>CAWAXG010000079.1:0-16336 GCA_963785755.1 uncultured Acidobacteriota bacterium | reverse complement strand
CGCCCGGGTCCCGCGCCGGGCGCCCATAACGGCTTCGCCATCTCCTTGCTCCAGGCGAGCCAGTCAGCAGCCAGCTCTTTGACCTTCCCGGCGTGCGTCGCCGCAAGATCGTGCCGCTCGCCGATATCGTTCGCGAGGTTGAACAGCTGCGCGCCGGACAGATCCGGGTTGGCGGTGTCCGCAACGAGCAGCGGACCTTCCATCGTCTTCACCAGCTTCCACGTCCCTTTGCGGATCGCCATATGCGCGAACATCCTCCAGTACAGCGTGTCGTGGGGTGGCCCTTGCTGCTTGCCGCTCAGGTATGGGAGCAGGTTGACGCCATCGAGCTTCCAGTCGGCGGCCGGCTCGACACCCGCGGCCGCAAGCGCGGTCGGGAGCACATCCAACTGAACGACGGGACGGGAATCGATCTTCCCTTCCGGCAGCCGCCCCTTCCAGCGAATCATGAAGGGCACGCGAATGCCGCCCTCCCACGTCTGACGCTTCGATCCGCGCAACGGCGTGTTGGTCGCTCCGTTGATCGTCGTCCCGGCCATCGTCGGACCGCCGTTGTCGCTGAAGAAAAAGATGAGCGTGTTCTCTTCCAGGCCTTCGGCGCGCAGCGCGGCCAGTGTGCGGCCGATGCCGTCGTCCATCGCCGACATCATCGCCGCGTAGCTGCGGCGCTCTTCGTCGGCGATCCCCTTGAATCTCGCCAGGTATTTCTCGGGCGCCTGCATCGGCGTATGGACGGCGTTGTAGGCGAGATAGAGGAAGAAGGGGCGCGACTTCTCGCGCCTGATGAACGCCACGGCGCGGTCGGTCAGCACATCTGTCAGGTAGCCGCTCGCGGCCACCGGCGTGCGCCCCTCGTAGAGCGGATCCTTGTCGGTCGGCGTTGATTCGAAATAGGAGTGGTCGCCGCCGAGAAAGCCGTAAAACTCGTCGAAGCCGCGAGACATCGGATGCAGCCGCTCGGTGAATCCCAGGTGCCACTTGCCGAACAACGCGGTGCGGTATCCCGCCGCCTTGAGCCGATCGGCCATGGTCGTCTCGCTCGCCGGCAAACCGGCGTTCGGCACGGCAGCGCCGAAGTTCGACTCATGCCCGAATCGCTGCTGGTAGCGGCCTGTCAGCAGTGCGGCTCTGGTCGGGCTGCAGTGTGGACCGGTGACGTAGCCGTCGGTGAATCGAATCCCGGCTCTCGCCAGCGCGTCGATGTTCGGCGTCGGAATGTCCCTGCTGCCATGCACGCCGATGTCGGCGTACCCCATGTCGTCGCCGACGATCATCACGATGTTCGGCTGCCGAGGCTGGGCTGACGGGGCACCATTGCCGACAGCGCCCACTGCCGACAGCGCAACGAGAAGCGCGACCCAATGTCCGGAGCGAGACATACGATCCTCCTGGTGCGAGCGGGACCTTCGATAGCTTAACGCTGCGGCTACGAGTCTGTTCCCGTCGAAGGCACGTCCACTCTCCGTAGAGAGAGACTTGTCAACTCCCAACCACCAACTCCCAATTCCCAAAGTATTCCGGCCGGCTCAGAGCGCCTTGGAAGTTGGAGGTTGGGAGTTGGAAGTTGTCGCAGATGCGTTCTTCAGGCGTTTCACCACGCTTCCTGCTGGAACTCCACGCGCTGGCCCGATTGGACCGTGGCCCACGGCTCCAGAAAGAGCCGCAGGTGGGCAGCATCGACGCCGGCCGGGCGGCCTGGCCAGTCGGCGAGTACTCCGCCGCACGCTGCCCGAGCGGGCAGGTCACCAAGATGCAGCTGCAGGGCCGCGCGGTAGCGCGGCTCGTCGTAGCCCGAGAATTTCACGCGGGATCCGGGTAACACGGCAACACTCACCTTCTCGAGCATCTGCTGGACCGACCGCAGCTCGAGGACGCCCGTGATCATCCAGGTCAATTCGAGGACATCGCTCATGCGACTCTGCTGCTGCGCCGCACGAAACGCCGCTGCGTCCGGACTCGCTTCCATCTGTTCGTAGACGGTCCGCAACGCCCCGTCGTCGACCATAACGACCCATGCGCGTGTCGCCCGCACGAACGCGCCTGGATGCCCTTCGGCAAACCCTGGCGGCAAGACGATCCGAAGCCGATCGCGATATTCACCCGTCTGCGTGACAAAGCGAACCGCGGCATCAGCGGCATCGAGGTGCCACTGCTCGAAGTCCGGCAATGCGTCACGTATCGCTTTTGCCACCGATCCGACCGGATGACGCGGATCCAGCGTCCGCCCGGAGGGTTGGAGCAGCCTGGCGGCCGTCGTGCGGAAGAACTCGGCGGTCCTCTCGAGATCGTCGGTGCCTCCCGCGGAGCTCGACCCGACCGCGTGACGTCGAGCGAGAAGATCGATCAACTTGGCTGGCGGCGGCCGAAGCGCCAGCCCCTCCCTGATGGCTCGGTAAACCTCGCCATCATCTACCAGTCGAGTCAGCCGTTCGAGTTGCTGGTGTCGATCGTCGTTCACTGGCTTGCTCCGGCCCAGCAGCTGCTGCACGATGCGGCGTAATTGCGTCCGGCCATCGTGAAGGCGGCGGCGCAGCGTGCCGTGTGGAATCTCGAGAAACTGTGCGGCGGCATCGGAGTCGTAGCCCTCGAAATAGAAGAGCGCGATGGCTTCACGCAAGGGTTCAGGCAGGTCACGGATCGCTTGCTGAATGACGATGGCCAACTCGCGGCGCTCCAGCGTGGCGTCCGGTGGTTCGCGCTGATCGGGATGACATTCGGCCGAGGCATCCAGCGGGGCGAATCGGCTCTCGATTCGAAGCCGCGCCTTGCGCACCACGATCGTCCGCAGCCACGCGCCGAACCGGTCGGGATCGCGAAGCGAGGTGAGCCCGGTCAAGGCGTGGGTGAACGCTTCCGCGGCCGCATCCTCTGCCGAGGCAAAATCCCCCGTCACCCCGAACGCGGCGGCGCGCGCCGCCCGCCAGTAGCGCAAGAAGAGCTCGCCAACGGCAGCCACATCCCCGTGCCGCGCCAATTCAACGAGTTCGCGATCGGTCATGTCGCGTGGTCCGTCCAGCATGGAGAGTCCCGGCCAAAACACCACACTAAACCGTTATGCGGCGCCTGACGAGAATTCTGTTCTCGTTGCCGCATAACGGCGGCGCGCACGGCGCGCCCGCGAGGGAGCGGCGCGGGGCGTGGGGCCCCCGCAAGCGACCGAGCCGGGGTCCGGGGCAGAGCCCCGGTCAAGTTAATAGTGCGGTCAGCGAGACGATTTGTTCGCTCAGTCCTACCTGGGCGTCGCGCAGCCTCCAGCCCACAGCTCGTCAGTAACATGAAGGACGTCGGTAACGCGCGCGTCACGACGCTATAATTTCGCCTCCACGTCTCCGGCGCGTAGTTCATGGCACCCGAACCGGAAAAGGCTTCGCCGCGCGCATCCCCAACGGGCCGACAGTTCGGTCCGTACGTTCTTCAGGATCTCCTCGGCGCAGGCGGCATGGGCGAGGTCTATCGCGCGCGCGACACGCGACTGGATCGCGACGTCGCGGTGAAGATGCTCTCCAGCGATGTCTCCTCCGACCCCGACCGGCTTGCGCGATTGACGCGCGAGGCCCGCCTGCTGGCGGCGCTGAATCACCCGCACATCGCGGCGATCCACGAGTTCGAGGAAGCCGACGGCATGTCGGGTCTCGTCATGGAACTGGTGGAAGGACAGACGCTGGCGGATCGCCTGCGGGATGGTCCGCTGAACGAAGAATCCGCCCTTTCAATTGCCGACCAGATTGCCAGTGCCCTCCAGGCAGCTCACCAGAACGGCATCATCCACCGCGATCTCAAGCCGGCCAACATCAAGGTCACGCCGGCAGGCACGGTCAAGGTCCTCGACTTCGGACTGGCGAAGGCACTCGAGGCAGCGGCGACCGCTGACGTCGGACTAACTACTCGATTGGCAGCCCCTGGCGCAACGAGGGCGGGCGTCGTGCTCGGTACGCCTGCGTATATGAGCCCCGAGCAGGCGCGAGGTGAGCCTCTCGACCATCGGACCGACATCTGGGCGTTCGGGGTCGTGCTGTACGAGATGCTCACCGGACGCCGGCCGTTCACGGGAGATACGACGACCGACACGCTGGCCGCCGTCATCAAGGACGATCCCGACTGGAATCGCGTGCCCGAGCGCGAGCGACGACTGCTTCGCGCCTGCCTGCAGAAGGATCCCGGCCGACGGCTGCACGCGATCGCCGATGCCCGCCTCCTCCTCGATGATCCAGGCAAGGAAGCGCGCTCCCGAGTCGCGGTCCGATGGCTATGGCCTGGGGCCGCGGTCGTCGCGCTGCTCCTGGCGCTTGCGGCGGTCATGATCCCGTCACGCGGGTCCGTTCCGGATTCGCCGACGCTGCGCTTCGAGGTTGCGGCGCCCCCTGACATGACGCCCGACGTTCCAGTCGTCTCGCCGGATGGCCGCAGCGCTGTGTTCGTCGCCTCGCGTCGCGACGGTGTCTCGGTGGCGAGCTTGTGGCTGCATTCGTTCGAGACCGGAGAAACACGTCGTCTGTTCGAGCCGCAGAAAGGGATGGCTGGTCCGCCGGTATGGTCGCCGGACAGCAGATCGATCGGGTTTCAGGCCGACGCCTATCTGATGAAGATAGACGTCGCGACGGGGGCGCAGCACAGACTCGTGGAACGTGCGGCACTAGGCGGCATGGGTGCCTGGAGCAAGGACGATGTGATCCTGTTCAGCGGGCCCCGCGGGTTGATGCGCATATCGGCGCAAGGAGGTGTACCGGAGCCCGTGACGACCGTGGACGACGCGCGCGGTGAGATCGGGCACTTCCTCCCGGTATTCCTCCCCGGCGGCCGCAGGTTCCTGTACCTGAGGGCATCTCCGACGACCGATGCGAGCGGCATCTACGCCGGTTCGTTGGACGTGAAGCCAGAGGCGCAGGACCTTACACCGGTGGTGCCGACGCGATCGGGGCCCATCTTCGTTCCCTCAGCGGCGGGCGATCCAGGGTTCCTGCTCTTTCTGCGAGGGGCCACGCTGCTGGCACAGGCGTTCGATCACGCGACGCTCAAATTGAGCGGCGAGGCGGTGCCAGTCGCGGATCGCGTCGCGCTCAATGGCGTGCCGGGACCGAGATACGGCCATGTGTCGGTGTCGGAGACAGGCGTGCTCGCCTATCGTCAGCAGGAGTCAGCGTACGCGAACCTCGTCTGGCTCGATCGAAACGGCCGCGAGCTGGGGGCGCTCGTACCGGACCCGCTCGAAAACGCAAGCAATCTGCGATTCTCTCCCGACGGCCGCAAGCTGGCGCTGACCGTTAACGGCAGCCTGTGGGTCTACGACCTGTTCGGGAGGCCCCCCGTCAAGCTGACCACAGACGGTATGTCCGACACACTGCTGTGGACGCCAGACGGCAGCCGGCTGGTGTACCAGAGCCAGGAAATGCCCTTGCAGCTATTGTCAATTGCCGCTGACGGGACGGGCGACACTCCCAGGGTTGTCTCGCCGCCGGGGCACTACCACCCCATTGGATGGTCCGCGGCAGGCGATGTGCTCATCGCTGCTGTCGGCACATATTCGCCGACAGGCTGGGACATTGTCGCCCTCGCTGTCGGGGGCCAGGGGCAACCCTCGCCGATCGTCAATACGCAATTCGTCGAAGGGATCGCCGGCGCGTCGCTTTCCCCCGACGGCCGCTGGCTGGCCTACACGTCGAATTCGACAGGCCGCATGGAAGTATGGATCCGGTCCGTCCCCGGCCCCGGCAAGCCCGAGCGCATCTCCCCAAATGGCGGATCCGATCCTGTGTGGTCGAAGGATGGACGCGAGCTGTTCTACGTGGCCGGCCGACAGATGATGGCTGTCCGTTTCGCACCGGGGCCGGTGCTGGACTTCTCGACAGCTGTCCCACTCTTCGAGAGCCCACACCCGCACCGTCCGCTTGTGGCCTCCACATACGACGTGGCGGCCGACGGTCGATTCCTGATGATGAAGCCGGCGAATAGAACGACCGCGCCGCCGGGCTTTCACGTCCTGGTGAACTGGAGGCCAGGTCGGCCACGATAGCTTTCAGCGCACGGACGATCACCTGGCCGCCGCGCTCCTTTTCGAGGGTGAACCCTCTTCGGCGTGCTTCGAGGAGACGGCAGCCTGCTCTAAGGATCGGTGCGATGCCGCCGCGCGCGCGTTCACTGCGGCGGGCGGCGGGTGTGGGTGGTTTCCGTCGGCGCCGTCTGAGCGGGCACGGCCGCGCTCGGGGACTCGGATCGTCGATGCAGCGAGAGGGCCGCAACCCATGCACGCGGCAAACCATACGTGAGGACCGCCGCCGTGATCACGAGCATCGAGATCGACGGCAGGACGCCTGCCGGCGCGCGCGGCTCCCGCATGAGCAGCGCCGCAGTCTCGATCCAGAGGACGCCGGGAAGATAGAAGAGCGCGATCCCGGCGAGCGCCAGGCGCGCGGCGTTCGCGCGATGCCGGTCCCAGGCTCGCCGCTCGCTCAGCCAGCCGACGGCGAACGCCGCCGCGATCAGACCCGCCAGATAGCCAAGGCCATAGCGCACGTATGGTGCGGAGTGGTTCACGCTCGTCCAGGCGCTGACGCCGCGGGCGAATACCGGAAGTCCAAGAATCCCGAGGCCGACGTAGATTGCCGCGGCCAGCGCACCTCGCCGACTGCCCAGCGCGGCGCCTGTCACGAGCACCGCGAGCGGCTGGAGCCAGATCGGACCCACGTGCATCTGGGCGAGGATCGCAATGGCGACGACGGACGCGGCGATGAGCGCGGCGTTCGCGATACGGTCCGAGCCGGGCACGAACACCGCGGCCAGCGTCGGAGATTCAGTCCCTCCGATCGCCCAGCGCCCGATCTCCCTGGCAATGCCGCGTGATGTCGTCAGGGGCTGCACCACCGGCGGCGATTCCGTCGCCGATCCGCGGGGAGGCGGCGGCAAGACAGGGCCGGCTCGCTCGAGGATCAGCCGCGTCGTTTCCGCAAGCCGGTCGAGATGATCCTGGAGCGGAGGGGTGAGCGCATCGAGCCAGTGAGGCATGCTCATGAAGTACTCGAGCGTCTTCGACATCGGGACGTCTTCGATGCGGAAAGGAATGATCGGCAGGCCGCGGTGCACCGCGCGCTCGACTTCGCGCTTGATCTGCGGCGAGTCGTTCGCCCTGGCCGAGTAGACGAGGACCATCACCGTGCTGGCGTTGATGGCATCGACGATCGCGCCGCCCCAGTCGACGCCGGGGAGGATGTCGCGGGGAGCCATCCAGCAGCGGATGCCTTCGCGTTCCAGGGTCGCGCACACGGCGTCTGCGGTGGGTTTGTCGCCGGATGAGTAGCTGACGAACACATCGTGGGGCATGACCTGCAGCTCCCGGATGCTCGGCACCGCCGCGATGATACCCGACCGCTGCGCCTTGCGCCGGAGGGTGAGGGTCAACCGGACGAGGTGAATCGCCGCTGCTGTCGAGGTAGGGGCGCTGCGCTGCGCGCGAGTCGATGGAGCGGGGACTTATCCGGATGAGCCTCACCGGTTGCATGGTTGCGGCCGCCATGCGGATCTCGAAAAGCCGTTGTCGTCGCCCAGCATGGTCGGCACTGGAGGCAGGACGGTTCGACTATTTGAGCGGTACGGTTTGAGGGCCATCGCCAACTCCCCTGCGACGCTGTTCGCCCCGGCGGGTCCCGAGAAGCGCACTTCGGCGTCTCCTCCCGGAATCAGCGTTTCTTCGTGCGCCGCGTGGCGCTTAGTCCCTGTTGGATATTGACGATGCGGGCCAGGGCCTCCTCGGCAAAAGGTGTTGATCGAGGTTGGTCACAGCGTGAGGCTCGTGACCAGCGAGGCTGCCCTCCGATCACGTGATCGAGACGCTCGCCTCGGACCCGTGAGACCACAATCATGTTATTTTGTAGTCACGCTGTCGAGAGGCTACCATGGACACAGTGGGCATTCGCGAGCTGAAGACACATTTGAGCCGACACTTGAAACGGGTTCGCGCCGGGGCCAAGCTGCTAATCACGGAGCATGGACGCACCATTGCCACAATCATCCCGGTGGACGTGCCTGACACACCGCCCGAAATCGAGTGGGGGCGAAGAATGGTGGCGGAAGGCCGGGCGCGATGGTCGGGAGGAAAACCCAAGGGAGCCTCGCGGCGCGTGACCCTGGCGGGCGGACGGACGATGGCAGACACCGTGCTCGACGATCGACGGTGATTCTGTACCTCGACACAAGCAGCCTGGTGAAGGTGTATGTGACCGAGGCTGGCAGCGGCGACGTCCGAGCGCTCGTGAGCGAGGCGAGACTCGTGACCACATCGCTCCTTGCCTATCCGGAAGTGCGCGCAGCGTTCGCGCGCCGCCGTCGCGATCGCACGCTGCGCCCCGCAGACTTCATGAGAGTCAAGCGAGACTTTGAGGCAGACTGGCCTACCTACGTCACCATCGAGGTCACGGCAGCGATCTGCCAGGAGGCGGGCGACCTCGCCGAGAGATATCGGCTGCGAGGCTTCGACAGCATCCACCTGGCCTCCTTCGCCGAGATGCTCCGAGGCGTTGGCGGCGGGGAGGCCCGTTTCTCGAGCTTCGATGATCGACTCAACCGCGCTGCGGCCTCGCTAGCACGCACGCTTCGATCGAAGTTTCGATGATCGCGTCGCCGGCGCGACCGCCGACGTGTTCGTCAGCCCGACCATCGATCCCGCGTGCTTCCGCCCGATGTCCAGGCAAATGCCGAAAACTCTGATGCTGGAACGTCTGATCTATCACCGACTGAACCGTCCAGCAAAATCCCACGCAGGGCTGATATCGCTAGTCGATAAATTTATGTTGTATGTCGGCCTATATTTATCGTAAAACGATAAACTGGAGGTCGAAACATGCAGGCGATAGGGAAGCGTTCCGTGTCGTCGTTCCTGGCCGCGCTCATCAACGTCGGCTGGTACGTCGTGGCCATCTCACTCGTGCTGATGCTGGGCCTGGCGGTGATTCCGCTCTTCACCGACCTTTCGAATACGGAGATGAGCATCCCGGTCTCGTTCCGCGTGGTTACCGGAGCGCTTCGTCCAATCGCGCCGGCGTCCGGCATCGCGAAAGCTGATCTCCCCGATGTCGAGGGATCGGGAACGCTCCGGTTTCCTCCACCGAGCGGAACCTTCCTGGCGACGACCGCGTTGTTGGCCGCCATGGCCATGGCGGTCGGGCTGTGGGTGTTGACCCAGCTCCGGGCAGTCTTCCGCACGCTTCGTGATGGCCGCCCGTTCGTGCCCGCCAACGCCGCGCGCATCCGTTGGATCGCGTATGCGGTGATCCTCGGAGAGATCGCCAGGTCCATCGTGCTCTTCGTCGGCAACGCTTATGCCCGCTCGCATTTCGCCGCTGACGGTCTGAGCTTCGACAGCTGGCCGAGTATCAACGCCTTCGCGATCATCCATGGCTTGATCATCCTGGTGATCGCCGAAGTCTTCAGGGCCGGCACTCGCCTCGACGAGGACCAGTCGCTCACGATCTGAGGCCGAATGCCCATCCGCATCAAGCTCGATCACATGCTCCTCGACCGCCGGCTGACGCTGACGGATCTCGCCGATCGCATCGGGATCACGATCGCGAACCTGTCGGTGCTGAAGACGAACAAGGCTCGCGCCATCCGCTTTTCCACGCTCGAGGCGTTGTGCAGGCAACTGGACTGCCAGCCGGGCGAGCTGCTCGAATGGACGCGAGACGAAGCCACCGAAGTGTCAGGTCCCGAGAAAAAAGCCGCTCGCCGCTGAGCGGAAGGAGGGGGGCCTCGCGCCGGCCTCCGGTCACTGGGACAGCGGCGAGGTCACCCCCGGCAAACGGCGCCGCCACCCGGAAAGCGCCGCCGCCGGCCTCTACACCACGGCAAGTGACCTGGCCAGGTTCGTCATCGCCATCAACCAGGGTGGCGTCATCGGGTCGCAGGCGCTGATCGACGACACCCGGTATCAGGCGCTGATCAGCGACTCGCTCGGCATGCCGGTCTCCGGGCAGGGGACAGACGACGAGCAGTTCAGCCACGGCGGATCGAACCGCGGCTTCAAGTGCACGTTCAAAGGGTTTCCGAAGAAGAAGGCCGGCTACGCGATCATCACCAACATCCCCGATCACCTTTTCTGATCGATCCAGGTGGTGACGCGCCGCTCGAGCAGTTCGAGCGGCATCGCGCCGCCGCCGAGCACGGTATCGTGGAATCCCCTGATGTCGAACCTGGCGCCGAGCGCCTTCTGTGCGTGGGCGCGCAGGTCCAGAATCTTCTGCATGCCGATCTTGTAGGCCGTTGCCTGACCGGGAATGACGAAGTACCGCCGCACTTCGGACCGGATTGCGCCCTCCGCGGCGGGTGAGTTGGCGACGAAGTAATCGACCGCCTGCTTTTCGCTCCAACTCCTCGCGTGAATGCCGGTGTCGAGCACGAGCCTGATCGCCCGCCAGATCTCACTCGAAAGCCTGCCGAACTCAGAGTACGGGTCCTTGTAGGCCCCCATCTCCTTCGCCAGGCGCTCGGCGTAGAGCCCCCACCCCTCGGAATACGCGGTGAAACCCGCCTGCGTGCGGAACGTCGGCACGCCGGTGAGCTCCTGCGCGATCGCAATCTGCATGTGATGACCCGGGTTGCCCTCATGATAGGCAATGACCTCGAGCTCGTGCGTCGGCATGGCCTTCATATCCGAGAGGTGCGCGTAATAAACGCCTGGGCGTGAGCCATCGGGCGTGCCGGGAAAGTAGTGCTGCGCCGCGCCCGGCTGTTCGCGGAACGGCTCGACGCGTTTCACGGTGAGATCAGCTTTCGGGAGGATCCCGAAGTACTCCGGCAGCCGCGCCTTGATGACGCTGAGGTGATCGCGCGCCGCCTGCAGGTAGCGCTCGCGCCCCTCGTCCGTGTTCGGGAGCGAGAACTGCGGGTCGGTACGCATGAAGGTGAAGAACTCCTGCAGCGTGCCCTTGAATCCGACCTTCTGTTTGACCGCTTCCATCTCGCCGTGGATGCGCGCGATTTCTTCGAGGCCGAACTCGTGGATCTGGTCGGCGGTCATGGCCGTGGTGGTCGATGCCACCAGGCGGTCCTTGTAGAAGTCGGTCCCTTGCGGCAAAGCCCCGACTCCTCTCGCCTCGGCGTCGGTGTTCTTGACGTCCTGCTCGAACCAGGCGATCAGCGCGTCGTAGGCCGGCCCGAACTTCTCGACGAGCGCGCTGCGCGCCGACGCGCGCAGCTGTTCCGCGCTCTTCTCGTCGATCTTGCCGGCCTTCAGCAGCGCGTCGATCTCGGACTTCGCGTCCGTCCAGACAGGAGACTCGCCGCTGCCCTGAAAGGGCGTGCCCGTGACCAGTCCGCGGGCCTGCGACAGGACGCCCTCGTAGGCGAACCGGGGCGGACGCACGCCTTCCGCGGCCGCCGCTTTGGCGCGCACGAGCAGCTGATCGATGGCGCGCGCCACACCGCCGATGCGCGCGATATAGGCCTCCATATCCTTTGGCTGCTCGACCTTGTGGAAGGCAATGAGGAACTGCGGCAGGAACGCCTGCGGGCCCTGCATCTGGGTGAACACATAAGCCCGGCGCCGGTACGGCACTCCGGCCTCCGCCCGCTCCAGCTGGTAGTTCCAGATGTCGAACGACAGCTTGGCTTCCGGTGTGAGGCGGCTGTACTCGAACATCCGCTGCATCTCAGTGGCCGCCTTGCGAACCCACGCGAGCTGCGTATCCTGGCCGCGTTCGGAGAAGTCGTCGATCTCGCCGTAGTCCTCGTCGTTGATCCCGAGGAACGTCTTCTGAATCGGGCTGAATTCGAGCTGCTCCTGCCACCGCGCCGCGAACCACTGGTTCAGGCGTTCGGTTTCGTTCTGGGCCGGCTGCTGTGCGGGGAGGCGCGTCGGCGCGAACACGGCAAGCGCCGAGCAGGCCAGGATCACTCTGAATACGGTGCGCATGAGCCCATGCTAACCCGGCGGCGGCGATCGAGCGTGAAGCAGTTAGTAAAGGTTCGACTATTTGAGGCGGTGGCCGCATAGTCCGCGCGGATCGCCTCTCGAAAAGCGCTCAAATTCTCGTCGCGCACTTCGCCGTCTCCTCCCGGAATCAGCGTTTCTTCGTGCGCCGCGTGGCGCTTGGTCTCTCTTGGATATTGGCGATGCGGGCCAGGGTCTCCTCGAAGAGCACCCGATTTTCTCGTCGGGCATCCTCGATCTGCTCCGTCAGGGCCGTGACGATCATCACATTTCCGCTCTGGAACTCTTCGCGCAGGACGCGACGCGTCTCTTCATCTCCGGCGCGAATCTCCTCGCGCAGGCTGCGCAGGACCGCTTCGTCGCCGGTTTGAATCTCCTGACGGATGGCAGAAAATTCATCGTGCATCTCGGCCCGAAGTTGCACAATCTGCGACTCCAACCGGTCCATGCGAGCGGGGAGCTGTTCGATCCCGGTCACGCGCCGCTCGAGCCTTTCGAGTCTGTTTTCAACGCTTTGCCTCGGCATCACCTTCTCCCATCTGCTCTCGGCAGCCTCAATCGGGGGCGCTGAATCGCATCGGGGAAGGCGAATCGTATGCCGGTCACGACGGCAGGCTGACGACGTTATCGTCGTCGCTGCGTGGCGTCAATCTGTTCCTACAAGGTTGATTGGCTACCGCGAGATGGCGTTCTTTCGAATGTATTCCTCCACGTGATTCTGCGAAGGACCGATGTAGTGGAACCGTTCGGCATAGGTGAGCCCGTGGCGCTGGCCAGTGATCCGATCCTGCTGCAGGACGAACTCCCGAATGTAGTTGCGATTCGCGGACGCGTCGTCCGAGCCAAGGAGCGGCAAGCGCTGGCCCTGTGCATCCAGACGTGCGCGTAAACGCTGGCCGTTCTCCCCGGCCGGGCCCTGTGCTTTGTTCTCCAGGTTCAGATCGATCTTGCGCTCGACCCAGGGAGCAATGTCCACGACGCGGTTCACACGCTGCTGGAACCGCGCGAAGTAATACTTTTCCTTGACCGAGTACGGCGACAATCCGGCGGCGAAATGCTCGGGGTAGTCCTTGGCGCCGCCGGCCATCCACGCCGCCGCCTCGACACAAGCGCTCGTGACGTAGTGATCGGGGTTCTCTTGGTACTCCCCCCACGGATCGTATGTGACCACGATGTCCGCCTTCAGCAGGCGGAACAGGAAGATGAAGCGAGCGCGCAGTTCCGACCGCGCGATGTTGTCCATCATGTGATTGTTGTAGTTGAGATCGAACGTGCGCTCCACGCCAAGCACCTTGGAGATGGCCATCATGTCGCGCGCATTCGCCGAGACCGTCTCGGCGTACGAACCAGGCCCAGCCATATCGTCGTTGGTCACGCGAATCAGATACCCCTTGGCTCCCTCGTCCATCAGCTTGAAGACGGTCCCCGCGGCAAAGAGCGGTATATCGTCGGAGTGCGGTTGGATGGCCACGACCACCTGACCTTCCCGCGGCTTGCCGCTGTGCGGCCGCTCGATCACGAGCGGTTCGTGAGCATCAAACTGCTGCAGCGACTGTGGCGGTTGGGTCGTCTGGCGCGCTGGCAGCGCGACAGGCAACCCGGCGGCGAGAGCGGTTTGGAGAAATGTTCGGCGGTTCATGCGCGTGATTCTACGCGCGCGGGCGGTATCAGCAAACTCGAGACCGGGCGACGTGGCAGAAACACAAAGTCAGCGCACTACCTCTGCGATCCGCGGCGTCGTGCCAACGGCGCGAACGAGTCCCAGCGCGGATCGCCTACTAGTGCCAGAGCCCTCCCGTTTCCTTCCGCCTGCCGGAGCTCACCAGTAATCATCGCCGCCCGCCCGCAGGTCGTGGTCCGTTGAGCGGAGCCACACGCTAGACCAGCCAGAACTTCGATGTCGGTGATTCCCGCGTCCTGCCGGACGTCGGACTGCGGGGCTTGTTCTCTGCCAGGCGACCTTGACAGCCTCCATCGAAGGTACAAGAATCACCACGTCCAGATACGTCCAGACCGGATCGTTTGATGCGCAATAAGCTTCGAGATCTCCTGGTTGCGCTTGCCGGTGCGGCGGTGACCGCGGCCGCATTTTACGCCGCGACGCCAACCGAGGGGCAGGCTCCCGCATCCCGCATTCCACGGGCGTCGGACGGCAGGCCGAATCTGAACGGCATCTGGCAGGCGCTCAATACGGCCAACTACGACATCGAGGCGCATCTGGCGCGGCCGGCCCTCGCGATGCGCCCTGGTCCGTTGATCCCCGTGCCCGCCAGGGAGGTCGTCGCATTGGGAGCCGTCGGCTCCGTTCCTGCCGGAGTGGGCGTGGTCGTTGGCGGCGCCATACCCTACACGCCAGAAGGCCTCGCGAAGAAGAAAGAGAATCAGGACGGCTGGCTGACGCGCGACCCCGAGATCAAATGCTATCTGCCGGGAGTTCCGCGCGCGACATACATGCCGTTTCCGTTTCAGATCTTTCAGAGCGACAAGGCGTTCGTCATCGCGCACGAATATGCCGGCGCCGTCCGGAACATTTATCTGAAGGATCCCGGTCCGCCGCAGGTCGATTCGTGGATGGGGCAGTCGGTCGGGAGATGGGACGGAAGCACGTTCGTCGTCGAGACCAGCGGATTCAACGATCAGAGCTGGTTCGATCGCGCCGGCAATCACCACAGCGAAGCGCTCAAGGTCACGGAGCGCTACACGATGACCGGCCCGGATCATATTCAGTACGAAGCGACGATCGACGATCCGAAGGTCTTCTCGCGGCCGTGGAAGATCGCCATGCCACTCTACCGTCACGTCAACAAGGATGCACGGCTCGGCCAGTTCAAGTGCGTCGAATTCGTCGAAGAGCTCATGTATGGCCACCTTCGCAAAGAACCGGTCAAGTAGGACCGCGGATATGAATCTGCGGTCCGGTTCGGCATGTGCGATCGCCATTCTGGCGACCCTGGCCGGAGTCATCACGGCGACCGCGCAGGCTCCCGGGTCGGCGCCTGCAAAAGCGGCGGCGAGATCAAAGCCGTGGACCGCACCACGTACGCCCGCCGGTCATCCGGATCTCCAGGGCACGTGGACCAACGGGACGATCACGCCGCTCGAGCGTCCCGATGGATCGCGCGTGACGCTGACCAGGGACGAGGTCGATCGGCTCGAGAAGGGCGTCGAGGATCGGGCCAAGCGCCTCGACCAGCCGAGCGATCCGAACCGGCCGGCGCCGCCGAAAGGTGGCGACGGATCGACCGGCGCGGCCGGCAATGTCGGCGGCTACAACAATTTCTGGCTGGATCCCGGCGACCGCGTCGCGGTCGTCAACGGCGAGTGGAGAAGCTCGCTCATCGTGGATCCGGCTGACGGCAAGGTTCCGGCGCTCACCGAGGAGGCGCGTCAGCGGAACGCGGCGCGCGCCGCCGAACTGCGCGGCCGGGGCCAGTACGACCACCCGGAGCTCCGTCCGCTCGGAGAGCGCTGCATCATGTCGTTCGGCTCGAACGCCGGACCGCCCATGCTGCCCAACTACTTCTACAACAACAATTATCAGATCGTGCAAACGAGGGATCACGTCATGATCCTCGTCGAGATGGTGCACGATATCAGGATCATCCGGATCGGGGGTGAACGTCTCCCGCCACACCTCCGCCCCTGGATGGGCGATTCGATCGGACGGTGGGAAGGCGATACGCTCGTCGTCGAGACGACGAACTTTCATCCGCTCCAGAGATTTCGGAGCGCGTCCGAGAACCTGAAGGTGATCGAACGCTTCACCCGCGTGAGCGCGGACACGATTCTCTACAAGTTCACCATCGACGATCCGTCGACGTTCACGCGCCCCTGGAGCGGCGAAGTTCCCTTCAATCGCATCGACGACCTCATTTACGAGTACGCGTGCCATGAGGCGAACTATGCGCTGTCCAACATCCTCAGTGGAGAACGCGCCAGGGAGCGGGAACAGATGAAGAAAAAGCAGGAGTAGGGATCCCATGCAACGCAGACTCTGGATACTGATTGCCGGGTGTGGGCTGCTGTGCGCCACGACCCCCGTGGCCGGTCACCACGCGTTCGGCGCCGAGTTGATCCGGACGCACCCATCCGTTTGCAGGGCAAGGTCGTCAAGCTCGAATGGGTCAATCCGCACGCGTGGATCCATATCGAAGTGAAGAAGGCGGATGGCACGACGGAAGTGTGGATGGTCGAGGGCGGGACGCCAAACACGCTCTTGCGCCGCGGGCTCACGCGGGAATCGCTTACTTATGGCACCGAGCTCATCGTCGATGGATACCAGACGAAGGACCACTCGCTCAAGCGGGCGAACGGCCGCGACGTCACGTTCACGGACGGCCGCAAGATCTTCATGGGATCGTCGGGAACCGGCGCGCCGCGTGACGGGCGCGATCCGGTCGAACAGAAGAAAGGGCGAGG
>CAWAXG010000078.1:0-112039 GCA_963785755.1 uncultured Acidobacteriota bacterium | reverse complement strand
GCGCTGCGGCAGTTCCGGCGCGCTCCCGCGCTCGCGTGTGCCGCGGTGCTGGCGCTGAGCTGCGGCATAGGCGGAATGACGACCGTCTTCACGCTGGTTGACGCGGTCCTGCTGCGGCCGCTGCCGGTTGCAGCGCCGGACGAGTTGGTCTCGATGAGGGATCCGTCGTTCTCCTACCCCATGTTCGAGCAGATGCGCGATCGGGCGCACATGCTCAGGGGCGTGTTCGCGTGGACGCCGCGGACCCTGCAGGCCGAGTGGACGAGCGAGCCCGAGCCGACTTCGATGGTGCTCGTGACCGGCGCGTTTCACGACACCCTCGGCCTTCAGCCGGCAGCAGGCCGCCTTCTCAATCAGGCCGACGTCGGGAATACCGCGGCGGAGGCACAAGCCGTGGCGGTGTTGAGCTATTCCGCCTGGCAGCAGCGCTTCGGCGGGGATCCTGCCGCGATCGGCCGCTCGCTTCGTATCGAGGGGCAGTCCTTCACCATCATCGGGGTCACTCCACGGGGCTTCTTCGGAGTCGCCGTCGGGATGTCGCCGGACGTGACCATCCCGGTGACGATGCTGCCGCGTCTGCGGAACGATCAACGGATCGCGCTGACAAGATCGGGACTCTCCTGGCTGCTCATCATGGGCCGCCTTCGCCCCGGCCTCTCGATCGCCCAGGCCGACGCCGCCTTCCAGCCGGTGTGGACCGCGGCGCTCGCCGCGACGCAGTCGCCCGACGCACCCGCCAGCTGGCGGGCGCGCTATCTGACATTCACCTCCGGCCTCGAACCCGCCGCCTCAGGCTACTCGCCGGTTCGAGAACAGTTCCAGGCCGCGCTGTGGCTGCTGTTCGGCCTGGTCGCGCTGGTGCTGGTGGTCGCCTGCGCGACCGTGGCCAACCTGCTGCTGGCGGCCGCGGCCGGCCGCCGTCGCGAGCTGGCGCTGCGGCTGGCCATCGGCGCAAGCCGCGCCCGACTCGTTCAGCAACTGTTCGTTGAAGGATTGCTGCTCGCCACCGCCGGCGGTGCGCTCGGGTGCCTCTTCGCGACCTGGTCCGCCGACCTGCTCGTGCGGCTACTTTCCACCAGCTACGACCCGGTGACGCTGGCGCTGGGCATCGACGGCCGGGCACTCGCGTTCACCGCGTTCGCCGCCGCCATCGTCGCGATCGCCTTCAGCCTCGCCCCGATCGTCAGAGCTGTTCGCATCGATCCGGGCCCGGTGCTGAAGGCCGGCGCGTCCCAGGCGGGCGCCGATCGCCGGCCCGCGGGTATCGCCCGGGCGCTGGTGGCCGCGCAGGTCGCGCTGTCGATGGTCCTGCTTGTGGGCTCGGCACTCTTCGTGCGCAACCTGACCCAGTTGCTGACGAAAGACGCCGGCTTCAACCGCGATGGCCTGCTCGTCGTCAACGTCGACGTGCTGTCGCCGGTGAGCGCACACGCATCCGCCGGCGAGCGCGCACCGAATCTCACGGTCTGGTACGGCGAGCTGTTGCGACGCCTGCGCGAGACGCCTGGGGTGCGTTCGGCGAGCCTGTCGCGGAAGCCGCCGATCAGCAACGAGCTGGGCTACTGGTTCGAGGCCTTCAGCGTCGAAGGCCAACCGGCCAATGAACCACGGCCGACATCCGCGGCCGGCCGGACGTTCCTGAATGCCGTGTCGCCCGGCTATTTCGAGACGGTGGGCACGCCGTTCATCGCCGGACGCGACTTCTCCGCGAGCGATGTCGACGGCCGTCCGCCCGTCACCGTGATCAACGCGTCGATGGCCACGAAGTACTTCGGTCGCGAGAACCCCATCGGACGGCGGTTGACCATGGGCGAAGGACCTGACAGCCGGAGCGTCGAGGTGATCGGCGTCGTCCGCGATTCGGTCTACCAGCAGCTCCAGGAGGAGCCGCGCCGCATCGCCTACGTTCCGTACATGCAGGCACCGCAAATACTGCGGGTGAGCAGTCTCTATGCCGAGGTACGGACCGAGAATCGCGAATCAATCGGTGAGGCGCTGCGGGCGGCAGTCAGGAGCCTGGATGCGAGCGCGCCGATCCGCATTGAAACGGTCCGGGGCCGCATCGACGAGTCGCTCGTGCAGGAGCGTCTCGTCACGGTCATCGCCGCCTTTCTCGGCGGCGTGTCGCTCCTGCTTGCGTGCGGCGCGCTCGGCGGGCTGATGTCGCACATGGTCGCGAGTCGGACCAGCGAGATCGGGCTGCGGATCGCGCTCGGCGCCGAGCCCCGCGCCGTCACGGCGCTCGTCATGCGCGAGGCGCTGGCGCTGGCCGGCGCCGGTGCGGTCGCGGGCGTCGGCCTCGCGCTGGCCGGCGGCCGCCTCGTGGCGAACTTCCTCCACGACCTGCAGCCGACCGATCCGCTGGCCGTCGGCGCCGCGGCTGCGGTCATGCTGATTACAGCGATGGTGACCGGCTACCTGCCCGCACGCCGCGCCGCCGGTGTCGATCCGATCCAGGCGCTGCGGGCGGAATGACGACGTCAATGCGGCTCGCCAGGCTCGACACCGCGCGGGCGTAGTGCCGGCTCAATCAACAGAGGGGACTTCGACTAACCCGAAGCCTTCTTTGCGAGCGGCGCTCGCCAGCCGTTCGTCCAGCGTGATCACCTCGAGCGATGACGGCCGGCGCTCTGCGGCGACAAAGGCCGCGGCGAGCTGAAGCGCATCGGCGGCGCGAAGGGAGTGGACCCGCAGGAACCGTACGGCGGCCTCCCGGACGCCGTCACTCGGATCGACTTCATGCCAGCCGTCGGCCAGACGCTTCAGCCGGTTGAAGGCCTCGATCGCGGCCGGCGGGTCGAGCGCACCATCGCGTTCGAGCCGCGCCAGCGCCGACACACACTCCACCTCGGTTCCCCACCACACGAGCATCACCGGGTCCGCCACGGCGAGTCCCTGCAGCGCCTTCGTCGTGCCCTCCGTCATGAGCAGCGGCACGACGGCGGACGCGTCCCAGAATCTCATCGCCCCTCACGGCGCTCGTCGAGGAGCGCACGAACGCCCGAGGCGCCCTTCTTCGGCCGCGGCGGCCTGGCCGCGATCAACGCTTTCGCCGGGGTGCCGCGCGCCGGCCGCACGACACCCTCGCGCACCAATCGTCCGAGCCGGTCGTCGTTCCTCGGAGCTCATCCCGGTCACCGGCTCGAGCCTCGCCACCGGGCGCCCGCGGTCGACGATGAGTATGGACGACCCGCCCCTGACACTGTCGATCAGTGCGCTGAGGTTGTTCTTGGCTTCTGTAATACTGGCTTTCTTCATATGGCTATAATAGCCATTTCGTGGAAGCCACTCAAGCTGCCTAGATTTCGACAGTCCACCCCGAGGTCCCCACGACACTCGCTTCAGCCTGAAGTCGACCGGCGCGCGCCGGATCACGCTTACGACGAGCGCCGCCGCCCTCGTGTGTCAGCGCCACTATGGGCTCGACGCGAACCGCGGGCATCTGGCGCCTCTCCTGCTGGAGACAGAGACGGAAAACGAGTGAAGGGGCGGGACGCGCGACCCCGTTGTCGAGCGTGCGCAGAAGACGGCACGCCATGCCGTCGCCGTCGGCGAAGAGGCGCGACGGGAAGCCACCGCCCGTTCACGCTTCCCGTCGCGACGTGCTCACCGATCGAATCGTGTCGCCGTCCCCTGGAAAACGGTGTTGGGATTCGTCTGAATCATCCAGACGGTGCGGCCGCCGGGTGTCACGACGATGTCGAAGCTCGGACCGCTGGTGAATACGATCGTCCCCCTGCAGTTCTCCTCGAGCGTGTAGTCCCCCACTCCGGCCGGCGGGTGGCTGACCACGCCATTCACGCTGAGGGTGACTGCCGGCACGGTCAACGTGCCGTCTCCATTGAAATCGATCACTTCATGGATCGCTTTCGGTTGGGCGACGCCACCAACGATGTTGAATCCGCTCGCCGCGAACAAGTACAGACCCGCGCAGCGTTTTCAGTTTGCAGCTCGAGGCGTCGTGGTAGTTGAAGGCGGGGTGCACGCCGTAGTCCTGGGCCGAAGCGACGCCCCACATGCCTGCGGCCAGGGCGCCCGCTACGAGAGTCAGCATCGTGAATTTCCTCATTGGCTCTTCTCCTCGCCCGATTTCTCGAACGGGCTGGTCATGGTTTCCGCCCGCAACTCGTCTTCTGGCTCTTAAGGCGGAATCAGCCTTGGAAAGCGGCAATCGGGCACCGATCCGGCCCCGGAAACCGGCGATTGCAGATTTCTGTCCGCCGCGACGCATTCTCGAAAGGCGGCACCTGCGCGGTCCGACTTGCCATCACCGGATTGCTGCGGCCCTGCTAGACTGAGGGCCTCAACACCCTTCCGCATGGAGCGCTCGCCCGATCGGCCGCTCGGATTTCACCAGCCTGCTGCGCGCGTGGAGCAATGGCGACGACGCCGCCTTTTCGCAACTGGTGCCGCTCGTGTACGACGAACTGCACCGGATGGCGCTCCGGTATCTCGTCCGCGAACGTGCGGGCGTCACGCTGCAGCCGACGGCGCTCGTCAACGAAGTGTGTCTTCGGCTGCTCGGCTGGGACCAGGCGCGCTGGCAGAATCGCCGGCCACTTTTTCGGCGTCTCCGCGCAGATGATGCGCCGCGTCCTCGTTGACATCGCGCGACAGCGCAGAGCCGAGCGGCGGGGCGGCGCGGGAGCGATTCGCGTGTCCGCTGGACGAGCTCGATGTGCCGGCAGCGGCACTGGATGCCGACCTCGTCGCAATCGACGAGGCGCTCGATCGACTGGCGGTCGAGCATCCCCGAAAGGCAAGCGTCGTGGAGCTCCGTTTCTTTGGCGGGTTGTCGGTGGACGAAACCGCGCAGGCGCTCGGACGTCTCCGTGCGGACCGTCCACAACGATTGGACGTTCGCGCGGGCCTGGCTCTATCGCGCGCTCACGGGAAGCCCAACCGTATGAGGAACGAGGTAGGCACGATCGACCAGCTGTTTGCCGAGGCGCTGCAAAAACCTGCTGCGACGCGTCGGCGAGTTCGTGTCCGACGCATGCGGGGCCGACAGCGCGCTGCGCGACGAGCTCTTGTCGCTGCTGACGGCCGCGGACGAGTCCGGGCGAGTTCATGGCGGTCCCGGCGCTCGACCGGTTGGCCGAGCATGTCGCCCGCGATGGCTGGACACTCCACCCGGGCGAGCGCGTTGGCGCCTATACCATCCTTCGGCTGCTCGGTTCCGGTGGTGGCGGCCAGGTCTGGTGCGCGCGCGACGAACGTCTGGGTCGCGAGGTCGCCATCAAGATGCTCCTCCCGTTCTTCGCGAGCGATCCCGGGCGCGTCGGCCGTTTTGCGGACGAAGCACGACTGGCAGGGGCCCTCAACCACTCGAACATCCTCGCGGTGTACGACGTCGGCGAGCACGGCGGTGCGCCGTTCCTGGTCTCGGAGCGCCTCGAGGGCGAGACGCTTGGCGACATGTCTCGCGAACGGACGTCTGTCGGTCGACAAGGCGGTGGCCATCGCGTTACGCCATCGCCCGTGGTCTCGCCGCCGCTCACGCTCGCGGGATCGTCCATCGTGATCTCAAGCCCGATAACGTGTTTCTCAGGTCCGATGGCGGCGTCAAGATCCTCGACTTCGGCGTCGCCAAGCTGCTGCCGGCCGCGGATGCACGGCAGGGCGACGCGTCAGAGACCGTCGGGGTCATCGTGGGAACGGCCGGGTACATGGCTCCCGAACAGGTCACCGGCGCGCGCCTGGACGTCCGCGCCGATCTGTTCGCCCTGGGCGTGATGCTGTACGAAATGCTCGCCGGGCGGCGGCCCTTCTTCCAGGGTCGAGCACGATCGAAACGCTTCAGGCCGTCCTCACCACCGATCCGCCGCCACTTGCCGCGCTCAATCCGAAAGTCACCGACGCGCTCGCCACTATCGTTCACCGGCTTCTCGAGAAGAATCCCGAGTCACGCTTTCAGTCAGCGGCCGATCTAGCCTGGGCGCTGGAAAGACTTCCAGCGATGTCGGCGGATGCACGGCCACTTGTCCCTTCCTCGCCATGGGTCGAGGCGCGACGGATCCCGTGGATCGCCGCTGTTGTCACTCTGCTGGTGTTCGCGACGTGGGCGCTCTCCCGCCCGCCGTCGCCAGATCGAGCTGTTCACGACCCAACCAGGTTCACCTGGTCTCTGCCAGCGGGAATATCGCTCGATTCTGCGCCCGCGGTCTCTCCCGTCAGCCGCCGTCTGGCTCTTGCCGGACGCGACACAGCGGGGATGAGTCGTCTCTTCGTTCGCGACCTCGGAGAGCTCGAACCCAGCCCTCTCGCGGGCACGGAAGGCGCCGCGCAGCCGTTCTGGTCGCCTGACGGTCGATCCATTGGTTTTTTTGCGAACGGCAAGTTGATGAAAGTGGCGCTCGACGGTGGCGCACCCGTCGTGATCTGCAATGCAGCCAATGCAAGGGGAGGAGCGTGGAGCCCCTCCGGAACGATCGTGTTCCAGGCGAGCCACCGCGACAGCGGTCTGGCGCGGGTCTCCGCAAACGGAGGGCGCGTCGAACCGGCCACGCTGCTGGACGTCACCGGCCCCGACGTTTCCCACCGTTGGCCCGTGTTCCTCCCGGATGGCGTGCATTTCCTCTATCTCGTCGTCTCGACCGACGATGAGCGTCGAGGGGTGTACCTCGCCAGCACGGCTGCAAAGATGCCCGACGAGCCCACACGTCTTTTCCGCTCCTCGTCGGGGCCGGTGTATGTGCCCTTGCCGGAGAGTTCCTCCGGCATTCTGCTCTCGACGGAGGGGCGATGGGTCGAGGCACGGCCGTTCGACACCACACGGCTGGCGGTCACGGGAGATGCCAGAAGGATTGACGTGACAGCTGTCGGGGCCAGCCCGCATCACGCCGCGCTCCTCGGCGCGTCGAGCGACATCCTGGCGTTTGCGGCGGCGCCGATCCCATACGGGACGCACGTCGCCACCGTGATGAGCAATGGTGACGATTTCGAAATCTGGCCGGAACGCGAGCTCGGCGGCTTCCTTCGGCTCTCTCCGGACGGAGGACGGCTCGCGCGTGCCCGACACGATCCAATCCGCGGCGACACAGATATCTGGGTGGACGACTTGAAGCGAGGCGGCCAGATGCGCATCACGACGTCCCGTGATCTCGACCTCCTTCCGGTCTGGTCGCCCGATGGTGACCGCATCGCCTACCGAATCCGGCCCCAACGCGGGGCCGAACCTGATGGTGAGCGGCGCTGATGGTACGGGAAGCGTCAGGACGATCCGCTGCCCCCGTCCTTATTGCGAGCCGACAGACTGGTCGCCCGATGGCGCGCTGATTGTCAACGTGACGGGCGGCGATGTCTGGACCGTGCCCACCCAGGCGGGCGCCGATCCTCGCCCACTTCTTGACGAACCGTTCCTGGAACGTGACGTGCGCGTCTCACCGAACGGGTTGTGGATCGCCTACGTCTCGGACGAATCCGGCCGCCCCGAAGTGTCGGTGCGAACGCTTGCCGGTCAGGAACGAAGGTTCGTCGTCTCGACCGGCGGAGGCGATCAGCCGGTCTGGCGCCGCGACGGGGCCGAGATGTTCTATGTCAATCCGCATGGCCTCCTTCACGGCGTGTCCGTTCGGCCGGCCGCCGGTGGGCGTCTGGAGTTCGGCGTGCCCCGGCGACTCGCCGTTCCCGCATTTGGAGAACGGCATTGGGGCACTACGTACGACGTCTCGCCTGACGGTCAGCGCGTGTACTTTCCCCATCCAGGTGACGACACCTCGCCCCGCGAGATCGGAGTGGTGCTCGGGTGGCGTGCGTTGTTCAAATGATTCGCGCGAGCCGAGTCTTCGAAAGCGAGCGCGCTACTCGTGTCTCAGCGCCACCATCGGCTCGACGCGAACCGCGCGCCTCGCGGGCACCCAGCAGGCGAGCGCGCCGACCAGCACAATCACCGAGAGCGCGACCAGGAACGTCAACGGATCCTGGGGTGACGTGTTCCACAGCTGGTTGACGAGCAGCCGGTTTGTGGCCAGGCTCGCGGCAATCCCGAAGACGAGGCCCGCCGCAATCAAGCGCAGGCCGAGGCGGACGACCATGCGGACGACGTGGCCGCGGTCGCCGCCGAGCGCCATGCGGATCGCAATCTCGCGCGTCTGCTGAGAGACGGTGTACGCCAGCACGCCATAGACGCCGAACGCCACCAGCACCACCCCGGTGCACGCGAAGATCCCCAGCACGAGCAGGCTGAACCGCGGACGCGCGTAGAAGACGCGCCCCATGATGGCCTCCAGCGTGTCCGGCTCGATCAGCGCGGCCTGCGGATTCACCGCCTGAATCTCGTGACGCAGCATGTTGAGGATGCGGGCGGGGTCGGTCGTCGTCCGCACGAAGATGCTGACGTTAGAGGACGGCCGCAGCGTGTAAGGGATGAAGACCTGCGGCGCCGACGGCTCCTGGATGCTCTGGTTCTTCGCATCCGAAGCCACACCGATCACCATGAACGTGGGATCCGGGAGCGGGGTCGGCGGCAGCGCCGCCAGCCGCATCAGGCGAATCTCGCGTCCGACAGGATTCTGCCCCTCGAAGTACCGCTTCGCGAATGCCTGATTGACGACCGCGACGAGGCGTCCCCCCTGGACCTCGCTCGTCGACATCGGTCGCCCCGCGAGCAGGCGCAGGCCCAGGGTCTCCAGGTAGTGCTCGCTGCTCAATTGCACGAAAGCTCGGGCCTGCTCCTGTGGCGGTGCACCCGGAATCTCGAGCGGACTCTCGATGTTCCCGAACGTCGCCAGTCCACTGGTGACCGCGACGCGCTCGACGCCCGGAAGCGCCTGCAGGCGATCGAGTGCCTCCCTGTAGAAGTTCCGGTGGTCAGCAGGCGGAGCGTTCGGAGTAGACGGAAACGCGAGGTTGGCCACCAGCACATTCCGAGGGTCGAATCCCAGATCAGCTCCCACCAGCTTGACGAACGTGCGCATCAGGAGCCCGGCGCCCAGCAGGAGCACGATCGAGAGCGCGACCTGCGCGACGACGAGGCCGCTCCGCATGCGGGTCTGTCCGCGGCCCGACGTGCCGCTGCGCCCGCCAATGTTGGTGCCGGCGCCTGGATCGCGCCGCGCGCTCTGCAACGCCGGGAAGAGCCCGAACCCCACCGTGGCGACGGCCGCTGCCAGGAGCGCGAAGAGCAGGACCGGTTGATCCACTCGCAGCTGGGTTTCCCAGGGAACCCCTTGTCGAGGCATGAACCTGGCCAGCGCCGCAACTCCCGCGTAGGCCAGGAGGCACCCGGCGACCAGACCACCGAGCGCCAGCAGCGCGCTCTCGACGAGGAGCTGCCGGACGATGCGTCCACGGCTTGCGCCGATCGCGGCGCGGATGCTGATCTCCCGCTCGCGCGTCGTGGCGCGCGCGAGGAGCATATTGGCCACGTTGCAGCACGCGATGACCAGCAGCAGCGTCACGGCGCCGAAGAGCGTGTACAACACTCCCCGGAATTCGCGGACGACCCAGTCGATGACCGTGATTACGTCGAAGCGGAACTGGGCCGGATAGTCGGCCGGATGCGCCGCGGCTCGCCGCGTGCCGATGACGTTGAGTTGTGCTTCGGCCTCCGATTCCGTGACACCGGGACGCAGGTGCGCCTGGAACGCGCGCCGGCCTCGGGTCGATTGGGGATCGTCGGCCCGATTGAGCGAGGATGGCAGCCACAGATCCGCGATGTTCCATTCGAACCTGGGCGGCATCACTCCGACGACAGTTCGCGGCTGGCCGTCGATCACCAGCGTGCGGCCGACGACGCCGGGATCCGCGGCGAACAGTCTCACCCAGGCGCGATGGTTCATGACCGCGACCGGCGGCGCACCCGGCGCCGCATCCGCATCGCCGAAGACGCGGCCCATCAGGGCAGGCACGCCGAGAAAATCGAAGCCGTTCGGCGTCATCCACGCGACCAGCAGCCGCTCCGCGCCCGCGTCGTTCATCCAGTGCATCGACTGGACGCTGGTGCCCACGACATCCTCGAACACGCTCGCCTGCTCCTGGTAGTCCAGGAACTCGGCTGAGGGGAAGTAGGGACCACGGACCTGCCGGCCCGATGCATCCCGCAGGACCACGTTCACCATCCGGTCCGAGCGGGAGTAGGGGAAGGGATCGAGCACGACGTTGCGCAGCACGCTGTAGATGACCGTGACCGCGCCGATGCCGAGGCCCAGCGTCATCACGGCAACCGCGGTGAACCCTGGCGTCCGCGCCAGCGTGCGGAAGCCGTAGCCGATGTCCCGGCGAAGGTCCTCCAGCCACGTGAGCCATCGGTTCTCGTGCTGCTCTGTCATGGGTGTCACGTCCTCGGCCGATTGTGACCGAGGGCGGCGCCGGCATCAAACCGTTTGTGACGGCCGTGCTGTGCTCGAGAGGGCGAGGAGGTTGACAGCACGTGACAGCGCTGACAAGCTTCCCCCCGGCAATTCCCCGCATCATGCCACTGGCACCTGGCACCCGGCTGGGCCCTTACGAACTGCTCGAACTCGCGGGCGCGGGTGGCATGGGCGAAGTGTACAAAGCCCGCGACACCCGACTGGGTCGCATCGTTGCGCTCAAGCTGCCGTCCGACGGCATCGGTGACGATCCGCAGCTGCGCGCCCGCTTCCAACGCGAAGCCCGGGTGGTTGCGGCCTTGAACAGCCCCCACATCTGTGCGATTCACGATGTCGCCACCTTCGAGGGCCGCGATGTCATCGTGATGGAGTACCTCGATGGAGAGACGCTCGAGCAGCGTCTGCACCGGGGTCGCCTGCCGCTGCCCGAGTTCTTTGACCACGCAACCGCGATTGCCGAGGCGCTGGTCGCGGCTCATGGCGAAGGCATCATTCACCGGGACCTCAAGCCGTCCAACGTGATGCTGACACGAGGCGGGCTGAAGCTCCTCGACTTCGGAATCGCCAAGCAGCGCGAGATTCTCGGACGAGGCTCGTCAGCCGCTCCAACCCAGGCCGGCACAGCATCGCCGACGCTCGAGGGCACGCTGATCGGCACCGTGGCCTATATGGCTCCGGAGCAGCTCGAGGGACAGCCGGTCGACGCGCGCACGGACATCTTTGCGTTCGGGTCGCTGCTCTTTCAAATGGCGACCGGCAAGCAAGCGTTCCATGGAACGTCCACCGCAGGCGTCGTGGCCGCGATCTTGAGCGAACCCCGTCCTCAGGCGGCCGCAACCGAGCCCAGTCTGCCGCGGATGCTCGATCGCATCATCTCGGCGTGCGTCGCCCTGAAGCCTGACGATCGCTACCAGGACGCCAGGGACCTGCTGCGTGAGCTGCGGTGGTGTGAAAAGGACTTGAGTGAACCTGCGAGCCCGGGCACACCCTCGCGAAGATCGACCGGCTGGAAAGTCCACGGGGTTTGGGCGGCAGCGCTCCTGATCGCCGTCGCCGCAGCGTTCTGGTTGTCTGCGCGCGCCGCGCGAGACGACGGGCCGCCACCGAACCCATCGCCGGTCATCGTGCTGATGGACTCACCGCTGCCAGGCCGCGTGTACGATCCCCGGACTGAGAAGGAAGGAGGAACCAACGCCGATGACGTGACTGACGCGTTGCGGGATCTGCCGGTGGCCATCCGCAAGGAGAACACCAGCGCCGCGTGGCATCGCGAAGAACAGGTCGTGGGCGAGAACCCGGACCTGATCGTCAGCCACCTGTCCTGCCTGCTGGATGCCCGGGTCGGCGGTGATCAGGCCGCCATCGCCGAGCATCTCTTCGAGGTGGCGGAAAACCGCCTGTTGTTATTCCTCGCGTATGTGGCGGCGCGCAACCCGCGCACACGATTCATCATTTATTCACGTTCGAGATTCCAGACCAAAGGCGGCGAGCGGGAGTGGGTGCAGATCCAGGAGGCACGTCTACCCGTCCTGCGAAACCGCCTCCACGCCTTTATTGTTCCGGGAGGGAGCGACGCCTCATTCCGCCAGCCGGCGACGGGGCAGCTCTTGCGCGCCCGGGTGACGCAGGTCCTTGGCCTGCTGGAGCGATGAAGCGCTCGCGACAACGATGTTGATTCGAGCCAGGCGCGAAGTCGAACGCTTGTCGAAACGACGCGACGAGCTCGAACGGCAACTCGCATCGCGCTCCAGATGATGGATCTGTATCGGGGTGTCCCCCGGTGAACCACCGCCGGTTCGGATCTTTCCTTAAACAGGGAGGACGGGAGTAAGGGAGGAATTCAGATTCGCTTGGGAGGCAATCCCGATATAGTCCTATGACTCGCCCCTGGGTTCTTGATCGCGAAAGACTCTTCAATAAAAGGAGCTGACACATCAATAGAAGAGAGGAGCGAGACAGTTTCTCGATACTTAGGGGCCTTCTACCGTCTGATGCCCGCAGCTGACTGGTGGCGGCGGGTCGCGCGGCAACGCCGGTGCGATCTCGCCGCACACCACGTCTCATCGCCACCTACGGCGGAACGTCCAGACGGCCTTGCGGAGTCCCTCGACGATGTGTTCGACCAGGTCGCGCTCGACGAACCATTTCGCATACTCGTCACGTGCGGTTCGAGCGAGATCGCGTCTCTCCACTGTAACGTTGACGGATATAACGAAGTTCGTTATATTTCACATGTGCGGAGAAAACCCTCGAACCGGGCGGACTCGTCAGTGCCGCTGCCGCCGGCCGTGTTCCAGATCCTGGTCGCCCTCGCCGATCAGGATCGGCATGGCTACGCCATCATGCAGGATGTCGCGGCGCGGACGGACGGCCGGATGAAGTTCAGTCCCGGTACGTTGTACGGATCCATCAAGCGGATGCTCGAGGACGGGCTGATCGTCGAGGTCGACGAGCGGCCCGATCCCGACATGGACGACGAGCGGCGCCGATACTACCGGCTCACGAAGTTCGGCCGCGAGGTGGCGCAGACTGAGGCCGATCGGCTCACGACGCTCCTGCGCCAGGCGCGCGCGGCTGGCCTCACACCGAGGCGGAGCACGTCATGACTCACAACCGGCCCGGTGAGCGGTGGTACCGGCGTCTCCTGCACCTGTATCCGAAGGACTTTCGCGAGGAATTCGGTAGCGAGATGACGCGATTGTACCGGGACCGTGGACGAGAAGAACGCTGGTGGAGCCTCTGGGGCAGTCTGCTGCTGGATCTCGTGCGGACCGCGCCGTCGGAACATCTCGCCATGTTGAGCCAGGATGTCCGCCACGCCTGGCGCGGGCTGCGCCGGACCCCCGTCATCACGGCGACCGCCATTCTGACGCTGGCGCTGGGCGTCGGCGCGAGCACTGCCGTATTCAGCGTCGTGCATGCCGTGCTGCTGCGCCCGCTGCCCTACCCGGAAGCAGACCGGCTGGTGGAGCTCTTCGAGTCGAATCTCAAAGACGGTGTTCCGGCGATGCGTGCCTCGGCGCTCAATTATCTGTCGTGGGCGGAGCGCTCGCAAGAGCTTCGACGCGATCGCCGCCTTCGGGAGCACCGCCGCCACTCTGACAGACGACGGTGATCCCGAGCTGCTGGGCGGCAGCTTCGTCACCGCGTCGCTGTTCGACGTGCTGCGGGTCCCGCCAATCGTTGGCCGGACGTTACGGCCGGAAGACGAGCAGCAGGCCAGTTCTCGAGTCGTGGTCCTCAGCGAGCCGCTGTGGCGAACCCGGTTTGGCGGCGACCACGCCATCGTCGGGCGCTCGATCACGCTCGACGGCCAGCGCTATCAGGTCGTCGGCGTCATGCCCCGGACGTTCCGCGAAGTCGGACGGCAGCAGGCGACCGCAGCAGCGGGCGGGCAGATCTTCCTGCCGATGGTGATCGATCGAACGCAGGAGAACCGAGGCAATCGCACGCTCCGCGTGGTTGGGCGAGTGCGCCGTGGCGTGGCGCTCGAGGAGGCGCGCAGCGAGATGGGCGCGGTGTCGGCCGCGGTGGAACACGAGTTTCCCGCGACCAATACAGGCTGGGGCGTGCGGATTGACAGGCTGTCAGACACCACGATCGAGCCTCACGTGCACCGCTCGCTGCTTCTCGTGCTCGGCGCCGTGACGATGGTGTTCCTGATCGCCTGCACCAACGTCGCCAACCTGATGCTGGCACGAGGGACGCGGCGGCACGCCGAGCTCGCCGTGCGCACTGCACTCGGGGCTGGCCGCTCGCGGTTGGTCCGCCAATTACTCACCGAGAGCAGCTGCCTCGCGGCGATCAGCGGCGCGGCAGGCGTGTTGGTTGCCGCGATCGCTCACCCGCTGGTGCGCACCCTGATTCCGCCGACGCTGCCCCGCCTCGACGAGACGCGCCTCGATGTGAACGTTCTCGCGTTCGGGCTGCTCATCTCGCTCGTGAGTGGCGTCGTGTTCGGCGTCGTCCCGGCGCTCCGCGCATCGCGACTCGACCCATCGCAGTCGCTGATGCTCGCCGGGCGAGCGACGACCGATCCCTCGCGAACACGGCTGCGACAGGTGCTGATTGCCGCCCAGATCGCAGTCGCCACCATGCTCCTGGTGGGCGCTGCGCTGCTGTTACAGGGCTTCGTCCGCCTGCAGCGCGTCCCGCTCGGGTTCGAACCGGATGGTGTCTTGACCGCACGCATATCGCTGCCTCGGAGCACGTACGGCGACGCCGAGCGGGCTGGCCAGTTTTACGAACGGCTGGTCAACACGCTCCAGGCATCCGGCCAGCTGCGGTCGGTGGCGTTGGCCACGAGTGCCCCGTTCGCGCCGGGCGTCCGCGCATCATTTCGGCCCGTCCGTGGCCAAGCGCCGGCAGCCGGCACTGAGCAGGCTGCCGAACACATCGTGAACGGCGAGTACTTCCGGGTGCTCGGGATTCCGTTACTGGCTGGCCGTTCCTTCAACGAACGGGACACCACTGGCGCAGCCGGCGCCGCGATTGTGAGTCATCGTCTCGCGCGCGTGTTCTGGCCGGACACCAACCCCCTTGGTCAGATTGTCGAACGCGACGGACGCTCGTTCGAGATCGTCGGCGTCGTCGGCGACGTCCGCGGGTCGGATACACAAGGGCCTCGTGGAGGCGGTCCCGATCGTGAGCCTCGCGCCGCGGTCTATTTTGCGGCCAGCCAGCGGCCGCAACGATCGATGACGCTGCTGGTCCGTCCGAACGGTGAGCCCACCAGTGTCATCGCCACCGTTCGCCACGCGGTGCGCCAACTGGATCCCGCGCTGGCCCTCCAACAAGTGCGGCCCCTCCAGGACTGGCTCACAGAGAGTGTGGCGCCAACCCGCCTCACGACCAGGCTGGCGGCCATCTTCGCTGTGGGCGCGCTGCTGCTCGCGGCAGTCGGGATCTACGGAGTGCTCGCGTCTACGGTCGCGTCGCGTACCAGAGAGATTGGCGTGCGCGTGGCCATCGGCGCGAGTCGCCGCAATGTCATCGGACTCGTGGTGCGGGAAGGGATGACATGGGCGGGCAGCGGCATTGTGCTCGGTCTGATCGGGGCGTTCGCTGCGGCCGGAGTCATGGCCACCGTGCTGTTCGACATCCCCGCGCGCGATCCGATCACGTTTGCGGCAGTCGGCGGCGCCGCAGCGCTCGTGGCCTTGATGGCGTCGGCCATCCCGGCAGTGCGCGCCGTGCGCATCGATCCGACGATAGCGATGCGCACCGAATAGCATCGGCCGCTCCCGCCATTTCCAGGTGAACAGCGGGAGCACCCTGGATGCAGAGGCCTGGCGGCATTCGCCTTCCGCGGCCGATACATTCGCGATCTCGTTCGAGGAGACACCCGACTCGCAAAGAAGTAAAAGAGAAGCGAGGATGAGTATCCGTTCCGTACGGCCAGAGCACCGCATCATTCGGCTGTTCACGACGCTGCTGGCGATCGCGTCGGCATCGGTTCCGGCCGCAGCCCAGGACCACCCTCGCCGGTTCGCCGGTGGACTGTTCGGCGTCTCGACGTTGTCAGCGGATGGCCGGTCACCGGCTTCGTGTTACTGCGCCGGGCCCCAATACTTGTCCATCCAGCCGACGAACTCCTTGATCAGCTCGTTGCGCGGGATTGCATGTGACGAATCGTAGACCACTCTTCGCTTGTGCTCGGCTGGTGTGCCGAGATGCCGGAACATCGGTTCCTGTGAAGTGTCGGTCGGGAAGAAGAAGTCGAAACGCCCGTTGAGCATGATCACGGGAATTCTTACCCGTGAGGCAAAGTTGACCGGATCCGCTTCCGATAAGGCAGCTTGCAGATAGAAGCCGCCGACGTTCAAAAGCGCGAGCGACAGTCTCGGCTCGACCGCGATTAACACCGGAGCCAGAGCCGCTCCCCAGCTGTAACCCAGGTAGCCAATCTTATCCTTGTCAATGTCCGGACGCGAGTGGAGGTAATCGAGAGATCGACCAAGATCCTTCGACCACATCACCATGTGGTCGCGCCAGACGGCGGTCGTGTTGGGGTAGTCATTCGTAATGACGTCGCCTCGCTCGTGCGTGCTCTTGTAAATCGGGTACAGCAGAGCGCGGCCACTCCGCATGATGAAGTGCACTCGATCGAAGTCGGCCGTGTTCGGGTTCGATCGGCGACTGATCACGTTCGACCCAGGAAAGTACACGACCGTCTGGTACGGCGGCTTGACGTTCTTGGGGAGAAACAGGTAAGCCGGAATTCGTTCGTCGCCATAGGCTGCTGCGTAGCTCACTTGTTCCAGCCGCCACTCTGCCGACGAGTCGTCCACTGCGGTCACGTTCGCAGCCAGATTGCCATGATCGAATGAGTAGATGCTCTTCCACGCTTCAAACACCGCATCACTGACCGGCGGCACGTTTCGCAGATCGCGCGACGGCAGCGCTGCGTCGCCGGTCACGCCGGCATGGAGATCCTCGGGCCGATCGGCCCGGATGCAGCGAAAGCCGAAGGTGGGGTCGCGCGTGAACGGCGCCCGCGCGTCAGCGTCGTTGAACATGTACACCGGTTCGTTCCAGGCACCACCGAGGATGTATCGCTTGGCGCCGGCGGTATTCCAGCACCACTCCTTCACGTTGCCGGCCATGTCAACCGTGCCCCCGCGTGTGACACCGCTGGAGCGACCGACCGGGAGCACGCCACGGCCGCCGAAGTTGCTCGCCGGAACGACATCGCCGCTCAGGCGCTGATCGGCCGCACGACTCCAGTGAAAGATCGTCGGCAGCGATTTGCCAGCCCATTGTGCGAAAGCTGCCGCCTCATACCAGCTCACACCGGTGACGGGATAGTCGTCCTGTCCGGCCGGATACGTACCTTGTTCCCACGCAGCAGGTCCCGATCTTCCGGTTGTGTCCACCAGCAGCGCCATTGCGGCGTTGAATGCGATCGGGCGCCCATCTTTGACGAAGGGTTCGCGCCAGAGGTCGGGACGGCGATATCCGCCATCATCCATGAAGCGCTTGAAATCGCGATTCGTGACCTCGTTACGATCTATCCAGTAGTCCGACAACTTCACGGGCGGCAGATGATCGAGGCCGGGGATAAACAATCGAAACGGCTGCTCCGACGACGCGATCCGCACCATGCCCGCGGGGCCGGTTCCCGAGGGCACGAGCTTGAAGTTGAAGTTGAAGCGTTGGCGGCCCGAACAGTCCAGGGCCGACATCCTCGGCGATGTCGTATCCGGGAGCTCCGCTCTCCAGTGCAGCAGACCGCGAGGCACGCGAGCATTCTTTATCGGTGTGCGGCCGAGTTGTCTCCACGGTTGGTCCGTTCGGCCGTACGGACGGTAAGAGACGTTCGCACCCGAAGGTACTGAATCAATAACCGCTGTTCGCGCAATGGCACGAAACTGCTCGGCGAGCATGGGTCATCCGGAATGTACGACTCGGCCTCGAGCGCGAGGTGGTACGCCTCCTCGAACTTGTCATCGCCAGCGAGCCGGACGATGTTGGGCAGCGCCTGCTGACGTGCCCAGCGTACGTTTGCGTTCCGCTGAGCCCACCAAGCGACCGCGCCGCCGACGACAAGAACGGCCATTCCGATTGCCATCAGTTGTGCGCGACGAGAACGATGGATGGCCCGCAACCGGCGAGGCGCCGGACGAGAGCCGCGCCAGGCAAGAGCTGGCCAGGTCGCGTACCTCGCTCGCGGTGATCGTTCGCGCGTCGCGATCGCGCACCATCGTGCGGGCAACGATTTCCTCCAGTTCGGGCGCAACGTCCGGTCGAAGCGATCGAATGGGAGCTGGGGTCGTCGTGAGCACGGCGTGAATGACCGCGAGCGGGTTCGTCCCCTCGAACGGCACGCGACCCGTAAGCAACTCGCGAACGATCACGCCGAGCGACCAGAGGTCACTCCGAATGTCCACGTCCATCCCGGCCGCCTGTTCGGGTGACATGTACGATGCTGTGCCGACCGTGGTACCCGAGTGTGTGAGGCGCGCCATCGTTTCCGTCTCGCCCGACGAGAACATGGCGACACCGAAATCGAGCACTTTTACGTGGCCGGAGGCGGAGAGCATCAGATTCGACGGTTTGAGATCGCGATGGACGATCCCAACCGCGTGCGCAGCGGCCAACGCGTCGGCGATCTCGGCGACGATGCGCGCCACATCCGCGATGGGTAGCGGCCCGCGCGCCAAACGAGCCGCCAGCGTTTCCCCCTCATAGAACGCCATCGCGATAAACGGCTGGTCTTCCGCCTGGCCGATTTCGTAAATCGTGCCGATATGCGGATGATCGAGCACGCTGGCGGCACGCGCCTCGCGTATGAGTCGGGCCGAGGCCTCGGGTGAGGAGACTATGGAAGGAGCCAGGAACTTCAGCGCCACGCGCCGCTGGAGGCTCGTATCCTCCGCCAGGTAGACCGATCCCATGCCGCCCGTGCCGATATGGCTCAGGATCCGGTAGTGGGAAACCGTGCGGCCGATCACGCAGCGATTCTACCGCCAGATCTGTTCGACCAGCCTGGCCCCCTGTCGAGACCGGGCAGCCCTACGCCGGAGAACCGGCTACCGATCGATTGTCGGATTAGCTTTTCAGATCCAGATGGTGGGCACATCGTACAGACCGAAGTGCCAATCGTGAGTGACAATGGTGGCGCGCTCGACCCTGGCTTGCGCGATCAGCACCAGCAGGCTGTTCACGTCATGCCCCAGAGGCCACGCTGATACGACCGGCCACAACACGCACACCAAGTAAGCAGGAGCGTCTGCATGAACGGGCCCCATGGTGAAGCAGACCACAACTTCAGACAGGCGACCATGCATATCCGAACATGTATTGCCCTGGCGGTGCTGGCATCCTGCCTCCCGCTCCTGGCTTCCAGGGCGTCCGATTACCTGACCGAAGGCAACGATCCTGGCCGCACCGGCTGGATGAAAGACGAGAAGGTCTTCACCCTCGCCAACGTCAAGGACATGAAGCTGCTGTGGAAGGTCAAGCTCGATAGTCAGCCGCGTCAGATGCACAACCTCTTTCCGCCGCTCATCGCGAAGAGCGTGACCACGGCGCGAGGCCCGCGAGAGGTCGCGATCGTCGCCGGCATTTCGGACGACTTGTTCGGCATCGACGTCGCCAGCGGCGACCTGCTCTGGAAGAAGCGGTATGAGAACACGTTCGCACCCGCCACCGAGCCGGTCTACCACACGCTCTGCCTGGGCGGCCAGACGGCGAATCCGGCGATGGAACAGGTGTCACCGGGCAAGTACACGATTTACGCGATCGCCTGGGACGGGCGGCTCCACCAGATCAACGCGGCCGACGGTTCGGACGTCGCCCCTCCCGAGAAGTTCCTGCCTCCCAACGGCAAGCCTTATGCGCTGAACGTCGTCAACGGCGTCGTCTACACGGCCACGGCGCAGGGCTGTGGCGGTGTTCCGAACGCGATGTACTGGTACCACCTGGCGACGCGCAAGGCGAGCACGTTCCATCCGGCTGGCGGCGGCATGTGGGGTCGTCGGGGCGCGGCGATTTCACCGGAGGGCGTCGTGTACATGGTGACCGGCGACGCGCTGTTCAGTCCCGAGACCCGCAGCCTCGGCAACGCCATTGTCGCCGCCAGGCTCGACGCCAACCAGCAATTGCAGCTCGTCGACTACTTCGCGCCGCGCAACGCCAATTGGATGCGGGCCCGCGATCTGGACGTGAACGTCACCCCGATGGCCTTCGACTACCGTGGACGGAAGTTCCTGGTCGGCACGAGCAAGGAATGCCGGGTGTGGCTCCTCGATCGCGAGGCGCTCGGCGGCGAGGACCACCGCACGACGCTCCACACCACGCCGCTGCTGTGCAACGACGATCAGGCGTTCGATGCCAAAGGCGTGTGGGGCGCCATGGCGGCCTGGCAGGATGCGCGCGGCGTTCAGTGGGTGCTCGTTCCGTTCTGGGGACCGGTCAGCCGCACCTTTCGCGCGCCGATCGAGTACGGACGCCCGAAGATGGGCGGGGTCGCGGCCTACAAGCTGGAGGAGACGAGCCCGGGACAATGGCGGCTGAATCCCGCATGGCTGTCGCGCGACATGGACATGGCCGAAGAGGTCGTCGTCGCCAACGGCGTGGTGTTCGCCTACGGATCCGGCGAGGACACGACGCAGACCCTGCCCGACCTCGCGTGGAACGAACCGGATGGCCCATGGGTAGGCGGCGGCCTGAATCCGTATGCCGAGCGGCGCATCCCCAACTCGCGGCACGCGACCATCTATGCCCTTGATGGCCAGACCGGCAAAGAACTGTGGTCGAGCGGGAATCAGATCACGTCGTGGAACCACTTCAGCGGCATGACCGTCGCAAACGGGCGCGCCTACCTGGGGACGTTCGACGGCATGTTGTATAGCTTCGGGGTCCCGGCGGCCGCCGCGGGAAAGTGAGTCGACCGAGCATGCGTCTGCGAACCACGTCCATCGCGGCGATCGTCACGTTTCTCGCGGCCGGCATGGTCTCGAGCCAGGGACGAGGCAATCCGACGGATTGGCCGACCGCCTACGGTGATGCACAGCACACCTCCTGGATACGGAACGACGCGCACATCTCTCTCGAGACCATGAGCCGGCCGGGATTCGAGCTGCAGTGGAAGACGACGCTCGAGAGTCCGGTGCGGCAGGGCGTCTCGCTGAGCCAGGGTGTGGTCACGTCGGGAGTGAATATCTTCACGCCGCTCTCGACGATCGCCGCTCCGTCCAACCAGATCTTCGCGGTCGACAACGACACTGGAAATCTCTTCTGGACGCGGCGTTTCGACGGGACGCTTGCGCCGGGCAATGCGGCGTGTCCCGGAGGAATCTCCGGGGCGTTGACGCGAATGGCGAGCCTCACGACGCCGGCTCCGGGACCCGGGAGAGGCGGTGGCCGGGGAAGAGGGTCCTACAGCAGCGCGGTTGGCGAGCCGGGTGCCGGCGTGCCGCCGCTTCCGGGTCGCGGTGGCGGCACGGGGCGCGGCGCGGCTACGCCTCCCGCAACGGCGACAGCACCGGCGGGCGGTGGACGCGCGACCGTCCCGCCGCCAGCTCCAGCGACGCCGCCCCCCCCACTGCCTCCGTCGCCGTTCCCGACCAACGCAAGGGCGCAGGGCGGCGGCGGAGGTCTGTTCCGTCCCTCCGGCGTTGTTCCATGCGGTCAGCGCCGACGGGATGTTCCGAACGCTCGGGTTGGTGTCGGGCAAGGATGTGCAGCGGCCGGCGCCTTTCATTCCAGCCGGCGCACGCTTCTCCGACCTGATTGCCGTCAACGACATGGTCTACACCGCCACGAGCCAGGGATGCGGTGGCGCGGCCAACGGCATCTGGGCCATCAACGCGTCGAGCGACACGAAGGCCGTTGTCTCCTGGAAGACCAACGGCGGCAACCCGATCGGCTCGGTCGCCTTCGCGACCAACGGCACGGCGATCGTCGCGATTGGCCCAGGCACCGTCACGGCCGGCGGATATGCGAACGCGATCGTCGCGCTCGATCCGAAGACGCTCGCCCTGAAGGACTGGTTCACGCAACCCGGAGTCGAATTCGTTGCACCGCCTGTCCTGTTTCAGGATGGCGGCAAGGAGATCGTCGCCGTCACAACCAAAGATGGGCGCATTCTGCTGCTCGACGCCGCCGCTCTCGGTGGCGCCAATCACGCCACGCCGTTGTTCGCTTCGGCGTCGCTCACCGGCGGCGCCGCCATCTTCGCGGCGCAGTCACCGGCGATATGGCAGGAGCGGGCGACATCCCCCTCGTCTTCGTCCGCGACTGCGCCGCCCGCCGCAGCGGCGCCTGCCGCCGCCTCCGAACCACAGGCGATCGATGGCGCACGCTGGTTGCTCGTTCCAGTGGCGGGTCGGCTGCCGGCGAACCTGGGAGCAGCGGCGAATGGCGCCGTATCGACGGGAACGATCCTCGCTGTCCGGATCGCGCACCAGGCCGGCACGTTTTCTGTCCAGCCAGCCTGGATGTCACAGAACATCGCCGCTCCGCTGACGCCCATTGTCATCAATGGCGTCGTGTTCGCCGCGTCCGGTCCGGCGAACGCGCCGGCCGCGCTCTACGCGCTGAACGGTGCGACCGGGACGACGCTCTGGCAGAGCGGCACGGCGATCGGCTCCCCGCTGTCGGGCCGGAGTCTGTGGGCCGGCTCTGGTCACGTGTTCGTCGGAACGCGGGACGGCACGGTCTACGCGTTCGGGTTTGCGATGGAACGGCACTGACCGATTGACGGCGTCACGCGTTCACTGTCCGCAGCACTTCTTGTACTTTTTTCCGCTGCCACAGGGGCACGGCTCGTTGCGCCCGACCTTCACGGGCGCCCGATATGGCTCCACCGGCCCGTCGTCATCGAGATCGCCACCTGCAGCCAGCGTCGCCAGTTCCTCGGCTCGTCGACTGGAGGCGACCTTCCCAAAACGTGCCCACCACGATGTGGCCTGGGCGACATCGTCGATCGGGGGATAGCGGTCCTTCATGGCCTCGATGAGCTCTCCCCGAGGCGACGCCTCAACGTCGTCGAGCTCCGACTGTCCAATCACTTGCGGGTCGACGAGCCCCTCGTCGTACGCCCGGCGAAGCTCGGGAAAGACGCCGAGGGCTTCGATGTCCGCGCTCTCCGCGGCAAGCGCGCCCCATACGTAGCTCGTTTGGCGCTCCAGCCCTTCGCGAGCCAGCCAGCCGAAGTAATCGAGAATGGTGTCGCGCGGGACCTCGCCCCAAACCGAGAGCAACGCGAGCGCCGCCACAGCTATACCGCGTGAGAATTCGTCAGCGTCGTGATTCAGCACGAGTCGCTTGATCGGCTCGAGGTCGCCATCACAGACAGCAGCCACAATCCGGGCACCGTCCTGCGTCAACACATCTCCCGACAGGCGCGTCGAGGCAGCGTCGGGCAAAGACAGCCATCGAATCACAAGGTGGTACGCCCGCGTCTCTCGCCACTTCGCCATCAAGTACAGCGCATAGGAGAAGAGCTGCGCCTCCTCTTCGGAGGCGGTATCGGGATCTGTGACGCAGCGTTCCAGGACCTGCAACAGCGGTTGGACCAGGACGCCACGATGTGCATCGGCGGACTCGAGCGCTTCGAACGGATGCGTCTTTCGATCCTTCGCCAGTTCGATCAGAACCTCTTCTGGCGACATCGTGGCGACGGGCACAGGGATCGGCTCGTGGGTGAAGCGGTCGACGCCGGCCCAGAAGGGACACCGGGGACAGGCACGACCCATCGGATAGTCGATCCCTTCCTCGTGCGGGCAGCCGATGATCCGGTCGTAATTGAGCGTGTCCTTGATTCTTTGACTGTGCAGCCAGTCCGCTACTTCGGCGGCGATCAACGGATCATTTCTGACGTCGCCCGCGTCGGTGCGCCACGTGCGCATCTCGATCGGATACTTCTGCTTGGCGCGACGCAGGATGCCGACCACCAGCTTCGTCGCACGGGTATTGTCCGGTCCGTAGGCAGAGATGGTCGCAAGCGGGTACTTGGCGCTCGAGCGCTTGGAACCGAACATGCTGTGATCATCCAACGGGCGTCAACGCCGCCGCAAGGCCTCGCAATCCAGGCCGAAAACCGGCCTCACCACGAGGTGTGACTGAGTAGCAGATCGGATGATGCAAAGTTGGACGTCATTTTGAGAATTGCGAGGCTGACGAGGTCCGCGTTCACCCGCTGCGCGGGCTGCGGCGAAACATCCTCCGCGTGTGTAATTGCTGCAAAGCTAGTCGGCGGACACGGAGACGCGCAGTCAGTGTGACCGACCGGACTGCAGCAGCGCCGGCCAGTTGAGAATTACGCCCATGCTGTTCCGAACTCTGTCCTCTACAGGCTTGAGGATGAGAAACCGCTGGCCGTCGCCGCTCACAGTGTACTGCTCAACCCATGGCGATGGCGCCGCAAGTCCCGTGTCAAGCAACCGCGTCGGACTCGAGAACTGTGGCCTCTCACCAGGTGACACTACGACGGCCTTGAGGACACCGTCGAGCCCCAGGTAATACAGTTCGCGACCATCCTGCCGCCAGACTGGCTGCACACCGCCACCTGGGGAGACGGGCCGTGGCGCCGCTCCCGTGGGCGGGAAAGCCGTTACGTACACCTCGTGCCGACCCGAATCGTCCGCGTTGTACGCAATCCAGCGACCGTCGGGCGAGAATCGTGCCTGATCCATGGAGCCGGCCGCCTTCCGGACGGTAATGGGTTTCTGACCGTCGGAGAGTGGAATGGCCATAAGGACCCGCTCGACGGGCGGACGGCACAATACGAACCGCCCATCCTTCGAAACATCGTCCATCATGCAATTCTCTGCTCCTGAAACGACCGATTCGCCCCCATCCGGCTGAATCCTGACGACGGCCAGTGGTGGGGGCTGTGTTCTGTGCGCCACGACCCCCTGGGCGTCCGACGCCCACCGCGGACTCGAGTAGGAAGAGGCTCCGAACGTCAGCGGCGTCGCGAGCCCGCTGGCCAGGTCATCGATAACCCACAGACGCGAATGCTCACCTCTCCGAGCAAACACCAGGCGCGTGCCGTCCGGCGACAGATCAAACGTCATGTAAGGGCCCGGCTGGTATAACAGCTGCAGCGGCTGCTCGCCCGCACGCTCCCGCCATTGAAACTGTGAGTCCGGGTGTTCGGCGATGGCGTAGGTGAGAATCCCGGTCTCCGACACCGAGAAGCTGGGCCAAACGCCAGACGATATCAGCGATGTGATGTCGCCGCCTTGCAGAGGCGTTGGCGAGTACTCGGATCGCCCAACGAGTGATGTCGCCTCGCCACTCAGTTCAAGGCGTCGCAGGTCGAAGGGTTGGGCCACGATGTTACCGGCCCGAGTAAACAGTAAATACCCCGGCGCCGCGTAGATTGCCGGATGCTCACCCCGAAGCAACAGCCGGGGCTCATTGCGGCCGACCTGCCCGACGTAGAGACCGGTCCGGTTGGCCTGAGTACTCCGAATCACGTAGAGAAATCGTCGGCCATCAGGCAGGAACTGAGGTGCAATGTGCGCAATCTCGTCTTGCGCCCTATCGAGGCTGGTCACCGGCTGGGGTTCACCGCCTCCATCCGGGATGCTGAGCAATCCACCGTCCTGTGAGGGGAACACGATCGACCCGCTACGGCTCCAGGTACCGCCCCGGACAGGCTTGCAGGCGTTGCAAAGCGTCTCAACGGTTCTGCCCATCGTCAGCCTCTTCAACGCCGATTCGGTCGCAAACGCGATCTGCTGCCCATCCGGTGACCAGAACAGCGACCGCGCGCCTTCGGTACCCGAGACAGGTTGCGCCTCCAGCGCGCCCAGGCTGCGGAGCCAGATACGCGTATCGGCGTCGCGTCCCTGCGATTGCACGATGAAAGCGACCCGTCCGCCATCTGGGGAGATCTGCGCCAGCGGAGCCGATGCGGCAGCCACTGCGGAGTCCTCCAAATGAATGGTGAACCTCGTGAGGCCCCCTGCATCGGTCGTTTCACGCAGTGAGTTGACGACGAGCACGGCCACGATGCCGATGACCGCACCCGCCGCGGCGATAAGCGCGCTGCGCACACGCCCGAGACGCCTGACAGCAGGAACCGCCGCGTCAGGTGTGGACGCACGTTGCTCTTCGCGTATCCATCGAAGCTCGCGTTTGAGGTCGCCAGTGCTCTGCCATCGGTCGTCGGGGTTCTTTTCCAGGCACGTCCGGACCAGGCGCTCCAGTGCGCGCGGAGTGAGTGGCTGCAAGGCTGACATCGGCGGCGGCTCGTCACGGAGGATGGCGCCAATTAGAGTCGCATCACTGTGCCCCTCGAATGCCCTTCGGCCGGCGGTCATTTCATAGATGATGGCGCCCAACGCGAACACGTCGGTCCTGGCGTCGGCCTCTTTGCCGTCGAGTTGCTCGGGTGCCATGTACTGCAGCGTGCCGAGCAGGGTTCCCTCGCCGGTAAGCGGCGCGGTCACGGTCGGACTTGATTGCTCGCGGCCGATCAGGCCCTGTGCCGGGCGAAGCTTCGCCAGGCCGAAGTCGAGCAGTTTCGCGCCCGACTGGGTCAGCATGATATTGCTTGGCTTCAGGTCGCGATGAATGACCCCCGCACGATGCGCCTGGTCGAGCGCGTCAGCGATGTCGATCGCATGCTCCAGAACTGAGGCAATGGGCAACGGCCCGCGCTCGCGCCGCGTCGCGAGCGTTTCCCCTGCGAGGTACTCCATGACCAGATAGTCGATCCCGTCGTCTTCGCCGATGTCATGGAGCACGCAGATGTGCGGATGGCTCAGCGCGGCCACGGCCTCGGCCTCGCGGCGGAACCGCTGGCGACGGTCCCGGTCGGCCGCGATTTCAGCCGACAGGATCTTGATGGCCACGGTGCGGTTCAGTCGTGTGTCGCGCGCCCTGTAGACCTCTCCCATGCCGCCCGCGCCGAGTTTCTCAGCAATTTCATAGGGGCCGAGTCGCCTACCCACGTTCAATGACATTGGAGAACCGAGCCGAATTATAGCGGCACGCATTCGATCCAGCTGTTGGCGGAGTCGACCAGCCGATCCGGCAGACATCCGTATCCCGACCGAGGTTCAGCGCGCGCTTCAGCAGATCCGGGACTTGCCGGGCGGCTACCGCGACGCCCGCGTCATCGAGTCAGACTGAACTCCCGCCCTCTCAGCACCATGTGCGATCGCGTTCAGCGGCCGCGCTTATTGCACGGGCAGGTCCACGTCACGTCGCATTTTCGACAACGGTAATAGCTCCGCGTGTAGTCGATACGTGACCGCAGCAGGAGTCGTCCGCACGTCGGACACCGTGCAAACTTGTGCCGGGTTTCAATGACACTGGCCACGATCGTCCCGCCAACGAAGGCGAGCGCGCCTAACCAGAGACCGGTCGTCCTCAGGACGTACCGGACCAGGGATTCCCGCGGATGCACCATGGCGACGAACACGCACAGGAACACGCCAGCCAGGCCGATCACGACACCCCACACCGCGCGATCGGGCCGATAGCCGTCGTGATGCGTCGGGTGTACCCGTATGTTGACGCGCTGTCCGCGCTCCTGGCGTGACGTCATGACCCGGCGAGCGACGGCTGGCGACCCACGAATGCCGCCAGGTGTTTGCCGGTCAGCGTCGACCTCGCCGCCACCAGATCGGCGGGAGTGCCTTCGAACACGATCCGTCCACCGTCGTGCCCCGCGCCCGGCCCGAGATCGATGATCCAGTCGGCGTGCGCCATCACCGACTGGTGGTGCTCGATCACGATGACCGACTTGCCGGAGTCGACCAGCCGGTCCAGCAGCCCGAGCAGCTGCTCGAGGTCGGCCAGGTGCAGCCCGGTCGTCAGCTCGTCGAGGACATAGACGCCGGCATCTTCACCCATGTGCGTGGCGAGCTTGAGCCGTTGCCGCTCGCCACCCGACAGCGTGGTGAGCGGTTGGCCGAGCCGCAGGTAGCCGAGCCCCACGCCGGCCATCCGCTGCAGGATCGCGTGCGCCGCGGGCGTATGCGCTTTGCCGGTACCGAAAAATACAACCGCGTCTTCGACCGACAGGTCGAGCACCTCGGCGATGTTGAGATTTCCCAGGCGGTACTCCAGCACCGACGCCTGGAACCGCCGGCCCTCGCACTCCTCACACACCGTCGTGACGCCGGCCATCATGCCGAGATCGGTGTAGATCACGCCGGCGCCGTTGCACGCCGGACACGCGCCCTCGGAGTTCGCGCTGAACAGCGCGGGCTTCACGCCGTTCGCCTTGGCGAACGCCTTGCGGATCGGCTCCAGCAGATCCGTGTAGGTCGCGGGGTTGCTCCGCCGCGAGCCCTTGATCGCGGTCTGATCGACCGTCACGACTCCATCGCGGCCACTGACCGAGCCGTTGATCAGTGAGCTCTTGCCCGACCCTGCGACGCCAGTCACCACCACCAGCACGCCGAGCGGGATGTCGACGTTGACGTTCTTCAGGTTGTGCGTCCGCGCGCCGCGCACCTTCATCACACCTGACGGCGTCCGCACCGACGGCTTGAGTGCGGCCCGGTCGGTGAGATGTCGCCCGCTGAGCGTGCCGCTCTTCCGCAGCCCATCGACGGTGCCCACGAAGACCACCTCGCCGCCGGCGGTGCCGGCGCCGGGGCCGAGGTCGACGACGTGGTCGGCGATCGCGATCACCTCCGGCTTGTGCTCGACGACGAGGACGGTGTTGCCCTTGTCGCGCAATCGCAGCAACAGCTCGTTCATCCGCTGGATGTCGTGCGGATGCAACCCGATCGTCGGCTCATCGAAGACGTAGGTCACGTCGGTGAGCGACGAGCCCAGGTGGCGGATCATCCTGGTGCGTTGCGACTCACCGCCCGAGAGCGTGCCGGAGGGCCGGTCGAGGGTGAGGTAGCCCAGGCCGATCTCCACGAACGAGTCGAGCGTGTGGCGCAGCTTCCCGAGCAGGGGCGCGACGGACGGTTCGTTCAGATCGCGCAGCCACTGGGCCAGGTCGTTGATCTGCATCGCGCAAGCGTCGGCGATGCTGATCTTGCTGATCTTCGACGACCGCGCCGCCTCGTTGAGCCGCGTGCCCTTGCACTCGGGACACGTGCTGAACGTGACCGCACGCTCCACGAACGCCCGGATGTGCGGCTGCATCGCCTCGACGTCCTTGGACAGGAACGACTTCTGGATCCGCGGCACAAGGCCCTCGTAGGTGAGGTTCAGTTTCTCGACCTTCACCTTGGTCGGTTCCTTGTAGAGGAAGTCGTGGCGCTCCTTCTTGCTGTATTTGCAGATCGGCTTGTCCAGGTCGAGGAAGACGCCGAAGATGCGCACGTACCAGCCGTCAGACGTGAAGCCGGGAACCTTGATCGCGCCCTCGTTGATCGACTTGCTGTCGTCGAAGAGCTGCGACAGGTCGATGTCGGAGACCGATCCCATGCCCTCGCATCGCGGGCACATGCCGCCGTGGTAGACGACGTCGCGCACCACGACCCGCTCGCCCTTGCCCTTGTCGACGGTCATCGCGCCGCTCGCTTTCCGCGTCGGGATGTTGAACGAGAAGGCAGGGGGCGGACCGATGTGCGGTTTGCCGAGGCGGCTCCATAGCACGCGCAGCATCGCGTTGGCGTCCGTGACGGTGCCGACCGTCGAGCGCGCGTTGGCGCCCATCCGCTCCTGGTCGACGATGATCGCGGTCGTCAGGCCTTCGAGCAGGTCGACCTCGGGCCGGTCCAGCGTCGGCATGAATCCCTGCACGAACGCGCTGTAGGTCTCGTTGATCAGCCGCTGCGACTCCGCCGCGATGGTGCCGAACACCAGCGACGACTTGCCCGATCCCGAGACGCCCGTGAACACTGTCAGCCGCCGCTTGGGGATCTCGACACTGACGTCCTTCAGGTTGTTCACCCGGGCGCCCTGGACGCGGATCAGGTCGTGGCTGTCCGCCTCCGCCAAACGCTCACTTCGTTCGCGGCTTCCGCCTTCGCCCCGCCTCCGCGTTAAGCGCTTCGGCGAGGCTCGCCGAAGCTGCTGCTTGACGGAGTCAGCAGCGAAGGCGGCAAGGCTACGGCGGACAGGTTGTTTGGAAGAGGCCATGGTCGCCATCATGTCATCGAGTATCGCCCGGCTTGCCAGTTCAGCGAGCGGTGGATCTGCCGAACCACGTGTTCCGTGTAGGCGAGGACGCTCGAGAACTACCAAAGCCTGTTCGGACTTTTGATCGCTCCGGACAGCGCGGCTTTCCGAACGTCGTCGATTGTCGCGAGGCCGCCTGGGGCGGTACCGCCCCACTCGAATCGAGTCGCCGCCGGCGTCCAGTGAAACAGCGCCACCAGCCACGTGTGGGCGATGCCGCCGCGCTCGTAGTAGACCAGGCAATGATCGGTCGAGCACCCCGCCGCGACCAGCCGGCGGATCGGCAGCTTCGGATTGCCGACCACATCGGTGACCTGAAACTCGGCTCCGGGCTCCGCGATGTCGAGTGCCTGGCTGCCGAACAACGACTGCAGCCCGTCGCGGACACCGAGCGGCAGTCCTCTGATGGACGTGACTGTCCCCAACCGCTCGTTCTTCACGTGGGCCCGCAGCGCCCCGGACAGTTCACCGGTGGGCGCCTGGCTGCCGGTCACCACGGCTGACCAGAGGCTCACGCCGATCGCGCAGAAAAGTCGAATAAAACGCATCCAGACACCCAGGAGCTCAGCCGGACAATGCCATTGTCGCTGACAGGGCGCAACCGAAAACCATGCGGCGTCGAGCGCAGCGAGCGGTTCAGCTCTGGCTTGCCAGCCGAAGCTGCGAGCGCAGCGAGCGGTTAGCTCTGGCTTGCCAGCCGAAGCTGCGAGCGCAGCGAGCGGTTAGCGAAGGCTGGGGCGTCGCCCGCTGCGCCACCTGGTGGCATACGGCAGCACGAACAAGTACAGACCGGTGAACAGAAGCAGGGCGAGCGGGAGCAGCGGCGAGTAGGTCACCCAGGGTGGAGGCATCCCGCCCCCCTGTGCCAGGGCGATGAAGTTGGCGATGACGGTCACCGTAAAGGCAATGGACACCCAGCGGTGGAACTGCCGAACCCACTTGTTCCAGTTCAATGGGACCTCCTCTGAAGACGGGCCCTGAGCGGATCGTGTTCACCGGGCGGAAGCGTGCTCGCCATCGCCAATCATGCCCTGCGCGTACGCTCAATCCGGCCCAGATAGGTCAGCAGACCGACGTTCAGCGCCAGGCCGCCGGCGCTCACCGCCGCCGCCGGCCACACTACGGAATCATCGCCCCCGAGCCAGGCGTTCATGGTTGCTGTCAGCAGCCAGAGCTGCAGGACCACGACAATCAGCACGAACACCAGCATCCCGTAAACGATGGTGGTCCGCTGGTCGCGGCTGAACGGCCGCTTCGCCGACGGGCTCATATCGTCCTCTCCTCGACAGCCACGGCATAAATGTCCCGTCCCCGGATGTCGAGCACGATCCGCGTCAGCGGCCGCCGCGGCGGCCCGGCGGTGGGAGCGCCCGTTCGCAAGTCGAACCGTCCTTCGTGGCAGGGACAGTAGAAGCTGTTCTCGGCCGGGCGAGGAATCACCGCACAGGACAGGTGCGTGCATTGCTGACTGAAGGCCACGAACTCGCTCGTGGTCAACCGCACCAGGAGGCAGGGTTCGTGTTCGTGAGGGTACGTGAAGACCACCGCCGCGCCGACGGCCAGGTCGTCAATGGCGGCAATCCGCTGCATCGCCGGCTGGCCATTGCGCTTCCGGTACCAGTTCTGAACGCCGATCCACACCTGTCCGAGCGTGAACGCGGCGCTGGTCAACACGAGGAACTTCATGAAGTCGCGGCGCTCGACGTAGAGATCCTGCGGCCAGTCGATCGGGAAGTCCTGCCGCCAGGCGGGCTGGACGTCGGCCGGTGCGAAATCCGGAGCGACGGTGATCTGCTCGCGCTCCAACGCCGGAGCGTAGAGGCTGGCCGGTGCCGTCCCGGTCAGACCTTCCCGCCCCGGCGAGTTGATGGCGGGATCAACCGGGCGACGGGGATCGGACACGTCGGTCATCGCTACACCTCGACCTCGGCAAACGGATCGTGCGCCATGGCAGACGCCGCGGGCGTGCTCACGACCTTCAACGACACAGCACGGCTCCTTGGCTGCTCGTCCATCGCCGCGGTGACATCGACGTGCGGCGCCGCGGTCGTCAGCCTTCGCGGCACCATCATCAACACCTGCGTGGTGATCGTCTGCTGCCCGAACTGGAAAGTATTGACAGGCATCGACAGCGGCCGCAACTGCTCGATCTGCTCGCGCGTCCCGAAGAAGAGCGCCTGGCTCGGGCACACGGTCGCGCACATCGGCTTCTTGCCGACGCTCGACCGGTCGTAGCACATGTCGCACTTCATCATGATCTTCCGGTCCTCGTACACCTCGGGCACACCGAAGGGGCAGGCCACGACGCAGTTGCCGCAGGCGATGCATCTCGGCTTTCGGGCTGACTGCACCACCCCGTCGCCGGTGCGCTTGATGGCGTCCGCCGGACACACCTCGGCGCAGGTGGGCTGTTCGCAGTGCATGCAGACCACCGGCACCGTCTGCACGCTCTCGGCCCGGTTCACATACTCGAGATGAATCATCGACTCGCCTCGATGCGTGTCGCACTCGGAGCACGCCTGCACGCAGGCCTGGCAGCCGATGCAGCGGTTCGGATCGATGAAGAAGTGGAGGTAGTCCGGCTTGGCCATGGTGTGCCGCTACTGCTGCGGTTCGAGTACTGCGGCGTAGTCTGGCGCCGCATCCGCCTTGCGCACTCGGCACCCGCACACCTTGTACTGCGGGATCTTGCTGATCGGGTCCTGTGCGGCCACGGTCAGTTGATTCGGGCTCTTCCGGCCCGGCCAGTGATAGGGAATGAAGACGGTGTCCGGACGGATCGTGGTCACCACCTGCGCCTTGAGCGTGATGGTCCCGCGCCGTGTCTCAGCCGTCGTCCAATCGCCGTCCGCGATCCCGAGCTTCGCGGCCAGCCGCGGGTGCATCTCGATCCGCGGCTCCGGGTACTGGTTCACGAGCGGTCCGATCCGGCGCGTCTGCGTGCCCGACAGGAACTGACTGACGACCCGGCCGGTGGTCAGGTAGATCGGATACTCCTCGCTCGCATCGTCCACCGGCGGACGGTAGTCGGCGACGTTGAAGCGCGCCCGGCCGTCGGGAAAGTAGAACGGTCCGCTGCCCCTGGCGACCGGGTTGTAGCTGCCGGGCTCGAAGAGCCGCGGCGTGCCGGGATGGTCATCGATCGCGGCGCCGGTGCGCGGGTCCTCGCTGTAGCACGGCCAGAAGACGCCGAGCTGCTGCGTGATTTTCTCGTAGGTCACGCCGGAGTAGTCCGCCACGCCGCCCTTGCTGGCGACGCGGAGTTCCTCGAAGATCTCGCGCGGCTGGCTGAATGTAAAGCCGTGCGGCCGACCGAGGGCCTGCGCAATGTCCTGAATGATCCGCCAGTCTTCGCGCGCGTCGCCCGGGCAGTCCACCGCCTTGTTGATCTTGATGATGCGGCCTTCGACCTGCGTGACCGTCCCCTCGTCTTCCTCGTGCAGGCTGCCCGGCAGCACGACGTCGGCGTGCCAGGCGGTGTCGTTGAGAAAGAAGTCGATGGCGGTGTAGAACTCCAGCTTCTCGAGGCACCGCGTGATGAACCCGTTGTCCGGCAGCGACACCTTCGGGTTGAAGCAGATCGACAGCAGGCCCTTGATCTCGCCGCGATCGATCTTGCGGAACAGCTCGTAGGCGTCGACGCCTGGCCCCGGCAGCTCCTGCTCGTCGATCCCCCAGACGCCGGCGATGTATCGCCGATGGTCAGGGTTGCTGATGTCGCGCCAGCCCGGGAGCTGATCGCACTTCTGCCCGTGCTCGCGACCGCCCTGTCCGTTGGCCTGCCCGACGATGGTGCCGTAGCCGCTCTTCGGCTTGCCGATCCGTCCCGTCGCGAGCACGAGGTTGATCGTGCCGAGGGAGTTCTGCACCCCGTTCGAGTGGTGCTCGATGCCACGGGCGTGGAAGAGGAAGCTCGTCTTCGCGGTTCCCCACCACTCGGCGGCCTGCATCAGCGCCCGCTGCGGCACACCGGTTACCTCCGCGGTCCGAGGCAGCGTCCACTCCCGGCAGTACTCCGCCACCTGATCGAAGCCGATCGTGTGCGCGTCGATGAACGCGTGATCGAGCCAGTCACGCTCGATCATGATCTGCAGCACGCCGGCGAAGAGGGCGGCGTCGCGCCCCGGCTTCACGGGCAGGTACAAGTCGCAGGTCCGGGCAGCGGGAGTGATGCGCGGATCCTGGACGATGATTCTCGCGCCCTGCTCGCGTGCCTGCCAGATGTAGTTCGTGGTGATGGGCGAGCACTCGGCCACGTTCGAGCCAGCGACCCAGATCACCTCGGCGCCCACCATGTCGGACCACGGATTCGTCGTGCGATCGATGCCGAACGCCTTCTTGTTCGCGGCGCCGGCGCTGACCATGCACAGCCGGCCGTTGTAGTCGATGAACGGCGTCTTCAGGCAGACGCGAGCGAACTTTCCGAGCAGATAGGTCTTCTCGGTCGTCAGGCTTGCGCCGCCGAGGACGCCGATCGCGCCGGCGCCGTGGGTCTGCTGAATGCGGCCGATCTCGCTGGCCACACGGCTGATGGCCGCCGCGTACGGCAGCGGGCTGAATCCCGACGGCGATGCCGTATCCCGGCGCAGCGCCGTCGTCAGCCGATCGGGGTGAGAGCCCTGCAGGTAGCGCTTCACGCCTTTCGGACACAACATGCCGCGATTGAACGGGAAGTCTTCCCACGGCTCGAAGCCGATCACCTGGTTCTCTCGTACCTTGAGCTGAATCCCGCATTGCTGCCCGCAGAAGCAGCAATGGGTCTTCACGAGCCGATCCGGTTCGACGCTCGTCGACAGCCGCACGCCCGTCATCGCGGAGAGGTGCGGTCCAAACTGCTCGATGATTCGAAGGGGATCGGCCGGAACTTCCGCCACGCTGGCTACCCTGCCTCTCGTTCGTCACCTGGCGCACCGAAGCCGCCAGGCGAAGGCGGCCCTGGCGCGCCGAAGCCGCCAGGCGAAGGCGGCCGGGCGTTCAGGTATTGCTGCCACAAGGCCCCCTGCGCCAGACCGAAGAGTGCGCGGCGGCACTTGGGGCAGACTTCCTGGTAGTGCCCGCCGCCGGGCAACTCGTACCGAAAGCCGAGTTCCTGCTCGACTGTCGTGAGGTCGCGAACCATCGGCTGCGAGGCATACGGCTGCCCGCAGCGCCGGCAAGCCGCCTGCTGGTCGCGAGCGCCTGCGTCCTTGTAGAAGCCGACGCCGAGTTGGGCCGGCCGCTGAAAGACGTGGAACAGCTTGCCGAACGGCAGCCAGATCAGCGTCACGATCACCGTGGCGGCGTGCAGAATCGCGAGGAACTCGTACGCGTACCCGCGCATCCACGTGTAGCTGGCGGTCAGCATCAATCCCGTCACACTGATCGCGAAGAGCAACAGCAGCGGCAGGATGTCCTGCCCGAACTGCTGCACGGCGACGGCGCCGTGGTCGATCATGCGGCGCCGGAAGGCGAGCATCACGCCGGCGATCACCAGGAACGACGACCAGACCAGTCCGTGGAAGATCATGAATGCGAAGGCGGACTCCACGGGAAAGTCCTGCACCGCAACGCCGAAAACGAACGTGCGGTACATGTGCAGGTCGCCGGGGACCGTTTCGAAGTGGATCCATCCCCAGACCAGCGGAAACGTGATCGCGGCGGCAAGCACGCAGCCCCACATGATCAGCCAGTGCGCGAGCCCGCGAAGCCGGCCGCGCCGGAAGATGTACGCGTTGGCGGCAAATTCCAGCAGCGCACGGCGTCCGAGGCTTAAAGTATTCCCGGCGAACGCGCGCCGTGAAAAGAAGGCCTGCCACCCGCGACGCCAGTACATCCGCGTCGGCGGACGCTGCAGCCACATCGCGTATCGATAGCTGATCCCGAAGGCCGCAAAGAGTGTCGCGAACGTGTAGCCGACGAGCGCCGCGTCGAAGTGCTGGAGCCTTCGCGACCCCACGACGATCGCCGCCGCCAGGACCGCGGTGACCAGTGCGGCCCACGCGCCGGCCCTGACGCGCTCGAGCGCCTGACGCGCGGCCACGGGCAGAGACTGCGTCCATTCGACGTCTCCGGGCCTGAACACTCGCTCATTGGCCACCCGCAACGAGAGCGCCGTCGCGGACAGCAACAGGAACCCGGGCCAGATGGCGCCGAGTCGATCGCTGAACACTCCCAGCAGGAGCGGCGGGAAGAATCCGCCAAGGCCACCGAGGGCGCCGACGAGGCCGGTCACCGTGCCGGTGTCCTTCGGGAAATGCTCCGGCACCAGCTTGAAGACCGCGCCGTTCCCCAGTCCCATCAGCATCGCGCACCCGAGCGCGCCGACCGTGAACGGCACCATCGATGGCCACGTCAGCAGCAGCGAGAACAGCGCGACGCCGCCGAACACCCAGGAGAGCACCTGCGCGCCGCCGATCCGGTCCGCCAGCCACCCGCCCACCGGTCGCATCAGCGTGGCGAGCACGACGAATCCGGCGGCGCGGAATCCGGCGTCCGCAGGAGCCAGGCCGAACTGCGCCCGCAGCAGCGTCGGCAGGTAAACCGAGAATGCGACGAAGCCGCCAAACGTCAGGAAATAGAAAGCGCCGAGCAGCCACGCGCTCGGCGCGCGGCGCAAGAGCGACATCATCGCGGCGACCGTGGCGGGACGCCCGGTTCGCGGAGGATTGCGCGCGAACACGAAGTAGACGACGGCCCAACCCAGGAGAATCGCGCTGGTGCCCCGGAACACCATTTCCCAGCCCAGGCGAGCTGCGACCACCGGGCCGACGAACACGGCCAGCGATTGCCCCATCGTCCCCAGACCGTAGATCCCGAGAGCTGTGCCTTGCCGAGCGGCCGAGGTCCATCGGGACACGAAGGCCGCTCCGACCGCGAACGACGACCCGGGCATGCCGATGAGGAAAGCCGCCACGAGCAGTGAGCTGTAGCTGCCCGTCAGCGGAACGACCAACGCGGCAAGCGAGGAGAACGCGAGGAGCGCCGTAAAGACGAGGCGTCCGCCGAACCGATCCGTCAGCATGCCCATCGGCAGCCGCGCCAACGAGCCGAGCAACACGGGCACCGCAACCAGCAGCGCAGTCTGCGACGCCGTCAACCCGTAGAGGCCGGTGAAGACAGATGCCAATCCCCCGACAAGGCCCCATGCGGCGAACGACAGAGTGAAGGAGATCGTCGCGAGTACCAACGCCCGCGTTGGCGACGCGCCTGCACTTTTCTCGTGACCGTCGGATGGCATGCTCTAGATGGCCCTGTCGCGCATCGCGTTCGTCCAGTCTGACGCCACCGTTCGCGAACACGTCAAGGATGCGGCGTCGCTCTCACCGAACAGCTCATCTGAGACGCGTGTGCCGGATTCTTGACCCCGCGTCCAGCGCGCAGCAGCATACCAGCGGTTCTTGCGTCGCTGCATTGAAGAAACTACCGCCTGAAAGGCGGTAGACTCCGCGCGCGACTGAAAGTCGCAACCGCGCCGCCTGCGAGCGGTAGTTTCTTCATAGGCGGGACCTGTGGTCCCGCTAGTCCAACGTGCTCGGTCAGCTCGAAGCAGCCGGTCAGACCGGACCGGCTGAAAGCTGACCGCCTCAAAGGCGGTGGGTTTAGACCTGGCACGTTGGACTAAACGCGAAACGGGAGACATCGGTGCGCAGACGAGCGCTGGCGATAGCAGCCCGATGAGTGATTCGCCTTGGAGCCAGCCGGGCACAGTTGCGGGTATCACACAGACGATTTCACCCCGTCACGACCCGATAGGCATTCACGGCGTAGTGCTGACCAACTCGGTGATGTCGAACGACGATCCGGGTCGCAGGCGCCTGCGATCACCCGCCCGCTACCGCCAGGGCGGCGGCAACCTGCGCGTTGTGCCGCAGCAGCGCCACGTTGGCCCGCACGCTCTCGCCGCCGGTCACCGCGTGCATGCGTTCGAGCATGAAGGGTGTCACCGCGCGGCCACGGATGCGGCGCGTCTCGGCCTCCGACAACGCCGTATGGAGCGCGCGATCGTAGAGCTCGGTCGCCATTTCGTCGGCAATCGGAATGGGATTGGCAATGAGCACGCCCGTGCCGAGGCCAAGCGAGAGGTGGAGTCGCACGGCCGACGCGAGCTCCGTAATGGAGTCGTAGCGGCGATCCACGGGGAGGCCGGTCGATCGCCGATAGAACGCCGGGAATTCGTCCGTCCCGAATCCAAGCACCGGCACACCGAGTGTCTCCAGCATCTCCACCGTCCGCGGCAGATCGAGGATAGCCTTGGCACCGGCAGAGACCACGGCAACTGGAATCCGGGAAAGGGCCGTGAGGTCGGCGGAAATGTCGCCGCTCTCGGACGCGTTGCGATGCACTCCCCCGATGCCGCCGGTTGCGAACACCCGTATCGAGCTCGCATGAGCGGCGAACATGGTGGCCGCAACAGTCGTGGAGCCGGGTTGACCGGACGAAACCGCCGCGGCGAGGTTACTGAGATTGATTTTGGCGACGTTCGGTGTCGTCGCGAGTTGTTCCAATTCGGTGCGCGTGAGCCCGATGCGGATGGCGCCGCCGATGATGCCGATGGTCGCAGGCGTGGCGCCGGCCTCTCGGACAATCCGTTCCAGCGACAATGCCGTGGTGACGCCATCCGGGTGTGGCAGCCCGTGCGTCACGAGCGTCGTTTCGAGGGCGACCAGAGGCGCCTTGGTGGCAAGGGCGCGCGCGACCTCGTCGCCGTATTCGCACAGCCCTTTCACCGCTGCTCCTCGCTGCCGTACCACTCACGCAACCTTGACTCGGCTTCTTCGCGAGTCGCCTTCAACAGCGCCTCCGGCCCCCAGCCTGCGAGGGCGAAGCTTGCCGTGACGACCGCGCGCTGCAGGCAGGCTTCGAGCGGAAGCCCTTCGAGATGCGCCAGGATCAGCCCGGCGGCGAAGGCATCCCCTGCGCCGGTCTGATCCACGACCTCGGCAGCGCGAGCGTCCCACGTGTAATAACGCTCGTCATGCGCATCGTAAAGGATTCCCCCTTGCGCGCCACGCTTGAAGACGACGAAGCGGAGGCGGCCGTTGACGAGGCGAGGAAGCGCGCGAGAGGGATCCGTGAACGCCCCTTCGAGCAGGAGTTCGTCTTCGCCTGGGAAGAACGCGTCGGCGTCGGCCAGGACCTCCCGCCACTCGTGAAGCGTCTCGTCGGTGACCGGCGTGTGAGGATCGACCGAGACGAACGCTGGCCGCTGAGCACGGAGCGTCGTCAACAGTGCGCGCTGCACGTCGAACGGCATCGGCGCGAGATGAAATCCTCGAGCGGCTCTCCATTCGGAGGGGATGTGCGCGGGCCGCGGCGACACCTCTTCGTGCGTCGGGCACCCCAACCGATGAATCAGGCGCCGGGCGTGCTCCTCGTACAGCAGCCAGGTGCGCACACCGGAACGACGCAAAGGATGCACGCCAGCCAGATCGGCGCCGCGCTGCTGAAGCTTCTCGAGTATCCGGGCCGGATAGTCGTCGCCCAGGACGCTGACCAATCCCGGGCGCGACTCCCAGACCGTTGCGCCAAGCGCGCCGTACAACAGCGCCCCGCCTGGCTGCCCCATCCGAGTCGTCCCGTCGGCAAAAACCACGTCGTCGACGAGCAGGTTGCCCAGCAGCACGATCGACGGGATCACGGGTCGGGACTCAGTGCCGCAAACGCGCCGGCCAGAGCTCGCACGTTGTCACGATCCAGCGGGTTGCACCAGAGGCCCCCCTGTTTGACCGATGAGCCAACGATGAACCCGTGAGCAGTCGAGAACCGGACCAGATTTGCCGGCGTAATACCCGATCCCACGAGCACCGGCACGCCGACCGCTCGGGAAACATCCCGTACCTCGTCGGGAGACGCCGGCTCCCCTGTCGTCGCGCCGGTCACGATGACGCCGTCGGCGAGGAAGAACTCCGCGGTTTTGGCAGTCTCGCTGATCGATACGTCCGCCGTTATCGCGTGCGCGCCGTGCTTCTTCTTGATGTCCGCGAGAACCAGCACCCTGTCGGCGCCGATGGCGCGACGGTACCGGAGCAGTTCGCCCGCGCACGACTCGATCACTCCTTCGTCTGCCACGTGGGCATACACGAACCCTTCGACCCGGACGAAGTCGGCACCCGACGCGTGCGCGATGGCGAGCGCCTCGCGATTCGCGGCCGCGAGCACTTGAATGCCAAGCACGAGACCGGTTTCGCGCTTCACTTCTCGCGCAAATGCCGTCATGGCGGCGGTGATCTCCGGGCCGACGCCACCCTTGAGATACGGGCGATCGTGCATGTTCTCGATGGCCAGCGCCGTGAATCCCGCGTCCTGGTAGATTCGCGCCTCGGTCAGCGTCTGCTCAATCAGCGCCTCGACCGAGTGCGACGCGGACGGCGTACCCGGAAGGGCGCCGAGATGCAGCATGCCGACCAGCGCCTTCGGCGCGCCGAAGCATTCACGAAAAACCGAAACTGGATCCTTCATCGGTTGCGCGACGACAGTGTAAACGAAGCGCGATCTGACAGCCGGCCCTGACTGCGCCACGCTACGCCATGACGCGTCCTGAAGTGTCGTTCGATCTCGAGATATGGCCGACTCAAATGCCCTCGCTTCCACTGCGCTCATCACGGGCGCCGCAAGCGGCATCGGCCGAGCGCTGTTCGCGGCATCCCGTCAAGCGGGATATCGAACGATCAACGCGGCCCGGCGTGCCTGTTCAGGCGTCGCCTGGCGCGGGGTCTATCGGAACTGAAACGTCGGAGACCGAACCTTCCGATCAAGGCCCTCGCCGGCCGTTCGACCTTTCGCGCCACAGTCAACCGAGGTGGCCTGACAAGCGCAGGGCAAGCGCGACGAGGGTACGAACGGGGTTGGCGGCCGAACTGAACGGCATCACCGACATGTCGCAGACATACAGCCGCTGCGTTCCGGACACGCGCAGATCTTCGTCGACGACGGAAGACGGCGAGAAACCGGCATCGTAGCGGGGCTTGAACGGCATCCGCAGCGTTCCGATGGCGTGGTGCACCGTTCCCCAGCCGAACCCCTTCCCGCCCTGCCCGTACCACACCTCGCCGACCGGCCTGGCAGGCTGCCCATTCAGATGAAACTGCGAGAAGATCGCGTGCGTCACCTGATTGAGCACGGCGAAGATCTCCACGTCGCTCTTCTGCCAGCCCGCAAGCGCATTGAACCGCCCCGTCAGGTGTGACGTCCAGCTCAGATTCCGGAAGGCGATCTCCGGCACGTAGGCGAAGGGCGGCGCCGGTCTCACCTCGTTCTGATCGTCGAGGCAGTTGCCGAGGCTGAACTTGATGTCGATACGTGCGGCGTCGCCAGGTCCGCCGCGCGGTTCGCCATGCGGATCGTTCTCACGGAGATGCCAGTATTCGTGGTTGATGTTCATCTCCACGTTGAACGGGTAGCGGATCTGATTGCCGTCGCGCAGCCCGCGCGAGTAGAAGACGATCTTTGCGTGGTCGGCTCCGGTGAGCGCGACATTGCCAATGCCGTGCGCAAACGTGGTGATTTCGTTGGACGTCGGGTGATCCGAGAGGCCGCGGCCGACGAGGTCCTTCACCGCCGTCGGCAGCCACGGGAACATGCTCGAACGCCGCAGCAGCTTCGGACTTTCGATCGAGCCGCCCGCCAGAACCGCGACGCCGGCGTGAAAGTGACGCACCTGCCCGGTGAGCGTGTTTCGTGCGACCAGCTCGAGATGTGAGCCGTGGTTCTGGACGTCCTCGACGTAGTGATTGAGCAGCACGTGGAGCCCGGGACCATCTCGGTGCCTGATGCCAGGCGTCAACCCGAGCTGGTTCGCGAGCAGCTCGGCTGTGTTGAAGACGCCAGTCGGCTCGGTGAAGAACTGATCCTTCGGGGTGCCGTCGGCCTCGAGGTACGGCTGGTGCAGCGCGCGCGGCGTCTCCTGGATCGAGAAGTCGCCGGCCAGCGGCGATTGCCTCAGGCGCGCCACCACCGCCTGCGCCGTCGCCCCCATCGATCGCGACTCGTTCATCGTCTCGCCGGCGCGATTCAGCAGCCCGCCGGCGAGGTCCTGCCGAATGCCGGGCGGAAAGAACTCGAGCTCCCAGGCCTGGACAGTCGGAATGAGGCCCGACCAGAAAATCGATCGGCCGCCGAAATTCAACTGCGGCTTTTCGCCAATGTAGTGCTCGCTGCCCTGATGTCCGGGCTGCGAGAATGTGTCGCACCCGAAGTGACGCGCCAGGCTCGCGTTCGGAAAGCGGCACACGTTGTAAACATGCGTGGGATAGATGAACGAGCCCGCTTCCAGCACGAGAACGCGTTTGTGTCCGCCGTAGCGCTCGGCCAGATCGTCGGCCAGCACGCCTCCGCCGATGCCCGACCCCACGACGACGATGTCGAAGTCGTCGCGGGAACCGTTGTACTGCAGGAACAATCGGTGCTGAGCGGCCGTAGCGGCGGAGACGAAGTTGACGTAGGTCGATGGACTGAAGCTCATCGCGGAACGCCGCAGCGCGCCCCATCCTACACCCGGCGGACTACCCTCGCAGCAGGAGTTGACAACCCGCGCATCCCGTCGAAGGTCAAGCGGGTAGAGCGCGCCGAGCAGCCAGGCGCTGGGCGCGCGCCGCAGCGCCGCGATCATCGCGGCGACCGAAGCGGGACGCCCGGCCTGCTGCGGATTCATTGCTGGACCGGCGGAGCCGGCCACAGTTACCATCCTGGTCCTTGTCGAATGTTCCTGGTCCGCGGACGCGAGGAGCGTGCACGGTCGAGGCCGGCATTTTTTCGCGAGGAAGACCGTACTTCTCTCAGCTACCGGTCGGTGGGTTTCCGCCAGCCAGCCGCACGTTCGGCCGTCCCGCATCCAAAAGGGAGCACCCCGATGAGTTCGCTGCGACGCCTCAGTCTGCTGGTTCTTCCCCTCATTCTCCTCAGCGGAATCTCCGAGCGGCCGTTCTCCGCGAGTCAAAGGCCTGGCGCGCAGTTCCCGCCGCCGGAGGTGCCGCCGCGAAATGACATCCGCATCGAGAACCGTGTGCCGATCCGGATGCGTGACGGCGTCGTCCTCTATGCGGACGTGTACCGGCCGGTTGAAGAAGGCCGGCATCCCGTGCTCGTTTCGCGAACGCCGTATAGCACCGAGCGGTTCCCTTCTGCATACGACGCCGCCGTCTATCTGTCACGGCGCGGCTACGTGTACGTCTTTCAGGACGTGCGCGGGCGCCACGAATCAGACGGCCGGTGGGAGCCGTTCCACGACGATGAGAAGGACGGCTACGACACCATCGAATGGGCGGCAAAACAGCCATGGTCCACCGGCAAGGTGGCCATGCAGGGAGGCTCCTACCTTGGACAGAACCAGTGGCGCGCTGCACAAGCGGCGCCGCCGGGCCTCGTCACTATCTTTCCAGCGGTCGCCTCGACCAGCATCTATCACGACTGGATCACGCTGAACGGCGCGTGGCGCCTGTCCTTCAACTTTGGTTGGGGGCCGGTCCGGTCGGAGTCGCGGATCATGCAGAATCCCGGGCCGCACACCCTGGACGGTGTGCGCGCGATGCATTACGACGAGGTTCAACGGCACCTCCCGCTCAACACCATGCAGGAGCTCGTGGGACGCAGCGCGAAGTTCTACGAGGACTGGCTCGCGAATCCCGACTACAACGATTACTGGAAGCCGCTGAACGTGGAGGAACTGTTCGGCAGGATTGCGATCCCCGTTCACACGTTCGGCGGATGGTTCGACATCTTCAGCCAGGGGACGCTGCGTGGTTATGTCGGCATGAGTCAGAAGGGCGCGACCGAGACCGCGCGACGCGGCAGCCACATCGTGATTGGCGCGTGGGGCCACGGGTCGACGCAGAAGACCGGCGACATCGACTTCGGCCCGGGCGCGCATGTCGACCAGCAGGCGCTCGAGCTGCGCTGGTACGATTACTGGCTCAAGGGCATCGACAACGGCGTCGCGAGCGAGCCGCCGGTGAAGCTGTTCGTCATGGGACGCAACCAGTGGGTGCTCGAGAACGAGTATCCGCTGGCGCGCACGAATTACCGTCCTATGTATTTCACGAGCGGCGGCGCGGCAAACACGCACAAAGGAGACGGCCGCCTGACCTGGGAGAAGCCGGGCCGGCCGTCGGCGCCCGACCGCTTCCGATACGACCCGAACGATCCCGTGCCGTCAGTCGGCGGAAACAACTGCTGCGGCACGCCAACGCCTGCCGGACCCCGCGACCAGCGGCCGATCGAAGGGCGGCAGGATGTTCTGATCTACACGTCGGACGTGCTGCAGGACGAGATCGAGGCCACCGGCCCGGTCAAGGTGGTGCTCTACGCGTCGACCGACGCGGTCGACACCGATTTTGTCGCCAAGCTGGTCGACGTTCATCCGGATGGGACCAGCTACAACATGGCGGAAGGCATGATGCGCGCGCGGTACCGGGAAAGCCTCACCAAACCAACCGGCGCTGAAGCCAGGCCAGGTGTATCGATTCGAGATCGATCTCGTCGGCACGTCGATCGCATTCCTGCGCGGCCACCGGATCCGTGTGCACGTCACCAGCAGCCACTTCCCGCAGTTCGATCGCAATCCGAACACGGGAGCAAAGTTCGGGACGACGAAAGAATTGAAAGTGGCGCAACAGACCATCTACCACGACGCCGAGCGTCCCTCGCACATCGTCCTGCCGGTGATCCCGTCGCGCGACAGGCCTTCTGAGGTGCGCGTCGACCGTTCGAGGCTCCACTAGGTTCACCACCGAAAAGCATTGCAGCGATTGTGGTCGCCGGTAGGTCGGCACTCCGTTACAATCACCGCCAATCGACGAATCAGATGACGCTGTCGGCGGGTACACGCCTCGGCACCTACGAAATCATCGGGGCCATCGGCTCCGGCGGCATGGGCGAGGTCTATCGCGCCCGGGACACGCGGCTGCATCGCGACGTCGCGGTCAAGGTGCTGCCGCAGGCTGTCGCGGCCGATCCCGACCGCCTGGCCCGCTTCGAGCGGGAAGCCCGCGTGCTGGCGTCCCTCAACCATCCCCACATCGCCCAGATTCACGGCCTGGAGCAGTCGGGCACCGCGCTCGCGCTCGTGATGGAACTGGTCGAGGGCGAGGATCTCGCCGTCGCGATCGCACGCGGGCCGATTCCGCTGCGTGAGTCGACGGCGATCGCGATGCAGATCGCCACGGCGTTGGAGGCGGCGCACGGCAAAGGGATCGTCCATCGGGACCTGAAGCCGGCAAACATCCGGCTCACCGCGTCACGTGCGGTGAAGGTGCTCGACTTCGGCCTCGCGAAGCCGCTCGAGTCCACGGACGACCCCGGAGGAGCCGCCGGGGTGGCGCCGACGGTCACCAGTGCAGCGACGCGCATCGGCGTGGTGCTGGGCACCGCCGCGTACATGGCGCCGGAACAGGCGAAAGGCGTCCCCGTCGACAAGCGCGCCGACATCTGGGCCTTCGGCTGCGTCCTGTTCGAGATGCTGACGGCCCGCGCCCCGTTCCCCGGCGCGACGTCGACCGAGGTCGTCGCCGCCATTCTCGAGCGCGAGCCCGACTGGCCGGCGTTGCCGGCGCAGACGCCGGTCACGCTCCGCCGCTTGTTGAAGCGATGCCTGCACAAGGATCCGGACCACCGGCTGCACGACATCGCGGACGCGCGCATCGAGCTGGAAGAGATCGGTACCGCGACATCAGAGACCGCCGCAGGGCCCACACACTCGACGCGGCCCCGTTTGATGACCGCCGCCGCCGTGACGCTCATCGCGTCCCTCGCCGCCGGCGCCCTGGGCTGGTTTCTCCGGCCATCATCTCCAGCTTCAGAAGTACGGCTGGAGATCACGACCCCGCCCACCAGCGATGCCTCGCTCGCGGTGTCACCCGACGGCCTCAAGGTAGTCTTCGTGGCCCGATCAGGCAATGAGCCGCAGTTGTGGCTCCGCTCGCTCGACTCGTCGTCGGCGCGGCCGCTGCCCGGGACCGAGCGGGCTTCCCGTCCGTTCTGGTCACCGGACAGCCGTTCGATCGGGTTTTTTGCCGGCACGCAGCTGAAGCGCATGGATGTCGACGGCGGCGCGGTGAAGACGTTGACCTCCCAGAGCGCCGTCCCGATCGGCGGCACATGGAATCGCGACGGGATCATCCTGTTCGCCGACAATCCTGGCGGGCCGATTCTCAGCGTCTCGGCCAACGGCGGTGAACAGACAGCCGTCACACGGCTCCAGACGCCGCAGCAGCGTGGCCATCACTTCCCACAGTTCCTGCCCGATGGCCGCCGCTTCCTCTTCTTCGTCAGCGGCAGCCCTGAAGGGCGCGGCGTCTACCTCGGCGAGCTCGGCAAACCTGACACGAAACGGTTGTTGGCTGCGGACACCTTCGCCGCATTCGCAGCATCGGGACATCTGCTGTTCATCCGCAACAGACAAGCTGTACGCGCAACCGTTCGATGCGGATCGTGGAGAAACCAGCGGCGACGCGTTCGTCGTGGAGGACGAACGCGTCAGTTCGGGAACGTCGCTCTCCACGTCGGCCGCCGGACCCATCGCCTATCGAACGCGGGCGCCTGACACCGCCCAGCGACAGTTCGTCTGGCTCGATCGATCCGGCCGGCCGCTCGACAAGGTGGTCTACCCGGATACCGCCGCGCTTGGTCCTGCGCTGTCGCACAGCGGCCGCCGGATCGCCGTCTTCCGATGGGTGGACGGGAACATGGACATCTGGATCTACGACATCGGCCGACGTGCGTGGGAGCGCATCACGTTCGATGCGGGGGACGACATCTACCCGCTCTGGTCGCCCGACGACACCAGCATCGTCTTTGCCGGCATCAGAATCGGCGACCGGTTGCACCTGTCTCGCAGACTGCTCAGCGCACCGCCGAACGTGGAAGAACCGGTACTGCCGGCGTCCGCCCACGGCGAGTCAGCCGGCCAGTGGCCATGGGACTGGTCCTCAGACGGCCGATTCCTGCTCTATTCCAATATGGAGGCCGGTCGTGGTCCGGACATCTGGGCGGTGGCGCTCGACGGAGACCGAGAAGCCGTTCGAAGTCGTGCGGACGGATTTCAACGAGAGTCAGGCCCAGTTCTCCCCGGACGGCAAATGGATGGTCTATCAGTCGGACAAGACCGGTCGCGACGAGATCTATCTCCGGCCCTTTCCCGGTCCCGGAGAAGAGTGGCCCGTGTCCACCGGCGGCGGCATCCAACCGCGCTGGAGCCCCAAGGGCACGGAACTGTTCTACGTGGCTGCCGACGACAAATTGATGGCGGTTTCCGTGAAGTTTTCGCCGGACAACAAGAGTGCCGATCTCGGGGCGCCGATTGGCTTGTTCACCACGGATGTGGGCAGCAAGGTCATGCTGAAGTACCGCCAGCAGTACATGGTCTCCCGGGACGGCCAGTCGTTCGTGATGAACTCGGCGGTCGAAGGCGGGGGCACGTCACCGATTACCGTCATCCTGAACTGGAAGCCGCGCCACTGACGCCGGCGCCTGTCAGCAAGAGCCCAGGTGCGGCGAACAACCGACGCACATCACTGGTCTGCGCGCCGAGCGCCATCCGAATCCCGATCTCGCGCGTCCGCTGACAGCTCAGCGTTAGAAGTTTCTGCCGTGTGGGAGTGGGACGGATCGAGCTGGGCACAGGTGAAATGACTGAAATCGTTATTTCTGTGGAAGGACGGTGGTTCGCTTCGAAACCAGGTTGAAGAAGAGGAACACTTTCTCCATCTGCGCGGCGCCGCGTCGAATCCAGAACTCGTGATCCTTGTCGGGGAACTCGAGATAGATGTGGGGCGCACCGACGGCCTGCAGCGCGGCCACGGCCCGGCGCGACGTCGCCGGAGGCACAATCGAGTCCTTCGCGCCGTGCATGATCAGCGTCGGCAGTGACTTGTATCGTTCCGCGGCGCCGTCGGCGATGCCCCCGGCGCCTGAGAGTGGGGCGAGTGCGGCCCAGATGTCGTTGTACTTGCCGCCGAGATAGTACGTCCCCGCGCCACCCATGGAATGCCCCATGAGATAGATGCGATCGCTGTCGACGGTGTACTGCTCCCGGATCGATTTGAGCAGGGTCATCGTGTCGATTTCCGCCAGCTCCGTCGTGGAGTAGCGGACGTCACCGCCGGGCTTCACGGCCGCCGTCGCGACCGGCGTTCCGGGCCGGCTCCCCCACCAGCTGGACAGGTTGAATCCCATCGGTGCGAGGACGATGAATCCGTATCGCTCGGCGAAATCCGTGGTGCCGTCGAACAGGATCTGTTGCAGTGGCGTGATGTTCAGGCCGTGCAGATCGACCACAAGGGGTGCTGGCTTCTGCGGATCGTAAGTCGACGGCACGAACAGCGTGTAGGGCATGTCGGCGTTCGCCTCGGCCAGGCGGTGCGTGCATTCAAGGATGCGCTGCTGCGACGCCGTGAGCCTGGGCTGAGCCGATCTCGGAATTCCTTTGAAGCCGCGCGAAATGTCGGGGGCCGGGGTGCCGTCGATCGGCGTGCCGTCGTGGTTGATGTTGGCCGTGCCGGCGCTCGCGTCGGCGTTGGCCTGCGTGATCGCGGTGCACGTGTGCGCCGGCGCGACCCGGGCCGGATCCGCCGGGCGCTGTGCGTAGGTCGGTGTCACCGCCACAGCCAAGAGCAATACGAGCCGGGCGTTCCACGATCGCATCACGGGTCGGTCCTTTCGGATCCTGGGAGCTTGTGCCGAGGTACGGCGGTTGTCAACTCGGGCCGCGTCGCGCCGACGGAACGAATCGTCGTCATCTGCGTCTCATCCCACTGCAACCTTGGTGTTGACAGCCGACATCAAGACTCGATAGTGTCGAGAGGCGACATCATGACCAGACCCCCCGATCTCCTGCCCGGCACGCCGGCCGTCGAGACCCGTGAGTGCAACCGCATGTCGAACGCCATCGGCTTCGTCATGAAGCTGGAGTAAGACCGTCATGGGCTTTCGCGACCTCAAGCTCCGCCTTCGTGCCCTGATCACCCCCAGCCGGGTCGAACGGGATCTGCACGACGAGCTCTCGTTTCACATCGAGCGCGAAGCCAGGAAGTTGATCGATCAGGGCATGCCGCCGGATGAGGCGCGGGCAAAGGCGCAGGCGCGTTTCGGATCGACGACCGTCGTGGCCGACGAATGCCGCGACGAGCGCGGAACGGCGTTCGTCGACAACACCATCCGTGACGTTCGGTTCGCGCTGCGCTCCTTCAGGCGCGCGCCGCTGGCCGCCTGCACCATCGTGGCGACCGTCGCGATCGGACTCGGCGTCGTGGCGGTCCTGTTCACCATCCTGAATATTTTCCTGTTCCGCGTTGACACGGTCCCCGATATCCGCGAGATGTACGCCGTCGAACGGCCGCAGCTGGCCAATGGCGAACGGACGCCGTTCACGCGCCCGCAGTTCGAAGCGTTGCGCAGGGAGACCAGTGTCTTCACCGACGCGTATGCCACTGTGGCCGACATCGATCTCCGCGTCGATGGCCGGATGATGGCGGTGACGCTCGTCACCGGCAATTTCTTCCACGTCGTCGGCGTCCATCCCGTGATGGGGCGCGCCCTCGCTCCCGCCGACGACGCGTCAGCCGGCAATCCGGTGATTGTGCTCAGCGACAAGGGGTGGACCCGCCGCTTCGATCGCGATCCGAACGTGCTGGGACGGACGGTGCTGGTCGGCGGCGCGCCGTTCGAGATCATCGGCGTGATGCCGGCAGGGTTCCGCGGCCTCGAGGTCAGCCCCCCTGACTTCTGGGCGCCACTCGCGCAGCTCGCGCAGTTCCAGCCGGGGGATCGCGGCCGCGAAGACAGCATCGGCGTGGCAATTATCGGCCGCCTCAAACCTGGTGTGTCGATGGAGAGCGCCCGCGCCCGATTGGCGGCGTGGGATTCGAATCGACAGGAGGTCCCCACCGCCGATCGTCGTGCCGAGGCGATCGAGCTGGTGCCGCGGCGAGGCACGATTCCGCAACCGCTGGAAGCGGCCGTGGTCTTCGCGCCATTGTTCTTTGCCTTTGGTTTGATCCTGATGATCGGCTGCGCCAACGTCGCCAACCTGCTGCTCGCACGCGGCGTCGCGCGTCAGCGGGAGATCGGCATTCGTTTGTCGCTCGGGGCGTCGCGCCGCCGTATCGTCCGCCAGCTCATGACCGAGAGCTCGATGCTCGCGCTGGCCGCAGCCGGCGGCGGTTACCTCATCTCGCGGGTCGCGCTCGAAAGCATGGTCTATTGGGCGATGCGGACGATGCCGGTGGACCTCGGCGACCCCAATATCGACCTCGCCGTGCCCGCTGCTGACTGGCGCGTGGCCGTGTTCCTGGTCCTCGTGGCCATGGCCGCCACGGCCTTCTTCGCCTTGATGCCCGCGCTGCAGGCGACGCGGGTCGAGCCGGTGCGGACGCTGCGCGGCGGGCTGTTGAAGGAGGCGCGTCCCGGCCGTGCCCGCAATGCGCTGATTGGCATCCAGGTCTTCGCCTCGGCGCTGTTGCTGATCTGCACGGCGATTTTCCTGCGCAGCGCGATCGCATCGTCACGATTCGATCCGGGCTTCCGCACGGTTGATACGGTGCTCTTCGAAACGATCAACGAGCCGAAGCGCGCGGCGATGATCCAGGCGATCGCGTCCGAATCGACCATTACCGCGTATGCGGCCCTGCGGCCGGGCCTGCTGGCCGGGTCGCACCGGGCGTTCGCGACCATCGGCGCCAGCAGGACTGCCGTCGCCTACAGGTTCGTCTCGCCCGAGTACTTCGAGGTCTTCGACATTCCGATCGTGCGCGGGCGATCGTTCACCGCGGCGGAGCGCGACGGCGAGCACCCGGTCGCCATCGTCTCGGAGTCGATGGCGCGGGAGCTCTGGCCGAATGGCAGCGGCGTCGGCGAAACGTTCCGGCTCGAGCAGGATCTCGGTTCCGAAACGGCGCCGAAGGACGAACCACCGGTGCCGGCGCGTCTGGTGACGGTCGTGGGCGTGTCGCGCGATGTCGCGGGTTTCCGTTTCACCGATACCGACGATGCCGGCATTGTCCTCCCGACCAGTGTCGACGCGCCGAACACGCGGGTCGCGGCGCGCGTGAGGGGCGATTCCGAGATCGCCCGTCGTACTCTCGTCGATCACCTCACCAAGGTCGATCCCGACATGGGCATGGTCGTGACGATGCGAACGGTGGCCAGGCTCGAGAGGTACTTCCTGCAGATCGCGTTCTGGGTGTCACTCGTGCTCGGCGGCCTCGCGCTCTTGCTGACCGCGTCCGGGCTCTTCAGCGTGCTGTCGTATCTCGTCGAGCAGCGCACCAGGGAGATCGGCGTGCGGATGGCGCTCGGCGCGTCGTCTCAGAATGTGACGCGGTTGATCCTGGCGCAGACCACGCGCCCGGTCGCCTACGGCCTGCTCGCCGGAGTCGGACTCGCCGCATCTCTCGCCACAATCCTGATCGCCATGCCCGCGGCGGCGCCGCTTGCCGAGATCGTGCGCGTCACCGATCCGATCGCGTATGCGGCGAGCGTGCTCTTGATCGTCGTGGCCTGCCTGCTCGCCGCCTGGATCCCCGCGACCCGCGCCGCCCGCCTCGATCCGATGCGGACGCTCAGGCAGGAGTGATCGCATCGGTCAGGGCTCACCGACGTCTTTGGAGTGTGTCACCGGGTTGAGTGCGCGGGGCCGTAGAGGATCCGGCCAGGCCGGGCCTCGGTCATTCTGCCGCTGTCGAACGCCACCTGGCCGTTGACGATCACCTGGCTCACTCCTTCCGCGTATTGGTGTGGCCGCTCGAAGGTCGCCAGGTCCCGCACCGTCGCCGGATCGAAGATCGCGATGTCGGCCTTCATCCCTTCCCGCAGCACGCCGCGGTCGGCCAGGCCGATCCGCTGCGCGGGAAACGCGGACATCCTGCGGACGGCGTCTTCGAGCGTGATCGCTTTCAGCTCGCGCACGTAGCGGCCGAGCACGCGCGCGAACGTGCCGTAGCTGCGCGGATGCGGGTGCGACTGGCCGAAGATCGGCACCTCCCCATCCGACCCGACCATCGTCGCCGGATGCCGCAGGATGCGCTGCAGATCGTCTTCGTTGATCGCGTGGAAGATGCCCCGGCAGCCACCCTTCTCGACGATCCAGAGCACCGTGTCCGCGGCGTTCTCGACGGTCGGCTGCAGGCCGCGGCCCCTGGTCACATCGCCGAGACGCTTGCCGTCGAGGCTGTGGTCCCAGTCGCAGCTCGCCAGCTGCACATTGTTCGGATCGCCGCCGCCGCGCTCTTCGAGAATCAGCCGGACGGTTTCCTTCTGGATCTCGTTGCGCACGCCGGGCGTGCCCAGCCGCTCCAGCACGGCTTCGCGTCCCCCCTCGAGCGCATGGTCCGGCATCAGCGCCGCCTCAATACTCGTGGCCGACGCGGTGTAGGGATACTGATCGATCGTCGCATCGACGCCGCGAGCGCGCGCTTCGTCAACGAGCTTCAGCGTGTCGACGCTCTTCCCCCAGTTGGCCTTGCCGATGATCTTGTGGTGGGTGACCTGCGTCGGGAGCCCGCCCTTTTCGCCGATCTCGATCGTTTCGCGCACGCTGTCAAGTACCGCGGACGCTTCGTCGCGCATATGCGAGATGTAGATGCCGCCCATGCGGCCCGCGACCTTCGCCAGCTCGATCACCTCCACGGTCGGCGTGAACGTGCCCGGCACGTAGAACAACCCGGAGCTCAGGCCGAATGCGCCGTCCTCCATGCCCTGCCGCACGAGGCCGCGCATCTTCTCGATTTCTGCTTCGGTGGCCTTCCGGTTGAACGGCCCGATGACCTCGCCGCGAATGGTTCCCTGGCCGACGAAGAGGCCGAAGTTCGGCGACACTGTCGAGCGCGGCCACGCGATCGAGAAAGGGCTTGATCGGCAGCGGCGACGACCCGTCCGGCCCTTCCATGATTGTCGTGACGCCCTGCCGCACGTAATTCTCAGCCGTGGGTACTTGAAAAATGCCGCGCCGCGCGTGGGTGTGGGGATCGATGAACCCCGGCGCGACGACTTTCCCCGTCGCGTCGATGGTCCGCGCCGCCGGCGTGTCGATCCGCGGCGCGATCCGCACGATGGTGTCGCCACGCACGGCAACATCGCCTCGATACCACGGGCTGCCGGTGCCGTCGACGATGCGGCCATTTCGAATCAGCACGTCGTACGACGGCGTCTGGGCTCGAGGTGTGGCGATGAGGCCGAGGCCGACGAGAACAACGACAGCGGCCGAAACGGCGATCGACGCTGCGCGCATGCGCCGGAGTGTACCGACACGACGGGGAAGCCGATTCACGTCCGTGTGAGGCATTCCGAAGGGACGCGTCGACTCCGTCTGGGACGGCGGTGATCGAGACAGTGCGACCGCCGGGATCATTACAAATTACTTTGTGATCTAGAATTCGAGGCATGTCACGGACGCAACGGATGTTCGACCTGGCCGGGGCCTTGGCCGGACTGGCGGTGTTTGCCCCGGTGATGACGGTGATCGCGGTGGCGGTGTTGATCGATGACGGTCGGCCGGTGGTCTTTCGGCAGGAACGGGTCGGGTACCAGCGCCGCCCGTTCCACATCCTGAAGTTCCGATCGATGCGCGCCGGCCGGGTCACGCGGGTGGGACGGCTGCTCCGCGCCACGGGCCTCGATGAGCTGCCGCAGTTCGTCAATATTCTTCGCGGCCACATGAGCGCGGTCGGGCCGCGGCCGCTTACAGCCGACGACATCGCCCGTCTCGGCTGGAGCGGGGCCCAATTCGACTTTCGCTGGGCGTGCCGCCCCGGGCTCACGGGGCTGGCGCAGCTCGTCGGGGCTCGCCCGGATGACGACGCCCTGGCAATGGATCGAGTCCACTCCGGAGGATGGAGCCCGTCGCTCGACTGTCAACTCATTGCCTGGTCCTTCGCTGTCAATGCCTTCGGGAAGACACGGATCCGGCGGTGGCTGCGGCATCACTACTCGATTCGCCCAAGTGGGTGCAGTCGGTGCGTTGATGGACGCCATGGATCGTCTCGACGATCTACCGACGCGATCTGAGCCGACGACCGGATCTTCGCGCGCCAGGACGGTGCATTCCGGCTCGGGTGTCGGATTAGTCCTGACCGTGCTCCGTGCTCGGATCACCCGATCCCACTTCATGCTCAGTCGCCAGGACCGTACGCCGTGAGTCGACAGATTGCCGAGATCGTGCGCGTCACCGATCCGATCGCGTATGCGGCCAGCCTGCTCGTCATCGTGGCGGCCTGCGTGCTCGCCGCGTGGATCCCCGCGACCCGCGCCGCCCGACTCGATCCGATGCAGACGCTCAGGCAGGAATGATCACTGCATGAGGCATCAGTGCGAAGTGCACGGTCCTGCTTGTCAAGCCTCGAGCCGTCATAAGAACTCGCCGTACGTCTCGTCGTCCATCCCGCGTCATGGGCTGAGGTTCGCGCCATTGCTGGACCGGCGAGCCCGGCAACAGCTACCATCCTGTTGTCAACTTTTCCATCGAATCCGAGTCTTCTACGATGATTCATCGCACCACGCCTCAGCGTCGACGTCCGCCGGCATATGGACCGGCTTCCTTACGGACTTGCGTCATGCCTTCCGTCTCCTGTGGAAGTCCAAGGGCATCACCGCAACCACGCTCCTCACGCTGGCGCTTGGCATCGGCGCGACGACGGCGATCTTCTCCACGGTCTATTCGCTGATGTTGAAGCCGCTGCCGTATCAGGAACCGGAGCGGATTGTGGAGCTGTACACGTCCGCGGCGAAAGCCGGGCTGCACCGCATGCCGGCCAACGTCCCGTTCTACATCGACTATTCGACGAACGCGACCTCCTACGAGAACATCGGGCTGTGGACGTTCTTTTACGGCCTGGTCGGAGAAAAGGATTCTGTCGTCCGTACCCCCGGCGTACGGATGACCGCCGAACTCTTCACCATCCTGCGGATACAACCCGTGCATCGGCACCTTCTTCACAAAGGAGCAGAACAAACCGGGCGCCGACAAGGTCATCGTGCTCACGCAGTCCTACTGGCGGTCGCAGTATCAGGAGAGTCCTGAGGTCCTCGGCAAGGAGGTGCGGATCGACGATGAAGCGTACAAGGTGATCGGCGTGGCGCCGCGGGTGTTGGAAGCGTTCGATGCGCGGATGAAGTTCGTCGTGCCATTGAGCTGGCCCGCGGCCGCGGAGAATCCGCAGGGCCGCTACGGCGTGGGCACCCAGTTGTTTGGACGCCTCAAACCGGGCGTCACGGCAGGCCAGGCGGACGCCGAGGCCAAGACCCTGGAGAAGCGCTACGTCGACGCGGGACCACCACCGTTGAAGGCGTTCGTCGAGCGCTCCGGCATGACGATGAACGTCGGCGGGGTTCAGGAGCAGCGCGTCCAGCCGGTGCGGCCGACGCTGCTGATGCTGCAGGGCGGCGTCGCGTTCGTCCTGCTCATCGGCTGTTTCAACGTGGCGAATCTCCTGCTCGTACGTTCGAACGCCCGCCAGTCGGAGCTGGCCATTCGATCCGCGCTCGGGGCCGGACGCGCGACGATTGCCCGGCAGTTCCTGCTGGAAAGCCTGCTGCTCACGTCACTCGGTGCTCTGTTGGGGCTGGGAGTGGCCTGGGGCGCGCTGCGGGTGACGAATTTCTACCTGGCGAGGATGCTGCCCCAGTCGCTGCCTGCGTCGCTCGACTGGCGCGTGCTCGGATTCGCCGTCGCGCTCGCACTCGTGATCGGCCTGATCATCGGACTGATCCCGGTGTTTCACCTCCTGCGCACGAACCTGGCCGAGGTCATCCAGAGCAATTCGCGGAGCGCGTCGTCGAGCCGTGGCGTGCGCGCGCTGAGCGGCGTCCTCGTCGTGGCCCAGGTCGCGGTGGCGTTGATGCTGCTGACCGGCGCCGGCCTGCTCATCCACAGCTTCGCCGAGGCCTTGAAAGTGGATACGGGACTCGAGCCGACGAACGTGGTCACTGCGCGCATCGCGCTGACGCGGGAACATCGCGCCAGCGACGAGGCCGCCAACTCGATTCGCGAACGCATGCTCCAGGCGATGAAAGAGATTCCGGGCGTGACGTCGGTGGCGCTGTCCTTTTCCACGCCCTTCCAGGGGGGACTGCCGATCAACGCGTTCACCCTGGAGAACGACACGCTGCCGCCGGGTGCGCCGCAGCCGGGCGCGTACCGCGTGATCGTGACGCCAGGGTACGCCGAAACGCTGGGGCTGAAGTTGGTGGAGGGCCGCTTCTATGAAGAAGCGGATCTGGCTCCGGGCCGGCGCCTGTTCGTCGTCGATCAGAGCTTCGCGCGGAAGTTCTTCCCGAATGGCTCTGCCGTTGGTGGAAGGTTCAGCTTTGGCGGGCGGCCGCAGAAACCTGAAGACTGGCCCGTCATCGTCGGGGTCGTGAAAGACGTGCCGCACAACGGGGTTGAGGAGAAGAGCGGCAACCCGTTCATCTATCAAGTCATGCAGGGAGGACGACCGGGCGGATTGACGCTGTTCCTGCGGACAACCCGGCCGACGGGTGACGCGGTGTCGGCCTTGCGCAACAAAGTGCGCGACATCGCCCCCGCGAGTCCACTGTTTGACGTCGGCGTCTTGCAGGAAGCCGTTGATTCGTCCTTCGACAACCGTCGTGCCGTGATGCTGCTGCTCGCAGCGTTTGCCGGTCTGGCACTGTTCCTGTCGGCCCTCGGCATCTATGGCGTGCTGGCCTACGACGTGTCACAGCGGACGCGTGAGATTGGCGTGCGCAGCGCAATCGGTGCGTCGCGGGGGCAGATTGCCGGCCTGATCCTGCGACAGGGGTTGTGGAAAGGGGGCATCGGCGTCGTGCTGGGTTTGATTGGCGCCGCGCTCCTCAGCAGGTCCATGACGACCCTGCTCTTCAACGTCCGGCCGACGGATCCCGCTGTGTATACGGCGGTGCCGGTCGTGCTGATCGCCGTGGCGCTCCTCGCCAGCTATCTACCGGCCCGCCGCGCGGCGCGGATCGATCCCCTGATTGCCTTGCGTGACGAGTGAGGCTTTCGGCGGGAGCTCACGGCGGGCTGCATTGTGTCGCTGAGCTGGCGAACACTCTCGTGGGCCCTCACGCGACCGCCTGACTTCGATCGCGCCGATGTCAGGCGCCCGGCCCGCGAAGCGATCGTTCACGCCCGGTATGGGTACCGCGCGGTCGATGAGGCCGCCGTCGCTGCGCGGTGTGAAATCCCCACGGGCCGGATCGGTCAGCAATGGTGGCACCGCCAGTCCGGTCCGCTCCTGTCCTGTGCCCCTGCTGACCCTGACAACCTGCCCCCCGACACCGCCTGCCCCCTTGCCCCCGTCCCTTGTGTATTGATCCCCCCTTGTACCGCTGAACCTTGACCCCTGAGATAATCAGACCCGACCGGCGATCTGATCGTCCAATGGCTGCAGTGCCCGTCTCGCTTCGTCCACTGCTGCGCCGGCTTGCGCGGCGTCTCGCGATTGGTCTCTTTCTCGACGTGTGGCCGATCTGGGGGGTTGCCAGCTTGCTTCTTGCGGGGCTCGTCGGACTCGTCTGCCGACTGTTCGTGCCTGCCGCCGCTCCATACCTGGCGTGGCTCTGGCTCGCCCCCCTCGTCGCGGCGGTTCCCGTGCTGATCCTCTGCGTGATGCGGAAGTACCGGCCCGCCGAAATTGTCGCAATCGCCGACTGGCTCAACGGCGGCCATGGCCTGATGTTGACGCTGATGGAACACCACGACGAGGCGTGGGCCGGCAGACTGGACGACGCGTCGACGTTCGCGTTGCCGCAGCTGCGTCCGTGGCGCAGGCTGGCGTGGCTGCCTGCTGCGCTGGCATTCATGGCGGTCGCGCTGTCGCTTCCCCAGCGAATCCCTCGCGCCTCGACCACCGTGCTTGCGGAAGAAATCGCTGACGATCTCACGACAACGCTGGACGCGCTGAAGCAGCAGCAACTGGTCACGCCCGAGGAAGAGAAGACCCTCGAGCAGGAAATCGAGCGCATCCGGCGCGCCGCCGAAGAGCGCGTCGACGCCTCGGCCTGGGAAGCGACCGATGCGCTCCGGGAAAGAGTCGCGGCAACGGTTGCCGAAAAACGGGATGCCGTGAAGTGGGCCGAGGAGGCGCTCGGTCGGTATGCCGCCGCGGCGCAGGCGGCACCAGGTGGTGAAGTAAAACCTGGAGCAGACACCGCCGAATTGACCAAGGCGCTGGAAAACCTTGCGAAGAGCGGCCTCCTGGCCAATGCCCCTCCGGACCTCCAGCGCCTCCTCCGGGGCGGCAAGCTGCCGGCCGATCCGAAGGCGATGCGCGAACTGGCTGCCGCGGTGTCCAAGTACCTGGCGGAAACGAAGGGGCGTATGGGCGATCTCGCTCGCATGGGGAACGAGTTCGGCCGGTTCGATCCGTCGGAGTTTCCGCTCGAGTTCAACGCCTCGGCGCCGGATGGCGATGGCGACCCCGGAACCGGTGGCATCAATCGCGGCCGCGGCGATGCGCCGCTGACCTGGGGCAAGGAGTCGTTGCCGTTCGACCGGTTCAAAGCGCAGGCGCTCCCGCCTGGCGCGGCTCGCAGCCCGGACGATTGGGCGCCGCTGGCCGAGCTGCCGGGCACGCCGCAGGAGTCGCCGGAATCGAGCGCACGGTCGGCTGCGAGACAATACGCCTCGGCCGCCGGCCAGGCCGCGTGGCGGCGTACGCTCGCCCCGCGCCACCAGAGCGCAGTGAAGAAGTACTTCGACAAGTGAGCCAGATGATGACGGGAGACGCTCGAGCGCTGCTGGCGCCTGATCGTGTGGCCGACGCGCAGGCGAACATTGCACGGCTGGTCGGCGAGCTGCGGCGCGTGATCCTCGGCAAGGAACAGACGATCGACGAAGTCGTGGCCGCGCTGCTGGCGCGAGGCCATGTCCTGCTCGAGGGTCTTCCCGGACTCGGCAAGACGGAGCTCGTCAAGGCGTTGTCGCGGCTGTTGTCGCTGGCGTTCAAGCGGATTCAATTCACGCCCGATCTGCTTCCCACCGACATCACCGGCAGCCACATTCTCCAGGAGCGCGACGGCCGCAAGGATTTCGTCTTCCATCCCGGCCCGGTCTTCACGAATCTGCTGCTCGCCGATGAAATCAACCGCGCCTCCCCGAAAACACAGGCGGCGCTGCTCGAGGCGATGCAGGAGCGGCGCGTCACCACATTCGGCGAAACACGACCACTCCCCGAGCCCTTTTTCGTGCTGGCCACGCAGAACCCCATCGAACTCGAAGGGACGTATCCGCTTCCCGAAGCGCAGCTGGATCGGTTCATGTTCAAGATCGACATTGCCGGCGTCGACCGCGCCGTGCTCGAAGAGATTCTGGTGACCCGCGTCCACGGCGAACCGCCTGCCCTCGACCCCGTGCTGACCGCCGCTGATCTTCAGGATCTCTTTGCGCTGGTCGATGCCGTGCACCTGCCGCGCAGTGTCGCCGGCTACATCGCGCGGCTCGTGGCGGCGACCCATCCCTCCAGCGCCGACGCGCCGGAGGCCGTGCGCACGTTCGTGAAATATGGCAGCTCGCCGCGTGCCGCGATCTCGATCGGTGCCGCGTCGCGCGGGCTCGCGCTCCTGCGCGGCAAACCCAACGTCGGCTTCGACGATGTCCGCCGCGTCGCCGCGCCGGCGATCGCGCACCGGCTTGTTCTCGACTACGCGGCGCGCCTCGAAGGCTGGGACGGTCGCCGCGTCGTGGCGACACTGCTCGAGGCGGTCCCCGAGATCGAACGAGGACTGCCGCAGACACTCGAAGCGAGATGACCGTGGATATGCGTGGCGAGCGCCGGCTTTTTCGGGTCCTGCTCACTCTGCTGGTGTTCGTCTGTTCCGCAGTCTCCGCTCGCGCCGCAGGCGATTACCGGACAATCGAAGTCGAATCATTGAAGATCACCATCGATTCCGAGTGGGCGGCGCGAACCGCTCCCGGGTATCTTCCCGTGCGCGTCGACATCACGAATCTCGGCGACGCGCGGGTCATCGACATTGTCGGACGCGGGATGCGGTTCTTCAGACTCCTCGGGGGGCGAGGCGGCGCTCAGGGAGGGCTGCAGATTCAGCAGACCATTCGCCTGGCGCGTGGCGATCGCGTGCGGTTCACGCTTTCAGTACCCACCCTCGCCGACCACGAGAGCCTGGGGTTCGAAATCCAGGAGGACGGCCGGACGATCGAACGGATGCAGTTCAGTCGGGATTCGAGAGCAGGCGTCCGGCCGCAGACGCATCAGCCCTCATCGTGGCCGATCCGTCGAGTGCGTTTGGAACGGCGGCGGCCAGCTGGCGGAGAACCATGACGTCTGGAGGCGGGGGAAGCTTCGCGATTGCGTCGGGCGCAGTCACAGCGTCAGGGTCACGCGTCGTCGTCTCACCGGGATCCGGCGTCCGCCCCGGTGTACCTCCCCTCGATTTCCTGCTCGAGCCCGCGCGCCTGCCGACGAACTGGCTCGGATACACGTCGGTGCGTGCCGTAGTCATCGGAACCGTCGAATGGGGACAGCTGACCGAGCCTCAGAAGAGTGCGCTCCTGACGTGGACGGCTTGCGGCGGCGATTTGATCGTCGTTGACGGCGATCTGAATTCGCTCGCGCCGGGAGCCCGAAGCGCCTCTCCTCCGAACGCGACCGTGCGTGCGTATTTCTTCGGCCGTATCCACGTCCCGACCTCAGCCTCGTTTGCTACGGCAGGCGGCCTAACCGGCGCCCTCGGCGCCACAGAGAAGGTCCGTGACGTGAACTGGTCGCTGCCGGCGAATCGCGCAGCGGACTGGGGAATCATCGGCGCGCGAGGCTTTCGACTGCCGATTCCCGGGGTTACGGGCGTGCCGGCGCGCACCTACTTGTTGATTCTGCTCGCGTTCAGCTTCGTCATCGGACCCCTCAACTACTGGTTCCTGTTGCGCAAGCGCCGTCAGGTGCTGCTGGTGCTGACCTCGCCGCTGATTTCAGCCGTCTTCATCCTGCTGCTCACGGGTTACGTGGTCGCCGGGGAGGGTTTCGGCGTGCGCGGGCGCGCGATGACCTTCACGATGCTCGATCAAGTCAGAATGCAGGCGGTGACCCGCGCCAGCATTTCGCTGTACGCGTCGGGCATGACGCCGAGCGGCGGGCTGCGCTTTCCGCGGGATGTCGCGGTGTTTCCGATCGGAACAGACGGTGAGGGGAGCCGCGTTCAACACGCGCTGGATCTCAGCGAGCTGCAACGCTACTCCTCAGGAGTGATTCAAGCGAGGTCACCGACCAACCTCGAAGAAATCGCCTTTCGTCCGGCTCGCGAGCGTCTCAATTTCACCGTCGAGGGCAATGCCATCAGGGTCGTCAACGGTCTCGATTCGAACATCACCACGCTGGTCTACCGCACGGGCAACAGGACGTACTCGTTGACGGCAGCATTGCCGGCCGGTGGAAAGGGAGTCCTGCAGCCTGATGGTGGCCCGGCCGGCGTGGCCGTGCCGACGGACCTTCCCGTGTCGGCCCGCTTTGCACACCTGTTCGCGAATCAGCCGGAGGGTTCGTATCTCGCGATCCTCGAACGCTCGCCATTCTGGGATCCCGGCGTCTCGCACGTGGAGGAGCGCCGCAGCTTCCACCTCGTGATCGGCTGGCCCGGTGGCCAGCCATGAGCGCACCGATGCTCCAGCTCGAAGGACTGGTCCGCCACTTCGACGGAATCTGTGCGGTAGATGACGTCTCGTTCAGCGTGGACCGCGGGAAGGTCCTGGGGTTCATCGGCCCGAACGGCGCCGGCAAGACCACGACGATGCGGATCCTGGCGACCTTGGATACGCCGCAACGTGGCGATGCGCGAATCGGCGGCTATTCGGTCGTCGACGAACCGGAGAAGGTCCGCCGCATCGTCGGCTTCATGCCCGATTACGCCGGCGTTTACGCCAACACGACGGTCTTCGAGTATCTCGACTTCTTCGCGCGCGCCTACGACCTGCGCGGATCCGGGCGACAGCGCGCCGTCGAGAACATCATCGACTTCATGGGCATCGGCGAGCTGAGGGAGCGCCACGTCGAGAGCCTGTCGAAGGGTCTCAAACAACGCGTCGCGCTCGGCCGTGCCTTGATTCACGACCCGCAGCTGCTGATCCTCGACGAGCCGGCGGCGAACCTCGATCCTCGCGCCCGCATCGAATTCCGCACGTTGATCCGCGAGCTCGCGGCTGATGGCCGGACCGTGCTTCTGAGCTCACACATCCTGACCGAACTGGCCGAGATGTGCGACCTCATCGCCATGATCGAGAAAGGCCGGATCCTGGCGACTGGCACGGTGCAGGAGATCCTGGAACGCGTGCGCCAGCGCCGGATCCTGTCGGTTCGTCTCGCCGGCCAGCATGAAGGGCTCGAACGATTCCTGCTCGAGCAGCCGGGCGTGCTGAACGCGCACGAGGTCAACGGCCGGATCCAGTTCGAGTTCAGCGGCGGCGACGACGAACAAGTGGCGCTGGTCAGCCGACTGGTCGGCGCGGGCTTTCCGGTCCTGGAATTCAGCGCGCGCAGCGCCGGGCTCGAAGACCTGTTCATCGAGATTACCGAGGGGCGCGTGCAGTGAGCCGGTCACAGGCGCTCCTCGCGCGGCTCGACCGGGCCAGCGATTGGCTCAGCCCCATGGTCGTCAAAGAGGTGCGTCAGATCGTCCGCGGACGCGACTTCATGTCGTCGTTCGGCTCCTGTCTGTTCGCCGGGCTGCTCGTCGCCTTCTTTGGCGCCGGTGACGCGCTGACCGGCGAGGGTACGTCCGGCCGATGGACGTTCGTCTCGCTGATGACGTGCCTGACGATCCTCGGACTGGCCGTGGTGCCGCTCGGCGCGTTCAGCGCGCTGCGCAACGAGCGCATGGAACAGACGCTGGAGCTGATCACGCTGACCGCGCTGTCGCCGCGGCGCGTCGTGATCGGCAAGCTGCTGGCGCAGGGCGTCAAGCTCGCGACGCTCTTTGCAGCGGTCGGCCCGTTCATCGCCATGAGCTTTCTGCTCGGCGGCGTCGATTTCGTCACGATTCTGATCGCGCTCCTGGTCCTGTTCGTCTGGTCGGTGTGGGCATCGGCGGCTGGTCTCTTCCTGTCGACGTTGCTCAAATCGAGGGCGATGTCCGGCCTGGTCTTCGTTGGCGTGGGGATCATGGCGCTGATGATGTTCGGGATCAGCAGGCCGCTGTTCTTCTTCCTGAGCCGCGGTGCCTTTGTGACCGGCACGGCATTCGGCGTAGGCCCTTCCTCCGGACAGTTCTGGTGGACGCTGGCCATCACCACGACCGCGTGCCTGATGACCATGGTGAACCTGGTGTTGCTGGCCGAGAACCGACTGTCGTTGCCGACTGAAAACCGGGTGACGGCGCTGCGGATCGGGTTCTTCGCGCAAATCCTGCTCATCTCGGGATGGTTCCTCACGTACATCAACGAGCCCCCAGGCACGGAATCGGCCGCGATCGCGCTTTTCGGCGTGGTCGGAGGCGCGCACCTGGCTGCCGTCGCCATGTTCACCGTGACCGAGGATCTGATCGTACCGCGTCGCGCACGGCTGCAGATGCAGCGCCCGTCGCGCTGGCGCTGGCTGCTGGCGATGTTCGGACCCGGCGGTGGACGCGGCGCGGCCTACGTGCTGGCGCAGATGGCAGTGTTTCTTGCCGCGGCCTTGCTCTTCGATCCGCCGGCGATGCGATTGCGGTGGCTGGTGGCGATATGCGCCTATATCTGCCTGTTTACCGGCGTGCCCACGCTGCTCTTCCGCCTGGCGAGGCCCGCACGTCCCGCGTCGCTGCCGCTGCGCGCTGGCCTCTTGCTGGTGCTGTCGCTATCGTTGCTGCTGCCCGACATCATTTATTTCGTCCTGTGGCCGCCTGACGTGCTCGAGTTCAAATACGCCGCCCGCCATGTGATCAACCCGTTCCGGACGCTGGCCAACTGGGAGTCCGTCGAAGCGAACGGCTGGCTCTGGCTGCCGACGCTGCTCGGGCTCAGCGGGCTGGCAAGCTACTGGCTGTTGATTCAGACGGGCAGACGCATGACCGCGCAGCCCGTCAGCGATGCCCATGCGGTCGCGGCGGCGGGAGAACCCGACAGTGCCCCCGCTGTCCATTGATTGGGCCGCGGTGCGAGCCGCCGCCACCTTTCGACTGGCGCTGCCCCGGACACCCCTCGGAGGACGGATCGGCGAGCGGCTCGGCTCGGGCACCGGGAGCTCGCTGGAATTCCAGGATTACCGTCCGTATGCGCCGGGTGACGATCTGCGCCACGTGGACTGGGCGGCCTACGCGCGTTCGGAACTGCTCGCGGTCCGCCTCTATCGCGAGGAAGTGGCGCCGAGGATCGATCTCGTCGTCGACGTCAGCCGTTCGATGGGTGTGTCGGAGCAGAAGCTCCGCGCGCACGGCGAACTGACTGGCCTGCTGGCGTGCGCCTGCTCCTCCACCGTCGCCGACTCACGCGTCATCACGGGCTCGGCGGCACAGCCGCAGCCCTTGAGCGTGCCCGAGGACATCGAGCGCATGGTCGCCTGCGACAGCACGCATTCCGCGCTCGAAGGCACCCGCCTCCCCTTCCGGCGCCGTTCGCTCCGGGTCGTCGTCAGTGATTTCCTGTTTCCACACGACGCCGAGGTCCTCGTGTCGCGGCTCGCGCGCGATTGCGCGATGCTCTCGCTCGTGCAGCTCACGCTGCAGGATGAGGCGGAGCCGAACGTCGAAGGCCCGCGGCGGCTCGTCGATGTCGAAGGACACGGTGAGCTCGATCTCGTGATCGACGAGACCGCGGTTCACGAGTATCGCGCCCGTTTCAGTCGTCTGCGACTCGGCTTGTCGCGAGCCGCGCGCCGCACCGGCGCGCGCTTCGCGCACGTGACGGCAGGTACGCCAATTCGCGAGGTCGCGAAGGGGCTGGCGTCAGCGGGCGTGCTGGAGGCGGCGTGATCTTCACGACGCCGCTCGGACTCCTGGCCCTGCTGGCCATCCCGGCGATCGTGGCGATCCACTTGTTTCGCCGCCGATTCCCGGTGCGTCCCGTGGCGGGGCTGTTTCTCTGGCAGATGGCGCAGCGAACGCCCGAAGGCGGCGGCAGGATCACCAGGCTGCCGATCACCACGAGCCTGATCCTTGAATGCCTTGCAGCCCTGGCACTCGCGCTCATTCTTGCCGGCGCCCGCCTGTCGCCGGCCGGCGTGAGTCAGCACCTGGTCGTGCTGCTCGACGATTCGGCCTCGATGGCGGCGGTCAATGCCGCAGGCGAGAGCGCTCGGGATCGCGCGGTCCGGCGCGTGCTCGCCGAACTCGATCGCCTCGGTCCTGGCGGGCGAGATCACGCTGATCGCCAGCGGCGAGCGGCCCTCGGTGCTCGTCGGTCCGGCTGCCTTCGCGCTCGAAGCGCGTCCCGCGCTGGAGAAGTGGAGACCTGAGGCGCTGCACCATTCGCTCGCGCTCGGCGTTCGGCTGGCGCGCGAGCTCGCGGGCAGGACGGGCAGGCTGATGGTCCTCAGCGACCTCGCGCCGGGCGCGCGCGGCGAAGGAGAGATCGAGGGCGCACTCTGGGTGTCGGTGGGCGAACCGCTCGCCAACGTCGGCATCACCGCGGCGGAGCGAACGCTGTCTCCGGACGAAGGTCGAGGCGTGGTGTCGTTGACGTTCGGGAACTACTCCGACAGCGCCGTCCCGCCGGCATCTGCGCATGACAGCGGGCGACAAGGAGGTCGGCAGCAGGGACATCGACGTGCCGCCGGGTGTGTCTTCATTCACGCTGCCCCTGCCACCTGGATTGCCAGCCGTGCGGATCGATCTCTCCGCCGACGCCTTGTCTCGGGACAACGAGGTGACGCTGGCCGAGCCACGCCCGCGCATCGTCGGTGTCGAGAATCGATTGCGCGAGGGCCGCGGCCGTCAGGCGCTGATCAAAGCGCTCGGTGCGGCGGCCGGCGTGACGCAGGCCGAATCGGGACATCTCGCGTTCATCGAGGCCGCCGCGATCGACACGGCGCCATCCCCGGGTGTGTGGAAAGCGGCGTTCGGACGGCCTCCCGCCGGCTGGCTGGGACCGGGAGAATCCAGGGATTTCATCGGACCGTTCGTGCTCGAGAAACGGCACCCGCTGCTGTTCGGCATGACCCTCGGCGGCGTGGTCTGGCCGGGCGTGATGCCTCTGGCGCCCGGTGCCGTGCGTCCGCTCGTCTCCGCGGGAGATCAGGTGCTCATCGGCGTGCCGGCGGTGAACCCGGCACGCCCCGATCCCGCGTACCTGTTCAACATCGATCTCGATCGCACCAACCTGATTCGAGCGCCCGACTGGCCGATCCTCATCTCGAATCTCATCGAGATGCGAAGGCAGAGCCTGCCAGGACCGGAGCGGTGGAACTACCAGATTGGCGAATGGGTACGCGTCCGGCTCGCACACGAGCCGAGGGGTCCCTTGCGATTCCGCTGCGGCGTGGTCGAGCGCGCGCTGCCGGCCAGCCGTCAACTGGAATTCATCGCGCCGTCGCCGGGCGGACTGCTCCAGGTCCTGGAAGGCGACACCGTGCTGTTCGACATCGGCGTGAATTTTCTCGACGAGACGGAGAGCAACCTGCGCAAGCAGTCGACGGCTGACGCTGGCCGGTTCGCCGATGTCAGCGGACTGACCGCGGAAAGCGGGCCCGCATCCGATCCGTTGTTCTGGGTCCTGCTGACCATCGCGACGACCGCGATTGTTGGCAACTGGTGGGTACTCGGCGCCAGCGTCAGGGGTCAGGCGTCCCGACCCCTGACGCCTGTTCGCAGATGAACCGCATCGCCCTCCTCTTCCCGGAACTCCTGCTCCTGATCGTTCCGCTGCTCTTCGTGTATTTCTGGCGCGGCCGATCCTCCGGGCTCGGCGGGCCGGTTCGCATCGTCATTCTCGCCATCGTTGCGCTCGTCGCGGCGGTGCCCATTGCACCGCTTGGCGGAAGAGGCGTGGACGTGGTGATCGTGACCGACCTGTCGCGCTCGATGCCGGCCGACAGCCGGACGCGCGAACTGGAAGTCATCAGGATGCTGGATCAGCGGCGCTCAACCGGCGATCGCGTGGGGATCGTTGTGTACGGACGCGAAGCCCGCATCGACCGGCTCCCCGAGGAATTCGGTGTGTCTGCGGACTTCCTGCGGGAAGTGGATCCGGACGGCAGCGATCTTGGCGGCGCCATCAGCCTGGCTGCCAGCCTGATCCCGCATGAGCGGCCGGGGCGGTTGATCGTGCTCTCGGATGGCGAATCGAACGGCGCGCCGGTGGATGCGGCCGCCTACGAGGCGGCGTCGCGCGGGATCCCGATCGACTTCCGTCTTTTCAGCCGCAGCGAGACCGCCGACATCGCGGTCGAATCGCTCGACGTCCCGGGCGTCGTCGACGAGCGCGAGCCGTTCCAGTTCACGGCCTCGGTCCGCACCGATCGCACGGTCGAGAGCGAGGCCGTTTTGTTCCGCGACGACGTCGAGATTGCGAGAGCGAGGCGGACGTTTCAACCGGGCGCAACCCAGCTCACGTTTCGCGACCTGATCGATCGACCCGGCGTCGCACGTTACCGGCTGCAGCTCACGGCCCAGGGCGATCGGGTGCCCGACAACAATGTCGGCAATGGCGCCGTGCGGGTCGATCCGCCCGCCACGATTCTCCTGGTCAACGCGACGGGCGGTCCCGGCAATCTCAGCCGCGCGCTCTCGGCCGGCAAGCTCAGGGTCGACACCATCGCGCCATCGGCCTTTCCGAGGGATCTTGCCGCGCTGACCGCCTATCGTGCCGTGATCCTCGAGAACGTGCCTGCCAGTCAGATGGGGCCGGCGGCGCTCGAAGCGCTGGTGCATTTCTCGACCGACCTCGGCGGCGGACTGCTCCTCACCGGCGGCGGGGGCTCATTCGGCGTCGGTGGCTACTTCAAATCCGCGCTCGATCCCTATCTGCCTGTATCGATGGAGCTCAAGAACGAGCATCGCAAGCTCTCGCTGGCCATGGTCGTGGCGCTCGATCGATCCGGCAGCATGGCCGCCCCGGTCGGCGACGGCCGCACGAAGATGGATTTGGCGAACGAGGGCACGTGCGCGGCGATCGAGACGCTCGGGCCGTATGACGAAGTGGGCGTCATCGCGGTCGACAGCTCACCGCATGTCATCAGTCCACTTGTGTCAGCAGGCGACAAGCAGCGGGTCTGCAGCGACGTCCGGCGCATCCAATCCATGGGCGGCGGCATCTTCACCTACACCGCGCTGGTCACCGCCGCGAAAATGGTGCAGGAATCCGAGAAAGGCACGCGGCACATCGTGCTGTTCGCCGATGCGGCGGACGCCGAGGAGCCAGGTGACTATCAACGCCTGCTCGAGAGGCTGACACCACTCGGCATCACGGTCAGTGTCATCGGACTGGGAAGCGATTCGGACACGGACGCTGCCTTCCTCAAGGATGTTGCTGCTCGCGGGCAGGGGCGGCTTCACTTCGCCGCCACGCCAGACGACCTGCCACGGCTCTTTGCGCAGGAAGCCATCACCGTCGCGCGATCGAGTTTCGTCACCGACGCGACGCCGGCGCGGGCGCTGCCGGACCTGGTGTTGCTCGGCGAGTCGCCGGCATCGGCGTTCCCGAGCCTCGACGGGTACAACCTCACATATCTCCGTCCGGGCGCCACGATGGGGGTGGTGACGGTGGACGAATATGAAGCGCCGGTGCTCGCGTTCTGGCATCGCGGGCTGGGCCGCGTCGCCGCGCTGACCGCGGAGGCCGACGGAAAATATTCGACTCGCTTGAATGCATGGAGCGATTTCCAGGGATTCGCGGTCGGGCTCGGCCGATGGCTGCTCGGCGGCGAGCCTCCCTCCGGCGTGCGCACCACTATCGATCGCGCGGGCGGGCAGGGCATCGTCCGCGTCGAGCTCGATCCCGACCGGCGGCGCGGCGCTGCCGACGACGTGCGAGCGGCAACCGCCACGATCGTGCCGCCGGGCGAGCGCGCGGGCGGCACCACACGCCGGCTGACGCTCTCGTGGACCGGCGAAGACACGCTGGAAGCACGCTTTCCCCTCCAGAAGGCGGGCTTATATCTCGGTGCCGTGCAACTGGGAACCGGAACGGTGCTGCCGCTCGCGCCGCTGAGCCTTCCCTACTCGCCCGAGTTCGAGCCACGCACGGATCCGGAAGAGGGAAAGAAAACGCTGCAGGAGGTCGCGCGCGTGACCGGCGGCGCCGAGCGCACGGCCTGGGACGACGTCTTCAGCGCGCGCCTGCTGCGGAATCGTCAGGTGAAGGATCTCGTCATTCCGCTCACGCTGATGCTGTTACTGCTCCACGTGACGGAGATCGGCGGACGACGTTTGCTGTGGTTCGTGGCGGCACGCGGGTGGCTGAAGTCTCTCGCGTTGCCGCGGCTCGGTCGCCGTCCTCGAAGACAGCCCGCTCCTGCCCCTTCGGTCGGAGCTGGAAAAGCCCCCGGCGAGATCCCGCCGACGCCTGATCAGCCTCGCCGCACCACCGACGATCCCAGCCTGTCTCGCCGTAGCCCGCAGGGCGAAGGCGGCCCCACCCCGAAGGTCTCCGCACTGGAGCGCGCAAAGAAGAAGGCGCGCAACCGGATGGGTCGCTAGCCGGGAACAGGCGACGTTAGCCGCTTTCTGCTCCTGGCCGATCCAGATTCTGAGATCACTGCTCGACCATGAGGAGTATGAAAACTTCGCGGCGGCGGCGGTGCGCCTGTCGAGGAATCCGCTGAGCAGGATTCGCACCAGCGGCGGGATTGGAGACGTGCCGCCACCTCCGCCGCCACGTCAAGATGCTCGCAGTAAGTGAGCCTTCCTTACTTCGCCACCTGACCATGCCGATTGTGCGTCACCGACGCGTTCGGCGATGACAGCCGATACCCGCCCACATACTATCTGTCCTTGACAGATATCGACGCGCGCGCGCTCGACCGCGAGCTGAAGCGAGGGTCCGCGGAGCTGCTCATCCTCTCCGTCCTCGAGGCGTGGCCGCGCCACGGCTACGCGGAGCCGCAAGAAGGATCGCGAGCCGGAACGACTCCTTCCTGGCAAAACCTTCACTGATCCGGTTAGTCTTCGTCAGTCGCGAGCGCAATCGTCGGGCCGTCCCGAGAACCGTGGCTCAAGAGATGTCCCTCACTCCTGGTGTCCAGTTCGGCGGATACGAGATCGTTGGGCTACTCGGCACCGGCGGCATGGGCGAGGTCTATCGCGCACGGGATTTGAAGCTCGGCCGCCAGGTCGCCATCAAAGTTCTCGGTGTCGAAGCGCTCGCCAACCCTGGCGCCGTCCGGCGGTTCCAGCACGAAGCAAGAGCGGCGTCGGCATTGAACCACCCCGGCATCGTCACCATCCACGACGTCGGGGAGCTCGACGGCCAGTTCTTCATCGTGATGGAGCTCGTCGAAGGCTCGACCCTCCGGCAGCTGCTGGGACGCGGACGACCGCCGCTCAAGAAGACTCTTCAAATCGCCAGCCAGATGGCCGATGCGCTCGCGAAAGCGCACGAGGCCGGCATCGTTCATTGTGATTTGAAGCCCGAGAACGCCATGCTCACCGACGAGGGGCACGTCAAGATCGTCGACTTCGGGCTGGCGAAACTGACCGATCCCGCGGCGAGCGCGCCAGCTGCCGGCGACGGCCCCGACGGCGAGCGGACGACCGAGAGAATCGTCTTCGGCACCGTCGGCTACATGTCGCCGGAGCAGGCGAGCGGAGGGACCGCCGACTTTCGCGCCGATCAGTTCGCGTTTGGCGCGATCCTGTACGAGATGGCCACGGGCAGCCGTGCGTTTCACAAGGACACGGGAGCCGAGACGCTGTCGATGATCATCCGCGGCGAGCCCGAGCGCCCGCTCGACTTGAATCTGTGTGTTGCGGCAGGGGCGCCGCAGGCCGGGCACAGCGGCGGCCATGCAACGCGGCGGTGCGAGCCGATCAGCGCCACGAGATGACTCGGCGGCAGATCCGGGTGGTCCTCGAGGAACCGTTGGCGTGTGAGGTTCGGATTCATGACAGAACGCGGACCGGCAGCAGCGCTGGGGTCGGATTATAGGATCCGCAATGCTCGCGTCATCTCCTGCAGGACGCCCTCCGAGCCGGTCGTAGCTTGATTGCTGCGCCGCACGTAGGTGAAGAATCGCTTCTGCGGTGCCGGGTCCTGTCCGCGGACAGCCCCACCCGTCCTCGGCGCCAAGAGCACGTGTCACGGGTGAGGCGCCTGCGCGGCGGGCGGGGCGGCCCCGTCCGCGGCCACCCGTCGTCTTGGCGCGATTCTCGGCGGCTGGTTCGTGTGACTTGGCCGCTAGTTCGATTGGACCCGTGGCTTCCGCTCTCAACCAATGGGCCCAGTTTGGCGCATGTGAGCGTTCGACGAAATTCGCGTCAACGTCCGCGCGCGAATGAGTTTTTCTCGACCTGAGTCCGCGTGGTGAATCACAGATGCCGCAGCGAGATATTGGGATCCACTTGGGCAGCGCGATGAGCTGGTAAGTCGCACGCAAAGAGAGCTGCTGTTAGGAACGGCAACGGTACGAGCCCAAACGACAGGGGATCGAGTACCCAGAATTAGGCCTTGGAACACTGGCTCTAATCCGTCCAGGAGGATCATGCGCCCTATCTGCTTAGCACTCGCGCCCAAGGCCAGCCGTACGGCCTGTCTCGCGTGTTCGCCGGCTAAAGACTCAGATTGCACGCCGTACAGCCCGATCATTCCCAGTGACCAGGTCAACGCGCCGAGCATGCCCGCAACCAGCGCGACGAACTGTGCCGCGAGGTGCCTTCGGGCGAGGAGCAGCGGTCCCGCACCAGCCCTGACTATGCTCAAATTGGGATCCGCCTGTCGAATGGACGCTTGCACCCCTCGCACCGCGTCGTCCGGATCGCCACTGGTTCTGCTGGCAATCGTGAGAGCGGCCTGCGTACTGCTGAACCCAAGGGACATAGACGACGTCATCGTTACGTCGAAAGAGCTCGCCGCAGTCAGTATCCTGGGCCACACCAATGACTGTTGCAGCGCCTCCATGCTCAATCTCGGGTCAATGTGAGTCATAACATCTGGGGACAGCGGAACAAAGCCGAGTAGCAGCTCGGAGAGGCCACGCGCGGCCACGAGAGCACCAATGCCGCCAAGCGCCGCGACGATGCTGCTTTCGACACACTGCGTTCGGACGAGTGGTCCTCGCGATGCGCCCAGCGCGCTTCGCACTGTCAACTCACGTTGACGAAGTGAAGTCCTGGCCGAAGCGACACACCATCGCATGGAGTGCAAGGCGGCTGCAGTCGCCCACGAGCGGCACGTGCGGTGCTGCGTGCTCTCGTGCGTGCTACGTGCGGACGTGCGCCCACGTGCCACTTCTGAATAGCGACGTGAGTCTTCCGCCTGACCGCCTCCGCCAAGCTACGGCGAGCCTCGCCGAAGCGCTTCGCGCGCAGGCGGAAGGCGGAAGTTACCAGTCGAGTCGAACACGCGGCCAGGTCGCTCGAACCAGGCGCCGAGAATCACGCCAAGACGACGGGTGGCCGCGGACGGGGCCGCCCCGCCCGCCGCGCAGGCGCCTCACCCGTGACACGTGCTCTTGGCGCCGAGGACGGGTGGGGCTGTCCGCGGACAGGACCCGTCACCGCAGAAGTGATTCTTCACTTACGTTCGGCGTACTACCGACGCACGTGCGGTGCCAAACTGGTGGCAAACCAAATCGCTTTTTTCGGTGTCCAACTTTCCGTCACCACACCGTGGAGGGCGGAATGACTCGTATTCTCTGTGGCCCGCTCTTGGTACTGGCGTTCGTCTTGAGCGCAGCAGCGGTATCGCCGTCGCGGCCCGCGACCAGGAGCACCCTCAATCTTCCCGCCACGCCCTATCGCTACGCGAACGTCGAGCTGCCCGCGCATTTCACGCGACCAGGCCCGAACGACGACAACACCCCGCCTGACAATCCGCTGAGCGACGATGAGATCTGCTCCCCATTCTGCCGCCTCGTCGACGATCGCCGTTCGAGGATCGCCCTGTCGAACGACGGTATCAACTGAGAAGCCGGACTGCGTCAATCGCTCGGCAGCGCGAGCGGCGATCTGTCGGGCGTCCCTCTCCTGCTGCTGCAAAACGTCCTGAGGGGTGAACGCTACTGGAACGAACTCAGTCGCCGGTGGAACGTAGGGCCGGACAACAGAGATGACTCGCGCGGTGCTCGACGCAGGCCAGGAGCGTTCCGCGACTTCGTCGATCGCGTCCTGCGACGGAGCCGAACCGTCTACCGCCAGCAGAATTCGCATGGTGTGGCTCCTCCCCAGAGTTCTCAGGCCAGTGCAGGAAGCGTCTGACCCCTGTTGACCGTCACGCTCCACGGCCAAGGCTCGGGGTACGCAGCTGCCAGAAGGCTTGCCCCGACCAACGCCATGTTCTTGGTGAAGTTCACCATCTCGTTCATCCGCTGTTGCGGGTCCTGCTCTCGCCAGAATGCGTGCATTCGTGGCGACACCCCGAGCAGGAACGTCGAAATCAGCGCTGCGCCTAGCTTCGGGGACGCTCCAGTAACAATGCTCAGACCACCTCCGAGAATGAGCAACCCGGAGCCAGCCACCGCCGCTTCGGGGGCTTGCACGCCCTTGCTTTTGGCGTAGTCCACCAGCGACTCACGTTCGAGGAAGTGGTTGATGCCGTTATACAGAAAGTAGCCACCAAAAATCAGGCGTCCGGCGAATAGTATCCACGGCTCAACCCGCTCATTCGTCCAGTGCACCGTGTGCCGCTCTTCCGGATGCCCCAACGCCCCTGGAGTACGCACGATGGCGTCTCCGGGAGGATGCGGTCCAGTGGCCGGATAGATGCCAGAGCCTCGTACGTCTTCAATTCGTCCGGGCTGTTGTTCCCGAGTGATTTGCTCAGCCATTGGGTACCAACTTTCGTCGTCAGTTTTGTACTTGCCGCAAGTGTCTTTCGAGCACACATCGTGCCTACGGCTTCTGAGCAGCGAATGGCCTTTCATCCTCCGCAGAGCTTTTCGGCACTGCTCCACTTGTGTAGTCGGCCGACTTCAGTGCTCGCGCACACGATGAGTCGGGAATGGGGATCAAGTCGACCATTATCGAAGTGGCGCAGCAGTTGCATCGTTTTCGTAATTCACGTTCGGAGCGGCAACACCTATCGGGAGGGAACGCGATGAGGAAATCGATCATGGCTGCCGCGCTAGCGCCATTGTTCGTGGCTGCGCTGGCAGCTCAGGGCTCAGCTCAGGCGCAGGACCCGCCGCCACAGCTACCACAAACGCCGCCGGCTCCTGGGGCCACGGCGCAGCAACCCACGACGACGCTCGCCGGATGTCTCTATCGTGAGGATCAGGTCCCTGGCAGAAAGCCAAATGTGGCCGAGCGCGCAGGCGTTCTCGAAGACTACATCCTCGCCGATGCGTCGGTTGCTAGCACTCCGGCGAAGCCAGGCACCACGCCAGGAGCGACTGGAACAACGGGAACGACGGCATCGAGCGGCAACATGTACAAAGTGGAGGGACCCTCTGACGAGAAGCTGAAGGCGCTGGTCGGCAAGCGAGTCGAAGTCACCGGTCGGATCGATCCCGAAGGAGGACCGGGCGCGACGCCGGGTAAGCCTCGCGAGGATCGTGGGCCTGGACCTGACCAGATCAACCTTCCGGAGTTCGAGGCGGCCTCGATTCGCGAGATCTCAGGGACGTGCCCGGCGACGCCGGCACCTCGGAAGTAACGACGCGCCTTGCGTATCACCAGGTAGACCGGGGGGCCGTGTGCCAGCACTCGGCCCCCACTTCCAACCTGCCCTCCCTCGAACTACATCGTCAGCTCGGCGCGCGCGCCGACCAGTCGCAGGAGCTGATCACGCGAAATGACGCCGCGTATTTGTCCCTGCTCCACGACCGGGAGCCTTACCTCACGAGCATGGGCAGAAGGGAGGAATCGGGTCTGGCAGAAAAACAGGGGTGCGCAGCGGACCGTAGGTCTGCCAGTGTGCCCCCAACACGCTCAGCGACTGGGCGTGGGCTTCTTCGATCGCCGCTTCACTGGCGATCCCGGATCTCGTGTTTCAGGCTCACGCCCGAAGGCACCGGGCACTTTTCGTGACGGCGGCATCGATCGATCCGGATATCGAGCGCCCGCCTCCTTCTGCGCGATCGACCGGCTGCCGGCTTTGTGAGATGTATGCCGGTCACGCCGGTCTTCCAATGGCTGTTCACCAACCCGGCCTGCGGCATCCTCCGGTGGTGGTGAGCTGGTGTCGATTGGAGGGTGCTCTTCCAGGTCTTGCGCTTCCGCCTCAGGTGACAGGCGGTTGCTGATTCCAGCCTGGCGCTCGCGGCCAGCGACGTTGGAGTGATCGGGGTTTACGTTGAGGTTCTTGCTCATGCTGCCTCGCTTCCCCCGCGTCAGCGTCAACCGTTCGATCTGAAGCGACTCGATCCAGACCGCACGAATCGTCCTTCCGGTGTGCGACGTAGGACTCGAGCGTCCTCCAACATCGAGAGCGCGGCGCGGCACGTTGGGTCATCAAGTCCCCAGAGCCGCTGTGCCTGCTCCGGAGTCAGGTTCAGTCCGGGTTGCTCGTCGTACTCGCGCTCGATCCGTTCCAATAAGGTCTCAACGATCATGGAAGTCATCGTTCCTTCGTTCCTTCCTCCGACGAACCAGACTCCCACTTTAGCCCCTGCACGATTGACGTCAACGTCAGCGGTTGAGAGTCAGCTCAGGTGAGTCAGCGCACATTTGACGGCTACTTCCACTGGCGACGCAATGTCAAGAGCCGATCCCGTACGTGGATCACAGTGAGCGCCATGTGTCTCACCCAAAAACGCGCCCCCATTCGCGAACGCATCGATCGACGATGCTGATCACGCCTGCTCTCGCCAACCCGCACAGCGGTTCGCTGGGTTCGGCCTCCACGTTGTCGGCGTCCACGACGCAGTGAGTCATCCGACAGAGATCGGCGTCCGCACGGCAGCTATGGCGCCGCGCACGGACTGGACGTCGTGACTGCCATCGCTACCGGCGTGTGGGCGAAGCGTTCGCGCGCAGGTTCTTCGATGGTCAGATCCTCTTGGCCGCCGCGTCGTCCAGCCAGGATCACCGACGCGTCCGACCATCGACCGTCAGATCGTCGCGGCGTATGTTGAAGACGCGGTCTATCGCGCGCTCCGCGCACCTATCCCGCCGACGACGCTTCCTCTGCCGCAGCAGCCCGGTCCGCCGTCGTCCCTGTCGATCAGCGATCCGCGCCGCCGGAGGATCGCCGGCGCTGCTGACCAAGAGCCTCGCTGCCGCACTGACAGGCGTGAACAAGGACGTCGCCATCACCTTCCGTATGCTCTCCGAGCAGGTCAACGCGTCCCTCATTCAGGAGCGCATCGTCGCGATGCTGTCCGGCTTCTTTGCCGGACTGGCATTGCTGTTGGCTGGACTCGGTCTCTATGGTGTGACGTCCTACGCAGCGCTGCACGGCCTGGAGCCCCGCGATCCGGCGACGCTTGCCCTCGCAGCGCTGGTGCTGTCGCTCATCGGAGCGATGGCCGGCTGGATTCCGGCGCGCCGCGCAGCTCGCATCGACCCGGCGCGTGTGCTCAGGGAAGGCTAAGTCATCGCCGTTTCGCTCTTAAATCGGCGCGCGAGTGTACACGGCAGGGTTGTCGTCGAACTCCATCTTGCAGGCCTGCGAGCAGAAGATGGTTGTCCCCGTACTCAGACCAGCCCCATGCGGACTCCTCACTCACACCAGCTCCGCAGACGGCGTCGGACACTGTGCTGTGCGCGATTCGGGGTGGAATGCTGCGCGAGCCCATCGTGAATGCGCCGACTGTTGGCCGAACCAGGCGCTCGAACTCCGCATAGGGCATGCGGATCGAAGCATGATGTGATCCTGCTTCAAAGATGATGTCCCCCTCGGCGGCGAGAGTTTCATCGACAACGACTTCCTGGCCATAGAGCGGGCCCAAGGGCGGCATGGCTCCGATCTCGCAATCGGTGTACAGACCTTTATCTCGTCCTCGTGTGCCAGCCGAAGAGAGTGCGCGTGTGTCACGTCCCTGAGGCGCTCGAAATCCACTTTGAGCGGCGCAGGGAGCACTGCGAGAACTGGTCGGTCGTCTGCGACGCAGACCACGACTTTGGCCCACTCGCGCCCCGGAACGTGTGCGGCCGCGGCCTCTTCTTGTGCCGTGTACGCGACAGGATGCCTCAGCACCGAGTAGCGCGCGTGATGTCGGTCGAGAAATTCAGATATCGAAGCCGGTATCGCCATACACATCTCCAGCACGGCGTGACAATTATCTCGTTCGTTCGTAACGGCCCATGAGCTGCGCCTTGACGAGCGTGTGATCCTTCAACGCTGCTTCCAAATCATCGCGGCTGTCGCCTGGAACGTCGAGTGCTGACGCATCGACCGCGTAGACGGTGAAATAATATCGATGCTTGCCGTGTCCTGCCGGAGGGCACGGCCCGCCATACCCTTTTCGACCGAAATCATTCTTCAGCGTCTTGCCTGCCGTTGCGCGCAAGGCGTTGCCATCAGCGGGAATGTCGTACGCCAGCCAGTGAGTGAACGTGCCTTTTGGCGCATCGGGATCGTCCGCAATGACAGCGAAGCTCTTCGTGCCTTTCGGTGGGTCGGTCACAGTAATCGGCGGCGGCGCATCATCGCCGTCACATGTGAACTGCTTCGGAACTGTCTGACCATCCGCAAATGCGGGACTCGTGACGGTGAATGCCATTGATTGACCCTCCCTCGAACTACATCGTCAGCTCGGCGCGCGCCGCAGCCAGGCGCAGGATCTGATCCCGCGAGATGACGCCGCGTATCGCCCCTGCTCGAGCACTGGCAGCTGATTCACATTCTCCTGGACGATGGCGTCAAGGGCCTTCGTGACCGGCTCGCCGGCATCGATCAGATGGAGACGCTCGACCGGCTTCATGGCCGCGCCGGCAGGGGTCGCCGTCCACTGATCGCGTGGGACGGAGCGGAGCTCCTGCGGTGTCAACATGCCAGCGATACGTTCGTCGTCGGTGACGAAGAAGCAGCGCCGGCCAGTGCGAAGCACCTGCTCGGCGACGTCTGAGACGGCTGTTCCGCGATCCACGGTCACGCAGTCACGGGACATGACGTCGGCCACGTGCACGCCGCGCAGACCCTCTCTTACCTCTCTTACTCTGGTCTCCAACACCGCAGATCGGGCTGCGTCGATGAGGAACAAGCCTATGAACGCGAGCCAGATCCCGCTGAAGTTGCCGGCGAAGCCAAACGACAGAAAACCGATCATGATGAATCCGACCGCCACGATCTGTCCCAGCACTGCGGCTATGCGTGTCGCGCGCACCTGATTGCCGCTCCGCCACCAGAGGATGGCGCGAAGGACGCGGCCACCATCGAGCGGGAACCCGGGAATCATATTGAACGCGGCGAGCGTGATGTTGATGAAGCCGAACCACACCAGCATGACCATGCCCGGCGCGTCCGGCGTGGCATTGAAGTTCCAACCGAGCGCGCTGGCGAGGGCGAGTGCGGCGACACCGATGACGACGCTCGCGAACGGTCCTGCAAGGCCCATCCAGAATTCGGTCGCTGCATCCGCGATGTCACGCTTCATCTGGGCGACCCCGCCGAGCGCGAAGAGCGTAATGGAAGACACGGGCACGCCCCGTGCGCGCGCGACGGCCGCGTGAGACAACTCATGGAGCACGATGGCGGCAAAGAACGCCAGGGCGGTGAGTCCAGCAGCCGTCCAAATCAGGCCCCGCGACCACGCGGGGTTCACCGCGTACAGATGTCCGGCCAGCGACATCGTGAGCAGCGCGGCAATGATGAACCAGCTGAAATGGAGGCGGATCTCGATGCCGAAGATGCGACCTAGACGTACCTGACCTGGCAGCATCAGTATCCTCGCCTCAGATTAAGAATCGGTTCCAGCCGCTCTCACTCGCCAGTTACTGCAATGGTGGTTCCCGGCCCGACCCCGACCGTTCAAATGGTCTCAATGCTGGCGCTTGAAGAACTGCACGGCGCGCTCGTGCTTCTCGGCTGCGGCTCGGCTGGAAAGAGTGCCGAGGTTGCGTCGGCGACCGGTACGGGGATCGACTTTTCTTGAATACAGCCGGTACTCCCCAGACTTCAGCTTGCGAATCATGCAGTCTCCTCACGATGCTCACTTCATCCGTTATGCAGAGGCAGAGCTCCTCGTCCGAGGACGCCGACTGGAGATCGCTGAACCGGCCAAGAAGTAGGAACGCCAGCCCGGTAACGCCCCGACCGGGCTCGGACGAAGGAGCTGCTGCGTTCATTTCACCTTACGTGCAGAGCCCGTCTCCGGTGCGGAGCAGATCCCGCATCCACCACTCGTGCTTCTCGTGAATCTGGACAAACCGTGAGAACAGGTCGACCGTTCCTGGATCACCGTGCTCGTCCGCGACTTTCGCAGCGCGCCGCATTTCGGTGATCACCACGAGCAGATGTCGATCTGCCTCTTCGACCATCTCACGCATCGTCGAGTGCGGCGAGCCGACGCCCACGCTGGCGAGGTCGGCAGCTTCGAGCAGATGTCCCGGCGGGTCCTGCCCAATCATGCGGACACGCTCTGCGAGTTCGTCGAGCGTCGGCAGAACGTCGTTCGCGAGCCGATCGAACAGCTTGTGCAGATCACGAAAAAGCGGACCGTAGGTCTGCCAGTGGTAGTGCTTGTAGTTGGCGTACAAGACGAACGCGTTTGCGACCTGGCGGCGCAATTCCTGAACGACCGGACTGTCGGGCGTATTCTCGCGCGACAGCTGTTGCTTAATCGAACTGACCTGTTCCGGGTTGATAGTCTTTTGAGCGGTGGCCATAGCAGTGCTCCTGTCATGTGTGCCGATGGAGTGTGCAATCACGGTTGAGCACGCAAGTCCCACGCCGGACGACGTTTGAGTTCCAGGCGAACCGGTTGACCTACGTCCATGATGTCATCGCGATAGCGACAGTGAGTGCCACATGTCTCACATCTGACACCACAACGATGAGATCGATGAGACTATCGGGAGCCAGCCCGACGCTGGATTCCGGCTGAGGCGCCGCAAGATCCCCAGGACCCGGGCGACAAGAAATGCCGACGCCACCGACACACATCGTCAAGACCGCCGGATCGTGAGCCTCGACCTGCCCCTCGCTGTCGCCGCCCTCGCAATCGACATTGTCGTCGGTCTCACCGGTCGGAGCTCTTGCAGGAGCGGGAGCTTCAGTCGAGCCCCAGCCCCGCCTTCACTTTGAACGGCACCTTGACCGTTCGCAGTCCCTGCCAGGCCTCGAACTCGAGCGTCAGCGTCTTGGCGCGGCCGTTTTCACGCTGAACGCCATCTCGGCGGCGTCGTTCATGTAGCCGCTACCGGTCCGGCGGCCTTCGATCGGCTGGCCCTTCGCATCGAGAAACACCAACTCCTTGATCTCGGTCATCGCCTGCCGCGGCAGCTTGAGGGTGAACGTCTGCGCGTCGTCCTGGGTCGCCTCGATACGAGTGAAGTTGAGCGTCTCGGCGCCTTTCTGTGCGGTCGCTCTATCGCCGTCGATCTTGTAGCCGGTCACGGTGCCGATCTCGACCAATGGGGTCGGCTTGGGATTCTTTTTCATGCCGAGCATCGGTCCGATCTTGACCATCGCGCCATAGAACGACGTGACCAGCACGACGTTGTCGGTCTTGTCGAGCGCGGCATCGAGGGACTTCTGCGTGTCGGGCGCCATTACGGGCTTTCCGATCAGCGCATCGAGCACGTGTGGCTTGACCGTCCGCGCGGCGAGGTCCTTCGCCGCTACGTATTGTTTCCGCTTCGCGTCGAGCTCGGTTTTTGTCGGCTTCTCTGAAAACGATGGTTTGCCCGCGTTCCGGCGCGCGAACACCATTGCCGAGGACCGCTCGGGCAGCATCTGGGTGGGATTCCGGGGCGGCGGCCTCGCGCGATACCGGAACGGCCGTTTTACTCTGGTCACCGAATCAGACGGCGCGCCGCCCGATCCTCACTTGCCCGTGGGCGGGTACTTTCCGAGCACCGCCAGCAGACCTGCGGCATCAGACGGGGGCTTCCGGTTGCTGACGATGTCCTCGTTGGTGATCTGCTTGCCGTACATCTCGGCGTTCTCATCGAGATCCTGGCGCAGCGTCGCACCCGTCAGGGCGATGCCGGCGAAGACTCCCCGCGCGCGCGAGTAGGACAGGATCTTCGCGTTCATGGTGGCGTCGGTCTGCGCCGTGCTGCTGCGTCCGACCGGACCGGCGGCGACGTCGGCGGCGCCGCCGAGGGTGAACTTGCTCGACAGGATGCCCTTCACGCTCCGCTCGTCCATCACGAGCATGATGACGTCGGTCTCCGAGCCGCCGATCTGGAACCCGAAGCTGCCGCCTTCGATGCGCAGCGCGCCCGGGGCGCCCCAGCCGCCGCCGGCAGTGCGGCACACCAGGAACCCGCGTCCATACTTGGCGCCGACGATGAACGCGCCCTGCTTGACGCCGGGGACGACCACGACGCAGTGCGCCTTCCTGAGGAGATCCTCGGGAATGCCCTTGTCAGGGGCGGCCAGGACCTCCTGCAGGACCGTGGCCGATTCCCTCAGCCGTTCCGAGGCCGTATCGGCGAGCAAGCTCGTCGACGCCATTCCCAGGCACAACATTAAACTCAGCATTCGACGCATGTTCGACACCCCGCGATCATGATATCGCGACGCCACGGTACACCGACAACGGCGCCACCCACATCAGCAGCACCTGTCAGGCGGAAGAATTCCTCAAGCGATCACCAGTTCCCCGACATCCGGCACCCAGTGACCGGCGGTACGCCTGCGTTGATACCGGTCGGCAAGCTCCTGCGCCAGCGCCGGCGCAATCTTGCCCTGCTCGAAAAACGAGGCGTACCGGTCCTCACTCAACGCGTCGCGTGTTTTCTGGCTCGCGCGGTAAGCGAGCTGTCGAGCAGCCGTGAAGCGCGTGGCCGGAAGGGGTGCCGTCGCCTCTTCGGCCGTCTCCTGCCAGTTCCCGGGATTGGCGCCAAGCTCCGACGCGAGCAGCGCGGTGAGCTTCGCCTCGACGCTATTTGGATCGATCTTCGGGAACGTGACGGTGCCAACCGAAACGGCATGATCTTGAGCCCACGGTCGCGTGAGATCGTCGAGCGACGTCTGGTTGTCGTTGAGGAACGCAATCCACTGGAGATCGAAGATCAAAGGCCCCGCACTCTGACGAGCGCGCCAGTCGTTCGTCAGGTGCTTCGGGCCTCGCGATCCCGACGCCTCGCCGGACACGTCGGCGGTTGGCACGAACGTGAACTTGCCCAACACATCCCGCGCGCGAACGATCCCGGTCCAGTACCTGCTGATAGGCACTGTTCGAGCGAACGGTGCGGTGCGTCTGGCCGGTGACGTGCGTGGCAATGGCCGGCGCCCTGATCCCGGCATGACGCACCAGTCCTGCGAGCAGCCTCGCCTGCGAGCCGAGGAGCCCCGTCGCTCCGGCGGCATCCGCAGTGGCTTTGAGCAGGGCGAGAAACTCTTCGGGCGTGTCGGTCGGCGACGTCGGATCGTTGATGGTGACGAAGTCAATCCGCCGTCCATTGGCCGCGCGGAACGCCACCATCAGGCCGAGAAAGTCCGGATCGGTTTCCGCATGCGGGCACCCGAGGCCGGTCGACATCCGGCCAATCCCGATCAACGGCGTCGAAGCCTGCGTCCGCTGAAAGATGCCAAGGCCGTCGAGCGCGGGTGGCAGCCGATCGCCGGCGGTGAAGAGCACCTTCGATCCAGCCAGCTGCTGCTGGTGCGCGCCGCGGTCGGCCGCCGTCAACTGCGGGTGATTCTTCACGAGGTTCTGCTGGACTCCGGGGATCCCGGCGGCGATCTCCTCGAGAACCCGCTTCTGCGCCGGCGTGGGATTGAAGAACTCGGGCATGGCGGACCGTCCCTTCGTGGAAGTGAGGGATGCAGGCGAACACGCGCAGCGGTTCGTCGCGATGATCGCGCGGCGGACTTTGTCGTCTTCCTGGTCGAAGCCGTCGATTGCGCGTCTCTCGAGCCCGGATCATAACGCGTCGCTCCTCCCGGTGGTCCATCTCTGCGGCTGACGTTCACCTACGCGCTCGATGGCTCAGCGGGAAGGAACACGGTGAGGATGGGGCGAGGCGAGCAGGTCGAGTCGTCGCGGGCGCAGTGGAGTGGACAAACGCTGGTCATCACCACGACGTTCGACGTGGTCGATCGCGCCGCGGGAAAGCCGTTCACCGCCGAACTGACGCGTAAGCTGTCGTTGGAGTCGCCGACGACGCTGATCGTGGAAGTCACACGCGCCGGCGTGCTTGGCGGGCCCGCATCGACCACGCGCTCGGTCTATCGGAAACGTTGAGGCGCGGCGCGACCCCGCTGCGGACGGCCACAAATGTCGGTCACTCGAGCTGTACCTGGGGTGTATCATGCCGGCGACGTCACGATGGGCCCGTGCACTCAGAATCGATCGCCGCAGTCATCGCACCTGCACGGCTTCGCACGATACGTCTCACAGCGCGCCTCCGACTCCTCTGAAACGGGACAACGAGGCGAGCGGCCTGCTCACTGAATCGACCGCTGAGGCACGCTCCGGCCAACGCGACACAGAAGGAGGAATCATGAGGGATCCATCCAGGTTTCTCGGTGCCGTGCTGCTCGGCGTGGCCCTGTGGGCGTCGCCAGCCCTGGCGCAGTCCGTGGACACCGGCATTCTCGGCACCGTTTCGGATGGCAGCGGCGCCGTCATTCCCGGATCGGACATCACCGTGACGAGTGTGGCCACGAAGGTGGTGCACAACACCGTCACACAGCCGAACGGCACCTTCGAAGTGCGCTACCTCTTACCCGGTGAGTACGTCGTCCAGGCGTCGCTCGCCGGATTTCGCACGGAGCGCACCACCGTTACCTTGCGCGTTGGTCAACTCGCACGCCTGACGTTCACGCTGCAGGTCGGCTCTCTGGGGGAGGTCGTCGACGTCCAGGCCCAGGGGCTGCTGCTCGAGACCCAGAGCGGCGTCACCGGCAACGTGGTCACGGCCGACGCGCTGGTCAACATGCCGTTGAACGGCCGGAATTTCAGCACCCTCGGCAACCTGACGGCTGGCGTCGTCGCGTCGAACACGCAGTTCCGCGCCAGCGGCGCCCGCGGCATGTATCAGCAGGTCTCCTTCGACGGCGTCAGCGCCCTCAACAACCGCGGCAACAACCTCTTCATGTATCCATCGGTGGACGCCGTTGAAGAGTTCAAAGTGCAGGCCACCAATTACACGGCGGAGTACGGCGGGCATGCCGGCGCGAACGTGCAGCTGCAGCTGAAGTCCGGCGGCAACAACTTCCACGGATCGGCCTTCGACTACGTCCGCAGCGACAGCCTCGATGCCCGGAACTACTTCGCTCCGGCGCCCTCGCCGAAGCCCCAGCTCGATCGGCAGCAGTTCGGCGGGGTGGTTGGCGGCCCGGTCCGTCGCAATCAGACCTTCTTCATGGCGTCCTACGAGGGCGTTCGGGAAACGCGCGAGACGGTCGCGCTGACGAACGTGTTGACCGCGGCGATGCGCGTCGGGGACTTTTCAGAGGTCGCCGGTGTGGTGGTCAGGGATCCGTTCACGAATCAGCCGTTCCCGAACAACATCATTCCGCAGAATCGCCTGGATCCCCTCGCGATCTCGATGATCAACGAGTACCAGCCGCTGCCCAACCAGACCGGCGCGAACAACTTCCGGGGCCTGACCCGCACCGAAGACACGCAGCACCAGTTCATCACGCGGGTCGACCATGTCATCAGTCAGAAGCAGAAGATCTTTGGTCACTACCTCTATCAAGGACGAGACAATCCCTCCATCCCAATCAACCCTGCGTTTCCGGCGCCGCGCGTGTTCAACAACCAGAGCATGGCGGTGCAGCACGTCACGACGTGGAGCTCCTCCGTCCTGAACGAGATCCGCTTCGGCTACATGCGCGGCGACCTGAATCGTCTCAGCCCGCGCCGGTTGACGGGATTCAGCGTAGAAGAGGATCTGGGTATCCACGGCATGCTCGTCGGCGGTCCCAATGGCCGTCCGCCGAACGAGAACGAGATCGGATTTCCGACGATCAACATTCAGGGCTTCAATGGGTTTGGCGACAACGTCGGTGGCGAAGGAATCGACCTGAGCCAGACCTACCAACTCGTGGACAACCTGACCCTCATCCGGGGAAGCCACGCGCTCAAGATAGGCGGCGACGTCCGGCGTATGCTGGGCGACGCGACGAGCACGAACGCACCGTTCGGCGCGCTCGACTTCACCCGCGACATCACCGGCCACGCTGCGGCAGCCTTCATGATGGGCTTTCCGAGGACGTCGCGCACGCCCGAGGGCATTCCTATCGGCGGAATCCGTCAATGGCGCACCGGGTTCTACGTGCAGGACGACTGGCGGGCGACGCCGCGACTGACCGTTAACCTCGGTCTCCGCTACGACCACAACTTCGCGCCGAAAGACATCAATGGTGTCAGCCGGACGCTGCGGTTCGACCTCGATTCGAGCGGTCCCGTTCTCTGGCCTGGTCCAGGCGAAGTGGTCGACCAGCTGTACTTCAACGAGCACCGTCACTGGGCGCCGCGTCTTGGATTCGCGTATCAGCTGAGCAACCAGCTGGTGGTCCGCGGCGGATACGGCGTCTTCAACATGGCTCTGCACCTGGACAACATCAATACGCTTGGCACCAATCCTCCGACCGCCAGCGTGCAGGTCACCAACCCGACAACGAATCCGCAGGCGACGATTGCCTTCCCGTTCCCGCCCGCGCTCGTACCCGCCAACACGATCTTCAACGTCACCTCGGCGGAGGTCGATCGCAATCACAAGGATGGCTACTACCAGAACTGGAACATCGCGCTCGGCTACGAGTTGTCCCGTGCAGCTGTCGTCGAGGTCCGCTACGTCGGCTCGAATGGGTCGGACCTGGATACGAGCCTGACGAACTTCAACAGCCCTGACCCCGATCCCAACGCTGGTGGAATCCCGCTCCAGTCACGGCGTCCATACCCGGCGTACGGCCGAATCCGGATGTGGGCAACCGACGGCGAGAGCGACTATCACTCGCTCCAGACCGAGTACAAGCACCGAGGCCCCTGGGGGCTGTATCTGTCGGCCGCCTACACGCTGTCCGAGCTGAACGACAACCAGCAGGGAGGCCTCAACGCGTCGCGGGCCCGCCGGCAGAACCCGCGCAGCCTCGAAGGCGAGTACGGTCCGTCAGCCGACGATCAGCGCCACCGTCTGGTCCTCGGCTATGTGTGGGACATTCCCTTCGGCGACAGCCTGACCGGCTTCACCGGGGCGCTCGCCAAGGGGTGGCAGATCAGCGGCATCGGCATCTTCAATTCCGGTTCACCGCTCTTCATCAATCAGGATGGCGACACGTTGAACGTGGATTCCGAGGAGATTCGCCCGAACCTGGTCGCGGGACAGGATCCGACGCTGCCGAGCGATCAGCGGACCATCGGCCGCTGGTTCAATACCGCCGCTTTCGCGCGAGCGACCACGACCTACGGAACCTCGACCCGCAATCCTGTGGTCGGGCCGGGCCGGAAGGTGCTGGACATCTCGGTGGCGAAGTCGTTCCGGCTGAATGCGGGCCAGCAGCTCCAATTCCGCGCCGAGGCGTTCAACGCCTTCAACTGGGTGAACTGGGGCAATCCGAACGGCACGCTGGGAAATACCAACTTCGGGATCATCAGCAGCGCGGGGGCCGCACGCGAAATGCAGCTCTCGCTCAAGTACCTGTTTTGAGGCAGACGAGGTCAACTCCGGATCCGCTCCGGTCGATCAACCTTCCTCGCTTCGAGCCCGTCCTGATGGCCGGGCTCGAGGCGCGGGGCGGACCATTGCTCATCGAGGTTCGACACCCATGAAGACTGAACTCAGTCGCCGTCACCTGCTCCGTCTGGCCAGCCTCGTCGGCGCCGGCACCGTCCTTCCCGCGTCCGCCACCGGCGCCGCGCAGCGCCGCGCGGCGACGGCTGCCAGCACCGCTGCACCGGCCGCCGATGCGAGCGTGTACAAGGCGATCGGTGTCCGTCCGATCATCAACTGTCGCGGCACCTTCACGATCATCGGCGGCTCGATCGAACTGCCGGAAGTCCGCGCCGCCAAGACCGCCGCCAACCTCGAATACGCGCAGCTCGACGAGGTCATGAACGCCGTCGGCAAGCGCCTCGGCGAGCTGACGGGCGCCGAGTGGGGAATGGTCAGTGCCGGTTGCGCCGCGGCGATGTCGCACACGACCGCCGCGTGCGTCGCCGGCGGCAATCCCGATCTCCACGTGAGGATTCCCAACCTCGCGGGCTTTCCCAAAGACGAGGTCATCATTCCGACGCACTCACGCAACGTCTACGACGCCGCCATTCGCGCGGTCGGCGTGAAGATCGTCGAGGCTGACACGCCCGAGGCGCTTCAGCTGGCGATCGGTCCGAAGACCGCGATGATCTACATCAATGCGGGACCACGGGTCGATTCCGGCCCGATGTCGACCGAGGCCATCTGCGCGATTGCCAGGACGCACAACGTGCCGGTGCTAGTGGACGCCGCAGCCGAGGGGCTCACCATTCCAAACGTCCACTTGCAGCGTGGCGCGACGCTGGTCGCTTACAGTGGCGGCAAGTACATCCGCGGGCCGCAGAGTGCTGGATTGCTGCTCGGCCGCAAGGACATCGTGAAGGCGGCCTGGGTCCACAGCGCACCGCACCACGGCTACGCGAGAGCCATGAAGGTCGGCCGCGAAGAGATGATCGGCATGCTCGTCGCGGTCGAGAGCTGGGTCAAGCGCGACCATGCCGCGGAGTGGAAAGAGTGGGTGGCGCGGTGCGATTACATCGGCGATCGCGTCGCCAAGATTCCGGGCGTGACCGCCATCGTGCAGCGAGAGCCCGGAACCAGCCTGAGCAACCGCAGCCCCCGGGTCTCAATCCGATGGGATTCGAAGCAGTTGGGGCTGACCGGCGCCGAGGCGTCAGATCTGCTCGACAAGGGCGATCCGCGGATTGCGCTCGGCGGCGGCGGAGGCGGCGGCCGCGGAGACGGACCGCCAATGCCGGGGGATACGGGAATCTCGATCACATCGGCGATGATGGCGCCCGGCGACGAGAAGCTCGTGGCCGCGCGGATCGTCGAGATTCTGTCGGCCAGGCGCACGCTGACCCCGCCGGAGCCGGAAGTTGCACCCTCGGCCAACCTTTCGGGTCGGTGGCAGGTCGATATCCGCTACGCCGCCGGCGCGAGCACCCACACGCTGCATCTCAGACAGAATGGCAATCGGCTCGAGGGGACGCATCAGGGAGACTTTCTGGCCCGGGACATCGCCGGCACGATCAGCGGGGAGAAGGTCGCGCTGGCCAGCTCGATCACGGAACGCCAGGGTGACTCCATCAACTACCGATTCACGGGCACGGTCAGCGGCGAGACGATGTCGGGCTCGTTGAGCCTTGGCGAGTACCTGGATGCGACCTGGACCGCCCGCCGGCCGGTCAATACTCGAACGTTGTAAGACGAGGGTCCGCCTTTGCCCGCCGCGCGGGCTACGGCGAGACATCCTCCGCCCGGTGAAATGTGTTCCCGACGCGTCAGGCGATGACGGCTTTGCGGCTCATCTTAGCCGTCTAGCGAGTCTGTCGCCCGGTCTCAGAAGCCGCCGTCCGTTCACGTCGCGATGGGTGTGTCGGGAGGTCGGGGTGTCCCTCGCTAGTCAGAGCGAAGCCCTTTAGACTTTTCCGTCCCGACTGCAGCCTGGAGAAGCCCGACCCCCGCGGACGCCGTGTGCCGCGTGAGGAAAGGAAGTGGTATGGCTAGGCTCGTGTTCGGAATGAACCAGTCCCTGGACGGCTACGTCGACCATATGGCGTTTGCGCCAAGCCCCACGCTCTTCCGCCACTTCATCGAGGAGGCTCAGGGGCAGGCGGGCAGTGTCTACGGTCGCCAAATGTATGAGGTCATGCGTTACTGGGACGACGATCATCCTGAATGGGATGCAGAGGAACACGCCTTCGCGGCGGCGTGGCGGAACCAGCCGAAATGGGTCGTCTCGCGCTCGTTGAAGTCGGTCGGCCCCAACGCCAGGCTTGTTGAGGATGATCTCGAGGGCGCGATCCGCGAGCTGAAGGCCGAGCGCGACGGGGAGATCGAAGTTGCTGGCCCGGACCTGGCGCAAAGCCTGACCGAACTTGGCCTGATCGATGAGTATCGAATCTACCTGCACCCCGTCGTGCTTGGTCACGGCAAGCCATATTTCGCCGGGCCCCGGCCGCCGCTCCGCCTTATGGCTAATGATCGGATTGGCGAGGATGTGATCAGGTTGGCCTACGTTCCTGCTTAATCTCGCGACTCGCCGGATGGAAATCGCCTGCCACTCAGCCCCTCAGCTCTTCCATCTCGGCAACCATCTCGTCCAGTTTCCTGAACACGCTGCGATACGCGGTGTTTACATCGAAGTCGAAGATGACGCCACCAAGTAGTTCCACCACGATCGCCATCACCACAACACACACGATCAGGATCAGCGGGACGCCATTGACGAGACGGACGTCGGGATTGCTCTCGACGATGAGGCGGATCAACCGCTGGCCACTCGCCGATGCCCCAATTCCGATCGCGAGTGCGATGAACGTCACGGCATAGATGTGCCGCTGAAGTCTCTTTGACCGAGCCATGCGGTCCTTCAACCAACCGTGGAACGCCTTGAGGTAGTGATAGCTGTCAAGGCTGTTGTCCGGCGCGTCGAACTTCGCAATGTACAGTTGCCGGACGACGACCAGCCCCACCCATGCCGTGCACATGATCGCCCCCGCGTACGGGATGCCAGCCGCGCTGAGAACGGCCCACATGATCGGTGCCCCGATCACGATCGCGATCTGGTTGATTCTCAGCATGCGCTGGATCCGGTCGACGATATGGCTCGACTTCCGCGTGTAAAGGTCATTGACCTTCGGCGCCACCAGCGCGTCCGGGTTCAGGAATCCTTCACGCCACGTCGCTTCTATTGTCTTTCTCATCGAGTAGCCTCCTGAGGCGGTCCTTTATCCTGTTGATGCGCACGCCGACGTTGTTGGGATTGGCGCCGATGATCTCGCCGATCTCCCGGTACGACTTCTCGTCCAGATAGAGCAGGATCACCGCCCTGTCCACTTCCGACAGCTGCCGAATCGCGTCGTACAACTGATTGAGGGACTCGTCTGCGAACGCCCGACTGTCTTCCACGAGCTCGGGGGGAACGACGTCGGACGCGAAGGTCCGACGGTTGCGCTTGTGTGTCTTGAGGAGCGTCATGCAGACGTTCAACGACACGCGATAGATCCATGTGGACCGGGCCGCCCGTTCATCGAAGGTGCGGTGACTGCGCCAGATCTGCAGGCACACTTCCTGGTAGTAGTCTTCGAAGTCCTCCTGCGTGTTGGTGTAGGCCCTGCAGATCTTGATGATGATGGGCGCGAACGGCACGATCGACGTGGCGTAGAAGTCGCTGCTCACTGATCCAGGCCCTTTACAGGGTTAGTGGCCAGAATTGGGAATCCTTACACGGGCAGGACTCACATTGTCGACCTAGCGAATCTGGGGGGACAGCTCACAACGACTTACGCTGTGGAAGTTCGATACTGCGATCTGGCTGGTCCTGCAAGTTATTGACTAGCAGTACTTTAGGAGGTGGCTCGCCGCACTGGACGATTTTCGACCCTGACTGGAACGGACTATCCTCTATCCGATGTCGTTCAAAATGCGTTTCGGCCTGTGGCTCCTAGCCTGGCTGGCGGTTGGGATCCCGACCGCGTACAGCGTGTTGGGCAGTATCGCTGGGGTGCTAATGGCGCCTGTCTTCCCGGGAGGCTTCGCCTACCTCGCCGACTCCCCCGACGTCTATTCGAGAACACTCGCCCTGTTCGGCGGCTGGGTCATCTACATCGCGTTCACGATCTTTCTGCTGCGGCCACGCGCCTGGGGCACATATCTGGTTTTCTACGTCCTGCTCGTCGTGCTGCTGATCGCGAACGGTGTCGGCTGCAGCCGCCAGTCGCGCACCATCAAACTGACGGGCGTCCCGCAACCGATCGGCCACGTTCTTCGCTCGGCTTAGACGGGCGACAATAGCGACCGCCACCGGCGCTGCTGCCGCGGCGGGGTTGCCGTTGGCGCAATGGCCGGGCGTCGCGTGCCACATGCCTGAGACAAGCGGGGAGTATCAACAAATCGCCGCCATAGTTGCAGGGCAATGGGGTCGCACGGGCTCACCTCGACGTGTACTGGTGGGGTGTCACTCGCGCGAGGCTCAATAGCGCCCTGTGAATCGAGTGCAGGCCGAAACGATCTGACTGCTCCAGACGGACGTACACCCTGAGATCGATGGTGCGTTATTCCCGGTAGCGTCAGGGTAGCGATTTACCGCCGAAATCGCCAGCTTTCGAACGTCCTTACCGACTACGCATTTGTCGAGCAGGCTGCACCGTTCCGGGTCACCTCAATTTGGTTTTCGTTCCAACAAGAGGGAGCACAAGAAAGGGCACACCACCTGCTGATGGAGGAGGATTGTCTCTGGAAATGATTGAAAAAATTGGCTCACCAGTCTGGACAACTTTCGCAACTGGCTCATCCGTGCGGAGCGCTTGTAACCTCGCGATCTCGTTGTTGATGGCGGTGAAAGAGTGTGGTGGCTCGATGGTTATTCCTCACGCAGCGCTTCGACGGGCGCGACCCTCGACGCGCGCAGCGCCGGAACCAGTGACGCGGCGAGCACCGTCCCTAGAAGCATGGCTGCGGCGATCAGCAGTGTTCGCGGATCACCGGGAGCGATGCCGTAGAGCTGCGCTCGTACGAGCCGCGTCCCAGCCCACGCGCACAGTGCGCCAATGAGCACGCCGGGCACGGCAATCGCCAGACCGTCCCGCACGATCATCCAGACGACCGTCGTACGCTCGGCGCCAAGCGCCAGACGCACGCCGATTTCTCGAACCCGCGCGGTTACGGAGTACGCGAGCAGCCCGTACACGCCCATGCAGGCCAGCATGATCGTGATTGCCGCGGCAAATGTGGCCAACCCTGCCGTGAAACGTTCCTGCCGCAGCACACCGTTGACCCATTCTGACGACGTCACGAAACCGCGTAGCGAACGGTGCCCCAGCGACTTCACGACGCGCGTATATCCGTCGCGCACCGTCGCAAGGTCGCCGCTCGCCCGGACATAGGCCATCGGAAACTGCGCCCTCGCGACTTCCTGCATGATCGGCCGGAAGACGACGAGCGGACGCGGGTCGTCCAGCTTGCCGTACGGGGCATCTGCGACGACGCCGATGATTTCAACGTCACGACGCTGCGGTCCGGCGATCCGAATCTGCCGGCCCACCGGGTCGCCTGCCGGGAACAGCGCGCGAGCCAGGGACGCCGAGACCAGCGCAACGGCGGGCTTCTCCAGGCCGTCATCCCACGAGACGTCACGGCCCTGCAGACGCTGGAATCGGAACAGATCGAAGAAACCGGGCGACACGAACTCCGTCAGCACCGTGCCATCAAGTGGCGTGATGCCGTCGGCGCGCGTGTAGTGATAATCGGTCGGGAGCGGCCCCGTAAGCCCGAAGTAGGTCGGGTAATACACCGATAGTGCGGCCGCATCGGCCCCCGGCATGTGGCCAAGGCCGCTGACGAGAGTCCGGTAGTAATCAGGCGGCAACAGTTCCCGATCTCCGGGCTCACGAAACGCGCGGGTGAAGACGATGCGTTGAGACTGGAGTGACGTATCGTTCGCGCGTAAGTGAGCCAGCGTCGCCCTGAAGAGTCCGGCCCCGACGAGCAACGTCATCGACAGCGCGACCTGCGCAACGAGCAAGCCGCGCCCGAAGCGCCCCAGTGAGCCGGTGGTCCCCCGGCCGCGCAGGCCTTCGTCCACACGCACCGCGACCGACTGCCACGCAGACACGACGCCAATCGCGAGGCCAATCACGACGGTCAGCAGCGCCGTTGCGGTGAGCACGCCGCCGGCATCAGGCGTCACCGTCGGAAACTTTTCACCCGTGCGACCGACCAGGAGGGACGCCCTTACGGCCTGGACGATCCCCCACGCGAGCGGCAGAGCACCCGCGAACGCCACGGTCGACAGCAAGAGTCCGTCGACCAGCAGCTGCCAGAACACGCGCCGCGGGCTGCCGCCGAGTGCGAGACGAATCGCGACCTGGTGGCGTCGCGTCAGCGAGCGCGCGAGGGTCAGGCCCGCAAGGTTGGCGCACGCGACCGCCAGGAGAGTCCCCATCAGCGCCAGGAGCAGCCAGAGCGTGGTGCCGTACCGGTCGCGCGCATGCCGAAAACCCTGACGCGAGAGGCGCCACGTCCAGCCGCTGACGGAGCAGCGCCTCCCGCTCGGCTTCAGTCAGCGCGGCCGGCAGCGTCGCCGACTGAATCGACGGCCACCACGTGAGCAGTTCGGCGCGCGCCGTGTCGATCGACACGCCGCTCGCGAGACGTCCGACGACGACCCTCGATCGAGACGGAGTGGACGCCTCACCAGTGGCCGCTCGTCTCACCGCGAAGGGCACGATGATGTCGGTGGTCTCGTCGAGTTGCAGACCGTCGAAACCGTCCGCCACGACGCCGATCACCGTCGCCGGCACCGCGTTGATCTTGATCGCCTCGCCGATGCCGGGACCATTCCCGAAGAGCCGCCGGCGGAAACCCTCGCTGATCACGGCGACAGCGTCGTCTGTTTCGGTGAAGAACCGTCCCGCCGACAGCCGCGCACCGACGAGGTCGAAATAGTCCGGCGAGACGGTTTCTGTCGACGCGTCCTCGGACCCTCCGGAACGCGCTTCGACGCGCATGAGTCCTCCGCCGGAGTACATCGATATGTGCGCGAAGGATCGCTGGACGGCGCGGTACGCGTTGAACGTGTCGCGGTAGAAGTAGCCGTCCACATTCGCCCCGGGCTCGAACGCCGACAAGGTCACGAGCTGTTCGGGATTGGGGACCGCGGGCCTTCGCAAGACGATGGCGTTCAGCAGGCTGCCCACCGCCGTGGTCGCGCCGACAGCGAGGACCAGCGTGATGATGACGATCAATGAGAAAGCGGGAGCCCGTCGCAAACTGCGGAAGGAATGACGGACGTCAAGGCGTAGTGCGTCCCACATGCGAGAAGTCTAGCCCAACGGGTCTCCACAGTCTGCGCGCCTTCGGCCATAGGCAAACGGACGGCCATGACCAGACCCTCCGCTAGACAGCCGAATCGTGCTTGTCACGCGATAGACGTTGGTCGAAACTCGCTTTCGCCTTGTGTCCCGCTTGGCATGTTTTTGCGTCCGCGTGCTGCGCGCAAAGGGCAAGAAAAGGGCAACGGCGCGGTCGGTACGGCCGAACGTCACAAAATACCGTTTCGCAATCCAGCCCACTCAGGTCGACCGTATAGGACTCCCCACGGATCATCCCCAGACCGACATCGGTCCTGCGTCTGCGTCGGCGCTGAGCACGTCGGCAGGGAGCCAAGCGAAGCGCCCAATCTGCTTACGTGCGCAGTTGATGTATGGCGAGCGACGGCGCACGCGGCACCGTCGCGTCGGTGGCTGCACGGGATCATCGGCCTCGACCGGACGCGGTAGGATGGAGGATATTGCGCAACCGGGCGTCAGCTGACATGGAGGTCACAGATGAGACATCGCCTCGCGCTCCACTTGCCGGCGGTCTCCCTCACCTATGCCGTGGCTTTTGCCTTGTGGCTGTGGAGCTTCGGAGCCGAGGCTGGCTCCCAGGCGGGCGCTCCATCGGTTTTTTCGCTTCACTCGGTCCCGGATGGTTTGAGTGTCTATGTCGTCCGCGCGGGGCAGCCGGACACACTCTTCAACCAAGACAACTTCAAGGGGCGAACACCGCTGACGCTGCAGGTAGAAGCGGGAGAGTACCAGCTCGGCTACCTCGCGACGAAGGCGCTCGCACCGGCTCAACTGGGCGCGATCGCAGAAATCCAGCCAGGCGTTCGAGTGGTTTCGCTCTATCGCGACGCGGCGCTCATACTGTACCCGGACAAGGTGATCCCACTTGCCAGCGGCAACCGTGAAATTGCCGTACCGAACCGGACCTCGCTGAAACCGTTAGAGACAGAGCCGTATGCGTGGGATCGCTCACCCGTCAGCGCCAGCGGCCCGGAAGAGTTCAACGCGTTCTACTACAAGATCGACGGCATCGACATCGCGCAGGTCGGCACCATCTACACGGTCCACGCCAGCCAGGCCCGGAACGAGCACATTGGAATCATTCTGCCGTCCCGGTATCTGCGGGCTGGCGAACGCATCGAGGAGCTGCGTCAGGTACCTATCCCAAGGAACGGCGGTTCAAGTTGCCACCGTCGAGCGAGGTCGATGCGGTCCTCAAAGCCTCTGGCATCTTCGAATACAGAGATGTGCTCGTGGAATTGCTCGAGCGGGGCGGGAAGGTGATCTACGACGGGCCACGGCCGGGTGGATCGGTGAACCTGAAATCTGGCGAGCAGGTTTCTGTCGTTCACGCGGCGCAGGATGCCGCGGCCAACCCATCGACGACCATGCGCCTTCGCGACGTGCTCAGCATCCAGGGCGGGAAGCTGGTCGTCACCCGGTACGGGACGTCAGTCCATCATGAATAGAGGAGTCAAGCGGTGATCCGCCGCGAATCGAGAGTCCGTGGGCATCCGCCATGATCGAAAAGATGCCCGAGGAACATTTCACTTTCAGGCCCGTACTCGAGATTCGTTCCTTTGAAGAGGCGGTGGCCCACGTTGCGGATGCGCAGGCGCGCAACTGCAATCTCGTCTCCGGCGCCGGCTCGATGAGCATGGCCCGACGCACCGACATCTGCTGACTGGAGGAGCGGAGCGTATGAATGCCGGCCTGGTTTGCGGGCAGCAGGCTCAGGGGCGCCTGCGGGGTGAGGCCCGATGACGGCGGTCTCGTGGCTCGACTGGAAGCTGGGCGCGCGTCTGCTGCTGAAATATCCCGCGCTCACGATCATCGGGGGCCTCTCGCTGGCGGCGGCCATGACGATTGGGGCGGTCGGCATCGAAGTCGCGGACGAACTGCTGTACAAACGGCTGCCGTTCGATGAAGGCGGCCGAGTCGTGCGCCTCGAGACGCAGGACACGGCAGCGTCACGCGTGGAGCCGAGGGTGCTCCACGATTTCTCGATCTGGCGGCGGTCGCTGAAGACGGTGGTGGAGCTCGGCGCCGCCCGCGTCAGCGAGCGCAACGTGCTCACGGGCGAAGGCCGCGTCGAATCGCTGCGCGTGGCGGAGATCACGGCGTCGGCGTTTCCGCTCACCCGCGTGACGCCGCTGCTCGGCAGGCCGTTGCAGCCGGCGGACGAACGGCAAGGTGCGGAGCCCGTCGTGGTCCTGGGTTACGACGTCTGGCAGAGACAGTTTCTGCAGGATCCGGCGATCATCGGCCGCGTCGTGGACGTGGGTCGCACGGCTCGCACCGTGGTGGGCGTGATGCCGCCGCGCTTCGGCTTCCCGCGCAATCAGCAGCTATGGGTGCCATTGCCCATCCAGGATGCGGCGCCGCGCGAAGGGCCGGCCGTGCAGGTGTTCGGCCGGCTCGCCGACGGAGCGAGCTGGCAGGACGCCGCGGCGGAGCTCGACGTCGTCTCGGCACGCTCTGCCGCCGACCAGCCGGCAACCCACGCGCAGCTGCGCACGCGCGTTCGCGCATTCGCCGGGCGCACGCCGGGCGATCCGCTGCGGCTGGAAGATCTGGCGGTCCACGCCATCGTCCTGCTGCTGCTGGGGGCGGTCTCGGCGAACGTCGCGACGCTGATCTTCGCGCGCACGGCGATGCGCGAATCGGAGATCGTCGTCCGCCACGCGCTGGGGGCGAGCCGTGCCCGCGTGATCGCGCAGATCGTCACCGAAGGGCTCGTGCTGGCCCTCGCCGCTGCCGTGCTCGCGCTCCTCGTGGCCCAGACGACCGTGCGCTATGCCTGGGCCCGGGCGAGTCAGATCATTGGTGACGACGGCCTGCCGTTCTGGGTGGATCTGACGCTCGAGCCTGCCACCGTTGCGTATGCGCTGCTGCTCGCGCTCGTCGCCGCGGCACTGATCGGCCTGCTGCCGGCACTGAAGGCCACGGGCGCATCCATCCAGCGGGGACTGCAGGGGATCACGAGCACCGGTGGAACGATGAAGTTCGGCGGCATCTGGTCGTTCATCGTCGGCGCGCAGGTGGCGTGCACCCTGCTGTTCGTGCCCGCCGCGGTGGGAATCTACACCACCTCCCAACGTCAGAACCAGTCGACGTGGGCACCGTTTCCGACGGAGCGTTACCTCACCTTCCGCCTCAGGATGGACAACGAGGCGCTGGCTGGCGAGCACGGGTGTGCCTGACGATGGGCAGATCGCCGCGCGTCGCGCGCGAGCATACGAAGACCTCGCGGGCCGGTTGCGTGAGGAGCCTGGTGTGACGCACGTGACGCACGGCGATCGCCTGCCGACGATGTTCCCGGACTGGGTGGCGCTGGAAATCGAGCAGGACGGTGCTCCTCCGGCTCGCCTGCACGGCAATTTCGAGGGCGGATTCGCGATGGCGGCTGTCGGTGCCGGCTATCACGAGGCGTTCGGCGCTCGGATCCTGGCTGGCCGCGCCTTGCAGGCCGCTGACGCTGGGGCGCCGAACGGGCCCGTCGTGGTCAACGAGGCGTTCGTGCGCGTGGTGGGCAGGAATCCCGTGGGCGCACGCGTTCGCACGCTCCAGCGAGGCAGCGAGCGCGAGCTGGGACCCTGGCACGAGATCGTCGGCGTGGTCAGCGATCTGTGGACGTTCCCCGCCGATTGGAGTGGGGCGGCGTACATCTATCGCGCAGCCTCGGCGGCGGAGCTCGATCCTGTCGTGGTTGCGGTGCAGCGTCGCGGGAGACGCAGCGCCGCTTGCGCCCCGCGTCGCCGCCCTTGCGCGGCAGGGCGATGCGGGGCTGCAGCTCCGGGACATCATCACCCTCGAGGAGATCGTCGCTCAGCGGCAGAAGCCGGAGGTCTTCGGCGGCGTCGTTATCGGCAGCATTCTGCTCACGGCGGTGGTCTTCTCCGCGGCCGGTCTGTACGCGCTCATGTCCGTCGCCGTGGCGCGTCGCACCCGCGAGATCGGGATCCGTATCGCACTCGGCGCCACCCCCCGGCGCGTGCTCGGCAGCGTGTTCGCCCGTGCCGGTCGTCAGCTCGGCGGCGGCATCATCGCCGGCAACAGCCTCATCCTGCTCCTCGCGTGGCGCGCCGACAGCCTGACCGCGGATCTCCTCGTCTCGTCGGTGATCACGTCCGTCATCATGGCGGCCGTGGGCGTGCTGGCGTGCGCCGCACCGGCGCGCCGGGCGCTGCGTATTCAACCGACCGAGGCGCTGCGGCAGAGTTGACCTCCGAGATCGCGCGTCGCCGACGGTTTCGTCCAGGAGATCATTGCGGGTCCACATCACCTGCGGAGTGACGAACCGACCTTCAGTGGGGGGAACCGAGACCGGCCCAACACCTTACGACCTTCTTCTCGGTGCGCTGGGCTCTTGCACGTCGATGACCATGGCGATGTATGCGCGACGAAAGAAGTGGCCGCTGGAGCGTGTCATCGTTCGCCTGCGCCATTCCCGCGTCCATGCCGAGGATTGTGCGGCTTGCGAGACGCAGAATTCGAGGCTGACGGTCACGCATGTGGAAGATGTGGCCAGGATCGTTTGGATCCGCATACCGCCATGCATCGACGAGCACCAGCCCGGGACCGCTCCCGACACCCGTGACCACACCACACTCTGATCTCGTCGGAGTCAGGTTCCGCGTGCAGATCGCCGGTGACGATCGCCGAAAATTCATTCGTCCGACGTTCGGCCCGGAAGCCGGCGAGCACGGACACTGCGCGGCACAGAACGCGCTCGATCAGTACCAGTTCACCGTCGTCCGCGGCGACACGGTGATCGCCGTCGGCACCATGGGGTCCGGCTCCGTGAACAGGTCGACCGATGGCAGCATGAGAACAACTGAGCTTCGGGCCGAGGTCGTCCGCCACTGCAGCGTACCGAGTAGGCCCGACCTTCAGGTCGAGCTTGCCCGGATCACCCGCATCGCTGCCTTGGGCTCAGTCCCCGCGTAGCGCGACGAGCGGATTCACGCGAACGGCGCGGGTGGCCGGAATGAGCGCAGCCAGGACGGCCACCAGCAACAGGCCGAGCGGCAGCGCAACGAACGTCATGGGGTCGCGCGCGCCCACGCCGAAGAGCAGGCCCGACAAGAAGCGCGTCAAGGCCAGCGCGGCGGCCATCCCGAGCGCGAGGCCCACGACGCCAATCACCACCGCTTCCTTCAGCACGCTCGTCAAGACATTCGTTCGGCTGGCGCCGAGCGCCATCCGGATGCCGATCTCCTGGACGCGTTGCGCGGTGGAATACGCAATCACGCCGTAGATGCCGATCGCGGCAAGCGCCAAGGCGACGATCGAGAACAACCCGAGGAGCAGCGTCGTGAAGCGGCGGTTCGCCTGCGCGTCGGCGAGGATCGCCTCGACAGATCGGACGCTGGCCGTCGGCTGGTTGGAATCGATCGCCCAGACCTGCGCCTGCGCCGGCCGCACCAGCGCCAGCGGATCGCCGGACGTCCGGACGAGCACGTACATCCGTCGATCCGGCAGCTGCGTGAGCGGATAGTACAGCTCGGCCCGCGGCTCGCGATCCACCCCGCCGCGACGCGTGTCGGCGACGATGCCTACAATCGTCAACCACCGCGCCTGCGCATCGGTGGGGTCGTCGTAGGTGACGCGCTTGCCGAGCGCGTCGTCGTCGGGGAAGAAGCGCCGCGCCAGCGATTCGTTGACCACCACGACGCGCTGCGTCGCCGGGCCGTCCGCACTCGTAAAGAGCCGGCCGCGGCGCAGCGGGATCCTCAGCGTCGTGAAGAACTCCGGCGTGACCGAGTCGTAAGGAACCGCCAGGTTGCGGACGTTCGGGTCCTGCGCGGTCCGGCCGTGGACCGAAAGCGTGGAGGACTGCGGCGCCCGCACGATGGAGCTGCCGAGCCCGATGGACTGGACGCCGGGCAGGGCGCGCAGCCGCGAGGCGAGGTCGTTGAAAAAGGCGGTGATCTGCGCATCCTGCGAGTACCGCGCACGGGGCAGTTCCACACGCACCGCGAGGATGCCGCGCGGATCGAATCCCAGGTCCACCTTGTTCATGGCGACGAAGCTGCGGACGAGAAGACCAGCGCCGATCACCAGGACGAGCGCCACGGCGACCTCGGCGATCGCGAACGCGGCGCGCAGGCGCCGGCCGCGCGCGCCCTGCGACTCGGCGCGTCCACGTTCCTTCAGGAACTCACCGGCCGTGGCCGCCGCACTCTGCAGCGCGGGCGCGCGCCGAAGACCAGGCCCGTGACGAGCGATGCCAGCGACGTGTAGAGGATCACGGAGGTGTCGATGCGGACGCCGGTCAGCCGCGGCAGGTTGGATGGCGCCAGCGACGGCAGCGCCTGGATGCCCCAGGCGGCCAACAGCAGTCCAGCCGCGCCGCCCACGGTCGCAAGCACGAGGCTTTCCGTCAGCAGTTGTGCGATCAACCGGCGCCGTCCGGCGCCCAGGGCCGTGCGAATCGCCAGTTCCCTCTGCCGGGAGGCGGCACGCGCGAGCAGGAGGTTCGCAACGTTCGCGCAGGCGATGAGGAGGACGAGCACCGCCGTCCCGAACAGGATCAACAGCGGCTGCCGGACATCGCCGACGATCTCCTCGTGCATCGGCACGAGCCGCACGCCGATGCCGGCGTTGGCGTCCGGATATTGACGCTCGAGGGCCGAGGCAATCATGTCCATTTCGCTCTGCGCGGCGCGGCGGTCGATCCATGGCTTCAGCCGGCCGACGACCTGCAACCAGTACGAGGTGCGTGACTGCATGAGCGGTACAAGCCGCTCGGATGGCGCGAGCGGCGTCCACACGGCCGCCGTTTCCGGATGTGCGAAGGACGCCGGCATCACGCCAAGCACTTCGTGGGAGACGCTGTTCAACATGACCGTCCGTCCGACTATCGCAGGATCGCCGCCGAAACGCGTCTGCCAGAGACCGTGACTCAGAATGGCGACGCGGGCCCCGCCGGCCGCGCCTTCTCGGGCGCCGAACGTCCGTCCGAGCGCGGGCGCGACGCCCAGCGTCTCGAAGAATCCCGGCGTGACGATGGCGCCCCCGATTTGCGCCGGGTCGCCCGCCTGCGTCAGCGTGAAGTTCGCGCCGAAGTACGCCGACATGCCCTCGAAGGACGCGCTCTGGCGGCGCCAGTCGTCGAAGTTCGGATACGCGCTGACGTCCTTGTTGTATCCCTGCCGTGGGTTGTAGGTCCACAGCATCATCAGGCGTTCGGGCGCCGGGTACGGGAGCGGCCGCAGCAGGACGGCACTGACGACGGTGAAGATGGCCGAGTTCGCGCCGATTCCGAGCGCGAGCGTGAGCACCGCGGCAGCTGTAAACAGCGGCTTCTTGCGGAGCCCGCGGACGGCGTAAATGAGATCGCTCTTCATGAAAAGGGTGCCGCGCGAGCGCGCGCGCGGCCGCTTCGACAGCTCGAGGAACGACGCCGCGTTCAGCGTATCGAGCGCCATGCGCCGGGCGTCGGCGTGGGACGTGCCGTTGCGCACCGCCGTCGCGTGCAGGTCGGCGAGATGACACGCCAGCTCGTCGACGACGTCCACCGAGAGCTCGCGCCTTTCGCGGTCGGCGCGTTGCCGGACCAGAGCCTTCCATTGCCGCAGGTCGCGGTCACGCATACCGCACCCCGGCGAGGTCCCGAATCAGCGCGAAGAACTGCTGCCATTCCTTGCGCTGCGCCGCGAGCACATCGCGGCCTTCAGGCGTGATGCTGTAGTAGCGGCGGCGCCGCTGCCCGGCCTTCTCGACCCAGCGCCCCTTGATCCACTTGCGTTCCTCGAGCTTGTAAAGGGTGGCGTAGAGCGAGGCGAAGTTGAAGGTGAGCGCGCCGCCGGACCGCTCCTCGATCAGTTGCGTCAGCTCGTAACCGTGCCGCGGCTCGTCGTCGAGGAACGCCAGGACGACGAGCTCCGCCGTCCCTTTCTTCGCTTCGCGGATGGCGCCGGAGAACTCCATCGCGCCGGACTATATTCTGGAGTCCAGAATATTGTCAATCGGGCGCTATTCCGATCGCGAGTGCGACGGCGCCGATCATCACCGGTTCCTTCAGCACGCCGGTCAGGAAGTGCGTCCGGCTGGCGCCGAGCGCCATGCGGATGCCGATCATGCTCTGGCGTCACTAACAGTTGAGGAACGCGCGATCCTGACCCTCTCGGTGCGCTGTGATCAACGCGAACGCTCGCGTGCCTTTTCGACCTGGGCGAGCAGCCGCGCGGCTGTATCTCTGATCTTGACCAGATGCTCGGTAATGTCTCGCTGGGCAAGGAAGTCAGTCGTCTTTCGCTCGGCTGTTCCTAGCCACGTCCCGAGTTCCTCCGCGACTCTCATGAGGTTTGCTTCAATGGCGGAGACGGGAGTATCGGCTGCGGTCGTGCCCGAGTCGGAGGCCCCGAGTTGTGGCTCGTGTTGAGCGTCGCTTTGATCTGGCATGGCATTCTCCAGCGCAAGGGTCGTCAGGAAGAAGGGAGACTGCAGGATGAATTCTAGCAGGACCGGAATCGCGCTTTTTTACAACCAAGCTCGCCCGGACACGAGCCGGCAGCGCTGACGTGACACGAATCGACTTGCGAGGGGCCCCGCCTCGGTAAACCCTTGGCGAGTCAGCGACAGGGGCGACCGGCACAGCCGTCGACGCCGGGTGTCGTCTTTCTTCCACCAATTCCGATATCTCACCTGGGACCACGAATCGGTCCGAGGAGAGGCATCAGCGTCATGACACACACCCTACCGGCGACCGCGATCGAGGCCGTGACCCCTGTGCTACCGAAACGGACCCTCTGGCGGACGCTCGGCGTCCTGATCGTGGGCCTGGCGATGCTCCCCTCCGACGCCGTGGCGGGCGCCGCGGACGCCCCGGCCATTGCGGCATGGGCATCCTGTGCGTGGGGCAGCGCCGATTGCAATGTGTGCGTCGCTGATGCTGCTGGGGCGATCGGCCGATTGCGATCGGCCGGCGACGGATTGGCGTTCAAGATGAACGGCGCCCCCGACGTCTCGCTCTTTCAGCATTGGGAAGGCGTGCAACGGCTGATGGGTGGCGGCGGCCGATATCTGGCGGTGTCGCGGGTCGTTCCAGGTGAATCGACGGACGTGTCGTTCGTGATCGTGGAGATGGGATCGAGGAACGCTCTGGGGCAGCGATTTCGCTCCAATCGGCTCAGTCCGTTCTATGACATCGACGAAACAGCTCCCTGGGGGAATGACGGGGTCGTCGTGACGGTTCCGCACGAACCAGGATTCACACACGCCGGCGGTATGCAGGCGCTCGGGAACGTGCTCGCCGTCCCTTTCGAAAAGGAGGACAGCCGATCGATGGTGGTGTTCTACGACGTGTCCAACCCATTGCAACCGACGCGGCTCTCGAATGCCGTCGAGCACACGCCGCTCTCCGACCAGGCCGGAACCGCAACATTGGGGAAGCTGGCCGACGGCCGCTTTCTGCTGGTCATTGGGCGCGCGGCCGCACAAGTCCTGGATTTCTACGTCTCCACCGGAACAGACCTCCGGACCACCGGCTATGAGTGGTTCGACAGGTGGGACGCAGACGAACTGACAGGAATCGACTCTGACTTCGGCGATTATCAGGCGCTGAACCTGGTCGCGCAATGCGACGGAACCTTCTTCCTCGTGGGTACGCACAGGAACAACGACAACTTCAAGGACTTCGTCGATCTGTTTCGCGTCACCAACGGCAGCGACGACAACATCGCCATCGCCAAGGTTGCGAAGAAGCACCTCACCTGCCGCGATTACTGCAACCTCGATGCGGCCGGTGGGGTGTACGTCGAATCCGACAGGACAGCTGTATTTGTACTCAACGCCGCACGACAACGATGGTCCTACCGCCACTGACCCCGATTGCTCCAATGAAGGCGCGTGCAGCACGGAGTTCGCCGAATTCCGTCCGATCCCGCACGCCTCGTGCGAGCGAATCGAGGACGCGTGGGTCGAGCTGTACGCGGATGCCGAGTTCGGCGGCCGCAGCTTGATGATCGACTTCGTCGATCGCGACCGCGAGAATTACTCGAACTTCGATGACGCGGAAAACTTCGGGGATGTGCCATCCGGGGTGCGGTGGTGTCTCCCGGAGCGAGCCGTCTTCCGCCTGTGGGAGAACAGCGATTCCTGCGGCGGGAACTATCTCGATCTGGTCGGCGACGGAGCACTCCATAACATCCCCGATCTCAATTCTGTCGGCTTCGGAGACACGGCATCGTGTGCTGAATGGCGCGGGGGACCGTTCGCCCGCGCGGGCGCCGACAGGATTGCTGAATGCTCCGGGGCAACGACGCCGGTCCCCCTCGATGGCTCGGCGTCCATCACGTTCAACAGTACGCCGCTCGAGTTTCTCTGGGCGCCATTGGTCGGGGGCATCACGTTCAACGATGCGCACAGCGCCACCACGATAGGCCATTTCCCGCTAGGGGTATCCCCCTTGTTCTTGGTCGTGTTGGATCCTCCGGCCGCGGATACCGATCCCATCTCGGTCTCGGTCGTCGATACCCTCGCGCCGACGATCTCGTGTCCAGCCGATATCGTTGTCAACGCAACGATGCCAACCGGCGCGGAGGTGGTCTACAACCCCAGCGCCTCGGATAGCTGCGGGGCGCCGCAGATCGCCTGCGTGGCCGCATCCGGCAGCGTCTTTGCCGCGGGCACGAATCCCGTGCAATGCACGGCCACCGACCAGGCGGCGTTGACGGCGTCCTGCCAATTCACCGTGACGGTGAGAAGTGCGGCCGAGCAGATTCCCGACCTGATCAACGACGTGAATGCGTCCGCGCTCCCGGCAGGGACGAAAGGTAGTCTCGTGGTCAAGCTGGAGGCCGCCCTCGCGCATCTGAACGCGTCGAATCTGAACGCAGCGTGCGCGAAGCTGAAGGACTTCATCGTCGAGGTTCAAAATCTGGCGACCAAGAAGGGGCTGAGCTTGTCCGAAGCACAGGCTCTCATCGACGACGCCGCCCGCATTCGAGCCGCGGCGGGATGTTCGTGACCCCACAACTGAGCCGCGGCGAGAGCGGATGCGAAGCTCCGTCACGACGAGCGCCGGAGGCCGTTTGGCGATCACCCGCCCAGCGCACGCTGCGAGTTGCCCATCTTGACGGTGGCGGTTCTGGATTGCAGGCCTTGCATTTCGTCGGCACGAGACGCTTCAGTTCCTCGAACCAGTTTTGCACGAGAATGCACCGAGCCGACGTGGGCGCTCGTCGGCCAGACTGGTCTCCTTGGGCATCAGAAACCGCTGACCGTCGGCGGACACATCGTAACTCACCTGGCACGCCCATCGAAAGCCCATCAGGAAACCAAAGAAAGAGACGGACCTCCATCCTCACTCGATCCGTCTACTCCTGTCCGTGGGGCCCAATGATGATGTTGCCATTGCTCCTGCTTTCGCTGGCCTGGGCGCCTGAGCGTCAACTGCCGCCGGCGCCAGCCGAGTTTCAACTCGGCGCCGTGTCGGTCACCGGGGTGAGCCGTTATACCCCGGCCGAGGTCACGAGACTGAGCGCCCTCAAAGCGGGCCAGCCGGTCAGGCCGTCTGATCTCGACAACACCGTGAAGCAGATGTCGTCCACCGGGCTCTTTGCGAGCCTGAAATATCGCTACGCCACGTCCGGCAACCGCCTGGACGTCACGTTCGACATCGAGGAGCCGCCGTGGTCGATGCCCGTCGTCTTCGATAACTTCGTCTGGCTGCGGGATGAGGAACTACTCGCCGCCGTCAAGCAGGACGTGCCGACGTTCGACGGCACGCTGCCGGTCAACTCGGAAGTGACGTCGTACATGACCGGCGTGCTGCAGCACCTCCTCGACGAACGCCAAATCCGAGGTCGGGTCGAGTTCGCGCTCCACAACAGCCAGACGACCGGTAAGAACCAGTATCTGTTCAGCGTGAAAGGCACCGGCTTGGGTGTCTGCGCCCTGCGCGTGACCGGCGCGTCGGTGATTCCCGAGAGCCAGCTCGTCGAGGCGGCGGCGGAGCTCACGCGCCGCGACTACTCGCGGCTGTATCTGACGGAGCTCGCCAACGGCACGCTTCGGACGATGTACCGGCAGCGCGGCTACTGGCGGGCCGAGTTCCGCGACCCGATCGCGACGCTCGGGACGGCACCGGACGCTTGTGCCGGCGTGAGCGTCACGCTTCGCGTCGACGAAGGCGCCCCATACATGTGGGATCGCGCGGAGTGGCGCGGCGTCTCGGCGATCACCACGAAAGAGCTGGACGCCGCGCTTGGCCTGAAGGCTGGCGACGTGGCGGACGTGACGAAGATCGAAACGGGCCTGCGCCAGGTCCGCGGCGCCTATCGCCATCTCGGCTACATGCAGCAGCGATCGACGATGACGCCCAGGCCCGACGACGCGACACGCCGGCTGGTGTTGGACGTGACGGTCGAGGAGGGTCCGCAGTTTCGTCTGGGCGAGCTCACCATTACAGGTATGGGCGACCAGGACGCCGACGCGCTTCGCAAGAAGTGGACGCTCAAAGCGGGGGACATCTACGACGACTCGTACATCCAGCAGTTCCGGAAAGAGAACGGCACTCCGACTCGACGTCTGACGCTGGAACCGGCGATCGACGCGGCGAGGAAGGTCATCGATCTGAAGATTATGGCTGCGGCGAGGCAATAGGCTCCGCACGCTTCGGAACGGCTTTCACCTTGGTGCTCATGGCGACACCAGCGAGTGCCTAAGTGCATGTCGACGTCGGTGGCGTGGCGCCGCCGGTCGGAGCGCACGTGGTCGCGGGCTCGCCGCGGGGCTCCCTCAAACATCAGTGGCTCTTCCTCCACTCGTTGGACAGCGTGACCACGGTCCGACGATTAGTCGAGTTCTACGTCCACGAACACAACTGCGTCCTTCCCCATTCGGCGTTTCGCGGACAGACGCCGGACGAGGTGTACTTCGGCACAGGGGACGCGGGGCCTGGGCGAGCGAGAGACGGCGGCGGCGAGGCTCGCGCGAGCAGATGGGCTTCCTCGAACAGATCCCGGTGACTTCCGGCTTGACCTGCAGCCGCAGTAAACTCCCAGCGTCGTAGGCAGACACCAACGGGAGGATTGCATGCGCTATCTCGTTTGCGTCGTTCTGTTCTCGCTTGGCAGCGTCCCCGTTTCTGGCCAGGACACGAGGGGCACGATTTCCGGAACCGTGACCGATCCGCAAGGCGGCGTCCTCACAGCAGCCACCGTCGTCGTTTCCAACACCGGCACGGGGACAGCCTCACGGCTGACGACCAACTCCAGGGGGTACTACGAAGCGCCCCTGCTGTTGCCTGGCGAGTACAGCGTCACGATCGAGAGCGCGGGCTTCAAACAGTCCGTCCGTTCCGGCTTGACGCTCGCCCTGGGCGAGCACCTGCGGATAGATTTCCAGCTCGAACTCGGCAGCGCCACAGAGTCCGTTACGGTGACGACCGAAGCGCCCCTGCTCGACACCAGCAGCGTCAGCACGGGCCGGGCGCTATCGAACCGCGAAGTCATGGATCTGCCGGTGCTCGGCAACAACATCACGATGCTCACCCGGTTCACGCCGGGCGTGCAGGTCCCCGGCACGACGCAGTTCCTGGTTCAGGGACAGGTCGGCGGCGGGTCGCAATACAACGCGCCGGGCGGCGTCGGCGGCAACGAATGGTCGCTTGACGGCGCATCCACCAACGGCACCGACCGGCGCGTCTCGATCATGCCCAGCCCCGACACCATTGACGAGTTCAAGATTGAGACGTCGAACTTCGATGCGGCCTTCGGCCATTCCACCGGCCTCAACATCGCCATGTCCACGAAGTCCGGCAGCAACGCGCTGCGCGGGACCGGAACCTTTCAGTACTTCAACCAGGACTGGAACGAGCCGCCCTACTTCGTCAAACAAGCGCGTGCTCAACAGCTCGCCGCGGCGCAGGCGGCGGGTAACCAGGCCGAGATCGATCGGTTGAACGCCACGCCGCTGCTGCCACCCGGCGACATGCAGAACTATCACGCGAGCATTGGCGGTCCCGTGTACCTGCCTGGGGTGTTCGATGGCCGGAACCGGCTGTTCTTCTTCTTTGGCTTTTCGGAGCTGAGGAATCGCCAATCGGCGAGGCCCAGCGAGTTGAACTATACGGTCCCGACCGAGGCGATGAGAAATGGCAACTTCTCGGAGCTGCTCGCCGTCGATCCGGTGCGATACCAGATCTACGATCCCCTGACCACGCGGCCCGACCCGGCGCGCCCAGGGCATTGGGTCCGCGATCCCTTTCCGGGCAACATCATCCCACGCGAGCGGTTCGACAACCCGCTCTACGATTTCTACACGACGCGCATGCCGTTGCCGAACACGGCCATCGCGGCCAACCGCGACCCCGTCAACAACTTCCAGGCCTCCGGGATGCCCAATACCGTCGACTACCGCTCCTTCAATGGGCGCATCGACTTCCAGGCCAGCGCCAGGCATCGCTTCTTCGTGCGCTGGCTCTCGAGCAGCTTCCTCGAGGGCGCTCAGGACTTCACCTATTCGACCGAGCCGGGCCTGATGAACTGGGACGAGAAACGTCCGGCCTACACGGTGGCGGCTGACTGGACCTATGCGTTGAGCGCGTCGACCCTGCTGAATGTCACCGTCGATGGCAATGGGTTCCTGCAGCAGAATCAGCGTCTCGGCACGCGACGATACGCGCCGACCGATGTCGGCCTTCCGAGCTATCTCGAGGACAAGTGCGGCGACAGCTGCGTCCTTCCCAGGGTCATCTGGCCCGTGCATGACCTACTGGGGCGGCGACATGATCATGAGCACGCCTGTGGACCCCGGCCCGAAAGGCCGGGCGCAGGGCCTCAAGTTCAACCTGACGCAGGTTCGCGGATCACACACGCTGCGCGCCGGGGCGGATTTGCGGCAGCATTACCGCACCCAGATTCAGAACGGCGGCTTCACGTCCGGCAGCTTCGCCTTCTCCAACCTCTATGTCAGGAAGGACGAGGATGGCTTCGCGCCCGCGGCTTCCGTCGGCCTGGATTGGGCGGCCTTCATTCTTGGCATGCCCAGCGAACTGCTGGTGGATACCAACGACACCTACGCCCTCTTCAGCCCGTACTATGCGGCGCACGCGCAGGATACCTGGCGGGTGAATCAGAACCTCACCCTGACCCTCGGCCTGCGCGTGGAGTATGAACGCGGCGCGACCGAGCGCTACGATCGGGCTCTCGCGTTTTTTGATCCGACTCTCGAGCTGCCGATCTCCGCTGGCGCCGAGGCGGCCTACGCGCGCAATCCGATTCCCGAGCTTCCGGCGAGCGAGTTCGTCGTGCGCGGCGGGCCGGCGTATGCCGGACAAAACGACAGACCGCGAGAGCTCTGGCAGAGCGAGTTGATGTGGCTTCCCCGGGTCTCGGCGGCCTGGCAACTGGGCACGAAAACCATCGCCCGCGGCGGCTACGGCGTCTACTACGACACGCTCAACGTGATGAATTCGGCCGTCGATCAGTTCGGCTTCTCGCGCGCCACCAGGACTCAGGTCACCAACGATGCCGGGACCACCTGGCTCGCGGGCGATCCCAGGAACGGCATCTCACCGCTCGTCGATCCCTTCCCCGTGCGCGCCGACGGCACCCGCTTTGACGTTCCGCTCCAGGACGCGCTCGGCGCCATGGCACGCGTGGGCGAAGGCTACACCTTCGGTCGATATGATCGGGAGCATCCGCAGGTGCAGCGCTGGCGCGTCGGCATCCAGCGGGAGCTCGGCTCCAACATGCTGGTCGAGGCTTCCTATTGGGGGCAATACGCCGACCGGCTGTTTGTGACCACGCGCCTCGATGCCCTGCCCGAGCAGTACTGGAACGCGACCAATACACGCAACAACGCGCTCGCCACCAGCCTCAATCAGCAGGTAGCTAATCCATTCCACATCAGCAACTTCGAATCGCTGCGAAGCTCCGATCCGACGCTCTACCAGCATCTGTCCACGCTCGCGCAGTTCACCAGTCCGACGATCCAGAAGCATCGGCTGCTGCGCCCGTTCCCGCACATGAATGGCTTGAATGATTCGGCGGCGAATACCGGCGCGGCCCGGACGCATGCGCTCGAGCTCAACTTTCAGCGCCGCTTCGCTCAGGGCTTCATGGTGAATGCGTCCTACACGTGGATGGTCCAAGAAAACCGCACGTTCCTCGACAACGAGTTCGAGCGCACGCCGACAATCTGGTATCCGAGCGATACCGCCCGCCCGCATCGCATCGCGGCGACGGGCCTGTATGAGTTGCCGTTTGGCAAGGGGCGCGCCTACCTGCAGGACGGCATCCTGAATCACATCCTCGGTGGCTGGCAGGTTGCCGTGACCTATGAGTTCCAGCCCGGCCCGCTGCTGGCCTGGGGCAACATCTTCTACTACGGGAACCTCGACACTTTCGCAGAGGATGTCACCGCCAACGACCAAAGCCTGGAGCAGTGGTTCGACACGTCACTGCCGTTCGAGCGCGTCGCGGCCAACCAGCCAGCCGCGTTTCAGGCCCGCGTGTTCCCGCGCTTCTTCGATGGCGTCCGTGCCGATGGACTCAATCAGTGGAACGTCAACGTCCTGCGCCGGTTACGCCTCAGTCAGCGTGCCCGCCTCGAGCTCAGGGGCGACTTCATCAACCTGCAGAATCGATCCCAGTGGAATCCACCCGATCTCTCGCCCACGTCCACCAACTTCGGGCGCATCACCAGCCAGACGGCATCCCTGAACCGCTTCATCCAGGTTCAGGCACGATTGCTCTTTTGAGCCGGGACGAACGGAGGCGGGCTCCAGTCGGCGCCACTCCTGGGGGCGTGGGTCCCGAGGGCCGGAGGAATAGACCGACATTCAGCGTTCGACGTGTTCGCAACGGGGCAAAGCAGGAGATTGGCCCCCACGGGCGCACTGGACGGATGTCCGAAACGACCAACGAGCCGTCTATTTGCTCGCGACGGCATCGACGACGGCCGTCCACAGGAAACGGACGAACTGGTGGAGCGAATCTGCCTCCGCAACCTGCGACGCGTCGAAGGCGCAGTGGGCCATCGGTGAGCGAGCGACCAACGAGGTGCTGGAACGTGCCCGGACCGCAGCTCAGGCCGCGACTGCGCGATTCATTCGCCCCAACGAAGCGATCACGATGGAATATTCTCCAGGCAGGTTGAACCTGGGACTCGACAAGCGGGATGTTGTCATGAGTGTGACGTGCGGGTGATCACTCACGGAGGGGGACCCCTCTGTTCGATGCGCCTGCTGCTGGTGCTCGTTGCAATCGAAATAGGCACGACTGCGGCCATTGCCCAGACGACACGTGCGGACGAGGATCGCGCGAAACGGGAGACGAAGGCGACCCAGCTCATCCCTGAACGCCGCTCGAAGCTCGAAGCCGTGCTCTACAAGATTGACGAAGACCTGATCCTCCAGCGCATCTTCAGCCCGCCGCGCGGGATTCACGCCCGGGTGGGCGGGATCGGCGAGGGTGCCGGGTTCGGCGGAGGCGCGGGATACCAGTTCCTTGGCGTGCCATTCAATTTTCGGGCGTCAGCGGCCGGGTCCCTGAAGGGGTACTTCATCGCCGAGGGAGCGCTCCGATTTCCCGGCACCCAGAGCGAGGACCTCTACACATGGGCCAATGGACCGTACGTCGAGGTGTACGCGCGGCGGCGCGACTTTCCGCAGGAGGATTTCTACGGGATCGGGCCGGACAGCAGCGAGGATGCGCGATCGAACTTCGCGCTGCGGGATACGTTCGTGCGCGTCACGCCGGGAGTGCGGCGAGGCTATCTGACCGCCGGCGCAAATCTCGGCTACCTCGATCCATCGATTGGCAGCGGCACAGACACGCGGATGCCTTCAACTGACGAGATCTTCGGGTCGGCAGACGTCCCGGGCCTGACGACCCAGCCGGCGTTTGCCGTGCTCGAGCCATTTGTGGAGTTTGCGACCCTGGATCGAGCCATCGACGATCGTGCCGGCGGTCGGTATCGAGTGTCGTTCACGCGATACGCGGATCGCGATCTCGATCAGTTCACGTTCAATCGCTGGGACGTCGATCTCCGGCAGTTCATCACGTTCGCACATGACACGCGCACCATCGCGCTTCGGGCGTGGGTATCGTCGAGCGACCCTTCGGGGGGCAACACAGTGCCGTTCTACCTGCAGCCGACGCTGGGCGG
>CAWAXG010000077.1:0-12225 GCA_963785755.1 uncultured Acidobacteriota bacterium | reverse complement strand
CCCGCGGCTGCGCGTCGACGAGCGCGGGAACCTGCGCGACCGTGAGGTGTTCGGCCCGTCGACGTTGGGCAAGGGTGCGTGGCCGGACGGCATCGCCTTCGACAGCTATGGGAATCTCTGGGGCACGCTGGTCTATTCCGACAAGTTGTTCGTTCTCACGCCGGAAGGCGACATGCGCGTCCTGCTGGACGAAGGCGATCCGGCGAAGGTCGACGCGCTCGAGCAGGCCTTCCTGCGCAATCACGTGACCGAGGAGGTGCTGTTCGCCACCGGGCGCGGCGTCGCACCCTGGATGGCGAGCGTGACGTTCGGCGGTCCGGACTTGCGAACCGTCTACATCGGATCGCTCAAAGGCAGGCGCATCCCTTGTTTCCGGGCCCCGGTGGCCGGGCTGCCGATGGTGCACTGGCACGAGGAGCGGTAGCTGCGCTGACGGTTCCAGTTTCCAGTTTCCAGTCCGCGCGAGCCGGACAGCGCCAGCCCAGAGATCATGACGACCCCGGTCGCCTTCGTCATCCGTGCAACACGCGATGTCACCCGTTGTGCAACGTACCCGAGGGCATACGCTGCCTCCATCGCCATCTCTGCGGCCTCGGGCAACCGGCCGCGCGCGGAGCTGGCGAGCGCCATGGCGGCGGCGAGAGGAACGCGCCGCGCGAAATACCAGGACATGGGCTGCCGTTGCCCGTCGGGTCCAACCGGGTCGTCCCTGCCTAACAGCGCATTACCGTAACCGGACCAGAAGAACCATCGGGCGAAATACGACAGTCGCAGACGATCTGCCGGCACCCAGTGACGCACACGGATTGCTGAGCGATAGACACACAGGTATCCTGCTTGCCGAGCCCTGCTGCAGAGATCCTGGTCTTCGAGGCCGAACAGCGTCCCGGTACGCCGCGCCAGCTCCACTCGAAAGCCGCCGAGCGCGTCAAGAACGTCGCGCCGAATGGCCACGTTGGCACCGACGGCCGTCCGCGGCCCGAGTTCCTGATCGGCTCCGTAGTGCTGCAGCGCGAGAGGGGACGTCATCATGCCGTACTGCTCGTCGGGGTCCACGTGTAACCATCGCGGGGGCGGGCACTCCCAGTCCGGATCGACCCGGCCCCCGACGAGCGCTGCTGATGGATGCCGGAATACCTGCCGGATCGTCGCGACCCAGTCGCGCGCGACGACGACATCATCATCCGTGAGCGCCAGGATTGATCCGCGCGCCGCCGCAACGCCCCTAGCCAGTGCCGGACCCTTCCCCCGAACTGGCTCCGTGAGCCGCCGGAGCGGCACCGGGTAATCGCGGCTGGCCATCTGAATGACCGACGCGGTCTCGTCGCTACTCCCGTTGTCCACGACGATGACCTCGTCATCAGGCATGTAGCGCTGGCAGCGCAGGGCCTCGAGAGTGCGCTTCAGCCGCGCTGCCCGGTTGAAGGTGGCAATTACGACGCTGACAGTCGGCGCAGTCGATGGTTCCGGACTCGCTTCAGTGTCGTGACGCACAGAGCACCTCGCGCGTGCCGCCGGCCCCCACTTTCGCGTTGTCGCTCTCGGCCATCAGGGTGAGCATCCGTCACACCTGGCGGGAGAACTACCGCGGCACCAATTCAAACCTGCTTCTTCTCACTTCCCCTCCCACCCCCCATCCACGAAGACGGACTGGCCGGTGAGATAGCTCGCCTCGTCCGAGGCGAAGAACGCCGCCACGGCGCCGATCTCGCGAGGCTGGCCTGCCCGGCCCATCGAGATCTGACCGAGCACGATCGGCAGGATCTCCGGATCCTTCATCACCCATTCCGTCATCGGCGTGTCGATCAGGCCGGGATGGATGCAATTGACGCGGATGCCCTGCGGCGTCATCTCCGCGGACATGTTCCGGGTCAGCGCCTCGAGGCCGAGCTTCGTCGGCGCGTAATGGGTGCGGCCGGGCAGCACTTTTGCCGCCTGGATCGACCCGATGTTCACGATCGACGCCTTCCGTTGTTCTCCGACGACGCGCTTGCAGAACACCTGCGAGCACAGCCACGCGCCGCGGAGGTTCACGTCGACGAGACGGGTCCACTGATCGTCGGTCAGCTCGAGGAAAGGCACGATTGTCTCGATCCCGGCGTTGTTGACGAGGATGTCGATCGGCCCGAGCTCGCTTCCAGACGCTGTCGATCATCGGCTCGACCTCCGCGCGGCGCGCCACGTCGGCCTTGACCGTCATGGCGCGTCGCCCGGCCGACCTGATCGATGCGGCCACCTGCTCGGCCAGCTCTCGGTGGTCGACGTCGTTCACCGCGACGTCGGCTCCTTCGGCCGCGAAGACCTCCGCGATGCCGCGCCCGATGCCCCTCGCCGCGCCGGTCACCAGTGCTACCTTGCCCTTCAGTCTCAAGAGTGCCTCCTGCAGGTTCAACCAGGATCCGGAGTAACCAGTTGCCAGTCAGCCAGTTGCCAGATCCGTTGTCTGGGAACCACTGGCTACTGGCTACTGGCTACTGGTTTCTTCCAGTTGTTCCAGAAGATGAACGTGCCGCGCTTGGTCGAGACGATGATCTCGGCGGCACCGTCCTTGTTCAGATCCACCACCGCGGCGTTGGAGCCGATGCCCGATCGGTTGTGCACGAGCTCCGGCACGAACTCGGCGCCACCCGGCGCCTTGGATTGCGGACCGTCCGGTAGACGTACAACACGGGCGCGCCGTGCGGATCGGGATCGAGGTACGTGTCCAGGTGCGACCAGAAGCGCTTGCCGGTGACGAAATCCTTGATGCCGTCGCCGTCGATGTCCGCGATGGCCGACCCGTGGAGCTGCGAGAACGTCACGCCGCCGGCATTCCTCGTCGAGAAGTCCCCCATGATCGGGTGCTCGACGAAGCTGATGGTACCGTCTCCCGCTTTCTTCTGCTCGAACCAGGACAGCCCCCACCCGTGCGCCTGCAGGCTGGTGACGAGATCGTTCAGCCCGTCGCCGTTCACGTCGTACACGCCAATCTCCGCCCCGCCAGGGCTCGAGCGGCTCCACTTTCCGAACGCGCCAGGGTGGTAGGCCCAGGTATCGGCGCTGCCTTTCGCCGGTCCCTCCCACCAGCCATACGCGTTCACGAAATCGACCCGGCCGTCGCCGTTGACGTCCCCCACGCCCATGCCGTGATTCGCCCACGGACCGGGCGCGCTGATCGCGTGCGTGGGCCACGTGCCGGTGGGATTCGCGGGGTCGGGGTTGGCGTAGACGAACTGGTTGCTGGCGTCCTTGAAGATGTATTCCAGCTTGCCGTCGCCGTTGACGTCCTTCATCAGCGCGAGCTCGCTGGTGATGCGATCCGTCACCGTGTACATGTCCCAGCGGCGGGACTCTCCGCGCGGATTCACATAGAGGACCGTGGGCTGTGTGAAGAGGGAATTGATCACGTCCGGCCAGCCGTCGCCGGTGAAGTCGTAGGTGAACTGCACGCCATTGAAGTACCTGGTGCCCGCATCGATGGTGGCGGCCATGTAGATCTCGCGCGCGACGTTGTAGTCGGGCCCGAGGTAGTAATACGGCCCGGCCACGATGTCGGGAACGCCATCCCTGTTGATGTCGGCGACGTCAGGACCCCACGAGTAGTAGAACTCGTTGAGCGCCTTCATCCGGAACCGGGACGACACGTCCTCCGTCAGCGCCACTCTCGGCTGCAGGTCCTTGTAAGAGACGTCCTTGAACCGCGCTTCCCCGGTTCCGCCCGCGAACAGAGCGATCGCGCCGGAGCGGCCGTATTCCTCCTCCGCGACGCCACCGCTGATGCCGCCGGCGTCGTTCAGGAACGGCCGCAGGATGTTCGCATCGAGCACGATGTCGATCGTGTTCCACTCGCCGGCCTTCATCTCGTTCGACGGGCGAGGAATCGGCGAGGGCATGCCTCCGGGCATTTGCGGGAAAGCCGGACCGCCGCCCCCGCGTCCCGCTGGCGCGGCCGCCGCGCCACGCCCTCCGGCGGCACCGCGTCCGCCGGCCGCGTCCGCCGCCGGCGGGGGAGGCGGCGCAACCCGAACCTGCCCTCCGCCTGCCGGCCGCAGGCGCTCCCGCGATGTCTCCTTACCCTGGGGATCGAGCGTGACGCGATACGAGGCGGGATCCGCCGGGTTGAGCGAGACGAAGATGCCTTTCAACCCGCCGTCGGCCGTCTTCTCGGCGCGGAGCAGCAGCCCCGCCGTGCATCCGGGCGCGCAGCGGAACTCGGAGAAGAACGCGACGTCCTGGTAGGACTTGTCGAGAATCAGCCATCCGCTGCCGCCGTTGGGCGTCGCGATGATCTCGCCGTTCTCCGCGCGCCACTTCGCCTCGCCGAGCGGCCGCCATCCTGACAGGTTCGAGCCTTTGAAGGTCACGTCGGGAACGAAGTTTTTCGAGGCGCCCTGTGTGAGCCCGGTGGTGAACGCGAGGGCGGCAGCGATCGCGGCAGCACACGCCGAAGCCTGACGAATGCGCATCATGGGACCTTTCGTGGTGATACCAGCCGGAGACCGCGGTCGTTCCTGTTGACACGCCAGTCGCACTCGAGCGTCGAAGGAGCCGCGGATCATTCGTGACGAGTTGTCAGCGTCCGATTACTTTCAGCAATCAGTAATTAAGGTTGCGCGTCTGAAAAGAATCGATTATTTTGCGCGAGGCTATCACTAAACACTACCAGTGCCAAACCATCGTTTCATCACACCGGGCCCGCGAGCCTTGGGGCTCTGCTTTCTCGGCGCGCTGTTCGTTTCCGCCACGGCGCTGAGATCGGCAGACCAGGACGCGTGGTGGCCCGACTACGCCGGCGGCCCCGCCAGCGCCCGCTATTTCGACGCCGTTCAGATCAACAAGGCGAACGTCGAGAAGCTCGCGATCGCCTGGACCTATCCCTACGGCGAGACCGGCTCCAATCCGATCGTCGTCGGCGGCGTGATCTACGGCCGCGGGCGCAACGGGTCGCTGATCGCACTCGATGCGAAGACCGGAAAGGAAATCTGGATCCGCGAGGGCATGCAGGCGATGACCGCCCGCGGCATGAACTACTGGGCGAGCAAGGACGGCAAAGACCGGCGGCTGATCTTCTCCATGAACGACTACCTGCAGGAGATCAACGCCGCGACAGGTCAACCCATCTACGAGTTCGGCAAGGACGGCGTGGTCGACCTGCGGGAAGGACTGGGACGCGATCCGGCCACCATCGGGCGCATCCAGTCCGGCACGCCGGGACGGATTTTCGAGAACCTGATCCTGCTCGGGTCGGCGACGGGCGAGGGCTACCTGTCACCGCCCGGCGATCTCCGCGCCTTCGACGTGATCACGGGAAAGCTCGTGTGGCAGTTCCACACCGTTCCGCATCCGGGAGAGTTCGGCTACGAGACGTGGCCGAAGGACGCGTACAAGTACGTCGGCGGCGTCAACACGTGGGGCGAGATCACGATCGACACGAGGCGGGGCATCGCGTACTTTCCCGTCGGGTCCCCCACCTACGACTACTACGGGGCGGACCGGCCTGGCGCGAACCTGTTCGGCAGCTCGATCGTCGCGCTCGACGCGCGAACGGGCAAGCGGCTGTGGCACTTCCAGATGTCCCACCACGACCTCTGGGATTTCGACGGCAACGCGGCGCCGCAGCTGACGACCATCAAGCGGAACGGCAAGAGCATCGACGCGGTCGCGGTCGCCGGCAAGACGGGATTCCTCTACGTCTTCGACCGCGTGACCGGCGTGCCCATCTGGCCGATCGAGGAACGCCCCGTGCCGAAGAGCGACATGCCGGGTGAACAGTCCTGGCCGACGCAGCCGTTCCCGACAGCCCCGCCGCCCTTCAGCAAGCAGACGTTCACGTCCGACGACATCAACCCGCATCCGATCGTCAGCGACGCGGAACGCGAGAAGTTCAAGCAGCGCCTCGCCGCGTCGCGCAATCAGGGACTGTTCACCCCCATCCATTTCGACGACACGCTGCACATCCCGGGCAGCAACGGCGGCGCGCTCTTCGGTACACGGCGGCGGAGCCGACCAACGGCGCCGTCTACGTCATCAGCCAGGACAACCCGGCCATCCTCCACCTGGTCAAGAACCCGCAGGCCGGCGGTCCTCCAGGCGCCGCCGCGTACCAGCGCGAGTGCGCCGTCTGCCACGGGCCGGACCGAGGTGGCACACAGAGCGGGCCGTCCCTGCTGGACGTGCCGGGCCGGCTCGACGCGGCGACGGTGCGGGCGACGATCATGAACGGCAAGGGCCGCATGTCGGCGTTTCCGCACATCACCGACGTGGAGATGGAGACGCTCGTCACCTATATCGTGGCGCCCCCGGGAGCTGCGTTTGCCGGCCGCGGTCGCGGCGCAAGCTCGCACGTTCCCGCCGGGGCCCGTCGTCGGCTCCGGAGGCGCGCGGGTGCGGCCCGGTCCAGCCGGTGGCCGCGGCCGCGCCGGCGGTCCAAGGCCCTATCCCGACGGGGTCGAGCAGACGCCGCAGTACGTCATCAATGCCTACGGCACCATCGGCACCATGATGAAGCCGCCCTTCACGAAGCTCACGCGCTACGACCTGAACACGGGCACGATCAAGTGGCAGGTGGGCCTGGGAGACGATGCCCGGCTGGCGGCGCACGGGATTACGGGCACCGGTGTGCCGCAGATGAGGAGCAGCCTCATCGTCTCGTCTGCCGGCCTGATCTTCGCTCCGGGCGGCGACAGCAAACTGCGCGCGTACGACTCCGACAGTGGCAAGCTGCTGTGGACGTCGCCGGCGCTCGGCGGCACCATCCGCGGAGGGCACTCGATGTATCAGATCGGCGGCCGGCAGTACGTGCTGGTGGCCGTCTCCGGCGACACGCCGCCTGCCGGGCCAGTGGCCGAGGCCGGAGGGAGTCACGCCGCCAACCGGCTACATCGCGTTCGCGCTGCCGGAGTGAGGCCGCGGAGGGGACACGGAGGCACACCGGATTTCAAAAACGGAGCAACGGAGCCAACGGAGAAAACGAAGAATACAATTTGGTTTTTCTGAATTGCCAGCCGGGTCTAAAGACCCGGCCGCCACACTCTGCCTCCAGCCCGACCTGTGGGCCTGGGGTCTTCAGACCCCGGGCGACAAGCAACACTATGATCCTCCGTTCGCTCCGTTGACTTCGTTTCTCCGTTTTTGAGATCCGGTGCCTCCGTATCCTCCCGACCTCACCGGCCGCGTCGCGCTCGTCACCGGCGCCAGCCGCGGCATCGGACGCGCGATCGCGCTGGCGCTCGCTGAAGCGGGCGCCGACGTCGCGGTGAACTACCGGTCGCGCGCGGCAGATGCGGACATGGTGCGCGACACGGATTCGCGCGCTCGGCCGCAAGTCAATCGCGATCGCGGCGGATGTGTCAGTCGCGGCAGACGTGCAGCGGCTCGTCGGCGAGGTTCGAGCCGCGCTCGGGCCGGTCGACCTCCTCGTGAACAACGCCGGCATCGCGCGCCCGCAGCGGCTGGACGAGATCACCGAAGCCGACTGGGACGAGATCATCGACGGCAACCTCAAGTCCTGCTTCCTGGTCACGCAAGCGGTGCTCGCCGACATGCGCAGCCGCGGCTTCGGGCGCATCATCAACCTGAGCTCGGTGGCCGCCCAGATCGGTGGCGTGATCAGCCCGCAGTACGCGGCGTCGAAAGCCGGCATGCTGGGGATGATGCGCTACTACGCCAGGCACCTGGCCCGAGAGGGCATCACCGTCAACGCGATCGCGCCGGCGCTCATCGAGACGGACATGGTCACGTCGAACCCGAATGCGCGCGCGGATCTGATTCCGGTGGGCCGGTTCGGGTCGGTGGACGAGGTGGCCGACGTCGCCGTGATGCTCGCAGCCAACGGCTACATCACGGGACAGACGATCAACGTCAACGGCGGTTGGTATCCCGACGTAGTCAAGGCAGAAGCCAGAAGGGAAAAGGTACAGGCGGAGCTTCTTGCCTTCTGCCTTCTCCCTTGAGATGAGCCGCTTCCTTCTCGTCCGGCTCGGCCGGACTGGCGGCCTGCTCCTGCTGATGTGCGGAGCGAGCCCACTCGCCGGGCTCTTCGATGTGGCGCCTGATCGCCGATTCGGCGCGGTCGGGATCGCCGGAACGCAGCGCCTCGAGGACCGCGACGTGGCGCTCGGCAATCTCGTGCAGCGATCGATGGGTGATGGAGACCGTCAGGCAGGTCGTGATCGAGAGCCGCATCGTCTGCCACACGTGCTCGAGCATGCGATTGCCCGACGCCTTGACGATCGCGTGGTGAAAGCTGTGGTCCGCATCCGCTTCCGCCGGATGATCGTCGCGGGCAGCGGCCTCGCGCATGACACCGATCAGCTCCTCCAGATGTTCGAGCGTCGCCTGATCGATGCGGACGGCGGCGGCGCGCGCGGCAACTCCCTCGAGTGCCGCCCTGATTGGATAGATCTCGAGCAGCTCCTCGGTGGAGATCTTTCGGACCTGGGTACCGCGGAAGGGTGAGCTGACGACGAAGCCGAACAGCTCCAGGTCCCGCAACGCCTCACGCACCGGTCCCTGGCTGACGCCGAACTGCTGCGCGATGCGTGTTTCGACGATGCGCGAGCCCGGTGCGAGGCGGCCGTTCAGAATGTCTTCGATCAGCTTTTCCCGGATTTCCTCGCGGAACACGCGTCGTTCGAGCGGGCGGGGCTGTTTGTCCTGGTCCATGGTTGCCTGGTGAGTTCCGGAGACACATCATGCGTCAATCGCCGTCAACCGCGACAACAAGAGCTGAAACATGAGGACAGGAGTTCAGGAGGAGTCTTGGTAAAACCATTCCTCCTGATCTCCTGACCTCCTGTTGCCTTGAAGGCACGCCGCTGTCGCCACGCGTAGCTCCGCGGCTGCGGCACTCGCGCCAGCGCCGGAGTTGGCCGCGGTTGTCCTTATAAGTAGCAGGCCGCTCAAGAAGCTAGCGCAATTACAGATTATCGATTATGCTTCGCGCCGCCTCTAGCGGAGACGATAGTGCCACGATGCGGAAATGTCAAAGCCACGATTCTATGCTGACCTGATCGCGGCAGCGTGGCTTCCGCCTTCAGGCGGAAGGCTGCGTGAAGCGATCCATAGATTCACGACAGCCGCAGCCTTCCGGCTGAAGCCGGAAGCCACGCCACGCGGTGAACGCGACGAGGAACGAGGACAGAGGTGGACTATCAGTTGCGCGGCAAGACCGCTTACGTGAGCGCCGGAGCGCACGGTATCGGCGAGGCGATCGCCGATCTGCTGGCGAGCGAAGGCGCCGAGGTCCTGGTCAGCGATCAGGACGGCGACGTCCTCCGCGAGAAAGCGCATAAGTGGCGCGGCACGATCACCGCCAACCTGGCGACGGGCGACGGCGTGCAGCACGCGATCGAGACCGTGCTCAGCACGTTCGGGAACGCGCCGGATATCGTGATCAACAACCTGGGTGTCGGCGATTCCACGCCGTTCGAAGACATCACCGACGAGCGCTGGGCGAAGTCGATCGACGTGAACCTGATGGGAACGGTGCGGACCTGCCGCGCACTGCTGCCGCGCATGGCTGCCCGCGGCTCAGGGGCCGTGGTGAATACCGGTTCCGATCTCGCCAAACAGCCGGAGCCCGGGTTCGTCGACTACGGCGCCTGCAAAGCGGCGCTGCTGTATGTGACCAAGGCGCTCGCCAAACAGTACGCGCCGGCCGTGCGCGTCAACACCGTCTTGCCGGGACCGATCTGGTCGCGCATGTGGACGAGACCCGGCGGCATTGTCGATCAACTCGTCGCGCATTACGGCACCGACCGCGACACCGCCGTGCAGCGTTTCCTGCAGGATCGGCAGATGCCGATGGGCATCGGTCAGCCGGAGGACGTCGCGCACGCCGCCGTGTTTCTCGCGTCGCCGCTCGCCAGGTTCATCACCGGCGCCGCGCTCGATATCGGCGGCACGATCCGCGGCCTGATTTGACAAGAACACCTGCGAACGGGATTTCACGTCGGTGTTCGGGGCGGACGGCTCGGACTCGGGGCTCGGAAGATCCCGTGCCTGCTTGCCGGAGCGAGCCGGCCCGCCTTCGCAACACGGCGGCGTTGCTTCGGCGAGGCAGGCTGTGGAAGGTGGTCGACGGGGCGCGAGCGGAATGGAGCCAGCGACGCAGCGCTGGCGGAATGAAGCGAGCTAGAAGCGAGCGCCGGCTTGCCGGCCGTAGCGTTCGCCGGCGGTAACCGGGCCCGCCTTCGCCAAGGCTACGGCGGGCAGCCTTCGCGTGACAGAGCGCGAAGGCTGAGGGAAGTCGCCGCGTTAGCGGCGACCGCGAGCGAATGAAATGGAGCAGATGTGAACTTGACTATTCGAGCTTCGGCCTGCAGGACAAGACCGCCATCGTCACCGGCGCTTCGCAGGGCATCGGCCGGGCCATCGCGCTCGGCCTCGCCCAGGCGGGCGCCCACCTCGTGCTCGCCAAGCACCCTGACGGGCGGCAGGACGAAATCAGGGCGGTTCAGGCGGAGATTGAACAGCTGGGCCGCAAGGCGGTGATTCAGCCGACCGATGTCGCACGAGTCGACGACGTGCGCCGGATGGTCGATGTGGCGAAGGAGACGTTCGGGCGCGTCGACATCCTGGTCAACAACGCCGGCTGGACGGGCACGACACCGGCGCTCGACGTCACCGAGGAGGAGTTCGACAAGACGGTATCGGCCTCGTTGAAGAGCGTGTTCTTCGCCTGCCAGGCCGCGGCGCGCGTCATGATTCCGCAGGGGCGCGGCAAGATCATCAACATCGGCTCGAACTTCGGCATCGTCGCGTTCCAGGGACGCTCCGTCTATGCCGGGGTCAAGGCTGGCGTGCACCACCTCTCACGTGCGCTGTCGCTCGAATGGGCGAAGCACGGCGTCAGCGTCAACGTCGTGGCGCCCTGCATCACCGAAACCGAGTCGCGAAAGGTGATTCTCGAGCGGCCTGGATACAAGGAATGGGCGACGACGCAGATGCTGCCGGCGGGGCGATGGAATCAGCCGGAGGATCTCGTCGGCGCCGTGCTGTTCCTCTCCAGCCATCTATCCGACATGGTCGTCGGGCACGTGCTGATGGTCGACGGGGGCTGGACGATTCACTGACAGGTTGCTGAAGCAACCTCCAAGGCAGAAGGATAAGGGAGAACGGATAGTGCGTGACTTTCTGCCTTACTCCCTTCTCCCTTTCTAGATTCAGAAGGCGACCTGGTCGCCGCCCTTCAGCGACAGGATGGCTCGCGCGCCGGCGGGCGTGGCGATCGCGAGTCCGAGCCCCTCGACGATCTGGCGAGCCATTCGCACCTGCTCGGCGCTGGACGTGGCGAGTCTGCCTTTGCCCGCCCAGATCGAATCCTCGAGGCCGACGCGGATATGACCACCGAGCGATGCAGACATGGCGGCGATTCGCAGCTGGCTCGCGCCGGCGCCGAGTACTGACCAGCGATAGTCGGCGCCGAACAGGCGATCGGCCGTGCGCTTCATGTGCATCACGTCTTCGGCATGCGTTCCGATGGCGCCGAGGATTCCGAAGACCGTCTGCACGAAGAAGGGCGGCTTCACGAGACCCCGGTTGGCGAAATGCGCGAGGTTGTACAGGTGCCCGACGTCGTAGCATTCGAACTCGAATCGCGTGCCGTTGTCGTAGCAGGTCTCGAGGATGTACTCGATGTCCTTGAACGAGTTGCGGAAGACGAGATCGCGGGTCGACTCGAGGTGCGGCTTCTCCCAGTCGTATTTGAAGGTCTCGTATTTCGCGGCGAGATGGTAGAGGCCGAAGTTGAACGAGCCCATGTTGAGCGAGGCAACCTCGGGCTTGAACTGTGCCGCCGGCAACACCCGCTCTTCGACCTTCATGAATGGACTGCCGCCGGTGGTGATGTTGATCACCGCCTCGGTGGACGCTTTGATGCGTGACAGAAACCTGGCAAACGCCGCGGGCGTTTGATCCGGCTTGCCATTGTCGGGATTGCGGGCATGCAGGTGCAGGATCGCCGCACCGGCCTCGGCTGCGCCGATCGCGTCTGCGGCGATTTGTTCAGGCGTGATTGGCAGGTGGGGCGACATGGTGGGCGTATGAATCGCCCCTGTGACGGCGGCGGTGATGATGACACTGCCGCTGGCCTGACTATTCGACATGCACGCTCCCCGTTACTCCGCCAATGTGACGAGCCGCCGGCAAAATTATTGATCGACTCACGGAGACAACATGACACGCGTCTCTGCGCTCTCGGTTCTGTGCGTCGGCCTGTCGCTTCCCGCCTCGGCGCAGCAGATC
>CAWAXG010000076.1:0-17568 GCA_963785755.1 uncultured Acidobacteriota bacterium | reverse complement strand
CCACTGCGGTAAGGCGCTCCATGGCCAATCCAAAGGCTTTCGTGATGGCAAATATCATCACGCACACCTGAATGGTCCTGTTACGGGTCGACCAGGTCGCCGCCAACCCGATCAGGGTGAGGGCCGCGATCCATGCGGCGACGGGCAGTAGTGGGAACGCATAGCCCGAGGTCACCCTCAGCAGAAGCGCCGACACGAGGTATACCGCCGACGACATGGCGGTGAGATACGCCATCGGAAGCCCGACGATGACTGCCGTCCGAACCGGACGGGTGTAATGGAGATAGAGCGGAAAGCCGGGTCGACCGCCATTGAGCCTCGCAAGAGATAGCCAGCTCACTAAGTGCGGCAGGACGAGGAGGATCATGGCGGCCGCCGCGCCGTTGTCCATGATGTCCTCATACTTCTTCGCATTGTCGGCAGGCGCAACGGTAGCGCACAGGGCCAATACGGCGAGTCCCCCAACGATCCCAAGAGCAAGCTTCCACGCGGCCTCGACGCGTGTCACCCGCCAGATCTCCCACAGCATCGCGAGGATGCGGCGACCGCATGGCCATGCCGCCTCCACCGGCTGGCGGCTGCGGCCGGCGCGCGCCAGGAAGATTTCTTCGAGCGTGGCGTCGCGCGATTCGACGACCTCACCGCCGAGCGCAAGGACCGAGTGATGGAACTGCTCGAGCGATCCGCTGTGGACGACGCTCCACGTGCGGCCACCACCTTCCATGGCCAGCGCGGTCTCGAGGACGGGCGGTTGATCGAAGTGCTCGACGAACCGCACGCGGCTGCGCTGGTAGCCGCGGCGCACGTCGTCGAGTGCGCCGCTCAGCGTCACGCGCCCGTGGTGCATCAGCGTCACGTGGTCCGACATCCGCTCCACCTCGTCGAGCAGATGCGACGAGAAGATCACCGTCCGCCCGTCATCGGCCACGGTGCGGACGATGGCGTCGAGGATGTCGCGGCGCACCACCGCGTCGAGGCCGGAGGAGGGCTCGTCCAGAATCAGCAGCTCGGGACGATGGGCCACCGCCGCGATCAGGCCGGCCTGGGCGCGCATGCCCTTCGAGAGCTCCTTGACCTTCTTGGACGGATCCAGCGCGAACGACTCGAGCAGCTCGCGCGCATACGACGCATCCCACGTCGGATGGAAGGCCTGCGTGTAGCGCATCAGCTCGTCGACGCGCATCCACTCCGGCAGCTCGCGTTCCTCGGAGAGGTAGCCGACGCGGCTCAGCACGCCGACAGGGTCGCGAACCGGGTCGAGGCCGAAGACGCGCACCGAGCCGGTGGCGGCGCGCAGCAGCCCGAGCAGATGCTTGAGGAGCGTCGTCTTGCCGGCGCCGTTGGCGCCCACGAGGCCGTAGACCTGGCCCGCGGTGGCGCGGAAGGACACTCCGTCGAGCGCGCTCTTACTGCCGAACGATCGCGAGAGGTCGTTGACGTCGACTATCTGTCCCATGCTATTTCTCCACGTCCGCCGGTTCGGCGGTGGTCCCGGGATCCATGGCCGCTTTGCGTTCGCGGACCATCCGGAGGATGTCGTCCGCGGTGAAGTTCAACTGGTGCGCCTCGGCCAGCAGGGCGTCGATGCGCTGCTCGATGATGCGGCGCCGTTCCCGGAGCGCCAGCTGCGGACGCCCTTCCGAGACGAACGTGCCCGAGCCGCGGCGCGAGTAAGCGACTCCCGCGATCTCCAATTCGCCGTACGCCTTCACGATCGTGTTTGGCGTGACCTTCAGCTGCAGCGCCAGCGTCCGGATGGGCGGAAGCTCTTCGCCGGGCAGGAGCAGCCCTGATGCCACTAAGTATTTGACCTGGTTGACGATCTGCCGATAGATCGGCACGCCGTCGGTCACGTTGATGGTGATGTCCATCGAAGAAGGTCTACTGTTCGGCGAAGTGCAAGTGTATGGGTATACTGATACAATTTGTGGCAGCCGTCAAGCCCTTGAGTCCCTGGTGGCGGGAGAAGGCCGTGCTGACGAGCCGTGCCTTCATCTAGACCATGCGAGCGTCTTCTCCGCCCCATCGTCGGTCACGACACTTCCCTCGGGAAGTCGTAGTGCTGCCAAGCTTCCTTTGTAGGTGCCGGAAAACGCTTTCTGCCTGCGCTCTTCCCACCGCGAGGCCACCGCGAAGTCAATACAGATCGCTTGCGATGACGTGCTCGTTTGCTCACGCCCGTTCGAGTAATGACCGAACACGCACAACTGTCGGTCTTGGTAGTCGTTCCACCACTTGACTCGCTCTTCGTACCGTACTTCCCCGCTAGCCACAAACCCAGTTCTGGTCCGACTCTCTTTTCCCGACGTGAGCACCTTCACCGGATTGCCGTTCTGGTGGAGAAGCTTCCGATCGGTCAGATCTAATTCCGCCTGATTCCTAAGGTCAGCTTCGATCCGATCGTGATGCTGACTGTAGAGTGTCACCGTATCCGACGAGCGACGAGCCATCTCGACCATCGAATCATCCCAGCACGCATGAACCACGCGAACATCGTCTCGTTCGAGTACAAGCGGCAGAGAAGTGAGGAAGTCTACGACCCATTGTCTGATCTGATCGTCCGCCAGCACTGCCGGTGTTGGCTCACAGGATTTGTCGAGCGACGATTGCTCGCCAAAGAACCAATGATTATCGTGCTTGCGGGTCTTTCCAAACGGGTGCTCGGAGCCCCTTCGCTGTTCCGCGAGATTGCACAGAAGCAAGTTCAGATCGTGGTTGCCGAGCACACACTGGGCGCGGAGCGATTCCACGAACTGCTTGACCAGGCGAACAACGGCAGGGCTATCGGGGCCTCGATCGGTCAGATCGCCGACAAAGACAAGTCTCCGCCCCTCCGAGTGCGAACCATCCGCACCGTATCCAAGGCGCGTCAACAGATTCTGCAGCGCATCAATTTCACCGTGGATGTCACCCACCACATCGATCGGGCCGGTGAAGAGATTCTGTACGAGCGAGCTGGTTCTGACCGACATGGGTTCTCCCTTCGGGCTCCCTCATGCTACGCCTGCGTTAAAGGCCATGGCGCGAACCTGTTAGCTCACCAGTCGCGCATTTCTCCTGGCAATTCCGTTTTCCAGGGGACTAGCGCGAGGACGCTCCGGCAGACCCGGCTGACATGTAGGGCGTCATGGTTCTGGCGTCGATATCCAGCACGCAGACCTCGGTCAGCTGGTTCTGGCCGATCCACCGCTGGACCGCTTGGATATAACCCGCCTCCTGAGGATTCGCCAATTGCCATGTCTCGGGCGCCCACGCGCTGTATCCATTGAGCGTCGGTATGCCGTAGCGCATGGCAATGAACCACGAGTCCACACCATACAGACTCCACATGTGGCCGGGCCGAGCGGTCATGTACGTTGCGGAAGCGCCTTTGATGAAAAAGGACCGGCAGCTGCGATCGACGGCAATCGGCGCCTCGACCCACTGGTCGAAGAGACGATCGGCGCGAAAGAAGTCGAAGTGCTTGCGATTCCAATTCAGGAACATGAGTGCACACAGGATCCCCGTCACCGATATCCGAAGAATCGATCTGGCCCGAAGCCGGGCAACGAATATTGCGAGCAGCAATCCCACCGCCAACTCGAACATCTCGATCAGCCGTTTGGGATCGCGCACGACGGACAGGCCCGGAATATGCCTCAAGAACGCCGTCCACAGGGAAAGCTCCCCGATGCGCAATGGACTGATCAACACAATCAACGAGATGAACGCGCACCACGCGATATAGAGACGCGTACGGCGATCAACAGCAGACACCGGCAGCCACGCCAGGGCCGAGACCAGCAGAACGGCCTCGAACGGACGGCGGCTTCGGTAGACCTCGATCAACTCCCCAATGTCTGAGAGTTGCCGCCACGCCCACGGGTGGATGCTTGTGAGCTGCCCGACCAGCTGCTCGGACGGAAACGCCGGGTGTTCCAGATAGGCGCGGATGTAAATCCAGAGAAAGACCAGGATGCCGAGAACGGCGCCGAGCGCCATCGGCAAGGCCACGGCCCGATGCGCGTCCCAGAGCCGGCTCAGGAACTGGAACGCCTCGGATGTGCGAAGCGACGAGGCGATCTGCCGAACGCCTCGCCGTCGTCGTACAAGAGTTTCGAGTCGACGAGTCACCGACCAGTGGCGGAAGACCCACCACCCACTCAGGCCCGCCGCGAGCCACAGCGGACGTCCCGGGTGCCGTGCGGACAGACGCAGCGGGCCCACCTGAAACGGATCGATCGGGTGGACCAACACGATTAGCGACCACAACGACAGACCAATCGCGGAGACTAGCCAGACCCGTCCAGGTCTCGGCTGATTGGACGGCGGCACATCACGCCAGATGGCTGTCAACGAGGCCCACAACCGCGAGGCGAGGTCTGCGAGCGCGAGTCGCCAGCCGCGTGTCAGCGGCAGAAAGCCGGCAACAAAGAGAAAGGTCAGCATGACGGCGAAGACCGCCGGGTAAAAATCCTGCGCGAACAACAGCATCGCGAAACAGCCGGCGAGTCCAGCCAGCAGGGTGGATCGACGGCCGACGGCGGAGAGCGCCAGCAGAATGACCGGGGGAAACAGGAACACTGAGAGCTGTTGCGACCAGTGACCGGAAGCGGCGTTGATCACGTTCTCGGACGTCAGGAAGAACATCACGAGCGCCATGGCCTCGACAAAGCCGAGTTTGAGCCGCCGGAAAACCAGGTACAGAGCCACAGTGCCGACTTCGATCACGAGAAAGAGCGTGAGTGCAGCAGCCTGGAACGGATGAAGGAAGGGCCTGGCCAGGATGTAGAACGGCGCGTACCCGATCAAGCCGTGCGAGTATCCAAGCGTGCCGTGCGCGGGGAAGTACATGACGGGCGACGCCGGATCCGACAGGTGCGTGATGCTCCAGTACCAGTGCTCGAGAATGCCGTTGATGAAGTAGGGATCGAGCCAATCACCAGGGCCTGAGATCGCGAAGGATCGGGCAGGCCACTCAAACACACCAGCCAGGTACGCGGTCGCCGCAGCCAGCAGGATCGCGCCACGGGCGAGGGAATTCGCGATGCGCATCACCAACCCGCGCAAGAATACCTGCCAACCGCGCCATTTGGCTCGATGACGTACAGCGGCGTCGAATTGAAGGGGTCCGCGCCCACCGTTCACGCTGAGCTCGGTAAGCGTCGTGGGCCGCCGCCGTCCAGTTGGCGCAGCGGAAAGCTACGCGCACATCCGCGGCGCGCCGGACGTGCTGCCCGAGCGTGCGCGCAGCCGCACTTCGAGGCCGGCGATCGCAGAACCGGCGGGGATCGCGAACCCGTTGTCGAAGAACAGCTGGCGGTTCTTCCTGGCCCCTCTAACCTTGGACCAGCCTCGGCACGTCGAGCGGAAACCCTGGAAACTGCTGTCCCAGCTCCGGACTCCCGTCAACAAACGAGAGGCTCTGCCTGTACATCAGGTCGAGCGACGGCGCCGGATAGATCGCGGTGACGTCGGCCGCCGACATCCGGTGCGACGCCACGCGGGTGCGCGGCCGGTAGTTCGCCTCGCCGGCCTGCGCCAGGACCTGCACGGCCTGCATCATCCCGTGATCCTCGTGCATCAGGATGTGGCAGTGATTCACCCACATGCCGGTGTAATCCGCGAAGCGCGATCGGAACACCACGCGCCCGCCGCGCGGAATCGACACGGTATCCATCCACAGCGGCTCGTCGAGCACGTTGTGGAGACGCCCCTGATCGTCGGGCACCTCGATGCGCGTGACCCAGATCGGGTTGACGTGGATGTGGAACGGATGATCGGCGCCCTTCGTGGTGATCTGGAACTCCGGATCGCGGGCGAAGCGGGCCTGCCCTTCGGCCTTGCTGATGGGATAGGCCTGATAGTGAAGCGCGTATTGACCGGGCTGTTTGAACTTCTCCTTGTTGGTATGGCTCCAGAGCGGAATCGAACAGTTGTAGAGCACCCACTCCTCAGAGGTGTCGACGAGCGCACGCGGGTGATGCGGATCGTGATGCCCGAACTTCTGCGGGACCGGCGGCTCCGGGTTCGCGGCGAGGTCGAACTCCCCGTTGATCGCCATGGTCCTCGAGTACGGCGCCAGCAACACGCGTGTGCCGTCGATCTCCGCCCAGCGCAGCTTGTTCATCTCCGGGTGCTTGCGTGCGAACGCTTCGGGCACTTCGATCAGCGGAAAGTCGGTCGGACCGTATCCGGAGTAACTCATGACGCGCGTGCGAAAGCTCCCTGCCGGCACCTTGCGGCGTGATGCCTCCGGCGCCGGGACCCGCAGCTCGTCGTCGGCGACCGGCTGCAGATACGGCGGCACCTCCGGCAGTCGATCCCGGAGGCTCATGACGTCGAAATCGCCCCCTTGCACCGGCGCGCCGGCGACGCGGACGTAACCCACGACGACGTCGATCGGCGCGGGGTTGCCGGCCGAGAAGCCGCTGCGGCCCGAAGCGATCCCCACCTGCAGGCGCTGATGGAAGTTGTCCGTGTGCAGGAGAAATTCCTGCGCGAGAATCGTGTAGACCTTGCCGGCGGCGTCGACCGGGGCCTTGAAGAAGACGTCGGCGCGGTTGGCGTTGGTCAGGAAGATCTGATTGGGACGGACGAACAGGTTCCGCACGCTCTCGCCGTCGCGGTAGCAGTCCTCGACGTTGCGCAGCATCGCCTTCGTGGGGTCCTCGCCCGCCGCCGGCTGCCGATCGAGCGGGCTCCTCGTTCCCGCGTTCTGCTTCGAGAGATCCTTGATGGTGTGGCGGGCCCGGCCGTTCTCGACGGTGACGAGCGTGATCCCGTCGAACGACAGCTGGTAGATGGTCCGCGTCGCGTCCTCGACGTCCTGCCGCGTTGCCGGCTCCACGACGCGCGGCGCAGCAGCGTTTTCGCCCGGCTTGACCTTCCACAGTTGTCGATCCGCGAACACGAACTGCCCCTCGAGCACCATGAAGCTCTTCGTGCCGCGGCCGTCGACGCTCGCGTTGAGCACGCGCCACCTCTCCACGGCGCCGGGACGCATGAAGATCGCCGTCGGCGAGAATCCGCCGTTGATCGCCACCGGCGGCGGCAGGCGGCCCTGGTTGCGTCGGGGACCGGCGTCCATATCGAGCGACGAGACCTCGACGCGCTGAATCATCATGACGCGTTCGCGGTAGTCGAACGGCCCGGTCTTCTCGGTCGGGTCCGGCCGGTCCTTTCCGGTCATCGCCCGATTGATCGCATCGTCCACGTCTCCTTCGATGATGAAGAAGCCGGCGAGGCCGCTGGCGACCTGATCGTGTGTCGCGCCATGGCAGTGCGGGTGATACCAGTGCGTACCTGGAGGATGGGGCTGGCCCGGGCCGCGCCGGCCGGCTCGTGACCCCATGACGTTCCCGAGCGCGAACTCGAAGTCGGCTTCTCCGACGCGCTCGTGCGCTTCGAGCGTGCGGCGGCATCCGTCGGCGGCGCGCTGGCGGATCTCCCAGTCCCCCCTGGGCAGCACGCGCAGGAACGTGTTGTCCCCCTGCGTGCCGTTCGGATTCGTTCCCGGCTGCACGTGGACGCCGTGCGTGTGCAGGTTCGTGGTGTGCGAACCGTGCGGCACATTCGCGGGGCTGGCGAGGCAGCTCGTGTCCACGAGTGTGGCGGGAATGTGGTGCAGGAGCTCGTCGAGGTGCTCGAGCACCCGCGTCGGCGGCGTGGAGCAGTCGCCCCCCTGGGCCTTCGAAATGGCACAAAGGGCGGCCTTGAGATCGTCCGGCGGAATCTCGAACGGGTCCGGCGTTGGCCCTTTCGGCACCTGCCCGTGATTCGGGCCGAGCATGTTTCGCAGCTTCACGCGCAGAACGGCATCACCCCGCGTGCGAATCGTCGGACCCGGACTCGAGCCGTTGAAGCTGTAGAGCGGCGTGAACCGGTTGCCAGGCGAGACCGCCCGCGGGACGTGCCGGTTTCCGACGATCTGCAGCGTCAGCGGTTGGCCCGGCCACTCCTCCGGCCGCCATACCCACGGCTCCGACCAGTCCTCGACGCGCATCGTCGCTGGATTCGCGAGCGTATCCGGCGCGGGCGGCTGCGGCGGTCGCTGTCCCTGTCCCTGTCCCGATCCGGGCGTCTGCGGGCCTGCGATCGCGGGCGTCGCGTGGGCCGCACCCATCGCCGCGAGCCCCGCGCCCCAATCTGCAGCAGTTCGCGACGCGCCAGCAGGCGAGGCTCGCCCGCCTTGTCGTCCTGTTTCATCTAGTATGTCTCCGGGGAAGTTGGCTCGACTGTAACAGAAAACCGGCCAAGCTCGGCCGGAGAATCTCAGCTGTTAGACTTCAATCGATGTTGAGACGCGTGGCTGCCTTCACCTTTCTCGGCTTGTTGATCGCGGCGGCGCCCGCCCGGGCGTTCGTCGGACAGGTCATCGACGCCAGACGACGCACGCCGATCGCGAACGCCGAAGTCACTGTCGTCGGCCACCGCGGATCGGTGCGGACCGGAGCGGACGGCAGATTCGAGTGGCCGCAGAGAGCGGCGCCTCCTCTCGTCTTCGTCGTCATCCTCCAGGACGGGGTCGTTTGCCGCCCGATTCACTTCGCGACGCTCGATGAGGCGAACGGGGTGACGCTGCTGGTCGAAGGGGCGATTGCGCAGTCGATGGACGTCAGCGGCACCGCGCCGGCCATCGAGGTCTCCGCCGGCGCCTCCACGTCGCTCGTGAACGGCGCGGACATCACTCTTCGGCATCCGGTTACGCTGGGCGAGATCCTCGAGAACATTCCGGGGGTCAGCGTCATCTCCGAAGGCCAGTCGGCGACGCCGGCGATTCGAGGCCTGGCTCGCGGCCGGACGTCCATCATGGTCGACGGCAGCCGTGCGTCGAGCGAGCGGCGCGCCGGAGCCAACGCCTCCTTTCTCGACCCGGCCATCGTCGAACGGGTGGAGGTCGCCCGCGGTCCCGCATCGGTCGCGTATGGCTCTGATGCGATGGGAGGCGTCATCGCCGCGCGGACACGCGGGCCTGACTACACCCGCCCTCTGCAGGTTCGATTTGCCGGCACGCTTGGCGGCGGGTTTCCCGAGGTCAGCGGCGATCTGGAAGTGTCGGCTGGTTACGGAAACGGTGGCATTCTCGCCGGCGTGCGCGGCCGGGACTTCGACAGTTATGACTCACCGGAAGGTCCGGTGCCAAACTCCGGCTGGCGCGATGGCGGCGCGAGGCTGCGATGGGAGCACGCGACGCCGTCTGCGGTGTTGTCGGTCGGCTGGCAGACCGATCTCGGCCGCGACATTGGACGTCCACGCAGCGACGTGGATGTCGTCAAGGTAACAACGCCGGCCGAGGATTCCCAGCGGCTGACAGTCTCGTACGGCCGCGGATCGCTTGGCGGATTCCAACGCGTTCGACTGGACGGGCTGCTCGGATCGGTGCGCCAGCAGACGAACCAGGATCGGCTGCCGACACCCACGCGTCCGCGCAGCCTCGAGCAGGCGGAGGTCCACTCGCGCGAGTTCCAGCTGCGCGCGACGGCCGACAGGACATTCGGAAACGCGAGACTCCAGTTCGGCGGCGACGTCGACGGGCGCCACGGGCTCGAATCCACCGACACCGTCGTCTCTTACAACGCGACGGGCACGGTGGTGACGACGCAGACGACGCCGTCGATCGAGGACGCGAAGCGTACCAACGCGGGTGTTTTCACACAGGCGGACGTACAGGCCGCTCGGCGACTCCGCCTGTCCGGTGGAATACGAGGCGATGTCGTGCGCAGCGCGAACGAAGGCGGCTATTTCGGCGATCGCGAGGTGACGAATGCCAACATCGCCGGGTCAGCCGCGGCGACGTTCATGCCCGTGGCATCGCTCACCCTGACCGGGCAGCTGTCACGCGGCTTCAGGGAACCGATGCTCATGGATCGCTTCTATCGAGGGCCCGTTGGACGCGGGTTCATCGAGGGCAATCCGGATCTCGAGCCCGAAACCAGTCTCCAGCTGGACGTGATTGCCCGCTACGACACTGGTGGCGTCGCCCTTTCCAGCGCGCTCTACGACTACCGCATCTCGAACCTGATCGAACGCTACCAGGCCGGACCGAACAGCTTCCTCTTCCGGAACCGCAGCGCCGCGCGCATTCGCGGCGTCGAGCTGGAAGCGCGTGCGGCACTTCCCCACGCCTTCGTCCTCAGCGTCACGGCACAGTCCTCCCGCGGCCGCGACGACGACGATGGCACGCCGCTCGACGATATCGCGCCGGCGTCGATTTCACTCGTGACGCGGCACAGCCTCCGTGCCGTCAGCTCGTACATCCGTGTGACCGGGTTCGCCTCGCACGACGCCGCCGGACCGAGCGAAGTACCGACTCCCGGCTATTGCCTGATCGACGCCGGCGCCTCCTGGCGCGTGATGCCACAGCTCAAGGTCGTGGGCACGCTGCGCAACCTGCTGAACGATTCCTACTACTCGAGCGCCGGACCGCGCTGGGTGTACGCGCCCGGCCGTCACGGGTCGGTGACGGTCGTCGTGGGGTTCTGACGGCGTCTGAGCGACCTCCGTCTCGGGTCGAGTGGTTGAAGGAGCACGCTTGGCAAATAAGATGTGCCTGGGCCGGAATGCCGCATTCGCGCGCCCGCCGACGGAGAAGCGCTTCGACAGTGACGTATCGAAATTGGTGTGGCCTGGCCCGTAAAGGATTCCCCGTCCTGAGTCGCCGTAAGTATTCGGCCGCACCTCGAGGCGCCGTAAGGCCCAGGTCCTCGGGCGGCTCGCAGGTTAGCGATGCTCTGTGCTACCGACGACGTGCGTGATGGGCGCTGGCCTGCGGGCTTACTTGAACAGCAGCGGCGAGACGTCGCGCAGGTAGCGCCGCCAGACCCGCCAATGATGCGCGCCCTCGGTTTCCAGAACGTGTGCTCGATGCCGGCCTGCTCCAGCGCCTCGTGCAGGGTCCTGGCGCCCTTCATCGCGGTGTCCTCCTTGCCGCACGCGATCCACAGCAGATCGATCTGCTTGTTGGCCTTGGCCGGATTGGCGGCCAGCGTCGCTAGTCGGCTCCGTGTCGGCGCCGCCGCGCCATGCCGGCGCTCATGATGCCCGACCTGGCTGAACGTTTCGAGATGCCGCAGCCCGAAACGGCCGGCCTGCCCGCCTCCCATCGAGAAGCCGACGATCGCGCGGTGCTTGCGGTCGGCCTCGTCCGGTACTTGCTGTCGATCATCGGGATGACGTCCTCGAGCAGGTCGCGCTCGTAGAGCGCCGCGTCGCCGCCGGACGCCCGCCGTCGGGCGCGATGCCCGTGCCGTCGCCGTTGACGTGCGCCCCGCCATAGCCCAGCGGCATGACGACGAGGAACGGCTTGATCTTTCCTCGCCAGCAGATTGTCGAGGATGTCGTTCGCGCGGCCGTAGCGGTGCCACGAATGATGGTCGTTCGCGAAGCCGTGAAGAAGGTAGAGCACCGGATAGCGCTGGTTTCGCGCCTCGTCGTATCCCGGCGGCACATAGACCGTCAGCTCGCGGGTCACGCCGTTCGAACGGGACTTGTAGAGCAGCGTCCGGATCTCTCCGTGCGGGACGTCCTGCACGTCGTAGAACGCCGGCGTGTCGCCCGGCACCGTGACGAGGCTGGTGGTCGTGCTGGTCACGTAGCCGATCTTCACCTGCGGGTTGCTCGGATCGGTCAGCCGCACGCCATCGACGGTGAAGTAGTAGACGTACATTTCCGGATCCAGCGGCCCGATGGTCGCGCTCCAGATGCCGTCGTCGCCCTTGCGCATCGCGGTGTCGCTACCGAAGTCCCCGACACGGTCACCGTCTTGGCCTCTGGCGCTCTCAAACGGAAGGTCACGCGATGGTCCGCCGCGACCTCCGGAGAGACGAGGGCCGGGTCGCCGCGGCGGGCGCCCGGCTCCTGGCCCGCGCCGGCGCTGGCTGCGTGTGTTGTGCCGATGAGCGCCGCCGCCGAGAACACGGCGACTCGAAAGAGATTCAGATTCATCGTGACACCTCGGGTCAGATCGGATCAGCGGAACAGACAGCGGAGCGAACTCCTTGAATCAGCGCCGCCACGTCAGCCACTCGTGCGCCGTACCCGGCGACTCGTAATAGACGTTCTTGATGCCCGCCTTCGTCAACTGTTCGCTGAAATTCTTCGTTCCCGGGCCTTCCACGGAGCCGATGCCGAGGAACAGCACCTTCATCTTCTTATTGAATGCCGCGGCATCGGCGAAGACGCCGTTATGCGCGGTCTTCGGGATCGAAGCCGCCGCGTCCACCGCTGCTCCCGCTGAACCCGCCGAGGTAGGCGAACTTGTCGAGATTCGCGAGCGCGGTCCTGAACGTCTGCACGCCACCCATCGAGAGTCCCGCCATGGCGCGGTTCTCACGGCCAGGAGCCACGCGGAAGGTCCGCTCGATCATCGGGATCAAGTCGGTCAGCATCATCTCGGTAAACACGCTGCTGGCGAGCGATCCGCGTCCGCCGCGGCCCGGGCCCGCGGCGCGCCCGTGCAGCTGCAGGAGGCGGCGGCCGGCGGCGGTGTCGGGCACGGCCTGCGTGAGATTCCGCGCGCGAAATACAGCGCCGCACTCTCGCCAGGCTTCACGGCGTTCAGATTGTCCATGACGATGATCATCGGCCTGGCCTTCTTCTCGGCGATCAGGTTGTCCATGATCACGTCGACGTGTCCCTGCGCGTGCCAGCCCTGCTCGTTCTCGCCCCAGCCGTGCAGCAGGTACAGGACGGGATACTTGGCTTTGCGCGTCGGTGTCGTACTCCGGCGGCGTGTAGACATAGGCGCGCCGCCACGCGCCGGTTACCTTCGAGTAATACCGTTGCTGACGCACCTGTCCCGTGCGGACATCCTTCGCCTGGTAGTAATCGCCGTCGGCGCCGGGTTCCGGCACCTCGATCGCGCTGTTGTAGAAGCCCGATCCGAAGAACGTCCGCGTGGCCGGATCGGCGACGACGGCACCGTCGATGGAGAGCGTGTAGTAATGGAAGCCCACGACCTGCGGCGGGGTGGTGACGTACCACAGGCCGTCCGGCCCTTGCTCATGTCGAATCCCGGACCCAGCCGGATTCGCACCTTCTGGGCGTCGGGCGCCGCGACCCGGAATGTGACCCGGTTGTCGGGGTAGACGCACGGATACGGCGCACCTGGGATGTTCAGGCCATTCGGGCCGGCAGTCAGCCGGCGGCTGCGCCGCGGCGGTGCCGGCCGCGGTGATGGCCAGGACGAGTGAGAACCCGGCGGGCGCGAAGAAGCGGGCGGTCATCGACACCTCTTGGAATCAGCGGCCTGCTTGACGACCGCGGACGATAGCACTGGAACCGGTTCCATACAACCCCAAAGATCGGCAAGCTAGACGGCCGATGCGACCTCTCCTCGCGGCAGTCGTCGTCCTGCTCGTGGTGCCCTGCTGCCCTCGATGGCGATCCCCGCCTGCACGATCCCTCGACGGTCGTCCTCCACGACGGCAAGTTCTACAGCTACGGGACCGGCGCCGGGCTACCAGTTTCCGTGTCTGATGACGGCTGGACCTGGCGACGGGCCGGCTCTCTGATGCAAGCCGTTGCGGGCGGCAAGCCCGGCCCCGACGTGATCGCTCGCGGCGGCAACAACACCTGGGCGACCTATCAGATCGAATCCGCGCGTACCGGAACGGCGCTGGAACTGGCCGTGCAGGGCACGCCGGTCGGGGGATTCCGTGGACGTGGCGGCCGGGGTGGACGGGGCGAAGCCGTTCCCACCGAAGTGATCGCCCGGCAGGAAGCTGCGCAGGTATCGGCGGGCTGGCCTTCCAGTCCGATTGACCTGCGCCTGGCACCCTACATGGCGCAGGCCCAACAGGCGTGGACGATGACCCCGGTCGCAACCGCCGGGGGCTATCCCGGATCGCCATACGTCAGATTCACGATCGCCGGCACCGACCGCGCGCTCGCGGCGACGGCAGATCGCGAGCTCGTGGCGTACCCGCCTTCACCGGGGCGCCCGAGCAACTCTGGCGCATCGACCAACTCGCCGATGGCACGTATCGCCTCATGCCGAAGGCGGTCGCGAATGCGAAAGAACCACTGGCCCTTTCAGCCGCTGGCAGCAGCATGCCGACGCTCGACCGGTTCAGCGCCGGCGGCGATCGTCAACGCTGGGTGCTCAAGACACCATGAAGCCACGACCCAGTGCTCGCATGCTCCGATCGATCGTCCTCACCATCCTCGCCAGCTTCGGGGTCTTCCAAGGCGCCGATGCGCAGAGCAGCCCAGGACGCGGTCCAGCGCCACGCGCCGACGGTTTCCTCCAGCGCTGGCTCGTGCTCGAACCCGTGCACACGGTGCTCGCGCCATTGAGCACGCCAGTCGGTAGTGGGCTAATGCCGTGTTGCGGTCGGGCGTGGTCAAGTTTTCAAGGGTTGACGGCACCGGGCGAGGAGATCGTCCCCTCGAAGGAAACAGTGGTCAAGAAGGTGTCCAAATTCAACAACCGCTCGACGGTGAAACTCCCAGTGGCGCCGGCGAACCGACCTGTGCCCCCCGTGATGGTCGCGGTTTCCACACTTAAGAGAACGCGCGGGTTCTCCAGCGTTGGACCGAATTGCCCGGTAACGTCAGCGATCAGCGTGTCGCCGTTGGCCGCTGTGAACTCATAGGACCCGGTCAAGGTCCTGGCGACGGTGTTCACGACGTGCGCGATTTCTACCGTGAACCGACCCAGGTGGGTGGCGTTACCCGTCCCCTCTGTAAGCAGGGACACGAGCGGGGGGACCAGCGGCGTGCGGCGGGTAACAACCCCTTCCAAGCGGCCTTTGAAGGGCACCTCCTCGCGCCTGAGAGCGGCGACCTCGCCGGGAATGCCCGTGCTTGTCGCATTCCCGCCCGAGGCCGTGATGGACGGACCGCCCGACAGAACGGACGTCGGACTGGTTGGCGAGATGGGTTGACTACAGCCGACGATCAGCGCGACGAAGACGACGGCAACAGCAGTGAGCAAGGCACGCATTGGTAGCTCCTTTTCGGTAGGCATGAACGCGGGACCCGGGCTTTACTACCCAGATAGGCGCAAAAGCTGCGAAGGAGCTATCAGTCGAAGAAAAGGAGAAGGCCGCATATAATTCGGCGCTCAGCACCATGAATCGGGGCAGGAGCGCTGGTGAACCGGCTTCGGGTGACGTCAGCTCGCTTCTGCGGGCGTGGAGCGACGGGGATCAGCGTGCACTCGCTCTGCTGACGCCGATCGTGTACGAGGAGCTCCGCCGCCTGGCGCATTACTACATGAAGCGCGAACGCGCCGGCCACAGCCTGCAGACCACGGCCCTGATCAACGAAGCCTACCTGCGGCTGGTCGATTACAAGCGCATGCACTGGCAAAACCGCGCCCATTTCGTGGCGGCAGCGGCGCAGGCCATGCGCCGCATCCTCGTCGACCACGCGCGTCGCCACAACCTCAAGCGGGGAGCGGGGGCCGAGCATGTGTCGCTCAACGCGGACGCCGTCATGTGCCCCGATCGCTCCGATGATTTCGTGTCGCTCGACGAGGCGCTGACCGGCCTGGCGGCGCGGGCGCCGCGCAAGGCAAAAGTGGTCGAGCTGCGCTTCTTCGGCGGCCTGAGCGTCGAGGAAACCGCCGAAGTTCTGCGCGTCTCGCCGATCACCGTGATGCGGGAGTGGAAAAGCGCGAAAGCCTGGTTGTATCGAGAGCTCGCCGGCCCGACCGCCAATGGACAATGACCGCTGGAATCACGTCGATCAGCTGCTGCAATCCGCGCTCGACATTCCCGCGGTAGAGCGCGACACATATCTTCGCAACGCGTGTGGCGGCGACCAACGGCTGGAGGAAGAAGTCCGTTCGCTGCTCACTGCACACGACCGTGCCGACGGGTTCCTCGGCGCTCCGGCGATCGATCTCGCCGCACGCGAGCTCGCCGGAGAGCGCAGCGACGACGGCAGTCAGGCCGGCGGCGATCCGCTGATCGGTCAGACGCTCTCGCACTACCGCATCGTCGAGAAGCTGGGTGGCGGCGGCATGGGCGTCGTCTACAAGGCCGAAGACACGCGGCTGCGCCGTCCGGTGGCGCTCAAGTTCGTCTCCGAAGAGCTGTCGCGCGATCCAGAGGCGCTGAGCCGGTTCGCGCGCGAAGCGCAGACGGCGTCGGCGCTGAACCACACGAACATCTGCACGATCTACGACATCGGCGAGCAGGACGGGCGATCGTTCATCGTCATGGAGCATCTGGAGGGCGACGACGCTGAAGGACCGGCTCGCCGCCGGTTCGCTGAGCCTCAACACGCTGCTCGACGTGGGCATCCAGATCGCCGACGCGCTGGACGCCGCGCATACCGCGGGCATCATCCACCGCGACATCAAACCCGCCAACATCTTCATCGGACTCGCGCGATCGCGTGAAAGTGCTCGATTTCGGCCTCGCCAAGATGCGAGCGTCGACCACACCGCAGGCGGACGTGACCACGATTGCCGGCACGCGGCAGGGTGTCGTGATGGGAACCGCCGCCTACATGGCGCCGGAGCAGGCCCGCGGCGAGGCCGTGGATCACCGCGCCGACATCTGGAGCTTCGGCCTGGTTCTCTACGAAATGGTCAAGGGGACGCGGCCCCCGCAGGCCGTCCGGCTGCGCGTCGAGGCGTCTCCGGAGTTGGAGCGCATCGTCTCGAAGTGTCTCGAGACGGAGCGCGAACTTCGATATCAACACGCCGCCGACCTGCGCACCGATCTCGAACGTCTGAGACGCGGGCAAGGCGCCACGGTGGCGGCGCAAGCGGCGCTCGGACGTCGCCGCGCGCGGTGGCTCTCGATCGGCGCGGCCGCAGTCGTCGTCACCGCCGCTGTCGCGGGCGTGATCTATAGCCGCCGTCCTGCGCCGCTCACCGACAAGGACACGATCGTGCTCGGCGAGTTCGCCAACACGACCGGCGATCCGGTGTTCGACGACACGCTGCGGCAAGGACTCGCGGCACAGCTTCAGCAATCGCCGTTCCTCAGCCTCGTGTCGGATGATCGCATCGGAAAAACGCTGGCGATGATGCAGCAGTCGCCGGATGACGCGGCTGACTCCCGAGATTGCTCAGGCTGTGTGCGTCCGAACGACAAGCGCCGCGGTGCTCGATGGATCGATCGCCAGCCTGGGTAGTCAGTACATCCTGGCCCTGCGGGCGAAGAACTGCTCCACTGGCGACGTCGTCGCCGACGAGCAGGCGCAGGTGGCACGAAAGGAAGATGTCCTCGGCTCGCTGAGTCAGATGGCCACTCAGGTCCGCCAGAAACTGGGTGAATCGGTCGCCACCATCGAGAAATACTCCAGACCGCTCCAGGAAGCGACGACGGCATCGTTGGACGCGTGGAAGGCGTTCACCGCCGCGAGGCAGGTGTACTTTTCATCCGGCCGCGCGCGGGCCAAACCGCTGTTCGAGCGTGCGATCGCGATCGACCCGGACTTCGCGATCGCCCATGCGCAGCTCGGAAGTCTTTACAGCACTCAGGGAGAGTCGGCGCTGTCGCGGCAGAGCACGATCAAGGCGTACCAGTTACGCCATCGCACGAGCGACGCCGAGCGATTCTACATCGAGACGTTGTACGATCGGCAGGTCACCGGCAACATGGACCGGCAAATGGAGACGCTGGAAGC
>CAWAXG010000075.1:0-886185 GCA_963785755.1 uncultured Acidobacteriota bacterium | reverse complement strand
TATCGCCGACCGTTGACCATGCCATCACCAGCCGCGTGGATTAGACGGTGTCGACGGCCGCGTACACGTCGCGCCGCAGGATCGCCACGAGCTCGCGGAGCGTGTACAGCACGATGGGGCCGAGGAAGAGTCCGACGAGCCCGAAGGCGGCCATCCCGCCGACCAGCCCGAAGAACAGCGTGATGCCGTCGAGCTTCACACCGCGTCCCGCGAGCAGCGGGCGCAGGACGTTGTCGCATCGTGCCGATGACGCCGCCGCCCCACACCACCATCATCACGGCGCCCCACGTGTTCCCGATGAGCCCGAGCCAGATTGCGACGGGGGCCCAGACGAGCCCCACTCCGCCAGGCACCAGGGCCAGGAAGAACATGAGCGCGCTCAGCGAGCCGGCGTGAGGGACGCCCAGCACGAGGAACCCGATCAAGCCGAGGGCCGCCTGGACGGCGGCGGTCAGTCCGACGCTGAGGAACACGCCGCGCGTCATCTCGCCGATGTCGTACAGGATGCGTCGGGCGTCGTCGATGGGGAACGGGAGCGCCGAGGCAAGCGCCTCGGTCATCGCCTCCCCGTGCGCGAAGAGCACCGGGATCCCCACGATCATCACGATGAACGAGAACACGAAGCCGAGCGCACCCCCGACGAGCGCCGGGCCGGTCGCCGCGAGGAACGCCGCGAGACGCTGCAGCGCGGTGACGGCGAGCCCCTTCAGGTTTATGTGGGCGAGGCCGACCACCCGCTTGCCGCGCTCGACGAGATTGACGAGCCAGGGCCAGCGCTCCGCCACCGTCGGACCGGACGACGTGCCCTGGTAGGATTCCTGGACCCACTGGTAGCCGGCGATCCCGCCCTGCACGGCCTGGACCGCGACGAGTGTCACCGGCACGATGACGAAGGCCGCGACGAGCAGCGTGAGGATGGTCGTGGCGACCCACTGTCGGCCGCCGCACGCGCGCTGGAGGCGGCGATGGAACGGGCGGAACGTGACGACGAGCACGGCGGCCCACGTGAGGCCTGCGATGAACGGGGCAATCACCTGCCCCGCGAACAACGCCATCGCGAGGAGCAGGAGGACGAAGAGGAACCGGCTGGTCGTGTCCCGATACATGGCAACCTCCAGGCGCGGGCCGCCGGCCGTCGGCGGACATCGCAGCACTCCGATGCAGTCGATGCTGACGCAAGAATTACGGCGCGGATACCGTCGTCGCAAGCGGCCAACCGGCGGAACGGTTTGGCTCGCCTCTGGGTGTCAACGTTGGCTTCCCGCAGACCGGACAGGGTGGCAGCGATGTCATGCGACCTCTGGGTTTAGCGTTGCGGGTTGCTCGCACACTCTAGCCGTGAGAGTTCTGACAAGCCAGTTCACCCGTGGCGGCGACTAATGTCCGCTGAGGTGGATCTGCTTGTGACAGGAGGTTGTTGAGATATGGTCCAGTCTCTACCCGGCTCCCTTGGCCACTCACGGAGGCTGTGATGTCCAAGCCCGGCATCGTCGCTCGGTTGCGCTTACCGCCACCCGCGCTTGCCTCGGAACGCTCCTCGCGCTCTTCGCACTCGCCTCGCCCGCCGACGCCGCCCACTCTGCTCGTGAGATTCTACACCATTCTGACCGGGGCGACCGGGCCTTAAGGCTGAGTTATACTCCGCCATCATGAAACGCGCATGGCTGGCCGTCGGAATCTTGCAATGAATGTTTCACACTGGCTCGAAGAACGACTCGCCGCGAGTGAACGGCGGGCGACCGAACCGAAACCGCGCGACGGGAATCTCGCCGCATTTGGGTTCGGGGTCAGCTTTGGCGTCGCGCTCACCGTCATCGAACGGCTCACCGACTGGCGGTCGGTGTGGGTATTTCTCTTGTCCTTCGCGGGTGTGTTGCTGTGGTTCTATGCGCGCGGGGGACGGTTTTCCACCATTCAGTGGTGGTGGTGGGGCATCGTCGCGAAGCTCCGCCGTGACGCTCTACTACGTTGCTCCCTGACCGCCCTCGACCCTCTCGCCCCAAGTCCTCGTTCGGGTCCCGCCTCCACCGGGGTTCGTGCACCCCGACAGCGGGGTTTGGTCAGGGTTGGGGACCCGACCGCAACAGGGACGGGGCGCGTCGTCCAACCCCGTCCCCGGCCGCGACGGGCGCGGCCTCGGCTCAGGCAACGAAACTCGCTATTTTTCTGAGCTTTTGCCACGCCCGCAACGAGGCCCGTAGGTCAGTGGGCGTGTCAGTTGAGCGGTTTGGCGAAATACGGGTTAGGCCCGCCAAACCTTCATTCCGAGCCTCAATCGGCCCGCAAGTAGCTGAACGCAGGTGCGGTTACGGCGGTTACTGAGCATCGGCCCAATCCTGACAGCTTTCGCAGAACCACGCATCCGTCGTCTCAAGAACCAGTTCGCCGCAGCGCATACAGCCGTCCGCCTCCATCACTGCTTTGCACCTCGTATTCGTGCACACTGCCATTTGACCACCCATCCCCACAACCGTCTCCTTCGAACAGAACGGACACCAGTACGCCTGCTGAGGAATCGGGTTGTCCCGCGGGTGATATTCCGTTTCGGCCAGCAACGCCCGCAGTTCGCCAGCTTTCATCTTTTTGTAGCTTCGCGCCCTTGTGTTCCATCGCCGAACTCGCTGTTGTTCCAAATGGGCCGCAATCTTACGTAAGCCTTGCACGCGGGCCGCGACCTCGGAACTGAGATGACGCTCCAGATCCTTTCCCAAGTGATTCTTAAGAGCGTGTAACAAAACCGGCAATACCTGATCCTCGTCGGCGAAGTAGCGTGAACGGGTATGGCTGCGGCGCTGCTTCCCGATCCGTTGTGGGATCTTGTCGGACCGTTCTTGCCCACTCCACCACGTCGACCGAAAGGCGGACGGCCGCGCGTTTCGGACCGTGCGTGTCTCACCGGCATCGTCTTCGTCCTCCGCAGCGGCGTTCCCTGGCAGATGCTCCCGCAGGAACTCGCATGCGGGTCGGGGATGACGTGCTGGCGTCGCTTGCGCGACTGGCAACAGGCGGGGGTGTGGGATCTGATCCACTTTGCGCTGCTGGATTGGCTCGCGCGCGACGATCAGATTGATTGGTCCCGGGCGGTCGTGGACAGTTGTTCCATCCGCGCGGTGTACGGCGGGGACCAGACTGGGCCGAATCCAACTGATCGGGCCAAGCGCGGAAGCAAGCGCCATCTGCTTTGCGACGGGCGAGGCGTGCCGCTCGCCGTGCGTCTGACCGGCGCGAATCGGAACGACTCGCAAGAAGCCCTGGCGTTGGTCGATGCGATTCCCCCGCTGCAGGGCGCACGGGGCCGACCGCGACAGCGACCAGACTGTGTGCTCGGGGATCGCGGCTACGATGCGGCTGCCATTCGGCGTGGCCTTCGAACTCGCCACATCGTGCCCTTGCTGGCCATGCGCCGCACCGAGCATGGGAGTGGCCTGGGTCGCTGGCGCTGGGTCGTGGAGCGCACCTTCGCCTGGCTCAGTCAGTTTCGCCGCCTACGGGTGCGATATGACAAGCGGGCCGACATTCACGAGGCGTTCCTGTCGCTCGGGTGCGCGCTGATTTGTTGGCAATCGCTGCGCAAGACATGGAGAACCGCCTGAGGCCGATGCCATCTTTCCCGGGCGTCCATCGACCAGGTCGATGTATTTCTGCCGAAATCGCGTCATGCGGCTGCTTGGGGGCTCAGGGGGCAGGCGCTGGACATCAGTAAACGCTACGGCGTGTACGAGGACTAATCGGTTGGAACACGAAGCTCAGAGTCCGGCGTAACGTCTGCGCTTCAGCCGCGGCGCCTGACGATTACACATGGCGCCGACGGCTGCAAGCGCTGTTGGGCGGCTCGTCGTCTTCCTTACGTCACGGTCAGGGCGAGGCCCGAAAAGCCATTGTTGCCTCTGCTGGGATCATTGCTTGGACTCAAGCCGCGCTGCGATGCGTTCGCTCGCGACTCGTAATACCTGCTTCACATCCTCAAACCGCGTCTCCGGCAGATTGTTGAAGTCCATGAGCCGGTGCGGCAAACTGAATCGCCGGAGCGCGCGAATCACCATCTCGGTTTGCCGATCGCGCGTGGCATCTTGAATCACGAACCGCACTTCCTGGAGGGCGACGTTCCGATGCTGGTACTCGCCGAGAATCTCCCGAGCGGCCTTCTGCAACGCGCAGAACAGGCTCCGTTTGCCGCTGGCCTCGTCATCGTCACATACCCGATCGTCATGGCGATTCCAGACGGAAGCGTCTCCAAGCAGCGCATCGGCCCGCCGGAGAATGCGGAGATCGTCTGCCGTCGCGGGCTGGTCGCGCGATTCAATCGCCATTTGCTGACGCGCCCAAATGCCAACGACCGCCGCCGTTAGAAGCGCCAGCGTCCAAACAATCGAGCGCCGTTTCATGGCATTGTCAGCTTAGCGCCCGGACAGGCTTCGGCTTGTCCGCCCAACGTCTTGCCGATCAGCGGCCGGCCGGAGGCCGGTCCGCTGCATCGGCTTGTTGGGCGGCACCGGAGAACATAGAACGACTCTTAGTCGGAAGAAGAGGCTGGCCTCCTGACGGTTCATGGGCTCGAAGCCGACCTCGTCGATGATCAGCAGCGCCACGTTGACAAGAGGTTGATTACGACAGCGCTTCGTCCAGAATCTTGAGGGCCAGCGGCCAGTTCTCCTTGTGTCCGTCGCGCGACTTCTCGGAGACGAAACCGGAGTGGGTCAAGCAAACTTCGGTAGCCCCGCCTTTGGGGACAAGCTCAATCCGAAGGACCGTCTCGGCTCCTTCTGTTCCCTCGGCGGTCCCGTTTCCCGTCATCCACGTCATTTCGACGAGCTGGTTTGCTTTTGCATCGAGGAATCGGCCGTAGTGAGGATGTCTGCCCCAGTCATCCCGGCTATAAAAGAAGTATGGCCGCCCTGGCTCTGGCACCATGGCGAGCGTTCCGGCCTGGGCGAACCAGGTGTCGAAGCGTTTCGTCCAGGCGACGTAGACTTCTTCTGGCCTGGCGTTGACCGGGTATTCGCAGGTCATTTGCAGCGGCCGAGCGGAAAGATCGGGGCGCGGGATTGAACTCACGGGAACCTCCTGACGAGACGCCGAGCATCGCACACGAAATCACGCGGCGGCCATAAAGCGCTAGCTTAGGAAAGCGACACCCAGTCCTACGACTTAACGCGACACCAAGTATTACGCAGTTGGGGTCGTCGTGTGTTACGGGCCATTTACTTATCACGCAACGACACCGGGCACGATGCGGACATCCGCCATGCCGCAGCACAGCAGCGGCGGGCTTGCCCGAATCGTCCTCCAGGGTGTCTAATTTCTTCTCTGCGTCCTTGAAACGGTGGTTCACGTCGCAAGGAGATCGCATGGCTCGGTCCGAATCCAGGGCTTCGGTTCCCGAAGCACGGCGGACGGCATCACGAGTCAGAACGCTGGCACTCGCTGGCGTGGTCGGTCCGGTCCTGTTCACGGTGCTCGTGATTCTGCAGGGATTGCTTATCCCGGCGTACAGCCACGTCAGCCTGCCCATCAGCGCACTCGAGGCATGGCCGACCGGGTGGATTCAACGACTCAACTTCTGCGTGGTCGGCTTCCTGAACATCGCATTCGCCTACGCGCTACACCTGGGCGTCCAGCCGGCGCGACGCGGTGCTGTAGGAGTTCCCCTCTTGGTTCTCGGTGGAATGGGCGTCGTGTTGAATGGCGTCTTCCCGTGGGTGATGGTCAATGGCGTGCCCACGGAGACGCCGCCACACGCGGTCGGTGCTATCACGGCCTTCGCGGCCACCGGGCTCGGATGGCTGACGTTCTCGCAACGGATGCGCGTTGATTCGCGATGGCGGATCTTTCGACATATACGATGCTCACTGGGATCACTGTGTTGGTGCTCTTCATCACCGTCGGGGGGTTTGCCATCGATGATGGCACGCCGCTCCATCCGTGGGTCGGGCTCCTTCAGCGGGTCCTGTGCGCCGTGTTGTTCACCCTGCTGATCGTGCTGGCCATACGCTTGCGTCGAGTCGCGCGATGAATTCGATGTAAAGAGCAGGGCACGCGTGGCGTCAGCGTCACGCGCCTGGAGTGGCCGCAGGCACCCAAGATCCTCTACTCCCAATGCGCGGCGTGTGGACACGTCTGGTCGCCTAGGCAGGAGACTCCACCGCGCCAGTACTAAGAGGCTGTATCAAAACCCCGACTGGTGACATGTCTGCGGGCACGCGCAGCGAATAGGTAGCCAGTTCCGGCGTTTATCAGGACCTATTTTGTGGACCAGAACGGCGCCAGTTGGAACCCACTGACGCGATGGTTGCGACAGATCGAGGCTTTACGGGCCGCCGCATAGCCCTCCGCGATCAGTCCCAAGCTCGTCGCATTCCTGGATTGCAACAGTGGCGAACGCCGGTCCACGAAATGCCGTGCGCCATGCACATCAAGGGATGATTTGTTACCGCTAATGCGACGAACGCGTCATCGCTGTCGGCGCCATCGATTCATTTCGAGCGATGCGGCGAATCGCCTGGACCTTCTGAACAAACAGGACCACCCCGACAAGTAAGCCGCCCACGGGCCATGCCGAGCCGGCCTCACCGTTCCAGCGCCACAGCGCGAATATGGACATGCCGGTCGCCGCAGCGAACATAACGATCGATATATAGCGATGCAACATCCCAACGCTGGTTTCGGCCCAGATGGCCAGCGATCGAAACACAAGTCTGCCCTCTGGCGATGGAGCGCACTGCGCCTTCAGCTTGCAGAACCTGCAATGGCTGGCACGAGCGCGGTACACGGCGAACCGCTTATCGTCCTGCACCCGGTGCAATTCCAGGAGGTTGCCATCAGGACAACGATAGGCGTCGCGCGTTTCGATGTATTCGAAGCCCCGTTCACCGTAGCGTTGGGCACGTGCGAAATGCATCCGCGCGACAGCTTCGACGATTTTCGCCCCGATCAACAATGCGGCAACGTAGACGAGCACGATCCACAGTTCAAGATCGACGGGCGGGCTCCAACTCCACGTCGAGTTCATGAAGCTACCCCTGTGAGGCGGCGGTCACTTCTGTGTAGAGTGGGGCTTCGCCGCCCACCGGCGCGAGTTCTGGCGCGACAGGCTGGGGCCTCATCCGGAACACCGACTTCGCGGTCAGATACACCAATGGCAGCGTTCCCACGATGACAGCGGCATCACCGGGCAAACGCAACCACTCGAGGTAGGCGTGCTGTTCGAAAAACTCGAGCGATCGGGCGTGCCAATATCCATTCGTGACCACGTCAGCCAGTTGCAGAATACCGATCGGAAACAGGTTGGCGAACACCATCCAGGCGAGCCCGAGATTGAGGGTCCAGAACGAGAGGCTGAGCAACGGTTCACTCCAGTCTTCGGGCCGGAGGTAATACCGCAGGGCGAAGACCAACAGGGATATCGCCAGCATGCCATACACGCCCATCATCGCGGCATGCCCGTGGTTGGCCGTGAGTTGCGTGCCGATCTCGTAGTAGCTGACGACGGGCAAGTTGATCAAAAACCCAAAGACTCCGGCGCCGAGAAAGTTCCAGAAACCCACCGCGACCAGGAACATGACACCCCAGCGATGCGGAAACTGGAACCGATCAGCCCCTTCCTGTTGTTGCGCCCCGAGTTGCAGGAACGTCCACGCCTCGACCATATGCGCGGCGCATCTCGACCGCCAGTCGATGCAGGTAGTCGGCGGTGAAATCCGGTCCGAGGGTACGCGCCGTGACCGTAGACAGAGCCGTACTGCATGAGGCCGTACGTGAGAAACGATTCCTGGCCGGCTCGAATGTCGTTCTCCGTGAAGACCGTCTGTCCTGAGTCTGAGACGACCCGGCCGGGAACCGGCGGACTCTCCTGGTAGATGCGGATCGCCAGGTAGCCCAGGATCGCGAACCCAAAGAGGAAGGTCAGGACGACGGCCTGCAGCCACCACGAGGAAACGTCCATCTTCGGGAGCGTCGGTCGTTCCATTGAGAATTCCTCGGGCTTGCGCTCTGGACAGAGCACGCACCATAAGAGCGTTTCGGTGCCTTGGCGCACTGCCACTTTCCGCCTGGAATTGCGCCGGGCGATGGTCTACGTGCCCGAAATCCTAACGACCCAGTAAAGCGTCCCGGGGAAATACTCGATGCGGGGAGCGCGCCGGCGAACGCTGCCGCACGACCGACTGCGACTGAGACTCCGGAATCCCGTGGCATTGCCGTCAGGACGAGCGACGACACTTCGGCATAAGCCATTGCCAACCCGCGTCTTCCCTGTGAGTTACGGGTTGAGGGCCGCCGCCACCCAGACTCAAAGGAGGACGGGATAAGCAAGTGTCATTCCGGCTTGGGCATGGATTGCGCGGACAATCCGGAGAAGCCAGATCGGACTCTGGTTGTCAGCGTTTGTCGGCGAGCGGAGTTGGTCATCCGACAGAAGTGCGCCGCGGCCGGGTTATGTTGCGACACGATAACCGAACGCCGCCGTTGCGAGCATGCCGTCGCGAATGTTCTGCGGCGCGAGCTTCCGTCCAGTTCGCCGACCTTGTAGACGAGCGCCGGCAAGACGTCGGCCGAACCACCCGTCGACGCGGTAACGACGGGGTGGCCGCGCCGTTTCCTCAGAACCGGCCGGCGCAGCACCCTGAGCAGAACAAGCTGTCGATCGCGTTTCTGTGGCGTGTTCTGTCTTCGGCGGCTCAGAGCCCTTCCACAAGATGATTCCGCCGCTACTCGTAATCCTTGCCGCTCTGCGCGCCCACTCAGAAGCTTGGCAATCGCCATGACAGTGGGCTAAGCCATCGATGAATTTGTCCGCACCGCAACAGGTCGCGGCCTAGTCGTGACGCTAAAGCGAGCGACGACATCGAAAATGCCCGTGGGACTTGCTGGGCTCACCGAGACGCCGGGTCCGAAGCTAAGTGAGAATCGGATTGTGATAGGACTGTGATACGTCAGGCTCGAAACCTCGAAGAACATCGAGGTTTACGGACGCACACCGAGTGATCGTTTTGGAAGGTTAAGTCGCCGATCGCGTATGCGTTGACGTGCCTCGGAGTGGCTCGTTATCGCTCGCAAGCTTCGTTTTCCAAGCGTGCTCCTTCAACGCGACGCTTCCGGGAAGCAGCCAGCTCAGTTAGACCGAGCCCGCGATTTGGCATGGTCGGCTGCGGTCTCGATGCGCGTCGGAGCTTCGCGGACCAAACCTACCGTTTGTTCGCATCAGTAGCGTCAAGCCGAGGTTCCTACACGACCACGCTCTGAACGCCGCGGCGCAACGCCCCGGCGCTTCAGCGCTTCCTTGAATCACCTCTCGCAGCGACTGCCAGGGCGTCTTCACGGACAACCCAAACAGCAAGCACCCACGCAAGGAGGGGCGATGTCTGACGCTCGATGGGGTGATCCGCGCGAATACGACGAGCGGGACCGCGACGACGCGCGGCCGCGCGTGTACGACGAGCGTGATCGGGACGACCACGACCCGCGCGACGGCCTAATGCACGACCTCGACTTGCCGCGCGGCGAGGAGCGCGAGCTGGTCGTTGATCGCGATCGCGCCTACGAGCTGAACGGCGAGGACAGCCGCACGCTGGCTGCCGTCGGCGCCTTCCGGGTGGTGCCCGCACACGACCTCGACATCGACCATGAGACGCTCGACCACCTGCGCGATGAGGGCCTCGTCGAGGTCGTTGACCTTGGCCACGACGAGCGCGGCGCGACCCTCACGAAGGACGGCCGGGACCTTCTCGATTCGCACGTGATGGATCGGGGCGATGCACCATCGCAGGCGTTCCACGCTGGCGTCAGCCGGTCCCGCGAAATCGACCACGACTCGAACCTTTACGCGACGTACCGCCAGGAGGAATCCCGTCTCAGAGAGGAGCACGGCGACCTCGACATCCGGCGCGTCATCCTCGAACAGGATCTGAAGCGCGAGTACCAGGAGTTTCTGCAGGAGCACAACCGTGGGCGGGCTGACAGCGATGGCCGTCCGGACCGCGACGAGGACGAGATCCGCAACTGGGCGCGCGAGCACGATCTGCCGTACCTCGACGACCAGGTCCACTTCCCCGACTACCGCATCGAGTACCAGGTCGACGGGCGGGAACGGCACCAGGACGTCGAGCTGTTTACGCCGCACTACCGCGGCGCTCATGCGTCCAGCCGCGCCAAGACCGGCTTCCGGATCTACGTCGTCGGGTCCCGCCGGGGCGGCGGTCGTGCTGCGCCGCAGCCGGCGTATGTTGGCGTTATCACGTCAGGGCCGTACGGCACTCCCTCCGTTCGCCGCAACGGCCAACGGAGCGCGCATCCGGCCGGCGCTCACAGGGCACGGCATCGAGCGCAATCGTCACCGCATCGCAGTCCGTTGCACGACGACCGACGACGGTTGATCGGCACGCCTATGAACTGCGAGCCTCGTGACCTCTCGCCGCGCCTCATCCTCAGGATCACGCGCTGCGAAGGCGATGCGTTTACCAGCGGCATTTACGATGCCATGGTCTGACTGAACGCAACAGACGGTCGAACCATTTCCCGATCGTCACCGCTCGGGGCACAACGCCGCCGGGACGATGCCGGCTCAAGGCCCGCATCCGCGCTCACATGGACATCGGCGCGTCGACCGCCACATCGACGCGCCAGAGCGCGCCACCCATTCAACACGAATCGTCGCGACTCGCGTTCAAAGGGGAGGGCTATGGACGTACCGGATCGTGCGGAACAAGAGCCGGATCCGATCTCCGTTGCACGGCGCCGGGAACTGCTGCGTGATGAGGCAGACACGTTGTCGGACGAGGGTCTCGTCGTCGCCCGTCACGGCGAATCGCTGGCGCATGAATCAATGGCGATGCAGTCGTCAACGATGCATGCCGCGACGCCTTGGCTCACCGTGCAGGACGCTGCTGAGCGCGCGCGCTGCGGGCCGAAGTTGATCTACCGCGAGGTGCGCGCCAAACGGCTCAGGGCTGCGCGTCTCGGCGGTCGACGCGAACTCCGGCTTCGTGCGGAGTGGATCGACGAATGGCTGCTAAAGGCATCCACGCCGATCGAAATCTGATGCTTCTCGTAGGATCGGGCGGCGGTCATCCCGACCGCGAAAGGAGATGCTCAATGACGAGAAGTCGGAACGGCGGGCTGCACAAGCGTTGTGCATGCCCACGCCGGAACTGGGCGAAATGCCGCCACTCATGGCATTTTGCGTTCAAACACGGCGGCGTACACCACCGGTTCAGTCTGGACCGCGGGGCGCGGCGCCAGATCGACAGCAAGGTTGAGGCGCTGAAGGAATCGGACCGACTCCGGAGCGAGATCCGGGCCGGCACATTCCGGCTGCCAGGCGAGCCTGTCGCCCCAGCGCCTGGTTGCGACACGCGACCAACTTTCGGCACGGTAGCCGACGAGTACCTCAAGAAGCATGTCGCAGTAATTCCGGAAAGCGGCGAACCCCGCCGCAAGGCCGGGCGCTCGCTGATGGCGTTGTATGTCGGGGCCTTGCGCCGTGCGTTGGTGCCCGACGGCATCGGTGGCACGCTGGCGCTCGAACACAAGCGGATGGATGACTTGACCGTCCTCGATGTCGAAGCCATCCGTGAGCACTGGCCGCTGAAGAAAACCGCAGCAAGGGGCGGCCGCGTCGGCGCCGACCGCGCGCTGAAGCGGATGCGCCACCTCTGCAACTGGGCCGTGGAAAAGGGCTACGCCGAGCGGACTTCCTTCAAGAAGGGCAACGGCGTTGTCGTGGTGCCGCTGAGCGTTGCACATCCGTTGCACAAACGGTCACGGAGCCCATCCCAGAACCCTCCTCCGAGAGTCCGGAAAGCGCCCCTAATTCATTGAACCGATTACTGGTGCGGAAGAGAGGATTCGAACCTCCACGCCCTTGCGGGCACAAGCTCCTGAGGCTTGCGCGTCTGCCAGTTCCGCCACTTCCGCACGAAGAGGAGAACAACAACCGGCTGGAAACTCCAAGTATATAGGACGCCCCCTGACCCAGTCGAGCGCAGCCCCTCAGAACCCCAGCCGGACGGTGAGCGCCTTCCGCGTAGGCGTGATCACCGGCGCCACCTCGACCCGGCCGCGGTCGCTGCGCCGGAACACCGTGTGATCCCCGTGCGCGATCGCGTCGAACAACAGCCCCACACCGAAGCCGAACGCGCCACCGAGAGCGCCGCAGCTCAGGATCGCTTGCGGGGTCTGTTCGCACCCGAGGCCATCGCAGGTGGACATCAGGACGACCCCGGTGGCGAATCCGGCGCCGAGGCCGTATACACCGCCGTTCCACACGCTGTCGTGGCGCTCGATGCTGCTCACGTTCAGCGCCGACAGCCGCAGTTCCCGACCGTCCCTGGTCAGCGTCAGCGCGTCGGCGTCGACGCGGACGACCCGGCCGCGAAGGCGCGTGCCTTCCGTGGTCCGGACGTTGACGCGATCCCCCGGATCGAGCACGCTGACGTTCATATGCCAGTCAACCGGCGTCTGCCCTGCGGCGAGCGGCCGGTATCGCAATCACCCACGCGACGAGCAGTGTTCGAATCATGCCGATCTCCTCTGTTGTGCCGGGGGAGCGCGGGTACTTGCCGACTGTTCGAATCTACCGTCACAGGCATCGATCGCCCTGACCAGGCGGTGAGAAAGGGTGAAGAGCCGTGAGGGGAGAAAGGGTGAAGAGCCGTGACCCCTCTTTCAGCGCGCTGCTGAATGCGGAAGCCACGCGAGGAGTTGGAGCTGTAAGGAAAAAGCTAGAAAGCGCGGCGCCGTTTGACGGCGTTGCGGAGGCCGACCGGCAGGGCGGGCTCGGCGCCGACGGTGGCGTGGCCGAGCGCCGCGTTCATCAAGCGGGCATGCCGCAGCACGCGCTCCACTTCGGCCAGCATGTGCGCCGGCAGGCACGGCTTCAGCAACATTGCACTGAAACCGGCCCGCTGCGCGTCGTTCTGCATTTCGGTCGTCCAATGGCCGGTCATGCCCACGATCGGCACATGGCGCGTCCGGCGATCCGCCCGGAGAGCGGCCGCCAGCGCGAACCCGTCCAAGCCGGGCATCATGATGTCGGTGACGACGATGTCGGGCACTGTCTCGACCGCGAGCCCCAATGCTTCCTGGCCATCACCGCTTCCCGAAGCCACGAACCCTGATCGGCTGAGAAACTCCAGATACCCGCTCAACGCATGCGGATCATCTTCAGCCACCAGAACGACCGTGCCCCCTCGGGAGGTTTCCATGACTCCTCATACGGCAAAGGCCGCGCCACCGGGATCTTCCGGGATTTCGCTCGTTGCGCCGGCCCCGGCGGTGAGGGCTGCTAACATTTGCGAAATCGAATGCCGATTTTGCATTTTGCTGAGGCGTCGCTGTCTGGTCCGCCAACGGTCAGGGACTCGGGATTTGGATGCGTGACGCACCATGGGAACCGCATCCCGACATCAAGAGAAGGTCGGCGGTCAGCGAAGAACCCGCCTACCATCCCGAGTCCCGAGCCCCAAGTCCCGAGTCCCGAGTCATGGACGCTGACGTCGAGCTTCCGGTAACGGCGCAAGCATCCGACTCAGCCGTGGCGGCGCCGCCGGCAGCCAGCGGAGTCCAGATGCTCGATCCCCGGGTGGTCACGCTCAACCGGATTGTTGGATCGATCGTCTGGGGCGTTTTCTCGCTGATTCACCTCCTGTCGATCATCGTCATGTTCCTGACCGGGGCGTGGCCGTGGTGGGCGCAGGTGCTGTTCGCCCTGTCCTGGATCCCGATGACCGGGTTCTTCACGTGGCTTGCGCTGAAGTGGCCGGGGATCGACTATCGCTACTGGCGCTATCGCGTCGATGCCGACGAGATCGAGATCTGGTCCGGCGTGCTCTGGCGGCAGGCGGTCGTGGTGCCGCGGTCGCGGGTGCAGCACATCGACGTGTCCCAGGGACCGATCGAGCGATCGTACGGCCTCGCCACGCTGTCCATTCATACCGCGGGCACTCAGTATTCGAAGGTCGATCTTCCCGGGCTGGATCACGCGGTCGCGCTGACGATCCGCGACGCCCTGCTGCCGAAAGATGCCGAACCCGCCGTCTGAACGCCGGCTTCATCCGCTCTCGTTCCTGTTCGAGATTGCCTCGCACGGGCGGGAGATGCTGCTGCCCGGCATCTTCGTGCTGATCGCCGGCGCGCGCGGATCCGACAGCTGGCAGATCTGGGTGATGGTACTGTTCGTGCCCTACGCGCTCGCGGCGGTGGCGCGATCGCTGGTCTTCAGGTACCGGCTCGAGCCGGACGAGCTCGTGATCCGCAGCGGTCTGATTTTTCGACAGCAACGCCACGTCCCGTACGCACGGATTCAGAACATCGATGCGATCCAGACCATCTTCCACCGCGCGCTGGGCGTTCTGCAGGTCCGCCTGGAAACGGCCGGCGGCGAGGAGCCGGAAGCGAAGATGAACGTGGTGTCCCAGGCCGCGTTCGAGGAGCTGCGCAGCTTCGTCATGGCGGCGCGCGGCCAGATCGTGCGCGACGAAACGGAGCCCGTGCCCGACACGCCCCTCCTCCACCTGTCGCCGCGCGAGCTCGTCGTCTGTGGCTTGATTCAGGGACGCGGCCTGCTCGTCGTCGGCGCGCTGTTCGGGCTGGTCTGGGAGACGGGCCTCGCCGACCGCATATCGAGCATGGTGTTCGGCGAGGAGATCCAGGGGCGCGGCGTCGTACGGCAGATGGCGCGCGCGATTTTCGGCGGGAGCATCCCGCCGATCGGGAAGCTTGCCCTGACGCTCGCCGCGTTCGCGGCGCTCCTGATCGTGACCCGCGTCTTTTCAGTCGGCTGGGCGCTGGTCCGGCTCTACGGCTTCACGCTGCGGCGGAAGGGCAACGATCTGCGCGCCGATTTCGGGCTGCTCACCCGCGTCGCCGCCACCGTCCCGATCCGGCGGATTCAGAGCGTCACGATTCACGAAGGTCCGCTGCATCGCCTGTTCGGGCGCGTCTCGGTGCACGTCGATACGGCCGGCGGGGAACAGGATGAATCGGTCAAGCTGCAGCGCGAATGGCTCGCCCCCGTCATCCGGCGCGATGGGGTGCCGCGGCTGCTGCGCGACGTGCTGCCGTCGATCGCGATCACGGACATCGACTGGCATCCGGTCGATCCCCGCGGTCTCCGCCGCGCGCGCGTGTCGTGGATCGTGCTCTCGACCGCCGTCTCGCTGACCTGCGTGATGCTGCTCGAGTGGTGGACGCCGGCGCTGTTTCTCGGGATGCTGTGCCTGGGCGAGATCGATGCGCGCCGATCGATCCGCGCCCTGGGATGGAGCCTGACCGACGAAGGCGTGTTCTTCCGCAGCGGCTGGGTCTGGCGGCGCGAGACGATCGCACCGGTGTCGAAGATCCAGGCGGTCGCGCTCAACGAATCCCCATTCGATCGGCGGCACCGCATGGCCGCCGTCGAAGTCGACACCGCCGGAACCTCCCGCGACGGGCACCGGATCGACGTGCCGTACCTGCCGCGTCAGACCGCGGCCGACCTGGCCGCCCAGCTGGCAGCTCATGCAGGGCGGACGGCGTTCCGCTGGTGAGGCCGAGCCAGGCAGATTCCCCCGGCGCTCTCGTTTCCTTGCGTCCATCCCGGTTCCGCCGCACACACTTGCGGATGCACCCTGCATGAACCGCCGTATGATCAACGGAGACAAGGGGTTTCCCTTGAGGAGGTTTGCAGTGGCTGGCAGGCGCGGAATCTGGCTCGTGATCACCTTCATCGTCATCGCCGTCATGGTCTCGGCCGCGGGGCTGGTCCTCGCCGCATTCGCCGTCGGCAGTGGCCCACAGGTGTCGTCGAATTCCGCGCTCGTCGTGCGGGTGAGCGGCGATCTCGGCGAGGTCGAGCCCGGCGGCCTCGTCGGCTCCCTGTTCGAACCGCCGCCGACCGTCCGATCCGTGGTCGATGCGCTGCGCAAGGCGAAGGTCGATCGCCGGGTCACCAGCGTGATCATCCGTCCCGCCGGCACGGCCGCGTTGTGGGGCAAGGTCCAGGAGATCCGCGACGCGATCGTCGATTTCAGGAGCTCGAAGAAACCGATCATCGGGTTCCTCGAATACGGCGGCGAACAGGAGTTCTTTCTCGCGAGCGCGTGCGACAAGGTCTACCTGATGCCGACGGCGTCACTCGACCTGACCGGGCTGGCCAACTACGAGCTCTTCCTGCGCGGCACGCTCGACAAGATCGGCGCCTATCCGGACGTGCTCCACATCGGCGAGTACAAGACGGCGGCGAATACCTTCACGGAACGCACCTTCACGCCGTCGCACCGCGAGATGGCGGAGTCGCTCAACAAGGATCTTTTCGAGCAGCTGGTCAAGGGGCTCGCCTCGGGCCGGCACAAGAGCGAGCAGGAGATGCGGCAACTGATCGATCACGGTCCGTTCCTGCCCGAGGACGCGGTCCGGGCCGGACTGGTCGACGACGTGGCCTACGAGGACGAGCTCGACGACAAGGTGCCGCTCGCCAGCGGGTCGCCGAGGTTTCTGGAGCATCGGGACTACCGGTCGGTGCCGCCATCCTCGCTCGGCCTCGATCGCGGACCGAAGCTCGCCATCGTCTACGCGGTCGGCATCATCAGCTCTGGAGAGAGCAACTACGACTCGCCGCAGGGTGATGTCGTCGGCTCCGACACCATCGTCCAGTATCTGCGCAAGGCGAGGGCGGACAGTTCGATCAGGGCCATCGTCCTGCGCATCGACAGCCCCGGTGGATCCGCGATCGCCTCCGACGTGATCTGGCGCGAAGTGCAGCTGACGCGCGCAGCGAAGCCGGTGATCGCGTCGATGTCCGACGTTGCGGCGTCGGGCGGCTATTACATCGCGATGCCGGCGCACAAGATCGTGGCCCAGCCCGCGACGCTGACGGGATCGATCGGGGTCGTGATGATCAAGTTCGCCATCGAGGGCACGCTCCAGAAGCTCGGGATGAACATCGAGGGGGTGAGTCAGGGCCGTTACGCGGACATGTACTCGCCGGGCCGGCCGTTCAATCCGGAAGAGCGCCAGCGAGTGCTCGAGCACATGCAGGCGACCTACGACACCTTCGTCGAGAAAGCCGCGGCCGGCCGCAACACGACGCCCGAGCGGATCGATGCGGTCGCGCAGGGGCGCGTCTGGACGGGACGGCAGGCGAAGGATCTCGGACTGGTCGACGAGCTCGGCGGCCTGGACCGCGCAGTCGCCCTGGCGAAGGTCGAGGCGAAGATTCCGGCCGACTCCGAAATCGAGATCGTCGTCTTTCCGCCGAAGCGATCGCTGTACCAGTCGCTCGCCGATCCGTTCGGCACGATCGATCGTTCGGCTGCGGTCGGCGCGCTGCTCGGTCTCACCGACCGCCGCGCGCTGCAGGCCATCACGGCGCCGATGCGCCTCTTCAGGCGCGGCGAGCCGCTGGCGATCATGCCGAATGTGTTTGTGAGATAGGGCACGTGGCACGTCCTACGTGCCACGCGCTACGTGCTCACGTGCATCGTGCTCATGTGCAAACGTGCTCACGTGCTTTTCGTGCTTACGTGCAAATGTGCTTACGTGCTTCTCGTGCGACGTGCGACGTGCACGTGCTCCCCACGTGCGACGTGCCCGGTGAGCATGTGGCACCGCACGTGGGCACGTCGCACGAAAAGCACGTGAGCACGCATGCACGTGAGCACGCCACGTGAGCACCTTGCACGTAGGACGTAGCACGTGACCCTCATCGATGCGCGCGGCGCGGCTGGCGGGGACGAGCGTCGCGGTCAGGGCGACCAGCGCGAGGAGCAGCGCGATTCCGGTGTAGGTGACGGGATCCGCGGGCCCCACCCCGAACAACAACGATCGCATGAGCGGGGTCAGCGCGAAGGCGCCAACGAGGCCGAGCGCGATGCCGCAGCCTGCCAGGATCGCGCCGTGGCGCACGATCATCAGCAGAATCCCCGCGGGCGTGGCGCCGAGCGCCATCCGTATTCCCAGCTCGCGCCTGCCCTGGCTGACCAGGTACGCGATCACGCCATACGTCCCGATCGCCGCCAGTCCGAGCGCGAGGATCGCGAACAGGGTCAGCAGCAGCATGAGAAGCGCCGCCGCGCGAGCGACTCGTTCACCCGTTCCGCCATCGTCCGGACGTTGTAGATGCGGCAGGAGGATCTCCGCGTCCGCCACCACGCCGAGCGTGGGCATCGTTTCCTTTCGCAGCGAGAACGACGGGCCGAGCACGCCGACGACCTGCGCCGCCTGGCCGTTGAGGACGATTGATCGTCCGATGACGCTAGGATCGCTGCCGTACCGGCGGACCCAGGTGCCATGGCTCAGGATTGCCGTGGTCGCCCAGGGCCAGAGACAGCACCGCCGCGACCGTAAAGGCGGGCGCGGCGGCGAAGGTGCGCACGTAGCACGTGGGTCCGTTACGCAATCACTTGAGCCACGATTGCGTTATTAATATTGATGCGCATCTTTTCGCGCGCCTTGGACATGTAGGTCGAGAAGAACCGGTTGCGGCGCTCGTTGATGACCTCGGTGCGCAGCTGCTGGCGGCCCGTCCTGACCTCGTCGGGCGTGACGTCCTTGCGTTCGACGACCTTCACGATGACGGCGCCGTTGTCGGTCTGGATGGGATCGCTCACCGCGCCAGCGGGAAGCGTGAAGGCTACGGCCTCGACCGCCGGGCTGATGCCGGCGTCCCCGATCGGCGCGCCGCGCGCGATGAGGTCGGTCGTCTTCGACTCGAGACCGGCGGCCTTCGCCGCCGCGTCGAAGCTGCTCCCCTTCAGCTGCGCGACCACCGCCGCGGCGCGCTGCCGCGCGGTATCCGCCGCCTTGTTCTTGATCACGTCGTCGCGCACGCGCGCCTTGACTTCCTCGAGTCCCGAGTCGCGCGCGGCCTCGGTTCCGGTCATCGTGATGAACACGAACCCCTGCGGCGTCCGCAGCGCGTCGCTGACCTCGCCCTGCTTCATCCCGAAGGCGCGCTCGGCCACGGCCGGCGCCAGACCGAGCCCGGTGATTGGTTCCTGACGCCCGAAGAACGCCGATTCGTTGACGGTCAGGCCGCGGGTCTTGGCGATGGTATCGAGATCGCTGGGATCGTCGATCTGGTTGTCGAGCTCGTCGGCGACGCGCTGCGCCTCCGCCTGAGCGCGCTCCCACTTGATCTGATCCTCGATCTGGGGCTTGACCTCGTCGAGCGTGCGCGTCGTGGCAGGCTTGCGGTCGGTCAGCTTGATGATGTGCAGCCCGAACTGCGTCTGGACGATGTCGCTGATCTGGCCCGGCTTCAGCGCGAACGACGCCTCTTCGAACTCCTTGGCCATGGCGCCGCGCCCGAAGAAGTCCAGATCGCCGCCGCGCGTCTTGCCGACTTCCTCCTCCGTGAATTCATTCGCGAGCTTGGCGAAGTCCTCCCCGACCTTGGCTCGTTTGAGGACGGTCTCGGCCTGCTTGCGGACCTCGGCTTCGTCCTTGCCTTCGGTCTTGAAGAGGATGTGGCTGGCGCGAACCTGCTCGGGCGTCGAGTACCGTGACTGGTTCTCCTGGTACTGACGCTGCACGTCTTCAGCGGAGACCTGGGTGCGGCTGCGGATCGCCTGCGTGTCGAGGAGCGCGTACTTGATCTTGCGCTTCTCGGGAATCTTGTAGTCGGCCTTGTGCGAGTCGAACCAGGCCGAGACTTCCGCGTCGGTGGCCTGCGTGGCCTCGCGGAACTTGTCGGCGGCGAAGTTCACGACGCTCAGCTTCACCTTCTCGTTGCGGCGGCGGAATTCGGCATCGACTTCCGGCTCGGTCACCGTGATCCAGTCGGTAAGGGCGCCCTGCAGCTTCTCCATGGTGATGCCGCGCCGGACCTGCTCCTCGAACTCATCCGCACGCAGCGGCGGGTTCTGCATGTTCAGCACCTGCCGGTAGCGCGTCTCGCCGATGAACTGGCCGTTCTCCTGAAACGCCGGCAGCGAACGGATGCGGGCGATGACTTCCTCGTTGCTGGCCGTGATGCCCAGCTTCTGCGCCTCGGCGAGCGACGCTTCTTCCTCGACCATCTGCTGGACGATGCGCTGGTCGATGCCGAGCTGCTTGAGCAGCCGTTCGTCCATCTTGCCGCCGAACTGATTGCGGTACGCCTGCATCTGCTGCATGTACACGCGGCGGAAGCGGGACACGGTAATCTCGCGTCCGTCGACGGTGGCGACGACGTCATTGGCGCCCGCCGGCATGCCGTCCTGTGGCATGAAGCTGGGGATGTACAGAAAAACGAATGCGATCACGACGATGAACAGGCTCCACTTCAGCCAGTTCTTGTGCCGGCGCATCCGGTCGAGCATGGTCATGGAAAAACCCTCGTCCGCTTCCGCGGGGGAAAATCAAACCTAAATTATGACACGAGAGGGGTTGGGGCGTGGAAATGGCTTGACAGAAGGGCGCGTGGAGGGGGAGGGTCAGCCACGTGCTGGGTGCTACGTGCTGCGTGCGCACGTGCTTTTTCGTGCTACGTCCTACGTGCTGACGTGCTTTCGTCGTGCGACGTGCTGCTACGGGCTCGGCGGGCTTCCGCGGATTGGACTCCGATGAGCCTGCGCGCCGAACGAGCGACGAGTCTATGAATTCTGGAGTGCGGATGCGACGAATAGCTGTCTTGGTGGCGGTCGTGCTCGCGGGGTTGAGCGGGGATGCGCAGCAGGGGGGCGGCGGGGCTGCGGGGCCGCTGCGGTTGTGGTATCGCGCGCCGGCGGCGGGGTGGAACGAGGCGTTGCCGGTGGGCAACGGGCGGCTCGGCGCGATGGTGTTCGGCGGGGTGAGCGCGGAGCGCCTGCAGCTCAACGAAGACAGCGTCTGGGCCGGACAGAAACTGAATCGGATCAATCCGGCGGGCCCGAAGGCGATTCCCGAGATTCGGCGGCTGCTGGCGGCGGGCCGGATCACCGAGGCGGAGGCGCTCGCCGACAAGGCCGTCATCTCTCAGCCGCGGCGGATGCCGCCCTACCAGACGCTCGGCGATCTGCTGCTCACGGTCGACACTGGCGGTGAGGCGACGGAGTACCGGCGTGAGCTCGATCTGAACGACGCGGTGGCGCGCGTGCGGTTCCGGGCGGCGGATACCGTCTTCACCCGCGAGATATTCGCGACGGCGATCGATCAGGTGCTGGTAGTCCGCATCTCCGCAGATCGCCCTGGCAAAGTGACATTGACCGCAACCATGAAGCGCGAAGCGGACGCCACGACCCGGGTCGCCGGCACCGATACGGTCGTGCTCGAAGGGCGGGCGCTGCCGCCGAACACCGAGCGGCAGGCACAGGAACCCAAGACCGGCGTCGCGTTCACGGCGATGGTGCGGGCCGCCGCCGACGGCGGCTCGGTGCGCGCGGATGGTGACACGGTCCGCGTCTCAGGCGCCAACGCGGTGACGTTGTTCGTGGCCGCGGCGACCAGTTTCCGCGAAAAGGATCCGGGGGAGCGGTGCGTCAGGACGCTCGCCGCCGCCGGCTCGAAGCCCTTCGAGCGGCTGAAAACCGATCACGTGAACGATTACCAGAAGTTCTTCCGCCGCGTGAATTTCCACCTCGATACGCCGCCGGCCGACGACGTGCCGACCGATGAGCGGCTTGCCCGCGTCAAAGGCGGCAGCTCCGACCCTGGGCTCGAGGCGCTGCATTTTCAGTTCGGACGCTACCTCCTGATCGCGAGCAGCCGGCCCGGCGACCTTGCCGCGAACCTGCAGGGCATCTGGAACGACTCGCTCGCGCCCTCGTGGGACAGCAAATACACCATCAACATCAACACCGAAATGAACTACTGGCCGGCGGAGGTGACGAACCTCTCGGAGATGCACGAGCCGCTCTTCGATCTCGTGGACCACGCGCGGGTGAACGGCCGCGAGGTCGCGAAAACGCTCTACGGCGCCCGCGGTTTCGTGATTCACCACAATACCGACGCCTGGGGCCATGCATCGCCCATCGACGGGGTGCGATCGGGAATCTGGCCGAGCGGCGGAGCCTGGCTGTCGCTGCACTTCTGGGATCGCTACGACTTCACGAGGAACCGGGAGTTCCTTCGGTACGCGCGCGTACCCGGTCCTCAAGGAAGCGGCGGAATTCTTTCTCGACTATTTCGTCGAGGATGCGCAGGGCCGCCTGATCAGCGGTCCGTCGACGTCGCCGGAAAACGACTACCTGATGCCGGACGGCACCAAGGCGGCGCTGACGATGGGACCTTATATGGACACGCAGATCGCGCACGCGCTGTTCACGCGGGTCATGGCCGCGGGCGAGATCCTCGGCGTCGATGCCGATTTTCGCCGCCGCGTCCAGGAAGCGCGCGGCAAGCTGCCGGCGATGAAGATCGGCCGGCACGGGCGGCTGCAGGAATGGCTCGAGGATTACGACGACGCGGCGCCCGGGCACCGCCACATCTCCCACCTGTTCGCGTTGCACCCAGGCGATCAGATTTCACCGCGGAAGACACCGGAGCTCGCCCGAGCGGCCCGCGTCACGCTCGAACGGCGCCTGGCCGCCGGCAGCGGCCACACCGGCTGGAGCCGGGCGTGGATCATCAACTTCTGGACGCGCCTGCTGGAAGGGGATCTCGCGCACGAGCATCTCGTCGGCCTGCTCACGAAGTCGACGATGCCGAACCTGTTCGACGATCATCCGCCGTTCCAGATCGACGGCAACTTCGGCGCGACCGCCGCGGTTGCCGAGATGCTGCTCCAGAGCCACGAGGAGGAGCTCGCGATCCTGCCGGCGCTCCCGAAAGCCTGGCCGTCCGGATCGATCCGCGGCCTGCGCGCGCGCGGCGCGATCGAAGTGGATGTGACGTGGAAGGCCGGACGCGCCACCGACGTCAGGCTCCGGCCCGACATCGATGGCGTCCGTGTCCTGCGTCCGCCGAACGGCCAGCGGATCGCGTCGATCAAGTCGGGCCCGGCAGCGGTCACCCTGACGGCCGCCGCCGATGGCACCGTGCGCGCCGCGCTGTCCCGCGGCCGCGAATACGTCGTCGACGTTCGCGGATCGCTAACCATGAATGTGCACTCCCAACTCCCAACCTCCAACTCCCCCGACCGTTCGTACGCGCGATCGCTGCGTTCGCGCGAAGGCGGGGGAGTTGGAAGTTGGGAGTGACTTGGAGCCGCTCACCGCCGCTTGTAGCGGAAGCTCACCTGCGTTTCCTCGTCGAGTACGAGCGGTCGGAAGAACTGGTACATCGTCCCGGCGCGCGGGACGTCGATGCGCACCGGCAGGACGCCGGCGACGCGCCGCTGCATGTTGATGATGTTCTGCGACGGCGCCTGCTGTGTCGGGAGCTGGGGGCTCTCACTGCCGCCGACACCCATCGCCTCGGCCCGGACGCGAGATGGTTTCCGTGATCATTCCGATCTGCATCTGAAAGTCCACCCGCCGCGCCTGCTGATCGAACGAGAAAGTGAGCCGTCCGGTCACGAACCCGCTCAGCTCGCTCGTCACCGTCACCGATCCTGTCGGAACCCCTCGCAGCGTATACATCCCCTTCTCATTGGTCGTGACTCGCTGCAGGACGCGGCCGTGCTGCGTCAAGGTGATCGTTGCGCCCGGAATGGAGCTGCCGGCCGGATCGATCACGCGTCCAACGACGTGCCCCGCAACCACGTTGTCGACGATCGAGAGGTTCACGTGTGAGAAAGACGCCCCGGCGGGCGAGTCCTCGCTCGTTGCCTCGGCAACGAGCCGGGCGGGAATGACGTTGCCCCCCACCGGCTTTGCCGAGTCCTGCTCGGGGAGGAACACTTCCCATTCGAGCAGGCTGACCGGCACGTCGACTTTTGCCAGCGCCATCGGCGCCTCGCCGCGCTTCGCGAACGCATCGCCGGCGTGCAGATAGACGAACGAGACGGTGTAAGCGCCGACTGGCCGGAAGCCGGGCCGCAGGAGGGGAATTCGGATGCCGCCGCCCTCGACGGGTCTCGCCGGCTCGCCGCCGACTTCGACGGAAAGCATGGTCGCGCCCGGCGGCAGCGTCACTTTCATGAACGGCTGCGCGCGGTTGTTGATGCGCATCGAGACCTCCGTGAGCATGCGCCCCTCGGACGTGACGAGCGTGGTCGCCACCGCGTGCTCCGCGGTCGCGGCGATCACCGGCGCATCAGCGAAGCGCTTCACGTCGAGCGTCATGACGCGTGCTTCACTCTCCCGGCGCTGGTAGCGGAATGCGGCGAGGACTGGCTGCCGCGCGAGCGAGCGGAGCGATGCATGCGCTTCGCGAACATCCATTCGCCGCAGGCCCTCGTCTCCGGACGCATTCACTTCCATCGTGCCGATGCCTTCGATCGCCGTCTCGCCCGCTTCGCGCTGGGCGCCGACGACCGTCGGGAACGACGTATCGACTTTGAACGATCCAGGAGCGTGCGCACGCTCGAGGCTGAGCAGGAACTGATGCCGGGGCAGCGGCTGGCGGACCGTCAGCGTCACGAGGCCGGCGTTGGTGTCGCTGCGCTCGAGCGAGCTTCCCGTGACGCTGGCGACCTCATAGCCGCTCGGCAGCTGGATCTGGAAAGTGCGCGGCTCGCCGCGCACGACCGCGATGTCGAGGACGGAGACCATCCGCAGGTTGCCGTCGCCGATGCTGACGAGCGACTTCACGTCGGACAGGATCCGCGACTCCGCCAGCGGCTGGACCGTGGCTTCCCGCACCGACCAGGACACTCGCGCGCTGGTTCCCTTGATTGGCGTGATCTCGAGCGTGGTTCGGCCTCCCTCTGTCTGCCGGCGTGTCACGAGACCGGGTTCGACGCGAACGTCAGCGGGATCACCGGGAAGATCGACGATCACGGTGACGCTCGGTGATGCCGGTTGAGGGAGCGTAAAGGATGCGCGGCCAGGCGTCGTGCCGAGCTGCCCGGCCCACTCGAGAACGACGGAGAACGGGGCAGGTCCGGGAAACACCGCCGCATGCGTGTTCCCTTCGTGCACGAGCGCGACGGCCCCGGCGTCGGACTTCGCGTCGAGCAGCGTCGCCCCGACCACGAGCGGCACTTTGACCTGGCCGCGCTGGAACACGTCGCCATCGAGCCGCACGGTTCCGCGGACCGCGCCATTCTCGACGCGCGCGCGCAGCTCGGCGCGTCCGACGACAGCGGCAACGGGCGGCGGATCCGGCCGCGTCACCGGCTGCGCGGCTCGATCGACCAGGCGATCGTAGTCAGCGACGGTCAGCGTGACCGTTCCTGCCGGCCCTGCCGCCCCTTGTGGAGCGGATCCCCGGCCCTGGCGGGCGTGAAGTGTTTCGGGAGCGGCAAGCGAGGCCGAGACGACGAGCAACATTGCGAACTGATGTGCGCGCATGGGACACCTCACCACCGGCTCTGACGTTTGTAAGAGAACTCGATCGACGGCGCGTGCAGCTCACCCGTGAGCTCGGACATCAGGAACAGGCTGGGCCCGAATCGGGGGAACGCGACACGGGCCGGCAGGGGACCGGCAATCGTTCGTCCGGCGGATTCCCGCCGGTACTCCGCGACGAGATCGCCGACCGCTGACGGAGTGCCCGCAGTTACATGGTCCCGTTCCGGCGCCGGCGCGACGTCGTCGCGAAGCGCCGTGGTGAACGGGCCGTTGTCGGTTTCCGGCCGGAAGGATCCCGGTTCGGGCGTGATGCGAAAACGCGGCGAGTGATGAAGGACGAGCCCCGTACGCGCGACGGGCAGGTCGACTGCCGGAAGCGGAAGCGCCGCGCGCCCCTTGTCGGCCCACGCGGCGGCGCGGAGGACGTAGGTCAGCTCGACGACGAACGCGGGTGTTTCTTCACCTGCCCGTCCTTTCTGCAACGGAAGCAGCAGCCCGCCATCGGCCGCCACGCCTGGCCGCAGCGGCCGGTCGGACACGGCCGCGCTCCAGAGCGTCGCGCCAGCCGGGAGGCTGACGCCGAGAAACGCGCGCTGATTGTTGCGCACGGCATAGCGCGCGCGGACGATCGTCTTGCCCTCTTCCTCGATCAGCGCGTCATAGCGCGCTTCTTCGACGTTGGCGATCAGCACGGCCTGAGGCGTGTACCGCGCGATGTTCATCGTGAGGCTGCGCGCCACCGTGCCGGGGTGTGCGCGATAACTGAAGGCGAGCATCGACGGCGAATCGCGGCCGGCGATTGGCGCGCCCAGATCGGAGGGATCGGCCGGATCCAGACCGCGCGGCTGCCGATCCGCGATCTCGCCGGCGCCGAGCACTTCCACCGCGACGCCGCCGGACTCGCGTTCCGCGGCGGGGAGACGCACGAGCGGGACGCCGACAGTGCCGTCGCGCGGCAGCCGTGCCTCGCCGCCAATCGAAAACGACGTCATGCCGGATACCGGTTCGAGAAACGTGACCTTCAACAGAGCGTCGCGGACCTCCCATTCCGCAACCAGCGGACCGGAGACCTGATTGATCTGGGCGCCGTCGGGAATGGCGACATCGATCGAGGCGGCGACGCCCTGGAACACGTCGACATTCACCGTCGCCGTGAGCGGGCTCGTGTCTTCACCAAGCCCGACGTGTTCCGTGACGGCGCCGCGCCATCGCAACGGCTGCGCTGCTCGCTCCTCCGCCTGGCGTTTCCACGACACGATCAGCGCCTGCCCGGATTGCGCGAACGCGACCCACCGGCCGTCGGCGGTCTGCGCGCGCTCGGCAAGAACGCCGCCCGTGACGATCAGATCGAGTCCCTGACGGGGAACGACGAGCCCCAGGCGAGAGACGGCGCCGCGCGATGCCGGCAGCGTCAGCGTCTCGGTCCCGGCCGCCACTTTGAGCGGCAGCACGATGTCGAGCGACACGGCGTAACGCCCGGGCTTTGACAGCAGCACGTGAGGAGAGGGTGTGTCGATGAGTGACACCGCGGTGCCGTCGACGCGCGCCGCGCGCACGAGCAGGCCGGCTGGGACGTCGACGCGCACCCATCCTTCCTTGAACACGTCGACGATCAACGATGCTTCGCCGGAGACCGACTCGCTGTCCGCGCGCAGCTCGTAATCCACGCGCGTGATCGTCGCGTCGACCGGCGGAGGATCCGGCGGTCGATCAGGCGGAAAAGCTTTCAGCCGCAAGGCGCGGTAGTCGTCGACCGGAATCACGACCCATCCGTCCGGTTCCGCGGGTTGTTGTGCGAGTGCTGATGGTGCGAGCCCGATCGCCGAAACGCTCATGACCAGGCAGACGATCCTCCGTACCGATGCGCGTGACATGACACCCTCCACCGAGATGGATGCGCGCGTGCCTCACACCGCGCGGTTTGCCCGCCGCTGACATATTTGTCAGTTCGACGTAATGCAAAGCGACTGACGTGTGCCTATGTGAGTTTTGACAGCCTCAGGCCGGCATTGGCCGGTGGGGAGATACGGAAAGATGGCGGAGGGAATTCAGGGCGGTTGGATCTTCCGCCTTCAGGCGGAAGGACTGATCGCGTCAGCGCTGCACGCGCCCCGAGGCGTCGCCGGCCTCCAGCCGATCGACTTCCTCCACCGTTACGCGGTTGAAGTCGCCGGGGATGGTCTGCTTCAGCGCGCTGGCGGCGACGGCGAAGCGCAGCGACGCCTCCGGGCCGCGGCCGGTGACCAGGCCGTAGATCAGTCCGCCCGCAAAGCTGTCGCCGCCGCCGATGCGGTCGACGAGGCGGACGTCGTAGCGCTGGCTACGGTGCATCGTGCCGGTGGTGGCATCCCAGAGGACAGCGCTCCAGCCGTTGTCGCTGGCCGAGACGCTCTCGCGCAGCGTGATCGCCACCATCTTCGGTCCGAAGTCGCGCGTGACGCGCTCGGCCGCCTCCCGGAAGCCGTCGATGTTGAGTTGTCCGGCCGTCACGTCCGTGCCTGGCACGTGCACGCCCAGCACCGACTGCAGATCCTCTTCGTTGGCGATGACGACGTCGACGTCGCGCATGAGGGGGCCCATGATCTGCTGTGCCTGCGCCTCGGTCCAGAGCTTCTTGCGGTAATTCAGGTCCACGCTCACCTTGGCGCCGGCGGCCTTCGCCGCCGCGATCGATCGCTTCGTGGACTCGACCGAATTCGCGCCGAGCGCCGGAGTGATGCCGGTGACGTGATACCAGTCCGCGCCCTTGAACACGGCGGCCCAGTCCACGGCATCCGGCTTCATCTCGCTGATCGACGAGTTGGCGCGATCGTAGATGACGTTCGACGCGCGCTGGCTGGCGCCCGCTTCGGCGTAATAGATCCCGAGCCGGCTGCCGCTGCGCACGATCAGATCGGTGCGGACCCCTTCCGTCCGGAGCGCCCGGATGACGGCGTCACCAATCGCATGCTTCGGCAGCGCCGTGACGTAGACGCTGTCGAGGCCGAACCCCGCGACGCACACCGCCACGTTCGCTTCGCCGCCGCCAAACGTCGCCACGAACGCCGGCGTCTGCAGGAACCGCTCGAAGCCCGGCGGGCTGAGCCGCAGCATGATCTCGCCGAATGTCACGACCTTCGCCATCTACGCGCTGCCTTTCATCGTCAAGCTCGCATCTTCGTCAACTCCGCTCCTCCCCGCCTCCGCGCGCCATGGATCGACGCGCGCTACGGCGAGGCCTCGCCAGAGCTCGTCGGGTGCGATCGAGCCGACGAGCGGCGGCGGGCAACTCCCAACTCCCAAGCAGAGTCCTTCGGCGAATCGGGGTAGAAGTCGCAGGAACCAGCTGATGCGAGCGACTTCCACCCGGATGCTCCGACCGGCTCCGGTTGGGAGTTGGGAGTTGGAAGTTGGTAGTTGACCCTTTTCATGTCTTGCTGCCCGCCGCGAGTGCCTGTTGCGCGGCGCGCACGTTCGCCACGATCCGTTCCGCGTTCGCCCGCAGCTGTTTGAAGTCGCTCGCCGCAATCGCCTTCGCGTCGAGCAGCGACGTGCCGACGCCGACGGCGACCGCACCCGCGCGGATCCAGTCTCCCGCATTGTCCAGCGTGACGCCGCCGGTCGGCATCAGCTTCACGTGCGGCAGCGGTCCGTGGATGTCTTTCAGGTACCCCGGGCCAAGCGTCGTCGCGGGGAACACTTTGACGACGTCGGCCCCGGCATCCCAGGCGTCCAGGATTTCGGTTGGCGTGAAGCACCCCGGCATCGACGCGACGTTGCGGGCCTGACAGGCCTCGATCACGGCGCGGCGGAAGACCGGACTGACGATGAACTGGGCGCCGGCGTCGACCACGCGATGCGCCGTCTCGGCATCCACGACCGTGCCGGCGCCGAAGATGAATCCCGATGGGAGCGTCGGCGCGAGCTGGCGGATCAACTCGACCGCGCCCGGCACGGTCATCGTGATCTCCAGCGCCCGGATGCCGCCCTCCGAAATCGCATCCACCACGGCGCGGAGCTTCTCAGGCTCCTTGATGCGGATGACCGCGACGATGCCGGCGCGTTCGACTTCGGCGACCGTCTGACGCGTGGCGCGGTCTTTCATTGTCTGTTCACCCATGGCTGAGAGTAGCGTCGTAAAGGGTTACTCTGTCAAGGTGCTCGGTGCACTGAGAACGATATAATCCGCCCGAATGACCCTTTTCGATCTCTCCGGCCGTCTGGCCGTCGTCGTTGGAGGCACGAGCGGAATTGGCCGTGCTATTGCGCTGGGACTGGCCGATGCCGGGGCCGATGTGGTGGTGACCGGCCGCCGCGAGTCGCTCGTCGGCGAAGTCGCCGGCGAAATCGAGCAGCGCGGCCGGAAGTCACTGCGCATCGCGGCCGACGTGGCCGATTCGGCCGCGCTCGAGAAGGTGAAAAACGCCTGTCTCGAGACCTTCGGCCGCCTCGACGTGATGGTCTATGCGGCAGGCACGACCAAGCGCGTGCCCACGCTGCAGATGGACGACGCGGATTGGCACCGCATCATGGACACGAACCTGACGGGGATGCTGCGGAGCTGTCAGGTGTTCGGACGCGAGATGGTCGCGAAGCGATCGGGCCGGATTATCGCGATCGCCTCGCTCACCTCCTTTGTCGGGATGTTCGAGGTCGCGGCCTACACGACCAGCAAGGCGGCCGTCGCGGGGTTGACGCGCGCGCTGGCGGTCGAATGGGCGCCGCATGGCGTCATGGTCAACGCCATCGCGCCCGGCGTGTTCCGCACCGCGCTCAATTCGGCGCTGCTGGATTCGCCGCGGGGCCAGGAGCTGTTGATGCGGACGCCGATGAAGCGGTTCGGCAAGGTGGACGAGCTCGTGGGCGCGGCGATCTATCTCGCCTCCGACGCGGCGTCGTTCGTCACCGGTCACGTGCTGGCCGTCGACGGCGGATTCCTGGCGAGCGGGGTGAATCAATGAAAGCGGCGCTGGTCATCAGCGAGCGCGACAACGTGGCGACAGCGCTCGAGCCGCTCGAAGCTGGCCGGCAGCTCGACCTCGCCGGCTGCAGCGTCACCACGATCGAGACGATCGGCTCCGGACACAAAGTGGCGTTGCGGCCGATTGCCGCGGGGCAGCCCGTGATCAAGTACGGCAGCCCGATCGGTATCGCCACCGCGGACATTCCGCCGGGTGCGCACGTCCACACGCACAACGTGGCGAGCAATCGTGGCCGGGGCGATCTCGAGAGGCCGGCGGCTCCTTCCGAACCACGGCTTGCCGAACCGCCGGACGATCCCGCGGGACGGCCCGCGGGCACGGGCGGCGTTCCGCCAACACTGGCGGGCCAGTCCACGTCGCCCTCCACCACCAGGGACGGATCCGCATGACCACGCGACCTGGCTTCCTGGGGTATCGGCGCACGGATGGCGGCATCGGCACGCGCAATCACGTGCTCGTCGTGCCGACGGTGATCTGTTCCGCCGTCGTCGCGGAGCGCGTCGCAGCCGCGGCGGCGCCGGTGGCCGTGGCGCTGCCGCACCTCGCCGGATGCGGGCAGCTGGGGCCGGACATGCGGGTGACGCACGACACGCTGGCCGCGTACTGCGCGCATCCCAACGTCGGCGCCGTGCTCGTCATCGCGCTCGGCTGTGAACAGGTCGTGGCGCAGATGCTCTCGGAAACGGCGAAGCGGCACGGCAAGCGCGCGGAAATCATCGCCATCCAGTCGGATGGCGGGACGGTTCGCACGACCGAGAAGGGAAGCGCGATCGTTCGGGCCCTGGCTGACACACTCGCCGCTGAGCAACGTGTGGCGTGCGATGCGTCCGAGCTCATTCTCTGCGTCAAGTGCGGCGGATCGGATTACACGTCAGGCCTGGCCTCGAACCCGGCCCTCGGCCGGGTCACCGATCGGCTGGTCGATCTCGGAGGCAGCGCCGTGCTCGGCGAGGTCGCCGAGATCATGGGGGCGGAACACCTGCTCGCCGCTCGCGCCACCAACCCGGCGGCCGCGCATCATCTGATCCAGATCATCACCCGGGTCGAAACGGAAGCGCGCGCCCTCGGGCTCGACATTCGCGGCACGCAGCCGTCGCCCGGCAACATCCGGGGCGGGCTGACCACGATCGAAGAGAAGTCGCTCGGCGCGACGCACAAGGGCGGCGAGCGCGCGCCGCTCACGGAGGTCGTGGACTATGCCGCCCCGATCCGGAAGAAGGGGCTGACGGTGATGGACACCCCCGGCCTCGATGTCGAGGCCGTGACCGGCATGGTCGGCGGCGGCGCGCAGGTCGTCGTGTTCACCACAGGCCTCGGCACGCCGACCGGGAACCCGATCGCACCGGTCATCAAGATCACCGGCAACGCCCGGACAGCCAGGCAGATGGCCGACAACATCGACCTCGATGTGAGCGGCATCATGGACGAGTCCGAGACCCTGGACAAGGCCGCCGATCGACTGTTTGCCGAGGTCTTTGCCGTCGCCTCGGGCAAGGAGACGGCGGCCGAGACGCTCGGCCATCGTGAGTTCGCGATCCACCGGCGCAATCCCACGATCTGACACCCGCGGTTGACTTTACCGCTATAGCCATTAGGATGGCGGCCTCGATGCACGAGACATCCACGCCACGGCCCGCGGGCCAGCAGCACGTCGCCGCGGCGGCGGCCTCTGGTGGCCACCTGCGGTGGGTCATCTGCGCGCTGCTGTTCTTCGCGGCGACGATCAACTACATCGATCGGCAGGTCATCGGCATCCTGAAGCCCACGCTCCAGCGCGAATTCGGCTGGAGCGAAATCGACTACGCGGCGATCGTCTTCGCCTTCCAGCTCGCGTATGCGATCGGTCTGCTCCTGGCCGGTCGGGTCATCGACAAGATCGGGACCAAGCGCGGGTTCGTCGCGGCGATCACGATCTGGAGCCTGGCCGCGATGGCGCACGCCGAAGCGACGCTGTTCGGTCCCGGCGTTGCGGCGTTCCTGACGATGTTCGGGCTGACCTACTCGGCGTCGGTCGCGGGCTTCATCTTCGCGCGCCTGCTGCTGGGGCTTGGCGAAGCGGGGAATTTCCCGGCCGCCATCAAGGTCGTCGCGGAATGGTTTCCGAAGCGCGAGCGTGCGTTTGCCACCGGGCTGTTCAATTCCGGCACCAACGTCGGCGCGCTCGTGACGCCGCTCGTCGTGCCATGGATCACGCTGACCTACGGATGGTATTGGGCGTTCATCGCCACCGGCGCGATCGGGTTCCTCTGGCTGCTGTTCTGGATTCCGATGTATCACGATCCGGACAAGCACCCACGCATGAATGCCGCGGAGCTTGCGCACATCCGCAGCGATCCACCCGACCCGCCCGCGCACGTGTCCTGGAAGAGTGTTCTCGCACACCGGCAGGCCTGGGCGTTCATGGCCGGAAAATTCCTGACCGATCCGGTGTGGTGGTTGTACCTGTTCTGGATCCCGGACTTTCTCAATCGCAATCACGGCCTCGATCTGCGCCTCGTCGGGCCGCCGCTGGTGGTGATCTATCTCGTCGCCGACGTCGGCAGCATCGGCGGCGGCTGGTTGTCGTCGCGCCTGATCAAGCGCGGATGGAGCGTCAACGCGGGACGAAAAACCGCGATGCTCATCTGCGCACTGGCGGTGGTGCCGATGATGTTCGCGTCGGGCGCGCGCGATCTGTGGTTCGCGGTCGGCCTGATCAGCCTCGCCGCCGCGGCGCACCAGGGGTGGTCGGCGAATCTGTTCACGCTGGTGTCGGACACATTCCCGCGTCAGGCGGTGGGCTCGGTCGTCGGCCTCGGCGGGATGGCCGGCGCGGTGGGAGGCATGATGATCGCCTGGGTGACGGGACGAATCCTGGAGGCGACCGGAAGCTACGTGCCGGTATTCCTCATCGCGGCGTTTGCCTACCTGACGGCGCTCGCCGTCATCCATCTCCTGACGCCGAGGCTGGAGCCCGCCGTCCTCAAATAGATGAATCGCGGTCCGGTATGATCGCGGGATTCGACATCGGACATGAATCGCCACGTGCTCACCCTCGAACTGCGCGACGCCCCGGGCGTCGTCGCGTCCTACCGGGAGTATCATGCCCAGGTCTGGCCGGAAGTGGCGGCGAGCCTCACGAATGCCGGTGTCCGGCGCTTGGATATCTACCTCCTCGATCGGCGTCTCGTCATGATTCTCGACCTGGAGGAAGGACTCGACCTTGCTCGCGTGTTCGAACGTCACGCTTCGTCCGGCGCGAAAGTGACGGAGTGGGAGCAGCTGATGAAATCACTCCAGCAGCCTGCGCCGGGCGCTCGCGAGGGCGAGTGGTGGGCCGCGATGGAGCAGGTGTTCGAGCTCACGGCGTTCACGGGCGCCGCTGCACCGCCAGGCAATCCGGTTCGTCAGCCCTGATCACGGATGACTTCCCTGAGGCAGGCGTGGAACCTTCCGACGCATCCGCGGCCGATCGTCATCGTGGGCGCGGGGGCGATCGTTCGAACGGCCCACCTGCCGGCGTACAAACGGCTCGGGTTTCCGGTCGCGGGCCTGTTCGACATCCGCCGCGAAGCGGCCGTTGAACTTGCGTCGGAATTCGACATCCCGCGCGTGTTCGACACGCTGGACGCCGCCTCCTCGGCGGGCCGCATGAACGCCATCTTCGACGTGGCGGTGCCAGGCGGCGACGTACTGTCCGTGCTCCGCCGTCTACCCGAGGGCTCGCCCGTCCTCATTCAGAAGCCGATGGGTGAGAGTCTCGATGCCGCGCGCGCGATCCTGAAGACCTGCCAGGACCGCAGGCTGACCGCGGCGATCAACTTCCAGCTTCGCTTCAGCCCGAACGTGCTCGCGGTCCAGGACCTGATCCGGCAGGGGACGCTCGGGGAGGTCGCCGACATCGAGGTGCGGCTGCAGGTGCGACAGCCATGGGAGTCGTGGGCGTTCGTTCGCAATGCGCCGCGGCTGGAGCTGCTGTACCACTCGATTCACTATCTCGACACGATCCGCATGCTGGTGGGCGAGCCATCGGGCGTCTACTGCCGGGCAGTGGCACATCCGGAATATCCCGACTTCAGCGACACCCGCAGCTCGATCATCCTCGACTACGGCAACCGCCTGCGCTGCTCGCTGACGCTCAATCACACGCACCGGTACGACGGGACGCACCGCACGTCGATGCTGAAGTTCGAGGGGACGGCCGGCGCCGCGCTGCTGTCGCTCGGCGTCAACCTGGAATACCCGGCCGGACCGCCCGACACGCTCGAAGTCGCGCTGGACGACGGCTGGCAGCCGGTGCCGCTCCGCGGCTCGTGGTTCACGGAAGCGTTCGAAGGGCCGATGTCGAATCTGCAGCGCTTCGTCGCCGGCGAAGACACGACGCTCGTCTCGCCGGTGGAGGACGCGATCAAGACGATGGCGCTGGTCGAGGCGTGTTATCAGTCAAGTGAGGCTGGGGGGACGCCGGTGCCTCGAGTATAGACGTCCGTGCTACGTCCAACGCGCTACGTGCTCACGTGCTCTTCGTGCTGCGTCCTACGTGCCACGTGCGACGTGGCTCACGTTCGACGTGCTACGTGCTGACGTGCTCTTCGTGCTCACATGCGACGTGCTACGCACGTGGGCACCCAGCACGTAGGACGTGGCACGGAGATGAGCACATTGCACGTTTCGTAGCACGCACGACGTAGCACGATAAGCACGTGGGCACCCAGCACGTAGGACGTGGCACGTAGCACGTTGGACGCAGGACGTCGCACGAGAAGCACGTGAGCACGCAGCACGTAGGACGTGGCACGTTGAGCATCGATAGCCACCAACACTTCTGGCGCTACGACGCGCGCGAGTACGGCTGGATTGACGAGTCGATGCGGGCGCTGCGGCGGGACTTCATGCCCGACGATCTCCGCATCGAGATGGAGGAGGCTGGAGTTCGAGGATCGATTGCCGTTCAAGTGCGTCAGACCGAAGAGGAGACTAGTTGGCTGCTGGATCTGGCGGATCGGTATCCGTTCGTGACCGGCGTCGTGGGGTGGGTCGATTTGCAGGCCGATGACGTCGGCGTGCGGCTCGCGCGGGCGGCGTCGCATCCGAAGCTGGTGGGCGTGCGGCATATCGTCCAGTCCGAGCCCGACGACCGGTTCCTGCTGCGTCCGGCCTTCTGCCGGGGGATTGCATCGTTGCGCCAGTTCGACCTGACCTACGACATCCTGATCTACCCTCGCCATCTGGCGGTGGCGTCGGAGCTCGTGGCCAGGTTTCCGCAGCAGCCTTTCGTCCTCGATCATCTGGCGAAGCCGGAGATCAGGGCCGGGGCGATCGATCAGTGGGCGCGCGATCTGCGGGTTCTCGCCGCGGCGCCGAACGTCTCGTGCAAGTTGTCGGGGCTCGTGACCGAGGCGGATTGGGAGCGTTGGCGCCCGGAAGACATCCATCCCTATCTGGACGTGGCCTTCGACTGTTTCGGCGCGGATCGCCTGGTGGCCGGATCCGACTGGCCGGTCTGCACGGTGGCCGGGTCATATTCACGTACGATGGCGGTGGTGACCGACTATCTCGACCGCCGTCCGGCGGCCGAGCGCAACGGGGTGCTCGGCGGGAATGCCCAGCGCATCTGGCGCCTGTCCGGGGTGCGCGCCGCGTAGGCCTGTCGTCAAGCTGGAGCAAACATGAAGCGAATCGTTGTCGGTGTCGCACTCGCGCTCGCAGTGAGCGCCGCCTGCCGCGGGACCTCGGAAAGCGACGGCAAGCTGTCGATTGCGGTCATTCCGAAAGGGACGACGCACGCCTTCTGGCAGATGATTCACGCCGGAGCTGAGAAGGCGGCCCAGGAGCTCGGCGTGACCGTGATCTGGAGGGGACCGCTGCGGGAGGACGACCGCGCCTCGCAGATCTCCGAGGTCGAGGGCTTCATCACGCGTGGAGTGTCGGGGATCGCGCTCGCGCCACTAGACGAGGCGGCGCTGGTCATGCCCGTGGCCGATGCGAAGCGTCAGAAGATCCCTGTTGTCATCTTCGACTCCGGCCTGAAGGGAACGGACTTCGTCAGCTTCGTCGCGACCGACAACCGCAAAGGCGGCCGCATGGCCGCCGAGCACGTCGCCTCGCGGTTGAACGGCAAGGGCAAGGCGCTGCTGCTGCGGTATGCCGAGGGCCACGACAGTACGACGCAGCGCGAGGAAGGGTTCCTCGAGGCACTGGCCGCGCACAAGGGCATCGAGATCGTCAGCTCGAATCAGTACCTCGGCGCCGACGTCGAGGGCGCGGTCAAACGCGGCGAGTCGATTCTCAGCAACTATCGGAATCCGGACGGGAGCCTGGGGATCGACGCGATCTTCTGCGTGAACGAATCCACCACGTTCGCGCTCATGCGCGTGCTGCAGGATCACGGCTGGGCCGGCAAGGTGCGCTTCGTCGGTTTCGATGCGTCCGACAACCTCGTGAAAGGGCTGGCCGACGGTCACATCGATGCGCTGGTGCTCCAGGATCCGGTCAAGATGGGATATCTCGCCGTCAAGACGCTCGTGTCGCACATCAAAGGAGAGCCGGTCGAAAAGCGGATCGATACCGGCGTCAACCTCGCCACGTCGCAGAACATGAACGAGCCGGCGATGAAGGAGCTGTTGAAGCCCGACCTCTCGAAATGGCTGAAGTAAGGTTCGAGATGCGCGGCGTGCGGAAGGCGTTCGGCGCGACCATCGCCGTGGACGGCGTCGACTTCGCCGTGGCCGCCGGCGAAGTGTGCGCGCTCGTCGGCCAGAACGGCGCCGGGAAGAGCACGCTCATGGCGATTCTGTCCGGCGCGATCCGTCCCGATGCCGGAGCGATGACGCTGGACGGCTCGCCGTATGCGCCGCGCAATCCGCTCGAAGCGCGCCGGGCCGGCGTCGCGATGATTCATCAGGAGCTGTCGCTCGCGCCGCACCTGACGGTCATGGAGAACATCGGTCTGGGACTGGAGCCGGTTCGCCGTGGCCTGATCAACTGGCCGGCCATGCGGCAGGCGGCAATCGATGCGCTCAGCGAGCTCGGTCATCCGGAAATCCGCCCCGATACGTCGGTCGCGGATCTGTCTCCCGCCGCGCAGCAGCTTGTCGAGGTCGCGCGGGCGCTGGCGAGCGGCGCGCGCGTCGTCGTGCTGGATGAGCCGACCAGCAGCTTGTCGCACGAGGACGTCGAGCGCCTGTTCGCCCTCATCCGCCGGTTGAAGACCCAGGGCCTCGCGATCGTCTACATCTCGCACTTCATCGAGGAAGTGAAAGCGGTATCCGACCGCGTCGTCGTGTTGCGCGACGGACGGAATGCCGGCGGCGGCCCGACGGCGGAGACCTCGGCGGACGCGATCGTCCAGTTGATGGTCGGCCGGCAGATGGAGGACCTCTATCCACGCACGGCTCGCGAGCCCGGCGACGTGCTGCTCGAGTTGTCGGACTTGCAGCCTGGCGGGGCGACGCTCTCGGTGCGCCGCGGGGAGATCGTCGGGATCGCCGGACTGCTGGGCGCCGGCCGCACGCGGCTGCTGCGGACGATCTTCGGGCTCGAACCGGTGCGCAGCGGACGGATTCGAGTGGGTGTGTATTCGGGTCCGGCGTCACCAGCAGCCAGGTGGGCGCAGGGAGCCGGGATGCTGAGTGAGAATCGCGCGGCCGAAGGGCTCGCAACCAGCCTCAGCATCGCCGATAACGTGACGATGTCGCGGCTGACCGATCTCGGGCCGCGTTTTCTCGTGTTTCCGTCGCGGCAGGCGGCTGCCGCGAGCCGCTGGATCGAACGCTTCAGCATCCGCAGCAAGGGGCCGCGGCAGGCGGTCAGCGAGCTCTCGGGCGGGAACCAGCAGAAGGTCGCGATCGCGCGGCTTCTGCATCATGATGTGGATCTGTTCGTGCTCGATGAGCCGACGCGCGGCATCGACGTGGGCAGCAAGGCGCAGATTTACGCGCTCCTCGACGCCCTGGCCAGCGGACGGCGGGCGGAGGGGGCCGAACAGGCGCTGACCGGCGGGCGCCCGCGCGCGATTCTGATGGTGAGCAGCTACCTGCCGGAGCTGCTCGGACTCTGCGATCGGATTGCCGTGATGTGCCGCGGCCGTCTGGGACCTGTGCGACCGACATCCGAATGGACGGAACACTCGCTGCTGATGGAAGCCTCCGGAGCGCAGGCCGGCTGAAAGCCGCGTGGCGCGGTGACAGCGGCGTCCTGCTCGGACTGCTGCTCGTCGCGCTGCTGTTCGGCTTTCTGATCGGTCCGCAGTTCTTCCGCCCCGCCAATCTCGAGCTGATGGCGATCCAGACGGTCATCGTCTGTGTGGCCGCCCTCGGGATGACGATGATCATCGTCTCCGGCGGCATCGATCTGTCGGTCGGCTCGATCGTGTCGCTCAGCACCGTGGTTACCGCCGTCCTGCTGCGGCAGGGCCACGACCCGGCGGCGGCTGCGCTCGGCGCGCTCGGCGCCGCGGCACTGTGCGGCCTGATGAACGGCCTCCTCATCACGCGCCTCCAGGTCGTCCCTTTCATCGTCACACTCGGGACCATGTTGCTCGTGCGCGGCGCAGCCAAGGGGCTGGCGGACGAACGCCGCATCGAGGCGCCGCTGACCTGGTTGAACGATCTGCTGAGGACCGCGCGGTACGGCGGCGGCTTCGGCGTCCCGATCGGGATCTGGGTCACGCTCCTGCTGGCGCTGCTGGTCGGCGGGCTGCTCGGCTACACGCGGTTCGGCCGGCATCTCTTCGCGATCGGCTCGAACGAGCGGACGGCGCGGCTCTGCGGCGTGCGAATCGAGCGGCGGAAGCTGCAGGTCTACACGGTCTCGGCGGTGTTCGCCGGCCTGGCCGGCCTGCTGCAGTTCTCACGGCTCTCGGTCGGCGATCCCACCGTCGCCGTCGGCCTCGAGCTCGATGTGATCGCCGCCGTGATCATCGGCGGCGGCAGCCTCCTCGGCGGCAAGGGCACCGTGATCGGCACCGTTGGCGGCGCGGCAATCATGGCGGTGATCCAGATCGGCTGCTCGCAGCACGGACTGCCCAACTGGGTGCAGCAGATCGTCACCGGCATCATCATCGTGATGGCGGTCGCGCTGGATCGATGGAGGCAACGCGGAACTCTCCGATGACAACTTCCAACCTCCAATCCCCGCCTCCCAAAGCGAGCGAGATCGTCACCTTCTGGGTGAAAATCGCGCCGACATCTCCAATCAGCCGCGGCTTCACCAGCTGTCCGAACGACTCTCTTTGGGAGTTGGGAGTTGGAGGTTGGGAGTTGATCTGTTCTGCAATGAAATTACCATCACCGACCTGGAGACCATAGACCTCCGCTTCCCGACCTCCCGCAGCCTCGCGGGAAGCGATTCGGTCCACAAGGATCCGGACTATTCGGCGGCGTACGTCATCCTGAAGACGAACGGCGGCCTCGAGGGGCATGGCCTCACGTTTACCATCGGGCGCGGCAACGAGATCTGCGTCGCGGCGATCCAGGCGATGCGGCACCTCGTCGTTGGCGTCAGGCTCGACGAGATCACGTCGGACATGGCCGCGTTCTGGCGCAGCCTGGCGTCCGAGTCGCAGCTGCGCTGGCTCGGTCCTGAAAAGGGGGCGATGCACCTCGCGCTCGCCGCGATCGTCAATGCGGTCTGGGATCTCTACGCCAAGGCCGAAGGCAAGCCGGTCTGGAAGCTGCTCGCCGACATGACGCCGCGGCAGATCGTCTCGGCGATCGACTTCCGCTACATCACCGACGCGCTCTCACCAGACGAGGCCCTCGACATCCTCGAGCGTCAGGCACCGGCCAAATCGGATCGTGAAGCGCAGCTCCTGAAGCAGGGATATCCCGCCTACACGACGTCAGCCGGCTGGATCGGCTACTCGGACGACGGGATCAGACGGCTCGTCCGTGAGGCATTGGACGACGGCTGGACGCACTTCAAGGTGAAGGTCGGCGGGGCGCCGGAGGACGACGAGCGGCGGGTCGCGCTGGTCCGTCAGGAGATCGGTCCCGACTGCACGCTCATGATCGACGCGAACCAGAATTGGGACGTCGGTCAGGCGATCGAGCGCGTGCTCGCGTTGTCCCGGCATCGGCTCTGGTGGATCGAGGAGCCGACGAGCCCGGACGACGTGCTCGGGCACGCGACGATCGCGAAAGCGGTCCGCCCCGCCGGCGTGGGAGTCGCGACGGGCGAACATTGCGCGAACCGGGTCATTTTCAAGCAGCTCCTCCAGGCGGACGCGATCGACTTCTGCCAGATCGACAGCTGCAGATTGGGCGGAGTGAACGAGAATCTGGCGGTGATCTTGCTAGCCGCGAAATTCGGGATTCCCGTCTGCCCGCACGCTGGAGGCGTCGGCCTGTGCGAGTACGTCCAGCACCTGTCGATGTTCGACTATCTGGCTGTTTCGGGCACCATGGAGGGGCGCGTCACGGAGTTCGTCGATCACCTGCACGAGCACTTCGAGGAGCCGGTCGTCATCCGGCGGGCGCGCTACATGCCGCCGGACCGCCCGGGGTATAGCATCACGATCAAGCCGGAGTCACGAATGCAGCATCGATTCCCGGATGGTCCCGTGTGGGCATCGGCCGTGATCGGCTAAGCTCCATCGAAGGACGCCCCTCCGCCAGGCTTCGGCGAGTCCGCCGGAGCTTGAGCGAAGGCGGAGCGCGTAAGCGCGTGGGGGTGCCGCCTCCGCCAAGGCTACGGCGAGCCTCGCCGAAGCGAAGCGTAGGCGGGGGGCTCCACGCGCACTCAGAAGGCCGCGCCGAAGGCGCGGCAGCAAAAAATGCCTGTCAGCCGTCGAAAACTGTTCGCGCTCGACTTCGGCAGTCGCTCCATAGCCGGAGATCCGTGGCTCCGCGTACATCGCAACGCGATGGCCTGCCGGTTCGAGGTGACGCTGTCGCGCGATCACGAAGCCTATCAGGCGGCGGCCGGCGAGGCGTTGAACGAAGCGGATCGGATCGAGGCGATGCTCAGCGTCTTCCGCGACGATACCGAGGTGTCCCGGTTGAACCGGCTCGCGCCATCGTCGCCGGTCGCAGTCGGGCCCGAACTCTTCGGGTTGATCGAGCGCTGTGTCCGGCTTCATGCCGTGACCGACGGCGCCTTCGACATCACGTCGACTCCGCTCAGCAGGTGCTGGGGATTTCTCAAGCGCGACGGACAGGTTCCAGACGAGGGGGCGCTGATCGCGGCGCGGCAGCTGGTCGGGTTGGCGCGCGTGCAGCTCAATCGCGGCCGCCGTAGTGTGAGGTTCGAACGCGAGGGGGTCGAGCTGAATTTCGGCGCCATCGGCAAGGGATATGCGGTCGATCGAATGGCCTTTCGACTCCGCGGCGCGGGCGTCAGAGAAGCCCTGGTCTCAGCCGGTGACAGCAGCGTGTTCGCCCTCGGCGGGCCGAACGGCGGCTGGCTCGTCGACGTGCGATCGCCGCTGATGGCCAGCGAACGGATCGCGCGGATTGCGCTCCGGCGCGGCGCGCTCGGCACCAGTTGCGCCGGAGAGCAGGAGGCGGTGGCGGATGGCACGTGCTGCGGCCGTGTGATCGACCCGCGCACCGGTTATCCGGCGAGCGGCATTCTCTCGTCCTCGGTCATCACGCGCGAAGCAGCGGCGGCCGACGCGCTCTCGACGGCGTTCCTCATCGGCGGACCCGATCTCGCGCGGCGCTACTGCGAGGCGCACGACAACACGCTCGCCCTGCTCGTTCTGCACGACGATTCACGAAGCCGGTATGTGTTTGGCCGATATCCTGGGGCGCGGATTGAGGCCTGAGTTCATGACTTCGCTAACTCCCAACCTCCGCGCTTCGCGCCGCACGACGGCACGACGTCACGAAGGCACGAAGGATCCGTGGAAGCATCTGCTGTTCTCGTGCCGTCGTGCCTTCGTGCCTTCGTGCAGCGCGGCAGCGCGGTCGTCGGTCGATAAGGGCGATGCCCGGAAGTTTTCATTCGCCGGGGCTAGCGGCGAATGACCGACTCGTTTCCCCGGGTAGCCGCCCTCAAAACGGCCGCGAAGTTTCGCGAGCACATCACCGCCACCGACATTCCGATGCCGTTCGACGACGCGCTGGTGCCGCCGGAGCAGTCTCCGCTCGCGCGTCCCTTCGAGCTTGGTGGAATCCGGATTGGCAATCGATTCTGCGTGCTGCCGATGGAAGGGTGGGATGGCACCCCCGACGGCGAGCCGTCGGATCTGACGCGACGGCGATGGCGGAATTTCGGCCTCGGCGGCGCCAAGTTCATGTGGGGCGGGGAAGCGGTCGCCGTGAGGCACGACGGGCGTGCGAATCCCAATCAGCTGCTGCTCACGCCAAAAACGCAGAAATCCATTGCCGGGCTGCGCGATGAGCTGATCGCCGCGCACCGTGAACGGTTCGGGCCGAATGCCGATGCCGATCTGTTCATCGGCCTGCAGCTGACGCACTCCGGCCGCTGGTCCCGTCCGAATGTCTACGATCGCGCCGAGCCGATGGCGGCGGTCGCGCACCCGCTCCTCGATCGGCGCGTGCCCTCCGGCGTCCCGGTCTTTTCCGACGACGAGCTCGACGCGCTCGTCCTGGACTTCGTGGCGTCGGCCCGGCTGGCTCGCGACGCCGGGTATCAGTTCGTCGACATCAAGGCCTGCCATGGATACCTCGGGCACGAGCTGCTGGGGGCACGGGCGCGCCAGGGGAAGTACGGCGGATCGCTCGAGAACCGGATGCGGTTCATGCGGACGATCATCGACGCGGTGCGCGCCGAGGTGCCGGGCCTGTTGATCGGCGTGCGTCTCTCCGCCTTCGACATGGTGCCGTTCCGCAAGCGCGCCGACGGCGTCGGCGAGCCGGATCCCGACGCGGCGGCGGCCGACCATGGCTTCGGGCTGACGCCGCCGGGAGGCGAGGCCGCGCTCGATGACGCAGCGGCCGTCCTGCGCGCGCTCGAACAGATCGACGTCCGGTGGATCTGTATCACCGCGGGCAGTCCGTACTACAACCCGCACATGCAGCGGCCTGCGCTCTTTCCGCCGCTCGATGGCTATCTGCCGCCCGAGGATCCGCTGCGCGGAGTCGCGCGCCAGATTCAGGCGACCGCGCGATTGAAGGCCCGGTTCCCCGGCCTGGTCATCGTCGGATCGGGCTACAGCTACCTGCAGGAGTGGCTGCCGAACGTCGCCCAGCACGCTGTCGCGCACGGCATGACCGATTTCGTCGGCCTGGGCCGAATGGTCCTCGCCTATCCGGACCTTCCGGCCGATGTGCTCAGAGGCGCCCCGCTGCGCCGGAAGTCGATCTGCCGGACCTTCAGCGACTGCACGACCGGACCGCGGCTCGGGATGGCGTCAGGCTGTTATCCGTTGGACCCGTTCTACATGGCCAAGCCTGAAGCCGCCGAGATCCTGAAGAAGCGGCCGAGGACCGAGTAGCCTTACCGGGATATTTCTTCTTACTCCGGTTTTATGTCGTCGACCTCCGCCCTTTGCGTAGGTGTTTGTCCTACAAATGCCGGCGGCCGGCGCGTGCATGGCAGTGACCGTCACGCGCCCGCCTGCGTTCTCTCGGCCGCTGCGGTTCTGGCTGCGCGACCCACTCCAGCAGACAGGTTAAGAGCAGCTGAATTCGCGCCCTTCGCTTCGCTGCGGCGTGAACTCGCGCGACCTGGCGCATTGGAGTGCGTCGGGTCCGCCGCTTTTGTCATAGACATTGCATAGCGTCCGTCGGGCACAAAGGCGAAGACGCCGTCGAGACGAATCCGCCGTGGCCGACACGAGCATGATCACGTTACCACCCGCGTTGTTGTGGCAATACCGCGCGCGCCAGCTCGAAGGGGAACTGGCCGGCGAGCGCTGCGCGCTGGTGTTCGACGGGCCGGTGCGCCGTGGAATTTGACCAGGACGCGTTCGAGCGCCTGTCGCCCGAAGTCCGGATCGAAGTCCAGACTTACTATCTGCTGCGCGACACGAAGCGGCGTCACCATCAGGCGCTCGAGCGCCGCGGCCGGCCGGTCGCCACGGCGACTCAACAAGAGATCGACCGGAACTGTCTTGTCGGGGGCACGTGGCCGCGCTTCCCCGCGTGACCCGTTCACAGCGTGCCCGCGAGCATGCGCGCGCCCTGGCCCGCGTCCTATCTCGCGACCGTGAAGTGCCCTGGATAGCAAGGGTTCCGCCGGCGCTAGGTTTCCCGCCCCTTCCCGCCCCAGAGATCCTGAAGAAGCGGCGGACCGAGTAAGCTTTCTCGGGTCCGGCCAGTTGCCAGCATTCTGGATCCTCAGTCACACAACGAATCCGGACTCGTTTCCCTGCGGCCAGCTGGAGCGGTCGGCGCGCATATATCGTTCGGTCGATATTTCCGCTTGCCGCGGGCCGTGGCCGTGATACTGTTCTTTACCGTTTAAGTAAAGGCTTTTTTGCGAAAAGGGTTGACATGGCTTCGACCACGATGAAGCGGATTGCCGGCGAGCTGGGCGTCTCGATCACCACCGTCTCGAAAGTGCTCAACAACCACGACGACATCAGCCCCGCGACCCGCGCCAGGGTTCTGGCCAAAGTGGAGGAGCTCGGCTATCGCCCCAACGCCGTCGCCCGATCGTTGACGCTCCGGCGCACCCATACCCTCGGCATCGTCATTCCCGATCTGATGCACTCGTTCTTCGTCGAGATCGTGGCGGGGATCGAACCGGTGGCGAGCGAAAAGGGCTACGGGCTGCTGCTCTGCAGCTCCGGCGAGAATCCGTCGAAGGAGCGCTCCGAGCTGCAGATGCTGCACGGCCGCCAGGTCGACGGCATCGTGCTCGCGTCGGCGCCGGGAAGCGGCAACGGAGAAATGCTGCGCGAGTTCCGATCGCTCGGGATCGGCCTGGTGATGATCGACCGCGACGATTACCCCAACGTCCCCTGCCATCGTGTGCTCACGGATGACGAACGCGCGGGTGTGCTGGCGACCGAGCATCTCCTCGCGTCCGGACGCAAGGCGATCGCGCACCTTGCCGGACCGCGGCTGACCCATGCCCGCCGCCGTGAGAAGGGCTGGAAGGACGCGTTGCGCGCCGCCGGCGTCCGTCCCCCGGCTGAATGGCTCGTCCCCGCGGGCTTCATGGAGGCCGACGGCTATCGCGCGATGAAGCGCCTGCTCGCGCTGCGCCCGCGAGTCGATGCGGTGTTCGCCGCCAACGATCCCTGCGCCATCGGCGCGATGAAGGCGATCTGGGAGGCCGGCTTGAAAGTGCCGGATGACATCGCCGTCGTCGGGGTCGGCGATATCACCTTCGGCGATCTGCTGCGCGTGCCGTTGACGACGGTGAGCTGGTCGCGCAGCGAGGTTGGCCGCGAAGCCGCGGAGCTGTTGTTGAATCCGCTCGAGGACGAGGATGCGGACGATGAAGAGCCGCGCCGCGTCATCGTGCCGCCGCATCTCGTCGTGCGCGAGTCGTGCGGCGGCGCGAGGCGGAGTAGCAATTCACCAGGGGATTCTTAATTCACAGGGAGGACGGGAGGACGGGAGGATTTACTCTGAGGTGCCCCGAGGCAAGGACACTTAATCCTCCTTGTCAAAAAAATCCTCTACTCGCCAGCCGCGGCTCAGGCCAGCGCGGCCCGGCAGAAGTCGACGCACTTCTTGAGCTCGGTCATTCGATCGGAGCCCTGCGGAACGGGGTACTCGAATTCGATGGTCGCCTGAATCGGCCACTTGTTGTCCCTGATCAGCTGCAGCACTTCCTTGATCGGGGTGTCACCCTGACCGAACGGCACGTTCTCGTTGCCGAGCGTCTTGTCCTTCACGTGAATGTGCGTGATCCGCGCGTGATGTTGTTTGAGGAACGGGACCGGCGAGGTCTTGTTGCCGGCGATGAAGTGGCCGATGTCGAGGTTCGCGCCGTTGTATTTCGCCAGCTTGAAGACGTCCTCCCATTCCTTCGGCCCGGTCTCGGTGTGGCCGTGGTAGCCGACCATCAGCCGGTGCTTGTCGGCGAACTGGCCGACCCGCTTGTGGCGCGCGGCGGACACTTCCGGCTCTTTGGGATCGACGTGCGCGATCTCGGTCGAGATGGCGCGGGCGCCGAGCGCCTTGGCCAGCTGGAACTCGTAGTCGAGCACTTCATCCGCCATGTCGAAGATGCCGTCGACCTTGACGATCTCGATCAGGATGCCGGCGTCCTCGAACTTCTTCCGGACCGCGGCGACCTTGTCCATCGAGACGGAGAGGCGCCATTTGCGGATGTCGTCGGCGGCCGACTTGCGCGCCGCCAGCTGCTCGGGTGTCGGCGGGGCGGCATTGCGGCCGCCGCGGCCGGTGGCGGCGGTCACGAGGCTCTCGGGCAGTCCCAGAAACGCCTCGACCGGCTGCGTCCGCAGTTCGACGCCGCTCACCCCGAGCGTGACGCAGTGCTGAATGATCTCGTCGACCGGCGCGCTTCGACCGCCGAAGTTGTACGGGACGTTCATGCCGATCGTGACGCCGCGGACTTTCGAGTTCGGTTTCGCCTGAAAGGCCAGGGCATCGGATCCCAGGACATGAGCCGCGGGAAGCGCGCTCAGGGCGAGGCGGGTGAAATGACGTCGCGTGTACATGGCGGGACACTAGCACAACGGGAGAGCGGTTGGAAACGCAGAGCGCCGCGGAGGCGGGCAGTTGGGAGTTGATGAGAGTCCATGCATACTGAGGCCATGCGAATGAACACTTTGCGGACCATCGCCGTCGCCGCCATCCTCGGCGCCGTGAATTACGCCGACGTTGCCAGCCGTCAGACGCCGACCGGCAACGCTCCCGCATGGGCAACCCGCGAGCTGCGCGCCGGCATCATCGGTACGGATACGTCCCACGTGCCGCAGTTCACCAAGACCCTGAACTCGCATCCGGAGTGGAAGGTCAAGGTTGTCGCCGCGTACAAAGGCGGCAGCCCCGATCTCCCGATCAGCGCCACCCGCGTCGACAAGTTCTCCGCCACGATTCAGCAGGCTGGCGTCGAGCTCGTCGACAGCATCGACGCTCTCCTCGCCAAAGTCGACGTCGTCCTGCTGGAGAGCGTGGACGGGCGGCCGCACCTGGCCCAGGTCACGCCGGTCTTCAAGGCGGGCAAGCGGGTGTTCATCGACAAGCCGCTGGCCGCGAGCCTCGAGGATGCGCGCCGGATCGCGGCGCTGTCGAAGCAGACGGGCACGGCGTTTTTCAGCGCGTCCTCGGCGCGATTTCAGGCCGACATTCCAGCCATCAAGAAGAACTCCTCGATTGGCAAGACGACCAAGGTTCAGGCGACCTACGTGCTGAACAAGATCGACTTCCACCCCGACCTCTTCTACTACGGGATTCACGGGGTCGAGGCGTTGTATGCCGTGATGGGTCCCGGCTGCACGCGGCTGTCCCGCAAGATTGAGGGGGACGCCGACATTACGACCTGCACCTGGAAGGACGGGCGGATCGGCGTCTATCACGGGATTCCCAAAGCCGATCCCAAACTGCCGCTGCTGACGGTGTGGGGCGACAAGGGAACAGTCAACGCCTCCGGGGGCGGAGGATACGACGCGCTCATCGAGAAGATCGCGGAGTTCTTTCACACCGGGCGCGCACCGGTCGACGTGGCGGAGACGATCGAAGTCTTCGAGTTCATGACCGCCGCTCAGCTGAGCAAGGAGAGAAACGGGGCGGAAGTCGCGCTGTCGGAACTACGGAAATGACCGATCGCCGCGGCGCAGGCGCGCCCGCCATCCTCACCACGACCGTCGGGTCGTACCCCATACCGGACTGGCTGGCGGCGCTGCCGAGCGAGCAGACGCTGCTCGATGCGACCCGCGTCGTGTTCGATCTGCAGCGCCAGGCGGGAATCGATCTGCCGACCGACGGCGAGCTGTATCGCTTCGACGTGAATCATCCGGACACGAACGGGATGATCGACTACTTCGTCCGCCGCCTCGGCGGCGTGCGAGGGGACATCGGCCGGCGGGACGCGGCGGCGTTCCGCGCGAAATCCGAGATGCGTTTCCGCAGCAAGCCGGCTGGGATCGTGATCGGCCCGGTGACCGAAGGGTCGATGAACCTGCCCGACGACTGCGCCCGCGCCGGCAGCGTCGCCGCCGGTCCGTTCAAGTTCACGCTCACGAGCCCCTACATGCTCGCGCGCACGCTGCTCGACGAGCACTATCACGATCTCCGCGCGCTGACGCTCGCGATCGCCGATGCCCTGGCCGCGCAGGCCCGCGACTTGCGCTGCGCCTGCGTCCAGGTCGACGAAGCGAACATCCCCGGCAACCCTGACGACGGGCCGCTGGCCGCCGAGGCGATCAACCGCGTGCTCGACGCGGTGCGGGGAGAGAAGGCCGTGCACTTCTGCTTCGGCAATTACGGCGGACAGACGATTCAGCAAGGGACCTGGCGCGCCCTGGTTTCGTTCCTGAATGCGCTGCACGCGGATCACCTCGTCCTCGAGCTGGCACACCGGCCGGCGTCCGACCTCGAGGCGCTGCGCGAGCTGCGCCCCGAGATCGCGATCGGGCTCGGTGTCATCGACATCAAGGTCAATCACGTCGAAACGCCGGACGAGATCGCGGCCGCGATCGAACGCGCCGACCAGTCGCTTGGTCCCGGCCGCGTGCGCTACGTGCATCCGGACTGCGGCTTCTGGATGCTCAAGCGATCGGTGGCCGATAGGAAAATTGCGGCGTTAGTGAAGGGGAGGGACTTGTATCTGGGCCGGCAAGCATTAGCGTCTAGATGACGGTAGGCCGCGCCGGAGGCGCGGCAAGGCCAAAGGCCGTCGCGCGAAGGCTTCGGCGAGTCCGCCGTAGCTTCAGCGGAGGCGGGACGACCGCTACGGCGAAGCTCGCGTAGAAGCGCGTGCGGGGTGCCCGCCTCCGCTGGTCGAGGAGAATGCCGGCGACCAGCTACGGCGAGGTCTCGCCGTAGCGCGAATGACGACGTAACCGCGCGGAGGCGGAGGGCCCCACGCGCATTTAGAAATGCTGACGTGAGGCTCGGATTGAGCGTGGCAACCCGATTCACCATTTCACCGTTCGAGTTCTTCACCCTCCGCACTCGTCTGCGCTTTCCGTTTCGCTACGGGATCGCGAGCATGACGGAAGTGCCGCAATTGTTCATGCGCACGCGGGTCACCGTTGGAGGATCGTCCGCCTGGGGTCTTGCGGCCGAGGGGCTGCCGCCGAAATGGTTCACCAAGGACCCGGCCACGACGTTCGAGCAGGATCTGCCCGACATGATGGACGTCATCGGGCACGCGGCGAGGCTCGCCGCTGACATCGCGCGACAGCCGATTGCGTTCTTCGATCTGTGGCGCGAGCTCGACCGCGCCCAGGGCGCGTGGGCGCGGGAGCGTGGTATCGCGCCCCTTCTGGCGCACCTCGGCGTGAGCCTCGTCGAACGGGCGGTGCTCGACGGGATCTGCCGGATCGCCCGGGAGCCGCTGCATCACCTCGTTCGGAACGATCTGGGAATCCGCCTCGGCGACGTGTATCCGGAGCTCCGTGGCCTCGAGCTCGGCGAGGTCCTTCCGTCTTCACCAGCCGGCGCCGGCCACGTACGGCACACGATTGGTCTGGCGGATGCGCTCACCGCGGCCGATCTCCGGCCTGAAGATCGCGTGGACGACGGGCTGCCGCAGGATCTGGAGGCGTCGATTCGCGCCTACGGTCTGCGCTATTTCAAGGTGAAGCTGAGCGCGGCGCTCGACCGCGACGTTCCGCGATTACGCGCGCTGGTCGATCTGCTGGCGCGCGAGACCGATGGCGAGTGGTTCGTCACGCTCGATGGTAACGAGAACTTCCACGACTTCGGGGCGTTCCGCCAGTTCTGGGAGCAGGTTCGCACGGAGAGCGCACTCGCGGATCTGTGGCGCCATGTGATCGTGGTCGAACAGCCGGTTCATCGGAACAGCGCGCTGAGCGCGGATGCCGGGCGCGTGTTGGGCGAGTGGACCGATCGGCCGCCCATCATCATCGACGAATCGGACGGGGCGGTGGGCGACGTCCCGGCCGCGCTCGATCTGGGCTACGTTGGCGCCAGTCACAAGAACTGCAAGGGCATCGTCAAGGGTCTCGCGAACGCGGCGATGCTGGCCCGCCGGCGCGGCGAAGGCAGGCCGGGAGTCCTGACGGGCGAGGATTTGTGCATTCTCGGGCCGGTTGCCCTGTTGCAGGACCTGGCGATGATGGCGCTGCTCGGCATCGCCCATATCGAGCGCAACGGTCATCATTACTATCGCGGGCTGAGCATGATGCCCGAATCCTGGCAGGACGAGACGCTGGCGGCGCACGGCGACATCTACCGGCGCCACGCTGACGGCTTCGCCTGCCTCGACATCGTCGATGGGGCGATCCGGCTCGGCTCCGCGAATCAGGCGCCGTTCGGGGTTCAACCGGAGCTCGATCCGTCGGTGTTCACCAGGCTGGAGTCTGAAGACTCCCAGCTCCCCGGAAAACACGAACTGCGCTTCGCGCCGCACGACGGCACGAAGTCACGAAGTCACGAAGGGACGAAGGAACCTTGAAATATCTGACGTCGTGCCGTCGTGCCGTCGAGCCTTCGTGCGGCGCGAAGCCCACCTCGTATTTTCTGAGCAGTTGCGAACTGAGAGTCGGGAGTTAGAAAGTGCGAATCGTCGACGCGCGCGTGATCGTCTGTTCTCCTGGCCGCAATTTCGTCACGTTGAAGCTGGTCACCGAGGACGGCGTGTATGGCCTCGGCGATGCGACCCTCAACGGCCGCGAGATGGCGGTGGCGGCCTACTTGAACGACCACCTGTTGCCCGTGCTCGTCGGGCGTGATGCCCGTCGCATCGAGGACACGTGGCAATACCTCTACAAGGGCGCGTACTGGCGGCGGGGTCCGGTGACGATGACGGCGATTGCCGCGGTCGACACCGCGCTGTGGGACATCCGGGCCAAGTCTCTCGGCGTGCCGCTCTATCAGCTGCTCGGCGGCGCGTCGCGCGAGCGGGTCATGGTTTACGCGCACGCCAACGGCAAGACGCTCAACGAGACGGTCGAGGCGGTGGCACACCACGAGAAGCTCGGCTACAAGGCGATCCGGGCGCAATGCGGAATTCCCGGGATGGACCACGTCTACGGCATCCCCAAAGGGACCGCGCCGTACGAGCCGGCGGAGCGCGGCCTGCCGACGGAGTCGGCGTGGAGCACCGAACGGTATCTCGACTTCGTGCCCTCGGTGTTCGATCGGCTGCGCCGCGAGTTCGGTTACGAGCTGCACCTGCTGCACGACGTGCATCACCGCCTCACGCCGATTGAGGCGGGTGCGCTCGGCAAGTCGCTCGAGGCCTACCGTTTGTTCTGGCTGGAGGATCCGGTGCCGGCGGAGCTGCAGGACTCCTATCGCCTGATCCGCCAGCACACCACGACGCCGCTCGCGGTCGGGGAGGTCTTCAACACCATCTTCGACTGCCATCAGCTCATCGCGGAGCATCTCATCGACTACATCCGGACGACGGTGACGCACGCCGGCGGGATCAGTCATCTCCGGAAGATTGCGGCGCTCGCCGAGCTGCATCACGTGCGCACCGGTTGTCACGGCGCCACGGATCTGAGTCCGGTGGCGATGGCGGCGGCGCTGCACTTCGGGCTCAGCGTGCACAACTTCGGGATTCAGGAGCACATGCCGCACAACGCGGACACGGATCGTGTGTTCCCGCACGCGTACGCGTTCGACTCAGGCTACATGCACCCCGGCGATCGGCCCGGGCTCGGCGTCGACATAGACGAGGCGCTGGCTGGCAGCTTTCCCTACGAACGCGCCTACCTGCCGGTCAGCCGCAGAATGGATGGGACGCTCCATTCGTGGTGAGGGCGTCCCCGGGGCGGCGCGCATATAATCCAGCTTCGAGCGCCGGCCGGACCAGGCCGCGCCGCAGGGAGGTTCCGTCATGAAGTTCGCGTTCCTGACCGTGTCGTATTCGGGCCAGTTCTATGACGGCCGGGCGTTGACGCTGCCCGAACAGATCCGAAAAGCACGGGAGCTCGGGTTCGACGGGATCTCGATCGAGACGAAGCGGCCGGTTGCGTCTCCGCTCGACCTGACGAAGCAGCACCGGCAGGAGATCCGGGCGGTTGCCGCCGCCGAAGGCATCGAGCTCTGCGCCGTCGAGAGCATGTCGAACTTCGCGAGCCCGCTCATGGAAGAGCGTGAGAACAACCTCGCGATGATGCGCCTGGTGATCGATCTCGCGTGCGACCTGGAAGTCGAAGTGGTGAAGGTGTTCGCGGCATGGCCCGGGCTCGTCAACGACGAGGACGACACCGCGTTCTACGCGTCCTACGAGAAGGGCAGTTACTTCAAGCGGCTGTATCCGGCGGACCTCCGGAGGTGGCGGCGCGCCGTCGACGGGTTACGCGAGACCGCTGATTTCGCCGCCGAGCGCGGCATCACCCTGGCGCTCCAGAACCACGCGCCGGTGCTGCGGATCGGCTACGAGGACACGCTCGACATGATGCGCGAGGTCGACCGGCCCAACATCGGGCTGTGCCTCGACGCCCCGCTCTTCCAGGAGCGGCAGAGCGACGACTACATCCGGGAAGCCGTCCGCGCGTGCGGCGAGCACGTCCTCCTGACGCACTACGGCGCCTGGAATTTCTCGGAGTCGACGGATGGCGGTGCGGTGCAGGATCCGGCGCCCTCGTTCGGCGGGCTGATCAACTACAAGCGGTTCCTGGCCGAGCTCCAGCACGTGGGCTATGAGGGCTATGTCGTCTCGGAGTACTGCCTGCCCTGCGTGAAGGACCATCGCATCGCCGGCATCGAAGAGATCGATCGCGCCAGCCGGATCTCGCTCGCCTATATGAAGAATCTCGTCATGGCTGCGCAGGTCGCCTGAGGCCTTGGACTTTCCGGTCAACCAGTTCAAGCAGGCGCTGCGCTCCGGGCGCCAGCTGATCGGGCTGTGGAGCAGCCTGGCCAGCGCCGCCGCGACGGAAATCCTGGCCGATTCCGGCTTCGACTGGATCCTCATCGACACCGAGCACGCGCCCAACGAAACGCCGATGGTCGCGGACCACCTCCGCGCTGCCTCGCTCGGCACCGCAGCGCCGGTCGTACGCCCGGCGTGGAATGACGCCGTCATCCTGAAGCGGCTGCTGGACGTCGGCGCACAGACGCTGCTCGTGCCCTTCGTCCAGTCGGTGGAAGAAGCCGAACGCGCGGTGGCCGCAACCCGCTATCCGCCGCGCGGCGTGCGCGGCGTGGCGGCGGTCCATCGCGCGAACCGCTACGGCCGCGTGCCGGAGTATTTCCAGCGCGCCGACGACGAGATGTGCGTGCTCGTGCAGCTCGAGACGCGGAAATCGCTCGATGCGCTCGAACAGATTGCCGCGGTCGACGGCGTCGACGGCGTGTTCATCGGCCCGTCCGATCTCGCCGCGTCGCTCGGCTACCTCGGTCAGAACGCTCATCCCGAGGTGCGGCGGGCGATCGCAGACGCGTGCCGGCGCGCGCAAAACGTCGGCACACCGATCGGCATTCTCGCCCCGGTCGAGGCCGACGCCCGCGCCTATCTCGACATGGGCTTCAATTACGTTGCGGTCGGCAGCGACGTCGTCACGCTGCGCAAAGGGTGCGATGCCCTCGTGCAGCTCTTCAAGCGGAGTACACCATGAAGCGCGCAGTCTCTCTGATGGTCGCCCTCACGGCGCTCGGTGGCGTCTGGGTCGTGGCGCAGCCATCGCAGCTCTCGATCGCCGACGAGTTCCGGATGGTCGAGGTCGCGTCCGTCGCTGACGCCATCGAACAGCTCTACGGCGAGCGCGCGCACATGTCGCACCAGATGCGCCCGCTCACGGCGACGAAGTTCGCCGGACCGGCCGTCACGGTGCAGCTGAAAAAGGAAGAGCACAAGGAAGGATCCGCGGCGTCGCAGGGCATGCTCGATGCGATCGACGCGGCGCCGGCGGGATCGGTGTACGTCATGGTCCTCGAGCGCGCGGCCGTTGCCGGCGCGTCGAGCGACGACAGCGGCGACTACGCCGGCATCGGCGGGCTCATGGCCACGGCGATGAAGTATCGCGGCTTTGCCGGGGCGGTGATCGATGCGTCGGTCCGTGATACGCCGCAGATTCGCCGGCTCCAGTTCCCCGTGTTCAGCCGCGGCGTCGTGCCGTCCACGACGATCAATCACTTCCGGGTCACCGGCGTCAACGTTCCGGTGGTCTGCGCCGGCGTCCGCGTGAATCCGGGCGACATCGTCACCGCCGACGAGGACGGCGTCGCGGTAGTGCCGGTCAAACGCGTCCAGGAAGTGCTGAAGAAGGCGCAGGAGCTCGACGACACGGAGCACCGGATGTACCCGTTCATCGAGAAGTTCCGATCGATCAGGGAAGCGGTGAAACAGTTCGGGAGGATCTAGCCTTCGTTAAGTCCGCGCGGCCCACAGCGCGGCGAGCGTCCGCACTTCGGTCAGGTGCTGCGCGTCGAGCTCCGGAAGGGGAGCCCGCACGCGGCCGCCGGCCAGGCCCATCAGGTTCATCAGCGCCTTCATGACCGTCACTTCGTAGCCGCGGCGCTTCGCCCGCAGCGCGTACAGCGGCACGATCAGATCCATCAACGGCTGCAGCGTCTGCGCATCGCCCCTTGCCGCGGCCTCGTGCAGCTGCACGGCGAGATGCGGCGCGATGTTCGCGATAGACGAGGTGAACGCGCGGATGCCGGTGCTGTAGTAGGCAGGTACCATGTCGTCACCCGCGCCGCCGATCCAGTGCAGCCGGTCGCCGACATGCGACCGCAGTGCCTGCAATCGCCGGATGTCCCCCTGGCCGTCCTTCCACCCCACGAGCGTCGGGATACCCGCGGCGAGACGAGCCACGGCGGCCGGACCCGGATGGACCCAGTCGCGGCTGTAGACGAGCAGTCCGAGCGAGGTCGCCTCGCCAATCCTCCGGTAGGTACTCGAACAAGCCGTCATCGTCGGCCTGAGGATAGTACGGCGGGAACGCGAGAATGCCGGCGGCGCCGACGGCGGCGGCCTGACGCGCGAGCCCTGCGGCGATCGGGACGTTGAAGCCCACTCCCGCGATGACCGGGATCCGGTCCGAGGCCTCCTCGACGGCGGCCCGAGTCACGGCGGCGTGCTCGTCGGGCGTCAGGGAATACATCTCCCCGGTTCCCCCCGGCGCGACGATGGCGACGATGGGGTGCGCGAGCATGGCGCGCAGATTGGCGCGGAATCCGTCGAGATCCAGGGACAAATCGTCCGCGAACGGAGTGACCGGGAACGCGATTGCTCCGTGCAGGGCGGCTTTCAAGGTCTCGGGTGCCATGGACATGGTCGCTAAACTTTACCGCTAAAGGCTGTGATTCGGTATCCCTCTGCCATACAATGGCTTCCGCCACAGTTCGAGGGTTTCCAGGAGGAGAGGCTATGTACTTTTCAGGTGTGCGATTCCACAGCTGGCTGCGACGCGCCTGCGTGCTTGTGCTCACGCTCGGCGTGCTGGCCGGGATCGCGTCGGCGCAGGATTTTCGGGGCGCCATCGGCGGACGGGTTACCGATGAATCCGGCGCGGTCCTGCCGGGCGTCACGGTGACTGTCACCAACAAAGAGACGAACGTCAGCAATGAGGCGGTTACCAACGATACCGGCACTTATTCGCTGCTCTATCTGACACCCGGCACCTATTCGGTGACCGCCGAGCTCCAGGGCTTCAAGAAAGTGATGCGCGACAACGTGGCCATCCGGCTCGGGGATCGCCTCGAAGCGGACTTCAAGCTGGAAGTCGGACGCCTCGAAGAGACCGTCACCGTGGCCGCCCAGACGCCGCTGCTCGAGACTCGAACCGGATCGGCCGGCCAGGTCATCGACGAAAAGCAGATCGCCCTGATGCCGCTCTCGGACGGCAACCCGTTCGTGCTCGCGCGGCTCGCGCCCGGCGTCGCCTATCACGGCGACCTCAAGTTCTCGCGTCCGTTCGACAACGGCGGCACGTCCGACTTCACCGCCGATGGTGGACCGGGCCGCAATGAGTTCACGCTCGACGGCTCGCCCAACATGGCGAACGGCCGCCGCGTGGCGTTCGTCCCGCCGGCCGGCGCCGTCCAGGAATTCAAGGTCGAAACGGCGACCTTCGACGCCCAGCAGGGACATACCGCCGGCGCGACGGTGAACGTCACGCTCAAGAGCGGCACCAACAAGATCAAGGGCGACGGCTACTACCACTACCGCGACGAGGCGCTGTCGGGGAACGACTTCTTCCTCGAGCGCGCCGGCCGGCCGAAGGACACGCATCGACTACAAGCGTTACGGCTTCAACGCCGGCGGCCCGGCGTCGCTCGGCAAGCTGTATGACGGCCGCGACAAGACGTTCTTCTTCACCGCGTTCGAGTGGCTCTACGACACGTTCCCGGAGCCGGGCCAGTTCACCGTCCCGACCGAGGCGCAGCGCAACGGCGACTTCTCGGCGCTGCTCTCGCAGGGGATCCGGATCTACGATCCGAGGACCGCTGTCTCGCCGCGCCGACGGCCGCGTCGAACGGCAGCCCTTCCCGAACAACATCATTCCCGCGGAACTCATCAGTCCGATTGCGCGCGAGTACCTGAAGTACTACCCGCTGCCGAATCAAGCCGGTACCGCGACCGGGTTGAACAACTACATCAGCACGAACCCGCGCGGTGACGACTTCTACTCGATGAACTTCCGCGTCGATCACGTCCTGACCGACAAACAGCGCTTCTTCGTTCGCTATTCGCGCAACAACCGCGAGGAGAACCGCGGCAACTGGACGAATGAAGTGAACGGGATCCGGCCGACCGGCAACTTCCTCTATCGCATCAACGACGCGTTCAACGTCGATCACGTCTGGACGATGTCCTCGTCTTCGCTGCTGAACGTGCGCGCGAGCTATTCCCGGTTCCAGGAGCCGAGCATCCGCCAGCACCAGGGGCTGTTCAACCCCTCGTCGCTCGGCTGGGGCCCGGCCGCGACGCAGTACTTCGGCGACAACCAGTACTTCCCGCGTTTCGAGTTCGACGATGCGTCGTACAGCGATCTGGGCGATACGTTCGCAGGCGGCACGAATGCGAGCATCTACTCGGCGCAGCCGACCTGGACGCTCATTCGCGGTCAGCACAGCTTCCGATCGGGCGGCGATTTCCGTGTCTATCGCGAAGAGAGCTTCCCGAGCGTGCATTCCGCCGGCCGCTATGACTTCGCGCGCGCCAGCGCCAACCTGTTCACCAAACAGCTGGACAACTCGTCCGCCGCGGCGATTGGGCAGGATCTGGCGGCCATGCTGCTCGGACTGCCGAGCGGCGGGCTCATCGATCGCAGCACGACCCGCTTCAACCAGGTGATCTACGGCGGCGTGTTCTTCCAGGACGACTGGAAGGTCAACAACAAGCTGACGCTGAACCTCGGGCTGCGCTGGGAATTGGAAGGCGCGCCGACCGAGCGTGACAATCGCAACGTACGCGGCTGGGATCCGACGGCCACTCTCGCGATTACTTCGGCGGCCGAGGCCGCTTACGCGGCTGCGCCGATCCCCAAGTCCCCCCCAGCGCGTTCCAGGTGCAGGGCGGTTTGACGTTCGCCGACGACAGCAATCGCGGCACCTACAATGCGGACAAGAACAACTTCCAGCCGCGCGTCGGCTTCGCCTATCAGGTGGACGAGAAGACCGTCCTGCGCGGCGGATGGGCCATCTACGCGGTCCCGGCGCTCTTCGATATCAGCGGGATCTACCAGCCCGGGTTCTCGCAGGCCACGAACATCGTGCCCACGAATGACGTCGGGCTGACGATTCGAGCGAATCTGGCGAATCCGTTCCCGGATGGCGTGCTGGAGCCTCCAGGCAACAGCAACGGCGTCAACACGTTCGTCGGCCGCGGCATCGGCCGCTTCAACGACGACCTGGATTATCAGAACGGCCAGTCGATGCGCTGGTCGATCAGCATGCAGCGTGAGCTGCCAGGGCAGTGGGTCGTTGAAGGCGCCTACGTGGCCAGCCGAAGCTACGACTCTGACCACTGACTACAACCTGAATCCGCTACCGCGGCAGTACCTCACGACCAGTACGACGCGCGATCAGGCGACGGTCGATTTCCTGTCCGCCAATGTGACCAATCCCTTCCGCGGTCTGCTGCCAGGCGAGGAATCTGAACAGCAACACGACGGCGCGGTCGAATCTCCTGCGCCCGTATCCGCAGTTCGGCAACGTCGACACGCGGCTCTACACCGGCTCGAGCAACTTCGACTCCGCGCAGTTCCGCATCACCAAGCGGTTCCGCGGCGGATACCAGCTGGATACGGCGTATACCTGGTCCGATTTCAAGGAACAGGGCAGCCGGCTCAACGAGACCGATACCGACTACGAGGAACGGTACAACGACACGCACCTGCGGCACCGGCTGGTGTTCAACGGCATCTGGGAACTGCCGTTCGGCCGTGGCCGGAAGTTCGCCAGCGATGCGCACCCGGTGGTCAACGCCTTTATCGGCAACTGGAGCGTCTCGGCAATCTGGAACTGGCAGACCGGCCGTCCGAACCTGTCGATGGGCAACGTCTATTACAACGGCGACATCACCCAGCTGAAGACGAACTACACCAACAACCCGGACGTTCCGGTGTTCGACATCAGCGGCTTCTACTTCCACGACGCCGCGGTGCAGACCAACGGCGCGGACGATCCGGCGAAGCAGCGGGCCGACCAGCGCATCCGGCTGGCGAACAACATCCGCACGCTTCCCTCGCGCTGGGACGCGTTCCGCGGACCGCGCTACACCAACTGGGACATGTCGTTCGTGAAAGGGTTCGACATCGGACGCGTGCGCGCCCAGTTCCACATCGAGCTGTACAACGCGTTCAACGACGTGTTCTACAACAACCCGAACCTCGATCCGACGAGCGCCACCTTCGGCCTGGTCTCGAGCCAGAACAATCTGCCGAGGAACATTCAGATCGGGTCGAAGATCATCTTCTAACTAGAGGTTCAAGGGTTCAAGGGTTCAAAGGTTCAGCGCGAGGCGGACAATTCCCAATTCCGCCTCGCGTTGGATATCTAGCTCTCCCGCCCATCCTTTCGCCCGAAGGCGGAAGCTACGAGACGCTGAGACGGGGTGAAACACAGAAGCTGTGCGTTTCTCGTCGCCACCGCGCTGGCTGTTTGTGGCGCGTCAGCGCGTGTTCAGGACAGCGTCGAGCTTTTTTCTGACGACTTCTCCCGCTTCCCGCCAGGGCTCCTCTCCGCTCCCCTCGGTCAGCTGAACGGCGCGATTCAGGAATACCACTACATCGAACACCGCGGCGTGCGCACGCATCCGTGGCGCAATCCGATCGTGCATCTCGACTCGTGGGCGGCCGGCGACGAAGGGGACAAGCCGTACCTCGAGCAGCACCTGATCAACGAGGATCTCCGGTTCGCGCCGCTGTTCGTCACCGGCGACGCGGAGTGGCGCGACTATCGCGTCGAAGTCTCGGTGCGGCCGCTCTCACTGCAGAAAGAGGCGGGGCTCGCGTTCCGCTATCGCACCTCGCGCAGCTACTACCGGCTCGCGCTCGAGGACGGCAAGCGGCTCCGGCTCGCGCTGCGGCTGCCGATCGATCAGGAATTCCGCGTCAGCGCCTGGCGGGAACTGGCGGCCGCGCCATTCGCCTACGACACGAAGACCTGGTATCGCCTCGAGGTCAGGGCCGAGGGCGATCGGCTGCAGGGATTCGTCGACGGCAAGGCCGTTGATCGACGTCCGCGATCGAGAGCTGACCGCGGGGATCGCCGGCATCACGGCGAACATGCCGGCCCGGTTCAGAGACTTTCGTGTGACCGCGGCCGCGCCGGCGGCAGCCGAGCTGCGCACGCGCATCGACGCCCGCGAGCGCGAGCTCGAACAGCTGCGGGCCGGCAACCCCCGGCCGCAGCTGTGGCGGCAGTTCGAGACCAAGGGCTACGGCACCGGACGCAACGTGCGATTCGGCGATCTCGATGGCGACGGCCGGCTCGACATGCTGTTCGCGCAGCAGGTCCCGAAGGTACGCGGCGACGCCTTCGATCAGATCAGCTGCCTGACCGCCGTTACGCTCGAGGGTAAAGTCCTGTGGCAGCAGGGCAGACCGAATCCGAAGAACGATCTCCTCACCAACGACACGCCGTTTCAGATTCACGACCTCGACGGCGACGGCCGTACCGAAGTCGTGCTCGCGCGTGATTTCCAGCTGCAGGTGCTCGACGGCCGGACTGGCAAGCAGCTGCGATCCGCCTGGCTGCCGCAGATGTCACCGGAGATCAAGGATCGGCCGTACGAGCTGAACAACGGCGATTCGCTGCTGTTCGTGGATGCGAGCGGGGACGGCGCCCCGCGCGACATCCTCGTGAAGGACCGCTACCGTGGCTTCTGGATCTTCAACAAGGAGCTGAAGCTCGTCTCGGAGGGCCTCGGCCAGACCGGTCACTATCCGTTCCCCATCGACACGAACGGCGACCGGCGGCAGGAATTCCTGATCGGCTACTCGTTGTGGGAGCTCGACGGCAAGCGGCGATGGAGCCACGATACGGCGCTGAGGGACCACGCGGACGCGATTGCGATCGGCAATTTCACCGGACGGCCGGATGCGCCGCCGCGTGCGTACGTAGACGGCTCAGACGAGGGCTTTCTCGTGTTCGACGTTGCGGACGGCAAAATCCTGAAGCACGTCCGCCTCGGACACGCCCAGACGCAGAGCGTCGGCCGCTATCGCCTCGACCTGCCTGGCCTCCAGATCCTCATCGCCAACTTCTGGCGCAACCCCGGCATCGTCACGCTGCTGGATCCGGACGGAAACATCCTGAAGCAGGACGAGATGATTCCCGGCTCGAGCCACCTCGAGCCGGTCAACTGGCGCGGCGACGGACAGGAGTTCGCCCTGCTCTCCGGCAACATCCGCGAGGGCGGCATGATCGACGGGGAGCTGCGGCGCGTGGTCGTGTTTCCCGACGACGGGCATCCGGATCTGGCGTCGGCGGTCCGGGACGTCACCGGCGATCGGCGCGACGAGGTCATCCTGTGGGATCAGACGCGGGTGTGGATCTACACGCAGGATCGGCCGTTCACCGGTTCGCGCATTTACGCGCCGGTCAGGAACCCGCATTACAACGACTCGAACTACCGCGCGTCGGTGTCGCTGCCGGGATGGGCGCCGGTGCGGAACCCGTAGCGCAGGCCTTCAGGCCTGCCTGAACCAATCCGCCTACAGCCCCTGATATGCGCGGAACAGCGCACGATAGAACCTGAGGACCCGAATCGGGTCGGTCGATTCGGGAATCTCCGCGAAGCAGTAGCCGTCGAATTTCATCTGCACGAGCGACGTGATCAGCTCCCGGAAGGGATACTCCTCGAGCCACAGGTCACGCATGTGCACCTGGCCGATCTGCCGCTTGACCAGGTTGAACGCCGGTTCGAAGCCGCCGTCGAGCAGATCGGTCTGATTCGAGTTCCAGCACACCTTCACGCCGGGATGGTTCCCGCCGTAGTCGAGCATCTTGCGGATGCGCGGCAGGCGCGAGCTTTCGCTGCCGTGGACCTCGAGCTGGATCTTGACGCCGTGCTCCTCGGCGGCGACGCCGCATTCGCGCAGCGCCTTGCCGATCTGCTCGAGCGTCTTCTCTTCCGGCACTTCCTTGGGTATGCCGTTCGGGCGCACCTTCACGCTGGGTGAGCCGAGGTCTTTCGCGAGCTTCACCCACTCCCTGGTCTCGTCGATGTTCTTGCGGACGATCGCCGGATCGGGTGAGTGATACTCACAGATGGTGCCGAGCCCGCCGATCTTGATCGGCGAGTCGTCGAAGCGCTTCTTCACCTCCGCCCTCGCTGCCGGCGAGAGGGAGAGCTCCACACCGTGTTTGTGGGTCGTGCGCAGCTCGACCCCGTCCATGCCGACCTCGGTCAGGTTCTTGATGATGGTCGGAACGTCCCAGTCCTTCGCGATGTTGTAGGTGACGGTGCCCAGCTTGAGGCCGCGCGGCCCGGGAGCCGGTTTCGCGGTTTGCGCGGAGGGCAGGGCGGCGAGGGCGGGGACGGCGGCGACGGTCGTCAGAAAGTCGCGTCGGTTCATGCGGTGAGCTTACCCCAGATTGTGGCGCCGGCACCCTTCCGCCTGAAGGCGGAAGCCACGAACGATTGAGCGCGAGCGCGCGCGCCGGATTCAGCCGTCGGCGCGCAAGGAGTGCAGCGGATCGACTTTCGTCGCCGTTCGCGCCGGAAGCCAGCTCGCGCCGAGCGCGACCGCGGTCAGGGTTGCCGCGGCGATGCCGAAGATGGACGGATCGATCACGTTGACCTCGAACAGCATCGAGCCGAGGACGCGGGTCGTGAGCGCGGCGGCGACCAGTCCCAGGACGACGCCGGTTGCCGCCAGCCGGCCACCGTCGCGCACGATCAGCGATCGAATCGAGCTGGTTGGCGCGCCCAGCGCCAGGCGGATGCCGAGCTCGCGCCGCCGCCGGCTGACGGCATAGCTCAACACTCCATAAATGCCGACGGCGGCCAGCGAGACGGCAAGAAGCGAGTAGACGCCGACCACCAGCGTCGCGAACCGGTCGAGCGCGATCCCGCCGGCGATGACGTCGGACAGCGTCCTTGGCTCATGCAGCACGAGCGCCGGATCGATCGCCGCGAGCTCGCGCCGGATGGCGTCCAGCAGGCCCGGCGTGAGGCGTCGGACGGCGACGACCTGCGTGAGTCCCCACAACCGGTTCGCGGCGTACTGGCTGTGCGAGTGATAGACGATCGGCCGCATCGGGATCCGCGGACCGATCGATACATTACCGACGACGCCAATCACCTCGACGGTGCTGCCACCCGCGCGCAGCTGCCGGCCGATCGGGTCCTCCGAGGGAAACAGCTGCCGGACGAGCTCCTGACTGATCACGACCTGCCGTGGATTGGCGGCGCGGTCCTGCGGCGAGAAGGTGCGGCCGCGGAGGAGAGGAATACCCAGCGCCTCGAAGTAGTGTCCTTCGACAACCCGCTGATTGGCCGGCGTGAACGGTGCGTCCGGCGGCCGGTCTGGCCGCTGCGTGCCCCAGACATGATACGGGCCGGTGACCGGAAGGCGAGAGATGGCGCCGACCGCCTTCACGTCCTGGAGCGTGGCGATGCGGCGCTGAAACTCCACGTGGAAATCGGCGCGACGCTGCGCATCGGCATAGCGGCCCGATGGCAGATGCACCTGGAACGTGAGCACGCCATCAGCCTGGATCCCGAGCGAAACCGACGACAGACGCTGGAAGCTGCGCAGCAGGAGCGCCGCGCCGATGACGAGGACGAGGGCCAGCGCGATCTGGCACACGACGAGAACGTTGCGAAATCGCAGCTGCCGCCAGCCGGTGCTGGCCGATCGCCCAGACTCGCGCAAGACGCTCTCGAGATCGGGACGGCCAAACGGCGCCGCCGTCGCGAATCCAAACGCAACGCCGGCGAGGACGGCGACGCCGAGACCGAAGGCCGAAACGGCGAGCGTCGCGGAGCCGACGCTGATCCGCGCGATGTTCTCCGGCGCCCAGGCCATCAGGGCCTTCGTCACCGCGGCGGCGAGCAGCACTCCGGCGATACCGCCGGCGATCGACAACAGCACGCTCTCGACGACCAGCTGGCGTACGAGCCGCCAGCGCGAACAACCGAGCGCCGCTCGAATCGCGAGCTCTCCCTCGCGCGCCGCGCTCCGCGCCAGCACCAGGCCGGCGATGTTGACGCACGCGATCACGAGCAACAGGACGACGGCGCCGAAGAGCAGCCAGAGCATCTTCGTTGCGCCGCCGAGCGTGTCCTCCTGGAGCGGCGCGACACGAGCGGAGAGCCGATTCGTGCCGGTGCCCCGCAGCTCCGACTGGAAGCGACCGGCGATGGCCGTCAGTTCGGCCTGGGCTTCGCCGATCGTCACGCCAGGCCTGAGCCGCCCGATCGAGCTCAGGTAGTGGTTGTCCCAGGAGTTCGGGCCGCCGCGCTGGGTGTTCAGGGCGGCCCAGATCTCGACATCCGGCATCAACGGATCGCGGAAGCCGGCCGGAAGCACCGCCGTGACGCGATAGGGAATGCCGTTGAGCGACAGCGATCGTCCGGCCGCGTCCGGCGCGCCGCCGAGGTATTCGCGCCAGATCCGTTCGCCGATGACCGCCACTCGCGCGTTTGGCACTTCGTCGGCGCGCTCGAACACCCGCCCGGCGAGCGGGCTCACGCGCAGGACCCGGAAGTAGTCAGCGCTCACCTGCAGGCTCTGGACGCGTTCGGGCTGGCCACGATCCGTGAGGTCGACGCCTTCCACCGAATACGTATAGACCGCGGCAATGTCGAGTGTGCGGCTCTGATCGCGGTGTTCGATCAGCGCGAGGCCGGGAAGGTAGCCGTCTTCGCCGCCGTTCCGGTGATGGATCCTGACGAGTTGATCCGGCTCGTCATAGGGCAGCGGCTGCAGCACGACCGCGTGCAGCACGCTGAACACAGCGGCGTTCGCGCCGACCCCGAGCGCCAGCGTCGCGACCACGGTCGCCACGAACTTTTTCGACGCGCTCAGCGACCGGACGGCGTAGACGAGCTCGCGAATCCAATTCTCCACGACACGCTCCTTCCCGGAACCTCAGGGCTTGGACGTAGCAAACGACGGGATGGTTGGTCAGTCAACTGCCGACTGATCCGATCTTCAGCGCCCGAAGGCGGAAGCCACGCGTGTCGAGACGTCTGACGGCGGAAGCCGCGTATCCCAATCACCACGCCAATCACGGAAGTTCCAGTCTCTCCGTTCCCACATCATCCGTTCAAACCTTCTTGGCTTCCGCCTTCAGGCTGGAAGTGTCTGGAGCGCACATTCGTCAGAGCCTGAAATCCATGTCGCGCGCCATGGCGCGGGTGGCGAGGCGGACAGGCACGGCGCGGAGGGCGCGGTTGCGCAGCCAGCGCAGCGGCGCGGCGCGCAGCTGCGCGATCTGTCCGACTCGGAACGAGCGGACGACGAAGCTGTTGGCGCGCGGGATGCGGCGCGACTCGTATCGAGCGAGCGCGGCGTCGATGCTGGCCTCGCGTCCGAGCGCGTCGCTCAGGACCACCGCGTCTTCGATCGCCTGACAGCCTCCCATGCCGAGGTTCGGCGTCATCGGGTGCGCGGCGTCGCCGAGCAGCACGACGCGGCGATCCGACCAGCGCGCGATCGGCACGCGGTCGAAGATGTCCGTGCGGATGATCTGATCGCGCGGCGTCGCCGCGATGATGCGATCGATCGGCGCGTGCCAGCCGGCGAAGCGTTGGCGCAAATCCTCGCGCGCGTCCTCGCCCCCCCGATCACCCGCCGCCGCGTCGGCAACGGCGAACCAGTAGACGCGGCGATTTCCAATCGGCACGATGCCGAAGCGTTGACCGGCGCCCCAACTCTCCGTGAACCGATCCGGATCGGTGAGGTCGATGTCGTCCACTAGCGCACGCCAGCTCGTATAGCCGCTGTATCGAAGCGGCTCTTGACCTCGCATGACGCGCCGCACCGCCGAGTGGAGCCCGTCGGCGCCAACCAGCAAGTCACCCTCGACCGTCTCGCCGCTCGCCAGACGCACCCGTACTCCCGTTGCGAGGTGCTCGTAGTCCACGACTTCCTGACCGGTATGCACGTGAGCCCCGAGAGCTTCGACCAGCGTCTGTTGAAGCGCGGCCCGCGCCATCGCGACGGTCGCCCCCGAGATGATGTCGCGAATGCGATAGCCGATGAGCACCTTGCCCTGTTGATCGCAGATCGCCGCCGTGCCGAGCTCCTGTCCGGCGGCGCGGCCGGCTTCCGCGAGCCCGATGTGCGCAAGCGCACGAAGGGCGTTCTCGGAGAGCGCGATCCCGGCGCCAACCGGGCGCAGCTCGGCGGCCCGTTCGAGGATGCGGAAGGGACGGCCGGCGCGGCTCAGAGCGCAGCCGAGCGTCAGGCCGCCGATGCCAGCGCCGGCGATGATGATCATCGTGTGGAAGGAATGTCAGGTTGCCAGCCCGGCGGGTACGATCGGTTGCTTCGTTCGCGCCGCGGCGTAGATCGCCTCGACCAGCTCGACACTGCGCCGGCCTTGACGGCCATCGGTCGCCGGCACGCTGTTGCTGCGAATGGCCTGGATGAAGTCTTCGATGACGCGTTGATGCGCGCTCGCGTCCGAGACCACCGGCGAGGAGACGTTCTCGGGTGAGCCGGCCGCAGCCGGCGCGGCGACCGCCGACGCGGACGCGGGGGACGAGCGCAGGTCGACCCGAATCAGTTTGTCGTCCTCGAGCACGACCGTGCCGTTCGATCCGGTCACTTCGAGCCGTCGCGGATACCCTGGATAGAGCGACGTCGCCGCTTCGATGGTGCCGAGCGCGCCGCTCGTGAATTCGATGACCGCCGCGGCCGTATCCTCCACCTCGATGCTGTGCACCCGCGTCGCGACCGCCGCCGACACCCGCGCGATCGGGCCGAACATCCACTGCACGAGATCGACGGTGTGAATCGCCTGGTTCATCAGCGCGCCGCCGCCGTCGAGCGCCCAGGTCCCGCGCCATTTCGAGCTCGAGTAGTACTCGGGCGGGCGATACCATCGAACCCGGCCGGCGATCATCACCGGTGTCCCCAGCTCGCCGCCGTCGATCATCTGCTTGATTTCCACGATGGCGGGGCGGAGGCGATCCTGGAAGAAGACCCCCAGCTTCACCTTGGCCTCTTCGCATGCGCCGATGAGATCGTCCGCGCGTCCGGTCGTGATGTCGAGCGGCTTTTCGACGAGCACGTGAAAACCTCGCCGGGCCGCGGCGATGCCCTGCTGCGCGTGAAGTCCCGACGGGCTGCCGATGGCGACGAGATCCATCGGCTGATGGCTCAGGAAGTCGTCGAGCGTGTCGTAGACGGCCGCGCCGTATGGCTCCGCGAGTTTGGCCGTCCGCTCGCGATTGGTGCCGTGGAAGGCCCCGACCTTGACGCCGGGAATGGCGGCAGCGGCACGCGCATGCGTGCCGCTGATGTTGCCTCCTCCGAGGATGCCAATGTGCATGCCGCCCGAACTACTTCGCTGCGGCGAACGTCTTGTGCTCGGCGTTCAATTTGGCCGGATCCGGCGTGCCGGGAAGGATCAGCACGCGGTGCCTGAAGGTGACCGACTGCGACGGCTGCAATGTGACCTTGGATTCCTCCATCTTCTCGTCGAACGCCTTGCGACCGAGATTGTTCGCCGCGAAGAGGCCGTAACCGCGCGCGTGCCACACGGTCGGGAAGTTGGTGTTCGACGGGTGATCGAGAATCGCCAGCGTCACCTGCTCGGAGCCGACCTTTCCGCCGAGCATCATCCACGGCCCGTGCGTGCCCCAGACCGCGTCGCCGGTCTTGCCGTCGCTGCCGACGTAATTGCCGACCACGCCTTCGTTCTGCACGACGCGGGTCTTGTTCTCCTTGCCGGCCGCGTCGGTGTAGACCTCGGGTTTCTGTGACGGCGCCTCGAGCTCTCGCGTGACGCGGATGCCGAGCAGCCCTTCCTTGTTGTCGCCGAGCACCACCGTGTCCTTGAGTGCGGTCAGCCGCGTGATGCGATCGATGGTGCGGCTCTTCTCGTCCCCGCGGAACACGTAGTGCGTGTTCTCCTTGAGCAGGACCGTGCCGTTCGAATCGACCCAGTCCATCTCGACGTTCAGCTCACCCTTGTCCGTGCCGCTCGTCGCCTCGATGACGCGTTGGTGAACCACCGTGCCCATCTTGGCCGCCCGGTCCGCCGGAATCGCGTCGGAATTGTTCCAGAAATCGAGGCCATTCACGTCGCCGTAGTTGAACCACAGGCCGATATGGTGGGGATGATCGACGCGCTCGAACGGCCGCGGCTCGATCGGATACCCGCGCGTGACCACCGTGCCGTTGGCCGTGCGCAGCGGATACAGGAACGGTTTTTTCTGCGACCGCTCGAAGATGTACGAGGTGAAGGGCTTGTCATCGATGATGACGTCGACACGCGGCGCGACCGCGTGCGGCACCACCTGGACGCGTGGCGGCGCCTGCGTGGCGACCCCCGCCGCAAGGACGAATGGAGCGAGCACGAACGCGGCGAATACCCTGCGCATTGACCGATCCTTTCAAGATGTCGGGCGAGCCGGACCTGATCGGCCGGCCTCCGCGATTACGACTGGCCGCTGAGTCTGATGATCTTGATGTTCCTGTACCACACCTGATCCCCGTGATCCTGGATCAGGATGTGCCCCTTCTGCAGCTTGCCGAAGCGCTCGATGCCCTTGAACTTGCTCTTCTCGATCGCCGTGCGCAGCTCCGGCGAATCGAGCTCGTATTCGAGGACGCGCAGGTCGTTCAAGTAGTGGTAGACGCGCGTACTGCCGGGGACGACTCGGCTCGGCGCGACGCGGATCCGGCTCGTGTTCCATTCACCCGCCGGCTTCAGCGGACGGGGCTGCGGCGCCGCCAGCACGTCATAGAACGCGGCCGTCTGACGATGCGGGCCGATCTTGGCGTCGGGGTGCCGCTCGTCGTCGATCATCTGGTATTCGTGGCCGATCGCGCTGTCCCTGTCTTCGAGGACGAAGTACTTCAGGCCGCTGTTGCCGCCCTGGGAGACCTTCCATTCCCAGGTCAGATCGAACAGGTCGAACGTCTCGGTCGTGATGATGTCGCGCGCGCCGCGGGTATCCTTCCCATCGTCGCGGTCCAGCGTCAGCATGCCGTCCTCGGCCTTCCAGCGCGAGCCGGTCGCGTCCGGCCGTTTGTAGCCACGCCACCCCTGCAGCGTTTTACCATCGAACAGTGACACGCCAGCCGGGGCCTGGGCCCGGGCAGCAGGTTTCGACCCGGAGGCCGGTCCGTTCTGCGCGGACGTCACCGCAATGGGCAGCGCCGCGGCGAGGGCAGCGATCGGAGCGAGGATTCGAAGGCGGAGCATGCGGCACCTCGTACAAAACTTTACCGTTCAACGTGAAAGCTTATAGCACAGGGGGGTGCCAGAGCGCGGCGTCGCGGGCTCGAGCTGAGGCTTCGGATGGGTACGTGTTATTATCTTCGTAGATAGAAGGACTTAGAGCGATTCGTCATTCCAATGGGACGCAGAGCCGATTGACCGGGACTGGTCGGCAGTCTCGCGCCCGTCCACCGAGCAGGAAGGCTGCAACGGGAGGCCGCCCGGACCTCGCCGGACGATTACGGCCGCTTCAGAACGAGATGCGGCGGCGGCTGGCTCGTGCCGACGTGCTCGCCGAGATGATTCGAGCCGTCAATTCCAGCCTCGAACCCGAGCGCGTTGCAGATGCGATGGTCGCCCGAGTGGCCGACTGGGTCCCGGCGCCATACTGGATGGTCCTGGCGACCGGCGACAGCTCGCGCAGCCGGGTCGTGACGACGAGAGGTCTCCCGCCGTCCCTCGAGCCGGCCGCTCAGGCTGTCGGCGAATGGGTGCTGCGGACTGGCAATCTGTTCTGCTCGGCCGACGTGAGCGTGGACAAGCGGCTCGGCCGGAAAGACGGGGACGCCACTGCGGCTGCGATCGCGTTTCCCCTGGAATGCCGGGGCCGGACCGTGGGGGCGCTCGTCGCGATGGACCGCGTGGCCGCCAGCCGCGAGCCGAAGTTCGCGGCCACCAGCCTGAGTGTTTTGAAGGCGGCACTGGAACCGGGATCGATTGCGCTCGATAACGCTCTTCGGATGCAGCGCGCGGAGGCGCTGTCGGTCACCGACGACCTGACGCAGCTCTACAACTCGCGGTATCTGTCGCAGGTGCTGCGGCGTGAAACGAAGCGCGCCTCGCGCAGCGGGCGGCCGCTCTCGCTGCTGTTCATCGATCTCGACGGGTTCAAGCGCATCAACGACACGCACGGCCACCTGTTTGGCAGCAGCGCCCTGGTCGAGGCGGCCGCCGTCATCCGCATCAGCGCGCGCGAGACGGACATCGTCGCGCGGTTCGGCGGCGACGAGTTCGCGCTCGTCCTGCCCGAAACGGGAAGCGGAGGGGCCGTCGCCGTCGGCGAGCGCATCCGGGACAAGATCTCGGTGCACCGGTTCCTGAGCGACGAAGGGCTCGACATCAGGCTGACGGTTTCGGTGGGAGTCGCCACGCTGCCGGATGTCGCCGCCTCCGCCGAACAGCTCATCCATGCGGCGGATGAAGCGATGTACTGGGTCAAGGAACACGGGAAGAATGGGATCTCCGTCGCCGGAAGCTAGCCTGCGAGGCCAGCCTGGCGGGACGGGACTCGAGCAGCAGATCGGGTGTGCCAGCCGACGCCGACTGCTTAGTAGTGGGCATGTCGGTGGTGTTGACCGGTTAGGCAGTGCGCCTGGACGTCTAAGGGAGCGACTTTGAGTCTTCGTTCTTTGTTTTCTCTGTTCTCGAGCGACCTCGCCATTGATCTCGGGACGGCGAACACGTGCGTCTACGCGCGCGGCAAGGGCATCGTGGTCAACGAGCCATCGATCGTCGCGATCAACAAGGTGAACGGCCGGATCGAGGCCGTGGGCAAGGACGCGAAGGACATGCTCGGCAGAACGCCGGGGAACATCGTCGCGATCAAGCCGATGAAGGACGGGGTCATCGCAGACTTCGAGGTCACCGAGAAGATGCTGACCTACTTCATCAAGAAGGCGCACAACCGCAACGTCTGGGTCCGCCCCCGCATCGTCATCGGCGTGCCGTCCGAGATCACGCAGGTGGAGAAGCGGGCGGTCAAGGACAGCGCCTACCGCGCCAAGGCCAGCGAAGTGCACCTCGTCGAGGAAGCCATGGCGGCCGCGATCGGCGCCGGCATGCCGATCACCGAGCCGTCGGGCAACATGATCGTCGACATCGGCGGCGGGACCACCGACATCGCCGTCATCTCGCTCGCCGGCATTGTCTACAGCAAGGCCGTACCAGTTGCCGGCAACGAGATGGACGAAGCGATCATTCAATACGTCAAGAAGACGTACAACCTGCTCATCGGCGAGCGGACTGCCGAAGCCATCAAGATGGAGATTGGATCCGCCTTCCCCCTCGAAGAGCGGATGACGATGGAGATCAAGGGACGGCACCTCATCGAGGGGGTGCCGAAGACGATCACGATCACGGACGAGGAAATCCGGGAAGCGCTCGCGGAGACGGTCAACGTGATCGTCGATGCGGTGCGCGTCGCGCTCGAGCGCACGCCGCCGGAGCTCTCGGCGGACATCGTCGATCGGGGCATCGTGCTCACGGGCGGCGGGTCGATGCTGAAGAATCTCGACAAGCGCCTGCGCGAGGAGACCGGCCTGCCGCTGGCGATGGCGGAAGACCCGCTGTCGTCGGTCGTGCTCGGCGCCGGGAAGATGCTTTCGGACTTCAACCTGCTCCGGAAGATCTCGATCGACTGAGTGATCGAGCGCAGAGTGCCGGCAGCTGGAAGGAATCTTGCTGGGCTCGCGCGAATAAGGGCCGCCGCCCGGCAATCGTGCCAAATTTCGCCGTTCTGAGCCTAAAAACGTTAGTACCTCTGTGCTCGACAACATTCAGCGGACCACGACCGGAGCGAGACCGAGGACAGGCCTGCTGTTCCTGGCAGTGGTCGTCGGACACGTGATCCTGATCTCCACGCAGGTGCAGTCACGAAGCGGCGTCCCGGTGCTCGAGTCGGTCACCTTCGGCGCGTTTGCGCGCGTGCAGCAGGGGACGGCCGGCGTCGTGCGCGGGTTGCACGACACCTGGTTCAATTACGCCTATCTTCGGGGGGCGCGCACGGAAAACGAGGACCTGCGCCGGCGGGTGGCGGAGCTCGAGGTCCGATTACAGGAGCAGCGGACGCTCGCGCAGAAATCCGAGCGCCTGCAGGCGCTGCTCGACCTCAAGCCGGCGCTGACCGTGCCGATGCTGGCCGCCGAAGTCATCGCCGGATATGCCGAAGCGGGGATGCTGACGATCACGATCGATCGAGGTTCATCCGACGGCGTGATGGAGAACATGGCCGTCATGGCGTCGGGCGGCATCATCGGCCGGATCATTCGTCCCGTCGCGGCGAATGCGGCCCGCGTTCAGCTGATCATCGACGAGAACGCCGCGGCGGGCGCGGTCACCGAGCGCACCCGGGCTGGCGGCATGGTGGTCGGGTCGCGAGGGGATCCGCCGCTGAAGATGGAACTGGTCTCCAACCTGGCGGACGTCGAGCCGGGGGACCTCGTTGTCACCTCCGGCGCCGATGGCATCCATCCAAAGGGCTTCAACATCGGCCGGGTCGAAACGTCCGAGCGGGGGAGCCAGCTCTACCGGACGATAACCGTCAGGCCGATGATCGACTTCAGGGCCCTGGACGAGGTCATCGTCGTGCTGCGCGAACCGCGTTCCGCGATTTCCGCACAGGCCCCGGCGTCCGGCGCCCCGGCGAAATGAAGGCGCTGGGCGTGTTGCTGCTGCTCACTGGAGCGTTGGCGCTCCAGACAACGATCTCGGGTCTCACCATGGGCGGCGCCCGGATGGTGAATCTGGTGGTCGTGGCGGTCGTGTACGCCGCGTTGATGTTCGGCCCGGTGACGGGCCTGTTCGCGGGAACGATAGGGGGCCTGGCCCAGGACGCGCTGGCAGGCGGCGTGGTTGGAATCGGCAGCCTGGCGAAGACGATCATCGGGTTCATTTCAGGGCTGCTGGGCGCGCACTTCATCGTGGCTCAGCCGCTGCCCCGGTTCGTGATGTTCGTCGGGGCCTCGGTCGTGCATGAGCTCTGTTTCCAGGGGCTCTATGCGCTCATCGAGGTCCGCGGCTTCAGCCTGCAATATCCCGCCGTGCTGACGCAGGCGGTCATCAACGCGACAGTCGGGCTGACGGCCTTCGTCATTGTCGAGCGCGGGCCGGGTCTGCTGCAGCGCCGGCGGGCCAGGCGGGGGCGGTATTAGCCCGTCTCCGCCAAGGCTCCGGCGAGACAGGCTCCCGAGGGGCAGTGTGCCGTTTTCGGCAATTCTGGCAATTCGAAGGAACCGGATCTCTCCGAAGACCACGGCCCGGCCTTACAATTGATTTTTGACCTATGGCTCTTGGGATGATGACCGACGATCGACGCAGCCTGACCGTCCGTCTGTCAGCGCTGCAAATCATCGTCGCGGTGGTATTCGCGACGCTGGCCGTCGCCTTCTGGGTGTTCCAGATCGCCCACCATGAAAAGTTCCGCCAGATGGCGGAGGAGAATCAGCTGCGCAAGCTGCCCCTGCCGGCGCCGCGCGGCGTCCTGTTCGATCGGAACGGCAAGATTCTCGTCGAGAATCAAAACACCTACAACATCGCACTGGTCCGGGAACAGTCGAAAGATCTCGAAGGGACGCTGCACACGCTGGCGCTCGCGACCGGCGCCGACGAAGCGGCGATGCGCGAGACCGTTCAGCGCAAGCGCCGGGAGCCGAGCTACCGTCCGATCGTGCTGATCGAGAACGCGACGCCCGAGCAGGTGATCGCCTTCCACGCCCGCAAGGCTGAATTGCCCGGCATCATCCGCCAGGAAGTGCCGACGCGCCGCTATCCGACAGCCGACATGGCGGCGCACTTGTTCGGCTACGTCGGGGAAGTGACCGAAGCGCAGCTCAAAACCGAGGATTACGGCGGCATCGAGAGCGGCGCCATGGTCGGGCACGCCGGCGTCGAGAAGGCACTGAACCGCGTGTTGATGGGGACCGATGGCAATCGAGAAGTGATCGTGAACAGCCTCGGCCGGGAGATCAGGCTGCTGCGCGAGGACCCGCCGTCAGAAGGCCGGCGCGTGCAATTGACGATCGATGGCGATCTCCAGAAGGCCGCCGAGGACGGCTTCCGTCATTTCGGCGAGGTCCACAGCGGCGAGGGCTACAACGGCGCGGCGGTGGTGCTGGATCCGAACACCGGCGAAGTGCTGACCCTCGTCAGCCTCCCCGCCTACGATCCCAACAAGTTCGCGGTCGGCATCGACAGCGCGACCTGGTCGTCGCTCCGCGACGACAAGCTCAAGCCGCTGCAGAACCGCGCTCTTCAGGGCACCTACTCGCCAGGGTCGACGTTCAAGCTGGTCGTGGCGACGGCCGCGCTCGAAGAAGGGCTCGTCACACCGGACTACAGCGTCTACTGTCCCGGCGGCGCGACGTTCTACGGCCGGCGCTTCGCGTGCTGGAACAAGAACGGCCATGGCACGGTCAACATGCGCCGCGCCATCGAGCAATCGTGCAACGTGTACTTCTACACGCTGGGCAGCATGCTCGGCGTCGACAACATTCACAAATGGGCATCGTTGCTGGGCATGGGCGAGAAGAACAACATCGACCTGCCCAACGAAGTCCGCGGCCTCGTTCCTTCGAGCGAGTGGAAGCGCCGGGTGATGAAGGACAAGTGGTACCTGGGTGAGACCATTTCGGTGGCCATCGGGCAGGGCCAGGTGAACGTGACACCGCTCTCGCTCGCGGTCATGATGATGACGCTCGCCAACGGCGGGACGCGCTACACGCCGCACGTGTTCAAGGCCATCGACGAAGGCCGCGGCTGGCAGACCGCGCCGCCGCCGCCGCCGCAGTCGACCGCGAAGATGAAGCCGTCGACGATAAAGGCGGTCCACGACGGCCTGTGGCTCGCGGTCAACGGCGCGGGCACCGCCGGCCGCGCTCGAATCGACGGACGCGATGTCTCGGGCAAGACCGGGACGGCGCAGCCCAACATGTCGCTCGAGAACCAGAAGCGCTTGTCCGGACGACGCGAAGCGCGCGACCACGGCTGGTTCGTGTTCATGGTGCCGCGCGACAAACCGGTACTGGCCGGCGTGATTTTCGCCGAGCACGCCGAGCACGGATACTACGGCGCCTCAATAGCGAAGCACATCATCGAGACGTACTACGCGAAGAAGGAAGGCAAACCGCTCCCCGTGCTGCAGAAGCCACAAGCACCGGGCACCGTGGTTGCCACCGCTGCGGGTCCGCAGCCGGCGACCGCCGCCGCGGTGCAGCGATGACGCGCCGCGCGTGGAGATGAACGCCGTCCGGGCGCGGCCCTAGCCGCGCGAAGGTAGCAATGTTCGAACGCCGTCTGTATTTCCACATCGACTGGCTCCTGCTCGGGGCCGTGTTGACGCTCGCCGGCATCGGCGTGGCGATGATCTACAGCACGACGTACCGGCTGATGCCCGACGGCTCCGGCTATGCCGGCCGTGAGTTCTGGACGCAGCTCTACGCGCTCGGCCTGGGCGGCATCGCCCTGCTCATCTGCCTGACGATTGACTACCGCGCGCTCGCCGAGCATTCGCTGCTGATCTATGGCGGCCTGCTGGCGCTGCTCGTCTTCGTGCTGGTCGGCGGCGACAGCGCCGGCGGCGCCCAGCGCTGGATCGAGATCGGTCCGTTCAAGCTGCAGCCCTCGGAGTTCGCGCGTATTACGCTGGCGCTCATCCTCGCGATGTTCTTCGGCGAGAACCGACGCGGCGCGCGGAACACGTCCGATCTGGCGATCGGCGGCATCTTCGCGCTGGTGCCGTTCCTGCTGATCGGGAAGCAGCCGGATCTCGGGACCGCCGTGACGCTGGTGCCGGTCTACCTGGGGATCGCCTACCTCGCCGGTCTTCGCCTGCGGCTCCTGGCGATCGCGGTCGGCATCGCCATCCTGCTCGCCCCGATTGCCTGGAACTACGCGCTCAAGGACTACCAGAAGTCCCGGATCGTGATCTTTCTCGATCCGGCGCAGGATCCGCGCGGCGCCGGCTACCAGCCGATACAGGCCCGGATTACCGTGGGGTCTGGCGGACTGACGGGCAAAGGCTTCCTGAAGGGGACCCAGGGTCAGTACAAGTTCCTGCCTGTGGCGCACAACGATTTCATCTTTTCAGTGCTCGCGGAGGAGCACGGGTTCGTGGGCGTCCTGGTGGCGCTCGGGCTCTATCTGTTCGTGATTCTGCGAGCGCTCGAGGCGGCCCGGCTGGCCAAGGACCGCATCGGTGCGTACCTCGTCGGAGGAATCATTGCCGGGTTTACGTTCCAAGTGATCTATAACATCACCATGTCCGCCGGCCTCGCGCCGGTCAAAGGCCTGACGCTCCCGCTCATGAGCTATGGAGGGTCGTCGCTGATCGCGACCCTCGCGGCCTTCGGCCTCATCCTGAACGTCAGGATGCGGCGGTTCACCAACTGAAGCCGGCGCCCGGACGCGGCTTCTGAGCTTTTTCGGGAAGTGGGAGACATGGACGCCCTTGGCATGCTTTTCATGATCGTTTCGATCATCGCCGCGACAATGTGGCAGCGCGCCGGCCTTGTGGCCGGCCTGCCCGGGCTGCTGCGCGCGCGCGCCGAGGTTGTCCCCGCTTCCGCACACCAGCGGAGTTTCATCCATGAACAAGGAGATGATCATCTCCTCTGGCGACCACGATACGCGGGTCGCCATCCTCGAGGACGATCAGGTCGTCGAGATCTTCATCGAGCGCGAGCGGTCGCGCGGAGTCGTCGGCAACATCTACAAGGGGCGGGTCTCCAAGGTCCTCCCTGGCATGCAGTCCTCCTTCGTTGACATCGGCCTCGAACGGGACGCGTTTCTCTACGTCACCGAAGTCGTCAATACCGTCGAGGAGTTCGACCGGCTCGAGGCCGGCGACGACGAGGACGAGGCGCCAGAGCCGGCGCCGCTCCCTGCCGCAGTAGCCGGGCTCGCCAACGACATCGAAGCCCGCGCGTCGGCCGCCGTCGCCGCCGTCGAAGAGGCGGTCGCGCCTGCCGCGCCGGTACAGGTGGAACGCCGCAGCCGCGACCGCGATGCGGCCGGGGCCCGCACGCGCGACGACCGCGACCGGCCGGAAGCCAAGATCGAAGACCTGCTGAAAGAGGGCCAGGAGGTGCTGGTCCAGGTCGTCAAGGAGCCGCTCGGCACGAAGGGCGCGCGCCTGACCTCGCACGTCACGATGCCGGGCCGGTTCCTCGTCTTCATGCCGACCGTCGACCACGTCGGCGTGTCACGAAAGATCGAATCGAGGGAGGAGCGCGCCCGGCTGCGCGGGATCGTGAAGTCGTTCCGCGAGAGCCATGGCTTCATCGGCGGCGTCATCATCCGCACCGCCGCCGCCGGCCGCTCGGACGAGGACATCGTCTCCGACCTCTCCTACTTCCATCAGATCTGGACGGACATCCGGCAGAAGATGGAGGCGCGGCGGTCGCCCGCCGTGCTCTTCCAGGAGCAGAGCCTGGTCACCAAGCTGCTCCGCGACCTCCTCACCGAGGACTACTCCGCGATCCGCATCGACGACGAGCAGGAGTACCGCCGCGTGGTCGCGCTGGTCGAGCGGATGATGCCGGCGCTGGTGCCGCGGGTGAAGCTCTACACGAAGAGCTTCCCGATCCTCGAGGAGTACGGCGTCCAGGGAGAAATCGACAAGGCGCTGCGCAGCAAGGTGTGGCTGAAGTCGGGCGGTTATCTGGTCATCAACCAGACCGAGGCGCTCGTCGCCATCGACGTCAACACCGGGCGCTACGTCGGCAAGCGGACCGGCCGGCTCGAGGACACGATCGTCAAGACCAACCTGGAGGCGGTGAAGGAAATCGTGCGGCAGATCCGGCTGCGCGATCTCGGTGGGATCATCGTGCTCGATCTCATCGACATGGAGGAGAAGAAGAACCGCCAGAAGGTCTTTCAGGAAGTGGAGAAGGAGCTGCGGCGCGATCGGTCGCCGTCCAAGGCGCTGCAGGTCTCCGACTTCGGACTGGTGATCGTCACGCGCAAGCGCGTGAAACAGAGCCTGGAGCGCCAGCTGACCGAGCCGTGCCCGTACTGCTCCGGGTCCGGGTCGATCAAGTCAGCGTTCACGATCTGCTACGAGATTCTGACCGAGATGCGGAAGATCGGGCCGGACCTCGACGGTCAGGGGGTCATCCTGCGGGTCAATCCGGACATTGCCCGGGCGCTGAAAGAGGAAGAGAGCGCGGTGTTGCGGGATCTGGAATCGACGATTGGCAAGCGCATCACGATCAAACCGGATGCGCATCTACATCACGAGCAGTTCGATGTGATGGCGGTGTGACTCGAGTTCAGGAGTTCAAGGGTTCAGGAGTTCAATAGTTCGGGTTCACGAATTCAGGGTTCACTGAACGCCTGAACTCGTGAACCGGAGAACCGTTGAACCCCCTGAACCCGAACCTCTGAACCCCGGAACTCTTGAACCCTTGAACCGACGGCGTCTTACGGAGCCGGCGCCGCCTTCGCCGCGATCGGGAAGTGCACCAGATAGTGGTTGCCGGCGCGGTTGATCCAGACGCGCAGGTAGTCGTTGCCGCGCAGGACCTGGACCTTCGAGCCGCCGGACGGCGGAGGCGCATCCTTTACGACCATCTTGATCTCGGCCTGCGGGACGATCGTGACCACTTCGCGGCCGGCGACTTCCTTGCCGCGCACGAATTCGACCCAGCGCTCCAGCTCTTCGGTCGCACCAACGGCATCGGGCTTCGATGCCTGGCCGGTCAGCCGAACCTGATAGCTGCCCGCAGGAAGCGGTTTGCCATCCGCGGTGACCGCGCGCGGCAACCGAACGCTGCCAAGAGCCAGTTCTCCCGCTGGGGCAGTCGGGGCTGCAGCCGTCGAAGGCTGCTGGTTCGGACCCTTGTGCTGCGCGAAGGCGTCACTCCCCAACAGCGCGCCCGCCACGACACAGACCAGAACCCACTGCTTCTTCATATCGGTAGTCTCCTCGAAACCGACCCAGGTCACAGCGACCCTCTCCGCATTATACGCATGAAGTCCGCGCAGCCGGTCGTTCCAGCCGACTCAACGGTAGAACGAACAGGGGACTGGGGGCTGGGGCTTGGGGCTGAGTCGGGATCGGTGATCGGCGATCGGGGATCGAAAGCCTGCATGATTGGCCGATTCCTGATCGATCCGATAACCTGACCGATCAGCCGATCACCGATCACCGATCACCGATCACCGATCCCGACACAGATCGGGCAGTCACCGCTTGAGAATGCTAATCGACCCCGAGAACGTGGACAGCTCGAGGACGGCGCTGCCGTCACCGTGGACGCCGCGCAGCGAGCGGTGCATTCGCCCTTTCGCAGGCTCGCGATCGCGCTGATCGAACGTGTAATCGGACCGCACCGATCCGCTGAACGACGTGGCCTCGACTGCGAAGCCGGTGCCGCCGCCCACGGCGACATTGAGCGATCCGGAATGCGAGCTGAGCTCGTAGCGTCCATTCCGGCTCAGGGTACCGCTGAACTGCACGGTTCCGCTCACGGTCTGGGCGTCGACAGTCTGGCTGTCCACATCCTCGAGGGTCAGGCTGCCGCTGATCGAGTGCGTGTCGAGCCGGCGCGCTTTCACGCGGCGCAGGGTGATGGATCCGCTGGCGGTCGACGCGGACAGCGCGCCGTCGAATGCCGTCTCCACGACCTCGACGGTGCCGGAGATCGATTCGGCGGTGCTGGTGCCGCCGCCGTTGGCGAGCCGGACCGCGCCGCTGACCGACTTGAGCACGAGGTCACCCTTGACGTCCTTGGCGCTCAACGCGCCCGCGATCGAGTTCGCCCGCACGCGCGTGCCGGTCGGCACGGTGACGTTGAACGCGACCGACACATCGACGTTGCGGCGGTTGCCCCGCCTCATTTCGTCGCCCCCCGGATAAATCGTTTTGAGCTCGGCGCGATTCGGACGTTCGACGATGTCGATGGTGACGAGGCCGAGCGCTTCCTTGGCCTCTTCGGTCGTGGTGCCGCGGGCCGTTTTGATCATCTCCACGTGTGCTTCGTTCCCGGTGCCGCGCGAGATGGTGATGTCGCCGACGATGTTGGCGAGATACAGCTCTCCGGCCGTACCGATACGGAACGTCCGGGTGGTGCGTTCGGTTTCTACGAACGGTCGCCGCTGGTTCCGCGCACGCTCGCGATCGCGCTCGGCTTGTTCCCGGGCGCGCTGAGCCTGTTCCTGCTGCTGCTCCCGGGCGCGCTGGGCCTGTTCCTGTTGCTGTTCCCGCGCGCGCTGGGCCTGTTCCTGCTGCCGCTCCCGATCGCGCTGGGCCTGTTCGCGGGCGCGCTGAGCCTGTTCCTGCTGCTGCTCCCGGGCGCGCTGGGCCTGCTCCTGCTGCCGCTCCCGCTCACGCTCGGCTTGCTCACGCTCGGCCTGGGTCTGGCGTTCGATCTCCCGTTCGATCCGGTCGCGCTCGGCGCGGAGCGCCCGAATCGTCTCGGCGGTGACGTCCTGGGCGGCGGCGGGCGCGGTCAGCGCCAGCAGCAGCGCCAGGCTGAGGGTTGTCTGCATGATTTATCCGTTATCGGGTCAACTGACGATTACGACTTTCCACCTTCGACGATCTGCGCCGCCCCGGCGGCGTCCCCCTGCCACATCTCGCTCATCAACGCGATGGTGTCCTGCAGGAACCGGATCTTCTGCCGCAGCAGGTCGTAGAAGCTCTCGCGCGCGGCCGCGTTCTGCGGGTCTGACTCGAGCGCCTTGCGGCTCTCTTCCACCGCGTCGGTCACCACTAGCAGGTTCTTCTGAAGCACCGCCAGCGTCTCGGGTGCGGTGCCGGCCTTCTTCGCTTCCTCAATCAGGTTCGCCAACTGTGTCTCCGTGACCTCGAGTTGCTTGGTCACGCCCGGCGCAATACTTTGGACGGAGTCGTCCACTGGCGCGTTGCTGGCCGGGGCCGGCGGTGTGGCCTCCGCGGTCTGATTCGCGGGCGGCGCGACGGCCGCCTGACGCGGCCTGAGCATGAGCAATGACGCGCCGACGACCACGACGAGTGCGGCGGCGAGCGCGAGCATCGTGTAGCTCGGACGAAGCAGCGCGCTGCGCGCGCCGGCCGAGACACGTCCCTCGCGTCGCAGCTGATCGGCCACCTGCGTCCACACGTGAGCGGGCGGCGTGAGATCCTCGAGCGAGTCGGTGGCCCGGGCGATCTCCCGCAGATCCGCGAGCAGCGCGGCGCACGCCTCGCAGGTCTCGAGATGGAGCTCGAGCTCGGCGCGCCGCAGCGGCCCGAGCGTGCCCTCCACCAGCTCGTTGATCGCGGTCAGATAACGTTCGCAAGCCATCATTTCATTCCGGGGGACGTTGTCCCCGGACCCCCTCACGCCGTCACTCGCGGGGCCCCGTTGCCCCGCTCCGTTCCGGCGGGCGCGCCTTGCGGCGCGCTTGCCAGCCCTACCGCCGGCCCAGAATCGTCCGCAGCCGCAGCCGCGCCTTGTGCACCTGCGACTTCGAGGTCCCTTCCGCGATGCCGAGCACTTCCGCGACTTCGCGATGCTCCAGCCCTTCGACGTCATGGAGCACGAACGCGGTGCGGCACCCTTCCGGCAGCTGCGCGAGCGCGCGCTCGAGGTCCATCCTGTCCACCGTGCGATCGGCCACCCGCCGCGAGCCGATGTCGGCCAGCGCCGGTTCGTCGTCGATCGCGTCGGTGACCTGGCTGGATTTGGCGGCGCGGCTCCGCAAATGATCCAGGCACAGATTCGTCGCCAGCCGGTACAGCCACGTCCCGAGCGCGGACTCGCCGCGGAAGCTGTCCAGCTTACGATGAGCTGCCAGGAAAATCTCCTGAAGCAGGTCCTCCGCGTCGGCGGGATTCCCGAGCATGCGACAGGCCACGCTGTACAGCCGACCCGAATGTGTGCGGTAAATGGCCTCGAACGCCGCCAGATCCCCATGACGGCAGCGCTCGACGAGGGCCATTTCCTCGGCTCGGCCGGTGCTCGCAGACAATTGGCCGGCCGCCGGGTGCACTGCCATCTTAGACGTGACCCTGGCCGACTCGCGTTGCCCGCAACTGGTGGAATGACGACATGTTCAGTGGGTTACGGAGTCCGGCGGCGTGATGTTCGGCGCCCCCCGGCAGACCACCGGCACGCGGCGAAGTTTCGAATCCGGGTGCCGCGGACCGTAATCCCCTCAGCCTGCAGCAGCGCCCGCTTGAGCCCCGGGGCGCCGCCATACCCGCCGAGCCCGCCGGCGGCCGCTACGACGCGATGGCAGGGGACGTCGCGCGCCTTGCAATCCCGCATGATGTTGCCAACGGCCCGGGCTGCGCCGGGACGGCCGGCGATCGCCGCGACGTCGCCATAGGTCGCGACCCGGCCGGTGGGGATGCGCCTGACTGTCGCCAGTACCCGGGCGGTAAAGTCGGTCACCTTTTTCATTTCACGATTGCCACCCTCAGCCGCATTGCCCGACTGCCGGCGGCCTCTCCGAGTGCCCGCCGCGAGGCCGGGCACCCAGTGGCGAGTCCGTGCCGGGCGAAGCCCGGTGGTCAGAACCCGATTCTGAGGCCGGCGGCGACCTGCGCGCCGCCCGCATCGACGGAGACCGTGCGATTTTCTCCCGCATCGAGATCGATCGTGGCGCGGGCCAGTCGAACGAGCGCACCCGCGCCGATCGTGCGCGTGAACATCCAGCGGACGTCCGCGCCGACGTTGAAGCCGGTCTTCGATCCCTTCTTGGTGTCCGTATCGGTGCCCGTAAACGTGGCGGTGTCGTAGGGAAACTCCTCGCTGTAATTGACGTCGATTACCACGGCCTGGTTGACATGCAGGAACGATGGGCCGCCCATGAGCGTCAGCACCAGCCGGTCGCTCAATGGCACCGTGAACTGCGCCTGCAGATGGACGCCGGTCTCCTCGCGGCGGATGCCATCGCTCTCACCCGAAACCTCGCGATGCTGCTGAAAGAAGAACGGATGCGGTATCGACGATGAAGCGGTCACGGGCCCGTCGCGGGTGAACTGCGAGAAGGCGACACCGACGCCGAGCTGACGCCAGACCTGGACGCCGCCTCCGACGTCGAATGTGACGCCCGCATCGATTGGATAGGTGACCCGCGATGTGCCGGTCTCCTGGTCGCGCGAGAAGGTGAACGAGTCATCGAACTCGGTCGTCGAGGCCTGGTAGCCGGCGTTGACGCCGACGAAGCCGCGGCCGGCCTGCGCCGATGCGGTGCTCGCGCCGATCGCGACGAACAGACAGATGAAGGGCAAAGAACGCACGATGTTCGGCATGGCGACCTCAGTTGACCCCGACCGCGGTCCACGCCTGGGTCACCGCCCGCTCCGCCGCGCTGTTGGCGCCGAACAGGTCGCGGGCCGCCTGGATCGTGGTGGCACGTGCCGTGGCGAACGTCGCATTGGTCGGCATCAACTGCGTGAACGCGCGGTAGAACACGCGCTCCATCTGATCCCGGTTCGCCAGCCCGACGCCCTGCACAGCGAGACCCGATGTGCGATTCGTCCCCCCTTCGACCGCGAGATAGTAGGCCTGGTTGGCGATCCCCGAATTGATGTGCACACCGCCGTTGTCCTCGACGCCGGTGAACCGCCGGCTGTAGTGATCCGGATCGAGGAACGCCCTGGGGTTCTCCATCGATCGGATCCCTCCCGGCGTCACCACGTCCTCGGCGATGAGGTAGTCAGCCCGTCCCGAGCCGCTGCCCGGCTGCTGGAAGAAGAATTCGGTTGCCGTTCCCATGATGTCCGAGAAGGCTTCGTTGAGTGCCCCGGATTCATTACGGTAGATCAGGCGTGAGGTGTAGTCGGTGACGCCGTGCGTCAGTTCATGCGCCACGACATCGAGCGATCCGGCGAGGAAGTTCCAGTTCTGGCCGCCGAAGCTGAGGTTCGGGGGAAGACCTTCGCCGTAGACCATGATGCCATCGCCGGCGTAGAACGCGTTGAGGAAATAGGTACCGAGGATCGTCGACGGCGCGGTCGCCGCATCCTGCCGATTGACGGGATGCGTGAGGCTTCGGATCCGGATGTTGGCGTTGTCGAGTCCGCGACGGCCAAATCGCTTGAAGTAGTAGTCGTAGGTGTAGCCGGCGTAGGTATGGGCGTCGACGTTTGCTCCGTCGGTCCAGTCGTTGTCGGTGTCGGTCGCGAGATCGGATGCCGACAGCGTGATGACGCCGTTCAGGAACAGCATGGTGCGGTTCAGGTTGCCGCGCATGTCATACGTCTCGATCACCGGCGGGCGCAGCTTGTCCGATCCGACGAACGCGCCACCCTGGGAGCTGGCGCTCACCTTCTTGCGATCGCCGAGCACGCCGATGCCGTTCCCGACAGCGGAGGTTTGCCGGTGCGCGTCGCTGCGCTGCTCCACGACCTCGCCGGTCTGGGCGTCGAGGAAGAACAGCGTGATGTCTTCCGGGGTGGCGACCCGTGCCTGATACACGAGTGTGTAGGCGCCTCCTTCGCGCGGCAGGATGGTGAGCCTGGGTAGACGCTCGGGCCCGAGCTCGACGCCCGTCAGCCTGCTGACCGCGGCCTGGGCATCCTCGGCGCTCAGTGACGGATTGGTCGAGATGGTAATGCCGTCGTAGAGCGTTCCGAAAACGGAGATCGTCAGGTCGCTGGCGTCGGTCTGCCGGGCGATATCCGCGCCGTAGACGGGAACCCCGGTGACCATCTGGGTGAAGCGGCGATGGCGCCGGCCCTCGATCATCGTGTCCTCGCGATCGAGCATCAGCTCCAGCTGTCCGGTCCGAATCATTCGATCGACGGCCGGATCCCAGACCCGCAGATCAGCTGGGCCCACAGCCGCGACCCGGCTGACGCGAGCGGCATCCTGTCCCTGCGCGGTCGGGGCGCGATGACCGGCGAGCAGCGCCAGCGCGAAGATGCCGGCTGCCGGCACGTTGAAGCGAGTCGTCATCGGGTCCTCCAGTTCACCACGTGCTACGTGCAACGGGCTGTGTGCGCACGTGCTTTTTCGTGCGATGTGCTACGTGCTGTGTGCTACGTGCACGTGCAACGTGCTCCGTGCTACGCGCACGTGCAACGTGCTGCGCGGTCACCAGCCCTACATGCCGCCCCTTACCGTCGCACACAGAACGTAGCACGTCGCACGAAAAGCACGTGTGCACGCAGCACATGGCACGTTGCACGTGCGTGGCCGATCTGTTCACCTTTTCAAGATCGGGAAGTAGGCGACGGCGCCAAGATACACGTTGAAGACGGCGCAGCCGATAGCGTACCAGCGTGGCGCGATGCCATCGGGAAGCAGACCCGGCCGATGTGCGATGTCGACGATCGCGTGGGTGGCGAATGCCAGCGCGATGATCGTCAGAGCCTGACGCGGATCGCGAACCAGCGTCGCGGCGGCGACCAGGCAGAAGCTGACTGCGAGCGCCACGTCGATCCCGCTGCCCGGCTGATTCTCATGCGCCACGGCGAAGCCGATGTAGGCGCCGGTCACCGTCGCGAGGAGCAGCGCCCCGACCTGCGCGAGGCGCAACTCGGCAATCAGCCGTTCGGGGGCCGATACGGGTATCGCGGCCGTGCGGAGGCCCTGCCAGGTGAATCCGGCGGCAATCGCCAGAACGGCTATCACAGTAGTGCGCAATGCGTCGGCCATGCGGGGTGTCAGGTCAGGATCGCGCGGGAGCGCTATCCGTGGGCATGAAATTGAGCGGATCGATGCCGAATTCCGCCGGATCGAGCGGCGACGTGATGCTGTCTTCCGGCGCTCCCTCGCTCGCCTCCCAGAGATTGCGTTCGAGCGGCAGATCCAGGCGCTTGCCCGCGCTGTTGAAGAGCACGCGCACGCGCGGCCGGTAGGGATCCGGCGCGTGCACGCGCGTCACGACCGCCACTTCGCCGGTGTTCAGGCGCACGAGATTGCCGGGCGGGTAGATGCCGAGCAGCTGCACGAACCGCCGCACCAGGTGTTGATCGAACTGGGTTCCATCGTTCCGTTTCAGGACCGCCAGGATGCGCTCGGTCGGAAAGGCCTGCTGATAGGCGCGCTGCGAGCGCATCGCATCGTAGACGTCCGCAATGCTGCACAACATCGTCCCGACGTTGAGCGACTGCCGCTTGACGCCGAACGGATAGCCGGTGCCGTCGAGGCGGAGATGGTGCTCGAAAGCGACCACCGGCGCGAGAATCGGCATCTCGGGCGTCCGCCGCAGGATCTCCGCGCCATCGACCGTGTGCCGGCGCATGACGACGAACTCGTCATCGGTCAACTTGTCGGGCTTGTTGAGGATTTCCTTCGGCGTCCGGACCTTGCCAATGTCGTGCATCAGGGCCGACAGGCCGAACTCCCTGAGCAGCTTGCCTTCGATGCCGAGCGCCCGCGCCTGCCCCATCGTCAGAATCGAGACGTTCACCATGTGGGTGAACGTGTAATTGTCGTAGTTCCGCATCGCGGTGAGCGCGACGAGCGCAGTGCGGTTCTGGGTAACGGCTTCCGCGAGGCCTTCGACCGCCTGCACGGCCATCGGCATGTCGGGCATGCCTGCCGCGGTCGCGCTGTCCCACACACTTTCGGCCGCCGACACGGCGCCCGAATACAACCTGCGGATCGCGGCCATGTCGCCGGCAATCCCGCCGCTCTGCTTCTCGTTGGCGGTGATGCGCCCGACGTGTATGTGCGCGAATTTGGTGGGATGCTCGGCCGCTGATTTCGAGCCCAGCGCGGCGATTGCATGCACGAACCCGTTGATCTCGTCGGCGGTGACACCGCGGTCGAACGCGATCCGCTCGATCTCATGGTCGCGCAGCTTCTTGATCAACTCGGCCATGCCGGTGCTGGCCTTCGGCATCGGCGTATCGGCGACGACGAGTTGATGGCCGACGATGCCGACGGTGACCGACGGATTCTGCAGGTGGAGCGCTTTCAGGGCGGCGAGCAGCCCTTCGACGTTTCGCCCGAGCAGCGGGTGATCGGCCGCGTACAGCTGGGCGGCGCGCACTCCCGAGGCAAGCCGCCGCAGGAGCTCGTCGTAGAGCGCGACGCGGTTCGTGAGATCGTTCGACATCGCGTTCTCAGCTCGCCTCGGACATCTGCGAGCGGGCGGCCGCTCGCACCCCGCGCGCGCCGTGCTCCGACGCATCGCGCAGCACGTCCAGCGCGGCAGCCGTCCCGATCTTTCTGAGCGCGGCCGCGGCGGCCTGCCGCAGACGGCGGGTCTTGAACGGCGACCACCAGTCGCCCTGATAGAGCGCGAACTTCAACGCGGCGATCGCGTCGGCCCCGCCGAACGTGCCGAGCGCATCGATCGACGCCGAGTACAGTTGCTGCGCCTTGCGCCGATCCAGGTGTCGAACCAGGTAGCAGATCAACGGCGCGGCCCGTTCGTCGCGCGTGCTGGTCAGCTCGTTCAGCAGCGTCTCGCGCGTCCGTCCGGCGCCCGACATGACGGCTTGCAGCAGGATCTTCGAGGCTTGCTCGCTGCCGTTCATGACCAGCCCCTGCACGGCTTCCCGCTGGACCAGCGGTTCACTGTCGGTCAGGAGCGGGATGAGCTCCTTGAGTCCTTCGGAGCCCCCGAATTCGCGGAGCAGGTACGCCGCGGTTCTGCGGACCTCCCAGTTCGGCGCACTCATCAGCTGCTGGACCGATTCACGTCCCTTCGCCCCGAAGCCGATCAGGATGTCGCGAAGCCGGCGACGCGACCGCGCGTCCTGCTCGGCGGAGAGCACTTCCGCGAGGGCCGGGATCACCGCAGGGCCGATCGCGTGGCACAGCGCCTTGAATCGTTCGTACGACGCATCGTCGGCCGCGCGCAGGTGCGCGGAGACGTGCTTCATCATGGCGCCACGCCCGAACCGCTCGAGCGCCGCGGTCGCATGCGGCTTCCTCGCCGGCTCGCGCGCCGCCTGCGTTACGATCGCATCGGCCAATTCCCACGCCTGATCGAAGTAGCCGACCCGCACGAGATCCTCGGCATGGCCGGCGACCGTTTCCGCGATGTCGCGCCAGCGCAGGGGGTCGGCCTCGATCGTGAGGAGATCGAGCAGGAGGAGATGATCCAGGCTGCGCAGCGACGCGTCGGCGACGGTGCCCAGCCACGTGCCGATGCGTTCGGGGGGATCGTCGCTCGTGCGCTCGACGTCGACCGCGCGGGTTCGCGCCCCCGACAGCTCGCGCGCATACTGCTCGGACACGAAGGTTTCGTCCGAGTACGACGTCAGCATCGTCTCAACCCGCTGCCAGAGCTCGCCGAACCCGTCGTTGCCCGCTTCGGAGGCCGCGACCTCCTGCTCCGCGAGGCTGAGCAGCTGCCGCTGCCGATCGGTGTCGGGCGCGAGCGCCTGGAACGCGTGGGCGAGACGTTCGCTGGCACCGCGTTCCTTGATCACCGATTGCGCGACGAAGTGGGACACCGATTCGTCGTTCATTCGATCGACCAGCGCTCCGACGACGTCGATGGTGCCGACCATCGACTCCGGCTTTGCGCGCTGATCGAGGAGCTTCAGCATCGCGTCGGCCGAGAGGCGCCCCGCGACCTGTCCCATCTGACCGAGCATCGTGTCGAGACGCGAGGGGTCGTTGGTCGACAGCCACTCGGCGAGCCCCCGCATGAGCGTCAGGAACACCGCCGCGTGCGTGTCGGCGTCATGCTTCGCGCTGGCCTTTTCGAGCTGCGACATCAGATCGTCGAGCCTGGCCGGGTCCTGGACGATATCCAGCAGCAGACGAATGCCCGAATCGTCCAGCTCGAGCCTGGTTCCCGCCAGGGCGGCGGCCAGGACCTTGTCCACCGCCGCCTCGACCCCTTGCTTCTCGCGCAGCACTTCGGCGTAGTCGATTTCCTCAATTTCGATGCTCGGACCGCCGGCCGTCGTCCAGAGATGCTTGATGCCCCCATCGCTCCGGATATTTTCCGGCGAGCGCGCCAGCAGCAGGAGCAGCGTGCGCCACGATTCGGTGTCAGCTCCCGAGTTGAGGGCAAGTCCGCCAATCAGATGCTTGTGCAGGAGGTCGGCGAGCTCGGTGACGCCCGCGTCGGCCTTCGGCAGGGTTGCCCCCTCGAGCAGGAGCTTGTCGGCGAGCACCTGAAGCCGATACGGCCCCTGCTCGGTCAGGGCGGCCGTCAATTGCGCCAGGCGGCCGAGAGACGTCGCGATCGCCGGATGGCCTCCCGGATACAGGGAGACCGCCCGCGCGGCCGCCTTGCACGCCCGCGCGAATTCCGCGAGTCTCGCGGCCGCTTCGGCGTTCAGTGTCGGTGTCGGGGTCTCTTCGGCCATCCTCTCCTCAGAGGTGAGCCAGCGGATCGATCTCGAGCGCGTCAGGATCGACCGCTTCGACGATGTCGCGGTTGTGGAGCCAGGCGGCCGCCTCGGTGGTCGATCCTTCGCGGGTCGAAACAGGGATGTCTTCGATGAGGAGCGTGTCCGGAGTCACGCCGAAGGAGAATGCCTGGCCCCCGCCGGCCTCACTCACGGCGGCCAACAGCCGATCGAGCGACGTGCGGACCGCCGGATGTTCCGGCGGGTAGAGCGCCCAGCTCCGTCCCGCCGCGACCAGCGAGCGGGCAAGCAATCCGACGCGGCGAGCAAGATCCGGTGCGAGCGTCGTTGTGCCGCGCTCGGGCGCAGTCATTCGAATATTATTGCCCGAATGCGCACGGTCGATGTCATACGACACAAGCGAGATGGGGGCCGTCTCAGTACCGACCAGATCGAACACTTCGTCACCGGCGTGACCCGCGGCACGCTGCCCGACTACCAGGCGGCGTCACTGCTGATGGCGATCCTGCTCCGGGGCATGACTCCGGAGGAAACGGCGCAGTTGACCGACGCGATGGTGCGTTCGGGCGAGCGGGTCAGATTCTCGAACCTGCCGTCGATTCCGGTCGACAAGCACAGTACCGGCGGCGTCGGCGACAAGACCTCCCTGATCCTGGCGCCGCTCGCCATCGCCTGCGGCGCGGTCGTGCCGATGATGTCGGGCCGCGGCCTCGGACACACTGGCGGGACCCTGGACAAGCTCGAATCCATCCCCGGGTTTCGTACCGCGCTCTCGCTCGACGAGTTCCGCACGGCGGTCGCGGCGGTCGGCGGCGCGCTGATCGGGCAGACCGCGGAAATCGCCCCCGCCGACCGGACGCTCTACGCGCTTCGCGATGTCACCGGCACCGTCGAGAGCATTCCGCTCATCTCGGCGTCGATCATGAGCAAGAAGATCGCCGAGGGGATCGGCGGTCTCGTCCTCGATGTCAAGACCGGGACCGGCGCGTTCATGAAGACGCTCGACGATTCGCGCCGCCTGGCCGAATCGCTGGTGTCGATCGGCAACGCCTCGGGCGTCAGGACCGAGGCGCTGATCACCCGGATGGACGCCCCGCTCGGCCGCGCGGTCGGACACGCCAGCGAGGTGGTCGAAAGCATCGAGACCTTGAAGGGACGCGGGCCTCGCGACCTGGAAGAGCTCTCGGTCATCCTCGCCGCGCGCATGCTCATGCTCGCCGGCATGGCCGGCGATGCCGATGAGGCCGAACGCCGCATCCGAAAAGCGCTCGCCGACGGCTCGGGCGTCGAAGCGTTCCGCCGGCTGATCGATCACCAGGGGGGCGATCCAGCGGTGATCGACGATTACTCGCGGCTGCCGATGGCCCCCGACGAGCATCGGATCGAAGCCTCCCACGGCGGAGTGGTCTCCGACCTGCACGCCGAGAACATCGGCCGGGCTGCCGTCGAGCTCGGCGCCGGCCGCGCGACACTGGACGACACGATCGATCACGGCGTCGGGATCACGGTAGTGGCGCCCGTGGGCACCGCTGTGCGGCCCGGGGATGCCGTGCTCCTCGTCAGGCATCGCGGTGGACGCGGACTCGACGCGGCAATCCCGCTGCTCGACGAAGCCGTCCGCATCGGCGACAAGGCGGCCGTTTCACAGCCGCTGGTCGTCGAGACCATCGGCACCGAGTCCACGACGAGATGACGCTTCGAGGCCGCCGCTGATGACCGATACTTCGCTGCACGTGTCTACGCCTCCGCCCGCCGACCGTTCATTACGGCTCGCCGCCGGAGCGCTTGCCGTCGCCCTCGCCGGGGCTGCCTTTCTCTTGAGGTACTCAATCAATCCGCGAGGTACAGGCGCTCCTCGGCATCGTGTGTTTCATCGCGGTCATCGCGGCGTGTTCGAACAACCTCCGCGCGGTCAACTGGCGGACGGTCGTCTGGGGTATGGTCCTGCAGGTCGGGCTCGCCGTGCTCATCCTGAAGCTCGAAATTGGCGGTGTCCGTCCGGGTTATGTCTTTTTCAGCAAGATCGCGGCGGGGGTCAAACAGTTCCTGGAATTCACCAGCGCCGGCTCGATCTTCGTCTTCGGCCAGCTGGCGAATCAGCCGGCGATGGACAAGGTGTTGGGACCGGGGCAGGGGTTCGTGTTCGCCTTCACCGCGCTGACGACCATCATCTTCGTGTCGTCCTTCTTCACCGTTCTGTACTACTTCGGCGTGCTGCAGTTCATCGTGAAGATATTCGCGAAAGGGATGATGTTTGCGATGCGGACGAGCGGCGCCGAAACGCTCTCGGCGGCTGCCAACGTGTTCATGGGCCAGACCGAGGCGCCGATCATCGTCAAACCGTATGTGCCGCTGATGACCCAGTCCGAGCTCCTGGCGATGATGGTCGGCGGGATGGCGACGATCTCGGGCGGCGTGATGGCGGTCTACATCTCGCTCGGCGCCGATCCCGTCGCGATCCTGACGACGAGCGTCATGGCCGCGCCGTGCGGGCTGTATCTGTCGAAGATTCTGTATCCCGAGGTCGAGGAACCGGCCACGCGCGGCGAGGTCAAGGTTGCGGTCGAGCGCCAGCACACCAACGTCATCGACGCCGCCGCGGCGGGCGCCTCCGACGGCACGCAGCTGGCGATCAATGTGGCGGCGATGCTGATTGCCTTCCTGGCGTTCATCGCGATGTTCGATTACATCCTCGGGTCGATCCGGGACGGCTTGTCGCTGGCGCGCATTTTCGCCGGCCTCTTCGCGCCGGTTGCCGTGCTCATGGGCGTGCCGCCCGAGGATGTGCCGATGATCGGCGATCTGCTCGGGACCAAGCTGGTGGCGAACGAGTTCGTCGCCTACATCAAGCTGACGCAGGAGTATCGCGGCGTGCTGAGCGATCGTTCGTACACGCTGGCCACGTATGCGTTGACGGGATTTGCGAACTTCGCGTCGATCGGCATTCAGCTGGGGGGGATCGGTGCGATGGCGCCGTCGCGGCGCGGGGACCTGGCGACGCTGGGCTCGCGGGCGCTGCTCGCCGGCTTCATCGCGACGCTCATCAACGCGTCGATTGCCGCGGCGCTGCTGTGAAGACTCACTTCGAACAAATCGAGGAGACGGCTGCGTGGCTGCGCCAGCGACACGGTGAGGCGCCATCGATCGCGATCGTGCTCGGGTCCGGTCTTGGCGAGTTCACCAAGGCGATGCGCGATGCGGTTGCTTGCGCGTACACTGACGTGCCGAACTGGCCCGCGTCCGCTGTCGTCGGGCATGCCGGGCAGCTCGTGATCGGGACTGTCGCCGGCAAGCGCGTCGCCGCGCTGAGCGGCCGGGTTCATTACTATGAGGGTCACGATCTCAGGACCGTTACCTTCGCGACCCGCGCCCTGGCGTCGTTCGGCGTGCGCACGCTGCTCCTGACGAACGCCGCTGGCGGCATCAATCTGGACTTCAAACCCGGCACGCTGATGCTGATTGACGATCACATCAACCTGATGGGAAGCAATCCACTCGTCGGCCCGAATGAGGACCGGTTCGGCCCGCGCTTCCCGGACATGACCGAGGTCTATTCGCAGCGGTTGCGCGACATCGCGATCGCCGCGGCCGCGCACGCGGGCGTGCCGCTCGCTCGAGGCGTCTACGTCGCCGTCCACGGCCCGAGCTACGAGACGCCGGCGGAGATCCGGGCTTTTCGAACCCTGGGCGCCGACGCCGTCGGCATGTCGACAGTTCCCGAAGCCATCGTCGCGCGGCACATGGGGATGGAAGTGCTCGGGATCTCGTGCATCACGAACCCCGCTGCGGGCGTGCTGCCGCAGCCGCTCGTGCACGACGAGGTGATGGAAGTCGCCCGTCGGGTGCGGGGGGAATTCTCAGCGTTGCTGGAGGCGATTGTTGAACGACTCTGATCCGGCCGATCGCTGGCCACAAAAGGAGCGCCGGCGCGGCGCCGATCGCCGCACCACGCCCGACCGCCGCGTCGTGGAGGCAGCAGGCTCCGGCCCGCTCGGGGCCGGGGAGAACCGCCGGGTGGGAAAACGGCGAACGGGCCAGGAGCGCCGCGAGGAAGGAGCCTGGCAGCAGCTGACGCTCGATACCGTCAGCCCGACCGGGTTTTCGCCCGAACAGGGGCTGCTTGCCGCGGCGCTCGCCGCACGGGAGCTGGCGCACGCGCAGTATTCCAAGTTCAAAGTCGGCGCCGCGCTGGAGACCGTAGAGGGCGCGATCGTGACCGGATGCAACATCGAGAACGCGACCTACGGGCTGACGCTGTGCGCGGAACGCGTCGCCCTCGTCAAGGCGCTATCGGAGGGGCACACGACTTTCACCCGCATCGCCGTGGTCGCCGACACCGAATCGCCGACTCCGCCGTGTGGGTCGTGTCGCCAGCTGCTGTGGGAATACTGCGGCGACATCGAAATCATTCTCGGCAACCGTACCACGCTGACCGGCCAGTATCGCCTGGCGTCGCTGCTGCCGTTGCCGTTTGATCGAAGGCTCTTGTAACGTGCGACGTGCCACGCGCTGGGTGCTCACGTGCTGCACGTGCGACGTGCGCACGGGCTGACGTGCTTTTCGTCCTACGTGCTCACGTGCTCGTGCGTACGTGCGACGTGCTGGTCTTCACGGTCGGGTGGCTTCCCCGACGAGCACCGGCGCACGTTCACGAGCACGTGAGCACGACAAGCACGTGAGCACCCTGCACGTGGCACGACAAGCACGTGCGCACGTGGGCACGTCGCACGGGCGGCACGTGAGGACGCAGCACATGGCACGTAGCACGGGGAGCACGTGAGCACCCAGCGCGTGGCACGCCGCACGTGGCGTAATCCGTCATAAAATACCGCCATGCTTCCGACTATCGATTGGCAGGCCGATGCGGTGGTGATGGTGGATCAGCGCAAGCTGCCGGGGCAGGAAATCTACGTGCGCTGCCGCTCGGCTCAGGAAGTCGCGCGGGCGATCCGGACGATGGTGATTCGGGGTGCGCCGGCGATCGGGGTGGCGGCGGCGATGGGGATCGCGCTCGGCATGAAGCGCAGCACCGCGAAGGGCACCCGCCAGTTCGCGGTCGACTTCCAGAAAATCTGCGACATGATGGCCGCGACGCGGCCGACGGCGGTGAACCTCTTCTGGGCGATCGATCGCATGAAGGGGGTCTTCGCGGAGACCGCCCAGGCCGGGGCGTCGGCCGACGAGATCGCGGATCGCCTCGAGCTCGAAGCGCGGACGATTCACGATGAGGACGTCGCGGCCTGCCGCGCGATGGGCGCATTTGGGGCGGCCGTCGTGCCCGACGGCGCGCGCGTCCTGACGCACTGCAATGCCGGCGCGCTCGCGACCGCAGGATACGGCTCGGCGCTTGGCGTCATTCGCGCCGCCGTGGAGCAGGGCAAGCGGATTGCCGTGATCGCGGACGAGACCCGGCCCTTTCTCCAGGGCGCACGCCTGACGGCGTGGGAGCTGGTCAGGGACGGCATCAACACCACTGTCATCACCGAGAGCATGGCCGGCCCGCTGATGCGTGCCGGTGACATCGATATGGTGGTGGTCGGCGCCGATCGGATCGCCGCCAACGGCGACACGGCGAACAAGATTGGCACCTACACCGTCGCGGTGCTCTCCCGCGAGCACAAGATTCCGTTCTACGTGGCCGCGCCAATCTCGACCATCGACCTGGCGACCGCCGACGGCGATCACATTCCGATCGAGGAACGTGATCAGCGTGAGGTCAGCCACCTCGGATCCGCCAGGCTCACGCCCGAGGGCGCGCATATCAGGAATCCCGCCTTCGATGTGACGCCACACCGGTACATCACCGGCATCATCACCGAGCGTGGCATCTTCAAGCCGCCGTATAGCGAGTCCTTGAAGCGCGCGCTCGAGGCGGCCGTAGTCGCCCGGTGAGCTCAGCCCTGCTGGCCATCGAGACGTCCTGCGACGAAACTGCCGCGGCCGTCCTCGGTGTCACCGGCGATCCCGCGCGCCCCTGGACGATCCTGTCCAACATCGTCGCGTCGCAGACGGCCATTCATCGCGAATGGGGAGGTGTCGTCCCCGAGCTTGCCTCTCGCCAGCACGTCCGCGATATCTGCGGTGTCGTCGAGGCGGCGCTTCAAGGGGCGGATGTGCAAGCGGCCGATCTCCACGCCGTTGCGGTGACGCAGGGTCCGGGGCTGGTCGGGTCGCTGCTGGTGGGCGTCGCGTTCGCCAAGGCGTTCGCCTGGTCGCTCAATCGGCCGGTCATTCCGGTGCACCACCTCGCCGGACACATCGAATCGCTCGTGCTCGCGCACGGCGAGCTGCCGCTGCCGGCCGCCATTCTCGTGGTCTCGGGAGGGCACACGAGCCTTTATTTCGTGGCCGAGCCCGGCGCCTATCAGCTGATCGGACGAACGAGAGACGATGCGGCGGGGGAGGCCTACGACAAGGTCGCCAAGCTCCTCGCGCTTGGCTATCCCGGCGGTCCGGTCATCGACAAGCTCTCTCGCGAAGGAAACGAGGACGCCCACGATTTTCCGATCGCGCGGCTGACGCATGCGGATCGCAATGCGCCGCTGCCGACCGCTCCGGCGGGGCTTCTGCCGCCGGAGATCGCCCGGCGGATTGATTTCAGCTTCAGCGGTCTCAAGACAGCCGTGCTCCGGCTGGTGCGCGAAAGTGCCGGGGCGACGGCGTCGGGCAAGGCCGCGTCGGCCGATTCGTTGGGGGAGGCATTGACGCGGCAACAGGTCGCGGACATCGCCGCCAGCTTTCAGCGCGTGGTCGTCACCGTTCTGCTGGACCGCACGTTCGAGGCCGCGCGCTGGCTCGGCGCCCGCAGCGTCGGCATTGCCGGCGGCGTATCGGCAAACAGCCGGCTTCGCGCCGAAGCCGAAGCGCGCGGTTCGCGCCATGGGCTTCCTGTATTCGTTCCGCCGCTGTCGCTCTCCACGGACAATGCCGCGATGATCGGCGCCGCGGCGCTGCGAAAGCTGCAACGCGGCGCCGCCGGCCGGTACGATTTCAACGCGGAAGCGGCGCTGGCCCTCGAGTTGTCCGCCTGACCGCCGCGGCACGGGACACGATGATCGTCTTCACCGATTACCTCTGGTTCAACACGAAGAGCCGTCAGGAGTTCGTCCGCATCACCGACCAGGTCGCCAGCATTGTCGGCAAGAGCGGCGCGAAGGAAGGGATGGTTCTCGTCTCCGCGATGCACATCACGTCGGGCGTCTACGTCAACGACTGGGAGGACGGGCTCATCGAGGACTTTCAGGTCTGGCTCGAAAAGCTCGCGCCGGCGGGACTCCCGTACAAGCATCACGCGACCGGGGAGGACAACGCGGATGCGCATTTGAAGCGGACCATCATGGGGCATCAGGTGCTGGTGCCGATCACCGCCGGCAAACTGGATCTCGGACCGTGGGAGCAAATCTTCTACGCGGAGTTCGACGGCCAACGCAAGAAGCGGGTCGTGGTCAAGGTGATGGGGATCGAGTAACGGGGATCGGGGATCGGGATCGGGATCGTTTCGAGTGATTGGGGCGTGGGATGGGTGGGAGCGGGTGGCTTCGCTGGCCGCCATCTATTCGTTTCTTGACTGCGCTTGCCGCTCATCCATCGAAGACTCGCGGCTCGGAGCTGAACTTGACAAAAGAAGACGGCGGGCCTGCGCAGCCATCCGCCAACTATCCCCGATCCCCGATCACCGATCACCGATCCCCTCTTCCCCCCGATCCCCAGGCCCCAGTCCCGACAGCGAGCGACACGATCCAGCGCGAGTACCCGAGCCGTCCCGTCGTCGGCGTTGGAGCGGTCATAACGATCGCCGCGGCCGATCGGGGGAGTCTTGGTGTGGACGCGTCTGCCTTGGAGCGCGGAGTTGTGCTGATCAAGAGACGCTTTGCTCCGTTGGCTGGTGAGTGGAGTCTGCCTGGCGGGGCGGTCGAAGTTGGCGAAACGCTCGAGGCCGCCGTCGCTAGGGAAGTCGCTGAGGAAACCGGCCTGACGGTCGAAGTCGGACCGGTGATCGAGGTCTTCGATCGGATCATGCGGGACGAGGCCGGCCGCGCGCAGTATCACTTCGTGCTCATCGATTATGTCTGTCGGGCGGTCGGCGGATCGCTACGGCCGGGCTCGGACGTGTCCGAGGCCATCGTCGCCGATCCCGCCGATCTCGAGCCGTATCGGTTGACCGACAAAGCCCGATCGGTCATCGCGCGCGCGCTCGAGATGATCGATGCGGGGGACCGTGTCTGACCATGCAGGATCCGAAAGGAAAGTCGGCGGCCAGCGAGGATCCCCGCCCACCAGCCCGAGTCCCCAGTCCCGAGTCCTGAGTCCCGATCTTGTATGATTCCGCTCGTGCCGTTGAATCGAGCCGACGCCTGGGCGCTCATGACCGAGTACACGCAGAGTGAGAGCCTGCGCAAGCACATGCTGGCGGTCGAGGCGGCGGTCCGCGGCTATGCGCGGATGTGGGGTGAGAACGAAGAGGAGTGGGGCGTCGTCGCGCTGCTCCACGACTTCGATTACGAGCGCTGGCCGGATCAGCAGAATCACCCGTATCGCGGCGTGGAAATCCTGAAGGAGAAGGGCTACCCGGAGTGGGTCACGCGCGCGATTCTGTCGCACGCGGAATACTCCGGTGTGCTGCGTGAGTCACGGCTCGAGAAAACGCTGTGGGCGTGCGACGAGATGGCGGGCTTCGTGACCGCCGCGGCGCTGGTGCGGCCCTCGAAGAGCGTCCTCGATCTCGAAGCGTCATCCGTGATCAAGCGGATGAAGGACAAAGCGTTCGCGCGGGCGGTGAGCCGCGATGACCTGAAACGCGGTGCGGAGGAGCTCGGCCTTCCTTTTGATCAGCACGTCACGAACGTGATCTCGTTCCTGCGGGTCGAGGCCGAACCGCTCGGCCTGAAGGGAAACCTGTGACTTCAGAATCCCGTATAACCTAGAGCACTTGGACACCGCCGCTCCCTTCACACCGGCAGTTCCCACCACCGCTGACGCTTCCGGCTCCGCCGAGCCTGCCGTGCTGCTCGACGGCGTCACGGTGATTTACGGGAAGAATCAGGCGCTGAAGAACGTCTCCGCGCGTTTCATCCGCGGCGCGGTCGGGTTGCTCGGCCCGAACGGCGCGGGCAAGAGCACCATGCTCAAGGCGCTGCTCGGCTTCGTGAAGCCGACTCAGGGGCGCATGTCGGTGCTCGGCATGGACGTCGCGCAGCGGCCCCTCGAGATCCGCGCCCGCCTTGGCTACATGCCGGAGAGCGACGCGCATATCCCGGGCATGAACGCGGTGTCCTTCGTCGCCTATTGCGGCCAGCTGGCGGGCCTGCCGCAGGTCGATGCGATGCAGCGCGCCCACGAGGTGCTCTATTACGTCGGCCTCGGCGAAGCCCGCTACCGCAATATCGAGACGTATTCGACCGGCATGAAGCAGCGCATCAAGCTCGCGCAGGCGCTGGTCCACGACCCCGATCTGCTGTTCCTGGACGAGCCGACCAACGGCATGGACCCGAAGGGCCGCGACGAGATGCTCGAGCTCGTGCGCGATCTCGGCCACAACAAGAACGTCTCCCTGATCCTCTCATCCCATCTGCTCCCCGACGTCGAATACACCTGCGACTACGTCGTCGTGATGGACAAGGGCCAGATCGCGGCCCAGGGGCCGATCCAGGAGCTGAAAGGTCCGGCGGGACGGGTGTTCGAGCTGCGGATCAAGGGCAACCTGCCGGCGTTCATCGAGGTGCTGCGCGGTGCCGGAATGGAGTGCCATGCCACGGACCAGGACGTGATGCGCGTGTTCGTGCCCGTCGGACGCCGCCCGCGGCGAGCGCGATCAGCGAGCCATCTTCGAACTGGCAGCGGGGCACGGCGTGCAGGTACGCCACCTGCGGCCGAGCGTTCCGACGTTGGAAGACGTGTTCGCGAAGGCGGTCGGCGAAGAGTGAGCACCCAGTACGTAAGCACCCAGCACGTCGCACGAGAGCACGTGCGCACGCCGCACGTAGCACAGAGGCACGTGAGCACCCAGCACGTGGCACGCAGCACGTAACTCGATGCCTATCCACGATCAGAGCTATCGGCGCTACGGCGGAGGCAAGACGTCCCCCGGACAGGGCTGGATGGTCATCGCCCGGGCCGGCATCCTGACGATGGTCCGGAAGCGCGCGTTTCTCGGGCTGATGCTGTTCGCGTGGATGCCGTTCGTTGTCCGTGCCGTGCAGATCTACCTGGCCACGAACTTTCCGCAGATGGCGCTGATCGCGCCGACGGCAGAGACGTTCCGCGAGTTTCTCGAGCAGCAGGATTTCTTCGTCTTCGTCGTCACCATCTACGTCGGCGCGGGATTGATTGCCAACGACCGGCGTGCCAACGCTCTGCAGATCTACCTCTCGAAGCCGCTGCTGCGTTCGGAATACATCGCCGGCAAAGCGGCCGTGCTCTTCGCGTTTCTGATGCTCGTCACCTGGCTGCCGGCCATGCTGCTCCTGCTGGTGCAGGTGATGTTCGCGGGCAGCTTCGCGTTCGTCAGCAAGAACCTGTTCCTTTTCCCGGCCATCACCGTCGCCGCGCTGCTCCAGGCGCTGCTGGCGACGTTCACCATGCTCGCGCTCTCGTCGCTCTCGAAGAGCAGCCGCTACGTCGGCATTCTCTACGCCGGAATCCTCTTCTTTACGGCGGCGATCTACGGCGCGATGTATGCCATCACCGGCGGCAATACCTCGCTGTCGTATCTGTCGCTCGCAGCGAATCTCAATCAGGTGATCGACGTCATCTTCCGGCTGACACCGCGATACTCGACCCCGTGGCAGGTGTCGTTGATCGTGGTGATCGGCCTGATCGTCCTGTCCATTTCGGTGCTCGAACGCCGGGTCCGTGGTGTCGAGGTGGTGACGTGAGCGCCCCCATCGTCACCGCCGAACACGTCTCGAAGTGGTACGGCCAGGTCATCGGCCTCAACGACGTCAGCGTGAACGTGCCCCCGGGAATCACTGGCCTGCTTGGCCCGAACGGCGCCGGCAAGTCGACGTTCATGAAGCTGATCACCGGTCAGCTCAAGCCGAGCAAGGGCGTCGTCAAGGTTCTCGATGAGCCAATCTGGGGCAATCCGCATCTGTTCTTTCAGATAGGGTTCTGCCCGGAGCAGGACGCGTTCTACGAGCGCATGACCGGCCTCGAATGGGTGACCGCCCTCGTCCGGCTGAACGGGCTGAGCGAGAAGGAGGCCGACGAGGCCGCCCGCCGTGCGCTGACCCTGGTCGACTTGATGGAGGCGGCGAACAAGAAAATCGGCGCCTACAGCAAGGGCATGCGGCAGCGGGTCAAGCTCGCGCAGGCCATCGTCCACGAGCCGGAGCTGCTGATTCTCGACGAGCCGCTGGCGGGAATGGACCCAATAGCGCGCCGCCGGACCATCCGCATGATCCGCGAGTGGGCGCGCGAGGGGAAGAGCATCATCGTCTCGAGCCACATCCTGCACGAGATCGAGTCGATGACCGGCAACATCCTGCTGATCAACAACGGCCGGATCCTGGCCGAAGGGGATGTCCATCACATCCGCGATCTGATCGACGAACATCCGCATTCGGTGTATGTCAAGGCCGCCAACCCGCGGGCGCTGGCTCGCGAGTTCCTGGCGCACGTCGATGTCCGCAGCCTGAAGTTCGAGGAGGGGGCGGTCGTCGTCGAAACCGGCAAGCCTGACGCCTTCTACTCGCGGCTGACCGAAATGGCAGCGAGTGGAGAGTACGGCACGATCGAGGAAGTCACGTCGCCGGACGACAACCTGGCCGCCGTGTTCCAGTACCTCGTGAAGTAGAGGCACCCTGACAGCGCCCTCGGAGAGATCCCGTGATGTCTGACACCGCTGCGAGCCCGCCGTCGACGCCGCGCCGTATTCCGGCCGCACCCGGATTCATCGCGTCCGCCTTCCGGATCTTCGACCTCTCGCTCAACGAGATGCTCTGGTCCCGGCGAACCATTTTCATGGCGCTGCTGGTCAGCGCGCCCATAGTTTTCGCGTTCCTGGTTCGCGGACTGATGTTTCTGGGAGCCCCGATCTTCGAGGGCAGGGAAACGCGCGACGGGGTGAGCCGGACGATTCTGATCGCCGGACCCGTGATCTTCGGTTACGTGGTGTGGATGCTGTACCTGACGGTCATCGTGCCGATTCTCGGCGTGTTCTACGGGACGTCGCTGATCGCAGACGAAGTGGAGGACAAGACGATTACGTATTTGTTCGTCCGCCCCATTCGCCGGGGCGCCGTCCTCCTTGGAAAGTACCTCGCGTATCTCGTCTGCACGGTTGCGGTCGTGCTGCCGTCGGTCATGATCGTGTACCTGCTGGTCGTCCCCATAAACAGGGGATCCGTCGGCGGCGCCTTTCTCGACCTGCTGAAGGACCTGGCCCTTCTTGCGCTCGGCCTGGCCGTTTACGGGGCCCTTTTCGCGTTCATCGGGGCAAAGTTGAAGCGGCCGCTCCTGGTCGGGCTCATTTTCATCTTTGGCTGGGAGCCCGCGGTCATGGCGTTCCCGGGCTATCTGAAGCGCTTCACGGTGGCGTACTACGTGCAGGGCCTCGTACCCCATGCCATCCCGAATACGGGCATCATGAGTGCCATCCAGAGCCTGTTTCGTGAGGTTCCGAGCATGGGCACGAGCCTGTTCTGGCTGCTCGTCATCTGGACCGTGTGCCTGGCCCTGGGGGCCAGGGTCGTCGAACGGCGGGAATACGTGCTGGATCAGTAGTTTGCGGACGAACGGGGGAACTTTTTCCCAGCCCGGCCTGTATAATCTTTGTCAGAGGCCACTCGAATGACCAAGAAGACCCGCTATTTCATGGCCGGCTCGGCCGCTATCCTCGTCGCCGGCCTGTGCACGGGCCTTGTCGCTTATTACGGTGGTGGATTCCAGGCGTTGTCGGCCTCGTCCGGGCCGACCGAGCTTGCCTACGTGCCGGCGGACGCTGCCGTGATTGCCTATGCGGATGTCGGCGCCATTATGAGTTCCGAGCTTCGGCAGCGCATCAAAGAGGCGATGCCGATGCACGAACAGGGGCGGGAGGAATTCCAGCGGGAAACCGGCATAGACATCGAACGCGACGTCCAGTACGTCGTCGTCGCCGTGACTCCCGGAACCCACAGTGCCCTCCTGATTGCCAAAGGTAATTTCAATCCCACAGAGCTCCAAGTCCTCGCCGTGCAGCACGGCGGAACCGTTGAGACCTACCGCGACGTGCAGCTGGTTTCAACGACCAAGGAAGTGAACGGAAACGGGCAGGGCGGCACCCTGGCGTTTCTGGAGCCCGGTCTGGTCGGCATCGGGGATACGGCATCGGTCAAGCGGGCGATTGACGCGAAGCTCAGCGCCACCAGCGTGACCAGCAACGATGAAATCATGACCCTCGTCCGCCAGATCGAGCAGAGCCACAACGCGTGGGCCCTCGGTCGATTTGACGTTCTCACCTCGCAGGCGCAGCTCCCCGAACAGATAGCCAAGCAATTGCCCCCGGTCAAGTGGTTCACGACAGGTGTGCACATTAACGGTGGTGTGTCAGGAATGGTCCGGGTCGAAGCCCTGGACGACGAGTCGGCTGAGCTGCTGCGACGTCAGCTGAGTGGCGCCCTGGCGTTCGGCGAGATGATGAGCCGCTCCGATGTGCGCGCCGCGGCGGTACTCAAATCACTGCAGATGTCAGGGACGGGCAAGACGGTCGAGCTCTCGTTTACGGTTCCCGGGGAACTCTTACAGATGGTGCTCCCGAAGCCGCGCGATCGTCGCCGAACCCCAGTAATCACAAAGAAAAGATCCGAGCATCGATCAGCCCCGGGCCGGCATGTCACAGCCGGCCCTTTGTTTTTGCCTTCTCCTACGTTGTACTCTCACGCGGCAACCGTGAAGCAGTTTGTCTTCTTTTACGGCACCCTGATGGCGGGTTTCGACAGACGCCGCCGGGCCGGGATCGATCACAAGCTCACATATATCGGCCGCGGATCGATTCAGGCCGCGCTGTTCGACCTGGGCCTCTACCCGGCAGCCGTCCCGGCGCCGGACCGCCTGGTCTGGGGGGAGGTCTACGAGGTGTCGGACCCCGATCAGGTCCTTGCCGCGCTGGACGAGATCGAGGGGTACTCTCCAGGAAACCCTGATCAGAGCCTCTATTCGCGCGGGGAGGCCGACGTGACGCTGCCCGATCGGGCCCACGCCCGGGCCTGGGTGTATTTCTATAACGCCCCGCTGGGCCAGGCCCCGCGAATCGCCTCAGGCGATTACCTGGAGCACGTCAAAGCTCGCTAAACCCTGTCAGGCTCGCCGTTTGCTTCCGAATCTACCTGTGATGTTCGGGTGGGGGAACAGACGGGCTGCTGTCGACTCGCAGACGACGCACGACGCGGTTGTCGGCGCGCTGCAGGGGGACCAGCTCAGCCCCGATAAGATGGTCGATATGGCCGGCGAGAAGCGGGACCGCGAGCGTGTCCCACTTGAACGGGAAGTCAAGGGGGAAGTCATGGTCTTCCAGCCCATGACCGTCCTGGACATCAGCCTCGGCGGGGCCCAGATCGAGACCGCGTTCGCCCTCCAGCTCGATTCGCTGCACGATTTCAGGCTCACGCTCGGCGACCGTTCCGTGGTCGTCAAGGGCCGGATCGCTCACTGCCACATCGGCGAGCTCACCGAGGTCGCCGCGCTGTATCGCACCGGCGTCGAGTTCGTCGAGCTCTCCGAACACGCGAGCAACGCCATCGGCGATTTCGTGCGGGCCACCCAGTATTCGCGCGACAGTCCTTCGGTGATCAACGGCGTCATCAGGAACGACTGACACGGCAGGTTCGCTTGAACAAACTACCGCCTGAAGGCGGTAGTTTGTTCATAGGCGGGACCGGTGGTCCCGCTAGTCCAACGTGCTCAGCCAGCTCGAAGCAGCCGATCAGACCGGAGCTGTTGAAAGCTGACCCCCCTGAAAGGCGGTGGGTTGAGACCTGGCACGTTGGACTCAACGCGCCCGCAGATACTCACGGATCTTGGGCTGATTGGGATCGAGCGCGAGCGAGCGTTTGAACGCCTCGCGCGCGCCCTCGGTGTTGCCGGCGCAGATGTGCGCCAGGCCGAGCGACCCATGGGCGGCGGCATTGACCGCGTCGAGGCGGATCGCGCGCTCGAAGTCGCTGACCGCCCCCTCGCAATCGCCGCTCTCGACGCGATAGCGTCCGCGGAACAGCCAGACCTCGGGCTCGTCCGGCTTGGCCGCGGCGGCGTCGGTGAGGAGCTTCATCGCCCGATCGAGCCTGCCGGCGCGCTGGTAGCCGATCGCCCGGCCGATCAGGAACCGCATCCCCTCGGGCAAGCCGCTGACGAACGCGCGAACCAGCAGCGCATCGGACTTGTCGAGTGACTTCTGCTGCGCGAACAGCAGGTCGCTCAGATTCCATGCCGCCGATGCGAGATTGGGGTCGACGGTCAGCGCCGACTCGAATGCCTCAATCGCCTCGTCTGTGCGTCCCTGCGCCTTCAGCTGCAGCCCTTCGTTGTTGAAGGAGCCACCGGTCCGTGTCCCGATGGCCGTACCGCCGCCGCTTGCCGCGCCGATGTATCCGAGCGCGCGCAGCTTCTCGACGGTCTCCTGATCGACTCTCGACTGTGCTGCCGACGCCGCGCCCGAGACGACCGCGGCGGGCGTGTAGCGCGCCTTGTAGTCGACTGGTTGGCCGCCGGCCGGCGGTGCCCCCGGCAGCGGAGGTCCCGCGATCTTGTCCGCCGGCGGAGTTCCGCTGAGCGCGAGCAGTGTGGCGCAGATCTGCGCGACGGCGCCCTCGCCGACGTGCCCCTTCGACGGCGTCACGCCCTTGCCCCACATCAGGAAGATGCCGTCGTCGGTGTGCCACTTCGCGGCCGTGGCATTCGCGAAACTCGACAGCGTCGTCGGCCTGCCGTCTCCCCACTTGAAGCCGTGATCGGATCCGAGCACGAGCACGCCGCCGTTGGCTTCGACGAGCTGCTGGTACTCCTCGAGCATCCGGTCGACGCTGGCGAAGTAGCGCTCGGGGACGAGGCTGAACTTCTCGAAATCGGCGGGTGAGATCGAGGGCTGCCGCGGCGGCGCGTACGGCGCGAACACGTGGCCGACCGTATCGGTGCCTTGAATGTAGACGAGCATCAGATCCGGTTTCGTTTTGGCGAACCATCCACGCGCGAGCGTGTCGTAGACGCGGGTCTCCACCGAGTACGCGCCGCAGCGCGCCGACCGGATTCGCGTACGGCTCCTTGGCGGTTGCCGCTGCCTGGTAGTCGGCCTCGGTCAGCCAGGGGAGGTACTCGCGCAGCACTGCGAAGTCGACTTCCTTTTCGACGCGCTTCAGGGTGTCGCGCGCCCAGCCGTCGTACTCGTGCGGATTGACGACGCCGGGAGGCGGCTCGGATTCGCTGTAGAGAAACGTGAAGAGGCGATCGGAGACGAGCAGCCCGTTGACCGCTTCCGCGGGATACGTGGCCCAGAAGCCCAGCGCGCCGACCCGCTTTCCCGCGTTGGTCGCCATGTTCCAGACCGCCGGCGCCTGACGCTCGTCGCTGGTGATGGGCTCGCGCTGTTTGCTGACCGGGTTGATGCGGAGGAAGTCCAGCACGCGATGCTCGAGCGGCTGGACGCCGGTGACCATCGTGTTCCAGATCAGCGGTGAGAGCGCCGGATGGATCGTCTTCAGCGTGCCGCTCGATCCCTCGGCGACGAGCTTTCTCAGCGTCGGCATGACGCCGCGTGCGATGTATTGATCGAGCAGGGCCCAGTCGGCGCCGTCGAGTCCGATGAAGATGACGGGCGGGCGGGCCTGGGCGCGGCCGGCGATCTCGGCGATCGGGCCCGCCGTCGCGGCGGCCGCCGGCGGCGCTGAGGTGCTGAGCGGGGCCGAGGATCGACGCGTCATCCAGACGCCGACGCCGATTGCTGCAATCGCTCCGGCGAGGAGCAGGAGAAGGGCGGAGCGTCGATTCACCCTTTGCCCTTTGCCTTGGCCGCCTTCAGGTCGTCCTTGAAGCGGTCGCTCACCTTGTGGCCGGATTTCTCGGCCAGTTCCACTTCGCGCTCCGCCTCGTCGAACCGTCCGGTCAGCATCAGCACCACGGCGAGATTGTTGTGCGCTTCGCCAATCTTCGGATCGACCTGCAGCGCGGCGCGCCACTCGCGCTCCGCATCAGTGAAGGCATTGGTGCGGAAGTACGCGCTTCCAAGGGCGACCGAGATGTATGGTGGCGTGATCGGCGCGGCGCCATCGCGTCGATTCGACCGCGGCTCGCCTCCAGCTGGCGGATCTGTTCTGCGATCCTCGTCATTGCATCCCCGGTGTAGGGCGACCTCACCTTGCCCGATTGCAGAAAGCGCATCTGGTCGCGCAGCGCGCGGATCTGTTCGTCGATGCGCTGCTCTGCCTCTAGACTGTCAGCCATTGATCTCGGTCGCGGCGCGGTGAAACGCGTCTCGCGTCGCAACATAGGCCCGCACGGCCTCGACATACCGTTTGGTCGCCATGTAGGTCTGACCCAGGCCGTAGTGCGCAAGTTCGAGCAGCGGATCCAGTTCGATGGCCGCCTTGAACTCCCGCTCCGCGATTTCCCATCGTTCCGCCTGCAGCGCCTCCTGGCCGGCCCGCAGATGCCTGATCGCCCGCTCCTGCGCGCGTCTGCGCGACTGCGTGCGCCGGCCCGAGGCTCAACACGAGCACAGCGATACTGGCGATGATGGTGGTCTGCATAGGGCGATCTTCCCAGATCCCGCGGACCAAAAAAAGGGCCGGCCAAGTCGTTGGCCGGCCCTGGTTTCAGAACGCCGCACTTACCATTGGAAGCGGACGCCGAAGCGAATGCTCCGCGGCTGCGTGAACAGGGTTCCCTTGGTCAGGTAATCCGGGTTCGGCGCGTTCGCCTGCGGATTGCTCAGTGAACCGACCGGATTCAGCGTGCCTGGCTGCGTCAGCCATCCATTGTCGCCGTTGCACTGGGCGGCTGGAACCGCCGAGCACTCGGCCGTGCAGCGCAAGGTTGTAGCCGCTCGTCGAGCTGAATGATGTTCTGGCGATCGAACAGATTGAAGATATCCATGATCAGGTTGATCCGCTTGTTATCGCCGAACCGGATTGGATACTGCGCCTGGAGGCTGGCTTCCCACTCGGACGGTCCGCGGCCGAGTGATCCGCGGGGCGCCAGGTAGTACTCCCAGTTCGCATACGCGGAACGAGTATCCATAGGCGTTCAACGGCATGCCCGAAAGCCAGTAGGTCGAGAAACCGAGGTTCAGTCCCGTCGGTCCGCTCTGGAATTCGTAGCTGCCGTCGAACTTGATCTGATGTGTGCGGTCGTTCGTCAAGCGGCCGTCGGCGTTGACGAGGAAGTCCGCGTAGTCGAACGCCGAGTTGATGTTCGGGTCGAGCTGACCGGTGGAGTTCTGGAAGACGCCATCGTAGTTGCCTTCCAGCTTCTGCCACACGTAGCTCGCGAGGAACTGCCAGCCGTCGCTGTAGCGCTTACGTCCGCTGATCTCGAACGCATCGCTGACCCGCCTCACCTTCGGTGCGCCGACAGCGGTGTAGTCATAGAACGACATCTCGCTGCCGAGGCCGACACCGGGATTGGCGATGAAATACTGGCTCTCGTCGGGCACGAGGAAGTCCTCGATCACGCGGCCCAGGTTGCGGCGGATGTACTTTGCGCCGACGCTGACGTTCCGCGCAACCTCGTACTCGCCGCCGATGATCCACTCATCCGAGTACTGACCCTTGAGGTCCGGATCGACCGGCGTCGCATGGCCGCCGAGCAGCTGCGAGCGCGGTGCCGCCGGATCGGGCAGGAAGTTCATCGGATTCGGATCGAAGTTGTTGCAGAAGCACGTGGACTCGCCGCCGAACGCGCGGATGTTGATGTCCATCGGGATGCTCTCGTAGAACCGTCCCCAGTTCGCGAACAGCTTGCTGCGGCCGTTCTTGGCGAAGTCCCACACGCCGCCGATTCGCGGCGCCCAGTTGTCGGTGAGGTCGAGCACGTACTCGTCGAAGCGGTCGCCGAGCTGCTGGCGCTCCCAGCGGATGCCGGCGTTGATCGTGAAGTTCGACGCGGCGCGCCAGCTGTCCTGCACGAAGAACGAGTTGTTCGTCGTCTTCGGCTCGGCGACGAGCGGAATGATCGGCTGCCAGGTGGAGGGCACGTCGATGTCGAACCCGGGCGCCAGATCGTTCGCGAAGAACCGGTGGCGATAGTAGATCGTGCCAGCCCGAGGTGCGAAGCTTGTAGTTGATCATTCCACCGCCCGCCGCGTAGCGGTCGATGTGGCTGTCCTGGAGCTCCCAATCGACGCCAGCCTTGAGTTCATGCGGACCCAGGAACTTCGTCGCATCCAGCTTGTACTGATCGCGGGTGAACTCGGAATCCTGGAACGCGCCGGCAAAGCCACCGGTGCGGATGATCGGCGAAACGGTGTCATCACGCGACAGCGGAATCAGCTTGCCAGCGCCGGAGTATTCGAGCTTCTCCTTGTGGCGCCCGTACACACCGCGCAGATTGAACGTGGGGCCGAACGTTCCTTCGTAGGTGATGACCGGGTCGACGGAGCCTGAATCCAGCACGCCCTTCCAGGTCGACTCGGGCCCGGAGATCGCGAAGATGTTGCCATTTCTGCTCGAGGGATCCCCGTTGACCGACATCCAGATCCGCTGGCTGTTGCCGAGACGGTAGGTGAGCTTGCCGGAGAACAGATCGCGATCGATGTCCGACAGAACCTCGGAGCCGCGTGCTGGCGCGCCGGGAGCGTTCAGGTCGCGGATGATCTCGGTAAGCGTACGATCCTGCTGACGGTTGTAGGCCCCGAAGAACCACAGCCGATCCTTCACGATATAGCCGCCGAGCTCCACGCCCCCATCCCACTGGCTGTCGAGATTGGCCACCGACGTCGTCGTCTCGGGGCGTTCCCCGGCAGTTGAATCGTCGGACCGGAGGGCGCCACCTTCCGTGAATCCGAAGACAGAGCCGCGGAACACGTTGCCGCCAGACTTGGTGGTGACGACGATGGCGCCGCCGGTAAGCCGGCCGTACTCGGCATTCAAGCCGCCGGTCTTCACATCGATGCCATCGATGAAGTCGAAGTTCATGCGCTTGGTCTTCTCGGCGCGCTCGATGCCCGTCGTGTTCAGGCCGTCGATGATGTACTGATTCTCCGCTCCGGTCGAGCCGAGCACCGCCGGGCCGACGGCATCCTCGGTCGTGCCGGGCGCGAGGCGGGCGATCGCGTAGAAATCACGTCGCACCGGAATGCGTTCGAAGAGGTCGGCGGTCGCGTTGATACCGATGGACGTGCTCGTCGTGTCGACGATCGGCGAAGCGGACACGACATTGACCGTCTCGGCGACGCCTTGCACCTGCAACGTCAGTACCAGGTCAACCGTGCGATCCAGGCCGACCTGCACGTCAGGTTGCTCGTAGGTCTTGAATCCACCGAGCTCGACTTTCACGATGTAGCGGCCCGCCGGGATGGCCAGGAACCGGAAGACACCGTCCTGGTCCGAGACCTGTGAAACGCTACGCTGCAGTGCCGGACTCGTGATGGTCACGGTCGCCCCCGGAAGCACGGCACCCTGGGGGTCCTTTAACGACCCGATGAGGCGTCCGCTCGTCTGCGCCCATGCGGCCGACGCAGACATGAGAAGCGCTGCGATTAAGAGCAGCACCCCCCTATTTCTTTTACCCATCTCCCCTCCTGATTTTTGAAGTGCGGTCCCCGCGATCGCAGTCGCAACGGCGCCATCCGGGGTTGGCCCCAGGCACACGACGAGTGGTCCCGGGGTGAACAGTCTGTCAGCATACGTCGTACCCAGGATTTCCGATACACCGATGTCACAGTTTTAAGTGATTTCGGCCCAATTTGACGGCTATTCAACACGGAATAACGGATCTTTGAATCCAAAGTGTCGAATCATGTGACGAGGGACGAATGGCGGGAATCTGCGGCCCGCCCATTTTCGCTATGATCCCGGCGAGGACTACTGTTTTGGCGCAGAAAACATGAAGGTCGCGGTCATTGCCGGTGATGGAATCGGCAAGGAGGTCACGGCTGAGGCAGTCAAAGTCTTGACGGCCGTGTCCGACAGGTTCGGCGTGAGGTTCGACCTCGAACATCTGCCGTGGGGAGCGGATCACTACCTCCAGACGGGCATCACCCTTCCGCCCGGCGGCTACGATCAGCTCCGACAGTTCGACGCGATCTTCATCGGCGCGCTCGGCGATCCGCGCGTGCCCGACAACCGTCACGCGCGCGACATCCTGCTCGGCACGCGGTTCGAGCTCGACCTCTACGTCAACTACCGGCCCGTGAAGCTCCTCGACGAGCGGCTCTGCCCCCTGAAACGGCGCACGCCGGCGGACGTCGACTTCGTCGTGTTTCGCGAGAATACCGAGGGGCTGTACGTCAGCGTCGGCGGCCGCTTCAAGGCCGGCACCGAGGACGAGATCGCAATCCAGGAAGAGGTCAATACCTGGAAGGGCGTGCACCGGATCATCCGGCACGCCTTCGAGTTCGCGAAGGCGCGCGGCCGGTCGAAGGTCTGCATGGCCGACAAGAGCAACGCGATGACCTCGGGCCACGCGCTGTGGCAGCGCGTCTTCCGCGAGGTGTCCGCGGAATACCCCGATATCGAGGCGACGCACTACTACATCGATGCGCTCGCGATGTACATGGTGCTCGATCCCGGCCAGTTCGAAATCATCGTCACCAACAATCTCTTCGGGGACATCATCACGGATCTCGGCGCGACGTTCGAGGGCGGTCTCGGGATGGCCGCGTCCGGCAACATCCATCCTGGCCGGACCTCGATGTTCGAGCCCGTCCACGGGTCGGCGCCCAAGTTCGCGGGCAAGAACGTGGCGAATCCGATCGGCGCCATCCTCTCGGCCGCGCTCATGCTCGAAACACTGGAGATGACCACGGAAGCAGCCGCGATCGACGCGGCGGTCCTGAAGGCGGTGAGAGAGAATCAGGTGACGCAGGATGTCGGTGGACGGCTGGGGACGAGGGAGGCGGGGGACTTCATCGTGCGCTCAATTCAGGCTTCGAATAACCCATGACCAACAACATCTACATCCTCGGCGGCGCGCGCACGCCGATGGCGGACTATACCGGCAAGTTGAAGGATTTCTCGGCGCTGGAGCTCGGCGCGATTGCCGCGCGCGCGGCGCTCGAGCGCACGAACGTCAAGCCGGAGCACGTTGATCACGTCATCTTTGGCAATGTTCTGCAGACCAGCGCCGATGCCGTCTATGGCGCGCGGCATGTGGGGCTGAAGGCCGGGATCCCGGTCGAGGTTCCGGCTCTGACCGTGAATCGTTTGTGCGGCTCGGGGATTCAAGCCGCGATCAATGGCGCACAGCTGGTTCTGCTGGACGAGGCCGACGTTGTCTTGACCGGCGGGATGGAGAGCATGAGTCAGGCGCCGCACGCGATCCGCGGATTGCGTAACGGGCTGCGCCTCGGGCAGGGTCAGCTGGAAGACACCCTGTGGTCGGCGTTGCTCGACACGCACTGCGGCTGCACGATGGCCGCGACTGCAGAGAACTGCGCGGCACAGTACGGCGTGTCGCGCGAGGCACAGGACCAATACGCGCTCCGCAGTCAGCAGCTCGCCGGCCGCGCCTGGGCCGAGGGGCGGCTGCGGGACGAAGTCGTCCCGGTCGAGATCAAGAGCAGGAAGGGAACCGAGGTCTTCGCGCAGGACGACCACATGCGTCCCGATTCGACGATGGAGGCGCTGGCGAAGCTGCCGGCGGCCTTCAGCAAGAACGGCTGCGTGACCGCGGGCAATGCCTCCGGAATCGTCGATGGCGGCGCCGCGTTGCTGATTGCGTCGGAGAAGGGAGTCCGCGCGCACGGGCTGACACCGTTCGCGCGCCTGACGCACTGGGCGACCGTCGGTGTCGAGCCGAGGTTGATGGGGATGGGGCCTGCGCCGGCGACCCGACTCGTGCTCGACAAGGCGAAGCTCACCCTGAAGGACATCGATCTCATCGAAATCAACGAAGCCTTCGCCGCGCAGTATCTGGCCGTCGAAAAAGAGCTGGGTCTCGATCGCGAGAAGGTCAACGTCAACGGCGGCGCGATCGCGCTCGGGCATCCGCTCGGCATGACCGGTACGAGGCTGCTGCTCACGCTGACGCTGGAATTGAGACGGCGCGGGCTGAAACGCGGCCTCGCGGCCGCCTGCATCGGCGGCGGCCAGGGCATCGCGGCTATCGTGGAAACGCTTTGACCATGAACATCAAGACCGTCGGCGTATTGGGTTGTGGGCTGATGGGATCGGGGATCGCCCAGGTCTCGGCGGCCGCGGGCTACAGGACGATCGTTCGCGAGGTGGAGCAGACGCTGCTCGACAAGGGGCTGGCGCGGATTGACAAGTTCCTCGCCGATGGTGTGCAGAAGGGCAAGGTCACGGCGGAAGCGAAGGACGCAACGCTGGCGAACCTCTCCGGCACGACGCGTTTCGACGATCTGTCATCGTGCGATCTGATCATCGAAGCGATCATCGAGAACGCCGACCGAGAAGGCCGAGGCGTACGCGGCGCTCGACGCGATCGTGGGCGAGCCGACGATTTACTGCTCGAACACGTCTTCACTGTGCATTCAGGAACTGGCGTCCATGACGAAGCGCCCGGATCGCTTCGCCGGCCTTCATTTCTTCAATCCCGTCCCGATCATGAAGCTCGTCGAGGTGATTCGCGCGTTGACCACGAGCGATGAAACCTACCGGACCGTGTTCGCGTTCGCGCAATCGCTCGGGAAGGAGCCGATTACCGCACCCGACAAGCCAGGCTTCATTGTCAACCGGCTGCTCGTGCCGTACCTGCTCGATGCCATCCGCTCGTACGAGCACGGCCTCGGCACGATTGAAGATATCGACAAGGGGATGAAGCTGGGGACCGGCTATCCGATGGGACCGTTCACGCTGCTCGATTTCGTCGGCCTGGATACGACCTACTACATCGCGAACATCATGTTCGAGGAATACCGTGAGCCCGCGTACGCGCCGCCGCCGCTGCTCAAGCGCATGGTGCTGGCCGGCCGGTTGGGGCGGAAATCCGGCCGCGGATTCTACACCTACTGACACGCCGGGTCAGGAGTTCAAGAGTTCAAGAGTTCAGAGTTCTAGGGTTCATGGTTCCAGCTTTCGTCAGCGCTTGGCCGCGAGAGACCCGAGCAACGTTTGCGCCTTGTGCTTGAACTCGCGGTCTTCGGGCGCCCACCCTGGATCGACCGGGGCATCGAGCACGCGCTGCAACTCGGCGCGTGCTTCGTCGCGCCGTCCCGCGTCGAGCAGGGTCTCGGCCAGGAAGAAGTGCGACGCGGTGCTGTTCGGCGCGTAGGTGAGCGAGCGGCGCAGGTGCTCTTCCGATTTCGTCCTGCTTCCCCCGAACAGGCCCGGGACCTTGAAGTACCAGCGCCCCAGCGCCCGGTCGGCCGATCCTCCCTGAAAGGCCGGATCGATCTTCAGCACCGTGAGGAGTGTGGCCTTGATGTCGCCGCGATACTTCAAGCCCTGGCGAAGCCCGAACGACTCGGCGAGCGCTCCCATGTTGGCGGCGAGCCAGAAATGTCCCTCGGGGCGTGTGGGATCGATCGCGACAGCGGCGCGTGCGGCCGCGAGTCCCTGTTCGAGGGTGGTCTTGCGCTGCGCCTCGGCCGCGTGTCCGCCAAGCCAGTACCGCGCGCGGGCGAGTTTCCAGGCCGATTCGAAATCCTTCGGGTTGGCCGACAGGCGCTCGGCCCAGATCGTGGCGGCCCGGTTGGCACTGTCGAGATTGTCGCGTTGGGCGTAGAGCGCGTCCGGGTCGCCGGTTTGCGCCGCGACCTGGGGCAGCCCGGACGCGACAGCCGCGGCCGCCGCGCCGAAGCCCCCGGAAACGACGATATAGAATGCAAGGATGCAGGAAATCATCCGGCAACTGCTCGCGGAGCTTGGCGAGGATCCGACCCGCGAGGGTTTGCTCGACACACCGAAGCGCGTCGAAAGAGCGCTGAGGTTCCTGACGAGCGGCTATACCGCGGATGTCGATGCCACGCTGAACAATGCGCTGTTCAGCGTCGATTATAACGAGATGGTCATCGTCCGCGACATCGACTTCTACAGTCTGTGCGAGCATCATCTGCTGCCGTTCTTCGGCAAGTGCCACGTCGCCTACATTCCGCAGGGGCGCGTGCTCGGGCTCAGCAAGATCCCGCGGCTCGTCGATATCTTTGCCCGGCGGTTGCAGATTCAGGAGCGGATGACCAACGAGATTGCCGAGACCTTGCGGGCCAAGGTCGACCCTCTCGGCGTCGCGGTCGTCATGGAAGCGACGCACCTGTGCATGGCGATGAGGGGAGTCGAGAAGCAGAACTCCTTCGCCGTGACCAGCGCGATGCTCGGCGTCTTTCGCGAGGACGCGCGGACGCGGATGGAATTCCTGGAACTGATCAAACGCCCCGAGCTCAACGCCCGGAGCCTGGCCGCGCCGCTGCCGAGTCTGGCGAGCGTGGACTGACGTCCGCGGCGGCCCGCGCGATGCAGTCGTGGAGACGGCGCACGCCTTCAGTCAGCGCCGCCGGGCCGGGCTGAAGAATGTAGGTCGACTTGATTTCGTAGACATGGTCGTGGCGCACGGCTGAGACCTCGGCCCAGCCGGGTCGCTCCACGATCGTCCGCTTCTTCATCGCCTTGCCGCACCACGAGGCGACGATGACTTCCGGGTCCTTCGCGGCAACCGCCTCCGCCGCGACGATCCGGTGCCGGGCCAGCGACTGGCTGCGCAGTTCCGGAAAGATCGGCTCGCCGCCGGCGATTTCGATCAGCTCGTCGACCCAGCAGATTCCCGAAATCAGCGGATCGTCCCATTCCTCGAAAAAGACCCTCGGACGGTGGGGAAGCCGCAGCGCCTGCTGCCGGATCTCCCCGAGCCCGGCGGCGAGGGTATCGGCGAGCGTCACGGCTTCAGCCGCCCGGCCAACGAGGCCGCCGACGATCCGGATCATCTGCAGAATCTCGGCCACGCTGCGCTGGTTGAACGTGACGACGGGATAGCCGCGGCGGATCAGTTCGGCGGCGATGTCCGCCTGCAGATCGGAGAAGGCGAGGATCAGATCCGGGCGGAGCGCTTCGATCTTGTCGAACCGCGCGTTGATGAAGGCGGACACCTTCGGCTTCGACCGCGCCTCGGGCGGGCGGACGGTATAGCCGGAGATCCCGACAATCCGGTCGCCTTCGCCGAGCAGGTACAGCGTCTCGGTCGTTTCTTCGGTCAGACAGATGATGCGGGTGGGGTAGGTGGACACGCGTTGCGTTAGCGTCGTCTTTCGTGAGTATTGAAAAACCAAAATCCTCCCTTACTCCCGTCCTCCCTGTAAATTACACAGCCGGTGTCTGCTTCGATTCGTGAGCCGAAGCCCTAACGCTTCGGCCGGTACTCGATCATGACGTTGCTCACGATCGCCACCGGCCGCCCCGGCACCCCGGTCTCGCGCCCTGCCGCCGTCGTCGCGTCGAGTATCTCGCCGAGCAGGCTGACCTGAGCGAGGCCGGCGGGGATCGTAATCGCGATCTTTTCGCTGCCGACCGGCGCCACGGCCTTGACGCCGCCGGGTCCCGCGCCGCCAGAGATCCGTTCGTACAGGTCACGCGACGATCGGAACTCCGTCTGCACCGCCGCGCGGTCGAGCAATGTGCCGTCCATCCCGAGCACGCCGATCACCGCCGTGTACTTGGCGAAGCCGCGGCCGGCCTTCATCTGTTCTTCCGAATAAGTATGGCGATTGTGCAGATCGAACCGCAGCGTGGCGGTGCCGACGTGCGGCGGAATGGCGACGAGCGCGCCCTGCGCCGGATCGCGGCCGGCGATGACGAAGCAGTAACTCGCACCGGTCCTGACGCCGGTGCCGAGGCTCTCGGGACACGTCACCTTGGCCGGCTCGGTCTTCGGTTGCACCGGAGGCGGCTTTGGCTTCGGCTTCGGTTTCGTCGCGGGTGTCCGCCGCTGCTGCGCATCGGCACCGCTCGCGCAGATCACCAGGAAGACCAGCACGGCGGTGAATGTCCGCATGGCGGAAGTATATCAATGCGGGGACTGGAGCGACTGAGTCGGGATCGGTGATCGGGGATCGGGGATCGGGATCGGGGATCAGGCAGGGGGTGAGCGATCGGTGATCGAGGGCTGTCAGCGCAGGTCGCTGTTCCAGCTGCTGTGCGACACGATGACCTTCATCTCCAGCAGGTCGATGAGGGATCGGCAGCGGGCGACGAGGCCGTCTCGCTCCAGCAGCGCCTGCTTCTCGATCGGCTCCAGATCGAGATACTGCGCCAGGGAGTTCACGAGATCTTCATCGGCCATCGACGGCGGCACTTTCGGGTCGACGCCGCGGCCGCTCGGTTGGGGCACGAGCAGCGTCTCGAGCCGGCGGCGCTCGGCTCGAATGATCGATCGCTCCGCGTCGGTCGGCTCCTCCATCAGCGATTCGATTTCCGCGACGCGGTACGAGCGGGAGCGATCCTCGGCGACGACCCGGAACTTCTCGAGGCCGCGCAGCACGATGTTGTATCGGCCGTCGGCGTGCTGCTCCGAGAAGGTGATCAGTCCGGCCGTGCCGACGGGGTAGATCTCCGGCCGTCCTTCGTAATCGGTTTCCCAGCCGGCCCGCAGCAGCACCATCCCGATCAGCCGATCGCCGGACAGCGCGTCGCCGACCATCTCGCGATATCGCGGCTCGAAGATGTGGAGCGGGAGGAAGACGTTCGGAAACAGAACGACGTTGGGGAGGGGGAAGATGGGTATCGTTCCGGGCAGCATGATCGGGCCAATCGGGCGCCATCCACCGGCGCCGCACTCAGTGAACGGTCCTCGTTTTCTTGTCCATGTAATCCATGAGCACGTACTGCCCGAGCGTCCGCGGCGTCGTGAAGTACGCCTTGCCGTGGCAGATCTGGGCAACCCGCCGGACGAAGCTGACGAGATCGTGGTCGCGGGCCAGCATGAACGTGTTGATCAGGATGCCCGCCTTGCGGCACGCCGCGACCTCAGCGAAGGTTTCGGACACGATGAACGGGTCGAGTCCAAACGCATTGCGGTAGATCTTGCCGTCGGGGCGGGTGAGCGCCGACGGCTTGCCGTCGGTGATCATGATGATCTGGCGCATGTCCTTGCGCTGGCGCTCGAGGATGCGGCGCGCGAGCCTCAGGCCTTCGCGGGTGTTGGTGTAGTACGGGCCGACGCGGACGCGGGCGAGGCGGCTCAACGGAATCTCCTCGGCGGAGTCGTGGAACAGCACGACGTTGAGGGCGTCACCGGGATACTGGTGCCGGATCAGATTCGCCAACGCGAGCGCGACCCGCTTGGCGGGCGTGAAGCGGTCCTCGCCGTAGAGAATCATGCTGTGGCTGCAGTCGAGCATCAGCACCGTCGCACAGGAGCTCTGGTACTCGCCCTGGACGACCATCAGATCGTCGTACTCGACGTTGACGGAGAACGGCGCTTCGCCGGATTCGGACGGCGCGACTGCGCCAGTCTCGCGCTCGCGCAGGACGGCATTCAGGATCGTGCCGCTGGCGTCGATGTTCATCGTGTCGCCGAACTCGTAGCGCTTCGGCGCGCCGCTCGCTTCGATGCCGGTCGCCATCTCCCTGGTGTCATGGCGGCCGATGCTGCTGCGTCCGATCGAGCCGAGCAGATCGCGCAGGGCCCGGTAGCCCAGGAAGTCGAGGCTCTTGTCCGTGATCTCGAACTTGAACTGCGTCTCCGGACCGGATCCCCCGCGGCCGGGACGATCGCGCTGCGCGCGCTCGGCGTCGAGGTTCGGCGCACCGGTGAGGTAGCCCTGGTGCTGCAGCTTGTCGATGATCTGCTGGATCAGCTGTTCGATGCGCGCCTCGGCGTCATCGGACGTCTGCCAGTCCTTGCCGAGCAGCTGCTCGAGCATCTCGTCGGACAGCATGCCGCCGTTCAGCAGCGCCTCGAGAATCGCGTCGTGCAGCGCCTGGCCCGAGACTCCATCCTGATCCTCGTACGGCATGCCGTAGGGATTGTCGAAGCCGCTGGACAGGAGCAGGTCCGACAGCTTCGAGAGCAGCTCCTCGAGATCGAGCCCGTCCAGGTCCTCGGGGCGGAATTTTGAATAGCGAAACTTCATCTTGGTGCTAGTTGTAGTACTTCTTCTTGCCCCCGACGTTCGGTATCTCCCGATCGATCGCGGGCTCGGTCTGCACGCCGCGCGGCGACGGCCGGCGGACGGGCTCGGCGGATCCGTATTGGAACTCGTCCGACCGGCTGATCTTCTTCTGCGCGTAGAGCCCCTCGAGCACGAAGTCGACCGCCGACGCGAGCAGCGGAGCCGGCGCCGCGTGGTCGACGCCAGACTGCCGCGCGAGCTCGTGCAATCCCTGCACTTCGGCCGCCCGGGCCAGCAGCTCGGTCGCGCCGAGCGCATCGTCGATCTGCAGGCTGCCGCCGAGATCGAACCAGTCGGTGACCTGGCGCACATCGGCGTTGGCGAAGTACCCGTTGAACACGCTGCCGACCGACGCGCGAATGATGTCGCGGGCGACGTTGTCCGCGCCGCGAAGCTCGCCCTCGTACTCGAGCTCGAACTTGCCGGTGATGGCCGGCAGCGCGGCGTAGATGTCGGTCATGCGCGGCACCACCGTCGACTCTCCGCAGAGCAGCGCCCGCCGTTCCGCATTCGACACCACGTTCTCGAGCAGGCTGATTGGCAGCCGCTGGCTGACGCCGGATCGCTTGTCGATCTTCTGATCGCCGCGCGCCTGGAAGGCGACCTCCTCGACCGCTTCGCGGATGAAGTCAGGGACGTGAACGGTGCCGCGGTCGAGCCACGCTTCCTGCGACGTGATCGCCATCGCGTGCTGGCGCGTTGCCGGGTAGTGCGTACGAATCTCCGAGCCGATGCGATCCTTCAGCGGCGTGATGATCTTGCCCCGGGCGGTGTAGTCCTCGGGGTTGGCGCTGAACACCATCATCACGTCGAGCGGCAATCTCACCGGGTAGCCTTTGATCTGCACATCCCCTTCCTGCAGGATGTTGAACAGGCCCACCTGGATCTTGCCGGCGAGGTCCGGCAGCTCGTTGATCGCGAAGATGCCGCGGTTCGCGCGCGGGACCAGCCCATAGTGCATGGTCAGCTCGTCGGCGAGGTCGAGGCCGGCGCGCGCGGCCTTGATCGGATCGAGGTCGCCGATCATGTCGGCGATCGTCACGTCCGGCGTCGCCAGCTTTTCGACGTAGCGCGAGTCACGCGGCAGCCAGCCGATCGCGGTCGCGTCGCCGCACTGACGCACCCGCGCGCGGCACGCCGCACAGAGCGGCGCGAGCGGATCGTCGTGGATTTCGCATCCCGGCATCACCGGGATGACGTCGTCCAGCAGACCCGTCAGCGCGCGGAGAATCCGGCTCTTGGCCTGCCCACGAAGTCCGAGCAGGATGAAATTGTGACGCGACAGAATCGCGTTGACGATCTGCGGGACCACCGTCTCGTCGTAGCCGATGATGCCGGGAAACAACGCGTCGCCGGTGCGAAGCCGGGCGACAAGGTTCTCACGCACTTCGTCACGGACCGAGCGCCGCTTGATGTGGCCGGCGTCCAGAGACGCGCGGAGGGCTCCCAGGGTCGAGGCTCTTGCCGAGGACATGAAGGCATCTTATCAGCACCCTAGAGGCGTGTTCGGAGTCGGGGCGCTCAGTCGCAGGGCTGAACTTGACGGTAAGATCGGACTTCTGTCTGCACCGCTTCTGCCCCGCCCGCTCGTCTACGCCCATCGCGGCGGATCGGCTCTGCGGCCCGAGAACACGCTCGCGGCCTTCGAGCACGGGCTCTCGCTCGGCGCCGACGGCCTCGAGTTCGACGTGCACCTCTCGCGCGACGGGGTCGTCGTCGTCCATCACGACGACACGCTGGAGCGGACGACGGATGGCTCGGGCCCGCTCAAGGCGTTGACCGTCTCGGAGCTGGAGCGAGTGGATGCCGGACACCGGTTCAGCCCCGCCGGCCGGTCAGGCTATCCGTTCCGCGGCCAGGGTCTCCGGATTCCGACCCTTCGCCAGGTGCTCGAACGCCACCAGGTCCCACTCATCATCGAGCTGAAGAGCCCTGAGTCCGTGCTCGCCCGGAAGACGATTGACGAGATCCGCCTGGCGGGAGCGGTCGACCGGGTGGCGCTCGGTTCCTTCTATTACCGCGTTCTTCGCGCCGCCCGGGCCTACGAGCCTCGGATTGCGACCGGCGCCGCCCAGGAAGAAACGCGGTGGGCCCTCTACCGATCGTGGGTGCGCTGGCCGATCGGCCGTTCCGCCTATCGGGAGTTCCAGGTCCCGGAGCGATCGGGCCGGACGATCATCGTCACACCGCACTTCATCGACCACGCCCATCGGTCCGGGCTGCCGGTAAAAGTCTGGACGGTAGACGATCGCGCCGACATCGACCGGCTGCTCGACTGGGGCGTCGATGCCATCATCAGCGACCGCCCCGACGTCGCGGTTGAGGCGGTCGCCGCCCGCTATCCATCGCCTCGAACCCGCTGATTCCACGGGCGCCGCCCGTTGGCAACACTCCTGCAGTGCCGGGCGATTGCTCGTTCGTCGGAAGCTCGATCCACGCCGGGGGCGTCTTGATTCACGCCACGCGCGTGTTCGAAATCAGTTCAGCTTCCAACCCAACCGGCTCGACGGAGGATCCCCTGCATGCCGACCGCGGCGCTTGCGACGACAGAGACGCTCGACCAGAAACGCCTCCTCAAGGTGCTCACCGATTACCGCCGCGGCGACTTTTCGGCCCGCATGCCGAATGACCGGACCGGACTGGCCGGGAAGATCTGCGACACGCTGAACGAGGCCATCGAGCGCAACGAGAAGCTCGTGAAGGAAGTCGAGCGCCTGAGCAACGTTGTCGGCAAGGCCGGCAACGTCAGGCAGCGCGCCTCCTTGCCTGGCGGCGAAGGACAGTGGGCGGCGGCGATCGACGCGGTCAACGCGCTCGTCGCCGATCTGGTGCAGCCGACGACCGAGGTGGCGCGGGTCATTGGCGCCGTGGCCAAGGGGGATCTGTCGCGGAGCATGTCGCTCGAGATCGACGGGCGGCCGCTGACCGGCGAATTCCTGCGGACCGCCAAAGTCGTCAACACGATGGTCGATCAGTTGAGCTCGTTCGCGTCGGAGACGACGCGCGTGGCCCGCGAGGTCGGCACGGAGGGCAAGCTCGGCGGCCAGGCAGAGGTCAAGGGGGTGGCCGGCACGTGGAAGGACTTGACCGACAACGTCAACCAGCTCGCCGGCAACCTGACCGTGCAGCTGCGTGACGTCTCCCGCGTGGCGACCGCGATCGCGTCGGGGGACCTGACCCAGAAGATCACCGTCGAGGCGCAGGGGGAAATCCTCCAGATCAAGAACGTCATCAACACGATGACCGACCAGTTGAACGCGTTCGCCTCGGAAGTCACCCGGGTGGCGCGTGAAGTCGGCACGGAAGGCAAACTCGGCGGTCAGGCCGACGTCCGCGGCGTCGCCGGCACCTGGCGCGATCTGACCGACAGCGTCAACTCGATGGCCGGCAACCTGACCGCGCAGGTCAGGAACATCGCCGACGTCACGACCGCGGTTGCCAAGGGCGATCTGTCACGCAAGATCACCGTCGACGTGCGCGGGGAGATCCTCGAGTTGAAGAACACGATCAACACGATGGTCGATCAGCTGAGCGCGTTTGCCTCGGAAGTCACGCGTGTAGCCCGCGAGGTCGGCACCGAGGGCAAGCTGGGCGGTCAGGCGGAGGTCCCCGGCGTGGCGGGCACCTGGAAGGACCTCACGGACAACGTCAACTTCATGGCCGGCAACCTGACGGCGCAGGTGCGCAACATCGCGCAGGTCACGACCGCCGTCGCCAACGGCGACCTGTCGACGAAGATCACCGTCGACGTGCGCGGCGAGATTCTGGAGCTGAAGAACACGATCAACACCATGGTCGACCAGCTCAATGCCTTCGCGTCCGAAGTCACGCGCGTGGCGCGGGAAGTCGGCACCGAAGGCCGGCTGGGTGGACAGGCGCAGGTGCGGGGTGTCGGCGGGACCTGGAAGGATCTCACCGACAGCGTCAATTTCATGGCCGCCAACCTGACGAATCAGGTCCGTAACATTGCGGCGGTTACGACCGCGGTGGCGACCGGCGATCTCTCCAAGAAGATCACCGTCGATGTCCGCGGCGAGATCCTCGAGTTGAAGGACACCATCAACACGATGGTGGATCAGCTCGGCACGTTCGCCTCCGAGGTCACGCGCGTGGCGCGCGAGGTCGGCACCGAAGGCAAGCTCGGAGGACAGGCCCAGGTCCAGGGTGTCGCCGGTACCTGGAAGGACCTGACCGACAACGTCAACTTCATGGCCGACAACCTGACCAACCAGGTCCGCGGTATCGCGCGGGTGGTGACCGACGTCGCGAACGGCAACCTCCGGCGCAAGCTCGTGCTCGACGCCAAGGGCGAGATCGAGCAGCTCGCGGAGACGATCAACGGGATGATCGACACGCTCGCGACCTTTGCCGATCAGGTCACCTCGGTCGCCCGCGAGGTCGGCATCGAAGGGAAGCTGGGCGGTCAAGCGAGCGTCCCCGGCGCCGCGGGAACCTGGCGCGATCTCACCGACAACGTCAATCGCCTCGCCGCCAACCTCACGACCCAGGTGCGCGCGATTGCGGAAGTCGCCACCGCGGTGACCAAGGGCGATCTGTCCCGCTCGATCGACGTCGAGGCGGCCGGGGAGGTGGCCGCCCTCAAGGACAACCTCAACGAGATGATCGTCAACCTCCGGGAGACCACCGAGAAGAACACGGCGCAGGACTGGCTCAAGACGAACCTCGCGAAGTTCACGCGCCTCCTCCAGGGGCAGCGCGACCTGATCACGGTGTCCCGGATGATTCTCTCCGAGCTCGCGCCATTGGTCTCGATGCAGCACGGCGTGTTCTACCTCAATGAGTCGCCGGAGGGCGAGCCGGAGCTGCGGCTGCTCGCGAGCTACGCCTACTCCGAGCGGAAGAGCCTGAACAATCGTTTCAAGGCGGGGGAAGGGCTCGTCGGCCAGGCCGCGCTCGAGAAGCAGAGCATTCTGCTGACCAACGTCCCTGGCGATTACGTGCACATCAGCTCCGGCCTCGGCGAAGCCAAGCCGCTCAACATCGTCGTGATGCCGGTGCTGTTCGAAGGAGAGGTGAAGGCGGTCATCGAGCTGGCGTCGTTCTATCGCTTCAGCGACATCCATCTGACGTTCCTGAACCAGCTCACCGAAGGCATCGGCATCGTGCTCAACACCATCACGGCGACGATGAGGACCGAGGAGCTGCTCAAGCAGTCCCAGTCGCTCGCCGTCGAACTGCAGACCAGGCAGGAGGAGCTGACGGAAACGAACGCGCGGCTGGAAGCGCAGGCGCGCACGCTTCAGGCCTCGGAGGAACGGCTCAGACAGCAGCAGGAGGAGCTGCAGCAGACCAACGAGGAGCTCGAAGAGAAGGCGGAACTGCTGGCGAGGCAGAACGTCGAGGTCGAGAAGAAAAACAAGGAGATCGATCAGGCGCGCATCGCGATCGAGGAGAAGGCCGAACAACTGGCGCTCACGTCGAAGTACAAGTCCCAGTTCCTCGCGAACATGTCGCACGAGCTGCGGACGCCGCTGAACAGCCTGCTGATTCTCTCGAAGCTGCTGGCTCAGAACACCGACGCCAACCTCAGCGAGAAGCAGGTCGAGTTCGCCAAGACGATTCACTCGTCGGGATCGGATCTGCTCGAGCTGATCAACGAGATTCTCGACCTCTCGAAGATCGAGTCGGGAACGGTCGCCGTTGACGCGCAGACGGTCGCGTTCACCGAGCTCAAGGCCTACGTCGATCGCGCGTTCAAGGAGGTCGCGTTCAGCAAGGGACTCGATTTCCAGGTGACGCTCGCCAACGATCTGCCGCCGTCGATGCTGACCGATGCGAAGCGGCTGCAGCAGATTCTCAAGAATCTCCTGTCGAACGCCCTCAAATTCACCGAGCGCGGTTCGGTAGGGCTTCACATCGGCATCGCCAGGCAGGGCTGGAATCGCGATCTGCGATCGCTCAGCTCCGCCCCATCGGTCGTTGCGTTCTCCGTCTCCGACACCGGCATCGGTATCCCGTCGGACAAGCATCGCATCGTCTTCGAGGCGTTCCAGCAGGCGGACGGGACGACGAGCCGCAAGTACGGCGGGACCGGCCTGGGTCTTTCGATCAGCCGCGAGATCGCGCGTCTGCTGGGCGGCGAGATCCGGCTCACCAGCGAGGTCGGCAAGGGCAGCACGTTCACGCTGTTCCTGCCGAGCGTCCACACACTGACGGAGGTCGAAGGAGCGCCGCGCGTCATCACCCAGAGCGCGTCGGCCTCGACGCGAGCGGCTGCCGAGCGGGAGGAGGCGGCGGAGATCGAGGCGTCGCTCATCGCGCAGAACGACGTGGCGGACGACCGGGCGCAGATCTCGGACGGCGACCGCGTCGTGCTGATCGTCGAGGACGATCTGTCCTTCCTGCGGATCCTGATGGACATGGCGAGGGAGAAGGGGTTCAAGTGCCTGGCCGCGACTCGAGGTGATGCCGGTCTCGCGATGGCGCGGCATTATCAGCCGGATGCGATCACGCTCGACATCGAGCTGCCCGGGCTCGACGGCTGGTCGGTTCTCGATCGCCTCAAGCACGATGCCGCCACCCGGCACATCCCGGTTCACATCATCTCGATGCTGGAGGAGGCGCATCGCGGGATGCGCCTCGGCGCCATGGCGCACCTGACCAAGCCGGTCGAGCGCGAAGCGCTCGAGCACGCGTTCACGACGATCGCGGGCTTCATCGATCGCAAGGTCAAGACGCTATTGGTTGTCGAGGACAACGACGTCGAGCGCCAGAGCATCGTCGAGCTGATCGGCAACGGCGACGTCAAGACCACCGCGGTCGCGACCGGCGGCGAGGCGCTGAAACTGCTCGAGACGAAGACGTTCGACTGCCTCGTGCTCGATCTCGGCCTGTCCGACATGTCGGGCTTCGAGCTGCTCGAGAAGATGAAGGATGGACAGAGCCTGTCGCAGATTCCGGTGATCGTCTACACCGGCCGGGCGCTTTCGAAGAAGGAGGAGACCGAGCTGCGGCGGCTCGCCGAAACGATCATCATCAAGGACGTGAAGTCGCCGGATCGGCTGCTCGACGAGACCGCGCTCTTCCTCCACCGGGTCGAGAGCAGCCTGCCGGCGGAGAAACGGAAGATCCTCGAGCAGCTGCACCAGCACGATCCGTCGCTCGCCGGCCGCAAGGCGCTCATCGTGGACGACGACATCCGCAACATCTTCGCCCTCACGAGCGTGCTCGAGCAGCACGACATGGATGTGGTCTACGCCGAGAACGGCAGGGACGGCATCAGGATGCTGGAAGACACGCCGGACGTCGACGTGGTGCTGATGGACGTCATGATGCCGGAGATGGACGGCTACGAGGCGATGCGGCGGGTTCGCGATCTGCCGCGATTCCGCTCGCTGCCGATCATCGCGCTGACCGCCAAGGCGATGAAGGGCGACCGTGAGAAGTGCATCGAGGCGGGGGCGTCGGATTACATCATCAAGCCGGTCGACACCGAGCAGCTCGTCTCGTTGCTGAGGGTATGGCTGTCCCGGTGAAGCGGCGGCCGCCGGCGGTCGAGCCGAACTCAGCCGACGCCCTCGAGCTCGAGCTGCTGCTCGAGGGCGTGTTCCGGCACTACGGCTACGACTTCCGGGACTACGCGCGGACGTCAATCCGCCGCCGCGTGGCGAACATCATGCGCGCCGAGGGGGTCACCACGATCAGCGGCCTGCAGGAACGAGTGCTGCACGACCGCGACTGCTGGGAGCGGTTCCTCGCCGGCATCTCGGTCAGCGTCAGCGCGATGTTCAGGGACCCGGCGTTCTTTCAGGCGTTCCGCACCCATGCCGTGCCGGTGCTGCGGACGTATCCCTTCATCCGCATCTGGCAGGCGGGCTGTTCCCTCGGTGAGGAGGCGTACTCGCTGGCGATTCTGCTCGAGGAGGAAGGGCTGTACGAGCGATCGCTGATCTACTCGACGGACATCAACGAAGCGACGCTGCGTCAGGCCAGAGAGGGCATCTATCCTGCGGAAGTGATGCAGAAGTACACGCAGAACTATCTGCAGTCGGGCGGCCAGCGGTCGTTCTCCGAGTACTACACGGCCCGCTACGACTTCGCGATCCTTCGTCCCGCCCTGCAGCGCAACATCGTGTTCTCGCAGCACAACCTCGTGAGCGACGGGCCGTTCAACGAGTTCAACGTCATCATGTGCCGGAACGTCATGATTTATTTCAATCAGCTGTTGCAACAGCGCACGCACGCGTTGTTCCACTCGAGCCTCGGCATGTTCGGCATCCTCGGGCTCGGTGCGCGCGAATCGCTGCGGTTCACACCGCAGGAGCGGATGTACGAACAGCTCGCGCCCGGCGAAAAGCTGTACAGGCGGATCGCGTGACTTCCCCCGAGCTCATCGCCATTGGCACTTCGCTCGGCGGCCTGAACGCGCTGTCGGCGATGCTCGGGGCGCTGCCGGAGTCGTTGCCGGTCCCCATCGTCGTCGTCCAGCATCGGGCGATCGTGACGCAACGTGGACGCCTCGAGCTCCTGCTCCAGGAACGAACCGCGTTGAGAGTCGTGGAGGCCGAAGACAAGATGACTCTCGAGCCGGGCAAGGTCTATCTGGCGCCGGCCGATTATCACCTGCTGATCGAGGGACGCGGCGCGCTGGCCCTGTCCACCGAGGCGCCGGTGCGCGCGGCACGCCCCTCGATCGACGTGCTGTTCGAGACCGCCGCCGACGCGTATCGCGAGGCGCTCATCTGCGTGCTGCTCACCGGCGCCAGCGCCGACGGCGCCGACGGCATCGCCGCGGTCAAGGCCCGCGGCGGCCGGGCCATCGTTCAGGATCCGGTCACCGCGGAGTGCGGGACGATGCCCGAAGCTGGCCTCAAGGCGGCCTCCGTAGATTACGTGTTGCCGCTGGGGGAGATCGCTGCGCACCTCGTCTCGATGGTGGAAGGCACGCGCGTATGACGCCACAGGTCGATATCCTCCTCGTCGACGATCACGAAGAGAACCTGCTCGCGCTCGAGGCCATTCTCGTCGACCCGGCATACAGCCTCGTGCGAGCGAGCTCCGGCCTCGTCGCGCTCAGGGAGGTGCTCAAGCGTGATTTCGCGCTGATCCTGCTCGATGTCGCGATGCCGGATCTCGACGGCTACGAGACCGCCGAGTTGATCCGCGGCCGCGAGCGCAGCCGCCAGACGCCGATCATCTTCCTGACCGCGAACTACCGCAGCGATTCGCACGTCTTCCGCGGCTATTCCGTCGGCGCGGTCGACTATATCTTCAAGCCGTTCAGCACCGAGGTACTCCGATCAAAGGTTGCCGTCTTCGTCGAGTTGTTCCAGCAGCGCGAGGCGCTGACCCGCCAGACCCAGGCCCTGCTGCGCGCGCAGGAGGAGCTCGAGGAGCGGGTCCGTGCCCGTACTCGCGAGCTCGCCGCCGCGAACGAGTCGCTAAGTGCCGAGGTGGAAGAGCGCAAGCGCATCGAGCACGACCGGCAGCTGCTGCTGGAAAGCGAACAGCACGCGCGCGCGCAGGCCGAAGCCGCCAATCGGATGAAAGACGAGTTCCTGGCGACGCTGTCGCACGAGCTGAGGACGCCGCTCAACGCGATCCTCGGCTGGTCGCACCTCCTCACCTCCGGCCGCGCCGATCAGGCGTTGGTCGAACGGGCCATCACGATCATCCGCAACAACGCGGCGGCGCAATCGCAGCTCATCGAGGACATCCTCGACGTCTCGCGCATCATCGGAGGCAAGCTCCGCCTCAACGTCGGGCGGGTCCAGCTGCGGGAGGTCGTCGAGGCGGCGCTCGACACCGTCACGCCGGCGGCGGCCGCGAAGATGATTGCGATCGAGCGCGAGATCGAGGAGATCGATCCGCTCAGCGGCGACCGGGATCGCCTGCAGCAGGTCGTGTGGAACCTGCTGTCCAATGCCGTGAAGTTCACGCCGCGCGAGGGCCGTGTCGTCGTGCGACTGATGCGCCGGGACGACGACGTCCTGCTGTCCGTGCAGGATTCGGGCATCGGGATCGCGCCGGACTTCCTGCCCTACGTCTTCGATCGCTTCAGCCAGGCCGACGGATCCGCGACCCGCCGTCATGGCGGCCTCGGTCTCGGCATGGCGATCGTCCGGCATCTCGCCGAGCTGCACGGCGGCACGGTCCGGGCCGACAGCGCGGGAGAGAATCAGGGGGCGACGTTCACGATGACGCTGCCCTTGCGCGCCAACGTGGCGGTCGCCGACGAGTTGCCGGCCGGACCCGCCGCGAGCGAGCCCGCCGCCTGCGACGAGCTACCACAGCTCGAGGACGTGAGCGTGCTGGTCGTCGATGACAACGCCGACTCGCGAAACCTCCTGCGCGAGCTCCTGTCCGGGCACGGAGCCGCGACTGTCACCGCGGGATCGACTGACGAGGCCATTCAACTGTTCCGCCGGCTGCGCCCGGACGTGCTGGTCAGCGACATCGCGATGCCAGGAGAGGATGGCTACGACTTGATCCGCCGGGTTCGCCAGCTCGGCGAACACGAAGGCGGCCGGACGCCGGCGGTTGCGGTGACCGCCTATGTCCGTGGCGAAGATCGGACGGCAGCGTTTGCCGCGGGATACGACCGCCACATCCGCAAGCCAGTCGACGTTGCGGAGCTGGTCACCGCGGTTGCCCAGCTGGCGCATCAGGTGCCGAGCCGGGCTGACTGATTCGAATGTCAGTTTCGTTGCGGCAGCGGCAGTGTAACCACGAACGTCGCGCCGGTTCCCGTTCCCGCGCTGAACGCTTCCACCGTCCCGGCATGCGCCTGGACGATCTCGCGCACGATCGATAAGCCCAGTCCGAGACCCTGCGTTGACGAATCGTGCGGCACCTGGTGGAACGGCTCGAAGACTTTCGTGAGCGCCGCCGGATCGAGGCCGATCCCGGTGTCACTCACGGCGATGATTGCCGCGTCGTTCCGGCGCCGGAGCCCGATGGTGATGCGGCCGTCTTCCGGCGTGAACTTCACCGCGTTTCCCAGCAGATTCGCGACGACCTGCTGCAGCCGCTTCGGGTCGCCGCGGAGGAAGGGAAGCGCAACCTCGCCTTCGAAGTCCAACGTGAGCCGCTTGCGATCCGCGGCATGGCGGAACGTTTCGATGGCCGCCTGCACGACCTGTACGAGATCGACGTCTTCGTGCGAGAGCGTCAGCTTGCCTGCCGTCATCCGCGACATGTCGAGCAGATCTTCGACCAGGCGCGCCTGCAGTTCGGCGTTGCGGGCGATCGCTTCGAGCGCCCGCGTCTGCATTTCGGGGGCGACCCTGACCGACTGGAGCATCTTCGCCCAGCCAAGGATCGGACCGAGCGGCGTCCGCAGCTCGTGTGACACGGTCGCGAGGAGATGATCTTTCGCGCGGTTCGCTTCCTCGGCCGCGGCGCGTGCTTCCCGTTCCCCTTCGAGTGCCCGCCTCAGCCGCGCCTCACTGATCCCGAGCGCTTTTCGCGCCGCGAGCTCCTCGATGAAGTGCCCGAGTTGTCCGGCGATCGCATCGAGCAGCGCCAGAAGGTGTGGATCGCGCTCCTGTTCGTCCAGCGCGAACGCTTCAATCGCTCCCATCACCTGCGAGCGCACGTGCACCGGCAGGCACACCGCCGATCGAACGCCCAGATCCGTCAGTTCATGGAATCGAGGGAGGTGCGTCGCCGTCCGTACGTCTTCGAGCCAGATCGCCTCGCCGGAAGCCCAGACGCTGCCGGGAAGCCCCTCTCCTTGTTTCAGAGACGTCACGGTGCAGCACGAACCGAGATCGCTGCGATCTTCGCTCAGCCAGGCATGCGCGACCTCGATCCCGCGGCGATCCGCGGAGACGACCCAGTACTGAACGATCGGCCAGCCCAACTCCTGGCCGATGGCCTTCAACACCTCGCGTGTGACCGTGTTGCTGTCGCCGCCGCCGGCGAGCGCCCGGCTGGCGGCCGCGCTGGCCCGCAGGCGGCGCTCGCGCCGCTTCTGTGCCTCGATCGGGCGCAGGCGGCCGACGAACAGCGCCGGCCGCATCCCCCGGAGCCGGACGACCGACAACTCGACGAGGATCCGCCGGCCGCTCGAGTCGAGCGCCGGCACTTCCACGCGAGTGCCCAGGAAGGTGGACTGACCCGTCGCGAGATAGCGGGCGAACCCGCGCTGGTGCGCCTCGCGAAGATCCGGCGGGATGAACACGTCCGCGAGCCGTTGCCCGATGATGGCCTCGCGCGCGAAGCCGAACGTCGCTTCGACGTCGCGGTTCATGTCGACGATCACCCCGTCGGCATCCATCACGATCACGCAATCGAGCGACGATTCGAGCAGCGCGAAGCGCCACGCATCCACGGAGTTGTCGATCGCCGCCGTGTCGGGGTTCACGAAGGGGATTCTACGTCCAACGTGCCACGTGCGGCGTGCTCACGTGCTGCTCGTGCAACGGGCTACGTGCAACACGTGCTCGTGCTACGTGCTTGGTGCTCGGGATTTCACGGTTTGTCACTGGCGTTCGACATGGCGCTCGACGTCGCCCTTGACGCCGCTGAGGTCGGGCGAGCGATCGCGCCGGCGGTGTTGGTCGCGTACAGGACACTCACTCGACCACCCAGCCCTTCTCCCTCGCCAATAGACGACTTGACGATCAGCGGCAACGTCGCGCCCATGAGCGACGACGGCACGATCAGGACCGCGAGCGAGATGGCGAGACGGACGAGGGTGAGCGTGACGAGCGAGCTGTTCAGTGAGGGGTGCAGCGCCGCGTACGCACGCTGCAGCAGATCGAGGGCGAACGGCGTCGCGAGCGCGGTGAGGCCGATCAGGGCTTCGGCCGCGGCCAGCCAGACGAGAGGGCGCCGGGCGCGATCGGCGGCGCGGCCGCCGGCCAGACTGCCGAGCGCGAGGCCAGCCATGAACGCGGCCCAGACGGTGCTGGCCGCGTAGACCGTCACGCCAAAGACCAGGCCCAGCAGCCGCAGCCAGAGCACCTGGTAGATCAGCGCGCTCGTTCCCGACACGAAGAACAGGATCGCGAGCAGCGCCAGGACCGGCGGCACCCGGCGGGCGGTGGTGGTGATCATGCGCGCGGGGCCATGGAAAACGCGCATTATGCCATCATGCCCCCCTGATGCTTCTCCCGCTCGCGGCGCTGTTCTTCCTCTCGGGTCTCAGCGCCCTCATCTATCAGGTCGTCTGGCTGCGGATGCTCTCGCTCGTGTTTGGCGTCACAGTCCACGCCGCGAGCACGGTGCTGGCCTGTTTCATGGCGGGACTCGCGATGGGCAGCTTCGCGGCGGGGCGCCTGGCTGACCGCGTTCGGCGTCCGCTTCGCTGGTTCGGGGTCGCCGAACTGCTGATCGCCGTGACGGCGTTGAGCTCGCCGCTGCTGCTCGACGCGCTTGCCGCGGTCTACGTCCCGCTCAGCGCCGGCTCCGGACCGGTCGTGCGGGTGATCGTCCGGATCGCGTGCTGCGCGATGGTCCTGCTCCTGCCGACCTGTCTGATGGGAGCCACACTGCCGTTGATCCTCCGTTCATCGCTTGCCAGCAGTGCGGAGATCGGTCCCCGGATCAGCCTGCTCTATGGCATCAACACCGCCGGGGCGATCGTGGGCGCGCTCGCCGCCGGATACGTGCTCATCGGGTCGATCGGCGTCAGCGGGGCTTTTCGTATCGGCGCGGTGATCAACCTGATCGTCGGTCTCGGCGCGCTTGCCCTGGACTCCCGATTGCGCCCGATGGAAGGCGCCGCGGGTTCGGCCTCCGAGCCGGGTCCGGGCGCAGCGGTGCAATCCGCCGATCACGCAGCACCCACGGAGCCAGGCTCCCGGCTGATCCCGATCGCATTCGCCGTGTCCGGAATGACTGCCCTGGCGCTGGAAGTGATCTGGTTCCGCACGCTCGTCCTGTACTTCCCCGCGACCACGTATGCGTTCACGGCGATGCTCGCGTCGGTGCTCGGCGGTATTGCCGCCGGAAGCCTGCTCGTGGCCCCGATCCTGCGCCGCACCGACCTCTCGCTGGCGTGGTTCGGCCTGCTGCACACGGCGATCGGCGTGGCCGCGACTGCCGGCTTCGTGCTGCTCGGTCTGCAGTATCAGGCGGACTGGGCCGCGGAGGGCGCGATTGCCGGCGCGGCGATCGCCATCGTGCCCAGCGCGATATTGATGGGGGCGGCCTTTCCGATCGGAATCCGGTTGTGGGTGCGCGCCGCCGCGACGGCGGGCAAACGCCTTGGTCTCCTCTATGGGCTCAACCTGTTCGGCGCGATTGCCGGTTCGCTGCTCTCCGGATTCGTGCTCCTGCCCTGGTTGGGCAGTGCACGGTCCCTCGCCGTTGTCGCGGGCATCAACATCGCGCTCGGCGTCTGTCTCACCGCGAGGACCGTCCGCCGCTCATCGCCGATCGCCGCGGCGCTCGTCGCGATCCTCGTCGTCGGCTACGTCATGACGCTGCAGGAGCTGCCCGATCCGTTCGTGACGGGGCTGACGAAACGCTACCGCGACGCGGGGCGGATCTTCTTCAAGCGCGAAGGGGTGCAGACAACCGTCAGCGTCCACATCCGGGAGCTCGGTGGACGCCAACTCTATCTCGATGGCCTGCACCAGGCGAGCGACGGGCGGGATGTGGTTCGTCTGCATCGGCAGATTGGCCACCTGCCGGCGCTGCTGCATCCCGCGCCACGCCGCGCGCTCGTCATCGGACTCGGGGGCGGGGCCACGGCCGGCGCGGTCGGCCTGCATCCGCAGCTCCAGGTGGACATCGTCGAGCTCGCTCCCGGCGTGATCGAGGCGGCGACGTGGTTCACGCACATCAACGAAGACGTGCTGCGGCGGCAGAACGTGCGGGTCACCGTCGATGATGCGCGGAACTTTCTGCTCGTCGGCCGCGAACGCTACGACGTCATCACCGCCGACATCATCCAGCCGACCCACGCGGGTGCGGGGCTGCTCTATTCGCGCGAGTACTTCGAGCTGGCGCGCCGCGCGTTGAACGACGGCGGCGTGATGGTGCAGTGGGTGGGGCCGCGATCGGAAGTGGATTACAAGCTGATCGCCAGAACGTTTCAGACGGTGTTTCCCGAGACGACCGTCTGGGTCAACGGATCGCTGCTGATCGGATCGACGCGGCCGCTCACCCTCGATCGCGCCGCGCTGGCCAGCCGGTTCGGATCGCCGGCACTGCAGCCGTCACTCGACGCGGCCGGCTTTCCCGACGTCGACGCGCTGCTCGGGCAATACACGGCCGGTGCGCGCGAGTTCCGTGCGTTCCTCGGGGACGGACCCATCCTGACCGACGACAAGCCGATGCTCGAGTACTACTTGTCCCTCCCGAAGCATCAGCGGCCCGTGGATCTCAGCGCGTTGCAATCAGGGAATCGTTGACGGCGCACTCTCCGTCCACTCACTTTGCCGACGTGAATCTGGGCTCGATGTCGACTGGAACGCTCGCGAGCCTGTCCAGAACCTTCTGCACAGGCGGCCGGACGACGCCGAGCTCCTCGATCAATGCCTTGGCCTTCGCATAGTTGCCTTCGGCCTGAAGGGTCATGATTTCACGGGTCAATGAGGTCACGGCAGCGGCCATCTTGGATTCGTCGACCGAGAAGGTGCCGTCCGGGTTCACCCGGAACGCGCCGGCATCGAGGAGGTAGTTCAGCTGAATCGCGATGCCACGCCCGTGTGCTTCGTTGATGCCGAACCGGATCGAGCGGAACGCCGACGCGAGGAACGTGGTGTGCAACGTCCTGGCGATGGCGGTGTCGAGGTGCTGCTTGTCTGCCAGCCGGCCCAGCGCCCAGAGGCCGGAAATGTCGGCTTTCGCTTCCTCGATCGCGCTGTAGGTCTCCTTCAGCTCCTGCCGGACGGTTGAGGCGCGGCCGGCCACGGTGATGTTGTGCGGGCCGAGACCGTGCATCAGCTCGTGCATCAGGATGTGGGTGAAGAAGGCGTCAAAAGAGAGCTGCTTCTGATCGGCGGCCGGCAGCGCGACTTTCGAGATGGGCGTCAGCACCATCTTGAACTTGGCCTCCTGGACGTTCTTCAGCATCACCCGCTTGCTGCCCTTTTCCTTGATCACCCGCTCGTCGTTCGGCAGGTTGAAGGCAGCGGTCTGCACGCCGCGGTTGGCGTCACCGGCGGTGAAGACGACGTTGACGACGCGGATTGGCGCCATGGCGCCGAGCTTCGGGTTGCGGTATTTCGCATCGATGGGGAGCGCGCTCTCCAGCTCCTGCAGATGGGCCGAGAAGGTCTGCAGCTTCTTCGACTCGGCGTCGTCCCGGAGTGTGATGAAGGCTTCGAAGGCCGCCTTGTAGTTGAACCACTCGTCCTCGTAGGTCTCGTACGGGCCGATGGTGGGCTCGATCGCGGCGTCGAGCTCCATCCACGCGACGTCGCTGGCGTAATAGTCGTTGGACAGGAACGCGTCGGCGCGGCTGGTGAGGTACTTCTTCAGCGTCGCGTCTTTCGTCAGCGTCGCGGCCTCCCGGAGGAGCGCCGCCGCCATCGCCAACTCCCCCTGGTACTCGATCGAATACGGGACGGCGAGGAACCGTCCGCCGTCGCCGCGGCGAATGGTCGTGAAGAAACCCAGGGCCTGTGTTTTCTCCGGGCCGGCGAGCGAGTCCATCCATTTCTGTACTTCGGCTTTCGTTGCGCCAGGCGGATAGAAGTGTGCAGCCTCGGGCTTGGCCGGAACGTCAGGCACGAAGGGACGATTGTGATCGAGCCGGGACCACGGCCCCTTGTTGATCAGGAAGTAGTGCAGCCGGAGCAGGGGCAGATCGAAGGCATCGCTGCCCGCGGCGCCACCCTGCCGGACGCGTTCATGCGCATCGCGGGACACCCGCTGCAACAGCGCGTCGTTTCCCGACCAGACCTGCCGGAGGAACAGTGCGTCCATGATTCGGGCCGCGGCGACCAGCTTTTCCACCGCCCGCTGCTCGTTCTCGGGCAATGCGGCCACGTCCGCGCGGATGTCGACCGGCGCGAAACGCGCGATCATCGAGCGGAGCTCCGTCGCGGAGGGGACGGTTGAGGTTTCCTGCACGGCGGGTTCTCCGACGAAAGTGGCGGCGCCGGCCGCCCACGCGGCCACTGCAGCAGTGATGAGGATTTGAGATTTCATGTATTTGCCAAACAGGACCCCGTTGGCGGCCGTCACGCCGCGGGACTAGAATGGTGAATTGTACAGGAGCGAAGAACCCCGGACGTCGAAGCGGTGCTTCGCGATGAGCCAGAGGATTCATACATGAGGAACATTGCGCCGCGCGACGCCTCCGAGATCGAATCGCTCGAGCAGCGGGAGTGGATCGAGTCGCTCGAGTACGTGATCGGACAGGGGGACCGGGGCCGCGTCCAGCGGCTGCTCTCCGCACTGCGGCACCACGCGCGAATGGCGGGCGTCTCCCTGCCATTCACGGCCGTCACTGCCTACGTCAATTCCATCCTTCCCGAGGATCAGGTCCCGCTGCCTGGCAACCAGGAGCTCGAGCGCCGGATCAAGAGCCTGGTCCGCTGGAACGCCATGGCGATGGTCGTCCGGGCCAACCGCCTGTCGGACGGGATCGGCGGCCACATCTCGACCTACGCCTCCGCCGCGACCCTCTACGAAGTCGGATTCAACCACTTCTTCCGCGGCAGCGAGACCGACGGCGACGCCGACATCATCTACTTCCAGGGACACGCGGCACCCGGCATCTACTCGCGCGCGTTCCTCGAGGGACGGCTGCCGGTCGAGAAGCTGCACAACTTCCGCCGCGAGCTCCAGCCCGGCGGCGGCTTGTCTTCGTATCCGCATCCGTGGCTGATGCCGGACTTCTGGCAGTTCCCGACCGTCTCGATGGGCCTCGGTCCGATCATGTCGATCTATCAGGCGCGGTTCAACCGCTACCTCGAAGATCGCAACCTCAAGAAGCCGTCGGCCTCGAAGGTGTGGGCCTTCCTCGGCGACGGTGAGACGGACGAACCGGAATCACTCGGCGCCATCAGCCTCGCCGCCCGTGAAAAACTCGACAACCTCATTTTCGTCATCAACTGCAACCTCCAGCGTCTCGACGGCCCGGTGCGCGGCAACGGGCAGATCGTGCAGGAGCTCGAGGCCAACTTCCGCGGCGCCGGATGGAACGTCATCAAGGTGCTCTGGGGAAGCGACTGGGATCCGCTGCTCGCGGCCGACAAGGAAGGGCTGCTCGCGAGGCGGATGGGTGAGATCGTCGACGGGCAGTATCAGAAGTATGCGGTCGAGACGGGCGCCTACTTCCGGGAGCACTTCTTCGGCGTCGATCCCCGGCTGCTCGATATGGTGAAGCATCTCTCCGACGATCAGCTGAAGAAGCTTCGTCTCGGCGGCCACGACCCGGTGAAGGTCTACAACGCCTACAAGGCCGCGGTCGAGCACACTGGGCAGCCCACCGTCATTCTCGCGCGCACGATCAAGGGCTACGGCCTCGGCGAAGCCGGCGAAGGCAAGAACATCACGCACCAGCAGAAGAAACTGAACGAGTCCGATCTGCGATCGTTCCGCACCCGCTTCGGGATTCCGGTTTCAGACGACGAGATCGCGGAAGCGCCGTTCTACCGGCCGTCCGAAGACAGCGACGAGCTCCAGTACCTCCGGGAGCGCCGCAAGTCGCTCGGCGGCTTCGTGCCGACGCGCACCGAAAAGGCGGCTCCGCTCCAGCTCTCGGCCACCGATCTCTTCGACGAGTTCTTCAAGGGCACGGAAGGCCGGAAGGCCTCGACCACGATGGTGTTCGTCCGCCTGCTCTCGAAGCTGCTTCGTGACAAGGACCTCGGTGAGCTGGTCGTGCCGATCGTGCCAGACGAGGCGCGCACGTTCGGGATGGAGTCGCTGTTTCGCCAGGTCGGCATCTACTCCCACGTCGGCCAGAAGTACGAGCCGGTCGACATGGACACGCTGCTGTACTACAAGGAAGCGCAGGACGGACAGATCCTGGAGGAGGGCATCACCGAGGCCGGATCGCTGTCATCCTTCATTGCCGCCGGCACCGCCTACGCGAATCACGGCGTCAACACGATCCCGTTCTTCATCTATTACTCGATGTTCGGCTTCCAGCGGGTCGGCGACTTGATCTGGGCGGCCGCCGATTCCCGCACCCGCGGGTTCCTGCTGGGTGGCACCGCGGGCCGGACGACGCTCGCCGGGGAAGGGCTGCAGCACCAGGACGGGAACAGTCACGTCATGTCGCTGTGCTATCCCAACGTCGTTTCCTACGATCCGGCCTTTGCTTACGAGCTCGCGGTCATCATCCAGGACGGCATCCGCCGCATGTACAAGGAGCAGGAGCACGTCTTCTACTACATCACGGTGATGAATGAACAGTACCGAGATGCCGCCGATGCCCGAAGGCGCCCGCGACGGCATCGTCAAAGGCATGTACCTGCTCCGGCCCGCCGCCAACAAGGCCAAGATGAAGGCCAACCTGCTCGGCAGCGGCGCGATCCTGAACGAGGTGCTGGCGGCTCAGACGATGCTCGAGAAGTACGGCGTCGCCGCCGACGTGTGGAGCGTCACCAGCTATCAGGAGCTGTACCGCGACGGGCATGCATGCGACCGCTGGAACATGCTGAACCCGGATCAGAAGCCACGGGTGCCCTACGTCTCGCAGTGTTTCAAGGAAGCACCGGGCGTCTTCGTCGCCGCCTCCGATTACCTGAAGGTGCTGCCCGATTCGATCGACCAGTGGATGCCGCGGCGGATGCGCTCGCTCGGCACCGACGGGTTTGGACGCAGCGAGGATCGGGCGTCGCTGCGGCAGCATTTCGAAGTCGATCGGCGCTTCATCACGGTGGCGACGCTCGCGGAGCTGGCCGAGGCCGGCCAGCTCGATCGCAAAGTGGTCGCGGCGGCGCTCAAGGATCTCGGCATCGACCCTGCGAAGAAAGAGCCGGCGAGAAGCTGAACGCGACTGACAATCACGGACACCCATGCCCACTGACTTCAAGATCCCCGAGCTCGGAGAGAACGTCTCCGCTGGCGACGTCGTCCGTATCCTGGTCAAGGCAGGCGACAAGCTCGAGAAAGATCAGCCCGTCCTCGAGCTCGAGACCGACAAGGCCACGATCGAGGTGCCGTCGGACGTGAGCGGCACGATTGGCGAGGTCAAGGTCAAACAGGGGGACAAGGTCAAGGTCGGTCAGGTCGTCCTGACCCTGAGTGGAGAAGATAGCCAGCCGGCCGCGGCGCCCGCGGCGAAACCTGCCGAGAAGGGGAGCGGTGACAAGCGGGCGGCCGCGCAGAGACCAGCGCCTCCTGAAGAAAAGGCCGCCGACAAGGGCGCACCGAAACCCAAGCCGCAGCCACCCGGCGGTCCTGAGGAAGGCGGGCTGAGCCAGGCAGTCGTCCCTGGCCGGAGCCACGAAGAAGTAGACGCCGACGCCGAGGCCGACTACGCGGGCCCGCCGCCGCAGAGACCCCGTGGAGAAGTCGTCGACATCAACCGCGGCGCGCGTGCGCAGGCCCCGGCGGAACCGGACGCACCGAAAACCCCTGCGGCCCCAGCCGCGCCGTCGGTCCGCCGCCTCGCACGCGAGCTCGGCGTGGACATCCATCTCGTGTCAGGTTCGGGGCCAGAGGGACGCATCAACACCGAGGACGTGCAGGCGTACGTCCGCTCGGCGATGTCGGGCGGGGGCGGCGGCGCGGGTGCCGCGGCGACCGCGGTCCCGCTGCCGGATTTCAGCAAGTGGGGCCAGGTCGAGCGGAAGCCGATGTCGAACATCCGCCGCAAGACCGCGGAGCATCTGTCGCACGCGTGGAACACGATTCCGCACGTCACCCAGCACGATCGGGCGGACATCATGGCGCTCGAGGGGCTGCGCAAGCGGTTCGCCCCGCAGGCCGAGCGTGGCGGCGGCAAGCTGACGATGACGGCGATCGCGCTGAAGGTGGTCGCGGGCGCGCTGCAGCGATTCCCGCAGTTCAACAGCTCGCTTGACGCCGCCAGGAGCGAGATCGTCTACAAGAAGTCGATTCACATCGGCGTCGCGGCCGATACGCCGCGCGGGCTCCTGGTTCCAGTCATCCGCGATGTCGATCGCAAGGGCATCATGGATCTGGCGAAGGAACTGGCGCAGGCCTCGGAGAAGGCGCGGAACGGCAAGCTCGGGCTCGAGGACATGCAGGGCGGCGGTTTCACGATCACCAACCTCGGCGGGATCGGCGGGACCTCGTTCACCCCCATCGTCAACTGGCCCGAAGTCGCGATCCTGGGCGTCTCGCGCGCATCGTTGGAGCCGGTGTGGCATCCCGCGGGCGTCGAAGACGAGGGCGCGTTCGAGCCACGCCTGCTGCTGCCGCTTTCGTTGTCCTACGACCACCGCGTCATTGACGGCGCCGACGCGGCGCGCTTCCTGCGGTGGGTGTGCGAAGCGCTCGAACAGCCGTTCGTGCTGGCGCTGTAGGACGTGCCACGTCCTGCGTGCTGGGTGCGAACGTGCTTTCGTGCTGCGTGCTCACGTGCCTACGTGTTGCTCGTGCTGCGTGCTACGTGCTCGTGCTGCGTGCTACGTGCTCGCGGTGATGGGCAGCCTCTGAGACCATTCCTATGTCTTCGAATCCCCATGTAGTTGTCGTCGGCGCCGGGCCCGGGGGGTATGCGGCGGCGTTTTACGCGGCCGATCTCGGCATGCGTGTGACCCTGGTCGACCCGGCCACCAATCCGGGCGGCGTGTGTCTGTATCGCGGGTGTATCCCGTCGAAGGCGCTGCTGCACGTCGCCAAGCTGATTGACGAGGCGAAGCATGCCGAGGCGTGGGGCGTCAGCTTCGGGGCGCCGCGGATCGATCTCGATCGGCTGCGCGGGTTCAAGGAAAAAGTCGTGAATCAGCTGACCGGCGGCCTCGGACAGCTGTCGAAGCAGCGGAAGATCGCGTACGTCCAGGGCACCGCGGCGTTTCGCGACGCGCGCACGCTCGAGATCACGAGCGAGGGCAAGCCGGCGAGCACACTCGGGTTCGACTATGCGGTGATTGCCACGGGCTCGCGTCCGGCGACGGTCCCCGGGCTGTCGATCGACAGCCCGCGCGTGATGGATTCGACGGGCGCGCTCGAGCTGCCCGACATCCCCAAGTCGCTGCTGGTGGTTGGCGGCGGCTACATCGGCCTGGAACTGGGCAGCGTCTATGCCGCGGTTGGCACGAAGGTCACCGTGGTCGAGATGACCGGGGGGCTGCTGCCGGGGGCGGACCGCGACCTCGTGAACATCCTCGCCAAGAAGATCGAGAAGATGTGCGAGGCCGTTCTGCTCAACACCAAGGTCGTGGCGATGAAGGCGGTGAAGGACGCGATCGCCGTCACCTTCGAAGGTGAGGGGCTGGGCGAGGGCGCGAAAGAGCGCACGTTCGATCGCGTGCTCGTCTCGATCGGCCGCCGGCCGAACGGCAACGTGCCGGGGCTGGAAAAGACGAAGGTGAAGGTGAACCAGCGCGGGTTCATCGAAGTGAACGAGCGGCTCCAGACCGCGGAACCTTCGATCTATGCGATTGGCGACGTGGTCGGCGAGCCGATGCTGGCGCACAAGGCCTCGCACGAGGGGCGGGTCGCGGTCGAGAGCATCGCCGGCGAGAAGGTGGCATTCGAGCCGCTGGCAATTCCGGCCGTCGTCTTCACCGATCCCGAGCTCGCGTGGTGCGGACTGACCGAGAGCGAGGCGCAGAAACAGGGGCGGCAGATCGCGGTCGCGCGTTTTCCGTGGGCCGCCTCCGGCCGGGCCCTGACACTCGATCGGTCCGACGGCGTCACCAAGCTGATCATCGATCCCGACACGCAGCGACTGCTCGGTGTCGGCATCGTCGGCCCCGGCGCGGGGGAGCTGATCGCCGAAGGCGTCCTGGCGATCGAGATGGGGGCAAACGCGACCGACCTCAAGATGTCGATCCATCCACACCCGACGCTGTCCGAAACACTGATGGAGGCCGCCGAGGTGTTCTTCGGCCATGCCACACACGTCTACCGCCCCAAGCGCGCGTCGGGAGCCGGGTAGCTCGCGCTTCGAGCCACGCGACCTTATAGGTGTGCCTCGTGGCTTCCGCCTTCCGCCTCCGCCAAGGCTCCGGCGAGTCTCGCCGTAGCTCTTCGCGCGAAGAGCGGAAGCGGAAGCCACGAGAGTGGATAAATTACAGGCCCTCAGCCGGAAGGCGATCCTGATTGCTAGCGCCGCGCGCTCGCGGCGATCGACGCCGCATCCGCGAAGACGCTTGCGAGCATCGCGGCCGTCAGTTTGCCGGTGTTGGTGTTCTGCCGGCTCGGATGGTAGGACGCGATGACCGCGGGTCCGCCCGGCGGCTGGTAGACCAGCCCATGTCCGAACGCCGGCTTCGGACGCATCACCACGCCACGGTCGCCGAGCAGACGCCACGCCGCGTCGAACGCGATGCGTCCGAGCGCGACAATCACCGAGATGTCCGGCAGCGCCGCGATCTCGTCGGCGAGATGACCGTGACACGCGAGGATCTCGGCGGGAAGCGGCTTGTTGTCGGGAGGCGCGCAGCGCACGGCTGCCGCGATGTACGCCCCCTTCAGCCGCAGCCCATCGTCTGCGCGTTGTGACGTCGTGATGTTCGCGAAGCCCGCGCCGTGCATCGCGCGCATGAGGAAGTCGCCGGAGCCGTCGCCGGTGAACACGCGGCCGGTGCGGTTGGCGCCGTGCGCGGCGGGCGCCAGCCCCAGGACGAGCACCCGCGCCCGCGGGTCCCCGAACCCCGGTACCGGTCGTCCCCAGTAGGTATCGTCTCGATGAGCGGCTTTCTTCTCGGCCGCGATGCGGGCGCAATAGCTGCGCAGCCGCTCACAGCGAGTGCACGTGATGATGTGCTGGTGAACGGCCGAGAGCGCCGTCGAATTCAAGGTCGGGCCGGGAAGCGACCGACGGGACGCCGGCCGCGCGGTCACCGGACCCGTCGTTCGGCCGCTTCGTACGAGTCGGTCTGTTCGTGGGCGTGATACGAGCTGCGGACCAGGGGCCCGGATTCGACGTGGCCGAATCCGAGCTCGAGGCCGATCCGCTTCAACTCGGCAAACTCAGCGGGCGTGTAGTACCGCGACATCGGCGCGTTCGCCAACGACGGCCTGAGGTACTGGCCGATGGTCACGATGCGGCACCCGGCGGAGCGCAGGTCGCGGAGCGTCGCGAGGATCTCGTCCCATTCCTCGCCGAGGCCGACCATCAGGCCCGACTTCGTCGGAATGTCCGGGGCGTACGACCGCGATCGGTCCAGCAGCTGCAGCGCGCGATCGTAGCGCCCGCCCGGGCGCGTGGTGCGATAGAGGCGCGAGACCGTCTCGATGTTGTGATTGAGTACGTCCGGGGCGGCATCGAGCACGGTTCGCAACGGTGCTTCCTCACCCTTGAAGTCCGGGATCAGCACCTCGATACGGCACGCCGGGGTTCGCTCGCGGATCTCGCGAATCGTGTGCGCGAAATGCGCGGCGCCGCCATCCGGCAGATCGTCCCGGTCGACCGAGGTGACGACCACGTAGTCGAGCTCCAGCGTGTGCACCGCGCTGCCGACCTTCGCCGGCTCGGCCGACTCGGGCGGTTTGGGCAGGCCGTGGCTCACGTTGCAGTAGCCGCAGGACCGCGTGCACGTATCGCCGAGAATCATGAAGGTGGCGGTGCCGTGGTGCCAGCACTCGCCGATGTTCGGGCAGTTCGCCTCTTCACAGACCGTGTGCAGGCCGAGCTCCCGCATCAGGCCCTTGAGGCGGAGATAGTTCTCCGACCCGGGCGCGCGCACTTTCAGCCACTCGGGCTTTGGCGCACGCGGGACCGCGGCATCGGCGCGCTTGCGACGGCCGCGGATGAAGTTCAGCGGGGCGGTGGGGACCTTCTCGGTGTCGAGCACGATGAGGTTCACCCCCCATTATATGATGCGGGGATGTCCCGCCTTTCGATCACCTGGCTCGGTCATGCGACGTTCATCATCACCACGCCTGGCGGAAAACGCATAGTGACGGATCCCTGGCTGGAGGGAAATCCGTCCTGCCCGGCCGACCGCAAGCGCATCGACCACGCCGATCTGATCCTGCTGACCCACGGGCATTCCGACCATTCCGCTGATGTCGTCGCCGTCTCCCGGGCGACAGGCGCCCCGGTGATTTGCGTTCACGAGCTGTCGCTGTGGCTCGAGCGCAAGGGACTTCAGAACGTCGTCGGGATGGGGGTCGGCGGCACAGTGCAGGTCGCCGGGCTCGACGTCAGCATGGTGCAGGCCATTCACACGAGCAGCGTCGTCGAGAACGATTCGATCGTGTACCTCGGCGTGCCGGCCGGTTTCGTCGTGCGGCTCGAGAACGGGCAGTCGTTCTATTTCGCCGGCGACACCGCGCTCTTCGGTGACATGCGCCTCATCGGCGAGATTCACAAGCCCGATGTCGCGTTTCTGCCCATCGGCGGCCACTACACGATGGACCCTGACGCGGCCGCCCGCGCCTGCGCTCTGCTCGGCGTCCGGCAGGTCGTTCCGATGCACTACGGAACGTTCCCGGTCCTCAAAGGCACGCCCGACCGCCTGAAGCACCTGGTCGAACTGACGGGCATCGACGTGCTCGTCCTCAAGCCCGGTGAGACCGCCTCATAACGTTTCCGTCGGCCCGATGATGGGCCGAAGTCATCTCAGACCCGCATACTTTCCATGAGAACTTTATGGGGGTCACACCTGAGTCCGGTCTGTATCATTTTCTACATGACCCACCTGAGATCGACGGACAGCTCTCGGACCCTTACCGTCGTGCTTTCGGAATCGGACTGGCAGGCGCTTCGGGCGGTCGAGCCCGACGCAGTCGGCTGGCTGCACGCACAGATTCGTCAGCGGCTCAGCGGTGGCGAACAGCGCGATTCGCAGGCAGGCGCGCGGCCCGCGGTTGCGGCAGGTGCCTCCTGGGGAGACGACGTGTATTGATCGGCTGTTGCGGGTTTCCGGCCCGCTGCCAGCCGTCTCCGCGTCTCACGCCCGCCTCGTAAGCCTTCCGTAGATTTCGTCGACGACTCTCGGTATCCGCACGGCCGACGTGTCGATGGTGTGATCTGCCGCCGCGTACAACGGCTCCCGCGCGGCGAGCAGCGCACGCAGATCGGCCATCGCTTGGGGATGATTGACCATCGGACGGCGATCGCCCTGACGGACCACGCGATTCCAGTGATCCTCGGGTCGAGCCCGAAGCCAGACCGTGGTCGCGAACCGGCGCAGGAGCGAGAATGCCTCCTGTGAGGCAACCAGCCCGCCGCCGGTCGCCAGCACCATCGGCCGCCGCTCCCGCAGCAGTTGCTCCAGCACGTCCCGCTCCAGGCGGCGATAGTGCGCTTCGCCGTGCAGCGAGAAGATCTCGCTGAGACTCAGAACGGCCGCCTCCTCAATCAGACGATCGAGCTCGACGAACGGCATTCGGAGCCGCCTGGCGAGCCGACGGCCAATCGTCGTCTTTCCGGCGCCGCGCAATCCCAGCAATGCAACGACCGCCGGCGGTGTCTCACTGGACTCCGACAAGAGCGCTGCGGGAGTCGTCTCCAACGCCTCGGCCATGTGCGCCAGCCGTCGAACCGAGATGTTGCCCTTGCCGGATTCGAGCTGCACCAGGAACCTCGGCGAGAGGCCAGAGCGTTCCGCCACTTCACGAATCGTCCATCCCCGATCGAGCCGCGCTGTGCGGGTGCGGCGGCCGAGCGCGGTCAGGAGGTCTTCGGGCATTGGCGCAATATACTACGCTTAGATCGAATATTGAGCAGTATAGTGCCTTGACAGCCATTCGAGTCCGCAAGTAGGCTTGACCGGATGGAATCGGCTGCGACCAACGCCTCGCTCCCCGTCGACTTCGAGACGTCTCCTGACCGGTATCGCCACTGGAAGTTGTCCTTCGAGGGCCCCGTCGCGACCCTGTCGATGGATGTGCAGGAGGATGGCGGCCTTCGCCCCGACTACCGGCTCAAGCTCAATTCGTACGATCTGGGAGTGGACATCGAGCTCGCCGATGCGATTCAGCGCATCCGCTTCGAGCATCCGGAAGTCCACACCGTCGTCATCACGAGCCTGAAGGAGCGTGTCTTCTGCGCGGGCGCGAACATCTTCATGCTGCGGGGATCGACGCATGCGTGGAAGGTGAACTTCTGCAAATACACCAACGAGACGCGCCTCGCGATGGAAGACGCCAGCGCCAATACGGGCATCAAGTTCCTTGCGGCGCTGAACGGCATCTGCGCCGGCGGCGGCTACGAGCTCGCGCTGGCGTGCGATGAGATCCTGCTCGTCGACGATGGCAATTCCGCGGTCAGCCTTCCCGAAACGCCGCTCCTCGGCGTGCTGCCGGGCACCGGCGGGTTGACTCGTCTCGTTGACAAGCGGAAGGTCCGTCGTGATCTCGCGGACTTCTTCGGCACGGTGGCGGAAGGCGTCAAGGGGAAGCGCGCCGTCGAGTGGCGCCTCGTCGACGCGGTGCATCCGACGAGCCAGTTCAGGGAGCGCGTGGCGCGCAGGGCCAATGAGCTGGCCGGGCTCTCGAGCCGTCCGGCGTCCGGACCGGGCATCAAGCTGAATCCGCTCAGTCCAACCGTCAGCGACTCGACGATTCGCTATTCCGCCGTGTCACTGGACATCGATCGCGAGAAGCGGGTCGCGACGTTGACGATCACCGCGCCGGACGGACCTCAGCCGGCGGCGCCTGAAGCCATCGTCGCCGCGGGCGATCGATTCTGGCCATTGCGCGCGTTCCGCGAGCTCGACGACGTGCTGCTGCGGCTTCGCTTGAACGAGTCGCTCATCGGCACGGTCGTGGTCAAGACGCAGGGGAGCGCCGCGGATGTCCTTGCGGTCGACGCGGCCCTGCTCGAACATCAGGCCCACTGGCTCGTCGGCGAAATCGTGCACCTGATCAAGCGAACGCTGAAGCGCATGGACCTGACGTCGCGCAGCTTCTTCGCGCTGATCGAGCCGGGGAGCTGTTTTGCCGGCACGCTGTTCGAGCTCGCGCTCGCGGCGGATCGCTCCTACATGCTCGACGATCCGGACCGCCCCAACGCGATCGCGCTTTCGGGCATGAACGGCGGTCTGCTGAAGATGAGCAACGGCCTCACGCGCCTCGAGACCCGCCTGCTCGCGCAGCCCGAGCTCGTCGGCGAGCTGCTCGAGGAAAGCAAGCCGTTCGACGCGTCAGAGGCGCTCGAGGCCGGTCTCGTGTCATTCGCGCCGGACGATCTGGACTGGGACGACGAGGTGCGCCTGGCAATCGAAAGCCGCGCCGCCTTGTCGCCTGACGCCCTGACGGGGATGGAAGCCAACCTGCGCTTCGCTGGACCGGAAACGATGGAAACCAAGATCTTCGGCCGGCTCACCGCCTGGCAGAACTGGATCTTCATCCGGCCGAACGCCGTCGGTGAGAAGGGCGCGCTGACGGCCTACGGGACGCAGGGAAGGGCGGAGTTCGATTTCAATAGGACATAGTCATGGTCGACCGCTGAAGCCCAGAGTCTTCCGGCAAGGGCACGGTCCTTCCGGCTGAAGCCGGAAGCCACGAGGTAGCGAGAGGCACGAAGCACGTAGCACAAAAGCACGTCCGCACGTAGCCCGTAGCACGATCGGCACGTCCGCACGTGTGCATGTAGCACGAGGCACGTTCGCACCCAGCACGTAGCACGGAGCACGTGAATGATTTCCGCCGAAAAGATTCCCAACAACGTCGGTCTGTCGAGCAACAAGCGGCTGCAGCGGGCGCTCGAGCACTGGCAGCCCGCGTATATCCAGTGGTGGCGCGACATGGGACCGCAGGGGTTCCAGGACTATCACCAGGTCTACGTCCGCACCGCGGTGAGCGTCGATCCCTCGGGGTGGGCGCACTTCGAGTACGTGAAGCTGCCCGAATACCGGTGGGGCATCTTTCTGGCCGATCCAGTCCACGACCGGCGCATCGGGTTCGGCGATTTCGCCGGCCAGCCGGTGTGGCACGAGGTGCCCGGGGAATTCCGTAATCAGCTCCGGCGCCTGATCGTGACGCAGGGGGACACCGAGCCCGCGAGCGTCGAGCAGCAGCGATGGCTCGGCCAGCGCTGCCCGAGCCTGTACGATCTGCGCAATCTGTTCCAGGTGAATGTCGAGGAGGGAAGGCACCTCTGGGCGATGGTCTACCTGCTGCACTCCTACTTCGGCCGCGACGGCCGCGACGAGGCCGAGGAGCTGCTGGCGCGGCAGAGCGGCAACCGGGACAAGCCGCGCATCCTCGACGCGTTCAACGAGCCGATCGACAACTGGCTCGACTTCTTCATGTTCACCATGTTCACCGATCGCGATGGCAAGTCGCAGCTGTTGTCGCTGTCCGAGAGTTCATTGGATCCGCTGTCGCGGACGACGCGGTTCATGCTCACCGAGGAAGCGCACCACATGTTCGTCGGTGAAACCGGCGTCGCGCGCATCATCGAGCGCACCTGCCAGCTGATGAAGCAGGCCGGGTTCTCGGAGGACGTGCGCCGGCTTGGCGGGATCGACCTGCCGACGATCCAGAAGTTCATCAACCTGTGGTTCAGCCTGTCGCTCGATCTGCACGGCAACGAGATCTCGACCAACGCCGCGTCGTACTTCGCCAACGGCCTGAAGGGCCGGGCGCAGGAAGAGAAGTGGGACGATCACGTGGTCGTCGACAAGTTCTACGAGCTCGAGGTTGCCGCCGAAGGCACGCTCACGCGCCGCGCGATCCCGATGCGCACCGCGATGAACGAGGTGCTGCGCGACTGGTACGTCGGCGACTGCCAGGCGGGCATCGAGCGGTGGAACAAGATCTTCGAACGCCACGGCATGTCCGAACGGGTACGATTGCCCGATCGCAAGTTCAACCGCGGGATCGGCATGTTCTCGGCGCTGCACTTCGACCCCAACGGGGCGCCGATCTCCGATGAGGACTGGGAACGGCGGAAGCACGAATGGCTGCCTTCGGCGGCGGACCGCGACTACCTCCTCAGCATCATGGCGGAGCCGGTGTACGAGCCCGGGAAGTTCGCAAACTACATCGCGCCGCCTTTGCGGGGCATCAACCGGCTGCCGCTCGACTTCGAGTATGTCAGGACCGAGGCCTGACGACATGACGTCAACTCCCACACTCCCAACTCCCAACTGCCAACGCGCGAGGTTCGACAGCGCCGGGTGAAAGTCGTACTCGGAGAGCTCGTTGTCACGTATTCCACCCAGCTCGTTCGACTGATGCTTCTTGGGAGTCGGGAGTTGGGAGCTGAGCGAGTTGACGTCGCAGGCTGGAGCTCTCTTCATCAACAACGAATGGCGCGGCTCGTCGTCCGGACAGACGATGCCGGTGGTGAATCCCGCGACCGAAGAGGTGATTGCCGAGGTCGCGGCGGCGAACGCGTCCGATGTCGATGCCGCGGTGGCGGCGGCGCGAGCGGCGCTGGCCGGGCCGTGGAGCGCGATGTCCGCGCGCGAGCGCGGGCGCCTGGTGCGGAAGCTCGGCGACCGGTTGATGGAGCGGGCGGACCATGTCGCGCGGCTCGAAACCCTGCACAACGGCAAGCCGATCACGGAGTCACGGCAGATCGAGATCCCGGCGGCGGCCGAGTGCTTCGAGTATTACGGCGGCTGGTCGGACAAGTTGATGGGTGAGACGATCCCGGTCAAGGGTAACCATCTCACCTACACGCTGCGCGAGCCGGTCGGGGTCGTTGCCGCCATCGTGCCGTGGAACTTCCCGCTGCTGCTCGCGGCCTGGAAAGTGGCGCCCGCCCTGGCCTGCGGCAACACGGTGATCCTCAAGCCCGCGAGCCAGACTCCGCTCACGGCCCTGGCACTCGGCGAGATCGCCGTGGAAGTGGGACTGCCCCCGGGCGTGCTGAACGTCATCACCGGTCCGGGATCGACGGTCGGCCAGGCGATTGTGGAGCATCCGGGGATCGACAAGGTCGCCTTCACCGGCGATACCGGCACCGGGAAGTCGATCATGAGGAGCGCCGCCGACACGCTCAAGAAGATCACGCTGGAGCTCGGCGGAAAATCCCCCAACATCGTGCTGCCGGACGCCGACATGGAGGCCGCGGTCCGCGGCGCCACCATCGGCATCTTCTACGGCAAGGGGGAGGTCTGCGCCGCCGGCTCCAGGCTCCTGGTCGACCGTTCCATCAAGGACGAGTTTCTCGACAAGCTCGCGGCCCGGGCGAAGAAGATGGTGCCTGGCGACCCGATGGATCCCAAGACTCGCTTCGGCGCGATCTCTTCGAAGAAGCAGCTCGACACCGTGCTCGGCTACATCGAATCGGGGAAGCGCGAAGGGGCGACGCTCATGGCCGGCGGTCAACGCGCCGACATCGGCACCGGCAAGGGTTATTTCGTCCAGCCGACCGTCTTCGCCGACGTCAAGTCCGAGATGACGATTTCGCGCGAGGAGATCTTCGGGCCGGTCCTGGCCGCGATCGAGTTCGCGGACCTGGACGAGGCCATTGCGAAGGCGAACGAGAGCCAGTACGGACTCGCGGCCGGCGTCTGGACCCGCGACATCAAGAAGGCGCACTACGTGGCGAAGAAGCTGCAGGCCGGCACGGTGTGGGTGAATACCTACAACGTCTACGACACCGCCGCACCGTTCGGTGGATACAAGCAGAGCGGGTTCGGCCGCGAAATGAGCGCGCACGCGCTCGAGCACTACACGCAGGTCAAGGCGGTCTGGATCGATTTGAACCTCTGATCGTGCCGACATTGCCGCCACTTTCCGGGCCACCGCTCGCCGGCGACGATCCGCTCGCTTCCTGGCGCGCCGAATTCCCCATCGTCGACACCTGCACCTACCTCGTGAGCCATTCGCTCGGCGCCATGCCGCGCCGGGCGCATGCGCGCCTCGCGGCCTTCGCCGAGGCGTGGAGCAGCCGGGGAGTGCGGGCGTGGTCGGAGGGATGGTGGGAGATGGGCCGCACCGTCGGCGATCTGCTCGCGCCGATCGTTGGTGCGCCGCCGCGCACCATCTCGATGCACCAGAACGCCAGCGTCGCGCAGGGGATCATCGGATCGTGTTTTCGCTACGACGGCCCGCGGCGCAGGATCGTCATGACCGATCTCGAGTTCCCGACGAACATCTACCTGTTCGAGGGGTTCCGGCGCTACGGCGCAGAGATCGTCATCGTTCCCTCGGACGACGGGATACGGACGAACCTCGACCGGCTGCTCGAGGCGATCGACGATCGGACCGTCCTGGTGCCGCTGTCGCTCGTGCTGTTCCGCAGCAGTTACATCCAGCGCGCGGAGGCGGTCATCGAGAAGGCGCACCGCGTCGGGGCGCACGTCATCCTCGATATCTATCAGGCGGCCGGTGTGATCCCGGTCGACCTCCAGGCGCTCGGCGCCGGTTTCGCCGTGGGCGGATCGGTCAAGTGGCTGTGCGGCGGACCAGGGGCCGGCTATCTCTACGTGCGGCCCGATCTCGCGAACAGCCTCGAGCCGGCGTTCGTCGGCTGGGCGGCGCACGAGGATCCGTTTGCGTTCGAAGCGGCGCCGATCCGCTATGCGAGCGCGCCGGAGCGCTTTCAGAGCGGTACCCCGAACGTCCCCGCGCTCTACTCCGCGCGAGCCGGCTACGAGATCGTCGCGGAGATCGGCGTCGAGGCGATCCGCTCGAAGTCACTGCGGCTGACACGCCGGCTGATCGATCGCGCGCGCAGCGCCGGCTTTCGCATCAACACGCCAGACGACGATGCGGAGCGCGCCGGCGCGGTGATCATCGACGTACCCGATGGCTACGCGGTGACCCAGGAGCTGATTCGCCGCGCGGTGATCGTCGACTATCGCCCCGGCGCCGGGATCCGGATGGCGCCGCACTTTTACAACACGGAAATCGAGATCGATCGTGCGGCCGACGTGCTGGAGGAACTCGTGCGTCAGAAGAACAACTAACTGCCTGATTTGGCCGGCTTCGACGGCAGCGCGAACGCGACATAAACGCCGCCTTTCGGCTCGCGTGACTTCCCGCCCGACGCCGCAATGACCACGAACTGGCGGCCGTTCACCTCATACGTGGCCGGCGTGGCATTGCCCGAGAATGGCAGGAGCGTCTCCCAGAGCAGCTCGCCCGTGGCCTTGTCGAACGCGCGGAACTTGCGGTCGTGGTTGGTCGCGCCGATGAAGAGCAGCCCGCCAGCGGTCACGATGGGGCCGCCATAGTTCTCGCTGCCGGTGTTCTTCAAGCCCTTCGCGGCCAGCTCCGGGTATTCGCCGAACGGGATCTGCCACGCATAGGCGCCGGTGCTCAGGTTGATCGCGTTGAGCGTACCCCACGGCGGCGCCACCGCGGGATAGCCATCGGGATCGAGGAACTTCCGGTAGCCGGTGAAACGGTATTTGACGTAGGTGTCGGACACGGTGGCCGCGGGCGTCGGCGTGTCTTCACCTGTCGCCAGGTACTGCACGATCGCGTTGACCGCGAACGGCTGCAGGTTGGGGAAGGCAGGCATGCGGCCCCCTCCCTTCTGGATGACGGCCGTGAGCTCGGGCCGCGATTTGCGCTCGGCGATCCCGATGAGCGAGGGAATCTGCGGCGGAGTGCCGGCCCGATCGTCGCGATGGCAGCTCGCGCAGTCCCTCAAGTACAAGCTCCGCCCGCTCTGTCCCGCGTCGTCGGGCGCCAGCGACCCGCTCCACGCGATGTCGTTCGCGTTGATGTAGAGGAGGCCGGTGGTCGGGTCGAACGCCGAGCCGCCCCATTCGGCGCCGCCATCGTAACCGGGGAAGACGAAGGTCTGCTGCCCGACGGTCAGCGGCGCGAACGGCCCGTTGCTGCGGTACTTGTCGAATTCCTCCTGGGCCCATTTCTGCGCTTCGGGCGTCCGGCTCGTGAGCATGTCGCGCGTGAGGACCTGCCGCGCGAACGGCTTCGGCAGGGTGGGGATCGGCTGGGTCGCGGCCGCGACTTCGCCCGGCACGTCGCTCGCCGGGAACTTCCGCTGCTCGATCGGGAAGAGCGGTTTGCCGTTCGCGCGATCGAACAGGAAGACATAGCCGTGCTTCGTCGCCTGCGCCACCGCGTCGATGACCCGGCCGTTCTGGCGTACCGTCACGAGGTTCGGCGGCGTCGGGAGATCGCGGTCGAGAATGTCGTGGCGGACGATCTGGAAATGCCAGATCCGCTTTCCGGTTTCGGCGTTCAGCGCGAGCAGCGTGTTGGCGAAGAGATTGTCGCCGAGACGATTCGCGCCGTAGAAGTCGGCCGCCGCGGAACCGGTCGGGACGAAGACGATGCCGCGGCGTTCGTCGAGCGCCATTCCGGGCCAGCTGTTCGCCCCGGCGCTGTAGGTCCATGAGTCCTTCGACCAGGTCTCGTAGCCGACTTCCCCGGGATGCGGAATGGTATGGAACGTCCAGCGCAGCGCCCCGGTGCGTACGTCGTAGGCGCGGATGTGTCCGGGCGAGCCAGGGAGGCCTTCGTTGACGCGTCCTCCCACGATCATCAGGTCTTTGAAAATCACGCCCGGCGTGGTCAGCCGCACCGATTGACCTTTCGGATCGCGGCCAAGATTGTTGCGAAGATCGATGCGGCCGCCGTCGCCGAACGTCGCGATCGGGACGCCTGTGCGGGGGTTGAGGGCGTAGATGTACTCGTGCGCCGGCGCGAGGAGTCGTGCTTCGTTGTTCCGGTCACCAGCCCAGAACATCAGGCCGCGAATCGGCCCGCGGCCCTGCAGCTTCGCGTCGAACGTCCACAGGGCCTTGCCGCTTCCCGCGTCGAGCGCGAACACCTTCTGCGCGGGCGTGTAGCCGTAGAGCACGCCGTCGACGATGATCGGCTGCGTCTGCAGATCGCCGGACTCACCGCTGTCGTAGGTCCACGCGACCTCGAGCTGCTTCACGTTGTTTCGATTGATCTGGGTCAGGCTCGAGTAGCGCAGCTGCTCCGGGCCGCCGCCGTAGACGGACCAGGCGTGGTAATTGGCGGATGGCGATGGCGGACGCTGTGCCTCCGTGAGGACGAACGCCGACACGGCGAGCGCGAGGGCGATCAGCGGCTGACTGCGATGCCTGACTGTCCACATGCTTCAGAATCCTGAGCAGCGGTGTTCATGCATCGCACGGTCGGAGCGGCCGGTCGCGCTCAGCGTGAACGAGGTTGGAGGATGACGTAGGTTGGAAGGCCGATCGCATCGAATCGCCACATGACGCTTCTCGCGGGCTCTGCCTCGGGGTCCTCGGCCTGAAATCTGACCTTCACGAAGCGGTCGAGCGCGGCGATCACTTTCGGATCCTTGAAGGTTGTGTTGTCCATGACGCCGCACGACTTGCACCAGGTGGCCCACATGTCGATCATCACCGGCTTGTTTTCACGTTTCGCGACCTCGAGCCCTTCCAGCAGCGAAGGGTGCCAGCCGCCTTCACCGACACCTGCCGCGGCGATCGCGCTGCCGCCGCTGGCGTGGCGGAACAGGCTGTAGGACTCATAGCCGTAGTAGGCGGCGGTCGCGAGAATGACGACGCCGAACGCCTGTTTGACCCTGACCATCCAGCGTCCGGGTTTCGGGAGCGCGGCCAGGCCGGCGCCGGCGATCGGCCAGGGCAGCGCCATCCCCAGTCCGAGCACGAAGGGCAGCGCGAGCGCGATCGGCGTGCCGTTCGCATACAGGTTGCTCGCGAAGAGCACCACCTGGATGACGACCGGCGCCACGCACGCGCCTGCGAGCAGTGCGGCAATCCCCCCCATCACGAACGAGACGACGAAGTTGCCGCGGCCCGGCGTGCCGACCCGCACGCGGCTCAGAAGGTGTGAGAAGTCGATGTTGATCCGATCGAACATCGCCAGCGCGAGCACGACGAAGAGCACGGCGATGGCGAGGTTGAACCAGGGCGACGCGTTCACGGTCCCGAACGTGCTGGCCGTCAGCGTCACGACGAGGCCGAGCGCTCCATACGCGAGCGCCATTCCCAGTCCGTACGCTGAACCGAGGAGAAGCCCGCGACGCCGCGATCCCGCCTGCGTCCCGGCCCCAATGATCGCCAGGTTGATCGGAATCATCGGCAGGACGCAGGGCGTGAGGTTCAGCGCAAGTCCGCCGACGAACACGATGAACAGGATAGCGAGCGGGCCACGTCCGGCGAACAGGTCCTGCTCCTTGATCCCGGCGGTCCCGTCGTTCAGGAACTTGATGAACTCGTCGGAGGGAATGTAGCCGGCCTTGGTGCTGAGAATGTCGAATTCGGTCAGGGCGACGAGCTCGCGCCCCCCGGGCGCATTCGGATCCACCGGCGTGCTCTGCGCGGCCAGTGACAGACCGCCCAGCACGACCGTGCCGATGAGCAGAACTATAAGGAATCGCGCGTGGCGCATGACAGGCTGTGCTGGTGTCCGGCGGAAATCAAAGTCCCCGCATCCCACAGATACCCGTAACCCCTGGAGGAGCAACGGAATTCCCCGATCCTGATCCCCGATCCCGAGACCAGCCCCAGTCCCGAGTCCCGATTCCCAAGGTTGCATCCTACCATTCGCGGCTGACTCCCGCGCTGGCAGGGCGTCGCCGGCGCTTCAATTACGAAGGATCTGACGGCGTATCCGGTCCGCGCGCCCGTCGATGCCGTCCGCTGCGCGCAAGCCCAGGAGCTCGGTCATCAGCGGATAGACGTCGACGCTGTCGACCTCCGGAATCGTGATTCCCTCCCGCAGGCCTGGGCCGGCAATGGCGAAGATCGCGCGCATGGACTGCAGCGCCGGATCCCAGCCATGTTCGCCCCATGGTCCGACGATGCGAAGCTTCGAGATGATCGACGTCTCGGCTGTCCAGCCCTCGTCCATCACAATCACGACGTCGCCAGCTCGAGGATCGGCCCGGTAATGGTACCGCTCCGGCAGTTCTGCTCGCAGATAAGCGCGGCCGTTCTTCAGTTGGGCGTTGGCCTGGTCCCGCGTTTTCAGCGCCTGATCCGGACCGCCAGACACGTGCAGGCTCGCCACCGCTCCGGCGAATCCGACCCGGACGGTTGCCGAGTCCACGAGCGATCCGATCAGAACGGTTCGTGACGCCGCCGTTTCCACCATTCCATGGTCCGACGTGAGCAGGACGTACACGCGATCGCGTATCGGCAGGGCCTCGATGCCGTCGAGGAGCAGCCCGAGGGTGCGGTCGAGCGAGGTCAGGGCCTCCCCGATACCGGCGCCATCGAGCCTGCCGCGGTGGGATGCCGCATCGAGATCGGCGAAATACGTGGTGATGACGTGAGGGCGGCTCTCGTCCGGCAGGCGCAGCCAGCCGAGCACGCTCTCCATCCGTGTGTTGTTCGGGACGTTCGAATCGTATGTGTTCCAATGCGTCGGGCGGATGCCTTTGATCGCGGCTTCCGATCCAGGCCAGAAGAAACAGGCCGACACCATGCCCTGCGACTCGGCGGTCACCCAGATCGGCTCGCCGCGATACCAGGTGCCATCGGTAACTGTCTTCTGGTCGCGAAACGAATAGCTGGCCTTGCGTCCCGGATCGTAGAAGCTGTTGGCGACGATGCCGTGGCGCTCGGGATAGAGGCCGGTCACCAGCGAGTAATGGTTCGTAAACGTCACGGACGGAAACACCGGGATCATCGCTCGGTGCGCGCACCCCGCGCCGGAGTACGCGGCGGATGTTCGGCAGGTCGAACCGATCGAAGTAATCTGCGCGAAATCCGTCGAACGAGATCAGAATCAGATGGGCCTTGTCGCGGTGCTCCGGGCGATTGATGCCGCCGCTGCCGCTCGCCGCCGCGTCGGTTTGCGCGGCCGGCGTACTGCGTCTGTCGGGGCCCATCGCCCGCGCCAATGACCAGGCCGGCAGCCAGCAACACCCACGGGAGCAAGGGAAATCGGCGTTTGCGGCTGTCAGACATCTGTGCAAAACGATAGCATCAGCTGTCCGGTCCGGCCGAGACTACAATCGCGTAAGGCAGGTCATGAAGCTTCCCGGCTTCGTCATGCACGCTGGCGCCGGCGTAGTCGCTCGCGGACTCCGCTCGCCCGTGGTGTGGGTTCCGCTCCTGCTGCTCTTCGCGGGGGTCGCATTCGGCCAGTGGCGGTTTCGCGAGGGCCGATTCCCCGCCCGCTTCGCGCCGCCCGAGATGCCTGATGCGGATTTCACGTTCTGCCGCATCATGTACGACCGCGTTCGAGAAGAGCCGATGGGCATGGGCTGGACTACGGACTACCCCTACGCGGACATCAATCTGATGACTCGGCTGTCAGAGCTCACCAAGACCCGCATCAGCCGGGACGAGCGGGGCCAGCCCAATCACTGGGTCGTGCGGCTGACCGATGACGCCCTGTTCAACTGTCCCTTCACGATGGCGTCCGACGTCGGGACCGTCGGCATTACGCCGGAGGAGGCGAATCGCCTTCGCGAGTACCTGCTCAAGGGCGGGTTCCTGTGGGTCGACGATTTCTGGGGGACGGCGGCGTGGGAGCACTGGACCCGGCAAATCGCGACGGTTCTGCCACCCTCCGACGTACCCGATTATCGACGTACCGGCTAACGACCCCATCTTCCGGAGCCAGTTCAATGTCGCCAACGCGCCGCAGATCACCAATATCCAGTTCTGGCGCGGGGTAGGGGGGAGCATCACCTCGGAGCGGGGATTCGACAGTGAGGAAGTGCATTTCCGGGTCATCCGCGACCATGCCGGCCGCATTCTCGTCGTGATGACGCACAACACGGACATCGCAGACTCATGGGAGCGTGAAGGCGAAGATCCAGCCTTTTTCCGCCAGTTCTCCCCCGGCGGCTATGCCTTTGGAATCAACGTCTTGCTGCACGCGATGACGCACTGACGCGGCAGTGCCGGCGGGCCGATAGGACTTCTGGAGGCCGGCCCCAGCCGATCTGGCTTTCACCTCAACGATTCCCGGATCCTCCATATTCACCGGAACCGTATCGTGTTATCATAAGTCGTTCCCCAAAATCAGTAGCCGGCCGAGCTGCCCAGGCGGAGCTGTCGTCAGCCTGTCCGTGCCCGCTTCGTCCGGATCGCAGGGCGATCATGAAAGTACGAATCCGTCAGACCCTCGTGGTGGTGTTCCTTCTCGTTTTTTCGGGAATGGCGCCGCTCTTTGCACAGGCCCCCGATTCGGAGCCGCGTCAGCGGTTCCGCAGCTCGGCTGACGTCGTCACGATCCAGGCGTCAGTGCGGAACAATCGGGGGCGCCCGCTGCACGGCCTGACGGCCGAAGACTTCGAGGTCCGCGACAACGGTCAGCTCCGGCAGATCCTGTCCATCCGCGCGGATCTGCGCTCGCCCGTCAGTCTGGCCATTCTCGTAGACATGAGCGGCAGCATGAGCATGGCGTCGAAGCTGGCGATGGCGCGCCAGACGTTCGACTCGGTGTTGTCGCAGCTCAGCCCTGGCCAGGACGAGGTCGCGGTCTTCACTTTCGATTCGCAGCTTCATGAGCGCCGTCCGTTCACGACGAATCTGGACGAGCTCAGGGGCGCGCTGGACGAATTCTCGCCGTTCGGTTCGACATCGCTCTACGACGCGACGGCAGCGGCGGCCCGCAAGCTGTCGGAGCGGTCGGCTGCGCACAAAGCCATCATCGTCCTCACGGACGGAATCGATACCAGCAGCGACGTTGACCGCCGCCGGAGGTGTCCGGCCTGGCCAGCTCTATTGCGGTACCTGTCTACGTCGTGGCGACCGTGCCATCCATCGATCAGCGCGTCGATGCTGGAGTCAGTCGAGCGCGCTGCTGCCTCGGAAGCTGCAGACCTGCGGGATCTCGCGGAATGGACAGGGGGCAAGCTGGTCTTCGCGAGCACTTTCCCCGAAACCGTGGTCGCCGCGTCGAGCCTCGTCGGCGAGCTGCGGCAACAGTACGTGCTCGCGATCGAAGCGGCCTCAGCAGGCCGCGAGTGGCGCCGGCTCGACGTCCGGGTCAAGCGGCCGTCGGCGACAGTAAAGGCTCGCAGCGGCTACTACGGCGGATAGATCGTTCAGCACTCGATCCGGAACCGATCCTCAGCCCGTTTGCTTGTCTGACGCCGGCTTGGGATCGAGGTATTTCACGAAGACGACCTCGTTCCGCTTCTCGTTGTAGAGCAGCTCGTCGACACTCGCCCGCACCATCAACAGCCCGAACCCGCCCGGCCGGAGCCCCTTGGCTTCGCGGACGAGCACGTGGGCGATCGGTTCCTCCGGCTCGTGGCCGATCGCCGCATGCGGCAGGTTCTCGATATTGAATCCGGACCCGGGATCGGCGATGCGATAGATCAGCATCCGCTTGGCCCGCAGGCAGGAGATCCGGACCTTGCGGCTCGGATCGAGCTTGCCCCCCATTCCACGGCGTTCAGCAGCAGCTCCCGAAACGCGTACGCGATCGATTCCCGCAGCTCGGGATCCAGGTGGGCGTCGAGCTGGGTCACCACATTCTGGATGCGCTCGGCGGCGTCGCGCGTACACGGGACGACCAGCTCCACCCATTCCGGCCGGGCCGAGACGACTTCGATCGGCGGCGGAGCCTGCGCCTTGAGCACGTCGCGAACCGTCTGCAGGAGCGCCTTCGGCTCAATCGGCTTGTTCACGTACTGGTAGGCCTGTTCGCGGACCGCCTTGAGCAGCGTCTCGGGGGCATCGTCAGAGGTCATGACGACGACGCGTGGCCGGGTCTTGCGGCTCCGCAGTTGCGTGAGGAGATCGAGCCCGTTCATTCGAGGCATCCAGACGTCCAGCAGGAGCAGGTCGTAGCGGCGCGCCCGGAGCAGTTTCAACGCCTCGACACCATCCTTCGCCACGGTGGTCGTGAACCCGGCGGCGGTGAGCACTCGCCGCAGGACGTGCCGGGTCGTGCGATCGTCATCCACTATCAGGATCTTGCTCATGAACGGGGCCGCTTTCTCGCTGCAGATCGACGGGAGTCGGGAGCCTTCTTGCTCTTCTTGATCGTGTTGGTCTTGCGTGGCGCGAGTCCGGCCGCCTCGAACGCGTCATCCAGCTTCCGCATCCGCTCGAGCAGTTGCCTGTGAGCTGTGGCGGCGTCGTCGAACCGGCTGACGCGGCCGGCCTGTTCCAGCGCTGCCGCAGCCTGACGCCCGGCTGGTGACCCCACCGTGGCGATGGCTCCCTTCAGCGCGTGCGCGGCGCTGCGAAGTGCCTCGCCGTCCTGCTGCTTCACTGCCCGTTCGATGCGCTTGATGTACGCGGGGGCGTCGGTCCGGAAGAACCCCACCACTTCCTTCAACAACCGCCGATCGCCACCGGTGTGCGCCAACGCGGCTCGTTCGTCGAAGATGAGGTCCGGGGGCGACGATTGCCGCTCGGGGTGGTACCGGACGATTCGTTTGGAACGCCGCTGCCGATGTGTTCGATCGTCACGATGAGCTCGTCGACATCGATCGGCTTCGCGAGATACGCATCCATGCCGGCCGCGAGGCACCGCTCGCGATCCCCCGCCATGGCGTGCGCGGTGAGCGCGACGATGGGGAGGTGCCCGCCGGTCTGCTTCTCACGTTCGCGAATCTCGTGGGTTGCCTCGAATCCGCCCATTTCCGGCATCTGCAGATCCATCAGGACCAGATCGAAGGGCTCGATGGCCGACTCGATCGAGGCGATCGCTTCGCGCCCGTTTTCCACCGAGATGACCCCGTGCCCGCGCTTCTCGAGAAGCTTGGTGACCAGTTTCCGGTTGACGGCGTTGTCTTCCGCGACGAGGACGCGCAGGGCGTGGAAGGCAGCAGCGATTTCGGTCACCGTCCGGGCGTGGGCACTCCGCGTCGGGGCGTCGAACAAGGTGGCAAGCGCGTCGAGGAGATCCGATTGCTTCACCGGCTTGACCAGGTACGATTCGACGCCAATCTGGCGGCACCGCGCGGCATCCTCGGCGCGTCCCGCGCTGGTCAGCATCACGATCGGCGTGCGTCGAAGCTGCTCGTCGCGCTTGATCTGGCGCGCGAGGGTGATGCCGTCGACGTCGGGCATCTGGCAGTCCGAGACGACGACATGGAACGGGCTGGCGCCGCGTGAGGCCTTGCGCAGGACGGCCATCGCCAGGTCGGCGCTGGCCACCACCGTCGGCTCCATGTGCCAGCTGGCGAGCATCTCTTCGAGAATGCGGCGGTTGGTCGCGTTGTCGTCGACGACGAGGACGCGCAAGCCGTCGAGCGCCGCCGGCTCCGGCGCGGTATCGAGCTTTACGGTCGTGGCGTTGCGGTCGAAAACTGCGGAAAAATGAAAAGTGCTGCCGCGGCCGACCTCGCTCTCGACCCAGATCCGTCCGCCCATGAGCTCCACGAGCCGCAGCGCGATCGCGAGACCCAGTCCGGTGCCGCCGTAGCGCCGCGTGGTCGACACGTCGGCCTGAGTGAAGGCTTGAAAGATGTGGCGCTGCATCTCGCGTGGAATGCCGATGCCGGTATCCCTGACCGAAAAGTGCAGGGTGACTCGATCGTCGGCGATGGACTCGACGCGGACTTCGAGCACGACTTCGCCTTCGGCAGTGAACTTCACGGCATTGCCGATGACGTTCAGGAGCACCTGCCTGAGACGCCCGGCATCGCCGAGCACCACGTCCGGCACGTCGGCGGCGATGTGACAGGCGAGCTCGAGGCCTTTCTCCGACGCGCGCAGCGCGAGCAGCTTGATCGCGTCTTCGACGGTCTCGCGGACCTCGAGCTCGAGGTGCTCGAGCTCGAGACGGCGCGCGTCGATCTTCGAGAAGTCGAGAATGTCGTTGATGATTCCGAGCAGCGACTCCGCCGAGGACTTGACCGTCGACAGGTACTCGCGCTGCTCCGAGTTCAGCCGCGTTTTCAGCGCAAGCATGGTCATGCCGAGGATGGCGTTCAGCGGCGTGCGGATCTCGTGGCTCATGTTGGCCAGGAACGCGCTCTTCGCTTCGGCCGCCTCCTCGGCGCGCTGCTTGGCGATTTCGAGCTCCTTGACCAGCTGCGCGAGCCGGGAGGCCTGGTCCTCGAGCGCGTACTGCGAGTTCCTCAGGTCGCGCGCGTACGACTCCATCGTCTCTTCGGCCGCCTTGCGCTCGGTGATGTCGCGCGCCGCGGCGTAGATGACCTGCTGCGGCGGGTAGGGTGTGGCCGCCCAGAGCAGCCAGCGAATCGTGCCGTCCTTGTGCAGATACCGGTTCTCGAAGTACATGATGCTGCGTCCGGAGGCGGATTTCGCGGACTCCGCCGCGGTCGCGGCACGATCGTCCGGGTGGACGAGCTCCATGTACGGCTGCGTGAGCAGTTCTTCTTCGGTATAACCGAGGACCTGCATCCATGCCGGGTTGACGCGCTTGAAGTAGCCGTCGTAGCCGGCGATGCACAACAGATCCAGCGACAGCGTGAAGAACTGCGAGAGCTCCTCTTCGGCGCGGCGCCGATCGATGAACATCCCCATCTGGTGCCCGACAGTGGCGAGCATCGAGAGGAGCTCCTGATCCGGTTCGCGGACGTCGCGGCTGAAGAATTCCAGGACGTGAAGCACTTCGCCGCGCAGGACCACGGGAAACCCGAACGCGGCATGAAGGCCTTCGCGGGCGGCGATCGGCCCGCGAGGAAAGTTGACATCGTGGACGACGTCAGGGATCCATGCCGGCTCGCCGGTGGCCCAGACGCGTCCCGGGAGACCGACGCCCGGAGGGAACGTCGCGGTCCGGCTGATCTCGTCGAATTCGGGGAAGTGCGCGAAGGGCGCGTTCCAGATGTGGACGCAACGGAGCAGGTTGGCTTCGCGGTCGATCCGCCACAAGGCGGCATGCTCGAAGCCGAGCGCATCGCAGATGGCTTCGAGGATCTTCGGTGCGGCGTCCTTGAGCGTCGCGGCGTCGAGCAGGGCCCGTGCGGCGACGTGTTCGGCCGTCAGGCGGCGCTCTCCGAGGCCGCCGCGCGAGGTGCTCGTGTCGGGTGTCATACGCGCAGTTGTGCTGATTATAGGCGGGTCACGCGCCGCGCGATCGACCTTCAGCGCAAAGGCGCTGCCGCACGGGGGATGATCGCCTGTCGCGCGACGTATAATCGGCGGGTTTTTCGGCCGTTCGGCATGGGTGTCGCTCCCGGTATGCGTCTCGGACCGTATGAGGTCGTCGCCGCCATCGGCCGCGGCGGCATGGGAGAAGTCTTCCGTGCACGCGATCTGGAGCTGCAGCGCGATGTCGCGCTCAAGGTGCTGCCGGATATCTTCGCCGCCGATTCCCAACGGCTGGCACGCTTTCAGCGCGAAGCCCAGATCCTGGCGTCGCTCAACCATCCCAATTCGGATATCGTGCTGATCCAACGAAAGTAGACATCGGATGACGAGGCGGCGGAGATGCAGATCAAGACGATCGTGGCGCTGGCGGCCATCGTGCTCGCAGGTGCGGCGGTGACGGGCCAGAGCGGACGCGCGGCACCGAGCGTGCGGCTGATGACCGCGGACCCGGGACATTTCCACGCCGCGCTGATTCAAAAGGAAATGTATCCGGACGTGGCGCCTCGCGTGGACGTCTACGCGCCGCTCGGTCCGGATCTGCTCGAGCACCTGAAGCGGGTGTCGTCCTTCAACACCCGCGGCGAGCGGCCGACGTCGTGGCAGGTCGAGGTGCACACGGGTCCTGATTTCTTCGAGCGCATGCTCCGCGAACGGCCGGGCAACGTCGTCGTGCTGTCGGGCCGGAATCGCCCCAAGATCGAGCGCATCGTCTCGTCCGTGGCCGGCGGGTTGAACGTCCTCGCCGACAAGCCGTGGATCCTGGCCTCCGCGGATCTCGAGAAGCTCGATGCGGCGCTGGCGGACGCTGATGCGAAGGGCGTCGTCGCATACGACATCATGACCGAGCGTTTCGAAATCACGTCCATCCTGCAGCGCGAGCTCGTGAACGATCCCGCGACGTTCGGCTCGATCGTGCGAGGAACGCCGGACGACCCTGCCGTCTACATGGAGAGCGTCCATTACTTGATGAAGACGGTGGCGGGCGCGCCCAATATCAGGCCGGCCTGGTTCTTCGATGCGGCCGAGACCGAAGGGCTGAACGACGTCGGCACGCACCTGGTCGATCTGGTCCAGTGGACGCTCTTTCCCGAGCAGGCGCTCGACTATCGGGCCGACATCGAGATCACCGGCGCCCAGCGCTGGCCGACGAAGATTCCGGAAACCGATTTTCGGCGCGTCACCGGTGAACCTGGCTTCCCGGCCAGCATCGCCGGATCGGTGAAGGGGGGCACGCTCGAGTACTACTGCAACACGCTCGTCTCGTACGCCGTGCGCGGGATCCACACGAAGTTGAACGTGATCTGGGACTGGGAAGCGTCGCCAGGTTCGGGCGATTCACACTTCGCGTTCTATCGCGGCTCGCGCGCCCGCATCGACGTGCGTCAGACCCGCGCCGATCGATTCCGGCCGGAGCTGTACGTCGTCCCAGTCGAGGCCACGATGAAAGCCGAGGTGCTGGCAGCCGTCAACGCGAGAGTCAAGGCGCTGCAGGGCCGGTATCCGGGGATTGCCGTGCACGATCGCGGCGCCGACATCCACGTCGCCATTCCCGACGCGTTCCGCGTCGGCCACGAGGCGCACTTCGCCGAAGTGGCCGCGAACTACTTCAAGTTCCTGCGGGACCGCCGCGCGATGCCCGCGTGGGAGCGTCCCAACATGCTCGCGAAGTACTCCATCACCACGAGAGGCACCGAGATGAGCCGGCAGAGCCCGCCCCGCCCGGCCCCGCGTCTCGCGCCGCAGTGACGGCTGCGGGGGACGACCGCATCCTCAATCGCGAAAGCGGTCTGAGCATTGCAGGAAGGTGCTATGCGAATCACTCTGCAGGTGAAGGAGTAGCACCGATGAACCGATTGATTACAGGCGCGACGTGTTCAGCAGCTGTGCTGGCCATGAGTATGGCTGTGTTCGCGCAGGCGACACAGCAGCCTACTGCGCCGCCCGCGGGCGGTGCGCCCGCCGCGCAAGAGCCAGCGCCCGCCGCGGCTCAGCCGCAGATGACGATCGTCGGGTGCGTGCAGCGCGAAGCGGATTACCGCCGCGCGAAGAGTGCAGGCGCCGGAGGCGCGGCCGGGACCGGCGCAGGGGCGGCCAATGAGTTCGTCCTCGTGAACGCGACCGTTTCGACGGGCGCCACGGCGTCAGCCGAAAGACCCGCGACACCAGAAGCCGTCGGCACGAGCGGCGCCGCTGGCGAGGCCTATGAATTGACGGGACCCGGCGAGGGTCAGGCCGAGCAGCACGTGGGTAAGAAGGTGGAGATCGTCGGAAAGATCAAGGATTCCGCCGAAGGGGCGGCCGCTCAACCCGCAACGCCGGGTGGCAAGGTCGATCCGGCGGGACAGGACCTCAACCTGAAGGAGTTCGAGGTCGTCTCGGTGCGTGAGGCGTCAGGCAGCTGTCCGCCCGCGGAGAAGTAGAAAACGTGCCGCGTGCCACGCGCTGAGTGCTCACGTGCTTTTCGTGCTACGTCCTGCGTGCTACGTGCGACGGGCACAAAGCACGTGAGCACAAGCACGTAAGCACGTGAGCACAAAATGCACGTGCGCACAAAATGCACGTGCGCACGTGGCAGCGTGGCACGACAGCACGTGCGCACGTAGCCCGTGGCACGTTGCACGTGGCTCATCTCCCCAACAGCTCCCGCACCGCGGTCACGATTCGTTCCTCCGTGTCCGCGGCAAGTGGAGCTGGCTGCCCATAGTAGGTCATCGAACGGTCGACCTCGTATCCGCCTTCCGGAATCATCCGCCGCGACGCGACATAGAACGGGACGTCATTCGCGTAGGCCGTGACCCAGAGCCTGGCGCCGTCGAGCTCGCGTTTGAGGCGCAGCGAATAATCCGACACGACTTCGCCGCCGAGAAACACCATCGCCAGTTCGTTGCTGAACGTCCAGGTTTGAACCGGGTACGGCGCGGTCGACGGGATCGCCTCGCCCTTGTCGAGACGCGCGAGCACGGCGCGAGCGTGATGCCCTATCGCATCGTTTCTCGACGTCTGCGCTTCCCACTCCTGACGGCTGGGGACTCGGTCGAACGCGATCTCCACCGCTCGGAATCGGCCTGCTGGCGGCGCCGTGATCCGTGTCATCGGCGTCCCGAGCAGCCGCTTCACTTCATCGGCGATCTCGCGTGCGTGACGCTCGACATCCTGGAGGCCGGCGCTGCGCGGGTTCGGGTTCGCATCCGCGCCGGCCCCGACCGTCACCAGCGCGATCGCCTGCGGGTGCTGCTCCTCGATCAGGGCCTGGACCGATCCTGGCCAGTCGCCGTGAATGAAATTGTCGTTGCCGCCGAAAGTGGTCGCGTGGCACGCGTAGTTGACGAGCACCGCGCGCAGGACGCCATCCGGCGCCCGCACCGCCAGCACCGGCAGGTCGTGATCGACCGGTCCGGCCGCCTCGATGCCGAACGCGGTCCACTTGCCGTCCTTCAGGACCCGCCGGTTCGCGGCGAATCGCGCCGTCCCCTGACCGAATGCGAGCCGTGCCGGGCGCCGATCCGCGAGCGCCGCAGAGGCAACGCGTGTCAGCTTCTCGGTGAGGTCCGTCGTGTAGCGTTCGATCGCCTTCGTCTCGTCTGGCGTGAGCGGCGAGGCAAAGATGTGCGGAAGCACACCCGCGATGCTCGGCCCGGTATGCGTGTGCGTTGCCGTGATCGCCAACCGTGCCCGTTCGATCTTCGCCGGCGCCAGCCGCCGCGCGACCGCGTCGGTGAGACTCATCGGCAAGCCGATCAAGTCGGTGGTGATGAGGACGGATGGCTGCTGACCGTCGGCGCCGAACGCGAGAGCCTTCGCGCGCAGACGCTGACGCACCTCACCAGTCGGGGTCGTCCGATTGCCATACCCGGTCAGGCGGATCGGTTCATCGGGAGTGATGTCGACGGCCGCGACACCGATAGCGAATTCGTCCGTGGCCCCACTTCGCGCCGGGGGTGCGGACGCACAAGCTGCCGAACAAAGGATGGTCGCGAGGGCAGCCACTTCCACGGCGGTGGTGATCCACCTCATCGATCGATCAGCGCGCTGCGAATGCATGTGGCCCGAAGCCCGCCGGATTATAGTCCGCCGATCTCCCTCTTTGTTCCTTGCGCCCTGCTACCTGCAGCTTGTCACAGTCGCAAGCGGCGCAGCGCGCCCGATACAATTGACTCGTGGATAACCCGAGCGCCCGGGTCACCGTGACTCGCCGGCATCCGAAGGACGTGAGGGATCGTCAGATCGTGGTGTCGCTCGACGGCGAGTCGTTCGGCACGCTGCTGTTCGGAGACACCGTGACCCGCGACGTCACTCCCGGCGAGCATCGCATTCGCGCTCACAACACGCTGTTCTGGAAGACGTTGGACCTCGATCTCCGTCCCGGCGAGCACGCACGCTTCATTGCGATCAACCGGCCCGGGGTCGGCACGTTTTCCTTGCTCGGTCTTCTCGGAGCCGGTCCGCTGTACCTCACGTTCGAACGTGAGGCGGGCTGACCGCTCCGCCTTGTCGATGACGCCACTCATGACACACACGAGTCCCGACCCCCATGCCGGACAGCTGGTCTTGACCGATGGTCCACAACCGGCGGATGCGAGGCTGACGGTTGTCCTGGTTCACGGCCGGGGCGCGTCGGCCGAGGATATTCTGGGCCTGGCACGCGAGTTCCGATTGAAGGATGTCGCGTATGTGGCGCCGCAGGCAGCGGCGCACAGCTGGTACCCGTATTCGTTCCTGACTCCAATCGAGAGGAACGAACCGTACCTGTCGTCGGCGCTGGGCGTCCTCGAGAAGCTGGTCGCCAGGCTCGCGGCTGAGGGGATCGCACATGACCGTGTCGGGTTCGTCGGCTTTTCGCAGGGGGCGTGCCTGTCTCTCGAATTCGCCGCCCGTCATCCGCGGCGCTATGCGGCAATCGCCGGCCTGAGCGGCGGCCTGATCGGGCCTCCAGGAACCCCCCGTGACTACCCGGGTTCGCTTGCCGGAACGCCGGTTTTCCTGGGCTGCAGCGACGTCGATTCGCACATTCCGCTGGAGCGTGTGCACGAGACGGCGGAGGTGTTCCGCCGGATGAACGCGCGAGTGGACGAGCGCATCTACGAGCAGATGGGGCACACGGTGGTCGACGACGAGATCGAGGCCGTGCGGGGGCTTCTAAGCTGAGAGCACCCGACTGACTCGCGGACGGTCGCGAGTGAGCGAAGCGAGCGAGCCACGAGAGCGGAGCGGGGCATGGGGGCCCCCGCGAGCGAGCGTGTAAGGGGGTCCGGGGGACGAAGTCCCCCGGGGGGAGAGAGATTAGCTTTGCGATATGCTGAGGCGCCGTGAACCGGCCGCGAGGACGTGACCATGCCAAGCCATTCAACCGAACGAGCCTATGACATCGCGAAGGAACGATACGCCGAGCTGGGGGTCAACGCCGATGCGGCGTTGAAGCGGCTGGCCGAGGTGTCCGTCTCGCTCCATTGCTGGCAGGGAGATGACGTCGGCGGATTCGAGCGGTTCGGCACCGGGCTCGGCGGCGGTCTGGCCGCGACCGGCAACTATCCCGGCAAGGCACGGACGCCGGACGAGTTGCGCGCCGATGCCGAGAAAGCGCTGTCGCTGATTCCCGGCACCCACCGGTTCAACCTGCACGCCAGTTATGGCGAATTCGGCGGCCGCATGGTCGACCGCGACCAGATCGGTCCCGAACACTTTGCCGGCTGGATCGACTGGGCCAGGCACCTCCGCATCGGGCTGGATTTCAACCCCACGTTCTTCTCGCATCCGAACGCGGCCGACAACTTCACGCTGTCGCACGCCGACAACGCGATCCGCGAGTTCTGGATTGCGCACGGCATCGCCTGCCGCCGGATCGGCGCGATCATCGGCAAGACGCTCAACACGCCCTGCCTGACGAACTTCTGGATCCCCGACGGCATGAAGGACACGCCGATCGACCGCGTGCAGCCGCGCGAGCGGCTGGTCAGCGCGCTCGACGCCATCTTCGACGAGCACATCGATCCGGCCTGCAATCGCGACTCGGTCGAGGGCAAGCTGTTCGGCATCGGCTGCGAAAGCTATACGGTGGGGTCGCACGAGTTCTATTACGGCTACGCGCTCTCGCGTGGCAAACTGCTCACGCTCGATTCCGGGCATTACCACCCGACCGAAACGGTCACCGACAAGATCAGCTCGATTCTTTCGTTCCTGCCGGAGATCATGCTCCATGTGAGCCGGGGCGTCCGCTGGGACAGCGACCACGTCGTCGTCCTCAACGACGATCTCGAGGCGATCGGTCAGGAGCTCGTCCGTGGCAACTTCCTCGAGCGTGTGCACATCGGGCTCGACTATTTCGACGCGAGCATCAACCGGGTCGCCGCGTGGACGATAGGCACCAGGAACATGATCAAGTCGCTGCTCAAGGCGCTGCTCGAACCCGCGGACACGCTGCGCACGCTCGAAGCGGCGGGCGATTACACCGGCCGTCTGGCGCTCCTGGAAGAAACCAAGACCCTGCCGTTCGGCGCCGTCTGGGATCGCTACTGCGAATGGTCGAACGTCCCGCCGGGCGCCGCCTGGCTGCAGGAAATCAGGACGTACGAGGAACAGGTCCTCGCCGGGCGGTCGTGATCAGGCGTGCCTTCCGAATGTCGGTCCATCCCGGCCAGCAGGACGAGTACGTCCGTCGCCATCAGCCGATCTGGCAGGAGCTGGCCGACACGCTGCAGGCCCATGGCGTGCAGAACTATTCGATCTTCATCGACCGCGACACCAACGATCTATTCGCTTACGTGGAGTTCGACACCCAGGAGCGCTGGGAGGCGGTCGCGGCGACCGAGGTCTGCCAGCGCTGGTGGCGCCACATGCGTGACGTGATGCCGTCGACCGACGACGGCCGGCCGCTCAGCCGCACGCTCGACGAAGTCTTCCATCTCGATAAACCGGATCCCGATCGCCGATGATGCATCCGACCAATTCCGTCTCCGCCCCCGCCGCGCAGGTGTCCGGGCCCTGGTATCGCGAGCTCAATCGGGGCCACTGGTTCGTCCTCGTGGTCGCGTCGCTCGGCTGGCTGTTCGACACGATGGATCAGCAGCTCTTCAATCTCGCGAGGAGACCCGCGATTGCCGAGCTGCTGGGGCCCGGCGCGACGCCGGCCAACATCGCCGAGTACGCCGGCTACGCCACGACGATTTTCATCATCGGCTGGGCGACCGGCGGCGTCTATTTCGGGATTCTCGGCGATCGCATCGGCCGCGCGCGGACGATGGTCTACACCATCCTGCTGTATTCGATGTTCACGGGGCTGAGCGTCTTCTCCGTCGGCGTGTGGGACTTCGCGTTCTACCGGTTCCTGACCGGACTCGGTGTCGGCGGGCAGTTCGCGGTCGGCGTTGCGCTCGTCGCCGAGTCATTGCCCGATCGGGCGCGGCCCTACGCGCTCGGCTGGCTCCAGGCGTCGTCGGCGGTCGGCAACATGATGGCCGCCACCGTCGGGATCATCCTGGGCTCGATGCAGTCGGCGGGCGTGATCGACAGCGCCTGGCGCGCGATGTTTCTCGTCGGCTCGCTCCCGGCGCTGCTCTGCATCGTGGTGTTCAAGAAGTTGAAGGAGCCGGAGCGGTGGCAGCGCGAAGCCAAGGCCGGGGCGCGCCGCGGCTCGATGACGGAGCTGTTCTCGGATCCGCGCTGGCGCTACAACGCGATCATCGGCATGCTGCTGGCGTTCGCCGGCGTCGTCGGCTTGTGGGGCATCGGCTTCTTCAGCTTCGACCTGTTCCGGACGGTGCTGGAACGATCGAACCTGTCGCCCGGACAGGTCACGTTCTGGATCGGCATGGTCTCGTTGCTGCAGAACCTCGGGGCGTTCTTCGGGATCTACGTGTTCACGCACGTGACGCAGAAGATCGGCCGCAGGAAGGCGTTTGCCATCGCCTTCGTCGCGGCGATGTTCTCGACGGCCTACACGTTCTGGAACCTCAACACCTTCAGCGACATCTTCTGGATGATTCCGATGATGGGCTTCTGCCAGCTGGCGCTGTTCGGCGGCTACGCGATCTATCTGCCGGAATTGTTCCCGACGCGCCTGCGCAGCACCGGCACCTCGTTCTGCTACAACGTCGGCCGGTTCGTCGCTGCGATCGGGCCGCTGGCGCTCGGCCTGCTGACCAGCCGTGTGTATGCCGGCTATCCCGAGCCGATGCGCTATGCCGGCGTCACGATGTGTCTCGTGTTCCTGATCGGTCTTGCGACGGTGCCCTTTGCGCCGGAAACCAAAGGAAAGCCACTTCCCGAATGAGCGTCTATCCCATCGCGGCCATCACCGACGAATTCTCGCCGAACGATCTCGAGTCGGCTCTCAAGGGCATGGCGGATGTCGGCATGACCGGCGCGGAACTGCGGGTCGCGTTCGGCCGGAACATGATCGATCTGAGCGATGACGAAGTCGATCGCGTGCGCGCGGCGGTCAAAGCCCACGGCATGGAAGTCGTCTCGCTGGCCTCACCGCTCCTGAAGTGTGTGCTGCCGGATGCTCCGGCGCTGGACAGCCGCGTCCAGCACGACGTGTTCGGCTCGGCTCATACCTACGAGGATCAGCCGCGGCTCACGCAGCGGGCGTTCGAAGTCGCCGAGCGGGCCGGCGCGCGGATCATCCGCGTGTTCTGGTACTGGCGGACCGTCGAGCCGGAGCGCACCTACGACCGCGTCGCGGCCGCGCTTCAGGCGCTCGGTGACGAAGCCGCGAAGCGCGGCGTCGTCATTGCCCTCGAGAACGAGCACGCGTGCAATGTGGCGACCGCGGGCGAAACGGCGAAGCTGTTCGCCAGCTTCCGGCATCCGGCCGTCAAGATCCTCTGGGATCCGGCGAACGCGTCGATCCTCGGAGAGAAACCGTTCCCCGAGGGGTACGCGATGCTCCCCGCGGATCAGATCGTCCACGTGCACGCCAAGGACTGTTACGTGAAGGATTTCAAGCCGACCTGGGGCCCGGTCGGTGAGATGGGGATCGACTGGAAAGGGCAGATCAGCGCGCTCGAGCGCGATGGCTACAAGGGCTGGATCAGCCTGGAGACGCACTGGACCGGTCCCAAGGGGGACAAGTTCGAGGCCAGCACGATCTGCGGCCGGAATCTGCGGGATCTCACGCGGTCCGGCGGTCAATCGAAATAGCGTCCAGCCGTCTCCCTCATATATTCGATGCTCTTGCTCGCGATGGTTTCGGGGTCCGGGGTGTAGTCGAAGACCTCCACTGAAACCCACCGGTCATAGCCGGACTCGCGCAGGGCGCGGAAGATCGGGACGAAGTCGACGTCGCCGAACCCGGGTCCCCGCTTGTTCGGGTCGTTGGCGTGGAAGTGGCCGGTGCGCGGGATGTACTGGCGAATCAGATCGACGACGGGCCGGTCCTCGCTCGACATCGCCTTCACATCCAGGTGCAGGACGAAGTTGGGATGCGCCACGGCTTCCATGAGACGCGCGCCCTCGGCGCAGGTGTTGATGAAATCCGTCTCGACCGGCGCCAGCGGCTCCATGCACAGCATCACGCCGCAGTCCGCGATTGCCGGCATGACCCGGCGAAAGGTCTCCGCGGCGTAATCGAACGCCTGATCCCAGGACACGCCGGGGAGCAGCGACCGCTGTTTCGGCGATCCGAACACCATCAGGTCGCCGCCGAGATCCCGCGTCGCCTTCGCAAGCTCGATCAGATACTCGCCGGTCTGCGCGCGCGTCTCCTCGTCCGCGGAGGTGAGATAGAAGCCCTGTGTGCCGGCGAGCAGCCAATGGAGGCCGATGATCTGCACGCCGGCGACGTCTGCCTGCTCGCGCAGGACCGCGCGTTCGACCGGCCCGAGATCGGTGATCCGTGGGGCGAGTGTAAACGGGGCAAGCTCGACGCCGTCATAGCCCACGCTCTTCACGTATTTGCAGAGCCGATCGAACGCCCAGCCCTCGAAGTGTTCGTTGCAGGTCGCGAATTTCATAGGTGCACTCTCGTCAACTCCCAACTCCCGATCTCCAACTCCCAAAGCGAGTCGCCGGAACTCGCCTGGGTGAAAGCCGGTGCAATCGGGTAGATCGCTGCGATTTTCACCCCAATGCTACGAGCCATTCGCTTTGGAAGTTGGGAGTTGGAGATTGGGAGTTGGAAGTTGACGTCTTCAGTCATCGTCATCACTTCGACGGCGTGGAGTTGAGCACGAACGCCCAAAGAGTATCTCCCGACGCAGCGATCACGTACTGCCGTCCATCGAGCTCGTAGGTAATAGGGCCATTCGTGATCGGGCCGTTGATGCCGGCATGCCAGAGCGCCTTTCCGGTCGTGGCGTCGAGCGCGACGATGTCGTTGGAGGGACCGCCGGTGAACAGCACGTTGCCGGCGGTGCTGACGATCCCGCTGCGCGCCGCGTTGCCCTCCCATTTGTGCGTCCAGCGAACCTTGCCGGTCTTGTAGTCGATCGCCTGGAGCATCGACTCGGACCAGCCGCCGCGATCGAATCCGCCCCATCCCATCGGGTTCTCGCTCGGGTCGTAGATGTAATAGATGCTGTAGGCGCGCGCGGCGCTCACGTAGAACAGGCCGGTCAGCGGGCTGAAGCTGGGCGATTGCCAGTTGGTCGCGCCGCCCTGGTTCGGCGACACGAGTGCGCCGTCGACCTGCGGCATCTTGGCGGGGTCGGGAATCGGCTGACCCTTGGCGTCGTAGCCTTTCCACCAGTTGCTCTTGACGTACTCAGCGGAGACGATCGCTTTGCCGTTGGTGCGATCGAGCAGGAAGTAGTGGCCGTTCCGGGCGGCCTGGGCAATCAGCTTGCGCTTCTGTCCGCCGGCTTCGTCGTCGATCAAGACCGCCGTCTGCGTCGAGTCCCAGTCGTGCGTGTCGTGCGGTGAGGATTGGAACGCCCACGCCAATGAGCCGGAGTCGGCGCGCACCGCGACGATCGAGCCGGTGAACAGATTGTCGCCGGGGCGGTTCTTGTGCGCGATCACCGGCTGCGGGTTGCCGGTGGTCACGAAGACGTAGTTGAGCTCGGGGTCGTAGGTGATCGGCTGCCACGTCATGCCGCCGCCGTGCCTGGCCATCTCCTCGTTCGGCCAGCTCTCCGATCCGGGATCGCCCGCCTTCTGCGGAACGGTATAGAACCGCCACTGGAACTCGCCGCTCTCCGCGTTGTGCGACTGGATGTAGCCCGGGATATCGAAGTCGTCGCCGCTGACGCCCACGATCAGCTGATCCTTGATGATCGTCGGCGCGACCGACGCGTAGTAGAAGCGGTCGATGTCGCAGATCTGCTTGCGCCAGCGTTCCTTGCCGTCCTTGAGGTTCAGCGAGATGAGGAAGCAGTCGGGCGTCTCGAAATAGAGCCAGTCCTCGTGCACCGCGACGCCGCGGTTGCCCAGATGGTTGCCGCCGGTCGTCTGCCACTGGTAGTGCCAGATCTCGCGGCCGGTGCGGGCGTCGACGGCCCAGACGTGATCGGGTACGGTGAAGTAGAGGACGCCGTTGATCTGCAGCGGTGTGCTCTTGATGGCGCCCAGCCCCGTGCCGGTGATCCGGTGCATCCACGCGAGACTCAGCTGCTGCACGTTGCCGTTCGTGATCTTCGTCAGCGGGCTGAAGCGCCGGCCGGAGTAATCACCATTGAACGTCGGCCAGCTGTCGGTCGCCGGCTTCAGCAGCTTCGCGGGATCCATGCGGCCCTGGGCGCTCACCAGCATGGAGGCGGCTGCGACGAAGGCCAGGGCTGTCAACAAGAGTCTGCGATAACTCCCAACTCGCCGATTCTCCGCCGCGCTCCGGCGACGCGTCGATGCCGATCGCGCTGCGCGGAGGCGGGGCGAAGTTGGAGAGTTGGGAGTTGAGGACGTTAGTCATAGTGCTCCATCTCATTTCAACGACTCCAGATAAGCGACGACGTCGTGCATGGTCTTGTCCGTGAGGCGGTCGAGCAGCTCCACGTGCGCGGCGAACGGGTCTTTTCTCGCGATCTTCATGTCGTCCGTGCGGGCCCACGACCTGTAGTCGCCGGCCGAATCGCGCAGCGCGACGTGGAAGTCGTCCATGCTGACGAGGACGCCCGAGACCGGCGGCCGGCCGGGAATCGTCACCGTGACGACGACCTGCTGTCGGCCTGCGCCCCGGCCGCGCCCACCGAGCGCAAACGGGAAGACGAAGCGCTGCTGGATGTCGACCGGCTGATAGCGCTTGCCGTAGCCCGCGAGGTCGCCGGTCGACGAGTGACACGTGCTGCAGCGGCCTTCGCCCGTGAAATAGGCCTCGCCGGCCTTTGGGTCCCCGCTCAGGACGTTCTTGACGTCGAACTCCGGGGATCCTCGCAGCGTGTTATTGATGCGATCCCAGATGAAGTGGGAGAGATCGGTGATCTGCTCCGTCGTCAGGCTGGCGCTCGACGTCGCGGTCTGCATGGGGTGGCCCTGCTTGAGCAGCGGGCCAATCGCGCTGCCGTAGCGGTCGCGCAGGACCCTGGTCGATCGGATCAGGTTCGGCCCGCGCTCGGTTCCGCGCGCGCTCGCACCGTGACACGTGACGCACTCGGCGGCGTAGATCTTCTGGCCGCGCGCGGCAGCGGCTGGTTCCACACGATGCCGGTCCGCCGCGCCGACGTTCGCGCGCGGCCCACGCCCGGCCGCCGCCGGCGCAGCTCCGCCCGGAGCTGGCGCGCCATCCCGTCCGTGAAACTTCGTCAGGTAGTTCAAGACGATGTCGAACTCTTCCGGTGTGATCACGGCGCCGCGCGAAGTCTGCATCGCGATCATCGTGTTTTCCCATTGCGAGCGCGATCGCCCCTCGGCGGTCACGCGTTCCGCCGGGTGGCACTTCAAACAGACCCGCAGGAAGGTCTCCTGACCGCGGGCATCCTCTGTCGACACCTGCGCCGGCTTCGCCGTTTCCTGCGCCAATCCGGACGCCCAGACCAGAGTGACCAGAGCCAGTCCGACGAGCGAGCCCGCACGCCATATTCGGTGGGGAATCCTGATGCTCATTTCAACTCGATGATACAGACAATCGGGGCGGTTGTACGATGCTGGATTGTCGTCGGTTCAAAGGTTCAGGGGTTCAAGGGTTCAAGGGTTCAAGGGTTCAAGGTTCAAGGTTCAAGAGTTCAAGAGTTCCAAGGTTCAAGAGTTCAGGTTCGGCGTCCGTGGTTCAAATGTTCAACTGGAACTCAGCCGCGCTCGCTGGCGCGCGGTCGCTCGAGCAACCGCATCGAACCTTTGAACCTTTGAACGCTGAATCGAACCTTTGAACCTCTGAACCCGAACCCGTGAACCCTTGAACCCTTGAACTACTGAACCGACGAGATCCATGAGGAGACAATGCCCGACTCGAATGCAGTGTATATCTGCGATGCGGTGCGGACCCCGTTCGGACGGTATGGCGGGGCACTCGCCGGCGTTCGCACCGATGATCTCGCCGCGGTGCCCATTCAGGCGCTCCGTCATCGCAACTCCCGGGTCGACTGGCACCGGATCGATGACGTGATCTATGGCTGCGCCAATCAGGCTGGCGAGGACAACCGGAACGTCGCGCGGATGGCGTTGCTGCTCGCGGGGCTTCCCGAGGATGTGCCCGGCGTGACGGTCAACCGGCTCTGCGGGTCCAGCCTGGAGGCAGTCGCGATCGCCGCCCGGGCGATTGCCACGGGTGAAATGGATCTGGTTGTCGCCGGCGGTGTCGAGAGCATGTCGCGGGCGCCGTTCGTCATGAGCAAGACCGACGCGCCGTTCTCCCGTTCGATCAAGTTCGAAGACAGCACGCTCGGCTGGCGGTTCGTCAATCCCCGGATGCAGGAGGCGTACGGCATCGACTCGATGGCCGAAACGGCGGAGAACGTCGCCGCGGCGTACGGCGTGTCCCGCGAGGATCAGGACGCGTTCGCGTTTCGCAGCCAGCAGCGCGCGGCGGCGGCGATCGCCGACGGCCGGCTCGCCGATGAAATCGTTCCGGTCAGCGTCCATCAGCGCAAGGGGGCCGTCAACGTCGAGACCGATGAGCACCCGCGTCCCGACACGACCCGCGAGGCGCTCTCGAAGCTCAAGCCCGTCGTCCGGCCCGACGGCTCGGTGACCGCCGGCAACGCGTCGGGCATCAATGACGGTGCCTGCGCGCTGCTGCTTGCTTCGGAAAAGGCGGTGACGGAATACAGCCTTCGCCCCCGGGCGCGATACGTCGCGGCGGCGGTCGCGGGAGTCGCTCCCCGTGTCATGGGGATCGGACCGGTGCCGGCGTCGCGAAAGCTGCTCGATCGCGCCGGCCTGCGGATCGATCAGATGGATGTCATCGAGTTGAACGAGGCGTTCGCGGCGCAGGCGCTCGCCGTCCTCCGGGAACTGGGCGTTCCAGACGATGCCCCGCATGTGAACCCGCTCGGCGGAGCGATTGCGATCGGCCACCCCCTCGGCGCCAGCGGCGCGCGGCTGGTCACGACGGCGATGTATCAGCTCCGGCGCCTCGGCGGCCGCTATGCGCTGTGCACGATGTGCATAGGCGTGGGACAGGGAATTGCGATGGTGATTGAAAAGGTCTGATGGAGTCGGTTCAAGCGTTCAGCAGTTCAGGCGTTCACGGGTTCGGGTTCAGAGGTTCAGGTTCAGTCGTTCGAGAGTTCGCGCGGGAGGTTGAACCTCTGAACCCTGTCGAACCCTTGAACCGCTGAACCCCTGAACCCGAACCGCTTGAACTCCTGAACCTTTGAACCGACGAAGATCGCGTATGGTGATGCAGCATTCCAGGAGAGCCGACGTCGTCGGCAGCCTGCTTCGGCCGGCCAGCCTTCTCGCCGCGCGCGACCAGCTCGAGCGCGGCGAACTGGGCGCGGCCGCGTTCAAGGCGATTGAGGATCGCGCAATAGACGAGGCGGTCGCGCTGCAGGAATCCGCCGGCCTCGATGTGATCACCGACGGCGAGCTGCGGCGCTACGCGTTCTACGGTCACCTCGTCGAGGCGCTCGAAGGCTTCGACAAATACGCGGGGTGGTCGATTACGTTCCGGGACAACGACGGCCATCAGGCCGCGTTGAAACGGCCGGTGGTCGTGGACAGGCTCCGATGGCGCCGGCAGATGGCCGTCGAGGAGTTCACCTACCTGCGCGGCCGGACCCGCCGGCCCGTGAAGGTGACGCTGATCAGCGCGCAGCAGGCCGCCGCCTACTACGATCCCGACCGGTCGCGCAGTGCCTACGCCACGCGCGACGCGTATCTCGCGGACCTCGTCGATTTCACCCGTCGCGAGATCGCGGAGCTCGGCCGCCTCGGCTGCGAATACGTCCAGATCGACGCGCCGCAGTACGCGGCGCTGCTCGACGAGAACATCCGCGAGGGCTACCGGCAGCGCGGCAACGATCCGGATCGTATGCTCGACGCGTGCATCGAGCTCGACAACGCGATCATCGAGGGCCACCCCGGCATCACCTTCGGCATCCACATCTGCCGCGGCAATCACAAGAGCATGTTCTACGCGTCGGGCGGCTACGACCGGATCGCGGCGCGGATCTTCACCCGCGCCAGGTTCGATCGGTTCCTGCTCGAGTACGACGATGAACGGTCGGGCACGTTCGAGCCTCTGCGCCACGTCCCGGACGACCGCATTGTCGTGCTCGGATTGATCAGCACCAAGGTGCCGCGTCTCGAGAGCCAGGAGGAGATCCGGACCCGCATTGCCGAGGCCTCGAAGATTGTTCCCCTCGAACGGCTGGCGTTGAGCCCTCAGTGCGGCTTCGCGTCGACGCACGAGGGAAACAGCGTGTCGCCGGACGATCAGCGGCGGAAGCTCGAGCTCGTCGGGCTGGTCGCGAAGGAGGTGTGGGGTTGACCCGGCCGTTCCCGGGAGACGGTATCATCATCCTGCGCGCATGAGCAGCCAGGATTGCCAGCACAGCCAGCCGTCGCTCTTCTATCCGCCGTACCAGTCGACCATCCGGCGCGCGCCGCAGCAGCCGCAGATCCGCATCCCCGGCACCTTCACGGATCTGGCCTCGCCGCTGTTCGGCGACCTGCCGATAGGAGAGGTGGACAACGATCTCACGCGCCAGCATGCCGGCGAGCCGCAAGGCGAGCGGATCGTGGTGGCCGGACGTGTGATCGACGAGGATGGTCGCGCGGTGCCGAACACCTTGATCGAGCTCTGGCAGTGCAATGCCGCCGGCCGGTACATTCATGCCCGGGACGATCATCCGGCGCCGCTCGATCCGAATTTCACCGGCGCGGGGCGGACGATGACCGACGCCGACGGGCGCTACCGGTTCGTGACCATCAAGCCGGGTGCGTATCCGTGGCGCAATCACCCGAACGCGTGGCGGCCCGCGCACATTCACTTCTCGCTGTTCGGCACGTCGTTCCTGTCGCGGCTGGTCACGCAGATGTACTTTCCCAACGATCCGCTGTTTCCGCACGATCCGATCTTTCAGTCGATTCCCGACGAGCGGGCGCGCCAGCGGCTGATCTCGCAGTTCGATCTGGGCCTCACCGAACCCGAGTGGGCGCTCGGCTACCGGTTCGACATCGTGCTGCGCGGCCGCCACTCGACGCCGTTCGAGCAGCGCACATGACCGACGAGAGCCGGCCGATCGCGAGTCCGTCGCAGACGGTCGGGCCGTTCTTTCATTTCGGCCTGGCGACCAACGACGCGCTCGGCCGCATCGCGGCCACGAACGACGCTGGAGCGCGCATCAAGGTGCGGGTGCGAGTTTTCGACGGTGACGGGATGCCCGTTCCCGATGCGCTGGTCGAGATCTACCACGCCGATCGTCAGGGCGCGTATCCGCAGCGATCGCCCAGCGGCGAACCAGCCGAAACTTTCACCGGCTTCGGACGGCTGCCGACCGACGGGAACGGCGCGTGTGTCTTCGAGACGATCCATCCCGGTCCGGTGCCGGCCGGCGCCGGGCCGGCGCAGGCGGCGCACATCAATGTGTGCCTGCTCGCGCGCGGCCTGCTGCGTCAGGTCTACACCCGCATCTATTTCGCCGGCGGCGCCGGGCTCGCCGCCGATCCGATCCTTGCGCTCGTGCCGGCCAGCCGGCGTGAGACGCTACTCGCGTCGCCGGCCGGGGACTCGCCGGACACATGGGACTTCGCCATTCATCTCCAGGGAGATCGGGAAACGGTGTTCTTCGATTTCTGATGCGATGGCCGAGAACATGAGCAGCGTGCGGCTGATCGAGTGCCTCGCCACGACCGATTCGCTCGCCGAAGTCTTCTCGAACCAGTCGGTGCTGCAGGCCATGCTCGATTTCGAGGTGGCGCTGGCGCGCGCCGCCGCGCGCGCGGACATCGTTCCGGAGGCCGTCGCGGAAGCCATCGCCGCGGCCGCCGAGGCGAAGCGCTTCGACGTGGCCGCCATCGCCCGCGAGGCACGCCAGTCGGCCACGCCGGTGATTCCGCTCGTGGGCGCGCTGACCGAGCGAGTCCGCGCAATCGATCCGGAGAGCGCGCAGTACGTCCACTGGGGGGCCACCAGCCAGGATGTCGCCGACACGGCGATGGTACTGCTCCTCAAGCGGGCGAAGTCGCTGCTCGCGGCGGATCATGCCCGAATCGATCGCGCCCTGCGGACGCTCTCGGAGGCGCATGCCTCGACCGTGATGCTGGGACGCACGCTCCTGCAGCCCGCCACCCCGATCACCTTTGGCCTGAAGGCCGCCGGCTGGTGCGCGGCGTTGAGTCGATCGTGGTCGCGCCTGTCGGCGGCCTGGCACGCGGCGCTCGTCCTCGAGTTCGGGGGAGCGGCGGGGACCAGGGCGGCGTTCGGCGATCGCGCGGCCATTGTCGCGATGGAGCTCGCGACCGAGCTGGATCTTGGTCCCGCGCCACCCTGGCACACCGATCGGGATCGTCTGGGCGGGGCGATCGCGGCGATGGGGTTGTACACCGCGGTGCTCGGCAAGATCGCGCGCGACGTTTCGCTGCTGATGCAGGCCGAGGTCGGTGAGGTTGCGGAACGCGGTGGGGGATCCTCGAGCATGCCGCACAAGCGCAACCCCGCGGGCTCGGCAGTGGCGATCGCGGCGGCGACGCGGATGCCGGGTCTGGTGGCCGCCTTCCTCACCGGGATGGTGCAGGAGCACGAGCGTTCGGTCGGCGGGAGCCAGGCGGAATGGCCAACGATCGCGTCGATCGTGCAGACCACCGGATCGGCGGCTGCCGCGGTGGCGGCTGCCCTCGAGGGGCTGAGCGTCAACACGTCGAGGATGCAGGCGAATCTGGACGCGACGGCCGGGGTCATCTTCGCGGAACGTGCGGTCGTCGCGCTCGGACCTCACGTCGGGCCGGCCATCGCCCGGCGACTCGTCACCGAGGCCGTGCGGCGGAGCCAGGAGTCGGACCGTTCGTTCCACGACGTGCTGCGGGCGATGCCCGAGCTGACGAACGCGGTGATAGCCAGGGCATTGGAAGGCGTCGATCGGCCGGAGCAGTATCTGGGAGAGTCGGAGGCGTTGCGCCGGCAACTGCTCGCCGAATCCGCGGCTCCAGGCAGCGAGGGGTCGTGATGGCGTTCGTCGAGTCCAACGGCGCGCGGCTGTATTACCGCGACGATGGCGCGGAAGGCCGTCCGGCGTTGATGTTGTCGCATTCCCTCGGGCTCGATCATGGGATGTGGGATCCGCAGATCGCCGACTGGCTGCCGCATTTCCGCATCCTGCGCTTCGACACCCGCGGACATGGCGCCTCGTCTGCGACGCCCGGAGACTACTCGATCGAACAGCTGGCGAATGATGCACTCGCCGTCGCGGATGCGGCGGGCGCGGCGACGTTCGCGTTCTGCGGCCTGTCGCTCGGCGGCATGATCGGTCAATGGCTGGCCGTCCGCGCGCCGGATCGGATCACGCAGCTGGTCCTCGCGAACACGTCGCCGCGGCTGACCGACCCGGCGGCCATGGAGAATCGCCGCCGCGCGGTGCTCGACGGTGGCATGGCCGCCGTCGTCGAGATGGTGATGGGGCGGTTCTTTTCGCCGGCGGTGCTCCAGCCGACGGCGCCGATTGTGGGCTCGATCCGGCGCACGTTCCTGGCCACCGATCCGATCGGCTACGCCGGCTGCTGCGCCGCGATTCGCGATATGGACCAGACCGCAACGATCCGATCCATCCGCGCTCCCACGCTCGTCATCGGCGGCGATCGTGACGTGTCCACACCCTGGAGTCCGCACAGCGAGCGGCTGATGGAGTCGATTGCCGGGGCGAAAGCACTGCGGCTGCAGACGGCGCATCTCTCGAACATCGAACGGCCGCGAACGTTCGCTGCCACGGTGCTCGATTTCCTCATCAAGCCTGCTGACGGCTCGATCGAGACCGGCATGGCAGTTCGGCGAGCCGTACTCGGTGACGCGCACGTGGACGCCAGCACGGCCGCCGCGACGGACCTCACCAGAGACTTCCAGGAGCTGATCACCCGGTTTCCCTGGGGAACGATCTGGGCGCGGCCGGGCCTCGATCATCGAACGCGCCGTCTTCTCGTGCTCACGACGACCGCCGCGCTCGGGCGCTGGGAGGAATTCCGGCTGCACGTCCGGACAGGCCTGACGCACGAGCTCGAACAGTGCGACCTGCAAGAGGTGCTGCTGCAGCTGGCGGTCTACGCCGGAGTGCCGGCGGCGAACACCGCATTTCACATCGCGGCGGAAGAGCTCGACAGAACACGCGAATGACGAACCTCGTACAGGTCAGTGCACACGACGGTGTGCGGCTCCTCGAAATCGACAATCCTCCGGTCAATGCGCTCAGCCCCGGCGTGCCCGACGCCATCGTCGAGGCGCTCGCGGCAGCGGAGCAGGACGTGTCGGTTCGCGCGATCGTGCTCAAGGGCGCGGGAAAGACGTTCGTCGCGGGCGCCGATATCGCCAGCCTGGAGGCGGCGGCGTGGGGCAATCGCGCTGCGGCCGCCGACCTTCACGACCTCCTCGCCCGGATCGAGGACTGCCGCAAGCCGATCGTCATGGCGATCCATGGCACGGCGCTCGGCGGCGGGCTCGAGCTCGCGATGGCGGGGCACTATCGCGTCGCCGTCGCCGACGCGCTGATTGGCCAGCCCGAGGTGAACCTCGGGATCATTCCCGGCGCGGAAGGCACACAGCGGCTCCCGCGGCTGGTCGGCGTCGCGAAGGCCCTCGACATGTGCGTGACGGGCCGGCCGCTCAAAGGCCGTGACGCGGTTGCGGCCGGTCTCATCGACGCGGTGATCGAAGGCGATCTCGTGGCCGAGTCGATCAGCTTCGCCCGCGAGGTCGCGGCCAGCGGCACGAGCGGACGGAGGACCAGCGCGAAATCCGACCGGCTCGGGTCTCCAGCGGAGAATGCCCCGTTGTTTGCCGCCGCCCGCGAGCTCGCCGCGAAAGTCCGCCGTCGTCAAACAGCGCCCTTGAAGGCGATCGACGCCATCGACGCAGCAACCACGATGTCCTTTGCCGACGGCTGCCGCCGCGAACGCGAGCTGTTCTTCGAGTGCGTCGAGACGGACCAGGCGAAGGCCCTGATTCATCTGTTCTTCGCGGAGCGGGCCGTCTCGAAAGTGCGGGATCTTCCGAAGGACGCCGCGCCGCGGCCGATCTCCCGGGTGGCCGTCGTCGGCGCCGGCACGATGGGAGGCGGCATCGCCATCGCGTGCGCGAACGCGGGGCTTCAGGTCACCATCAAGGAAGGCTCGCAGGCTGCCCTCGATGCGGGTATCGGGACGATTCAGCGCAACTACGAATCGTCGATCAGCCGCGGCCGGCTGACACGGGAAGACGTCGCTGACCGGCTCGCACGCATCCAACCATCGCTGTCCTACGACGGCTTCAGCGCCGCCGATCTGATTGTCGAAGCGGTCTTCGAGAGCCTCGAGCTGAAGAAGCAGATTTTTCGTGAGCTCGATGGCGTGGCCAGGCCGTCCGCCGTGCTCGCGACGAACACCTCGACGCTCGACATCGACGCGATCGCGGGCGCGACCTCGCGTCCCGGACAGGTCATCGGCCTCCACTTTTTCAGTCCCGCCCACGTGATGCGGCTGCTCGAGATCGTGCGCGGGCAGGCAACCCAGGCAGACGTGCTCGCGACCGGTCTCGCGTTCGCCAGGCGGCTGGGGAAGGTCGGGGTGGTGGTGGCGAACTGCCGCGGGTTCGTCGGCAACCGCATGATGTTCCCCTACATGTACGAAGCGCAGTTCCTGGTCGAAGAGGGCGCGACGCCCGAACAGGTGGACCGGGCGCTCACCGATTTCGGGATGGCGATGGGCATTTTCGCGGTCGATGACATGGCCGGCATCGATGTCGCGTGGCGCGTGCGTCAGGAGCTCGGTCACTTTCGCGACGGAAGTGGCCGCAGGCCGCTGGTTGCCGACAAGCTCTACGAGCTTGGCCGAGTCGGGCAGAAGAGCGGCAGCGGCTGGTATCGCTACGATGAGAACCGCAAGCCTTCACCCGACCCGATCGTGAACGACTTGATCAAGGCAACCGCGAGGGAGGCCGGCATTCCGCAGCGGACGTTCACCGATCGGGAGATCGTCGAACGCTGCATCTATGCGCTGGTCAACGAAGGCGCGCGAATCGTCGAGGACGGGTCCGCGGGCCGGGCATCGGACATCGACGTCATCTACGCCAACGGCTATGGCTTTCCAGCGTGGCGCGGCGGTCCGATGTTCCACGCCGACCTCGTCGGCCTGCCGGTGATCCACGAACGAGTCGCCGCGTTTCATCGCGAGCACGGGGAACGGTGGTCGCCCGCGCCGCTCTTGTCGCGGTTGGCCGCGGCCGGGGGGACGTTCAGGGATCACGATCGGCGACGGTGATCTCGCGCCGCTTTCGTCGGTTCAATGGTTCAAGAGTTCAAGGGTTCAGAGGTTCGGGTTCAAGGGTTCGGGGGGTCAGATGTTCAGGTTCAAGGCTTCGGGGTTCAGGGGTTCAGGTTCAGATGTCCAAGATTCGAGAGATCAGCGGCGAGATCGCTGAACCTTGAACGCTCGAACTGTTGAACCCGAACTGTTGAATCCCTGAACCCGAACCTCTGAACTCCTGAACCCTTGAACATTTGAACCGACGCGCATCAGATCTCGATGGAACGATCCCGAATCCTGTCACCTGTAACGCTGATCGACCGCGCCCCGGGCGGTGTTGTCTACGCGCGGTCGCCGCATCCGCTCGGCGCGTATCCCGGCAGGATCACTGAGCGGTTGGAATCCTGGGCAGCAGAGGAGCCTGACCGTGCGTTTCTCGCGCGCCGCGACGCCCAGGGAGCGTGGCGCAGCGTGTCGTACGCGGAGACGCTGAGGCGTGTCCGCGCAATCGCGCAGTCGCTCATCGACCGGAAGCTCTCCGCCGACCGTCCGGTCGTCATACTGTCAGGCAACAGCATCGAGCATGGTCTGCTCGCGCTCGGCGCGATGTATGCGGGAGTGATGTACGTCCCCGTTGCGCCGGCCTACTCGCTCATCGCCCGCGAGTACACGACGCTGAAAGCCGTGTGGTCCGCGCTCCGTCCCGGGCTTGTGTTCGCGGCGGAGGGCGAGTGCTACCAGCGTGCGCTGTCCAACATGGATGGCCGCGGCGTCGAAGTCGTGACCTGTTCCGGGTCGCTCTCAGGCACCACGTCCTTCGACGAGTTGACGTCGGTTGACCCCACGGACGCGGTGGACGACGCGCACCGCCGTGTCAGCGGAGACACGATCGCCAAGATCCTCTATACGTCGGGATCGACCGGGAGGCCCAAGGGCGTGATCAACACGCAGCGGATGCTCTGCGCGAACCAGGAAATGATCCGGACGGTCCTGCCAATCCTCGTCGAGAGTCCGCCCGTCCTGTGCGACTGGCTGCCCTGGAATCACACCTTCGGCGGCAACCACAACTTCGGCATCGTCCTGTACAACGGCGGAACGCTTTACATCGACGATGGCAAGCCCACGGCCGAGGGGTTCGAGACGACCGTGGCGAATCTCAGCGACATCGCTGCCACGGCGTACTTCAACGTGCCGCGTGGCTACGATCTGCTCGTGCCGCGGCTTCGCTCGAATGCGGCGCTTCGCACGCGGTTCTTCAGCCGGTTGCGGATGCTCTTCTGCGCTGCGGCGGCGCTGCGGCAGCAGGTGGCGGACGATCTCGACGCCGTGGCGCGCGAGGCACGAGGGAGCAGGATTCCGCTCGTGACCGGCCTCGGTGCAACGGAGAGCGCACCCTTTGCGCTCTGTGCCGGCGACGCGGATTTCACGGGAGGCCGGATCGGTGTGCCGGTCCCCGGCGTGGAGCTCAAGCTGGCACCGGTGGGACGGCACCTCGAAGGGCGCCTGCGCGGTCCCACGATCACCCCTGGATACTGGCGGGATCCTGAAATGACGCGCGCGGCATTCGACGAGGAGGGATACTACCGGCTCGGCGATGCGCTCGGCTTCGTCGACGCGAACGACCCTTCCCGCGGATTCGCCTTCGAAGGGCGATTGTCCGAGGACTTCAAGCTGGCGACCGGTACGTGGGTACGGGTGGGGCCGCTTCGCATTGCGTTCCTCGCGCATTGCGGCCCGGTCGTGCACGACGTGGTGATCGCGGGCCACGATCGGGAGTTCGTGGCCGCGCTGATCTTCCCGAACGTCGAGACGCGTCGCGGGCTGGGGCCGGTCCGATTCGACGAGCAGATCCGGCAACTGCTCGAGACGTTCGCGGCGATGTTTCCCGGAAGCTCCACGTCGATCAGGCGCGCCGTAATCCTCGAGGCGCCGCCCGCTATCGATGCGCACGAAGTCACCGAAAAGGGCTCCGTCAACCAGAATGCCGTGCTGGTGAATCGCGCGACGCTGGTCGACGCCCTGTATGCGACCACACGGCCGGAAACCGTTATCGATGTCGGGGAAGGACAACAGTCACGTGGAACGACGTTCCGGGATTGATCAAACGCAGCTGGCTGGATTCGACGTGCACGTGCACCTCGAGGTCGAGGAGGCCTCGGTGGCCGACGCCGCGGCGCGCAAGTCCTTCGGGGACAGCGGCGCCCCGCGAAATCCGGCGGCCCTCGCGGAGTACTACCGTTCGCGCCGGATCGCGTTTGTAGTGTTCACAGTGGACGAGCGGCTTTCCGGCCGCCGGCAGGTCTCGAACGACGAGGTTCTCCGCTTCGCCGCGGACAACGCGGACATCGCCCTGGCGTTCGTCAGCCTCGATCCCACACGCGGCCCTGAGGCCGTTCGGGAGGCGAAGCGGCTGATTGCGACGGGTCTCGTCCACGGCCTCAAACTGCATCCGCCCGCCCAGCAGTTCTTCCCGAACGACCCGATCGCCTACCCGCTCTACGAGGTGTTCGCCGAGGCGAAGCTTCCGGTTCTGTTTCATACCGGGCACAGCGGGATCGGCACCGGTGTACCCGGCGGCGCCGGCATTCGTCTCAAGTACCGGAAACCCGATGCCCATCGATGACGTGGCTGTCGATTTTCCCGAGCTGCCAATCATCATGGCGCACCCGTCGTTCCCATGGCAGGACGAAGCCATTTCGATCTGCCTGCACAAGCCGACCGTCTACATCGATCTGTCCGGGTGGTCGCCCAAGTACTTTCCGCCGGCGCTCGTGCAATACGCCAACTCACTGCTCAGGCACAAGGTGCTGTTCGGCTCGGACTATCCGTGGATCACGCCGGATCGATGGCTGGCGGACTTCGAGAAGATCGCGATCAAAGACGAAGTGCGGCCGCTGATTCTCAAAGAGAACGCGCTGAAGCTTTTTGGTTTGGCGTAGCGTTAACTTCCAACCTCCAATGCGTCAGCACTCTCTCCAAGTGTCACTTGACGACGCGAAGGCCCGTCGGCGCGCTGAGTGTTGTCGAGCCGGCCTGGGTGACTGTGAAGGTCTGCCCGGCGATCGTCATGGTGCCGACCCGCTGACTGCTCGTCGTATTCGCCGCTACGGTGTACGCGACCTGACCGATTCCGGATCCGCTCGCGCCGTTGGTGACCGTGATCCAGGCGGCGTTGCTGACCGCGGTCCACGAACAGCTCGTGCCGGTGACGACGGACAGCGCGCCCGCGGTGCTGCCGGTCGACGGCACCGAGGCGCTCGTCGCCGAGAGGCTATACGTGCAACTGCTTCCACTCTGGGTGACTGTGAAGGTCTGCCCGGCGATCGTCATGGTGCCGACCCGCTGACTGCTCGTCGTATTCGCCGCTACGGTGTACGCGACCTGACCGATTCCGGATCCGCTCGCGCCGTTGGTGACCGTGATCCAGCCGGCGTTGCTGACGGCTGTCCATGAACAGCTCGTGCCCGTGACCACGGACAACGCGCCCGCGGTGCTGCCGGTCGAGGGCACGGAGGCGCTCGTTGCCGAGAGGCTGTAGGTGCAGCTGGCGGCGGCCTGCGTAACGGTGAACGTGATCCCCGCGATCGTCATCGTGCCGATGCGCTGACCGCCGGTCGTATTCGCCGCAACGCTGTACGCGACCTGACCGATTCCCGTTCCGCTCGCGCCGCTCGTCACCGTGATCCACGCAGCGCTGCTGAAGGCGTTCCAGAAACAGCTCGTGCCCGTGACGACGGATGCCGCTCCGGCCGTGCTGCCGGTCGACGGGACGGAGGCGCTGGTTGCGGAGAGGCTGTACGAACAGCTGGCGGCGGCCTGGGTCACGGTGAACCCAATTCCGGCGACCGCCATGGTCCCGACTCGCTGGCTGCTGGTCGTGTTCGCCGCGACGGTGTACGAGACCTGACCGATTCCGGATCCGCTCGCGCCGTTGGTGACCGTGATCCAGGCGGCGTTGCTGACGGCGGTCCATGAACAGCTCGTGCCCGTGACGACGGACAACGATCCCGCGGTGCTGCCGGTCGAAGGCACGGAGGCGCTCGTTGCCGAGAGGCTGTAGGTGCAACTGGCGGCGGCCTGGGTGACCGTGTAGGTCTGCCCGGCGATCGTCATGGTGCCGACGCGCTGACTGCCCGTCGTGTTCGCGGCCACGGTGTACGCGACCTGACCGATTCCGGATCCGCTCGCGCCGTTGGTGACCGTGATCCAGGCGGCGTTGCTGACGGCCGTCCATAACAGCTCGTGCCCGTGACGATGGACAACGCGCCGGCGGTGCTGCCGGTCGAAGGCACGGAGGCGCTCGTTGCCGAGAGGCTGTAGGTGCAACTGGCGGCGGCCTGGGTGACCGTGTAGGTCTGCCCGGCGATCGTCATGGTGCCGACGCGCTGACTGCCCGTCGTGTTCGCGGCCACGGTGTACGCGACCTGACCGATTCCGGATCCGCTCGCGCCGTTGTGACCGTGATCCAGGCGGCGTTGCTGACCGCCGTCCATGAACAGCTGGTGCCGCTGACGATGGACAACGCGCCGGCGGTGCTGCCGGTCGAAGGCACGGCGGCGCTCGTCGCCGAGAGGCTGTAGGTGCAACTGGCTCCGCTCTGGGTGACCGTGAAGGTCTGCCCGGCGATGGTCATGGTGCCGACGCGCTGACTGCCGGTCGTGTTCGCGGCGACGGTGTACGCGACCTGACCGATTCCGGATCCGCTCGCGCCGTTCGTGACGGTGATCCAGGCGGCGTTGCTGACCGCCGTCCATGAACAGCTGGTGCCGCTGACGATGGACAACGCGCCGGCGGAGCTGCCGGTCGAAGGCACGGCGGCGCTCGTCGCCGAGAGGCTGTACGTGCAACTGCTTCCGCTCTGGGTGACCGTGAAGGTCTGCCCGGCGATGGTCATGGTGCCGACGCGCTGGCTGCCGGTCGTGTTCGCCGCAACGGTGTACGCGACCTGACCGATTCCCGTTCCGCTGGCGCCGTTCGTGACGGTGATCCAGGCGGCGTTGCTGACCGCCGTCCATGAACAGCTCGTGCCCGTGACGACGGACAACGCGCCCGCGGTGCTGCCGGTCGAGGGGACCGAGGCGCTGGTCGCGGAGAGGTTGACCGTGCAGCCGGTCGCGCTCTGGGTCACCGTGTAGGTCATGCCGGCGATCGTCATGGTGCCGACGCGCTGGCCGCCGGTCGTGTTCGCGGCGACGCTGTACGCGACTTGACCGATTCCCGTTCCGCTCGCGCCACCTGTCACCGTGATCCACGCGTCGTGGCTGACCGAGGTCCAGGAACAGTTGGTGCCGGTGACGACCGACAGCGAGCCGGCGGTGGTTCCGGTCGAAGACACTGAGGCACTGGTGGCGGACAGACTGTAGGAGCAGCTCTGGGCCGCGCCGGCCGCAGCCCACTCGACGCGGTCACCCATCAGTGACGGGGACCAGGCGTGCAGCGCGGGCTGACCGATCAGAACGCCGATGACCACGAGCAGACGGCGAGTGCGAGGGAACATGGGTTTACCTCGGGAGCACGACGGCCGTGATTTGCTGGGTGGCTCAGCAGTGCCTGCACATCCCGCGCCGGACGGAGGCGTCAGCAACTGCTGCGGGGACCGGTACTTACAAAGGCGTTCGGCAGGGAACGTGGCGGATTTGTCAGTCCGGACACCGCAATTGTGAGTGCGCGGGCGGTGACGCGTTCGTTGTGCGGTTTCCGCTCGCCGGGCGATTACCGCCCGCCCGCTTCGATATTCGTCTTGACAGTGTCCGCCCGCCGGTCCGAGGATGCGGTGTCTTGGCGACGCGACGAAGGCTCGAGCCGGCGCGAACGAAAGTGCGGAAGCGGATGCCCGACTCCGCTTCAGGGGTGACGCTTACGGCCTCCGGCGAGACGCGACCGAGCGATCCGTACTACATGGAATCGCTGGCCCGCGGCTTGTCAGTGATCAGAGCGTTCGGGAAAGGGCGGAGTCCGCTCTCGGGCGCTGAGGTCGCTGCCGTGACCGGCCTGTCCCGTGCGTCTGCACGCCGGTGCCTGCACACTCTTCACGTCCTGGGCTATGCCGCGCCAGCCAACGGCGGCTTCGAGCTGACCCCAGCCGTCCTTGCGCTCGGGCAGGCGTATCTCGGGACCTCATCCATCGCGATGACAGCACAGCCCGTCCTCGAACGGGTTTCCGGACGCTTGCAGGAAGCCACCGCTGTTGCCGTGCTCGATCGCGATGAAATAGTTTTCGTAGCGCGGGTCGCGACCCGGCGTATCCTGTCGGTCGAAATCGCGGTCGGCAGCCGCCTGCCCGCCGCATGCACGGCATCGGGCCGGGTGCTCCTCGCGTATGGCAGCAACGAGCAGCTGGTGCGTTTCTTCTCGCAAGTCAGGCTGACCCGGCGGACCGATCGGACGATTGTGGACAGGAAAGAGCTCCGTGCGGAGATCGATCGCGTGCGGGCCCAGGGCCACGCGATTGTCGATCAGGAGCTCGAGCTGGGACTGCGATCGATCGCCGTCCCGATCCATCGGCACGACGGCGCGGTCGTGGCGGCGCTCAACGTCGGGGTTCAAGCAGGCCGCGTCGAAACCAGGACGTTGCAGCGTGAGTTCCTGCCCATCCTGAAGGAGGCGGCCGAAGAGATCGGTCGAGGCGCGCGCTGACGCGGGACGGGTCCCGCACGGGTCCCACAGATGAGGCGAAGCATTCACCCATGATGCAGACACGACGGCGGGCCGCAGTGGTGGTTCTGACGTGACCGCATTCGCGATCGTCGCCGCCCCGGCCGCTGCGCAACAGTACACCGCGAAGCAGACCGGCGACGTCGTCGAGCTGCACGACTCGAAGTATCAGACGACGATCTCGATCCTGCCGTCGGTCGGCAACCTCGCGTTCGAGATGAAGGTGAAAGGGCACAACGTCCTCCGGTGGCCGTATGCCTCGATCGAGGAGTTCAAGACGCGCCCCGGCTTCAACGGCAATCCCTTTCTCGCACCGTGGGCGAACCGGCTCGACGAGCAGGCGTTCTACGCCAACGGCAAGCGCTACGAGTTCGACATGACCCTGGGGAACGTCAGGGGGAAGATCCCGATTCACGGCCTGCTGACCTTCAACAACCAGTGGAAAGTCGTGGACGTGAAGGCGGACGCGACGTCTGCCCGGACGACGAGCCGGCTCGAGTTCTATCGCAATCCCGCTGTGGATCAAACAGTTCCCGTTTGCCCACACGATTGACATGACCTACACGCTGAAGGACGGCGTGATGCAGGTGACGACGCGAATCGACAACCTGAGCACGGACCCGATGCCGGTCGCGATCGGGTTCCATCCGTACTTTCAGCTGACCGACTCGATGCGCGACGACTGGACGATTTCGGTGGGGGCGAAGAGCCACTGGCTGCTCGACGCGAACCACCTGCCGACCGGGGAAACCCAGCCGATCGAATCCTTCTTTCCGGATCCGAAAGTCATTCCGTTGAAGGACTACGACCTGGATCACGTGTTTGGCGATCTGGCCCGCGACGGGTCCGGCCGGGCGGTGATGACGCTGAAAGGAAAGGCGCAGGAGCTCGACGTGGTTTTGGGCCCAAATTACCGTGCGATGGTGATTTACGCTCCGAAGCCGAAGCCCGGAACGGGCGCCGGAGCTGGGCAGGGGGCGGGCGACCGGAACTACATCTGCTTCGAGCCGATGGTCGGCATCACGAATGCAATGAACCTCGCCCACAAGGGGCTCTACAAAGACCTCCAGAGCGTGCCTCCGGGGGGCACCTGGGAAGAGAGCTTCTGGGTCCGCGTTCGTGGATTCTGACCCGCCGTCCGGCAGCCTCATATCGCGGCATGGAACGTCCGTTTCGTGATTCGAAACGAGCAGGGCTGATGGAAGCTGTCTGCATACAGGATCTTGGATTGCGCGGAAATCGAAGCGGTTTTATCGATTGTTCGTGCTGGACTCTGCATGCAATCTGGGTTAGGCTGCGCGCTACCCGGAACCGACATCGGGGCGATACAGACTCGAGAAGGGCGGCATGAGAGGCATCAGGCTCCTCAGCGATCAGGCGCTGTACGAGACAGTCGCGCAGTGCAGCGCGACCGGGCAGCGGTCCCGTGATTCGCGACCCGATTCCCTCCTGACCGACCCCGGCGGCACGACTTCTTCACATCACATCATCGGCACACAACACAAGGATCTTGGCGGCAGACGATCGACCAGGAGCGTCTGAGCGGACGCACGTACGGGCCTGCGACGGAAGTTTCGTTTCGGCGAGGGTGGAGGCGGCGCGGATGTTTCGCAATCGATTGCCGTGCCGGGATTGTTCGTTTGTGGTTGAGAGGAGGAGGGAGCATGCAGGTGAGGAGAGGTTCTGGTCCTCGTAATCACGCTTGTCGCGCTGCTTGCGAGCTTTGCGACTGCTTCAGCGCAGATTACGACGGGCAACATCAGTGGATCCGTCAGTGACGCCCAGGGTGGCGTCATTCCCGGCGCGACCGTTGTGCTCATCAGCGAGTCACGCGGTACGCAGTTGGCACCGGTCGTCACCAATGAGGCTGGCGTTTACGTCTTTCCGAACGTCACCGCGGATATCTATACCGTCGAAGTTTCGATGGACTCCTTCAAGACCTCGCGCCGGACGGGCGTCAAGGTCAGCGGCGGCGACCGTGTGGGCGTCCCCGCGATCACGCTCGAGACCGGAGCGATCACCGAAACCGTGAACGTCACCGCCGAATCGCTGCTCGTGCAGTCGCAGAGCGCGGAGCGGTCGTTCGCCGTCGCGCAGGTGCAGATCGAGAACCTGCCGTTCAACCGGCAGAACTTCATCAACGCCGTGCAGTTCACGCCCGGAGTCATCCTGGGCGGGCAGGGCGGCGCCGGAACGTCAGGGGCGGCAGGCGCAACGCGTCTCGGCGGCGCCGGCCAGAACAACATCATGATGGACGGCGCGTCGGCGATGGACACCGGCAACAACGGGCAGATGCTCTCGATGAACACCGAGTCCATCGGCGAAGTGAAGATCCTCACCCAGGGCTACCAGGCTGAATTCGGCCGTTCGAGCGGCCTGCAGGTCACCGCGGTCACCAAGAGCGGCACGAACCGCTTCCGCGGATCGGTCTACGACGTCGAGCGGGACAGCAAGTGGTACTCGAACAGCTGGGTGAACAAGGAGAACAAAGACCCCAAGCCGGTCGTCGACGAAAAGGACTGGGGCTATTCGATCGGCGGCCCGATCGGCAAGCCGGGAGCGCAGAACAAGCTGTTCTTCTTCTACGCGCACGAGTACCGTCCGCGGAACAGCCCGATCAACAACGGCAACCCGATTCGCCTGCGCGTGCCGACCCAGGCCGAGCGCAACGGCGACTTCTCGCAGACGCGCGATCAGAACGGCAACCTGTTCAACCTGATTCGGGACCACCAGAGCGGACTGGACTGCACGGCGACGAATACCGCCGGTTGCTTCCAGGCCGGTGGTGTTCTCGGCCGCATTCCACAGGACCGTCTCTATACGCCGGGCCTGGCGGTGCTGAACCGCTACCCGCTGCCCACCATGGAGCAGGCGCCGACCACCAACTGGAACTATGAGATTCCGGCGCCGCAGTTCGAGAACCTGATCCAGCAGCCGGCGATTCGCCTGGATTACCAGTTGTCATCCAACTGGCGCATCACCGGCAAGTACTCGGGCCAGCGCGAACGCAAGATCACGAGGCCAGGCATCATCCCCGGCTTCAGCGACGCGTACACGCCGTATCCCTTCGTGACGAACTACGCGATCACCGGCAACTGGACGATCAACCCGACGACCTTCCTCGAAGGCACTTACGGGTTCATCCGCAACGAGCTGGCAGGTGGCAACGAGAACGGCATCCTGATGAACGAGGCGTCCAACCGCCTCACCAGCATGCCGGGATTCCCGACGCTCTATGAGGACGCGGGCTACGTGAATCCGAGCTACTACGCCTTCGAAGTCATGGAAGCCGTCAAGCCGCCGTTCTGGGATGGCGCGAATCTGAACCTGCCGCCGACGTTCGGCTGGGGCGGACGGATCGGCGCGGCGCCACCGCAGCAGCGTTATCCGGGCTGGTTGAACATCAACCGCACGCAGGACGTGGCCGTCAGCTTGACCAAGGTCATGGGCCGGCACACGTTCAAGGGCGGCTTCTACAACAACCACAGCTTCAAGGCGCAGAACGTCGGCGCCGGTGGCATCGCCAACCTCTCGTTCCAGGGATTCGTGGACTTTGCCGACGACGTGAACAACGCGCTCGACACGCGGTTCGGCTATGCCAACGCGGCGACCGGCGTCTTCAGGCAGTACCTGCAGGCCTCGAACTTCGTCGAGGGCAGCATGATCTACGACAACACCGAGTTCTACATCCAGGACAACTGGAAGGTGAACAACCGCATGACGCTCGATTACGGCATGCGCTTCACCCGCCAGGGGCCGCAGTACGACCAGTTCCAGCAGATGTCGAACTTCTTCCCCGAGCTCTGGAACAACGCGCAGAAGCAGGTGCTGTACATCCCGGGTTGCAGCAACGGCGCGGTCACCTGCTCAGGGAACACCCTGAATGCGATGGATCCGCGCAACGGGCAGATTCTGACGGCACCGGGCACGCTCAACACGCAGGCGGCGATCGCGACGCCGATTCCCGGGTCCGGAAACCCGCTCAACGGCATTCGCCAGGCCGGCGACGGCATTGCCGACACCGGCTATACCTGGCCGAAGCTCATCGTCGGGCCAAGAGTCGGCGTTGCGTACGACCTGACCGGCACGCAGAGCACGGTGCTTCGCGCGGGCGGCGGGCTCTTCTACGATCGGCCTGACGGGAACACCGTCTTTTCCATTCCCGGCAATCCACCGATCGCCACGGCGCGGGACCTCCGCAACGGCCAGCTCAGTCAGCTCGGAGCGGGGCTGAGCCCGTCACCGGTTCCCTCGCTGGTCACCTTCCAGTACCAGGCGGACGTGCCGTCTTCCTGGCAGTGGAACGTCGGCATGCAGCGCGTGCTGCCGTGGTCGATGGCGATGGACATCTCGTATGTCGGCAACCACGGCTACAACCGCCTGGGCACGTTCCAGGGCGGAACGACCGTGAACCTCAACTCGATCGACCTCGGCACGGCGTATCTGTCGCAGTATCAGAACACGACCATCCCGACACCGAGCGCGACTCCCGGCGCAAACGCGCTGTCCGCGAACCTGCTCCGCCCGTATCCGGGCCTCGGCAACATCAACCAGAACACGACCGACTTCGAGGACACCTATCACTCGATTCAGGCGTCGCTGAACCGGCGGTTCCGGAACGGCTTCTCGTACAGCGTGAACTACACCGGCCAGTTGGCGCTCACCGGCAACACCGGCCTGCAGAAACGGATAACGCACAACGCCGACGGCTCGATTTCCATCCGGGCCGACCAGGCGGAGTACGAAGAGCTGAACAAGGAGCTGGGCGGACGGACGCACTGGGTGAGCTCCAATGCGATCTGGGCGTTGCCGTCCGTGCCCGAGAGCTTTGGCAATGTCGTCGGCGCCATCCTCAACGACTGGCGGCTGGCCGGCATTTTCACGTATGGTTCGGGCGAGCCCTACGACCTCGGGTTCAGCTACAACGGCATCAACCAGACGAACCTCACCGGATCTCCGGACTACAATGCGCGGGTGGTCTTCACCGGCGATCCCGGCAGCGGTTGCTCGGACGATCGGTATCGCCAGTTCGACGTGTCGGTGGTCAGGGGACCGCAGTTCGGCAGCGTCGGCCTCGAATCGGGCCGGAACATCCTGCGCGACTGCAGCACCAAGATCCTCGACCTGGCGATCTCGCGGGACATCCGCATGGGCGGCGAGCGCACGCTGCAGGTGCGGCTGGACATGTACAACGCGCTCAACACCGTTATATTTGACCAAGCCAGCACGAACGCCAGCTTCGACAATCCGACGAGCATGACCCTCACCAATCCGCAGACGCTGCCGGACGGATCGATCAATCCGGCGCGCCTGACGCCGAGGACCGCAGGATTCGGGGCGGCAAACCGCGCTCTCGATCTGCGCAGGATGCAGCTGATGGTCCGATTCTCGTTCTGATGGTGCGCGACTAGCGTCGAGCACGATCGTTCGCGATGGAGCGGGTGGCATTCACCCGCTCCATCGGCTTTCCACACCAGTGAATCACCTCTCCCACCTGCGTCGTATCCCCAGACAATTCGATGGCCATCCGATCCCCACGCTGAGGTGGTGATGAAAGCCTGCATTCGAGTCGCCGGCGCCGCCGGCATCCTGCTCATGACCGCGTTCGGTTCGTGGCAGCCCATGTCGGGGTCGCAGCAAGCTCAACCGGCCCCTGCACAGCCGCCGGCTTCGCAGAACCCGCCCGCTGGTGCGCCGGACCCGGCACGCGGCAACGCGCCCGCGCGCGGGATGCAGGGCGGCCGGGGCGGCCGTGGCAATCCTGCGGCCGCTGCTGTACGACGAGCGCTGCGCGCCGTGTCACGGAACCGCGGCGCAAGCGGGCCGCGCGCCGAGTCTGTTCGATGACCAGTGGACGCGCGCCAAAGATGACGAAGGCATCGCGTCGGTGATCGCGCAGGGCGTGCCGCAGACGGAGATGATCCCGTTCAAGGACGTGCTGAACGATCAGCAGATCTGGCAGCTCGTCGCGTATCTGCGCACGCAGGCCGCGCACCCTCAAGCCACGCCCGCAATTCGTCGCCGATCCCGACGGTCAGGTCATCACGTCGGAAAAGCAGAAGTTCAAGATCGAGGTGCTCGCCAGGGAGCTCGAGACGCCGTGGGGGCTCGCGTTCCTGCCGGACGGCCGCATCCTGATCACCGAGCGTCCCGGGCGGCTGCGCATCGTCGACAAGGGCAAGCTGCTCCCGCCCGTCACTGGAACGCCGAAAGTGTGGGAGCGGCAGGATGCCGGCCTGTTCGATGTCGAGGTGCATCCGCAGTACGCGAAGACCGGCTGGATTTATCTCTCATACTCCGAGCCGCTTCCCGGATACACGCCGCCTCCGCCGGATGCGGCCCCTGCGGCGCCCCCGCAGGGTGGCCGCGGATCGCAGACGCCGAACATTCCGTCGATGACCGTGATCGTGCGCGGCAAGATCAACGCGAACAACGAGTGGGTGGATCAGCAGTTCATCTATCGGCCCGCGCCGGAGCTGTTCACGACGAACAATTCGCACTACGGCTCGAGGTTCACGTTCGATCGTCAAGGACATCTGTTCTATTCGATCGGCGAGCGCGGCGTGCCCGACAACGCGCAGAACGTGTCGAACCCGCTCGGCAAGGTCCATCGCGTCAACGACGACGGGTCGATTCCCAAGGACAATCCCTTCGCCGGCAAGGCCGGAGCGGTGCCGTCGATCTGGAGCTACGGCCATCGCAATCCACAAGGGTTCGCCTGGGATCCGGTCAGCGGAAAACTGTGGGAGTCGGAGCACGGCCCGCAGGGCGGCGACGAGCTGAACATCGTCGAGGCTGGCAAGAACTATGGCTGGGGCGTCATCACCCACGGCATCGAGCGGGGGATGGAGAAGCGAGCCGAGCCGGGGATGGAACAGCCGATCGTGTACTACACGCCGACCCTCGCGCCGAGCGGCATGGTCTTCTACACCGGCACGCGTTATCCCGCCTGGCGAAACAACCTGTTCCTCGGAGGCATGGCAGGACAGCAGCTCCGCCGGCTGGAAATCACCGGCGACAAGGTGACGCATCAGGAAGTGGTGTTCAGCCAGTTCGGCCGCGTTCGCGACGTGGCCATCGGGCCTGATGGGCACATGTACCTTCTTCTCCAGACTCCGGGGCAGCCGGTGTCGGCTTCGACACCGGGGCTGCTGGCTCGACTGGTGCCTCAATAGAAACGGATATCGTCAACCACCAACTTCCAACTTCCACCCCCAAGGCATCCGAACCAAGGCGCACGGCGCCTTTGGGCGTTGAGAGTTGGAGGTTGGGAGTTGCCAAGGAGCATCACAATGGATAGACGCCAATTCCTGGAAGCGGCCATCGTGGCGGTTGCGTCGTCGCGGTCGTGGGCGGTCAGCGGTGCGCCGGCACAGGGCGGTGTGCAGGGAGCGAACAACCGCATCCGTGTGGCGATCATCGGCACCGGCAGCCGCGGGAATCAGGTCATGCAGTCGTGGCTGTCGCACAAGGACAGTGTCTTCACCGCGATCTGCGACGTCGCCAAGGATCGCCTCGACAACACGGCGTCGAAGCTGGCGTCGGCAGGGCACAAAGTCGATACCTACGAGGACTACAGGAAGATTCTCGAGCGGAAGGATATCGATGCGGTCCTGATCGCGACGCCGGATCACTGGCACAGTCCGATGACCATCGAGGCCTGCGCCGCCGGGAAGGACGTGTACTGCGAAAAGCCGGTCTCGAATCAGATCGATCCGGCGCTGAAGATGCTCGACGCGGCACGGCAGTACAACCGCGTGGTGCAGATCGGATTGCAGCAGCGCTCGTGGCCGCTCTTCATGGAAGCCGCGAAGCTGGTGCAGGAAGGCGGGATCGGCGTCGCGAATCACGTAGTCATGGCGCCGCCCGGAGGTGGCGGCGGCGGAGGGCAGCAGCAGACACCGCCGCAGCCGACGGATCCGCCGCCGACGCTGAACTGGGAGATGTTCCAGGGGCCCGCCGCGCGGAAGCAATTCGTGCAGCAGCGTCTCAACTGGCGCGGGTGGTACGACTACGGCGGCGGCAACATCACCGACTGGGGCGTCCATATCGTCGACGTGATGAACTGGTACCTGAAGATGGACGAGAAGACGCCGCAGGTGGTGCAGGCGGCGGCGCAGTACGTCCGCACGCCGGTGAACCCCGAGCGGGTCCCGGACACCTACGTGGTCACGATGCGCTACGACAACCTCGTCGCGACGCTCTCGAATGCGGCATTGTTCGGCCCGAACAACGAGCCGTGGTGGGGCAATTACTTCTACGGCGATCGCGCGCTGATGCTCGTCAACCGCGAAGGCTACGAGGTGCGGCCGCGGCCAGCGCCTGCCGGGCGCGGCGGCCGCGGCGGCCGCGGCGCTGCACCCGGAGCCGCTCCTGGAGCCACGGCTGCGCCGCCGGTCCCGCCGCAGCCGCTCGCCAAGGCCGTGAAGGTCGGCTTCGCGGGAGGCGGCGGAGACACGGATTCAAGCATGGTCGACGCGACGGCGGCGCATATCCGCAACTTCCTCGACTGCATGCGCTCGCGGGAGCGTCCAACAGCGGATATCGCGATTGGCCTCAACTCGACCCTGCCGACGCTGCTCGCGATCGAATCGATCAAGGCAGGGGGGAAGGCGTTTACTTGGGACGCTAAGGCGCGGAAAGCGAGTCCCGTCTGAGTCGGTTCAAGGTGTTCAAGGTTCATGGCTTCAAGAGTTCGGTGTTCAAATGGTTCGGAGTTCACGATTCGAAGGTGACGGCGGTTCATAGATCCAATTCGAGGAGGACGCATGAGATCGACGATTTCGAGGGGGGCGCTGGCGGCTGCGGCGTGTGCGGCGGTGGCCCTGGCCGTCGGCGCGGTCGTTCCCGCCGCGCAGGCTCCGCCGGCGCAGGGGCGCGGGGGCGGCGGGGGCGGCGGCGCGCGGCGCCGGAGCGGCATCGTTTTTCCTGGCGGTCGACGGTGACAAGGACGGCGCGGTGACGCGCGCCGAGATGAAGTCGGCCTTCGAGCGATGGTTCGGCGAGTGGGACAGCGCGAAGGCGGGCAGCCTCGCTCAGGATCAGCTCACTACGGGTCTGAACGCGGCGCTGCCGCCAGCCCCGCCGGCGGCCGCCGCCCGCGGCGCAGGGGCCCGAATGCGGCGGCCGGAGCTCGAATCCGCAGACCGCCTGTCCGCAGGACGTGACGGCGATGGTGGCCGCGCTGCCGGACAAGGCGCCGGCGAAGCCGAAGCAGGCTCGCCGCGTGCTCGTGCTCGGCAGGGCCGCGGGATTCGTGCATTCGTCGATTCCGCTCGCCGCGCGCACGATCGAGGAGATGGGGAAGAAGACGGGCGCGTGGACGGCGACGACGACCTACAACGCCGCGGACATCAACGAACAGAACCTGAAGCAGTACGACGCGATCTTCCTGTCGAGCACGACCGGGCACTTCCTCGATGATCCGGCGGACACGGCGGCGACCGAAGCGCGCCGCAAGGCACTGCTCGACTTCGTGCGCGGCGGCAAAGGACTCGCCGGCATCCATGCCGCGAGCGACTCGTACCATCGAAGCTCCGCAGCTGCCGCAGCGGGCGGTCCGGGCCGCGGAGCGGGACGCGGTGGTGGACGTGGACCCGGCGGCGGGCGACGGCGGCGGTCAGGCCGGGCCGATCGTCGCGCAGCTTCTGGCCCAGGGGGACAAGAACAGCGATCAGCGGTTGAGCCGTGAGGAATTCAGCGCGGTCGCCGACATGTGGTACGACCGGATGGACACGGCGAAGGCCGGCCGCGTGAGTCAGGCGGAGTTCCCGGCGCGCTTTGCGGCGCTCTGGCCAGCGCCGCCGCCGACGCCGGCGCCAACTCCCCCGCGGCCAGGCTGCACTGGACCATCGAATCAGGGGGCGGCAACACAGACGGGCCCCGACAATCAGATCGGCACGTGGCCGGAGTTCAACAAGATGATCGGCGGCTTCTTCAAGTTCCACTGGAACGACGGCCAGGAGATCACCTACAAGATCGACGAGCCGAACCATCCGCTCAATGCGCCCTTCAAGAAGGTCAAGGGCCCGGTCGTCGTCTTCGACGAAACCTACACGTTCGGCCGCGACACCTACTCGCGCCAGAACGTCCGCGTGCTCACGAGCGTCGACTATTCGAAGATGTGCGAAGAGGACAAGAAGAAGGAGCAGTCCCCGCGCGCCGACGGCGACTACGCGCTCAGCTGGATCAAGCGCGACGGCAAGGGGCGCGTCTTCTACATGGCGCACGGCCACAACGAGAAGGTCTACGCCATCCCGTCGATGATGGAGCATCTGCTCTACGGCATGCAGTACGCGCTCGGCGATCTGCAGGCCGACGACAGCCCCAGCGTCAAGGGGGGCACCAGGTAGATTGACGCTCCGTGACCCCATTCTCGAGCTCGATGACGCGACGGTCGTCAAGGACGACCGTCGCGTGCTCGACGGCCTCACGCTGACGATTCATCAGGGCGAGCACACCGTAATCCTCGGACCGAATGGCGCCGGCAAGTCGGTGCTCGTGAACCTCCTCACCCACAACGAACGGCCGCTGGCGCGCCTCAACGGCGCCCCGCCCGTCCGGGTCTTTGGCGAAGACAACTGGAACATCTTCGACCTTCGCTCCCAGCTCGGGATCGTTTCGTCTGCGCTGCATCAGCGCTTCGTCGCCGGCAACAGCGAAGGAAGAATTACCGGAAGGACGGCGGTCCTCTCGACCTTCCTCAATTCGTACGGCATTCTGCGCTACGGCGCGGTGACGGCCGAGATGCAGGAACGGACCGCGCGCGCGCTCGAGATGGTCGGCGCCGCGCACCTGGCGGCGCGTCCGCTCGACCAGATGTCGAGCGGCGAGGCTCGCCGGGTAATGCTGGCGCGCGTGCTCGCGACATCCCCCCGCGCGCTGGTGCTGGACGAGCCGACGACCGGCTTGGATCTCGCCGCGCGGCACGGCTTCATGGAGCGGGTGAGGCAGATCGCGCGCGGCGGCACCACGCTGATTCTGATCACTCACCATATCGAGGAAATCGTTCCAGAGATCGCGCGTGTAATCCTGCTGCGTCAGGGGCGCGTCGTCGCCGACGGCGCGAGAGGCGATATCCTGACCGGCGGCAGATTGAGCGAGTTGTTCGAGACATCGATCACGCTGGAAGAAGCCGGCGGGTATCTCTATGCCCGCCCGACGACGAGCTGATGACCGTACCCGAATAGTGTTCAACGGCATCGGCGGAATGTGGTCTCATCCCGTAGCAGGAGGCAGGCATGAATCGTAATCGTTTATCTGCGGCACTGGTTGTCACGGCTCTTCTCGCGGTCGGTGTGTCGGCACAATCGCCGCCAAGCTTCGCGGGAAAGTGGTCGGCGGTTCCCGATCCGGCGGGCGGCGGCCGCGGGGGGTTCGGTGGCATTGGCCAGTCCGCGACCATCACCCAGGATGCCGCATCGATGACCATCGTGCGGTCGACCCAGATGGGGGAGTTCACCAGCGTCTACAAGCTCGATGGCAGCGAGAGCAAGAACACGCTGAATATTCAGGGCAACGCGGTCGAACAGCTGTCGACGGCAAAGTGGGACGCCGGGAAGTTGATCGTCGTTACGAAGATGAGCTTCGACGGAAACCCGGTCGAGGTCAGTATGACGATGGCGCTCGATCCATCAGGGAATCTGCTGGTCGAGACCACCCGACCGGATTTCCAGAGCGGCGCGCCGGTTACGACGAAGACGACCTACAAAAAGGGCTGAGCGGACGTCAGCGAACGCGGGTGGCGGACCAGTTACCGTTCGTCGCGTTCGCTTTCACCGCGCCTTCCATCGTGTCGCCGGCGACGCGTCCGGTGTACTCGGTGCCGCCCGCGGTGAACGTGATCTGATCGCCGCGCAGTCTGCCGGTCACCGGTGATGGCTTCCCGTTCGTGGTGAGCGTGCCGGAGACCATCTGGAACTCCTGCTTCAGCGCCAGGTCGCCTGCTGCCAGCTTCCAGGCGCCTTCGACCTTGGACGGCACGATCCAGAGCAGGGACGTGCACCAGCTCACGCAGTCGCCGCTGATCGTCTCGGATTCGTCCGCCTCCCATCCCTCCGGCGCGAATGTGTTGCCAACAATTCGCGTCCCCGGCTTCAGCGCGAGGAACTTCGGCGTGAGCTTGGTGAGGTTGTGCGGGAGGAGGAACAAGGCCAGGACGGTGGCCTTGGAGATGTCGGCCTCGTACATGTCGCCCTGGATGAAGCTCGCCTTGCCGGCGACGCCCTGCGCCGCCGCCTCGCGCTTGGACAGCTCCACCATGTCGGGGTTGTATTCGACGCCGACCGCCGTCGCGCCCCGCTTGGCCGCCGCAATGATGTTCCGTCCATCGCCCGACCCGAGATCCATGACGTGGTCCTGGGGCGTGACCTTCGCCATATCGAGCATCTTCTCGACCAGGGCTGCGGGCGTTGGCACCCACACGACGTCCTTGCCCGCCTGACCAACCGTGGGCTTGAAGGGTTCCTGCGCCGGGGCGGGCGCCTGCGCCCAGGCGGCGCTGGTGAGAATGGTGACCGCCGCCGAAACCTGAATCAGCTGACGTAGAAGGCGCACTCGTTGTCTCCCTTGAAGCTCATGAGCTCGCAGCGCCCATGGCGGCACCGATCATATAACCGCAGCCAGCCGGAATCACTTAACCCGGGTAGCGACCAGCTTGCCGGGGTTCTGACCGGATGTTGACGTGGGGGACGCCTCGATCGTGTCGCCGTTGACGCGTCCTTCGTATTCGGTCTGGCCGACGGTCATCTTCAATTGATCGCCGCGCAGCCGGCCCTTGACCGTCGAGCGTGTTCCGTTGGCGGTGGTCAGCGCGCCTTCCACCATCTGATACTTCTGAGTCAGCGCCAGATCGCCTTTGCCGGCGCGCCATTTGCCCTCGACTTTGGACGGGATGATGAAGAGCAGCGACGTGCACCAGTTCTCGCAGTTCTCTTCCAGCGTGGACGTTTCGTCCGCCTCCCATCCCTGCACCCAGAAGGTGTTGGCGACGATGCGCGATCCTGGCTTGAGATTCAGGAACTTCGGCGCCAGCTTCTCGATGTTGCTGGGGAGCAGGAAGAGCGCGAGCACGGTCGCCTTGGAGATGTCGGCCGCGAACATGTCACCCTGAGCGAACATGGCCTTGTCGGCGATCCCCTGCTTGATCGCTTCCTGCTTCGACAGCTCGACGAGGTCCTGGTTGTACTCCACGCCGAGCGCGGGTACGCCGCGGCGCGCCGCCGCGAAGATCATCCGGCCGTCACCGGACCCGAGGTCCATCAGGAAGTCTTTCGGCGTCACCTTGGCCATGTCGAGCATCTTCTCGACCATGGCGGCTGACGTCGGCACCCAGACGGCGTCCTTGCCTTCCTGCCCAACGGTAGGTTTGTAGGGCTGGCCGGCCGGCTTCTGCTGCGCCAGCACGGCCGCATTCACGACCACCGCGAAACACAGAGCCAAACAAATGTCGAGTCTTCTACGCGATAAACTCACGGTCGTCACCCCCGATAACGACAGTCCCCCGGTCCTGGCCACAGAGGAAGCATATGAGATCCCGCATGGTTCGTGCAGCCGTGATCGTCATTGGCCGTGATGCGCGCTGACCGGAGCCGATGACGGCCGGGAACGCTTCAGCCGGCGCCGAACCGGCCGTCTCGTCCGGGCTGCGCTGGACCATCGTCGGGCTGCTGTCGGCGTCGATTGCCATCAATCTGATCGACCGGCAGGTGCTGTCCGTGCTCGCGCCGGTGCTGCGCGAGACGATGCAGCTGTCCGCGACGGAGTACGCCTACATTACCGCGGCCTTCCAGCTCGGCATGATGGCGGGCCAGGTGCCGGTAGGAGCGTTGATCGACCGGATCGGCACGCGGGCGGGGCTGGCCGCGATCTTCGTCGCCTGGTCGATCGTCGGCGGCGCGCACGCGCTCGCCTCGGGCCTGGCCGGGTTCGTGGTGCTCCGCTTCCTGATGGGCGTGAGCGAATGCGGCAACTACACCGCCGGGATCAAGGCGATCGCCGGCTTGTTCCCCTCGAGCAACCGTTCGTCGGCCGGCGGGTTGTTCAACGCCGGCGCCCAGTTCGGGTCGGCCGTCGCGACGCCCGTGATCGTGCTGATTGCGTCGGCGCTCGGCTGGCGCATGGCGTTCCTGATTCCGGCGGTGGTCGGCCTGGTGTGGCTGATCCCGTGGCTGGCCTTGTTCCCGAGGCATGACGTCGGGCGCGGTCCGGCCGCGCAGGATTCCGGCAGCATTCGACTGTCCTCGCTGATCACGAAGGATCTTTGCAAGGATCTCTCGTCGTCGTGCCGTCGTGCCGTCGTGCAGCGCGGTAGCGCGATCGTCAGCGGGCGGCTAGGGTTTCGGCAGCCCTTCCCGCCGGTACGCGTTGGCGAGCAATGAGATGGGATGCGTCACCTCGACCTTCAGGCCGGCAGACTGCAGGCCTCGGGCGATCTGAAGGTGGCACCCCGGGTTCGCGGTCGCGACGATGCCGGCGCCGGTCGAGCGGATGTGCGCGACCTTGCGAGTGAGCAGAGCTTCCGCCTGATCGGGCTGCGTGAGCGCGTAGATGCCGGCGCTGCCACAGCACCACGTCGATTCGGGGAGCTCGCTCAAGGCGACATCCGGCAACAGCCGCAGCAGCGCGCGGGGCTGCCGCGAGACCTTCTGGCCGTGCACCAGATGGCACGACTCGTGGTACGTGACCGCGATCGGGCGCTCGCAGGGCGACGCCTTCGGCTCCCGGCATCCGATTTCGACCAGCCATTCCTGAATGTCGCGCAGCTTCGTGTCCCACTGCCGCGCCCGATCGCGATATCGAGGGTCGTCGGCGAGCAGCGACGAATAGTGCCGCAGATGCGAGCCGCATCCGCCCGCGTTCGTGACGATCGCGTCGTAGCGATCGGGAGGAATCAGATCGATCAGGCGCCGCGCGAGCTCCGCCGCCATCGCCAGCTCGCCGTTGTGCGCGTGGAGCGAGCCGCAGCATGGCTGCGGCGACGGCGTCTCGACGGCGCATCCATTCGCGAGCAGCGCATCCGCGGTGTCCCTATTGATGCCCGGGAACGCCAGATCCTGCACGCAGCCGGTCAGCAGGGCGACACGAAAGCGCGGCGTGCCGTCCGGTGATTCCTGGCGCGCGATCAGCGTGCCCGAGAACGCATCCGCCACGCGGGGCGCCTGAGGCTCGAGCCGGCGAAGATCGGCGGGCAGGAGGCGGGTCAGTCCCGTCCGGCGCGCCAGCACGTCGAGGCGGCTCTTCTGCACCAGCCACAGCAGCCGGCCGGCGGCGCGCAGCGCACGTGGGCGCATGAACAGGAACCTGAGCGTTACGGCCGTCCAAAAGCGGCGCTTGACGCTCGCGCTGACGCCCGCGTCCTGAATGTCGGAGCGCGCCGTCTCGAACAGCACACTGTAGTTCACGCCGGCCGGGCAGGCGGTCTGACAAGCCAGGCACCCGAGGCAATAGCTCATCTCGTCGGCAAAGGTTTGCGAGACCTGCAGCTCGCCGTCGGCAACGGCGCGCATCAGCGCGATGCGGCCCCGCGGGCTGTTCCGCTCGCGGCCGGTGGCATCGTAGGTGGGGCAGGTCGGCAGACACATCCCGCAGTGCATGCACTGCTGCAGGAGCGCGTAATCGATCGTCTGGAGGGTCGCGCGCATGGATCAGTCGAACATCTTGCCCGGGTTCAACAGGCCATGCGGGTCGAGCGTCCGTTTGATCTGGCGCATCAACTCCAGGCTGTCGTCGCCGAATTGCTGCCGCATCCACGGCTTCTTGGCCAGGCCCACGCCGTGTTCACCGGTAATCGTGCCGCCGAGCTCGAGCGTGCGCTTGACGATGGCTTCGAGCGCCTGGTGAACCCGGTTCATCTCGTCCTGATCCCGCTCGTCGGCCAGGAATGTCGGATGCAGGTTGCCGTCACCCATATGACCGAACGTGCCGATCTGCAGTCCGAAGGCCGCGGCCGTTTCCGCCACGAACCTGACCATGGTCGCGAGCTCGCTCCGCGGCACCGTGACGTCCTCGAGGATCGTCGTCGGCCGTCGTCTCGCGAGCGCGGAGAAGGCGTTGCGCCGCGCCGACGCGAGCTGCAGCGCCTCGGCATCGTCTTTCGCCGAGCGAACCGCGCGCGCGCCGTGCTCGCGGGCGAGCGCTTCCATCTGCGCGGCCTCGTCCGCGACGACCGCCGGATGACCGTCGGTTTCCATCAGCAGGACGGCGGCGCAATCGGTCGGCAGGCCGACGTGCGCGTACTCCTCGACGCACACCGCCGTCATGTTGTCGAGGAACTCGAGCGTGCAGGGAATGATGCGTGCCGCGACGATCGCGGACACCGTCTCGGCGGCGTCTTCGATCCGATCGTAGAGGGCGAGCATGGTGCGCCTCGCCGCGGGACGCGGCACCAGCTTGAGCAGCACCTCGGTGATGATCCCGAGCGTGCCTTCCGAGCCGACGAACAGGTCTTTCAGCGAGTACCCGGCGACATCCTTCACGCACTGGTTCCCGAAGCGGGCGATCCGGCCATCCGGCAGCACCACTTCGAGACCCATGACGTAGTCGCGCGTGACGCCGTATTTCAGGCCGCGGAGTCCGCCCGAGTTCTCCGCGACATTGCCGCCAATCGTGCTGATTCGCATCGATCCGGGATCGGGCGGGTAGAAGAGGCCATGGCGGGAGGCGGCTTCGTCGATGCGCTGCGTCACCGCGCCGGGCTGCGCGCGCAACGTCAGGTTGCGCGGATCCACGTCGAGGATCGCGTTCATGTGCACCAGACAGAGCACCAGGCTGCCGGGTGTCGGGACGCTGCCGCCGCTCAGCCCTGTTCCGGAGCCGCGGGTGACGATCGGAATGCGGGCCGCGCCGGCCGTTCGTACGCACTCGGCGACCTGTGCGGTCGATCGCGGGAAGACCACCGCCTCGGGCCGCTGCTTGAGCGCCGCGGTGCCGTCGAAGCTGTAGGGCACGAGGTCCTCGGGCTTCACGAGGACTGAATCGGCGCCGACGATTGCCGTCAGCGCGCCGACGGCGGAATCGGGAAGGGGCATAAGGTGTCGACCGTTCGCGTCAGCCGGCGCCGCGGGGCGTCAGTCAGCTCTGTACGCGACGACACGCTGCCGCTGTTCGCCGAGCCGGGCGAGCCCGAGGCGCACTTCATTGCCCTCGCGGAGGTAGACGGGTGGCTTCAAGCCATGGCCGACTCCCGGCGGAGTGCCGGTCGAAATGATGTCGCCCGGATGCAGGCTCATGAACCGGCTCAGATAGCTGACGAGATACGGCACGCCGAACACCATCGTCCGGGTATTGCCATGCTGATAGCGGTGGCCGTCCACCTCGAGCCACATGTCGAGGTCATGGTAGTCGGGCACTTCGTCGGGGGTGACAAGCCACGGGCCGATCGGTCCGAATGTGTCGGCGCTCTTCCCCTTGACCCACTGACCCGTGCCTTCGAGCTGGAACGCGCGCTCCGAGACGTCGTGCACCACGCAGAATCCGGCCACGTGGTCCATCGCATTGGTCTCCCCGATGTACTTCGCCGGCTTGCCGATGACCACTCCGAGCTCGACTTCCCAGTCCGTCTTCCCGGAGCCCTTCGGAATCTCGAGATTGTCGTTCGGTCCGACGATCGAGGAGGTCGCCTTCATGAAGATGATCGGCTCCGAGGGAACCGGCATGCCCGATTCTGCGGCGTGGTCGGAATAGTTCAACCCGACGCAGATGAACTTGCCGACGCCGGCGACGCAGGGACCAAGGCGCGGCGTGCCGTCCACTCGCGGGAGCGTCGCGGCGTCGACCTGACGTAAACGCTTGAACGACTCCGGCAGCAGCACGTCTCCGGCGAGGTCGGGAATCACGCCGGACAAATCGCGGATGTCGCCCGCGGCATCGAGGAGCCCCGGTTTCTCGTGTCCGGGGGGGCCGTATCTGAGAAGTTTCATATCCGCACCTCGAGAGAGAGCGCTCGCGAAGAGGCAAATGAATGTGTCAACTTCCAACCTCCAACTTCCAACTCCCAAAAAACTCTTGGTCGATCGGCTCTGAGCTCCTTGGGAGTTGGAGGTTGGAAGTTGGGAGTTGTCGCGGCGACGTTTTTCAGCATCCTCGCTAGTACGTTGAGCGTCCACCGCTGATGTCGAACACCGCGCCAGTCGAAAACGAGTTCTCCTCCGACGCCAGCCAGGTGGCGAGCGAGGCAAGCTCTGCGATCTCCAGAAAGCGTCCGCGGGGAATCTTCGACAGCATCCAGTCGAGGTGAGACTGCGACATCTGTTCGAAGATGCGCGTCTTCGCCGCGGCGGGCGTGATGCAGTTGACCGCGATGTTCTCACCCGCCAGTTCCTTGCCGAGCGACTTCGTCAGGGCGATCACGCCGGCCTTCGCCGTGCTGTACGCGGAGGCGTTCGCGTTGCCTTCCTTCCCGGCGACCGATGAAATCGTGACGATGCGTCCGTACTTGTGCTGAAGCATGACGGGAACGATCGCCCTGCAGCAGTAGAACACGCTCAACAGGTCGACGTCGATGACGCGGCGCCAGTCCTCGGGCGGGTATTCCCAGGTCTTGTGATTCGGTCCGGCAATGCCGGCGTTCGCGACGAGGATGTCGATACCCCCGAACGCGCGCACGGTCTCAGCGGTCGCGGCATCCACCTCGGCGATGTCCGACACATCGACGGTTCTGCTGAACGTCTCGCCGGCGCCCGAGAGCTCGGCCGCCGTCCGCGCCGTTTCCTCGGCATCGACGTCCCACAGCGCCACGCGCGCGCCTGACAGCAGGAAACGTTCGGCGATGGCACGTCCAAACCCTTGTGCCGCTCCGGTCACGACGGCCCGCCGGCCTCTGAGGTCGTATTGGTTCAAGCGCAGCTTCTCCTAATGAGATTCTCGCGGCACGGCATGGCCGCGGCAGCCTCGAAGGAAGTCCAGGTCCGCGCCCTTGTCGGCCTGTTCCACGTGGCGGACGTACATGTTCACGTAGCCGCTGGCCTGCGCGGCCGGGGGCGGCTGCCATTCGGCTCGCCGCCGCGCGAGCTCCTCGTCGGAGACATCGAGGTGCAGCCTGCGCGCGTCGACATCGAGCTCGATGAAATCTCCCTCCCGCACCAGGGCGAGCGGTCCGCCGACGGCCGCCTCGGGACACACGTGCAGCACGACCGTGCCGTATGCCGTGCCGCTCATCCGGGCATCGGAGATACGGACCATATCCGTGACGCCCTGTTTCAGGACCGCCGGCGGCAGGCCCATGTTGCCGACTTCCGCCATGCCCGGATATCCCACCGGGCCGCTGTTCCGGAGAACGAGGACGGACGAGGCGTCCGCCGGAAGCGAGGGATCGTTGATGCGCGCCTTGTAGTGTTCGATGTTGTCGAAGACGATGGCCCGCCCGCGATGCTTCATGAGCTGGGGCGATGCCGCCGAGGGCTTGAGAACGGCGCCATCGGGGGCGAGATTGCCCCGCAGGACCGCGATGCCGCCGCTCTCGGCGATCGGGCGATCGAAGGCGCGGACGACTTCGGTGTTCCAGCGAGGGGCGTCGTTCGAGTTCTCCCAAATCGTCTTGCCGTTGACCGTCATCGCATCGCGGTTCAGCAGGCCGTTTTCGCCCAGCGTTCGCAGGACGGCGGGCAGCCCCCCGGCATAGTGGAAGTCCTCCATCAGGAAGCGCCCTGACGGCTTCAAATCGACGAGTGTCGGCACGCTTCGGCCGATGCGATCCCAGTCCTCGAGCTCGACGGGCACGCCGACGCGGCCGGCGATCGCGAGCAGATGAATGACGGCATTCGTCGATCCGCCGATCGCGCCGTTCACGCGGATCGCGTTCTCGAACGCGGGCCGGGTCAGGATCTGCGAGATCCGGATATCGTCGCGAATCAGGCCGACGATGCGCCGGCCGGCCATGTGCGCCAGCGCGTAGCGGCGCGAGTCCACCGCGGGAAGCGCCGCATTGTAGGGGAGCGCCAGCCCGAGCGCTTCGACCATCGACGCCATGGTGGATGCCGTGCCCATGACCATGCAGTGGCCCGCGGAGCGGGACATGCAGGCTTCCGCATCCATGAATTGCTCGAGCGTCATGATGCCGGCTTTGACGTCCTCGCTGAACTTCCAGACATCGGTGCCCGATCCGATGTCCTGACCGCAGTACTTCCCGTTCAGCATCGGCCCGCCGGAGACGACGATGGCGGGGACGTCGCAGCTGGCCGCGCCCATCACCAGAGAGGGCGTGGTCTTGTCGCAGCCGCAGAGCAGGACGACGCCGTCGATGGGATTCGCGCGGATGGATTCCTCGACATCCATGCTGACCAGATTCCGGTACAGCATCGCCGTCGGGCGCATGTTGGATTCGCCGGTGGACATGACCGGGAATTCAACCGGCAGGCCGCCCGATTCCCAGACCCCGCGCTTGACGTGTTCGGCGATCGTCCGGAGATGCGCGTTGCAGGGCGTCAGCTCGGACCAGGTGTTGCAGATGCCGACGACGGGGCGGCCGTCGAAGACATCGGCTGGCAGCCCCTGGTTGCGCATCCAGCTGCGGTGGATGAATCCGTCTTTATCGTGTTTTCCGAACCAGGCGGCAGATCGGTATTGTCGTTTCGTGTCCTCGGACACCTGCGGCCCTCCGGCCCAGCATTTTAGCGTTCAGCGTGGACGTGCTGTGGAACGACGTGGCTAAGGAAGCTCCTTGACGGCGATCACGCGCCAGCGCCAGAAGCCGCCATCGACCCAGCGAGGCGTCTTCTCGTCGCTGAAATGCATCTGGATCGCGATCATGCCGTCGGTGGCGTCATTGGCCGCATGGTTGGCGGTGTCGGTGAAATCGGTCACCAGCTGGTCGTTGATCCAGACTGTGATGTGCGGCACGTCGCCTTCGATGCGCGCCCGGACCGAGTTCCACGCCTCGCGCTTCCAGGCCTTCTGCCACACCGCGTTGCGCTGGCGCGCGCGCTCGGCGCGTTCCTCGGGCGTCAGATTCGCAGGGGCGGCGCCGCCGCCGCTCACGCCTTTCAGCCGTTCACCGTAGATGCCGCCCATGTTGCCGCCGGGCAGATAGTCGAGCGTCACCTGATACGCTTCGCCCGCTTCGCTGGAGCGCAGGAACAGGCCGCTGTCGCAGCCCCAGTCCGGCTTGACCTCGATGTAGACCTCGACGTTCTTGTACTTCTTGTCGGTGAGCAGGATTCCCCCCTTGCCCCGGGGATTCTGCGTGCCGACGATGACGCCGTTGAGCACCTTGTAGTCGGGCGTCGTGCCGTGATGATTCGTGTTGCTGATGTGCCAGCCGGTGAGGTCCTTGCCGTTGAAGATCGGCGTGAAACCCGCGGGTACCTTCGGGCCCTCGTCGGGAGGCGGGACGTAAAACGCCGGACTCCCGCTGGCGGTCTGGCTGGCGGCGCCCGGCGCCTGCGCGGCAGCGGCACACAGGCCGGCCGTTGCGAACGCCATCACGGCTGCCAGGAATCTGAAGCGCGACATCGGCTGACCCTTCCGCCTGCGATCAGTGCCTGACGGCGACGAGGTGCTCGCGCAGCAGATCCCGCCCGAAGTCGCTCTCGAAGTCGCGCCACACCGAGTGGATGTGGTTGCCGTTGTTCTGGGTATTGTCGAATTCGATCAGGAACGTCGGGCCCTGCACGCGATAGTAGTGGCGCTGCCCCGGTTCCACGGGACCGGCCCAGGCAAAGGCCACCTTCTCCAGTCCGGCCTTCTTGATCTCCGCCTGACGCTCGGCCGCCGTGTCGGCAGCCATCTGCGCCGTGTAGACCTCGATGATCTGCGCCAGGAGCTCGCGCTGCTTCGGAGTCATCGCCGATGCGCTGAGACCTTCAGGGGTCAGGGGATCGATGGGGAACTTGGTCGTGGTCAGAATGTCGTTCGGCGCGGTCTCGGAGTAGATGGCCGTCTTCCGCTGTGCTTCGTCCAGCGCCATGACCAGGGCGCGGCCGGCGTCCTGCTCCTTGTCGAGGGCGCGCAGGCCCTTCTTCGGTCCTTCACGCACCTCCGCCGGATTGGAGCCCCAGAAGCTCGGAGACGCCGCGACCGTGCTGCCGTTGGCGATCGTGAAGTGCAGCGAGACATGGTGTCCCTCGACCCGCCAGCCCCACGTGCCCTTGCCCGGCGTGCCGAACACCGAGAAGAAGTACAGCTCGGGATCGCGAATGTTGCCCCCCTCGGTCTTCCCGGAGGCTGCGCGCGCGGCCGCCTCCGTGTCGCGCAGGATGGCTTCCAGATCGTGCATGACGGTGGTGGTCGTCGTGTAGCCGCGCTGGCTGAGCGCCGACTTGAGGAGCTCGTGCGCCAGCTTGCGCTGCGGCTCGGTCATTTCCTTGATCGGGAGCCCCTGTCGCGGAAACATGTTGGTCGGAATGAAGTTCCAGCGCGTCCGATCCGCGGCGTCGAACGGCATCGCCATCTTCTGGCGCTGTTCCGGGGTGAGGCTGTTGACGAGCGCGGTGGTCGCGCTGGTCATTGACGTCGCCGCCCGCTGCGAGGCGACGATGCTGCCCATCAGGCCTGCACTGATGACCGTGACGGCGACGGCGATCCGGGTCATGTTGGAACGGCTCATGATGACTGTCCTCTGCGGCCGTCAGACGGCCTCTTTTCTCGATACGGCGGTGGCAACCGCCTCTTTGTGACCGGCGGCGACGACCGCGTCCTTCCTTGACCCGGCGCGGACGGCTGACGGTTTTCTCTTTGCCGTCAAGGCCGCATCTTTGCCAGATCCTGCGGACGGGGCCGCCGCTCGTCTCCCGTAACCGGCCTGTCGTGCGACTTTTCTGTTTCCTGCGTTCAGCGCGGCTGCCTTCTGGCCGCCGTCGACGGGCGCCTCAGCGCTGGCGAGCACGGCCGCGTCGATGCGGCCGCCGGGCGCCAGTGCCACCTCTGGGAACCTGATTAAAGACGCCCCGGGGAGCTGCGTCAACAGGCGTTTGTCGCGCAGGACCATCTCCAGGCTCGTCCGTGCCAGGCGTGAATGCTCACGCGCGAGCGCCTCGGCGCGCGTCGTCTCGCGGTTCGCAATCGCGTCGACAATTGCGCGGTGATGCATCTGGGAAATGCGAATGACCTCTTCGCCCTCTTTCTTCTGCGCGTGCGCGAGGATGAAGGCGTTTGGCGAGGCGAAAGGCAGCGTCAACGCGCGCTCGACCGCGCGGCGGAGCATCGGGCTCTTGGCCAGGGCAATGAGCAGGCTGTGGAACTGATCATTCAGGGGGATGTATTTCAGCAGCGAATCGGTGCCGGATGCCCATCGTTCGAGCAGCACGATCGATCTGCTCGAGACAGTCATTGACCTCGTCGAGCTCGGTGGCGCGCTCGAGGCGTTCGGCAGCCAGCCGCGCGGCAGCTCCCTCGAGCATGCCGCGGATTTCTATCCCGTCGTGAATGTCCTGCACGGAGAATTCGGCGGCCACGAATCCGCCGGTCGGCCGTGCCGTCAGCAGCCCTTCCTGTTCCAGCCGATCCAGCACCAGCCGGAGCGGGGTCCGCGAAACCTGCAGGCGTTCGGACAGCGGAATCTCGCGCAGCCGCTCACCGGGCAGGAATTCGCCACGCAGCAGCAGCTCGCGCATTTCGAGGAGCGCACGGAGAGTTTGGGATTCCAGCCGTTGATTGTGCGAGTCCACTAAGTCCGTCCGCCGAAGCCTAACACGGTCGAACTTTGCATGCAATTGGCCCGAATCGCTTCAATACGTCCGGACGAAATCACTGTCAAAAAGCCCACTTTCGCATCCCGTCGGGACCTCTTCTGCATGCAGTTTCGACGCGTGGCCCTGTTACCGCGACTTCAAGATCGGTATACTCCGGCGCCATGACGTCAACGCCGACGAAGGCCCGCTACGTGGTCGGGCTGTTTGCCGTGGCGCTGGCAGTGATTACCTATATCGATCGCGTGGCGATCTCGGTGTCGCTGTCGGTCATGAGCGAGGATCTGGGGCTGTCCCGCGTCCAGCAGGGATGGGTGCTGGCCGCGTTCGCGTGGGCGTACGCGCTTTTCGAGATTCCCGGGGGCTGGCTCGGCGATCGCATCGGTCCTCGCCGCGTGCTCATGCGGATCGTCGTCTGGTGGTCCCTCTTCACGGCGGCGACGGGCTGGGCCTGGAACGCGACCTCCCTGATCGTCATCCGGGCGCTGTTCGGCGCGGGGGAAGCGGGCGCCTTTCCGAACATCACCAGGGTGTTCACGACCTGGCTCCCGGTTCGCGAGCGCGAGCGCGCTCAAGCGACGCTCTGGATGGCGACGCGGCTGAGCGGCGCGTTCACGCCGCTGCTGGTGGCGACGCTCATCGGCGCGTTCGGCTGGCGCCGAACGTTCGAAGTGTTTGGTGTGCTGGGTATCATCTGGGCGATTTGTTTCTACATGTGGTACCGCGACGTGCCCAGCGAGCATCCGGCCGTCAATCAGGCGGAGCTGGCGCTTCTGCCGCCTGCCCGCGATACCGCGATTGCCCACACCGGCGTTCCCTGGGGGCTGATCTTTTCCACTCCCTCTGTCTGGCTGCTGTCGATTCAGTACATGTGCCTGGCGTACGGCTGGTTCTTCTACATCAACTGGCTGCCGTCCTACCTGCGCGGCGCGCGCGGCACGACGATGCAGTTCGGTGCGATGCTCGCCGGCTTGCCGCTTCTGCTCGGCGCGGTGGGATGTCTCGTATCGGCCGCGCTGATTCCCCGGCTCGCGAAAAACTTCGGCAGCGTGGCGCTGGCCCGCCGGATCGTCGCGGTTACCGGGTTCGTCGGCGCGTCGGCCTGCGTGTTCATTTTTTCCGGCATGCAGGATCCGGTGCGCGCGATGATCGTCCTCGGGTTTGCCGGCTTCTTCAACGATTTCGTCATGCCAGCGGCATGGGCGGGGACGATGGACATCGGCGGCCGGTACTCGGGGACGGTCTCGGGCGCGATGAACATGATGGGGAGCATCGCCGGGGCCGCGTCGGTCCTCGTGGTCGGCTATCTGCTCGAGTGGACGGCCAACAACTGGACGCTGACGTTCTACATTTCGTCGACGATCTACCTGATCGGCGCGTTCTGCTGGCTGTTCCTGGATTCGCATACGCCGGTCGAACGTCCGGCCGCCTCGCGCATGGCAGCATGACGGCGTGTCGGAGGCAGGGACAGGCAAGGGGGACAGGCAAGAGGGACAGGCAAGAGGGACAGGCATACGCCCGGTCGAACGGCCGGCCGCCGCGCATCGCCGTATGACATCGTGAGAGACGGCTCACATTTCTGGCCGCGGGCGCTCGCGGTGTGAAGTACGAAGCGCCCGTGCCAATCAGGTGATTCGGAGGAGTCTGAGTGGCGCACAAGTCGGTGCTGGATTCGTTTCGACTCGATGGAAAGATCGCGCTCGTCACTGGCGGGTCGCGCGGTCTCGGCCGCACGATGGCGCTCGCGCTGGCGCAGGCGGGGGCGGACGTCGCGCTCACCGGACGCAACAAGAGCACGGGTGAAGAGGCCGCGTCCGCGATCGCTGATTCGACCGGCCGGCGCTGCCGGGCGTTTGCGGGTGATGTCACGCTCGCGGCCGACGTCGATCGCGTGGTCGCCGAGGTCGAGCAGGAGTACGGCCGGATCGACATCCTGATCAACAACGCCGGGAACAACATCCGCGGGCTGGTCGATCAGCTGAGCGAAGCCGACTGGGACACGGTGCTCGACACCAATCTGAAGGGGCCGTTCCTGATGTCGCGCGCCGTCGGTCCATCGATGGTCCGCCGCGGCTGGGGGCGCATCGTCAATCTTGGCTCGATCCTGGCGGTGATTGCTCTGCCCGGCCGCGCGCCGTACGCGTCGGCCAAGGCCGGCGTGCTCAATCTGGGGCGGGTGCTGGCGCTGGAATGGGCTGGCACCGGCGTCACGGTCAACACGATCTGCCCGGGACCCTTCGCCACGGAAATGAACCGTCAGCTGCTCGAGGATCCCGTGAAGTACCAGGAGTTCATCAAGCTCATTCCGATGGGACGATGGGGTGAGCTCGAGGAGCTGGCGGGCGCCGCGGTGTTCCTGGCCTCGGACGCTTCGTCATTCGTTACTGGCAGCGCGCTGTTCGTCGATGGCGGGTGGACCGCGATAGGTAAAGTAAGAGCTAACCGTCGGCAGACTTCTTTGGCGGTCCAGTGAACCAGCGAGGTTACATGAAACGTTCGGCCATTCTGTTGTCCGCGCTGGCGGTCGTCGTGGTGGCGGCAGGCCCGGCCGCGCAGGCGCCGCCGGCGAACCGCGGCGCGAAGGCGCTCGAGATTTACGTCGCGGATACCGAAGGGGGCAAAGCCGCTCTCTTCATCGCGCCGTCAGGGGAGACGGTACTCATCGACTCGGGGAATCCTGGTCCTCGAGACGGCGATCGCATCGTCGCGATGCTCGGTGAGGCCGGCGTCAAACAGATCAATTACCTGATCTCCACCCACTATCACGTCGATCACATCGGCGGCCTGGTCGAGCTGTCGAAGCGGATTCCGATCCTCCACTACATCGATCACGGTCCGAACGTCGAGGTGAAGCAGCAGGTCCAGACGTTCGACGAGGCCTACAAGGAACTGACGGCCAAGGCCAAACACACCGTCGTGAAGCCGGGCGACCGGGTTCCGGTTGCCGGGCTCGACTGGCGCATCGTGACGTCGGCGGGGCAGGTGCTCAAAAAGCCGCTTCCGGGCGGCGGCCGTCCGAATCCGGCGTGCGCGCAGTTTCAGAAGCGGCCGGATCCGGCGTCGCCGGACGACAACGCGGCGTCAGTCGGCAGCGTCGTCACGTTCGGTCAGTTCCGTCTGATCGATCTCGGCGACCTGCTGTGGAATGTCGAAGGCGAGTTGATGTGCCCGAACAATCCCGTGGGCACGGTCGATCTCTACATGGTGACGCATCACGGGCTCGCGCAATCGGGCTCGGATCCGCTGGTGCTCGGGGTCCAGCCGCGCGTCGCCGTCATGCAGAACGGCACGCGGAAGGGCGGGGCCATCCAGGCGTACGAGATCATGCGGAAGTCGCCCGGCCTCGAGGACATCTGGCAGCTGCACTGGTCGCACAACGCGGGCATCGAGCACAATCCTGCCGGCGTGTTCATCGCGAACGTCGATGACAACGCGACGATCGCCAACGTGCTGACGACGGCGCCGGCAGGCCGCGGCGGCGGTCAGGGACGCGGGGGGCCGGGCGCTGGCGCGCCGGCCGCGACACCGCCGGGCGGACCGCCCTCAGCGGGGCCTGTGGCCCCCCCAGTCGTGGGTCCGGCGGCGCCGCCGCCCGGGGCCACGCCGCCTGGAGCCACGCCGCCACCGTCGGTGGCGCCACCGATGCCGCCGCCGTCAGGCCCTCCCGGATCGGCGGCCGGTCCCGGCGGTCAAGGACGCGGCAACGCCGCCGCGGCGCATTCGCCGGCGTACTACATCAAGATCGCCGCGCAGGCCGACGGCACGTTCACCGTCACGAATACGCGGAATGGATTCAGTAAGACGTATGTGAAGAAGGCGCCCTGACGTCAGGTTCAAGGGTTCAGGGGTTCAGGCGTTCATGGGTTCAGGTTCAAGCGTTCAGAGGTTCAAGGGTTCGGTTCAAGAGTTCAGTGTTCGCTGAACCCCTGAACCCGAACTCTTGAACCCCTGAACCTTTGAACCCTTGAACTGAGAGCCTCGCGTCATTTAATCGGCGAGAAATCAGCCGGCGTCAGATAGATCGATTCCGGCGACTTGGCCAGGATTTTCCCGTCCTTCTCGGATTCCTTCGCGGCCTTCTGCCATTCGGGATCGGCGCGGAAATCCGCCCAGCTCTTCTTCGCCGCTTCACGGCTCGGGTAGGCGAGGATGTAGGTCAGCGTGTTCTCGGAGTTTGGCGCGTCCGCAGGGATCCAGTAGCCGATGTTCGTCATGCCGTGCTTCTCGAACAGCCGGACGGTGTGGTCGCGAAAACGCGTCTTCAGCGCGTCGAACTTGCCTTCGGCTGCGGTGTAGGTCCGGAGCTCGAACACTCGATTGCCCTGCGCGTAGGCAACGTCCGGCGTCAGCGTCGCTCGTGTGGCGAACCCTGCTGCAAACATCCCGACGGCCACCGCGGCCACGCTCCATGTGCTCTTGATCATTGCGATCCTCCAGCCGCGTATTCTTCCATCGATCGTCGTCAGGCTTCAACGACCCCGACACGGCAGCGAGCGAGCGGGAGGCAGGAATTGACGAGTCGCGGATCCACGCGGGTCTCCAGCGACCGCGCGGCATGCCGCTGATCTGAACGCTCGCCCGATGTTCAGAAATCCGCGGTATCCGCGCAGATCCGCGACTCGTTGATCATGATTGACGCGAACTCGATCGCGCCGGCACGTGACGTTTGACCGTGGCCAGCGCGATGCAGGTCACGACGAGCGAGCCGGCTCATGAGCCAGAAGAACGACTGGCTGCCGCGGTACTCGAGCGCCCACGGTCCGGCGTAGCCGGTGACGATGGCGCCGGAGCGTCCGAAGGCGACCGCTGTGCCGACGCCGCCGGCGCGAATCGGCGTGGGGTAGACGGTGGCCGCGAGCGCGTACATCGTCGTTTGAACGGCGTTGATCAACCCGCCGGTCAACGCCAGCATCGCGATGATCGGGGCCACCGGTGACTGCGCGGTGATCTCCATCGTGCTCATCACGAAGGCGCACACGACGGCGCCGACCGCCATGGTCACCATCGTGACTTTCGATCCATACCAGGTCAGGAGTCTGCCGCCGATGAGCGCGCCGACCACCCCGCCGAGGTTGAACGTCGTCATGCCGGTATTGGCCACGGCCGGGCTGAGCCCGGCGCCGGTGAGGATCGACGGCAGCCAGCTGAAGCCGAGATAGACCGACAACAGGCAGGAGAAGAACGCGGCCCACAAAGCGAAGGTATCGAGCCGGAGGTCGCCCTGGAAGATGGTTTTCAGCGCGCCGGGCTTCACCGCGCTCTCGGCGACATCAGTGAAGCTGGCGCGGGGATCGACCTGGTGACCCATGCGCTGAAGCAGCCGCGCCAACTCCGGCCAGCGGTGCGGGTGCCGCGCGAGAAAGCGCGGCGACTCGGGGAGCAGCTTGCTCAGAACAGCCGCCGCGACAATCGGGACGATTCCGCCGATCACGAACATGCCACGCCAGCCCACGGCCGGCAGCACGGCGATGGCGGCGACGCCGGCGAGCGCCGCACCGACCGGCACGCACACGATCGCGAGTGTCACCGCGAAGGGCCGCTGCGGCAGCGGCACGTACTCCGCCGCCAGCGCTGCCGCGTTCGGCATGGCGCCGCCGAGTCCGACGCCCGCGAGCAACCGCAGTGCCGCGAGCCATGCCACGTCGTTGACCGCGGCGACCGCGAGGGTGGTCACGCCGAACAGGACCATGCAGCCGAGCAGCGCGACCCTGCGGCCGAATCGATCGCCGACGAGGCCCGCCAGGGTTCCCCCCGCCATCATGCCGAGATACCCGAGCGAGACCACTGGCGCGAACACACTGCGCGGAACGTTCCAGTCGCGCATGATCGTCGGCAGGGCGACGCCAAGCAGCTGGTTGTCGAACCCATCGAACACGATCGTCAGGGCGGTGAGGAAGATGAGCCACTGCTGGTACGCCGTCCAGCGGCCGTGATCGAGGACGCGTCCGACATCGACGTTCGTGCCGGCGTTCGCCGTCACGCATGCCGCCTTTTTGTGCGCATTGGGCCGATAGCATAACCTTTCCCGATGCAGCGAGAGCGTGTCTGACGCCGATGGCACAACTTGTTTCTCTCCCGGATGCGATATCGCGCTTCGTGCGGTCGGGCGACTCGGTGGCGCTGGAGGGCTTCACCCATCTGATCCCGTTCGCCGCCGGGCACGAGATCATCCGGCAGCGCCTGACCGACCTCACGTTGATTCGGATGACGCCGGACCTGATCTACGACCAGATGATTGGCTGTGGGTGTGCGCGGAAGCTGGTGTTCTCCTGGGGAGGGAATCCCGGGGTGGGATCGCTGCACCGCCTCCGGGATGCGGTCGAGCGCGGCTGGCCGGCGCCGCTGGAGATTGAGGAGCACAGCCACTCGGCCATGGCGAATGCGTATGCCGCCGGCGCTGCCGGGCTGCCGTGCGCAGTGTTCCGCGGCTATCGTGGGTCGGATCTCGCCACGGTGAATCCTCGAATCAAGTCGATCGACTGCCCGTTCACCGGCGAGCGGCTCGCCGCGGTACCCGCGCTGCGTCCAGACGTCGCGATCATCCACGCACAGAAAGCCGACCGCGCCGGCAACGTGCTGATCGCCGGCATCGTGGGCGTGCAGAAGGAAGCCGTGTTGTCGGCCGCGCGCGCGATCGCGACGGTTGAAGAAATCGTGGACGACCTTGGCACGACCGGGACCAACGCCGTGGTCCTGCCGTCGTGGACGTTGACCGCGGTCGCCGTCGCGCCCGGCGGCGCGAAACCGTCCTACGCGCACGGCTACTACGCCCGCGACAACGCGTTCTACACCGCGTGGGACGCGGTCGCCCGCGACCGCGATCGCTTCCGGCAGTGGATCGACGAGCATGTCCGGAATGAAGCCGCGGGACACACGGAGGCGCGAACATGAGCTACACCGCGACCGAAATGATGACGGTGGCGGCGGCCCGTGCCCTGGCGAACGACGACATCTGTTTCGTCGGCATCGGCCTGCCATCGGCCGCCTGCAATCTCGCGCGCCTCACGCATGCTCCAGGGCTGACCCTGGTGTACGAATCCGGCACGCTCGAGACCAAGCCGAGAGTGCTGCCGTTGTCGATCGGCGACGGCGAGCTCTTTGAGACTGCTCTCACAACCGTCTCGGTGCCCGAGATGTTCCAGGTACTGGCTGCAGGGCGGCCGGATCACCGTCGGGTTCCTCGGCGGCGCCCAGGTGGATCGGTATGGAAACCTGAACAGCACGGTCGTCGGCGACTACAAGAAGCCGAAAGTCAGGCTGCCCGGCAGCGGCGGCGCCACCGAAATCGCGACTGCCTGCCAGCGCATCTACATCGTGATGCGGCATGGGGCCCGCGCCTTCGTCGATCGGCTGGATTTCCTGACGTCACTCGGTCATGGACCGACCGGGCGCGAACGTCGAGAGCTCGGGATTGCCACGGAAGGACCGACCCTGATCGTCACGGACCTGTGCACCATGCGGCCCGATCCAGAGTCGAAGGAATTCGAAGTCGTCACCACACATCCCGGCGTGACGGCGCCTCAAGTGCGTGACAACACGGGATGGCCGATTCGCTTCGCGGAGCGGGTCGAGATCACGCAGCCGCCATCAGACGACGAGCTGAGGGTCCTGCGCGATCTCAACGAGCGCACCGCGCGCGCGCACGGTGTGGCGGCAGGGGAATGAACCGGCTCTCGATCAGCGAGTCACCTGATTACCCGCAATCCAGACGCCCGAGACGGATCTCGTGTTCCGGATGTCGTCGAGCGGGTTACGGTCGAGGACGACGAAGTCGGCCCAGCCCCCTCGTTTGAGTGCGCCGGCGTCCTCGAGCCGCATGGCGCGTGCGGCGTCGACCGTCGCGCTCCTGAGGACGCGAGCGGGTGACAGGCCGGACTGGGCCATCATCTCCATCTCCAGGTGCTCGAAGTAGCCCTGGAACCGTTCGGGGAACGGGCCCGCATCCGTTCCCATCACGACCGGGAGCCCGGCGTCAGCAGCCTTCTTGAGATTCCGCCGGGCAACCTCCAGCGCAGCCTTGTAGGCCCTGGCGGATTGTGACGCGGCCATCGCCTGCTGCCGCTTCGGCTCCTTCAGCTGCTCGACCACGCCGCGGTCTGCCTCCCGCAGGAAGAACGGATCGGTGAAGAATGCCGGAGCCGATTCGTAGACGAACGTCGAGAGCTCGCGAGTCAGCGTCGGGCAGTAGGGGACGTTCCGGGCCTTCATCAGCGCGATGAACTCGTCATCGAGGTCCTTGTCCCGGACGCTGTGCGCGATCATGTCGACCCCGGCCCGCAGGAGATCTTTCGCATCGTCGAGATAGAAGATGTGAGCGGCGACGCGGAGTCCGAGTCGGTGAGCTTCGTCGATCACCGCGCGGTAGACGTCCGGCGTCATCTTCGCCGACGTGCCGAGGTTGTCGTCGACGCGGATTTTGATCATGTCCGGCTTTCGCGGAGCGATCGACGCCACCATTTTTCGTGCTTCTTCAGGCGTCTTGCCGGTGACGACCGGCCCGGACAGGTAGATTCGCGCCCGATTCAACGCCGGCGTGTTCTGGCTGTCGCGCGCCTTGAAGGCAGGATCCTGCTCGCCGCCGAGACTCAGGACGCTGGTGATGCCGTAGCGCGCGAACACTCCCAGCTGGCGCAGGGTGTTTTCATCGGTGTAGGCACGGGGACGCGAGCCATCGACGTCCGAGATGTGCACGTGGGCCGAGATCAATCCGGGCACCAGGTATTTCCCTTCGAGCGGGACCGACTTGATCCCGCTGCCGCCGGCGCCTCCGGCCTGAATGCTCTCCACTTTGCCGTCGCGAACCACCAGCGCGGCATTCTTCACGATGGTTCCGTCGCCGTGGATCAGGGTGGCACCGACGAACGCCTGCATGCCGCCGGCGGGACTGGTCTGCCAGGCTGTAACCCCCGCAGTCAGCCAGAGAAACGCGAACAACAGCGTGCAACGTGAAAGTGTAGGCATACGTGTGTGTCCTGCTGGACAGTAACATTAACCCAGGTCGGCAGCATGCGACGGACGCGCACACAAGTCGGAATCGTCGGGGCGGGGCCCGCCGGGCTCATGCTCGGCCACCTGCTGCATCTCCGCGGCATCGATTCGGTGATTCTGGAGAACAGGACACGCGACTACGTCATCGACCGCGTTCGCGCCGGTGTGCTGGAACAGGGGACCGTCGACCTCATGGTGGCGACCGGCGTCGGCGAACGGTTGCGGCGCGAAGGCATGCGGCACGACGGAGTGCACATCGCGATTCGAGGCCGGCGGCACCGCATCGACTTCGCTGATCTGACCAACGGCCGGGCGATCACGATCTACGGACAGAACGAAGTGGTCAAGGATCTGATCGACGCGAGGATCGCCAGCGGCAGGGCCTTGCACTTCGAGGTCGGCGACGTCCTGCCTGCCGCGCTCGACTCGGATCTCCCGGTCGTGCGTTTCAGCGTCGATGGCGATGCCCACGAGCTCGCCTGTGACTTCATCGCCGGCTGTGATGGTTTTCACGGCGTCTGCCGTCTCTCGATTCCCACGCAGCGCATGACGATCTACGAGCGAGAGTATCCCTTCGGCTGGCTCGGCATTCTGGCGAGAGCCGCGCCGTCATCTGACGAGCTCGTGTACAGCGCTCACGAGCGCGGCTTCGCTCTGTTCAGCATGCGGTCCCAGGCCATCACCAGGCTATACGTCCAGTGCGCGCCAGACGAGGACGTCAATGCATGGCCGGACGAGCGGATCTGGTCGGAGCTCCGCCTCCGGTTGCAGACCGACGACGGATGGCGCCCGAATGAGGGGGAAATCCTCCAGAAAGCCGTGACCGGGATGCGCAGTTTCGTTGCCGAACCGATGCGCCATGGCCGGCTGTTTCTGGCCGGCGACGCCGCGCACATCGTCCCGCCCACCGGCGCCAAGGGGCTCAATCTGGCGATGGCGGACGTGAATCGGCTGGCGGAGGCGCTGGCGGCGTTCTACGATTCGGGGAGCGCGGCGCTGCTCGACCGCTATTCGGATCAGGGGCTGCGCCGCACATGGAGAGCGCAGCGCTTTTCGTGGTGGATGACCACCATGCTGCATCGCCCGCCGGACGAAACGCCGTTCGACCACAAGCGGCGGCTGGCCGAGTTGGATTACCTGGTCGGCTCGCGCGCGGCGATGACGAGTCTGGCCGAGAATTACGTCGGCACGCCGTTCGACTGACGACGCGCCCGCGGGAGCGGAGCATGCACGCGAGCCGACGGCGGAGCGAAGGCCACGAAGGCCACAAGTGCGCAAAGCGAAGATGACGCGGAATCCTTGCGTGGGCCCCGCGACGAGTGCGCAGCGTGTGGAGCCTTGGGGCCCCCGCGAGCACTGAAGGTCCGGCCGACAGAGGGAATTAAGATGGAGCAAAGACTCGTAGGAAGAAGCGGCCTGAGCATGTCCGTCCTGAGCTTCGGCACGATGACGATTGGCGGGCGGGACCGTTTTCAGCACATGGGGAACCTCGGCGTCGCCGAAGCCTCACGCATGCTCGATATCTGCGCCGAAGCCGGCGTGACGGTGGTCGATACGGCGGACTTGTATTCGTTCGGCGGATCGGAAGAGTTCCTGGGCGAGGCGCTGCAGGGCCGGCGCACGCAGTTCATTCTCGTGACCAAGGTGTTCATGCGCATGGGGCAGGGCGCCCACGACATCGGGCTTTCGCGCAAGCACATCATGGAGGGATGTGAGGCCAGCCTGCGGCGGTTGCGCACCGACTACCTCGACGTGTACATGTGTCACGAGCCGGATCAGTTCGTGCCTCTCGACGAGACCCTGCGCGCGTTCGACGATCTCGTCAGCCAGGGAAAGGTGCGCTACATCGCATGCTCGAACCATTCAGCGTGGCACGTGATGAAGGCGTTATGGGCGTCCGATCGCCGGGGCTTCGTGCGGTATATCGCGCAGCAGGTGAATTACTCGCTCGTGGCGCGTGACGTCGAGCACGAGTTTATTCCGATGGGCCTGGATCAGGGCGTCGGCGTGATGGCCTGGAGCCCGCTGCACTTCGGTCTGTTGAGCGGCAAGTTCACGCGCGACGCGCGTCCGTCCGAGACACGCCTCAATCAGCTCGATGCCCCCGGGACGGTCGATCTCGAACGGCTCTATCGCATTGTCGACGTGCTCGTCGACATCGCGCAGCAGCGCGGTGTCTCCGCCGCGCAGGTCGCGCTGAACTGGGTCATGAACAAACCCGGCGTGGATAGCGTGGTCATCGGCGCGCGCAACGAGGAACAGCTCCGCGACAACCTGGCGGCTGCCGGATGGCGTCTCAGCGTCGAAGAAATGGCGCGCCTGGACGAGGTCAGTGCGTTGCCGGAGCCCTATCCATACTGGCACCAGCACAAGCTCGCCCTCGGCGGGGAGCGGAATCCACGAATCCCGAGCGTGCGCGAAGGGCTCACGGCGGCGGGCGTCAAGTAAGCGCGTACGGCGGCCGCTGTGGCCGTGACAGCAGCGCGTTCGCCTCGTCGTCGTTCTTGAAGCGCTCCTTGAGGGGATCCCAATAGAGCTTCCGGTGAATCTTCATCGCGATGTGATGGAGCAGGCAGGCCGAACAGGCGCGATGGGCGACTTCGACCGGCGCGATCGGCTGCTTGCGCGTCCTGACGCACTCGAGCCAGTTGCCGTGGTGATCCTTGCTGTCGTAGAGGTGGATCTCGTCCGGGCCGATGACTGACGTGATGATCTTCGGATCGCTCGCCGCAAGCGCCTGGCTGTCCTTCAATCGCGAGACCGGATCGCTGGCGGTGACCGTCTCGTTGCCGCGCGAGACGAAGATCCAGCCCTCGGTACCTTCGAATTTGATCCCGTTCGGGTATTCGCCGCTCACGATCAACTTGACGCCGCTGGCGTAGACCGATTCGGTCCTGAACGGGCCGTGGACGTCCCAGAGTCCTTTGGACGGAAACTCCGCGGTGCCCCAGATCTCCACCGGTCCGGTGTACTCCGTATCCATTCCCCAGTGCGCACTATCGAGGTGATGCGCACCCCACCCGGTGATCATGCCGGCTCCGAATTGTTCGCAGCGCAGCCAGCCGGGCCGTCCGTAACCCGCCTGTGGGTGCACGCGGTTCTCCGTGTACGGGACGACGGGTGTCGACCCGAGCCACATGTCGTAGTTCAGGTTCTTGGGGACCGGCATCACCGGTTCCTCTTTGCCGGCCGGATCTCCGGGCAGACCGACGTAGACCGTCTTCAGCTGGCCGATTCGTCCATTGCGCACCAGTTCCGCTGCATAGCGGAATTGCGGCGACGATCGCTGCTGACTGCCGATCTGGAAGATGCGTCCGGAGCGGTGCACGGCGTTGCTCAGGAGGCGTCCCTCGGCAATCGTCAGCGAGGCCGGCTTCTGCAGGTAGACATCCTTGCCCGCTTCCACCGCCTGAATGGCAATCAACGCGTGCCAATGATCCGGAGTGCTGATGACGACGGCGTCGATGTCCTGGTTCGCGAGGAGGTCACGATAGTGCTCGTATCCCTTGACGCCGTCGTATGGCTTTCCGGTCGTTTTCGTGTAGTGGCCGTTGACGAGGGCAATGGCGTCCTGAACGCGTTTGCTGTCGAGATCGCAAACCGCGGTGATTCGCGCGCCGGCATGCTTCCAGATGCCCGGCAGGTCGTGGCCCCTCGATATGCGGCCCATGCCGATGGCGCCGACGTTGATCCGGTCGCTTGGGGCGTTGGTGCCGAACACCGAAGCGGGCACGATCGACGGGAAGCCCGCCGCTAAGGATGCCGCCGCGAGCCCCTTACCGGCAGTCTGCATGAATGCGCGCCGTGACGTCGTTGCCGTGGGCTTCATTCCCCGTCACCGCGCCAGGTTGACCCGCCGGGCATCCTTCTGCGCCTTCAGCATCAGCTCGGTGGCGAGGAAGCAGTGCTGCTGCGTCATGGCCGTCTCGGTGCGGTTCAGGATGTCCGCGACGAGCTGATCGCCATAGGGGAGGGGAACCTCACCGCACTCGACGTACCGGGTTTCTTTTTGATCGACCAGAAACAGATGGCTGCCGCCGGTGCGTCCGCCGATGTCGATGTTCTTCCGAATCTCGATGAAGCCATCGGTCCCGAGGATCGTCAGCCGACCGTCGCCCCATGTGGCGAGGCCTGACGGCGTGAACCAGTCCACGCGGATATACCCGGTGCCGCCGTTGCCGCGGACCATGACATCGCCGAAGTCCTCGAGGCCGGGGTACTTCGGGTTGTTGAGATTGCCAACCTGCGAGGCGACGACCTCTGCCTGAGTCGATCCGGTGAAATACAGGAACTGATCCGCCTGATGCGAGGCGATATCGCAGAGGATCCCGCCGTAGCGCGCGCGCTCGAAGAACCACGCGGGACGCGTCTCCGGGGTCATCCGGTGAGGGCCGAGGCCGATCGTCTGCAGCACGCGTCCGATCGCGCCCGCCTTCACCAGTTCTCCAGCCTTGACTGTCGCCCGGTTCTCGAACCGCTCGCTGTACATGATCGAGTAGATGCGTTTGGTCTGGGCCTGCACCCGGCGTACCTCGGCGAGCTGCTCGAGGGTCGTGATGCCGGGCTTGTCGGCCATGTAGTCCTTGCCGCGCTGCATCACCCTGATTCCGAGCGGCGCACGTTCGTCCGGAATGGCGGCACTGACGACGAGTTGAATCGTCGGATCGTCCAGGATTTCCTGCTCGCTTCGGGCGGCCTTCGCTTGCGGGAACCGCTTCGTGTATGCGGCGAGAAGATCCGGTTCCTTCGCGAACACCGCAACGAGCTCCCCGCCCGCGCGCAGCATCGCCTGGGTCTGGCCGTTGATGTGTCCGTGATTGAGCCCGATGGACGCAAACCGGATTTTCGCCGCCGCCTTCGCTGCTGGTGTCTGGCCGCCGCTCGCTTCGCGGATGCCGCGACGGCTCGCGTCGACTGCGAACGCCTCGTACGGCAAGGATGAGATCGCCGCGGCGCCCGTGATGTTCTGGATGAACTTCCGCCGATCCACGCGCTTCTCTTTCATGGGATCGCTCCGGGGGAACGGTGTGTGACGGTGCCAGCATCCGGCGCCAGACGAGCGGCGCCGTGACGCGCGATTGTAGGATATATGGCAGTGAGTTCCAACCCGTTCGATTCCGCCGATCCCGCGCTGTTCGACATTGCGACACGCGTTCCGGGGCCCGCCGGCTCCCTTCCCTTCACGCCAGCGATGCTGCGGGAGCGGCCATCCGGCGACCTGTTCGGCTGGACCCAGAATGCCGGCATGGGGTGGGAGCCTTCCGCGCTCGGCGGCCGGGAGTTTCTGATTCTGTCCACCCACGGCGGCATCCGCGCGCCCGACGGCACACCCGTCGCGCTCGGATACCACACCGGACACTGGGAAGTCGGGCTGCTGATGGAAGCGGCGGCTCGCGAGTTCAAAGAGGCGGGCGCGATCCCGTTCGCCGCCGCGTGCACGGATCCGTGCGACGGCCGCTCGCAGGGCACGCCGGCGATGTTCGACAGCCTTGCGTATCGCAACGATGCGGCGACGATTTTCCGCCGGCTGATCCGATCGCTGCCGACCCGCCGCGGTGTGCTCGGTGTGGCGACATGCGACAAGGGCCTCCCGGCGATGATGATGGCGCTGGCATCGAGCCGCGATCTGCCCTGCGTCCTGGTTCCGGGAGGGGTGACCCTGCTGCCCGTCGAAGGCGAGGACGCGGCGCGCGTGCAGACCATCGGTGTCCGGTTCGTGCACAATGAGATCTCACTGCAGGAAGCCGCCGATCTTGGCTGCCGCGCCTGCGCGTCGCCCGGCGGCGGCTGCCAGTTTCTCGGGACGGCTGCGACGTCCCAGGTCGTCGGGGAGGCGCTCGGCATGTCGCTCGGACACTCCGCGCTCGCCCCCTCGGGACATGCAATCTGGCTCGACATGGCGCGTCGATCGGCGCATGCGCTGATGGCGCTCGAGACCAGAGGCCTCAGAATGCGGGACATCCTCACGGACGGTGCGCTGCACAATGCGATGGTCACGCACGCCGCGTTTGGCGGCTCCACGAATCTGATTCTTCACCTGCCGGCGATCGCGCACGCCGCCGGGCTTCGACGCCCGACCGTACGCGATTGGACCGACGTCAATCGCAAGGTGCTGCGTATCGTCGATGCGCTCCCGAACGGACCGCGGCATCATCCGACGATTCAGGTCTTTCAGGCCGGCGGCGTTCCCGAGGTCATGCTGCACCTGCGGCGTGCCGGGCTGCTGGCCACGGATGCGCTGACCGTCAGCGGCTTCACACTCGGCGAACAGCTGGACCAGTGGGAAACGTCGGCCCGCCGGGCCAGGCTCCGCCAGCAGCTGCTCGAGCGCGACGGTGTCGATCCCGACGACGTGATCCTGGCGCCCGAGGAGGCCGCCCGGCGCGGAATGACCTCGACGTTCTGTGCGCCCGTGGGGAACCTGGCGCCGGAGGGATCGGTCATCAAGAGCACCGCCATCGATCCGTCCGTGCTGTCGCCTGACGGCGTCTACCGCTTCACCGGCCCGGCGCGCGTCTTCGTCACCGAGCCGGACGCGATTGCCGCGATCAAGAACGGGCGCATTCAGGCGGGCGACGTGCTGGTCCTCATCTGCCGCGGGCCGCTCGGCGCCGGGATGGAGGAAACGTATCAATTGACGTCCGCGCTCAAGTACCTCGAGTTCGGCAAACACGTCGCGCTGTTGACCGACGCGCGGTTCAGCGGCGTGTCGACCGGTGCCTGCATCGGGCACGTGTCGCCGGAGGCGCTCGCCGGAGGACCGATCGGCAAGGTGCGTGACGGAGACCTGATTGAGATCGTCGTCGACAGGCAACGGCTCGAGGGTCGCGTGAACCTGGTTGGAGAAGCGGGCGCCCATGCCGGGGCTGAAGCCGGGGCGCGCATCCTGGAACAGCGCATGCCGCGCCCGGATCTGGCCGCTGACCCTGGCTTGCCGGACGACACACGCCTCTGGGCCGCGCTGCAGGATGCGAGCGGCGGCGCCTGGGGCGGGAGCGTGTTCGACGTCGAAGCCATCCTCAAGGCGCTGACCGCTGGCAAGAAGGCGCTCGAATCATGAAACAGTGGCTGAATGCGTCGAGTGCGCTTCCGGAGGATCGCGACCGCGCGCAGCTCGTCGGCCGGGCGTGGCTGCCCGACGTGCAGGGGCCCGCGGTGGTGTGCGTGCGCGGGGAGTCGCTCTACGACCTGTCCACCGTGGCACCGACCTCCAGCGAACTGCTGAACATGCAGGATCCGCTCGCCGCGATTCGAGGTGCCGGGGATTTGCGCCGGATTGGCTCGCTGGAAGAAATCCTGATCAATTCCGCGCCGGAGGCCCGCAACGGGCGCATCCCCTGGCTGCTCGCGCCCTGCGATCTCCAGGCCGTCAAGGCGAGCGGCGTGACGTTCGTGGCCAGCCTGCTGGAACGGGTCATCGAGGAGCAGGCTCGCGGTGATGCCGGCAAGGCGGAGGGTCTTCGCAAATCGATCCTGGCGGTGATCGGCAGCACGCTTCACGACATTAGGCCGGGATCAGACGAGGCGATGCGATTGAAGGAGGTCCTCATCGCGCAGGGCATCTGGTCGCAGTACCTCGAGGTTGGCATCGGTCCGGATGCGGAGATATTCACCAAGTGCCCACCGATGTCGCCGGTCGGGACCGGCGCCGAAGTCGGCATTCACCCGCGATCCGAATGGAACAACCCGGAGCCGGAAATCGTGCTCGCGGTGAATCAGCGCGGCGGCGTGGTCGGGGCGGCGCTGGGCAACGACGTGAATCTCAGGGATTTCGAGGGCCGCAGCGCGCTGCTGCTCGGAAAAGCCAAGGACAACAACGCGTCGTGCGCCATCGGGCCGTTCGTCCGCCTGTTCGACGACCATTTCGGCATGGACGACGTCCGACGCTGCGATCTCGCGCTGCACATGCAGGGCGCTGACGGATTCGCGTTCACCGGGCGCAGCTCGATGGCCGAGATCAGCCGCGATCCGCTCGAAATCGTCGGCCACACGATCGGCCCGAATCATCAGTACCCCGACGGCCTCATGTTGTTCCTCGGAACGATGTTCGCGCCGACGATGGACCGGTTTGCCGCCGGCAAGGGATTCACGCACACCGTCGGCGACGTCGTCACGGTTGCGACGCCGAGACTCGGGGCCCTCGTCAACCGGGTCAATCACAGTGACAAAATCACGCCGTGGACGTTCGGGACCACGTCGCTGATGAAGAATCTTGCAACGCGGGGATTGCTCTGACGACTACCATGGCCGGCGCTGCCGCACGGCCTGCAGCTGCTGCTCACACCATGACAAAACAGTTTCCCAACTACATCGCCGGCGAATGGGTGGCGGCCTCGCCGTCCTGGGCGCCGAATCGCAATCCATCGGACCTGAGCGACGTGATCGGCGAGTACGCGCAGGCTGACGCCGAACAGACCAATGCCGCCGTCGCCGCGGCGAAACGCGCCTTCTCGACCTGGTCGATCAGTTCCATCCAGGATCGCGCGAACATCCTCGATCAGGTGGGATCGGTGATCCTCGCGCGCAAGGACGAGATCGGCAAGCTGCTGGCGCGCGAGGAAGGGAAGACCCTGCCGGAGGGGATCGGCGAAACCGCGCGGGCCGGCCATATCTTCAAGTTCTTCGCTGGCGAGGCGCTCCGGCTCGCGGGCGAGAAGCTGCCGTCGGTCCGGCCGGGGGTGGACGTCGAGATTACCCGGGAACCGGTTGGCGTCGTCGGCCTCATCACGCCGTGGAACTTTCCGATCGCGATACCCGCGTGGAAAATCGCGCCGGCGCTCGCGTTTGGCAATACGGTGGTCTTCAAACCCGCGCAGTGGACACCAGGGTGCGCGTGGCATCTGGCCGACATCCTGGCGTCAGCGGGCATCCCTCCGGGCGTGTTCAACCTCGTGATGGGGTCCGGATCGGTGGTCGGGGAGACGCTCGTGAATCACCCCGACGTGACCGCCATCAGCTTCACGGGCTCGATGGAAACAGGCCGGGAAATCGCGCGCAAGGCGGTCTCGCGCATGGCGAAGTTCCAGCTCGAGATGGGGAGCAAGAACCCGCTGGTCGTGCTCGACGACGCGGACGTCGCCACCGCCGTGAACGTCGCGGTGCAAGGGGCGTATTTCTCCACCGGTCAGCGCTGCACGGCTTCCTCCCGCCTGATCGTCACCGAGGGCATTCACAACCGATTCGTGGAAGCGCTGACATCACGACTCGGATCGCTGCGCGTCGACAACGCCTTGACGCAGGGTACGGAGATGGGGCCGGTCGTCGAGCGTCCGCAGCTCGATCAGGATCTCGAGTACATCGCGGTAGGCCAGAAAGAGGGCGCGCGGCTCGCATTTGGCGGCGAGCGGCTCCAGCGCAGCACCGACGGCTACTATCTCGCCCCGACGCTGTTCGTCGAGGCGGACAACGCGATGCGGATCTCGCGTGAAGAGATCTTCGGTCCCGTGGCGTGCGTGATCAGGGCCAAGGACTATGACGAGGCGCTGGCCATCGCCAACGACACGGAAACCGGTCTCTCCTCCGGCATCGTGACCACGTCGCTGAAATACGCGACGCACTTCCAGCGTCACGCCCAGGCCGGGATGGTGATGGTCAACCTTCCGACCGCCGGGGTCGATTACCACGTGCCGTTCGGCGGGCGGAAGGCGTCGAGCTACGGACCGCGCGAGCAGGGCCGATACGCCGCCGAGTTCTACACGACGGTCAAGACCACCTACATCGCGCCGTGACTCGACGAGCTAGAACTTGCGCGTCCACTCCTTGGGCCAGCGTTCGACGATGACCTTTTCCTGGGTGAAGAACTCGAACGCGTCACGGCCCTGGCCGTGCAGATCGCCGAAGAAGCTCTCGCGCGCGCCGCTGAACGGGAAGAAGGCCATCGGCGCAGCGACGCCGACGTTGATCCCGACGTTGCCGACCTCCGCTTCGTAGCGGAACTTGCGGGCGTTCGCGCCGCTGGTCGTGAAGAGACAGGCCTGGTTGCCGTACGCTCCGGTGTTGACCAGCGCGATCGCCTGATCGATGTCCTCGACGTGATGGACCGACAGCACGGGGCCGAAAATCTCGGTGCGCGCCACTTCGCTCTCGACCGGCAGATCTTCGAGCACGGTCGGGGCCACGAAGTGCCCCTTGCGATACTTCGGAATGTCCGGATTGCGGCCGTCGACGATCGGCCTGGCGCCCTCGCGAATCGCCTTGTCGATCAGCTGCTCGATGCGCGCGCGGCTTTCGGCGCTGATGACCGGGCCCATCTGGACGCCGTCCTCGAGTCCATAGCCCGTGACCCGCGCCGCCGCTTTCTCCTGGATGGCCTGCGTGAAGCTGCGGGAGGCCGCGCCAACGGCCACGGCGAACGAGGACGCGAGGCAACGCTGGCCGGCGCAGCCGAACGCGCTGTCGGCGATGATTTCCGACGCCGACGCCATGTCGGCGTCGGGCATGACGATGACCGGGTTCTTGGCGCCGCCTTGACATTGCACGCGTTTGCCGGACGCCGCGCCGCGTGAGTAGACGTGGCGCGCGATTGCGCTCGACCCGACGAAGCTGACGGACCGGATCGTCGGGTGGTCCAGGATCGCGTTGACGGCCTCGCGTCCGCCGTTGACGAGATTGACGACTCCCGCGGGCAGCGTCAGGCTGTCGAGCAGCTTGAAGACCTTCTGCATCGTGAGCGGCACGCGTTCGGATGGCTTGATCACCACCGTGTTGCCGCAGGCGATCGCGTAGGGCAGGAACCAGAACGGGATCATGCCGGGGAAGTTGAACGGCGCAATGATCGCGCACACGCCGAGCGGCTGCCGGATCATCATCTCGTCGATGCCCGAGGCGATGTCTTCCGAGTTATAGCCCTGGCTGAGAATCGGCGCGCCACAGGCGACTTCGACGTTCTCGATCGCCCGGCGCATCTCGGCGCGTGACTCGCCGAGCGTCTTGCCCGCCTCCATCGTGATGGTGCGGGCGATGTCGTCGATGTGCTCCTCGAGCAGCATCTTCAGCCGGAACAGGTACTGGATGCGCTCGGCTACCGGCACGCGGCGCCAACCGGGAAACGCCTTGGCGGCGGCGCGCGCGGCCTGGTCGACCTCCTCGGCCGAGGACAGCGGCGTGCGGTCGAGCTCGTCTCCAGTCGCCGGGTTCACGACGGGCAGCATGTCGGTGGCCGTGGATTCCCGCCACTGACCTTCGATGTAGTTGTACACGGTCGCCTCGTTTCTCTGGAGGGGCCGGCGGCAGCTCGCCAGGGGCGAACGCGCGCGCTCCTCCTATCGGATGATGATAGTCCCGCGCAGACTGGCGTTGTCGGGATCGTCGTGATCGTGAAAGCCGCACGATCGCACCGTCACCAGATTCCCCGACTCGCGGCTCTGGCTCGGGTTGAGCAGCCCCACTTGATTCAGCTCCGGGCAGTCCTGGTGATCCGGGTGCGGATCCGACGTCATGTCGTGACGCCGCGAGTGGCTGTTGATGAACAGCACCCGGGAACCTGGCGCGACCGTGATCTGCTCGCGGGCTGACCACGCCGGCCGCCGATATGGTGATCCTGTTCGGGTTCGTCCGAGGGGGCTGACGGCGACTCGCTGTCGCCGCACGAGCTCAGGAGCACGAGCACGAAGGCGGCCGATGCCAGTCGGACCGTGAAGGCCATACCGGGAATTCTAGCAGCCCGCAGGACGCGGGCTGCTGTTCTCAAGAGGCTCTACACCGCCGCCACGGTCCCCCGGGCCGGGGTCAGCTGGCGGATCAATCAGGAGGGCTCACTGAACCACGATGGTGCCCTTCAACGCGGCGTTGTCCGGATCGCTGTGATCGTGGAAGCGACACGTTCCCGCTCCCGCGAAAGAATTCGTGAGCTTGGTCTGCCCGGAAGCCATGTTGCCCAGGGCATTGATGGAGGGGCACCCCGTGTGTGCCGGGTGCGGGTCCGATGCCATGTCGTGCGTTACGTTATGGCTGTTCACGAATGTGACGCTCTGACCCGTACTGATCGTCACCTGGGATGGGCTGATAGCGCCATTGGCGCCGATCGTAATCGTTGCCCCGCTCGGTCCGGGGCCGGGGCCCGACGGACGTAATCGGATTGCCGCCCCCGCCCCCGCTTTCGCTGTCTCCGCAGGCGAGCGCGCCCGCGAAACATGTGATCACCGCCGCTGCCTGCCAGAATCGTCGAGTCGTCAAGGTGATTTCCTCTAGAAGAATTTGCGAGAGATGTTGAAACCGAGGTACCAGTCGTCGTTATCGATCCCGCCGCGTGCCATCTGCGCCAGCGTGGTTCCGAAACCATTCGAGAAGTTCAGCTGAAAGCTGTGGCCGCCGGCTCGCTTCTCGATCCCGAAGCTGACGTAGGTGTAGTCAGGGTCATAGCCAAAGCGCGGCGCGCCTTCGACGACCACGTACACCGTCGGCCTGACCCGCAGCCGCCCGCCGAGGCCGATGATGAACGTGCTGTTGTCGTCCACGAGCTCGCTCGGGAGCGTGCTCGTGTTGTTGATCCAGATCGGGTGCGCGTACAACGCGCCGTGCCGGCCCAGCGTGCGCGAAACCACCGCGCCGATTGCCGGCGAGTAGCTCGATTGAAAGTTCTCCAGGCCTTCGATCGACCCGACCACGTCGATGCCGACCGGGAACGACTCCTGAGCGATCAAATGATGCTGCGCGAAGAACTGAATCGTCTTGTCGCTGGTTCGGTGGATGCCGATCTGTGTGCCGGCGAAGATCCCGAAGCGGTACTCGAGGCCAATCTGGGCGCCGCCATCCAGTCCGAACGCATCTTCGAGCAGATCGCCGAAGCTGCCCGAGCCGAGCGATCGGGTGAACCGGTGGGTGACCCGGAACGAGCTGCCGAAGCGCGGCACCTTCAAGGTCGTCGGCAGGCCGATGATCGTGAAGTCGGGCTGTGCGGGATTCACGGCCCGATCGCTCGGAGCGGCGGCTGCCTGGTCCTGTGCGGTGGTTTCGGTCGCCACCGGACTGCCCGCTGTCATGAACACCAATGCCGCCGCTGTCAGTAGATGTGTCATCGTTTTGTCTGCCTCGCTATCGCGGTGCGCCAATTTCAATCCACCGCTTGACGACCAGGATCTGCCCTTCGGTCAGGAACGGCGGGCCGATTGAACGGCATCTTCATCCCGACGATTCCCGACCGGCCTTCCATCTTGTGGATCAAGTAGCTGTTCTCCGGATCTCCTGGCTTCACGCGCATCAAGTGGCGCCGCGACGAGAACTCCCACAGCTCCGAAGCGGATCATCAATGTACCGTACGAGCATCGGCGTCCCCTCCAGGTTTCCTGGCAAGGGGCAAATCCAGTGCCCGGGCACATCGCGTCGATTCGCCCTGAAAGGCGTGCTGGCGCGGTTGGTGTGATTACGCCAGGGGAAACAGATTTACCAACGGCGAAACTCAATCGACGCGATGCTTGGCGAGGTAGTAGCTCAGCGCTCGCTGGCTGATCCCCATCGCTTCCGCCGCATCTTTCTTCACGCCGCCCGACGCTTCGATCGCGCGGCGCACGGTTTCGCGCTCGACCCAATCGATGTTCTGACGCAGGTTGAGCGAGGGCAATCCCATCGGCGCGTTGGTCGGCTGGCGCGAGGATGCGCACGACCTCTGGGCTCGATGATCTGTCCCGGCGAGAGCACGACCGCACGCTCGACCGTATTCTCGAGCTCGCGTACGTTGCCGGGCCAGTCGGCCGCGCGCAGCACGTCGAGCACGCCCGGCGCGACGCCGTCGATCGGTTTGCCGGCTCGCTGCGCATGTTTCGCGATGAAATGATCGACCAGGATCGGAATGTCATCACGCCGCTCGCGCAGCGGCGGCATGTGAATCGGGATGACGTTGAGACGATAGTAGAGATCTTCCTGAAACCGTCCGTCCGCGACCATCTGCCGGAGGTCGCGATTGGTCGCCGCGATCACCCGGACATCCACCTTCTGCGTGCGCTCGGATCCGAGCGGCTCGAACTCGCGCTCCTGGAGCACGCGCAGCAGTTTCGATTGCAGGCTCGCGCTCATCGTCCCGATCTCGTCGAGGAAGATGCTGCCGCCGTCGGCGAGCGCGAACTTGCCCTTCTTGTTGGTCGCGGCGCCGGTGAAGGCACCGCGCAAGTGGCCAAACAGCTCGGATTCCAGCAGGGATTCCGGGATCGCCGCGCAGTTCACCTTGATCAGCGGCATCTCGCGCTGCGCGCTGTGGTAGTGAATCGCGCGCGCCACCATTTCCTTGCCGGTGCCAGTCTCGCCGGTGATCAGCACCGTGCTCTTGGTTCGCGCCACGACCTCCGCGGTGTGGATCGCATCGAGCATGGACCGGCTGCGCCCGACGATGCCGTAGTGGTTGAACTCGGCATCGCGTTCGTTGATCAGGTAGGTATGCTCGGTCCGCAGCCGCTGGTGATCCAGCGCGCGATGCACGACGACGATCAGCTCGTCGATCTCGAACGGCTTCTGCAGATAGTCGAACGCACCGAGACGCATCGCTTCGATGGCGCTCTCGACCGTCGCGTGCGCGGTCATCATCACGACCTGCGGGCGCTCGGAGGCCGCGGTCGCGGAGACGAGCTCGCGCAGCAGATCGAGCCCGCTCAGTTCCGGCATCAGGTTGTCGATGACCAGGACGTCGAACAGGCGCTGACCGAGCAGCCGCTGGGCCTCGCGCGGGTTGGTGACCGCGACGACTTCGTGTCCTTCGGCTCGGACGGCTGACGCGAGCGCGTTCAGGATCTTGGTTTCGTCGTCGACCAGCAGGATGGAGCCGCGGGCGGGCATCAGCAGACGGGCAGTTCGATCCGCACCGTTGTCCCCTCGGTCAGCCGGCTCTGGACGGTAATCGTGCCTTTCAGTCCTTCCACAATGTTTCGTGAGATAGCAAGTCCCAGGCCGGTTCCGGTCCGCCGGGTGGTGAAGTAGGGATCGAAGACCTTCGGCAGGTCGTCGGCCGAGATTCCTGCGCCCCGATCCGCGATCTCGAGGGCGACCCGGCTCGTGCCGACCCGGGTCGTCGCGATGACAATCGCCCCGGGCAGCGCGGCGGCGCCCTGCCGCGCCTCTACCGCGTGCCGCGCGTTGGTCAGCACATTGACCAGGACGAGGCGGAGGCGCTCCGCGTCGGTTTCGACGACCGGGAGACCAGGGTGCAGTTTCAAGGTGATGGGCGTGGGAGACGCCGGCGACTCCGCGCCGCTCGCCTTCACCGCATCCGAGCACAGCGCATTCACGTCGACCGGCCCGAGGTCGAAGTTGATTGGCTTGGCGAAGTCCAGCACCTCGGTCACGATGCGATTCAGCCGCACGATTTCTTCGTCGATATCCGCGACCGCCGTCTTGAGATCCGCCGGCGGGACGTCGTCCCGGCGGAGGGCGCGGAGCGCGGTCTTGATGATCATCAAGGGGTTTCTGATTTCGTGGGCGACGACCGTGGACAACCGTCCGAGCGAGGACAGCCGCTCACGCTGCGCCGCTTCGCGCTGGAACCGTTCGATCGATTCCGTCATCGTGTTGAACGTCGAGGCCAGCAGCTGCGCGTCCTCGTCTTCCCAGCGCGAATTGGCGGGCAGCGGAATCTTCCTCGTCAAATCACCGGTCGCGGTCATCTCGCGCATCGTCGCGGTGATGGTTCCCAGCGGCCGGGTGACCGTGCGCGCGATGCCATAGCTCACGACGGTCGCCGCGAGCACGACGATGAGCGCGGTGAAGAGCAGGGAAGTGTGGAGGGCAGTCAGAAACGACAGCCGCTCGGTGCGCGACCGGAGAATGATGGCTTTGACTCCCGGGCTGTCATTGCGCAGCGCCACGCGCGTCACCGGGCGCACTGGTGACGTCCGACAAGAGCCCCATCGTCATCGCGATGTATTCGGCGTCCTTCAGCTGAACTTTCAGGGAAAGGCCGTCCTGTCCGAGCAGCCCCGCGAGCGTGGGCCACCCATCCGGCGGCAACGTCGACGAGTAAATCCTGCCGTCCACGCCGAATGCGATTTCGCTGTTCGTGAGCGACCTGAAAAGGGCGGCCACATACCGGTCAAGGCTGAATCCGATGCTCAGCGTGCCGAGCAGATCAGGGGCGTCGGGATTGATCCAGATCGGAACCGAGACGAGCTGCAGAATGCCACCGACGTGAGGCACGAATGTGCTCGCTTCGGCGCCCGCCATCGCCCGCTGCACGCCAGGAAGACCAGGAACGTCGGGTGCGAAGTCGCCCTCTCTCTGGAGCCTGACGAGGACGTTGCCTTTTTTGCCGGTTACCAGGAACAGATCGGCGGACAGCTGCTGCTGATACTGCTCGACGACGCCGCGAGCCGTGGCGGCGTCGCCCGGCTCGACCGCGGCCTTGAGGCGGGGCAGATCCGCAATCAGCCGAGCCTCGCGGGAAAAGTGTTCGACGCGAATCCGGCGGTTTTCCTCGATCAAGCTTCGGGCCTCGTCGAGGCCGCGGAGGAGCTCCTTTTCGGCCTGAGCTGGTGACGGCGACGGTGACGTGGTAGATGCCAACGCCGATTGAGACCACCGCGAGCAACGCGCTCGCGACGAAGATGCGATTCGTCAGCGAGGAGAAGAGGCTCAAGGGCACCAATTATAATCGGCGCGTATGACGCGACCGATTTTCTCCCTGAAGCAGGCGCTCGAGCTGCTGCCTCAAATCAAGCACTTGACGGCGGATGCCGTACGCCGGGCCGAAGCGCTCGCGTCGCAGCTGCGGGGGCTGGGTGAGGACGATCCTGCGCACGCGCTGCTGTCCGACGCCATTCGTGACGTCGTCAATGGGTGGGCAGATGAGGTCAAGGCGCTCGGCCTCGAAGCCAAGGGCATGTGGCTGGTCGACTTCGACAACGGGGAGGGGTATTACTGCTGGTCCTACCCGGAAGAAACCATTGGCCACTATCACGGCTACGACGAAGGCTTCGCCGGCCGCATTCCCATTCACTAGCCCGCCGTTTCCCCAATCATTTCCACAGATCACCGGAATCACGGGGCCGCCGAGATACCTGTTGGCACTCGCACGCTCCGGGTATATAAAGGACTAGAGCGAGATGGAACGCCATTCCGTATAGTGGAACGCAATGGATTCTGGCCGAGAAACGCAAACATCCCTCGAGAAAGCGCTGGATGTGTGTGAGCTGCTGGCGGGGTCGCACCGGGGGCTGACGGTCACCGAGCTGGCCCGATCGCTCGGTCGACCTCCCTCGACGGTTCATCGGCTCCTGTCCGTTCTCAAGCGGCGCGGGTATGTCCGGCAGGATGAGGACACGACGCGCTACAGCCTGACGCTGAAGATGCTCGACCTCAGTTTCAAGCTGCTGGGGCGGTCGGAATTACGGCTTCACGCGTACCCCGTTCTGCGCGAGTACGTCCTGAAGACCGGTTTGCGGGCTTTCATCGCGGTTCCGCCGGCCGGGGACGTGACGTATCTCTGGACCTCAGGTCCGGACGAAGTCGGCATGCACACGGTGTACGGGCGTGAGATGCCGGTGCATTGCGCGATCTACGTCGATCGGACGGCTGCCCGACGGTTGAGCTGCCTGCGGCTGGAGCAGCCCTCGGATGCCGGGGACCCTGACCGCATCGCGCTGCGGTTCGGAGCGCCGCAAGGGGCGGCTGCGCCGCTCCAGCGCCTGCTCTGCACCTGCGCCGGCGTGAGGGATTACACCGGCCGGGAGGTGGCGCGCGTCGGTGTATTTGCCCATGCGGCGACCGAGCATCCGTTTGCATTTGAGCAGACGGCGGCATCAGTCGAACTCGCCAGATTGATTTCGCTGCGGCTTGGGTATCTGCCTGGTTCGTTCGGTCACGGTCCCGCCACAGTGGCGGGAGACCGATCGATCTCCCGGGCCGGGTAAACGGCCACCGCAAGAACAGGTTCATCAGGAGGCTGGTTTTTCGATCGGGTTGTCGTTCCTGATTCGAGCGCGGAATGGCTCGACGGAGATCAGTAGCTGGTTGGATTCCGGGCCAGACAGGCTTCGGAGGAGGAGGAGGACGTTCTCGTGGCGTACATCATCACTGAACCATGCATCGGTACGAAGGACACCGCGTGCGTCGACGTGTGCCCCGTCGATTGCATTCACCCGCGTAAGGACGAACCGGAGTTTGCTTCGACCGAGATGCTGTATATCCATCCTGACGAGTGCATCGATTGCGGCGCCTGCGTGCCGGCGTGTCCGGTGGAAGCGATCTTCGCGCTCGACGAAACGCCGGACAAGTGGAAGGACTTCATCCCGGTGAACGCGCAGTACTACCAGAAATAGGCTGGAAAACCGCTTGTCTGGCTCGGGTGCGCGCGAGCGCAGGCTCGCGCGTGCCACCTCGCTTTTCTTGGTCGTGTGCCCCGGCGCCGATTCAGCTTGCAAAATCGTAAGTATTCCCGCGTTTGACGGACTTTTGTCAGCGCCGCGGTGCATCTTGCCCCGGCAGTTGTTCCCCTATTCGCGGTCTTTAAGTCCTGCGACAGGCTGACTTTCTTCCCGGATTGGGGAGACACTGCCAGCTCGTGCCAATGTCGTTTTCGTAAGTATTTTCAGCCTTTAACCCTCGAAAAGTCTGCGTCGAGCCGACGTTTTCCGGCTCGGGTCCGACCATCCGCCCCTTGTGGTTGCAACCTTGCACTAGAGTTCGCGACTCCTGAAATCGGCGAACCGCGCACCTGCCCGGGGCACGCGTCCTTGTCTATCGACGTCCGTGCCGCTGGCTGTGGTGTTTTGCGTCGCGGCGCCATATGAGGCGCATTCAGGACCACAAGTTTGTGCGCGGCCCTCGCGATTGATTGACGACAGGGTTGTGACACCGGAGAAGCGGGTATGAATCAGCACCACGAGACGCGGAGCGCCGAGTGATGCCATGGGCGCATATGGGGGACAGGCGGACGCATCTGCGCTTCGAGGTGATGGGGCTGATGTCCGCATCGCTGCTCTCGAACGAGACCCTGCGCGTCTTGAATCTGGGTGCGAGCGGCGCACTCGTCGAGGGGGCGTTGCCGTTGCCGCCGAACGCCGAATACCGCATGCAGCTCGTGTTGGAGAGTCACGTGAGTGAAGCGACCGTCAAGGTTCGCCGCGTGACCGAGATCGGACGGGAGTCCGGCACGCCGCGCTATCGGATCGGCCTCGAGTTTCTGACGATTTCCTCGGAAGCCGAGGACGTGATCAACCGGATCGTTCTTGCCAATCAGGCTTCGACGTGATGACGCAGGAGCCTCGTGACATGACCCACAGCGTTCCGGAACGAAGACGGTCCCAGCGTGCGACGGTGGGATCTCGATCATGGCTGGCGGTGCCGTCAACCTGGCCGGTGCAGCTGCTCGACTTGAGCATGGGCGGCCTCGCGTTCTCCTCTCCCTACGGACTGGAGATCGGCCGCACCGCGCAGGTCCAGGCGACGCTCGGCAGCGAAGCGTTCAACGGCCAGATTCGCATCTGCTGGAGCCGCCCGCGCGGCGCCAGCAGCTCGATTCGGCCTCCATTTGAAATCGGTGCGGTGTTCCTGCCCCTCGAGGACAGCAGTCGGCGTGCCCTCGAGTCGTTCCTGAAGTTGTCTCCTGCTGAGTGAGAGTCCGCATGCCAATCAAGGTCGGTGAGCTTCCCCTGCTGGTCGGCACGAGTCCGCTGATTGTGGACTTGCGCCAGGAAATCGAGCGAGTTGCCAAGTCGGACGCCAAAGTGCTCATCACGGGTGAGAGCGGCACCGGCAAGGAAGTCGTCGCTCGCGCTGTGCACTTCGAAGGGCCTCGGCAGCACCACGACTTCGTCGCGGTGAACTGCGCCGGCCTGCCGGAGACGCTGCTCGAATCGGAGCTGTTCGGGCACGTGAAGGGCAGCTTCACGGGCGCCTATCGGGACAAGCCCGGCAAGCTCGAGATGGCCCATCAGGGGACGGTGTTCCTCGACGAAGTCGGGGAGATGACGCTGCGCATGCAGGGCCTGCTGCTGCGCTTCCTCGAGACCGGCGAGCTCCAGAAAGTCGGGTCGGAGCGGATGGGCTCGGTCGTCAACGTCCGCGTCATCGCGGCCACCAACCGGAACCTGCGCCATCTGATCGATCAGGGACAGTTCCGCGAAGACCTGTTCTACCGCCTCAACGTCATCCACCTGCGGATTCCGCCGCTGCGTGACCGGCGGGCGGACATTCCGGCGCTGGTGGAACACTTCTTCGAGAAGTTCAGCCAGAAGCGCGGTCACACGCGCCTCGTCTCCTTCGCTCCCGACGCCATGCAGGTGCTCATGGAGTACGCCTGGCCGGGGAACGTCCGTGAGCTCGAGAACGCCATCGAGCGCCTCCTGGTGACGGCGCCCGGCGACGTGGTGACGGCGCGCGATCTGCCGCTCGAGCTCCAGAGCCAGCGCAACCTGTCGCTCCGCCCCAAGCACGAACGCCGTCGCACGGTGGCCGACGATCTCTACAAGCGGATCGTGGAGCAGCGCGAGTCGTTCTGGACGACCGTCTATCCGCTCTACATGCAGCGCGAGATCACACGCGGCAACGTCCGCGATCTCGTCCGCAAGGGGCTGGAGGACGCGCGGGGCAACTACAAGGTCGTGACGCGCATCTTCAACATCGAGCCGCGCGATTACAAGAAGTTCCTGAATTTCCTGCGCAAGCACGAGTGTCAGCTGCCGTTCAAGGAATACCGGTAAGAGCGATCGGTCGCTACTTCGGCGCGTTCGTCGAGTACCTGGGTCTTCCGCCAATCGAACCGCGAAGATCCGTCGTCGCTATCCGGGTCGAACGGGGACGACCACCGCGGCATCCGAGCCGGAGTGCTCTTCAAGATGCCGATGTTCACACAACCAGAACGAGGCGAGCAGTGATCCCAGGGAAACGGTACACACCAGAGGAACTGATCGCGTTGGCATGGGCGCGCAAGTGGGTGCTTCTCGCCTGCATCGTGACCGGGGCGGTGTCGGCGTACAGCGGTTCGCTCCTGGTGAAGAATCTCTACCAGTCGGAAACCCTGATTCTCGTGGTGCCGCAGAAGGTCCCCGACGAGTACGTGCGGCCGACGATTACGTCGCGCCTCGGGGACAGACTCAGTACTATCACGCAGCAGATCCAGAGCCGGAGCAGTCTGGAGCGGTTCATCACCGAGCTGAATCTCTACCCAGATCTTCGCGACAAGGTGTCGATTGATTCGCTGGTCGTGCGGATGCGCGACGACATCAAAGTCGACGTCGTCAGGGGTGACTCGTTCCGGGTTCGCTACACCTCGGAGGACCCGAAGACGGCGCAGGTCGTCGCGTCCAAGCTGGCGTCGGCATACATCGAAGAAAACCTCAACGATCGCGGCATCGCCGCCAGGAACACGACGTCGTTCCTGAAACGGGAGCTGAACGAGGCCCTTATCCGACTGCAGCAGCAAGAGAAACGGCTGGAAGATTACCGCCGCGCTTACGCCGGCGAGCTGCCGTCGCAGCTGGCCGCGAATCAGGACGGGCTCGGCCATGCGCGCATGCAGCTGCGCGCAACGACCGACCAGATCGCCAGTGCCCGCGATCGGCGGGGACTCCTGGACAGTGAAGCCGCCGACCTCCTGGCACAGCGCGCGCCGGCGCCGCTCACCGGCGCGCCGGACAGCGTCAGCCACGAGCCGAATCCGCGCGCCACGATCGAACAGCAGCTGACCACGGCCAGGGCGACATTTGCCGAGCAGTCGGCGAGGTTCACGCCTGACCATCCCGACTACCGCGCGGCTGCGCGGAAGGTCCGGGAGCTCGAGCGCGATCTCGCGAGATACAACGCATCGGTGCAGCCTGAAAGCGCCACTGCAACCGTACCGGGGCCGACCGCCGTGGACCCGGCGATGAGCGGAAGACAGAACCGCATCCGCCAGCTGCGAAACGAGATTGCCAGCCTCGATCGCCAGATTGTGGCGAGCCAGGTGGAAGAGGCGCGGCTGAAGGGGGAAATCGACGTGCTCCAGCGCCGGGTCGACGTGACGCCGACGCGTGAAACCGAACTGGTGCAGCTGACGCGCGACTACGAAACGATCAAGGATATCTATACGAGCCTGCTCGTGCGCAGCGAGAACTCCGCCCTCGCCGAGAAGCTCGAAGAACAGAAGATTGGCGAGCAGTTCAAGATCCTCGACCAGGCGAAGGTCCCTGGGCGGCCGGTGTCACCGAACCGTGTGCGACTGACCTTCATCGGGGCGTTGGGCGGCCTGTGCCTCGCGGTGGCGGTGATCGGCCTGCTGGAGTACAGCAACGCCAGCCTCAGATCGGAGGAAGACGTCCTGACCTGCCTTGGCTTGCCGGTGATCGCGGTCATTCCGATCATGAGCGATGAGGTGGCGGCGCCCAGGGGCCGCGTTAAACGGTTGGTCGGAGCCTTGACCGGCACGGCAGGACTTGTGCCACTCGCGTTGTTCTTCCTTCGTTGAACCAGGATCCCCGATGTACGAGAGGTTTTACGGCCTGACCGAACGGCCATTCGATCTCACGCCCAATCCGCGATTCTTGTATCTGACCGCGAGGCATCGCGAGGCGCTGAGCAACCTCCGGTACGGCATTACCGGGCGGAAGGGTGTCACCCTGCTGACCGGGGAAGCCGGCACCGGTAAGACGACGCTGATCCGGGCGACGCTCGAGCAACAGCAGGATCGGTCCGTTCATATCGCGACGGTCAGCAATCCGACGTTGTCACGCAGCGAGTTTCACGAGTTTCTCGCTGTCGCCTTCGGCCTGAGCCCGAACGCGGCCACTTCGAAGAGCCGGTTCCTGTTCGAGCTCGATCGACTGCTGACCTACCGCCAGGAGCGCAACGAGATCACGGCGCTGATCATCGACGAGTCGCAGAGCCTGCCCGACGAACTGCTCGAGGAAGTCCGGTTGCTGGCCAACCACGAGACCAGCACCGAGAAGCTGCTGCCCGTCCTGCTCGTCGGGCAGCCCGAGCTGGCCGATCGCCTGAATCGCACGGAGCTGCGTCAGCTCAAACAGCGGATCGCGCTGCGGTGCATCCTGACACCGCTCAGCCTGCGCGAGACCGCCGCGTACATCGGCACTCGCCTTCGCATCGCCGGCGGCGACATCGCACAGGTGTTCACGCGCGACGCGGTTGCGGCGATTCACGAATGCTCCGGTGGCGTCCCGCGGACGATCAGCGTGATTTGCGACAACGCGCTGCTGAACGGCTTTGCCGCCGATCAGCGGCCGGTCAGCCGCGACCTCGTGCTCGACGTCGCCACCGACTTCGACATGAGTCCGGCCGCACCACCGGTGATCCCGCAGGTCCCTCGTGCGCCGGTGACGGCGACCGGCGCGACGGCGGTTGCACGTGCCCCGGTCGTGGCGCCGCCTTCGGCTCCGCCACCGGCACCGGCGCCGGCACCGGCACCGGCTCCGGCCCCAGTGACCGCTGCGCAAGAAAAGGCAGCTCCGGCTCGTGTTCTCGGCCTGTTCGATCACTATGTTCGTCGTCGGTTCTCCTTTTTCTGATGATCACCGACCATTCTGGTGCGGCGGTAGGTGCTGCGGACCAATTGAAGGGATCCTTTGAGTCGGATTGACGAAGCACTCAGACGCGCTCGCGGCGAGACCGGAGTCACATCCACTCCACCGGCGTACGAGAATCCTGTAGAGGACGTCGACCTCTGGGATCTGCCGGCGGAGACACCAGAGCGATGGTCGTCGCCGGTGGAGTCGGAGATCGAGCCGGAACCACCGCTCGATTCCGCGCCGGCCGCGTCAGCGATTGTCGCCGACGTTCCATCAGGCGCGGCTGCGCCGCCGCAGCGGATGATCGGCTCACCGACACGGAGGCCCAATCTCGCGGACAAGGAAGACGAGATCTCGGTCATCGAAGTCAGGCCGAAGCAGCCCGACCCTCAACCGGCCGCGGCAGCCTCGGTCCAGCCGCAGCCGGAGGTGTCGCTCCGCGCGCGAGGAGGGCCAGCGACCTCGCGAACACCGGAGCTTGCCGGCCCCATGCTGGTGACGGCGACAAGCCGGACGGACGCCGTCGAACAGTATCGGAAGCTTGCGGCGACGCTGCACCATGTGCAGCTAAACCGTGGCGTGCGGATCCTGCTCTGCACGAGCGCCGTCATGTCGTGAGGGAAAGACGGTCACGGCAGCGAACCTCGCGCTGACCCTGAGCCAGTCCTTCCAGCGACGCGTCCTGCTGATCGACGCGGATTTGCACCGCCCGCGTCTGCATTCGCTGTTCGACGTCGCGAACCGGGAGGGCCTCTACGAAGCGCTCGGCGCGGACGCCGACCGCAAGGTAAACGTCGTCCAGGTGTCGCCGCTGCTGTCGCTGGTGACCGCCGGCCGGCCCGGTCCGAATCCGGTTCAGGTGCTGACCTCCGAACGTCTGGCGCGTCTCTTCGAGGACGCCGGCACCAGTTTCGATTGGGTCATCATCGACACGCCTCCCGTCCTGATGAAGCCGGATGCGGGGCTCCTCATGAACATCGTTGACGGCGCCGTGTTCGTCGTGGGCGCCGGAATGACGAGCCACAAGATGGCCAAGCGCGCGACCGACGCGATCGGGCGCGACCGGATCGTCGGCGTCGTGATGAATCGCGTGACCGACCGCATCATCCAGGAGCAGTACGGCGGCGGGCACTACGGATACGACGGGTCGGCTTCCCAACCGGAGTAGGTCGCCCAATGGCTGCCTTCCCGCGCTGAAGTCGGGAAGCTCGGAGGCCACCCTGTCTTTCCAGGCACTTACGAGCGCCTCTCGGCGGCCTTAAGTGGCCGTGTTGCTCCGTTCCTTCCAACGCCTCACAGGAAACAGCAGCCTGCGTCGGGGTGGTTACCAGGTGATGCCGTGGTAGTCGTAGCCCTGCCCGCGGCGTAGCCCGGGGATGCGAGCCAGGTCGATGACCGTCTGATCGCGCAGGCCCACCTCCTTGAGGCGAGTGAATTCAGGGGCGCGATTGCCGATCACCAGGATGTCGCCGTGCGTTACCGCCGCCTTCAGATCGGGGAGCAGCAGCGAGGAGATATGAGGGATTTCCCCCTCGATGTACTTCTTGTTCGCGCCGGTCAGGCGGGCGAGGGAGATGTTGCTGTCGTAGATGCGGACGTCCTGGCCCTTGCCGATCAGGGCCTCGGTGACGTTGACGAGCGGGCTTTCGCGCAGGTCGTCGGTGCCGGCCTTGAAGGTGATGCCGAGCATCGTGATCTTGCGCTTCTTGAAGCTGAGGATCAGGTTGATCGCGCGGTCCACCTGCGAGCGGTTGGTATCGAGGATCGACTTCGTCAGCGGCGTGTCGACATCCATCTGGCGCGCCTTGTAGAGCAGCGCCCGCACGTCCTTGGGGAGACAGGAGCCGCCGAACGCGAATCCGGGGCTCATGTAGCGCGGCGAGATATTCAGCTTGGTGTCGCGGCAGACCAGGTCCATGACCTGATGGCTGTCGACGCCGAGGCTCTGGGCAATCATGCCCATCTCGTTGGCGAACGAGATTTTCAGCGCGTGAAAGGCGTTGCAGACATACTTGACCATTTCCGCGGTTTCGATCGGCACGATGTGCACGTCGGCTTCGACGGCGCGGTAGAGCTCGGCGGCCAGCCGTCCTTCGGCTTCGCTCGAGGCGCCGATCAGGGTGAACGGCGGGTTGTAGTGGTCCTGGACGGAGCTGCCTTCGCGCAGGAACTCGGGGTTGAAGCAGACGCTGATGTCGCCGCCGGCCGACTTGCCGGATTCGCGCTGGAGCGTCGGGATGACGAGATCGCGGACGGTGCCTGGCATGACCGTGCTGCGGACGACGACGGTGTGGCGCGACGGCTTCCTGGCGAGGGCGCGTCCGATCTGTTCGCTGACGCGCTCGACGGCGGTGAGGTTCAGGCTGCCAGCAGGATTGCTCGGGGTGCCGACGGAGACCACGGAGACGTCAGTGCCCAGCACAGCTTCTTCGACGTCGGTGGTCGCGCGAAGGCGGCCGGTGGCGACGGTCTCGGAAATCATCTCGCCGATGCGCTCTTCGAGGATGGGCGCGCGCCCGGCGTTGATCAACGCCACTTTGTCGGGGTTCACGTCGACGCCGATGACTTCCATGCCGTCGTGTGCGAAACATCCGCATGACACCGCGCCGACATACCCGAGCCCGAAAACGCTGACTTTCATGAGCTATGTGACCTCTTTCCCTAAACCGTTTGATCGCGTGCGAATGCCGTCACTGGTGTGACGCCTCTTTCCGAACCCATGATACGGTATGCCTCTTCGCCGTCCCGTGCCGCCCAGTCGACCGTCAGCGCGCCGCTTTCCGAACAATTCGGGGCATCTTCCTCACGTGTCCGTGCCACCGGCCGGTCCGCGGAGGCGCCGCTGCGACCTACATCTCGTGGGCGCCGCGCGGCACAGCGACAACACCGCGCGGGAGCTTGGCGGCCACTCGCACATGGTCTACTGGGGTAACCAGGGAACGCCGGTGATCGTGTCTGACTCGTCGCTGCTGCAGCGCGCCCTCGACAGCGGCGCGACCCACGTGGACAACAGCGTCGAGGCAATCGTCGCCGCGGTGCCTGACGTCCCGTTCCGAACGGCTGACCGAACACACCATGTCCACTGCGTCAGGCAGGGAAGTCCGGCGCCCGAGGAGGCTGGAGTCTGGAATTCAGTGACTACTTGAGCAGCGCCGCTCGCGAAATGCCCAACAAACTTGAGGCTATTTGAGGGAATCTGAAACGGGACGATTTCTGCCCGGAGAAAGTCTCCCGGACGGTCGACTGAGGTCTTCGGAGTCTCGGCGTGGAGTTCAATGCGCGCATCCGCGGAGAAGAAGCGAGGGCGTCGAACGTTCGTGCTCGACAAGCGTCAGACCGCAGACCATACACATCACACAGGCGCCGCCGCGGACGACGATCGAAATCCCGCGCGCCTCGCAGTGCGGGCACGTCGGAGATTCGCTCATGAAGGCCGCCGCCGGACCGCTCTGCAGTCCGATCTCGCAGTGGTCGATGAGTGTGGCCAGAATGCCTGCCATGAGCGTCGGCGGAGTATCCGCAACGATAGTGCCATGGCACTAACTGCTTGTTTTTGTGTGTGTTGCGGAACGCGCCTGGACTGGGACCGAAGGTCGGCGAGTGCCAAGTCGTGTAATTTCTACGGTTGGAAGAGGGAAACCTCGGGATCGATCGCGTCATACCTGCTCGATGTTCCGACACGGAGCACTAGAAACTACTCTTTGCCGATCGGAGTACGTCGAGCCGCGGCCGCCAGCAACAGCAGTACGGCACCCGTGAGCAACGCGGAGACCGACTCCGACCCGGACGTAGCCATGCCGATGGCCGTGTTGGGTCCCGCCGCGAGCCCCAACGTTCCGAGCATTGCCAGTGCTAGCGAGGTGTGCTTCACCACTGTCCTTCCTCCATGTCCCTGGAGCCGCGTTGGGCTCCGCGCAGCAGGCGCGACAGCGCCGCGACGCTTTCAAGGTGACCTTTCACGAAGCCGTATGCGAATGTCGCCAGCGTCCCGAAACGAGGAGCGGGTGTGAGGCGAACGTCGACACGCGACACCGCGGGTTCCTGACGAACTCTGGTGGTCACCGGTACTGCCGATTGAGCAAGGTCACTGCCACGCGGCGCCACCGAACGGGCAGATTGAACAAGGTCAAGAATCTGGCCTGAATTCGCTGTTTTTCCACGCTTTTTCGGTCTATCGATTGTCTTACCGCGATCCAAACGACACCCTGAGGGGCGACTTTCGTCTGACGTTCACCGCAGCTTTGGGAAATTGGGTCTCGGCCGGCCCGCGCGCGCCAGCCGCATGATGGCCGCACCCAACTCTTCGGGCGAGTGACGAAGCTGTCCCGGCGCCTCGTCGAGCAGCCCCGCCGAAATGACCGTCGCGTGGCCTGCGTGCGGGAGTGCTTCACCGTGCCAGGTGATCGGCTCGGCTCCGAGGCGCCGTTCCTGCGCGGCCCGCACCGGCGTCAGCGAGCGGTCGTTTACCAGCACGTAATCGAACAGATGCATGCCGACATGCTCGTAGAGCACTCGCAGATGGTCGTCGAGCGAGAACCCGTCCGTCTCTCCCGGCTCGGTCATGACGTTCGCGGCATAGACGCGGACGGCATCTACGCCCGAAATGGTCGGGGCGATACCGCCCACGAGCAGGTTCGGCAGGACACTCGTGTAGAGGCTGCCGGGCCCGACGACGATCACGTCGGCGTTGATCAGCGCCCGCAAGGTTTCCGGTACGGGCCGCACCGGGCGTTCGAGCGACAGCCGTTGAATCGGACGCCGCTGACCGGCAATCGCCGTCTCCCCCTCGACCACATCCCCGGCCACGAACTGGGCCCGAAGAGCGATGTTTTCCTGCGTCGACGGCAGGACGCGGCCACGAATCCGCAGCATCCGCGCCATCTGCTCGACTGCGTCCGCGAAGTTTCCCGTGATCTGCGCGAGACCCGCGAGCATCAGGTTCCCGACCGAGTGTCCGGACCGCTCTCGGGTGTCGTTGAACCGGTACTGGAGCAGTTCCGCGAGGGGAGAGCCGTCGGCCAGCGCGGCCAGGCAGTTCCGGATGTCTCCTGGCGGCAGCGTCCCCAATTCCCGGCGTACCCAACCCGAGCTGCCACCGTCGTCGGTCACGGTGACGATGGCGGTCAGCGAATCCGGGTTGGCCGCGGATGGCCCTCCGCCAAGACTGTCGAGCGCGGCGCGCAGTCCCCTGAGCACCACAGGCAGGCCGGTCCCTCCCCCGATGGCGACCAGGCGCGGAAGGCGCCCGCGATCCGTCTGCAGATCCGGAGGCGGAACGTGAAGCGACGACTCGTACGACGGGAGCGGAAGCTGAGGCTCCACGGGACCTCCACGAAGGGGAAAGGAATCAGCTGTCTGCCGGAACTACACAGTTCCGGCCACGTGCTTTCGCCTGATACAGGTTCTGATCGGCGCGTCCGATCAAGCCGTCGGAGGATTCACCCACTTCCGCAATGCACACGCCGATACTCACGGTGACGTGGAGCGTCTGGGGAATCCCGAGCGCGTCCCAGCGGAAGGCCTCGACCCGGTGGCGGATTCGTTCGGCTGTCTGAACGGCGCTCACCGCGTTCTCCGGAACGATGATCGCGAATTCATCGCCGCCATATCGCGTGCACACGTCCGAGGCCCGAACCGAACGCCTGATGATTTCGGCGACCTTGCGCAGGACGGCGTCGCCGGTCTGATGGCCGAGCTGATCGTTCACGCCCTTGAACGTGTCGACGTCGAGCATGAGGAGCGCCACCGGCATTCCGCTCCGGCGGCTGCGCTCGAGCTCCGCCTCCAGGCGCGTGTGCAGATAGCGCCGGTTGAACATCGCCGTCAGCGGATCGATCGCGGCAGTGTGCGCCAGTTCGTCGCTCAGGCGCGTCAGCTGTTCACGGACGAGAGCCAGCGATGAAAGCGCGGTGATGACGCGGGCTGCCGCCAGATCGTTTCTTGTGAAGGGTCGGCCGTCGGTGCGGTCGGCCAGTGTCACGACGCCGAGTGCATCTCCACCCGCCACGATTGGCACGGCCATGAATGAGGCCGTCTGGTAGCGATGGCTCCGTGGCGTCAGCCCGGGGACCCGCGTCGTGTCGCGCACGAGGAGAGGCTTCTTGGAGGCGAAAACTCCGCCGATGATTCCCGACCCAGGGGCGATGCGCACGTGGCCGACGGCTTCGCTCGGATACCCGTAGGTGGCCGAGACGGTGATCGCTCCTTCCTTCGCGTGATAGACCGACAAGCCGGCGAGCCGCGCGTTGGCCGTTTTCGCGGCGGCATCCACGATGAATTGATGGAGCACGCGATCGCCGTTGATTTGTCCCAGTTTGCGGGCGAACGAGTAGGCGACGGCGGCGAGCGCCTCCCCTCTCCGCGCGGCCTGTCGCGCCGAGGCGAGCCGCAGCGCCATCGACGCCGTCCGCGCAAATCTCGGGAGCCAGTGTGCGGCGGCACCAGCGCGCCAGTCACCCGGCAGCAGGAGCAGCGCTTGTGACGGCAGCTCCTCGTCGAGCGGAACCGGCGTCCACCGCGCGCCGTTCTGGCCGGAAATCGGCAGGTAGACCGCGTCAGGCGCTGGAACCAGGTCCTCGAGTTGAGCCGCCAGCGCCGCCGGCAGGAGCGCTCCATCCGTTCCCGGCACGGCGCTGCTGGCGACCATCTTCCAGGGCGAGACGTCGCGGCGAAAGACGATCGTCGGCGCCGCGATGATTTGCGACAAACGCTCCGACAAGCGCCGGCACGCCTGGCGCGCATCCGGCTGCGTGGAGATTTCGCTGCACGCGTACCACATCGCGTGCAGCTGCTCGTCGGTGACGTCTGCTGTCGAAAACACCTGTTTGTCTGCTCGTTTACGGCCGATCGAAGCTGATCTGCAGCAGATCGGCCGTCGTAAAGAAGTTCGTGAACCACCCGACGCTGCGGTCGCGGACGCGCACCTCGCCGCTCGCCGAGACGTAGTTCGCAGCGCGGCCACTCGGCACCACGCTGCTGATGAGAACCTCGGTTGTGCCGACCGATCGAGTGTTCAGCTGCACCCGCGTGTTGGTTGGCCACCGGAAGATATCGATGTTCTGCGTGACGGTCCGGGACTGCATGCCCGAGTTTGGTCAATCTCAAATTCGCCAGCGCCTGCGACACACCGTCGAACGACCCATACCAGGAAGACGTCCTCGTCCAGGCCAGCGACCGGAGCGGACAGGAATCTGTCTGCATCCGGTCGCGCGAGGCCGTTTCGCAGGGCGCCCATCGGTGGTGATGTGTTTTGGCACGCTCCGATAGAGCAAAGTCGCGGCCGGAATGGCCCAGGTGCCCGTAACCAAAAAACATGCGGAAAACTCAATAATTAGCTGAGCTTGTGTGCGCCCGTCGTGCCGAAGTCTTCCTGAAGGTTGACGTTGGTCGCGTTCTTACAGGACGCGCAACGGTCCTGGCAGCGCCCGCTGGTCACCGCGAAGGGGACGCGAAGACGCTTGTGAATCTCGTGCTTCTTGCCGTGGCCGAGTACCCGACACGTCGAGGTCTCGTTCGTATTGAGACGTGGGGGCCCCCCGAAGACGGCCGCGGTGTGGATACCTTCAGGGTGACGTGCGATTTTGGCAAAACGCGTTCCAGTCTGAAGTCGTTCATTTTGAACGGCTTGTCTCCACCGGGCCAGGTGTCTCTCGTGGGCCAGACTTTAATCGCCGGAATGAAGCACCATTGAAAGAAAGGCTTGTTTTCATACGAGATTCCAGTTAAACTCTACGGCACATCACACAGTTTTTCTGCTGGCCGCAGAGGCCCGGGTTGTCATTTCCCCGGGGTTTGGGTGGGGGCTCCCTGTCGGTTCGCGTTGCACAGGAATGCACACTCTGACCCCGAGCGAGGCGCGTCGTGTCCGGAGAGAGTTTGATTGGAGCGTCTGCAGCTGCGAGGAATCTCGAAGTCGAGATCAGTGACGCTGCGAGATCGGACGCAAAAGTCCTCCTGACCGGGGAGAGCGGCGTCGGCAAGGAAGTCGTCGCTCGCCTGATTCACCAGCTCAGCCGTAGGCGCGGAACCAAGCTGGTCGCGCTCAACTGCGCCGCCGTTCCCGATTCACTCCTGGAATCTGAATTGTTTGGTCACGTACGCGGAAGCTTTACCGGCGCGTATCGGGACAAGCCGGGTCTGCTCGAGCTCGCCAACAGCGGAACGATCTTTCTCGACGAAATCGGCGAGACCAGCCTGCGCATGCAGGCCCTGCTGCTGCGCTTCCTCGAGAACGGAGAAATCTGGCGGATTGGCGCGGACCGGGTCCAGGCGACGAGCGACGTGCGCGTCATCGCGGCGACCAATCGCGAGCTTGCCGACCGCATCGCGCAGCGCGAGTTTCGTGCGGACCTCTACTATCGACTGAACGTGCTGCACATCAAGATTCCGCCGTTGCGGGATCGGCGCGACGACATCCACTTGTTTCTCGACCATTTCCTGCGCGTGTATTCCGATCGTCACTTGACGCCGGTGCCAGAGTTCACGCCCGCAGCGCGTGCCGCATTGATCGCGTACGAATGGCCGGGAAATGTGCGCGAGCTCAAGAATCTCATCGAGCGGCTCGTCGTACGTCGCAGGTCGGGACCAGTCGATGAACCCGATCTTCCGAGCGAGGTGCTGGGTCTCTCGCGTCGCACCACCGCGCCGGCTCCTGGTGAGGCAGCGCCGGTACGCAGTCGCGCCGACGAGCTCTACGATCGCATGGTCGTCCAGGGTGAGTCGTTCTGGTCGGCCGTGCACCCGTTGTTCACCGCGCGAGACATGACTCGCGATGATCTCCGGGCAATCATCTCCCGTGGGCTGACGCAAACGCGCGGGAGCTATCGGCTGGTGCTGCAGTTGTTCAACATGCCTGCGGAGGACTACAAGCCGTTCTTGAATTTCCTGCGCAAGCATCAGTGCCACATGCCGTTCTTCAAGTTCCGATGCCTGCCGCCGGCGTCGGCGTCCGGATCGACTGACGTCGCCGACCCCCGGGCTCGCGTGGGCTGAAGACTCTTTCACTCACACCCGATCGTTCCTGGAGTTCACCCGGTCCTGAAGTTCTCAGGTCCGGGTCGATCCCCGTTTCTGTCGATTTCCTGAACCAACAACGCGCAGTCCTCAAGGGCCGACGTGGCCGCGCGAGCCGTTCGCCTGACTGGAGAGCCGGCGCGAGAAGGAGCTGACGACGCGAGGGCTCGTCGCGCCGTCAGCCGCGCACCGTTCGAGGACCGGCGGTTGCCGTGGACGGGCAGTTGTCCCGCAAGCCACCGGGGGAGGGAGTCGGTCATCATTGAAGACGAAGTGACGTGTGAACAGGCCCGGCAATCCCGTTAATGGGTGGAGCAGGAGCTAGGTCCGCTCGGCTGCGAGGCCACTGTTCGTTCGTCGACCCTACCTCAGGGTGAAAACCGACTTGGTGATCTTCTCTATCGCAAGGGGAAGGCCAGACTGGCGCCACGAAAAACCGGTGTGTTTTATAAGGTTTTTCGCCAGATCGTGATTCGCGGCCGGAATAGTCAGCCTATCGAGGGCATTTATTCAACCGATTCTGGCAGATTAAAGTCTGCCAGGCTGAGCCTGGGCAATCTGACGGCGATCGTCGTCCCCAGGGTCGGTCCCGGACTGCTGGCCGTCAGCGTCCCGCCATGCGCTTGAACGATTGCGGAAGCCAGCCGCCAACCGATGCCCGGGCCCCGGTGCTCCGATTCCCCCACGCCCTCATCGTTGTTCGAGAGTCGATTGAGCTGGGTCGCAGTCATGCCCCGGCCCGAATCTGTGACTTCGATGACCGCCGCGGAGGGATCTCGCGACGAGAGCGCAACCGTGACCGTGCCTGCCTCGGCGGTGAACCGCAGGGCATTGTCGATGAGATTGAGCAGCGCGCGACGCAGCAGCGCCGAGTCGCCGGCCGTGCCAATGAGCTCGTCGGCGATCTCCAGTTTCAGGGTCACTCCGCCCAAGTCCGCACGGTGGGTGAGCTGATCGACCAATGAGCTGAGGACCGGCGCGACCAGGATGGTTCGGCGGCCGGGAGCGCGCCCGTCCAGCAGATCGGCGAGGAGCGACAGATCTTCGATGAAATCGGCGACCGAGGCGACCTGCCGTTCCGTCTGCTTGACGGCCCGGCGGAACGTGAAGCTATCGGTCGGATTTGTGCGGAAATTCCACAGACATCCGACGCTCTCGCGGAGCGCCGGCCGCAGGCGGCCGACCACCACGCGCAGCAGTTCCGCCTGGAATGCGGCGCTCGTGGCCCTGGCGGCGCGATCGGTGATCATCTCGGCTTCGCGCTGGAGCGCCGATTCGACGATTTGTGCCACCGCTCGTACGAACTGCAGGTCGTCACGCGTGAACCGGCGGCGTCCTGCCGAGTACACGCCAAACAGCGCGCGCGCGTCGCTGATCGGAGCCACCACCGCGGCAAGGCCGCATTGCATGCGGAGATGCGAGAGCAGGTCGCCGCCGCCCTGGCTGCATCCAGCATCCGTGGCTTCATCGAGGACGACGAGGCCGCTTGTCCGAAGGGCCTGTCCGAGCCGCGTGTCTGGCGAGACCTCCATCTGCCAATGCGCGAGCCGTTCCGGGGGCCAGCCAGCCGCGGCGCGTGCGATCAGTGTGCGGGTGTCGGGCAGGAGCTCGAGCACGTGCACGTGGTCGACTCCCAGCACTCTCGCCGCAATGCGGCAGACGTCGCCGAGCAGGCTGGTGGATGGAGAGGCGAGCATCGCGCGCCGCGACAGGTAGACCAGGGCCGCGTGATGCCGCAGGCGCGCGTCTGGCCTCCGCTCGGCGGCGACCGGGGCGGCCGCTGAGGCAAGCGCCCGTCCTCGGGGCCAGCGAATCTGAGCCAACAGATTCTTCACGTGATTCTCGGCGTTGGTGCGCAGTGAGCCCCGCACCTCGCTGTAACGACACAGCAACGACCCTGCCGCGGCCGGGGCCGAGAATCCTGAGGTATTTCGTTCGGGAACCTGCTTAGTCGGCGTGGATTCAGACTTAAGTCATGAGAGTTGCGACGCTACGGTGCGGCCAGTCTCGTCTCCAATTCCTTTCGCGCCTCGAGCCGTGCGGCCCGTCGCACCTCGGCTTCCTGTGCGCGGCGACGTTCTTCATCGGTCTCGAGAAGCAAAGGAGGAATCGTCAGTCGCTGGCCGCCTTGATCTACAGCAACGAAAGTGAGGTAGGCGCGGCTCGTCATGCGACGCACTCCACTGAGCGTCTCTTCAGAGAACACCTCGACCTCTACCTCGAGCGATGTCGTCCACGCGGCGGTGACGCGCGCCCGCAGAATGATCAGATCGCCGACCTTTATCGGATGCAGGAACTGCAGGCCGTCGACGGCGGCGGTCACGAGCAGACTGCGCGTATGCCGATGACACGCGATTGCACCTGCGATGTCGATGAGGTGCATCACGGTGCCGCCGAGAATGAATCCGAGCGGGTTGGCGTCGTTCGGCAGGACAACCTGCACCATCTCCGTCGCGGATTCAGAAGGACGCTTTGCGGACATGTCAGTCATCGAGTCGCGGATGCCGAATCGTGCAGGCGCACGGAGGCGACTCCGCGAGTAACCCGGGAGCGCTACGGTCGAGCTGGCTAGTTGTGACAGTTCCGATCCAGGAAAGATTTGAGCGTCCACCTGAGTTCAGTCGGCAGGTCTTCTTCCTTGACGCTGCGGAGCAGCGACACGGTCGATTCGTAGGTCTTGAGCTGAGCGAGGCAGTGTGGACACTTCGCGAGGTGCTGTTCGAGGCGGGCGTGCACGTCGGGCGGAAGCTGGCGCTCGAGAAAATCAACCAGCAACCGCACGACGTTTTCACAGTATCGCGATCGTTCCCCCACGAGTCAGGCTCGCATGTGGCCGCGCTCGGCGGAGCCGGCGGCTAGAAGTCGTACCCGATCCACAGCGAGAACTTGACCCTGCGCAGCCAGTCGCTGCCCCGGCTGAAGCCCTCCGCCGACGCCGGATACGCATAGACGAGATCTTCCCAGTCACGGTTGAACAACGTGCGCCAGGACCAGTCGAAATGAATCGGGAATCCCAGCGCGAATGTCTCGAGGCCGACACCGTACGAGGCCCGGCCGTCGACCAGACGGAAGCCGTCAACCGGAATCGGGGGCCCGAACACCGGCGTCAGCCCGGTGAGCGAGAACGGATCCTGTTCATAGCCGAGCAGCGGCGTGTAGGTCGTCGGCTCCGACGTCCAGACGGTCATCGCCAGCCCCTCGTACCCTGACGAGCCAATGTTGAAGAACATCACGCCGCGGAGACCACCAACCACGCCAATCGGCGTGAGTGCGGCCTCGATGAGCGGGAAGCGGAGCTCCGCATTCGCGAAGAAGCCTTTGTTCCCCAGGAACTGAAGGTAATCGTAGCCCCGCATCTCCGAGTTGCCGCCGAAGTAGAGGTAACCCGGGAACTCGCCCCAGCTCCTGTAGCCGCGCGCTCTGAAGGCGAGGACGCCGTTCGTTCCGAGGCGCATGTAGTAGCGGGCGTCGAGATCGACCGTCTGTCTCGACAGCAAACCGCCCCAGCTCGGTGCGTACTCATAACCCAGCCGGATCGTGTCGCCGGCCAGCGGACCGTACTCGCGGAAGACAGTTGTCTCCCGAATGAAGGTGACGCCGAACGGCATGTACGTGCCGTCACTGAACAACGTCCGGCCGTAGGTCTCCTGCTGGTAATCGTCAGCAAGTTCCTGCAGACCCGGTTCGTTGTATTCCTGCTTGAATTGCAGCACTCCGGCAGACAGTTCGAGGCGCGAGTAGCGGTTCAGCGGATAGATTCCATACCCCGTGCCGCCACGAGCCGTCTGCGTCGCCTGCGCGAGATCGCGATCGATGTAACCATAGTCGTAGGCGAACAACAGCCCGGGCTGGTAGCCGTAATAGAACTGCGTCTGCGAATAGGCCTGCAGCGCGTACTGGAAACGCCGCGACAGATTGACGTACGAGAACGACATCGTCCGGTACTGCGAGACCGACGCGGCGAACATGTTGAACTGCTTGTCTCCGAGCACGTCGGTGAACGTGACCTGGGTTCCGCCGAAGAGATCGCCGCCGCTCGTGACGCCGACGGCGACAGGCGGGCGCCCTTCCAGGAACAGCTTCTCGAACGTTCCCTTCTTGCGCGCGTTCTGCTTGACGAGCGTGTGGGTGATCGGAGGCACGAAGTCGATCGGGGGGCCAGGCGCGCCGAAGTCGGCGGTGGCCACCGTGTAGAGCGGCTTGTCCCGGTTGAGGATGTGAATGCCGTACTCACCCTTGTAGTAGGTGACGAACGCAATCTTCGTCTCGCCCTTCTCGTCCTTGAGCACCGTCGGTGAAACGTTCGCGGTGAGCGTGTCGGTGTACTGCCGCAGCTCGGCGGTCTTCAGATTCAGCGTCCACAGGTTGTAGATGTTGCCGTTGCGCGCGACTTCCGGATCGATCGGCTGATTGGGGTCGACCGCCGTCGACGGGAACACCAGCGTCTCGGCGTCCATGTACTGCGCGGCGCCGTCGTCGTGCGCGCCGAACGTGAGCTGGGTCTTGGCTCCTGATGCCAGATCGATCCGGAACAGCTTGTCGTTGCCGCTGACGCGGGCCAGGTACACGATCGACTTCCCGTCGGGCGCCCAGGTTGGACCGTAGTCGCCGAACTGATCGTTCGTCAGGTTCCGGACCTGTCCGGACTCGATGTTCACGACGTAGATGTCGCCAAGCGCGCTGCTCAGTCCGGAGAACGCCACTTCCTTGCCGTCCGGGCTCACGTCCGGAGACTCGGGCAGGTCGATGCTTCGCAGCTCGATGCGGCGATCGATGTTGCGGGTGACGACGTTCTGGAGGATCAGGGTGGAGACCTTCTCGGTGCGCGCGAAATAGGCGATGCGATCGCCGTTGGGGGCCCAGGACATCCACGGCACGGCGTTGTTGCGGAAACCGCCCGGCGTCCTGATGTACTCAAACCCGCTGTCCTTGTTGAAGCCGGAGGTGAGGTTCATCAACACCCGCGACTCCTTGGTCGACATCAGGATGATGTCCAGCTCCTGTTCCTTGCGGTTGCCAGCGGCCACTGCCATCAGGTCGCCGGAAGGAGAGGCCTCAATCGACACAACCGCGACGTATGGCGTGCGATCGCGCTTCGGCGCCAGATTCCGGCCGTAGTCCGCCGGCCGTTCCTTGTCACGGAACGGCTTGAAGCGGTCCTTCAAGTACTTGTCGAACTGTTCGTCGAACTCCTCGGCCTTGAGCCGGAACGCCTCCTCGTACGCGCTTTCGCCGCCGCCGATGACGTTCTTGCGGAGGGCGAAGAGGAATTGCCGCAGCCCTTCCTTCCCCCAGCGGCTTTCGATGAATTCGAAGGCCGCGTGTCCGAGGTTGTAGGGGAGCCGCCCGTCGGCGAACGCTACGCCCTGAAAGTCGGACATCGAAGGGATGTTGTCCGAGATGGCCGCATCACGGACGGTCATCAGGTCGAACGCGTTCCAGTATCCGGTCAGGTGGTCGGCCAGGCCTTCGTCCACCCAGAGGGGGAGGCCGCGGCGCAGGAGCGATCGCGGGATGATGTCGAATTCGAAGATGTGGGTCAGCTCGTGGGTGATCAGCCGGTAGAGCGCGTCCGACGGCTCGTCGATCGGCAGCACCATCCGATCCCGGTAGGGCTCGGCGAACGCCAGGACGCCTTCCGGCAGCTCGGACGCCTCGATGTTCTGCTGCTGGAATTCGCTCTGCGTCTTGAACAGCACCATCGGGACCTTGAACGCCAGGTCGTGCTTGAGGTCGGAACTGACCTGCTGATAGGCGCTCTCGGCGTAGCTGGTGACGCGCTCGAGATGGGCTTCGATCTCCGGGTAGTAGTAAATCTCGAAGTGGTCGGTCGTATAAATGTGCCACTCGAAATTGTTGTAGCGGATCTTGTTCTTGCCGAAGTACGGCACGTACGGCGTCTGCGCGAAAGCATCAGCGACGTATCCGACCGTCAGCAGAAGGAGCACGGCGGCTGCCAGAGACGGGGAACGCCGTCCAGGCCCGCGAGGCCCCGGTGCGCTGCGCTTACGCATGATTCACCTCGGAGAACAGCAGCGGAGGCAGGCAGCCCGGCTGCGATACACGTCCAGCTTTTGCCTTGCGAGGCCGATGTTACTGTAGCTAAGACGGCCTCTGCAACGACAGCGTCCCCGCCTCACGAAGCGTCCTGTAACTCGGACAGTGAGCGCTGAGGAGTGGCGGGGTTGGAGCTCGTCCGCGCCCCCCTGAGCAATGTCGGTGCCGGCCCGTATCCATAATCCGGCCGGCGGAATGGCGTCGGTGGCCTTCCAGTGTGTCATCTGAACCGAACGCGCCGTCACCAATTCCGGTCATTTAGTACAATCGACCGGAATAAAGGTGCAGCCTCACGGTGTTTCCTCTCACTGTGGGCGCGCCGGCTCCCCCGCATGGCCTTCCGACGCCACCCCTCGACGCCTTCCGATTCGGCCGCTCCGGCGGGGGACGACGAATTCGCGCGGGAGGCTCTCTCGTATGTGGACAGCCTGTACGGGACAGCGTTGCGCCTCACGCGCCGGCCGGCCGACGCCGAGGATCTGGTCCAGGACACATACCTCAAGGCGTTCCGTGCCTCGGCCCAGTTCGAACGCGGAACGAATCTCAAGGCGTGGCTGTTCACGATTCTTCATAACACGTTCCGGAACATGCGACGGCACGACGTCCGCAATCCGGTGGACGTCGATAGCGAGATCGTGGAGCGCGCGGCGGATCTCATGGCGGAGTCGCACACGCCCGAGCAGCTTCTGACCCGCGCGACGCTCGACAGCGACCTCCAGGCAGCGCTCGACGAACTGCCCGAGACGTTTCGTCAGGCGGTCTGGCTGCGCGATGTCGAAGAGTTCTCGTACGCAGAGATCGCCAAGATTGTCGGTGTGCCCATCGGGACGGTGATGTCGCGGATCTCGCGTGGGAGGAGAATGCTCTACGAGCGGCTGGCCAGCAGCAGGGCGGCGACCTCGGGGCGCGGGACGGACGTCATATGAGACGAAGGATCGATTAGAAGGCGACCATGGGAAAGTGCCGCGATATCGAACCGCAGCTGACCGCCTATGTCGACGGTGAGGTCGATGGCGTCGAGCGAGAGACTCTGGAGACGCACCTCGAGCGTTGTCCACCGTGTCGCAGCCGGGTGGCCACCGAGCAAGTGACGCACGACCTGATCGCGTCGCGCCGCGCGGAGCTGCGCGGCGCTGCGCCCGAGGCGCTGCGGCACCGCTGCGCGGCCCAACGCCTGGTTGCGGCCGGCCGCAGGAATTTGCCCGATCGCCGTACCATCGTTCAGCTGTCCGTGGCCGCGACGCTCGTCCTCGCCGCTGCGCTGCTGCTGATGTTGGGGTGGGGCAGCGGTGTGGAGACCTACGCCGCCCAGCTCGGCGACGATCACGTCCAGTGTTTTCAGGTTCCACCGCGGGCCGCGCTGGCCGACGCGGCAGTGCTGGGTCAGACGTGGGAGGCCGCCAATGGCTGGCCGCTCAAGGTCGTGGCCAGCTCGGAATCCGAGGAACTCCAGCTCCTCACCGTCCGTCGGTGCGGTTCGTCGCGAGGCGCGGTCGCGCACCTTCTGTATCGTTGGCATGGCGAGCCGCTGTCGGTCTACGTGCTGAACGACAGCATCGTCGACGCCGAAGATGCCAGCCGGAACTTCTATGCGCACGAGACGGTGACGAAAGCGGGAGAACAGGCGATGATCTGGACGAGCAAGGGGCGCACGTACACGGTGGTGGCACGGGGCCGCCCCGCAGACCTGGAACACATCGCCGGCTATGTTCGCGGCGCGATCGAGTGAGCCATGAATCAGGACAAACCAGACGAGACCGACGCCAGCGCCAACGTTAGCGCCAACGCGGACCACGCGGGCACCGCCGATCCCGCGGCATCGACGTCCGCACCCGGCCATGCACCGACTGCCGACCCGCCACCCGCCGGCCGGGGCCGGTGGATCGCGTCCGCCACGGCGGCTCTTGGGGTCGCGCTGTTTGCAGTCCCCTTCATCCGTGGCCCCGAGCCGTCGTCGGCCGGCACCTCCCAGGATCCGGGCAGCGGACCGACGTGCGCGACGAGCAAGGGTCGGGCGCAATTCGATTTCACGCTGCAGGACATGAATGGCGACACCGTGCGGCTGTCGGACTACAAGGGCAAGGTCATTCTGTTGAACTTCTGGGCGACGTGGTGCGGGCCATGCAAGGTCGAGATTCCGGAGTTCATCGAGGCGTATGACCAGTATCGTGATCGCGGCTTCGTCATCCTCGGCGTGCTCAGCCAGGATGATCCATCACCGGAGGATCTGCGCGCGTTCGCCAGCGGATGGGGCATGAACTATCCCATCCTGCGCGAGCACGTCGAGCTCGACGAAGCGTTCGGTCCCCTGTGGGCGATTCCGACGTCGTTCATCATCGATCGCCAGGGCTCGATTTGTACGAAACACATGGGGCCGGTCTCGAAGGAGATGCTCGAGCGGGAGATCAAGGGGCTCTTGTAGTATGATCGTGGCCAACGATGTTGAAGGGTTTCACCCACGCGCGCCTCGCCTGCGGCTGCCGCATCGGCTTCCGAGAAGGAGTCGAAGGCAGCCCGGTCACCGTAGTGGTCGATGAAAAGGGCCCGGGCTGCCCGCTGACGCTGCACGTTCGCGATCTGCCGCTGTTCGATCACCGCGAGGCGCTGCGCCCTTCGACGCGCCTGCTGCCGCCGATCGAAGAGGATTACGAAGAGTCGTAACGAGCCTTCTTCTGGTTCGGCCCTTCACGCTTCGCCTCCTTCAGCGCCTTCCGTAACAAATACTCAATCTGGCCGTTCAGACTGCGCAGATCGTCGTCTGCCCAGCGCTGCAACGCGTCCATCACGTCGCGATCGATCCGAAGCAGAAACGGCTTGCGATCCGCCACGACGACCCTATTGGTAGATCGTGCCGGTGTTGATGATCGGCTGCGTCGAGCGGTCTCCGCACAGGACGACGAGCAGATTGCTCACCATCGCGGCCTTTCGTTCGTTGTCCAACGAGACGATGTCCCGCCGCGACAGCATGTCGAGCGCCATCTCCACCATCCCGACCGCCCCTTCGACGATCCGTTGCCGCGCCGAGATGATCGCGCCGGCCTGCTGCCGCTGCAGCATGGCGTGAGCGATCTCGGGGGCGTACGCCAGGTGGCTGATGCGCGCTTCGATGACCTCGACGCCGGCACGCGACAGCCGTTCCTGAATCTCCTTCTTCAGGTGCTCGGCGACAGCCGCCGTATGACCTCGCAACGACATCTGGTTCTCATCGTGGGCATCATAGGTGTAGCTCGTTGCGAGGTTGCGCAGCGCCGCCTCGCTCTGCACCTTCACGTAGTTGTTGTAATCGTCGACCTGAAAGACCGCTTCGGCGGTGTCCACGACCTGCCACACGACAACTGCCGCAATCTCGATCGGATTGCCCTCGTTGTCGTTCACTTTCAGCCGCCCGCTCTCGAAATTGCGCACCCGGAGCGAAATGCGCTTCTTCGTATAGAACGGATTGGCCCAGCGGAGCCCCGGAACCTTGACGGTGCCGACGTAGTCGCCAAAAAACTGCAGGACGCGTCCCTCGTTCGGGTTGACGACGAACACCCCCAGCATCAGAAAGAACTCGACCACGACGGCGAGCGAGAAGAGCAGGATCTGCGCTAATGACTGCTCTTGCGCGCCTACCACGAGGCCGTACAGGCACGCCGCAACCGCCACGACCAGCACAAGAATCACCGGCAATCCCGGAAGCCCTCGGGTTTCACGCTCGCGAATCATTGTCGACTCCTCTCGGTCAGTGATGTCGAAATGATATCACTCAGATATCGAACTCGTCAATATGCCGCCGACGGCGGCCGTGGAGGCGCGGCCGCAGTCCCCGTTCCAGGCGAGCGATCGGCTACTTGAACCCGATGCGAAGGTTGGCGACGAGCGGCAGATGATCCGACGCGATCAACGCCTTTCGCGTGCGCGGCAGCTCGACGCTGCGGACGAGGACGTCGCCCTCGTAGTAGATGTGATCGAGATGAAGAACCGGGAAGAGGCCGGGATAGGTCCGGCGCCGCTTGAGATGACCGTGGATGTCGATGCTGTCGAACAGCGAGCTCAGGGTCTTTGTCGCGAGTCCGCGCATCCACTCATTGAAGTCGCCCAGAATCACTTTCGGGCCGTGGACGCGATGATCGTGAACGTACCAGGCGAGCCGCGGCGCCTGGTAGCGCCGTTCGAGCACGGCGGTGCCGAGATGCACGTTGTAGACATGCAGGATGCGGCCCTGGCCGAGATCGAGATCGGCGCGCTGACACGCCCGCGCCTCGCAGGTGCGCCACGACAGGTCGGTACTGGCTGTGATGCACGATGGGGAAGCGGCTCAGCACGACGTTGCCGAACAGGTGACGCCGGAGATGGCGGACCGAGGTCATCACCCAGCCCATGCCGACCGCCGCGCCGATCTCTTCGGCCTGTCCGGCTCCAGCCGGTCCGGCCCCGATCACTTCCTGCAGCGCCACGACGTCGGCATCGATGTCGCGCAGGACCTCGACGATGCGGTGCGGTGCGGTACGGCGATCCATGCCGCGGCAGCGGTGAATGTTGTAGGTCGCGATTCTGACGTCGACGGACGCCGACGCCGGTGTGACTTTGTACTCGGTCACTGCTGCCGCTCCAGAATCCAGACGAACGGGCCCATGATCGTGACCCGGCTGCCGTGACGGAGCGCTCCCTGAAAGGTCGATTGAAACGGGCGGAGAAAGTCCTCGGAGTGGACCGATGCCCGGCGGCTCCGGTGATAGTTGAGGTGCGGGCTGAACAGGAAAACGAGCACCAGCCAGACGAGGAATGAGTCCCCCTGGGAACTCCTGCCAGGCCATCAGCGGGTGACGGTCGAAACCATGGTCGCAGCGTCAATGGCGGTGAGATCGAGCGTACGAACGTCCTTGCCGACGACGTTGAAAGGTGTGGCGGCTGTACCGACTCGATCGAGCCATTCGCGCCGTTGCGCCACGAGCTCGTCGATCCCTGACACGGCGGCGACCCGGTAGTCGCCAGCCGGCAGGCCGCCGACGCGATACTTCCCGTCTTTGTCCGTCCGCGTCGTGCGGAACCGGGGGCTCGCCGGAGACGACAGGTGCGAGGATGGCGGAAGGGTCATCACCAGCGCATCCTCTGCGGGTTGTCCGCTCTTGTCGCGCACCGAACCGCTCACCTCGCCGGTCGAAGCCGACACGACAATCCTCACGTCCCGGAGAGTCTCCCCTTCGATGAGCTCCGTCGGCTGATCGATGACGTTGCGTCCCCGAAGATGCACGGCGATCACAGCCCACGGCTGCGGCAGGCCCTCGACGGCGATGTAATGGGCGCCCGGCATGACCCCCCGGATTGCGAAGCTTCCAGGAGCGGTGACTTCACCCGTCAGTGAGTCTCCGAAACTGCTGCCGTCGGCGAACGGCGCGCGGACGCGCAATCCGGACGGGTTCCTGGGTGGTGCGGCCGACGTCGGATCCCATTCGAGCGTGCCGTGGAGCGATGCTCCGGGGGCGAGCGGCATCGCAATGTTGACGACATCGTGAAAGTCCACGACCACCGCATAGGTTCCGAACAACATCGGTTCCTTGGCACCAATTTCAGCGCGCGCCCGGATCTGGTACCGGCCCGGGGCAACGTTCCGGAACGTGAACCTGCCGTCCGGCAGGATTTCGACGTCCTCCGATGGCAGCGCGGTGGCGAGGGTGGCGTCGCGTGGCAGCAGGATGACCGCGCCGCTCAGCAAGGGGCGGCGATCCTTCGGCAGCATCGTACCGGCGAGTCGCGCCGGGTGCGCGAGGCGCAGTCGGAACTCCAGCTGCGAGGACTCGCGCCCTTCCGTGACCGTGACCGGCTGAGCATCCGTGGCCAAGGCGGCGCCCGGATAGTAGGTTGGCGCGTAGCGCAAAGCGCCGGTCTCGTCGCCGACGACGTTGAACGCCGGGTCGCGGGCGAGGACGACGTACTGACCGGCCGGAAGCCCGGTCAGCCGGAACTCGCCGCGATCGTCGGATCGCGCGGCGGCGACGACCGACGTCGACTGTCGTCCGTCGGCGGTGCGCAACGACAGCGCTTCAATCTCGGCACCGGCCAGCGGCGTGCCGTCTTCATCCAGAAGTCTGCCCGGAATGATGCCGGCGCGGCGAAGGGCGATGCTCAGTCCCGTGCGCGTCTCACCCTCTCGCAGCCTGACCGCGACAGCTCTCGCTGGCCCGCCTGACGCATGCGACAGCGCGTATCCGGTGCGGATGAAGCTGAGTTCGTAGTCGCCTGCCGGCAGCCGATCGAAACTGAAGCGCCCCATGCCGTCCGTCACCAGGACTCGGGGCTCGGGCAGCAAGGCCGATCGCAGCGTGACGCGAGCGCGACTGAGCGGACCGCCTTCGTCGTTCACCACCGTGCCGGCGACCGATGCCGCCCCGGCGGCGCGCCGCGGCTGCAGCTGCGCCGTCGGCCGCTCGGTGCCGGAACTCTGCTCCGATCCGAACGGCTCCAGAGCGATACTCGTGAAAAGCACGCTGGCCAGAAGCAGTCCGGCCGCGGCGTTCACAGACATGGGGATATCATAAGCTCCGTTCGACCAGGCGCTCGAGGCTCGCGCCGCTGCGGCCCGGGTGACACGACCCTTGGAGGTCGGCATGACACTGAAATCGGAATTCGAGACCATCTGCCCGTGCTGCCAGGCGAAGCTCGTGGTGGATTCCAATCTGCGCCGGATCGTCCGCCACGAAGAGCCGGTGCGTGGCGATCGCCCCGAACTGAGCGATGCGGAGCGGATCCTGGCTCAGGAAGCCGCGCGGCGCGAAGCCATTTTCCAGGACTCGGTCGCCGCGGAGAAAACCCGAGGCGATGCCCTGTCCCGGCGATTCGAAGAGGCATTGCGGCAGGCACATCAGGAGCCGATCACGAAGCCCACGCGAGACTTCGATCTCGACTAGCGGCACTGGGACTACGGACAGGCGAACTCTGCTGGGATCGGAGACCAGCGATCCCGCCGGGCGTAGTACACGGGCTTGCAGTCCGGATGTTCCTTCCTGAATGCGCGGTATCGCGCCCGCAGCGTCGCGATGCGGCGGTTCGACGTCCGGATCGCTCTGTGGGGCCAGTCGAGCAGAACCCGCTCCACCTTCCAGACATTGCGTGGTGACAGACGCCAGTCGTAGTCACCCATCGCAGCGAGATCCACGACCTCATAGGCCGTGATTCGGCCGGTGAAATCTACGTAAGGATCGACATAGCTGAGGGCAAGATTTCGCGGCCTGGTGAAGACCGGCTTGCGGCCGTGAAGTCCCGGGTCACGCGAGCGGGCGACAGATCCCCAGCCGGTCGCGGTTCGATAGACGAAGAGGACATGATCGAGGTGGTCGATCGACTCGAAGCTGAGAACCAGGGGAGGATAGCCGTGCTGCTCGAGGATCACCGCGGCTGAGAGGGCGGCTTCCAGGCAGTGTGCCGAGCCGTGCCGCACGACGCCCCTGAAGCTCCGGAGCGTTGCTCCACGAGGCTCGTTGTTGTAGGGCAGGTCGTTCAGATAGCGCTGAACCGCCGACGGCGTTCGCAGCCGGTTTATGATGCGTCGCTCGGCGGGAGTGAAGTCGGAAGGCTTCGGGCGCCCGCTCATGTCAGCGCGGTCGGCCTGCGGTGGCAGTGCCGTCCGGAGCCGAAGTCCGGCGCGCGTTCACGAGCGCCGTCAGCAAATCCGATGGCGCCCACTCGCTGCCGTTGAGGACGGTGACGAGCCGTCCCGTCGCGTCGATGACTGCCGTTCGTAGATTGTGCACGATCTCCTGCTCGGTCCCTCCCTCCCGCAGAATCGACACGCCGAACTGCGACCCGAACTTCTCGAGTTCGTCAGCCTGTCCCGTCACGAAACTCCAGATCGCCGGGTCGGCGTGCAGTTTCGCCGCGTGCTCGTGAAGAACGGCCGGCGTGTCGTAGCGGGGGTCGAACGTCACCGACAACAGGCGCACACTGCCAGCCAGCGCGGCGTCGGTGCGGACACGATCCTGAACGGTCCTGAAATGGCGATCCATGAGAGGACAGAAGTTGGGTAGTGGACAGCGAGTGTATATGAACGTGACGGCCAGAACCTGCCCTTGCCAGTCGGTCAACCGCCGGGACCTCCCGCGCTCGTCGATGAATGCGGCGTCAGCCACGGGTTCGCCGGGAGCAAGAGTCGCCGGGACCCGCGACGCCATCTCAGCTTCGGAAAGGGGCGCGAACCCGATGCGTTCGAGCGTACGCAGATGCGGCTGCGTGTCACGGAGGACGAGCGTCGCTTTGACCAGGTCGCCACGCTGGCGGCCGTCGAGGAGACCCGGGCTCGCCACCTTGAACGCCATGGTCATTCCGGGCATGAACTGCGGAATATCCTCGTGCTTGATCGTCACTTCCTGACGGGCTAGGTCCACAGACAGCACCTGCCCGCGGAGCTCGAATTCGCGGACGTGCTCTCGCGCGCACGCAATCGGAAGGAGGGGCAGGGCAATTACGATTCCTGCCACTGGCCTGATCATCTTTGCACTCTACCGGGTGGGATGCGGCCGGGGCAACCGTGCCGGCGGAACCGGGCCGTCGGCATGTATTCTGCTTAATGACACAGGAATGAGAGCCCGCCCCGTGACCTGCAGCCGGCCGGAGGAGACCGCAGCAAGCCGCGTGAGCTTGTCAGGGTGCTGCCGCTGATGCGCGGAAGCGGTTCGCGCTCGTGGAGGATCAACATCGCGCGTCATTTTTGGCAGGAGTGAATGACAGCATGGGCAGGAGACTCTACGTCGGCAACCTACCGTATTCCTCGTCCGAGGATCAGCTCACCGAACTGTTCAGTCGTGCTGGCAAAGTGGACAACGTCCGCGTGATGCGAGACATGGCGACCGGGCGGGCGCGAGGGTTCGCGTTCGTGGAGATGAGCACCGACGAGGAAGCGCAGCGGGCCATCACTGAGCTGCACGAGCACCAGCTGGATGGACGGGCGCTGGTGGTCAACGAAGCGCGACCAAAGCCTGAAGGTGGATTTGGCGGCGGCGGGCGCGGCCGCGGCGGTGGTTTCGGAGGGTCAGGCGGCGGTAACCGCGGCGGCGGCGGTTACGGCGACGACTTCGGCGGGCGGCGCAAAGAACCGCGGTGGTAAACGACAACGGGCCGGTTCCTTCGAGGAACCGGCCTGTTGTCATGTACGGTCGAAAGCGCGGACGGCGCGGTCCGCTGCGAGGAGCTACTCGTCGACGATCCAGCCGTCGCGCAGCTGAATGATCCGGCTGCCGTACGCCGCATTCGCCTCCGAGTGCGTCACCTGAATGATCGTCGTTCCACCCTCGTTCAGTTTCCTGAAGAGCTCCATGATCTCCTTGCCCTGACTAGTATGCAGGTTGCCGGTCGGCTCGTCCGCCAGGATGACTCTCGGATTGGAGATCACCGCCCGCGCGACGGCGACGAGCTGCTGCTGGCCACCCGACAGCTGATTCGGATAGAGATCCTTCTTTCCGACGATCGCGAACTTGTCGAGGATGTCGCACACCATGCTCTCGCGTTCGGATTTCTTGATGTCGCGATAGGAGAGCGGGATGTCGAGGTTCTCGTACACCGTCAGGTGATCGAGCAGGTGGTAGCTCTGAAATACGAAGCCGATGTATTGCTTGTGGAGCTTCGCCCGTTCCTTGGCGCCGAGCTTGTGGACCGGCTGATCGAGGAAATAGTACTCGCCGGTCCAGGCGCTGTCGTGCATGCCGATGATGTGCAGCAGCGTCGACTTGCCGGCGCCAGACGGCCCCATGATGGAGACGAACTCGCCTTCCTTGACATCGACGTTGATCCGCCGGAGCACGTAGGTCCGGCTGGTGCCGTGCGCATACGACTTCTCGATGTTGCGCAGGGCGAACAACGCATTTGGCGCGAACGCCACATCCGAAGGAAGCGAATCGGGTGCCGGGACCGGCTGGGGAGAACGAGAGAAAAACGCCATGTGGTCAGAACCTTTCGCCAGTTAGACGGGCTTCCAGGACTATCGGTTTCTAGCGATTTTATCCGAGTACATCTTTATCTTACTCCGCCCGAAGGGCAGTCATCGGATCAGCCCGCGTGGCGCGGCGCGCCGGCACCAGGCTGGCCGCTGCCGCCACAATCAGCACGAGAATCGTCGTGGCAGCCAGCGTGAGGGGATCCGCCCACCCGACGCCAAAGAGCAGCGTGTTCATGCTGCGAGTCACGACGAGCGCGCCCGCGGTTCCAATCGCGATGCCGAGCGCCGTCAGGCGAAGGCCGTCGCCCATGATGAGCGTCAGCACGTCATGACGGGTGGCGCCCAGGGCGACCCGGATCCCGATCTCCGGCAGTCGCTGCGCCACGCCGTACGACATCACCCCGTAGATGCCGACGGCCGCCAGCAGCAGCGCCACAGTCGCGAACGCGCCGACGACCCCAGCGATGAACCGGGGCTGCTGAATCGACTCACCCACCAGTTGTGACATGGTCGTCAGGCCGGCGACCGGCATGTCCGGATCGACTTCACGAACGGCCTGACGCAGCGGCTCGAACAACGACTCGCCCGTAATCGCGGATTTCGCGACGACGTTGATGCCGGCTTCCGTGAAATGCCAGTACGGAAGATACATCTCGCCGTCCACACCATCGCGGGCCCCACGTCGCTTCACGTCTCCGGCGACCCCGACGATCGTGAACCATGGCGCGTCATCTCTCGAGCTGAAGCGAACACGCCGGCCGAGCGGATCCTCACCCGGCCAGTATTTGCGCGCGAGCGCTTCGTTGATGAGGACCGCCGGCGTCCGCTCTCGCGGCTCGATGTTGCGCCCGCGCCGAATCGGAATGCCGATCGTCTCGAAATACTCCCGGCTGATGATGCGATACCAGGTTACCGGGTCCTGATCCGCGCCTTGGGCAGCAGGCCGCCCTTCGATCAGGAAGGACATGTCGGAATCGCCGGTCAGCGGGACCACGGACGTCAACGCCGCGCGCTCTACGCCAGGCACCGCCGCGACGCGCTCGAGCACGCGATCGTAGAAGGCGATCCGATGCTCGGCCGTCGGGTACTTGGGCTGAGGCGGTAGCACGAATCCGGCGACGATGCCATCGGGCGTGAATCCGAGATCGACCGCCTGCAAGCGGACGAGCGTGCGCATCAGCAGTCCGCCGCCGACCAGGAGCACGAGCGCAACCGCGGTCTCACAGACGATCAGGCCACGTCGTAAGCGGCGACCGCCGGCTCCGGCCGAACTGCGGCCACCATCCTTCAACGCGCGTGTGAACTCTCGTCCAGACACCTGGAACGCGGGCATGATTCCGAACAGCAGGCCCGTCAGCAGCGTGACCGCTGCTGTGAAGCCGAGGGCGGGAAGGTTCACTCCGATCTCATGCGTCGCCGTGGCGGCAGCGGGATCGATGGCAAGCAGAGCGTCGACTCCCCAGGACGCGACCAGCACGCCCGCGATTCCGCCGACGAAGGCGAGGAGCAGGCTCTCGGTCAGCAGTTGACGGATCACGCGGCTCCGCGAAGCGCCAAGCGTCAGGCGGACCGCCACTTCGCGCGCCCGAGAGGACGCACGCGCCAGCAGCAGATTCGCGATGTTCACGCAGGCGATCAGCAGTACGAACGCGACGGCGCCCATCAGCACGAGCAGACCCGTGCGAAAGCTGCCAACGGCCTGATCGTGCAGGGTATTCACGTGAATGCCGACCTTGGTATTCCAATTCGGGTACGCCTGCTCTAACCGTGTCGCGAGCGCCCGCGTCGAGGCTTGCGCCTGTGTGAACGTGATCGCCGGGGCAAGGCGTCCGATGATCCGCAGCACGACGGCGCCGCGAGAAGGATTGCCCGCGTTCAGGCGCAGCGGCCGCCATAATTCCGCGGTCTGCAGCACGGCCGGCCGAAAGCCCGCCGGCATGATTCCGATCACTTCGTGCGGCTGACCGCCAAGCGTGATCATCCGGCCGATGATCTTCGGATCGGTTGCGAACCGCCGCTGCCAGAGCCCGTGCGAGAGGACGACGACCCTCGGGGCATTGGGGACATCTTCTTGCGGGGTGAAAGTACGTCCGAGCGCGGGCCGGACGCCGAGCACGTTGAAGTAGGTGTGCGTGACCTGCTCGCCAGAGAGTGATTCAGGCTCGCTGGTCCCCGTCAGCGCGGGTCCCCACCCGGTCATCGCCGCGAGGCCGGCGAACGTATCGGTGTCGCGGGCCCAATCGAAGTAGTTGCCCGGCGTTCCCCACTCGCGCTCGGGCCCGCCCTGTGCCCGCATGTCCTGCCAGACCATCACAAGCCGATCCGGCTGCGGATACGGCAGTGGCGCGATGAGCAGCGCGTACACGACGGAGAAGATCGCGGTGTTCGCGCCGATGCCGAGGGCAAGAGTGAGGACGGCAACTCCCGAGAACGCCGGTGTCTTCAGAAGGAGACGGAACGCGTACCGGACGTCCTGCGCAATCTGAATCGCCATATCTTCTGTTTCCTCGCAGCCCCCGACCCGGTACCATGGCTCGAGGGGCCGGATCTGGCTGTCACCCAGGTGAAGGAGCCAGTCGCATGCCGTGTGACGACCGCTCGCAAGTTCTTTATTATCACTGGCTTGTAATTAGTGACGGGATTTTGTTCTGTTCAGTTGCGAACAGCCCAGTCCCGGCGGCGGACATCGGGGGTAGATCTGAATTTTCAGCGGTCAGATCGCCCGAGCGCCGGCACTTGGGCTTTGAGCGGCGGCGGTACTGTTCTTGAAGCCATTCCCACGCAGGCGTCGTCTTAAACCGCAGGCCTGATGCGATATCTCGTCGTTTTCGTTCTCCTTGTCGCGATGATTGCCGGGCCGGCTGTGCCGGTGATGGCTCAGGAGGGGCAGGCTGCGCCCGCTCCAGGTGGCTCACCCGAGCCAGAAGCGCCCATCAATCCTGACGCTTTGCCGGTGAGCCTGGATCGGATCCAGCGGGTCTTGTCCAAGCCGCCGGCGATCAATCCCGAGGGCACCCGACTCGTGTACCGAATCGAGGTCTTCGGCCGGAAGCCCACCATCGCGGAAATCCTCGGCCCCGATTTCCTGAAGGGGCCGTCCATGGCTGGCGCCATGACCCACCAGGAATTCCTGAACCTGGTGACGCCGCAAGACGTGCAGGGTTACGCGGCCTTCGACAACAAGCAGGGAATGATCGTCGCGGCGACGTCCTTCGCGCTGCAGTGGGCGTTGCGGCAGGCGATCGCGAAGCTCTCGGACGCGAGAACCGAGCGGCAGAAGGAGGCGGCGCGCAAGGAAGTGGACGACGCGCTGGCCGCGCTCAGGAAAGCCCGCCGGGACGCTGGACTCCCTGACAGGTAAAGCGGCGCCCGCAGCCGGCGCCGTGCCCGCTCACAGGCTGCGATTCCGTGTCGCCACCAGGTTGATCGCCGCAGCACGCATGCCGCGCCGGGCATCGCGCGGTCAGCGTCTCGCGGTGCTGTTCTGTCGCATGAACTGTTCGATTTCGTCGATCGTCCGCGGGACGCGATCGGACATCCGTTCGAGACCCGAAGCCGTCAGCAGGAACGAGTCCTCGATTCGCACGCCGAGGTTGCGGTACTTCTGGACCATCGGCCGGACTTTCTCGATGAAGGCCGCGTTCTCCGCTGTCTTCGGCAGATTGACGAGCGCGGCCTCGCGAATGTAGATGCCCGGTTCGATCACGAACGCCATTCCCGGCTGGAGCGGGCCGCGCGTGTTGACGTCGTGGACGTCGATGCCGATATGATGCAGTACGCCATGGGTCGCCCAGATCTTGAACTGGAGGCCCGTGCCGTCGGTGATGAGCCCGAGCTTCAGCAGCCCTGCCCGCAAGACACGATCGCACGCTTCCTGCACCTGTTCCGGCTTGTTGCCGGCGCGCGCCTCCTTCATCCCCGCTTCCTGCGCTGCGAGCACGATCTCGTAGATATCCCGCTGTTCCTTCGTGAAGACGCTGTTGATCGGATAGGTGCGGGTGATGTCGCCGGTATAGCCCTGATAGCTGCCCGCGGCATCGACGAGCAGCAGATCGCCCGGCTCCATCTTCCTGCTGGATTTGCTGTAATGCAGGATCGTGGCGTTCGGTCCACTGCCGACGATCGAGGGATAGCCCCAGCTCATGGCGCCGTTGCGCAGATACACTTCCTCGATCGCCGCTTCGACTTCGTATTCGTGTTTGCCGGGCGCGGCCGCCTTCATGCCGGCGCGATGCGCATCACTCGAGATGGCGACGCTTTTCCGCAGGATGCCCTGCTCGTACGCCGTTTTGATCTGGCGCAGCTCATGGAGAATCGGGGTGGCGTCGGCGACCGAGAAGCCGAAGAACCGCCCGCGCATCGTCGCCGCGAACGATCGGTTCGGGCCCGCAGGTCCGGACAGATCCGTTTGCGGTTCGAGCAGGAGGGCCAGCCGGGCGCGATCGGCGGTCAGCGCGTCGAAGAACCTGGCGTGTTCCTTCGCTCCACCGTCCATCGCCTGCTTCGAGAACATCGCGCTGATGAACGGCTCGAATTCATTTCTCCGCATGACGGTACGGATGCCGCTCTGGGCAGTCGCTTCCTCCGGCGTCAGGCTGTGGCCTTCCCAATGCTCGCGGCGTGCGTTGGCCTCGCGAATGAAGAGGATTTCCTTGCGTGTTTCGTTGCCCGGCATCAGCACGAGGATCGTCTCTTCCTGATCGATGCCGGTGAGATAGAACAGGTTGCTGTCCTGGCGGAATTCGTAATCGACGTCGAGCGAGTAGACCCTGGTCGGCGCGCTCCAGAAAATCGCGAGCGCCTCGGGACCCAGCTTCTCGATCGCTCGCGCGCGACGGGCCGCCAGATCATCCTGGAGCGGACCCGCAGTTGCCGAGGGCAGCGCGATTGCCAGCGTCAGTAGCGTGAGAACCGCGAGCCCTCGCGGTCCGGGCACGAGCCGGGCGCGCCGCTGGTCGACCGATGCAGGCATTGCGGCGACCGCCAATCCCGCGTGACAGAGATGAGCGCGCAAGATGCCTCCAGCCTTCGAAACGGATTGGCCCGTTGCAATGAAGAAAAGCGCCGCGGAGAGCCTTGTCCGCTGACGGCGTATCGCACGCATGGGAATCAGCGCCTCAACCGCAGCGAGGAAAACGCGCGAAAATTCTAACAGAATCGACTCCGTTCACCGAAGGGCCGCCGAGGTTCGCCGGAAACCAAGCGCGGCCCTCCTGGTCGGCGGCCTATCGTGGGGTCATGGACGCGAAGTCAAATGCATTGCAGCCTCGAGGAGTGAGGTCATGATGCTGCCCGAGCAGCCGCTACGCGCGACCCGCAGCAGGGGAGTGACACCCCAACTGGTGCTTGGCGTGATGGTCATCGTCATCGGGGTGCTGATGACGCTCGACAATCTCGAGTTGATCCAAGCCGAGCGATTCCTGAGGTTCTGGCCCGTCGGCCTCGTTGCGCTCGGGCTCGTGAAGCTGTGGCACGCACGCCAATGCCGCGGCGGGTCGTTCAGCGGCATCCTGTTGACCACGATCGGAACATGGATGCTGCTGGAGCAGACCGCTCTGGTCCATCTCAGCTTCTGGGACATGTGGCCGACGCTGCTGGTGTTGTTCGGCGGCTTCCTGGTGTGGCAGGGGTTGTCGGGTCCGCGGGTCAGGCCGGTTTCCGCCGACGACAACACGATGGTCACCGCGATGGCCGTGCTCGGCAGTGTCGTGCGCGGCAACAACTCGCCGGCGTTTCGCGGTGGCGAACTGACCGCGGTGCTCGGCGGATGTGAGCTCGATCTTCGACACGCCGCGATCGAGGGGGACGCCGTCATCGAAGTGTTCGCCCTGTGGGGAGGGATTGAGATCAGAGTGCCCGACGACTGGACGGTCGTCTCCCGCGTGACGCCGATTCTCGCGGGGGTCGAGGACAAGACGCGACCGCCGCACACCGCCAGCCGCCATCGCCTCGTCCTGCGCGGCTTCCTGGTCATGGCCGGTCTCGAGATCAAGAACTGATTCGGGATGCACCCGCTCCTGTCCCGCCGGGGCTACCTCGCGCTCTATCTGCTGCTCTGGCTGCTGGTCGGCGGCCTCCTGGCCGCGTTGCTGGCGGGGCAGCGCGGTCTCGACTGGTTCTTCGCGTCCGCGATTGCCCTGCCGCTGAGCGTGGCGTTTTCGTTCGTCTGCCTCTCGGCCTGGTACGTCGCGCGCGGCATGCCGCTCGCCGGCACCGGCACGATCCGGATTGTCGCGACCGCGCTGACGGCCGCCGCCTGCTCGTCGGCGATCTGGGTCGCCATCGCGCGCGGCTGGGTCGCGATCCTGTCACGCCGCTTCGATGTGCCGGACCCAGCCGCCGCGTTCAGCGGCATTCACTCGCTGCTGTTCGGATTCGGCGTGCTGCTCTATCTGCTGTCGGTGGCGGTCAGCTACCTGCTCGCCGTATTCGAAGCATCGCAGGAGACGCAGCGGCGCGGCCTGCAGGTCCAGGTGCTCGCGCGCGAGGCCGAGCTTCGTTCGCTGCGCACCCAGATCGACCCCCACTTTCTGTTCAACAGCCTGCACTCGATCAGCGCCTTGACGACGGCGGATCCTCCGGCGGCGCGCCGGATGTGCCTGTTGCTCGCGGACTTCTTTCGTGACAGCCTCGCGCTCGGCGGGTCACAGCGGATCACGCTCGAGCGCGAGCTCGCGCTAATCGACCGGTTCCTGGCGATCGAGCGCATCCGCTTCGGCGAGCGCCTGCGCGCCGACATCTCGGCGGGCAATGCCGGATCGTGCCTCGTGCCGCCGCTGCTGCTGCAGCCGATCGCCGAGAATGCCGTCAGGCATGGGATTGCGCACGTCCTCGAGGGCGGCGTGATCCGGGTCCGGGCCGAGCGCAGCGCCGGCGTGCTGCGCGTCGTGGCGGAGAATCCCTGCGATCCCGATCGGCCGCGCAGCCGCGGCGCAGGGGTAGGTCTGGCGAACGTCAGGGAACGGCTTCGCGCGCTGCACGGCGCCGAGGCGACGCTGAACACCGGGGAACAGGAAGCCGTCTGGCGGGTCGAGGTGATCCTGCCGGCGGTGGAAGGACCATGATGAGCACTGACACGCTTCGCGTCGTCATCGTCGACGACGAACCGCTGGCGCGGACGGTCGTTCGTGAGTTCCTCAGAGCCCATCCCGGCGTGGACGTCGTGGCCGAATGCGGCAACGGGTTCGACGCGGTCAAGGCGGTGGCGGAACTGTCGCCCGACTTGATGTTCCTGGACGTGCAGATGCCGAAGCTCGACGGCTTCGAAGTGCTCGACCTGCTCGGGCGGCAGGTGCCGGTGATCTTCACGACCGCCTACGACCAATACGCGCTGCGCGCGTTCGAGGTGCACGCGGTCGACTATCTGCTCAAGCCGTTTGGCGAGGAGCGGTTCGCGGAGGCGCTGTCGCGGGCGCGCGCGCGGCTGCAGGGGCGCGAGGCGATGCCGGACCTCGAGGGCCTGGTGGCGCAGGGGCGGTCGCGACAGGGGCCGGTCGAGCGCGTGCTCATTCGCGACGGATCGCAGGTCCACGTCCTGCCGGTGCAGAAGATCGATTACGTCGAGGCGCAGGACGACTACGTGTGCTTCAAGGCCGAGGGCAGGCAGTATTTGAAGGATCAAACGATGGGGGCGCTCGAGGCGACGCTCGATCCGGCGCGGTTCGTGCGCATCCACCGGTCGTATCTGCTGAACATCGAGCGCATTGCCAGGGTCGAGCTGTATGCGAAGGACAGCCGGGTGGCGATTCTCCGTGACGGCACCCGGCTGCCGGTCAGCCGCGCCGGCTATGGCCGGCTCTCGAAGCTGCTCTGACCCTGTCGCCGTCGCCCGCTTGACAGCGGCCGACCAAATCAGTTAACTATCCAGTTAGTGAGTTTAACTAAACGGTTAGTTCATGCCGACTGACGCCAGCATCCGCCGCCCGTCCCGTCCGCGCCGCCGCGCCGCCGCCCGCCGGCAGCCGCGCCGCGCCGGGGCCGAAGGGAGCCGTGACCGGTTGTTCGCGGCGGCGGCGGCCGAGTTCGCCGCCCGAGGCTTCGCCGGGGCCAACGTCGATCGGATCGCCCGCGTCGCCGGCGTGAACAAGGCGATGATCTACTACCACTTCAAGCACAAGGCGGCGCTCTACCAGGAGGTGCTCGGCGAGATGTTCCACGCCGTCGCCGCGCGCGTCCGCGGTGTCGCCGCGTCCGCGGCCACGCCGGAGGTCAAGCTCAAGCGATTCGTCGAAGCCATCGCCGATGAAGCGGAAGCCCGGCCGCATTTCCCGCCCATCTGGTTCCGGGAAATCGCGGAAGGGGGCGCACACCTGGGGCAGGCCACGCTCGACGACGTCGCGGCCGTCATGCAGAACCTCGCCGCGATTCTCCAGGAGGGAATGCGAGCCGGCCGGTTCCAGCGCGTCAACCCGCTGCTCGTCCACAGCGGAATCGTCGGGCCGCTGTTGCTCTACTTTGCGAGTGCGCCGCTGCGCCAGCGTCTCGAACGCGCCGGGATCCGCGGCGCCACGGCGATCGATCGCGACAGCGTGGTCGGTCACGTGCAGCGCGCCGCGCTCGGCATCCTGCAAGGATCGATGTGATGAACACAGCCTGGCACCCGTGGACCGCGGGTCTGATCATCTGCGCGGCCGCGGCCTGTCGCGGCGCCGCGGACGAAGGGCCGCTCCGCGCGTCCGGATATGTCGAGGCCACCGAGGTGCGCGTGGCGGCGGAGGTCGGGGGCCGGATCCTGGAACTGCCAGTCGAGGAGGGCCACCGGATTGCGGCCGGCGACCTCATCGCGCGGCTCGACACCACCGATACGGATATCGCGCTCCGCCGGATGGACGCGGAGCGCGCGCAGGCCGTCGCGCAGCTTCGCCTGCTTCAGGCCGGCGCCCGTCCGGAAGACATACGCCAGGCACGTGCGCAGGCCGAGTCGGCGCTGGCGGACGTCGGCGCGGCAGAGTCGGAACTGCAGGCGGCAGCCGCCGACCTCGCCAGGTTCGAGGCGCTGCTCGCCTCCAACGCCGGTTCCCGCAAACAGCGCGACGATGCGGCGACCCGGCGTGAGGTCGCGGCCGCTCGAGTCAAAGCGGCACAGGATCGCGCCCGTGCCGCGACCGAAGCCGTCGCCAGCCTCCGGGCCGGAGCCCGTCGCGAAGAGATCGCAGCATCGCAGGCACGCATCGACGCCGTCGACGCCCAGATTGCCGCACTCAAGAAAGCACAGGCCGACGCGATCGTGAAGTCGCCGGTGGCCGGGATCGTCACCACCCGGATGGTCGACCCGGGGGAGCTGATCCAGGCACGTGCGCCGATCGTCATCGTCACCGACCTCGATCGTGCCTGGGCGAACGTCTACGTCGACGAACCGGTGGTGCCGCGGCTCACTCTCGGCCAGACGATTCCGCTCGTGACCGACGCCAACCAGCGGTTGGAGGGAAAGATCACGTTCATTTCCCCGAAAGCCGAATTCACGCCGCGCAATGTCCAGACGGCCGAGGAACGGACCAAGCTCGTCTACCGCATCAAGGTGACGACGGACAACCGGCAGGGCGTGCTCAAGGTCGGTATGCCGGTGGAAGCGGAGATCCCGCGGTGACCGCCGACGCGTTCGTCCTGGAGAACGTGAGCAAGCGATACGGCGCCGTGCCTGCGCTCGAAGACGCTTCGCTGAGCGTACGGCGCGGCGAGATGTTCGGATTGATCGGTCCCGACGGCGCCGGAAAGACCACCGCGATTCGTCTCGGGTGCGGGCTGCTGTCGCCCGATCGAGGGCGGATTCGAGTGCTGGGACACGATCCGGTTGCGGAGCACGCCGCCGTGACCGGTGAGGTCGGCTATCTCTCGCAGCGATTCTCGCTCTATGGCGATCTGACCATCGACGAGAACATTGCGTTCCAGGCGGAGCTGCACGGCATGCGGAGATACGACGCCGATCGCGATCGCCTCCTCGCGATGACCCAGCTGACGCCGTTTCGGAAGCGGCGCGCCGACCGTTTGTCCGGCGGCATGAAGCAGAAGCTCGCGCTCGCCTGCACGTTGATTCACCAGCCGCAACTGCTGCTGCTGGACGAACCGACGACCGGGGTCGACCCGGTGTCGAGGCGCGAGTTCTGGAAGCTGCTGTCGGAGTTCCTGGCCGAAGGGCTGACGATGGTGATGGCGACACCGTACCTGGACGAAGCCGAGCGCTGCAGCAGGGTCGCCCTGCTGCACGAGGGGCGTGTGATTGCGCTCGACCAGCCGTCGGCGCTGCAGGCGGCCATGCCCGGTTCGTTGTTGGAGGTCGTGGTCGACGTGTCGAGACCGCCGGTCGATGTGCTGGCATCGTTGCCCGGCGTCGAGGACGTCCAGGTCTTTGGCGACGGCGCGCACGTCCGGGTCAGCTCGCCTGGACTCGCGTCCGCCATCGAGCAGGCGCTCCGGGGGCGCGGGCTGCGCCCGATCAGCATTCGTGAGGTTCCGCCATCGCTGGAAGACGTCTTCATCGATCTGGTTGCGCGCGGATCGGGCTCCGGCGAAACCAGGCACTGATGGCACCGTGAAGATGGACCGTCGAATCATCGTCGCGTGTTCGCTGGCCGGACTGATCGCGCTGCCCGCGGCGGTTGCGGCCGAACAGCCACCGTTGCGGTTGACGCTGGAGGAGGCGATTGCGCGAGCGGCGAAGAACAGTCATCGCATCGCCGGACTCGAGGCGAGGGTCGCCGAAGCCGAGGCGCGTGAGCAGGGCCAGGGGGCCGGGGATCGACCGATCGTCGCGCTCCTTGGCGGCTACATGCGCACGAATCATGTGGACGTCTTCGCGCTCGTGCCCCTGCCGAACCAGCCGGTTCGCGTGCTGTATCCAGACGTGCCCGACAACTTCCGGTCGCGCGTCGATCTGCAATGGCCGATCTATACCGGCGGCCGCGTGGCCGCGCTCGAGCGCGCCGCTCGCGCCGAGCGGAACGCCGCATCGTTCGACGTCGCGGCGGCCGGCGCGGATCTGCGGCTCGAGACGACCCGCGCCTTCTGGGCGCTGGTGACCGCGCGCCAGACCGAGGAGGTCGTCGCTCGCTCCGTGGACAGCCTGGACGCCCACGTCGCCGAGCTGCGCGCCCGCCTCGACCAGGGATTGATTCCGCCGAACGAGGTGTTGTCCGCCGAAGCGCAGCGATCGCGTCAGCAGCTGCTCGCCATCGAAGCCCGGAACCTGCGTGGCATCGCGGAGGCGGATCTTCGACGGCTGATCGGAGAGGATACTCCGGTCGCGATCGACGCGATTGCTCCTCTGACGCCGCCGGACGCGATCTCGACCGCCGGGGCCGATGTCGCCTACAGCCGCCGGCCCGAGCGGCAGGCGCTGGCCAGCCGCGTCGAGGCGGCGCAAGAGCGCGAATCGGCGGCCGCCGCCGGCGCCCGGCCGCAGGTCGCTCTCGGCGCCGGCTACGACTACGCGCGGCCGAATCCGCGCATCTTTCCGAGAGTCGACGAGTGGCACGACTCATGGGACGTCTCGGTCAACGTCAGCTGGACGCTGTGGGACGGCGGACGCCGCCGCGCCGAAGAAGCGGAGGCGGCGGCGGGGACCCGGGGATCGATCGCGCGCGCCGCGGAGTTCGATCGGGATCTCTCTTTCGAAATCGAGCAGCGCCGCCTCGAGGCGCATTCGGCGCTTGCCGCGATCGCGGCGGCGGAGGACGGCGTGCGCGCCGCCGTGGAAGCGCGGCGGGTCCTCGGCGAGCGATTCGGGGCGGGCGTCGCCACCAGCGCCGAAGTGCTCGATGCGCAGACCGACGTTCTGGTCGCGGAGCTGGATCGGGCGCGGGCGATCGCCAGCGCCCGTCTCGCGCAGGCCCGTCTGGACCGGGCCCTCGGCCGCAACTGACGTCAAGGCTTCCACCGCTGCGAATGGAGACGAGCATTGGCAGCTGACCCGGGCAATGCCATCGAAGTCCGCGGGTTGACCAAGCGGTTCGGCGCGTTCGCCGCCGTGGACGATCTGTCCTTCGAGGTCCGGCGCGGCGAAGTCTTTGGATTCCTCGGCAGCAACGGCGCCGGCAAATCCACGACCATCCGCATGCTGTGCGGACTCCTGAAGCCAACCAGCGGCGCGGCAACGGTGGACGGCATCGACGTGACCCGCGATCCCGAACAGGTGAAGACGCGGATTGGCTACATGTCGCAGCGCTTCTCGCTGTACGAACTGCTCACCGTCGATCAGAACATCGCGTTCTGGGGCGGTATCTACGGTCTGACCGGCGCGGCGCTGGCGTCGCGCCGCGACTTCGTGATCGATATGGCCGGTCTGCGCGGCAGAGAGGCGACGCTCGCCCGGGAGCTCTCCGGCGGGTGGCGGCAGCGGCTGGCGCTCGGATGCGCGATCCTCCACGAACCACCGATCCTTTTTCTCGACGAGCCGACCGGTGGGGTCGATCCGCTGGCGCGGCGTCAGTTCTGGCGCCTGATCGACGTTCTCTCGCAGGCGGGGGTGACCGTGCTCGTCACCACCCACTATCTCGACGAAGCCGAGCGCTGTCATCGCGTCGCGCTGATCCATGCCGGCACCCTCGCGGCGATTGGATCGCCGCGGGAGGTGAAGCAGATCTTCGCGACCCGGAGAATCATCGAGGTACGCGGGCCCGATCCCGTCGCGCTGATGCGCGCGCTCGACGAGGTCGCCGCGGTCGAGAAGACGAGCCTGTTCGGAACCGCCGTCCACGCCGTGCTGCGCGAGGCCGCCACGGATCTCGATGCCCTGTCCGCGCAGCTGCGGTCCTCGGGCGCCGGCATCACCACGATCGTGGAAGTTCCTCCGTCTCTCGAGGACGTCTTCCTGGACGTCGTCGAGCGGGCATCGCGGCGGTCAGCATGAGGGGCATGCTCGCCGTGTGCCGGAAGGAGCTGAGGCAGATCGCCCGCGACCAGCGCACGCTGATGATCCTGGTGTTCATCCCGGCCTTCTTCCTGCTGCTCTACGGCTATGCGCTGAATTTCGACATTCGGAACGTGGCCCTCGCGGTCGAAGACCGGGACGGCACTCCGGAAAGCCGCGCTCTGGTCTCGGCGTTCGTGAACTCCGGCTACTTCGATCTCGTGGCCTCGGTTTATTCACCCAGCGAGGCCGAACGTCTCCTGGATCTCAATCGGGCGCGCGCCGTCCTCGTAGTGCCCGAGAGATACGGCCGTGACGTGACTTCCGGTCGAGCCGCGTCGGTCCAGGTGCTGATCGCCGGCGACAACGCCAATACCGCGACCACCGTCATGGGCTACGCGCTGAGCATCGTCCGCGACGTGTCGAGCGTCGCATCCGGCGACGTCCGCCTCGAGTCGCCGCTCGTCGTCGAGCCTCGCATCTGGTACAACCCCGAGCTTCGCAGCACGCTGTTCCTGGTTCCCGGCCTGATCGCGTACATCGCGATGATCACGGCGGTCGCTTCGACGGCGCTCTCCATCGTGCGCGAAAAGGAGATGGGGACGATGGAGCAGGTGCGGATGGCGCCGATCGGCACGTTCTCGTTCGTAGCGGGGAAGACGATCCCGTACTTCGCGATCTCGTTGACGTCAGCCGCGCTCATCATCCTGGCGGCGATGGCGCTGTTCGGACTGCCCATGCGCGGCAACTGGCTGTCGCTGCTCCTCGCCTTGTCGCTGTTCCTCATTGGCGCGCTTGCCACCGGTCTGCTCATTTCGACGGTGGCCGACAGCCAGCAGGTTGCGTTTCAGGTGGCGCTGCTGATTTCGCTCCTGCCGACCCTGATCCTGTCGGGCTTCATCTTCCCGATCTCGAGCATGCCGCGCGCGCTGCAGCTCGTGACGACCCTCGTGCCGGCGCGGTACTTCCTTCTGGCGCTTCGAGGGATCGTCCTCAAGGGAGCTCCGATTGTGACGCTGATCGGGCCGCTGGTGGCGATGGGGCTCTATGCCGCGGCGATGCTGTCGCTGGCGTCGTTGCGGCTGGCGCGCGAGCGGGCCTGACATGCAGCGGCTGCGATTCCTGGTCTGGAAGGAATTCCTCGAGCTTCGGCTGAACCCCCGTCTGTTCGGCGTGGTCGTGGTCGCGCCCATCATCCAGCTGACCATGCTCGGCTACGCGGCCACGACCGACGTCCGTGACGTGCCCATCGTCGCCGCCGACGGCGATCGCACGGCGCGCAGCCGCGAGCTCATCGCCCGGTTCACCGCGTCGCCGAACTTCCGCGTGGTCGATACGGTGAGCACGGTTGCGCAGATCGAGCCCTTCCTGGAGCGAGGCGAGGCGTGGCTGGCTTTGTCGATACCGGCAGGATACGGGCGCACGCTCGATGCCGGCGATCGCGCAGTCCTCCAGCTCGTCGCCGATGGTACCGACTCGAACTCGACCACCGTCGCTCTCGGCTACGCGACGAGCCTGATCGCCGGCTACGGTCAGGAGCTCCTCGCGCGACGCTCGCCGCAATCCGTGGCGCCGGCGATCGATGCGCGCATCCGCGTCTGGTTCAACCCGAGTCTCGAGAGCCGGTTCTTCATGCTGCCGGGCGTTCTCGCGCTCGTGCTCCTCGTCGTGACCGCCAACCTGGCATCGATGGCCATCGTCCGTGAGAAGGAGCTGGGGACGCTGGAACAGCTCAACGTCACCCCGCTGCGGCGATGGGAGCTGATCGTCGGGAAGCTGCTGCCATACGGCGTCATCGCGATGATCGACGTCGTGCTGGTGGTGGCAGTCGCGGTCGGCTGGTTCCAGGTTCCCCTGCGTGGCAGCTTCGTGCTGCTGTTCGCCATGTGCTTCGTGTACGTCTTCAGCACCCTGGCGCTCGGACTGTTCATCTCCACGATCTCCGACACGCAGCAGCAGGCGATGATGACGTCGACGTTCTTCTTTCTGACGCCGATGATCTATCTCTCGGGGTTCATTTTTCCGATCGAGAACATGCCGGCTGTGATCCAGCCGTTCACCTACCTGATTCCGCTGCGGTATTTCCTGGTGATCGTGCGGGGCATCTTCCTGAAGGGCATCGGCCTGGACCTGCTGTGGCCCGAGGCGGCGGCGCTCGGCGGCTGGGGCGTCGCGGTCCTGTCGCTCGCGGTCATGCGCAGCCGGAAGCGCGCCGCTGTAACCAGATCCGTGTGCGGACTGTGCTGGCACCGTTCCTTGCATTGGTGTGACGAACGCTGTGGCGAGCGGCGGCGATATCCACTGAGCGCAGACCGGCAATAAAGGCGTCGCCGTCGGCGTTGCGGCGCGGGCACTCGCCCGTACGCGTGACGGTTCTGTGCCCGGCGTCTCAAACTGGCACAACCGAGGCGCACACGCTCGTCTCGCCGTTCGTCCCGAACTCAGCGCATCTCTCAGCGAAATCTGAACTCCGCGTGACAGGAATGTACTGGCACGCGGCGTGCTCATCACCATCGGCAATCATCCACAGCTTGAAAACCCCGCGACAGCTGGTTCGTCGCAAGGAGTTTGTTCGTCATGAGATCTCGTGTTCTTGGAATGGTGATGGTGGTGGTCTGCCTCGCCGCGCCCGTCATGGCGCAGGGGCAGCAGTCCGGCACGTTGAGCGGCAGAATCTCGTCATCCGATAGTCTCGCACTGCCCGGCGCGATGGTCACGGTGTCGTCCAGCGCGCTCCAGGGCGTGCGGGCGACGGCGACCGACATCAACGGCCTCTACACCTTCCCGGGTCTGCCGCCCGGAGAATACGTCGTCAAGTTCGAGATGCACGGCATGTCGACGGTCGAGCGCCACGCGACCGTCTCGCTCGGCGGTCTGGTGACGATGGATCAGGTCCTGTCGATCGCGCCGGTGAACGAAGTGGTCGTCGTGCACGGCGCGAGGCCGGCGCCCGTCAGCTCACCGGCCGGCGCGTTCAACATCCGCTCGGAGGAGTTCGCGCGGATGCCGGTTGCACGGACGCCATTCGGGCTCGCGGAGCTGGCTCCGGGCCTGACCGACAACACGCCGAACAACAATCAGGTGACGGTGGGTGGCGCGTTCGCCTATGACAACGTGTTCCTGATGGACGGCGTCGACATCAACGACAACGTCCTCGGCCAGCCGAACGCACTGTTCATCGAGGACGCGATCCAGGAAGCGCAGGTCCTGACTTCGGGCGTCTCCGCCGAATACGGCCGGTTCTCCGGCGGCGTGATCAACGTAATCACCAAGAGCGGCAGCAATCTCTTCTCCGGGGCACTGCGGACGAACTTCACCAATCCGTCCTGGAGCGTCGAAACGCCGTTCGAGAAGAGCGCCGGCACCACGCGCGCGAGCAAGCTCTCGCCAACCTACGAGCTGACGCTGGGCGGGCCGATCGTGCGGGATCGGGTGTGGTTCTTCGGCGGCTCGCGCATCGAGCGCACGACGACGCAGGGCACGTTCGCGCAGACGCGATTGCCCTACACCAGCAAGAACGACAATACGCGCTACGAGGGGAAGGTCACGGCCACGGTCGCGAACGGCCACACGCTGCAGACGACCTGGATCGACAACACCACGGACCTGGTACAGCCGGCGTTCGGCGGCAGCATCGATCCGGCCGCGATGACGACCCCGAGCACCTTGAATCGGCTGTTCGCGGCGACCTGGCACGGAGCGCTGGGCACGCGGACGTTCGCGACCGCGCAGTACTCGCAGAAGTTCTGGAAGCTCGAGAACGCCGGCGGCACGAGCACGAACCTGCTCGAGTCGCCGATCCTGACGCGCGGCGTGACCTCGGGCGTTCCGGCCAACCTGCAGTACAACGCGCCCTACTTCGACTCCACGGATCCCGAGCAGCGCAACAACCGGCAGTTCACCGCCAGCGTGCAGCAGATGCTGTCGTCGCGACGCGGCGGCTCGCACGAGCTGAAGGGCGGATTCGAGTATTTCGTGTCGACGCGCGTCGGCGGCAATTCCCAGACGTCCACCGGCTTCGTCTTCCAGACCGACTACAAGCTCGATGCGGAGAGCCGGCCGGCGCTCGACGCGAACGGCGATCTGATCCCGCGGTTCATCCCCGGCACGTCGCGGGTGCAGGCCTGGCTGCCGCTGCGCGGCGCGACGATCGACATCACCACGGCCTCGCTCTTCGTCAATGATCACTGGGTCGCGACGCCGCGCCTGACGCTCGACCTCGGTGTGCGCTACGAGACGGTCGGCAGCGAAGCGACCGGTATCGACGACTCCATCGACGCGCAGACGCTGGTGCCGCGTGCCGCGGCCGCGTTCGATCTGACCGGTGACGGACGCACGATCCTGCAGGGCACCTACGGCCACTACGCCGGCAAGTACAACGACGTGCAGTTCTCGCGCAACAGCAACGTCGGGAACGCCGACCGCTACGTCGCGCAGTACACCGGACCGGCCGGCGAGGGCCGGGGCTTCGCGCCCGGGTTCGATCCGGCGAACTACACGATCTCGCTCAGCGGCACGTTCCCGACAGCGAACGTCTTCTTCGCCGACGATCTGCGCTCGCCGTTGACGAAGGAGTTCTCGGTGGCGCTCGCGCGTGAGGTCGGCCGGCGCGGCTGGGCGCGCGCGACCTACGTCAATCGACGGGCGACCGACTTCGTGGAAGATTTCATCACCATCGACGGTGGCCGGACGACCATCAATCGCAACGGGCTCACCGGCACGTTCGACAACAGCGTGTATCGCAACACGGACCTCGGCCGCCGCGAATACCAGGCGGTCGATCTCCAGTCGTCGTATCGGCTGGGATCGTCGCTGATGGTGAACGGCCAGTGGACCGTGCAGCTCGAGAACGACGGGAACTTCGAAGGCGAGGCGGCGAGCAATCCCGCGATTCCGTCGCTCATCGGCGACTACCCGGAGATCTACATCGCCGAGCGCAGCTTCCCGATGGGCCGCCTGGACGACTTCCAGCGCCACAAGGTCCGGGTGTGGGCGAACTACAGCTTCGACCTGCGCGGCTACGGCCAGTTGGACGTCGCGCCGCTCTATCGGTACAACTCGCCGCGCACGTTCAGCCTGGCTGCGGCGTCGGTTCCCCTGACCGCGCAGCAGACCGCCGCCAACCCCGGCTACGTGCGGCTCCCGGCCGGGCAGCCGGTGTTCTTCGGCCTTCGCGGCTCACAGGAGTTCGAAGACTACGCGCTCTTCGATCTGGGCGTGACCTACGGGGTTCCGGTGTGGCAGTCGGTAAAGCCGTGGGTGAAGCTCGAGGTCCTGAATCTGTTCAACAACCAGCAGCTGATTTCGTGGGACACCTCGGTCACCGCCGACATCGCCGGCCCGAAGGACGCGAACGGCCTGCCGCTGAACTACATCACCGGCCCGAACTTCGGCAAGGCGACGTCCAACGCCAACTTTGCCCGCCCGCGGCAGGGAATGGATGGCGGCCGCACGTTTATCGTCGCGGCGGGGATCAAGTTCTAAAAACTCGTCGTGATCGGGGATCGGGGATCGGAACTCGGGCAAGTGGTCGATCCGCACGCCGAACCGATCCCTGATCGCCGATCGCCGATCACGACGCTACTCCTGAATCACCGAGTCCCGTCTCATTCCTGTCGCAGCGCCACCATCGGATCCACGTGCGTTGCGCGCCGCGCTGGCAGGTAGCTGGCGGCGACCGCGACCGCGAGCAGCGCCAGGGCAGTCCCGACGAACGTGGCGGGATCTCTCGGCGCGATGTCGACCAGCAGATCTCTCAGCAGCCCCGAGCCAGCCGACGCCGCAGCGAGACCAGCCGCGACTCCCAGGCCAGCCGTCAACACGCCCTCGCGGACGATCATCGAGAGCACGTCTGACCGCGCGGCGCCGAGCGCCATGCGCAGACCGATCTCGTGCGTCCGTTGCGACACGGAATACGCGATCACGCCGTAGATGCCGATGGCGGCGAGCGTGAGCGCGAGGACCGCGAAGGTCGAGACGAGCAGCATGTTGAAGCGCCGCTCCGAGACGGTGTCGGAGACGACCGCCGCCATCGGGCGGATGGCCGCCGCCGTCAGGCTGGGTTCGACTTCGCGCACGACGCTGCGGATCGACCGCGTCACCGCGGTGGGATCGCCGGCCGTGCGGACCATCACATACATCCACAAGAACGGTGTCTGCTCGAACGGCGTGTAAACCGTCGGCAGCATGTCGCTCTCGAGCCCCGTATATTTCACATTCCCGACGACTCCGGCGATCGTTCGCCAGTCGCTCTTGTGCTCGGGATTCAGGATCCGCATGCGCCGGCCGACCGCGTCCTGCCCGGGAAACAGCGTCTCCGCGAGCGCACGATTGATGACGACGACCGGCTCGCCGCTGGCGGTGTCCGTTCGTGCGAACGTCCGGCCTTGCAGCACCGGCGTTCTCGTCGCGCGAAAATAATCCGGAGTCGCGGCAATGAAGATCGCCGAGGATTCGTCAGGCGTCAGCTCGCGGCCTTCGATGGCGAGCCGCGTGCCTCGCTGCGGTGTCGCCGGTGGTAGACCTGTTCCCGCCCCCACCACGTCGACCCCAGGCAGCGTCGACAGCCGATCCATCAGCAACGTCGACACCCGAGCTCGTGCAGGGTCGTCCGGCAGCTTGATCAGCTGAACGTTGAACGAGAGCAGGCCCTCAGGCACGAATCCGAGGTCGCGCGAGGTGAGGGCGGTGAAGCTCCGCACCAGGAGACCCGCGCCGATCACGACCATGACCGCAAGCCCGACTTCGGCAACCACGATGCCCGACCGCAGGCGGCGAAGACGGGCCCCGCCTGCGATGCCCCGCCCGGCGTCCTTCAGCGCCGCCGCGTGTCCTCGTGCCTGCGCGGCCGGCGCGACGCCGAAGAGCAGGCTCGTGAACAGCGTCGCGGCGATCGCCGTCCAGATGACCGGACCGTTGATGCGGATGCCCTCTGCCCGTGGCAGTCTCGCTTCGAGCACGGCCGGCAGCAGATCCACCGCCCAGACCGCGACGAGCAGCCCCAGGGCGCCGCCGATGCTGCCGAGGAGCAGGCTTTCGACGGCCAGTTGTCCGAACAATCTCGACCTGGCGGCGCCAAGCGCCGATCGGATCGCCATTTCGCGCTCGCGCGCGGCCGTCCGAGCCAGCATCAGGTTGGCGACGTTGGCGCACGCAATCATCAGCAGCAAGGCGACCGTTGCCAGGAGAACGAGCAGCGGCGTGCGCACGTCGCCCACCAGCCGCTCGGCGAGCGATTCGACTGGAAAGACGATCTCCGCGTTGGTAGTCGGATGGGCCGAGGCGAGCGTCGTGCTGATAGTCGCGACTTCCGCCCTCGCCTGTGCGAGCGTGACGCCGGGCTTCAGCCGCCCCACACTCCGGAAGATCCGCAACCCGCGGTTCTCAGCCTGCGCCCTGGCCTCCGTCTCCAGCAGGCCCATCGGTGTCCAGAGCTGGAACTCGCTCGCGGGGAATCTGAAGCCAGCGGGGGCGATGCCGATGATCGTGTAGCTCGTGCCGCTCAAGTCGACAGTGCGGCCGATTGCCGAAGGGTCACCGCCGAACAGCGACTGCCAGAGGCCATGCCCCAGGATGACCGTCTTCTGCCGGTCGTCTTCGGCGCTGAACTGACGGCCGATCACGGGCGTTACGCCAAGCAGCGGCAGGAGATTGCGCGAGATCACGCCGCCGCGGATCTGCCGCGACTCGTCTCCGGTCCGCAGATTGTAGAGATTGGTGGCCCAGACGGCGGTGTCCTCGAACGACTCGCCGGACCGCCGCAGATCACCGTAGTCGGGCAGCGACAGGCGCGTCACCACGGCGAGGCGGTCGGGATCGTGGTAGGGCAGCGGCTCCAGCAGCACCGCGTTCACGACGCTGAAAATCGCCGTCGTCGCCCCAATGCCGAGCGCGAGGGTGAGCGTCGCCGTGATCGTGAAGCCCGGTGTTCGCAGAAACGTCCGGATGGCGTAACGAATGTCAGTGGACATGGCTTAATCAAGTTGCAAGTTGCAAGGGACAACGTTTTGTCTAACTACTCTGTCCGCAACGCGCTCACGGGATCAATGTGCAGCGCCCGACGCGACGGGATGTAGGTGGCCAGCAGCGCGACCGCAATCAACAGCGCCGAGACGGCCGTGAAGGTGAGCGGATCTGCCGGGCTGACGCCGAAGAGAAAGCGCGACAGGCCACGCGCGGCGGCGAAGGCGCCCGCGAGCCCGATCACGGTGCCAACCAGGGCCAGCGCCAGGCCTTCGCGCACCACCGGGCCGAGGACCTGCCGCGGCTGCGCGCCGAGCGCGACGCGGATGCCAATCTCGCGGCGCCGTTGCGTCACCGAGTAGCTGATCAAGCCGTACACGCCCACCGCCGCGAGCGCGAGCGCGGCGGTCGCGAATGCGCCCAGCAGCTGGCTGCGGAACCTTGATTCATCCATCGACCTGTCGATAATCGCGCCGAGAGAGGCGACTTCGACGGCCGGCAGATCCGCGTCGGCTTCGGCCAGCTGCGTTCGCATCAGACTGACCACGGCGCTCTCGGGAGCACTACTGCGGACGGCCAGATTCGTGAACGGGAGCGGAAACTGCTGGTACCGGAATGTACAGAACCGGCGGCGGCTCTCGATCGAGGCCCAGCTGCCGGGCGTCGCCGACGATGCCCACGACCACGATCCACGGTTCGGAACCGTCGTCGCCGAATCGAAGCCGCTTGCCGAGGGCGTTCTGACCCGGCCAGTACCGCCGCGCGAGCGCAACGCTGACTACAGCCACCGGTTGCGTCTGGTCTCGATCGGCTTCGGTGAACGTGCGGCCGGCGACGAGCGGCACGCCCATCGCCGCGAAATACCCGCCCGACACGGATCCGATGTTGGCGAACGGCTGTTCGACGCCGGCCCGCGCGGGGCGGTCCTCGATGTTGAACGAGCCGCTGGCGTTGCTGCCGCGAAGCGGACCCGGGAAGCCGACACCTACGGCCTGAACTTCGGGCCGTTGGGAGAGTCGCTCGATCAGGCGCTGATAGAGCTGCACTTGCGAGGCGCCCGTCCGATAGCGCGATTGCGGAATCGCCAGGCTCATGACCGTGACCGATTCAGGACGGAACCCGGAATCGGTTCGTTGCAGCCGCATGAAGCTGTTGATCAGGAGTCCGGCGCCGACGAGCAGCACGAGGGTGAGCGCGATCTCGGCGACGACGAGCGCGGCGCGGCCGCGTGCGCGCGCGGAGCTGCCGCGCTCGCCCGAGCCACGAAGCGCGACACCGCCGTCGGCGCGCGATGCCTGGAGCGCGGGGAGGACGCCGAAAAGCAGTCCACTCCCCACCGCCGTCGTCAGCGTCACCGCGGCGACGATGAAGTCGAGCGAGATCTCCTCGGAGCGTGGCAAGCCTTCGGGAAGAATCGAGACGAGCAGGCCGACGAGCCAGGCGGCCAGCAGCAGACCGGCGGTTCCCCCGATCACCCCGAGCGCGAGGCTCTCCACGAGCAGATGGCGAACGAGCCGGCCGCGGGCGGCGCCGAGCGCCGCGCGGATCGCGAGCTCGCGGCCGCGCGCCGCGGCCCGCGCGATCATCAGGCTCGAGACGTTGGCGCAGGCAATGAGCAGGACGAGACCGACCGCGCCCTGCAGCACGAGCAGGGCGCTTCTCACATCGCCGACGACCTCTTCGCGAATGGGCCCGGTCTTGAGGTCCCGCGGCGTCGTGCCCGGAGCCTGACGCTGCTGGAGAAGGCTTGCCACGCGCGCGAGATCGGTCCGGGCCTGTTCTAGGCTCACACCGTCTTTCAGCCGGCCGATCGCCTCGAAGTAGCGGACTTCGCGTTCGGCTCCGTCGCTGGCGATATCGACCGGGGACGGCGGCACTTCTTTCTCCGACAGCACATAGAGCCGGATGTTCGGGGGCCACTGGGCGTGCCCGGCGAGTACGCCGATGACGGCATGCGGCTCGCCATTCAGCTTGACGCTTCGCCCGATGACGTCGGTGGACTCGCCGAAGAGTTGCTGCGACGCGGACCGGCTCAGAACGACCGCCCTGGCTTTCTCCGACGCCGTGTCCGTGCTCGAAAAGGTTCGGCCGACGAGCGTCGGAGCCCGAAGCACGTCGAAGAATTCGGCGGTGACGTACTCGCCCTCGAGCTGAAGAGGCGGGCCGTCCACCGCCACGCTGAAAAGCGCGTTCCGGTAACCGGCGAGAGCCGAGAGCGACTGATGTTCGCGCTTCAGATCGCGGAAGTCGGCTGCCGAATGCCCGCTCCGCCGTTCGCTTGGTGTCGCCGTCCACACCTGCACGATGCGCTCGGCGTCGGGGTAGGGCAGGGGCCGCAGCAGCACTGCGTGCACGACGGTGAAGATGGCGGTGTTGGCGCCGATCCCGAGCGCGAGCGTGACGACGGCGATGACGGTGAATCCGGGGTTCTTGACGAACGTTCGCAGCGCGTGCCGGAGGTCGGTCATCATCGGTCATTCACTCCTGAGCGCGACCAGCGGGTCGACGCTGGCGGCGCGCCGCGCCGGCACGTAGGCGGCGATCAGTGACACAACGCCGAGGATGACGACGACCGCCCCGATCGCAACCGGATCGGCGAACCGGACGCCGACGAGAGTTCCGGCGAGCAGCGCGGAAACCGCGACCGCCGGCGCGATGCCGCACGCCAGGCCGATCACCGTGAGGCGCGCTGCGTCCCGGACGAACAGGTGGACGACTTCGCCCGGCTGCGCGCCAAGCGCGACGCGGACGCCGACCTCGCGCGTCCGCCGCATGACGGTATAGGCGATAACGCCATACAGTCCGATCGCCGCGAGCGAGAGCGCGATGAGTCCCATGACCGACAGCAGCCGGCTGAGACCGCGCTCGCCGTCCATGCGATCGGCGATGTGCGCGGCGAGGGTCTTGGGGGCGAAGACGGCCACGCTGCTGTCGAGCGACCGCACGGCCGCCTCGAGATTTCGCAGCCCCTCCGCCGGTTCTCCATCGACCCAGGCGAGCAGGGCCACGTCTTCATGGATGGCGCGACCAGGCATGTAGGCAAACGCGAACGGGGCCTCGTTCAGTTCGTCCACGATCGTGTCGCGTGCGATCCCGACCACCTCGAGGAAAGGTCCACGCGTGCCGTTCAAGCTGAATCGCTGCCCGATCGGATCGGCGTCGGGCCAATACTGTCTCGCGAGCGTCTGGTTGATCACCGCGGTCGAGGGCGCGCCGATCAGATCGGCGTCGGTCAGGGGCCGGCCCCGGATGATGGCGATATCCATGGTCTCGAAGAATCCGGGCCACACGTGGTTGAACGCGACGGGCGGGAGCCGTGCGTCCGGATCGACCGGACGGTCCGGGAGGGTGATGCCCCCGACGTCCACTGTTCCGCCGAGCGGGACGCGCGTCGCAAGCGTGGCGGATCGCACGCCGGGCTGGGCCCGGACCCGATCGAGCAGGCTCTGGTAGAAAGCGTTGGCCCGTTCGGTCGTGTACCCGTGCATCCGCAGGTTGAACGACATCGCCAGGCGGCCGTCTGGATTGAAGCCGACATCGACAGTGGTCGCGCTGAGAAGGCTCTTGAGGAACAGCGCGGCTGCGGTGAGGAGCACCATCGACAACGCGAGCTGGCCGGCGACCAGCACGGTCTGCAGCCGGAGGCGCGGCCGGGCATCGCCCGAACCCTGTTCGGACTTCAGTGCCTGGCCAGGTGTGACCGCCGACGAGCGGAACGCCGGCGCCAGACCGAACACGAGCGCGGCGAGTCCTGCCATGCCGATCGTGAACAGGAGAACCCGGCGGTCGGGCGCGAGGTCCGCGTCGAGCGGCACGCCGGCGAAGCGCAGCAGACCGTCCGTCGCCCACAGCGACAGCAGGAGCCCGCAGCAGCCGCCCGCGGCGGACAACATCAGGCTCTCGATCAGCTGTTGCCGCAGCAGCCGCCAGCGGCCCGCGCCGAGCGCCACCCGGATAGCGGTCTCGCGTCCTTTCGCAACGCCCCTGACCACCAGCAGGTTGGCGACGTTGGCGCACGCGATCAGCAGGACGGTCATGGTCGCGCCGAGCAGCATGGCGGAGAGGGGCTTGACCTTGTCACGATCGCCGGGCGGTGCGCCGCGCACCGGCTCGACGCGGACGGTGAACCCATCGTGCGACGCGGGAAAGGCTTGCGCGATCGCGCCCGCACGCGCGCGCAGCGCCGCAGCCGCGGTCTGGAGATCCGCCTGTGGCGCCAGGCGTCCGACGGACTTCAGCCACCACAAGGTCCGGCTGCGAGGATCGCGGATGTCGGGAACGACGGCGGACGCGAGGCTGAGCGGGACCCAGATATCCGCGCGCTCGGTTACGTCGGGCCCGCGAAACCCTCGAGGGGCGACACCCGCTATGGTGAAGGCCTGTCCGTTGACGCGTACTGACTGACCGATCGCCTGATCGCTGCCGGCGAAGACGCGCTGCCAGACGGCGAAGCTGATGATCGCGACGCGATCGGCCGACGGGAGGTCGTCCGCGGTGTCGAGAATGCGTCCCCGGTGGGCCTGGACGCCAAGGACATCGAAGAAGTTGCCCATGACGGCCTCGCCGTCGAGCCGCACGGCCTGGCCGGTCGTCGCGAGGTTGGCCTGGAAGAACCCGTATGCCGTGGCCCCGTCGAGGACTTCCACCTCGCCGAGATCCACCACATCCGGATAGGTCATGTTGCCCTGCGGCCCGTTCGGCTTGGTGCTGGCCGATGAAATCCAGATGAGGTCTTCGCCGGCGCGGACCAGGAGAGGCTTCAACAGCATCACGTTGATGCAGCTGAAGACCGCCGTGTTCACGCCGATGCCGACGCCGAGGGTGAGGACCGCGACGCCGACGAAGAGGGGGTTGCGAGCGAGCGAACGCCAGGCATACTTGATGTCTTGAAGCACAAGGGGACCACAGCGAAAGCGTTGCCACTCGCTGGTGCCCGCGTTAACGCGTGACCCGGCAGGGATTTAGGTCTCGCGCGACCAGACTGTTGGCTCGGGCGAGTGTTCGCAATCGGACAGGGGATTCCCGGTCACGCGACTCGTTGACGCCGGGGATCGGGGATCGGGGATCGATCGGGATCGGGGATCAGGGATCCGCTTGGGCTCGGCCGGGTCTCAACGTCCCCCGGGATCTCCGTTGCCGGCGTGGTGGTGCGGAGGGCGGTCATCAGCCGCTTGGCGAAGTCGGGGCCGAGTCCCTGCTCTTCGTGCTTGAAGTAGACGAACGCGTCCGACACGCCCGGAAGAGCGCCGATGATGCCCGCCCATCGTTCGACGTCGGCCTGTTGATAGCCTTCGTCGCGCAGCCGGAAGTATGCGTAGTCGGCCGTCATCTCGACCGGCGTGCTCATCTTCTCGCTGTCCGCGACGCAGAGCGCCACGTTGCGGCTGCGGAGCGTGTCGAAGACGTCGGCGTCGTGCCACGAGGGGTGGCGGAACTCCACGGCGGCGCGGGTGCCGTCGGGCAGCAGCTCGACGAAGCCGCGAAGGACGCCGATGTCCTTCTTGAACGTCGGCGGCAGCTGAAAGAGGAGCACGCCCTGTTTGGGCCCGAGCGTACGCGCCGTGCGGCAGAACGTCTGCACGAGATCCTCGCAGCGCTGCAGCTTCGAGTCGTGCGTGATTCGTCGCGGCGCCTTCAGCGTGAAGCTGAAGGCGTCCGGCGTCCCGGCGCTCCAGCCGGCGAGCAGCTTCTCGTTGGGAATCCGATAGAAGGTGTAGTTGATCTCGACCGTCGGAAAATGCTCGGCATAGAACCCGAGCATCTTGTCGGTGCTGAACTTCTCGGGATAGAACGTGCCACGCCATTCCGGATAGTTGTAGCCGGACGTTCCGACCAGGATGCGGTTCGGCATCTGCGCAGTCTACCAGCGGACCGCTACCGGCAGACGCCAGCCGCGAACTGCACGATGCGGCGTTCGGCCCAGTACCCGTCGGATCCGTTGGCGGCGGCTTCGAGGAAGCCGCAGTGGCCGCCGTGCGGGGTCATGAAGAGCCGGATGTTCGGATTGCCGGTGAGCCTCGGATCCCGGAACGGAGCGGTGGGGACGAATGGATCGTCCTCCGACGTGATGACGAGCGCCGGAACGCTGATGCGATCGATGACGCGCATGGCGCTGGCCCGATGGTAGTAGTCCTCCGCGCTCGCGAAGCCGAAGTGCGGCGCGGTGAAAGCCGCGTCGAACTCGCGCACCGTCCTGATCGCAGGCAGCCGCTCGATCGGGAATCGGCCGGGAAAGCAGTCGTTCTTGCGCCGCATGCGGGCCTTCAAGCCCCGGACGAAGTTCCATTGATACACGACGTTCTGGCGGCGCTCGAGGGCGCGCACGCACGCTTCGAGCTCGAGCACGGGTGACACGGCGCAGACGCCGCGCAGCTGGCGCGGCGGCGCCTGGCCATGATCGCCCGCGAGCTTCAGCGCCAGATTGCCGCCGAGCGAGTACCCGGCGACGACCGCCCGCTCGATTCCATCCACCGCCGCGGTCTCGCGGAGCACGAAGTCGGCGTCGTGGGTCAGGCCCGAGTGATACAGGCCGGCCGCGAGCTGTTCGGTTCCGCCACAATTGCGCTGGTTCAGCCTGATGACGTTGAAGCCTTTCGCGAACGCCTTGTCCGCGAGGCCGCGCATGTAGTGCGCGGTGCTCGATCCTTCGAGGCCGTGGAGCGCGATCAGCAGTGGGTGATCCTGGCGACTGGGCTGCCAGTGACAATGCGCCAGGACGCGCGTGTCGGGTGTGACGTCGAACAGGCGGGCTTCCGGTTCGGGCAGCCGGGAGAAGTGCCGCCGGCGTCCCCAGCAGTAGATCGTCATCCAATGGCCGCCGCGAAGTCCGAGGCGAGGTATGTAGTCGGTCATGACCGGTTCGTTGTGATCGGCTACCACTGGCTTCAGCGGAGACGGTAGACGCGAATCTCGCCGGACGAAAACGCCAGCGACAATGGAAGGTCCTGATCCGTGATCAGGTAGTCGAGCTCGTATCTCGATCCAAGGTCCCGTGCCCGGTCGGCGGACAGCTGCGCGAACGCGTCGATTTGCCCGAGACGTTCGCGGGTGCGGAGCGCGATGCTCCGATCGTACATCCCGATGGCCGTGTCCTTCGTGCTCTCGACGAAGACGTCTCGGGCCGCCGCCATGCGCACGCTGGTGCCATATTTGTTGGCGTGGTTAGGGTCGGCGAGCCAGCCCGTGGACGGCGGCGTCGACTGCGCATAGGCCATCACCCGTCCCCAGTCGCCAGCCGGAGCGATGTCGAAGAGCGTGCGGGCGGGAAATTCGACGCCCATCACGTAGGTCCCGCGGATGGCCGCGATCGCGATGATGACCGCCGCCACGATTACAGGCCGGCGCACGCTGCCGGGGTTCGCATCCGACACCGCCCAGACGACGTAGACCACGGCGAGGAAGTCGAGCATCCAGAACACTCTGGCCGGCTGCAGTTGAATCGCGAGCGCGACACGCGCGGCGTTCAAGACCACGGCGATGAGGAACACGACCGCCAGCGAGAGACAGCCAATCACCAGCGCGGTCTCTCGCGTATCGACGAGTCCCGCGGCCGCCCGCCGCCGATAAATCACACCCACGATCGGAATGTAGGCGAGATTGAGGAGCCAGGCGAACCATGGCCATTGGAGCGGGAACAGGTAATCCTTCGCCGCGATCAGCGCGAGCCACTCGTCGTCCATGACGCCGAGGCGACCGGCTAGTGGCCCGGCGATGAATGCCCACAACGCAATCAGCCCGCCCGCCGCAGCGGTGAGAGCAAGTGGAACTCGATGCCGGCGCTGTACCACGAACGTCGCCACGCCCAGCCAGATCGCAAACCACAACGTCGTCGTCGGGTGGAACAGGGCGGCTCCGACCAATCCAAGCGCCACGCCGGCAGTCCGGCCGCGCAGGAATGCGGCAACCGCCAGGACGCCGAAGGCGAATGCGAGCTGCCTGGGGTGGAAATAGGCCTCGAGCGTGTTCGTGCCCGACCTTGGAATCGCGTGGCGGAGAGTCAGCGCCGCGAGCAACGCGACAGTGCTCCAGCGGTGCCGATAGAGGCGGTCGCCAATCGAGGCGGCCCCGATCGCGGACAGCGCCAGAGTTCCGACATACAGCCCCAGGAACAGGACGTGGAAGTTCCGGGTGGTCACGCGCGCAAGCGTGCCGACGCTCTCGTCCATGAGCGTCAGCCGCGCCTGGGCATCGATGACGACGCGATCGCGCGGAAAGAGCGCCGGATCGAGATGACGCATGACCGCCGGCCCGTAAAAGGCCAGGTCAGAAGCGCCGTATCGGTAGCCCGCCGAGTTGGCAGTCGCGAGAATGACGAAAGGCAGGAGGCAAAGCGCAGCTTTCACTGCTCATCCGCGGTCGGTCCGTAGATCGGCGGCAGCGGGACGTTCTTCAGGCGCAGGTAGACCGTCAGCTGGCCGCGGTGATGAATCAGGTGGTTCATCACGAAGCCGCGGATGGCGCTCACCCGCGGCATCGTGAAGAACTCCTGGCTGCCTTTCTTGAGCGTCCACGGCAACAACATCTCGCCATCGGTCGCGGTGGCGAGAAGGCCCCGCGCCGTCGCCACCTTCGCGTCGAAGTCGCGCAGCAGCGCTGCCTGCGACTCCGGCTGCTGCAGTCTGGCATTCGGCAGGCCCGCCGCATCGAGGTCGAGCGTTGTCGTCTCGAGCGTCGCCGTGCACCAGTACGGCAGAGTGGCGATGTGGCCGGCCAGCTGCCCGAGCGACATGGACTTCTCGTGCGGCTTCCAGGCGAACTCGGCCTCGGGCACCCGCTCGAGGACGCGACGCGTCGTCGCCATCTCGTGGTCGAATTCCGGGAGTAAAGAGTCTTTGATGGGCATGTGTTTTCCACGTGCAACGTCCTACGGGCTGCGTGCGAACGTGCTTTTTCGTGCTACGTGCTACGTCCCACGCACTACGTGCGAAGTGCCGGTTCCACGTGGCACGTGAGCACGCAGCACGGAAAGCACGTGGCACGTGAGCACGTAGCACGAAAAGCACGTGAGCACGTAAGCACGTAGCACAGAAGCACGTGAGCACGTAGGACGTCGGACGTGGCACGTTACTTACCGAATCTCATCCGCCTCGACCACGATCGTCTTCTGTCCAACGACCTTGTCGCCGACCATGACCTTGACGAGATACGAGCCAGCGGGGACCGACAGGTCGAAGCCGCCGCGGCCGCCGCCTCGTCCGGCTTGCGCCGCCTGGGCCGGCTGCGCCGCAGTTGCACCTCCGCGTTGTCCGCCTGCAGCAGGCGCCGGCGCGGTCGGCGCCGCCGCGGCGCCTGCGGGTGCTTGTGGCGTGTTCTGGCTCGCGGCCTCACCGGCTGGTGCCGCACCACCGGCTTGACCGGCAGCCCCGCGTCCGCGGCCGCCGCCTCTGCCGCCGGTCGGCGACAGATCCCATTGCACCCGATTCAGCCCGGTTTCCTTCGTGCCCTCGATCGTCCGGAACTCGCGGCCGGTCACGTCGCTGATAGTAATCCTGACGTCGGCCGCGGGCGCGTCCTTCAACCAGTAGGTGATGGCTGCGCCGCGGGGAGCATTCGCGCCGCGGAAGTGCTTCGCGCCTCCGACGAGGATCGCTTTCTGGATGTCGTTGAGCCAGGCCGTGGCGGGGCGCACATCGAACACGTGAGCCTCCGCCTTCACTGTCTCCTCCGACAGCTGCTGCAGGGCCGTGATGTCATCCATGATCCAGATGCTGCGACCGTGGGTCCCGAGGATCAGGTCGTTGTCGCGCGGGTGCACCATCACGTCGTCGACGCGGACGGTCGGCAGGCCGTTCATGAATCTCTTCCACTCCCGTCCGCCGTTGAGCGAGACGTAGAACCCGAACTCGGTGCCGGCGTAGAGGAGATTGCGGTTCCGCGGGTCCTCTCTGACGACGTTGACGTTGCCTTCCGGCAGGTTGCCGGAGACCGGCGCCCACGTCTCGCCGAGATCCTTCGTCAGGAAAATGTATGGCTTGTGATCGTCGGTGCGATGGCCATCGAATGAGACGTACGCCGCGCTCGCGTCGAAGTGCGAGGCTTCGACCCGCGACACGTGCGTTTCCTTCGGCACGCCCTTGACGTTGCCCACGACGTTCTTCCAAGTGGCGCCGCCGTCCCGGCTCACCTGCACGTTGCCGTCGTTGGTGCCGACCCAGAGAATCCCGGGGACGACCGGCGACTCGCTGATCGTGACGATGTTGCTGTAGGACGCGGCGCCGTCGTGCTTCGAGGCCATCGGCGCCGTTCCGGCCACCCCCATGATCGGCCGATCGTTGCGCCCGACGCTGTTGGTCAGATCCGGCGATGCGGTCCATGTTTCACCGCGGTTGTACGAGCGGAACAGCCGATCGCCGCCGAGATAAACGGTTCGCGGATTGTGCGGCGACAGGATGAACGGAGTGCTCCAGTAAAAGCGGTACGTGGTGCCGGGCGGCGGTGTCGGCACGACGTTCGGTCCGGCGGCGCCGAACTGCGCCGCGAGCTGCTGGACGAACGTGTTCTCCGAGCCTTCCGCGGCGGCGGCGCCCCCGCCGCGCCCGCCCTGAGCCGTCGGCCGCGGTCGAATCGACATCGATCGGCCGATCCTGAGATCGGTCCGGCTCGTGTTGCCGTCCTGCGACTCCCAGTAGACCGTCGCCCAATCGGTGGGATCGTTCGCCGTGAAAAACCCGTCGCCTCCCCCGATACGGTACCAGTCGGAGTTCACGACGCCGTTGGCCGAGCGCGACGAGCTCGGTCCGCACCAGCTGCCGTTGTCCTGCAGGCCGCCGCAGACGTAGTACGGCTTCCGCATGTCCGCGCTGACGGCGTAGAACTGGCCGAGCGGCATCGTGTTGAGGTACTCCCACGTCTCCCCCTGGTCGTACGACATGTCGAGACCGCCGTCGTTTCCCAGGATGATGTGGTTGTTATTGCGAGGATTGATCCAGAAGGCGTGGTGATCGCTGTGCGGGATGCCGCCGAGCGTGCGCCAGGTCTTCCCCCCGTCCACAGTCTTGAAAAAGGGCGCGCCGCCCTGATAGGCGATCTCCGGGTTGGTCGGGTCGATCCGGATCTTGCTGTAGTACATCCAGCGGTCCCCTTGATTCGACAGGAACCGCCAGGTCTTGCCGTTGTCGTCCGATCGCCAGATACCGCTCTTCTTCGGATCGGGTGGCGGCGGCGGCTGATTGCCGCGGCCGCCTCCACCACCGCGTCCCTGCCCGGGCACCGCCAGCGTGCCATCGTCGTTGACCCCGGCGCCGGTGCCCCCGCTCGGACCCACTTCGATGGAGGCGTAAATCGTCGACGGCTGCGAGCGCGCGATGTCGAGACCGACACGGCCGATGATCGGATTCTCCGGCAAGCCGTTTCCTGTGAGCCTGGTCCAGGTCTTCGCGCCGTCGGTCGTCCGCCAGATCGCGCTGCCCGGCCCACCACCGTTGAAGCCCCACGGCTGGCGGCGGCGCTGATACGAGGCGGCGAACAGGATGTTGGGATTGGTCGGGTGCATGACGACCTCGGTGAATCCCGTGTCGTTGTCGATGAACTTCGTGTTCGTCCAGGTCTTGCCGCCGTCGGTGGTCTTGTAGAGACCGCGCTCCGGATTCGGACCGAAAAGGTGGCCGACTGCAGCGACGTACACGATGGCCGGATCCTTCGGGTGGACGATCACTCGCGCAATCGTCTGCGTTTCCTTCAGGCCGACGTATTCGAAGTTCTCGCCGCCATCAGTCGACTTGTAGACGCCGGCGCCGAATGACGAGCTCTGGCGGTTGTTCGGCTCGCCCGTGCCGACGTAGAGAATCTTCGGGTCCGAGGGAGCCAGCGCGATATCGCCAACGGACGCCACGGGGTAGCGGTCGAAAATCGGCGACCAGGTGGTGCCGTTGTTCGTGGTCTTCCAGATGCCCCCGGTCGCCATGCCGATGTAGAACGTCGACGGATCGTTCTCGTCGACGGCTATGTCGTCGATGCGGCCTCCCATGTTCGCGGGACCGATCGAGCGCCACACGAACGATCGCAGGATCGGATCGGCTTCGTAGTTGACCGGCTTCGGCAAGGGCGGCGCCGGTTGCGGCGCCTGCGCCACGAGCGCATGTCCACCAAGCAGGCAGAGGCCAATCCCCGCCCACGCCACCAGGCGCACTGGCAGAATTCGTCCGTTCACACCGAGCTCCTTGTTTCGAGGGAAGCGAAGAAAATAATCCGGCAGTTTACGACAAAAGCCCCGGTCGATGCCCGCGGTCAGCGCCCGAAGTCCACCTTCGGCACCTGCTGCGCGGCGGCCGGCGCTTCGTAGTAGGGGTATTCCTTGAAGCCGAACACCTTGGCCGTGACGTTCGAGGGGAACCGGCGCCGCAGCGTGTTGTACTCCTGGACGCGCTCGTTGTAGCGCATCCGCTCGGTCGCGATCCGGTTCTCCGTGCCGGCCAGTTCGTCCATCAACCTTTGAAAATTCGCGTCGGATTTCAACTGAGGGTAGTTCTCGACGATCACGAGCAGCCGCGCGAGCGCCGCGGACTGTTCGTTCGCCGCCCGGATCGTCTCGTCGGGATTCCGGGCGCCGGCCAGCTTCTCGCGTGAAGCGGCAACCGAGGTGAAGATTTCCTTCTCCTGCGCTGCGAACCCCTTCACCGATTCGACGAGGTTGGGAATGAGATCGTTACGCCGCTGCAGCTGATTCTGCACCTGCGCCCACTGGGTCTTGATCGCTTCTTCCGATCCAGTAAATCGATTGTATGAACAGCCGGACAGCGTCAGCGCCGTGATCATGACCACAACCACCGCGGCAATCACATGCACTTTTCGCATCGTCCCCGCCCCTCCGCCTCAACCGGGTCAACTGAATCCAAAAGCTGTGCCCGAAGAGTGGAACTGAACCGTTGAACCGTTGAACCCTTGAACCCCTGAACCCCTGAACCCCAAAGTACTACCACGATCCACTAGCCCCACCTCCGCCGCTCCGTCCACCGCCGAACCCGCCGAATCCGCCGCCACCGCCGCCGCCGCCAAAACCGCCGAATCCGCCCCCGAAGCCGCCGATGCCGCCGCCAAACGGCCCGACCCCGCTGTTCCAGCCGCTCCAGGAACCGCGGCCCCACCGGCCTCTGCGACGGCGGCTCCTGCGGTTCGTGAGCATCATGAGGACGACCCAGACGACGACGATGAGAGGCCAGGCGTTGAAGCCGCCCGGTGAGGCAGCCGGCGGCTGCTCCCGCGGGACGTTCTGCAGCTCGACGCCGCGGCGCTGCGCGATGCGGTTGATCAGTCGCGTGGTGCCCGCGAGTATGCCTCGGCTGTAGTCGCCGCCGCGGAATGCCGGCCGGATGACGTCCCGAATCGTTTCCCCTGCGAACCCATCGGTGATGAATTCCTCGAGGTCGTACCCCACCTCGATCCGCAGCTGCCGCTCCTCGACCGCGACGACGAGCAGCGCGCCATTGTCCTTCCCCTTCTGCCCGATGCCGCGGCCACCGTTTTCGAACATCCGGAGCGCCAGCTCTTCGATACCCGCGAAGCCTTTCATCGACGGCACGGTCGCGACGACGACAACGTCGCCCGAGGCCTGCTGAAGCGCGCGGATTCGGCGATCGAGCTCGCGCTCGGTCTGCTCGTCGATGATGTTGGCGAAATCGTTGACCGGACCCGTGAGGGGAGGAGCGGCAGGTTGAGTCAGGCCTGCGAGCGACGCCGCGACCAGGAACGCGGCAACCAGTGCGATCCAGGCTTTCGTCTCAGTTGTGCGATGAGCCCCGTCACATCTCACCGAAGGCGCCCCGATCCCTGTTCTCCGGGACCGGACCCTCGATCCGTGCTCCCGGCTCCCTGATCGACTTCGCGCCAGAGACGTTCGACGGCGCCGATGTACCTCGCGAGCAGTGCCGATGGATCGGCGATCGTGCTGCGGTCCGCCCCGGCGATCTCACGGACCAGCTCCGGCGTGACCCCCGCACGAGCCGCGCTGCTGGCATCGAGGAGATCGAGGTTCGTAAGGAGCGCTCGCAGTGGCGCGGAGGACGCGGCCATCATGCGGCCCAGACGCGGCGGGTCGTCGCCGTTCTCCAGGTAGGCTTCACGGAGATGGATGAGATGACTCTTGGCGTGCAGCTCGCACGCGCGCCGCAGGTCGGCGGCGTTGACCGTCATCCCCGCGAAGGGATCGTCGCCGAGGAGCACCGTGTGCCGATTGATGATCTCGCCGTACTCGAGCGGAAAGACGTCGAGGGTCCGAAGGAATTCGTCCCGGCTGAGGATCAGCGGCACGGCGAATCCCGACCGGCGCCACGCCGGCACCAGCGGTACGCAGGCGGCAAGATCCTGGAACGTCAGGCTCTCGACCAGTGCAAGAGTGTGAACGCCTTCCGCTTCTCCGTCCATCACGCCGTACGCGACCAGTGATTGCAGCCGTGCCCCGAAAACGCGCTGCAAATCCGATGCGAGCGGCGCTCCGCGAACGCCCATCGAACCATTATGCGTCAGCTGGCAGGGACGATTGACAATTGCGTTCTGCGCCAGTGCAATGGAGCCGAATGCAACTGCGCACAATCAATGTCGGCTGTTTCGGGGGCGGCACGGGTCTGCCCAGCCTGCTCGGCGGCCTGAAGACGAACCCATGGCTGACGCTCAACGCCGTCGTCACGATGTTCGACAGCGGCGGCAGTTCGGGGCAGCTGCGCGACGAGCTGGGAGTGCTCCCGCCGGGCGACGTGCTCCGCTGTGCGCTGGCGCTGGCGCGCAACGAGCGCGAGGCGCGTCGCGTTCTGCTGGCCCGGCTGCCCACGATGGAGCATGCCAGGCTGAGCGGACATACCGGCGGCAATCTGCTCCTGTCGATGATGGAGCGCTACAGCGGCGACTTTCTCGCGGCGGTCGAAGGCCTGCGCAGCCTGCTCGGCTGCGCCGGGAGGGTGTGGCCGATCAGCGTCGAGTCGGCCAGTCTGTGCGCGCAGTATGGCGACGGTAGCTCGACTCGTGGCGAGGTCGAGGTGGACGCGGGGCAGTCCGCCGGCAACATGATCGCGCGGTTGTGGCTGGAGCCGGCGGTCAGCCTGCACCCGGCCGCGGCGGAAGCCATTCCGCGGTTCGATGCCGCCATCATCGGTCCCGGCAGCTTCTATACGAGCCTCATGCCGATCTTTCTGGTGCGGGGCGCGCCCGAGGCGATTCAGCAGATGAAAGGGCCGGTCATCCTCGTGTGCAACCTGCTGACCGAGGGACGTGGTATGTGGCACTTCACGGCGGGCGAAGCCGTCCGCGAAATGAGCGCCCTGATCGGCCGCGACATCGACGTCGTGCTGTTCAACACCGCACGACCGGCGGAGGAGACCCTCGCGAGGTATCGCGAGGAACACAAGCGCCCGCTGACGGTTGGCGATGTCCCCGAGTCGTGCGAGGTCGTATCCGGCGATTTCTGGTCAGGCGAGATCGCCCGCCACGATCGGCGCCGGCTGGCGCAGGCGATCTGGGCAGTACTGGCGCGGCGCATGTTCTGAATCACGTGCTGCGTGCTGCGTGCTGCGTGCGGCACGTGCCTTAACGTGCTGCGTGCTGCGTGCGCTGTGCTTTTCGTGCGACGTGCGATTCGTGCTACGTGCCGTCGCGCCTCGCGGTACAATTAGCGTGCAGGAGGATTTGTCATGCGTGCGTTGATCGTGTCCGTCTTGATGATCGCGTTTGTGTCGGCAGCTGAAGAAACAAAGCTCGGGACCGGCGTCACGCTCGAGCAAGCGACGCCGATTGCGTCGTTGACGGCGAAACCCGAGGAGTTCGTCGGCAAGACGATCCGGATCGATGGTGTGGCGACCGCGATCTGCGCGAGCATGGGGTGCTGGATGGCGGTCGCACCGGCCGATGCTCCGGCTGGCCAGACGGTCAGGCTGAAGGTTGAAGATGGCGTCATCGTCTTTCCGATGTCGGCCAAGGGAAAGCGCGTGTCGGCGCAGGGCGTGTTCGAAGCGATCGGCGGCGATGCCCACGGCAAGGAAGCCGCGGGCGAGCACGCCAGACACGATGCGAAGGCATCGAAGGAATATCAGATCAAGGCGACCGGTGCGATCGTTCGCGATTGAGACAAGGGGCACGTAACGCCGCTCCTGACCCTGTCCCGCGTCGGCCTCGCCTTCGGCCATCTGCCGCTCTTCGACGCCGCGGATCTTCAGATCGAAGCCGGTGAGCGCATCGCGCTCATCGGCCGCAACGGTGCTGGAAAGAGCAGTCTGCTCCGTGTCATTTCAGGGGAGACTCCGACCGATGCGGGCACGATCTGGCGCTCGCCGGCGCTGCGCGTCTCCCGCCTCGATCAGGAAGTCCCGGCAGCGGGAGAGCTGACCGTCTTCGACGAGATCGCCTCCGGTCTCGGGGAGCTCGGGTCGCTCGTCTCGGACTATCACCGCGCGGCCGTGCGAGTGGCCGAGACGCACGCAGCCGCGGAGCTGGCGAAGTTGGGCGAGCTGCAGCACGCCCTCGAGGAACGGGATGGCTGGCGGCTCGAGCAGAAGGTGGAGCTCATCGTGTCACGCCTCGCCCTTCCCGCCGAGCGCCGCATGTCCGAGCTCTCGGGTGGCTGGCGCCGCCGGGCGCTCCTCGGGCGCGCGCTGGTGTCGGAGCCGCACCTGCTGCTGCTCGATGAGCCCACGAATCATCTCGACATCGACGCGATTCAATGGCTCGAGCAATACCTCCTCGGCTATCCATTGGCGATTCTGTTCGTCACCCACGACCGCGCGTTTCTCGACGCACTGGCGACACGCATCATCGAGCTCGATCGGGGACGGCTCACCTCATGGCCGGGCAGCTACGCGAACTTCGTCGAGAAGAAGGATGCCGCGCTCGACGCGGAAGCGCGTGAGCTGGAGCGCCTCGACAAAAAGCTGCAGAAAGAAGAAGCCTGGCTGCGCCAGGGAGTCAAAGCGCGGCGCACCCGCAACGAGGGACGCGTCCGCGCATTGATGGCGCTTCGTGCCGAGCGCTCGGCGTATCGATCTCAGGCCGGACAGGTCAGGCTGGCCATCGACGACGGGCAGAACTCGGGACGTCTCGTGTTCGAGGCGGAGCACGTGTGGAAGTTGTACGGCAACGCTCCGGTGGTCGCCGACTATTCACAGCGGATCCTCCGCGGCGACCGGATCGGACTCGTCGGGCCGAACGGATCCGGCAAGACCACGCTCCTCCGCCTGCTGGTCGGCGAAATCGCTCCGGATCGCGGCAGTCTCCGGCACGGCGCCCGCCTGCAGATCGCGTACTTCGACCAGCAGCGGGAACAGCTCGACCCGGACGCGACCGTGGCCGACAGCGTGAACGAAGGAAACACGACCGTCATGTTCAACGGTCAACCCCGTCATGTCATCGGCTATCTCGCGGACTTCCTGTTTCCCCGCGAACGCGCGCAGTCGCCGGTGCGATCGTTGTCGGGCGGCGAGCGGAATCGCCTCCTCCTCGCCAGGCTGTTCGCCAGACCGGCAAACGTGCTCGTTCTCGACGAGCCCACCAACGACCTCGACATCGAAACTCTCGAACTGCTCGAAGAGCTGCTCGGCGGCTTCGACGGGACGGTGCTCCTCGTCAGCCACGACCGCGCCTTCCTCGACAACATCGTCACGAGCACGCTGGCGTTCGAAGGCGATGGCCGCGTCCGCGAGTACGTTGGCGGGTGGGCGGACTATCTCCGGCAGCGCCGGGACCCGAATCCCGGAACGCTCGACCCGGGATCGAGCGCGGACGCGGGCGCTGCTTCCCGGGTCGCTGGCAAGACTGCCCCGGTTGCGCCTGCGGCGGATGCCGCGGCCAGGAAGAAACTGTCCTACAAAGAACAGCGTGAGCTCGACGATCTGCCGGCCCGGATCGAGTCACTGGAGTCGGAGCACGCGACGCTGAAGTCTGAGCTGGAGTCGCCGGAATTCTACAAGGCCGGCGCCGACCGAATCAGGTTCGTGATGGCCCGTCTCGACGATCTGGCGCGTGCACTCGAGCAGACCCTGGAGCGATGGATGGAGTTGGAAGCGAGAAAGGACAGCCGGTGAAGCCGGGGGACTCAGGCCCTCAGTGCGACATCGTGTACAGCATGACGTTGATGCCGACGGCGTAGCCGTCCGGCGAGAAATTCTGGAAGAAGTCGGCGTCTTCGCCTTCGCGCTCCCACGCATCCTGGATGTCGGTGTTGTGGGTCATCAACACCATGAGGCGGCCGTTCGGATCGGCGACGCCGCGGAAGTGGACCGTGTCGGTCTCGGCGCCGCGTTCAGACGTCACCCGATACGGCCGCCAGATCCGGATCGATGGGATCTGCGGCAGCTTGCCGATCTGGAACATCGTGCGGAACATCGGATGGTCGAGCGCGAGATCGCGGACCGGGTACTCGGAGGCCGGCAGCATCCGGCTGATCTGCCCGGCGAAATGCGCGAAGGCCGCGTTGCCCCAGAAATCGTCCGCCCAGATGAATCCGCCCTTGAGGAGATAGGCCCGGAGCCGGACGACTTCCTCGTCTGTAAAGCCCGCGGTTCCGGCGTCCGACACCTGGATCCACGGACACTGAAACAGGGAATCGTCCATCGGCCGGACGACGAGATGGTTTGGCAGGCCGTCGGACTGGCGGCTGACCGCGGTCTTCGTCAGCTCTGACAGGCGGATGGAGAAGTTCGCGTCCGCGTCCGGGTAGTCGGTCGACCACCCGATGCCGCCTTCCTCTCGGCGGACGCTGGAGTACATCAGCCGGCAATAGTTATAGGCGCCATCGAAGTCCCCGGGCGCGGCGAGCCGGACCCGCGTGGCGCGGCCGCGATTGAACTGCTGGGCGGCGGCAGCGCCGCCCAGTATCAGCGCGGCAATAATCGCGGACGTGACGCGGCGGCCGGGCATGACGGACATATTACGACCGCGGGAAGGCCGCAGATACGCCGCCGCAGATTTGTCACATGTCGATGGCGCCGCCGACTTGCTGGTCTAGTCGCCCTTTCGCCGGCGCAAGCCGCCGGTCGGCGCCTCGAACGACTTCGTCATCAAGTCTTCGATCGCCCGCCGCGCGTTTTCCCGCACGTGGCGCGTGCCCGTGCCCGTGAAGTGAGCGTGCGTGATGGTCGGCGTCTCGGCAAGGGACGTCCACGCGCTGCCGGTCCAGTGGAACCAGCCGTCCTTCTCCTGATCGAAGACGAACAGCGGCTTGTTGCACAACTTCGCGAACTCGGCGCCCCACCCGGTCCCGCCGCGCACGGTGTCATCGTCCTGGATCACGCCGACGACGTAGATTTCCTGACCGTTGTTCACCTGGTACCAGACAGTCTGGAGGATGCGGCGCAACGTGGGGCTGTCGGTGTACTTCCGATGCATCAGCTTCGAGACGTACTCGAGGCTGACGTCGCCGGCCTGGAGCTCTTCGTGATTGAGCATGCGGACGCCTCGGGCGCGCGCGATGGTGTGGCCGTCGAAAGTAAAGTTCACTTCCTCGATGCCATGGCGCTCGGCGCAGGCGCCGAACTCCGCCTCGGCGCCCGGGGCGCCGCCGCTGAACAGGATCACGTCAGTTTTCTTCATAAGATGTCAGAGGAGTGCTTCAGCCTCACGCTGTCGCGATAGAGATTATCCTGCGGATTTCTTCGGGCGGCCGCCACTCGCCGGTTTTGCCGGTTTGAGGGAAGCGCCGGTCTTTCTCGATGGGCGCGCGGTCCCGGCGCGCGCGGTACGGGCGCCGCCCCTGGACGCGGCGCCAGCGCCGGTCGCGCCACGGGTTGCGCGCGATGGCGTTCGCGCCTGCCGCGGCGCCGGTACATCCGTCGACGAAGCCGCACGAGGCGGCTCGGCCTTCGTGCCGCCTGATTTCAAGGCCGCGGCACGCTCGATGATCTTGGCGAGCATGGCGCCCGCCTCGCCGCCTTTCGCCGGACGATTCGACACCCAGACGTCGGGCTTGTCGGCCGCGAGGATGTCCTCGAAATCTCCGTCGCTCTTGACGCTGCGAGGCGCGAACTCCGTGATGTCGAGATCGCCGGCCCAGTCGTCTCTGTGCTTGATGAGCAGCCAGCTGCGATCGCCTCCGGCGCTCGATCCATAGCGGCCGCCGGTGCGGACGAGGACCCACGAGCCTTTCAGCTTGTAGCCGTCCAGCGTGAACTTCAGATCACCCTTCTTGAGCGCCGCATCGATATCCTCGGTTTCCGGCTTCCACGTGCCCTGGTCCCAGAGCATCACGATCCCGGCGCCATAGCCTTCGGGAATGACCCCTTCGAACGTGCCGTATTCGATCGGGTGATCTTCGACGTGCATCGCGAGCCGCTTGTCTTTCGGGTTGAGCGACGGTCCCTTCGGCACCGCCCAGGACAACAGCACGCCGTTGCGCTCGAGCCGGAAGTCGTAGTGCAGATGGCTCGCGAGGTGCTTCTGGACGCAGAAGAAAAGACCCTTCCCGGGCTGCGCCTTCTTCGCGCGCTCCGCCGCCAGCTTGACGTCACCGCTGGGTTCGGGCGTCGTGGAGAAGTTGCGCTTCTGTTTGTATTTTTCTAGAACCATGGTCGGACACCGGGTTTTCCACCGGTCCCGTCAGCCTTTCCGGGACCGGCTCAGTTCACTTCTCCCATCAATCGCTTGATCGGCGCCGAGACCGCCCAGAGGATCAGCCCGGCCACGATGCCGATCAGCGCGATGTTGGTGAAGAGCGTCGGCAGAGGCATCGATTCATAGAATCCGGCGAGCCTGCCGGCGATGAAGTTGCCGACCGACGTGGCCAGGAACCAGACGCCCATCATCAGGCCCGCGATGCGCACCGGCGCGAGCTTGGTCATCGCGCTCAGTCCCACCGGGCTCAGGCACAGCTCGCCGAACGTATGCAGCAGGTAGACGACCGTCAGCCACATCGGACTGACCTGCACGCCACTTTCCGCGAGGCGCGCGGCGATCACCAGAATCGCAAATCCCGCCCCGACGAACACCAGGCCGAGTGAGAACTTGATCGGCGTCGATGGTTCACGGGTGCGGCGACCCAGGGAAATCCAGAGCCACGCGAATATCGGCGCGAAGGTCCAGACGAACAGCGAGTTCATCGACTGGAACCAGCTGCTCGGGAATGACCAGCCGAGCACCGACGTCCTCGTGTCCCTGTCCGCGAACAGATTCAACGTGGAGCCGGCCTGCTCGAACAACGACCAGAACAGCGCTGACGCCAGGAAGAACACGCCGATGACGTAGAGCCGTTTGCGCTCGTCGGGTGTCCAGTCGCCGGCGAAGAACAGCCAGGCAAAGAAGACGACACACAGAATGAGCAGCAGGTAGCCGGCGGCGTCGGCAATCTGCGTCGGGGTCAGCGGGATGGCCCCGGTGTAGGTTCCGACCCCGAGAATCACCGCGGCCGCGCTGATGATGCCTCCCCAGATGAGGGCGAGGCGTCTATTCGCGGCGGTGGCCGCCGCCGTCGCGGAAGCCGGGTGCACGCCAGCGCCACCGAGATACTTCCCGCCGAGCACGTATTGAATGACGCCGGCGACCATGCCGATGCCGGCCGCCGCGAAGCCGGCGTGCCAGCTGACCCGCTGTCCGAGATATCCGCAGATCAGCGGCGAAATGAATGCGCCGAGGTTGATCCCCATGTAGAAGATCGAGAACCCGGCGTCGCGGCGGTTGTCCTTGGGGCCATAGAGCTGGCCGACGATGACGCTGACATTTCCCTTCAGCAGTCCCGTGCCGACGACGATGAGGAACAGTCCGAAGTAAAAAGTCGTGATCGATGGGAAGGCCATGCTGAAGTGGCCGCAGGCGATGACGATGCCGCCATACAGCACCGCGCGGCGCTGGCCGATCAACCGATCGGCAATCCAGCCGCCGGGCAGCGTGCTCATGTACACCATCGAGGTGTAGAGGCCGTAAATTGCCCCGGCCGTCGCCGCATCGAACGCGAGCCCTCCGCTGGCGGCCGGCGCGGTCATGAACAGGATGAGCAGCGCGCGCATCCCGTAATAGCTGAAGCGCTCCCACATCTCGGTGAAGAACAGCGTGGAGAGCCCGCGAGGATGCCCGAAAAACGCGCGATCGTGTGGCACACCGAGGTGAGCAGCCGCCGGAGCGAGCGGATCGTGCATGCGTCACAAGCATACCGGGGAATCGGGAAAGAGGCGAAAAACCGGAAGTGCGGACCCCGGGGCGAGCACGTAGCACGTAGCACGCAGCACGAAAGGCACGTGAGCACGTGAGCACGTAGCACTGAAGCACGTGCGCAGGCAGCACCTTGCACGCCGCACGTACCTGTTGCTACCGTGGCGCGCGATGTCCGTCTATCTCGTCGCCGTCATCGGCTATCTGCTGGTACTGGCCGTCGTCGGGTTCTGGTACTCGCCTAAGGCGCAGACCGGCGACGATTTTCTCGTCGCGGGCCGTTCGCTGCCGGCGCACGTCCTCGTCTTCACGCTGCTGTCGACGTGGATTGGGTCGGGCAGTCTCTTCGCCGGTGCCGGACTCGGGTACCGCGTCGGCTTTCCCGCGCTCTGGCAGTCGGCCGGCGCCTGGCTCGGGATAGCGATCATCTTCTTCATCGCGCCGCGGGTCCGCCGCATCGCCCAGTACACGGTGCCCGACATCCTCGAACTGCGCTACGGCCCGGTCGCGCGAGTGCTGGGAACGATCACGATCGTGCTCTCCTACACCACGATCGCCGCCTATCAGTTCCGTGGCGGCGGCCGCCTCTTGAACCTGATGGCCGGAATCGATCCGCTGACCGGCGCGATCATCACCGCGGCATTCTGCGTGACTTTCACCGCGCTGGCGGGGATGACCTCGGTCGCGCGGCTCGACATCGGCAACGGCGTGATGATGATCGTCGGGGTCGGCGTGGCCGTCGTCTATCTGATCGGCCATGCCGGCGGGCCGGCGGCCGCGGCGGCGTCGCTCCGCCCGGAGCAGTTGACCATCTTCGGCGCGCTCTCGCCGGGTGAATCGCTGGCGTTGTTCCTGCCGACGATGTTCCTGCTGCTCGGCGAAGCCAACATGTACCAGAAGTTCTTCTCCGCCCGCGACGAGCGCGCCGCGCGGCTGGCTGTGGTGGGGTGGATTGTCGGCACGGCTGCCGTCGAAGTGATGATCGTCTCAGTCGGCGTATTCGGCAGCGCGGCGATCCCGGGGCTGAGCGCCGGGGAGTCGGAGACGATTGTCGTTCGCGTGGCGAAGGACGTGCTGCCCACCGCGCTCGGCGTGCTGCTGCTCGCCGGCGCCGCGGCGATCATCGTGTCCACCGCCAACAGCATGCTGCTGACGCCAGCCACGAATCTCGTCAGAGACGTCTACCAGCGGTTCGTGCGACCGGACATGAGCGACGCGCACATCGTCCTCTATACCCGCCTCGTTGTCGTCGCGCTCAGCCTCGTCGGCGTCATCGTCGGCAACTTCTTTCCGACGATTCTCGCGATGGCGCTCTGGGCGTACACGATGTACGGGGCGGGGATCACGCCGGCGCTGCTCGCCGCCTTCGTCTGGCCGCGCGCGACGCGCGAAGCCGGCATCGCGTCCATCGTCGCCGGCAGCGTCACCACGATCGTCTGGGAGGTCGCGGGCCTGACGTCGACCGGCTATCCGCTCGGCATCAGCACCGTCTATCCCGCGCTGACGGTCTCGATTGCGACGCTCGTTGGCGTGACGGTCATCAGCGAGGCGCCTCAGGCGTAGGGGCCGCACGTGCTGCGTGCGACGTCCTACGTGCTCACGTGCTTCTCCGTGCTACGTCCAACGTTCTGCGTGCTCACGTGCTCCTCGCGCTACGTGCTGCGTGCCTAACGTGCTCTCTCGTGCGACGTGCTCACGTGCTCACGTGCGCGTCCGTGCCACGTGCTCCGTGCTCCGTGCCGACGTGCTCCGTGCTTGCGAAGGCCCTCACGGAGGTCCTGGCCGGCGTCTTCGGTGGCTGCGACTGCGGGCCAGGCGCTCCTTATGGGGGCGCATGAACTTCAGCGCGGTGGCCCGAGTGTGTTCGGCGAGGTCCCAGAGTCTGTCGAATTCCTGATCGGAGGTTGTCAGTCGGCGTTGTCGGCACTCGTCCAGGCAGTCCTGCACCTCACCCAGCGACCCGAGCGCGTAGCCAAAGAACTGAACAACGTAGATCGACTCGTAGCGTCGAAAGCCCTCGGCCAGGTTCCGGCAGACTGAGCCGGCCGCGGCCCTGAAATCGTTGCAGAATCTGCCATCTCCAGCGACCGCCTGCCTCTCGCAAATTGCAATCACCTCCCCCCGCAGCCGATTGGCGAGCCGCCAGCATTCGAGATCTCGATGGTTTCTGATAGGCATGGGAACCGCGTCGGCACGTTCAATGCCATCACGACTCCGGCACGACTCCGTGGCACGTGGGCCACGTGTCACGTAGGCACGTCGCACGAAAAAGCACGTCGCACGAAAAGCACGTCAGCACGCAATCACACGAACGCAGATGAGCACTCTACACGTAGCACGTAGCACGTAGCACGAAAAGCACGTGAGCACGTAGAACGTCGGACGTGGCACGTGTCACAATTCACCCATGCCCGCCCTCCTGGTCTCCACCTACGACCTGGGCCGCCAGCCCTTCGGCCTGGCGTCGGCGGCTGCGGCGTTGCAGGCTGCCGGCCTCGACGTGCACTGCGTCGATGTCGCGAAGGAACGCCTGCCTGAGGATGCCGTTCGTGAGGCGGACTTCATCGCCTTCTTTCTTCCCATGCACACCGCCACCCGGCTGGCGCTGCGGGTCATCGATCGCGTTCGCGGGCTGAACCCCCGGGCCAGGCTCTGCGCCTACGGGCTCTACGCGCCGCTCAACGCCGACCTGCTGCGCGACCGCGGGGTCGCGCACATCATCGCCGGAGAGTTCGAAGACGATCTGGTGAAGGCGGCGCTGTCGGGGACCGGGTCCACGATGACGGACGGAGCGCCACGGCGTGAGATCCCTCGCGTGCAGTTCCGGATTCCGCTGCGCGACGGGCTGCCGCCGCTCACTCGCTATGCCAGTGTGCAGATTGGATCCGAGCGGCGCACGACCGGATACACGGAGGCGAGCCGCGGCTGCAAGCATCGCTGCCGGCACTGCCCGATCGTTCCGGTCTACGACGGCCGTTTTCGTGTCGTCCCCATCCCGATCGTGCTTGGCGATGTGCGCGGACAGGTCGCCGCCGGCGCCCGGCACATCACGTTCGGCGACCCGGATTTCTTCAACGGCGTCCGTCACGCCGCCGACCTGTTGCGGGCATTCGCGGCGGAGTTCGCCGGCGTGACCTATGACGTCACGATCAAGGTCGAACATCTGCTTCGGCACGCCGACCTGATGCCGCTGCTTCGTGAGACCGGCTGCCTGTTCGTCACGAGCGCCGTCGAATCGGTGGACGACCGGGTGCTGCTGAAGCTGGAGAAGGGGCACACGCGGGAAGGGTTCGTCCGGGCGGCCGAGCTGTGCCGCGATGCCGGCGTGACGCTGGCGCCGACCTTCGTGCCATTCACCCCCTGGACCACGCTGGCCGGGTACTGCGATCTGCTGCAGATGATCGATCGCCTCGAGCTCATCGAGCACGTCGCGCCGATTCAGCTCGCCATCCGGCTCCTCATTCCCGAGGGCTCACGGCTCCTGGAGCTCGACGACATCCGCACCATCGTCGAGGCGTATTCGCCATCGTCGCTGATCTATCCGTGGCGGCACGCGGATCCGGCGGTGGATGCGCTGCAGCGCGCGGTGGAACAGCTGGTCGGCCTCCGCTTCTCGGCCGATCGCCGCGCGACGTTCGATCGAATCTGGCAGGACGCCCACACGGCCGCCGGCATCGCGCCGCCGTCCCGCCGAGAGCCCCCGCTTGCAGCCCGCGCGACGATCCCGTACCTGAACGAGCCATGGTACTGTTGAGCGGAACCGTCATCAGAGCAGGTTGCTCTGGTCTAGCGCACGTGGCCCGTGGCCCGTGGCACGTCGCACGTCGCACGTAGCACGAGAAGCACGTGCCCACGTAGCACCTAGCACGCAGCACGTTTGTGAGGCTTCTCCTTCTTTCCACGACGACCGGCTATCAGCTCCGCGCCTTCGGGGATGCGGCCGCCGATCTCGGTATCGAGCTGATGTTCGCCACCGATCGCTGTCACACGCTCGATGATCCGTGGCGTGATGCCGCCGTTCCCGTCCGGTTCTTCGACGAGGACGGCTCGCTCGACGCGGTCGTGCGCGCGGCACGCCAGCGGCCGATCGATGGCCTGATTGCGGTCGGCGATCGGCCCGTGGTGCTGGCCGCGCGCGTCGCGGCGGCGCTGGGCCTGCCGGGCCATCCGCCCGGCGCTGCGGCCGCGAGCGCTCACAAGCGGCTTGCGCGCGAGCGGTTCGCCCAGGCCGGGCTGCCGGTACCCTGGTGCGTGGCGGCGACGATCACGCAGCCGCCGGATCGGATCGCCGACGGCGTGCGGTATCCGGCCGTGGTCAAGCCCGTGGGCCTGTCGGGGAGCCGCGGTGTCATCCGCGTCGATACGGCGGCCGACTTGTCAGCCGCGGTCCAGCGGATCGCGTCGCTGATGGCGCGGCCGGAGATTCGTGCGCAACGTACTGGAACCGAGCGCGAACTGCTCATCGAGGGATTCATTCCTGGCCGGGAGTACGCGGTCGAGGGACTCCTGACGCGCGGGCAGTTCCACGCGCTCGCGCTGTTCGACAAACCGGATCCGCTGGACGGCCCGTTCTTCGAAGAAACGATCTATCTGACGCCTTCTTCCGTCGACGCGGCGACCGAGGACGAGATCTATCTGACCGTGCAGCGGGCCGCGCAGGCGCTCGGGTTGTGGCATGGTCCGGTCCACGCGGAATGCCGGGTCAACCATCACGGCGTGTTCGTGCTCGAGGTCGCGGCGCGGCCGATCGGCGGGTTGTGCTCTCGCGTCCTGCGCTTCGATGATCCGGGGCATCCGGGTGGAGGACCGCGCTCGCTCGAGCATCTGTTGTTGGTGCACGCAAGCGGCGCGGACGTGTCGCGTCTCCGGCGCGAACAGGCCGCCGCGGCCGTCATGATGATTCCGATTCCACGCCGGGGCGTGTTCAAAGGCGTGCATGGAGAGAGCGACGCCCGGAAGGTGCGATACGTCGAGGACGTCCGGATTACCGCGAAGCCCGATCAGGTGATCGAACCTTTACCCGAAGCCGGCAGCTATCTGGGATTCATCTTTGCGCGGGCGCCGCTCGCCTCGGAGGCGGATACGGCAGTTCGTGAGGCTCACGGCCGGTTGTCGTTCGTGGTCGAACCGGCGATCGAGGTTCGAAGCGTGGCCGATGGCGGCAATCGGGCCGGCTGACGGGACGGTTATCCCTTTGCCTGCTGCGGCACGAAGCCGGGCGGCAATGCCGCGCCCTCGCCGAAGAAGAAATCCTCCATGTGTTTGGTCACCAGCTCCTGTGCCTCTTTCTGCCACGGCATCAGGCGGTACTCATTGAGGATCATCTTCATGCGCTCTTCCCACATGCGCCACGCCTCGACCGAGATGTTCTCGTAAATCCGCTGACCGAGCTCGCCTGGCCATGGAGGTGCGTCCAGCCCGGGCAGCTCCTTCTGGAATTTCTGACAGAAGACGGTGCGACCGCTCACGTTGCCGGTCGAAGGTGGCTGCGGCGGCCCTCCACAAACGCTCATAGCCCAATGCTAACAGCTTCGCGCGGGTGGCTGCCAGGGAGTCCTCACGTGTGCTTCCGTGCCCGGGTCGCTGCAAGGCGGTCGACAACCGCCGATCCCCGGTGTGCATCCATCTCATGTGTAATCTTTGGTGTAGTGAATCACTCCAATGCACATCGCCGATTTGACGCGGTTCGGAGTATCTCCGGATTCTCAGGCATTTATGGGCCAACTCGGCCGTCTTTTCAGCCAAAGGCGTGGCATGTCCTTTGATAGTCAGCCCGACGGTAGAACAAGTGTCGCAGGAATCGCGCGTACGCCCGGACGAAACCGATGACGACCCGTGGCCCCCTGGGATGGATGATGGGGATCTCCCGGATCGTGCGCCCGACACTCCAACCGACGAACCGAAACCTGCTCCTGTTCAGGATCCTCCGGCTGAGCCCGGGCGTCCGCCCTTGGTTGTGCTGCGGGGGGGCCTGAACAGAAGCCACATCGAGAGTGCTGCTATGAACGAAGTTGTAAAAGGTCGGATGGTGAACGGGGAACGCAAGGAGCGCCGCGGGTTTGCTTCGATGTCACCTGAGAAACAGCGTGAAATTGCGAGCAAAGGCGGGCGTGCCGCGCATCAGAAGGGCACCGCCCACGAGTGGACCTCGGAGGAGGCCCGGTCGGCAGGGCGAAAAGGGGGGCAGATCAGCCGCGGCGGACGCGGTAGACTTGTGGATGATTCTGGCGGCGATGCCCAGGGCGAGACCATGGGGGCTTCCGCAGATCGGCCGGAGGAGTTCACTGGGCAATCGTAGCGTGAGAGCTTACGGAGGCGTGCGCGTATGTGGAAACGGGTAACCACGGCGATAGTCGTAACCCTGTTGGTGACTGCGACGGCGTCTGCTCAGACGCCGCCATCAACAGGGGCAGCCGTCAAGCAGACGACCACGCCTCAGGGAGCGGCGCAGCCAAAAACTCCAGACCCCGCTTTGACGACTTCGGCGGAGACACGGCCCGCGACCACCACTCACATGGGGGACACGGGCCTGTGGTTCGTTCCGACCGGCGAGGTCCTGCCTGCCAAGCGATGGTCCTTCAGCGTGTACCGCGTCAACTTCGACTACAACGAAGGCTTCACCGATGTGTCGAATTTTCCGGTGACGCTTGGGGTGGGGCTCGGAGATCGCGCGGAGCTGTTCGCGGCCGTCCATGCCGTGCGTCGCATCGATCGCGATGCCCGTCCGATCTTCTTTGAAGGTTCGGACGGCGCGGGGGGTGTGACCAACGACTATCCCTTCGTGCGTCAGGGATGGTCGGACAACCAGTTCGGCGACGTCTGGATTGGCGGGAAAGTGAACTTCACCTCGCAGTGGCGGCAGCAGGGCGCCGCCTTCGCCGTGCGCGGTCTCGTCAAGCTGCCGACGGCCAAAGACGACGAAGAAGGCGTCGGAACCGGCAAGCCTGATTTCGCGGTGGACGCGATCGTCAGCAAGGAGATCAACCAGCGGGTCGAGTTCTCAGGCTTCGCCGGCTACCTCGGTCGCGGCTCGCCCGATGGCGTCGAGCTCTCCAACGGATTCCGCTGGGGGTTCGGCGTCGGTCTGCCGACACGACAGGGCCTCCGACTGACCGCGGAACTGCATGGCGAGTTCTACAACGACGACCAGATCGTGCTGTCTTCGGCGCTGGTCGGTGAGGATGGCTCGCTTTCCCCGCTGACGTCGAGCCTGAAATCTCCGACAAATGCCTCGGTCGGGCTGACCTGGCAAGGGAGCAACGGCGTCTTCGCCGGCGCCGGACTGAACTATCGGATCGCGATGGACGGCCGGTCGGAAGCCGGCAGCTTCGAGGATGAAACGGGCGATTCGGTCGGCTTCGAGTTCCGGCTGGGATATCACCCCGGTGTCCGGATCTACGTGCCGCCGCCACCACCGCCACCGCCGCCGCCACCACCGTCGGCACCACAGAATCGCCCGCCGGTCGTCACGGCGCGCTGCGAACCGTGCACCGTGGAAGTGGGCCGGGCATCGACCGTGACGTGCGACGCGAGCGATCCGGATGGCGACCAGCTGACTTATAAGTGGAGCGCCCCGACCGGCAAGTTCACCGCGCCGGGCGATCGCCAGACGCCGTGGACGGCGCCGATGCAGGAAGGTCCCGTGCCCGTGATGTGCTCGGTCTCGGATGGACGGGGCGGCACGGCCAGCGCCAGCGTCACCATTCAGGTGATCAGGCCCGCGCGCAAGGAGATCGTGTTCGAGGACGTGCACTTCGACTTCGATCGCTACTCGCTCAGGCCGGAAGCGACTCGCGCACTCGATGAAGCGATCAAGACGCTGCAGGAGAACGCCGATCTCCGTCTCGAGATCGAAGGGCACACCTGCAACATCGGCACGGCCGAATACAACCTGGCGCTCGGTGAACGCCGCGCGGCCGCCGTCCGCGAGTACCTGGCGGGACGCGGCATCGGCGCGGATCGGCTGCGCTCGGTCAGCTACGGCGAGGAACGGCCGAAGCACGACAACGCGCGCGAGGAGACTCGTCGCCTCAATCGCCGCGCAGCGCTGCTCGTCCGCGTCCAGTAGGGGCCGGACAAAGGGGTCCAGAAGATAAGCGCGGAGGGTTGCTGATGCGATTCGTCGGCGTTTATCTGATTGGCTACTTTCTTCTGGTGCTCGGAGCGCTGGCCGCCCTGTGGTACGGCGGCGCGCTCCGGCAGATCTCCGCGATGTGGGTGCTCATCGGATTGATCATCGCGGTGGGTCTCGGGATCATGCTCGCGATTTCCGCCGGAAAGCCGGAGGTCACCCGGGAGTAGCCGGAACGATCCAGCTTCGAACGGCCGGCGCCGACGATCGCCTCTGGGAAGGCGATCGTCGGCTTCTTTTTTTGTACGGATCGTCTGCGCTGTTCCCCGCCAGGCCGCCAGCGCGAGGACTGCCACTCGTGGCGCTCCGATCAGCTGCGGCGTCCCCTTCGCAGGTCGCGCGAACGACGACGTTGGTCGTGATCGCTGCCGTTTGCGGCGGCCATTGCCATCCGCCCTTGGCACATCTTGTGATTAAACGGAGCTCGTGTCCATGAATGCTCCATCCTTCTCGCGGGCTGCCGCCTCTTCTGTGTTGCTGATTACCCTGCTCGCGGCAGGCGCCTGTCGCGAGGAGGCCGGCGGCGTCAAAGTGAAGAGCATGAAGTTCGGCGGTGTGAAGGCGGTAAAAGCTGAACAGCTCGAGTCGGTCCTCGCGACCGGCGCGAGCTCGAAGCTGCCCTGGGGAGAGAAGCGCTACTTCAGCCGCGAGCAGTTCGAAGCCGACCTGAAGCGGATTGCGGCGTTCTACAAGGACCGGGGATTTCCCGATGCGCGCGTCACCAGCTTTGACGTCAAACTGAGCCCGGATCAGACTTCCGTCGACATCACCCTGACCATCTCCGAAGGGGAGCCGATCATCGTCGAACGGATCGACATCGTCGGCTTCGACCCCCTGCCGCCCGGCCATCAGCAGTCACTCCAAACCCAGTTGCCGCTCAAGCCCGGACAGCCGATGGATCGCGCCCTCCTTCAGGCGAGCCGCGAGGCAGCGCTCGACGAAATGAAGGACCATGGATATCCCTACGCGTCGGTGCGCCTGTCGGAGAGCCCCGGAACGAGCGAACGCCGCCGAGTGCTGGCGCTCGCCGCCGACCCCGGGCCGCTCGCGCGCCACGGTCCGGTCGAGCTTCAGGGAAACTCGAGCGTCGACGACAACGTGATCGAGCGCCAGCTCACGTTCAAGCCCGGCGACATCTTCAGCCAGAGCAAGCTGCTCGAGAGTCAGCGCAAGCTCTACGCGCTCGAAGTGTTCCAGTTCGCCAACGTGCAGCCGGTGCGCGACGAAGGGCAGAAGCCGGTCGAGATTCCGACGCGCGTCACCGTCACCGAAGGCAAGCATCGCAAGGTGAACTTCAGCGCCGGCTTCGGCAGCGAAGAGAAGGCGCGCGTCGAGATCGATTGGCGTCACGTCAACTTCTTCGGCGGCGCCCGCACCGCGGGAGTGCTCGCTCGATACTCCGCGCTCGATCGCGGTGTCAGGCTGAATCTCACCCAGCCCTATTTCTTCAGTCCCCGCTACAAGTTCGGCCTGCAAGGGCAGTACCTGGCACAACGACGAGCCGGAGCAGTACGTCCTCGACAACGTCGGCGGGCGCGTGAGCATTGCCCGCGAATTCGGGAGAGCGGGCGGACTCGTCCTGGGATCCCGGGCGGCGACGACGCTGGCGTTCACCTACGCCAATGAGTACGAAGAGTACGAAATCGCGAACGCGCTCCTGCTCGACTTGAGCTTCCGCGACGAGCTCATCGCCCTCGGCCTCGATCCTCGCCGCGGTTCCGCCCGCGGCACGCGATCCTCGGTGAGCCTCGACGCCGGCCGGAACACCACGAACAACGTGCTCGACGCGCGCCGCGGCTACTTCGCGTCGGCGCATCTCGAGCAGGCAGGCAAGTGGCTCGGCGGCGACTACGACTATTACGAGCTCACGACCGAAGGGCGCTATTACCTGTCCCTCGGCGAGCGGGCGGTCGTCGCCGTCCGCGCGCGGGCCGGCTCGATCGACGCGATCGGCAGCATCCTGCCAGGGGGCGAGCTGGCGGAGGAGGCGCTCGTGCCCTTCTACAAGCGCTACTTCCTGGGCGGCTCGACGAATCTTCGGGGCTGGGGCCGATACGAAGTGTCGCCCCTGAGCGGATTCGGCCTCCCGATCGGCGGTCATTCCTTCACCAACTTCTCCACCGAGCTTCGGGTGGCGATCTGGGGAAAGCTCGGCGCCGTCCTGTTCCTCGATGGCGGCAACGTGTGGACCAATCCCTGGGACTTCAACCTGAATGACCTGCGGTACGACGCCGGGCCAGGAGTGCGCTACAACACCCCCATCGGCCCGATTCGCGCCGATATCGGCTTTCAGTTGAACCCGATTCCGGGGTTGGTGGTGAACGGGAAGAAGCAGGAACGTGAGTTCAGATTTCATTTCTCGATCGGGCAGGCGTTCTGACGTGCCACGTGCAACGGGCTGCGTGCGAACGTGCTTCAGTGCGACGTGCCACGTGCGAACGTGCTCTTAGTGCGACGTGCCCACGTGCCCACGTGCCCACGTGCGGACGGTCGGGTATGTACCAACAACTCTTAGTGCGCGATAGAAAAGGCCGGATCCGGATTTCATGAGAGCCCTCCGTCGGTCGTTGCAGGTCGTCGCGCTGGTCGGGACCTTGATGATTGGTGTCGTGGCGGTGGCGCTGATCGTGTCGCAGACTCCGTGGTTCCGCGATTGGGTGCGTCGTTACATCGTCCGCGAGTCGAAGCAGTACCTGAACGGGGAGCTGACGATCGGCGGGGTCGGGGGCAACCTCTTGTTCGGCGTGCGGGTCAGCGACATTGCGGTGGATGTCTCGGGCGACCGCGTCATCTCGGCCAAGGGCCTGGAAGTCGATTACAGCATCTTCGAGATCGTGTCGAAGGGGCTGGTCGTCAACGAAATCAAGCTGGTCGAGCCGCAGATCAAGCTGCAACGCAACGGTGACGGCTGGACGATTGGCAGCCTGATCAAGAAACAGGAGAAAGAAGCCGATCGCGAGGGACCCCGGGCGCCGCTTTCGCTCCAGTCGATCGAGGTCGCGGACGCGCGCGTGATCATCGACGATCCGGTGGGAACGAGCGGGTACCGTCTCCCGGAGCGCATCGAGGATGTCGACTTCAAGGCCTCCTACGCGTACGAGCCGGTCCATTACACCGTGGTCGTTGACCGTGCCAGTGCCCGCACATCGTCGCAGGTCGCCCTGGAGGAGCTGAGCGGAAAGATCTCCGTACGTGACGACACGGTCTACGTCGAGAAACTGTCGGTACGCACGGCGCAGAGCTCGGTGACGATCGACGGCACCATCGAGAACTACCTGCACACGCCGGTGCTAAGGTTGACGACGACGGGCGCGGTGTCGCTGCCAGAGGTGGGGCGGGTCGTTCCTGCTGCAGCCGGATATCCGCTGCATCCCCGGTTCAATCTCAAGGCCTCGGGCCCCGCCGAGAAGCTGGCGCTCGACGTCGATCTGCAGTCTGAAGCGGGGAACGTCCGCGGCCGGCTGACCGCCGATGTCAAGGCGCCGGACTTCGCGGCGCGCGGCGAAGTCGACGTCGAGCGGCTGAACCTTGCCCCGATACTGAAGAACCCGTCGCAGCGCAGCGACATCACCGGGCGGGCGGCCATCGACCTCCGCCTCGCCGGGGCGACGTCTTCGCAGCCGCTCGCGGATCGAATCGCCGGGACGTTTGATGTTCGCGGGCCCAGCGTGACGGCCGCCGGGTATCACGCGCGCGACGTGAGCGCGCGTGGGACGTTCGACGACGGGCGGATCACGCTCGTTGGCCGGGCGGCGGCGTACGGCGGAACCGCGACGGCGCAGGGATTCATCAGGCTGCCCGCGGGCGGGCGCCCGGTTGCCCTGGACCTTCGCGGCAAGGCGGAACACGTCGATCTGCGACAGCTCCCGGCCCAGATCAGCGCGCCCAGGCTTGCCACCGATCTGTCGGCTGCCGAATATGCCGTCTCGGGCACGGCGCGTGCGCTGTCGGGGCGAGCCGTGCTGAATCGATCGACCGTCGAAGGCGCGACGGTGAGCGACGGCACCGTCGCGACGTTCTCGACCGCGCCCGGCCGCATCACCTATAGCGCGCGCGGCAGCGTGACCGGCGTCAACCTCCCGCGGATCGGCAAGGTGATGCGAATCGCCGAGCTCCAGAAACCGCACTACGACGGCCAGCTCAACGGCGACTTCGACGTCAAAGGCGAGATCGATCGTACCGTGCGCCCCTCGGCTGACGGGTCGCGTCTTGCCGCGCAGAAAATCGAGGCAACCGGAACGCTGCGTGACACCACGATCATGGGCGGACGGCTGCCGCAGCTCGCGTACGACACTCGCCTGGCAGGAAGTGCCCTGGCGATCGGGGCCGACGGACGCTTCGAGAACTTCAATCCGGCCACGCTCACGAACCGTCCGGCTCTCGAGGGGAACGTCACGGGCACTCTGCGCGTCAATCTGCAGCTGCCCGATCTGACCGCGCCTGTAACGCCTGAGACGATCGCGGCGGACGGCACCGTGAGCCTCGAGCAATCGGTTGTCGGCGGGCTGCAGATCGAGGCGGCGAATGTCGAAGGCAAGTATGCGGCGCAGGTTGGCGATCTCGCGCGGCTCCATGTGAAGGGCCCGGACCTCCTGGTCGATGCCGCGGGGCGTGTGGCCCTGGACCGCACTTCCGACTCGAACCTCAAATACAAGGTCGAAGCGGCGGATCTCACGAACCTGGCCCGCCTCGCGGGACAGCAGAACGTCGGCTGGCGCGGCGACGCTGGATGGCACGGTTACCGGGAATGCCGCCGAATTGCGGTCGTCCGGAACCCTCGACGGCAGCAAGGTCGCGTACGGGGACAACAGCGCGCTGGATTTGAACAGCACGTATACCGTGACGCTGCCCGACCTAACGTTGAAGCGTCTGCGCGCGCAGTCGGACACGTCGGCGACGTTCGTCAAGGTCGGCGGCGTCGAGCTCAGCGCGGTCACCGCGAAGACGACCTTTGAAGGCGAGCGGCTGGATTTCACGACCAACATCAAAGAACAACGCCGCGAGCTCGATGCGACCGGACAACTGATCCTCCACCCCGACCATCAGGAGGTGCACCTGCCGCGGCTGGCGATGCGGACGCAAGGAGTGGAATGGACGAACGCGCCCGGAACGGAAGCGACGGTGAAGTACGGCCAGGATCGCCTACAGCTCGACAACGTCAGGCTGGTGAGCGGCAACCAGTCGCTCGACGTCAGCGGCGCGTTCGCGCTGAAAGGGGACGCTCCGGCCGGTGACATCTCGGTGCAGGCGAAGAACGTGGATCTGGCACAGCTCGAATCCCTGCTGCTGATGAATCGCGGGCTGTCCGGAGCGCTTTCCGCCAACGCCACGATCAAGGGCACCGTGAAGTCTCCAGCGGTCGACGGACGCGTCGAGATCAGCAATGGCGGATTCCAGGCCTACAAGTACCAGTCGTTGACGGCGGATATCGACTACGCCGGGACACGAATCGGTCTCGACGCTACGCTGCAGCAGTCCGAAACCGAATCGATCACGGCCAAGGGGTCCGTTCCGACATCGCTCTTCAGGCGCGGCCCTGGCGGCCACGTCGAGGAGACGGATGCGGACAAGGTCGATCTGCACGTCAAGTCCTCGGCCATGAATCTCGGCTTCGTGCAGGGCTTCACGACCCAGATCACCGACGTGACGGGAACCATCGAAGCCGACCTGCACGTGTCAGGGTCGGGTGGCGACCCGCACGTCAAGGGATATGTCGACATCAAGAACGGGGCGTTCGGGATTCCCGCGGGCGGCGTCTCGTATACGGGGCTGAGCACCCGCATCGAGCTCGAGCCGGATCTCGTCAAGCTGCAGAAGTTCTCCATTCTGGACGATGCAGGCGCGCCGCTCAACGTATCCGGGGATCTGGCGGTTCACGAGCGGCAGGTCGGAGCGGTCAACATCACCATCGATTCGGACAGCTTCGAGATCATCGACAACGAGCTCGGCGACGTAGGCGTCGATACCGACATCAGGGTGACCGGCGAGCTGCGGCGGCCGAAGGTCGAAGGCACCATAAGAATCGAAGCGGCGCGGCTCGAAGTCGACAGGATTCTGACGCTTTTCTACGACCCGTACTCCATCGAAGCCATGCCCGACGTCGTGTCGGCGGAGCGTGCAATCGAGGGCGAGGCGAGCGCCGTGGACGCGACGCGCAGCGCGTTGCAACGGGCGCAGACCACGCCCGTGGCGTCGAGCGCCGCTCGGGGTACCGACGCAAGCGCGGCAGCGAACAGTCCGTTTGCTCCGGTCGAGCTCGATGTGCGGCTCGACATTCCGGACAACCTCGTTCTTCGCGGCCGGAGGCTGCGGCCGGGCGGTCCGACCGGTGCGACCCTCGGCGACATCAACATCACCGTCGGGGGCGAGCTGCAAGTGGTCAAGCCGGCCGACAGCCAGGTGATGCTGCTGGGGACGATTGAAACGGTACGCGGAACCTACGACTTCCAGGGGCGCAGTTTCGAGCTCGAGCGCGGCGGCACCCTGCGGTTCCTCGGCGAGCCGCAACCGAATCCGGCGCTGGACATAACCGCCAAGCGCCTCATTCCCAACACCGGCGTCGAGGCGCGTGTGCGCATTCAAGGAACCGTGAGGGCCCCGCAGCTGGCGCTGACGAGCAATCCCCCGCTCGAGGAATCGGACATCCTGGCCCTCATCGTGTTCAACCGGCCGGTCAACGAGCTGGGCACTGGCGAACGCGCGTCGCTCGCGACGACGGCCGGCGGCATCGCCACCGGCTTCATTGCCGCGCCCCTCGGTGAATCGATTGGCCGCGCCCTCGATCTCGATCTGTTCGAGATCACCACGACGACGGAAGAGGGTGAGCTCGGCGCGGGTCTGACGCTCGGTCAGCAGATCGGGGACAAGGCGTTCTTCAAGATGCGCCAGCAGTGGGGTGAGCGGAACCTGACCGAGTTCCTGCTCGAGTATCAGCTCGCGGACTTTCTCCGGTTGCGGACCAATGCGGCCCCGGAATCCTCCGGATCCGCCAACCGTATCGGTCAACGAAGAGTCGAGCGGGCCGGAATCGATCTGATTTTCTTCTTCAGCTACTAACCGCGAACGCGTTGGATCGGCGAAGGCCCAATCCGTCGTGATCGGTGATCGGTGATCGGTGATCAGCGATCGGGACTGACCGGAACAGAAGCCTCAAACGACCCCGACGATCCCCGATCCCAGATTACCGATCACGATCACTGATCACTGATCACGACGCGATACGCAATCAGTGCCGTCCGAGCAGCGCGACCTCTACCCGGGCATCGTTGAAACAGGCGCCGCCGCCGATATCGGTCAAGGTGTCCGGCGCCAGCGCATTGGCCGTGGAGCCGTTGTATGTGCTCTTCCGCCAGAGGCCCTTCGGCAGCGAGACGATTCCCGGCTTCATGTCGCGGCTGATCCCGAGCGCGACGTGCACGTCGCCGAGATCGTTGAAGACGCGGACCGGATCGTCCTGCGACAACCCCCTTGCCGCCGCGTCGGACGGGTGCATCTGCAGCACCGCCGCGCGCTGCCGCAGCTCCCCCAGCGTTGACGAAACGGTCTTCTCGCTGGCGGGAGAGATCAGCGCCAGCGGAAAGCGTTCGGTCGCGGGATCGGGACGATAGGCGTAGAGCCCTCCCGGCGCCTCTTGATCGAGCGCCGGCGGGCACAGGTGCGCTTTGCCATCCGGCGTCAACGGAAACACGTCCACGAACTGAATCGGCGCGCCGCCGTACGGCGGGGTCACCGACCCTCGATCCATCAGCTCGGCGCCGATGGTTTCCGGAAGCCGGCTGACCACGCGGAGGAGCGTGTCGGTTTCTGTTTCGGCCGTCCCGATGCCGAGGCGTTCGGCGAGATCGGAGAAGACCTCGGCGTTCGGCCGGGATTCGCCGATCGGCTCGATCGCCGGCCTGACGAGCTGAAGGCTGATAGGGCCGTAGCCCCTCGCGATGTCGTAGTTCTCGAGGAATGTCGTCGCCGGGAGGAGGACGTCGGCGTACCGTGCCGTGTCGGTGATCACCTGATCGAACACGACCGTGAACAGGTCCGGCCGCTGCAGCCCGACCAGCACGCGATTCTGATCCGGCATCGTCGCCAGCGGGTTGCAGTTGTAGACGAACAGCATGTCGACCGGCGGTTTGTCATACTCGATGAGCGCGCGGCCGAGGTGGTTCATGTTGACGATGCGCGTCTGAGGCTCGGGCGTGTCGTTCATCCACGCCGCTGCCTTGATGCCCCAGGCGCTCGAGTTGCTCATCGAGTAGCCGCCGCCGCGAACGCCGAATTTTCCAGCCACCGCCGGCAGCGCCAGGATCGCCGCCGCGGCGCCGCCGCCGTTCCGATTGCGCTCCAACCCCCAGCCGCATCGAAGCAGGGCGGGCGAGGTGACGGCGTACAGCTCGGCCAGTTGCGAGAGCTGTGCGGCGTCGATGCCCGCGACATCTGCGGCGCGCTCGATCGTCCACACGGATGCGCGTTCGCGCAGCTTCTCGCCGCCGGTCGTGTGCGCCGCCAGGAACTGCTCGTCCGCGTGGCCTCCCTCGAAGAGATATCGGTGCAGCGCGAGCGCGACGGGCAGGTCGGTGCCCGGCTTGACCGCGAGGTGCATGTCGGCCTGCCGTGCAAGTGACGTCGCGCGAGGATCGACAACGACCAGTCGCGCCCCGGCTTTCTGCGCTTCCTTGATGTAAGGCACCAGATGAATCCCGGAGGCGGCGGGATTCACGCCCCAGAGCACGATCAACCGCGCGTGCGGATAATCGGTATAGGTCACGCCCGGCATCTTTCCGTACAGGGAGAGATTCGCCGCGCCGGTCGGCGCCGCGCAGACGGTGCGCGCCAGGCGCGACGTGCCAAACGCGCGAAACAACGCGGCGTCGTTCGTATCCTGCGTCAGCAGCCCGTTCGAGCCGCCGTAGTAGAAGGGAAGAATGGCCTCCGCGCCGCGGCGATCGCGGACCTCGACCATACGTGCGGCGATCTGGTCGAGCGCCTCGCCCCAGGTCACCCTGGCGAATGTCCCTTGTCCTTTCGTGCCCTTCCGAACCGCCGGGTAGAGCAGCCGATCCTCTCCGTAAACACGGTCGGCAAACCGGCGCACCTTCGCGCAGATGAACCCGTTGGTGGCCGGATTCTCATCACCGCCATCGATCTTGACGACGCGGCCCTTCTCGACGGTGACGTCGACCGTGCAGGAGTCCGGGCAGTCGAGCGGGCAGGCAGTGCGAACGGTCGAGTGCCCCCAGGCTTCCGCTTTGCGCATAGCGTGATTATCGCATTGGCCATGCGGTAGCAGGGTTCAGGGCCATTCGGAACAGCGCAAACAGGATGTGGATGCCGGGCGAAGCGACGAAATGGGAAGGAAGAGTAAGGGGACGGCGGACGGTTAGGCGTCACGCCGCCCCAACCCTTGGGTCGCGTTCTGGAATGTCACTCGCCACCCTTTAATTGAGCAAGGCGAGTGCCAGGGCTTTGAGGTCAGCAAAGGTGAACGGTTGCGCTACACTGTCCGCGCCCGAACGGCTCCACCGGGACGGCAGAGGAGGATCGATGACTTTTGGCGAGCGTATCATCGGGGCAGCGAAGCTGGACGCGAACACGTTCGAAGACATCGAACGCGATCCGACCGCGATTAGCCAGGCGGTCGGCGTCATCGCGCTCGCCGCTGTCTCCACCGGGATCGGCAACGTCTGGTACGGCGGATTCGCCGGGATTATCTTCGGCGTGTTGACGTCCTTGATCGGGTACGCCGTCTGGGCGGTCATCGTCTGGCTGGTGGGCACCAAGGTCATGCCCGATCCGGCCACGAAGGCCGATTTCCAGGAAACGTTTCGCGTCATCGGGTTCGCCGCCGCGCCGGGCATCCTCGGCTTCGTCACGATCATCCCGATCCTCGGATGGCTACTGATCTTCTGCATCTGGCTGTGGACGATCGCGGCGATGGTCATTGCGGTCAAACAGGTGCTGGACTATACCGACACGTTCAAAGCAGTGATCGTGGTGATCATCGGTTTCGTGGTGAACTTCGTGATCACGATGATCCTCGGCGCGATGTTCGTCGGTACCGCCTTGCTCACCGGCGCATTGGGACGATGAGCTGAACGGGGAACCGGTCCAGGGCCGCGGTGTCTTATCGGAAGGGAAGAGGGCTGATGGCCGGCCCTCGATCTCCGGGCGTCAGGAGCTTCCGATGCGCTGGTCCATGCTGCCGGTCTCGATCGTCGTCCACGCGGTTGTGCTCGGGGGATTCCTGGTCGTTCCGCTGGCCCTGGGCCTGGAGCTGCCATCGCCCTGGCTGCGAACGACGCGGAACTTCGTGATGGCGGCGCCGTCGCCGCCGCCGGTGCCGGTGGCGCGACCGAGCCGTGTTGCGACGGTGCCCGCCACGGCGCCGATCAGGTCCCCCGATCGCATCGCAGATGAGGTGCCTGATACTACCGTGGCGCCGTCTGCCGATGGAGGCCTGCTCACCTCCACCCAGCCTGCTGGCGGAATCGCCTTCGATCTGAACGTAGGCGCTGTCGCGCCGCCGCCGCCCCCAACGCCACCCGCCGAACGTCCCGCGCCCGTTCGCGTCGGCGGCACCATTCGGGAGCCCCGGAAGATCGTTCACGTGCCGGCCGCGTATCCCGAAGTCGCGCGTCAGGTGAAGATCGAGGGCATGGTCATGATCGAGGCGACGATTGACGAGAGGGGCTTCGTGACCGACGCGCGCGTGCTGCGATCGAAGCCGTTCCTCGATGACGCCGCCCTCGCGGCGCTGCGGCAGTGGCGCTATACTCCGACTCTGTTGAACGGGCTTCCCGTCCGGGTCCTCATGACGATCACGTTCAATTTCAAGCTGACAGACTAGATTCCGTGATACTCGCTGCGAGCGTGGTCTGCCTCTGGGTTCTCCAGACAGTGCCTCAGGCGCCGGCGGAGGATGCTGCCCTCGTCCGCGCGGTCGAACGGTTCTACGAAACCCAGCAGAGCGAGGACGTCGCTGGTTACCTCGCGCTCTGGAGCCCGAGCGCGCAGCAGCGCCCCACGGCCGATCAGCTGAAGTTCATCTTCGATTCGGGCGACGACAAGTTCTCCGGAATCCAGATCACGCGAGCGATCGAGTCCCGCGGGCGGATGCGTGTTCGTGTCGAGGCTCTGCGCGAGCGCACGCTGCGCCCCAGGTCCGATGGTGTTGCGCCTCCGGTCTTCACGACGAAGATCCGGGCCGCGCTCCTGTTCGAGAAACAGGGGGACGAATGGAAGCTGCTCCGTGAGGGGCAGCCGGGCGACGATCTGGCGGCCGAGCTCGTCGAGGTCACGACGGATGAGGAGCGCGACGCGCTCCTGGCAGGTGAACCCGACCTGATCGGCCCGCCGCTGCTGTCGGCGCTCGCGCGGCTCGGCGGCAACGCGTCGGTGATGCAGAACTATCCCAGGGCGCTGTCGATCTACCAGCAGCTCGTGGCCGTGGCGCGTCGCGGCGGTTTCAAGAAGGAGGAGGGTGAAGGGCTCCAGAACGTCGCGAACGCGCTGTACTTTCTGCGGCGGTTTCCCGAGGCGCTGACGGCCTACGAACAGCGCCTCGCGATCGAGCGGGAACGGGACGATCAGGCGGGCATTGCGGCGGCGCTCGGTGGCATCGCGACCATCCGATACTCCTATGCCGAGTACACGGAAGCGCTCGCACGGTATCGCGAGGCGCTGGCGATCCAGGAGCGGCTGGACGACGTCGCCGGGATCGCCTTCACGTCGATCAGCATCGGCAACATTGCCTATCTCCAGGGGGATTTTCCGGCGGCAATCGCCGCGTATCGCCGGAGCTTCGATCTGAACCGGACGATGGCTCACGCCGACGGCGAATCACGTGCGCTCGAAGGGCTCGGCCGCGTCCACCTGGCGCAGGGCGACTACGCCGCGGCGCTCGAAGCCTTCGACGCGGTGCTGAACGACAAACGGATGCAGCAGGCGCGCGGCCGCCTTGGCAGCGCCGCCCAGAATGTCGGCGACGTGCACTTCCGGCTCGGCAACCTCGAGGCCGCGAAGGCGAAGTACGAGGAGAGCCGCGCCCACTACGAATCGACGAAGGACATGTCGAACGTCGGGCGTGTCATCCAGGGGATCGCCCTGACCGAGCTCGTGGCCGGACGATTTCCCGCGGCGGAGGAGAACTACAAGCGGAGTGGATCGATCTGCGCGGCCGCTGACGACAACGGCTGCAGCGCGGCGGCGACGGCCGGTATCGCGTATACGCAGTCCGCTCAGGAGCGGTACTGGGAGGCGGCGGGGTCGTACCGCAAAGCGATCGGGGAATTCGAGGCGCTCGCCCGTCCCGAGGAGGCGGCGCGATCCGAAGTGGGCCTGTCGCAGGCGCTGGCAGGCGCCGAGGACTTCGCCGGCGCGATCGCCGCGGCCGGCCGTGGCCGCGACACTGCCATCGGCCTCGGCAATGATGATGTGTTGTGGCGGGCGTTGACCGCGGAAGCGCGAGCGATCCGGAAGATCGGCGACCGACCGCGTGCCCTCGGCGTGGCACGTGCCGCCGTGGTCGTGCTGGATCGTCTCGAGGCAGCGGCCCTCGACAAGCCGGCGACCGCGCTCACGACCGAGGCGGCCGCGGCGCTGGCGACCGTCGCGGTGCTGCAGGCCGAATCGGGCGACGCCCTCGGTGCGTTCGCCACGTCCGAACGGCTTCGTGCGCTCGAGGTGCGCAGCGGCCTTGCGACCAACGAGCGCGAAATCTCCCGAGGCATGTCGGACGATGAACGCGCCGAGGAGCGGGCGTTGGCCGCGCAGTTGAACACGAGTCTCGCGCAGATCTCGCGCGAGAAGTCACTGCCGAAGCCAGATGCCGCGCGCATCGCGTCGCTCGAGAAGGCGGCGGCTGAAACCAGACAGGCTCGCCGGGCGGCCATGCAACGGCTGTTCGAGCGGCATCCGGATCTTCGAGTGTGGAGAGGCCTCGCCCCGCCTCGCCCCGCAATTGACGCGGCTCGAGTGCTCCTCGATGCAGGCGAGCTCATCCTGTCCTTCGTGCTCGACGATGACGACCTGCTGGTGCTGACCGTCGCGCGGCAACAGGGTGAGTCGGGTGTGCATCCGGCGCTGGCCGTCGACGCGGACATCATGCACGTGAAGCGGCGTCAAGTGAACGCCAGCGTCCAGGCGCTTCAGCAGGCGGCCGCGGCCAACGATTCCGCGTCCTGGCGCAAGGCGGTCGAGGACCTTGCCGGCGTGATACCTCCGGCGGCTCGCGCGAGACTCGCATCGGCGTCGCGGATCATGGTGCTGCCGCACGACGTGCTCTGGCGCGTGCCGATCGAGGCGCTCCCGTCCGGAGATCGCCTGATCGGCGATCACGCCTCGGTGTCTGTGGCGGGGTCGCTGGACAGCTTGATTCGGTCGGGACGGAGGCCGGCGGGTTCTGCGGTGACTCGAATGGTGGGGATCGGCCCCCCCGCGCTGACGGCGGAACGCACCGCACGCTTCAAGCAAGTGGCCCCTGGCTGGTCGTTGCGGATGCCTGAATCGGCCGAGCTCGAGCTGGAAAATGCCGCCGGATCGTACGACGCTTCGATGGTTGCAGTGCTGTCGAAAACCTCAGCGACGGAGTCCGCCGTCAGAGAGCAGCTGCGCGCGTCAGTGCTGCATTTTGCGGCGCCGTTCAGGATCAATGCTGCAAGCCCCCTGTTCTCGTCGATCCTGCTGGACACCGCGCCTCCCCCGTCCTCCGCTGAATCGGCGACCGCGCCTCCGGGATCCGCGGCGCAAGCCGCGCCGCCGGCGTCCACCCCGCGCCCGGATCAGGCCAACGACGGCGCGCTGGAACTGCGTGAGGTCATGAATCTCGACCTGAACGCGCGCATCGCCGTGTTCTCGGATGGCGCCGCCACGTCGATGCGTGACGGCGCGTCGGCGGCCGACGTGGTCGAGTGGGGATGGCTGGCGGCAGGTGTGCCCTCGCTGCTCATCGCGCGATGGGCGGCTCCGCCCGCGGCAGGCGCGCGATTGCTGGCTGAATTCCACAAGCAGGTGCGGGCGGGCGCGGCGCCGGCCGTCGCGCTCCGCGCGGCCCAGCTCCTGATTCGATCGACCGCCGAGACGAGCGCGCCGATCCACTGGGCCGGGTGGATGCTGCTCGGCGCCCGGTGACCGCAGCCCAGGCGGCGTCGACTACCGTCGCGGTGACACCGGCCGCGGCCGATCCGGGAAGAAATCCCGTCCTCTGAAAATCTCGACGGCGTTCTTCGCGGCGCCGATTCCGGGCATCGCATTGAGCCCCGTATCGAAGACCCCGCCGATCAGTCCCTTCCGCCGCATGGTCGTGACCACCGTCGCGGCGGCGATTGCCGCGCCGATGAAGGGAAGGGACCGCGCCACGCGGCGGGACAACCGCGCGGACGCCCAACGGGTCAGTGAGTTTGACACAGCCATATGAACCGATCATGCAATGTGCCTGCCGGTTGTTCAAGATCGGGTTTCACCTTCACTGATGACACATTTTCCGGAGCGTGCACCGACGAATCAGAGGCCGGCGTCCTTAAATATGAACGCGTAAGGCGCCGGCGCTCGATTCCAGGGGCGGCGCCAGGGCGTGTCAGAATTGGTTCGAAGAGCGGTCACGCGTGCCACACATAGTCATCGTTGGCGGCGGGTTCGGCGGCCTGTATACGGCTCGTGCGTTCAAGCGCGAAGCGGTCGACGTGACCATCGTCGATCGAAGAAACCATCACCTGTTCCAACCCCTGCTGTATCAGGTCGCCACCGCAGCGCTGTCGCCGGGGGATATTGCTTCGCCCATCCGCTGGATCCTGCGGCGGCAGCGGAACGTCGAGGTCCTGCTGGCGGACGCGGTAGGCGTTGATTTGAGCGGGCATCGCCTGCTCCTGAGCGATGGCGAGATCGAGTACGACTACCTGGTTCTGGCGACCGGCGCGACGCACGCCTATTTCGGCCACGACGAATGGCGCATGGTCGCCCCGGGACTGAAGACCCTCGAGGATGCGCTCGAGATCCGGCGCCGGGTCCTGCTCGCGTACGAGCGCGCGGAGCGCGAAAAAGACGACGAGCGGCGCCGCGCCCTGCTCACGTTCGTCGTCATTGGCGGCGGCCCGACCGGCGTCGAGATGGCCGGGGCGCTTGCCGAGATCTCGAGGCTGTCCCTCGCCCGTGACTTCCGCCATTTCGATCCGGGCTCGGCGCGCATCATGCTGCTCGAGGGCGGTCCGTCGATTCTGACGGCCTTTCCCGAGCCACTGAGGATGGCGGCGCTTCGCGATCTGCACGCGCTCGGTGTCGACGTGCGCACCAATTCCGTCGTGACGCACGTCGCCCCGGGCAGGGTGTCGATCGGCCAGGATCTGATCCTCACGGAAACCGTGGTGTGGGCGGCGGGCGTGTCGGCATCCCCGCTCGGGGCGTCGCTCGGCGTCCCAGTCGATCGGGCTGGCCGCGTGCGTGTGCTGCCGGATCTCACGATTCCCGGTGCGCCCGACGTCTTCGTGATCGGCGATCTCGCCTCGCTCGACGGCGGTGACGGCCGTCCGCTGCCCGGCGTGGCCCAGGTCGCCATTCAGATGGGGCAGCACGCGGCGCGGAACATCCTGCGAGCGATCGAAAAGCAGCCGATGCGCCCGTTCCAGTATCGTGACCTCGGCAACATGGCCACCATCGGGCGCGCGTCCGCCATTGGTGATTTCGGCCGGTTTCATTTGAAGGGATGGCTGGCCTGGCTCGCGTGGCTCTTCGTTCACATCCTCAACCTGATCGGCTTCCGCAATCGGCTCGTCGTGATGGTCCAGTGGGCGTGGGCCTACTTCAGTTATCAGCGCTCCATCCGGTTGATCGCGGGAAATCCCGTACAGCCGGACTGACCGCGATGCGTGCGCTGCGTCTGCTTCTCGTCATCGGCGCGGCGATCGTCGCCCTGATGCCGATGCCTGCGCCGCTGATCGAGCATTGGTACTCACGCGGCTTTTACGCCCGGCTGCAGCCCGTCGTCACCGATATCTCCGGTTCCTTCTCTTTCGCACTGCTCGACACGGCCATCGTGCTGCTGGCCGGCGCGATGCTGATCGCGCTCGTACGCTCGTGGCGCCGGTCCGGCTTTCTGGCCTGTCTTCGCAACCTGCTCGTGACCGGTCTGGCAATCGCGGCGGCGATCTACCTGTGGTTCATGCTGTTCTGGGGTTTGAACTACCGCCGCGTCCCTCTCGAGCAGAAGCTTGCCTACAACCAGGCGCTGATCTCACGCGAGCAGGCGTTGACGCTCGGCCGGCAAGCCGTCGAACAGATGAATGCGCTGGCGCCCGAGTCACGATCGCCGCAGAACGAGGATGAGGCACTCGAGGCCGCGCTGTCCCGGATCGAACGAAGGCTCGGTGGCGCGGGCGACGTTCACGTCGCGCCGCCGAAGCGATCGCTCCTGACCTGGTACTTCCGCAAGGCAGCGGTCGACGGCATGACGAATCCCTTCTTCCTCGAGATCATCGTCACGCCGGATCTGCTGCCATTCGAGCGGCCCCATACGCTTGCGCACGAGTGGGCCCATCTGGCCGGCTATGCCGATGAATCGGAGGCGAATTTCGTCGCCTGGCTCGCGTGCATCCGCGGGACCCCGCTCTCGCGCTACAGCGGCTGGCTCTCGGCTTACCAGCATCTCGCCGCCGTGCTGCCTCGCGAGGACAGGAAGATGTTGAACGGTGCCCTCAGCCCCGCGGTCGTGGCGGACCTGGACGCGATCAGGCTGCGGCTGTCTCGGGCGAGCCCGACCGTCAGCACCGCCGCCCGCGGGGCGTATGACACCTACCTGCGGGCGAATCGCATCGAGGAAGGCATCGCCAATTACGGTGCGGTCGTCCGCTTGATGCTCGGAACGTCCTTCGAGCCCGATTGGACACCTCAGCTGCGGCGATAGGTTCTGATCGGCCAACAATCCGATCGCGGCGCGCGGTTTGCAGTCGCCTGGCCGGTTACTGACGCGGATTCGAATCGCAGGTCATTCGGAGGGCGCATCCGAACACAGCTCCAACGGCTCAATTCATGACTCGACGCCTCTCTCATCCCGCCGCCTCACTTGCCGTCCTGCAACCGGTCGATTCAGCCAGGTCCGCCGGGCTGCGGTATACGACGGACGCGCGACGTGGAATCCGGCGGAAGCGAAATGGAAGGGCCTTCCGCTATGTCGGACCGGACGGCCGGGCCATCCGTGGCGCGGAATTGACGCGCATCAGGTCGCTGGTGATTCCGCCGGCGTGGACCGACGTCTGGATCAGTCCCGATCCGCGCGGGCATCTTCAGGCGACCGGGCGCGACGCGCGCGGGCGCAAGCAGTACCGCTATCACTCGAAGTGGCGCGAGGTCCGCGACGACACGAAGTATCACCGGATGATCGGGTTCGCTCACGCGCTGCCCCGGATCCGTCGGACAACGTCGGATCACTTGCGCCGTCCGGGGCTGCCTCGCGAAAAGGTTCTCGCGACCGTCGTGCGGCTACTCGAGAAGACGCTCATCCGCGTCGGCAACGACGAGTACGCGAAATCGAATCGTTCGTACGGGCTGACGACGATGCGCGACGGCCACGTGGACGTCACCGGCGCGCGGCTGCGATTTTCCTTTCGCGGGAAGAGCGGCGTCGAACATGAGATCGATCTGGACGATCGCCGCCTCGCGCGCATCGTGAAGCAATGCCGCGACCTTCCAGGTTACGACCTGTTTCAGTATCTGGACGGCGACGACCAGCGGCAGAGTGTCGGTTCCGAAGAGGTCAACGCATACCTGAAGGAGATCACCGGACAGGATCTGACCTCGAAGGACTTCCGCACGTGGGCGGGAACGGTCCTCGCGGCCGGGCTCCTGATCGAGTGCGAGGCGGTCACGTCACACGCGCAGGCCAAACGGAACATCGTCAGCGTCGTGGAGACCGTTGCCGGGAAGCTGGGCAACACCAAGGCAGTCTGCCGGAAGTGCTATATCCACCCGGCCATCTTCGACGCCTACCTCGATGGATCGATGACGGCCTTCAGTTCCCGCCGTGGGAAGCGCGCCCTTCGTGCGCCCGGGCGGCTGACGAGAGGGGAAGCCGTCGTGCTCTGCCTGCTGCAGAAGCGGCTGGCGAATGGCGCGAAGCCCAGAGCCGCGCGGGCGGCTTGAGCAGAGTGCGCGTGGGATCGGCGACGCGCAATTCGAGAGTAGACGCTATCTGCTCGCGATCCTGATGCCGCCGTTGGTGCCACCGATCCTGATCACCGGTCCACCACCATTGAGTTTGGCTTCGAGGCGGCGGCGAGTGATTTCGGTGGGCTCGAGTGACAGGCCGGCCGTGTCGATGCCGCCGTTGGTGATGCTGGCCGAGATCGTCGCGCGAGCGTCGGAGGGGAGCATCAGTTTGATACCGCCGTTGGTGCAGCTCAGCCTGGCGCCCGACTCGGATACCTTCGAGAGCTCGACATCGACGCCGCCATTGGTTGTCGACGCTTCGATCGGGCCGCCGATCTCGCGCGCGCGAATCCCGCCATTGGTCGTCTCGGCGTTGACGCGCCCGGTGAGTCCGACGATCTCGACACCGCCGTTGACGGTTCTGAAGCGCGCGTCGGCGCTCGCGGGGACCTTGACGGTGTAGCGCACTTCGGCTCCCCCCATGTTGAAGAAGCTGCTGCTGCGCGGAAACTTCGTTTCGAGCCTGACCACGGAGGGTGACGCGGATTCGAGAATCTCGATGCGCTCGAGGGCCTGCTTGGCGGCGTCGGGGGATCCGGCCTTTGCGACCTTCAGCACCACGACCTCGACCGTGTTGCCGGCAGAGGGCGCGACGTCGATCTTGCCGTTCACATTGGCAATCTCCACGCGCCCGTCGGGCTGCAACTCGTAGGATCGGCGCCATTCCGCCGTCTCCTGCGACCTGAACTCGGCGGTGACGATATCGCAGGCGGTGAGGGCCGCGGCCACCATGGGAAGGGCGAGGGCGCTGAAAATACGGGTACGCACCTTGAGCATCGCGAAATCTCCTGAGGCTCTATACGGCCCCCCCGAGCCGGCGGTTCGGGCCGGCTCGACCGCCCGGGTACGGGTGTATGATGCGGGCACTTCACAATGAGCGATCGTAAATACCGCCAGCGCGGTTACCAGGACGACCCACGTGAGCCGCGGCGGGACGCTCCGCAGGCGCCGAAGAAGGAGTATGCACCGCGGGGCCAGCCGCCGGACCGGCCCAAGACGTTCAACATGCCGGGCTTCCGGGAGGCCGTTCGCTGCTCCCGGTGCGGCAACGAGTTGACGGTCGCCCTTGCCTGGAGCCCCGAAGGCACCTGCGCACGCTGCGGAGCGGACCTGCACACCTGCGCCCAGTGCAGCTTCTTCGACACGAGCGCCGCGTTCGAGTGCCAGAAGCCGATTCCGGCCCGGGTCTCGCCGAAAGACGCGCGCAACACCTGCGCGTCCTTCGAGCCGCGCACTACAGTGGAGCGCGAAACGAAGTCCGCCGCACCAAACAGTGCCCGCAAGGCATTCGACGACCTCTTCAAGTAAGCCATCTTTTGGTACGTGCTCTGTCCGCGTCACTGGTGGCGTATGCGCTGCTGCCGTTCGCCTGATCCCGGCGACGCGTGAGAGGGCGGCGCGGCCTGGGCTCGTGACGCACGCGCTGATGGTGAACGCGCTGGTGAGCCGTGGAATCGCCGGGCGTCCGTGTGTGGGTGTGCCCGAGATCGCGTCAGGAGACGCAGGCGGGAAGCCGCCGTTCAGCCGGCCTTCGTGAGCGCGGTGCGCAGACCGGTCAGCGTCCGCTGCAGCGACTCTCTCGCGAGACCTTCGACGACGCCGGTGATGAAGGGCCGCAGCAGCGTGGGCACTCCGCGGCTGAGGCTGACCGATTCGCACTCGATGATCACGCCGTTGCCGACCGCTTCGTACCGCCAGTACGCATTCAGTCTCCAGAGATAGCCGCTGTCGGAACCGACTTTGTTCTCGCGCTCCTGCGGCGTTCCCGCTGCGTCGACTTCCGCGATCCGTGTGGCGACGCTGCGCGCGCTCGCTCGTGCCGTGCCAAGACGGCGGTACTCGACAGCATGGTCGCTGTTGTACGTGGCATCCACGCCGAACTTCGATCGTCTCAACTTGAGAAAGACTTTGTAGCGGTCGCCGTCGCGCGAAATGAGACGCGACGCGATCACTTCTTCATAGTGCTTGGATTCCTGTCCCGCCAGCTGCGACAGGCGCTCGAGCACAGCTTTGACGGACGTATTCGGGACGAAGACCGCCCCCGCCCAGTGGTGGATCTTGCCCGACGGCACATCCAGGTCGGCGTCGCCGGGGCGGGCGCGGCCGATCCGCGACATCGCGACGCCCCCCTGCATCGCCGTTGCTCGCCAGTCACCCGCGCCGAAAGCGTCGAGCGCGAAAAACGGGGAGCTCGAGGCCGACATCGCGGCATACCGAGTGTCGACGCGCTGTTCGTAGGTATTCCAGGCTTGAACGGTCGGGGCCAGCAGGTCTACCGCGAGCACGCCCTCGCCGTTCGTGCGCGTGCCGCCATCGTCACGGCTCGAGGCCGCCAGCGGCTGCACCGCGAGCAGCAGGGCCGCGACCGTGGCCGCGCGCCTGAACACCAGCAGCTCGCTCGCGCCGAAGTTCACGAGCGAACAGAAGATGATGGCGACGATATTCGCGCCGAGTGGGTCGACCTGCATCGAGCCGGTGAGCACGCGCATCAGCACGAGATTGCCGCTCAGCGAGATCGCGCCGTTGAGCAGATGGAAGCGGGTGAGACGCGCCAGCAGCGCGGCGATCGTGCGCGACGGACGGTCTTTCCACGTCCAGTGTTCGTGCCAGAGGAAATTGTGCAGCACGGCTGCTTCGACGGCAATTGCCGTCGCCCAGAGGTAGTGCAGCCCTGCCTGCCGGACCAGCCAGCCGAGGATCGTGAGCTGCACGGCAATCCCGATTGCCCCGACTCCGTTGAACTTGACCCAGCGCTGCAGGAGGCCCTCATCTCTCATGCTCTGGAAGGCGCGAAAGGGCGGCGAACCGGCTCATCCCTGGCGCGCGGCCCGCCGCCTCGTCTCCATTTCTTCGAGGCTTTTCGGCCAGTCCTGCCCGAGCAGGCGGGACAGGGCGCGATCCGACAGCAGCTTTCCGCCCGCCTGACAGACGCTGCAGTAATTCGCCTCGTTGCGCGCGTACACGATGCGCTGGACAGGCTGGCCGCAGACCGGACACGGCTTGCCGTACTTGCCGTGCACCGCCATCTCGGCATGAAACGCGGTGACCTTGTCCGGGAAGTCGCTGCCGGCCTGATCCCGCAGACGCTCGACCCACTCGTGCAGCGTTTCCTGGGCCGCATGAAACACGCGCTCGATTTCCTCTTCCGTGAGCGACGAGGTCAGCTTCATCGGCGACAGCCGTGCGGCGTGCAGAATCTCGTCCGAGTAGGCGTTGCCAATGCCGCTGAAGATGTGGGGGTCGGTCAACGCCCGCTTCAACGTGTGGTTCTCGGCGGTCAACCGGGCGGCGAACGTCGTGAGGTCGGTGTCGAGCACCTCGAGGCCGCCCGGATCGTGATCAGCGAGGGCGGTCCGGCCGCGGACGATGTGAATCGAGGCCTGACGCTTCGACCCTGCCTCGGTCATCAACAGGGTTCCGTCCGGAAGATCGAACGCCACCATGCCGACCTTCGCCGGAATCGCGACACCGTGCTCGCGCCAGCGCAGACGTCCGGCGATCATCAGATGCATGATCATGAACAGGTCGCCGTCGAACGCGAAGACCAGACGTTTGCCCATTCGTCCGATGTCGCGCACGGAGACGCCTTCGATCGCAGACACCGGTGGGTCGTAGGTGCGGACGATGAACGGATTGCCGATTCGCACACGCTCGATGCGGCGGCCGATGAGTCGCGGCCGGAGCGCATGCAGGTAGAGCTCGACATCAGGGAGCTCGGGCATACGAATCTATTCTGGCTCGAATCGGGATCGGCGATCGGGGACCGGCGATCGGGGATCGAGATCTTGTCCGCGACGGGGCGGGTTACGGTTTCTGGCTCGTGGCCACCGGCTCCCGGTTCGCCGGATAAATCGCGGTGAGCTTGTCGCCTTGAATCTCCAGCGCGGACGGCTGCCCGGACTTGAAGAAGCTCGTGAGCATACCGGTGTCGATGAGAATCACCCGGCCTCCGAAGCGGGTCGCGATACGGCCCGGCTGCGGCGTGTGCCCGGTGACGAAGCGTTTTGCCCCGAGGCGGGTGAGGAGCGCGTCGAGCGCGGGCGGCGCGACCTCGGTTTCCGAGGCGAGTCCGCGATACCACAGCGGGCCGTTCGAATCGATCAGCGCCCAGGTGTTGATGTTCTGCAGGCTCTGCAGCAGCACGACGTACTCGCGGGTCACGTGCTCCGGCAGCGGCTCCTGGGTTTTCTGGGCAACGACGATGTTGCCGATCTCGACCTGGGCCACGTCGATGATCTCCTGCAGCGTGGAGGCCGGCGCGGCGAGCTTGTTCTGTTCCAGGATGTCCACCAGCTGGTCCCAGCCGCGAATCTCGCGTTCGACGGTGCGATTGACTTCGTCGATCGTCGTCACGCGCTCGGGATGCAGGCCGGCGTGCATGAAGATGGTCTCGTCGATCTGCAGGATCGGCTTGCGTGTCCGGAGCCAGCGGCCGTACTGACCGCTTGCGGAAAGAGCCTGCACGTATTCGACGAACCCGAGTGGATGCGCCGCCATCCACTCCTCTCTGGCGATCGTCATCCCTTTGCGCTTCGCGATTTCCGCATGGGCTTCGAACGCCCGGCGCCGCCGGTCCTCGGAACGCTGGTCCGCGAACGTGGCATACGCGCGGGCGGACACGTCGCGCAGGTCGCGCAGGATGTTCATGCCTTCGTGGTTGCCGAACAGCACGTCCACGCGGCCGCCGGCGCGCCGGGCCTCGCCCTCGAGCCGCATCAGCAGGTCCATGACCTGTCGGACGTCGTCACCGCGATCGGTGAAGTCGCCGGTCTGCACGAGCCTCGCGTTCCCGCCGCTCCATCGCTGTTTCTCGTCGATCAGGCCGGCTGCCCGGAGGATTTGCGTGAGGCCATCGCCGGAGCCGTGAATGTCGCCGACTGCGACGATTCTCGGGTTGTTGCCGGCCTGGGATTCCAGGCGAGCGATGCCAATGCCATCGGCCGCCAGCAGGCAGGCCACGAACGCGAGTGATGCGGACGGGACTCTGGAAAACATGCAGAGGCATGATACATCTCGGCGCGCGAATTGGCCTGGAGCGCGTGCCCGCCCGCCCGGCGATCCGGGTGATGTCCAGGCTGTCCGAAAACGTAACAAAGCCGTCCGCGTCGTCGTAAAACGCACGGTAAATCGTGGTACCATCCCTGTTTCCCAGCCGCCTTGCCGTCTGTCTTCTACAAAGGCTGAGGACCTGATCACAACCCCGTGAAGGTGAATTCATGAACGAGCGCCGGTACCTGCCAGCGCTGCTGTTGCTTTTCGTCGGCAGTGGCTGCGCGGCGTTGATTTACGAAGTCGTCTGGTTTCAACTCCTGCAGCTCACGATCGGTTCCTCGGCGGTGTCGCTGGGTGTCCTTCTCGGTACCTTCATGGGTGGCATGTGCCTGGGCAGCCTCTGGCTGCCACGGCGGATTTCCGCCGCGCATCACCCGCTGAAGGTCTACGCCTACCTCGAGCTCGGCATCGCGGTCGTCGGCATCCTGGTGCTGATCCTGATGCCTGTCCTGACGAGCGCGTACACGTCGATCGCGGGCGCCGGCATCGTCGGTATTCTGCTGCGCGGCATCGCGGCCGCCCTCTGTCTGCTGCCGCCGACGCTGCTGATGGGGGCGACCCTGCCGGCGATCGCGCGGTGGGTCCAGACCACGCCCCAGGGTGTGTCCTGGCTTGGTTTCTTCTACGGCGGCAACATCGCGGGCGCCGTTCTCGGGAGCCTGACGGCGGGCTTCTATCTCCTGCGTGTTCACGACATGGTGGTGGCGACGTTCGCGGCCGTGGCGCTCAATGTGCTCGTCGCGGTGATCGCCCTGGCGATCGCGAGGGTCACGCCGTACACGCCGGTGGAAGTCGAGACGACGGCGATCACGCGGGACCGCAGCGCCTGGGGGATCTACGGCGCCATCGCCATCTCCGGGATGACCGCGCTCGGCGCCGAAGTCATCTGGACGCGGATCCTGTCGCTGCTCTATGGCGGCACCGTCTACACGTTCTCGTTGATCCTCGCCGTGTTCCTGCTCGGCCTCGGCATCGGCAGCAGCGTCGGATCGGCGGTGTCACGCAACATCGCGCGTCCGCGTCTGGCGCTGGCCTGGGTCCAGATGCTGCTCGCCGGCGCCATTGCGTGGGCCGCGTACATCCTGACCCAGTCGTTGCCGTACTGGCCGATCGATCCGTCGATGTCGAGCAGTCCCTGGTACACGTTCCAGCTGGATCTCGTGCGCTCGCTCTGGGCGATGCTGCCGGGCGCAATTCTCTGGGGCGCCAGCTTCCCGCTGGCCCTGGCCTCGGTCGCGGGCGAACGCCAGGATCCGGCGCGCCTGGTCGGCGGCGTCTATGCCGCGAACACCGTCGGCGCGATTGTCGGTTCGCTGGTGTCGAGCCTGGTGCTCGTGGTGTGGGTCGGCAGTCAGCGCGCGCAGCAGTTGTTGATCGTGCTGTCGGTGATGTCGTCGCTGCTCGCGCTCGATGCCGCGTCCGCGGAGACCGGGAAGGAAGAGGCGCGGGGGCGCATGCGCATCGGTGGCACGCTGCTGATCGTGGCCGCCGCGATGCTCGCGGCCTGGCTCGCGCGCAACGTCCACCCGGTGCCGGCGATTCTCGTCGCCTACGGCCGCTATGCCGCCAGCCGCATCGGACAGGCCGAAGTCATCGACATGCGCGAGGGCTGGAACGCGTCGATCGCGGTCACGCGTCTGTCCAACGGCGTGCTGAACTACCACAACGCCGGGAAGGTCCAGGCCTCGAGTGAGCCGCAGGACATGAGGCTGCAGCGCATGCTCGGCCACATGACGACGCTCATCCCGAAAGAGAAGAAACGCGTCCTCGTCATCGGCTTTGGCGCGGGGGTGACGGCCGGCGCCGTCTCGATCGAGCCCAAGCTGGAACAGATCACGATCGCCGAGATCGAACCGCTCGTGCCGGTGATGGCCTCGCTGCATTTTGGCGCCCACAACTTCGACGTCTACAAGAATCCGAAGACGCGGCTGATCCTGGACGACGCGCGGCACTTCCTCATGACCACCGACGAGAAGTTCGACGCGATTACCTCGGACCCGCTCGATCCATGGGTCAAGGGCGCGGCGATGCTCTATACCCGCGAGTTCTTCGAGGAGGTCAAGGAGCACCTGAACCCGGGCGGTGTGGTCACCCTGTTCGTGCAGCTGTACGAGAGCAACTCGGCGGCGGTGAAGAGCGAGATCGCGACCTTTCTCGAGGCGTTTCCCAACGGTGTGGTGTGGGGGAACACGCAGAACGGAGCCGGCTACGACCTGGTGCTGATGGGGACCGTCGATCCAGTCAAGATCGACGTCGATCAGATCGAGCAGATGCTGAAGAGCCCGGAGTATGCGCGGGTCGCGCAGTCGCTGTCGGAAATCGGCATGCTCTCCGCCATCGACCTGTTCTCGACCTACGCCGGCAAACGGCCGGATCTGGAACCGTGGATGAGCGATGCGATCATCAATCGCGACCGGAACCTCCGTCTGCAATACCTCGCGGGACTCGGCCTGAATCTGTATCGGAGCGACGTCATCTATGCGGACATGCTCAAGCACGCCACGCGGTTCCCCGACGAGCTGTTCGCCGGATCCGAGGCGACGCTGCAGGCGCTGCGGATGGGGATCGCCAGGCAGCAGGGTCGGTAGCGGACGCCCGTAGCGCGCCGCTTCAGCGGCGCGCGCTCAGGCCACCGGCTCAGCCACGACCCGGCCATCGAACAGATAGACGTGCCTTTGCGCGAGCGCAATGTAGTTCGGATTGTGCGTCGCCAGGCAGACCGTTGCGCCCCCCGCGTGCAGCTCTGACATCATCTCCATGAGCGCGTCGCCGCTCTTCGAGTCGAGGTTGCCCGTGGGCTCATCGGCGAGCAGGATCGGCGGCTTGCCGGCGATCGCCCGCGCGATGGCAACCAGCTGCTGATGGCCGCCCGACAGCTGGCCCGGGCGCTGCTTCCCGCGCGAGGCCATGCCCACGCGTTCGAGGGCGGCGTGCACTTTCTCGGCCCGTTCGCGCGGCGTCGCGCTCCGCAGCGTCAGCGGATACTCGACGTTCTCGTAGACCGTCATGTCGCCGATCAGGTTGAAGCTCTGGAAGATGAGCCCGATGTCCAGGCTGCGCGCACGCGCGCGCTCGGACGGGGCAAGCCGATCCGTCCGCCGGCCGTTCAGCCAGTACGTGCCCGCGTTCGCGCTCTCGAGCAGCGCGAGGATTGAGAGAAACGTCGATTTGCCGCACCCCGACGGTCCAGAAATCGACACGTACTCGCCGCGCTGGATGTCAATCGTGACCTCTCTCAGCGCGTGCGTTTCCTCGTCGGCCTCTCCTTTGAACACCTTCGAGATGCCTTCGAGCCGGATGATCGGCAGCGCCGGGTCGCGCCCGTCGTCCTGATCGGCCCCCGCGTGCGACTTGCGTGACCACCACGCCATCCTCACCTCCTAGACGTCGTGTGACGCAGATCGGGGCGCCAAAGTTTACCGGATTGCGCCAACCTGGATGTCCTGGCTCTTCTTTTCGCCCTCCGCGAGGGTGAGCTTCATCGAGACGGTCGACAGCTGCTGCAGCACGCCAGGGTCACCCCATTCGCCGTCCTCGATATCGGTCACCGCGGCAATCAGGTAGTCCCCGGCCGGCAGGTTGCGGACGGTGAATCGTCCCTCGGCTGAGGGCCGCATCGCGCGGACCCGGCGGGACTGCGGTGTCCAATGCGTGCGGTCCGACGAAAACACGATGACGTAGTAGTCGGGCGCGGGTCGGCCCGCTGGATCCTGCAGTGAACCGGACAATTCCGCCGGGCGGTCGCTGAAGGTGAGCAGGGCGTCGCTGACACTTTGGCGGAGCTCGAGTGGCGTATCGAGCGCATCGCGTCCATTGAACACCGCCGACATCAGGACCCAGCCTGGCTCGTCAGGCCGGACACTCGGTGTCGCCGCCATGACCCGGGTCCTGTCCCGGCGTCACGCCCGCGTCATCGTGAAGCTGCCGTCCGCGTTGACGACGGCCGGCGATACGCCGGATACGACCTGCCCGGGGGATGTGATGGGCATCAGCTGGATGCGCAGCTCGCGAGACGTCTGGCGGCGCCAGCGTGCCCTTGAAATCGAGGCGGCCCGAGACCGTGAATCCCGGCTGGAGGGTGAGCGTCAGTCCGCTTACGTTCTGGCCGTCGAGGACGATATCGGACATGGCCCACAACGACGGCGTGGTCGGCTGGGCCGGACGGCCAGCCGGCGGAGTCGCGGGCGCCGGCGGAATCGCGCGGCGACGCGGCTCTCGAGAGGATGGTGTACCGCCCGGACGGCAACCCCGAGAAAAGGAACCGTCCTTCGGCGCTGGTGCGGCTGACTCTGAAGTTCTCGAATCCGAAGCCTGGCGTGGCTCCATCGCTGGACACGAGGTTCACCGATACGGCTGCTGCGACACCGCCGTCGGGCAGGACCACTGTGCCTTCGACGCGCGACGTCGGCACGAGGGACGCCTGAAAGTCGATTCCGCTGCGCTCTTCACCGGCGGCGACTGAGATCAGCGAGCCCTGCGACACCATTGTGGTCCCGGGGTAGAACACGGCCGCGTAGGCGACGGTCGTGCTGCGCTCGTCCTGGCGCGTGTGATCCGGCGCGCGATTGCCGCGACCGCGTTCGGCAAGCGCCCGTTGAATCTCGGCGTCGGTAGTCTGCCGCAGCTCGCCTCCGGGGGGGCCGGTCGCGCCGCGAGGTGACGTACCGACCAGATATTGTCCGGGTGCCAGCCCGTAGATGCGGAAGACACCTCGATCGTCGGTCGTCGCGATGGGCCCGGCGGGGATCGGCGTGCGCGTGCCGCCCTGAAAAATGTATCGAAACGCCGTGACCGACGCCCTGACCATCGGACGCCCGTACTCATCGGTCACGGTGCCTGTAATCACGGCGCCGCGCGCGAGCCGGATCGTGAGCTTGTCGACGTGTTGACCGTCGGCAACCGTAATCGGCGTGCCCGGACGGTTGGGCCGCGTCGCACCGTAGGAAGTCCCGACCCATGCAGCCTTCGTGGGCGTGATCGAGTAGCGCCCCGCGGGAACGTTCTTGAACGTGAACCGTCCCGACTCGTCGGTCACGACGGTCGCACCGTGGCGGCGTTCGTTGTCCATGATCGAGACGCGCGCGCGCCGCACCGGCTTCCGATCCGGGTCATCGGTCACAACGATGCCCGAGATGCTGGCCGTGCCCACGGTCGGTGTTGCCGCTTTTCCGGCCGCGGCATCCCGCGGCGGCTGCTGGGTGAACCACAAAGCCAGGGCGAGCAGGAGATGGCTGGTCATGATCACCTCTTCTGCTGAGTCCGGAGGTCCTGCGCCCTCTTCTCCCCGTCGTCCAGCGAAATGCGCGTGGCGTCTCGCGCGAAGCTCGCGAGCAGCCGCGAATCCTGCCAGTCGACCGTCGATTCGTCCGGCACGGCGACCGCGTAGTAATCGCCGGGCGGCAGGCCGGTCGTCTTGTATACGCCGTCCTTCGATGCGCGAACGCTGCGCATCCGGCGCGGATTCGGTGACTGCCACCGCTCGGGTTCGGCGGGGAACACCAGCACGGTGGCGTCCGGGTCGACTGTACCCTGCCCACTCCGGATCGTTCCGGACAACTCGGTCGGCCGGTCGGTGAAGACGATCGTCACGCCGCTCACATCCTTGCCCTCGAGCGCAATCGCGACATCGGCGAGATCGATGCTCTCGTATCGCGCCTCCTTGAAGTGCCAGTTGGGCGGCGCAACAGGCGACCGGACGAAATACCGACCTCCGGGGACGCCGCCCGTGGAGAAGTTGCCATCGGCATCGACGCGGCCGGGTGGCACCGCGCGCAGGTTCAGCGCGCCACCTTCCGGCTCGAGGAGAATCGGGAGGCGCTGCATCTGCGCCGCATCCGGCCGATCCGCCGTGCCCTCGAACACGATGCGGCCGCTGACTCGCGATCCGGTCTGCATCGTGATCGTCATGCCGGTCAGCGGAGTCTGACCCACGGCGAGCGGCATGGCTGCCCACAAGGTGGGATCGGTTGAAGCTGGCGGCAGCGCGGGCGCTGGTCCGCTGACGCTCGATACCGTCATGCCGCCGCTCTGCACGATGGTCATCGGCCCGCCAGCCGCCGTGGGCCTCGGCACGCGCGAGGCGCGCAGCGTGTACTGCCCCGAAGGCACCGACGGAAACACGAACGCTCCAGACGCATCGGTCATCGTCACTGCTTCCGGTTCGATCACGATGTCCCCATCGGCCGGTTCGAGCCTGACGGCGATCAGGGCGCCGGGACCGTCCGGACCAACGATCGTTCCGGAGACACGCGTCGCACGCAGAGGCTTCAGATCGAAGTCGATACCGGTGCGATCCTCGCCGGACCGAAGCGTGAGCACGGTCGCTTCGCGAAGCGTGCGCGCCGCAGGATGAAACGTCGTGGGATACGTGAGGACGCGTGCCTCGTCAGTGACGGGCGGCGGAACGGGCCCGGTGACGGTCTGCAGTGACGAGCCGACCTGAACTGCGTTCGACATGCCGGGCATCATCGGCGGGGTTCTCGCGCCGGCTTCGAACATCGCGGACATGATCGACGTGCGCGTCGGGTCGGGGCCCGGGCCCTGCATGGTGTCTCGAAGCGTCTCGGCTACAGCCATCGGCAACGAAGACTGCATGCCGACGGCCGCGACCACATACTCACCAGGCATCAGGTTCGAGATGCGGTATTCGCCGCGATCATCAGTAGATCCCAAGACCGGCGCCGAGAACTGCCGTCGTCCCGACGCGATGCCGCGCCGATAGGCGCGTACCTCGAGCCCGACGACGGGTTCGCCCGCTTCGTCCGTGACCGTGCCCGACAGCGTGCCCCATTTCCATACCGGCACCACCGCGTCGGTGACGTGCTCGCCGTCGTCGAGATCGATCGGGGCGCTGCCGCCGCCTGGCCGGCGTGCGCCATGAGCGCCAGTGAGGTACCCGGGCTTGCTTGCGGTGATGAAGTACGTGCCCTTGCGAAGATCGCGGAACAGAAACCGTCCGTCGGCTGTGGTGAGCGACGCAGGATTTGGGGTCGGGACCGGCGCTGATGGATTCTGGAGAACCGGGGTTGCGGGTGGGCCGGCGATGGAGACGATTACGCCGGGTACGCCTCTGCCGCTGCCTGGATCGATCACTTGCCCGACGATGACCCCGGTCCCAGGCGTGTCGTCTGGCGTCCCGGGTGATGAGGGCAGTTGACCGGCGCTGGTGGCGCTAGTGAGTGCAATCACCAGAACGAAAGGCAGACCGCGCGCGATCATCGATGCCTCCGGCGTTTTGACGACGCAGAGTCTAGCACTGTTGTGGCACTTGGATTGCTTGGGCCACGTCCGTCAAAACGCCCGAGAGTCCACATGCAGTCGTTTGTGAGCTGTGCTTACGCGGATGTCGGATCGGCCCTCGACACGATCCTCGGCGGCTACGCGCACGTTCCCGGTCTCCGTCTCACACGCGCTCAGGCCTGCAGAGTGTGGATGTTAGACGAGACGCGCTGTCAGGGAATGTTCGACGCGCTCGTTGACGCGGGCTTTCTGTGTCTGGGGTCCGACGGCGCGTACTTCCGCGCCAGCTAATCGATTGGTTCGAGCTCGCTGACTCTCACCGGTCACGCGGGATCCGTCTCGAATCCCGACGAGTCTTCTTCCCCGACAATTCCTCCGCCGCGCATGTCGGCCGCGCGCCGTCGACAGGGTCTATTTCTACATCCCGACGTCCCGCTCGTCGATAAGTCGCGATATCGCAGAGCCGGTGAGACCAGTGCTCCGATTCGATCAGCTCGAGTGAATTCGCCTCATGTGAACAAATTACAGCGACGCTGCGGCCGATCGGCGCAAGTCACAGCGGGAGTTGATTTTCCTCACAGTTGCCCGCGCCCCTGCTATTCGCACGATCGCTCCCCGATTTGCCGGACCATCCTCGATCGTCCGGGCTCACAGGAGGTGATTTCGACGGCATCGCGTGGCCCTTGGCGAGCGACTCGGGTGCGTCGCGTACCGAGCCGAAGGGCGTATCGGCGTCGCGTTAGCCGCGTTTGAAATCGCTACAGCTCCCAGTCGCAGAGGTCGATCTCGAGCGTTTGGGTGGATACGTGAAAATCGCTGATGTTTCTGCGAAGCAGCGCTCAGCCTTTCGCTCTCGGCACGTGCGGTGCTATCGAAAGCGTGCGGCGTCGGAGTTCAGCTCCCACCATCACATGCGCTCAGGAGCAGTCCCTGGCGCGGCCATCCCTCCGGCGCCGCGTTTTCAGCAACGCTAAAAACACGAATCATTTTTGTGGAGGGTTTTGCGAATGAAACGGCAATTTCTTTTCGGGACGATGTTGAGCGTCGCGCTCGCAGTCGGCGTATCAGCTCAGGAGCCTCAGAGTCAGCCGCCGAGTCAGCCGCCGAGTCAACCGCCGAGTCAGCCGAGCAGTCAGAGTCAGCCGGCCGACCGCCCGTCGGCGCAGACGATGACGCTGACCGGCTGCGTACAGGCCGCTGGCGGCGGCTCGACAGCCGCTCCGGGTGCGGCTGCAGGGGCGAGCACCGGTGGTTTCGTACTGACCGACATCACCCCAAGCGCCTCGACTGCCGGAGGTGCGGCGCCGGCTGGTGCCGCCGGATCCGCGGCAGGTGCACCCGCGGGCACGTCGGGCAGCGCTCGCCCGAGCAGCTATCGGCTCAGCGGAGGGGACGACCTGCAGCAGTACGTCGGTAAGCGGGTCGAGATCAGCGGGTCGGTTTCCGCACGGTCGAGCGGCGGTGGCAGCCCGTCAGCGGGCGCCCCGACGCCCGGAAGCGCGACAAGTCCGGGAGCGAGCCCGAGCGGCTCGTCGTCAGAGCCGACTCTCCGCGTGACATCAGTGAAGCCGGCAAGCGGTGGGGGTTCCTGCTCGAAGTAGAGGAAGGTGGTTAAGCGTTAGTAAGGTGCACTGGACGGGCCGGTCCGCTTGCGGCCGGCCCGTCGTCCCTCCCGATCGACAACATCCCTGTTCAGTGAGCGCGTCCTCAACTCATTTCCGCCGCTCGAGGAGCGCGTCCATCCGCACCGTCCGGTCTTTCAGCCGCCGCGCCTGATCGTCGTTGTCGCACGAGCAGGTGTGAGCGCACACTTTCCGGTCGACTGCGTCCCCAGCCGATCGCCTCGGCCTTACAATTGGCTGCATGCGACGCTTCGCGCTGGCTGCGGCTCTCCACTTCCTCGTCTCGATTGCGGCGCTGGATTCAGTGGTGACCGCGCGGCCGTTCGCGGGGCGCGGAGGCGCAACTCGGACGGCAGTCCAGGCGCCGGCCACCGCCCCCCAGAGCGGAGAACAGCGTGCCCCAGCGCGCGTCGACGGACGGCAACTGCTCGAGGACGTGCAGGCGCTGTCGGCGCCTGAGCTCGAAGGACGTTTGACGGGCACAGCCGGAAGCCGCCGTGCCCAGGCCTTCATCCTCGGGCGGTTCAAGGAGCTGAAGCTCGAGCCGCTCGGCGGCACCCACGAGCAGAAGTTCTCATTCGTCGAAGCCCGCGGCGCGAAGCGTGAATTCCCTGACGCCACCAATCTGATGGGAATGATCCGCGGCGGCAGTGCGCCGGACGAATTCGTCCTCGTCACCGCCCACTACGATCACCTCGGCGTTCGCGACGGGCGGATCCATCACGGCGCTGACGATAATGCATCGGGCGTGGCCGCGATGCTTGCCATTGCCCGGTGGTTGGCTGCGAACCAGCCGGCGAAGTCGGTGGCGTTCGTCGCGTTCGACGGCGAGGAGCAGGGGCTGCGAGGAGCCAGGCACTTCGTTGCGAAGCCGCCGATCGATCTGTCCCGCATCTCGGCGGTCATCAATATGGACATGGTCGGCCGCGGCGACAAGAACGTCATCTACGTTGCCGGCACCCACCGCTACCCAGCGCTCAAGCCCGCCGTCGATGGCGCCATCAAGGGACGCGCCATAACCGTGCGGTTCGGTCACGATCGTCCGGGCGTTCCGGGCATGGACGATTGGACGCAGTCCTCGGACCACGGTCCCTTTCACGCCGCCGGCATTCCGTTTCTCTACTTCGGCGTCGAGGATCATTCCGATTATCACAAGCCGACCGATACCGCGGACAAGATCCCGGGAGCGTTCTACCGGGAAGCGACCGAGCTCGTGCTCGACACCGTGAGACGGGTTACCGGGATGACCCTGCCGAAGCGCGCCGGCGCGTGACGTGCCGATCCTGACTTTCGACGGGATCGAGAAGTCGTACGGTCGAACCGTGGCGCTCTGCGGCGTCACGTTCGACGTGAACGCCGGCGAGATTTTCGGCTTGCTCGGTCCGAACGGCGCAGGAAAGAGCACCCTGATTCGGATCCTGATGGACATCATCCGGGCCGACCAGGGCACCGTCACCCTTTTTGGCGAGCCGAGACGGCGGCATCATCTCGACAGACTCGGTTACCTGCCGGAAGAACGCGGACTCTACACCAAGCAGCCGGTCATCGACATCATGACCTACTTCGGCGCGCTGAAGGGGCTGACGCGCCGCGAGGCCCGGCGGCGATCGCTTGCCTGGCTGGAGAAGGTCGAGCTCGCGCATGTCGCGACCTGGAAGGTCGATCGCCTGAGCAAGGGCATGTCGCAGAAGGTGCAGATTGCCGCGGTGCTCGTGAGCGATCCGGAGCTGTGCGTGCTGGACGAACCGACTACGGGCCTCGATCCGATCAACGTGCGCCTCGTCCAGGATCTGCTCCTGGAGCGCCGGCACAGCGGCCGGACGACGATCCTCTCCACGCACCAGATGAATCAGGTCGAGGCGCTCTGCGATCGCGTGGCGCTGTTCGACAAAGGGCAGCTCATCGTGTACGGCGCCGTCGACGAAGTCCGGCGGCGCTATTCGCTGCCCGAGATCAGGATCCACTCGCGAGGCGCGCTGCCACGCGTCCCGGGTGTCGACACGATGACCCAGGACGGAGATGGAAACTGGCGCGTGATGATGGCCAACGGCACGCCGCCGAACGAGGTCCTCACCGCCATGGTGCAGGCCGGCGCGGTCATCGATCGCTTCGAACCGATTCTCGCGCCGATGGAGGACATCTTCCTCCGCGTCGTCCGGGAGAAGCGGGCGTGAATCGCTGGCAGAAGATCTCCACGGTCGCCACCTTCGAATTCCTCGCCGCGGTCAAGCGCCCGGGCTATCTGATCGCGACGTTCGGCATGCCCGTCTTCATGGCGGCCTACGGCGCAGTCGTCGCGATTCCCGCCTACTACGCGCAAGTGCATTTGCCGGAACGGGTGGTCTATGGGATTGTCGACGAGGCGGGTGTCCTCGGGCTGACCGCGGACGTTACCGGCGCGTCAGGCCCGCAGCTGCCAGACGAGATGCGCCGCTCGCTGGAGGCTGCCGGTCAGAGCCAGGCGCTGAACCGCGCGATACCGACGTCCAATCTCGTCTTCCGGCCGTTCGCGCGCGATCACGAGGCGAGGACGGCGCTCGCGCAACGGACGATCAAGGGGTATTTCGTCGTGCCGCCGGACTACCTGGCGAAAGGACGCGTAGACATCTTCATTCCCGATTCGTTCAGCTTCTCGTCGTTCGACTCACGGGACGCGTTCGAGGATCTGATCCGGGAGCGGCTGGTCTCGACGCGGCTCGACGCCGACACGTCGGCGCGGATCATGAAACCGATACAACGCACGCAGCGGTTTGCGGTGACCCGATCCGGCGAGATTCGTGATGGCGGCCCCGCCGCGTCGGTCATCCGGCTGGCAGTGCCGCTCGTGTTCATGGTCCTGTTTCTCCTGTCGGTCCTGATGACCTCCGGGTATCTCATGCAGGGCACCGCGACAGAGAAGGAGAACAAGGTCGTCGAGGTCCTGCTCGCTTCCGCCAATCCCGATGAGATCCTGGCAGGCAAGCTGCTGGGACTCGGCGGCGCCGGCCTCCTGCAGATCGCGGTCTGGCTGCTGATGGCGCTGACGACCACCCTCGGGATCGTGCCGCTGCTCATGTCCTCCCGAATCGACGTGCCGTGGCTCGCGCTCGGCGTCGCCATTCCGTTCTTCATTGTCTCGTTCCTGTTTTTCGGCGGCCTGATGCTCGGGACCGGATCGCTCGGCACGAACATGCGTGAAGCGCAGCAGCTGTCGATGGTGTGGTCGCTGACCGCGGCCCTGCCGTTGATGCTGATCGTGATCCTGCTGCGTGAACCGAACGGGCCCGTGGCGCGCGTACTGAGTTGGCTGCCGTTGACGTCAGGGCAGGTGATCGTGCTGCGCACGAGCACGGATGCGGCATCGATCCACTGGTGGGAGATCGTGGGCCCGTTCGTCGTCCTGGTTGCCGCGACCTGGATCGGGATCCGGATCGGCGCGCGGCTGTTCCGAATCGGCCTCCTGCAGCTCGGGCACGCGGCCGGGCGTGCGGGAGATCATCAGGCAGGCGAGATTGGGCGCGTTGACGGATTATCGGTTCAGAGGTTCAAAGGTTCGGGAGTTCAAGGGTTCGGGTTCAAGGGTTCAGCGGTTCACAGGTTCAGATCGTGGCGATGGTGGAACGAATGCGTGCGGTTTGGCAGCAGGAGCATGTCGTCGACGTCCGGGATGCGGCGTTTTCGGTTCGTACGTATCGTGAACAGCAGGACGTGCGAACGCTGCTCTCATGGGCGCTGGGGGGGCGCCGTCCTGGCGCGGCGTGTGAGGTGGGCGCCGGGTACGGGCGGATGACGGTCGTCCTGACGGAGTTCTTCGACCATGTCGAGGGCTTCGAGCGGGAGCCGCATTTCGTCGAAGAAGCCAGCCGGCTCCTGCCGGCGATCCGGTTTCATCAGGTCGACTCGTTGACCTCGTTGCCCGCCGCCGGCGCGTCGTTCGACTGTGCGCTGACGTTCACGGTCCTTCAGCACCTGACCGACACCGTCGCCCTCGCAGCGGCCCGGGAGATCTCGCGCGTCCTGCGACCGGGCGGCGTGCTCCTGATCTGTGAAGAAACGGATCCGGAGCATCGGGATGGCGCGGTCGAAGATGACACCGGCATGTGCACAATCGGCCGCGCGATCGGGCAGTACGAAGCGCTGTTCAGCGAATTCACACTTCTGCAGACCAATCCGCGGCGAATCGAGCCGACCTATCCCAGGCCGGACGTTGGTACATATATGTTGTTCGCCAGGCGGACGCGGCAGGGGGCCTGGTAGGCGGAAAATAACGGTTCAGCTGGTTCTGCGATGCGGCCTCGTCTGGTAAGTTGCGAGGTGAGCGATCCCCGCCGCCTGACCGCGTGGTCGCAACCGCTCTTCACGAAGAGAGGTCAAGGCCATCGGCCGATAGAGTGCTCATGCAGCAGGCTGCAGCCATCCCGGTCCGTCGCACGCGTGGAAAGCTCCAGATGTGCCTGATCCGGAGAAAGGGCTCGAAGTCCTGGGGGATTCCGAAGGGACTCGTCGACCCCGGCGACACGCGCGAGGAAACGGCCCTCAACGAGGCGTGGGAAGAGGCTGGTCTTTCGGGCCGGGTGGTCGGCGATCTGCTCGGGCGCTACACCTATCAGAAATGGGACACCACGCTCACCGTTGCGGTGTACGTGATGGAGGTCGTCGCGCAGGAGAAGAGGTGGGAAGAGGACGTGTTCCGCGAGCGGCGATGGACCTCATTCGATGATGCGGTCGAGCTCCTGAAGCGGCATCCGGTGCTGCCGCTGCTAACCCGTGCCCGCCGCCGGATCGAGAAACGGATTTAACCGGTCGACTCACTTCACATCATCGACTGCTGGCCGCGAGCCGCGGCGCGCTCGACGGCGCGCGCCGGTGTCTCGTCTGCTGCTCGTAGGAATACGCCAGCTTGATGAGCGTCGGCTCGTCCCACGCCCGCCCGAAGAACGTGACTCCTGCCGGCAGCGTGTTCCGGCGCGTGTAGCCCATGGGCACCTGAATCGAGGGGAAGCCCGTCGTCGGCGAAAAGAACTGGCTGTTGTCGCCGTGCGGGGTGTTGAGATCGCCGATGAGGCGCGGGACGTTGCTCCACGTCGGGTAGACGAACGCGGAGAGCCGGAGCGTGTCCATCGTATCGGTGACGGCCCGCCGCACCTCGGCCCGGTATTCCGCTTCGGCTTTGCAGGCTGGCGTATCGTGGCCGTTCTCCGGCCCCTCCTGTGACTGCTCGAGCCGCCGCTGGACGGTCGGATGAAACTGCCGGGAGCGGATGATGTCCTGCAGGCTCTTCACCGGCACGCGCTCACCGTGCGTGGCGAGATAGCGGTTGATGTCGTACTTGAATCCACCGCATGGCGCGGCGCCTGGCGCGCGGCGGATTTGCTCGAGCGCCACGGCCGCGGGATCGACGATCTCTGCGCCGGCGCGGCGCATGCCCTCGAGCGCCGCCTCGAACACGCTGACGATCTCCGGATCGGTCGTATCCCGCTCGTAGGCCTGGCGCAATACCCCGATGCGCGCGCCCTTCAGTCCATCGCGGACGAGCGCCGCGGCATAGTCCGGGATCCCGGCCGGACGGCCAGTCGGGCGGAACGGCGCGAGCGCTGGATCGTCGACCGTAATGGGATCGGCCGGATCCCCGCCGGCAATCACCTGGAAAACGGCGACCGCATCTTGCACGGTCCTCGTCATCGGTCCGGCGATGTCGGCGAGCACGCTGAGCGGGACGACACCCGCGCGGCTCGTCAATCCCATCGTCGATCGAATGCCGACGAGGCTCTGATGGGAGGACGGCCCGCGAATCGAATTGCCGGTATCGCTGCCCAGACCGACCGCGCCGAAGTTCGCCGCCACCGCCGCGGCGGTGCCTCCACTCGATCCGGCGGTCACCCGGTCGAGGGCATAAGGGTTCTTCGTGTATCCCGGCAGGATCGAGCTGACGGTCTCATATGGCGTGAAGGCCCACTCCGCCATGTTCGACTTGGCGAGCACGATCGCTCCGGCTTCCTTGATGCGGCGAACCTGAAATGCATCCTTCGTCGAGACGAATCCTTTCAGGGCCAGCGATCCCGCGGCGCTCTGCAGGCCGATGGTCTCGAAATTGTCTTTGACGATCGCCGGGACGCAGTGCAGCGGCCCGACCGGACCCGATGACTTGAACCGCCGATCGAGCTCGGCCGCCTCACGCGCCGCCTCGGGATTGATCTCGACGATGGCGTTGAGCGCGGGGCCCTGCTTGTCGAAGGCGTCGATGCGCTTCAGGTAGGTAGTGACGAGGGCGCCGCAGGTCAGGCGCCCGGCCTTCATCGCCGTGTGGATCTGCGAGATGGTGGCTTCTTCGACGACGAAGGAGGCTGGCTGAGCGGAGAGGATCAGGGGAGCCGCGATCAGAAGTCCAACTCCCAACCTCCAACTCCCAGCTCCCAAAGGGCCCGACTCGCACCATCTGGGTGAAAGTCGCGACGGAATAGCTGAATCGGCGGATGTTTGCCCTCTTGTGCGCGCAGAACACTTTGGAAGTCTGGGAGTTGGAGATTCGGAGTTGACTGCTATTCACCATGTTTCTCCGTCGATTCCAGCAGACGCCGAACATTCTCCAATGTGTCGGCTTCCTCGGGACGCTTGTCCTTGCGCCATCGCAGCATTCGCGGGAACCGGACCGCGATGCCCGACTTGTGGCGGGTCGAGCGCGCGATGCCCTCGAATCCCAGCTCGAAAACGTGAACCGGTTCGACGTGCCGGACCGGCCCGAATCGTTCGACGGTGTGGCGCCGGATCCAGCGGTCCATCTCGCCGATCTCTTCGTTCGACAACCCGGAGTATGCCTTGGCCACCGGTACGAGCGCGCCTTCGTGCCAGACGCCGAACGTGTAGTCGGTCAGCAGGCTCGCCCGCTTGCCGCTGCCCGGCTGTGCGTAGATGAGCACGGCGTCGATCGAGTACGGATCGATCTTCCACTTCCACCACTCTCCGCGACGACGTCCGACGCCGTAGGTGGATGTGCCGCGTTTGAGCATCAGCCCCTCGACGCCGCGCGCGCGCGAGCCGTCCCGCTCGGCCGCGAGGTCGTCCCAGCTTGCCGCCGCGACGGTGGGCGAGACTCGCAGGACGCCGGACTCCTCGGTGACGTCGCTGCCCCCCAGCAGCTCGATGAGTCGTGCCCTGCGCTCGACGAGCGGGCGATCGCGGATGTCGAGGCCGTTGTCCTCGAGGATGTCGTACGCCATGAAGACGACCGGCACGGTGCGGGCCATCTGGGCGACCTGCTTCTGGCGGCCGATCCGCTGCTGCAGGGCCGAGAAGGGGAGCGGCCGGCCGTCGCGGAACGCCAGCACCTCGCCGTCGAGGACGGTTCCATCGGGCAGGTGAGTGGCTGCGGCGGCGATCTCCGGGAACCGGTGAGTGATCAGCTCTTCGCCGCGCGACCAGAGGTGCACCGTGCCGCCGCGCCGGACGAGCTGGGCGCGGATACCGTCCCATTTCCATTCCAGCACCCATGCCGCGGGATCGCCGAGCGTGGCCGGATCCTCCTCGAGCGGCGACGCCAGGAAGAACGGGTACGGACGCGACTGATCGACATCGGTCGCCTCCTGCGCCAGCAGCGACGTGAACCATTCGGGCGACGAAGTCCAGTCTCCCATCAGCCGCGCCGCCACCGTCGCGACCGGCAGCGCGGCCGCCTGCGCCAGCGCGCGCACGACCAGCGTCTGCGACACGCCCACGCGCAGCTCGCCGGTGACCATCTTCAACAGCACGAATCGCTGCAGGCGATCGAGCGGCGCCCACCACTCCATGACGCGTGCCCGCTGCAGATCGGGCGGCATGCCGCGCAGCGGCACGATGCGTTCTTCAACCCACCTGGCGAGCGGCAGCGATTCTCCGCCATCGACCCGCGGCAGCTGGTCCAGCACCAGCGCGGCGGTTTCCGCCCCGTCGCCAACCACCGAATAGCATTCCTCGATCACCCACGAGGGAAGCCCGGTCGCGGCGAGCGTCCAGTCATGGATCGCGGCGTACGGCACCAGCCGCTTCAACCGCCGGCCGGTGAGAAAGAACACCGCCCACGCCGCATCCGCCGCCGGCGCCGCCGCAAAATACCGCGCCATCGCCGCGACCTTCGCATTGGTCGAGGTCGTCCGGTCGATGGCGTCGAAGAGTTGGGAGAACAGGTGCATGGTGAGGATCTGTCCGTGCTACGTCCTGCGTTCTACGTGCTCACGTGCTTCTCGTGCTGCGTGCTACGTGCCACGTGCGACGTGCTACGTGCTACGTGCTACGTGGGGGCGCTCGTGCCGATGCTCGTGCCGACGTCGCACGCGGGACGTGGGCACGTCGCACTTGACACGTAGCACTTCGCACGTAGCACGTCTGCACGTTGCACGCTTGCACGTAGGACGTAGCACGAGAAGCACGTGCGCACGTAGGACGTATGACGTAGCACGTGCTTGCCCGCCTACTCGCCTTCCCCTTCCCACGCCGTGCGGATCGTTCCTGACACCCAACCCTGTTCGGCGAGAAACCGCGCCAGCGGTTCGGCGTGTCCATGTGTGGCGAACACGCGACGCGCACCGGTGTCTCGGACGGTTCGCAGCAGCGCCGGCCAGTCGGCGTGGTCGGACAGGACGAAGCCGCGATCGAACGCGCGTTGACGGCGGACGCCGCGGACGCGCATGAGTCCCGAGGCAAACGCGTCGGAATGGTTGCCGAGCCGGCGCATCCAGGGCGTGCCTCTCGCCGGGAGCGGCGCGAGCACGAGCTCGCCGGCAAACGAGGTCCCGCGCGGCTGATCGGTGGCCGACCGCACCGGCAGCAGCGCGACGCCTTCCTCGCGGTACGCCTCGATCATCGGCAGCATCATGCCGTGCACGAAGACGGTTCGATCGGTGACGCGCGCGAGCTCCGCGAGGATGCGCTCGGCCTTGCCGATCGTGTAGCAGAACAGCACCGACGACTTGCCCTCCGCCGCATTACCGTTCCACCATCCGAAGATGTCCTGGATGACGGCATCGGTCGGATCCCAGCGGTAGATTGGCAAGCCGAACGTGGATTCGGTCACGAAGGTGTCGCACGCCACCGGCTCGAACGCCGCACACGTCGGATCCGCGTCGCGCTTGTAGTCGCCGGCCACGACCCAGACGCCGGAGGCGGCCGCGCCGCTGCGCGGTTCGAGCCGCAGTTGCGCCGAACCGAGCACGTGCCCGGCCGGGTGCAGGCTGACGACGACGTCACCGAGCGTGAGCCGCTGCCCGTACAGCAGGGTTTCAATGACGGTGTCGCTGCCGAACCGTCGCCTGAGCAGTCCCGCGCCTGGCGCCGCGCACAGATACGAGGCGCTGCCGGGTCTCGCGTGATCGCCGTGCGCATGCGTGACGACGGCGCGCGCGACAGGATTCCACGGGTCGATATGGAAATCGCCTGCGGCGCAGTACAGCCCGTCGCTGGTTGCGGTCAACATCGTCTGTCTCCCCATTCTGACTTCGTCGGTTCATGCACTACAATCCCGGGCAGTGTCGCGACATCCTTTCCGGAGTGTTCATGCCCGCTCTTGACATGTGGTCGATGTTGTTCGTGTTCGTCCTGGCGACGTTCGTCGGTTTCCAGGTCATCCAGAACGTGTCGCGCCTCCTCCATACGCCGCTGATGTCCCTGACGAACGCGATCTCGGCCATCGCCGTCGTCGGCTCGATCATCATTGCCGGCGAGCAGCATTCCACCCTCGCGTTGGTCCTCGGCACGATCGCCGTGGCAGCCTCGATGACGAACATCGTCAGCGGCTTCCTGATCACGGATCGCATGCTGCGGATGTTCCGGGAGCGGAGGCGCCAGTAAATGGCCGAGCATCTGACGCAGGCCGGGTATCTGGCCGCGGCGATCCTGTTCATCCTTTCCCTGCGCTGGCTCAATCACCCCTCGACGGCACGCCGCGGCGTCGCCGCTGGCGTTGCCGGCATGGCCGCCGCGATAGCCGGCACGATGGTTCGTCCGACGATCGTCGACTACACGTGGATCATCGCGGCGATGGTGGTCGGGACGGCGATCGGCATTCCGCTCTCCAAGGTGCCGCTGACCGCGGTGCCGCAGCGGACCGCGCTGTCGCACGCGTTCGGCGGCCTTGCCGCCGCGCTCGTCGGCGCCGCGAAGTACTCGCTCTGGCTGCACGAAGGCGGGCTGACGGCGTTCCGCACCGGCGCCATTGCGCTCGAGGTGATTCTCGGCGGCCTGACGTTCACGGGCAGCCTCATGGCTGCGGGGAAGCTGCAGGAGATCATTCCCACCAGACCGATCACGTATCGGGGCCAGAACGTGATCAACCTGTCGCTGCTGGCGATTGCCGTGGGGTCGTCCGTGTACCTGATCATGAATCCCGATCAGTGGCCGCTGTTCATCGTGATCCTGGTGCTGTCGCTCGTCTTCGGCGTGCTGCTGATCATTCCCATCGGCGGCGCGGACATGCCGACCGTGATCTCGCTGCTGAACTCCTATGCCGGCCTCTCCGCAGTCGCGATGGGATTCGTGCTCGAGAACAAGGTCCTGATCATCGCCGGCGCGCTGGACGGGTCGTCAGGCTTGATCCTGTCGATCATCATGTGCCGGGCGATGAACCGTTCCTTCACGAACGTCCTGTTCGGCGCCTTCGGGCAGGTGCAGGCATCGGCGGCCGCCGGTGAAGCGAAGGTGGTCAAGAGCGGCACCGCACGTGATGCCGGCGATCTGCTGGAGAACGCGGGCAGCGTCGTGATCGTTCCCGGCTACGGCATGGCCGTCGCGCAGGCACAACACCGGGTCCGGGAAATCTACGATCAGCTCACCAAGCGGGGGATCGACGTGAAGTTCGCGATCCATCCGGTCGCGGGCCGCATGCCGGGACACATGAACGTCCTGCTCGCCGAGGCCGAGCTGCCGTACGAAGCGCTCGTCGAGATGGACGACATCAATCACGACCTTCCACAAACCGACGTCGTGATGGTGGTCGGCGCCAACGACGTGGTCAATCCAGCCGCCCGGCACGACAAGTCGAGCCCGATCTTCGGCATGCCGATCATCGATGCGGACAAAGCCAAGGCCTGCATCGCGATCAAGCGATCGATGAACCCGGGATTCGCCGGCATCGAGAACGAGCTCTATTACGCCGACAATACGCTGATGGTCTTCGGCGACGCCAAGAACGTCCTCGGCGACGTGGTCAAGGCGCTGGCGGGCGAATCGGGGATTCATTGATGCTGGTGCTTCCGCCTGACCGCCTCCGCCAAGGCTACGGCGAGTACGGAAAGCGCATCGACGATTTCTTTGTTCCTTCCGTTGTACTTGCCACTTGACCCGTGGCTTCCGGTCAGGCGGAAGAGACGATGAGCCCTCAAGAATGCCCTTGATCGCCCTGACGCGCCCGGTTCCCGACTCGCTCAGCCGCTGCGAGCTGACGCATCTGTCGCGCCTGCCGATCGACGTCGACGTCGCAAGGCGCCAGCACGCGGACTACGAGCGCGCGCTGACCTCGGCCGGCTGTGACGTCCGATCCATTCCAGCCACGCACGACCTCCCGGATTCCGTGTTCGTCGAGGACGCCGCGATTGTCCTGGACGAAGTGGCGATCGTCACGAGGCCGGGTGCGGAATCCCGCCGGGCGGAGACGCGATCGGTCGCCGCGGCCGTTGCGCCATACCGGCGGCTCGAGTACCTCGCCGATCCGGCGACGCTGGACGGCGGTGATGTGCTGCGCCTGGGTCGCGTGCTGTATGTCGGCATCGGCGGGCGCACCAACGCGGCAGGGGCCCGGCAACTGGCGGAGCTCGTGAATCACTACGATTACCTGGTACGGCCGGTTGAAGTCAGCGATTGCCTGCATTTGAAGTCTGCGGTCACCGAGCTCGCACCGGGCCTCGTGCTGTTGAATCCCGAGTGGGTGTCGGTGCGCAGATTCGAGGGACACGACGCGATCGCAGTGGACGCTGGCGAGCCATTTGCAGCGAACGTGCTCCGAATCGGCGACACGATTCTTTCCGCCGCCGCCCACGAGCGAACGAACGCACGACTCGAGTCGGCCAGCCTGAATGTGCGGCCTGTTGATGTGTCCGAATTGGCGAAGGCGGAGGCGGGGTTGACGTGTTGTAGCTTGCTGTTCGATGTGGGAGTCACGGAGTGATCCGTTTCAGTAACAGGAGTATGGGAGCACGGGAGGAAATGGCTTGTGACTGATCCCGTCACTGCCTTCAGTGATCCGCTCCTGGAGGTTCTGGGACGCTACTGGGGTTACGCGGCTTTCCGTCCGTTGCAGCGCGAGGCGATGGACGCCATTCTCCATGACCGCGATTCCATCGTGGTGCTGCCCACCGGTGGCGGGAAATCGCTCTGCTTTCAGGCGCCGGCGCTCGTGCGTCCTGGTCTGGCCGTGGTCGTCTCGCCGCTCATCTCTTTGATGAAAGACCAGGTCGACACGTTGACCGGCAACGGCGTCGCCGCTGCCTGTTTCAACAGCTCGCTTGCGTCAGACGAGCGCGCGTCGGTGCTGCAGGGCATGCGTGAGGGACGCTATCGATTGCTCTACGTGTCACCGGAGCGTCTCGCGGGAGAGGGGAGCGACAGCTTCGTCTCCCTGCTCTCGCGCGCCGGCGTCGGTTTCGTCGCCGTGGACGAGGCACACTGCATCAGCCAGTGGGGCCACGATTTCAGACCCGAGTATCGTCAGCTCGCCCGGCTTCGCAGTGTGTTCCCCGCTGTCGGCCTGCACGCGTACACGGCGACCGCCACCGCGCGCGTACGTCGGGATATCGCGTCTCAGCTCGCGCTCAACGATCCGGTCGAGCTGGTGGGATCGTTCGATCGGCCCAATCTCATCTACCGCGTGCTTCCGCGCGCGAGCCTGAAGCGCCAGCTGCAGGACATCCTCGCCCGGCACCGGGGCCATGCCGGGATCATCTACTGCACGTCGAGGCGCGAAGTGGACGCGCTCGCGGCATGGCTCGAGGAAACCGGTGTCAAGGCCCGCCCGTACCACGCCGGCCTGCCGGACGTCGTCCGGGCGCGAAATCAGGATGCGTTCCTCGACGAGCACGCGGACGTCGTCGTCGCCACCGTCGCGTTCGGGATGGGGATCGATCGGTCGGATGTCCGGTTCGTGGTGCATGCGGGGGCGCCGCAATCCCTGGAGCACTATCAGCAGGAGTCCGGCCGCGCCGGGCGCGACGGCCTCGAAGCGGAATGCGTCCTCGTCTATTCGACTGCCGACTTCCTGAAATGGCGCCTCATGCTCGAGCGCAACGGCGAGCTGACCGACGCGCGCCGAGGGCTGTTGCGGGACATGGAGCGGTACGCCTCAGCTGTGGGCTGCCGTCATCGTCATCTGCTCGCCTACTTCGGCGAGCGCTACGATCGCGATGACTGCAGCGCCTGCGACTACTGCCTCGAGGAGCTGGAAACCGTGTCCGAGCCGGTGGTCATCGCGCGCAAGATCCTGTCGTGCGTCGCGCGGGTGGGCCAGCGGTTCGGCGCGGCGCATGTCGCCAACGTCCTTCGCGGCGCCACGACCGAACAGGTGACGGCGAGAGGGCACGACAAGCTGACGACGTTCGGCTTGTTGCGGGAGGCGGGCCTCCCCGAAGTGCGTGGCTACATCGAACAGCTGGTGGCGCAGCAGCTGCTCCGGCAGACCCCCGACGACTTTCCAGTGCTCGCCCTGACCGCAACCGGCGTTGCGCTGCTGAGGGACGCGGCGGCGCAGCCCGATCTCGCGCTGGCGCGTCAGCGCAAGCCCGTGGCCGGCAAACTGCCCAAGCGCGCGCGCATCGAGACCGAGTCCTGGCAGGATGTCGATCGGGACCTGTTCGAGCGCCTCCGGGCGCTCCGTCTCGACATCGCGCGCCAGCGGGGCGTACCGCCGTACGTCATCTTTCACGATACGACGCTGCGTGAGATGGCGCGGCAGAAGCCGACCTCAATCGCCGCGCTGCTCGACGTTCGCGGCGTCGGCGCGAGAAAGGCCGAGGACCTCGGCGAGGCCTTCGTCGCGCTGATCGCAGGCGCGTAGCCCGGCGACTGATGCCACGGTCGAAGAAGTAAACGCACGAGATCCGTCTGGAGTCGCGATGTACCTGTTGATGACGTTGGCGCTGATGCTCGGCCCGGAAGCCCAGGCGGCCGGATCACAGCTCACCGTGAAGCCGCAGATCTCGGCAGCGCGTGGCCTCGCGGACTTCGACCTGGATGGCAACGGAGGATGGACGGTCGCGGGGCAGACGCTGGTGCTCGAGAAAGCGGGCGTTCCGGGCGGACCGATCCGGCGCCCTGCCGCGCTCGCCATCCTCAAGAGCGAACCGCTGACGGATCTGACGTTGCGGCTGGAGCTGCGATCGACCGCGCCCGCGGATCTCGCCGTGCGCGACGTCCAGCTGATCGTCGGCTACCAGTCACCGACGCAGTTCTATTACATCCATCTCTCCGCCAAGACCGACGCCGTGCACAACGGGATCTTCATCGTCGACAACGCCGACCGGAAGCGCATCGACGAGCCGACGTCGAAGGCGCATCTGGTCGATCAGGCATGGCATCGCGTCCGGATCGAGCGCAACCCGGCGACCGGCACGATCGCGGTGTTCTTCGACGATCTGCCCACGCCGATTCTGTCCGCGACCGACAAGACCCACGCCTGGGGCCGCGTCGGCGTCGGCTCGTTCGACGAGACGGGGGAGTTTCGAAGCCTTGAAGTCGTGGGGACGGTGAAGAAATAGGGGACTTTGACCTATTGAACTGGTAGTGCGGCGAGCCTCGCTGCCGCGGTCGGCCTGAGCAGGGCGAGGTCCACTCCGTGGACCCTGGACTCCGTTATTCGCCGGTACTGCTGGCGGGCCCTGGACAGGTCCCCCTGCCGTTCGTAGGCCTGACCGAGGATCAGCGCCACCCGAAGCAGTGGCAGATCCTTGAGCGATGACAGGACGCTGATGGCGCGCGGCATGTCTCCCAGCCAGAATGCCACTTCTCCGGCCGGCAGCTTCATGCTCGGCGCGTTATCGAGATCCGCCGGAACCGTCGAAAGGAGCGAGACTATCGCAGTCCTGATCGCCTCGAGCTGCGCGGCGGCATCCTGCCGTCGCCCTTGACGCGCGGCAACGATGGCGCGCTGGGCCGCGAGCTGCGAATCGGCCGCCATACGGAGGATCGGCGCGCTCTCATTCTGGACCTGCTCGAGCGCCTGCCGCGTGACCGCATGGTGCTGCTGCGCCAGCTTCTCCGCTTCGGCAAGATCGTTGCTGGCCAGCGCGAGGTCGAAAAGGACCGCGTATGCATTGCCGGGTCTTCCACGTCTCGAGACGCGGAGGTCCGCCAGCTTCCGCATGGTGGATGCCGCCTCCTCGTAGCGCCGTTCGAACGTGTAGGACGCCACGAGGTCATCGAGGATCGCTTCATCGTCATGAACGCCCGCGACGCCGAGTCCCACGCTGTACTGCGCCCTGGCCTCAGCGTGCCGGCCCATCAGATCCAGTGTTCGCCCGAGCCCCCGATACGCCCCCGCGAAGCCCGGGTTCGCGGCGATCGCCTGCCGGTAGACACCGATCGCTTCGTCGAATCGCCCGTGTGTGCGATGAACATCCGCCACCGCCGTCAACGAGGCGGCATCCTGCGCAGCCGCCGCTTGCGGGATGGACAGCGTGACCAAGATGAGGAGGATGGCGGTGCGCATCTGCGGGCAGGATGCAATCTGGTGACCTGCACGAGGTCACGCGATCGAGCAAGCCATCCGAACCGCGCCGGGTCACCCTGTTACGATTTCGTGCGCGAATGCCAAGTCTGTAACGAATGCCCGGCACCCTGATCCTAATCGGTGGATCGGACTACCGCCGCGGTTCCGGCCGCGGTGGCATGGTGGCCTTGTCGAAGCGGGGGAGCGGCTCATCGCGCATCGCCAGGTGGTAGAGCACCGACGCGATCACGACGGCAGCCTGCTTCACGTCCTGCTCGACGACGCGCTCGTAGGTGTCCAGATTGGTGTGATGCGTGTGCGAGTTGTATTCGATCGGGTCCTGGTTGAAGCCGATTCCCGTCAGGCCGGCATTGTTGAACGACGTGTGGTCGGTGCCGCCGACGGCCCGGCTGCTCGTGGCCGACGCGCCGAACACGCCGAAGTCCTCGAACGGTTTCAGGATTTCCCTGATCGGCTGTGCCGCCTCGGGCGGGCCGAACACGCCGGCGCCGCGGGTGCGTCCGGTGCCGGTATCGAGATTCAGGTACGCCACGAGCTTGTCGTAGCCAGGTTTGGGATTCTCGAACGATCCGAAGTGCTCGGCGACGTATGCCTGCGAGCCGAGCAGCCCTTGCTCTTCGCCGCTCCAGAGCGCGACCCGGATCGTGCGGCGCGGCTGTGCGCCGATCGCCTTCAGAATGCGGGCCGCCTCCATCATCACGGCGCAGCCAACCGCGTTGTCGGTCGCGCCCGTTGCCGAATGCCACGAGTCGAGGTGTCCGCCGAGCATGATCACCTCGTCTTTCTTGTCCGATCCCGAGATCTCCGCGGTGGCGTTGTAGGCGGTCTTCCCCTCGGGATACGTCTTGTTGACGATGTTGAACTGAAGCGAGACGGCGATGCCGTCGGCGAGAATCCTGACGATCCGGCCGTAGTCCTCGTTGCGCATCACCACCGTTGGAACCGTCTTGGTCGCATCGTACGCGCGAGCGTTGAACGCGATGATCTGTCCGTGTGCGCGCCCGGCGTCATTGATCCGGACTCTCGCGCCATTGGTCAGCAGGAACTGGTCGATCCGGTTGGCGACTTCCGTGGCTGACAGCGTGCCTTCGGGCCTCGTCACGAGGCCGCCGCGTCCCCCGCGTCCGCCTCGTCCCTGACTAGGATTGGCAGGGTCGTACTGCGCCCTGACCTGCTCGTCGGTCCGGCGCTTCGCGGCCGGTGTGAAGTCAACCGGCACGATTCGCGGCCGCCCGACGAGGACCATCGCGCCTTGGATCTGCTCCTTGATCGAGGCGAGATACGTGCTCAGATCCGCTTCCGTCGGTTGATCGGGAGGCACGATGTTCACGGCGCGGCCGGTGACGGCGCCATCCGTGCCCGGCGTCCACGCCAGCACCTCGAACTCGAGCTTGTCCTTGACCGGCGACGTGATCGCGCCCCACGCGAACTCGTTCGCCCAGCCCGCGCGTCCGAAATCCCACGGCACCATGCGGCCGTTCGTCATCCCCCACGACTCCATCTGGCGGATGGCCCACTCGCCGGCAGCCTTCAGGCTTGGGGAGCCGGTCAGCCGCGGACCGTGCACGTCGGTCAGCATGTGCACGGTCTGCATGATGTGCGAGTGATCCAGCCCTTCCTGGCGGATCTTCGCGTTGATGTCGGGATCGATCCGCTCTTCGGCGGTGAACGGGACGGAGACGGCGACGGTCAACGCCGCCGCGACCACGAGTGACCGATGTTTCAAGATGTTCACTCCTGCTGTTACCGCCGACCTGTCTGACGGCGCCGCAATGATAGATTACGACTGATGTCGAAACGGCGTAACGCGCGGCTGCTGGTGTGCGGGCTGGGCTTCGGGCTGGCGTCCCTGGCCGCGTCGCCGGCGCGGGTCGATCAGGCTGCCGGTCGGCAGACGACGGCTGTCTCGTCTGTTCCAGTTTACCGCTACAAGGTCGTTCGCAGCTTCCCGCACGACCGCCAGGCCTTCACGCAGGGACTCGTCTACCTCGGCGGCTTCCTCTACGAGGGCACCGGCCAGCTCGGGCAATCCGGCATTCGAAAGGTGCGGATCGAGAGCGGTGAAGTGCTCCAGATCCGCCCGCTCGATGCGCAGTACTTCGGCGAGGGCATCGCCATCTGGAATGACGCGCTGATTCAGCTGACGTGGCAGCACGGCGTCGGCTTCGTCTACGACCGGGACACGTTCGCGCCGCGCCGGACCTTCACCTATGCCGGAGAAGGATGGGGCCTGACGCACGACGACAAGCGGCTGATCATGAGCGACGGCTCGGAGACCTTACGGTTCCTCGACCCGAAGACGCTCGGTCAGATCGGAACCTTGACCGTCCGCGATGGGACGAGACCGGTCGCTCAGCTCAACGAGCTGGAATACGTCAAGGGAGAGATCTATGCGAACGTCTGGAACACGCATCGCATCGCGCGCATCTCACCAAAGACGGGGCGCGTCACCGCGTGGATCGATCTTCAGGGACTGCTGGACCCGCGCGAGGCGGCTGGCGTCGATGTCCTCAACGGCATCGCCTACGACGCGGAGAAGGATCGTCTGTTCGTGACGGGCAAGCTGTGGCCCAGGATTTTCGAGATACAGCTCGTCCCGCCACGATAACCGACGCTTACTTGCCCGGTTCGACGCCGAGCTCTCCCAGCTTGGCCGCCATGTCCTCAGCGGACGTCGCGGGCTTGACCGCCTTGTCGATCGCCTGGATCTTGCCGTCCTTGCCAATGTAGAAGGTCCAGCGGTTCGCCATCCCCTTGGCGTTCAGGACGCCGTATTTCTGCGCCGTCTCCTTCGACGGATCGCTGAGCAGCGGGAAATCCGCCTTCTGCTGCTCCGCGAACCCCTTGTTGTCGGCGATCGGATCGACGCTGGCCATGAAGTACTTCACGTTGTACTTCCGGATCAGATCACCCTTCTCCGCCAGCGACTTGCATTCGATCGTGCAACCGCTCGTGTAGGCCTTGGGGAACCACGCGACCACGACCGCCTGCTTACCGCGGAAGTCCGCCAGCTTGTAGGTCTTTCCATCCGATCCCTCGAGCGAGAAATCGGGCGCGACATCGCCAACCTTCAGTTCCGGCCCGGGCGCGGGCGCCGGGGTCGCTGGCGTCTGGGCGGCCAGGGCGGCTGCGCCGGCGAGAAGCGCAGTTGCGAAGAATACTGACATCATTCGTCCTCCTGTCGAGCGTCATGACCGCGAATGCCGTGAACGACGTGCTGGAACTCGTGGTGCCGATCGAACTACGACGGATCGGCGTGCGATATTGCACCCCTGTTCGGGCGGCTTCACCATCGAACCGGGCAAATGCTAGAGTGACCTGCAGATGCGCTGCTATCGTGCCGCCTGGCTGGTCCTTCTCCCAATTATTTCAGTACCGAGCGTTGCCGCGGCCGCGAACGAATGGCCGGGCTTTCGAGGGCCTGCCGCCTCGGGCGTCGCCGACGGCGCCGCCCTCCCGGAACGCTGGAACGTCAACACGAGGGAGAACATCCGCTGGAAGGTGGCTGTTCCCGGCCTGGCGCATTCCAGCCCGGTCGTCTGGGGTGACCGCGTGTTCCTCGCCACGGCGATCAGCACCCGCGCGGACGTCACCTTCAAGCCTGGCCTCTACGGCGAGGGAACCGCGTCCGAAGATCGGTCTCCGCAGCGCTGGGTCGTCCTCGCGCTCGACCGCCGCACCGGGCAAACAGTGTGGCAGCAGACCGCGTATGAAGGTACGCCGCGCGAGAAGCGTCACATCAAGGCGACCTACGCGAATGCCACCCCGGTGACCGACGGCCGTTACGTCGTCGCGTTCTTCGGATCGCAGGGGCTGTACGCGTTCGACATGGCGGGGAAGCCGGCCTGGAAGAAGGACCTCGGCGTCCTCAACACCGGCGCGTACGATTTGCCGGAGTACCGAGTGGGGGACCGCCAGCTCGCCGGCGATCTACAAAGACCTGGTGATCGTCCAGTGCGACACGCAGAACGCCTCATTCCTGCTGGCATCGGACATCAGGACGGGAAAGACCGTCTGGAAGACCGCGCGCACGGAGCTGCCGTCGTGGGGTACGCCGACCGTCGTTCCCGCCCGGGGCGGGCGTCCGGCGGAGATCGTGACGAATGCGTCGAATTTCATCCGCGGATACGATCCCGACACCGGCCAGGAGCGGTGGCGCCTCGGCGGCAGCTCGAAGATCACGGCGCCAACTCCCATCTTCTCCAACGATCTCATCATCGTCGCGAGCGGGCGCGCGCCGGAGCGGCCGATCTTCGCGATTCGACCGGGGGCGAGCGGCGACATCACCTTGAAGGCGGAGGAAGCGTCGAACGCGCACGTGGCCTGGCGGAAGACCGGTCGCGGATCGTACATGCCGACGCCGATCATCTACGACGGGCTGCTCTATGTCCTCGCCAATCAGGGACTGCTCGATGCCTACTCGTTGAAGTCGGGTGAGGACGTCTATCGTCAGCGAATTCCACATCAGGGGAGCGGCTTCAGCGCCTCGCCCGTGGCCGCCGACGGCCGGCTGTATCTGTCGAGCGAGGACGGCGACATCTTCGTCGTGAAGTCAGGTCCGAGGTTCGACATCGCCGGCCGGTATCCGATGGGCGAGCCGCTGATGGCCACGCCCGCGATCGCGGGCGATGCCATGTACGTGCGAGGAGAGAAGCATCTCTTCGCGATTGCCAGGACCGCCCGAACCACCGCCCAGTGATTGACGACCTCTGGTACAAGAACGCGATCATCTACTGCCTGGACGTCGAGAAGTACGTCGACGCCAACGGCGACGGCATCGGGGACTTCGCCGGGCTGACGCGACGGCTGGATTATCTGGCGGGCCTCGGCGTCACGTGTCTCTGGCTGCAGCCGTTCTATCCTTCGCCGAACCGGGACAACGGCTACGATGTCGCCGACTACTACGGCGTTCACCCCAAACACGGATCGCTCGGCGAGTTCGCCGATTTCATCAACCATGCCGAGCAGCTCGGCATGCGCGTCATCGTCGATCTCGTCGTCAATCACACCTCGATTCGTCATCCCTGGTTTCAGGCCGCGCGCAAGGACCCGCAGTCTCCCTATCGCGCCTGGTATGTGTGGTCGAAGAAGCGGCCCGCGAACTGGAACCAGGGAATGGTCTTTCCCGGCGTGCAGAAGGCTACCTGGACCCGGGATCGGGAGGCCGGCGAGTACTACTTTCACCGGTTCTACGAATTCCAGCCGGATCTCAACACCTGGAATCCCGCGGTGCGAACCGAGATCATGCGAATCATGGGATTCTGGCTGCAGCTCGGCGTGTCGGGATTCCGGATGGATGCGGTGCCCTTTCTCATCGAACGCAAGGGCGCCGATATTCAGCCGCGAAAGGACTATGAGCTGCTGCACGAGATGCGTGACTTCCTGCAGTGGCGCCGGCGCGACGCGGTCCTTCTGGCCGAGGCGAACGTGCCGCCGGACGAAAGCCTCGAGTACTTCGGCGAGCTCGGGGACCGGCTGCAGCTGATGCTGAACTTTCCCGTGAATCAGCGGCTGTTCTATGCCATGGCCACGGGCGACATCAAGCCGCTCGTGCGCGCGCTCGAGGCGACCTATCGGCGTCCGCATGCGGCGCAGTGGGTGAACTTTCTGCGCAGCCACGACGAGCTCGATCTCGGCCGCCTGACGGCGGCGCAGCGGCAGCGGGTCTTCGATGCCTTCGGACCGAAGAAAGAGATGCAGCTCTACGATCGCGGGATCCGCCGCCGCCTCGCGCCGATGCTCGACAACGACCGCCGCCGTCTCGAGCTCGCCTTCAGCCTGTTGTTCACGCTTCCGGGCACGCCGATGCTGCAGTACGGCGACGAGATCGGTATCGGCGACAATCTGGCGCTCGCCGAGCGCGAATGCGCGCGCACGCCGATGCAGTGGACGTCGGACAAGCACGGAGGGTTCTCGACCGCCGCGCGAACCGTACGGCCGGTGAATGCCGACGCCATCTACGGGTATCAGCGGGTCAACGTCGAGGCGCAGCGGCGCGATCCACAATCGCTGCTCAACTGGGTCGAGCGAAAGATCCGGATGCGCCGCGAATGCCCGGAAATCAGCTGGGGGGACTGGCGCATCATCGGCGTCGACGCGCCTGGCGTACTCATCATGCGCTACGACTTCGGCGGTCAGACGCTCGTAATCGTGCACAATTTCACGGCGAAGAGCCGGATCGCCCGGATTGGTCCGCCTGCCGTCGTCACCCGCCGCCTCGTCGATCTGCTCTGGACGAACGACAGCGACGCCGACGAAAGCGGCAGGCACAGCATCCAGCTCGAACCGTACGCGTACCGCTGGTACCGGGTTGCGGACGGCGGCCACCAGGTCCCCCGTGATGCGTAGCCGGCGTGGTTCCCCGCGGCGGATGGACAACGGCACGTTTTGCTCGTCGAGGATGAAGATCACCATGACATTGCGACCGGTCTTGCTCGCCGTGGCGGTGACGGCATTGAGCGTTGCGCTCCCCACCGCCCAGAGCACTTCTTCGAAAGGCGGCGTGTCTTCGATTCAGTCCGCCGCCCTGAAGGAGTGGCTGACCTACATCGCCTCCGATGAGCTCCAGGGCCGCGAGGTCTACACCGAGGGACTCGGGCTGGCGGCTTCGTACATTGCGGAGCACTTGAAGGAGTGGGGTGTGAAACCCGGCGTCGACGGGAGCGACTATTTTCAGACCATCAAGGTTGTCGGCGTCAGGACCACGAGCAAGAGCTCGGTGACAGTGGCGGTGAATGGCGAGAGCCGCACGTTCCACGATGGCGACGGAATCACGCTGCCGCGGAACATGGGCGGGCGGCAGACGGTGATCAGCAACGACGTCCGGTTCGTCGGTTATGGCCTGCAGATTCCATCGGCTGACATCAATGACTATGCGGGCGTGGATCCCAAACGAAAGCTGATTGTGTGGCTCGGCCCGTCCGGACCGCGGAATGCCGGGTCGGACGCGGCGCGCCTGCTCGTGACGCGGTCGCGTGCGGCGATTGAAAAAGGTGCCGTGGCCGTTATCGGTCCGCTCCTGTTCGGTCGCGGTCGCGGACGCGGCCGAGGACAAGCGCAGCCGGCGGACCCTGACGCGCGACCTGGGAATGATCCGGCGGCCGACCCGCGCGGCACCGATCCCGCGGCGAGCGGACAGGCAGGGCCGGCGCCGCCATCAGGCCGCGGTCAAGCGGCTGGCGGCAGAGGAGCGCAAGCGGCCGCGGACTTCACCACCGCCGAGCGCTACGACGTTCCCGTTGCACCGGCCATTTCCGCGCAGGATGAGTTCTTCGAGTTCCTCTTCAGCGGCTCGGAGATCAAATACAACGAGCTGAAAGATCTCGCCTCCAGACAGCAGCCGCTCCCACGCTTCGCCTTGAAGGGCGTGACGCTCACGATCACCGTCGAGCCCGATACTCCGTGGCGGCCACGCGGCTGTCGCGAAACGTCATTGGCGTGATCGAAGGCTCCGACCCGAAGTTGAAGGACACCTATGTCGCGTTCGGCGCCCACTACGATCACATCGGGTATCAGCAGACGCCGCCGTCAGGACGGGGGGGCGGCGTGAATCCCGGCGGCTGTGTCGGTCAAACCCGACCGCAGTCCAGGCCAGACGACGTCGTCAACAACGGCGCCGACGATGACGGGTCGGGGACCGTGGCGCTGCTGGCGATTGCGCGGGCATTTGCGTTGGGCCCACGCCCGAAGCGGTCGCTCGTTTTCGTCTGGCACACCGCCGAGGAATCCGGCCTGCAGGGATCGCGCTACAACGCGGATTTCCCTGTCGTGCCGAACGAGAAGATCGTGGCGCAGCTGAATGTCGACATGATCGGCCGGAACCGGTGCGATCAGCCGGGTGAATCGAATTCGGTGTATCTGGTCGGCGCCGATCGGATCAGCACCGAACTGCACAACGTGAGCGAGGACGCGAACGAGTCGCTGTCGAGAGCCTTTGAAACTCGACTACGAGCTCAACGATCCCGCGGACCCGCAGTCCTTGTATACGCGCAGCGATCACTACAGCTATGCGGCGAAAGGCATCCCGGTCATCTTCTATACGACCGGCCTGCATCGCGATTACCACTATCTGACCGACGAGATCGACAAGATCGAATGGGACAAGCTGACGCACGTCACGCAGCTCGTCTACACGACAGGACAGCGGCTCGCCAACCTCGATCGGGCTCCGGTCAGGGACAACAAAGGGCCGCGCGCCGGCAAGGGGAGTGTGGGGAAGATCAAGTAGGGGTGGGGTCGGCCAGCCCGGTCGACAGGGCGTCGTCCGGGCCACTGAGTGGTGCGCTCACTGCACTCGTGTCAATTGCCCTCTCATCACCCCTCCTTGATTCAATGGGGAGTGTAGGTTGAAGTAATAGCCCGACGGGTTGGCCATGATGTCCGTGGCCAGCTCCCGCGAGATTGCCCGGTTCGTGACTACCAGATTGGCCGTCCCGTCGGCCAGCACCATTGGCGCCGGTCGGGGTCAGATCGGTGTTGACCACGATCGGCCCATTGACCGACGCTGCGCCCACGTGAATGTGACCAAGAATGATCGGGCTGCCTGCGGCGAGGCTGCCGGCCTGCATCGAAAAGGTGACCGTTCCCGGCCCGGCAGGCGTGCCTGCCGTATCTCGCGGTACGGTGATGGTGATCGTGACGGTGCCTCTGCCGCTCGATTCAGCACCGCTGATCGGCGGGTTCTCGTTGGACGCGAGCAGCTGCGCGGCAAAGATCAGCGGTCCGGTCGTGGATGGTCCGGCGGGACTGCTGCTCTCCTGGTCGCAGGCGGCCAGTGCCAGCGCGATCGCCAGAACTACGAGCCGTTTCATCGTGTCCCTCCTGCCAACGCCACATCGGTTCTGATGAGGCCCGCGCCATTGTCCAGCGAGATGCGCTTCAGTGCAAGCGGCCTGGCCCGCACGGGTGCTGGCCGGGGAGTTGGCGTAAAGTTGTTCGAGTGAAGCGCCTGCGGCGACCCCGGGATCGTCAGGAGCTGCAGATCCTGGTCGGCAGCGTGATGGTGCTCGCATCCATCTGGGTCTTTACCACCCTGGCCGGCATGGTCGCCGAAGGCGAGACGCGGCAGTTCGACGAGTGGGTGCTCAGTTCGTTGCGCCGCCCCGACAACCCGGCGACCCCGGTGGGGCCGGCCTGGCTGCGCTGGGGCGCGGACGACATCACCGCCCTCGGCGGCCCGACGGTTCTGGGCCTTACGGTTCTGGCGGTCACCGGCTACCTCGTCCTTCACGGCCTGTACAAGAACGGTCTGTTCATCTTTGCCGCCAGCGTCGGCGGGTGGGTCCTCAACTGGGCGCTCAAGGAAGTGTTCAATCGGACGAGGCCGGACGTCGTGCCGCATCTGCGCGAGGTCATGAGCTCGAGCTTTCCAAGCGGCCACGCGCTCACCTCAGCGGCGGTCTACCTGACGTTGGGCGCGCTCCTCATGCGCATCGCCGAGGGACGCCTCGCGAAGTACTATTGCATCGCGATCGCGATGTTCGTGACGTTCCTGGTCGGGACGAGCCGCGTCTTCCTCGGCGTGCACTATCCAACCGACGTCATTGCCGGCTGGCTGGTCGGCATGACGTGGGCGCTGCTTTGCTGGATCGTCGAGCGTCTGCTCGAGCGGCGCGCGGGCCTGCGCCGCGAACAGCAGGAACACCGTGTCTCGACATAGGGAAGATTTTCTCGCCAAGCCCTTCTCGCGCGATCAGCTTCTGGCCAAGGTCCGGGAAGTCCTCGATCGCCCCTGAGGCGCGTCCGCGATCAGGCTCGACAACCTCCTGTGCTACGATCCGCGGCGTACCTCGCGGGCTTCGGAGCGCTGCCGCAGGTTGACGTCATCGCTCTTCGGAACGAATCAGAGGCCCTACCTACATTCCTACTCGCAGGGAACGTGGATGGAGGAGTTGCGGGCACCGCTCGAAGTGTGCTCGGCTCCCCGTATCCACGGAGCTTCGGGCGGCTGTTCAACAAGCTTGGAGCCGTCCGAAGGAGTCCCGATGAAGCTGACCGACGTCGTCCCCAACCTGGTTGTCAGCGATATCACGAGGAGCAGCGAGTTCTACCGCGACGTGCTCGGGTTTTCCGTCGTCGCGACGGTGCCCGAACAGGGGCCGCTCGTCTTCGTGTGGCTGCAGCGCGATGATGTGAGCGTGTTCCTCAACAGTGCGGCGAGCGTAGTGGAGGATCTCCCGGCGGTCGCCGCGCGACCCATCGGAGGCACGGCGACCTTGTTCGTCACCCTGGATGCCGAGGATGTCGAGCATGGCGTCGACGGCCTGTTCGAGACCGTGGAAAAGCGGAGCCGCGTCGTCATGCCGCTCAAGGATCAGTTCTACGGCATGCGCGAGTTCGCGATCGAGGATCCGGACGGATACGTGCTGATCTTCGCGCAGCGAATCGGATGACGATCATGGGCCTGCGCTGCCGTGTCATGTGGAGGTCGGTCGCCGTCATGACGGCGGCAGCGCTGGCCACGATGGCGCCGCTGGCGGCATCGCCGCCGCGCGATGCGAACGGCGAACAGGAACGCGCGAAGCCCTTCAATCTCGGCGTGCTGCGCGCCGATGGCGTGCTGCTGCCGTTCGCGTCCTTCGACGGTGAGGGCTGGAAAGCCTCATGGCCGGGTGATCTGTTCGGGCGCGAGCTGCCGGTCAGTACCGCGTCGATTCCGCGTGACTGGTGGGGCGGCGGCGAACCGCAGCAGTGGAGCGTCTTCCCGCCCGACGGCGGGGCTCGTCAGGCTTTCAAGACCGTTGCCCCGACGATGTTTCTGGTCGGCGCGGAGCGCCGCTTTGGTCTGCGGACGGATCGGGCGCCCGAACCGGTGAAAGTGCCGCCGTTCGCCGTCGCGTTTCCAAAGGTCGGCCTGGCCATCGGTGGCGACGCCGACATCAAGGCGATTTCGCGGGTGAGTCTCTCATCGGCGGCTGGGCGCCAGCTGCTCCAGCGCGTCCGGGCAGAGCTGAACGACGCGGAGGAGCGGACGGTGGCCAGCCTCCGCGGGAATACAGGCTGGCGCCACCCGCTCGACCGGATCGCGCGCGCCCGGGTCGAAGCCGAGCCCGAAGCGTGGTACATCACCGCCCTCCCTGGGTCTGATATACGCGTCTCTTATGTCGAGGCGGTGAAGAAGTATCCACCGCAAGCGAAGGACGAGGGCTGCGGCCTCGAGACGTTCATCAGCGGCTGGATCCTTCACGACGAGAAGCAGACCAAGGTGAAGGCACAACTCAAGGCTGCTGTGATGTACTGCGACCGCAATACGGTGTCTTATATGCTCCCGCTGGGCCAGATCGTGGCGAACAACCGTCTGTACTGGATTTTCCAGATGTCCGGACCGGATCACGAGTGGTACGCCGTCGCCGAGGCGACACCAACGCGTCTTCGCGTCGCGGCGGAGTACTTCGCCGGTGGGCTCCAGCGTATAGGAGGCCGCTGAAACAGCGCATCGATGTCGAAGCCAGCAGCGACACCGCCGGACGGACCCGCGCCTCCCGGCCCCTCTCGCGCGGAATCCTCCCGCCTTCCCGTCATCGAGCTCCTCGGCGTCGTCTTCTTGACGCTGCTGGTGCCGCTGTCGATTGCCGTCCTGCAGCGCTCATCCGAGGACGGCCCGCCGCGCCTGGAATACCTGCCGGTGTTCGAAGGGAGGCGTGGCCATGCCTTCCACGCCCACCGGATCCCCGAGCTGCGCAACATGAATCCGGCGTATGTCGTGATTGGCGACTCGATGGCGGGCACGCGCATCAACGAGCGCGTGCTGGCGCAGCTGTCGGGACGCTCGGTCGCGCCGCTCCTCCAGGCCGGGTCGGGGCCGGCCTTCTGGTATCTCGCGCTCAAGAACTGGGTCATTGCCAGCGGCATCCGGCCGCGGGTCGTTTTCATCTTTTTCCGAGACACCAATCTGACCGACACGATGTTCCGGCTCGATGAACAGTTCCGCTGGTCGCTCGACTCGGTCGCGTCCGACAGGGAAGACGAGCTGAACGCGGTGGTCGGATCCGTTCTCGAAGGCCCCTGGTACGGGATACACGACATCGTCGAGCGGCTCTACGCCGGCGATCGTGCGCGACGCGTCGTCGAACCTGCGATGACCCGGGCGCCGGTCACCTGGATCACCTCATCGCGCCGGCGGCAGGCGGAGATGCTGACGGAGGCCAACGCCAGGTTCGGGCTGGGACATCTTCGCGTGATGGAAGCCGCCGACATGGCCGTGGATCCCGGGACCGACTTCGATGCCGTCGTCAACCGGTCGGTCCTGCCGTTGATGCTGCGGGATGCGACGCGCGCCGGTCTCACGCTCTGCTTCGTGCGCGTGCAGCGGCGTCCGATTGGCGGTCAGCCGCCGGTGCAGTCCGATGCCCTCACGCGCTACGTCGCGGATCTCCGGGAGTACATCGAAGCGCGCGGCGGGGTGTTTCGCGACGACACCGGGGATCCGGCCATGACCCTCGACATGTACGAGGACGGCGATCACATTGCCCGTGAGGCGCGGGATCGCTACACGACGCTCTTCTACGAACGCCTCCGGCCGCTGTTTCAGCAGTGATCTTCCACAGCCTCGACTTCGTCATCTTCTTCGCGGCGTTCACCGCACTTTACTGGCTGCTGCCGCATCGCGCGCAGAACGTGCTGCTGTTTGCGGGCAGTTACTTCTTCTACGGCTACGTCCACCCCTGGTTCCTGATCCTCATCGCGACGTCGACCGTCATCGACTATTGCGCCGCCCGCGGCATGGAGGCCATGCCGGCGCATCGGAAGAAGTTTCTCTGGCTCAGCATCGTCACGAACTTCGGGCTGCTCGGGTTCTTCAAGTACTTCAATTTCTTCGTCGACAACGTGCACGCGGTGCTGGCCTCGACCGGGCTCGCGCTCGACAAGCCGACGCTGCGCGTGCTGCTGCCCGTCGGGATTTCCTTCTACACGTTCCAGGCGATGAGCTACACGATTGACGTGTACAAGGGTGAGCTCCGGGCGCGCCGCAGCCTCTTGAACCTGGCGACGTTCGTCTCGTTCTTTCCGCACCTGGTCGCCGGGCCGATCCAGCGCGCTTCGTTCCTGCTGCCCCAGGTCGAGGAGCCGCGGCGTTTCTCGGCGGAGAAGGCACGAAGCGGTTTTGGCCTGATCTGCTGGGGCTTCGTCAAGAAGCTCGTCATCGCGGACAACGTCGGCGTCATCGCCAACAAGGTGTTTGCTCTCGGCGACCCGTCGTTTCCGATCCTCTGGGCGGGCGTGTTCGCGTTCGCGATTCAGATCTACGCGGACTTTTCCGCTTACACGGACATTGCGCGCGGGACGTCACGCTGGCTGGGGTTCGAGCTGACGGAGAACTTCGATCACCCGTACCTCGCCCGGTCGCCGGCCGACTTCTGGCGCCGCTGGAACATCTCGTTGTCGACCTGGTTCCGCGATTACGTCTACATCCCGCTCGGCGGCTCGAAGGCCGGTGAGGGGAAGTGGGTGCGCAACATTCTCATCACGTTTCTCCTGTCGGGCCTGTGGCACGGCGCGAGCTGGAACTACGTGTTGTGGGGCGCGTACCACGGTGTGCTGCTCGCCCTCACGCGCGCGCGGCGGATTCTCAGACCAGCGGCGCCGGTGGCCGCGGCCGGATGGCCCCGTTCCGTCGCACGGCTGGCGATCGTGGCGCAGACCGCGGGCATGTTCGTGCTGACGCTGATTGGCTGGCTGCTGTTTCGCGAGACCGAGCTGGCGGCGATCGTGCGGGACCTCCGGCTGTCGCCGTTCGCTGCAAGCGCGCAGGATACGAACACCGGGCTGTACCTGTTCCTGCTGGCGTTCGTCTATTCGATCCCGCTGTCGATCCAGAGCATCTGGGTCGAATGGCACCGCGATGCCGCTGGCGTCCGTCAACCGGCGCCGGTCGTGTCCGGCGTCTGGCCCCGCATGGTGCTGCAGGGGCTCGCGTGCGGCGCGGCCTTCGCGGCCATTCTGGTCCTGCGCAGTCGCGCGTCGCTCGATTTCATCTACTTTCAATTCTGACGCGCGCCCAGTCCCAGCTCTCGAGCCCCTTGTCGTTGACCGCCTTCACCGAGATTAGCGAGCCCGGCGGCGCCTTGATCGTGGCGCCCGGCCTGGACACGCGCAGCTGCTGCGATTCCGGCTTGTCCGGCGGTCCCCAGGCGACGATATACCCGGTGACGCCCTTTTCGCGGCTGGCCGTCCACGTCACCGTGGCCGCGCCGTCCTGATCGCCCGTCGATCTTCAAGTCCGCGACGCGCGACGGGCTCGACGCGAGCAGCATGAGCGTGGCCGCTGTCGTCTTCGCGACCTCCGTCACGAGCTGGTGATTGATCGTGTCGAGCGTGTCATGCGGCTGGTGGTAATGCGGGCTGCCAAGCACCGGATACGATCCAATGCCGCCGACGATGTCTCCCCACGCTTCGTAGTAGGCGTTGGCGTCCGTGCCCTTGAAGTACAGCGCGTCGTAGGTGATCAGGCTGCTGAACTGCATCGCGGCCGCGTGCTGGACATCACGGATACCCGGATTGGAGTAGCGGATCGTGTTGTCGAGGCGATGATCGTTGGCCCAGCCGACCATGTCGTTGTTCAGCGCGCCGACGACCTGCATCCTGTCGGCCACCGCACGGCGCACGAACTCACGGCTTCCCAGTAATCCTGACTCCTCTCCGGTGAACGACGCGAACACGATGGTGGCCGGCTGCGGATGCTTCGCCAGGATCCGCGACGCTTCGAGGAGCGCCGCGGTCCCCGACGAATCGTCGTCGGCCCCCGGGCCGCCCGCGACCGAATCGAAATGGCTGCTCACGACGTAGACCAGCTCGGGATTGACCGTGCCTTTCAACGTGGCGAGCACGTTCGCGGTCTGGCCGCCGAGCACGCCGCGTCCCGAGAACCACTGATACTCCGGCTCGTACCCGAATGATTTGTAGGTGTTGAACAGGTACTCGGATGCCAGCTTGTTGCCAGGACGCGAGACGTGCTTCGAATCGAAGTCGAACAGCGCCTTCTCGTACCCGAAGATGCGGCTGACGGAGGCCTCGGACACGACCCGCCTGACGGCGTCCGCGATCGGCGCGTACAGGCGCTTCCCTCTGGCGCGAAGAGCTTCTTCAGCAGTAAGGCTCGATCGGATCCGCGCCCGCACGTCGGCTGTGCTCACCTTGCTGGTCAGGTCCATCAGGTAGACGCCACGCTCGAGAGACACCGTGTCGCCGTCGCGCTCGGCGACGATCAGGAGCTTCGTGCCGTCGGGGCTCGGCGCCCACAGGTACTCGGGCGCAATCGTCCGAACCGTGTTGTTGTGGAAGAGGCGGATCCGGGTATTACTGGCGAGATCGTACAGATACGACCGGCGATGCCGCGCCTCGCCGACGACGCCGAGCAATCGGGAGTCGCTGAGGAATCGCGGCAGCAGATCGTGCTGTATCTCGCGGGTGATCCGCGTCTCGGCGGTTCCATCGCGGCCGATGACGTGCAGCTCCCAGTCGTCGGCGCTCATCATCTGAAAGGCGATCCGGTTGCCATCGCGCGACCATGCCGGCGCGTCGATCCGCTCGGACCCCGCCCGCGCGGCCGCGCCCGCATCAGGAGCGCCGAGCGGTGCCTGCATCAGCCGGAACTGCTGGTCGACCCGGCTGACGTACGCGACGCTGCGGCCGTCGGCCGACATCGCCGGCGCCGATCCGGTCATGAGCGCCACCATCCCCTGAGGCAGGGTCACGATCCCGAAGCGCGGAGGGGCAGCGGCTCCGCGCCCGCGGCCGGCCTGCACGCGATGCGTGAACAGGGCCGCCGTGCCCGTCGCGTTCATCTCGCCGAGAATCTTGTCGGGTTCGCCCGAGGTCAACGCCGTCGGGCTGCGCAGATCGGTGACCAGATGGATTTGATCGGCTCCAGTTCCGTCGCTTCCCGTGAACAGCACCACGCCGTCGGCGCCAAGGAGCAGGGCATTCTTTCTGCGCCCGACGTCGATCTCGCGCTCGGTGCCGGCGGCGAGATCGCGGATGGTGATGCGAGCGGCGGTTTCGGTGAGATCGGCGAGCGCAGCCAGCCGCTTGGTCCGCTCGGCCCCGGTGGCTTCATCCGCGGCGCGCGCCAGATCCACCATCTCGGGCGTGGCCACCAGCTTCAAGTAGGCGAGTCGCGCACCATCGGGAGAGAACACCGCGCCATGCCCAGCCAGCTCGGCGACGGTCGTCGTCGGTGTGTTGCTCGCGACCAGCCGGGTTCTGCGACGCACGCCGCGTCCGGTCTCGTAGGTGAAGTGGCGGCCATCCGGTGAGAAACGCGCGGCGCCTCCGTCCGTCGTCAGTTCGATCGTCTGAAAGAGCTCGCCGGTCTGAAGGGCAATCGGTTCGAGCAGCCGATCGGCATCCGGCGAATCGAGCAGCGCGAGGTAGCCGTTCAATGCCGCGGGATAGTCGCCGCGATCCCAGGCCAGATCGGCTTCCCGCAGTCTCGGGTCCTCGGTCGTGCCCGTCATCGAGATGAGGAACGCTGCCAGGATGATGGCGGTGCTACCCACGGATCGGATCATGACGTCCTCGAAATTCCGGGAAGCATAGCAGGAATAAAAAAAGCCGGCCCCCGAAGGAGCCGGCTTCTCCATGACGTTCCTGACTCGAATGCGCTCAGCGTCCGCCGCTCTGTGCAAGCGCGCGCCGCAACTCGGTCAGGTGCTGCTTGATCTGCTCGATCTGCGCGCGGTCGAGGCTGGTCGCGCTCGTCGCACGGCCGCTCGTTCCGGCGGGGCTGTCCGACTTCGCATCCGACGCGCGTCCGTTCAGGATCGCCTCGATCGCCTCGATGTGCCGCATCGCTTCCGCGTGGCCCGACTGCTTCGATGCGGCGTCCGGGCTGCTCTGATCTGGCGTCGCGGTCGGACGGCTCTGAACCTCGGGTTCAGCGGCCGGAGTCCTGCCACTGGTGCCGGCTGGGCGCGGCGCTTCCGCAGTGCTTCCAGTCGCGCCCGTCACGGACGATGCTGCTGCAGACGCCGTGGGGGTGGCAGCAGCTGTTGCTGCGGGGCTGGCGGCCGCTGACGTCTCAGTTGCCGCAGGACCGGCGGGCGTCGTCGTGCTGCTCGCCGCGGCAGACGGCTCGGGCTGTCTCGCCGGAGCTGATGGGGCCGAGCCGGCGCCGCCGGCGGCCTTCTCGAATTCGAGCACGTGCGTGCGGAATTCGACGAGTTTCGCTTTGATCGCAGGGTCAATCGCAATGCTGCCTGACGTGCCGACGGCACCCGGCGTCCCGGCGGCCGGCGTGGCCGGCGCTTCGTCCGTGCGCTGATCGCCGATGAGCGCGTTCAGGTTGGACCGCACCTTGGCGTACGACGCGCGCCATTCGTTGTTCGTCGTGATCAGCTCGTTGAAGTTGGTGATGAGCTGCGACACCTGCGTGCGCGCGTCACCGGTCAACTGTGTCGCCGCCGGCAGCTGCGTCAGTTGGCTCAGCGAATCGCGGGCGGCCGTCAGGTGGCGCTTCACTGCGTCCGCGTCAACCTGGGTCTGCGCGGCTTCGGGCTTTGCCGGCGCCGTTGGCTCGCCCTGCGGAGTCGTGGGGCTTGCGGCCGGCGGTTGCGCGGGTTGTTGCGCCGGCTCCGACGGTGTCGGCGCTGCTGCTGGAGGCGACGCTGGTGCTGCTGCTGGAGGCGACGCTGGCGCCGCCGCTGCGGGCGATGGCTCCGCCGCCGCTGCGGCAGCCGCGGTGCTCAAAGGTGCGCTCGGGCTCGACGGGGCGCCGCTCATTGCCCCCATGGCCGCGGCGAATGCCGTTACGTGCGCGCGCACTTCCTGAAGCTTCGTGCGGGCCGTTTCGTCGAGGCTCCCCTCCGCCGTCTTCGCGGCTGAGGGCGCGGCGCTGCCCGTCGTCCCGGTCGGCTGGCTCGCCGGAGGTGCGCTCGGTCCGCCGAGCATTTCCGTCAGCGTTCGATCGATAGCCGCGACGTCGCTCGACCAGCTCGCTTTGATCGGTGCGGGCTCCTTCGACGCGGTCTGCTCGAGCGCGGCGATCCGGCGCTGCAGCACTACGATCTGCGTCCTCGCACTACCGGTCAGCGATGTCTCCGGAATGTCAGCGAGGGCGGTCTTCGCTTTCGTCAGGTGCTCCAGCGCCGCGGCAGGCTGTCCTTCAGCACCGGCAGGCCGACTCGGCGACGGCGGCGTCGACGGTGGTGTCTGCTGCGCGAGAATCGCGCCGGGCGCTGCGAGCAGTGCAGTCGCTGCGAGCCCAATGGTCCATCCCTTGAAACACTTCATCGGTTGGCTCCTCCCTAGAGCAGAATTTCTCGAACCCTAATGACCTAGTTCGAGCAAGTGAGGTGCCACGCAAAGCTCTGCCGCGATCCGTCGCGTTTTCAACGGCGGTTCGTGAGTCCGCCAGTCAGCATCGCCGGCGAAGGTGTGGATGACTGAAAATATTGCCCAATGAATTGAGGCAGAAAACGGCTCAGTCACTCGCCGCTGTCGAGGGTGCGCGGCCGCCAGCCCTCCGCCTGAAGAGCGGCCTGCTTGCGTTGGAACTCGTTGATGAGATCGGTGGGTGAGCCGAACCGCACCGTCCAGGCCCGACCGCGACGGGAAGCGACTTCGAATTCGTGAGCAGCCGCGTTCACAGGATTCCCGCCTGCCTCAGTTGCGCGGCCCGGGCGGGACGCGCTCGTGTGCGGGCACGCGCACGCGGACGAGGACGTCCTGGCCCTCGCCCCACTCTTCGCGGTTCGCCGTAATGAAGTAGAGCGAGCCATCACGTCCGCTCGCGACCTGGGCAATGCGCCCGTATCTGCCCTGGAGCAACTGCCCCGACAACCGCAGCCGCCCGCTCGATTCGAATCGGAACCGAAGCAGATCGCGCGAGCCGAGTGTCGAGACGATCAGGTCGCCGAACAGAGGACTGTCGGGCTGAGCGACGCTGGTCAGGCCGGAGGCTTCGGTCCCCGGAGCCAGGACCAGGATCGGCGGCGTCATCTTTACTGCCATGGATGACTGAACCGAGCCCGGCTGCGCAATCGGCCAACCGTAATTCGCGCCGGTCTGGATTCGATTCACTTCATCGCCGTCGCCGGCGCGCTCGACCTCCCACATCGACTGATCCTGTGGCAGCCACGCGAGCCCTCGGGGATCGCTGTGGCCGGCGGAAAAGACTGGCGAACTGGACGGATTGTCCTCGGGCGTCGTGCCGTCGTTACGCAGGCGCAGAATTTTTCCGGACGCCGCGGAGAGGTTCTGAGCTTCGGCGGAAACGGATCCTGATCCGATTCCAACGTGAAGCCGGCCATCCGGATCGAACCGAACCAGCGCTGACGCGTCGGCCGCTGCAACTGGATGGGATGCGATGACGGCCGCCTGACCGAGGAGGCCCGCGGTCTCTCGAAGCCGTACGATGCTCAGTTCGCGTCGTCCGCGTTCGATCGCGACATACGCGACGAACAGCGCGCCTGACGTCTGGAAGTCCGGCGCGGGAGCCACTGACAGGAGAGCAGTCCCCTCGGCACCGGGTGTCTCTCCGAGCGCCTCCAGCAGGTTCTCCTCCGATCGTTCGGTCGGACCGCCCTCCGCGACGATCCGCAAGCGGCCCCCGCGTTCAGCCACGAACACCCGGCCGTCAGGAGCAACAGCGAGGTCGGAGGGTTCGAGAAGGTCGCGGGCCAGGATCGATGCGTTGAGGCCCAGACCGTCGGAGCTCACGAACGAACCGCCCTTGACGATCTGCCCGCCGGCAGGCGCCACCACGCCGGCGACGGTCACTTGCAGAACCGTCGAGCGCTCTCCCTCGACGACCGTCTCACCCGACATGAAGAATGCCGCCAACTGCAACGCATGTCTTCCGGCGCCGAGCGACGGCAGTGGCGCAGAGCATTCGACGGAGGTCCCGCCCGTCGTCGAGCAGGTCTCGCCTTCGACGACGCGACGCTGGTTGTCGACGTAAAGCGCGTATTTATACGCGGCGAGATCGGCGGCGGTCTGAGCGGACTGCGTCCAGCCGAAACTTTCCCGTCCGGATACGGTATCGCCGGTTCCAGACGAGTCACCGCCGGACGGAGGGTTGTTCCCACCACACGCGGCTAGTGAGAGCAACACTGACGCGAGGGTGAGGACGAGCGCCCGGCTCATGTTGACGACCATCGGAATGATAACGTAGTGTGCGCGCGCCGGGAGGATCGATGAAGCTTCTCGCCTTTGCCTGGGCCGTCATCCTGCTGCTTGGCGTCCCCTTCCGCCAAGCCTCTCCAGTCCTGGAAGCGATCGTCGTCGCCTCGGGCCTGCAGTCCCCGGTGGCGTTCGTGCAGGACCCGACGGATCAATCCGCCTTTTTCGCCGTCGAGCAGGGCGGCCGCATCCGGCTCGTCCGGGCCGGAGGCATTCAATCTCAGGATTTTCTCGATCTTCGCAGCGTCGTCCTGTCCGGTGGCGAGCGCGGCCTGCTGGGACTGGTGTTCGCCCCGGACTACGCGCAGAGCGGCCGGTTTTTCGTGAATTTCACCGATCGAAACGGAGATACCGTGGTCGCCCGGTTCCGCCGGTTGACCGCGTCGGTCGCCGATGCCGCGTCCCGTTTCGATCTCCGGTGGGGGCCGGAACGGCTGTCGGTCATCGCTCAGCCGTTTTCGAACCACAACGGCGGCCATCTGGCGTTCGGGCCTGACGGCTATCTCTACGTCGGCCTCGGCGACGGCGGCAGCGGCAACGATCCCGAGCATCGCGCGCAGAACCCGTCGTCTTTTCTGGGGAAGTTCCTTCGCATCGACGTCAACGTTCCCGACTCGAATGCGTCCGGCTACGGCGTTCCTGGCGATAACCCGTTCACGGACGGAGTGCCCGTGCAGGCGCGGCCGGAGATCTGGAGCTTCGGGGTGCGGAACCCGTGGCGCTACAGTTTCGACGATCCCGCGCTCGGAGGAACCGGAGCGCTGGTCATCGCGGATGTCGGCCAGGGAAGCTGGGAGGAGATCGACTACGAGCCGCGCGGTCGCGGTGGCCGCAACTACGGATGGCGTAACCGCGAAGGCGCCCATCCGAACGTGCAGTCGCAACAGCCGGCGTTCTTACCCCTCGTCGATCCCATTCACGAGTACGGCCGAACCGTCGGAGCGTCCGTCACCGGCGGGTACGTGTATCGCGGGAAATCGCTCGGGTCACGGTATCGCGGCCGGTATTTCTTTGCCGACTACGTCTCCGGCCGCGTCTGGTCGATCGCGCTCGTCGTCAGCCCGACAACCGGCGAAGCCACAGCGTCCGATCTGCTCGAGCACACGACGGAACTCGGCGGCCCGAGCCGGGTCGGCAACGTGAGCTCGTTCGGAACGGATCAAAACGGAGAGATTTACATCGTGAGCCACAACCTCGGCTCAGTGCTGCGGCTGGTGGGTGAGCCGCCAGCGCCGACCAATTTCCGCATCATTCGCCCGCCGTCCTGACGCCTTTTCGCCGGTGACTGATCCCTTGAACCGGTCCGCCGGCTGGTGTAGACTTTCGCCGTTTGTTCGCCAATGCTGCGCGGACGCAATCGGGGGCAAAAACGATGGATCAAAAGGCGCTGTTTCTGAAGTTCTGGGAGAAAGAATCGGCCACCACGCGGAAGGTGATCTCACGGATCCCTGAGGCCTCCTCCGACTATCGTGCCGATCCGAAAGCGCGAACCGCCCGGGAGCTGGCATGGCTGATCGTCAGCGAGGACCTCGCCCTCGTCAAAGGGCTGGAGAAGGGGGCGTTCGAATGGGTCGACGTCCCGACGCCCGGAACGGTCAAGGAGATTCTCGAGACGTACGACAAGAGTCACGAGGATGTGACCAAGCGGTTTTATGGACTCGAGCTCGATCGGTGGGAACGTCAGGTGCCGTTCATCTATCAGGGTCAGGAAGTGATGAGCGCTTCGGGCTTCGAGAGCGCGTGGGGATTCCTCTTCGATCAGATCCACCACCGCGGTCAGCTCACGACTTACCTGCGCCCGATGGGGTCGACGGTTCCGCAGATCTATGGCCCGAGTGCGGACGAGCCCTAGTCGGGAGGATGGGAGAGTCCTCCCGTCCTCCCGGCCGAAGGCCGTCAGGGCCAGACGGGCGGCCGCGGCGCCTCCTTCTCGAATCGGCTCCAGTCGGCGCGCACCGGTGCGAACACATCGACGACGACCGCGCCGTCGGGACCCGTGCGCGCATGATGCGGAACGTTGCCGGGAATGTTGTAGGTGTCCCCCGGGTGGAGACTGCGGGTCTCGCCACCAATCGTGAAGGTCATCGAGCCGGTCAACACGATTCCCATCTGCTCGTTCGGATGCTGGTGCTCAGCGACCAGGCTGTTCGGGGCGAGCTCGACGATGGCGAATGACATCCGTTCGCCCTCGACAGCCCGAGCCACGACCCCATCCCAGATCTGCTGCGGCGGAATCTCCGCCAGCGGTTTGAAAGTCGGCATGCGCGGTACTGTAGCGCGATCGCGATCGCGACGGGATTCGGGGCTCGGGACTCGGGCTCGTCTCGGGAGTGGGGGCTCGGGACTTGGGATTCGGGCTGTCTCCGGATGGGGTTCATCTTACGATTCAGTGAAGGTCGCAGTCAGCTCGCATCCATCAAAGGATGCCGGCGGCCCAGCGAAGCACCCCGCCCCCAAGTCCCGAGTCCCGAGTCCCCGTTCGTGTTCTTCCCACCGCCCGTCCCAGCTTTCTGTCTCTTCTTGTTGACATTCGACAAGAGCTTCGGCGATTCTGTCGGCCGTCGACAGGAGCAGCATGATGCGCACACTTCTTCTCGCGGCGGCCGTGGCGGCGCTCTCGCTGGCGCAGCCGGCTTCGTCATCGCTGCTCGTCACCGGGGCCGAGCTCGCGGCCGTGTTGACGGATTCGGCGACGGTCGTCCTGCACGTGTCCGATCGCGCGTCATCGTTCGAGACGGGGCATATTCCGGGCGCGCGATTCGTCCGGTACGGCGACATCGCCGTCGATGGCAGCACCGGCGCCGGGTCGGAATTGCCATCGGTCGAAGAGCTCGAACGTGTGTTCGAGGGGCTGGGTGTGTCGGATTCCTCACGGGTCGTCATCTATGGGAGCAGCACGGTCGTCGCCGCGCGGGCTTTCTTCACGCTCGACGTGCTCGGCCACCGCCGCGTCGCGCTGCTCGATGGCGGACTTCGCGCCTGGCGCGACGAGAACCGCCCGATCGAGACCGGTTCGGCGGCGGCCGCGCCTCGTCCCGGCCAATTCACGCCAAAACTCAACGCGCAGAAGATCGCCGACGCGCAGTACATCCAGGCGAACACGCGCTCGGACAAGCCGGGCGCGATCGCGTTGATTGATGTGCGGCCCGATCCCGAGTTCCTCGGCACCGACGGAGGCATGGGCGGGCGGCACGCGGCAGGGCACCTCCGCGGTGCGCGCCAGCTGCCCTGGGACACGCTGACCGCTCCGGACGGTCGATTCCTGCCGCGGGAACAACTCGAGGCGAAGCTGCGGGGCGCGGGCGCGTCCGCGGACAAACCCGTGGTGCCGTACTGCATGGTCGCCATGCGCGCGTCGGTCGTGTATTTCATCGCGCGGCACCTTGGTTACGACGCCCGGCTCTATGACGGATCGATCGTCGATTGGTCGCAGAGAAAGTTGCCGGTGGTGACCGGGCGGGATTGACGGGCTGAGCGAGCCACGACAGTCCAGTGACGAACACGGACACCGATCCCGTGGTGAACGTTCGGCGATTCGAGGCTCGCGGGAAAGAGGTCGTTGTGCCGAAAGCAAGAACCGAGCTGCTGCAAGGCACGCTCGACATGTTGATCCTGAAGACGCTTGCGCTCGGCCCGATGCACGGATGGGGCATCTCTCAGCGCATCGCGCAGATTTCCGAAGACGTGCTGCAGGTGTATCAGGGCTCGCTCTACCCCGCGCTGCAGCGGCTCGAGACCGCTGGATGGATCGACTCGGAGTGGGGCGCGTCCGACAACAACCGGCAGGCGCGCTTCTACCGCCTGACGAAGAAAGGGCAGAAGCAGCTGCGCGACGAAACCGCGAACTGGGAGCGGATGACCGGCGCCGTGGCCAAGATCCTCAGCGCGGAGTCCTGAGCATGGTCTGGAGAAAGACGCGCGCCCTCATCGCCGGCGGACGGCTGAACCGGCAGCTCGACGCCGAGGTCCGGTTCCACGTCGACATGGAAGCCCAGAAGTACATGCGCGAGGGGATGACGCCCGAGGACGCGCGCACGCTCGCGCTGAGGAGATTCGGACCGATGGAACGCTTCAAAGAAGAGACGCGTGACGCCCGTGGCGTGAGCTGGCTCGAGCAGCTCGTGCAGGACGTCAAGTACGGCACCCGCACGCTGGTCAAGAATCCGGGCTTCGCCACGCTGGCGATCCTGACGCTCGGTCTCGGCATCGGCGCCAACACGGCGATCTTCAGCGTCATCAACGGCGTGCTGCTCAAGCCGCTGCCCTATGACAACGGCGATCGGCTGGTCATCGTGCAGCAGACGACGCCGCTCGCGAACCAGCCGAACTTCGGCGTGTCGATCAAGGAGTTGTACGATTATCGATCGCAGCTGGCGAGCTTCGACGGGCTGGTCGAGTTCCATCAAATGAACTTCGACCTGCTGCGCCGGGGCGAGCCCGATCGGGTTGCCGCCGGGGTCGTCTCGCCGAATTTCTTCGGCGTCCTCGGCATCACGCCGATCCTCGGCCGCGCGTTCATCGATGCCGACGACGACGCCGGGTCGGAAGCTGTCCTGGTTCTCGGGCACGCCTATTGGAAAGGCCGCTTTGGCGGGGATCCGAAGATCGTGGGGCAGGTCTTCGAGATGAACAACCGGCCGCACACGGTGGTCGGCGTCCTCCCGGCGGTTCCGCACTATCCGAACGAGGTCGACGTCTACATGCCGACCTCCGCTTGTCCGTTCCGCGCCCAGGCCGAGCGTCAGGTCGACGGCAACCGCCGCGCCTTCGCCGCGCTGCAGGTGTTTGGCCTGCTCAGGCCGGGCGTCCCGCCGCAGACGGCGGAGGCAGAGGTCGCGACCGTCGGCGAGCGGTTCAAGCGCGACTTTCCAACTATCTATCGGCAGGAATCGGGCTTTCAGGCGCGTACGGCGAACGTCCTCGACCAGCTCACCGTCGGCGCCCGGGAGATGCTCATGATCCTGCTCGGGACGACCGGGCTCATTCTGCTGATCGCGTGCGCCAACGTCGCCAACCTGACGCTCGCCCGCATGCTGAGACGCGATCGGGAGCTGGCGATGCGCACCGCGCTCGGCGCGGGCCGCTGGCGGCTGGTGCGGCAGCTCCTGACCGAGAGCACGCTGCTCTCGGTCGCGGGCGGCGTGGTCGGCCTGGCGTTCGCGTGGTCGATGGTCGACATGCTCACGACTTTCGTCGGCCGGTTCACGTCGCGCACAGGTGAAATCACCATCGACCCTGGCGTCCTCGGCTTCACGCTCCTGGTCTCCGTCCTCACCGGGCTGGTGTTTGGCACGCTGCCCGCGCTCGCGTCGCGCGTCGATCTGGTTCGCGATCTGAAGTCCGGCGGCAAGGGCCTGAGCGAATCCGGCGGGCGGGGACGCGTGCAACGAGCGCTGATCGTCGCACAGGTGGCGGTCTCGGTCGTGCTCCTCGTGGGCGCGGGACTGCTCCTGGTGAGCTTCAATCGTCTCCAGGCCGTCGATGCCGGCTTCCGCGCCGATCGCGTGCTCTCGGCGGAGATCTTCGGCAATTTCACGAAATATCCCGATGGTCAAACGCTCCGCCGCCTCTATGTCTCGATTCTCGAACGGCTCGAGGGTGCGCCCGGCGTCGTCTCCGCGGCGGTGACCAATGCCGTGCCGCTGTCGGGCGTCCAGCCCGGTCAAACCCGGTTTCAGATCCAGGGACGGACCTACGACAACCCCGAGCAGCGGCCGACCGCGGACGTGCGGATCGCCAGTCCGAAGTACTTCGACACCCTCGGCATCCGGCTGTCCCGCGGCCGCGTCTTCACCGAGCTCGATCATGAAACGGCCCCGCGCGTCGTGATCATCAACGAATCGATGGTGCGGCACTGGGACGGCCGGGATCCGATCGACGCCGAGGTGTCATTGGACAACGGCGATTCCTGGGCCAAGGTCATCGGCGTCGTCGGCGACGTGAAAACGTTCGGTCTCGATCGCGACGCCGTCGCGCAGGTCTATCGCCCGCTTCGCCAGGCGGGGGGCCTCGCGGGCCGCGTGCTCGTGCGCATGTCGGGCGATCCGACGGGTGCCACCGCGGTCATCCGTGAAGCCGTCCATGCCGTCGATCCCGATCTGCCAATCGAAAACGTCAGGACCCTGGACGAGATCCGCGACGGCTTTCTCGCGACCCCGCGACTCACGGCCATGCTGCTGACGGTGTTCGCCGGCCTCGCGCTGCTCGTCACCGTCGCCGGGATCACCGGAGTGATCGCCACGTCGGTCTCCCAGCGGACGCAGGAGTTCGGCATCCGGATGGCGCTCGGCGCCAGCCAGGGCAGCGTGCTCGCGATGGTGCTCGGTCAGGGGATTATGCTGGTGGCGGCCGGTCTGGCGCTCGGCATTGGCGCCGCCCTGGTGTTCTCGCGGGTGCTCCAGACCTACCTGTATCAAACCGCGCCCACCGATCCGCTGACGTTCGCGTTCGTGGCCGCAGCCTTTCTGCTCGCCGGCACACTGGCCTGCCTCGGACCGGCCTGGCGGGCGACAACCGTCGATCCCATTACCGCGCTGCGCGCGGAGTGAAGGGCACTTGAACCCTTGAACCTTTCTTGAACGGACGATGCCGTCAGAGAGTTGACGCCCGGAACGCGCGATAGGTATACTCCCAGCAATGTTTTCCACGACACGCGCTGCCGCGACCGATCGAAAGCGGGTCAAGCGACTCGGCCGGCCGGGAGTGTATGCACGCGTGATGTGACGTCCACCACAACGCAGCAATACCCGACGCCGGCCTGTTCAAACAGCGCCGGCGTTTTTGTTTTTCAGGCCGCGCGAGCCGCGGCCGCCGCGTGGATCGCATACGAGGAGGGTCGATGAGCTCGGGTCCGGTCGTCATGAAGTTCGGCGGCACGTCGGTTGGCGATGGGGAGGCCATCGGCAGGCTGGTCCGGCACGTCATCGCGGCGCGTCAGAAGGGTGAGGTCGTGGTCGTGGTGTCGGCGCTGTCGAAGGTGACGGACCGCCTGCTCCAGCTCGCGTCGTTTGCGGCCGCGGGGAACGAAGAGGCGATCACCAGCGGCGTGCGCGAGCTGCACGAGCGGCACGCCGACATCGCGCGTCAGGTCGTCGCCAATGCGGACGGCGTGGTCGCACTCATCGCGCGCGAGACCTCGGAGCTGCGCAATCTGCTCCACGCGGTCGCGACGTTGAAGGACGCCTCGCCGCGCACGCGCGACACCATTGCCGCGTTCGGCGAGCTCCTGAGCAGCCGGATTGTGGTGGGCGCCTGCGAGGCGGCGGGACTCTCGGCAGCCTGGGTCGATCCGCGCCGGATCCTGCTGACCAATGACAGCTTTGGCGCGGCGTTGCCGCTGATGGAAGAGACCACGGCCGCCGTCACCCGGCATCTCCGGCCGGAGCTCGCGAGCGGTCGCACGCCCGTCGTCGGCGGCTACGTCGGCGCTACCACGGGCGGCGTGACGACGACGCTCGGCCGGGGCGGTTCCGATTATTCCGCGGCCATCTTCGGCGCCGCGCTCGCTGCGCACGAGATCCAGATCTGGACCGACGTCGACGGCATGATGACCGCCGATCCGCGCGTGGTGGCGTCGACGCACGTCGTGCCGCGGCTGTCGTTCGAAGAGGCGTCCGAGCTGGCGTACTTCGGCGCCAAGGTGCTGCATCCGAGCACGATCCTGCCGGCCGTGTCCAAGGCGATTCCCGTTCGCATTCTGAACAGCCGGAGATTCGAGGGCGCCGGCACGCTCATCACCGCCGACGCCCCGCTCGACGAGCCGCTCGCGGCGCTCGCCTGCAAGCGGCACGTGACCGTGGTCGACATCACCTCAACGCGTATGCTGATGGCGCATGGCTTTCTCCGGCGCGTCTTCGAGGTGTTCGAGCGATGCCGCACGCCGATCGACGTGGTGAGCACTTCCGAGGTCAGTATTTCCGTGACGATCGACGACATCAGCCGGCTGCAGGAATTGACCGACGGGCTCTCGGCGTTCGCCGACGTGCGGGTTGAGCCGGACATGGCGATTCTGTGCGCGGTGGGCGATGGGCTGCGGCGCGATCCGCAGCTCGCGTCACGCATCCTCGGATCGCTGGAGCGGTTCCCGCTCCGCATGGTGTCGCAAGCCGCGTCGCGCCGCAACGTCACCGTGGTGCTGCAGGACGCGGCCGCGGCAGCGGCGATGGTGCACCTCCACGACATATTCTTCCCGCACGACGTCGAGGACGCGGCCGCCGACGTCGTAAAGGTCGCCCTGTGACGAGCTCGCTGCTGATCATCGGTTACGGCCGGATGGGCCGCCTGGTCGAAGCGATGGCCGGTGAACACGGGTTCGACGTCGTCGGCACGATCGATCTGGACACCGCAGATCGTCCCGACACGTGGCCGCGCGCGGACGTCGCGATTGATTTCTCTGTCGGCGACGCGGTTCCCGACAACTTGCCGCGGCTCGCAGCGCGCGGCGTCAACGTCGTCATCGGCACGACGGGATGGCAGCGTCACGAAGCCGCGCTGCGCCGTCAGGTGGAAGAACGCGGCATCGGCGTCGTGGCTGCCCCGAACTTTGCCATCGGTGTGAATCTGTTCCAGGCACTGGTGGAGCGGGCGGCCGAGCTCTGGAAGGATCAGCCGGCCTTCGGCGCCTGGCTGCACGAGCTGCATCATGCGGCCAAGAGAGATGCGCCCTCGGGCACCGCGCTCGCGCTCGAGGCGGCGATGCGCGCCCGTGGCTACACGCATCCGATCGACGTGGCATCGTCGCGAGCCGGCTCGATCCCCGGCACGCACACGATCGGCTTCGACACGGCCGCCGAAACTATCACGCTGACCCACGCCGCGCGGGATCGCTCGGCCTTCGCCCGCGGCGCCCTCCAGGCCGCGGCATGGTTGAAGGGCAGACGCGGCTGGTTCACGATGAAGGATGTGCTCGGCGTGTAATGGCGCGGCAAGGCCAACCGCCTCCGCCAAGGCTTCGGCGAGTCCGCCGCAGCTTCAGCGTAGGCGGAAGCGCGTAAAAGCGCGTGGGGGTGGGGCTCGCGACAGGGTGCCAGACTGCGCCGCAGGCGCGGCAAGGCCAAAGGCCGTCGCGCGAAGCGCGTAAAGCGCGTGGGGGTGGGGCCCCACGCGCACAAAGTAAAGTGGAGGCTCTCGATGCGAAAGTTGTGGACAGGATGCGGCACCGCGCTGGTCACGCCGTTCACTCGTGATGGGGCGCTCGATGAGGCAGGCGTGCGCAGACTGGCCCGCCGGCAGATTGATGCGGGCGTTCACTTTCTCGTGCCTTGCGGCACTACCGGGGAGAGTCCGACGCTCACCGATGACGAGCGGGCACGCGTGGTCGAGCTCGTCGTCACGGAGGCTGCCGGTCACGTGCCGGTGCTTGCGGGGGCCGGCGGCTACGACACGCGCGAGGTGATTGCCAGCGCCCAGCGGTACAAACGGATCGGCGCCGACGGCATCCTGTCAGTGACGCCGTACTACAACAAGCCCACGCAGGAAGGGCTGTTCCAGCACTACAGCGCGATAGCCGGCCAGGTCGGCCTGCCGATCGTTGTCTACAACGTGCCCGGGCGCACTGGCTGCAATGTCGAGCCCGCCACGATCGCTCGTCTCAGCCAGGTCCCGAACATCGTCGGCGTGAAGGAAGCCTCGGGCAATGTCGCACAGATGTGTGAGATCCGCCGCGCGGTGTCCGACGACTTCCTCGTGCTCTCTGGAGATGATGCATTGACGTTGCCGGTGATGGCGGTCGGCGGTCAGGGAATCATCTCGGTCATCGGCAACGAGGCCCCGTCGCAGATGGCGCGGATGGTGGAGCTCGCGGAACAGAACGATTTCGCGGCGGCCCGTGGGATCCACGCGCAGCTGATGCCGCTGATGACCGCGAACTTCGTCGAATCGAATCCGATCCCGGTGAAGGCGGCGATGGCGGCGATGGGGCTGCTCGAGGAAGTCTACCGGCTCCCGCTGGTGCCGCCGTCCGAGGCGTCGCGCCGGCGGATTGCTCAAGCGCTGGCTGCCTCCAGAATCTTCGAAGCGACGAGCGCCGCAGTCCGATGACCGCAGCCGTTCTGCAGACCGAAGTCGAGACGCTCTTCGCGAGCGGTCAGGGTGCCGATCCGGGCCACGTCCGTGCAGTGTTCGCGCAGCTTCGCGCCGCATTGTCACAGGGCCACGTGCGCGCGGCGGAGGCCGACGCGAACGCCGCTGGCGGCTGGCGGGTGAACGCCTGGGTGAAACAGGGCATCCTGCTCGGGTTCCGCTACGGACAGACCGCCAATGTGTCGGCCGATCACGGCCGCTGGCCGTTTTTCGACAAGGACACTTTGCCACTGAAGCCGCTCGATCTCGACGCCGGCGTCCGGATCGTGCCGGGCGGATCGACGGTCCGCGACGGAGCCTACCTGGGGCAGCGCGTGATCTGCATGCCGCCGATGTACATCAACATCGGCGCCTACGTCGGAGACGAGACCCTCGTGGATTCGCACGCGCTGGTCGGGTCCTGCGCGCAGATCGGCCGGCGGGTGCACCTCAGCGCCGCCGCGCAGATCGGGGGAGTGCTCGAACCGGTCGGCGCGCTTCCCGTGATCATCGAAGACGACGTCCTCGTGGGCGGCAATTGCGGCGTTTACGAAGGGGCGATCGTGAAGCGGCGTTCGGTGCTCGCGGCAGGCACGATCATCACCGGCTCGACGCCGGTCTACGACCTGCCCAACGATCGAATCATTCGAGCCGAGCCCGGCAAGCCGCTCGTCATTCCCGAGGGAGCGGTCGTCGTCCCCGGCGCGCGTCGCGTCACCACGGGGCGAGGCCCCGAGTGGGGCCTGTCGCTCGCCACCCCGGTCATCGTGAAGTACAGGGATGAGCAGACCGACGCACGGACCGCGCTCGAAGAGGGCCTGCGATGAACGTGGTCGATTTCGCGCAAGAGCTGATCGATATCGATTCGACCACCGGCAAGGAACAGGCGGCGGGGCAGTGGCTCGCGAGTCAGCTGCGGCGGCTCGGGTATGCGGTCACCGAGCAGCCGGTGACCAACGGTCGGCACAACGTCATCGGCACGCTCGATTCTCCGGACGTGATCCTCTCGACCCACTACGACTGCGTGCCCCCGTTTTTCGCAAGCTCGGTGCGGGATGGGCGTCTGTACGGACGCGGCGCCTGCGATGCCAAGGGGATTCTCGCCGCGGAGCTCGCGGCGGTCGAGCGGCTGCGAGCATCGGGCGAGCGCCGCGTCGGCGTCCTGTTCGTAGTCGGGGAAGAACGCGGGAGCGACGGCGCCGATGTGGCCAACGCCGCTCCGATCGGATCCAGGTACCTCATCAACGGCGAGCCGACCGACAGCCGGCTGGCCCTCGCGACGCGGGGCAACCTGCGCGTCCGGCTTCGGGCCGCCGGCCGCGCCTGTCACTCCGCGGCTCCCGAACACGGCATCTCGGCGATCGATCGCCTCATCGACGCGCTCGTCCGGCTGCGTGAGCTCCCGCTGCCCGAAGATCCCGATCTTGGCCGGACCTACTACACGATCGGCCTGATCGAAGGGGGGGTCGCGCCGAACGTGGTGCCGCCGCACGCGTCCGCCGAGGTCATGTTCCGGACCGTGGGGCCCCACGACGATCTTCTTCGCCTTCTCGGCCAGCTCCGTCCGCTCGTGGAGACTGAGGAAGTCCTTCGCGTGCCCCATGTCCGCCTGAAGACCTGGACGGACAACCCGGTCGAGACGGCCGTCTTCCCGTTCACGACGGACATTCCGCTCCTCGATCGCTGGGGGGTTCCCCTGCTGTTCGGGCCGGGGTCGTTCCTGCTGGCGCACACGGCTGAAGAACACATTGAAATCAGCGAGATGGAAGGGGCCGTGGACAAATACGTCGAGCTGGCCCGGGCCTGCCTCCGGGGGTGATGTGAACGGTCCCCGCACCCGCCCGCTTGACACTCGAGCCGCCGCCCGGCTACGCTTTCTGAGTGTTTCGCGTTTCTGCGGTCAAGACCTGCGCCTGTTGTTGCGGAAGGGCCTGTGTGCCCGTCGCGGCTGTGGTCTTGCGTAGTGACACGCTGAACGCATAGTTTCAGAGTAGAACCAGAGACCAAAGCCCGGCAGGCCACACGGCCTTCCGGGCTTTTTTATTTTCAGGGAACGGATGCTCTATCCCACTTTTCTGAAGCTCGGCGACCGTCGGGTGCTGCTCGTCGGCGGAGGACGCGTGGCCGCGAGCAAGCTTCGCGGCCTGCTGGACGCCGGCGCCATCGTCAAGGTCGTGGCGCCAACGATCCTGCTGGAGATCGCCTCAGCCGCCGAAGAGACGGCGCGGCGGCCATTCCGCGAGAGCGATCTCGATGACGTCTGCTTCGTCGTTGCCGCGGCGCCTGCTGCCATCAATCGTGAAGTGGCCGCCGCGGCGCGGCAGCGGGGCCTGTTCGTCAACGCGGTCGACGACGTCGAGAGCGCAAGCGCCTATGCCGGGGCCGTTCTGCGTCGCGCTGGGGTGACCATCGCGATTTCCACCGACGGCGATGCGCCCGCGCTGGCCGGGCTCGCGCGAGAGGCCCTCGAGCAGCTGCTGCCGGAAGACCTCGACGACTGGATGCAGTGCGCCCGCGAGATCCGGGCGAAGTGGCTGTCGGAGCGCGTTCCGATGGAAGAGCGCCGGCCGCTGCTGCTTGCGGCGCTCAACGAGCTCTACGAGCGGCGCGCGGCCGCGGCGCCGGCAGGCGGAATCCGCTGACTATGCGAACCGATCAGATGCACCCGCAATCGACTGGTTTCGTCTCGCTCGTCGGCGCCGGACCGGGCGATCCGGATCTGTTGACCAGGCGTGCGGCGCGGCGCCTGGAGGAAGCGGATCTCGTTCTGTACGACGCGCTGGTTGATCCCGAAGTGCTCAGCCTGGCGGGGACCGCGCAGCGAATCTTCGTCGGCAAGCGAGCCGGCCGCCCGCAGGTCGGCCAGGAGTTCATCAACCGTCTGCTGATTCGCGCCGCTCGCCGCGGCCGTCACGTCGTGCGTCTCAAGGGCGGCGATCCCTTCGTGTTCGGACGCGGCGGAGAGGAAGCCCTCGCGCTCGTCGCGGCCGGTATCCCGTTCGAGGTCGTGCCCGGCGTGAGCTCGGCGATCGCCGCGCCGGAGCTGGCGGGGATTCCGGTCACTCACCGCGGCACGGCGGCCGCATTCGTCGTCGTGTCAGGGCACGCGCCGGAAGCGTACTCGCCGCTCCTCTCGAGCCTGGCGCCGCAGTCGGCGACGGTCGTCGTGATGATGGGCCTGGGATCGATTGGTGCGATTTCATCATTGCTGATCGAACGTGGCTGGGCAGCCGGCACGCCTGCCGCGATCGTGACCGGCGCGGCGACGGCGGCGGCGCAGGTCTGGATCGGCACCCTCGCGGATCTGCCGCGCGGGATCGAGGAGAGGCTCAGCGGCGCACCGGGAACGATCGTGATCGGTGACGTGGTCCGGGTCGGCGCCATCCTCGGTGCGGAGATGCAGGGATCAGCGGCGAGTGTCCAGGGCGCGGAATCCCTGAGCGCCGCGGCAGGGCGCTGAAGTATCGGAGGACTTATGGCGGCAACCGAAGATCGGGAAACGCTAGGTCGTGCGCGGCTGTCGTTCGCGAAGGAAGCCGACATCGACGAGTTCGTGAACGTGCTGTCGCGATTCGAGCGCGGCGAGATCGGGCCTGACGAATGGCGCGGGTTCCGGCTGGTGCGCGGCACCTACGGCCAGCGCCAGACGGGTGACGCGCAGATGCTGCGGGTGAAGATTCCCCAGGGCATCCTCGACGTGCCGCAGCTCGAGGCGATGGCGGAGGTCGCTGAGCGGTACTCGCGCGGATTCGGACATATCACCACGCGGCAGAACATCCAGCTGCACTTCCTGAAGCTGCACGACGTCGAGCTGGTCATGCGCCGGCTCGCGGAGACCGGCCTGACGACGCGTGAGGCGTGTGGCAATTCCGTGCGCAACATCACCGCGTGCCCATACGCCGGCGTCGCGGCTGACGAGCCGTTCGATGTCACGCCGTATGCGGAGGCGTTGACGCGATACCTGCTGCGGCATCCGCTGAGCGCGTCGCTGCCGCGGAAGTTCAAGATCGCGTTCGAGGGCTGCACCCACGATCACATCAGCGCCGCGATCAACGACATCGGGTGGACGGCTCGCGTCCGCACGATCGACGGCCGCGCCATCCGCGGCTTCAGGGTCACGGTTGCCGGCGGCACGGCGACGTTGACGCGAACCGGCCACGAGCTCTTCGAGTTCGCGCCGGTGGACGAGATGCTGAACATCGCCGAAGCCATCGTGCGCGTGTTCCATCGTCTCGGCGATTACAAGCACAAGCAGCGGAATCGCCTGAAGTTCCTCGTCCGCTCGCTGGGATGGGACGGCTTCAAGGCCGAGTTCGACAAGGAGTACGACGCCGTCCGCGCGTCGGGTGGAGGCCGGCTTCCGTTCGATCCGCAGCAGCCGCCGGTCGAAGAGGCGCCCCGCGCCCGCGCGGACGCGCCGACGAGCGAGAGCATCACGGCAGCCGTGATCGCGGGAAAGGTGACGGGTCCCGGGATCGTCCCTCGCGTCGAACCCGTCCTACCCGGTGAGGACTTCGATTACTGGCGGCGTACGAACGTCCGCAGGCAGAAACAGCCGGGATTCGTGATGGTGACCGTCACGACCGTGCTCGGCGATCTGACGTCACCGCAGCTGCGCATGCTCGGCCAGCTGGCGCTGGCGTTCTCGGACGGTACCGTGCGGATCACTTCCGATCAGAACGTCGTGCTGCGGTGGGTACCCGAATCCGCGCTGGCGACCCTCTACAGCCGCTTGGCGGCGGCGGGCCTGTCGCGCGCCGGGGCCTCGACGCTCGCCGACGTGACCAGCTGCCCTGGCGCCGAGTCGTGCAAGCTCGCGGTCACGCAGTCGCGCGGGCTCGGCCGGCTGCTGTCCGACCACCTGCACGAGCGGCCGGACCTGGTCGCCGCGGTGCCTGGGCTCGACATCAAAATCAGCGGCTGCCCCAATGGCTGCGGCCAGCATCACATCGCCGGAATCGGCTTCCAGGGCAGTCTCAGAAAAGTGGGTGGGCGGCCGGCGCCGCATTACTTCGTGATGATCGGCGGTGGCACGGCGGAAGACGGCACCACGTTCGGGCGTCACGTGGCCACCGTGCCGGCGCGGCGATCGTTCGAGGCGCTCGAGCGGCTGGTGCAGCTCTATCGCACCGAAGGCGCGTCTGAGACGCCGCTGGCATTTTTCCGCCGCATCGAAGTGCCGAAGGTGAAAGCCGTCCTCGCGGATCTCGAGAAGCTGACACCAGAAGCGGCCACCGATACGGACTTCATCGACCTCGCCGAGGATCACGCGTTCAATCCCGAAGTGATGGACGGCGAATGCAGCGCCTGATCGTATGACGATGACACGCCCTGTCGCTCCGGATTCCGTCATCGACCTCATCGGCCGCACGCCGCTGCTGCGCATGCGCGCCTTCGGCGCGGATACGCCCGGAGTCGAGCTGTATGCGAAGGCGGAATTCCAGAACCCCGGCGGATCCGTGAAGGATCGCGCCGCCGCGTCCATTCTGCGTGCCGCCGAGCAGAGCGGCCGCCTGCGGCCCGGCGTGACCATCCTCGACGCGACGTCGGGCAATACCGGGATCGCGTACGCGATGATTTCCGCCGCCTACGGCTATCGCCTCAAGTTGTGCATGCCGGCGAACGTGACCCCGGAGCGCAGCCGGACGCTGCGCGCCTTCGGCGCCGAGATCGTGCTGACCGATCCCATGGAGGGGAGCGACGGCGCGATTCGGGAGGCGCGGCGGCTGTTCGCGGCGGATCCGGACCGATACTTCTACGCGGATCAGTACAACAACGACGCCAACTGGCGCGCGCACTACGAGACGACCGCGCCGGAGATCCTCGAGCAGACCGATGGACGAATCACGCACTTCGTCGCCGGTCTCGGCACGAGCGGGACGTTCATGGGCGTGGGCCGGCGGCTGCGCGAGTACGACCGCAACATCCGTCTGATCTCGGTGCAGCCGGATTCGCCGATGCACGGCGTCGAAGGGCTGAAGCACATGGAGACGGCCATCCGGCCGGGGATCTATGATTCGTCGCTGGCGGATGAAGATCTCCGGGTGACGACCGAGGTGGCCTACACCTATACCCGGCGTCTGGCGCTCGAGGAAGGGCTTGCTCGTCGGCGTGTCGAGCGGTGCCGCGCTCGCCGCGGGCCTCGACGTGGCCGCACGGATCCGCACCGGCGTGATCGTCGTCATCTTTCCCGACAGCGGCACGCGATATCTGACCGAGCGGTTCTGGGAGGCGGAAGCGGATTGATGGGGCAGCTGGCGGCCGAGGCGGAGGCCGAAATCCGCCGCCATGCGGGCGAAACGTATCCGAACGAATGCTGCGGCGCGCTGATCGCCTCGGGCGAGGCGATCGTCGAAGCGTTTCCGCTGCCCAACACCACGTCCGCGGGCGCACGCCGCAGGTTCCTGATCGGGCCCGAGGACTACCGGCTGGCTGAGGCACGCGCGCGCGAGCGGAGCGGCCAGCTCGCCGGCTTCTACCATTCCCATCCCGATCATCCGGCCCGTCCCTCGCTGCACGATCTCGCGCAGGCCTGGCCGAACCTGACCTACGTTATCGTAGCGGTGAACAGCGGGCTGCCAGGCGATCTCAAGGCCTGGCGGCTGCTCGAGGATCGCTCGGGGTTCGAGGAGATCTGACAACATGGCACATCGAGTTCTGATTCCCACGCCGTTGAGGCCGTACACCGGTCAGCAGGATGCGGTCGAGGTCGACGGCGCCACCGTCGGCGAGCTGCTGGCGTCGCTCACCGCGCGCTATGGTGACCTGCGCAAGCACCTTTACTCCGACGACGGCAAGCTGCGCAGCTTCGTCAACGTCTACGTCAACGACGACGATATCCGCTATCTGGAGCGCGAAGCGACCGCGCTCAAAACCGGCGACGTGGTCAGCATCGTGCCTTCGGTCGCCGGCGGCGCGCCGACCGCGACCGAAACGATGCTGCCTGAATTGACCGGGGAAGAAGTGCAGCGCTACAGCCGTCACCTCATCCTGCCTGAGGTCGGCGTCGACGGTCAGCGCAAGCTCAAGGCGGCGCGCGTGCTCTGCGTCGGCGCCGGCGGCCTGGGATCGCCCGCCGCGCTGTACCTCGCCGCCGCCGGGATCGGCACCCTCGGAATCATCGACTTCGACGCCGTCGACATGAGCAATCTGCAGCGCCAGATCCTGCACGGAACGCCGGACGTGGGCCGGTCGAAGCTGCAGTCGGCGCGCGATCGGCTGACCGCGCTCAATCCCAACGTGCGCGTCGAATCGCACGAGACGGCGTTGACCTCGAAGAACGCGCTCGACATCTTCCGCGATTACGACATCATCCTCGACGGCACCGACAACTTCGCCACCCGCTACCTCGTCAACGACGCGTGCGTGCTCCTCGGAAAGCCCAATGCCTACGGCAGCATCTTCCGGTTCGAAGGGCAGGCGTCGGTGTTCGCCACCAAGGGCGGGCCGTGCTACCGGTGCCTGTATCCCGAACCGCCGCCGCCCGGCCTCGTGCCGAGCTGCGCCGAGGGCGGCGTGCTCGGCGTGCTCCCCGGCGTGATCGGGACGATCCAGGCCACTGAGACCATCAAGCTGATTCTCGGTTCGGGGGGGACGCTCATCGGGCGGCTGCTGCTGTATGACGCCTGGGGCATGCGGTTCCGCGAGTTGAAGCTCCGCCGGGATGTCGACTGCCCGGTCTGCGGCGACAAGCCGACGGTCCGCGAGCTGATCGATTACGACCAGTTCTGCGGCGTGGCGCCGGCGGCGCAGCCGGCCGCGACGCCGCCGGATTTCGAGACCACGGTCCTCGACCTCAAACGCGCCATCGATTCCGGCGGCAATCCGTACATCCTGGATGTCCGCGAGCCGCAGGAGTACCAGATCTGCCGCATTCCCGGATCGGTCCTGATCCCGCTCGGCCAGGTCGGGGCGCGCGTGCAGGAGATCGCGGCAGCGGCCGAAGGACGGCCGATCGTCGTCCAGTGCAAGATGGGGGCGCGGAGCGCCAAGGCGACCCAGCTGCTCCGGGAGCGGGGCCTCGACCGAGCGCAGAATCTCAAGGGTGGCATCCTGGCGTGGATCGACCAGGTGGATCCGAAACAGCCCAAGTATTAGCCGGGACGCGCGGCGGTCCGGCGGGGAGAGGCATAAGACTCGCGCATGTAAACACAAGCACTGTCAATTGGACTTTTGCGTCGGCCGGGCGCTACACTCCCGGCAGATGTCACCGATCTTCGCGTCCGTGCGGTTCGTCTTTCCCTTCCCGGGTGAACCGGGATCTCGCCGCGGGTAGATCGGTTCGACGCCGAAGGCTGCAGACGGCCACTACCCGTCCGGGTAGTGGCCGTTTTCGTTTTCAGGAGGAGCACATGCGGATCGCGTTCCAGGGGGCCCCCGGCGCGTACAGCGAAGCGGCGGCGCAGCGAGCCTGGCCGGGAGTCGAAACCGTGCCGATGGATCAGTTCGAAGATGTCTTCGCCGCCGTCGCGTCCGGCCTGACCTCGCACGGGCTCCTCCCGGTCGAGAATTCGACCGGCGGCAGCATTCACCGGAATTACGACCTCCTGCTCGAGCACGATTTGCCGATTGTGGCCGAGACCGAGCTCCAGGTGGTCCATCATCTCGTCGCGTTGCCGGGGACGGAACTGGCGCAGATCAGGCGGGTGTGCTCGCATCCGCAAGCGCTCGCGCAATGCGAGTCGTTCCTGCGCAGCCTGCCCAACGTCGAGATCGTGGCGACCTACGACACCGCCGGCAGCGCCCGCTTGATCCGGGACCAGTCACTTCGCGACACCGCCGCGGTCGCGTCGGCGCGCGCCGCCGAGATTTTCGGTCTCACCGTGGTGCAGTCGGCGATCCAGGACTACCGCGACAACATCACGCGGTTCCTGCTCATCGCCCGCGACCCGCAGCCGCTAGCGCCGCCGGACAAGACCTCACTGGTCTTCGCGTTGCCGAATGCGCCGGGTGCCCTGTTCAAGGCGTTGAGCGTGTTCGCGCTGCGCGACATCGACCTCACCAAGCTCGAGTCGCGGCCGATGCGCGGTCGGCCGTGGGAGTATCTCTTCTACGTGGATCTCGCGGCTGGGCGATCGGACGTGCGCTGCGGACGCGCGATCGTGCACCTGGCGGAGTCGGCGCGATGGGTCAAGACGCTCGGCTCGTACGCGCGCTGGAACGAAGCGGCGATCCGGGCGATGGCAACCGAGGCCCCAATCGACGTGTCCGCCGTGTGAGCGCCGGCCGGCAGCTGGAAGAGGGCCTCGAGTTCCAGGCTGTCAGTCGGATCAGCGCTTGACCAGTTTGCGTGATTCGATCCGGTTCAGGCGAACCGGCTGCGTGTCGTAATTCTCGACCACGATGTTCTTGCCCGTCGGGATCAACTTCGCGGCAACCGACATCGTGCCCTCTCCCTTGCCCTCCGGGCTGAGCGTCATGTCGATGATGGTCAACGGATAGTCAATGCTCGGCGGACGCACCCGCGCTTCGGTGAAGCCAATCGGGCGATCGGTCGCAATCAGGATCCGCCGGCCGCCGTCCTTGCCCGGTTCGTCGTAAGCCAGCCGCAAATCGTAACCGACGCTTTCCGGCGTGCGGAGCGTCCCCACCCGCTTGGCGTTCTTGAGCGCGTTGAAGAATGCTTCCTGTCCTTTGAGCCGCAGTATCTCCAGAAGGCTGTCGCGCTCCGCCGTGGACGTCCAGCGGTTCACCGTGATGATGACGTTGGCCGTCGTGCCTACGACGTAGGTGCCCATGTTCACCGCGAAGGCAGTGAACTCCTCCGGGTCTCCCATGGTCTGGGCGCGCGCGGCTGGTCCGGCCGACAGCAGGATCCCGAGCGCCGCGAGCAGGGCAGCCGTACGCAGGAATGCTGGTAGATGAGTCATCTGTTCCTCTCGGAGCCTATTATGCAAGTTCCGGAGCACCTGACCCTGCCGCCCTGTGGCGGCAGGCCAGGTGTGCGTCACTAAGGATCATGACGCAGAACAAAGCAGGGTGGGTTCCCGCCGGTTCGCTCGCCTACTGACCGCTGCCGATGAGGCGCACGTTCCCGGGCGCTGCGAGTGGCGTCGTCCCCGACTGGGGCCCCGCCTGGGTCACCGTGATCGAACGGCCGGCGACAACGACTGTTGCGGTCCGCTGCGCGCCGGAATTGGCGGCGATCGTAAAGCTCGCGCCGCCAGTCCCCGTTCGCGACGTCGGTGTGACCGTCATCCACGTCGGGATCCCGGTCACCGACCAGGTGCACGCTGACGTGGTGACCACGGCGAACGTGCCGGTCGATCCGGCAGCCGGCGCATTGACGCTTGTCGGTGTCACCGAGAAGGAACAGGCGGCACCATTCTGGGTGACAGTCAGCGTCTGCCCTGCGATCGTCATGGTCCCGGTCCGAGGCGTCGTCACCGAGTTGGCGGCGACCGTTACGGTGATGGTTCCATTCCCCGTGCCTGCCGTCGGGTTGCGGCCAAGCCACAGCGCATTGGCAGTGGTTGACCAGCTGCACGCGCTTCCCGTGGTCACGGAAACCGCGAAGGTCTCGCCCACCGCAGCTGACGTTCTCGCCGTCGGTGAGATCGCATAAGTGCACCCGGTCGTGCCCGCCTGCGTGACGGTGAAGAGCTGACCGCCGATGGTCACGGTTCCGGTGCGTTGCGCCGTGCCGGTATTGGCCGCGACCACGACACTGACGTTGGCGCTGCCCGTGCCGCTTCCGCTCGAGCCCAGCGTCAACCAGGACGCGTTGCTCGCCGCGGTCCACGCACACGTGCTGCCCGTGGTCAGGGTCACCGTCACGGTTTCTCCGGCCGTCGGGGAGGTTCGCATTGCGGGCGTGAGCGCGTAAGAGCACGTCGTAACGCCCGCCTGCGAGACCGTGAACGTCTGTCCTGCGATCGTCACCGTGCCGATGCGCTGCGCGGCGCTCGTGTTGGCGGCAACGACCACGTTCACCGTGCCGTCGCCCGTTCCGGTTCCGCCCGATCCGATCGTCAGCCAGGCGTTGTTGCTGGTGGCGTCCCAGGCGCAGGTGCTGCCGGTGGTTACCGCCACCGCGACGGTCTCACCGCCAGCAGGAGAAGTACGGCTGGTCGGTGCGATCGTGAACGTGCAGTCGGCGTGCCCGCCTGGGTCACGCTGAGGGTCTGGTCGGCGATCGTCACCGTCCCGGTGCGCTGCGCGGTGCCCGTGTTGGCGGCCACGATGACGTCGACGCTGCCATCACCGGTGCCGCCGGATCCGACGCTCAGCCACGCGGCGTTGCTGGTTGTGCTCCAGGCACAGGTGCTGCCCGCCGTCACCGTGACGGCCACGGATTCACCGGCCGCCGGCGACGTGCGATTGGTCGGCGAGATCCCGAATGTGCAAGGCGCGCCGGCCTGGGTGACGCTGAACGTCTGGCCGGCAATCGTCACCGATCCGGTGCGCTGCGCAGTCCCGGTATTTGCGGCGACGGTGACGTTGACGCTGCCGTTGCCGGTGCTGCCGGATCCGACGGTCAACCACGCGGCGTTGCTGGTGGTGCTCCAGGCGCAGGTGCTGCCCGTCGTCACCGCGACCGCGACGCTCTCACCGCGCGCGGGCGACGTGCGGCTGGTCGGCGCGATCGTGAACGTGCACGGCGTGCCGGCCTGGGTGACGCTGAAGGTCTGGCCGGCAATCGTCACCGATCCGGTGCGCTGCGCAGTCCCGGTATTTGCGGCGACGGTGACGTTGACGCTGCCGTTGCCGGTGCTGCCGGATCCGACGGTCAACCACGCGGCGTTGCTCGTGGTGCTCCACGCGCACGTGCTGCCCGTGGTTACCGCGACCGCGACGCTCTCACCCGCGGCGGGCGAGGTGCGGCTGGTCGGCGCGATCGTGAACGTGCACGGCGTGCCGGCCTGGGTGACGCTGAAGGTCTGGCCGGCAATCGTCACCGATCCGGTGCGCTGCGCGGTCCCGGTATTCGCGGCGACGGTGACGTTGACGCTGCCGTTGCCGGTGCTGCCGGATCCGACGGTCAACCACGCGGCGTTGCTGGTGGTGCTCCACGCGCACGTGCTGCCCGTGGTTACCGCGACCGCGACGCTCTCACCACCAGCGGGCGACGTGCGGCTGGTCGGTGCGATCGTGAACGTGCACGGCGTGCCGGCCTGCGTGACGCTGAAGGTCTGGCCGGCAATCGTCACCGATCCGGTGCGCTGCGCGGTCCCGGTATTTGCGGCGACGGTGACGTTGACGCTGCCGTTGCCGGTGCTGCCGGATCCGACGCTCAACCACGCGGCGTTGCTGGTGGTGCTCCACGCGCAGGTGCTGCCTGTCGTCACCGCGACCGCGACGCTTTCACCACCAGCGGGCGACGTACGGCTGGTCGGTGCGATCGTGAACGTGCACGGCGCACCGGCCTGCGTGACGCTGAATGTCTGGCCGGCGATGGTCATGGTGCCCGTGCGCTGCGCCGTGCCCGTGTTTGCGGCCACGATGACACCGACAGTTCCATTGCCGGTTCCGGTCGCGCCGGAGCCGATCGTCAACCACGCGGCGTTGCTGGTGGTGCTCCAGGCGCAGGTGCTGCCCGCCGTGACGCCGACCGCCACTGGCTCGCCGGCCGCTGGTGAGGTCCGGCTCGTCGGCGCGATCGTGAACGTGCACGGCGCGCCGGCCTGCGTGACGCTGAACGTCTGGCCGGCAATCGTCACCGATCCGGTGCGCTGCGCGGTCCCGGTATTCGCGGCGACGGTGACATTGACGGTGCCGTTGCCGGTGCTGCCGGACCCGACGGTCAACCACGCGGCGTTGCTGGTGGTGCTCCACGCGCACGTGCTGCCCGTGGTTACCGCGACCGCGACGCTCTCACCACCAGCGGGCGACGTGCGGCTGGTCGGTGCGATCGTGAACGTGCACGGCGCGCCGGCCTGCGTGACGCTGAAGGTCTGGCCGGCAATCGTCACCGATCCGGTGCGCTGCGCGGTCCCGGTATTCGCGGCGACGGTGACATTGACGCTGCCGTTGCCGGTGCTGCCGGACCCGACGGTCAACCACGCGGCGTTGCTGGTGGTGCTCCACGCGCACGTGCTGCCCGTGGTTACCGCGACCGCGACGCTCTCACCACCAGCGGGCGACGTGCGGCTGGTTGGCGCGATCGTGAACGTGCACGGCGCACCGGCCTGCGTGACGCTGAACGTCTGGCCGGCAATCGTCACCGATCCGGTGCGTTGCGCAGTCCCCGTATTCGCGGCGACGGTGACATTGACGCTGCCGTTGCCGGTGCTGCCGGATCCGACGGTCAACCACGCGGCGTTGCTCGTGGTGCTCCACGCGCACGTGCTGCCCGTGGTTACCGCGACCGCGACGCTCTCACCACCAGCGGGCGACGTGCGGCTGGTCGGCGCGATCGTGAACGTGCACGGCGCACCGGCCTGCGTGACGCTGAACGTCTGGCCGGCAATCGTCACCGATCCGGTGCGCTGCGCGGTCCCGGTATTCGCGGCGACGGTGACATTGACGCTGCCGTTGCCGGTGCTGCCGGATCCGACGGTCAACCACGCGGCGTTGCTGGTGGTGCTCCACGCGCAGGTGCTGCCTGTCGTTACCGCGACCGCGACGCTCTCACCACCAGCGGGCGACGTACGGCTGGTCGGTGCGATCGTGAACGTGCACGGCGCACCGGCCTGCGTGACGCTGAACGTCTGGCCGGCAATCGTCACCGATCCGGTGCGCTGCGCGGTCCCCGTATTTGCGGCGACGGTGACATTGACGTTCCTTGCCGTTGCCGGTCGCTGCCGGACCCGACGGTCAACCACGCGGCGTTGCTGGTCGTGCTCCAGGCGCAGGTGCTGCCCGCCGTCACCGCGACCGCGACGCTCTCACCGGCCGCGGGCGAGGTCCGGCTGGTCGGCGCGATCGTGAACGTGCACGGCGCGCCGGCCTGCGTGACGCTGAAGGTCTGGCCGGCAATCGTCACCGATCCGGTGCGCTGCGCGGTCCCGGTATTCGCGGCGACGGTGACATTGACGCTGCCGTTGCCGGTGCTGCCGGACCCGACGGTCAACCACGCGGCGTTGCTGGTGGTGCTCCACGCGCACGTGCTGCCCGTGGTTACCGCGACCGCGACGCTCTCACCACCAGCGGGCGACGTGCGGCTGGTCGGCGCGATCGTGAACGTGCACGGCGCACCGGCCTGCGTGACGCTGAAGGTCTGGCCGGCAATCGTCACCGATCCGGTGCGTTGCGCGGTCCCGGTATTCGCGGCGACGGTGACATTGACGCTGCCGTTGCCGGTGCTGCCGGATCCGACGGTCAACCACGCGGCGTTGCTCGTGGTGCTCCACGCGCACGTGCTGCCCGTGGTTACCGCGACCGCGACGCTCTCACCACCAGCGGGCGACGTGCGGCTGGTCGGCGCGATCGTGAACGTGCACGGCGCACCGGCCTGCGTGACGCTGAAGGTCTGGCCGGCAATCGTCACCGATCCGGTGCGCTGCGCGGTCCCGGTATTTGCGGCGACGGTGACATTGACGCTGCCGTTGCCGGTGCTGCCGGATCCGACGCTCAACCACGCGGCGTTGCTGGTCGTGCTCCACGCGCAGGTGCTGCCTGTCGTCACCGCGACCGCGACACTTTCACCGGCGGCGGGTGAGGTGCGGCTGCTCGGCGCGATCCCGAACGTGCAGGGCGCACCGGCCTGCGTGACGCTGAAGGTCTGGCCGGCAATCGTCACCGATCCGGTGCGCTGCGCAGTCCCGGTATTCGCGGCGACGGTGACATTGACGCTGCCGTTGCCGGTGCTGCCGGATCCGACGGTCAACCACGCGGCGTTGCTCGTGGTGCTCCACGCGCACGTGCTGCCCGTGGTTACCGCGACCGCGACGCTCTCACCACCAGCGGGCGACGTGCGGCTGGTTGGCGCGATCGTGAACGTGCACGGCGCGCCGGCCTGGTTGACGGTATATGTCTGGCCCGCGATGGTCAGCGTGCCCGTGCGCGGAGTGGTGGCGGTGTTTGCCGCAATCGAGAAGCCGACGGTACCGCTCCCGGATCCCGCTGCCCCCGAGGTTATCGTGAGCCAGGCGGCGTTGCTCGCGGCGGTCCAGGCGCAGCCGGCGGCTGCGGTGACGCCGACCGTGCGCGTCGACGTCGTGGCAACGACCGAAACGCTGGTCCCGGACAGCGTCGGTGCGCAGACCGGCGTGTACGAGAACTGGTTCGAAAGATTGCTGCTCGTGGACCCGCCAGGCCCTTCGGCGGCGACCTTCGACTCGAACATCACCCCGGTCGGCAGCGCCGTCGTCAGCAGCGAAACGAAGTCCAGTCTGATCAGGCCATCGGTGCCGGGGGCCGGCTTGCCGAGATCGACGGACGCGACAACGGTCGTGGTGCCGGCGTTGTAAATGGATAAGCGGTATCTGGTGACGACGGGCGTGCCATCGACAACAGCGCTGTGGTCAGTCGAAGGAACAAATTCGACGTTTCGCGCATCGATGACTGCCTGTCCGGACGCCACCCAGGGAAGAAGAACCGTGAGTGCCGCCGCCATGGCGCAATGGCGCACACACCCGTATCGCAACCAGCGCATCTCTGCCTCTTCCACATCCGCGGGGAACTGTGTGCCGCAGTGCAGGAATCAGGCCGAGTTGCGGAGCGCTCGCTAAGTTGCTCATTTGGTGAGAAAAAGAGCGATTTCGAAAATGACCCCTCCGCGACATTGCGGCGATCGCCTCGACAGGATTGTCGGTGGGTTGCGCAAATCGATCAGGATCGTCAGCCACCCGCTACGTGCTGCGTGCAACGTGCTGCGTACTCATGTGCGCGTCCGACGTGCGGACGAGCTCGGTCGCTTCTCGGTGCTGCGTTCTACGTGGTGCTACGTGCTCGGTGCTTCGGGTCGCACTCGGGACATCGCTCGTTGAGCGTCGTGTGAGGCGATTGCGGGGATCGTCGGCAGGTAGTCGCGTTCGGCGCGGCGGATTTTGCGATAGCGATGGAAGACATCGCGTTCGCTCTCGAGGCCGAGCATCGATCGCAGCGAGCTGCCCCGGAACGTATGGGCGACCATCGAAGCGCCGTGGCGGAGGACGAAAAGCGGACTGTGTTTCAGAGTGGGCCAGAAGTGTCCGAGCTTCATCCAGCGCTCGGCGCGCCATCGCAGGAATTCAATTTCGTCCGCGGTCAGATGCTCGCTTCGAACCACGGCGGTCGTGCCGTCGTACTCGTCGACGTTGTCGCTGACGATCAGTCCGCGTTGCCGGAAGTCCTCGGTCATCGGCGTGCCGGGGTAGGGCGTCGGATGCTGAATATACGGCCAGTCGATGAACTTCCGCGCGAAGTCGAGGTTGGCTTGGATGGATTCCCGCGTGTCCGTGGGGTTACCGACGATGAGGCCGCCGACGACGTACATGCCGTGCCGGTGCAAAACGTCGATTGCGGCGTCGGTCGCGGTCCCTTTGGCCTGGCTGGCGCCGCGTTGCGAGTTCTTGGCCCGGGCGCGGAGGAACTGGAGGTCCGCCTCCAGGACATTTTCGATGCCCAGGAAGACGTAGCGGAAGCCCGCCCGGCGCATCAGGGGGGCCAGCGTGTCGCCTGCGGCGGCGATGGATGACGTCATCGCCTGGACGATGTAGTCGATGTCGTCGAGCCCGGCGTCGACTATGGCGCGGCAGAGCGCTTCGAACCGGCGCACATCGAGCGTGATGTTGTCGTCGACCAGGAAGATTGCCCGGGCGCCCCGCTGCTTCGCGTCGAGGATGTCGGCGATCACCCGCTCGACCGGCCACTTGTAGAAGTTGCGGCCGCGCATCTCGATGATCGAGCAGAAGCTGCAATCGTAAGTGCATCCGCGGGAGGTTTCGACAACGTCGATCGGCCGGCCGATGAAGGTGTAACCGCCGAGCACGCGCCCGGCCCGCTGCGGCAGCCGGATCTCGTCGGCCAGGAGACGGCTCGCGAATCGATCGGGCGTGCGGACGAATCCGTGCCCGGTTCGATACGAGAGGCCTCGAACGTGCCCGGGGGTGTCGCCAGCTTCCCATGCGCGCAGGAGGTCGCGGAACGTGATATCTCCCTCGCCCCGCACGATGGCGTCGATCTCCCACTCGGGCCGCTCGTAGATCTCCGACGCGAGGCTCGGATCGTATCCGCCCACGACGATTCGCACGGACGGCCGCAGCGCCCGGAGAAGGGCGACAATCTTTTGCGCCGTGTTCCGCTGGAAGGTCATGATCGACAGCCCGACCACGTCAGGCGCGAGCCGCGAGACCAGGTCTTCGACCGTCTTCCGAACCGAGCGCTGGACGAGGACGAGGTCGGCGATCGCGACCGTGTGGTGGGGATCGACATTGCCGGCCAGGGAGCCGAGCGCGCCATTCGGCATCCGCATCGTCACCGTGGCCGTGTGCTCGAAGGAATCCGGCATTGACAAAAGCAGGATCTTCATCGGCGTTCCGGAAATGTAATCGATTCAGCCCCGCTGTCGTCAGAAAAATGAGAAACGAACCGATGGGGTAGCTGGTATCAGGCTTGCCCATGCAACGCATATGCGTCTCGGTCGTCTGCTGGGCAGCGCTATCGTGTTCGTTCCACTCCTCTTGATCTGCGCCTCACGGGTGCACGCCCAACGCGGCGCCAACCCCAACGGCATGACCCAGGAAGTCAATCGCTGCCTGACCGTCATGCGGGTGGCTGCGTCCCGGCGGAAGACCGGGCACGAAAGCCGTCGACGTGAGAAGTTCAGCTCGCGGGTCAGCAGCGACGCGGCGGGAGCCTTCGGCCGGCCGCGGTCCGAGCGCCAAGTCCGCCTGAAGCTCGTGTCTGCGGCGCGTCTCGCCGGATTTTCGATCAGGGAAGGCTGAGTTCAGGCCAGCGTCGCCGCGAACTCCTCATACGTCCCCTTGAAGTCCTCCACGGATTTGTCGCCGAAGTGCCAGACCCTGGTACCGACTTCTTCCATCAGGTCCTGATCGTGGGTGACGAGAAGGACCGTTCCCTCGAATCGCTGGAGCGCGATGTTGAGGGCATTAATCGATTCGAGATCGAGATGGTTGGTCGGCTCGTCCAGGATCAGGACGTTCGGCTTTTGCAGCATGATGCGACTGAGCAGCAGCCTCGCTGTCTCGCCTCCCGACAACGCGTCCGTAGGCTTCAGGCCTTCTTCACCTGAGAACAGCATCTGGCCGAGCAGGCCATGGATTTCCTGCCTGGAGGCATCGGGATCGAACTGATGGAGCCATTCGACGACTGTCGTGCCCTTGGCGATGATGCCGGTGTAATCCTGAGCGAAGTAGCCGATTGAGACTTCGTGACCCCATCTGACGCGGCCGGAGTCACGGTCGGCGGGAGAGGCGGGCAGCCCCGGCGCGTCCGCGAGGAGCGCCTTCAGCAGTGTGGTCTTTCCCTGTCCGTTCCTGCCGACGAGCACGACCTTCTCGCCTCGATTCAGCACCGCTGAGAAATTGCTGACCACCGAGGTCTTGCCGAAGGCCTTGCGGACCTCTGCCGCCTCGAGCACCGTACGGCCGGAGGGGCGCTGCATGTTGAACCGGATGTACGGCCGCTGAATGTTCGAGCGCGCCAGTTCTGTCGTCTGCAGGCGCTCGACCTCTTTCCGGCGCGACGTCGTCTGGCTCGCGCGCGTGCCCGCGCCGAATCGCGCGATGAAGTCGTTCAGCTGAGCAATCTTCTTCTCGCGCTGCGCGTTGTCGGCTTCGACGCGGGAGCGGATCTGCGTCTTGGCGAGCACCATCTCGTCGTAGCCGCCGGTGTAGGTGATGATCGTCTGGTAGTCGATATCCGCCGTATGCGTGCACACATCGTTCAGGAAGTGACGATCGTGCGAAATGACGATGAGCGTGCCTTCGTAGCGGACGAGGAATTCACGCAGCCAGTGGATCGAATCGAGATCGAGATGGTTCGTGGGCTCGTCGAGGAGCAGGGCCTGAGGTCGTCCGAATAGCGCCTGCGCGAGCAGCACGCGTACTTTCTGGCCACCCTGCAGCTCCGACATCGGGCGCTCGTGGAGGGCTTCGGGGATGTCGAGTCCCTGCAGCAGAATCGCCGCATCGCTCTCGGCGGTGTAGCCGTCTTCATCGCCGACGATTCCTTCGAGCTCGCCGAGACGCATGCCGTCTTCATCGCTCATCGCGGTCTTGGCGTAGAGCCGCTCGCGCTCCTCGAGCGCGTGCCACAGCTTTGCGTTCCCCATGATCACGGTATCGATCGCCCGGAACTTGTCGAATGCGTACTGATCCTGACGGAGGATGCCGAGCCTGTCGGGACGTGCGACCGCCCCTTTTTGAGGCTGGAGCTCACCCGTGAGCAGCTTCATGAACGTGGACTTGCCCGCGCCATTCGGGCCCGTGAGCCCATAGCGCCGGCCCACAGAAAACGTCGCGGTCACTTCCTCGAAGAGCACCTTCGAGCCGTACCGCATCGACACACCATTGACTGAGATCATCGTTGACCAGACTCCGAGGACATTTTGCAGAGGGGAAACACAACATTCTAACCCGTCAGGCGGAATCGTCGGCAATCGACCTCGACCGTTAGGGGGACAGCGCACGGCTGTGCTGCAATCGACCTCGACCGTTAAGAGAGAACTCTTTCGTGCACGGCTGTGCTTATTTCAGACGTACGGCTGTGCTTAGTCCACTGTTGTGCTTCGTGGCTGTGCTTGATTTTTTTGCGGATTCAGAGATCATAAGAAGCCCCGCCGCGAACTCTGGCGGCGCGGAAATCTCCTCACATCTCTCAGCTCGGCTTCGGCGGCTGATCGCACACCGCACGGTTGTGATCGGACCACAAAGCGTGCGATGTGCGCACTCAGCTCAGCCGCGACTACCGTTCCCGCCAACGGTAGTGGCGCGGTCGGTCGGCACACCGACCGTGCCGGTTCAGGTTCGTTGACGACTCGTAGGAGAACACCTATGCACCTCGCCCGGATCGACGCCGCCTCGCTGACCCGCTTTGCCGCACTCTGTCTGATCGTCACGCTGTCCGCAACGTCTGCGCAGCTTGGCGCCTCGCCCGAGCAAGAGTCCAAGCTCGATCCCCAGCTCCGCAAGCGGGCGAGCCTCACTGGTTATTCGACGGTGATCGTCCGCGCGACAGACAAGTCGGCGTTGAAAGAGATCCGGCCGCTGATCAAAGGAACGGGCGGCACGTTTCGCCGCTCCCTGCCCGGCATCTCCAGCGAAGTCGCGGTCGTGCCGAACGCGGCGCTGCTTGCGCTTGCCGCGAATGCATCCGTACACAGCGTCGCCCTCGATCGCCTGGTCGTCGGCGCGATGGAGCGGAGCGGCATCACGGTCGGCGCGACGGCGGTGCGGAAGGAGCTCGGGTACGACGGCGAGGGGGTCGGCATCGCGGTCATCGATTCGGGCGTCGCCTCATGGCACGACGATCTCGCCGATGCGTCGGGTGTGCAGCGGGTCGAGCGATTCGTGGATTTCGTCAACGGCGCCGAGCAGCCTTATGACGACAACGGCCATGGCACGCATGTCGCCGGAATCATCGCCGGCAATGGCGCCGATTCGGCTGGCGCGCGCACCGGTATTGCTCCAGCGGCGCGTCTGATTGTGCTCAAGGCTCTGGACGGGAGCGGCAGGGGACGGATCAGCGACGTGATTGCGGCGATCGAGTACGTGATTGCCGAACGCGACGCGCTCAACATCCGCGTCCTCAACCTCTCGCTCGCCTCGGGTGTCTACACGTCGTTCACGATCGATCCGCTGGCGCTTGCCACCGAGCATGCCGTCTCGGCGGGCATCGTCGTCGTCGCCGCCGGCGGGAACAACGGCGCGAGTCCGGAAGGGCGGACTCGCTACGGTGGCGTCACGTCCCCGGGCAACGCGCCCTGGGTGCTGACGGTCGGCGGCATGAGTCACATGGGCACGAACAAGCGTAGCGACGACACGGTTGCGGTGTTCAGCTCGCGCGGACCTGGCGCCATCGATTACGCGGCCAAGCCCGACGTGCTCGCGCCCGCGGTTGGCATCGAGTCGCTCGCCGCGCCGGGCAGCACGCTCTACAGCGCGTGGCCGCAGTTCCTCCTGCGCGGCACGGTCGAGACGCCGCAATTCCCGTATCTCAGTATGAGCGGCACGAGCATGTCGGCGCCGGTGGTGTCCGGGACCGTCGCGCTGATGATTCAGGCGAATCCCACGCTGACGCCGAATCAAGTGAAGGCCATCCTCCAGTACACGGCGCACTGGAACACGAGCTACGACTACCTCACGCAGGGTGCGGGATTCCTGAACGCGAAGGGAGCGGTGGAGCTCGCGAGGCACCTGCTCAATCCCTGGACCATCGCCTATCCCGACTATTCCAGCTGGAGCCGTCGCATCATCTGGGGCAACTACTCGGTCAGGAGCGGACGGATCACTTCCGACGCGAATGCCTGGGATCCAGGAGTCACGTGGGGCGCCGCATCAACGCCGACGGGTCAGATCGTCGAATGGGGCATCGCGTGTTTCACGACGAGCTGCGACGAGCCGGTGGGCGCCTGGTCGATGTCGGACGCGAAGCTGAGGAACGTGGTCTGGGGCACGGTATGCGCCGGCGCGGATTGCGACCTCCCGTGGTCGCTCGCCGCCGTGACGGGCGCCAGTGACGGCGACACGGTCGTCTGGGGAACGACAGACGACGGCGAGACCGTGGTCTGGGGGACGAGCGAAGACGCGGAAACCGTGGTCTGGGGCACCAATGATTTGGGCGACACGGTTGTCTGGGGCACCAGCTGCGAGAACGTCATCTGCCTTCCGACGATCTGGAGGCAGTAAGCCATGCACACCGGATTCGCACCGCATATGACCACAGCCATGGACGAAACCCTCGATCGTCCCGCAGAAGCGTTGCACACGGAATCCGATCGCAGCCTGTCGTGGGACGGCATTCCACGCCTGGCGCAGGTCTATGTCGCGACGGTCATCGCCTTTGGACTGTATGCGCTCGTCGCAGCAGTTCCAAGGACGCTGCCGGACCCGGTGCTCTTCGCGACCCTGCTCGTCACGGCGTGCCTCACTTCCGTGTGGAAGGTGAACCTGCCGATTCCCCTGGCCAGTGGCTCCACACTGTCGGTCTCGTATGCCGCCGATCTGATGACCCTGCTGCTGCTCGGGCCGCAGGCGGCCGTCATCGTCGCGGTCGCAGGCGTGTGGACGCAGTGCACGGTCAAGGTCAGGCAGCGGTACCCGACCTACCGCACCATCTTCAGCTTGGCGGCCGAAGCGATCACGATGTTCGCGACCGGCCTGGTGTTCGTCGCGCTCGGCGGGCCGGCCGCGCCGTTCGACCTGTCGCAGCTCGCCAGGCCGCTGGTCGCCACCATCGCGACCTACTTCGTGATCAATACCGGGCTCGTTGCCGCGGCCATTGCGCTGACGTCCAAGCGAACCTGGTGGCAGGTGTGGCGGGACGACTTTCTGTGGAGCAGCGCCAGCTTCATGGTTGCCGGTACCGCCGGTGCCGCGGCGGCCGTCGTGATCGGCCGTGGCGAGCACTGGAAGGCCGTGTTGATGCTCGCGCCGGTGTATCTGACGTATCGCACCTATCAGGTCTTCGTCGGGCGTCTCGAGGATCAGCGGCGGCACACCGCCGAGACGCGGCGGCTGCACCAGGAGACGATCAACGCGCTGATGATCGCGCGTCACGCCGAGCAGGCGCTGGCCGATGAAAAGGAGCGACTCGCGTCGACGGTGGCCGAGCTGACGCGCCTCGAACAGGCACGCAAGCAAGCGCTCGAGCGCGAGCAGGCAGCCCGCGCCAGCGCTGAAGACGCGAGTCGATCGAAGGATCAGTTCCTGGCGATGGTGTCGCACGAACTGCGGACGCCGTTGAATGCGATCGTGGGATGGGCGGACATGCTCAGGGCCGGCATGCTCGAGGCGGCTGATCGCGACCGCGCCTGCCAATCCATCTATACCAATTCGAAGCGTCAGGCGCAGCTCATCGATGAGCTGCTCGACGTCGCCCGCATCACCTCCGGCAAATTGCGGCTGGATCGCCGCGCGGTCGATCTGGCGCAGGCAGTACGTCATGCCGCTGAAGTCGTTCAGGCGGCCGCTGACGCCAAGGGCGTGCGGATCACGATCGGCGCCGATGCGTCGTTCGGCGCGATTTACGGCGATCCGGGCCGCCTGCAGCAGATCGCCTGGAATCTGCTCTCGAACGCGGTGAAGTTCACGCCGGAAGGCGGCAGTGTCCACGTGCGCGTTCGACGTGTGAACAGCGCCGCCGAGGTGTCGGTCAGCGACAACGGCATCGGCGTCCCCGCAGAGTTCCTGCCGTGGATCTTCGAGCCGTTCCGTCAGGCTGACGCGTCAACGACGAGACGGTACGGCGGCCTGGGTCTCGGCCTCTCGATCGTCAAGCACCTCGTCGAAGCCCACGGCGGCAGCATCAGGGCGGACAGCGCGGGGGAGGGCCGCGGTGCGACGTTCACCGTGCGCCTGCCGATTATCGCGATCGCGACCGAGCAGCCCGCGTCGAGCCCCGGCTCGGTCGCGTCCGGCTCGAGCCGGCTATCCGATGGGATTCCGTCGATCGCCGGCATCCGTGTCCTCGTGGTGGACGATGACCGCGAGAGCCGCGAGGTCGTCGCCGCGAACCTCGCGAGCCGTCAAGCCGTCGTCCGGACCGCCGCTTCGGCGGCGCAAGCCTTTGAACTGCTCCAGCGTGAAGAGATCGACGTGCTGCTCGCGGACATCGGCATGCCGGGAGAGGACGGCCTCACGCTCATTCGAAGACTGCGCGCGGTCCCATCGACTCGCGGCTCGATCCCGGCGGCCGCGCTGACCGCGCTCGCGCGCGACGAGGATCGCCAGCAGGCGCTCGACGCCGGCTTTCAGCTGCACCTCGCCAAGCCGATCGACTCGAGCTCGCTGATCGCGGCCGTCGCGAGCCTTGGAAAGTTGGGAGCGGCGTAGCACGTCCTCCTACGTCCTACGTGCCAAGTGCCACGTGCTCACGTGCGCGTGCCACGTGCTCCGTGCTCGCGGCGTGGCTTATACTGAACAGACCTCTCGGGCCGGAGTGGTGAAACTGGCAGACGCGCGGGACTCAAAATCCCGTTACCTTCGGGGCGTGTGGGTTCGACCCCCACCTCCGGCACCAGCCTTCGCCCCCGGCTGCGATCACGAGGCCGGCTTCGGCTAGGCAGGCTGCGGCACCGTCTGCGCTACCATCCGAACGTCCAATCGAATTCCTCGACCGCCTCAACTCTTGAACCCCTGAACCCTTGAACCCGAACACCCTTCCCGATCCTGTCCAACTAGTTCCGGGCGAACTGCCGCACCTCGAGATCGCAACTGGTCTGGCGACAGCAGCGGTGTATTTCCACGGCGCGCACGTGGCGCGCTGGCAGCCCTCGCATGCGAATGCCCCGGTTCTCTTCATGAGCCGCAGGAGTGCGTTAGAACCAGGCAGGCCGATTCGCGGAGGAGTGCCAATCTGCTTTCCATGGTTTGGTCCGCATCCGAGCGCGGGCGGCGCGCCGGCACACGGGTTTGCTCGAACCGCGGTATGGACACTCACTGAAGCTCGCGAAGCCTCCGATGGAACAGTGTCGCTCGCGTTCTCACTGCAGGGGGATGCGGCGATGTCTGCTCATTGGCCTCACGCATTCGCCATCAGGCACCGAATCACGATCGGTTCGCGGTTGACGATGACGCTGGAGGTGGAGAACCGGGATATCAGGCCGTTCAGGTTCGAGGAGGCGCTTCACACATACTTCGCGGTGCGGGACGTCGAACGGGTCTCCGTCGATGGCCTTCAAAACACCGATTACCTCGACAAGGTTGCCGCCTTCGCGAGGAAGCTGCAAGGCGACGCCCCGATTCGTTTCGCCGGCGAGACCGATCGCGTGTATCTCGATACTGACGCGCCCTGCGTCATCCACGATCCCGGCTCCCGGCGCATCGTCATCACCAAGTCCGGATCGAACACGACAGTCGTCTGGAATCCCTGGGTCGAGAGGGCCCGGGCGGTGCCCGATCTCGGCGATGACGAGTGGCGCGAGATGGTCTGCGTGGAGACCGCCAACGCCGGCGACGCCGCGATTCAACTCGCACCTGGCGCCACTCACACGATGACGGCAGAAATCAGCATCGAGGATGTGCGTGAGCACGTCCGCACGTAGCGCGAGCAGCACGTGAGCACCTAGGACGTGAGCACGAAGCACGTGAGCTTGCAGCCCGTGGCACGAAGCACGTGACTCACTCCTCCCTGAGCGCCACCAACGGATCCACGCCCGCCGCCCGCCGCGCCGGCAGATAACAGGCGACGAGCGCGACCGCGGCGAGCACCACAGCAACGACCGCGTAGGACAGCGGATCCGCCGGTTCAACGCCGAACAGCTGGCTGCGCAGGAGCCGGGTCGACGCGATGCTCGCGGCGATACCGATGCCAAGGCCGACCAGGACGAGCCGCCCTCCCATCAGCAGCATCAGCCCCAGGACGTGGCGCCGCGGTGCGCCGAGCGCCATCCGCACACCCAGTTCGTGAGTGCGCCGGGTCACGTGGAATGACAGCACGCTGTAGATGCCAGCCGCCGCGAGCGCGAGGCCGAGCGCCGCGAACGAGCTGAACAGTGCCATCGTGAATCGCGGCTGCACGACCTCCTGCCCGAGGATTTCCGTGAGCGTGATCGGACGACCGAGAGGCTGCTCAGCATCCATCTCTCGCACCTGGGCCCGCACGGGGTTGAGGAGCAGGTTGGGATCCCCGGTGCTGCGCAGGGCGAGCGGGCGCTGAAGTGGGGCAATGATCGAATACGGTATGACCACCGCCGGTACGGGGTCGGTGCGGAAGCCGACATTTCGCGTATCGCCTACGACGCCCACGATGGTGACCGTGGCGGGCTGATTCGTGTCTGCCAGCGTTCGCGCTGGCGGCCGTTCGAGCACGTCCAGCCGAAGCGTCGCACCGATGGGATTCTCGCCCGCGGGCCAGAGGCGGGCGGCAGTTTCGTTGATCACGGCGACCCGCTCTCCACGATGTACTTCGGCCGCATCGAACATCCGCCCGCTGCGCAGCGGAATGCCGAACGTGCGCAGGTGATCCGACCCAACCAGGTTCACGGTCATCCGCCTCGAAGCATCAGGCGCCTGACCAACGATCGTGAAAGGAGATTGCGGTCCGCCGAAGGGCACGCCAAACGAGGCCGCCTCGACCCCGGGCAGCGCGCCGACCCGTTCCAGCAATTCCTGCGCGAAGCGATTGCGCTGCTCGAGTGTCGTGTACTTGGCTGGCGGCAGCGGCACGCCGACGATCAGTACGCGTTCCGCATTGACGCCAACGTCCAGGTTCTGGAGTACGAAGAACGTGCGCACGGTGAGCCCCGCGCTGACGAGCAGGACGACGGACAAGGCAACCTCGACGACGACGAGCAGATTCCGCGTGCGGCTGCCATGTGTTCCCGTGCCGGTGCTGCGGCCTGCCTTGAGCGCCTCCGTCGCATCCTGCTTTGACGTCTGCAGCGCCGGCACGAGCCCGAAGGCGACGCCCGTGAGCAGCGACACACCAAGCGAGAAGAGCAGCACTTGCATGTTGATCGTCACCCGCGACTCGTTCGGTACGTAGAACTCGGGCATCAGCCCGACGATGGTCCGAATGGCGCCGAACGCGAAGAGCACGCCGAGTGCGCCACCGGCAAGCGAAAGCAGCACGCTCTCGGTGAGGAGTTGACGCAGCAGCCGCCGGCGGCCGGCGCCAATCGAGATGCGGACCGCCATCTCCCGGGCGCGCGCGGAACCGCGGGCGAGCTGAAGGTTCGCGACGTTGGCGCAGGCAATCAGCAGCAGGAACGCCACGGCGCCGAGCAGGAGCTGGAGGCTGGTCCGCATCTCACCGCTCGCGACCGTCACGTCCAGATAGTTCCGCAGGGCCGTGGTGAAGCCTTGCGGTGGAAACGTGGCGGGTTTCTCCGCCGCGAGCACTTTGTTGAACGATCCGAGTTGCGCTTCGGCAATCTCTTTCGAAGCGCCCGGCGCGAGGCGCATGATCGCGGCGATCCACGGCACGTCGCTCCGTGTCGGCGACAGGGGAAGCCAGAAGCCGCCGCTGCCATACCAGCCGAAACGCGGCGGCATGACTCCGACAATCGTGTGCGGGCGGCCGTTCAGCCGCAAGGTTCGGCCGACCGCTGACGCGTTCCCCTCGAACAGCCGGAGCCAGAGCCGGTGACTCAAGACCACGACGGGTTCGGCCTGGCCGTCCGGCCGGATGTCCGTTGGCTGGATGGTCCGCCCGACGACCGGGGGGACGCCGAGAAAATTGAAGGCGTTGCCCGACATGAGGACGCCGCCGAAGCTCTCGGGGGCGAACTCACCGGTCATGAGCACCGTTTCAATCGACGTCGCCATCACGTCGGCGAAGGCGGGGACCTGCCGCAGCCGGCTCAGCTCGTCCAGAAAGTAGCCGCGTCCGCCGCGGCCATCCAGCGCGCGGGTCTCGGGCGCCCAGATTTCGCCCGGTTTCGCGTACGGATACGGCGCGATGAGCACACCGTACACCACGCTGAAGATGGCGGAGGTCGCGCCGATTCCGAGGGTCAATGACAGCAGCGCCACCAGCACGAATGCCGGACTGCGGCGAAACGACCGAAGGGCATAGCCGAGATCCTGAAACAGGGGTTCGAGCCGGCGTCGCATGTGGGTCTCCTCAACAAGTCCGACCGGTTAGACGGTGCCGATCAGCTTTATGTTGGCTGGAATGATGGCGAACCCCGTCCTGTCCGTGAACTTCCACGAGTGGTTGTGCTACAACGTTCACGGCGCGTGACCGTGCCGACGGAGGAGTAATGAAGCCAAAGACCGTGTTCCTCGGCGAGATGACCAATCCCGAAGTCGAAGAGTTTCTGAAGACCAACCATACGGTAATCATTCCCACCGGCGCCACCGAGCAGCACGGCCCGCACGCGCCGCTCTTGACCGACGTGCTCATCCCCAACGAGATCGCGCGGCGCATCGCCTCGCGGGTCGGGGCGCTCGTCGCGCCGCCGATCAACTACGCCCTGTCGTATCCTCACGCCGGCTTCACCGGCCTCGTGTACATCAGGATTCCGACCTTCATGGCGCTGATTGAGGACCTGTGCGTCGGGTTCGCCACGTCGGGCTTCAAACGGATCGTGTTCCTCAACGGTCACTATGACAACACCTATGCGATCGCGTACGCCTGCGCCAATGTCGCCGACAAGCTCTCGAAAGACGTGAAGGCGTTTCCGGTCAACTACTGGGATGGCATGACCGCGGAGGATGTCAGCGAGTGGATGGGGCTCAAGAACGGCCTCCATGCGAACGCCGCGGAGACCTCCGCGGTGCTCGCGATCAATCCGCAGCTCGTCGACATGGATCGCGCGAATGCCGAGTTCCCTCCGTTCCCCGAGTACACCATCGCGAATACCGGAGCGGTGCACACGGCATTCTTCTTCACCTCCCCCGGGTCGGTGTACTGGGCGACCAAGTCCGGTACCTGGGGCGATGCTCGCGGGTCAACTGCGGAAAAGGGAGAGCGGTACATCGAAGCGGGTGTGCGCTCGACGCTGGCTCTGCTGGACAACATCGAGCGCACGTTCACGGCAATGCCGCCGCGGAAATGATCGGCCCTGCGCGGGGCGCCAGACCGCCGAGAGTATATGGACCGCGCAAGGCGTTTCGGAAAGACAAGGCCAGGACACATTGGTGAGGAGTGGCTCATGGACAATCGGCGAACGTTTCTGAAATCACTTGCCGGACTTGCCGCGGCAGCGGGCGTTTCGCGCAACGTCGCGGCGATGAGCCAGACGCAGCCCACGAGCGCGAGCACCGGCATCCGCAAATCGACACTCATTTCGATGCTGCCGCGCGAGCTCTCGTACGAGGCGCGGTTTGCGCTCGCCCGCGACGCCGGGTTCGAGGGAATCGAGATGCGCACCGTCGTCAAGGACGAAGAAGCGGCGGAGATTCGCGACGCATCGAAGAAGACCGGTTTGAAAATCCACTCGGTCATGAACGTCGAACACTGGGCCGCGCCGCTCTCGAGCGCTGACCCCGCGGTGGTCAAGCGGAGTGTTGTCGGGATGGAAACGTCGCTTCGCAATGCGGCGCTCTGGGGCGCCGACGCGGTCCTGCTCGTGCCCGCCGTCGTGGACGAGTCGACGTCCTATCAGGACGCCTATACGCGATCCCAGCGGGTCATCCGCGAACAGCTCATGCCGAAAGCTGCCGACCTGAAGGTGGTCATCGCGATTGAAGAGGTGTGGAACAAGTTCCTGCTCAGCCCAATCGAATTCGCGCGTTACGTCGATGAATTCGATTCACGGTGGGTGCGCGCCTACTTCGACGTCGGCAACGTTGTCCTTTACGGCTTCCCCCAGGACTGGATCCGCACGCTCGGCTCACGCATCGTCAAGCTGCACGTGAAGGATTTCACCGTCGATCGCAAGAGCTCCCGCTATTCGTGGGTGAATCTCGGAGAAGGCGACATCAACTGGCCCGAAGTGCGACGCGCGCTCGCCGACATCAAGTTCTCCGGCTACATGACGACGGAGCTCTCGGGTGGTGACGCCGCCTATCTGAAGGACGTGTCCGCCAGAGTCGACAAGATCCTCGCCGGGGAGAAGCCCTTCACCAAGGCTGGCTGAGCATGCTCGGGACTCGGGGCTCGGGACTCGGGACTCGGGCGCATTTTCGGGATCAGGGATCAGGATCAGGGCGCGATCGGGCATCGGCGATCGTTAGAGCTTCCGTCTTGTTCCGTCGACATCGTGGCTTCCTCCATCCGCCTTCGCGCGAAGCGCTTCCGCCTTCGCCAAGGCTCCGGCGGACCGCCGTAGCTTTAGCGGAGGCTGGTCGGCGAGACCGCCGTAGCCTTGGCGGAGGCGGTTGGGCGGAAGAACAGGGCGCATGAGTGATATTTGCTCGCTAGAATGGGTGTTGACATAAACAGCATATATCTGCTTATAATATCCGCATGCGACGGAAACCAGGCGCGCTCGTGCCACTCGAAGAGGCGATTTGCGCCAGCGCCTCGGCTCTTCGCCGGCGCGGCGTGAAGGAATTCCATGGATACGAACTGGCCAGGCAGCTCGCGGACGATTCGGAACGGCGGCTGCTGACTGCGTACGGCACGCTCTATCGCGCCCTTGGCCGGCTCGAGGCCATGGGGATGCTCGAGAGCCGATGGGAAGATCCCGAAATTCCCGCCCGTGAAAATCGTCCCGGACGCCGGCTTTACACGCTGACCGCGGCTGGTGAAACCGCTGCGCGCGAGGCGAGCCCGGCGGCACGGAAAGGGGCGCCGCGGCGCACGCGCCGGGGCGTGGCGCCGGCATGACCCGGTTATCCGTGCGGCTGGCCGCGTCGCTGGTTCGCATCTGGACCCTGTTGTACACGTGGCGCACGCCGCCGCCGGTCCGCGAGGCTCGCCGGCGCGAGCTCGAGTCGGATCTCTGGGAGAGCCAGCACGATCCGGGTGCGTCGACCGGCATGGCGTACGCCGTTCAGATCGTCGCCCGCCTGTTGATAGGAATACCGGACGATCTCGCGTGGAGGTTCGAGCAGGGTCAGGTCGCGAACGGTTCGCGGCGGCGAATCGCTGTCGTGGTCGGCGTGGGAAGTGTGCTGGCGCTGTTGCTGGTGATCGCGTCGCGGACGTCTCCGTTGCCGCCATTGCCCGACGCTCCGGAGTTTCCGAGGCGGACGGAGGCGCCGCCGCCCCCGCCACCGCCGCCTCCACCCTGTGCGCCGCCGGCATTCAGGCCGACGAATCCGGTGAATTGCACGCCTTAGTCACAGAGGCCGGGAGGTCGACTCTGGCCGATGGGTAAGAGAGCCCGCCTTTTTGGCGAGTTTCGAGGAGGATCGTCATGAGAACCACGGTGACCAGCGCCATCGCGATCGCCTTTGCCGGCGGTCTTGCGATCGCCACAGCATCAGACGTCATGAGCGCGGCGGGGCGATCGGGTGTGCAGCAGATGCCACCGCGAGATGCCAGGCCCGGCGCGCCAGCATCCGAAGGGAAACAGGAAACCGACCTGAAGAAGGCGCTTGCCACGGCGCCGAACGATACCCGCCTTCTCATCGAGCTGGCGAAGCTTCAGGAGATCCGCGGAGCGTTTGCCGAAGCCGAAGCGACGCTGATGAAAGCCCGCCAGCTCGAGCCATCGAACGTCGCTGTCTATCGTGCGCTCGCCAGTGTCTATAACCGATCGGGGCAGTTCGACCGCAGCGTCGAGATGCTGGAGCGCGCGGCCGAGCTCGATCCGACGAATCCCGAGGGCCACCACGTGGTTGGCACCTACTACTTCGAGAAGACGAGAGATCAGGCGCTCACGCCGGCGGCGAAGCTGACCTACATCGAGCGCGGGATCGCGGCCGAAGACCGGGCCCTGGCGATCAAGGCGGATTATGTGGACGCGCTCGTCTACAAGAATCTCCTGCTGCGGGTGCAGGCCCCTTTGGAAACCGACGCCGCGAGACAGCAGGAGTTGTTGAAACTGGCTGACGCACTGCGCAACCGCGCGCTGCAGCTGCGGCAGAACGCTCCGGCCGGCACAGCGATCGGAGTGCCCGTGGGCGCACCCCCTCCGCCACCTCCCCCACCGCCACCCCCGGTTCCGGGCGGCCCGACGCCCGAGCAGGTCGCCGAGCGCTACGCCCGGACGTCGTATACCTCAGGTTCCGCGGCGGCTCCGGTGAAAGTCAAGGATGTGCGGCCGGTCTATGCGCCAATGGCGATTTCCGCTGGCGTTCAGGGCAATGTCGTCGTGGCAGCGACGGTCGATGAACGAGGCCGGGTCGCAGACGCGCGGGTCGTGCAGTCGATTCCGATGTTGAATCAGGCGGTGATCGACGCTGTCAAGCAGTGGGAATTCGAACCCATCCGGGTCGGCGGCGCGCCGACGCAGCTCGCCATCACAGTGACGGCCAACTTCACCTTGCCGCGGTAATCGTCGGGTGCGACCTGAATCAGGAGGGCGGCCAGGGGACCAGGCCGTGTGTGATCACGTATCGCATCAGTTCGGCGTTCGTGCGCATCCGCGTCTTCTCGAGGATGCGTGCCCGATAGGTGCTGACAGTCTTCACGCTCAGCGACAGCTCGGCGGCGATTTCCGAAACCGTGAGCCCCTGGCCGATCATTCGCAGAACCTGATACTCCCGATCTGACAGGGCTTCGTGCGGCAGTCCGCTGTGGTCGTGCTGCTCGGGTGCCCCCTGTGCTTCGGCCGGCAGATAGCGCCCCCCGGCCAGCGCCGCTTTGACCGCCCGCACCAGCTCCTGCGGGTCGCTTCCCTTCGAAATGTAGCCGACCGCGCCGGCCTGCACGGATCGGCGCGCGAACTGATCGGCCGGATGCATGCTCAGGATCAGCACGGGCACGGCGGGATGCTGCTGCCGCAGTCGGCGGAGGACGACGTTCCCGTCGTCGCCGGGGAGAGCGAGGTCGAGGATCACCAGGTTCCACACGCCGGTGCGCATGGACGCCAGCGCCTGAACCGAATTGTCCGCCACTCCCAACACCACGCCGGGAATGGCCGCCGTCAGTACCCGCCCGATTCCTTCACGTACGACGGGGTGATCATCCACGATCAGAATTCTAGGCATCTGCTCCGGCTGTCCGATCCGTGAGCTCGTGGCCGCCGTCGAGGGGGAGGTCGACCAGGACGCTCGTGCCGCCTGAGCGCAGACGCGTGACCCGAACCTCGCCGCCGACCGAGAGAGCGCGCTCGCGCATGCCGAGCAGGCCCATGGTCTGCGGATTCGCGATGGCTTCGTCGCTGATTCCCCGGCCGTTGTCCCGGACGTCCATGATCAGGCGATTCGGTTTCTGGCGGACTTGAATCCAGACGGTGCCGGCATTGGCGTGGCGCGCGACGTTGGTCAGCGCCTCGAGCAGGATTCGATAGAAGACCGTGATGTGCGTGCGCGTATCGAGACCCGCCGGCACGCATGACACCCGACAGCGGATTCTCGTGCGGCGCTCGAAGACCGCCGCTTCCCACCGGATCGACGCGATCAGGCCGAGGTGATCCAGAATCGGCGGCCGGAGCGCGGTGCTGATTCTCTGCACTGTGCTGATCGACAAATCGACGAGCCCGACCGCCGCCTGGAGCCGATCGACGACCGCGAAATTCTCCGGGAGCCGGGAGTCCTGGAACTTCTGGACGGCAGCGGCGACCTCGAGCCGGATGCCGGTCAGGAGCTGACCGATCTCGTCGTGCAGCGCGCGAGCGAGCTCGCGGCGTTCTTCCTCGCGGGCCGCCTCGAGATGCGCTGACAGATCGCGAATGCGGTGGCGCGATGCGCGCAATTCCTCTTCCGCCTTTTTGCGGCTCGTGATGTCGCGGAACTGCCAGATATGGATCAGGCGATCGTGGTCGAACCGCATCGGGAAGGTTTCGTGCTCGAGGATCCGGCCATCCGTCAGGCGTAGCTCGGTCGGCGGCAACATGCCTTCCTCCGTCACAGCGGGACAGGTACTGCGACGAATTCAGAAGCTGCCGGCGGACGATTTCCTGGAGCGACGTCGCGTCCTGCGGAATCCCGAACATCCTGCGGAACGCGTCGTTGACGACCGGCTCGTGACCGTCGCCGGTGTCGGCGAGCACGCCGTCGTTCATATGGGCGATCAACCCGTCCAGCAGCATCGCGTTGACGGCCGCGCGGTGCAGGTGGTCGGCCCGGCGCGCCGCGGCCTCCGCGTCGTCGTCATCGGTCTCGAAGCAGGCGCCGAGATACCCGGCGAACAGCCCGTTCTCTTCGTAGAGGGGCATCGCGAGGTGGCAGATCCCGCGGAACAGCCCATCGGCGCGGCGCATTCGATATCGCAGCGCGAGGGGCCGTCGGGTCTGGAGCGCGCCGTAGAACTCGTCGAGACAGCCTATCCGATCGTCAGGATGGACCGACTCGATCCAGCCGTCGTCGAGCGCGGCCCGGAAGGTCCGGGCGGTGAACGTCCGCCATTTCCGATTCACGAAGGTCACCGCCCCGTCGGCATTCGATATCCAGACCATCACCGGAGCGTTCCGGACCACCCTGGCAAACCGCGCGTGGATGGGCAACCGTCTCGCACGATGTGGCCGTGCAACAGGGGGCGTCGCCATCGCCGTATTCTGCCGCGTCGACGCTTCAGCTTGCCCGGTTTTTTGCATATCAGACAAAAACCGACAGCGGCCGAGAGTGTGAAAGCTCTGCCGCCGAGCACATTTGAGGGCCAGTCGGGGGCGATTGTCTCGGGGCGTCCTTTCAAGGCGGGTCGATCGGCGACCGATGCTCCCAATGCAGATGCCACGGAGCTTTTCCGCATTTCGTGATGCGCAGCGCGATCGTTGAATGATTTCACGCGCGGCGCCCGATGCCGGAGAGTGAACGCCGCCACGAACGATTCATCATCCTCGCTGACCATGCTCCTCGACAGACGGCGGCGGATCGTGGTGTCTCCGGATCTCGTGGAGACCAATCGTCCGGCGCGAGGGCGATCGCTTTGCCGGCAAGATCGCCGTACGGCGATCGAGCCTTGCACCCTCGCGACCGATCGCCACTCGATGTTGCGTGTGAATCGTCCGGCAGCGGAAGTGGTAGTGGCCACGCGCGCGTCGCTTTATAATCGGCGCGGACCGTTTTTGTGGGCACACTCACCATCACCGTCATCGTCGACCGTTGGGAAGGACCGGAAGATGCCACGGCGGGCGCCGCGGACAAACCGCTGACGCGTACCCTCGACAAGAAGGAAGTCGAGGACGAAGTCGCGGAAGCGCTCAGCAAGCTCGGACACCAGGCGACCCTCCACGTCCTCGATGGGTCGCTCAAGAGCCTTCACGCCCTCTCGCGCAACGATTGCGATCTCGTGTTCAACCTCGCGGAGTCGTTCGCCGGCAATGACACGGCCGATTACTGCATCGCGGCCTACCTGGAGCTGATCGAGAAGCGGTTCACGGGGTCGGGGTCGCACGGTCTCCTTTACGCGCAGGACAAGGGGGTCGCGAAGAAGATCCTCGAGTTCCACGGGATTCACACGCCCGTCTTCGCCCGGTCCTTCCGCGGCCGCCTGGATTTCTCGCACGACCTCGAGTTTCCGGTGATCGTCAAGCCGGCGCGCGAGGACGGATCGATCGGGATCGAGTTCAATGCCGTCGTGTCATCCATCCGGGAATTGATGGAACGGATCGACTGGCTCCATGCGAACTTCGATTCTCCGGTCCTGATCGAGGAGTACGTCGAAGGACGCGAGATGTATGTCGGCGTTCTCGGCAACGACAACCCGGTGGCTCTTCCGGTTGTCGAGCTGGATCTGTCGAAGCTGCCCGAGGGACGCCCGCGCATTGCAGGCGCCGAGGTGAAGTGGGCCAAGGGCACCGGCGCCTACCGCGACACGAAGTCAATCGTGCCGGATGATCTCTCGGAGGAGACGGTCTCGTTGCTCCAGACCACGGCGCTTGCCGTGTATCAGGCGCTGGAGCTTCGGGACTATGCCCGAATCGACATGCGCCTTCGCCCCGATGGCCGGGTTGCCGTCATCGAAGCGAATCCCAATCCGTGGCTGGCGTCGAAAGCCGAATTCGCGATGGCAGCCAGGAAAGCGGGGCGCACCTACACGCAGCTGGTCGAAGAGATCGTCGACATCGCGCTCGGCCGGTACGGCGGGGCCTGATCTTCAGGGCCGTATCGTTCCGTCCGTCTTCCACAAGTAGAGCGTGATCTCGTCGCCGTACGTGCCGGTGAATCGATCGATCTTGTCGGCGGGCCAGCTCGGACCCATGCTGAAGGCGTGTGAGACGATTCGCGCCCCGGGCTTCAGCTGCCGGGTCAGGATCGGCCGCAGCTTCGCGTTCCCCGACGACAGCAGATAGAGCGTGACGACGGTCGCCTCTGAGACATCGGCGGTCATGACGTCCTGCTGCCGGAACTCGACGAGGTGCTCGACGCCGGCGGCCCTGGCATTCGCACGGGATTCCTCGATCCTCCGCGTATCGATATCGAGGCCGACCCCTCTTGCGCCGTACTTCTTTGCGGCCGCGATCGGGATGCGCCCATCACCCGATCCGAGGTCGTACACGATGTCGGTTCTGGTGACGGCCGCCAATGCGAGCATGCGGTCAACGACGTCGGGTGGGGTCGGGACGTAGGGCGCAAGGCTCTGTGCCGCGAGCAGCGCTGCCGCGGCCCAGGAGGTCATGATGAGTTGCATTTGAGCCCTTATCTATTGAGCTGCAATCGATTTACTGCCGGGCCGGTTGCCTGGCAGCTCGGGCATTTGGCCGTAAGGCTCTGCACAGCCAGCAGTTATACAGGCCGCGGTGCTGCCGTTTCGACCGCGGAGCCGTGATCAGGGATCGCATCCCCCGATCACGGCCGGCAGTCGAAACTGTGCAAAAACCCCCCATTTTCGGGCCGATCCCGTTGCCGGATCTTCGATAATCCGGTATACTTCTAAACACTGCTCACTGGCGCACACCTAACCTAGCCGCCTTACTTCAGTGGGGGACATGTGACATTCCAGGTTGGTGACAAGGTCATTTACCCAAATCACGGACTCGGCGTCGTTCAGGGCATCGAAACCAAAACCATCCTCGGTACCACCTGCGGCTTTTATCATCTCAAGATGGTCGCGAACGAGACAACCGTGCTCGTTCCGGTGGACAACGTGGATGGGGTTGGGCTTCGACGCGCCATTGGCGACGAAGAAATCGAACGGCTGTTCACGCTGCTCGGCGACGGCAAGATCGACAATCACCAGAACTGGAAGGGACGCTTCAAGGACAACTCGGATCGCATGCGTACGGGGTCCATCTACGACGTGGTCGAGGTACTCAAGAGCCTGACCTTCCTGGCCCGGTCCAAGAACTTGTCGTTCCGCGAAAAGCGCATGCTCGATCGCGCCAAGTTCCTGGTCATCTCGGAAATCTCCGAAGTCGCGCACGAGAAGACGGCGCAGATCGAGGAGAAGGTCGATCGCGCGCTCGAACGCTGTTTCACGATGAAGAATCGTTCGATGGCGCGTGCCAAGGCAGCCAAGGCCGCGACGTCCACGACGCGGGTGTCGGCGCGACGTACCGCACGGGCATCGTAACGCCCGTTCCTCGACGCGTGGTGAACTGCAGGCCGGAGCTCAGACAGCTCCGGCCTTTTTTCATGCTGGCGAGCCGCGTGTGATCGCCGCGGTCCGGTCGATCGTCACGTTCGTCGCCGTCGCGCTCTACATCCTCGTCGTGGGGACGCCCTTCATCCTGCTCGCGATTCTGATCGGCAGCCCGGCGATTCTGTATCGCGTCGGCCTCCTCGGGATCCGGCTCGGCCTGTTCCTCAGCGGCATTCGCTACACCGTGACCGGACGCGAACACCTGCAGCGGAACCGTGCCGCCGTCTACGCCGTCAATCACACCAGCAACGTCGAACCTCCGATTCTGTTCGATACGCTGAGCGATCTGTTTCCCCGGCTTCGTGTGTTGTACAAGGCGGAGCTGCGGAAGCTCCCGATCCTGACCTGGGCCTTCGATCTGGCGGGCTTCGTGCCCCTCGAGCGGGGCAACCGCGACCAGAGCCTGCCGGCGATCGAACGCGCGGCCGAGGCGCTCCGCGACGGCAATTCCTTTCTCATCTTTCCGGAAGGGACTCGCAGCCGCGACGGGACGCTGTTGCCGTTCAAGAAGGGGGGCTTCATCATGGCCCTCAAGGCGCAGGCGCCGGTTGTCCCGATCGCGATCGACGGCGCCCGCGCGGCGATGCGGAAGGGCAGTCCCTGGATTCAGCCGGTCGTGGTCCGGGTCGCGATCGGGCCGCCAATCGAAACGGCAGGGCAGTCGCTCGACGATCGCGATAAGCTGACCGCTGCGGTTCGTGGGGAAGTGGAACGGCTGTTGACACACTGAGGGCTGGCCATGATCGAAGCACTCGCCGCACTGGGACGCACCCTCGGCTTCTCGTTCGCTGCCGGCATCAATCTGTACGCGACCGTCGCCATCCTCGGGCTGGCGTCGCGCTACGGGTGGGTGTCGCTGCCGGAGCAGTATCGCGTCTTCGACAACGATCTCATCATCGGCGCCGCGATCGTCATGTATGTGATCGAATTCTTCGCCGACAAGATTCCGTGGGTCGATTCGGTCTGGGACGCGGTGCACACGGTGATCCGGCCGATCGGGGGAGCGGTGATCGCGATCGCGACCCTCGGCGATGCCAGCCCCACGGTGGAAGGACTGGTCGCGCTGCTTGGCGGCACGCTCGCCGCCGGCTCGCACTTCACGAAGGCCGGCACGCGCGCGGTCGCCAACACGAGTCCAGAGCCGTTCTCCAACTGGATCCTCAGCATCGCCGAAGACATCTTCGTGGTGGGCCTCGGCTTCATTACGCTGAAGTATCCGCTCGTCGCGGCGCTCATCGTGCTCGTCGGCGTGATCCTCATGATGGTCTTTGCGACATGGATCGTGCGCGCCGTCAGGCGGCGATGGTCGCGGACACCGGCAGTAGCCTGACGGGTACGGGCGTCCAGCCAGCGGCCAGCCTGCGCGTCGGCGGGAGGGGTGGCCGCTCTGCAGGGTCAGGTAGCCGCGCGCACGTCTGCGCGCTACTGGAGCTTTTTCTGCCCCACTTTCGCGAGCACCACGCCGAGCGCGAAGAAGACCAGTCCGCCGGCGATCAGGCCGCCGGTGCCTTCCTGCAGAACCGCGATCGGGGCAAGCGGGTTGGGACCATCGGCTTCCGGGACGATCCCGCGGCCGAAGAGAATGGCGTAGAGAATCCCGGCCAGCGACCCGCCCGCGATCAGGCCCGAGCTGAAGAGCGTGCCGGATCCGACTTCCGATTCCTCGGTCGTTCCGGTCTTCCTCTCGACGTACGCGCGCACGAGGCCGCCCGCGAAAATTGGCGCAGTAGTGGCGATGGGCAGGTAGGAGCCGACCGCGAACGAGAGTGAGTGAATCCCGCACAGCTCGAGCGTGATCGCGATGAACACGCCGACGAGAACCAGGCCCCACGGGAGATTCTGGCTGAGGAGGCCTTTGATGATCGTGCTCATGAGCGTGGCCTGCGGCGCGGGCAGCGCGTCCGAGCCGATCGTCATGACCCCGTGCAGGTAGAGCGTGGTGTATCCGATGATCAGCGAGGACACCAGCACGCCGATGATCAGTCCGGTACTGCTGATAGATTGGCGTGGCTCCCACGATGAAGCCGGTCTTGAGATCCTGCGAGGTCGCGCCCGCGTTGGCTGCCGCGATGCAGACGACCGCGCCGACGCAGAGCGCAACAGGTGAATACCATTCGCCGGTCCAGCCGAGGGCGACGAAGATCGTGCAGGTCAGGATCAGCGTCGCGATGGTCATCCCCGAAACCGGGTTCGACGACGAGCCAATCAGGCCGACGATTCTGGACGAGACGGTGACGAAGAAGAACCCGAAGATGACCACGAGAATCGAGGCGACGAAATTGCCCTGCGTCGGCATCGCCGGGGCGATGGCGAGAAACAGCGCCAACAGCACCGTGCCGATGAGCACGATGCTGAGAGGCATATCGCGCTCGGTCCGGCTCTGGCCGCCCGCCGCTCCCTTGGCGCTGAAATCCTTGATGCTGTCGCGGAACGACGAGACGATTGTCGGGATCGTGCGGGCCAGCGTGATGAGGCCGGCCGCGAGCACGGCGCCGGCGCCTGTATACCGGATGTAGGCGCTCCACAGGTCGTTCGGAGACATCTGATCGATGCGGAGGCCGCTCGCAGGGACTGGCGGGAAGGGCACCGTCATGTAGTTCCCCATGATGCTGAGCAGCGGCAGCAGGACCAGCCACGACAGCACGCCGCCGGCGAACATGACGCCGGCGATCCGGGGGCCGATCACGTAACCGACCCCCATGTACTCGGGGGAGATGTCGACTTTGAGCGTCGCGTTGGGAAACACGCCGGTTCGCGGGACCGACCGTCCGACGGCGGTTGGCACGATCTGGACGATCCACGACAGCGCCTTCCACAGCGCGCCGACTCCGAGGCCCATGAAGACCGTCTTGGCCAGCGCACCGCCCCGTTCGCCGGCGATGAGCACGTCGGCGCAGGCGGTGCCTTCCGGATAGGGCAGGACGCCGTGCTCCTTCACGATGAGCGCGCGGCGCAGCGGCACCATCATCAGCACGCCGAGGATCCCTCCGGCAAACGCCAGCATCGTGATCTGGAAGTAGCTGAAGTACCCCTGGCCGCGCTCGCCGAAGAAGATCAGCGCCGGAATCGTGAAGACGACGCCGGCCGCCACCGATTCACCCGCGGAGCCGATCGTCTGGACGATATTGTTCTCGAGAATGGTCGAGCCGCCGAAGCGCTTGAGCACCGAAATGGCGAGCACCGCGATCGGAATGGAGGCGCTGACCGTCAGGCCGGCGCGCAGGCCGAGATACACCGTGGACGCGCCGAAAATCAGCCCGAAGATCGCGCCGAGCAGGATCGCCTTGACCGTGAATTCGGCCGGCGCCTGCGACGCCGGGATGTATGGTTGAAACGCTGGTGTTGCAGGAGTCGGCTGAGCGGACCGTTGGTGTGCGTGCGGCATGGGGCGCGATTCTAGCTCAGGATAGCCAGTTCACCGTTCCCAGCCCCGTTGCTACAATCGACACTTTGTGAAGAAAGAGAACAAACCGAGCGCCGGCGCGCTGTCGCTCAAAGACGCCCTCGAGACGGTCTCCGAGCTCACCACGAATCGGCTGTCGGTCTACCTCAGGTGCCTGAATGCGCTCGATGATGCGGGGGTGAAGACGATTTCGTCCCAGGCCCTGGCCGAGCAGTTCCAGCTGAACGCTGCGCAGATCCGGAAGGATCTCGCCTATTTCGGCGAATTCGGCGTGCGCGGCGTCGGCTATTACGTCAAGGAGCTCCGCACGCACCTGCGCCAGATCCTCGGCCTCGACCGCCGGGTTCGCGTCGGCATCATGGGGGCCGGCAACCTCGGGCTCGCGCTCGCCGATTATCAGGGGTTCCGGACGGAGGGTTTCGAGATCGCCGCGCTCTTCGATTCGGAACCTGAGAAGATCGGCGGCCGCTCGCGGGGCGGTGTCCCGATCCACGACGTCAAGCTGTTCCGGCGCACGGTCCGGCGCGACCGGATCCGGATAGCGGTCATTGCCGTGCCCGCCTCGTCCGCCCAGGCGGTGTTGAACGAAGTCGTCGCCGCCGGAATCAAGGCCGTGTTGAACTTCTCACCGGGCACCCTGAAAGTCCCGCCGGACGTCAAGGTCAAGAGCGTCGATTTGACCGTCTCGCTCGAAAGCCTCTCGTTTTTCCTCGCGCAAGGGGAGAGCAATGCCGAGTAAGCGACTTTCTCACGTCGACCGTGAAGGCCAGGCGCGCATGGTCGACGTCAGCGCGAAGGCGGTGACCGCGCGTGAAGCGGTCGCGCGCGGGCACATCACGATGTCGCGTGCCGCACTGCGGCAGGTGCGTGACGGCAGCCTCAAGAAGGGCGATCCGCTCCAGGTCGCCAGAATAGCCGGGGTCATGGCCGCGAAGCGCACCGCGGAGCTCATTCCGCTGTGTCATCCGCTTCCGCTGACCCACATCGACGTGAGCCTCCTCCCCGAGCCTGACGGATACGCGATCGAAGCGCGGGTCCGGACGACCGCGCAGACCGGCGTCGAGATGGAGGCGCTGACGGCCGTCTCCGTGGCCGCGCTCACGATCTACGACATGGTCAAGGCCGTCGACAAAGCGATGGTGATCAGCGACATCCGCCTGATCGAGAAGCGTGGCGGCCGGAGCGGCGATTACCGCGCGTGAGCATCCTGATCCTGATTCACAGCCCCTTCCAGGCGTGGAACATTCCACTCGAGCACGTCGAGCGTCTCAGACAGGAATTCCCCTCGCACACGTTCCTCCACGCGCGGAATGACGAGGAGGGTGTGCGGCTCGGCGGTGACGCCGAGATCGCGTTCTCCGCGCAGATCACTCCGGAGCATCTGCACGCGGCGCCAGGCCTGCGCTGGATTCACAGTCCGGCCGCGGGTATCGGTGGCATGCTCTCTCCGGAAATGCTCGCGCGCCCGATCGTCATCACCAACTCACGCGGCTTGTCCGGAGAGACTATGGCGGAGCACGTCCTGGCCGTCACGCTGGCGGTGTTCAGACGGCTGCCCCTTGCTTTTGCGCGCCAGGCCGAGCGGCGCTGGGCGCAGGATGAGATTGCGACCTGGTCGAATCGCACCCTCAAGGGTGCGCACGTCGTGGTCGTTGGTCTCGGCGCGATCGGCTCGGCGACCGCGGTGCGCCTGCACGCGCTTGGCGCCACGGTCACGGGCATTCGTCGCCGGCTGGATGCACCGGTGCCGGCAGGCGTCGGCTCGGTGCGCAGTCCCGACGATCTGATCCACGTGCTGCCTTCCGCTGACGTCGTCGTGATTGCCGCGCCGCAGACGCATCGGACGCGAGGGCTGATCGGTGTCCGGGAGCTGGCCGCGATGAAGCCCGAGGCCGTTCTGGTCAACGTGAGCCGCGGCGGGCTGGTCGACGAGGACGCCGTGGCCGACGCATTACGGCAAGGGCGACTCGCCGCGGCGGCACTCGACGTCTTCCGGCACGAGCCGCTCGGCCCGGAGCATCCGCTCTGGGACGTTCCGAATCTGCTGATCACGCCTCACACATCAGGCTTCCGCCCCGATCATTGGGACGCGGCCACGGACCTGTTCGCCGAGAACCTCCGGCGCTTCGGCCGAGGTCAACCGCTCATCAACGTCGTAGACAAGGAGGCGGGATACTGACCGGCCCCAGTTCGCGGGCCCGGCCCGATCCTGTCGGTATAATCCCCGCGTGACCACCGCGACGCTCCCTGCCGCCGAGCCCGAGACGAACGTCAACACCATCGCCGATCTGCCGTTCCACGTGATGGGCCGCTTTCAGAAGGCGGTCATGACCGGACGCTGCAAGCGAGGGGTGGTCGAGAACGTTGCAAGCAAAGAGCTGTTCGAGCGCGTTCGGGATGTGTCGCTGGGGCTGTCCGCCATGGGGATGGGCCGCGGCGATCGCGTCGCCCTGATTGCCGAGAGCCGTCCCGAATGGACGATTACCGACCTGGCGATCCTGTGCGGCGGAGGCGTCACCGTCCCGATCTACCCGACTCTCTCCGCGACGCAGGCGCGGTACATCCTGCACGACAGCGGGGCCCGGATCGCGATCGTCTCGACCAGGCTGCAGCTCGAAAAAATCCAGGCGATTCGCCATCAGGCGCCCGCCCTCGAGGCCGTGGTCGTGATGGAGCAGGGGGAGCCGCCGCCGAGCCCGTCGGTGCTGACGCTCGATCAGCTGGCCGAGCGCGGTCACGCCCGGATGATGGCGGAGTGGGGCGCGGGGCGCGAGTTCCACGACGCCGCCCGTCAGGTCCGTCCGGAGGAGCTCGCCACCATCATCTACACCTCCGGCACGACCGGCGAACCGAAAGGCGTGATGCTCACGCACGCGAGCCTGGTGGCGAACATGTTCGCCGGCGCGGACGCGCTCGACGTGCATCAGGAGGACGTTGCCCTGTCCTTCCTGCCGCTCAGCCATGCCTTCGAGCGCATGGTCTCGTACGTCTATCTCCTGCGCGGCGTGACGTTCATCTTTGCCGAGTCGTTCGAAACGATTGGCCGCGACGTCGCCCTCGTCCGGCCGACCATCTTGACTGGCGTTCCGCGCGCCTACGAGAAGATGCACGCGCGAATCATCGAGAAGGGGCAGGCCGGGTCGGCGGCCAAGGCCGCGCTCTTCAGGTGGGCGGTAGGAGTCGGCTCGTCGCGTGGCCGCGCGAGGCTTCGCGGCAAGCAGCCGTCGCCCCTCGTCGCACTTCAGGCGGCGTTCGCCGACCGCCTCGTCTTCACGAAAATCCGGAACGGCGTCGGCGGCCGGCTCCGGTATCTGGTGTCGGGAAGCGCTCCATTGCCGGTGACGGTCGCGGAATTCTTCGACGGCATAGGTCTGCCCATCATCGAAGGCTACGGTCTCACCGAAACGGCCCCGATTCTCACCGTGAATCCGGCCGCCGCGCCGCGAGCAGGAACAGTCGGCAAAGCGGTCCAGGGCGTCGAGCTCCGGATTGCCGCGGACGGCGAGATCCTCGCGCGCGGACCGAACCTGATGACGGGGTACTTCAACAAGCCCGAGGCCACGGCCGATGCCATCAAGGACGGGTGGTTCTACACCGGCGACATCGGCGGCATCGATCCCGAGGGCTACCTGTCGATTACCGATCGCAAGAAGGATCTGCTCGTCACCTCCGGCGGCAAGAAGATCGCCCCGCAGCCGATCGAGAACGTGCTGAAACAGAGTCCGCTCGTCGCCGAGGCGGTACTGCTCGGCGATCGCCGCAAGTACGCCGCCGCGTTGATCGTTCCGGAATTCGCCGCGCTCGAACGCCGCCTGAAGGATCTGGGCCGGCCGCCGGATGACCGAGCCGTTCTGGTCAAGCGCCCGGACGTCGTCGCGCTCTACCAGGAGATCGTCGACGCCCTCAACCGTGAGCTGTCGCAGTTCGAGCGCATCAAGCGCATTACGATCCTTCCGCGCGAGTTCTCGATGGAGACCGGCGAGCTCACCCCGTCACTGAAGGTGAAACGGAAGATCGTCGAGCAGAACTGGCGCGAGGAGATTGAAGGGCTCTACGCGGAGAAGGGAAACGTAGAAGGAGCGGGCTGAGGGCTGCCGCGGGCTGGAAGTCCAGCACCGCGGCGACCGGCCGATCTGATCTAGAAGATCCTGGCCTGCGGCAGAGGCCACCATCGCAGCTGGACCTTGCCGATGATGTATTTCTTCGGCACGAACTTCCAGTGACGGCTGTCCGAGCTGTTGTTCCGATGGTCACCCATCACGAAGTAGTAGCCCTGTGGCACTACCTCCGGACCGTAGTCGTCGTGGCTGCGGTATTCCGGGGGAACGTAATCATCGTTCAGCGGCACGTCGTTGCGGTACACGCGGCCGTCGACGATCCGGATTTGATCGCCTTCTTCGGCGATCACCCGCTTGACGAACGACTTGTCGGGATTGAGCGGGTAATACAGCATGACGATGTCGCCGACCTGCGGCTGGCCGATCCGGTAGGCCAGCTTGTTGACGATCAGACGATCCTGGTTTTCGAGCGTCGGTGCCATGCTCTGGCCCTCGACGCGCGCCACCTGGAATCCGAACGTCACGATGAGCGTCGCATACACCGCGGCAGAAGCCAGCGTCTTCAGCCAGGCGAAGAGCTCCTCGCCAATCCGTGCGAGCGTGACGGAGGGCTGCACCTCGCGGTGCACCGGGGCCGCGGCCGCTTCGACGGGGACGAGAGGTACCGCTGCGGCAGGAACAGTGCCCGCCGTCTCGCTTCCGTGGGCGTCGAGATCTGTTGCCTCGGCGGCCATCAGATAGTCAGGCGCGTCGGCGGGTGACGACACCTGCTCGCCGGGTTCGGCCACCTGGGGAACGCGCTCGCCGAGGCCGGCGGGCGCTGATGAGCCCCACGGATGCTCGGCACGAGGGCCACCGACAATCGTGCGCCAGGACGGCTCGAGATGCACCGGTTCCGGCTGCGCATCGGGCGCGACCGGGACGACCGGCGCGATCGACGCGATCGGCGGTGGCTCGGCAGCGATCAGCGGCTCCGGCGTCTGGAGCGTCAGCGGGTCCGGCGTGAGGGATGCGACTGGCTCCGGCTCGGGAATCGAGGGATCCCGGGGCGTCGCCTCGCGAAAATCGTCGTTGTGGTGGCTCATAGCTTCAAGTACTCGCGAAGTCTCTTGGTCTGCGATCGGCTGACTGGTATCTCACTCCCCTTGCCGTCTCGCATCTTCAAAATGTAGTTTCGGCTGAACCAGGGGACAATCTCTTTGATCTTGTTGATATTGACCAGATGCGACCGGTGGACGCGCCAGAAGACGGCCGGGTCGAGACGCGCCTGCAACTCGTCCAGTGTCCGATAGTTAGACGTCCCTGACAAGCTGTTCGTTACAACGGTGATGACGTCGTTCTCCACGGAGGCGTGAACTACTTCATCTGCCTGGATTAACAGGAATCTGTCCGAAATCCTGACGGCGAGCTGCTCCCGGTGTTCCTGGCGCTGGGACAGCAGCTGCAACAGCCGGTCCAGCTCGTTTCCGGCAGGGCGGCCGGCGCCCCGCTCGGACACCAGCCGCCGCCGGACGCGGTCCACGGCCGTCCTCAGGCGCTCCGCTTCCACCGGTTTCAGGAGGTAGTCCACGGCATTCACCTCGAATGCCTGGATGGCGTGCTGGTCGAACGCCGTGATGAACACGAGGTGGGACTCGATGCCGTCGTCCAGCAGCCGCCGCGCGACCTCGAACCCTGTCAGGCCGGGCATCTGCACGTCGAGCATGACGAGGTCGGGCGCAGATGACTCGATCACCTGCAAGGCTTCGACACCGTTTCCCGCCTGGCCGACCACGTCGACGCCGCCAATCTCGGTGAGTAGAAAGCACACCTCATCGCGCGCCAGCTGTTCGTCATCGACGACGACGGCCCGCAGCTCCTGAGTTGCGTCCATCTCAGGCGCTGATCCTGGCGGGGACGACGAGCTCGGGGATCACGATCCGCGCGCACGTCCCTTCACCCGGAACGCTGTCGAGCTGCAGCTGGTAGTTGGCGCCGTAAATCACGCGCAGCCGTTCGTTGACATTGCGCAGGCCGATGCCGCCGGTCTTGACCCGCTGGGCGTGCGCGGCGCCGACCCCGACCCCGTTGTCGATGATGTCGATGATCGCATGGTCCTTCTCGCGCACGCTGCGGATGGTGATGCGCCCCTCGCCGATCTTCGGTGAGAGCCCGTGCTTGATCGAGTTCTCGACGAGCGGCTGCAGCAGCATGCTCGGCACGACGACGTCGAGGCTGGCCGGGTCGATCGATTTCTCGATGCGCAGCCGCGATCCGAATCGAATGCTTTCGATGTCGAGGTACTCGTCGATCGCTTCGAGCTCCTCGCGCAGCGTGACGAAGTGCTCCTGGCTCCGCAGCAGCCGCCGCAGCAGGCCGGACAGCTTGACGATCAGCATGCGCGCGGTTTCCGGCTGCGAACGGATCAACGACGAGATCGACGTCAGGGTGTTGAAGAGGAAGTGCGGATTGATCTGGCTCGCGAGCGCTTCCACGCGCGCCGCCATCAGCAGCTTCTCCTGTTCCTGCAGCCGGTGCTCGATGCGGGCGCTGTTCCAGATCTTGATCGGCACGGCGACGCAGAGCACGGTGGCGAGGATCACCAGCGCCTTGAGCCATGCCGCGGTGGCTTCGTGGTGGAAGATGTGGTCGCTGCCGAACGATCGGCCGAGCGCTTGACGAATGATCTCGAGCCCGATCGGCGCCGCGAGCAGGAGGACCGCCCAATCGATCTGAAAGCGCCGCACCAGACGCCAGACGTTGCGATGCAGGTCGGTGAAGAACAGCGGCGAGAAGCGCCAGATCGCCTCCTTCGGACAGATCTCGCGCAATCCGCCGCCGGCGAACCCGCAGCCGACCGCAAACGGCAGCGCGATGAGCTCACCGGCCATGAGGGCGGGGATGCCGGCCATGCCGCCGACGATCGCGCCGGCATAAGGTCCGGCGAGCAGGCCGGCCAGGAACGATCCGGCGAGGGTCAGATCGGCCGCTTCGTAGTGGAGCAGGATCCGCGCGATGACACCGGCGGTCAGCGGAAGGCCGAGGCTGAACGCAAAGACGAGGCGCTCGGGCCAATCGCGCTTCTCGGTGAGGAGAATCCGCCTGAACCAGGGAAACCGCACGAGCATGGTCGACAGCACGGCCACGATGGCGAGCTTGGCCATGAGGGTGGTGAACAGGAAATACTCAGGCGACAGCGAGAGGGGCCCGGTATCGGGTGTCATCTGGTGCGGTGTCTGACGGTTAACTATAGCATTTTCTAGGATTTGAGCGTGCGGCGGGGAGCTGCGCCGTTTCGCTTTTCCACCCGCCTTGGTATGATCACGGGATGATCCGCCCGTTTCTCATCGGCTTTGCCACGACCTTCAAACACATCTTCCGCAAGCCCATCACCGTCAAGTATCCGGAGCAGAAGGTGCCGGTGTTCCCGAAATATCGCGGCAAGCAGGTGTTGATGCGCGACGAGAACGGCCTCGAGAAGTGCGTGGCCTGCGGGTTGTGCGCCGTCGCCTGCCCGGCCGACGCCATTTATCTCGAGCCGGCCGAGAACGATGGCACGGTGCAGGCGGGACCGCGCTACGCGAAGATTTATCAGATCCACAAGACCCGGTGCATCTTCTGCGGCTACTGCGAGGAGGCTTGCCCGGTGTCGGCCATCTTCATGGGCAAGGACTACGAGCTCGCCGTTTACAGCAACAAGGACTTCATCTGGGACAAGCAGGATCTGCTCGTGCCCGCGCTGCCATCGGCGCCGCAGTCGCGTTAGTCATTGCCGTCCCGGGCACGGCCGGGAGGCGGCCCGGCCATGCTGGCGATGCAAGTCTTCGGCGCCCTTGGTGACATCCACGGCGATTTCGAGCATGCCCGCCGCATCATGGACCGTCATCGCGACGTGACAGTGTGGCTGTGCGTCGGAGACGTCGCCGACGACCAGGGCGGTTACGAACCGCTGCCCTCGCCGCTCTACTGGATCAAGGGGAACAACGAGAACTTCGACGCCATCGCCGCTGGGACGTTGCCGCTCAACCTGCACTATCTCGCGAACGCGCGCCTGGAGACGATCGACGGTCTTCGTGTCGCCGGTCTGGGCGGCACGCTGGCGCCCACCTGGTACGAGACGCCAGCCGCCGATCTGCCGCATCCCAGGAAGGGGAGTGCGAAGGCGACCGAGCTCGCCGACAAGCGGCGGCATTTCGTGCGCGAAGAAGTCGACGTCTGCAAGGCCCTGCGCGAGGTCGACGTCTTCCTCACTCATGAAGCGCCGCGTCCGTTCAAGGTGGGACGGACCGAGGCTGGGAAGCAGCCCGTCAACGAAGTGCTCGAGGCGATGAAACCGAGGCTGCACCTGTTCGGCCATCACCACCGGTTCAGCGAACAGGCACGGCACGGCGTCCGATCGGTCGGGATGGATCTCGTGTCGAAGACGTATCTGCTCGTCAACCGAGCCACACTGGAGTACGAAGTGCGGTCGTAAACGGCGCCCGCGCGAACAGCAAATGCCCAAGACCCCGTTCCGCGAAGAAATCTCACGCTGTGTTCTCGTCTGCGATGGCGCGATGGGGACGATGCTGTACGCGAAAGGGATATTTCTCAACCGGTCGTTCGACGAGCTGAACCTGACGCAGCCCGACCTGGTCGCTGAAGTGCACCAGGCGTACGTACGGGCCGGGGCCGACGTGATCGAAACGAATACCTTCGGCGCCAACCGCGTCAAGCTCACGCCCTTCGGTCTGGGCGAGCGGGTCAAGGCGATCAACGCCCAGGGCGCACGCATCGCCCGGCACGCCGCGCGGGAGCAGGCGTACGTCGCGGGTTCGATCGGTCCGCTGGGGATTCGCATCGAGCCCTGGGGGAAGACCGGCGTCGACGAAGCGGAAGCCTACTTCCGCGAACAGGTCGGCGGATTGATCGACGGCGGCGTCGACCTGTTCGTGCTCGAGACGTTCCATGACATGAACGAGATCACGGCGGCGATTCGCGCCGTGCAGGGACTCTCGGATCTGCCGATCGTCGCCCAGGTGACCACCGAGGAAGACGGCAACACGCTCGATGGCGTCGCGCCGGAGGCGTTCGTCCCGCAGCTCGAAGAGCTCGGCGTCGCGGTGATCGGCGTCAACTGCAGCGTCGGACCGGCAGGCATGCTCGAAACGGTCGAGCGCATGGCCCGCGTCGCCCACGTGCCGCTGTCGGCGCAGCCGAACGCCGGCCGGCCGAGAGAGATCGAGGGACGCAACATCTACCTGTCGTCGCCGGAGTACATGGCGTCGTACGCCAGGCGCTTCCTCAACAACAGCGTCCGCCTCGTCGGCGGCTGCTGCGGGACGACCCCCGATCACATCCGCCACATCAAGACGGCGGTACGCGCGCTGTCGCCAACGACGCATGCGCCGGTCAGCCGTTCGAAGGACGGCGCGCGCGTGCACTCGGTCGCAGAAGCGCAGCCCGTCGCGCGGGCGGAGAAGTCGCGGCTCGCGAACGCGCTCACCCGCCGACTGTTCACGGTCAGCGTCGAGCTGGTGCCGCCGCGCGGCCACGACACCGAGAGCCTCGTTCAGCAGTCGCGGCAGCTCCGCATCCACGGCGTGGATTTCGTGAACATCCCCGATGGGCCGCGGGCCAGCGCCCGCATGAGCGCGCTCGCCGCTTCCCTGGTCGTGCAGCAGCAGGCCGGCCTCGAGACGGTTCTCCATTACGCCTGCCGCGATCGGAACCTTCTCGGCATGCAGTCGGACCTGCTCGGCGCGCACTCCCTGGGCGTCCGCAACGTGCTGATCATCACCGGTGATCCGCCCAGGGTCGGCGACTACCCGGACGCGACCGCGGTATTCGACGTCGACTCCATCGGTCTGACGAACGTCGTTGCGCGACTCAATCGCGGCCTCGATGTCGGTCAGCAATCGATCGGTCAGCCGACCGCGTTCCACATCGGGGTGGCCCTGAACCCAGGGGCCGCCGACGTTGAGGAGGAAGTGCGCAGGTTCCGATACAAAGTCGAGGCCGGCGCCGAGTTCGCGATTACTCAGCCGGTGTTCGACGCGGCCGGGTTCACCGAGTTCCTGAAGCGCCTCGATGGCACGGGGATCCCGATCCTGGCCGGCGTGCTGCCGCTCGAAAGCCTCCGGCACGCCGAGTTCATGGCGAACGAGGTGCCGGGCGTCCACGTACCCGAGTCGGTGGTCGATCGGATGCGGCGCGCCGAAGAATCGGGAACCGCCGCGGCCGAGGGCATTGCCATCGCTCGCGAAGTGCTGTCCGAGATCAGGCCGCTGGTTCAGGGCATTCAGATTTCGACCGCGTCCGGTGCGGTGGAAACCGCCCTCGAAGTCATGGAAGCCGTGTGATGCGTGAGGCTTGCCCGCGCCGTAACGGTCGCGGTATAGTCGCCAACTGTTGTTCATCCAAGGGTTACCAGTCTTCGGCTTGCAGTGGCTTCATAGGTCCGTTCCGCGTCAGCGGACGGCGAGGATGATTGATGGCCTTATTCGATCGAAAAGCAGAGCGCGAAGAAGACGTGGTTTCAGGCTCGGATGCAGCAACACGAGCCCTCTCGGTCGCAGCGGTCGAAAACGACTTCGTCGAAGGCGTTTACGACAAGCTGGCCAAGGTTTATGACCTGTTCTTCGGTCCGACGCTCCATCCCGGCCGTTTGCAGGCCATCCAGCGGATGGGGATAAAAGACGGGGATCGGGTCTTGGAAGTCGGCGTTGGCACGGGGATCAACCTCTCCCTCTACCCCAAGGATTGCGCCATCACCGGCATCGACTTCTCGTATTCGATGCTCGAGAAGGCGCGCGATCGGGCGGCACGCAAGGATGTGCCACGCAGCGTCCGGCTGCTGCAGATGGATGCGGCCGATTTGAGGTTCGCCGACGACTCGTTCGACATCGTCTACGCCCCCTATCTCATCAGTGTCGTTCCCGATCCGATCAAGGTCGCCCAGGAGATGCGCCGGGTCTGCCGGCCGGGGGGACGCATCGTCTTCCTCAATCATTTCCTCAGTCCGAACCCGATTCTGTCCAGGGTCGAACGGCTGATATCGCCGCTGACGATTCACATCGGCTTCAAGTCCGATCTTGATCTTCCGGCGTTCCTCACTCAGGCGACCTTGCAGCCGATTTCGATCGAGAAGGTGAACTTCCCGCGGATCTGGTCGCTCGTGACCGCAGTGAAGTAGCCGGCGGGCCGCCGTTCCAGCCTACGACCGTCCGAGCCGATCGAGAATCCTGCTCGCGACGACGGCCGCACCGTCCGTGCGAGGGAATTCAGGCGGATCCGGCGATGCGTCGAGCGCATCCAGCGCTTCCCGCCATCGTCCAGCCCGGAAGTCGCTCATCTCGATGAACCGGCACCGCAGAACCCGCGGCATTTCCCCGACCATCACGTCGTATTCGGCGAAGCGGCCTCTCGACGTATAGAGCAGCGCCGTGCGCGCCGCTATGCAGTCCGAGATGATGCCGTATCCCGGTTTGGAGATCACGACGTCCACCGCGCGAACGATGTCCTGATAGCGCAGTCCGCGCGCGTGAATCGCTTCTTCCGCGACGCAGGCGACGCCGCGGGGCAGCGCCTCGCCCGTCTTCTCGCGCGTAGTCATCACGATGTGCCAGCGCCTGGTGCAGTCGAGCACATCCAGCGGAAGATCGCGCACGCCGTAGCCGCCGAACGAGACGAGCGCGAGCCTGGACTGGCGAGGCAGATCCAGGGCGGCCCGAATCTCGTCGGCAGTCCGACCGTCGGACGCCTGTCTCGCCACGAAGGGGACATCTTCGATCCGCGCGGCGGTCTCGAAGCCGCCGTGCATCGGCAGCCGCCAGCAGACCTCCGCCTGTGAGTACAGCTGGCCGATCCGCGCCACCAGCAGCGGCGCCGCGGGCGACGCGTCCCGGTAATCGCGATAAATCCAATCCCACGTGAAATTGCCGCAGACGATCGACGGGATCCCGGCCGCTTCCGCCGCCGCGCACGCGAGCGGAGGCGCGTCTGCGATCACGAGCCGTGCGTCATGTCGATCCAGCAGGGCAGCCTCGGCCTCCACGCGGCTGGGCAGATCTTCGTAGAACGATGACGCCAGCTCGATCGTGGCCCGCTCGTCGAGACGCAGGCTGTCGATCTGGACGACGCCGGTGTCCGTCTCGCCGGGCAGCAGGACGAATGGGCGAGCCAGCGAGCGTGTGAGCAGCCACGGCGCGGCGGCGGTGCGTATGCACACGTGCAGGTCGTCGGGAGCATTGGCCCGCAACGCATTGATGATTTCGATCTGACGGATGGAATGTCCGAACCCGTGTCCGGAGATGTAGAAGAAGACCGACGGCACTACACGTGCGTGCTGGCTGGCAGCGCGATGCGCAGCACCTCCTCGAGCGTCGATACCGGGACGAAGCGCATCTCCCGTTTGACCTCCTCAGGAAGCTCGGCGAGATCCTGCCGGCTCAGCTCAGGCAGGATGAACGTCCGGATTCCGTGACGGCGTGCGGCGAGCGCCTTCTCCCGGATTCCACCAACCGGCAGCACCAGTCCGGACAACGTGATCTCTCCGGTCATCGCCACATCGTGATCGACCGGAACCCCACGCGCCGCCGAGACGATCGCCGACGCCATCGTCACGCCCGCCGACGGGCCGTCTTTCGGGATGGCGCCGGCCGGAACGTGAACGTGCAAATCCTGTTTGGTCAGGAAGTCGGGCGGAATGCCCAGTTCGCTCGCGTTCTGCCGGACGTGGCTGAGCGCGGCGCGGGCCGATTCCTGCATGACGTTGCCGAGCTGGCCGGTGAGTATCAGGTTGCCCTGGCCCGGCATCAACGACGCCTCCACGAACAGCACGTCGCCGCCGGCTTCGGTCCAGGCCACGCCGGTGGCGACGCCAGGCCGCGAGGTGCGGAAGGCGGTCTCGGACCGGAACCTCGGCGGCCCGAGGTAGGTTTCGACGTCACCGGCGTCGATGGCGGCCGTATAGGACGGATTCGAGGCGACTCGCGCGGCGACCTTGCGCGCGATGGTGCCGATCTGCCGCTCGAGCGTGCGGACGCCGGCCTCGCGTGTGTACTCGGCGATGACCCGGCGAAGCGCGTCATCCGTGATCCGAATCTGATCGGGGCGAATACCGTTCTCCTCGAGCTGACGCGCGATCAGATACAGCCTCGCGATATGGACCTTCTCCTCTTCGGTGTAGCCGCTCAGCGAGATCAGCTCCATACGATCGAGTAGCGCCGGATGAATCGTGCCCAGCTGATTCGCCGTCGCGATGAAGAGCACCCGTGACAGATCGATCGGGATCTCCATGTAGGAATCGCGAAAGGCGTGGTTCTGCGCCGGGTCGAGCACTTCGAGCAGCGCCGCGGCGGGATCGCCCTGGATGCCGACCGATATCTTGTCGATCTCGTCGAGCATCAGGACGGGATTGGCTGAGCCGGCGGTCTTGAGTGCCTGCACGAGCCGTCCCGGCATCGAGCCGATGTAGGTGCGGCGATGTCCGCGGATCTCCGCTTCATCGCGGACGCCGCCGAGCGAGATCCGCACGAACTTGCGGTTCATCGCGCGCGCGATGGACTGGCCGAGGGAGGTCTTGCCAACCCCGGGAGGGCCGACGAAACACAGAATCGGCCCTTTCATCCGGGCGACGGTGCCGCCCGGGTCGGATGACGCCACGGCTGCAGGGCCCTCGATCGAAGGGTCAGCTTCCACCGGCGCGGCCGCCATCGCACGGAGCTTCTGTACTGCGAGGTACTCGACGATCCGTTCCTTGACCTTGTCCAGATCGTAGTGATCCGCGTCGAGCACGCGCCTGGCTTCCTCCGGGTCGAGCCGATCCTCCGTCGTTGTCGCCCAGGGAATATCGAGCAACCAGTCGAGATACGTACGGATCATCTGGTACTCGGGCGAGGCCGGCGTCATCCGCTCCAGCCGATCGACTTCACGAAGCGCGCTTTCAGCGACCAGCGGCGGGAGGTTGGCCTCCATGACCCGCTTCCGGATCTCTTGTGTTTCTCCTTCCCCTTCGCCCAGCTCTGCCTGAATGGCCTTGAGCTGTTGCCGCAGCATGTATTGCCGCTGCGCGTCGCTCATCTCCTGCTCGGCCTTCGACTGGATCTGCCCCTTCAGCTCGAGGACTTCAATCTCCCGCGACAGCGCCATCGACACCGCATCGAGCTTGACCGTGATGCTGTTCTCTTCCAGGAGCTTCTGCTTGTCCTCCGCCTTCATGTCGAGCAGGCTCGCCAGGACATAGACGATGCGAAGCGGATCGTCCAGCGTCGAGACCAGCGTCTTCACGTCGGGGGACAGGCCTGTCGCGAGCGAGACCGCGCGGTCGACCAGCTCCTGAAGCCGGCGGACGTGCGCTTCGATCTCGATCGATCGTTCCGACACCTCGGGGAGCGGCTTCAGGAGCGCCGTCAATACGCCCTTGTCGTCTTGAAGGAACTCGGCGCGCGCCCGGACGATGCCTTCGACGAGCACGCGCATGCCGCCCGGCGCTTTCGCCATCTGCCGGATGACACCGACGGTACCGATCCGATGAAGATCCGTGAGGGTCGGAACCTCGGCGTCGTTCTGCTGCATGAGCAACAGGACGAGCCGATCGCCGGCGAGTGCCCGGTTCACGGCTTCGACCGAGATCGGTCTGCTCACGCCCAGCGGCGCCACGGTCATCGGCAGGACCACCGCACCGCGGAGGGGGACGACGGGGAGTTCCGAGGGGACAACGGGAGTCTGGAGTGGCTCAGCCATCGCGTCTCAGGGATCCTAGCACTACGTGCTACGTCCCACGTGCTGCGTGCTCACGTGCTTTGTGCTACGTGCTCACGTGCTCACGTGCTCTCCGGTGCTGACGTGCTCACGTGCTCGTGCTACGTGCTGTGCGCCTGGTTCGACATCCTGCTCGTGCTTATTGGCGTAACATCTTTCGATTTCAGTAAATGCCGGGGATCAAACGCCAGCGCACCTGCTTCTGATAGTCGCGGTATTCCGCCCCAAATGTGTGGATGAGGCTCCGCTCCTCGAATGGTATGGCTATGGCGAGATAGGTGCTGCTGACGGTGGCGAACACGAGGCGCGTCATCGTCATTTCGGGTGTGCCGAAGACGACGAGGACCCAGCCGAAGTAGAGGGGATGGCGAACGAACCGGTACGCGCCGCGGGTCTCGAGCGGCACGTGATTGGGTCGGGCGCCGCGTTCGGAGTCCAGCACCGGACGGACGCCGGCCAGATCGAGCACGTCGAGCCGCGCGGAGCTTCGGATCGTCAGGAGGAAGCCCAGGAATTGCACGCAGTAGCCCGGAAGCGCTGCGGCTCCGGTCAGATGGTAGAGGATTCCAGGGACGGTCTGCCACCAGGCGCAGACCAGGATGAACAGGATGCTGGAGATCCACGTGTAGAGCGACCGCTCCAACGCCGGCGACACGAGCCGCTGCACGTGTCTCTTGATGCTCGTGCGCGCCGCGACGCTGTGATGGAGCGCGAAGCCGGTGAAGAGCGCGACGTCGATCAGCACCGGCGTCAGCGAGCCCGGCCCGAGCGAGCCGCCGCGGCTGCCGCCAGCTGACGGCGGCAACACCTGATCGGCAGAAGCCGCCCCGAACCGTACGAGATAGGAATAGCAGAAGTATGCGAGGGACAGCACGAACATCGCGGCGCCGGCCCAGGCGATGAGCAGGACCCCGGTCGAAGGTCGCCGCGCGAGCATGATGTCGCGAACTATTATAGGAGCCATGTCGGGCAACGGACGGACAGGCATTGCGATTACCGGCATCGGAGTCGTGTCTCCGTATGGTCCCGGACGCGACTGCTTCTGGCGCCACGTCAGTCGAGGCTGCAGCGCCACCCGCGCGATCAGCGACTTCGACGCCTCGGCGTTTCCGTGTACCGTCGCCGCCGCGGTACCCGCGCTGTCCATTGACGATGCCCTGGTTCCGCTCGAACGGGCGGGGAGTGGTCCGCCGAGCGGGCGGCCGGATCCGCGGCGTTACTCCAAGGCCTCGTTGATCGCGGTTATTGCCGCACGCGAAGCCTGGGCCGATGCCGGATTGCGGCTGAACGAGCCGGGCGCCGGCGTGCTCGTCGGCAGCGGCGCTGGTGGCATCGATGTCGCCGAACGCCAGTACGCCGAGTTCTTCACCGACGGCTGGAAGCGGGTGACCCCCTATGCGATTCCGGTATCGATCGTCGGCATGATCTCGAGCGAGATCTCGATCGCCCTGGAGCTGCACGGCATCAGTCACGTCGTCTCGACCGGGTGCACGAGCTCGACGGATGCGATCGCGTATGCCGCGGCGCAGATTCGGGCGGGAGAGGCGGACGTCATCCTCACCGGCGGCGCGGATGCCTGCGTGACGCCGGGGATGATCTTCGGGTTCTCCAAGATGCGCGTCGTCGCCACGCGCTACAACGATGCGCCGGCGGCTGCGTCGCGTCCCTTCGACCGCGGGCGCGACGGGTTCGTGCTCGGCGAAGGGGCGTGGATGCTGGTGCTCGAGCGGGAGGATCGCGCGCGCGCCCGCGGCGCCCGGGTCTACGCGACCATCGACGGGTATGGATCGACCTGCGACGCCTATCACCGCGTCCAGATGCATCCCGACGGCGAGCAGATCGTTCGCGCGATGCAGCTGGCGGTCGACCGATCCGGGCACGCGGTGGAGGAGATCGGCTACGTCAACTATCACGGCACGTCCACCACCCTCAACGACGCGATGGAAGCGCGTTGCGTGCGCGAATTCTTCGGCCCCCTGGCCGGCGGCCTGCCCGGGTCGTCGACGAAATCGATGATCGGCCATCCGCAGGGGGCGAGCGGCGCTTCAGGAATCGTGACCGCGGCTCTCGCCATGACGAACGACTATCTGCCGCCGACGATCAACCTCGACGACCCGGATCCGGAGTGCGACTTGGACTTCATCCCGCTGCGAGGCCGCGCCGCGCAGGTAGAGGCCGCGCTGTGCAACTGTCTGGGATTCGGATCGAAGAACAGCGCGATGGTGATAGGCAGGGCGAAGTGATTGCGCCACGTGCAACGTGCGACGTGCTGTGTGCTCACGTGCTTCTCGGGCTACGTGCGACGGTGCCACGTGCTGACTCACGGGCTACGTGCCACGGTGCTACGTGCTGACGTGCTGACGTGCTGGACGTGCGGTGTGCGCACTTGCCATTTGTGCGACGTGCTGCGTCCTGCGTGCGACGTGGTGTCCCGTGGCTCTCCGCTCGAGGTGTGACTGTGCCTCGGCACATAGCACGTCGCACGACTGCACGTAAGCACGTAGCACACCGCACGACTGCACGTGAGCACGTAGCACGTCGCACATGGCACGAGAAGCACGTGAGCACGTAGCACGTTGCACATGGCACGTGAAGAGGACGTCCTCATCGCCGGCGCCGGACCGGCGGGATGCATCGCCGCGATCGTGCTGGCGCGGGCCGGGGCGCGGGTGCGGCTGGTCGATCGCGCAGTGTTTCCCCGCGACAAGCTCTGCGGGGACACGCTCAACCCCGGGGCGCTGCAGGTGCTCGACCGTCTGAATCTCGACGTGACGCAAGGGAGCGTGCCCATCGACGGCATGATGGTGTCCGGCACACGCGGCGTGCGCGTGGCGGCGCGGTATCCGGAGGGAATCTGCGGACGCGCGATCGTGCGCCGTGCGCTCGATCTGGCGCTGCTGACCGCCGCCGGGAGGGCAGGCGCGATCATCGAGGAAGGTGCTCTCGTCCAGCGGCCGCTGGTCGAAGACGCTTCTTCGGGAATGCGGGTGTGTGGTGCCGTGATCCGCACCAGACGAGGAACGGCGTCCGAGCTGCGGGCGCGTCTCGTGATCGCGGCGGACGGACGCGAGTCGCGCGTGGCCCGTCATGTCGGCCTCGTCCGGCATCCCGATTGGCCGCGCCGCTGGGCGGTTGGCGCCTATTTCGCCGGCGTGACCGGGATGACGAGGCTCGGCGAGATGCACGTGCGCGCCGGACATTACCTTGGGGTCGCGCCGCTGCCCGGCGGTCTCGTGAACGCGTGTGTCGTCTCCGCCGATCGCGCTCGCCTTCGTGATGCGGCGGCGCTGCTGGCCGAGGCCGTTGCTGAGGACCCGGAGCTGCGCAGCCGGTTCGAGAACGCGAGGATGGTCACCCGCCCCGTCACGCTGGGGCCGCTGGCGGTGGACTGCGGCATGCCTGGACTGCCCGGGTTGCTGCTGGCCGGCGACGCGGCAGGATTCATCGATCCGATGACTGGTGATGGTTTGCGGTTCGCGCTGCGGGGAGCGGAGCTGGCTGCCCTCGAGGGCTTGCGGATGCTCGAGACAGGCGCCCCTGATGCCCATGTCCGGCTCGCCGCGGCGCGACGCCGCGAGTTCATGCACAAATGGCGATTCAACCGCGCGCTGCGCTGGCTCGCCGCGTCGCCGGGGGCCGTCCGCGCCGCAAGCTATGCGACACGCCTGACGGCTTGGCCGGTCGCGCGCATCATCGGGTACGCGGCCGATCTGAGCGCGGCATGACTCCCGCGCTGATCGTGCTGATCGCGGCGTTCGCGCCGATGCTGATCGAGGCGTCGCGGTCGCGGCGCAACGAGCGGTTTCTGCGGCGGGCGGGCGCCGTCGAGCCGCCCGGCGATGTGGTACGGGCTGATGCAGTTCGTTTATCCTTGCTGCTTCATCGCCATGATCGTCGAAGGCTGGATGCGGAGTGGAAGGCTGAACGGCACGTTCGTCGTTGGCGCGGCGGTGTTCCTGGCCGGCAAGGCGCTGAAGTACTGGGCGATCTCGTCGCTCGGCGAGCGGTGGACGTTCCGCGTGCTCGTGCCGCCGGACGCCGCGCTCGTCACCACCGGGCCGTATCGTTACTTGCGCCATCCCAACTACGTCGGCGTCGCAGGGGAGCTCGTCGGCGCGGCGTTCATGGCTTATGCGCCGGTGACGGGCGTCCTCGCGGTATTCGGGTTCGGGGCACTGATGCTCGCGCGCATCCAGGTCGAAGAACGCGCGCTGGACGTCTGTGCCCGCTAGTCCCGGGCACGACCCTGTGGCGGAACGTTCCGGTGATGAGCCACCGCCGGTCGCGCCGCCCGCCTGGGCGGTGGCGGCTGACGTCCTCACGCTGGTGCTCCTGGCGTCCGCCCTGTTCGTCGTCGTCGCCGGCCGCGGCCTGCTCCTGGCCTTCGGTCAATTCGTCCTGCCGTCGGCGGCGTTCTTCCTGTTCCTTGCGCTTGCGACACTCGGCATCCGGCACGTCGCGCATCCGACGCCGGGCATCCGTGCGACGTTCGCGCGCTGGCGCGAGTGGCTGAACGCCAGGCCGCCTGTGGCGGCCGCGCTGCGTGCCTTCCTCGTCACCCGGCCCCTCGTCTTCTTCGTTGGCTATTTCGCCGTCGTGACGTTCGGCTTCCCGAAGACGGCCGCCTTCTCGCTCTCGTCCGATCCTCTGGGCAACCTGCCGGCGAGGTTCGATGCCGGATGGTACGGCGGGATCGCGCTCGACGGATACGAGTGGGACCACCAGTTCGGCAGGCAGCGGAACATCGCGTTCTTTCCCGCGCTGCCGATGCTGATGCGGCCGGCCGGCGCGTTCATCGGCATGAATCAGAGCGCCTTGCCGCGCGACAAACGCATGCTGCGCGCGCTCTGGGCCGGCGTTTTCGTCTCGCTCATCGCCTTTGGATTTGCGCTCTACTACGTGGCGCGCCTCGGGCAGCTGCTCACCGATCAGTACGGCGGCGCGATGGCGCCGCTGCTCCTGGCGACGTATCCCTTCGCCGTCTTCTTCAACGCGCCGTACACCGAGTCGCTGTTTCTGCTGGGGTCGGTCGGCGCGTTCTACTACTTCCATCGCGGTCAATGGATTGCGGCTGCGCTGTTCGGCCTGCTCGTGGGCTTCAGCCGGCCGAATGGCTGCCTCGTGTCGATTCCACTGGGCGTGCTCGCAATCGAGCCGGCCTGGTACGCGCGATGCTCGGTGGCGGAAAAGTGTCGGCGTGGCTTCGCCCGGTGGCGATTCGCCTGCTCGTGGCATCGATGCCCGGTGTCGCGATGCTGCTGTTCACCGCGTACCTCTATCGCCTGACCGGGGTGTGGCTCGCCTGGGCACGCATGCACGGTGCCTGGGGGCGAAAGTGGGGAACCGGCCCGCTCGCGCAGGGGTGGGAATGGCTGACGACCGAGGGGTTCATGCCCGTCTTCCAGGGAGTCCCGTATGACACCCTCAACACGCTGGCAGTCGTCTTTGCCGTCCTGCTGGTCTGGCCGGTCTTCCGCCGGCTCGGTCTGGCCTACGGCCTCTTCGTGCTCGTGAATCTCGTCCCACCCATTTTTGCCGGCGGCGCGTTATCGATGGGCCGGGTGACGTCGACGCTGTTCCCGCTCTTCATCGTGCTCGCGGCCATGATTCCCGCCCGAGCCGTGCCTGCCTGGACCGCCAGTTTCGCGCTCCTGCAGGGGTTTGTCGCCGCGATCTTCTTCACCTGGCGCGAGTTGTTCTGAAGGGTCCGACCGAGAGCGCCCGCGCTGGAGCATTCCTGATCGCCGTGCGGAATCCGTGCTCCGGTGTCGAAGCATCCGTTCGTGTCGTTCTGATTGCCGAGATGGGCGTGTCCAGGGGCGACCTGCACGGCTCTGCACGGGCCGGATGCGTCTAACTGATTGAACCTACGCGTTCTATAATCGACGCAGTCGCGTTCAGGATCAGCCAAATGCCCCTGCAGCCTCGCGTATCTCGGTACTCTGCGTCCCTTCGTGGCCGTTCTCCTATACCTCGCGGCCTGGGCCACGTTTCCCCCTTCCTCCGCCGGACAGAATCCCGGTGAGAGCACTGCACAGGGCTTCAGTGCGGTCGCACGGCGTGCGATCGCGCGCGGCCGTGCGTCCGAGGCCGAGGCGCAGGCGAAGCAGCGACCGCCCGGCGATCCGGCCGCGGCGGCGGTCCTGGGACAACTGGCGATCGCGCGCGGGAAGTACGACGAAGCCGTCTCGATTCTCGAGCCCGCTGCGGGTCGAGACGGGTCGAGCGAGGCGGCGCTGCAACTCGGGTTGCTGCATCAGCATCTCGGCCGGGCGCAGGCGGCGACGCGTCTGCTCGACCAGGTGTTCCGCCAGAACTCGAACGATGGCGAGGCGATCTTCCGCGCGGCTCGGGCGGCCGATGCCCTCGGCAAGCCGCGTGACGCGAACGCGCTGTTTCGCGCCGCGGCGGGCGCGTCGGCGGATCCGGCGATCGATACCGCGTGGGGGCTGCTGTTCCTGGAGAAGTACAACAAGCCTGAAGCGCTGCGGTCGTTCCAGGAGGTCCTCAAGGCCGAGCCCGAATGGGCGCCGGCGCATGCCGGGCTCGCGCGGACGCTGGCCGACGAGAATCCGCCCGCCGCCGCCGCCTCCGCGAAGCGCGCGCTCGAGATCGACAGCGATCTCGCCGACGCGCACCTGCTCCTCGCCGAGCTCGACATGAACAACTCGCGCTATGACGAAGCGCGCAAGCGGATCGATACCGTGCTCGGCGTCAATCCCTCGCACCTGGAAGCGCGATCCTGGCTCGCCGCCATGGCCTACGTCCGCGATGACCGGCCGGGATTCGAGGCGGAGGTCAAGCGCATCCTCGCGATCAATGCCGCCTACGGCGACGTCTATCGCGTCGCCGCGGAGCTCTCGGCGCGCAATTACCGGTTCGACGAAGCGGTGGCGCTGGCCCGTCAGGCTATCGCGCTGGATCCAGCCAACAACCGCGCCTACGGCGACCTCGGCATGCACCTGCTCCGCACCGGAGACGAGGCGGAAGCCCGCAAGGCCCTCGAGCGATCGTTCAACAGCGATCCCTTCGACAAGGTGACGTGGAACCTGCTCGCGCTGCTCGACACGCTCGACAAGTTCGTCGTCGAAAAGAGCGGTGACCTGATCGTCAAGTTCCATCCGGACGAGGCGCCGGTCATGCGCGAATACGCCATTCCGCTCGCGCACGAGGCGATCAAGACGCTCGCCGCCAAGTATCAGTTCACGCCGAAAGGGCCGATCCTGATCGAGGTGTTTCCCTCCCACGACGATTTCGCCGTCCGCACACTGGGGCTGCCCGGCATGATCGGCGCGCTCGGCGCGTGCTTCGGACGCGTCGTGACGATGGATTCGCCGAAAGCGAAGGAGCCGGGGACGTTCTCGTGGCAGGCGACCTTGTGGCACGAGCTGGCGCACGTCATCACCCTGCAGCTCTCGAATCAGCGCGTGCCACGCTGGTTGACCGAAGGGATTTCCGTATTCGAGGAGGCCAAGGCACGCGCCGAGTGGGGCCGCGAGATGGAGGTGCCGTTTGCGATGGCAATGCAGCGCGGCGAGATCCTGAAGCTCAAGGATCTCAATGCCGGCTTCACCCGCGGCGATACGATCGCGCTCGCGTACTACGAGGCGTCGCTGCTCGTCGATCACATCGCCCGGAGCCACGGCGAGGGATCGCTTCGCAAGCTGCTGACGACCTATGGCGAAGGCGTCGAAGGGGAAGCGGCGATCACGAAAGCTCTTGGGGTCTCGATGGACCAGCTGCAGGAGAGCTTCGACAAGGCACTCGAGACGCGATTTGCGAAGCTGACGTCGGCGCTGCGGACCGCCAAGCCGGAGATTGCCAAGGAGCCACCGGGCGGCACCAACATCGAGGCGCTCAAGGCCGCGGCGGCCGCGGACCCCGGGAGCTTCACGGCGCAATTGTCGCTGGGGGCCGCGCTCGCCGGCGCGAAAGACCGCGCCGCGTTCGAGCCGCTCGAGCGCGCGGCCGCGCTCGTGCCCATGGCGACCGGGGAGCGCAGCCCGAACGCCATCATGGCCGCGTTGGCCGAGGATCTTGGCGATCTGCCGCGCGCGATCCGCGCCTACCGTGCGCTGCTCGAGCACGATCATGCGGAGGTCGATGCGGCCCGCCGTCTCGCCGCGATCGCCGAGAAGGTCAAAGACGAAGAGACGGCGCGGCTCGCCTACGATCGTGTCGTGGCCCTGGATCCGTTCGACGCCCAGGCCCACACTGGCGCGGGGCGCCTGGCGCTCAAACGTCGCGACCTCCCATTGGCGACGCGTGAGTTCAAGGCCGCGCTGCTGACCGGCGCCACCGACAAAGCCGGCGCGCATTGCGACCTGGGAGAGAGCTACCTGCAGGCCGGCCGGGTTGCGGACGCCAAGAAGGAAGCGCTCGCCGCTCTCGAAATCGCCCCCTCGTACGAGCGGGCGCAGGACTTGCTACTCAAGACCGTGGAAGGGAAATAGCTGCGGCCGCGGTCGGGCTCCCCGTTCACGATTCAACCCGAGGTTCCCGTCTCACCGAGCGAGGGTTACGCGAAGATGCGGATTAGAGGCGCGCACGTCATTCCCGCGGCCGCAGTGCTCGCGCTGCTCGTGTGGGGTGCGGCGTCGTGGATCGATGCGCAGACCGCGGTTGCCCCTGATTCGCGGTTCGCGGGGTTGCAGTGGACCTTCGCCCGCGTGCGCTACGACGCGTGGACGCTGCCCCCTGGGCGCCGCTTCGACATCTACGACGAACCGTGGACGATCGATTTTCCGGCGGCCGAGCAGAATCTCTCGCGCCGGCTTCGCACCGTCACCTCGATCCAGGTGAACGAGCCGGTCGTCCTCACCCTCGAGGATCCGGTCCTCTGGAACTATCCCTGGATCTACATCGTCGAGCCCGGCAACCTCCGGCTCAAGGACGCCGAGGTCAAGAACCTCCGCGAGTTCCTGCTGCGAGGCGGCACCCTGACCTTCGACGACTTCCACGGCCCGATCGAGTGGGACAATCTCGAGAGCGAGATGAAGCGGGTCTTCCCCGACCGGAAGATCGTGGACCTGCCGTTGACGCATCCGATCTACAGCTGCTTCTATCAACTCGAGGAGTACCCTCAGACACCCGGCCTCGGATCGTTTCTCCAGGGACGCACCTGGGAGAAGGGCGGCTACGTCGCGAGCCTGAAGGCGATCGAGGACGACCACGGCCGGGCGATGGTGCTGATCAACTGGAACACCGACATGGGCGATGGCTGGGAGTGGTCGAACGCGGCGGATTATCCCGGCTACGTCAAGTTCACGGCGCAGGCCTACCGGATGCAGATCAACGAAATCATCTACTCGCTGACTCACTGATGAACATCACGACACCCCAGCCGGACATCGCCGCGGTCGCCGAGCGGGTCGCGGCCGGGCGCGAGCGCATCCTGGGGGAAATCCGCAAAGTCATCGTCGGCCAGGACACGGTGATCGACGAAGTGCTGATGGCGCTGTTCACCGGCGGCCATTGCCTGATCACCGGCGTGCCGGGCCTGGCCAAGACGCTGTTGATCAAGACGGTCGCGCAGATCCTCGACCTGTCGTTCAAGCGCATTCAGTTCACGCCGGACCTGATGCCGGCCGACATCACCGGCACGGAGGTGCTCGACGAAGAGGACGGACACCGGTTGCTGCGCTTCGTCAAGGGGCCGATCTTCGCGCAGATCATCCTGGCCGACGAGATCAACCGCACCCCGCCGAAGACGCAGGCGGCGCTGCTCGAGGCGATGCAGGAGTACCACGTCACCGCCGCGGGACGGACCTACGCGCTCGAGCGGCCGTTCTTCGTGCTCGCGACGCAGAACCCGATCGAGCTCGAAGGCACCTATCCGCTGCCGGAAGCCCAGCTCGATCGCTTCATGTTCAACATCGTGATGACCTATCTGCCCGAGGACGAGGAAGTGCGGGTCGTGACCCAGACCACCGGCGTCCAGATCCACACGCCGGCGCGCGTGCTCAGCGGCGGCGACATTCTCGACATCCAGCAACTGGTGCGCCAGGTCGTCGTGTCCGATGACGTCGCGCGGTATGCGGTGCGTCTGGTCGATGCCTCGCGGCCGGGACGGGGGAGCGATCATCAGTTCGTTCGCGAATGGGTCAAGTGGGGCGCCGGTCTGCGGGCATCGCAGTCGCTCATCCTGGCCGGCAAGGCGCGGGCGCTGCTGAACGGCCGCTACCACGTCTCGGTGCCGGACATCCGGGCGCTCGCGGGTCCCGTGCTCCGGCACCGGATCATCCCGAACTTCTATGCGGAATCGGAGCGTGTCACTTCCGATACGCTCATCGAGCGGCTGCTCGAAGCCGTGCCCACGCCGCGAAGCGGAATGTAGCGATGCCGTCCCCAGCGACCCGCCGTGACCTGCGGTTCATCGACCCCGCGTTCATCGCGCAGCTGGGGACGATTGAGCTGAAGGCGCGGACGGTAGTCGAGGGGTTTCTCGCCGGCCTGCATCGGAGCCCGTTCAAGGGCTTCAGCGTCGAGTTCGCGGAGTACCGCCAGTATCTGCCCGGCGACGATCTGTCGACCCTCGACTGGAAGGTCTATGCGCGCTCCGATCGGCACTACGTCAAGAAGTTCCAGGAGGAGACCAACCTCGATTGCCACGTCCTGCTCGACGTGAGCGCGTCGATGGCCTATCGCGGCGCGGCGCCGATGAGCAAGCTCGAATACGGTTCCGTACTGGCTGCGTCGCTGGCCTTCCTGATGAACCGGCAGCGGGACGCGACCGGGCTGATTGCGTTCGACGACCGGATCACGTTCAGGCTGCCGGCCGGCGCGAGGAGCGGCCATCTCCATTCGCTGCTGCTCGCGCTCGAGCGGCTGAAGCCAGGCAGCCAGTCCAACGTCGGCCGGCCGCTGCAGCAGCTCGCGGAAGCGCTCGTGAAGCGCAGCCTCGTCGTCCTGATCTCCGATCTGCTCGACGATCCCGACCCCGTGATCAAGGGCCTGCGTCATCTGAAGACGAGGGGGACCGACGTCATCGTGTTCCAGGTCCTCGATCCGAACGAGCTGACGTTTCCGTTCCGCGGCGCCTCGAGATTCCGCGACCTGGAGAGCGCCGAAGAAGTCCTCGCCGAACCCGCCGCCGTCCGCACGCTCTACCTGCGCGAGCTGGCCGGTTTGACGCTCCGCTTCGATCGCGAGCTGCGCGGCGCCGGGATCGACTACGTTCAACTCGATTCCTCGAAGCCGCTCGATTTCGCGCTGCTCGCGTATCTGGCGACACGGGAACGGCGAAAGTAGCCGTGGCGTTCCTGTATCCCGTCTTCCTCGCCGGCGCCATCGCGATCGCGATTCCGATCGTGCTGCACCTGCTGCGCCGCGATGTTGCCCCGGAGATCCCATTTCCGGCCGTCCGGCTGCTGCGGCGAACACCGCTCGAGCAGACGCGGCGCCGGCGGATCCGCGATCTGCTGTTGCTCGCGGCCCGGGTCGCGGCGCTCGTCCTGCTGGCTGCCGCCTTTGCCCGGCCGTACTTCACCGAGGCGGCTGGTGATTCCCCGCTCGTGATCGTCGCGGTCGATCGCTCCTACAGCATGGGGGCGCCGGGGCGTTTCGAACGCGCGCTGACGCTCGCACGCGAAGCCATCGACGCGACCAGGCGGGGCGATCGCATCGCGGTCGTCGCGTTCGACGACCGGGCCGACGTGCTGTCCGCCCCCGGTGGGGCGGGTGAGGCCCGCGCCGCCCTGACCGGCCTTCGAGCGGGCTTCGGCGGCACCCGCTACCCAGCGCTGCTGGCGCGCGCGACGGAGCTCAGCGAGCAGAGCGCCGCCCGGTTGATCGTGATCACCGACATGCAGAGGGCAGGCTGGGAAGACGGCGACCCTGTAGTGGTGCCGCAAACCCTGCGGATCGAGACCCGCGATGCCGGGGCGACGCCGTCGAATACCGCGGTGGTGGCGCTCCGGCGCGAGCCGGCCGCGGTGGTCGCCTCGGTGCAGAACACCGGTGCGGCATCCGTGACCGGCAGCGCGCGCGTGGTCCTCGACGGACGCACCGTGTCGTCCAGCCCATATTCAATCCCCGCGGGCGCGACAACCGACGTGCCGCTGGCCTACCGGGCACCCGAGCGCGGCGCGCTCGGCGTCGAGATCGAGGACGCCGCGGGGTACGTTGCGGACAACCGACGTTTTCTCGCCCTGGACCCGGCAGGGCGCACACGGATCCTGGTCGTCGTGGGTGATCCGGAACAATCAGGCTTCTATGTCACGAGGGCCCTGCAGGCGGGTGTCGACGACGCCTTTGACATTCAGGTGCGGCCCTCGTCATCGCTCGGGACGATTCGTTCCGAGGAATTCGCGGGCAACGGCGCGGTCCTGCTGCTCACGACCCGCACCCTCGACCGGCGCGCGCGCGAGCTGCTGGCGGGCTTCGTGCGCGGCGGCGGGGGCCTCCTCGTGGCGGCGGCATCGGATGTCGATCCCGCAGTGCTTGCCGCGGTGATGCAGTGGCCCGGATTCTCTGCCGTTGAACAGGCGGCAGGCCCGTCGGTCCTGGCGGCAACGGACCTGCGTCATCCCATCTTCCGGCCCTTCGGGGCGCTGGCGGCAAATCTGGGACAGATCCGCTTCACTCGCGCCTGGCTGGTGCGCAGCGACGGCTGGGACGTCGCGGCACGGTTCACCGATGGTGCGCCGGCGCTGCTGGAACGGCGCGAAGGCAAGGGACGCGTGGTGGTATTCGCCTCCGATCTCGATCGGCGATGGAACGACTTTCCGCTGCATCCGGCATTCGTCCCGTTCGCCGTGGAGTGTGTTCGGCACATCACGGCGACCTCCGTTGGCCGCCGCGACTATGCGGTCGCGCACGCGCCGCGCGGCGCGCGTGCCGAGCCCGGTATCTACACGCTGCCGGACAGCGGCCGGCAGATCACGGTCAACGTCGACGTGCGTGAGAGCGCGACCACTCGCATGACTGCCGAGGAGTTCGCCGCAATGGTGCAGACGGACGAGGCGCCGGCCAGCGCGCCGGTTGGGCGCCGCGCGCAGCACGCAGAAGGCCGGCAGAATCTGTGGCGATACGGCGTGCTGCTGATGCTGCTGGCGCTGGTTGCGGAATCCCTGGTCGGACGCACGCGATGAGCCTCAACATGCTGGAACGTGACGAGCTGCGAACGCTGCTGGGGCGCATCCGCCGGCGCTACTTTGCGCTGGCCGCGCTCACCACGACAGGGCGGGCGGCCGCGGCTGCCGCTGCGCCGCTGGCCGCTGCCGCCGTCGCCGGCTGGCTGCTCCAGCCCTCGGGCGCTGGACTTGTGGCCCTGGCGACTCTCGCCGTCGGCGCCGCGCTGACCGCCGCCCTCTACGTCTTCCTGCGGATGCAGCGCCGGCCGGACGACCGCCAGGTCGCACGGTTTGTCGAAGAGCGGGCCGATACGGACGGGACGGCCCCCGAGCTGCGTGATGCGCTGGTCAGCGCCGTTCAGGTGGCGGAGTCCCCTGACACGCATGGTCAGGCATTCGCGAATCTGATCGTCGCGAACGCCGTCCGCGCGCTTCGCGCGATTGAGCCGGCCTCCGTCATTTCTCAGGACGCATTGCGCCGGGCGACGCTCGAGGCAGCCGTGGGAGCGGCTGTTCTGCTCGTAGCGCTGGCCCTGGCGGCGGGGCACCTGCTGCGCGCGGGCGCAACCGTGTGGGTCGCGTTGTTTCCGCACAGCATCGAAATCGCCGTCAAGACCGGGGATGTGCGGCTTCCCGCCGGTCAGCCCCTCGAGATTACGGCGACGGTTCAGGGCCGCGGCGCGCGGATGCTCGGTGTCGTGCCCTCGCTCGTGGTCTCGGCGAACGGCCAGCAGCGCGTCGTCCCGATGAGCCGCGGCGACGCGGGCTTCAGCTATAACTTCGAATCTGTCGATCGCAGCTTCCAGTATCGAGTCGCCGCCGGCTCCTCATCGTCGCCTCCGTACTCCGTCACGGCCTTGTTCCCGCCTCGAGTCACGAGGATTGATGTGGCTTACGAGTACCCCGCATTCACGGGCCAGCATCCTCGCACCGTCGGGGACAACGGAGACATCTTCGGCCCTGCCGGGACGCGAGCTCGATTGCGGATTCATACCGACAAGCCGTTGAAAGCGGGCGGGCTGTCGCTCACCGAAGGAGGACGGGTCGGGCTGAACATTGGCGAAGATGGCAGTGCGTCGGCCGACCTCCTCCTCAAAAAAGACGATGGCTATCGCGTGAGCATGACGGACGTCGATGGCCTGAGCGGCGGAAGTGATCTCGAGTACTTCATCCGTCTCATGGACGATCGGCCGCCGGACGTGCGCATCGTCCGTCCGGCAGCGGATCAGGGCATCACGCCGCTCGAAGAAGTCGCGATCGAGGCGCGCGCGGACGATGACTACGGTGTCGCGCATTTCGATCTGGTGTACGCGGTTGCCGGTAAGACCCCCCGGACCGTGCCGTTCACGCGCGTGAATGGCACCGACGTCGCCAAGGTTGGGATGCACCTGCTCGCGGCGGAAGACCTCAGCGTACAGCCGGGCGACGTGATCACTTATTACGCGCGGGCGCGCGATGTCGCCCGCGGCAAGCCCTCGACCGAGACGCGCAGCGACATCTTCTTTCTCGAGGTGAAGCCGTTCAACGAAGAGTTCGTCGCGGCGCAGAGCCAGGCCATGGGCAGCGGCGCTTCCGGAACCACGCTCGACAGCTTGATCGCGGCGCAGAAGGAAATCATCAACGCGACCTGGAACCTCGAGCGTCGATCCGGAGCCGGACGATCGACCATGGACATGCAGGCGGTCGGGCAGGCGCAGGCCGAGCTGAAGGCGCGGGTAGAGCAGACGATGCGTGGCGGCCGCCGCGGCGGACCACCGCTCTACGCCCCGCAGCAGGTGATGCCGGCGCAGCCGCCCCGGCGCGGAGGCTCCGATCCGGTAGTCGCCGCGGTGGAGGCGATGGGCCGCGCCGTGGAGCAGCTCGAGCGGGCACGGACGGCGGAAGCGATTCCGCACGAGATGCAGGCGCTTCAAGGGCTGCTGCAGGCACAGGCGGAAGTGCGGCGGCGACAAGTGATGCAGCAGTCGGCCAGCGGGCCAGGGCAAGGGGGCACGAGCCGGACGGACCGTGACCTGTCGGCGCTCTTCGATCGAGAGCTGCAGCGGCAGCAGCGGACGAACTACGAGACGCCGCAGTCGACGTCGCAGAACCCGGAGAACGAGGACAAGAGCGATGCGCTCGATCGGGTTCGCGATCTGGCGCGACGGCAGGAAGAGCTGGCCCGGCGTCAGCGCGAACTTGCGAAAGCCCAGCTGTCCGAGGAGGAAATGAAGCGGCAGCTCGAGCAGCTGACCCGCGAACAGCAGGAGCTCCGCGAACAGGCCGAAGAGCTCGAGCGGCAGCTGCAGCGAGGCAACAGCGAGCGGTCAGGCAAGGACCAGACGTCGAAGCCTTCCGAAAGCGGTCGCGGCGGGCAGCGGTCGGGCGACATGCGCCGCGCCGCCGACGAGATGCGCAGTGCCGCCAACGAGATGCAGCGGCGGAATGCCGCGGGAGCTGCGGCCAGCAGCGAAAAAGCCGCCGAGGCGCTGCGTCAGACCGAACGGCAGATGCGCGGCAGCAGCGCGGACGCGCAGCAGCGGGCGTCGGGAGAGTTGCAGCTCGAGGCGCAACAGATTGCGGACGGCCAGCGGCGCATTGCCTCGGAGATGTCGCGGCTCGAAAAGGACGGCCAGCAGACGAACGCGGATGCGCTGCGCCGCCTGGCCGCGGAGAAGGACAAGCTGGCGGACCGCCTCGATGAACTGCAGCGCACGGCCCGGCAGCTCGAGCGGGAAGTGCCGGGTCCTTCCGGCGCGCCGTTCCGGGATGCCGGGCAACAGCTGCAGAATCAGCGGCTCGGGGAACGGATGCGCTCGACGGCGGCCGAGATGCGGAACCGCGCGTCCGCCGGATCGCCAGGGCAGAAGCCCTCATCGTCGGCTTCGCAGGGGCAGACCGAACAGCAGCTGTCTCGTGCGCTCGATGCCCTGGTCGATACGCTCGGCGGCAATGCGGAAGCGCGGCGGATGACCGACGAACTGGATCGCGCCCGCGAGATGCGGGAGCGCCTCAATCGGCTCGAGCGGCAGGTGCGTGACGCCGAGAGCAAAGCCCAGGGCGGCCGGGGGACGCAGGCACAAACGGCCTCGCCGCGCGGGCGTGAAGGGCAGGCCGGATCCGCCGCGGAGCAGCTGCAGCGCGCCCGCCAGGACTACGCGCGCGAGCTGCAGCGCTCGCGTGAGACGCTCGGCCGTCTGCAGTCGCAGCAGCAGAACGGGCTCGGTGGCTCGACCCCGGAGCATCATGAGTTCAGCCAGTCGGCGCCGGGCAACGAATCGTTCAAACAGGACTTCAGCGGCTGGGAGCGATTGCGCAAGGACGTGGACGTGCGCCTCGAGCGGTATGAGTCGGCGGTTGCGTCGCAGCTCGCCAGCAAACTTGCGCAGGATCGGCTGAGCGCCGGCGGCAGCGAGCGCGTGCCCGAAGCGTATCGCCAGTCCGTGTCGCGATACTTCGAGTCCCTCGCCAAAGTGAAGAAGTGACCTTCGCCAATCCCCTCCCCTGGTGGGCGCTGCTCGGACTGATCGTCGCTGCCGCGATCGTGGCGTGGTACGCGTACGGCCAGGCTCCGCTCACGCGACCTCGACGCGCCACGCTGAGCGGGCTCCGGTTCATCACGCTGATCCTGTTGCTGCTGCTCATCATGCGTCCGGTTGCCAGCGGCGATCCAGAGGGTGCCTCGGATGCGGTCGTGCCGATTCTCGTCGACACCTCGCGCAGCATGGGCATCGAGGACGCTGGAGGGCAGAGCCGTATCGATCGCGTCCGGGAGCTGCTCAAGACCGACCTGCTGCCAGCGATCTCGACGCGCTTTCAGACCGAGATTCTTGGCTTCGGTGAAAGCCTGGTGCCTGCGACCGCCGACGCGCTCGGCGCGACCGCACGGCGCAGCGAGCTCGCCGCCGCGCTCGCGGCCGCCCGCGAACGCTACCGCGGCCGGCCGGTCGCCGGAATCGTGCTCCTCTCCGATGGCGGCGAGACCAGCGCCGAGGCGGCCCGCGACGAGGGGGAAGGGGCCGTCCCGGTGTTTGCGATGGGGATCGGCTCGCCGGACGTGGGGCGGGATCGCGAGGTGCTGAGCGTCACGGCCGCGGAAGCCGTGCTGGACGACTCTCGCGTCGAGCTCGCGGTGACCGCGGTCAGTCATGGCTTCGAGCGGTCGCCCGTGGAGATCCGTTTGCTCGAGAACGGGCGTCCGCTCGAAGTGCGCCGCGTCACACCCGCGGAGGATGGCACGCCAATCAGCGCGACCTTCAACGTCGCCCCTGGCAAGGCCGCGGCGACGCTGTACACGATTGAGATTCCCGCGACGGCCGGCGAGCTCGTGCCCGAGAACAATTCACGCAGTGTGCTGGTGCAGCCGCCGTCGCGCGCCCGACGGGTCCTGCTCGTTCAGGGCGCTCCAGGATTCGAGCACAGCTTCCTCCGCCGCGCGTGGAGCGGCGACACCGGGCTCGAAGTCGATGCCGTGGTTCGCAAGGGCAAGAACGAGCAGGGCAGCGACACGTTCTACATCCAGGCTTCGAGCGCTCGCGGCGCCGCGCTCGTCACCGGGTATCCGACCAGAGCCGAAGAGCTCTTCGCCTACGATGCCATCGCCTTCGCCAACATCGAGGGGGCGGCCCTGACGTCCGCGCAACTCGACGCGACACGGGACTTCGTCGGGCGCCGGGGCGGGGGTGTCCTCGTGCTCGGCGCGCAATCCTTCCTCCGACGCGGTCTGCGCGACACGCCGCTCGAGGAACTGCTGCCGCTCGATCTCGGCGAACGCGGCCGCGGCATGGTTCAGGCATCTGCCGGCCCGCCGCTCGGCGCCAACCGCGTGGCGCTGACCGCGGCCGGCGAAACGCACCCGATCATGCAGCTGTCGCCGGGCATCGAGGAGACGCGGAAGCGCTGGGAGGCCGTTCCCGCGCTGGCGGCGATCTCGCCGCTCGGTGGGCCGAGACCCGGCGCGAGCGTTCTCGCGGTGACCAGCGGTTCAGGGGGAACGCCACGAGCGCTCGTCGCCGTCCAGCGCTACGGCGAGGGGAGGACGATGGTCTTCACCGGTGAGGCCGCGTGGCGATGGCGCATGCTCCTGCCGGCGAACGATCGGTCCTACGACACGTTCTGGCGGCAGGCGATCCGCTGGCTGGCCCTGCCCGCGGCAGATCCCGTCGCCGTCGTGGTGCCGGCTGGAACCGCGCCGGGCGACGTCGTGCCGCTTCGCGTCGCCGCCCGATCCGCCGCGTTCGAGCCGGTTCGTGACGCCACCGTGGATGTCCGGGTGACCAGGCCGGACGGGCGCGTCGAGTCGCTTCCCGCCGCCGTGGACACCGCGGCCGCGGACGGCACGTACCTGGCCCGGGTGCATGCCGAGGAGCCCGGCGTGTATCGCGTCACGGCGGACGTCCGCCGGCCCGGCGCGGCGCCCGCCATCGCCTCGACATCGATGCTCGTCGGCGGCGCAGATCCCGAGATGACCGATCCGCGCCTCAACCTCCGCGTGTTGCAGCGAGTCGCGCTCGCGTCCGGCGGGCGTGTCCTGGAGCCGGGCCGGACGGCCGAGCTCATGAACGATCTTCGCGCCGGTCTCCCCGCCGCCGCGCTGCGCGTGCGCCGCGATCTCTGGCACAGCGGCTGGTCGTTCGCGGCGATCATCATGCTGCTCGCGGTGGAGTGGCTGACGCGGCGGCGATGGGGACTGCGATGACGCGTGCCGCGTTGTCCGCGATCGCCGTTGCCACAGGCTTGCTGTGCGCATCTCCCGCCTCGGCCCAGCAGCGATACGCGCTCATCGTCGCCGGGGCCACCGGGGGTGCGAACTACGTCCAGCAGTACCTCGAAGTGGACCGGCAGCCTGGCGCAGACGCTCGTCGAGGTAATGAAGTTCGATCCGTCTCGGGTGACCGTGCTGAGCGAGACGCCCGAGGAGATCAAGGCGGCGACGGCGGCGAACGTCAGGCGGACCTTTGCCACGCTGCGGCAGCAGATGGCGGCAGACGATCTGCTCTTCGTCGTCATGATCGGGCACGGGACATTCGACGGCGTCGAGGCGAAGTTCAATCTGGTCGGCCCGGACATGGAGTCGGCCGAATGGGTGGGGCTCTTTCGTGGTCTGCCTGGCCGCATCGTGCTGGTCAATACCGCGTCCGCGAGCTTTCCATTCATCGAGCGATTCACCGGCCCGCGCCGGGTCGTGATCGCCGCGACCGACTCCGCGGCGCAGCGCTTCGATACGGTCTTCCCGGAGTATTTCGTGGCGTCGCTCCGCGACGAAGCCTCCGACATCGACAAGAACGGGCGCATCTCGATCTGGGAGGCGTTCGCCGCGGCCGCCGGCGGTGTGCGGCGCCACTACCAACAGAGAGGCCAGCTCGCGACCGAACGGTCGCTGCTCGACGACAACGGCGACGGCGTCGGCCGCGAGGCCGCCGCCCAGGGCGAAGACGGCTCGCTCGCCACACGGACATACCTGGACGCCCCCTCGTCTGGAGCGCCGCCGACCGACGAGGTCCTGGTCGATCTGCTCCAGCGCCGCGCGTCCCTGATGGCCGAGGTCGAGGAGCTTCAGATCAAGAAGGCCTTCATGGCGCCGGAAGAATACGCCCGCGAATTCGAGCGCGTGATGCTCGCCCTGGCCCGCATCGCGCGCGATATAAGAGGGCGCGTCAAGAGCTGAGCCCTCATCCCTCATACCCCGAAACCCGCCCGAGTCCCCAGTCCCGCGCCCCGAGTCCCGTCTGCGTCACTTCCATCCGCCCCGGCGCTTCGCGCTGCACGAAGTCACGACGGCACGACGGCACGAAGCCAGCAGATTCTGATCCCCGATCGCTGATCACCGATCACCGAACAGACCCGCCCGAGTCCCCAGTCCCGCGCCCCGAGTCCCGTCTGCGTCAGTTCCATCGGCGCCGCCGCCGCTGCACGAAACCGACGATCGCGCCGAGGGCAAATCCAGCGATGCACGCATCGAACGAGAGACCGATGTCCGCCGCCTGTGCCCCCATCGGAGCGAGGGGCGTCAGGAGCTGCAGCACGAGCCACAGTCCGAGAAAGAGGAACGCCGGTACCTCAATCACGTCGCGGTAGACGATCAGGAACACCACGTTCAGCACCTGCGACTTCGGATACAGCACGAAGTACGCACCCATCACCGCGGCGACCGCGCCGCTCGCCCCGATGAGCGGCATCAAAGACGAGGGATGCAGCGCGGCGTGCGCGAGCGCAGCGCCGGATCCCGCCGCCAGGTAGAAGAGCAGATATCCCGCGTGTCCGATGGCATCCTCGACGTTCTCGCCGAAGAGCCAGAGGTAGAGCATGTTCGTGCCGAACTGCAGCCAGCCGTCGTGAACGAAAAGGCTGGTGACGAGCGACGGCCAGACGAGGTCGGCCGGCACGACTCCGCGCGTGTGCGCGAGGTCATACAGCTGCAGTCGATCGAGCTGCAGCTGATAGACGAAGGTGAGGATATTCGCCGCGATCAGGCCAATCGTGACGAACGGCGTCGTCCGTGAGGGGATGACGTCGCGGACGGGGAACATCGCTGGGAGTATACCGATGGGCGGGACTCGGGACTCGGGACTGGGGGCTAGGGCTTGTCCCGGGATTTAGGATCGCCCCCCGGATCCCGAGACAAGCCCGAGTCCCGAGTCCCCAGTCCCGTGGTAGTCTCAAGTTGATGGCCCTTGATCGGCTGAGGCGCTGGTCGCGTGTCATCGCGGTAGTGCTGCTGGTCGCCGCGATTCGGCTGCCGCACGCCGCGGTGGACGATGCGGCGTGCATGCCGGCCGCGATTCCGTCGTACGGCGATCACGACGAGTCGCAGCACAGCCTGCAGCCAGGGCCAGGGTCACAGGCCGAGTCCGAACACTGTGCGGTCTGTCACTGGACGCGTTCGCTGCGATCGCCGCGAACGCTGCTGAATCTCGGCGTCGCGGAACTCAGCCCGCCGAGCATCGTTCTCCGCCTCGATCGAGCCGAAGTCCTGCCGGCTGTCGTCGATAACCTTCCCGCGCGCGCCCCTCCCGCCGACCTGCTCTAGATCCAGCGATCCATTCGTTCGGCGAAATCGGTTTCCTTCTGGGGCAGTGCGCATGTTGAGAATATCTGCTGCGCGGAGCGTACGCTCCGTCGCAGCTACCACGGCATTCATCCTATCCATCGCGTCGACAGCGTCGGCGCAGCAGCCCGTGCCGCCGCTGCCGGCGCAGCAGCCATCCGCCACCGCGACAGTCACCGGCCAGGTGCGCCGGGTCGAATCGCTGGAGCCCATCGCCAAGGCAGTCGTCATCATCGAAGGCACGGCGATCCAGGCAACGACGGATCAGGAAGGCCGCTTCACGTTGAAGGGCGTCCCCTCGGGTGATCACCACATCATCATTGCGGCGACGGGCTACACGCCGCTGCGCGCGGAAGTCGCAGTCAAGGACGGCGCCGCCCCGCCGATCGACGCGCTGCTCGCACCCGAAGTGCACTACACCGAGGTCGTGTCGGTCAGTCCGGAGGCGCGGGATCAGTTCGCGTCCTATCAGCCGACGTCGGTGCTGGCCGGGCAGGATCTGAACCGCGAGCTCGAGACCACGATCGGCGCCACCCTCTCCTCCCAGCCCGGGGTCGCGGAGCGATCGTTCGGTCCAGGCCCGTCGCGGCCCGTGATTCGGGGGCTCGACGGCGATCGCGTCCTGATTCTCGAAGACGGCCAGCGGGTCGGCGACCTGTCCAGCCAGTCGGGCGATCACGGCGTGCCTGTGAATCCCGCGGCGGCGTCGAGGATTGAAGTCGTTCGCGGGCCGGCGACGCTGTTGTACGGCGCGAACGCGATCGGCGGGCTGGTCAACGTGATCAACGAGACCATTCCCACGCGTCCAATCGAGGGGGTTCACGGCGCTGTCGTCATGAACGCGGGCACCGCCGCCAAGGAGTTCGTCGGGGGCGCCGACCTGTCCGCGGGCAACGGCCGATGGGCAGTCCGGGTCGGCGGCAGCGGTCAGCGCAATGGCGATGTGACGACGCCGACGGGTGATGTGGAGAACACGCAGTCCCGGGCGGGGTTCGGCAGCGTCGGCGTGTCGTGGACGGGCACGAAAGGCTATCTCGGCGGCAGTTACGGGTACGACGATACGCGGTATGGGATTCCGGTAATTGAAGAGGGGCAGGTCGAGCTGACGCCGCGCCGGCACATGTTCGCCGTCAAGGGTGAGAGCACGCAGTTGGGCGGCCCCATTTCGGCCCTCCGGGTCGACTTCGCCTCGCGCCGCTACCAGCACGACGAGGTCGTGGGCGGCGAAGTCGGCACGCATTTCGAGAACGACACAGACGAAGTCAACCTGCTCGCCAAGCACCGTCAGGCCGGACGCCTGACGGGCAGCATCGGGGGTTGGGTGCTCCGCCGCAACTTCCTGGCCGAAGGGGAAGAAGCGCTGGCGCCTCCCGTCAAGGAGCGAGGGGTCGCGGGCTTCGTCTATGAAGAGCTGACCTGGCCGCACGTCACCGTGCAATTCGGCGGACGCCTGAACCATGCGTCCTACGATCCGGAACAGGGCCTGACGCCCCGCGATTTCACCGACGCGTCCGGCTCGATCGGCCTGCTGTTCCGCCCCGCCGCGGCGGAGAACAAGCTGACGTTCGCGGTGAACCTGGCGCGGGCCGTGCGTCATCCCGCCCTCGAGGAGCTCTATTTCTTCGGACCGCACCCGGGGAACTTCGCCTTCGAGATCGGCAATCCGAACCTCGAGTCGGAGAAGGCGCTCGGCTTCGATCTCTCGGCGCGCTGGCGCACGGGCCGCGCGACCGGCGAAGTCAGCTACTTCCACAACTCGATCGACGACTACATCTTCCGCAATCCGATTAGCGAGGAAGAGTTCCACGAGCGCTTCGATGACCCGGGAGAGCAGGAACGGGACCACGACCACGGTGAGTTCCCGATCATCGAGTTCGTCGCCGCCAACAGCGTCCTGCAAGGGGTTGAAGCTCACACGGATGTCCATCTCGGGCGCGGTCTGGGTCTCGAGCTCGGGTTCGACTACGTGCGTGGCGAGCTGCGCGATACCGGCGACCCGCTACCGCGGATTCCGCCGCTACGGTTCCGCGGCGGCCTGAACTACCAGCGGAACGCGTTCCAGGCCGGTGGGGAAGTGATACTGGCCGCGAAACAGGACCGCGTGTTCGGCGAGGAGACGCCGACGGACGGCTACAACCTGCTGAAGCTGTTCGCGTCGTACTCGTTCGAGACCAACGGCGCGACGAGCACGATTACCGCCCGCCTGGACAATGCGACCAACGAGCTGTACCGCAACCATCTTTCGCTGATCAAGGATTTCGTCCCGGAAGTCGGGCGAAACTTCAAGGTCGTGTACTCGTTACGGTTCTGAGGACTGCGGCTCAGAGCCCCTTCGTGCGCGCCTTGTCCTGATAATCCAACGTGAGATTCACGAGCGTGCGCACACCCGTCAGCAGGGCGGCCTCGTCGACCATGAACCGTGGCGAATGGTTGCCGGCCGCCTTGCCCACTTCGTTCTGGGGTGTGATGCCGAGGAACAGGAACAGCCCGGGAACCTGCTGCTGGAAATACGAGAAGTCCTCCGCCGTGGTCATCTTGGTCGATTCGATCAGCCGGCTGCCGAGCACACGCCGAAGCGTCGGCAGCATCTGTTCGGTCAATGCCGGAGAGTTGTCGGTGACCGGCACGTTCCGCTCGATCCGCACTTCCGCGGTCGCCCCTCCCGCCTCCGCGATACTGCCGGCGGTCCGTTGAATGCGAGCATGGATGTCGTTCTGCATCGCAGCGTCGAAGGTCCGAATCGTGCCGACCAGCCTGGCGGAATCCGGGATGATGTTGTGCCGGACGCCGGATTCGAACTGACCGACCGAGACGACGGCCGGCTGTGCGGTGATGTCCACCTGCCGCGACACGATCGTCTGCAGCGCCATCACGATCTGGGAGGCAATGACCACGGGGTCGACGCCGGCCCAGGGCGTGGCGCCGTGGGTCTGCCGGCCGCGCACGACGATGTGATAGGTGTCGGACGCGGCCATGATCGGACCGCTGCGCCAGGTGATGTGCCCGGAGGGGACGTTGGCGAAGACGTGCAACCCGAAAATGGCGTCGACGCGCGGATTCTTCAGCACGCCCTCCTTGACCATCAATTCCGCGCCGGCCGGGCGCTCGGCCTGCGGCACCCCTTCTTCGGCCGGCTGAAAGATGAACATCACGCTCCCGCGCAGGCGATCCTTGACCCCGCTCAGGACGCGGGCCGTCGCGAGCAGCATCGCCATGTGCGTGTCGTGGCCGCAGGCGTGCATGACCCCCACGGCCTTGCCCTCGTATTCGCCCTTGGCGCGGCTGGCGAAGGGGAGCGACGTCTCCTCGGTGACCGGAAGGCCATCCATGTCGGACCGGAGGGCCACGAGCGGTCCGGGCTGGGCCCCTTTCAACACCGCGACGACGCCGTGCCGTGCCACGCCGGTGCGAGGCTCGAGTCCGAAACTCCTCAACTTTTCGGCGACGTACTTCGCCGTTTCCGCTTCACGATCGGACAGCTCCGGATGTTGATGGAGATGCCGGCGCCAGGTCAGCATCTCCTGCTCGACGGCGGCGATCCGTGCGTCGAGATCCGCCGGCGCGGCGCTGGCCGACTGGGGTTGCGGTGCCGCCAGGACTGAAAATGCGAGGACGAGCCACCAGGGCATCATGATCGTTCCGATAGAATACCCTGATGCGCTGCCGGAGTTGCGGGACCGAGATCGCCGACAAAGCGATCGTCTGTTACCGCTGCGGCCAGGCGACGACGGATCCGGTTCGGAAGCCGGCGGCGCTGAAACCGGCGCGGAGCCCGTTGTTTGCAGTGGTGGCCGCCGCGATCCTCGCGGCGGTGGCGCTGTATGTGGGCTACGCCTCACAGGCCGCGGCGAACCCGGAACGGTGGCAGACGATCGCCGGCGTCCTGGGAGGCGCCGCGCTGATGGTGCTGGTTCTTGGCATCCTTCGGCGCCGTCGGTGATGTACGGCCCGGTTCAGGCGGTCGATCTGGTCCTCCGCCACGAAGGTTGAGCTAGACTGTTTCCATGTCCGACGCCCGCCTAGAAGTCACCGACGCACTGGGACGCCGCATTGTCCCGGTCTCGAAGCATCCCTTCGAGATTGGGCGCCGGGAAACCAACGACCTTCGGCTGGCCGGCAGTGAAGTGTCCCGGGATCACGCGGAGATCGCGGTCGAGGGCAACCGCTTCACGCTGCGCGACCGCAACTCACGGTACGGCACCTATGTGAACGGGGAGCAGGTCACCGATCGGGTCCTCGTCCATGGCGACAAGATTCGGCTTGGCCGGACCGGCGGCGCCGAGATGGTGTTCCTGCTGGCCGATACGCAGCCGCCCGTCGACCGGGCAACGACGACGGCGATCGGCGATTTGCGGCAGATTGCCGCGCTCCTCGAGGGGCTGCGCGCGCTCGGCTCCGGCCGGGTTCTCGATGACGTCCTCTCGCTGGTGCTGGACTCGGCGATCGAGGTCAGCGGCGCCGAGCGCGGGTTCATCATGCTGAGCGCCGGCGACGAGCTCGAATTCAAGATGGCGCGCGGCCGTGGCCATACCACGCTGTCGGGCGGAAGCTTTGCCACCAGCCGCAAGATCCCGGAGGAGGTCTTCCGCACCGGCGAGCCGCGTATTGTCGCCGACCTGCTCGATGGCGACCTCGCCAACGTTCACATGGGAACCGTCGCCCTCGGCATCCGCAACGTGCTCTGCGTGCCGCTGCGGCTGGTCCGCTACGTCGACAAGGCGGAAAACGTCGGCGAGGAGCGGCGGATCGGCGTGCTGTATCTCGACAGCCGCGAGAAAGGCTCGCTCCTCTCGGGCTCGACGCGGGCCGCGCTCGAGACGCTGGCGACCGAAGCGGCGGTGGCAATCGAGAACGCGCGCCTGTACCGCGAAACCATGGAAAAAGCGCGGATGGAGCAGGAGATGCGGATCGCCGCCGAGATCCAGCAGGCCCTGCTGCCGAAGGCCGGGCGCTCGGGCATCTACTTCCGCGCCGCCGCGGCATCGATACCGTGCCGATCGATCGGGGGGGATTTTTACGACTACGTCGATCTGAGCGACGGTTCGCTCGGATTTGCGCTGGGCGACGTCGCCGGCAAAGGGCCACCCGCCGCCCTCCTGAGCGCGATGATGCAGGGCATCTTCGCCGCCCAGGCCGCGACCAGCGACGCGCCGTCGAAGACGATCACTCGAGTGAACCTCGCGCTCTACCGCCGCGGGATCGAGTCGCGCTTCGTGACCCTGATGTACGGCGTGCTCGATGCGTCGGGCAAGATGGTGTACTGCAACGCCGGGCACAATCCGCCGCTGGTCATCGGCGCAGGCGGGGTGCGCCGTCTGGAATGTGGCGGCCCGATCGTCGGTCTGTTCGAGGCTGCGTCGTACGAAGAGGAAACCGTCCAGCTGACCGCCGGGGACTGGCTCATCGTCTTCAGCGACGGCATCTCGGAAGCGATGTCGGCGAGCGGAGAGGAGTACGGCGAAGACCGCATCATCGACTGTGTGACGGCCAACGCCAAGCTCGATCCGCCGCGTCTGCTCGAGGCGCTCTTTGCGGACGTGCGTGAGTTCGCGCGGGGCGCCGCGCAGAGCGACGACATCACCGCCATGGTGCTGCGCTACGGATCGTGAACGGCCGCGCACGCTCGCTGCGGATCGCCATCGGGCTCTGGATCATCCTGGCGGTCGTCGTCTGGAACGGCCTGTACGATCTCAGGATCACCCTCGGGGTCAGGGACTACCTGATCGACCAGGCCCTGCACGAGTCGGGGCGGGGCCCCGCCGTCACCATCTCGGACGCGATGCGTGACACGGTCCGCGATGCCGCCATGGTGGCGACCCTGTGGGCGGCGGTCATTCTCGGCGCCGGACTGTGGACCGTTCGCGCCGTGACGAGAAGCGCGCCGGACGCCAGCAGCTGAACTCGGCCCCATGCATCCGCTCGTTCACGACTGGAATCAGACCGCCGAGCCGAAGCCCTCGGCTGTCCTGCTCGATGACGAGACGCTCAGGGACGGCCTGCAGTCTCCGTCGGTTCGCTGCCCGACGATCGACGAGAAGATTCGAATCCTGCACCTCATCGACCGTCTCGGGATCGACACCGCGAACATCGGGCTTCCCGGCGCCGGACCGCACGTGGTCGAGGACGTCGAGCGGCTCGCGCGCGAAATCGCCAATTCGCGGCTGCGGCTGCAGGCGAACTGCGCGGCCCGGACACTGATCGCCGATATCCAGCCGGTCGTCGATGTCTCGCAGCGCGCCGGGATCCCGATCGAGTGCTGCACGTTCATCGGCTCCAGCCCGCTCCGTCAGTATGCGGAAGGGTGGCACCTCGATCAGCTGCTGAAGCTGACCGAGGACGCGATCTCGTTCGCCGTCAGGCACGGGCTGCCGGTGATGTACGTCACCGAGGACACGACGCGCGCCGATCCGGAGACGCTGAGAAGGCTCTACGCCACGGCGATTCGGTCCGGGGCGAAACGCCTCTGCGTGGCGGATACGGTCGGCCATGCGACGCCGGCCGGCGCCGCCGCGGTCGTCCGGTTCGTCGCCGGGGTCGTCGACGAGTGCGGCGGCGGCGTGGGCATCGACTGGCACGGGCATCGTGACCGCGATTTCGCGATCGCGAACTCCCTGGCCGCGCTGTCCGCCGGCGCCACGCGGCTGCACGGCGCCGCCATCGGCATCGGCGAGCGCGTCGGCAACACGCCGATGGACACGCTGCTCGTCAACCTGGTGCTCATGGGCTACATCGAGCGCGATCTGTCCGCGCTCGTCGAATATTGCGAGACGGTCTCCGCCGCGACCGGCGTACCGATTCCGCCCAACTACCCGGTCGTCGGCCGCGACGCGTTCCGCACTGCGACCGGCGTGCACGCGGCCGCCGTCATCAAGGCCTTCCGCAAGAACGACCTCGAGCTCGTCGACGCCGTCTACTCGGGGATTCCCGCGAGCATGGTCGGCCGGACCCAGGAGATCGAGGTCGGTCCCATGTCGGGCCGGTCCAACGTGGTCTTCTGGCTCGAGAAACGCGGGCTTCCGATCACCGACGCGGTCGTGGACCGGATCTTCGCACGAGCGAAGTCGTCCGCGGCCGTGCTCACGGACGAAGAGATCATGCGTGAGATGGCGTCAACTCCCAACTCCCAACTTCCAACTTCCAAACGAAACGCTGATTAGGCTCGGGGGAGTTACTTGATCCGCGCGACGATATCTGGCAACGCGGCGAGCAGCACGTCGCCGACCGTTTGCAGGCTTTCAGCGGAGACCTTGTCGAGCGTATCCGTCGGCTGGTGCCAGTCCGGGTACTCGAGGTCGATGAGGTCCACGGCGGGGACGCCGGCCTCGAGGAAGGGGACGTGATCGTCGAGAATCGGCGTGCTCTCGGCGACGAACTGCGAGCGGCCGAGCGCCTTGGCGCGGGCCCAGATGATCTCGGTCAGCCACGCGGTCGAATGGCTCTCGCGTTTGATGCGCAGATCGCGGTCCCCGATCATGTCGACCAGGACGAGCGCGCCGATCTGCTTCAGGGTGCCATCCTTCGCGGCGGCGCTGACGTAATGGCGGCTGCCATACGTGTTGTCGTTCCCCTGCCATTCGACCACCGCCTCTTCACCGTCGAGGAAGAGGAGCTCGATTTGAACCGCAGGCGCGTGCTGCGTGAGCACCCGGGCGAGCTCGATCAGGAAGCCGGTGCTCGAACCGCCGTCGTTGGCGCCGACGAAAATGACGTCCTTGAACAGCTTCGTGTCGTAATGGCTGGCGATGACGAGGCGGCGTGAGCCGGGCGGCCCGCCGAGGGTGGCCCGGACGTTGACCATCCGGATCGTGCCGATCGGCGTCGGCGCGTCGAACGCCTGTTCGCTGACCGTGAGCCCGAGCGCGGAGAGGTGCTTCCTGATGTAAGCGCGCGTCTGCTGCGCGCCGGCGCTGCCGGCCGGTCTCGGGCCGATGGCGACCAGCTCTTTGACGTGCTCGTAAGCTCGCGCGCCGTCGAACTCGGCCGCGGCCGGTCGCTGTGCCGACGATACGCACGCCGCCGCGAGCAGGATGAAAGCGGGGAAGAGCTTCAATGGCGCCGGCTACCGCCTTTTGTCGCGCGAGACGTAGTCGCGCTTCGGCGATCCGATGTAAATCTGCCGCGGCCGCGCGATCTTCTGCTCCGGATCGGTCAGCATCTCTTCCCACTGCGCCATCCAGCCGGCGGTCCGCGGGATCGCGAACAGGACGGGGAACATGTCGAGCGGGAACCCCATCGCCTGATAGATCAGGCCGGAGTAGAAATCGACGTTCGGGTAGAGTCTGCGCGACACGAAGTACTCGTCCTCGAGCGCGATCCGCTCGAGCTCGAGCGCGGTCTCGAGCAGGGGGTTCTTCCCGGTCACCTCGAAGACGAGATCGGCCATCCGCTTGATGATCTTGGCGCGCGGGTCGTAGGACTTGTAGACCCGGTGGCCGAATCCCATCAGCCGCCCTTCGCCCGCCTTGACCCGTTTGATGAAGCCCGGGATGTTCTCTTTCGAGCCGATCTCGCCGAGCATCCGCAGCACGGCCTCGTTCGCGCCGCCGTGCAGCGGGCCGTAGAGCGCCGCGGCGGCGCCGGCGAGCGCGGAGTACGGGTCCACGTGCGAGCTGCCGATGTTGCGCATCACCGCCGTGCTGCAATTCTGTTCGTGATCAGCGTGCAGGATGAACAGGACGTCGAGGGCGCGCTCGAGGACGGGGTGCGGCTTGTAGCGCAGCTCGGTCATCTTGAACAGCATGTTCAGGAAGTTGCCGGTATAACTGAGCTCGTTGTCGGGCAGCACATAGGGCCGGCCGATCGTGTGGCGGTAGGCGAACGCCGCGATGCCGGGCACCTTGGCGATCATCCGGATCATCTGCAGCCGGCGCGACTCGGCGTTGAAGATGTCCTTGGCGTCCGGATAGAACGTCGACAGCGCCCCGACCGCGCTCAGGAACATCCCCATCGGATGCGCGTCGTAACGGAACCCCTCGACGAATTTCTTGAGGTTCTCGTGCAGCATCGTGTGGCTGTTGATGTCCCTGGTCCAGCCCTCGAGCTGCGCTTCCGTCGGCAGCTCCCCGAAGAGCAGGAGATACGACGTCTCCAGGAAGTCGCTGTGCTCGGCCAGCTGTTCGATCGGATACCCGCGATAGACCAGCACCCCCTTGTCGCCGTCGATGAACGTGATGCGGCTGCGGCAGGCCGCCGTGTTCATGAACGCCGGGTCGTAGGTCATCATGCCGAACTCGTCGGTCGTGACCTTGATCTGCCGGAGATCGGCGGCACGAATCGTCCCCTCCTGAATGGGGATTTGGTACTGCTTGCCGGTCCGGTTGTCGGTAATCGTGAGCGTGTCGGCCATGCAAAGCTTTCTACTCGTCCTCCGGCCCGGCGGGCGCCGGTGGCGCAGCCCGTTCCTCCGGCACGCGATAATCCTCAGACAGCCAGCGACCGAGATCGGCGAGCTTGCAGCGCTCGCTGCAGAAGGGCCGCCAGCGGGACGCCACGGGCTCCCGTTGACAGTACACACAACGCGGCTCCGTGTCTGCCAAACCTTACTATTCAATCGTGAAGGGACTGAGGTCGTCAACAGCGCGCGCTGGCTGACCGGTTCGCGACGGCCGGGAGCCGGGCGCGGCGAATGCGAGGCGCGCTACCCGATATCCCTGACGTGATGGCGGACGTCCTTCGCCGACACCATGAAGATGACGTCCTCGGCGATGTTGGTCGCGTGATCGCCGACCCGCTCGAGGTGGCGGGAGATCAGGATCAGATCCAGCCCCGGCTCGATGGTCGCCGGGTCCGACAGCATGTAGGTGAGCAGTTCGCGGAACACCTGGGTCTTCAGCGCATCCAGCGCGTCGTCTTCGTTGAGCACGGCCTGCGCGAGCGCGGTATCCCGGCGCACGTACGCGTCCAGCGCGTCGCGCAGCATCCGCTGCGCGATGTCCGCCATCCGCGGGATGTCGATCAGCTCCTTCACCGGCGGATGGCGCATGTAGCGCTTCACCGCCTCGGCGATGTTGATCGCCATGTCGCCGACGCGCTCGAGATCCGTGTTGATCTTGACCGCTGAGACGATGGCGCGCAGATCGACGGCCATCGGCTGGTGCAGCGCCAGCAGCTTGAAGCAGCGGCTGTCGATCTCGATGTGCAGCTGGTTGATCGGGCCGTCTCCGGCGAGCACGCGATCCACGATGGCGCCGTTCCGATCGACGAGGGCCTGGACGACCGAACGGACGCGATCCTCGGCGAGCCCACCCATCTCGAGCAGTCGCGTCTTGAGCTGCTGCAGCTCTTCCTGAAAGTGCGGTACCAGGCGTTCGGGCATCAATCAAATGTAGGGGCGGTTGCCGGGCCCCTCCTCGCGGGTATCAGCCAAATCGGCCGGTCACGTAATCTTCGGTCAGCTTCTCGGACGGATTGGTGAAGATCTGATCCGTCTGTCCGTACTCGACCAGCCGGCCAAGCCAGAAGAACGCCGTCCGATCGGACACCCGGGCGGCCTGCTGCATATTGTGCGTCACGATGACGATCGTGTAGCGCGACTTGAGGTGGTAGATCAGTTCCTCGATGCGCTGCGTCGCGATCGGGTCCAACGCCGACGCCGGTTCGTCCATCAGGAGGATCTCCGGCGTGACCGCGAGCGCCCTGGCGATGCACAGACGCTGTTGCTGGCCGCCGGACAGCGCAAGGGCGGAATCGTGCAGCCGATCCTTGACCTCGTCCCAGATCGCCGCCGAGCGCAGGCTTTCCTCGACCCGCTCGTTCATCTCCGCGCGGTTCCGGGCCATGCCGTTGATCCGTACCCGTACGCCACGTTCTCGAAGATCGACTTGGGAAACGGATTCGATTTCTGGAACACCATCCCGACCCGCCGGCGCAGTGCGACGACGTCGGTGCCCGGCGCGTAGACATCCCGTGCCTCGATCAGCACCTTCCCCTCGACCCGGGTGCCCGCGATGATGTCGTTCATCCGGTTCAGCGTGCGCAGGAACGTGCTCTTGCCGCAGCCAGATGGCCCGATGAACGCGGTGACCAGATGCGAGGGGATCTGAATCGAAATGTCTTCGAGCGCTCGTTTCGCGCCATAGAAGAAGCTCAGCTTCTCGACGTCGATGATCGAATGCGATTCGACCGGCGTCGGGGCCGGCGGGCGCACGGTAACGGTCAATGACGGGGGGATTGGCGTCTGCAAGAGGGTCATACCCGGCGTCACAACGATAACGCGCGCCAATTGCCTGAGGATTTCAAGTATGTAAATTTCGTGTAAACGGCATGACTCCGCTCGGGCGGGCGTCATGGAGGCATCGGATTCCCTGGAGAAAAGCCCCGATCTGCCGCCGGAGCTCTTCCAGAATGACGTCGACTTTGCGACTGGCGTCAGCGCGTTCTTCTTCTTGCCTGTATTGGTCGCCGCCTTGACCAGCGCCGAGGAGTTCAACGCCGCTACGAAGAGCGGATGCCAGGCGGCGCTAAGCCACTTTGCCAGGAGTGACAGCTGCTTCGCTTTTCCGGACCCGTCGTCCCCCCCGACGACGACCAGCTTTCCTGGGTATTCGCGCGGCCTGGCCAGGTTGGTCAGCAGGGGGGGCAGGTTCCTTGGACTCGTGGACCACTTCGAACCGGATCGGTTTGCCGAGCACCGCCTCGAGCGGCGCGACATGCCGGTGCGCGGCCCACAGTTCCAGCTCCGCGTCTCCGGTCGCGCGCAGGCGGGCGAGATAGTCGTCGCCGCGCGGGTAGAGATCGATTCCGGCCAGAGCTTGTGAATGGCTTCGATCCAGGCCTTCGGCGAGCCTGACCATGGCCGCCAGGGTCTTCACCGTGCGGCGCAGCGCGCCGTTCAGATCGGAATAGCCTTCGTGCGATTTCTTCGGGGTTGCCTGCCTGTGATACCGCGCGATGAGCGCGATGATCTCGATCTCCTTCGGGTCGAATCCGCGCAGATCGCCGTTCTTGATCAAGTAGGTACGAATGGCGATGATGGCGCTCGTAACTGATGTGCACGCCGACGTCGTGCAGCAGCGCCCCGTATTCGAGCCAGTTCCGCTCACGATCGCCGAAGCCATGGACGCTGCGCGACTGATCGAAGATCGACAGCGCGAGCCTGGTCACGTGCTGGGCGTGCTCGGACCAGTAGCCGCACCGCTCGCCGAGCTCGACGACGCTGCGGCGGCGGACATCGGGATAGCGCTCGACCTTGCGGATCCTGGCGCTGTTGCGATGGATGTAATCGAGGATGAGTCCTTCGCGAAGCGCCAGGTCGCACAGCGTGAACTCGTCGGCGCCGAGGCGGCGGACGATGGTGTCGAGCAGCACTGAGCCCGCAACGGACAGATCGGCGCGTCGTGGATCGAGGCCCGGGATGGCGAGCCGCTCTTCGAGCGAGACGCTCGTCAACCGCTTTCGCAGTTTGTGCAGCGCTTTGGCGCTGACCCGGCGATTGCGAAGCTCTTCGATCGGCGCGCCGCCCTCGGACGATGCGAGCGCGCCGAGGCTGAGGATGGTGCCTGACGTGCCGATGACGCGATCGAAGCCGCGGTTGACGACCTGATCCAGGTATGCGCCCATCTCCCGATTCAAGTGCTTGGTCAGGCGGCGCTCGTCGCGGCCCGAGAGCGGGTCGGATTTCACGAACCGCTCGGTCAGCCGGATGACGCCGACCTTGAAACTCTGGCCGAGCGTCAGATGTGTGGCCGGCCCGAGAGTGACCTCGACGCTGCCGCCGCCGATGTCGATGACCACGCCGGTCGATTTGCCGATGTCGACCCCATATCCCGCCGCCAGATGGATGAGCCTGGCCTCTTCCGTCCCCGAGATGACCCGGATCCTGATGCCGGTCAGACGGGCGACTTCAGCGATGAAATCACCGCCATTGTCCGCCTCGCGCGTCGCGCTCGTGGCAGCGGCGACTATCTCATCTACTTTGTGGGAGTCGGCGAGCCGGCGGAATTTCGTGAGGGTCTGGAGCGCGGCCGAGACAGCGGTCGGTGTCAGACTACGGCCGTCGAGGCCGCCGGCACCAAGCCGAACCATGTCTTTTTCACGGTCGATGATTTCGAATGAAAGGTCTGGCCGGACACGTGCCACGATCATGTGGATCGAGTTCGTGCCGATGTCGATGGCGGCTATGCGCATGCAACTGAGTCGAGCATTGTCCTCACTACCGGGGCGGGCACCGGGTGCGCTCGAGAACTCGAGGCTGCTGGCAGCTGCGGCACGGCGAGCGGTTTGTCACACGCCCGTTATATACTGGCTCGGCACCCATCCCCGCCTATGTCGCTGACGTCTCGAAACGGCCGCAATCCTACCACGAACCGCCCTAAACTCCCTGTCACGACCATGTTACTGACAAGGCGGGCCCGGGAGTTGGAGCGCCATCTGCCCGCAGCGGTCGACGGCGATGACACCGGGGTCCATCAGGCCCGGGTGGCCTCGAGGCGTCTTCGCGAGGGGCTGCCGGTCCTGGCGGCAGGGCTGAAACGAGGCAAGAAGGCCGAGCGCAAAATCCGCCATGTCACCCGGGCGCTCGGGACTGTCCGCGAAATGGACGTCACCATGCGCGTCCTGGACGAGCTGGCGCGCAGACCGAAGATCCCTCGGGACGCCCTCGAGGATGTTCGCGGTCATGTCATCGCCGAGCGTGAACGGCGGCGCGCCGTCATGCTGGAGCGCCTTCGCGATCTCAACACGCAGAAGCTCACCCGTCGGCTCGAAGAAGTGGCGATCGATTCGACGATGGCGGACGCGAGCGTCTGGCGCGAGGCGCTGGCGGCGCGCATCGGACGCCGATCGAAGCGATTCGCAGCCGCGATCCATGCGGCCGGACAGATCTACGCGCCCGATCGATTGCACGCGATCCGCATTGCCACGAAGAAGCTGCGCTACGCGCTGGAACTGGCAGGCGATGCCGGCATCAGGTCGGCGAGGCCGCTCGTGAACACGCTGAAGCGGCTGCAGGAGGCGCTCGGGCGGCTGAACGACCTGACCGTGATCCAGAAACACGTCGCCGCCGTTCAGACGAATCCTCCCTCCAGGCAGGGCGCAACCGTCCGCGGTCTCGACTTGATCGATCGGGCGCTCGAGGAAGAGTGCCGGCACCTGCACGGCGGCTACATCAAGCAGGTCCCGGCGTTGCTCGAGCTCGCTGAGGCCTGTCGGTCGACGGTCGTCCCGCAGATTGCGACGTCTGGTGGCCGCCGCGCGCCGCTGAAGATGGTGCCGTCCGCCAACGCGCGTACGTCCACTGCACGACGAGCCTGATCGTGGCTTCACTCGAGCTCTACCTGATCCGACACGGGATCGCGGCCGAGCGGGGACCCGATACCCGGACGATTCGAAACGCCCGCTGACCAACCCGGGCATAGCTGCCCTCCGCGCGGAAGCGAAGGCGCTCAACGAGCTGAAGATTGGCTTCGATCTGATCATCGCGAGCCCGCTCACCCGCACGAAACAGACAGCAGACGCGATCGCGGAAGCACTGACCACGAAACCACCGATTGTGTTGAGTGATGCCCTGGCCCCCGCGGGTACGCCGGCGGCCGTAATACATGAGGTCGTCAAGCACACGAAGAAGACGCGTATTGCGCTCGTCGGCCACGAGCCCAACATAGGGGAGCTGGCGGCCCAGCTGATCGGGACGCGAGCGCCGATCGCGTTCAAGAAGGGTGCGATCTGCCGGATCGATTTCGATGGAGCGCCACCGAAGGCCCCTGGCCAGCTCCGCTGGTTCTTTCCTCCCCGCGTTCTCCGCAAAATCGGTTGAGTTTGCGCGCTGAGCGCGCCGTTTGCATCGCTCGACCGTCATGGGGACGATTGAGCATTCGTTTACGACACATCTTGACTCGCTGCTCTCACGCCTGCCGATGGTGCGGGACGGCGACGCCGACGCCATTCATGCCGCCCGGATCGCGACGCGGCGGTTGCGCGGCATTCTGCCCATTCTCCTCGGCGATCACCCGTCGGAACGCTGGCAGGAACTGCAGGGCAGGTTCCGGAAAACAGGCCGGTCGCTTGGCAAAGCGAGGGACGTCGACGTCTCACTCGAGTTGCTGAAGGAGATCGAACAACGGTCGCCGGCAACCGCTCCGGCCGCTGCCGCCGTTCGCTCGCGGTTGATGCCGGAACAGGTACGCCGCCGCCGCCGGTTGATCAAACGGCTCGAGCGGCAGAACATCGAGGCGCTCGGAGGGCGGCGGGCCATCGGCGCGCACGCAAATGGCAACGGTCGAGCACTGTGGCGAACGCCGCCGGCACACCGTCGGCTGGCCGCCGCGATCGCTACGAACGCCGACCTCGCGCAGGATGCCATCACACATGCGTCAGGCGTGTATTTTCCCAAGCGCGCCCACCGCGTGCGCGTGGCGTTGAAGAAGCTGCGGTATCTCGTGGAGTTGCTCGAGCGCGGAGACGGCGGCCGGCGTCCTGCGTTGCGGGTGCTGAAGCGTGCCCAGGAGGCACTTGGACAGATACACGATCGCGAAGTGCTCGCGGCTCGCCTGAAGCGTCTGCTGCGAGGTCAGGACATTCCATCGTCAAGTCTGCTCGTCGATGTCCTCGAAGCGGAATCACGGGCGCTGTTCGGGCAGTACGCGCGCGAGCGCGACGCGCTGATCACGACCTGCCAGGCGCTGCTCGAGTCGTCGAGGCGTCACTCCGTTCCCACGATCAGGACCAGGATGCTCACGGTAGGCGCGCTGGCCGTCCCGTCGGCGGCGATGCTTCTGCTCGCAAGCCGGGCACACAGGACTTGAGGACCAGGGCGCCCTGCGGCCACGTGGTCACGCAGCTTCAGCCGGCCAACTCGTCGCGGACGCGGATGCCCGCAGCCCTGGCTCCATCCGTATCGTAGCCGTGTGCTCCGATGCTCGCGTGACCGATGCGCCGGTACAACTCGGCGAGGGTCACTTCGTCGACGACCGACTTGTCGCCGGCGACTTCGAGCGCATGATGCAGTTCGTGCGCGACCACAGCGATGACGTGATCGCCCTGCATCATCGCGCGCACCTGCACGCGCAGGTAACGCTGTCCCCCGGCCGTCGTCTGCATCAGAATCCGCCCGACGGTGTCGCCGGTGAGATGTTGCGATGTTTCCACGTACACGATGACGTCCGTACGGTGAATGCGCGCGACGAGATCGGCGAACGACCTCGAACGGCGCACGCCTTGGGCGAGGAGCGTGTTGATCCGGCGCTCGGACGAACGAATCCGCCGCGAGTCCGATGCGAGCAGGTCCTGCGCCGACTTCATTGGTATCGGCGGGGCCAGAGCCGGCGAGTCCATCGGCGCGGCCTCGGGACCGTAGGACACGACACCCGCGAGCACGAGTGACATCAGCCAAGACATGGGGACCTCCAGAACCGTGTTCTGCGGACCCCTCATCCATCGGTGCGTGGTGCGGGTCGCCGGCCTCCACTCCAGGCGACTCACACGCTTAGACGGGTGCCATCGGCGGAGGTTGTGGCTGTCGATGAATTTCGAGGGGACGAATTGCGGGACTGAGGGGAACTCGGGACTCGGGACTCGGGCGAGTCGCGGGACTCGGGGCTCGGGGCCTCGCACTCGCGACTCGGGGCTCTGGCGCGAACGTTCTTAGACGCTCACGCCGGCCTGGACGCGGGCGCCTTTGGGGACGATGATGATGCCGTTGCGGATGAAGTAGCCGTCGCCGTCGGCCTCCTGGACGCCCTTTTCGTTGACCAGGCGGACGTCATCGCCGATGCGGGCGTTCTTGTCGACGATGACGCGATCGAGGATGACGTTGCGGCCGATCCCCAGGGACACTTCCTCCGCCGCCGTTCCCTCCTCATAGAAGTCCGCGCCGAGCAGGACCGAGCGCGTAATCCGGGTCCCGGGATGAACGTGGGTACGGATCCCGATGATCGAATCGGTCACCTCGCAGCCGTCGAGGTAGCAGCCGTCGGCGACGATGGACGTATCGATGCGGCAGCCGTAGGTGCGCGTTCCCGGCAGGAAGCGCGGGTGCGTGTAGATCGGGCGCCGGGGGTGGAAGAAGTTGAACGGGGCGCCGCGCTGCGTGAACTGGATATTCGCGTCGTAGAACGCTTCGATCGTGCCGACGTCCGCCCAGTGGCCCCGGAAGATGTAGGGGTGCACCCGATGCGTCGCGAGCGATTTCGGAATGATCTCCTTGCCGAAATCGATGCCGGGTTCCTGGAGGATCTCGAGGAGCACCTCGCGCGTGAACACGTAGATCCCCATCGAGGCGACGAACGGCTTGTCGGCGGTCGTGCCGCCGGCCATCGATCCTCGCGGCGTACTGGTCCCCATTTCGGCCAGCCGCTGTCGGTTCGGCTTTTCCTCGAAGCCTGAAATCTGCCCGCCGGAATCGAAGCGGAAGATGCCCATCTGGGTCGCGTCCGCGGGCGTCACCGGCTGAGCTGCGATGGTGATGTCGGCCCGGCTCTCGATGTGGGACTCGAGCAGGTCGTTGAAGTCCATCCGATAGAGGTGGTCGCCCGCGAGGATCAGATAGTGATCGGCGTCGTACCCCGCGAAGTGGCGCGCGGCCTGCCGGACCGCGTCGGCCGTGCCCTGGAACCAGTCGGAGCTCTCGGGGGTCTGTTCGGCCGCCAGCACCTCGACGAAGCCGTCGGCGAACCCATCGAGCCGGTAGGTCTGGGCGATGTGGCGATTGAGCGAGGCCGAGTTGAATTGGGTCAGCACGAAGATCCGCTTCAGGTCTGCGTGCAGGCAGTTGCTGATGGGAATGTCGATCAGCCGGTACTTGCCGCCAATCGGCACCGCGGGCTTCGACCGCATGTGTGTCAGCGGAAACAAGCGCGCGCCGCGGCCCCCTCCCAGGATCAACGTGAGCACGTCGTTCATGCCTGACATATTACGTTGGCCCCCTCGCAGGTACCTGAAAACCGACTTCCGGTCGCGGGTGGTCCTGGCCGCCGGCCAGGCGACACCGAATTCACCCGCCTTTTACGTCGACGTCACCACCCAGCTCGGCTGGCTTCGCATAGTCCGTGGCTCCATCTTGCGAAGGAGCCCGATGGGTTCTTCCGCTCGAGAAGGTGGAATCTCTGGCGGTGACGCGGCGCGGAGATGTCTGGTGGCCCTCGACAAGGACGGCGGCAGATCGAGCCGAGGATTGTCAGATGAGACGTGGGACTGACGCTGACGGGTAGCCAGTGGCAACTGGCAAGGCGCAATGGCGTCGCATTCCGTTGTACTTGTTCCTTGCCACTTGGGCCTTGCAATTCACCACATCATCTTGAACCCCAGCTGCAGCTGACGGGGATCGAACGTCGAGGTGATCGTGCCGAACCCGCCCGCGCTCCGGTTGCCGTTCGGCGCGCGGAAGTTCGTGCGGTTGAGCAGATTGAATGCCTCGATGCGCAGCTCGAGCTGCGCCGGGCCGCCGAGCCCGATCCGTTTGGACGCAACCAGATCGAGCTGCCAGAAGAGCGGCCCGCGCACCGAGTTGCGCTCCGCATTGCCGAACGGCTGGCTCGGGTCGGTGGGCAGCGAGACGCACGCACGGTTGAACCAGTTGGTGATGGTTCGCTCCCCCGAGGCCGCCAGCGGGTCGCAGGTCACGTTCGGCCGATAGTTGTTGGCGCCGCGAAAGTCCTGGGCGATGCCGGAGACCACGAACGTCGCGCCCGGATTGTAGATGAACGTGACCGGCTCGCCGGCGAAGACGGAGTTGATGCCTGCGATTTCCCAGCCGCCGATCAGCGCGTTGACGACCGGTGAGGCCGCCGAGCCCCATCGCCGGTCGTGACCGAAGGGCAGCGACCAGACGAAGCTGGTCGTGCTGTTGTACGGCTGATGGTAATTGGACAGGCCGAAGTCGGCGTCCATGTTGCGGAAGTCCTGCGGCGACGGGTTGTTGCCGTTCGAGTTCTCGAGCGACTGCGACCCGTTGTCCCGTGTCTCCGATAGCGTCAAGGAGGTGATGTTGGCGGTCAGCGGATTGAAGCGGGAGGGATCGGCAAGTCCCTCAGGATATCCGGCTTCCCCCGGCACGAACGCCGGTGACGGCACGGTCTGATTCACCACCGCGTTGATGACTTGCGGACCGTTGATCGGCAGCACATCGCCGCCCCCGGCGCGGCTGACACGTAGGATGCCGTAGGGGGATGGCCCGAGCGGGTGCGCGGGAATGATCTGCTGCCACAACTGCCCGGTCAGTCGCGTTTTCCAGGTCTCGGCCAGGGTGAAGGCCTCGTGCGAGCGCGTGCAGCGCTCGCTCACCATCGTCTCGCCATCCACAAGGACGCGAACCTCCCACCCGTCGGGCCAGGCGAGCAACGCGCAACGCGCCGTATGCTCGCGTCGCTGCAGCGTCCAGAGCGTCCCGACGACGGGCGGCTCGAACCGGGCCGCCGATCGTGATCCGGGTTTAGCCATGTCGGCACCTCTCGAACTGGGGGCGTCAGGCAAGACCTCCAAGATACGCGTCGCGCACGACCGTTCTGTGACCGCGGCGCAAAGACGGTGGAAACCGGTCGAGCAGCGATGCGTGTAACCGGAAGATGACGTGCGACGTTCGGTGGGCATTGCGGTAGCTTACGCTTCATGAACGGGTCATCCGACGTCCGGCTGGAACAGCAGATTGCCGAGGTCGAGCAGCTGATCTCCAGGCACCGCCTCCTCGAGAGCGTCGCCCGCCGCCAGCAGACGCCGCGCAGCGCGCTGCTCGAAGAGATGCAGCGGCGGCAGAATCTGGTCGAGCTCCACATGCGGTTGCGCGCGCTGCATCCGGCCGACGTCGCTCACCTGCTCGAGTCCGTGCCGCAGAACGACCGTGCCGTGATTCTGGGAGCAGCTCACTCCGCCCGCCGCGGGGGCGGCCCTCGTCGAAGTCAATCCGGCACTGCGCGAGTCGCTGATCGAGATCACGCCCCCCGACCGTCTGCGCACGGTGTTGCTGGAGTTGGATACTGATGACCTCCGTTATCTGTCGGAGTCACTTCCTGAGGCCATCTTCAGGGATGTCGCGGCCAGCCTGGACGCGACCGATCGTTCCTGGGTCGAGCAGAGCCAGTTGTATCCGGAAGGGACGGCGGCGCGGCTGATGACACAGGATGTCTTGAGCCCGCACGGTGACCAGACTGCTGCCGAAGCTGTCAGCACGGTCCGCGGGCTCGGCGAATTGCCTACCCACACGGATCGGTTGTTTGTCGTCGATTCCCGCAACGTCCTGATTGGTGCCGTGCCGCTCGGCGTGCTGCTGATCGCGGACGCCGCTTCACCAATTTCCACCCTGATGGAGACCGAGATCAGGCGGTTTCATCCCGACGATAGCGCGGAACAGGTCGCGACGGCGTTCGAGCGTTATGACCTGCTGTCCGCCCCAGTTGTCGATGATCGGGGCAAGCTGATAGGCCGGGTGACTGCCGATTCGGTCATGGATTTCATCCGCGCATCATCAGCCAACGAAGTGCTCGGCCTGGCCGGTCTGCGCGAAGCCGAGGACCTCTTCGCGCCGGTGCTCGATTCGGCAAGGAACCGTTGGCCGTGGCTCGCGGTCAACCTTGGGACGGCATTCATCGCGTCGCAGATCATCGGGATGTTCGAAGGGACGATTGCGCAGCTCGTGCCGCTGGCAGCCCTGATGCCGATCGTGGCGAGCATCGGCGGCAACACGGGAAACCAGACCGTGGCACTGGTGGTGCGTGGACTCGCCCTCGACCAGCTCAGAATCGGGAACGCGTGGCACCTTCTCAGGAAAGAGCTCACCGTCGGTTTGTTGAACGGCCTGATCTGGGGGACGACGGTCGGCCTGTTTGCCACGATCGTCTATCACTCGGCGCCCCTGGGCCTGGTGATGACGAGCGCATTGCTGCTGAATCTCCTCCTTGCCGCGATCGTTGGCGTGGTCGTCCCGCTGGTGCTCTCGCACGCGGGGCGCGATCCCGCTCAAGGATCCAGCGTGATGCTGACGTTCGTGACCGACAGCATGGGGTTCTTCTTGTTTCTCGGCCTTGCCGAGATTTTCCTGATCTGAGTCCCTGAAGACGGCTGGCGCCTGGGGTGTTACTGTGATGTGAGGGTTTCACGACAAAGTCATGGCCGAGCTGAAACCGAGATTACTGCACAGCTATTAAGTCCAATAATATCAATGCGATAGGGTGGATGACTTTGATGATGTTACACAATGTTTACAGCAAAGACTCTCGTCATCACGTAGAAATACTGTGACAGACGACTCGAGTCGCCGGTGTGGCTTGAGAAAAACGCTGCGGATTTCATTATGTTTACAAAGGAATTGACGCAAGCCGGCCACGTTCGACGCTTCACCATCCGGGAGGCGAATGACGGCTGGGAGCTGCGCGAGGAAGAGGACAGCAAGCTCGTCCGTCAGGTCCAGTACCGCGACTGGCACCGCGTCGAGCGGGCGAAAATGCGGATCGACGAGCAAGTCACCGACCTAGAAAACCGCGGCTGGCGGTAGCGGCTTCGCTCTGGCGCCACCTGACGCCGGGGCGCCCATCGAGACACGCCTCGCGTCGAGCTCGGAGGCTCGGCGCGAGGGCTTTCCTCCAAGAATTCCAACCCCAGATTACCGACTGATTGAACCGGGCGCCTGCTGGTGATCCGGCACGCTGTCTGTTTGGCGACGGGTGGGTGCCGACCGCTCGACCAGGTGGCTCGAGGTTGCCGACGCGCGGAGCTTCCAGTCGTTTATCAGTCGACGAAGCGGTACCCGAGGCCGACGACCGTTTCGATTTGCGCGCCGACCGGACCCAGCTTGGCGCGCAGGCGCCCGACGTGCACGTCCACCGACCGCGTCTCGATGAAGCGGTCGTACCCCCACACCCGCTCGAGCAGACGGTCCCGTGAGAGCACGCGGTTCTTGTTCTCGACCAGGAATCTGAGCAGCTCGAATTCACGCCGCGTGAGCTTCACCGCCTGTCCATCGACCGACACGGCGACTGCGTCGAAATCCGCGAGCAATCGGGTGCCGCGATAAATCGCGGTCGTGGTGGCAGGATTCTGCTGGCGTCGGCGCAGAACGGCTCGCACCCGGGCCCCGAGCTCGCGCAGGCTGAACGGCTTCGTGACGTAGTCATCGGCACCGAGATCGAGCCCGGCCACGCGATCCGACTCGGCGGTCCGTGCGGTGAGCATGATGATCGGGAGGTTGGCCGTCGACGGTCTCGAGCGCAGAATGCGGCAGACTTCCGTGCCGCTGAGCACTGGCAGATTCAGGTCGAGAATGACGACGTCGGGAGGCCGCTCCGCGACGGCTCGCAGCGCGGCGTCGCCGCTGCCGACGATCGACGCCTGCATTTCTCCGGACCGTTCGAGAGTGTGCTTGATGAGGGCGGCAATATCCTGCTCGTCCTCGACGACCAGCACGCGAGCGACCTTGCTCATGCCGGCTGACGTCTGGTCCGCGCCAGGCTGCGCGCGGTCCACGCTGTCACCGAGTGTCTCCATGGCGACAGCGTATGGAGATCAGGTTTCCGTGCCGTGACGGCGGCGTTAATTGTGCGTTACGCCATTGGTGATCGGTGACCGGTGATCGGCGATCAGAGCCAAGCTCAACTCGATGCGCGCTCGGCGCGAGGGCCGCAACACGCAGGCTGAGACGCCGAAACTGGGGCGCAGCAGGCCTCAGTCAGTGCCGGCTGTCGCTGCGCCAGCCGGCGGCGGTCCCGGACGGCAGCGCTGAGGTGGCCGACCGCGTGGCTGACGGCGTCCAGCACCGTGCGGACGACCGGGTCGGGCAGGTCGGCGAGCCGGTAGTGCACCCAGAGCCCTTGCTTGCGCCCGCTCACGAGGCCGGCCTTGCGCAGATACGCCAGGTGCCGGGACGTCGTCGGCTGGGGGAGCCCGAGGCTCTCGTGGATGTCGCAGACGCAGACTTCCCCAGCAGCCAGCAGCCCCAGAATACGCAGTCGGGTGCGGTCGGCGAGCGCTTTGAACAGGGTCTCGAGCGTGTCCAGTTGACGATCCTTCATGCGCCTATTATATTCGTCTTGACAGATATAGTCGAGAGGCGTATCGTGATTCATATTCGCGTAGGCGAATATATAACCCGATAAGGAGCAGGAGACGGATCATGAGCGACCTGAAGACATCGATTCAACAGAAGTACGGCGAGGCCGCGAGCCGCGTGTCCTCTGGCGCGGCGGCCGGCGGCTGTTGTGCCACCGCCTGCGGCTGCGGCGATCCGATCAGCGGAGACTTGTACGGCGTTGAGGAAACGCTGATCCTGCCCAGGGAGGCGGTTGAGGCCTCGCTGGGATGCGGCAATCCCACGGCGCTGATCGACCTTCGAGAAGGGGAGACCGTCCTCGACCTCGGATCCGGCGGCGGCATCGACGTGCTGCTGTCGGCGCGGCGCGTCGGTCCGCGCGGCAAGGCCTACGGGTTGGACATGACCGGCGAAATGCTGGCCCTGGCACGCGCGAACCAGCTCCGCGCGGGCGCGACGAACGTCGAGTTCCTCGAGGGCGAAATCGAAAACATCCCGCTGCCGGACAACTCGGTCGACGTCATCATCTCCAACTGCGTCATCAACCTGTCTGCCGACAAGCCGCGGGTGCTCCGCGAGGCCTTCCGTGTCCTGAAGCCCGGCGGCCGCCTCGCGGTATCCGATGTCGTGGTCCGCGGCGACGTGCCTGCCGAGATCCGGCGGAACGTCGAGCTGTGGGTCGGCTGCGTCGCCGGCGCGCTCCAGGAGTCGGACTACACGCGGTTCCTGCACGCCGCCGGCTTCGAGGACATCGAGGTCGAGCCGTGGCGCGTCTATCAGATCGATGACGCGCGTGAGTTCCTGCGCGGCAGCGGCGTCGATGTCGATGCGATGGCGCCCCTGGTCGAGGGGAAGTTCGTCAGCGCCTTCGTGCGCGCGCGCAAACCCGGGGCGCACGCCTGTTGCGGGCCGGAGTGCTGTGGCAAGGCGTGAGGCCGGGAGCAGAGACCAACAACGAGCATAAGAGCCTGATCACAAGGAGGACGGGAGGACGGGAGTTCAACGGGTTGCCCTTCCCACCTCACTACGTCCGAACGGCCGCGACCGTGTGCAGGATAGGCAGAAACATACAGTCCGTCGTACCGTCGTGCGGCGCGTAGCGCGATGGTCAGCCGGTAACAATGGAATTCTTTCGACAGTGAGCAGATGAAGACCTACTTGTTTGCCTGCGTGCACAACGCCGGCCGATCGCAGATGGCGGCCGCGTTCTTCAATGCCCTCGCGGATCCTCGGCACGCGCGCGCAATCTCCGCAGGCACGGCTCCGGGGGAGCGCGTTCACCCCGAGGTCGTCGCGATGATGCGTGAGGTCGGCATCGATCTCGGCGCCGCGAAGCCGCAGAAACTGACGACGGAGCTCGCTGCGGGCACGAGCGTGCTCGTGACGATGGGCTGCGGCGACGAGTGTCCGTATGTGCCTGGAATGCGAATCGAAGACTGGCCGCTCGAGGATCCAAAAGCGAAGCCGGCCGGCGTCGTCCGGCGCATCCGCGACGAGATTCGATCGCGGGTCGAGGATCTGATCCGCCGGGAAGGGATCGCCGCGGCAGGCGGAGGGTCTTGAGCTGTCAGCCGCCGCGCTGCAGTCTTTCCATCCGGGCCGTCGCCACCCGGGCCAGCAGCGAGCACAGCAGCACCAGCGCGACCAGGACCAGCGCGCCGGCCCACGCCTGACGATGCCAGTCTTCGTACGGCGAAATGGCGTAGGCGAACACCTGCACGGTGAGCGTGGCAATCGGCTGACCGACGTCGGTTGACCAGAACTGGCTGTTCAGCGCGGTGAAGAGCAGCGGGGCGGTCTCGCCGGCGATGCGGGCCAGGGCCAGCAGAATGCCGGTGAGAATTCCAGGCAGCGCTGCCGGGACGACGACCGTGAAGACGGCGCGCGCGCGCGTGGCCCCGAGCGCCAGCGCGCCTTCTCGAAGCGTCGTCGGCACGAGCCGGAGCAGCTCCTCGGTCGTGCGCATGATCAGCGGGATCATCATGATGCCGAGCGCCAGACCGCCCGCGAGCGCCGAGAAGCGGCCAAGCGGGAGGACGGCCAGGCTGTAGACGAAGACCCCGATGACAATCGACGGCACGCCGTTCAAGGTGTCGGCGGCGAATCGGATGGCGCTGGCGAGCTGCGTTCCCGCGTACTCGGCGGCATAGATGCCGCTCATGATCCCGATCGGAATGGCCATGAGCGCGCCGAGGCTGGTGACGATGAGCGAGCCCATGATCGCGTTGGCCATGCCGCCGCCGACCTCGCCGACCGGCTTGGGCATCTCGGTGAAGAACGAGAAGCTCAGCGAGGTGACGCCCTGGCTCACGACGTAGAACAGGACCAGGGCCAGCGGCACCAGCGCGACGAGCACGGCGGCGCCGCAAAGCGTGATGATCACGTGCGACAGCATCCGGCGGCGGAAGTCGCGGGTCATGCGGCGGCCTTCCTCGCGACGCGGAGCGGCATCGGCCGGCGCTGGCGTCCCATCGACCAGATCAACATCCTTGACAGCCCGTTGATGATCAGCGTGATGACGAACAGCACCAGTCCGATCTCCACGAGCGCGTGCAGGTGGAGATCGCCGGTGGCCTCCGCGAACTCGTTGGCCAGCACCGCTGCCATCGTGTACTGCGGCGCGAACAGCGACAGCGAAACCTGCGGATTGTTCCCGATCACCATCGTCACCGCCATCGTCTCGCCGAGGGCGCGGCCGAAGCCGAGCATGACCGCGCCGATGATTCCGGTCCTGGCGTAGAAGAGCGCCATGCGGATCGCTTCCCACCGTGTCGCGCCAAGGGCGTAGGCGCCCTCACGCTGCGCCTGCGGTACGGACTTCAGGACTTCGCGGGCCACCGAGGAGCTGAAGGGAATCACCATGATCGACAGGATCAACGCGGCGGAAAGCATGCCGACGCCGAGTGGCGGACCGCTGAAGAGCGGGATCGCTCGCATCCACTCCGGCGTCGCGACCTGGAGCTGGCGGACGAATGGTACGAGCACGAAGATGCCCCACAGGCCGTAGACGATCGATGGAATAGCCGCCAGCAGCTCCGTGAGGAACACCAGCGGCCGGCGCAGTCGGTCGGGCGAGAGCTCCGAGATGTAGATGGCGATGCCCAGGGCAATGGGAGTCGAAATGATCAGTGCCAGGATGGAGGAGTAGAGGGTCCCCCAGATGAACGACCTGGCGCCGAAGTCGCCCGCCACCGGATCCCAGATGACGGTCTGCCAGAACTGCCAGCCGAATTGCCGGATCGACAGCCATGACTCGACCGTCAAGATGGCGCCGATGCCGACCACGATGAGGATCAGCAACACGCCGAACGCGCCGGTGCCGGCGCGAAACAACACCTCGTCGGGGCGGATGTTCAGCGGACGTCGCACGATCTACTGGACCTTCAACTGCTCGACCACTTTCAGCTCCATGTCGACGACCGGCTGCGGCAGCCGCGCGTAGCCGAGCTCCGGGGCGTATTTCTGCCCGTCGGTCAGGGCCCAGCGCATGAACTCTTTCATGATCCGTCCCTGAGCCTTGTCGTCCGGATTCTCGTACAGGAGGATCCAGGTGAACGACGCGATGGGATAGGCATCAGCTCCCGGCGCATTCGTAATCGACACCCGGAAATCCGGCGGCATGTTCGCGACGGCGCCGGCAGCGGCCGCCGTCACGGAATCCACCGAGGGCGACATGAAAGCGCCGGTGCTGTTCTGCACGGCACCCACCGGGACCTTGTTCTGCAGCGCGTACACCAGCTCGATGTATCCAATCGAACCGGGTGTCTGGCGAACCATGCCAGTCACGCCCTCATTGCCCTTGCCGCCGACGCCGACCGGCCACTTCACGGACGCGTCCGCGCCGACTTTCTGTTTGAACTCGGGCGACACTTTCGAGAGATAGTCCGTCCAGACGAATGTCGTCCCGGACCCGTCGGATCGATGGACGAACGTGAGATCGCTGGCCGGCAGCTTGACGCCGGGATTGAGCTTGGCGAGCGCCGGGTCGTTCCATTTCGTGACTTTGCCAAGGACGATATCGGCGAGGAGCGGGCCGGTGAACTTCAGTGTCTCGGAGACCTCGGGCAGGTTGTAGACCGGGACGACCGCTCCGAGGACGGTGGGGAAGTGGAGGATCTTGCCGGGCGCGGCCTGCAGCTGCTCGTCCTTCATCGGTTGATCGGTGGCGCCGAAAAACACCGTCTTGCTCGTCAGCTGGCGGATTCCTGCGCCAGAGCCCAGCGATTGATAGTTGATGCGGACGTTTGAGTGAAGCTTGTTGTACTCGGAGAACCACCGCGAATAAATCGGATTCGGGAACGTCGCGCCGGCGCCGTTGATCTGGCCGGCGTCGCCACTGGCTGGCGATGCTCCCGACGCCGGGGGGTTGACCGGTCCCTCGCCGCCCGAGCACGCGACGAATGCCGTGGCGACGAAGACCGCGAGAGCGGCTCTGACGAATCTCATGACTGCACCTTGATCCTCTGCAGCGCCTTCATGTCCATTTCAACGACGGCTGCCGGGAAGTGGAGCATAACCGAGCGCGCGGGCGAATTTCTGCCCGTCGGTCAGTGTCCACGTCATGAACTCCACCATGATTTTCGACTGATTCTTGTCGGACCGATTCTCGTAGAGCAGCAGCCAGGTGAATGACGGGGGACCACTGCGTCGAGGACCAACGTGGTGAGCGACGAACAGCGGTTCCGACGCGATATGAATCCCGAGCCTATGGGGCCGAGATTTCGGGAGCGTCACACTGCTGTTACACGAACGTAAATTGTCCGCCGGTTGGGTGTCGTGGTGGTCCGGCTGCGCTCGAGCGGCCGAACCACCTACGACCTCAGCCTGAATATGGCACACGCCCCTAACTAAAAGGATAACCTCGTCAGAGTTCTAAAACCGCAGACGCGCGCCGAACTGCATCACGCGTGGACCGCCGACCGAGTCCGTGATCTTGCCGAAGTCGGTCGTCGCGCCGCCGATGACGTTGTTGGGCAGCGCGTAGTTGACGGTGTTGAAGACGTTGAAAACGTCCCATCGCACCTCGAAGTTCCTCGCCGCACCGAGCGAGAACGCCTTGGCGAGACTCAGATCCACGCGGCGCTGCCAGAAGCCGCGGAGGACGTTGCGCCCGAGGTTGCCGAAGCCCAGATTGTCGGGATATCCGCCGGCCGCCGTCGTCGGGGAGCAGAGCACGCTCTTGTTGAACGCCGCTTCTGTCGGATCGTCGCCGTGCTGGCGGAGCTCGTCGAGCGAGCCACACAGGCTCGGTCGTCCGAAGCCGAGGCGATAGATGCCGCCGGAACCTCGAACGAGATCGCCGTACTGGCTGGCGTTGCCCAGCTCGGGCTCCGCCGAGTAGATCGAGTACGGCAGGCCGGACTGCAGCTGCACGAAGCCCGAGAGGCGGAAGCCGCCCAGCAGCCCCTCGCCCGGGATCTCCCACACGAAGCTGCCGCTGAACCGGTGCGGACGGTCGAAGTCCGACAGCGCGTAGTTCGCGTCGAGGTCGCGCTGGTTGCCCTGCACGACGAAACCCGCGTTCGGGCACGTCGGGCTTGCCGCCGCCGGCCGTGCTGCCGGGATCGGCGGAGCTGGTGTCCTTCGAGCGCGAGTACGTGTACGCCAGGTTGAATTGGATGCCGTCAGACATCCGCTTCGCCAGGTTGAACTGCAGCGAGTTGTAGAGCGAACGGCCCGGTGTTGCCGAGCACCACGGCTTCCGGCACGTTGAAGCCGAGGATCGGCGTCCGCGCCTCGAAGCCGATGACCGCGCCGCCGGCGTTGGCCAGGTTGTAGTCGAGCATGCCGCCGAGCGCGGTGTTCGGGAACCCGAACGCCCGTCCAACGCCCCGCGCTCGCGCAGTCGCACCCGCGTTCAGCGCACCGTTGGGACTGCCCGCCGCGACGTACGCCTGGTTGAAGCGCTCGAAGATGTGGTCGGGCGTATCGGCCGCGTTCAGGTCGTAGCCCTGATTGAACGCCGTCGCCTCCAGCAGCTCGGTTCCCTTGCTGCCGACGTAGCGGACCTCCAGCATCAGATTCTCCGCCGAGCTCCCGCTGCACGCCGAAGTTGTACTGCTGGATGTACGGCGTGCGCAGATCGCGATCGACCGCGCGGAACTCGAACGTCTCGGCGATGTTGCCACGCGTCGGCAATCCCGTGGCCGGATCGATCGGATTCAGCGTGCCGTCCGCGCCGCGCGTCACGTTCGTGCCATCGCGAATCTGATAGGTGCCGGTCGCGCCGGCCGTGCGGACGATCCGGTTCGGCAGGTACTGATTGAACGGGAAGGTCGGATCCTGCTGCGACCAGGCGCCGTTCAGCGGAACGGCGGCTGGCCGGGAACGTCACTTCCTGCTCACGCAGGAATGGGTAGTTGCTGAACACCGTGTTGATGAACGCTGCCGACGGCCGATCGTAGAAGATCCCGTAGCCGCCGCGGACGACCACCTGCGCGTCCCCGGCGTCCAGGCGAACCCGACGCGGGGCGCGACGTTGTTCCAGTCCTGACCCTTCAGCGTGTGGTTGTTGTCGGCCCTGCGCGACGTGGCGATCGCGGCATCAATGGCCGCGAATCCGGTGTTCTGCACGTTCTTCGGCACGATGAACGCATTGACCGGATTCTCGGTGTTCGTCAGCGCTTCGAAGTCGACGTTGCCGATGCGGCCATTGACCTCCTCGGGCAGACCGAAGAACTCGTAGCGCACTCCGGCATTCAGCGTCAGCGACTGGCGACAGCCGCCAGTCGTCGGCGATGAACATGTTGAAATCGTTGAAGCGGAACTGCTTGTCGGTGATGCCGAACTGCGTGTCCGCCTCGGTCGCCAGGCCGCGGAGCAGCTGCGTGAAGTTGTCGAACTTCTCGAACTCCGTCGCCTGTTCTTCCGGCAGGTTCGTGTTGAATTCGTTGCGGCGGAACTCGCCGCCCATCCGCAGCGCGTGCGACGCCGTCGTCCAGCTGAGCGTGTTGCCGATCGTCCACGTCCGCTGCTCGCGCTTGTTGAAGCTGTCGTTCGGGCCGCCGAACGAGAACCGCTCCATCGTGCCGCCGGGCCTGCCGATGTAGTGGCCGAGGCGCGTCGTCGCGTTGCTGGTGTCGAAGAACGTCGCCGGGTTGGGCACGCCGATGCCTGCTTCGTCAGCTCGAGGAACGGATCGTCCAGCTGGCGGGTGTTGTTGAGGTAGAACATGCCGCCGCGCAGTCTCGTTGACCTTGTTGGCCCCGAAGACATGCGTGTCGGACGAGCGCGACGGTGGCGTTCTCGTCGGCGCGCTTCAGGGTGAACGGCGAGACCAGGCTCGAGGGATCCGGGAACGGATCGAGCCCAGGGAACTCCGCGTAGAAACCGGTGCCGCTCAGCCGGTTGTTCGTCGGTGATCTGTCCGTCCAGCTTCAGCGTGTACTGGTCCTGCGTGAACTCCGCCGGGACGACGTTGCGCTGGCGGATGAACGGATTGCCGCCGACCGAGAACCCGCAGTGATGTCGTTCCCGATCACCGTGCCCCCGGCGCGCGGCGCCGGGATCACGAAGTCGCCGGTCACCGGATTCCGCAGATTCAGCAGGTTCGATCGCGACGTCGGAAATGCACGCCGGTGTCGGTCGGCGCCGGAACACTGCGCCTTCGGAATCGACGCCAGAATTGCCGGATTCAGCGCCGCGAACGCCGCCAGGACGTTCTCCTTGGTGCGCGCGCCCTGAATGAGCTGCAGCGCCTGGGGCAGCGCCGTGATGCTGCTCGCCGTCGGCACGAACCCGGTTTCCGCCTGGGTCCGCTGATAGCCGCCGAAGAAGAACAGCCGATTTCGGCGAATCGGACCGCCGACGGTGAACCCGCCCTCGTTCCGCCGCGCCTTCGGCTTGTCGATCCCGTCCTTCTTGTAGAAGAAGTCGTTCGAGTTCATCCCCTCGTGCTGGAAGTTGAAGTGCGCCGTCCCGCTGAAGCGCGTTCGCGCCGCTGCGCGTCACCAGCTGGAAGTTGCCGCCGCCCGAGCGCCCGGTCGACGCGTCGTACATGCTCGTCTGCAGCTTGACTTCCTGCGAGCATGTCCGGACGCGGGCGCGATGTTGTCGCTCATCGCGCCTTCGTTCGATGGTCAGGTTCGTCGCGTCGATGCCGTTGAAGAACAGGCTCGTGCTCGTCGTCCGCGTGCCGTTGACCGAGGGCGAGATGTTTCCCGTGCCGTTGGTCAGCACCGGCGGCAGATCGGCGCTGACGCCGGCTTCCGACGACAGCAGGTGAGTGAAGCTGCCAGTCGACGTCGGCACAGCTTGAAGCTCGGCGCCGGTCAAGCTCCGCGACGGTCGCGGCCGTCGTGACCGTGAGGAGCGCGGCGTCGGCGGCCACCTGCACCGTCTCGGTCAGTCCGCCGACCTCGAGCGTGACGCGCACCGTGCGCGTCGTCGCGGCCTCGACGATGATGCCGCCGCGGACGAGCTTTTTGAACCCCTCGAGCTCAAACGCAACCTCGTATGCGCCCGAGGGGCAGCGCGGGGATGCGCCAGTCGCCTTCGCCGCCGCTGACGGTGTGCTGCGTCAGACCCGTCTGCGCGTTCTTGGCAGTGACCGTGACGCCTGGAAGGACACCGCCGCTCGGATCGCTGACGGCGCCTGCCAGCGTACCGGTTGGACTGCCCTGTGCGCCGGCCGGCGCGGGCGTAGTGAGGAAGACCGCTAACACTGCGACGGCAATGACAGCGGACACACGAGTCACGAAACGCATTTCTCCACCTCCGCTTGGTCTCGGGCCGATGTCACGCCGCGCAGCGCTCACCACCGCACGTTCATCCGCCGATCTGTTGGAGACCACGACTCCCTTGGGGGTCATCTGCGGGAGATTACTGAGCGTCAATGACGTACGTGTAACGCAGCGATTGCCAGATTGTTAAAGCAGAAACGTGCACAGTCAGCACGTCCAGAGCGATAGAGAAGCCGAGGAGCTGCCGGCGGCGGACACGGACGCCGCGCTTCAATATTCAAGAGGCGGCGCGGGTGAACACAGCCGATTGTGAAGCGATGCGATACGAGGTCAGTGGAGCGATGCGATACGAGATCAACTGTGGGCAACATCAAGCCGTGCCGTGTTTCACGTCGACGATCTGTCGGGACGGATAGTGAATGCGTTTTAGAATCTCGACGCGCTCGCGCACGGTCATGCAGCGCTGAGTCGATGTCAGCCTCAAGGGCGACTTCTATGTCGGTGCAAGCACAGCGGAGCGTCGCTGCAATCTCATTCACCTTCTTCAACACCGATCAACTTGGGTTGCGGGGGGCGCATGTTCGGCGGACTGCACCGACTTCAGAAGAAGCACCTGCCACGGTCGGAAGCTCACGGATCACTCTGCCAGCTCTGACTCTCCGATTTGCTGCACTCCCCAGTCGAACCGTGTCCGGGCAGCCACCTTGCAACGATGAGCGGGGTTCATTGGCGCTGCACTGAGTGCTGTGTCTGATCGGTCCGTGCATCGACGCAACGGTGATGTAGCTCAAATACGACAAATCGGTTAATTCTGCGTCCCGTCTGCTAAGATCCCGAACAGTGTCGCCATGAAGCGCGGGCCCTGCAGCTGCGCGCACAGATACCAGTCGACCGTGCGCATCTGAACGACCGGTACCGCGGCGTCGATGCGAGCCACGTCGCGACGTAACCGCAGTGGCTGTCAGGACACTCGAATCGTCCCCAACAATTCCAGCTCTCGCTTGATTACCTCCGGAGGCAGCCGCGCGTAGCCAAGCTGCGGCGCGAGCTTCTGGCCCTCGGTCAAAGCCCATCTCACGAAGTCCACCATCGCCTTGGTTCGGCGCAGGTCGCTGGGCCGTTCGTAGAGCAGGATCCACGTGAACGACGAGATCGGATAGACGCCTTTGCCGGGGGCGTTGGTGATCGAGACGCGGAAGTCGCGCATCAATGGTTTCGAATCCCCGATCGCGGCGCCGGCGGCTGTAATGGACTCGGGCGTGGCGCGGACGAACTCGCCCATCGAGTTCATCACCGCTCCCATGTCGATGTTGTTTCTGACCGCGTAGGCCAATTCGACATACCCGATCGCGCCAGCGGTCTGCTTGACGGCACCAGCCACCTGCTCGTTGCTGCCGGCGCCGATGCCGCCTGGAAGGTTCAGCATCCTCGTGTTGCGGCCGAAGGGGTCGTCCGTCAAGCCGATCGTGCCACCGGCGTGCGGGTTGAGCGTTCGCGTCGGCCCCACGAGCCGGTTCCATTCGGGGACAGTCTTGGACAGGAAGTCCGCGAAGATGAACGACGTGCCCGAGCTATCGGACCGGTAGACGACAGCAATGTCCGTAGCCGGCAGCGTCACACCGGGGTTCAACTTGAGGATGGCCGGATCGTTCCAGTTCCGCACCCTGCCCAAGAAGATCGACGAGAGCAACGGGCCGTCGAACTTCAAATCGCCTTTGACCCCTGGAACGTTGTAGATCGGGACAATCCCAGCGAGCACCGTCGGGAGGTGGAGGATGCGGCCGGGCGCTTCCTGGAACTCCTCCACGGTCATCGGTGTGTCCGTTGCCGCGAAAAAGACGAGCTGTTCCGTCAGCTGCCCGATGCCCGCGCCGGATCCGATGGATAGGTAATGGATCCGCACATTCGGGTTGACCTTGGCGTACTCCGCAAACCACGCTGAGTAGATTGGATACGGCAAGGTGGCGCCAGCGCCGTTGATCTGAATCGGTTGTCCGTCAGGGGCCTGGTGGGCGAAGCTGTGACCGACTGCCGCCATGAACACGCCGAGAACGCGGAGTCGGCGGCCCTTGTGGAACGTCATGGTGCCTTCTTCTGGATCCGGGTGAACGGTCCACCTCTAGAAATTGATGAGCATGTGCACGTGACTTTCTTGTCCGTGTCGCGAGCTGGTGCGTAATTCCGGTAACGCACCTCCTCATAATCGAGGAGCACAGCGGTGCTGACGCGCGAGTTCGTCATGCGTGGCCAGTACGCCACCCCGGCCACGATCCGTTCCTTGTGGCTCGAGTTGCGCTGGTCCGGTTCGAGGCGATCATAGCGAAACAATCCTTCGAGGCTGGCGCGCACCTGGCCGGTCGCCGGCGTCGGCCGCAACGTCCCATGCGCCCAGCGGGGGGTGAACCAGAACGAGTGACCGTTGGCGTCCACCTCGGGTGACGCCGACAGCGTCTGGTCGGTCGCATTGAGATACGACCACCCGATGTTGACGAAGCGATGCTCGTAGGTGACGAGGCTCACGAAACGGTCGCGCTCGGCGTCCTTGACGTAGTTGTCACCATCGTAGAACAGCGTCAGACGCAACCCTCGCAGCACGCCCGGTCCGGGGAGTGGCCGCAGTGTTCCGCGCACCTGGAATGCCTTCTGGTCGTTCGGCTCCGCGCGCGTGCTGCCGTCGCCGTTGTAGAGACCGACAACCGCCTCACCGTACCCGTTCGGAAACTCCGTCCGGAAGAACACGCCGAAGTCCGCCGAGGTGAGGAACCTCTCGACGTCGACGAAGACCGGGCCCTGGAAGCGGTACCCGTACACGCTCTCTTCGAACTCGACATACGGCGTCTGGGTCATGCCGAAGCGCACGTAGGTGCCGCGCCACATCCAGTCATCGAGGTTGAACTGCGCGAAGGCGTACTTCAATCGGTACGTCAGGCTGCCGGACAGCGAGCTTCCCGATCCGGATTCACGCGTGATGTCGGGCGTGATGCGAAAGGCGATCAGGTGATTGACCTGCCCCGTGACGTTGATATACGCGCGGCCCACGTTGAAGGCGTTGGCGGTCACCTCGTTGCCGTCGGCATCGGTGGCCTTGGGATCGAGGGTCGTCGTGTAGTCGAGGAACAGCGTACCGCCGACGCGGACGCTCGGCGTGTCGTCGGGTGGCGGCAAGGCTCCGCCAGGGGTCACCTGTGCCAGCAAGTCGCCGGGCGCGAGAACGATCCAGAGAATCGCGAAGACCATTACGCGCGACCGGAACATCGGGCTTGATTCGCGGCACCACTGCGCACGGCTCGCGCCGGATAGCAGCGCGCGCCTTCTTATGGCGCCAACGCCAGCGACGATCGATTCGCGACCGTCATGGATGCTTCCGATCCGCATGATTACCTCCGGTCCACCACTCCTCGCTTGCATTCAAAAGGTATAACTGAACTCGGGTCAGCACCGGATCCCTTTGGACGATCAGGATGAAGACGGTCGCGGCAAGGGGGTAGGCCCTCGCCGGGAGCATCGCTGAGCAACACGCGAAAATCGTTTGCCGCCTTCCACTCCGCGTTGGCCGCAGCCGCCGCGAACGCTGCCGGTGCCGGCGACACGAACCGGCCTGCGCAGTTCTGAGTCGCCACGTGACTGAGCCCGGCTCGTTCTGCCTGCACGAACTCAACATAGCCGATGGAGTTCTTCTTCTTCGCGATTGCGTCTGCAACGCCTTCGTTGCCGGTCACCGGTGTTCCAACGGCCAGCGCACGAGCAATGCGCCCCGTGCCGATGTTGGCACCCATGATCACACTGATCGCGGGCCGCAGGCCCAGGACGCCAGCGATCACAGGCCCACGACCATGTCCGTCATCGCAGTACCCGGACTGAAGGATCCCGGGATAAACGTGCCGACCAGCATGCCTTTCCTCAGCGTGCCTGCGATCTTCGCCAACAGATCGCGCAGGCGGTTGACCGCCGGATTCTGAATGCCAATCGGTGCAAGTGGCTGCCGGCAGAACGGTCCGATCGGGGAGTGCAACAATTGGGAGTCCGAGCTGGTAGAGCGATCCGTGGGCTGCCGAGCGTGGCTTTGCTTCTCCACGCAACGGCTGTGTAACTCAAATGCGACAAATCGGTTAATTCTGCGTCCCGTCTGCTAAGATTCTCGCCGGAGGATCGATTGGCGTTCAGGCTGATTCCAAGAGAAGCACGGTTCTTTGATGATTTCGTCGCACTCGCCGAGCAGATCCGCCGCGGCGCGGCGCTGCTCGAGGAGATGCTCGCCCCCGACAAGCCGATCTGGGACAAGGCCGACGAAATCAAGGAGGTCGAGCACAAATGCGACTTCCTCACCCACGAGGTCATCCAGCGTCTGCACCGGACGTTCGTGACCCCGCTGGATCGTGAGGATATCCATACGCTCGCCCGCTCCCTTGATGACGTCATGGATGCCATCGATGCGTCCGCCGCGATCGTCCGGCTGTATCGAATCGAGCGTGTGCGGCCGGACGCGCGCGAGCTGGCGCGCATCATCAAGGCGTCGGCCGATCAGATGGTGGTGGCGCTCAAGGCCCTCGAACGGAGGACCGGCGTCGCGGAGCCCGCGGTGGAGATCAACCGGCTGGAGAACGAGGCCGACCGGGTCCACCAGAGCGCCGTGCGCTCGCTCTTCGAGGAGGAGCGCGACGCGATCGTGATCATCAAATGGAAGGAGATCCTCGACTTCCTCGAAGACGCCACCGACCGGTGCGAGGACGTCGCCAATGTCGTTGAAGGCGTGATTGTGAAGCACGCCTGATTGGTGATGGACGCCAATTTTCTCGCCGTCGCGACGCTGGTCGTCGTGGCGCTGATCTTCGACTACATCAACGGCTTTCACGACGCCGCGAATTCCATCGCCACCGTGGTGTCGACCCGCGTGCTCACGCCCGGCAAGGCCGTCATCTGGGCGGCGTTCTTCAATTTCGTCGCCGCGTTCACGTTCGGCACCGCCGTCGCGAAGACAGTCGGCTCCGGCCTGGTCGACATCAACGTCGTGACCTTCGCCGTCATCTTTGCCGGACTCACCGGCGCGATCGTCTGGGATCTGATCACGTGGTATTACGGGCTGCCGACGAGCTCGTCGCACGCGCTGATCGGCGGCTACGCGGGTGCCGCGTTCGTCAAGGCCGGCGCGGCGGCGATCATCGTGTCCGGCTGGACCAAGACCCTCATCTTCATCGTCCTGGCGCCGATGATTGGATTGACGCTCGGCTTTGGCCTGATGGTCGTGATTCTCTGGACGTTCTCGCGGACCTCACCGGGTCGAGTCGACCACTGGTTCCGGCGGCTGCAGCTGCTGTCCGCCGCGGCCTACAGCCTCGGGCACGGCGGCAACGATGCGCAGAAGACGATGGGCATCATCGCGGGAGCGCTCCTGGCCGGCGGGTACATTCCGGCGTTTCGCATCGACCTGTGGGTCGTGCTGGCGGCGCACGGCGCCATCGCGCTCGGGACCTTGTCCGGAGGCTGGCGCATCATCCACACGATGGGATCGCGCATCACGAAGCTGCAGCCGGTTGGCGGGTTCGCGGCCGAAACCGCCGGCGCGATTTCGTTGTTCACCGCCACACATCTCGGGGTCCCGGTGAGCACCACCCACACCATCACCGGCGCGATCATTGGGGTCGGATCGATCCGTCGTCTGTCAGCCGTGCGCTGGGGGATTGCCGGCAAGATCGTGTGGGCCTGGATCCTCACCATTCCCGCCTCCGCCGCCATCGCCGGCCTGACCTACTGGGTCGTCAGCAAGACGATCGCGCCGTAGGACACGTCGCACGTGCGCACGTAGCACGTCGCACAAAAAGCACGTCCGCACGTAGCGCGTATGACGCAGCATGGCTCAAGTCTTCGGCAGCTCAATCGTAAAAATCGCCCCCCGCTCCGGCCGGTTGGCGGCGATGACGCGCCCGCCGTGCAGCTCGATCAGGTGCTTCACGATCGCCAGACCCAGGCCGGTGCCGCCGGGGTCGCGTTCGTTGCGCGATCGGGCTTTGTCCACGCGATAGAAGCGTTCGAATATCCGGGGAAGATCGGCTTCGGGGATGCCGCGTCCCTGATCGGCGACCGTCAACTGAAGGCGGTTGCCGTTCGTGCTGGCGCCCATCACGATGGTGCTGCCTTCGGGGGAGTAGTTGCTCGCGTTCTCCAGCAGATTGCGCAGCGCGTCGTGCAGCTTCGCGGGGTCGCCGTACACCGTGGCCGCACTTGGATCGATCGTGCGTTCGACTTTCTGGCGTCGACCTTCCAATGACGTGACCAGCTCGCCTTCCACGCCAGCGAACAGGCTGTCGGTCGAGCAGGCCACGTGCTCGCGCGGCTCCTGGCCGGCGTCGAGTCGGGCGAGCCGCAAGCAGGTCGCGAACCAGGCGCTCCATCCGCAGCGTGTGCCTGGAGATGATCTCGAGGAAGCGTTTCGTTTCTGCCGGGTCGGCCGCCCCGTCCAGCAGGGCTTCGACATAGCCACGGACGGCGGTCAACGGCGTTCGCAGCTCGTGCGAGACGTTGGCGACGAAGTCCCGGCGGACGCGATCGGCGCGGCGCAGGTCGGTGATGTCGTGGAGCACGACGACCGCGCCGTCGCTCCCTCGGCGATGATCGGCGCACTTCGCACGACGACAATGAGGTCCTGCTGGAGCGGGAGCTCGAGACCGTCACCGGCCTCCGCGCGCAGCGCGCCGCCGACCTGGGCGGCGATATCGGGCTGCCGGACGATTTCGAGATAGTGCCGGCCTTCCACTTCATCGACGAGCCGCAGCATCTGGCGCGCGGCGGCATTCACGAGCTGCAGCTGTCCCTGAGCGTTGACGACGAGCACGCCTTCGGCCATGCCCGACAGGATGGCCTCCATGCGCGCGCGATCCGTCGCCAGTTCCGACGCGCGGCGTCCGATCTCGCGAATAGCACCGTCGAGCGTGCGAGCAACGGTGCCGATCTCATCGGCGCCGAAGTCATGCGCCGCGCGCGAGAAATCACCTGCCGCGTACCGGTTCGCGACTGCCGCGATGTCATTGACCCGTCGGCTCAGGAAGAGCGATGTGATCCAGGCGAGGACGAGCGCGGTCAGCAGGCCCACGGCGGCGGCGATCCCGGCGCTTCGCCGCAGCGATGCCAGCTGGTCGCGTACCTCGGTCAGCGGCAGCGCGAGCCGCACGTGCGACACGGCCGGCGCCGCGGGATTCTGCACCGGCACCGCGACATACAGCATCTCCGTCCCCAGCGTGGTGCTGAACCGCCTGGCGATGCCGAGGCCCCGCTCGCGCGCATCACGGACCTCAGCGCGGTCGGCGTGATTCTCGAGCGTCGCGAGTTCATCGGCCGACAGTTCCGAGTCGCCGACGACGCGTCCGTCAGAGGCGATGAGGGTGACCCGGGCCGACATGAGACGCCCGAGCGCGTCCGCCTCGGCGTCCATCTCGGCGGCGGTCGCAGGCGCCCGCCGTGTGAGCGTTTCAGCGATGAGGCGCGCTTTCTCGACCAGCGTGCGCTCGATGCGTTCGTCGGCCGAGCGGCGGACGCTCACCGAGACGAGCGTGACCGCCACCGTCAGCGTGACGGCCGCGGTCAGCAGCGCCGTGACGAATGACTTGGTCCGGAACGTCATGGAGCGTCAGGCGCAGATTGCACGAGCCGATCAGTCGTCTGCCAGCTTGTATCCGAACTGCTTGATCGTTTCGATGGCGTCGGTGAGGACCGGCAGCTTTTCGCGCAGCCGGCGGATGTGGACGTCGACCGTTCGCGTACCGCCCGTATATTGGTAGCCCCAGACATCGGTCAGCAACAGATCTCGTGAAAGAACCCGCCCGCGGTGCTGCACGAGGTATTGCAGCAGCATGAACTCCTTCGCGGTCAGCCGCACGTCCTCGCCGTCGACGGTTACCGTGTGGCGATCGGCATCGATCGTAATGGATTTGTACCGCAGGACGGCGCCGACCGGCGATCCGCGCTGCAGCCGGCGCAGCAGCGCCGCGACACGGGCCGCCAGCTCCTTGGGGCTGAACGGCTTGGTCACGTAATCATCCGCCCCGAGCTCCAGACCGGCGATGCGATCCGCTTCCTCGCCGCGGGCGGTGAGCATGATGATCGGGATCAGCGCCGTCTGCGGGTCGCTCCGCATCGCCTGACACACCATGAGCCCATCGAGCTCGGGCAGCATGAGATCGAGAATGACGAGATCGGGACGCTGCGAACGCAGCCTGGGAATGACCGCCGCGCCCGACGACAGCCGATCGACGACGTTCCCGGCCTTCTCCAGGTAATGGCGGATCAGTTCGGCGATATCGGGGTCGTCTTCGACGATGAGGATACGCGGCACGGACGAGGCAGCATAGCGCAGTCACGCACGTGCTGTCGTGCTACGTCATACGTGCGCACGTGCTGTCGTCCTGCGTGCTGCGTGCTCACGTGCTTTCCGTGCGACGTGCCACGTGCTCACGTGCGACGTGCGCGCGGAGGTGGCCACAGCACGTTGCACGTGACGTCGCACGTCGCACGTGCGCACGAAAAGCACGTGCGCACGCAGCACGTAGGACGCGGCACGTTTCGGGCCTTCGCCCCGACCGTCCGCCCGACGCCATACCGTTGAGCCCTGCAGAGGACATTACGGTTTTTGCCGCGCTTGTAATCACCAGATTTCCCAATGAAAACGCGCAAATGCCAACAGCCGACCCTGGCACCCCCCTTGGATTATGACCGGCAGCACGTGAGCACGCAGCACGTGAGCAGCACGTAGCACGTAGCACGAAATGCACGTGAGCACGCAGGACGTAGCACGAGAGCACGTGAGCACACAGCACGTGGCACGCAGCACGTGAGTGAAGGAGCCTTCGCCATGTCACCTCGATCAGGATGGAAGCAGATAGCCGGTGCGACGGTGGGTGTGTCCGCGCTGGCGTTCACGGTCGCATGCAATGGCACGCCGGCGGTGTCGGGTGTCGCGGCGCAGCAGCTGCCCGCGGCGCAGAACGGCACGCCGGTGGTCGTGAGCTGCGAACCGCATCAGCGGACGCTGGTCCGCTCGACGATCGTCAACGGCGCGGCGGTCTCGCAGGTCGAATGCGTGGCCGCGGCTCCGGTGACGGGGTACGGGCAGCCGGTGTCGTACGCACAGCCGGTCTCCTACGCTCCGGCGGTCGTGCCGCAGGCGGCGGCAGTGCGTCGTGTCACTCAGCCGGTGTACAGCGATTTGCCTGACGCGCAGGTCGTGCCGGCGAGCACGGCTCCGCGCACGGTCCGCACGAACCAGGTGGTGTACGACGAGCGGCCCGTCCGGCAGACGCGATCCGTGAAGAAGAGCGCGGTCATCATCGGGTCGTCCGCCGGCGTCGGCGCGGGTGTCGGCGCCGCGATGGGCGGCAAGAAGGGCGCCCTCATCGGGGCGGCGATCGGCGGCGGCGGCGCGGCGATCTGGGACCAGGTCACGCGCAAGAAGTAGCCGGTCCCGGGATTCAACCCCCAGGCATGAGAAGGGGACGAGGCACAACCTCGTCCCCTTCTTTTTTGTCTGCAACACAGGTTTGACCCCGCATTTTTGTCAGTTCGTCCCTCGAAATCAGCGTTTGACCCCACCAGTCGTCCCCGATAGAATCCTGCCGCATCCGCGTCTTTTTGCAAGATCTTGTTCATCCGTACCGATTATCGAGGAGGAAGAATGAGGCGAATTGCTGGCCTGTCGGGCTTGCTCTCGCTGTTCCTGTGTCTCGCCGCCGTGGCGGGCGCCCAGGAGCAGTCCAGCTCCATTCAAGGAGTCGTCAGAGATCTCCAGGGCGCCGTGCTGCCCGGGGCGACCGTCGAAGCCCGAAATCCGCTGGGCGGCGTCAACACGGTCGTGACCAATGCCGAGGGCGTGTTCCGGTTCCCGGCGCTGCCGCCCGGCACCTACGAGCTCACCGCGACGCTTCAAGGGTTCCGGCCCGCCAAGTTGCCCAACACCGTCCTCGAGCTCGGAAAGAACCTGACGCTCGAGATGGCGATGGAGGTCGCGTCGGTGACCGAAACGGTGTCGGTCACGGCGGAGTCCTCTCCGATCATCGACGTGAAGGGGAACACCGTCTCGGCGACCTTCAGCAAGGCCACCATCGATCGCATGCCGAAGGGGCGCGACTTCACGACGATTCTCAGGCAGGCGCCCGGTGCGCAGGCCGAATCCAAGTCGGGCGGCACCCAGATTGACGGTGCGTCGGGCTCCGAGAACCGCTTCATCATCGACGGCATGGACACGACGAACCTGCAGACCGGCGTCTCCGGCAAGACGATGCTGCTCGATTTCGCCGATGAAGTGCAGGTCAAGTCATCCGGCTACAACGCCGAGTTCGGCGGCGCCACCGGCGGCGTCGTCAACGTGCTGACCAAGTCGGGTTCCAACATCTTCCACGGCCAGCTCGGGACCTACTACCAGTCGGACGATTTCTACGGCGACCGCCGGCCGTTCGCGCGGTTCAATCCGTTCGACTCGAACCTCGCGGAAACCGGGCTGCTCAATCCGGACGATGAATGGACGTACTACAGCCCGATTGCCGACATCGGCGGGCCGATCTTCAGGGATCGGGTGTGGTTCTACGGCTGGCGGCGCCTACACGAAGAACGAGTTCTCGAACGACGCCATCTTCCGTACGGACGTGAGCAAGACGAAGCGTCATTTCGATCGCTGGACCGACGCCAAGTACTACAACTACAACGTCACCAGTGCGCTCACGAACAACATCCGGGTCAAGTTCGCCGGGTCGAATCAGCGCAATGGCTCACGAAGGTCGCTGCCGGGCCTGCAGCCCGACAACGGCGCCGCTGCTCCCGGCGAACTCGGTGTACCCGCAGGGAGTGCCGAGCATCGGCATGACGAACGGCGACCTTCGACGCGAATCCTGATGGCTCGATCAACCAGGCCGCGTTCAACAGCCGCTGGGTCAAGCAGGGCAGCAACCAGACGAACGACGCCTATTCGGGGAATCTCGACTGGGTCGTCCGGCCGACGTTCTTCGTCAACGTTTCGGGCGGCTCGTACCGGACCGATGACACGACGCCGGCGGAATTCCGCGGCGATCAAATCCGTCCATCGGTTCGGCAATGCCAACAGCGATTCGGTCATGACCACCGCCGGGTTCCCGACAGTTCCGACCCAGTTCCAGCAGCCGAATGGCTACACGGACAACATCTCGTCGAACGGCCGGGTGCGCGACATCTTCACCCGCCGGTTCGTGAATGCGAACGCGACGTTCTTCAAGTCGATGTTCGGTAACCACGTCTTCAAGACCGGCCTGCGATTCGAGCGATTCGCGAACGACGTGTTGAACGGCAGGGCAAAACCGGAGATCGAGCTCCATTGGGGCCAGAAGTACACCGCCAGCAATGGCGTGACCAACTCCGGCACCTACGGGTACTACATCGTCAATCAGACGGGCACCATCGGCAAGGTGCACTCCAACAACTGGTCGTTGTGGCTCCAGGATTCGTGGGACGTGAGCTCGCGGTTGACGCTCAATCTCGGTGTGCGGACCGAGAACGAGTTCGTGCCGTCCTACAAGGATCAGACGCAGTTTCCCGACGCGCTCGACATCAAGTTCGACTTCAAGGACAAGATCGCGCCGCGTCTCGGCTTTGCCTACGACCTGAAGGGCGACGGCAAGTGGAAGACGTTCGGCAGCTACGGCTGGTACTACGACATCACGAAGCTCGAGCTGCCGCGCGGATCGTTCGGCGGCGACCACTGGGTCAATTACTACTGGACACTCGATACCGCCGACTTCAGCTCGATCCAGTGCGGCGAAGGCACCACGGGCTGCCCGGGAAGGTTCATCGAGTTCGTGGACTTCCGTCACAGCTCGAACCAGGTCGATCCTGGTTTCGAGGCGTATTTCAATCGTCCGGGCATGACCGGGATCGACCCGAACCTGAAGCCGGTCAAGCAGGGCGAATGGACGCTCGGCATGGAGCACGAGCTGGCGCCGACCGTTTCACTTGGCGTGCGCTACGTGCACAAGTGGCTGTTCCGGACGATCGAAGATGTCGGCATCTTCTTCGAGGGCTCGGAAATCTATCTGATTGCGAATCCCGGCGAGGGGCTCGCGGTTCAGATGGAACCCAGCGTGCCGGATCTCATCACACCGAAGCCGGTTCGCAAGTACGACGGCCTCGAGTTCCGTCTGAACAAGCGGTTCTCGAACAACTGGTCCGGCACCGCGAGCTATCTGTTCAGCCGGTTGTGGGGGAACTACTCGGGCCTGGCGAGCTCCGACGAGAACGGACGCACCAGCCCGAACGTGAACCGCTATTACGACAACACGGTCATGAGCTACGACGCGAACGGCAATCCCGTCTACGGACCGCTGCAGACCGATCGCCCGCACATCTTCAAGCTGCAGGGCGCGTACGACTTCAAGTGGGGCACGATCCTCGGCGCGAGCTGGTTCATCCAGAGCGGCATTCCCCAGTCCACGTCGTTCCGGTTCAGCGGATTCCCGGTGTTCCCGTTCGGCCGGAACGACCTTGGCCGCACCCCGGTGATCTCACAGCTCGATCTCAACGCGACCCAGGAGTTCGGGCTGCCCGGCCACGCCAGGATTCAGCTCAATGCGAATGTCGACAACGTGCTCGACCAGGACACCTGGACGAACTACTTCCTGACCATTACCCAGGGGCCGTCGACACACCGTGACAACCTGTCGGTGGCCAATCCGCCGGCGTTCTCGCTGTACAACGCGACCGGCGCCTACGACCTCAATCAGCGCGTCGCCGGCTACACGGGCACGATGCGGCCGAACCCGTTCTACAACACGCCGAACGTCTTCCAGTCGCGCCGCGAATTCAGGCTGCAGGCGCGCATCCTGTTCTGAGTCGGCGTTCGTTCGACAATGGCGTCCCGCGGGTCCATGACCCGCGGGACGTTTTGTTGTACGCTGGTTTCATGGTCCTTCGCACATCGCTCGTGCTGGTGCTTTTTGCCGTTGTGCTGGGGTCGGCGCAGTCCCAGCCGCCCGCGCTCACCCGCAGCAAGGACGTCGATACCAGCAAGCTCGTGACCGATACGAAGCACCTGAAGATCAGCGCGTCCGCGAAGCCAACGGCGGCCGCGCCCGGCGCCCGGGTGTCGCTGTTCGTCGATGTCGAGCCGAAGCCGAAGATGCACGTCTACGCGCCGGACCAGAAGGAGTACATCCCGATCGCGCTGACGCTGACGCCAGACGAGGCATTCAAGGCGCAGCCGATCCGCTTTCCGCCGGCGGAGAAATACTTCTTCGCGCCGCTGAAGGAAACCCAGCAGGTCTACAGCAAGCCGTTCCGGATCGAACAGCCGGTGACCCTTGGCAAGGGCGCCGCAGGCGACGTCACCATCAAAGGCACGGTCCGCTACCAGGCCTGCGACGACGCGATCTGCTATGTGCCGCAGAACGTGCCGGTGGCGTGGACGATCAAAGTGGGGAAATAGGCAACCCGACGACGGAAGAGTCGATGGGGGATGCGTTGCACGTGATCTCTTCGACGATCCGGAGATTCTCGGGAGGCGCCATCTTTACTTGATGCGCGTGGGGCCCCACCCCCACGCGCTTCCGCCTACGCTGAAGCTACGGCGGACAGGTCGCGCGGCTTGTCCGCCGTAGCGTAGGCGAAGGCGGACGGCCCTGATACAATCGCGGGTGTCTGTGCTCCTCTTCACCTCCGCCCTCTTTCTCGGTTTCCTCCACGGTCTGGGCGCTGATCATCTGATGGCGATCGCGGCGTTGTCGGTCGGCGGCGCCGCCGAAACCGCGGCGCGGCAGCGCAGCCGCGCCGTCGGTATTGCCGTCCGGTTCGCCGTCGGTCATGCCTTGCTGCTCGCGATTGCCGCCGCCGCGCTGCTGGCGCTGGGGTGGTCGCTCCCGCTGCTCTTCGAGCGCGTGGGCGAGGTGATCGGCGGGGCCTTGTTGATCGTGCTGGGCGGGATCGGTCTCTGGGGCGTGCGCGCGGGCCGGATCTACGGGCACTCTCACGCGCACGGCAACGAGCCGGCGGCCCACTGGCATCTGCACGTCGGCCGCCGCGAACGGCACCCGCTGGAGGCCGCGCACTCGCACCTGCCGACGATCGTCGGCGCCGCCTTCGCGCTCAGCAGCGTCCGCGCGCTGACCACGCTCGCGCCGTTCGGCGATCGCATCGACGCGGCGCCGCTCGGGACCCTGGTGCTGATGATCGCGGTATTCGGCGTGGGGATCCTGCTGTCGATGGCCCTGTTCGGCGTCGCCTTCGCACGCCTCATGTCCGCCGCCGCCGCCGCGCGGGTCGGGCAGGCCGCCGCGGTGATCATGGCGTTCGGGTCGATCGCGCTCGGAGCGTTCTGGATCATGAGCGCGTAGCCTCTACGCCCCACAGAACGGCCTACGGCACGCAAGCACCAAGCTCACGAAGCACACCAAGAGCACAAAGAGTTATTCAGGAAAAAATTCTTGCTGTCGCGTTCTTCCGGCTCAAGCCGGAAGCCACGGGTCAGCGACTCGAGGCACGAGCACGAAGGGCACGTGAGCACGCAGCACGTAGCACGGAGAGCACGTGAGCACACAGCACGTAGCACGTAGGACGTGACTAGAGCTCGCGGATACTGTGGCTTCGCACCAGAAAATACGACGCCACCAGCGCTAACAGCACTCCATTGATCGCGAGCACGGTCGGCGCCGAGCTGAGCGTCGCGGCGTAGCCGGCCCACAGGCTGCCGAGCGGCATGCCGCCGCGGAACGCGACCATGTAGATGCTCATCACGCGGCCGCGCAGGTGGTCGGGGACGATGAGCTGCACCAGCGACGCGGTCATCGAGAACACCATCAGCAGCGCGCCGCCGGCGAGAAACAGCAGCAGGTTGCTCAGCCAGCCAATCCGCGAGATCGCGAACGCCGTCAGCAGCAGGCCGAAGACCAGCTGCACGAGCAGCACGGCCAGTCCCATGTGCTTGAACTTCCCGAGCCACGCCGTAATCAGCGCGCCGACGACGGCGCCGGCGCCCGAGTAGGCCATCATCTCGGCGTACCGCCCGACATCGCCGTGGAAGATCTCGCGCGCGAAGATCGGCAGGAACGTCAGCAGCGGCAGCCCGAGAAACGTCGACAGCGACGCCACGACGGTGAGCGCGATGATCGACGCTTCCCCCCGCACATAGCTCAGGCCTCCCTTCAGCTCGTGGAGGAGCGGTTTCTGGTCGATGGGTCTGATGTGCTTTATCGTCAGGGAGAGCAGCGCGACGATCACGACGAGAAACGAGAGCGCGTTCAACCCGAAGCACATCGCCGTGCCGAAGGCGGCCAGCGTGGTGCCCGCGAACAGCGGCCCGAACACGCGCGCGAGGTTGAACTGAATCGAGTTGAGCGCGATCGCGTTCGGCAGATCCTTGCGCTCCACGAGCGTCGGCACCAGCGACTGATACGCCGGACCGCCGAAGGCCTGCGCGATCCCCGCGGTGAATGACAACGCCAGGATGTGCCAGATCGTGATGCGGTTCCAGAAGACGAGCGCCGCCAGGATCAGGGCGATCGCCATCTGCACGTACTGCGACGACAGCAGCAGCTGGCGGCGATCGTGCCGATCGGCGATCACTCCGCCGAGCAGCGTGAGGAGCAGGATCGGGAGCTGGCCGAGGAAATCGTCGAGGCCGAGATAGAACGACGACAACGACGACTTGGTGAGATCAAGGATGAGCCAGCTCTGGGCGACCTTCTGCATCCAGGTGCCGACTGTCGAGGTGAAGGCGCCGAACCAGAGAACCCGGAAGTCGCGATAGGTGAAGGCCGCCAGCGCGCGGCGGAGGAACGGCTGTACGAGCAAGCATTCATCTTAATCGCAGATCGCAAACCATTGAAGTAACGCAACTTTCGGCAATCTGCGAAATGTTGAACGGGGCGCTTGATCCGCCCGGGGTGGAGCACTATACTCGGCCGTGAGGCGAACAAAAAGCGAATATGCGGCCGGGTCGCGCACAACTCGAATCGTTGCTCCGGGCCCGCAAGCTCGACGTCACCCTGACGACCTCCGAGTCCGGCCGGCCGCCTGACGCCGACCGCCTGGCGTCAACGGGGTGGGCCCTGCTCGACGATCGCCTCGGGGGAGGGCTGCGGCGGGGTCATTTATCCGAGGTGATTGGCGCCCGGTCGTCGGGACGATCGGCGCTGGTCGCGGCCATCACGGCGGCGGCCGCCGGGCGCGGAGAGGCCGTCGCGCTCGTGGATACCGACGATCGCTTCGATCCGCTGACCGCCGCGGCCGCCGGCGTCGATGTTCGACGCCTGCTCTGGGTCCGGGAAACGGGTAATGCCGATCGCGCGCTGAAGGCGATGAATCTCATCCTGCAGGCCGGTGGATTCGGCGTGGTCGTGTTCGATCTCGCTGACGTCCGGCCCCTGGCGCTGCGGCAGTTTCCACATACGACCTGGATGCGGTTGTCACGGGTCATCGAGGGCAGTCAGACGATCGCCCTGCTCGTCGGATCCGAGCACATCGCGCGCAGTCCCGGCGGCGTCACGATTGCGCTCGAGTCCTCCGTGGATCGTGCCGGCGACTGGATCGGGACGAGCGCCCGGACGCGGCGGCTGCGCGGGCTCACGCTGCGGCCGCGGATTGTGTCGGCTATCGGTGGTGACTATGTCAACTCCCAACTTCCAAGCCTCCGCTCGCCGAAACGACGCGCGCTATTGCAGGCCTCGCCGGGGTCGAACGCCGCGACAAATGGACGATGTCGTAACGGCTTTCACCCAGAAGATTGCGAGCCACGCGCTTCGTGGGAGTTCGGGAATTGTTGGAAGTTGGGAGTTGATAAAGCGGTGAGTCGATGCGCATCCCCTCCTACGATGATCTGACGCCCTCGATTCCGGATGTGGACCGCGGGGACGTGTTGGCGTCGGCGTCGGCGCTCCTGCCGCGTCCAGGGCCGGTGGCCACGCGGCCGGTTCCGCCGGTTGCCGGTACGCGTGAGTTGTACGCGGCGCTCCATGGCGCGCCGTGCGATCGGCTCATGACAATCGCGCGCGACTTCTCGCCGCGCATCGAGCGGTGGCCTGGTGGCAGCGTCGTGCTCGATGTCGCCGGGCTGCAGCGGTTGCTGGGAGAGGCGCCGGCGATCGCCGGCGATCTCGCAAAGGCCGGGGCGCCGCGGGTCGCCATTGCGACGTCGCAGATGGCGGCGGTGCTGCTCGCGCGCGCGACGCCGGGGGTGACCGTGGCGACCGGCGATCCCGAAGTGGCGTTGCGTGAGGTGCCGATCGCGGTCCTGCACCAGCTGCTTGCGGAGCGCGAGGACGCTGAAGCCGCCGCGAGGCCCGCACGGCGTTCACGGTCCGCCGCCAGGAAAGGGCAGGCGTTCGACGTGCTGCGGCGCTGGGGGCTGACGACGATCGGCGAATTCGCGGCGCTGCCGGCGCCCGAGCTGTCCGCCAGGCTGGGCGCCGCGGGCGTGGCCGTGCAACGCCTCGCCCGCGGCATCGATCCGCGTCCGCTCATCCCGGATCCCGAGGTGGTGCGTTTCATCGGATCGTGCGAGCTGGAGTGGCCGATCGACACGCTCGAGCCGTTGTCGTTCGTGTTCGCCCGGCTGCTCGATCCGCTGGCGTCCGCGCTCGAGCAGGCGGACCGCGGCGCGGTCGCGATGCATCTGTCGCTGCGGCTGACCGATCGGACGTCGCATGCGCGGCTGCTGCAGCTGCCGGCGCCGATGCGCGATCCGCGCGTCCTGCGCACGCTGCTGCTGCTCGATCTGGAATCCCATCCACCGTCCGCGGCGGTGGACGTGGTGTCGATCGAGCTCGATCCCGCGCCCGCGCGCATCGTCCAGTACCTCGCTGCTCGAACGGGCCGTCCCGTCACCCGAGACGCTGGCGACGCTGATGGCGCGTCTTGGCGCGCTCGTCGGCGAGACGCGCTGCGGTTCCCCCATGCTGCTCGATACGCACCGGCCCGACGGATGGGCGATGGGTCCTACGGCTTTCGCTGAAATGCGATCATCGTCAACTCCCAACTCCCAACTTCCCCGCCTCCGCGCGCGCGGGATCGACGCGCGCTACGGCGAGGCCTCGCCAGAGCTCGTCGGCTGCGACCCAGCCGACGAGCGGCGGCGGGCAGCTTCCAAGGCGCGTGGCCCGAACCGTCTGGGTGAAAGCCGAAGCAACATATCCAGTCGCGTCGACTTTCACCCAGCTGGTGCGAACCACTCGCTTTGGAAGTTGGAAGTTGGAAGTTGGGAGTTGACGACGTCTGAGATCCCACCGTCTGTGTTGCGCCGCTTCCGTCCACCCATCGCCATCCGTGTCGCCGTCGAAAGCGGACGCCCGATCCGGGTTGCCATCGATCGCCAGCGCATGCCGGGAGGGGTCGTGGAGCAGGCGGCCGGTCCGTGGCGCATCTCGGGGGGATGGTGGGAATCGGGCCGCTGGAATCGGGACGAGTGGGACGTCGCGCTGAGCGACGGCACGGTCTGCCGGCTCTTCCGCGATCGCGACGCCGATGGGTGGTGGCTGGAAGGAGTGGTGGACTGAAGTACGTGCTGCGTCCTACGTGCTGGGTGCGAACGTGCTTTTCGTGCTACGTGCTACGTGCTACGTGCTACGTCGCACGGAAAGCACGTGAGCACGCAGGACGTCGCACGGAAGCACGTGAGCACGTAGCACATAGGACGCAGCACGTGAAATGAAATATACCGAGCTCCATTCCGCCTCCGCCTTTTCCTTTCTCGACGGCGCCTCGCTGCCCGAGGCGCTCGTCGACCGTGCCGTGGAGCTGGGATATCCGGCGCTCGCGCTGCTCGATCGCGATGGGGTGTACGGCGCGCCGCGATTTCATCTCGCGGCGAAGCGCGCCGGCATCAAGGCGATGATCGGCGCCGAATTGACGATGGCGGCGACGCACGACGGCGGGCGCCAGCCGCCCGGCACCGATCGGCGGCCGTCGGCTCACGATCGCCGCCTGCCGGATCTGGAGCGCCGGCTCTTCACGCTACCCGTCCTCATCGAATCGCGTGCCGGCTACCGGAATCTCTGCCGCCTCGTCACGACGATGAAGCTGCGGGCGGCCAAGGGGGAAGGGGTCCTGACGTTCGCCGATCTGGACGGCCAGGTCGGCGGCCTCATCGCGCTGGTCGGGCGGACGGCGATCGACGGCCCGCGCTTCGGCGTCGGCGGCCTCGTCGATCGCATTCTCGGGACGTTCGGCGCCTCGCAGGTGTACATCGAGCTGCAGCGGCATCTCCTTCGCGAGCAGGAGTGGGACAACCAGCTGCTGCTGGACCTCGCGTCCGCGTTTCACGTGCCGGTGCTGGCGACCAACGGCGTGCGGTTCGCGGAGCCGTCCGATCGGCCGCTCTACGACGTGCTCACCTGCATCAGGCAGAAGACGACGCTCGCGCATGCCGGCCGGCGTCTCAGCTGCAACGCGGAACGCTATCTGAAGTCTCCCGAGGCGATGGCCCGCCTGTTCTCCGATCTGCCGCAGGCCATCGCCGCGAGCGGCGAGCTGGCGGATCGCATCGCCTACACGATGGCCGATCTCGGCTATCGCTTCCCCGATACCCGGTTCCGCGAGGCGAGACGATGATGTCGTTCCTGCGCAAGATCGCGCAGGTGGGGGCGCGGGAGCGGTACCGGCCCTACGACGATCGCGCCCGGCGGCAGATCGAGCGCGAGCTCGATCTGATCGAGAAGCTGGATCTCGCCGGCTATTTCCTCATCGTCTGGGACATCGTGAATTACTGCCGCCAGCACGACATCCTGGTGCAGGGACGCGGGTCGGCGGCCAACAGCGCCGTCTGCTACAGCCTCGGCATCACCGCGGTCGATCCGATCGGGATGGAACTGCTGTTCGAGCGCTTTCTCTCGGAGGAGCGGGGCGAGTGGCCGGACATCGATCTCGATCTGCCGAGCGGCGATCGCCGCGAGCAGGTGATTCAGCGGATGTACGAGAAGTACGGCAAGCTCGGCGCGGCGATGACGGCCAACGTGATTACGTATCGCGGGCGCAGCGCCGCGCGGGAAGTGGGGAAGGTCCTGTCGATCGAGCCGGATCAGATCGATCGGCTCGCCAAGGTGCTCAACCACTTCGAATGGGTCGACCCCCAGGACACGCTCGAGCGGCATCTGCGCGAGGTCGGCATCGACGCCCACCATCAGACGGTGCAGATCTTCGCCCAGCTCTGGCAGCGCATTCAGGATCTGCCGCGGCATCTCGGGCAGCATTCCGGCGGCATGGTGATGTGCCAGGGCCGGCTGGATGAGATCGTGCCGCTCGAGAACGCCACCATGCCGGACCGCGTCGTCGTGCAATGGGACAAGGACGATTGCGCCGACATGGGATTGATCAAGGTCGATCTGCTAGGACTGGGAATGATGGCGGTAATTCAGGATGCGCTGCATCTGGTGAATACCAGTCACCTGGGAGCGCCTGCGGCCGCCGCCGAGGGCGAGTCTGCGAGCCCCGAGGCGGCAGGGAGCGGGGGTGGGGCCCCGCGACCGGGAAAAATGATGGCGGTCATTCAGGATGCGCTGCATCTGGTGAATGAATCAGGGACTGGAGACGAAGATGCCTCCCGAGTCCCGGAACACGCCCGAGTCCCCAGTCCCGAGTCCCCAGTCCCGACGCGAGTAGATCTGGCGCATCTGCCACCGAACGATCCGGCGATCTACAAAATGTTGCAGGAAGCGGATACGGTCGGCATCTTCCAGGTCGAATCGCGCGCGCAGATGGCGACGCTGCCGCGGCTCCGCCCCACCTGTTTCTATGACATCGTCGTCGAGGTCGCGATCATCAGGCCCGGGCCGATCGTCGGGCAGATGGTGCATCCCTATTTGAAGCGGCGGCAGGGGGTCGAGCCGGTGGCGTATCCGCATCCGTCGCTGCAGCCGATCCTGCGCCGGACGCTCGGCGTGCCGCTGTTCCAGGAGCAGCTGCTGCGCATGGCGATGGTGGCGGCCGGCTTCTCGGGCGGTGAAGCCGAGGAGCTCCGCCGCGCGTTCGGATTCAAGCGATCCGAGAAGCGGATGAAGCAGGTGGAAGGCAAGCTGCGCGTGGGAATGGAGCGGCAGGGGATCACCGGCGCGGCGGCCGAAGAGATCCTCCGATCGATCACGTCATTTGCGCTGTACGGGTTCCCTGAGTCGCACGCGGCCAGCTTTGCCTTGCTCGTGTACGCGAGCGCCTTCCTGAAGGCGCACTACCCGGCGGCGTTCTACACGGCGATGCTGAACAACCAGCCGATGGGGTTTTATCATCCTGCCACGCTGGTGAAGGATGCGCAGCGCCGCGGCGTCCGGTTTGCGCCGATCGACGTCCAGGTATCGGATTGGGAATGCCGCGTCATGCCGGATGGCCGCGTTCGTCTCGGCCTGATGTACGTCAATGGGCTGAGGCAGGAGATTGGGCGGCGGATCGCATTGCAACGGGACTCGGGGCTCGGGACTCGGGGCTTGGGCGGGTCATCTCGGGACTCGGGACTCGGGACTGGGGACTCGGGCGGGTCATCTCGGGACTCGGGGCTCGGGGCTCGGGACTCGGGCTGGGCGCGTTGCCCGAAGTGCGGGTGTGATGATGCGTCGATGATCGAGGAGACGCAGGACGGCGGCTGGTTCTGCAACATCTGCGCGAATGAATGGAGCGCAACCCCCAAGTCCCGAGTCCCAGCTCTAGCGCCCGAGCCTCCCGAGACATGCCCGAGAGCCCAGTCCCCAGTCCCTAGTCCCAAGTCCCCAGTCGAGAGTCCCGAGTCCCGCCGCAGTGCGAGATTCGCCACGATCGAAGATCTAATCGCGCGCACCGGCCTTCGCCGTGACGAACTGGCCACGCTCGCGGAGATCGGCGCGTTGAACGCATTCGGTCACGATCGGCGAAGCGCGTTGTGGCAGATCGAGCGCGCGATCCGCCCCGCGGGAGAATTGTTCCGCGACACGGATCAAGAGGACACAGTCCCGCGTCCCGAGCCCCGAGCCCCGAGATACGCCCGAATCCCGAGTCCCGAGTCCCCAGTTCCGAGAGACGCCCCAGTCCCGAGCCCCGAGTCCCCAGTCCCGACGTCGAAGTCGCAAAGCCCTCTCCGCCCGATGACGCCGAGCGAACGGCTGTTGGCCGATTACTCCGGTTCGAGCCTGACGATCGGACCGCATCCGCTCGCGCTCCGCCGGATGGAGCTGGCGATGCGCGGCGTGCTGCGGGCCGTCGACCTGCCGCACGGCAAGAACGGGCGGCGCGTGCGCGTGGCCGGCGCCGTGATTACGCGGCAACGTCCGGGCACGGCGAAGGGATTCGTGTTCCTCACGCTCGAGGATGAAACGGGCATTGCCAACATCATCGTCCGTCCCGATCTGTTCACCGCGCTGCGCACGACGATCGTCGGCGCTCCCTATCTGCTCGTTGAGGGGACGCTGCAGTTGCAGGAGGGCGTGACATCGGTGAAGGCGGAGCGTGTCCTCGCGCTGACCGGTGACGGCCCGGAACCACAATCCCACGATTTCAGGTGACTCTGCATGAGCTGGCCTCGGCGATCGGGCAGGCCGATTGCAAACATCTCAGCAGGACCGCCCAATTCGGGGCGGATGGTGGAAGAAATTGTCTGTACTGACGTCGCGGAGTACCGATCGCCGCAGCCTGCTCATCTGGCTGTCCGTCCTGACGGCCGGGCTTCTTGCTGTTTCGCCCGCTGCCCTGTCATCCGCGCGCGACACATCGACAGCGGACGCGGATCTGGCTGAGTTGTGGCTTCAACCCAGGGCCGCGCGCGACCTGTTCTGGGGCGTCGGCGGCAAGCGGCTCGCCCCGGATCCGGCAGTTCCGTACACGGTGATCGAGGTCAAACGCGGCGGCTTCAGCCGCGGCTACACGGTTGTCGATCCGAAGGAGCGCGAATGGAGCGTGAAGCTTCCGCCCGAAGCGCCGACCGAAGTCGTGGCCTCGCGGCTGCTGTGGGGCGTCGGCTATCACCAGCCTCCCGTGTACTACCTGGCCGAGTGGCACGCGAAGAAAGCCCCGTCACCGGATCCGCAGCTGCCCGGGCGTTTCCGTGAACGGGCGCCGGACTTTCACGGCCTCGAGAGCGGCGAACCCTGGTCGTACGAGGAGAACCCGTTTGTCGGCACCAGGCCGCTGAACGGATTGCTCGTTCTCCAGGTGATGCTCGGCAACTCCGATCTCAAGGAGCAGCAGAACGTCATCTACACGCTCAAGGAGCCGGTCGAAGGCACGCGCCGCTGGTACGTGGCGCGCGATCTCGGCCAGACGTTCGGGCGCACCGGCATGATCGATCCGCCGCGGGGTGACATCGAAGTCTTCGAACAGACGCCGTTCATCAAGGGGATCGAGGACGGCTTCGTCCGCTTCGAGTACCACGGCCGGCACAAGGCGCTCGTCGCGCGCATCCGCCCGGCCGACGTGCGATGGATCTGCGAGCGCCTGTCGGCGCTGACCGACACCCAGTTGCAGGACGCGTTTCGTGCCGGGGGCTACCCCAAGCCGATCGCCGACCGCTTCATCCGCCGTCTCGAGCAGAAGATCGCCGAAGGCCTTCAGCTGAAGGAATGATGCGTACATTTTCCGGCACGCTGCGGGCCGCTGCGGTTCCTGCCGCGCTCGTGCTGCTGCTCCTCGCGTGCCCGGTTCATGTGCTGGCGCAGCCGCAGGAGCCTGCGGCGGCGTTGCCGCAAGAGCCGCAACCGGCGCAGAGGCAGGACACCGACAATCACCCGACGCATCCCTTGCACGAGATCGACGATGCGATGGTCCGGCTGCCGCTCGCGTCGGCGCTCGGCGCGGCGCTCGCGTTCCGCCCGCGCCGGCGCGGCACGCCGCGGCGCGACCCAGCCGTCATCCAGACGCAGATCGTGCTGGCGGTCGTCGGCGCCATCATCATGCTCGTCGTCGGCGCCAGCCTGGCGCGCGCCTTCGGCATTGTCGGTGTGGCCAGCCTGATCCGCTATCGCTCGAAAATCGACGATCCGAAGGACGCGGTCGTCATGCTCTCGGCACTCGCCGTCGGCCTCGCTTCGGGCGTCGGAGTCTACGCGCTGGCGGTGTTCTCGACCGCGTTCCTGGTTGCCGCGCTGTGGGTGATCGAGTCGTTCGACGAGGGCATGAAGCGGTTCGAGTTGAAGATCAAAGCCGGCAAGGATACCGACTCGATGCGGCCGCAGTTCGAGGAGATCCTGCGCCGCTACAAGCTGAAGTTCGAGCTGCGCACGTCCTCGGATGAGGAGGTCTGCTACGATGTCCAGGTACCGCTCGAGCTGCGGACCGACAAAGTGTCGAACGCCCTGCTGAAGCTCGATCCAGAAGGCCATGCTTCCGTCGAGTGGACCGACAAGAAAGCGAAGAAGACCTAACCGGATGCTGCCACGCCCGTGAATCTGATCATCCAGCCGGACGACGGCCTGGCGCCGCTGCTGCAGGCCGTCCGTCACGCCAAACAGAACATCGACATCCTGATCTTCCGGTTCGATCGCCCCGAGCTGGAGAAGGCGCTCGAAGCGGCAGTCGCGCGCGGCGTCGTGGTGCGCGCGCTCATCGCCCACACCAACCGCGGCGGTGAGAAGGGGCTGCGCAAGCTCGAGGCGAAGATGCTCGCTGCCGGCGTCATCGTCGCCCGCACCGCCGACGATCTCCTGCGCTATCACGGCAAGCTGATGATCGTGGACGACGAGCTGTACGTGGTCGGCTTCAATTACACGAAGCTGGACATCGAGAAGAGCCGGAGCTTCGGCATCGTCACCAAGGACCCGCGGCTGGTCAAGGAGGCGTCCGCGCTGTTCGAGGCGGACAGCACACGCCAGCCCTACACCCCGAATCACGACCGTCTCGTGGTCAGCCCGGAATCGTCGCGGAAGATCCTCGCGGAGTTCATCGAGGGCGCGAAGAAGCAGCTGCTCATCTACGACGCGAAAATCAGCGATCCGAAGATGGTGAAGCTGCTGATGGCGCGGCTCAAGGACGGCGTCGACATCCGCGTGCTGGGGAAGACCGGCAAGGGGGTGACCGGGATCGAGGCGCGGAAGATGCCGGGGCTTCGCCTGCACGTTCGCGCGATGATCCGCGACGGCTCGTCGGCGTTCGTCGGCAGCCAGAGCCTGCGCAAGCTCGAGCTCGACGGCCGCCGCGAAGTCGGGGTGATTGTCAGTGACAGCGCCGTGGCCAGGCGGATGGTCGAGATCTTCGAAGGCGACTGGCTGAAGACGATGCCGAAGGCGGAAGTCGCGGAGCTGCGAGAGAGCGCGGCCTCAGCCAAGTCCGCCGACGCGGCTGCCGCCAGTGCCGCGACGAAGGCCTGATTTCAGTTTCCGGTCAGCGTTCCTCCCGACACTTCATCGCCGGTGAGCCAACCGCGCGCTAATCCTGCTTGCGCCTGACGATGACGCCGGAGTCGACGACCTCGCCGGTGCGCGAGATCGCGTTGAACGTCATCTCGTCGCCGGAGATCTCGGCCGCCATGAACACGTGGATCGTGTCGTTCCCGGCCGCCATGATGGGGGAGCGGTCCTCCAGATTGCCGCGCCGGAGCTGTCCGCCGGATCCGACGACGAAGTACACGATCCCGTTCTGGGGTTTGGTGCGCTCGTAGACGTGATCGTGTCCGGTCAGCACGACCGACACGCCGTATTTGATGAACAGCGGCTCGAGCACCCGCCGTCTCGAGGTATCCGAACCATGACGGTCGCCCGAGGAGTACAGAGGATGGTGGAAGTACGGAATCTTCCAGTCCTCGTTCGAGTCCTCGAGCTCTTTTTCGAGCCACGCCAGCTGTGTCGGGTTCAGATAGTCCGATTCGAGCGCGAAGAAGCGGACGTCTTCGTGCGGCGCCTTGAAGGTGTAGTAGGTCTGACCGTCCATGTTGAATGGCGCGTAGCGCGTCTGCTGGCGCGAGTCGTGGTTGCCGAGCGACGCGTAGAACTTCACCTTGGCATCGAGCAGCAGTTTGTACGGGATCTCAAACTTCCTCTGAAAATCGCGCGCACTCTCGCCGCCGTAGATGTTGTCGCCGACCGTGACCACGAACTCGAATGGAAACTGCTCGCGCACCTTCGCCATCTGCTCGCCGAGCAGGTATTGCTCCTTGTCGCCGGTGCCGAAATCTCCCAGCACCGCGAATTTCAGCGATCCTTCCTTGTTCGGCAGGGGTGTTGGCGCGGCCGCCGGCTGCCGCTGCCTGAGCCTGCAGCGGGATGACCGCGACCGGAGCCGTCGGGCCGCTGGTCGCGGTCGCCAGGCAGCCCACGGCGATGGCCAGTGTGATGAGGCAAATCGCAGGACGATGGCGGTCGAGGTTCGGGTGGAACACCGGACTGAGGCCGATCAGTTGGGAATTGCGTCGTCCATGAAGTCGACGACGAGTTGGGCGTGAGCGTCGAGCAGGATCAGGCGATTCCCGATGAAGCGGAACTCGAGCTCCGCTCGGGAGCTTCGGCATGGCGGCGAGAATCTGCGGCGGCATCGTGGTCATCGGCACCGAGCTCCGGAAACGCGCCGTTGATCCGCAGCTGGATCGGCCCAGGGTTCTCTTCCATGATCGAGGCTCTGAGATCGGCGGCGTCGAGTCCCGGCGAGTGCGCGCGTGATCTGGCGGCGGAAGTAGGCGCGAATCGGCTGCGTGAAGATGTCTCCCTGTTCGGCGTTGGCGCGGGCGTTCGCAATCGAACGCTGCAGCGCGCGCTGATGCGCGGTCACCTGCTCCCGCGGGGCGGTGTTCGGGACCTCCTTCAGGCTCGTGTCGGCTTTCTTGTGAACGTCTGAGATACGCCTCCACGCGTTTTTGGAACTCCACGATCAGCTGCGCGTCCTGATTGACCTTGGTCTGGGCAGGCTTGGCCTTGGTCGGGGCGGGATCGACCTTGGTCTGGGCGTGCAGGCCGGTGGGCGCAAGCGAGAGTGCGGCAATCAGCGTCGCGCCAGCGAGGCAATTCCAGCGCGCCAGTTTCGATGTCGTGGCCATGGTCAGCCCCGGTAGTTCCCGAACTGGAGGGCGATGCCGAAGTCGTGCTCGCGCAGGACGCGAATGGCCTCCTGCAGATCGTCTTTCGACCCGGACGAAATCCGGACTTGATCTGCCTGGATCGCGGCCTGCACCTTCTTCATCTTGCGATCTTTCAGAAACTGGACGATTGCCTTGGCGGCCTCGGTCGGAATGCCCTGCTGCAAGGATACCGTGCGGCGGACGGTGTCGTTCGCGGCACGCTCGACGGTTCCGAGCGTCAGGTTCTTGACCGGGACGCCGCGGCGGACCATGCGGCCCTGGAGGATCTCCCAGAGCGCATTCAACTTGAACTCGTCGTCGGCGACGAGCGTGATGGTGTTCTCGCCGCGATTCAGATCGACTGCCGCGCGCGACCCCTTGAAGTCGTAGCGCTGGGCCACCTCTTTCTTGGCCTGGTTGACCGCGTTGTCGACTTCCTGCAGATCTACTCCGGATGTTATGTCGAAGGACGCCTGGGTTGCCATAGATCACGAGAACTCGCTGACCGATCCCTGCGGCATGCCCCCATTCTGGCGCTGCGGCTTCCGCCACGAATCCATCATGGAGACGCGGTGCACGCACCCGATCGTACACATCGGCGCGCACCACTTGGGCTCGAGGAATTCCCGCTTGATGTCGGCGAGCGTGTACGCCGAGAGCGCGATGCCGGGAGAGCCGCGCTGCTGAGAACACCAGTGCACCAGGCCGTTCTCACAGATGTAGAGGTAGCGTGCGCCGGCCCGGCACTGCCACTCGTTAGGCCGGCCATCGGCGAGGTTGGTCTGGAACTTCCGGATGCCCGAGTACAGGTTCTTCAGCACCTGCCGGCCGCCGTTGATCCGCGACATCACATCGTCGAACACGGCGCGCTCGGTCGAGCCGAGCGGCTTCAGCAGTCCGGAGCCGTCGTGGATGATGCCGATCGAGGTGGAGAACCCCAGCTCCCGCGCACGCCGGTTGATCGTGCGGGCGTCTTCCGGATTCTTGATGCCGCCGCCGACCACGGAATTGATGTTGATGTCGAAGTGGGCGTGCTCGCGCAGCCACTGCAGCTTCTTGTCGAGCAGGCGCAGGCTCTTCTTCGAGACTTCATCCGGCTCGACGTTGTCGATGCTGATCTGCAGGTAATCGAGCCCCGCGGCATTCAGGTCCTGGATGCGCTTGGGTGACAGCAGGTAGCCGTTGGTGATCAGGCCGGCGATCTTGCCACGCTGCCGGATCCGTGCGATGAGGTGGTCGAGATCGGGGTGCAGCATCGGCTCGCCGCCGCTGAAGGCGATGACCGAGCTGCCGAGATCCGCCAGCTTGTCGATGCGCGAGAGCATCTCGGCGGCCGGCACCGGCTTGGAGACCTTGTCGTACTCGTTGCAATAGCCGCAGTCGATGTTGCAACGCCGGATGGGCACGATGTGAACCAGCAGCGGATGGTCCGTGTGCGCGAGCCCACGCGCAAACTCCCGCACGGACCGCGCCTTGCGGCTTGTCTTCCGGATTAGTCGCATCGAACCGTTCGAGTATATCAACTGTTCGCGCTCGCCCGGAACTGCCGCACCCGCTGTCCGATGCGGCGGGACTGCTCGAAAATTGCGCCCACGCGCACGCCGCCGGGCAGCCGGTGGCGTCCGACGGCGCCCAGCCCCGCCGATGCGATGCAGCCGCAGTTCGTGCAGTCCGGCGTACCGCCGAACTGACAGGGCGAAATCTGGTGCTTGAAGTCCGCCGACACGCACGTCGTGGTCTGCGCGAACACGCACTCGCCCGGGTGCTTGGGCGGGTCGGCGTACACCTCGATCATGCCCTTCGGCATCTTGAGTTTGGGATAGCGCGTCCGCAGGTGCATCAGCGCGGCGACCACGCGCTCCCGATCCTCCGGCTGCAGCCGCTCCGGGGACTCTTCGCCGACTTGCGGGGTGTAGAGGCTGACCCAGATCTGCCGGGTGTGCGGGTTGGCCGACCAGAAATCGACGAACTGATCGAGGTATCCGTCCCGCTGCACCTGCTGCCGGGTCACGGTGCAGTGGACCGTGATTTGATGGCCCACGATGTGTTTCAGGATGCGATCGTAAGTGGCCGGCTTGCGCCGCACGTCGTGCTCGGGCTGGAGGCCGTCAATCGAGACGACGATCTGCAGCCGCGGGACCTCGGCCCACTCCTGTGGAATCGGGCGCACGGCGCTCGTGACGAGCTGTGAGTAGATCCCGCGATCTGCCAGCTTTGGCAGGATATCGTTGAGCTCGCGAAACCGGACGAGAGGCTCGCCGCCGACGATCGATACATGTAAAGGCCTGTGCTGGTCGATGAGCGCCATGAAGCGATCGATCAGCTCTTGTCCCTTGAAATCGCTGACCTGACGTAGTGTGATGTCGCCGCCGAGGTGGTCATCGCCGTAGGCATAACAGCCGGGACATCGAAGAGGGCACTCGCGCGTTATCTCAACCGACAGCGCGGGTCGGTAGCCGCGCAGGATTCGTCCCCACGCGGTGAAAATTCCGTGCATCCGGCGACTATATCATTGGCGGTTTCTCCAAGGGCCCTCGACCTCGGCTCTAAAGCCTCTGTTTGACGTCATTTACGCGCGAGGTTCAGCTTGATCGAACGAAGGAGGCATGGTCCAATGGGCATGCACCGACAACTTGCGCCGCATCACTCGAGGTAGCACGCTACGCTCGAGCTGGGGGAACGTTTTACGATGAGCCGACACGAGAACGAGCCGCAGGGGCAGAAGAATGTCAATCGCCGTTCGTTTCTCGGCTTCGGTGCGGCGGCCGCGTGCTGCTCTCGTTCCAGGACGTCTGCAGGCGGCGCCTGCGCCCGCCGGGAAGCGCCGCGAACGCGTGCTCTCGCTGTTTCACACCCACACCGGTGAGCGGCTCACGACCTCATACTGCTGCGACGGCGTGTATCAGCCGGACGCGCTCTCGCGGATCGACCATCTGCTTCGCGACTTCCGTCAGAACGAGGTCAAGCCGATCGATCCCCAGCTCCTCGATCTGCTCCACGAGCTCGGCGGGACGCTCGACGTGGACGCGCCGTTTCACATCATTTCCGGCTACCGGTCACCGATCACCAACACCATGCTGCGCGAACGGGGCGGGGCACACACGGGCGTTGCGAGCAAGAGCCTCCACATGGTCGGCAAGGCTGTGGACATCCGCGTCCCTGGCGTGAGGCTGGACGATCTGCGGGCGGCGGCGACCTCGTTGAAGCTCGGTGGCGTCGGCTTCTATCCCTCTTCGAACTTCGTCCACGTCGATACCGGACGCGTCCGGTACTGGTAACCACCAGACCAGCGCTCGGCGCGGCCGTTCCTCAGAGTCTCGTGTCGCAGTCGGGCTGACACCGGCATTGAATCGATCCGATGCCGTCGGTGGCGTAATCGTAGGTGAGCTCTTCTCCCTTGCGGATGTTCCTGGCCGCGATGATCCAGATCGTGTCGCCGATCACGCGCGTGTAGCAGTTCGGCGTGCACGAGTGGTTGATGTACCGCGCGACGTTGCCGCCAACGGCCGCATCCCTGACATACAGCCGATTCAATTTGAAGCACCAGATGTGCCCCTGCTTCAGATAGCGCACTTCCCGTTTCAGGCTCTCCTTGTTCGGGATTTTCTCTCCCGCGTAGTCGACGATCCGTTTGTTCTTCGGAATTGCGCTGGTCGCGAAGACGCCCCACCCTTGAATGCTCGAACGCCGCTTCTCAATCATCGCGACAAAGAATAACGCGAAATCGCTGGCAGGGGACCGCGCGACGGGTGAAGCTAGAGGCATGCACGTCTTCTATCTGCACGGCTTCGCCTCGTCGGCGCGATCATCGAAAGCGACATTCCTCGGCGCGAAGCTCGCGCCGCTCGGCATCCCGCTTCACACGCCCGACTTGAACGAACCCGATTTCTCGACCCTGACGATCACGCGAATGATCGAGCGTATCGGCACCGAGATCGATGCCCTGCCGCCCTTGCCGGTCGTGCTGATCGGCTCGAGTCTCGGCGCGTTCGTGGCCGTGCAGGTGGCCGCGGCGAGGCATCCGGCGATCGATCGGCTCGTCCTGCTCGCCCCCGCGCTCGATCTCGGCGGCAACCGGATGCACATTCTCGGGACGACGGGACTCGACGAGTGGCAGCGAGCCAACCGCCTCGACGTCTTCCATCACGGCTACGGCCGCATGATGAGCCTCCATTACGAGTTCTATACCGATGCCCGGCGATATGATTCTCTCAACGCCGGACTTGCGATGCCGATCCAGGTCTTTCAAGGGAAGCAGGATGACGCCGTGAATCCGGAGACCGTGGAGCGCTGGGCTCGGGCCCGCCCGAACGTCGAACTCCACATGCTCGATGACGATCATCAGCTGACCGCGAGCATCGAGTACATCTGGCGCGAAATGCGGCGGTTCTTAAGTATCTGAAGTCGCGGACCTTGCTGCAGCAGCCACGCGCACCAGATCCTCTGCAGAGCCCGCGCGCGCGGCAAGGCCTGCCTCGGCGTGCGCGCCTTTCGCGAGCGCCCGCTCGAAGTCCTCCGCGACCGCCGACCAGTCGTATCGATCGACGACCAGCCTGCGCGCGGCCGACTCGAGCGTCCGTCGCTCCCTCGGATCATGGATGAGGCGCACTACGGCCTCTGCGAACGCGGCCGGGTCATCGGCAAGGACGATGTCGCGTCCGTCGGTGACGGGAAGGCCCTCGGCGCCGATGGCCGTGGAGACGACCGCTTTCCCCATGGCCATGGCCTCGAAGATCTTGAGCCGGGTGCCGCCGCCGATACGCAGCGGCACGACGTACACCGCGCCGGCGGCGATGTGCGGCCGCACGTCGTCGACGCGGCCGGTGACCTCCACGCCGGGTTCTTCGGCGAGCCGCCGGACCGCGGGTGTCGGCGCGCGGCCGATGATGCTCAGAGTCGCTTGCGGTACCGCTTGACGGATCCGCGGCAGGATCTCGCGGACGAACAGCTGCATGCCATCCTCGTTGGGCAGCCAGTCCATCGAACCGGTGAAGACGAGGTGCGCCGGCCGCGCCGGTTCCAGTGCGGGCATCGGCGTGAAGTACTCCGTGTCCACGCCGGTCTGGACGACATGGATGGATCGCGTCAGCGCCCCGGGGTAGAGCCGTTCGAACGTCGCGCTGTCCGTCTCCGAGACCGCCAGCACGAGATCGAAGCGGCTCAACGCGGCGCGCTCGAACCGGCGCATCCGGTGCCACTGCTGGCGGAGGAGGAACCGCGTCACCGGATGACCGGTGGTCTCCGCATGGCGTCGCCAGATCTCCGCTTCGACGTTGTGCGTGAACAGAATCGTCGGACAGGGCAGACGGCCGGGGAGGTTGACGATCGGGACGAGGAAGTCGCACACGATGGCATCGAATCGTCCCGTCCGCAACAGCGTTTCGATCCGGCTGCGATACGCGGCCGAGCGGTACTTGGCGACCGCGTAGGGCGCCGGATCGATCAGGTACCGCGCCGCATCCGCGTAGAACCTCAGCGTCCCCTTCTCCGGATCGAATCGGGGAATGGTCTCCAGCCGGGCGCACACCTCCTGCATGCCGATTCGGTGCTGCAGGTCCTGACCGCGCTCGGCGAACGACACATACGTGATGTCGTGACGCTGCGCCAGCTGCCGCATCAGGTGCCACGTGCGCAGCTTGCCGCCCTTGTCGAGCGGCAGCAGCAGTCCCGCGTTGAGCCAGAGCAGTTTCACGTCGTTCGATCTCCAGGTGGCGACGCCTACGCGGTGGCGTGGAGCATGGCGTCGCGGCGTCCGTCGGGCACGGTCCTGCCGGCGCTCGGCAGGCTCTGCACACCCTCGCCGTCGATGTAGGTGCGGTACCACAGCTCCAGGTTCATCAGGCCCCACAGCGCGTCGGTTCCGTCCGCGGCGCCCGACGCATGTGCGGCGATCAGCCGATCGACGGCGACCGGATCGATGATGCCTCGCTGCCGGGTTCGCCCGTCGAGGAGCACGTCACGAGCGACGTCACTCCAGCGGCCGCGCATCCACATCCCGAATGGCACGGGGAACCCCATCTTGGGGCGTCCCAGCACCGATGGCGGGAGCACGGTACGCACCGCTTCGCGGAGAATCCATTTGGTGGTGAGGCGGCGCAGCTTCAGCCGCGGTGGCAGCGTCGCCGCGAACTCGACCAGCTTGTGATCCAGGAACGGCACGCGGCTCTCGATCGAGGCCGCCATGCTCATCTGGTCCTGCTTCATCAACAGCTCGACGAGATACGTCTTCAGATCCGTATAGAGCATGCGATCGAGGAGCGCGCTGCGGCCGTTCAGCCGGTCGAAGTACTCGCGTGACGGCCCGTAGGCCTGCTCGGCGGTCGTCGCCGCAAAGCGCGGATCGAGCAGTTGGCGCTGGCGTTCGAGGCCGATCGCCGCGAAGTTGTCGAAGAACATCGCCTCCGGTGTCCGGTCCATCGCGACAAACGACCGGGTCGCGTAGCGCCGCCACTGCTGCGGCAGTCGAGGCACGAGGTGGCTCGCGATCCAGCCGCGGAGTGGCCGCGGAACAACCGCATAGGCGGCCCCGGCACGCCAGTTCAGTACCGCCCGCGGGTACTTGCCGTAGCCGGCGAGCAGTTCGTCCGCGCCCTCTCCCGTGAGCACGACTTTGACGTGCCGGCGGGCGAGCTCCGAGACGAAATACAGCGGCACGCTCGACGGATGCGCAATCGGTTCGTCCTCGTGCCAGATCAGACGGGGCAGCGCCGAGAAGAAGTCGTTGTCATCGATGACGACCTCGTGCGCGTCCGCGCGGATCGCCGTGGACACCTGGCGCGCGTAGTCGAGCTCGCTGAACGCACGCTCCTTGAAGGCGACGGAGAACGTCTGCAGCGGCCGGTCGATCATCCGCGACATCAGCGCCGCGATGGCGCTGCTGTCGAGCCCGCCCGAGAGGAACATCCCGAGCGGCACATCGGCCATCAGCCGAATCCGCACGGAGTGCTCGAGGGTGTCGCGGAACTGCTGCACCAGGTCGCGGTCTCTGGCGGCAGGCACATGGTCGTCGCGCGCGCCGGCGGGAACGTCCCAGGTACTGCCGGGTGCTGACCGTGCCGTCCTCGAAGACGAGCGTGTGGCCGGGCATCAGCCGATTGATGCCTTTGAACAGAGTCTCCGTTCCTGACAGGTAGCGGGTACTCGAGCAGCTCGGGCAGCTTGCGCTCATCCGCCGCCGCGGGCACCAGGCCGCTCGCGAGGATGGCCTTGATCTCCGATCCGAACAGCAGCCGGCTTCCGGCGCGGGCCCAGGTACAGCGGTTTCACGCCGAGGCGATCCCGCGCGAGCAGCAGCCGCCGCCGCGGCGCGTCCCAGATGGCGAACGCGAACATCCCGCGCAGCCGCTCGACACACGCGTCGCCCCACTGCTCGTAGGCGTGAACGATGGTCTCGGTATCGGAGCGGGTCTTGTAGCGGTGGCCGCCGGCTTCCAGCTCCGGCCGGACGTCGGCGTGGTTGTAGATCTCGCCGTTGAAGACGATCCACACGGTGTCGCCTTCGTTGGCGATCGGCTGGTGACCGGCGGCGAGGTCGACGATGCTGAGCCGGCGGTGACCCAGCGCCGCCCACTCGTCTACGTACGTACCCGTATCGTCTGGACCACGATGCGCGAGGATGTCGCGCATCGCTGCCATCCGCGCGTGATCTTCGGGATGCAACCGCTCTGCGGCGACGATTCCAGCAATTCCACACATCTGGCTCTCAGAACCTCTTGCTTTGCACGGGAATGGGCCCTCATCATGGGTTGTGGATGAGAGCCAGCAAGTCACGTGCCGAGCACGGAAGCAGCGGAACGGTTTATCGTGTGCGAGCGAGCAGCCAACGCCTGAGTACACGACGGCGAGGCGTAGCGTCCACCGCGGCCGGGGAGAAGGGCCCCAGCAGTGAGGCGCTGGGATTTTCCATTAAGGGGAAAACTGTTCTCATGACGCGCACTGTTCGGCTGGCTGCTCGTTCGCCTTGTACGGATTGCTCCGGCGAAGAATCGGCCATCCCTCGAGAATTGCCCGGAACGCGAGGAAACCGACCCCCGTCGAAATCACCACTCGACGAACGTTCCCGCTGTCAGTGGGGGCGACGTTATGGCCGCCGTACGCCGAGCAGCAGATCTCGTATTCCTTGCGTGCTGCGACTACGGTGTCCGGCCGCATGTTGCGGCGATGGCCATAAGGAAATGCGAAAGCGCGAATGGGAATGTCGAGTTCTCGTTCGAGACGTTGCCGCGACTCGCGCAGCTCCCGCTTCGCCTGCTCCAGCGAGATGAGCCCGAAGTCGGCGTGACCACACGAATGCGATCCGATTTCGAATCCTTGTGCCACTAACGAGCGCACGTCATCCCACGACATGTGGCTCTCCTTGCGGCCCTGCACGACATCATGCGGGAATGGCTGGTCGCTGCCGATCATGTCGGTCGCGACGAAGAAGCATGCCGGCAGACCGAGGGAGCGAAGGATAGGTGCCGCCGTCGTCGCGTTGTCGAGATAGCCGTCGTCGAAAGTGACGGCAACAATCCTTCCGCGGACGCCAGGCTTCGACGAGACCCTCACTGCCTCGGACAGTGGAAGGACCGTATAGCGGGCCTTCAGGAACTGCATCTGCTTCAGGAACGCCGCGGGGGTGACACTCGAACAATCCTCAGCCGGGCTTTTCACTTGGTGATAGCTCAATACCGTCAGCTGACTCCGCCCGAAGCGTGCAAACACACGATTCCGGACGAGCGGGAAGCCCGACGCGAGATAGGAGTTCATTAGCGTGTCCTTGACGATTTGTTTCGCCCCTCTCGTCCCCGACCGCATCACCTGACGGCGTACGGCCAGCTCCCGCTCGTACAAGTCCTCGAACTGAGCGACCATGCGGTCGAAGGAGTACGACTGCTCCACTTTGGACCGGCCGGCGCGCCCGAACTCCTCCAACCGCTGCGGTTGCTGGAGGAGCGCGATCACCGAATCCGCCAGAGCCGTGGCGTCGCCCGGTTGCACGAGGTGACCGGTGCGGCCGTCTTCTACGAGCTCGGGAATACCGCCGACGTTGCTTGCGACGACCGGCAGACCCGTGGCCATCGCTTCCATGATTGCGTTCGGGAACGCTTCGGATCGCGAGGGCAGGACGAAAATATCCGCTTGAGACAACACTGCCGAGACGTCGTCGCGGTGACCGAGGAAATCGATATTCTCGAGTACGCCCAGTTCGCGCGCGAGTGTCAAAAGATCCTCGCGGCAGGTCCCGTCGCCGGCGATGACGAATTTGGTATCCGGGCAGCTGGCCACGATCTGCGGAATGGCGGAGATGAGGACGTCAATCCGCTTCTCCTCTCGAAGACACGCCACCACGGCCACGCGTGTAGGGCGACTCGAGTACTGTCGCGCTGGGAAGCGCGCCAGGTCGATCCCGTTGGGGATCATGATGATCTTTTCTTCGTCGACCCGGTCGATACGTAAGCGTTCAGCGGCGGCGTGCGAATTGGCGACCACGAACTGCGCCTTCGAGTAGGACGCTCGCTGCAAGCGCTGCAAGCCGGGCGGCTCGACGAAGCCGCGTCGACTGCCGATTCGCAACGGCACCGACGCGAGCGCGCCGCCGGGCAGTCCAAAGATGTTGGAGTACAGTTCGCACGTCTGGAGCACCTCGATCTGTTGCGTGCGACACCACCAGGCGAACGCGAGCAGTTGGCGCGCCGTGTCGGGCCGGCGAAATCCATGAATGGGGAACAGCGTGACGGGATCGCCCAGGTCTGCCACGCGTTTGAACCAGATACCTTTCGAGTGAAAACACACCGGGTGAACGCGGAACCGTTTGCGATCCAGGCGCGTCAGCAACTCGAGCATCTGGCGCTGCGTTCCACCAGGCGCAAACCGGTCGACGAAGATGGCAACGGGAATGGGTTTCAGCATATCTGAGCGTGATCCATGGCTCTTGCATCCTGCCAGCCCGCGGGAAGGTCCACGTCCTGGCATTTCGCAACGGCTAGCAAGTCGTCTGTTCCGAAAATCTTCTTCCAGTCTCCCAGTATCTGGATCTGTTGAGGGTCGAAGGCAGCAATGGGCCAGCGATACTCCTCGAATGCGAGCGTCAAGAGTGGAATCCTGCTCGCGTCGTAGCCGAGCAGATGCGCGGCCACCCAATCCACGGCCAGGGCATTTTCACCGGCCATGATCACCGCAAGCGGCAATGGGAGCGGTGCGAGAGGTCCGTCGCCTTGTCCGGCGATGACCGCATCGACGACGTGCAAGACGCGCCGCTGAGGGTGGTCCGCCAGCGTCGCATCCGCCCGGCCATAGAGCAGAATCCGATTCAAATCCAGGGTCATTCGCGGTACGGTCATGTTGCCCGACCACGAACCTTCGACGCCGACGCGGTCGCCGCGCAGGCGCATCACGCGTTCCAGTTGGGTGTTGACCGCCGCCAGGACTCTGGCAGTGCCTGGTGAGGGGGTCATGTTCTGCCAGTCTGCGATCGTTTCCCAGGCACCTTTGACGTAATCGCTGACCGGGTAGCAATCGCCCCCACCCGGCGCGCTGCCGACGCGGTGATGCGGCAGGAACTCCTTGTTGCCATTGATGCCCACCAGGTTCTTCAGGGCGTTGGTGATGCCTGCTTTCTTATGCGTCTTCAATTTCGGCAGGTTGATGACGACGTCTGCCTCCACGATTTCCCGCGCGACCAGGTACTGGTGGTTTGCTGGCGAATGCGTTCTTGCCATTAAACGCGGGTCGTAACAGGTCACGCGAAAGGAATTGTTAGCGTCGGTCAACGGTTCCAGCAGGCTGTCGGTCCCGAGGTTGTAGAGCACGTAGTCGTGTGCCGGACGCAGATCCTCCTGCGCGAAACGCACGCCATCTCTGATGTGACAGATCGTCCGTCGATAGTCGCGGATGCCCTGGAACCGCGCATCGCGGTGACACAAGTCCGCTGCCCAATCGCGCAGTCCCGAAAGGCGCAGAAGCTCGTCGAGGTCGCAGCTCTGGACCGGTGCATCCCCGACAGTGACCTGCGAAGGATTCGCTTTCAGCACTTCGCCGACCACCGTGTGTATCAGCGCTTGATGGGTGATGAGCGGCAGGATGCCGCCGTCAGGATGTTCATTGCGATGCAGCACGAAGTTGGGTTTCACGACCACGCGTGCGCCTTCCGGCACCACGTTGGCGAAGATGCCGCGGCCCGGGTCGGCCCATCCCAGGCCGTCAGCGGCTCGCCTTATCGCTGACCCGATAGCAACGGACTCATAGCACGCCGCGGGGAGGCCGGCTACGGCAACCCGTGCGTCTCTCCTCGCGTCGGCTACCAACGCGGTCATCGTCTGACCTCGGAGACCACCGGCCGCCACTTGTTGGCTCGCGTCCGCTCTATCGAACCCACCATCTTCAGAGTTACTGGCACGTCCTCCAGGTTTGCCTGGATGGTTTGCAGGACCTCCCGTTGCTGCGCGGCGTCGAAACCGTTCTTGGGCACGATCTGCAGCTCTACATCGTAGTTCGAGGCTTGCACCAGCATGAACTCGCGAACTGCGAACGATTTCAGAAGGTGCGGGAACTGCGCGCCTGAAATCCATTTGCCGTCGGGCAACCACAACCGGTCGAGTTCCCGGCCGAGTACCCCTGCAAAACAAATGTCGGATGTCCGGGACGGCTCCCCGCCGGAAAGACGCCGAGGTCACCGACCCGATAGCGGATCAGCGGCATTCCGTCGGCGTGCAGTTTGGTGACCAGAATCGACGTCTCTGCCCCGTCAGTCTCGGGCTCGACCAACGCCCACGCCCAGTCCACCTCGTAGTCGAAGTTCACCTGTGGGTGACGCTGGATGGCAACCGGGCCAAAGTCGCGGCCGCCGTAGCGTTCGTGGACAGGCTTCAGGTCTCCGAACGCTTCTCGAATCAGGTCGCGGTGCACCGAGTGCAGTTTTTCTGCGCCGGTCACGAAGCATACCCGTGGGTAGTTCCGCGGCCGAATCCCGTTCTCCACCAGAAACTCGGCGAATTGCGCCAGGGCCGTCGCGTAGGCGGCGATGCAGTCGGGCGCCCATCGTTCCCATTCTTCGTGATACGAACGCAACACGTCCCGGGACAGACGAAAGCAGTCGAACCATCGGATATTTGTCGCGAATGCACGGGCCCGATCGCGAAGGCTGTCGCTGGCCTGCGGATCGAGATGGTGCCCCCACAAGTAAGCCACCTTCGCTCCGGCGGGCACCCCGATGCGTTCGAGGGCGATCTCCTGCCCGCTTTCGTTCCAGCCGCGTTCTTCCGGTCCCAGCCAGATTTCCGTCGGAATCCCGGTTGACCCGCCCGTCGCATCTTTCAGCAGCCGGTGGCGCGGGATCGCCTGACCGATCATCCGCTCGCCGGCACGCCGGATCTGCTCCCGTTCGAGCACCGGCAGGTGACGGAAGTCATCGAACGAAAATTCGGCGTTCGCATCGAACCCGGAGGACTTGAACAGGTCTCGGTAGTAATCGGTATCGCGGGCCGCGCGCCGCACCTGTAACCGCAATTGCCTCAGGGTCCAGTCGCGTTTCTGCTCGTCGCTGAAATCGCGTGCCTGGCGGCGGAAAGACAGACCCGATGCATAAGCGGCAAATACCGGTCGCATCTGCCGGCTTCGTCTGCGACGAAGTCGCGACAGGGGAAGAAAAACTCTCTGGGTCAGCAGTGTCCCCATGCGGACTCTATGCTTACGCGGCTGCGTGTGTCGCACCAGCGCCTGCAGAACATCGAGCCTGCATTGCTGCCGCGATGGGTTGCGCTGCGAGCAGCCGACTGCCGTCGAGGTCCGTCATCGCAACACGGCCTCGGTGGCAGTTCGACCGCTCAGGTTGAGCGGAGGGCTGAGCCTGGCCAGCACCTTGCTGCCGAGGTGCAAGTCCCGGGCCGACGCCTGAGTCGGCAGGCTGAAGGCACACCGTCCTTTCAAGGTTGCAACAGTCCCGCCCAACATCGTGAAGGAGAGGAGGTCGCCCGAAGCCCGACGTCGCAACACTGCGACGCGCGCATCCGTGATCAATTCTCCGTCCTCAACTGCGATGCTCCGCATGGTGCGCGCGACGTGCCCGGGTCCGCGCGCCGTCGTCGGAATGGCGACGAGAACGAGCAGGCGGACCCCGTTGAAATTCACGACGGCGGCGGCACTGTGACAGCCGTCCTCGTCGGAACGGATCGGCGCGGGCTCGATTTCCAGTCGAATCGGGTGGGCGGATGCAGCCAGCGCGGTAAAGACTGATAGTGGCAAATCTCGCTCGGCTGAGGCGCGAAGCGTCAACGCCGGGACGACACGGCCATATCGTGGCGCACACCATCCGAGCCCCTCCCTGTCACCCTTGAAGGCTTCGAACGCTCGCGCGGTCGAGGCGATAGTCGCGAACCCGTCCTCCCGAACGACTCTCGCCGCCGATGCTTCTGTTTTCTCCATCGACCAGGCCGGATCGAGATGCCAGTAGATGTCGGCCCGATGGCGTCCTGTTCCGATGAGGTGGTCGACCACGAGCCACAAGTCTTCCGGCAGACGGAGCGCGCTGCGACAGTGAACGAGCGGCAGATAGCCATCGTGTGTTGCTTCGACGTAGTCGAGCCCCGTGTCCAATGGGTGTTCGCCATCCTCCTCGGGGCTCGAGCCCTCGATTTCCAGTTGACCAATCGCGAACGAAGGTCGCCACGTCTCGACACGTCCGTTCGCGCGCGTCCGCCAGTGAAATGGGCCCGAGGGCAACGCCTGTGGGCGGCCATCCACGACGACTGTGTTGTGCATGGCTGTCGAGCGGAAGCGGTCGCGCAGGACAGAATCGGTATAGCTGGCGGTGCCGGGATCGATCAGAAGAGGCCTGTCGCTTACGGTCAAGGTCAGTGAGAGTGCATCTGCATGCGCGTGACCTCCGTTCATGAAACCATGCGGCCCAGCGTCGAGAATCGCGTGGCTCGTGGAGGAGTTGAGCGCCGCGTAGCCACTCTCAGGGAACAGCCGGGACGACAACGACGAACCGCGCGTGTTGTGTTCGAGGAGCGGCGACAGCGGACGGAGATCCCCTCCGACCATCCAGAAAGTCTCCTCCGGAAGCTCGTCTGGAGCCAGCTCTGGCCGACTCAACAATGCCGCTGCGATTGCCAGTGAATCGCGCGCATCGTCGGGCGATCTGCCACAGATGGGGAACAGCAGCCCTCCGTCGTCGTCGCCGATGGTCGGCAAGCGCCCATTCTGATCGGCGACGGCGTGGCAGAATGACGCCATTGCCGCGGCGATCTTCGCGAATTCACCGGCGGCCCCATCGCGAGTCTTGTTCGCCACCGCGAGCGCCAACAGGTAAAAGTCAAGCGCATAGCGGTGGTAGTGCGGGGACTGCTCCGCGTGGCTGCCGTCGGGATTCACCTGCACATGACCTTCACGAAGGAGGATCGTGCGGCCCATTGCCGACCATCGCGCGGCGGATCGAAACTCCGGCAGAACCTGCCCGGCAATATAGAGCGCCAGCGCTTCTCCGAGTAGATGGGTATTCGGACTGAAGTAGAACGACAGATGCCGCTCGATGTGCGTGAGTTGGCGTTCGAGCCCGAGGAGAAGTTCCACCATCCAGTCCCGTGCCGCGAGCTCGTCGAAGCTGACGACAAAATGCAGCGCCCAAATCCATGAAATGGACCGAAAGGCGAGCTCGAGCATGCTGCACCAGTTAATCCCGGTCAGCGGCGGATTGGCGTGCATCCAGCCTACCAGCTCGTCAACACAAGCCGACGCGTAACGCGGGTCGCCCGTTAGCCACGCTGCGCGCCCGAGCGCGAGCCAATGCTGGTGCCGATTGAGTTCCCAGATGATCTTGTGATCGCCGTAGCGTGGGTCGAGATAGGGCACCCGCGCCCAGAATGCCGCTGGCGCACGGCGCTCGTGTACAGGATCGAAGTGCCAGTCGACCCTGGATCCATCGCGTTCGAACGACAGATTTTCAAAGCCCAGCAGATCGTATCGGTGTCCGACAATGGCGTCCGCGCGTCGTGCTGCGGCTTCGGGTGCTGAGGGGAACAGCGCGCGGGCAGCAGCCGCGATGGACGGACGATCTGCCGGGTTCAGGACGAATCTGGACGGACGCTGCAGAAAATGCTCGCAGAGTTCCGCGTTAGCCTGCGACCAGTCCTTACGTTCTATTGCATGGATAGCACGTTCGAGCGCTGGCGAACGGCTCGCGAGACGACGGGCCAGCCGTTGACGGCGCCATCGCGACCCGACAGCGTATTGAAGTCCTTCGGTCACAACCCGCGTTTTTTCGCGGCAACGGAATCGCAGTTCAGCGGCACTCGTGCGTGTCAGCCGACGAAGAGTGCGCTTCATCATTGCGACGCAAGTGGGGGGTGCGCCGCCTTCTGGATGGGTGTCGGGTAAGCTCCGCGGTCGGTCCGTTCGGGGGCTCCCGGCGCTCTCTTCAAGGACTCCAGCGAAGCCCTCCGGCGGGCCGGCATTAGGTTTGGTGGTAACCCGAAAGCCCGCCCTAAACTCATGTGTAAAGTCGGAATACGTTCCGACGCGGCTTGCACCAGCGCGGCAGGGTGGCAGGACGACGAAGTATTCACCTGAGGTTGCAGCACGGCTCACCGACAGGCTCTGCTAGAGCAGTGCCAACCTCCCGGAAACGTAAGACCTCTTTAAGGTCACCGGCCACCTATAAGCTGCGGCGGTCACCGTCCCGATTCCTGAACTGCGTCATGAGATGTGGTGACGTTGGCATTTATGGGCAAGCGAGTACCGTGGCTTGGAAGCGCGGTTCCTAGCGTCCAGGAAAGAGTGCGGAATCCGTGAGGTACATCTATTGCTCAGGCACCAGATGCGATGACTCGTCGTTGCGTCGTCACTGTGGTTCTGAGCACATTCAACCGAGCTCGGCTGCTGGGGCCAGCCATTGACGCGTTGCTGGGTCAGTGCAGCTCAGCGCCCGAGTACGAGGTCATCGTCGTCGACAACAACTCGACGGATGACACGGCGTCGGTCATTCAATCACGGCTGAGCGCCGCCGGGAGCACCGGACGGCTGCGTTACGTTTTCGAGCCCGAACAAGGGCTGTCGAACGCCCGTAACGCGGGCATTGCCGGCGCACGGTCGGACATCGTTGCGTTTACAGACGACGATGTGCGGGTGAGGGCAGACTGGGTTCGCGTAATCAAAGAATCGTTCGATGCGCATCCTGAAATCGCTTGTCTCAGCGGCCCCATTCTGCCCGTTTGGGAGTCGACGCCGCCCGTGTGGCTCACCCCCCGTCATTGGTTAGGGCCTTTGGCACTTCAGGACTACGGTGACAAACCGCTGGTGCTGGATGGAAGAACACCCTTCTCGCTTGCCGGTGCGAATTTCGCGTTTCGAGTTCAGGTGTTCGACCGCATTGGGGGGTTCTCTCCAGCATATGCGCGCGCAGAGGATTCCGAATTCCTGCTCCGGTTCTGGCGGCATGGCTATCGCGCCCGATACGTCCCGGCGATGATCATCGACGCTCTCGTTCCTCCCGAGCGTATGACCAAGCCATACCACCGCCGCTGGCATGTTCATACCGGCAGTTTCACCCGGCTTGCCGAGGAGCTCAGCGCCGCTGTCGAATCGCCGCGGATCGCGCGCATTCTCGGCGTGCCTCGCAGCGCGATTACCGAGTTGGCGGCCGAGGCCCTGGCCTGGTTCGGCAATGCGTGGCGTGGAGGCGAGGCTGACGCGTTCTGGCATGAGGGCCAACTGCGAGAACTCGTCGCGTACATGCGGGAGAGTCGCGAGCACCACCGCCGGAATCGGGTCAACCGGACTCTGGTCAACGGCTCGTCGCCAGAGGTTTTCACTGCCCGCATGGAGTCGGAGCATGTTCCGACACAGCCGAGGATCGTCGAATGAGTGTTTCGCCTGTCATTGCCATCGGCCTGGATGCTGCTGATCCGATTCTCGTCGAGCAGTGGATGAGCGAGGGTCGGCTGCCGGTGCTGTCACGGCTACGACAGTCTGGCACCTATGCGAGGCTCGCTAATTTCGAGTACTGCCGCGCCGAGGCTGCGTGTACCTCGTTCTTGACCGGGTGCACATCCTGGCGGACCGGACGATGGGGTACGTTCAGGTTCTATCGCGATTCGTATGCCGTCGAAGAACTGCAGGCGTATGACTTCGACGAGTATCCGCCCTTCTACACGGCCGCTCGCGGCCGACGTGTCGCAGTATTCGATCTGCCCCAGACGCGACTCTCATCTGACGTTGATGGCATTCAGGTGCTCGGCTGGGGCGCCCACTCGGCACAGACGCCGCGCACGTCAATTCCGGAACATCTTCTATTGGAACTGACCGACCGGCACGGTGAACATCCGACCTGGGACAAGGACCATTGTGCGCTCTGGGATGAGCAGGCAATGGCCTGGATGAAGAGCGGCCTCGAAACCGGTATTGAACGGCGTGCTGCGATCTGCCGCGACCTGCTTCGACGTGAACCTTGGGATCTGTTCATCACGTACTTTGGCGAGACGCACTCTGCCGGGCATTTTTTCTACCATCTGAGCCAGCCGCATCCGATGCCGAGGAGCGTCAGCCAGCGGGGAGACTGGTTACTGGAAGTGTTTCAGGCGGTAGACCGGGCCATTGGTACCATCATCGACGCTGCGCCGCCGGATGCGCGGTTCGTGCTCTTTTCCGATCATGGGATGGAGGCCAACAGTACCGACTTGCCGAGTCTCGTCTTCTTACCAGAATTGCTGTATCGCTGGAGCTTCCCCGGTCGGTTTGGGCTTGAGCCCGGGCCAGACCGCCTGCCGGCTCCGGCTGCTCCCGCCGGCAAGCGGCCATGGCCGCATGAGGTCTGGGCGTTGAAGCACGATAGAAATCCGATTACGCGAGCGTTGCGGCGACGTCTGTCGGTGGAGTTCTTCCACTACACGATTGAGCGTCGCCTCGGGCTCAATCGCAATGAAGTTCCATTGTGTCCCGATGACTGTACTCTCGGCTACCAGCCGCCGATGTGGTATTCACCGGCATGGCCAGAGATGAAGGCCTTCGCGCTGCCGAGCTTCTCGGAAGGTTATGTCCGGTTGAATGTTCGCGGCCGGGAACGCGACGGTGTGATCGAGCCGGCCGACTACTCGCGTGTCTGCGACGAGATAGAGCAGTTGCTCGGCCAGGTGCGCAACGCACGCACCGGTTCGCCGATGCTCCGCAAGGTGTTGCGTTCACGCGTATCCGCGCTCGACATGGACCCAAAGCTGCCGGACCCTGATTTGCTCGTTCTCTGGACTCCTGAGCCGGCCGATGCCGTCGATACGCCCTTCGGGCGTATCGGCCCTCTGCCATTCAACCGTTCGGGGAGTCACGTTGAACGCGGCTTCCTGCTAGCCAGCGGCACAGGTATTCCTGTCGCCTCGACCTTATTAGATCCCCAGGCGATAGACCTTGCGCCAACGATCCTGTCATTGCTGGACGTGCGCCCTCCCGAGTACATGGAAGGCAAGCCGTTGTTTTCTGCGGACGGCACGCCCAGAACGAACGAAGCGACACGGCCCGCAGTGCTGGCGAATTGAGCTGTGACGACGAGCGTTCGCGAGATCTCATCGCCCTCGCCGATCCTGTTCGCCCATTGGGGGCAGGACTGGATTCGGGGAAGCGAGCGTTGCCTGCTCGATCTCGTCGCCCATCTCGACCGAGAACGGTACACGCCGGTCCTGCTGTGCAACTCTCAGGTTCTGGGCACGGCAGCCCGTGCCCTTGACGTTCCGGTGCTCTGCGACGAGCGTTACCGCCCGCGTGACAGTTTCCTTCCCGATTGGCGACTCGCTGCCGAGGCACGGCAGATTCTCCGCCGGCACCGTATACAACTCGTGCACGTGAATAACATCGATCTGGTGAAGTGGCTGCTACCGGCTGCGCGGACGGCGCGCATTCCAATGGTCGCGCATATCCATCTGCCGTCGCCGCGAATCGAACGGTCCTACACTTGGGCGCACCAGGTCGCACGTGTCGTCGCGGTCAGTCGATCGGTGGCCGAGGGTTTCCTGGAGGATGGCCTCGATCCGGAGCGCGTCCAGGTGATCTACAACGCGGTAGATCCCGAGCGGCTGAATTCTGGAGATGCGAGCTGCCTGCGGCGTCAATTGGGGCTCGGGCCGGATGAGATCGTGATTGTTGCTGTGGCCTCGCTGATTGAACGAAAGGGCTACGACCTCCTGTTAGCCGCGTTCATGCGAGTGCGGCGCGTTCGTCCTGGGACCCGCCTGGTAATCGTCGGCGACGGTCCGGATCGTGGCGCACTCGAGTCGCTGGCGGCGGACCTCGGCGTCCTCGATGCCGTGCGCTTCCTCGGCGAGAGGCAGGACGCGGGCGCCATCCTGCGGGATGTTGCCGACATCGCTGTCTCCACAGCCCGGCATGAAACCTTTGGCCTCAGCCTGATCGAGGCGGCGCTCTTCGCGCTTCCGGTCGCGGCCTCCGACATCGCGCCGCATCGCGAAGCGGTGGTCGATGGTGAAACCGGCCTTCTTGCGGCGCATGATCCAGAGGCGATTGCCGCCATTCTCACGCGACTCGTCGACGACCCACATTTGCGACGGCGGCTGGGGGAGGCGGGACGCGAGCGTGTCTCCCGAGACTTTCTGATCGGCCGCTACGTGCAGGAGTTCCAGGATGCCTACGACGATCTCCTTCGACGGCCGCGGAGGACGTATGGGTGGTGGGGCGGATGGACGTGGCCAACGGCCTACTCCCAGTGGATCAAGAGTGCGATTCGCCGCCGGCTCGCGCTCAAGGCCGACTACGCCAGCGCGGGCTGATCGGTTTTGGCGGTCAGCGCGCCTCCCGCGTTGACGGGACTTTCTCGAAGGCGTGCACGTCGATGCCAGCGTACTGCCGCCGGAACAGTCGTCGATGCGAACCAAGCAGGTGATTCTCAATCAGGTGATGCTCATCCTTGCTGTGCGCGAGAACCAACCACACTCTGCGGTAGCCCGCGGTCGCCGTGTCGAGTGTCTGCAGATCGGCGGGGCTGATCACGTCCCTCGCCGCCAGTCGACGTGCCGGGAAGCCGAGGCGTCGGACATCGGGGCGGGTGAAGTAATAGTCGAAGGCGGCCTGGCGGGACCGATCGTGAAAAATGAAGAGATCGCCGGGCTCGACGAGGGCGGATACGTCCGCGACCATGCGGCTCCATTGCTCCTTGGTCACCTCCCGATAGTAGCCGCCGAGTTCGGCGGTCAGCAGCACGGCGATCACCCCTGCACCGGCCAGGCGGGCCGCGCCCTTCAGCTGCATGAGCCCACGAGCAGCCATCAGATAGAAAGCGCTGGCGGCCACGATGGTGGCGCGGACAACGTAGACCGACGGGCCGATGCGAGAGACGAGAAACAACATTCCTATAGGAACGAACAGCCAGCAGCACAGCAGCCAGGTGGCTTCGAGCTCCGCCAGGCGAACGGTCCAGTGCTTCTCTTCGAGCCACCGACGGGCGTGCCGCAGCGCGAAGGCGCGAGCCGGTCCGGCCGTCAGCTGCAGACACCCCAGTACGGCCAACAGGAGGAACACCTCCTGGAGCAGCATCGATCGGACGTACTCGTAGGCGGTCTCGACGAGCGAATACAGAGTCGGCGTGGGTACCCAGAAGATGCCGCCAAGTCCACGGTATTGCCGCGCCGTGAGGACCGCCCAGGGAAGGAACGCGGCGAGCGCGAGCGCTTGCGCGCCCAGCGCTCGACGCCATCGTGCTGTCGGGGCGATCACGGGCAGACCCGCGACGAACAGCATCTGCGCCAACAACACGAAAACGCCGACCGAGTGGGTATAGAGGGTCAGGATTGCGGCTGTTACGTAAGCGGGCATGGCCCAGCGCTGCCCGCGCAAGAGTCGTATCAGGGCGGCAAACGAAGCTGCCGACACGCACGACAAGAGACTGTATTGGCGCGCCTCTTGTGAATAGGCGACCAGAAAGGGAGAGAGCGCGTGGATAGCGGCCGCCACGAGCGCCGCTGGACGGCCGATCAGCGGAACGGCTGCCAGATAGACGAACAGGACCGCGATCACGCCGGCGATGACCGACGGCATCCGGGCGGCGGCGGGCGAGTCGCCAAACAACGAGCCCCACGCATGCAGGACGAGATAGTAGAGCGGCGGCGTGGTGTCGTCGGCAGCCGTGCGGGCGGCGATCTCGGCGACGGAGTGACGGGCCATCGCGATGGAGAAGGCTTCATCGGCCCAGATACTTTCGCCATCGAGATCGTGCAGCCGCACCGCGAGCGCGATGAGGAGTACGACGCCGAGGCCCAGGCCACGACCGTGTCGGGGCATAACCACTCGTTGCAAGACTGAACCCGCGGACACGGAGCAATCGTCGTGCCAGCTTCACCGCGGCCAGGCAGGAATGTTGCACGACTCGGGATGTGACAACCGTCGTTGCAGACGCATAGTGTTCTGAGGAACTCACATGGCGAACGTTCCATGGCTGGCTAGGCTCCTTCGCGCGTACATGCGAACCGGTCTGCGCGGCCACACACGGACGGCCTTCTGGATGGCCCGGCACTTTCGTTCGCTCCAGGCCGTGCCCATTGTTTTTCGAGACCGCGAGCCAGTCTATGTGGACCTGCGCTTCGAAGGTACCCACGAATGGCTTGCGGGATCGCCGTGGCCCACGTCGCCCCTCGAAACCAGCGAGCAGCGGCTGCTGTCGCGGGTGACTCGATCAGGCGACGTCGTGTTCGATATTGGCGCGAACGTTGGGCTGCATACCGGACTGTTGTCGCGGCTGGTGGGACCAACCGGTCGAGTGTATGCATTCGAACCAAACCCGCTGCTGGCCCAGTGCCTCGAGCGGACCGTCGCCGGACTATCGAACGCTCGGCTCTACGGCGTTGCGCTGTCGGACACGGAAGCCGATGCGATGCTCTACATTCCCGCCGATCACACGATGGCGAGTCTGGCTGATTGGACGCGCGGACGATCCGAAACTAGCACTCAGCAGGTCCACTGCCCGCAAGCCGCACTCGACGCCGTGATTGCCCGGGATGGTTTGCCGGTGCCTGACGTCGTGAAGTGCGACGTCGAAGGAGCGGAGCTCCGTGTCTTCAAGGGGGCCCATCACACGTTGAATCGCGCCGATGCTCCGCTCATCCTGTTCGAGGCCAACGTTCACAACGCACGTGGTTTCAATCTCTCGGTAGTGGCGGCGAAGAGTTACTTGCAATCCTTGGCGCTCCCGAATTTCGACTTCTTTGAAGTGTGCGACGGCGGCACGCTGCGCCCCGCCGAGCGGTCGGAATTCGAGCACGCCAATATCCTGGCCGTCCCCGAGTCGAGACGAGCACGAATCATCGATCTCGATCGAGAGCACGGAACCGCGGCCGAACTCAACGGCCTGACAACGCCATCTGTCCGCGAACCTGTCGCCGCCGTGCGATAGGCGAGCGGGCGAATCGGACGTTGGTGAGCAGTCGCAAAATGCCGGGACCGGGAGCAGCACAATTCTCCAGCTACGACGGCTACGTGCAGGCGGAGTGGCAGCTCTTTGCCGCGAATCCTGAGCGCGCGGCGTCGTCACGCGAAGCAGTAACTGGACTGCCGATCAAGCGCGTTCTCGACGTGGGCTGTGGCGCCGGTCAGGAGCTGCGGCCTTTTCTGCACAGCGCCGCCGTGTTCGGCGTCGGCATCGATCGATCGCCTGAAGTCGGTGTAGCGGGTCGGCGGCTATTTCACGAACATCAGCCGGAGAGCCGGGTCGCGTTCGTGCGAGCGAGCGCAGAAAGCCTTCCCTTGGCAACCGCGAGTATCGACGTGATCGTGTGCAGACTGGTCCTGCCGTACACCGACAATGCGCGAGCACTTGCGGAACTTGCCCGTGTCCTCAGGCCAGGCGGAGCGCTGTTGCTCAAATTCCAGCATGCTCGCTTCTACTTTCGTGAACTCGCCACCGGGTTGAGCCAGCGTCAATTCAAATCCGTCGTGCACGCGTGCCGGGTTCTCGTGGCCGGTGCTATCTATCATCTCACCGGTTCACAGCCGCGCCGCTGGATCAGCGGCGAATCGTTCCAGACGATGTGGCTGCTGCGCCGTGAACTCGCGCGCAATGGCCTCGAGGTACAGCGCATCCTCACTGACTCTCCTGCAACCCCGACTCTGCTGATCGGGCGGGCGGGTACGAGCCCGTCCGACACCGGTACGGCTCGAGCCGGTCGCGGATCGCCGATAGCTGCGGCAGACTGGGAGCATCCGTGGAACCTCAGCGACACGTGCGGCGAGCGTTCATCGGCTGGTTCGTGTTGTTTGCCGCGATTGGTCTTGTCGTCGCCTATCTCAATCGCCATCACATCGAACAGCAATCGAACTACGCGCTCTACGTGGCGATGGCGAACTACTTCCGGGGGTTGCAGCATCTCGAAGTACTCACCTACCCAACCTGGGGTTATCCATTCGTTCTCCTTCTTATACGCCGATACGATCTGGTCGCAATTCCGCAGGCACTGCTGGCGAGCGTCGCCATGACCGCCTTGTTTCTGCGTCTGCGAAGCGAACTGCAGCCGAATCGCCGTGCACTCGCTGTCTTGTTCGTGCTGGCGTTGCCCTGGTACCTACTGCACAGCGTGAAGTGGCCCCTCTCGTTCGCCGCATCTTTCTCCGTGCTAGGCCTCGTGGTCCTCGAGCGTGCTCTGCGAATCCACAGCCTGCGCGCCGGTGCGGCCGCCGGTCTGCTCTTGGGGGTCGCCCTGTATTTCAGGTCCGAGTTTCTGTACCTTCCGCCGTTCCTGTTGATGGTCGGCGTGCTTAGCCGAGTGGTCCCGAGGCTGCCGACAATGCCGCTGCCGCCACTGGCAGCGTGCGCAGCGTTGGCCTGGATCATGTTGATCCCTTGGGGCCTGCACTATCGACAACAGACCGGACACTTTTCGTTGACCGCTTCACAACGTGGCATTGTTGCGTTCATTTCCCTCGGACAACTGCCGCGCAACCCATGGGGGGCGGTGTACGAAGACGAGTACGCCTACGCCTACCTCGCCCGAGTCGCGCCCCACCTGCGGGTGAATTCAGACACGGCCGATCGAGTGCTGGTTGACGAATTCAAGCGCCGGGTCAAGGCCGAGCCCGTCGCTTTCGCGGCGAAGATGGTGTGGAATGGCGCGATCTCACTGGTGAGCGGTTTCTACGGCGGCGAGATACCTCTGTCGCCGGCGCAATGGGAGCAATTTCGGGTCATCAAGCGACGACCCTGGACCGCACTGTTTCCCGCCCTCACCGGCGGACTGCCAGTAGAGATGCGGACACGTGTGACGTTGCTCTATTGGTTCGCCGCGAAAACTGCAGGAACGGCGGTCGTGCTATTGTCCGTGGCCGGCGTGATGTTGATGCTGTGGCGGGGCCTGCAATCGGTGCTGTTGCTCTTGCTGGCAACGACGATCGCCTATCAGTGGCTGCTGTTCATCGTCCTCTCCACCGAACCGCGCTACAAGAACGGCCTTTACCTGTACATGGTCCCGTTTGTCGTCATCGCGTGGCACGATATCAGACATCGGGCGGTATGGAAGCGCAGGGCTGCCGCCGTATCGCCTCACGCTGGCAGGTAACCAGATTCGAAATACGCGTCTGCGTTAGCCAGTGACGACCAGATTCAGGCACCGATACCCTGCCTGCCTGAAGGAAAATCGACGGAGCCAGCACCACGACGCCGCTGCGCCGTGGTGCCTGCTTCTATCGAGCGAATGCAACAGCCGCACTCGGAGTTTCCCCGCCCGCAGAAATGGCCGTGACCGTGGCGATGTAGTTGCCAGGAGCAAGGCTGTCGAAGAACGCCAATCGGTTCACCGTGACGTCGTTATTGGCGTCGGGCGCTGGCTTGCCCAGGTCGGAAGTCGCGACCGGCGTGCCAGTGATCGAAACATCCGCTACAAAAATTTTCAATACGTAGCTGCTCACACTTGCATGATCGGGAGAAACTGTGAATGCGACCGCACGGGGGGGCGACACGTCACTGCCAGAGACGGTGACGGTGACGGTGACAGGCGCAGACCTGGTGCTCGCGCCTGAAACATCGTAAGCGACCGCCGTCAGCGCGTACGTGCCAGCCTGGACGCCGCTCCAGTTCAGCAAGTAGGGAGCCACTCGTTCGGTCGCGACGAGTTCACCGCCCGCGAAGAACTCGACCCGGGCGATCTCGCCGTCGGGATCGACCGCGTCGGCCGACAAGGTGATCGTCGCGGGCGCCAGGTATGCCGCCCCCGCGCTTGGACTTGTGAGCGTCACAATCGGCCGCCTATTCTCCTCTCCCCAGACGGTGACGGTGACGGTGACAGGCGCAGACCTGGTGCTGGCGCCCGAAACGTCGTAAGCCACCGCCGTCAGCGCGTACGTGCCAGCCAGGACGCCGGTCCAGTTCAGCGCGTAGGGTGCCACCCGTTCGGTCGCGACCAGTTCACTGCCCGCGAAAAACTCGACCCGGGCGATCTCGCCGTCGGGATCGACCGCGTCGGCCGACAAGGTGATCGTCGCGGGCGCCAGGTATGCCGCCCCCGCACTTGGACTTGTCAGCGTCACAATCGGCCGGTTATTCCCCCCTCCCGAGACGGTGACGGTCACGGTGACAGGCGCAGACCTGGTGCTGGCGCCCGAAACGCCGTAAGCCACCGCGGTCAGCGCGTACGTGCCAGCCTGGACGCCGGTCCAGTTCAGCGTGTAGGGTGCCACCCGTTCGGTCGCGACCAGTTCACTGCCCGCGAAAAACTCGACCCGGGCGATCTCGCCGTCGAGATCGACCGCGTCGGCCGACAAGGTGATCGTCGCGGGCGCCAGGTATGCCGCCCCCGCACTTGGACTTGTCAGCGTCACAATCGGCCGGTTATTCCCCCCTCCCGAGACGGTGACGGTCACGGTGACAGGCGCAGACCTGGTGCTGGCGCCCGAAACGCCGTAAGCCACTGCGGTCAGCGCGTACGTGCCAGCCTGGACGCCGGTCCAGTTCAGCGTGTAGGGTGCCATCAGCTCGGTCGCGACGAGTTCACTGCCCGCGAAGAACTCGACCCGGGCGATCTCGTCGTCGAATCCTACCGCGTCGGCCGACAAGGTGATCGTCGCGGGCGCCGGATATGCTGCCCCCGCGCTTGGACTCGTCAGCGTCACAGTCGGCGCAATATTGCGCCGCTCCTCCGCTGGGGACGGTGGAAGATTCCTGACGCCGAGATCGAGGCCGTCGGTCCCGGCATTTCGGTACATGCTGGTCGGGGAAAGGGTGAGGTCGGCGTTGACCTGGCTCGCATATTCGGTCATGGACGGTTGCCACGTCACCTGGGGATAGACGTAACCCCAACCGGCTTCACCGGCAAGCACGTTGTGCGTCCATAGCGAGGACCGGGTCAACGCGCTCAGCGCAACAGCTCCATGGCCCACGCCATCACCAAACACCCCATGTTCGTTGTGATTGCCTATCGTGTTCGTAATGGTGAGCGACTCAGCCGCGAATTGTGCGGCACGGGGCCCAGCTGCTCCCGACGGCCATACCTCTCCCGCATAGAGGTTGAGGAACGACCCACCCTGGCGGACGGTGTTGTGATCGAACGTTACTACTCCAACCTCACCACCGATCAGGAGGAATGGCCCACTCAGAATGAAGACGTTGTCACGGAAGGTCACTCGCGTGGTCTGGCCGGAAGGAGAGCCGATATCGTAGCCGAGGACGTTGACGCCCCCGTGCGCGTCGCGGATGATGTTCGCTTCGAACAGGACGTCCTCGACGACCGCCCAAGGTGAGTTGCGATCGTCGTTCCTCACGGTCACCAGGATCGCGTAGCCGGTCTGCGCCTCAGGCCACACGCCCTCCATCAGATTGTTGCGAACGACCGCACGCTTGGCTTGTTTGAACTCCAGCAGGTTCTTGACCCCCTTGTTCATGCCCCGCCACTCGGGCCGTTTCGCCAAGTGATTACCCACGACCAGGATGTCCGCCGGCACCCGTTCGGGCGATGCGCTGTCGGCACCGCCGAACATGACGTTCTCGCTCGCGGCCTCCAGGTAATTGTCCGTGATGGTGTAGGGCCCTGCGCCATCCCATGCGCAGAACGTCTGGCTGTCCTGACCAACTCGCCAGATGTTGGCGATGTGCGAACGGCTCAGGACGATGTGCCGCCCGTTGCCTCGGATCGCGCGCTTCTGACCGTTGTCGCCGGCGACAATCAGCAGGCGATCCAGCGTGATGTTGTTCGCATCCTGCAGCACGATGATTTCGCCTTCACCAGTCGTCGTACTCTCGAAGCGGATCCCGTCAAGCTTCCAATTCGATGCGCCTGTAGCATTGAGCGCGGCATCCGCGTTGCCGGAAGCAATTGTTGGCAGCAGGGGTGCGTCCGCCGGCGTCAAGCGGCGTTCCGGCAGTGACGCTCCGGATCGAATGGTAATCACCGGACCGGGAGCCTTGGACGGCAGCCAGAACACCCCGACAAACCGCGCTCCGGCTTGCAGCACAATTACATCTCCGGGCTCTGCGCGACGGAGTGCTTCCTGGAGATCGTCGCCTTGCTGGACATGCCACGTGGCCCCGGCGGCCTGATACGGAGCGATGTACTGGACACACAGCACCGCGACCGCTACGAACAGAGCGCTCACAGCCCGACGAGACAGACCTGTAGTGAGAACGTTGAATACCACCGTCACCTTTCACTCATGTGCGTTGTTTTGGGCGTACGCCACGTAGCCCGCCAGGTACGACCCTGACAAACATGGCACCGCAGCACCAGACAGTGACCGTCCCGCGAAGACGCATACGTCTCCGAGCCAACGCCGGCAGGTGAACTGCGGCGAAGATTGGGCGCTAGGCTATATATCGTGGAGCCGGCAGCAGCCAAGCAAAGGCGCTGCCATCATCACAAACTGTTGCAAGGCAAGGGTTTGTCAACATTGGAAGCGCGGAAACCAGTGGGCCTGCATCAAACCAGAGCTGAGCGGTTTGAAGAATTTACATTCGCGCTCAACGGTGCATTACCCGAACGACCGCCACTCGCGGTGAGAATCGACCAACTAGATGCGGGGGAAAGTGCAATTGCCGGCCGTCAGGGGGACATCCCACGTCGGTCATGGACAGACATGAAAACGCGCCACTACGCGTAGCTATCCGAGACGTCGACGCCAGCCTGGAGCCACAGGCTCTCCAGTCACAGGCATTGTCTCGAGCCAGGACCAGCAAGCACCAATGTGCAGCGCTCGGCCGGCTAGTGGATCCCCCCGGCGGATCGAAACGGCGATTCCGGTGCTACGGGAACGGCGTGCGTATCTGGAAGTGGCTGGGATCCGCAGGCGCTCGCTGACGGCCACGGGTCTGTTCGCCAAACTGGGCACCGCGGCAGCGTGTCAGACCTGGCGCCAGATCCGGCGTCCTCGGACGGACTCTCACCACGCGTGTAGCGGATGTGGGGGCAGGTCATCGCGCCCCGGAGCGACCGATTGCGAAAAGCGAGCTTTGGTTGCAGTCTCGTCGGCCGAAGACGTGGCGGGCGGGGGCGACGGTTTCAGTCTTGTAGTTGATCGTCAGGCTTGTAATCGCTTCCCCGCTGCAGTGACCTGCCGACGCAATGTCGGAGTGATGCGGTCGCACGGACGCCGTCCTCCTTGACGCCGGAAACGGCTCCGAAAACGTCGCTGTGAGAGCGGCGACTGACCTTTGATCTGTTTCAGACGCGACCCGCAGCCTGTCCCGCCAAGTACGGCATCGTGGTTGCTCTTCACTGGGCGCGCCTCTCCCCGTGTCCCGAACGATCCCCGGAGGAAGTCCTCGTGTATAGCCATCGTGTGTCCGCCCGAATCCGTGCGGCTGAAGATTGCAAAGTGCTCGTCGTGTTGCCGCTGGTGCGCCACATACTGCTGCTGACCGCCTGCCTGCTGCTCGCGACATCAGCCGCAGCCGGCGCCGACCGCACCGTCTGCGCGGCGGGCGCGCCGACCTGCATGTATTCGAGCGTGCAAGCGGCCGTCACCGCGGCGTCCGATGGCGACAGGATTGTGCTCAAGAGCGGCGAGGTGTTCACCGAGAGTCTCGTCCTTCCCGCAACTCCGCACGCGGTTCCAGTCGTCATCACGTCGTCAACGGCGTGTCCAGCCCGTCGGGTGACCGCCGCCGACGCCGGCGCGATGGCCAGGCTGCGGCCGGCGCATCCCGCCGAAGCGATCATTGAAGGCCCCGGCGTGGCCGGCTGGCGATTCGAGTGTCTTCAGTTCGACTCGCCCGGCGGGCTCTACAACATGGTGTACATCTATAATGTCAAACTCGGCACCGGCGCTTTCCGGAATTCCAACAACATCACCTTCGACCGTGTCGTGATGATAGGCAGCGACCCGAACTCCGTGCGCAACGCCCTATACATTAACGGCGCAAACTTTACGGTGACGAAGTCGCACATCGCAAATATTCATCAGCAGGGAGCCGAGAGCAAGGCGATCATCGTCCAGGACGGACCAGGACCATTCACAATTACCGACAACTATCTCGAAGCTGCCAGCATCAATACGTTGTTCGGCGGCGGCGACCAGTCATCCGCGGCGCACATTCCCAACAACATCACCTACACGGATAATCATCTCTACAAGAAACCTCAGTGGGCCAACACCGGTTATGCGGTCAAAAATCTGTTCGAATTGAAGTGCGCCACGAATGTCACCGTTCGCAACAACCTGATGGAGAACAACTACGCCGATGGTCAGAACGGCACGGCCATTCTGTTCACCGCGCGAAACGATGACGGCAACTCTCCTTGGGCAACCGTTCAGCACGTCGTCTTCGAGCAGAATGTGGTCCGCAACTCTCCGAAAGGCATCAATTTCCTCGGGTTGAACGACGGATCGGCCACTGTTCGCGCCACCGACGTCACCATACAGAACAATCTGTTTCTCACCAGCAGTGATTTCATGCTCGCGGGCGGGGAGTTCGGCACGATCGTCATTCAGCACAACACCATCGTGAACGGAGGGCACTTGATGGTGCTCTACGAGAGTGGCCTCGTGTGGGAGAATGGGGGCGGACGCCGCGCGTCAACCTACGCGATCAACAATCTGACTTTCCGTAACAATCTGGCTTATCACAATGAATACGGAGTGATCGACGCCGACGGCCAGGGGTTCGGGAGCACGGCACTGAGCGCTGACGTGAACTCCTACACGTGGACGCACAATGCGCTCGCAAACCGCACCGGCGGGCAGACTTATCCGAACGTCAACTGGTACCCATCAGCGGCCGAACACCAGGCACAGTTCAACAGCGATCACACGCTCGTACCCAGCAGCTGGTACCGGGGTGCTGGCAACGACAGCCGAGATCTCGGACGCCTCTTTGGCCGTGCCCCCGCTGTGCCCCAGGGCCTCAGAGTTTACTGAACGCTCGCCGGAGAGTTTAGCAGGCTGGATGAAAAGCCAGCCTGCAAGCCAGAAGGGATAAGGCAGACGGGCTGCGTTTTTCAGCAGTCTGTTTAGGCGCGTGTCGTCGGCCGTCACCCCTCGTGCGACAGCACCGCGCTTAATTCGCGATGATCGGCGATCGATGGCCGCGGAGCGCGCGATCAGGCGCGGGCACCCTCGCCTCTGGTGATGATGGGGCGGCGCCGAAACAGCCGGCGCATGCGCGCAAGCCAGCCGCGATTGAGGAAGGTCGCGAGATACAGCGCGATTGTGCGGGTATCGAATGGCGAACACGCGACGGCTTGTCGCAGTTGTTCGCGGGCCCCCCTGAAATCGCCGGTCTGCAGCCGGTCATATCCCCAGTCACGGTGAAGAACATGTCGCCGCGCGCGTTTGCACCGACTTGGCGAGTCGCGATGCGCAGCACAGGCGGCGAGGCAGAGTGGCTCGTTCTTTTCCATGACCAGCGCCTGGGCGGCGTAAGTGCGTTCCATCTGGCTGCTCATCAGACCGCCAGGTCGATGATAGGCGAGGGGTTCCGCAATGTAGCCGATCGGGTAGCGCGCAGCAATGCGCAGCCACAGATCGTAGTCCTCGATGTGAATCTCGCGGCGCTCGTCGAAACCTCCGACCTCTGTGATCACCTGCCGCGGGACCATCACCGTCAGCGTGTTGATAAAGAAGTCGCTGTGAAACAGCTCGCAGAATCGCGCGCGCGGCGGTCCAGTCAGGGCAACGGGCGGCCGAACCTCCCCCGATATCGCAGTGTGTAGCAGACCCGTCGCGGGATACTGCATGAAATACGCGATCTGCCGCGCCAGCTTCTCCGGCCGCCACTCGTCATCGGCATCCAGAAACGCAAGGAGGCGGCCGGTTGCGTGGGCGATGCCGGTGTTACGGGCACTGGCCGGCCCGCCGTTCGGCTGACGGAAGTAGCGTATCCTCGCCGCCCACGGCTGCAGTGCGGTCCGCAGCGCAGCCTCGTCCTCCGAGCCGTCATCGATGACAATGACTTCGAAATCAGAAAACGTTTGCGAGAAGACGGATTGCAATGCCCTGGCGACGAGCGGCGCGGAATTGAACACGGGAATGACGACGCTGACCTCGCGCGTGACAGGCAACTCGACGGCCCCCTTCACCCGAGTTTCATCGGCTTGGCGGTAACGACGCGAAACCCGAAAATGTTGCGATGGCGATCGCCGCCCGGTCGGTTCGTATCCTGCCCTGAACGATCGCAGTACCCCTCGACGCGCAGCCACCGCGTGGCTCGATATCCGAGCACGGTGCCGACCCACAGCGAGCGCAGATTCGGCTCACCGGACTGAAGCGCTTCGGCGTCGAGCAGCGTGGCCCGCCCCTCGACATAGGCCCGATTGCGCGCGAACGGCACACGCAGCGTGGCGAACACTTCCTGATTCTGAAATGTGCCGCCGAATGCCCATGAGGGAATGAAGGTGCGGTTGTAACCAGCCGAGATGAGCGCCGCCTTGGTCACTTGCCGCGAAATGTCGATTCCGACGGTGGGGCCGGTCTGTTCGCGATGCTCGCGGCCGGCGCCGATATGGGACACGCCGGCGAAACCTGAGAGGTCCGTGTTCGGCGTCAGCTTGTAGTGAGCAGTGAGGGTTGCGTCCTGGATGTTGAAGCGATCGTCAGCGTCGGCGAGGACCGCCTGGCGCAGGTGATATTCGGCTCCAAGAACGAACCGCGTCGACAGCTGCCGTTCCAACGACACCGATCCCTGGTGCGCATATCCTCCCGCCAAACTAGTATCGAGGAGGCGAGCAGACTCGAAGTCCACGGCCGTGAGCGTGTAGCCCAGCTCCAACATCGTCGTACGGCTCAATCTGGCCTCGAGGCCGGCGCCGAGATCGTTGGTGCGCGCCCCGACGCGAAAGAACGGAAGGCCCGCAAGGGTGAAGGCGTCGGTCGTCGGCACTTTGGCGAAGCTTTCGTGTCCGAACAACGTCAGGTTCCGGGTGAGGACTTGGCGGAAGCGGATATCGACCGCCTGGTCCGAGCTATTGAGCTCGCTCACGTCGCGATACATCAGGAACGAGCTGGCATAACTGCTCGACCACAGGGTTCGACGGCTCCGGTAGTCCAGCCGCAGCGACGGTTGCACAGGCGTCCCATAATCGCGCAGCAGGAGATCGCTGGAGTGGGCCAACAGCAGATTGTCATCCCAGCTCCCGCCGGACGCGAGAGAGGGCGTGAAGATCCACCCAGGATAGGTCGGATATTCGAACGTCTTCGCATTACGCAGCGGTGGCGTCGAGTCCTGGGCTTTGCTGACCGCGGGCAAGGTCAAAACTGCGACCAGCGTGGTCGCCAGACAGGCCCGCGCGGGCCAGAGGTGGCTGTGTGTGTGCAGATTCATTGGTTCTCTCGCACATCGCAGAATGGTTCAGCTGACACTGACGTGCTTGTGGCCCGCTCTGGTAATTTCAGCAATTGCAGTGCCAGCGGCGCCTGGCGGGAACAACGCCTATGCCGCGACCGCATTCAGCGGGACCGGCGCGGGGGCCGTAAGAGTGGAAAACTTTTCGTGATTGTAGGCTTCTGCTTTCCTGTGCGCGCACTCCAGGCGCGCAGCCGATCAGCAGAACTGGGTCATTTTTGGGGCATAGTCCGTCTTCCCAGTGGCACGGATGTTGATGCAACAGTTTTGGTGTTTTGGCATTCCATTGTTGCTCACTCTGTGGTTGTTTCCGGTGAATAGGCGGGCTGGCGAGTGTGCCGGCTTGCCTGGCCGCACCTGCTCCAGCCGGAACGGCCGCGTTCCGTCAACGTCGGCGTAGGGTTATATGCAGCGCCTCGCGCCACGGCGGCGCCATACGCTGATTGTCTCCTTGTGTATCGTCGTACTGGGCGGCGTTGGACGGCCGCAGACGGCAACCCTCACCGTCCCAGGGAATGGCGACCTGCAGGCCGCACTCGACACGGCGCGCCCCGGTGACGTAATCCTCCTTCAGGCGGGTGCCAGCTACATCGGAAACTTTCGGCTTCCCGCAAAAAGCGGCAACCAGTACATCACCGTCCGTTCAAGTGCTGACGCTTCCGACTTCCCGGAGCAGTCGCGTGTCGCTCCCGAGCACGCGCGCTCGATGCCGACGCTACGTTCCCCGAACGGCGCCCCGGCACTTGCGACCGAACCCGGCGCGCATCATTGGCGCCTTCAGTGGCTGGCGTTCGAAGCAAACCAGGGCGGTGTCGGAGACATCATCACCCTTGGTGACGGCAGCGCTGACGGACAGCGGGACCTGTCGAGCGTGCCGCATCACTTCATCCTGGATGGCCTGGTGATCCGTGGCAGCGCGACGGCCGGGCAGAAGCGGGCGATCGCCTTGAACAGCGCGTCCACGATCATCCGGAATTCGGACATTCGCGACATCAAGGCGATCGGCCAGGACAGCCAGGCGATCTGCGGCTGGAATGGCCCCGGCCCCTACCTGATCGAGAACAACTATCTGGAGGCCGCCGGCGAGAACGTGATGTTCGGGGGAGCGGACCCGGCCATACGCAACCTGGTGCCCAGCGACATCACGGTGCGGCGCAACTATATGGCGAAGCCGCTGGCGTGGCGCGCCGAAGGTTCGCCGTGGTCGGTCAAGAACCTGTTCGAATTGAAAAATGCCCGCCGGGTGCTGATCGAGTGGAACGTCTTCGAGCACAACTGGGTGGCCGCGCAGAACGGCTACGCGGTGTTGTTCACACCAAACAATCAGGACGGGGGCGCACCATGGTCCGTCGTCTCGGACGTGACGTTTCGTTTCAACATCGTGCGTCACTCCGCTGCCGGCATCAATCTTCTGGGCGCCGATTACGGCCATCGAAGCGAGCAGATGCGTCGGATCAAGGTTGAGCACAACCTGTTCTACGACATTGGCGGACAATGGGGCGGACAGGGCTCGTTCCTGCAGATCGGCAATCAGCCGGCAGAACTCGTTTTCGACCACAACACCGTTCTCCAGAGCGGCAGCATCATGATCGTCTACGGCAACGGCGACGGGCGTCCGCTGCCGATCGACGATCTGCACTTCACCAACAACCTGGTCTTGCACAACGATACTGGCATCTTCGGTGACGGCGTGGGGATAGGCAACGCCGCGATCGTCGCGTATCTGCGCCGGGAGACGATCCGCCGCAACGTGATCGCTGGTGGCGATGCATCGCGCTATCCCCGGGACAACTTTTTCCCTTCGACCGCCGAGCTGGACGCGCAGTTCGTGGACGGGCGCGGCGGAGACTATCGCTTGAAGCCGTCGAGCCCTTACGCCTCGGCGGCAACTGACGGTCAGGCCGTCGGCGCATCCGTGGCGGCTCTGCGGCGTGGCCTGCCGCGCTCGCCATTTGCAAGCGATGTCTTCACGCGCCCTCGCTGAGGTCACGCGCGACACCTGTCGCCGGACCCGGCGCAGAGAGCAGTGAGCCGTCGAAAAACGAGCAGCAAAGGACTGAGTCGAGCATCAACGCTATGAAGCAGGTACTACGGAAAGGCCTGAAAGAGATTGTTGTCGTGGACGTGCCCGATCCTGTTCTTCAGGCGCATCACGTCCTTATTCGCCCGTCGTTTTCTCTCATCAGCAGCGGGACGGAAACGGCGAGTCTGCATCAGGAAGGCGTGCTCTCGGAACTGCGCCACAATCCCTCGCATCTGCACAAGATCGCCGCGGCGGTCAAAACCAACGGCCCGCAACGGACGCTTGCGGAAGTCAAGGCGAAATTCAGCGAATACGCTGTGCTCGGCTACTCCGGCGCCGGGCGAGTGGCGGCTGTCGATCGGCACGTCACCGACATCGAGCCAGGACAGATCGTCGCCTTTGGTGGCGAGGGTTCGGGGCATGGCGAGACGGTTGTCGCGGGGCGCAACCTCGTCGTGCCGGTGCCGCCCGAAGTGCCGGTCGAGCACGCGACCTTCACCACCCTCGGCAGCATCGCGATGCAGGCAGTGCGCATCGCCGCACCCGGCCTCGGCGAAAGGGTTGTCGTCGTCGGCCTCGGGATCGTAGGGCAACTCGTCGCGCAACTGGCGCAGCTTCACGGGGCGCGGGTCATCGGCGTCGACTTGCGGCCGGAACGGATGGAGCTGGCGACGCGGCTCGGCGCCGAACATGTGCTCGCGGCTGATGCGGCAGGGGATATCCGCGGAGTGACGGACGGCCGCGGTGCGGATTGTGTGATCGTGGCGGCGGCGGCCAAGTCGGCCGGGGTGTGCACGCAGGCACTGGAGATGTGTGCCGACCGGGGGCGCATTGTCATCGTCGGCGCAGTGCCGATCGAATTCCCGTGGCACGCCATGTACATGAAGGAAGTCAAGGTCTTCATGTCACGGGCGTATGGACCGGGGAGTTACGATCCCGGGTACGAGAAACAGGGCCAGGATTATCCGATTTCGTACGTCCGATGGACCGAGAACCGCAACATGGCCGAGGTTCTGCGGCTGATGGCTGCCGGCCAGCTGAATGTCGCGCCGTTGATTACCCACGAGTTCGACATCGGCCGTGCCGCCGACGCTTACAATGCCATCCTCGATCCCGCGACTGAAGAGCGTCGGCGTGCTGATCCGCTACCCGGCAGCGGACCAGGCGGCGGAAACGACGTATGTACCGCGCCGGCGCGTCGAAGTCCTGCCGAGGCCACACCGAGCCAAACAGCTCCGGGTAGCGGTGGTTGGTGCGGGCAATCTTGCTCGCTGGGTGCATTTACCCGTCATCGGGAAGCTGCCCGACGTCGAACTCCGCGCCGTCTGCTCGCTGAGCGGCGCCCGTGGCCTCTCCTATGCGACCCGGTTCGGCGCACGTTACTGTTGCGCAGATTACGGCGAGTTACTTGCGGATCCAGACGTGGATGCCGTGTTCATCATCACTCGGAACCAGCATCACGCATCACAGACGGTCGCGGCGCTGCAGGCAGGGAAGCACGTGTTCGTGGAAAAGCCGATGGCCCTCACGCTCGCGGAGTGCCGGGCGATCGAAGACGCGGTGCGCGCCTCCGGCAAGCAGCTGACGGTGGGTTTCAACCGGCGGTTCGCGCCGATGTACATCGAGCTGAAACGCCGGTTGCAGAGTCGTCAGACGCCTGCGGTGATCAACTGCCGCATGAATTCACCGGGAATTTCCGGGACCTACTGGATGGCAGATCCGGCGATTGGTGGCGCCATCCTCGGCGAGGCGTGCCACTTCGTCGATCTGATGCACTGGTTACTGGATGCAGAACCGATCAGGGCGAGTGCGTTCACATTCCCGACCGGACGACCGCATCCGATTGGCGAAAACAACCTGACTGCCAGCCTGCAATTCGCTGATGGATCGATTGGCAACCTCACCTACTGTACGGTAGGCAGCAAGACATCGGGAGGCGAGCGCGTTGAGGTCTTTGCCGACGGCGTCGGGGCGGCGACCGAGGACTTTGCGCGGATCGACATCCGAACGTCGGCCCGGCACACACGCTCCCACTGGTGGCCGGACAAAGGCTACGCGCAGCTGATCTCCGGGTTCGTTGCGGCGGTACGAAGCGGCGGCGTCTCGCCGGTGACCGCCCGCGATGGCTCGCGCGCCACCATTGGCTGTCTGGCGCTGCTCGAGTCTGCCGCCGGGCTTACGCCCGTAGCCGTCGACCTCGACGCGGCGTTGGCGCGCAGGGATTGATGGTCGTCCTGCAGCTCGGCCCGTACCCGCCTCCACACGGCGGGGTTCAGACGAACCTGGTCGCCATTCGTGATTACCTGCGGTCGCGTGGCATGGCGGCTCCAGTCATCAACCTGACGCGCCATCGGCGTCGCGACTCCGACGACGTCTACTACCCGCAGAGCGGCCGGCAGGTATTGACGCTGCTCCGCCAGATACCTGCCGATATCATTCACATCCACATCGGTGGCCTGCTGAGCGGCCGCCTGCTTGCGTTGTGTGCGCTGTGCGCGATGCTGCCGCGGCGGCGAGTGTTATTGACGTTCCACTCGGGCGGATATCCGTCGAAGGTCGCCGGCGACCGCATCCGTGCCTGGTCGTTGCGTGGCATCGTCTTCCGACGTCTGGATGCGGTCATCGCTGTGAACGCGGAGATTGGCGCCCTGTTCGCGCGGCTCGGAGTCGCGCCATCACGAATCCATCAAATCTGCCCGTACTCTCCCGTCTCGGCCCGAAGAGGATCTCGTCCTCACCGAGCCCCTCCACAGCTTCTGCGCGACACATTCGCCGTTGTTGACGACGGTCGGCCTGTTGGAGCCGGAATACGATCTGCCCCTGCAAATACGGGCCCTGGAGGTGCTGCGGCAGCAGCTGCCCGGGGCGGGCCTGGTCATTGTTGGTTCTGGTAGTCTGGAATCACAACTGCGGCATCAAATCAGCTCGTCGCCTGCACGAGATCATGTGCTGCTGTGCGGCGATGTGCCGCATCCGCTGACCGTTCGCCTCATCGCCGCAAGTGATGTCTTCTTGCGGACGACGCTGTACGACGGCGATTCGATCTCGGTGCGCGAGGCGCTGCAGCTCGGGGTTCCCGTCGTCGCCACCGACAACGGTATGCGACCGGCCGGCGTTCACCTGATTCCGCGCTCGGATCCGGAGGCGCTCCGTCAGGCCATCACGACGGTGTTGGCCGAGCGATCCGTTCGCGTGAGTCCACCGCCTGCTGCAGACGATAGCGTTGAGCGCGTGTTCCAGCTATATGCCGCACTCCTCCAGAATCAGGTCCCTGGTGTTCGCCGAACGGCCCCGATCTGAGGTTGCAGTTGCCTGGCCCGCCCTTCCGACAAGCGGAAGACGAGGACCGCCGGATGCCGATCGAAGGTCGCAGCCTCGGAGAGCTGCCCGACACGACCGTTCGTCTCCTGCGTCACGGCCTGGCCGACGATCAGTTGCAGCACGTCGACGGCGACCTGCGCGTTGTAGGCCTGGACGAATCCGTCAGGCCCCTTCATGATCCGCGACTCGGGATCCGTGAAGTTGTACTGCGACTTCGAGTCCGGTTTCGCCGTCTCGGGCGACTCGCCCGCGGCGGCGGCTTCGGCCTTCGCCCGAGCCTCCAACGCCCGTTTGGCGTCACGGATTCGTGCCAGGCGGCTCTCGCGCCGTTGCAATTCCGCCGGCAATTCATCGCCTTGCTGATCGGCCCGTACGCCGCGTCATCGGCCGCATCCGCCGCCTCGGCCTGGGCCAGCAAGTGGCGCACCTCGTCTCGCAGGTGCCGTTGTTTCTCCGGCATGCGTCCGTAACTCATCGCCTTGTGCTTCGAGGCGTTCGCCTTGATCTTCGTGCCGTCGAGGGCCACGCGCCCGACCCGCGGCGCGCCCAGCTCGCGCGCCAGCCGCAGCACCTGCTCGAAGAGGCCCTGCAACGCCGCCAGATGCCGCTGTCGAAAATCCCCGATCGTGCGGTGGTCCGGGACATTGCCCGCGGCCAACACGCGAAACGCCACGTCCTCGACCAACCGTCGGTGCATCTTGCGGGACGAGAACACGCCGACGCAGTACGCGTAGACGAGCAGCTTCGTCATCATCACCGGGTGGTACGGCGGATACCCGCGCTCGTCCTGCTCGTACACCGTCGTGATGGCCGACAGATCCAGTTGGTCGATCACGTCGCTGACGAAGAATGCCAGGTGGCCCTCGGGCAACCAGTCGCGCAGGCTCGGCGGCACCAGCAGATCCTGCTCGGGCACATACGGTCGATACGTTTTCGCCATCGCCGCGAGCGTAGGACGATTCCGGACCGTTCGCAATCACTTTTGGCGATTACTCGGTCACGCTCCTAGGCTAGCAGCCAACGGTACGAAACGATGTGTGCGTGCAATGGCCGCGAAGGACTCGTCAGAATGGCGGAAGGCACACCGTGTGTCGAGTTGCTCGACCTGTACATGCCCGTGATGGATGGCTGTCCATGCGGCCGACGAAGGTTGTTGGAGCAGATCTCCGGCCCGCGTTTCCAGTGCGAAGCAGCCGTAAAACAGGAAGTGTTCTCTTGCCAGGACTGCCGTGACTCCGTTGGTGTGACGCGAAACCGCCTCCACACTGCGCGCACCGCGCGAGCCCAGACAGGAGATAGCGTGATTCTCGATGGCTGCGTTCGCCGGCCGCATATCGCGATTCGCGCCGCTCGCGTTCGCGCTGGGCGGCCGTCCAGAGCTCGTCCGAGATGATGCGCAGGGCCGGCGCCGCGACCGATACCCAGGCCTCGTCGCTTCGGGCCGACCGGCCCGATTGCCCCAAGCGGTCACGCTTCTGCGATTGGTTCCAGACGATCTCGCCGCAGTAGAGCGACCGGAGAAGCACCGGGCGGACGGAGCTCGGTGCCCAGACGGTCGGTCGACCTTGCTGCGGCCGCGGCGCCGGGTAGTGGGTCATCAGTTTGACTTGTAACGTCCTGCCAACGTGCGGCGGACGAACCGGAACAGACGTGCGCCACCGAAATGCCGATGCCACGCGAAGGACATCAGGAGGAGCGCCGCAATCGTCGTCAGCCCAATGACGTACCTCCATCCTCTTAGCCCTCCAATAGACGACGATTCCCTCAATACTCCAGCTATCTTCCCGTCAGGGCTTGCCAGAGCGTTCGCGCCAGACGGCGCTCTTGGCGCATCCGTCTCGCGCTCACCGCAATACCCAATGGGAAGACGACGAGGACGAAGGCGACCACGGCCCAAGTGGGGACAGAGAATGGCGCCAACAACAGAAGCGCCGCCGCGATAACTGCTCCCACGATGACGATTCGGCTGACCACCAGAGCCTCCGGTTTTCGGGTGAGCGTAGAGCTATAGGTTACCCAGCAACCCGACGATTTCCTCAATGGCGTCTGGACGCCGTGTCCATTACCTGGTGTTGATCAGGGGGGCTGAACTGATACTGGTAAACCGGATTGCCCGCCTGCTCGTGCCTGATCGCCTGCTGCACTGCGCCGCGGCGCCACGATCTGTCAGTGGCCCATTGCTCGGCGGGACTGCCGTACGTCCGATCGGAGGCCCACGACTCAGGGTGTGCGGCGTTGTAGAGCGCGATCGCTCGTTCGGCCACGGCCTCATGCTCTTCCTGATTCACGCAGCGATGATTGGTGATGCGGTCTTTGTTGGAGCCCAGACCGTGAATCTTGTGGCAGGGGGCCTCATTGTGGGGTTCTGCAAGCGATACGAGGGCGCGGTGTGCCCATTTCACCGAGACGCGTATTCCGGCTTCGGCCATAGCGGCCACAAGCCGCATCGGAGTCGCCTATCGTAATCGATCGGTCAGGATCGCTTCTGCCCCTCTCGAGCGTCGACAGCCTTTCAGAACGATACGAACATCTCAGAATGAAATCAGGCCGGTTATTTCCAGCCCATTTTCCCGGCTCTCTGAGTGGCGCAGAAGTTGCCCCTACTGACACACTATGAGACTGAGGCTCACCTCAGTTGCAGTTGTCCTGATGGTTTCGGTGGCTTCGGTGTGCTACGCGCAGCCGGCAACCACGAATCAGACTCGTGACACTCCGGACTTCACAGTGCAGGTATGAGGCTACATTGTGGCTGACTTCAGCGCGCGGGTTTGGGATTATTCCGAGCTTCGCAGCGAGCTGGAGAAAGGACTGCCTCCTTTGACCGTCACAGATGATCCAGCAGAGATCAGGAGGGCCGTATGCGCTCTCGCAAAAAGGATCCGCGTAGCACGCGCTGGAGCAAAAGAAGGGGACATGTTCACGCCGACCATCAGGGTTGAGTTCAGGAAGCCCTTGATCCTGGAAATGAACGCCAACACCTGGACGGCCATCATGGACGACAACCCCGGGGAATTCTCCGAATCAGATTAACGGCACATATCCGGACGAAAAGTCGCTCTCGACAGTGCCGCCCAACATTCTGGCCGCGCTACCGAGGCTTCCGGACGACATTCAGTATCGGTTCTTAGGACGCCATCTCATGCGCACCAGCCGCGCGTGACGTCAACGCTGGCACGTTGAAGAGGGAGCCGCCGGTCGGCCCGATCGTCGGAAACACCGCCTGCGATCGCTCGTGCGCTGCGTCGCGAGGTACATCACGCCACGCGGACTAAGGACAAAATACGGGCGAATCGGATCGCCATCGCGTACGGCATCCCACAACGCGGGAAAGTCATCGTTGAGGCTCGCCGGACTGCCGCCTCCGACCGAGCTGAAGCGTCTCGCGCCGACGAGACGCTGACGAAGGTCAGCACATTGAAAATCGTCTTGCAAGTTCTTGCAAGCGCACGGTCAACTGCACGTCCATGCGTCTCGGATCGTTGAGGACTCCCTCAGAGGACAGCGCGTGCTCAAAACGACGCGGGTGGTCACGGCCGGAACTGGCTGATCAGCTTGAAAGCCGCATCCGCCGCGACCCTGCTCGAAGCTTAGCGGTTGCAATTGCTGGACGCTCTCGCTTAAATCGAGGCTGTGCAGCACCACGCAACAGCCCCCCTGCCGAAAGGAACTTGCCATCTAGTCTTTCTGCTTCTGCTGCTCTGTTATGTCTATCCAATCGAAATGCACCCCGGCGTGAATGTGTACGCCCACATGGACCATGCCGCCTCCATCATCGCGTACAGGACCCACTCGATCGATGCGTTCATGCAGCCTCCGGATGGGCCTAACACCATTGACTGGGCACGTACGCCTGATGGCCGCTTCTATTCGGCGAAGGCCCCTGGTGCTGCCTTTGCCGTCGTGCCCGTGTGGGCGGTGCTCTTCTACCTCGAGTCGGCGGCCGGCATCGACCCGCTTCGGGGCGAATGGTTCCGGCGGAACATCGTCGTTGCCAACTGGATTGTGAACGGGTTCGTCTCCGCGCTCGCGATGGTGCTGCTCCTTCGCCTGCTGGTTGCGAGTGGATTCGGCGGCCGTTCGGCCGTATTCGCGGTTATCGGGATAGGCCTGGGAACCACCTATTATCCATATGCGACCAGTTTTTACGCGCACAATCTGACCGCCAATCTGGGGATCGCCGCCCTGTTCGTGCTGTTCGCCGTGCGGCCGTCGCCTGTCCGAGACGCTTTGGCCGGCGTTCTCGTGGGCTTTGCCGTAATGTGCGACTATTCAGCGGCTCATGCAGTTCCGGTGGTTGGAGCCGCGTTGCTCGCCGTTCGGCAGCGCGCGATCGTGCCGTTTGTGATTGGTGGGTTACTGCCAGCGGCCGCATTGGCCGCTTACCACACAGCTGTATTCGGCGGTCCCTTTCTCACCGCCTACACATTCCAGAATCCTGAATTCGAGCCCTCGCAGGGAGGACTGTTCGCACTTCCGAAGCTCCGTACTCTGCTCAGCCTGACAGTGGGTCCCTATAGAGGTGTTTTCTTTTTCTGTCCGGGTACTCCTCCTAGCACTACCGGGCGCTGCAACCGCCATTTGGCGCTCTGGATGGATGCGCACACCGCTCGACGAGGATCCGCACAAATCGCGCCTCCGCCGGCGGAGAGCTGCAGCGCTGATCGGTGCTGGAGCCGTTTTGTTCACCCTGCGCCTTCTGTTTAACGCCAGTTATCACGTATGGTGGGGGGGCTGGAGCGCAGGTCCACGACACCTCATCCCGGGACTCGTCCTTCTTGCGCCGCTTGTCGCGCTGGGTTTTTCAAGGTTTCCGCGCATCGGGATGGTGCTGCTGACAATCTCGGTGGCGAATCAACTCGCAATCTCCACGGTACTGATTCAAGTGGATGCCGATCTGCTGAATCCCCTTCTCGACGCGATTTATCCCGCGTTCGCATCAGGCAATTTTGAACGGGCGAACCTCGCGACCTTCCTTTTGGGAGTACACGGCCTTTGGTCGGTTGTTCCTCTGGCGGCGTGCGCCGCGGGGCTTGGTGTACTTCTGGCGCGGAGATTGACGCGTAGCGCTGTCGAGCATGCGGTGGCGAACGCTAGTCCTCTGGATCCGTGATTAGGAGGACTCCTCTCTGACCGTGGACCCTGAACACGAACACAGAATCGGCGCATGCCGTCGGATCTCGTCATCGGTCTTCGCCCATTTGAACGGCGCCTGGGTGCTTGTGCGCCCCGACAGCCCTCCCGAACGGCTTTGATACACGGCCGCCGATTCCTGTATCCCGTATTGTCCCAAAATTGGATCGAACGTGGCTGACGTAGAATGCGGCGGTGTTTCCGTTCCAGTGGTTCGTCGGGGCCCTGTGCGGTTGCATCCTGCGCGAGCAGGAAGAGGTCATCGCGTTCCTGCGGGAAGAGAACCGAGTGTTGCGGGCGCACCTGCGCGGGAGACGCCTGCAACTCAGTGATGAGGAACGGCGGCGTCTGGCGAGGCTGGGACACCAACTGGGACGTGCCGCACTGGTGCAGGTGGCGACCATTGCCACCGCCGACACGATTCTGCGTTGGCACCGCGAGCTGACAGGTCGCACGTGTACGCAGATACGGCGGCGAACCGGCCGTCCACGTGTCCAAACACACATCCGGGACCTCATTCTGCGCATGGCCAGCGAGAACGACACGTGGGGCTATACGCGGATCCAGCGCGCCATGAAGAACCTCGGGCATGGTGTTGGCCGGTCGACGATTGCTCGGATCCTGAAGGCCCACGGCGTACCTCCAAGTCGGCAACGCCCGATTGCATGGCGAACGTTTGTGCAGGCGCACTGGCCTGCACTGCGCGGCGCAGACGTCTTCATGGGCGAGGTGTGCAGGCTTCGAAGACTTATGACCTTCTACACGGCCTTGATCGCCCAGCTGCCTCCGCTAACCTCTGGTCGGTTCAGCGCGATCGGCGGGAAACGTGCTGCTGAGGCTCACGCGACCCTTGACGAGCCCATCGACGACGAGCTCGGAGCTGCGCATTCTGATCTGCGAAGGGGATTCGAGGAGGGATGGGGGCAGGAACCAGCCGCTCGACACAGCGGACGTCCTCGTGCGCAGGACGTCTGGCAGCGCGCCGAACGGCGTCCCCGAGGAACAGGCCGCCCTGCGTCGATGAACGAAACGTCCCTGTCTGCCGCATAGGCAGAGCCATTTCCAAGCACACACTCACGGCGTTCACTGCGCCACCTGGGCGATCGCACGCACCAAGCGCTCGGCGACGAGTTGCTCGCAAGCCCCATGACCCAGCATCGGCTTGCTCAAGCTCACGTGGGAAATCCTTCGCGACCAAACTTCGGTCCGCGAACCTTCGTTGCGCCTGCTCCCAGTTTTGGGGCAGAACGGGCGTCGATCTGGTCAACGGGTAGAAGCGGCACAGCGTCGGAATAGAGCTTCCGGACCGCTGCTCGCCTTTCAGACTCTTCCGGCTCGGGCAGCCGGAGGTACGGCTCATCGTTACTCAGATATGAGAGGAACAAGAGCACCGCGGCTCGCTCGGCCACGGTCTCCATCGCGTCGGGTAAGTCGGCAGAGTGAAGGCAGCTCCTCAGGGCTGGTGTCGCGACCATCCAGCACTCGCTCGCCACGTCGAAGGGAATGTCGAACCCTTCTGTGGTTCGGCGTGGGCAATAGTCCATGATCGTCGAGGTGTTTTTACTGATCTGCTGTTGCCAACCGGTCCAGGAGTCCGTCGTCGTGTCGCTCATCAGGTGGGTATTCAGGCCGCGCCGTACGACACGTCGTGAAGACTGCGCCGCGCACGCACAGCCCCGGCGGTTGCGGCGCGAGTCTGATCGCCGTGTTACCTACCTGTCTTCGGTGGTCGGCTCGCATTCGCGATCGCCGCGTCCTTTCTCGTCCTGTCGCTGGGTTCGGAGCTCAAGGTCCGCGGCAATCCCACTGGTCTGCCGCTGCCGGCGGCGCTTCTTGCCCACGTGCCGATCGTGCGCCTGGCGCGAGCCCCGGGCCGGCAAATGGTCGTTGCAATGATGGGCGTCGCGGTCCTTGCAGCCGCGGGCTGGGATCGGATTGCGCGTCGCAGGTGGCGAGCGACACTGGTGGCGGCGGTCGCGCTCGAGTACTGGGCCGGCCTTCCGCTCCTCGCCACGGGAGTTCCCGGCGTGTATCATCGACTCGCCCGTGAACCTGGTTCATTCGCGGTGGTGGATGTGCCCGTCGGCGCGCGGGACGGCCGGCGTGTCATGGGAAGGCCAAATTCGCTGGAGTTGCTGGCCCAATCGGTGCACCACAAGCCGATCATCGGCGGAATGGCATCGAGGCTCTCCGCGGATCGCTGGGCGGCTATCCTCGGAGCGCCGCTCATCGGCGCCCTGATCGCCCCAGATGCGGAAAACGTGCGGATCTCGAAAGAGGAAGCGACGAGGTACTTTCGGCGCTACAACATACGAGCGATCGTGGTGCATCAACACGCCACAGCTGGCGAGCGACAACTAATCGAAGCTCTGCTCCCGATCCGCCGCCGCGAGCATTTTCCGGATGGAAGGGAGCTGTGGTGGGTCGAGTCGGGCGACGGATGATCGATGTGATGGCCGGAGTCTCCGTTGTGCACCAAACCTGCAGGTGTTCCTCACTTGCATACGACAGATCGAAGCTTATGAACTCCCGCTCCGAAGCCGCGCCGGAACTCGCATCGCGTCGGCGAAGCGCGTCTGGCCAGGGCCTTCGAGGCTCAGGCGCATCATTGCCGATGGCGGTCGAGCTCGCGATCAGCTCGCTGCCGCGCGGCGCCCACCCCGCGACCATTGCCCTCATCGACAAGGTCGGCAGTACAGTCAGATGCCATGAAGCCGTTATTGGCCAGGTGGCATGGTGACTGTTCGTCTCGCAGTCCTGGTGATGTTAGCGGCGTCGCCGGTGAGTGCCGCGACCGTGCGCCACGTCGCCGCCGGTGGAGATCTGCAGGCGGCACTCGATGCGGCACAACCCGGTGACGAGGTCGTGTTGGAAGCGGGCGCGACGTTCACCGGCAACTTCAAGTTACCGAAAAAGCCAACAGGTCCGGTGATAACCGTCCGGACCTCGGCCACCCTGCCGGCGCGCCGTATCGCGTCAGCGGACGCGGCGCTGATGCCGAAGATCGCGTCCGGTTCCGCCGCTCCGGCACTCGAGGGAGACGGCGCCAAGAACTGGAAGTTCGACGGTATCCAGTTCCTGCCCAATACCCGCGGGCTGTACAACGTCATCTACACGCATTCCGACGCGGCCAACATCACGTTCGATCGAGTGCTGATTGTCGGCGGGCCTGACGGCCAGAAGAACGCCATCGCGGGCAATGGCAGCCAGATCGTGCTGACTCGATCTCATATCGCGAACATCTACCAGAGGGGAACCGAGAGCCATGGGTTCGTTGCCTGGGATGGGCCCGGCCCGTTCACGATTCGCGACAATTACATCGAGGCGGCTTCGATCAACGTCCTGTTCGGCGGCGCCAACAGCTCCTCGCCGGCACACGTGCCTGCCGACATCGTCGTCGAGAACAATCACCTGACGAAACGACCGGAATGGCGGAACACCGGGCGAGGCGTCAAGAACCTCTTCGAGTTGAAATCGGCCAAACGGGTCACGGTGCGCAACAACCTGATGGAAAACAATTGGGCTGATGCCCAGAATGGTTACGCGATCCTCTTTACGACGCGCAACGACGACGGTGGCTCACCCTGGGCGGTAGTGGAGAATGTCGTGTTCGTCAACAACGTCGTGCGTGGCACGGAACATGGGGTGAACCTGCTCGGCGTCAACGATGGCGACCCTTCGGGACAGGCCACTAACATCGCCATGCGCCACAACCTCTTCATCTGCAGCGGCAATTTCCTGATCGCAGGCGGAGAGGTCGGCGACGTGATCATCGAACACAATACCGTTCGTAACAGCGGCCCGATGCTGATGACCCTGTACAAGGGCAGGATCTGGCCCGCCGGCGGATCGCCCCGCGCCGCGCAGTACGCCATCCGCAGCCTCACGTTCCGCAACAACCTCGCCTACCACAATCAGTACGGCGTCTTCGGTGACGAGGGCGCCGGGCTGGGCGCGACGGCGCTGAACAACCTGACCCGACAGCAGACGTGGTCTCACAACGTGCTTGCCAACAAGGAGGGTCAGGCGAGTTATCCCGGCACGAACTGGTACCCCTCCCGCTCAGAACACGAGGCTCAGTTCAACGCCGACTACACGCTCGTCGCAGGCAGCAAGTATCGTCGGGCGGGTAGCGATGGGGATAACCTCGGACGACTAGCGGCTGCCACCGAGGGAGGACAGAGGAATTGTCCTTTCACCCCTCTGCCTGTTCCGTTCATGCAGTGTTTTCCGGCAGCCAGCTTGACATCCATCGTGGGTCCGGGTGTCTCACGTCGACGAAGACGCCGAGAGCGCTGTCGGGGGACGCTTGGGTTGAGGGAGGCTCCAGCGTGCCTTGCATTGCGCCACGTAGCCGAGAGCGAAGGCTGCCTGGGTCGCTGCCGCTGCCGCCTTTGCACTGCTTCCCTTCGCCAACTCGTAGACGGCTCTCAGTGATGTCCTGAAGAAGTTCTGCACGAAGTAGAACGGTATCGCTCGGCGCGTGCCGTTGTCCCTGAGTGGATCGTCGGATCCCAGGAATGCGTGAGCCACACCCGACCAGAAGAACCACCGTAGGAAGTATCCGAAATTCGCCCTCGAAACAGGTACCCAATGTTTGACGCGCAGCTGGGGGCGGTACTCGCAACGATACCCGGCGGCGCGGACGCGAACGCAGAACTCATGATCTTCAGCCCTGATCAGTGTGCCGCTTTGCGGTGCGAGCCGCGTGGACACTCCGCCCACATGTTCGCACACGGTTCGTCGTACCGCGATGTTTGCGCCAATCGCGGTCCGTTCCCCGAGTGGCTGGGCGCTTGGACCGTAATCCTGGAGTCCGAGCGGTGAAGCCATTTCGGTGAAGTGACCATTGCGCTCGATGCGCAGCCAGCGTGGCGCGGGGCGCTCCCAATTGGGCTCGACACGGCCGCCGACGAGCGCGATCGATGGATCGGTGAATATTTCACGGATGGTCGGGATCCAGTCATCCGCCACCAGGACGTCGTCGTCAGTCAAGGCGAGAATCGATCCGTGCGCGCCGCGGATGCCCGCGTTGAGCGCCGGTCCCTTGCCATTCCTCGTCTCATGCATAGCCAGAAGACGGACGGGAAATCGTTGCGCGGCCTGGGCGATCACTTGCGGCGTCGCATCGCTGCTGCCGTTATCCACAACGATGACTTCGTCGCCGGGTTCGTAGGCTTGCCGGCTGAGTTGGTCGAGGGTAGCTCCGAGCAGCGATGCGCGATTGTAAGTGGCGATGACGACGCTGATGCTGGTCATGTGCTCTCCGATGACGCGATCCTGAGCGCCCGGCCGTCGCGATGATGTGCGCCGGTCACTTGCACGTCTCGCGCTGTGATGTCGCGGTGAGTGACGGCAAGGGCCAGGATGATGTACAGCGTCCAGTAATAGGCTACCGAGCCGAATATCGCCGCCAGCAACCAGCCCGAGAGGCTGGCGAGGAGAGCGGCGGAATAGAGGTGCGGGGCGGAGCCGTTCCAGAATATCGGAGCACGGGCGCGAGCGCCTAGACCTCTGCCACGCAGCTGGCGCCATGTCTGTCGGGTGGCCGCGAAGCCGCTATACAGGATCGCCAGGAAGACGAACAAGCCTACCAAGCCAAGTTCGGCTGCCACCTGCAGGAAAGTGTTGTGAGTTTCGCGCCAGGCCTCCTGGCGACCGTCGGGGTTGTAATTGACGAACTGACCGGCGCCGATGCCAAACAACGGATTCTGCTTGAAAGCTGCGGCCGCCTCACGCAGGAGTTGCTTCCGCGCCTCGCGCGAGCCAGTCGTATCTTGTTCGGAGTCGAAGACACTGGCCATGCGCGCGGTGAACGATGACGGCAACACGGGAATGGTCGCGATGCAAACCACTACCACGGCGGCCGTCACGCCTGGCCGGATGCGGCGCATCTGGTAGAGGAAAACGAGCAGCATCCCCGCCAGCCCGATCGCTCCGCCTCGACTCTTGCTGAAGATGATTGCCAGAGCCATCGCCGGTGCGCCAATCAAAGCCGCAAGGCGAACAGTCGGCCCGGCGCCACGATCCTGCATCAGCGCAAGGCCCAACGGCAGAAACGCGACCATGTTGAGCGCCAAATCGTTCGGATTGCCGAAGAGGCCGCCGACGGCGCCCGTGACGCGGCCATCTTCTATGAGATTGACGCCTCGGCCGTAGTCGATGACCGCCCGGATCGCGATGTACGCCGTGCCGGCCACAACCAGGGAGAGCAGCCGATTGAACCGTGCACGCGTGGTGATGGTGTGCACCATCAACGCAAAGATCAGGATCACCTTGCTGTAGAGATCGATGAATACGCTGACAGCCCCGCCCGGCCATATCGCCAGCGGAGCTGTGAGGAGCATCACCGCACCGAATCCGGCGACCCACCCGAGCTCGCGACTGACCGTCACCGCGGGCAGGCCGCGCCTGACTCGCGCGACGACGAGTGCGACGAGCGAAAACAGCGCGGTAATGTCTCCAAGGTGCATGGCGTCCAGGAGGGGTAGCGAGTCCTGCGGACGGACGAACAAGACGAACGTGAAGGCGAGCAGCCCCCGGAACGCAAGGACATCCTGCTCCTCGAGAGCCAGCGCGCGCGGATCAGCTGTGGTCGGGGAAGTGGTCGAGGAAGCGGTGCCGAGGCGCGGCTTTCGAGGTGACGGGGCACGCCGGAACGGATCGTCCACAGCACGAGCCGACCCCGAGAAGGCAAGACGCTCCATCGGTTCAGTGCCGTCCGATGCTGCTAAAGGACGGCTGCGGGGGGTCCGTGGAGCGTTGCCGGTGCGTTTCCGTACATTGACAAAACATTTCCCACCTGCGGGCGGTCATTTCCATATCTGGCGGGTATCACGGAGTACGAACAGCCCGGCCACCGCTGCGTAATTCATCAGCACGAATGTGTAGGCTACGGCCGCCACGCGTCGGAATCCACGTCTCATCTCCTCCCCCGGCGGGGGTGGCTACGGGCTGCGAAGCCAGCGGCCGGTCCCCAAGACGAGAGCGGACGTGAAATCGCGAGGTATTAACCCGTCGAGCGCCCCGAGTAAGCGGAGTCCAACGAGCGCATGTCCTCGCCATCGCGTGACTCCTCCGCTCTGGTGGCGAGAGTGGCAGCGCTGCGATCCAGCCACCATCCTATTGCCGCCAGTGCGTAGAAGCCGAGTTGCAGTATCAGTGCCACGAAATAGAACCATCCCGAGGACGCGAGCGCAGCGGAGCTCAGCAAAACCGCGACAAGAGCCCAGGGGACGAACAGCCGACCCAGCTTGTGAGACGCATACTGTAGCCAGACCGGATTGCGGAACGGCAAAAGCAGCAGAGGCTCGAGGGCGAGGATCTGATAATTGCCAGCCAGTGTGCGGACCTTGCGACGTTGCTCGACCGCCGCACTCGGCGAGGCACAGTCGAAGGCCCGGGCGCGCGGCTCGAATACCGTGCGTTGACCCGCCAACACCACCCGCATCGGCGCGAGCACGTCATCGAGCAGCGTGTCGGCCGGGAGTGGCTGCCACATCGAGCGGCGAAGCGCGTAAATCGCCCCAGTCGCGCCAAGCGTCGACCAAATGTCGCTCTCGACCCGCCGTAACCACTTTTCATAACGCCAGTAGAGGCCCACGCCCTCGCCGACGCCGGGCTCGGCGTCCTGGCGATCGGTTTCGCAATCGAGCATCAGATCGCCAGTGACGCAGCCAACCTCAGGATCGTCGAAATTCTCGACCAACGCCGTGATGGCGTCCGGCGAGAACTGTTGGCGGGCGTCGGCGAAGACGAGGATTTCGCCGCCGGCCGAGGCGACGCCGTGGTTGAGGGCCACAGCCTTGCCCGCGGCCGGCAGCTCGAGGACCCGGACCTTACGGCAGGATGCAACTGCGGTTTCCGGATGGTCGGTCGAACCATCCGACGCGACGATGATTTCCAGCGGCCCCGGATAGCCCTGCTCGACGATGTTGCGCAGACGGCGTGGTAAGCGTGCGGCTTCGTTGCGAACGGCGATCACAACCGAAACCGAAGGATACCGGCGATCCCCTGCTGACGCGAATCGAACCGCACGCCTGGCGAGCGCCGCCCACGCGCGAAGCATGAGCGGATAGCCAACATAGACATACGCAACGAAGCCCGCCGATAGCCAGAAGAGTTGCTCCATGGCTCACGCGAGCGCGACTGTTGAATCACGCTCGCCAGGACGCGGCGCGCCCAGCTTGAAGACATGGGGAGCCGCTCGCTGAATCGCGTTGCGAGTGTCGACGATGAGCTGACTCTCCGAGACCATGGCGTCGTAGTCGAAGGTCCGATGATCAGTGATGATGACAACGCAGTCGTACTCCGCCCAGCCGCCGGGAGCGATTGGGACGCTCCTGATGTCTACCCGGCCTGGCCAGTGGCGGGCATCAACCTCCGGCACGTAGGGGTCGGTATACGAGACCGCTGCCCCTCTCGCGTGCAGCAGACCCATGACGTCGAATGCCGGGGATTCCCGCATATCGTCGATGTCGCGCTTGTAGGCGACGCCGGCGATCAACACTTTGGACCCGTTGATCGCCTTGCGCTGCGAGTTCAGTGCGTCGACGATCTTGTCAACCACGTAGTGCGGCATGGCACCATTGATGTGCCCTGCCAGTTCGATGAATCGCGGGTCGAAGCCGCTCTGTTTCGCTTTCCACGACAGGTAGAAGGGGTCAATCGGGATGCAGTGGCCACCCAGGCCGGGACCCGGGTAGAAGGCCATGAATCCGAAGGGCTTGGTCTTGGCGGCGTCGACGACCTCCCACACGTCGATGTTCATCCGGTCGCACATCAACGCCAGCTCGTTGACCAGCCCGATGTTCACCGCCCGGAACGTGTTCTCCAGCAGCTTGACCATCTCGGCGACACGGGTCGAGCTCACCGGAACGATGGTCTCGATCGCACTTCCATACAATGCAGCCGCGAGCCTCAGGCAGTCGGGCGTGAGTCCGCCCACCACCTTCGGAACGTTGTGCGTCTGGAACGTGACGTTCCCTGGATCGACCCGCTCGGGCGAGAACGCGAGAAAGAAGTCGCGACCGGCGTGGAGCCCGGTCGCCTCGAGGATTGGTTGGACGACTTCATCGGTTGTCCCCGGGTAGGTCGTGGACTCGAGAATGATCAGCAAGCCCGGGTGCAAGTGCGCGGCGATCGACTCGACCGCGGAAACGATGTACGACATGTCTGGATCGCGCGTCTTGCGGAGAGGTGTCGGCACGCAGATGTTGATCGTGTCGAGCTCGCCGACGACGGCGAAATCCGTCGTCGCATCCAGCTTGCCAGCATCTCTGAGCGCCTTGACGTCCGCGGTCGCGACATCGGGGATGTACGAGCGCCCCTCGTTGACGGCGCGAGTCTTCTGTTCGTCGAGATCGATACCCGTGACATGGAATCCGGCGCGGCCGAGCTCGACCGCGAGTGGCAGTCCGACATACCCGAGCCCGACGACGCCGGCCCGGGTCTGACGACGCTGGATGCGCTCCAGAAGCGTAGTTGCAATGCTGCTCATCGTCGCCTTGCCGCTGGATCGGCCAGCCCCGTCTCCAGCCGCAATGCCTGGACCAGTCGCTGTAGCAGCGAAGGTGCTGCGGACGGCGAGGCGTGCACGCGTACCGCAGCCGGAACCTCCCGGTCCGCAGTCGGTGGTTTCACTGATGCGGCGGTCGGTCGATGCTGTTGTCGCATGAGACGATATTCTTCGCTCAAAATGCGCTGCTGCTCGACGACGCGGCGCTCGCGGGCGACAAGCGCCTGCTCCCGGCTCACCAGATCGCTGTTGCGCCGCTCCACCGCCTCCCGCTGTCGCATGAGCTCTGCTTCTTGAACCGCCACCCATTGCTCCAGGCGTCGCAATTCGGCATCAGACGAGGCCGGTGCCGGGTGCGCCGCAGACTGCGGCGCAGCGGCCGCCGCCTTGGCGTCGGCCGCATCGGGCACGCAGCCGCGTACGCTGCCGCCCTGTGGTAGCAAAATCCCGGTGCTTTCCAGCTCCTCGACCACCACCGTAAGGAGCGCCCGATCCAGCAACCGCTGCTCCTCCGCGTAGCCGAAAATGAGCGCGGCGTCGCAGATGACGTTGATGATTCGCGGCACTCCGCCGCTGCGGTCGTGGATCAACGCCGCCGCGTCGCGGGTAAACCGCGGCGGCTCGCCGAGCGCCGCATGCTCGAGGCGATAGTTGACGTACGCCTGCGTGTCAGCCGCATCGAGCGGCGTCAGGTGATAGTTGACGGTAATCCGCTGTCGAAGCTGCTCCAACCCGGGAGAGTCGATGGTATCGCGCAGGTTCGGCTGTCCGGCCAGGACGATCTGCAGCAGCTTCGACTTCTCGGTCTCCAAATTCGACAAGAGGCGAATCTCCTCCAGAGCTTGTGGGGTGAGGTTCTGTGCCTCGTCGACGACAAGGAGCGATGCTCTCCCCTGCGTTCGTTGCTGGACGAGGAAATCTGCCAGCTCTCGCAGCAGCATCGGCTTCGACTTGCCATTCGGATCCAAGCCGAAATCGATCGCAATCGCGTCGAGCAGTTCCCGAGGCTCGAGGATCGTATTGACGAGTCGCGCCACCACCGCGCGCTCGTCCAGCCGACGCAGCAGCGTTTGTAATACGGTAGTCTTACCGGCACCAATCTCGCCCGTGACGACGATGAACCCGACACGGTTCTCGATGCCGAAGCGGATGGCGTCAAGCGCTTCGCGATGCACCCGGCTCAAATACAGGTACTCCGGGTCAGGACTCAGCGCGAACGGCCGCTCACGCAGATTGTAAAAACGCTCATACATCTTCTTTCTTCCTCTCGCCTCTACGCGGCGTTCAACGCCGGTCTTCGCGCAACACTTCGCAACTTGCCGAGATACCGACTCCGGTCGTCTCCGGTAACAGCCAGACACAAGAACGCTCCCATATACAGTAGCCCGGCCGCAGCGCTCTGGATCAGGACGCTCAGGACAGGGGCGTGTTCGTTGTGTCCGATTAACGCCAGTCCACCAAGAACGATGACTCCGGGCCACAGCGCAGGCCAGACGGCGCTCACGAGGAACTGACGAAGTGAGATTCCGACTCGCACACACGCGCTGGGAATCAGAATGAAGGCCGCCCGACACGCGATCGGGAGCAACGTGGCGAACGCGACGCCGGGCAGCCCGTAACGGGCCACCAGCGCCACGCTGAGAATGACATTGATGACAGCGGCCACCAGGTTCGAGCCGGCGAGCAGGCGATGAGCACCACCTCCCTGCAACACCATGCTTGCCGTCGCACTGCCAACCCGCACCAGCACTGCCACCGCGAGAACGCGCAGGACGTCGGCGGCGGCGGTCAAGTCGGGTCCGGTCCATGCCCTGATGACAGGGTCGGCGAAAAACGCGAGCATTCCGGCGACCGGCAGGCTCGTCGCGAGCGAGAGCCGTGTCCCTTGCACCAGCAGATCGCGGAGCCGATCGTCGCGCCGCGTGGTGTCGCACTCGACCACCACGGGGAACAGCACCAGGTTCAGCTGATTGGTCAGCTGCAGCACGACATCCGCAAGGCGCTGCGCGACCGTCCAAATCGCCACCGAGCCGGTTGACAGCATCGCCGCGATGAGAATGGGATCTGACGCGTAGTTGGCGCGGCTGGAGAGATCCTGCAACAGCATGTAGCCGCTGAACCCGCTCATCTCACGCACCCGGCCCCAGCGGACCAGCGACGGCCGGACGTGCAGCGACGGGAACACGCGGTAGGCGTTGAGCCGATACAAGAAGAACCCGGAGATGCGGGTGAGCGTGGCGGCCGCCACCAGCAGCACCAATCCGCCGCCGGCGAGCAGGACCGCCACGTTGACGATGGCCACGGCCACGGCCACGGCGAGCCCGATGGTCGCATTCACATACTGGCGCTGAAAGCCGTTGACCACGGCGCCGAAACACCCGAACGGAAACCCTATCGCGAACTGCGCGGCGACCAGCAGCATCACCATCGCGCCAGTGCGTGCGCGAATCGCGTCGAGCTGAAACCATTCGCCGATATGCCACGCGATGCCGGCCATCACCGCGAACGCGAACACGCCCATTCCGGCAAACAGGAAGATCGCCGTACTGGCGATCTCGTTGATGGCCTGGACGTTCCGCTCCGCCCGGTAACGGGCGACGAAGCGCTCCATCGCGATCCCGTAGCCCAGGTCGAGGATGGGAAAGTAAGACACGATCGACGCGGCGAGCATCCAGACGCCGTACTCGGACATCCCGAGATAGCGCATGTTGAACGGCAGCATCACCAGCCCGAGCAGCAGCTCGGCCGCCAGCGTGAGATACCGTCCCCCGACGTTCAGCGCGACTGTTCTCGTCGGGTGGGCCTCGTTCCAGCTGACGCCGCGCTCGCTCGTTGCCGTCACCGCGCACCTTTCGCGAAGAGCACGACCTTGACCGTGTCGACGAGGATCGACATGTCGAAAAAAAGCGACAGGTGCTTGACGTAGTAGAGGTCGTAGCGGAGCTTTTCCAGCGCGTCTTCGACGGAGGCGCCATAGCGGTACTTCACTTGCGCCCATCCGGTGAGCCCGGGCTTGACCGCGTGACGCTGCAGGTAAAAGGGCATCTGCTGGGAGAGTTGCGCGACAAAGAAGGGGCGTTCAGGCCGCGGCCCGACAAAGCTCATGTCGCCGCGGAACACGTTCCACAATTGCGGCAGTTCGTCCAGGCGCGTCATTCGGATGAACCGCCCAACCGGCGTCACCCGTTCGTCTTCCGTCGTCGCCCAGATTGGCGTGCCCTGCTCCGCATTGCGGCTCATCGAACGGAACTTGAAGAGCGTGAACACCCGGCCGTTCTCGCCGACGCGTTCCTGGCGGTAGAGTACCGGCGATCCACTTTCGAGCCACACCGCGAGGGCGGTGAGCGCCATCAACGGTGCGCCGAGGAGCCCGCCGATCAGCGCGAGCACGATGTCGAACACCCGCTTCGTGCGTCTGGTCCAGCGCGACGCCCGGAAACCGTCTGAGAAGATCAACGCGCTCGGTCGCAGATCCTCGACCAGCAGCTTGCCAGTCAGCCGTTCGTAGACCGTATCCACGGCTTCGACGCGCACCCCCTGCATCTTCGCCCGAAGCAACGGTTCGACGGGCAGGCGCCCGCGGCGATCCGACACCGCCACGACAATGCGATTGACGCCCTGCGATGCAACCAGGCCCTCGATATCGGCAGGTGTGCCGACGATGGATGGATTGACGAGCGACTGACCGATACGAGCTGGGTCGTCATCGATGAAGCCAACGATCTGGTAGGGAAAGTCACGCTGCCTCAGGATCTGTCGCGCCAGAGTCTGGGCGGTGAGATCGGTGCCGACAATTAGTATCCGCTCGGTAAAGCCTTCCAACGTCGCGACCCGATTCCACGCCAGCCGCCACGCCAGAATGCCGAAGAGGAACAGGCCAGCCGCTGGCAGGAACGCGCCATTCGCCAGAACCAGCGACGGCAGCATCCGATACAAGAGCGCGGTGAAGATCAGCGTCACGCCGACCGCGCGGAGGAGCCGGATGAACAGCTCCCGGCCCGTGCGCACGGCCGTGAGATCGTAGAGATCGTTGTAGTACAAGCAGAAGAGACTGAGCAGAGTGACGACCCCGCCTTTCCACAGCGCGTCCGATATGTCGTCGCTGGGGGGGTAGACAAGCGCGACAAGAACCATCGAACCGAAGATTAGCAGACCTTCGCCGATGAAAAAAGTGAGGTGCCGCCTCGAGATGTATCGGTTGAAGACCTGCATCGCGCGGTCCTAGCGTTCGCGGTTGTATCGTTCGATAGTGCTGTCGCCGTAATATTCGGCGACCTCGTCGATGCCGTTGAGGACGAATCCGATGATCTTGTCCCGCTCCAGGGTGTGGAAGGCGGTCTCCAGCGCCGGCCGAGGTGTCATGCCGGCGCGGACGACCAGGAGAACTCCGTCAGCGATTCGCGCCAGCTCCTGGGTATCGGCCATCGCCAGCGGCGCCGTGTCGATGAGGATTCGCGTGAAACGAGGTCGCAAGCCGTCCACCAGACTGCGCAGCACGGACGACGTCAGCACTTCAGGCAAGCGGCGCTCGGCGGTGCCAGCGGGGAGCACGGACATGTGGTATCCCGTAATTGGCACCATTGCCTCATCGATCGTCGCCGAGCGGGTGAGAACGTCCACGACTCCTGGCTCTGCCCGGATACCGAACAACGCAGCCAGTCGAGGCCGACGCAGGTCCGCTTCGATGAGCAGCACCCGCTGCTGAGGATCCTGTGCCAAACAGAGCGCGAGGTTGGCACTGGTCGTGGTTTTTCCCTCGCCCAGCCGCGGGCTGGTCACGACGATCAGCTGAGTGCGCGTGGTCGCCGCACGCGACTCGACGCGACTACGCAGCAGGCGAAATTGCTCCGCGGCGACCGACTCCGGCGCGGTCGCGGCGACCAGCATTGGCGACAGCGACATCGAGGCTGCGCCATCCCAGGTGCCAGGCTCGAACGAGGCCGTTGCTGGTGGCAACGCGACGTCGGCCGAAAAGGACTGGCGCGGCAAATCGCGGCGAGACTCCTCCTGCCCCTCGATCGTCCATGAACGCAGACGTCCCTCGCGCTCGGCCTTCTCCATTGCACGCTGCATCAGGCTCATCGTGTCTTCACCGCCTCCTCGACCAGCCCCAGGGCCGGAATTACAAACGTCAACTACGCCACGTCGCGAATCCGCGGAATTTCCGCGAGGACCGGCACATCGAAGTCATCCTGCAGCGAGCGCGCGTCTCGTACGGCAGGATCGAGATACTCGCGCCCGAGCGCCGCCGCCCCGCCCAAGACCAGACCGACACCGATCGCGACCAACAGAATCGCCAATCGGTTTGGGCTTTCAGGACTCGCCGGGAGGAATGCCTTGTTCAGGACGCTGAACCGCTCACCTCCACGCTGCTCCGCAAGCTGTGCTTGCATTTGTGCTGCCGCATGTCGTTCGGACAGGTTCTTGTAGTTCTCCCGCTCCAGGTCGTACTCGCGTTGCGTCCCCGCCAGTTCCTGCTCCACCATCGGGGCAGCTTCGACGCGCCCCTGGTATCGCGCCATGTCGGAGCGAAGCTGCCCCTCGGCGCGCTGGAGGTTGCGGATGCGTGCCTGGGCCATGCTGCGATCAGACGTCAGCTGCTGGTAAACAGGGTCGGTGCCGAGCTGCTCCTCACGCGAGCTGTCTGATTGTCCCCGCAATGCCGCAGCGTCCGCCCGCGCGATCTTCAGTTCGTCCTCGAGTGCCAGGACCTCCGGGTGCTTGTCGGTGTACTTGCTGCGTGCCGCTGCCAGGTCGCGTTGCAACGTGTTGATCCGCTGTTGCGGCGACGGCGCGCCGCCCGAGGCGGAGGCCGCCGGCGCGCTCGCCGCACCCTGCCGCACCGCTTGAATCTGGCGCTCGACGAACGACAAACGGTCCTGTTCGTAGCGCAGGTTGTTGCCGGTCGTGTCGAGCTGTTGGCGCAACGCGCCCAGGGCCTGCATGTTGGCCTCTGTCTGCTCCGGCAATTGGCCCATATACACTTCTTTGACGCGCCGCAGCTGCTTCTCGAGGTTGGCAAGCCGCTCCTGGCTGGACTGCAGTTGAGTGCGAAGAAATTCGGTGGTGCCTTCAGCCTGAACGGCGCGGCTGTGGGAATGCTCCTCGACGAACACCGCGGCCAGACGGTCGGCCACGCGCTGCGTCCGCTGGGGTGTGCTGTCCCGGTAGACGATGTCAAAGGCGTTCAGGGTGGCGACAGCCTCCGTTCGGGTGATCGGTTTCATCGGCTCGATGGTGATGCGGGTACGAAGCTCCTGGACGACGGCGTCGACGGGCCGGTCGGTGGCCAGCGCTTCTTCGCGCACCACGCGTTCGAGGACCAATGGGCTGCGCAGCTGCTGGGTAAGCGCCCGCAGCCGCTCCTCGGTATTGAGCGCCGCTCGTTGCGCGACCAGGTCGGGCGTGACCGTCGGCGCCTGGACGGCGACGGTCGCCACGGTCTTATACGTGGGCGGCCATAGCCGTGCCGCGGCAATTCCCCCGGCGATACACAGGAGGGCCGGAATGGCGAACCACCATTTCCGCCGCCTCAGAACCCGCAGGTAGTTGAGTGGATGGGAGTAACTCTGTGGCATTGTCCAAAGTCCTTGGGTGCTGGCGACACGTGCCGTGGCAAGGTGCGATCACCAACGACGACACCAGGATGGGTCACGGCACGATGATGACGTCCCCGGCTTGCACGTAGACCGGCTCAGTGTCTGCTTTGACGGCCTCTTTGTAGTTGAACTTGATGCGCTGAACGCCTGTCGCAGTCGGGCGGCGGATAGTAATGTTCTTGGTGTTTGCGAAATCCTTGAATCCGCCCGCCGCGGCGAGTGCTTCGATCACGGTCATGCGCCCCTTGAGCGGCACCGACCCGGGCTCATTCACTTCACCCATGACCGAGATCGTCGGCATCTGTGTTTCCACGACGATCACCGTCACCACGGGGTTCGTCACGTACTCTCTGAGCGCATTGGTGATCACATCGCGGAGCGTGGCCGGTGTCTGGCCGGCGGCGACCACGTCCCCGGCGAGTGGAAGAGAGATTTTTCCGTCGGGGCGGATCTGCAACGAATGCGAGAGCTGCGGCTCTCGGTACACTTCGATGCGCAGCTTATCGCCGTCCACCAGCCGATAGTCTGCGCCGGCAGCAGCAGCAGAGGGCGCCGATCCGGGTTTGGCCGCCGGCAAATCCGGCACCGCCGTCGGCGACGAGCCGGCGGCGCCGACAGGTGCCGGAGCGCTGGCGCCTGGCGTCTGCGCGCTTGCGGCCGCCGCTGCCGCGAGCAGAATCACCATCGAGCAGGACATGAGAGATTTCTTCATCACAGCACCTTTGGAGCCTTCGAAAACCGACTATCCATTGGAGGCATTGTCGCGGCCTTCGCGCAGCCGCCGAGCCCGATGTGCCTCGGCGGCGCGCCGCAGCGTTTGCAGGTCGGCCCCGTCTGTTGGGCAGCAGGCGGCGGCCAATTCGAACCCGACCCTGGTCGAGAACGCGTAATCATCCAGGCGTGCCGCCAGCCGATCGACGACAGCGCTCGAACTCTGGAGATCCGCGTCCAGCAGCACCACCGAGAGTTGTCCTTCGGGAGTTTCGGCAAGGAGATCCGTCTCGCGAATCTCGCGGCTGACGACACGCGCCACTTCACGTACGAGATTCGGCGTCACCGATCGACCTGGTGGCTCTGTCACGGGCTCGACCACGAGCAGCGTCAGGAAGCTCTGCGATCGCACGGCCCGCTTCAACTCGTTGTTGAGCACGAAGTCGAACGCTTCGGGAGTGAGCACTCGGAGGTCCTCTCGGAGGAAGAAGTCGCCGACCATCACGACGCCCTGTCCAGCTCCGCTTCCTTGATCTTGTACAGCAGCGCCTTGTAACTGATCCCCAGAATCTCGGCGGCTTGACGGCGGTTCCATCGCGTCTGCTGCAGCGTCCGGTAGATCAGCTCCCGTTCCGCCTCCCGCGCTGCATGGCGTGCGATGTCCTTCAACGACCCGGTGGGCGGCGGCGGAACGGCGGCCGCCGCCGGCGCCGGCGCCGGCGCGCCGGCAGCGATACCGGTTTCGCAACCTGCCGCGGCCGCCGCCAGTTGTTGGCGCGACTGCAGCGCGGGGATGGGCCCGGGCCGCAGTGTCCGGCCGGCGATCGCCTCGGCGAGCTCGCGCCGGATCGACTCGTCGGTCCCGAGAATGACCGCGCGCTTGATCATGTTCTCCAGCTCGCGCACGTTGCCGGGCCAGTCGTATTCCGCGAACAGACGCAGCGTGTCGGAGGCCAGCGCCTGTGGCGGCTTGTTGTAGTGCGCGCGGTACTGCGTCAGGAAGAGCCGCGTCAGTTCCGGGATCTCGTCGCGGCGCTGGCGCAGGGGCGGCAGCGTGATGCAGACGACGTTGAGGCGGAAGAAGAGGTCTTCGCGAAACTGCCCGTCGGCGACGGCGACCTCGAGATCGCGATTGGTCGCGGCGACGATACGGACGTCGACGCGGACGTCGTTGCGCCCGCCGAGCCTGGCGAACTCGCCATCCTGCAGCACCTGCAGCAGCTTCGCCTGCAGCGGCGCGAATATCTCGCTGATCTCGTCGAGGAACATCGTGCCGTGGTTGGCGAACTCGAACTTGCCGGGCTTGTGCTGAATCGCCCCGGTGAAGGCGCCGCGCTCGAACCCGAAGAGCTCGGATTCGAGCAGTTCGGACGGCAGCGCCGCGCAGTTCACCTTCACGAACGACTTGTCACGGCGCGGGGAGGCGCTGTGGATGGCTCGCGCCACCAGCTCTTTGCCGGTACCGCTCTCGCCGCGGATGAGCACGGTGACGTCAGTATCGGCGACGCGCGCGATCAGATCCTGGACCTCGCGCATCTGCTCGTTCCGGCCGAGGAGCACGCCCGTCACGCGAGCCGGCCGCGCCGGCCGCCCGACTGCCGTGCCGTTCACCTCAGGCTCCTTCAGCACCGCGTCCCGCTGAGTGATCTGCACCAAGTTGACACCTATGGCTCTCTCTCCCCACGCCAGGGTGCGGTTGAGCAAGTCAGATGCCACGAGTGGAAATGTTTCGTGTTGTTAGGAAAAAAGCGCGCTTGCGCGTGCCTATGCTTGTGCTTGGAGGCCCGCGATCAGGAAAGATGAGAACGAAAGTACCTACTCTCAGGAGGTACCGGCAGGAAACAGCAGAACGGGTGAACGCGCGTGAGGCGAGCTCACGCGCATCAGCGCCGCGATCGACCAGCTCGAGTATCAAGCTCGGCTGATCCCACACTCCTTGATCTTGTTGAGGAGCGTCTTGTAGCTGACGCCAAGAATCTGCGCGGCCTTGCGCCGGTTCCAGTGCACCTGCCGCAGCGTCTGCTCGATCGCGGCGCGCTCCGCTTTCATCGCCGCGGCCTTGGCGACCGATGCGAGCGAGCCGCCGCCTTCGTCGGCCGTCTCGCCTTGGTCGCCGCCCTCGTCGGCGTCGGGTTCGGCCGCGACCGCAGGCGGATAGGCGGACGACGCGATCGGTACGGCGGTCGCCGGGATCGATCCCGCGCCGACGGCGGCTACCGCGGCCACCGGTACGGCCGCGGCCACTGCCACGGGCGCGGCGGCGGCGCGCTCCACGTTGCGCTGGATCTCCCGCACGACGAGCTGCTCGTCCTGCAGGATCACCACGCGCTTGATCATGTTCTCGAGCTCGCGGATGTTGCCGGGCCAGTCGTAGGTGTGGAAGAGCTGCCGCAGCTCGTCGGAGATGGGCCGCGCGGGCCGATTGTATTTGCGCGAATAGCGCGCGACGAAGAAGTCGGTCAGCGTCGCAATCTCGTCGCGCCGCTCGCGCAGCGACGGCACCGTCAGCTCGATGACTTTCACCCGGTAATAGAGATCCTCGCGGAACTCGCCGGCGACCATCATTTTTTCGAGGTCGCGGTTGGTGGCGGCGACGACGCGGACGTCGACGTTGATCCGCTTGTTGCTCCCGAGTTTCGTGAACTCCGCGTCCTGCAGCACGTGCAGGAGCTTGGCCTGGAGTGCCGGCTTCATCTCGCCGATCTCGTCCAGCATCAGGGTGCCGCTGTCCGCCTGTTCGAACTTGCCGATTCGGGTCGTCGCTGCGCCGGTGAACGCGCCCCGTTCATGACCGAAGAGCTCGCTTTCCAGGAGCTCGGCCGGCAGCGCGGCGCAGTTCACCTTGACGAACGGACGGTTGCGCCGCGTCGATCGCTGGTGAATCGCGCGCGCCACGAGCTCCTTGCCGACGCCGCTGTCGCCGCGGATCAGGACGGTCACGTCGCTGTCGGCCACTTGCTCGATGACCTGGGCGATACCGAGCATTTTCTCGCTGTTTCCCCAGACCGCGCGGTCTTCGTCATCGCTCAGCTGCTGGCGCAGCTCGCTCAGCTCTGAGACGAGCCGGTTCCTTTCGATCGCGTTCTTGATCGCGACGTCGAGGGCGATTTCCCCGAGACCCTCCGGATCGTCCGGCTTGACGACGTAGTCGGCGGCGCCGAGTCGGACGGCCTCGACGATCGTCGAGGCCTGGTTGCGGCCCGACAGCATGATGACCTGCGCTTCGGGCCGCGAGGCCTTGAGCGCGCGCAGCGTGGCCAGCCCATCGAGACCCGGCATCATCACATCCAGCAGAACCGCGTCGGGAGCCTCCTGCTTCATCGACGCGAGCAGCTCATCACCGCGCGTGTAGCACCGCGCTTCATATCCTCTCAACGACAGGAATGTCCGGAGGTACGCCGCGAACCCCGAATCGTCGTCGACGATGGCAACGTAAGGCTTCTTCATCGAGCTCCCTGCAAGCGCCTCAGGCGCGCTCGCGTGACTGAATCCATGAGTCAACGTTACATCTCTCCTCTCTGGAGCGCCAAGCGATTCAAGAGTTGTACCTCAACAAAACTCAAATGACACCGAAATCGGGAAGATTGGGTAAACGTGTGCCCTGGAGGACGTTCGTCAAGTCGTGGCGGACTCAGCGCAGCCGCGTGTTTCCCCCGGTTTTTCCCAGCCAATCGGCACTGGCATTCCGCTTGAAGCCTTGGGAGCATCACGCCAGGCCCAAGAGGGAGCGTGAGGAGGCAGCCGAACCGGGTCGATTCCCGTCCGGCAGTCCGAGTCACAAGGGAGCCGATCGTTCTTATGCGCAGGCAGTTCGTATCCTTGACATTCGCCGTACTGTCCGTTTTGCCCCCGGTTGTCGCGGCCGCCCCAGGCGTCACCGAAGACTCGCGCCGCCAGGCGACGGTCGCCGTTCAGCGGGTGAGCCGCCCTTTTTCAGGTATGCGAGACGAAGCTGCGATGGTCCTCATCGGCACCGCGTTGATTGCGCTCGCGGCGGCAGTGAAGCGCGCGGAATGGATCACGACACGGTCGCGAGCGGCGGTTCGTCGTTGCATCTAGGCCTACGGCGGAACGGCTTCGGATCCCCGGGAGATTCGAGAACGTCCGCATCACGAACAACGCCGCGCGGCACAACACCTGTTCTCAAACCGCGCGTGCTCAGCTTGAGCCTACATCAAGCTCGCCATCAACAGCGCGAGCCGATCTTCCGCGCGCTCCAGCGCTCAATGCTCGAGGGGTTCGATCCGGCGCTCGACGCACGCGACGCGTTGTTCAGGATGATGCTCATGCAGCACGCCGTCTGTCACGTCGCGCTGCTCGCCGAGCGCCGGGTGCCGATCGTCGACGTCGCCTATCGCTGGTTCCTCAAGCGTCGCTGGCGGATATGCGAGCGACTGCCGGAGCGCGAGAGAGAATTGCCAGTTGGCTGATGGCCGACTGCTGGCGATGGGAAAGTGATCCGCCAGCGAGCCGCCGCCCTTCGTCAGAATCAGGGCAGCAGGATGATGGCGGCTGCGTTCGGATTGTCCTTCGGCGCCCACAGCTGACCCTCGTGGGCCTGGACGATACGTAGTGCGATCGGCAGCGTGAAGCCGATGCCGCCCCGCGTCGGCTTGAACCACTCGAACGCGGTCAGATCGGCCGCTGGCGATTGCTCGAGTTGGTCGAGGCGGCCGTCGCCGCCGATCGTCACCTGCAGCATCGCCCGGCCATCTCGCGTCACGCGCCGGAGGGATACGCCGAGTTCGGCGCTCGTCACCAACTCTCGCCCGAGCGCAACGAGCAGCGATTTGAGCGCAGCCTTGAGGCAGACCGGATCGCCGTACACCGTGGCCCCCGGAGCACTGTTGCGAAAGACCACGTTGATCTCTCGACCGTCGGGGAGCCTCAGCGGCCCGCTCTGTTCATCGATGAGCCTGGCGATGTCGAGGGTTCCTTTGTTGAAGCGGGAACCACCGCCCTCGAGCAGGCTTAGTTGGCTCAGCTCGTCGGTCAGCACAGAGAGCCGCGCCGCGGATTTCTGCACGTCCTGGAGCATTGCGCGCTGCTTCTCGGTGAGCGGGCCCATCCGATCTCCAAGCACCAGGCGCAGATAGCCCACGATGACCCCTGCGACGTTCCTGAATTCATGGGCGGCCAGGGACAAGAGCGGGTCCTTGCTTTCGGTTGGCTTGGACACGTCAGCCATGCTTGAAATTCTATATGAGGGAACAAACCCCCGGACCGCGGTGTTGGTAAGTGAGAGAATGGTAGTCAACAGCCACGCGGAGGATGCATGCTGATCCGACGAGTCGCCGACATCCGACCCTCCGAGATCACCGACGAACAGACCTACCTCCGTCGGAGGGAATTCATACGCCTCGCCGGCGCAGTGGCGGCGGCAACCGCCGGTCCGCTGGTGGCGGGCTGGGGCGAGGACGGCCGGCTCGCGGCCTCGGCCGCAATGGGGCAGCAGCCGCTGGCCAACGTCAAGCCGAAGGTCGTGAGCACCGACGAGGCGCTGAACACCTTCGAACAGATCACGAGCTACAACAATTTCTTCGAGTTCGGCACCGGGAAGAACGATCCACAACGTTACGGCGGCTCGCTGAAGACGGCACCGTGGAGCGTCAAGATCGACGGGCACTGCAACAAACCGGCGACCTATCAGCTGGAAGATCTGATCAAGCCGCATCAGCTGGAGGAGCGCATCTACCGCCTCCGCTGCGTCGAGGCCTGGTCGATGGTGATTCCGTGGATTGGCATTCCGCTCAGCGCGGTGTTGAACCGGGTGGAGCCGACGGGCAAGGCCACATTCGTCGAGTTCACCACGCTGCTGCGGCCGTCGGAGATGCCCGGCCAGAACGAGGGTTCGCTCGAATGGCCGTACGTCGAAGGTCTCCGCATGGACGAAGCGAGGCACCCGCTGACGATTCTGGCGGTCGGCTTGTATGGACGGACGCTGATGAACCAGAACGGTGCGCCGATCCGGCTCGTCGTGCCCTGGAAGTACGGGTTCAAGAGCATCAAGTCGATCGTGCGCATCCGGCTGGTCGATCGCCAGCCGCGCACGGCGTGGTCGATCGCAAATCCGCACGAATACGGCTTCTACTCGAACGTCAACCCTGAAGTCGATCACCCGCGCTGGAGCCAGGCCCGCGAGAAGCGGCTGCCGCAGCTGTTCGCGACGACGCGGACGCAGATGTTCAACGGGTACGGCGAACAGGTCGCATCGCTCTACGCGGGGATGGATCTGAAGAAGAACTACTGAATGCGCAGGCTGGCCAAGGTCGTCGTCTTCATCGCCGCCTTGACGCCGCTTGCCGGGCTGATCTTCATCGTGCTGACCGGCCGCACGAGCGCCAACCCTGCTGAAGACATCATCCTGACGACCGGCATCTGGGCGCTGCGCTTCCTGCTGATCACCCTGGCCATCACTCCGGTCCGCCGGCTGACCGGCTGGAATGTCCTGATTCAGTACCGCCGCATGCTCGGCCTCTTCGCGTTTTTCTACGCGACCGTCCACCTGGCGAGCTACATCGCGTTCGATCGGTTCTTCGCCCTGGGCGAGGTCGTGGCCGATATCGTCAAGCGCCCGTTCATCACCGCCGGCATGGTGGCGTTCGCGCTGATGGTGCCGCTGGCGCTGACCTCGACCAAGGGGTGGATTCGACGCCTCGGCAGGCGCTGGCAGCTGCTCCACCGGCTCGTGTACTTCAGCGCGATGTCGGCGTGCCTCCACTTCATCTGGAAGGTGAAGGTCGTCCTGGGGGAGCCTGTCTACTATGCGGCGATCCTGGCGGTGCTGCTCGGGTTCCGCGTGCTGTGGCGGTTTCGGACTCACGGCCGGTATCGACCCCAAACGGCACAAGCGTAAGGATTTACCAGCAATCCGGCTCAGCGGATCGTGCCTTCTGAGGCCGGTTTCTGCCCGTTCACCCCCGGTTGATGCCACTTAGCCCGATTTCGGCACCTCTGCCGCTACAAAAACCGCTATTGTCGATTTCATGCACAAGCCTATCAAGTACGTCGAGAAGGGTTTGACGCTCGCCGCCAAGGGCGCCTGGGTGGTTTTCGACTCGCTGAACAACCTCAAACCGGGCAACGCCTTCACGCCGAAGTGGTCCGACCTTCCGATTCAGAAATCCTGGCAGAAGGTGAAGCCGCCGCTCGGCTGGCCGCGCGAGACCGACTCGCTGTGCCCCGTCTGCGTGCGCGAGACCCGCCAGGAGATCCTCGACGGCAAGCGCGACTACCGGATCCTCCTCAACGAGAAGGTCGGCGAGATCAAGGCGCAGATCATCGAGCGCGACGGCAAGATCCTCATGGTGAAGGATTGCCCGATCCATGGCCATTTCGAGGACGTCATGGCCATCGACCCGGCATTCTTCAAGCACCTCGAGGAGGCCTTCCCCGGCAGCGACATCCGGTCGCACAACGACGAGAAGCTGCACAACCATGGCAGCAGCACGATCAAGTACGGCCGCGGCTCGGTGCTGACGGTCGACCTGACCAACCGCTGCAACATGATGTGCGACCCGTGCTTCATGGACGCGAATCAGGTCGGCTTCGTCCACGAGCTGTCCTGGGAGGACATCAAGACGCTGCTCGACAACGCGATTACGATCAAGCCGAAGCGGCAGATGTCGGTGCAGTTCTCAGGCGGCGAGCCGACGATGTCGCCGTATTTCCTCGATGCGGTGCGCTACGCGAAGAAGGTCGGCTACAACTCGGTGCAGGCGGCGACCAACGGGATCGAGTTCGCCAAGAGCCCCGAGTTCGCGCGGGCCGCGGCGGAAGCGGGTCTGCGCTACGCCTACCTGCAGTTCGACGGCATCGGCAACGCGGCGAACTCGCACCGCCTCGTCGGCAATCTGTTCGATGTGAAGCTGCGCGCGATCGAGAACCTGTGGAGCGCCGGCGTCGACATCGTGCCGGTCGTGACCATCGTCAACGGCGTGAACAACGAGCAGGTCGGCCGAATCATCCAGTTCGCGCTCGACAACCCGCGCAAGATCAACTTCCTCTCGTTCCAGCCGGTCTCGTTCACCGGGCGCGACGAGGAAGTGACGCCGGAGCGGCGCGCGGCGCAGCGCTACACGCTGTCGCACCTCGCGCACGATGTGAAGAAGCAGATGCAGATCGGCGAGCCGGTCCGCGACTGGTTCCCGATTTCGTTCATGGGCACGTTCACCGATTGGGCGGATCTCGTCCACGGTCCGACCGCGGAATGGGGCAACCTGACCTGCGGCTGTCACCCCAACTGCGGCATCGGGATGGCGGTCATGATCGACAAGGAAACCAAGGAAGCGGTGCCGGTCACCGCGTTTCTCCAGGCGGACCACCTGGCCAGGGATCTGCGCAGGGTGAACGATGCCGCGCGCGGACGGTTCCTGTCGGTCACCGGCATGGCCCTCGCCTTGATGAAGAACTACGACCCCTTCAAGGCGCCGACGCACTTCAAGCTGGCCGACCTGATGAAGAAGTTCGACAAGACCTTCGGGGCGACCGGCAGGAACTACGGCAAGGTCACCATCGACCGCACCAAGGCCGACATCGACATGCGGCGCGCCGATCGGTGGAACTTCCTGTTCATCGCGGGCATGTGGTTCCAGGACCTGTTCAATTACGACTTCCGGCGCACCGAGCGGTGCATCATCCCCTACGCGACCCAGGAAGGGGAGATCTCCTTCTGCGCCTACAACACGGGCATCGGCTGGCGGAACATCATCGAAAAGATGCACATGACCGCGACGCTGACCAAGTGGTACGAGGAGCACGGCCGCCACGAGATCTTCGCCGGCAACAAGCACGTGCCGCTCAACTCGAACGATCATCGCCTGGTGCTCGACCCGGTCGCCGTGGCGGCGGGGCGGCAGACCGACCTCGACGAAGCGGGGATCGCGAAGACCGCGCGTGAGGAGAAGCTGCGGGCGCGCGCCGAGGCCAAGAAGAAGGCCGATCCTGAAGCGGCGCAGATGGAAGCGCTCTACCGCCAGCACGTGCTCAAGGAGCAGCCGACGCTCCAGATTCAGGGACTCGGCGGGGCGAAGAAGAAGTCCGACGTGCAGGAGGTCCTGCACAAGCCGCAGCAGTAAGCGCAGCGGCCGTTCGCCGATTTCGTCGCCAGGACACCAACGGCGGGGCTTTTGCCCCGCCGTTGCTTTTTCTGTCTCCTCAGGGCCGCCATCTTCCGATATCGCGAGAGTGACCGGCACCGTATGCTCGAGCTGTCGGTTCCATCCGGCGATAACCGCGGGCGTGCGCGCGTTATGACTCCGGATAGCCCTTCAACCGGCGTATCCAGATGTTCCGGTAGCGAACCGGATTACTGTGATCCTGCAGCGTGAGCGGGAGCTCGGCCGCATGCGGCACGTACTTCGGAGCATTGCGGTGCGACGTCGGCCCCTGAAGCTCCTGCCGGTGGTGCGCGAGCACGCCGTTCCAGAACACGGTCGCGAACGCCGGCTTGACCAGCTTATCGCCCTCGAACTTCGGCGCCTCGAAGATGATGTCGTAGGTCTGCCACTCGCCCGGCGGTCTGGGTGCGCTGACGAGCGGCGGCCATTGCCCGTAGAGCGAAGCCGCGCCGCCGTCGGCGTAGGTCTTGTTGTTGTACATGTCCAGCACCTGTACCTCGTACCTGCCCATCAGAATCACGCCGCTGTTCCCGCGTCCCTGACTCGTCCCCGAGACCGCGGGAGGCGCGGACCATTCGACGTGGAGCTGGACGTCGCCGAAGCTTTCGCGCGTGAACATCGATCCGGTCTTCGCGCCGGTCTCGAAGTACCCGTCGCGGACCGGCCACTTCGACTCGACGTTCTCGTTGTTCGGGCCGCGCTGCGCCCATTTCGCGAGATCCTTGCCGTCGAAGAGCACGATGGCATCCGATGGCGCAGCCATCGAGGTGGCGCCGGGCGTCACCAGGGTCGGAGCGGGGCGGCTGACGTCGTGCACTTTCCATTTCTGTCCGGGAATCAACGGCGTATCGGTGTACCCGAGCTCACCAGGCTTGGCCTGGGTGGCGGCCGGCTGACTGGCCGGCGGCGTTGATCCTTGCTGCGTCGGGGACGCCGGCTGCTGGGCGCTCACGCGCAGCCAGTCGACGCTGCCGAGCGCCCAGACGCTCGCCAGCGCAACAGCGGCGGCTCCCCAGTGAGTTCGATAGCGGCGCGGTTGCTGGTGCATCTCGTCTCCTGTATTGGCGGTTCGTCAAGAGTTGCGAACCTGCGCTACAGGATAATGTTGGCAATTCCGGCAATCTAGGCAATTCTGCCGATGACACCATCATGCCCGCGATCGAGTTTCAGAACGTTTCCTACGCCCCTGCGGCCGGCCCGCGCATCTTCGACCGCTTCACGCTGACGGTCGAACCCGGAGAAGTCGTCGCGCTGGTCGGCAGGAGCGGCGCCGGCAAGACGACGATGCTGAAGCTCGTGAACCGGCTGGTGCTGCCGGATGCCGGCCACGTCCTGGTCGAAGGCAAGGACACGCGCGATTGGGATCCGATACGTTTGCGGCGATCGATCGGGTACGTGATTCAGGAGGTCGGCCTGTTCCCGCACATGACGGTCGCGGGCAATGTCGGGGTCGTGCCCAGGCTCGAAGGCTGGCCGAGGTCACGCATCGAGGCGCGCGTGGCCGAGCTGCTGGACCTCGTCGATCTGCCGGCATCCGAGTACAGGGATCGCTGGCCCGATCAATTGTCAGGCGGACAGCGGCAGCGCGTGGGCGTGGCGCGTGCCCTCGCCGCAGACCCCCGCGTCCTCCTGATGGACGAGCCGTTCGGCGCACTCGATCCGGTGACGCGGGCGGAGCTCCAGCAGGAGTTCCGGCGCATTCAGGATCGCCTGCGCAAGACCGTCATCATCGTTACCCACGACATGGCCGAGGCGCTGTCCCTGGCGGATCGTGTGGTCGTGCTCGATCAGGGCGCGGTCGTGGCGAATGCGCCGCCTGCACAGATCCTCGAGTCGGATGACCCGCGGGTGCGCCGGATGCTCGATGCGGTGACCGTACGGCCGAAAGCGGATCCCTCTTCATGAGGGTCCTCGAGTTCTGGTCGTCGCATCGCGCGGAGCTCGCGACCCTGGTCGGTCAGCACGTGCTGCTGGTCGCGGTCTCCACGCTGATTGCGGTTGCGATCGGCGTCCCGCTCGGGATCTTCGCGGCGCGGCGGCCGCGGCTGACCGCGCCGCTCGTCGGCTTTGCGAATCTCGTCCAGACGATTCCGAGCCTGGCGATGTTCGGCTTTCTGCTGCCCTTGCCGCTCGTCGGCGGCGTCGGACCGCGCACCGCGATCGTGGTCCTGATTCTCTACGGTCTGCTGCCGATCGTGCGCACGACGATCGCCGGATTGAACGGAATCGACCGTTCGATTCGGGATGCCGGCATCGCCATGGGGATGACGCGGCGCGAACTGCTGCGGCTGGTCGAGGTGCCGCTCGCGCTGCCGTCGATCGTTGCCGGGGTCCGCGTCGCCGGCGTCGTCGGCGTCGGCTCCGCCACGATCGCCGCGGCGATCGGCGCCGGCGGGCTGGGCGAGTACATCTATCGCGGCCTGTCGATGGTCGATTCGACGGTGATCCTGGCCGGTGCGATCCCCGCCGCCGCGCTGGCGCTGGCCGTGGACGGAAGTCTGCTCTGGCTGGAACGTCAGCTCACGGCGAGACGGCGATCGCGGCCCCGGCTCGCGCCGGTGGTGGCGATCGCGACGGTGGCAGCCGCTGTTCTGGTGTGGAGCGGTGTGCAGGCCACTCTGAGACGCTCAGCAATCGTCGTCGGGTCGAAGAACTTCACCGAGCAAATCGTCCTTGGAGAAATCGTCGCGCAGACGATCGAACGGCAGACGGGACTGGCCGTCGATCGACGATTGAATCTCGGTGGAACGCTGATCTGCGAACGCGCGCTCGCGAGCGGCGACATCGACGTGTACGTCGAGTACACGGGGACGGCCCTGACGGCGGTCTTCCATCGCCCGCTGTCCACGGATCCCACGGCCGTACTCTCCACTGTTCGTGATGCGTACGCGCGGAGCGGCCGCGCCGCGCTCAGCCCGCTCGGGTTCAACAACACGTTTGCGATTCTGGTGCGAGGGCGCGATGCCCGCAGCCTGAACCTGCGGACGATCGACGATGCGGCGCGGGAAGCCCCGCGGTGGCGTGCGGGGTTCGGCTATGAATTTCTCGAGAGGCCCGATGGCTACCAGGGACTGGCCAAGGCCTACGGCCTGCGATTCGCCGAGCCGCCGCGGGTCATGGATCTGACGTTGACCTACCGGGCGCTCGCCTCAGGTCAGGTGGATCTCATCGCCGGCGATGCCACGGCCGGCCTGATCAGCGCGCTGGACCTGGTGGCGCTCGAGGACAATCGAAGATATTTCCCGCCCTACGACGCCGTGCCTGTGGCGCGGGCCGACACGTTGCTCCGTCATCCCGAGATCCGCCGCGCGCTCGAGACGCTCGCGAACCGGATCTCGGCGGATGAGATGCGCGCCATGAATCACGCCGCCGATGCCGGCCGCGAGGATCCGGCGTCGATCGCCCGCCGGTTCCTGGACTCAGACGGCCAGTCAGGACGCTGAAAACGAAGCTGTGACAACGGTCAACTTCCAAATTCCAACTCCCAACTTCCAAGGAACTCAGAGCCGATCGACCGAGAGCGTTTTGGAAGTTGCCCGCCGCCGCTCGTCGGCTGCGTTTGAAGGCGACGAGCTCTGGCGAGGCCTCGCCGTAGCGCGCGTCGATCCGTGCGCGCGGAGGCGGGTAGTTGGAGGTTGGGAGTTGACACATTCAGGGGACCCTCTTCGCGATCGGATCGCTAGCGGCCTACTTGGACGACGACCGCGCCGTGTAAACCCGGAAGTTCAACACCGACCACGGCGGAGCGTTCTCCCCCTTGTCGGTCTGTGTGACTTTGACGAATCTGGCCTGCACCGGCCGGAACGTGGCGATCGACGTCGCGGACGATCCGGTGCCCTGAGCGACCGGTGCGCTCCACGTCTTGCCGTCCATCGACACCTGCACCGAATACGCGAGCGGATAGCTGCCGAAGACTGGCGCCATGGATCGACCGGCGGGCGGGGCAGGAGCCGGCTGCGGTGCGCCGGCTTGCGCGGGTGCCCCTGCACCTCCTCGACCGCCGGCGCGCCCGGTCCCGGCAGCACGGCCACCGCCACCGCCGCGCCCGCCGCCGCGTCCTCCGGGCGGTCCCGAGTCGAACTGGATTTCCGCGATCATCGCTGCCTGAGGCAGCTCGACCTGGAACCACATGCCCGGCTCCTGCGGCGTGTCGGTGGTCCAGGCGCCAAGCGTCAGCCCGTTGCCGGCGCGGTCGTTGTTGTGACTCGCGGTCGCCTTCCAGGTGGGATCGGCCGGCAGCAGCCGCGGCAGCGTCGCATCGAGCTCGTCGAAGGTCCACATCGCTTTACGGTTCGCCGTTGCCGCGCGGACCCGCGCGACGTCCGCCGGCGCGATGAACGGCGCGGAATTGCCGAAGCTGTTCCGGATGAACGACGCGATGTTCGCGATCCACTGATCGTTCTGCGCCCCCATCGGCAGCATGACCTGCGTGTAGGTCTGCCCGGCAAGGGGCCCCGTCATGCCATGCAGCAGCGTCTTGATCACGTAGTCGCGATGTCCCTGCACTCTCGGCGAGCCCGCGACAGCGGGACCCATCATTGGCGCCATGGGCGCCGCCGCGCCCGCCGCCTGCGAGCCGGCAATCGCCACGCCGCGGCCGTCGTCTCCGTGACAGGTCGAGCACAGGCTGCGGTAGATCGTTTCACCTTCCTTCAGCTGTTCCTGCTGTTCCGGTGAGAATCCGAGCGCCGCGGTGGTCGCCGCGTTGGCGATTCGCTGGAGCAGCAGCTTGCCGATGTCCTGAACGCCGCGGGCCTTCGTCGCTGCCATCGTGTCCTTGATGAGCGCCTCGACGTCCGGCACTTTGAACAGATTCGCCGTCAGGAGAGCCTGAAGCGCGACATCAGGATCCGCATCTTTGGCGAGCGCACGGTAGTCGTCGGCGAAGGATCGGTTGGCGGCCTTGTAGAGCGTCTCACTGGCGCGAATGGCCTGCACGCGCATCCGGGCATTCCTGTCTTTCATTTGCGCGCGAACGAGGTCGCCGTCGAGGGCGCCCAGTCCTTCGAGCGTCCAGAGGGCGTGGAAGCGCGCAACCAGGTTGTCCGACGTCCTGACGATGTTCTGGAGCGCGGGCACGACCGATTTGTCCTGACGCAGCACGAGCAGCTGCTGCGCCGTGTCGCGCCACCACCCGTTCTGATGGCCCAAATGTGCGACGAGCTGCGCCGGAGTTTCCTCGAGCATCCGCGGCCGCGTCAGGTCGAGCGGCTGGGCGGGCTGCGCCGGAATCTCTGGCGTCGCCTGCGCGGCCGGACCGGCCGGCGTTGCCGGCACCGCCGGAACGCCGTCGAATCGCAGCCGCCAGATCCGGCCGTGGGAGATGACCTTGTCGAGCTGATACTGCTCGATCTTCCGCCGCAGATAGGAGCCGGGGCGCGTCCAGTTCGACTCCTGGATGATGCCGTGGTACATGTCGGCGATGTAGACAGCGCCATCGGGGCCAGTCGTGATGTTGATCGGCCGGAACAAGGGATCGGTGCTGAGGATGAACTCCGATCCGGGGTACGCGTTGCGCAGCTGCGTGAGCCCTTCGTTCTTCACGATCTTCGCGCGGCGGATCAGTCGTCCGACCGGTTCCGTGATCAGCAGATCGCCGCGCAGGTCCGGCGGCAGCCGATGGGCGCGCACGACCTCGGCGCCGGAGGCGGCGGTCAGGTGATTGAGGCGCCCGACCGGCATGCGAACCCGCACCATTCCGCCCTGGGTGTCCGCAAGGCCGACCTCGGGCCACACGGTGTGGAACCCTGGCTCGTACTGATCGGGCACTGAATACGCGCCGTAGTGGATCGGCACCTGGAAGTTCATCGGCCCGCGTTCACCGCCGGCGTCGATGAACCAGATCTTGCCGTCATCGTCCATGGTCACGCCCCAGGATCCGCTGTTCGGTCCGGTGGGCTCCTTCAGGATTCCGGAGGGCGTCCAGCGGAACCTGAACGCGTTGTAGGTGGTGTAGATCCAGTTGTCGAGGCCCCAGAGGAATCCGGCCTGTTCGTGCTCCAGGTTCCCGTCGCGGCCCAGTCCGACGCCGGCATAGAAGTGTTCGCGCTTGTCCGCGACGCCGTCGTTGTTGGTGTCGGTGTACTTCACGACGTCGTCCGAGGCGGTCTCGTTGGTCAGGATGCTGTTGCCGTCGAGCGGCACGACCGTGCGCGGGAGCACCAGTTTGTCGACGAACACCGTGCGCTTGTCGTAGATGCCGTCTCCCTTGGTGCTCTCGAATCTCGTGATCCGGCTTTCCGGCGTGTGCTGATTGTTGCCGTCGGCATCGCGCATGTAGGTGGTGAACTCCGCGACGTACATGCGCCCGTTGCCGTCGAACCTGATCACTGCCGGACTGATCACGTCCGGATCCGCAACCACGAGCTCCATGCGATAGCCGGGCGGCAGCACGAAGCTCCTGGCCTGTTCCTCCGGCGTCCGCGGCTTGACCGCCGGTTTCGGCGCGAAATCCGCCCCCTCGTTCGTCGTTGACGACAAGGTGCCTCGACCCTGCGGCGCCTGCGTCGCGGGCGGTGGCGTGGCGCCCGATTGCGAGGCGGGCCCTGCGGGCGGAGGGGTCTGCGCGATGACGAAGAAGCCAAGGAGCAGGAGCGTGATCAGGACGTATCGGAACCGGTTCCACATGCGCGCCTTGTAGCACGCGCCGTTGCGGATGGTCAAGGTTCCCAGCGGCCGGTCAGCGGCGGCTCACACGAAATTCATCCCTTTTCAGTCGGCCATCAGGACTTCACGCGGGCGCGGGCCGTATCGTCGATCCAGTGATGCAGAAGTTCCCGCGGCGGCGAATCGCGATTGCGACGGTCCTGGTGACGATCTCGACGCTCACGGCAGCGGGTTACGTCACTTCCAGCGACGGGGCGGCGAACGCCGCGACGGCGTCAGAGTCGGCGCGAATGAAGGCGCGCGGCCTCGAAGCCGGCTACAACCTGGATCACGAGGACGCGCTTGCCGCATTTCGCGCCGCGAGTGAGCTCAATCCCGAAGACCCGGCGCCGCATCGCCTGATCGCGGCAACGCTCTGGATCAACACGCTCTTTCATCAGGGCGCGGTCACGATCGAGGACTACCTCGGCCAGGCACGCACCACGGTCAAGAGAAAGCCGCCGTCGCCCGATCTCGATCGGGAGTTCCGCAGCCGCATCGAGCGCGCGCTGACGCTGGCCGAGGAGCGGCTCCGAAAGAACCCCGCCGACGCCGACGCGAGATTCCAGATCGGTGCCGCGCACAGCTTTCTCGCTTCATACGTCGGCACCGTCGAAGGGCGCAGCCTGGCGGCCTTCCGCGCGGCCCGGCGCGCGTATGCCGAGCACGAACGTGTCCTCGACCTCGAACCCGCCCGGAAGGACGCCGCCTTCGTCGTCGGCACGTACCGCTACGGCGTCTCGACCTTGCCCGTGTACTGGCGGCTGGTTGCCGGAATCGCGGGGATCGGCGGCGGGCGCGAGCGGGGCCTGCGGCTGATCGAAGAATCAGCCGCGTATCCGAGCGACGTTCAGACGAACGCGCTCTTCATGCTCGTCCTCGTCTACAACCGCGAGCAGCGGTACGACGATGCGTTGCGCGTCGTCGGTGCGTTGCGGCGGAAGTACCCGCGCAACAGGCTGCTGTGGCTCGAAGAGGCGGGCACGAACCTGCGCGCCGGACGCCCGCGCCAGGCGCTCGCGGCGCTCGAAGAAGGGTACGCGAAGTTCGCCGGTGATCCTCGCCCGCGCGCATTCGGCGAGCAGGCGCGCTGGCGCTACTCGCTCGGCGCGGCGCTGGTAGGTGTGAAGCAGGTGGATCGCGCTGCATCGGAGCTGCGAGCGGTGCTGCGCATCGACGCGCCCGAGTGGCTGCGCGGCCGGGCCCACGTCGAGCTCGGCAAGCTGGCGGACCTGGCGGGCAACCGCCAGCTGGCCATCGACGAGTACCGCGTGGCGCAGCGGATCGGCCGCGACGAAGACGATGCCGCAAGCGAAGAGGAAGCAGCCAGGTTGCTGAAGGCCGCGTATCGCGGGCCTTCATAGGAGCCGTCATGACGTCACGCAGGTGGTCGGCGGCGATTGCGGGCGCGATGGTGCTCGCGGCGACATGTGCGGCCACGGTCGGGCGTCTGGCGCCGGAGTCCCGATCCCCACCTGTGGTGTCGCACGAGACGCTGAAGTCGGACTTCGACGCCGATCTTCAGGGCGTTGTCTATCGCTGGGATCCAGCCGATCCCCGGACGGAGGCGGAGCGCAAGCAGGCGCTGTTCGATTTCGTCTACCAGACCTACGACAGCAGCGCCTGGATTCCGCAATCGCTGTTCGACGCCAACCTCGTGACCCAGGCGGTGGTCGGAGACGTCGATTCCATCGTGCGGGACAAGGTCGGGCTCGTGCTGTGGCCGGGCAACCGGCTCGTGCCGGCATTCGGCATGGCGCCGAGCCGCGCGGTGAACGAGCCGCTCAAGTGGACGGTCAACTGCCTGGTCTGCCATACCGCGGAGATCGACGGTGTGGCTTACTTCGGCGCCGGCACGAAGCTGTTCGACGACAAACTGCTCGGCAACGCGCTGCAGCTGCTGACGAGCGACCAGTGGCGCGCCGCGATGCCCTCCGATCCGATCGATCGCTCGCATGCCGCGGCGGCGTACAGGATTCTCACCAGTCACCACCACGAGAAGATCGATTCGCTCACCCGCGCCCGGTCCACCGCCTTCGCCGCGTCGCACGTCGAGCTGTACATGCGGCCGCACCACGGCCGGATGCCGGCCGTGCACGAAGTCGGACGGGGCGACACCAAAACGCCGCCGCTCTGGCACACCGCCGCAAAGCTTCAGCGCGGCCGCTGGTACTCCGATGGCAGCTTCCATGGCCGCATCCCGCTGATGGCGTCGTCGATGGAGCTGGAAAAGGATCGGTCGTTCGAGGCGCTCGTCGACAGCGTCATTCCCCGGATCAAGGAGGAGTTCGATACCGTCGTGCGCCACCTGCGGCCGCCGCCGTACCCCTACGACATCGACCGGGAGCTGGCGGAGAAGGGGCGCGCGCTCTTCCACTCGAAAAAGATGGGATGCGCACGGTGCCACGGCGTGTACGACGGGAAAGGCAATGTGGACTGGCCGGGCGTGCACGTCGATGTCGGGACGGACCGGGCGCGGCTCGAGATCGTCTCGGACGGGTTCATCGCGGCGTTCAACAGCAGTCCGATTGCGGCCGAAGGGTCGCTGGTTCGGAGCAAGGGGTATGCGGCGACGCCGCTCACTGGCGTCTGGGCGAACTACCCGTATCTCCACAATGGCAGCGTGCCGACGCTGCAGCATCTGCTCGGGCCGGTGAATGAACGACCAAGAATCTTTCACGTCATGGCCGCGCGTCACTTCGATCGCGAACGCGTGGGGCAGCAACTCTACGGGAATCGCGTATTCGGGTGGGTGAGCGAAGGGCTGCTGCTGCGCTGGTACGGCGACAGTCGTGACTGGTTCAACACCGAGCGCGCCGGATCGTCCAACGCCGGTCACGACGTGTGGTGGAGGATTCGCACCGACGACAATCGCCGCGCGTTGATCGAGTACCTCAAGACGCTTTGAGCTGGTGGTCGATCGTGAATGTGTCAACCTCCAACTTCCAACTCCCAACTCCCAAAGCGAGCCGGCCGCACCATCTGGGTGAAAGTTTCTGCGGTCGGGACCATTGCCTCGACTTTCACCCAGTCGCCGCGAGCGGTTCCGCTTGGGAGTTGGGAGTTGCCCGCCTCCGCGTGCCCACGCCCGACGCCGCCGGGCACGCTCTGGCGCGGTCTCGCCGTAGCGCGGGAGTCGAATCATGCGCGCGAAGGCGGAGAGGTTGGGAGTTAGACTGAACCGTTGACTTCGTCACCGGGCGTCGTCGTGATTGGAGCGGGTCCCGCCGGCCTCGCGACCGGACGAGAGCTCGCGCGGCGGAACATCGGCTACGTCATCTTCGAACGCGGCAGCCGCGCGGGCCACACCTGGGACACGCTCTACGACAGTCTCGTCCTGCACACCGGCAAGCATCTGTCGGCGTTACCAGGCTTGCCATTTCCCGGCTCCACGCCGCTGTTCCCGAGCCGGCAGGATTTCCTCGACTATCTCCATCGATACGTCGACAGGTTTCGCCTTTCGATTGCAACGGGGACGGAGGTGGTCAGTGCCACGCGGGATCGAGATGGCTGGCTGATGCGCACCGCGGGAGGCCAGGACGTGCGCGCGCGTGCAGTCGTGATTGCGACCGGCATCGTGGCGAATCCGCACCTCGCGGATCTTCCGGGGCGCGAGCGCTTCCGCGGCCGGATCGATCACAGCGTCACGTATCGCCGGCCCGAGCCGTTCCGGTCGCAGCGCGTGCTCGTCGTCGGCGTCGGGAACTCGGCTGGAGAGATCGCGGCGGAGCTGGCGGATGCCGGCGCGTTCGTCACCATCGCGGTCAGGTCCGGCGCGCGCATCGTGCCCCGGCAGCTGCTGGGGATTCCGATCCAGTACTTCGCGGTCGGGCTCAGTGCGCTGCCGCGCGCTGCGCACCGCGGCGTGGCGGAGGCGATCGCGCGCGTGTCAGAGCTGATTCGCGGCCCTGCCGTCCTGCCGAGACCTCGCGAGGACCGCTGTTCCGACGTGCCGCTGATTGGGTTTCATCTCGCCAACGCCCTGCGGGCGGGGAAGATTCGGCTGAAAGGCGCGGTCGTCGAGCTCACGACGGATGGTGCCAGATTCGCGGACGGCAGTACCGAACCGTTCGATCGGATCCTGCTCGCGACGGGATACCGGCCGGCTGTGGCCATCCTGGGGAATCAGATCCAGCGCGACGACTGTGGCTTTGCCCGGCGGCGGGATCGTGTCACCAGCCTCGATCAGCCGGACCTGTATTTCGTCGGCCACAACTACGACACGCGCGGCGCGCTGCGCAACATCTGGCAGGATGCGCAGCTGGTCGGAAAAGCGCTGGCACGGCAGAAGTAACAAAGGACAACGTAACAGCGGAACGTTCCGTTGTACTTGTTACTTGCAACTTTGTACTTGCCTGTCAACCCGCCAGCCGCACGTGGTAGGTTCCGAACGTGAGGATGAACAACGCGACGATCGAGTGAAAGATGATCGGAATCGTCCCGCCGAGCCATCGCTGATCCGGACGGCGCCACATCCAGATGATGTAGCGCAGCACCATCCCGCCGAGATAGACGCAGCCAAAGCCGACAACGTACTTGCCCCGGCCTGGATATGCCTGCACGAACATGCCGGCGCCGCGGCTGAAGTCGAGGCAAATCCAGACCATCAGCGTCAGCACGATGGCCTGGCCGAGCAGCAGCACCGGGTACGGAAGCAGTCCCGATTGCCACTGGTGCATGGGCGGCAGCCATCGTGGCGCGCGAAGCACCACGATGACCTGCCCGATCACGCGCAGGAACAGCAGGAACGTGAACAGCCACAGCCAGGAGCTGTACGCCGCGGGATCGATCATCGGCTGGCGATCAGTTTCCCGGCCGGCACGTTCGGGACGGGTTACTTGACGGCTGGCGGCTCGTACATCGCAAACGCATACAGCGTGTCGTTCGCCGCGACCAGGAGATATTGGCGCCCGTCGAGCAAATAGGTAATCGGCGCATTCGAGATGTTGCCGATGTGCGAGTGCCAGAGAGGTTTGCCGGTCGCGGCATCCCACGCGACGATGTTGCCGCCGGCGTCACCGCCGAAGACCAGCCGGCCGGCTGTGGCCAGGAGGCCGCCTCCGCCACCGCCCTCACCCCACCCGGGATACTGCTGACGCCAGGCGATCTTGCCCGTCTTGGGCTCGATCGCGGTCAGGAAGCTGCCGGCCGATCCGATGGTGATCCGATCGACGCCGCCGAGGCCCATCGAGCCGCGGGGATCGAGCTCGGTCAGGTAGAACAGCGAATAGCCGTTCCGCTCGGAAACGTAGAACAGTCCGGTGTCGGGCGAGTAGGCGGGAGGCTCCCAGTTGATCGTGCCACCCGCCGTCGGCGATACGAGCGAGCCGCCGACCGAAGGATCCTTGCCGCGATCCCTGAGCACCGACCCGTCCTTCCGCAGACCCTTGCCCCAGTTGGTCGCCAATCCGTACTTGGTCGTGACTACGTGCTCGCCGGTCACGCGATCCAGCGTGAAGAAGTACCCATTGCGCGCGGCGGTGGAAACGAGCTTCCGCGGCTGGCCATTGATGACCGCGTCGAACAGGATCGGGGTCTGCGCCGAATCCCAGTCGTGCATGTCCCGCGGCGAGGTCTGGAAGTACCAGGCCATCTTGCCGGTATCGACGTTGACCGCGACCAGGGAGCACGTGAACAGGTTGTCCCCTTCGCCGCGCCCTTGCGTGAAGGCCGGAGTCGGGTTGCCGGTACCGAAGATGTAGAGGCGCGTCTCGGGGTCGAATGCTCCGGGCAACCAGGGCTGCGCGCCGCCGTGCCGCGCGGCGTCGAGGTTGGCCCACGTGTCGAGGCCCGGATCGCCGGGGTTCATCGGGACCGTGTATAGCTTCCACTTCAGCTCGCCGCTCTCGGCGTCATATGACTGGAGGAATCCCGGCGCATCGAGGTCGTTGCCCGTGCCGACGATCACGTGGTTGTCGACGATGATCGGCGCGGTGGTAGAAAAATACTGCTGATTGAAATCGGCGATGGGCTTGTGCCACCGCTCCTTGCCCGTCCTGGCTTCGAGCGAGACGAGGTAGTTGTCCGGCGTCTCCATGTAGAGGTAGTTGTTCCACATCCCGAGCCCGCGATTCGCGATGTGGGTTCCACCCCTCGTCTTCCAGAAGTACTGCCAGAGCTGACGGCCGTCGCGCGCGTCGAGGGCCCATGCGTTGTCAGGGGCAGACACATACAGCGTGTCGTCAACCATCAGCGGTGTGCCCTTGATCGTCGGCGAGCCGCCCCCCGGGAAGTTTCCGGTGCCCTCTCCGCCAATGTTCAATGGTCCGCCACCGCCACCACCGCCGCGTCCGCCACCGAAGCCGCCGCCCGGCGTTCCTTCCGTCAGGCGGACCACCCACGCGAGCGTCAGGCTCTTCACCGTCGATTGATTGATCTGCTTCAGCGGACTGAACCGGCGTCCCGAGTAGTCGCCCGAATAGGTCGGCCATGAGTCGGTCAGCGGCTTGTAGAGGTCTTTCGGCGAGACTCCGCGGCCCTGCGCGAAGAGCGCGATCGGCGCCACGACGAACGGTGTCATGAGCAGCAACCCGAAGAGCGGCTTCAGGCGAGTAACGATCCGTGAAGAAAGTGTGCGGGTCATTTCAGCGTCACCAGATATGCCGTTACGTCGTGGATGTCTTTTTCCGTGTAGGTCGCGAGTAGCGCGCGATGTGGCTCGGACGGATCGTTCACCTGCACCTTCGGAGTGTCCCCGTCGCGCCGGAAGCTTCGGATCGTGCCGTCCTCCTGTGCGAGCGTGACGATGAAGTGATCGAGCCGCAGGAGACGGCCTTCGACCTTCTCCCCCGCGAGCGACGTAACCGTCACCGTAACCGGCTTCCGTGCCGGTCCACCACCCGGACCGCCCCGGCCTCCACGTCCGCCGACGAGCCCGCCGGACACCCAGAGATTCTGCAGCGTCTTGGGATCGGAAATCCGCGTCGCGAGACCCTTGAAATCGCCGGTCGGAGAGTGGCAGCTGGCGCACTTCGCGGCGAAGTACGTCTGGCCCGCGGCCGCATCGCCGACCACGATGTTCGGCGGCGGCGTATCGACCGGCGGCGGCGATCCCTGCCGGCCAGCGGAGGCCGCGACGGAATGGATGTACTCGGAGATCGCCTTCACGTCGTCATCCGGGATGGGCATCGGCGGCATGCCCTTCTCGGCGCGCGCGCCTCGAACGACGGGCAGAATCTGCTCGCCATGCTGATCGTTCAGCACGACCTGCGATCGGAGCAGGTTCGGTCCGCCCAGCTGTCCGCCGCGAAGATCGGCGCCGTGGCAGGCGCTGCAACTGACCGTATACAACGCGCGGCCGCGCTCGATCGTGGCGGCATCCGCGAGCTCACGCTGCTGTGCAGGGAAAGTCGCCGGCTGTCCGCCGCGCCCGCGCCCTTGCCCGCGTCCGGCCGGCGGCGCCTGTGTTTGAGGCGGTGGGCCGGTCTGTGGGGTGGCTGTGGGTGGCGGCGTCTGTTGTGCTCCGGCCGCGGCGGCGATGCTGAAGCCGGCGATCGTGGCGGCGATGAAAAAACGCGGATAGCTGCCAGCTGTCCGGAAACGGTCAACTGGCGGCTGCCCCCGTCGTGTGATCTTCATGGTGATCTCTGCCTCGAGTGTGTGGACGCCTTGAAGCGCGATGTTACCCCAATGGATACCTGATGGTCCGGTCGCCGGCCGGCAGCCTTGTCCCGCATATGCACAGCTGCTAGGATGCGGCGGCGATGCCGCCTGTTGTGCTCTCGATTCTCGCCGTCCTCCTTCTGGCTCAAGCAACCACGCCGCCGCAGCCATCAGCGCGCCGCGTGGCCATCACCATCGACGACGGTCCCGTGGTCGGCAGCGGGAGCGACCTGGGGCGGTTCCAGAGAATTACGAATGGCCTCATAGGTTCGCTTCAAGTCGAGAAGGTGCCCGCCACGATCTTCGTCAACGAACGTCAGCTGAATGTCCCAGGCCAGCGCGATGCCCGGGCGGCCGTGCTGGAACAGTGGCTCGACGCGGGGTTCGACCTCGCGAATCACTCCTACTCGCACCCCAGTCTCAACAGCGTTCCGCTGCAGCAGTTTCAGGACGACGTCGTGAAGGGCGAAGTGATCATGCGCCCGCTCGTCGAACGACGGAGCCGGAAGCTGGTCTGGTTCCGATATCCGTTTCTTCACAGCGGCACCACTGCCGAGACACATCAGGGCATCGTCGACTTTCTCACGGCGCGTCAGTACCGGGTGGCGCCCGTGACCGTGGACTACGCCGATTACACCTATGCCGGCGTCTACAGCCGGCTGCTCACGCGAGGCGAGGTGGACGTCGCCGAGAAGATCAAACAGGCGTATCTCGGCCAGGTGGACGCCGGGTTCGAGTACGCGGAGAAGGCATCGGCGGAGGTCTTCGGCTACGAAGTGCCGCAGATTCTCCTGATCCACTGCAACGAGCTCAATGCCGTGACCCTGCGCGAGTCGATCGCCCGGATGCGCCTGCGCGGCTATTCGTTCATCACGCTGGACGAGGCGATGAAGGATCCGGCCTACGAGCGGCCGGACACGTTTGCCGGTCCCGGCGGATCGTGGCTATCGCGAACCGCCACGACGATGGGAAAGAAGATCAGCATCCCGAGGCCGGCGGTCCCAGCCTGGATTGCGGAGATGGGGAAGTAGCTCTTGCCAAGTGGCAAGTAACAAGGGGCAAGTACAACGGAACGGCCGCACGTAGCACGTAGCACGAGCACGCCGCACGTAGCACGAGCATCCAGCACGTAGCATGTAGCACGTAGCACGAAGAAGCACGTTGGCACGCAGCCCGTAGCGCGTAGCACGTTGGACCTGCTATCCTCTGCCATCTCTCCTTTCGGCACGCAAAAACGAGACAAGACTATGGATAAGAACAAGCCTGAATCGACTCTGGATCGACGCGACTTCTTCAAGGCGGCGGGCGGCGGTCTGACCGCGGCGACGCTGATGCTCACGCCGCGCGAAGCGGCGATCGCTCAGGAGCTGAGCGAGAAAGCCAAAGTGGATCGCATCGCCTCCAACACCTATCCGCTGCGCCAGCTGTTCAAGTCGCGGCCCGGCGGTGGACGCGGCGGCGGACGCGGTGCGGGCGGGCAGGGCATGCCTGGCGGCGCGGCGCCGCAGCCGGCCGGCGGTCAGGCGCCGGCGCCCGGCGCGCCGGCGACGCCTGCGCAGCCGGCGGCGGGTCAAGCCGCGGATGCGGGCGGCCGCGGACGTGGCGGTCCGGTGCCGGGCCGTGGCATGGGTGGTCTGAGCGCCGAGGAGATGAAGAAGAAGTACGGCGAGATTACGATGCTGGACTTCCCGCAGTTCACGAAGGACACGTTCCCGGGCGTCGTCCACATGGACATCTGGTCGTCCTTGTTTGGCGATGTCACCGACGACAGCATGTACGCCGGGCGCGGCTTCGACCCGTCAACGCCGTCCGGCCGCAAGTGGCTGGAGCGGCTCGCCTCGACCCTCGTGAAGACCGGCACGAAGGTCCATCACATTTCGAACAACGCGCCGACCGGCATGGCCGGGCCCGACGAAGAAGCACGCAAGGCCGGGATCGTCGTCGCGAAGAAATGGCTCGACGGGGCCGCGATCATCGGCGCCAAGACCATGCGGGTGAACAGCGGCGGCCCGAACTACTTGCCCGCGTCGACCCAGGGGCCGGACGGCTACCCGAAGAACGAAGCGATCGTCCCGTTCTTCAAGGCCTGCATCGAGTCGTTCAAGGAAATGGCCGATTACGGCGCGGAGAAGGGCGTCAAGGTCACCCTCGAGAATCACTGGGGCCTGACCTGCAATCCGGTGCACATGCGGATCATCCTCGACGCCGTCAACCATCCGTTCTGTGAAGCGAGCCCGGACTACGCCAACTGGGAACACGAATACATGATCTTCAGCGGCCTGAAGGACATCGCGCCGTACACGCACACCACGGTGCACGCGAAGTTCTGGGATCGCTGGACGACCAACGACATCCAGCGATCGACGCGCATCCTGCTGGCCAGCGGCTACAAGGGCAAGTTCGCGCTCGAGTACGAGTCGGGTCCGTGGGATGGCGTGGAGGGTGTGCGCTATCTGTTCAAAGAGGTGATGACCGCGCTCTCGACGCCGACGCCGGTCGTCTGATCACTGGGCCATCTCTTCGAACGCCAGAACGTCGCCGACGCTTGTCAGCGCCACGCCGTCGTGCGCGGCTGCGAATTCCAGCACCGCGAAGGCGCGTAGCGCGGCGGCGATGCGCCGCGCCTGCATCGAAACCACGCGCTTCACCACGCGACCATCACGCGCGACGAATAGCACGTCGATGGGGAAGCGCATGCCGAACGTGTGGACGGCGTTCGACGGTGCGATCGCCAGCAGCGTATCGGCCGGCAGCGCCTGCCGGCCCAGCAGGCCGCGACGGCGCGAGCGCGAGTCGAATGCCGTCTCGACCTGCGTTGCCAGCAGAACCCCGCGCGTCCGGTTCACCAACTGGTGTGAACGCGCGTTCGATCGCAAGAGCGGTTGAAACAAGTGCGCCACGAATGACCTCCTTGCGCCGGGCCGATTCGCCGCGACCGGCCGCCGTCGCCGAGACACGCCGAGCTCCACGGCCGTATGTTCAGAGTTCTTCAGCCCGCGAGCGCGCGCCGATGACTCACGCGTTGGCCCTGCACCGGCGCCGCGCCGCGTGCCGCAGGGACGACAGCGCGGGTGGAGTGCTGTTCTGTCATCCAGTAGCGAATCACGGTCTCAATGATCGTATTCAGATGCACGCGAGGCTCGTAGGCAACGAGGCGCCGCAGCTTGGAGATGTCGGGGACGCGCCGCGGCATGTCCTCGAAGCTGCGATCGAACGCCTGCTCGTACGGAACGAACCGCAAGTCGGAGCTGCTGCCGGTCATCTTACAGATGCGGAGGGCGAGATCGCGTATCGAAATTTCCTCGCCGTTACCGATGTTGAACACCTGCCCGGCGGCGCGCGGTTCATTGATGAGCGCCGACATGGCCCAGATCACGTCGCCCACCCAGGTGAAGCTGCGCGTCTGTGAACCGTCGCCGTGCACCGTGATTGGCTCGTTGGCCAGGGCCCAGCGTACGAAGTTGGGCAGGACCATGCCATAGCGAGCGCTCTGCCGCGGACCGACGGTATTGAACAGCCGCACGACGGTGACCGGCAGATCGTGCTCGCGCGCGTAGCCGAGGGCGAGGAACTCGTCCATCAGCTTGCTGCAGGCATAGCCCCAGCGCGTCTTGTCTGGCGGACCGAGCACCAGGTCAGCATCCTCGCGATAGGGCAGCGCGTTTCCCTTGCCGTAGACCTCCGATGTCGAGGCGACGAGGGCGCGCTTCTTGTAGCGGTGCGCGGCTTCGAGCACGGTCTCGGTGCCATTCACGTTGGTGTGAATCGTGTGAATCGGCGCCTGGCACACCAGCTTCACGCCCACCGCCGCGGCGAGGTGGAACACGACGTCCGACTGCTCGACGAGCGGTGCGACCGCCTTCGCGTCCGTCACTGAGCCGATCACGCAACGGAACCCCCGCCGCTGCGACAGGTGCGCGATGTTCTCCAGCTGTCCGGTCGACAGATCGTCGAGGACGATGACTTCGTGCCCCTGCAAGATCAGCGTCTCGGCGAGATGTGACCCGATGAACCCGGCCCCACCTGTAATCAATGCTCGCATCGTTGCTCCTATTGTCCCGTCGGTCGCGCGGTCTGCGCGTCTATCGTTCGACTCGGCCGTGTCGAGTGAGTGTCGAGATGCTCGACAACTGAGCTCGAGGTTCAGAACCTGCGCAGCAGCACCATGCCGCCGCTCACTCCCCGGAAGGCGCCGCTGGCGAAGCGCCGGTTGTTCGTTGTGCTGCCGTGGATTTTCAGGAGCCACCGGCCGTAGATCCCGAAGGTCGCCTCCGCGGAGGCATTGCTGCCCAGGCGGAAGCGGCCGTCCGAATCGTCGCGCTGACCTCCGAGTCCCGCGGATGCTCCCACGCCGATGTTCTCGGCCACCTTCCAGTAGGGCGAGACGACCACGGCGTAGTACTCGTAGCGGCGTGGATCGTAGTAGCCGTGATCGAGATCCTGGCGGGCGCCGAATTGATGCAGCAGCAGGCCGAGATCGAGATTCAGCGCCTGCCTGCGCACGACCGCGGCGCGCGGCGCGAAAAAGACCTCCCAGCGCGCGTTGCCGTCGGACAGCTCCTCGTGAGCGGCTTCGAGCGCGACGTGATATCGCATTCTTACCGCCCAATCGATCGTCGAACGGTGGGTGATCGTGGTAATGCCGAGGCTCACAGTACGCGGGGAGATCGGTGCGAATCCGGAACTCCGTTCCGCCGACACCGCCACGGTGTCGGCCGGCGTGAACTTGACGACCGCGGCATACGTGTTGAGCGAATGTGACTCGGCCCGCGCCTGGCCCACGGTGCCGCCGAACGTCAGCGCGCCGATCCGCTGGGTAAGACCGGCCCAGCCGTGCTCGACCCTGGCGCTGCGGCCGCCCGAGACGTGCTCGAGACCGCTGCCGATGCGCGCTTCAAGCTCGATGAGCTCATACCCGCCGTGGAGCCGCGTGTCGCTCTTGAAGCCCAAATCGAAGCGCGGTGCAGCCTTGAGCACCTGCAGACCGTCCGAGTCGTTGTAGAACGTCGTCGCAGGCCCGACGTTCGAGCCGAGCATCGATCGCACGAGGCTTTCAGCGGCGCGCGTGTCCGTGTGGTCCGGCTTGAGAGCGTCGATTCCTTCCAGACTCAATGCTGCCGCACCGTGTCTTCGCAGGGAGGCGAGCGCGACGGTCCTGGACAGTTGGAGCTCGTAATCGTTCGGTGCGGCCGCCAGCAGCGGCATGAGATCGCGAAGTGCCTCGCGAGGACGTCCGCTGCGGGCCAGCACATAAACGCGCTCGCGGCGGTACGCGTCCGTCGCCCCGAACCGGCGGCGGTACTGCTCCAGCGCATCGAGTGCAGCGATGACGTTGCCGCGCCACGACTCGGTCCGTCCAAGCTCGAGCCAGGCCTCAGGAAGCGGATTCGATCCCTTCAGGTAGTCGCGATATGCCGATGCCGCTGCATCCGAGCTTCCGTTCCACACGCTGACGCGCGCCAGGGCGAGGGCGAGGTCCGTCTCCTGCGGATGGGCCTGACGAAGCTTGCGATAGCTGCGCGCAGCCGCATCGTAGTTTCCCGCCCAGGTGGCGAGCGTGGCGTGGGCTCGAAGGTACTCATCCGACAACGGCTGCACCGCGAGCGCAGCTTCGATCGCATGCAGCGCGGCCATCGCGTGCCCCTGCGCGGCGTACGCCTGCGACAGTCGCGACGAGATGCTGGCGTCGCCCGGCCGGGCGGCGGCGGCGTGCTCCAGTGCCGCGATCGATTCGCTCGCGCGGCCAAGGCGTGTCTCGATGTCTGCGATCCGCAGCCACGGTTCCACCGCGGCAGGCTCGCGTTCGAGCTGCGCGCGATACAACCGCAGCGCATCTTCCCAGCGCGCTTCGCCTTCCGCGACGAGCGCGCCGGCAGGGACGTTGGTTTGCGCGCCGGCCGGACCTGCGAGCAGAGCGATCAGTGCCAGGGAAAGTGTCAACGCCTTCATTTCCGCCAGCTCCTGTTCTTCGTAATCCACAGGTCCGTTGCAAACCGGCCGATCGTAACGAGCTCGGAGGCAATCATCACGTAGCGGAGGGGGATGACCGCCAGACCTTTGAAGAAGTACTGAATCCGTTGGCCCTTCATGACCAGAACGAGCGCGGTCATGCTGATGACGCTCTCGGCGGCCACGGTCACCCAGAGGGCCTCCCAGTGACCCAGCAGGAGCATGATCAGCAGCGCCGTCGGAAAGAACACCTTCTCGATTGCGCCAGCGGCCAGCAGCCATCCAACCGGCCGACCGTTCGTGCGCGTGTGCTCGCGGCCGAAGGCCTGCCGGTACTGCTCGCGAATGTGGCGGCGGTCATTGCCCCCGCCCGCCGCGCCAGAGCCACCCGAACCAGCAGACGTTGAACCGTCAAAGGCTTCCGCCGTGCGCAGCAGCGCCGACATCGCCGCTGACTGCGTCGGCGGTAATCCGCCCGGCGTGGCCATGGCCGGCAGCGGAACCATTGACCCGGAGGCAGAATGACGCGGCCGCGAAGTGGGAGGGCCGTTACGGCGGGCTCTCCAGCGCTTGAACGCACGCAGCGGGCTGCGAAGCAGGTCGTCGTAGTAGAAGCAGGATTGCAGATACGAGGACGACCACAGGTAGACCTGTCGAAGCAGGCGAGTGCATTTCGGCTCGACGGTCCGGGCATAGACGTCGGTCAGCTGAATGTTGCGGTAGCCCTCATTCAACATCCCCATGCCGATGAAGATGTCTTCCGAGTTCGTCAGGTCGTCGCCCAGAATCGGACACACATGATCGAACAGCGCCTCGACGTACTTGCGTCGATAGGCAACCGCGCAGCCGACCGGGTTGGGGATCGTGCCGAAGAACACCATCTGCCCGCGATAGATGAATCGCTGGAGGAACAGATAGAGGACTTCCCGATAGAGATTCGTCACGCCACGCAGCATCGCGGGGATCGCCGCTTCATCGGTCAGGGGCTGCCGGTAACTCGCAAGCCTGGCGAACGCTTTGACCGCGCCGTCGGCGGCAATCGCACGCCGATCGCGCCGCCGCATCGGCAGGACGGTGCCGCAGGCCGACGCGATGCCGATGCCCTGATAGAGCTCCTGGACCGTGCGTTCGATGTAGTTCGGTGATTCGAGAACCGTGTCGGCGTCGAGGATGAATTCCACGTCCGAGTCGAACTCGCGCGCCTGGCGTTTGATCGTCGGCGTCTTGCCGATAGGGGAGCGGCGCTTGATCGCAATGAGCTTGAGCTCGTTCTGCCTGCAGAACGCCTCGGCGCACTCGATCGTCTCATCCGTGCTCCCGTCGTCGACGAGGATGATCTGTCGAGGACGCATCGTCTGTCGCAGCAGGGCGGCCAGACACAACACGATCGTGTCCGCCTCGTTGAAGGCGGGAATGACGACGTCGACGCGCGCCTCCCGCCAGTCCTCTGCGGGCGTTGGTCTGGTCCGGTCCGGTCCCTTCGTCAGCCCGGCGAGGCTGAGAAGGGCGTTCGGGCCGACGACAAAGTAGGGAAATACAGCCATTCGCTTGTGCCTTGTTAACTGGCTGAGCCATTCAGCACTGGCTGAGCCATTCAGCAAAGGAGAGACCAAGCTGAGCTTCAGCGTGTTTTTCGGTGCACGTGTTGGAGATCCTGCTGGGCCTGGCGGCGCAGCCCCGTCTTTCTCCAACGACCTTTTGAGGTTCACGCCACAGCAAAGTCTGCCAATCCGGGGGCATTTGTCCGAGACCGATCGGTCGGCTCAATTCGCGCTGTTCTCGGCACTCGAGCAGTACAAACGGCGACACGAGAGATGCGATGTCATCGCTTCTCGGATATCGCCGGTTGGTTGTTGTCGGGGAAAGCCCGGCGCCCGCCGGCGCTCAGGACACCTTGGGAAGTGCCGGAGGTCGGCCGGCAGGAACGGGAGTGCCGGTGCGAAACGTGCGGAAATCCACTTTGCAGGAATGCGCTGCCAGGAAATTGTGAAAGCGATCGTAGTCAGAGTCCGGCATATCAAACAGCCGCACGAGCGCCCGGTAATTCCCTTTCGTGTGGCTCAGGCCCCGGCTGACGAGCTCTCGAATATCGTGGCGGGTCAGGTCCCGTTGCAAGAACAGCGGCCGTATGTGTTCCCAGAACGAATAATGTCCCTGGAGTATCGCGTCGAACAGTTGGTCCGCGACCTGACGCCGGCGCTCCTGCATTGGAACGATGCCGGAGCCGATGGATCGAAGCGCTTCTGGAAGATCGCTAACCTGGATCTCTGACCCCTTAGCCAGCCATACCGTCTGCTCCATCACATTCTGCAGCTCGCGAACATTGCCGGGCCACCGGTACCGTTGGAGCGCGCGAAGTGCCTCGTCGGAGCAGGTGATCTGGCGAGGAGCACGGCCGAGAAAGTGTTCGACGAGCACGGGAATGTCGTCGCGCCGTTCTCTCAACGGCGGCACGTTGATCTGAATGACCCGCAGCCGGAAGAACAGGTCCTGCCGGAATTCACCTGCAGCAACCCGCTCTGCCAGGTTGCGGTTCGTTGCCGAGACAATCCGCACATCGACGGTTCGCGGGTGAGCCTCGCCCACGGTCTGTATTTCGCCGCTTTCGAGGAAGCGCAGCAGAAGCGCCTGCATTCGCGGCGTCATCTCGCCGACTTCGTCGAGAAAACACGTCCCGCCGTGCGCGTGTTGCAGCGTGCCGGAACGGTCGCGGTCCGCGCCCGTGAAGCTGCCACGCGTATGGCCGAATAATTCGGACTCCAGCAGCGTCTCGGGAAAACCGGCGCAATTGACCGCAATGAACGGCCGACTGCGGCGCGGCGACGTCGCATGAATCTCACGCGCGACGAGGTCCTTGCCAGCGCCGCTTTCGCCCGTGATGAGAACCTTGGCCTCTGATTCGCCGGAACGCCTCGCGTTCTCAATCACTTCGCTCATCTGGGCGCTGGCGCAGACAAATGTAGGGCGTACAGCAGTTCCGCCGTTTAATTTCATGGTGATGAGAAGCTACAGAGCACAGCTAGTGCCATTTCGCTCAGGTTGTCCGCTTCTATGGTGATTCCGAGGGTTTTTGCTGCCTTTTAGCGCCTCCGGGCTGGACTTTATTAGCTCTGACGCCCTAATTGGACTTGAAAGTAGCGCGGACCGGGGTACTAAAGTCCTCTAAAAAGATGACTTTCTGGAAAACACGCCGTTTTTCGAGGTCGAGGGATTGGCCTGGGCCTCTGGCACCGCCATTGCTCAAATGGCGGGCATCAATGAACGACCGCGCAACACGATGGCAGGTTCGGGTGATCGCAGTGATGGTGCTGCTGATGGGGTGGGCCCTTCTCCAATCGAGGCGACTCGAGATTGAGTTCCCGTCCCAGCCCGACAACCGCTGGACGCTCCCACCCGCTCTGCACGAGCGACCGCACGGCGAGGATCTGCACCACCCGTTCATCCACGCGCGATCCTCAGTTCCGGCCGACTTTCTCTGACCCTCGAGACTGATCCCCAAACCGGTGCCTGAGGGCGGCCGGTGATGCGCCGCTGCTCCCATCGTGTGAATCCGCGAACGCATACTCAGGCCGGCAGGCTCCCACCCCGTCAGGTCACGGTGCAATCGCGATGCGGTACAGGAATTTGACCGGAGCGCCGTCGATCGACGCCGGATCGAACCGCCAGGCTTTGGCGGCACTGAGCAGCATGACGTCGTGGATTGTCCGAGGGGCGGTCCTCAATTTCACACGTTCGACGAGTCCATCCGTCCCAATGAGGAGCTCGACGACCGCCGCATCCTTGCGAATCGAATCCGGGGTGGGGAGCTGGGGATAAACAGGCCGAGGGGGTAGTACATCGGAATCGTTCGAGGAATAGATCCTGATTTCCGACTCCAGGGTTGGGGTTTCGAGCTCCGGGTAAATGATTTCATCTACTCGTCCAACCCGATCAGTGTCGAAAGCGCCGCGGTGCAGCGGAGCAAGCCCGACCCCGCCAAGAATCGGGAAACCGAAAGCCGTAAGCGGAGATTCGCGGTTCGCGCTCGCTGCGGCGGGCCGGCGTGCGGCGTGCACGGCGGATTTGTGCGGCGTGTGAGTCATGCGAGCCTTGACGGGCGCCGCCACCGGTTTTTCAACCGCCTCGGACGGCGCTCCCGAAGAAGACAGTCCGAGCTTCTCACTGACTGATTCACGGACTGATCCCATTGCATTGCGAATCTGTGTGTCCGCGCCGCCAAACCCGAAGAACACCAGCGAGACAGACGCCGCCACGACGATCACGGCGGCAGCGGCGGCGAGCCGGCCCCTTCGACGGCCTTTCTTTTTCTCTTTGGTCGTTTCCGGTGTCGGCGGCTTGTCCTGGACGGCCGGGGCCGAAGCCACCTGCGCGGGCGCCTGCGTTTTACTCGGCGCCGTCGACACGCGCTTGTACAGGTGTTGCAGGATGTCTTGAGGGTTCGGACGTTCGAAAAAGCGGAGCGTGTCCGAGAATGCTCTCAACGTGGATGTGGCAGGCTCGCCCGCTGCCGCCTGACTCAGTGCCAGCCGGAGTTGAACCGGAAACGGGCCGCCTCCCAGATTGGTGATCATGCGCGCCGCCGCGCGGGCGGCATCCTCGCCTGCCGCAATTCGCATGACACCGATAGAGCCGTCGGGCTGCACCAGCAGGTCTGCGGCTGTCGGGAAACCGTCCGGTTCCTTGCCTGCCTCGATGATCTCCTTGCAGACCGCCTGGACGAGCGCGACGCTCTCGAACCACTCTACGGCGACGTCTCGCGTCATCAAATCATCTAACCAGATAGGGTTTTGTGACATCGTCTTCTCTCGCCCGAGGTAAAAGGTCGTTGGGGCCGCGCGAAGGAACACTCTCCCGTCGGCCACCTGGCATCCATGGCACACCCGATGCCACCTGCGTTCCCGCCGCATGACTGCGTGTTGCGCCCATTCATGTGAAGTGAACCCGGCATTCTTCGCTTCTTTCCATCTCGACTTGCGTTCGGAGAAGGCACCCGGCCGGCTGCAGAAGTTGTGGTCCCGGGCATAGTAAGGCATTGGCAGCACGCCTCCCGTTTCAAGCAACACCCAAGACACACGCAGGAACAGCGGCAGTCGTCCGGCGGGCACATGCTTTGCCTTCACGCCGCTGACGACCGCGGCAAATAGGCCTTCAGCTCCTCGCCCGGTTTTCAAGAGATCTGCGACGACAAACGACAATGCCTACAGCCCGTCTGCAAGCCCTCGAACAGGCTCTGATCCGCACCAGAAATGCGGACGGAGGTTGGGCGTATCACCGCGGTAAGCGGAGTCGCCTGGAACCGACGTGCTGGGCCCTGCTCGCGCTCGGCGAACGCGCAGACCCGGTCGTGCTCCAGAATTGGCCGGAGTCCGAGGGCCTCCTGCTCGAACGCCGCGATGGGACTCCCAACTATGCGTTCCACGCTCTCGCGCTTCTGACGCTGAACGCGCGGCAGGTCACGCACGAACGCGGGAACAGCGCGATCCTTGACGCACTCCTGGGCGTTCGCGGGAAAACGCTTCCGCCATCGAAGATCAACAGACAGGACAACAGTCTTCAGGGATGGTCGTGGATCGCCGGCACCTTCAGCTGGGTGGAGCCGACCGCCTGGTGCCTGCTTGCCCTCAAGCAGTGCGCCCGAGCGGGCGGGATTCCACTCGATGCGGAGCGCATTCGTATCGCCGAGCGCCTGCTGATCGACCGATGCTGCAAGGATGGCGGCTGGAATTACGGCAATGCGAACATGCTCGGTCAGGAGCTCAGACCATTCGTGCCGTCGACCGCGCTCGCGCTTCTGGCCATGCACGATCGCCGCACGCTGCCGGAGATTGAACGGAGTATCGATTTCCTGGAGCGCGCCGCTGTCGCGGAGGCTTCAGGCATCGCGCTCTCTCTGGCATTCATCGCGCTGAGCATTCTGAGGCGTCCCACCTCAGCAGTTCGCGATGCGCTGATCGGACAGGTTCCGACGACGCTCGAGTTCGGAAACCAGATGGCCGCCGCGCTGTGCTTGTATGCGCTGCGGGCTGAGGAGGGCCATGAAGCCTTCGCGCTTTGACGAACGGCTGCACGACCTGCGTCTCTCCCGGCGTGGATTCATCGGCGCGGTGTCGCTGCCGTTGTTTGCGGCCGCGTGCAGCCGGCGCCGGCCCTTCGATGCGCGTCTGTTCAGCGTCCCCGATCGGTCGGTCGTCGAGCTGTTGCCGGCGGCCACCTACGACGTGGATTTCAGTGACCTGATTGGTCGAGGACTCCGGGACCTGGGGGTAGACGTCACCGGCCGCCGCGTGTTCCTCAAGCCCAACATCGTCGAGTACGAACCGGGCACGGCGATCAATACCAACCCGCTCGTCGTCGCCGGCGCCGTCGTGGCGCTTCGGAGAGCGGGGGCGGCCGAGGTGGTTGTCGGCGAAGGGCCGGGCCACCGACGCGACACGGAATATCTGCTCACGCGAACGGGCCTCTACGACCTCCTTCGTGACGAGCGTGTGCAGTTCGTCGATCTGAACGAGGATGACGTCGAATATGTGCCGTTGAGGAGCGGATACATGGGCCTCGAGCGGCTCGCGCTGCCTGTCTCCGTGCTGCGTTCTGACCTGGTCGTCTCGATGCCGAAGCTGAAGACGCATCATTGGGCAGGGATGACGGCAGGAATGAAGAACTTCTTCGGCGTCGTGCCGGGAGCCGTGTACGGCTGGCCGAAGAACATTCTTCACATGCACGGCATTGCCCAGTCGATTCTCGACTTGAATGCGACCATCCGCCCGCAGCTGTCGATCGTGGATGCGGTAACCGCGATGGAGGGAGACGGTCCCATTATGGGGCGGCCAAGGCAGGCCGGCTTCATTGCGATGAGCCGGGATGTCGTGGCGGCCGATGCGACCTGTTGCCGTGCGATCGGCCTGGATCCGCGAAAGTTGCACTACCTCGCCGAGGCCCAGTATTACCTGGGAAATATCGACGCGAGTCGAATCGAACAACGCGGCGAGTCCGTCGACAGATTTGCCGCCACTTTCGACGTAGTCGACGAGTTCAAGCCACTCCGCCTGCCGAAGCTCTAACCCGCAACGCTGCGCCCGGATAACGGTGCTGCAGCGCTGCGCCTCCCTCATCAGTCGACTTTCCCTCCAGTCATCGGTCTCTCTTCGCTCGTTCGTGCGTTCACGCACGGCGCGGCGGCGAGGTATCGACGCTTCCCGGATCCAGCGGCAACTGTCACCCGAGGGTCTCTTCGCTGACTCTCCCTCTCGACGCCTTTTCTTGTGGCCAGAACCATAACCCTTCGAGGCCGGTTGATCGCGACGCTCCGAACCTTGCTGTGCGTTCGGCAGGGAAGTGACTGCGCCTGCATGACTTAGCCGGTTGGATTGATTCCGCCTCCCGATCGGCACCGTCGTTGCCTTTTAATCCCCCGAGTCCGACGCTCGAATGCAGCCGCAATCAGTGGATGGACTCTTCTTTGTTGATTACGAGGTGGAGATGACCGTTCGTCGTACGCATCCCAGGTTCGTGGTGGACAGTCCCTGGGATGGCGTCATGCAGGTGCTGCGCGATGTTGCCGTCAATCGCATTCACCCTGAGGAGTTCGCTGCGGTCAGTACCGCGCCGGCAGTCATCGGCGAGGTGATGTCACTGCATCTCATGACCGAAAGCAGCAACGTCGCGTTTCGCGTGCAGGTCCTCGAGAGCCGGCCCGTTGTGGTGAACGGGAGTGTGCGACACGAGATTCGTCTCGGCATTGAATCCGTCTCGCTGATGCCCACGGGCGGCGGCCTGCCCGAGGCGGTGTAGACGTGGACGCGATCAACAAACTGATGACGGGCGATGACCTCCTGGCGGTGTTGGGAAGAACGGTGCATGTCCGGCTGGTCAACATCAGCGGTTCCGGATGCCTGCTGGAATCCGACAGCGCTGTTGCTGACGGGACGACGGGGTGCCTGACCGTGTTGTTCGAGGGCAGGAAATACGTCGAGGACATCCGCATCACCCGGTGCAGCGAACATCCAGGATCGTCAGGGTACGAGCTCGGTGCCGAGTTTCTGTGGATGACCACGCCGGCGCCCGATTCGCTCCGGCGCCTGATCGCCCGTCTGCGGCCCGGTGTTGCCGAGATCGGTCGCATCGTCGGAACGAGCGTGTGAGTTTCCGCCAACTGTGGCGGAAGGCGGCCAATCGGACGGCACAGCCGGTTGGCCGCTGTTCATGAGCCTGTGCAAGTGGTCGGTATCGCGGTGTCGGTTGCCTCACGCCATTACTGGTGAAAAGAGCCGGTGAGTCGGCTCGTCACGAGGCACAGGACATCGCGTGCGGCTGCGCCGAGCGGGATGGTCCCGCATGTATCAACTGTCAAGTCGGAGGAGTGAGAAGTCATGAAGAACCTGTTCAATCGTTTCGTTCGTGAGGAATCGGGCCAGGACATCATCGAGTACGTGCTGCTCGCGGCGTTCATCTCGGTGGTGGCGTGGACGATCATTCAGACCATCGGCGTTGACGTGACCACGCTGTACACGAACACCCAGGCGGTCACGGGTGCGGCAGCGGGCGCCTCTTCGTAAGCGCGACCCGAGAGTGACAGACGGGCGGCCTGCGCCGCTCGTCTGTCGGGTTTGTCCTGACGGTCATCTTCGTGGGTACAGCAGGGCCGAATCAAAGATGTGTTCTAACGCTCAACGAATCGCTCGCGGTGACGACATCAGACCGGGGTTGCTCGCTCGCTTCATTGCCGACGACGGCGCCCAGGACCTGGTGGAGTATGCGCTGCTCGCAGCGTTCTTCGGCATCGCCGGGTGGGCAGTACTGATGACCTTACCAGGTGTTATCGGAGCCACTTACGCAAGCTGGCTCGACCCGACCAACGGTGTCCCCGGCCGGTGGGATCCGCCGGAACCCGCATCCGCCGGCTCGTAGTATCGGGGCAATGACACTTTTTTCTCCAACATTGGTTATGACGCTTGAACACATTCGCATCGGCGCGGTTCTGGTGGTTGCCATCGTGGCCGTGGGGTTCGATGTGCGCACCCGACGGATCCCGAATCTGTTGACCTTCAGCGCCGCGATCCTGGCGATGCTGGTCGCGATTCTGTCCGGCGGTCTGCCCGCCACCCTGACCGCAGTCTTCGCGTGGATGCTGGGCGTCGCCCTCTTCCTGCCATTCTTTGCGCTGGGCGGCATGGGCGCGGGCGATGTGAAGCTGCTCGCGGCACTGGCCGCGTGGCTCGGACCACTCGACGCGGTGTACATGGCGATGTTCACGGCGATGGCCGGCGGTGTGATTGGCCTCGGCGTGACGTTGTTACGCGGTTACACCCGGCAAGCCTTGTCGAATATCTGGCTGATGCTGATGCACTGGCGAGTGGTCGGACCGCAGCCGGTGCCTGGACTGACCTTGACCGACGGCCACGCGCCGCGGCTCGCCTATGCCATTCCCATTGCGGTAGGAGCGCTGTGCACATTATGGCGACACTAATCACGGCTCGCAGATCGACCGAGCGAGGCCAGGCGGTCATCGAACTCGCGCTGACGCTGCCGCTGCTCCTGGTCGTGGTCTTCGGCATCATCGATTTCGGGTTCATGTTTCAGCGCTACGAGAGCGTCACCAACGCCGCGCGAGAAGGCGCCCGGCTCGGCATCTTGACGTCCTGCTGGCTACACCGCCACGGAAGCGCAGAACCGCGCGATCAGCTATCTGACGGCCAGCGGCCTCAACGGCCCGGTCCGCGCGTGCGGTGCCGCGGTGGTGAAGGACTCGAGGTGCGCCCAGATGACCATGCAGACCGTCACCGTCGCGGGCAGCACGCCAGCGAAGACCGTCGACCAGGTGACGGTGATCGTGGAATACGACCACGAGCATTCGTTCGTCGGACCGATCATGAATCTGTTTGGCGCCGGGTTGGGAACCATCCGGCTCCGATCCGCCAGCATCATGCGCAGAGAGTAGCCGCCAAGGTTAAGGAGAAGAGAGATGAATCGCCGCAATCGCACCATGCTCGTCCTGCTCGTGGCCGTCGGCCTGGCCGCCCTGGCGACATACGGAGTCTTCAGAACCATCAAGAGTATTCCCGTCCGTCAAGTGGAGGTCGCGACCAAATATGTCGTCGTCGCTGCCGAGAACATGCCGCTCGGTACCCGAGTGGCGAAAGAACAGGTCAAGGCCGTCGGGTGGCCCGCCGCGACGCCCCTCGAGGGGAGCTTCGACTCGGTCGACGCCGTCGTCGGACGGGGCCTGATTGAGGCGCTGGCGGTCAACGAACCGTTGACCGAACGCAAGCTGGCGCCGAAGGAGGCGGGCGCGGGTCTCTCGCCCTCGATTCCGGCCGGGATGCGCGCGTTGTCCGTGAAGGTGAACGACGTCATCGGCGTGGCCGGATTCGCCGTGCCCGGCGCCCGCGTGGACGTCGTGGTCGTGATCAAGGACCGCGAGAACAGCATGGCGCGCGTCGTGGTCAGCAACCTGCAGGTACTGACGGCCGGCACGAAGTACGACATCGAGCAGGCCAAGGACGGCAAGCCGATGCCGTCGAATGTGGTCACGCTGCTCGTGTCTCCCGACGACGCCGAGCGGATCGCGCTCGCGCAGACCGAAGGATCCATCACGCTGGTGCTGCGCAATCCGCTGGACGTGACGCCCACGGAGACCCGCGGCGTGCGCATGGCGGGGCTGATGGGCGCGCCGTCGCCCGAGCCCGCGGCCGTCAAGGCGGTGCAGCGTCCACGGAAGGCGGCCGCCGCCGCGCCCGTGGCCGCAGCGCCGCCACCACCACCGTCGAAGCAGCCCTATTCCGTTGAATCCATTCGTGCCGGCAAACGTTCCGTCGAGGACCTCAAGTAATGAAGCTACTTACCCAGACACTCCGCAGCCGTTGCGTGCTGGCGGCCACGATCGCGCTCCTGACCGTCAGCTCGCAAGAGACCGGGCGCGCGCAACAGCCGGCAGGACCGGCGCCGCAGACGCCGACGGGCGCGCAGCCGCCCACCGCGCCGGCGCAGCCGTCGATGCCGCGCATCGCCGTGACCGCGGGGCGATCGACCGTCCTGTCGACCGACTTCAACGTCACCCGCATTGCGCTGACCAATCCGGCGGTGGCGGAGGCGACGGTCGTGGCGCCGCGCGAGATCCTGATCGACGGGAAAGCGCCGGGCACGATCAGCCTGATCGTCTGGGGTGACGCGCGTCGCACCCAGTACGACATCGTGGTCGAACAGCCGGTCGCGGCGCTGCAGCAGCAGCTGCAGGTCCTGTTCCCGGGCGAGAACATCCAGGTCAGCACCAACGAGGATGCCACGGTGCTGTCGGGGACCGTCTCGAACACCGGGGTGATGCTGCGCGCCGGGGAAATCGCCACCGCCGCGGCGACCAAACGCAAGGTCATCAACCTGCTGCAGGTGCCGGGTGGCAGCGAAAGCCAGCAGGTGCTCCTGCAGGTGCGCTTTGCCGAAGTCAATCGGCGGGCGCTCCAGGAGCTTGGGGTCACTTCTTCTCGACGCGTCCTGAGGCGACCGGGACGGACGTGACGCAGCAGTTCCCGGCACGTTCACGACCTGGAGAGCACGAAAGTGGACGGCGACTCGTGGAACAGTCGGGGCGCTGTCTTCAGCGATTTTCTGAACCTCTTTCTTCTTCAATGCGCAAGGAAGGCCTCGGCGGGGTCATCAAGGCGCTCGAGCAGAAGGGCATGTTTCAGTGCACTCGCCGAGCCGAACCTGATCGCCTACAACGGCCAGGAAGCGAGCTTTCTGGCCGGCGGCGAGTTCCCGGTTCCGGTCGTGCAGGGCGCGACCGGCACGGTGACGATCCAGTTCAAGGAGTTCGGCGTCCGCCTCACGTTCACGCCCACGATCGCCGGCGACATGATTCGGCTGAAGGTGATGCCGGAAGTCAGCACCCTCGATTTTGCGAACGGCGTCACGCTCGGCGGGTTTCCGGATCCCCGCGCTGACGACGCGGCGCGCGCAGACGGATGTGGAGCTGCGTGACGGTCAGTCATTCGCCATTGCGGGTCTGCTGGACAACCAGGCGCAGGACGACACGGCGGGCATCCCGCTGCTCAGCAAGCTGCCGATCGTGGGATACCTGTTCAAGTCCAAGGCGGAACGATCCCAGCAGACGGAGTTGATGGTCCTGATTACGCCGCGCCTGGTGCGGCCGCTCAATCCGGATGAAGTCCCGCCGCTGCCGACCAGGTTCAAGTCGTTCGTTCCTGAAGGCGGCGTGGGCAAGGGTATGGACGGGCCCGGGCTGGTGGATGCGCCGGCGGCGGAGACCGGCAACGGGGCGCGTCAGGCCCCGCCGGTCAAGGGCCAGAAGTAAGTGCGAGCAGCAGGTCGTTCACCAGCAGGGATGATTCCAATGACCACACATTCACGACTCAGGGATGACCGCGGCGCGATCATCATCCACGTCGCGATCGCGTTGCTGGCGTTGATCGCCTTCAGTGCGTTCGTGGTCGACATGGGCGCCATGTGGGTCAGCCGCGGGCAGGCCCAGAACGCGGCCGACGCCGGCGCCCTCGCCGGAGCGGTGGCGCTGATGAAGGATGGCGGATCGACCTACGGAAGCCGGCAAAGTCAGCGCTTCAGTGGACGAATACCAACGCCATCTTCGGCCTCCAGAACTCTGCGGCGAACGTGCGCGTCACGTTCTCCGGCCCCACGGGCACGTGCGGACCGTCATGTGATGTCACCAGTATTCCGCCGTGTCTCGATAAGCCGGGGTGCGTGCGCGTGGACGTCTTTCGGAATACGCCGGATCGTCCGTACCGTGGCGGCGCGACGCTCGGTGCGCCCGTGCCAACGTTCTTCGGACCCGTGGTGGGTATTACCCAGCAGGGCGTGCGCGCCACGGCAACCGCCGAAGTCGCCTCGGGGAATCAGGTGAGGTGCATGCTGCCGTTCGCCGTCATCGATCGCTGGGCCGATAACTTCGACCCCACGCCACGTGACGACCTACTTCGCCAACGACGCCTTGACCGGCACCGCGGGATGGACGCCGAATGACGCCTATCAGCCCACGATGTCGCCGGCGGATGTCTACATTGCGCCCTACGACGGCAACACGAACCACACGGGATGGAAGGTGACGGCGGACTTCGGGCGACAGCTCATTCTCAAGGATGGCAGCGTCGGGAAGTATCTCCACCGGCTGGTCGCAGATGGTGTGCCTGACTGGTCCGGCGAATTGCAGTGCGCAACGATGTCAACGACTGGCTCAGGAACTGCAATCCGAGGCGGTCGGCATTGCGAACGAGTCGGAGACATGCCCTGCTACCGTCAGCGGGACGACGTCCCGAAGCGACAGCCGGCTGCATCGATATCAAGACTCGGGCGTCGCTCAGGGCCCCGTGACGTCAGGGTGTCGCGAGCCGTGTGTGGCCAAAGACCCCTGCTGCGGTGCGGATCCCGACGCGCCTGATGGTCCGAATGGCCCCGACGGACAGACCGGTGGAGTCGTGACCGCCGCGGACAAGAGATGGCGCAGCCCGCGGATCCGCCGGATGGCCGTCCTCGACATCAACCACTACTGACGCGTCGGGCTGTGCACCGGCGGCACGTGCGTCGGAAAGGTGGCGAACATCATCGGGTTCTTCGTGGAAGGCATTTGCAACACGGTCAACGCTGGACTCGATCCGGGCTGGCCTGTGACGATCCAACAGGCCAAGGATGATCGTCGGCCGCATCGTGTCGCTCCCGGCGCAGTATGTGGCGGGCACGGGCGAAGTCGAGGAAGACGCGTCGTTCATCAAAGTTGTTCGATTGGTTCGGTAGGGGGTTGTCACGGTGTCACTGAACATTGTTCTCGTCGGTTCCCACGATCGTCAGCTCGAAGACATCCTCCGCGCGTGCGGCATGCAGAGCGTGCCCGGGGGGCGCGCCGACCTGACCAAGCTCGCAGACGTCGGGGCGAAACAGCCGGACGTGGTGGTGCTGGACGTGCGCGGCCAGGCGCAGCTGCCGGCGGCGCTGCCCGTGCTCAAACGCCACCACCCGGCGACCGGCGTCCTGATCGTCGCCGACCGCCTGGATCCCGCGCTCCTGCTCGAGGCGATGCGCGCCGGGGTCACCGAAATCGTCGCGGCCCCGCTGGTGGCCAATGACGTCGATGCCGCGATCGGGCGGCTGGCCGCGCAACGGTCCGTGGCACCGGCCGGCGGCCTGGCGTTCGCCTTTGTGGGCGCCAAGGGCGGCGTCGGCACGACGACCGTGGCGGTGAACGTCGCCAGTGCGCTCGGCCGCATCGTGCCGGGCAGCACGCTGTTGCTCGATCTGCACGTGGCCCATGGCGACGCGGCGGTGTTCTTCGGCGCCGAACCGCGGTTCTCGATTGTGGATGCCCTGGAGAACACGCACCGGCTGGACGAAGCCTTCTTCCGCAACCTGATCGTCAAGACGAAGGCGGGTGTCGATCTGCTGGCGTCCTCCGATCGGGTGCTGACGACGCCGCTGGATGTCCGGCGCATCCGGGCGCTCCTCGAGATCGCGGCGCGCCACTACCGCTACGTCGTGCTCGACGTCTCCCGATCGGAGGCCGCGGTCCTCGACGCCCTCGAGGGCGTCAAGCAGATTGTGATCGTGGCCAACCAGGAGCTCGCCACCGTGCGGAGCGCCAGCCGTCTGGTCACCACCCTGCGGCAGCGGCACGGGAAGGACAAGCTCAGTGTGGTGATCAGCCGATCCGATCGCCTCGCGGAGATCGGTCACGAAGACGTCGAACGCGCCGTGGGCGTCAAGGTCAAGCACAGCGTCCCCAGCGACTACCGCCGGGCCCTGGAAGCGATGAACAAAGGGCGCCCGCTCGCGCTCGATCACCAGCACGAGCTGTCCACCGCAGTCGAACGACTGGCCCGTTCGCTGGCCGGTCTGGAGACTCCGGGAAAGTCTGACAAGGCCGCGCAGCGGTTCGGTCTCTTCGGCATCCGCAAGACTGCCACGGTAGGAGCCCAATAACGTGTCCAACATGACCATCTATTCACCCGACACTCAGACCGCGTACGGCGACGTGCCGGTCTCGCCATCGGCGGACATCAGGAATCCGGAGTACCAGGCCCTCAAAGGCCGCATTCACGAGGAGCTGCTCGGCCGGCTCAACCTCGAGCGGCTGGCGCGCGTGAAACGCGAGGACGCGGAACCCGAGATCCGGAGCCTGATCAGCGATCTCCTGGATCGCGAGAGCCACCGAACGCCCCTCAGCCTGTTCGAGCGCGATGCGATCATCGTCGACGTGCTGCACGAGATCTTCGGGCTGGGTCCGCTTGGAGGCGCTGCTGGCGGATCCCGACATCTCGGACATCCTCGTGAACCGCCACAACCAGATTTACATCGAAAAAAACGGCCGGCTCGAGGAATGCGACACGGTGTTTCAGAACGATGCGCACCTGTCGCGCATCATCGAACGGATCGTGAGCATGGTGGGCCGCCGCATCGACGAGTCGAGCCCGATGGTCGATGCGCGCCTGCAGGACGGCTCGCGTGTGAATGCCGTCATTCCGCCGCTGGCGCTCGACGGTCCCTGCATGTCGATTCGGCGGTTCCGCACCGATCGCATCGGCGCGCAGGATCTGGTGGAGCGCGAGTCCTTGACGCAGCCGATGCTCGAGTTCTTGAAGGGGGTCGTGGCCGCGCGCCTCAACGTCGTCGTCTCGGGTGGCACCGGCGCCGGCAAGACGACGCTGTTGAACGCGCTCTCCAGCTTCATCTCGGAGAAGGAGCGGATCGTCACCATCGAAGACGCCGCCGAGCTCACGCTGCGTCAGCGGCACGTCGTGCGGCTCGAAACGCGCCCGCCGAACATCGAAGGGCAGGGGGCCGTCCGGCAGCGGCAGCTCGTCGTCAACGCGCTGCGTATGCGTCCGGACCGCATCATCGTCGGCGAGGTGCGCGGCGAGGAAGCGCTCGACATGCTCCAGGCGATGAATACCGGCCACGACGGGAGCTTGACCACGATCCACGCCAACACGCCGCGCGACGCACTCTACCGTCTGGACACGATGGTGGCGATGGCGAACCTGAACATTCCCGACCGGGCGGTCCGGCAGCAGATCGCCTCGGCCATCAACGTGATCGTGCAGGTCTCGCGCATGGCGGACGGCACGCGCAAAGTGACGGCGATCTCGGAACTCACCGGGATGGAGCAGGACGTCATCACGATGCAGGAAATCTTCCGCTTCGAACGCACCGGACTCACGGCGCAGGGCAAGGTGACGGGCCGCTTCCGCGCGACCGGCATCCGGCCGAAATGCGCCGAGCGGCTCGAGACCATGGGGCTGCGTCTCCCGGTCGAGCTGTTCGAACACGTTCACGTGGTGGCCTGAGAGGAGATCGACCATGTTGCTTGTCGTTGGCACATTCGGCCTGGTGCTCGGGATCATCTTCGGGGTGTATTGGCTGCTGGTCATTCGCCCCGAAATGGCGCAGGAAGCGGCGCTTCGCGCACGCATTGGTGAGAAGTCCGCCAAGGTCGCCAAGGCCGTGGCGCTCCTGAAGACGGCTGACCGGCTCAGCGATCTGCCGACACTCGACCGCCTGCTCCTCCCCATGACGCGAGTGACCGCGCCGCTGCAGCGCACCATCGCGCAATCGGGGCTGAAGGTCACGCTCGGCACCATCGTGCTCGCGTCCGCCTTCTGCGCCGCGCTGGGCTTCGCGCTGGTGCATTACTTCTTACATCTCAAGCTCGTCGCGGCCCTGGTCGGGGCCATCGCCGCGTGCCTGCCCTACGGCTACGTGCTGCGCGCCCGTGGCCAGCGGATGTTGAAGTTCGAGGAGCAGTTCCCGGAGGCGATCGACCTCTTGTCGCGTGCGCTCCGGGCAGGACATGCGCTGACGACCGGCCTGTCCATGGTCGCGGAGGAGATGCCGCAGCCCATCGCGGCGGAATTTCAGACGCTGTACGACCAGCAGAACTTCGGTCTGCCGCTCTCACAAGCGCTCCGGAACTTCGGTGAGCGCATTCCGACCATGGATGCGCGGTTCTTCGTGACGGCGGTGCTGACGCAGAAGGAGGCGGGCGGAAACCTCTCCGAGGTCCTCGACAACCTGGCGTCGATCATTCGCGACCGCTTCAAGGTGCAACGGCAGGTGCGGGTCATTTCCGCGCATGGGCGCATCACCGGATGGGTGCTGTCGGCGATGCCGACCGCGCTCGGCCTGTTCTTCTGCTTCCTGAACCCCGACAAATACGCGACGTTCTATCGGGATCCGCTGGGGATGCAGCTCATCGGGGGTGCGCTGTGCCTGCAGCTCGTGGGTGTCTTCATCATCAAGAAAATCGTGAAAATCGAATACTGAGGTCACCATGTCACCGCAAATTGCGATACTCCTGGTCGCCGTCTTCGTGTCGATCGCGCTCGCTGTCGGCGCGATCGCGTTACAGCTGCTCCGGTGGAGCACGCCGGAACAGCGCGAAATCAACAAGCTGAAACAGCGAACCCTCGACGGGGTGTTCACGAACGTGGAGCTGACCGAGGTGGCCGCTCCGTGGGTGAAGCGGTTCCAGCAGATAACGCCGAAGTCGCCGAAGGAGATGTCCAAGCTTCGCCGACGGCTCACGGCCGCCGGCTACCGGAGCCTGACGGCGGCGGTGCTGTATGGCGCCGCAGAAGTGATCCTGCCGTTCGTCTTTGGAGGCGCCACGCTGCTGGCGGTCGGTTACTCGAAATGGTACATCGCACTGTTTGGGGCGGCGATCGGATACATGGTCCCGGGATTCTGGCTCGGTCGTCAGACCACGCTCCGGCAGAAACAGATTCGCAACGGTCTGCCTGACGCCCTGGATCTGATGATCGTGTGTATCGAGGCGGGATCGGGCATCGATCAATCACTGGTCAAGACCAGTGACGAGCTCGACATCTCCTACCCGGCGCTGGCCGAGGAGCTGCGGCTCATCACCACCGAAATGCGCGCCGGCAAGCCGCGGCTGGAAGCCTTCAAGAACTTCGCGTCGCGCACCAAGGTGGACGAGGTGCGATCGCTGGTGGCGATGCTCGTGCAGACGGATCGGTTCGGCACCAGCATCGCGATGGCGCTGCGGACCCATGCGGAAGTCGCCCGGACCAAGCGGCGGCAGAGTGCCGAGGAGCGGGCCGCAAAGATCGGGGTCAAGCTCGTATTCCCGCTCGTGTTCTGTCTGTTTCCTTCGCTCTACGTAGCCATTCTCGGACCGGCGGTGGTGGACTACGTCCGTATCTTCAAGCCGGGAATCTCAAACTCAGGCAAGTAACAGGTCAAAGGAGAAGAAGAAGATGACTACTCAGATCGATCGTCCTCTACGTTGTCGCTGGCGTGCTGCTCGTGGTCTACATGCTCCGCCGCCGCAGCCGTCTGAACAGCGAAGAGTAGTGACGGAGCTCCATTCGACGGTGGAGCTTCCCATGACACATGTATCAGTAACCAGGCGGTCATTCGCTCGTCGTCGCGGCTGTGCGGTTGGTGCCGTATCCGGTGCGGTGCCGGCGCAGAAGACGCCGCGACGACGAGTCATAACCAGCACGATGAACCTGACGACAATGAAGAGACGTGTCCGCACCCTTCGTCCGCAACGACTCATGGCCGCTGTGCTGGCCGCTGCGGCACTCACCGTGGTCTCCGGCTGCGCGGCGCGGAAGTCGCCGTTTGCCAGCCGGTTCGTCAAGCCAGGGGAACCGACAACGAGTTTCGACGTGCAGCCCGTCAAGCCGAAGGACGTGCAACCCGTCAAGCCGAAGGCTGACGAGCTCGGCGACTTTGCCCGCCGCGTCCGGACGCTGCAGGCCAACGCCCGCACGACCCTCACGCTCGGCGCCACGCTCGAATCGCAAGACACGCGGATCGCGAGTGCGATTCTCAGGCTGGGGATGGACCCCTCGGCCCGCAGTCACCATCTGCTCGCCGACGCGTACCGCCAGGCCGGCGTCACGGATTACGCCTACAAACACTGGCGGCTGGCGCTGCGGCTCGACGAGTGCGATAGCCGGGCGTGGGAAGGGTTGGCGCGGTTGTGGCGCGATTGGGGCAGCCCGGAGCTGGCGCTGAGTGATGCGCACCGCGCCGTCTATTGCAAGCCGGTACTCGGCCAGTGCGTACAACACGCTCGGCACCATTCTCGAAGCCCTGGGCCAGCGGCAGCAGGCCAGGCAGTCCTTCGAGTTTGCGCTGCGACTCGACGCGCAGGCCGGGTTCGCGCTGAATAACCTCTGTTATCTCGCGCTGCAAGATGGCGACGGGCCCGGCGCGCAGGCGACGTGCACGCGCGCCCTGGCGCTCGATGCCACGATGGCCGCGGCGCAGACGAATCTCGCGCTGGCGTATGCCCTGCAGGGGGAGATCCCCAAAGCGGAGGCGCGACTCCTGGATCATGTCGACCCGGCGACCGGGCTCTACAACGTCGGCGTGCTGCGCATGTCGATGCAGCAATACCCTGAAGCCGCCACCGCGTTCGATCAGGCCGCGAGCACGCGACCCTCGCTCGCGGAGGCGGCGCGGCGAGCGGTGCAGGCCCGCACGAAAACAGCGGCTACCAAGGAGCGATAAATGGTCACTGCGGTAAGCGAAACCCCCGAGACGCTGTCGGCGCCGAAGGCCCCAAAGACACTGGACGAGGCCGGTCTCAGCCGCGATCTCGTCACCCAGCTGATCCTGAAGACGCTGCACCTGTCCGGCGAACTGACCGGCACCGAGCTGGCGCGGCGGCTGGGCCTGCCGTTTTTCTCGTTTGAGTCGATCCTCAGCGTCATCAAACAGCAGCACCAGTGTGAGATTTCCGGCGGCGCGCTCGGCAGCCCGACCTACCGCTATCGGATCACGGACATCGGCCGCGCGCGCGCCATGCTGTTCATGGAACACAACCACTATGTGGGATACGCGCCGGTGCCGCTCGCGCAGTACTGCCGGTACATGGCCGCGTTCAAGCAATCCGTGAAGCAACACGTGGATCGGGCGCGCGTCCGCCAGGCGTTCTCACATCTCGTCATCAGCGACCGGGTGGTCGACCAGCTCGGCCCGGCGATCAATGGCGGACACTCGATGTTCGTCTACGGGCCCCCAGGGAATGGCAAGACGGTGATCTCGCAGGCGATCCACAACCTGCTCGAAGGCGAGATCTACATCCCGCATGCGCTCGAAGTGGAAGGCAGCATCATCCGGTTCTTCGATCCGGTCAATCACGAGCCGATCGCCGACGCGACTCGCGACGACGGGCTGGATTTGAGCGTGGAGGTGGATCGGCGGTGGATCCGGTGCCGGCGTCCGATGGTCATGGTCGGCGGCGAGCTGTCCCTGAGCCAGCTCGAGCTCAGTTACAGCCCCACCATGGGCTTCTACCGCGCCCCCGTCCAGGCGACCGCCAACGGCGGGGTGCTCGTCATCGACGACTTCGGCCGTCAGACCTGCTCGCCGCGCGATCTCCTGAACCGGTGGATCGTGCCGCTCGAAAGCCGCGTCGATTTCCTGACGCTCCAAACCGGGCAGAAATTCGATTTTCCGTTCATGACGCTCGTCGTGTTCGCGACCAACGTCAAGCCCCAGGACCTCGTGGATGAAGCGTTCCTGCGCCGCATCCAGTACAAGATTTTCGCCGAGAGCCCGACCCGCGCCGAGTTCTTCCAGATCTTCAAGAATTGCTGCCAGGCCATGCGGATCGAATATCGCGAGGAGGTGATCGAGCAGCTGCTGGTGACCTACTATCGGCCACGCCAGATCCAGCTGCGTGGCTGCCATCCGCGCGACCTCATCAACCAGGCGATCTCGCTGGCCCAGTATTACGGCAAGCCGGCCGAACTGACGGCCGAGGTCCTCGAGGCCGCCTGTGCCAGTTATTTCGTCGACGACCGCGAGGCCCCGCCGTCGTACGTGTGACGCCATGCGATTACGTCATTCGGTGCTCGTCCTGCTCGCCGCGCTTGCCGCCGTCACCGCCGTCGGCGCGCAGTCGCCGTCCGCGCCGCCGCTCTCGGTCCGCATCACCTCACCCATGGGGCGAACCGGCACCACCACGGCCGTGCGGATCGTCGCGCAGGTGCAATACGCACCGTCGGCCGCTCCGGGACAGGTGCGGTTTTTTGTGGATCGCCAGCTGCTCGGCGCGGTCCACCAGCCGCCCTATGCGGTCGAGTGGGTCGACGAGAATCCGTTCGAGCGGCGCGAGATCTCCGTGGAAGTCGTCGATGCGCTCGGACACGCGGGCCCGACCGACACCGTGGTGCTCGAGCCCTTCGAGGTCACCGAGTCGGCCGACGTCGCGAGTGTCCTGCTCGAGGCCTCGATCCAGGACAAGAAGGGCCGGTTCGTCAAAGACCTCACGGCGGGCGCCTTGACCCTGTTCGAGGACGACGTCAGGCAGTCGCTGGACCTCGTCACCAACGAAGCCGTCGGGGCGACCTTTGCCCTGCTGGTGGACAGCAGCGGGAGCATGTCGCGCCGCATGGACTTCGTGCAGCGCACCGCCGGCACCCTCGCCCGGTACCTGTCGCCGCGCGATCGCATGCTGATCGCGCCGTTTGCGAAGGAGCTCGGCGCCATCACCGGACCGACGACCGACCGCGCGACCATCCTCGAGGCGGTGCAAGCCATCCAGTCGCACGGGGGCACGGCGATTCTCGATTGTCTCGCGAAGATGCCGCAGATCCTGGCGTCAGCCGAGGGACGGCGGGCGGTCATTCTGATCACGGACGGGTACGACGAGCACAGTTCGACGTCGTTTGCCGACGCGCTGGCCGCCGTCAAGGCCTCGGGGGCCACGGTGTATGTGGTGGGCATCGGCGGCGTCGCGGGGATTTCGATCAAGGGCGAGCGGCTCCTCCGGCAGCTCGCGGTCGAGACCGGTGGGCGGTTTTTCTTCCCGTCCCGGGATGAGCAACTCGCGGACGTGCACGACGTGCTGACCGAGGACGTGCACAACCGGTATCTGCTGACGTATACCCCGGAGAATCAGAAGGCCGACGGCACGTGGCGGACGCTGACGGTCAAGACCGACAACCCTGAGTATGTCATCCGCGCGCGTCCGGGGTACTTCGCGCGGAAACCGCCGCCGATCCGGCCAACCCTTGAATTCACCGCCACGGATGACGCGGGGCAGTATCTGGATCTGACGGCCGCGGACCTCGAAGTGGTCGAGAACGGCGTCGTCCAGAAGCTCGAGCTGTTTCAGGAGGCGGTCGACCCGGTCTCGATCGTGCTCGTGCTGGACGCCAGCGGCAGCATGAAAAAGAAAGAGGCCGACGTCGTCGCCAGTGCGCGCGAATTCATCACGGCCCTGCGGCCACAGGACAAACTCGCGGTCGTGCTGTTCGCGGATCATCCGGTCTTCACGCACGATCTGACGGAGAACCGCGCCGCGGCCCTGGCCGCCTTGGATCTCTACCGGGCGAACGGCGGAACCGCGCTGTACGACAGCATGTCGGAAGCCTTGCTGCATCTCAAGCGGGCCCAGGGCCGCCGCGTCGTCGTCGTCATGACCGACGGACGCGATGAAAACAACCCGGGCACCGGCCCCGGCAGCGTGAGGCATCTCGACGACGTTGGCGCCTTGATTCAGCAGACGGGTGCCGTGATGTTCGGCATCGGTCTTGGTGTCAAGGTGGATCAGGAACCCTTGAAGAAGATCGCGGAGTGGTCGGGCGGCCGCGCGTTCTTCCCCGCCGAGGTGAGCGAGCTCCCGGCCCAGTACCGCCGGGTCGTGGACGATCTGCGCCGGCGATACGTGGTCGGGTACACCTCGTCGCACATCCGGCACGACGGCGCGTGGCGGGAGGTCGAGATTCGCGTCAAACGTCTGCCGAACGCCACCGTGCGAAGCACGGGTGGCTACGTCGCGCCGGCACAATAACCGCCTGTCGGACGATTTCAGAGGAACCTCTATGCGCACCTCCGGCGGCGGTAATCGTGACCTCACGATGCTGGCAGTCCCGCTCGGGATCTTCATCGTGTTCATCGTCTTCAGTGGCGGCGGCGTCGACGGCACGCTCCGTACGCTGGAGCGGACGCTGTGGGGCGCGATCGAATGGGTGAGCCGCCTCGTTTCCTGACGTCTCTTGGGCGCCCCCGCGGGCAGCCTCGAGCACCGCGCGCAGGGCGTGCTCCCGCCGGATCGTACCGCCCGATCACCTGGAGTCTGGCCGCGACTCTTGTCGCGGCGGTGGGGGTCCAGGTGATGCGAACGGGACTCGACGTGCTCGTGATCCTGATCGTGTGCGCGATCGTGATCGTGGTGGAACGCACGCTCGGGGATTGGACGGCCGAGACCATTGGACCGGGCTTGTCGGCTGCCGGGATCATGGCGCTCGTCGGTACCGGAATATGGCTGGTATCCGCGAATGGCAAAGTGGATCAATTCTTTGCAGCCGCTGACGCCGCCGGCTATAGCACACTGTTTCGAGCTTCCAGCGCAGCAGCCGCCCTCAGTCCCGCACCGGCCCCCGCCGCTGTGCCCGCGACCTCACGGACGCATTCATCACCGCCTCCGATCCCCAGGTCACCAATAACCAGCGCGATAAGCACTTATTTCGGTCTCAATGGGTCCCGCGACACCGCCCTCACTGAAACGACCTCGGAACGCGACAACCGCGGCAGGACCGGCCCATCCCGGCGACCCGCCACTCTCACGATTCGAATCGAACTGCCGCGCGTCATTCGCGCCGGAGAGAGCGCGCTGATTCGGGCTCACGTCAGCGCCGCAGGTGTACCCGTGCCTGGCGCGCCGGCCGTCTTCGCGATAAACGGTCGCTCGGGTAGTGCGACAGTGACCGACGAAAAAGGAACCGCGAGCGTGCTGCTGATGCCGAAGCGTGGTCGTACGTATGAGATTTACGTTCGAGTAGCGGGCTCGCGGGAGTTCCGTGAGTCGTCTGCGTCCAGATCAGTGTCCGTCGCTCAGTAAAGCCCCGGTCTTTGTCATCTCGCGCCTGAGTAACTGCCTGGCACGGAACAGCCTCGCTTTGACCGTGCCCACCGGAACGCCCGGCACGCCCGCCACTTCACCAGCGAGAAGGACTCCTGGAACTCATCCTGATGTCCCCAAGCCTCTCTGATTTCAACGATTTGCCGTGAATGACCTATAATCGGGTCTTGCATGGAGCCAACCAACGTCGGTCATCCGGACTACTACCATCGCGTCGTCGATTGCCAGTGGGCGTGCCCGGCGCACACGAACGTGCCGGAGTACATCCGGCTCATCGCGCAGGGACGGTTTACCGACGCTTACATGCTCAACCGGGAATCGAACGTGTTTCCCGGGATCCTGGGCCGCACCTGCGATCGGCCGTGTGAGCCCGCCTGCCGCCGCGGCCGTGTGGACGGCAAGCCGGTCGCGATCTGCCGCCTCAAGCGTGTCGCCGCCGATAACCGTGGCGAGGTCGCGCACCTGCTGCCGAAGGCGCCGGCAAAGAAGAACGGCAAGAAGGTCGCGCTGATCGGCGCGGGCCCCGCCTCGTTGACGGTCGCCAACGATCTGATGCCGCTCGGCTATCAGGTCACGATTCTCGAGAAGCTGCCTCGTCCGGGCGGGTTGATGCGCATCAACATCCCCGCGTTCAGGCTTCCGGAGCAGGTGCTGGACGAGGAAATCGGCTACATCACCGGCATGGGCGTCGATGTCCGGTACAACTCACCCGTGAACAGCCTGAAGGCGCTGCTCGACACCGGGGAGTTCGATGCCGTCTTCGTCGGCAGCGGTGCGCCGAAAGGGAAGGAGCTCGAGATCCCGGGACGGCACGACACCGATCAGATCTTCATCGGCATCGAATGGCTGGAGTCGATTCATTTCGGCCACGTGGACTCGGTGGGGAAGCGTGTCCTGATCATCGGCGTCGGCAACACCGCGATGGACTGCTGCCGCTCGGCCAAGCGCCTCGGCGCCACCGATGTGAAGGTGATCGCGCGCAAGACGCGCAAGTACTTCAAGGCGTCGCCCTGGGAGCTCGAGGACGCGGAAGAGGAGACCGTCGAGATCGTCGAGAACCTTCAGCCGGTCCGGTTCATCATCGAGAACGGCACGCTGACCGGCATGGAGTTCGACCGGTTCAAGTCGACGGAAACGCCGTCCGGCCTGAAACAGGAAGTCATCGGCCGCGAGATCCTTCCGTGCGACACCGTCGTGCTGGCGATCGGGCAGGACAACGCGTTCCCGTTCATCGAGCGCAACATCGGGCTCGAGTTCGGCAAGTGGGACATGCCGGTCGTCGACAAGACCACGTTCATGTCGACTCGTTCCGGGGTGTTCTTCGGCGGTGACGCCGCGTTCGGGCCGGCGAACATCATCTGGGCCGTGGAGCACGGTCACCAGGCGGCGATCTCGATCCACCAGTATTGCCACGGGAAGCCGGTGACGGATCGGCCCGGGCAGCAGATGACGCTGACCAGCACGAAGATGGGCCTGCATCAGTGGGCGTACAGCAACGACTACGACCACGCGCAGCGGCAGAAGATGCGGCACGTCGATCTCGGCGTCCGGTTCAAGAAGATGACCACCGAAGTCGAGGAGGGCTTCACCCTCGAGCAGTCGCTCGCGGAAGTCGAACGGTGCCTGAACTGCGATGTGCAGACGCACTTCACCGATTCGCTCTGCATCGAATGCGACGCCTGCCTCGACATCTGTCCCGTCGATTGCCTGACGATTACGCCCGGTGCGTCCGAGCCGGAACTGCGCGGCCGTTTTCTCGCGCCGGCGTTGAACGCCGATCAGCCGCTGTTCGCGTCCGGACCGCTCAAGCAGACGCGGCGGGTGATGGCGAAGGACGAGAACGTCTGCCTGCACTGCGGCCTCTGCGCCGAGCGGTGTCCGACCTACGCCTGGGACATGCGGAAGTTCGTCCTGCAGATTCCGTATGCGGGGGCGACGGTGATTCCCCTGATGGCGGTGTGACCCAGTTTCCAGTTTCCAGTAGCCAGCAGCCGACGTCGTCGATTGGCAAACTGGAAAGCGGATCACGACTGACTGGTAACTGGAAACTGACAACCTGAAACTGAAAACTGGTAACTGGTTACCGGCAACTGACGAATGGACAGAACCAACGAGTTCGCGTTCAAGATAGCGACGGCCAACGGGACCGGCTCCGCGTCGGCCAATGGCCTGATCATGCAGGCGATCTTCCGGATGGGCATTCCCGTCACGGGCAAGAACGTCTTCCCCTCGAATATCCAGGGTCTTCCGACGTGGTACGAGATCCGGGTCAACAAGCACGGCTACACGGCACGCACGCCGCACTTCGATCTGATGGTGGCGCTCAATCCCGCGACCTACGCCAAGGACGTGGCCGAGGTGCGATCGGGCGGGTGGCTGCTCTACGACTCGACCTGGCCGCTGGATCAGCGGCTGGTGCGTCCCGACGTGACCTACCTGGGGATTCCGCTCGCGGAGATGTGCAACGCGCAGTTCGGCGGCATGCGCGAGCGGATCCTCATGAAGAACATCGCTTATGCGGGCGCGCTCGCGGCGCTGCTGCGGATTGACGGCGCCATCATCCGCGGGCTGCTGAAGGAGAAGTACGGCCGGAAGCAGTCGATGATGGACTCGAATCAGAAGGCGGTCGATCTCGGCTACGACTACGCCGCCGCGAACTTCGACTGTCCGCTGCCCATCCGTCTGGCCCCGCTCGACAAGACCAGGGACGCCATCCTGATCGACGGCAACACGGCGGCGGCGCTCGGCTGCCTCTATGCCGGCGCGACCGTCGGCGCCTGGTATCCGATCACGCCGGCGACGTCGTTGATGGAAGCCTTCAAGGGCTTCTGCCAGAAGTACCGGCGCGAGCCGGAGACCAACCGGAACCGCTTCGCGATCCTGCAGGCGGAGGACGAAATTGCCGCTATCGGGATGGTCATCGGCGCCTCATGGGCCGGAGCCCGCGCGTTCACGCCGACGGCGGGGCCGGGCATCTCGCTGATGAACGAGTTCATCGGCCTCGCGTACTACGCCGAGGTGCCGGCCGTCATCTTCGACGTGCAGCGCACCGGGCCGTCCACCGGCATGCCGACCCGCACGCAACAGGGCGACCTGATGATGTGCGCGTATGCCTCGCACGGCGATACCCGCCACATCTGCCTCTATCCTGCGGATCCGCGCGAGGCGTTCGAGCTGGCCGCCGCGTCGTTCGACCTGGCCGAGCGATTCCAGACCCCGGTGTTCGTGCTGTCGGACCTGGACATCGGGATGAACGACTGGATGATCCCGAAGCTGACCTGGGACGACAGTTATCGGCCCGACCGCGGCAAGGTCCTGACGGCTGAGCAACTCGACGAGATCGAGACGTTCCACCGCTATGTCGACGCGGACGGCGACGGCGTGCCGGCGCGCACGCTGCCCGGCGTCCATCCGAACGGGGCGTACTTCACCCGCGGCTCGGGCCACAACCGGTTCGGCGCGTATACGGAAGACGGCGACGAATACGTGGACGTGATGGATCGCCTCGATCGCAAGATGCAGAACGCGGCCCGCGCGTTGCCCGCGCCGGTGATCAAGCTGACGGCCGGGGCCGAGGTCGGTCTGGTGACCGTCGGCGGGTGCCACGCCGCGTGCGCCGAGGCGCTCGATCTGCTCGCCGCCGACGGCATCAAGATCGACTACATGCGCGTCCGGGGGTTCCCGTTCAGCGAGGAGGTCGGCCGGTTCCTGGATGCCCACGCCGTCAACTTCGTGGTCGAACAGAATCGCGACGGGCAGCTGCGCAGTCTGCTCCTGCTCGAGACCGGGATCGCGTCCGAGCGGCTCGAGTCGGTGCGCTACTACGCCGGCTTCCCGATGAGCGCGCATCACATCATTTCAGGGGTCAAGGCCAAGCTGGAGAAGGCAGCATGACGTACATCGCGAAGCCCACGGTTCATCATCCCGGGCTGCAGAAGAACGCGATCGGGCTGATCCGCCGCGACTACGAGGGCACGATCACGACGCTGTGCGCCGGGTGCGGCCACGACTCGATCACCGCCGCGATCATCCAGGCGTTCTGGGAGCTGTCGATTCCGCCGCACACCGTGGCGAAGCTGTCAGGGATCGGCTGTTCGTCCAAGACCCCCGCCTACTTCCTGCGCGAGGCGCACGGGTTCAACGGCGTGCACGGCCGCATGCCAGCGCTGGTGACCGGCGCCAACGCCGCCAACCGCGAGATCATCTACATCGGCGTTTCGGGCGACGGCGACTCGCTGTCGATCGGCCTCGGCCAGCTCTGTCATGCCATCCGGCGCAACGTCAACGTCCTCTACGTGCTCGAGAACAACGGCGTCTACGGCCTGACCAAAGGGCAGTTCTCCGCCTCCGCCGATCCCGGCTCGCTCAGCAAGAAGGGGGAAGCGAACACGATGGAAGCGATCGACGGCTGCCTCCTCGCGTTGACGCTCGGCGCCACCTTCGTCGCCCGCGGGTTTTCCGGCGACAAGGGGCAGCTGGTGCCGATCATCAAGGCAGGCCTGTCGCACAGCGGGTTCGCATTCATCGACGTCATCTCGCCGTGCGTCACCTTCAACGACCACGAGGGCTCGACCAAGAGCTACGCGTATACGCGCGAGAAGAATGTCGAGGTGGTGCAGGCCGACTTCGTGCCGCCGGCGCAGACGATTACCGCCGAGTACGAGGCCGGCTCGGTCCGCAACGTCATGCTGCACGACGGCAGCTGGGTCAGGCTCCGGAAGATCGCCGAGAACTACGATCCGACCGATCGCGATCGCTCGTACGCCTACATCCGTGAGCGGCAGAAGGAAGGGGAGATCGTCACCGGTCTGCTCTACCTGTCGCCCGATTCCAGCGACGTGCACGAGCAGGGCAACACCGTCGCGACGCCGTTGACGCAGGTCCCCTACGACGATCTGTGCCCGGGCAGCGCCGAGCTGGAGAAGCTGCAAGCGCGATTCAGGTAGCGCCCGCGGCCCGGGCGAGCCAACGGAGGATCTCCTTGCACGTCACCGCAGGCATCGATCTCGGCGGCACCGCCGTCAACTACACCTTCATCACCACCGACGGGCGCTGGCTCATCGACGGGCTGTGCGAGCATCCCGCGCGAGCCCAGGAAGGCCCGGAGATCTGCCTGCAGCAGATCGCCGACGGTCTCGCGATGGCGGTGGCGCGCGCCGGCATCTCCCTCGACGACATCGCCGTCGTCGGCCTCGACACGCCGGGGCCGGCGAGCGCCGGCGGCGTGCTCAGCGCGCGCGGATCCACGAACTTCGTTCACCAGAACTGGGCGGGGTTCGACATCCGTCAGGCGCTCGAGCTGAAGCTGGGGAAGCCCGTCACCTATCTGAACGACGGGAATGCGGGCGCGCTCTGGGGACACTTTTCCATCTTCGGCGACACCGTGGCGACATCGGTCTCGGCCGTCATCGGTACGGGTCTCGGCGGCGGCGTCATTGTCGATGGCGGCGTCGTCAAGGGACGCAAGGGATTCGGCGGCGAGCTCGGTCACGTGCTGATTCCGTATCAGAGCATCACCGAGATCCAGGGCCTGATCCCCGACTGCAACTGCGGACGGATCGGCGACCTCGAGTCGCTGTGCTCGCTGACCGCGATCCGCCGGACGCTGCTGCCGTTCTTCCTCGCCCGCTACCCGGGTCACGAGCTCGCGACGATGGAGGTGACGCAGGCGGCGAAGAAGGTCCGCGGGCTCGCCGAACGCGGCGATGCGATGTGCCGGGCGATCTTCCGCGTCCAGGCGCGGGCGCTGGGACTGTTCTTCGACGAGATGATCAATACCTTCGACCCCGACGCGCTCATCGTCGGCGGCGGCGCGATTGAAACGACGCCGATATTCCAGGCCTGGTTCATCGACGAAATCCGCGAGGGCATGCCGCCGCAGCGCACCGAGCAGGCCGACATCCCGATCCACATCATGCCGAACGGCGATACCGCCGGATCGCGGGGCGCGGCGATCGAGGCACTGGGGTTCGCGCGCAACGCGGGGCTGGTGTGAGGACGAGGACGCGAACGCAGGGGGATTCCTAAACAGGGACGACGAGTGTAAGGGAGTTGGCTTTCAACACAACCTGGTTTCACCAAACCTGAAAACTCCCGTCCTCCTTGTGAACAACGGTGCGGGCCGTCACTCAGCCGCGACCACCACGCGTGTCTTCGACAGCATCTCGAACGCGCGCTGGCGCTTGTCCGTGAACAAGACGAACATCGCGTCGATCAGGTAGACCTGCAGGACCGCCGGGAGCTGACGAACGATCGACTGGCCGAGCCCGATCTGCGCCCCCGATTCCTTGACGACCCGCAGGCCGAACAGGCGCTTGCCCAGCGTCTGGCCTGAGCGCCATTCCGCGACCACGGTGTAGATGCCGAACAGGATGCTGCCGACGATCAGGACGAGAATGACGGCCCACATCAGGAGGAACGGCATCACCTCGGATGCCAGGCCGAACCACCACGCGGGCAGCATGATGAGCACGATCGTCATGACCAGCATCGCGATGCACATGACGAGGTCGGCGAGCTTCGCGCCGATGCGGCGGCCGTGCGGCGCCGGGATCAGCGGTACCTCGGCCAGATACGATTCGGCGAGCGCCACCGGATCGCCGAGCTGACGCAGCACCTCGGCAATCGGATGACCGGCGGCCACCCGCTCGGCGATGTGGCCCTGCAGCTCGGTGCCGATCTGCACGCGCCGCGACATCGTGCGCGGCATCCATTCGAGAACGCTCTTGACGTATTCGTCAGCGGCGGTCATTGACCGTCTCCTTCTTTGTCCTCAAATAGCCCGAAGAACCCGAACCCGGAACTCTTGAACCTCTGAACCCCTGAACTTTTGAACCGACAGAAGCGGCTGCGGCTTATTGCCGCAACAGCCTGGCCATTGCCTTGGCGAACGACGTCCACTCTTCCTTCAACCGCACGAGCTCTTCGCGTCCGGCGTCCGTGAGGCGGTAGTACTTCCGCGGCACGCCGCGGTCTGGCGTTTCCCAGCGGATGGCGACATATCCCGCCCGCTCGAGGCGGTAGAGCACGGGATACAGGGTGCCGTCAGTGACCTCGAGCGCGCCGTTGGTCTGCTCGGTGAGCTTCGACACGATCTCGTAGCCGTAGGCCTCGCCGGGCGCCAGCAGATGCAGGACGATCAGCTCGAGTGAGCCACGCCTGAGCTCGCGCTCGATGCTCCGCCGTTCGTCGCCGCGCCCGGATTCGGGAGTCATTGTTAGAATGGTAGCGCCAACTACCTTGTTACGCAAGGTATAGACGAAATCCACGGACGAAGGTTCAAAAGCCCGCGATCTCAGGCTTCTGGCGGGTTACTTCTTGGTCCAGATGGCCGCGAAGCGCGCTATGCCGCCTTTTTCATAGCCGGCCGTCCGCCTCGTCTGGAACCCCTGGCCGATGTGGTTGTCCCACTCGTGCTGGAAGTTGGCGCCGGTCAGGTCGTGGCGGGCGCTCCAGCCGCCGGCATCGCTCTGGTCCCAGATCGCCGAGATCTTCGGGACGCCCCCTTCCATGAACGCGTTCACGTACGACACGCGCCGGCCGGCCTTCACCTGATTGTTGAACTCGGTCTGGTATTGCGCTTCCGTCATGCCGGTGAGCGTGTGGTAGGTTCCGACGTTGGCCTTGTCGTAGAGCGCGGTGTAGAACCGCTGGCCATTGACGTTGACCGCCGAGATGTTGACGGGCCGGTAGCCCTGTTCCTTGAAGGTGTTGAAATTGGTGACGTGCGTCGCCTCGGAGGCGCCGTGATACGCGGTCCACACCGGTCCCGCGCGCTTCTCCCAGATCGCCGCGTAGCGGATCTGACTGCCGGCCAGATAGCTGTCCACCTGCGCCAGCCGGTAGCCTTCCTTTCTCCAGGTGTTGAATTCGGTCTGATAGGTGGCGCCGTCCATGCTGTGCCGCGCGACCCAGGCCACGTCGACGCGCGTGAAGATCGCGTTGAAGTGCGGGACGCCGGCCACCTCGAATCCGTCCACCCAGGTCGGCCGGTAGCCCTGGTTCTTGATGCCATCGAAGACGGTCTGGTAGTTGGCCATCGAAATCCCGTGGCGCACGACCTGAGGCTCGACCCGGGTCCAGCAGCCGACTGACGGCACCCATGTCTTGAAGCCGGATCCCACAGCCCGCAGCGCAAACAGCAAGTAGTCGCCCGGAGGCGCTGCCGCCGCGCCATAGGGCGCCCGCACGCCGACCGCCGCCGCCGTCTTCGTCGTGATGTCGAGAAAGATCAGCCGCTGATCGGTGTCGAAGGCATGGGTGACGCTGCCGGCGCGGATCAGCGCCACTTTGCCGATGTTCGTGCCCTGTGAGCCGCCGATCGGGATCCGGTACGCGCCGCCGTCGGTCGAGATCTTCGCCGGGCACGTCGTGATGACCGGGCGGTCGCTGCGGCCGTAGTACCACGGCGTGAAAATCTCGACGCGCTCCTCGGTCATCTCCGGCAGTCCATCAGGCACGTCGTCGCAGCCGTTGTCCGGGTTCTCGTTCGGCTCGGTCAGGCACTCGGACCCTGAGGCGTCCTTGCTGGCGCTGGCGGTCCAGACGCGACCGTCGGGCAGCAGGAGCGCGACGGAGTGATAGTTTCGCGGGACGGTCGCGGCGCTCGTCACGATCCAGGAGTTGGTCGCGGGATCGTAGACTTCCGCTTCCCGCACGCCGGTGTCGTCGTTGCCGGGATTCCGCATGCCGCCGGTCACCAGCACCTGGCCGGTGGGCAGGAGGGTCGCGTTCGCGTGGAACCGCAACGGCGGCGATCCGAGCGCCGTCGACCGTGCGCCCATCGTGGTCCAGGCCGGCGACCCGACGCTCAGATCTTTCACATGCGCCTCGTTGCCGCCGATGAGCGCGAACTTGAAGTCATCGTAGCCTTGCTGCGACGGCGTGAGTGGCAGCAGGACGCCGGTTCCGCTCCAATCGTCGTGGATCGTGCTCACCCGCACGTCATGCTCGGCTCGTCGCTGAACGCCGCCACCGCTGTCTGGCACGACGTCATTGCCCGCGAGGCTGCGGTTGTTGATGACCGGATCGTAGAAATAGTTTCTCCCAGCCAGCTGGCCGTCCTCATCCGCAGCAGGCGAGGCGACGAAGAATCGGCCATCCGGGAGCAACGCGACGCGCGGATAAGTGTTCATGGCGATCAGGCGCTTGCCGGTGTCCGCCCACGCTGATGTCCCGTACTTCAGTTTGCGGACGTGGTCGTCGCCGCCAGTGGCGCGGCCCGGAAAGATGAACATGTGCCGTGGACCGGCGACGAGTGTCGGATACCAGTGCGCCGAGGCGGCACCGAGCTGCGTCCAGGCTCCGGTCGCGGCATCGTAGCGAGCCGCGTTGTTGATGCCGGATCCGTTCTTGACGCCATACCCGAGCAGTCCGCCCTGAAAGATCACCCGGCCCAGATCGTCGTGGGCGTGGCCGCCGCAGAATGCATCCTTCGTCGCGCCGTACGGCGCCGGCGAGGCCATTTTCGCGCTCCATGCGTTCGTGCCGATGGTGTAGAGACGGGCCTCCTCCATGCCCCATTTGAAACAGCAGTTGTAGCTGCTCCCGCCGACGACGAGGATTTTGTTGTTGCGGAGGAGGATCGCGTGCGTAGCCAGGAGATGTCCCGGGGCGGAGGCGCCCAGGGACCAGGTGCCGAATGGCTCCACGCTGATTTGTGACGCAGCATCAGGAGCCGCAGGATCGGGGACGACCGTGGATCTGCCGACCATCGCGGGCCACGCCAGGTACCTGGTACCAGCGCGCCGAGCAGGAGAGATGTGCTTGCCGCGCATCGTGGATACGAGCTCATGGGAAACCTCCGGCTCACTGGACTGTTACGTCATCTGTCCTCCTCCGAGACGTGACGCGGACAAACGTGCAGACGAGCCCGCTTAGAGGCTGGCCGACGTGATCAGCGCCGAAAGCGACGTGGCGAAGTCGTCCACCGGCATGTTGGCCAGATTCCGCGTGTTGAACACGAAGGCGAAATCGACCCCGTCGCCGCGTGACTCTGCGCGGCTGCTCACGCCGGCCATGCCACCGGTGCGGGCGGCGCCGGCCATCCGGCCGCCGCGTCCCCAGACCGCGTGCAGCCGGATGAACTGGACGAGCGCGTTGGCGCTCGCGCACAGACCGCCGCTGCCGTCCATGGCTTCCGTTGTCCAGCCTTCGCCGCCGTAGCAGAAGGCGGTGAGCTTCTGCAGATGCGGTTCGGCGGCGGACCACCAGACGTTGGGATCGTCGTAGAACGCCTCGTTCGGGAGACGCTGGCTTCGTAGCGTGCGAGCCATGCGCACGCCGGTGATGCCGTCGGGCTGCAGGATGGTGTTGCGAAGATAGGTTTCGTACGGCGTATTGGTGACCCGTTCCACGAGAGCCGCCAGCGTGGTGTAGCCGGTGTTCGAGTATTGCGACTTCACACCCGGCGTGAACTGCAGCGGCTCGCCGTAGACGTAGCGAGCGATGTCGAACTTCGACGGCGGTCCGTTCAAGCCGAGATCGTTGGCGATCTGGCGCATCATGAAGACGTAGTCCTTCTTGGAGACGCCGCTGTCCCATCCGCCTTCGTGATCGACCAGATGCTCGACCGTGATGTCATTGACGCGCGGGTCCACGGTCTGCGAAGGGAGCGCCTTCGTGGTGATGCCGAGCCTGGCGAAGACCCCGGTGCCTTCCTCGATCACGTTGTCGTCGTACAGCCGCTGCACGCACGCGCAGGTGAACATCTTGCTCAGGCTGGCGACCCGCAGCAGGTGAGTGGGCTCGGTGATCGGATACCCCGCGTGCGCCCATGTATAGGCGCGCTGCGCCTTGAACGTGCCGTTCTTGGCAATGCTCAACTGACCGACCCGTACGCCGTTGGCCACCATGAACTTCTTGACGGCCGTGTCGAAGGTGGCCAGTCCGGTGCCGCGGACCGTCCAGACGCGCGGCAATGGCGTGTGGCGCTTCGCGAAGAGCGCCGCGTACCGCGTGCCGGCGCCCGCGCCGCCGCCCTGAACGCAGATCGGATAGAACCCCTGCTCTTTGAGAACGTTGAACTGTCCCTGATACTGGTCGCTGGTCATGTTGTGGCGCGCCTGCCACTCGCCGATCGAGTCGTCGGTGAAGGCCGACAGGTAGATCTGGAAATCCGAGAGCGTGACGAAGGCCGGTCTCAGCGGAACTTCCCGGAAGGCGTTGAACCAGGTCTGATGGCCGCTCGCGGTTTCGGCGGCTCGCCAGTTCCAGTGCGCCTCCGCCTGCGGATGCCAGACGGCGATGTAGAGCCGTTGAGAGGAAGACCCGTAGATCGATCCCGATCGGAGGACGAGCCCGTCACGCCGCGCTTGCTTGTTCCAGTACTCGATCGTGGACTGATCGGTCTCCGCTCCGCTCTGCAGTCCGTGCTTCGCCACCCAGCCCTTCTTCACGTTGCGCTCGAACACCGCGGCGACGAGCGCATTCGCGCCGCTTCCCGTCGCCGAAAGGAGTACCGGCGCGTAGCCTTCGGCAATCCGATCGTTGAACCACTGCTGGTAGTTCGCGATCGTGAGGCCATGGACGGCGACGTAGGCCGGTCCGGGTTCCTGCACCCAGACCGCCGCGTAGCGTGGAGCGAGGTGTCCCCCGTAGGTGCTGAGCGAGATCATTCGCCAGCCGTTCCCGGCGAGGGCGTTGAAGCGCTGCTGATGGTAGGCACCATCCTTCCCGTGATACGCCTCGAATGTCGGCATATCGTTCCGCCTTTCGTGTTCTCGGGTCGCAGCGCCGATGCGGCGCAGCCTACTGCAGGTCGTTTGCGTGAGTCGAGCGTTTTTCCGGGCGGTCGTCGAGCTCTTCCATATGTTGTGATGAGCAGAGACAAACTCGCTCCTTTCCTCGGTTACTCCGTGTCACATAGGTTGAGCCCTATGACTCGGTGGGCGCGGGTCGTCCACGTGCTGCTCGTGGTTGCGGCAGCCGCCACGGAGATGGCAGATAATGAGCGGCGCGCGACGTTCATCCGGCCACGATCGGCACGGTCTCGAAGAGGTGATGCGATGTCCATGACAAGGCGCGGGTTCTGCCGGACGCTCGGGGCGGGCGGCATTCTTTCGCAGGCGCCATTCGCGCTGACGGACGGTGCCGTCCTGATGCAGACGCCCGCGGCCGCCGCGGACAGTCCGCACATCGGCAACCTGTATCCATTCGTGCAGCAGCAGGCCGATCGATCGCGGCTGGAACTGTCTTTCCTGCAGCCCGCCTTTCGGAATCTCGCGTCATGGCAGAAGACGGCGCGCGCTCGCGTGCTCGACCAGTTGTTCTACGCTCCGCCCGCCGCGGCGCCAGCGGCGGAGGTCATTCGCCGCACCGACCGGGGCGATCACATCGAGGAGTACCTGACATTCCAGACGACGCCCGACATTCGCGTGCCGGGCTACGTTCTGATTCCCAAGAAAGCGTCTCTCCCCGCGCCAGGGCTCGTCGTCCTGCACTGCCACGGTGGCGCGTACGTCTGGGGAAAAGAGAAGGTGGTTGCCGTCGAGAACGAGCCGGCCTCGCTCTCGGAGTTCAAGCAGCGACTCTACGAAGGAACGAGCATCGCGAACGAGCTGGTGCGCCGCGGCTACGTGGTCATCACCATCGACATGTTCTATTGGGGCGAGCGGCGCATGCTGCTGGCGGAGGATCCCCCGTCGTATCGCGAGCCGCAGCGGATGACCGCGGACGAGATTGCGGCGTTCAACCGGCGATCGAGCCAGAACGAGCAGCTCGTCGCACGCAGCCTGATGACCGCGGGAATCACGTGGCCGGGCGTCATGTTGTGGGACGACCTGCGGACGCTCGACTATCTCGCGAGCCGTCCCGAAGTGGATCGGCAGCGGCTCGGGTGCGTCGGCTTGTCAGTTGGTGGATACCGCAGCTTTCTGCTCGCGGCCCTGGACCAGCGGATCAAAGCGGCAGTCGACGTCGGCTGGATGACTTCGTTCGCGTCGAACATACGCCGCCACGTCCTCAACACCGTCGGCCTCACGTTCCATATTCCCGGGTTGTACCGCTACCTCGATCTACCCGATCTCGCCGCGCTGATCGCGCCCCGCTCCGTTCTCGTCATCAACGGGTCGAAAGACGCGCTGTTTCCGCTCGAGGGCGTCGAGAAGGCCTTCCGGAAGATCGAGGCGTGTTTCAAGAAAGCGGGAGTGCCCGAACGTCAGCGATGCCGCTTGTATGACGCGCCGCACGAGTTCAATCGCAAGATGCAGGAGGAGGCGTGGGATTGGCTGAGCGGTGCGATCAAATCTTGAGTTCGGGTTCAGGGGTTCAAGGTGCACGGGTTCGGGTTCAACGGTTCCATCCTTGACCCTTTAGATGAACGGTTCCCCCGCCGGAACCCATTCAACCGGCAATCCGTGAGGAACGCGCGCAGCCAGTCGGCGACCTCCTTCATGCCGAAGTCCTCCGACAGCATGTGCCCGAGCAGGATCACTCCCTTGGGCTGTCCCAGCGACCGGGCGTCGAGCGCGTACTCCGCGTGGCCCCCCGCCTCAGGCGCTTCGCCGCCGATCGACACGTCGACGTCGGGCACGAGATTTGGAACGCCCCAGCCCGGGCCGAGCAGGATTCGGCTGACCGTCATCTCCGGGTCCCCGACGACGCGGATGGCACGCCCGTCGAGGCGGCGGACGATGTCGGTGGCGAGCGCGCGAAGGGTTGTCGGGGGAATGACGTAGCGTCTCGGGTCGGTCGGTGACGCGTATTGCGACAACCCCAGCGCGCGTGCCGAGCCTGCGATCAGCGGGTCCGGGCGCAATGCGTGGGCGTGGTCGTGGAATCGCCACACCACCATGTTGTGCTCGGCGACGAACTTCTGCTTGGCCGCGTAGGTCGCGTCCGCCTGAAGAAGCGCCGTATCGTCCTGATGGTTGTAGAACGTGGGTTCGTGCGTGATCACGAAGTTCCTGCCGCTCGATGCCGCGCGTTTCAGCACGTCGAACGTCGCCATCCCCGTCGTCGCGATGCCACGAACGGGCGTCTCAGGGTTGCCGGCCTTGAAGGTGTCGACGGTCTGGGCCCGCCACGCGATTTTCTGTTCGGCCAGTCTGTCCTTGATGCGGGTGACGATTTCCGCGGCCGTCATACCGTCGGCCTCCAGTACGGGTCCGCGACCGTGGTTGGCTCGACGGTGACCGACGGCACGATGGTGCGCAGCCATTCGGCGCACGCGCGTGCTCCCGGCTCCTCGGACACGATCCGCCCGACCGCGATCAGGCCTCTGGCTCGTCCTGCCGGCGCGGTGTCGAGCACGTACGGCACGGCCTCCCACTCGCGTGGCTCCCCGGCCAGGAGGACGTCGGCTTGCGGCAGATTCCGCACGGTGCCAGGCAGATCCGTGGTGGCCGGACTGAGAAGAACCGTGGCCACGCGCATGTCCGGTCGCCCGACCACGCGCAGCCCGCGCACGCCGAGCCGCTTCTGCACGTGAGCGCTGAGCGACCGCAGCGTCGTTTCCGGGAGCTTGTAGATCGATTCGTTCGCCGGCGTGCGATGGCGTGTCCAGTCCAGGGCCGCTGCGAGCGCGCGGACGGATTCATTCGGCACCCGGGCGTGCCAATGGTCGGCGAAGCGAAAGACGACGAGGCGGTTTTCGTCGATGAAGGCCCTCTTCGCAACGTAGACCGGGTCGTTCGCGCGAGTGCCCGGCTCATCGTTCCCGCTGTAGAACACCGGCTCGGTCGTGACGATGAAGTTCCGCCGTGACGCGGCAGCTTGCCTCAGCACCTCGAGCGTGGCCATCACGGTGGTGGTGATGCCGGTGACGGTCGTGTTCGGATCGCCGGCCTTGATCCCGTCGATGGTCGTTGCGCGCCAGGGGAGGCCGACGCCGGCACGGATCCGGTCGACGATCTCCCGGGCTGTTGGCTGGCTCCGTTCTGGCGCCGACTGCCGCCCGGCCAGTGCCGTGCCGACGCTTGCGATCACGAACTGTCGTCGTGTGAGCATGATTTTCGACGCCCGTCAGACTACACCGAAACGGGGACGCTGCTCCCGGCATCCGTTTCGGTCACCACAACCAGCTGGCACGCGCACTGGCAGCTATTCAACAAGGAGGACGGGAGGACGGGAGGCTTGCTTGTTTACCCGATCGCTCCCGCCCTCCTGGTCTGTTCCCCTATTTCCGGCCGTAGAACACGAAGGTGCCGAACCCCGTCGCGGTCACGATGTCGCGCCGGCCATCCCGGTTCAGATCGACGATGTCGAACGATGATCCAACGCCGGAGCGGTTGTGCACCAGCTCGGGAACGAACCGCGCGCCGCCAGGGGCCTTCGCGTCGCGGACCGTCCGGTAGATGTAGAGGACCGGCGCCCCATACGGATCCTGAGCGGTGTAGTTCTCGAGCTCGGACCACATCCGCTTGCCGGTGATGAAGTCGGGAACCTTATCGCCGTCCATGTCCTCGAATCGCGCCGCATGAGATTCCGAGAACACGACGCCGCCCGCGTTCTCGGTGGAGAAGTCCTGCGCGATCACGTGCTGCTCGAAGGTCCGCGATCCGTCGGCCGCACGTTTCTGCTCGAACCAGTTGAGGCCCCAGTTATGCGCCGACCCGCTCACCACATCGGCGAGTTTGTCGCCGTTCACGTCGTACACCCCGATCTCGCCGCCGCCCATGCCGAACACCGCCAGGTTGCCGAACGTGTGCGCGTGGAACGTCCAGGGAGTGCGCTCGATGCCCTCCGTGGGTTGCTCGTACCATCCCGTCGGCACGACCACGTCCTTCCGTCCATCGCCGTTGACATCGCCGATCCCGATGCCGTGGCCGCTCACGGTCTGTCCCGGGCTCGATACGATGCGCGGCGTCCAGACGGCCGTCGGATTCGCCGGATCGGGACGGGCCCAGTTGTAGGCGCCGCCGCCGGCGAACACAATCTCCGCCTTGCCGTCGTTGTCGAGATCGTTCATCAGCGCGATCTCCGACGAGATCGTCGGCAGCACGCGGAACTTGTCCCATCGCCGCGAATCCCCTTTCGGGTTGACGTACAGGTCCATCGGGCGGCTCACGGCCGAGAGAATGTCGGCCCAGCCATCGCCAGTGAAGTCGGCGACGAGATTGACCATGTCCGGGGCGAATTCCGCGGACGGATTGTAGACGCGCCCCTCCCGATACAGCTTGCGTTCGCTGAACGACGGTCCGAGGTAGTAGAACGGCCCCGAGACGATGTCGAGCGTGCCATCACGATTGATGTCGCCGGTCGTCGCGCCCCATCCATAGTAGAGGCTGCTGATCTGCTGCATCGTGAACCGCGGGGAGATCTCCTCCTTGGGTTGGACGAACCAGTTGAGATCCTTCCACGCGACGTCCCGGTAGCGCACTTCTCCCGATCCACCCACGAACAGCGCGACGCTGCCGTACCCGGCAACATTCGCTTCATCTACCGCGGCATTGCCGCCAAACGTGGAGCGAACGGACGCGAGCGCCAGAATGATCTCGACCTCGTTCCAGTCTCCGGCTTTGAGAGGCGGAGCACCCCTGCCACCACCACCACCGCCGCCGCGGCCCTGTCCCGGTCCGTCGCCCCGCGCACCGGTTTGCGGCGCAGGAGCCGGTTGAGCCGCCGCGGGCGGGGCAGCCGTCGTCCCGGGCTGGGTCGCGGGAGGCGCTGTTCCGCGTCCGGCGCCACCGCCGCCCCCACGTCCGGCAGGCGGCGCGAGACGCTCCTTCGCAACCTCGCGGCCCTGAGCATCGAGTGTGACGGAGTAGGAGCCGAGCTCGCCCTCTGTCAAAGAGATATAGACGCCGCGCATGCCGCCATCCGGCGTGCGCTGCGCGCGCAGCAGCACGCCCGATCGGCACTCGCCGGTGCACCGGTAGTTGCCGAACAGGCGGACGTCCTGGAAGGTCTTCTCCATGACCAGCCAGCCGCCGGCCGTCCCGGGCTTCGCGGTGCCGACGATCTCGCCGTTCTGCGCCTTCCACTCGGCATCGCCGAGCGTGCGCCATCCGGTGAGAGCAGATCCCGTGAAGGTGCCGTCAGGCTTGAAGTTCCGGGGGCCCGCGCCGGAGAGACCAGCTGCCATCACCACGATCGCGACGGCAAGCAGCACAGCCGGGTCGCCTTGCTTCCATCTGCTCATCTTCTTCATATCGCAGCACCTCTGTGATCGTGGATGGCAGCATATCGCGTCTTGCCGTCGTCCTTGAAGACAACGACTCCGATGGAACAGTGAGTCATGATCGGTGATCGGTGATCAGGTGATCATGGGGATCGGGAATGGGGACTTCTTCGAACGCACCAAGAGCTGCCCCAGATGGAGATATGACGTCGGTGGGATGGTAGGCTAGCAGCCTTGTTCGGCATGCCGCGGGAGAGGATGCAGCCGATGGTCACTCGTGCGGACAGGTGTGCGCTGGTTTTGTTTGCTGTCATGATCCTCGGCCAAACCATCATGAGCACGAACGCGTCACAGGGAAGCGGGGGTTCGAAGCCAGGGGTTACACGATCGGCATTCGGGCGGGCGACTGACGGCACGCCAGTCGACCTCTACGTCCTCGCCAACAAAAACGGCGTCGAAGTCCGGGTCATCACCTACGGCGGCATTGTCACGTCCATTCGGGTGCCGGATCGGAACGGGCGGTTCGCCGACGTCGTCCACGGATTCGACACCATCGACGGATACCTCCAGGCACATCCGTACTTCGGTGCCATCGTCGGCCGTTACGGCAATCGAATCGGCAAGGCGCAGTTCTCGTTGAACGGGCAGACGCACAAGCTCGCGGCGAACGATGGTCCGAACCATCTGCACGGCGGCGTCAAGGGCTTCGACAAGTTCGTCTGGCAGGCCGAGCCGTTGCTGGCCGGCGTCGGTGTCGCACTCACGCGAACGAGTCCGGACGGCGAGGAAGGATATCCGGGCGCGCTGAAGACGCGCGTCACGTACACGCTGAGCGACACGAACCAGCTCGAGGTCGAATACCAGGCCACCTCGGATAAGCCGACGCCGGTCAATCTGACGAGTCACTCCTATTTCAACCTCGCTGGTCATGATTCGGGCACGATCCTCAACCACGAGCTCACTCTCTACGCCGATCGCTATACGCCCGTCGACAGCACGCTGATCCCGACCGGGATCCTGGCGCCGGTGGAAGGGACGCCGATGGATTTCCGGAAAGCCACCCGTGTCGGCGCGCGTATCGATCAGCCACACGAGCAGCTCAAATTCGGGAGAGGCTACGATCACAACTGGGTGCTCACGCGGTCAGGCGACGGATTGGCGCCGGCGGCGCGTCTCGTCGATCCGAAGAGCGGCCGGACGCTGGAGGTCGCGACGACGGAGCCTGGCGTGCAGTTCTATACGGGAAACTTTCTCGATGGGACGCTCACAGGAAAAGCCGGCACCGTGTACAAGCATCGCAGCGCCCTGTGCCTCGAGACGCAGCACTATCCGGACTCGCCGAACCAGCCCGGCTTCCCCTCGACGATCCTGAAGCCGGCGGAAACGCTTCGATCGAGGACGGTATTTACTTTCGCGTTCTCAAATAGACCGATCGGTCAACTCCCACTGCCAACTCCAACTCCCGCGCACGCGGTACACCACGGGGAAAGCCGGCACTACCAAGCCGTCGCAACTCCTTTCAGCGGGCAGGCTCGGTCGAGGGAGGCCTACGTTTGGGAGTTGGAAGTTGGAGTTGGGAGTTACGATAAGCCATGATTCGCACTCTGACCCTGATCGCGGCCGTCACGGCGAGCGCGTCGGCGATCGCCCTGCAGGCGCCGCCGCAGCCGGCTGCGGTCACGATCCGCATCGACGCGAATGGCCGGGTCGGGCCCATGCGCCATATGTGGGCGTGGTTCGGATATGACGAGCCGAACTACACCTACATGAAAGACGGCAAGAAACTGTTGTCCGAAATCGCCGAGCTGAGCCCGGTGCCCGTTTACGTCCGGGCGCACAACCTGTTGACCACGGGCGACGGAACGCCGGCGCTGAAGTGGGGGTCCACCAACGCTTATACCGAGGACGCCAACGGCCAGCCCAAGTACGACTGGACCATCGTCGATCGGATCATCGACACCTACATCGAACGCAAGATGAAGCCGCTCGTCGAGATCGGCTTCATGCCCGAGGCGCTGTCGGCCAAGCCGCAGCCGTACAAACACGACTGGGAGCCCGGTCAGCCCTACAACCGCATCTATACCGGCTGGGCGTACCCACCCAGGGACTACGACAAGTGGCGGGAGCTGATCTACCAATGGGTCAAGCACTCGGTGGAGAAATATGGCAAGGCGGAGGTCGAGAGCTGGTACTGGGAGGTCTGGAACGAGCCAGACATTGCCTACTGGCAAGGGACGCCCGAAGAGTTCCGCAAGCTCTACGACTACGCCGCCGACGGCTTGAAGCGGGCGCTGCCTACAGCACGCATCGGCGGGCCGCATGTCACCGGCCCCAACGGGCAGCGTACCCAGCAGCTGCTCCGCGACTTCATCGAGCACTGCCTGCGCGGCAAGAACTACGCGACCGGCAAGACCGGCTCTCCGCTCGAATTCGTCGCGTTCCATGCCAAGGGAGCCCCTCGCGTCGTGGATGGCCACGTGCAGATGGGAATCAGCAACCAGCTGCGCGCGATTTCGAACGGGTTTCAGATCGTCGCCTCCTTCCCCGAGCTGAAGAACATCCCCATCGTGATCGGCGAGTCGGATCCGGAAGGCTGCGCGGCCTGCTCGATGGCGACCAGCCCGCAGAACGCCTATCGCAACGGCACGATGTATTCGAGCTACACGGCGGCGCAGCTGGCCCGCACCTACGAGCTCGCCGATCATCACAAGGTCAACCTGCTCGGATCGGTGACCTGGGCGTTCGAGTTCGAAGACCAGCCGTACTTCGCGGGCTTTCGCGACCTGGCGACCAACGGGATCGACAAGCCGGTGCTGAACGTGTTCCGCATGCTCGGGATGATGAAGGGAGATCGGCTGCGCGTGCAGAGCTCGAGCGCGCTGCCGCTCGAGTCGATTCGCGACAACGGCGTGAGGACTTCTCCTGACGTGAACGCGCTCGCCACGCGGGACGGCCGCGACCTCGCGATCCTCGCCTGGAACTATCACGACGACGACCTGCCGGCGCCGGCGGCTGCAGTGGAGATCGTTGTCTCGGGCGCCGCGGACGGCCGGCCGGCGGTCACGCACTACCGCGTCGATCAGGATCAGAGCAACTCGTACGAGGCCTGGAAGAAGATGGGTTCGCCGCAATCACCAACGCCCGCGCAATACGCGGAGCTGGAGAAAGCGGGCAAGCTCAAGATGCTTGGCTCGGCCGAGCGTGTTCGGGTCGAACGCGGCGAGCTCAAGCTGACGTTCCAGCTGCCGCGTCAGGGCGTGTCGCTGCTGAAGGTGGCATATTGATGCGATGGGACCACTCGTGAGCCACCATCGCGCATGACCCGCGGCGTCCTCTGGGACCTGGACGGCACCCTCGTCGACTCCGCTGAATTCCATTGGCTCTCGTGGCGCGACACCATGGCCGCGGAAGGGCGTCCCATCACCTACGAAGAGTTCCTCGCGAGCTTCGGTCAGAAGAACGATCGGATTCTGGCCGGATGGCTGGGCCCTGACGCGTCAGCCGAGCGGATCCGCCGCGTCGGCGAAGCCAAGGAGCAGGAGTATCGCCGCCTGGCGGAGCAGCACGGACTGACGCCGCTCCCAGGCGCCGCCGAGTGGATCCACCGGCTTCACGAGCGGGGCTGGAAACAGGCCATCGCGTCGTCCGCGCCGCGCGAGAACGTTCGCGTCATGTTGCGCGCGCTGGCGGTCGATCGCGACTTCGATGCGATTGTCAGCGCCGAGGACGTCACGGCGGGGAAGCCCGATCCGCAAGTGTTCGTCAGGGCCGCCGACAGGCTTGGCCTTCCTCCGGAACGCTGCATTGTCGTCGAGGACGCCGCCGTCGGGATCGAGGCCGCGCGCCGCGCCGGCATCAAGTCGATCGGCGTCAGTCGCGGCGCTCCGCTCGACGCCGACATCGCGGTCTCCGCGCTGAGCGATCTGCCAGACGATGCGTTCGAACGTCTGGTCGGGGATCAGCGGCCGGGTGGCTGACTGCGCAACTATGTGCCGGCTGCACTCACTGGCGCCGTCGAGCCTCGCACGACCAGCCGGGTCGCTACCTGATAGTCATCCCCGTCGAGCGTCACCCCGCCGAGCAGGCCGAAGAGCGCCTGGAACGCCTGCGTGCCGACGTCGGCCGCTGACATGCGGACCGTCGTGAGCGCCGGGTTCGTGTAGCTCACGAGCGGTATGTCGTCGAACCCGACGAGCGAAATGTCCTCCGGCACGCGCAGACCGGCCGCGATGATCGCGTGCAGGGCGCCGATCGCGGTCAAGTCGTTGGAGGCGACCATGGCGGTCGGCAGGCGCGAGGACCTCAGGATCTCCGCCATCGCACTCTGGCCTCCCTCGGCGGTGTGGGTACCCTCCTGGATGAACCGGCGATCGACCTCCAGGCCGTGGCCGGCCATCCCATCGAGATAGCCCTGGCGCCGGGCGCAGGCGGAGACCAGATCGAGCGGACCGCTGATGAAGCCGATGTCGCGGTGACCGAGGGCCACCAGATGATCGACCGCTTGACGGATCCCGTTGCCGTAGTCGATCGAGACGTGACGCATGCGCGGTCCGACCTGGCCGACGTCCATGAACACGATCGGGACGCCGCGGCGCCCGAGCTCCTCGATCAGGCGCGTATCCATCTCCGACGTCATCACGGCCACGCCGTCCACCTTGCGCTCGAGCATGCGCCGCAGACAGGCCGTCATGCGAGCGGTCTTGTACCCGGTACTGGTGACCAGCAGGTCGTACTGCTGCTCGAGGGCGAGCTCCTCGAACTGGCGGATCAACTCGGGGAAGAACGGATTCGTGATGTCCGAGACGATGAGGCCGATGAGGCGGCTGCGACCCGAGACCAGCGCCCGGGCATGACTGTTCGGGAAGTAATTGAGCTCCGATACGGCGCGCCAGACCTTCCGCGCCGTCGTCGGTTTGACCGGCCCGCTCTGATTCAGCGTACGCGAGACCGTGGCCGTGGACACATTCGCGCGCCGGGCGATCTCGGCGATGTTCATGCGTGGGCGGAGTGTATCACCGCGCCGTCAGACGCCGGAAGGTCGCCGCCGTCGTGAGTTTTGGCGGCGGGTGTAGGTAAACTTCTCCGATGAGCAAAGTCCGATGGGGCGTGTTGGGTGTGGCCGGGATCGCGACGCGGAAGGTGATTCCGGCGATGCAGCAGGGCACATGGTCGACGGTCAGTGCGATCGCCTCGCGCGACGGCGTGAAGGCCCGTGAAGCGGCCGCGTCGCTCGGCGTGCCGAAGGTGTACGGTTCGTACGAGGCGCTCGTCGACGACCCGGATATCGACGCCGTCTACAACCCGCTGCCGAACGATCTGCACGTGCCCTGGACGATCCGCGCGGCCGAACGGGGCAAGCACGTCCTCTGCGAAAAGCCGATCGCGCTCACCGCCGACGAAGCGCGACTTCTGCTCGACGCGCGCGATCGGACCGGCGTCAAGATTCAGGAAGCGTTCATGGTGCGCACCCACCCGCAATGGCTGAAAGCACGCAGCCTGGTGCGCGAGGGCCGGATCGGCGACGTGCGCGCGATGGTCGGCATCTTCAGCTACTTCAACGACGACCCGGCGAACATCCGCAACACGCCCGCGATGGGCGGCGGTGCGCTGCTGGATATCGGCTGCTATCTGATCAACACTTCCCGCTTCATCTTCGGCCGCGAACCGGAGCGCGTGGCGGGGGCCGTCGCGCGCGATCCCAGGTTCCAGGTGGATCGGCTCACCTCGATGCTCCTCGATTACGGCGGCGTCCACCTCGCCGGCACCTGCAGCATGCAGATGGTCTACTACCAGAACATGAAGATCCTGGGCAGCCGCGGCCTGATCGACATCAGGATTCCCTTCAACGCGCCGCCCGATCGCCCGTGCGAAATCGTCGTCGACAGCGGCGCGGATCTGTTCGGGGGAGGGCAGGAACGGATCGAGATTCCGACCTGCAACCAGTACACGATTCAGGGCGACCTTTTCTCGAAGGCGATCCTCGAGGGCCGAGAACAGCCCGAGCCGCTCGAGGATGCCGTGCGGAACATGGAATGCATCGAGGCCGTGTTCCGGTCGGCGAAATCCGGCCGGTGGGAGACGCCCCGCGATCTGCGGCGGTGACGCGGCTCCGGAGGCTCGTGCCGCCCGATACGCTCATTCCACCGGCGATGTGGTCGTGGCCTTGGCTTTCTTCAACGCGTCCTCGACCTGCTTCCAGTCCGGCGGAGTCGCGGCCAGGAAGTGACGCGTGAAGAAGTCGTAGCGCTTGTGATCGCCATAAGCGCCGCCGGATGAATGGCCGGCGCCGGGAATCACGAGCAGCTCGAAGTCCTTGTTGTGTTTGATCAGCTGATTGGCCACCTGGTAGGTGGACGCCGGGTCGACGTTTCGATCCATCTCGCCGACGACGAGCAGTACTTTGCCCTGGAGGCGGTGCGCCTGATCGACGTTGGAGGACTCGGCGTACTCGGACCCGAGCGGCCAGCCCATCCACTGCTCGTTCCACCAGATCTTGTCCAGGCGGTTGTCGTGGCAGCCCGCCGAGGAGACGGCGGCTTTATAGAAGTCCGGGAAGAACAGGAGGCCGCCGAGCGCGTTCTGGCCTCCGGCCGATGTGCCGTACAGCCCCACGCGAGTGATGTCGTAGTAGGGATACTTCGCCGCCACCGCTTTGTGCCAGAGGATGCGGTCCGGGAAGCCGGCGTCCTTGATGTTCTTCCATGCAACGTCGTGAAAGGCCTTCGACCGGTTGCTGGTGCCCATGCCGTCGATCTGGACGACGATGAAGCCGATCTCGGCGGTCGCCTGCATCGCGGTCGCCTGCGGGGCGCTGAATGTGGGGAACGATTTCGGCACGAACGAGCCCTGCGGACCGGCGTAGATGTTCTCGATGACCGCGTACTTTCTGGCGGGATCGAAATTCGTCGGCCGCACGATGACGCCGTGGATGTCGGTGCTGCCGTCGCGGCCTTTCGCCACGAACACTTCCGGCGCCTTCCATCCGGCTTTCGCGAGCTCGGACGATGTCTCCCCGCTCGAGCTCGTGGGCCTTGGCGTCACCGGTGGTCCTCAGCTCGAGCACGGGCGCGAGGTCGATGCGGGAGTAGGTATCGATGTAGTACTTGGAGTCGGATGAGAACACGACGTTGTGGTTGGCGTCGGCCTCGGTGAACGTCGTCAGGCCCGTGCCGTCGAGATTGACGCGGTAGTAGTGGACGAAGTACGGATCTTTTCCCGGATACATCCCGCTCGCGGAGAAATACACCTGGCGGGCTTTCTCGTCTACCTGCACGACACTGCGTACGACCCAGTTCCCCTTGGTGATCTGGTTCTTCACAGCGCCGGTCTTGCCGTCGTAGAGGAAGAGATGATTCCAGCCGTCGCGCTCGGACATCCACACGATTTCGGCGCCGTCGCCAAGGTCATTGCGGAACTTCTTGCCTGAATAACAGAAGAACGTTTTCGGCTCCTCCGCGATCAGGACGCGAGCCGCGGCGGTCGCGGCATCGATCGAGATGACGCGATAGAGCTGGTGTCCGCGCTGGTTGTACTCGAACGTCACCGCTGAACTGTCTTTGCGCCAGTCGAGCCGCGTCATGTCGTAGGCGTTCGGGAACAGCGCGTTGTTGACGACGAGCTGTTTCCTGGTGTCGAGGTGAAAGAGCACCGGCGTTTCGACATCCAGGACGTCGCCCGGCTTGGCGTACTGCATGGTGGAGTACTTCGGCTGCAGCTGATCCTCCGGAGACGACTCCACGTAGTGAACGAAGCGGCGGTGGCCCGGCTTCACCTTGTAGACGGCGATTTTCTTCGAATCGGGCGACCAGGCCAGCGACTCGGGATCGTAGTACCCGCCTTCGGAGCCATCGGTGCTCAACAGCGTGACCTCGCGCTTGCCGGTCTCCCGGATGGCGACGTTGTAGTTGTTGATCAGCGCTTCGTATTTGCCGTCCGGCGATTTCTGCGGCTCGGCCCCGTTGATGTCGGAGGGCGGCCGGACAGGGCCGGTAAGTCCCCCACCGCCGCCGCGGCCCCCGCGGCCTCCGCGGCCGGCGCGCTCTTCACGCGCGCACTTGTAGTCCGCCAGGGTGCAGCGCCAGGGCGGTTGCGGCGGACCCTGCTGTCCCTGTCCACCGGTGACCTGAAACTCGATCGCCGACAGCCCCTCGACGAACGTGAACTGATTGAACGGGAGCTCGTGTGGGGTAATCGTACGGCCGAGCGCGGCGCTCAGCGCCGCGGCGAGCTTGCCGTGATCGAACGCGGGCTCCTTCGTCCTGGTGCCGGCATCAACGAGCACGAACTCGTGGCCCCCCTTGACGCTTTTGCGGTACCACAGCTTCTGCGTGTTGGCGACCCAGCGCGCCTGATCGGGGACGTTGACCGCGAGGTTCTCGTAACGGTCCCGAAGCGTCATCGCCCGCTGATAGTCGGCGAGCGTGCCTTGCGCCAGCGAAAGCGAGGGCACCAGCAGCAGGGCCAGCACAGCCACAACGGAGAGGCGACAGGTCTTCAGCAACATGCGGATCTCCCGGAATTCGAACGGCGCTCAGTCGGGCGCAACGGGCGGTATTATGCCAACGAATGCATTAACTCCCAATCTCCGGCTTCCAACTGGATGAAATACCGAGTTGCGCTTCGCGCGGCACGACGGCGCGAAGCGCAATCCGTGTTTTCTGAGGGCCGCCGAAAAAACGGTGTAACCGCGACCACTAACTCCACTAGCATTCCGCCATGCCGCACTCCCTCTCACGTCGGGAAGCCCTGAAGCAGATTGGAACCGCCGGGGCGGGCGTCGTGCTCGCTGGCGGCGTCCTCCGCGGCCAGCGCACTCCGATACGGATCGCGGGGATGCCGGTCGAGGTTGCCGTGAGCTTCCTGGGACCGCACACCGTCCGCCTGACCGCTGCGGCGATTGCCGGGACGGGCGGCGTTCCGGAAGATGGCGCGCTCGTCCAGGCCGCCGACGCGAAACCTCTGGCGCGCGGGCGCGACGTCGATCAGCTCAAGGCGATCAAAAGCGGCAATCTGGTCGTCCGCTACACCGCCGATCCGCCGACGATTCACATCGAGAAAGCGGACGGCAGTCCCGTGCAGCGGCTCGTGCTCGATGCGGAACAGCCAGGCGTGAGCTTCGCGCTGCCCAAGGGACCGCTGCTCGGACTCGGCGAAGGCGGCCCGCAGTTCGATCGCAAGGGATCCGTCGATCGCATGCGCAACGGGCAGGGGGGATATCAGCTGCGGACGCACGGCGGCCGGGTCCCGATCCAGTGGCTCGCGGGGACTGACGGCTGGGGCATGTTCATTCATCACCCGCTGGGTTCGTTCGACTTCAGCGGGGCAGACGGCAAGCTGACGCCGTCGGGCGAACCGCTCCCGCTCGACGTCTTCGTCATCGCGTCATCCGATCCGAAGGTGATCGTCGGCGAGTACGCGCGCATCACCGGTCATGCGGAGCTTCCGCCGTTGTGGTCGTTCGGCTACATGCAGTCGCATCGCACGCTGTCGGGCCCGGACGAGGTGATGTGGGTCGCCCGGACGTTCCGGGAGAAGAAGCTCCCGTGCGACGCACTGATTTATCTCGGCACCGAGTTCACACCCTCCGGCTGGAACACGCGAAACGGAGAGTTCGCCTGGAAGCCCGAGAATTTCCCCGACCCGAAGAAGGGCGTCGACGATCTTCATGCGCTGCACTACAAGGTCGTGCTGCACATCGTCATCGAAGGACGCCGGATGAGCGGAGCCGCCGCGGGTGCCTGCACGCCCGAGAAAGAAGTGCCGAGCGGCCGGACGAAGGACGATCGCTGGCCTGAAGATCGCGCCGTTGAATGCTACTGGCCGTATCACAAGCCGCTGATGGATCTCGGCGTCGATGGCTGGTGGCCGGACCAGGGCGACGGGCTGGACGCGCCATCCCGGCTCGCACGCATCCGCATGTACTGGGAAGGTCCACAGCGCTACCGATCCAACGAGCGTCCCTTCGCGCTGCATCGCAATGGGTACGTCGGCATGCAGCGCTACGGAGCGTTTCTCTGGTCGGGCGACGTCTATTCGACGTGGGAGACCCTGAAAACTCACGTTCCAGTCGCCGTGAACACCGGGTTGTCGGGGATTCCGTTCTGGGGCACCGACATCGGCGGATTCGTGCCGACGCCGGAGTACACCGGCGAGCTCCACGTCCGGTGGTTCCAGTTCGGGACGTTCTGCCCGTCGTTCCGCGCCCATGGCAGGACGTGGCACTTGCGGCTTCCGTGGGGCTGGAACACCGGAAAGCTGGGACACGAGGAGATCCGGAACTACACGGGCGGGGCCGGTCATCCCGATCCGGCCGAGCTGAAGAATCCGCAGGTCGAGCCAATCCTCCGCAAATATCTCGAGCTGCGTTACAAGCTGCTGCCCTACACGTATACGGCCGCGAAGGAATGCTGCGAGACCGGTCTGCCGATGATCCGCAGCCTGTGGCTCCACTATCCCGACGATCCGGTTGCCACGGCTCGCGGCGATCAGTTCCTCTGGGGCCGCGACCTGCTCGTGTCGCCGGTCGTGGAGAAGGGGGCTACCGCGCGCCGCCTGTATCTGCCGAAAGGTTCGTGGTTCGACTACTGGACCGAAGAGCGGCTCGACGGCGGTCGTGAGATCGAGCGCAAGGTCGATCTGGAGACGATGCCGCTGCACGTCCGCGCCGGCACGATCCTGCCGCTCGCTCCGGTGAAGGAGTACGTCGACCAGCAGGTCGCCGACCCATCCACGGTCGTCGTCTTTCCGGGCGCTGACGGGTCGTTCACGCTGTACGAAGACGATGGCCGGTCGTTCGATTACCGGAAAGGGGAGTTCATGCGCATCGCGATGACGTGGCGTGATTCGACGCGTCAGCTCACGATGCGCCTTGCGCCGGGATCGCGCATGTTGCCGCCGGCGAAACGGCCGATGCAAATCCGGCTCGCCGGTTCGAAGACCACGCGCGACGTGGTCTTCGAAGGAAAGATGATCGAGCTGAAGCTGTAGCGCACTGGGGAGCGAGGCTCACTCATAGCGCAGCGCGAGGATCGGATCGACGCGGCTCGCGCGGCGCGCCGGCAGCCAGACCGCGATCAGTGCGACCAGCGTCAACACGCCGGGAACGGCCACGAACACGACAGGGTCCCATTTTCCGACGCCGAACAGGAAGGTCGCGATGAAGCGCGCCAGGCCGAACGCCGCGGCGAGGCCGATGGCGACGCCGACGATGGCGAGAGTCATGCCCTGTCGAACGACCATGTTCTTCACCTGGGACGCCTGTGCCCCGAGCGCGAGGCGAATGCCGATTTCCTGGGTGCGCTGTTCGACCGAGTACGCCATCAGGCCGTAGATCCCGATCGCGGCGAGCAGCAGCGCCGAGAAGCCGAACACCGTCATCAGCCACATGTTGAATTTCTGCCGTGACACCGATCGGGACACGACCTCGGACATCGAGCGGACTTCCGAGACCGGCAGGCCCGTCGCCTGCCGCAGTTGTTCCTGAATCGCATTGCTCATCGACAACGGCTCGGTCTGCGTCCGGACGACCCAGGCCATCGGCGACAGCCGCAGATTCAGCACGTTGACCGGGTCGGGCACCTGCGGTTGCGGAATGAACATCATCGGACCGGGATTGTTGTTGAGGCCGCCGTCGCGCGTATCGGCGATGACGCCGACGATCTGGCGCTCCCGCTCCCCGGCGAACTCGCGCATCACACCGCGCCCGATGACCAGCCGCTCGTTGAGCGGATCGCCCTTGGACCAGTACTGCCGCGCCATCGCTTCGTTGATGATCGCCACGGGCGGCGCCGAACTGTTATCGCGGTCGTCGAAGGTACGTCCACGCTTGAGCGGAATCTTGAACACCTCGAAGTAGCGCGGCGACACGGTCATCCAGCCGCCGCCGCCGTGATAGGGCCCCGGGCCATCCACCGCCCGTCCGACGATCGTGAACGGCAGGCCGTAGCCTCCCTGCAACGGGACGCAGCACGTGGCGCTGACGTCGACGACGCCGGGAAGCGCACGGACCCGCTCGACGCCGCTTTGAATCAGTTGCTGCACCCGTTGAGCGTTCTGATACTCCGGTCCCGTCAACGACATCCTCATCGTCAGCACGTTGCTGGCATCGAACCCGGGATCGACGCGGGTGAGATTGATCGCCGTGCGGATGAGCAGGGCCGAGCCGATCAAGAGCACGAGAGCCAGCGCGACTTCGGTGACAACCAGGATCGACCGCGCCTTGTTCTGGCGGAATCCGGTCCCCGATCGGCCGCTGCTTTCCTTGAGCGTGGAGGTGAGGTCCGTTTTCGAGCTCTGCAGCGCTGGTATCAAGCCGAAGAGCACGCCGGTGCCGAGAGAGATCGCGAAGGCAAAGCCGACGACCCTCCAGTCGACCCCGACCGCCGCTCCGAACTCGCCGACGCGGGGGAGCCCCGCCGTATTGACCGACAGCAGCGCCTTGATGCCGAGCACGCCGAGGATGAGTCCCAGCACGCCGCCAGCGACCGACAGCAGCACGCTCTCGGTCAGCAGCTGCCGGATGATGCGCCCGCGCGATCCGCCAATCGCCGCCCGGATCGCAATTTCCCTGCGGCGGCCGGTCGCCCGGACGAGCAGCAGGTTCGCGACGTTCGAACAGGCGATCAGGAGGACGAAGCTGACGGCGCCGCCGAGGACGAGCAGCGAGGACCGCACGTTTCTCGCAAGCGCTTCGCGGACCGGCTGGACGCTGAACCCACCGTTCGGCCCGAGCCCGTTCGGATACTTGCGGCGGTAGTCGTCGGCGGAGGCCTGCAGCCGAACCTTCGCCTGGTCGAGCGCGACTGCGGCTTTGAGGCGGCCGGCAGACTGGAAGTAGTGTCCCTGGTCGTTGGTGATGACCGGGAGCTTGAAGGGCGTCCAGACCTGCGGCGTCGGTCCGCCGAGGTCGCTGAAGTCGAACTCGCCGAGCACGCCGATCACCGAATGGGGCTCGCCGCTGAGTGAAATCGTCTTGCCGATGATGTCCTCGGCGCGATTGAAGCGGGTTTCCCAGAATCGCTGGCTGATCACGATGACGTTCTCGGCGTCCGGCGTGTCTTCAGCTTCGGTGAAGGTGCGCCCGCGCAGCACCGGCGCGCCGAAGAGCTTGAAGAAATCCACTGACACCTGTCCTGAACGCAGCTGTTCCGGGAACGTGCCGCCCGTGTAGTTGACGATGCCGGTCCGGTAGGCCGCGACATCCTGGACGACTTCGTGCTGTTGACGGAAGTGCTGGAACTTCGCGGGCGACGCCGCCTGACCCTGCCCCTGCGGGGAGGTCGTCATGAACAGCACGATGCGATCGGGATCTGGGAAGTCGAGCGGCTTCAGCAGGACGGCATTGACGACCGAGAATATTGCCGTGTTCGCGCCGATGCCGAGCGTGAGCGCCGCGATCGCCGCCAGGGTGAACGCGGGGCTCTGCGCGAACATGCGCAAGGAATGCTTCAGATCTTTGACAAATGCTTCAACCATGGGGGATTAGACGCAGGTCTCCGGATTTTCGTTTGTCGGTTTCTGGCAAACGGCCGGCGCGTCCGCGACATGATCGTCCGTCCGCTCGGGTGCTGCGCCTCAGTCGGACAGATAACCACGAAATCGATCTCCAACTCTGCCTCATGGCCGTGGACAGGACTTCTTATATTGCCTTCCAATATGACTTGTGAGAGGCTCGTATGGGCTTGCCATAGGAAGTCGGGAGTTCGCCGCCTGCCCTGAGCTTGTCGAAGGGACCTGCCCTGAGCCTGTCGAAGGGACCTGCCCTGAGCCTGTCGAAGGGGAGAGGAGAGTCGAGATGAGGCGCCTTCGCGCGTGGATGGTGCGGGCCGGCAGCCTGTTGCACAGGCGGCGGCAGGAACGGGACCTCGCCGACGAGCTCACGAGCCACCTCGAGATGCACGTCGAGGACAACCTCCGGCGAGGCTTGACGCCCGACGCGGCACGGCGTGCGGCGTTGATCAAACTTGGCGGCGTCGAATCGTTGAAAGAGCGATACCGCGATCAGCGCGGCGTGCCGGCGTTCGAGCACGTCGTCCGGGATCTCCGGTATGCCGGGCGCATGCTGCGGCGCAGCCCGGGGTTTACGGTCGTCTCGCTGATCACGATCGCGCTCGGCGTCGCGGGGCCGACTATGACCTTCACGATGACGAAGGCGTGGATTCTCGACCCCCTGCCATTCTCACGCCCCGACGAGCTCGTCGATCTTCGCCATCTCGACCCGGTGTCAGGAAACTACGGGGGCATCAATCCGGCGGATTTCCGCGACTGGGAACGCGGCGCACGGGCATTCGCGGAGCTGGCGGCCTATCGGCGCTCCGACGTCCGGATCACCGGTGGAGATCGGCCCGAGCGCCTCCGCGGCGCGCAGGCGACGCCGAACTTTTTCCGGCTGTTGGGCGTTCAGACGGCGAGCGGCCGCGTGTTCGACGCCGCCGACGGTCAGAGCGGGCCGGCCGGACTCGCGATCATCAGCGACCGGCTGGCGCGCGAACGATTTGGCGCCGCCGTGGACGTGATCGGTCAGACCATCCGTCTCGACGGTTTCGAACACACGGTCATCGGGGTTCTTCCCGCGGACTTCCAGTTCACGCTCCTCGGCCGGGTCGAGGTGTGGCGGCCGCTGATCCTCACGCCCGAAGAGCTGGTGAACCGGCGGCCCCGCTCGATCCTTGGCCTGGGTCGTCTCCGGCAAGGGCACACCGTCGCACAGGCGCGCGAGGAAGTCACGGCGATCGCCCGGCAACTCGCGAAAGACCATCCCGAGACGAACAGCAGACGGAGCGCCAGAGTCATCAGCCTGGCCGAGGAAGTACGCCTCCACCATGACGCCGGGTTCGTGGTCCCGGTCTTGTTTGCGATGGTCGTCTGCGTGCTGGTCATCGCGTGCGTGAACGTGACGAACGTCATGCTCGCGCGAACGACGACGCGCAGGCAGGAACTGGCGGTGAGGTTGGCGCTGGGCGCGTCACGCGCCGCGATCATCCGGCAGTGGCTGGTCGAGCACGTGCTGCTCTTCGTCACCGCGAGCGTGATTGGCGCGCTGCTGGCCGTGTACGGCGTCAATTGGGTAACGGAGTCGATTCCGCCGGACAACCGTCAGTATCTTCGCAGATACGGCGTGCTGACAATCGATGGCGCAGTGATGGCCTTCGCGGTGGCGATGGGTGCGCTGTGCGGTGTGCTCTTCGGACTGCTTCCAGCGTGGACCGGTACGAAGTCCGACGTCAATCGCGACCTTCGCGAGTCCACCGCGAGAGCGACCGTGGGCCGTGCCGGAGCCAGGGTGCGGCGCGCGCTCCTCGTATCCGAGGTTGCCCTGGCGCTCGCGCTCCTCATCAGCGCCGGGCTGCTGGTGCAGTCCGCGCGGAACGTCGCGAGGATGAACGTGGGCTTCGATCCGGCGGATCTGCTCACGTTCCAGCTGTCGCTCGATTCGAAGCAGTACGCCACGCCCGAGGCGATCCGCGACTTCTACGAACGGTTGCTGGCGGATCTGGCGGGGCGTCCCGGCGTCGGCAGCGTTGCGGCGGCCTCGCTGGTCCCGTTCACCTTCGAGGGCAGCCACCGCGAGCTCTTCATCGATGGCCAACCAGTGACCACACCCGCGGAGACCCCGGTCACAGCGGTCAGCGAAGTGATGCCGCGCTATGCCGAGACGGTTCGGCTCCGCCTGAAGCGCGGCCGGTTTCTCGATCCGGACGGTCTCAGCGAAACTACTCGGACCGCGCTGATCAACGAGACGCTCGCATCACGCCATTTCGCCTCGCGAGACCCGCTGGGCCAGCGTCTGCGGCTCGGCCGCACGTCACAGGAGCTGTGGACGGTGGTCGGGATCGTTCAGGATGTGATCAATTTCGAACCGACCGACACACCCGAGCCGCAAGTCTATGTGCCGTTCTCGCAGAGCCCGCGGGCGCAGATGACGGTGGTTATCCGTACCGATGCCGATCCGGCCGCGCTCCTCGGTACCGTCCGAGCCTCGGTCGCGACGCTGGATCCGGCCGAGCCCATCATCGACGCCGCGACGATGTCCGAGCGGATGCACCGCGTGACGGCCGTCTTCGACACCGTTGCCACGTTCGTCGGCGCCATGGGCACGGTGACGCTGCTCCTGGCCGGCGTCGGTGTCTATGGCGTCGTGTCGTATACGTTCGCGCAGCGCACGCGCGAAATCGGCATCCGCATGGCCCTCGGCGCGCACCGCGCGGATGTCGCGGGTTTGGTGCTGAAGCAGATCCGCACCTTCCTGATGTTGGGGCTGATTCCCGGCCTGATGCTGGCGTGGCTGCTGGGCAGCGCGCTCGAAGGCATCCTGGTCGGCGTCGCGCCCGGCGACTGGCGCCTCTATCTGATGATGACGCTCGTCCTCAGCGTGGTTGCGCTGCTGGCCGCTGCCGTGCCTCTCCGCCGCGCCGTCGCGATAGATCCCGCGAGCGCGCTACGCTACGAGTGATCGCATCGGTTCAATGGTTCAAAAGTTCAAAGTTCAAAGGTTCACGAACCTCTGAACCCCTGAACCTCTGAACTCTTGAACTCCTGAACTGACGAAGTTCTTGTCAGTGTGATGACGTGACCTTGCGGGTCGCGCGCTGCTTGTCTGCCATGGCCGCAACGTCGGCGAGCAGCCTCTTCGCGTCGTAGACGATCCCGTCCTTGATCGTGTACTTGATGCCGCCGATCCGCTCGACCTGCCGGGTCTGATCGTTCAGCTTTACCGCGCCGGTGGCGTAGAGCACCTTGAGGTTTCTGAGCGGGTTCTGATCGACGATCACCATGTCGGCGAGCATGCCGGCGCGGACGACGCCGCGATCCATCGGTTTGCCCCAGGACTCCGACAGGGTCCTGGCAGGGTTGTGGGTTGCCGCCTGAATCACCTCGAGCGGATGGAAGCCGGCTTCGCGGAGCAGCTCCATCTCGTGGATGTTCCCGAAGCCGTAGGTGTTGTAGATGAACGCGGCATCCGCGCTTGCCGTGACGCGGCCCCCCATCTTCTTGTAGTCGTTCAGGAGCCGGAACCAGACCTGATAGAAGTTCCGCCATGCGACTTCGTCTTCGAGCGACCAGTCGAAGAAGTACGACCCGTGATTGGTGCGGCTCGGCGTGTAGAAGTCCATCAGGGACGGCAGGGTGTACTTGGCGTGCCAGTCCGCGTTCCGCATCCGCATCACATCCCGCCCGGCGGCGTACGCCGTCATCGTCGGGTCGAAGGTGGTGCCGAGCTTGCGGTGCTCCTGCAGATAGGCCGTCCATTCCGGACCGCCTGGGGTGTGAATCTTGTCCCACAGCCGCGCCACCTGCCCGAAGCGCATCTGCTCGTCATCGTTGACCTGGTCGAGCGGCCAGGGCTGCACGACGTAGTCCTTGAGCAGCGCCTCGAAATGTCCATAGAAGTGCGTAACCGTGCGGAGTCCGAGCCTGGCGGCCTGGAGCGCGTTCATCTGCGCGACGCCGGTCTGCTGCAGATGCGCCGTGGAGCCAAGCTTGAACTGCCGCGCACCGGCGAGCAGGGCCTCCATGATCTCGGGCCGGTGCGCGCCGAGCTTCAATCCTTCGACGCCGTTCTTGGCGGCCCACTCGACCCACGCGAATGCCGCTTCCGGCGTCTCGACCGCGCCCTTGTCCCAGCCCGAGCCCGCCCGCTGGAAATTCACGATGCGCGGCGCGACGATTTCGTTCCGATCGCTGCGCTCGCGCTCCTTGATCGCGAGGGCGTGATTGGTGAGCGGAACGCCGACGACCGTCGTTACGCCATGCGCGAGCCAGAGCTTGTAGGGGTATTCGGCTTCGGGACTTTTCGGCGACTCGCCGCCATGCTCGTGAAGGCTGACGAATCCCGGCAGCACGTACATGCCGGTCGCGTCGATTTCGAGCTCGGCGTTCTGCGGCTGACGGTTGGCGCGAAGCGCAATGCCTGGCGTACCGGCGCTGCGAACCGCCTGAATCCGGTTGTTCTCGATGACGATGTCGACGGGGCCGACGGGTGGCGCCCCGCTGCCGTCGACGAGAATCGCGCCGCGAACGACCAGCGTCTTGAAGGGGCCGCGGCCTTCGTCGGCCCGGCGGTTGGGACCCGGCGTCAACGACGATGGGGGCGGCTGCTGCGCGATGAGTCCAAGGTAGAACGTGACGGTGATCGCGGCGGCAACCAGGCAGACGCGCTTCATGAGATCCTCGCGATGAAAGTGCGATGAGCGTATCCAACCACGGAGCCGGCCGCCAGAGGAATCCGCCGCCGGCGGCAGGATGAGTTCAGGACCATAGCGGGCTCGGATAGTCGCCACGATCCGTCAGCGTGCGCAGCGAGGTTCGCACGCTGGCGAGATCGCTCGGATGCGTCAGGCCGAGCCACGGACCGTGCGCATCGAGCACGCGCACCCGGGCGCGGCGGTCGGCAATCAGCGCGTCGACGGCGACCGGCAGCGGCAGCTCGTCGCGGGAGTCGTGATTGCGCTTGAACCGATCGAACTCGCGCGTGAGCTCCTCCAGAATTTCCCGCTGAAACGCCCAGAAGTTCATCGACACGCGCTCGGACCCCGTGAACAGGCGGTCGCCGGCCACGACGGCGGCGCCGCGCCGGGCGAGCCCGCGGACTTCGTCCAGCCGGACGAGCTCATGACCGTGCGTGTCACAGACCGCGCGCACGACCTCGCCATGGGGGGACAGTGTCGCGGACATCGGCAAGGCCACCACGGCGTGCGTATCGGCAGGTGTCCGGCGTTCGCGCAGGAAGGCCGACGCCTGCCGGTAGGCCTCGGCGCCGTAGAAGTCGTCGGCGTTGAGCGCGGCGAAAGGTCCGTCGAGACGATCGCTGGCCGCGAGCACGGCCGGCACGGTGCCGCGGGGGAGATGGGTGGCCGCCGACTGTGTGGCGAGCGCCACGGCGATGCGCGGGCGATGACGTTCGGCAACCGACTCGATGGCGTCGGCGATCTCTTCCCGGATCACGAGCACGGCCCGCTCGAATCCCGCGCGGCGGCCGTCGAACAATACGTAGTCGATCAGGGTTTCATCGGCGGGCCCGACAGGCTCCAGCTGTTTGGGTCCCCCGAACCGCGAGCCGAGACCGGCCGCCATGACTACGAGCGTGATCGACACACTGACAATTATTGCAGGGAGGGTCGAGACTCGTGGCTCAGGTGCGCCGAAACGAGCCGTGCGAAGGGAAGCGCAGGCCTGCCTGCGTTTGACTTAGAGGCTGTGGAACACCATCAGCCACGGGGTGATGGCGCCAATCAGGTAGAGACCGGTGAGGACGCCGAGAATCCCGTAGAAACCGCGGACGTACAGCAGCACGCCGCACGCGGCCGCGAGCGTCTTGGCACCGAAGAGCGCCGGGCCGGCGCCCGCCATCTGCATCGCCGTCGCGAGCAACACGTTCCCTTCGCCCACGACTCCGAGCATGGCCACGGCCACGTAGGTGAGGATGCCGTCGAAGACCTGCAGCAGGAGAAAGACGAGCAGGATGAGCCTTGGCGTCGGCGTCATTTTCTTCTTCAGTGCTAGAGTCGTGCCCGCAATAAATCGTGTGTTTTCGCAGGATTCCACAGTTCAGCGACCTCCGAAGGCCGACCTTTGTCTGCCCCAGGGAAGATAACCAGCCTCTCACTCGGCTCCGTTGCCGCATGATATTACAGCGATCGCGACCCGAGACCCTCCTGACGGATTCGCGATCCCGCCTCGGCCGTTAGGGTCCGCGTCGATGGGGTTGCCGGCTCCCGCAGAGTGGAACCGTGACCGTTTCGGGGCGTCGGAATGGGTGAATCCCGAACGGTCGCCGTGTTCGCTGTATTCCGCCTGAGAAAACGTCGGCCTGAGAGCTTCATGCCCGCACGTGGTCGGGCCGGATGCTAGCATCGGCTGCAGACGATGACCTACCCGAAGGAACACGAGATCGCGCATGCCGCCAGGCGCGCGTTCGATCGTGTCTGGTCCGCTCAGGCGGAAGGCGTCGTGTTCGCTCCGGGACGCGTGAATCTCGTCGGCGAACACACCGACTACAACGACGGGTTCGTGCTGCCGATGGCGATCGAAGAAGGGATCGCCGCGGCATACACGCGACGGACGGACGGCGTGCTCCGCGTGCATGCGTCGAACATCGGCGAGACCCGGGAGATCAGTCTTGCCGAGCTCGGGCGCGGCGGGCGGGCCGTGACTGGCTGGTTCCGTTATGCGGCGGGAGTCGCGTGGGCGATGCAGAGCGCGGGCATGGCGCTCAGCGGTGTCGATGTGGCCCTGGCGGCAAATCTCCCGTCAGGGGCCGGGCTTTCTTCGTCGGCGGCGCTCGAGCTGGCGATCGCGAGAACCCTCACACTCGCCGCCGGCGTTGCCTGGGATCCGCGCGAGGCCGCGCGGGTGTCCCAGCGCGCGGAACACGAATTCGCCGGCGTGGCGTGCGGCATCATGGACCAGATGGCGGTCGCCTGCGCCCGCGACGGCAAGGCGCTGCTGCTCGACTGCCGCTCCCTCGAGTCGTGCGACGTCGCCCTGCCACCGGCAGCGCGGATCGTGATCATGAACAGCGGCGTGCGCCGGTCGCTCTCGGCCAGCGCGTACAACGACCGCCGCGCGTCATGCGATCGCGCGGTCGCGGCAATCCGTCAGCTGGATGACGGCGTGCTCGCCCTCCGCGACGTCGACGACGCGCTGCTCGAACGGGCACGCGCGTCGATGGATGAAACCACCTTCCGCCGCGCCGCGCACGTGGTTGCGGAGAATGCCCGGCCGCAGAGTCTGGCCCGCGCGCTCGCGGCCAATGACCTGGCCGCAGCGGGACAGGTCATGCTCGAATCCCACGCCAGCCTCCGCGATTTGTACGAGGTCTCGTGTCTGGAGCTTGACGCGCTCGTCGGCCTCTCGCGCGCCCAGCGTGGCTGCTACGGTGCGCGGTTGACCGGCGCGGGCTTCGGCGGATGTGCGATTGCGCTGGTGGAGGCCGCGCAGGTCCCGGCGTTTGCCAGGGATGTGTCGATCGCCTACGCCGCGGCGACGAAATTGCGCACGAACATCATCGTGAGCCGGCCGTGCGCGGGGACGCGAGTGCTCGGCTGAAGATCGTCTCCCGGCGTCAGCTCACCAGCGTCAGTTTCCGGCTCGATCCCACGCTTGTGCGCGGCGCGGACGCGGCTTCGCGTCCGGTGGCTGAGGCCACTGCGGCGGCCAGGCTGGCGGACATCAACTCCAGCAGCCGGAGATGGTCTTCGGTGAATCCCTGCGCCGCCGGCGAATAGCACGAGAGGACCCCGACAATGCGCCCATTGTGGGCGAGAGGCACCGTGAGCGAGCTGCGCAACGGCGCCTCGAGGGTGCCGCTGTCGAGGCCAAGATCCAGGGACGGATCCGCGTTGAGCACACCTCGCCGGTTGACCGCGGCCCATCCGGCGATGCCGCTGCCGTGCGTCTTCTTGAGCCCCCGCAGCGCCGCGGCGTTCGCGCCCGCGGCGTAGCCGACCGCCAGCAGATCCTGACGTTCGTCCTCGACGAACAACGCCATCGCCGTCGCGGGCACCACGTTTCTCAGCGTCATCCACGACAGGGCGCCGACGTCCGAGAGCGACGCCGTGCCCGACATCGCCCGGGCGAGACTGCTCACGGCCAGCACTTCGTTGAGGACCGGCGCGTCGGCCGCCGCAGCCGGCAATTCCGGCTCGGCGACCTCGACGACGGGGGGAGCCGCCGGTGATTGGGTAATCTCTCGAGCACCGCCGACCGCGCGCGCGGCCGGGTGCACATCAGTCGCCGCGGGCATCACCCGACGGTGGGTGGCCGTGAACACATCCACGATCAAGGGGTCGTACATCGTGCCGCGGCGTTCCTGAAGGATCCGCAGCGCCTCCTCGTCGCTCATGCGCGCCCGGTAGGGGCGATCGGAAGTCAGCGCGTCGAAGCAGTCGACGACCGAGAGGATCCGCGCGCCGATCGGAATGTCGGTGCCGCTGATGCGATCCGGATAGCCCGTGCCGTCCCAATTCTCGTGGTGGTGCCGCACGATGGGCACGACCGGATAGGGAAAGTCGATCGCCGACAGGATCTCCGCGCCAATCGGGGCGTGGAGCTTCATCTTCTCGTATTCGGCCGGCGTCAGGCGGCCGGGCTTGTTCAGAATGTGTTCGGGGATCGCAATCTTGCCGGTGTCGTGCAGCAGCGCGGCGGCTTCGATGGCCCTGAGCGTCTGGTCGTCCTTGACCCCGAGCTCCTTGGCCAGCGCGACGGCGCCAACCTGCACGCGGCGGATGTGCCCGTGGGTGACTTCGTCCTTGGCGTCGATCGCCGTGGCCAGCGTTTCGATCGTCGACAGATACAGGGTGTTCAGCTTGGCGACGTGTCCCTGCGCGTCTTCGAGACGTCCGAACGACGAACGGAGCGTGTAGTAGAAAACGAGCAGGAGCGGCGGCAGCAGTGCAATCGCGGCGAAATGTACCTGCGCGAGCGCCGCCACCAGCATCAGCGCGAGCGACGCGCTGGCAGCGTAGCCGGCCCCGAGGCGGATGAAGTGCTTGCGCCAGATGAGCACCGGGCTCGTCCCGGCCTCGAGTCCGATGGCGAGCGCGATGAGGCCGGTGTTGACCAGGAAGTAGGTGGCGGCAAAGAGCGCCAGGGGCAGGATCAGCGTCGCCGCCGGGCCACCGGTCCCGAACAACGGCTGGGCGCCGGACACGCGGAAGAACAGCGTGCCCGAGAGCCACACCGCAAACGTGAGATTGCCGAAATTGAAGCAGGCCTTCTCGAACGGAATCCGGCGGTGCCACGCCAGCACCAGACTGTCCAGTGCCAGCGTGACCGCCCCGGCCTCCGGGCCGAACAGGAGCACCGAGCTGAACGCGAAGACTTCCGAGACCGTGAAGCTCGCGTCGAGCGAGGGAACCTTCAGCGTGATGCGCCCGCTGATGAAGGTCAGGCCGGCGAAAACCAGACATTCGACCGGGAGGTCCTGACCGATCAGCCGCGCGACGCAGAACGCAAAGAGAGCCGAGCCGGCAACGGCGACCGCCGTGACGTAACGTCGCAAGGACGCACGAGGGGAGGGGTTCGCCGCTGCCGTGGACATTTACCGGTGACCGTTGTCGGACGTGTGGACGTTGCTGCCCCACACGAGGTAGTCCTCGTCGGAGCTGCTGCCCCACACGAGATACTCACCATCGGAATCCTGAATCGCGCTGCCCCAAACGAGGTAGTAGCTGCTCGTATATCCCGCGACGCTGCCCCACACCAGGTAGTTCGCCGGCGTCTTGCCGAGCGGGTTGCCCTGGCCGAGCAGCGTCAGCACACCCTCCTCCGCGCCGTCGGCGCCGCCGAGCAGCGCCCCCAGGTCGAGGAGGTTGAGCAGGCGAATGCCGGTCCGGTCGTAGACGCGATCGATGAGGGTGCCGGCGTCGATGAAGGACGCGCCGCTCGACAGGCCGAGCAGATTCGTCACCGTCGAGAGCAGCGCATCGAGCAGACCCTGCTTCGCAATCTTCAGGCTCTGCGCGAAGTCGACGCTGCCGGTGCCGCCGCCGATCAAGCCCGCGGACGGTATGAATCGAGCGCCGGTCTGCAGGACGATCTTGACCTGCGCCGGGGACATCGACGGCTGGGCGTCGAGCAGCAATGCGACACCGCCGCTGACCACGGCCGCGGCCATGCTGGTCCCGGTCAGTCGAAGATATCCGTTGGTTGACGATCCCGCGACATGCCACTGCGGATACGTCTGCGCGAGATACGACCCGCCGGACTCGAGCGACACGATCCGCGTCCCGGGCGCGACGACATCCGGCTTGACCGCGAGATCGATCGCGGTCGGTCCGCGCGAGCTGTAAGGGGCGACGACGTCGTCGTGGGTCGAGGACGTGCCTTTGGTATCGAGGGCGCCAACAGTGATTGCGGCAGGGGAATTTCCGGGTGAGGTAATCCCGCCGAGAACCTTGGCGCCGGTTGAAGTCAGTCCATTGTTGCCGGCCGAGGCGACGACGACGATCCCGGCTTTGACCGCGCGGTCGACCGCGATACAGAGCGGATCGGTCGTGGCCGATTCGGCGACGGGGTGGCCGAGCGAGAGATTGATGACGCGGATGCCGTACTTGCCCCGGTTCGCGATGGCCCAGTCGATGCCGGCGAGCACGTCGCTCGTGTAGCCGACGCCGGTGCGGCCGAGCACGCGAACGTCGACGAACTTGACCGCCGGCGCGCTGCCACCGGTATACGAAGCCGTGACCTTCGTGTTGACGCCGCCGATCATTCCCGCGACGTGCGTGCCGTGGCCAAAGGGATCGCCGGTCACGCCGGGTTCGGTCGAGACGAAATTGACGCGGCCGATGACGCGGCTGCCGATGGCGCTGTGCGGGGCGATGCCTGAATCGATCACCGCCACGGTAATGCCGCTGCCCTTGTAGCTCGGGGTCGAGCCGATGCCAAGAAGTCCGGAGGTGCCGGCCCAGACGCTTTCCGCGCGGGTGACCAGGTTGGTGACCGCCATGTCGGCGACCACCGGCAGATCCCTGGAGACGTGGCTGACCGCGGACTCGCGCATCAGCGCATCGAATTCAGCGCGGGTCAATTCCAGCGCGCTGGCGCCCGTGAGCTGTCGCTTGACGCCTCGGGGGTGGCGTCGTCCAACCCATGACAGCCCGCGCTCGTCGCCCTGCACGATGACGCGAATCCGATCGCCCGTGACCGACACGAGGTCGCCAGACCGCGATGGCTGCCGCTGGCCCAGCATCGCGTGCGGCCACGACAGCATTGCGACGGCGACCACGGCACCCAGAAACCTGAAACGGCTCATTCGACCAACCCCCAGACGTGACGAGAACCCACGTTCTGTAGAGCAACAACCGCGCCCTACGGCAGAGTTTCAGGTAAGTAGCTGAAGGAGGAGAAGTTACGTGGTTGTATCGAACGCGGGTCTGCCAATGACAGTGTTCCGGCGCGGCACACTCGGGGGCGTCCGAAGCTCGGCTGTCGTGACTAACTGCTTGCGTTGCTGTGGCTTATGTCGAAAGTCCCGTTCTAGGACACGATTTGGTGCAAGTCAGCACACGTTCTTTCTTGAACCTTTGGAACCCTGACTACCGTGCGTCGATACGGAAGGCGACGAAGAGAAGCTCGCCGTTTCGTTCGATCTGCAGGACCGCGGCGTCGTTTGGTTTGAGCGTCTCGGCGGCGGATTTCAGATCGGCGATCGTGGTGATCGGACGTTTGTTCAGCGAGTAGATCACGTCGCCGGCCTGGAGCCGGCCCTGCTGCGAAAAGGGGGCGTCAGCCGAAACGCTCGCGACGACCACTCCCTTGGCGCTGCGCAGAGGACCGAGGACTTGAGCGATCTGCGGCGTCAGCTCCAGACCCAGCAGGCCGAGCGTGCGGACACTGTTCTGTGGGGTCAGCAGATCGATCAGGCGCGTCGTGCTCGTTTCGCGCTCGACGACCGGGACCCGGACGCTCAACCGACGCTCGCCGCGCTGCACCTCGAGGCCGATCTGGTCTCCGATGGTCTTGGTGTAGACGTTGATGCGGAACTGCCGGCCGTTCTCCATGCGCTTGCCATCGAGCGTGTGGATGATGTCGCCGGCTTGGAGCCCGGCCTTCGCCCCTGGTCCGCCTTCCGCCACGTCGGCGACGATCACGCCCGCATCGACCGGCAGGGCCAGTGCCTCCGCCAGTACACTGGTGATCGTCTGGGTGCTGACGCCGATCTCTCCCCGCCGGACGCGCCCTGTCTTCCGGATCTGCTGAAAAACGTTCCGCACGATGTCGCTCGGCGCGGCGAAGCCGATGCCTTCACTGCCGCCCGACTGCGAGTAGATGAGCGTGTTGATCCCCACGAGGCGGCCCTCGGTATCCACGAGGGCGCCGCCGCTGTTGCCCGGATTGATGGTCGCGTCGGTCTGGATGTAGATCATCGGATCTTCCGGCGTCAGCTGCCGCGCGACGGCGCTCACGATTCCCAGGCTCACCGAGGATTCCAGCCCGAGCGGACTGCCGAAGGCCAGGACCATCTGTCCCGGCCGCAGCGAATCCGAGTCGCCGAACGGAATAACGGGCAGCGCTTTCGCCTCGACCTTGACGACGGCGATGTCGGTCTCGTGATCGATGGCGACGATCTGCGCGCCCAGCGTCCGGCCGCGCCGGCTGAGGATCGAGCGGCCGGGATCGCCGCCGGTGGCGGCCAGCGACAGCTCGACTTCCAGCCGCGTCGCGTTCTCCACCACGTGGGCGTTGGTGACGATGTAGCCATCGGGATCGAGGATGACGCCCGATCCGCTGCTGCGTTGGAGGACGGGTTGTCCCGCGCCTGGCGTGTCATCGTCATCGGGCGGGGCGTAGCCGGTCACGAAGATCTGGACGATGCTGGGACTGACCTTCTGCGAGAGCTCCTGGAGGGAGCGCGACAAATCGCCGAGCGTCGCCGTCGACGCGGCGGATCGCTGCGCGAGCGCCGGGCCCGGGATCGCAAGGAGCACCGCGGCAACGGCGATGCGGGCGAGACGGAACAGTGCGACGTGCTCAGCCTCCACGGGTGTGCATCTCCAGGTGCGCATCTTTCTTGAGCGCGGCAAGGGGAATGAGGGATTCGCGCCGCTCGACCCCCAGCCGTTCCTCGGCGCCGCGGTCGGCGCGCTGCGACCAGACCGTCCGGATCAACTCGATCACCTCGTCGCCGCTCGCGCCGGCACGGAGCGGACGGCGGAGATCCGTGCCCGCGTGGGCATAGAGGCACATCAGCCAGACGCCGTCGGCGGTCAGACGGCTCCGATCGCAATCGGCGCAGAAGGGCTGCGTGGTCGAGGCGATGACGCCGAAAATCGTGCCATCGGGCAGGGCGAAGCGGTCCGCCGGCGCGGAGCCGCGGCCGGGCACGCCGGTGATCGGCCCGTAGTGCGAAGCCAGGGTCGCCAGGATCTCTTCCTGCGATACGACGGCGTCCCGCTGCCATCTCGTGGCGCCGCCGACGTCCATATACTCGATGAACCGGACCTCCGCGCCGACGTTCTTGCCGTACTCGATCAACTCGACCAGCTCGTCGTCGTTCACGCCGCGCATGACGACGGAGTCGAGCTTGAGGCTGTCGAACGGGACGCGGGCCGCCGCCTCGATGCCGGCGAGGACCGCCGCGTGCTCGTCGAACCTGGTGAGCGCCAGGAAACGGTCGCGGCGGAGCGTGTCGAGGCTGACCGTGATCCGATGCAGCCCGGCGCGCCGCAGCGCGTCGGCCCGCTCCGCGAGCAGGACCCCGTTGGTCGTGAGCGCGAGATCGCGAACGGCAGGAATCGCCGCGAGTTTGGCGACCAGGGCCGGCAGGTCGCGGCGGAGCAGCGGCTCACCCCCCGTGATTCGGACCCGATCGACCCCGAGCGCGGTGAACGCCGTCGTGATCGACGCGATTTCTTCGAAGGAAAGCAGCGTCTCGCGCGGCAGCCAGACGTAGTCCGTTTCCGGCATGCAGGTACTGGCAGCGGAGGTTGCAGCGGTCGGTGACGGAAACGCGCAGACTGCGGAGCGGCCGTCCGAAGCGATCGAAAATGGTCATCCGGATAGGCCCTTTATTATCTGCTATTCTCCCCGCTTCGGAGGTCGCATGGTCCGCTATCGATTGACCGGAGTCCTGACGCTGGCGGCCGCGCTCGCGGCTGCACCGCTCGCTCAACAGTCCCCGGATGGCGGGGCTGCAAAGCCCGATAGCCGGGTGGAAACGCTGAAAACGGCCGCGCTGGCCGACGTCGAGTCGATGGCGACGTTCACCCAGCAGATGGTCGATCAGATCTTCAGTTACGGCGAGCTCGGCTTCCAGGAGCTCGAGACCAATCGCTATCTTATCGGCGTCCTGAAGAAACACGGGTTTACGGTCGAGGAGGGCATTGCCGGGATCCCCACGGCCTTCATGGCGTCCTGGGGCTCCGGCAAGCCGGTCATCGCGCTCGGCTCCGACATTGACGGCATTCCTCAAGCCTCGCAGAAGCCTGGCGTCGCCTATCACGCACCCCTCATCGAAGGAGCGCCGGGACACGGCGAGGGCCACAACTCGGGGCAGGCGGTGAACATCACGGCGGCGATTGCGGTCAAGAAGGTCCTGGAGCGCGAGAAGCTGCCGGGGACGATTCGCATCTGGACCGGGACCGCCGAAGAGCAGCTCGGGACCAAGGCCTATTTCGTGCGCGAAGGGTTCTTCAAGGACGTCGATGTGGCGCTGTTCACGCACGTCGGCGATGATCTCGGCGTCTCATGGGGCGATCGCGCCGGCACGGGACTGGTGTCCGTCGAGTACACCTTCCGCGGCCAGACCGCCCACTCGGCTGGCGCACCGTGGCGCGGCAAGAGCGCGCTCGACGCCGTGGAATTGATGAACATCGGCTGGAACTACCGCCGCGAACACCTCCCGCTCGAGCATCGCTCGCATTACGTCGTGACCAACGGCGGCGACCAGCCGAACGTCGTTCCACGCGTGGCGTCGGTCTGGTACTACTTCCGCCAGACCACCTACCCGAAGATCAAGGAGCTCTGGCAGATCGGCGATGAAATGGCCAAGGGCGCGGCATTGATGACGGGGACCGAGGTCCTTCCGAGCCGCGTGCTCGGGACCGCCTGGCCGCAGCACATGAACCGGACGGTTGCCGAAACGACCTGGGCGAACATTCAACGCGTCGGCATGCCGGTGTGGAGCGAAGCCGACCAGACGCTGGCGAAGGCGCTGCAGAAGGAGATCGGCAGCCGCGATAAGGGTCTGACCCTGAAGGTCGGCAAGGAGCTGCAGGGCCCGGTGACCGACAATCGCGGCGGCGGCTCGGATGACATCGGTGACATTTCGTGGAACGTGCCGACCGTGACGCTGCGGTTCCCGTCGAACATTCCCGGGTTGCCCGGCCACAACTGGGCCAACGCGATTGCGATGGCCACGCCGATCGCCCACAAGGGCGCGACTGCCGGCGCCAAGGTCCAGGCCATGACGATGATCGACCTGATGATGAGGCCGGAGCTCGTGCAGCAGGCGTGGGACTACTTTCGAACGGTGCAGACCAAGGAGATCAAGTACGAGCCGCTCATTCGCACGCAGGACAAGCCGGCCATCGATCTGAACAAGGGCACGATGGAGCGGTACCGGGCTGAAATGCGGAAGTACTACTACGATCCCTCACGGTACAAGACGTACCTCGAGCAGCTCGGGATCGCGTACCCCACGGTGAAGAAGCCGTAGGACGGGCCGCCCGGAATGGGCGCTTTGCTAAGATCGGTGGTTATGTTCCGTTCAATTAGCGGGCGCCTGTAGTGGCCGGCTCAGTGCGACCGGCGCGCGGCATGCGCGACTTCCTGCCCCAGGACGTCCGCCGCCGCAGCTACGTCATCGGCATCATCGAGGACGTCTACCAGCGGTATGGCTTCCAGCCGCTGGAGACACCGGCGCTCGAGAACATCGAGACGCTCACCGGCAAGTACGGCGAAGAGGGCAACAAGCTGATCTTCAAAGTGCTGCGCCGGGGGGAGCACGAGTCGTCGGGGGAAACCGATCTCGCGCTTCGCTACGACCTGACGGTTCCGCTCGCGCGCGTCGTCGCGGAACATCGCGGCAAGCTGCCCAGGTTCTTCAAGCGCTATCAGATTCAGCCGGTGTGGCGGGCCGACCGGCCGGCGCGCGGGCGGTTCCGCGAGTTCTATCAATGTGACGTCGACGTGATCGGGTCGCGCGCGATGATCGTCGAGACCGAGTTGTGCGCGGCGGTGTCGGACGTCCTGCTGCGGCTGGGATTCGGCGACTTCGTCGTCAAGATCAATCACCGGCGCGTGCTGGCGGGCCTGCTCGACGCGTCGGGCGTGGCGGCCGACCTGCACGGGCAGGCGCTCGTGGCGCTCGACAAGCTCGACAAGATCGGCCAGGACGGCGTCCGCCGCGAGCTGGATCAGCGAGGCATCAGCGCGGCCGCCGCCGATCGCCTGCTCGCCGTGTTTGCGGCCGGGACCACGCTGGAAGACGTCACTGCGGCGCTGCAGGACGACGACGCGAGAGCCGCGGCGGGGGAGCTGCAGCAGATTTTCGCGCTCGGCGAAGCGACCAGCGCCGGGCCGCACCTGCGCTTCGATCCAAGCCTTGCGCGCGGACTCTCGTACTACACCGGCGCCATCATGGAGATCGCGGTTCCGGACCTCGCCGGCAGCCTGGGCGGCGGCGGCCGGTATGATGGGTTGATCGGCATGTTCCTCGGCGAGAACATTCCGGCCTGCGGCTTCTCACTGGGGCTCGAGCGCATCCTCGTCGTCATGACCGAACGCGGGATGTTTCCGGCCGCCGTTGACGGCAGGACGGCGGACGTCCTGGTCACGTTGTTCGAAGGGGAGGACCCCGCCGACGCGCTGCGGCTTGCGCGCGAGCTGCGCGATGGCGGCATTCGCGTCGAGGTCTATCCCGAGCCGGACAAACTCGGCAAGCAGTTCAAGTACGCAGCCGCGATCGAAGTGCCGCACGTCCTCGTGATGGGCAGCGACGAGCGGGCGCGCGGAGTTGTCACCGTCAAGGACATGAAAACAGGAGAGCAGACCCCCGTGCCCCGGCACGGCATGCGCGAGTGGTTCGCGGCGAGAGTCGACACAGCACAATGAAAATTCAGTCGTTGGGAAATCTTGCCCGCACGCATACGTGCGGCGCACTGGCCGTCGAGCACGCCGGCCAGGACGTCGTTCTGCTCGGATGGGTCCATCGTCTGCGGGATCTCGGATCGTTGGCGTTCTTGGACATCCGGGATCGGCACGGCGTGACGCAGGTGGTGGCGCGCGACAATCCGGATCTGGTCGCCACCGTTCAGGAGCTCCGCCCCGAATACGTCGTCGCGGTGCTCGGTCGCGTCGAGCGGCGCTCGCCCGAGTCGGTCAATCCGAAACTGAAGACTGGTGAGATCGAAATCGAGCTGCGCGAAGTGCGTCTCCTGAACGACGCGAAGACCCCGCCGTTTCCGATCGCGGACGAAGGCCCGGTGTCCGAAGACACCAGGCTCAAATACCGGTATCTCGACCTCCGGCGCTCCCGGATGCAGCACAACCTGACGCTGCGGCACCGCGCGACGATGGAGATCCGGAAGTACTTCGACGCGAACGGCTTCCTCGAGATCGAGACGCCGATGCTGACGAAGTCGACCCCGGAAGGCGCGCGCGATTACCTGGTGCCGAGCCGGGTGCATCCGGCCGAGTTCTACGCGCTGCCGCAATCGCCGCAGATCTTCAAACAGATCCTGATGATCGCCGGCCTGGATCGGTACTTCCAGATCGTCAAGTGTTTCCGCGACGAAGATCTTCGAGCCGACCGCCAGCCGGAGTTCACGCAGGTCGACCTGGAGATTTCCTTCGCGACCGAAGAGCTCGTGTTCGCGACAATCGAGCCGTTGATGGATCGCCTGATGCGGCTCGTCGGACGTGAAGCGCCGTATCCGTTCCTGCGGCTGCCGTATGCCGAAGCGATCGCCAAGTACGGCTCCGACAAGCCCGATCTGCGGTGCGGCATGGAGATCAGGGACTTGTCGTCTGCGTTCCAGGAGACGCCGTTCCCGCTATTCAGAGCGGCTCTCGACGCTGGCGGAGCGGTCCGGGGGTTTGTGATCCCGCGCGCCGCGCGCTATTCGAGACGCCAGCTCGATGAGCTCGTCGAGCAGGCGAAACAATTCGGTTCGTCCGGTCTCGTCTGGGCGCGATGGCCGGAGAGCGTCCCGCAGAGCTCGGCGATCAAGCCGATCGGAGAGGATGCGGTTCTCGGCGCTCTCGAACTGGCGGGTTGCGGACCGACCGATCTGCTCGTGATGGCCGCGGGACGCCCGCAGCCTACCAGCATCCTGCTCGGGCAGCTGCGCCTGGCCGTCGCGAAGAAGGAGAACCTGTCGGATCCGAATTCGTTCGAGTTCCTCTGGGTGGTCGATTTCCCGATGTTCGAATGGCTCGAGGAGGAGCAGCGATTCGAGTTCATGCACCATCCATTCACGTCGCCGCTCGAGAGCGATGCCGACATGCTCGAGTCCGCTCCGGAACGCGCGCGCGCCCGTGCGTACGATCTGGTCCTGAACGGCAGTGAAGTGGCGGGCGGGAGCATCAGGATTCACGACCAGAAGCTCCAGCGCCTGATTTTCAAGCTGCTCCAGATCTCGGACGAGGAGGCGAAGCTTCGCTTCGGATTCTTCCTCGATGCCCTGGAGTACGGGACGCCGCCGCACGGCGGGATCGCGGTCGGCCTCGACCGGCTGGTCGCCGTCCTGTGCGGCGAGCCCTCGATCCGCGACGTCATTGCCTTCCCGAAGACCGCGCAGGCCGTCGACCTGATGGCGGGTGCCCCGTCCACGGTCAGCCCGAAACAACTGCGCGAATTGCATTTGAAAGTGGACTGATTTGGGCTGGGACCGCGCGGAGGGAGCAAACGCCCGCGACGCCCGTAGCGCGCCGCTTCAGCGGCGCGGCCGGACTACCTCCCGGCGCCGGCGTTACACCGCTATTACGGGCGCCCGCCGGCCCGTATGGTAGGATGTTTTCCTAATTTCCCACGACTGAAGGAGTTACCGCTATACCTCCCGCCGTCATGCGCAAGATTGCGGTCCCCGACGAGGGTGCCGAATCGCTGTTTGGCAATTACGACGAGAACCTGAAGCACCTCGAGGGCCTGTTCGCCGTCCGCATTCGGACGAGCGGGCAGGAGCTGATTGTCGAGGGAGACTCGGCCGATGTCGCGCGCGCCGAGCGAGTGCTCGAACAGCTGGGCTCACTGATTCGCGGCGGATACAAGCTGGCCAAGGGCGACGTCAAGACCGCGGCTCAGCTGGTGGCGCAGGACGACACCGTGGAGCTCGCCGACTACTTTCTGCGCGGCGCGCCGCGCACGTCGGGCAAGCGGCAGGTGCTGCCGAAGAGCGTCAACCAGCGGCGATATCTCGACGCCATCGAGAAATACGACATCGTGTTCGGCATCGGCCCGGCCGGGACGGGCAAGACCTACCTCGCGATGGCGCAGGCCGTGTCGTTCCTCCTCGCGAAGAAGGTCAATCGCATCATCCTGGCGCGGCCGGCCGTGGAAGCCGGCGAAAAGCTCGGGTTCCTGCCCGGCGATCTGCAGGAGAAGGTCAATCCCTACCTGCGCCCGCTCTATGACGCGCTCTACGACATGCTCGACGTCGAGCGTGCCGAGCGCCTGATCGAGCGCGGCACGGTCGAGGTCGCGCCGATCGCCTTCATGCGCGGCCGCACGCTCAATGATGCGTTCGTCATCCTGGACGAAGCGCAGAACACAACGCAGGAGCAGATGAAGATGTTCCTGACGCGGCTCGGCTTCGGGTCGAAAGCGGTCATCACCGGCGACATCACGCAGATCGATCTGCCGACCGGGCGGACGTCTGGGCTGGTCGAGGCGATGAAGGTCGTGGGCAACATCGAGGGGATCGAATTCATCCGGTTCGACGATAAGGACGTCGTGCGGCACCAGCTCGTGCAGCAGATCGTGAAGGCGTACGAATCGTACGGTGGATCCCGACAGTAGGCGCCTTCGCGTGACGGTCACGGACGGCGGCGGCCGTCCGGTCCCTGACGGCGGCCTGGCTCGATGGCTGGCCGCGACAGCCCCTTCGCGCGTACGCGGCGAGGTGGCCATCGCCCTGGTCACGGACCGCCGCATCCGTACTCTCAATCTCCAGTACCGCGGCAAGGACAACGCCACCGACGTCCTGTCATTTCCGGCAGCCCCCCCGTCGCATCCATCACGCGCGCACCGCGAACCGCCCGCGCTCGGCGATATCGTCGTTGCCACCGGCGTGGCCCGCCGGCAGGCACGTTCGGCAGGGCACGCACTGGCGACCGAGCTGCGCGTGCTCGCGCTGCATGGTCTGCTGCACCTCCTCGGCTACGACCACGACCATGCCGGCGACAACGGCCGGATGGGGCGCGCCGAGGCGCGACTGCGGCGAAAAGGCGGATTGCGTGAAGGCTTGATCGCGAGGGCGGGGGCGCCGCCTCCGCCAAGGCTACGGCGAGCCTCGCCGAAGCGGAGCGAAGGCGGGGGGCCAGGTTCGGCACAACCGGGGCCGCGGCGGAGCCGCGGCAAGGCCAGGAAATGATTCCGGTCCTGCTGCTCCTGCTCGCCGTGGCCGCCGTCTACGTCGGCACGATCGAGACCGCGTTCAGCATGCTGATGCGGCTGTCGCTGCGGCTGATGGCCGAGCGCGGCGGCCGCGACGATCGCCTCGGGTTCTACTTCGACGATCCGATCCGGCTGTTCCTGCCTGCCCGGCTGATGCTCGGGATCATCTTCTCGCTCGCGACGATGTCGATCGCGATCCTGACCGGGCGTACCGGGTCGCTGAAATCCATCGGCATGCTGATGGTGCTCGTGGCGGTCTTCATCCTGATCTGCGAGCACGTCCTGCCGATGCTGATCGCGCGGCGCGATCCGGAGCGGGTGCTCGAGTGGCTGCTGCCGCCGTTCGACGTCGCGGCGCGGTTCCTGCAGCCGCTGACCAATTCGCTGGCCCGGCTGATCGCGAACGGCCGCCGCGAGCGGCAACCCGCGGTCGTCGCCAACGGCGATGGCGACGACCAGAACGAGGCTGCGCAAGCCAGCCATGAGGCGGTGGAGGCTCAGAGCCTCCACGAGCGCGATGAGCGGCGGTTGCTGCAGTCCATCGTAGACTTCGGCGACACGCTGGTGCGCGAGGTGATGACGCCGCGCCCGGACATCGTGGCGATCCGCGAGGACGCGACCCTGGATCAGCTGCGCGCGCTGTTCCGCGAGCAGGAGTATTCGCGCATCCCGGTCTACAAGGAGAACCTGGACAACATTCTGGGAGTGGTGTTCGTCAAAGACTTGATTCGAATCGCGGGTGAAGAACGCGACGACGGGTCCGGGATTCATCACCTGATTCGTCCCGCGAACGTCGTCCCCGAGACGAAGCGGGTGGCCGACCTCCTGAAGGAGTTCCAGCGACAGCAGGTCCAGCTCGCGATCGTGGTCGACGAGTATGGCGGAACCGCCGGGCTGGTCACGCTCGAAGATCTGATCGAGGAAATCGTCGGCGAGATCCGCGACGAGTACCATGTCGAAATGGAGCCGATCCTGGACGAAGGGAGCGGATCGTTCGTGTTCAGCGCGAAGGTGAGCTTCGACGAGGTCAATGAGCGCCTGGGCATCGAGATCGAGCCGGAAGGGTTCGAGACGGTCGGCGGCTACGTCCTGACCCGGGTCGGACGCGTGCCCGCCGTTGGAGAGTCGTTCGAAATCGACGGTCTGGCAATCGAAGTGCTCGAGGCGGAACGCCGCCGCATCCATCGCGTCCGCTTGCGCCGTCAACCGGCGCTCTCATCCGCTGGTCAAGGAGAGTGAACAACGTGCAGACGAAGATTCGGCGATTGCTTGCCGCCGCATGCGTGACGCTTGCCTGGTCCGCCGCCGCCGAGCAGGCGGCGCCGCCTGCCCGGGCGCAATCCGGCGAGCTGAATCTGCCGTTCGAACAGTATGCGCTGCCGAACGGCTTGACCGTGATCCTTTCGGTCGACCGGACCACGCCAACCGTTGCCGTGAACGTCTGGTACAAAGTGGGATCGAAGAACGAGGAAATCGGCCGCACCGGATTCGCCCATCTCTTCGAACACGTGATGTTCACCGGTTCGGGGAACGTCCCCTACGGCCTCCACGACAAGCTGACCGAGGGTGTGGGCGGCCAGAACAACGGCACCACGAACAACGATCGGACCAACTACTACGAAACGATGCCGTCGAATTACCTCGAGACGGCGCTCTGGCTCGAGTCCGATCGCATGGGGTTCCTGCTCGACGCGCTCGATCTGGCCAAGCTCAACGCGCAGCGCGACATCGTCAAGAACGAACGACGGCAGGGGATGGACAATCAGCCGTACGGCCGCGCCTCCGAGATTCTGACCAAGGCCACGTATCCGGCCCGCCATCCGTATTCGTGGGAAGTCATCGGCAGCATGGAGGATTTGTCGGCGGCATCGGAAGAGGACGTGAAGAACTTCTTCCGGCTCTATTACGCCCCGAACAACGCGTATATCGCGATCGTCGGCGACTTCGATCCTGCCCACGCCAGGACGCTCGTCACCAAGTACTTCGGCGATATCCCCGGCGGCAAGCCAATCGTGCGTCCCAAGGTGCCGCCCGTCGAGCTCGCGGCGGAGAAGCGGCTCGTCTTCGAAGACCGTGTGCAGGTGCCGCGCCTCTACGTGCAGTGGCCGACAGTGGGGATCAAGGACGGCGATCGTTTCGCCCTCGACGTCCTCGGCTCGATCCTGTCCGGCACCCGCACCGCGCGAATCACCAAGGCACTGGTGTACGACGAGCAGGCGGCCGCATCGGTCTCTGCAGGACAGTCGACCTATGAGGATGCCGGCGATTTCAGCCTCGTGATCACGCCGCGTCCCGGACATGCGCTCACCACGCTCGAGGCTGCCGCCGACGCGATCATCGAGCGCCTGAAGAAGGAAGGCCCGACGGCCGAAGAGCTGCAGCGGGCCATTGCCGGAGAAGAGCTGGGGTTCGTCCGCAGCCTGGAATCGAATCTCGGCAAGGCGTTTCGCCTGGCCGACGGCGCCGGCTATCAGGGCGATCCGGCGGCGTTTCGCACCGACTATCAGAAGACGCTCGCGGTCACGGCGGACGACGTGAAACGCGTGGCCAACAAGTACCTGACGCGCGGGCGAGTTGTCCTGAGCGTCGTGCCAACCGGCAAGCTGGATCAGGCGGCGAAGCCCGAGGCGAGCACGCGCGTCACCGATTACGACGCGAAGAAGCCGGAAGGTGGCAAATGAGGCGCTGGCTCGTTCTCGTGTTCGTGCTCGCGCTGTCGCTGACGCCGGCGGCGCAGCAGGCGCTCGATCGAAAGAAGATCCCGACGCCGGACAAGACCCCCGTGCTCAGGGTGCCGGCGTGGACGAAATCGACGCTCAGCAACGGCGCAGACTTGATCGTCTCGGAGAAGCACGGGCTGCCCCTCGTGTCGTTTTCGATCACGCTGCTCGGCGGCGCGCACCAGTTCGAGCCGGATGGCCGGCAGGGGCTCGCGTCGCTCACTGCGGCGATGCTGAGCGAAGGCACGAAAACGCGCGATGGCGAGGCGCTCTCGAACGCGCTGCAGCTGCTCGGCACGTCGATCTCGGTCAATATCGGTGGCGAAAGCGGGTCGATCAGCTTCGTGTCGACCGCGGCGAAGTTCCCGGCAACCCTCGGCGTCCTCGCCGACATGCTGGCGAACTCCACGTTCCCCGAGGTCTCGCTCGAGCGCTTGCGCGGCCAGCGGCTCGTGCAGCTCGAGCAGCAGAAGGCGCAGTCGGGAGCAATCGCCAATCGAGTGTTTCCCCGCATCGTGTACGGCGGCTCGCATCCCTACGGGCGGGTCGTCACCGAGCAATCGACCAAGGCGATCACGCGGGACGACGTGATGGCGTTTCACAAGGCGTACTACCAGCCGGGCCGGGCACTGGTCACGGTCGTCGGCGACGTCGCGGCCGCCGCGGTGAAGCCGGTCATCGAACAAGCGCTGGCGGTGTGGCCGAAGGGCGGTGAGCGGCCGTCCTTCACGTATCCAGCCGCCCCCGAACCGAAGCCGACGACGATCTTCCTCGTGGACAAGCCCGGCGCGGCGCAGTCGACCGTCGTGATCGGACGGCCCGGCCCGCCGCGGAGCACGCCCGACTATTTTGCGCTGCAGGTGATGAACACCATGCTCGGTGGGATGTTCCAGTCCCGGCTCAATGCCAACATCCGCGAGGAGAAGGGCTACAGCTACGGCGTGGGTTCGCAGTTTGCCTACGGCAAGGGGCCGGGCGCGTTCAGCAGCTCCGGCGATATCGTGTCGGACAAGAGCGACGCGGCGCTCGTCGAGTTCATGAAAGAGCTCCGTGGCATTCTCGGCGCGCGCCCGGTCACCGACGACGAGCTCGCCGTCGCCAAGGACGCGCTGATTCAGCGGCTGCCGGCGACGTTCGAATCGGTGACCTCCATCAATTCCGCGTTGACCACCTTGTGGACCCAGGCGCTGCCCGACGACTACTACCAGCAGTACGCGAAATCGATTGGCGCCGTGACCAGAGACGATGTGGTTCGCGTCGCCAAGAAATACATCGACGTCGACAAGCTTGCGATCGTGATTGTCGGCGACCGGAAGGCGATCGAGGCGCCGCTGAAGGCCACGGCCATTGCGCCCATCGTGCACTACGACATCGAAGGGAACCCGGCCAGGTAGATGCCCGTGCGCTCCGGCTCCGTCTCTTTCATCGGCCGACCCAACGCGGGGAAGTCCTCGCTGCTGAACACGATCGTCGGCGCGAAGGTGGCGATCGTCTCGGACAAGCCGCAGACGACGCGGCACCGGATCCTGGGAGTGAAGAACTATCCGGACGGCCAGGTGGTGTTCGTCGACACACCTGGCATTCACCGGCCCCTCCATCGCATGAACGTGCGCATGGTCGATGCCGCGCTCGACACGCTGCGCGAGGTCGACGTCATCGTGCTCGTGTTCGATGCGACCACGAAGCCGGGCCACGGCGACGAGTACGTGTCGGGGCTGCTGGAGAAAGTGCGGGCGCCCGTGGTGCTCGCGCTGAACAAGATCGACGCGGTCGCCAAGGCGAAGCTGCTGCCATTGATCGAGCGGACGCAGAAGTGGCACGACTTCGCGGCGATCGTGCCGGTGTCGGCGCAGACCGGGGATGGCGTCGATCGACTCGAGCGCGTGGTGCTCGAACAGATTCCTGAAGGGGAGCCGATCTACCCGGAAGACTATCTGACCGATCAACCGGAACGGACGCTGGTCGCCGAGACCGTCCGCGAGAAGCTCCTGCAGCATACCCGCGCCGAGCTGCCGTTCTCGACCGCGGTCGTGATCGACAAGTTCGACGAGGAAGAACGCGATCGCATTCTGCGCCTGTACTGCACCATCCTCGTCGAACAGGAATCGCAGAAGGCCATCGTCATCGGGCGCGGCGGCGAGATGATCAAGCGGATCGGGACGGACGCCCGCAAGGATCTCGAGAATACGTTCGACACGCGGGTGTACCTGGATCTTCGCGTCAAGGTGAATCCAGACTGGCGGAACGACGATCGAGCGCTGGACGAGATCGGCGTGCCGCGCACCTTCAAGAAACCGAAAAAAAGCGCTCGAGCTCGATAACTTTCCCGCCTCCGCGCGCCACGGATCTCGCGCGCTACGGCGAGGCCTCGCCAGAGCTCGTCGCCTGCGACCGAGCCGCGAGCGGCGGCGGGCAACTCCCAAATCGAGCCGCTCGTGCCATCGGAGTGAAATCGCCGCGACCTGCCGAAGGAGGACGACAGCACCCGCGCCCGCCCCAATCCCCCCCAGACGACCCCTAAGTCATGGTAAATTGAGGGGTTCTCGTTGATCCCGACCGGACTCACATGCCGCAGCGCAAGCTCGATGTCATTCTCGACTCCGTCAAGCGTCTTCTCCGAGTAGGCGCGACGGCGAACCTCGTGAATCTGCTGCAGAAGCAGCATCCCGCGGATCTCGCGCAGGTTTTCTCGGAGCTGCCGGACAAGGAACGCCACTCGGCCTTCTCGCTGCTGGTCGAACGGAACAGCCGTCTTGCCATGGAGGCCCTCAGCGAGCTCGGTCCGGAAGGGGGCGCGGCACTGCTGGCGGGACGGCCAGCGGAGGAAGTCGGCAAGCTGCTCCAGGAACTGCCATCGGACGACGCGGCCGCCATCATCGACTATCTGCCGAAAGAGCTGTCCGCCGCCGTCCTCGAGTTGATGCAGAAGCGTCCGGCCGGCGGCGAGGTCGGCGAGCTCCTCGAGTATCCGGAGCAGACGGCCGGCCGCATCATGAATCCGAAGGTCTTCGCGCTTTCGGAGGACATCACCGCCGGCGAAGCCATCACCGCGCTCCAGGGATCGCGCGAGTTCGAGATGGTCTTCTACCTGTACGTGATCGACGCCCGCAGGCATCTCGTCGGCGTCGTCTCGCTCCGGCGGCTACTGCTCGTGCCCCCGACGACTCCGCTGAAGCGGATCATGACGACCGACCTGATCAGCGTCCGCGTCGACATGGACCAGGAAGAAGTCGCGCGCCAGGTCGCGTCGTACAACCTGCTCGCGATCCCGGTCGTCGACGAGGAGAACAAGCTCGTCGGCGTCATCACCGTGGACGATGTCATCGACGTCATCAAGGACGAGGCGACGGAGGACGTGTATCGCCTGGCCGGCGTGACCGGCGACGACCGGGTGTTCACGCCCGCCTTGGAGTCGCTGCGAAAGCGGCTGCCGTGGCTTCAGGTCAATCTCGGAACCGCGTTCCTTGCCGCCTCGGTCGTGGCGCTGTTCGAGACCACCATCGCGAAGGTCAGCGCGCTGGCGGTTTTCATGCCGGTCGTGGCCGGCATGGGAGGCAACGCGGCCACGCAGACGCTCACGGTCATCGTCCGCGGCATCGCGCTGGGGGAGCTGACGTGGGCGAACACGCGGAAGGCTCTGTTGAAGGAGGCGGTGGTCGGCATTGCCAACGGCATCGGCTGCGGGGTCGTGGCCGCCCTCGTGGTCTGGTTGTGGAAGGGCAACGCCTGGCTCGGAGGCATCATCGGCGCCGCGATGGTAATCAACATGTTCGTCGCCGCAACTGCCGGCACCCTGATTCCGTTGACCTTGCGGGCGCTCAAGGTCGATCCCGCCCTGGCCTCGTCGGTTTTCATCACGACGCTGACCGACATGTTCGGGTTTTTGTCCTTCCTCGGGCTGGGGACCGTGTTCATCAAATACCTGGGAGGGGACGGATAGAATAGAAGGCTGGTCATGCCGGTCTATCAGGCCGAGGCGCTGATTCTGCGCACGTACAAGCTCGGCGAGGCCGATCGCATTGTCGTGTTTCTGACCCGCGATCGCGGCAAGAAACGGGGCGTGGCGAAAGGCGCGAGACGGCCGAAATCGCGTTACATGGGGGCACTCGAGCCCATGACGCGTGCGGGGGTGGCCTATTACGAACGGGAACAGCGAGAGCTCGTGCGGCTGAACTTCGTGGAGCCGACCCGGTCGCCGTTGTCGGGTTCCGGAGACGCCCTGGGGCATGTCGGGTACTTCGCCGAGCTCATAGACGAGTGGGCCCCCGAATCCCACACAGACGAGAAGCTTTACCGCCTGGGATCGTCCGTCGTGGATGCCCTGGCGGCGGGTGCGCCGATCGAGCCGCTGGCCAGATACTTCGAGTACTGGCTCCTCCGGCTGCAGGGCGTGTATCCGTCGATTCGGTGGTGCGCCGGATGTGGGGCGGCGCTCGGCGCGGGCGCCTCGATGCCACCGCGCGAAACCGCGCTGGTGTGCCGGGACTGCGCGACGTCGCGCGGGGGGACGGTGCTCTCTTCCGAGGCGATGGGGTTCCTGGCGTGCGCCACGACGATCGCTCCCGAGCAATTGGAAACCTTGCCGCTCGGCCCGCGCGCCGCGAAAGAGCTCGAAGCGGCGCACCGGCGGCTAATCATTCACCACCTCGAGAAAGAGTTGAAGTCCGTGCGCGTATTGCGCGAAATGCGTGAGATTCGATGACCGTCCTCAGTCTTCCTCCTGATGTCTGCCGCGCCGAGACGCTGGGCTTGCGGGGGATCTCTTCGTGCGCGTCGGCATGGTGACTCTGCAGCAGCTCATCTTCAAGCTGTCCGAGTTCTGGACGTCGCGCGGGTGCCTGCTGCAGCAGCCGCTCGACATCGAAATGGGAGCGGGCACCATGCACCCGGAAACGTTCCTTCGGGTGCTCGGTCCCCAGCATTGGAGCGTGGCCTACGTGCAGCCGTCGCGGCGTCCCGCAGACGGCCGGTTCGGCGAGAACCCGTACCGCCTGTTCAAGCACCATCAGTTTCAGGTCATTCTCAAACCAGCCCCCGATGACATCCAGCAGCTCTACCTGCAGAGCCTCGAGGCCTGCGGCATCGATCTGCGCGCGCACGACGTCCGGTTCGAGGAGGACAACTGGGAATCGCCGACGCTGGGCGCCTGGGGTATCGGGTGGCAGGTGCTGTTCGACGGCCAGGAGATCACGCAGTTCACGTATTTCCAGCAGGCGGGCGGCATCGACCTGTCGCCGATCAGCGTCGAGCTGACCTACGGGCTCGAGCGCCTGGCGATGGCCCTCCAGGATGTCGAGGACGTGTACGAGGTGGAGTGGGGACCGGGGGTCAAGTACCGCGACGTCCGTCATCGCGACGAAGTGGAGCAGTCCAGATACGCTTTCGGCCAGGTGGACATGCCGCCGGCGGAGCTGCATGCCCTGCACCGGAACCTGTTCGACGAGTACTACGGTCTGGCCGGCATGCTGCTGCGCTCAGGACTGGTGCTGCCGGCGTTGGATTACTGTCTGAAGTGCTCCCACATGTTCAATCTGCTCGATTCGAGCGGCGGGATCGGCGTCACCGAGCGCATGGCGTACATCCTGAGAGTGCGCCAGCTGGCGCTGTCGATCGCGAAGGCGTGGGTGGGGGAGGATGGTGCGAAGGACAGCCTGCCGGCGGACGGGGCTTCGGCCTCGCACGAAGCCACGAAGGCTCGAAGTCACGAAGAAAAAACCTAGGAAGCATGGATAGAGAACTACTGATCGAAATCGGCGTCGAAGAGCTGCCCGCGGCGTGGCTCCCGGGTCTGACGCGTCAATTCGGTGAACGGCTCGAGGCGCGTCTCAAGGAGCACCGCATTGCGCCCGGGGCGCCGGTCGAGGCCTATAGCACGCCGCGGCGTCTCACCGCCCGCTTCGCGAAGATCGCCGAGCGCCAGGAGGACCTCGAGGAGGTCGTGACGGGGCCGCCGGTATCGGCGGCGTTCGGTCCGGACGGCGCACCCACACCGGCAGCCGCCGGATTTGCGAAGAAGCAAGGCGTGACCGTCGCCGATCTCGGTCGCGCGGCAGGACCCCGCGGCGAGTACCTGACCTACCTCAAACGCCAGCGCGGCAAGAGCGCGATCGACGCGCTCCCCGACGTCTTCGGTCAGGTGCTGCGCGATCTGTCGTTCCCCAAACAGATGCGATGGGACGCGACGCTCGACGAGGGCAAGACCGAGTTCGTGTTCGGGCGCCCGATTCGCTGGCTGCTGTTTCTCTACGGCGGCCGTGTCGTCCCGTTCGTGATTGGCCGGGCGCCGCATGCGTCGGGGCCGCAGGTCCAGGAGATTGGCTCCGGGGCGTTGACCTACGGACACCGGTTCCTCTCGACCAGCGGGCGTGCCGGACGCTCGATCAAGGTCCGCAGCTTCGAGGAATACGACGCTCGTCTCAAGGAGCATTTCGTCGTCCTCGATCACGCGGAGCGGCGCGATCGCATCGCCCGCGATCTCGAGGGGCATGCGAGACGATTGAGCGGCCGCGTGGTGCTCAAGGAGCATCACGCGCTCGTCGACGAGGTCGCCGACCTCGTCGAGTATCCGGCCGTGGTCGCAGGGTTCTTCGATCGCGCCTTTCTGGCGCTGCCGCAGGAAGTGCTCGCGACGACGCTCGTCCACCATCAGCATTACTTCCCGGTGGTCTCCGAGGACGGCGAACTGAAGGAAGCGTTCCTGGCCGTCGTCAACACCCAGCCGAAAGACGAGCGCGTCATCGCGAAGAATGCCGAGCGCGTCGTCACCGGGCGGCTCCGCGATGCGCGGTTCTTCTGGGAGAGCGACCGGAAGTCGAAACTGGAGTCGCGGCTCGATCGGCTGCACACGGTGCTGTTCCACAAGAAGCTCGGGAGCTATCGGGACAAGACGCAGCGGGTCGAGGCGCTCGCATCCTGGATCGCGCAGGAGCCCTTCGGCGCGCCCCAGGCCGCGCCGCATGCGGCAACCGCGGCGCGCCTGGCGAAGGCCGACCTCACCACCGACATGGTCTTCGAGTTTCCCGAGCTCCAGGGCACGATGGGCGGCATTTACGCGCGGGAAGAGGGGCATCCGGAGGCAGTGTGGAAGGCGATCTATCACCACTACCTGCCGATCGCCGTCGAAGCGGAGGCGCCGCCGTCACCCGAGGCGCTCGGCGCGGCCGCCGTGACCTGGGCGGCGGTTTCGCTCGCCGACAAGCTCGATACCGTGGTCGGGCTGCTGCATGCCGGTGAGCGCGCGACCGGTTCGCGCGATCCATTCGGATTGCGACGTCAGATGCACGGCATCGTGCGCATCCTGATGGACCTGCCCGAGCTGACGGGCATCGACCGGGAGCTGGCGTTCGCGCCGCTCGCGGCGCGCGCCCGCTCGCCGTTCGGCGAGTCGGCGGAAGCCGCCGGCCAGCTGATCGCCTTTGCGGCCGAACGTGTGCGATACGCCCTCGAGCAGCGAGGCTTCTCCGTTCACGTCGCGCGCGCGGCGACCTCATCACCCGACGTTGTGCCGCTGCGGTCGCGGCGGCTGGCGCGCGCCATCCAGGACATGCGCGCGTCCGAGGACTTTCAGGCGCTGGCCGTGCTATTCAAGCGCGTCAAGAACATCGCGCGCGAGCTGCCGCAGGTCGGCGTGCTCGATCGCGATGCCCTGTCGGAGCCGGCCGAACGCGCCCTGCTCGGGCAGCTCGACCAGCGGCGCCCGTCAGTGGCCGCGGCGGCCGCGGCGGCGGACTATACCCGTGCGTTCACCGAGATCGCGGGCCTGCGTCAGGTCGTCGATCGGTTCTTCACCGAAGTCTTTGTCATGGCGGACGACGCGCGCGTGAGGACCGCGCGTCTGACCCTCATGGCCAACCTCCGCGATTTGATCCTCAATCTCGCGGACATCTCAGAAATCGTTCCTCAGACGGAGTAGGCGGTAGCGAAATGGCGAAGACACAGGCAGCGAAGAAGTCGGCCGCTCGGGCCGCAGCGAAGCGGACGGCGTCCAGGCGCGCGGCCGTCAAGACAGCACCGGCGAAGGGCGCGAAGGCGAAGTACGTGTACTTCTTCGGCCGCAAGACGGATGGCAACGGATCGATGAAGCCGCTGCTCGGCGGCAAGGGCGCGAATCTCGCCGAGATGTGCCGCATCGGGCTGCCCGTGCCGCCCGGCTTCACGATCAGCACCGAAGTCTGTACCTACTACTACGCCAACAAGCGGACGTATCCGCCGGCGCTGCGCGGGCAGATGGAGGCGGGCGTCGCCGCAATCGAGCAGCAGACCGGCAAGACGTTCGGCGACCTCAAGAACCCGCTGCTCGTCTCGGTGCGGTCGGGCGCCCGCGACTCGATGCCGGGCATGATGGACACCATCCTCAATCTCGGCCTCAACGACCGGACGGTCGAGGCGCTCTCGGCCAAGACCGGCAACGCGCGGTTCGCGTGGGACTGTTACCGCCGCTTCGTGCAGATGTACGGCGACGTCGTCCTCGGCGTGCAGAAGCGGCCGGATGAGGATCACGATCCGTTCGAGACCGTGATCCACGGCCTCAAGCACGATCGGTATCACCAGGATGTCGAGGACACCAAGCTCACGGTCGACGATCTGAAGGAGCTGGTCGTCCGGTTCAAGGCGCTGGTGAAGGAGCGTGTGGGCAAGCAGTTCCCGGATCTCCCGTGGGACCAGTTGATGGGCGCGGTCGGCGCGGTCTTTGGCTCGTGGATGAACGATCGCGCGATCGTCTACCGCCGCAAATACAACATCCCGACCGAGTGGGGTACCGCGGTCAACGTGCAGGCGATGGTCTACGGCAACACCGGCGACAATTCCGGGTCGGGTGTCGCCTTCACGCGCAACCCTGCCAACGGCGTCAAGGAGTTCTACGGCGAGTTCCTCATCAACGCGCAGGGCGAGGACGTCGTCGCCGGTGTGCGGACGCCGGAGCCGGTGGCCGAGCTCAAGAAGCAGATGCCGAAGGCCTATGCCGAGCTCGAGCGCATCCGCGCCACGCTCGAAAAGCACTTCAAGGACGTCCAGGACTTCGAGTTCACCATCGAGGACGGCGTCGTCTACATGCTGCAGACGCGCAACGGCAAGCGCACGGCCATGGCGGCGCTGAAGTTCTCGATCGACATGTACAAGGAGAAGCTGATCGACTGGAAGACGGCGGTGATGCGCAATCCCGCCGACCAGCTCGAGCAGCTCCTGGCGCCGGTATTCGACGCGGCGGAAGTCGCCAAGGCGAAGGCGATTGCCACGGGCCTGCCCGCCGGGCCGGGCGCGGCATCCGGTCAGATTTACCTGAACGCCGAGCGCGCCGTGACGGCCGCCGACAAGGGCGAGAAGGTGCTGCTCGTGCGCGTGGAGACCTCGCCCGAGGATCTGCGCGGCATGATCGCGGCTGAAGGCATCCTGACCGCGCGCGGCGGCGTGTCGTCACACGCGGCGCTGGTGGCGCGGCAGATGGGCAAGGTGTGCGTCTGCGGCGCCGCGGCGGTCGAAGTCGACTACCAGGCGCGCACGGTGACGGTCGAGGGGCAGACGTTCAGGGAAGGCGACTGGATGTCGATCGACGGCACGGCCGGCAAGGTCTACGCCGGCCAGGTCAAGACTGCGCCCTCGGAGATCGTCGCCGGACTCATCGACGGCGACAAGGCGGCCCGGCAGACCGAGAAGTTCAAGAACTTCCAGCAGCTGATGAAATGGTGCTCGGACGCGACGCGCATGAGCGTCCGCACCAATGCCGATACCCCGGAACAGACGGAGAACGCCGTCGCATTCGGCGCCGTCGGCATCGGCCTCACCCGTACCGAGCACATGTTCTTCGAGGGCGATCGCATCGATGCGATGCGCGAGATGATCCTCGCCGAGACGGTGGAGGAGCGGAAGGCCGCGCTCGCCAAGCTGCTGCCGTACCAGCGCGAGGACTTCGCGGGCATCTTCCGCGCGTTGAAGGGCTATCCGGCGACCATTCGCTTCCTCGACCCGCCGCTCCACGAGTTCCTGCCGCACACGAAGGAGCAGCAGGCGGAGCTGGCGAAGAAGATCGGCGTACCGGCGGCGCGCATCCAGCAGCGCGTCGCGCAGCTGCACGAGTTCAACCCGATGCTCGGCTTCCGCGGCTGCCGCCTCGGGATCGGCTATCCCGAAATCTCGGCGATGCAGGCGCGCGCGGTCTTCGAAGCCGCAGCGGAGGTGCAGAAGGCAGGCATCAAGGTCCGGCCGGAGATCATGATTCCGCTGGTCGGGTTCAAGAAGGAGCTGGATCTGCAGATCGAGGTCGTGCACCAGGCGGCGCGCGAGGTCCAGGCGGAGCAGAAGGTCAAGCTGAATTACATGGTCGGCACGATGATCGAGATCCCGCGCGGCGCGCTCACGGCCGACGAGGTCGCGCAGTCGGCGGAGTTCTTCAGCTTCGGCACCAACGATCTCACGCAGACCGGCCTCGGCATGTCGCGTGACGACTCGGGCTCGTTCCTGCCGCAGTATCAGGAGCTGGAGATCGTCAAGAAGAACCCGTTCGCCACGATCGACGTCACCGGCGTCGGCCAGCTCGTCGAGATCGCGGTGACCAAGGGCCGCGCCGCGCGGCCGAACCTGAAGCTCGGGATCTGCGGCGAGCACGGCGGCGACCCGTCGTCGATCCACTTCTTCGAGAAGGTCGGGCTCGACTACGTGAGCTGCTCGCCGTATCGCGTTCCGGTGGCACGCCTGGCCGCGGCGCAGGCGGCGCTGCAGCTCAAGGTCGGGGATTGATCAAGGTCTACAAACACGCAGCAGGGTCCACCCAGTGCCTCGAGATGGTGGACCCTGCCTGGCTGCAGCCGGGGAGCGGCGTCGTCGTGTGGGTGGATCTCGACAAGCCGACGGCTGCCGAAGCGCGCGTTCTCACCGACGTCTTTCACTTCCACGAGCTCTCGGTCGAGGACGCGCTCTCGGAAATCCACCATCCCAAGGTGGAGTCGTACAGCGACTACCTCTACGTCATCCTTCACGGCATCGACTTCAAAGCTCGCGAACACTACTTCCAGACCCGCGACGTCGATTTCTTTCTCGGCGAGCAGTACCTCGTCACCGTGCACCCCGGCGTGTCGCGCTCGATCGGCAAGGTCGGCGATCTCTGTAGCCGGAACGCCAGAATCCTCGGCGAGGGGCCGGGCGTGCTCATGCACCGCATCATCGATACGATGGTCGACAACTACCGGCCCGAAGTGGATCAGCTCCACGCGCGGCTGGACAAGCTCGAAAAGGAAATCTTCACCCGTCCTGACACGGCGCTCGCCAAGCGGATTCTCGATTTCAAGCGCGATGTCGCCTCGCTTCGCCGAATCGTGCTGCCGCAGCGGGACGTCGTCGGCCGGCTCGCGCGCCGGGAGTTTCCGAACATCTCGGAGCCGTTGGCGTTGCGCTACCGCGATGTCTACGACCACCTGGTTCGACTGGCGGATGAAGCATTCTTCTTCCAGGATCGCATCGCCGGTATTCTCGACGCGCATTTTGCTTCGGTCTCGAATCAGCTCAACCAGATCATGAAGCGGTTGACGTTGATCTCGACGATCTTCCTGCCGCTGACGGTGCTGACAGGCCTCTACGGCATGAACGTGCCGCTGCCGCACCTGCCGGGCGGCGACGGCGCACAGTTCTGGTGGATCGTGGTGATGATGGCCGGCGTGGCTTTCGGCATGCTGTTCCTGTTCCGCCGGAAGGGTTGGATTTGACAAGGGACAAGTACGAGTAGCTGGGACAAGGCACAAGTACCACGGAACGAGGGATAAGGGGCAACGCATTGCCACGGATTCATCGCCTGCCGCTGCATCTCGCGAATCAGATTGCGGCGGGAGAAGTCGTCGAACGGCCCGCTTCCGTGGTCAAGGAGCTCGTCGAGAACGCGCTCGATGCCGGGGCGACGCGCATCGCGGTCACGATCGATCTCGGCGGCAAGAAGAGCATCCGGGTCGAGGACGACGGCGAAGGTATGGATCCGGAGGATGCGCGGCTGGCCGTCGAGCGCCACGCGACGAGCAAGATTCTGACTCCCGAGGATCTCGGCGCGATTCGAACGCTGGGATTCCGTGGCGAGGCGCTGCCCAGCATCGCATCGGTGTCGCACTTCGTGCTGCGGACGCGCGCGCGCAGCACCGCGAGCGGTACCGAGATCCGGATCAACGGCGGTGACGTCGTGTCGGTTCGTGAAATCGGCACCCCCGAGGGCACCTGCATCGAGGTGGGCAATCTCTTCTACAACCTGCCCGCCCGCCGCAAATTCCTGAAATCGGATACGGCAGAAGCCACCCAGGTCTCGCGGCTGCTGACGCAGCTCGCTCTCGGATACCCGGAGACGGGGTGGAGGCTGACGTCGGGCTCCCGGAAGCTGCTCGAATGTCCACCGGCGCGGAGCCTGGCCGAGCGGTTCTTTCAGCTGTTCGGTGAGCGGCCGGACCTGATCGAGCTGCACAAGGAGGCCGCGGGCCTGCGCATCCATGGATATGTCGCCGCCCTCGGCGACCATGGGCCGGTCCGAGGTCCGCAGAACGTCTTCGTCAACCGGCGCATCGTCAAGGATCGAACGATCGCGCACGCGATTTCCGAAGCCTACAGCGTCGCCACGATCAAGGAGCGCAGTCCCGAAGTGCATCTGTTCATCGAGATGCCGCCGGATCGGGTCGACGTCAACGTGCATCCGACCAAGGCCGAAGTCCGCTTTCTCGAGCAGTCGCTCGTGCACGAAGTGCTCAGGCGCGGCCTCGCCGATACGCTCGGACGAGCGCCGGCGCCCGAGCTGCAGCTGTCACCCTTCGACGTGCGGCCCGGTGAGCCTCGCCCGATGACGATTCCCGGCGTCCTTGCCGGCGCCAGCATCGGGAGCCGGTGGTCGCCGGAGCCATATCCGATCGATCGGCCGATTCCTCAGGCGACGTTCGCGGTCAAGGGCGACCTCGCCGCCGCATGGGAAGGCCGGCGCACGGCCACCGATGCCCCGAGTCAGCCCGGCGGCAGCCTCGAGCATGAAATAGAGCGAGCCGTCGCGATGGCGGGAGGCACAGAGGATCCGGCGGCCGCCGGGATCCGTCCGATGATCGCCCTGGGGCAGTTCCGGGATACCTACATCGTTGCCGTTGACGATGAGGGGATCGCGATCATCGACCAGCACGTCGCGCACGAGCGCATCCTGTTCGAGCTCATCACCGGGAAGCTGACGTCGGGACGGCTGGAGAGTCAGCGGCTGCTCACCCCGATCGTGATCGAACTGTCGCCGGCGCAGCGCGCCAGCCTCGCCCAGCACGCGCCGCTGCTCGAGCGCTTCGGCCTCGACGTGGAGGAGTTCGGTGGCGGCAGCGTGCGGCTGTCGGCCGTTCCGGCCCTCCTCGAGCCGGCCGAGTGCGAAGCGGCCGTGCGTGCGCTGGCGGAAGACCTCGAAGGGGGCAGCGGCGGATCGCGCGTCGAAGAAGCGCTGCGCCGGATCGCCGCGACCATGGCGTGTCACGCGGCGGTCAAAGCGAACTATCCCCTCACGCATGAGAAAATGCGGTACATCCTCGCCGAGTTGCGGCGCACGGCCTATTCGAGCGTCTGCCCCCACGGCCGTCCAGTCGTGCTCCGTCTCACCCGGCGGGAAGTAGAGAAGAACTTCCAGCGGATTTGAAGCGGCGCGAAGCACACGTCGTGTTTTCGAGCAGAAAGGAACTGGAGCGATGTCCGTTGTCGTCAGGCACCTGGGACGGGAAGATCTCGAGGCGGGACTTGCCGCGATCCGGCAGGCGCCGAGGAACGAAGGGGTGCTCGAGCTGATCGTGCGGCGGCCGCAGGTGGGCGAGCGCGAAGTGATCGACGAAGGTCATCTCGACCTGGTGCAGGGGCTGGTCGGGGACAACTGGGGCACGCGCGGCAGCTCGCGGACCGCCGACGGCTCGTCGCACCCGGAGATGCAGCTCACGGTGATGAATTCCCGCGTGATTGCGCTGCTCGCACAGGATAAAAGCCAGTGGCCTCTTGCCGGCGATCAGCTCTTCGTCGACATGGACCTGAGCGTCGAGCACCTGCCGCCGGGCACCCGTCTCGCGATGGGCTCGTCGGTTATCGAGGTCACCAGCCTGCCGCATACCGGCTGCGACAAGTTCGTCGCCAGGTTCGGGCTCGAGGCGGTCAAGTTCGTCAACTCGCCGCTCGGCCGCGAGCTTCAGCTCCGCGGGCTCAACGCCCGGGTGGTGACGGCCGGTCGGATTCGCGTCGGCGACCGCGTCAAGGTCATCCCCCGGCCCGCCGCACTCGACGCCGTGACGGCCTGACCGCTTCGCCTCAGAACTCCCGCACCCAGATGTTGCGGAAGCTGATCGGCGGACTCGGGTCGTTGTGCGCCTGCAGCTTGATCGGCGACGGACCATGCGCTTTGTACTGTGGCGCGCCGATGTAGACGGTTTCCCCCTTCAGCGCGAAGTTGTTCTGGATCAGCACGCCGTTGTGAAACGCCGTCACGTAGGCGGGGGTCTTCACCGACCCGTCGGCGTTGAACGCCGGCGCCGTCCAGGCGACGTCGTACGACTGCCATTCACCTGGCTTCCTGCAGGCGTTGGCAAGCGGGATGGACTGCTTGTATATGCTGCCCGCCTGGCCGTTCGCGTAGGTCTTGTTCTCGAACGAGTCGAGAATCTGCAGCTCGTAGCCCGCATCGCCGGGACCGGTCGACGCGAGAAAGAGGCCGCTGTTGCCCCGCGATTGGCCGGACCCGCTCGTCCCCGCCGGGATCCGGTATTCGAGGTGCAGCTGATAGCTGCCGAAGCTGCGTTTCGTCTCGATATTCCCCGCGGCCTTGTTCACGGTCATGATGCCGTCGGCCACCGTCCACCGCGCGGGCGACCTCTCCGGGTTGGCCGACTCCCACTGATCGATGTTGCGTCCGTTGAACAGGACGACGGCATCCGGCGGCGGCTCGCCGAGCGTGAATGCAGGGGTGACGACCCTCGGCACCGGCTCCCAGACCTCGGTGTCCTGGGGCCGCGGTTTGGCCTGAGCGCCGCCCTGAGGCGGTTCGGGCCGGGCCGCGAGGGTCAGGGTGAAGAGCACGAGCAGCGGAATGGTCAGAAAGAAGGATCGGGTGCGCATAGATGCGGAGATTCTGGCGGCGCACGTGAGGACCTGTCAATCGCCCGCGCCCCGTCCGCCCGGCAGCACATACGGGGTTCTCCCCCGCATCGGACTGCGGTAACCTCTCCGCATGAACCGACGCGCATTCGTCTCCGCTGTCGCGGCGCTTCCTGCCATGATGTTGCCGTCATCGGCAGCCGCCATCGACCCCATCAAACGCACCGGGCCGCCGCGAATGAAGCTGAGCCTGGCCGCGTACTCGTTCCGCGACTCGCTCTCGGGTCCGAAAAAGTCGATGACCCTCGACGATTTCGTCGATCTCGCCTCGACCTACGACCTCGAGGGCATCGAGCCGACGTCGTATTACTTTCCCGAACCTGCCACGCCGGAGTACTGCCGGTCGCTCCGCCGCCATGCCCTGATCCAGGGGCTGTCGATTTCAGGCACCGCCGTCCGCAATACGTTCACCTACCCGCCGGGCCCGCAACTGGACAAGGAGATCGATCATGTCAAGCGCTGGATCGATCTCGCGGCGGAGCTCCATGCGCCGACGATCCGGATTTTCGCGGGCGATCTGCAGAAGGGCACGTCGGAGGCGGACGCGCGCAAGTGGTGTGTCGATGCCATCCACCGCGCCTGCGAGCATGCGGCGACGCGCGGGATCGTGCTCGCCCTCGAGAACCACGGCGGCATCGTCACGACCGCGGACCAGATCCTGACGATCGTCCGCGAGGTGCGATCGGACTGGTTCGGCGTGAACCTGGATACCGGCAACTTCCGCGGCGCCGATCCGTATGCCGATCTCGCGAGGCTGGCTCCGTACGCTGTCGTGACCCAGGTGAAGAGCGAGATCACCGTCGCCAAGCAACGGCAGCACGCCGATCTCGCGCGGATCGTCAAGATCCTCCGCGACGTGAACTATCGGGGCTACGTGGTGCTCGAGTACGAGGCCGAGGAATCGCCGCTCAAGGCTGTGCCGCGCTACCTCGATGAGCTGCGCAAGCTCATTCGCTGAGTGAGCCGCCGCTTCCTGACCGCGATCGTCGTCGTCATGGTGCTCGCCGCCGTGGCGGCGGCGGTCGTGAGCTTCCAGCTTCCGTCCATCGCCGCGGGCGGGCTCCTTTATCCAACTCGCCACGACTCGATACCGGACCGGCCGCGCTCGTGCGTCGAGCGCGACTTTGCCGGCGAAGGTGTGACGCTGCGCGGCTGGTACTGCCAGGGAGAGGGCGCTCGCCGGGCCACGATCATCTACCTGCACGGGGTCGCCGACAACCGGGGCAGCGGTGTCGGCGTCATCCAGCGCTTCACCCCGAAGGGGCTGGACGTGATCGCGTACGACAGCCGGGCGCACGGCAAGTCAGAAGGGGAGATCTGCACCTACGGCTTCCACGAGAAGGCCGACCTTCGACGCGTCATCGAGACGGTGCAGTCAGGCCCGGTCATTCTCGTCGGCACGTCACTCGGGGCGGCCGTGGCGCTTCAGGAGGCGGCGCTGAACCGCCGTGTCACCGGCGTTGTCGCGGCGGAGGTCTTCTCCGACCTTCGGACCGTGGCGAGTGAGCGCGCGCCGTTCTTCCTGACCGCTGGCGTCATCGAGAAAGCGATCGCGCTGGCCGAAGACCGCGGCGCGTTCGACATCGATCAGGTAAGTCCTGAGAAGGCGGCGGAGTCGATCAAGGCGCCAGTGCTGCTCATTCACGGCGCCGCCGATGATGAGACGAGCCCGAGCCATTCGGAGCGGGTCCTGGACGCGCTCGCGGGCCCGAAGCGGTTCATCCTCGTCGAGCGCGCGGGTCACAACCAGTCCTTGAGCGATGCCAGGACGTGGACCGAAATCGAAGGCTGGGTTGATGCCGTCCTTCGCGTCACCGCCCGGTGACGTGCCAGTCACCGATTCCCGGATGAGGTCGTGATCCGGCGTTGCTCTCCCGCCGGCTTCGCCGGATTCTTCACGTATTTGTCGAGCCAGGCAGACCATCGCGCCCACAGGTCGAGCAGCGTCTCCCTGGCGGCCGGCCCATGGTCCTCGAGCGGATACAGATAAAGCGCGGTGGTCTTTCCCAGGCCGTTGAGGGCGTGGTACAGCCTGATCGAGTTCGTGGGATCGGTGCCGACGTTCTGATCCGCCAGTCCGTGGTACATCAGCAGCGCCCCGGTCAGATTGTTCGCGTAGAGAAACGGGGACATGTTCAGGTAGACATGGGGCGCTTCCCACAGGTCGCGCCGCTCGCTCTGGAACCCGATCGGGGTGAGCGTCCGGTTGTAGGCCCCGTCCCCCGCGATCCCGGCCTTGAAGAACGGCGTATGCACCATCGCGTTCACCGCGGAGAACGCGCCGTAGCTGTGTCCGCCGATCGCGAGCCGCGTCCGGTCGACGAGCGCCCGCCGATCCAGTTCGTCGATCACCGCGGCCAGGTTCGTGCGCAGGTCGTGCACGTAGTTGTTGTTCATCTGTCCCTGCGGGCCGACGATGGGGGAGTCGGGTTCGACGACGGCGTAGCCGAGGCGGACGAAGTATTCCATCGAGCGAACGCCGAACGCGGGGAACTCGTTCCTGTTGAACGTCCGATCCGGCCGGTCGTACGACTCCTGATCCTGATACTCGCGCGGGTAGAACCAGAACAGCGCCGGCAGCCGCGTGCCGGGCTGATACTCCTGCGGCAGGTTCACGGTGACGCGGAACTTGAAGCCGTCGGGACGCTCGACGACGAGGCGTTCGATTCTGGCTTTCGTGATGTCCGGCGTGTAGTCGCGGTTGTTCGTCAGCTGGATGCGCTTCGACCCCTCGGCCAGGAAGTTCTGCGCCACCTCGGTGGGACTCTCCCTCGCGACGATGTACCTGCCGTTCTCGATGTCGAGGATTGACGTGACTCGCTCGTAGACGCCGTCGTTGCTGCTTTCGTAGAGTCGCGATTTGTCGCCGGTCTTGATCCCGACCTTGTCGATGAACGTCTTCGGGCCGACCTCGTTGGGATTGCGGTGATGGAGCGTGCCGGCAAAGAACACGCTCTGCCCATCGACCGACACCTGCACCGGTCCGGTGCCACCGCCGCCACCTCCGCGTCCGCCGCCACCACCACCGCCTGCGCCTCTGCCGCCGGAGCTGACGGGGCCGCGGGTCGACACGAGCGTGCCGGGATTGGCGTACACATCCTCGGCGCGGTAGCGGGCCAGCGTGTACTTCCTGGCGGTATCGTTCAGGTAGATCGCGGTCTCGACCGAGTTCTGACCGGACCGCTCGGAGAAGAAGATGATCTGCATGTCGGGTGAGTATCGAAGCCCGGTCATGCGCGAGCTGTTCTCGTACAGGACCTTCTTGCTCGACTCGTCGAACGGTGCGGTCCACTGATAGAGGCGGTCCTTGCGCTGCGGCTGTGAGCCGCGTCCGCCTCGCGAGCCCGGCGAATCCTGATCGTCGGCGCCGGCGCCCTGGCCGCGCGCGCCGCCCCTCGCGCCCTGGCTGTCGTCGTCGGGGGGCGGTGGTTCCTGCTCCAGGAACGTCAGCCCCTGGCCGTCGGCGCGCCACGCGATGTCCCGTTTTCCCTGCTGCTGCCCGCCGCGTCCTCCGCCGGCCGCGGGATCGGGCGCCGGCTGCGTGTCGTCCTGCACGCCGAGATTGATCGGCCGGTCGGTCACCTTCGCGAGCATCCTGCCGTCCGCGTCCCAGACCTCGTCGACCGTGCCGAAGCTGCTCACTGGCACGTCATAGGAGAACGGCTTGACCATCTTCGTCACCCGCACGTACTTCGCATCGGGCGATGCATCGAGCGAGCGCACCATCGCCGGATGGCCAACCTTCCTGATCGTGCCTTTCTGGACGTCGAGCATGACGACTTGACCCGTCACGTGCCATTCCAACAACTCCCTCTCGTGCGGGGCCGACATCAGGCTGGGGAACGTGCGTAGCCGGTTCTTCCCAGCGTCAGCGATCTTCACAGTCGGCGTCGTCGGCGCCGGCGGAGCAGCCGGCATGGGGCCTCGGCCGTCGGGCACTTGGACGTACGCGATCGTCTTGCCGTCCTGACTGAATTCGAACGTCGGGACCAGCGTCGCGAGAACTGGCGTCTTCGTGAGCTGCCGCGATTTTCCCGAGACGACGTCCGCGAACCAGATATGCGTGGCATCGTCACCGTGAACGAAGAAGGCAATACCAGAGCTGTCGGGCGACCACGCCGCGTTCGAGACGCGCGCGCCGGCCGGCACCTGAATCGTCCTCCGCGTGCCGTCCGCGGCGGAGATGATCTGGAGCCCTGCGCTGTTGCGGATCGTCAACGCACGCGCGCGATGCGCTTTGAAGTCGATGAACACGCCACCGAGCTCGTGAAAGGGTTTGGCGAACGTTTTCATCGGCACCGGGCCATCGCCGATCTCGTCGGCGAACCACTTCTTGTCGGGACTGAGATTGGTGAGCGCGAGATTCAGATAGCGCGGCGCCAGGACGGCATCCGCCAGTTCCTTCGGAGGGGAGGCGTAGCTTTCCTGCTTGATTACCTCGTCGACCCACGCGGAGCGGCTGTCATGAGGGGCCGGACTCTGTCCGATCAGCGTCAGGGGAAGACCGGCGAACAGCAGGGCCGGCACGATCCTGAGAATCCGTGCGGTAACGCGAGTTGTCGGGCGAGAGGCAGGTCGTAACATCAATGGCTCCGGAGATGCTGCTCGTGTTCGGCAACCAGGCGAGGGACAACAAGATACACGAGCGGTCGGGGGGTGTCGAGCGCCCGGCACGACACTGGCAGAGTGAAGGCTGCGGGAGCGGAAACGGTCGTGCTCGCGGCTACATAAATCGCTGACTGCGATAAGATTTACGCTTGACAGCCCGCGCGAGAACGGTTACAGTTCCGTTATCCCAGGAAGTTCTGCGGGGCTTCGTCTATCGAAGCCGTGTGCAGTTCCAAGCGAAAAAGGCAAACCCCTGACTCGGGGCGCGCAAAGCTGGATGTTCAATTGCGAACGGTTCCAGCTGCCGAACTTGGAGTACGTATGTCTAATGGTCGTCTTGCAGTTCCAGTCGTTGTCGCGTCGGCGTTTGCGGTGCTCTTCTTCGGCCTCGGCAGCTACCTCGGTGCGCGTCCCAGCGAGGACGCCCATGAGCAGCTCGCCGCGCTCCGAGCGGAGGTCGATCAACTACGCCGACAGCAGCTTTCCGTGCCGACCGGCACCTCCGGTCTGATTCCCGTCGAACCAGCACCAACCCTTTCCGACAATCGCGCGGCGATCGTCGAAGACGTCAAACGGCAGCTGCAGAGCGAGATGGGACTCCTCCCGCTCACGCTGCTTCGCGACCGCCGTCAGAGCTTCGTCGAGCTCTACTCCTACGACGACAAAGGCGCGAGCAGCTACGGAACCGCCGGCTACCTCGGCAACGGCTACTTCATCACCGTGAAACACGGCGTCGTGGCTCTCGGGCAGGAGGGCGTTGCCGACCCCCGGGTCATCAATTCGATCAAGCTGATATACAACGGCAAGCCGATCACCGCGCGCGTCGTCGATTCCGGGGATGCGCGGGTCGAAGTCGATCCGGGCGACTGGGCGATCCTCAAGGTCAAGGAAGCGATTGACCTGCCGGCGCTCAACGTCGATTTGACCTACGGCTTCGAATTCGCCGACCCGATCTTCCGTCTCGGGAACGATTACTCGAAGGGCATCATCGTCGCGACCGGGTATGTCGGCCAGCGGACGCCGAACAAGCTCGTGACGTGCTTGACGGACGGGCACCCGGGCGTCTCGGGCGGCGGCGTGCTGAATGCCGAAGGGCAGCTCGTGGGTATTCCGATTGGCCGGATGCAGGGCGATTTCCGGTTCTCGTTCATCCTTCCTCTCCGCGAGGAGATGTTCCGGAAGGTGAAGCCGATGGCCGCGAAGCTGTCGGTTGCGCCCGCGCCCGCACCCGTGATTTCCACTCCGTAAGGCGGTCTTTGAGCGTCGCCTCGAACCCGCGTCCGGTGGGTTCATAGAAAGTCCGGCCCTGGTGGGCGGGGGGCAGACAGTCCATGTCGGCAATCCCCGCCGCTTCGTCGTGCGCGTAGCGGTACCCCTTTCCGTACTCCAACTCCTTCATCAGCTTGGTCGGGGCATTCCTCAGGTGCAGCGGCACGGGCTCGGCCAGCTCTTCTGACGCGGCCGCCGCCGCGTCCAGATACGCGCGGTACACGGCGTTGCTCTTCGGCGCGGTGGCCAGATAGATGGCCGCCTGGGCCAGCGCCGTGTTGCCTTCCGGCATGCCGATGAAGTGCACGGCCTCCTTGGCGGCGACCGCAATGGAGAGCGCTCGAGGGTCGGCGTTGCCGATGTCCTCGGACGCGAACCGGACCAGCCGCCGCGCCACATAGAGGGGATCCTCGCCAGCCTCCAGCATGCGTGCGAGCCAGTAGACCGATGCGTCCGGATCGCTGTTGCGCATCGACTTGTGCAGCGCCGAGATCAGGTTGTAGTGCTCTTCGCCAGACTTGTCGTAGAGGAGCGCGCGATTGTGGGTCAGATCGGCGATGAGCGCCGCGTCGATATGCTTCGATGTTCGCGCCGTCGCGGCGGCGAGCTCGAGCAGATTCAAGGCCACGCGCGCGTCGCCGTTCGCGTAACGGGCGATTCCCGCCAGCGCCTCGTCCTCGGCACGGAGCCCGAGCGCTCCCAGCCCGCGATCCGGGTCGTCGAGTGCCCGGCGCAGAATCTCGACGATCTTCTCCGGCCCGAGCGGTTTCAGTACGTAGACCTTCGATCGCGACAACAGCGCCGAGTTCACTTCGAACGACGGATTCTCGGTCGTGGCGCCGATCAGGATGATGTCGCCAGCCTCGACCCGAGGAAGAAACGCGTCCTGCTGCGCCTTGTTGAAGCGATGGATCTCGTCGATGAAGAGGATGGTTCGCCGGCCGAGTCTTCGCCTCGCCTCCTCGGCTTCCGTCATCACCGTGCGAATCTCCTTGATGCCCGACATCACGGCGCTGAACGAGATGAAGTGCGCGCGGGTGACGCCGGCGATCAGCTTCGCGAGCGTGGTCTTGCCGGTGCCCGGCGGTCCCCACAGGATGACCGACTGCACCCGGTCCTGCTCGATTGCCTGACGCAGCGGCCGGCCCGGCGCGATGACGGCTTCCTGACCGACGAATTCATCGAGTGTTCGCGGGCGCATGCGATCGGCCAGTGGCGAAGCTGCGGCCTCTGTGGCCGGCTTGCCGGAGTCGTTCTCGTCGAAGAGCGATGTCGTCACCTGGAGACCTCGTCGCGCTGCCGTTGCGCTTCGTAAGCGATCAGCGCCGCTGCGGTCGCGACGTTCAGCGACTCGGCCGGCGGTCGCATGGGGATCGTGATCGCCTCGTCTGCCAGCGTCACGAGATGGGGAGCCAGACCGTTGCCCTCACCGCCGAGCAGCACGGCTGAGGCGCCTCGAAGATCGCAGCCCGGCAGCGGCGTGCCGCCGCGGGGCACAGCGGCCAGGACGCGGATGCGGCGCTCCTTCGCTGCCCGAACGGCCTGCTCGAGTGATTCGTGCGCGGCCACGGGAATGCGGAAGGCGCTTCCCATGGATCCGCGCAGCGCTTTCCACCCGAAGGGATCGGCGGTGCCGTCCGAGGTGATGATCCCGGTCGCGCCGCACGCGTCGGCCGCCCGGACGATGGCGCCGACGTTCCCTGGATCCTGCACCCGTGAGAGCATCAGCACGAGCTGCGGCGGATTCGCCAGCGCATCGTCGAGCGTGAGCGCGGAACGCCGCGCGATTGCGACGATGCCGGAAGGCTCACGGACCGGACTGATCGCCGAGAGTACCGCGCTCGGCACCCCGAGCAGGCGCGCGCCGCGCGCCGCCGCCCGGCGCGCCAGCGCGCCGAGCGCACCGTCTGCGCCATCGTCGCGGACCGCGACCACGTCGATCGCTACGCCCGAGTCCAGGGCTTCCGCCACGAGGTGCTCGCCGTCGAGCAGCATCCGGGCGACGTCGCCCGAGCGCGCCTGCACCGGATCCAGGAGCGCGCGAAACTGCTTCACGATCGGATTCTGGCGGCTCGAAATGCGCTCCATCGACCTGACGATTGTACCGCCGCCGCGGATCACGGCTTCCGGGCCGGCCGCCACGCTCAACGCCTTTCCGCACGACCCCGGCGTGCTACCATTCCTGAAAATGAAAGCCCGATTGCTCAAGAAATTCGAAGACGAGATCATGCAGCTCGACAAGGAGCTGAAGACCGAACTGCCGCTGGAAATCAAACGGGCCCGCGAGCTGGGCGATCTGCGTGAGAACGCGGAGTATCACGCCGCCAAGGAACGGCAGCGGCTGGTCGAGTCGCGGATCAGCCTGCTCAAGAAGCGTGTCAGCGACATTCATCTGATGAATCTGGACAAGGTCCCGCGCGACAAGGTCGGATTCGGATCGACAGCCCATCTGAAGGATCCCGCGACCGGCCACCTGACCGTCTACCAGCTCGTCATGCCAGAAGACGCCGACGTCGAGCAGGGATTGATTTCGACCGCCTCGCCGATCGGCCGCGCGCTCCTGAACAAGGAAGAAGGGGACTCGGTTACGGTGACGACGCCGAGCGGCAGCCGGACCTTCGAGCTGGTCAAGCTCACCACCATTCACGACGAGGCGTAAGGCCGCGTCTCTGCGAGACGGCGGTCGATCAGCGAGGTGCGCGCGACGAGACTGTGATTACCCCTGACGCGCCCGACCGTCTCTACTCCACGCGACTTCGAACCGCCGTCGTCCTGACCGGTTCCGGTACCGCCGGGGCCTACCATGCCGGCGTGCTGCGAGCGCTGCACGAGGCCGGCGTGCGCACGGATCTGGTGGCGGGCCGCGGCATGGGTGCAGTGGGCGCCATGTTCGCCGCCGTCGACGGCGGCGCCAGACTCTGGGAGCCGGGCGGCATCTGGAAGAATCGGCCGGCGGCGTCGTTCTATCGCTGGCGCCGCGCGCTGGAGGTTGCCGGATGGGCGGCGGTCGCCGCCGGCGTCCTGCTGTTGTTTCCGGTCGCGCTCTTCGCCATCGCGATCGTGATCGGCCTCGCGGGCTTCGTGCTCACGCTGATCGGTCTCGATCAGATTGGCAGCGCGCTGACGGTTCGATTCACCTCCTGGCTGGGCGCGTCGTTCGCTCCGACGGCTCTGCCGACGATTATTCCGCGGCTGGTTCTGCTCGCCGTGCTCATGGCGATTGGCGCGCTGGCCGCACGCCTCGCCGCCGATCGCTGGATGACCCGGGTGCGCCGGCGCACCATCCGCAGCGGACCCGAAATCGTCTGGCGTCTGGTCGGGAGCCCGCTGTCAGCGGCCCGCACGTTCGAAACGTTCGCCGCGGAGCTCTGGACGCTGATTCGAGGCGCGGCGCCGCTGCAGCAGCCGCGCAATACCGAGCTCGGGCGACGGTTCATCGAGCTGATCTCCGAGAACCTCGGCCAGCCTGGTTTCCGTGAGCTGCTGGTGGTCGTCCACGATGTGGATGCGCGCCACGATCTGGTGTTCGCCTTTCTGGGCGATCAGCACCGCGCGCGATTCTTCGGCCGGATGCCGTCGTTCGCGCACAGCACGCGAGCCGCGGAGGCGTTCGATCTGGCCGGTGTGGCGCGGGAGCATGCGATGGATGTCCTGTCGTCGTCGCTGGCGCTGCCGATTGCGACCGAGCCGCACCTCGTGACGTTTGCCGCGGAAGGTCCGTGGCGCGGGGAAAGCCACCGCCTGTGCGATCGGCCGGCGGCGCTGGCCCGCGTTCTCGAGGAGGTCGCCGCGGCCGGCATCGAGCAGGTGGTGCTGCTCTCTGCCTCACCGCGCGTCGGGCGGCCCCACGAATTGCGCGCCCGGCGCGCCGACCTCCGCGGCAATGCCGGCGAACAACTCGGCGCGTTCGAGTCGGCGGGCCTCCGCGACGTGCTCGAGCAGTTCTCCGGCCGCTTCGCCGGTCTCTACGTCATCCGGCCCGATCACAATCCGCTCGGTCCGCTGGATTTCGCTGGAGTCTACGACGAGCGATCGGACCGCAGATACATGCTGTCGGAGCTGGTCGATCGGGGGTACGAGGATGCCTACCGGCAGTTCATCGATCCGGTGGTCGGGGCCAGTGGCGAGCGGATCGAGTCGGTGAGCACGAGAACGTAATCTTGAACGGGGGCTCCTGGCCAGAGGCAGCGATACGTCGCGCAGGCTGGTCGTGCGTGCCTCTCTCCACAACGATTAGAGATCCGATGAAGCCAGCAACCGAAGCCATTCAGCGTCCGGATATCGCGTACGGTGACGTCGAGCCGCTCACCGTTCCGATCTACGAGACCACCACCTACGTGTTCGACAGCGCCCAGCAGGTCAAGGAGTACAACGAGGGCGGCAATCGCAAGTATCTGTACACGCGGTACGGCAATCCGACCGTCGACGCGGTCGAACAGAAGCTGGCGAAGCTGGAAGGCGCCCAGCGCGCGCTCGTGATGTCGAGCGGGCAGGCGGCGACGACCGCCGCGATCCTCGCGTTGGTCAACGCCGGCGATGAGATTGTCTGCAGCGCAGCGATCTACGGCGGCACGCTGCACCTGCTCGCCGACATGTTCCCCAAGCTCGGCGTGACGGCGCGGTTCGTGCGGGTGGACGAGCTTCGCGAGCCGGAACAGGTCATTGCCGACAAGACCCGGGTCCTGTGGTTCGAATCGCCGATCAATCCGACGTTGCGCTGCGTCGACGTGAAGGCGATTGCCGACGCGTGCCGGGCGCGCGGCGTGATCTCGGTGATCGACAATACCTTTGCCAGCCCCATCAACCAGAGTCCGCTGTCGCTCGGCGTCGACGTCGTGATGCACAGCGCCACGAAGTACCTGAACGGCCACAGCGATGTCACCGCCGGGGCGCTGATGGGGCCGGCGTCGCTCGTCGACGGCATGGAGAAGGTGCGCCGCATGTTCGGCAGCATCCTGGATCCGTACGCGGCCTACGCGCTCGGCCGCGGGCTCAAGACGCTGGCCGTTCGCGTCGAGCGACACAACGCGAATGCGCAGGCGGTCGCCGACTGGCTGTCGCAGGACCGCCGGGTGGAGCGGGTCTACTATCCGGGTCTCCGGGAGCACCCCGATCATGAGATTGCGCGGCGGCAGATGCGCGGCTTTGGCGGGATGGTCTGCGTCGATCTCGGCGGCGGCTATGATCGCGCCGCGCGGTTCTTCGACCGCTTGACCCTCATCCAGCGCGCCGCCAGTCTCGGCGGCGTCGAGAGCCTGTGCTCCCTGCCGGTGCTGACGTCACAGTGGGGACACTCCGACGACGAACTGCGCGAGGCCGGCGTCACGCCGAGCATGGCGCGTCTGTCGATTGGATTGGAGGATTCGGAGGATCTGATCGCGGATCTCGATCGCGCCCTCGGCTGACGCCGCTCAGCGGGCGATGACTTCCCGCGGCTTCTTGTCCGTCTCGTGCAGGAACTGTTCGGCCATTTCGGCAATGCGCGCGCTGATGGCCGGGCCCTCCAGCGGACCGAACTTCTCCCGGAATCGAGTGAGCGGCACCACGGCCTTGGCCATCGCGCGGTGCCCGCCGGCGCTGCCGATGTCGCCGAACCACCGCTTGACGAACTCTCCCGCGTTGCGCGAGTAGCCGAGGTTGCGGACGCTGACGATCAGCGAGGCTCCGACCACCCCGGCGACGATCGTCCACTTGACGTCCTCGAGCTGCAGAAAGAAGTCGGCCGTATAGGGAATGAAATCCTCGCGCGGCGCCTCGCCGATGAACGCGCAGAAGACCTGCTCGCGCATGATCCCGGTCTGGCTCGCGCGGTTCACATAGTCCAGGCGTTCGAGCGTGATTTCCGCCCCTTCCATCTTCCGGATGAGCGCGGCGTCGGCGAGCGGATACAGGAACGTGAAGGCCTCGAGATCGACGCGATTGGTGTGGCGGGCGAAGAACAGGGTGTCGGACTTGATGGCGTAGAGCATCGCCGTCGCCGTCCGTTCCGAGATGTTCACGTCGACCGCGCGCAGGTGCTCCGTGAGAATCGTCGACGTCGAGCCGTAGTCGGCGCGGATGTCCTTGAAGACGGCGCTGTATCCGGGCTGTTCGGGATGGTGGTCGATCACCAGGTCCGCGCGCTGCAGCAGACCGCCGAAGTAGTGCGGCTGCACGTCCACGGTTGCGATGCGCTCGAATTCCTGGAACGACGCCGGTGTGATCGGCTCGACATGGATGTCGAGCATGTTGGCCATCCGCAGGTTCTCCGGCCGCGTCACCCCCTGCATGGCGCCGATAATCGCGGTCGTCTTCGTGCGCCTGAGCAGGTTGCGCAGGGCCAGACCGCTGGCCAGCGCGTCAGGGTCGGGATCGTTGTGCAGCAGAATGAGCACGCGATCGGCATCGGCGAAGTAGCGTTGGTACTGCTGCACACGCGCGCGTGTCATCGAGCGGCTGAGCTCGGTGACCAGGGTCGGGCGTATCAGCTCGGCCAGCTCGATGTCCGCCAGGTCCGCGAACTCCGCCTTGAGCTCGTCGGCGGCCTTGGGATTGCGTGGACCGGTATGGAGGGCGTAGGTCAGCGTGCCGCCGGCATCCCGGATGGCGCTCAGGATCTTGCGTACACTTTTGCGGCCGTTGTTTTCGACGATGAAGCACGTGCTGGGGGAGATGTCCGCTTTGAGGTAGGTGTCGACCCTCCGGGGATCGCCAGCGGTGATGCGAATGCCCGCTTCGTGCAGACGGCGCGCGATTGGCCGGCTCTCGACCAGGAAATCGACTTCGAAGCTCGGCTGAAGCACATCATCCAGCGAGCGGATGACCAGTTCGTTCTGGCAGACTGCGAAAACGCGCACGTCAGCCGTCCCTCTTCCGGACTGCCCTTTGCGACGGCAGGGAGTTCATGCCCAAACCCTCATTATACGCCCGTGCTTGGATGACGTTTACCGGCGTCATCGGGGGTCTGCTCATTGAGGGAATGGGGGAGGGAATGGGGGAGGGGATGGGGCTGTCAACCGAACTCTTCGCGCAAACCCGCCCTCCCTGTGCCGCTTGTATCGTCCTCGCGGCCTCCCCCGGACAGTCCGTGCTGATTGGCGAGACCCTTAATGGAATCGAGATTCTGGTGCGGACGGGACCCGGCAGCACGGTCGTGCAGGCCGCGGTGGAGCGCATCCGCGAGCATGACGGGCGCCCGGGCCTGTGGGTGTTCGGATTCGAACCAATCGCGGCCGATCTCGAAGCCATCGGACGCCTGCATCGCATCGTGATCGATCTAACGCGCGACAAGGCCAGCGGCGACGAACTTGCCTTCCGCGTGAAGACCTATCTGACGGAGCTGCGGAGCGCCGGCGGGGCGGTCCAACTCGGACTGTATGCGGATCCCGAGTCGCTCGAGGCACTCCGGCGGCGGGATATTGGCGCTTACGTCGATTTCGACGTCGTCCCGCGAGGCGACACTCCGCCCCCGTTTCCAGTGCCCGCCAACGCGAGCGGCACGCTTGGACTCCGCGCGGCCGGCAGAGCAGAGGGCAGCCTGGATCGATGGCTGGTGCCGCTGCCAGAGGATGTCGTGTCGGCGTCGTCTGTTCTTCGCGACGTCGCGCGGAGCGCGCCGCTTCTTCCGGATGGCCTCATCGCCGGCGGCATGGTCGACGTGCGGTGCGACGGCCGTCCGGTCCCGACGCTGCTCGATCCGGAGTCGCTCGCGACGGTGGCCGTCGTGCGGGGCTGTGACGAGCGCCGCATTGTGATTGCGCCGGACGTCCCCGGGTCCACTCGCGAGACGCTGTCGAGCGCCGCGGTGATCGTCAAGGTGCCCGCCGTCGAAGGGCGATACGCCGAGGGGGTTCAGGTTGTCGGGGCCCGCGCACTGACGGTGCGCGAGATCATCGCGAGGCACCAGGCCGCTGCTGCGCGCCAGCGCCGCCAGGTCCACCGGGAGATTTCCACCGGGCGCATGACTCTGACGTTCGAGGCGCCTGGATTTCCTGCGCCGCTGGCCATCACCAGCGCGGCCGTCATCTATTCCGCGCCCGATCGCGTGGAGATCGAGCAGCGTGACGTGCGCATCAACGGCATCGTCTTTCCCGGGAGCGGCGTGCCGCAACTGCCGCTGCTGGAGCCGGAACGCGTCGCCTCGCCTCCGCTCGCGATAGCGCTGTCCGACGTCTATCGCTATTCGCTTCAGGGCGAGGACGCCGTGGCGGGCGTGAAGTGCTACGTCGTGAAATTCGAGCCGGTCGATCGTGGCCGCACGTTGTTCGCCGGGCGCGCATGGATCGCCGCGGACGACTTCGGCATGGTGAAGGTCTCGGCCGTCCAGACCGGGCTGCGCGGAGCGATCGTCTCGTCGGAGCAGGCCGATGAATTCCGGCGCGAGCCTTCCGGGGTCTGGCTCCTGGCTCGCTCAGAAGTCCACCAGATCTATGAGGGCGCCGGTCACCGCACGCCGATTCATCGAGTGGTGACGATCGATCGTCACGAAATCAATCCGCCGGCCTTCGAGGAGCGCCGGAATGCCGCGTATGCGTCTCCGTCGATCATGCTGCGTGATACGGCTGAAGGCTTCCGCTACCTCCGGCGGGAGCGGTCGACCGACGAGAAGGGGACGCCGTCGGTGCAGCCGGTGGTTGCCGGCACGTCGCAGCGTGTTCGCACGATCGCCGTGGGCGTGATCATCGATCCGAACATCAGCCGCCCGCTGCCATTCGCCGGGCTGAGCTACGTGGATTTCAACCTGTTCAAGACCGGCACGCAGATGAATGCGTTTTTCGGCGGCACCTACGGTCAGCTGGCGATGGCAGGACCGTCGCTGGCCGGGACGCGCTGGCAGCTGGGTGGACGCGCGTTCGGCATCGCGTCGTCGTACAACGACCGGGCGTTCGTCGAAGGCCGTGAAGACTACGGCGCCAACATCTCCCAGCGTCCGGCGCACGCGTCGTTCTGGCTGCTGCGGCCGCTGACGGCGCGCGTCAGTGCCCGAGCCGGATACGAGTTCGACTATACGGCCTACGACCGTGTCAGCTCGACGTCGCCGACCTTCGTCGTGCCCGCGGCGCAGTCAGCGCATGGGATTCGACTCGCCGTCGAGGGACAGTGGACCGGATGGTCCGCTTCGGCCTGGTGGTCCGGAGCCCGGAGGGGCGGCTGGCGTGAATGGGGAGAAGGCGTCGGCGAGTACGACGCTGGCGATCGCGACTACCAGCGCTTCGGGGCGGTGCTGACGCGCTCCTTCGTGGCGTCGCCACGTCTGGTTGGCCGGCTCGAGGCCGCCTGGATGAGCGGAGACGACCTCGATCGATTCAGCAGGTATTCGTTCGGAAGCTTCGACAACCGTCTGCGCGGCTACCCTTCGGCACTGATCCGCTACGACCGCGGCGGCGTGCTGCGCACGGCGGCGGCCTGGGCGGCGGGCCGCATGTTTCGCATCGACGGCTTCCTGGATACGGCCTACGTGCGCGACCCGGGTTTCGGCCCGGGCTTCGAGCCTTACACCGGCATCGGCGCCGCGGCCGAGGTCCCGGCCCCGTTCGGCACGCTCGTCGCCATCGAATGGGGATACGGCTTTCAGGGCATCGACAACGACGGCGGTCGAGGCACTCAGGTCATTCGCATCAGCGGGTATAAGATGTTCTGACTTCGGCGGTCCCTGAGGCGGAGGTTCCCTTGATTCGCACAACCACCACGGCCGTGTCCCTGGCTGCCAGCCTCGCGGTCGCGGCCGTCGCGGCTCAGCGGCCGATACGCGTGGACATCGACCTCGTCCACTTTGCCGTGGTCGTCACCGATCGTCAGGGCGCGCCGATTGGCGGGTTGAAGCTGGAGGACTTCGAGGTCCTGGAGCGGGGCAAGCCTCAGGAGGTGCGCTTCTTTGCTTCGGCCGACACCGGCGTGACGCCGGACCTGCATCTCGGCTTTCTCCTCGATGCCAGCGGCAGCATGGAGGCGGACATCCGCGACGTCCGCACCGCCGCCATCAAGTTCCTCAATCAGAACGAGTACGCCAAGGACGTCACGCTCGTGGACTTCGATACCGAGGTGCGGGTCACCCGTTACGGCGCGAATGACTATCCGCGACTGATTGAGAGCATCCGCAGGCGGAAGCCGGGCGGATACACGGCATTCTACGATGCGCTCGGCGTGTACCTCCGCACTGCGTCCACTCAGGACGGGCAGAAGATTCTCGTGGTCTACACCGATGGCGGCGACACGCGCAGCACGATGACCGCGAGCGACGTCACCGAGCTGCTCAAGCTCTCCGATGTGACGATGTATGCGCTCGGCTACCTGCAGGGCCATTCGAGCTCGAGCCGTAGCAACGCGCAGATGGAGCTGCAGCGCTTTTCCGGTATGACCGGCGGCCTGGCGTTCTTCCCGACGAGCCCAAAAGAGCTCGACGCGCTGTACTCGAAAATCCAGAAAGAGATCGAGGTTCGCTACACCCTGGGCTACACCTCCTCGGACGACAAGGCGGACGGCTCGTGGCGTCCGGTCGAGATCAAGCTGAAACGACCCGATTTACGCGGCGCGAAGCTGCGCACGCGGCCTGGCTATTTCGCACGGCTCGGTCCGGGGTCGGGCGCGCCCCACTAGTGGCCCACTAACGCTTCGCGCGGCCGTGGTACGATGATGGATTGGCGTCGTCGCGACGGCGCGCCGTTATCGACATGGCTTCCAAGTACGATCGCTTCACGCTCGTCAGCGACTTCGAATTGCGCGGCGATCAATCGCGCGCGATCGATGAGCTGGTCGACGGGTTGAACCGCGGCGACAAGTCGCAGGTCCTGCTCGGCGTCACCGGCTCGGGCAAGACGTTCACCATGGCGCAGTGCATCGCGCGGGTGAACCGGCCGACGCTGGTCATGGCGCACAACAAGACGCTGGCGGCTCAGCTGTATCAGGAGTTCCGCCGCTTCTTTCCCGGGAACGCCGTCGAATACTTCGTCAGCTACTACGACTACTACCAGCCCGAAGCCTACGTCCCGACCACCGACTCGTACATCGAGAAGGAAGCGATCATCAACGACGAGATCGACCGCATGCGGCTGTCGGCGACACGCTCGCTGTTCGAGCGGCGGGACGTCATCATCGTCGCCAGCGTCTCATGCATCTATGGCCTCGGTTCGCCGGAGGCCTACTACGGCATGATGCTGCCGCTCGAGCGCGGCCAGCGGATCGATCGCGATCAGATTCTCAGGAAGCTGGTGGAGATTCAGTACGAGCGGAACGATCACGAGTTCGCCCGCGGCGCGTTCCGCGTCCGCGGCGACATCGTCGAGGTCTATCCGTCGTACGAGGACCAGGCGCTGCGGATCGAGCTGTTCGGCGACGAAGTCGACGAGCTGCTGTCGTTCGATCCGCTGACCGGCAAGACCATCCGCAAGCACGACAAGCTGGCGGTGTATCCGAAGACGCACTTCGTGACCTCGAGGGATCGCACGAAACAGGCGGTCGAGAGCATCAAGGCGGAGCTCGCCTGGTACCGCGCGCAGCTCGAGGGGGAAGGGAAGGTGCTGGAGGCGCACCGGCTGCACCAGCGCACGATGTTCGATCTCGAGATGATCAAGGAGATCGGCTATTGCCACGGGATCGAGAACTACGCCCGTCACCTGACCGGACGGGCGCCGGGGGAGCCGCCGCCGACGCTGCTCGACTACCTGCCGCCCGACGCGCTCACCATCGTCGATGAGAGCCACCAGACGATTCCGCAGGTGCGCGGGATGTATCACGGCGATCGATCGCGCAAGGAAGTGCTCGTGGCCTACGGGTTCAGGCTGCCGTCCGCGCTGGACAACCGGCCGCTCAACTTCGAGGAATGGCAGACCCGCGTCGGCCAGCTGCTCTTCGTGTCGGCGACTCCGGGTCCGTACGAGCTGCGCGGATCCGGCGGCGCGGTCGTCGAGCAGATCATCCGGCCGACCGGGCTCCTGGATCCGATCATCGATGTGCGTCCGGTCCGCGGGCAGGTCGACGACCTGCTGGCCGAGATTCGCGATCGCACGGCCAAGCGCGAGCGTGTGTTGGTGACGACGCTGACCAAGCGCATGGCTGAAGACCTGACCCAGTACTACCAGGAGCTCGGGGTCAAGGTCCGCTACCTGCACTCCGATATCGACACCCTCGAGCGGATCCAGATTCTTCGCGATCTCCGGAAAGGCGAGTTCGACGTGCTGGTGGGGATCAACCTGCTGCGCGAGGGACTGGATCTGCCGGAAGTCTCGCTGGTGGCGATTCTCGACGCGGACAAGGAAGGGTTTCTCCGGTCGGGGGGCTCGCTGATTCAGACGGTGGGACGAGCGGCGCGAAACGTCAACGGCCGGGCGATCATGTATGCAGACAAGATGACCGATTCGATGCGGCTCGCGATCAACGAGACCGATCGGCGCCGGACGATCCAGGAAGCCTACAATCAGGAGCATGGCATCACGCCGGCGTCCATCGTGAAGAGCATCGACGAAGTGATGACGAGCGTGTACGAGCGCGATTACGTGACGGTCGGCGGCTCGGCCGACGAGGGCGAGACCTTCCGGACGCACGGCGAGCTCGAAGCGTTCATTTCCCAGCTGCAGCAGCAGATGAAGGCGGCCGCGGCCAACCTCGAATTCGAGAAGGCGGCGGCGCTGCGCGATCGCATCAAACACTTGCGGACACGGGATCTGGGCCTGGCCGGGAGCCGACGGTAGGTGGGCGGCCTCGTCGAATGGATCAAGGCCGCGCTCCTCGAGGTGCAGGAGTACGTCCTCATGCTCTCGCGGACCGGGCGCGGCGTGGTCACGCGCCCGTTCTACTACCGTGACGTCGTCCAGCAGTTCGAGGCGATCGGCATCGGCTCGCTGACCGTCGTGCTGCTCACCGGCACCTTCACCGGCATGGTGCTCGCGCTGCAGTCCGGCTTCACGCTCGATCAGTTCGGCGCGCGGTCGATGGTCGGCCGCCTCGTCAGCGCCTCGATCGTCAAGGAGCTCGGGCCGGTGCTGACCGGCCTGATGGTGGCCGGCCGGGTCGGCTCGGGCATCGCGGCGGAGCTGGGCTCGATGATGGTGACCGATCAGATCGCGGCGCTGCGCGCGCTCGGCACCGATCCGATCCGGAAGCTCGTCGTGCCGCGAATCCTCGCCGGCTTGATCATGGTCCCGATCCTGACCGTCGTCTCCAGCGCCGTGGGGATGGTGGGCGGCTGGATCGTGACGATGGGGGTCCTGCGCGTGGCGTCATCGGTCTACTGGAACTCGGTCGTGCAGGGGCTCTACATCCAGGACGTCTGGATGGGACTGATCAAGCCGTTCTTCCTGGGGTTTGCCATCGTGAGCATCGGCTGCCACGTCGGTCTCCGAACAAAAGGAGGCACGCAGGGGGTCGGCCGGGCCACGACCAACGCCGTGGTCGCCAGCTCGGTAGCGGTCATTGCCGTCGACTACCTGGTCACGCAGCTGCTCATCGTGTTGATGTACTGATGGCGATCGTCCAGCCGGCCCCGCGTCATCCGCTGCTCGACGAAGCGCTCGGCCCTGGCGGGCCGATCGTCGTGTTCGACCGGGTGTCGCTTTCGTTCGACGACAAGGTCATCCTGACCGACGTCAGCTTTACGCTGAAGACCGGGCATACCAAGATCTTCCTGGGCGCCAGCGGCGCCGGGAAGTCGACCATTCTCAGACTGATCCTCGGCCTGCTGAAGCCGGACGCCGGCCAGATCTTCGTCAATGGCGAGCGGGTGGACAACATGTCGGAAGACGAGATGATGGCGGTGCGCGGGGATCTCGGCATGGTCTTTCAGGAAGGGGCGCTGTTCGACTCGCTGACCGTTCGCGAGAACGTGGGCTACAAGTTGTACGAGGAGCTCAACGGGCCTCGCGATGAGGCGAATCGCCGCGTCGAGGAGGTACTGGGGTTCATCGGATTGGCCGAGTTCATCGAGCGCATGCCCTCCGAGCTTTCCGGCGGCCAGCGTCGGCGAGTGGCGATCGCGCGGGCCATGGCCGCGAAGCCGCGCATCCTGCTCTACGACGAGCCGACCACGGGCCTCGATCCGATTACAGCGATCACCGTCGACGACGAGATCATCAAGCTTCGCGATCTCGAGGGCGTCAGCTCGATCCTGGTTACCCATCAGCTGCGCGACGCGTTCTATGTCGCCGAACACACCGCGGTCCGGCGCGGCACCGGCATCGACTTCGAGAAGGCTTCGGCCGACAAGGCCGACGAAGCGGAGTTCATCATGCTGCGGGACGGCGGGATCGCGTTCGAGGGCAATGCCGGCGAGCTGCGCGCCGCCGCCCGCGATCCCTATATTGATGCGTTTCTTTCTTGAGGAACCCTGATCTATGCCACGCACACGATCGCTTGCCTGGGCCGAGCTGAAGATCGGTATCGTCGCGGTCGCGGCGATCGCGCTCGCCGTGATGTTGATCATCGCCGTCGGCGGTCAGGGTGGCTTCACCTGGCAGCAGTACCGTCTCAAGACGAAATTTCCCGACGTCAAAGGCCTGAAGAGCGGCGCGGTCGTCCGCGTCGCCGGCGTCGAGGTCGGCAAGGTCGACGAGGTCGCGCTCGAAGGGGCGGAAGTCGAAGTGACGCTCAGAGTCAACGACGAGCACAAGTCGCGGATTACGACGGAATCCCGTGCGTCGATCGGTTCCCTCAGCCTGCTTGGAGAACCGGTGATCGACATCTCCCCCTCGACGCAGGGGAAGCCTCTCGAGGATGGCGAGTTCCTGCCGGCCGGCCGGGCTCCCGGCCAGCTCGCGGACGTCGCCGAAGGGGCGACCCAGTCGCTGGAGCAGGTGACGGGCATCCTGCGGGACATCCGGGCCGGGAAGGGAACCGTCGGCAAGTTGTTCACGGACGAACAGATCTACAAGGAGGTCAACTCGCTGATCGCGTCGGCCGGGGTCGTCGCCAATGAGCTCGGCCGCGGCCGCGGCACACTGGCGATGCTGATCCGCGATCCCGAGGTGTACAAGACGTTCAACGCGGCGCTCACCGATATTCAGGAGACGACCAGACGAATCAACGCCGGCGAGGGCAGCCTTGGCCGGCTCCTGAAGGACGAGTCGCTGGCCCGAAACCTCTCGTCGGCGTCTGCCAATTTCGATCAGGTCACGGCCCGGATGAACCGCAACGACAACACGGTCGGCCGGCTGTTGACCGAGCGCGAGCTCTACGACAAGTTCAATTCGCTGACGGCCCGGATCGATGTGCTGACCGAGAATCTTCAGAAAGGAGAGGGCAGCGCCGGGCAGTTGCTGAAAGACAAGCAGTTGTATGAGAACATGAATGCCGCCGCGAGCGAGCTGCGGCAGCTGATCGGCGACATCCGCAAGGATCCCAGGAAATACCTGAACGTGCGGGTCAGCATCTTTTAGCGCGCGGCGTTCGACGCCGGGAGCGGCTGTGCCTGGGCCGCCGCCGCAGAATCGACACAGGAGCTGCAAAGATGGTTAGGGACGACGGGTCGGCAGCGGGAACGATCATCATCGCATTCGTCCTGGGAGCGGTGGCGGGAGCGGCGGTTGCGCTCCTGATGGCGCCGACGACAGGCGAGGAGACACGGCGGATCCTCGCTGAAAAGGCCAAGGAAGGTCGAGAGCGAGCCGAGCACGCCGCCCGCCAGGGCCGCGAGTTCATCAACCGGCAGCGCGACACCTTCTCGTCGGCCGTCGAGCGCGGCCGCGAGGCCTACAACCAGGCTCGGGGAGGCCAGGCGCCAGGGACGCCGGACACGTTGTGACCGATTGGGATCGCGTGTTCCTCGGGATCATCGCCGCGGCGACGCTGGTGATCGCGCTGATCCAGGTCTTCGCGATCATCACCGCCGCGAAGGTCGCGCGCCAGGCGCGGGAGGCGCTCGGCAAGGCGCAGCAGGCCATCACGACGGCCCAGCAGACCATCACCTCCGTCCGGGAAGAAATTCGTCCGCTCATCGCCAAAGCGAATTCGCTCGCCGACGAGGCCTCGAAGACGGCGGCGCTCGCCAGCGCCCAGGTCGGTAAAGTCGACCGGCTGATGACAGATCTGTCGCAGCGCGTGGAGCAGACGTCGGCCATCGTCCAGCAGGCCATCGTGACGCCGGCCCGGGAAGGACTCGCGATCGTGGCCGCGGTCACGGCCGGCCTGCGCGTCCTGCGCGCCGGCCACGACTGGCGGCGCCGCACGAGCCGTTCCGAAGAAGAAGACCCGCTTTTCATCGGTTGACGCAGTTCCCCGGCGATGGTAGAACGTGGGCACACTCTCCCCTTGAGGTTGCCATGCCCACGCACCAGCATCGTGCCGCTTGCCGCGTTGCTTCTTTCCTGACGATCCTGACCTTCACGTTCGTCGCCGCCGCCGTGGCCCAGGACTCCCGATCGAGCGCCGCCGCGAAGCAACTCGGCGACGCCCTGGACCGGCTCAAGCTCGATAGCATCGCGGCGCCGGATCCGTCGGACAAGGACGCCTTCGTCGCCGCGCTGTACTTCCAGGGCGCGCAGCTCCTGGTTGTCTCGGCGAAGTACTCCGCACCGTCGTTGCTCACAGCGAAGCTCGACAAGAAAGACTATCGCGACATCTACATCGACCTGAACTCCGCCGCGGTTGCAGGGTCGAAAGTGTTCGTCATGGACGTCGGAGCGGACGGGCTCGTCGCGAAGCCGGGCGATAACGCACCGGACAGCTGGGAGCAGGGCAACAAGACGGTCGCCTTCGACGGCGACTGGAAGAAGTCGAAGCTCTCCGAGGACGAATACCTGAAGTCCTTTTCGGCCGCCGACGAGCGCTATACGCGAATTCTCACCATCCTCGCCGACCAGGCCAAGAAGGGCGGCTCGTAACAGCCCGCTGCTTCCTCGATGGATGCGCCAGAGCCTCGCGTCGCGCGGCACAATGGCACATGCCTGAACCACACGCTCAGTTTCGCGGCGCGCTCGGGGGCCTGCTCACGGAAATCCTCGCTGGTCCCCGGGACGCGGCGTTCTTTCTCAATCGTGGCGACCGGGGACTGTTGAAATCGCTCGACGCCCTGACCGCATCGGCTGCGAGCGTTCATCGCGAGGGGCGTCCCTCCATCGCGGCGCACGTCGACCACCTCCGCTATGGCCTGCACCTGCTGAACCGATGGGCGCGAGGCGACGACCCGTTCCACGATGCCAATTACTCCGAGAGCTGGAAGCGCCTGACGGTATCCGACGAGGACTGGCGGACGCTCCGCGCCGCGTTGGCGGCCGAGGCGAACGCGTGGACGGAAGCCATTGCCGCGCGCACCGACTGGAGCCAGGAGAGCATGACCGAAGCGATCGGGAGCGTCATTCATCTCGCCTATCACCTCGGCGCGATCCGTCAGCTCTCCCGCGAGGTGATCGGACCGCGGGCGAGCGACTAGCCGGATCCGCTGCTAATCCTCGCGCAGCGCGACTGTCGGCTCGACGCGCAATGCCCGGCGCGTCGGCCACAGCGCCGCCAGGATGGTCGCCGCGATCGCCAGCAGGCAGGTGACCGCCAGCGCCGGAACGTCGGCGGGGCCGACACCGAAGAAGAGGCTCGTAATCGAGCGCGCGACGGCGTACGCCGCGGCCAACCCGATGACCAGCCCGATCCCGGTCAGGGACAGGGCCTGGCCGATCACGAGACGGGCGACCTCGGTACTGCGCGCACCGAGCGCGACCCGGATTCCGATCTCCTTGGTTCGCTGCACGACGGTGTACGACATCACGCCGTAGATGCCGCAGATCCCGAGGAGCATCGCCAGCGCTGAGAACACCGTCGCCATGGTCGCCCGCAACACGTGATCCGCAATCGAGCGATCGGCGACGTCTTCGAGCGTGCGCACCTGGCTGATCACGGCGCGGCTGTTGACGGCCGCCAGCTCCCGCCTGACCGCGGGAATCTGCGAGATCGGATCGGTCGCGCTGCGGATGAGCAGGGAGGAGTTGTACAAAGGGAACTGCCGATAGCTGTAGTAAACCTCCGGTTGAACGGCCACGGCGAAACCGGCCGAACGGATGTCCGAAACCACGCCGACGATCTCGCGCCACTCGACCTCTCCTTCGCGCACCTGACGGAAGCTGCCGAAGCGTTCGAGGCTGCCGACGGCGAAGCGTTTGCCGATCGGATCCTCTCCCGGCCAGTAGCGGCGGGCGGCGGTCTCATTGACGATCGCCACGAGCGCGTCCTCCGCGCCATCGCGTTCGGTGAAGCCCCGTCCGCGTTTCAGTGTCATGGCCATGGTCGAGAAGTAACCGGGGGTGACCGCCGTGTGCACGATCTGCGGAGAGGAGGCGTTCGGACGCACCGGATCCTGTTGCCTCGTGATCGGCTGGCTTGCCGGGCCGCCTTCGAAGGGCACGCCGGTGGCTGCCGCAACCGAGCGAACTCCTGGAAGGCGTTCGAGCCGCGGAATGAGCTCGGTGAGGAAGCGGGCGGAGGCGCCCCGCTCGCGCAAGGGGGAGGTGCTGAGATCCGTAGAGACGACGAGCGTCTGGCTCGTGTCGAAGCCGACGTCGACCGCTCGAAGCTTCGTCACCGTTCTCACGAGAAGCCCGGCGGTCGCCACGACTGCCACGGCCAGCGCGACCTCGCAAACGACGAGCGTCTGTCTGAGACGGCGGGTCTGACGGGTTTCGGTGTGACCGCGGGCGCTCCACCCGGCAGTACGCCAGTCGACCAGTGGCGTCAATCCGCAGAGCGTGCTGACCGCGAGCGAGAGCGCGATTGAAAACGCCAGCACCGTTCTGTCGAGCCGCATGTCCTCGATCAGGGGAACCCGCTCTGCGAACGTGGTTGCGATGAGGTCCTGCGCCCAGAGCGACACCAGGACACCGAGAAGCGCGCCGACGCCGCCGAGAAGGAGGCTTTCCAGCAGGAACTGCCGGGCGATGCGCAGCCGGGTTGCGCCCAGCGCGAGCCGCGTCGCTACTTCCCTGCGACGGCCGACTGCCCGCGTGAGGAGCAGGTTCGCGACGTTGGCGCAGCCGATGAGAAGGATGCATGCCACGGCGCCGAAGAGGGCGAACACCGTGGTCCTGTGCGCCCCGACGAGGGTTTCCCGCATCGGCAGGATCCTGACGTGGGACACGGCGGCGCCTTCGGGATGAGCCGCGGATGTGCGTCGCGCGATCGCCGTGAGCTCAGCGGCCGCCTGTTCCCGCGAGACACCCGGCTTCAGTCGTCCAAACGTCGTGTACCAGGCGCAGCACCGATTCGTGGAGCGCGGCGACGGCATCGCTCCGCCCCCCCAGTCGGCGAGCGACAGCCAGATCTGCGCGCCCTGCGGGAAATCGAAGTGTGCCGGCATCACGCCGACAATCGTGAACGCGCCGCCCCTGAACGTGTCGACCTCGAGGCTTCGTCCGACGATCGACTGATCGCTTCCGAATCGCGCTTGCCAGAGAGCATGGCTGATGACGACGGATCGCGTGCCGCGAGTCCGATCCTCGTCGCTCCCGAATACCCGCCCGAGCAGCGGCGGCACGCCCATGACGCGGAAGAAGCCCGATGACGCGTAGATGCCTGCCACGCGCTCGAGGCCATCGCGTCCGGCGACATTGAACGGCCACGGCTGGCCCGACCAGTTGGGCAGGACGCCGAGCGCGTCGAAGGAGGTCGACTCCGCCTCCCAATCCGCAAAGTTCGCCGGCGTCAGCCGTCGCTGGGCTTCGTTGGTCCTGGGATCACTCTCCCAGACGGTGACGAGACGCTCCTGCTGCGGGAAGGGCAACGGCCGCAGGTAGACGGCCCACACGGTGCTGAACATCGTGGTCGTGGCACCGATGCCTACGGCCAGCGTGACGATGACCAGCAGCGCAAAAGCCGGGGTTCGGCGCAGGCCGCGCCAGGCGACTCGAAGATCCATCAGTGTTCCTCGTGCAACTTCACTGCCTCGATTCCCGAACGGAACGCGCGAAAGTCGACACCTGAGGTGGCAACGGGCGCTCGCCTCTGGGACTGAGTTGTCCGAACCCGGACGCGCCCGCCCCGAAGCGGCTGATGTGCTTGTTCGCTGGACAACCCGGTCAATGGCGAACATTAAGCTGCCGGTGCGCCCGCGTCAAAAACGACTCCAGGAATCCGGTAGGATCGGGGCTGACTTCTGACAGCGACGCCTATCGGTACTGGAGCCATCATGAAGTTGTGGTCCGGCGCAGGAGTGGTCATTGCGATCGCGATCGTCCTGACGGTCTGTCCGTCCGTGCGCCTGAGGGGAGATTCAATGAGCAGCGCAATGACATCTGAGGCGGCGGCCGAGAAAGCCGTTGGAACGTTCGACGTCAAGTTGACGCCTCAGGACGACAAGACTGACGAGCCTCTGCTCGGCCGCATGACGATCGCCAAGCAGTTTCACGGCGATCTCGAGGGCACCAGCCAGGGACAGATGCTGACGGCGATGACCGACATGAAGGGATCGGCCGGCTACGTCGCGATCGAGAAGGTCACCGGGACACTGCGTGGCAGGTCAGGAACCTTCGCTCTTCAACACTCGGGCACGATGGCTCGCGGTGCACCATCACTCACGATCAGCGTAGTGCCGGATTCGGGCACAGGTCAGCTGGCCGGCGTTTCGGGGACGATGCGGATCATCATTGCGGACGGAAAGCATTCATACGAGTTCGACTACACCCTCGAAGGCAAGAAGTAGGTGGAACTCACGCTCGGGACTGAGCTGGGGACTCGGGACTCGGGACTCGGGCTTGTCCAGCCGTTGCCCACGGGGCAGCGGTGGGATAAACTCGGTGTTTCCAGCAAGGTTGGGCGCTTGGCTCAGCGGTAGAGCACCGCCTTCACACGGCGGGGGTCAGTGGTTCGAATCCACTAGCGCCCACCAACCTACGCTCATAGTGGATCACTGAACGAGCTACGGCTGGCAGGCTGAGTCGTCGCGGTTTTGCACGTCCCTCCTCGAGATCCCTGATCACCGATCCCGACGTGATCCCGATCACCGACGTGATCCCCGATCCCGAGACAAGCCCGAGTCCCCAGCCCCGAGTCCAGACCGGTCTCCTACTTGCGCCGTTCGGGCAGTCGCCGCTCCGATGGGCCGTCGTAGCTGTGATCCTTGGGATCGATCTGGCGCATCGGCGTCTGCCGCACGCGCTCCTCTTCGGCGTGCGCCGCGATGCCGGGGACGCGCGAGATGATGAACAGCGCGTTGGCGATGCTCGGCGGGATGCCGATGTCGCCGCAGACCGCCGCGATGGCGCCGTCGATGTTGACGGGCAGCGCCTTTTCGTCCCTCCCGCGCTCGTGCAGCACGATCTCGACCGCGCGAATCATCTGAATGTGCTCCGCCTCGACTTCGAGCTCCAGTGCCATCTGGAACAGCCGCGCGGCGCGCGGATCCCGCGTGTGGAAGCGGTGCCCGAATCCCGGCGGCGTTTCGTTCGACTTCCTGCACTCTTCGACCAGCCGCTCGGCGGCCTCCCGGTACGACGAGCCCTTGCGAACCATCTCGAGCCCGTTGTCGAGAAACTGCATGCAGCTCTCGATGTCGCCGCCGTGATATTTGCCGAAGCCCAGCAGGCCGGCGGCGACGCACGCGCGCAGCGCCGCGCCGGTCGTGGCCGTATTGCGCGCCGCCAGCGTCGACGGCGGCGTCGTCCCGTGGTCGATGAAGGAGACCAGCATCGCCTCCATCACCCGGCCGATCCCCGGTGACGGGATTTCACCCATGAACAGCAGATAGATCGCTTCGCCGAACGTCAGCCGCCCCATGACCTCGTCGAGGGCATAGCCGCGGACGAGAATCTTGTTCGGTTCGATGCAGGTCAGCGCCGTGCGCCACTCGTCGCTCTTTCGGCGTTCTTTTCGCGTTTCCTCGACGGTGGGTGGTTTTTCCCGCGTGCTCATGGGCGTTCTCCCCAGGCCCCCAGCCGCCTGGCGCAGACGAGGTTAGGGTCGATCCGGTTACGCCGTACCATACAACCGGTCGCCGAAATCCCCCAGACCCGGCACGATGAACTTGTGCGCGTTGAGTCCGAGATCGACGACTGGCGTGTAAATGTGCACGTTCGGATGATGCCGCTCGACCAGCGCGACGCCTTCAGGCGCGGCAACGATGCAGATCATCCTGATGTCGGTGGCCCCGGCGACCCGCAGGAGATCGAGCGCGGCGACGGCGCTGCCGCCCGTCGCCAGCATCGGGTCGATGATCAGGACGTAGCTACCCCGGAGATCCGAGGGCAGCTTGGAATAGGACCTGCGAGGCGACCGCGGTCAGCTCGTCCCGCTGCAGGCCGATGTGGCCGACGCGCGCCTCGGGCAGCAGCTCCAGCACGGCATCCAGCATTCCCAGACCGGCCCGCAGCACCGGCACGACCACGACTCGGCTCCGCACACGGCGGCCCTCGGCCGGTCCGAGCGGCGTCTGCACGGATACCGGTTCGGATGGCACGTCCCGGGTGGCTTCAGCCGCAAGCAGCAGACTGATCCGGACCGCCATGCGGCGAAAGAGTTCGGGCGGCGTCGAGACATCGCGCAGCGTCGCGAGCGCATCGTGCACGACCGGGTGTTCCACAACGTGCAATGGCACGGCACACACTATACGTCACCTGTGGCGACGCCCGGGTTCCAGTCCCGCACGGCGATCACGGTTGGCGCTCGGAGCTGATGTTTCCGGCTGCGTTGCTCATGACCAACGCCCCGCGTCGACGCGTGGCGGTTGGGGGAATGCGGGCGCTCCGGTACAATCACCAGCTCATGCTCGTTCGTCTGTCCGCCGGGCTGCTCGCCGCCGCCTCTCTCGCCAGTCAGGGCCCTCCCCGTCCGGTCTCATTGATCGTCAGCAACGGCGTCGTCGTCACGATGGACTCCGCGAGACGCGTGCTCGCGCCTGGGGCTGTGGCGATCGATGGCGGAGAGATCGCCGCGGTCGGCTCGCCGGACGAGATTGCAAAGTCGTACCGTGCGACTCAATCGATCGACGCCGACGGCGATGTCGTGATGCCAGGGTTGATCAACACGCACACGCATGCGCCGATGGTGTTGTATCGCGGGCTGGCGGACGACGTGGCGTTGATGGACTGGCTCCAGAAATACATCTTTCCCGCCGAAGCGAAGACGGTCACCCCCGACTTCGTGCGCGCGGGGACGCGGCTGGCGGCCGTGGAGATGATCCGTTCAGGGACCACGACCTACGCCGACATGTACTATTTCGAGGAAGAGATCGCGCGGGTCACGAAGGGGGCGGGCCTCCGCGGCGTGCTGGGGCAGACGATCATTCAGTTTCCGGCACCCGACGCGAAAACGCCGGCGGAAGGGCTGGCGCGGACCGAGCGCTTCATCAGGGAATTCAAGACCGACGATCTGATCGTTCCGGCCGTTGCCCCTCATGCGATGTACACCCTCGACCGGGGCACTCTCGAGGCCGCGCGCAACCTTGCCGTTCGCGAACGCGTGCTGCTCATCATTCATCTGGCCGAGACCCGCGACGAGCTGGCGATCGCCAGGGAGAAGCACAACGCCACGCCCGTTCAATATCTCGAGTCGTTCGGGTTCTTCCGCGCCCGCACGCTGGCGGCGCACGCAGTGCACCTGACGCCTGAGGACATCGCGACGTTGAAGAAACGCGATGTCGGCGTGTCGCACAACCCGGAAAGCAACATGAAGCTCGCCAGCGGCACGGCCCCGGTGCTTTCGCTCAGGTCGGCCCGGGTGCCCGTCGGGCTCGGCACGGATGGCGCGGCCAGCAACAACGATCTCGACATGTTCGAGGCCATGCGTCAGGCCGCTTTCCTGCACAAGCTGCAATCGAACGATCCGCGCGTCCTGCCGGCGGCCGATGTGCTCGCGATGGCAACCCGCGAGGGGGCGCGCGCGCTCGGCATGGAGGCGGCCATCGGCTCGCTCGAGGCCGGGAAGCGCGCCGACCTCATCGTCGTCTCGATGAAGTCGCCTCGCCAGACGCCGATGTACGATCCGTTGTCACATCTCGTGTATGCCACGCGGGGAGACGATGTGCGGACGACAATCGTGAACGGACGGGTGTTGATGCGCGATCGGAAACTGCTGACGTTGAACGAGGCGGCCATACTCGCCGAGGCGCGGACGCTGGCGGCCGATGTGCGCGGGGCGATCGGCAAATGACGGTACTGCTCGACGCGGATCAGATCCAGCATCGCATCGTCGATCTCGCAGCCGAGATCGAGCGCGACTATCCGCCTGACGAGGAGATCCACCTCGTGGGCGTGCTCAAGGGCGGGTTCATGTTCATGGCCGACCTGATCCGGGCGATGAGCGCTCGAGTCACGCTCGACTTCATCGCCGTCTCGAGCTATCAGAGCAGCACGCGCTCGTCGGGCGAGGTTCGGCTCCTCAAGGACGTGGACGCCAGGCTCGAAGGACGTCACGTCATCATCGTCGAGGACATCGTCGATACCGGCCTGACCTTGACGTATCTCCAGGACATCCTTCGCGCGCGGGCGCCGAAGACGCTGCGCACCGCGTGTCTGCTCAGCAAGCCGTCGCGCCGGCTCGTGGACGTGAAGGTCGAGTACATCGGGTTCACCATCGAGGATCGCTTCGTCATCGGCTACGGGCTGGACTTCGCGGAGAAGTTCCGCAACCTGCCGCACATCGCGATCATGGACGAGGCGTGATGCGGCGGTTCGAGATCATCACGGAAGCCGACGCGCGGACGCTCGATATCGGCGCGACCGTCGAGCTCGCCGCGGGAGGGCACGTGACGCCGCTCGCTCGCGACACGCTTGCCGCCCGCCGGGTCACGGTGGTCGGCGCCGGCGCACACGATCCTCAGCTCGCGCGCGACCTGGCGCCCGCGAGCGATATCCGACGCGTCGCGATCGGCAGTGACCATACCGGCGTCGCGCTGAAGCGTGGCCTCCTTCAGCATCTCCGGGGTCGCGGCCTGGCAGTGCAGGACCTGGGCACGGACGGTCCGGATCCGGTCGACTATCCCGACATTGCGGGCGCCGTGGCCCTCGCCGTCGCTCGCAAGGAAGCCGATGCCGGAATCGTGATCGACGGGGCCGGGATCGGGTCGGCGATTGCAGCCAACAAGATTCGGGGGGTGCGAGCGGCGATGTGCCCGGACGAGACGATTGCGCGCTACTCGCGCGAGCACAACGGCGCGAATGTGATGACGCTCGGATCGACGCTCCTGTCGGGCCTCGACGCCGCGATCCGGATCGTCGACGTCTGGCTCGGTACTGCGATGCGTGAGGAGCGTTATATCCGGCGCCTGGCCAAGATCCGCCGGCTGGAAGAACGCGCCGGCCGTGAGTGACATGCTGAGTCCCCAGGACCTCCAGCGGCTGATCGACATCGTGACGGAGGAGGTGCTCGCCGCTCAGGCCGGCCATCGGCCCTCATCCCGGTGTGCCTGCCACTCGGTTGTTGACGATTGCTGCCCCGACCGGGTGAGGGCGGTGGTGGACGCCGGCGCCTCGCGGCTCGGCGTGCACGCCGCGGGAGGGGCCCCCGCCGGGGTGGCTCAGATGATCGACCACACGCTGCTCAAGCCGGATGCGACCCGCGCGGAGATTCAGAAACTCTGCCGCGAGGCGGCGGAGTTCGGGTTCGCCACGGTGTGTGTGAACCCGGTCTGGGTCGCGGAATGCGCCCGCCTGCTGCGCGGCACGCAGGTCGGCGTCTGTTCGGTCGTCGGGTTCCCGCTGGGCGCGACGACCGCCGACGTGAAGCAGTACCAGACGCGCCGCATCATTTACGACGGCGCGAACGAAGTCGACATGGTCATCAATGTCGGCGCGCTGAAATCCGGCGACCTCCGGACCGTCGAGCGCGACATCGAGGCCGTCGTCGAGCCCTGCCGGCAGTGCGCGGTGATCAGCAAGGTGATCATCGAGGCTGCGCTGTTGAGCGATGAGGAGAAGGTGACTGCCTGCACGCTGTCCAAGGCGGCAGGCGCCGACTTCGTCAAGACATCGACGGGCTTCGGCCCTGGCGGCGCGACCGCCGCGGACGTGACGCTGATGCGCCGCGTCGTCGGGGCAGAAATGGGCGTCAAGGCAGCGGGCGGTGTTCGGGATCTCGACGGGCTGAACGCAATGGTGGCCGCGGGCGCGACGCGCGTCGGCGCCAGCGCCGGCGTCAAAATCGTGCAGGAATCAAAAGGCCAGAAAGCCGCCGCCGGCACGCCGGGGGGTTACTAGTGCCTCGACCGCGGCGCTAGTCAGCGCGCCGACGCCGGGTTGGGTGCGGTTCCAGGCTTGTCGCGCTCGTCGCGTTCCTCGCGGACCGTGACCATCCGCCCGGGAGACGGAATCTCGATGTTCTCCTCCGCGAATCGGCTTCTGATTCGCTTCCGGAACTCGCGTCCGACGTCCCACTGCTTCGACGGGACGGTCTTGATCCGCAGCTTGAGCATGACCGCCCAGTCGCTGAAAGCGTCCACGCCGAGGATTTCGACCGGTTCCAGAATCCAGGGGGCGAAGGCCGGATCGGCCTGCAGGGAGGCGCCGATTTCTCGCAGGACAGCCGCGACCCGATCGGGATCCTCGCGGTATGAGATTCCCAGATCGATGATGTAGTACCAGAAGTCCTTGCTCTTGTTGGCGAGCGTCTGAATCGACCCGTTAGGAAAGACGTGGACGGTGCCCTCGGCGTCGCGCAGCACGATCGTACGCAGGTTGAGTTCTTCGATGAGGCCGGCAACCCCGTTGATCGCCGCCGCATCGCCAACGCGGACTTGATCCTCGAGGATCAGGAAGAATCCGCTGATCACGTCGCGCACGAGCGTCTGCGCGCCGAAGCCCACCGCGAGCCCGACGATGCCGGCGCCGGTGAGGAGCGGCGTGATGTCGACGTTGAACTCTTTGAGCGTGGTCAGGACCGCAATGCCCGCGATGACCGCGGTGGCCACCTTGGTGATGACCGAGCCGAGTGTTCTGGCGCGTTTGGCCCGCTCGAGCGCGTCGAGCCCGGTGCCGAGGTTGAACTCGTGCTCGAGCCTGCTGACCAGCAGGTGGCTCGCACGCACCAGCGCCCAGGCGAGGGTGGCAATGACGAGGACTCGAAGCCCGTGATCGAATGTCCAGTCGGCGATACGGCGTAAGGGAAACCCGGCGCGCGGACGTAAGCCGACGAGCTCGAAGGACGGAAACAGGGTGACGGCGAACAGCAGGACGAACGCGGCGATCCCAACCAGGCGGAGTGGCCCGCGCACGAGGGGACTGGTGGGCGCCAGCGTGTCGCCGACGATCCCCCGCATCGCCTTGCGGGCTAGACGTTTCGCGAGCCTCGCGCCGAGCCACGCGAGGACAGTCGTCGGCACGACCGCCGCGACTATCTGCTGCCAGTTCACCGGACCGTCGAACAAGCGTCCCTCCACATCATTCCCGAAGCACCTCTGCGCGCCGCACTGACCGGGCAGGATACCAGACTGACCGTATAGAATCGCTGCGATGGTGCCGTTGTCGTCCCGCCGGCGTGAGCTGATCCCCTACGCCATTCTGCTCGCGGCGCTGGCCGTCACCGCGGTTGCCGCACGTTACGCGTATTTCACCGCGGCGCGCGAGGATCAGCTGAGATTCGAGACCACGGCTGAGAGCGTACGCGCCACGATCGACTCCAGGATCAACGCTTTTATCGCGATGCTGCTCGGCGGTGCGGGGCTGTTTGCCGCCAGCGACGACGTCACGCGCGAAGAATTCGGCTCGTACGTCGAGAGACTCGAGGTCCGGCACCGCTATCCAGGCATCCAGGGAATCGGGTTTTCGCGCCGCGTGATGGCTGATGACCGCGACGCGGTCCTGAGCTCGATCAGACGCGAAGTTCCGGACTTCCGGTTCTGGCCTGACGGACACGGCGCCGACCTCCATGCGATCGTCTATCTCGAGCCCGCTGACGAAAGAAATCGCATGGCCCTCGGCTACGACATGGCCTCGGAAGAGAAGCGCGCTGAGGCCATGGGCCGCGCCCGGGATTTGGGTTTGCCGGTCGCGACGGCCAAAGTGCGTCTGATCCAGGATGGGGACAACCCCACGGCGCAGGCCGGGTTTCTGATCTACGTCCCGGTTTACCAGGGGGGGACGGTGCCCTTGTCCGTCGAGCAGCGCCGGCATGCTCTCATCGGCTTCGTGTACAGCCCGTTCCGGGCGGATGATTGGCTGCACGGCATCATCGAGCTCGCGGGGGCGTCCACGGTTGCCTTCGAAATATTCGACGGCCCTGAGACCACCGAATCCAACCTGATACATCGTTCACGTCCCGGCCAGTCGGATCGCCAGTTCGAGCTGCTCAGAACAATCCAGATTGCCGAACGGTCCTGGACGCTCCGGCTCTACGCGGGTGAGTCGATGCGCGCCGCCGCCAGCCGCACCATGGTCGCCGTCATCTCGGTCAGCGGCATCACCCTCTCGTTCCTGTTGTTCGCGGTGATCCGGGGACAGGTCCGGGCCCGATATGCGGCCGAGCGCACCGCTGAGGAGTTGCGACGTTCGGAGGAAAAGCTGCGTGCGGCGGATCGAGCAAAGGACGAATTCCTCGCGACGGTCTCACACGAGCTGCGTACGCCGCTCAATGCCATCGTCGGATGGGCATCGATGCTCGCGAGGGGCGCCATTCCCAAGGAAATGCATCCGCACGCCATCACCGTCATTTCACGCAATGCGGTGGCGCAGGCGCGCCTCGTCGAAGATCTCCTCGACATGTCCCGGGTCGTCGGCGGGCACCTGCGGCTGCTCCTCGCCGACGTGGACCCGGCGGTCATCCTTCAGTCAGCCGCCGAGGCCTTTCGTCCGGCTGCGGAAGAAAACGGGCTCACGTTGCAGCTCGAGATCGGGTCGGGACTGGGAACGATTCAGGCGGATGCCGGGCGGCTGCAGCAGATCGTCACGAACCTGCTGTCCAACGCGCTCAAGTTCACGCCGCGCGGAGGCACGGTGACGGTTCGTGCCGAACGGGTCGGGGACGCGATCGTCATCACGGTGAAGGACACCGGCATCGGGATGGATCCGGAATTCGTGCCTTTCGTGTTCGAGCGGTTCCGGCAGGCCGACTCGTCGACAACCCGCGCCCACCCGGGAGCCGGCCTCGGTCTCGCCATCGCGCGGCACCTCGTCCAGCTGCACGGCGGATCCATCGAGGCCGCAAGTGGAGGGCCCGGCCGCGGCGCGACGTTCACCGCCCGCGTTCCTGTTCAGCTCCAGCCGCGACGGTAGCATCGGTCGTCGCTTCGGCTGAGCTCCCACAACACGAGCTCAGCCGGTAAAATGTGGAGATCCCGCGCGATCGCGCGCCCGTGAGCTCACCTTCGAACCATCGTCGACCCAGGTGCGCAAGACCGAGTCGGGAAGCCGGCCGGTCTGGCGCGTCGAGTTCAGGGGCCGGCTGCCCGGTCAACCTCCGATGTTGTTCGAAACGCGGGTGATTGAGGTCGATCGCATCACCGGGGCGATCGTCAGCGTGACGCGGTCATGACCGGCTCGCTCTGTTGGACGGGCAGCCGCAGCGTTGCGCGGCAGCCGACGCCGTCGGCCCGGTTCTCGAGCTGCAGACTGCCGCCGTGACCCTCCGCGATCTGCCGGCTCAGCACGAGTCCGATTCCGGATCCCCCGGCTTGGTCGTGAAGAACGGCACGAACAGGTTTCCCGTATTCGACAGGCCCGGTCCTTCATCTTCAACCCACAGCTCGACCGTCGTCGGTGACGACCCCGGCACGCGATTCCAGCCGATGCGCACGCCGCCGCCGGTCTCGGCCACGGCGTCGACGGCGTTTCGAATCAGATTGATGAGCAGCTGCTCGAGCTGATCGCCGTCTCCCTGGATACTGATGCGCGGGCCGGGCACCACGTCGATATGGTGGGCTTTCTCGAGCGTGACGACGCGATCGACGAACCCGGCGACGTCGAGCGGACCGAGCTTCGGCTGCGGCAGCTTCGCGAGCCGCGCGTAGGCGCTCATGAACCGGCTCAACGCGTCGGAGCGCGAGGCAATCACGTGCAGGCCGCGCCGGACATCCTCGCGCCAATCCGGCGGCGGCGGTTCGCGCTCCATGATCGTGGCGAGGCTGCCGGCAATCGATTTGATCGGCGCGAGCGAGTTGTTCATCTCGTGGCCGATCACGCGGATGAGGCGCTGCCACGCCTGCCGTTCTTCTTCCCGGAGCGGCTGACTGAGGTCCGAGAGCACGAGCAGTTCGTGCGGCCGTCCACCCTGGCGGAACTGGCTGCGGCGTATCTCCCAGCGCCCCACGCCTCCGGGGAATGCGGTGTTGATCACGCGCGGCACCTCGCCGCTCAACGTGTCGGAGAGTCCGATCTCGTGCGCATCCCGGCCGAGCAGGCGCTCGGCCGGCTGATTGAGCAGCCGCGTGCCGGCGCGGTTGACGAACTTGAGCTCCTGGTTCTCGTCGAACGTGAACACGGCGACATCGATTTCCGCCATGACCTTGCGGAGCAGCGTCGTGGCCTCGAGCGCATCGAGCCGCTGGTGCCGCAGCGTTTCGACCAGCGCGTTCACCTCGATCATGACCTCGCCGAGCGGGTCCCCGCCTCGCGCCCCGCGCGCGCGGATGGAGAAGTCCCCCTCACCGAGCGCCGCCAGCAGGTTCGAGAGGGTCTGGAGCGGCAGCACGACGCGCTCGCGCAGCGCGAAGGCAAAGCCAAGGCAGACGGTCACGATCACGACCGTCAAGGTCCATTGCACTTTGGGGCTGTAATCGCCGGTCCAGAGGAAGATCAGCGAGATCGCGGCCCCCGGCAGCGCCGAGGCCAGCGCCATCAGGAGGATACGCCGGTCGTGACTGAGGCGGGACTCGCGAGGAGGCGGCATGCGGAGAGGTAAAAGGTAGAAACTACCTTCTACCTTTTGCCGTTACAACCCGTATCTCTGGAGGCGTCGATACAGGGCGCTCCTGCTCAATCCGAGGGCCTTCGCCGCCTGGCTGACGTTGCCGTCGTATCGGGTCATCGCTTTCTTGATCAGGAAGCACTCGACGTCTTCCAGGCTCATGTCCTCGAGCCGCCCGCCGCCGCCGTCCTTGGTGCTGCGCAGTCCGAGGTCGGGCGGCTTGACCATGGGCCCCTGCGACATCAGGACCGCCCGCTCGACGGCGTGATCCAGCTCGCGAACGTTCCCCGGCCAGGAGTGTTCCAGCAGGATCTGCATGGTCCCGCTCTCGAATCCGGTCAACCGCTTGCGGTAGCGCTGCGCGTGCTGCCGCAGGAAGTGCTGCGCCAGCAGGGGCAGGTCTTCGCGGCGATCGCGAAGCGGCGGAATGCGAATCTCGATCGTGTTCAGGCGGAAGAGCAGGTCCTGACGGAAGCGTCCGCCCGTGACCTCCTCATTGAGGTCGGCGTTGGTCGCCGAAATGATTCGAACGTCGACGCGACGCGTCCGCGACGAGCCGAGCCGCTCGAACTCTCCGGTCTCGATCACGCGGAGCAGCTTCGCCTGCTGACTCGGCGGCACGTTGGCGATTTCGTCCAGGAAGAGCGTGCCCTGCTCGGCGAGCTCGAACCGTCCTACCCGGTCGGCCTTGGCGTCGGTGAACGCGCCTCGCACGTGCCCGAACAACTCGCTCTCGAACACGCCCTCCGACACGCCGCCGGAATTGACGATGACCATTGGACGCGAGGCCCGGCTCGAGACGCTGTGCAGCGCCCGGGCGACGACGCCCTTGCCGGTGCCGTTTTCGCCGAGAATCAGGACGTTGGCGTCCGACGGCCCGACCCGCGAAATGACCTGAAGCACGTTCTGCATCGCCGGCGATTCGGCAACGAGGTTGGGCATGCCCTCGCCGCGCAGCAACGAATTCTCGGCCTCGAGGCGCTGCCCCTTGCGGAGAGCCTGGCTCAGCTCGATCTGCGTGCGGACGATGGCGAGCAGTCTCGCGTTGTCCCACGGCTTCTGGATGAAATCACGGGCGCCGCGGCGCATCGCCTCGACCGCGACTTCGACGCTGCCCCAGGCGGTCATGACCACGACCGGAAGGGTCGGGTCGGCCGACTGAATCCGGGAGAGCAGGTTGAGCCCCTCCTCGCCGGAGGTGGTGTCGCGGGTGTAGTTGAGATCGATCAGCGCGACATCGAACTCGCGCGCTTCGATTGCGGCCAGGACGCCTGCCGGTGACGACGCCGTTTCGAGCTGAAAGCCTTCGGCTTTGAGCAGCAAGCGCAGCGCCTCGAGAACATCGGACTGATCGTCGGCAATCAGCACACGTGGATCGGCGAGCCGCACCGCGGGGCGATGGTGCTCCGAAACGTTGCGGTCTTTCAAGTGGTCGGTGATGAGCATAACGTCATTACCAGGATTGCGGGATTGCCGAAACCGTCAAGGACACCGGGTCATCGAAGTGTGCCATCGGCCGCGAGTCATTCGGTCCTCAGCGCGACCAGGATCGGTACGCGTGGCGCACTGGGTGTCGCAGACGCCTCCGGCGTTTGCGGTCGGCGGGGAACCCAACGCCCCGCCTCGCCTCGAGAAGCGCCGTGGTGCGCTGGACCGAAGACTGGCGGCCGAATGCCGACGTGCTCACCAGGCGCGCCGTCAGCATTCGACCCAGGCGTGCACGGACTCAGTGCTCGATCTTGAAGCCGCTGTCCTCGAGCTCTTTTTCGGCGCGCTTGCTGCCATCTTCCTCGACCACGCGGCCGTCGAAGAGGTGAATGGACCGATCGGCGTGCCGCGCGTAGCGCGGGTCGTGCGTCACCATGCAGATCGTGGCGCCTTCCCGGTGCAGCTCCCGCAACAGCTCCATCACCGCTTCGCCGTTCTTCGAATCGAGGTTGCCGGTCGGCTCGTCCGCGAGCAGGATGGACGGGGCTCCCGCGACCGCGCGGGCCACCGCCACGCGCTGCTGCTGACCGCCCGAGAGCTGGCTGGGAAGGTGCTTCGCGCGGTGCGCCATCCCGACTTTCTCGAGCGCGGCCATCACCCGTTCCTTCCGCTCGGCCGACTTCATGCCGCGGTAGGTGAGCGGGAGCTCGACGTTCTCGTAGACGTTGAGATCGCCGATCAGATTGAAGCTCTGGAAGATGAACCCGATCTCGCGGTTGCGCACCCGCGCCCGCTCGGAGAGGGGGAGGTCCGCGACCGACTTGCCGTTGAGGGTGTACTTGCCCTCGGTCGGCGAATCGAGCAGGCCGAGGATCGACAGGAGCGTCGACTTCCCGCAGCCGGACGGGCCTGCGATGGCGATGTACTCTCCGCTCCGGATCTCGAGGTGGATCCCCGCGAGCGCGTGCGTTTCGACTTCATCGGTGAAGAAGACCTTCGTCACGCCATCAAGATGGATGAGCGGTTGACCGGCTGTGTTCATCGTGGCTCCTTTAACGTTAGCTGCCAGCTGCGACTTGTCTGAGTTCAGCTGCCGACTGACAGCTGACGGCTTCCTACTGCGTCAATTTCACGCGCTGATAATCGTCCCAGGTCGACATGTCGGACAGGATCACCTGATCGCCCGGCTGCAGGCCCTCGACGATCTCGATCGTGCTCACCGAACTGCGTCCGAGCTTGACGGTCGTGCGAACCGCCTGGCCGTCCTGGCCGTACCTTGAACAGGCTCACGGAGCTGTTCTCCTGGCCGAACGCCGGACGACCCACATAAATGATGTCGTTGAGCTCCTCGAGACGAACGTTGCCGTCGACGCTCAGATCGGGGCGGGCACCCGGCGGCAGGTCGCCTTCGAGGGTCACGTCGACGCCGACGGTTCCGTTGGACGAGGCCGGATCGATCCGCGAGACCTTGCCCTTGACGACCCCGTTCCGCGTGTCGACCTCTGCGTACTGGCCGATGCGGATGTCCTTGGTCTGGGTTTCCGCGATGCGCAGTTCCGCCTTGAGGCTTGTCGGATTCGCGACGCGAGCGAGGTTGGTGCCCGGAGCCACCTGAGCGCCGTGTTCGATCTGCACGGTGGGAGTCGAGCACACGCACTGCAGCACGCCAGCCATGCCCGCCTTGACTTTCAGGTCCTCGAGGCGCCTGGCCTGCAGTTCGCCAGCGGCCTTTCGCGTGGCGATCTCCGCTTCCTGCGGCGCCAGCTGTGACTGAATGCCGGCGCGAATCATCTCCAGCCGCTTCTCCTCGATGGCGAGGCGGTTTTCCAGTTCGTCCTTCTGGCCGCGATTCCTCTTGACGGTGAGCGCCGACACGAGGTCGTCTTTGAACAACTGTTCGTTGGCCTCGAGATCGAGCTTCGCCTGATTCAGGTTGGACCTGATGGTCGCGACGGCTGACTCCAGCGTGAGCAGCTGAGTTCTCGAGATCGGCCTTGCGGTTCTGGAACGCGGCCAGGGCTGACTGATAGGCCAGTTGCGCGTCCTTGACCGCCTGCTCCAGATCGGGGTTGCTCAACTCGAGGATGACGGTGTTCGGTTCCACCTGCGCGCCGGCACGGAGCAGGATGCGCTCGACGCGTCCCTGTGTCGTAGCCGGAATCCAGCGGATGTCTTCGGGCACCAGCGTCCCCGAGCCTCGCACTTGCCGGAGCATCTGGCCGCGCTTGACGGTATCGACCCAGACGGTCGCTCGATCGACGCTCGGAGCAGCGGGCTGCAGGCGCGATACCCCGACGGTGATGAGGATGATGACGACGAGAGCCGCGCCAGCGTACATTGCGCGGCGAATCTTCTTTTTACGGATAACACTTGCCGGACGTGCAATATCAACCATTGAACCGCCTCTGTCCTGAACGGGCTGAGAGAGAATCCCGCTCAGCACAGATAAGCCGATGCTGTGCCACCTTCGTTCCCTTGTTTAAACCATTGAAACCATTAATCTTATGCTCGCTGTCCAAGACCGCCCGGGAGATTCTTTGCCCGCTTGCGGAACCGTGTTGTCCCGGAAACGAACACCCGATTGAGTCGCGTTGTGTGACCCCGCCGTCAATAACGGACAATTGGACGGAAAACGTAGCCGTCCGGTTTAGAGCAATCTGACAGGAGTTGCCGCAGATACATGGGATACGACGTCACCGGCACGCTCGAGATCGAGGGACGCCAGCACAAGGGAACGGTCCGGCTCGAGCACAAGGACCTGACGTTTCGAGGGGAGATCAGACTGATCATCCCGTTGAGTCAGATCGGTGACGTCCGTGCGGACCAGGGCCGTCTGCTGTTGGAATTCGGCGGCAGGCTCGCGGCCTTTACCATCGGTCCGGATGCGGCGAAGTGGGCATCCAGGATCGCAAACCCTCCCTCGCGGCTGAACAAGCTCGGAGTAAAGACCGGGATGCGGGCGGCCGTGATCGACGTACCGGACGAGCTCCTGATTCACGAGATCGAATCAGCCGGCGCCGCAATCGTGAAGGGACGGGGGAGCGAGCTCGACGCGATTTTCTTTGGTGTGCGAAAAGCCTCTGACCTCGCGAAGCTCGAGGCGCTGTCGTCACGGCTCAAGCCGAACGGCGCGTTATGGGTGATTCGCGCGAAAGGCAAGGGCGCGACGGTGAGCGAGTCAGAGTCGATGGCCGCTGGCAAACGTGCGGGCCTCGTGGACGTCAAAGTGGTCAGCTTCTCGGAGACGCACAGCGCCGAGAAGTACGTTATTCCGGTGGGGAAACGAGCACGATCTGCCCGTTCGGCTTCTCCTCGATCCCGTAAACGGCAATCCGCTTCTTCGCGGGGCCGCAGCTGACCGCGCCGGTCGAGACGTCGAACTGCGAGCCGTGCCACAGACACTGCACCGTTCCGCCGATCACCACGCCGCCCGCGAGCGACCCGCCGCGATGCGTGCAGTAATCGTCGAACGCGCGATATCCGTCCGAGGTTCGGGCCAGCACGACGCGCTTGCCATTGACGTGCAGGAGCTTCATCTGGTCTTCTTTGAGGTCGTCGACATGACCTACGACCAGCGGATCGGCGCCGCGACTCGTCAGCTGGGCTTCCTGCCATTTCCCCATCTGAGCGTACCGGTGGTCCACCGAGATCAGGTTCCGGGTCACCAGCGTGCCTCCCAGCCATCCCGCATAGCTCAGCACGCCAGCGCCGACAATCTCCAGGACGATCGTCACCGCTGTTGGTTGCCAGTCGGACGACCGCGACGCGAACGCCGCCGCGAACAGCGCCAGGGCGGCGACGTTCCCGACCGCGTGCCTGGCCGCGCGTTTTTTTCCGGAACTCGCGGGAGGCACGGTATATATGAAGTCGACGGCGCCCGGTATCGCCGCGAGGACACCGGAAATCAGGCCGGCGACGGCCAAGTGCCCTCCGGTCAGCGACCACTCCGGGTTGCCCGCGGCCATGCCCAGCACATCGAAAACCGTCGCGCCGATCAGGAACGCGAACGGAAATGGAATGAGCGCGGGATGAATCGGATGGGCCTTGAACTGGGCGCGGCTTCGCATCGGAACACCTCATCTCAAGATGTCGTGTCCTCGAGCCGATACGGTACGAGGCCAGCGAACGGCCAGGACAACTATGAGCGACATCAGCGACCGGCTCTTGAATGATCTCGTCGACGCAGTCCGCGAAATTGTCCGGAAGGAACAGTCGGATCGCCTGCGGGACATTTATCTCATCGGCGACATCGAGAAGGACAGCGCACGGGCGGTGATCGAACGGCTCCGCGAGCTCGCCAACGACAGCCACAAGCCGATCACGATGTACATGAACACCGCGGGGGGCAACGTCACCGATGGACTCGCGATCCACGACGCGATCCGGTTGCTCGTGACTCAAGGTGTCCAGGTCACGGTCGTCGTTCAGGGGATGGCGTATTCGATGGGCTCGATCGTCCTCCAGGCCGCGAGTCCAGGGCGGCGCCTGGCGTTCCCGCATTCGTGGATCATGATTCACGAGCCGGCCAAGTGGGCGGGTTGGCAATCGACGACCGCTGCGGCGCAGCATCTCGATCGGCTCAAGCAAATGCAGAGCCAGATCTATCGCATTCTGTCGGCGCGATCGGGCAAGCCGCTCCGACAGATCATCAGGGACACCAAGCGCACCGATTTCTACCTCGACGCGGCAAAAGCGAAAGAGTACGGGCTGATCGACGAAATCCTCGGCCCGGCCGACGAGGTCGCGACGCCGGACGAGAAGGCCGCGCTCAAGGAAGCCGGCGACTCACCGGAGCGTCCAGAGTCCGCCCAACCTCAACAGGTCCCGTCGACATCCGCCGTTACTGCAAACGCCGGTGTCCCCAAGAATTCGGCCCGAGCCTAGTCCTCCCGGCCGTGGCATGCCCGTTGCGAGATTCACGTCTCGGTGGGTGTGGCCGCGCGTAGTGCGGCTGGGAGCTGGGCTGTAAATGGCGTCTGCGGATGCGTATCCATTTCCGACACAGCCTGCGCCGCTGCGATTCGCAGTAGCGCTGGGTGTCGTCGGCATCGTGTTCGTCCTCGACTGGGTGTTCAACGACCTGATTGACGACGGCAGTCACTTTCTGTTGCTCGGCACTGCCGTCATGGCGAGCGCCTGGCTAGCCGGAACCGGCCCGGCCCTGGCGGCGACCGTGCTCGGGGCCATCCTTGGCGCCCTCGATGCTCCGACGTCGCTGATCGATGCGCGGGCGACGCAAACCCATCTCGCGCTCTTTCTCGGTCAAGGACTATTACTGACGGCGCTCGTCTCGGAACTCCGGCGCGCGCTGCGCGTCGCAGAGCAGCGGGCGAAAGACGCGCTCGAGGCCCGCCGCGAGAGTGAAGCGGCGGGTCGCATGAAGCTCGAGTTCCTCGCGACGGTGTCGCACGAGCTTCGTACGCCACTGAATTCGGTTCTCGGTTGGCTGCACCTGCTTCGCACCGGCAAGCTCGACGCCGCCACTGAAACTCGCGGTCTCGAAGCGGTCGAACGAAATGTCAAGCTCCAGGCGCAACTCACGAGCGATCTCCTCGACCTGTCCAAGGTGCTGACCGGCAAGCTGCGTCTGGACAGCCGTCCGATCTCGTTGGCCGATGCGTCCCGGCACGCGGTCATGGCCGCGGCGCCAGCCGCGCAGGCGAAGGGCGTCCACATCACCTCCGCGATCCCCGATTCATCGGTTCCGGTCTTCGGTGACCCGATGCGACTGCGGCAGATCGCCTGGCACCTGCTCGCCAACGCCATCAAGTTCACGCCGCGCGGCGGCGAGGTCGGGCTGACGGTCGATGTCGCAGGCGACGTCGCGAGGCTGACCGTGTCCGACAGCGGCCCCGGCATCGATCCCGAGTTCCTTCCCCGGATCTTCGACCAGTTCACACAGGAGGATCCGTCGACGACGAGGACGGCGGGCGGATTGGGGGTGGGGCTCTCGCTGGTCAAAGATCTCGTCGAGTTGCATGGCGGCGACATTCGTGCGGCCAACAAGGACGGCGGGCGGGGCGCGGTGTTCACGACGCGTTTCCCGGTGCACCCCGTGGAGGGCGATCTGCTGCCGTCGTCGGTCAGCGCGGCGTACCGATTCGCGCTCGCATCCGCTCGACGGCGTCCGCGTCCTCGTGCTCGATGAGGACGCCGACGGACGCGAGCTCGTACGCACGGTCCTCCAGCAACGAGGCGCACTGGTACGGACGGCGGATTCGGTGGCCGAAGCCCTCGAAGTGCTCGAGGCATGGCGGCCGGACGTGCTGGTCAGCGATGTGACACCGGAGCACGACTCTTATGCGCTGGTGGGGAAGGTGCCGTCACTCGAGCCGTCTCGCGGGGGCCGGATCCCAGCGGCGGCGCTGACGTCCTTCGGTCGGACCGACGAGCGTGTGCGCCAGATGCTGCGCCCATCGCAGCTGGACCTGCCAAAGCCGGTGGAGCCGGCGATTCTGACCGCCGAAATCGCGCGGTTGACGGGGCGCGAACGCCGCGTCGCGCGACGCCGCTAACGTGCGGAAGCAGCCTTCCACGCCCATGTCCGTGACACGCCAGAGACGCCTCGCAGCCGGTGTCGAGATGCGGCCCGACAGCGCTCCTCACGCGCGCGTCTGGGCCCCGGCCAGGAAGTCGGCCGAAATCGTGCTCGACGGCAATCGCGCCCGGACCTGGCGGCTCGCGCCGGAGGAAGCGGGGTATTTCGCCGGAGAGCTGCCAGGCATTCGAACCGGCGATCGCTATTGGGTGCGGCTCGACGGACTGACGCTGCGGCCCGATCCCGCGTCGCGCTACCAGCCTGACGGTCCGAGCGGGCCGTCGATGGTCGTCGATCCGCAAGGCTTCGAATGGACGGACGCGAGCTGGAGGGGCATCGAGCCAAACGGGCAGACGCTCTACGAGCTCCACGTCGGCACGTTCACGCCCGAAGGGACCTGGCGGGCGGCGGCGGCACAGCTCGACGCGCTCGTCGATCTCGGGATCACGGTCGTCGAAATGATGCCGATCGCCGATTTTCCCGGCCGGTTCGGCTGGGGCTACGATGGCGTCAACCTCTATGCTCCAACCCGGCTCTATGGCATGCCCGACGATCTCCGGGCATTCGTCGATCGCGCTCACGCGGTTGGTCTGGGCGTGATTCTCGACGTCGTCTACAACCATGTGGGATCCGACGGCAATTACCTGGCGGATTTCTCTCCGGACTACTTCACGGACCGTTACAAGAACGACTGGGGTCCGGCCGTGAACTTCGAGGGGCCGCGAGGGGCGCGCGACTACTTCGTCGACAACGCGGCCTACTGGATCCAGGAATTCCATTTCGACGGGCTCAGGCTCGATGCCAGTCAGGACATCCACGATGGTTCGTCCGAGCATGTGATTGCGACCATCGTCCAGCGCACACGGGATGCGGCGCCGGGGCGGTCGCTGTACATCGTCTCGGAGAACGAGCCTCAGGACACGAGGATCGTGCGCGAGCCATCGGTCGGCGGCTATGGCGCGGATGCGCTGTGGAACGACGACTACCACCACGCGGCGGCCGTCGCCTTGACCGGGAAGCGCGAGGCCTACTACCTGGATTACCGCGGGTCTCCGCAGGAGTTCGTGTCTTGCGCGAAGTATGGCTACCTCTATCAGGGCCAGTGGTATGCATGGCAGAAGCAGCGGCGCGGAACACCGGCGCTCGACCTTCCGCCAAACCGCTTCATCGCCTATCTCGAGAACCACGATCAGCTCGCCAACACCGCCTTCGGCCGGCGGCTGCACCAGACCGTATCGCACGCGCGGTTGCGTGCCTTGACGGCACTCACGCTGCTCGGTCCGGCGACGCCGCTGCTGTTTCAGGGGCAGGAGTTCGCCGCATCGTCGCCGTTTCTGTACTTCGCCGACCACAAGGCCGAGTTGCGCGATCCGATCAATGCAGGGCGCCAGGAGTTCCTATCGCAGTTCCCGAGCGTCAGGGATCCTGCAGTGCTGAGTACCTTGCCCAAACCGGCCGACGAGTCCACATATGAGCGAAGCAAGCTCGATTTGAGCGAGCGTGAGCGAAACCGTCACTGGTACGACCTGCATCGTGACCTGCTGCACCTGCGGCGCGACGATTCGGTCATTCAGCGCGCGGGTCAGCACCGGGTCGACGGCGCGGTGATCGCTGCGAACGCCTTCGTTCTCCGGTATCAGGGAGGCGCAGACGGTGACCGCCTCCTCATCGTCAATCTCGGGTGCGATGTCGACGTCGTGCCGTTGCCGGAGCCTCTCGTCGCCCCGCCATACGGGTGCCGGTGGACCGTCCTGTGGAGCAGCGAATCGCCGAAGTACGGCGGCAACGGCACGGCGCCAATCGCACCGCATACGCGATTGCACGTGCCCGGTGAGTCTGCCGTGCTCCTCCGCTCGGAAGCCGGACCGATTCCCGACGACGAGGACAAGGCCGATGGAGAGTGATCTTCAACGGATCGTCCGGCGGCCCCGGGATTCGTTCGAAGGCGACGATCCGCAGCCGCGCCGCGAATGGCTCGTGGCCAACGGCCTTGGCGGTTATGCGTCGAGCACCGTCGCGGGCGTCGTCACGCGACGGTATCACGGGCTGCTCGTCGCATCATTGCCGGCGCCGCTCGGCCGGATGGTGATGGTGAACCATCTTCTCGAACGCGTCCGGCTCGAGGATGGTCAGGTGTTGTGGCTCGGAGACGAGGACGAGGTTGCAGGCCCGAATATCGCCGATCGCTCGGAGCATCTCGTCGAGTTCCGTCTCGATCTCGGCCTCCCGGTGTGGCGGTACGAGCTGCCCGGCGTCGTGATCGAAAAGCGTCTGCTGATGCCATATGGGCAGAACACCGTCCACGTGACATACCGGATGCTCGAGGGCTCGAGCCGGGTACGGCTCTCGCTGAGGCCGTCGATTCAAATCCGCGGGTACGAGGAACAGGTCGATCGCGGCGCGGCTTCACCGGTACTCGCTGCTGAGCACACCCGGCGGTCGGTATGAAGTCTCCGCCGGAGAGCGAGAGATTCCGCCGCTGCGATTACAGCTCCATGGCTCGAGAGCGGCGCTGACGCTTGATGAAAAGGGCGCGCCTGAGGTTCCGTACGAAATGGAGCGGGCGCGGGGCTACGCCTGCATCGGATCGATGTGGAGCCCCGGCTACTTCCGCGCCGACCTGGAGCCCGGCCACGCCGTCACGCTGGTGGCTTCGACAGAGAGCTGGGAAGCGATTCAGGCGTTTACACCGGAAGACGCAGCGAGGAGCGAGATCGATCGCCGGCGCAGGCTGCTGACGATGTCGGGGCCGGTCGCTGAAGATCCGTGGGCCGCGGAGCTCGTCCTCGCGGCGGATCAGTTCATCATCACGCCGGCAGGACGCGCCGAGGAAGCGGCGCGGGCGAAGGCCGCCGGCGAGGAGGTTCGTACTGTCATCGCCGGTTACCACTGGTTCACCGACTGGGGCCGCGACACGATGATCAGCCTCGAAGGGCTGACGTTGACGACGGGGCGCCACCGTGAGGCGGCCCACATCCTGAAGACGTTCGCGCTCTACATCCGGGACGGCCTGATCCCGAACATGTTCCCCGACGGCGCGAAAGAGGGCTTGTATCACACGGCCGATGCGACGCTGTGGTTCTTCCACGCCGTCCAGCGCTACGTAGAGGTCACCGGCGATACCGAGACCTTGCGGCAGCTGATTCCGCGACTCGAAGAGGTCGTTGCGCGTCATCTCGAGGGCACACGATTCGGCATCGGCGTGGATCCTGCCGACGGGCTGCTTCGTCAGGGCGCGCAGGGCTACCAGCTGACGTGGATGGATGCGAAGGTGGATGACTGGGTGGTCACGCCGCGGCGTGGCAAGGCTGTCGAGATCAATGCCCTCTGGTACAACGCGCTTCGCCTCCTCGAGGCGTGGACCGCGAGTGTCGGCGGTTCAACGGGTCATCTCGATCTGAAAGGACACGCGGAGCGTGCACGTGAATCCTTCAACCGCCGGTTCTGGTTCGACGCGGGTGGATATCTCTACGATGTCGTTGACGGCGAGGCGGGCGACGATACCGCGTGCCGGCCGAACCAGGTGTTTGCAATCTCGCTCGATCACCCCGTGCTCGATCGCGCGCGCTGGGAGCCCGTGATGAACGTAGTCCGCGAGCGGCTGCTCGCGCCCGTCGGCCTCAGGTCGCTGGCGCTAGGTCATCCCGACTACAAGCCGAAGTACTACGGCGACCTGAGATCGAGAGACGCTGCCTATCACCAGGGCACCGTGTGGGCGTGGCTGATCGGACCGTACGTGGATGCCTGGCTCAACACGCATCCCGAGGATCGCGCCGGAGCGCGGAGGGTGCTCGACGGATTCTCCGAACACCTCAGCAGCGCGTGCGTCGGATCGATCAGCGAGATCTTCGATGCGGAACCGCCCTTCACGCCACGCGGGTGCGTGGCGCAAGCCTGGAGTGTCGCGGAAGTCTTGCGGTGCCTCGAGAAAACGACCCCACGGCCCGAGCCGGCCCTCGCGGCGCCCGTGATGGCTCGGGCGTCGCAGTAGTGAGTAACTGTGCATTGTAAAGAATGACCGTCGATCTCGCCGCCTACGGTTGGACGCCGCATCTGGACGCCGCTTTTCAGGAACACCGCGACCGCGGCCGCGTCCCCGGCCGCATCAGCCTCGAACACACGCACATCTATCGGGTCGTCGCCGCGGAAGGGGAGATGCTGGCCCGTGTCGCCGGCCGCCTGCGGCATCAGGCCTCGGGACGTAAGGACTTTCCCGCGGTCGGGGATTGGGTCGCGGTCGAACCGGCTGCGCACGGTGGGGACGCGCGAATTGCCGCCGTGCTGCCGCGGACCAGCCGCTTCTCCCGGCGTGCGGCCGGCGATGCGACGGAAGAACAGGTCGTCGCCGCCAACGTCGACACGGTATTCCTCGTCGGCGGACTCGACCACAACTTCAATCCCCGCCGGATCGAACGCTATCTGCTCGTAGCCTGGGACAGCGGCGCGTCGCCGGTCATCGTGCTCAACAAGGCGGATTCTGGTCGACGATCCGTCGCCGTTCGTCGAACAGGTTCGAGCCCTCGCGCCGGCGGTGCCGGTCCATGCGGTCTCGTGCCGGCACCCCGAAACGCTTGCACCGGTGCGGGAGCATCTCGGCTTCGGCCGGACCGCGGCTCTGCTGGGTTCGTCCGGCGTCGGCAAATCGACCATCCTCAATCGTCTGATCGGCGAGGATCTGCTGCGTACCTACGAGGTGCGCGAAGCCGACAGCCGCGGCCGCCACACCAGCACGCATCGTCAGCTCGTGATGCTGCCGGACGGCGGACTGCTCATCGACACGCCCGGCATGCGGGAGCTGCAGCTCTGGGACACGGGGGGGCTGCTCGAGACATTCGGCGACATCGCGGCACTGGCGGAGTCCTGCCGATTCCGCGATTGCCGGCACCACGGCGAGCCGGGATGCGCCGTTGCGTCGGCCGTGAAGGCCGGGGAGCTCTCGGAAGAACGACTCGGCAGCTACTTGAAGCTGGCTGCCGAACAGGCGCATGCCGAGCGTCAACAGGACGCGCGCACGCTGATCGAGGAGAAGCGTCGCGGGAAGATCGGCGCGAAAGCTCTGTCGAAACGTCTGAAGGAAAAAGGGCAATCCTGACCACCACGCTGTCCGCCGGGAATCCGCCTCCGTTCGCCGGATACGAAATCCTGCCGTTTTTGCCGCCCCGTAACGTATGGCCATGAGCGTCCTGTCCGTTGGCAATGCGAAAAAACGCTATGGCGCCGTCGAGGCATTGGCGGGAGCCTCCCTGGAGCTTCGTCAGGGAGAGCTGCTGGCGCTGCTGGGTCCGAACGGCGCCGGCAAGACGACGTTGATTCGTGCGATCTCCGGTCGGGTCCGTCTCGATGCCGGTGATATCAGCGTGTTCGGTGAACCGGTCGTACCTGGTCTCACCCCGCGCGCTCTCGGCATCGTCCCCCAGGACCTGGCGATCTACCCGTTGATGACCGCTCGCGAGAACCTCTTCGCATTCGGCAGGCTCCAGGGTCTCTCGGGTGACGCGCTCAAACAGCAGGTCGCGTGGACGCTCGAGCGAACCGGGCTGACCGACAGATCGCACGAACCCGTGAAGCAATTCTCCGGCGGCATGCGCCGCCGCCTCAACATCGCGTGCGGCATTCTGCATCGCCCTCGAATCGTGCTGCTGGATGAGCCCACGGTCGGCGTCGATCCGCAGAGCCGCGATCGAATCTACGACATGCTCGGCGAGCTCGCGGCCGACGGCGTGTCGCTGCTCCTGACGACGCATCACCTCGAAGAGGCGGAAGCCCGGTGCTCACGAACCGTGATCATCGATCACGGCCGCGTCATCGCCTCGGGCACGCTGTCCGAGCTCGTCGATCGAACCGTCGGCCGCCACCGTCTCGTGACGCTGCGTCTCGACGCCGCCCTCGAGGGGACGAGCGGCGCCGCTCTCGCGGGGCTCGAAGTCGATCCGTCGGATCCCCGGCTCGTTCGCGCCCGGCTGACCGACGTCGCCGGCGAACTGCCGCCGTTGCTCGACCGCATACGGGTGGCGGGGCGTTCCGTGGATGATGTCGATGTCCGGGGCCCGAGCCTGCAAGCGGTGTTCATTCATCTCACCGGAAGGGAGCTGCGGGAGTAATGCTGACCGTCCTTCGCATCGCGTGGCTGAACATGAAGCGCGATCGCGTCGCGCAGGCGCTGACGTTTCTGCTGCCCATCGTGTTCTTTTCAATCTTTGCGACGGTCTTCGGCGGACGCGGCGGCAGTACGACGCCGCGCGTCCAGATCGCGATCGTCGATGAGGATCATTCGGAGCTGAGCCGCCGCGTCACCGAGGCGCTGGGGAAGGAGCCCGGGCTGCGCGTGCGGACGCCGCCGCCGAACGAAGCGGTTCTCGATCGCGCGGCGGCAACGCGTCTCGTGCAGAATGGCTCCGTTCCGGTAGCCGTGATCATTCCCGCAGGCCTGGGGCGTTCGTTCCAGGAGCTCGGCATCGGGTCGACCGGTCCGGCGGTCGAACTGCTGTCCGATCCGTCCGACCCGATCGCGCCGCAGATGGTGCTCGGCCTGCTCCAGAAGGTGACGATGACCGCGGCGCCGGATCTGATGATGCAGGGAGGGATGACGCAGTTCGAGCGGCACGCCGGCGCGCTCTCTCCCGGGCAGCGCAAGGCAGTCGATGAGTGGCTGCCGATGCTCAAAGCGCAGAGCACGGGCGCCGCTGGGGCTTCGTCTGGTTCCGGCGCCGGGGGCATGGGGGTCGCGGTGAAGCTTGTCGATGTCATGCGGACCGACGATCGGAGCGGCACCATGATCTCGTTCTACGCCGCGGGGATCGGCGTCATGTTCCTCCTGTTCTCGATGGTCGGCGCCGCCGGGGGCGTGCTGCTCGAGGAAGTGGAATCCGGCACCCTCGATCGGTTGATGGCGACGAATGTCGGCATGGGCGGCATCCTCGCCGGCAAGTGGCTCTTCCTGGCGCTGATGGGCATTGCGCAGCTGACGGTCATGTTCCTCTGGGGGCGCATCGTCTTCGGTCTTCCGTTGTTTTCGCACCTGCCCGGATTCTTCGTCATGACGGCGGTGACCGCCGGCGCCGCCGCGGCGCTCGGCCTCGTGCTCGCATCGCTGGCACGGAGCCGCGCTCAGCTCTCCGGCTTCTCGACGATTCTGATCCTGACGATGTCGGCGCTCGGCGGCAGCATGTTTCCGCGGTTCCTGATGACCGAAACGATGCAGCGCATCGGCCTCCTGACCTTCAATGGCTGGGCGCTCGACGGATATCTGAAGGTCTTCTGGCGCAACGCCCCGTTGATCGAGCTCTGGCCTCAGGTCGTCGTGCTCACCGGGCTGGGCACGGCATTCATGCTGATCGCGAGGGTTCTCGCGCGGCGCTGGGAACTGACATAAGGATTCGCGATGGATGGGGCTGTCACAATGTCAGCATGCGAATCGCCGCCCTTCTGCTGATCCTGTTCACCGCTGCCTGCCGGGACCTCGACGTGGTCACGGAGAGCTACGCGACTCTGCAGGAAGCGGCGGCGACGGGAGCGATCGACCGTGGATGGATACCGCGGGGACTGCCGCCTGGTTCGCACGAGATCCGCGCCGCCCATGATCTCGACTCCAACCGGCGATGGGGCTTGTTCAACTTTTCACAAAGCGAGAGCTCAGCATTAAAGTCCATCCTTGGCGCGGAGACGTCGCTCGCCGGCCAGACCTGCAATCCTCCTCGACGAATTGAATGGTGGCCGAGGGTGCTCCGGGAGCGCCTGAATCCTGACGTCATCGCGGCGACCGGTCTGCGCGCTTACGCCGCGCGTGAGGGCGATCTCGTGTTCGTCGTCAACTGGAACCAGGCGCGCGCGTACTACTGGACGCGGGAGTGAGGAATCTCGCGACAAACACGTGAGAGCGTCGCGATGCGGCTTGGTGTGAATGCCGGGCAGAGCTCACCGCCGCGTATCACGGCCTGCTGCCCGCGACCGACTTTCCTCATCGGCCGGTGGCGACCAAACAGCTCGCGTAGCTAATCGGGCGGGGTGAGATCCGGGTTCGGGAAGGTGGTGCCGAGGACTGGAATCGAACCAGTGACACCAGCATTTTCAGTGCTGTGCTCTACCGACTGAGCTACCTCGGCTCGCAGAGAACGCGTCAGGCAGAACCCCCATCATAACAGCCCGCTCGCGCCGGCGGCAACCCTTGGCAGCGCTTCGAGTTGACGCGTTTCCCGAAAGCCGCGGCCGCAAGCTGTGAACAAGCGTCTAACAGGCTGGCGGACTCCTGCAACTTGCTCCGTTGCCATTCGTATTGACACCTAATGGTGACGCGGTGGTAAGGTGCCGCTCCCGCCCGGTCATGTCACCGGGTTTTTTCATGGCGCCTCAACGTATCCCCAGCCAAGCTGCGACCCCCAGACGATCTGCCCGCGATCTGATTGAGGCGGTCGTCGAGAACATGCGCGCCAACCTCGAGCCGCTGAAGTACTCGACGCTCGTCCCCAGCCGTTTCCTCGTCTACCTGCATCCGGATGAATTCGCTCGAATCGAGCAGATCGTGCCGGTCTTGCAGGAGCAGACGGCGAGGGCGCTCAGCGAGGAGCTCGTCAAGCTCAACAACCGTCCGATCTATCGCAGGTATCTGGCTCGCTTGACGGGCGCCGACCCGCCGGTCGAGAACGCCGGTCAACGCTGGCGGATTGAGTTCCTGCCCGACGCCGACGGCGAGCTCAGCCATGGCGACATCCTCGTGCACTCGGAGCTGGCGCTGCCCACGAGCGGCGACACGCTCGGCGCCGGGCAGCGCACCCGCCGAATCACCACCATGCAAGTGGGGAACGGTCAGCGGACGTCGAAGCGTGTAGAAACGATCGGCGAGACCGACGGGGGAGCCACCCGGGTCCACGGGCGGCTTCGATATCAGGACAATGCCGGTCCTCATGCATTCGACCTTTGCCGCGATTCGACGACGATCGGCCGCGGTGGTATCGCCTATCGAGCGGACGTGCGAATCGATGCCTCGGTTGACGTCTCTCGCGAGCATGCCCGCATCCGCCGCGATCCTGCATCGGGCCGGTTCTTCATCATCGATCTCAGCACCCTCGGTACCACGCTCAACGGCCACCGCCTCCCGAAGGGTTACGTCGAGAACGACGGGAGCAAACGTGAGAATGGCGTCGAAACGCCACTGCTGACGGGATCGCGTATCGGACTGGCGGATACGGTGTTCCTCGATTTCGAGATCACGCCGGGTTCATGACGACGCTGCTCCTCTGGTCCCGGTTCGTTCTCCTGGGGATGCTGCTCATGGTCGCCGTGTGGCTTCTCTGGTCCGCCGTAACCGAGGCCGAGTGACACCCATGCAGGTCGACACCGCCCTCAAGGCTGGCGGCTTCAGCCATCCGGGACTCCTCCGCGGTGTCAATGAAGACCGCTATCACTGCGATCCCGTCCGCAAGCTGCTCATCGTCGTGGACGGCATGGGAGGGCAGGCGGCGGGAGAGAAAGCGGCTGAAACAGCCCTGACGATTCTGCGCGCTCGTCTCGAGCGCGAGACCGGTACGCCGGTCGATCGCGTACGCGAGGCGATCACGCTCGCGAACAACGAAATCCATCGCCTGGCGGCTCAATCGGTCGAGTGGCGCGGCATGGCGTGCGTGCTCACTGTCGCCGTCGTGGCCAATGGTGAGGTCGTGGTCGGCCACGTCGGCGACACCCGCCTCTACAAGCTGCGGGCGGGCCGCCTCGAGAAGCTGACACACGATCATTCGCCGGTTGGCGAGCGGGAAGATGCCGGTGAGTTGACCGAGCGCGAGGCGATGCACCATCCGCGCCGCAATGAGGTCTACCGCGACGTCGGCTCCGAGCCTCGCGAGCCGCACGACCTCAATTTCATCGAAATGTTCCGCGCGCCGTTCGAGCCGGACGCGGCGTTGCTGCTGTGCAGCGACGGCCTGACCGACGCGATCACCTCCGCGGCGATTGTCGACATCGTGCGATCGTATGCGGGCCATCCCCCTGAAGTTGCACGCGCTCTCGTCCTTGCCGCCAACGATGCGGGTGGAAAGGACAACGTGACCGTGGTCTACGCGGAAGGGCCGCGGTTCGACATGGGGGAAGACACGCGCGATCTGCGTGCCCATCGCGCGGGGGCGGCGCCGCTGCCCCTGGAACAGACGCGCCGGCCTCAAGTCGTGGCGCCGTCCGCGGCTCAGCCGCAGACGAGGAAATCGCGCCGATGGGTCAGGTGGACGCTCGTGCTTATGCTGCTTGCGGCCTCGGCCGGCGCACTCTATCTGCAGCGCGATCGCGTGAATCTTCAGAATCTTCCGGACATCTCAGCCTGGATCCCCTGGCGCGCGGGAGGATCCGGATCCACGCCGGCGCCGTCGGTGATTTCGGTCCAGCCGGGCCAATCCATCGGTGACGCGATTGCCCTGGCCGCGGCCGGCTCGGAGGTGGTTGTCGAGCCCGGGGAATATCGTGAGCAGATCCGTCTGAAGAGCGGCGTCCGGGTCGTCAGTCAGGCGCCGCGCGGCGCCTCGCTGCGGCTCCCCGCGGGTGCATCCGAAGTCGACGCGGCCGTGGTTGCCTCGAGTATCAGCGGCGCGGTGCTCTCGGGGTTTCGGATCGTCGGCGACGCGGCGACGCCGCTCGGCGCCGGCGTTCTCGTCCGGAACTCCGATGTCACGCTCAGCGACATTGAGATAACGGGAGCGCATACCGTCGCGGTCGAGTACTCCGGGCCATCCGGTGGGTCGCTTGTCGCCGCGAACCTGCATGACAACCCTGGTGTAGGGGTCATGGTCCGCGCCGGCGCCTCGCCGCGCATCGCGCAGAACACGTTTGCCAACAATGCGACAGCCGGCAATGCCGCGGCGATGCTCGTCGTCGAAGCCACTGCAGGACCCCGCGTCACCACGAACACGTTCGTCGGTACGCGAGCGGATTCAGTGAGCGCCGCCGACCCCGCACTCCTGACGCAGATTCTGCGCGACAACTGGTTCCTCGACCCGCCCGCACCCGCTCCGGTCCGCCCCGGCCGAGGCCGGCGATGACGACCGTCTTTCAACGCGTCGGCCCGTACGAAATCGTTCGCGAGATCGGTCGCGGCGGTATGGCGGCGGTGTTTCTCGCCCATGACCCGCGGCATGCGCGTCAGGTCGCGTTGAAGCTCGTCCCGATAGGCGGCGACCGCGAGGCGCGCGACATTCTCGAGGCCGAGCGGCAGGGGGCCCGCCTGCAGCAGCGACTGGCAGAGACCTGCGGAATGGTGCCGCGGGTGTTCGAGGAAGGAGACCATCCGCCGTATTACTTCATCGCCATGGAGTACGTGCACGGCGAGAACCTGTCCGAAATCATCGCGCGTGGGCCCGCGGCACCGGCGGATGCCGTCCGGATTGCGTCGGGGCTCTGCCGCTTCCTCGACGCAGCTCACCAGTTCTGCACGACGGTCGAGGGAAAGGCGAGCGTGTCGCTCGTGCACGGCGACCTGAAGCCTCGCAATGTGCGGCTGGCTGACACCGGTGAGATCAAGATCCTGGACTTCGGCATTGCCAAAGCGCTCTCGCTCAGCCGCAAAGTCACGCGCAACGACTTCGGCAGCATGCCGTATCTGTCCCCGGAGCGGCTCGACTCGACCGAAGTGAATGCCCAGGCGGATCTCTGGGCGCTGGGCGTGATTCTCTACGAGCTGCTCACCGGGTCGCTGCCGTTCAACGCCGTGGACACCCGTCGGCTCGAACAGCAGATCCGCGCCGGCTATCATCGCCGTCCGCTGCCGGCGACGACGCCGGCCGGACTCCAGTCGATCGTGTCCCGATTGCTCGCGCCATCCCTGACCGATCGATACGACTCGGCTGGCGCCGTGATGAGCGACCTCGAGCTCTTCACCGCGGGCAAACCGCCGGAAGCGCAGCTGAAGGGCTTTCCGGCGTTGCTCGATGAGGCCCCGACGCGGCGGACGCACCGCGGCGACGATCTCGATGTCGATGCCACCCGCCGCACCGATCGAGCGGTAGCCGCCGCGCAAACGCAGACCAATCCGGCTCGGGGAACACCGCCGCCAGCCGTGGCCGTGCCGGTCAAGACCTCGCGCCGGCACCGGTTCCGCACCGTCCTGATGGTGGTCGCATTGCTCCTGATCACCAATGAGTTTTCGGTGCGGTTTCAGGCTGGCCGCGTCGGGGCGACCGCGCTGACGCGGGATCTCGACTCCCTGTCGGAGGTGTGGCCGGAGTACCAACGACTCTCGAACCGCAGCTATCTGCGGTTCGGCATCGTCAGGCTCGAGCGTACTCTGACGTCCCGCGTCGCCGCGTTGGCCGACGAGGTCATTGCCAACTACCGCGATCCGCGGCCGACCGTGCGCGAGCGTCAATGGCGCACGGCACAGCGCCACTTGCAACAGGCCCTGGTCCTTGCGCCCGGCAACAGGGCGCTCAAAGCCGCACTCCGCTATTGCGAGGGCCATCTGCACAGGATTGACGGCGAGGCGGAGCGGCTGCGGCGGCAGACGGCGGCCGCGAATCAGCACTTTACGCAGTCCGTTTCCGCGTTCCGCGAAGCGGCCGAGATCCGGCCTGATTGGCCGGATCCGTTCCTCGGGCTCTTCCGGACGTTCATATATGGCCTCGAGGACATCGATCGCGCTGCCGATGCCATCAAGAAAGCGCAGCAGCTTGGCTATACGACCGGCGATCGCGATACCGCGCAGCTGGCCTACGGCTACCGGATCCGTGGCGACAGCCTGTGGCAGACCGCACGTCAGTTCGCTGACATGCCCCAGGAGCTCGAACATCTGAACCGCGCGACCGAAGCCTACCGGCAGGCACACGAGCTGTACGGGAAGATCCCCGCCTTCCCAGGCGTGGCGGCGAGCCTGCGTCGAGTCGAGCGCGCGCTGGAGAACATCGCCGGGCGGCGCTTGGAGCTCACCATCGACAGGGACGAGCAGACCGACGGACGCCTCGAATGGCCGTAACGCTCACCACTGCATCACAACGCGATGCCGTCCAGGAGCGCTCGCGTCGTTTCGTGCTCCTCACGAGCGATCTGGCGCTTGCCGCGACGTCCGTCGTCACGATCGTTCTTCTCGCCGCCGCCTACGCTGGTTCGGTACGGGCCGATCGCCTGGCGGGACCAGACGCGTCGCTCGTTGCGAATCTGAATACGGTCAGCGACGTCTCTGCGCTCGAACGGGTGTTCGAGCCGGTGCTGAGCGCTGCTGGCGACAGGCGACTCGCGGCGCGTGAGCTGCTTGGGTATCTGGTTCAGGGTGACGGCCAGCGCCGCACGATTGCCAATGTTGGCGCGATTGCCAGCGTGCGGATCAGCGATCAAATGATCGAACGGACCCGCCTCGCGCTGACATATCGCGAGCGCCTGCAGGAAGAGCGCGCCCGTGCAAAGGCGGCGGGTCGGCAACCGCCAGATTCGGTCTCGCTGGTGACGGCCGCGCAGTTGACACAAGTCAAACCGTTCCTCGTCGTTCGGGACCGCTCCGACATGCGGGCGTCGCTGATTCTGTGGGCGGTCTTGTACCTCGTGGCGTTCCACGCGGTCGCCGTCGTGTGGCGCGTGCGCGGGGTCCGGGGCGATCGAATGCTGCTCGCGGCTGCGCACGTGCTGACGGCACTCGGATTCGCCGCCATGATCAGCCGTCCCGATGCCCTGCGCGACACACTGCTGTTCGTTCGATACGCCCAGGGTGTGATCGCCGGGCTCGTGGTCGCGGCCGGCGTCTCGCTGATCAATCTCCGGACGAGCGCCGTTCGGCATCTGAGCTATCTGCCTCTGATCGGCGCCTTCATCCTGTCGCTGCTGCTGCTTTCTCCGCTCGGATCTGGGCCCGGTGAGAGCAGCGCGAAGGTGAACCTCGGTCCCGTCCAACCGATCGAGGCGATCCGGATTCTGCTGGCGCTCTTTCTCGCAGGTTACTTTTCGCGCAACTGGGAGCTGCTGCGTGCCGTACGTGGCGAGCGCCTCGGCTCGCTGTCGCTGCCGTCGTGGGTGAACCTTCCGAGCGCGAGGTATGTGCTGCCCGTGCTGCTTGGCGTGGCAGCCGCACTCGTCCTGTTCTTCGGCCAGCGGGATCTCGGGCCGGCGCTCATGCTCGCAGTGATCTTCCTCGCCGCGTACGGCGTCACGCGCGGGCGCGTCGGGCTGATGTTCTGCGGCGCCGCGTTGCTTGCCGCCGGGTTCTACGTTGGATACCGGCTCGGCATCTCGTCGACGCTGGTGGATCGCATGCGCATGTGGCACGGGCCCTGGGACAACATTGCCCGAGGCGGCGACCAGATTGCGCAGGCCCTCTGGTCGATGTCTTCCGGCGGTCTGTTCGGCGCCGGCCTCGGCTTCGGCGATACGCGCTTTCTCCCGGCCGGGCACACCGACCTGGTGGTGGCGTCAATCGCCGAAGAGTTGGGGTTCGTCGGGCTGCTGCTGGTTGCCGCCGTTTACGCGGCAATCGTCGGACGCGCCCTGTCGATTGCGCTGAAGGCCTCGACGGATTTCGGGTTTTTTCTCGCGACGATCCTGGCGCTCTCCCTGGCAGTGCCTGCGTTGCTGATGGCCGGCGGCACATTCGGCGTGGTGCCGCTCACCGGAGTCGTGACGCCGTTTCTGAGTTTCGGCGGATCGGCGATGGTTGCCAACTTCGCAGCGCTGGGATTGCTCGCGGCGATCCGATCGGATACCGCACCGCGCGCCGACCTCGATCTGTTCAGGGCGCCGATCCGGTGGCTTGGGAGCGCCCTCGGCGTTGCCGCAATCGCGCTGCTCGTGGTGGCTGGCCGCGTCCAGGTCGCCCACGCCGATGAGTTCCTGGTGAAGCCGCATCTCGGGCTGCAGGCGGATGGCGTGCGCCGCTATCAATACAATCCCCGCATGCTCGATCTCGCGCGCCGCATCCCGCGCGGGACGATTGCCGACCGCAACGGCCTGGCACTGGCGACTGACGATCGCGCACGCTTGAAAGCCGCGGCCGCTTTGTACAGCCGTCTCGGCGTCGCCCTCGATTCCGCCTGCGCGGACGAACGCGCCCGGTGCTATCCACTCGGCGGCATCACGTTCCACGTTCTCGGCGACGCCGCGTCCCGGGCGAACTGGAGCGCGTCGAATACGTCGTTCGTCGAGCGGGACGGCGAAGCCAGACTCCGTGGGTTCGATGATCGACCGACCCTGATCCCGATCGTCGAAAGCGACGGCACCCGCAACACTGCCTTGCGCCGCGATTACAGCGGCCTCGCGCCGGTCTTCCGTCATCGGTTCGACGCGGATCATCCGGCGACGAAGGCCGCGATGGATCCGACTCGCGAATTGCGGCTGACGCTCGATGCGCGGCTCCAGGCACGCACCGGAGCGATTCTCGCCGATTACGCGCGCCGATCCGCCAGCGGTCATGCGGCCGCCGTGGTGATCGACGCCGCGACGGGCGACCTGCTCGCCAGCGTGAGCTATCCGTGGCCGTCTCCAGGCGAGATCCGCCGCACCCCGATGCGAGGCGAGGCCCAGGCCGGCGGGTTCCTCGATCGCGCGCGGTACGGGCAGTATCCGCCCGGCTCGACGTTCAAGCTGATCACGGCAGCGGCATCGCTGCGGCGCGACGCCGCGTCGACGGCGCAGACTTTCACGTGCAGCCGCCTCCCCGATGACCGCGTCGGCGCACGCGTTCCCGGCTACACGCGCCCCGTGCGCGACGATGTGAAGGATCGCCATCCGCACGGCAGCATCGGGCTGCATCGGGCGCTCGTCGTGTCGTGTAACGCCTACTTCGCGCAGCTTGCCGCACGGCTTGGTCCGAGGGCGCTGCTCGACGCGGCGGCAGTCGCGGAAATCAGCCTCACCCGCAACGACTCGCTTACGCGGTTGCGCGAGACGCTGCCGCAGGCCGGGTACGGCCAGGGCGACGTCGTCGCATCGCCGCTGCGAATGGCCAGCGTGGTGGCGGCGATTGCGTCGGACGGGAAGCTGCGGGATGTCCGGATCGAACTGGACGGTCGGGCGCCCGCCGCCCGGGAACTGCTGACTCGCGACGCGGCACGCACGCTCGCCAGCTACATGCGTGACGTCGTGCTCGAGGGTACGGGCAGGAGCCTCCAGAACGCTCCTGTGGCCATTGCGGGAAAGACCGGCACCGCGGAGGTCGATCGGGCGGCCTCCCATTCCTGGTTCGTGGGATTTGCGCCCTTCGGACAAGCGACTCGCCGCGTGGCCGTGGCGGTCATTCTCGAAAACGCGGGATACGGCGGCGCCGGCGCGGCGCCGGCCGCGGGCGAAATCCTCGCCGCGGCGGCGGCGCTCGGCCTGGCTCGGTGAGGCGATCTATGGACTTTGCAGGGAAGGCGCGCAAGCTGGAACGGAAGATTACGAAGGCGGTCGATGCAGCGGTGACCGAGTTCGTCGGCCGTACCAGCGGCCCGGCCGCACTCGAGATCATCTACAGCGTTCTCGACCACGCGGAAGGCGAGGTTCAGGAGATCGGCCGCGGCCGCCGCGTGTTTCCGTTCAATCGAGTGACTGTCCACGTGCTGGCGGACCCGGCCGACCGGTACGCACGCGCCCGATTCTCGGCCGTCGTCGATGGCCCGCCGTCGTTGTCGGAGAGGCTCGTCGACAGAATGCGATCGGCCGGGTGTACGGTCGCGGCGATCGGGGTTGACGTCGCGTTCGCGGCCGAACGCGGCGGGAGCTGGAAGCATCCGCACTTTCACGTCGAATTCGAGCGGGTCGAGAGTGCGGCGCCGTCAGCAGTCGTCGAGCGCGAGGTGTCGGCCAACATTCAGATCACGCTGACCACAGTGATAGGCAGCGCCGCACAGCGGGTCTACGTCTTCAACGGCGGGCGCATCGACATCGGCCGCCGGCCGGAGGTGCTCGATCAGCGCCAGCAGCTGATCCGCACCAACGACATCGCCTTCCTCGACGACGGACCGGAACCGAACGCGAGCGTATCGCGACGGCACGCGCACGTCGAATTCAGTCCGAACGATCGGGCCTACCGTGTCTGGGACGACGGCAGCGCTCAAGGAACGAGCATCATCCGGGGTGGCCGGACGGTCAAAGTGCCCGCAGGCAGCCGTGGCGTGCGGCTCGAGAACGGCGACGAGCTCGTGCTCGGACACGCGCGCCTCAAGGTCACGATCGAAGCGAAAAAAACTGATCAGTGAACCCTCCCTGCGCCGCAAGGCGCAAGGAGGGGATAGCTCACGCGCGCAGGGCGTGCGCGCTAGACGGACGCGGCCTCGGCCACACCGATGCCGAGCTCCGCGCGGACGCGATCTTCAATGGCTTTGAAGATCACCGGGTTGTCCTTGAGGAACTGTTTCACGTTCTCGCGGCCTTGCCCGAGGCGGTCGCCGCTGAACGCGAACCACGTCCCGCTCTTCTCGACAATCTTGCGATCCACGGCAAGGTCGAGCAAATCACCCTCGCGTGAGATCCCTTCGCCGTACATCACGTCGAACTCGGCCTCGCGGAAGGGCGGGGCGACCTTGTTCTTGACGACCTTGACGCGGGTGCGGCCGCCGACCACCGATTCGCCGTCCTTGATCGCGCCGATGCGGCGGATGTCGATGCGGACCGAGGCATAGAACTTCAACGCCCGGCCGCCGGTCGTCGTTTCCGGATTGCCGAACATGACGCCGATCTTCTCGCGCAACTGATTGATGAAGATCAGGCACGTCTTCGACTTCGAGACGACGCCGGTGAGCTTTCGCAGGGCCTGCGACATGAGGCGGGCCTGCAGGCCCATCTGGGCTTCACCCATCTCGCCGTCGATTTCGGCGCGCGGCACCAGCGCCGCCACCGAGTCGACGACCACGACATCGACGCCCCCGGAGCGAACGAGAACCTCGACGATCTCGAGGGCCTGTTCACCGTTGTCCGGCTGCGACACGAGCAGGTTGTCGAGATCGACGCCGAGCTTCTTCGCGTACTGCGCATCGAGCGCATGCTCGGCATCGACGAACGCCGCCATGCCGCCAAGCTTCTGCGCTTCGGCAATGATCTGCAGCGTCAAGGTGGTCTTGCCGGATGACTCGGGTCCGAAGACCTCGATCACGCGCCCCCGGGGGACGCCGCCGATGCCCAGGGCATAGTCCAGGCTGATGGCGCCGGTTGAGATGGCAGGGATCGCCGTGACGGCGTCCTTCTGCCCGAGGCGCATGATCGAGCCCTTGCCAAACTGTTTCTCGATCTGGCCAACAGCCATTTCGACGGCCCTTGCGCGCTCGCGATCGTTACGGTCTTCGACTGGGGGCATAACGCTCCTGACAGCTAGCGGTCTCGTTGATATGTGGCGCCCGGCGGCACGACCGCCCGCGGCACATGCCAGTGTCCGACGGGGGCGTGACAAGGGAGGTCACCCGCGCTTCCCTCACCATCGCTTCGGCGCGGCAAGCCGCCTGGGCGCCGTTGGAACTGGAGCGGGTGAATTCTAGGTTTGTGCCGAGGTGAAAGTCAAGGGAAAAACTGTGCACATTAGACTCAGAAGTGCTTGTGCCGCCGCTAGTTATGAGTCCTGATGGACTTTCGCCTCAGGGGTGGGTTGATCGCAGATTCCGCGCGGATCTCTCAGGCCTCCAGATCGCGGAAATCGCAACCTCGTCTGATCAGTAGCGGTAGAACCCCTGGCCGCTTTTCCTGCCGAGGTGCCCGGCCGCCACCATGCGACGCAGCAGCGGACACGGCCGGTACTTCGGATCGCCGAGGCCCTCGTGCAGCACCTCCATGATCGCCAGACAGACGTCGAGGCCGATGAAATCGGCCAGCGACAGCGGGCCCATCGGATGATTCATGCCGAGCTTCATGACCGTATCGATCGAATCGGCGGTTCCCACACCCTCCATCAGCGCGTAGACCGCCTCGTTGATCATCGGCATCAGGATACGGTTGGCGATGAAGCCCGGATAGTCCGCCGCTTCGACCGCAGTCTTGTTGAGCCGCATGCACAACTCGGTCGCCACGAGCATCGATTCCGCGGACGTGGCCTGCCCGCGGATCAATTCGACCAGCGTCATGATCGGGACCGGGTTCATGAAATGCATCCCGAGGACCTTGTCCGGGCGTGTGGTGGCCGCGCCAAGGAGCGTGATCGAGATGGACGAGGTGTTGGACGACAGGATCACGCCCGGCCGCGTGACCTGATCGAGCCTGGCGAACAGCCCGCGCTTGGCCTCGACGTCCTCGAAGATGGCCTCGACGACGTAATCCACGTCGGCGAGCGCGTCGACGTTCGTGCTCGTGGCGAGGCGGCCCATCGCGGCGTCGCGATCGGTCGGGGACATGCGCCCCTTTTCGACGAACTTGGCCAGGCTCTTCTCGATCTCCGCGCGGGCCCGATCCAGCGCGCTCGGGGCCGCATCGATGAGCCGGACGGAACACCGGGCCTGCGTGAACACCTGGGCGATGCCGTTCCCCATGGTGCCCGCGCCCACGACGCCTATGCGAGTAATCTCCATCGACCGCAGAATGTCCGAAAGCGGCCGGCTTGGCAAGACAACAAAGGGAAGCAGGGGACGAGTCGCGGACTGGCGAGGATCTCCGCGGATGCTCGGGGCGGTCGCGGAGCGTTCCGGTCCGGTCGTCACGAGCGCTGGCGATCCGCGAAGATTGTCGATGCGTCGGTGTTGTGGTCTTGACCGTGTCGCGCGCCATTGACCCCGGCGCGTTGGCCGCTGACGCGGCCGAATACCGGTTCGATCTGCCGCTCGCGGGGCTGACGAGGCTATCTCCAGCGGTTCAGCGCCCCGAGCGGTAGCACCGGCGCGCAGCGTGCCGTGGCGCTTCTCGGTGCGCGGATACCCCGGCCGGTCCGGCCGCAAGCTTCAGCCGGCGTCTTCTCGACGATGTTTCGCCAGCAGCGTCGCCTCCAGCGCCGGGAGGGCGGCCTGGTCCTTCGGACGGTTGGTGGCGCGCTTGCTGGCGATAACCCGCGCAAGCGGCAGGACCCGTACCGGCACCCCGTCGAATCTCGCGTTCGATGCTGCGGGCATACTCGACATCGAAGTCGTCGAGTCCATGAGCCGTCAGGACCACATCGAGGCGTTCCAGGCCGCTGCCGCCGAACGCGGGGGGCTGGGCGCCGAAGCCGGACACCCAGAACCCGCCGGCATCCCGCGCGGCGCCGGAGACGCGGTCGTCCAATCGCTCCAGCCACAGATCCAAGTCCTGGGTGGCCAGCGGCGCCCCCTCGAGCATCTTAGAGCGCTAGAGGGCTTCGATGGCCAGCGCGACACCGTTTCCGCCGCCCAGGCACAGCGCGGCGATCCCGCGTCGCGCGCCACGGCGCTTCATCGCGTAAATCAGCGTCGTGAGCACGCGTGCGCCGCTGGCGCCGATCGCATGCCCCAGCGCCACCGCGCCGCCGTGGACGTTCACGCGTGCCGGATCGATCCCGAGCTCGCGCATGACCGCGACCGCCTGCACCGAGAACGCCTCGTTGATCTCGAAAAGGTCGACCTCGTCCAGCTTCCAGCCGATCTTCGCGGCGACACGGCGCACGGCTTCGACCGGCGTCATCATGACGAGCTTCGGCGCAAGTCCGCTCGTCGCCTGACCGACGACGCGAACCATCGGCGTGAGGCCCAGATCGCGAGCCGTCTCGGCCGCCATGATCACGACGGCGGCGGCCGCGTCGTTCACGCCCGGCGCATTGCCGGCGGTCACGGTTCCATCTTTCTTGAACGCCGGTTTCAATCCGGCCAGCGACTCGGGCGTCGTGTCCTCCCGCACCGGTTCATCCCGATCGACGATGACCGGGTTCCCCTTCTTCTGCGGGATCTCGATCGGCAGAATCTCGCCGCTGAACCAGCCCTCGCGAGCCGCGTGCGCCGCTTTGCGATGGCTGGCCGCGGCGTAGTCGTCCTGCTCGCGGCGGCCAACCGAGAACATCTCCGCAACGACCTCACCCGAGAGCCCCATGTGACACTGCTCGAACGAGCACCAGAGACCGTCTTTGATCAACGAGTCGACGATCTCGCCGTTGCCCATGCGCAGTCCCTCCCGCACGCGCGGCAGCAGGTAGGGGGAGTTGCTCATCGATTCCATGCCGCCGGCGACGGCAATGTCGATGTCGCCGGTTGCGATTCCCTGCGCGGCGAGCATCACCGCCTTCAAGCCGGACCCGCAGACCTTGTTGATCGTCATGGCGGCGACGCGATCGGCCAGACCGCCATTGAGCGCCGCCTGCCGCGCGGGATTCTGGCCGTTCCCCGCCTGGATGACGTTGCCCATGATGCATTCGTCGACGCTCGCCGGATCGATTGCCGCGCGCCTGACCGCTTCGCGCACGACCATGGCGCCGAGCTCGGGCGCGGTGAAGGCTTTCAGCGCCCCGAGAAACCTGCCCGTCGGCGTGCGGACGGCCGAGACGATGACTGATTCGCGCATATCGTGTTCGCTAGTCCTGGTCCGATTCGCCGGCGATGTCGATCCGCGTGACGGTCGAGGCCCCGAGCAGGTGCTGGAGGCGCGCGAGAATCGTCGGGAGGGCGCGGTCGACCTCGCACGCCCATCGCTGGTCACGCGCGCGAACGGTCAACACGCCGTCCTGGAGGTCGATCGTCGTCGAGCGCGCGAGCCCGGGACCCACCGCGAGCTCCCAGGCGAAGTTCGTGCGGGCCGGAGAAGACGGCTGTTTCCGGACGATTTCCGCGAGGACGCTGGTGGCGAAGTTCTGAAGCGGTATCACCTCCGGCGATACTATCAAACGCATGCGCCTGGTCCTGGCCTCTGCATCTCCCCGCCGCGCGGAGCTGCTGACGAGCGCCGGTTTCGATTTCGACGTTGCGCCGGCGGACGTCGACGAGACGCCGCTTCCCAACGAACCTCCTGCCGACTACGCGATGCGCGTGGCGCGGGAAAAGGCGCGGGCGACAGTCGGGAGACACGAAGGCAGGCCAGTGCTGGCTGCCGATACGATCGTCGTGGCGCGCGGTCAGGTGCTCGGCAAACCGGCCAGCGCCACCGATGCGAAAGAAATGCTGAGGTTGTTGTCGGGGTCTGTTCACGAAGTCCTGACCGCCGTCGTCTTGGTGGCAGGCGGTCGCGAAGCGGTCGAGGTCGTCTCCACGCGCGTCCGCTTCACACCGTTGACCGACGCCGAAATCGAGTCGTATGTCGCGACTGGCGAGCCCGAGGGGAAAGCGGGAGCGTATGCGATCCAGGGCAAGGCTTCACGATTCGTCGACTGGATTGAGGGATCCTGGTCGAATGTCGTGGGCCTCCCTGTGGCCGCCGTCTACCGGATCCTCAAGGACGCGGGCATGCTATGCTGAGGTAACTCCGTAGGCTGCAGGGATTTATGACTGCCAAACCTTTCAAGATCGCCGCCACGATCGTGGTCGTCCTGGTCGCTCTGACCGGCCTCATGTTCGCCACGCTTCGCGATGAAACGCAGTACGACAAGCGGGTCGACGAGGTGATGACCGACCCCGGCGCCTGGCACGGCAAACGGCTGCAGTTGCACGGGTACGCAACCGGGATCGAGCGAAAGCGGAACTCGCTCGATTACCGGTTCAAGGTCCACAACAACGGCAGCGTCGTCGAGGCGCATTACAAGGGCGTGGTTCCCGACACGTTCAAGGAAGGCTCGGAGGTCGTCCTGAAAGGGAAGCTGAGCTCGGAAGGGTTCACGGTCGAGCGCGATGGCGTGATCGGGAAGTGCCCGTCGAAGTACGAGCCCTCGAAGGCAGGCGTCCCGCCCACAACCGGCAGCTGACGGCCCGGCGCCGCAGAAAGGACAGAGCATGCCAGCGCTCGGCAACTTCCTCCTCCTCGCGTCGTTCGTGGCCTGTGCCTATGTGATCGCGGTATCGGTCGCTGGCGCGCGCCGCCGTTCGTCACGATTGATCGAAAGCGGCGTGGGCGCGTTCTACCTGGTCACGGCCCTGATGACCGTCGCGTCCGGCGTCATGGTCCACGCCTTCCTCACCAACAACTACTCGATCAAATACGTTGCGCGATATTCCGACGCCGGGCTGCCGCTGCCCTACAAGGTCGCATCTTATTGGGGCGGTCTCGACGGCTCGATCATGTTCTGGGTCTTCCTGCTGAGCGTCTTCGGGGCCATTGCGGTCTACACGAATCGCGAGCGTCACCGCGAACTGATCCCCTGGGTCGTCTCCGTCATCGCGGCAACGGAGATGTTCTTCCTGCTCCTGATGGTCGTGCACAACAACCCGTTCTCGACCTACGTCACGAGTGCGCCGCCGGACGGAGAGGGGCTCAATCCGCTCCTCCAGAACTTCTACATGGCGATCCACCCGCCGTCCCTGTACGTCGGGCTGGTGGCGATGACGATTCCATTCGCCTTCGGAATCGCGGCGCTGATCACCGGGCACCTGGACGATGCCTGGCTTCGAGCCGTGCGACGCTGGACGATGGTCGGCTGGCTGGCGCTGTCGTTCGGCCTCACGCTCGGCATGCTGTGGGCGTACGAGGAGCTCGGGTGGGGTGGCTACTGGACCTGGGATCCGGTCGAAAACGCCGGCCTGCTGCCGTGGTTCACGGCGACGGCGTTTCTGCACTCGGTGATGGTGCAGGAACGGCGCGGCATGCTGCGCGTCTGGAACGTGACGCTCGTCATCACGACCTTCTTCCTGACGATCTTCGCCACGTTCATGACGCGGTCCGGGGTCGTCCAGTCCGTGCACGCGTTCGGCGAAGATCCGGAGCTCGCGCGGCTGTTCACCATCTTCATGGTGATCATCCTCACGTTCAGTTTCGGGCTCGTGATCTATCGGCTGCCGCTGCTGCGCTCGCGCAACGAGCTGGATTCCTGGGTCTCCCGTGAGGCCGCGTTCCTCGCGAACAACTGGATTCTGCTGTTCTCCGCGTTCTTCGTCCTGTTCGCCACGATGTTCCCGACATTGAGCGAAGCGGTCACCGGCGAACGGCTGACGGTCGGACCGCCGTTCTTCAACCAATGGATGCTGCCGGTCGGGCTCGTGCTGCTCGTACTGACCGGCGTCGGGCCGTTGCTGGCATGGCGGAAATCCACGACCGCCAACCTGATCGACCAGTTCATGTGGCCGGTCGCTTTTGCGCTGCTGGTGTCCGGCGCGCTGGTCGCGCTGGGCGTGCGGGTCTGGAGCTCGGGGATCTGTTTCGCGCTGTGCGCGTTCGTGTTCGGCACGATTGGGCAGGAGTTCATCCGTGGCGGGGAAATACGGCGGGCGGCAACCGGCAGCGACAGGCTGACGGCGATGATCGGGCTCGTCAGCCGCTCGAAGCGGCGCTACGGCGGGTACATCGTCCATGTCGGGATTGCGGTGATGTTCCTCGGATTCGCCGGCGAAGGGTTCAAACACGAAACAGAAGCCCTGCTCAAGCCCGGCGAACAGGTCTCGTTGTCGCACTTCACGATCCGCCACGATGCCCTGCGCGTCACGAGCGACGTCCAGAAGCAGATGATCACCGGCCACGTCACGCTGCTGGAGGACGGGCAGCCGATTGGCACGATGGAGCCGGCGAAGTGGTTCTTCGCCAAGCGCGAGAAGGATCCGCCGACGACGGAGGTGGCCATCCGGCGCGGCATCGCGGAAGACGTCTACATCGTGCTGGCGGGGTACGACGCGGCCGAACAGACGGCGACTTATGCGGTGACGGTGAATCCGCTGGTGAACTGGATCTGGTTCGGATTCGCGATCCTCGCCTTCGGGACGGTGCTCGCCATGATGCCGGAAGGGGCGTTCGCGTACGCGGCGGCGAAGGTGCCTTCGGGCGCCGCCACCACGTCGGTGGTGCTGCTGATGCTCCTGACGCCCGCGGCCCTGGGGGCGCAGGCGCCGGCGGTGAAGAGCGCGCTGCGGAAGCAGCTCGAGGCTGAGATTCTCTGCACCTGCGGCTGCCGCCGCCCGATGAACGATTGCCCGATGGTGCCGAATTGTCACGGTCTCGACGCGCAGAAGGCGAAGCTCGACGAATATGTCGGCGCCGGCATGAACCGTGATCAGGTGCTTGCGGCGTTCGCCTCGGATTACGGAACCCAGGCGATTCTGGCGCGGCCGATCGACAAGGGCTTCAACCGTCTTGCCTGGATCGTTCCCTACGGCATCGGCCTGACGAGCGCATTCGCGGCGGTGTTCATTGCGCGCCGCTGGTCGCGCCGCCGCACCGATCACGACGGCGAGGCGGCCGCGCGCACGCCCGACGACCCCGATCTTCGGACACGCCTGGACGATGAGCTCCGCGACCTCGATTGATCGCGCTGACGCGCGCGTGCCCGAACGCGAACTGAAGCGGCCGGACGCTTTCAAGCCGTGGCACTTCTTCGTCCTGGCGTCGCTGTTGACCGCCACCGCGGCCGTCGTCATGGCCCGGCAGTCCCGCCCTGAACACCTGGTGCTGATCAGCCTGACGATTGGCGCGGCCGGGTTCGCCGCCGCGGCGCTGTACCGGACGCTCGCCCCGCTGGCGAGTGCCGACGTGGCAACGGTCGGGGAGCCGCTCAGCGAAGGCATGCGCGCCATCCTCGAACGCGAGAAGCAGCTGACCCTTCGTGCCATCAAGGAGCTCGAGTTCGATCGCGCGATGGGGAAGGTCTCGCCGAAAGACTTCGAGGAGATGGCAGGGCGTCTTCGCGCCCGCGCGATGCAGCTGATGAAGCAGGTCGACGCTGAAGCGGGGTATCGCGAACTGATCGAGCGGGAGCTCACCGCACGGCTGCGGCGTGCACCAGGCAAAGGCACGGCGGCAAAGCCGCAGGCGAAGCGAGCAGCCGCGGCCGCCGCCGAGGCCACGTGCGCGTGCGGCACCGCGAACGATTCGGATGCCGCATTCTGCAAGCGGTGCGGAACGAAACTCGTGAGGGCGGCCGAGTCCTGATGTCCGCTGTTCGATCCCGCGGTCTGCTGGCGCTCCTGGTGGCCATTGCGCTGCCGGCGATGTCGACTCTGCAGGCACGGCAGATGCCGGATCCCCGCCGGATGTCGGGAGTGCCGCTTCCCGTCGGCGATCTTCCGACAGGCACCGTGACGGTGCGAGTGATTCGCGGGTCCCTGACCAATCCCCTCACCAGTCAGACCGTCGAGATCATCGGCGCCGGACAGACCCGAACCGCGATCACCAATGACAGCGGCAGAGCCGAATTCAAGGAGCTGCCGGTGGGCGCTCGTCTGCGGGCGACCGCAACGGCCGGCAGCGAGCGGCTGGAATCGCAGGAATTCACGGTTCCCGCGAACGGTGGCATCCGGCTGATGCTCGTGGCGGCGGATTCGTCCTCGCCGCCGGCATCCGCGTCCGATCCCGCGCAGGGCAGCACGCCTCCGGTCCAGCCCGGGACGCCTGGCAGTGTCGTGTTCGGCGACGAATCGCGCTTCGTGTTCGAAATGGGCGAGGATGGACTGACGGCCTTCTATATCCTGCAAATCCTGAATGCCTCGCCGGCGCCCGTTCAACCCCAGAAGCCGGTGGCTTTCGAATTGCCCCCGGATGCGCGCGGCGCGACGATCCTCGAGGGCTCGTCCAAACAGGCGTCAGTCAGTGGCCGGGAGGTGAAAATCGCGGGCCCGTTCGCGCCGGGAGCCACGCTGGTGCAGGTTGCTTACACGCTCCCGTTCGGTGATGCCAATCTCGACATCGAGCAGCCGCTGCCTTTGCCGCTGAGACATCTGGCGGTGGTGGCGCAGAAGGTCGGCGACATGCGGCTGGTGTCGCCGCAGATCTCCGAACAGCGCGACATGCCGGCCCAGGGCAACATCTATATCGCCGGCCGCGGCGGCGCCGTGTCGGCGGGAGAGGTTCTGCGCTTCAGCTTTTCGGGAATGCCCCATCAGCCGACCTGGCCGCGCACGCTGGCGCTGTCCCTCGCGATCGTGGTCCTTGTTGCCGGCGGGTGGGCGTCGTTTCGTGCGGGAGACACACACGCGCCGCGCGATGCTCATCGCCTCGAGCTCGAATCGCGGCGCGAGCGGTTGTTCGAAGAGTTGACCACGCTCGAACAGCAACAGCGCGAGCAGTCGATCGATCCCGAGACCTACGCCCTCCGCCGGCGCGAGTTGATTGCCGCTCTCGAACGCATCTACACGGCTCTGGATGACGCGGCCGCCGTCGGCGTCGCGTCCTGATTCGTCGATGACCGGCCGCGGCCCATACCGCTCCCGCCAGTGGCTCTAGAGATCGATACGCTCGCCTTCGACGACGTCACTCGAAACTTCGGCCGTCGTCGCGCGCTCAATCGCGTATCCCTGACCTGCCGATCCGGCGAGATCGTCGCGCTGCTCGGACCCAATGGCGCGGGGAAGTCGACGCTCCTGGCGATTGCGGCCACCCTGCTCGCGCCGACCAGCGGGGAAGTCCGGTACGGCGATCTGCCAGCCCGCCAGGCGGGTCCCGGGCTTCGCGCCTCCATTGGCCTCCTCGGCCACGATTTGTATGTCTATCCGGAGCTCTCGGCGGCGGAGAATCTCCGGTTCTTCGGCCGGCTGTACCAGCTTCCGGACCTCGAGCGCCGGGTGGAGGAGGCGCTGGCGCGCGCGCAACTCGTCGACCGGCGGGATGAACCGGTGGTGGGATACTCGCGCGGGATGCGCCAGCGTCTCGCCATCGAGCGCGCCCTGTTGCACAATCCCCGCGTCGCGCTGCTCGACGAGCCGTTCACCGGTCTGGACGATGCCTCGACGGCGGCGCTGCAGCAACGGCTCGGCAGGCTGCGCGGCGAGGGCGCCATCGTGCTGCTGACGACCCACGATTTGGAAGCGATCGAGACGATCATCGACCGCGCTGTCATGCTCATCGGTGGACGACTGACCCCTCTCGGGGATGGCGGCGGTCAGCTCCGCGACCGCTACCGGCACGCATCGGCGACATGAACTTCCTGAGTACGGTGTGGCTCGTGACCCGCAAGGATCTGCTGATCGAATTCCGCAGCCGCGAGATTCTCTATACGACCGCGTTCTTCGCGGTGTCATGCGTACTCGTGTTCTCGTTCGGATTCGTCCAGGAGGGCGCGGCCATCGACGGTGTGGCCGCGGGTATTCTGTGGATTGCGATCGCGTTCTCCGGCACGCTGGCGCTGGGGCGGACGTTCGAGCGCGAGCGCCAGAACGAGACGCTGCGGGCGCTGCTGATGGCGCCGGTCGATCGCCCGGCGCTCTACGTGGCGAAGCTGCTCGGCGTGCTGGTGCTGCTGATAGCGGTGGAGGCGGTCGTGGTGCCGCTGGTCGCCCTGTTCTTCGATGCGCCGGTGCTCACCGAACCGATCACCTTGATCGGGCTGCTGCTGGCGGGTACTGTGGGGTTCGCGGCGGTCGGGACGCTGTTTGCCGCGATGCTCGTCCGGGCGCGGAGCAGGGATGTCCTGCTCCCCATCCTGCTGTATCCGATAACGGTGCCGGTGATCATCGCGGGCGTCCGCGGCACCGCGGCGCTCCTGCAGCCGGACACCGACATCGCGTCGGCTCGCGCGTGGTTCTCCCTGCTCGTGTTTTTCGATGTAGTCTTCATCACATTGTCCCTGTGGACCTTCGAGCCGCTGATGACCGAGTGAACACGGGAAGGGCCGCCGGACGGGCGCACCGCCGACGGCAGGAGTCAGAGACGAAGGGTTGAGTATGCGTGCATTTCCCATTCTCGTGGCGTTGACCGCCGCCATGTTCGTGTATGCCCCGATCATGATTGCGAACGCGCCGTTCGAGTCGACCATGGGGCTGGTCCAGAAGATCTTCTATTTTCATGTGCCGGCCTGGTTCGCGATGTTCACGGGAGCCTTCATGTGCGGCATCGCCAGCGCGAGGTATCTCTTCAAGGGGTCGCGAACCGCGGATCACTACGCGGTGACCGGCGCCGAGATCGCCGTGGTCTTCGGATTGATTGGGTTGATCACCGGGCCGCTCTGGGCGCGCAAGGCGTGGGGGGTCTGGTGGGAGTGGGACGTCAAGCTGACGCTGGCCCTGATCGTGTGGCTGACGTTCCTCTCGTACCTGTTGCTGCGGCGGTATGGCGGACCCGGATCGGAGAAGCTGGCTGCCGGAATCGGTCTGTTCGGGGCCGCCAACATCCCCTTCGTGTATTACTCGGTCAACTGGTGGCGGACGATTCATCCGAAAACCACGGTGGTGCCGACGCTGGGGCCGGGCATGCGCGGCACGTTCTGGTTCTGCGTTCTTGCGTTCATGGTGCTGACCTCGTTGATTATCATGGCGCGCGTCCGCCTCGAGCAGCAGCGCGACCGGCTCGACGAGTTGTATCTCAGTCTGGAGGAGTGACGTGGTGTCGAGGAGCTTCCGGCGGCGGATCGCGGTTCTCCTGATCCTCTTCGCGCTCGGGGTGGCGCATGCGACGACGGCGATGGCGCAGCAGCGCCCGCGCGCGGCGCAGGACGAGTTCGTGCCGGTCGACCAGCTGCCGCCCGACGAAAAGCTGCCGGCGGCGCGGCTGTTGATCGCGGCGTACGCCGTCGCCTGGGTGGCGATCGCGTTGTATCTCTGGTCGATCTGGAAGCGGCTCGGTCAGGTTGAAACCGAGCTTTCGGACGTCGCCCGCCGCCTGCGGCAGGGCGGCCACGACATCAGGCCCTCGAGTGGAGGCAGCGGGCGCCGCTGAGGAGCCATGTCGTCAGCGCACTTCATCTTCATCCCCGGTGTGCTGATCGTGGGCATCGTGATCGGCTGGGTGCTCGGCGCGCGCGCCGCGCACGACGCGTTCGCAGCCGAGCTCAGACGACGGGAGGAGCGGGCGCGCCGGCGCGACGGGGAGTAGCGCGCATGACATCCCTCATCCCTAATCCCGATCCTGAATCCCAATCCGTATCCTGATCCCCGATCCCCGATCACTGGTCCCGACGCGCGCAAGTCCCCGAGACAAGCCCGAGTCCCCAGTCCCGAGACTCAGCGCCCAATCCCCAGCCGATTGGCGAGACTCTGTGGCAGCCCCGCGGCCGAGATGCGGCGCTGCGCTTCCGCGATGTTGTACTCGACCCGGCTGAACACGATCACGCCGTCGGTGTGGTACACGGCGTAGGCAGCCCGCGGATCGCCATCGCGCGGCTGGCCTACCGATCCGGCGTTGATCAGATACGACGCGTTCTTGTCGATCGTGAGCGAACGGAGCTCTTCGTCCGGCAGGTCCGCCATCAGCTGCGTGCCCTGCAACGTGAAAATCACCGGCAGGTGGGTGTGGCCGAACAGGCACACCGGGCGGTTCGACGCATCGAGCGCGCGCTGCGCGTCGACCGCATCGAAAATGTAGTGGTCTTCGTCGAACGGCGCGCCGTGACAGATTTCGACCAGCGCATCGACGTCAAGCGGGCCCTGCGGCAGGTCGCGCAGGTACTTGCGGTTGGCCGGCGTCAGCTGCTGCAGGGTCCAGGCGGCGGCGTATCTCGCGATTTGATTGAAGTTCTCGCCGTCGTCGAGGCCGCAGGAGGCTTTGTCGTGGTTGCCTCGAATCACCAGGGCGGGCTCGAGCTCGAGGATGCGATCGATGACCGCATTGGGCTCGGCGCCGTAGCCGACCAGGTCGCCGAGGACGAGCACCTCGTCCCATTGGTCCGTCGCGGCCTCGAGGACCGCGTCGAGGGCATCGATGTTGGCGTGGATGTCTGACAGAATCAGATACCGCACCATCATCCTCACAGTGCTGCCATGCGGTCGAGGATCTGCTCGGCGAGCTCTTCGGCCGGAGCGGCGCCTGCCTCGATTCTGAGGTGCGCTTGCGCGTAGGCGGCCTGGCGGGCGGTGAACAACCGTTCCATCTGTGCTCGATCCGCGGCGAGCGGCCGGCGTCCGTCAGCGGGCAGGCGCGTCAGCAGGCGCTCGAACGGCACATCCAGCCACACCGAGAGGCCGTCCAGGTTGATGGCCGCGCGGGTGTCGGCGTCGATGAACGTGCCGCCGCCAGTCGCCACGACGGCATGTCGCAGCGGCAGCAGCAGCTTCAGGATCTCCCGTTCGATCTCGCGGAAATACGGCTCTCCGTGCCTGGCAAAGATGTCGGCGATCGCGAGCCGTTCGCGCACTTCGATCAGTTCGTCGACATCCTCGGCGCGCCAGCCGAGCCGCGCCGCCAGCGCCCGAGCGACCGTCGTCTTGCCTGCCGCCATGAATCCGACGAGATAAATCTTATCGATCGTCACCAGATCCGGTGAGCCGTTGCAGCTCCTCGAAGAATCGCGGATACGAGACGTCGACCGCTGCCGCGCCGGCGATCGTTGTCGGACTCGACGCCCCGGATGCGGCCACGGCGAATGCCATCGCGAGGCGGTGATCGCCCACGGCGTCGACCGTGGCACCCTTCAAGGGACGCGCTTCGATGCGAAACCCGTCTGGGTACTCGACGACGTTGGCTCCGAGAGCACGGAATCCGGCCGCGAGCGCCGCGATGCGGTCGCTCTCCTTCACCCGGAGCTCCGCCGCCCCGCGGACTTCCATCGAGAGGCCTTCCGGCAGCAGCGTGCCGAGCGCACCGAGAGCGGGCAGTTCGTCGATGAGTCCCGGGACTTCGGCGGGATCGACGACGAAGCTGCGCGGATCGCCGGCGGCTATCGTCAGGCGGCCAATCGGCTCGCCGGCGGCTTCGTGCTCCACCTGCAGCTGGATCTGCGCGCCGGCCCGCTCGAGCACGCGCAAGAGGCCGGTGCGTGAGGGATTGAGGCCGACTCCGCGGATTTCAATCGAGCTGCCCGGGGTGCCGGCCGCGAGGGCGCACCAGAAGGCGGCCCCCGAGATGTCCCCCGGCACGATCACGTCGCGCCCGTGCAGGCGCTGGCCACCGGTGACCGCGACCCGGGGCCCAACCTGTTCGACCGCCACTCCGAACGCCGTGAATGCCCGTTCCGTATGATCCCGTGTCGCTGCAGGCTCGACGATAACCGTCCGACCCGCGGCGTGCAGCCCGGCTAACAACAGGCTGCTCTTGACTTGTGCGCTCGGAACAGGGGGCTTGTAGGTGATGCCCTTCAGGGACGCGCCGTCTATCGTGAGCGGGGGCCGCCCACCGTCGGCGGCAATAGTCGCCCCCATCTGCGACAAAGGCTCGATGACGCGCCGCATCGGCCGCCGGGTGAGCGAGGCGTCGCCAATGATGACGGTCCGGAACGGATGGGCGGCAACGAGACCGGCCAGCAGCCGCATGGTGGTGCCGGAATTCGCGGCATCCACCGGCCCTTCGGCGCGGGTCAGGCCGTGCAGGCCGCGGCCCGTGATCTCGATGGTCCCCGGCGCCGGGGTCTCGATGGCAACGCCCAGGGCGCGAAGACAGGCTATTGTGGCCGCGCAGTCCGCGCCAGAGGAATACCCGGTAATTCGGGTCCGGCCGTCGGCCATGGCGCCGAGCAGGGCGTAACGGTGTGAAATTGATTTGTCGCCTGGAACGTCGACCCGGCCGGAGACCCGCTGCGCGGGCCGGACCAGCGCCGCATCAGCGGGCGCGCGGAGCATCATCGCACTATAGCATTCGCAATCTTGAACGGATCCGGTTTACTATGTTATTCACTCGCGTGCGCTTCGAGGCCGCTGAATTCATTCCGTGTCCGGCGTTTCGTAAGTCCCGCGCCGGGTTCATCGTGCCTGCATGCTGACACGCGGCGGCACCGTCCGGCTCCAGATTCACAGCAACTTCGAGTTGCTGGACTTCGTGCAGGTCATCAGCGACCGCATGGGGCAGATGGCCGGCCTCGACGAGGACGCCATTCACTGGATCGGCGTCGCTGTCCGCGAATCGGTCATCAACGCCATCAAACACGGAAACCGCGAAGACTACGGCAAGCTGGTGACCGTCGAGTTCGCGATGGCGCCGGCCGCCGAGCCCAACGAACTGGTCGTTCGCGTGCTCGATCAGGGAGAAGGCTTCGATCCCCAGGAAGTCGCCGATCCCCTCGCCCCGGAAAACATCCTCAAATCGAGCGGCCGCGGCATCTTTTTCATGCGCAACTTCATGGACGACGTCACCCTCCGCCGCGCCGCGGAAGGGGGGATGGAAGTGCGCATGGTCAAGAAGCTGGCGACCGGTGGCTGACCCGCTCCCTCCCGTCTATCTCGCCACGGCGATCGAAGCGGTCATCCGCGCGGGCGACATCCAGCTCGCGGGCCTGGGCCGCAACGTGCGCGTCGACAAGAAGGGCGCGATCGACCTCGTCACCGAAATCGATCTGGAGATCGAACGCGACTTCCGGAAGCTGGTTGCCGAGCGATTCCCCGACCACGCCGTGCTTGGCGAGGAGTTCGGGTCATCCGGCGATCGAGACGGTGCGCCGCCGTTCTGCTGGGTCTTCGACCCGGTCGACGGTACGACCAACTACGCGCATGGGCTTCCGATCTTCTGCTCGTCACTGGCCCTCGAGATCGACGGCGCGATCGCGGTCGGCGCCATCTATGATCCGACGCGGCGCGAGCTCTTCACGGCCGAGCGTGGGCAGGGCGCCTGGCTCAACGGCCAGCCGCTCACGGTGTCGTCGACGAGCACATTGATCGACTCCCTGCTCGTCACCGGATTTCACTATGACATCCAGCGCGACCCCGAGGAGCTCGTCAGCCTGTTCAGGGAGTTCATCACCAGGTCCCGTGCGGTCCGGCGACTGGGTTCCGCTGCGCTGGACCTCTGCTACGTCGCCGCGGGACGCTTCGACGGCTACTGGGAATCGAAGATCCAGCCCTGGGACGTGGCCGCCGGCGCCTTGATCGTCGAAGAGGCGGGGGGCCGCGTCTCGACAATCAGCGGCGCTCCCTTCAGGTCCCGCGCCGGCAGCGTCCTGGCGTCCAACGGACGGATTCACGATCTCATGCTCGAGACGATCGCCGGGTTCGGCGACGCGGCGCGTTCTCGAAACAGGACGCAGTGACACCCCGGTAAGACACACTTTCATCACAATCCCAGCTATTCCGACGCTTTTTCGCGCGCTGACTGGCATTGTTCATGCTCGACTCGTCTCCACGAGCCGGCCGGCACCGCGCCGTCGCGGCGATACGGAGATTGGTCATGATGAAACCTGTGAGAATCGTTCATGGCGCATCCGCGCTGGCGATCGTGCTGCTGGCGAGTGCGGTCGATGCCCAGGCCCAGATCAGGCGCGTCGAACCGAGCAATTCGGTCGGCTTCAACGTCGGGTACTTGGCCGTGCGTGCCGAGGACGCGCGTGACGTCGACGACGTGCTGCTCGCGGATCTGTCGTCGCTCGCTGTTCGACATCGACGACTTCAACGGCGCGAGCTTCGGTGGCGAGTTCCTCTTCGGGCTCGGCGAGTACCTGGAAGGAGGCGTCGGCGTGAACTACTACCAGCGGACGGTGCCCAGCATCTACCGCGACGTCGTCGCCGACGATGGTTTCGAGATCGCCCAGGAATTGAAGCTGCGCGTCATCCCGATCAGTGCGACCGTCCGCTTCCTGCCGATCGGCCGTGGCGGTGTGGAACCCTACGTCGGGGCCGGCATCGGCATCTTCCCATGGCGCTATTCGGAGGTCGGCGAGTTCGTCGACTTCAGCGACGACTCTATTTTCCGTGATCGGTATGTCGCGGATGGCACGGCAGTCGGTCCCGTCGTGCTCGGCGGGATTCGCTTCCCGGTTGCCGACATCTGGACGATCGGCGGAGAAATCCGCTGGCAGAAGGCGGTTGGGAACGACCTGATCGAGTCAGGTCTGCTCGCCGACAAAATCGATCTTGGCGGCTGGACGACGAGCTTCACTTTCAATCTCCGCTTCTAACGCGCAACCGGTCGAGCCGAGGGAGGCGCGGCCTCCTTCGGCTCGAATCTCTCATCGCCGTCCGCTGCGGCTTGGTAGAATGCTCGACCAACCGCCGGGTGATGCGCCGCTTCCTCAAACGCCTTCAGGGTCGTCTGTCCCTCGCGCTTGCGAGTGATACGGCCTTCATCGAAACCGCCTTCCGCGAAATCCTTGGCCGCAATCCCGATCTCGACGGCCTCAATCACTATCGGCGCGTGCTCCGCGAGGGCATGGGCCGCACGGCCGTGCTCCTCGACATCATGCGCTCCGAGGAGTTCACATCGCGGCTGACACCGAAGGTCAGCGCGCTGCCCGACCTGCGCGCGATGCGGCCGGATCGGTATCGCGAGGCGCGCGATCGCACGAATGGTCAGGTCATCCAGATCTTCGAGGCAGCGACACCCGGGGATTTCGACTGGCTCGAGAGCGCGATCATCACGCACGGGTACTGCAAAAGCCCGGCGTCTGGGTCCTCGGCGTCGACGCGGACAAACGCATCGTGGCGGAGGTCGTGGCGTCACTCGGCCCGCGCCGGGCGTTGGAGCTGGGATGCGCGGCTGGTGCCGTGCTCGAGTGCCTCGAACTCCGTGGCATTCTCGCGGAAGGCATCGAAATTAGCTCGATGGCGCGGGAGAAGGCGCCGGCACATCTGCGCGGCCGCATTCATCGTGGCGATCTGCTCGACCTCAATCTCGCTGGCGGCTATGACCTCGTCTTCGGCCTCGACGTGTTCGAGCACCTGAACCCCAATCGCCTCGACGGCTACGTCGCACGCCTCGCCCTGATCTCGTCCGACGACGCCTTTCTGTTTTGCAACATTCCGGTGTTCGGCGACGATCCGGTGTTCGGCACCGTGTTTCCGTTCTACGTCGACGGCTGGGAACGCGATGCGCTCGAGGGGCGCCCGTTTTCCGCCATTCAAGTCGACGACCGCGGCTATCCGATCCACGGACATCTCACCTGGGCGGACGCGCGATGGTGGGTCGCGCGCTTCGAAGCGCACGGGTTCCGGCGCGATGAGGACATCGAGCGGGCGCTTCATTCGAAGTACGACCGCTACATGGAGAAGCGTTCGCCCGCCCGCCGTTCGTTCTTCGTGTTCGCGAAAGCGCGTGCCGCGGGCAGGCGTCAGGCGATTCTGGAGAGGATCGCGAACGAGCCGTCGACGGCGATTGCCTGAGAGCTCTGCGCTGCCTTCAGGCAGCTCGGCTTACTTCCCTCAACGGGCGCGATAGAGCGCGACGCCGCCTCCCTCGGCCACGCGGTCGAAGCCATCGAGGAACTTCGGGTCACGCGCCGCCGCCTGATGGAGCGCGTCGCCGCCTTCGGCCCGTTCCTCGATTGCCACCCACGTGACGAATCCGCGCGGTCCCCGCGTCGCCGCGTGAACCCAGAGCTGCTCGTTGCCTTCCTGCAGAAAGTCGCGAATGTCGATGTTCAGCCGCGAAAGGTCGTGCATGTAGTGGGCGAGGGAGCCCATGCTCATCATGATCGTCGGTGCGATCCCAGTGCTGGCGCAGATACTCGGTCACGGCTTCTCGCTCGCTCATGTTCGCGGCGTCGCGCTGCGACTCGGCCACGAGCGGCGCCTGGAGGTTCAGCGGCGTGGATTGCGACAGCGCCCACCAGACAATCAGCGCCGCGGCCACTGGCCGCAGCGGCGCCCACAGGAGCCCGACGCCAACGCCGGTCGTGGCCGCGCAGGCGAGGATGAGCGGAAGACCATATCGCACCCGCACTGGGTGACCGTTGTAGTACGCGGACCACGGCAGGGCCGCGGCAGCCGCCAGCGACAGGATGAGAAGAAGCGGAGCCCGCGTCCGTGTTCTCAGAAACACGAGAGCCAGCAGCACCGCGAAGGCATACGCGGGCCAGACCCAGGCCGTGCCCGAGAGCTGATACAGACTTTCCCGGACCTGCTCGAACGCGAGTGACGCGTTGCCGAGGGCCTTGTTCTCGGGGACGAAGAACCCTGAAGGTACGAACCACGTGCCTGTCGTCCACCGGCTGTTCAGCGTGAACAGGATCAGGGCGATGGCGGGGTAGAGGGCGAGCCTCGCACAGGCCAGGACGACTCGAGCAGGCGCGGTCCCCCGGCGCAGCAGGGCGATGGCCGCCAGCCCGATCAGGGCGCCACAGATCGGGATCGCCTCGTACCGGGTCATGCACGCGGCGACGATGGCCCATCCGGCGGCCCGCGGCGGAACCGGCGCGTCGTCGGCCACCCACTCCGCCGTCAACGCAACGGCCAGCATGCACGTGGCGAGCAGCAGCGGTTCGGTCATCGGCGTGCTCTGCAGGTACAACACGTTCGGGTTGGCGACGATCAGCGTCGCGCCCGTCACGGCTGCGACGTGCGATCCGGTGAATCCGACGACGAGCCGGGCCAGCGCCCAGGTCACCACGCCCGTGCTCAGCACGGATATCGCGATCGCCGACGCGCCCGATCGGTACCAACTGTCGACTTGAACGGGAAGGACGTTGAGCACGTGCGGCAGCGGCAGCCACACCGCGCCGATCTGTTGCCAGCCGGGCGTGAGACTGTCGAGCACGCGGCGCGCGACGACGAGGTGCGCGCGGGCGTCGTAGTGGGCCAGGGTCAGACCAAGCTGGCTGTAGTGAATCGCGACCAGCGCGCCGATGATTACCGAGGAGATGCCGATGAGAAGGGGGGGCCAGTGCGGCGGAAACTGCCGGACCACGGTCGGCTCGCGGATGGGATCGGCTGCGGAGACGCGCGTCGTGACCAGGACGCTTCTAGTCTACACTCAACAGGATGCATCGCCTCGTGTCCTGGGTGCAGGGGTTCGCGGAGTCGCTGGGCGGTCCGGGTCTCTTCATCATCGCGTTTCTCGACTCGTCCTTTCTCTCGTTTCCCGAAGTCTGCGATGCCCTCGTGGTCCTGCTGACGGTCCGCCATTCCGAGCGGATGATCTTCTACGCGCTCACCACGACCCTGGGTTCGATCGGCGGCTGTTTCGCGCTCTACAGCGTCGGACGGAAGGGAGGCGAAGCCTTTCTCAAGAAGCGATTCAACGAGCGCCACATCGAACGGGCGATGAACGCCTTCCGCCGCTACGGCATGCTCGCCATCATCGTCCCCTCGCTGCTGCCGCCGCCGATGCCGTTCAAGATTTTCGTGCTGGCCGCAGGCGTGGCGCGTATGCGACCGATAGAGTTCATGGTGGCCGTCGCCATCGGCCGGGGCGTCCGCTACTTCGGGGAAGGCGTGCTCGCCCTGTTGTACGGCGACGCGGCGCTCGCGTTCCTCGAGGAGCACGCCCACACGGTCGGGCTCGTGGTGGGGATTGCCGTGCTCGTAGGGGGCATTGCATGGGTGTGGTGGAGGAAACGTCCCGGCAGGCGATCGCCCGAACTGAAAAGCGGCACGTAGCTACTGTATAATCAACTGTTTACGATGACGCCGGAAGTTTCGGTCATTGTGCCGATGCGGAACGAGGCCCCGAACGTTCGGAAGCTCTACAGCGAGCTGACGGCGGCGCTCGAGGGGTTCGGCCGAGCTTACGAGATAGTTGTCATCGACGACGGCAGCACGGACGAGACGTTCAATCTACTGGCAGAGCTTCAGGAGTCGGATCCCCGGCTCTTCCTCATCCGATTTCGCCGTAACTTCGGGCAGACCGCGGCCTTCGCGGCGGGATTCGCACACAGCAGCGGCCACTTCATCGTGACCTCCGACGGCGACGGTCAGAACGATCCGGCGGACATCCCCGCCATGATCGAGCTCGCGGAGCGCTCGAAGGCGGATATCGTCGCCGGCTGGCGCAAGGACCGGAAAGATGCGTTCTTCAGCCGCCGGCTGCCCTCGATGATTGCGAACTGGATCATTTCGCACTCGACCGGCGTGCATCTCCACGATTACGGGTGCTCGCTGAAGGTCTTTCGCGCCGAAGTCGTGAAGCCGATGAAGCTCTACGGAGAGATGCACCGGTTCCTGCCGGCGATCGCCAGCGAGTTCGGCGTCACCATCGTCGAACACATCGTGAACCACCGCCCGCGATTGCACGGGCGATCGAATTACGGTCTCTCGAGGACCGTCCGGGTGGTGCTGGATCTGCTGACGGTGAAGTTCCTGATCAGCTATTCCACGCGGCCGCTCCAGATATTCGGGCTCCTCGGCGTCACGATGGGAGGCCTCGGGGCGGTCATTCTGGCCTGGCTGGCATCCATCCGCCTCTTCACGACGCAGGCGATCGGCGATCGTCCACTGCTCAACCTCGGCATCCTGCTGATCTTCACCGGCGTCCAGCTGGTCACCGTTGGCCTGCTCGCGGAGATGCAGGCGCGCACGTACCACGAATCGCAGGACAAGCCGGTCTACGTGATCAGAGAGATTCGTCACGGCGCGTCGCGCGAGCTGGCGAAAGACGAGCAACGTGTCAGCGTCAAGCGATTCGTCTGATCAGCGTCGGCCGCGGCAGGCCGACCCGTCGATCACGGATATCCAGAAGGAGTTCGGCGCCAACCGATCGCGGCGGCAGCGCTACGCGGACCTCGTGATCGGCCTCGACGGCTGGTGGCCGCTCGTGCGCTATGAAGCCATCGTGCTGTTTTGCAGCTGGGTGCCGGGCGCGCTCGGGCTGTTCCTCCGCGCCAAGCTCTATCCGATGATCCTCGGACGCGTCGGTTCCAACGTGGCGATCGGCATGAACGTCGTGCTGCGGCACCCGCACAAGATCGTCGTCGGCAACAACGTGGTGATCGATGACAACTGCTGTCTCGACGCGAAGGGCACGACGAACCGCGGCATCACTCTTGGCAACGGCGTGTTTCTCGGGCGAAACACGATCCTCAGCTGCAAGAATGGCGACATCACGCTCGAGGAGGACGCGAACGTCGGGTTCAATGTCGAGATCTTCTCGGCGGCGTCGGTGCGGGTCGGGGCGCGAACGCTGATCGCGGCCTACACGTATCTGGTCGGCGGCGATCATCTCTTCGATCGGGTCGACGTTCCGGTGCTGCATCAGGGCCGGACCGCGAAAGGCATCGACGTTGGGGAGAACGTCTGGCTCGGCGCTCACGTCGTCGTGGCGGACGGCGCGCGCATCGGGCGCGACGCGATCGTGGGCGCCGGAGCGGTCGTGACCGGTGATGTGGCGGACTTTCAGATTGCGGCGGGCGTGCCGGCGCGGGTCGTCCGCGATCGGCGCGGCGGCGCGGCGACGGCGGGCTGAACGGTATGTGCGGGATTGTCGGGATTGTCGAGCGGAATCTCGAGCGGCCGGTGCCTCCGGGCGAGGTCGAGCGGATGGTGCGGACACTGAACCATCGCGGACCGGACGAGGAGGGGAGCGTGCGGCTGCCAGGAGTCGCGCTCGCCATGCGCCGGCTGGCGATCGTGGATCTCGCCGGCGGCCAGCAGCCGTTCAGCAACGAGGACGGCACGATTCAGGTCGTCGCGAACGGCGAGATCTACAACTTCCCCGAGATCAAGCGTGAGCTGATCGCCCGCGGGCATGCATTCCGATCGCGGTCGGACATCGAAGTCATCGTGCACGCGTACGAGGAGTATGGCGAAGCCTTCCTCAGCCGTCTGCGCGGGATGTTCGCGCTGGCGCTCTGGGATGGCCGGACCCGGACGCTCCTCGCCGCGCGCGATCGGGCCGGCGAGAAACCGCTCTACTACACGCTCACGTCATCCGGCCTTCTGCTCGCCTCCGAGATCAAGGCACTGTTGTCCCGGCCGGAGGTGAACCGGACGATCGATCTCGAGGCGCTCGATCAGTTCCTCACCTACGAGTACATCATTGCACCGCGAACGATCTTCGCTGGCATCCAGAAGCTGCCGGCGGCGCATTACCTCCTGTACCGCGCGGGCCAGGTCTCCGTGCACCGGTACTGGGACGCGGCCGCCGTCGAACCGAAGGCATGGTCCGAGCGTGATGCGGTGGAGGCGGTGCGCTCGACTCTTGGCCGGGCCGTACGAAGCCAGATGATGGCGGATGTTCCGCTCGGGCTCTTCCTGTCCGGCGGGATCGATTCGAGCGCGGTTGCAGTGCTGCTGAAAGACGCGCCGGGCGCCTCCGACGTTTCGAGCTTCAGCATGGGGTTCGCGGACGGCAGCTATGACGAACTGCCGTTCGCGAGACAGGTCGCCGCCCTGTGCGGTACGCGCCACCACGAGGGCACGGTCACGCCGGACGTGGCCGGCCTGTTCGAGCGTCTCGTGCTGCACCTCGACGAGCCATTCGCGGACGTGTCCCTGTTCCCGACGTTCCTGGTCTCGCAGATGGCGCGGGAACACGTGAAGGTCGTGCTGACCGGCGACGGCGGCGACGAGCTGTTCGGCGGGTACGACGCCTACGCGGCGCAGTCGCTGGCGGCGCGCTGGGAAGGACTCCTTCCCGAGGCGGCGTCGCGCGGCGCCGACGCGGTGCTCAGCCTGCTGCCTCCAACCCGGAAGAAGAAAGGGCTGATCAACAAAGCGCGCCGCTTCGTCGACGGCCTCGCGCATGCGCCGTCGAGCATCGCGCATTACCGGTGGATGACCTTTCTCTCAGCCGATGCCAAGCGCCGGCTGTATTCCCCCCGGTTCCGTGACGCGCTGCTGTCCGTCGACACCTACCAGCCGGTGCGTGATGCGCTGGCCCGACCAAGAAGCGACGACCTGCTGAACCGTCAGCTCTACGCCGATCTCATGATCTATCTCGCCGACGACATCCTCGTGAAGGTGGATCGCATGAGCATGGCGACGTCGCTCGAAACGCGGGCGCCGTTTCTCGACGCCGACGTCATGGAGCTGGCCTTTTCGATGCCCGGTGACCTCAAGATCCGCGGCGGCACGCGCAAGTACGTGCTGAAGCAGGCGCTTCGCGGGCTGCTGCCGGATGCAATCCTCGATCGATCGAAAGAAGGATTCAGCATCCCGATGAAGACCTGGCTGCGCGGCGATCTGCGGCCGATGATGGAGCGGCTGCTGGCCCCCGATCGTCTGCGCGACGGCGGACTCATCGACGCCGGGGAAGTCACGCGCCTGAGGCGCGAACACGTTGACGGGCGCGCCAATCACGCGCACGTGCTGTTCAGCCTGATGGTGTTCGAACAGTGGCGGGAAGGAGTCCGTCCACTGATGCCCGCCGGCTGACGTGGCATCAATCGGTGCGATCGGGGATGGCGTAGACGCGATTCATGTCCTCGATTTCGCGGGCGGTCTGAGCCGGCGTCCAGGACAGCTCGTTCGCCATGACGTCGGCCGCGGCCTGCACGGCATCGGTGCCGGGATGACCGCCGGCGCCGGCCGCGGTGCGCCGGAGCAGGGCATCCGTGAGATGAAGGGCCATCTCCGAGCGGACCGAGTAGAGGATTTCCGCGCGAGTGACGGCGCACTGACGTCCGAGCGGACTGGCCAGGTCCGACGACTCCATCAGGAGGCGGCTTACGGCCTCGTGATTGGTTCCGTACGCCGCGATGAGGCGACGCACGAAGGAGGAGTCCAGCGGCGTTCCGGACACGTGCTGGCTTTCATACTGTTCCAGATCAGCGATGTGGCCGCCGGGCAGCGGATCCTTCATCGGTTCCGCGATGCTGGCCGGCAAGCCCATTTTGCGGGCGACGCGCTCCGCAACCGCCGCCGCCGTCGCGCGCGCGGTCGTGTAGCGGACGCCGATGACGGTGATCAGTCCGTCGAGGCCATCGGCGGCATGGTCGTGGATGATGCTGCGCTTCAGGAGCGCTCCGGCGTCACGTGCGCGCGGGGGCGCGGGCAGCAGGCCGCGGTGAACCAGCCGCACGGCGTCCCGGTTCAATCCGGCGCCGGGAAACGCCGCCACCGCGTCGGCCAGGAACGCATCGACGTGGGATCCGGTGATCGTGGGGACGCCGGTGTCCCCACGAAACCGATCGTGGCTGGTCCCGACGATCGACTGGTTCTGCCAGGGAACGAGGAACAGGAAGCGGCCCCTGGCGAGGCCGCCCGCGGCGCATGCCGGCGCCGGCCGGTCCAGGACGACGTTCATGGCGAGCGACCAGGCCGGGCGCGGCCCGGTCGCGGCCGCTGTTCCGAGCCGTTCGAGGAGCCCGGCCGCCCAGGGACCGGCGGCGTTGACGACGACTCGCGCGCGAATATCAAAAGGGACGCCGGTCTCGAGATCCCGTGCGCGAATGCCAATGATTTGCCGCCCATTTCGGATCAGGGCCTGTACTTCGGCATAATTAAGGGTTGCAGCCCCCTTGTCGACCGCCGACTGCAGCAGGCCCATGGCGAAGCGTTCGGGGCTGTGCAACTGATAATCGTGCCAGAGCGCGCCGCCGGTCACGCCGGCCGGGTCGATCCAGGGGTTCAGATGGAGACAGTCGTTGCGTGAAATGACGCGGCTCGGAGGCAGTCGGCGCGAGGGGTCGATCCCGTCGTTGCGGTCGGCGGACAGCAGGTCGTACGCGGAGAGGAAGGCGCGCATCACTGCGGGATTGCGCGGCACTCGTCGTGTCGTGGGAATCACGAACGGCAGGACGCGCACCAGGTGTGGCGCGATGGCGGCGATCCCCCGGCGCTCGCGGACGAACTCGCGCATCACGGTCAGCGAGCCATGCTGCAGCGCGCGGATGCCGCCGTGGATGGTCTTGAGGCTGTTGAACGACGTCGCCGCGGCGAAGTCTCCACGCTCGACCACGACAACGCTGAAACCGCGGCCGGCGAGCTCGCGCGCGACTGCCGCGCCGTACACGCCCCCGCCGATGACGACCGTGTCGAAAATTCCGGCCGTCACGCGTTCGAGGTCCCGAACCATCAGATGACTCATTCTATGTCACCGATCGCGAGGTGCCGGCGGCTGGCGCGGACGTGCCTGGCCGCGCTGGCTGTGCTGTCTTCCATCCAGTGCGGCGACTCTCCTTCACCGGCGCCGGCGCCGACCCCGATTCCTCCGGTGGGCATCTCCTGTCCGTCGCGAGTCGATGGGCAGTCGGTCGATGGCTCGCCGGTGGAGGTGACGCTGACGCAGCCGCAGGCCACGGGAGGCCAGGCGCCGGTCACGGTGACCTGCTCGAATCAATCGGGGCCGTTCCCGGTGGGTTCGACGACCGTTACCTGCCAGGCCACCGATTCGCGCGGCCAGTCGGCCTCCTGCAACTACCAGGTGGCGGTCCGGCCGCCGCCACGGCTGCGGTTTTCACGGTTCCTCTCCTTCGGCGACAGTTTGACCGCAGGGACGGTCTCGCACGGGCCGAGCCTGCTGCTCATCGTTAAGCCGGAATCGTATCCGGCGCAGCTCGAGCGGCGGCTGGGGATGCGCTACAAGGCACAAGCGGCGCCCGTCGTGCTCAACGATGGCGTACCCGCGGAGTTCACGCCCGAAGGGCTGCGGCGGATCCGCTCCGTGCTGCTCCAGCATCGTCCCGAAGTGCTGCTGCTGATGGAAGGCACGAACGATCTGCTCGATACGGTGCGCGGCCCGGACACCGCCATCGCCAACCTGCGCAGCATGATCGTGGAGGCGAAGTCGTTGGGCGTCCAGGTTGCCCTCGCGACCATCCCGCCGCAGCGCGCCGGCGGTCTCCGCCGCCGCGACCCGGTCGTCGCGATCATTCCCGGCTTCAACGACCGCGTCCGCGCGCTGGCCGCCGCCGAGAACCTCGTGCTCGTCGACGTGTTCGCCGGCATGAAGGACGACCTCTCGCTCATCGGTCTGGACGATCTGCATCCGACCGAGCGCGGCTATGACGTGATGGCGGGAATCTACTTCGACGCGATCCAGCGCGCCTACGAGGAAACGCCGAGCTCGCTCGGACGGATGCCATATTGACCGGAGCAAACGGCCGAGCCCCTTCCCACGAGCTAACCAGGCGCGTGCGCGAATACTGGAACGCACGCATTCACGATCTCGAGATGACCACGCAGCCGGTGGGCACGCGTGCGTTCTTCGACGAGCTCGATGCCTACCGCTTCGACAAGCTGGCCTATCTCCCCGAGCTGATCGATTTCGGCGGGTTTCGCGGCAAGCGGCTCGTCGAGGTCGGCTGTGGCGTCGGCACCGATCTCGCCCGATTCGCCGCCGGCGGGGCAAAGGTCCTCGGCGTCGATTTTTCGGAAACCGCCATCGGACTTGCCAGGGCCAATCTCGCGTTGCATCACCTGAACGGCAGGGTCGTGGTCGCGGATGGAGGCGAGCTGCCGCTTCCGGATGCCAGCGTCGACGTCTTCTATGCGCACGGAGTTCTACAGTACGCGGCAGAGCCGCGTCGAATCGTCCTCGAAGCGCGTCGCGTGCTCAGGCCCGGCGGCACCGCTGTGTTCATGGTCTACAACCGGGTCTCCTGGCTCATCGCGCTGTCGAAGGTCATGAAGGTCGCGCTCGAGCACGAAGATGCCCCCGGGTTGCGACTCTACTCGGCAGGAGAGTTCCGCGAACTGCTCGAGGGGTTTCGACGCACCAGGATCGTGCCGGAACGGTTTCCCGTGAAGTCGCGGCTGCACCACGGCTGGAAAGCTGCGATCTACAACGGCGCCTTCGTCGGGCTCTTCAACACCCTGCCGCGCAGACTCGTGCGACCATTGGGATGGCACCTGATGGCACTATGCGAGAAATAATTCTGATCCTTGGAGCCCTGATTGCGCTGGCCTGCAGTGCACCGCCGGACGAGCGCAGCGAGAGTGAGGACCAGGCGCGCTCGAAGACGCCGTCCGCGAACGCCGCGCTGCCGGCCGCGGTATCCCCCTTTCCCGCCGGGCTGACCGGAACGCTCGCGTTCGAGTCCGACCGCGAAGGCCGGCCGCGGATCTACACCATCGATCTCTCGGCGGGAAAGGTTACGCGGCTCACGCAGGGCGGGGAGTGGCGCGACGAGAACCCGAGATGGTCGCCAGACGGGAAGCGCATCGCGTTCGCGTCGACCCGTCAGAGCAGCAGCTTCGACATCTTTGTGATGAACGCGGACGGCACCAGCATCGAACGCCTGACCGACAACCCGGCGATCGAACACGACCCGACCTGGGATTCTGACGGGCGCAGCATCATATTCAGCGGCGAGCGCGATGGGCGCGGCGAGCTGTATCGGGTCTGGCTGGGCTCACGACGGGTCGTCCGGCTGACCGACGGCATCAATCGCGCAATCATGCCTGCGGTCTCGCCGGATGGAAATTCCGTTTCATGGGCGGGGCAGACCATCCGCTATTTCCAGATCCATGTCAGGGGGGTGAGCGATATCGGCGGCAACAGCGTCCAGCTGACGAGCGGCGAGCCCGCGTGCCGCCCGGCCTGGTCGCCTGATGGCCAGCAGGTCACGTACGTCCTCGGGGAAGATCCGTCGCGTCTAGGCATAGTCTCGGTCGCAACCAAGGAGGCGCGAACGCTCTTCAAGCACCCCAAGTTGTGGCTGTACTACCCGGCTTTTTCTCGGGACGCGCGGCATGTCGCGTTTGCCGTCAGCCCGGAGCATCACCGGGGCGAGGATTGGGACCTCGCGATCATCTCGACCGCGGCTCCCGACTCCAGCTTCCAGCGGCTGACGGCCGGGCCGGGGAACGATCGGCTGCCCGACTGGAAGCCTTAAACGTGCTACGTGCCACGTTCTACGTGCTCACGTGCTCGTGCTCACGTGCCCACGTGCCCGCGTGCTCGTGCTCACGTGCTTACGTGCCTTAGTGAAATCGGCCCTTGATGATCAGCAAGGGCAACGGCCTGAGGTTGACCGACTGGCCCGCTGCCAGCGTGTGCTGCTCGATCCGGGCGCCGGTCAGCGGATGGAGCACCTCAAACGTCATCGCGCGCCGTGCTTCGAGCTTCAGGCTGTTGACGACGCCGACCGGAACCACGAAGAACTGATCCTCCTTCACACCCGCCAGTAGCTCCGCTGCGCCATCGTTGTGACCATCCGGCCAGATGGCGCCGCGGGCGCCGCCGGCGTGCGGGATGAACGGGTGTTCCGCCGAATCATGGCGATGACGCCGCCAGTTGACGATGTCGGCGGGCAGGTACTTCTTCATCGCTGAAAACGCGGCGAGCGTCTGTTCGGCGTTCGGCATGTCCATCAAGCGCCGGCGGCCCCACACACCGGCATCGGTATGAAGCACGTACATCGCGACCCCGGCCAGGTACGAGGACAGCGCCGCACCGACCAGCCGGACCGGATCCGTTTCGCTGTTCACTGAGCTCTCGGGACCGATCGGCTCGTTGCTCGACACGATTGGCGGCAGGCCTTTGCAGGTCAGCGTCCCCCATGGCGCCAGGACCGGCTCCCAGTTGCGCAGCGGACCGTTCACGTCGCGCGTGAAATGCTCCGTGAGGATCTGGACCTTCAGGTCCCGATACAGAGTCAAATGCGCCTCGCAGTCGTGCCCTTCCGAGTCGCTTACCGCGATCGGAATCGTCGTCCCGCTTGCGAGCCGTTCCGCGAGCTGACGGATCTGCTGGATACCGGCGGGGCCGCCGAAGCCGTTCTGCCAGCTTTCGTTAGCCACCTCGAAGTGCATGATCTTGTGCTCGCGGCCGCGCGACATCGCGAGAAACCGATCGACCAGCGCGACGCGATCGGCCGGCTCGGGGATCACCTGATCGGCATCGCCGAAGATCGTCCACTCGACGCGAATCCCGAATCGATCGTAAGCGTGATCCGTGACGCCGGCGATGACCTGGTCGTAGTCCGGCCATCGCCAGTCGATCTCGCGCCCGGCCCACACCGGCTGGCGCCCGACCACGCCGAGCGCGCGGATGTAGTCGAAGCCGTGGTCGGCGAGCAGTTTCAGATGTTCGTCGAGTCGTGGCCGGTCGTGTTTGTAGGCCCACGCCGCCCAGAACATGGTGGCGCCGAGCGCGGCAAACTCACCGCTCCCATCGGCCACCGCGCGTCCGCTGACGCGGATCGGACCCGAACGTTTCGGTTGAGCCGACGGGGGCGGGGCAGCGCAGAGGAGGGCGAGGAGAATCGCCAGGGCGAGGCGTCGCATGGCGATCATTCATGCAGGATCGACGCCGGAAAGGCCTTTACAGGCTCTGCGCAGGCCGAAGATCTCGGGCGTTAGCGGACGCTTGCCGCAGCCGCCATTGCCGCCTTGTTGTGGAAGCGGCGCCGCTCGCGGCTGGCCCGGACGAGGAACTTCGCGTAGGGGGCGACCTGCTTGATCGCGGCCACGTTCATCTGACACGGGCTCAGGCAGGTCGGGCACTGGGTGTCGCGCACTTCGTCGCGATGCGCCTGGCTGGCGGCGCTGAAGTACAGCTGCTCGGGATCCGTCTCGCGGACGTTGCCGATCACCTTGCTGTTCTCGCAGAAGAACATGCCGCCATCCGGATTGAGCATGATCCCCTGGGTCTGGAACGGGCACGGCGCCATGCGGTGATAGCCGTTGGCAATCATGTCCGCGTAGTGCATGTAGACGTAATTCTGGCCGTCGAACAGCGAGTCCATCCGCACCCGGTCGAGAAAGAACTGACGCATGCGTTCTTCCTCTTCACCGACCGGCGCGCACGTCGTCGACAGGTCGCTGTTCCCGAGCATGGCGTCGGTGAAGCGGACCATGTTGAAGACGATGTCGAGCTTCTCGGTCTTGGCCCAGGCCAGGATGTTCTCAGCGTCGTCGAGGTTCTGGTGAAAGAGCGTGGTCGAGATGCCGAAGTTGAAGGAATGCTTCTTCTGCAGCTCCTGCATCGCTCGAATCGTCTGATTGGCCTTCTCGAATCCCCGCTTCACGTTGCGCACGGTGTTGTGCATGTCGCCGACGCCATCGATCGACACGCGCGTGCTGAAGATGACGCCGCGCTCTTCACAGAGCTCGACGATCTTCGTGAGCATCGGAATCGCGCGATGCGGCGTGAGGCCAGTGGTGTTCAACCCGAACTTGCGCAGGCGGGGCAGCCGGTCGAGCATGACCCGGGTGATGTCGACGAGATCGTTCCGCGTGGTCGGCTCGCCACCCGAGATGTTGCAGTTCTCGATGTTCTTCCAGAGGCCCGAGCTCATCGCTTTGTCGATGTCGGCGAGCGTCATGTCGCTCTTCCGGTCGCCGCGCGTCCAGTTGTGGCACATCTCACACCGCGCATCGCAGACGAATGTGCAGTGGAAGATCAGGACGGTTGGATGGATGGGCTTGTATTTCGCGACGTAAGCGTTGACGAAGTCGCGGGGCGCGCTGGCGGCAGCCTTGGCCAGGTACCGCAACGCATAAACTTGGGCCATAACTTGTTGATTATACGCGCAGATCCAGGTATCGCAAAGCTGAGCGCTTGATGGCCGGCCGCGAAACTTGGTAGCGTCGGTCAAATATGCCCAGTCCGATGGGACACGCGCTTGGTGGTCTGGCGATCGGCCTGTTGATCACCGAACACGGCGGTAAGCGTCCCGCTACCTCTTCAATGGCGCCTCGCTGGTTGCAAACCCCGTACGGCCGCGCTGCCTTGTTCGCAGCGGTCGCCTGCGCTCCCGACCTCGACCTCATCGTCGGCACACACAGCGCGGAGACTCACAGCATTGGCGCCGTGGCGATTGCCACCCTGGCGCTGCTCGCCTGGACACGGCAGCTCCGGCTGGCGCTCGCGGGTGGCGCCGTTTACGCGTCGCACCTGCTGTTCGACTGGATTGGACGCGATACGTCCCCTCCGCTCGGGATCATGGCCCTGTGGCCGTTCAGCCGCGAGTACTACATCGCGCCGGTGGCGCTGCTCGAACCCGTATCCCGGCGCTACTGGCTGCCCGGGTTCTGGCTGCACAACGTCAAGGTCGGCCTCTCGGAGCTCGCCATCTTCGGCTCTTTTGCCGCGCTCGTCTGGTGGCGCCGCGTGGCGCGCGGGCCGCAGGCGTGACGGCGGACAGCGCGCCTGGAACGCAGACGTCCGAGTTCGAGGCGCGCGACGACTACGGCAACTTCGACGCGAACATCCGGTTCCTCGAAGCCGCGGGAGCGCTCGTGGGTGGAGCACGGGTCCTCGAGATTGGCTGCGGCAAGGGACGGATGCTGACCGAGCTTCAGCGTCGCGGACTGCACGTGCGTGGCGTGGACAGCAACCGCTGGATGCTCGACGAGGGCCGCCGTCTGCACGGCGATCTGCCCGTGGCACTTGTCGACGGGCCAGTGCTTCCGTTCCCCGACCAGTCATTCGACATCGTCTTGAGCTTCGACGTGTTCGAGCACATCGCCGACAGCGATGGGCATCTGCGCGAGGTCAGCCGCGTCCTGGTTCCGGGCGGGCGGTATCTGCTGCAGACGCCCAACAAGTGGACGAACACGGTGTTCGAAACCATCAGATGGCGGAGCCTCACGGCCTGGCGCAAGGATCACTGCGCCCTGCACAGCCACGCGCAGGTGCAGCGCCGCTTTGCTCGTCACCGGTTCGAGGTGCGCTTTCACGATGTGGCGGTGGTGACCGATTTCTTTCGCCGCAAGGTCAAACGTTATCTCGGCTCAGCGGGGCTGGTTGCCTTGACGATCGTCAACCCCGATCGGCTACCCATGCCGCTGCGCACGAACTTCTACGTCGAAGCCGTCAAGCGCGAGGCTGGCGGCTCCTGAGGTAGAGCCAGGCTCCGGGCAGGTTGGCAAGGAGGCCCGTGAGCACGATCAACGTCGACAGCGCCAGCGCTTCGGGCTTGCCAACCGCCTGCGTCTGCAGCAGCGCGACGATGAAACCCTGCGGCAGCCCGAACCCGCCGATCGAGATTGGCAGCAGGAGCCCGATCAGGCCGATTGGCATGAACACGAGATAGTACGAGAACGGCACGTCGATGCCGATGCCGGTGCCGAGAAGATAGGCCTGCACGATCCGGAGCAGTTGAAGACCGATCGAGAGCAGGAGAACGGCGCCGATTGCACGCCGCTGGCCGCGATACTGTGAGATCGCATCGGCCATGCGCGTGAACCTCAGCCCGATTCCTCTGCTGCGCCACCGTTCCGGGATGGCGGCCCGGGCCCAGCGATCTGCCCACAACAGCGCCACGCATCCGGATGCGCCGGCGGCCGCGGTCAGCAGCAGGATGCTCGCCGGCCTGCCCGTCTGCCGCCCCCAGGCGACCGCTCCGGCAAGACCCACGAGCAGCAAAGAGAACAGGCCAAGCACCCGGTCCATGGCAATGGAGGCTACGGCATCGCTCGCCTGCGATGTCCGCTGCGTCAGGGTGTACGCTCGTGCGGCATCTCCACCGATTCCGCCGGGCGTGAAGCTGCCGATGAACGAGCTCACCAGATAGATCCAGGCCGCTGATTTGGCAGCGACGCGCTGGCCGGTGGCGCGAATGAGAATGATCCATCGCCAGATGATCACGGCGCGGTCGATGGCGAGCAGCGCCAGGACCGCAATCGCGGCAAGCGGCGACAGCTTGGCGAGCGCGCGTGCCGTGTCCCCGAGATCGATCGTCGAGGCGAGATAGGCGAGCACTGCCGCGGTCAGCAGCGCGCGAAACCATATCGACCCGGTCAGCCTCGCAATCACTCGACCGGCTTGCGGGCGACGAATTCCAGGGTTTCGAAGAGGTTCTTGCGGACCCGAAAAAGGACGTCTTCGGTGTGGGTATACCGGGACAGCGTGTCGAGTCCCGGGATGTTGGCGAATATCGACCCGGCAGCCAGCAGATCACGCTTGACGCCGGTCGCCGCGCCGATGCTGCGGACGATCTGGCGGATGTCGAAGCCGCCGTCATACAACAGCTGCCGCACCCGGCGTTCGGTGGTGACGAAGTTGTGCGTATAGTCGACGTCCCAGAAGAACCCCCGCTCCTTGAGGTAATCCGGCACGACGATGAAGAGCGTGCCGCCGGGCTTGAGTGCGCGCCGGGCCTCGGCGACGAATTCCCGGGCGGCATCGATGCCCGACATGTGTTCGAGCACCTGGTCCGCGTATACGACGTCGCAGCTCTCGTCGGCCACGGGGATGGGCGGTGCCCAGCCCTCGATGACCTCGAGTCCCTTTTCCCTGAGTTGATCGATCAGAATCGTGCTGGCTTCGACGGCGCGGTAACGCCAGCCGGCGTCGCGGGCGAGGAGGGCGAGGGAGCCCTGACCGGGACCGATTTCGAGGAACTCACCTGGCGGGGAAGTGTGGCGCATCAGCAAGCCAAGACGCGAGCGCTCGGTGCGCCCGCGTCTTGCTTTGCCGAAACTGGTCAGCTCTTTCTGGCGATCGGAAAACCAGCGATAGAAAGTGCCCGGCAATACGCGTTACTGAAGTCCGAACGATCCGGGGAACCGGCCCCGGCTGGTCCAGCGGCCGAGCGCACCGCCAACGCCGGTGATGTCGCTCCACCCCGGGCGGGCGAGTTGCCGCAGTGGCCGAGCAGGATGTCGAAGATGTAGACCTCCGTCGTGCCCTCGTCCGGCTGTGATCCCCAGTTGTACGCGATGACGTCAAGTGAGGGATCGGCGGCATTTCCGCGCTTGCCGTTGTATCCGAACCGCGTGTCAGTCAGCCGCAGCGTGTCGACGACCTTGTCCATGAACTCCCAGCCGCCACCGCATCGCCGCCTGTGCTGGATCCTGGCAGGACCGCCGGGAGAGAGGATGCCGGGCGCTGGCGACGCCACCTGATCGATGATCGCCCGCCGCCCATTCGGGGCGCGGCAGGCGCCCGCCGACCGGATTCGGCGTGCGGTTCTCCCTGACGGTCAGGAAGCGGGCGGTCGCCGACCATGCGGTAACGGCGCCATCGCGCGTGGCCCGAACGCGCCAGCGATAGGGCGTATCACGCGCGAGGTCTTCGCCCAGGACCCAGGTCGTGGTGCCCTCGCCGGGCGCCAGCGATGCGCTGCGGATCACATTCCCCCCGTCGTCCTGGAGCTGGAACTCGTAGGTGAATGCCTGATTATTCGTAAACTTGCCGGCGGTGTTGTTCGCAACCATGGTTGGCGACCGGTTGGTCAAACGCGTGTCGCCGGTCGGCGACACCGGAGCAGGTGCCGGCGCTTTCAGCGTCGAGCCGTCCGGCCCGGCGCCGGTATCGCTGACCGCGGTTGTCGTCGAGGGAGCAGTGGGATTATCGGGCGCGCTGCTGCACGCGAGTGTCGTGGCCAGTGCTGATGCACAGCCCACCATCGTCAGGATTCTCAGTTTCCCGTACATCTAGTTCTCCAAGGTTTCAGTAGGTGCGACACGAACCGGCCGCGGCCCACATTGTAACCGATCCACAACCGGATTTGAGCCCATTTTCTGCGCTTCAACTGCTCACCTGCACGCCAACGCACCATCACGATCGTGTTACGATTACGGCCTCTGTCTTACGTTTTCGAGGTGCTAATGCGTAAGTGTTTCGTGATTGCTGCGGCCGCGTTCGTTTTTTGTCTGTCAGCATCGGCAGCCAGCGCTCAGTCATCATGGTCATCATGGTCATCATGGTCGCCCCTCGATGGCCGCCTGATTTTCAGTCTCAATGCCGCGGGGCAAACCGGAAGCCAGGATCTCACTCGCACCAACACGTTCAGCTTGTACGATGAGCAGGCGACCGAGGAGTTCTCCCAGAAGGTCGAGGCCGGCCCCTTCCTGGATATCGGCGCGGCATACAAAATTGGACAGGACTTCGGGCTCGGTCCCGATCGGTTCGGCATCGGAATGGTGTACACGTCGTTGAAATCCTCTGAAAACGGTTCCATAACCGGTTCGTACCCTCATCCGGACTTCTTCGACCGCCCACGCTCCGTCACGGCAACGGCCGACAACCTGGAGCACAAAGAACAGGCCGTCCATATTCAGGCAATCCTGTTCATCCCGTTCGTTGAAAAAGTCGATTTCGCGCTTTCGGTGGGCCCGTCGTTCTTCACGACGAGCCAGGACTTCATACGGAGTGTGCAGATCAGCGAGAATCGCCCGCCTTCAATTCGGTGACCGTCGATTCCGTTGATGTGGTGAATGTCAAGGAGTCTTCTGTCGGGTTCAACCTCGGCATGGACGTCACCTACTCGTTCACCCCGACCATCGGCGCCGGCGCGATGCTCCGCTTCACCCACAGCTCGCAGGATTTCACAGTGGCAGAAGGGCAGAGTACCTCCCTCGATGTAGGCGGCTTTCAAATCGGCGCTGGCGTCCGGCTTCGCTTCTGATCGGCGATCGACATCGCCTTTTCGCTCATTTCAGGGCCGGATAAGCTTAGCTGTAAGCCTCGTGGACATCATCGGCGGCCACTGCGGGCCGACTCCCGCGCCGACCTCGCAGGATCTCAGCGATCTCCGAACGGTCTGGTTGAGCAGGGGCCGATTCTAGCCCGCGCGTTACCCGACAACAGCAAATACCCGCCGAACGAAAAAGGGCGGTGAGTTGAAGCTCGCCGCCCTTGTCTCGTCCGTCTGATCGGCTCAGAACCGCCCGCGGCTTGTCCAGCGACCGATCGTGCCGCCCTGGCGCGTGGCTTCCGTCACGTCGATCCACGCCGGCCCCGGGCCGCCGCAATGCCCGACGATGACGTCGATGATGTAGACATCCGTGCTGCCCTCGTCGCCACCGCGGCTGTAGTGGTAGGCGATGGCGTCGTGCGACGGGTCGCCGCTGTTGCCGCGTTTGCCGTTGTAGCCCCAGCGGGTGTCGCACTTCCGCAGCTCATCGACCACTCGGTCCATGAATTCCCAGGTGCCGCCCTGCGACTGGCAGGAGTTGGCCAGCGCGCCCGGATAGTTGTTGGCAACCCACTGCACGACATGGAACATGTTCTGAAGCGGCAACTGACCGCCGGCAGGATCCGGGGCGCGTCCGCCGCCGCTGCAGCCGCTGCTGCCACCGCCGCCGCCACCACCGCCGCCGCCACCCCCTCCTCCGCCGCCACTCGCGGCGGGCGTCAGGAACTGGTGCGTCGGCGACCACGGGGTCGACGTCTCACCGTCGGTGGCGTGGACGCGCCAGTAATGCCGGAGATTCGGATCGAGCTCGCGGTCGACCGTCCACGACGTCTGCTCCACCACGAGGCCGGTGGCGGAGATCTGCGTGAAGGCAGGGTCCTTCGCGACCATGAAGAAATAGCTGACGGTTCCGATGGCGGAGTTGCGGTCGGAGGGATTGACGCGAAGGGTCGGGCGGCGAGTCGTGACGCGCTCGTCGTTGATTGGCGAGACGACGCCCGGAACACTCAGCTGCGCACGTGGCAGCAGCTCGAATTGCGCCGTGGAATAGGTGCTGCTGTTGGCGCCGTCCTCCGCGCGGGCGCGCCAGTAGTAGCCCCGGCCGAGCTCGAGCGCGTCGATCTGCACGCTCGTGCGCCCGCCCTCGCCGGCGGCGACGCCGCTGCGCGCGAACACCTTCGTCTTGAACTCGGTGTCGCTCGCCACCTCGAACAGGTAGCTCACCGTCCGCACGCCATTGGTGACGGAGTTCTCGATCACCAGCCTGATCGGCTGCTGCTTCTCTTTGAACTTGAATCCCTGCGCCGGTTCCAACAGCTTCGGCGCCGTGATCTCAACGCCGGCGATTGGCCCGGCGACGGAAGGACTGAGGGGGTTCGAGCTTTTCTTCGCTTCGCATGCCGCGAGCGCCACGGCGGCGAGACCCGCTGCTACGAAACGTGTAACCGAGGTAACGTTCTTGTTCATGGGCTTTCGGACCCGGACCGGGTACGCCTGACGGAGAAAACCCCCGTTTTTATTGAGTAATCACGTTAGCGATGTTATCGGTTCGTGTGCGACCGGGAAACAGGCGCGCCGCACGTCGTGCAAAATGTGTAACCTCAGCCGAGATTTTGCAAGCTCGACTGGGTTCCGCTTCGTCGCGCGGCCTGCCCGACGAGGGTGGGCGCGGCGCACGTCCTCGCGGACTGCTCAAAACTGCATCGCCCTGCAACCGTACGGGCGCGCCGGCGCTCACCCCTCGACGTAATTCGACGACCGACTCGTCGGTCCGGTCGGGTGAGGAAGGCGCTACGGACGAACGCGAGCGGATTACGTGATTTCGGTGGCGCCTGCGGGCGCGACACGACCCTGCCGCGAGCGGAACAGGAGGACGCCCCCTCCGCTCAGCGAGAAGAGCATGATCAGGCCGGCGCTCCCGAGCGAGAGCGTCAGCGCAGAGCTTACGTCCAGCCCCAGGCTCGTGAAGAAGAACGCGAACACGGCTTCACGAACGCCGAAGCCATTGATCGACAGCGGCGCCATCTGCACCGCGAGGCTGATCGGGACGATGACCGAGGCCGCCAGCAGGGGGAACGGGACGGCGAGACTGCGCGCCGCGCAGATGTAAAAGAGTACGAGCAGCAGCTGCACGCCGAGGGCGCCGGCAAAGGCGAACCAGACCGGTCGCGGCTGTCCCGCGAAGCGATGGATGGCGCCGACGAGGTTGTTCAAGCGGGTTTGAATCGCCTCGGCGCGGCCCGAGCCGGCGGCGTGAATCAGGCGGGTGAGCAGGGTCGGCCAGCGCAGCACGACCAGCAGGCCGATGCTGAGCGCAACCAGCGCGAGCCAGATCCACAGGCTGCCTTTGAGCTGGACACCGCCGAGGGTGGCCAGCCCTGACGCCAGCGCCGCGACGGCGAGCAGCGCGATCAATCCGAGGATGCGATCCACCAGCACGACCGTAGTCGCGAGCGTCTTCGACCCGGTGTAGGGCGCGGTGTCCGCGACGCGGATGACGTCGCCGCCGATGTTGCTCGGCAGGAAGTTGTTGAAGAAGGTGGCCACGAGGAACGACTTCGTCAGGATGCCGAAGCGGACGTGCACCGCCTGAATCTTCAGCAGCAGCCGCCAGCGCCAGGCGCTGACGAGGAGCATCAGTCCGTACATGCCGAGCGCCGCACTCATCCAGGCCAGATTCATCTGGCGGAACTGGGTCAGCATGGTGCGGAGATCCGCGCGGTTGAAGAGCACCGCCAGGAGGCTGGCACTCACCGTCAACTTGACGACAGCAAGCGCCGTCTTCAGGCCGGGTCGTTTCATCAAGCTGTAGAATTGAACCTTGCGATGACGCGCAGCTCGCTGCGCAAGCGGAAGTAAGGATACCACACCGAATGCGGATTCTCATGCTCGCGCCGGAGCCGTTCTTCGAGCCGCGCGGCACACCGTTCAGCGAATACCATCGCTTGAAAGCGCTCTCGGAGCTGGGCCATTCGGTCGATCTCGTCACCTATCCGTTCGGCAGCGACGTGGCGCTGCCCAACCTCCGCATCATCCGATCGCCGAAGCCGCCGCTGATCACACGCGTCCGCATCGGTCCGTCGTTCGGGAAGCTGGTGCTCGATGTCTGGCTCGCGGTCACCGCGTGGCGGCAGGCCCGGCGCGAGCCGTACGACCTGATCCATTCGCACGAGGAGGCTGGTCTTCTCGGCGTCTGGCTCGCAAAGCGCCTCGGCATCCCGCACCTGTACGACATGCACTCGAGCCTGCCGCAGCAGCTGACCAACTTCCGGTTTGCAGGGAATGCGATGCTCCGGAAAGCGTTCGAGATCATGGAGGATCGGACGGTCTTCGGTTCGGATGTCGTCATCACCATCTGCAAGGACCTGCAGGATCACGTCACGGCCATGGGCGCTGGCGGCCGCGCCGTCCTGATCGAGAACGTGATGGGCGGCGACGTGGAGGAGCCGCCCCGATTGACGCCCGACGCGATCCGCGAGCGCTGGAACATCCCGCGCGCCGCGCCGCTCGTGCTCTACACGGGCACGTTCGAGCCCTACCAGGGACTCGATCTCCTCTTCGACGCGCTGGGCATCGTCGCCCGCACTCATCCACACGTGCGTGCGCTCATCGTCGGTGGACGGCCGGAACAGGTCGAGGCCGCGCGCGCCCGGGCCGAGACCGCAGGCGCCGCCGTCGTCCTGACCGGCCACCAGCCGGCGCGCGAGGTGCCGGCGTTCGTCGCGGCCTCGGACATTCTTGCGTCCCCCAGGATTGCCGGAACGAATACGCCGTTGAAGATCTATTCGTACCTCCGGTCGGGCAAGCCGATCGTCGCGACGGATCTCCTCACGCATACACAGGTGCTCGATCGCGAAACGGCCCTGCTCGTTGCGCCCGAGCCCGCCGCGTTTGCCGCGGCGCTCACGAAGCTGCTCGACGACCGCTCGCTCGGTGACGCGATTTCGGACGCGGCCCGCGAGCGCGCACGAACCCGGTACAGCCGGGACGCATACGTGGCGCTGACCCGGGACGTCTGCGAGCGCGTCGCGCGGCCCCGTGGCGTCGTCGGAGTGCCGTCGCGCGCATGAAGGTTCTCGTCACCGGAGCGACGGGGTTCACGGGCGGTCATCTTGCGCGGCACCTGATTCGGAACGGCAATGCCGTCGCGGCGCTCGTGCGGCCGGCGAGCGTTCGACGCGCGGAGGAGCTCGCCAGCACTGGCGTCGAGATTCGCGTGGGTGATCTCTCCGACGCCGCGGCGGTGACGCAAGCGGTCAAAGGAGCCGAGGTCGTCTACCACATCGCCGCCACCTATCGCGAAGCGGGGCAGGGAAGCGCGGAGTACACGAAAGTCAACGTGAACGGCACGCGGCACGTCCTCGAGGCCGCCGCCGCGGCTGGCGCCACCCGCGTCGTCCACTGCAGCACCGGAGGTGTGCACGGACATATCGAGCGGCCGCCGGCGAACGAGGACGCGCCTTTCGCTCCCGGCGACGTGTACCAGAGAACGAAGCTCGAGGCGGAACGCTACGCGGTCGAGTTCGGCCAGCGGCATCGTCTCGACGTCGTCGTCGCACGGCCGATTGGCATTTACGGCCCGGGAGATCTGCGGTTCTTGAAGATGTTTCGCGGGATCGCGCGCGGCCGCTTTCCGATGCTGGGGCCCGGCACGGTCTTCTACCACCTGACCTACATCGACGACCTGGTCCGCGGCCTGGAGCTCTGCGGCATTGTTCCTCAGGCGGCAGGACGGACTTACATTCTCGCGGGGCCCGAGTACACGACGCTGCGCCAGCTCGTCGATCTGATCGCGCGCGAGCTTCGCGTCTCGCCACCGCGCCTGCACCTTCCGGTCTGGCCGGTCTGGCTCGCGGGTGCGCTGTGCGAAGCGGTCTGCGTGCCGCTGCGCATTCAGCCGCCGCTGTTCAGGCGCCGAGTGGATTTCTATCGCAAGAGCCGCGCCTTCGACACCACCCGGGCCCGGCAGGAGCTGGGCTACAATCCGACGATCGACCTCAAGGACGGCATCGCCCGTACCGCCGCATGGTACCGAGAGGCGGGATTGCTCTAGAAAAATGAACCACTGCATGTCTTCCAGGCGGCGCCCATTTCGCCGCCTGCTGGTGAGAGCCCGGGTTCGAACACTTCTGTGCACACGCTCAAAAGCATCGTTCCGCGCATGACGATTCTCGACCGCCTGCGCGATCTGCCTGTCGGTCGCGCGGCGACGGCGGCGGTGCTCATGGTGCTGCTCGGCTTTGCCGTGTCCGTGGATTTCCCGCGTGCCTCTCTTGGCTTCAAGGGCGACGAGGCGACCTATTACAGCCTGACCAGAAGCCTGGCGCGGGACTTCGACTTCACCTATCAACGGCAGGATCTCGTTCGCGTCTGGGAGGAATTCCCCGGTCCCGAAGGCATCTTCCTGAAGCGCGGCAGCCGCGTCGATTTCGAGCGGTCGTCGAGCTTTCCGTTCGTGCGGATGATCAGGACCGAGGATCCCGCGCGGGGACGGCTGTATTTCGCCAAGTCGTACATCTATCCGCTGTTTGCCGCGCCCTTCGTCCTCGTCTTCGGCACCAACGGATTCCTGATCTTTCACGCGCTCCTGCTCGCGGTGTGCTACGGCGCCGCGTACAAGTTCATCGCGGCGCGCGGCGCGCGTCCCGCGCTGGCGGCCGCATTTGCCGCGGTGTTCCTGTTCGCGTCCGTCGTCCCGATCTACTTCGTGTGGCTGATGCCGGAGCTGTTCAACTTCACGACGGTGTTGTGCGCTTACTTCCTCTGGAGCTACAAGCTGGTAGCCGCTCCAGGTGAAGGGACCTCGAAGTTCGAACGGTTTCTGCACTCGCCTCGATCCGATTACGCGGCCGCGGTGCTGCTCGGCATCGCCACCTTCTCCAAGGTCACCCATATCGTTCTGATTCTCCCGATCCTCTTGCTGGCGCTCATCCGCCGCCGCTACGCGTCGGTGTTCGCGCTGGGGGCGACCTTTGCGCTGGTCTTTGCGGCGCTGCTGACGCTGAACGCGTTCACGACCGGCGAGTTCAACTTTCAGGGAGGGAATCGCAAGTCGTTCTACAGCCGCACCGGGTTTCCGTTCGCGAACGACTGGGAGACGTTCGACAACCGCGGGCAGACGCTGGCCACCGACGCGTTGCCGTTCGACATCCTGCTTCATCGCGACACCGCCACGGTCCTGCTCTGGAATCTGTGGTTCTTCGTGGCTGGCAGATACAGCGGGCTGCTGCCGTACTTCTTCCCCGGGCTGGTGGCAGCTGGATTGTTCCTGGCGTTCCGTCGGGATCGCCAGCTCTGGCAGTGGCTCACGGCGGGCGGGCTCGCGGCCGGGGCCGTCGGTCTGCTGTGCTACATGCCGTATACGTACTCGGGCGGCGGTGGGCCGATCGGGAACCGTTATTTCCTGAGCTTCTATCCGCTGTTTCTCTTCCTGCTGCCGCCGCTCCGCAGCGCCGCTCCGATCATTGCCGGCCTGGCGGTAGGCGCGCTGTTCACCGCGAAGCTCGTATTCAATCCTTTTTACACGTCCTTCAACCCTGGTGAGCACGCAAAGGCCGGCCCGCTGCGGATGCTGCCGATCGAGCTCACGCTGCTGAACGATCTCCCGGTCAGCGCCGATGTCGATCGCGCGCGCCGGACGCTGGCGGGCACGCCGCCGATCAGCGCCTACTTCGTCGACAACGGCGCCTATCCGCCCGAAGGGGAGGCGTTCTGGGTGAGGGGCGGAGCCCGAGCCGATCTGATCCTGCGGGCGCCGATCAAAGGCGGTCCGGACGAGCCGGTGACTTCGATGCGGGTACGTGCCTGGACCGTGGAAGTCATCAACAACGGGAAGGTTGCGAACCGCGTGGTCGTGTCCACGCGTGCGGGGAGCCAGACCCTCAGGCTGGCGGCTGGCGAGGAGCGGGTCGTCGAAGTGAACGCCGGAGCGGGCGTTCCCTACAAACCGGCGCGGTATCCGACCAACTACGTCTACGCGATGTCGATATCCACCGACAACGGCATCGTGCCGTTTCTCGAGGATCAGAAGAACACCGACAGCCGCTATCTCGGCGCGATGATCCGCCTCGTTCCCATCTACTTCAATCCGTAGCAGCGTCCGGATTCAAGGCTTGCAGATGAAAAGGCCGGGAATCAACGTCCGGCCGTCGTCGCAGAAATCGATCGACAGCCGGATCGCTTCGCTCCTGTGTTGATCGACGATATGGTTGTATTCAAGCACCCGGCTGAAGTCGGTGGCCGCGACGATGATCTGTTCGTTGGTGAGGAACGTCGCCACGTACGACCGCCAGTAGTCGCTGTAGGCGTATTTGATCCCTCGCGCCGCGAGATGCCTTCCGATCAGCTGCTTGTAGCTGGTCGGCGGGTTGCGGACGTACTCGGTCACCATGCGCACGTGCGGCGCCGCCGTGACTACGGTCAGCAGACAGACGATGCCGATCCAGGTGGCGCGAAGCGCCCGCGATTGCGCGGCCTGCAGGAACCACGCGCCCAGGCCGATTGCTCCCAGCACCGACAGCAGCTCGTAGCGGAGGATGTGATGGTGCAGGACTCCGCAGCGCGCGATGACGTAGCCCGCCGAGGACAGCAGGCCAATCGTGATCAGGAAGAGGGGGAAGGCATATTCGGGCCGCCAGCGCCGTTCGGTTACGAGCCGGTAGGCAATCGTTCCGATGGGGAGAAGCATCGCCGCCAGGAGCAGCACCCAGGATCCTGGAAAGCCCTGGGCCACGGTGGTCTCGATGCCGAACTCCGACAGGTTCATCGGCTGCGTCCCGAACAGCAGCGGATAGTGCGTCGTGATGAGGGCCGCGACGCCTCGCGGCACCGTGCTGACGTCCGTGCAGATTCGGCTGGCCAGTTCCACCACGTTGTTGCTGGCCGTCATCAGATTCGCGATCGAGGAACCGGGACCCGCAGCGGAGGAGTATTGCTTGAGGAACTGAATGACCAGCCACACTTCGGCGGCGATCCGAAATGTCGCGAGGCGGCGGCGGATTCCCTCTCGCGTGAACAGCTCTCCCTGAATCGTCTCAACGAACAGCAGCGCAACGCCGGCATAAAGGGTGAACTCGCGCTGGAGGAAACCGAGGCCGAAGAAAAAGCCGCACCAGGCCGGCCGCATCCGCGTGACCCAGATCAGGACGGCGTAGACGAATGGCGCGAAGTTTCCCCCGTTGGGCGCCAGAATCTCCGCGGCCACCGCGGCGGCCGGTACGGCGAAGAACAGCACCGGGACGAGAGCCAGGCGCGGACGCAGGCCGGCCTCCCGTTCCAGAACCCTCAGCAGCAGGAGCGCGACGGCGAGGTTCAGCAGGAGCAGCGGCAGTTTGAGCGTGGTAACCGAGATCCCTGCCACGGCGAAAAACGGAGCGGCGAGATAGGCCTCGACGCCGAGCATGTAGTGCTGGCCGTAATAGAACAGCGGGAACGCGCGGCCTTCGATGAGGTGTTTGCCCATCAGGCCGATGATCGCCTGGTCGGAGTCGAAGTAGGACTGTTCCCAGAAGACGAAGACAATCGATCGGAGGAGGACGAGCAGGACGACTGCGCCGGCAACGATCCATCGCTCACGGCGGATGTGAGCGTCATCGCCGGCGTGCTGTTCGGGCATTCGCGGAATTATCATATGTTACGAAGAGCAACACCGGGATCGGCTCATCAGCTGTCGCTCCCGGCGCCGACTCCGACACCACGCCTCACATGACGACGCCAGGGCAGAAACTCAACGTGCTCCAGGTCTGCGACCATCTCGGGTGGGAAGGATCGCGGATGCATGGCGTGAAGCGGCTGTTTGCGTGGATGATTCCGCGCTTCAACCACGACCGGTTCAACGTCTCGCTCGTCAGCCTGCGCAAGAAGGACCTGTCCGAGGAGACCCTCGAATCGCACGGGATCGACATCACCTACCTGCACAAGTCGAAGTTCGATCCCTCGACGCTGCCCGCGCTGCTCAAAGTCATGCGCCAGAAGCAGACCGACATCCTGCACCTGCACGGTTATGGCGCCACGACCTTCGGCCGCGTTGCTGCAGGGATCAAGCGGGTGCCGGCGATCCTGCACGAGCACGCGAACCTGACCGACACGCCGTGGTTCCAGAAGCTCGCGGACACCGTGCTCGAGCCCGAGACCGACATTGCGCTGGCGGTATCGGAGAGCACCGCCGAGTTCGTGGTGAAGGCGCGGCAGTTGCCGCCCGACAAGGTCAAAGTGGTCTACCTTGGCGTGCCGCTGGACGAGTTCAGCCGGCCGCGCAGCCAGGATGAAATCGCCCGCGCCCGCGCGGACCTTGGCGTCAGACCCGGCGAATTGGCCGTCGGCGCGGTAACTCGCCTGCACGAATCCAAAGGGAATTCGTACCTGGTCGATGCGGCGGCGCAGGTCCTGGCCCGCCGTCCCGACGCGCGGTTCTTCCTGGTCGGAGAGGGGCCGCTGCGGCCGGGGCTCGAAGCGCAGGCGCAGGCGCTCAATCTGGGTGATCGATTCGTGTTCTCGGGGTTTGCCCGGGACGTGGCGGCGGTTCTCTCGGCGTTCGATCTCAGCGTCTTTCCTTCGCTCTGGGAGGGCACGCCGCTGACCGTGTTCGAGTCGCTGGCGATGGGGAAGCCAATCGTGGCCACCGACGCGGATGGACTCGTCGACGTACTGACGCCCGATCATGACGCCCTCATCGTGCCCAAGCGCGACGCGCCAGCGCTGGCCGCTGCCATCGTGCGGCTTCTCGGCGACGAACCGACGCGCGTGCGGCTCGGGGAGACCGCCCGTCGGACGGCGCAGCAGTACAGCATCGAGTCGTTCGTGACGAAAATGGAGCGTCTCTACGAGCTGCTGCACCGCGTCTCACGCCCGACGCACCGGCGCGGCGTGCTCTCGGAGGATCTCTCCTTCCTGACGAGCCGCGTGACGGCATGACCTGGCCATGAGCCGCATCGCGGTCGTGACGTCGAGTCCGCCACTGACCGGCGGCGGGCACATGGTGATCGCGCGGTCGCTGGTCGAGGCGCTTCAGATGGCGGGCCACGACGCGGACGTGATCGTGACCCCGCAGAATCGCTTCGGCCGGCAGAGCTCGGCCTATCTCGCGACCTGGCTGACCGACCTCGGATCGAGCGACCGCGGCCGGATCGATCAGATCATCAGCCTTCGATATCCCAGCTATGCGATCCGCCACGACAAGCACGTGTGCTGGCTCAATCACACGATGCGGGAGTACTACGACTTGTGGGATCGCTTCAGCGCGTCGCTCAGCTGGCAGGGCAGGGTCAAGGAGCGCAGTCGTCGCGCGCTCATTCATGCGGCCGATCGGTATCTCCTGACCCGCAACGTCGATCGGCTGTTCGTGCAATCGGCGACGGTCAAGGAGCGCCTGGCGATGTGGCCGGCGCTGTCCGCCACGGTCCTGTATCCGCCGGCGCCGCACCGCCCCTATTACTGCGAGCGGTATGGCGACTTCGTGTTCATGGTGTCGCGGCTGACGCCGCTGAAACGCGCCGATCTCCTGCTCGAGGCGCTGGCCACTCCCGATGGGGCCGGAATCCGCGCCGTCATCGCCGGTGACGGCGAGGATCGCGACCGGCTCGGGCGCTTCGTTGACCAGCACGATCTCTCGGAGCGCGTCACGTTCACCGGCCCGATCTCCCAGCCGCAGCTGCTTCACTACCTGGCGTATTGCCGCGCGGTGTGCTTCCCGCCGTTCAAGGAGGACTACGGCTTCGTCACCGTCGAGGCGTTCGCCTCGCGCAAAGCCGTGGTGACGTGTGCAGACAGCGGCGGGCCGGCCGAGCTCGTGGCCGACGGCGTAAGCGGCTACGTGTGCGAACCGAACGCTCCAGCGCTCGCCGCGCGGCTCCGGCAACTCATGGACGACCCGCCGCTCGCCGAGCGGCTTGGACAGCAGGCGTTTCTGCGCGGCGCGGCACTGACCTGGCCGGACGCCGTCAAACAGCTGACCAGCCTCTGAACGGTGATACCTTAGCGGGATGGGGTATGCGTCGCCGCTCGAAACGCGCATCGCCAAGAAAGTCACCAAGGCGATTACCGAGTACTCCCTGATCGAGGACGGCGATCGGGTCATGGTCGGGCTGTCGGGCGGCAAGGACAGCTGGGCGCTGCTGCAGATCCTCGATGTGCTGCGCCAGCGCGCGCCGATCACATTCACGCTGATCGGCGTCACCGTCGACTCGGGATACGACGGCTACCGTCATGACCTCATCTCGAGGACGTGCGACGAGCGCGGCTGGGAGTACCGGATCGTCCACACCGACATTGGCGACGTCATGGACGATCTCCTCGCGAGCGACGCCACGCCGTGTTCGCTGTGCGCCCGGCTTCGCCGCGGCGTGCTGTATCGGCTCGCGACCGAAGTCGGCGCCACCAAGATCGCGCTCGGTCACCATCTCGACGACTTCATCGAAACGCTGCTGCTGAACCTGTTCTTCGCCGGCGCGCTCAAGGCGATGCCGGCCCGCCTGGTCTCCGACAACGGCGAGCACACGGTGATTCGACCGCTCGTCGCCGTGACCGAAGCGGAGGCCCGTCAGTACGCGAAGGAACGATCGCTGCCGATCATCAGCTGCTGCTGTCCGGCGTGCGGCGACCTGAGCCTGCAGCGGCAGCGCATCAAGCGGCTGATCGCGGAGCTCGAGATCGAGCATCCTGAAATCAAGAGCTCGATGATTCGCGCGCTGGGCAACGTCGCGGGACGCCATCTGCTCGACAAACGTCTCAACCCGCTGCCGGAACTTCGCGACGCGATCCCGCGCGACCTTGCCGTTCCGCTCCGCCTGCACCGGTGATCGCCGGGCTCGTCTACGTCCTCCTCTACGTCGCGGCCGCCGTTCCCGGCCTTCCGATTGGCTGGCGGATGTTCGGCCGGGACAACGCCACCGGGTGGGTGGCAGGGGCGATTGTCGGCTACGCAGTCACGGCGCTGGCGATCTGGATCGCGATTCGCGGCGGCATCCCGAGCGGCCTCGCCTTCGTCGCGATGTGGGGACTGTTCTCCCTGGCGACGTGGCTCGCCGTGGACTGGCGCGCCGCGCCGCTCTTTCCGGTCGCGCCATGGCGCCGGGCGGACACCATCGGACTCGCCGGCGTTCTCCTCCTCACGCTCATCGTGGCCGTGCCGCCGTTCGCCAGGCTCGGCAGCCGAGACGCCGCCGGCAATCGCTACTACCGTGCGTACTTCACGGCGGACTTCGTCTGGCACACGGCGCTGACGGGAGAGATCCGCAAGTTCTCGATGCCGCCGCGCAATCCGTTCCTGCGGCATCGGGCGATTCACTACTACTGGACCTACTTTCTCGTTCCCGCGGCGATTTCGGCAACCGGCCCAGGCGATCTGCGCGACGTCGAGAAGTGCCTGAAGCTGAATGCGGTCCTCACCGGCATGCTGCTGATCTCGGCGCTGTTCGTCAGCGTGCGCGCCGCGGTCCCTGTCCCGGCCGCTGTGGCAGTGAGCGTCGGGCTGGCCTTCATCGCGGCGAGCGCCGAGGGACTGACGCAGATCTATCTCCTGTGGCGCGATGGCATTCCGTTCAGCCACCTGGCAGAGCTCAACATCGACGCGATCTCCGCGTGGCGGTGGGGCGGATATCGGGTCGATGGCCTGCAGCGCGCCATCTGGTACAACCCGCAACACTCGATGTCGGGCGCGTTGGGGCTGGTCGCGTTGACGGCGGCCGCGGCCGGGGGAAGCGGTCGCGGCATGACCGCAGGACTGCTCGTGGGTGTCGCGCTTGCCGGGTCCGTGCTGATGAATCCCTTCGTCGGCTGCGTGTTTTCGCTCGCCTACGGCGTCGCCGCGATCGTTGACGCGCTGCGTCAGCAGGCCTGGATGCGCAGCGTGCTGAACAGCGCGATGGCCGTCCTGCCGGTCCTCCTGGCGCTCGGCTGGTGCGTCGAGAACGATGTCCTGTCCGGCGCTGGAGGTGCCCTGGAGTTCGGGTTCGACGGGCCCTCGGTGAACTCTCCGTTCCTGACGCTCATGGTGTCGCTCGGGCCGGCCCTCGTTCCGGCGATCGGAAGTCTGGTCGTTCGCAGCCGCCCCGCCTGGGGCCCGCTGGTCCCTGCCGCCACGATCGCATCACTGTCGCTGATCCTGATGTACTTCGTGCGGTTGTCCGTCGACGAGTCCTGGGTTGGATTTCGCACCGGCCATTTGCTGCTGCTGTCGCTGCCGTCGCTCTCCGCCCGCTTCTTTGCATCCACATGGCCGAAGGCCCCAGTCCTTGCGGCGTCAGTCGCAGCGGCTGTTCTGGTCGCTGGCGCCCCGACGCTGCTGATCGATGCGTACAACGCGCAGGACATCGGCAACCGCTCTCCCGGTCCGGGATTCCCGTGGACCCGGGTCGTGACACCAGCGGAGCAGGAGGCCTTCCGCTGGATCCGGGAGCAGACACCGGAGACAGCGACGGTCCAGCAGGACGCGCTGGCGCGTCACCCGACGACATGGTGGGTGGTGCCGACCTTCGGCCAGCGGCGCATGGCCGCGGGCCTGCCCCCCTTCATGCTCGACATGCCCGAATACCACGAGAAAGCGGCGGCCGTGCGGCTGGTGTACGCGACGCATGACGCAGCCGAGGCGAATGCGGTTGCCCACAGCCTGCGCATCGACTATCTCTACGTCGATGGCGTCGAGCGCCAGGCCTATCCGGGAGGCGTCGCGAAGTTCGACGACGCTCGCTATTTCATTCCTGCGTTCCGGAATGACCAGGTGGCGGTGTACCAGGTGCGCTGAGGATTTACCCGCGCCGGTACTTCCAGAGAGTCCTGGTGGCGATGAACCAGTCGCGCAGGCCGATCTTCTTGCCTTCCGCCCGCGTGCGTGGGTAGTAGCGGATCGGCACTTCCTCGATTCGCTTGCCGCGCGCGAGCATCCGCGCGGTGATCTCGTGATCGAGCTCGAATCCGGTCGTCTCGAGCGGGAGCGCGGCGATGTCCCGGCGCTCGAACAGCTTCAACGCGGTAACGGTGTCGGTCAGATAGCGGCCGGTGAACAGCCGCGCGATGAGGCTCAAGCTCCGGCCGCCGAGATACGCGGCCAGCGATTGATTCGGGTAGCGTCCCCGCGCGAGGTACCGGCTGCCGTAGACGATGTCCGATTTGCCGCTCATCAGCAGCTCCAGCATCGCCACGTAGTCTCGCGGGTCGTACTCGAGGTCGGCATCCTGGATGATGAGGTAGTCCCCCCTGGCCAGCCCGATCCCGGCACGGACCGCCTGCCCCTTGCCGCCGTTGCGTTCCATGCGATGCAGCGTCACTCCGGCAATCCCTGCGACGATTTCGGCGGTTCGATCCCGCGAGCAGTCATCAATCACGATGATCTCTTTCGAGACTCCCAGCGGCTGCAGGTCGACGGCCTTGATGCGCTCGAGCAGCGTGCCGATGAAGCGCTCTTCGTTGTAGGCCGGGATGACGATGGAGAGCGTCTTCACGGATTGGCCGGCCTCGTCCGCAACCAGTCTTCGACCGTTCTCATGTCCTCCGGCGTGTTGATGCCGATCGCCTCTCGAGGATCGGTGCAGGGAATCGTGATGACCGTGTCGTGTCCGGCCAGCCACGGAATGAACGGGAGGAAGTTCCGCTCGCCGGTGGCGCGCCCCGGCTGCACCTCACGCGCAAAGCGGGGCAGCTCGATCTCGTAGGCCGCGCGCGACAGCGCGAAGACGCCCGTGTCGCTCTCGCCTTCGGCGGGCAGCTTGTCGCCTTCGCGCTGGTGCAGCACCGAGCGGATTCTGCCGCTGTCGTCGCGATCGAAGTGAATGTACGAGTCGGCGCGCCATACCGTCGGAAAAACCATGGCCGGCGGCGGCAGCGCCTCAGTCTCGCTGGCAAGCCGCGCCAGTGTCTGCGGCAGCAGGCCAACCTGATCGCACCAGACGATCCACACGGCGTCCGGCTGTTCGGCTGTCACCGCCCGCGAGGCTATGAGGATGGCGTCCAGCATGCCGGTCGGCGCTGTCTGTTCGGCAATGGTGATGCGCAGCCGTGTGTTCCACTCGCGATCGACATGCGCGGCGATGTCGCGCGAGAACGACGGGTGCGCGACGATGACCGCGGCCTCGACGTACGGCGCCGACAGGTCCAGCAAATGGTCGAGCATGGGACGGCCGTTCACCGGAACGAGTGCTTTCGGAGTCGATGTCTTCAGGCGGGACCCAAGCCCCGCGGCCGGCACGATCAGCAAGCGGCGCATGCGCAGGAAGACGATTGTATGCTCCCGGCGCGCTCCGGGTCGCATGCTATACTCCGGCCTCGCTGGAACGTTCTGATCGCCTGCCGTCGTTTACGCACAGCAGGGGCCCCGCCTCACCGTGATTGCACGCCATACCGAGCCTGTCACCGTAGTCGTCTTCTCAGGTGGCCGCGGTTCGACGGTTCTCTCGAAGGAGCTGATCGGCCGTCCCGACGTCCGGCTCACGCTCGCGATCAACGGCTACGACGACGGCATGTCGACCGGAGAGGTCCGGCGGTTTCTCGGCGACAGCCTCGGACCCTCGGATTTTCGCAAGAACGCCTCCCATCTCGCGCGCGGCCTCGGCTCTTGTCGGATCGAGCTCGTCGAGCTTCTCGATGTCCGCCTCCCGGATGGCTCGACGCGCGAAACCGCGACAGCGTTTCTGCGTTCGATCGATCAGCCGGCGGTTGCCGAGCGGTTGGAGGCCTTTGTCCGCGAGCTCGAGACGTCGGGCAAACCCTTCGACTTTTCGGATTGTAGCGTCGGCAACCTGGTGTTTGCGGGGTCCGTGCTGCAGGCCGGGCGCCGCTTCAACGCCGCGATCGACGACTACTGCGCGCTGCTCGGGCTTCCCCCGGGTCTGATCGAAAACGTCTCGGACGGCACGAACGCGTTCCTGGTCGCCCTGGATCCGCAAGGCCGGCTGCTGGCCAGCGAGGCGGAGATCGTCGACGCGAACCGGCGCAACCGGATCAAGGACATTTACATCGTGGATCGGCCGCCGGCCCCGGACGTGATGTCCGCGAAGTCGCCGGACGAGCTCGCGGTGTGGCTCGCCGCTCACGAACGGCAGATTCCGGTCAACGGCCGTCTCGTCGATCGCATCGCCGCCGCCGATCTCATCGTGTACTCGCCCGGCACCCAGCATTCTTCGTTGTTTCCGTCGTATGTCACGCACGGTCTCAGCACCGCGATTGCGCGCAATCTGTCAGCGGTCAAGCTGCTGATCACCAACATCCAGACCGATGCCGAAACCACGGGCGCGACCGCGGTCGAGATCATCGAGAAGGCGATCTACTACCTGGAAGAGAAAGGGCACCTTCGGATCCCGGCGCCATGCCTGATCACGCACTACCTGATCAACGATTCACGCCGCCCCGAGGACGAAGCGCCGTACCTTCCGCTCGGGCGCCTCGAGAGTCTCGAGGATCCGCGGCTGGTGCGCATCGGCAACTACGAGGATGGCGTCACCGGCCGGCACGATCCCGCCAAGGTCCTGATGCCGTTCCTCGAGACGCTGCTCCCGAAGCCGCGGCAGCGCGTCGCGATCTGGCTGCACGATACCGGCTCGCGCAACAAGCTGGCGCAGACCGTGCTCGAGATGGTGCGCGCCGGCATTCACGAGCTGCCCCTGGACGTGACGGTCTTCTACAGCGGCTCGGAAGCGCTCGAGGCCGAGTTCGCGGCAACGCTGCCGATTACCGTACGGGCCGCCGGCACCAGCCCGGCGACGCGTTTCCCGCGTCCGCTTCTCGACGGCGGCTACGACTACGTCGTGCTCTTCGAGGCCTCGGGGATGTACAACGGCGAAGACATCGTCAGCCTCGCCGCCTATCTGAGCTCGGGCCGGCTCGATGCCGTGTGGGGCAGCCGGCGGCTCTCGGTCAACGACATCGAAGCGTCGATCCGCCTCCGCTACAAGCACAAGCCCTGGCTGAGATTCGCGAGCGCCGTCGGCAGTCATCTGTTGAGCGCGGTCTACCTTGTGCTGTATGGGCGCTACGTGTCGGACACGCTGTCCGGCGTGCGCGCCATCCGCCTCCGGCACGTGGCATCGCTCGACGTCGACATCGATGACAAGATGCTGAATCAGCGGCTGCTCTCCGGTCTGCTCAAGCAGCGCGCCGAAATCCTCGAGACACCGGTCCGCTTCTACTCGATGTCCCCTGGGCAGGTGAGGCGGACGAGTATCATGGAAGGGATCCACGCGCTCACCACGATCGTCCGGGAGCGTTTGCGGCCTGCAGCGCCTTCGTTGCAGCGTGACTGAGAGAGGTGTCGTTGAGAAAACAGTTCGCGATTCTGTTGATCACGACGGGTTTGATCTGCAGCGCGTCGGTCGCGTCGGCGCAGCAGCGCCCGCTCGTGACCGAGGACCCCGAAACCATCGGCGCCGGTTTGATTCTGTTCGAGGGCGGAATGGAGATCCAGCGCGAGATCTTCTATCCGGTGTCGGGACTCGAAGGCGATTTGCTGCGGTTCCCGACGCTCGGGGTCAGCTTCGGCCTGAGCTCGATCGCCGAGCTGCAACTCGACGGCGGCTTCTACAATCGGCTCACTGTGAACAGTCGCCAACGCGCTCCGTTGTCGGGTGAGCTCGATTTCGAGGGCGATGAAACCACCGATGTCGAGGATTTGATCCTGGCCACCAAGATCCGTCTGGTGCCGGAGGCGTCCAGCCGGCCGGCGATCGCGCTCCGTTTCGCCACGAAACTGCCGAACGCCAGCAACGAGAGTGGTCTCGGCCTCGATACGACGGATTTCTTCGTCAGCACGCTCATCGGCAAGACCGTCGAATCCGTGCGGATGGTCGGCAACATCGGCCTCGGGATCCTTGGCGATCCGACCGAGGGTGATCGGCAGGGGGACGTCCTCACCTACGGCTTTTCCATCGCCCGTGCCGTCCGGGAAGGGCTCGAAATCGTCGGCGAGATCAACGGGCGCTATGCGCCGACCGACCCGGAGGACACGCCCCCCGGAACCGACAGCCGGGCGGCCATGCGGCTGGGGGCACGATTCACGCACAGCACGATCCGGGTGGATGCCGGCATCATCCTCGGCATGACTTCACGTGATCCGAGCTTCGGGTTCAGCACCGGAGTGACGTGGGTATTCCGCGGCTTCACTGTTCCCTGACGGCGCCCCCCTGGGGGATCCGGTAGACCTGCTCGACCGCCGCAAGCTCAGTCTCGGTCCGCGCCGCATCCCAGCCGAGCTCTGTAGCAGCTATCGCCGCGCTGGTTCTGAGTGCGGCCGCCCCGGGGTGACCTGCGGCGCCGAGCGTCGTGCGGCGCAGGACGATGTCACCCAGGCGAAGAGCGCCTTCGTTGCGAATGACGTGGAGCACCTCGGCGGCGATGGTAGGGGTCGATGGAGCGAGCGCCGCCGACGAATCCGGGCGCTCGCCGATCAGCTTCACGATCGTGGCCGCCCCCTCGGCATATCTCCCCATCAGATGGCGCAGCAGCGGCAGTTCGAGCTCGACGCCGATGCGGCGGCCGGTTTCTATCGCGAGCGCCTCGTGATCGGCGATGCCGGCGAAGGGCAGGACGGTCGTCGAGGTCCTGGACGCCGCCAGCGGCTTTCGCAGTTTGCGCCCGATGGCGTTCGTGACCCGCTCGGCCGTGGCGCGGGCCGTCGTGTATTTGGCGGCGGTCACGGTGAACGATCCGTCGGCGCCTTCCGACGCGTGGTCGAGAATCGTCGGGGTCTGCAGCAGATCGACCGAACCGTCGCGTCCGGTCACGGCGGGCACGAGCCCGCGATGCACGAGCGTGACGTCGCCAGTCCCCAGCTTCAGCGCGGGAAAGGCATGGTTGGCATCGGCGATGAACCGCTCGACCTCCTCCGCCGTCACCCCGTCGTCTCCCGATGCGGCGGGCGACGACGACTGACCAGTTCCCACGATGGCCCTGCCGCGCCATGGCACCAGCGTCAGCATGCGTCCTCGCGGATCGGGTGCGGCGAGGGCGATGTCCGCTGCCGGCTTGGACGTGACCAGGTTCATCGCCTTGAGCAGCGGGAACGGTCGCGTGACGCCGAGCATGCGCAGGATATCGGCCGAGCGTGCCCCCGCCGCATTGACGACGATCTGCGCCCGGACCTCGACGTCCTGGCCGGTGAAGGCATCGCGCGCACGGACGCCGGCAATCCGGCCATCCTGCCGTACGATCTCGCGCGCCTCGACGTAAGTGGCGAGATCGGCGCCGGCACGGTCGGCCGCGGCCGCGACGGCAAACGTCAGCCGATCGTTCTCGACCATCTGATAGTCGTACCACTGCGCGCCGCCGGTGAGGCCTTCGGCCCGGATCCCCGGGAAGAGTTTCAAGGTCGCGGTCTTCGAGAGCAGCCGCGCGCGCGGCAGATGCAGCTCCGGTTCGACGCCGGCATTGCGCTGTCGCCCCAGCCATCCGTCCAGCGCAAAGGCCGCGCGCAGGGCGGCGCGGCCGCGGGTCATCGAGCGATACGTCCCGGTGAGGAAGGGGAGCGGACGCAGCAGCCACGGAGCGATGCGGGCGAGCGCGCGGCGTTCGCGGATGCTCTCTCGCGCCCGTCCGATCGCCAGCGTCTGGAGCGCGCGGAGCCCTCCGTGGACCGTCTTCTGATGATTGAACGTCGTCCCGCTGCCGAAATCTCCCGCGTCGATGAGCGCGACCGACAAGCCACGGCTGGCGGCTTCGTACGCGCACGCGAGACCGAGAATTCCGCCGCCGACGACGAGGACGTCGTACGAAGTGGAGGCGAGCCGGTTCGTGTCGCGAGGACGCATCGGCCAGGAGTTTACAGGATGCTGCAAAGGTATAGTACCGTCCGCGCTCGATGAATCTCATCAAAGCCCACGCGTTCGGGAACGACTTTCTACTTATGGACGAGCGCGAGGCGCCGGACCGGAATCGTGAGCCATCGCTCGCGCGCGCCGTCTGCGATCGCCATCGCGGATTGGGCGCCGACGGGTTGTTGCTCTTCGCGCACGATCCGGCGAGGGCAGGGCACGGGTCCATGCGATTGCTCAACGCCGATGGCAGTCCATCGGAGATTTCCGGGAATGGGCTGCGCTGTCTGGCCGCGTGGATCGCTCGGGTCGGCGGCGTGCGCGAGGTCGTGATCGAGACCGACGCGGGGCAGAAAACGCTCGAGCTTCTCAGTCACGAGGATGCCCGCTACACCTTCAGGGCAGCGATGGGGCAGCCGGCCGATATCGCGCTGGAGCAGATCGTCGTTGGAGCGGAGCGGGTCGAAGCCGTGACGCTGCGCGTCGGGAACCCGCAATGCGTCGTGCTTGGGGAAGTCACGCAGTCACGTCTGCACTCACTGGCGTCGGCCCTTGCCGTCCACCCACGGTTCCCGGCCGGCACCAACGTCGAGCTCGCCACCGTCGAGCGTCCGGATCATGTCCGGATCCTGATCTGGGAGCGTGGCGTCGGCCCGACGGAAGCGTCCGGCACCGGGGCCTGCGCGGCGGCGGTCGCGGCCATGGAGTACGGCGGCGCGAGCCGCGACGTGCGCGTCGAATCGCCCGGCGGCAGCCAGCGCGTCGAGTGGACGGCTGAGGGACTGTTCCTGACCGGGTGGGCCGAGATCGTGGCGACCGCTCGCTGGATCCCCGGTGGGCTCGCGCCGTGACGCTGCGCCGGGTGCACGCAGCGACCAGCAGCGCGGAAATGTATTCGCCGGCCGAGGAGCTGTTCAACCGCCGGCGCCGCACCGCTGGACTGATCATCGGCCCCTTGCTCTTCGTGGCGCTGCTCGTCGCGCCGCTGCCGATTCCCGCGCCTGCGCACCGGCTCGGTGCCGTTCTCGCGATGATGGTCGTGCTGTGGATGTCCGAAGCGCTGCCGCTGGCGGTGACGGCACTCGTCGGTCCCGTGCTCGCCATCGTGCTCGGCGTGGCTCCCGCACGGACCGTGTTCGCACCGTTCGCTGATCCGATCATCTTCCTGTTCATCGGCAGCTTCATGCTGGCCGAGGCGATGTTCGTCCATGGCCTGGACCGGCGCATCGCGTTTGGCGCCCTGTCGTCGCGCGCGGTGAGCGGCAGCGCGGTCCGCATCCTCATCGTCTACGGGGCGGTCGGCACCGGCATCTCGATGTGGATCAGCAACACGGCGACGACGGCGATGATGTTCCCGATCGGGCTGTCGATCGTCGCCCACTTGACCGAGGGTCGGGAGTCGGAGGCCGACAGCCGCGAGTTCGCGGCCGCGATGATGCTGATCACGGCGTTCGGCGCTTCGATCGGCGGCATCGGCACGCCGATCGGCACGCCACCGAATCTGATCGGCATCGGCATGCTGAAGCGGATCGCCAACGTCGACATCTCGTTCTTCGAGTGGATGGCGCTCGGCGTGCCGATCGTCGTGCTCACGTTCGGTTTCCTGATCGCCTATTTCTACGTCCGGAGCCTGCGCCACCTCAAGCTGAATACCGGCCGGGCCGACGCGATCCGCACGGAGATCGAGCGGCTCGGTCCGATGTCGAGAGGGCAGCGGAACGTCCTGCTCGCATTCGCGGTCACGGTGATGCTCTGGATCCTCCCGGGTGTCCTGACCATCGCCGGGGCCGGGAGCACCGCCTTCGCACGATGGGTCACGGCGGCGTTCCCAGAGTCTGTGGCGGCTGTCGCCGGTGCGCTGCTCCTGTTCCTGCTGCCGGTGAACTGGCGGGCGCGCCGCTTCACGCTCACCTGGGAAGAGGCGGTCCGGATCGACTGGGGCATCGTCCTGCTTTTCGGCGGCGGTTTATCGATGGGGGAGCTGGCATTCTCAACCGGACTCGCCGAGTCGCTCGGCCGTGGCATCACCTCGTGGCTGCCGGCGCAGTCGGCGCTGGCGCTGACGATTCTCTTTACCGCCGTGGCCATCGTGATGTCGGAGGCGGCCTCGAACACCGCGTCCGCGAACATGATCGTGCCGGTCGCGATCGCGGTCTCGCAGGCGGCGGGCGTCAATCCGCTCCAACCCGCGCTGGGCGCGACCCTCGGCGCCTCGATGGGTTTCATGATGCCCATCTCGACGCCGCCGAACGCGATTGTCTATTCCTCAGGGCACGTGCCGATCGCGACGATGATGAAGCATGGCATCGTGCTCGACGTGGCCGGGTTCGTGGTGATCGTGGCGCTGGTCGCCGGTATGGGCTGGATGCTCGGGTGATTGCCGGATCTGCAACCGGCGGCGCCGCTGCAGGCGGCGATTATTGCGTCACGCCGTCAGCGGCGTCGTCGCCCGCCGCGTCCTGAGCGACCGTCGGCGTCGCTCAGCATCCTGATTTCCGTGGTGATTGTTTCAGGAACGCCCTTCGCCGCGGCAATCGCCGCCAGATAATTGCCGGCGGTGAGCGCCGCGCGCGCTTCTTGCAGGGTCCGGTCCGCGGTGGCTCGCACGCGCTTCGCCGATTCGATCTCACGTGCCGGAATCCGGTTCGCTTCCGCGACCTTCAATCGTTCATCCAGTTGCCGGATCGTCGTGGCGAGATGCTTGACCGCCGTTTCGGCCTCGACGCGCGCGAGGGCTTTGTTGTTTGCCGCCTGGCGCGCGGCTTCCAGCGCCCGCTCGTTCGCGTCGGTGACGCGCGACAGGGCGAGCCGGTAGTCGCGCTGTTGGACGGCTTCGTGCGTCTGCTGCATCGCGGTGGTCGCGGCGGTGAACGGCTCGGGCGCGTACTGCTCGGCGCCGGCCGCGCGCGCGGCCTCGATGGCGCCCTGAGCACGATCGATTTCCTTTTGCGGAGGTTCGGAACAGGCAGCAGAGAGGATGACCGCGCAGATCGCGACGACAACACGACGCATCGCACGGCAGTATAACAGGGATGGTGTACGATGAAGGCCATCGCGGCGCACGATCGGCCGCGTGAAAAGCTCGCGCGCGTCGGTGCGGCAGCGCTCGGCGACAACGAGCTCGTCGCGATTGTGCTCGGGCAGGGTCAGCGCCGCGCGAGCGCGCTCGATCTCGCCAACGCGGTGCTCGCGGCGGTCGGCGGCGCCGCTGGACTCGCCCGGTCGGCGCACGACGAGTTGACGAGGATTCCTGGCATCGGCGCGGCCCGTTCGGCGCAGGTCCTCGCCGCGGTCGAGCTGGGTCGTCGCAGCGTCGCGCACGCCGCCGGCGAGCGCGCCCAGATGACGAGCCCGCGGGCCGCTGCCGAGTACCTGATGCCGCAATACGGGAACCGGCGGGTCGAGCAGTTCGGCGTGATGCTGCTCGACACCAAGCGCCGCGTGCTCCGGAGTACCGTGCTGTCGATCGGCACCCTCGACGCCAGCATCGTCCATCCGCGCGAAATCTTCAGGGAGGCCGTCGCGGGCGGCGCCGCCGCGATAGTGTTGTTTCACAACCATCCGTCCGGCGATCCGGAGCCGAGCCGCGAGGACACCCGACTCACGGAGCGGCTGGTTGCCGCGGGTGTGCTGATGGGTATCGACGTCCTCGATCACGTGATTCTCGGGGATGCGCGGTACTACAGTTATCGGGAGAAGGGAACACTCTGAGGCTTGAGTAAGACGCTGTACTTCGACTGCTTCTCGGGCGCGTCAGGGGACATGGTCCTCGGTGCGCTGCTCGACCTCGGCCTGCCTCTCGATGCACTGCGGACGGCGCTGGGCAGTCTGGCGATCGATCACGGAACGATCAGCGCCGAGCGCGTGCTGCGCGCGGGAGTCTCGGCGACGAAGTTCCGGCTGCTCGAGCCGGTTCCCGCACGCGCAGACGCCGCGTCGCGGGGCCATCACACGCATCAGTCCTCGTCCAGCGATGCACGTGATCATCACCAGCAGCACGGGCACCACGGTCACCATCACGAGCACGATCATCACGCCGATCGCGGAGACCATTCCGGCTCGCATGATGCCGGGTGCGCGCATCACAGCCTGCACGATATCGCCCGCTACATCGATCGGTCGGCGCTGTCGAGCGCCGGGAAGGCGCGCGCGCGGCGGCTGTTCGATCGCCTCGCGGAGGTCGAGGCGTCGATTCATCAGATGCCGGTCGATCGAGTCCACCTGCACGAAGTGGGGGCCGTCGATTCAATCGTCGACATCGTCGGCGTGGTCTTCGGCATGGAGTGGCTCGGCGCCGGCAGGATCGTGTCGTCGCCGGTGAACGTCGGCAGCGGCAGCGTGCGATGCGCGCACGGCGTGTTTCCCGTGCCGGCGCCGGCGACGGCAAAGCTCCTCAGTGGGGTGCCGATCTATGCCGGCGGCGTCCAGACCGAACTGACGACGCCCACCGGAGCGCTGCTGGTCACTGCCTATGCGGACAGCTTTGGTCCGCTTCCGCAGATGCGCGTGTCGGCCATCGGATACGGCGCCGGCGACAAGGATTTTACCGATCATCCGAACGTCCTCAGGTTGATGCTCGGGGATGACGACGCCGCGACCGCCGCCGAGCGGATCGTGACCATCGAGTGCGAGATCGACGACATGAATCCGCAGCTGTTCGGACCGCTGATGGAGCGGCTGTATGCGGCAGGGGCGCTCGATGTCTATTACGCGTCGGTGCAGATGAAGAAGAACCGGCCCGGCACGCTCGTCACGGTCATCGCGCCCCCGGATCGGCGCGAGGAGCTCGCCGGCGTGCTTTTTACAGACACCACGACGATTGGCGTTCGCTATCAGGAAATGCAGCGCGAGCGCCTCGAGCGCGAGATCAGGCCGCTCGCGACGCCCGTGGGCACGATTCGGTTCAAGATCGCCAGGCGGGCGGGGTCGATCGTCAACGCCTCGCCGGAATTCGAGGATTGCGCGCGCGCGGCGGCCGAGCACGGCTTGCCGATCAAGGACGTTCAGGCGCTCGCGATCAAGGCGTGGCTCGATCGGGAGTCTGCCTGATGCCGCGCTTCTACATCACCACGCCGATCTACTACATCAACGCGGAACCGCATCTCGGCCACGCTTATACGACGATGGTGGCCGATGCGATCGCGCGTTCGCGTCGTCTGCTGCAGGAGGACGTGTTCTTCCTCACCGGCACGGACGAGCATGGCCAGAAGGTCGAGCGTGCGGCGAAGAAGGCCGGCCTTCCGACCCAGACGTTCGCCGATCAGATTGCCGGCAAATACCGCGAGCTTTTCGCCGCGCTCAATATCTCGAACGACGACTTCATCCGCACGACCGAAGCGCGTCACAAGCACGCCGTGCAGGAAATCTGGCGTCGCGTCCGCGACCGGGGCTACCTGTACAAGTCGACCTACGAGGGCTGGTACTGCACCGTGGACGAGCTGTTCGTCCCGGAGACGCAGCTGGTGGACGGCCGCTGTCCAACCTGCGGCAATGCCGTCGAGCGCGTCAGCGAAGAGAGCTACTTCTTCCAGCTCTCGAAGTTCCAGGAGCCCTTGCTCGAGCATTATCGAACCCACCCGGAGTTCATCATGCCCGACATCCGGCGCAACGAGATGATCGCGTTCGTCTCGGCCGGACTTCGTGATCTCAGCGTCAGCCGCACCTCGTTCAAGTGGGGCATCCCGGTTCCTGACGACCCTGCGCACGTCATGTATGTCTGGTTCGATGCGCTGACCAACTACATCACCGCCGCCGGGTTCCCCGACGACGAGCAGCGCTTCGAGCGCTACTGGCCGGCGGACGTGCACCTGATGGGCAAGGAAATCGTCCGGCAGCACACTGTGTACTGGCCTGCGTTTCTGATGGCGGCCGGCCTGCCGCTCCCGCGAACCGTCATCGGTCACGGGTGGTGGCTGATGAACGAAGCGAAGATGTCGAAGTCGCTCGGCAACATCGTCCGGCCGCAGGGCTACATGGAGCGGTTTGGCGTCGACGCGCTCCGCTATTTCGTGATGCGGGAAATGGTCGTGGGGCAGGACGCCAGCTTCGCCGACGACACGTTCCTCGGCCGCTACAACGCGGATCTGGCCAACGACCTGGGCAACGTCGTCAGCCGGGTCGCGACCATGATTCAGCGGTACTGCGACGGAGTCATTCCCGGGAACGCCGGGGCCCGGGAACCGCTCGACGTCGAACTTCGCACCTCGGTGGAACGGACGATCGACGCCGCTGTCCAGGACGCCCGCCACTTCGACTTCAGCTCCGCGCTCAGGAACATCTGGGAGTTGATCGCGGTCGTCAACAAATACATCGTCAAGCGGGAGCCGTGGGTCCTGGCCAGGAACCCGGCGTCGCGCCCGCTGCTCGAGGGCACGTTGTACAACGCCGCCGACGCGCTCCGCGTCGTCGCAACGCTGATCGAGCCGGTGATGCCGTCGACCGCGACGCGGATCCGCCGCATGTTCGGGACCGGTGACGAGAGCTGGGTCGATCTTCGGCCCGGATCGCTCGAAGCCGGTGTCGCCCTCGGCACGATCGAGCCGCTGTTTCCAAGAATGGAGCACACCGTGGAGGAGCTGCGAGCCATGTCCGATGCAGGAGGAACCACGCCACCGCAGCCGGTGTCACCGGCCCCGTCAGCCGCCGCGAACCCGGCCGCTGCCGCGAACGACAAAATCTCGATCGACGATTTCATGAAGGTGGACCTCCGGGTCGCGAAAGTCCTGACCGCGGAAAAGGTGCCGAACTCCCGCAAGCTCGTGAAGTTGAGCATCGATGTCGGAAACGAGCAGCGAACGCTGGTGGCCGGGATCGCCGAGGCATACGAGCCCGAGCAGCTCGTCGGCCGGACGATCGTGATGGTGTTCAACCTCAAGCCAGCGAAGCTGATGGGCATCGAATCGAACGGCATGGTGCTCGCTGCCAGCCCCGAGGGAGGAAAGCCCACGCTCGTCGGCTTCGATCAAGAGATCCCGCCGGGAACGAAGGTCCGTTAGCCGCTCGACGTGATCGACTCGCACTGTCACCTCGCCGGTGAGGAGTTCGACAGCGACCTGCCGGCTGTCGTCGAGCGTGCCCGTGATGCCGGTCTGACTGGCGCTCTCGTGATCCTGTCCGCTGGTGACGAGGCCGAGGCGGGGCGGGCGGTGCGGGTCCATCAGGTATGGCCCGCCGTCAGGTTTGCCGTTGGCATCCACCCTCACCAGGCGGGGCACCATTCCGGCGATCTGGATGCAGGCATCGCCCTCGTCGAGGCTGCCATCGACACGCATCGCGGCGTCGCCGTCGGAGAGATCGGACTGGACTACCACTACGACTTCGCGCCGCGCGACGTACAGCAGCTGGTGTTCCGGCGTCAGATCGCGCTGGCGCGGGCCCGCGGCCTGCCGATCGTGATTCACACGCGCGAGGCGACCGACGATACGTTTCGCATTCTGCGCGAAGAAGCCGCCGGTGTGCGGACGGTGTTTCACTGCTTCACGGGCGGTGCCGAGATGGCGAGAGCGGCGCTGGATCTGGGCGCCTGGCTCTCGTTCGCCGGCATCGTGACGTTCCCCAGGGCCGAGGAGTTGCGCGAGGCCGCGCGGCTCGTGCCGGACGATCGGTTCCTGGTCGAAACCGACTCGCCGTACCTGGCGCCCGTTCCCTACCGCGGCCAGCGCAACGAGCCGGCTTTCGTCGCGAAGGTGGTGGGCACCATGGCCGAGGTTCGCGGAACGACGCCCGGAGATGTTGCCGCCAGGACGACGGGCAATTTCGCGGCGGTGTTCGGCGCGGTTTGAGCGCCGTCACGGCCGGCTGGCGGGGCCGCCGTTCTCTTATGCCCTAATCCGCGCCACAGCAACGGCTTAGCGCGTTGACACTCCGCGCGGAAGTTCAGTATTGTGAGGCTACCGTCACCATCACGCGACTCCCAATTGAGCGACACAGCGCAGAAATCGCCGCCCTCCGCCGACCTGGCGCAGATTTTTGAACCCATCCGCGGCGATCTCGAGGCCGTTGAGCAGGAATTCGTCCGGCACATCCAATCCCGCGTCGCCTTGATCCCGGAAATGGGGCGGTACATCCAGACGAGCGGGGGCAAGCGGGTGCGCCCGGCCGTCCTCCTGATGGCGTCGCGGCTGTGCGGATATCGGGGCGATCGCGCCGTGCTGTACGCGTCGGTGGTCGAGTTCATCCACACCGCCACGCTGGTGCACGATGACATCATCGACGGCGCCGATCTGCGGCGGGGCCGGCTCGCCGTGCATTCCCGCTGGGGCAACGACATCACCGTCCTGCTGGGCGACTACCTGTACATCAAGAGCATGGCCATGGCGCTCACGCAGGATTCGCTCGAGATCATCCGTCTGCTCTGCGATGTGACGCTGCGGATGATCGAAGGGGAGCTCTATCAGCTGACGAAGACCGGCGACGTCGACATCAGCGAAGAGGAGCATTTCGAGATCATCCGCCGCAAGACCGCGTTCCTGTTCGGCGGCTGCGCGCAGATTGGCGGCATGCTGGGGGACGTGACGCCCGACCGCGCCACGGCCCTGCGCGAGTACGGATTCAATCTGGGCATCGCCTTTCAGCTGGTGGACGATCTGCTCGATTACACGGCGGATGCGGTGGCGCTCGGAAAGCCCATCGGCGGCGATCTCCGTGAAGGCAAAGTGACCCTGCCGATCATCTTCCTGCTGCGCCGCGGTGGCGAAGAAGCGGATTCGCTGATTCGAACGGCGGTTGGCGATCGGGCCGTGTCACCCGAGCAGTGGCGTGACATCTTGAGGCTGCTCGGCGAGCATCGCGTGATCGATCTGGCGTACGAGCGCGCGGTGGAGTACGCCGAGCGGGCCAAAACCTGCCTCGATGCGTTCCCGCCCAGCCGCGAGCGTGATGCGCTCCTCGCGCTGCCCGATTACGTGCTCGCCCGCGACAGGTGAGTCCGGGCGACTTGCCGGCGCGTTCCGCCCCCTTTCACTGCTCATGGGCCGCACGCCATCAGCGCACCCGTAGACGATGGATCCCCTCGCCCGCCTGAACGAGCTGCGCTCGCAGATTCGGCATCACGAAGAGCGGTACTACATCCACAACAGCCCGGAGATTTCCGACGCGGAATTCGATCACCTTCTCCACGAACTGGAGCAGCTCGAGGCGCAGCATCCGGACCTCGTGACGACCGACTCGCCGACGCAGCGCGTGGCCGGCCGTCCGACCGACAGCTTTCCCACCGTCGAGCACGTCGCGCCGATGCTCAGTCTCGACAACGCCTACGACGAGGACGATCTCCGCGCCTTCGACGAGCGCCTGCGCCGGGCGGCGGGACTCGGTGACGCGCCGGTGGGCTACGTCACGGAACTGAAGATCGACGGACTCAGCATCGCGCTGACGTATGAAGACGGCCGCCTCGTCCGCGGCGCGACACGCGGCGACGGTGTGCGAGGCGAAGACGTCACGGCCAACGTCCGCACGATAAAAACGATCCCTCTCTCGTTGCGAGGCGCCCCGGCGGGACGCCTCGAGGTCCGCGGCGAGGTGTTCCTGCCGCGCGCCTCGTTCGCGCGCATCAACGCCGAGCGGGAAGCAGAAGGGGAGCCGCTCTTCGCCAATCCACGAAATGCGGCGGCCGGCACGATGAGGAACCTGGATCCGGGGCTGGTCGCGCGGCGCCGGCTGTCGGCATTCACCTATCAGCTCGTGGCGCCGGGAGCCGCCATCGCAGAGCGCCACTTCGACATGCTGACCGCGATGCGGGACTGGGGCCTGCCCGTGGAGTCCCACTTTCACCGCTGCGCCAGTATCGAGGAGGTCATCGAGTTCTGCCGCACCTGGGCGGACGCGCGGCTCGAGCTCGAGTTCGACACTGACGGCGTCGTCGTGAAGCTCGACGATCTGGCGCTGCGCCAGCGATTGGGGACGACCGCCAAATTTCCCCGCTGGGCGACGGCGTTCAAGTTTCCCGCGCAGCAGGCGCACACCCAGCTGCTCAGGATCGATGTCAACGTCGGCCGGACCGGGGCCAATACCCCCTATGCGGTGCTGGCGCCTGTCTTCGTCGCGGGCTCGACGATCTCGATGGCGACGCTGCACAACGCCGAGGACATCTCCCGGAAGGACTTTCGCGAAGGCGACACGGTGGTCATCGAGAAGGCCGGGGACGTGATCCCGCGGGTCGTGGCCCCCATCCTGAGCCTGCGGCCGCCCGAGGCGGTCCCATGGGTGATGCCCACGACGTGCCGCGCGTGTGGAAGCGCGCTGCACCGGGACGAGGAAGAAGTCGTCTGGCGCTGCGAGAACACGGCGTGCCCCGCGCGGCTCCGGCGCGGCCTCGAGCATTTCGCGTCGCGCAGCGCGATGAACATAGAAGGGCTCGGCGAGTCGCTGGTCGACCAGTTGATCGAGCAGGAGCTGGTCCGCGACTTTGGAGACCTGTACCACCTGCAGGCCACCCAATTGGAGAATCTGGTCGTCACGCCGCGGCTTCCACGGTCGGAGCGGGCCGTCCCGCGAAAGCTCGGCAAAGTCGGACGAAACGTCGTCGAACAGATTGAACGGAGCAAGCAGAACGACCTGTCCCGGCTGGTGTATGCGCTCGGCATCCGCCATGTCGGGGAGAAGGTGGCCGGGACGCTCGCCCGGTACTTCCGGACGATGGACGCGATTCTGGACGCTGCGGTCGAGACGTTGCAGACCGCGCCTGAGATCGGACCGGTCGTCGCCGAATCCGTCAGGAGTTTTGCAGGCGAACCGCACAATCGGGCCGTCGTGGCGAAGCTGGCTGCCGCCGGCGTGAACATGGCCAGTCAGCAGCCGGAGCCGGCGGCCGCGACAGCCGGGGCCCTGAGCGGGAAGACTTTCGTGCTGACCGGGACCCTGCGGGACATGAGCCGCGACGAGGCGGCGGCCGCGATCGAGGCGCAGGGGGGAAAGGTTTCCGGGTCCGTCAGCCGAAAGACCACGTATCTGGTCGTTGGCGAGGATGCCGGAAGCAAGCTCGACAAAGCCAGGGACCTGGGCGTGCCCGTCCTCACCGAAGAGGAATTCAGGGCGCTTATACTAAGGAGCTAGGACCTTCGCGACATCATCCACGAACATGCGCCGCTTTACGCTGCTGACCATCGTTCTCGCCTGCACGGTCGCATTTCTGCTGGGAGTGATGCTGGCGGGCGGTATTACGCCCGGCCCGATTGTGTCATCCGCGCCCGAACGGGTGACTCCCGGGGGGCGCGGCAAGCCGGCGCGCGCGGCCGCCATTCCCGGGGTCGTGAATTTCGCCGACGTCGCGGAGCGCATCAACGCCGCCGTCGTGAACGTCGAGGCAACCTCCAAGACTTCCCGGGAGGTACGGCCGCGCCGCGGGGATGAACTGGATCCGCCGGGCCGGGATTTCGACGGACCTCGTCAGGGTTCCGGCAGCGGTTTCGTGATCGACCGCGAGGGCTACATCCTGACCAACGAGCACGTCATCCAGGGAGCCGAGCGCATCACGGTCACCATGGCGGACGGCCGATCGTTCCGCGGTCAGGTCGTCGGCGCGGATCCTGCCATCGACGTGGCGCTGCTGAAGGTGCAGGCCGATGGCAAGCTCCCGGAGGCGCCGCTCGGCAACTCCGACAATCTCCGCGTCGGCGAATGGGTGTGCGCGATTGGCAATCCGCTCGGCTACGTGCACTCGGTCACCGTCGGCGTCGTCAGCTTCATCGGACGGAAGCTGTTCGATGCGAGCCTGGACGACTACATTCAGACGGACGCCGCGATCAACTTCGGCAACAGCGGCGGACCGCTGATCAATTCATCCGGCGAAGTCGTCGGGATCAATTCGGCCATCAGCTCGCGTGCCAGCAACATCGGGTTCGCCGTGCCGATCAATCAGGCGGTGGCCGTGCTGCCGCAGTTGAAGGCTCAAGGCCGGGTGTCGCGCGGGTTCATCGGCGTCGGGTTGACCGATGTCACGCCCGCGCTGCAGCGGGCTCTCGCGCTGACGGTCTCGAAGGGCGCGATGGTTCAGGAGGTCTCCGCTGAGTCACCCGCCGAGCGCGCCGGCCTACGTCCGTACGACATCATCCTCGATGTCGATGGACGCGAAATTCTGGACAACGAAGAACTGATCCGCGAGATCTCCGCTCGCCGTCCTGGCAGCGTGGCGCGCCTGCTCGTTCTGCGCGATGGCCGCCGCCAGCCGGTGCAGGTGAAGCTGGCGGAGCGCCCGCCGCGCGAGCGTGCACCCGAAGGCCTGGAGGACCTTGGCCCGAGGCGGTCGCGTCCGCGGCAGCCCGAGCCGGCCGAGATGCCGCTCGGACTCACCGTGCGTGAGCTCGATCGCACCGTGCTCGGCCGGGTCGAGATTCCAGATGGCATCTCCGGCGTGGTCATTTCCCGCGTCGATCCGACCGGCTCCGCGTTCCAGGCGCTGTTGCGTCGCGGCCTGGTGATCATGGAAATCAACAAACGGCCCGTCCCGACCGCCGCTGAATATCAGAAGGTCGTGTCCGCCGCGCGCCCGGGCGAAGTCCTGGCACTCTATGTCTTCGATCCTTCACTTGGCCAGCGATCGCTCGTCACCGTCGCGGTGGAGTAGACAGCGGCACATGAAAGCTCGAATTCTCGTCATTGACGATGAGGCGGAAATCCGGCGGTCGGTGCGGATGATCCTCGAGTACGAGGGTTACGACGTCATCGAAGCGTCCAGTGGTCCGGATGGGGTCGCCCTCGCCGAGAAGGAATCCCCGGATCTGGTTTTCCTCGACGTGAAGATGCCCGGAATGGACGGTCTCGAGGCGCTGCAGCGCATCAGGAGCATCGCCGAAACGCTCCCGGTCGTCATCATCTCCGGCCACGGCACGGTCAGCACGGCGGTGGAAGCCACCAAGGCCGGCGCCTTCGATTTCATCGAAAAGCCGCTCGCCAGCGAGCGCGTGCTGCTCACGATTCGCAACGCGCTCGATCAGACGAGGCTCGCCGACGAGAATCGTTCGCTCAAGCGCGCCGTCGAAGTGCGGCACCAGATGGTCGGGGAAAGTCCCGCCCTCCGCCACGTCTGGGACGCGATCAAGCGGGCCGCGCCGACCAACGCCACGGTGCTGCTGCTCGGCGAGAGCGGCGTCGGCAAGGAGCTGGTGGCCCGGTCGATCCATCGGAACAGTCTTCGCAGCCGCGAGCGCTTCGTCCAGGTGAACTGCGCGGCCATTCCCGAGGAGCTGATCGAATCCGAGTTGTTCGGGCACGAGAAAGGCTCGTTCACCGGCGCGACCGAGAAGCAGATCGGCAAGTTCGAGCAGGCCGACCGCGGCACCATCTTCCTCGACGAAGTCGGGGACATGAGCCCGAAGACCCAGGCCAAGGTCCTGCGCGTCCTCCAGGAGGGTGAAGTCGAGCGCCTCGGCTCGGCGCGCACGATCAAGGTCGACGTGCGGGTGATTGCCGCCACCAACAAGGACCTCGAGCAGGAAATCGAGCGGGGGACATTTCGCGAGGACCTCTACTTCCGCCTCAGCGTCATCCCGATCAAAGTGCCGCCGCTTCGCGATCGGCGGGAAGACATCCCGCTGCTCGTCCGGCACTTCGCCGAGCTGTTCAGCCGCGAGCACAACCGCCGCCCGCACAGATTCACCGCCCCGGCGCTCGAGTTCCTGCAGAAGGCGCGCTGGAAGGGCAATGTCCGCGAGCTGAAGAACACCGTTGAACGGCTGCTCATCATGACCCCGGGCGACGCGGTTGACGTCGACGATCTCCGCGACGTGGTCCGGATTGAATCGAAGCCGCAAGCCTCGGATAATGAAAAGAATCCCAATACGCTGCGCGAATTCAAGGAATCCTCCGAGCGGGCGTTTCTCGTCGCCAAACTCCGGGAATTCGGCTGGAACATCTCGAAGACGGCCGAGGTGATCGGTACGCCGCGCAGCAATCTGTACAAGAAGCTCGAACAGTACGGGATCACTCAGGAAACGGACGGATAGCAGGAAAGCGAGGACTGAGCCGCCGCAGCGAACCAGACGATCGTCCGCCTTCGCTCGCTTCGCGAGCTACGGCGAGACAGGTCCGTGTCGTCATCTCGACGTGACGCTTCACGGGCCTGCCGCGCCGAAGCCCGCGTAGCGGGCGAAGGCGGGAGGAAAGTCCGAACTCCGCAGGGCAATGCGCCGGGTAACGCCCGGTCGGGGCAACTCGAAGGACAGTGGCACAGAAAATATACCGCTCCGCCTTCGCGCGCTTCGCGCGCTTCGGTCGCGACAGGCCTCAGGGCCCTGCTGCGCCGTAGCCCGTAAGGGCGGAGGCGAGTAAGGGTGAAAAGGTGCGGTAAGAGCGCACCGCGCTCGTGGTAACACGGGTGGCAGGCAAAACCCCGCATGGAGCAAGGCCAAATAGGGAAGCACGAGTCCCTGGCGACAGGGTGCTCAACGAACGGCCCGTTCGTGGCTTCCGGGTAGGCCGCTTGATCCCGTCAGTAATGACGGGGCTAGAGGAATGATCGTCGCGCCGTAGCCGCGGCTGAAGAGCCGCGGCGAAGGCGGACAGAATTCGGCTTACGGTTGGCTGCGGCGGCACTTCGTGAGGGACAGGCACCGGTGCCTGTCCTTTTTGCTTTGCCGGGGGGAGACAGGCGGCCGGCGATATTGTTAAGGTAAAGGAATGGCTCATTACCTGGTGACGGGCGGCGCGGGCTTCATCGGCTCACATCTGACCGAGGAGCTGACGCGCCAGGGACATCGGGTGCGGGTCGCGGACTCGCTGGTGACCGGCAAGCGCCGCAACCTCGATCACATCAACGGCATCGAGTTTCTCGAAGGCGATCTCGCCGATCTCGACGTCGCCCGGAAGGCGGTCGATGGCTGTGACTACGTGCTGCATCAGGCGGCCATCCCATCGGTGCCTCGTTCCGTCGCCGATCCGATCACGTCGCATCGGGCGAACGTGGACGCGACGGTGAACGTGCTGCTGGCCGCGCGAGACGCGCGGGTGAAGCGGCTGGTGTTCGCCGGATCCTCTTCCGCCTACGGCGATACGCCGACGCTGCCCAAACGCGAGGACATGCCGAGCAATCCGATGTCCCCGTACACGCTGCAGAAGGTCATCGGCGAGCAGTACCTGCAGATGTTCACGCGGCTCTATGGCCTCGAGACGGTCAGCATCCGCTATTTCAACGTTTTTGGTCCGCGCCAGGATCCCGCGTCGCCGTACTCCGGCGTGATCTCCGTCTTCGCGACCGCGCTGCTCGAGAATCGGCCGCCGACGATTTACGGCGACGGCGAGCAGACCCGCGATTTCACGTATGTCGCCAACGTCGTCAGCGGCGTACTGCGGGCCTGCGAGGCGCCGGGCGCCAGCGGCGAGGTCATCAACGTGGCCACGGGCGGCCGCATTTCTCTGAATCAGCTGTTCGAGGAGATGCGCCGCTTGATCGGCGCAGATGTGAGGCCCAAGTACACCGCGACGCGGGCGGGCGACGTCCGCGACTCCCAGGCGGACATCGCGAAGGCGCGCACGCTGCTCGGCTACGAGCCGCTCGTGTCCTTCGAAGAAGGCCTCGAGAAGACCGTGGACTGGTATCGCACCGCCGGCACCGCCGCCGGGGTCAGGCCGTGAATCCGTGAAAGTGGACATTTTTCGGAGCCGGCCGGCCCGTAAACTGTCCTAATTCACGGATTCACGGCCTGACCCCGATCGCAACCGTCCGGTTGCGACCGACTGCAACCTGCCGGTTGCGGCTTGTTTCCCCGCGATCCAAGGCCGTCGTCGATGCGCTGGCGTCTTCCGCTGACGCCTCGAGTTGTCGTCGCGCGCGGTGAACGACTGATATATCTGTTCGACGAAGTCCGTCCGATCGCCGACAACCCGAACGTTTCGAGACAGATCCACGAACGCTCTCCGGTGCGCTCCGAGCGGCAGCGGCCTTGCCTTTGAGGGCGGCGGTCCCCGTCGGGATGTTCCTCTGTAAGGTGGCCCGACCCCCCATTTTGCCTGGACTCCCGGCGGGGATCCGTCAGTCAACTTCTTTCAGGAGGACACCACATGACCCGCGCGCTGTTCGCAACCCTTGCCGTCTGTCTCTTGCTGATCACCTCGTCCACTCCCGCTGCGCAGAGTCCCGCCGCGTCGAAGGCGGCACCGGCCGTCGTCAATCTCAACACCGCGTCGTCTTCGCAGATCGAGGCGCTTCCCGGCGTTGGCGCCAGCACCGCGAAGCGGATCATCGAGTATCGGGACAAGAACGGCGGCTTCAAAAAAGATCGAGGAGCTGATGAACGTCAAGGGCATCGGCGAGAAGAGCTTCCTGAAGCTCAAATCGCTCGTGACCGTGGGAGAGACCAAGGCGTCGGCGGTCAAGCAGTAGCAGGAGGTGGCGGCCATTCGCCGGGTGGATGGCCGCCGATTCGATGTTCCGCAACGCGTCCTGGCGTCAGGTCGGCGGGTTCACGGCGATCGAGCTTCTCTTCGTGATGGCCATCGCCATCACCGTTGTCTCGATCGCCGTCCCGTTGACCGGGGACGCGCTGGATCACGTGCGCACCGGCATGGCCGCACGATACCTGGAGGCGCGAATCATGGACGCCCGGATGCAGGCGATTCGTCGCTCGACCCGGGTCGCGCTGCGCTTCGATGCCGTCGGCGGCGACTATCGTTTCGCGGAATACCTCGACGGCAATGGCAACGGCGTCCGAGCGTCCGACATTGCGGCCGGGGCCGATCCGGAGCTCGCGCGGGTGGCAGTTGCTGCGGGATCACTTCAGTGGTGTGTCGTTCGGCCTGCGAGCGAATGTTCCTGACGTCAACGGCTCCATGGCGTCGGCCGCGGGGGACGGGGTGCGAATCGGCACGAGCCGGATATTGACGCTCGGACCCGACGGCACGGCGACGTCGGGAACCCTGTACGTGCAGGGGCGGAAAGGCCAGTATGCCATTCGCGTTCTGGGTGCCACCGGACGCACGCGGGTATTGCGGTTCGATGCCGGCGCGCGGCAGTGGGTCAGCCGATGATCGAACGGCGCAGAGACATCCGGTGTTCAGCCGCGGCGTTGCGCGTCGCGCAGGCGACCTTGCGGCCAGGCCGGCACGTCCAGGTCATCGACCTGAGCCCGATGGGCGTCCTCGTGGAAACCGACCGGCCGCTCCGGCCCGGCAGCCTGGTTCACATTCGCCTCGTGACCGAGGCCTGCACCGTGTCACTTGCGGCGCTGATCGTGCACTGCTCGGTATCGGCGGTTCATCCGGAGGAAGGCATCACCTACCGAGGGGGGCTGCGGTTCGACGAACGGTGTGAGCGGCTGAACGACCGGTGAAGCTGGCGCGCCGTGTCCGTCTCGAATTCGTTGTCAGGCGGCGACTGGGAGCTGGACGACGTCCCTGCAGTGGGAGACCCAGCGCACGTGGCTCAGATCGGCAAGGGTCTTCGTGTGTCCACCGACGAAAGTCGCCGAGCTATCTCCACGGACATTCTGGAATTTCGCGGGCGAGTTCTCGTCATTCAGGCGTCAAGTGGCGGTAATGGGAGGGCGGCGCTGATCTCGGACACGGTCTGCCCGTCTACTCGGGCGACCGCGCGATCCGCTTGTCCCGGGCAGTCGCCTCCAGACGCACGGGCTCCGCGGGTTCCGGTGGTCGGCTGTCGCTGATCAGGCAGCCGCGTCGACGATCATGGAGTTCGAGAACTTCAGTTCCGTGAAGGCCACGACCCGGCGCAGCACTCCCGTGGTGATCAGGTTGTCGACTTGGGCATTCACGTTCTCGATGCAGCTCCGATGTTCTTGCGCGAGGCGGGCTGGCTGAAAGCGAGCTCACGGCCGTCAGAACCGATGCGTCGCTCGCGACCTCGAATTGAGAACCGCCAACAATTCTCTCGCTCGACCCTCCGAGGCGAACCGTCACCGAGCTAGTGACGTCAGGAGGCGTTTTGGTTTGAACCACCTCAAGGCAGAATACGGGGACTGTCTTCGATGGAAATTGTCCGCGCCTCGATAATCTCCGGCTCTCCTGCGTAGGCTTCGAGTAGGCCCGACGCCAGTGCCACGACCAGCGGGCCAAGTACGAGCCCGAGCAACCCGAAGACGCTGACGCCGCCAAGCAGGCTGACGAACATCAACAGCCCGTTCATCCGCCCACGGCCGGCGAGCAGCGCAGGACGCAGGACGTTATCGACGCTGCCGACGACGGCCGCCCCGATTGCGGCAAGCGTCAGCGCCTTCGTCATATGCCCAGTGCTGGCAAGCCAAATGGCAGTGGGCAGCCACACCACCCACGTGCCGAAGAAGGGCAGCAGAGCGAAGAAGCCCATGACAACACCCCAGAAGACCGGCGCGTTGAGGCCGAGCGCTACGAAGAGCAATCCGCCCAGGAATCCCTGAATCGCTGCAATCACCAGACCGGACGTCACGCTCGCGTAAACGAGGTCGGCGGTTTGGCGGATCATCCGCTCGCGGCGCGGCTCGTCGAATGGCAGCGCACGGCGAATGGCACGCATGATGGCGCCTGCATCGCGGAGCAGGAAGTACAGCGCGAACAGCGTCACGAAGAGGTGAAACACGAAGACGGCGAGGTCGGCCAGCAATCCGCCAACCCGTGCGCCAATGAAACCGGCGAGGTTGGCGCTGGCCTGATTCACCAGGGAACCCAGATCGAGCGCTTGCGCGCCGGGAATGTAGACGCGGACACGTTCCCACCTCGCCATCACCCAGTCGAACTGCCCCACGAGGACGTAACGATCGAGCCCTTCGAGCGCCGCTCTGGCTTCCCGCACGAACGCGCTCAGGACGACGAGTCCCGGTCCGACGATGAGCGCAGTGACCGCGAGCGTGGTGATAGTCGCCGCCCGATTGCGGCCGAGGCGGCTCACCAACTTCTCGTTCCAGGGGTAGACACAGATGGCGAGCACCGCCGCCCACCCGAGCGGACCGAAAAATGGCTGGAAGACGCGCAACAGCAGATAGCCGAGCAGCAGCACGACGCCGTAGAAGATCAACGTCGTGAAGCGTTCGCGCTCGCTCGCGAGCAATGTCGGTCGATCGGGCATGCAGACCAGCAACGTCCTGCTCGCGACTGATTCGAGCGGGACAACCTTCTTAGATCATATGGTGCCGGGCCTCAATCTCGATGTGATCTGGACCGCCTGCTGATTGGCGCTGCGGCGTGACTTTGCGCTGTGTAAAACGGGATCCTGCAGAGATTCTCAACGCGGCGCCGGCGCTTCCGAGAAAAGCCCGCGCACCCCGCCGCGGCGTTGCTTGGAGAAGTCTCAACACCGACGGAAGACGCGGAGGTATCACTGGGCCAACGAGGTGAACCAGCCCGTGGCGGAGCTCGAATAGCGGCACTGTCAAGACCATGTTCCTGGACTGATCTGGCCGCCGACTCGCCGCGCGGGCGAAACCACTGTGCTCGTGCGAAGTCGCTCGCGCTTCGTTAAAGTCAGCGCAAATATGTCCCTTCCGGAACGAGAGTGCAGGAGCGTACGCGCCCATTGCTCCGGTGACTGACGTCAGACGGACGCCTGATTGCTTTAGTATCCAGAACTGGGATAATCGTCTAGGTGCGACGTTTCCTGGCTGCCGACGAGAAGCGGCTGCATTGGGTCGGCTCCTCCAAGCGCGATTTCCTGAGCTTTCCCGCTGCGGCCAAGGAGGACATGGGTAACGCCCTCGGCATCCGGACGGCCAAACGGGATGTCGATCTCATCGCCGACCGCTTGGAAAGCGCCCAGAGGGATCATGAGGAGCACTATGGCAAGTCGAAACGCTGAACGAAGAGAACCGGTCAGTCGCGGCACCGGAAACGTGTTCGCGGACCTCGGGTTTCCCGACGCTGCCGAGCGTCAGGCCAAGCTGCGCCTGGCCTATGCGCTGAATCAGGTGCTTGAAGCGCGCAAGCTCTCGCAGGCCGATGCTGCCAAGGTGCTGGGAGTGACGCAGCCGAAGGTCTCTGCGCTGCGTCACTATAAGCTGGCGGGCTTCTCCGTCGAACGCCTGATGAACCTGTTGACGGCGGTCGACCAGGATGTCGAGATCGTGATTCGGCGGAAGCCTCGCTCGAGGAAGGCTGGTCGCATCAGCGTCGTGGCGGCTTGAGGAAGCCCTCAATGGCGCAACCGAAATGAGCAGCTTGATCCATGTCCACCTCGCGGTGGCGATCATCGCGGCGTCTGTCCTGACAGGCTGCAACCGCCCAAGCACCGCCAGAAACGAACGTGACGCGGCATTGGCTGCGAGTGTTGAGGCGTTTGCGACGAAATTGGCAGCCGGCGACGAATTCTCGGGAGTCGTGCTCCTGACTAGCCACGGTCAGCCACTCGTCAGGCGAGGGTACGGCCCGGCGGATCGTAAGGCAGGACGGCCCAATAAGCCCGAGACTCCGTTCATGCTCTCATCCGTCAGCAAGATGTTCACTGCTGTCACCATCGTGAAGCTAGTCGAACGGAAGCAGTTATCGTTCGACAGCACTCTGGGTTCGCTCCTGCCGGAATACCCATCTGCCGAAGCACGTGATCGGGTGACAGTGCGTCACCTGTTGACCATGAGCTCGGGAATTCCAGATCTGTTCCGAGTGCCCGAGTTCTGGGCGCAAGTTGCGACAATAAAATCGTCAGTGGCTTTGTGGAAATACTTCGCGACGTCACCGTTGCAGTTCCGTCCCGGCACCCAGTGGTCTTACAGTAATTCCAACTTCCTGCTTCTCGGAGCGATCATCGAACGACAGACCGGCCGCGCGTTTCCTTCGGTGGTCGAGGCCGAGATATTCCGCCCGCTCGGTCTTGTGAATACTCGATATGAGGTCGGCGGCTCTCCCAAGCCGGCGCTTGGCTATACGCGTACTCCTCCTGCCGGCGCCCGTGCGGACTCCGCTCGCTGGTATCCAGCTTGGGAAGAGCCCAAGCCGGGGGACGACTGCATGATCTGCACCCCGATGGGTGGTGGCTACTCGACCGCAGACGACCTGGCCCGTTTTGCCGACGCGCTTGTGGGTAATCGGATTCTCAACCCGGAAATGACGGCTCTCGTGCTGACCGGTTACATCGAAGCGGATTATGGTGGTCGCGACGGCTTCGGGTTCGAGACTCGACTCGTCAACGGCGTGAAGATCGCGGGGCATCGTGGCTCGCTGGCCGGCTCGTCGAACCAGGTCGAGTTCTATCCGGATCTCGGCTACGTCCTGGTCGTTTTGGGCAACACAGACGGCGGTTCCGAAGCGATCGCCGCACACGTACGCGCCCTGTTAACGTCGTCGGCTCCGTCGTAACGCTGTGTTGCTCTATCCACCTCACGCCGCCCCGCTCCACAGCTGCAAGTACCGCTGGTTGCGCGCCCCGATTTGAACCCGCGCGAGAAGTCAGGCCCTGAACGCCGGTAGCGCGCCGAGTGCCGGCCGCCGTGGCAGCCTGGCGCGCCTCACAGTGGCAGCTTCGTGCTCCAGCGCGCTGGCGTCTTCGAAGACGGCCAGGCCAAGGAATCCTACTCCGTCGTCACCGGCTCGGGGACGGGCGAACTCCGCGGTCTCCGCGGCGAGGGTACCTCCTCGGTCGGTCATGCGGCCGACTATCCTTTCGCGTTGAACTACGAACTGGACTAGACACCAAGACTACCACCGCGCACGCAATCATCAAGGATTGGACAACGAGCTCATCGACGGCCTGCCGTCCGCAGAGGGCGCTGGCAGGATTCGCCGTCGTCAGCGATTAGGTGGGTTGCTCAACTACTATTACCGTGCGGCGTGACACGTCGCATCGGTCGGTCGACTTATGGGATATTTCGGGTCGCGGCGGCGAGCCTCGGTGTCGACCGGCTCACGCGCGCGCGCGTTCGAGAGGTAGACGGCGTCACTGGAGTTCGAGGGATAGGTTCAGGCGCTCGCGAGGCCTTTTCCTTCGACGATTCGCACGTAGCGATCGATCGGCAGGTTGCTGATTCGTTCGACGCGGCCACTTGGCTGAGGCCAGGCGATCTCGACCCAATCGATCTTCTGCGCCGGCCCGATCCCGAGCACCTCGCGCGGATCGTGAGACGACAGGTAACTGCCGCCTGACGTTTTCAACCGCCGGCGCTGCTGCCCGCCGAACGACCAGGTGATCCGGGCGCCAGTCGCGTCGCGATTGCAGGTCGTCCCCTGGAGCGAGAGTCCCAGCCAGTGATGCGCGCTGTCGTTCGTGTTCTTCAGCAGCAGCGGCGCGTCCCCGTTGTTCGACACCAGCACGTCCAGCCGGCCGTCGTTGTTGAAGTCACCGACCGCGAGACCGCGTGCCGGGTAGCGCTTCGCGAACGCCGGCCCTGCCATTGCGCTGACGTTCTGCAGCTTGCCCTTCTCGTTGTGAAACAGGAGGAGCGGCTCCTTGTAGGTCACCTGCGACGAGTATTGATCGATCATGTCGTCGGGGTGGCCGTTGGCCAGAAACAGATCGACGTTGCCATCGTTGTCGTAGTCGAAGAACTTGAGCCCCCATCCCGACAGCAGCCGGGTCGCCTGCGCGACGCCGTTGGCAGGCGCGACGTCCGCAAACCATTCGCGGCCGCGGTTCTCGTAGAGCGAGAACATCTCCTGATCGACGTTGGCGACGAACAGGTCCTCGAAGCCGTTCTGATCGAAGTCCGCCGCGTCGACGCCCATGCCGGATCGCGGCTGACCGTTCGCGCTGAAGCCGACTTCCGACGGCAGCCCGATCTCCTCCCACTTGCCCTTGCCGCGATTGACGAACAGGAAGTTCTGGACCGTGTCGTTGGCCACGAAGAGGTCCATCAGGCCGTCGTTGTTGATGTCGGTTGCCACGACGCCAAGCGCCTTGCCGAGCGCGCGCTGGATGTCGGTTCCCTTGCCGGCCTCGGTGAACGTTCCGTCGCCGTTGTTGTGGAAGAGCAGGCTCGGCGTCGGCTTGAACAGCCGCGGAATGCAGTAGTAGCGGCGCCCGAGCTTGTTGTCGCCGCAGAAGACGTTGTTCTTCAGCGAGAACTCGACGAAGCTGCACAGGAACAGATCGAGCTTGCCGTCGTTGTCGTAGTCGACCCACACCGCGCTCGTCGTCCACCCCGGCGCTTCGAGCCCCGCCTTCGCGGTCACATCGCTGAACGTGCCGTTGCCATTGTTGCGGTAGAGAATGCACTTCCCGTACGACGTCACGAACAGATCGGGATAGCCGTCGTTGTCGTAGTCACCGACCGCGACGCCCATCCCGAAGGTGCCGCCCGGCACGCCGGCCTTCCCGGTGACGTCGGTGAACGTGCCGTCGCGATTGTTGCGATAGAGCGCGTTGCGGAGGGGCGACTTGGGCGTGAAGAAGTCGGACGGACCGGAATTCACCAGGTAGATGTCCACCCAGCCGTCGTTGTCGAAGTCGAGGAACGCACAGCCCGATCCGCAGGTCTCGGGAAGAAAGCGCTCCGGCGACATCGCGTTCTGATGGACCCAGCTGATGCCGGACTCGGCGGCAGGCACCTCGGTGAAGGCCGGACTGGCGCCACGTGCCGCGCGAGGCCGCAGCACCAGGCCGCTCGAGACGAGCGCTGCAAGAAATGCCCGTCGGTTCATTCGCCGATGATACTTTGGGCATTCGGGGTTCTTCGAACGGTCTGCCAGCATCTTTAGATGTGCGTGGGGCCCCAGCCCCACCCCCACGCACTTACGCGCTTCGCGCGACGGCCTTTGGCCTTGCCGCCGCACAAAACGCGGCGGTCTGGCGAGTGGTGTCCGGACTCATCGCTCGAGCCTCGGTCCGGCGGTTGGAATCCCGCCCACTGCCGGCTGCCCCTTGCGCATCGCGCGAACCATCTGATCGAGTCGGGTGAACTCCGCCCGTTCGCGCTCGGCGTCGGCGGCGCGACCGGCGCGTGCGTAGGCACGCGCGAGCATGAAATGGGTCTGCGGGCTTCGCGGCGCGAGCGCCGATGCCTTTTCGAGCTCCACCAGCGCCTTGTCGACTTCGTTCAGGTCGAGCAGCACCTGGCCAACCGCGAGCCGGGTGGCGAAGTGTTCGGGCGCGAGCTGCGCGGCTTCTTCCGCGGGCCTTCGCGCCTTTGCCGGCTCGCCGCGCTTGATGTACTCGAACGCGATCTGCAGCCGTGCCGGCACGTGCGATGGAGAAATCTCGAGCTCCCGGCGGAAATCGTCGAGCGCGCGGTCTGCATCTTCAGTGAGCAGGAAGACGCCTCGAGAATAGTGCGCGTGCGCGATCGCGGGGTAGCGGGTGATGAGCTCGTTCAACGCCGTCCGGGCCGCGTCCATCTGCCGCGCCGCCATCGCGTAGCCGGCGCGGCCGGCCAGCCCGACGCGCTCCCTGGCATCGGCCGGAAGCTCGGACGGCAACATCGGCAAACGCAGCACGTTGATCCCGAACGCCTCGATCACCTGCGGCGTGTCCGCTCCCTCGGCAGCGAACTCTGTCAGCATCTGATTCCCGACCTCGAAGTCGCCGAAGCGCGTCAGCAGGATGGCTGTGTGGTAGCGAACGACCGTGGCAATACCCGGGCGACCGCGAGACGCCCAATGTTGCCCGCTTCGAGCAGATCGGCCAGGGCGCGATCGTAGCGACGCAGCTCGAATTCGCAGAGCCCCTTGAGGCCCAGCGCGCCGGCATGCGTCGGCTGGCGGCGGAGCACGTCGACGAACGCCTCCCGCGCGTCCGCGTATCGATCCATCTCGTAGAGCAGCGTCGCGACGTACCAGCGCCCTTCGTCCCAATCGGGTCGCGCCTCGACGCCCTCTCGGTACAGCGCCAGCGCATCCTTGAGATTGCCGGCCTCACGCGCCGCCGCCGCGCCGATACCAGGGCATCGACGCTCTCCTGCGCCGCGGATTCGTTCGCGGACAAGGTGCCACGAGACGGCGCGCGACCGCAGACGGTTTCGACTGCAGACACGCACGCGCAAAGCCGAGACGCTCGCGCCATGGCGCAGCCTCGTCGCGATGCGCCCGGCCGCACGTCTGCATCCCGCCGCGATCAGCTCCGTCCTTGGAGTCAGATCCGGCAAGTTCGCCGCGTCCACGCAGCGTCCTGGAAAAACTCGCACTCGCTGCGGCTCCGCGACCGCGAAAGGCTCCGTGACCGTGAGCGTCTGCCCTCGATCTCGTCGGTGACGGTCACGACGAGCTTGTACTCGCCTGCGGGCACGCCGCCAAGCGAGATGCCGGCGAAACGGCTCATGCCGGTCGGGCCCGGCACGAGCGGCGTCGGCTTCAATTCCTTGACGACCGCCCCGTCCGCGCGCCGCACGACATGACCCGCGCTTCACGCGTCGCTCGCCGTTCGCGGCCTGACCCGCGTCGAACACCGCGAACTGATAGTAGAGCGTCGCGCCCGGCGTTGAGCAGCCGTCGCACGATCAGCACGGCTTTCGGCGGACCCGCCAGGCCCTCGGCAGCTTTTTCGATCGTGTCGCTGATGATCGAGCGACGACAGCGTCATCCCGCGACCGCGCCGGGACCTCGAAGTCGTGCGTGACGGATCCGACGCGCCCCGTATTGCGATCCCGGACGGCAATCCGCGCCTGGTAACTTCCCGGAGCCAGCTCGAAGGCTGCGTCAGCGGATACCACGCCGACGTCTCCACGTCCGACACGCCGCCCGGCAGCTTCATCTCGACGACGCGCTCGTAGCGCCTTGCCTCGCCCGTGGCGGGATTGGTCACCAGCATCCGCAGATCGAGCACGTCGCTCGGACTGGCATCAGCTCGACTTCAGCGCGAACGCGCGCAAATCCGTCTCGACCGCGAGCAGGACGGAGGCGTCCTTCTCGTTGCGTTGCCGAAGACGTACGCCTCGGCGCGGACGGGAACGGAGGTGATGTCGTACGGAGACTCGAGCGCGACCTCGAGCGCATCGTCTCTGCGCGCGGACGGGATCCGCCGATACGCCGCCGGCGTAGTACCCTTTCCGGGCGCGAACCTGGATGTCCGGCCGGTCCACGCGCACGCTGATGCGCCTGAACTTTCGATCCTGGCCGGGTTCGTCGGGCGCGTAACCAAGCAGGTAATACACGCGGGACTCGCGGCCGATGCGGCGGAGGCCGGCCGCCAGATCGTTCTTGTTCTGCACGGAGAAGCCGCCGCTCGAATCGGCCAGCGACGACGGCCCCTTCCGCCTCGAGCCACGGATCCGCGTTCGCGGCGCCGACGTCGCGGGTATCGAGCGGCGATCCAAACTGCGCCGACCCGTACGCCGATTGCGCTTCCAGTCCGCGGACGTCGACGAAATACATCGCGATGTTCGCGCGACTGGCGGCGTCCTCCGCCTCCCGAATCAGGGTCGAACTCCTGATCCATGATGAAGCCGGGCGACATGACGATCACCGACTTGCGGCCGCGCACCGGCGCCATCGACTCGATCGACTCCGTGAGCGCGCCGAGGGTCGCGCGATTGCGCGCGGTCGCGTGCGCGTAGGCTTCCGCCGCGCGCACTCTGCACGAACGGTTCGAGCAGACCGGCCGTCCCGCCTTTCTTCTCGGGCCGTGGTCCCTCGTCGCGACTCAGGTTGACCTGATCGCGGCCGGCGACGCGGAAGTTGCTGAAGCGGCGCCCGACCCGCTCGGCCATCTGCTCGTCCTGCATGACGTGGATCCGGTACGCCTCGTAGTCGCTGATGCGCTCCGCGGTGATCTCCGGCAGGTTAGCCGCCGCGCAGCGACGACAGGACCTTCACCAGCTCGGTGCGCCCCTCGGGCAGCCGCGCGTGCCAGCGCAGTGCGCGGCGCGGGCGCGACGAGAGACACGAGGTCGCCGCTCTGCGTCTCGTCGTTCAGGAACTGCTCGATGCGCCTTCTTCGCGCGCTCGCCCTGATCCGGCGTCAGGTGCACGTCGTCGAAGAAGACGACGAACGATCGACCCGCGTGCGCCTGCACGCCGACGTTCGTCGAGTAGCGATACGACCGCTGGCCGGCCGATCGGGCTGCGCCGCCTGCCGCGGTCGATCACCGGTTGAAAGACCTGAATGCGCTGCGGCCGGCCTTCCTCCGACACGACGAAGTCGCCCGCCTCGAGGTTCGGCACGGGCTCGCCTTTCCTGTCGAGCGACAACGACATCGACGGTCACGAGCTCTGCTTCCGCGCGAAACGGCGGCGTCTGCGGCGGCTTGTTCTGCCCGGACAGCGATCCGCCAGCAAGGAGGACGAGCAGACAGCAGCAGCGCGATGCGGGCCATTACGGGATCAGGTGAAACGCGTTCGTGAGTCGCGCGCTCGTGGTGCCCTGCGTCGCCACGGCGCGAAGCTCGTAGTTGTCCGGGTGCAAACGTTTCCGTTGGAAAGGATGCCACATACTTGATGCGGCCGGTGTCGTCCGGCGTGGGAAGCTCCGCGGTGGAGCGGCCGATTACCGCGCCGTCGCGGGTGAACTCGAACGTGAGCGCACGGAACGCCGGCGCCTGCCGTCGGGATAGATCGTGAGGTATGCCGAGATCTGCGCGTTTGCAGCCTTCGAGATCGGGACGTCGATGTTGGGAACGACCCGCATGCCACCGGTCCGAAACGGATCCTCCACAGCATCGATCGCCTCCCCGGCCTGATCCACGGTTCGAATCACCGACAGATCGCTGAGCCGAACGCCTCGGCCAGTTCGGGCACTTCGAGCGGCATCGTCTTGACGCTGGACCGCTCGGTCGCCTGATCGCGCGCGATCGTCCAGACCGTGTAGCGGCCCGGCGGCAGCCACATCTGACGTTTGAAGCGGAGCCGTCCGCGCTTCAACGCGGGCAGCCGATCGATCGGGCCTTCGAGTGGATACGACTCGCTGAAGCGCTGGACGATCTGGCCGGTCTGCATCCTTGACGAGCGCCATCGCGCGTGAACCGCAGCGCGTAGGTGTGCTGACCGGCGATTCTCCTCGAAGCGTCAGGTGCTCCAGCGGAACCTCGACGACCAGCGTGTGCTGCACACCTCTTCGGCGATCGATCGAAGCGGAACGCCGCCGCTCCGTACTCGAAGGCCTGCGGCAGAGGATCGGATGAAGCGGCCGCCAGCATCGGCAGCTCGTAGGGCATCAGCGGAGCGGCATCGGTCTCCGGCAGCGCGAAATACCCGCTGCGCGAGTGCACGGTCACGCCGCGCCGCGCGATCTTCACTTCGACGGCTCGAAAGCGGCCATCCGCGGCGGCCGCGACCGGCGTGTAGCCGATCTCGTAGTAGCTGTCGAGATCCGTTCGCACGCGGTCCACGAGCCCGGGCCCGAGATCGTTCGTGTTCGCGATCAGCGCGCCGCTCGTCTCCTCGGCGAGGGTGCGCAGCGACATTCTGCGTATCGGTCCGCAGCGCGCCCTCCGCCGATCTCGGAACTCATCACGTCGTCCAGCGTCACCGGACGCTGGCTGCCGCCTGAAACGCAGCTGCGCCTGGCTGTTGCGCCCCGACCGATCGAGCATCTGGCGCGACTGGTCGAGCGCTCGACCGGTATCCAGCCCGCGAGCGTCCACCGCGTAGACGCTGACGTTGGCGCGATTGGCCTCGCTGATTGTCGATCGGTAGGCCTCCTCGAGGTTCGGCGGAATCGGCAGCCCCTCGGAGAACAGCACGAGCGCCTTGCGGCCGGCGAGCGCGCCCTGCGCCTTCACCAGCGCCATCAGCGGGAACAACGTGGACTGTCCCCGCTGTTGCACGTCGGAGGCTCTCCACCATGCGCGCCATGCGGGCAATGACCTCGCGAATCCGGCCGCCTCGGAGACAGCGGCACCGATGCCTTCGGTGCTCGCTCCCGCGGTGACGTTGACGGCGCATCCAGACCCGATGGCGGTCTGCTGATCCGCCTGCTGCCGTGGCGAGCCGATCGCGCGTTTCACTTGCCGCGGCCGTTGCGCGCTCGATCGCAGTCCTGCAGCGCGGCCGGATCGCGGGTGAAGGGCTGTGCGATGCGGAGCCGCTGCTCGAGAGCGTACACCGCAACCCACTGGTTCGCCGGCAGCTCACGGGCCACGAACTGCAGCGGCGGCTTTGCCGTGCCAGCGCTCGCGCGTTTGGCGACAGATGATCGAAGACGAGCGTGACGAGCGCCGGATAGCGAAGCGTATCGGCCACATCGTCCGGCGGCTGGTGCGGATGTCTCAGGCCCCCGCGGCGCGGCTCGATCGACCAGCCGGAACGAGCGGATCTCCCGCGCGACGCCGTCTTCGACGACGGTGAGCTCCGAACGCTGCACATCGCGCACCGGATGCCCGCGACGGTCGCGCACGACGACGTCGAGGATGACGGCCGTGGTGCCGGACCGGAGTTGAGGGCGCGGCGGCGAGGCGGCGTCCTGCGCACGAGGAGCTGCGAACGCCAGAAGCGCCAGAAGAGCGGCCGGGGCGCTCGCACGACACGCCGGCGTGAGGGCAGGCAGGGTCCGGAACATGGCTAGCCTGGCCCCTTGGGCGGCGAGGATCCTCCCCGTTCTTTCGCTTCCTTCTCTTTGTTCAGGCGCTCGACGATGGCGCGCTCGCGATCGCCGTCTTCCTTGCGCTGCTGCCGGTAGTATGCGGTCGCGAGGGCCACGTGCGCTTCCACGAACGTCGGCGCTTCCTTGACGATCGCCTCCAGCATGGCTGGTTGCGGCAGCCGTCTCCTGACGCCCGAGCGTCGACGCCCGCGATCTGATAGCGCGTAGCGAGGTCACCCGGCCGAACGCCGAGCGCACGGTTCAGGTAGGTGAGCGCGCGGTCGAAGTCCTGTTCGTTCTTGAGCAGCAGACCGATGTAGAGGTTGGCGTCGAAGTCGAGCGGGTTGCGCGCACAGCTCGGCGTCGAACTCGCGACGCGCCAGATCCGGATTGCCGGTCTCGAGCAACGCCTGACGCATACAGCCCGTGCACGCCAGGAAGCTCGGGATCGAGCTCGACGGCGCGCTTCAGATCATCTGCCGCTCCGTTCATGTCTCCCGCGCCCCGTTTGGCGACACCCATCATCACGCGCGCCTGGGCGGACTCGCCCTGCCGCAGGATGCGGTCGATCAGCACCTGCCCCTTCTGCACCTGCTTGGTGGCGAGGTACGCCATTCCCAGGAGGTACGAGAGCACCGGATCGTCCGGCGCGCGCGGTTTCGAGCGACTCGAGCAGCGCGACGGCTTCAGCCGGACGGCCGAGACGAAGCTGACAATCCGCCGCGAGATACCTCGCCTGCAAGTTGTCGGGCGCCGCAGCCAGCACGCGAGTGAACGCCTCCATCGCCGCCTCCAGCCGCACCGCCTTGTAGAACGCGAGCCCGAGATTCAATCGGACCGTGGCGTTCGACGGTGCAGCTGTCAGCGCCGCCGGTACTCGGCAATCGCCTCCTCGAAGCGCCCGAGGCGCATGAGGACGACGCCGAGGTTCGATCGAGCTTCAATGTTGGCGGGATGGGCGGTCAGGAACCGCCGGTACTCGCCGGCAGCCGCTTCGAAATCACCGGCCTGCTGGAGCGCAACCGCGCGAGCTGAAGGACGCGTCCTGCGCCGCCGGCGGTCTGCCCCCCGGTCACCGTCCCCACAACGAGCACCAGGGGAGAAGAACCACCGGTCAACATGGTGACGCAATCATTAGCCGCTTGCGGCTTCCGTAGCTTCCACCGTCGTGGCTTCCACCTTCAGGTGGAAGGCCACGGGCGGTCAGAAGTAGAACTTGAACGCCAGCTGGATGATGCGGCGGCCGTACTTGCGATTCTGCGGCAGCACGCCGAACTGCGAATTGTTCAACACGCCATTCGTGTAGTCGAGCTTCAGGTTCAGGTTGTCGTCCATGAATCGCTGCGGATGGTTGAACACATTGGTGAACGACGCCCGGAACTGGAACTTCCGGCTGTTCGCGAACTTGAAGTTCTTGAACAACCCGATGTCATGGTTCATGTAGCCCGGACCGCGGATGTCCGGGAAGATGTAGTTGCCGTTCTGCCCGAAGGACGGCAGCGCGAAGCAGCTTGGATTCAGGATCTGATCGCCGCTCAGGTTCTCCGTCGGATCGCAGGTGATCACAGGCATCGCCGCGATTTGCGGCGAACCGGTGACCGCCGCATTGTTGATCGCAGCGCCGTTCGCAAGCGTACCGGTCAACCCGAAGTTCACTCCGGTTTGTGACAACGGCTGAAGCGGCGCCCCGCTGATCCACGTCGACACGCCGGTGAACTGCCAGCCGCCGGCAAGCGCATTCAGGAATGCGTTCTTCTCGACATCCGGCAGCAGCCAGCTGTAGCCGATGTTCAGGACGTGACGGCGGTCGTAGCCGAGCACGCCGTATGCCGAGTCGCGAATATCGCCCGGCGGCTGGGTCACCGAGCCCTGGGCATCACCGCGGATGCCGAGGGCCTTCGACAACGTGTACGCCACGGTGTAGCTCAAGCGCGTGCCCTGACGACTCAGCAGCGTCTGCAGCGCGTTGTAGTTCTGGTAGTGCGTGTGGCGCGCCACCGGCAGGTCGCCGTACTGCCCCAGCGGGCGATACCGGTTGGGATCACCCGTCGGGTCGTTCAGCATCGCCCCGAATGGAACGCTGTTGAAGTTGTTGAGGCCGTTGTTCAGCAGGCGATCGCTCTTGCTCCCGACATACGCCACTTCGACCATCATCCGGTACGGGATGCGCTGCTGAACCGTGAAGCTCCAGCTTTGCGTCCGCGGCTGCTTGTCGTCGTCCACGAAGATGGTCCCGCTCAGGCCGGGCTGCGCGTTCGGGTTCACATTGCCCACCTGCGAAAGCGGCACGTTCGTCGTGTCGGTGAACGTCACGCCGTACGGGAGGTCGATGAAGCCCGAGTAGGGCCCCTGCGCGTCGTGGAAGTTGAAGATGCCGTAGCCGCCACGCAGCAGCGTCTTGCCGGTGCCGAAGATGTCATATGCGAACCCGACACGAGGCGCCCAGAAGATTGACTGCACCTTGACGCCCGAACGCGGCACGTCGCTGTCGCGCCCCGTCCACGTCACGCCGGGAAACTCCGAGGCGGGCGCGGTGGCGCTGTACAGAGACGGATCGAACACGGCCATGCCTTGACCATCGCGCTCGGTCCAGCCGCCAAGGTGGGAAACACGAAGACCGTACTCCAGCGTCAGCCGATCCCGCATCTTCCAGCTGTCCTGCGCGTACACCTCGAAGATGTTGTAGGCCATGTCGCGGACGATGTTCGGCGACTGCTCGCCGTAGTTGGCGAGGGTGCCGGTCAGGAGGTCGGCGAAATAGTTGCCGCTCGAACCGACCGCGGCATCTGCCGAGCACCAGCCGGCCGTTCGAGTCGCCGTTGCCGGGCTGGCTGTTGTTCACCCACTCGTAGAAGACGCCGGCCTTCATCGTGTGCTCGCCGGCCACTTTCGTCACGTTCTGCGCCCCGGATATCAGCCACTTCGTCGCGAAGAGCACCGGATCGAACCCGCCCGGGTTGAAGAGCGTCGGCCCGTTGCCCCAGCCGGTCATCGACGGAATCTGATCGAGGCCGCTGTGGTAGATGCCGGGGTTGGTATAGCCGAGCGCCGATCGGGAGACGCGACTCGGATCGCGGAACTGGTTCGGGAAATCGATGTAGGTCGCAGCGAAGGTGGACTCGCTGGTGATCGAGGTGCCGAAGACCTTGGTCAGGCTCACGGTCGTCGAATGCGACCGGTTCGGGGCGGTGACTTCCGTGGGATACGGCACCTGCGACTGGATTGCGCCACCACAGGCCCACGGGGAAATTCTGCTCCTCGGCCTGCAGGTTGTAGCGCGCGAACAGCCGCGTGTCGTTGCTGATGTTGACGTCGACCCGGGTCAGCCACTGCTGCATGTTCTGGTCGAGCGGTACGTTCTGCACGTAGTTGTAACCATCGGTCACCGACGGGTCGGCGTTGGGCAGCGGAAAGAGATCGAGCAGCCGCCGTCCGTCCGCGTTGATCAGATTGGCCGGAACCCGTCCGTTCACGAGATTCGTGGGTATCGTGTTCACGTAGCCGTTGCCGAGCCGCGTGATCGCCGACGAGTCGCTGAAGTCCCCCTGGCGCATCGCCGCGGTCGGCACCCAGGACTGGAGTGTGCCGGTATCGAGCTTCTGGCGGTAGAACTCGTACCCGGTGAAAAAGAACACGCGGTCCCGGTTCTTGTTGAAGTCCGTACCAGGGATGATCAGCGGCCCGCCGATGTTGAACCCCGGATAGGCGAACTGGTTCTTCGGCTTGTTCTCGGCCCCCGGCGCCGTGCTGAACCTGTTCAGCAGCCACTCGTTGGAATTCATCCGGTAGTCGCGCAGATACAGATACGCCGTGCCACGGAATTCCCGGCCACCGGTCTTGCTGATCGCGTCGATCGTGATCGGGCCCTTGGCGTGCTCCGCCGCGTAGTTCGACTGCAGAACCTTGAACTCTCCGATCATGTCGGGATTGGGGTTCACCGACGTGGCGCAGTTACAGCCGGGGTCGGAGGCATGGGCGCCGTCGATGACGATGTCGAGCGCGTCGACGCGGGTGCCGTTGCCCGAGAAATTGCCGACGGCGCTCTGCTTGCCACCATCGCCGTTGCCGTTGATCCCGATGATCTCGCCGTTGAACCCGGGACTGTTGCTGGTCCCGTTCGAGGTCGGCGTCATGCCGGGCAGCAGCTTGAGCAGCTCGGCCGTGGACCGGCCGACCATCGGCACGTTCTGAATCTGTTCCGACGTCAGGCGCGCGCTCTTCTCGCCGGAATCGAGCGGGGCGATCTCGGGCCTGGCGATGACCGACACCGTTTCGCTCAAGGTCCCCACCTTCAGCCTGATGCCGGTGACCGAACGGCGCTCGCCCAGGCGGAGCTCGATGTCGGTCGCTTCCCAGGAATTGAAGTTCTGCAGCTCGACCTTGATGGTGTAGGTGCCCGCCGGAACCGCCGCGAACACGAAAACTCCTTCCGCGTTCGTCGTCGTTCGTTGAACGGCTCGAGAGGACTGATCGGTCAGGATGACATCGGCGCCGGGAAGCGCGCCCCCCTGGTCGTCAGCCACGAGGCCGGAGATCGTCCCGGAAAGGCTCTGCGCACCGCCTGTCGCCTCGGCCAGCGACAGGAGGAGCGCGAGCATCAGGACTGAGCGGATCAGCCACCCGATCGCAGGCCGCGAAAACATGAGGACTCCTTTGACCACAGACACGATTGAGCTTCGGTGGCCTAGAGGTGTCGAGATAGACCGCTCCCAGGCACACCGAGGTCTCAGTAGTGCGTAAGTATTAGCGCGGGATGGGCTGGCCGAAAGGTACCTTACAGTTCTTTGCGGTAACGAAACGGTCGGATAACGGCTGTGAGACCTGTGATACGCTTCGCCGCGGGCAAATCCCAATGACCCGGTCGGCGATCCGCAGCAACGCGGCGTCTGCTGTTCCCGACAGCGCGCCAGCAGAGGCGTTCACGCCTGCTGAGATTCAGGCCCAGCTGAAACGCCTAGTCGAAAGTCCATTCTTTCGATCGAGCAAACGCTGCCGCCTGTTCCTCGAACGCGTGGTCGAGCACTCGCTCAGCCAGTCACCTGAGCCGCTGAAGGAGCGCACCCTCGGCGTTCACGTCTTCGCACGCGAGCCCACTTACGACACCGCCACCGATCCGATCGTGCGCGTCACGGCCGGCGAAGTGCGCAGGCGGCTGGCCCAGTACTACGCCGAGGAAGCGCACCACCCGGACCTGCGAATCGATCTGCCCCCCGGCAGCTATGCACCGATGTACTCACGGCCGCACCCTGTGGTTCCTCCGCCCACACCGGTCGCGCCGGCATCTACCCAGATCGCATTCGTGCGCAGGCGCCACAGCGACCGTCGCGCACGCTGGTGGTGGGCCGGGGCGATTGTCGTGGCCGCCGTCGCACTCCTCGGCGCGATTTTCATCACGACCAGGCAGGCGGCGCCGGCCCAGACGGCGTTCACCCGGTTCTGGGGTCCGCTGCTCGACGGGCAGGCGCCCGTGCTGCTCTGTCCAGGCGGCCTCGATATGTATGAGCTGCCGGCGCAGGTGAAGGAGGCGGCGAACGCGGCCGCCCGGTCAACCGGCGAGCTTCCACTTCTCGAGATCTCGCCGCGACAGGTGCAGCGGGTCGGCGCGCGCTACGTGGCCATTGGCGACGCGGTCGCGATCGCGCGCATCGCGTCGCTGTTCCAGGAGCGCCGCCGGCCGTACCAGATTCGCGAGCAGATCGCGACGTCGTTCGCCGACCTGCGCGCCTCTCCAGCCGTCCTGATTGGCATGTTCTCGAACGCGTGGTACCTGCAGCTTGGATCGGGGTTCCGCTTCGTGCCGACGATAGAAGGTGACGGCCACCACGTCAGCATCGTCGACCGGCAGGACCCGGAACGGTCCTGGCGGCTGCCACGGCCGTGGCCCGCGCTGGACATCAGCAAAGACTACGCGCTCATTTCACGCGCGGTCGACCCGGCCACTGGCACGCTGGTGCTGAGCGTGGGCGGCATCACGCCGTTCGGCACGACTGCCGCCGGAGAGTTCGTCACGAGCCCGGAGCACCTCGAGCGCGCGCTCGCGAGCGTGCGCGACTGGTCGACGCGGAGCCTGCAGATCGTGCTGGAGACGCAGGTGATCGACGGCGCGGCCGGCGCGCCGCGGGTCGTCGCTACGCATGTGTGGTGAGAACACGGATCCGTGAACGGGACGCGGATTCACGCGGATCTCGGACGGGACGCGGACGCAGTGCATCCATCGGCGGCATCCGACTTGCGCCACCAGTGTCCGAGGCCGATCCGTGTTTCGACGACGACAACTACTGCCTGGCCAGGATCAACCTGATTCGACGAACGTTCCGTTGATGTGGATATTCTGAGTTTCGGACCCATGAAGGAGCCGCCCGCGGGAAAGACGCCGCAGCTGCTGCAGACCTTGAAGATCCGGCTATGACCCTTCGCCTCAGCGTTTGACGGTCTTCCGCTGATTCTCCCAGACCTCGACCCAGGTGCGGATCTTCGGATCTGGTGACATGACGCCGACGACGATGTCGGCGTCGCCATCGGCATCGAAGTCGCCGACATCGAGCGTGGCGTGGCGTGGTGCGCCCATCGACAGGGTGTGACGCTCGAAGATGCCGCGCCGCGTCTGCTCGAGCCATCCGAGCGCCGGCATCTGCGATTCGTCGCGATCGGAGCCTGCCGCGAGCAGCGCGCCGGCCACGATGTCGAGGTCGCCGTCGCCGTCCAGATCGGCGGCGGCTGCGCGATGAACTCCCGGCATGCCCGCGAGCTGATGCGCGGTGAACTTCAATCCGCCGGCGTTCTCGAGCCATTGAATGCCGTGATACGGCTTGACGATGTCGTCGTCGAACGAATCCCCGTTCGTGACGATCACGTCGAGATCGCGATCGCCGTCGAGGTCGACGACCTGAATGCCCGACGAGCCCCAATTGGCGTGCGGCGCCTTGTACAGGACGACCGGGTCGAACGCGAACGCAGGCGTGCCCTTGTTGATGTACGCGACGACGGATTCGAATTGCTGCGAGAGGAGCGCCACGAGATCGAGCTTGCCGTCCGCGTTCAGATCGACCGGGATCACGTCGATTGCACCCGGGCGCGGATCGACCAGGTGCTCGATCAGGGAAGGCCGTCCGTCGGCCGACTTGTTTTCCATCACCGAGATGCGTCCGACCGTGCGCCATCCGAATGCCGCGATTGCAAGATCGAGCCTGCCGTTGCCGTCGAAGTCGCCGGCACGCACGTCCGCCACGCGCGGCCATCCCTCGAGGGCGAGCTGGGCGTAACCACCGGCGGCCTGCGGGCGCATCCAGATCACGCCGCCGAACAGATGATCGCCGGGAAGCAGGCGGCCGAGATCTCCAACCAGAAATCCCGGCCGGGGGTCGCCTTCGAGATCCGCCGGAGAGATTCGGGACGGATGCGGGATGGATGCGATGACGTCGAGCTTCGCGTCGGTGTCGCCGGGGTTGCCGTGCAGCACGATTCCCTCGCGCATGTCCGTGGCCACGACCCGCAACCGGCCGTCACGATTGACGTCGACCAGCCGCACGCTGGCGATCGTCGGTGCAATGCCGCGAAGATCCGGCGCCATCGCGCGCCGCACGAATGCGGAAGGATCGGGCGCGGGCCAGCGCTCGGGCGGAGGCAGGCGCTCTGGAGCCGACTGCTCGTAGTAACGCAACACCCGCTCCATATCTTCCGGCAGCGCCACCGAGCCCGGTGGCGAGCGCACCTCCGAGATCTGCCGCTCGCCCTTTCGAATCATCGCCATTCGCTCGAACGAGCCGCGCCAGGCCGCGCGGGGCAGGATGGCGGGAGGCGGCACGTCGTGGCACGAGCCGCAGAGTGCGGCGCTCTCCTGTTGGACGCCCGGTGCCTTCTGAGCGCCCGGTCCGGTTACCGATTGGCGCGCGACGGGCGCTGTGACGGCAATCCACCAGACGGCGCAGATTGAGATGCACGGCGCGAGTGAGGTACGCAGACGAAGGGGCACGGGTGGGATGGTACCAAATTGCCTGGATCGCTTCATTCCGGTGGGCGAGCGACACTTCCGCCGAGTGCTCGCGGAGTTTGTGGTCCACTATCAGCGCGAGCGCAACCATCAAGGCCTCGGCAACGAACTGATCGAGGACGGGGGAGACCAGCGGCGGATCGGGCCGGTTCGACGGCGCCAGCGCATCGGCGGACTTCTGAATTACTACCATCGCGCGGCGTGAATCAAGGGACGCAGTTGGTCGTCCGAATTTTCGGACACAACGGGCTGTCGGGATCGCGACGCTTCGAGGGATGGCTCGAAACATCGCCGCAGCTCCCCCGGGCTCCCAGCCGGAGCGCTACTGCTAGCGAAGCGGGGGGTACATCAGCGGCGGCCGGTTGAACTCGACCTGCTCGACGTCGGTCCACGGCACGTACTCAGCGCGCTCACGGCCGTCGACGAAGATCAGCATGCCGGCGTTGCCGTCGCCGAGATCGCCCGCGCGATCGAGCTGCAGCTCCTCGCCGCCATGGAGCGTCACCCTGGCGCGCCGGGCGCCGCCCTCGTCGCGGCCTGCGGGCACGATTGAAGCGACCAGGCCGAACGGGACGGTGTAGTCCACACCCCGAGACGGGGCATCAAGTGTCTCGGTGGTCTCGCTTTCGTCGAGGTCGTAGACCAGCCGGCCGGTGAGATGGCGGCCGCCGCGGGTGGTGACGGTTCCGGTGAGCGTGCGCCCCGGCGGGAAGTCCATGTAGGCGGGCCCGCTGCCGGCGGCGCTGAAGTCGATGCGCTCGAAGGCGTCCCAGGAGACCAGTACCCGGCCGTAGCGAGGGTCGTCGACGTAGATCCCGCGGTTGCCTTCGCCGACGGCGCGGGTGCCGGAGAGCGCGATCTCGCGGCCGTCCCGCAGCGTCACCAGCGAGCTGTCGCGCGAGCGGCGCGCGATCGAGCGGATGGTCTCGAAACGCACGCCGAGCGGACCCTCGGCGGTGCGGCCGGCGAGCTCGTCAGCCGTGACGCACGCCTGCCGGTCCCACTGGATGAACCCCGTGAAGTCGCCGTGGCCCGTGCGCACCGTACCGTGCAGCCGGCCGGGCACGGCGCCGAGCGCGGCGGTGGGAATCAATTCGATGGTGCGGATCCGCACGCGCGCTGGCGGTGGTAGTCCACCGGCCCAACTGGCGAGATCGACGACGCCCCCGTTGCCGTCCCACACCCGCACGCCATCGTCGAAGTCATTCGCGGCCATGCGGTTGACATCGAACACGCTTCCGCTCTTGAGCGTCACCCGCACGTCGCGGCCGCGCGCCTCGATGCGCGCGATGTCGCCGAAGCGCGCCATGAACGGCCGGCCGAGATCGACCGGACTCGCGCCGAGCGGGATCTCGAACCCGAAGATCGTGAACGCGCGCCGCTTCTGTGTCAGTCCTGCGTTGCCTGTCTGGGCCACCCACGGGTTTTCTCTTTTCAACCCGTTGAAGTAGTTCCCCCAGAACGCCTCCTCGTCGCGTCCGAAGCGCAGCCGCCCCACATATGTGCCGCCGTCATCGGTGGTGATGCGGCCGTAAAGGAAGCCCTGGTGAGGCCGATCTGCCAGCGCGGTCGGTGAAGTGGCCGCGGAGGAGGCCGCCGTCGCCGTGTCGACGTCCCGCTCGACAGTCCGGTGGTTTCCGGCGAGGACGACGACCAGAACCGTGACGAACAGCGCGCTAGAGATCGTGGCTTTCTTCATGGTCGGCACTCCGCAGGTGACACAGGAGCACTCTACTTTATATTGCAAAGTAAATCAAGTGCGGCGAGCGAAGCGTTGGTGGAGTGACGTGCTGACTCACCTTGACATTCTATGTGAGTGGGTCCAACATCCACCTAGAATGTCTACTGAAGACCGGCTCGTCATCCTCCAGGGCACTCTCGATCTCCTGGTCCTACGCACGCTGCGGCCCGGTCCGCTGCACGGCCATGAGATTGCCAGGGCCATCCAGCAAAGCTCCGACGAAGTGCTGCAGGTCGAGCAGGGATCCCTCTATCCGGCCCTCCATCGCCTCATAAAACGCGGCTGGATTGCTTTCGACCACGGCACCTCGGAAAACAACCGGAAAGCCAAGTTCTACCGGCTCACCCCGAAGGGCAGAAAGCAGCTCTCGATTGAGACGTCCAAGTGGGACCGGCTGACGCGAGCGATTGCCCGGGTCCTGAGGCCAGCATGAAGAAACATCCGCTCTCCGATCTCGACGCGGAAATCCGCGACCACATAGAACGAGAGACGCAGGACAACCTCGACCGCGGGATGTCGCCAGACCAGGCTCGCTGGGCGGCCTTGCGAACGTTCGGCAACGTGACGCTGGCTCAGGAGAATGCCCGCTCGGTGTGGCAGCCGGTGTGGCTGGATCAGTTTCAGCAGGACAGCCGCTATGGACTGCGGGTGCTTCGCCGCGATCCCGTCCTCTCGTGCGCCGTCATTCTCACTCTGGCCTTGGGGATCGGGCTCACGACAGCCGTATTCAGCGTCATCAACGTGGTTCTGCTGCGCCCGCTGCCGTACGCGGACGGCGATCGGATCGTGCTTGTCTACGAAACCCTGCGGGACAGCAGGAGGGGCAACGGATCCGCGGGTCATTTTCACGATTGGACGGCTGAGAACACGGTCTTCGAAGCGACCGCAGCCACGCGCGGCGTAACGGTCAATCTGTCCGTAGGTGACGCGCCGGAGCGCGTCAGCGGCATGCGCGTGACGGCTGGCTACTTCCGCGTTGCAGACATCCCTCCTTTTCTGGGACGGTACTTCACGCCAGAGGAGGCGGAGTCGGGCGAGCGAGTGGTCGTCCTGAGCCAGGGGTTGTGGGAGCGTCGCTTCGGCGCGGATCCGTCGATTGTCGGTCGAGACATTCCCCTGAACGGCGAATCGTTCCTGGTGATTGGTATCGCACCGGCGACGTATGCCTTGACCGATCCGGCTCGCACGGGTGTGGTCGGTGGCTTCAACGCACAGCTCTAGGCGCCTCTGATGTTCGCCCCCGAACAGCGACTCGAACTACGCGAACCACACGTTTCTCGTGCTCGCGAAACTCAAGGCTGGAGTCAGTCGCGCGCAGGCGCAGATAGATCTCGAGCGTGTCACGCGCGGCATCGCGCAGCGCAATCCGCGAGGGATGGAAGCACGGTCCGTAAACGTGGAATCGCTTCGGGATGTTCTGGTCGGCAGTGTGCAGCCCCAGCTCTTCATCCTGCTCGCCTTCGTCGCGTGCGTTCTGCTCATTGGGTGTAGCAACATCGCCGGCCTCCTCTTGGCCCGCGCCACCACGCGACGAAGGGAAATCGCGATCCGGGCATCTCTTGGCGGTGGCCGTGCGCGCATCGTTCGACAGCTCCTGACGGAAAGCCTGATCCTCGCGCTCGTCGGCGGAATAGCGGGCCTCATGGTCGCCCGGTACCGGATCGACTTTCTGGTCGCTGGCGCGCCGGCAAGCGTGCCGCGGCTGAGCGCGGCCGGGTTGCAGCCCGAGGGTCTCGTGTTCGCGCTGATCATCACGATCGTCTCGGCAGGGCTCTTCGGATTGGCGCCGGCAGTCCGGGCGGCACGGTCAGATCTCCAAAGCTCGCTGCGAGACGGACAATCGCTGCTTGGCGTGTCGCGCGATCGCTTGCGCAGCCTGCTGGTGGTCACTGAGATTGCGGCGACCGTTGTGCTGCTGGTTGGCGCCGGGTTGCTGTACCGCAGCGCGCGTCTGTTGCAAGAGGTGCCACTCGGTTTCGACGCTGCCAACACGGTCACCGCGCGGATCGCGTTGCCCGCCGCTCGCTACCGCGAGCCGGACGTGGTCAGCGATGCGTACCGCCGTGTACTGGAGCAGCTGCGCGCGCTCAACGGGGTCTCGCGAGTCGGCGCCTCGACCAACGTCCCATTGCTCGGCGGCACGGGCGTCGATGCCTCGTTCACGATCGAAGGAAGAATACTTCCCGAGGGTGCGCTGCCCAGTCCCCAGGTGCGGCTGGTGACGGATGGCTATTTCGAAGCGATTGGCATGACGATCGTGACGCGCCCGATCGTTTGAGTCGGCCGACGTGCAGAAGGGCTCGGCTCCGGTTGTGGTGATCAACGAGCGGCTCGCCGCGAGCGTGTGGCCGGGGGAAGATCCTGTGGGCAAACGTCTCTCCGGCTGGACGACCACTCCGGCGCCGGAATGGCGCGAGGTCGTCGGTATGATTGCGGACGTCCGAACGTCCGGTAGAGCAACGCCGCCGCAGCCGGAAATATTCCTGCCTTACACGCATGCACCAACGGGCTCATGGGACACCTTCCAACGAAGCCTGGTCCTCGTGGTTCGCCCTTCCGAAGACTGGGCTGAACTGTACATCCCGAGAATGCGAACGGCCCTGAGAACGGTGGATCCGTCCGTACCCCTCTACGACATCAGAACGATGGACAGTGCAAACCTCGGCTCGGGCGCATCTCGGCGTTTCAGCATGCAACTGCTGTCGCTGCTGGCGCTGACCGGGCTCGGCCTGGCGACGATGGGATTGTTCGGTGTGATCAACTACTTCGTCACGCAGCGTACAGGCCGAGATTGGACTACGGCTCGCGCTCGGCGCGGAACGGCGCGACGTGGTCCGCATGGTCGTCGGCCACGGCTTGTGGATCGCTCTCCCTGGCATCGTCATCGGCCTCGGCGCGGCGCTGTCGCTGACGCGCGCTATCACCAGTCTCCTGTACAAAGTGAAGCCCACAGACCCGCAGACGTTCGTTGCCGTCGCGGCCCTGGTGGTTGTGACCATCCTGCTCGCGTCATGGGTACCAGCCGCAAGGGCTGCCAGAGTCGATCCCCTGGTGGCGCTCAGGGCCGAGTAGACTCGGCAGCGTTTGCCGTCAGCTGTGTCAGGTGCCATCTCGAACGGAATCATCAAGGGCTTGGGAATACGCTGATCGCCGGCGCACCTGCGCGCTCGATGGGTTCGATTCGTCGCCGACCGCGCCTGGGCCGATTACTGAATTACTACGAGCGGGCGGCGTGATCGTCTGACGCCGACGAACGGGACATTTCGGGCCACGTTTCTGAGGGTGTGGCCCGTTTGTGGTGTCAGCGTCGGAACGGCTTGCCTGTGCCCAGGTGGTGCGGCAGGTGCGCCTTCCCGCTAAAAACATGAGGCTTTTTCGGCAGCGCCTCGCAGATCTCCGCATCCGCCGGTGCCTCAGGAACCGAGCCGAGGAACTCGGGCTGGCTCCGCGGCTGGATCTCTTGTTCCAGGTCGTACGCAAACGCCAAGAGCTCCGGCTCGCGGAGGAACCCGCTGTACATCCAGATGCCCGCCGGTTTTCCTTCGGGCGTCAAGCCGATGGGAACGGAGATGTTTGGGTAACCAGCGACGGCGGCAGGTGAGGACGCAAAGCTGTAGGTGGGCGCCACGATCGCATCGAGGTCGTCCCGCACCATTGCGGCGTCGATGCCGTCCACGCCCGCCGACTGCAGAGAGTGGGCACGGGCCGCGAGGTAAACCGGATCGCTGAGATCCCCGTTCGTCGACTCCGAGATCTCGAACAGCTGCTGGCCGAAGTACTTCATCTCGTTCGGACAGTGCGCGATGTTGAAGGCGATCAGGTCGGCGAGCGTGCGCATCGAGGTGTGGTCGAGCGTGGCCAGATACTCCGCAATGTGCACCTTGAACTCGACGAGCAGCACGGTGAACTCGGCGTCGAAGTACGCGAACGGATCGCCGCTGTCGGTGGGCACGAGCGTCGCCCCGAGCGCCTCCATTGCGTCGAATCCCTTCTGCACGACGGCGATCAGGTCCGGGTCGCCACCGTAGTCGGGAGTGAAGTAGCGTTCGTCGACACCGATTCGCGCGCCAGAGAGCGCGCCTCGCTGCAGGAACGTCGTGTAGTCGCTGGGCAGCGCATGGCCGAGCGCCGGTCCGAACGGTGTCTGCATGACGCTCAGCATGATCGCGACGTCGCGGACGGTCCGTGCCATCGGCCCCGCCGTGTCCTGACTGTGTCCGATGGGGATGATCCCGTCCTGCGAGAGCAGCCCGAGCGTCGGCTTCAGGCCGACGACCAGATTGTTGCCGGCCGGGCAGACGATCGATCCGTCGGTCTCCGTTCCGACTGCTCCTGCGCACAGGTTCGCGGCGGGCGCGACACCCGATCCCGAGCTCGACCCGCATGGATCGAAATCCAGCAGATACGGGCAGCGCGTGAAGCTGCCGCGCGCACTCCATCCGTTGAAGGGCGCAAAGCCGCGGAAGTTTGCCCACTCGGACAGATTCGCTTTGCCGAGAATCACGGCGCCGGCGGCGCGCAGCCGTTCGACGATGGGCGCATCCGCGGGAACCCGGCTGTTGACCAGCGCCAGTGACCCCGCCGTCGTCTGCATCGTATCGGCTGTCGCGATGTTGTCTTTGAGCAGAATCGGAATGCCGTGCAGCGGCCCGCGTATGTGTCCCGAACGCCGCTCGTTGTCGCGTCTCGCGGCAGTGGCGCCGGCTTCGGGGTTGATTTGGATAACGGCGCCGAGCAGGGGGTTGAGCGAGCCGATGCGATGGATATAGCCACGCGTCAACTCGCGGCTCGTCAGCTCGCCAGACGCCATTAACGCCTGGAGCTGCTGGATCGACGCCTCGATCCAGACGGCGTCATCCTGAGCCGGCGACACGCGGGCCTGGAGCACTGACGACCACTTGCCCGCGAGCAGCGCTGCCCCGCCAGCGAGGCTGCTTCCCAGGAAACGTCGCCGGGTTGTTCCAGAACTCGTCGCATCACGGGAGCCGACGTCTTTCGACTGCATATGCTCCTCCGTTCATCTGTACGCAGGTGCCGTTTTCCGAGGGCGACGAATCTTACTCCTTTTCCGACAGACGTCGGTTGCCCATCCGGGGCCGACGGAACGGATTCCATACAGACTGCATCACGTAACCCGAGCCCGAATGCGTGGCGCCCACCTGCGCGCCACCGACTTGCACGCGGCCTCGGCGACGATGAGCCCGTGATGGAGCGGCGCGCCGTTGTTGTCATTCGGCCTGACGGCCGGCGTGAGCGGGTGGTCACGGAACCTGAGAGCCGCGCTCGACACCCTGGTAGGGCATCGCACCGGAGTCATGCTCAAGCACCGGATACGCGGAGATTCTGGCGACGGTGGTCCGAAAACGAACTGCGTCCGTCGTCGCTGATGGAGCCGATGATCCGGAGGTCGTCCCACCGTCGAGCGTCAGCGGCTGGTCCTTCCAGCGGTGCGGGTCGATCGAATGGTTCCACAACCGCATACCGCACGTGTTCGAAGGATGAAAACGAACAAGTCTCAGCCGAGGCCGCGCGTGTTCTCGTGCCAGGTGGTCGCGTCGCGTTGAAGGTCGTGAACGGAATGTATTTTCCAGCAGACATGCGAGGTCGCTACCCACCCCACGCCTTCGTCCAGGCGGACGTTTCAACGTGGTGATAGAAGTTCACCGCCTTGCCGTTCCGCATCTTCCAGACATGAACGAACGGCGCGTCGAGCACTGTTCCGCTTTTCGCCCGTCCGCGAAAATGCCCGACAACAACAACATGCTCGCCGGAGTCGATGAATTGCTCGGCATCGGCACTAAAGTCATCGAAGTTCTCGGGCACAAGGCTGAATACCTTGTCCGCAACTGTTTGGCCACTGTGGAAGACCCCCGCTGGGGCGCGGCCCCCACCTGGCTCGTGCCACTCAATCTGCGGATCGAACCGTTGGAGCACGCCAGGGATGTCCTTGCGGTTGAACGCCTCGTAGCCTTCTCGAATCGTTTGCACGTCCTGCTGCGACATGGAGCCTCCTCTTCGGCGCGGATCATACTCCGGCTAGATGGTGCTTGATCGTTTCTTCGCTGACATTGAACCGGCGCGCGATTTCCTTGTTGCCGTGCGCGGCGGCGACCATGCGCGCGACGGCGCGTTTCGAGGAGATGGTTTCGAGGAAGCAGAACCGCGCGGGATCAGGAGGATTGACGAGTGATCACTGGGACTGGATCCGGTTCAGGAGTCTCGCCTAATCGGTTGTGGCGCCGCGAACGGAACAACCAGCCGCGATGTTCGCCCGGAACCTTCTCGCCCTCGGCCTTTCCGTATGGCGAAGCGTGCTCGATTTCCGAGTTGAATTCTGCGCCGAACAGCAGCACCAGGCCGGACAGGTAGAACCAGAGCAGCATCACGATGACACCACCGATCGCGCCGTACATCTGGTTGTACTGACCAAAATGGGTCACGTAGAACCGAAATCCCAGTGAGATGAGGAGCCACAGGCCCGTTGCCAGATGTGCGCCTGGAAGGATCCAGGGCCAACGCTGTTCGACATCCGGAGCGAGATAGTACACGGCGGCAAATCCCTCGGAGATGAGTAGAAAGATGACCGGCCACTGGAGAATCTTCCACGTCCATTCGAATATCGGCCCGAGTCCGTGGCGCGCAGCAGCCGTTTCCGCGATCTCCGGTCCTGCGACGATCAGCGTGAACGAAATGAGCACGAAGATGCTCATCGTAATTGTCAGCACGATCGCCAAGGACTGTACCTTCCACCAGGCTCGCGCCTCGCGAATGCCGTAGGCCCGATTGAGCGTGTCAATCGTCGCGTTCATGGCTGACGAGCTGCTCCACAGCGCGCCGAGCACCCCGAACGTCAGTAGCCCGGTGTGACCGCTCTCCCTGATCAATTGGATTTGCGTCGTGACGATCCGCGACACGTCGGGCGGCGCGAACGAGCCGAACCACGCAAGGATCTGATCGAGAACGTTGCCAGGAAAGACGCTATCATCGGTGACGTAGCTGTGCATCCACTGGATCTGAGGTCCGATACCGCGCAAGACTCCAGCGATCGGATGGATACGTCCCGAATCTGTTCCTCGGTCATCTGTCCCGCGCCGGGGATGTCGCGCTCGATCACGAATTCAGGCATGGTGTGGGGCAAGAATACTAAGCGGGTCGATGTCTCAGCGCGGACGGCCGACCAGCACCGGATTGGCGCGATACAGATCCGGGAACACGCGCTTCAACTCCTCGATCTTCGGCAAGTCGTTGAACACGATGTACGGGTGGGATGGGTTGCGGACCAGGAAGTCCTGATGGTAGCCCTCGGCCTCGTAGAACGGCCGCTCCATCTCGATCGTCGTGACGATCCGGGCCTCGAACACACGGGCCTCGTTCAGCTGCGCGATGTACGCCTTCGCCACGCGCGCCTGGTCGGCGCTGGTGGGAAAGATGGTCGAGCGGTACTGCGTGCCGACGTCCGGCCCCTGACGATTGAGCTCCGTGGGATCGTGCGCGACGGAAAAGAACACGTGCAGGAGCCGGCCGTAGGAGATCTGCCTGGGATCGAACATCACCTGGACCGACTCGGCGTGACCGGTGTCACCGTCACCAATCCTCTCGTAGCGCGCGGTCTGCTTCTCTCCGCCGGCATAGCCCGACACCGCGCGCGTCACACCTTTCACGTGCTGGAACACGGCCTGCACACCCCAGAAGCAGCCACCGGCAAGCACGGCGGTTTCCGACGTCGCCTGGCCGGCCGCTTCGTCCACCGCCGGCGCGGGAATGATGCGGGCGCGTTCGGGCTGCGCCGCCGAGCACACCGCGGTCACCGCTGCAGCCACGATCAGCGACAGTGCCCGCCTGTGATCTCCCATCTGCTGCCTCCTAGTCTGTGGTTCGCCAATATTCCGACCACCATGCGAAATCAATCACGTAGACGTGCCCTTCTTGTTCGAACGAAGCCATTCGGCCGTCCGGCGACGTTGACGACAGGATTGCACACATCACACCGCGCGACAGTAATAGTTGAGCAGCCCACCGAGACGTTGCCGGCGACTGATGCGGCCGCGAGACTCCCTCGGTGCGAATCCGCGCGGCGAGTAGAATGCGGAGAGGAAGCGTCGACCACGGCGGGACAGTCGACGGCGCCCACCGCGAGCACGTTGGGCTCTAATCTCAAGACGTTGGGCCGAGCTATGGGACACTACGGGCTCGAGAGCATGCGGGCGTGAGACCGGCTCCCCTCGCCACGGTCGCCCTGATCGCCGGTGCGCTGGTGACGGCGCCGGGTCCCGCGCCGATCGCACAAGGGCCACCACCTGGAAAACGGGTCGAGGTCCTGTTCCTGGGTCACGCTAACGCGACCGAGGCTACCGACCCGAAGGCTGGCGGCTGGTACCACGATTCGGATCGCTTTGCGCCGATGCTGAAGGCGGCGCTCGCGCCCTACGGCTTCAACTTTTCCTACACGACCGACGCCGCCGATCTGAACGCGACGAACCTCGCGAACTACGACGCGCTGCTGATCTACTCGAATCACCGGGCGATCGCCGCGTCCCAGGAGAAGGCGCTGCTCGATTTCGTGGCCGGTGGCAAGGGGCTGCTGGCACTCCACTCGGCTTCGTTTTGTTTCCAGAATTCCCCACCTTACATCGCCCTGCTGGGTGCGCAGTTCGAGCGGCACGGGACCGGCGAGTTCTCCGCGGCATTCGTCAATCCCTCGCACCCGGTGCTGGCGGGGCTGCAGCCGTTCCAGGTCTGGGACGAGACTTACGTTCACACGAAACCCGGTCCGGATCGCACCGTCCTGATGGAGCGGACCGAAGGCGCGGGCCGCGAGCCGTGGACGTGGGTCCGCACCCACGGAAAAGGCCGCGTTTTCTACACTGCCTATGGGCACGACGAGCGAGTGTGGGGCCATCCGAGCTTCCACGCGCTCATGAAGAACGCGATGACCTGGGCGATTGGGGGTGACGTCGCGGCCCGACTCTCCGCGCTCGCGATCGCGCCGCTGCAGTACACCGATGCTCCGGTGCCGGTTCCGAACTACGAGCGGCGGACTCCAGCGCCGAGGTTGCAACAGCCGCTCTCGGACGGCGAAGCCGCAAAGCACATGCAGATCCCGCCCGGCTTCGAGCTGCAGCTGTTCGCGGCCGAGCCGCTGATCACCGGCAACCCGGAAGCGATGGCGTGGGACGAGCGCGGCCGGCTCTGGATCGCGGAGACGAGGGACTATCCCAACAACCCGCAGCCGGCCGGCCAGGGGAATGACGTCATCAAGATCCTGGAAGACACCAACCACGACGGCCGGGCCGACAAGGCCACTGTCTTCGCCGACAAGTTGACGATCGTCAGCAGCCTCGTCTTCGCCAATGGCGGCATCATCGTCTCGCAGGCTGGAGAGATGGTCGCTTTGAAAGACACGAACGGTGACGACAAGGCCGACCTGCGCGAGTCCCTGATCCGTGGCTGGAGCATCCGCGATACCCACGCGCTGGCGTCGAACCTGAAGTACGGGCTGGACAACTGGGTCTGGGGCGCGGTCGGCTACTCGGGCTTCAACGGCACCGTCGGCGGGCAGGCCCTGAACTTCAATCAGGCCCTCTATCGCTTCTCGCGCGACGGCAACCGGATGGAGCACATGGCGAACTTCACGAACAACACGTGGGGTCTCGCCTTCAATGAGACCTTCGACGTGTTCGGCTCGACCGCGAACGGCGAGCACAGCGTCTACGTCGCGATCCCGCGGCCGTACTACCAGGGCGTGTCCGGCCTGACCGGCGACGGCAAGAAGAAGATCGACGGCCACTACGCGATGCAGGCGAACACCCAGAAAGTGCGGCAGGTCGATGTGCATGGCGGGTTCACCGCCGCGGCGGGGCACAACTTCTATACCGCGCGCGCGTTCCCCGAGGAGTACCTGGAACCGCATCGCCTTCGTGAACGAGCCGACCGGCCACGTTGTCCATCGGGCGATCGTCGAGCGCCAGGGCTCGGGCTTCGCCGAGAAGGACGGCTGGAACATCGCCGCGAGCGATGACGAGTGGTTTGCGCCGGTGCACGCGGAAGTTGGACCCGACGGCGCGTTGTGGCTCCTCGACTTCTACGACTTCATCATCCAGCACAACCCGACGCCAATCGGCCCGATTGCGCAGGAGCATCCGTTTCAGAACGGCCTCGGCAATGCCTACGACACGCCGCTGCGCGAACACGATCGCGGCCGCATCTACCGGCTCGTGTGGAAGGACGCGAAGCCGTACACGCCGCTCTCGCTGAGCGTGAGCCGGCCGCTCGAGCTCGTGCAGGCGCTCCGCCACGACAACATGTTCTGGCGCACGACGGCACAGCGCCTCATCGTCGAGCGAGGCAAGACCGATGTCGTCCCGCAGATCATCGCCGTCATCAACGACCGCACGGTCGACAGGATCGGGCTGAATTCCCCCGCCGTCCATGCGCTGTGGACGCTGCACGGCCTCGGTGTGCTCGACGGCAACCCGCCTTCGCGCCAGGCGCTCCGGCGGGCAAGCAATGCGGCTTCGCTCGAAGCGGCGACCCGCGCACTCTCACACCCGGCCGCCGGCGTGCGCAAGGCAGCGCTGTCGGTGCTGCCGACGACGCAGCAGTCGATCGCGGCGGCGCTCTCGGCTGGCGCGCTCACCGACAAGGATCTGAACGTGCGGCTGAACGCGCTGCTCGCGTTCTCGAGGATGCCTGCTTCCGTCGAAGCCGGTCGCGAAATCTATCGTGCCAGCAAGGATCAGGCGGTCATGGAGGATGAGTGGCTGCCGGAGGCGGTCTGGATCGCCGCGACCAGGCACGAGGAAGGCTTCCTGAAAGCGTACGCAGACGAAGTCGGCGTTCCCGAGGTGATGAAGATCGCGGTTCGCGGTGCGCGCGGGGAGCGGGGCGGTGGCGTGGACTGGTCGGCGCCCTCGCTCCCGGATGCAGACTGGAAAGTTGTCCCGGCCCCGAAGGTCTGGAGCGAGACCGCCATCGGCGATCACGTCGGCACGATCTGGCTCCGGCGGACGATTGACGTGCCGGCGAACGCCGCAGGCAGGCCAGCGGAGATCCGGCTGGGGATCGTGGACGATTCCGATGTCACCTACGTCAACGGTGTTCGCATCGGCGCCACCGTGACGTCGCGCAACCTGCCGCGGCAGTACAGCATCCCCGCGGGTGTCCTGACCGCAGGCTCGAACGTGATCGCCGTGCGCATCTCGAACGTCAACGGCCGTGGCGGGTTCGTGCCCGATCCGGCGCCGGCGCCCGGTGTGTCGCCGCTGGCGAAGGGATCCGGGCTGACCGGCATGGCCATCGCCGGAGAAGGCTTCACCATCCGCCTCGAAGGTGACTGGGGCGCGAAGGTCGAGGAGTCGTGGCAGGGCGGACGACGCCGTGAGATCGTGCCGAACGTGCCGATCGCACAGCAGTTCCTGCTCGCCAACAGTCCGGTCGCCGGCATGATGAAGTCGCCGGTGACGTCCGCGCCCGCGGGATCGGCGTCACCGTCGGCAGGGGCGCCCAGCGCGGCGAGTCGCGGCGCCGTGGCCATCACGCTCGGTGTGATCAGCGGTCAGATGAAGTTCACCCAGACCACGATCACCGCGCGACCCGGTCAACGGGTCGAGATCACCCTGAACAACACCGACGACATGCCGCACAACATCGTGATCTTCAGGCGCGGCACCATCGCCGAGTACGAGAAGGAGCTGTTCGGATCGCTGAACGAGCCGAACGCGCAGCTGCGCGGCTTCGTCCCGGACTCGCCGAACGTCCTCGTGGCCTCGCGGCTGCTGAACGCAGGAGAGTCAACCGTCGTGACGTTCGACGCCCCCACCGAGCCGGGCGAGTACCCCTTCGTGTGTTCGTTCCCCGGGCATTGGGCG
>CAWAXG010000074.1:0-11938 GCA_963785755.1 uncultured Acidobacteriota bacterium | reverse complement strand
TGCAACCATCGCGTTTTCTGGTTACCGGGGGCAGTCAGGGCATCGGCGCGGCGATTGTCGAGCAGGCGCGCAATGCCGGGCACCAGGTGGTGTTCACCGGCCGCAACAAGGAGCTCATCGACGCGATGGCGCGAAAAACCGGCGCCGTCGGCCTGCAGGCCGATGTTTCAGTACCCGACGACAACGCGCGAACCGTGGACGCGTGCACTGAACGCATGGGCGGCATCGACGTCCTCGTGAACAATGCCGGCTACGCCTATCGTGGTGAGATCGGCGCGCTGGACGTCTCGAAAATGAAGGAGATGTTCGACACCAACGTCTTCGGGCTCGTGGATCTGACGAACCGCATCGTTCCGGCGATGAAGGAGCGCGGCGAGGGGGACATCGTGAACCTCGCGTCCACCTCGGGCATGAAGGGCGCGGCAACGGCGACGTCCTATTCCGCCAGCAAGTGGGCCGTGCGCGGCATCAGCCAGTGCTGGCAGGCGGAGCTGCGGCCGCACGGCATAAGGGTCATCTGCATCTGTCCTTCGGAGGTGCAGACGAATTTTGGCGGCAAGTTCGGCCGCAACAATCCGAACAAGCTTTATGCTGCCGACATCGCGGACACGATCATGGCCGCCCTCGACATGCCGCGTCGAGCGCTGTGGCCGGAGCTCGCCGTGTTCGCCAACAACCCTTGGAAGGAGTAGCGCCGTGCGCGACCTCGCCCGGAAGCAACGAGCGTGGCTCTGCCTCGGCGCGCTCCTGGCTGCTGTCTCCGTGGTGTTGCTGCGGGCCCAGACCTACGACGTCGTCATCGTGAACGGCCGTGTGCTCGATCCCGAATCGAACCTGGATGCCGTTCGATCCGTCGGCATCACGGGCCGGACGATTGCCGCCGTCTCCACGGAACGATTGACGGGACGCACCACCATCGACGCCACCGGCGCCATCGTCGTTCCCGGGTTCATCGATCTGCACGCGCACGGCCAGGCCGCCGACGTCTACAAGCTTCGTGCATCGGACGGCGTGACGACTGCGCTCGAGCTCGAGGTCGGCGCGGCTGACATCGACGGGTGGTACCGCCAGCGGGAGAGCGGTCAGGTGATCAACTACGGCGTCAGCGTTGGCCACATTCCGGTGCGCATGGCGGTGCTCCGCGACCCGGGCGCGTTTCTGCCGACGGGCGCGGGTGCGCACCAGGCCGCGTCCACAGGCGAGATCGCCGAGATCGTGAGGCGCATCGAGCAGGGACTCGATCGCGGCGCGGTCAGCATCGGCGCAGGGTTCGTCTACACGCCGGCGGCGAGTCGTGACGAGCTGCTCGCCGTGTTCGGCGTCGCCGGCCGGCGGCGCGCGCCGGTTCACGCGCATACCCGGCGCGGCCTGCCCGGCGTCGAAGAAGCCATCGGTCTCGCCTCTGAGACGAAGGCGCCGCTTCACATCGTGCACGTGAACAGCACGAGCGTGGGCGCGACGCGCGAAGTGCTCGCCGTGATCGACCGGGCGCGCAACCAGGGTATGGACGTCACCACCGAGGCGTATCCGTACACGGCGGGCATGACCGAGATTCAGTCGGCGAACCTGGACGAGTACGTCGGCGCACCCGCCGAGCGGCTTGCGCTGCTCGAATGGCCGAGGACGGGCGAGCGGCTGAACCGGGAATCGTTCGAGAAGTATCGCAAGATCGGCGGCCCGGTCGTCCTGCATACCAACACCGAGGAGATGGTGAAGGCGGCGGTGACGAGTCCGCTGACGATGATTGCGAGCGACGCCTATTGGGAGAACGGGATCGGTCACCCGCGGACGACGGGAACCTATTCCAAGGTGCTCGGCCGCTTCGTGCGCGAGCAGCAGGCGCTCACGCTGATGGACGCCATCAGGAAGATGACGCTGATGCCGGCGCGGCGCCTCGAGGGGCGGGTGCCGGCGATGAAAACGAAGGGACGTTTGCGCACGGGCGCCGACGCGGACATCGTGATTGTCGACGCCGCGACCGTGATCGATCGCTCGACCTACCGGGAGCCGGCGCTCGCGCCGATCGGGATCCGTCACGTGCTCGTCAACGGCGTCGCGGTCGTGGCGAACGGCCGGGCCGTGGACGGCGTGACGCCCGGGCAGCCCGTTCGCGCGCCGGCGATCCGGCCCTGACTGATCTGACGCGAGGAGATCGCTTCAACCACTGGTCAGCGCCGCAAGCACCAGGTTCACCATGCACCAATGTGTGTAGTCGGATCGGTCTTCCGCGAAGATTGGCGTAACGATACCGCCTGGGAACCACACCCCTACCAAGAGCTTGCCCGCTCCAACCTGGGAGCCATGGGCTCGAACCTGCTCGAGGACATCGCTGAGCGGTACGTTGCCTGATTGTCGTGCCTGCTGAAGGGCGCGCAGAAGGGTCTCGGACGACGTGTCAGGCGTGAGGACACAAAGAGTTTTGGTGAGGTGCGCCTCCGCAAGAAGATGCGTCAGCTCCCACAGCACACCTTCGCCGTCTTCCACGCAAATGATGACGGCCCGGCTCTGTTGAACCAGTCCACGAACCGCCTCTTGCCATTCAGCATCGCTGGCATAGACCCGCGCCGCACCCAATGGCGCCGCCTTCTCGGCTGGTATGCCGAGCGCGACAACCGGACCGACGGGGCTTGCGGCATCCAGGACGATTTCATCGAGAGTCCTTTTTGCATCTCTCAATCTGAGCACCTTCGCGAGCAGCGATCTCGCCGGCGCCGCCAGCAGACGTTTCTCTTCTTTGAACGACCTCAGAAACAGGATCGGCGCTCGCGTGTCGTGCCGGGTGATCGTCTGATAAATACCCGCGGCTCGTCGGTGGGCAAGACGCAACAATCGCGCAGCCAGCCTCCTGTTCAACACCACCCCTCCGAATAACAGCGCAAGAATCAAAACGAAGGGAACACCAATCAATATCCGTTCGAGTGACAGCAGCAGGGCTCGACGCTTGTGACGACCGTGCCGTGATCGCCGCCCCAACCGTTGCAGGCATGCCGTCATCTGGAGTGGTCGTGGGTGTGCCACTCAGCGAAGAAGAGACAACCGACTTCAAGATCGCAGGCGCCGACATTGCTGGTCCGAGCACCAGCGCGGTGTGTAGTGCCAATAGAACCACAACCAGCACGAAGAGAAACGTCGACTGAAACCGACCACGGGGCAAGGCGACGACAAAGCTTGGTACGCAAAGAGTTCGCAGGGCTGGCGCCATGAGGTTAGTGGGCCACGGGCGCCAGCCGCGGACTACAGGGTCAAGCGGAGGCCTGATCCGTGCGAGACGTAGAGACATACCCAATACGCTCGCAGTGACCAAAAGACAAGGGAGAGAGAGTAACCATAGAACGACGGTGTACATCCATGCCGGCGGCGAATACCCGAACGAAAGCCCGCCATAGATTTCATCCAACGGCTCGATCGAAAACAGCAGCAACATCGCAGTGCCTGACGCGAAGAGCAGCACGCCAGAGGCTCGGACCGGCAGGAAGTGCCACAGTCCGAGCTGATAGCTCGTCAGCACGATGAGAATGGGCGCGAGCAACACAAGAACAGACAGTGGGACGAGCACGACCCAGAGCGGACGTTCGAAGTACTTTCGCCCTGGTAAGCCGAGTACCACGATGCCAACCATCGCTACGGGCAGAACGACCGTCAGCATGCTCAGCAGCGTCAGTGCGTTGTTGACGAGCAACAAACGCAGAACCTCCAGATCTTCCTTGACGCGGACGGCGAGCGTAATGTCACGATATTCCTCGAACTGTGAGCGTCTGTCGTGAGTGGCGGGGAAGGCTGAAGTCCACATCTCGGCCGCGGCAAACGCTCCCACGCCGAAAGTGACGCACAAAGCCAGTACAGCAAAGAGGTCGAGTCCGGCCGCAGGTTCTCCACGCGTGTTGAGTGAGCTGAGTAACCACCAGCCGAGGATGGCGACGACCAGGAACGGAGTCGCGCCAGCAGCCGCAAGAATCGCCGCCCGCAATCGCGTGGCCTCTCGCGCCAGCGGATCAACCAACGGTCTGATGAGAAAGAACAGGGGGAGGGAACAGACAGCGACCGCTGCCCAGAGCGCCGATCCCGCAAACATCCCGAGAAAGATGAACGTCAGGGCGTTGCCGTCCCTGCCAAGGCGCTGAAGGACCACAACCGCTAACGCCCAACCGGCCAGAGAAGTACCTGGGGCCCACTGAATCAGCCACATCTGCAGGAGTGTGGGCCGTCTGGATCCCAATCCGCCTCCGATCAACGCGCGCGGGACTGCGTCGTCTGTCATGTGACGGAGCTGATCTGTCTCACCGGATCCGTGGCCTGGGGGTGACGTCGCGTCGGCGCTTCGACGTCACGAGCCGCGATACCTGCGCGTCGAAACTAGCATGACGCCCTCAGGTATCGGTATGACCTCGTGGCTGGACGCGATTCGGCCCGGCAAATCTTCACCGAATCCTGACGCATGTTCGCAGCCGACAGCCGACAATGGTCATCTCCCGATGTGGACCTGGTCTCAGATGGCATTCCGGCAATCGTGGTGGTGGGTGTTTGGCCTGTTTATCGCGCCTGCCGGCCGTCGCGCTGGCGCTGCTCGGACTGACAGCAATCCGGGCAGACGACGTGGAGCAGCAGCTGCGCATGCGGGAGCAGCAAGGGCAGTTCGCCCGACTCGCCGACGCAGCTCTTGCGGCCGCCTTCGATCGCGAGCTCACGACGGCGCACGCGACAAGCGACCGCGACACGAGCGCACGGGCGGCGAGGGGACTGCCCTTTGCAGTTGATCATCGCGGCGTGGTGTGGTTCCCGACCGACCGTGTGTACGCCGGCGACATCCACTCCGACGATCCAGCCTATTTTCAGGTAGTCACCGACGAGCAGACGGTCGCCCTGACCGCCCGAGCCGCGGCGGCGATGGTGCAGGGTCGTACGCTGGAGGCGGTCGCGCTGTACGAGCAGCTGCGCGAGGTGCCGCAGCTGCGCGATTGGGCTGAATGGCAGCTGGCGCTGGTCAGGTCGTCTGAAGCCGCCGGCGACCTGGTGATTCGCTACGCCGGTTCAACGACATTCCCACTCGACGCTCGCGCACCGAACGGTATTCCTCTCGCCATGATCGTCGCCAGTCAGAGCGAGGCACTGACGACGCCAGCGCGCCAGCGCTTCGCGTCTGCGCTCGAGCGGACCCTGCGCGAGCTGCGCAGCGGTCGCTGGTGGCTGACGCTCGACCAGCGACGGGCTTACGACGCGGAGCTGCAGCGGTGGCTTCGCGAGGCCCGCTCCGACCACGACGCCGGAAGAGATGGCAGGTTGGACGCGCTCAGTGCGAACGCGCAACTGGTGCGGGCGACGTTCGCCGCGACCGCGCGCGTGCCGGCCCGCGCGCAGATGGTCACTGGCGAAACAGGACGGACGCTCCTGCATCTGGGACCGGCCCGGCAACCCGGCATCGCCGAGATGGAATGGCGTGGTGATTCCTCCGCCGCGGTCCGATGCCGTAGTGGCCGCCGCCATCGAACCGGTGCTGAAGGATCAGCCCTTCCATCCGTCCCTTGAAGATCAGCGTGGCGTCCTCTGGGGCATCGCTGCGAGCGGGGCGATCTGCGCCGCTCACTCCAGCTGGAGTCGATCGGCGGCTGGTCGCTGGCCTTCGATGCGGCGCCGCCGCCGTCGCGCGACCGGCTCCTCAACTACGCGCGGGTGTTGTTCCCGATCGTGGTGCTTGCCTGCGGACTCGCGATGACGGCGTGGATTCGCAAGCGTGACGTCGCCATTCGCGAGCTGCAGGCGACGTTCGTCGCTGCCATCACCCATGAATTCAAGAGTCCGGTCACCAGCATTCGTCTGCTCACCGAGCGGATCGCCGGAGGTCGCTTCGACGCCGACGCTCCGCAGACCTACTGCGCGGCCATCGACGCCGAGGCCGTCCGGCTCGAGTCGCTGGTGAACCGCCTGCTCGAGGCGCAGCAGCTGCAACGCGGCGAGAGACGCTATCTGTTGCAGCACGCCGCGATTGAATCGATTGTTCGCGACGCCATCGATCGGATGCGCCCGCAGGCGGAAGCGAAGCATATTTCGCTGCAGCTCGCCGTGCCGCAGAATATTCCCGCGATGTTCCTCGATCCCGCGGCCGTCTTCGACGCGATCCGGAATCTCCTCGACAACGCCATCAAGTACTCCCGATCGGATTCGAGCGTCGACGTGCGCGTGGAGACCAGCGGCGCGACCGTTGACATCACCGTCGCCGACGAAGGCATTGGCGTGGATCCCGCAGACCGTGAACGCATCTTCGAGCCCTTCTTCCGCAGCCGTCGTGGCGACAATGCGAGCGTTCATGGCACCGGGCTGGGGCTGGCGCTGGTCAAGGCGACGGCGCTGGCTCACGGCGGGTCGGTCATCGCCTCCGATCGAACGGGCCCAGGCAGCCGCTTCATCCTGACGCTTCCGCTGAAGCCGCACGTGTCGGACGCCGACGCCGCGCCGTCGCCGGAAGGCTCGACGGTCTCTGTTGGCCGGCGGGTGTGACGATGGCGCGGGTGCTCATTGCTGACGACGAGGCAGCGATTGTCATGGCGATTCGCGACGAGCTGCGATTCGAGGGCTTCGACGTCGACTCCGCCGCAACGGGCCCTGATGCGCTGGCGCTCGCCCGCACGTCCCGTCCCGACGTCCTTCTTCTCGACCTGTCATTGCCAGGCAAGAACGGATTCGAAGTCTGCCGGACGATCCGCCCGGAGCGTCCGGAGCTGTGGATCATCATGTTGACGGTCCGCGGTCAGGAGGCCGATCGAGTGACAGGGTTCGAGGCCGGCGCTGACGACTATGTCGTCAAGCCATTCTCCCTTCGCGAGCTGGTGGGGCGGATCAAGGTTGGGCTGCGCCGCGGTGGTACCAGGCCGAACGCTCGTCGCCTGTGCTTTGGCGAACTCGACCTGGACCTCGCGGCGCGGCGTGTGACCCGGGCGGGACAGGTCGTGACTCACGCCCAAGGAATTCGACCTGCTCGCCCTGCTCGTGCGCCGGCGAGGTGAAGTCATCTCACGCGACGAATTTCTCGACGAAGTGTGGGGAGCCGACGTGCACGTGACGCATCGCACCGTCGATACCCACGTGTCGGCCTTACGGCGCAAGATCGAGCCCGATCCTGACTGCCCGGTGCTCATCGTCGGCGTCCGTGGCGTCGGCTACCGGTTCGAAACCTCCGCAAGACCTTGACAGTCCCTTCAAGCACTTCACCGGGCCGCCCGGCACGATGGTTCCGTCGCCGATGCGTGCGACGGAGAGAGAGGCAGGTCATGAAAAGCAAGTCCTGGCAGGCGGCACTGACCGGCGCGTCGATATCGCCGTGCTGTCGGTTGGCGTGCGAGCCCAGCAGAGCCCGCGCGAACTGTTCGAGCGCGCGAAGCTGCTGGAACAGAGCGGCCGGCAATCCGCCCGCGTCGTCGCGATGTACGAGGAGGTCGCGACGAAGGCCGATCGCGCGCTCGCGGCGGCGGCGCGGCTGCAGATCGCGATGTTGAAGGAGCGGGAAGGACACGGAGGCGCGGGCGTTGTACGCCGCCATCATTCGCGACTACCCGGACCAGCGGGACGTAGTCTCGAAGGCACAGTCGAAAGCTCGCCGCCAGGACCGCCGGCCGGGGCGGCCGCTCGGATGTCGTCGCGAGAAAGGTCCTGGAGGGTGGATGGGCCGCGGTCGTCGACATCAGCGCGAATGGACGCACCGCGATCGGTTGGGAGCGCGCCGGCTATAGCTCTCGTAATCTCGTCGCCCGTGACATGGACACCGGCAAGGAGACCCTGGTCGTCGCGGGCGGGCCGTCAGGCACTCCGGGCATGCCGCGGATTTCGGCGGATGGGCGCCGTGTCGCTTACAACTGGAACGACATGGACGACGGAACGCGTCCGACTGGTCGATCGCTGCGCGTGATCGCTCTGGAGGCCGGTGCGAACCCCGAGATCCTGCTCTCGCAGGCGGACAGGGGATGCGGCCCAGCGGCTGGTCGCCTGACGGCAACGCCTGCTCGTCAACGTGAACCGCGCCGGCGAAACCGGGGTCTCCTTGAACACTCGCTCGGAGATCGGCTGGGTCTCGCTCGAAGACAGGTTGTACACCACCTGAAAACGTTCGAGCCTGGCAGAATCATTTTCCTGAGCGCTTGTCGCCCGACGGCCGATTTCGCCTATGCGACCGAGCCGCGAGAGGGGTCGACCGATCATTACTCTACGTGTTCGATACGGTGAGCCTGCGCGAGACGGCGATCGTCACGCAGCGGGCTCGAAAGAAGCCCCCGTATGGACGCCCGATGGCGGACACCTGCTGTACAAGGAAGGGGAGGCGTTGAAATCAGTGGCAGTTCTCGACGGCAGCCGCAGGAGAGCCGCGCATTCTCCACAACGGTTTCAGCGGTATGGCGATCGGCGTCACCGGAACTGGCACTTTCCATTACACGAATGACACCGGCGGGGGCAACTACCACTTCATCGTGCCGCGGACGCCTTCGGCGGTAGAGCGGCCGTTGATGTTCGCCGGAATGGGTTCCTCGTGGTCGCCGGACGGCCGTCAGGTGGCGTTCGTAAGAGGTAACGCCATGGCGAATGTGCACTCGTGATCCGTGACCTGCAGTCGGGTGAGGAACGGTCGTACCCGCGGCAAGGCCTGTCCGAGTCGCCGCGGTGGCTGCCGGATGGAAAGAGCGTGATTGTGGTCGCGAACGATCGCGTCGACGGATCGCAGCGGGCGGGCTTCTACAAAGTCGATTTGTCGACGGGCCAGGAGGTCCGTCTGTTCGATCGTGATGCCAACGGGCGCTCGCGGACGGGTGTGGCCTCACGCCCCCCGACGGCAAGACGCTCTATCTTGGCGTGCACGTGAATGAAGATGCTCCCGTCACCGGCATCGTCGCGGTCGATCTGGCGACCGGCGAGGAGCGTCAGGTCGTCACCTTCACTTCGGCGGATCGCTCGAACGATTTGGGGATCGCCGTGAGTCCGGACGGCAACACCCTTGCCGTGACCGCCTGGACCAAAGCCTACGCCATCGCCAGGCTGTTCACCGTCGGCACGAATGGTTCGGGCTCTCGCGAGGTGGTGGGCTGGTTCGCCACCGGCTGGCTCGGGGACAAATTGCGCTGGACCCCGGATGGGCGTTCACTCGTCTTCACAGTGTTCGATACGCGGAAGAACTGGCGGATCATGCGCGTTGCGGCGGACGGGGTAACCCCGGAGTTCGACGGTGTCAGCTACGACGTGATTCATCCCTGCTCCCGTCGTTCAAGCTCTGGTCGGGCAATTTCAACAACATGGACCTGAGCCCGGACGGCTCGCGCATCATCACCAGCGCCCTCACGTCGACGAAGTTCGAGATCTGGACGCTCGACGGACTGATGACCGCCATCAATTCCCGCTGAACCTCTCACACGCACCGGGGTTTGCGTCGATTCATCCACGTTCGCGGATGACATCGACCGGCCCCGTATATGCGGATGGCGTCGAAACCCGGTTCGGTGATACACGAAATAAATAATTATCGTCGGTAAGAACCCAGCCGCGCTTCAACTCCGACGCCGTCGCGGCGTGCGCCGGATCCTGTGCGCGGCTTGTCGATTCGCCTGGATCGTTCTGCAGGTCGAAGAGCACCGTCGCTTCCTTGCCCTCGTCCCATTCGCTGTATCACCAGCGATCCGTTCCGGGATCGACAGGCCGTTCTGCAGCTGGGTGAACGCCGCGTCTTTAACCGTAGCCGCCGGGGTCTGAGAGCATCGGAACGAGGCTGACGCCGTCGAGTGGCGGCGGTTTCAGGCCGGCCAGCTCGGCGAGCATTCGATCGAGATCCACGGACTCGGCGAGGCCGCGCGCTCCGGCGCCGCGAATACCTTGGCCCGCGGCAGCGCGATGATCAGCGGAACGCGCGCGCACCGCTCGAACAGGGTCATCTTCTGCCACAGCCCGTGGTCGCCGAGGTGATAACTATGGTCGCTGGTGACCACCACGACGGTTTTGTCTGTTCAGACAGCTCAAGGCAATCGAGCCCGTCGAGCACGATGCCGACTTGTGCGTCCATGAAAGTGACGGATGCCTAGTACACCTTGGAGGGCTTGCCGGCGCTGGGAGTCGGTCATCGTGTCCTGCTCCTGCGCCGCGGCGATTCGATAGGCCGGGTTCGGTGTTCCGCGAGGAATGTCTCGGCATCGCACAGCGCCGGCACCGCGATGCGGTCGATCGGATACATATCGAAATACCTCTTCGGGGCAACATAAGGCGTGTGCGGGCGGTAGAACCCCACGGCGAGGAAGAACGGTTCGTTGTTCGCTTGAAGGCTCGAGCAGCCTGATCGTTTCCGCGGCGGCGATGCCATCGGTCTGCTCCGCGTCCTGCACGTCGGCCGCGAGCCAGCTGAGAATCCCGCCGAACAGACCAGCTTGAGCAAAAAGATGCGATGGGGGCTCGCGATCGCGTCCGCGAGGATTGACGGTCAGGTCCCACGAGAGGTGGTCAGTAGAGTCCCGCGGTGCCGATCTGGAGCGGAACACCAATTCGTCGGCCCTCCTTGTTGGCACTCGAACTGTCAGCCTCTCCAGCAGAACTCGTTGTGCCCGGACGCCACTGTCGACCTTTGCCAACTATGCCGATCATCAGTGCACTACACAATTGCGTGCGTCCAACCCGTCATCTCCAGCCCCAGCGCCGATTCTTTTTCAGCTTCGCCGGGACCCTGAATGCCAGGAGGCAGCTGCTATGACGACCATCGGATTGATTGGTGCGGGGCACATCGGAAGTCAGGTCGCCCGGCTGGCGGTGGCCAATGGCTACGACGTGGTGATCAGCAATTCGCGCGGGCCCGAGACCCTGTCCGGGCTGGTGGCGGAGCTCGGGCCGAAAGCCCGCGCGGCGACGCCCGTGGATGCGGCGACCGCCGGAGATATCGTCGTCGTCACCGTGCCCTTGAAGCATTACCGTTCGGTTCCGGTCGAGCCTCTGGGGGGAAAGTCGTCATCGACACGAACAACTACTATCCGCAGCGCGACGGTCACATTCCCGAGCTCGATAACGAGTCGACCACGACCGCGGAGCTACTGCAGGCCCATCTCCCCACGTCCAAGGTGGTCAAAGCCTTCAACCATATCTACGCCGCGGAACTGACGACCCACGGCCAGCCCGCAGGCACGAAGAATCGCCGCGCGCTGGTGATCGCGGGCAACGATCCCGAGGCCAAGGCGACGGTCACCAGGCTGCTCGATCAGTTCGGCTTCGACGTCGTGGATGCGGGCCCGCTGGCGGAAGGGTGGCGGATCCAGCGCGATACGCCCGGGTACGGGCCGCGCCGCACTGCGGAAGAGCTGCGCGGGGATCTGGCCGCGGCGAAGCGGTATCGGAACAAGGCTAGCGAGTGTGAGGGTAGTACGACTCGCATTGCCTCCATCAACTGCAGCAGCTTGCGGGTCGTGTTCCAGTTGCGAATCGTAATATTCTGATACGCGGGCTTCCCCACGATGCGACTGAGTTGGCTCTGCGCCGCTTTGCTGATCAGCCGGGAGAAATACAGCTCGTCCTCACCAGCGTAAACACGATCGACCCCGGGTTTGGCGGTCACGCTTTGCAGCGCCTCGTCCACGGTCAGCGGGTGCTTCAGGAAGATGACGTCGTACCGATAGGCGCCCGGCCGCTCGCCGAACCCTTTCGGCGCTCGATGCACGACCGTGCGCATCTGCTCGAAGGAGCGCACCACGGCGCGCGATTCGTACGCGAACGTTCGCGATAACGCCTTCTCTATCCGTGCGGTCAACGCCCGCTGGCTCGAACGATCGGCTCTGAAGAGAACGTTTCCGCTCTGAATGTACGTGGCAACATCGTGCAGGCGTTCCGCTTCGAAGCAGGCCTTCAGCGCGGGCATCCTGATCAGATTGTTACCGCCGACGTTGATGCCGCGAAGCAGGGCAACGTACACGTTCACATTCGCATGGTAGCAGCG
>CAWAXG010000073.1:0-242931 GCA_963785755.1 uncultured Acidobacteriota bacterium | reverse complement strand
ACAATCATCTGTTTGATGGACCCCGGATCGACCTTCAGGATCTCCCGTCGATCCGGGGCGAAAGTGAGGCTACGCCGGGAGGGATTGTTGGACCTGCCGTCGCCAGCGCTTCAGCGTCGATCGGGAGACGGCCAGCGTACGCGCTGCGTCGTCAACCGACAGCCCGGCGACCGTCTGGAGCCGTTCGACGGGCACCCGCGCTTTCGGTCGTCCGAGCCGCTGACCCTGCGCCCTGGCCCGCGCCAGGCCCGCCCGCACGCGCTCGACGATCCGGCCGCGCTCGAACTCGGCGATCGCGCCGAGGATGTGCATCTGCAGCTTGCCGGCCGGCGTCGTGGCGTCGATGCCCTCGCCGAGCGACGACGAACGCCGACGCCGAGCGCCTGCAGGTCCTCGAGCAGCGTGATCAGGTGCTTCAGGTTGCGCCCGAGCCGATCGAGCTTCCAGCGTCACCAGCACGTCGAACTTGCGGCGCCTGGCATCCTTCACGAGCTGGTCGAGCGCCGGCCGGCGGTCCTTCGCCCCGCTCACGCCGTGGTCGACGTACTCCACGGCGCCGTCCCAGCCGCGGGCCGCGACGTAGCGGCGGAGTTCGGCGAGCTGGTTCTCGGGTTGCTGGTCGAGGGTGGACACGCGCGCGTAGATGGCAGCTCTCACGGGAACCTCACAGGGTCGGGGCTCCCGTAGAATGGCGGGCAGCCCGGAACATCGGTCACTCGGTGGTTCGGGTTAGGGCGTCGGTCGTGCTCGTAACACGCCGGCGGTCCGCTCTCTTCTTACTTCCTGCGCTGCGTTTTCAGCACTCCTTTCTCCGCGAACCAGAGCCGCAGCCCGCGGCGAATCTGCTCAGACTCTGGGATGCCGTCACGCGCCTTTATCTCCTTGAGGCGTTTCGAGTCCTCGGGATCGAGTCTGAGTGAGGTACATGATCTTCGCTGGCCGAGGCATAGACACAACTATAGCTGTATAGACGTGTATAGTCAATACAGTGTTCGGACGACTGCGCCACTCGCCGGGTCGGTGGTCTCGATCCGACGGGTTCGCCTCGCTGGCTCTGTCGCCGACTGCCGAGGACGTCAGTTCGTCCTGTCAGAGTCGATGTGCATTGTCCGCGAGGGTGCCCCCGGGGAGGAGTCCCATGCGTGCGCCCGACTCAGCGTATTTTTTTTGTTTTTGCTGTCGTCGAGCGCGCAGAAGGCGCTCTACCTGCCAAGCACACAATCAGCAGTCGCACAAATCCCACTCCCGATCATCGGATGGATTCTCTCAGTTGGTGTCTGCGAGGGGGATCTAGACGAACGAACAAATCCCATGTTCCATAAGAGACGTTCGTCGATTTGTTTTTGTCTGTTATGGAGAACCTCCAGTAAATCTCGCAGACGCCTTAGGCTCGCTGTCAAGAACTGCGGCGTTCCCCAATATGTCCTCGCGAAGCTCCTCCCCGTCAATCACTCGACACTGAGTGCCTGGCTGTGCGGGATTTCACCTGTTCCGTCCTGGCGACCAACGCATCGTCCAGCTCGGATCCCTCGTCGGCGTTCCGGCACGAGCCTGCTTCGCAGCCGCCCGCATTGCGTGCCAGAAGCGGACCAAGCGCCTGCGCCAGCAAGTCGCGGCGACGGTCCGTCGGTGTCAACGCCGGAGTAGGGGTCGGCCTGTCCGGGTCCACCGCGAGCGCCGCCAGAGATGAAGATGGACCGGACGGCACGCTCGTGCTGCACATCGACACAGCGGAGCAGCGGCGGATACCAGTCGTGGTTGATGGCGTCGCGCTGCCGGTGAGGTCGTCGGACGGTGCGGCGACAACCGCGTGAATAGGCAACTGGTCTAGCGTTTTAGGTGGAAGCGTCGGGAAGTCTTGGTGAGTCTGAGCGGGATCGAGAGGAACCGGCGCGCGTTGCGGCGCACGCCGGCATCGACGAAAGGAAACCGACCTTGGCACAGCGTAAGCCCGGCACGCCTGGGGAAGCAAGCCCCCGCCGTCCACGTCGCCCTTCCAGCGCCGACGGACTTGCCACTGCAGACCGTGTCGCGGATCAGACGCATTCGGCAGGAGAACGCAATCACGAGGCCACGGCGGCGCCCCCCGAGGAGACCTCCGAATCGCTACCCCGCGGCCTCAGCTCGGCCCTGACGGAGGCCACCGAGACCACCCTGGCGGTCACCCGCCTGGCGAACGGGCTGGGCAGCGCCGACGAACCGTGCGCTCCCGAAGCGTTCTCGCAGAATCCAGTATCGGCGCGGCAGGCGCCTGGCTCGGTGACGACGGTCATCCCGGCCGTCAGGCACGAGCGGCAAACGCGCACGCCGATTGGAACGAATCTTCACCATCCTGGTGACGCCCCATCCAACGAGTCGGTTCGCTCATCGCGTCCGCCTCTTCTCGCTGGCCGTCTTAGCGGCGACGGTCACTGACGTTTCGAGCAGGTGATCAGCAGGCGGACGTCGTGGCCTGCCATGCTTGCCGGACTGATGCGCTGCCGATGGGCCTTCGTGAGAGATCTACCTCTGAGCCAAGCCATAACTTGCGCTCCGCAGACGACTGCACGAGGCAGCACGTCTGCCACAGGGACGATTTCCCGATGCCTTTCTGACAAGGGGAAGCCCGCGTCTTATAGCGGACTATCAGGTCGCCAGGGGAATGACCCCACGCCGAACCCGGTTGTTCTCCGCGTGGCGCCTCGGCGTGGGGCGCGAGACTCCGCGGAACCGAGCCGTCGTGTGTGGGAAGGATTATTGCCTGAAACCGAACGATTTGCAGCCCTCTGATTGACCAACGGTTATTGGAGTTTTTGACGGTCACCATCCAAACGATGCAGACGCGCGTTGTCGGACCGTTCAAGCGGGCGATTGCGGAGCGGGTTACTTGTGCCCGGCCAGATGCAGGAGATCGTCCATTGTGGCGCGCAAGCCAGGGATGATGTTGCGATGTCCTGCTTCGTGGCTTCGTAGCGCCGGTTGTGTGGACCGATCCCCGAGCCGCTTGACGTCCGGCAGGCACTTCTTCGTTTCGCGGCCGAGACTCCAATGCGTTTGCTTGAGCAATGCCGAGATGAGGCCGGACAGCATCAGGTATTCGCCGTCAGCATTCTTGATCTCTGCCTCCTTGCCGTTCTTCTCGTAGACGTCATGATCGCGTTCTCCACCAGCTTGCGAATCATCACTGATGAGGCATCGAACCAGCGGTTGATGTAATTGCCGTTCGCTTGAAGCAGCGCTCGCTGCCAAGTAGGTCGGCGCTTTCGCGAGCACGGCCGCAGCCATGACCGGCTCCGATGTCGGCTGCGTCGGCGACGTGAGGTTGCTGATGTTCGGCAGGACTTCCGTTTCGCATATCAGCCGGATTTGTCGTCGCGGCGTTCAGATTCTTGCAGCGGAGGCGGACGTGGACTTCACGGTCTCGAGATGAGTGACGAGCGGCCGGTGTCGAAGCCTGCGATGGCGCCGACGACCGGCATGATCAGATTCTTCACTCGCGACCACCTTTCTCAGCTCGGCGTGAAAGCGTTCTGCGTAGGGGCCGGTCGTCGCTATGGATTTTTTGTTGCGGGCTGCAGTCGTCGCAATCTGCGTCAGCGCGTCGGCTCCGATCGGTAGGGAGCCGACGAGCTGCTTGGCACGTGCTTCGTCCATGTCAGGCGAAGTAGGTCCACTGGTTGTCTGCGTTCTTCTCCCGCTTCAGCACCTGCTGCTTCGTCAGCGAGACAAGCGTCGGGCTGATGCGTGCTCTGAAGGTATGGCCCTCTTCCCCAGCGCCTCGCAATGTCGCCGATCGTTTGCTGCTCAACCGAAGAAGCCTTCGTCCTTCAACGCCACGACGAGTGCTGATTGTCCTACGCCCGAGCGACGCCGACGCGTCTCTGCTGCGGGCTCCTCGCCGCTGGAGTCTGGAGGCACCGTCGTCCCGTCAATATGGACGGATCGATCCCGCCGCTGCCGTTGCCGCCGGTTGCCGCGGTCCGACGACGGCGACGACCGCCCCGGCGTCCGCCAGATTCCAGTTGTGGCGTCGTCGCGGTGGGTCGCGACGGAGAAGGCAGCAGCTTCGTCTGGGCGGATGCAGATTGTTAACGGCACTGGCGATCTCGTGACTGAACCGCTCGGCGATCTGCACGTCGCCTTCGAACTTCACCTTGAGGCCCTTGAGTTCGACCTCGAATTGACGGTCTTGGAAGCCATGATTCAATTATCACATAGCCGAGCTGGGGATCGCGCAGCTTCGACTGGACATCCCGTTTCACGACAAGGGGTTACATGGCATGTCAGATGAAAGGGCGTGGACTGTGACGGTGGATGCAGCGGCCATAAAGGCGGATCCGGAGACCGCGGGCTACTTCCTCCGGCTCGGCATGGCCATCACCGCGATCAGAGCGGCGCACCGCTTGCGGTCGCCGTGGAGGACATCACGGGACCGTCCCAGCCCGGTACCCGGCTCTGGGCGTTCCTGCTGGCGGTGGCCTATCTGCACGAGACTCGCAGAACGGCGATGTCTGGTTACGCGAAGTTGAAGCAGTTCGCGTTGGCGGGAGGAGCCACGCAAGAACATTTCGACGCGGTCATACAAACGTTCTCTGGAAAGACAGATGTCGGCAAGGCGATGGCACGGATCCGGAACTCGCTTGTGTTCCACTTCGACCAGCCCGCGGCCGAAGCCTGATTTAGGAATACGACAAGCCGACCGTGGTGTGGGCCGAAGGGCTCGGACCCAAGGTGGGCAACACGCTCTATCGGGCGTCGGCAGATGTCGCCGCGTCGAATATTCTGCCCGGCGAAGACGAGGCGGAGAAGCGTCAGCAGTTGATGGCGGACGTGATCACGGAGACCGACCAGATTCTCAAGCTCCTGGAGCACGCACAGGCAGGATACATGAACTCGATCGGTGGGACGCTGAAGCATTCGACGTAGCGGAGTCGCCGCGAAGGACGGCGGCTCCCGTCAGCACGTTTGTTTGACCGGAGTTCTGGATCGCCTCGGCAGATCTGACAACGCCGCGTGACCGTGCCAGCACACACAAGCGCCGTAGTCGTCGAGCAGTGCGAGTGTTCGGGGAGCGAGGCTGTCGAGAGCCGATTCCGGAATCAACGGCGCGAGCAGATTAATATTCCCGCATCTCGAAACCGTCACAAGGAGACGCGAATGTCGGAGTGGACAGCCTGGATCGTAGCGATTGGTTGCGCGGTTCTGTGTTTTCGCGCTTGGGCGATGGCCTATGACGCCAGAGGTCATGCCACCGACGCTCGAAGGACATCGGCGAGCTTCGGCGTGACATTCAGGACGTCTGGACGCGCTGCGGTTCTCTGGAAGGGTATGTGGATACCATGGCGAAGCGGATCATTGAGAGCGATCCGTTCCCAGACACATACGATTCCGCCGTGGCGGCAGCGCAGCGGTGGCAGGCATGGCGGAAGGAACAACAGGCTCGGGACGAGAGCCGTTGATCGATTTCAGGACCTGCCAAGTTGACAAAGGTCACCAAAGGTTTCCACACGACGCGACAAATGGGCGCTCGCCGAGACGCGAGCAGATCAATGAACGATCAGTGTTTGATGGGGGAGACCTGACGGGATCGACTTGCCCGGACCGATTCGGGACCGAGGGGTCGAAGGTTCAAATCCTTTCGCCCCGACCAATCAAATCGCATGAAATGGCCGGTTTCCCTCGGGAGGACCGGCCATTCTTGTTTCTGGACGTTGGCGGAAGCTCACGCCCGTCGAATCAAATCCGACTCGGGCCGACCCGCCTGGTGTTTTTGGCCCCATCGATCTCGTTTCACGGTCTGCGCCCGGAAGCCGCCGCGCCGAACACCGCGCGCGGTTGAGCCCGTCAAGACGTGCAGCAGGGCAGTCCTGTAGCCTCGTCGAGGACGGTCGATAACGTTGGCATGAACCACAATGAAGCACGCCAGCTGCTCGAGGCTCAGCTCGAGGAATGGCGCCATCGGTCGTACGCGGAGCTATCGCGCGAAGTGGGCCGCTGGCGCCGGTTCGAGACCACCGGGCCGAGCGGTCAACGGTACAAAGGGGACATTCAGGTGTTCTGGCGGGGCGTTCCCCTCGGCCTCGTCAAGGTCATCGGTTCGATCGACGATGGGGGGTGGCGGACGTTCGTGCCACTGATGACAGATTTCACGATGACGCCTGACGGAACCATCATCAGCGACTAGTGTCTCGTCCCCGAAGCCCTCTTAACGTGTCGGTGCTCGATCCGGCGGCGTTCGCCGCCAGTTTCGTGCTGATCTCGGTCGCCGTCGCGCTCGCCTCGTACGGCCCCGCGCGCAGAGCCGCGCGCGTCGATCCCTCCTCCATGCTCCGGACCGACGCGTAAGCGGCGCTTGCCGCCGGCGGCACGAATCACGGCGGGTGTGAGGGTCCGCGCGCTCGGCGGCCCGAGATGGCGAGCGCGGTGCGGGTCCGGATCGCCCGGAACCCGACCGCGCTCGCCCGCTTCGCTCCCCGCCCGTCAATTCATCAGGGTGAGCGCCTTCTGCGTCGCCTGACGAAACCTCTCGCAGGCCTCGACGTACTGCCCGTCGGCGGCCAGCTCGTGCCCGGCGACGACGAGCTGGGTCATGGAGTCGAACGTCCGCGCCTGGCCGCGGCTCGGGCTGGGGATCGCCACGGTCGCCTCGTAGTACGCGGTCGCCGCGATCCCCTCCGCGGCGAGGGCGAGCAGATCCGCGAGCGCCGAGAGGTCGCCCGCGCCGCTCGCCTGCGCGGTCATGAGAAAGGCGAGCGACGCCGACAGCTTCGTGATCGCGCCGGCCGGGTCGTCCGCGTCGAGCAGGTCGAGCGCGCCGTTCGTCGGCGGCGTGCCGCCGTGGTTCCCGGTCAGCTCGTCGCGCGCGTTGAGGAGTGCGGCCACGACCTTGGGATCGGTCGCGGTCGAGAGGAGGGCGTTGATCTGCTCGACGACGTCCGTGATCGCTTGCTCGATGGAGAGCACCTGGATGGTGAACGACGCGGCCGACGCATCCAAGTCGTCATCGGTGATGGTCGCCACGATCTCGTACGTGCCGGGCGCGGTGTAGACGTAGGTGTCGCCGAGTTGGCCGGTGGCGCCGTTGCGCGCGTCGGAGAACGTCTTGAATGTCGTGTCGGTGGTGCCGTCGCCCCACGCGACGGAGGCGGTCTGCGTGTCGGCGCGGCCTGGGTCCGTGAACGTCGCCGAGAGCCGGACCGGGACGCCCGCGATCGCCAGGTTCGTGCCGCCGTTGAGATCACGTCCAAGGGGATCCGTCACTGTGGCCGTCCGGATGACGGGAGCGACGTTCCGCACCGTGACGGGGAACGGCGTCGTGCCGGTTCCGAGCGCCGTCGTGTCCGTGGCGTGCTGTGCGCGGGTGGGGACGTAGGCGACCGTGGGCCCGTCGAACGAGGCAGCGCTGAAGCTCGCCGTCGCGCCGTTGGTCTCGTAGCTTCCGTCGAAGTTCACGTCCCAGGAGACGGCGATCGGCGCGCTGTAGTAGTTGTCGCAGGAGAAGCGTACCGCTGAGATCTGGTCGTTCGGCGAGCCTGTCCCGTTGTCCCACTGGATCGTTCCGAGGTTGGGGTAGGCAAACGGGGAGGCTAAACCAGCCAGGAGCTTGTATCCACCCGGGAAATTGGCGTCATCGATGGAATGCTGGTCCACCTCGACGCTGCAGCCCTGCGGCGCAAACCAGCGCAGGGAACTCCCCTCGTCGTTGAGGGCCGAATCCATGATCGGGAGGTTGTCGTAGTCCTCCACGTTCCGATCGTCGTAGTCGTACACGAGCTCCAGATTGAAATTCTCGTCCGAGAGGCCGAGGCCGGGATCGATAAAGAGCTGGAGCCACGGGCGCGTGCTCGGGGGGCGCCCGGTCCCGGTGAGGGTCACGGTGCCGCCCTCGTCCACGGCAGGCGATCCGACCGGCGCGACCGAGGGCTTCAGGGTCGGGCTGCCGGGACGCACCATCTCCCGGTGGCGCCACTCGCCGCCCCGGACCGCCCTCCGGTATCTCCCCGGAGATGGGATCAGGGCCGAACGGCCCCTGCTCGTCGTGCTCGTTGGCGTAGAGGATGAGCTCGCCGGAGGGACTCACGTACACGCCCGTGGAGCCCGCAAAGTGGCTGGTGTCGCCCGCAAGCGACTTCGTTGTGACGTGCAGCCTTTTGACGTGAGTGAGGAGGGGGCTCTGGGGATTCCCGTGGACGTCGACGTTCACCCGATAGAGCGTGAAGTAATCCTCGCCGCCTCCGGGAGATCTGACGGCCGAAGGGTTGTAGGCGCCGATCAGGTAGAGCGCGCCGTCGAGACTCCCTGGCGTCGCCTGGGAGCGTTCGCGGACGAAGTTGAGCGTCTGGTGCGACTGCGAGCTGCAGCAGGGCCAGAAGGACCCGAGCTCCGCGCCCGTGAAGCGATTGATTTCTTCCCAATCGAGGTTCTCGGACTTGAGGTCGCTCGCAGCGTTCTGGTCGTCCACGTCGGTGGAGAGCGATCGATACAGACGGAGCTCCTGACCGCCCTCTCCGGCGATCGCCATGAGGTAGCGCAGGCCGGCTCCGGAGGGATTCCGGACCGGCGTCAACGCGACCAACCCCGCGCCGAAGTTCGAGCTGCCCCCGGTCACGACGAACGACTTGAGCGGAAGGGGCACGGCGGGGTTCGTGATGTCGATGAACTGAATTCGCATCGGCTCGTCGCCCGCGCCCGGCTTCGAGAGTGGCACGACCAGCACGTCGCCGACGATCTGCATCGCGCCGGGGTGCCGGTAGTGCGGCCAGACGCCAGTGCCGTCGAAGACGATGCTCGCGACGAGGGAGTCCCTCAAGTCCGGTAGCGTGCCGATGTCGTCGCCGGTCAGGTCGGTTTCGTACATCGGGTCGCCTGGCTTGAGCCGATTCGAGCGCAGCCGCTCACCGGTCGCGTCGCGCGAGAGCATCCGAATGACGAAGAGCTGTCCGGGCTCGTCGTCGCATTCGATGCAGAGGGAGTCGTTGCCGTTCCATGACAGGTACATGTGGGGGATGCCTGGCCCGTGGCTGCGAGCGATCCCTTGATAGTGCTTGTCGAGGTTGTCCGAGGGTTCTGGATGTCCCCAAACCCACATCCCGAAGGGCTCGGGGCGCAGCGACAGCGCATTGAACTGACCCACGACGTCCGGGACGAAGTAGAGCTCCGGCTTCGGGGTCCTGAGCGGCGACGGGGACAGAGGTGAAAGAGCAGGGAGGCTGCGACGAAGGCGACGAATGCGGCCTTGGCAGCGGTCTTCGATCCTGGGCGAACCAGGCGGTCGCGGGTCATGTGATTGGCTCCTTACTGGCGTCGATGCAAGGACGGTAAGAACGATTAACGGGGCTTTCGCGCGTGTGGTTGACGCGCGGTCGTCCTTTTCACCCGCCATAGGGAGAATCGAAAAGCGCGGAGCAAAGGCGACGGCGGGCAAGCACGCCCCAACGATTTCTGAAGGCTACCGATCGACAAATGGGCGCTCCACGACCCGAGCCGGTCAGATCAGTGGCCGTCTTCTCGACCACAAGCCAGTCTGCGAGGAGGAAGTCCGCCTGCTTGGCGAGCGGTTCCCGGGGTGTGACTGCGGGTTGCCGGGCTGTTCATGACGATGGGGCTGCTGCGGCTCTATCCGGCTGGAGGAGAGGCGCTGACGCTCGCACCGGGGCCGCTCGCCTTCGCGTTGGCGGCCAACTTGGTGTTGGGTGCGCTCGTCACGCTCGGGATCGGCAGCTACGGACCGAGCCTGATCCTCTTCAGCCTGCTCGGGATGGATCCCCGCGCAGCCTTTCCAATCATGATGGGATCAGGGGCATTCATGGGTCTGGTGGCGGCGATGCGGTTCGTGAGCAGCGGCTGCTATGTCGCCCCCGCGGCGACCGGGCTGACGGTCGGCGGTTGCGCGCGGACGAGCGCAGGCCTTTGCGCCAGAAGAACGCCGCCAGCGGAAGCAGGGCGAGGCCGACGCCGACCTGCCACCAGATCACCGCATCAGACCACGACGTTCCATCGACGAACCGGGCGTGCTTGCTGAGCGTGTATCCGATGGCGCCGGCCACGAGGAACAGGACCGCCGCCGCGGTGGTGCTGAACGCCAGCCACAGCGGACTCCACATGCGGCCACGGGAACTCTTGTAGAGAAACCACCCCCACGTCGCCAGGACGGCGACGATCACCAGGACGGCGGCGAACTGGTCCATGGGTTCATTCTATGGCCACAGGCACCTGCCTGCCGAGCGCCGTCTGGCACCCGCTCAGCACCACCACCTCGGCACTGCGGACGACGCCCTTCCGCTGTTGAAGGGATCAAGGCGGACGACCACGAGCTGCAGGCCTTCTCACCCACGGTCTTCGAGTACGTGCTGGCCCTGCCTGCCGGAACCGCCGAGGTGCCCGACGGGCGCCCGCACGACTACCGGCACATGGTCGATATTCTTCCGGCGTCGCATCCGAACGGTCGGACCGTCCTGATCGTCCGCTCACGCCTGGATCCGACGAAGTCGGTGCGGTACAACGTCAGGTTCGTGACGGCGGAGCAGGGCCAGCATCTCGATCGTTCGAGATTCCTTGCCTCTGCACGACCCCGCGCAACGGCTGTCGCTGCCTGCAAGTTCTCCTCGCGGAGTTCCGTAGGAAGAAATGAGGAAGGATTCAGGCCAGATTTCAAGCGTTGTTGAACGCCGTGCGCCACCGTCGATCGCATGCGACCGCACGCGATTCGGCGAACCGCCGTCACGATTCTCAGCCTCGCTGGCCTGGCTGTTCACTCCCCGGCTCCAGCAGGATGGACTCAGGATCCCGCGGGAGAGAGTGCCTCCCGGCCATCTGCCCCCCTGCCCCCAGACGTCAGGTCGGCTGCGGATAGGGAGTCGCCCGTCGCACCGGCATGGTCTCGTGTCTACGTAAAAGACGCGTCCACGCGGTTCGCCGCACAGCACGCGCTGCGGGCGGCTTCCACGCGCCTCCAGGACTCGAAGTGTCAGGACGTTGTTTCAGAGTTCCGGGACGAACGCAGCCGGCCCCTGACCGACAAGCTCTCGGAGCTGGGCATGACCGCGCAGGGCTTTCTGGACGTCGTCATCTTTCAGGACGCGGGAGAGCGTCTGGGAAAGTGCGACCGTCAGGGAACACTCGCGTTCACCACGCCGGGCGATCGGATCGTCTACCTGTGCGGCCGTGCGTTCGAGCGCGCCTGGCGCCGGAACCCCGACGAGGTGCAGAACACCCTCATCCACGAGATGCTGCATGCTCTTGGCCTCGGCGAAAACCCGCCGTCACCTCGGGAGATCAGTTACCGCATCCAGCAGCTCTGTTTCTGATCTCAACGCCTCGCGGCGGCAGCCTTTCGCGCGATGAGGCCGAAGCCTTGCGCGCGAGCCTCCCGCTCGAGCGCCGACAGTCGCGCACGACCGGCGGTCATCGATCCGGCGCGCACCTCGATCTCACCCTGCGCCAGACGAGCCTCGAGGCCCAGTGTGGCGAAGCCGTACTTGGCGGCCTCCAGACGAACGGTTTCGAGGCTCTTCGATGCATCGGCGATGACGACGGGCGCCTGCGTCGCGGCGCGCACCCGCGTGGACGCAATGGTCACCGACAGCCGCAGCAGCCGGTTGTCGCTGACTTGCGCGTGCGCAAGCGACCGCGCGGCGGCCTCGAGCGCCTCGTGCGGTTTCTCTGCCGCCAGCAACGCGCGGCCGATTGCCGCTTCCGCGAAGGCTTCTTCGTCGGCGAGCCGCTCGGCCCGAAACAGCTCCAACGCGCGGCGGGCATCCGTCAGCGAGTCCTGCACCCGCGCTTCCTCGAAGGCCACATCGGCACGAACCAGCGCGTTGGCGGCAGCGATACTGCGGTCCATCCCGGGCCCCGGCCGAAGGGGGATGGCCGCTGCCTCCTCGAGGACGCGATTCGCGCCGCCCAGGTCCCCTTGTGCCAGCAGCGTGGACGCGACGGCTGTCAACGCCGACACGATGAGGGCGGGTGATGATGAGGCCGCCGCGCGGTGTGCGACCAGAGCCTGCTCGGCCGCCTGCTTCGCCTCCGCCGGGGGCGCTTGAGTGGCGCGGAACGCTGCCAACCCTTGCAGCACGGTCGCGGACACCGTCTTGCTCCCGACCTCGCGTGAAAGTCTGATCGCCTCCTCGAACGTTTTCGTCGCCGCGCCCGGCTCTCCCAGAAGATACTGCCCCTGACCCATCCAGGAGAGATGACTGGCCAACGAGCCCTTGTCACCGCCCTCACGAATGATGCGCAGCGTCCGCTCGCGCACGATGGCAGCCTCGACATGATGCCCCCGTCCGGAATGCATAGCCGCCAGATTGCCCAGCGGTACTGTCTGGGAACTCGTGTCGCCGATCTCTCGGAAACGGTCAGCGACCTCCTCGTACATTTTCGTGGCGCCCGAGAAATCACCGGCTTCCCACAGGAGAGTCCCTCTCGTTTGGCGCACGGCAATCTCGCCGCGAAGGTTTCCTATGGCGTCGAAAAGGTCGGACGCCTCCTGCAATAGCGCCAACGCTCGAGGCGAGTCGCCGCGCGCCCTCGCAAGACTGGACTGCTCGAGCTTGGCTTGAGCCAACAAGTGTCGCGCGCCCTGCGCAGCGGCCTTGTCCACGGCGCGCGCGCCGGCCTTCTGCGCCCGGTCGAGGTCCGAAGACAGGCGAGCCGCCTGCGCCTCCGTCCAATCGAGACGCGGGTCGCCGGAGGCACTTGGGAGAAGCTCCCTCAGCCTGTCGATCGTCGTCAGGGCATCACCCCACTTGTTGGCGCTTATCTGGCGGCCGGCCAGGCCCAGCCCGTATTCGACGTTGTCCGGGAAAAAACCGACGAGCGTCCGATAGATCTCGAGACTCTGTTCCCGTTGGCCCTGGGTCTCTCGATAGCGCCCCTCGATCACCAAACGTTGTTCCCGCGACAGCCCCGCAGACAGCTCCATGGCCCGCCGCGCCTCAGCGATTTCCTCGCCTCGATTTCCCAGCAGCAGCCATGTCGCACTCAAGGCGGTATGCGCGGGCGCGTACCCGGGCTCGGCCGCGATCGCCTTCACCAGCAGATCACGGGCTTCCACGGCGTCCCATCGGCGGAGTTTCGTCAGCCCTTCGGCGTAGTACCGGGCCGCGATCGTGTTGGACGGCTGTGAAGCTCGCATCGCCGCCGTGACGTCTGCCGAGACCGTCCCAATGCCGAGACCGGCACGGAGACGCGCACCTGTGCGCGAGACGAGATCGAGCAGATCCGCTTCGGTGCCCGTCTCGCTCAACGTCAGCAGCGTTTCGCCGGTGGCTGCATGCTGCGTCTGCAGATCCAGCCTTATCTTCCGGTCGTGCCCATCGCCGAGGACGACGTACGAGCCGAGGACGATGAAATCCGCGCCGAGGTTCTGGCGAATCCTGGTCAGCGTGCCACGTTCGAAGCTGTCGACGTCTCCCAGGGCGAGATCGGTTCGTACACGGTGAACCGTCTCGCCCGGCACGGTCCGTAGTGAACCGTCGGCGGCGAGCTCGGTCGCGATCATTTCCGAGAATGCCGTAGAGAGCCAGGCGGCGTCGGACCGCTGCGTCACGTTCCTGAACCCCAGCAGGGCAACGGAGCGGCGAACCGCCACGGCGGGGGAACTTGACCGAGGCGTTTCGTCGGGCCGCCCGAACACGATCCAGCCGGCCCCGCCTGCCAGAAGGAGCACTGCCGCGCCGATCGATACCGCCGCGCGCCGGGAAGTCCAGACAGGCACAGCAGCCGCCGCTGATGTGACCAGATTGGCGGAGAGCGTCGGATCGGGTACTGGCGCAACCGGCGCGATCAGCCGATAGCCGCGCTTCGAGATCGTCTCGATAATCGACGGCCGGTCCGCATCGTCACCGAGGGCCTGACGCAGCTCGGTGATCGACCGCGTGAGGGCGGACTCGCTGATGGTGGTCGTGCCCCACACGCCGTCGAGCAGGGCATCCTTCGAGAGAACCGCGTCCGGCCGCTGCGCGAAGTAGACCAGCAGGTCCATGACCTTCGCCCGGACATGGATACTTTGACCAGCCCGCGATATCCGGCTCAGACCCGGCTGCACCAGCCAGTCTGCGAGGAGGAAGTCATCCTGTTTGGCGGGCGGTTCCCGGGGCGTGACCGCGGGTTGCTCCATAGCCCAACGATAAACAGCCGCTTCCAGTCTCGATGTCCAAAGTTGCACACGTGCGAGCATCTGCACCGCGCGCCGACGTCAGCCTCCCACCGACGCGATTACTTACCGAGCTGGGAGCGAATCAGGTGCAAGTCATAGCTCGCCTTCGCTCCCTCGGCCCGCAGCTGCTGTAGTTCCATCTCGGCTTTCGCGATATTCAGCGGATTTGCGGTGCCGATTTCGAGCCTGGCCTTGAGGTCGCTGACCTGCCGTTGCGCAGACTCAATCCGTCGTGCGAGGACCGTCTGCCGCAGGTCGGCCTCGGCCTCGAGCGCGCGCAAATCCGCGACAGCAGCCGGGATGCCGCCCTTCAAGAACGTCTGACGGATGCCGATCTTCCGCTGGAACATCTCGACGGCCGACTCAAACTCGATCAGCATGGTTCTCGCGGCTTCCACTTCGATCGCGGACGCCATGCCCACGTCAAAACTGGACTGCAGTGCCTGCGCTCGCACCTTCCCGCGTTCGCGTGCCGCCGCCGGCACGGCCATCTGCACGCGCAAACGCTCCGTGACGAAGTCGCGGCCTGAGATTGGCGGGGCCGACAGCGCGCTCAGCGGCGCCCGACCCGTGGCTCGGATTTCTGCGATGTCGAGCTCGATCGATTTCAGCTCGGCCTCCGCCTCAGTCACTTTGAACTGAGCATCGGCCACGGATTCCGGCGGTTCGGTGCCGATTGAGACGCGCTCCCGCACGTTCTGCAGCTGCTCGGTCGCCAGCGCGAGCTGCTGCTTCGCGATCGCCGCCCGTTGCTCGACGGTCCCAAGGAGCAAGTCGCGTTGCTCGCTGAGGCGCGCCTGATACGCCGACGCGACTACGCCGCCGCCCATGGCCATGGACACGATCACGACCGCCGCGATCGCGAAGGCAACGGCGAGTCTCGACTGCGGCATCCAGGCGGGGGTTACCGGCGCCAGATCGCGCCGCCTCAGATCGGCTCGCAACTGGAGCTCGAGCTGGTTCACAAACTCTTCACGAGGATCGTGTGCCCCGGACATGTTCCGTTCCTCCATCAGCGTCGCCAGACCGCGTGGCGGCTCGCGGCCATACTTTTTCGATTCGCTTCTTCAGTTTTTCGCGGGCACGGCGCAGCCGTCCTTCGACCGCGCGTTCCGACAGCGACCGCTCCCGCGCCATGTCGCGCACGCTCTTGCCGTTGAAGTAGAAGTCTTCGAGCAGCTCCGCATGCGCGCGTCGCAGCCGCGCAAGCCCCCAGTTGATGACGGACGCTGTGCCCGGATCGTCGGTTGCCACCGATGGCTCGCCGACGATGAGATCGAGCAGCGCCGGCTCGACGAGCTGCGGCCGCACGCGGCGGCAGTGGCTGATGAGCGTGTTCCGCGCCACTCGAATCAGCCACGCGAGCGGCTCAGTCGGAACCCCCTTGGCCCGCCAGTCGCTGATGGCGCGCATCCACGTGTCCTGCACGAGATCCTCAGCCAGGGCGGAATCGCCACCGACCCTGCGCGACACGTACGTGTACAGTGGTTTAACGGTGCGTCGATAGGTCTCGATCAAGTCCTGTTCGGACAGCGCCCGGCTCACACCCTTATTGACGCATCAGCGGGAACAAAACCCACGAAAAACCTCTCAGGGTCCGGCAACACCGAAAAGGCTTGATTTGGGAGGGCGAGAATTGCGTCTTCGTGCGCTCGAATGCGGCGCCGGGGTTACCGCCAGTCCCCCTGCAGCACGAACGGCGCCCAGTAGTACGGCGATCGCCATCGGTCGGTCGCGGCGAGCTCGCGCTGGGCCACGCGGAGCGCGGCAGCCGGCGTGAGCCGCGTGACGAGCATGGCCCGGTAGAAGCGTTTCATCAGCTCCGAGGTCGCCAGATCATCCACCGGCCAGAGCGAGGCCACGACCCGCGGGACGCCGGCGTACATGAACGCCCGCGCGAGTCCGATCGGGCCCTCGCCGCGCACCTGCCTGCCGAGCGCCGTCTGGCACCCGCTCAGCACCACCACCTCGGCACTTAGAGTCATCTCGTAGATGTCCGGGACCATGAGAAAGCCGTCACGCGGGCGTCCGGTCCGATCGACCAGCGATAAGACCAGGCTCGAGAGGCTGGGAATCTCCTGATTGACGACGCCGTGGGTGGCGAAGTGGATGAAGCGATACTTCGAGAGCGCGGACCCGGCGGCGCGCTCGCGCGTGGCATCCAGCCCGAGAAACGTGGTCACCGATTTTGGCGCGAGCGACGCGATTGCGGCGGCTTCGCCGTGCGAAAACGGCAAGCGCGTCAGCGCTACGCCGGCGAGGCGGGGCACGGACGGCGACGACGTGGGCCGCGCGGCGGGCGACTGGCCCCGCACGCGCGGATCCTGCGCATCGAACACTGGATCGGCGAACACCGCCACCATGTTCTGCGAACCGATTCGTTCGGCGGTCGCTGTCCGGATCGCCGCCAGCGTGGTTGCCGATGGTATCTGCACGATTTCGTGTCGCGCGATCAGCGGGGCGGCGCGGTCCACGGCGCCCGGCAGTGCGCCGAATGGAACGAGCGACAGCGCACCCGGCAGCACGACGACGAGTCGTTTGGCGGTCAGCAGGGAGGCGGCTGGCTCGACGATCAATCTGGCCAGGGCGCCTCGATCCTGATCGGCATTCCGTCGGGCGCGTGGGGAAGTCGAGACGATGGGCAGGCGTGCGAGCTGCTTGTGTACCCGCTGAGCGAGCGTTTCGATCTCGGCGCGCGGCGCGAGCGTGAACGCGCGTACGCCGTGACGTGAAACCACCCATAGATAACTACGCGCTTCGCCCAGAGCGTATTCGAGCAGCACGGTGTCAGCGTCCAGCAGCGCCTGAACGGCTTCCACGCCCAGCGGACGCGGACGAAAGAACGTGGCGTGGCGGGGATCGGCCTCGTCGATCTTCGCCTCGAGGTCGCGGAGCTCCAGTTCGAGCGTTCGCGTTTGCTCGACGAGAACGTGGGTCTCCGCCGCACCCGATCGCCGGCGCATCGCGACCTGCAGTTCGGCCAGACGCGCGCGCCAGCGCTCCCGGGCCGTGTGAGCTTCGCTCGCGAGGGCTGCCGGCACGCGGGCACGCGCGTCGAGCCGGGTTTCGGAGACTCTGTCGAGCAGCCCTCGGGCGAGCGCGTGTTCGTTCAGCGCGAAGGCGCGCTCGACGGCTCCCGGATCTCCGCGCCCGGCGCGCCGCATCGCGAGATCGATCGCACGTTCGTAGGCGGGCGCCAGCATCCCGAAACCGAGGGAACGCGCCTCGAGGCTGACCGCCGCGTGCCGGAACTTCTCCGTCAGTTCGACGACGCGCTGCGCCTCGGCTTCGGCGGTTTCGAGATCGCCACGAGCCGCGGCGATGTCGGCCAGCCCCGCGCGCGCCTCGGCCTCGCACTCCGGGTTGTGCCAGGCGACGGCGATCCCGCGCATCGTTTCGAATCGTGCGGCTGCGTCGTCGAGACGGCCGTCCTCCAGATCCATGCGTCCCAGCCGTTGCTCCGGGATGCAGCGCCAATGCTGTATGCCGCGCTCGAGCGCGGCTGCCGCGGTCTGGTAACGCTCGCGCGCGGCTTCCCGATCACCCCACGCCCGCAGCACGTCGCCCAGGCCGACGCGCGCAAGGGCCTCCTGGTCGCGCTGCACCGACACCTTGGTCGTTGCGAGGCGCGCTTCGAATCGGGCCGCCGCCTCGTCCAGCTCTCCGAGACCGAGGTGAAAGAAGCCCAGATACAAGTTGATGCGGTTCGAAGCGGCGACATTGCCGGCCGAGAGCTCGAGACCGCGCCGGCTCCGCGCGATGGCGCTGGTGAGATCCCCGGCGATCGCGTCGAGGCGGGCAAGGTCCGACAAGGTCAGTGCCTCGAGCGCGCGATCGGGAATGGCGCCAGCGAGTTGCTGCGCCTCCAGCGCCAGGCCGCGGGCCTGGTCATAGTTCCCGAGCTCGAACTCGTAGATGCCGCCATGGCGTGCGACCGTCGCAGCGCTCCGCTTGAACCCGCGGGACATCGCCAGCTCCGTCGCCCGCGTCGCGACCTGCTTTGCCTCGTCGAATCTGCCGCCTTCCGAATACGACTGGCCAAGCCCGCGCAGATTGTGGACCTCCAGCCATACCTCGCCGAGCTGCGGGTAGATCTCCACCAGTCGCTCATGGGCGGCGACAGACTCGCGATGGTACTCGGTGAAGTAGCCAGTCAGGTGCGCCAGCGCCTCGAGCGTCTCCGCTTCCAGGAGGACGTCGCGCACCGTCCGCCAGCCGGCTGCCGCCTCCTGATAGAGCGGCACGGCTTCGCGAAGGCTCTGCATGGTCCCGAGACGTTCGCTCGTGGCGGCGCGCGCCAATATTTCGAACAGCCGCGCGCGCTCGTGGTCCCTCTCCGTCGCAACCCGCAGGGCAAGGCCGCGAAGCACGTAGCCGCGGCGCTCGGCCGAGGCCGCACCTTTCCGCGGCGGCACCGGGTCTTCGCGATGAGACAGCTCCGCATCGATGGTGGTGACATCGATCGAATACCGCCCTGACAGCGCCGCGACAAACATCAGGCACTGAGGCATCGGATCGATATCGGGAACGTTGATTGCGTGGACCGTCGCGCCATCCGGCGCGTCGACCGAGAGCTTTACGAGCAGCTGGTCCTGAGAGACGCTCAGTTCGAAAAAATCTCCCGCATGGAGGAGGACCTCATAGCGATGGGTCTCTCCTTTCGCGCTCGTTCTCTCGATTGTGGCTCCCTCGAACAAGACGTCCGGCGGCGCGGGGGCCGTCTGACCGTGCGGTGATGTCGCAAGAGCAGCCACGAGAACAAGACTGACCGTCGTCACCGCGCCCGCACCCTCAGAAAGTACCGATGTCGTTCGACCTCACGGCCGCTGGCGGCGGTCCCGAACAGTTCAACTACGTAGTCATCAGGTGGGAGCGCAGGAGCAGGGATGTCGACGCGCGCCAGCTCCTCAGACGTCTCCTTCACCTCTACGGCCGGTCCGCGCCACACCTCACGACCGGCCACGGTCCGTACAATCGCGTGCCCGCGACCCAGGCGCGGTTCGTTGGTCTGGCTGTTCAGGTGCAGCCTCACGATGTCGACTCCTCCCGACATGGTGAGCGCTGCCGGTTCACTATCTCCGCGGACGAGAATTGGAGAGATCGATACGGCGACGACGACCGGCGCTGGCGGCGGAGTAGCAGGGGCGGCAGCGGGTCGATCCGCCGCCGGCGCACGGCGATCGGCACTGCCAGAGGCGGCTGAAGCCGATGGCGCTGCCGGCTGGGCGCTCTTCTCGACCAGTACATCCGTCGATCCCGATCGTGATCGCGTCATCCACATCGCGCCCGAAATCAGGATGACGAGCGCCGCCGCGACGCTGGCGATCGTCCACCAGACCGACGCCGGCCGGCGCGCCCCGACCGGCTGTCCCGTGGACGCGGCGTTCTTCAGAGCGCGCACGATTGCCACGCGCCGGCGGTGGTTGGGCGTGCTGAGGTAGTGGCGCTCGAACCGCGGCCGCTCGCTGCCATCGAGACGGCCCGACAGGTAGTCGTCGATCAGATCGTCTTCCGCCGCGCTGACCCGATCGGCAGCATCGGCGCGATCGAAGTACTCGCGTTCGATGGCGTCGCACTCCTCGTCGGTCGCCGCGCCGAGGACGTAGCGCCGGAGTTGCCGGCTGTCCTGTTCATTCCTCATGAGCGGGACTCACCTCGAGGGGCTTTGTGACGGCCGCCTCGAGTCCAATCGCAGCGGCGGCTGCTGTGCACGCCTGTACGCACCGCTCGAGGCGACTCCGGACCCGCTGCACCCGATTCCGGAGGGCGCTCTCCGAAATTCCAAGGGTCTGCGCGAGGCGCCGGCGGTTGTCGATCTTCGCGCGCCGCTCCGCGGCGTAGTACTCCAGCACGATCGCGTGGCTTCCGGCGGACAGCGCGGCCAGACACCGCTCGAAGCACGCGCGAAATGCCTCACCTTCGTGGTCTTCGACTGCTGGCGGCACGCGCGGCTCCGCACGCCAGGGACGTTCGTCCATCGACACCGGCGCGGGCCGCCGGCGCCATTCGAGCAGCACGAGCCGCGCGATACCGCGCGCGTACGCGCGCACGTCGACGATCTCCACCTCCGCAGGCGAGTTTGAACGCCAGCCGGTCGAGCGTCTCATCGGCGCATTCCTCCGGCGGCCAGGCGCAATGCCAGTCGAAGAACTTCTCGAGTGCTGAGGCGCAGACGCTCGTACTCCGCTGCCGCGCGGTCAGGATTCGGACCAAGCCGTGACAGCAACCGGTCGAATCCGACAGAGACGGCGCGGCGCCCGTCGAGTTTTGGGCGGTGACGCATGGAAGGGCCCGGGGCGACTGCGATCTTACCGCCAGCGTCCACGAGTCTCAGCCGGAAACTGGGGTTGCCATTCGCGGGCTGCGGGCAGGCACTCACACCACAAGGTGATCGGATTGTCGGAAACGTATCGGCCCCCGCAGCGTCTCCTTAATCGAGTCAGGTACCTGATGAGGTGTTCACGGCCAATCTGAAGCATTGCCGATCTGCCGCACGACACGTTTACTCGCGAGCCGTCACCGGTTGGTACCGGACAGCTGACCAATCCGGACGCCGCGGCAAGGAGAGTTCACATGCTTTCGTGCGTGCGAACCGCATTGGCGGTTCTGTGCATCGTCTCAGCCGTACCGTCCGCTGCTCATGCTCAATTCAACTTTGGCGACGCTGCTGCCGAGAGCCAGGATGGCTTCGGACGCGTGGTCGCCCGGGGAGACTTCAACGGCGACGGATATCAGGACCTCGCCGTCGGCGTGCCCTTTGAGGACGTCACGATCGAATTGACCACGATTAGAAATGCCGGTGCCGTGGCCGTGATCTACGGCACGGCGTCAGGGTTGCAGTCCGCTGGCCGACAGTTCTGGCGCCAAGGCAGCAGCGGTGTGGCCGATGCGGCCGAGACCGATGACTTCTTCGGTTCGTCGCTGGCTGCCGGCGATTTCAACGGCGATGGTTACGACGATCTCGCTGTGGGCGTCCCGTCCGAAGACGTATTCGGGCATCGCCAACACCGGCGCCGTGCACGTAATCCACGGTTCGGCGGCCGGACTGTCGGCCGTCACCGTGCCCGACCAGTTCTGGCATCAGAGCAGCCCCGGTCTGTCGCACGGCATCGAGCGGGACGCCCGTTTTGGCTCCTCTCTGACAGCGGCCGATTTTGACGGCGACGGCTACGATGATCTCGCCGTCGGCGTCCCGGGCGAAGACCTCACTGGATGCGGGTTCTTTGGCTGTGACGACCCGATCGTTGACGCGGGCGCCGTCCAGGCGATCTACGGCTCGACGAGCGGTCTGAGGAGCAGGTGGCACCAGTTCTGGAATCAATTCTCGAGTGAAACAGACTACCCGGAGGAGAGAGATCACTTCGGGTCTGCCCTGGCTGCTGGCGACTTCAACCGCGACGGATACGCCGATCTCGCGGTTGCCGCGGCTGGCGAGGGAATCGGCAGTGCGGTGTTTGCGGGCGCCCTCAGCGTGATCTACGGTGGCGCCACCGGCCTGGCAACGACCGCCACGCCGAACCAGTTCTGGCACCAGGACAGCGCCAGCGTGGATGATGTCGCCGAGGACAATGACTTTTTCGGCTGCTCGCTGGCAACAGGCGATTTCGACGGCGATGGGCACGAGGACCTGGCCGTCGGTGTGTGTGGGGAAGATCTGCACCCGATCGCGCGCGGCTCGGACGCCGGCGCCGTCCACGTCATCTACGGTTCGCCGAGCGGGCTGAACGCCTTCACTGTCCCCGCCGACTTCTGGCATCAGAACACGCCCGACGTCCAGGACCGAATCGAGTCCGGTGACCAGTTCGGCGACTCGCTGACGACAGGTGACTTCAACGGCGATGGATTCGCCGACCTGGCGATCGGCATCCGCGGCGAAGACGTCGACACGCTCGTCATCGGCACGGTCTCGAATGCCGGCGCGGTCACTGTTCTCTATGGCTCTGGCCTGGGGCTGTCTGCAACGGTCATCCCCGCTCAGTTCTGGCACCAGACCCGGTCCGCCGTCGAGGATTCGGCCGAAGAGGGAGACAGCTTCGGCGCGGCTCTGGGCGCGGGAGATTTCAACGGCGATGGGATCGATGATCTGGCCATCGGCGTGCCCTTTGAAGATCTGTCCGCCAGCTCCGGCACGGTTGTGGATGCTGGGGGAGTAAACGTCATCTACGGCTCGTCCACCGGACTGAACGCCACGACGATCCCCGATCAGTTGTGGACGCAGATCTTCCTCGCGATTCTGCCACCGATGCCGTGACGTCGCATGGTAGCGGGCGATTCGCCGCCACCGAAGAATGCCGATTGGAACATTTTTGAGGTCGCCAGGGAGGTCCGAGCATGGTTTCGACGCGAATCAGATCAACGATGCTCTTGCTGTCGATCGCGGGAGGTGCCGGCGTCCAGGTCGCGCAGGCGCAGGTGCAGATGCCGCGGTTCGCGCCTGACGTCGTCGCTCAGTTCAACGCACTCTCCAAGCGGCCCGACCCGATGGGCTTCGAGATCGCCGACGGCCCGGATCCCTCACAGTGCCGCCACCACCAGGCGCTGATTCGCACTGAAGCCGCCGATGGCACGCCGTATTTTCTCGTGACGCGCAGCGGTCCGCCCCGCGATTTCTGTCCTGAAGAGGAGTCGGGCCTTGGTGGCGGCGATCCGATCGCCAACCTGTACGTCGTGCGCATGGGGTCGCGCGAAACACACGGTGAACGGCTTCGGAGCAACCGGCTGCAGCGCGCCATGCGGACCACCGACACGCCGCCGGATTCGCGCGACCGGGTCGTTCGCTCGATCCCGTACAACGGCGCGTTCGACGGCACGAGGAGTTTCTGGCCACCCTACGACCATCCGGGCGGCATGCAACAAGTCGGCAACATCGTCGTCATTGGCGTCGAGTTCCCGCCGCTCATCTGGGTCGACGAACCACTGCCACATCAGATTCCCGACCCGACGATGGCCCCGGTTCTGGTGCAGTTCGTGGATGTGTCTGATCCTGAGAATCCCGAGATTCGGAGCACGTTCGCGCCGGGAGAGGCTGACGCAAGAGCCGGCGTCGCGGCGCTGACGCCATGCAGCGCAAATCGCGTCGGCGTGCCGTGCGCTACCGGCCGTTACTTGCTCGCGATCTCGGGCGGCAACAACAGCACGGTGCATTTCTACGAGTCGACTACGAGCGATCTTGCCGACCCGCTTCTGTGGTGGACTCACCTGTACACCTGGCGCAAGGAGGAGCTGATCCCGAGCGATGTGTGTACTCCGAGGCCGATCGACTTCGGTCCGCCGATCGTCCCTGCCGTGGAGTGTTGGCACGCGCATCAGACGATGCAATTCGTGCGCGAGGGCGACTTGAGCGGCGCGCTGTATCTGGCCGGCGCGCGCGGTCCAGGACGGAACGATCCCGACTTCATTGATTTGTACCGCGTCGAGCTGGAGGGCGGCGTCGTGCGCATCACCCAGGTCGGGACCAAACACCTCGTGTCGCATCCGGCCTGGGAAGGAGAGGTCGCGGGCGAGCGGATCGCGAGCCTTGCCGCCGCATCGACGTTTCACGTCACGCCGAGCGGCGAGCTGCTCTTCTACGCGAGCGAGCACGACAACGACGGTCCCGAGGGCACCAACGGCCGGAGCTCCGTGAAGATGGGAGAGTGGCGCCACAGCGAAATCGCGCGGCCGGGAAGTCCGACGGTGCTGCCGTCCGTTCAGGCGGGCGGCCCGTACGCCGTCAACGAGGGCAGCAGCGTACTCCTCACCGCTATCGGCCGGCCGCCGATCACGAAGGCGTGGATCCAGCTCTACGAACATCCCGGTTACGACGGCCGCTATCTCGTCATCGAGTACGACGACCGGAACAAGGATGATTTCAACGACTTCCGCCTGCTCGACCCGAACTTCGCCCCACCATTTGTGAACGCGATCGACCCTGACGCCGCGAGCGACGAAGCGAGTTCGTGGCGGTGGTTTGCGCCGGTCGGCTGCACAATCCGCGCGAACGACGACGACTACGACGACCCGACGGAGCCCCCGGGAGACGCCACGCGGACATTGGCGGGCGAGGGCTTCGTCCGGAGGGATCACGACCTGGGCCAGATCCCGAACGACAGCGGAACCGGCTTCGTCGAGGACACATTCACGTCTGTGCAGTTCTTCACCGTCCCGTCCGTCCCGGATTGCGACGGCTACTACAACGCGCCGATCGCCTTGCTGTGGGATCTGGACCTCGATGGATCCAGGGAGACCTCGGGCGAGCAGGCAGCCTTCGCCGCCGAAGAGGGTCCGGCCATCGTCCAGGTGCCGGTTGAGGCGATTCAGTCCGTCAGCAGCGGCCTCTCGCACGTGATGGTCACCATCATCAACGTAGCGCCCTCCATCGATTCAGCCCTCGCGCTGGATCCCGCGGGACGTGCGATCGGCACGCAGGTGCCGTTCGTCCTCCAGGGACGCCCGGTCACCATGCGCGCCACGTTTTCGGATCCGGGGCGCCTGGATCACCAGGTGGCCTCGGTGGCCTGGGGCGACGGCACGACTGAAAACACCCTCGATGCCTTCACCGACGCGTTCGGCGGAGTGCAGGGTCAAATTCGTCACAGTCATGTCTACGCGCTTCCCGGTCAGTACGACATCGCCCTGGACATCTCAGACGACGATCAGGGGACCGCGCGAGCCGTGACGCCCGTGACCGTCGTGTCGCCTGCGCAGGCCGTTGCCGCGATCATCAATCTCGTCGACGCCCTGATCGCGTCGACCGTGGACGCGGCTGCGCTCAAGGCCTCTGCGGCAGGCCAGAAAAGCGCTCGCAGGTGACGTGAGCGGGTTCGGGAACGATGGGGCCCTTCACAAGCTCCAGGAGCAGCAGACCGCCGCGGCCCTCGCACACTTGAGCAACGCGCTCGCGGACCTGCGTCTGGCGCAGGCCGCCGGCGCGGACGTCACGATGCTGATCGGCTTGATCGAGGAGATAGTCGCCGCTCTCTCGGCCGGTGCCTGACGCCGCCACAAGTTTCGTCAAGTGGTGAGGACTACTGAGCCCGGATGGCAACCACCGGATCAACCTCGGTGACACGGCGCGCCGGGGCATACGCGGCCAGCATCGCGACTCCGGCGAGAGCGAGCGTCACCCCGGCGAACGCGAGGGGATCGAGCGGCGTCAGCCCGAACAGCAGGCTGCGCAGATACCGGGTCACCAGGAGCGCGGCAGCCAGTCCGGCCACGATGCCGAAGCCAGATCGCAAAGCACCACGACTTCCCGATACGCCTCCGGCAGCGACTGCACGGCCGCTCGTACCGCCGCCGCCACTTCCTCACGCGTCAGGTGCTCGAGTTGTGTCTCGGTCTCCCACGTCGCACTCTCGTCCTCGAGGCTCTCATCGAGGCTGACGCTGAACGACGCCATGCCTTTCGCGGCATAGCCGTTTCAAAAGGAGACGGCGGGCAATGCCGATGAGGTACGCGAGCAGAGTGCCCTGAGGCTGGTCGGCCCTGCCGCGCTGACGCAAGACGGCCAGGAATGTCTCCTGGACGATGTCGTCGCCGGCGTCGGGTCCTCCCATGTACACGGCGTAGCGATAGATCGCCCGCTGATATCGCCCAAACAGCTGCGAAAAAGCGTCCTCGTCTCCCCGGCGCGCCCGCTTCGAGCAGCCCGTCGTCATCCACGCTGCTTATTAGTGCCGATTCGGCGTCTAAAAGTTCCCCGAATCGTTGATCGGTTCAAAGGTTCAGAGGTTCAGAGGTTCACTGGTTCGGGTTCAGAGGTTCACCCCTGAACGCTTGAACCTCTGAACCGACGTGTTTGCGCTCCCCTTGACACTCGAAAGGAACACCGTTTACGCTTCCTTCGTCTATCGAAAGGAGCGCTGTGGCTACGGACAGAGGCGACCTCCTCCAGGGCACGCTCGACATGCTGGTGCTCAAGGCGCTGCAGCTCGAGCCGATGCACGGATGGGGTATTACCGAACGGATCGAGCAGTGGTCGGAGAGCGTCCTCCACCTCGGGCAGGGCACGCTCTATCCCGCGCTGTATCGGCTCGAGCGCCAGGGTCTCATTCGATCGGAATGGAAGGCCACGGCGAACAATCGGCGCGCCCGCTATTACTCGCTGACGCGCGTCGGCCGGCGGCAACTCACCGACGAGCTCGCGCAGTGGCGGCGCATGTCTCGCGCGGTTAATCTGGTGCTCGAGGCCACCCTGGATTAGGCCGTCCATTGGATCCTTTTCGCGCGCACCATTCCTCTCGCTAGAAACAAAGAGAGACACATCATGAGCTGGATCACGCAAGGGTGGAGGTGGATCCGTTCGATCGCCCGGCGCGATTCGCTCGAGAGCGGCCTCGACGAAGAGATGGGCTTTCACCTCGATCAGCAGGCGGAGAAGTTCCGCCGCGCGGGCATGAGTCCGGACGAGGCTCGACGCCAGGCGGTGCTCAGGTTCGGCAGCGTGGAAGGCCTCAAAGAGAGCACGCGCGACGAGATTCGGCCCGCGCTGCTCGAAGACTCGGTGCGGGACTTCCGCCATGGCGTTCGCGTGCTGCGGACGGCGCCTGGCTTTGCCGCCGCCGCGCTGCTGACGCTGGCCCTCGGCATCGGCGCGACGGCCGCGATCTTCAGCGTGGTGCGCACGGTGATGCTGGAGCCGCTGCCATACCATGAGCCCGATCGCGTCGTGACGGTGTGGGAAACCAACCGGGGCGGCACGGTCCGGAACGTGATCGCCCCGGCCAACTTCGTCGCCTGGCGCGAGCGCTCCCGCACGCTCGATCACCTGGGCATGGTGGGGCCGTCCGGCCTTGCCATCATCGTCAACGGCCAGCCGCTGCGGATTGACGGATTGGCGGTCTCCGCCGACGTCTTTCGCGCGCTGGGCGTCCAGCCCGCGCTCGGCCGCGCGTACACGCCCGAGGAAGACTTCAGCGGCAACAGCACGGTCATCGTGCTGAGCCACGAATTCTGGCAGCAACGCCTGGCCGGTCGCCACGACGTGCTCGGCATGACCCTCTCCACAAACGACGGGCCGAAGACGGTGATTGGCGTGATGCCGGCCGGTTTCACGATGGTCGGGCAGAAGGCCGACTTTCTGATCCCCTTCGGCCAGACGCTGGAGCAGCTTCGCGCGGTACCGCGGGCGCGGCAATTCGTACGCGATTGCCCGCCTGCACGAGGGAGTGTCGTTCGAGCGGGCCTACAGCGAGATGAAGAGCATTTATGCCGAGCTCGAGAAAGAGGAACCGCAGCGCAATGCCCGGCGGACGGTGATGGTCCTTCGGCTGCAGGAGCAGATGGTCGGGGAGCTGCGGCCCGCCCTGTTCGCGCTGATGAGCGCTGTCGCGCTCGTGCTGCTCGTGGCGTGCGTCAATGTCGCAAATCTGCTGCTGGCGCGCAGCGCCGCGCGCGAGCGCGAGGTCGGGCTGCGAACGGCCCTTGGCGCGGGACGCGGGCGGCTGATGCGCCAGATGCTCACCGAAAGCCTGGTCCTCGCGGTCGTCGGCGGCATCGGCGGACTGGTCGTCGCGGCGTGGTGTCATCGCGGCCTGCTCGCGCTCGTGGCCGATCGCATTCCCGTGCCGCGGCTCGACCAGGTCGCGCTCGATCTACCGGTCATCGCGTTCACCATGGTGACCGCGCTGGCCACCGGCTTCGTCTTCGGTGTCGTTCCAGCATTCGTCTCGACGAGCCACGCGAGCGACGCTCTTCGCGAAGGCGGACGTCACGGCGGCGGCCGCCGCCTGCACCGCGTGCTCAGCTCGCTCGTGGTCGCCGAAGTCGCGCTGTCGCTCGTGCTGCTGGCCGGCGCCGGCCTGTTGCTGCGCAGCTTCCTCAAGCTGCAGAGCAACGATCTCGGCTTCCGCACCGAAGGCGTGCTCACGGCGGCCATCCAGCTGCCGTCGACGCGCTACGACGTCACCAGAGCCGAAAGCTTCTTCCGTGAGTCGTTGACGCGCATGGCCGCGCTGCCGGGCGTCGAGCGCGCGGCGGGTTCTTCGTGCATGCCGGTCCCGTTCCCGTGTATCGGCACGAGCTTCTGGCGTGTCGATCTACCCAAGCCACCGGATGGCCAGGTGACATCCGGCCAGATACGGCCGATCACCCCGGGATTCTTCAGGACCATGGGGATTTCACAGGTGGCGGGACGCGACTTCGCCGAGTCCGACACGGTGGACGCTGCGCCCGTCGCGATCGTCACCGAAGAGCTCGTCAGGCAGCAGTTCCCCGATGGAGACCCGCTCGGCCGGCGTCTCCGCATCAACTTCACTCACGCCAACGGCAAGGACGACATGGAATGGACGGTCGTCGGTGTCGTCGGCAACATCAAATCGTCGCTGGACGGGCCGGTCCGCCAGACCATCTTCGTTCCGCGCACGCAGCGTCCGGGCACCGGGATGACGCTGTTCATACACGCGCAGCAGGATCCGGCGCTGCTCGCGGCCAGCGTGACGCGAGCCGTGCACGCGATGGAATCGGAGGCGCCGATCGAAGTCCGCACGCTCGAAGAGGTCGTTGGCAACACGATCGCGCGTCCGCGCGCGATTTCGGTGCTGGTCGGCGTGTTCGCCCTCGTGGCGCTGGTGCTCGCGGGGGTTGGCGTCTACGGCGTGATGGCGTATTCGGTGCGGCAGCGGACGCAGGAAATCGGCGTCCGCATGGCCCTCGGCGCGACCGCCCCCGCGGTGCTCCGCCTCGTGCTTGGCCAGGCGCTGCGCCTCGTCTCGATCGGCGTCGTCGTCGGGCTGATTGCGGCAGCCGCGCTCACCCGGCTACTCGAGCGACTGCTCTACGGCGTCGAACCGCTCGACCCGTTCACGTTCGCGATCACGTCGCTGGTGCTGCTCGCGGTCGCCACGATCGCGTCGTACGTGCCGGCCCGCCGCGGCATGCGCATGGCGCCGGTCGACGCGCTTACGGACTTAGGACTTCAGTCCGGGGGACTTTCGTCCCCCGGACCCCCTTACACGCTCGCTCGCGGGGCCCCTCACGCCCCGCTCCGCTCACGTGGCTTCGTTCGCTGCGCTCTCTCGCGGCCGCCACCCTTACATCGTCGCTCGCGGGGCCCCTCACGCCCCGCTCCGCTCACGTGGCTTCGTTCGCTGCGCTCTCTCGCGGCCGCCACCCTTACGTCTCGCTCGCGGGGCCCCTCACGCCCCGCTCCGCTCACGTGGCTTCGTTCGCTGCGCTCTCTCGCGGCCGCCACCCTTACATCGTCGCTCGCGGGGCCCCGCCCCTCTGTCATAATCCGCGCGTCACAGGAGGCGCGCATGATTTCGCGACGAGCTTGCGTCGGCGTGCTGATGCTGGTCCTGGTCGGCCGGCTCTACGCACAGACGTCCGACACGACCGCCCGCGCAAACATCGTCGACCGAGGTGTCATCAACGGCGCGGCGTTCTACATCGAGATCCCCGCGGCGTGGAACAAAGGGCTGGTGCTGTATACGCACGGTTACACGCTCGTCGGCACGCGACCGCCGGATCCGGATTCCCCGCGCATGAAGGCGTTCCGCGATGTGTTCCTCTCCCGCGGCTTCGCCTTTGCGGCGTCCGACTACAGCGTGCAGGGGTGGGCGGTCAAGGAAGCGATCGAGGACACCGAGGCGCTGCGGCGCTACTTCGTGTCCAAGCACGGCGCACCGGCGGAGACCTACATCGCGGGACATTCGATGGGCGGCCATATCACCATGGCCATCATCGAGCGCTATCCCGAGGCCTATCAGGGGGCGATGCCGATGTGCGGTCCGCTCGGACCGGCGATCGACTTCCTCAATACGGGCGTCTTCGACATGCTGGTGACGTTCGAGGCGCTCTTTCCAGGAACCATCGGTTCACCCTACGAGCCGAGCGTTGACACGGGCAAGAAGGTGAAGGCGGCGATCGCGATCGCGCCGGAGCGAGCGGCGAAGTACGCGCAGCGCTACGGCCGCACCGTCGAGCAGGTGCCGGGGGCGCTGTCGCTGTTTCACGCGCTCGTCGGCGAGTTGAAGCAGCGTGCCGGGGGCGAGCCGTTCGACAATCGCAACCGCATCTATGTCGGGTTCGGGGACGACGTCAGCCTCAATCGATCGGTGAAGCGGTACGCCGCGAGTCCATCCGCCCGCGACTACGTGCGGCAGTACGCGACACCAACCGGGCGCATTGCCGATCCCATCCTCACGATTCACACCACCTCCGACTCGCTCGTGCTAGGTAGCGACGTGACGGCGTACGAGGTGCCAGCCGCCCTGGCCGGAACGTCCGAGCGCTTCGTCGCACGGTTCGTCGAGGCCAACGGCCATTGCAACTTCACGCCGGAACAGACTGGAACCGCGTTCGACGCGCTAGTCGCGTGGGCCCGCGACGGAAAGCGGCCGGCCGCAGGTGAGCAGAAGTAAAACAGGACCTCCATCTGTGCGCATCTTCACGACGCGATGGTTGATTGCGGGCGCCGCAGCGGCCAGTCTTCTAGCCGGCTGGAGTCTGCAGGCCCGGCAGCAGCCCACACCGCCCCCATTCACGCCTGAGGTCGAAGAGTTCGTCCGCACCTATGTGAAGGAGGGCGGGGACAAGCTGACCAACTGGGTCCAGGGCGAAACCTCTCCGGCGGCTGCCCAGACGCTTCGCGCATTCAAGCCGATCGAGGGTTTGACCATGGAGCTGGTCGCGTCCGAGCCGGTGATCCGTCAGCCGATCGATCTGCACTTCGACGATCGCGGACGCCTGTGGGTCGTGCAGTATCTGCAGTACCCGTTTCCCGCCGGCCTGAACATCACTTCGTACGACCAGTACTTGCGCGCTCGTTACAGCGGAGTGCCCGCGGCTCCGCCCAACCATGTTCGCGGCGCGGACAAGATCACGGTTCTGGAAGACACCGACGGCGACGGGATCTTCGACGCTCACAAGGACGTCATCACCGGACTCAACATCACCACGAGCGTGTTGACGGGGCGCGGCGGCGTCTGGGTGATGAACCCGCCGTACTTGCTCTTCTATCGGGATCGGACCGGCGACGGATTGCCCGACGGCGATCCGGAAGTGCGTCTCGAGGGATTCGGTCTCGAGGACACGCACTCGCTGGCCAACAGCCTGACCTGGGGTCCGGATGGCTGGCTCTACGGCGTGCACGGAAGCACCAGCACCGCCCGGGTCAGAGGCATCTCTTTTCTCGGGCAGGCGGTCTGGCGTTATCACCCCGACACGGACGCCTTCGAGCTCTTCTCCGAAGGAGGCGGCAATCCGTGGACGCTGTCCTTCGACAGCAGCGGCCGCGCGTTCTCCGGTGACAACGGCGGCAACAGCCGCGGGCTTTCACTGGGTGCGCGGTGGACGCTACGACAAGAACTGGCCGAAGCACGGACCGTTCACGCGGCCCCACTCATATGGCTCCATCTCGAAGATGGACCATGAGGGGTATGCCGCGCGGTTCGCCATGACCTACGTCATCTACGAGGATGGGAAGCTGCCCGGTTACGAGCGCCAGCTCATCTCAGGAATGGCGCTGACCAGCCGGATGCAGGCCACGCGTCTCGTGGCCCAGGGCTCGACCTTCAGGACCGTCGATACCGACGCCATCGTCACCACGGCCGATCGCAGCTTCCGCCCCGTCGACACCGCGGTTGGACCTGACGGAGCGATCTACATCGCTGACTGGTGCGATATCCGGATGGATCACACCGACCCGCGCGATACGTGGGACAAGTCGTGCGGACGGATCTGGCGGCTGCGCGCCACTGATCACCAGCCCGGTGGCTCCGTTCAACCTCGCGCAACGGAGCAGCGACGAGCTCGTCGCGCTGCTCGGCGACAGTAGAAAGTGGTACCGCGAGCAGGCGCGAAGACTGCTCGGCGAACGGAGAGATCGGTCCCTCGTTCCACGGCTGCGGCAACTGGCCCGCGAACGACGAGGGCAGCTCGCGCTGGAGGCGCTCTGGACCGCGAATCTCATCTCGGGGATGGACCCGGAGTGGGCGCTGCAGCTGCTGGGCCATCCCGAGGCGCCTGTTCGCTCCTGGGCTGTGCGCCTCGCGAGCGACGGGGGATCGATCGCGCGGCCGATCCACGAACAGCTGGTCGGGCTCGCTCGCAAGGAAACTGATGCGGAGGTACGGAGCGAACTTGCGGGCGCGGCGGCGCGCCTCGATCCGGCCGGCGCACTCGGCGTGCTGGAGGCGCTGATCCGGCGTCCGGATGACGTATCCGACAAGCACATCCCGCTGAGACTCTGGTGGGCGCTCGAGGAACAGATCACGAGGAACGCGGATGTCGTCTTGAGCTGGCTCGAGGAGTCAGGCGTCTGGCAGGCGCCTGTGTTCACGAATCATCTTGCCGGCCGCATCGCCCGGCGGCTGGCTGCGGATCGTGGCGACAACCAGTCCTTCACGCGCATCGACCCGTTCAGCAACTGGCGGGAGTATGCGTCCCACCCGCGAAGCCAGATGCCTCGCGGCAAGGGTGACTATACGGACTGGATGACGAACTACACGCCGGAGATCAGCGACCGAAGCCTCACGCGGCTCGCGCGCCTGCTCGACATGGCCCCGGCCACTCAACGCGATCGGCTGCTAGCTGGGGTCAAGATCGGCCTCGAACAGGGTGCCGCCCCGAAACAAATACCCGACCGCCTCTCGATGGTGATCGGGAGGTGGTGGACCGAGCAGCCTCAAACGGGTCCTCTTCTCGACGTCGCGGCACGCCTTGGCCATCCGGCAGCGGTGAATGCGCTGGCGCGGGCAGCAGATCGAGGGAGGGATGAAGTCGAGAAAGAGCGAGCGGCCAACACCCAGGGCGGCGAGCGGGGCAGTGAGCCGTTCGTGACTCAGTGCGCTCCCTGTCATCAGGCGGATGGCAGCGGCATGCAGCGGCTCGCGACGCCATTGCGAAACTCGAAATGGGTACTGGGAGACGAAGAACTGCTGGCCAGGATCGTTCTGCATGGTCTCAAGGGGGAATTGCTGATGCCCCCGATGGGGACGCTCGACGATCGGCAGCTCGCCGACATCCTCACGTACATCCGGCGCGCGTGGGGACATCAGGCCGCGCCAATCTCTTCTGAAACCGTGGCCAGAGTGCGCGCCGGCTCGGCGGGACGGAAGGCGCCGTGGACGGTGAACGAGCTGTCGGCACTCAGGATCCGACAGTGAAGTCCATAAGAGACAGCCTTTCGTGAGTTCGATGGGTGCGAGCCTCGACGCGGTCCGCCTGCTGGGGTTCGTGCTGCTCACGCTCGGCCACTGTGCCCTGGTTGCGGCGTGTCTTCGCCGTCACGCCCACGCTCGATTGCGGGATCTCGATGAGTACGCCTACTTCGCCGTTCTCCTGGGGTTCGGCTCATTGCAGTCCGTGCTTCACCTGCTCGCCACCATCGCCGGTATCAGTTTGCTGTCCGGTGCGGCGACTCTCGCCATCATCGACCTCGTCCTGGGCGCATGGCTGCTGCACCGACATCGATCGACTTCGGTACGCGAATCCGGTCGAGGGTTGTCGATTCCGGACGCGCGGCTGCCTGCCCTCGCCATTCCTGGCATCGTCGCGATCCTGGCGCTGGGGTTTCAGTGGTACAGCGTCGCTGCCGTATCACTGAGAGTTGCCGGCCCCGACGCGGCCCATTATCACGTGCCGTATGCCGTGAACTACTCGCACGGCACCAACCTCTTCGGGTTCGTGGCAACGCCGCATCTCTACCCCATGGGTACCAGCATCTGGGCCTCCTGGTTGTTGCAGCCGCTCCCTGGTCCCGCGCTCCTCGCTCTGACGACGCTTCCGGCGGCGTTGCTGATCGTTGTCTCGGTCGGCCTGCTGTTCCGTGCCGCGATCGGCGAGTCCGGGATCGTGTGGGCGCCCTGGCTCGTGCTCTGGTTGTTGACCGCGCCATTGCTGCGCTTCACCCTGCTCCCCTCCGCCGACTTTCTCTACGCAGCGGCGTTCATCGCCGTGTTTGTTCAGGGCTTCGTCATCTGGCGTTCGGCAACGGTGCGCGGGATCGATCTGCTTGGGGCGGGCGTCGCGGGTGGTCTGTTGCTCGGCACGAAGACGACCGGCGCTCCCTCGCTGCTCCTCATCCTTGCTGTCTGGGCCGCATTGATCTGGGTCCGCCGACTCATGGCGAGACGGCCGTTGACATGGGACGCGCACCCCGCCGCACTGGCTGCGGCCGCGATTGCACTCGTATTCGCCGGCGGGATCTGGTTGATCCGCAACTGGATCGTGTTCGGGTCGCCACTGGCGCCCTCAGGCTTGAGCCTTTTCGGCGTCGCGATCTTTCCCGGCGACGCCTATCTCGAGGGCGGCTACTACTACTCGGTGCTGCGGGATCTGCGTGACCTCGAGGGCTATCGGCTCGCGGAGCGCTTTGCCGTCTACACGAAACGGCTGATCGGGCCCTGGTTCATGACGGGATCCCTCGGCTTATTGATATTGGGCGTGGATGCTGTTTTCGATTGGCGGGATGGTCGCCGACTGAGTGAGGCGACCGCTTCGAAGCTGGCTTTGATCGTGACCACGGCGCTGCTCGCGGTGGCTCACGCCGCGCTGCTGATTCCTGCGCCATGGACCAGCCTCGAATGGACTCGCGGTCTTTCCCTGCGTTACGTCCTACCGCTCCTGATGCTCTATGTGATGGTGATGGCACTGTCGCTTTTCCCTGCCGGTCTGACTCAGTGGCACAAGATTGAAAGACTCCGCTGGGGCGTCGGCCTCGTCCTCATGGGATGGATCGCACTGCAATACGTCACGGATAGGGCCGTGCCAGGACTGCCGCAGGCAGAGTGGTTCCCGGTTTTCGAGCCGCGATTCGTGGTTCTGTCGATCATGCTGGTGCTTCTGTGGCTGACGCCTCGCCCGGTCCGGGCTCAGGGTCGCGTTGCTGCGGCGATCGTGACGATCGGGGCATTAGCACTGCTGTCGTCGCAAATTGCCGCACGCAACGAACAGCTGATGGCAGGGTCGCGAGTGCCTTCGCAGTCCGCGCCGGCTGCGGCGCCGGAATCGGACTATCGATGCCTCTACAACCGCGCGATCGGCTCCGAACGCGAGGAGCCCGAGCAGGGCCGCCGACGATTCTTTGTCGCCAGCCGATTCGATGCCCCGCTGGAGCTGCAGGGACCGGATTTCGACAATCTGGTGTTCGACGCCCGCGGTCGGACTGAACGGCCGACGCTGTTGCAGAAGCGTGGGCCGGGTAGCGGCCCTCGCGACTACATCATCATCGATGCTCGCGAGCACGAAGGGGAGAGCAGTCCTCGGCTGGCCTTCCAGATAGGCGTTCGAGCGGGATTGCGGCACATCGGCGATTGCGGCGGATATCAAGTCTATCGAGCCGGGGCCCCTGCGGCACCGACGCAGTGAACCTGCTTCGCCGCGCGAACGCGATTCCAGCTGATCCGGCGGTCCCGAGGGAGCGCAAAGTGTCCGTCGTATACTCGCGTCGGACCCCATGCGTCGCGCGCCTGATGAGCTGGCCCGCATCGATCGTCTGTTCGACGGTGCGCTCTCGCTGTCGCTCGAAGATCGTCAGACATTCCTCGACCGTCTCGACCGCACTGAACCACTCCTCGCCGCCGATGTGCGCGCGCTCCTTGCGGCTGCCGAACGACCCGAGGGAACTGCGCTGTGGGAAGCTGCGATTGACAACGAGTGGGAAGCCATCGCGCCCGGTACGGGTCTGCTCGACGACCTCAACGCCGGGGAGCGGATCGGACCGTATCGCATCGTGCGCCTTCTCGGCTGTGGCGGCATGGCGCCCGTCTACCTCGCCGAACGCGCGGATGGCGTGTTCGCGCAGCAGGTCGCGCTCAAGCTGATCCCGCGAGATCTGCTCAGCGCCGACGCCGTCAACCGGTTCACGCGCGAACGGCAGATCCTCGCGCACCTCAACCACGCGAACATCGCGCGCCTGTTCGACGGCGGCGTCGACGATCGCGGCCGCTCGTACATCGCGATGGAGTTCGTGGATGGCGAGCCGATCGATCGCTACTGCGACGATCGGCGGCTGACGATCGAGTCGCGGCTCTCCGTGTTCGCCCAGGTCGGCCGACGCCGTTCAGTACGCGCACCGGAACCTGGTGATCCACCGCGACCTCAAGCCGTCGAACATCCTGGTTACGCGCGAGGGTACGGTCAAGCTGCTCGACTTCGGCATCGCCAAGCTGCGGGAGGCGCGACCCGAGAACGCGCAAGCCGTGCTCAAGACGCGGACGATGTTCCGCATGCTCACGCCCGGCTACGCGAGTCCCGAGCAGCTCGCGCAACGCCGTCGTCACGACAGCATCAGACGTCTATCAGCTCGGGCTACTCCTTCACGAACTGCTGACCGGCCTGCGAGCGAACCGCGGTGAAGGCGCGGCCACCGAGGCCGAGCGTCCGAGCGATGCGCTGGCGCGCGAGCCTGAATCACGGACCGGGACCATCGCCGCCGCGCGGCAGACTGCTCCGCGCGCGCTTGCCCGCCGGCTCCGCGGCGATCTCGACAACATCGTCCTGAAGGCGCTCGAGATCGACCCGGAGCGGCGGTATGAGTCGCCCGCCGCCCTCGCTCAGGATCTCGATCGGCACCGGCGAGGCCTCCCCGTGAACGCCCGCAGCGCGACCAGGATGTACCGGCTCGGCAAGTTCGTGCGCCGGCACAAGGTTGGTGTCGCGGCGTCTGCGGTCGCGGCGATCGCGTCTCTCGTTCCTCGGCGCCGCTCTCACCATCCAGGCGGTGAAGCTCAGAATCGAGCGCGATCTCGTCAAGACGGAGGCGGCGAAAGCGGGGGAGATCCGCGACTTCCTGACCGGGCTGTTCGACGTGCCGCTCGAGGAAGCGAATCCGGACCTCACGGCGCGGGAGTTGATCGACCGAGCTGCCGCACGGGTGGCGCGGATCGACCAGCGCCAGCCGCTGGTGCGCGCGCAGATGATGCACACGCTTGCCGGGCTGTACATCCGTCTCGGCAAGTACGAGGGAGCCCAGACACTGATCGACGAGGCCCTGAAGCTTCGGCGTGAGCATCGCGGCGGTTCGAGTCTCGACACGGCCGAGAGCCTGCTCCTGCACGGCATGACACAGAACCACCTCGGCAACCACGCGGGGGCGGAATCGTTCGGTTCGCGAAGCCGTCCGCATCGGCGAGCGCGTGCTCGGACCGAACCACTGGGGCGTCGCGTTCGCGCTCACGGAGCTCGGGACATCGGTCCTCCGTCAGCGCCGCTACGACGAAGCGCAGGCGATCTTCGAGCGCGCCGCCGCGATCTACCGGCGGACGCCGGACAAGGCGATGGGAGCGCCGACCAACGCGCTCGGCCTCATCCGCGCGGAGCTTGGCGATGCCGAAGGGGCCATGCGGTACTACCGTGAAGCACTGGCAATCAATACAGCGAGGTTCGGGTCGGACCATCCGCTGGTGCACACCAACCGCGCCAACCTCGCGTCGGCGCTCGAGCAAGCCGGGCCGGTCCAGCGAAGCCGAAGAGCCTGCTGCGCGAGATCATCGCCTACCGGCGGCGGGTATCTCGGGAACGATCACCCCGACCTCGGTGTCAGCCTCGCGCTGCTCGCCGGGACGCTGCGCTCGGCCGGCCGCCCGGCCGAAGCCGAACCGCTGCTGGTCGAGGCGCTCGGCGATCTTTGAACAGCGATACCCTGCCGGTCATCAGCGCATTGCCGGCACGCGAGCAGCGCTCGAACGCCTCCGGACCGAGCTGCAGCGCCCGGAAGTCCCGCGGGTAGATGACGCGTGCCCGACAACGTCACCGAGCTCCTCCTGGCCCACCAGCAGGGCGATCAGCAGCGCCTTCGAGCGCCTGCTGCCTCTCATCTACGAGGATCTCAAGCGGGTCGCCGCCCGTCAGCGGCGGCGCGCCCGCTCCGGCGACACGCTGAATACCACGGCGCTCGTCCACGACGCCTATCTGCACCTCGTCGATGCCTCGTCGCAGCACGTGGGAAGGACGCGCGCACTTCTTCGCGATCGCGGCGCGCGCGATGCGGCACATCCTGATCGACCATGCGCGCGAGCGTGCGGCGCACAAGCGCGGCGGCCACTGGCAGCGAGTCGAGCTGTCGCCCGAGGCCCTGCCGCTGCGCGACGGCGGCGGCCTGCAGATTGAGACGCTGCTGGCGCTCGACCACGCGTTCACAGCGCTCGGCCGCCGTCAGCGAACGGCTCGTCCAGGTAGCCGAGTGCCGTCTTGTTTGCCGGCATGTCGGATCGCGAGACCTCCGAGGCCCTCTCGATTCCCCTTCGCACCGTCCAGCGCGACTGGCAGCGCGCGCGCGCCTGGCTGCAGCACGAACTGGCCGGCTCCGGCTGAGCCGTTCGGTGTGATTGCCGCCAGCACGTCTCACATGTGCACGTCGCACGAGCACGTGAGCACGTAGCACACAGGACGCAGCACGTGACCGGACGTGGCGGGGCTTGCCCCGGATTTCCGTGTACTCCAGCGGGCCCGGCTCTCAATCGCCGGACCAGGCATCCTGCGACGTCTGGAGACGAACATGAAAAGGGAAGTCGCTGCTGGAGTAGCTCTCGCCTGCGCGCTGGCGCTCGGCTTGTGGCAACACCCGGCCATCGCGAATCACACGTTCCAGCAATCGGTCGGGATCTATCGCATTCCCTACGCTGACGGCACGGATATGACCGTGTCGGGCGATCACCACAACCACAGCCCCGTAGACCGGATCGACATGGTTGCCGCCAGCGGATCGGCGCCGGTGGTGGCGGCGGCGTCCGGGATCATTCGCTTCATCGTAGACATCCATGGCGACTCCAACGGGAACGGCAACGGCATGGACATTACCGGAGCCCTCAACCCCGGGCACGATGCCCTCGAGCACAGTTGCCAGGACGACAACCACGGTCGTCGGCGTCTGCACCGATTACAACAACTATGTCTGGATCCAGCACCCGAACGGAGAGTGGACGAAGTACACGCATCTGGCAACCGGATCCGTCAGTCCGACAGTGGAACGTCGGCGACCCGATCCAGGCAGGCGAGCAGATCGGCATGGAAGCGGACATCGGGCGAGCAGGCGGGCGGCACCTGCACTTCGAAGTGGGGCTGCCGAATGCGGCGAACGCGAACAACCCGACACCGTTCTGCATCCTCGGGGGTCACATGCTCGGCGGCACCTGTGGCACCAACTTCGGCGTCAACCTGGTGTCCCGCGTGTGCGACATTCCCGGCAACCTCTACGTGCAGAACGCGGCATACACCGCCAATCCCTGCATGCACCTGCCGCCGACCGCTGCCGATGGCGGGCCATATGTCGTCAACGAAGGCTCGACCGTGCAGCTCGACGGCACCGGCAGCACCGACCCTGAGAACAATCCGCTGACGTATCTCTGGCAGCCGGCCGACAACCTGGACAATCCGTCGCTCGCGCAGCCGACCTTCACCGGCGTGGACGACAGCATCAACTTCGTCACGCTCAACGTCTACGACCAGATTGAAGCGCTCGGGTCCTCCGACGTGACACTTCATCACGGTGAACAACGTCGATCCCTTCGGTGATGGCGATCGGCGACACGATTGACGAGGGGGGCACCGCCAGGGTGCGAGCCTATGTTCACGCGATCCGGGCACGCAGGATACCCACACGGCAACGGTGAACTGGGGGGATGGCACTGAGCGCAGCCGGTTTCCCTCGCACAACTCACGGCGCTGGCGTGACCCACGTCTTCGGCGACAACGGCGCTGTACGCCGTGGTCGTCACGATCACCGACGACGACGGCGGTGCAGGCATGGCGGGCGTGAACGTGACCGTGAACAACGTCGCGCCAACCGTCACGCTCGACGTCAGCGGCGCCATCGATTTTCCTGGCGGAAAGTATTTCGTCCTCGAAGCCGGTGGAACGCTGGGGCTCTCAGCCGACGGGTCGATCCCGGCTCCGACGACCTCACGTTCACCTGGAGCGTCGGCGACGTGAACACCTACTTCAACAACGGAGTCAGCGCGGATCTGTTCCCGAGCCCGTTCGGCACGTTCCCGTTCGCGGCAAGCGATTCGATCGAGGCCATGTTCGAGGACGCGGCGTTCGTGGCGCTCCAGCTCACGCTCGCCGACGACGATGGGGGCGCGAACAACGTCGAGGGTGGCGCGATCGTCACGGGCACAGCGATACCACTGAAGGCGATGGCTGGTGGCAACATCAGTACGCCGGCACCGGATCGCCACAACTCGACAACGACACGCTGCTCGCGTACCTGGCCATCGTCAACGCGGTGTCCAGCGTGTTCTCCGAGGCCGCCAGCGCGGCGACGCTCGAGGAGGCGCACGCGATCCTGACGCCGCCAGGTGGAGACCGGCGTGCGCGGGCGCGCGCGGCCCTGATGGTGGCGTGGCTGCAGTTCGCCAGCGGCGCCGTCGCCTGGGACGCGACGGTTCCGTTGGGGGGAGGGTCGGCGATGCCGTTCCTGGACTTGATGTTCCAGTGCGAGGCCGTCATAGAACCCGGCCGCGACCGACGCCCAGCTGCTCGACGTCGAGCAGGGACTGGCGAAGGTTCAGCACGCGAGCTGATTGAACAAGAGGTCGTGGCGTTCATCGGGGCGCCACGACCACCCCGCTCGCTGAGTCTTCCGCCTGACGGCCGCAGCCACGCTACGGCGGTTTACGCCGCACCGCTTCGCGGCTTCCGCCTTCAGGCGGAAGATCAATAAATCTGTTGAGTCTTGGCGACGATCTTGGCCGGCGGCGTCACGCCCGCGGCAATCATCACTTCGCGAAGCGCGGCCTCGGTGTCCGGTGAGGGCTTGAAGTTGCCGAACCGGTATCCAACCGCGATGGCCAGCGGCGTCCATCCGAACTTGTCTTCATTGTTCCAGACGGCGATCCGGGCGCCCTTGGCGGCGAGGAACTTCACGACCTTCGGGAGATTCTTGTAGGCGGCCCCGTGCATGGCGGTCTCGCCGTTGTTGTCGACCGCATTCAGGTCGGCGCCGAGATCGAGCGCGACCTGTACCGCCTCCAGCACTTCAGGCTCGGTTCCGGCGTCCTCGCCGGGCGACCGCGTCCCGAGCCCGGCTGCCGCCATCAGCGGCGTGCTGTTCTCGGCGTTCGTCAGGAGTGGATTCGCGCCCAGAGCCGCCAGGACCTTCATCAACTCGGCGTCCGCGGTGAGCGCCGCCAGGAAAAACGGCGTCGCTCCGTTCTCGTGGGCCCGCGTGTTGTTCAAGTTCGCCCGCCTCGTCATTCTCGCGTTCAGATTCGCGCCCTGGGCGGCGAGCTTTTTCACGAGCTCGATGCTGCTCATGGTTCCGGACCCTTCAGGCGCGGGATCGTTGTCGCCGACACCGGGCTTGCGGACCACGGTTATCGCGTGGAGCACCGTGTAGCCGGTCTGGTCGGCATTCGGATTGGCGCCGGCGGCCAGCAGCTCCGCCGCCAGTTCGAAATGCGCGTTCATCGTGGCCAGCAGCAGCGCGCTGGCATTCGCAGGCGGCAGCCGGCCTCCGTAGGCGCGCCGGCTCACTCCCGCATCGACGCGAATCGTGTCATTCACGTCCGCTCCCGCTTCGAGGAGCACCCGGACAACGTCGAGACGGCCTTCGCGGACGGCGAACAGGAACGGCGTGAAGCCCGATGGCAGGCGTCTGCGGAAATCGGCTCCGGCGTCGATGAGCGTTTGCACGACCGGGGCGTGACCTTCGGCCGCCGCCCACATCAACGCGGTCTGCCCGCGGCGATCGTCCCCGCCGTCAACGGTCGCGCCTCGGGACAGGAGCGCCTTGACCGAGGCGAGCGTGCCGGTCCGCGCGGCGGTCATCAGCGGCGTTTCGCCGCCGGGAAGGGGAGCATTCGGATCGGCCCCGGCTTTCAGCAGCAGCTCGACGATCGCGCTGCTGCGCATTCGTGCATGCCAGCGACAGCGGCGTCATGCCATAGCGATTCGCCGCCTTGACGTTCGCGCCGGCGCGCACCAGCAGATCCGCGATCTCCCGATCGTCGTGGCGGGCGGCCCAGTGCAGCGCGGTCATCCCGTCGACCTGCGGCGTGTCCACGTCGACGCGCTGCTTCAGGAGCGTGCGGATCTTCGACCGATTCATCTGTTCGGCCGCGTCGGCCAGCGGAGAGTCGGCGCCGCGCAGGCTCACCGTTGAGAACAGGAGAGCAACGCAGGAGACGGCTATTCGCAGAGTCATAGCGAAAGCAACTCGTCGATCTTGCCCTTGCTGTCGGCGAAGCCGTCCATCCGGACACCCACTCTCTCGAGCAGCGTCAGGTGAAGATTGGCCAGCGGCGTGGGCTCGGCGTACTTGATGTGCCGCCCTCCCTTGGTCCTGCCGGCGCCGCCGGCGACCAGGATTGGCAGGTTCACGTGATCGTGGATGTTGGGATTGCCCATGCCGCTGCCGTACAGGTAGAGCGAGTGATCCAGCAGCGATCCGTCGCCCTCCGGCGTCGCCTTGAGCTTCTCGAGGAAATAGGCGAACAGCGAAACGTGGAAGGCATTGATCTTCGCCATCCTCGCGACCTTGTCCGGATCGTTCCCGTGGTGAGTGAGCGGGTGATGCGGATCGGGGACGCCGATCTCCGTGTAGGTCCGGTTGCTCGTTTCGCGGGCGAGCTGGAAGGTGATGACCCTGGTGACGTCCGTCTGGAGCGCCAGCACCTGCAGGTCGAACATCAACCGGGCGTGATCGGCGTACGCAGCCGGGACGCCCACAGGACGATCGAGATCCGGCGTCGGATTATCCGCCGTCGCGGACTCGGCCTTCTGAATGCGCCGCTCCACCTCGCGAACGGTCTCGAGGTAGAGGCTGACTCGGTTTCGATCCTCGGGTCCAAGGCTGTTCTGCAGCCGGGAGATGTCTTCACGGACCGAATCCAGCAGGCTCGCCCGTCTGCGGAGCGCCGCGCGGCGATCGGCGGCGCTGCCCCCTTCACCGAACAGCCGCTCGAAGACGATGCGCGGGTGAGCTTCCGCCGGCAGGGGCGTCGTCGGTGACGACCACGAGAGGTTGTTCTGATAGACGCACGCGTAGCCGTTGTCGCACTGACCCACCGTGTGGAGCAGGTCCATCGACAGCTCCAGCGACGGCAGCAGCGTCTGGTGACCGATCTCTTTCGCCGCGACCTGATCGATCGTCGTCCCCAGGTGGTAATCGGTGCTCTCGGTCCATTTCGCCTTCGCGGCGCTCAGGAACGCGGCGTTGGAGGTCGCATGCGTGCCGGGATAGGCGTTCTTCAGCTCGAGATTCGAGATGACCGTGAGCTGATCGACGACCGGCGCCAGCGATTGCAGCGTGGGTGACAATTCGATCAACGATCCCTCACCGGGTGGTGTCCACCGGGGAAGATCGCATCCCATCGGCATATACACGAAGCCGAGGCGGCGCACCGGCGCGGCCGCTGTCTTCGCAAGCGCCGTCATCGAGGGAATCATGGCATCGAGCAACGGCAGCGCCACGCTCGCGCCAATGCCCTGCAGGAACGTCCGCCGCGGGATGGCCTTCTTGGTGATGATCATCGCGACTTCCTCATCTGAAACGGCTTGCTCTTGACGACTCCGAGAATGATCGACGACATGCGGAAATTCTGCGGCCTGGTCTCGCGCACGATGGCGCGGATCGCCGGCGCATCGTAATACTCGACGCCGCGCCCGGTCCCGTAGGTGAGGAGCTTCTCGGCGAAGGTGCCGACGAACAGTTCCGGCCGGCGGAGCAGCGCGGCCTCGAGTCCATGGACGTCGGCGAACTTGCTGCCGTCGGGCAGCCCGCCCGAGGCATCGATCGGCGCCCCCTCTTCGTTCGTTCGCCGCCGGCCGACGGCATCGAACTTCTCGAGCGAGAGCCCGACCGGATCCATCAGGTTGTGACACGAGGCGCAGGTCGGGTTGTTCCGGTGCTCGGCCAGACGCTTGCGGACCGACAGGTTGCCGTCAACCGTGTTGTCCTTGAGGGCGGGGACGTCCGGCAGCGGGGGCGGCGGCGGAACTCCGAGCAGATTATCGAGGATCCATTTGCCGCGGACGACCGGCGAGGTCCTGGTCGCGTACGAGGTGACCATCAGAATGCTGCCGTGCCGGAGCAGCCCGCCACGCTCGCGGTCGTCGCCGAGCGCCATCCGCCGGAAGTGGCTGCCGTAGACGTACGGAATCCCGTAGTGCTTGGCCAGCCGTTCGTTGACGAAGGTGTAGTTCGCCCGCAACAGATCGAGCACGCTGCGATCCTCGCGGAGCACGCTGTCGAAGAAGAGCTCCGTTTCCTGCCGGAAAGCCTGCCGGAGGTTGTCGTCGAAGTCCGGAAACAGCCGCATGTCCGGCGTGATCGACGCGAGGTTGCGCAGGTGCAGCCACTGCGAGGCGAAGTTCGTCACCAGCGCCTGCGATCGTGGATCCGCCAGCATCCGCCGGACCTGCCGTTCGAGCACCGCGGGGTCGTCGAGCTTGCCCGACACCGCCACGTTCAGCAGCTCATCGTCCGGGATGCTGCTCCAGAGGAAGAACGAGAGCCGCGACGCCAGTTCCAGATCGCTGAGGCGATAGGCCGTGTCCGCCGGAATGCCTGCCGGATCGTGCTCGATGCGGAAGAGGAAGTGCGGGCTGACCAGCACGGACGAGAGCGCCAGTTCGATGCCGGCATCGAAGTCACCCTCTGCCCGCGCGCGCCGGTAGAGGCCGAGTGGCCCCTGCAGATCCGCCTCCGTGACCGGGCGCCGGTATGCGCGCCGCATCAGCGCCGTGAGGATCTCCTTCGCGCACCGCTCGTCCTCGTCCTCTGTTGCCGGTGTTGCCGGCCGCCTCACGAAGAGCCGGCGCCGGCTCGGCGAGTCTCCGATCCTGGCCTGGTACGGGCCGATGATCGAGATCGAGTAGATCGCCGGCTGGATCCGCGGATGCCGGTAGAAGTTGAAGCGCGCCTGATACGGCTGCCGGGCGGTCTCCACCAGCAGCGACGGCTTCTTCAGGAATGCCACGGCGATCGCATGCGGCCCGGCGCGCACCGGGATGCGTAGCTTGAGATGCTGGTCAACATTGGCGTGGAGCGGCTCGCTCGTGGGCGGCTTGATCGTGAAGAGCTCCACGCGCTCCCGATCGAGCAGCACCTCGACATCGTGGCTCTCGGTGAGCCCCTCGACGTGCTCGTCGCGGTCGCGCATCAGGCGAACCGTGATCTCGTACTCGCCGTCGAGCGGAAACGTGTAAGGCACCACGGCGCCGCCGCGTGTGCCGATCGGCAGCCCTTCGAGATGCCCTTCCTGCGTGACCTCTGGCGGAATCCTGATGGTGTCGCCGCCAGGCGAGCGGCTGGGACGTCCGACCGCGAGCCGGCTGATCTTCTCCGCCGCCGACACGTAGCGGTCCAGCAGCGTCGGCGACAGATCGCCGACGGTCACGTTGTCGAAGCCGTAACTGGACTCGTCCGCGGGCAACAGCGAGGCCACGTCCACGTCGAGCGCCAGCAGATCGCGGATCGCGTTCTGGTACTCGGTTCGCGTGAGCCGCCGGATGGTCGCCGTCCGGCCAGGATTCGGATTCGCACGAGCCGTGCGATCGAGCACCGTCTCCAGCGAAGCGATCACCGTGTCGTAGGTCGCATCATCAGGCCGCTCCTTCCCGATGGGCGGCATCTGCCGGGCCCGAAGCTTCCGAATGACTTTCTCCCACACTTCCGGATGCCGCGACACGTCGGCCGTCGCAATTGTGTCGAGCGCGAGCCCTGCCTTCTTGTGGTCCTCGTCGTGGCACGACAGGCAGTACTCATCAACGAGCGAGAGGTGGGGAGCGGTCGCCGGCGACGGCCCCTTGCCCGGCGCGGACGTACGTCGATCTGGTGCCGGACTGCGCGGAGATTCTGGAATTGGCGCGGGGGTCTGTGGTGTGTCGATCGTGAAGACGACGCTGCCGGCCAGGAGCAGGCCGGCCACGCCGATTGCGATTCCAGCCCTGCCAGGGTTGACCAGACCCATATAAGGGCAATGATACGCGCCGAACCGGGGACCGTCGAGTCGTAAACGCGGGCGCGCGGTCAGGCCTGAGGGCTTCCCGTGCCGCCACCGGCCCGCGGCCGCTCGATGCCGAGCTTCGCCATTTTCGACTGCAATGTCGTGCGCTTCATGCCCAGCCGGACTGCGGCGCCCGACGGACCGCCAACCTGCCAGTTGGCCTGCTGCAGGGCGAGGCGGATGTGCTCGCGCTCGTTTTCCTCCAGCGTGCTCAGCGGTCGCACGCTCTCGGAAGCCGTGTGCGGGGGGTGGTGATTCAATTCGGCCAGGGGAACCTCGAGCGTCGATCCTCGCGACACGATGACCGCCCGCTCGATGAAATTCTCGAGCTCCCTGATGTTGCCGGGCCAGTGGTACCGGGACAATGCCGCCATCGTCTCGACGGGAATGCTCTCGATCCGCTTGTTCATCCGCCTCGAGAACTTCTGCGTGAAGTAGCGGACGAGCGCCGCGACGTCGTCCTGGCGTTCGCGCAGCGGCGGATTCACGATCGGAAACACGTTGAGGCGGTAATACAGATCGCTGCGAAACTGTTTGTCCGCCACCATGGCGACGAGATCGCGGTTGGTCGCGGCCACGAGCCGGACGTCGACGCGGATCGTCCGGGTGCTGCCAAGGCGTTCGAATTCCTGTTCCTGCAGCACCCGCAGCAGCTTCGACTGCAGCTCCAGGGGGATGTCACCGACCTCGTCCAGAAACAGCGTCCCGCCATGCGCCAGCTCGAATCGGCCCACGCGTTGCGCGATGGCGCCGGTGAACGCGCCCCGTTCGTGCCCGAACAACTCGCTCTCGAGCAGCCCGGTGGGAATGGCGGCGCAATTCAGCTTCACGAACGTGCGGCCGCCGCGTCCGCTCAGGTTGTGGATGGCGCGGGCAATCAGCTCTTTGCCGGTACCCGTTTCCCCCTGGATGAGCACCGTGGAGTCCGTCGGCGCGACGATCTCGACCTGTTGCAGCACCTGCTTCAACGTCGAGCTCTGGCCGATGATCTCCTCGAAGTTGTGCTCGGTCCGGATTTCATCTTCGAGGTACAGCTTCTCGGTGTTCAGCTTTTCCTTCAGCTCCGCAATCTCCCGGAACGCGAGCCCGTTCTCCACCGCGATGGCGATCTGCTGCGCTACCTGACCCAGCAGCTCGACGTCATCCGGTGAAAAAGCGTCCGCCCGTTCGCTCGCGACGTTCAGCGCGCCGAGCACGCGGCCGTGCGACAGCAGCGGAACGCTGCAGACGGATTTGAAGCCTTCCTCGAGCACTCGCTTCGCGATGCACGACTCGGCGGCCAGTGCTCTCAGATCCTCTTCCGCGAAGAGCGCGGCGCGTCTCGTGGTGATCGCAATGCCGGCCGGAGACTTCGCCGACTGCGTGTCGACCTCGCAGTCCTTGACCACGAACTCCTTCCCGGCCATGCGCGGAACGTGCTTGCGAAACTGACGCGTTTCCGGCTCGTAGAGCAGGAGGCTGGAATGTTCGTGCGGGATGACACGCTGGAGACAGGTGGTCACGGACGTGAACACGTCATCGAGATCCAGCCGCGAGACGACCGCGTTGTTCACGTCGAGCAGCAGCCGGAGCCGGTCGCGTTCGCGGGTCAGCAGCTGCTGTGCGGCGCGAACGCTCTCGTCGTGCAGCACGTTGTCCACGGCGACGGCAGTCTGGCGAACCACCAGATCGAGGTACTCCAGCATCGACTCGTCGAACGCCGCCGGACGCGAGCTGCCGAATCCCATCGCTCCCAGCGGACGGACCGTCGTGGTCAGCGGCAGCATGCAGAACGATTCGACCCCGATCAGGTCCACCAGCGACGCGGCGGCGGGGAAGCGTGCCGCTTCCTGCCGCGTGCGAACGCTCACGGGCTGCTGCGTCGTGAACACCTGGCCGCTGAACGACGCGTCGACGGGCACCTCCAGCCCGGGCGGGATCCGATCGCCGTCGGCGCCGCCGAGCATGTGGACACGCATGACGTTCTTTTCCGGATCGTGCAGGAACAGAGCGATCAGCTCGAACGGGACGATGGCCGGCAGCCGCCTGGCGAGATCGCGGAACAGGCTCGTCAGGTCGCGGTGCGTGGCAATCGCTTCCGAGACCTGGATGAGAAGGCGCAGTTGATCACTGCTGCGAGTCGGGGACTCAACTAGCGAATTATTGTGCATAGGACCCGCAAGGAACGGCGCTCGAGACCAACGCGCCGCCAGGCCCAGAATACAGGAAGACCGCGCGGTCGTGCCTCATCCGTCCGTATCAGCCCACAACTTCATAAGACCTGATCCAGCGGCCGGAGGTTCCCGAACACCAGAGCAATTCTGACCGTCGCAATCCGGTTACCTCATACGTCACCTTTGACATTCGCATGTGTCATTCCCGTAGCGCAGGCCCCGCAGCGCGGGCCCTTTGTCGTGCCTGTGCCGAATGCCTGCCAATCGGCACCGTGCCGACAGGCGGGCACGGCCGTCTTCGGCACGGCCCTTACACCCGTCAGCCGATTTCACGCGTAAGTGCCAGCGCCTCTGGACGTTGGATCCTCACTCGCGCTGGCTCGGATATGTCGGCACGGCCCTGGCTATGACAGCAGGCGACGGTATCGAAACATGCTCCGCATCACACCCACGCTGGTCGGCGACGAATACCTTCTGAAATTGGAAGGCTGTCTCGCGGGCGCGTGGGTCCCGGAGGTGGCGGCGTGCTGGCGGAAGGCCATGGCGTCGAGCAGGCACAGACGAGTCCGGGTCGATCTCACGGACGTGTGTCACGTCGATGAAGCCGGCCGGACGCTGATGACGACGATGTATCGCGCGGGCGTGCGCTTCACGGCAACGGGCTTCGTCATGCCGGAGCTCGTGCGCGAGATTTCGCAGGCCGTTGATGCCGGGCAGAGGAGTTGATCGTGTCCACTTTCATGCGTTTCGCGCTCACGTCGGCCGCCGCGGTGACCCTTGCGTCGTGCACGCTCGGTCCCGACTACAAGCGGCCGGTCGTCGAGACGCCTTCGGTCCATCGCGGGTCGGCATCAGCACAGGCCACTGCGGAGTCGCTCGCGGATCTGAAGTGGTTCGAACTGTTCCGCGACGAGCAGCTCACGCAGCTCGTCTCGACCGCGCTGAAGCAGAACTTCGAGCTGCGCATTGCTGCCGAGCGAGTGCTGCAGGCGCGCGCGGCCTACGGAATCACGCGCTCCGAACAGTTTCCGCAGGTCGAAGCGTCCGGCGGCGTCACGGCGGCACGCTCATCGCAAGTCGGCGCGAACCGTGCGATTCCAAGTGGCGCTGATACCAGCGTGAGCTACATCGAAGCCGGCTTCAGCGTGGGCTGGGAGCTCGACGTGTGGGGACGGCTGCGGCGCTTGAGCGAGTCGGCGCGCGCGCAGTATCTCGCGACCGAAGAAGCGCGCCACGGCGTGATCACGACGCTGATCGCGGATGTCACCGAGAACTACATCGCGCTGCGCGCACTCGATCTCGAGCTGGAGATCGCCAGGCGCACTCGAGAAGTCGCCACCAACAGCCTGCGGCTGGTCGAGGCGCGGCGCACCGGCGGCGTGGCCAGCGGCGTCGATGTTCGCCAGGCCGAGCAGCTGCTCTACACGGCGACGGGGCAGATCGCGAGCCTCGAGCGCGAGATCGCGCAGGCGGAGAACGCGCTGAGCCTGTTGCTCGGTCAATTGCCCGGCGATGTTGCCCGGGGGCGTGCGCTGGAATCGGTTGAGGCGCCGCCGACTGTCCCCGCGGGTCTTCCCTCGGCGCTCATCGAGCGGCGTCCCGACATCCGTCAGGCGGAGCAGCAGTTGATTGCCGCCAACGCGCAGATCGGCGCCGCCAAGGCCGAGTACTTTCCGCGGATCAGCCTCACGGGCTTTCTCGGCGTCCAGAGCCGCGCCCTCACCAGCCTCCTGACGTGGACAGGCGGGGCTGGCCAGCGCCAGCGTCGGCGCCGCGGCGCCGATCTTCAACGCCGGCCGGACGCGCGCCAACGTGCAGCTCACCGAGGCCATTCAGCGTGAGCTGCTCGTGAACTATCAGCGGGTGATTTACAGCGCGTTCCGGGATGTGTCCGACACGCTCGTCGGCTACACGAAGACCCGGGAGCAGCGTAACGAGCAGGAACGGCTGGTTCAGGCGCTGCGCGAGTCGGCGCAGCTGTCGACCGAGCGCTATCAGACCGGGCTCGAAAGCTACCTGCCGGTGCTCGACGCGCAGCGCAACCTGTTCGACGGCGAGCTCGAGCTGGCGCGGCTCCGGCAGCGCGAGCTGTCGTCCATCGTGCAGTTGTATCGCGCGCTGGGGGGTGGATGGTCTTGATCGGATTCGGGACTCGGGATTCGGGAGCTGGGGCGGAAGGAAATTGAGGACTCAAATGGCGAAGCGAATGATCTTCATGTTGGTGTTGATGGCCGCGTTCATCGGGGCGCTGGCGTTCGTCAAAATCAAGCAGTTCCAGGCGATGGCGGCGCAGTTCGCCGCGATGCAGCCGCCCCCTGAAGCGGTGACGACCATCGTGGCGGAGCGCGAGAGCTGGCCCGCCAGCCTCAACGCGATCGGCACGGTCGAGGCCGTTCAGGGCGTGACCGTCAGTGCCGACCTCCCCGGCGTCGTCGAACGGATCGCGTTCGACTCGGGGAGGGGGGTGAATCGGGGCGACATCCTCGTCCAGCTGGACACAAAGCAGGAGGAGGCACAGCTCGCGGCTGCGGAAGCGCAGCTGGAGTTGTCGCGCCTGATGTTCGAACGGATGAAGAGCCTGGTCGAGCAGGACGCGGTCTCGCGCGCCGAGTTCGACACGGCGGCTGCCGGGCACAAGCAGGCCGAGGCCCGGATTCGCGAGATCCGCGCCACCATCGAGCGCAAGACGATTCGCGCGCCGTTCTCCGGGACGCTCGGCATTCGCGAAGTCAACGTCGGCCAGTACCTCACCGGCGGCGATGCCGTGGTGCCGCTGCAGTCGCTGAATCCGATCTACGTCAACTTCGGCATCCCGCAGCAGGATGCCGCGCAGATGCGGCCTGGGCGTTCGGTCCGGATCAAGGCCAACGACCTCGGCGACGTCGAGTTCAGCGGCCGCATCAGCGCGGTGGACTCGGTCGTGGACCAGACCACCCGCAACGTGCGGGTGCAGGCGACCCTGGCCAACCCCGGCGGGACGCTGCGGCCCGGCATGTTCGTCCAGGCACAGGTGCTCCTCGGCGCCAGCCAGTCGGTCATTGCGCTGCCGGGCTCGGCGATCAGCTACGCCCCCTACGGCGACTCCGTCTTCGTGGTCGCCGATCTGAAGGACCCGAACGGCAAGCCCTATCGCGGCGTGCGCCAGCAGGTGGTCAAGCTCGGCGGCGCGCGCGGAGATCAGATCGCGGTCCTCTCCGGGATCAATCCGGGTGAGGAGGTCGTCACGTCGGGCGTGTTCAAGCTCCGCAACGGCGTGGCAGTGCAGATCAACAACAAGGTCAAACCGGCCAACAGCAAGACTCCGAAGCCGGAAGACAGCTGATATATCGAAGCGATCCTCTGGAAGAGAGCGAGGGCCGGAGCCCACGCCAACGAGAAGAAGCAGAAAGCGGACATCATGAGACTCACAGATCTGTTCGTCAAACGCCCGGTACTCGCGATCGTCGTCAACCTGGTGATCCTGATCGCCGGTCTGCAATCGATCCGGGCGCTCAGCGTGCGGCAATACCCGCGCTCGGATATCGCGGTCGTCAGGGTCAGCACGGCGTATGTCGGCGCGAACCCCGACCTGGTTCGCGGGTTCATCACGACGCCGCTCGAGCGCGTGATCGCCAGCGCCGATGGCATCGACTACATGGAGTCGTCCAGCGCGTACGGCGTATCCACGATCACGGTGCACCTGCGCCTCAACTACGACACCAACGCCGCCCTGACGCAGATCCAGGCAAAAGTCGCGCAGGTGCGCAACGATCTGCCGCCCGAGGCGGAGGCGCCGGTGATCGAGCTGGAAACAGCCGACACCCAGTTCGCTGCCATGTACATCGGGTTCTCGTCGGCCGATCTCGATCAGAACCAGATCACCGACTACCTGACCCGCGTCGTGCAGCCGAAGCTCAGCGCGGTCAGCGGCGTTCAGCGGGCGGACATCCTCGGCGACCGGACGTTCGCGATGCGCGTCTGGCTGAAACCCGACCGGATGGCCGCGCATGGCATTTCTCCCTCCGAGCTTCGTGACGCGCTCGCGCGGAACAACTACCTCTCGGCTCTCGGCCGGACCAAGGGATCGATGGTGTCGGTCAACCTCGTCGCCAACACCGATCTGCGAACCGCCGAAGAGTTCCGGCAGCTCGTGGTCAAGGAGCAGCAGGGCACGGTCGTGCGGCTCGGCGATGTCGCCGACGTCGTGCTCGGCGCGGAGACCTACGAGGACGACGTCCGGTTCAACGGGCAATCGGCGACGTTCATGGGCGTCTGGGTGCTGCCCACCGCCAACACGCTCGACGTCATCAAGAGCGTCCGCGAAGAGATACCGGCGATCCAGTCGCAGCTGCCGGCAGGAATGACGGTCGGCATTCCGTATGACTCGACGGAGTACATCCAGGACGCGATCGACGAGGTGCTGACGACGCTGAGCGAAACGCTCCTCATCGTCATCGCGGTGATCTTCCTGTTCCTCGGCTCGGTCCGCGCCCTGCTCATCCCGGTCGTGGCGATTCCGATTTCGCTGGTCGGCGCGGTCTTCCTCATGCTCGTCGCGGGCTTCACCATCAACCTGCTGACGCTGCTCGCCATCGTCCTGTCCGTCGGCCTCGTCGTCGATGACGCGATCGTGATGGTGGAGAACGTCGAGCGGCATCTGCAGGAGGGCAAACAGGCGTTCCGGGCGGCCATCGACGCGGCGCGGGAGCTCATCGGCCCGATCATCGCAATGACGATTACGCTCGCGGCGGTCTACGCACCGGTCGGCATTCAGGGAGGTCTGACCGGTGCGCTGTTCCGCGAGTTCGCGTTCACGCTCGCCGCCGCGGTCATCGTGTCGGGCGTGGTCGCCCTGACGCTGTCCCCGATGATGGCATCGAGAATGCTGCGTGCCGGCGATTCGGAACGGGGATTCTCCGGCTGGATCAATCGCCGGTTCGACAGTCTGCGGCGCGCCTACACCAGGGGACTGACGCGCACGTTGCACTACCGGCCCGTCGTGCTCGTGCTCTGGGCGCTCGTGACGCTCCTGATGGTGCCGTTCTACATGTTCTCGCAGCGTGAGCTCGCACCGGATGAGGATCAGGGCGTGGTGTTCGGGATCGTCCAGGCTGCCGCGAATTCGACCGTCGATCAGACCAAGCTGTTCACCCAGCAGGTCTACGAGGTGTACAAGTCGTTCCCCGAAGCGGGGAGCATCTTCCAGATCACGTCGCCGACCGCCGGCTTCGGCGGCATGGTGACCAAGCCCTGGAGCGAACGGACCAAGACCACCCAGCAGCTGCTGATGGAATCGATGGGCCCGCTGTCGCAGATTCCAGGCATACGCGTGATTCCGCTGACGCCGCCGCCGCTGCCTGGTGGCGGAGATTTCCCGGTCGATCTCGTTATTGCGTCTGCCGCGGAGCCGCAGCAGCTGCAGCAGTTCGCGCAGCAGCTCGTGCAGAAGGCGTTTGCCAGCGGCATGTTCATGTTCGCGGACGCTGACGTGAAGTTCGACCAGCCTCAGACGGAAGTGGTGTTCGACCGGGACAAGCTCCGCTCGCAGGGAGTGGATCTGGGACAGGCCGGACGGGATCTCTCCACGCTGCTCGGCGGCGACTACGTCAACCGCTTCAGCATTCAGGGGCGCAGCTACAAGGTGATTCCGCAGATCAAACGGGCGGAACGCCTGACACCCGATCAGCTCTCCGACATCTACATCACGGGCTCGGCGAACGCGGCGTCTGGCGGATCCGGCCGGAATCAGGCGAACTCAGGAGCATCGGAAAATCGGCTCGTTCCGCTGTCGACCTTCGCGACCCTGCGCACGACCACCGAGCCGCGAGAGCTGAAGAAGTTTCAGCAGCTCAATGCCGTGCGGATTCAGGGCGTCATTCCGCCGCCGGTGCCGCTCGACCAGGCGTTGACCTTCCTCGAGGAGGAGGCCAGGAAGATCCTGCCGCAGGGCTTCAACATCGACTACGCAGGAGAGTCACGTCAGCTGCGCGCGGAAGGCAGCCGATTCCTCGGCGTATTCCTGCTCTCGGCGGTGCTGATCTATCTCGTGCTGGCCGCGCAGTTCGAGAGCTTCCGGGATCCCTTCATCATTCTCGCGGGATCCGTGCCGCTCGCGGTCTCGGGCGCGTTGCTCTTCTCGTTCCTTGGACTGACGACGCTCAACATCTACAGCCAGGTCGGGCTGATCACGCTGGTCGGCCTGGTGGCCAAGAACGGAATCCTGATCGTGCAGTTTGCGAACCACCTTCAGGAAACCGGGAAGGACAAGCTGCGAGCCGTGATCGAAGCGTCGTCGACGCGCCTGCGGCCGATTCTGATGACGACGGCCGCCACTGTGGTCGGGCACACGCCGCTGATTCTCGCGACCGGTCCGGGCGCGGGCGCACGGAACAGCATCGGCATCATGCTCGTGACCGGAATGATCATCGGCACGGTGTTCACCCTGTTCGTGGTGCCCTCGATCTACGTGCTCGTGGCGCGGACCCGGGTGGCGATCACTGAGGGCGCCACGGAAGAAGAAGAGGCGCCGGCGATGGCGGGGAAGGCGCCTCTCCGTCCCGTGTCGGCTAACTGATGAATTTGCGTCAACTCCCCCGCCTCCGCGCCCAAAGGATGCAAGCGCGCTACGGCGAGGCAAATCGCCAGACTCGTCGACGTCAATCGACCGACGAGCGCCGGCGGGAACTCCCGTTGGGGGTTGGGAGCCTTCATCTCCCCACTCTGTCCTCGTCCGTCGTGCCGTCGTGTCGTCGTGCGGCGCGAAGCGCAGGTCGTTTCACGTTGAGCAGTGAATGAGAAGTCGAACTCTCTGGCAGCTCCTAGACAGTCATAGGCGCGATGTTCGCGTTGAGGCGGAACACGTTGTTCGGGTCGTACTTCGCTTTGATGCGCTGCAACCGGTCGTAGTTCGGGCCGAACGCCATCTCCACCCGATCGACCCCATCGTCCTCCCCGAGCTCGTTGACGTAGACCCCGCCCGAAACGAACGACTGGACTCCGGTCCAGGTCTGACGCACCCAGGCGATGTTCTGGTCGTTCTGGGACGGGTCGGTCCACAGCGAGTAGATCCCGAAGTGATAGCCGCGCCGGTGCGGGAAGGCGGTGTCGTCGGGTGACACGCGGCTCGCCGCTCCGCGAATCGGATAGAACAGGATCGACGACAGCGGCGACGGCGCGCTGGCGTATGCGTCCACCGCTACGTCGATGAGCCCGCCGGACACATCGCGCAGGAACTCCGCCTTCCAGTAGTTCAGTACGTTGGGCGGCATGGCTGCTTCGATCAGCGCCTGCTGCGCGAGGTATGGCATTGGTCCGATCACGTCCATGACCGGCGGACCGAACTGCTTGATTGGCGCCACCAGGCGCTCGCCCTCGGCGATATCGCCCGGGTAGGCGACCGCGATGCCGCACGCCTTGTTGCCATCCGGTGCGGTCATCAACACCGCCGCGGCCACGAGCTCATCGGGCGCGGTGCGCAGGAAGTCGCCGAAGAACTTCAGGACCTCTTTCGCGCGCGGGAAGGGATGCACGACCAGTCCGCCGATGATCAGCGGGCCGACCTCGTGCAGCCGGTACTCGAACGACGTCACGACTCCGAAGTTGCCGCCGCCGCCGCGAAGCGCCCAGAACAGGTCCGGGTGCTCGGTGCTGCTCGCATGAACGAGCCGGCCGTCCGCCAGCACCACGTCGGCGCCGAGGAGGTTGTCGACGGTCATGCCGAACTTGCCTTCCAGCCACCCGAAGCCGCCGCCGAGCGTCAGGCCGGCGATGCCGGTATCGCCAATCGTGCCGCCGGTCGTGGCCAGGCCGAACGCCTGGGTCTCACGATCGAACTCGGTCCATCGCAGCCCCGGTTCCGCGCGCGCCGTCCGCGCGACCGGATCGACGCGAATCGCCTTCATGTCAGCGAAGTCGATTACGAGCCCTCCGTCACAGACACAGCGCCCCGCGACGTTGTGACCGCCCCCGCGAATCGCGACCGGCAAGCCTTGTTTCTGCGCGAACTGCACACCGGCGATCACGTCGGCCGCGCCACGCGGGCGGGCAATGACCGCGGGACGTCGATCAACCATCGCGTTCCACACCCGCCGTGCCCCTTCATAGCGAGCGTCATCGGGCCCGATGAGATCACCACGGTGCTGCTGGCGGAAGTCCTTCAGTGCGTCGGCTGAAAGCGTCATGCTCGCGTGTCCTCCGGAAGTAAGGAGGATTATGTCTCGCAAGCATGGCCGTCGGGGTGTTTTCGTGTGAAGATTCGCAGCAAGAACTCAAGACGGTGCCGACATTCGAGACGTCGGCGCCTGAGCTACAGTGGCTGACGCGAGCCATCTTCATCGGAACCGGTGAGCGCCATCCGTCTGAAGTCGTCATTCGTGTCTGGAAGGTCGAGTGATCATCTATCCATCGGAAACCTGCTGTCCTGTCGCCTGCGCGCAAAACGGGAACGTCGAGCGGCAGAAAACATCTGGAGGTCACATGCGCACCACATCCGCCGCGGCTGCCGCCGCTCTGCTGACGTGTTCGCTCGCGTTGTCGGGTCAGCAGCCGGCGCCTGCCGCGAGTCCGGTCACGCCGCAAGCGCCGCAGCCCGGGGGCGGCCGCGGTCAACAGGGCCCGCAAGTCGTCTCCCCGCAAGTGAACGCCGATCGTACGGTCATGCTGCGGCTGCTGGCGCCGAAGGCGGCCGAGGTGCTCGTCACCGGCGAGATTCTCAACGGCGCCCAGCCGAAGCCGATGACCAAGGGAGACGACGGGATCTGGACGGTGACGATGCCGGCCGTGCCGCCCGATGTCTACACATACGCATTCAACGTCGACGGGGTGAATACGCCCGACCCGCGCAATCCGTGGGTGAAGCTCGTGTCCGGCACCGGCCTCGCCTCTCAGGTGGAGATACCTGGTGAGGGAGCGCAGTTCTGGGACTCGAAGCCGGTGCCGCATGGCTTGCTCCAGATCGTCACCTATGAGTCGAAAGCGATCGGCGCCACGCGCCAGGCCTACGTCTACACGCCGCCCGACTACGGCCGCTCCAACACCAGGTATCCCGTCCTCTATCTGCTGCACGGCGGCGGCGATCTCGACCCGGGATGGTCGATGACCGGCCGGGCGCACATCATCATGGACAATCTGATTGCCGAGAAGAAAGCGCGGCCGATGATCGTCGTGATGCCGCTCGCACGCGGCGGTGGCAGCCTGGGACTCGGACCGAGCGGCATGTCGCCGGGAATAAGCGCGGCCGGCAACGTCGCGCCGGGGGGTGGACGCGGTGCGGCCGGTCAGGGCGCAGCTGCCGCTCCGGCACCGGCGCCGCTGCAGCCGTTCGCCCAGGACTTCATCGGCGACCTCATGCCGCTCGTCGAGAAGAGCTTCCGTGCGTCGACTCGTCCGGAGGATCGCGCGATCGCGGGTCTGTCGGCAGGCGGCGCGGCCACGATCAACACCGCCTTCAGCCGTCCCGATCTGTTCCGATACGTGGTCATCATGAGCGCGGGCGGCGGACAGAATCTCGAAGCGTCGTATCCGAAGTTCTTTGCCAACAATGCCGCCGCCGCGAAGCAGATGAAGTTGATGTGGCTGGGCGTCGGCGACGGCGACTTCGCGCTCAAGGGCATGACCGCTCTCGACGAGCTGCTGACCAAGAATGGCGTCAAACACGCCTACGTCGTCCGGCCTGGCTACCGCCATGAATGGCGGCTGTGGCGGCAGGATCTCTGGGAGTTCGCGCCGCTCCTCTTTCAGGACGGCCCCAGAGGCACGCAGTAGTCAATCCAGGACGGATCGCACTCGCGGCTGCCGGCGGCGATCTCGAGGACGCGAGTCACGGGCCTCGACCCGAGCCGGTTCGCGAGATGAACCCGTGAAGACCTTGTCGATGTCGTGTCCGCTCATATGTCTGCGTGGAGTCAGCCATTACTGTCGGGTTTCGCGCTACGAAACCGTGTGGAACCGGTTTGACCGCACCTGTCAACGAGCCTATAGTCCCCGCAGCGTGAGGTGGCATCTGTCCGACTAGCAATCACGTCTCCAGAGGGGGTGTTAATGCCCGCCATCAGGCAACTACGCACGTTCCTCATCCTGCTGTTGTTGCTCCTTCCCGACACAGCGCGCGCTCAGTTCGGCAGCGCGATTCAAGGCACCGTCACCGACAGCCAGCAGGCCCTCGTGCCCGAGGCGACTGTGCGCGTCACCAATACGACCACGGGCGTCACCCGCGAGGCGGTGACCTCTGCGGACGGCGTCTACCGCGTGACCAGCCTGGGACCCGGGGCGTATCGCGTCGAAGTCGACAAATCGGGCTTCGTCAAGGCGCAGCGCGACGCGGTCACGCTCGGGATCAGCGAGACGATCCGCCTGGACTTCGCGCTGGAGCTGTCCGGCGTCGCCGAGACGGTGACCGTCGCCAGCAAGGCGCCCCTCGTCGAAACCGAGCAGGGGCGCGTGTCGGGCCGCGTCGACCGGCTTCAACTGCAGGAGATGCCGCTCAGCGGCAGGAATCTGTACAACCTGCTCGCGCTCCAGCCCGGCGTCACCGGCAGAGGCTTCTCCGCCTCGATCAGCGGCGGCGGCGGCGCGGACGATTCGTTCGCCGGCGAGTCCGCACCCCGCATCAACGCCAGCGGGCAGCGGGACGAGGCGAACTCCTTCACCGTTGATGACACCAGCACGAACGGCGTGGCTCGCGGCGGCATCACCAACCTGACGCCGAACACCGAATCGGTCGAGGAAGTCCGCGTCGTCGCGAACAACTTCTCGGCCGTCGACGGCCGCAACCCGGGCGCGCAGATTCAGGTGATCACCAAGGCGGGCACGAACGACTTCCACGGCAGTGGTTCGTACTACTTACAGAACGATGCGTTGTCGTCGCGGAACGTCTTCGAAACATCGGTGCCGGAGTTCGACAAGAACCAGTTCGGCTACAGCCTTGGCGGCCCGATCGTCCGCAACCGGCTCTTCTTCTTCACTTTGTACGAAGGGCTGCGTCAGACCGGCGCTCGCGGATCGACCTTCACGGTCGAGACGCCTGAATTCCGCAACTTCGTGCTGCAGACGCGCCCCAACAGCATCGCGGCGCAGCTGCTGCGGGATTTCGCGCCCGCCGTGGATCCGACCTCGAACTTCCGCGATCTCGGCAGTCCGGCGCCGGGAGTCAATACCGTTGGCCCGGCGGACGGCATCATGGACGTCGGATCCGCGTTCTTCGTGCCGGAGGCGTGGAGACGAGGGAACCAGTTCAACGCTCGCGCCGACTACGAGCTGAGCCCGGGCAAGGACCGGCTGTACGGGAGCTTCTATCGCACGACGTCCTACGCGGTGACCGGCGGGATCCGTCCGCCTTTCAATCGGCCGACGCCGAACACGACTCACTTCGGCAACATCAATCACACCCACACCTTCAACTCGACGATGTTGAACGAGGTGCGCCTCGGCGTCATGCGCCTCGTCGGGTTGCCGGATGTGCCACAGCACCTCGAGATTCCCGGCATCACCATCACGGGCGCCACCGGATTCGGCCAGTCCGGCTATCCCAATGGCTGGTGGCAGACCAACTGGCACCTGAAGAACATCTTCACCTGGGTCAAGTCGGCCCATATGCTGAAGGCGGGCGCCGAATGGCGGCAGATGTACGGCTCGGCGACGAACACCAACAACTACATTCCAGCCTATAACTTCTCGAACCTGCTGAACTTCGTCGACGACGAGCCGCTGCAGATGACGCGATACGTCGATCCGCGCACCGGGGAGCCGGTGACCGCCTATTCCGAGCTGGTGCAAACGGAGTGGGCCCTGTTCATCAACGACGACTGGAAGGTGAACCGCAGCCTGACGATCAACGCCGGCCTTCGCTACGAGAACTACGGCACCTTCAAGGACAGCGACGACACGTTACGGAACATCGTGCTCGGTCAGGGCGCGACGTTCGCCCAGCGTCTGGCGCCGGCCCGCGTCGATTTCGTCGATCGGTTCTTCCCGACCGACAGCAACAACATCGGGCCGCGACTCGGATTCGCGTGGGACCCGACGGGCAACGGTGAGACGGCGGTGCGTGGCGGGTACGGTCTCGCCTTCGATCGCCTGATGAATCTCCCGGCCGAGAACTACCGCCACAGTCCGCCGCTGCGCGCGTCGGTCGTGCTCGGGCAGCAGTTCGGCACGCCGCTGTTCACCTACAGCCTCGGCGATCCCACCAAGCCGTACATCGGCTATCCCGTCGATCCGGCGCTTCGCGTTGGTCTCGACGAGCGCAACGGCGTCATCGGCGCCCGCGTCAACCTGACCGTCGTCGATCCGGATCTGAAGAGCCCGTACGTGCACAACTGGTTCCTCGGCGTGCAGCGCGAGCTCGTATACGGGATCGTGGCGGACGCCAACTACGTCGGGTCGCTCGGGCGCAACCTGCACAACGCCTACAACGTGAACCGGTATGTCGGCGATCTCCTCGACGGCCGCTTCGACGGCTTCAACCCGAGCTTCGGGTCCATCAGCATGGTGACGTCCACGTCGAAGTCCGAGTACCACGGCGGCATGGTGTCGCTGAAGCGGAACTTCCAGCAGGGATACATGCTGCAGGGCGCCTACACCTTCGGCCGGGCGAAAGACGACGCCGATCTGGCGGTCGGCACGACGGCCTTCCAGGATGCGGCCGATCTCGGGGCGGAATGGGCCATCGCCGGCTACGATGCGGCCCACAAAGTCTCGATCGTCGGCGTGTGGGAGCTGCCGTTCTTCCAGGACCCCGGCTTGACTCGCACGATCCTGGGCGGCTGGCAGCTGGCCGGATCCGCCATCCTGCAGAGCGGGTCGCCGTTGAACGTGACGCACAACGGAACTTACCCGACCGGCGACTTCAACGCCGACGGGAGCGGAGGCGATCGGCCGAACGCGCCGGCGTCGTCGGTGAAGCAGAGCGGCTGGAGCAAGGACGAGTACCTCACGGGCATCTTCCGAGCCAGCGACTTTCCGAGACCCGCGCCGGGCACGAACGGCAATCTCGTGCGCAATGCCTTCCGCGGTCCGGGCTACATCGACGTGAGCCTGTCGGTGTCGAAGAAGTTCAAGTTCAACACCAACTGGACGGGGGAGTTCCGGTTCGACGCGTTCAATGCGTTCAATCGCGTCAACCTCGCCGATCCCGTCATGGACCTGAGCAGCACGAACTTCGGGCGATCGACGTCCCAGCTCGCGCCGAGAATGTTCCAGATCGGACTCAGGCTCAGATTCTGAGCTCGGGGTTCGCAGTGGGAAGAGGGCGAAAAAGAGGGTCGGAGACAACTCCCAATTCCCAACTTCCAACTCCCAAAATCTCTCGGTCGATCGGCCGGGAACCTTTGGGGGTTGGGAGTTGCCCGCCTCCGCGTGCCCACGCCCGACACCGCCGGGCACGCTCAGGCGAGGTCTCGCCGTAGCGCGCAAGTCGAATCATGCGCGCGAAGGCGGAGAGGTTGGGAGTTGACGTGTTCATCATTCTCCTTTCGCCTGGATCCACGGGATTCACGGCCTGACCCCTTCGATGCCCGGCCGCCGGCGTCTGGCTGACGGGACGGCCTCCCTCGGCGAACGCTTGCTGATCATCGTCGCGATCGCGCCGGCGATGAAAATGGTCGAATACGTGCCGCTGACGATGCCGACCAGCATCGCAAAGGCGAATCCCTCCAGCACTTCGCCGCCAAACAGAAACAGCGCCAGGACGGCGAGCGACGTCGTGCCGGCCGTGATGATCGTCCGGCCGAGCGTCTGGTTGACTGCCGTATTGACGACCTGTTCCAGCGATGCGCCCGCTATCGCCCGGCGATTCTCGCGCACGCGGTCGAATGTCACGATCGTGTCGTTCACCGAGTAGCCGGTGATCGTGAGAATCGCGGCGACGACATTCAGCGAGAGGTCGTAGCCGGCGAGCGTGAGCAGCGAGACGGTCACCAGGATGTCGTGGAAAGTGGCCGCGATCGCGCCGACCGCGAAGCCAGGCCGGAACCGGAACGCGATGTAGGCCGTGATCCCGGCGATCGACGCGAGCGTGGCATAGATGCCCTTGCGCCGGAGGTCCGCCCCGATCGCGGGGCCGACAGCTTCAGTGCCAGTGACTTCGAACTCCGGAACGTTCACGGTCTTCAGCGCCGCGGCCACGCGACCCGCCTGCTGCGCGAGCGCGTTTCCTTCCTCCGAACCTTCGAGCTGCGGCAACCGGATCAGCAGCTCGTTGTCCTCCGGGTTGCCATAACGTTGAACGCTTTCCTCGCCGGGGAGAGCGTTCTGCACGATCGCTTCAGACACGGGTCCGGCGAATTTCACCGTGACGTGCGTTCCGCCGGAGAAGTCGACTCCCAGCGGAACGCCGCCTCTCTTCAGCGCCAGAGAAGCACCCGCCAGAATCACAACGGACGACAGCACCAGCGCGTGCCAGCGCCAGCGGTGAAAATCCAGATTCGGGGTACGAAAGAGCCGCGAGAACGTTTCGATGCGCAGCCGTGCCGTGCGTCCGCGCGAAAGAACGACTTCGAAGATCGTGCGCGAGACGAACACCGCCGTGAAGACGTTGGACAGCAGTCCGAACGTGAGCGTCGTGGCGAAGCCGCGAATCGGTCCGGTGCCGAACTGGAACAGGAACGCGGCGGCAATCAGGGACGCGATGTGCGTATCGAGAATCGTCAGGAACACCCGGTCGAAGCCCGCGGCGACCGCGGCCTTCGCGCTCTTGCCGGCTGCCAGCTCCTCCTTGATGCGCTCGAAGATGAGCACGTTCGAGTCCACACCCATGCCGATGGTGAGGATCAATCCGGCGATGCCTGGCAGGGTCAGGGCTGCCCCGGAATATGCCATCAGGCCGAGCAGCAGCAGGAGATTCACCACGACCGACACGATCGCGTTGAGTCCCGCACGGTTGTAGTAGACCAGCATGAACGCGGCGATGAGGACCAGACCCGAGACCGACGCCACGACCCCGGCATGAACCGACGCGCTGCCGAGCGATGGTCCGACGAATCGTCCGCCGAGATATGTCATCGAGGCCGGGAGCGCGCCCGTACGGAGCACCAGCGACAGGTCCGCGGCCTGCTGCAGCGTGAATTGCCCGCGGATATAACCCTCTCCGCCGTCGATCCGCTCCTGAATCTGCGGCGCCGACTGCACGCGGCCGTCCAGGATGATGGCGAGATGGCGTCCGACGTTGTCACCGGTCAATTGCGCGAAGCGCCGCGCGCCATCCGCAGTCAGAGAGAAAGCCACGGCCGGCTGATTGTTCTCGGTCGACATCGGCCGGGCGTTGCGCAGGTCGCGTCCCGAGATGGCGGCGACGTTGCGGACGAGATAGTAGTCCGATGGATCGCCTGTCGCCGGATTGGGCATGCCGATCGCCACTTCGGTGTCCGCTGGCACGGACGCGCCGGTTTGTGCCAACAGAGCGTCACGAGTCGGCGCGGGCCCTCTCTCGACGAGCTTCCATTCGAGCAGGGCAGTCGCGCCAAGAATGCCTCTGGCGCGATCCATGTCGGCGACGCCCGGCAACTGCACGACAATCTCGTCGCCGGATGCGCCTTGGATGGCAATCATCGGCTCCGCGACGCCCAGCGCGTTGACACGGCGATCGACCGTCTGCCGCGCCTGCCTGACTGTTTCGGTCCGCATGCCCGCGAGGGCGCCGCGGGCAATCGTGAACGTGTAGACCCCGCCAACCCCGGACTCCCGATCGAATTCGCTCGCGATCTCCGCGGAGACTCGCCGAAGCGTGTGGTCGTCCTCCGGCCTGATATCAGCGACGCGAAAGCGCCCGGCGCCGAGCACCTCGATCGGGCCTCTCTTCACGCCTTCTCGCGTCAGTGCCTCGTCCAGCCTTCTCGCCGTGTTCCGCGTTTCGACGAGAACGGCGTCGTCGGTATTGACCCGCAGGACCATCTGGACGCCGCCCTTGAGGTCGAGGCCGAGCCGCGGCCGCTTCTCCAGAAGGAAATCGGGAATGGCCAATCCATAGCGATCGGCGAGGACCGGATACCAGGCGAACAACGAAATTCCGAACGTCACCACCACGGTGGCGACAAGCCTCCAACGCAATCTGCGGTTCATGGACTTCTCCTGTTTTCACCAAGACACACGTCGACTGGAAGAACGAGCGTCCGCGACGGTGAAATCAGATCAGGAGGGGATAGATGCGAAGCTGCGGAGAGATATGAAGTCGATTTCGGCTCTGGGAGACCGCGGTCGAAGGGACGAAGGCGTGCCCCGGGAACCAGCTGATGGCGGCGACCGCGTCGTGCGCGTGCCGGGCCTGCCAGGTGCCGGTGGTTCCCCCGATGACCGGCGAGATACAGGTCTCCGCCTGCGAGGGCGGCGGCTCGGACTGCAGGCCCCCGGTCGTCCTCGGCAGCGTGGTCCCGCGTTCCGAGACAGTGACCTGCACCGGCAGCCACAGGGCGACCACCAACGCAAGGACGAGGGACATGACCCGCCGCACAAGACCATGATGAAGCGCCGCCGCGAATCGGTCAAGGACACGAGCCTGTCAGAACGCGAGCAGAAGTCCACTGCTGATGTTCCGGCCCCTCGAGGGCGCCCAGGCATCCACGGTCCAGCGGCCGCCTGCCGCGCGCGAGGGCTGTGGCGCGGCGTCAATGGAATGCCGGGGAGTCGGGGCAGGCCGTGAAGGTGTGACTCGCCGACCGTTGACATTCATGTTCTACCCTGCTACCTTGTTGTAACAAGGTAGCTGTTCAAACGCCGATGGGAGTGGACGAGAAATTCGCGGCGATTCGTAAAGGACTCCTCGAGTTCCTGATCCTGAAGATCGTCGCCGCCGAGTCGGTCTATGCCGCCGATATCCTGAACCGTCTCAGCACCACCGACTTTGCGACCCAGGAGGGCACGTTGTATCCGCTGCTGAGCAAAATGCGGCGCGACGGTCTGCTCGACTACGAGTGGCAGGAGTCCGATGCCGGCCCGCCCCGCAAGTACTACCAGCTCACCGCCAAAGGGCAGTCACAGCTCGCTGAGCTGATCGAGTACTGGAAGCACCTCAACGTCACCATCACCCAGCTTGGGAAGTAGCCATGCAGAAAGTCATCAGCATCAACCTGAATGGCAACGCGTACCAGCTCGATGAGGGCGGGTACGACACCCTGCGCGAGTACCTGGCCCAGGCCGAGCGGCAGCTCTCGGACAATCCGGATCGCGCCGAGATCATGGCGGATCTCGAGCAGGCGATTGCGGACAAGTGCCGCACCTATCTGGGACCGCACAAGACCGTCGTCACCGCGGCCGAGGTGAATCGCATCGTGACCGAAATGGGTCCGGTGGACAGTGCGGCCGGCGACGGCGCCGATCACGCCGCCAACTCCAGCGCGTCCCGACAAAGCGACCGCCGATGCGCGGCCGAAGAGTCTCTACCGCATCCTCGACGGCGCGATGATCGCCGGAGTCTGCAATGGGATCGCGGCGTATCTCGAATGTCGACGTCACTCTCGTCCGGTTCGCGTTCGTCGTGGCGGCGCTTATCACCAAGGGCGTGGCCATCATCGCGTACGTCGTCATGATGTTCGCGATTCCCGAGGCGGACACGCCGGAGGCGCGCGCGGCCGCCGCTGGCCCGGCGCTCAACGCCAAAGACGTGATCGATCGTGTGAAGAAGCAGTACGCGGAAGGGGGAAAACACTGGCGCCGACATTGGGTGCGGCAGCGCCGACACTTGCGCCGGCACGGCTGGCCGCGCGGAACGCCCTTCGCCTACGGCCCTCCGGCATGGGTCGCGATGATGCTGCCGGTATTCGGACTCGTGCATGTCGCCCTGTTCCTGGTCATGGCGGCAATGATGATCTCGCTCGTCAACAGCGGCGCGATCCTCAGCTGGGAGTTACCGTCGGATGTCCCCGTCTGGGCGGGCGCGCTGACGCTCCTCATCGCGTACCAGATTGCCGTGGCTCCGCTCCGTGCCGCGCATCACTGGACCACGTTTCCGCAGTCTGGTGTCGATCCAGGATGGTTCGCGTTCTGGAACGCGGTGACGTGGCTGATCGGGCTGGCCTTCGTCGTGTGGATCGGCTCGAACCACATCCCGGAGATCAGGGAGTTCCTGCAGCGCCTGCCCGAGCTCGTTCGCGATTTCGCGCTCGCCGTCCGCAATTTGTTCGATCGGTAGCGGGCCTCGTTTCTTGACAATCCGCCGGGCAGTTACACTTCGGCGATGGACCTCGTCAACCCGACCAGCCGCTCTCTCGTGGTTCTGATGTTCGTCGCTTTAGCGATTGCTGGTACATCGGCACAGACGGATTTCCCCTGGCCCGATATGGCGCGCCGGATTGTGACCGCCCTGAAGGTCGAGCGCGGCGAACGCGTCATGTTGCGGTTCGATCCACAGACCATGCGCGAACTGGAACCGGAGGTCGCGAAGCAGCTTCGCGCAGCTGGCGCCGAGGTGGAGTCGCATCCGTTCGGACCGGTCGCCGACTTCCCGCGGCGATTGGCGGTGACTGATGTCTACGTGTGGCTGCCGGCCGGGCCAGCGGCCGCAACGCCCGCAGAACAGTCGGCGGCGCTCGTGCACTGGCTGGACGCGCGCCAGGAGCGGCGCGAGCTGCACTTTCATTGGGTCGATGGAACACGCGATCCCGACGGTCTGCCGGTGCCGCATCGGCCCGCTTACGACCGCGTCTATCTCGACGCGCTCGACATCGACTACACCCTGATGTCGGCACGGATGGATGCGGCGATTGCGCGGCTGCGGGCGGGGGAAGTTCGCGTCACCACGCCCGGCGGCACCGACGTACGATTTCGCGTCGGCGATCGCCCGTTCAATCGTCAGACTGGCGATGCGTCCAGGGCGAACGCCAGGAAGGGCCGCATCCGCATCGATCGTCACACCGAGCTGCCGGCTGGAGTGCTGCGGGTCGCGCCAATTGAAAGCAGCGTGAATGGTGTGGTCGTCTTGCCGGCCGCGAGGTTCAACAACGTGCGGGCCACCACGGTGCGTCTCGTGTTTCGCGACGGCGTGGTAATCGCGTCGTCCGCCTCGAGTGGCGAGGACGCGGTCAACGCATTCCTGGCGTCGGCGCCTGGCGCCAGCCGCTTCCGCGAGTTCGCGCTCGGATTCAACCCGAAGTTGACTATCCCTCGGGGCGAGACAGCACTGCCGGACTACGGCTATGGCGCCGGAGTCGTCCGCATGAGCCTTGGCGACAACGACGAGCTCGGCGGTACCGTCCGGGGCGGCGGCGTTCGATGGCTCTTCTTTCCTGACGCCACCGTCATCGCCGGCGGCGAACCGCTCGTCGAGCGCGGGCGGCTCGTTCCGTCGAAATAAGGCGTCGGACTGATTCACGATTCACGGCCTGCCCTGAGCCTGTCGAAGGGCCTGCCCTGAGCCTGTCGAAGGGCCTGCCCTGAGCCTGTCGAAGCGGCCTGACCCCGGCCCTACCCGTCACGAGTCCAGGCGCAGGTAGGACGCGCCGATGCGCAGGCGGCCTGTGATCGCGTCGTCGAACGCGTAGCGCACCGCCAGCGTCGCGAGGCCGTGCGAAAGGGCGAGCGGGATGATGTTCGGATACCGGTCGTAGAGGCGGCACCACACCAGCCCGGCAATCGCGGTGACGGTCGCGAGAAACGGGTTGGGCAGGTGGATCGCGCCGAAGAGCAGGCCCGCAAGGACGGTCCCGTGCCGTGAGGAGGTGGTTCGTTGCGCCTCGCGCAGCACGACGGTCTGCAGCACCCACTGCTGCGCTCCGCCCCACAGGACGAGCGGCGCCAGGCTGCCGAGGAAGTCGCGGCGATCGTGGAGCGTGCCGATGACCGCGCCGGCGGCGAGCACCGCCAGCGCCATCGCGAGCGTGACGGCGATCGCGCGCCACAGCCCTGGACCTAGAGCTCGCGACCTGAATCCCCACTCACCGTGTTGCAGGTTGTGACGAATCGCGAGTGCCACGACCAGCGCGCCAGGAATGAGCACGGTGCCCCGCGGCGCTGAGGGCTCGAAGAACCACGAATAGGTGACGACGCATACGACGATCGCTACGGTGTAGGGCATGCAGCCTGGTCTCGGCAAGATCCTTCCGAGTCATCGCCTTCAGCGCGCCGGAGTCAGCCGTCGCCGAAACCGCAGTTCCTCCGGCAGAGCCAGACACGTGTCGATCTCGCGTCTGACCGTTCGACCAGCATATAGGAACGACATTCTGGCGCGGCCGGAGAGGCCCCGGTGAGGCGATGACTAGCGCGAAGGCAGCTGGCGTTTCACTACGGGCTGCCAGGTATACTGGGAGAGCTTGAGACGTCACCTCATTGCCGTCGTGCTCGCGCTGCTGGCCGCTCTGTCTCCCGCAATCGGTCTCGTCTGCGAGGCCGATTGTGAACAGCCGGCAGCGTCGGTGCCGTGCCACGAGCCGGAGAGCTCGCCCGACCGGGCGAGTTGGAGTCCTGTACCGCACGCTTGCGATCTCGACCACACCGCCGGGCAGCTGTTTCTTCTGACGTCCTCGAACGATCGATCGCCGGCATCGCCACCATCGGCGGCGGTAGCGGCTCTCGACGAGTCAATCGCGTTCGCGATTCGACCGGCGACAGGCGCGTCGAGTCACCACCCGCCCGGGCGTCCCGATCGTCAGCTCACGTCGCGAACGACCGTCCTTCGCATCTGAACGCCGCGCCGCCTCACGCGGCTCCGATCGCGTTCACCCTCTCGTTTCCAGTTCAGAGGTTAGTCATGCAGTCCAGCAGACGTTCGTTTCTGCGCGGCCTGGCGTCCGTTGCGGGCGCCGCCTCCGCGCAGACCGCATCACGCGCAGCACGTGCATCCGGCGCCGCCGCCGCCAAGGGGCCGGTACAGCCTGCGCCGCCGCCGTCAGCCGGTTCCGCCGCACGAGCTTGGCGCCGGTGTGGTGCCGGTCGTCAGCCCCGATGTCCCCGACATGCCGTGGCGGCTCGAGAACGGCGTCAAGGTGTTCGACATCCGAGTCGAACACGTCCGCACCGAATTGATCCCGGGCCGCGTCGTGGATGGCTGGGGCTTCAACGGCAGCATCCCGGGCCCGACGATCCAGGTGACACGAAGGCGATCGCGTGCGCCTCAACGTCGAGAACCGGCTGCCCGAGCCGTTCTCGATGCACTGGCACGGCCTCGAGATCCCGATCGAGATGGACGGCATGCCGGGCATCTCGCAGGACGCGATTCCTCCGGGCGGCCGCTTCGTCTACGAGTTCACGCTGAAGCAGAACGGCACGTTCTTCTATCACTCGCACATGGCGATGCAGGAAATGATGGGCCTGATCGGCCTCTTCATCATCCACCCGCGCCGCGCGCACACGCCGCGCGTCGATCGCGACTTCGGCATCGTCCTGCAGGAATGGGCGCTGCTCCCGAACAACACGATCCCCAACTCGCTGGCCATGGAGTTCAACTGGCTGACGATGAACGGCAAGGCCGGGCCGGCGACGACGCCGCTGATCGTCAAGCTCGGCGAACGCGTGCGCATCCGCCTCGTGAACCTCGGCATGGATCACCATCCCGATGCACATGCACGGGCATCAGTTCTACGTGACGGGCACCGAAGGCGGCCGCATCAGGACGACCGCGGTGATTCCGGAGAACACGGTGCTCGTCGGCGTCGCGCAGGCGCGTGACATCGAGTTCGTCGCCGACAACCCCGGCGACTGGCATTTTCACTGCCACCTGCCGCACCACATGATGAACCAGATGGCGTCGATGGTCGGGCCGCTGATGATGTCGCACGCCAACACCCCGCGTCCCGGCACCGTCGAAGCCGGCATGGGCATTCATGAAGGCCATGCGCTCGGCGACGCGGCCAGGCCGGCCTTTGGCCGCACCGTCAACATCGGCGCCGAGACCCAGCGCAACGTCGCGAACATGCCGCTCGCGCAAGCCACCGCATCGCCATGCGCCGGCGTCTCAGGCCGCACCGAACGCCGGCATGTTCCCCGGCTATCCGCAGGACATGTTCGATGGTGATGGACGACATGGTCGCGAAGCCAGAAACCCACGGCCTGCGGCCCGGATGGAGCGGCGGGACCATGGGCATGATGACGATCGTTCGCGTCCTCGAGCCGCGAGCTCTTCGACAAGATCCAGGAGCTGAAGGCGGAGCAGGCGAGAAAGGCAGCGGCGCGATGAGACGGCTCTGCCTCCTCGCCGCGATCGCGCTCATCGCTGTTCCGGCGATGGCGCAGACGCCATCCACAGTCACGCCGCAGTCGATCACGCTCGCCGAGCTCGAACAGCTCGCGCTGCAGAACAACCCGACGACGACGGCCGCGGCCGCGGGCGTCGACGCGGCGCGCGGACGGACGCGGCAGGCGGGCGCCTGGCCGAATCCGGTGATCGGCTATGCGGCGCGGAGACTCACGGCGGGCGATCGCGATCCGCGCGGCGAGCACGGGTTCTTCGTCGAGCAGACCATTCCGCTCGGCGGAAAGCTCCGACTGTCGCGCGACGTCTTCGAGAAGTCGATCGCAGCGAAGCCGAGGCCGCGCGCGATCTGCAGCGGCTTCGCATCCTGAGCTCGGTGCGGCAGGCGTTCTACGCGGTCCTCCTGACCGAGCGGCGGATCGAGGTGCAGGAGCGGCTCGCCGCGCTCGCCTCCGAGGCGGTCGGCGTCACCGCGCAACTGTTCAACGTCGGCGCCGCGGATCGCCCGGACTTCCTCGAGATCGAGATCGAATCCCGGCGAATGCAGCTGCGATTGGATCGGTCGCGCAACCAGCTGCTCGCGCTGCGCGCGCGGCTCGCGGCCGTCGTCGGCGTGCGTGATGTCGCTGCCCGGCCGATCGCGGGCTCCATCGACGCCGCCATTCCCGAGCTCGAGCGTGACGAAGTCATCCGGACGCTGCTCGAGCAGAGCCCGGAGCTGCGTGCGGCGCGAGCGGAGCTGGAGCGGACGCGCGCGATGACGGCTCGCGCCAGACGCGAGACGTCTCCGGATCTCTTCCTGCGCGGCGGCGCCGCGTACAACCGCGAGCGCTGGCGACGATTCGGGCCGGCCGATCGGCTGGGAAGGCACCGTGTCGAAGCCGGCGTCAGCGTGCCGCTGTTCAATCGGAATAGCGGCGGCGTCGCCGCGGCACGTGCCGACGAAACGCGCGCTCAGGCGGAGGTCATGCGCCTGGAGCTGGCGCTTCAGTCGCGGGCCGCATCCGAGTTCGCGAGGTACCTGACGGCACGGCGAGCGTCGGAGGTGTATCGCACCGAGATGCTGCCGCGCGCGGAAGAAGCCTACCAGCTCTATCTCGTCGCGCTACCGCGAGATGGCTGCGGCATATCCGCAGGTCCTCGTCGCGCAGCGAACGCTGTTCGAGCTCACGGCCGAATACCTCGAGCAGCTGGACGAGGCGTGGCAGGCCGCACTCAGCCTGCAGGGATTCCTCGCCGATGACGCGCTCGAGCCGCCGGCATCAGCTGGAGAAAGTCGGTGACCCCGTTCGACCGGAGTCTGCGGGCCGGGCAGGACGCGCCCCGGCCCGCACAGTCTTCAGCGCCGACCAGCAGCGAGAAGGGAAGCCAACGACTCGAGCCGCTCGGTCCAGGACCGCTTGGACCTGGCGGCCGACTCCTTGTCCGGCAGCTTCGTATGGGCGAGCGCCACCATGCTCTTCGCGTCGCCTTTCGGCGTGAACCCGGCGATGACGACCGTGCCATCCGGCCACTGCAGCCGCATCGCCTTCGGCGCCGTCGACGAGCGCACGGAGGCCTTGACGCCATCGAGCCAGCGGCGGCGGGTCGCCTCGTGCTCCCACGCCCGGAAGAGCGCGGTCACCGGCACATTGATCGTCTTGCTCTTCGTCGTCTCATAGCCCCCGCCACGGCGCTGGCCGCGGTCGCGCAAGCCCTTGATGCGCTCGTAGCCGACGGTGACCATCTGGGCCCACCAGTCGGCCACGCCGTGCTTGCCGTGCAGCAGGATGGCGATGTCTCGATGCGGCCGCTTCGCGGCGTTGTCCGCGTCGAGCACGCGCACCCATTCCTGCCAGGTGCGTCCCGTCTTGGCGGCGATCTTGTCGTCGCCCATACCAGCCAGCTCCGCGTAGTTCACGGCAGGCGCGGCCGGCTTCACGATGGGTTTCGGGATGATGTGGGCGCGGGCGGCGGTGTAGGATTCGCCCGTTTTTTTCATCCGATCCCGGATGATCCGTTTGCGATCTTTGTCGATGGGCACGTGACATCTCCTTTGCACGCGCCACGGCTCACTCCCCGGCAGCGCGCACGCGGCGACGCAAAGGTTGTCAGTGCAAATCCGGGAGTATGCCCCCCTTTGCCTCACAGCGGGTCCCGGCCGGGGCGGAACCTCAAGAGGTTGGGCGTGGATGGTCGCCAGCGCAAGGATGCGCCGGCCCGGCGTCCGGCGTCAAGCTCTCGCGGGAGTCAGATCCGCCGCGGGGGCGGCAAGCGAAGCTCGGCGCCGGATAGGACTGATTCAGGACACGACGCGAACGGGAAACCGCTTGGGAGCGGCGGGGGCCGCCGCAACCATCGGATCCTGCAGGTCCGGCATGGGTTCGGCCATGAACAGCCGGCGCGCGGCTTTGGCGATCCAGCGCGCGCGGCGCGCCGATCGAGCGACGCGGGCGCTGTCGGTCGCGATGCCCGTGTTCGCGTACATCTGCCGGTACAGCTTCGATAGCATCACGAACATCAGACGGGCGCGGATGGACTTGACACACGTCGAGCGCGCCCAGATCGCTGACATCGAATAGAAGCTGTCCCACACGCCCTGCGTGCGCATACGGATTTCGTCGGCCGTCATCGTCGGATGCGGCGCGTAGACTTTCGGCCGCTGCGATGGAGGAATGAGCCAGTAGCGGGTGAGCGGCACGCCATCGACCGTCGGACCGTCCGTCGCCTCGCTCTCCCATTTGGCGAAATCGAGCGTCCCGGGAAATGGCGTGAGCATCACGAACTGGGCGAAGGAGACGCCGGCGCGCTGCGCCAGACTGGCCGTCGCCTCGAAGGTATCCGGCTTGTCGGTCGGGAGGCCGAAAATGAACGAGCCCAGGACGTGCACACCCTGCGAACGAAACGCCTGAAGCCGCGTCACCAGCGCTTCGCCGGCATCGTTGAAATTCTTGAAGACCGCTTTCAGCCCCTCGGGCGTGACCGACTCGACACCGACCAGGGCGCCGCGGATCCGGGCGCGGCGCATCGCCGCGAGAAACTCCGGATCCTCCGCGGCTTCCATCGTGATCTGCGTGTAGAGGACCATGTCATTCGGCAGCCGTTCGAGCTGCGCCATCAGCTCGAATCGCTCTTCGCGGAGGGCCGTCAGCGCCTCGAAGCGAGCCTTGTCCTCACGTCGATCGGCTGCCGCCAGATCGGCGAGCGTCACCGGATAGAAATTGTCGTCGGCGAGCAGAATGAAGCGAAAGCCCTTGCGGCGAAGCGCGACGATCTCGCTGATCACCGCGCCGACCCGGCGTTGCCGCGGCTTCTGACCGTCGGTGCGCCACACCGAGCAGAACGAGCAGTGCTTCGGGCATCCCCGAACCGTCTGAACCGATCCCCACATGTAGCGATCAGCCGGCAGGAGGTCCCACCGCGCCGATGAAAACACGTCGCCTTCAATGCGGCCGCCGTCGTACTGCGGCCTGGGCGCGCCAGCCGCACAATCACTCAACACGTCCGGCCAGACCAGATCCCCGTCTCCGGTCACGACGACATGCGCCGCGCCGTGCTCACGAACTTCGTCGGGGAACAGCGTCGCGTGAATGCCGCCAAACACCACATACGCGCCCCGCTCGCGGGCGAGACGGCCGATGCGGTATCCGCGGAGCGCGTTCGAGGTATGGATACCGATGCCGACCACGTCACCCGCCGAAACCGAGTCCGGCTCGAACTGCTCGAGCGTCTCGTCGACGATCAGCGGAACGCCGAGGCGCTCGGGGGTTGCAGCGGCCAGCACGTAGAGCCATCGCGGAGTGATGACCGCCGTGCCGAAGGAGAGATCGCTCGGATTCACGAGATGTATGCGCACGCAGCAATCCTCAAAAAGATCCAGCGATACGTTTGCCCAATCGGCTGAAGAACCCCGCCGTCGCCACACCGGCCTGCTTCGAACCCTGGCCGGCGGCGACGCCGGCATTGGCAACGGCGCCCCAGGGTGTGAGCTGTCCATCGCTGGCGGGCGGCGGCGTCACGCCAGATGCACGTGGTGTCGATGCGGTCTGCAAGGCCTCCGAGAGATCCACGACACCGGGCACGAGCGCAGGACCGAAGTCCGTGGGGCCAGCGGGCGCACCCGAAGTGAAGTCCCTCGGAGCATCGCCAGTTTCCGGGGATGGCCCGGCCTCAGGGTCTGCTGATGGCGATGATTGAGAGATCTGCGGGCGAGGTGGGGGAGTCGGAGCGGCGGGCACGACGCGGTCAACGTTCCCGGTTCGCTGTTGAGAACGCTGGGCCTCCGGAACCTGGCCCTGCCGATCCGGTGTCACTCGCCCTGGCGATGGCGCCGACTCCGGCACGACGGTTTGTCGCGAGACGGGAAGTGGCGCGGCGCCCGCGGTCTCGACGATACGGACCGTCCCGATGACCAGCGCGAGCGTCGCCAGCAGTGCAACGCTTGCCGTCGCGGCGGGCCTCGACCACGCCAGGGAAAGCTCGTGTTTCGGCGACAGGATTCGAAGAACGCGCGCGGCAAGCGCAGGCGACGAGAGCATCCCCGACGCCGCCAGCATCTTGTGCGGGACAGATGGCAGATCTGCAAGCCGGACGAGGCAGGCGGCATACCCTCGCGCCGAACCGGTCATCGCCACGGCCATCTCGTCGCAGGCGATCTCGCGCTCGACGCGGAGCCGTCGATCGAGCCACCACACTGCCGGGTGCCAGCCCGCGACGATCCGTATCGCCAACTGGATCAGACTGGCGACGTCATCGCGCCGCTGCACGTGGGCCCATTCATGGATCACGACGCGGTCGAGATCGTCGTCGCTCAGCTGCTCGACCAGATCTGGCGCGACGGCGATGATCGGCGCGCCGCAGCCGAGCACCGCAGCGGCTCGCACCCGATCGGAGACGAGCAGGGGTGCCAACCGCGCGCCCTGGCCGACCTGGCTCCAGGTGCGCAGCCTGACCTCCACACCGGGGGTCAACGGGCGGCAGCCGGTCCGGGTCCGTCGTACGGCCCACATACCCCAGGCGACGCACGCGCCGTACGCACAGGACCAGAGTCCCCACAGCGCGATCGCCGCACGGCTCGAGTTCCACCAGGCCTCCGGCACGGCAACGAGGGGATCGACTGGCGGGCCGTAGGCCACGAGCTCGCGCCCGACGGTCGACGGAAGCTGAACGAACGGCACCAGCGGCAGGACCAGGACCGCAAGCAGCGCTGCCGAGCAGACCACGTAGCGGGGCTGCGCCGTCGATCGATCCAGCAACCGGAGCACGGCGGCCGTGACCAGGGCGACGACCGAACCCTGCCAGAGCCAGTTCACAACAGCGTCCACGAACGCTCCTTTACGCCTCGTCTAATAGCTTCTTCAGCTGCTTCAGCTCCGCCGGATCGATCTGTTCATCCTCGAGCACGTTCAGGACCGAGCAGGCCCGGCGATCCATCGAAGAGCCTGGCCACCAGGTGGTTCAAGGCCCGACGGCGGGCCTGCCGCTCGTCGATGACCGGTCGATACACGAACGCGCGGGCGACTTTCTCGTGGGTGACGTAGCCTTTGGCCTCGAGAATCCGCAGAATCGTCTGCACGGTGCTGTAGCTGACCACCTGCTTTTTTTTCAGTACGTCGACGACTTCGCCGACGGTCGACGACTGCCGGCGCCACAAAACCGACATCACACGAGCTTCGGCATCCGTGAGGGCGGGCGAACGGTGACGTGCCATATAAGTGCATCACTCTTAATTTGTTAAGAGTTGACCGGCGCACTCTATCAGCGGTCCAGGAGCGCGTCAACGAAAGAATTCAGAATTTGCGATCAGAGTCGTTCCAGCGCCGCGCGATCCCAGCCGCCCAGAGTCGCTGCCGCCTCGTAGGTCGACTGCAAGAACTCGAGCAGCGTCTCGTCCGGAGAGGACGACTCGCGGACTCGCGCGTAAGGCAGGATGAACTCGTGAAGGTCCGGGCTGTAGAACGCGCCTGCCGGACCGGCTGGCGCATCGGCAAAGCCGGGTGGTTCAGGATAGGCGTAGGAGTAGAAGGCCGGATACTCGACCGGCGGCGAACCGGCCCAGAAGCCGCAGCTGCTCACCTCGTGCGAATACGCTTCCCGCGTCACCCGGTCGGGCAGGTTCGGGATTCCTCCCGGATGCACCGGCGCTACCCGCCCCGAGAATCGCGTGACCGCGAGGTCCATCGCGCCCCAGAAGAGGTGCACAGGACTGCACTTGCCGATGAACCGGCCGCGGAACTCCGTCATGATGCGCTGCGCCTGCACCAGCATGCGCCAGAACCGGTTGACGGCATCAGCATCGTAGTCGCGATGCACGTCATCATTCGCGAAGGGGATCGGGTCCATCACCTCGTTCGGCCGGGCGACGATGCGTACGGGCAGATCGAGGCGAGCCAGCTCCTCCTGCAGGCGGCGGTAGAAGGTGGAAACCGTCTGCGGCTCGAGGGGGAACCGCTCGATACGCCCGTCGCTCGTGCTGATTTCGAGCCGGTGATCGATGAGATCGAGATCGATCTGGAATTCGCGCTCGCCGTGCGGAATCGGCGACGTCGTCAGGCCGCGCGACGTGATGTAAAGCGTGGCATGCCAGGAATGATTGATGGGCGGAGTCAGCGTGAACCGGATCTTGCCGACGATCTGCAGCCACAACTGAAGGGTGTCGCGCGTGCCGACCCACTCGTGCAGTTCGAGTGCCGGCCAGGCCTCATAATCCTTGGACACCCGGCCAGCGTACTACATACACTCCGCTGCCAGATAGATCGAGAACCGACATGAGCACTACCCTGGGCCACCTCATCGCGTCCCCGGCGCTGCTCCTGCTGCGCGCGATCTCCGGCATCCTGCTGGCCGCGTCTCTCGTGGCCCTGGTGGCGCTGGCGGCCGTGGCGGTCGGCGCGAGTGTCGGCGGCGCGGACTGGCAGCGGACGATCTTCACGCTTGCCATGCCGATGATCCTCGTAGTCGCCGCCGCGGTTTACGCGTGGCAGGTGATGCCGCCCAGAACGGAGCTGGTTCAGGATCTTCCTGGAAACACGGCCACGCCGTCACTCGTCCTCGCGCTGCTCGCGGTGCTCACGATCGCGGCCACGTTGCAGGTGCCGGCCGTCCTGGCCTCGTGGACCGAGAGCCTGACCCTCCTCCGGACTCTCATCGGAAGTGACTCGGATCTTCTGGGTCTCAACATGATTCCGGGTGCAGTGATCCTCGCGTCGCCCGCGTTGGCGTCGTTGACATTGCTGGCGTTCGTGGCCACGTCGATCCTCGCGGTCGGAGCACCGCCGCCACTCGTCTCACGCGCACTCGGCGCCTGCGTGCTCATTCAGGGCGCGACCGCTGGCGGGCATTACGCAATCGAACGCACGGTTCGCGAGATTGCCGCGACGCTGCAGTCCGTGATGAGCACGCCTCCCGATCCCGTGGCGTCGGCACAGATCTCCGACTGGCTCGCACGCTACGACCGGGCCGGCGGCACCGTCGGCTCGAGACTCACGTGGCTGCTCGCGGGCTACGTCCTGGCGGTGGTGCTGGCGCGGGTGATGGCGCCAGTCGAAAGAGTCCAGCCGCCATCCGACCCCGTAGCCCACCTCGAACAACCCGCGCCTCGGCCAGTCGTTGAGGCGCGGCCTGTGATGACACCGGCGGCATCTGCCGACTTCGAATTCGACGCCTACTCGGTGCGTCCGCGCCAGGCCTGGCTCGAGTTCCTCGTGTGGAGCCATCCCGAGTATCAGATCGCGTCGATTCCACCGATGGCACGCGCACGGTTCGCGTTCTCGTGGAGGGCTCAGACGCTGCGGCGGGAGTCGGACGGCGCCGACCTGCTGTCGGTTCGCGCTCGAAGCAACGGGCTGCTCGGGAAGCGCTCGGTACGAGGTGTCCGATGCGCGGAGCGGATCACCGATCGGCACGCTCGTGCCGAACGGATCGGATTGGGAGATCCGCGACGCGTCCGACGCGACCCTGGCGCGCGTGGTCGAAACCGAGAAAGGCTACGCCAGCGCCCGCTACGTCGCTCAGGCGGACGGCGAGGACATCTGCCGGTTCGTCTGGGGATTTCTCGGCCTCTCGGTACTGAGCGCCGAACTGCAGATCGAGTTCCTGCCGGGCGCGGAGCGCCGGGTCAGCAAGGCGATGGCGATCGTCCTCGGGCCGATCCTCGAAGATCGCGCGCGCCGGGCGAGCCGCTGGCGTTCGGGCTAGCTGCGACGAGCGGGGCAGCCTCAGCGCCGTCCCATGACGTCCTGCACGCCGGACGTGTCGACGTACTGGTGGAAGCTCTTCACCTTGCCGTCGTTGAACTTCCAGACATGGCACATCTGCACGTCGAGCGTCTTGCCGGTGGGCTTGTAGATGGCGTTGTACCGGCCCTCGACGACCACCGTATCGTCAGTCTCGATGGCCTTGTCAATCCGCGCCGTCCAGCGATCCCACTCCGGGCCCGCTTTCATGAGGAAGTGCGTGGTGAACGCGTCCTTGCCGTGCCACGGTTGTCCCGACGGCTGGTAGGGATGACCTTCCGCCAGGCGGAACTCGATGTCGTCCTCGAAGCTGGCGAGGATACCCGCTCCATCGCCGCGACCGAACATCTCGTAGATACTCTTCACGACCTCGACCTTGGTGCCCACTGCTCCTCCTTCTCTTGTGCTTCTCTCTTGTTCGAATGCGAGCCACGTGCCACGTCATACGTCCCACGTGCTCACGTGCCCTTAGTGCAACGTGCGGCGTGCACACGTGCTTGACGTGCTGCGTGACGGGCTGCGGTGCCCACGTGCACTCGTGCTATAGGCTCATGTACTGCACGCCCGTGCTCGGCTGTGCGCGACGGGCTGAGTCATGCGCTTCCCACTGAAGCCACTGCGCAGGTCGGCGCAGAACATGAACACGTGGGATTTAGCGCGAGCTGCACGTATGCACGTAGCACGAAGCGCAGGTGAGCGCGTAGCCCGTTGCACTTCGATGGGATCCACTCGAGTGGCCCGGCGGGAAGGGAGGCGGCGACCAACGTGCTACGTCATACGTGCGCACGTTCGACGTGGCACGTCGCACGAAAAAGCACGTGAGCACACAGCACGTATGACGTGGCACGTGCTGCGCGCGGCGCTATTGAGACTTGCCGCGCGCCGTGACCGGCCAGATCACTTCCACTATGTCGTTCCTGATGCCATGGATCTGGTCGTAGAGATTCACGACCGGATCGCAGTGCGGGGCGATCAACTCCAGCTTGTCGCCGATCTTGTAGCTGCGGGTCGCGTTCTGAAACCGGATCGAGCCGAACTCGTCCGAGCCGGCCGTGTGATCCATGCCGGGCTCGCCGATGACGCCGGCATTCGGCTTGTTCAGGGTGAGCGCCTTCGTGCCCGCGTCCGTGGTCAACATCCCGGGGAACCGGTTGTTGACGATCGTCGTGGTGATCGTGAGCGCTGGCTCGAAGTCCTTGAACACCTCGTCGCCGTCCTCGCTGCCAATGGCGAGGTACTGCATGTCGTTGAAGACATAACTGCCGACCTGAATGTCGGTGAAGCCGGGCACCAGGTGCATGATGTTGTAGGTGCCGGTGCCGCCGCCGCTGAAGATCTCGGTGTTGAGGCCCGCCTTTTTCATCTCGGCGTAAGTCGCCGCGTTCGCCTCGATGGTCTTGAGCGCGCGCTCCTTGCGCGCCGCGAAGCCCTTCGCGTGCTGGACGCCGCCGTCGTACGACAACATGCCGCGCAGCTTCAGGTTCGGCAGCGTGTCGATCAGTCTGGCGAGCGCCACGGCGTCGGCCCCGGCGGGAATGCCGGTGCGCGTGCCGACGGCCACGTCGATGACCACATCCGCAACGACACGCGCTTCCTTCGCGGCCTCCGACAGATCGCGGGCGTTCTGCTCCTCGTCCACGGCCTGGATGAACTGGCTGTTCGCCTTGCGCAGCGCCATCGCCCGGCGGATCTTCGCCTTTCCCGGGTTGCTGGTCGTCATCAGGATGCGGTCGATGCCGGCCTTGTGCAGCGCCTCGGCCTCGCTCAGCTTCGCGCAGCAGATGCCGATGGAGCCGGTCGCGAGCTGATACTTCGCAATCGCGGCGCACTTGTGCGTCTTGGCGTGCGGGCGGCTCGGCAGGTTGTTCGCCTTCAGCGTCGCCTGCATCTTCTTGATGTTGCGCTCCATCTTGTCGAGATCGACGCACAGCGCGGGCGTGTCGAGCTCCCATTTGGAGACCTTGACGTGCACCGATCCCGCTTCCTCGATCCCCGATCCCCCATCCCCGATCCCGACTCTGGCCAGCTCCTCGGCCGTATAGCCTTTGGCCGGCCGTGGAATCCAGACGTAGGCGGATGCGACCGCCGCGCTGGACAGGAAACTGCGTCGCGAGGGTCCGCGTCGGTGCGAAGTCATGTCGTGCTCCATTCCAAAAACGGGTCAGAGACTGGGGCAAATGGTACAGCTTTCGCTCGTCAACTCCCAACATTCCCGCCTTCGCGCGCTACCGATCGACGCGCGCTACGGCGAAACCTCGCCAAAGCAAGTTCTTCAGGTTCGCGTCGAGGTACTTCAGCACGGCGCTGCAGCCGTCGATGGAAATTTCTTCGGCCGCCCGAAGGATCGCCCGCCAGGCTCGCCTCTAATAGAACAGCGAGTGATTGAACGGGAGCCGCGAGATCCCGCCCGACATGCCGACGGACGCCGCTCTGCTCGAGTACCGGCCAACGATCAATCCGGAGAGCACGGGTACCGGCCGTGGCGCGGGAGTCGAACTGCTCGTCCAGCGCACCCACGGCCGGGTCTTCGGCTGGGTGAGCTACGTGTGGAGCAAGTCCGAACGCGAGCTGTACGGACACACCGTCCCCTTCGATTTCGATCGCCCGCATGCCGCCGCGGTCGCCGTGAACGTCCAGGTCGCGTCGAGGGTGCGCGTCTCCGCCACGTCGCAGTACGCGTCCGGTTTTCCGATCGCGCCACTCCAGCCGGAAGTGCGCTTTGCGCAGTTCCCGAATCCGTCGTCCGGACTGCTCAGACCCTTGCGCGATGGCAATGGCGATCTGATCGAGGGACGCTATCCCGACAACCTCGTGCGGCTGGGACTCGTCAACTCGTCGCGCCTGCCCGCGTATGCCCGCACCGACGTGCGCGTCACCGTGGCCATCACGAAATGGCTCGAGGCGTACGGCGAGGTCCTGAATCTGTTCAATCGCTCGAACTTCCACGCCAAGGAGCGCATCGGCCAGGAGCCGGGATTCGACGCAGGCTACCAGGCAGAACCGAGTTTTCCCCGGCTGCCGAGCTATGGCGTGCGGATCATGTTTTAGGGCGCAGACACATCAACTCCCAACCTCCAACTCCCAACTCCCAAAAAGAGACCATTCGTACCATCTGGGTGGAAGGCGCAGCAGCCGGAGATGAAGTCGCGATTTTCACCCCACGCTCTCGCACCTAATCCTCTTGGGAGTTGGAAGTTGGAAGTTGGGAGTTGACGAATTACGATCTCGATGAAAGCTATAATCCGTCGCGATCGTGACCTCTCGACTTCCGCTCTACCTTGGCCTCCTGTTTCTGATCAGCCTGTCGGCCCTTGCGTCCTTGTCGCCGCGGACTTCGGCGCAAGGTCGGGGTGCGATCCAGACACCCGGCGGGGGACGCGGACCGGGGGCGGCGCCCGAGGCGAACGATCCCGCCAATGCCAACGCCGATCTGTCGCCGAAGCCGCCGGTGGTCCCGCTGACGCCGGCCGAGCAGGCCAAGCAGTTCTGGCTGCCGGCGGGCTATCGGATCGAGCCGGTGCTCTCCGATCCGCTCATTGAAGATCCCGGTCAGATTGTCTTCGACGGCAACGGCCGGATGTTCGTCCTCGAACTGCGGGGCTACTTCCAGACGCCGGAGGGAATCGACCTGGTCCCTCCCGTCGGGCGCATTTCCATGCACGAGGATCGGAACGCCGACGGCATCTTCGAGCGTCACACCGTGTTCGTCGACAAGATGGTCTTTCCCCGGTTCGTCCTGCCGTTCGGCGCCAACAGCATCCTGACGATGGAGACGAATGCGGATGAGGTGTGGAAGTACACCGACACGAACGCGGACGGCGTGGCCGACACCAAGGATCTCTTCACGACCGGCTTCGGGCGCGCGGGCAACATGGAGTCGCAGCAGGCCAGCCTGTTCTGGGCGATGGACAACTGGCTCTACAGCACGGTCAATGCGTTTCGGTTGCGCTGGACGCCGACCGGACTCCTGAAGGAGCCGACCGGTCCAAACGGCGCGCAGTGGGGAGTGACCCAGGACAACGCCGGCAAGGTCTGGTTCCAGCACGGCGCCAGCGGACTGCCGGGATACTTCCAGTTCCCGGTCCACTACGGCAACTTCGCGGCCCCCGAGCAGTTCGAGCCCGACATGAACATCGTGTGGGGCGCGCCCATTCTGATTGGCGACATCCAGGCCGGCCTGCCGGGCACGCGCATGCCGGATGGCTCGCTGATCTACGCGACCGCCGCCGCCGGCAACGATGTCTATCGAGGCGATCGGCTGCCCAAGGATCTGATCGGCGACTACCTGCACGGGGAAGTGGTGGCGCGAGTCGTCCGCCGCCTCAAGCCGGTGAAGACCGAAGGCCTGACGCAGCTCCAGAATGCCTACCGGCGCTCCGAGTTCATCCGCTCGCTCGATCCGCTGTTCCGCCCGGTCGACATCGCGACCGGTCCCGACGGCACGATCTACATCGCGGACATGTACCGCGGCATCATCGAAGGCGCGGAGTGGGCCAAGGACGGCACCTACCTCCGCGAGAAGATCAAGCAGTATCAGCTGGACAAGGCGATGAACCGCGGACGCGTGTGGCGGCTGACGCACGACGGGATCCCGCGCGACCGCACCCAGCCGCGGATGCTGAACGAGACGCCGGCGCAGCTCGTTGCGCACTTGTCGCATCCCAACGGCTGGTGGCGCGACACGGCGCAGCAGCTGCTCGTGCTGAAGCAGGACAGGTCGGTCGCGCCGGCGCTGCAGACGCTTGCGAGGAGCTCGAAGAACCAGCTGGCGCGCTTTCACGCCCTGTGGACGCTCGAGGGGCTGAACGCGCTGAGCGCGTCGCTGACGCGCGAGCTGCTCGCGGATCCGGATCCGCAGATCCGCATGCAGGCGGTCCGCGCCAGCGAGACGCTCTACAAGGCCGGCGACCGTTCGTTTGCCAACGACTATCGCACCCTGACCAGAGACAAGGACGCCGACGTCGTCATTCAAGCGATGCTGACGATGAATGTCCTGAAGATCGCGGACTCGGCGGCCGCGGTGAAAGCAGCCGTGGAGGGCAATACGGCGCGCGGCGTGCAGTTCGTCGGCGGCCGGATCCTGAATCCGCCCGCGGCAGCCGGACGCGGCGGGCGCGGTGCGGCCCTGACCGCGGACCAGCAGGCCCTGGTTGAGCGCGGCGGCGTGATCTACGCCGAGCTGTGTTTCTCGTGCCATGGCGAGGACGGCCGCGGCACGCAAACACCGGGCGCAGCCGCGGGTTCCACGCTGGCGCCTTCGCTGGCGGGATCGGCGCGCATCAACGGCCATCGCGATTACGTCATCAAGACGATGCTCCACGGACTGACGGGCCCGATCGAGGGCAAGAGCTATCCGCAGGTGATGCCCGCGCTCGGCACGAACACCGATCAATGGATTGCCGAGATCAGTTCGTACGTGCGCAGCAGTTTCGGAAATGCCGGCACGGTCGTCACGCCGGCCGAGGTCGCTCGCCTGCGCGCCGCCGTCGGCGATCGCAAGACGCCGTGGACGGCGGTGGAGCTTGAACGATCGCTGCCGCGCGCGCTCGTGCCGGATGCCACGTGGCAGATCACCGCGAGCCACGACGCGCGGCCCGCGCCGCAAGCCAACGCCGAGGGCGCCTACAACTTCGTGGGCAACGCCTCCGGCGCGCTCAACTTCCTTGGCTGGACCACCGGCGTGCCGCAACAGGCGGGGATGTGGCTGCAGGTCGAGCTGCCCAAGCCGGTCATGCTCGTGGAGATCCAGTTCACCTCGTCTGCCACGGGCGGGCGCGCCGGCGCGCCCGCGTCATCGACGTTTCCAAGGCGGTATCAGGTGCAGGTGTCACCCGACGGCAAGACCTGGAGCGCGCCGGTCGCCGAAGGCGACGGCACGCCGGGAGTCACGACGATCCCGTTCGCACCGGTCAGCGCTCGGTTCGTGCGGATTACCCAAACCGCGAGCGTGGCTGACGCACCGCCGTGGTCTATGAGGCTGTTACGGCTTTATCAGGCGCCCACTCCTTGATGGCGGTCAACTCCCAACTCCCAACTCCCAACTCCCAAAGCGATGGGTTCGTCCGAGCCGGGTGGAATGCGGCACTGCAATCTCAGGTTGCGACGAATTTCACCCAACTCCATCGATCGACTCTCTTTGGAAATTGGGAGTTGGAGATTGGGAGTTGACGCCGGGCGCACCACAAGTCCACTCAGCCGTGACCCTCGACGACCTCCGGCGCTTTGCCATCAGTCGCAGTCTCTTCGAGCCCCTCACGTTGAAACGCGCGGTCGAAAAACTGGGCTTCGTGCAGGCGGACCCGATCCGGGCGCCGGCGAGAGCGCAGGATCTGACCTTGCGCCACCGGGTCAGGAACTATCGCGCCGGCGATCTCGAGCGGCGGTTCGCGAGCCTCGGGATCGAGGAGGACTTCTTCGTCAATTACGGCTTCGTGTCGAGCGCCGTGCACGCGCTGATGCATCCGCGCGGCCACGCGCGCGTGCGGTCGGGATCGGTGCGCAGCCGCGCGCAGCAGCTTCTCGCGTTCGTGCGCGAGCGTGGGGAGGTGCACCCCCGCGAGGTCGACGCCTACTTTGCTCACGGTACCGTGATCAACTACTGGGGCGGCTCGTCGAGCGCGACCACGCACCTGCTCGACGACATGCACTACCGGGGACTGTTACGGGTGGCGCGCCGCGAGCGCGGCATCCGCATCTATGCCGTCCGTCAGCCCTCCTCGTCTTCGGCGCAGTCGCCGCGCCAACGGCTCGATGCGCTCGTTGACGTAGCGGTCGGCAAGTACGCGCCGCTGCCCGCCGCGAGTCTGTCCGTTCTCGTTCGCCGCCTGCGGTATGCGGTCCCGCACCTGCGGGGCGGCCTGAACGGAGCGCTGGCGCGCGCGAGACGCCGGCTCGCGCACGCGCGCGTCGATGGGATCGACTGGTACTGGCCGGCCGCCGAGGATCCCCGGCAGGTGACGCCTGATGCCGGCGTGCGCCTGCTGGCGCCGTTCGATCCGGTCGTCTGGGATCGGCGGAGATTCGAGCTGTTCTGGAACTGGTCGTACCGGTTCGAGGCGTACACTCCGATCGCCAAGAGAAAGCTGGGCTACTACGCGCTACCGATGTTGTGGCGCGATCGGATCGTCGGCTGGGGGAACCTCACGGTCACCGGCGGGCAGCTGCAGTCGCACGTTCGGGTATGTCAGCTCACAGCCACGAGAGCGGAGCTTCCGCAGCGAGCTGGAGGCGGAGCTCGAAAGAGTGCGGAAGTTTCTGGGAGTTGATTCTGGATGACGTTCGCAGATCACGGCTCACGGCTTTCGTCACGAAGCTCACCAAGCACACAAAGACCACAAAGTTTTCGTGAAGCACTCCCGAATCGTCTGACGGTCGCGCTACCGCGCTGACAGGCGCGACGGCACGACGGCACGACGGTAGATGTTGCAAGGATCCTTCGTGTCTTCGTGACGTCGTTGCCTTCGTGTGGCGCGAAGCGCAATCCGAGACTAGAGAATGTCTTTTCTTCCTGAGCTTTGTGAGCTTAGTGAAAGAAGCCGTCGGCCCGTTCACCGACTGCTCAGAGATTCGCACCGTCGCCGTCGCCATCCGCGGCGATTCTCCCGGCAGGTACAGCCACGCCTTGACCTTGTAGTCCCCGTCGTCGCGATACTCATGGGTGAGGTCGAGCGTCCCCGCCATCACTCGCGGGGAGCTGACCTGGCCATCGCCGAAGTCGAACCGCACCGTACCGAAGACCGGACCGTTCGGGCCGGTGGCAGCAACGTGGAACCGGGCCCGGCGGGCGCCGGTTGCCTGCGCCTCGAGCGACAGCGACTCCAGGGTGTTGGCGGCGAGGTCTTCCGCTCCGAGCGGACCGCGTCGTGACGACCAGCACAGCGAGCAGTCGCCGGCATCGACGTACGCCGCGACCAGCGCGGCCCGGCCCTGCTCGTCGTTGTGACGGAACCGTGGATGCCAATGCGCCCACGTGCCCGAAGTCGTCGTCGCGATCGCAATGGCGGCCAGGGCGGCTGCGGCGACGCCACGGCCTCCGGCCGAGCGCAGGCGCTGCGCCATCGGCTGGACGGTTGTCGCCAGCAGCATCACTACGCACGCGGCGATGCCCCCCAAGGCCCAGAGCGGCTGCCGGGTGAAGCCTTCGGTGAGGTACGGGAAGAGCAGATTGATACGCCATCCGGCCACACCCGGCGAGATGAACGCGCCGACCTCTTTCACGTGCGTGCGGTTGTAATCCCAGGCCTGGTCGAGCGTGAGCAGCGCGAGGACCACGAACAGGATGCGCAGCGCCGACCGATCGCCCCACTCGCGGACGGCCGCGGCCGCCGGGACGATCAGAATCGGCACCATGCCGGTAATGAGCCGGGTTGGCGTGCCGCCTCCGGCCGCCACGTTGTGGGTCGCCGCCGTTGCGGTCAACGCCAGGGCGACCCCCGCGATGGCGAGCGCGAGGTCCTTGCGCAGGCGCCAGAGCGAGACGAATCCCGCCACAGCCACCAGCAGCATTGGCGCGTAGGGGAGGAACCCCCAGTCGCGATCGGCGATGAACCGGAACACGTTCGACGGCACGACCGACGCCCGCACCACGCTCTGGTCCGCCGTGCGGTAGAACGCGGTCGGCCAGGGGATGCCCGTCGCGTGGTAAACGAACCAGAGCTGCGCGGCGACCGGGACGGCCCATGCGGCAGCGAACACGATCGCGCGGCGCCGCGCGTGACGCAGGGTCCAGATGCCGAGCAGAAACAGGACCGCCGAGACGAGCACGAACCGCACGTGCAGGAACAGGGGATAACCGGCGCACAACCCGGCGAGCGCGATGGCGCGGCGTGAATCGGACCGGCCGGTGAGGAGCGCCAGCGCGGCGGTGATCGTCAGCGCGGCGCAGGTTTCGGGATACACCTGGAACGCCATCGCCGACGCCGGAAACGCTGCCCACGCGAGAAACGCGAACGCCGACGCGCCGGACATCCCGACACCGATGTTGCGGCAGAGCGCGGCGAGCGCGATCGCGCCGGCCGCTGCGACGAGCGTCAGCGTCACGTGGACCATCGGCAGTCGATCGGGAAACTGACCGTCGTAGACCGTGGCCTTCGAGAACACGTGCCGATCGATGGCGTAGCCGGGCAGGAGCAGCAGAGACAAGCCGGGCTGATGACTCTGATAGCTGCCGCCGCCGCGTCCCATCACGAACGAACCGTCGCCGCTCGTCATCCGATCCCAGCGGAAATCGGGCCGGGTCACACTGGCGATGACATCGGAGACGAGACCGCTGGCATCCGCGGCGAGCGTGCGCACGCCGAACCTGAGCGCCCGAAGCAGGTGCGGTCCGCCATCGCGCGAGACCTCCGAGAGTCTGGCCACGCGGGAGATGTCGACGCCTTCCCCCTGGCACCAGCTCTCGACGTAGCGGAGAGTACCGCGGCTCGTCGCCGATCGGTACGCGCCACGTGCGAAGGGAAGGATTGCTCAGGACGATCCACGCCGCGACAGCCCCGCCGAGCAACAGGTAGGCGGTGCGGGGAGAGACGCGCTGCACGCGATCACGGATGGCGCTCCAGGACGTTCCTGACACGCCGAGCGCGTTGCGCATCGTGAGCGCCACCGCAATCGCACACCACCACGGCGCCAGTTCCCAGCACCAGTAGACGAGGGGAGGCGCCGCGGCGCCGCCCCACATCGCGACGGCCACTCCGGCGATCGGCAGGAGAAAGGCGAGCAGCGGCGAGGCATATCCCGCGGAACGGATTGTTTCGGCCTGTTCGAGCGCGCCCGCGGTGCGCCGAAGCAGCAACGCGTGGAGCAGCAGGACACCGACGAGTGTGACCGCGAGCGTCATCACGAGGTCCCGAACCGGCGGCCCCACCACGATGAATTCGAGCGAGCCGCGGACGTCGCGCGTGACGATCGTCGTCCCGAGCGCCACGGCGCCGAGGCCGGCGACAAGGGCCAGCGGAACAAGCGCGCCGAACGAGCGCCAGGCGGACGGATTCAAGAAGCGCCGATCGGAATGCGTGCGGACCTACTCCTTGTATTCCTTCGCGCTCTCCGCCAGCGTCATGAGCACCTTCTTCGGCGGCACCTTCGCCTTCAGTCCCTCGATCTCGTCCATCCCGCTCGTCAGCGGCAGGGCGATCTGGCCCCCGTCGATGACCGAACGATAGAGGCCGGACACGATCTCGAGACCGTGAAAGGCATGCTCGAATCTGAGCGGATGCGGCCTGCCGGCGTCCAGCCACTCGGCCATGTCCTGGATGTAGAGCGGCATGTCGTGGTCGTAGTCCATGGTTCCCGGACCGGACCGCACGCCGTCGTTCGTGACGGCGCGCCAGCCGCCGCCGGTATGCACTTCGGCGAAGCCGTCGGTGCCAAGAGCGCCGATGCGGCACTTGCGCCACCAGTACGGCACATCGGGCACATCGGGGGCGCCGGCGCCGCAATCGTAGACGCCGCGGACGCCGTTCCGGAAGTGCACGACGCCGGCGACGTAATCCGGCGACGTGTGCGCGTCCGCGAGCTTGCCGCGGCCCGCGGCCTGCCCCATGACCCACTCCGCGGGCTCGTAGTCGTTGAACCACGACGTGTAGTCCACGAGGTGGCTCAACATGTGCGCCGCCCAGCCGGTCGCCGTGCCGTAGACGCTGTGAACCTTGCCGATCGCGCCGTTGGCGATGATCACCTTGACCTGCTGATAGTGATCGCCGTAGCGATGCTGATGGCTGACGACCGCTTTCACGCCGGCGGCGTCGAGCGCCTGCTTGATCGCCAGCCCTTCGGCACTCGACATCGCGACCGGCTTTTCGAACGCGATCAGCTTCGCGCCGCTCTCGATCCCGAGCTTCACGAGCGGCAGCCGCACACCTGGCGGTGTACAGAAGCAGAACACGTCCGGCTTTACTTCCGCGGCGAGCGCCTTCGCATCGGCGCTCGCCTTCACCCCGGGGAACTTCGTGGCGCCACCGGCCAGCCGCTGGGGATCCCTGCTGCTGATGCCAGCCAGCTCGAATCGCGGGTTCATCGCGAACGCCGTCGCATGGTGCATACCGCGTTTGCCCAGGCCGACGACGGCGACGCGATACCGTGGAGGCGTCACTTCGCGGACCTGTCCCACTCGAGAACCTTGGCGACGACGTAGTCGACCTCCGCCTCGGTCAGTTCCGGATACATCGGGAGGCTCACACAGGACGCGGCGTTGCGCTCGGCATGGGCGACCGACCCGACGATCCTCGCACCCTTACCCCAGGGGTAGCCCTCCTGCTGGTGAATCGCGATGGAGTAGTGCGTCTTCGCGTCCACGCCGGCCGACGTGAGGAACTCCACGAGCCGATCGCGCTGCGCCGGGTCCTTCGTCTCGACAACGTAGAGATGGAAGACGTGGCGATAGCCGTCACGCACGTGCGGCAGGTCGATGGACGTCGCGCCCGTGAGGCCGGCGGTGTACCGCGCCGCCCATCCGATGCGCTGATCGTTCCAGGCATGGATGTGCTTCAGCTTGGCGCTGAGCACGCCGGCATGCAGATCGTCGAGGCGGCTGTTGAAGCCGTAGCTGTGGACGTTGCGCTTGGTCGATCCGTGATTGCGCAGCTTGCGGACGCGCGCGTCGATCTCGGCGTCGTTGGTCAGCAGCGCGCCGCCGTCGCCGAACGTGCCCAGGTTCTTCTGGATGATGAAGCTGGTGGAGGTCGCATCGCTGAGATGACCGATCTTGAAGCCGTTGCCGGCCGCGTCGATCGCCTGCGCGTTGTCCTCGATCACGCGCAGCTTGTGCGCGTCCGCAATCTTCCGGATCGCCGGCATGTCGGCGCACTGGCCGTAGAGATGCACCGGGATGATGGCCTTTGTCTTCGGCGTGATCGCCGCTTCGATCCTCGCCGGGTCGATGCACTTCGTCTTCGGATCGCAGTCGACGAACACCGCCGTCGCCCCGGCAATCCAGATCGCCTCGGCGGTCGCGAAGAACGTGTTCGGATGGGTGATGACCTCGTCGCCCGGACCGATGCCCATCGCCATCAAGGCCAGCCAGATCGCGTCGGTGCCGTTCCCGGTCCCGACCGCATGGGTCATGCCGTGAAACGCCGCGAGCTCCTGCTCGAACTGCTTCAGCATCGGCCCCTGGACGTACTCGCCGCTTTCGATCACCCGGCGTATGTTCGCGTCGATCTCCGACTGGATATTCCTGTACTGACGGACGTGGCCATAAAAACCAACCTGCATCATCACCTGCATCTTGACTCTCCTACGCTGTGGCTCCCTCGCGGTGCGGGAATCCGGTCAGTTTACATCGAGCGAGGGTCAGAGCAGGGGAGCGGGGGGAGCCCGGGCGACGTCAACTCCCAACCTCCCCGCCTCCGCGTGCACGGATTGACGCGCGCTACGGCGAGGCCTCGCCAGAGCTCGTCGGCTGCGATCGAGCCGACGAGCGGCGGCGGGCAACTCCCAACTCCCAAAGCGATGGCTTCGTACTTCTGGGTGAACTGCGCCACAACGAGCCGCCTCGCGTGAATTTTCCCCCGGGCGTGGCGACCCAATCGCGTTGGGAGTTGGAGGTTGGAAGTTGACCCCTGAACTCACGATTTCGCTTTGGAGAGTTTCTCCCTGAGCTCGGCGTGGTGATCGACGGCAGGGCTCGAGCCGAAATCTTCGAGCTCGAACAGCTGGCGGATTTCGATTTCACCTTCTTCGAACGGTACCCGCCTGGCCCACGCCACGGCCTCGTCTTTCGACTTCGCCTGGATGATCCAGTACCCGGCCACGAGATCCTTGGTCTCGGCGAACGGCCCATCGGTCACCGTGGGCTTACCGCCGCCGAACCGCACCCGGGCGCCCTTCGAGCTCGCCTGCAGCCCGTCGCCCGCCAGCATCACGCCGGCCTTCACCATCTCCTCGTTGAACTTCGCCATGTCGCCCAGCGCCTTCTCGTCGGGCAGCACACCAGCCTCGGACTCCTTGCTTGCCTTGACAATCAGCATGAAACGCATCGACATCTCTCCTTCGTATTCGTTCTATTCGAGCACGAGCCGCCCGCACCGTGCAGCGGTTTCGCGCTCTTGTGGGGTTGTCGAACGAGCCAAAGCGATTTCGACAGGCACTTCGTCTCAAGCCCGGCGGTTGTGGACGGCCCCGAGCACGTAGCACGGGCACGTAGCACATGAGCCCGTAGCACGTTAAGCACATGAGCCCGTCGCACGTAGCACGGCAGCACGTAAATCCGCTACCATTCCCGCATGCCGCTCTTTACCCTCCGGATCAACGGCCGGACGCATCGGGTCGAGGGAGAGCCGGATGCCAGCCTGCTCTCGGTCCTGCGCCACGACCTCGCGCTGACGGGCAGCAAATACGGGTGCGGCGAAGGCCACTGTGGCGCCTGCACCGTGCTCGTGGATGGACAGACCACCCGGTCATGCGTGACCGGGATCAGCAGGGTGGCGGGCAAGGCCATCACGACGATCGAAGGACTCGCCGAAGGGGATCGACTGCATCCGGTTCAGCAGGCGTTTCTCGAGACCGAAGCGTTTCAATGCGGGTACTGCACGCCCGGCATGGTCATGGCGGCAGTCGGGCTGCTGCGAACCCATCCCAACCCGACCGAGGACGACATCGCGCGCGTGATGGACCGGAACGTCTGCCGGTGCGGGACGTTCCCGCGGATCGTCCGCGCCATCCAGATGGCCGCGGCGCGCATGCACGCGACGCCGGCCGCGGGAGCCCGGCGATGAGACCTCCCGGCTTCGACATCGAGCCCGAGCGTTACGAATTCACGGAGCCGCAACGATACGTGTTCGAGCTCCGGCGCCGTGACTTCCTGCGGGCGGCTGGCGCGGGCCTCGTCGTGATCGTCTCGATGCCCGCGGTCTCCGCCGCTCAGGAATCGGGGCAGGCGGGGCAGGCGTCGCAAGGACGAAGCGACGCGAGCATCGCGGCGTGGCTGCACATCGACGAGCGCGGCGGCGTGACGGCGTACACCGGCAAAGTCGAGATCGGTCAGAACATCCGCACGTCACTGGCGCAGGCGGTGGCCGACGAGCTCAGGCTCCCGATCGAGACCGTCACGATGGTGATGGCCGATACCGATCTGACCCCCTACGACGCCGGCACGTTCGGATCGCAGACCACGCCGCGGATGTCGCGGCAGCTCTCCCGCGCCGCGGCGACGGCGCGCGAGATCCTGCTCGATCAGGCGGCGGCGCGCTGGCAAACCGATCGCAGCACGCTGACATGCAACAACGGCCGAATCGTCGCCCCCGATCGGCGCTCCCTCACCTACGGCGAGCTCACGCGCGGGCAGAAGCTCACGGGGGTCGTCCCGGCCGAGGCTGCCGTCGCGCCAGTCGATCGCTGGACGATCCGCGGGCAGGCGACGAAGAAGGTCAGCGGCCGGCTGTTCGTGACCGGAGGCCACAAATTCGTTCCGGACATGACTCGCCCGGGCATGGTGTACGGACGCATCGTCCGCCCGGCGAGCATAGGCGCTTCGCTGGTGTCGGTCGATGACAGCGCCGCACGCGCCATCGCAGGGGTCACGCCGGTGCGCGACGGCGAGTTCGTCGGCGTGGTCGCGCCGGACGAGCGGACGGCCCAGCGCGCGGCCGCCTCGATTCGCGTGCAGTGGCAGGCGCGCGAGAACCAGCCCTCAGCCGCAACCATCTTCGAACACCTGAAGAAGACGTCCGGACGCGGCGGCGGGCGCGGCGCAGCGCCGTTCAACGTCGGTGATGTCGCGCGCGCACGCAGCGAGGGCGCGCGAACGTTCGACGCCAGTTATCGGATTCCGTACATCGCCCACGTGCCCCTCGAGCCCCGAGCGGCCGTCGCCGAATGGGTGGACGGCCGGCTCACCGTCTGGACAGGTACTCAGCGGCCCTTCGGCGTTCGAACCGAGCTGGCCGGCGCCTTTCGCATCGCCGAGGATCGCGTCCGCGTGATCGTGCCAGACATGGGATCGGGCTACGGGGGCAAGCACAGCGGCGAGGTCGCCATCGAGGCGGCGCGGCTGGCGCGCGCGGCCGGCAAGCCGGTGAAGCTCGTGTGGACTCGCGCCGAGGAGTTCACCTGGGCGTATTTCCGTCCCGCTGGCGTAATCGACGTCAAGGCTGCCGTCGATGGCGCGGGCCGCATGATCGCCTGGGAGTTCGACAACTGGAACTCGGGAAACGCGGGAATCCGCTCGCCGTACGACATCCCCAACCAACGGATCGCGTTCCACTCCTCGGATTCGCCATTGCGGCAGGGGTCGTATCGCGGTCTCGCGGCCACCGCCAATCACTACGTCCGTGAAATGCACATGGACGCCGTGGCTCGCGCCACCGGAGTGGACGCGGTCGAATTCCGTCTCCGGCATCTGAAAGACGAACGGATGCGCGCCGTCCTGACCGCTGTCGCGTCGAAAGCCGGCTGGCCGGGACCGAAGAGTGATGCGGCCGCATTGGGCATCGCGTGCGGGACGGAAAAGGGGTCGTATGTCGCGACCGCCGCGGAGCTGTCGAAGACTGCCGCCGGATTCCGCGTCAATCGCGTCGTCGTCGCGTTCGAATGCGGCGCCATCGTCAATCCCGACGGCCTGCACAACCAGGTCGAAGGCTCGATCGTGCAGGGCCTCGGCGGCGCGCTGTTCGAGGCGATCGATTTCCGCGACGGCGTGATCCTGAACGGCACCATGGCGCAGTACCGCGTGCCCCGGTTCAAGGACGTGCCGCCCATCGACATCGTGCTCCTCGACCGCAAGGATCTGCCATCGGCGGGAGCAGGGGAGACCCCCATCGTCTGCGTCGCGCCAGCGATTGGAAGTGCCGCACGCGCGTTCGGTCCGGTCGCGACGGCGCTGCCGGTCAGCCTCGTCGCGGGACAACGGTCTTCGGCCTGAATCGCTAAAGGCGGAAGCCACGAGACATCGATCGACACATCGATCGAACATCGTCCCAAAGAACATTGATCCGTGGCTTCCGCCTTCAGGCGGAAGGAACGAGTGTTGCGCGGAGTCCCTCCATTCCGTCTTGTAACGTGATGTCTGCGCGAAGAGCGCTAAGAGCGCAGCGCAACCGCCGGCTCGCCCCGCAGCACCCGGCGGATGGGCAGGTAGCTCGCTATCAGCGCGACGGCGACGAGGACAGCGGTCGCGCCGGCGAAGCTGACCGCGTCGGTTGGCGCGACGCCGTAGAGCAATGACGACGTCACTCGGGCGGCCGCGAGCGCGGCGGCGACGCCGGCAAGGAGTCCCAGCGCGATCGGGCCGGCGGCCTGCCTGAGGAACATCCGCCGGATGTCGCCGCCGGTCGCGCCGAGCGCCATGCGGATTCCGATCTCCCGCCGGCGCGTCTCGGCGCCAAACGCACACACCCCGAAGACGCCGACCGCCGCGAGGAGCAGCGCGGTGCCGGCGAACGCCACCACGATCAGCGTGCCGAATCGCGACGTCTGCATCGAATCGCTGACGATGTCGTCAACCGTCCGCACGTTTGCCAGGCTCAAATCGGGGGCGAGCTGCCGGAGCTCGTGCCGCAGCATCGGCACGAGGCGGTCCGCGGGGAGCGCGGTGCGGACGAGCAGCGTCATCGCGAACGACGGATCCTCGAGATAGGGAACGTAGACCTCTGCCGGAGGGGCTTCGCGCAGCGTCGCCGACCGCAGATCACGGACGATGCCGACCACGAGACGGCGCTCGATGCGGGGGTCGAAGCTCGTCGAGAGGAACCGGCCGAGTGCCTCGCCGGATGGCCAGAACGCGCGCGCCGCAGTCTCGTTGAGAATGACCGCACCCTGTCTTGCCGCCGCCTGGCGGGGATCGGGCAGCCTGGCCAGATCGCTCGCATCCTCCCCGGTGAAGTCGCGCCCTTGAACGAGCGTCATGCTCATGGTTGCGAAGTACCCGGGACTGACGCGGTGATAGAGCGCCTGCCGCGGACGCGTCTCACCAGCCAGCGTGACCTCGGTCATCAGCAGGTTGCCGGACAGCGGCACGTCGCTCGTCGCGGACGCGTCCCGCACACCGGGAACAGCTCGAATCCGCTCCAGTATCGCTGTCGTGTCGGCGGCGATCCGCTGCCAGCGATTCGGCGCGAGCGTTCTGTAGAGAGGGAACCGCGCATCGATGCTGATCACGTGCGCCGGATCGAAGCCCAGGTCGATCGCTTTCAGACGAACGAAGGACTGGGTCAGGAGCATGGCGCCGACGAGCAACACGAGGCATAGCGCCAGCTCTCCGGCCACCACCACTCGCTGCAGCCGCAGATCGCGGCCCGCGGCTGTCGACCGTGGGCTGTCGGGCGCGATGTTCAGCGGGACGTCGGTTCGTGACAACCGAAGCGCGGGCAGAAGCCCGGCAATCAGGGCAGCCGACACGGTTGCGCCAATGCAGTACGCGAGCGCGACGGTGCTCAACCGTGCATCGACGAGCCTCGGCACGCCCGCCCCGCCCAGCCGGACCAGCACCGGCAGCAGCGCCTCGGCCAGCAGCCACCCGGCCGTCCCACCGATCGCCGAGAGCAGCATCGTCTCGGTGAGGAGAAGCCTGATGATGCGGCTGCGGCTGGCGCCGAGTGCCGTCCGGACGGCGAGCTCGTTTCTCCGGCCGATGCCCCGTGCCAGCAGCAGGTTCGAGAGGTTGGCGCAGCCGACCAGCGTCACGAGCGAGATCGCTCCGAAGAGAGTCAGCAAGGCCAGGCGATGCTCGCCGACGATCGAATCCTGCAAAAGCGAGAGCGACACCGACCACTCTGCATTGGTGGCGGGGTATTCGCGACCAAGCGCGGAAGCAACGGCTTCCATATCCGCGCGGCTCCGCTTCAGGTCGCTATCAGGCTTCAACCGTCCGATTGCGCCGTACAGCCGCTGTCCGCGAGGGAGGTTACGCGTGCGATCCGGATCGAACAGCTCCCAGATCTCCGTGCCGGACGGGAACGAGAGGGCAGCCGGCATGACGCCTACGACGACACCGCCAGCCCTTCCCTCGAGGCGAATGGCCGTGCCCACGATTGAGGGATCGCCGCCGAACGCGCGCTGCCACAGCCCGTGGCTCAAGACGATCTCGCTTCCCGGCGGCCCGCCTCGATTGAAGCGGCTCCCGCCGGGCGGTTGTCCGATGAGAGGGGAGATACCGAGCAGTGTGAAAAAGTTCGTGGTGACGCTGCTTTGACGGACCTGAATCGAATCGTCACGCGCGCCGAGCACGACCGGCACGTCCGACACACTGAAGAGCGCGAGATCGGCCAGCGTGCTGGTCCGCTCTCGCCAGTCGCGGAAATTTCCGAGGGACACATTCGAGGGGCGATGGCCTTCCGCGGGACGCGTTTCCCACAGCCGCACGAGCCGCGAGGGATCGTGGAACGGCAACGGCCGAAAGAGGACCGTATGGACGACGCTGAAGACCGCGGTGCTGCCGCCGATGCCGAGAGCGAGAGTCAACGCGGCCGTGATCGTGAAGACTGGCGACCTGCACAGTGCGCGCCACGCCAGCCGGATGTCGAGTGGGATCCTTGCGGTCATGCCGATCCGTCAGTCGTAACGCAGCGCGGTTGCGGCATTGATCCGTGTCGCGCGGTACGTGGGCAGCCATGCGGAAACCAGCGCAACCAGCAGCAGAACGAGCGGAGCGGTAAAGAAGACGAGTGGATCCGATGGATTGACGTTGTAGAGGAGCACACGCAGCGCACGGCCCGCGGCAAGCGCAAGCGCGATCCCAAGGAGCAACCCGGCCGCGACGAGGATCACCACGTCTCTCACGACGACCCAGATCACGTTGCGATCCGGCGCCCCGAGCGCGCGCCGGACGCCGATCTCATAAGTCCGGCGGCCGACGGTCTGTGCGACGGCACCGAACAGCCCGAGAGATGTGAGTGCCAGCGCCATCAGGCTGATGATGCCGAGGCCGGCGACGCCGCCGCTCGTCGCTGCCAGCGATCGGGTCACGCGGTCCGACATCGGCGCGACATCGAAGAGCGGGGCAGTCGGATCGAAGCGCCGGACGGCGGCAACGATGGCGCGAATGTGCGCCGCTGAATCGCCGGTTCCGCGCGCCACGATCGTCATGGCGTGTGACATGCCCTGACGCAGCGGGAAGTAGACGTAGGGTTTCGGATCTTCGCCGACCGACAGGTACTTGGAGCGCCTGACCACGCCAACCACCTCGAACCGCTCTCCTTCGGGATTGATCACGTGGCGGCCGACCGCGCGGTGTTCACCCCAGAACTGGCGGGCGACGACGTCGTTGACGATGATGACCGGCGGCGCACCGCCGGTGTCGCGATCCGTGAAGTCACGGCCGTCGACGAGTGGAATCCGGAGCGTGTCGAAGAAGTCGGGGTCGACCACGGCGAACTCGCTCGACGGCCAGCCACGGTCCCCGGCCGGCTGGAAACCCTCAGGGCCGATCGACAACGTGACGATGCCCAGCTCGAGAGGGAGGCGGGCGGTCAGACTCGCTGATTCGGTCATCGGGAGGCGGCGGATCTCGTCGATCAACGTCGTCCAGAATCCCTGCGTCTCCGCTGGCGAATAGCCCGATCCCCTGATGTCGACAGCGCTGGTCACGACGTTCGCGGGATCGAACCCGAGATCGATGGCGCGCCCGTGCTGCAGACTTCGCACGAACAGTCCGCCGGTAATCAGCAGCAGCATGGACAAGGCGATCTGGGCGGCGAGGAAGACGCGGCCCGCGAGCGACCGGTGGCGGCCCGAGCCAGGTCCGCCCGCTTTGAGGATGCCGACGAGATTCGGCCGCGAAGCCTCGAGCGCGGGCACGAGACCGAACAGCACTCCCGTCAGGACCGTCACGGCGAAGCTCACAGCCAGCACACGGCTGTCCATCGTCACGTCCAGGGACAGCGATGCGCCGCGGGCGATGGGCACCTGAAGCCGGCTGACCGCCTGCGTCAGAAGGAAGGCCACCGTTACCCCGATCGTCCCGGCGGCGAGCGACAGCATGGCCGCCTCCGTCAACAGTTGCGCAATGATGCGCCGGCGCGATGCGCCAAGTGCGAGCCTGACGCCGATCTCCGTCCGGCGAGCGGCGGCCCGCGCCAGCATCATGCCCGCGACGTTCGCGCACGCGATTGCCGTGACCAGCAGCGCGACAGCGACCGCGACCGTGGAGAATCCGAGGACGCCGTCGCGGAAAGGCGGCGGCACCCGTCCCTCCGATTCCGGAAACGCAATGAGACGAATGCCGCGATTCGTGGCCGGGTACTCCTGCTGCAGGCGATGCGTCAGCGCATCCACCGCGGCACGCGCCCGGCCGGCGCCGGAGTCCTCCGTCAGACGTGCGATGACGAAATAGCCGCGGTCCGCGCGATCGGCAGTCTCGCTGTGCCGGGTTGGCGCCGATCGGATCGGAACCCATAGGTCCGATTCGAAGGCGACGATCGTGCCCCGGAACGCCGGCGGAGCCACTCCGATGATCCGCATCAGCCGCGCGTCGACACGAACGTGACTGTTGAGGGCCTCCGGATTCCCGCCGAACCGCCGCTGCCACAATCCGTGACTGATGACGATGACCGGCTCGCCGATCTCCTCTTCGCTCGTCGAGAAGAAACGGCCGTAGGCCGGTTCGACACCGAGCAGCGCAAAGTAGCGCTCGCTGACAATCTCTCCCCAGACGCGGTCGTACACCCCCGGCGGCGCCCAGCGTAAAGGGCGCCGGCTGTTCGGCCACGGCCCCGGCGAAAACCTCGCGCAGGTCACCGAGATCGCGGAGCTCCCGGTACGAGATCGGCAGGACCTGCGGACTGCCTTCCCGCTGGTGATAGACGCGCACGAACCGATCGGGCCCCTGAATCGGCAGCGGCCGGATGAAGAGCGCATTCATCAGCGAAAACGACACGCCTGCCGAGGCAATCCCGAGGGCGAGTGTGCACACGACGACGGCAGTAACAAGCGGGGTCCTGAGATGGGTCCGCAGTCCGAAGGCCAGATCGCGCCGGAGGCGGTCAAACATGTCGGCCCGATCGTATGCGAAGCGCGGGGTCGGGCTCCTGCCCGGGCGCGAACAAGGTGCGGCGTGGCGAAAAATCGCGGCCCTGCGACCCAGGCACCTTGCGCTGCCCCGGAGCCTCTGAACGATAATCGTCAGATTGTGTCTTTACTGAGGACGAGCATGATGAAACCTTGGCGGCCGCTGGCTCTTGCGGCCGTAGTCAGTTGGACTCTTGGTGTCGGCGTCGTCACGGCGCAGACCGTAATCGCCACGAATGCGCCGGCCGGGTCGCCCGTCGAGCTCGTCCTGAACAACAAGACCGTGGGATCAGCGACCGCCGATGCGGACGGATTCGCCACGATTCCGATCAACATGGCGGCAAACCTCGCCGGCAAGGGCGAGACCGACGTCTACATCCACGTCGATCTGTGCGCGGAGTCGCGGCGGATCGTCATCGCCGAACGGGCCCAGCAGTCGCCGCCCCCGGGCGAGGGCTGTGAGCGCAGGGACATGGGGCTGTTTCTGCTGCGACGGGTCAGCACGATCGTGATCAACGCGGCCGGGCCCAACCCGACGGTCCGGCTGGTGCAGGGCAGGTACGATCCCAAGGATCCCCGCCCGATCAGGGCATGGAACGCCGCCCCGACCGGACTCGTGCTCTCGGGCGGCGGCAGCTTCGCGAAGTTCAGCGACGTCGAGAGCATCGCGTGCGGCAACATCACCGGCTGCGATGGCGAGGGCTTCGATTTCGGCTATACCCTTGGCGCCACCTACTGGCTCTTCCCGTTTGCCGGCGCCGAGGTGGGCTTCGTGAAGCCATTGGAGAATACGGTCACGGGCGGCGGGGAAGGCTTCCGGTTCTCATCCGGGCTCGATGTCCGGATGCTGACCGTCGCGGGAAAGGGCGGCATTCCAGCTGGCCCGGTTCGGGTTTACGGGAAAGGCGGCGTCAATTTTCATCAGGCCACGTTTACGACGACTCAAACCGATGAGGACCGGACGGACACCCAGACCTTCGAGCTGAACACCGAGGGCTTCGGATGGCTCTTCGGAGGCGGCATCGAAGTCTGGATGAAGCGCTGGCTGGGAGTCTACTCCGAGGGCACGTTTTCGAAGATCAAAGGGAATCCCGTCGACGACGCGGAGGGCACGATGGACGATCTCTACTTCTCATTCGTCGTCGGCGGCACCATCCATTTCGGCTTCGGCCGCTGATCGGCCCGTTCTAGAACCTTGTTACATAATCAGAGAGATATGCGCAGGCTTTCTTCGATCCTGAGGTTTTCCAGATTTGCCGGAGCCGCCGTCCTTGCGGCCATGGTCACGGGCTGTGAACTGACGCCCACGTCCCCATCCAACAACGCCGCCTACAACCAGGTCGATCTGGTCGTGGGTACGGGCTCCGAGGCGACCACCGGCACGGTCCTGGCCGTCCATTACACGGGCTGGTTCTACAACGCCTCGAACGCCGAGCAGAAGGGCCCCACTTTCGACTCATCGGCCGGCGGTGCGCCGTTCGCGTTTGCTCTGGGGACTGGCGAAGTGATCAGCGGATGGGATCGCGGCGTGTCGGGGATGAAGATCGGTGGGAAGCGGCGGCTGGTCATTCCTCCGTCTCTGGCCTACGGTCCGGTGCGAAACAGCTCGATCCCGCCGAATGCGACACTGCTGTTCGAGATCGAGCTGATCGCGTTCCCGCCCGCCATCACTAGCGCGACCGGCACCACGTTTACGACCGGCGTGGCCGGATCGTTCACAGTGACAACGACCGGAACACCCACGCCCACGCTGGTGCAGGGCGGCGCCGTGCTGCCGGCCGGCGTGACGTTCGTGGACAACCGCGACGGCACGGGCACGCTCAGCGGGACGCCCGCCGCCGGCACCGTCGGCGCCTACGCGCTGTCGCTCACCGCCACCAACGTCGGCGGTAGCTTCGTCCAGAACTTCTCGCTGACCGTGAACGCAGAGTGAAGCACAAGTGGCAAGCAGCGCGGAAATGGTACTTGCCACTTCTCGTTAACGCACCCCGTCGATGCGGGTAACGATCTCGTCGGAGATGTCGAGCGCCTCCTGATGCCAGAGGAGGTTCTGTTCGCCGATGCTGAACACGGCCCACAGGCTTCTTGCCTTCGCGACTTCGCCGATCGCCGGAAACAGCTTTCGCGAAAAGGCGCGCTGGAACTGCTGCTGCCTGTCCTGCACTTCGGCCTCTGAATCCTGAACGAGACGCTCGAAATCGACCTTCGCGCGGGCCACGTCGCGCTCGAGGCGGCCGCGGGCTTCCGCATTGAGCAGCGCGGCGCCGTCCATCAGCTTCTGTTCGAGGGCCTGCACTTCCTTCGTCTTGGCCGTGATGTCGGCGTTCTTCTTGGTTTGAAGGGCCTGCAGCTCGGTCGCCGCCGCCTTGCCGTCACGTGAGGTCGAGAACACGTACTGAAGATTGACGAACGCGATCTTCGCGCTTTCCGGGAACGCCGCTCTGGGCTGCGGAGCGGCGGGCGTTTGCGCCGCGGCGACGCTGCTGGCCGCGACGAACAGCACGCTGGCGAGGGCACCTGACCTGACGGATCGCATCATGACGAATCCTCCTCCGGCGTTTAGACGCGGCGGAAGCGATTCTTGGCGGACACGCATTTTTGCTTGTGCCCGCGAGAGATCGGATGGTAGTTTGTCTACCATGTCACCCGGCCGTTCTCGCGCCGCCATCCTGCCCGGCACCCTCGACCTGCTGATCCTCAGAACCCTGTTGCTTGGCCCCCGTCACGGACACGGAATCTCCAAGCACATCCGGCAGACCTCTGAGGACGTTCTCCAGGTCGAGCATGGCTCGCTCTATCCGGCGCTGCAGCGCCTCGAGCGCGACGGGCTGATCGCCGCCAATTGGGAAGCGGATGCGCGCGGACGCGACATGAAGTTCTACAGGCTGACGGCTGCCGGCCGCGAACAGCTGAGGGTCGAAGAGTCACGGTGGAAGCAGATCGCGCGGGCGATGGCCCGCATGCTGCGGCCGGCGTAGTGAGTTGCGCCTGCCAGCCTCGAAAGCACGGCGAGTCCGCCGAGTCTTGGCGCGCAAGATCGTGGCGCGCAGGTCAATCGCAAGATGGCGCGGATCACGCATGCCGCAAGATAGCCACAGCAGCAGGCACAGGCCGCCCGCGAGGACAGACGACGACCCGCTCGCGCGGGAGATTCGCGCCCATCTCGAGCTCGAGGCCGAAGAGCGGATCGCCGACGGCGAGCCGCCCGCTGAGGCACACCATGCGGCACGCCGTGCTTTCGGCAACGTCACGCTGATCCGGGAAGACGCTCGCGCCGTCTGGATCGCACCGTGGCTGGATCACATGGGGCAGGACCTCCGCTATGCTGCCCGGCGGCTGACACGCATGCCCGGATTTGCGGTGTCGGCCGTCCTCATCCTCGTCGCTGGCATTGGTCTGAATCTGACGTTCTTTCACTTGCTGAACGTCATGGTCCTCCGGCCGCTGCCGGTGGCCGACCTCGACACCCTGGTGCGGTTCGATCGCGTCAGCCGGCGATTCAGCTCCAATGGCATCCCGTATCCGGCAACCCAGTTCATTCGGCAGCACAACACCGTGCTGTCCGCCGTTCTGACCTCGTCGGCGACCGACGTGGTCTGGGCGGACGATCCGAACGATCGGGTCGATGCGCTGTATGTGTCGGCCAACTGGTTTTCGGAGCTCGGCCACCGTGCGGCTCTACGGCCGCGTCTTCAGCAACGCAATCGACGAAGCCCCCGGCGCCGATCCAGCCGTCATCGTCAGTCACGATTTCTGGCGGACGCGGCTCCACGAGCGAGCCGGTTGCCGGTCGGGCCGTACGCATCAACGATCGTCCGGCCACCGTCATCGGCGTCGCGCCGGAAGGATTCACGGGCCTCCGGCTCAGCGATACCGAGGTATGGCTGCTGATCAATCAAATCGACTACTTCAACTCGGGGTCGACCTTCAAAGATGACTGGTCGGCTCACAGCACACAGCTGTACGGCCGCCTGGCGCCAGGGATCACCGGGGCGGCGGCTCGAGACGGACTGCAGGGAACGCTGCGCGAGCTCGGGCGTCTCCGCCCGCACGACTTCGAACCGGACGAGGCCCTGATTCCGTCTCCCGGGCGCGACGGGTTCCGTACTCAGCGCGACCGCGACAAGCTCCGGACGATGGTGGTTCTCGTTGGCGGACTGATGCTGCTCGTCTTCGTGGTGGCATGCGCCAATCTCAGCAACTTGATCCTGTCGCAGGCCGTCAGCCGCCTTCGTGAGTTCAGCGTGCGTGCGGCTCTCGGGGCGACGCGATGGCGTGTTCTGCGGCAGCAGCTCGTCGAAAGCGCGGTCATCACGGTCGCCGGCACACTCGGCGGACTGCTGTTCGGCCAGTGGTGCGCGCGGCTGCTGGCCGTGCAGATCGACATGCCGTCGTACGTTCGCTTTTCGCCGGACTGGCGCGTCGCGGGCGCGGCCTGTGCCATTGCGCTGACTGCAACCGTCGCGATCGGCTTCGTTCCGGCGTGGATGGTCAGCCGCCGCGACCTCGTCGCCGCGATGAAAGATGGCGGACATCAAGCGTCGAGCCGCCTCTCGCGGACACGCTTCCGGCTCTTCTCGATCGGCTCACAGGTCACCGGCTGTTGCGTTCTGCTGGTCGTGGCCGGCTCCACGCTGCGTGGCTTCCAGCGCGTCGTCAATGCCGATCTCGGATTCGAGTTCAGGCAGGTCGCGGCCGTCGAGCCGTCGCTGTCCCGCTACGGCATTGCCGACGAATCGGCAGGCGCGTACTGGCGCGAGGTGAAGCGCACCCTCCAGGCGCTGCCAGACGTGGAGCATCTCGCGCTCGCGTCACATGCACCGCTCGCCGGCAGCGCCAATCGGTCCGTGTACAACGACGCGCCGCGACTGTCGATTACGAACACGAGCCGTCGAGCCTGAGTTCTTCCCGCTGCTGCGGATTCCCATTCTCGCCGGCCGGAACTTCAATGCGGCCGACGACCCGCGTACCGCGGTGATCGTGAGCCGGCGGCTTGCCGTCGAGATGTACGGATCGGCCGACGCCGTAGGAAAGGGTTTTCCCCGGTCGAACCCGGAGCGAACGATCGTCGGCGTCGCGGCGGACGCGGCCCTGGTGCACGTCGCGGCGACCAACGTCGCGGAACTGTATCTGCCGGTGAACCAGGATCGATCTGGCGGTCTGGTGCTTCTCGCCAGCGCGCGCACCGATCCTCAGCGCCTCCTCGCGCCGATGCGCGACGCTGCCCGCCTGGCCGATCCTCGTGTCCTGCCTCGCACATGGCTGCCGACCGCACAATTCGACGCGAGAGTGCAGGGGAGGCGAGTGGCCAGTCTCATAGCGAGCGCGACCGGACTGCTTGCTCTGGGACTCGCATGCTTCGGGATATTCGGACTCGTTGCCTATGCCTCGACAATGAGGATGCACGAGATTGGCATCAGGCGCGCGCTCGGCGCCAACAGCGTGTCGATCGTCGTGCTGCTGCTGCGGCACCTCGCGATCCCGGTCGGTCTGGGCATGGCACTCGGGACGGCGGCCGGCGTGTCCATCGGACGAGTGCTCGAGGGTGAGCCGTTCTATCTGCCCGCCGCAACGATCTGACATCCCGGCGATCGCGCTGATCGTTCTCGGCCTGACTGCCGCATCTCGCCGCGCTCGTGCCCGCGTTGCGAGCGCTTCGCCTCGATCCGCTCGCCGCATTGAGACACGAGTAATTCCCGTGCACGCCGACTCAATCAGCCAGGCCCAGCACGCGAGGAACATCATGCCGCCAACAGATCACGACGACGCGACCTGCAAAAGGAAATTCGCGCGCACCTGGAGCTCGAGGCGGAAGAGCGTCTGAGTGAAGGCGCTTCGCCGGAGGAAGCGCACTACGCCGCACAGCGTGCATTCGGGAACGTCACGCGAATACGCGAGGACGCCCGCGCCGTGTGGGTCCGGCCCTGGGTCGATCAGTGCAGACAGGACCTGCGCTACGCGATCCGGACCCTGCGGCGTCAACCAGGGTTCGCCGCGGTCGCGATCCTGACGCTGGCGCTGGGGATCGGCGCCAACACCGCCATCTTCACCGTCGTCCTGGGGGTGCTGGTCAGGCCGCTGCCGTTTGCCGGTTCCGACCGCGTCGTGACGAATCGTCGAACACGTGGCACCAGCGAATGGTTCGAGCGCAGCCACGCCGCACGTCGCCGCTGGCGTTGTCGGATATCGCCGAGTTCCGCTCTCGAGCGACGTCGCTCTCACACGTCGGGATGTCCATCCCCACGATCAGAACGGTGACGAATCGTGATGAGCCGATCCGCCTGGTCGGCTCTCGAGTGTCGCCCGATCTGCTCTCGATGACAGCTATCCGGCCGCTGGTCGGGCCGGCTGTTCGATTCGCACGAAGACGCGCCCGGCGCCGAGCCTGTCGTCATCCTGAGCCGAGCGACCTGGCAGCGTTACTTTAGCAGCAATCCGGACATCCTCGGCCAGACCGTCGATCTGGATGGCCGGGCACACACCGTCGTCGGCGTGCTCGATTCGGCTCGGGCGCTGCCGGATCCGCGCGACGAATTCTGGATTCCCTTCACCACGGCCGGCCCGATGATGCGGCAGCGTTTTCCCTTGACCGCGCGGTTGAAGGATGGCATCTCGATCGCCGCTGCCGCTGAGGAAATCGGCGCGCTGGTGCCCCGCATCCGGCCGCCTGATGCCTCCTCTACCCGGTTCGAGATCGTTCCGCTGAAGGATCTAGCTGGTCGCGCCGGTGAAGCCGGCGCTGCTCATGCTGACCGGCGCAGTCGGCCTGGTGTTGCTGATTGCGTGCGTGAACGTCGCCAGCCTGCTTCTTGCCCGCAGCGCCGCGCGGCACCGGGAAACGGCCGTCCGTCTGGCACTTGGCGCCGGACGGGGCCGAGTGGTCCGTCAGGCGCTCACCGAAAGCATGCTGCTCGGCATCATGGGCGGCGGCTTTCGGCATCGGCCTGGCGCTCGGAGGCGTACGGCTGCTGCGTTCGCTCGCCGCGTCGCTGCCGCGCCGCGATCTCCCCGGCGGCATCGGCATCCCCCGGCTCGACGAGGTTTCGCTGGATCTGTCCGTGCTCGCCTTTACCGTGATCATCTCGATTCTGACGGGGATGATGTTCGGCCTGATCCCGGCAATTCGCCAGTCGCGATCGCAGCCGATCGACGCGCTCCGTCTCGGAGCATCGGCCATCATTTCCGGCTTCAATCCTTTCCGGCGCCACCGGACGCTTGGTGTTCTGGTCGTCGCGGAGATCGCGATGGCGACGATGCTGTTCATAGGCGGTGCGCTCCTGATTCACAGCTTCTTCAAGCTCTCGAACGTCAACGCCGGCTTCGACCCTCGCGGTGTCCTGACGTTCCAAATCGCGCTTCCTCCGGCGCGGCCCGATGAGGAGCTCCGACGGATCGCGCAGAACAGCGTCGAGCGGCTGCAATCGCTGCCAGGTGTGCACGCCGTGGGATACGCCGAGACCCTGCCCATGACCCGCGTCGCGATGCGATTCGTTCAACTCGGGACCGCGCCAGCCATGATGAAGCGACTCCCTGCGCCAGGTTCGATCCCGCCGGACATGCCTGACACGCGGCTCGTCAGCCGGGAATTCCTGCGGGCGATGGGCATTCCGATTATCGCGGGACGTTCGTTCGCCGACGGCGATCGTGCGGGGGCGCCGCAGGTGATGCTGATCAACCGGACCCTGGCGCGCAGCGGCTTCCTCGGCGAGAACCCGATCGGGCAAGCAGTTCTATGCGCTCGGGCCCGATCCGTGGGAAGTCGTCGGCATTGTCGAAGACGTTCGCCAGGCCAGCCTGGAGCAGGCCGCCGATCCGCAGATCTTCATCGACTACCGGCAGGTGCCGGCCGATGAGGCACCGGTTGGCGTCGGGCTGTACTTCGGCCTCCGCGCGGACGGCGACCCCAGTGCTCTTGCGTCGAGCGTTCGAGCGATCGTCACTCAGGTCGATCAGCAGGTGATGCTCGAGAACATCGCGCCGATGCAGCAGCTCGTCGCGAGCTCGCTCGGGCGGCCGCGTCTCTACGCGGTGCTGCTCGGAGTGTTCGCCTGCGTGGCGGTTGCCCTCGCCGCCATCGGCATCTACGGCGTCATGACGTACTCGGTCGCGCAGCGCACGCGTGAGATCGGCATCCGCGTGGCTCTCGGCGCGGGTCGCCGTCAGGTCATGACGCTCGTGATGGGGCAGAGCCTGGCGGTGACCGTCGCCGGCCTGCTGCTCGGACTCGGGGGCGCCGCGGCGCTCACGCGGTATCTCGACCAGCTCCTCTTCGGACTCTCCGCGCTCGATCCGGCGACGTTCGCCACGGTCGCGATTCTGTTCGCGGCGATCGCGATGGCCGCCGCGTTCTTTCCCGCCCGCCGCGCCACGCGAGTGGATCCGCTCATTGCGTTGCGGACGGAGTAGAAAGAACGGGACTAGGGACTCGGGACTGGGGACTCGGGGTGGTGGGCGGCTGGCTTCGCCTGGACCGCCACCTTCTTGTTTATGTGTCGTGATCGGTGATCGGTGGATCGGGGATCAAGACACGCTCGGGAAGCCACTGCCGCGATGATCCCCGATCCCCGATCACCGATCACGACAACTGAAAAGAGTCAGAGGCGCGCTCGGCCGATCGGGATCTGCAGGCGCACGGTCGTTCCTGCCCCGTGCGCGCTGGTCAGGTGGAACTCGCCGCCCATTCGTTCGACACGTTCGCGCATGCCGAGAAGTCCGTAGTGCTGCGACTGCTCCAGCCGCTCCAGGGAACAATCGAAGCCCAGACCATTGTCTTCGACCGCGACGTTCAGCCGGCCAGTATCGAACCGGAGCGATATCGACAGGCGCTCGGCCGCCGCGTGGCGGATGGCATTCTGCAGGGCTTCGCGAATGAAGAGAATGACGTTGCGCTCCTTTTCACCGTCCAGCGGGGCCGGCGTGCCGGAGACGTCGACGTTTATCTCGATGCCGTTATCATGACATTCCGACGGCGACGCCGACCGGCCTGCCCCGGAGCGGGCAGATCGTCGCAAGGTTCCAGTTCTAAGAACCGGGACTGGGGGCTCGGGATTCGGCCGAGCCCCAGTCCCTGCTGTCACGGCACGACAAACCCTACGACGCTAGTACCCGAGCGTGGCGTGGACGATCGAGGTGGCGACGACGATGGCTATCGCCACGGCCGGCCGTCGTAGCCGCGCGCAGATCCAGGCCGCGGGAATCTGAAAGAGACACGCGAGAAAGATCCACAAGCGCGTCACTTCGCCGCGGTTGATACCGATCAAATCCGTGACCAGCAGGATCGCCAGCAGGCTCACGCACAGCACTGCCAGCGGGTGATGAAGCCGGCCCTGTCCCGGCTCGCGATCGATGGCGCCGAAAGCGAGCGCCGCGGCGAAGAGGACAGCCTGGCACAAACCCACACTGAGCACGAACTCAATGAGGTTGGCCCAGATCGCGATGGCGTAGCGGCGTCCCTCGCCAGCGTTGAAGTCCGCCGCATGGCCGCCGATGCGCCGGAAGGTCGAGACCATGTTGAATCCGGTGAGCCATTGAACGGTTTCAGCCGTGACGACGACGGCGATGAGCATCAGGGCGGTCTGCAGGATGAAGCGCGACCAGGGCACGGCGCCGTTTGCCATCGTGTGGATCGCGAGACCGGCAAACAGCAGCCCCATCACGAGCGGCAGCGGCTCGAAGAGCACGAGCCCGTACAGCGCGACGCCGAGAAGAGCGGGATACCAGCTCCGGCCCGTTCGGAGCCATCGCATCAACACGCAGAGACACAGCAGCAAGGGCACCGGCGACACCGTGTTCATCAGCGGAAAGAACACCAGCTTTGCCGGGACGAACAGGTAGAGCACGGTCGCGTACAGCGCAATCGTCCGATCGCCGGAGAGGCTGCGGACGAAGAGGTACATGAGGATGCCGCCGAGGTTCGACACCAGGACGACCAGCCAGGCCAGCACATCGGGACGGACGGATATCCGCCGCAGCGCATGAATCAGCAGGATCTTCCCGGGCATGTTGCTTTGCGCGTGGATCGCGGCATCCCGTTGCACGCGCCCGAACTGGCTGATCACCGTCGCGGCGTCGTAACGCTCGGTCACGGAAAAGAACGAGTTGGCGCCGTCGCTGACGAAGAGGCTCTCGAGCGAGAATGGGGTCATCGACCTGATGAAGGCCTGGAGGCCGAGCGCGAGCACGACCCAGGACAACACGAGGATCCATTCATGTTTTCCGGGCTGTGGAGCCGGCAGCGCGAGGGCCGCCGCAGCCGCCGTGGCCGCGATTGCGCCAATGCTGAACACGTGGGCCGACGGAGAGAACAGGTAGTGATAGGCCCAGCGCCCCTCCAACGACCCGAAGACCACCCAATGAGCGGCCACCCCGGCAAGAACCGCCACCGATGCCAACGCGCCCACGATCAGGGCGCTCCAATACACGCGATCTGACATGTCCGAATGAGTATCCCTGATCCCGAATCCCTGATCCTCGATCCCGATCCCCGGTCCGAATCCAGATCCGGATCCCCAGTCGATCCCAATCCCTGATCCCTGATCCCTGATCCCCGATCACGACGGAGATCCCGAGTCCCGAGTCCCGAGGCTGCTACTCCAGACCGACCAGGCCGAGCTTCAGAGCCTGGACAATCGCCTGCGCGCGGTTTTCGGCGTGGAGCTTTGCCAGCAGGTGCCCGACGTGCGTCTTGATGGTCTCTTCGCTGACCGAGAGGGCGGCCGCGATGTCCTTGTTCGTGAGACCGAGGGCGAGATGGCGAAGCACTTCGGTCTCCCGGGGAGTGAGCTCGTCGGTTGTCGTCGCGCTGCCGCGGATCTGCCGGCCGATCGTCGGGTCGATGTAGGTCTTGCCGCGAACCACCGCGCGCACCGCGGCGAGTAGCGTTTCGGGGTCCGCGTCCTTGCGAACGTAACCCACGGCGCCGGCGCGAAGGACCCCCATCATGCGCGCTTCGTCGAGTGACGCGGTCAACGCGATGACGCGGACGCCGGGTGCGCGCTGAAGGGTGCGCCGGGTCGTGGTGATGCCGTCGATTCCGCCGGGGAGCAGCAGGTCCTGCAACACGACCTGCGGTTTCCAGACATCGAGCTTCTCGAGCAGCTCCTCTCCCGTCGTCGCGACCCCGACCACCTTCAAGTCCGCGAACGACTCCAGATAGGCCTGCAGGCTCCGTGCAACGACGCGATGATCGTCGACGAGGGCGATGGTGATGATATTCACGCGGGCAGCCCGCCACGACGCACACGGTAGCCGGCGACGGCGTAGCGCATGACCGCAATGAGGGCGATGGCCGCCGAGGTTGCGCCCCATGGCTTCAGCCGCGGTGCCCCGACAAACAACAGCGCGGCGCCGCCAAGCAACACCAGGCCCCAGAGCGCCGCACGTTTCAGGTAGTCGCCTGCGGGGAGATGGCCGCAGGGAACCGCAAAGCGCACGGTCGTTCCGCGATGTGCGACGCTGTCCAACTCGAAGCGTCCGCCGATTTCCTGAGCGCGCGCGGCAAGATTGGCCATCCCCATTCCGCTCGAGCCCGGCTTCGCCGCGATTCCACTGCCATCGTCGCGCACCGTCAAGACCAGATCCGGACCTTCCACGGCCAGGGCTACCTGCACCGTCTTCGCGCGTGCGTGACGGGCGACATTCGAAAGGGCTTCCTGCGCCGCGCGAAGCACCGCCTCGCGCGCGCCAGGCGGGAGCGCCGTCTCGGCTGGCAACGCGCCCGGTTCGAACGCCACTTCCGCGCCGGTGCGGAATCCGAGCGCTTCGCACTGCTGTCGCAGCGAGGCGATTAGACCCGTGTTCTCGAGCGGCGCGGCCTGCAGCTGGTCGAGCATGACGTTCATTTCAGTCATCGCCTCGCGGGTCGAGGATCGGACCTGCTCGATGGCGATCCTGGCGCCGTCGCATCGGTGTCGAACCGCGTCTGCGCCGTTGCCGCCGCCGTCTGTATCACGAAAAGCTGCTGCTTCACCGCATCATGGAGGTCCCGCGCCAGCCTGGCGCGCTCTTCCTGCCGGACGGCCCGGCGAATCTGCTGCTCGTACTGCGAGCGCAGCGCGTCGAGTGACGGACGGCTTCGCAGTCGCAGTGCGCTCCGGTCGTGCTTCATGACCCCGTCTTCCTCCTGGATCCGCAGCGACATTCTGCCGAGATTCGTCCCGGGCCCGGTGAAGGCGAGGTAAAAGAGCACGACGCCTGCAGTCAACGCCATCCATCCGACGTACGGCGGCAGCACCAGGGAAAAGATCGCGATCCATTGCCCCAGGAACAGCAGTCCGAACAGGATGTGAGCGCCGGCGAACCAGGCCAGGCCGTTACGCCGCGAGATCGGATCCGTGACGCCGGCGAAGCCGAGAGCGCACATGCCGGTGGCCGCGAGTATGGCTGCGGCTGAGCGGAGAATCGCCGCACGCCCGAAAGGCAGGCCGGGAACGTGAAGTCCGACGAGCGCCATTGGACCCCAGGCGTAAAGGGCGAGACCTACTGGCAGCGCGATCCACGCGTACAGACGAAAGACAAGCTGGCTGTCGATGGCCTCGGGTCGCGGCGGCACCTGCATGCGGAGCAGTCTACGCGCCGGCAGAGCGCTCCCGCATCCCCTGAAAGGCGGAGAGACGGAGGACTGAATTCGGCGGGGGCCCGTTTCACTCGGCCCGCAGCAGCCTCGCCGGATCGATCGCGAGCGCCCGCCGTGTCGGAATCCATGTTGCGACGATGCCGACCAACAAGATGATTAGGACCGGGATCGCGAACGCGGCAAAGCCCGGAGTATCGAATGGCGTGCCCCCGCCACCCGCCGCACGCACGAGACGCGTCAGCGCGAACGTGCCGCCAGCGCCGGCCGCTGACCCGATGGCGAGGAGCGCGAGTGTGTGCACGACCACTCGCCGCACAATCGACGACTGCGGAGCGCCAAGCGCGACACGAAGGGCCAGTTCGGTCGTGCGCCGGGAAATCGTAAACGCCAGCACGCCGAAGATGCCGGTCGCGGTCAGGAACAAGCCGATCCCGAGCAGCGGGCTCATCACGTACGTCATGCTCATCACTTCCTGCGCGCCGACCTCGATCACTGCTCGATACGCGAACGAGAACGGCACCGCATACGTGGCGCGGAGACCGCGTACTTCCTGGCGGATGCCGCGCGCGGCGAGCGAGGGATCGGCAGCCGCCCGAGCGATGATCTGCACGCTCACGGGAGGCTTCTCTTTCACGCGGAACGGCAGATACAACCGCGGCACCGGCCCGCCCAGAGGCCTCGCCGCATGCGATCCGACCACGCCGACGACTTCATAGGACGTCCCCTCGAGCACCACGCGCCTGGCGTCACCGTCTCGGCCAGACCAGAGTTGCCGCATCAACGTTTCGTCGACGATAGCGATCCGGGAAGGAACCGACAGGTCCGCGTCGACGAAGGTGCGGCCGGCGCGGAGCGGGAGGCCGAGCGCGGCAAAGTAATCCGCGCTGATGAGCGCCCGTTCCGCATTCGCCGTCATCGTTCCTTCCGCGTTGCCGACGCGAACCGATTCGGCGGTCATCGCCATCGGCGCGGCCGTTGCCGCCGCGACGGTCACGATACCGGGGACGCGGCGGACGGTATCGAGTACCTCCCCGACGTCCACGCCAGCCTGGTTCTCGACCCGCGCGGTCAACAACGGCGCGGGATCGAAGCCAAGGTCTCCCGTCAGCATCCGGCGCGAGGCGTCGACGTGTGCCCCAGCCACCACCATCAGCGCGACCGTGACGGAGATCTCGAGAACGACCAGCGCGTGACGCCAGCGCTGCCGGCTGCGATCGGACGTCACGAGCCCCCGGAGCGGATTCGTCTGCAGCCGCCGGGTCTCGTGAATCGCGGGGGCAATGCCGGCGAGTGCGCCCGCCACGAGCGCGGCGATCGCCGACTGGATCAGCACCACGGTGTCGATCGAGAGGTCGACGTCGGCTGCCCCCGGAGCATTTCTCACGAGCAGGCCGCGAAGCGCGAAAGTGGCGCACACCCCCAGCACGCCACCGCCGAGCGCCAGGATGATCGATTCGGTCAGGAGCAGCGCGATCGCCCGCCCGCGGCCGGCGCCCAGCGAGGAGCGGATGGCCATCTCGCGTTCGCGGCTGGTCCATCGCGCGAACATCAGGATCCCGACGTTTGCGCAGGCGATGAGCACGGTCAGCAGCACCGCCATGCCGAGCATCCAGGGAATCACGACGGCGATCTGACTGCCGAGACCGGTGCCGCCGACCTGAGCTACGAGCACGCGAAGATCGCTCACCTCGCCCGGTTGGGCCGCCAGGTAGGCGCGCGTGTCCCGCTGCAGCCGCTCGGCGAGCGCCGAAGGGCTGACATCGTGTGGCCGCCGGACGACGACGTCGACCGCCGGAGCGCTGGCCAACGATTCCGGGCGCGCCGCTGTCCACACCGGCGCATCCGTTCTGCCGAACCAGAACCGCCTCGGCATGACGCCGACGACGGTGTATGGCTGCTGGTCGATCGAGATGATCGTTCCGAGCACGCCGGCGTTCTGCTCGAACACGTTCTGCCAGACGCGGTCGCTCAAGACGACAGGAGGCGGGCCGTCGGCCGCGGCTCCGGAGTCGAACGATCGGCCGAGCGCCGGCTGAACGCCGAGCACGGCAAAGAGGTTGGGCGTCACCGCACGAAGCCCCACCATCTCGGTTCGATCGCCGGCACGGATTTCCACGGGACGCGAAGGCGCCGCCGCTGCCAGTTGCGCGGCGCGCTCGGCGTCCCCTTGCCACGTCTGAAAGAGCGCGCCCGAAACGCGGTCACGCGGCCGATCGGGCCGGCTGATGGAAACGGTCGACAGCTGTCCCGGATCGCGATAGAGCGGAGGCGGATTGTAGAAGATCGCGTTGCGGACGGTCAGGGTCGCGGTAGTGGCGGCGATGCCCGCGGCGAGCGACGCAACAGCGACCGCACAGGCGATCGGTGTCCTGCCGATGCTGCGAAACGCGCACCGCACGTCGTGTCGCAGATGATCCAGCCAGAGCACCCGCCGCGACTCATAGAAGCGCTCGGAGACGCGGGCGACGTTGCCGAAGGCGCGCCGCGCGGCGCGACGCGCCTCCTCCGGCGAGACCCCGTCGGCGATCAGCCGATCGGTCTCGTGCTGGAGGTGCGCCTCGACCTCGCGGCTGAAATCCTCATCGGACCTGGGCATTGCTCCTCCTCGCGGACGGCCTCCTCGCAGCCAGGGGGCATTCTTGCGGCGACAGCCTTCGCTGGCCGGCCGCCTCCTCGCGGCCTGGAGCGGCATTCTTGCGGCGGCATTCACCGCCAGCGGGCGGCCGCTCGCGGTTAGCATGCCATGTTTTGGGTTGACATTCTACCTGAAAGGGCGATACTCGTCCGGATGTCGATTCGCAAACGCACCGACCGCGAGCACAGCGCCCACCTGCAGGGCACGCTCGACCTGCTGATCCTGCGCACGCTGATCTTCGGGCCCGAACACGGGCAGGGGATTGCCCGCGCCATTCAGCTGCAGTCGGACGACGTGCTCATCGTCGACCACGGATCGCTCTACCCGGCGCTGCAGCGGCTGGAGGAGCGCGGCTTCATCTCCGCCGAGTGGGGGACGTCGCAGAACAACCGCAAGGCGCGGTTCTACACGCTGACGCGCGCCGGCAGGAAACAGCTGACCCACGAAGAAGGGGAGTGGCGGCGGATCGCGGCAGCGATCATGCGCGTGCTCGGCCCGGCATCCCGCAAGGCCTGAGCCTGCCCGGCACCCGGCGGGACCCACCCGTTTTTCATGGTTGTTATTTTTATCGCTTGCTGTTATAAACATAACACTCTATGGCCAAGCCCCACTTCGCGACCCTGACCCGCCGCGAGCGGCAGATCATGGACATCCTCTTCCGGCGCGGCCGGGCGACCGCGGCCGGGGTGATGGCCGAGCTGCCCGGCAAGCCGAACTCGTCCACCGTCCGCACCCAGCTGCGCGTGCTCGAGGAAAAAGGACACGTGCGCCACGAAGAGCAGGGGCTGCGGTTCGTCTACATGCCGGCCGTCCCGCGGCATTCGGCACGGAAGTCCGCGCTGCGGCACCTGGTCGAGACGTTCTTCGACGGCTCCGCTGAAAAAGTCGTCGCGGCCGTGCTCGGCGGGGAAGGCACCCGCGTCTCGGAGGACGAGCTCGGGCGCATAGCCGAACTGGTCGCGAAAGCGGCGAAGGAGCGGCGATGATCAGCGACGAAGGAGCGGCCATGATCAAAGTCTCCCTCATCATCCTGTCGGGTCTGTGTGTCGCGCGTCTCATGACGACGCGATCATCGGCGCTGCGGCATTGGGTCCTGAGTGCGGCGATCGCCTGCGCGGCCGCGGTACCCGTCTTCGAGCTGGTTGTCCCCGCCTGGGGAAATTCGATCGGCGGATCGCCCAAGAGCGCCTCGATCGTTTTGCCGGCAACATCCGTGACGAGGCCGCAGCAGCAGGCGTCATGGACCTTCACCGAACCGCGGCAGCCGTCGTCCGGTTCATTCTCGATGGCGTCCCTCACACGGAGCGCCCGCGTCGTCTGGTTGACCGGCGCTGCGACCGGGCTCTTCTTCGTGCTGGTGGGTCTCGGTCGGCTCCGTTGGCTGGCTTTGCGATCGTGCCGGCTCCAGTCAGGCAGATGGGCTGAACATGCCCGGCAGATTGCCGTCCGTTACGGCATCCGGCGGCCCATCGCGATCCTGCAGAGCAATCATCCGAGCCTGCTGGTCACGTGGGGGCTGTGGCGTCCAAAAGTCATTCTGCCGTCTGGAGCGCATGACTGGCCGGAAGCACGGATCCGGATCGTGCTCGGTCACGAGCTCGCGCACGTCCAGCGGGGAGATTGGGTCGCGCAGCTCGGTGCCGAGCTCCTGCGGTGCGTCTACTGGTTCAACCCGCTCGTGTGGATGGCGAGCCGGCGTCTCCGCCAGGAAAGCGAACAGGCCTGCGATGACGTCGTCTTGAGTCTTGGGGTCGAGGGACCGGAGTACGCGGGACATCTGCTGGATCTCGCCAGGGCGGCCCGCAGGCATCGTGTGCAATGGCTGAATGAAGCAACCGCGCCGGGCATGGCACGGCCAGGAAGCCTCGAAAGGAGAGTCACGGCAATGCTGAACTCCCATGTCAATCGGGTCCCGCTCAGCCGAACGGGCCGGCTGGCGACGCTCGTCGGGCTGCTGGCTGTGACCGCTATCGTCGGCGGCTTCCGCGCCGACGCGCAGGCGTTTGCCGGCTTGTCCGGCACGGTGCTGGATCCCCAGAGCAGGGGAATCCCCGCGGTGACAGTGTCGCTGACGAACATCGGCAATCAGGCGAAGCACGAGGTCCGGAGCGACGACCTCGGGCAGTTCGAGTTCGTCGGCGTGCCGGCGGGGCAGTATCAGCTCGAGGCCGCGGTGCCGGGATTCCAGACGTTCAGGACGACGATGGCGCTGCAGCCGAGGCGGGCGCGCCAGGACATCGCGATGAAGGTCGGCTCTCTCACCGAGACGGTCACAATCCAGGGCTCGTCAACGGCGGGCGCGCGAGCCGATTCTCCGAAGCCGCGAAGCGTGGATCCACTCGCGGTCGACCGAACCATCGCGGCATGCACGGCGTCAGGAGCCGGGGGTCAGCTCCGCCCGCCAACGAAGATCGGAAACGTCAACCCCGTGTATCCGGATCCCGATGGCAAGCTCGAGGGCGTCGTCGTGCTCGAAGGACGGGTGGCGACCGACGGCTCGGTCACCCAGGCGAAAGTGTTGCGCTCACCGCATGTGGAGCTCGAACGGGCAGCGCTCGACGCGTTCGAGCAATGGCAGTTCACGCCGACGCTGCTCAACTGCGTACCGATCGAAGTCACGATCACCGCAACGATGAACTTCTCGGTCAAGCCCTGACCCGAGGCCGCACCTCGAACGCGGATGACGCTGCGCCCGGGGTATGCCCCGGCGCAGCCGGCATCGCGCAGCAGCCTGATCATGGCCGGTCTCAGGCCTGATCCCCTTTGTTCACGAGCTGGATGTCGAGTGAGATCTTCACCTCGTCACTGACCGCGAGGCCACCGGTTTCGAGCAGCTGATTCCAGGTGAGCTCGTAGTCACTCCGCTTGATCCTGGTCGTGGCCGAAAAACCCGCTCGCTGACCGCCCCACGGATCCTTCGAACGTCCTTCGGACGTCACGTCGAGCGCCACCTCGCGGGTGACTCCGTGAATGGTCAGATCCCCGATCAAGGTAAAGGCTTCGGGTGAGTGTCCGGCCACCCGGGTGCTGCGAAACGTCATCGTCGGGTAGCGATCCACCTCGAAGAAGTCGGCGGAGCGCAGGTGCGCGTCACGCTGGGGTTCGCGTGTGTCGATGCTGGCGACGGCAATCGTGATGTTCGCCGAGGATCCGGCGGGATCGAGCGCGTCGAGGACGACGTCGCCCTGAACCTCGGCGAATCGCCCTTTGACGGTCGTAATCATCAGGTGGCGAACGGCGAACTCGACGCTGGAGTGAACGGGATCGACGGCCCAGGTGGTGCGGGCGGCTGCGGTCTGAACGGTGGCACTCATGATTCTCCTTCTTTCTGGCTAGTAACTTCTCAATATGCATATAACTATACTTTTTAATGTTACGCACGTCAAGTCCTCCTTTCCTGGTAGAATGGGGGCATGTCATCGCCCGGGTTGTGCGCACGGTTTCACAAGGCAGTCGAGCTGATCGGCCGCCGGTGGTCGGGCGCGATCATCCAGATCCTGCTCAACGGGCCGTCGCGCTACGCAGAGCTTCGGTCGGCGATTCCCGACATCACCGACCGCATGTTGTCCGAGCGACTCCGCGAGCTCGAAGAGGAAGAAATCGTGGCGCGCACGGTCGTCCCCGAGACGCCGGTCAGGGTCGAGTATTCGCTGACCTCGAAAGGGCGCGCCCTGGCGCCCGCCTTGACGGCGATCGCGCATTGGGCGGAGAAGTGGGTGGCTGCTGATGCCGAAAGCGCCAGAGCGGCAGCGGCGCCGGTGAAGACCCGTCGCGGAGCGTCGGTGCTTGCCAGGCGGCGTGGTGACGCGTCTGTCCGGGCCCGCTGAGCGCCTCCACACAATCCTCAGGGCTCAGTCCCTGTCGCCGCCTCCAGAAGGCGGGTTTCAACCAGCCGCTGAACCGGAGAGATCAGGTCTGGAAGGTGAGTCGCACGGTGGTGAACCGGCACGCGATGAACATCTTCAGCGCGTGCGCGGTTCACCCACAGCGCGCGGATCGTCGGCTGCCTATCCTACCGTGAAGGGAATCGTGGCTCGGGCGTTACCCCATTCGACCCGGAGCGTCGCGCCGGCGGGGGTATCGTCGACCGAAATCGTGACCTGCTCGACGGGAGCTTTGGCTTTCGTGATCTGCATGGGCGCCCGCCCGATCTCCAGCGAGGCGTTGTAGGGAACACCCCACTGACCAGGCTTGCCGAGCTTGCCGATGATCAACTGCCACGCGTCTCCCGGCTGCGTGTTGATCGTGTAGCTGCCGGGGGCAAGGCTCAGGGTCCCGAACTTGAGCGGCTTGTCAGTGGTCAACACAGTCGCTTCATCGGCGCCGGTGCGCCATGGCTGTCCCGGCGGCATCAGTTTCTCGTCGGCCCGCCCCTTCACATACGGCCGCCCGTACTCGATCGAAATGGCGGCCCCATCAACGGTCCACTCCGCCTTGACGTGCGGGCTGCCGCCCTTGCCAGGATGGACATCGGTCAGCTTCTGGGCAGATGCCAGGGCGGTCGCGGACAACATCATCGTCACAATCACACTTGCTCTTCGGCGCATCCGTCTTCTCCTCGAATCAGCTGCGTGACATGTCGATCCGGACATGGCCGCAGGTTGCGCGAACAGATTACCTCACGACGGAGCCCGGACACACGTGCGATACACTGCGCTCGTGGACAAGCCATTCTCGGGCGGTGCCTCAGCCGCGGCGACCACGAACCAGCTTTCAACGACGCTGGGCGACGAGGTGGTCATCCTCGGATTGCGCGACAGCGTGGATTACGGCTTGAGCAGGGTCGGTGTCCGCATCTGGGAGCTGCTGCAGCAACCCCGAACACTCGACGACATCGCGGCCGTGCTGGTCGCGGAGTACGACGTCTCGCTCGACGATGCGAAAGCGGACCTCCAGGACCTGCTGGGCGACCTCCACGCGCTGAGGGCTCGTTGCGATCGCTCCTGCTGACAGCGCGTAGCGGGCTTCGACTCGATGCCCGGGTGCGGGCGCACGCCATTCGAGCGCTCGGCTGGCTGACGGTCACACGGATTGCGCTGGCCGTTCTGCCGTACGCCACTGTGCGGCGATCCGTAACGAAGATCGGGCCGCGAAAGAGTAAGCAACCGGGGATGAGCGTGCACGAGTGTGCGCGCGCGATCGATCGCGCGACCCGGATGCTGAGCGGGTCCCGCTGTCTTGCTCGAGGTGTGGCGGCGGAATGCCTGCTCCGGCGCGAGGGCCGCCACTCAACCCTGAACTTTGGCGTTCACTTCGACGACAGCCGCCGGCTGCAGGCACACGCCTGGCTCGAAAGCGAGGGCGTCGTCGTTACGGGAGCGGAGGAGGCGGCGCGTTACGCGTCGCTGGAGGCTCGTCGAACGCCGTGACCGCATTCGCCGCGATCCTGCAGCGCGACCGGAAACGGCTGGGTGCGACAGAGGTCTCACGCGTCGCCGCCGCCCTTGGCGAGGTGTACGGCACGCCCGCGATCACGCCAGCTCGTGGAACGGCGGGGTACGAACGAATCGGGGTCGAGGAACAAATCACATGTCCATGCATCGAACTGACAGCCTTCGCTTGACTGTGCAGATCAGCGTCGTCGTTATTGTGAGCTTGCTCCACGCATTCGGCCCCCTCAGCGGCGCGCCGCTGGCGCCAACCGCTCAGGACGGCAAGGCCGAGCAGGTGTTCGTCACGGTCTGTGGACGATGTCATCCGGTCGAGCGGATCACGGCAGTGCGTCGAACGCGCAGCCAATGGGAGGAGGCGATCACGACGATGATCACTGCGCGCGGCGCAGCGGTGACCGACGAGGAGTTCGATACGATCCTGACCTACCTCACGAAGGATACGGCCGCGTCGATGTCAACAGAGCGGCGGCCGACTCCATCGCCGAGGTGCTGGCGATAACCGATGAATTGGCCGGCGCCATCGTGGCGTATCGGAAACAGCACGGTCCGTTCGAGGATTTCGAGGCGCTGCTGAAAGTGCCCGGCCTCAATCGGGACGCCCTCGAAAAGAAGCGGGATGCGATTACGTTCTAGGTAGTCGCGGCCGATCTCGCGGTTGCCCGGTCAGACGTCCACGATCTTTCCGGGATTCATCCGATTGTCGGGATCGAGCGCCCGCTTGATCGCCCGCATGACTTCGAGGCCGGGACCGTGCTCGGCCTCGAGATACTTCATCTTCCCGTAGCCGACTCCGTGCTCACCGGTGCACGTTCCACCCATCGCCAGCGCCCGCGCCACCATCCGGTCGTTCAGCCGCCTGGCTTCGTCGAGCTCTGATGTGCTCGCCGGATCGAGCAGATACATCACATGGAAGTTGCCGTCGCCTGCGTGTCCGACCAGACAGATTGGAAACGGCGCGCCCTCGTGATCGCGCTTGGTTTCGACGACGCATTCGGCAAGGCGCGAAATCGGCACGCAGACGTCCGTCGCCCACGAGCGGCAGCCGGGGCGCAGGGCGAGGCCCGCGTAGTGGGCGTTGTGCCGTGCCTGCCACAGCCGTTCGCGATCTTCGAGCCGGCTCGCCCACTCGAAGTCGTGGCCCCCATTCTCTGACGCGGCGGCCTGCACCGCCTGGGCCTGATGCGCGACGTGCTGTTCGCTGTCGCCATGAAATTCGAAGATGAGCGTGGGGGCAACCGGGTACGCTGTCTTCGCGTGACGGTTGATCGCGTCCATCTGCACTTCGTCCAGCAGCTCGATGCGGGCGACCGGGATCCCCAGCTGAATGGTCGCGATGACGGTATCCACCGCGCCTTGAATTCCATCGAATGAGCAGACCGCAGCCGAGACCGCCTCGGGCACAGGATGGAGCCTGACCGTCACCTCGGTAATGATCCCCAGCGTTCCTTCCGATCCCACGAGCAGCCGCGTCAGGTCATATCCGGCCGCCGATTTTCGGGCTCGCGAGCCGGTCGCCACGACACGGCCGTCGGCGAGCACGGCGGTCACGCTGAGAACGTTCTCGCGCATCGTTCCGTAGCGAACCGCGGTTGTGCCGGAGGCCCGGGTTGCCGCCATGCCGCCGATCGTCGCGTCGGCACCGGGGTCGACGGGAAACATGAGACCGGTGTTTCGCAGGGCCTTCGCAAGCTGCAATCGCGTGACGCCCGCTTCGACGGTGGCATCGAGATCTTCCGCGCTGACGCGAAGGATGCGGTTCATCTCACGCAGGTCGACGGAGATACCGCCCCGGATTGCGTGCACGTGTCCTTCGAGCGAGGTTCCTGCGCCGAACGGGATGAGGGGCAGCTGGAAGCGCTCGCTGATATCCACGATCTGGATGACTTCCTGCGTGTTCACGGGGAAGCAGACCACATCGGGCGCGGCTGGCGGGTGGTAGGACTCCCCGTGACTGTGATGTTCGAGGACGGCCGGGGCGTCGGACGCGCGTGAACCCAGGAGATTCTTGAGTGCTTCGATGGCTGACTCGAGGGCCGGATGCTTGGACATGGCGACGATGTGACTTAGTGTATCCGGCTCACACGGGCCGCACGCTTTCTTGTCATCTCATCTTCGTCACCGTCTGCCGCGGCTTTTGTCAGCCTGACGGCAGACTTCCGATTTTGAGCATTCTCAAAGGCCAAGGAATTCATGCCTGCGGCCTGGGACGACTCTTGCGAGCGCGGTCGTGCATGGCGTGGGAAATCCTTCTCGGCCGATCCGTTGCGTTCGGCCTTCATCCGCTGGCAGCATGGCCGCGTCTCAATAGACGCGCGCGTGCGCTGCTGATCGCCGCGTACTGCGGTGCGGGCTACACCATCGTTCTCGCCGCGTTGCTGCTCCTCGGAGCCTAGCGAACACTCGGACTTCAGCCCCAACACCTACTTTTCTGCGGCGACCGGCGATCGCAGAGCAGGGAGCCCCGCTTCGATCGCTGCCCGCTGCGACTCCAACCAGGGAGGCAACACCAGGGACTCGCCGAGGTGCGCGGGCTCTTCGTCCACCGCAAATCCCGGCCCGTCCGTGGCGAGCTCGAACAGGACGCCTCCGGGTTCGAGGAAGTACACCGACTGAAACCAGAATCGATCGATGACAGGGGTTGGCTGGCGCGCCGCGCGAGCGACTCGATCGCGCAGCGCAAGCTGGTGCTCCCCGTCGGCGACTCGCCAGGCGAGGTGATGAATGCTGCCGACGCCCCATGCTCCGCGACGAGCGGTGGGGACCGCCTGAAGATCCACGTATGCGCCCGACTCGCCGCCGCTGACGCCGTAGCGATGCCACCCGTTTTCCTCGGCGATGAAACTGAAGCCGAGGACGTCAGTCAGGAACGCCGTCGTCGGTCCGAGATCGTGCTCGCGCATCCGGGCACTTTCGAGGCCGCGAACCTGTCGCTCCGGCGGGACGGGGCTGCTCTCCCACGGCGTAAACGGCCGCTGTCCCGCTTCGTCGGTTTCCACCAGCGCCACCCGCAGTCCGTGCGGATCGGTCAACGGCAGGACGGCACGGCCGAATCTCTGCTCCACCTTGCCCAGGGTCGTGCCGTAATGCGCCAGGCGATCCGTCCAGAACGCGAGGCTGCCCGCGGGAACGGTGAGCGCAACCTCGACGCTCAACCCATGCCCGTCGCGAGCGGGAGCGTGCCGCGACCATGGGAAAAACGTGAGGTCGGTGCCTGGTCGCCCCTCGGCATCGGCGTAGAACAGGTGATACGTCCCCGGGTCGTCCTGATTGACGCTTTTCTTGACGAGGCGCATCCCCAGCACACCGGCGTAGAAGTCGAGGTTTTCCTGAGCTGGGCCGGCGATGGCGGTCACGTGGTGAAGACCGTGTGGTGGACGCATATGGAGCTCTCCGTGAGGGTTACGAGTCGGCATCGATCGAAATGAACCACGACCGGCCGCAACGATCGTAGAAACATACAAGAAGGCTGCGCAAGGGCGCAGCAAAAGCTCATGCGAACGCATCCAGACCACGCCGCGGAAGCCAGTACAGACACCCGGACCGAGTTCATTGGGAAGGTGATATCACCAGGATCGTCTCAGCTGCTGGCGGTCACCGACGAACAGCGTGTCGAGCGTCTACAGCAGTTGGCCGTCGATCTGACGAGGGCCCTGGACGTGGCCGAGGAACAGCGAAAGATCCTGCGTGACCTGGCGCGAAGCGCCAGTGAGCTTGCCGATTCGGCCCCGAAGTCAGGCCGCGTGGCGCATCGGCGCCCGTCATCCCGCAAGCGCTGAGCCAGCGCCGCCCAGCCGAAGCATGTTATGCTCGGTTGATGCGGCAACCGCCCCTTGGAGCTTAGCGACAGCCCCAGGCGCCGGTATCGACCGGCGCTTTTTTCGTGTACAGACATCTGCAGGGGCGGGTTCTGCGGAGGAGGGACCCGATGGCGAGCCGACCGAAAGTGACCCAGCAGAAACGCGCCCGTGAGCGCGCCCGTCAGGAACGCCAGCAGGAAAAACTCCGACGACGGGACGAGGCCAAAATGCGCCGCGCGAACACCCCGAACGTCGCGGGCGGCGAGGATCCGGACATCGCCGGCATCATCCCCGGCCCACAGCCGAGTCCGTGGGGAGATGACGAACTCCAGGACGATTCGGATGATGAGGTTGAAAGCTCAGCTCGGGTGAATGGCGGGAGCCAGTAGACAGCAGGCATATTCACCGAGCCAGCGCTGCGAGCTGAGGAGGAACTGCCCCGGCCCGGAGGAGACCGAAGCAGCACGCCCGGCACCTGCTGTCTACTGCCTGCCGCAATGACGTCGGGAAAACTGACGTCGTGAAACGGGCAGACGGCTGACGCAGAGCAATGAACGTACCGCCACGCACGATCCACTCGGGCGCGGATTCCTCAGGAAAAGTCCACAAGTTCTGACAACCTGACCGACGGAGTAGCCAATGCGTTGGCCAGCGGCCAACGCATTGGCTAGCTCACCGAACCTCTGCTGGCCGTTCCCCTCCGAGAGAGGAACAATCAGCCCGTGGACTCTCAGACCACGCGGCGGCCGCTGACAAGGCCCACAACGAACAGCACGAGAGCGATCACGAGAAGGACGTAAATGAAGTTCCCCATCGTGTAGCCGCTGATCAGTCCGAGCAACCAGAGGACCAGCAGGATCACCGCGATCGTAAAGAGCATCGTTCCCCTCCTGCAGACCTATACAGCACAAGCTATGCCGCCGGAAAACCCCTTTATCTGGCGTCATCCAAGCTAGACAACTCCGGGAAGTACGTCACTGACTACCAACGTTATGGAGGTCGCGGCTGAGTCGCATGTGACCCCGGCCACCACTTGTCCCTCGTCCATCCGCCAGCTTAGGATTTCCTTTTTCCTTCATCGAGGGAGAAGTCATCAATGTGGTCCCGGAGCTCACAGGCGGCGGTGTGCAGGGTGTTGCTCGCACTCGTTACCGCCATCGCCGCGGGCCCCCCATACACCCAGGGCACCGCCCCGGCTCCGGTCACCACCGCAACGGTCGATCCTGCGTTGTTCTCCGGCCTGCGGTGGCGATCGATCGGCCCATCCCGTGGCGGGCGGTCAATCGCCGTGGCCGGCACCATCAGTCGTCCGTTCGAGTACTACTTCGGGGCGACGGGCGGCGGGTTGTGGAAAACCACTGATGGGGGAGTGACGTGGCGATCGGTGTCCGATCGCTTCTTCGGCACCTCCTCCGTTGGTGCAGTCGCGATCGCCGAGTCGAATCCGGACGTCGTCTTCGTCGGCATGGGCGAGGTCGCGCTCCGTGGAAACGTGATCCAGGGGGACGGCATCTACAAGACCGTCGACGGCGGCAAGACCTGGACACACATGGGTCTCGACCAGACGATGGCGATCGGCCGCATTCGTGTCCATCCATCGAATCCCGATATTGCGTACGTGGCGGCTCTAGGAAATCCGTACGGCCCGAATCCCGAGCGGGGCATCTTCAAGACCATCGACGGCGGCAAGACCTGGGACAAGGTGCTGTTCCGGGACGACAGAACTGGCGCGGTCGACTTGACGATGGACCTGAAGAATCCTGACGTCCTCTACGCGGGACTGTGGGAAGTCTTTCGCACGCCGCATTCGCTTTCCAGCGGCGGACCGGGAAGCGGTCTCTTCAAGACCACCGACGGCGGCAGGACATGGACGGAGCTGACCCGTCATCCCGGGCTTCCAAAACCGATCTGGGGGAAAGTCGGCGTCTCCGTGTCAGCTGCGGATCCCAGCCGCGTCTACGCCCTGATCGAGGCGGCCGACGGCGGCGTGTTCCTGTCCGATGATGCCGGAGCGAGCTGGCGGCTCGTGAACGATGACCGACGCCTTCGGCAACGAGCCTTTTACTACACGCGTCTCTACGCCGATCCGCAGGCCAAGGACACCGTCTACATCCTCAACACCGGACTCTACCGATCGACCGACGCAGGCAAATCGATCCGCAGCATTCGAGTGCCGCATGGCGACAATCACGATCTCTGGATTGCGCCGAACGATGCCAAACGGATGATCAACAGCAACGACGGCGGCGCCAACGTCTCGAGCAACGCCGGCGAGAGCTGGACCGATCAGGACTTTCCCACGGCGCAGGTCTACAACGTGTTCGTGACAGCACACGCGCCGTATCACGTCTGCGGAGCCCAGCAGGACAATTCGACGATGTGCGTCCCCAGTACCGGGACGGGAGAGATCTACCCGGTCGGCGGCGGCGAGAGCGGATACATCGCGCCGGATCCCGAGAACACCGACGTGTTCTATGCGGGCAGCTACGGCGGACTGCTGACGCGAATCAATCGACGGACCGGGGAGCGCCGCAGCATCAATGTCTGGCCAGACAATCCGATGGGACATTCTTCGAGCGACATCACGGAACGGTTCCAATGGACGTTCCCGATCGTGATTCCGCCGACCGACCCCAACGCGCTCTACGCCACCTCGCAGCATGTGTGGAAGTCCACGAACGAGGGCCAGAGCTGGCAGAAGGTCAGTCCGGATCTCACACGCCACGATCCCTCGACCATGGAGGCATCAGGCGGACCGATCACGCTCGATCAGACCGGCGTGGAAACCTACGCGACGATCTTTACGCTGGCGCCTTCCCCAAAGGACGGGGAGGTGATCTGGACGGGCTCGGACGACGGTGTCGTGCACGTCAGCCGTGATGGCGGACGCAACTGGACGAACGTGACTCCGCCCGACTTGCCGGCATTTACCCGGATCAGCCTGATCGACGCGTCGCCTCACAATCCTGCGGTGGCTTATCTTGCCGGCAACCGGTACCAGCGGGCCGACCGTGCGCCGTACCGTTTACAAGACGGCCGACTACGGAAAGTCGTGGACGAAGATAGTGGCCGGACTCCCGGCCGACGATTTCCCGCGAGTCGTCCGTGAAGATACAGTGCGCCGCGGCCTGCTGTTCCTCGGAACCGAGACCACCGTCTACGTCAGCGTCGACGATGGCGCAATGTGGCAATCGCTGCGTCTCGATCTGCCAGTCACACCCGTCCACGGCCTCCTGATCAAGAACGACGACCTGGTCATCGGCACCCACGGCCGGTCGTTCTACATCATGGACAACATCGGCGTGCTGCGACAGGCGCAACGCGAGACCACGAACGAAGCCATCGTCGTCTTCGATCCAGCTGATGCCGTACGATCGGTGTCTCGCGGCGTCGTCGTCGACTACTTTCTGAAGCAGCCGGCGGATGCTGTCGCGATCGAGTTCCTCGACGCGCAAGGCCAGTCGATCCGGAACTTCTCGAGCACGGCAGACAGCCCGGCGAAACCGCCCGCCGCAGAAGCCGAGGAAGAAGAAGAGGGCGGTGGACGAGGAGGACCGGTCGCACGCGTGACCAATCGCCAGGGCATGAACCGGTTCACCTGGGATATGCGAGGCGCGAACGCACGCGAGTTTCCAGGCCTGATTATGTGGGCCGCAAACACCCGGGGCCCGCTGGTGCCGCCGGGCGAATACACCGTCAGGGTCACGGCTTCCGGCATCACGAAGTCCCAGGCGTTTGCGATTCGGCGGAACCCGGCCATCCCGAACGTCACCGATGCGGATCTCGTCGAGCAGTTCAGGCTTGCGCAGCGCATCAACGAGAAGGTGTCGGTGGCGAATGGTACTGTCGTGCGAATCCGGAGTTTGAAGGATCAGATTGCCGATCGGCTGGGCAAGACGTCGAACGCCGCGCTCAAGAAGGCAGGTGAGTCGTTCTCCGGTCAGCTGACGGACATCGAGGGAGAGATCTATCAGCACCGGAATCGGAGCAGCCAGGATCCGCTGAACTTCCCCATTCGACTCAACAACAAGCTTGCGGCGCTGCAGGGAATCGTCGAGAGCGGAGATTACAAACCGACCGATCAATCGGTCGCCGTCTTCACGGAGCTCGCCGGTCGGCTGGACAGGGAGGTCGCGAGACTCGAGGCGCTGCTGAAGTCGGAGCTCGCGGCGTTGAACAAGCGACTCGCCGCGGCGCGGCTCGAGCCGATCAAGGATGCGGGGCCGGGTCTCGCTCCACCGTCACCTCCACGACCCCAAGCGGTTCTTCAGCAGCCACGAACAGTTCGTCCGGATTCTCGAGCTGCTGGCGGAAGAGGTCAGCGGCCCGATACGGCCGCTCGTGCATCGCGAGAGTGACGTCGAGGATTTCTTCATACGTGGCAAGCACGACATCCGCAATCGCATAAAGGGTGTACTGAATCGACCGCGCCGCATGAAGCGCGAACGTGTCGGTGATGGCCGCGCGCACACCCTGGCGATACGGACCGAAGGTCACGTCTGCGTTGCTGTACGTCCAACGGACCGACAAAGTGCCGACGAGCAGCGACTGCACGGCATCCTCCGTCCCATCGTCCGCCCGGGCCGCCGCCCGGCGGGGGAGGAAGCCCGAGGTGCGCATCAGCACGAGCTGATCGATGCCGGAGACCACGGCGATCTGCGTGCCGTTGCTGGTTACCGCCGTGATCCGCTGCTCGGGACTGCCGACGGCGAAGGCTTGACCCTGTGCTTTGCCGCCGACGTCCATCCGAGACCAGGGCTGCTCGGAGATCTCGACGCGTACGCGGGTAACCTGACGATGCGCGGCCAGCATCCGCTGGCAGAGGGCGAGACCGAAGATCTCGATCTCGGCGCCTGCATGGTCCCGGGCCACCTGGTGCACGAATCCCTTGAGCGTCTCGCCCGGAATGATGCCGTCAGCACGGCCTTCGAGGAATGCGCCGGCGAAGCCTCCCTCGAAGCGCACCGACACCGTGAGATCGCGCGGGTCGTGCCGATCGCCTTTTCGAACGATTCGCAGCATGCGCAGCCGGGATTCCCCCTGGCTGCTCGCGCCCAGACGAGGCATCCGCGAACTGTAGCACGCGCTGTCGGCCCGGATCGATGCGTCCCGGCGCGTTGCAGAGACGAGGAAGGCCGGGCGATAATCGCCTGTTCTCATGATCATCGCGAAGCGATTCGTCATCAGTGGGCGCGTGCAGGGCGTCGGTTTCCGGTTCTTCATTCAGGATCAGGCGGCCCTCGAGGGCGTGCACGGCTACGTCCGCAATCTGACCGATGGAACCGTCGAGGCCCTGGTCGAGGGAGACGACGAGTCCGTGCTGAGGGTCGAGCGTGCGCTGCGGCGGGGTCCGCACAGCGCCCGCATCGATCATGTCGAGGTCGAGGACGTCCCTCCATCCGGCCGGGCGACCGGTTTTTCGATCAGGTGAAAAATGAACGAGCTGAAGTCGCGCATCCGCGAGGTTCCCGACTTTCCGAAGACGGGCATTCTGTTTTACGACGTCACCACACTGCTGCGCGATCCGCAGGGCTTTCGTCTCGCGATCGAGCAGATGGCGGCACCGTTCACGAATGCCAACATCGAACTCGTCGTGGGGATAGAGAGCCGGGGCTTCATCCTCGGGAGTGCCGTCGCCGATCGACTAGGCGCGGGGTTCGTGCCGGTTCGAAAGCTCGGGAAACTGCCGTCCGCCACCATCAAAGCCAGCTACGCGCTGGAGTACGGTACCGACAGTCTCGAAATGCATCGTGATGCAGTCTCAGCCAATCAGCGAGTCCTGATCGTCGATGACCTGCTCGCGACGGGCGGCACGGCGAACGCTGCCGTGTCGATGGTCAAGCAGCTCGGTGGAAGCATTATCGGCATCGCGTTCCTCATCGAGCTGGAGGCGCTGAAGGGGAGATCCCGGCTTGAAGGCGAGAACCTCCACGTCGTCCTCAAGTATTAGAGCGGCCGTAACGCTGGTGTGAAGCCAGTGTTTTCCGCGACGGACTCGGCAGGTCATCCAACGCGGTAAAATAGACTTTTTTAATCCGCGCCCGTAGCTCAGCAGGATAGAGCATCGGTTTCCTAAACCGGGGGTCGCAGGTTCGAGACCTGCCGGGCGCACCAATTCGCGTCACGATCGGGGTTGTTCCTTCGTGACGACGCATAGAAACGGCACACGGGTCACCGCCACGAGGGCGTGTTTCGACGAGAGTGAAATGAAAAGCATCGAACGTCACAAGCTGAAGGAAAACGAGTTCGCCCGGTCGGTCGCGCAGGCGCGCAGCATGATTGAGCGGCGCGGCAGCGATATCGGCAAGATCGTCATCGCGCTGCTGGCGTTGCTCGTCGCGGTCGGCGGCTTTGCGTGGTGGCGAAGCGCAAAAGACGCCGGCGCCAATGCCCGTCTGGCGGAAGCCCTGGCGACGTATGAAATGCCAGTCGTCCCTCCCGCACCACCTGCGCCCGGCAGCCCGCCGCCGCTGCCGCAGCCGGGCACCTTTCAAACCGATGAAGAGCGGTTGAACGCGTCACTCCCGAAGTTTCTCGACGCGGCCAATGCGACGCCGAACAGCAGCGCGGGGATCACCGCACGGTTCTACGCCGCCGGCATTCTCGCAGCCCTCGGCAAGCCGGCGGAGGCGGAGCAGCGCTACAAGGAAGTCGTAGAAAAGGCCGGCGGCACGGTCTACGGACGAACGGCGCGGCTTGGACAGGCGGAAGCGCAGATCGCGCAAGGAAAGTTCGACGACGCGATTGCGATTTACACGGAGTTGAGCCGGGATACGAACTCGACGCTGCCTCTCGACAGCATCCTGCTGCATCTGGGGAAGGCCTACGCGCGTGCCGGCAAGAAGGAAGAAGCCGTCCGTTCCTTCACGCGCGTCGTCGACGAGTTCCCGCAATCGGCGTATGCGGCCGACGCGCGTCGTGAGCTCGAGGAAACGAAGAAGCGGTCGTAGCCCGCTTCTTCGACGGGCCTACGCGGTCTTCGTTTCCGACGCCGGCGTCCAGCCCGGCGCGGTCGTTACCTTCGGCTTGCGCTCGGGCTCGACCAGGAGGCGCAGGGCGTATTCGGTCGGGCTGCCTGTCCGCTGACTGCAATTGCCGACGCGAAAGATCGCCGAGAGCACGGTCGACTTGCGAAGCGTCAGCGGCAAATCGGTGCGCTGACGGACCGAGCTGTCGACCTGGAAATAAACGATCCGATAGAGCGGAATCGCCGGTCCCTGCAGGCACTCGACGCTCACCCCCGAATCGCTGACGTCGCGAGTCACCACCGACGCCATACGCGTGGTGCCCCGAGCGTCCTTCCATACGATCTGGCCGGGTACGGCAAGCGGGCGACGCTCGGCGGCGCGCTTTTCGATCCGGTTGGGATTCGTCCCTTGAACAAGTCGCAGTCTCTGTTCCATCGGTGCCCTCTACTGAGTGCCACGTTGTCGCGGTGCCCGATGACTATCCAAGCTGCGCGCCCAAAAAACGCCTGTGGCGGAGACTTTTTGTGACTCGACCTTAATCGTCAGATTCACAACGACTTAGAAGTGATTCACGGACCCTTGCCGAGCGCGAGGGTTTGTATACGAGGTATGCGAACAGGGGGTTCGGCGGATACGAGGTATCCGGTCTCGACTCAGAGCGCCTGTTTGGCGCCGGCAACGCCGAGGCGTTCCATCTTCAGGTAGAGGCCGCGTCGCGTCAGACCGAGGACTCTCGCAGTCTCGGAGATGTTGCCGGCCGATCGTTCGAGGGCGTTCTCGATCATTTCCCGCTCGAGTTTCTCGACCGCCGCCGAAAGGGACGGGCGACGCCCTCGGGCCACCGCCGGCAGGTCGCCAGTGGAGCCTGAAAGGGCCGGCGACAGTATCTCGGGCGTAATGACCCCGCCGCTCGGCGTCAGGGCCACGGCGCGCTGAACCTCGTTGCGGAGCTGACGGACGTTGCCGGGCCAAGGGAAAACGTCGAACAAATCCAGCGTCTCGGCGCTCAGGCGCACTCCCGGCTTGGCCAGCCGATCCGAGGCTTCCCTCAGGAAAAACGTGCTCAGGTGAGGGATCTCTTCACGCCGGTCCCGCAAGGGGGGCACATGCATACGAATCACGCTCAGGCGGTAGAACAGATCCTCGCGGAACTTTCCTTCGGCGACCCGCTGTTCGAGATCCGCGTTCGTGGCGGCGACGACCCGAACATCGACCTTCTGGGGCCGCGTTTCGCCGACCGGCAGCACTTCACCCTGCTCGAGAAACCGGAGCAATTTCGGCTGGACGTCGATGGGCAGGTCGCCGACTTCATCGAGGAACAGCGTGCCGCCGACCGCGGTCCGCAGGACGCCCGGCTGATCCGCCACGGCGCCCGTAAAGCTGCCGCGCCGATGGCCAAAGAGCTGACTGTCAGCCAGTTCGCGCGTCGCGCTCGTGCAGTTGTAGGGCAGGAACATGCCGCCGCTTCGAAGCGATCCGGCATGAATCGCCCGAGCCACGAGGTCCTTGCCCGTGCCACTTTCGCCGGTAATGAGGACCGTCAGATCGTTGCCCTGGAGGCGCTGAATCTGATCTGCGACGCGCTGCATCGCGGCACTGGCGCAGATGAACCCGGGGAGGAGCGGCTCCAGCTGACGTTCCATTACCGTTGTCGCGGTCTCGACCGGCCGTTCGCGCGCCTCGCACAGGTCGAATCCCTGCCGAAGGACAGCACAAAGCATGCGGAAGCGTTGGCCCGACGGGGCGCTGAACGGCCTGGCCACGGATACGGCCGCATATCGATCCCCCCTTGCGTCCTTGCCGATGCCTTCGATGACGAGGCCGGGATTGGGGGCGTTGAGGGCCCTGAGCGCCGCGACCGCAAAGCGGTGGGCCCCGTCGGCATCGAGTGCAGACGAAGCCAGGACCCGCGCCTGACCCGGCCCCGTCTGGATGAAGAGCGCGGAGGCTTGCCCATCGCAGCCTTCCAGGAGCGCCGTCGCTCCCTCCCGCGCCAGTAATGCAGGCAGCGCCGCGGCATCAACGATCCGCCTGACGAGCGCATCGTCGCCGTCGACCTGCACGCCTACGTAGCCGCCGGTCCCGGCGGTTGGCACGTCGGCCAGCGCCTGTCGTGTTTCTGCCAGCTCGGGGGCCGCCCCGAGGGCCTCAAACAGGTTTTTGGCATCCGTGAGGTACCGCGTGGCCCGCGATCGGGCCCCGGCGGAGGCCGCCAGGCGACCCAGTTCGAGGTAGCTGAGGCCGGCCTGGTACCGCTCGCCGAGCAGTTCGAAGATGCTGACGCTTTGGCCGAAATCGTGGTACGCGTCGGTGGCCCTGTCCGACGCGGCTCGAACCCGGCCGCGGAGGCGGAGAAACTCTCCCCAGGTCCCGCTCATCGCACTCGGCTGAATGCGCCTCGACGCCGTCTCCAGGCGCTCGTGCGCCTCTCGTGGCTGGCCCGATACCAGCTGTGCCTCAATCGCTATGAGCTCTGCCTGAATCGCATACCCGCTCGGCGCCCCGTCGGTGGCGGCGACGTCATTGGCCATCGCCAGAGCCGCCTTCTCCTGACCGCGGCGGAGGGCGAGACGGGCCTCGACAACCCGCAGCGACCACTGATACCAGCGGCTGGTATGGGCGCCGTACTCGCCGTACGCTTCCTTGGCCTTTTCGAGCGAACGGCTGGCCTCATCGTGCTCGCCACGAATCAGATGAATCTGCGCAAGGGTATCGAACACCGCACCCGTCGTCTCGCGCATGAACTGCATCGGACTCCGGACGTCGAGGGCCCGGTGAAGGGTCTCTTCGGCGCGACTCAGGTTCCCGAGCCTGACGTAAATCTGGCCGAGCGAGGCCAGGGCAATGCCGAGGCCGTGCGGCGTTCCTGACTCCTCTTGAAGCTCGACGGAGCGCTCTGCCAGCGCCATCGCCTCCTCGTGATGGTGTTGCATGAGGGCCACATTCGCCTGATTTCCGCAGACCGTCGCGAGCACGTCGCCCGCCTGCGCCGTCAGTGCGAGCCTTTCGGCATGGCGCATCGCGACAAGGGCTTCCTCGAGACGGCCTTCCTGCGCCAGCGCGACGCCGGACAGCGAATGGACCATCGCGAGATACCGTCGATCGCCGGCGGCGTGAAGGGCTGACGCGGCGGCCGTCAGGTGTTCCCGGACGATCGCGGTATCACCGACCTGCCGGTAGCAGAGGCCGAGCTCATAGTGGGCCAGGCCGATAGCACGGGAATCGTGAGCCCGCTCGGCCTGCCGGAGGGCCTTCATCAGGAACGCCACGCCCCTGGACGGCTCGCCCCGGGCGGCAGCCAGGCGACCGTGCATCCGCCACAAGTCCGACAACCGGGCCGGATCCGCCCGTTCTCGTGCGTCCGGCGGACGCCCGAGGGCCTCGGTCGCCTGCCGGAGATCGTCCTGGAGAAGCCATGCTTCGGCAAGCGCGCAACGGATCTGGATCTGGTCCTCGCGTCGCAGCCCTGGTTGCTTCAGCGCGCGAACCAGCAGAGACGCGGCTTCGGCCCCGTGTCCTTGTTCGAGAGCGTCTACGGCCCGCTCGTACAAGTCAGACATGCGATGCGCAGTATACAAGGTATACAGCGATCGTGGGTAGCGAGTTATCGAGGGGGCCGACGAAGGGCTAACTGGCGAGTCCGGCGAACCGATATGTGAGGATTTTGTATACCAGCTTCGCACACAGGAAGTTCGGAGCCATCAACCCTGGGATGGGGCTCAACTCGACGACGTCACAGGCGACGACCTGTCGCCGCTCGATGGTGGCACGCAGGAGCGCAAGGGCTTCGTACCAGGACAGCCCTCCTGGTTCCGGCGTCCCGGTTGACGGCATGATAGCGGGATCGAGGCCATCGACGTCGATCGTGACGTAGACCTTCTCCGGGAGAGTCTTCACCACCCGGTCGATCCAGTCGGGCTGCAAGCGCATGGAGTAGTCGTAAAACAGGGTGGTCTTCAGCGACGCCGCCACCGCGGCCTCTTCCGGCGACAAGCTGCGGATCCCGACCTGGGTCGCCGGGGCGTATTCGAGCGACCGGCGGATGGCGCAGGCGTGATTGTGCCTGGTCCCCATGTACTCGTCGCGCAAATCAGCGTGGGCGTCGATCTGCAGCAGCCCCAGGCCGGGATGCTTCGTGGCGGCCGCCTTCACGAGCGGCGGCGTGATGGAATGCTCCCCGCCAAGGGTCACCAGGAACTTGTCCCGCTGGAGCACCTCGGCGGCGACCCGCTCGATCTCGTCCATCAGCGGAGACAGTTCGCCGAACGGGAGTTCCATCTCCGGCAGCGTGAAGATGCCGATGGGATGGACGTCGATCCCGAGTTCCTCGTCCCACAACTCCATGTGCGAGGACGCTTCGAGAATCTCGCGCGGGCCGTTCCGAGTTCCGCCAATGTATGAGGTCGTCCGGTCGAGCGGCACGGGCAGGATGACGGCGCGTGACTGGTCGAACGACGACGGATGGGGGACCGCGCCGCCGAACGAGTGCGGCACGCCGTGGTCATAGGCGAACGGAAAACTCATTGTGCGCGTTCCTCGAAGCGCGAATGCGGTAACGGCTGTCCCTCGACAGCCATGACTGGTCCCGAGACATCGAAACGCAGCGGCTTCCGGCTGGCGAGCGTTTCGCCTGCGCTGCCAGCCAGCGCCGATACCAGGATCGGCAGCGCGACAGTCACGTCTGCGTGGACGGTGACCTGCTCGGCATCGGTGGCGAGCTTTCCCCAGCTCTGCGCCTCCTCGAGGCTTGCGCCCGATGCCCCGCCGAAGTGCGGCACGTCGGTGATGATCTGGACCGCAAAGCGGTGGCCGCCGACCCGGTCGTCGTAGAACTCCGCCTGCACGCTGGCCTGGTTGATGAAATTCTTCGGAGTGCCGCCGCCAAGCACGATCGAGGCGGTCCGCGGTCTTCTGATCACAAGGTTGGCCGACTCGATGATGTCCGCGATCACGTCGACGTGCCCGGCCGTGCCGTCGCGATGGCGCGCCTGGGACAATCCCATCCCAATCGACGAATCCGCGATGGCTGGGCAGAAAATCGGCACCGATCCCCGGTAGGCAGCGGTGAGAATCCCATCGCGGCCGGTCTCCTTCCAGAGGTGTTCGCCGAGACGGTAGAGGAATTCACGCGACGTGTACGGACGGCGTTCGAGCGTCAGCGCGAATGCGGCGATCCATTCATCGTTGTCGACGAATTCCTCCTCGTTTGTGTACGTGTCGTACACGCGGTCGATGCGATCGACCTGCAGCAGCGCGTCGTTTTCCCGTGGCGAGCCGATGTAATGGCGGCGCCCTCGCGTCTCGTGCAGGTCGTGATAGAGGTTGGCGCCAGTCGACACGACGCAGTCGACATAGCGGTGCTCGATGAGGTGCGCCAGGACCAGCCGCAGTCCACCCGCGCTGAGGGCGCCGGCGATGCCAAGGAAAATCGTGCAGTCATCGCGGAGCATGCGCTCCCAGATCCGGCGGGCGGTTGCCAGGTTGCGCCCCTGGAAGGAGATCTTCTCCATCCGCGCCAGCATCTCGCCGGCTCCGGCGTCCGGGGTGACTATGAACGGCTCGACCGGCGTTTGCAGGAAGCGGGACTTCTCTGACATCCGAAACACTATGTCATGGAGTGTTCAGAATCGGGACGGGAGAGTGGTCGTCTGCGCCGGCGCAGCCGGTGGTTGCGCTCGGGAGACCTGGCCTCTAGCTAGAAGGCCCGGCCGATTCTTGTGAAGATCACGAATCCGCCGTTCCTGCCAGAATCGTCCCGTCGCCAGGCGCCCCCCGCCGACACGGTGACAGGCAGCGCGAAGCCGATCACGGCGTCTGCCGAGGCCTCGAGCCCGGCCGACACGCGCAGGTCCGACCATCGCGCCCTATCGGTCCAGGCATTGCCGGCATCCACGAAAACCGCGGCATGGATGCTCCTCAGAAACAGGGGAAGGGTGCCGATGCCGCGATCGATGCGCATGAGCGGCACGCGAAAATCGCCATTCACGACCACCGCACGAGTTCCCACCACATCATCTTCATCGAAGCCACGGAGAAGCCCGATCGCGTCGAGACCGAAGTCCAGGCCGGACCCCTGAGGCCCGGAACCGGAGGCACTGAAGGGTCGTTCGGCCTCTCGGTCACCCCACGATCCGGCCGCCGCGGACCGGAGCGCAAACACGCTGTGACGCCACGGTCCCCGCCAGTAACGACGCGCTTCGCCGGTGAGCGCAACGCCGTTCCCGTCCGCGCCGAAGGCGGTGCGCGTCGCTTCAGCCGTCATGGAAACGCGGCCGCCCTCTTCCGCGCTGATCGAATACCCGAACGTCTTGGCGTTGCTGAAGTCCCAGCCGAGTCGCACCGATCCGCGTTTCAGAGCGGAATCCACCGCCGGCGTGCAGGAGAAGCATTCGAACGAGTCGCGGGAGTAGTGAAAGGCGGCCAGCGTCGAGTGCGACATCCGGACGCGCGAGACACGGACGAGCGCGCCAAGATCGAGCTCCCGCGTTCGCGCCTCGCCCGAGCGCCACGGGTCCGTGTCATCAGCGACCGCCACGAAGAACGTCGGCCGCCAGCGATCGTAGGCGTACGCGACCTGCCAGTCCGGCCTGGATCGCGTGGACCAGCCGGCTTCGATCCCATAGACATGTCTCGCCAACGCATCCGCTGACGCGGTCGCGGCGCCCACCACGATTTCGTCGGCGTCGGATTCAACGGTCGGCGTCCAGAAGCGTGGCAGCAGCGTCGGCCACGCGGAATAGGTGTGGCCAGTGTCGCCGTCTTCCTGCAGGCTCGCAGCAGAGCGCCCGTTCTCGCCGCGTGACGCGGATCGCTCGACAGGAGTCCAGCGAGCGCCGGTCAGGGCTATCGAAAACAGATCGTAGCCGTCGGGCGTGTAGCCGACGAACACGATCGATTGTCCGTCCGGCGAGACATCTGGCGATTGCGCACTCGCGCCGGTGCCCTCGAGTCTCGCGACCTGACCGGACGCGACGTCGACCGAGTAAATGCGAAACGGCTCGCCATCCACTGCGGACGAGAACACGATTCGCTTGCCATCCGGCGTCCAGGATGGAGCACCACTGCGGCCGCCGGGCAAGTCTGCCACGACGCGAACCGTCCGATCGGACGGATCGATCGCGACGATCTGCGAGGCGCCCCCGACCTGCCGGCGTTCTGCGGCGATGAGCCTGCCGTCCGGCGCCCAGCGCGGCGATCCAAAGTCGGTCGACGCTTCGCTGATCAGAATCTGTGGCACGGCTTCGGCATCTGCACCCGGAAGGCGGAACGTCGCCAGAGCCCGTCGATCGCTGAACTGAACCGTGCACACCACCTCGCCAGTGCTCGACACGTCGGGATCCGCAGCCCGGGCCTCGCGCGTCAATCGCCGCCGAGCGCCGTTCTCAGGGTCAACCAGATACAGATCCGATTTGAAGGCGACGCTGCGGACTACGTCAATTTCGTCGAGCACCAGGTCATCGCCCGAGACGGCGATGCGGTTGCCGAGATATCGCTGCGCAATCTCCCGCGGCGGTCCCGGGCCCCGTAACTCCATCAGCGCTGGAAAGTGGTGCGGGGAATTCGCGGAGTAGAACACTCGACCGCCCGGCGCATGCCGAGGTCCCGATACATCGAAGCCGTGATGGGTCAGCCGGGTCGCACTGATCGGCTCGGTCAGCGACCGGCTCGCATCGGCCGTGGCCCGGGCGAAGTCTTCCCAGAGTTGCCCGAGCGAGCGCCCGAAGACTTTCTTGTAGGCACGCGAGCCGAGATAGGGAAGTCGCCGGGCCGTTTCATCGGCGAGTGTCCGCAGCCGTTCGGCGCCGTATCGGTCCGACAGGTACTGATGAAAGTAGGCGCCGTAGACGTACGGCGTGGCCCCCGAAGGCCAATCGACGTTCCCGCCGTTCGTTCGATCGAGGGGGCCAAACTGGCCCGCCGCCGCGGCCGTTTCCAGAATCTGGCGAAAGTCGCCGGCGACAACGCGACCTTGCCCGGTCGACCCGCTCTCTTGCCACGTGGCAATCCCCTCGATGCCCCAGAGCGGCTGGTAGAGATTGGGAAAGAGCAGGGGCAGCCGGCCAAAGCCGCGGCGCAGGCCTCCAATCCAACCTCCCGCGCGACTGAGGTGTGCGATGTGCGTGTACTCGTGGATGAAGACGAGCCGCAGCCAGTCGTCGGTGTTGCCGACGCTGCTTTCAGCCGCCGGCGCCGCCGCGCTGATCTCGATCGTGTTGTACGGCAGCGGCGTCGCCCATCCATTCGACAGGTCATGCTGATCGACGAGGATGATCTGCACCCGGCCGACCGCCGCGCCGATCGCCCGGTCGACTTCCGAGGCTGCACCGTCGACGAAGCTCGCCAGACGCCGGGCGATGCCGTCCTCCCCCTGGTGGAAATGAATATCGAACCGCGACGTCGAGATGGTCTTGAATCGAAGACGCGGGTCGTATCGCGTCGAGGCGGCAGCGACCGACACGCTGAAGCACGCAACGAGGATCAGGCCAAGGGCGGTTCGATCGGGCCGACCGGTCACGAACTCCCCGCCACCCGCCGCTTCACGTCTTTATCGAGGTTGTCGTCGATGCGCAGGCGCGTATTGAAGAGCAGCCGGCGGGCGGTCATTCACCAGCCTCGCGTTTCAGCTCGGCGAGAAGGGTCAAGGCCTGCATCGGCGTCAGGTGATTCACGTCGAGCTCCCGCAGCTTCAAGAGGACCGGACTCTCCTCGGCGGCCGGCGCCTGGAACAAGCCCATCTGCCGTCCCTTGACGCCCTCGGCGCTCAGCGTCGGCCGGCCGCCCCGTGAAAGCTCGTCGCGCTCGAGGCCGTTCAGGATCTCGCGCGCTCGTGCCACCACCGTCACCGGCAGCCCTGCCAGGCGGGCAACCTGGATGCCGTAGCTGCGATCCGAGCGTCCGGCAATCACTTTCCGGAGAAAGACGATGTCGTCTTTCCATTCCCGAACGACGACATGGAAATTCGCGACCGCGGGCAGTGCATCGGCAAGATCCGTGAGCTCATGGTAATGGGTCGCGAAGATGGTCTTGGGCCGTGCCCGGCTGTTCGACGCCAGGTACTCCGCCACCGCCCAGGCGAGACTCAATCCATCGAACGTCGCGGTGCCGCGCCCGATTTCGTCGAGGATGACGAGACTGCGTGAGGTCGCGGAATGCAGGATGTTCGCGGTCTCCTGCATCTCCACCATGAACGTCGACTGGCCTCGCGCGATGTTGTCCGATGCCCCCACGCGCGCGAAGATGCGATCGACGACGGGCAGCTTGGCGGTTCGCGCCGCGACGAATGACCCGGCCTGCGCCATCAGGACGAGGAGTGCCGTCTGCCGGAGATAGGTGGACTTTCCACCCATGTTCGGCCCGGTGAGGATGATGAGTTGGTGCCCGCTGCCATCGAGCAGCACATCATTCGGCACGAAGGCGTCAGCCATGTGCCGTTCAACGACCGGATGACGGACGTCGACAGCGTTCAGTTCTTCACCGGCGTGCATCAGCGGCTTGGTGTAGTTGTGCAGCGCCGCGCTTTCGGCGAGCGAGGCCAGCACGTCGAGCGCGGCGAGCCCTCTCGCCGTTTCCTGCACCCGCGGCGCTTCGGCCGCCGTACGGGCGCGCAGCGCCTCGAAGATCTCGATCTCACGCTCGATGATGCGTTCGTCGGCGCCGAGCACCTTGTCCTCGTATTCCTTGAGCGCCGGCGTGATGAAGCGTTCGCCGCCGGCGATGGTCTGCTTGCGCAGATAATCGGCGGGAACGTTGCCCAGATTCGATCGAGAGACCTCGATGTAGTAGCCGAAGACGCGGTTGAAGCGAATCTTCAGCGAGCTGATGCCGGTGCGGGCGCGTTCAGCTTCCTCCATTTCAGCAATGCGCTGCCTGCCGGATTTGCTGATGCCGCGAAGATCATCCAGCTCGGCATCGACGCCGGCGCGCACCGCGCCGCCGTCGCGCACCAGGGCGGGCGGCTCATCCGCGAGAGATCGTTCGAGATCCTGCCGGAGATCGGCGAGATCGTCGAGTTCCGCGGCGAGGCTTCGAATGAGCGGCGCCTGAAAGTCCTGCAGCAGCATGCGCAGGCGCGGCACGGCAGCGAGCGATTGCCGCAGCGCGACGAGGTCACGCGGGCCTGCCGTGCCGAGCGCGCACCGGGCCACCAGCCGTTCCATGTCATGAACGGTCTTGAGCGTGTCCTGCGCTTTGGCGCGCTCGGTGCTTCGGAACGCGAACTCCTCGACGGCGTCGAGCCGGTCCTGGATGCGCTCGAGCGAGAGCAACGGCCGCAGCAGCCACGAACGGAGCGCCCGGCCGCCCATCGACGTCACTGTCCGATCGATGGCGTGCAGGAGCGAGCCAGCGCGACCGCCGTCGGCGGCCTCGAGGATCTCGAGATTCTTCAGCGTGGTCGGGTCGATGGTGAGCGAGTCGGTCCCCGTCCGATAGCTGACCTCGCGGATGTGCGCGAGATCGGCCTTCTGCGTGTCGCGAAGGTACTGCACCAGCGCGCCCGCAGCGCTGATGGCCGCGGTACAATCCTCCAGCCCGAAGCCATGGAGGCTCTGGGTCTGCAGTTGCGCGAGAAGCGCCCGCCTCGCCGACTCGGTTTCAAATATCCACGAGTCGAGCGCAGTGACCGTTGTCGCCAGCCGCAACGTGTCGATCATCGACGCCGGATCGCCGAACCCGGCGGGCGCGACGATCTCACGCGGGCGCAGCACGGCCAGTTCGTCGAGCAGCGCCTGCCTCGAATCCGGACCGGTGTACTCGGCGGTCGTGAACTCGCCGGTCGAGACATCCAGCAGCGCCACACCGAAGCCTGTTCCGCCGACCACAGGCGCGATGGCCATCAGGAAGGCCGGTTCACGCGCGTCGAGATAGCCCGAATCGGTCAAGGTGCCCGGGGAGACGACCCGCACGACTTCCCGACGGACGAGGCCCTTGGCCTTCTTGGGATCCTCCACCTGCTCGCAGATGGCGACGCGGAACCCCTTCTTCACGAGCCGGGCGATGTAGCCATCGGCCGCGTGGTGGGGAACACCACACATGGGAATCGCCCCGCCGTTGGTATCCTTCGAACGCGAGGTGAGCGTCAGCTCGAGCGCGCGCGCGGCCGTGAGCGCGTCCTCGTAGAACATCTCGTAGAAATCCCCCATGCGGAAGAACACGATCGCATCGCGATGCTGGCGCTTCGCTTCGAAGTACTGGCGCATCGCGGGCGTGAGGCCGGCCGGGATCGAAGGAACGGAGGACGACATGCTCTCTATTTTCGCCGTCGGCCCATCCTAGCGGCGATGGGCGCGGTCGTCGATCGGGGGACCCATGCTGATGGTGGGGAACATCTTCCAGTGGCTGCGATGGTCTCGAGCGCGGCCCGAAGCTGGGCGTCCTCTGAAGGACGCGAGAAAGCGGCAGTATAACATCTGCAGTAGCGCGACCGGAGGCGGACTCTGCTGATCCTGGCACTCGACACGACCTCTCGATCGGGCAGCGTCGCGGTCGTTCGGCACGGCACGACGCTGGCCGAAGTAAGCGGCGATCCCGCGGTCACGCACGGACAGCGGCTGCCCGGTGAATTGATGCGCGCGCTCGAGTCCGCAGGTGTCGGCCTCGACGACATCGATCTGCTCGCCGTCGCCGCCGGCCCGGGGTCCTTCACGGGCCTTCGCGTCGGGATCGCGACCATGCAGGGGCTGGCCTTCTCTCGCGGCCTCGGAATCGTTCCCGTCTCGACGCTCGAGGCGATGGCGAGTGAAGCACGCCAGGTCCCCGGCCATCCGCTGATCGCCCCGTGGATCGATGCCCAGCGTGGCGAGGTGTTCGCCATGCTCTATGGACCGGATCTCGACGCCGTGCTCGTGCCAGCCTCTTCTATGGCGCCGCTCGACACGCTGGCCGCCTGGCGGTCGGCGATCGGATCACGACAGCTCCTCTTCGCCGGAGACGGCGCGATGCGCTATCGCGCCGCGATCGAGTCCACACTCGGGGATCAAGCTCGGATTCTCGAGCCAGTGCCGCGACTGGCGGCGGCTATCGGCCGGATCGCCGCCGCGGAACCCCAGCGCGCGGTCGCGCCTCACGCCGTCATCCCCGTGTACGTCAGGCGTTCGGACGCCGAACTGGCCCGCCAGCGGAGCGCGCCTCGATGAGCGCTGGGGAAGGCATCCTGATCGAGCGGATGGTGTCCGATGACGATCTCGATGCGGTCGCCGCCCTCGAAGCCCGGTGCTTCACCAACCCATGGACGAGGGAAATGCTCGCGCGGGAGCTTGCGCAGTCAGATGTGGCGCACGTGTTCGTGCTGCGCTTGCCCGATCGGTGGGTGGCGGCCTTCTGTTCGTGCTGGATTGTCGCCGACGAACTCCACATCAACACGATTGCCGTCGACGCCGCGTATCGGCGGCAGGGTCTGGCGAGCGGGATGCTGCACCACGTCATGGCGGATGCCGCCGCCCGGGGCGCCGTTCGGGCCACGCTCGAGGTCCGAGCGTCGAACGAGCCCGCCCGGCTGCTCTACGAGAGCCTGGGATTCGCCGTGACGGCGATCCGGCCCAAGTACTACACGGCGCCGGATGAAGATGCCCTGATCCTCTGGAAAGAAGGGCTTTTCTAGCCTCGGCCGTCCAGAACTTTGAAGTTGGCCCTCCGGAATCTTGAAGACGCTGGCTCCTTGTGTTACCTTGCGTTTATGAATGTCCATCAGTAACCCGGCAAATCCCTTCAAGGAGGCGGCGATGCCGACAGACTTCGAAGAGCTGAAGCGTCAACTGCTGCAGACCGACGAGGAGTTCCGCCAACTCGCCACACAGCATCACGATCTGGACGAGAAACTGCACCACCTGGCTATCCGCAACTACCTCTCGGAACCTGAACAGCTCGAAGAAGTCGTCCTGAAGAAGCGAAAACTCCAGCTGAAAGATCAGATGGAAACCATCATCCGCCGGCGCCGTACCGAGGACGCCCAGATGGTGCGCGGCTGAGCGTCTGACGTCTTTCGTTCCGGCCGGAAACGCGCCTCACACGGACCCTCGGGACCCCGAAGTCCCGGCCCCTGCGAGACCCGTTTCCGGCCCCATTGTTTCCGACCGGTTTCCGACCGACCTTTCCCATGAAAATCGATCGCGCAGGATACCCGTTCATCGCGGCGGCGCTGGCGCCGGCCCTCGGGCTGGCGCTGGCGCGTAAGCGTGGATGGGCGGTGCCCTTCGCGGTCCTGGGCGGTTTTTTCGCCTATTTCTTTCGCGATCCGGACCGATCGATCCCGCAGGACCCGGATGTCGTCGTCTCGCCGGCCGACGGCCGGGTCATGGTAGCCGGGCCCGGCGACCCCCGCTGGGCGCCCCCCGGCGACTGGAAACAGGTCACGGTTTTCCTGTCTCCCATCGACGTTCACATGAATCGCTCGCCCCTGGCCGGACGAATCACGAAGATTGCATACCGTCCCGGGTCGTTCCTCCCGGCCTATCGCGAATCGGCGAATGACAACGAGCTGAATGAGATCTGGATTCAGCAGGACGGCCGGACTATCGTGATCCGCCAGGTGGTTGGGGTCCTCGCCCGGCGGATCGTCTGCCGGGTCCGGGAGGGAAACGAAGTCACCCGAGGCGAACGGATAGGCCTGATGAAGTTCGGTTCGCGCATGGATGTCTTCCTGCCGACAGACGGCGAAATCCTCGTGTCGGTGGGCCAGAGGGTGGTCGGCGGCGAAACGATCATTGCGCGGTTCAGGAGTCCACGTGCTGAGTAAACGGCTCGCGAGGCGACGGGAGGATCGGCAGCAGCGCTTCAAGCGCGGCGTCTACCTCCTGCCCTCGATGTTCACCGTCGCGAACCTGTTCTGCGGATACGGGTGTGTCGTGTATGCGACCCAGCGGGACTTCGATACCGCGGCCGTGCTGATCGGCATCGCCATGGTCCTCGATACGCTCGACGGCTTCGTCGCACGTCTGACGAAGTCCACCTCGGCGTTCGGCGTTCAGTTGGATTCCCTGGCGGACGTCGTGTCTTTCGGTCTGGCGCCGGCCATTCTCGCGTTCACGTGGGGACTCTGGCCGCTCAAGCGCCTCGGCTGGGCCGCCGGATTCATCTACGTCACCGCGACGGCCATGCGCCTGGCCCGGTACAACATCCAGACCCTGACCGCGACCGACAAACGGTACTTCGTCGGCATGCCGAGCCCGGCGGCGGCGGCCGTCATCGCGGCAACCATTTACCTGTTTCCTGACGGGCCACGCGATCGATCGACGGCGCTGGCAGCGCTCGCGATGGTGGTCGTACCGGCGCTGCTGATGGTCAGCACGATCCGCTTCCGCAGCGTCAAGGCGATGGAGGTGGGATGGCATCGGTCGTATTTCGGGCTCTTCCTCATCGCCGTCGCGCTCGCGTTGATTGCATCCCAGCCGCGGATCGCCCTGGTCGTCCTCGCTTACACGTATACGATCGCGGCGCTGATCATGTGGGTGTACGCGCGACTGAGGAAACGGCCGGTCGAGGGCACCGGAGAGACCACAGCTTCCGCCGACCTCTACATCATGCCCAAGGCCCACACCGGTCCGGATCTCCCGCCCGGCGACAATCACTAGCGAGGCTGCGCCTCAGACCGTCAAGAGGCTCCGCCTCGCTAGGTCACAATTTCGATAACGCCGCGCTGGCGCGCGGACAGCCTTGACCAGAAACATGACTCAAGAACTGGGAATCGAACCGGTCAAGGCCCCTGGTGTCGCGGGGCAGTGTTGCGCGACACTAGTGGCGCGTCTTGAAACTGCTCACGACCGCAGCCAGCCTGTTCTTTCTCGGGTATGTCGCGATCCGCGCCGTCCGGGTTCCCTTTACGTACGACGAAGCGGCGACCTACCTGCGGTTCATCTCCACGGACGTTCTGTCGCTCTTCAGTTTTCCTGTCGCCACGAATCACATCCTGAACACGCTGCTGACGAAGGGCGCCTACCTGATTGCCGGCAGTCAGGACTGGGCCCTGCGCCTCCCGAACGTCGTCGGGTACGCGGCGTACGCGGTATTTTCGATCCAGATTCTCCGGCGCATCACGAGCCCGCTCATCGCGTTCTCCGGATTCATACTGCTGAACTCGAATCCCTACGTGCTCGAGTACTTCGCGCTGAGCCGCGGCTACGGCCTGTCACTCGCCCTCATGCTGGGGTCGCTTGCGTATCTATTCAGGTTCATGGAACGCCCGGCGCCGTCCACGGACGGCGACGGGCTGATCCTCCGAGCGCTGCTCCTGGCGGGCGCGGCGGTTGCGGCCAGCTTCACGCTGCTCAACGTCGCGATTGGAATTCTTGCGATCGCGGTGGGCGCATCGCTCGTTTCGCAGGTCACCGGCGCCGCGCCACCCGATCCTGAAACCGCGCAGCCGGCGGTATCGCGACGATCGTTTGTGTGGCTGTTCATCGGCGCCGCCATCTTCATCGCCCTGACGTTTTCGCAGGATCTCGGGCTGACCGGACGCTTGTACGAACCTGTGGTTGTCACGCTGCCCGGCCTGGAGGCGGATGCGGCGAGTGTCTTCCGTATCGACTTCAGAGGCCGATCGACACGGCTGGTGTCGAACGCCGGCGAGTGGCGGCTCGCGAGCCCGACGCACATCTCTGGATTGCGCATCGAGTTGCCGGGCTCCAGCGCCGCCAGATTGCAACGGATCATCGTAACCATCGGCAACCGATCATTCTCGAACGCCAGGCTCGAAGACGCGTGGCGCGCGCGCGACGCCGGTGCCACGCGAGTGTTCGAAAGTCTGCCGACGCTGTCGCTCCCTCGGCCGCGCATCCCGGCGTTCGGTTCGGTCATCAACTGGAGCGGCGATTCGACACAAGCCGCCTGCGTCGCGGCGTTTACCGGACTCGCGCTGGCGATCCTCGTCCTGTTCGCGGGTCTGCTCGAGGCGACGGGCCGACTGCTGAACCGGCTCGGTCTGCTGGGCATTCGCCGATGGCGCACGATTGCGTTTCCCGCCCTCGCCATTGCCGCGGTGGCGGGCGTCCCTCTCTATCTCCTGAAAAGGGGAGGCGAGCTCTACTTCGGCGGGACCCAGGGGTTCGTGCAGGACACCGTCAATTCGCTGATCACTGATGCCCTCCATGGCAAGACCTACCTGTCGAATCAATCGGACGTGGTCTCGGCATGCGTCCTGCTCACCGTCGCAGCGGGCATCGCGATCATGGTGTGGCACGCTCGACGTGGCCGCGCCAGCAGCATCCTGCCTGCCTTGTGCCTGCTGCTCCTGCTTGCGCTCGTGTCAGCGGTTCAGATCGCCGAGCAACGTGTGCTGGGCACACCATCCCTGATCGGCAGGACGGCGCTGTTCTACCTCCCGCTCTACGTCCTGTTCGTGATCTTCGTCTTCGACGGGATCGCGAGGCTCGGCCGCGCCGGCACGATTGTCGCCTCGGCCGCGATGACCCTGGCGCTGGCGTTCGCCGTCTTACACTTCTCGCAGACCGCGAACGTCACGCATACCCGGGACTGGTACGGGGATGCCTCCACGAAGGCGATGATCGCAGACCTCGAGCGGGCCGTGGCCGCGCAGCCGCCAGCCCGATCGCCAACCCGGCTCGCCGTCTACAGCTTCTACTACCCGGTGGCGCTGTTCTACGGCCAGAAGAGTCGAATCCCGCTGCAGATTGAAGTCGCGCCCGGGCAGCATCCCGCCGACTTCGTCTACCTGCGCGACGGCAGCCAGGATGCAACAGTCGAGGTCATCAGCCGATATCCGCTCACCCGCAGCATCCTCGGCCGCGTCAGCACGTCACGGTGACGTAGTTTCGCGCCGGTAGATGAGGATCTCCGGATTGAGCTTGTTGACGCTCGTGTGCGCGACATGGGCCGTCTCTCGAAACGGCCCTTCCCAGGTGAGTATCGCCAGCCCGACCGGTTGTTTGATGCGATGGACCAGGCGGTACGGCAGTTTCCCGCTCTCGAGCGCTGCGAAAAACGGACCCTCGAGCGACTCCAGCACGAATCGACGTCGATACCCGCTGTTCACAATCAGGTAGTCGGGATGGGACTCGTCCATCTCGTGCAGCGTCGGGATCAGCCTGACCATTCGGCCGCTCACCGGCGGGTTGTATTCCTGGGGCCCGGTGATGGCGACCGAGTGCTCGGACGCGACGTTCTCGCGAATCCAGCGCGCCGCCGCTTCGCGACCGTCGGCGGCCATGAGCAGATTGATCGACGCCGCCCGCAGGCACATGTACGCGAAGACCAGGCCGACGGCGGCGGTCGCATGCCATCGTTCCCGCCGCCACTCGAGCGCCCTCGCGATCGAATGCCCGGCGAACAGCGACAGGACGAGACAAACCGGCAGCAGGAAACGGTCATAGCAGTAGCCGACTACCGCAAGAAACGTCACGTAGTACGACAACGCGGGCAACGCCAGCCAGCGGTAGCCCCTTTGATCAGAACCACGGGCCAGCAGTATGCCGGCAATCGACGCGAGTGCGCCGGGCCAGCTCATACAGAATGCGGTCTGCGCCGCAACGTCCAGGAAAAGTCGCCACTGGCCGACAGGGCCGGAATCGTAGACGCGATAGTCCTCGCTCGCGACCCCGGTGATGATTTCCACGTGCTTCCGAAAACCATCGAGGTTGAAAGCCAGGTTGTGCACGATCGCGAACAGCGCGACACCCCACACGACGGCAACCAGGAGGCGTCGGTCGAAGATCGCTCGCAGCACCGCGGCGGGCGACGGCGTCCCGAGATGCTGCCGAACGGTCACGATCAGGATGTGAAGCGCGGGCAGCGCATACATCCCGTAGGCCTGGTCCTTGGTGCACACCGCGAGCACGGCCGCCGTGGCGAATAGAACGTAGTCGCGCCTCGCGCCCCGCTGGACGATACGGATGTAGAACAACAGCGAGAGCGCGAACCAGAACGTATAGGGGACGTCCAGCGTCCCCAGCTTGCCGTGATAGACGAAGGGGAGCGCCATGGTCCAGACGAGCGCGGCCAGCACTCCCTGCCGCTTTCCAAACGTGATCGCGCCGCAGACATAAACCAGGGCGACGCTGCCAATGCCCATCGCCAGGCTCAGTGCCCGGACGACGCCGCTTTCGACCGCATAGGCGGTCGTGTCGAGAATCGACACGAGACCCAGACGATCGGCCGCGAAAAACGGCAGGAGGAACAGATTGATGACGTAGTAATGGAACGGCGGGTACTTGTCGTACCACCCGAGGCGTACCCGACGGACATCCCGTATCGAACTGTCCCGGCGCTGATCTCGTCCATCGCCCAATACCCGCTGACTGACAATCCCCACCAGATCGGGTACGCGGCCAGCAGAACACTGAAGGCGAGAACCAGGCGGGCCGGGCGGTCAGAAAAGAATCCATCGAGCTCGAGGAAGCGGAGGAGGGATGGTCCGAGAAAAAGACCGAATAGGTACGCGGCGACGGCGATCCAGGCGATGGCCATCGTGATGCCGATGGCATGCGGATGCTTGCGCAGATACCACGCCGCCCGGGGCATCGATTGAGGTGCCAGCGACGCCGGCGGAATGAACTCGCGTCGCTGCTGGGCGTCGATCCACTCCAGCTCGATCGCGGGCGCGCCCTCGAGATGCTGGTAGATGAGGGCGAGCTCATGAGACCCGCCGTCGAGCGCAACCTGCCGGGCCACGGCATCGCCGCCCGTGGCCTGCAAGGCGAGGAGGCCGTCGACGAACAGCTGCGCGCCGCCCTTCGCCGTCAGCCTGAACCCCTTCACACCCGCAGGTGGAACCTCGAACGATCCCCGCCAGATCACCCACTGGGCTCCAGCCGTCTGCTGCAGCACCTTGGTCAACACGTCGGTCGCAATGGCGGGCTCCACGCTGATCGGCCCCTGCCGGTCGGGCGCGGTGCGCAGTTCCACGGTCAGGCCATACGACAGCGCCGGTCCCGCAAACCGCCAGATCGATCCAGATGCAATGACGAGCAGGAACAGGATGAGGACGCCGACCGCTCCGGGGCGAACCAGGCCGCGCATTCGCAGACCGGCCGAGGCCTTACGAAGTCGCACGCGAGGCCAACGGCAGGCGAACCACAACGGTCGTTCCAATCCCTTTTGCGCTCGTGACATCGATCGCGCCGCCGATCAGCTCGATGTTGCGGCGAGCGATGGGAAGTCCGAGGCCGGTACCTGTCGTCTTGGTCGAAAAGTACGGCTCGAAGACCCGTCCGAGCGCCTCTTCGCCCATGCCGACGCCAGTATCAGTAACGCGCAGGACGATCGCATCAGCCTCGACTGACGTCGTGATCGTCAGCGTGCCAGTGCCTGGCATGGCATGAAGCGCGTTCTCGACAATGTTCGCGAGCGCGCGGGCCACCAGTGTCCGATCGACGTAGATCGACGGCAGGCGATCGGGAACCTGATTGATGATCTCGATGCGCCCCTCCAGTCCGGTGCGATAGGGATTCACCACTTCCGCGACGAGGTCGGGCAGTTCCACACGAGCCGGACGCGCTGTGGGCGACGACGCAAAGCTCGAAAACTCGGAGGCAATCCGCCGCAGGAGCCGCACCTGTCCGAGAATCGTGGCGACACAGTTCTCGAGCACCGGCCCCATCGGCTTGCCCTGGTCGGCATGAACGCGATGCAGATGCTCGGCGGACAGCTGGATCGGCGTGAGCGGATTCTTGATCTCGTGCGCGACCTGGCGCGCCATCTCCGCCCACGCTTCGAGCCGATGGGTGCGCTCGAGCTGAACCCGCTGTTCTTTGAGCTCGGACGCCATGCTGTTGAACGAATCGGCGAGCCGGCGGAGCTCGTCGGCCGATCGGACGGCGATATGGGCGTCGAAGTCGCCCCGGGCGATCCTGTTGGTCGCCCTGGTCAGACGCCGGATCGGATCTGCGATGCGTTCCGCCATCGACAGCCCGATCGCCGCTCCCAGGAGGACGAAGAACAGGGCCGCAAGGTGGACGCCGCGATCGAGGTCATCGATCTCCCGGCCGATCTCCCGCTGCCGCAGCGCCAGCGGCACGGTGAGGAGCGCGTCCTCTCCCGCGGAGCGCACCGGCGCGGCCGCCAGGATGTAGGTAAAGGTGCCCAGGACGTCCTGACGCACGAAACTGGGAAGCCGCTGCAGCACGATGGCACGGTAGACGTCGTCGGGTGTTCGAGTTGGCAGGACGCCTGACGCGTACAAATCGCGCTCCGAGGTCGCCACGAGACGCGCGCCGCTGAAGACGTTGACGTCCTGGTCGATGACCTGCTCAATCCACACCATGAATTCGTCGCTTTGGGTGCCGAGCGTTTCGGCGCTGCGACGGAGCGTGGCATCTCCCTCCTCGATGACGCGCTGCGCGACCGCGGCAGTCCGGGCCGCCTCCGCCTCGATGTCGGTGCGCAGGAGGTTCTCGAAATACGCGCGGATGAACAGCGCCAGCGTGAGAACGGGAACAATCGCCGCCAGCACGAAGGCCAGGAACAATTTGCGATAGAAGCTCGCGCGGATTTCGCGGAGCAGCGCCCATCCCATCCTCGGCCGCTGGCGCGCCAGACGCGTGAAGACGGCGGTGCCGATGAGCACCACGACGAACGCGGCGCCACCGAAGGTCGTCAGCTCCGCCAGGTGGACGAAGTGATCGAACCACGTCAGGATCGGGTAGCCGATCGCGAAGATCCGGTCGCGATCATTCGAGAAATAGACGCGGTGCCAGACACCGCCCGTGCTCGCCTCGGCCCAGAATGGTTCCCGCGAGCGATACAGTCTCTGAAAGAGATCGTCGGTGATCGGCCATGCCGACCGGCCCGAGGTGTAGAGCGGCTGGAGACCCCAGCCGTAAATCGCCACTTCCACGTTCGCCGCCAACGCGTCATCCTGATACTTGCGCTCGGCGGAGCGAAAGATCTCGAAGTAAGGATTCTGCGACGTGATGAACGGCAGCGTCTCGAAATCGAAGACGACGTGAAGAATCACCGTGCCGAGGTTGACGCCGCCGCTGTCGTCCGGCGCGCAGATTCCGCGCTCGGCGTGGAGCATGCGCCGCTCTTCGGCGCCGAACGGCGCCACTTCGCCCCACGTGACCCAGCCACAGCCCGAGGCGCGCTGCGTCGTGGTTCCGGTGTAGTCAGGAACATTCAGGGCGAACGGGCTGACGAGTTTGCCTTCCGCGTCGTACAGCTCGACGTTCGACGTCAACCGCTCGCGCGCCAGCACCGTCTGCTTCCACACGAGGAACGCGGCATCCGCCGTAGGCACCGGCGGTGCGCCAGCCGCGACGAGCTCCGGCAGTTCCTGAAGCGCGTCGACCTGGGCGCGGGCTTCGTCCAGTCGCGCGCGAAGTGTTTCGACATGGTTCTGCGCCTGGACCGCGTACTCGGTGACGATCAGCTGGCGGATGGCGCGCTCGGCGAAGAAATCCACCGCAGGATGCAGCAAGAGGGTTGGAATCAGAAAGGCGAGAAAGAGCGCCAGAATGCGGGCCGCGACGGTCGCCCGGCGGTACCAGCTCGCAAGCCGCGGACCGACCAGTGCGCCAAGTCCGCACGCCAGCGCGGACAGCACCAACCCGAGCGCCGCGACCGACCAGCCGCGGGCCGAGGCCACCGCCGCTGCGATCACGGATGGTGCGACCCACGCCGCGAGAACGAGCAATCGCGTCCTCAGCGCGTTCCTCGGCACCCGGCGTGGCGCGCTCGCGGAAACCAGCGTCAACGTCGCCGCCCACAACGCCGCGAGATGCATCGCCACGATCCCCGCGATGAGCATGAGGCGCGGGAGCCTGACTGGATACAGCGAGAACGAGCGCAGGTCGACCGAGATTGGATTCGCGACGACTTCGATCAGCCGCTGAACCAGCAGAATCAGGGCCGCGATGCCAATCCCGGCGACGAGTTGCCAAACGAACAGTCCTGGCGTTCCGGATCGCTCGATGCGGCGATGCCGGACGATGAGCCGGAGCCGGGCCGCCGGGCCCGCGAGCAGGCTGACGAGGCCGGCAGCGGTGCCACCGGCGATCAGCACCGTGATCGGCGTGGAGGGGAGCCGCCCAGAAGCGACCGCGACGGCCAGCCAGAGAAGCAGGCCCGCAGTGGCCGTAAGGGCAAGCGATGCGAGCGTAGCGCGCACATACATGCGGCGATTGCCAGCGAGGCGACCGTCGAGCAAGGGTCCGACGAGCAGCAGGACCGTGACGCCGAGCAGCGCCAGCATCGCCGCCGCGACCTGACGCCGCCAGGTCGATCGAGCCTGACGGAGCGCGACCGGATCCACCCAGGCCTCGGCGAGCGCCCGGCCCGACGGCGCGCGCAGGATGACCGCACCTGGCCGCGCACCGTCCGCCGCGCCTTCGATTCGAAGCAACGCCGGCGCAAGCGGCGTCTGCATCCGGTATTCCACGGGCCCGATGCTCGTCCCCACCTGGGCCGGCGACAGCACGTGCTCGGTTGCCACACTCCCGACCCGGCCATCCGCGGCGGTCGTGATCGGTTGGACGTGCACCAGCCGCAGGCCGAGCGGCGACGGCGTGATCAACAGCGTCGATGGACCTGAGATTTGATCGGTGGGAATGTCCGACGAGGCTCCGGACCAGGCGCGTGCGAACGGTCCGGAATCGTAGACGGTCACCGCGATGTCGTCGGGGGACGCGCTCGTCCCGCGTACTTCAGCGACCAGCTCGAAAAGACGACGCACGTCGGAGCCTGGCGCAAACGCCGCCGCGGCTTCGGGGTTGGCGGCAATTCGCGCCGACACATCCGAGATGGCCCGGACCATCCCTTCGAAGCGCCGGTTGATGTAGGCCTCGACGCGGGAAACGGCCGCCGCGTCCCCCAGCCCGTACCGCCAGATCTCCACGGCACCGCCGGCAATCCCTGCGAGCGCAGTCAGGATGATTCCGCCCGCGAGGAGTCGCCGCCAGCTGACGTGGCGGTCGCGGATCTTGATGGATGGCACTCGTAAACCAGAATACCGCAAAGGTAAACTGAGGTTGGACGCCGTCGCTCGGCTCCAGCGAAGGCATCAGGCCGCGCCGCGGACCACTCAATGTCGGAACCACCAGGACTCAAGGCCTCGCTCAAGCGGGGAGCGCTCGTCGCAGCGGCCAACTGGCCGCTCGTGGCGGTCCAATTCGTCGCTGAATCCACGCTCAAACTCCTCCTGGCGGTCCCGGTCGTGGGCGGGATCTTCCTCGTCGTTCTGCTGCTGGGTGGCAACGCCGACGAGATCCTCGCCGGGGACGTCCGTGACATCGTCGCCGAGGTCTTCGCCGCGATGCGCCAGAACCTCCCGGCGCTCGTCGCCTTCTCGCTGGCGTTCGGCGTCGTGCTCCTGGGCGGGTCCGCCCTCACGTTCGTGGTCAAGGCGGGCACGGTATCCCTTCTGGCGTCGGCCGAAGCCAAGGCTGGCGCAATCGAACGAGCGCCAATACGGTTGCCGGCGATCCGCCGCGCGAACGTCATTGCGATCGAGTCATACCTGGACGGCTGCCGGCGGCTGGGCCGCCGCTACGTCAAGCTGGGCGGCTGCCTGCTCGCGATCTACGGCTTCACCGCGGTCGGATACCTCGGCTTCGTCGTGGGCGGATTGAGCCTGGTGGGGAATGCCGGCGTGCTCCTGGGATGGACCGTGGCCGCCGCGCTCGCCTCGAGCGTGCTGATTGTCTGGGTCACGCTCGTGAATTTCTTCTATCTGCTCACGCAGATGGTCATGGCGGTCGAGGACGTCGGCGTCCGCAGCGCCATGCGCGGCGCGTTCCGCTTCGTGTACGGCAGCTTCCGCGAGATTGCGGGCGTGTTCGGCGTCGTCCTGTTGCTCGCGGTCATCGCGACCATCGCGTCGATCCTCGCCACGGCCGGTCTTGGCCTCATCAACCTGATTCCGCTGCTCGGCCTCGCCGTGCTGCCCCTGCAGATTGCGGCATGGCTCGTGCGCGGGTTCGTCTTCCAATATCTGGCGCTCACCGCGCTCTGTGCCTATCTCACACAGTACCGGCATTACGTATCGCGGCAGGCGCCGCAGAACGTCCCGCGCGTCTTCGGAGGTCAGGAAGGCCCGCCGCACGAGGCACTACCAGGGAAGCGTCTCGCATGATGAATTACGACAAGTTCCTGTCCCGCTCTGCCGAGCTGATGCAGGAGTCTGCGATCCGCCGGATGGGAACCGTCCTCGCGCAGAAGCGCGACGTCATCTCCTTTGCGCCCGGCTATCCCGCCCCCGAGACGTTCCCCTGGCATGAATTTCAGGAAATCGCCCGCGAGCTGCTGACTGGCAGCGACGGTTCCGTGCTGCAGTACGGGCCCACGCGCGGATACCGACCGTTACTCGAGGCCATCACCGGCATCATGGGACAGCGGGGGATCACCACGGTCCTCGAGCGGCTGCTGATTACGACGGGATCACAGCAAGGCCTGGATCTCGTCGCACGGGTGCTCCTGGATCCCGGCGATGTAATCCTCGTCGAGCTCCCGACCTATACGGGTGCGATAACCGCGTTCCGGAACGTGCAGGCCGAGATGGTGGGCGTACCGGCAGGACGCGGACGGCATCGACCTCAACGATCTCGATGCCGTTTACTCGAGGCTGACGCGCGAAGGACGCCGCATCCGCGTTCTGTACGTCGTCCCGAACTTTCAGAATCCCACAGGTCTGCTGATCGGGCTGCAGAAGCGGCGGCTGCTGCTCGAATGGGCGTCCCGCCGCGACATGCTGATCGTCGAGGACGATCCGTACCGCGAGCTGTTTTTCGAGGATTCCGCAAGCGAACGCGACGTCCGCCCGATCAAGGCCGACGACGAGGAGGACAGGGTCGTCTACTTGAGCAGCTTTTCGAAGACGCTCGCGCCCGGGTATCGCGTTGCGTGGATCGACGCGCCAGCGCCGCTGGCTTCGAAGCTCGAGATGGCGAAGCAGGCCGCGGATCTGCTCACGGGAAGCCTCGATCAACGGATCGTCTTCGAAGCATGCCGTCGCGGAATCCTGCAGCGTCAGCTGCCGCTGCTGCGCCGCCACTACCAGCACAAGCGCGATGTCATGGTTCAGGCTCTGCGCTCGGTGTTCGGGAACGAGGTGACCTGGCCGGCGCCGCGCGGAGGGTTCTTTCTGTGGGCGACGCTGCCGGTGGGAATCGATGTGGACCGCATGCTCACCCGCGCCGTCGAACACGGGATCATCTACGTCGCGGGTGAAGCGTTTTTCGTGAGCGGGCCCGCCACCGGGCTGGGGCGCAACATCGTGCGCCTGTCATTCTCCGCACCCGCGCCCGATCGCATCCGCGAAGGCGTTACCCGTCTTGGCGCGGCCGTACGGGCCGAACTCGAGGCGATCAACCTTTCGGCGGGGTCGGCGCCGTCGGCAGCGCCACCACCTCGCCAGGCAACTCCGTAAGCGGAACGACGGCAACCGTCGGGAGGGACGACGGCTCGAACAGCGAGAGGTTCCACTTGTTTTCGAGGCTGCCCGTCACCGCCACTCCGAAGGCCAATCCCGACGGCGATTGACCCAGCAGCGGCAGGGCGACGAGCCTGGCCGGAAACCCGATCGTCCCCGACGCCGCGCCAGTCCTGGCGTTGAACGCCGGCATCGACGCCACCGAGCCCGCGACCACCACGTGCCCGCCAATGACAACCGGGCCGGCGGTGGGCCGATAGTTCAGCGGTGCCTTCCACTTGAGTGCGCCATGCCCGCGATCCAGTGCGCGCAGCAGGTGGTCCAGGGCCACGAAGTACACGTGTCGCTCATCGGCGGTGGCCCGTCCCATGATCATCGCTCCGACGAACCTGGGGTAGTCGATGCGCCCGGACGTCGCGCGCAGTGAATAGAACCACTTGTTCGCCGTGCCGACGTATACCCGGCTCCCGAAGGCGAGTGGCTCACCGGGCGAGGATTCGAGGTTCGTCCTCCATCGCTCCTGACCGCTTTGGACGTCCAGGCCGATGACGTGGCCATCCACCAGCGATGCGACCAGGAGATCGCCGTCGATAGCCGGTCGGAATTCGATGGCGCCAACCTGCTTCCGCCAGATGACCTCACCATCGGTGGCACGGATCCCCACCAGATCGCCAGCGGCGGCGGTGATAATCCAACCCGCATGCGCCACGGGAGGTGCGGTCACGGGGCCGCCTGCGGGAACGCGCCACGCGACATCCCCCGTCTTCGCATTCAACGCATGGATCGCCTCGCCGGCGGCGACGTATACGCGTTCCTCGTCGCTCGCGAGCGGCTTCTCGGCCGCCAGCTCTTTCTTCCACGCTTCGCGGCCGTCCTCGAGATGATGCGCGGCGATTGCGCCTCCTTGCAGAGGCACGACGATCATCGATCCGGCGATCACAGGAGCGCCGGCAGGTGGACCGACGCTCGTCACCGACCATCGAGTGATATCGGGCAGTGTCTGGGCCAGCGCTCGGGCTGAGAAGAGGACCGAGACGGCCGGCGCGCAGGTGGCGAGGACGAGGTGGAGAGAGATGATTCGGGCGAAGCACCTACAAGATATTGTGGTTCGCCGCCGTGGTAGCACACCTTATAATATCGCGACGCCTTTCACCGCTGTGGCTCACCAAACCATCGTCGTTCTGGATTTCGGATCGCAATTCACCCAGCTCATCGCTCGTCGCCTTCGCGAACTCTCGGTTTATTCGGAGATCGTTCCGTTCGACACGCCGATCGATGCCATTCGCCGGCGCAATCCCGTCGGGATCATTCTGTCCGGCGGGCCGAAGAGCGTGTCGGAAGAAGGGGCGCCGCACTGCGAATCCGCTGTGTTCGGCGCGGGCGTCCCGATTCTCGGGATCTGCTACGGGATGCAATTGATGACCTCGGCGCTTGGGGGCGAGGTCGCGCCGGCGCCGCACCGTGAGTTCGGGCTCGCCACGATCCGGATCGCTCCGGATGCTCCGTTGTTCGGCTCGATTCCGGACGAGCTCCGGGTCTGGGCGAGCCACGGCGATTTCGTGGCCGCGGCCCCTGCCGGCTTTGCGGTGACGGCCACCAGCGCGAACGCCCCGGTCGCGGCCATGGCCGCGCCGGATCGCAGAATGTACGCGCTCCTGTTCCATCCCGAGGTTGCACATACTGATCGCGGCAGCGACATCCTTCGCAATTTCGCTTACGAAATCTGCGGTTGCTCCGGCGACTGGACGATGGCGTCGTTCGTGAAAGAGGCGACTGACAAGATTCGCGAGCAGGTCGGATCGGGAAGGGTCGTGTGCGGCCTCAGCGGAGGAGTGGACTCCACGGTCGCCGCGATGTTGATCCATCGTGCAGTCGGCGATCGCCTCACGTGCATCTTCGTCGACAACGGGGTGATGCGCCAGGACGAGGCCGATCAGATCCAGGCGCGATTCGAACGGCTCGCGCTTCCGCTGGTGTTCGCCGATGCTGCCGACCTGTTCCTCACGAGGCTGGTGGGCGTCGTCGATCCGGAGCAGAAGCGCAAGATCATCGGGGCCACCTTCATCGACGTGTTCGAGGAGGAGGCAAAGAAGCTCGGCTCGTTCGACTTCCTGGCGCAAGGTACGCTGTACCCGGACGTCATCGAGAGCGTCTCGGTCGTGGGTCCGTCGCATGTGATCAAGAGCCATCACAACGTCGGCGGGTTGCCGGAGCGCATGCGATTCAAGCTGGTCGAGCCGCTGCGGATGCTGTTCAAGGACGAAGTCCGGGCGGTCGGGAAAGAGCTCGGCCTGGACGACGAGTTCGTGTGGCGGCAGCCGTTCCCCGGTCCCGGACTCGCGGTCCGAATCCTCGGCGAGGTCAGCGCGTCGCGGCTGAATCTGGTTCGCCGGGCGGACCACATCGTGGCGGAGGAGGTCAAGCGCGCGGGATGGTACCGGCGGCTGTGGCAGTCATTCGCGGTGCTGCTGCCGGTGCAAAGCGTCGGCGTCATGGGAGACGCACGCACCTACGAGTACACGATCGCCATCCGGGCCGTCGAGAGCAAGGACGGGATGACAGCCGACTGGGCGAAGCTGCCGCACGAGCTCCTGGCCACGATCTCGTCGCGGATCGTGAACGAAGTGAAGGGGATCAATCGCGTGGTCTACGACGTCAGCTCCAAGCCTCCGTCGACGATTGAGTGGGAATAGCGCCTGCGGCCGGTTGCTGCTAACTGGGATTCTGTGCGGCTCTGATGCCTGATTTCGTACACCTTCATCTTCACTCGGAGTACTCACTGCTCGACGGCGCCTGCCGGATCGAGGAACTGCTCGATCGCGCGGTGCAGCTGAAGATGCCGGCGATGGCGATTACGGAACATGGCAACATGTTCTCGTCCATCGTCTTTCACGATCAGGCGCGTAAACGCGGTATCAACCCGATCCTCGGCTGCGAGGTGTACGTCGCGCCCGGCGATCGGCGCACGAAGAGCGGAACGCCGGGCGAGACCGCGAACCATCTCGTGCTGCTCGCGGAAACGAAAGAGGGCTACCACAACCTGATCAAGCTGGTCTCCGCGGGGTATACGGAGGGGTTCTACTACAAGCCGCGGATCGACAAGGACCTCCTCGCCAGGCATTCGGCGGGACTGATCGGGCTGAGCAGCTGTCTGAAGGGGGAAGTCGCGACAGGGATCCGCACCGAGCAGCAGCAGAAGGCGGTTCAGGCAGCGGCCGCGTACCGGGACATCCTCGGACCGAACAACTTCTTCCTCGAGATGCAGTACCAGGGCATCGACGAGCAGCAGGTCGTGAACACCGGGCTGCAGCCGATCGCCAGGGATCTCAATCTCAACCTCGTCGTCACCAACGACGTTCACTATCTGCAGAATTCCGACTACAAGCCGCACGACATCCTGCTGTGCATCGGGACCGGCAAGACGGTGAACGACGCGGATCGTCTGCGCTATCACGGTGATCAGTTCTACCTGAAGACCCCTGAGGAGATGGCGGTGGTCTTCAAGGACTACCCCGAAGCGCTCGCCAATAGCGTCCGGATCGCCGAGCGGTGCAATGTCGACCTGTCGGGAACGATCAACCACCTGCCGAACTTCGATGTCCCGCCGGGATTCACCGTCGACGATTACTTCGAGCACATCGTTCGCGAAGGATTCGAGCAGCGGCTGCCGCGGCTGCAGGAGCTGTCCGCGCGAGGCCACCTGCGGAACACGGTGGATGAGTACGAACGCCGGCTGACCTATGAAATCGAGATGATCAAGCAGATGAAGTACCCGGGTACTTCTTGATCGTCTGGGATTTCATCCGCTACGCGCGCGAAAAGAGCATTCCGGTCGGCCCCGGCCGCGGCTCCGCCGCCGGCAGCCTTGTCGCCTATTGTCTGCGCATCACCGACGTCGATCCGATCGCGTACGACTTGATTTTCGAGCGGTTCCTGAATCCCGAGCGCGTCTCGCTTCCGGATATCGACATCGATTTCTGCGAGCGCCGGCGCGGCGAAGTGATCGAGTACGTCACCGCCAAGTACGGCCGCGAGAACGTCGCGCAGATCATCACGTTCGGCACGATGAAAGCCCGCGCGGTGGTCCGCGACGTGGCGCGGGTGATGGACATTCCGTATGCCGACGCGGACCGCGTGGCGAAAGCCATTCCCCCCGCGCTCGACATGACGCTCGCCAAAGCGCTCGACGAAAGCCCGGCCCTGAAGGAGATGCGGGACAAGGACGAGCGAGTCAGAGAGCTGCTGACCGTCGCGCAGCGGCTGGAAGGCATGACCCGCCATGCCTCGGTGCATGCGGCGGGCGTCGTGATTGCGCCGAGGCCGCTGACCGAGTTCATCCCGCTCTACAAGAGTCAGAAAGACGAAATCGTCACCCAGTGGGCGATGAAGGAGGTCGAGCGCGTCGGCCTGCTGAAGATGGACTTCCTGGGCCTGAGCACGCTCACGCTCATCCGCGATGCGCTCGACGAGATCAAACGCACCGAGGGCGTCGACGTCGACATCGACGCGATCCCGCTGAACGACGCAAAGACCTACAAGTTGTTCGGCGACGGTCAGACCTATGGTGTCTTCCAGTTCGAAAGCTCGGGCATGCGCGAACTGCTCCGGAAGGCGAAGCCGGAGCGGCTCGACGACCTCATCGCGTTGAACGCGCTCTACCGGCCGGGCCCTCTCAAGAGCGGCATGGTCGACGACTTCGTGTCCCGCAAGCAGGGAAAGACCGAGGTCAAGTACGAGTTGGCGGCGCTCGCGCCGATCCTGTCCGACACCTACGGCGTCATCGCCTACCAGGAACAGGTCATGCGCATCGCCGCGGTGCTCGCCGGCTTCTCGATGGGGCAGTCCGACGTGCTTCGCAAGGCCATGGGCAAGAAGGATCCCAAGGTCATGGCGAAGCAGCGCGAAGCCTTCATGACCGGGGCGCGCGCCAAGGGTGTCAACGAGAAGAAGGCCGCCAAGATCTTCGACCTGATGGAGTTCTTCGCCGGCTACGGGTTCAACAAGTCGCACTCCACGACCTACGCGTGGGTGGCGTACCAGACGGCGTACCTCAAGGCGAACTACCCCTGGCACTTCATGGCGGCGCTGCTGACGATCGAAGCCGCGAACACCGACAAGCTGGCGATGTACCTCAGCGAGTGCCGCGACCTCGGCATTCCCATCCTGCCTCCGGACGTCAACTCGAGCGAGCTCGCGTTCACGGTCGCGCGCGACGGCGTCCGCTTTGGCCTGTGCGCCATCAAGAACGTCGGCGAGGGGGCGGTGCTGTCGATGCTGGCGACCCGCAAGACATTCGGGCGGATCGACTCGCTGCATACGCTCTGCGAGCACGCTGATCTCCGGCTGGTCAACAAGCGGGTCCTCGAAAGCCTCATCAAGGCCGGCGCGCTCGACTCGATGGCGTGCGAACAGCATCGCGGCGTGCGGCACCGCCGCGCCTGCCTCTTTGCCGCCGTCGACAAGGCCATCGATCACGGAGGCCGCCATCAGCGCGACCGCGACAAAGGGCAGTCACAGCTGTTCGGCGGCTTCGGTGACGACACCGCCGCCGAAACGGTGCAACTCCCCGACGCGCCACCGTGGACCGAAACGCAACAGCTGGCCTTCGAGAAAGAAGCGCTCGGCCTCTACATGAGCGGCCATCCACTGGAACGCTTCTCGGATGAACTGAAGGTGTTCGGCGCCAAGCGGGTCGGCGAGCTCGCGGCCTCGGAGCCCGACGTCTGGGTTGGCGGGATCGTCTCCGGGCTGCGTCCGCTGAAAACGAAGAAGGGCGACCGGATGTGCGTGTTCATGCTGGACGACATCGCCGGCAGCCTCGAGGTGGTCGTCTTTCCGGAGACCTTCGGCAAGCACGGCTCGCTGGTCGAAGCCGACGCGATGCTGCTCGTGCGCGGCAAGTTCGAAAAAGACGACGAGTCGGCACGCATCGTCGCGACCGAGCTCCAGCCAATCGCCGCGCTGAAGGAACGGACGACGCGCGAAGTGGTGATCCATTTGTCGGGCCCCTCCGCCGGCCGCAATACCTTCGAGGCGCTGGCCGAACTGTTCACGCGTCACCGCGGCGACCGCCGCGTGTTCCTCGAGCTCGATGTGAAGAGCCAGGAACGCCCGCTGCGCGTACGGTCGGAAGTCGCCCAACGAGTGCGGCCGTCCGAGCGGCTGGTCACCGAGGTCGAACAGATCTGCGGCGCAGGTTCCGTCGAATTGAGGTAAATAAACAGGGCCTGGGACCTGGGGCCTGGGGACAAGCGCTCTCCGAACAGCGCGGGAGCAGCACGTCGGCACGTCGGCACGTCGGCACAGGAAGCACGTGAGCACATAGGACGTAGCACGAAGGCACGTGAGTGAGCACACAGAACGCCGCACGTAGCACCTGAGCACGTGCGCACACAGGACACAGCACGCAGCACGTTTGACACCTATGCCGCCTGAACTTCTCGAATTCGAAGAGCCGATTGGCGTCCTGCTGAAGGAAATCGAAGCCCTCAGCATGCTGCCGCAGACACCGGAACGGTTGCGGTCGATCGAGAGCCTGCGCCGGCGGGCGGAGCAAATCCGCACCGAGCTGTACGCCACGCTGACGCCGTGGCAGCGGGTGCTCGTCGCGCGCCACGCCGCCCGCCCGAATACGCTCGATTACGTCGATCGGCTGTTCACGGGCTTCGACGAGCTGCACGGAGACCGCCGTTTCGCGGACGACCACGCGATCGTCTGTGGCTTCGCCGACTACAAAGGGCAGCCCGTGTGCGTCATCGGCCACCAGAAGGGAAGCGACACGAAGCAGAAGATCTTCCGCAACTTCGGCTATGCGAGGCCGGAGGGGTATCGCAAGGCCCTCCGTGTGATGCTGCTCGCGCAGAAGTTCGGCCGGCCGATCGTCGTCTTCATCGACACACCGGCGGCGTATCCCGGGGTCGAATCGGAGGAACGCGGCGTCGCGGAAGCCATCGCCACGAACCTCCGCGAAATGACCATGCTGGAAGTGCCGATCGTCGTGATCATCTGCGGCGAGGGGGGCAGCGGCGGCGCGCTCGGCATCGCGATCGGAGATCGCGTGCTGATGCAGGAGTTCGCCGTCTACAGCGTGATTCCACCGGAAGGGTGCGCCGCAATTCTGTGGCGCGACGCCAACCGTAAAGTGGAAGCGGCGGAAGCCTTGAAGATCACCGCGCCTGACCTCCTCCTGCTTGGCCTCATCGACGAGATCGTGCCGGAGCCTGCCGGCGGGGCCCACAACGATCACGATCGCGCAAGCGGTCTCGTCGACCAGGCACTGTCCCATGCCTTGACGACGCTGTCGACGAGCTCGGTCGAGGAGCGGCTCGCCGTGCGCTACGAGAAATTCCGGCGGATGGGCCGGGAAGGCCAGGCCTTCATCGACACCGGGCCGGCTCAAGCCGTTGAAATCACGACTGCCGTCCCGGCCGCGGAAGCGCAGAACGCCCGGTCGAAGGCTCAGAGCTGATGAAGACGCTCCTCTGGCAGCACCTGCCGTGCAACGAGGATCACGTCGCGACGCTGGTAGCCGCCCTGAACCTTCACCCGACCGTCGCCCGGCTGCTGTGCCTCCGCGGTCTCTCGGATCCCGAGACGGCCGCGCGATTCCTCCAGCCCTCTCTCGATCATCTGCACGATCCGCTCAAGTTGACGGGGATGATGCCGGCGATCGAGCGGCTCGAAGGCGCGATTGCCCGCCGGGAGCGCATCGCGATTCACGGCGACTACGACGTCGACGGCATCACGTCGACCGTCATCCTGCGCCGGGCGCTCGAGATGCTCGGCGGAGAAGTCGTGCACTTCATCCCCGAGCGGCTGCGCGACGGGTACGGCCTCCAGCCCGCCGGGATTGAGCGGCTGCACGCGGACGGCGTTGCCGTCATCGTGTCGGTCGACTGCGGAATTCGTGGCACTGAAGCCGCGCGGCGCGCCCGGGAGCTGGGCGTCGATCTCATCATCACCGATCATCACGAGCCCGACGGCGAGCTGCCTGACGCGCTGGCCGTGATCAACCCGAAGCGTCATGACTGTTCGTATCCTGACAAGTCGCTGGCGGGGGTCGGCGTCGCGCTGAAGGTGGTTCAGGCGCTGTGCGACCGCGCCGGCAAGTCCAGGTGGCTGCCGGCGTTCATCAAGATTGCGGCGATTGGCACGCTGGCCGACGTCGTGCCGCTCGTCGGGGAGAATCGCGTGATCGCGAGGCTCGGTCTGGCATCGCTGAGCAAGGGCCCGCACACCGTCGGCCTTCGTGCGCTGCTCGACTGCAGCGGGCTGACCGGTAAGACGATCGACAGTTATCAGGTGGCCTTCATGCTGGCGCCTCGTGTCAACGCCGCGGGCCGCATGAGCACGCCCGACATCGCCACTCGGCTGCTCCTGGCCACGGATGAGGCGATGGACGCCGAAGCCCGATCGCTGGCGCAGCGCCTGAACGACGAGAACCTTCGTCGTCAGGAAGAAGAAGCCGACCTCGTGGCCCAGGCCAAGAAGGCGATCGAGACCGATCCCGCCGTCGGCGCCCACAACGTGCTCGTGGTCGGCGGCGATGCCTGGCACCGCGGCGTGATTGGCATCGCGGCCTCCAAGCTCGTCGACACCTATCACAAGCCCTCGATCGTGCTCTCGATCGACGGTGACGTCGCCCACGGATCCTGCCGCAGCATTCCCGACTTCGACATGCTGGGAGCCCTCGAACGCTGTGCCGATCTGTTCGTGAAGTTCGGCGGCCACCGGCAGGCCGCGGGTCTGACCATGGAGGCGGCGCGCGTCCCCGAGTTCCGTCAGCGAATCAACAGCTGGGCCGACGAAATCCTGCATCCCGATCAGCTCAGGCCCCGGCTGCGGATCGACGCCCCGCTGACGCTGAAGGGAATCACCCACGACCTCGTCCGCGGCCTCGATTCGCTCGGACCGTTCGGGATGGGCAATCCGCGCCCCGTGTTCCATGCGAGCCCGGTCGAGATTGTCGACGGACCGAGGACGCTGAAGGAACGTCATCTGAAGATGACCTTCAGCCAGGAAGGCCGACGGTTTCGCGCCATTGCGTGGCGGGCCGCGGAGCGTGCGGATTTCCTCGAAAAACATCGCACCGGTGTGAATCTCGCCTTCTCCCTCGATCGCAACGAGTACCAGGGGGAGACCTATCTCGAGCTCAGCGTCTGCGACATCAGGGCGCTCGAAGACCTACAATAAAAACAGGTTCAACGGTTCAGTGGTTCAAGGGGTTCCGGGTTCAAGGGTTCCTGGCTGCGAACCGTAGTCCGGAAAAACACACAGTGCGCTGGCAGAAGATTGCCCGGCTGGCCATAGCCGCCTTCGTGATCGTGTTTGCCGCGATCGTGTTCGTCGCCCTGCGCCGTCCGGCGCCGCCGAAGATAGTTGAGTCGACACCACGCAAAGATCCAGCGTCGATCAGCGAGACCCGCACGACACCAGGTGCGGCGCTGCCCGTCTACAAGCGCACCAGGCCGGACGGCACCATCGAGTTCAGTATCGCTTACGAGGCTCAGCGCACCTACGAGAACGGCCGCAGCGTTTTCGAGAACAGCACGATCACGCTGCCCGATCGAAACGGCCGCACCGTGACGATTCACGGCAAAGAGGCAGAGGTGATCGTTCCCCAGAATGCCTCGACGCCGGTTTCAACCATCAAGTTCTCGCGCGGCGTGAAACTGGTGACCGGTGACGACCTGGAAGTGACGAGCGACACCGCCACTTACGATCAGAAAAGCGGCATGACGACCGTCCCGGGCGACGTGCAGTTCAGGAACGAGCGCATGACCGGTTCCGGCGTGGGGGCCACCTACGATCAGAATACCGACGTCCTCTGGCTGCTCGAACGCGCGAAAGTCACGGTGACGCCCGATGAAAAGGGCGCCGGCGCCCTCGACGCGACCGCCGGCTCCGCCGGCTTCGCCAGGGCGGATCACAACATCAGGCTCACCAAGACCGGTCACATCGAAGGCGAAGGGCGGACCCTGGACGCCGATGACATCGCGATCCAGCTCACGCCCGACGACAAGCTGATTCAGACCATCACGCTTCGCGGCAACAGTCGGATCACTGGTAAGCCGGGCGGAAGCGGGGCCGAAGGCATGGCTGCCCGCGACATCGACCTGACCTACGCGCCCGACGGCCGCACGCTGCAATCGGCGAAGCTCTTCGAGGGCGCGAGCGTGCAGCTTGCCGGGGCCGGAGGCGCCCGAAAAGTTTCGGCGCGCGGGATCGACCTGACGATGGGACCTGACGGATCGACCGTGACCGGGCTGAATGCGTCGGAGAACGTGGTCGTTGAGACCCCGGCCGAGAGCGACGCTCCTGCCCGTCGGATCAACTCGGCGGCGCTGACTTCCGGCGGACCTTCGGGACTTCAGAGCGGGACGTTCACGGGCGGCGTGACGTTCCACGAGATGCGCGCTGCCGGAAAGGGCACGCCGGCAGGCGAGCGCATCGGCCGATCCGAACGTCTGATTATCGAAACCCAGCCCGGGCTCGGCGCGATTCAGCAGGCCGACTTTCGCGGCAACGTGCACATCGTCGACGGCGCGACCGTCGCGGATGGCCAGCGGGCGCTCTACCACGTGAGCCAGGACAAGTTCGACATCACGCCGTCGGCTGGCGATCCCGGCCCTCCGCCGTCGGTCAACGATGGACGGATGGTGGTCAACGCCGGGACGATCAGCTTCACCATCGCATCGAAGAAGTTGACCGCGGAAACGAATGTCCGGAGCTCGCTGCAGCCCGCCAAGCCCGGGGCTCCGGCGGATCGCGGGAAAGGCGCCAAGCCGGAGCCCGGCAAGGTGCCATCGATGCTCAAGCAGGACGAAGTCGTCAATGTCGTTTCGAACCGGCTCGACTACGACGGTGCCCTGGAAAAGGCGACGTATACCGGAGCCGCGCGGCTCTGGCAGGACAAAACCACAATCAAAGGGGAGACGATCGTCGTCGACGATCGCGCCGGGAATCTGGCCGCCAACGGGAAGGTTCACACGGTCATGTTCGTCGACGAGGTCGATTCGGTGACGAAGACCAAGCGGCTCGCCCGGATGGATGCCTCGGGAGATTCGATGCTCTACGAGGAGGCGAAACGGCTGGCAACGTATCTGACCGGCCCGACAGGCGTCGCGCACGTCGTGGGAACCTCGGGGGACGTGACCGCCGATCGGATTCAGCACTTCCTGATGAAGGAGACAAACGAGCTCGAGCGCGCCGAGGCGGATGGTCAGGTTGTCGTGAAGGAGGGGTTCCGCATCGCGAAAGGCACGCATCTGACTTATACGCCAGCCGATGACACCTACCGCATGACCGGCTCCCCGGTAGAGGTCGAAGAGCGGAAGCCCAACGAATGTCTGATCACCGAGTCCGCAAAACTCGTCTTCAAGCGAACGACCGTTCATACCCTCGTCGAGGGCGACGGCCTCAATCCCGTCCACTCGAAGCCGTGTCCGCCCAAGTGACCGTTTGATGGCGACACTGCGGACGGAAGACCTCACAAAGTCTTACGGCGGTCGGACGGTGGTTCGCGGCGTGAGCCTCGATATTGCATCCGGGGAAGTGGTGGGACTGCTCGGGCCGAATGGAGCAGGGAAGACCACGACGTTCTCGATGGTCGTCGGGCTGACCTCACCTGACTCGGGGCGGGTGTTGCTCGACGGCGCGGACGTGACCGAAGATCCGATGTACGTGCGCGCCCGGCGCGGCATCGGCTACCTCCCGCAGGAACCGTCGATCTTTCGCGGCCTCACGGTCGAGCAGAACCTGCTCGCGATACTCGAGACGCTCAACCTCGACACGTCGACGCGGTACCGCCGGATGCGCGAGCTGCTCGCCGAGCTCGGCCTCACCCCGCTGGCCAAGTCGGCCGCCTTCACCCTCTCGGGAGGGGAGCGGCGGCGTGTCGAGATCACTCGGGCGCTGGTCATGTCGCCGCAGTTCATGCTGCTCGACGAGCCCTTCGCCGGGATCGATCCGATCGCGGTGACCGACATCCAGAAGATCATTTTTCACCTGAAAACACGCGGTATTGGCGTGCTCATCACCGATCACAACGTCCGCGAAACGCTCCGGATCACCGACCGCGCCTACATCGTCCACGACGGCGTGATCTTCCGCAGCGGGACGCCCGGCAGCCTGGCGGCAGATGACGAGGTGAAACGGATTTACCTCGGCGCGGACTTCCGATTGGACTAAGATTGTTGAGGCGGGCCACGTAGCGGACCATGGCAATCTCGCAAAAACTTCACACCAAGCTCGTTCAGAAGCTGATCCTGACGCCGTCGCTGCAGCAGGCGATCAAGCTTCTCCCGATGTCAACACTCGAGCTGGCCGATCTCTTGAATCAGGAGATGGTGGAGAACCCTCTGCTCGAGGAAGTGCCCACCGAGGAATTGCAGCCGGCCGAACAGCAGCAACCGGAGAAGCAGGAAGCGCAGCCGGCGACCGAGAAACCAGACACCTGGGACGACGCGGACTACGACTACTTCTTCGGTGATTACCTCGACGACGGGTATCGGTCGCGCACGCCATCGGAGGTCAAGGAACTTCCACCGATCGAGAACACGCTGTCGTCGGCGGCATCGCTCTCTGACCATCTGCTCTGGCAGCTGTCGCTGCAGACCGACGACGAGAAGGTGCGCGAAATCGGCAGCGCCATCGTCGGCAACCTCGATGACGATGGCTATCTCGTGGCGTCCGTCGAGGAGATCGCCGCGATGGGGGAGTGGCCGGTCGCGGAAGTCGAGAAGGCACTGCAGCACGTGCAGACCTTCGACCCGATTGGTGTTGCCGCCCGCGATCTGCAGGAGTGCCTCTGGCTTCAGATCCGCCATCTCGGCCTGGAGGGGACGCCGTCGGAGAAGATCGTCACCGAACACCTGCGGCTGCTCCAGAACCACCAGGTGCCGGAGATTGCCCGCAAGCTGGGGATGCCGATCGAGGAGCTGAAGCACCACATCGAGATCATCAGGAACCTCGATCCGAAGCCCGGCAGCCGATACAACCCGTCACAATCGCAGTACGTGATCCCCGACGTCTATGTCGTCAAGGTCGAGGATCAGTACGTGGCGATGTTGAACGAAGAGGGGCTGCCGCAGCTCCGCATCAGCCCCGTCTACCGCCGGCTCCTCGACAAAAGCGGGCAGGCAGGCGGGGAAGAGGCCGGCGAAACCCGGGCCTACGTGAAGGACAAGTTCCGGTCGGCGCTGTGGCTGATCAAGTCGGTGGATCAGCGGCAGAAGACGATCCACAAAGTGGCCACGAGCATCATCAATTTCCAGCGCGAGTTCCTGGATCATGGCATCGAGTACCTGAGACCGCTCGTGTTGCGCGACGTCGCCAACGACATCGGCATGCACGAATCCACCGTCAGCCGCGTGGTGAACAACAAGTACATGCACACGCCGCAGGGCGTGTTCGAGATGAAGTACTTCTTCCACAGCGGCATCAGCAGCTCCTACGGCGAGAGCGTCTCGTCGGTCACGATCAAACAGCGGATTCGCAAAATCATCGAGAACGAGGATCCGAGGAAGCCCCTGAGCGATTCGAAGATCGTCAGCATCCTGCAGAAGGAAGGCCTGATGCTCGCGCGCCGCACCATCGCGAAGTATCGCGAAGAGCTGAAGATCCCCACATCCAACCAGAGAAAGGTGCTGTTCTGAGCGATCGGCTGTGAGCTCTCAGCGGTCGCACGAGGATGGCTGAAAGCTGACAGCTGGTGGCTGGCAGATGTGAGACTATGCGACTCGACATCACTGGCCGGCACGTCGATATCACGCCGCCGCTGCGACAACTCATCGAACGCCGTCTCGCCCGCCTCGAGCGACTCCTCAACGACAGCATCGTTTCGATCAAGGTCATCCTGACGCTGGAGAAGTACCGGCACCGCGCCGAGGTCATCGTCCATGCGCGCGGCGACCACACGCTGCGCGGACTGGGCGAAGGCAACGCCTGGCCGATTTCCCTGCGGCAGGCGGTCGAAAAGCTCGAGCAGCAGGCGGACAAGGTCAAAACGAAGTGGACCGAGCGAAAGCGCAGCGACGCGCGCCGCCGCGTGCCGCGGGTGGCGCGTGAAACCCGCACCCTGGGGACCGCGCGCGGCGGGAGCCTTGCCGCGCAGCAGGCGCAGGTGGATGGCGCCGACACCGCGGACGCACCCGCCCCGCGGGTCATCCGTGCCACGCGCTATGCGGTCAAACCGATGTCAATCGAGGACGCCGCGCTGCGGCTCGACGACAGGCCGGAAGCCTTCGTCGTCTTTCGCAGCGCCGACAGCGACTCGGTGAACATCCTGTATCGCCGCAAGGATGGCAATCTCGGCTTGATCGAGCCGGACTGACACGGCGGCGCGAGGGAAGGAACGAAGCTGACCGCTCCGACACGACCCGCCGGTGTGACGGTGGCGACGGTGCTCGACGAAGTTCGGGCATCGCCCGGCGCTGGTCTACAACTCGAACTGCTCGCCGGCGCCGCCGGTCTCGATCGGCGCATCACCAATTCCTATCCGCAGAAGACCGGGCTCGCGCTCTCGGGATTCGACGCCGCCGTCAAAGGGGGCCGCGTCCTGATCTTCGGCGCGAGCGAGATCCGCTATCTCGAATCGCTGGAGCCGACAGTCCGGCATGCGACGCTGCGGACGCTCTACGCGCACGACATTCCCGCCGTCCTGATCACGCAGGGGCTCGCTCCGCCGTTCGAGTTGACCGAGGCCGCCGACGGCCTCGCGGTGCCGCTCCTCCGGACCCGCAGCGGGACCCCGGATACCATGTCGCGTCTCGGGGCCGTCCTCGACAACTTCCTGGCCACGCGAACCACCGTTCACGGCGTGCTCATGGACATCCTCGGGCTCGGCGTCCTCGTCATAGGAGAGAGTGGGATCGGGAAGAGCGAATGCGCGCTCGACCTGGTCGTCAGGGGGCACCGGCTCGTGGCCGACGACGCCGTGGACCTGCGGTGCCGGGCCGAATCGTTCGTGCTCGGGAGCTGTCCCGAGCTGACCCGGCACCACATGGAGATTCGCGGCCTCGGCGTCATCAACGTCCAGGATCTATTCGGCGTCGCCTCGACCAGGACATCGAAGCGGGTCGAGCTCGTCGTACAGCTGGAGCGCTGGGAGCCGGGCCGGGAGTACCAATCGGCTGGGGTTGGATGACGCCCGGTACGATGTCCTCGGCGTGCCCATTCCGATGATCAGAATGCCCGTTGCGCCCGGCAGGAACGTCGCGATCCTCGTGGAGGTGGCGGCGCGGAATCAGCTCTTGCGCGCCCGCGGCGACCACGCCGCGCGCAAGCTGGTCGACCGCCTCAACCGGCAGCTCGGATCGGCGGCGGCCGGAAGCCTCGATCACGGAGACGACCTGTGACGCGTGAAAAGCGGCATGCGGCACGACGCGCCGCCCGGACCGCCGTGACCTCACGGTTCGTCGTGCTGACCGGTGTTTCCGGATCCGGCAAGTCGCAGGCGATGCGGGCACTCGAGGATCTCGGCTACTTCTGCGTCGACAACCTGCCCGTGATGCTGCTCCCCACCCTGGCCGAGCTCACCCTTCGCGCCGGCAGCGAGATCGCTCGAGCGGCCGTCGTGGTCGACGTGCGCGAAGGCCGCATGCTCGAGGAATTTCCCGGCATCTTTCGCAAGCTGAAGGCCATCCGCGGCCTCGACCCGGTGCTGATCTTCCTCGATGCGGCCGAGCCGACGCTGGTCCGCCGCTTCAGCGAGACGCGTCGCCCGCATCCTCTGGCGCCTGACCGGTCCGCATTGGAAGGAATCCGCGAAGAGCGGCGTGCCATGGCGGCCATCCGCCGCATGGCCGATCACATCGTCGACACCACGGAGATGACCGTCCATGAGCTGCGGCACGTCTTCACCGGCGTCGCGAGCGGTCGCGCCCCGGGCACGCAGCTGGTCGTCACGATCTTGAGCTTCGGCTTCAAGCATGGGATCCCAGTGGATTCCGATCTGCTGTTCGACGTGCGGTTCCTGCCGAATCCACATTTCGTTCCCGAGCTCCGGAAGCATACGGGTCGCGATCCTGAAGTCCATGCGTATCTCAATCGATCGAAGGCGACGCACGAGTTTCTCGTTCACACACTGAACCTGCTGAAGTTTCTCGTGCCGCAATACGTGGGCGAAGGGAAGTCCTATCTGACGGTTGGCATCGGATGCACCGGCGGCCGGCACCGGTCCGTCGCCATCGCCGAGTCGCTCAAGAAGGGGCTCGCCGGGATTCCGGGGGTGCGGGTGCGCGTCAAGCACCGCGACATCGCCCATGACGACGGCCGGGAGGTAACCGTCCCCGCACGGGAGGTTGGCTCGAGGCCGCGCCGTCCCCGGAAGCGGCGCACGGGGAGAGGAATCCGCGAATGAAGCTGGGCGTCGTCGTCGTCACACACGGGCAGCTCGCGACCGAGCTCGTCAACTCGGCGGAAATGATCGTCGGAGATCTGCCGCATTTCGTCGCAGTGTCACTCGGCTGGCACGACGACGTGGATCACCAGCGCGAGGAAATCGGCCGCGCGATCGACCGCGTGCGAACCTCGGCTGGCGAAGATGCCGGGGTGCTCGTGCTCTCGGACATGTTCGGCGGGACGCCGGCCAACCTTGCGGTCACGTTCGTCTCACCTCAGGTCGAGGTGATTACGGGTGTCAACCTGCCGATGTTGATCAAGCTCGCGCGGCCCGGGCATGAAGAGCTGGATCTCGAGACGGTCGCGCGCGAGATGCGGGAAACCGGGCGCAACGCGATCTGGGTCGCCTCCGAGCTCCTCAAAGGGCAGAAAGCGTGACCGCTTGCGTCGTCGCCATCAGCAACCCCCTCGGCCTGCATGCCCGAGCCGCCGCGCGGTTCGTGCATGCGGCGACCGCGTTCCAGTCACGCGTGCGCGTGCAGAAGGGCAACCGGGAAATGGACGGGAAGAGCATCATGGGGCTGCTGCTGCTGGCCGCCGGCCAGGGGACCAGCCTCACCATCACCGCTGACGGCGCGGACGAGCACGACGCGATTGCGGCGCTGCGTGCGCTCGTCGAGCGCGGATTCGACGAGGCCCCGTGCGTCTGAAGGGATTGGGCGTTTCCCCCGGAATCGGCGTCGGGCGCGCGCTCGTGCTCAAGCGCGCCACGCGCGAGCTGCGCTTCCGCGTGCCCGAGGCGCTCGTCGGCCGCGAGCTCCAGCGGCTCGATGAGGCGCGCGCCCGATCGCGCGAACAGCTCCAGCACATCAAGTCGCGGATGGTGGATTCGGCTGGCGCCGATCACGCCTACCTCTTCGATGCGCAGCTGCTCATGCTGGACGATGCGATGCTGATCGAGAGGACCGCATCGATCATCCGGCAGGAGCGGCTCAATGCCGAGTCCGCGCTGCAGCGCGCGCTCGAACAGATTTCCGCGTTCTTCGAACAGGTGCACGACGCTTATCTGCGCGAGCGCAAGGGCGACGTCGCCGACGTCGTCGGACGCATATGCATGAACCTGCGCGCCGCGGGCGATCCCGCCGACCTGTTCAACGGTCTCGAGGGCCCCCTCGTGCTGGTTGCCGACGAGATCACGCCATCGGTGATCGCGCAGCTGGACTGGTCTCGGCTCGCCGCGCTCGTCACCGACGCCGGCAGCTGGACGTACCACACCGCCATTCTTGCCCGCTCGATCCGTGTGCCCGCTGTCGCCGGCCTGCACAACGCCAGCACCGTCATCGCGCCTGGCGCGAACCTCGCCGTCGACGGCGCCACCGGTGAAGTCGTCATCGACCCGGACGAACAGACGCTGGCGCAGATCGCGACAACACAGCGTCGTCGCGAAGCGTACGAGCAGTCTCTCGACGAGTACCGCCGTCTCGCGGCGGTGACCGAGGACGGGGTCCTGATCCGGCTCGAAGCGAACGTCGAAGCGCCGGCCGACGCGGCGAGGGCCCGCGAACGCGGCGCCGAGGGGATCGGCCTCTTTCGTTCCGAGTTCCTGCTCGCCGGCGGCGGGCAGGGCGCATTGACCGAGGATGTCTCAATACTCGTCGTACCGTCAGCTCCTCGAGAGCGCCGGCGGCGGCCGCGTGACCGTGCGCACGTTCGACATCAGCGAACCGCAGCTGCGGATCGAGCACGCGGGAATTGAAGGCACCCGATCCCCGCTCGGCTTGCGCGGCATCAGATTGAGCCTCGCGCTCGACGAGATCTTCCAGGCGCAGCTCCGGGCGCTGTTGCGTGCCGCCGCGCACGGGCCGCTGCGCATCATGTTCCCGTTCGTGTCCGGACTGGACGAGCTGCGAGCGGCCCGCGCCGCCGTCACGCGGGCTGCAGAGTCTGTGCGCGCGCGAGGGCTCAGCGTCCCCGACGTGCCGATCGGCGTCATGATCGAAGTGCCGTCTGCGGCGCTGACCGCCGACCTGCTCGCCGAAGAAGCGGATTTCTTCAGCATCGGCACCAACGATCTCATCCAGGTACCTGTCTGGCGGTCGATCGCACGGACGATCGCGTGTCACGGCTGTACGAACCGCTGCATCCCGCCATCGTCCGCACGATCCGCCTCGTCGCGCGGGCAGGGAAGCGGCGCCGCATCCCGGTCGCGGTGTGCGGAGAAATGGCGGCCGACCCCCTTCTGCTGACGCTGCTGGTGGGGCTCGGCCTGACCGAGTTCAGCATGGCGGCGACGGCAATCCCGGTCGCCAAGCAGGTGCTCCGCGGCCTGCGCGCCTCCGATGCCCGCGCCATCGCCAACCGCTCGCTTCGCGCGAAGACACCGGCTGACGTGGAGAAGACACTCACGGATTTTCTCGCGCCGCAGGAAAGACGGTAAGGGCGCAGTAGGATTGAGCTGATATGACTCGAGTAGACAAACCCTGGGGCTACGAGCTGCACTGGGCCAAGACCGATCGTTACGTCGGCAAACTGATTCACGTGAACGCCGGACACGCGCTCAGCCTGCAGTACCACAATCAGAAGGACGAGACGATCTTCCTGTGGTCCGGACGCATGCTGTTCGAAATCAAGGAAGGGGAGGATCTCGTCAAGCGCGAGATGAAGCCGGGCGAAGCCGTTCACATCACCCCGAAAACCGTCCATCGCATGACCGCAATAGACGACTGCGACATCTTCGAAGTCTCCACTCCCGAGCTCCACGACGTGGTCCGTCTGGAAGACCGGTATGGCAGGAGCAGTTGAAGAATCCGCGATCGCTCGGCGGCGCTGAGATCGCGGATTCTGCCGGCCGCGGGTGCTGAGAATCGAATTGACGAGGGAATCCGCGCGATTCAGAATGGCCAGGCTGTTGAAGGTCGATCCGCGCAGATCGGCGCGGCACGCGTGGCTCTCGTCGCCAGCTTTCCGCTCTTGACGTTGACATCTCAGGCTGCTGCTGCGGCGGCCCACTCACTGGAAGGGAAACTGTTCGATGGGTAGCGTGAACAAGGTCATCCTGGTCGGAAATCTCGGACGCGACGCCGAGCTGCGGTACACGCCCGGCGGGTCACCGGTCGCCACGTTGAACCTCGCGACGACCGAGGTGTGGAACGACAAGTCGGGCCAGCGCCAGGAGAAGACCGAATGGCACCGCGTCGTGCTGTGGGGCAAGACCGCAGAGTCGCTCAACGAGTATCTGACGAAAGGCAAACAGATCTACGTCGAAGGACGGCTGCAGACGCGCCAGTGGGACGACAAGGACGGAAACAAGCGATATACGACTGAAATCCGAGGGGACCGGATCGTCCTGCTCGGCGGTGCCGGCATGGGTGGAGGCGGCGGCCGACAGCAGGCGCGCCCGAGCGGGCCTCACGAGGAGCCGATGCTCGAACCGGGCTCCGAACTCACTGACGACGATATCCCGTTCTAGCCGCGCACGCGGTCGCCGTTAAAACTCGCTTTTGCCGAGACGCTGGAGAGCCTGGCTCGCCAGCGTCCGCTCCGGCGCGGTCGGGTACCCGTCCAGAAGCGTCTGATACGCCTTGCGCGCCAACTCGGGTTCCTTGAGCTGGGCATAGCTCTGCCCCATCTTGTAATAGGCCGCGGGAACGCTGTCCGTCTTCGCATAGTCGGACACCACCCGCAGATAGCGCGGCAACCGCATCCCGGTACTTCCCGGCGTTGTACAGCGCATTCCCGATATTCAATTGCGCGTCGTCGGCAAGCGTATGCCTGGGGAAGTACTTGAGGAACGTCTCGAATCCAACGATGGCGAGATCGTACTGCCCGCCGGTGTAATCCGAGAACGCGGAATCGTAGGTGCGCTGTGGCGACACGTTCGGCGGCGGCACGTTGGACGTCGGCGGCACGCCGGCCGAGGATGAGACCGGAGACGCGGCGCCACCGGCGTCAACGGCCGACGGATCGCCCGCCACTGGAACCGGAGCTGACTGCGGCTGGGACGCGATGGTCTGACGGATGGACTCGAGCTCCTGCGTGATCGATGACAACCGCACGTTCGTATCGTCCGCCTTCTCACGGAGGACGCGAACCGTGTCGGTCATGCCTTCGATGAGCAGCCGCTGGTCGGCGAGCGCCTTCCGGCTGGTCGCCGCCTGCTCATCCATTTTACCGGTGACGGCCTTGAGCGAATCGGCGAGCGCAGCGACCATCTGCTGCAGCTGCTGCTGGTGCTGCTGCAGCATGCGCAGCTCCGCCATCAGCTGCTGCTGCTCCTTGTTTTCGGCAGACAGGGCAGCCGAAGAGCTCAGCAGCAGCGCCGCGGCGACGGCCATCGTCACGCCCATCCGTTTCATAGCACCATCTCCTGATCCCCCTAACTGTAGCGCGGTATCCTCGCGAGCGAATCCCCCTGACGCACTATTTGCTGGTAAGCACGAACTGCGCCCGGCGGTTCTTCTCCCATGCCGCCTCGCTGTGAGCGGGATCGAACGGAAATTCCTTGCCGTAGCTGACGGTCCGCAGGCGATCCCCGGAAATGCCGAGCGAGACCAGATAGGTCCGCGCCGACATGGCTCTTCGTTCACCGAGCGCGAGGTTGTACTCGGCGGTTCCGCGCTCGTCCGCATGCCCTTCGATGGTGATTACCCAGGTGCCGTACTTCTTCAGGATCTCGGCATTCGTATTCAGCGTCTGCTGACCGGCCGAGTCGATATCCGAGCTGTCCAGCGCGAAGAAGACCGGTTGGAACGGCGAGTTCTTGTTGATGCTCTCGATGTCGCGGCCGGAGATGTCGTCTGCCGCGACAGGTTCCGGCGGCACCGGCCTCGGCTCGGAGACCGGCGTTGGCGGCGCCGGCGGCCCCTTGGTCGTATCGCTTGCCGGGGGCGGCGGAGGTGTCGGTCGTGCGACAGGCGGCGGCTTCTTCGCGCACGCGTTGCCGATCAGCAGTACCAACAGCGTCACACAGGCCAGATGTCTCTGCGTCGTCATCATCATCTCAGCTCAGTACTCCCATGAACCGGTCATTTGGACCAGTGCGGAAATCGATTGTTGCCCGCGCGCGTAACCTGCGTCAGGCCCGACCCGTCCCGGTGAATCAGGAAGATCTGTTCCTTCCCGGCCCGCGACGAGACGAACGCGACATGACGGCCGTTCGGTGCAAACGCGGGACTCTCGTTGTTGCCGATCGAATCGCTCAGCGCCCGGGTGTTCCGCGTCTGGAAATCGAACACCTTGATGATGTTCCCGGCGCCGGACCGCGACGAGAACGCGATTTCGTTCAGCGGAGCAGGGGACCACGTCGGCCGGTCCGCCTGTGACTCGTTCGTGATGCGCTGCACGCCGGTGCCATCGGCGTTCATGATGTAGATCTGCGGATTGCCGCTTCGCTCGGAAGTGAACGCGATCTGCGTCCCGGCGGGAGACCACGTCGGCGTGACGTCGATCGACGGGTGGTTCGTCAGCCGCTGCACATTGCTGCCGTCGCGGTTCATCACGTAGATCTCCGCATTGCCATCCCGGCTCGAGGTGAACGCCACCTTCGCTCCATCGGGTGACCAGGCGGGCAGATAGTTCTGCTTGTCCGGAGTTCCCTTCGTCGGATTCTGAATCGGTGAGCCGCCGTAAGGAAACAGGTAGTAGATGTCCTGATATCCCGAGCGCCAGGACGAGAAGGCGATGGTCTTGCCGTCGGGGTTCCAGACCGGCGAGATGTCGAGGGCGCGCGAGATCGTCACGCGCTGCTGCCGGGCGCCGTCGTAGTCGGCGATATAGAGATTCGAGATCCCCCGATCGGCGACCGGCCCGCGAATGCGCTCGCCATCGCGATCCGACGAGAAGGCGATTTTTGTGCGCGCAATCCCGTTCAAGCCGCGCTGCTCTTTGTGAAGCTCGTCGGCGATGGTGTGGGCGTAGAGCCGGCTCTCGCTCACCTGAATCGTCCGGGCCGCGCCGCTGTACTCCTTGGCCATCGCGGCCGCGCCGCTCGCGACGTTGATCAGACGGAACTGCACGGTCACGCCGCTGCCGGACTTGGCAATGCTGCCGACGAGCACACCGTCCGCGCCAAGCTCCTTCCACAGGTCGAGCCGGACGTTGTCGAGAGACGTCGGCTGCGGAACGCTGCGATAGGTGTCACGCGGGATCATGTAGAACTCTTTTTCGAACGCGATGTCGTCGAAGAGCACTTCGCCGATCGTCTTCGCCGCCGCCTGCGTCTCGCTGTCGTTCGTCAGAGCGATGAAAGGCGGGACGGCGAGCTTCGGCGGCAGATCACGATCTCCGCTGCTGATGATGGTTCTGACTTCCGTGGGTTGCTGTGCGGGCGCCGCCGGCTGCTGACCACCCGCCGGTGGCGTCTGTTGCGCGGAAAGGGTCAAGGCCACTGAGGCCCCGAGGACTGCGGCAAGCAAGGGTAGTGTCTTCATTTAGCGCTTGAAGTCGAATACCAAGTAAACCGTCAAGTGATCGCCCGTGAACTCACGCGGAAGCGGCGGCAGTTGAATCGTCGTCGCGACCGCGCGTCGCGCCTCCAGGTCGAGCAGGGCCTGACCGCTCGACCTGGACAGTTCGACCTGCGTGATCATGCCGTCTCGTCGAATCGTAAACTTCACTTCGGGCTGGCCGGCCGCCCCCATGTTCGGATTCCATCGCTGCTGAATGCGCTGCCGCATCAGCACGATGTATTGCGGACAGCAGAAGTTCTGGACGTCGAGCCTGACGTCCCCTCCGCCGCCGCCTCCCTGTGCAAGTCCGCCGAACGGAGTCGCCGCGCCGCCGGTCTTCACCTGCGAGGATCCCGTTTTGATCTGTTCACCCATCGTCGGAGGTTTCGTCCGCGACGCGGCGGCGGGCTTCTCGACTTTCGCTGGTGGTTTGGGCAGCGGCTTCGCGGTCGACTCGACCATCTCTGGCGTCTTGGCCGCCGGCGGCGTGTCCGTGACCCGGGTATCGGGCTTTGCGATTGCCTGTATCGCTCGATCGGCGATTGAGGTCAACCCGCCGGTATCAGGTCCTTCCACACCCCCGACCGAAATAGTCATCACAGCCCGATCATCAGTGCGCGCGGCCGGCCACACGCCAGGCATCAGCCAGATCGCCGCGAGCAGCACGGCATGCGCGCCAAACGACAGCATCAGCATGCGGTTGATGCCGTCGGCATCCCTGGCCCGATCGTGGAGAACCGCGCTGACCGCTTCCTGCACGTTTATCGTCCCTGCTTCGGCTGCGCCGCGAGAGCGATTTTCTCGACTCCGGCACGCTTCAGTTCATCGAAGACCGAATAGAAGTCCTGCGCCGTGACCGCGGCGTCCATGCGAATGAACAGCGACTTGTCGTCACGAGGCAGGATCGCTTGCCGCACGCGCTCGTGCAGCACCTCGAAGCGAACCTGTTCATCGCCGATCTGGACGAACCGGCGTTCCGAGAAATCCTTCGGGATCGTGACGTAGATCGGTTGTGCCTTCAGCGGATCGCCGCGCCGTGCCTGCGGCAGGTTCACGTTCAATCCCTGCTGCATCATCGGCGCGGTGACCATGAAGATCACGAGGAGCACGAGCATGACGTCGACGAGCGGCACGACGTTGATCTCGGAGAGCGACGTGCCCACGCGAGCGCCGCGGCCGCGACGGCCGCCTCCGCCTCCACCGGTCGGATGAACTTTCGGCATCCCTGTTTTCTCTCGATGCGCGTGGCCCAGCCACGCGAACTGTCGTCGTTACGTAAAATTCCGCTCCGAGATATTCAAGAACTCCAGCGAAAAATCGTCCATCTCCGAGGCGAACTTCTTCACCTTGTTGGTGAAGTGATTGTAGAAATAGACCGCCGGGATTGCTGCGAACAGGCCCGCCGCAGTTGCAATCAACGCCTCGGCGATGGGCTGCGCCACAACGCCGAGGCTCGTGTTGCCGGCGGTCGCTATCCCCTGGAACGCAATGACGATGCCCCACACCGTGCCGAACAGGCCGATGAAGGGCGTGATGCTCGCGGTCGTCGCCAGAAATGGTACGCGGTGCTCGAGTTTGTTCAGCTCGACGGTCGTCGCTCGCAACAGGGCGCGATCCACGGCATCGAGGCTCTTGAGGGTTGGACGTCCGGCCGAGCCGCCCGGCTTGCCGGGCTCAGCCGCCTTGTCGGTCCGCAGCTGCGTATTGAGCTCCGCATAGCCCGATTGAAAGATCCCGACCAGCGGGCTCGCGCTGAGCGAGGGACAGACGGCCTGCACCTCAGAGAACTTCGAGCTTTTGCGAAACACGCTCAGGAAGGTGGACGACTGCTGTTCGGCCCGGCGGTACACCCAGATTTTGTAGAAGATGACGGCCCAGGAAACCGCGGAAAAAATCAGCAGGATGAGCAGGACTACTTTGCCGACGAGAGTTGCGTCGGCAACGAGCCTGACGATGTCTGAGTTTCTGGCCAGCTCACCGGACCCAGCTTCCGGCTGCGCGCTCTGCGCAAAAAGCGCAAGCGCGAAGAAAGGCATGCGCAAACAGCCCTCCAACGACACACGTTTTCGACGTCGAGCCTGCGGATGCGGTCCGTTCTCGGCGTCGCATCCCCTCGACCGATCCACTTCCACGCCGCTGGGACAGCGCAGTTTCGTGAAGCGTAGCACGCGCCATATACACTGTCAAACATCTGATAAGATGGCACTTCGGGCCGATGCTCCGTTTTTTGTCCATTCGTAATCTCGCCGTCATCGAACGTCTCGAACTGGAGTTCGAGCCGGGGTTGAACGTGCTGACGGGGGAGACCGGGGCGGGCAAATCCATCCTGGTGGGGGCGGTCGGCCTGCTCGTCGGCGGCCGTGCCTCGGCCGAGCTCGTTCGGACAGGTGAGGACCACGCCACGGTCGAAGCGGTCTTCGAAGAGGCCGACGGCGCCGAGCTGATCGTCCGCCGGGAGCTGTCGGCACAGAGCGGCCGGAGTCGAGCGTTCCTGAACGGCTCACTCGCGACTTCGACATCGCTCCGCGATGCAGCCTCGCGACTGGTGGATCTGCACGGGCAGCACGAGCATCAGCTGCTGCTCGATCCCACGACGCACCTCGACCTGCTCGACGCGTTCGCGCAACTTCACCCGGAGCGCGCACGCGTCAGCAAGGCCTTCTCGGGATGGCAGCAGCTGCGCGCCGAACGGGACCGTCTTACTGCCAACGATCGCGACAAGGCACGTCGAGCCGAGTTCCTCGAGTTCCAGCTCAACGAGATCCGGAGAGCCGCGCCGAAACCGAACGAGGACGTCGAGCTCGCGGCGGCCCGCCAGGTGCTCGGCAACGCCGATCGACTTCAGCGGTTGTGCGCGGAGGCGAACACCCTTCTGTATGAAGGAGACGCCGCCGCCCTGGCGTCGCTCTCCAGCGTCTGGAAGAAAGTGGGGGAGCTCGCTGGAATAGATCCGCAGTTCGCGCCGTATCTGGCTGCTAGGGATGCCGTCAAGTCGCAGCTCGAAGATCTCGCCTATTTCCTGCGCTCGTATTCCGGGGCCATTGATGCCTCACCCGCGAAGCTGCAGGAAGTCGAGGACAGGCTCGCGGTACTCGAACGCCTCAAGAAAAAGCACGGCCCTGCTCTGGATGACGTGATCGCGATGGCAGCCACGCTCGAGCAGGAGCTCGACGGGATTAGAAACGCCGACGCCCGGGCAACGGAGATCGAAGGCCTGCTCGAGCAAGCCAGCAAGGAATACCTGGCTGAGGCGAGCGTGATCTCGAAGCGCCGTCGGGCGGCCGCGGCCGACTTCACCGCGCGGCTCGAACGGTCGCTGAAGGACCTCGCCATGCCCCACACGCGCTGCGAGGTCCGGTTTCTCCCCGACCGCGGCGAGGCGGCCTGGACGGAGCGGGGCAGCGACGAGGGGGAGTTCTTCCTGTCACCGAACCCGGGCGAGGACCTGCGGCCGCTTGCCCGGATCGCCTCCGGCGGGGAGTTGTCACGGATCATGCTCGCCTTGAAGACCCTGGCGTCGACCGATGCTCCCGGGAAGACGCTGATCTTCGATGAGGTCGACGCGGGCATCGGCGGCACCGTCGCTGATGTCGTCGGTGCGCGACTGAAAGAGCTCGGCGGCCGGTTCCAGGTGCTCTGCATCACGCACCTCCCGCAGATCGCGGCCTATGGGACCACCCAGTACCGGATCGCGAAGTCGGTGAAGGGGGCGCGCACGGTGACCGACGTGAAGATGCTCTCGGTTCGCGAGCGCGAAGAGGAGCTCGCCCGGATGATCGCCGGAGCGGAGGTGTCCGCCTCGGTGCGCGCCAGCGCCCGGGAGATGCTGAAACGTAGCAGCGTTCAGTGAATAAAAAGCGAAAGGCGAAAGCGAAACCCCTCGCGCTGGCGAAGGCGAAAGTCCCAAAGTAATGGCCAGAAAGTACCTGATCGAAACCTACGGCTGTCAGATGAACGTGCACGACTCGGAGCGGATGGCGGGGCTGCTCGAGCAGGCTGGATACGAGCCGACCGACGACGACCAGGACGCCGATGTCGTCTTGATCAACACGTGCAGCGTTCGCGAGAAAGCCGAGGAGAAACTATTCACGAGGCTCGGCGAGTTTCACCAGATGGAGCTCGAGACCGGGCGCCGGCCAATCGTCGCGGTCGCGGGCTGCGTCGCGCAGCAGGAAGGCGCGCAGATTCTCCGGCGCTCGAAGGACGTGGACGTCATCATCGGGACACAGAATCTCAAGCGGCTCCCGGTTCTCGTGAATCAGGCCGTCGAGACGCCGAAGCGCCGGTCGCCCGCGATCGACCTCGATCCGCTCGGAGACGTGTCGTTTCCGCTGGGCATCGCCAGACGAAACGATCCCCTGAAGGCGTACGTCACCATCATCGAAGGCTGCAATGAATTCTGCGCGTTCTGCGTGGTCCCGTACACCCGCGGGCACGAACGAATGCGTCCGGCAGCCGACATCGTCGCGGAAGCCCGCCACGCCGTCGAGACCGGCGCCCGAGAGATTCAGCTCCTGGGACAGATCGTCAATCACTATCAGGCGCCAGACGTTGCCGCCTGTGATTTCGCCGGACTGCTCGAGCGGCTCCAGGACATCGACGGGCTCGATCGCATTCGGTTTGCCAGCCCGCATCCTCGTCACGTCACGCCCCGCATGATCGGAGCGATGCGATCGCTCTCCAAGGTCTGCCGCCATCTGCATCTGCCGGTGCAGTCCGGCTCGACCCGGATCCTGGCCGCCATGCGCCGGCGTCACACCCGGGAGGACTATCTGCAGCTCGTCGAGCGTCTCCGGGACGCCATCCCGAACATCGCGCTCTCGACCGATATGATCGTTGGGTTCCCTGGAGAGACCGAGGAGGATTTCGAGGCGACGCTGTCACTGACACGTGCCGTCCGGTATCACAGCATGTTTTCCTTCAAGTACTCACCGCGGCCGAACACGCTCGCCCTCAAGCGCCTCGCCGACGACGTGACCGAGGCGGAGAAGACGAGCCGCATTGTCGCGCTGCAGGCGCTGCAGAGGGAGACTCAGGGCGAACTGCACGAACAGGCGGTGGGGCGCGTATTCGAGGTGCTCGTCGATTCACGAAGCCGCCGGCGGGATTGGGAGCTGTCGGGTCGAACGAGCGGGAACACGGTCGTGAACTTTGCGGGGGATCCGGCCTGGATTGGCCGCCTGGTTCCCGTCCTCATCACAGCCGCCAATCCGAACAGCCTGAAAGGGGAGGCTGCGGCGCGGCTTGACACCACGCCGGCAGCTTCGTAGCTTTCTAACCGCTATGGGGATTGGGATGCAGATCGAAATGACAATCAAGGGGTTGATGGTCGATCCGATCACCAACATGCCTATCATCATCCTGCGTGACAAGGACGGCCAGCGCGTCCTGCCGATCTGGGTGGGGGTGTTCGAAGCCAACGCCATCGCCCTGCAGATCGAGAACGTCACCACCCCGCGCCCGATGACGCACGACCTCCTGCGCAACGTGATTCACGACCTCAAGGCGGAGATCCGCAAGATCGTCGTCTCGGACCTGAAGGAAAACACGTTCTACGCCCTCATTCACCTCGAAGTGAACGGAGAGCCGCTCGCAGTGGATGCGCGGCCAAGCGACGCGATCGCGCTCGCGCTCCGCGCCCGCGCGCCGATTTTCGTCGAGGACCGCGTCATCGACAACGCGAAGACGATCGACTTTGCTCCTGACAAGGGTGATGCGGAGCGGCTGCAGAAATGGCTCGAAAGCCTGGATCCGGACGAAATGGGGAAGTACAAGATGTAAGAGCGGCTGCCCCAGCAGCCCTCCCGTCGTCCCTATAAGCATTCCTCCCGCCCTCCGGTTCTCCCTGAAAAGTGCCTACCCGACTCGGCGGTCCCTGACCCAGGGACCCGAAAACTCCCGTCCTCAGCAGTGCTGCCGCGCGAAGTCGCGGGCAATTTCGGTAAATTTTGAAATCACGGGGACTTTCGCCATACAATGGCGCCGGCCTGCGAACTCGTACCGCGTTCAGATGATCGTTGCTATCGCCAACCAGAAGGGCGGCGTGGGGAAGACCACGACCGCCATCAATCTGGCCGCCGCGCTCTCGCTGCGGGGGAAGCCCACACTCCTCGTCGATCTCGACCCCCAGGCGAACAGCTCGATGTCGTTTCTCGACGTTCCCGACATCACGCGCAGCGTGTACGACGCCATCGTCGAATCGACCGTAGGATTCACGGACATCATCCTCCCGTCGACCCAACCGAACCTGTTCATCGCGCCGTCGCGAATCGCGCTCGCGAAGCTCGAAGCCAAGCTGGTGGGCGAGCTCGACGCGCACTTCCGACTGAAGGATCGGCTCGAGCCGATTCAAGCCGACTACCCGAACATCGTCATCGACTGTCCACCGACGCTGGGGCTGCTGACGGTCAACGCGCTCGTCGCGGCCACGCATCTGCTCATCCCGATCCAGTCGTCGTATTTCGCACTCGAAGGCACCGACGATCTTCTCGAGACCGTCGAGAAGGTGCGCGGCCGCGCCAACCCGAATCTCCGCATCCTGGGCGTGGTGATCACCATGCACGACAAGCGCACGGCGCTGGCGCGTGACATCCGCTCGCAGATCGATCGAGTCTTCGGGCCGAAAGTCTTCAAGACCGTGATCACGAAGAGCGTGCGACTGGAGGAGAGCCCGGCGTACAAGGAATCAATTTTTTCGTTCGCGCCAGAATCGAGCGGCGCGGCGGAGTATTACCGCCTCTGCGAGGAGGTCATGGACCGTGCCTAAGCGAGGACTGCCGCAGACCGTCCGGATGCGCCACGACTCTCACTATGTGGAAGCGCTCACCAGTTCGGCGGGCACTCCCATCGGACGCATGGTCGGGATCGATCAGATTGATGCGAACCCGAACCAGCCGCGACAGGTCATGGGCGACCTGTCGGAACTGATGGCGTCGATCGCGGAAAAAGGAATCATCGAACCACTCGTCGTCCGGCAGCGCGGCGCGCGCTATCAGATCATCGCGGGCGAGCGCCGCTACCAGGCGGCCGTGCAGGTCGGCCTGCGCGAGATCCCCATCGTCATCCGCGAAGTCGACGACAACGAGATCATCGAAATCGCGCTCATCGAAAACCTCCAACGCAAGGACCTGACGCCCTTCGAAGAGGCTGAAGCGCTCCAGTCGCTGGCGACGCGCTGCGCCTACACCCACGAGGACATAGCGCGCCGGCTGGGGAAGTCACGGACCGCCGTCACGGAGTCCTTGTCGCTGAATGGCATCCCGGAAGAGGTCAAAAACCTCTGTCGGCTGGCCGACATTCACTCTAAGTCATTGCTTTTACAGATAGTTAGGCAGGGCGACTCACAGAAAATGGTAGCCCTGGTCGAGAAAATCGCCCGAGAAGGCGGCGTGACGCGTGAAGTCGTCCGCCGGGAGACCGCCAAACCCAAGGCCGGCCGGCCGAAGTCGTACGTCTTCAGCTACAAGGCTCCTACCAAGGCGTTCAAGCTGCAGCTCAGGTTCACCAAGTCCCGGGTCGAACGCGACGAGGTCATCGAGGCGCTCGAGGCGATCATCAAAGAACTGAAGAGCGCGCACTGATCGATTTGGAGAGCCGGTCGGACCCTAACCGCAGTCGGACCCTGACCGCTGACCCAACCACTCAGACGGGACGACACGGCACAACGATGCCGCCGAAGCTCGAAGCGCGTCTTGAGAGCCGAGCAAAGGAAACTTGCCGGGACCTGTTACGAGACTCGCTTCGCCAACACGGAAGAAGGAGACCAGGAGAGCGAGAGGTCTCACACACCTTCTGGACTCCACACGCCTTTCCAGACCCTCCCCGTCCTCCAGCGTCAGCGAAGGAACTTGCCGGGAACCGAGGAAATAAAACTCCCGTCCCCATCCTCCTTGTTTAGAAGGACGACTGGCCTTTCCGGACCCCTCGTCCTGCCGCGTCAGCGGCTGAAATCCTTGTCGGCTGGCCGACATTCACCCTAAACCACAGTTTTACAGCAGTTTAACCAGCAAGACCGCCGGAAATAGGCGTCGGCAGGCCTGAAGTGGGCCCAGAACCAAGGATCTGCACGGCAATTTGAGCTACGAAGACCGGTCCCGACGCGACGCCAGGACGAAGCCCTTGAGCGCGCTGAGCCCAACGCCGCAAAGGCGCGCGACCTCCGCGAGCCGATCGCCCGGAGAACGGACTTCACGGCGACGACCACCAAACTAGAAGCCTCATGGCGTGACCACGAACCGAGCTGATTCCCTGGGCTCACGGAGCTAAGTGACGCACGTCGCCGCCGAGAGCGGGCCGGACCAAACGCCGGCGCAAGTGCCGGAAAACGGGGCCGGACCGTCCGGTTAGTTAACATAACACTCATTATCAGACCCAATGGGTTTGCCCAGTAAAAGGCCCCTGTGGAAGGTTTGCGGACCGGTTTTCGAGGTTCCGACCTAACCCGGTGTCGGATCGCGGATTTCGGCGAACCCGCCCACCGCGACCGCCCAAATCCGGCCGTCTCTGATACTCTCGACTGACCGAGAAATGCGCACGCTCGACCGCTACGTGCTTCGCGAGATCCTGCCGCCGTTCGTCCTGGCGCTGCTGATTTTCACGTTCCTCCTGGTGATGCCGCCGGTGATGGAATACCTCGAGAACCTGCTCGCCAAAGGAGTGACCTGGGGGACGGCCGCCCGCATCCTCGTGACCCTGGTGCCGCAGGCGCTCGGCCTGACGATCCCGATGGCGGTGCTCGTTGGAATCCTGATCGGCCTCGGCCGGATGTCGGCCGACCGGGAATCAATGGCCCTGCTGGCGTGCGGGGTCAGCCCCTACCGGATCCTCAGGCCGATCGGGCTGTTCGCGAGCCTTGCGACGCTGGCGACCGGATACGTGATGATCGTCGCCATCCCGGACGCGAACCAGATGTTCCGGGAAATCACGTTCAGAGTCGTGTCTCAGAAGGTCGAGACCGACATCCAGCCGCGAATCTTCTATCAGGACTTTCCCGGCTGGGTCCTCTACGCGGGCGCCGAGCCAGACCCGGGCCAGACCGGCTGGAAGAAGCTCACGGTCGCGAACACGAGCCAGGCAGGGGAAACGACCATGTACTTTGCCGAACGCGGGCGGCTGGTCGTCGACCGGACCAGGCGAACGGTCGACCTGGTCCTCGTCAACGGCACCAGTTATCGAACCGCCCGTCCCGGAGGCCAGGCCCGGCCAACCGATTCACATTGGTTTCCGGAGCAGGTCCTGGGCCTGAACCCGGATCAGGTATTCCCGAAAATCAGCATCCAGAAAGGGGTCAATGAGAAGACCATCGCCGAGCTCCGCGTCGACGGTGAGGAGAAGGTCCGGACGGGACACTCGAAGCACCCGGAGGTCATGGCGATCCAGCAGAAGTTTTCCTTCCCCGTCGCCTGCCTCGTGTTCGGCATCATCGGCGTCGCGCTCGGGATGACGGTCGCGCGCGAGGGCAAACTCGCCGGATTCGTGGTCGGAACGGCGGTCATCTTTGCCTACTACATCGTGATGTTCCTGTGCGAATCGCTCACGAAGGGACATTACGTGAACATGTACCTGTCGCGCTGGATCCCGAATATCGTCCTCGGGCTGTTCGGGGTGATCGCCCTGATCTGGCGGGCCAGATACGTGGAGGGACGGCTCCCCTTCAAGCTCCCGGTTGCCATCACGAGAACCGCGTTGCCATGGCTTCGCGAGCGGACACAGGCCGTCGCGGCGGTCACGACGGCTGCTCCCGGCACGACCGCGAGACAGGACGGCGCGAGCAGCCAGCCGCCAGCCGGACCACCCGGCCGCCGGCCGCCTGTTCTCGTAATCCGTATTCCCCGGCTCAGGCTTCCCGTGCCCGGCCTGCTCGATCGCTACATCAGCCGCATGTATCTCAGGATCGTGGGCCTGTCGTTCCTGGCACTGCTGGGGCTCTTCTATATCTCCACGTTCCTCGACAAGTCGGACAAGATTTTCAAGGGTCAGGCGACGACCGCGGAAGTGCTCACCCTGCTGGTCTACATGACGCCGAGGTTCATCTACTACGTCATTCCGATTTCGGCGCTGCTGAGCGTGCTGGTGACGTTCGGCCTGCTGTCGCGGAACAGCGAACTGACGGTGATGAAGGCCTGCGGCGTCAGTCTCTACCGCGCATCGCTGGCCGTGGTGCTGCTGTCGCTCGTCTTCAGCGCCACCATCTTCGGACTCGAGCAGCGGGTCCTGGCGCGATCCAACCGCAAAGCCGAAGTCATCGACGCGAAGATCCGGGGCCGGACGCCGCGCGTGTTCGACGCCATGAATCGCCAGTGGGTGGTCGGCCGCGAGGGCGCCATCTATCACTACCTGGACTTCAACCCCGAACGAAAGGAGCTGGCCGCCCTGACCATCTATCAACCGAGGACCGACAAGTGGGATCTGGCGACCGCGACGTCCGCCGAAACGGCCCATTACAGCCGCGGCTGGGTCGGCCAGCGCGTTCGAATCGGGGACTTCACCGCTGCAACCCAGAAATGGACCGAGTCCGCGGAACATCCACTCGCGCTCGAACCGCCGGACTACTTCGAGAGCGAACAGCCCATCGCGGAAATGATGACCGTGGTGCAGCTGCGCAAGTACGTCAACGAGCTGGCGGCGAGCGGTGTCAATGTCAGCCATCTCTCGGTCGAGCTGCAGCACAAATTCGCGTTTCCGTTCGTGACGCTCGTCATGACCCTCCTCGCCATCCCGTTCGGCGTCAGCACCGGCCGGCGCGGCGCGCTCTACGCAATCGGCCTCGGCATCGTGCTGGCGCTGGGCTACTGGATCGTCACCAGCCTCTTCGTCGCGCTCGGCAAGAGCGGTCTCCTGACGCCAATCCTCGCCGCCTGGACACCGAACATCGTTGTACTGGGCGCCGCGGCGTACGTGTTCCTGACCGTCAAAACCTGACGTCGAGCTTGAAGCCCCGACCATCAGTGCGCCGCCGCACTCCCGTTCCTCTTACTGCACCCCAAGCCCGACGTCCCGAAGCGTGAGGCTCCCCTGCGCACCGGGCACTCCGTTTGTAAGGTCGACGACGAAGAGGAGTGATGTGGCACGAGAGACGGGCGGCCGTGCGGGAGGAGGCGCGGTCCGGCTTTCCGCGGCGTGGCGGAGCTTCGTCAGCGGAATGCGGGCGTCACGCTCCGTCGAATCGAGGTAGACCGACCGCGTCCAGCGCTGCTCCTGGTCCTGCCCGAATCTCAGCTGCGCCGACATCCGCATGGGTTCGGCGGCGCGGCCTCGGAGCGCAATCGTGTTCACATCCGGCGGCACCTCGTGAAGGTCAACGGCGAACGCCACGAACTGGCTCGCGCGCGGCAGGTCCTTGAGGCGATACGAGAGCGTGACAGAGGTCCCGTCCGAAGTGATGCTGCCCGTCGATCCGGGATCGGATTCAACGTGCCATGACGCCTGGGTCAGCGGCAGTTTCAGACGGAGCTGATCCGGAGACGAGCTGGAGGCCTTCACCGCATCAGCGGATTGCCAATAGATCGGGTTGCTGACCAACCATGGAACCGGCGGCGTCCCCGGTGCGCCCGGCACTTCGATTTCGACTCGATAGACCCCAGGCGTCATCTCTTCTCTTTCGAAAGCTCCCCCGCTGGTCTCGAGAACGACGGATCCGTTGCGCTTGAGAATGGTCGTTGCACCCGGTGGAACGGTGGCCCGGACGACGAACCGAGCCGGCCCTTGTCCGCCCGGCAGACGGCCGCCCATTATGACGGTCGAGTTCCCAAGAGTCGCTCGGAAGTCCAACGATGCGGGTGTGGCGATCGCATCAATGACGGTGAACACCGAGCCAGCTCGGACTGCGTCGAGCAGCAGCCGCGCATCCGTTGCGGCGTCGCGGGTGAAGGGGCGACTCAGCGCAGCATGGACTGAGAATGTCCGGAAACTCGCTTCGTACGATGGCAGGTGGATTCTCCGTCCGCTCTGACCACCGGTCTCCGCGCCGAGGCCACCATGTGCGTCATGCCCCGCCAGGCCGACTACGGGTCTGGTGCCGGTCAGCTCGTCCCAGCCTCGGAGCGCCTCGACCGGCCGATCCATCAGCGCGGCCAGCGCACCGGCCGGCCTCCACACGTAGTCGAGGAGTCCGCGCGCGAGGCGCAAGCGTCCCTCGTCGCGCCATTCGCTATCGGCATTGAGCCATTCGAATCCATCGATCGGCACGTCCAGGTCCGACCAGGCGAGCTCCGCGCGAGGTGAGGCGGGATGCGCCGCCACGCCGAATCCGCCGAGGCGCGCCACGTCCTCCGCGACCGTGTCGGCGTCGCCGCCAAGCGGGTAGGGCGCGGCCGGCATATCGATCGCGATGTAGTGCCCGTCGTTGCTGCTGATTTCAACGCCGTCCACGCACAGCACACCATCGATGTACTCGGGCGGGTCCGGAGGCGACTGACCGGTGCCGTGGTCGGTGAACACTGCGAACTGCAATCCCACCCGAGCCGCGGCGGCGGCGACTTCCCTCTTCCCCAGCGCGCCGTCCGACCGTGTCGTGTGGATGTGGAACGCGCCTCGCACAGTGGGCGCATCGGATCGAGCCGGAGCAGGAGCCGTCCTCAGAGGCGCACGGGGACCGGTGGCAAAAACAATGACGGCGGCCATCAGGGCCGCCGTCATCATCAGCGTCAGTTTCTTAATGCGAACACTCACCGCCGATACCGGTCGAACGGCTGTCGGCTCATTCGTTCTTGTGCAGGTCTCAGACGCCAGCGTCCGCTTTGAGACCGGTCGCCTTGTCGGTCCGCTCCCACGTGAACTCGGGTTCCGTTCGGCCGAAGTGGCCGAAGGCAGCGGTCTTCTTGTAGATCGGCCGGCGCAGATCGAGGGTTTCGATGATCCCGCGCGGCGTGAGCTTGAAATGCCCCCTCACGAGCTCGCTGATCTTTTCGTCATCCACTTTGCCCGTACCGAACGTGTCGACGTAGACAGACACCGGCTCGGCGACCCCGATCGCGTACGCGAGCTGCACCTGACAGCGGTCCGCGAGTCCAGCGGCGACCACGTTCTTCGCGACGTATCGAGCCATGTAGCAGGCAGAGCGATCGACCTTGGTTGGGTCTTTGCCCGAAAACGCGCCGCCGCCGTGGGGCGCCGCGCCACCATAAGTGTCCACGATGATTTTCCGGCCCGTGACTCCCGCGTCTCCATGGGGACCGCCAACCACGAACCGCCCGGTCGGGTTGATCAGGTACTTCGTGCCCTTGTCGACCATGTCGGCAGGAATCACGCGGTTGATGATCTTCTCGAGGATGTCTTCGCGGAGGGTTTCGTTCGTGACCTCGGCGCTGTGCTGCGTGGAGACTACGACCGTGTCCACGCGAACAGGCTTGCCGTTGTCGTACTCGACCGAGACCTGCGACTTGCCGTCGGGGCGCAGGTAATCCATCACCCCATCACGTCGAGCGCAGGAAAGCCCCTTGACGAGCTTGTGCGCGAGCATGATGGGGAGCGGCATCAGTTCTTCGGTCTCCCGACACGCGTAGCCGAACATGAGCCCCTGGTCTCCCGCGCCCCCTGGATCGACGCCCATCGCGATGTCCGGCGACTGCTCGTGAATCGAGGAGAGCACGGCGCAGGTTTCCGAGTCGAAGCCGTACTTGGCACGCGTATAGCCGACGTCCCTGATGGTGTCGCGCACGATGCGCGGGAAGTCGACGTAGCAACTCGTGGTGATTTCGCCGGCGATCATCGCCATGCCCGTGGTGACGAGCGTCTCGCAGGCGACCCGGCCGACCGGGTCCTGAGCAAGAATGGCGTCGAGAATCGAATCGGAAATCTGGTCGGCGATCTTGTCGGGGTGGCCCTCGGTGACCGACTCCGACGTGAAAAGATAACGGCCCTTACGGCTCATGTCGTCGAGCTCCTCGTTTCGTTGTCCCGGAACGTGCGGGTGTGTGCCTTGCGCCGCAGATGCCGCCGCGACGGTTAGATCCGAACAATTTTACAGGTTGCCCGCCAGACCGGCAAACATTGCCGCCGGCCGGGGATTTGGACGATTCGCTCCTGGCTGACGGCCACGGATCCGGGTCACCGCCGCGGATGGAACTTGTCGTAGACGGTTCGCAACCGCGCCTCGAGCACATGCGTGTAGATCTGGGTCGTCGACAGATCGGCATGACCGAGCATCATCTGGATCGCGCGGAGGTCGGCGCCGCGATCGAGAAGATGCGTGGCAAACGAATGCCGCAGCACGTGCGGACTGATGTCGTGCGTGATGTTGGCCTTCAGCCCGTATTCCTTCAGCAGCTTCCAGAAGCCCACTCGCGACAGTGGACCGCCCCGCGCGTTGACGAACAACCACGGTGACGCGCGCTTGACCAGATGCGATCTCCCGTCCGCGAGGTACCGCCGCACCCAGTCAACCGCTTCGTGACCGATCGGGACGATTCGCTCCTTCTCCCCTTTCCCGCGGCAGACCAGGTATCCCTCCTCCAGATGGAGATTGGTGAGCTTCAGTGAGATGAGCTCCGTCACCCGGAGGCCCGTGGCATACAACACCGAGATCAGGGCCTTGTCGCGCAGCCCGCGCGGGTTGGACACGTCAGGCTGCGCCAGCAGACGGTCGACTTCCTCGAGATCCAGAAACTTCGGAAGGCTGGCCCAGGCGCGTGGCGCACGGAGATCGTCGGCCGCACTCGTCTCGCGATTCTGCTCGACCGCGAGGAACCGGTAGAACCCACGGATGCAGGCCACTGCGCGAGCCGTGGATCGTGGCGACAGTCCGCTCGCCATCAGGCTGCGCACAAAGGCCTCGAGATCGCGCCGGTCGAGGGCTGGAACATCCCGCCCCTGCTTCTCCGCGAAGGCCGCGAGCGCCGAGAGATCCCGCGCGTAGCTTTCGACGGTGTTGGCCGACATGCGCCGGACATCCCGCAGATAGGTCAGATAGCTGTCGATCGTCACGACGCAGCCTCGTTACCGCAGCCCCGCACGCCGGCGCAGCATCCATTCCGCGCCAAGGACGCCAGCGAAGGGGACCATCCACCATGTCGATCGAAACGGATGCGTCACGATTCTGCGCCGTTCATTCTCGATCGAGCCAAGGTACTCGATCAGCGGATCGAGGTTGTCGGCGGCGACCGCAACTCCCCCGCTCAAGGCCGCGAGGGATTCGAGGACCGGTGCAACCGCCTGCGATGCTTCGGGCTCGACGACCAGCGTCGTGTCCGCCGCTGCGCCGAGGTCCGACCTGACGCGAACATCGTGCAGACCGGCATCGACAGCGGCAACGTCCGCCTCGAACACGCCAGGTTCGGCAGCGGGCCACAGCCGAATCATCCCGGCTCTTCCGCCGGGGTCGATCAATCGAGCAGCGACGGCAGGAAGATGAATCACCCCCGGCGTTTGCTCGAACTCACTCCGGCGCAGGCGGACGGTGAGCCGCGAGAGTTGATGCGGCCGCACCACTGCCGGCTCGAGCGTCACGCGAACGCGTGGCGGCGCCGCGAGCGCGGCCGCCTCCACCGTTTCGCGCCAGAATCGCGCGAACGCGCCGTTCGCATCACCGCGGAAACGCCAGGAATCCAGCGCTCCAGAGAACAGGATTCGGCCGTCGCCGACGGGCCACGATCCAATCACGGTCTCGCGTCCATCGAGGGCGGCAAGTGGAGACAGACCAACCGCGCGCAGAGTGACGACTTCGCTGCCCCGCAATCCGTTAGCGAGCGCTCGAGGCTCGGCCAGCAGTTGTTCCGAGAACGTTCCGGGCAACAGCTCGACATAGTCGCCCGACGGACGTCTGTCAGGCAGGAGGATTACTGTCCCACCCCGCACGCTTGCGAACTCGCGCAGCGCCCGGACCTCAGCGGATCGCAGTTCTTCGGGTGCACCGACGATGACGACGTCGAACCGGGCGAGTTGATCGGCGGTCAGGCCCTGCGGTGTCGAACCGGCACGCGACACGATGCCGCGTGACACGCGCACGACCGAGGCGAGATCGAACGTCGGATCGGTCTCCAACGCACGCCGGACGAAACTGGCAGGCCAGGAAGGCCGGGGCTCGACGATCGCCACTCGCGACGCACCGTCGTCAGCCAGCACACGCACGCTTGCGCGATTGTCGAAGGTCCGTTTCTCGTCCGGCAGAGGCACGACCCGTGCCGTGAGCGTGCTCACGCCACGGACGATGGCTACGTGGGGCAGCGTAACAGTGACGCGGCCGTCAGCGTTCCAACGGTGTTCGGTGCGCGCGAGCTCGACGCCTCGTTCCTCGAGGATTACGGTCGAGGCCGCGCCCGCGACGCCGCGGCCCTCGAGCTGAAGACGGAGGTCTGCGGCCTGCCCCGATCGCAGCGTTATCGACGCCGGCGCCTCCACAATCGAGACATTCGGTGCGGACGTCAGCGCAACCGTCGAGACCGGCGCCGCACCGCCGAATACCTCGGGTTCCGCCGAGTGCCCAATGACGATTACGGCTGCCGCCTCATCACCGCCGTTGACGTTCACGTCGTCACCGAGCAGTGTCTGCAGCCTCGACCGGACGTCGACGGCATCCGGATCGTGCTCGTCGAGATGCAGCGCGACTCGAATCGGCATGCTTCGCTCGACGGCGATCGCCGGATCGATGAACGCCACCAGCGCGATCGCGATCGCGACAGTCCTCAGGAACGCCGTCATCGCCGGGACCTCTCCTCGGTCCATGAACTGCGCAAGCGATCCGTCGCCGGGATAGCTGCCGCTGAAGGGCGTAAGGTTTCGTCGCGCGCGACGTTCGCCAGGCCGCGAATGGCGGCACGATGGCGCTCGTCGCTGAGAGGATCTTCTCCTCGCGCCGCCGCATCGCGAAACGCGAGCATCGCTCTCACGATTCGCTGCCATTGCCCGTCATCCGGATCGATGGCAAGCGCCTGTTCCACGGCCCGTGTGAGCCCGGTCGTGATCACCGGAGCTCGCCGATTCGCCTCGATCGTGTGAGCGACCGACACGACAGCCGCGAGCAGTGTGCGTGCCGCACGTCCTCGTGGAGATTCGGATGCCGCTGTGAGCGCGCGATCCATCCCCTGCGCGTCGCCGAGGTCGCCGCTCAGGCGGCGAGACGGATCGATGCGGCTGCGCACGCCGAGAGTTCGCAGGATGTATCGGTTGCGCCCGAAGGCACGTTGCAGCGCCTCCACAGCGAGCCTGGCCTGCGCAAGCGAGACTGTGGTATTGGCCGCCACGAGTCCTTCCTCGGTGGCGCTCATGTGTCTAACCGCCCGCGAAATCTCCTGGCGCGCCGTGTTCTGCAGCCGGCCTTCCTGAATCTCGTGCTCCTGCTCCGCTTCCTCCTCCTCGTCTTCGACGTGTCCACCCATCAGGAACACGAAATTCGCGCGAACGGCCCGCTGCTCCGCTGCAATCGCACCGGCCTCGTCCAGCAGCGCCTGATGCGTGAGCCTGGCCTCGCCGCCACGCAGCCGCTGAATTCTCAGGACGATCATCTGCTGGCTGAGCGCGTACCGATCCTGTTCCGGAGGCATCTCGAGCCCCTCGATCGCAACCTGACCGGGACCGGCGACTTCGATGAAGAACGTTTCCGACGACCCGGTGCCGGCGCCGCCCGGGCGACGGTCGCGCGCTGTGACTCGATAGACGATCGAATGCCCAGGCTCGAGGTTCAAGGCTCGAAGCGAAATCCTTCCCCTCGCGTGCCATGCCTGAGATGTCTTCCGCGAGATCTCGATCGGCAGTTCCCCTTCCACGAACTCGAACTGCTCACCCGATCCCGAGATCTTCGTATAGTGCAGCGACATCGACTCGAGCGCGAGATCATCGGATGCTGAGGCGACGACATCGATAGCCGCCGTCGAGTCGGGCAGAATCAGGTCGCGACCGGGACGATCGATGCGAATCTCCGGAGTCCGGTCAGCCGTCACGGTCACGGGAATCAGCGTCGTCCGTCCTCCGCCATCGACCGCAACGTAGCCACTCTCGACGAGCAGGACGTCGGCTGTGCGGCGCCCCTGCTCTTCCCGGCTCTCGATCGCGCGATCGCCGAATCGTACGCCCATGCCGGTAATTGAACCGTCGAACGTGAAGCGCGCCCGCGTCCCTTCCAGCACGTCCAATCGTTGCGGATCGTTGACCGTGGTCGCGCTCAGTCCGGTGTACGACGGCGGTTGCAGGTGAACTCGCATCGTCAGTCCCGCGCCGGCTGGCGGTGGAAGAGCTGAGCTGCCAGGAACCCCCACCGATGCCACCCCCGTGGACTGAATCGCGATCAGAAGGGCTGCCGCGGCAACTGACGCCACGCCTCCGGCCAACGGCCGCGCGAGCGGCACGACCGAGTTCGTCCGGATCGCGGCCAGCTGCCGCGCCGCATCCGCAAAGACGCGGCCGCGAACCCAATCAACGGCGCGCTCTGGATGGTTCAGCAGCTCCACCGCGGTGATCACGACGTTCCGACACGATGGCGCCGCGCGTTCCACAGACAGCGCGGCATCTCGCAGGGTCCGGGATCGGCGCCTCATGACCACGACGAACGTTGGGACACTCAGCGCGGCGAAGATCAGAAGAGCTCGCGGCGCGGCAGTTCGGGTGACGAGAAAGGCAACGACAATCGCGGCGCACGCAATCGCTGCGCTGGTAATACCGAGCAGCAGATCGCGAACGAGCAGCCGGCGTCCCACCAGCCGGAGATCGCGGATGACGTTCGATCCGGCGTCAGGCTGCACGGGGCGCCCTCTCCTCTGCCACGCGACCGGCCGATCGGCGGCGCACGAACAGCTCAGCGATCAGAAGCAGGAGCGCCAGCCCCCAGAACCAGCGCGCATCGCCCGGTGGTTCAGGCAGCCAACGCGATTCCGGTCCGGTTGAGGGCGGCCGTGACCACGCCTGGAGTGTTCCGTCGGGAATCAGTTCGGTTTCGTGCTCGGACCATGACCGACGTTCGGCCGCTGCCACGAGCGCCGCCCCCGCCGCGGCAGCGGCAAGGTAGTCGGCAGGCCGCGCGTTGACGAAAATCACGAGCTCGCTCCCAACCGCAGCTGCCGCAGTCAGAGGCCGGCCTTGCACATCGTTCGTGACGGCAACCCATCCAGTCCTGTCAGCCATGCCTTCCGCTCGCGCGGCCTGAGAGGCCTCCAGCAGTCGACGATCCTGACGCATCCGCAGAATTGCCTGTCTCATCCAGCGATCGCGCGGCGGGGAGATCGCCGAGGGAGGCGTGCCGCCCTGAAACACCAACGCCACGGCCCGATCGTCCGGCAAGGCCGGCGTCCCGGCCCTAGCAAGAGTCCGCATCAGCGAGTCGAGTTGACTCTGGTCGTCCGGCGCAGCGTAAAGGCGCGGGCCTCCAACCGATCGAGGCCAGGGCGCAAGCACCACCCGCGTCCGGTCTCCGACGAGCGCGATCGTCTGAACGGTTGCAGACACACCGGGCGCGCCGAGCATCATTCGTTCGGGTGGAATGCGCACGGGCCCAACGTCTGCTCGACGACCATCCGGGCTCCGTCCGACCGGCACGAACCGAAGACCGACCTCCTCCGGAACCATGGCCAGATCGCGCGCTGAAATCGCTCCGAGCTGGAAATCCGAGATCACCACCAGCTCGCGACGCGCGGTCGCCGAGCCGTCGAGCGCCGTCAACGCGGCTCGCAGACCCGAACGCAGATCCCGCGCAGGAATCTCGAACGACCGCGCGACGCCTGCGCGTTCAGCCGCCGCCACTTCGCGCATCCTCTCCGCGTGGTCCGCAACGCTTGGACTGTCATCGACGATGACGGCGCGGCCCGTGGACCGCTGCCGCAGCAGCCGCCCGGCATCCGTGACGATCACAGGTTGAGCCCACGCGATTGCCGCGGCCGCGACGATGGCGGCGCGAAGCGCGAGCAGCCGGAGATCCGAGGGAGACGCCGGGCGGAAGGCGGGAGCCTGGCGCCGCGCGACGAATCTCAGAGTCGGAAATGGGAGCGGCGTCGCGCGCTGGCGCCGGAGGAGATGAATCAGTATTGGCCCGCTGACCGCGGCCAGCGCGAACAGTGCGGCCGGATTGATCCACTCGACGCTCATCGCGATGGGCCGGCCGCCCGCTTCAGGAGATACGTGCGAAGAGCCGTGTCGAGCGGCTGATCGGTCGTCACGCGCGTGTAGTCGATGCCGAAACCGGCGCAGCGCGTGCGCCAGCCTTCGAGAAAGTCATCCATCCGCCGCGCATAGGACTCGCGGATCGCACCCGCGTTGGTCAGAACTCTCCGTCCGGTCTCCAGATCTTCCATCTCGACCTGGCCCTCGAACGGGAATTCAAGCTCGTCTCGAGTGAGGACCTGGAACACCGCGACCTCGTGCCCCATCCGGACGGCTCGGCGCAGCTCCGTTTCGGTCGTCCCGTCGTCATCGTCGTACAGATCTGACAGCACGATCATCAGACCGCGCCGTCCGAGGAGCTCAGCGGCCCGCCGCAGCGCGGCCGCCGTGGACGTGGCTCCGGACGGCTGCACGCGTGACAGCGCCACGAGCAGACTCCGCAGATGCGCCTGCCCGCGCCGGCTGCCGACGAATTGCCTCACACCTCTGTCGTAGACCACCAGGCCCACGGCATCGCCCTGGCTCGCGAGCAGGTACGACAGCGCCGCCGCGAGCAGCCTCGCGTACTCGAGTTTGCTCGTGCCGGCGCGGTCGCGGTATCCCATCGACGCGCTCGCATCGAGCGTCATCTGCCCTGCCAGATTCGTCGTTTCGCGGTATTGCTTCGTATAGATGCGGTCGGTCCGGGCCAGCAGCTTCCAGTCGACGTACTTCAGATCGTCGCCAGGACGGTAGTGGCGATACTGACTGAACTCCGCGCTGTAGCCGTGAAACGGGCTGCGATGCAGGCCAGCCACGCTGCCCTCGACCGTGACTCGCGCGACCATTTCCAGATCCGCAATGGACGACAACGTCCGAGGGTCGAGCATCGCGGTCATGCTGCAATCCGCTCGAGCAGCCGGAGGATGACCACGTCAGGGTCGACTTCGTCGGCCTCGGCCTGGAAGTTGAGCAGGACCCGATGACGCAGCACCGGCAGGGCCACCTCGCGAATATCGTCGTGCGACACGACGGCGCGGCCGTCGAGCAGCGCGTGCGCTTTGGCGCCGAGCAGCAGCGCCTGACCCGCGCGCGGACCTGCCCCCCAGCGGACCCACTTGCGGATGAAGTCGGGGGCGTCGTCCTCCGATCGTCCGGGTCTGGTGGCGCGAACCAGCCTGGCCGCGAAGTCGATCACGTTCTCGGCCGCGGGAACCTCGCGAATGATCGTGTGCAGCCGCTCGATGTCATCGCCCGACGCGACAACGGCGATGGCCGGTTCCGCGTTGCCGGTTGTCGCCGCCAGAATTGCCCGCTCTTCCTCTGCCGTCGGGTAGTCGATCACCACGTTGAACATGAATCGATCGAGCTGGGCCTCCGGCAACGGATATGTGCCTTCCTGTTCGATCGGGTTCTGCGTCGCCAGGACGAACAGGGGTCGATCGAGCTCGAATCGTATGCCGTTGACGGTCACCTGATACTCCTGCATCGCTTCGAGCAGCGCCGCCTGGGTCTTCGGCGGCGTCCGATTGATTTCGTCCGCCAGGAGAATGTTGGCGAATATCGGCCCGCGAATGAACCGGATCACCCGCTTGCCGGTCGTGCGGTCCTCTTCGAAGACTTCGGCGCCCAGGATGTCGGACGGCATCAGGTCTGGAGTGAACTGGATGCGGTTGAACTTCAGGTCCACCGCTTCCGCCAGCTTCTTGATCAGCAGCGTCTTGGCCAGACCGGGCACGCCGCGCAGCAGACAGTGCCCGCCGGCCAGGAAGGCAATCAGGATTTCCCGGATGACCCGCCGCTGCCCGACGATCGCCTTCGCCAGTTCGCGCTCGAGACGGGCCGCGGCCTCGGCCACGTGCTCGAAACGAAGCGCGGGGCTATCCCCGGCCCGAGGTCGGCTGAGTTCCATGCAGCAGCGAGTCTACTTCAGGCTCGGAAAGGCCCGCCGGCGGTGCCGTGGTTGGGACGAGCAGGTTTGACACTGATCGAGTCGGGGAGTACCGTAAGCGGTCGCGTAACCGGAAAACGGCCGCGTAGCGCGCTCCCGACGGAACTTTCTCATGCCGATCACTTCGAAATGGCAATCGCTTCCTACTGAAGCCATCAATCCGGTTTCCCTCGCAATCGACAAGACTCCGGTCCGCGACATCATCGAGATGGTCGTCAACGAGGACCGGAAAGTCATCGCGGCCGTCCTGAAGGAAAAAGAGCGAATCGCGCACGGCATTGAAATCGTGGTGCAGGCGCTCAAGAAGGGTGGGCGGGTGATCTTCGTCGGCGCCGGCACCAGCGGGCGGCTCGGCGTGGTCGAGGCATCCGAGATGCCGCCGACGTTCGGCACGTCGCCGTCACTGGTCCAGGCCATCATGGCCGGCGGGCAAGGCGCGGTGTTCCGCGCCAAGGAAGGCGTCGAGGACAACTACGAAGAGGGCGCGCGCAGCATCGGGCGGCTGCGGCTCGGCAAGCGTGACGTCGTCATCGGCGTGTCGGCCAGCGGGATGACCCAGTTCGTTCGCGGCGGCCTCACGAGAGCGCGGAAAGCCGGGGCTCGAATCATCTTCGTCACCTGCTGGCCCGGTTCCGAGCTGCAGAACTTCGTCGATCTGCAGATTGCGCCGGCCGTCGGCCCGGAAATCATCGCCGGCTCGACGCGGCTCAAGGCCGGAACGGCCACCAAGATGGTGCTGAACATGCTGACCACGGTCGCGATGATCAAGGTCGGCAAGACCTACGGCAACCTGATGGTGGACGTGCAGACGGGATCGGAGAAGCTGAAGGATCGCGCGCGACGCATCCTCGGTGTCGTCACCGGGATCGATTACGAGGCCGCCGACGCGCTGCTTCGCCGCGCCAAATGGAACGTCAAGGCGGCGATCGTCATGCAGAAAGCGAACCTGACGCTGCCGCAGGCGCTCAAGCGCCTGAAGAAGGCGGACGATTCCATTCGCGAGGCGCTCGGCGAAGATATCGAGCCGAGGCTGCGGGAAATCCTCGAAGGCAAGCGCGCCGCGCCCTAGCGCCGCTCCTGGAGCTCCTTCGCGGCGGCCTCATCCAGGATGAGGTCCACGTCGTGATGAAGCTGCAGAAAGGACGCGGGAAGATCCGTCGACAGCGGTCCCTTGACCAGGCGCTCGATGCAGTGCGCCTTGGTGTGACCGTTGGCGAGCAGAATCACGGCTCGAGCCTGAAGGATCGTCGCCATTCCCATCGACAGCGCTTCAGTCGGGACCCGCGTCACATCCCCATCGAACAGGCTCGCGTTGTTGCGCCGCGTCTCGGCTTTCAGCGTCACGCGATGCGTGCGCGACTGCAGCTGCGATCCCGGTTCGTTGAAGCCGATATGCCCGTTCGTTCCGATGCCGAGGATCTGGATGTCGATGCCGTTCGCGGCGGCGATAGCCGCCTCGTACCGCCGGCATTCGTCCTCGGGGTTCGCGCTGCCGTCCAGGAAATTGATCCGCTCGGACCGCAGGTTCACATGGCTGAACAGATGCGCCTGCATGAATTGACGGTACGACCCGGGATGGTCCGGCGGCAGCCCGATGAACTCGTCGAGATTGAAGGTGGTCACCTCCGACCAGTCGGCTCTGTGGGCCGCGGTCAGCTGCACGAGTTTCTCGTACAAGGTGATCGGCGTACGTCCAGTCGGTAACCCGAGGACAAGGGCCGGGTTCGCTTCGACAGCGCCGACAATCCGCGTCGCGACCACCCGCGCCGCGGTGCGTGCGTCGGGGAAGACTCTGACGCGTGGACTCCTGACGAGTGTCATTAGGACTTGTAAACGGGGATCGCCGCGCCTCCCCGCGCCTCCTCGAGCGCGAGCTTGACGGCGCCCTCAGCCGGCTCCCGGTCCAGCACCTTCGTGACGCTTCGCTGCGCGGTGACGGGCAGCCGTCGTGCGAGCTCCTGCTCGAGCCATGGTACTGCGCGGAAAATGCCGCCGGACAGCACGAACGCAAACTGCTCACTCATCAAGTCGAGCCGCCGAGCCACGGAGAGCGCCGCGCCTTCGAGCTCGTCAGCGGCGCCGCGAAGGATGCCAATCGCGGCCGGATCTCCCTCTCGGTACGCGGTCTGCACGGAGGTGGCCAGCGCGCCGATGGCCGCCGGCGACAGGTGGTCGTGATACACGGTATGCAGGAGCGCCTGCGGCTGCGCCACCTGGAAGTGCTCCAGCAGCATCGGCGTCAACAACGTGCGCGGGCCGCGATAATCGGCCGCCCGCAACACCGCTCGCAGCGCCGCCCTCCCGATCCAGTAACCACTGCCCTCGTCGCCGAGCACGTATCCCCACCCACCCGATCGCGCAGCCTCCCCGGCGCTGTTCCTGCCGTATGCGATCGAGCCGGTTCCCGAGATGACCACGACGCCCGGCTGACCCGGAGCGCCCGCCTCGAGCGCGACCAGCGCGTCGTTGACGATGAGGACCCGCGCCTTCAGGCCGATCCGCTTCATGATGCCGCGCATGATCACTTGATCGTCCGGCCGGTCGACGCCGGCAATGCCGAGGCAGATCGCGGCCGGGACCACGTCGCGCTCGCCGATGGCCTGCTCCATCACGTCGTGGAGGACTTTTTCGACCTGCAGTTCGCCGACGGCCTGCAGATTGGCGCCGCCCGCGCGTGCGCGTGAGACGACCGTGCCCTGATCGTCTGCGAGGAGGCAAACGGTCTTCGTACCGCCGGCGTCGATGCCGATGACGTAAGACATCTCAACTGTGCGGATCGCGGATCGCAGCTTCGCAGGTCAGCAGGCTCACGGGGCTACCAGACTGAGGGTGGACGATGAGTGACCTGCCGGTCACTCTACGGTGTCCCCAACGCGCAAGTCAACGAGCGCGGGGCCCAACGGCGCGCCGATCGCGTTGACACTCCTGACGGCAACACGTTACAGTCGAACATCTTATGATTTCCGATGGCTGTGGAATCGCCCGCGCGCTCGCGGGTGTTGCCATCGGTGTCTGCCTCACGATCACCGCGCACGGCCGGGCTCAACAGCCGCTCCAGCACCGCTCTCCTCAGTCGCAACCAGTCAGCGAAGTCCGCGCGCTCTGGGTGCTTCGCTCGTCGGTCGCCTCCGCCGAGAGCATCGCGGCGCTCGTTCGCTCGGCGAAGCGGCACGGGTTCAACACGCTGTTCGTGCAGGTTCGTGGTCGAGGCGACGCCTACTACCTCGGCGGCCCCGAACCGCGAGCCGCAGAACTGACGCGCCAGCCCCCGGCGTTCGATCCCCTGGCGCAGGTGCTCGAGACCGCACACGCCGAGGGGCTGCGAGTCCATGCCTGGGTGAACGTGAATCTGGTCTCGAGCGCGGCCGACCTGCCGAAATCACGAAGCCACATCATCTACCGTCATCCTGAATCGCTGATGGTTCCACGCGAGCTCGCCCGTGAGCTGTCGCGTATCGATCACACGACGCCCGCGTACGTCGCACGGCTCGCGCGCTGGACCCGTGGGCAGAAAGCCGGCGTCGAGGGCCTCTACATCTCGCCGATCTCCCGGCCCGCAGTCGATCACCTGACAGCAGTCGTCCGGCATCTGACCCGGCGGTACGCGGTCGACGGCGTCCACTTCGACTACGCACGCTATCCGAACGACACGTTCGACTACAGCCGTCTGGCGCTCAGAGAGTTCCGCGCCTCGGTCAGGTCGACGATTCCGGCTGCCCGCCGACGCGCGCTCGCCGCGCGTGAGGGCAAGGATCTGTTCGCGTTTCCAGACGCTCTACCGGACGAGTGGCGCCGCTTCCGCGCCGCCAGGATGACCGACGTCATGGCGCGGCTGCGCAACGTCGTCAAGTCCGAACGGCCGGCGGCGACGGTCAGCGTGGCAGCGGCCGCCGACATCAAGGAGGCCGCCGAACACCGGTTTCAGGAGTGGCCGCACTGGCTCACGGCCGGTCTCATCGACGCGGTCTGCCCGATGGCCTATACGAGCGACCGAGGGAAATTCGCGGAGCAGATCACTGCGGCCGTGGCCGCGGCAGGCGATCGAGCCGTCTGGGCGGGAATCGGCGCGTATCGTCTGTCGCCCGAGCAGACGATTGCGAATATCGCCACAGCGAGGCGGCTCGGCGCCGGTGGGGTCGTTCTGTTCTCGTATGACAGCCTCGTCGATCCACGGAACGCCGCCGGCAACTATCTCGGCGAAGTTGCGCGCGCGGCATTCGGCCGCCGCGCCGCGGACGGCGGATCCCGATGAGCCGCTGCAGAGCCCGCTGAAGCCCCGCCAATGGTCCTCACCTGGGTCGACTACGCAGTCATCGCGGGATATCTGCTGGCGATTACGGCATTTGGCTCATGGTTCGCCCGATTCCAGAAGACCACGCGTGATTACTTCCTGACGGATCGCTCGGTACCCTGGTGGGCGATCTGCTTCACCATCGTCGCGACCGAAACCAGCACGCTCAGCTTCATCGGCGTTCCCGCCGGGGCGTACGCCGGCAACATGACCTTCCTGCAGCTGGCCCTCGGCTACATCGTCGGACGGCTGCTGGTGAGCGCGCTGTTCCTGCCGGCGTACTTTCGCGGCGAGCTCTACACGTCGTACGAGCTGCTGTTCAGGCGCTTCGGTCCGGAGGTGAAGAACGTCGCCGCGATCATCTTCATGATCACGCGGACGCTCGCGGACGGCATCCGCCTGTTCGCCACGGCGCTCGTCATCTCCGTGGTCACGCAGGTGCCGGTCTGGATCACCGTTGTCGCGCTCGGCGCGGCGATGATCGTGTACACCGTCCGTGGCGGCGTGTCGGCGGTCATCTGGACGGACGTCGTCCAGATGTTCGTCTACGTGGCGGGCGCCCTGCTTGTGTTCTTCGGCCTGTTGCGGTTGATTCCGGGAGGCTGGGAAGAAGTGGTGCGCACGGCCGGCGGCGCAGGACACTTTCAGATCTTCGAGTTCTCGACAGATCCGAAGCGCGTCTATACGTTCTGGGCCGGGCTGTTTGGCGGCATCGCGCTCACGCTGGCGACACACGGAACCGACCAGTTTCTGGTCCAGCGCCTGTTGTCGGCGCGCTCGCTCCGTGCCGCCTCCAGCGGCCTCGTCCTCAGCGGCGTGATCGTGTTCGCACAGTTCGTGCTGTTCCTCGTCGTGGGCGCGATGCTGTTCACGTTCTATCAGCACACTCCCCTTCCCCGGCCGCTCGGACGGACCGACGAAGTGCTGCCGCTGTTCGTCGTCACATCGCTGCCTGAGGGGATCTCCGGCTTCATCGTCGCGGCGATCGTCGCGGCGGCACTGTCGCCATCGATCAACTCGCTGGCTGCCACGACAGTGAACGATTTCTACGTCAAGTACGTCCGCCCCGACGCCGACCAGCACAGGTTGATGAACGTGGCGCGGACGGCGACGATCTGCTGGGGCATCGCCCAGATTGCCGTCGCGCTGGGCGCGCAGTTCGTGACGCAATCCGTCCTCGATTCGGGGTTGTCCGTGCTGTCGCTGGCGGCGGGGCCGGTGCTGGGAGCTTTTCTGACCGGTGTGCTCACGACGCGCGTGCGCAGCGGCGCGATGCTCGGCGGCATGGCTGCCGGCGCCGCCTTGCTCGCGTGGGCGTGGACGACCGGGGCGTACGCCTGGACCTGGTACGCGCTCACGGGAGCGGCGGTGACATCCGGCGTCGCACTCATGTTGTCACTCCTGCCGCAGCCTGCACCCGATGCGCGACCGGTTTGATCCCGTCATCAGCATTCTGCGTGAAGCCGTCGACACCCGCGCATTTCCCGCGGCGTCCATCGAGGTCGGCCGGCACGACCGCGTGCGCTGGAGCGCCGCGTTCGGACGCCTCACCTTCGAGCGCGATGCGGAACCCGCGACTCCCGAGACCATCTACGATCTGGCGTCGCTGACCAAGGTTCTCGCGACGACGACCCTGGCGATGCGCGCGGTCGACACCGGACGGCTGCAGCTATCGGATCCGGTCGGCCGGTGGCTGCCGGCGTGGCGCGGGCAGGATCGAGCGCACGTGGCGATCCATCATCTCCTCACCCACAGCTCCGGGCTTTCGGCCTACCTGCCCCTGTTTCGTGACTACGCCGGCCGTGTCGACTTCGAGCAGGCGATCTGCTCGCTCCCGCTCGAATACGAGCCGGGCACGCGATCGATCTACAGCGATCTCGGATTCATTCTCCTGGGCTTCATCCTCGAAGACGCGGCGCCAAAGAGTCAGGGGTTCGCCGGAGCACCAGGATCATTCGACCCCTCGGCGTCACTCGACGCGCAGTTTCATCGCGTCCGGTCGTTCGTCACCCCCGAGCCGCTTGCTTTCAGTCCGCCTCGCGCCTGGCGTACGCGCGCGGCGCCAACCGAGGTCGACGAATGGAGAGGGAGACTGCTCACCGCCGAAGTCCACGACGAGAACTGCTGGGCACTCGGCGGCGCGGCGGGGCATGCGGGACTGTTCGGAACGGCTGGCGCGGTGGGCGCCTTCGCCCGCGCGGTCCTTCGGACGATCGGCGGTGAAGCGATTCTCGCACTGCCGGAAACCATGCACGAGTTCATGACGAAGGCGGGCGTGCCGGAGAGCTCACGCGCGCTGGGCTGGGACACGATGCTCCCGACGTCCTCCTGTGGCACGCTGATGTCGGCCGACGCCATCGGCCATACCGGATTCACCGGCACTTCCCTCTGGATTGACTGGAGACGCGATCTCTACGTCGTCCTGCTCACCAATCGCGTTCATCCGTCACGCGAGAACAACGCGATCAGGCGCATGCGGCCCCTGATACACGACGCGGTGATCGAGGCGGTTGCCGCGTAACCACACATCGACCTGCTGACGAACCGCCCCTGAGCAGATCAGAACCGCGCGGCAAATGGACTGCTGACGTATCAGGGGGATCGCTGTCTCGGCAGTTCCCCAGGATTGTGGCTGGTGTCCCGCGGCGCAAATAATCCGCCCGCGACCTTTCCGTGGACGTCTAAATCGCGTGCGAGCCACCAGAGCGATCGCTCGCGGATTGCTATTGTCCGCGGCCGCGGCCCGGACCGCCGGGGCCTCCCGGAAAGCCCGGAGCTTGAACGCCGCGGCCGTCGGGCATACCGCGCCCGCCAGGTCCACCGCGACCGCCAGGGCCGACTCCCGGCGGGAATCCCCGCCGCCCGCCGTCGACCCCGCCAGGCAGGGCTCGCCCGCCGGGGCCGCCTGGGACTGGACTGCCACCGCGGCCGCCAGGAGTAGTGGCCGCACCCGCGTGGATGAATCGCCACTCGTTGTATCGAGTCGCGCCTTTGTAGATCCGGATCGACGTTTCCTTGCTCTTGCTCATCACGCCGTGGATGCCGCCGCCGGCAATCTGGCCCTGCATCTGCGGGGTTGGAGGAGCTTGTGGCTGCTGCGGCTGACCCCGCTGACCGCCGCGGCCCGGCCCCGGCGCGGTTGGATTGACCCCCGCGAAGACGGGCTGGAACTCGCCGTCCTCGGTCATCGGATCCTTGTATTTCTTCCGAAGGAACTTCTGCTGCACGAGCATGTCGATGTTGGGCGGCCGGGAACCCGGGCCCATCTTTCGCTCCCACAGCTGGATCGCCCGCATGTACTGCTCACCGCGAAAGGCAAGTTCGGCTTCCTTCTCGCGCCGGGCCTGGTGCCTCCACGCCGGAAGCACCGCGCTCATGAGCACCGACATCACCGCGAGGGCGACGAGCAGCGTCGCCATTGCGTATCCGGCTTCTCCAGCGCGTTGGGATTGACCCTGTAAACGCATGAGAGTATTATACTTAGGCTTCACTATGTTACCACAATCTGCACAATCTCGCCGCTTGGGCCCGCGATCGGTCGCTCTGGTGATTGCGTCGGTCTCCGCCATGATTGTCGGCCTCGCGTGTGACAAGCTCCCGCTCCTGGCTCCGACCGGAAGCGTCATTACCATCTTTCCGACGGCTACGACCGTGCCGCCGAACGGGGAAATGGACATCCTCGCCACGGTCATCGAACAGGGGACCGCGACGGCCTCGAACGGTACCGGAGGTACTGGCGGTACCGGAGGCGGTACTGGCGGTACCTGGCGGTACCGGAGGAACCGGGGGCACCGGCGGTACCGGGGGCACGGGCACGACAGCGACGACCACGACGGGGGCGGGCACTCCAGTTCACAACGGCACCGTAGTTACCTTTACGACGACGCTGGGACGAATTGAGCCGAGTGAAGCTCGCACGTTGAACGGCCAGGTTCGCGTCAGGTTCTTCGCCGGAGGGCAGAGCGGCACGGCGACGATCACTGCATTCTCCGGCGGCGCCTCTGGCAAGCTCGAGAACCTGAGAATCGGTACGGCGGCGGCGGAACGAGTCCTCCTCACCGCCGCGCCACAATCGCTGCCCTGCATCGGCGGGAACTCGACGCTGAATGCCCGCGTGGAGGATGTCGCCGGCGCCGGCATCTCGGGTGTTCCCGTGTCGTTCACCACGACAACCGGTTCTCTCAACCCAGCCACGGCGACCACAGACAGCAGCGGCGTGGCAGCAAGTGTGCTGAGCACGACGCGCGAAGCGGATGTCACCGCGAACGTGGCGGGCAAGACCGCCACGCTCAAAGTCACGCTCAGCCCGCGGACGGGCATCACCGTGACCGCGCCCACCGGACAGATCTCGGCGGGCGTCGCGGCGACGGTCACCGTCAACGTCGGGACAACGGCAAACGTCACGAACGTCATCCTCGATTTGGGCGATGGCACGGTCCGGAATCTCGGCCCGCTCTCCGGATCGACTGTGGTCCCACATACGTATCAGAACGCCGGTACCTTTACGATCACGGCGACGGCCGTCGATGCCGGAGGCTGCTCGGAACGAGTCAGCACCGCGGTCAACGTCCTGCCGGCACAGCCGCCGTCGGTCATCATCAGCGCCAGCGACACGACGCCGAGTCTGAACCAGGTGATTCTGTTCACCGCTCAGGTGCAGGGCAACACCTCGACGATCATCCGCTACGACTGGGATTTCGGTTCCGGCGCTGTGCCAACGACGGTCAGCACGACCAGCAACCGCCAGTCCGTCTCGTACACATCGACCGGCACGAAGAGCGTGACGGTCATCGTGACGCAGGCGAGCGGTCCCCAGGGTGATGGCCAGACCTCCGTCGTCGTAACAGCCACGGTCGCGGGGAAGCAGGACTAAGTCCGCGATCCGAATGACGGGACGCCGCTTTACTCAGAGCGGCGTCCTCGTTTCCCTTCACACTAAATCGAGACAGCGGAAACAGGTGGCAGATCTGATCGTCTGCGCTACGTACGACAGCGTACGACCACTGGTTTGAACTGCACGCCTTCACGGTTTCGGACGCTCTGCCGGACTCTGCGAAGCCTTACGCGGTCAGACCCGCGTCAGCGATCGAGGCGCCCGAAAGTGCTGAATGTGAATCGCCGGACCGCAGAGATTACCAGTCGGCGTAGTTGGTCCCGTCGAGGGCAGTGCCGGTGGCGCCGCTTTTCACGTCGTAAACGCCTGGCTCAGCAGTGGGATTGGCGGGATCCGGTTCGGCGGGCACGGTCTGCCACGAATCGGTCGCCTTGGAGATCGGGTCGATGGGAATCTTCCGCATGTAGCCGTCGCTCACCAGCGCGTCGAGCGAGGACGGATACTTGCCTTTGTCCGCGTAATACTGATCGATCAAGTCGCGCATCTCGAACAGCGCCTTCTTCAACGTCGCTTCTTCGGCGCGGCGGACGCTGTTGCGGTACTGCACGGTCCCCATCGCGGCAAGGATGGAGATCATCGAAATCACCACCAGGAGCTCGATGAGCGTGAACCCGCGAGCGCCGCGGGTCCGGGCTCTCAACGTTGAGGCGATAGCTGGAATGCCCATATCGATTCTTTCGAGCGGGGTTGATTGATCGTGCTCGTGGCGCCCCACTCCACTCGCGAGCGCAGCTGTCCGCTTACCAGTCCCGATATTTCGTTCCGTCGAGCGCAATGCCGGTGGACTTCGTGTACACGTCGAACACGTTCTGCCCACCCCAGGATGTCGCGTCCACTTTGTCCTGATAGGAGCGGAGTCCCCATTCGGTCGAATGGGTCATCGGATCGATCGGGATCTTGCGCAGGAACTTCAGCTTCGTGCCGGTCTGGTCGTTCACTTTGCTGACGCCCTCGACGAGGGTGTCGAGATCCGGCGGGTAGCCTTCGCTGCCCGCCTTGATGTCGAAGGCGCCGATTACCCCGGCGTCCGCCGCGTCCTTGAACTTGTCGATCGCGGTGCGCATCTCCCGCAGATACCGCCTCAGCTCCATCTCCTTCTGACGCTGCACGGTGACGCGCGCCAGCGGCATGACCGCCGAGGCCAGGATCAGGAGGATGGTCGTCACGACCAGGAGCTCGATGAACGTGAACCCGCGCGAGCCGGCTCCTGAACGAGCGTCGAGGCTGAACGAGCGACGGACGCGGGCGAATCTGCCCTGATCTGGCGCCGAGCTTCGAGATCCTTGGAGCGCTGACATACCGGGTACCCGCCTTACCGCACGGTGACCGTCACGGGGCTGAACTGCATCGTGATGGCCCCGCCCTCCGGCGTGCTCGCCACGCCGCTCGTCTGGATGACCGAGCTGCCCGGACCGACGGCATCGAACAGGAGCGCGGCCAGGAGCCCGGCGCCCGAGGCGCCTACCTGGTCACCCGTTCGCGCGATCGCGATGTCGACCCGGCCCGCTGCCGCATCGATTCGCGGGGTGAAACTGGTCATCACGCCGCCCTGGCGCATGAACGTGCCGTCCTGCACCGTGCGCACGCGAAGAATGTTCGGATTGAAGGTAATCGTCAGCGTCAGCACGGAAAGACGCGACGCGTTGTTCACGGACACGGGAACCGTGTATGGCCCTCCCGCGACCTGGAACGTCGTCCCCGGCGGCGTGAGGATCACCTGCGCCGGTGTCGGCGCCGGGCTCTCACGGCCGGGCGGAGGCGCTGGCGGCGCCGTTGGGTCTCGCGGCGGTACCCCGGTCGGCGTCCCCCCTGGGGGCGTCGTTGGCGCGGGTGGTACGCCGGCCGGTGGCGCGGTCGCACCGGGCGGCGTCGTCGCACCGGGGGGAACGGTAGCTGGGGGTGGCTCGGTTGCAACCGGCGGTGTGGTTGCTGGCGGAATCGCTGGCGGCTGGGCCGGCGGCGGCGGCTGGGGCACCGGGGCAATCGGCGTCGGCAGTGGCGATGTCCCTGGCGGTGGCACCATCGGCTTGGCCGTTCCACCAGGCAGGACGCCAGGCGTCGAGGGAATGATCTGATTCGGAGTAGCTGACCCGACCGACGGCGCCGGCTCTTCCGGCGGCGGCGCCTGGATCATCGGCGGCGGTCCGCCGAGACCAAGGTTCTGCTGTGTGCCGATGTAAATGGGCGCGAGATCAGATGCGGTCAGTTCATGCGTGCGGACGATTCGCGGCGTCATCAGCATCACGATATCGGTCTGCTCGATCAGCTGATCGTTGTCCGACAGGAACTGCTTGAACACAGGCAGCCGCAGCAGCCCGGGGAAGCCGCGGAGATTCTTGCGGTCGTTCTCGCGGAGCAGACCCGCGAGCAGCACCGACTCCCCTTCACGCAGTCTGAGCTTGGTGGTGACTTTCCGGGTGCCGAACGTGGGCGCAGACTGCCCACCAACGTCGATCGAACCGCCCAGCGTGCTGTTTTCAATCACCAGCTGGTCGAGGATGACCTCTCCGTCGTAGGTGACTCTCGGAGTCACTTCGACGATCACGCCGACCGGGCGATAGGTGTAGGACGACTGCGGAATCGTCGCGAACCCGCCGGACGCCGCCGCGCCGAACACCGTCTGCAGCACGGGAATTTCGTCGCCGAGATTGAGCGTCAGCTTCGTGCCTTCCGCGCCGCGAAGCTGCGGCTTGGCAATCGTCTTCGTGCGGTTGTCGGTTTCGAGAAACCGTACGATCGCCGTCGGCACGGTGGCATAGAAGTCGGCCGTGCTCACGCCCTGCGTGATCGTGTTCAGGTTGAACGGCGGCGGCGACGGCGGCGGCACCACCGGCGTCGCGCTCGTGTTCGGCGGCGCGACCTCGGGCGAGAAGAGCATCCCGATGCCGTAAGCGTTCAGGTTGATCCCGAACTGCTTCGCCCGCGCGCGATTGACCTCCAGAATCTGCACGTCGATGATGATCTCGGCGCGCGGCTTGTCGTTGGCACGGATGATCTTCTCGATGATGTTGACAACCTGGATGGTGCCGCGGGCGGTGATCGTGTTGGCGGTCTTGTTCACGATCAGCACCGGCGCGACCGGCATCTGCGGCACGCGCATGATCGTCGTGACCAGCTGATTGACTTCCTGCGCGTCGGAGTGCGACAGGAAAAAGACCTTCACGACCATCTCGTCGTACTGCTGCCGCTTGTCGGCTCGATCGTTGACGACGATGATCGTCCTTGGATTGACGACTTTGTAGAACAGCTGATTGGCCGTCATGATCTGCTGGAGCGCCTCTTCGACGGTGAGGTCCTCCACATTGATGCTGAACGCACGATCCTGGAACTGCTGATCGAACGTGACGTTGATGCCGGCCGATTCGCCGATGACATTGAGGATGTCGCGAACGCTCGCATTGTTGAAGTTGAGGCCCTTCAGCCTCGTCGTGAGGTTCAACAGCGGCGGCGGTCCCTGTTGCGCCGCCTGGTCGCGCAGCGTTTCGATCCGCGGTCGCGGCCGCGACGCCTCGATGCGATCGCGGATGATCCGTTCGAGCTCCGCTGCCCGCGATGCCGCCATCCGGTTGGTCGCGTCCAGTTCCACCGCCCGCCGGTATTCCATCAGCGCGGCATCGAGCTGATCCTTGGCCTCGAACTGCCGGGCGACGCTGATGTGCTCCTGGGCGGCGGTCTGCATCGCCCGCTCGAGCGCGATCTTGTATTCGGGAGCGTCAGGGTTCTCCTGCACCGCTTTCGTGAATTGCGTCACGGCCGCATCCCAGTCGCCGTTTCGCGCCAATTCCTGCCCGCGCCTGTACGCCCGGCCGGCGGCGCAACCCGCAGTCAACGCCGCGAGCACGAGAACGATTACCAACCTCTGCTTCGTCACGCGCGCTCCTATTTGACGCATTCCTGACCCGTCTTCGGCAGCGTCGTTCGTCCCCGACCGTCCAGATGTTCCACCACGACAGACTGCAGACCGATCTTGACCAGCCGATACTGGCCCAGAATCGTTTCTCCCTCGCGATACGGCCGAGTCTTCCTGCCGATCGTGCAGTCGGTGAATACCGCCAGCGTCATCCCGCTCGACAACTCCATGGTCCCGATGAACTTCACCGTGATCGGCGGCGGCGCCGGGGGCTGCGGCGGCCCGACCGGCACCGGCGGCTGCGACGGCGGAGGCGGCTTCGTCACCGACTGCGGTGGCGGCGGCGCGGGCTTCGGCTTGAAGCGGAACGGATTGCGTTCCGTATCGCCCGGCCCCGGCCGCTCGCCCGCGAGCGCTTCCAGCTTCACGTCGAGCGCCGCCGGGTCGATCTTCGACGCGTCGCCGCTCCGGTCTTGCGCCGCTCTCGGTGGCGTGGGCGCCGCCCGCCCGGGGGCCCCGGTCGATCCCGCGTACCACATCAGCAGCGCCGCCAGCACGAGCACCACGAGCAGAACCAGGAGCAGCGGCCGCGGACGTTTGAACGACGACGATGACGACGATGGCTGCGATCCGGTCGCTTCAGTTTCCATTGACGGCCGTTCGATAGTATGTCGAGACGTGCGCCGTCACATCGAGGTCGCGCTCCCCGTCGCCGCCCTGGGTGACCACGACGCGCTCGAGCACGATGAACTCCGATGCGGTCTCGAGCTCGTGAATGAAGCGGCGGATGTTCGCGTACTCGCCGGCCAGCGTCATCGTCATCGTGAGCTTGTTCAGTCCGCCTTTCCGGTCCAGCTGATCCTCGAATCGTCCTCCCGCGGTCGTCAGGCTCATCTTCCGCGCGAGCTGCTCCACGTATGGATACAGCGTTCGCCGTGCGGTCGAATAGTCCGCGGCGAGAACGTCCCGATAGAACTTCTGCAGTTCATCGTCGGCTTCCTTCTTGCCCGTGACCGTGCCCCGGGCGGCATTGAAGGCTCGACGCGCCGCGTTCAGATCGCGCGTCGCATCCCCCGCCTGCTGCTCTTCGGTGTGCACGCGCTGCGCGAGCGGATACACGACGAGGACGTACAGCGCCGCGTTCACGATGAGCGCCGCAGTCAGGATCCACACCACGCGGCGATGCTCGCTGACGATTCGACGGAAATCGGTCATCGGCTCGCCTCTCCGCGGCCGCCCTTGTCCGGCGCGGGCGGCGCGGGCTTCCCCCGAGCTGGAGGCGGGGCCGGTGGCTTTGTCGAGGCTGGCTCGAGCGCATCGCCAGAGGCCGGTTTCGCCGGCGCCGGTGCGGGCCGCTCCGAGGATGGTGCGGGAGCGGCCTGCTCAGGAGACGCGGGGGCGGCGGCCGCGGTCGTGCCCGTATACCCGGCGCGCAGCTGCACTCGATGCTGGCCTTCGTCGGTCAGATCGGTCGACGTCGGCAGCACGTCACTGAACCCGCCCGATCCCTCGAGCTTGTCGATGAACTCCGGCACGTCTTCCGCATTCCGGCCGACCACGGTGATGAGAACGACAGGGTTCTCCTGATCGAACGAGGGCTGCACCGCCGTCACCATCACGTCCGCGGGCAGCGTCTCCTCGATGCGGTTGAAGAATTCCGTCCAGGAGAACGTGCGCTGCTCGATCAGCCGATTCGCGACTCCCGCTGCGGCCGCCGTCGCCAGCAGTTCGTCCTGATTGATTCCGGCGCGGATCTTCTCCGCCTCCGTGTTCAATCGCCGCGCTTCGCTCCGATCGCGGTTGATCAGCGAGGAGAGGTCGGTGTTCTGCCGCGACAACGAGATGACCCTGATCGCGTTGAAGGCGGTCAGCAGCAGCACGATCAGCGCGGCGAGCCCGAGCACCAGGTGGACGGCGCGCTCGTTGTAAAACGGCCGGGTCGAAAGGTTCGCGCGGAGCACTACGCCACCTGTTCCGGCGCCACGCCACGCCCGGCACGCCGCGCCGTGCGCTCGCGCAGCAGAATGCCGACGCTGGCGGCCAGCAAGTCGAGCAGATCGGCGCCGACCGCGATGCGGTCCTTCACCTGAGCGGCTGCCCTGAAGTCAATCGTCTCCACGCGGATCCCGATTCGTTCCTCGAGCGTGCGCCGGAGTCGTTCGGTGAGATCGAGGCCGAGCACCGAGGCTCCGGCCAGAATGACGCGGGCGAAGCCGCCGCCGCCAAGCCGGTCCTCGTGATACATGGCGGTCTGATGGACGAGCTCCGCGAGCTCGTTCTCGTCAGCCGCGGCGCGGTTCCGGTAGGAGATCACGTCCTCGCCGCGCACCACGGCCAGCGTTGCGAAGTCGGCGGCAATGTCGATCAACAGCCAGTCTCCCGCGATGGGGGGACCTGCGAGCATGGCGTTGATCTGATTGAAGCTCGAGATATCCACGATCCCGGCATGGACGCCCGCCGCTTCGCACGCGCGCTCGTAGCCGACCACGATGTCGCGCCGCGCGATCGTGACGAGATACTCCCGGCCGCCGCCGGGCAGCGCCAGCCCAGGCTGCCAGGCAACCTGTGCGTCCTCGATCCGGAACGGCGCCGACTTGCGCACCTGCCAGCGAATCAGCTGATCCAGATCCTGCGCTTTCGCCGGGACCTTGTCGAAACGGACCAGCGATATTTTCGCCGCCGAGTCCGGCAGGACCAGGGCGATGCGCCGCGAGCGCTGACCGACATCCCGCAGCACATTGCCGATTGCCGCCGACAGTCCTCTCTCGTCGTGGACGTTCTGCGCCGTGAGCGATGGCGAGGCCATCGCGGCGGCCAGCGGCTCGGTCGCGTGTCCGGTAATGACGCGGATGCCTCCCTGCTCGGCGAGGGCGACCGCCGTCACGCGCGTCGCGGTAATCTCGACGGCCACCGCCGGTGGCGGACTGGCCAGAAACGAGGCCGCTGCAGGGTTGCGCTGGCTCATTCGACGAACGTCACCTTGTTGATCTCACGCAGGGTTGTCCGGCCGGTGAGCACGTGCTCGACGGCGCTCTCCCGCAGGAACCGCATCCCCTCTTCGCGCGCCGCCTTCTTGATCTCGGAGGTCGGCCGCTTGTCGAGGATCATCTCGCGGATGTTGTCGCTCAGGTCGAGCAGCTCGCAGATCGCGGTGCGCCCCTTGTAGCCGGTGCCGCCGCATTCCATGCATCCCGCCCCCTCGAAAAACCGGCCGCTGAACTCGAGCGCCGGATCGAGCGCGGATTCCTCGAGCTGCGCGCGGGTGATCTGCGCCTGACGCCGGCAGTGCAGGCAGATGTTCCGAACCAGGCGCTGGGCGAGCACGCAGTTCAACGCGGACACGAACTGATAGGCCTCGACCCCCATGTTGAGGAACCGGCCGAGGACGTCGAGCACGTTGTTGGCGTGAACCGTCGTGAACACGAGGTGCCCGGTCAGCGCCGAGTTGATCGCGATCTGCGCCGTTTCCGCGTCGCGGATCTCGCCGACCATGATCTTGTCCGGATCGTGCCGCAGGATCGAGCGCAGTCCGCGCGCGAACGTCAGCCCCTTTTTCTCGTTGATCGGGATCTGGGTGATGCCGCGGAGCTGGTACTCGACCGGATCCTCGATGGTGATGATCTTGTCCTCGATAGACTTGATCTCCGACAGCGCCGCGTAGAGCGTGGTCGTCTTGCCGCTGCCGGTGGGCCCGGTCACCAGGACCATGCCGTAGGGCTCCGCGATGTACTTGCGGAAGCGGCGGAGCTCGTCCTCGGGAAACCCGAGGATATCCAGCCGCAGCTCGTGGAACTGCTCGCTGATCGACTCCTTGTCGAGAATCCGGATGACCGCGTCCTCGCCGTGGACGCTGGGCATGATCGAGACGCGGAAGTCGATGCTCTTGCCGCCCATCCGCACCTTGAAGCGGCCGTCCTGCGGAATCCGTTTCTCGGCGATATCGAGCTCCGACATGACCTTCACGCGCGAGATGATCGTGCTGTGAAATCGCTTGTCGATTGGCCGCATCGCCGCCTGCAGCACGCCGTCGATGCGGTACTTCACGTGCACCGCGTCCTCCTGCGTCTCGATGTGGATGTCGCTGGCGCGGCGCTGAATCGCCGAATACAGGGTCGTGTCGACAAGCCGGATGACGGGACTCTGATCCGCGGTCAGCTTGTCGACGCTGAGCTGATCCTCGGCGAGCTCGTCTTCGCGCAGGATCTGGAGCTGGAAGCTCTCGGTCGCCTCCTCGAGGACGCGCTGGGAGCTTTCGCTCTTCTTCAGGATGGCCTGAATCGCCGACGGAATGCCGACGGTGACCCTGATCGGCATCGCCAGCAGCACCGCCAGCTCGTCGATCATCGGCAGGTCCGTGGGATCCGACACGACGATCACCAGGGCGTGGCCGTCGCGCCGATACGGCACGAAACCGTAGCGCAGCATCAGGTCCGCCGGGATCGCCCGGAACAGCTCGTGATCGATGCTGAACTGCGACAGATCTATGAACGGCAGCCGGTAGCGTTCGGCCAGATGCCGGGCTTGAGCGGTCTCCTCTGCCTGTTCGGCGGGACTTGCGTCCGGCAAGGCGACGTACAGCTCGTTCTCGGCGCTATCCACGGTCGGTGATGAGGTCTTGCCATTCATGGTGAATACTCGTGACAGCGGGCCTGACCGCCTGCGGTCCGGGACGGATCCTGGACCTGACTCCTCAGCTCAAGCCGCCCATATTGAAGAGCGGCATATACAGCGCCAGCAACAGCCCCGCGATGACGAGCCCCATCACGACGAGCAGGACGGGCTCCACGAGCGTGATGAAGCGCGAGAGATTGGTGTCGATCTCTTCGTCATAGAAGTCGGCGAGGCTGTTGAGCATTTCCTGCAGCGCGCCGGTTGACTCGCCAACTTCGACCATCTTCACGGCGACATCCGCGAACGCGCCGCTGTCGTGCATCGCGGCCGCCAGCGCCCGCCCCTCACGAACCTGCTGCCCAGCGACCTGAAGCTCGTGCGCCATGTAGCGGTTCTTGATCGATCGTGCCGCCACGTCGATCGCGTTCACGAGCGGGATACCCCCGCCGAGCAGGGTGGCCAGCGTACGCGCCGCCTGCGACGTCGAGAACTTCATCGCGATCGGCCCGATCCCGGGCATACGCAGGATCCACCGATCGAATCGCTCGCGCTGCGCCGGCTCCTTCATCCAGGCCCAGAACGCCACCCCGGCCGCGACCGCGCCAATGGTGAGCAGCACCGCATACGAGCGGGCGAATTCCGACGTCGCGACAATCATGCGCGTCGAGAGCGGCAGTTCCTGCTCGAACTGAGCGTAGAACGCCTCGAACTCCGGGACAACGCGCAGCACGATGATCGAGACGACGACCAGCGACAGCATCAGCAGAATCGCCGGATAGACGAGCGCGGACACCGTCTTCCGCTTTACCGTCGCCACCACTTTGACGTAGGCGACATAGCGGCGGATGACCTGCTCCAGGTTGCCGCTCTTCTCCCCCGCCAGGAGCGACGCCGTGTAGACGCCCGGGAACAGCGACCCATGCGCATCGAACGCTTCCGACAGCGAGTTCCCCGCCCGCACGCGCTCGTAGACGTCGTCGAGCACCGATTTGAAGAATGGATTGGCAACCCGGCGTCTGAGGATGTCGAGTGACTGGACGAGCGGCATGCCGGCTTTGAGCAGCGTCGCGAGCTCCTGATTGAACACGAGGAACTCGCGGTTCGAGACGCGCGCGCGTGTCGGCAGCGGGATTCTGCCAAACGCGGCGCCTCCAGCCCGCTGGATGCCGAGAACGTAAAGGCCCTTCTCCTCGAACTCCTGGCGCAGCCGCGCTTCCGACTCCGCGGCGTAGATGCCCTCGATGATCTCCCCCCCGGCAGTACCGAGCCTGCAGCGGAACTCCACCGGCTACCGCCCGGGTCCCCGCCGCTCGGCGCAAGCTCTTGTCACAGTTGACATTATCGGCCGTCCGCAATGCAAAAATTATATATCAGCTGACCGCGTCGACGCGGCAGTGCGGGCAATGGCCGGTCCTTCAGGTTAGACAGGCGAAGGTAAGACGTGGCCTGACTTTTTTCGTCTGCGCGTTAGTGGGCATGGGCGCGCCCGGACCGGCGACGGCGCATCGCAGCGGTTACTTGATACCGGCGAGCGAGAGAATCCGTGTGATGTAGGTGCGGGTTTCCTGATAGGGAGGAATGCCGTTGAACTTCTTCACGGCGGCTTCGCCGGCGTTATAGGCCGCGAGCGCCAGCTCGACGCCGCGATAGCGATCGATGAGCGACTTCAGGTGCTTGACCCCCGCCGAGATGTTGGCCTTTGGATCGTAAGGGTTACGGACGTTGTACAGCCGGGCGGTGGACGGCATCAGCTGCATCAGGCCCATGGCTCCCTTGTGAGAGCGGGCCGTAGGCCGGTAGTTGGACTCGACCCGGATGAGCGCCTGCACGAGCAGCGGATCAACGCCATGCGCTTGCGCCATGGCAGTGATGATTTCGTCGTACGGCCCTGACGCGCCCGCAACGCCAGGATCCGGTTGAGCCTTCCCGGGTTCGGGCGCCACGACGGTCTGCGGCTCGACGAAGGGGATTTCGTCCGGGACGATCTCCTCAATCAGTGACTTGTCGCAGGTCACCTCGCCGCCGTCGCGCATTTTCAGGATGATGTTGTCGCCGTCGATTCGGTGCGACTTGATGGAAAGCGTCCTGCCGGAGATCAGGACCGCGATTTCCGCATTCGCCGGGCTGGCGGTCAGCACCAAGGCACACGCCGCCAGCAGGTAGAATCGCGTCCTGAGATTCATGCAGAAGCCTTATCGTAGCATCCCGGCGGGTCTTCTGTCCAGAAACGCTACAGACGAGAACCGAGAAGTCTTCCGTTGAGCTGTATTGCGGCGCTACTTCGGTTCGACGAACGTGTGAAACACCCGAATCCCGAGCTTCCGGGTATCGGCGCCTCCCGGCTGAAAGGTCTTATCGATCTCTAACGCCACTTCCGACATCTCCCCCGACCCGAACTGTGCCGCCTCAACGGGAAACGTGACGAGCTTCTTATCTTTCGTGTCGGCGGAGAACGTGCCGATCGGCTGGCCGCCAACGAGCACCGTCACCTGCTGGGGCGGGCTGAAGAGATCGATCCGGGCGTCGTGCTCGAGGTAGAACGTCGCGTCCTTCTTCGGATTCCGGAAGGAGATCGTCGCGCGGTTCTCCGTCCACTGCCACTCGGAGGCTGGATTGTCCGCGGCCACCTCCGCCGGATGCCAGCCTTGCTTATAGATGAGGAACACATTCTCCGACTGCGGCAAGAGCTGGAACTTCGCGACGGCGTATTCGCGCCTCGACACCTCGGTGCCGGAGAGCGGCAGCCGGGTTTCCTTCTGGTACAGCCCGAGCCTGACGTTCGCTTCCCCAATGTAGGGGTAGTTCGGCACGAAGATCGTCCGCGAATACTCGATCGTCTCGCCCGGCTTCCAGCGCGACGTCGGCGTCGGCGGCAGATGATCGTCGTCCCAGAGCTTCTCCCCCTCCGGATCCAGCACGTGCACGAACACGATGTAGTCACCGAGGATCTTCGCGTCGGGGGCGACCTGGAACTTGTAGGTCAGCTTGACCGGGCTGCCGATCGCCACGCGGTCGCGACCCAGCGTCACCGACGGCGTCGCGACGGGAGGACCGGTCGTCTCTTCCCGACTGCATCCGAGTGCGGGCGCGACCAGCAGGGCGAGAGCAAATGAGAGCCGGGTGAACTTTCCGAGTGGCGGTGACCAGAGCACTGTTCGAAGCATGAGAAAGCGGGATGGTACTGCAGTTGTTCGAGGTACGGCAATATGTTAGCCTTCGCCCTCGTGGACGCATTAGGTCTCGTGGAAACCAAAGGGTTGATCGGCTCGATCGAAGCGGCCGATGCGATGGTCAAGGCCGCCAACGTCGTGCTAGCCGGCAAGGAATACATCGGTGCCGGCTACGTCACGGTCATGGTTCGGGGAGATGTCGGTGCAGTAAAGGCCGCAACCGACGCCGGTGCGGCGGCCGCGCGACGCGTCGGCGAGCTGATAGCGGTGCATGTCATTCCCCGTCCTCACGCGGAAGTCGAAAAGGTCCTGCCAAAGGCCAAGGACTCCAAGGCTTCGTAGATGTCGGATCGCGATCGCGACCTCGCATCCGCTCAGGAAGCGCGGACGCTCGCCCGGCGTGCCAAGGAGGCGGCCGGCATCCTCTCAGATCTGTCGCAGGAACAGATCGACGCCCTCGTCGATGCAATGGCTGCCGCGGCTACGGCGCAGGCCGAAGCGCTCGCGCAGCTCGCGCATCAGGAGACCGGCTACGGGGTCGTCGCTGACAAGGTCCAGAAGAACCTGTTCTCGTCGCAACGGGTCTACGAATTCATCAAACCGATCAAGACCGTGGGTATCGTCCGGCGGCTCGACGACCGCAAGGTCATCGAGATTGCGGAGCCATTCGGCGTAGTCTGCGCCATCGTGCCTTCGACGAACCCAACGTCCACGGCGATTTACAAGATCCTGATTGCCATCAAGGCGCGCTGCCCTATCGTCATCAGTCCGCACCCGGCGGCGGTCAGATGCATTACCCGGGTCGCTGAAGTCATGAACGACGCCGCCCGCCGGGCCGGCGCACCGGATGGCGCGATCAACTGGATGTCCACCGTCACGCTCGAGGGCACTCAGGAGCTGATGAAGGCGCGAGAGACTGCCGTCATTCTCGCGACCGGCGGGATGGGACTCGTCCGCGCGGCCTACAGCGCCGGCAAGCCCGCCTACGGCGTCGGACCTGGCAACGCTCCCGCCTATATCGAAGGATCTGCCGATATCCCGAAGGCCGTCCGCGACATCGTCACGGGCAAGACGTTCGACAACGGCGTCCTCTGTTCCTCGGAGAACTCGGTTGTTGTCGATTCGGCGATTGTCGAGGAGGTCAAACGGACGTTCGTCGCGAACGGCGCGCATTTCATGTCGGCGTCGGAGATCGCGGCGGTCGGAAAGATCCTGGTCTCGCCTCAGCGGCTGCCGAATCCGGCGCTCGTTGGCCGGCCCGCGACAGACATCGCCCAGCAGGCGGGCATTACGGTGCCGGACGGCACCCGCGTGCTCATCGCGGAACTTGCGGGGGTCGGGCGCGACTATCCCCTATCAATCGAAAAACTCTGTCCCGTCCTCTCGTTCTACGTCGTCAAGGACTGGCGGGAGGGCTGCGAACGGTGCAAGGAGATCCTGCGATATGGCGGGATGGGACATACGATGTCCATCCACAGCCGCAACGACGACATCATTCTGCAGTTCGGGTTGAAAAAGCCGGCCTACCGCATCGTCGTGAACACACCGACCACCCACGGCTCGATCGGGCTCACGACCGGCCTCGACCCCGCCATGACACTGGGGTGTGGCGGATACGGCGGCAACATCACGTCCGACAACATCTCGCCGCGGCATCTCCTGAACATCAAGCGTCTGTCTTACGAGATTACCCCAGCCGTCGTCCGGCAAGAGGCTGGACCCCGGCAGCCATCGCTGCCCAGGGCTCCCGAGAAAATCGCGGTCCCGGCAGGACTCGCGGCCGAGCCCCTGGCCCGGCGTATCGACCAGTTCCTGGCCTCCAGGGGCTACACGGCCGCGGCGACCCGTCAGGGCGCGCCCCCTGCCCAGGTCGAGGGAGCCCCGGAACGGGCCAGCGCACCCGAAGCTATCGCGAAACCGACTGCAACAGCGGAGAAGCCAGCCGAGTTCGTGTGCGAGGACGACGTCCGTCAGGCGGTCCGGCAGGGCCGGAAAATTCTCATAGGCGACCGATCCATTGTGACCCCAGCGGCGCGGGATTTAGGGGAACAACACCGCTTGTTCGTCCAGGCGGCCTGGCCGCGCTAAAGCGATTCTTGTAATGACAATTTTGCCGAATATTGTTGAGCATATTGGAGTTACGGTTGACCCAGCGGTCCGGGGAGTGCTATGCTGAGGTCCCCAGCTGTACTCAGGGTTTCCGCTCGCCGGACGGCGTCCAGCACCCCGGCGGGGACATTTGAAGGCTCGTCAGTACGGCAGCACGGCCGTATTGGCGGAAGAATCACAGGAGCCCCCCGGCCGGGGGGCGACCTCAACAGGGTCATCGCAGCGTTGCTCCACCTACGCGCTGACGTATACCCTCGCGGGAGCGCCCACATGTCCAGTCGTGCTCGGTTGTCCTCGCGCTCGATCGTCGGCACGGCCCTCGCCGTGCTCGTAACTGCGTGCGGCTCCAATCCGAAAATCCAGAAGGGTCCGACGGTCCCGGGCCCGACCGCCACGCCAGTGGCGCCGGTGGCGGCCCCCGCTCCAGCCCCACAAGACCCCGTTCTTACCCTAATCGCAAAGTCTCAGGAACATTTCAACATCGGCGAGCGCGAGTTGAAGGTGGGTCATCTCGATCGCGCGCGGGTCGAGTTCGACCGGGCCGTTGACGTCCTGCTGGAATCGCCCTACGGCGCCCGCACCGACGCGCGGATGCGCGAGCACTTCGATCGGCTGATCGACCGGATCAACGCGCACGAAGTGACGGCCCTGGCTCAGGGCGATGGATTCTCCGAGGCCAAGACCGAGCCTGCCTCGATTGACGAAATTCTGAAGATCGCGACGTTTTCAAAGCCGGAAGCGGCGGCCAGCACCGAAGAGGCGGTCAAGGCGGACCTGGCAAACACCGAGCACGACGTCCCCATTCCGCAGAACGCGCAGGTCCTCGCGGCTGTCGAGCTGCTGAGCGGCCGCCTGCGCGAGTACGTCCAGGAGAGCATGACCCGCGGCTCCAAGTACCTGCCGATGATTCAGAACGTCTTTCGCGCCGAGGGCCTGCCTCTCGATCTGGCCTACATTCCGGTCATCGAAAGCGGATTCAAGACGAACGCGCTCTCCAAGGCCAGCGCGAAAGGTCCCTGGCAGTTCATGCGCCCGACCGCGAAGGATCACGGGCTGAAGACCGATTGGTACATCGACGAGCGCTCGGACCCCGAGAAGGCGACCGTTGCCGCCGCGAAGTACCTGAAGACGCTCCACAGGATGTTCGACGGCGACTGGCATCTCGTCCTGGCGGCCTACAACGGCGGTCTGGGTCGGCTGCAGCGCGCGATGAAGTCGGCGCGCACCGAAGACTTCTGGTCGCTCGCGAATTCGTCGAGGTACCTCCCGCGTGAGACCAGGGAATACGTGCCGCTGATTCTTGCCGCGATCATCGTCGCCAAGAACCCGTCGCAGTACGGCCTCACCTACACGCCGGGCGAACCAATTGCCTTCGAGAAGGTGACGGTGCCTGCCGCGGTGGACCTGCGGCGCGTCGCCGAATGGACCGGCTCGACGATCGACGAGATTCAGGCACTCAACCCCGAGCTCCGCCGCTGGACAACGCCAGTGCGCTATCCGCAGTACGAGCTGAAGGTTCCAGTGGGAACTTCCGAGAAGCTCACCTCCCAGATGTCGAGCGTCTCGGTCAACGAGCTCGGTTCGCTGAACTGGTACTCGGTCAAGCGTGGAGAAACACTCTCGACCGTCGCCCGCAAGCACGGCGTGGCGCGGAGCGATCTGGCCGAGGCCAACAATCTGACGACCAGCTCGAGGCTCCGGGCCGGGCAGAAAGTAGTCATTCCGCGAGAGCCCGCCACGCTGCTGGCGACACGGGCCGAACGGCCGGCCCCGGCGTCGGTCGCGTCGCGATCGTTCAGCGCGGCGGCGGTTGTCGCGAGTGTCAACGAATCGCCGAGTTCCACTGCCCGGTCGCCCAGTTCCACTGCCCGGCCGGTGACGTATCGCGTCAAGCGGGGGGACACGCTCTTCTCGATCGCGCAACTGTTCGACACGACGGTCGCGAAGCTGAAGAGCCTCAATCGGCTCCGCGGTAATCACATCTCGGTCGGCGATCGTCTGACTGTCCGCGCTCGCTGATCTGGGAGTTAACAAGTAGCAAGGGGCAAGGCGCAAGGGGCAACGTATTGCCGTTGTACCTGTGCCTTGCCACTTGCAACTTCGCGCGCCCGTTCCCTCTTTCCTGTCTGCGACCACCTGGCGTTTTCTGCGTACTCGGCGCATTCGCGCGTGCGCAGATTCCGACCGCTCGGCACCACACTCCCCGGATACGCAGGCGATTTCGCTGGCGCGATCGTTTGCATAATGCGCCCGCGTGCTCGCGTGCGTCCGTACCGCTGCCGTCTATGGCATCGAGGCCTGCCCTATCCACGTCGAAGTCGACGTGTCTCACGGCCTTCCCTCGTTCACCATGGTGGGACTGCCGGATGCAGGCATCAGAGAAAGCCGCGACCGGATCCGCAGCGCGATCCGGAACTCCGGCTACGAGTTCCCTGCCCATCGAATTACCGTCAACCTCTCGCCCGCTGACATGCGCAAGGAGGGTGTCTCGTTCGACCTCCCGATTGCGCTCGGCGTCCTGGCCGCCTCGGGTCTCGTCACACGTCGAGACATTGACGACGTTCTCTTGATCGGTGCGTTGTCGCTGGACGGCGGCATTCAAACCGCGCGGGGCGTGCTGCCGGTTGCCGCTGCGGCGCGCCGTGAAGGATACAAGGCGCTCCTGCTCCCTCGCGGCAACGCTCGCGAAGCGGCGGTGGTATCGGGACTTCGTCTGTACGGTGTCGGCAATCTGACCGAGGCGGTGAGGGCGCTCAACGATCCCTCAGGATTCACCGCACCACCCGAGGCCCCCGTTCCGCTGACGCCAGCACCGTCATCTCAGATCGATTTCGCCGACGTGCACGGTCAACTGCTGGCGCGGCGCGCCCTCGAGATCGCCGCCGCCGGCGGGCACAACACGCTTCTCGTGGGACCACCCGGAGCAGGAAAAACGATGATGGCGAGGCGCGTGGCCGGGATTCTGCCGCCACTCTCCTTCGACGAGGCGCTCGCGGTGACGTCGATACACTCCGTCGCGGGTCTGCTGCCGCCCGCCACAGGCCTGGTCTCCGTCCGGCCCTTCAGAGCTCCCCACCACACCGTCTCGGACGTCGCGCTGGTCGGCGGCGGCCAGATACCTCGCCCCGGAGAGATCAGCCTTGCGCATCACGGTGTGCTGTTTCTCGACGAGATGCCCGAGTTCAGCCGCCACGTGCTCGAGGTCTTGCGACAACCGCTCGAGGAAGGCGTGGTGCGCATCGCGCGCGCCGCGCGGACCTCCACCTTTCCGGCTTCGTTCATGCTCGTGGGTGCAATGAATCCCTGTCCGTGCGGCTACGCCGGAGATGAATCCCGCTGCTGCCGGTGTACGCCACAGCAGCTCGATCGCTACGTGTCCCGGCTCTCGGGGCCGCTCCGGGATCGAATCGATCTGTCCGTGACGGTCACGGCGCTGCCGCCACGCGATCTGCAGGAAGAAGCCGGCGGCGAAAGCTCGGCGTCCATCCGCGAGCGGGTGATCGCCGCCCGCGATCGGCAGCTGGCTCGCGACGGCAGCCTGAACGCGCGGCTCGAGGGACGCGCGTTACGAAGACGAGTGCGGCTGGACGACTCCGGACGCCGGCTCCTGGAACAGGCGCTGGTCAAGCTCGCGCTGTCAGCCCGCGGGTTCGATCGCGTGCTGCGCGTGGCGCGAACGATCGCGGATCTGGACCGCAGCGAGAGTGTGACGTCGAGTCATCTCGCCGAAGCGCTGCAGTTTCGCGGCGAGCGCTGAGCGCCGCGGTCTTCCGTTATCTGGAGGCGGTCGTCGTCTCGGCGAGGGCGGCCATCTGCGCGCGCGCATCCTCCGCCCCGGCGAAATCGGGACGCAATTCGAGGGCCCGCGCGAACGCCGCGCGGGCGCGGTCCTTGTCGCCGCCCCTCACGTGCGCGAGGCCGAGATGTTAGTGATACACCGGGTTCTGCGGAGCGCGTTGTCGAACACGAAGACGGATTCTCATGGCAGATGCCGCGACAGATGAGGCCAGCGCGGCGCTGAACGCCTCGAGGGAGTCGAACGCAGATTCCGTCGTGCCCCGGATCGGGGTCATCAGACGGACCAGGCAGCCCGGTGCGTCTCAGACGGGCGTGGATCGGTCCTGCCGCCGCAGAACTGTCTTCCCGGCGCCGGCTGGCGCCCGGTGGTTTCGGGCCGCACGGAGATCGACGCCGGCGGCCGCATGATTCCAGTCAACCGGTTCGTGATTCAAAAAGGCATCGATAAGCTCGAGCTTTATCCCTTCGACGCCCGTCAATCCGGTCAGGTCGAAGCCGACTGAGTAGTCACGCCAGACCTTGGCATCGGTGAAGAAGAACGTCCCGACCGCGTCAGCCCCGGGCATGAACAACGTGCCCAGGTCGATCGTCGTCCCTACCGCCGTGATGTCGCCGCTCTGCGTGAATCCCCCGGTCGATGCCTGGTTGGTTATGGTGATGGACTCTGCGCGCGCCCGACGCGGCGGCCAACGCGTTCGCCGACCCAGAGGAGCCGTGTGCCGTGTTCAGAGGGTGAACCGCTTGACCGCGCCCGCCAATCCAAGCAGCAAGCTGCCGGAGAGGAGGAGCGCGGCCGGCTCGCTCAAGCCACCGGCTACCTGGACAGCGACCGCGGTCACGCTGGTCGTGACCGCCGTGTTGCCATAAGCCAGCGCGGTGGCTGCGGCGAATGCCGTGAGTACCAGGACCAGGACTACCTTCATTTCCTCACCCGTTGCCCATGTTCGCGACCCGAATTCGTACTTCTCGCCTGGGGTCCAGTGCGTCCGCCCCTACTGCAAGCCTTCGTCCAGCCGGAGCGCGGCCGTAAGGCCTATTGACCTGAACAGGTTGACGCCACTGCCTCATGTGGTAGAGTGCGCCGGGAATTTCTTATCCGACGAATGCGAAAGCGCTTCATCATCACCATCGGCGGCGAAGGCGCCGCCAGCCCGCTCCGAATCTCGATCGACGTCCGTGTGCTGATGCTTGCAGCGTTCGCGCTGCTCGTGTCGCCCATGGTCTTCGTCATCGGCACGTCGTGGGGAGCGAGGCAGGTCGTCTCGGATCTGCTCCGGGAGAACGATTCGCTGGAAGTCGAGAACGCGAGCTATCGCGAGGCAACCACTGAACTGATCGCTCAGGTGTCAACGCTGCAGGCGGCGGCCGAAGATCTCGGTGCACGCGCAGCGGTCGATCCCGATGCCGCGCGGGCAATGGAGCGGCTGCCGGCCTCGATCACGAACCGCGCGATGGGCGGAGGATCGACGGTTTCGGACGTCGCCGCTCCCCTCTCGACGGTGATGAGCTCGGCAGAGCCGACCTTCGGCCTGCTGCGTGATGTGCTGCACATCATCCAGAGCAAACTCGACCAGGCACGGCCGGACGTCGAGCGGCGCGAGGCCCTCGCCGCCGCCACGCCGTCGGTCTGGCCGGTGGCGGGATGGATCTCCTCGGCCTATGGCGCGCGGACGGATCCCTTCACCGGCGGTCCGGACTTTCATTACGGACTCGACATCACCGCTGAGGCCGGACAGCCCGTTCGCGCAACCGCCGACGGCACGGTCGTGAGCGCGCGGTACTCCGGCAACTTCGGCAACCTCGTGATCATCGACCACGACTTCGGCATCGGCACGCGGTACGGTCACCTCTCGCGATTCGCGGTCTACGAAGGTCAACGCATCCGGCGCGGTGAGGTCATCGGACTCGTCGGGTCGTCGGGCCGCTCCACGAGCCCGCATCTGCATTACGAGCTCACGCTCAACGGCCGCGCCGCAAACCCCCTGCGGCTGCTCGGCCGGTAGCGTCTCCCCGGCCTCGCAGCGGCCGGCCCCCCAGCGCGGTCAGCCCACCCCGGCTGCTCTACCCTTGATGCCAATGTCGGGATAGAATCGAGGATGCCCGTGCGGTCCTCTGAATGACGACGATCAATACCCTCCTCGCGAAGGTCATCGGCACCCAGAACGAACGCGAGTTGAAGAAGATCCGCCCCCTCGTCGCCGAAATCAACGCGAAAGAGCCGGAAATCTCCAAGCTCTCGGACGAGCAGCTGCGGGGTCGCACGGCGGAGCTCCGGCAGCGCGTCGCCAACGGCGAACCCGTGGAGAACCTCCTGACCGACGCATTCGCGGTGGTTCGGGAAGCCGGCCGCCGGACGCTGAACATGCGGCACTTCGACGTCCAGCTCATCGGCGGCATCGTGCTGCACCGCGGGAAGATCGCCGAGATGAAGACGGGCGAAGGCAAGACGCTCGTCGCCACCCTGCCGGCGTATTTGAACGCCCTCGAAGGCAAGGGCGTGCACGTCGTCACGGTCAACGACTACCTCGCCCGCCGCGACTCAGAGTGGATGGGGCGAATCTATCGCTTCCTCGGCATGTCGGTGGGGGTCATCCAGCACGAGCTGAACGATCAGGAGCGTCAGGTCGCCTACGGCTGCGACATCACCTACGGCACCAACAACGAGTTCGGCTTCGACTATCTTCGCGACAACATGAAGTTCGACCTCGCGCACTACGTGCAGCGCGGACACAACTTCGCGATCGTGGACGAAGTCGACAGCATCCTGATCGACGAGGCGCGAACCCCGCTGATCATCTCCGGTCCGGCGGAGGAGTCGACGGATCTCTACTATGAGGTCGATCGAATCATCCCGAAGCTCGCGGCCGGCCGAACGACCCGCGGGGACGTCAAGGCCGAGGATCGGGAGGAGCTCGAGAAGACCGGCGACTTCATCGTCGACGAAAAGCACAAGACGGTCAACTTGACGGAAAGCGGCATGGCGAAGGCCGAGAAGATGCTCGCCCATCGCCTGCAGCCCGGTGGCCTGTACGACCCGGCCAACATGCCGCTGCTGCACCACATCAACCAGGCCCTGCGTGCGCACTCGCTGTTCCACCTCGACGTCGACTACATGATCAAGGATGGTCAGGTCGTCATCGTCGACGAATTCACCGGGCGGCTGATGCCCGGACGCCGCTGGAGCGACGGCCTGCACCAGGCCGTCGAGGCGAAGGAGAAGGTGAAGATCGAGCGCGAGAACCAGACGCTCGCGACGGTCACCTTCCAGAACTACTTCAGGAAATACGGCAAGCTCTCCGGCATGACCGGCACGGCCGACACCGAAGCCGAGGAGTTCGCGAAGATCTACAAGCTCGACGTGATGGTCATCCCGACCAACCGCGATCTCAAGCGCATCGAAGAACCGGACACCGTCTTTCGCACCGCCGGTGAGAAGTACGAAGCGATCGTGACCGATGTGCTCGAAAAGCAGCGGCAGGGCCGCCCCTCACTCGTCGGCACGGTCTCGATCGAAAAATCCGAGCGGTTGTCGAAGCTGATGAAGCTGCGCGGCATCAAGCATGTCGTCCTGAATGCGAAGTACCACGCGCAGGAAGCGGAGATCGTGGCGCAGGCCGGGCGCAAGGGCACGGTCACGATTGCCACGAACATGGCCGGCCGCGGCACCGACATCCTCCTCGGCGGCAACCCCGAGTACATGGCGCGGCAGCAGACCCTCGCCGAGGAAATCGCCGAGAAGCTGCCGAAGGGCCAGGAGAAGTTCATCGACGACGACGAGTTCGTCTACTTCTACCATCTCGATCACTTCTACCGGGTGCCACGCGAGGCCTACGAGCGGATCTCCAAGGCATTCAAGAAGCAGACGGACACGGAACACGACGAGGTCGTGGCGGCCGGGGGCCTGCACATCATCGGCACCGAGCGCCACGAGGCGCGGCGCATCGACAATCAGCTGCGCGGGCGCGCCGGGCGCCAGGGCGACCCCGGCTCGTCCCGCTTCTACCTGTCGCTCGAAGACGACCTGATGCGCATCTTCGGTTCCGACCGCATCGCCGGCCTGATGCAGCGGCTGGGGATGGAAGAAGGCGTGCCGATCGAGCACAAGATGGTGACCAACGCCATCGCCCGCGCGCAGAAGCAGGTCGAAGCGCAGAACTTCTCCGTCCGCAAGCACCTCCTCGAGTACGACGACGTCATGAACAAGCAGCGCGAGAGCGTGTACTCGCTGCGCCGCGAGCTGCTCGAAGGGCGGATCCGGCTCACGGACGAGGAGACAGTCGAGACGCGGGAGTACTTGATCACGCTGTCGGAAGAGCTCCTCGACAGCAGCGTGGACAACTATGCCGGCCAGGATGTCGACCCCGACCAGCGCGATCACGACGCCCTGAAGGCGGCGGTTGCGGACATCTACGGCGTCGACGTCGCGGAGCTGCAGAACATCGAGATCGAAGGACTGAAGCCGGAAGAAATCAGCGACGCCTTGTGGCCGCCGATCCTGACCAAGTACGAGAAGAAGGAAGCGCTGATCCCGGTCGAGATCCTGCGCCGTGTCGAACGCGACATCATGCTGCAGATCGTCGATTCGCAGTGGAAGGATCACCTCTACAGCCTCGACCATCTGAAGGAAGGCATCGGGCTGCGCGGCTACGGCCAGAAGGATCCGCTGGTCGAGTGACAAGAAGGAAAGCTTCGCGCTGTTCACGGCGATGAAGGATCGGATCGAAGAGGAAATCGTCCGCTACTTGTGGCGGCTCACGCCGGTTGTCGGCGACGACGCCTCGCTCCCGCCGGTCCGGCAGCCGGCACGGCGGCCGCCGCAGATCACGATGAGCGGACCATCGACCGCGTCCGGGACATCGCCGTTCGGCGCGTTCCGCGGCGGCGGTTCCGCCAGCGCGGTCGCCGAGCCGCCGCGGCCCGAACGAACCGGCGGCGACGATGTCGTCCGTCAGGTGCGTCGGGACGAACCGAAGGTCGGGCGTAACGACCCCTGCCCCTGCGGCAGCGGGAAGAAGTACAAGAAATGTCATGGGGCGTGAGGGGGCTGGGTGGTCAGTGCCGGGTGCCCGGTGCTCCGGTGCTCAGTGCTCCGGTGCTGGGTGCTGGGGTGCCACGTGCTGACGCGCGACGGCTCGGGGAATCTTCAAGGGCAGCAACGATGGTTGCTGCCCTTTCTGCTTTGAGGCGTGAATGGAACCACAAACGGATGTTCTGAGTACCTGAGCAGATCTCGATCGGCCTGACCACGGCGCTGACGTTTGACGACGTGCTGCTCGTGCCGCGGCACTCGACGGTCCTCCCGAGCAATGTGGACGTCGGCTCCGGGGTCACGCGCAATATCCGGGTGAACGTCCCGCTGCTCAGCGCCGCGATGGATACCGTCACCGAATCACGGCTGGCGATCGCGATGGCGCAGCAGGGCGGCATCGGCGTCATCCACAAGAACCTGACCGTCGAGGAACAGGCCTCCGAGGTCGATCGCGTGAAGCGGTCGGAGAGCGGCATGATCGTCAACCCGATCACCCTCTCCCCCACCAATCGCATCTACGAAGCCCTCGACCTGATGAAGAAGTACCGGATCTCGGGCGTGCCGATCACCGCCGACGGGCGCAAAGAGGGCAAGCTGGTCGGGATCCTGACCAATCGCGACCTGCGCTTCGAGTCCAACCTCGATCGGCCGATTTCAGACATCATGACGCGCGACCCGCTCTTCACGGTGCCGGTCGGCACGACGCTCGAACAGGCGCGCGAGTTCCTGCACCGTCACAAGGTGGAGAAACTTCTGGTCGTCGACGATCAGTTCATGCTCAAGGGACTGATCACGGTCAAGGACATCCAGAAGATGATCACGTACCCGAACGCCTGCAAGGACGCGCTCGGACGGCTCCGGGTGGGAGCGGCGATCGGGGTCGGCAGGGACACGCCGGAACGGGCCGCGGCGCTCGTCGCCGCTTACGTCGACGTGCTGGTCATCGATACCGCGCACGGGCACTCCCAGGGCGTGCTCGACATGGTCAAACGGATCCGCCGCGAGCATCCGCACATCGATCTGATCGCCGGCAATGTCGCGACCGCGGAGGCCACCGAAGCGCTGATCGGCCTCGGCATCGACGCCGTCAAGGTCGGGATCGGCGCCGGCTCCATCTGCACGACGCGGGTCGTCGCCGGCATCGGCGTGCCGATGATCACCGCCATCGCCGAGTGCGCGCGGGCCGCCGCGCCGGCCAAGGTGCCGATCATCGCCGATGGCGGGATTCGCTATTCCGGGGACATCACCAAGGCGATCGCCGTCGGCGCGAGCTGCGTCATGATCGGCAGCCTCTTCGCCGGAACCGACGAGAGTCCGGGCGAGATGATTCTCTACCAGGGCCGGAGCTTCAAGGAGTACCGGGGTATGGGATCCCTCGGCGCCATGCGCCGCGGCAGCCGCGACCGCTATTTCCAGGACGAGTTCGATCTCGACGCCACCACGGACGCGGCCGAGAAACTCGTCCCCGAAGGCATCGAAGGCCGGGTCGCGCACAAAGGCAGCGTCGCGGCGATGATTCACCAGCTCGTCGGCGGCCTGCGCGCGGGAATGGGCTACTGCGGCGCCGCGGACATCCCGACCCTGCAGCGGGAAGCGCGGCTGATTCGCGTGACGCCAGCCGGCCACCGCGAGGGCCACGTGCACGACGTCATCATCACGAAGGAGGCGCCGAACTACCGCGTGGAGTAACGTGCTCGCGCCAGCCGACCGGATCCAGCCGTCCCCGGCTACCGGCGTCCGCCCGTAATCGTGATCGACCGCCGATCGCCGCCGGCATGATCGATGCGCACCTCGAGCGCCCCAGGCGGGCGATAGCGCCAGCGATCGGGCCACTCGATCGCGACGATCCCGCCTCCTGAAAGCAGGTCGTCGAGACCGAGATCCTCGACCTCCTGCGGTTCGAGGCGATAGAGATCGACGTGCTGCAGGACGACGCCCGCGGCGGAATATTCCTGAATCAGCGTGAACGTCGGGCTCGTCACGTCGGCCGGGTCGATGCCGAGGCCCCGGGCGAGGCCGCGCACGAAGGCCGTCTTGCCGGCGCCGAGCTCGCCCTGGAGCAGGATCACGTCGCCCGGCCCGACCGATGCCGCCAGGCGCTCACCGGCCGCGGCCGTCTCTTCCTCGCCCGCTGTCTGGACCGTCTGATGTCCCGCTGTCATTCCGGCGTGAGTCACGGACTGGTCAATCGCTCTGCTGGGAGTTCCGCCTGCCGCCCAGATCGAGCATCGCATCGCCGAGTCTGCCGGCAATGTCGGTCGCCATCAGGGCAATCTGACCTTCGTCGGCCTCGGCGAGGTCGCCGGCAGCGCCGTGCAGGTAGACCGACAGCTTGCACGCGCCCTCGGCATCGAGCAGCTGCGCTATCCACGCGGCAATCATGCCGGTCAGCAGATCCCCGGTCCCTCCGGTTGCCATCCCCGGGTTGCCGGTCAGGTTGACGAAGGAGCGGCCTTCGGGGCCCGCGACGATCGTCCGGTGCCCCTTCAACACGACGTGGACGCGGTGGGAGGACGCGAACTCGCGGGCGTGCCCGAGCCGGTCGTGCTGCACCGCCTCGGTCGTTCCATTGATCAGGCGGGCCATCTCTCCGGGATGCGGCGTAATGACGACGTCGACGCCATCACGGCCCACCAGCCGCTCGGGTTCGCCGGCGAACGCGTTGATCGCATCGGCATCGACAACCAGCGGCACGCCCGCCCGCTCGAGCAGCCCCTGCACGAACGCGAATGTCGATGGCTCCTGGCCGAGGCCGGGCCCCATCGCAATCACATCGCACGTGAGATCCAGCACGCGATCGAGCGCCGCGTAGTCGATGGCGCCGGAAGGCGTCTCGTCGAGCGGCACCGTCATGTATTCCGCGCCCATGGAGGCCAGGATCGGCAGGCATGACCGGGGAGTCGCGACGGTGACGAGACCGGCTCCCGAGCGCAGAGCCCCCAGCGCCGACAGGTGGGCGGCGCCGGTCTTGCCGAGGGAACCCGCGACGATGACGACGCGGCCGAAGTCACCCTTGTGCGACTCGGCCGCCCGCACCGGCAGGATGCCGCGCATCCGCTCACGCGTCAGCAGCTCGAGATACGGCCCCTCGAGCTCGTCGAAGAGCGGGATCGGAATGCCGATGTCCGCGATCACCAGATCGCCGGCATGCGCGTCCGCCGGGGGAAACACCAGGGGAATCTTCGGCGCGGCCAGCGTCACCGTCATGGTCGCGTCGATCGCCTCACCCGCGAGCTCGGCGGTGTCCGCGGAGAGCCCGGTCGGCAGATCGATCGCGACGATCGGCACGCCCAGCTCATTGAGATCGGCGACCACGGTCTCGAACAAGCCGGTGAGCCGTCCGCGCAAACCGGTGCCGACGATGGCATCGACGACGATGTCGCACTCGGAGACCTCCGAGAAGTGCAGCTCCCACTCCTGAGCAGTCGTGATCTCGACGATCGTGAGGCCGATGTGGCCGAGCACCTCGAGGTTGGTACGGGCGTCGCCCTGGACTTCCGCCACGCTTCCGAGCAGGAATACGACCGCTTCGATGCCCCGCTGCAGCAGCGTGCGCGCCACGACGAATCCGTCGCCGCCGTTGCTGCCGCGCCCGCACAGCACGGCCACCCGGCTGGTTCCGAGCGTGTCGAACGCCGCCTCCATCGCCGCGACGGTCTGCCGTCCGGCGTTCTCCATCAGCACTATCGACGGCAAGCCAATGTCCTGAATCGTTCGCCGGTCGGCCTCCCGCATCTGATCGGTGTTCAACACGCGCATTCGGCAGTGAGCGTACCGCGGGTGCCGGACCACGGTCAATTGGAGTACGATCGATCCGGCACGCAAGCCGGCGGCCGGCGGATCGGAGGGACATCCGCCGCCCGGTCAACGAGGACAAACCGCACGATGCCTATCCGCGGCGCCGTCTACGTCAACGGCACGATCACCCCAGCAGAGCACGCCGTCATTCCGGTCTACGATCACGGATTCCTGTACGGCGAAGGTGTCTACGAGACGCTGCGCACCTACAACCAGGCGCCATTTCTCTACGAGCGCCACACGCGCCGCCTGCGTGCGTCCGCGGAGCGCCTGAGCCTCGACGTACCATTCGACGATCTGCAGCTCGCCGCCTGGATCGACGACACAGTGGCGGCGGCCGGTCCCCTTCGCGAAGCCTACATCCGGGTCCTCCTGACGCGCGGCGTCGGCGAGCTGACCTACGATATCGGCGCCACACCCGCACCATCGCTCGTGATCATCGTGAAGCCGATCGACGAGCCGCCGGCGCGCGCCGCGACCGAAGGCATCAAAATCTCCCTCGTACCGATCCTCAGGAACCATCCGGGCTCGGTGAACCCGATCATCAAGTCGAATAACCTCCTGAACAACGCGATGGCGATGCAGCAGGCCAATCGGCACGACGCGGAGGAAGCCTTGATGTGCAACTATCGCGGCGAGCTGTCGGAGTGCTCGCAATCGAACTTCTTCCTCGTTCGCGATGGCAGTGTCCTGACGCCGAAGACCGCGGCCGGCCTGCTCGAAGGCATCACCCGCGCGTTCATCTTCGAGCTCGGCCAGGAGCAAGGGATCGAGGTGCGGGAAGCGACACTGCTGCCGGCCGACCTCGACTCGGCGCAGGAGGTGTTCATCACGAGCACGACGCGGGAGCTGAGCCCGGTGACGAGAATCGATCAGCGGGTCATCGGCAGCGGCAAGCCCGGATCACTGACGCTGCAGCTGCTGAAGGCCTATCGACGACGCGCCTGGGAGAGCACCAAGCGCGTGACTGCCGGACGGTAGACGCCTACTCGGCCGCGAAGGCCTCGACCGGCGGACACGCGCAGATCAGGTTGCGATCGCCGTACGGGTTGTCGATGCGTGCGACGCTCGGCCAGAACTTCGCCTCGCGCAGGTACGGCAACGGATACGCGGCCTGCTCACGCGAGTACGGGTGGGTCCACGTATCGGACGTCACTTCTTCAGCCGTGTGCGGGGCATTCTTGAGCACGTTGTCACGCGCGTCCGCCCTGCCGTCGACGACATCCTGAATCTCTTTCCGGATCGCGATCAACGCGTCGCAAAACCGATCGAGCTCGTCCTGTGACTCGCTTTCCGTCGGCTCGATCATCATCGTCCCGGCGACCGGAAACGAGACGGTCGGCGCGTGAAAGCCATAGTCCATCAGCCGCTTGGCGACGTCCTGCTCGTCGATCGACGGCCTCGATCCGTGCTTGAACGGACGCAGGTCGAAGATCATCTCGTGGGCGACCCGCCCGTTGTGGTTGGCGTAGAGCTCGGCGTAATGCCCCTGCAGCCGCGCCTTGATGTAATTCGCGTTCAGGATCGCGTACCGCGTCGCCTCGGTCATCCCGGCTCCGCCGAGCATCCGGATGTAGCCGTAGGAGATCAGCAGCACGCTCGCGCTCCCCCACGGTGCGGCGGCGATCGCCGGGATGGCTTTGCTGCCCCCGACGCGGACGGCGGGATGTCCCGGGAGGTAAGACGCCAGATGCGACGCCACGGCGATCGGTCCCATACCCGGCCCGCCGCCGCCATGTGGAATCGCGAATGTCTTGTGCAGGTTCAGGTGACAGACGTCGGCGCCGATCGACGCCGGGCTCGTGAGCCCGACCTGTGCGTTCATGTTCGCGCCGTCCATGTAAACGAGGCCGCCGTGTTCATGGACGATCGCGCAGATCTCGCGGATCTCTTCCTCGAAGACGCCGTGCGTCGATGGATAGGTCACCATCAGCGCTGCCAGCACGTCGCGATACTGTTCGGCCTTCGCCCGCAGGTCCGTGAGGTCGACGTTGCCGTTGCTGTCGCAGGCGATCACGACGACTCGAAGGCCGGCCATGCTCGCGCTCGCCGGATTCGTGCCGTGCGCAGAGGACGGGATCAGGACGACGTTGCGCCCCGAATCCCCTCGATCACGATGATACGCACGGACGGTCATCAGACCGGCGAACTCTCCTTGCGCCCCGGAATTCGGCTGCAGCGACACCGCCGCCAGCCCGGTGATCCGGCAGAGCGCGGCCTCGAGCTCCTGGAAGATCCGGGCGTAGCCTGCGGTCTGGCTGTCGGGCGCGAAGGGATGCAGTCGCGAAAACTCCGGCCACGTGATCGGCAGCATCTCCGCGGCCGCATTCAACTTCATCGTGCAGGAGCCGAGCGGGATCATCGACGTGTCCAGCCCCACGTCTTTGCGCTCGAGCCGGCGGATGTACCGCATCATCTTGGTCTCGGAGTGATGCGAGTTGAAGACCGGGTGCGTGAGATAGGTGGAAGCGCGGTGCAGCGCGGCCGGCACGTTCAGCGCAAACGGCACGCCGTCCTTGAACACCGGTTTCGCCTCCCGTCCTTTCGCCGCGGTGAACACCCGAGCGATATCTCTCACGTCGTCGATCGTCGTGGTTTCGTCGATGGAGATGCCGATTCCAGCGCCGTCGTAGCGGAAGTTCAATCCGGCTGATTCGGCGGCGGCGCGAACAGCGGCGACGTCCGCGCCCTCGATCCACAGCGTGTCGAAGTAGGCGCCATTCGCCTGACGGTACCCGGCAGCCGTCACGACGTCGTCCACGGCACGCGTGAGGTTGTGCACCCGCTCGGCGATGGCGCGCAGCCCTTTCGGTCCGTGGAACACGGCATACATCGCCGCGACATTCGCGAGCAGCGCCTGTGCGGTGCAGATGTTCGACGTCGCCTTTTCCCGCCGGATGTGCTGTTCCCGCGTCTGAAGCGCCATCCGGTAGGCCTGGCGCCCGCGAGCATCCACGGAAATACCGATGATCCGGCCCGGCGCCTGCCGGACGAATGTCTCGCGCGTGGCAAAGAAGGCGGCGTGAGGGCCGCCGAAGCCGAGCGGCACGCCAAACCGCTGCGAGTTCCCGACGGCGACGTCCGCCCCCATCTCACCAGGCGGCACGAGCAGCGTCAGTGCAAGCAGGTCCGTCGCAACCGCGACGAGCAGACCGGCGTCATGCGCCCGGCCGATGAACGGCCGCAGATCCGAAACGATGCCGCGCGCATCGGGATACTGGAGGAGCGCACCAAAGGCGGTGTCGAGCACGTCGGGCGACAACTCCTCGACGTTGCCAATCACCAGCTGGATCTTCAGCGGCTCGGCGCGTCCCCGCAGCACATCGATCGTCTGCGGGAAGCAGCGGTCGGACACGATGAACACGCTCGGCTTCCCCGGCGGGGCCTTCTTCGTCTGCACACGGTGGAACATCGCCATGGCTTCAGCCGCCGCGGTCCCTTCGTCGAGCAGCGAGGCGGTGGCGATATCCATGCCGGTCAAGTCCTTGACCACGGTCTGGAAGTTGAGCAGCGATTCGAGGCGTCCCTGTGCGATCTCCGCCTGGTACGGCGTGTACGGCGTGTACCAGCCCGGATTCTCGAGCACGTTCCGCAGAATCACCGCCGGCGTCACACAGTCGTAGTAGCCCTGACCGATGCAGGAGCGCATCACCCGGTTGCTTGCGGCGATGGCGCGCAACCGGCGCAAATACTGGTGTTCGACTTCCCCACCGGGCAGATCGAGCGGCGCCGGGAGACGGATGTCCGGCGGAATGGTCTGATCGATGAGCGCCTCGAGCGAGGGGACACCGATCGCGCGGAGCATCCGATCACGAGCCGCCGCGTCGGGACCGATGTGCCGTGATTGAAACGCGTCCAGGCGAGTATTGTCGGTCAGGGCAGGCTGGGCTGATTCGACGGTGTGCTGTGGGTTCATTGCGTCAGTTCTGTGTACTGCCTCGCGTCGAGAAGATCGGGCTGATCGGCGGAGTCCGCAACCCTGACGACAATCATCCACGCATTGTGAGGGTCCGCGTTCACGCCTTCAGGTTTTTCGACGAGCGCCGTGTTGATCTCCGCGACCTCGCCCGTGACGGGACTGTACAACTCGGAAACCGCCTTCACCGACTCGATCGTCCCAAAGACGTCCCCTTTGTTCAACGTACGGCCGATTTCCGGGAGCTCGAGATAGACGACGTCGCCGAGCTGCTTCTGGGCGTAGTCCGTGATCCCGACCCGTGCGTCCCGGCCGTCGAGGCGAACCCATTCATGGTCTTTCGTGTACTTGGAGATCGGACGGGTACATGGGAAGCTCCTCTTACGTGCGACGTGCTGCGTCCTGGGTGCTCACGTGCTCGTGCCAGTCTGCTACGTGCAGACGTGCTCTTCGTGCTCTTCGTGCTCACGTGCGACGTGCTTACCGTGCTGCGTGCTCTCGGGCGGACCTGCATCAGTTCACTTCGGCCGCTTGTAAAACGGCATCGGGACGACCTGGGCGTGGACGCGGCGGCCGCGGATGTCGACTTCGAACTCCATCCCGGGCGACGTCCGGTCGGCGGGCAGGTAGGCCATGCCGATCGCCTTTTTCAAGAACGGTGTCTGCGTACCGCTGGTCACCGCGCCGACCTTCTGTCCGTCGACATACACATCGTACCCGTGCCGCGCAATCGCGCGATCGAGGACTTCGAAGCCGACCAACTTCTTCTGCACGCCCTCAGCCTTCTGTCGTCGCAGTGCCTCCGCGCCGAGAAACTCTGCTTTTTTCCACCCGACAATCCAGCCGAGGTCCGCCTCGAGCACGGTCGTCGTCTCGTCCATGTCGTTGCCATAGAGCCGCATCCCGGCTTCGAGGCGCAGCGTGTCGCGCGCGCCGAGACCGGCTGGCACGAGGCCGGCGGACGCGCCGGCGGCAAGAATCGCATTCCACACGCGTTCCGCCGAAGCAGGCGGCACGAATACCTCGAACCCATCCTCGCCGGTGTAGCCGGTGCGCGAGATCGTTCCCGCCACACCCGCGACCTCGCCCGTCGTGAACCAGTAGTACTTGATGTCGGCGAGACTGACCCCGGTCAGCGTCTGCAGAATGTCGCGCGCGGCGGGCCCCTGGATCGCCAGCAAGGCGTACCGGGAACTGGTGTTGACCGCAACGACATCGCCCAATCCCGCAATCTGCTTCGTGATCCAGGTGAAGTCCTTGATGATGTTCGACGCGTTGACCACGAGCATGAAATGCTCCTCCGCGAGTTTGTAGGTCAACACATCATCGATGAACGTGCCGTCTGGCGTCGTCAGTGCGGAGTAATGCGCCTGATGGGTCGAGAGGCGAGAGACGTCGTTGGAGGTGATGCGCTGCACGGCGTTCAACGCATCGCGGCCGGCGATCTCGAGCTCACCCATGTGGCTGACGTCGAACAGTCCGGCGCGGCTGCGGACCGCAAGATGCTCGGAGGCGAGGCCGGAGTATTCGACGGGCATGTCCCAGCCGCCGAACTCAACCATGCGCGCGCCGAGCGCCCGGTGCCGTGCATTGAGCGGAGTCTTCTTGAGGGTGCCTGGAACTGCTTGAGCCATCGAGGGAACAGAGTTGCGGGAGACCGCGCGGGCGCGGTCGAAACACAAAACGGTACTATGAGGCTCGGCTGAGGGTCAAGGAGGTGAGGGCCACCCGAGGACGACCGGGACTGACAGTTTGCGTTGCAAACCGTCACAACGGATCTGACGGTCGGGCGCATCGTTGGCCCTTCGAAGCCCACTCCACGCAGGCCGCGCGACCGCGGACCGACGGAGGAGCGCCGCCAGGCCTGAACCACGTAGCAGTCTCCAGAGCCAGCGAAACGCGAAAGACAGCAGGATGACTGGCAGCGCGCCGAAGGCGAGGATCAGGAGTTCAGGAAGCCCGAGGTGTGGCATGACGGATCAGCACCACCCCTTCTCGGCCATCGCCGCTTTCCACTGCTCGCCCGTCGTAAACACCTCCTCCTGCGACCGACACACCTGCGTCTGCACGACCTCCGATTGCGCGCTGATAGGGCATGGCGCTAGACCAGCCCGAGTTGCTGCAACATCCGGGGCTGATCCCACTGCTCCCACCTCTCTACCACAATTCCATTCGCAAGGCGGTCGATGATCAGGCCGTCAATCTCCATGCGTTTACCAGTCGCCGGGATGTTCCCTAATGGTCCCGTGTGTGTGGCAGTCGCCCGCCATCGCAAGGCGACTCGATCACCGGCCCTGAACTGATCCTCCATCGTGAAATGGAGGTCGGGAAACGCGACGAGTAATCCTCCGACAAACTGCTTCCATGCCTCACGCCCACGCACCGGCTCGGCTTCGCCGGTGACGTGGATGATGCAGTCGGACGCGAACGCTCGATCCGCCCCAGACACGTCACCCCGATTCAGACTCTCAACCCAGACACGCTCATACTCGATCACGTCGCTTATCAGTAGTGACATCACTCCTCCCCTTCGCACACGGGATTCCGCGTCGGCCTTGCACCGGGACCCAGAACGGTTTTGGAAAACCTTCCGCGTCACCGGGCCAGAACGCAGGAGGCTAGCCGCACCGCCCCCGCCGCGTCAAC
>CAWAXG010000072.1:0-11242 GCA_963785755.1 uncultured Acidobacteriota bacterium | reverse complement strand
AGAGTACGACGGGGCCGCGCCACTTGTTTCACTTTTCTTCGCGGTCAAGACACTAGGCGATCGGCGTCAAGACCCGCAAGGCAAGAACATCTGGAAGGACTTCGGTGGCGTCGGCGAGCGGCCGCGACGGGTGATCGTGCGAACCCCTGATCTATGCCGATCTCGCGATCGTCCCCACAGACGTCACAGGCGGGCGTCGTCGCCTACGACAAGCGGAGTGGCGATTTGAAATGCGGAGAGGATCATCGACGTGAACTCGTTCCAGAACGAGAAGATTTAACAACATTTCTCTTGACAGGATTTTCGCTGCCGATCGCTGTCGATCGCATCCATTCTCTGCGCATCCCTTCCGGGCGACGACGTTGAGTTGAGCGCCGAGTTCTCGACAGATACCGCTGGCGAGCAACCGACGCGCGTCGATTGCGCGCAAAATGGGTTCTTCGGGTGCCGGGCGCATAACCTCTACGAAGCGTCGCTGTTCTTTGGGGAATATGGCGCTGATTCAGTAAGAGAGGCGTGCGGCGAGTGGGAGATCTCGTCAACGCCGTGAATGCGATCCGCTGCGTCGTAAAGCTATGATCGGCTTCTCTGCTATGCGCCGCCGGACCTTCCTCGACCTGCTCCTGGCGGGGTCGCCGGGTACGCTGTCCGCCCGCCTTTCGCCGTCACTGCGCAACCCGTGGCGTGGCACGAGCGCCTGCCCAAGGTCGAACTCCACCTCCATCTCGAAGGCGCCATTCCGAAAGCGACGTTATGGGAGCTGATCACCAAGTACGGGGGCGACCAAGCGATCAAGACGCGTGAGGATCTGGAGCGCGCCCTCGTCTATCGCGATTTCCGCGGCTTCCTGAAGATGTGGGTATGGATGATCGGCTATCTGCGTGAATACGACGACTACACGCTGATTGGCGAGGCCGTGGCGCGCGACCTGGCGCGGCAGAGGATCCGATACGTCGAGGGGTTCTTCTCTCCGCCCGACTACCGCCGATCGACGCTCGATCCGCAACGGGTCACCGAAGCGCTGCGCACGGGAATGAACCGCGTCCGGTCAATCGAGGTTGCGCTCATCGCCGATCTCGTGCGCGATCGCGGCGTCGAGCACGCACGCAACCTGCTCGAGCGGATGAGCGAGGTGAGTAAGTATGGTGTGATCGGAGTAGCCGCCTGTGGCGAAAGTGCGCCCGTCCGAAAGCTCGTCCTTGCATTTCTCCAAAGACGGGAGGTCCAATGCTGACCCACTTTCCACAAGCCGTTCCCGAGATTCCGGTGAGCAACGTTGACAAAGCCGCGGAGTACTACGTGAATGTGCTCGGATTCAGTTTTGACTGGGGAAATGATGAAGGCGGGATTGGAGGCATCTCGCAGGGGGATTGCCGAATGTTCCTGACGAACGAGCTGTTCCGCGCCGTCCACGGGCCGAAAGCCCGGTGATCGTCTGGCTGAATCTCAACAGCAAACAGGAAGTCGACGAACTGTTCGAGCGCTGGAAAGATACCGGGGCGAAGATTATCGAGGCAGTGGAGGACAAACCGTGGAACCTGCGTGAGTTCAGGGTCGCGGATCTGGACGGCAATCAGCTGCGTGTGTTCTACGACTTCAACTGGGAAATGAGCGAGGAGCGCAGACGATAACGTCGATTAAAGCACGGGCATCGTCGAGCACGCCGAGAAGCCATGGAGTAATTCTCAGTCCGAGTCAGTGCGCGCTGGGCGTGCCAGACTGGTTCGCCCGCCCGTGCTTCACGTCTCGAGCGGCGAGGGGTGACGCCGGTTGTCAGGACGGTCCGTGCGGGCGCGCGAAACGGGGCCGCCTGCCGGTACACGTCGCGCCGCGGCGAGTTCGTTTTGGCTGTCGTTTTCGCGGCGCAGGCGCTGCCGCTCCGCTTCCGGAGTTCATGAAAGAATTCAGGATCGGGACGTGAACTCGTTCCAGGACGAGAAGATTTAACAACATTTCTCTTGACAGGATTTTCGATGCCGATCGGTGTCGATCCCATCCACTTTCCCCGCATCCCTTCCATGCGACGACGTTGAGTTGAGCGCCGAGTTTTCAGCACACACGACCGCGACCAACCGTCGTGCAGTGATCGCGCGGAGCGCGAGCTCTCACGACCTCCAGAAACACCCGTGTTACAAGAGGATATGACCTCGCACACCTCACTCTCTTGTTTGCAAGACGACGAACTGCTGATGGAAGTGAAGCGGCTCGTGGTCAACGAGCGTCAGGCCACGGCGGCGCTGCTGCGATCGTTGATGGAACTCGACGCGCGGCGGCTCTATCTGCGCGAAGGTTGTTCGTCGCTGTTCACTTACTGCACCCACGTGCTGCATCTCGCCGAAGGCTCAGCCTACAACTGCATCGCCGCCGCCCGTGCCGCGCGCCGATTTCCAGCGCTGCTCGACGCGCTAGGGGAGATCGTGAGGCCGTCACCTCAACAGGATCGGTAGCGCTCGCAGACGGCTTGAAGAACTGTCTCAGGCGGCACGATCCCCCGGCCGGGAATACTCCGGGCTGGGTCCGACGTCGCACTGATCCTAGACAGCAGAGATTGTTCGGCGGCGACCCGACACTCGTCAACCCGGGGATATGGGGACCACATCGCCGACCGAAACGATTTCCATTTCCTCGGTCCACACATCGTCGCCGTAGGTGTAGCCTTCAAACATGTCAATTCGCCCATTGCGGACGAACAGGACACAGCCGGCCTCGACCGCTGGGGGCTCAAGTCGAATCACTGCGTGTCCTCCGGTAAAATTCGGCGGTTCCGCCAAAGGCACTTCTTCGGCGAGTTCGAAATCGACGAAGAAACCGCAACCTGTCAGTTCAGCCTTGGTGACCCTGAGCTGCGCAAGCTGTTGTTGAAGCACCAAGAGTGCAGGGTGATCGCCTGCGACCAGCGCAGGAAGCAGGCGCTCGACGAGCGTCCGAACCGCCACTGGCACGTCGTCAGGCCCGTAGTATTTTGGATATTCCATAGCGGCAGCGTTCGCGGCGTGAATCGGGGAATGAATGAGTTACCCGCTTTCGCACCTTTCGGTAGCTCAGTGAAGTTAGTTCAGTCAGGCAGACAAGAGGGGAGCGCAGTGCGAATCCACCAGCCAGAGCGCCTCCTGCGCAAAGAACTCCGGAAGCTGCTTCCCGCTAACAAAGACGATACGGCGGCCATCGAGGCCATCGCGGCACGCGGGTATCCCGCAGTGCAGCCGATCCTGCTGGACCTCTTGAAATGGATTCGGCAGGAGTCATGGCCCGTGGCAAAGGCGGCGTCCGACTTTCTGGTTACGCTCGGGCCACGGTTGGCGCCGCAGGTGCGAGAAGCCCTCGGCTCGCGTGATGTCTCCTTGAAGGCCGCCGTTTTGCGGCAGATTGTCAGCGGATGGCCCATCGAGGACGTTCGCGGCCTGTCGGACCAGCTGTTTCTGATCGCAACAGACGGGCAATCATGGGGCGCCGATCTGCTGGCCTTGCGTCTTCTCGCGCAGCATCGCATAGGCGATCCAGAGTGGGTTACGGGTTGGCTCGAATTCAAGCGCGATACCACCAGATGCGCCTGTCCGAAATTGCGGAGATTCTCCGCCTGCTTTAGACCTGCTACTACCTGGTCGCTTTTCCCTCGAAGCAGGGAAAGGGGCCTCACCGATCGATCTGATCCAGCATCCAGATTTCACTGCGCGACTCGCTCATCGGCAGCAGGAGATGCGTGGCCGTGATGGCGATGTCCATCTGCACGGTCCGCGGTGTCAGCTGGAATTGCGCGGATTTGAACGACGTGACGGGAAATGGCTCGCCGATCGCCGTCCCAGTCGGGTTATCGAAGCGTCTTCCCCAGACGTTCGCGACGCCCCTGCGATTCGACACGAAGTACAGAATCCGTCCGTCGGGTCCCCACCGGGGCTTGTCGTCGAACCACGCGCCGTCGGTGATGGCCCTCCAGGTGCCACCGCTTGTCGGGACCATGTACACCGACGACGTCGAGGCGTACAAGAGATCGTGCGCGAGAAATGTGATCCAGCGCTGATCGGGAGAGAATCTCTGGTTGTAGAGGTTGCGCTTTGGATCCGAAGCAATGACCCTGACAGCCGGATCGACAGACTCGTTGGCGCTCGAGACTGGAACCAGGCACGTCGAGTATCCGCTCAGACTGGCTGAACCGACAGGCCCCGAGGATCGCCTGGCCGTCTTTCGACCAGTCGGATGCCTGCATCTCGACGTTCCCCGGCAGCCTCAACACGCGCTCACCGCTGCCATCCGTATTGAGGACGGCGACAGCGGCCGTGTGGTCGCGAGTCGCATAACGCGAGAACGCGAGCCTCGCGCCGTCTGGAGACCACCGGGGCTTCATCAATCGCCAATCCGTGCTCGAAGCCAGCAGCCGTTCCTCTCCTTCGGCGATCGATCGTTCCCACAACTCGTTGCGACCGGCCCGAACGGCGCGATATGCGACCTTTGAGCCGTCGGCGCGCGCGTCGAAATCCACCTCTCCGGTACCTCCGTGTGTGATGGGGTACGGCTGGCCGGTGATTCGTCCGCGCGCCGGATCGAATGGAAACGCCCAAAGCCTTGTTCTGCCCGACATCGCCGTGAACACCAGTCTCGTGCCGTCGGGCGAAATCGCCAGGTTCTTCTCTTCGCCCGCACCAGTGGTCAGGCGTTCGGGGCCGTCAACCCATCTTTCTGTCAACGGATCGACCGTCACGCGCCAGACGTTTTGTGTATCGCCCGTTCGCCCCTCGAAGAAGATATGCCGGCGCGATGGCGCCCAGACGAACCTCCCGGCCGAGACGCTGGCGAGGTCCTGCTGGACCCGCGGCGCGATTTGCGTTGTGGTGGCGCTGCCGGCATCGAGTGGCACGGTCAGGAATCTCACGTGGCCTTTGCCGATTTCGCCCCAGATGGAGATGCGCCGGCCATCAGGATGCCAGGCGGCATGAAGTGAGCTGAATTGACCGAGCACATCTGGTCTGACGGGGCGCGGCGGCTTTCCATCCAGACCCACGACATGGATAGTCGGCAGACCCGGCAGGATCACCGAACGCTTGAAGAGAATGAGCGTTCCGTCCGGTGACCACGCCGGCTCGTACCCGAAAGTGGAGACGAGGCGTTCGTCCCCGCCGGTGGCGGGAATGACGTACAAGCCACCACCATCGCGCTCCGAGCGGAACACGATTGATTGTCCGTCGGGTGACCAGCGCGGCTGCGATTCGTTGGCGTCTGACGTGGTCAAGCGCACCGGGTCAGGATCTCCGAGGCGCTGCTTCCAGAGGTCGGCGTTGCCGGCGCGGTCGCTCGCGTAGACCACCCACTGACCGTCCGGCGCCCAGGCGGCGTCCCGGGGCAGCGCCGCCTCGTCGTAGGTGATGCGCTGCAGGGCACGTCGTGGTCGTGCGTTGGGATCCGCAGGACGCAGCAGCAGCACCAGACCCACGGCGATTGTCAGGAGGCAAATCGCGGTACCGAGTGTCCCGAGGGACGTCCACCGCCAGATGGGGCTGGTCGCAAGGGCCGCATCGGCGTCGTGAGGGTTGACCCCCGCGATCTGTCGATCCGGCACAGACTCATCGTCGGTGCGCGGATCTTCGAGGCCCATCGCCGGCTCTGGAAGCGCGCCTGAATGGCCGTTGCGAGATGTCTCCAGCGTCATCGGCACATCCGGCAGGTCCTGCACGCTGGCGACGAATCGATATCCCTGACCGGGAATGGTCACGACGTAATCGTGCTCGTCGGGACGCTGGCCAAGTGCCCGCCGCAGGGACGAGATCTGGCGCGCCAGATTGTTCTCATTGACGGCGGTGTTCGGCCAGACGCGGTTCAGCAGCTCATCTTTGCTGACGACCTCGGCGCGGTGGTCGAGGAGCACGACGAGCAGGTCGAACGTCTTGGAGGTGATCGGCACCAGCCGACCCTCCCGCCACAATCTTCGCTTGATGGGATCTACGACGAACGGACCGAAGGCGTACCCACCTCGCCCGGATGGTGCTTCCTGCCTGGACTCGACCACGTAGTTCATCTCCCCGAGCGGTCTCTTGCGCCCCTGATGTCCTGAGATGGTCGGCGGGCTTCCCCGGCGAAGTCAATCGACTTGTTCCGGCTCACGGGCGTTCTGCATCGCGACACCACGATCGCTTGGAGTGGAGGCGGTTCCACGGGCGGGATTGACGCACCATACCTTCGCAGGTATTGACAGTAGTTCACCTGACGGGTCTCGTCCGGGTGTCTTGCACAGCGCAACGCCGCCAATTCAACTCTTTTCAGCTCTTTTCAAGGCTCCCCTTATAGACGCCGAGGCCTGGCCTGCGTAGGTTGCAGACACTGCGGCGAGCCCCGTTCCGACATGGATACGCGTCCTGGTGGGACCTCGACCGTCGGCGGACACATCGAGGAGGAGAACTCGTGAGCAATCGCTTCGCTGGCGTGGCGCTCGCTGTTGCGCTCGTCGCTCTTGGCCTCCCCGGCCTGATTCAGGCACAGGGGCTCACCGGTCAGATCTCAGGGACCGTCACTGACACGACTGGCGGCGTGCTGCCGGGCGTGACCGTCGCCATCAAGAACGTCGGCACCGGCCTGACGCGCGACACCGTGACCGGGACCGATGGCGCTTTTGTGTTTCCTGACCTGCTGGCCGGCACGTTCGATCTGACCGTCACCATGCAGGGGTTCAAGACCTACGAACAGAAGGGGATCGAGCTCGGTTCGACCGATCGCCTCCGGCTGCGTCCGATCGCGCTCGACGTCGGCGGCGTGTCGGAGACGGTCACGGTCCAGTCCGAAGCGGTGCAGGTGCAGACGACCAATGGCGCACGCTCCGGGCTGATCACCCGCGAGAATATCGAGGACATCGCCCTCAAGGGCCGCGACTTCGCGGGCATGCTGAAGCTGCTGCCCGGGGTGATCGACACCCGCAATCGGGAAGCGCCGGGATGGGAGAACATGAACAACCTGTCCATCAACGGCCGCACGTCCTTCAACTTTTCGTATGACGGGGTGACCAACAAGGACACGGGGCAGAACGGCGCCAACTATGCGGCGCCGGCGCTGGATTCGATCGCGGAAATCCGGGTGCAGACCTCGAACTTCCAGGCGGAGTACGGCCGCAGCTCCGGGGCGACGATCACGGTCGTCACGCGCAGCGGCTCCAGGGATTTTCATGGCAGCGCGGCGTTCTACAAGCGCGATGACGCCCTGAACGGCAACGAGTACCAGCGCCGCATTCTCTGTCCGACTCAGCCGGCGCAGTGCGACCCTCCGCTCTACACGTTCGACAACACCGCGTGGACGCTGGGCGGCCCCGTGCTCATCCCGAAGACCTCGTTCAACCGCGGGCGCAACAAGCTGTTCTTCTTCTGGTCGCAGGACATCCTGGCGCGGACGGATCCCGGCGGCTTGAATCAGCGGCGCGTGCCGACGGCGCTCGAGCGCCAGGGCAATTTCTCGCAGACGCTCGACAATCGGAACAGCCTGGTGTTCATCCGCGATCCGCTGGTGTCGGGCAACTGCGCGGCCACCACCGGCGGGCCGGCGTGCTTCCCCAACAACATCATCCCGGCCGATCGGATCGATCCGAACGCGCGGGCGCTGCTGAATCTGTTCCCGCAGCCGAACGCGACCGATCCGACCGGGACGAATCAGTACAACTACGTCTTCCAGACGGTGCAGGACTGGCCGCGCAACGATCAGGTGCTCCGCGTCGACTGGAACATCTCGCCGAGCACGACGGCCTACGGACGGCTGCAGTTCGGCTACGAGAAGCGCTCGGGCGGCGTCTCGCTGCTCGGCTCGACCGGCGGCTGGCCGCAGATGGCGACGAAGTACGAGATCGACACCGTCAGCTACGTCAACACGCTGCTGCACACCTTCAACCCGACGCTGTATGGCGAGTTCACGATCGGCGTGAACTGGGCGCACCAGCACACGAGCCCCTTCGACGACGCGGCGCGTGAGGCGAACGACCGCCGGGTCGTGCTGCCCGGGATGCCGCAGTTCTTCCCGCAGGCGAACCCGCTCGCCATCATTCCGCAGGCGTCGTTCACCGGCGGGGTTCCCGGCAACCCGCTGTCGTTCGGCGTCGAGCAGCGCTTCCCGTTTTTCGGGTACAACACGCTGTTCAACGTCTCCGGCAACCTCACGAAGGTGAGCGGGACGCACAACATGAAGGTGGGCCTCTTCGTCGAGCACACGACGCGACCCGCCGCGCGCACGTCGAGCTTCAACGGCAACTTCAGCTTCAATACCGATGCCTCGAACACCCGCAATACGAACGTCGGCTTTGCCAATGCCCTGACCGGCGCCATCACCGAGTACACGGAGTCCGACGGCCATCCATCGGCGCACGGCCAGTTCCTGATCACCGAGTGGTACGCGCAGGACAACTGGCGGGTGAAACGGAATTTCACCCTGGATGCCGGCATCCGTTTCTACTACATGACGCCGACGCAGAGTGAGGGGGACGACGTCGCGGCGTTCGAGCCGGGCGAGTGGAGCAGCGCCCAGGCGCCGACCCTGTATGCGCCGGTCTCGACGCCGCAGGGCCGCCGCGCGCGCAACCCGCTGACCGAGGAGGTGCTCCCGGCCGTGTACATCGGCCGGCTCGTGCCGACCTCCGGGAACTTCATCAACGGCATGCACGTGTACGACGGCACGCCGCAGGACAGCTCCCCGTTCCGGGTCGCGCCGCGGGTGGGATTCGCGTGGGATGTCACCGGCGATGGCAAGACCGCCATCCGCGGCGGTGCCGGCATCTTCTACGATCGCTACAATGACGACATCATCCTCGACTTGATCGAGCTGCCGCCCGTGCTCAACACCTACCGGACGAACTACACGACCATCAGCGAGCTGCTGTCCAGCCCGTTGACCGCGACGCCGACCAACGTGCGGCGGATCGAACCGTTCACGCCGCCGGTGGTCTACAACTGGAGCCTCGGCGTCCAGCGCGATGTCGGCTTCAATCTCGTCGGCGACGCGGCCTACGTCGGCAATGCGGGCCGCAATCAGGTGATCACCGTCGATCTGAACGGGCGGCCGTATGGCTACGCCTACCAGCCGTCGAGTCTCGATCCGACCAACGTCTCCGGTGGACAGGCGCAGCCGCTTCCCGACGACTTCCTCCGGCCGTACCAGGGCTTCGGCCGAATCCAGCAGCGCGAGTTCTCCGGCTACGCCGACTACCACGCGCTGCAGCTCGCGGTGAATCGCCGGCGATCGTCGGACGGTCTCTCGGTAGGTGCCGCCTATACCTATCAAATCTCGAACGAGAGCCTCGGCGCCTTCGATCCGTTCATCGAGGACAACCGCGCGCGAAACTACACGTCAGCCGGCCGGCGCCCGCACGTGCTCGTCGTCAACTACTCGTACGACGTGCCGAACCTGAGCCAGAACTGGAACAACCTCCTGGTCAAGGTGATCTTCGACCACTGGCAGTTCTCCGGGATCACGACGGTCACGAGCGGCACCTATGGCGGGTTCGGCTACAACTACGCCAACGTGCCGACGGGTACGCTGAGCGGTACGGGTGCGATTAACGGCCAGGCCAGCCGCGTCGTGATGACCTGCGATCCGAACCTGCCGCGGGGTGAGCGCACCTTCGAGCGGCAATTCAGGACGGAGTGCGTCGCGCCGCCGACGGATCAGTTCCGCCTTGGCACCGCCCTGAACGACGAATACCTCGGCCCTGGCTACATGAACTGGGATATTTCGGCGTTCAAGCACGTGCCGATGGGCGGCTCGCGGCGTCTGCAGCTGCGCGTCGAGCTGTACAACGCCTTCAACACGGACCAGTGGACCGGCGTCAACACGAACGCGACGTTCGATTACCTCACGGGCGCCCTCACCAATGCGAACACGTTCGGCCGGTTGAACGGCAACACCAACAGCGCGCGCCGCATCCAGCTCGGGGCGCGGTTCACGTTCTGACCGCGGGTCAGAGGAGCGTGGCCTGCCGCGCTCCTCTGACTCGCCTCATGCCCGCCGCTACGTACCGCCTCCACCGCCTGCCGCAACCGGAACGGGCACCTCCACAGACGCGACTTCACCCCGACGGTTCGGGAGCGCCGACCATGTCCGGAACGGAGCCGCAGTATAGTTTTGGGCGCGGCCGGGTTCGACGATAGGTAGAGCCATTCATCAGGAGGGCAGTATGAACTGGAGAAGCAGGGTGCGTGCGCTGCTCACGGTGGTTGGCTGTGCAGTGGCCGCGGATTTGGGTCCGGCGATCGGAGCGACGGCGCAGCAGCCTGCCGGGCAGGGCAGCGGACGCGGAGCCGGCGGGCCGGCGGCGGTACCTCTTCACGCTGATCGACGGGAACAAGGACTCGGCGGTCACGCGCGACGAGATGAAGGCGATGTTCGACAAGTGGTTCGGCGAATGGGACGCCAAGAAAAGCAACGCACTGACCCAGGAACAGGTCTCATGGGCGTGAACGCCGCGTTCCCGGCGCCCGCGGCGGCACAGACGCCGCCGCAGAACCAGACGCCCGCGTCCGGACGACGTCAAGGCGATGATGGCCGCGCTCCCCGACGCGGCGCCGGTCAAGCCCAAGCAGCCGCGGAGGGTGCTCGTCCTCGCCAGGGCGGCCGGCTTCGTGCACTCCTCGATCCCGCTCGCGGCCCGGACAATCGAGGAAATCGGCAAGAAGACCGGCGCGTGGTCGACGACGATCACCTATGACGCGGCGGACATCAACGACGCCAACCTGAAACATACGACGCGATCTTCCTGGCGAGCACGACCGGGGATTCCTCGACGATCCCGAGGACGCCGGCCGCCACCGCCGCGCGACGCAAGGCCCTGCTCGATTTCGTGCGCGGCGGCAAGGGCCTCGCGGGCATCCACGCCGCGAGGATTCCTATCATCGGAACTCGGCGCAGCCGGCCGGCGGCAGCGGCGGGTTCAATTTCGGGGTCATCCCGGTCGTGATGCAGATGCTCGCGGGCGACAAGAACAGTGATGGACGGCTCTCGCGGAGGAGTTCACCGGCCTGGCCGATCCTGGTACGACAAGTTCGACCCCGACAAGACCGGCCGCATTTCGCAAGCGGACTTTCCACAGCGATTCGCCGCGCTGCCGCCGGCGGCGCAGCCAGCCGCGCGGGGCGGTGGCAACGGCCAGGCGCGCGCCACCAACCTCGGTCCGGACACGGAAATCGGGACCTGGCCCGAGTTCAACAAGATGATCGGCGGCTTCTTCAAGTTCCACTGGAACGACGGCCAGTCGATCACCGTGAAGATCGACGAGCCGAAGCATCCG
>CAWAXG010000071.1:0-649649 GCA_963785755.1 uncultured Acidobacteriota bacterium | reverse complement strand
TCCGCCCCGGTGACATGCAGCTTATTTCCGCTCAGCGCGGGCGCCACGACCGCAACGGCGCCTCGGTCGACTTCGGTGCGAGTTAACGGTTGTGACGCGTGAGTGGATTGTGAGGTTTCGGGGATTGGGACTATGAAGAACAGACCGATTAACGGAAGAGAAAGGAACAGACCGATTCCAGCGACGACCGCGAGAGTTATGAGTCGCCTCCGACGCCGTTCTCTTAACAGAACTGTAGGCGGCACATGGTAGTAAAGGATGCCGCCCAAAAAACCGGTCTGATAGCCGAGGAACTCCCAACCTCCGGGCTTCGCGCTTTTGCCGCTTCTTCAGATCATTCCGCCTGCCGTTGCGCCTTCGTCAAACCACCAAATTGAACCGTCCTGATCGATGGCCCGGCTTGGGGGATGAACGAGCCTGGGAGCGGCGCATCCGTGGTCCGCGCAGTCCGCACTTCGGACGAAGGCGTGCTCGTCAACCATGGGGTCGCCGGCACGAACACGAGGCCCCGGTGTTTTAGACGACTGTCACGTTTTACATTCTCCGAATTTTACACAGCGCCCAGTACGCGGCACCGGAACATATGGACAATTCATCGCTGCGCGAATCATGGCTTCGATCGCGACGCATCTCAAGGTCTTTCGCAAACCCTCGCACGCAGCGATGGACCCCGACACTGCGTGCGAAGCTGAGGCGAGTCGTAGTTCCTCGGCCACTTTTTGCCCCGCGGCACAGAAGAGTCACCGTTCTATGAAACTGTTCAGACGTCTGACAGCCGGAACTTCAGCTTTCAGCGAGGTCGTTGCAAGAACACGTCCAGTTCGATCCAGGGGGTCATAGGATGCGCTCGGTGCAAGTCCCGATGGCTCCGTCGAGCTCTCGAGCGACGGTGGACAGTGCGAACACTCGTGGCCTTTGATGTGACGGGTTCGTCTCGAAGGAAGTTTGCGGCGTGTGGGTGTGGTTGACATGTGGCGCATCGCCGCATCGGCATCACGGACATCTGTGCTACGACTAGTCGACGCCCAGGGGTACCGACGATAGGACCGGGCCACACGGGTTCGCTTCCGGTGGGACTCGCACCGTGTGGCCGGGGCGAAAGTCGGATCGCGCTTTGCGGCGCGGTATAACGTGTTATGGTTGTCGGACCGTCATGGCCAACCCGCTGAAAGCCTTCGGATCGACGACGATCCGCCGCCGCGATCGACCGCGTGCGTGAGCGTCCAGCACGCCGTACTCGGAACAGATCCGACCGGCGCTTCGGGCCTGGCTCGAGCAGCTAGGCGCCCTGCCGAAAACAAAGACGGACCGCCAGCGGGCGAGCGCCCGCGAGCGGTCCTGAGCAGTCAGCCAGCTGCATCTGGCCGATGAGCCTGCGGGCATTCTCGCACGCAGACCCGCCGGCCTCCCTAGGCGATCAGAGGCCCCGTCATGCGCAGTCCGTTCGAACCCGATGCCTCGTCTCGCACCGCCCCCTCCGACTCAACGGAACCTGGACCGCATTACTGCGGGTCTCCGGCGCCCGCTGCGGCGCGCCACGCGCAGAACGGAGGCGTTCACGATGGAGGCGCAAGAGGCTCCCCACCGACGCCGAGTGCTCGGGGCCGATTACGTACCGCTACCGCGACATATTTCATTCACGACGCGACGGACCGCCAGAGCAAGATCCTCGTCCGATCGACATCGAGGGATAGCGCGCACGCTCGGCGACGACCCGCACATCCTCTTCGGGCGTCTTACCACGATCTGGATGGCAGGTTCGGGTTAAGGGAGCCGAGGCCGAAGGCATCAAGTTCGCGTCGCATTGTTAGCCGATTGCGGGCCAGGACAAGGACTCGTCAACTTTCCGATGCTGGCGGCTTCGCTCAGCTCGACGATGAGCAAGACCGTCAGCACCGGGCCAACCGCAATGCGCTTATCACGATCGCGGTCTCCGTTTCCACGGCGATCGGCGCGTTCTTGCTTCGGCTCGTTCCTGGCGGAGGACGGCCGTGATGGCCGCCATCTACGCCCGCAAGAGCACCGCGAAAACGGCGTCGCCGATCAGCGGGAGTCGGTCACACAGCAGGTCGGACCATGCGCGGCGGCACGCCGAGCGCAAGGGGTGGACTGCTGCGGACAATCACGTCTACGTCGATGACGGTATTCCGGGGCGGAGTTCGAGAACCGACCCGGTTTGATGCGTGCTCGACTCGGCCCAAGACGCGCAGAAGCAGAGGCGCATCACGTTCAGCGCTGTGATCGTTAGCGACCCTGATCGGATCGGCCGCGAGCAGATCCAGGACGGCGATGGTGCTGAAGCGACTTCTGCTCCGAGAGCCGGCGTCCAGGTCTATACCTACCCACGACGATCGCGCCGTCGACCTGGACACGCCGACCGCGGTCTTCCTCGTCCAGGCGCAGGCGACTTCGGCGCCGCGCTGGAGCGCGCGGAGGGTCGACGCGGCGCACGCACGACTCGCACGTCCGCATCGCGCGCGCGGGGCATCTGACCAGCGGCCGCGTGTTTCGCTTCGACAGCGTCGACGTGCTGACCGGCAGCATCGACGCGAGCGGTACGCCCGATTCGATCGCACGTCGAACGGCGGATGCCGCGACGATGAGGCCGAAGTCGTACGCCGCATGCTTCAAATGTGCGCCGACGGCGTTCGGCTGAAACGCATCGCGGCAACGCTGAACGCCGAGGGAGCCCGGTCCCGCGTAATCAGCAGGGCCGGCCAGGCGGCTTCGTCCTCAGATGCCGCGTCCTCTACCGGGGTGTCCCGGGGCAGCTGGTCGAACTCGCACGCGGAAACGCGATCAGTGGGCAAGAAACGCAACAAGCCGGCCCGAGGCCGAGTGGCTGCGTGCCGTTCCTTCGCTCCGCATCGTCGGTGAGGAGGACGGGAGGCCGCGCGCGCCGACTCGCGGCCATAGCGGCGACGCTGGCGCCGAGCGAACGGACAGCTCGTGCTGGCCGACCCCCGGCATCGGCATCGTCAAGCATCTGTTCACGGCCTGCTCGCATGCGCGCAGTATAGCGCGACGCTGGAGCCGCACGACGCTCGCGTCGACCAAAGAACAGGAGCCGCGGGTGCTTGTGCGGCTGCAGCGCGCGTGCCCGCGAGGGCGGCGCGGTCTGTAGCGACGACGTGGGATGCCGGCGCGCGACGCCGAGGACGCGGTCCTGGTCCTCGAGGCCACGATGCTCGATCCGACCACGGTCCAGGATATCGTCGCGGCCGCGATCGCTGAGTTGCGCAGGCCGACGCGGTGCGCGATGCGGAGCGGACCACGGCGCTGCAGCGGGAACCCGCGAGCGTCGACGCGCAGCTGGTGCGACTCCGGAAGGCCTCGCCGGGGGCGAGCTAGGGCGGTTGCTCGCCGCATCCGATCGCGATGCGCGACGCGCGGAACTGAGCGTCGCTCGAACACATCAGTCATCGGTGTCGAGACGGCTGCGGAGCTGGCGCTGCTGGCTGCAGACTCACCGAGCGGGCTCGGCGATGGCGCACGCTCTTGCGAGGGCCTGCGGACCAGGGCCAGCAGCTCCTCCGGCGGCTGATCGAAGGGCGGTTAGTCGTCGACCGCCCGGGGAGGACGCGGAAGGCCCGTATCTGCGATTTGTGGGCGAAGGATCCTGGTGGCGACTGCTCGCGGGGATGGGGCCGATGCTGCGGCGGCTCACCGAGCACGTGAGGCCACAGAATGGACGTCCCCAACGGGATTCGAACCCGTGTTTTGGCCTTGAAAGGGCCACGTCCTAGGCCTCTGGACGATGGGGACGCAGGAGAGTGATCGAACGCTCCGGCCGCGTCGGCGGAACACTCGATAATAGCATGGGACCTGGTCCGTGAGCCGCGAGGACGGCGCATCCCTCGAACCCCAGCCGGCAGAATGAGCGCATTCGCTGCCGTCGTCGTCACCCCTCGTCACTCGGCTACGTGATCTGGAGCGGCGTCGCGACGAGTCGCGATCTGCGTAGCGACCGCGAGCGCAGGATCGTCACGCTCGCGGGGATCGTCGTCGTGTGTCGCAGTCATGGTTCCGGCCTGCATCCTGATTGATCGCGTTCATCGGCAAACGCCCGTCGTCGCGGGAACCATCCTTCGCAGTCCGGCCGGTATCGCCCGTGACTGCGGACCGTGTTAGGCGCCCCGACGGCTCACAGCATGCCCAACGTCGTCATTGCAGGTACAAGACCGGGAAGCGTGCCGGCCAATAACGCCGGTGCAGCCGCGCCGTCCGCATGGCGCGTGCACCGTATGCCTAACTTAACTAATCGCCACCGCCACGTGCCCGATCTCGTTGACGCGAGCGTCGCGGCCCGCCCGCGCGAGCACGCGGCATGCCTGCTGCGCGAGCGCTTCGTCGAGCTCGACCGAATAGTCCCCGGCGATGTGCCACATCGCCGCTGGATTCTCCGCGGGCAGCGAGTCGCTGAAGTACCCATCCGGCAGGCGAGGACACAGGCCGTGCTTCGCTCGCAGGCGGTCGTTGATGTCGGCGAATGCCGCACTGAAACCGGCGTCGGCACGAAGGGCGGCACAGAGTTCGGCGAGCAGGTTCGCCTCGCGTTCGTCGGCGTGCAGCGTGTACCACGTCGCGACGCCGATCGGAGTCAGGTTATCGAGACTGAAGGCGAATTCCACGGGCACCATCGTGCCATCGCGCTTCACGTAGGTGCTGTATCGCGCTTCCGTCGTCCAGGCCCAGTCGGTGCCGCAGACGAGCCCTCCCCGTCTCGCAAGAGGGCGGCGAAACGCTCCATCGCAAGCTGCCGGAACTGCTCGTCGAAGTACATCAGCATGTTGAAACACCGCACGACATCCGCGGGCTCCGCGACCAGCGACTCGAGATCGGACCGCAGGAAACGCAGATTGGGCCACTCGTAATCGTGAACGGGATGGACGGACAGCCTGCACCCGTCGTGCTCCACGTTCAGCGGTGCATCAGAGCCGGAGCCTCGCTGTCGCAACAGCTCTGCGAGCAGCGCCTCGAACCGTTTGGCACTCGACTCGGCGTCGCCGAGGAGTGCCTCCCAGCTGTCCTTCGTAGGAATCAGCGGCTGGAAATACAATGCGTGGCCCCGTTCGTCGTACAGGCAGTAGTTGCCGTCCTGGTCATGGACGAAATACTCGGGAAGCGATCGATCGACGCCGACAACGTCCCACGCACGGAGCGCGGAGGAACTGTCGATCGTAGTGAGTGGCGGGAACCCGCAGGCAATGTCCAGCAGTCGACCGCTCTCTCCATGGATCTTCCTCACCAGTTGGTCGATCCGTGCGTGCCGACCGGCCAGCGTGATCGGCGGGACGCGTCCTCCCCAGCAGCCCGGCAGCAGGTGTGATGCGACCGAGGCGAACAACTCGGCCTGAAAAGGCGAAAAGTCCTGCGCCGGCATCCGGGCCCGCTGCATCAACGTGGCACCGCGCTCCAGGAACGCGCGCGCGTCTTCGCGGTCCGGCAGCGCCTCGAGACGCTCGACCGTCGCCGCCGCGAGTTCGCCGTTGAAACGGCGCCGATTCAGATCGCGAACGAACATCGACGCCGTCATCGGCAGCCTCCTTCGCCTGAACCGTCAGGTGAGTGGAGCGGCATATGTCTCTGACCCCTCGAACTTGTCCCAACGAGTCAGGTTTTCTTGGGTCAAGACCGTCCCCGCGTCAGCGGGGCGTTATCAAGAACGTGGCCTAGCGATAGCGAGGCGGAGCCTCGTTGGTCTGAGGCGCAGCCTCGCTAATTCTGCGCGACCTTGAAGCCGACCGACGCCATCGACCGATCCCACATCACGGCCATACGGCCGCTGTCGTTCGTCATGTCGACGAACTGCCAGGTCAACTGCTCTACGCGGTATAGCAGGGATTCGACCTTCATCGGCGCTCGCACGACATCCCGATCGGGCGTGTAGTTGAACGCGCCGTACAAGGCCTCCTTGTTCTTTGGGTCGTACTTCGCTTGAGCGGGCCAGCTCGAGACGATGAACGTCCACTCGGTCGGCGCCTTCAGATCGATGAACAGCGTGTACTCGCCCGCGGCGATCGTCTTTCCCCCGATCGAGAGCGGCACTTCGGTCCTGAGCCTGGTGGTGAGGTTGGCGCCCGCGCGCCACACCTGCGCATCAGGACCCAGCGTCGCCTTGCCGTAGTCGGCGCCGGTCCCGGGAAACGCCTCGCGGCCGCGAAGCAGCGGACGGCCATATAAAATGTCGATCCACTTCCCGTCCTGATAGCGTTCGCCGCCCATCGTGTAGGTCTGCTTCTCTGACTTCGCCCACTTTCCGAGGACCTGCGCTGACGCCACGCCGTCCGGGCTCAACGGCCGGCTCTGCGGCTGCTGTGCCGCGAGCGAGATCGCGACCAGCGACGACAGGCCCACGAAAACGATCAGCTGCATCAGCCGCTCCGGCACCTTCATTCGATCCTCCGCGCATCGTCGACGCATACGAGTGGGAATCTTAGCAGAGGCGGACATCCGCGTCGGAAGGTCCCCGACGGCGCGCTGAACACCACAATGAATTCGATCGAGCTTCTTCAATAGCTGGCACACGCGCGCGACCGCGCCGCCGCTTGCGCGCGGCGACGTCTTCGGGACGCCTGCTCCCTGTCGCGGCTGTGCGATGATGGCCCGCGCTCCGCCACGGAGTGACCGAGAAACAGCTCAGGTGGTGCCACATGTCAGCAGTGCAAACCTTCCGTCGACTTGCAACGATCGTTCTGACGGCCAGTGCGATGATGACGGGTAACGCGCGCGCCGACGTCGTCTTGTCACAAGATCAACGCTCGGGGTGTAGGACAGGACCTCGGTGGCGGTGCGACTGAGGCGCAGATCACCGGCGGCGGGTTGCTCGAGGGAACAACCGCAGCTCAGTTCATCATCACCGGTGTGTCCGGCACGTTGGCGTCCTTCGAGGGCCCTGTGACGTTCACGGCGAACCGCGCAACTCTTACGGTGACTGTGATCGGTACCTTCGACGTCGTCACCGGTGCCTTCAGCGCCTCAGGTCTGGTGACCGATGCGACTGGAAAGCTCGAGGGCGCGACCGGCATTCTCTCGATCAATGGCATCCAGGATCTCGCCACCGGCAGGTTCGAAGAGAATGTCACCGGTGAGATCTGCGTAGACCTCTCGCCACATTGATCCTGTCGATCCGACAGTTTCACGACGGGCTGTCTGGCTTCAAGTCACTGCCGACGGAACAGCGTTAAATACGACACAGCGTTCTTATCCCCGATCGGCCAGTTCTGGATCGTCGAGAGAACCCGCTCGGCTCAAAGGTTGTCGTCTCGCACGACTGCATCGAGACTTCGTCTATGAAGCTGTGCCCATATTGCGCACTGGAGGTGGACGGCGCCGCCACCGTTTGCCCACACTGCGGGCGTGACCGGAAGACTGGAGTCTCGCATGCCCTGCCTGTTCAACCCGTTCAGCCTGCACCCAGCAATGCGTGGCGCTTCTGGGGAGTCGTGGCGATCCTCCTTGTCGTGGCGTACTTCGCCTATTGCGCCGTGATGGTGCAGAAGGTGATGCACTAGGCAGCCGGACCCGTTCGACTCGATGGCCCGTTTTCAAATCGATCAGGGCGTGAACTCGGACCAGTCAGAACGACAGGATGAAGCCTTCCCGCTCGAAACTGATCGGCACCGCCCTGTGGCGCGGACTGCGCAAGCGCTGCCCGCACTGCGGCGAGGGACGACTGTTTTCCGGATGGTCCTTTTTCGAACGCTGTTCAGTCTGCGGCCTGGTCTTCGCACGGAATCCCGGTGATACGTGGGCTTTCACCATCATCGGCGACCGGCTGCCCATTGGAGCGATGATCGTCGTGATCTATTTCGGAGTGGTTCGCTCGCATCCAGTGCTGGGCCTGACGATGCTGGCGGCGTTGGTGGCGCTGGGGATCTGGACGACGCCCAACCGCTGGGGCGCGAGTATCGCGCTGCATTACCTGTCCCGCGTGTACTGGCCGGATCCTATTGACCCTGTCCCGCCGCCGCGTGCGAGCGGCCCTCGCTGGTGAACCCGAGCGCTGAGGCGGAAAAAGAGGGCCTGGTCCGTCCGCTCCTTCCCTCTAACCGCTGATTCGAATCAGACACGCTCCCGGCGAGATTCAAGCCCGCCGGGAGCCGCCGTCGCGCGTTTACCGAGGCACGGTCACCAAGACGGTGGACGTTGTCGTGTTGCCCGACAGGTCCGTGCAGACGACGGTAATGGTGTAGACCCGGCCGTCGCCCCTGCCCGAGCGTTCCGCGCGGAGCAGCAGCGTCAGGTCGCCAGTGACCTGCCAGTCCGGCGCGCCACCGCCGCCCTGGACCGGCTCGCTGCTGGTGACGTCGGTGATCCGGCAGGTGACGTTCGCGCCGCAGGCGTCTGAGGCCGAGACCGTCACCACGACCGGCACCATGTCGTGATTCGCCTTCGTAAGGACGGAAGGCGTCGCGTCGATCGACGCGATGACGGGAGGCGCATCGTCCACCACCGTGACCACGACCGTATCCGATGCGCTGCCGCCGTTCGGATCGGTGACCGTCAGCGTGATGACGTGAGTGCCCGCCGGCAATGTCAGCGACGGCGATGCACCCGAAACGGTTCCGAAGGAGCCCGTCCAGGTAAAGGACAGTGCGTCTCCATCCGGATCGGATCCGGTCCCGTTCAGCGTCACGTCCACCGAGCATTGCGGACCGGCGGCGTGAGTCTGATCCGGTCCGGCATCCGCGAGCGGCAGGCGATTGCGATGTTCGAGCGCTCCCATGTCGACGCGCGGCGTGCCGTCACCATCGCCGTCCACGACCCGCGATCCCCCGGCGAAATCCGTCGGCGGAAGGATCGGTGCCGCCGGGTTACCGGTGTCGATGGAAGGCGACGCCATGAGCAGACGGTAATCGCCGGCGGCCGCATTCACGAACCGAGGATCCGCTGAAACGTTGCCGTTGATGCCCGTCTGGTCAGCGCAGGTACCACCGTAGGCCGCATCCTGTGCGCTGTACACGTTGTTCGAGTTCAGCACGGGCGACGACACCGACGCCGCGTTTTCACAGAACAGCGCCGGACCGGACGCGACCGCGATGATGTTGTTGAACACCTGCTGGCGCGCGTCGAAGCCAGACACGTACACGCCCGAGTGCCTGATCGAAGCCTCGTTGCCGACGATGGTGTTGTTCACCAGCAGGTTGACGCCGGTCGTACCGCCCCACTGGACCCCGGCGGCGAAGCACGCGCGGTTGCCGGTAATCACGTTGTTGAACACCTTCGCCTGCACGAAGTTGGCGGTGACGACGCCGCCGCCCCACCCGCATCCCCAGGGGCCCTCGGTCGTGTTGCGCGCGATGAGATTGCCGCTGACGACGGCGTTACCAGCGGCAAAGAGCGCGAGGCCGCCGCCGAACGTGGCTCCCATGGACGTGTTCTCGGTGATCTCGTTGTCGACGACCTCGGCCGCCGAGTCGCCGCCGATGTAGATGCCGATCCCCCAGCCGCCGGTGCAGGTTTCGGTCGAGTTCCGCGTGATGCGGTTGCCCTCGATCCGGGGCGAGCCAAAGCTGCTGTGGATCCCGACGCCGGTGCACGACCGGTTCGCGGTGATCACGTTGCCGCGGATCGTCGGCGACGAGCTGCCAATCTGGATGCCGGCGCCGGAGTGTTGATCGAAGCCGTTGCGGATCGTGAATCCGCTTAGGACGGCGGCGCGCGTCTCGCTGGAGTTGAAGGTCACGACCCGGCCCAGGCCTCCGCCGTCGATGATCGTCACGGCCGGCCCTTCAGCACTCTTGACGGTGATCGCCTTCCCGCGGAAGTTGATCCGCTCCGCGTAGGTGCCGGGCGCGACCAGGACCGTGAAGCCGTTCTCCGCGGCGTCAATCGCGGCTTGAATCGTCGGCACTTCGGCCGGTACCTCGATCACGATGTCCAGCTCGGTGACGACGTGGAACGTCACCGAGCGCTGGCCAGGATTCCCCGCGACGTCCATCGCGGACGCCACGAGCGTATGCGGCCCGAGGGCGAGCGTCGACATGTCCACGGTGCTCCCCGCGAACGGCAGGCCGTCGAGCGTGACGGACGCCGGACCGGCGACGCCAGACGAGGTATCGCTGACCGAGAGCGACACCGGCGCGGACTGCGTGAAGAGATACTCGACTGCCCGCGGCGACGCGATGCCGACCACCGGCGCGACGCTGTCGATGCTGAACGACGTCGGGGCCGCCGGCGTCTCGACGTTGCCCGCAAGATCCGTCGAGTGCGCGGTCACGAGCGTCGCGCCTTGCGCCGCGACCGTGAACGGTCCCGTGTAGATCTGCAAGGGGCCGCCGTTGACGCGGTAATGCGTCGCCGCCACGCCCGAGTCGTCGTCGCTGGCCGACAGCGTGACCACGACGGACGAACGATACCAGCCGGCAAGGCCGGTGGTCCCGGCGAGTGACACCGTGGTGACCGGCGGAACGATGTCGGACGGCGAGCCCCCTTCGCCAATCCTCGCGATGAATCCGTCTTCCGACCCGGCGTTCGCGAGTTGCAGGGGGGCCGCGGTCGGCAAGTTCGTGGACGTCGTATACCCGGTGACGACCGGAGCGCCCTGCGGATCGAGCGCGATGCTGCGGGCGTGATCGTCTCCCGCCCCGCCGAGGAACGTCGAGTACTGCAATGCCCCGGTCGCGCTGAACCTCGCCACGAACGCGTCGTTCTGGCCGCCTGCGTGCACGCGCTGGAAGGCATCGGGCGTCGTCGGGAAATTGCGCGACATTGTCGTGCCCGTCACATAGGCCTCGCCGGCGGGGGTCACGGCCACGTCCGGTCCGAGCGATTGTCCCGAATCAGTTTCGAGCGAGTTGCCGCCGAGATAGGTCGAGTAGACGAAATCGTCGCCAGTCGGGGTGAGGACGGAAACAAAGACATCGGGAAGCCCGCCAGGCTGCGGCTGATGAGCATTCGCCGTCGGATAGTTGGACGACCACGTGACGCCAGTGATGTGCGCCCGCCCCGCCGAGTCCACGGCGACCTTCGGCGCCGATTCGAAGCCGGTTCCGCCCAGGTAGGTGGAGTACCCGAGCGCACCGCCGACGATTGCCGCGGCGTAGGCATCCTGCAGACCGCTGAACGCCGGCTGCCGCGGGTTCTGCAGCGGCAGATCGGTCGAAAACGTTGTGCCGACGAAATGCAGCGCGCCGTGGACGTCGAGCGCGATGTCGGACGCCTCGTCATGGCCCGATCCGCCGAAGTAGGTGGAGTACCTCGAGACTCGAGCCGTCCGGGCTGACCGTCGCGATGAACGCGTCGCGGTTCATCTGGACGCCGATATACGCGGTCGTCGAGAGCTGCGGATGAACCGCCATCGCGGTCGCGATGGCGCCCTCGGAGTGCGTCGCACGCCAGGACTCGCCGCCATCGTTCGTGACGGCCGATCCGCCAAACATGGAGGAGACGTACAGCGTGGCAGGATCCGACGGCGCCACCGCGATCATCGCGATCGGCACACCCAGGAGCAGCGGGTTCGGCTCCCAGGATGCGCCGCCATTCGTGGTCCTGAACAGACCGTCGAAGTTGCCCGCATACACGACGGCCGGATTCGTGGGATCGGCGACGAGCGTGACGGCTTCCATGGTCAAACCCGAGTTCGCGGCGACCCACGTCGATCCGGCGCTGCTCGCGAACACGCCATTGATCGTGCCGGCGTACACGGTGGACCCGCTGACGCTCATGGAGACGACGCCTTCGGTGAGTCCCGTGTCAGTCCACGTCTCGCCGCCATCCGTGCTCTTGAACACGCCATACGGGAAGCTGTTCGGACTGAGACCCGCGTACACGGTCGCCGGGTCTCCGGGCACGACGGCGATCGCGCTGACCCAGCCGGTCAGGCCCAGAGCCGTCCAGTTGGCGCCGCCGTCGACGCTGCGAAACACGCCAAAATGCGTCCCCGCGTATACAGTCGCCGCGGTGCCGCTCTCCACGGCAAGCGAGTACACCGGCAACGGAGGCAGCTGGCCGGTTGCGGCCCACGTGCTGCCGCCATCGGTAGTCTTGAACACCCCTTCGAACTGTGTGCCCGCATAGAGGGTGTCGGGGGACGCAGGGTCGAACGCGAACGAGGTAACAGCGAACGTCCGGAGCCCGTTTCGCTGGCCGGTCCAGGTGTTGCCGCCGTTCGTCGTGCGGAAAACCGGGTAGCCGCCGAGCGATGACTGCAACGCGTTCTGCGTGATTGGAAAGTTGGCCGAGTACGTCGAGCCGCCGACGTGCACGCGCCCATCGTCCTCGATGGCCAGACTGTGGGCATAGTCCTCCAGGAGGCCCCCGAGCATGGTCGAATACACGAGGCCGCCTGCCGGATCGAGCTTGACGATGAACGCGTCCGACTGTCCCTGATGGTCCGGTTGCAGCAGGGTCGAGGTCGGGAAGTCCCACGAAAACGTGGAGCCGGCCACGTACGCCGCACCGGTGGCATCGACACGGACGGCCGAGGCCGAATCCTGATCCAGTCCGCCGATGTAGGTGGCGTAGACGAGCGCATCGCCAGCAGGCGTCAGCTTGGCCACGAATGCGTCGCCGAAGCCGGCCCGGAGAGGCTGAGCGGCGTTCACGGTCGGAAAGTCGGACGAGTACGTCTCGCCCACCACCACGATGTGGCCTGCGGCATCGACGGCCACGGCGTGGGCCCGCTCCTGGTTCGCTCCGCCGAGATACGTCGAGTAGTTCAGGATCGGATCGATCACGAGCGGCAGGCGCTCGTCGTACTCGCCGACGTGGAACCCGACGTGTCCGTCAGGCCGCACGACGTAGCGCCCCTCGATCGATCGACGTGTACCGCTCGACTCCTGATAGATGACCGGCGCGCGGTGCGTGAGCGTGCCCGCGTTCGTGGTGAGCACGAGATTCCCAGCGCTGTCGATCGCGGTGCTCGTCGTTCCATCGATCTGAAAGGCGATGCGCGACGGCGAGGCGCCCGGAGCGACGATGAAGTCGTATTCCAGCTGCTGCTGATTGCCGTAGTAGACGAGGTCCACGCCCGGATACACGTCCTCGTACGAGACCTTCGCGTACGATCGGACACCGGTTCGCCAGCGGCGCGAGTCCCTGCCGATGAGATGGTTGGATCGCCCAGGCAGTTCGTTGACGCCGGTCACCTTCAGTCCTGACTGCCTGCCCACGAGTCGCATACGGACGATCTCGGGTCGCGGCGCTGCCGCCGGCTTCAAGACGACCGTCGCGTCGCCGCCCGAGAGGTACACGGCATAGCCAAGCCCCCGCGCCACGAAGTCCGTCTCTCCACGCTTCCCGGGTTCGCCCGGTTCGAAGCGAAGCGGTGTTCGCACGTAGGCGCTGGTGATGCGCGTCGCTGGCACGCGGTCACGGTCCACTGACGGCTGCGGCGTGGTGTGCGCCAGCAGTGTGCGATGCGTGTGCGCAAGCGGCGCAGAGAACGCGATGACAAGCGCAAGCGTGTAGAAGAGGATCCGGCTCGGGGATTTGAACACAGCTGTGGTCTCCGGCTAACAGGGTGGTGAGCCACAGAAGAGACAAGAAGCGAGCCACGCGCGATCGTCGTGCTGTCACGTGTTCGCGCGCCGTGAGATGAACGGCGACTGTCGATTTCGAAATCGAATTGCAGAAACGTCTCGTCACGCCGGCGACGTATCGATTCGCCGACGTTGCTCGAGGACTTGATCCAGTTCTAGAGTTTCGTTTTCTGTAAACGCACACCTGCGGTGAGACGATGGCGGACTAGACTGAATGCTTGCCCTACGCACCGTTCGTGTCAGTAGCGCAGAAACGCGACTCCATCAAGCCTGCGAGTCGCCGCATCCCCGGCTCGAGGTTCGGCTCGAATCCCGATCGGATATCGTCGACGTAGGCCGCGGCATTTTCGCCCCAGAGCTCGAGCCTCTGCGTCAGTCTGGTCTCGTGTTCCGTGACCGGGTCGAATCGCCAGTGGCACAGCATGAAGGCCCGCTCCAGAAAACCGCCTCCCTCGATCGTGTAGGCCTTCCCGGGATCGACGTCACGAAGTGTCCAGGGATTGACCTGGCCGTCAGGCATCCTGGTCGCGCCTCGCGTTCCACTGACGAACGGCCCGTCGAGAGTGAATTCCGCGGGAGGATCGCTCCAGTTGCGCACGTCCGACATGAACTGCCAGGCCACTGCGACGGGCACATTCGCATCGACCGAGCACTGACATGCCCATTCAGGTGAAGTGCTCATGCGATCACCTCGCTGTCCGATGAAAACGTGAACCGTCTACTTGAGCGCGGCCCGCCAGTTCACGAGCAGGCGATATGGGCGGAAGTCCGGTGGCGCGCTCGGCACGACGAGGAACCGCTGGCCGTCCGGGCTGACATCGAAGTCATTGATATCGCGGTCGAAGGAGAAGACGACCGTCGGCGGATCGCTGGCGAAAGCCTGGCCGCTGGCATGAACGGCTGCCTGCATCACCGTCCGCCCCGACCTGAAATACAACGAGCGGCCATCGGCCGACCACACGGGTCTCGCGCCTCCGTCGGCCGACACTCGAACGACCGGTCCCGGGCGACCTAACGGCTGAACAAACACCTCGGATTTCCCGCTCTCGAGCGCGGTCAACGCCAGCCACCGGCCGTCTGACGACGCCGTGGCGTCTCCATTCCGGATATTCGCAATCCCCGTGATCGTGTCGTCGATGGTTCCGTCGGACTTGATGACGCGGAACTGCGTCGATGTCTGCACGAGCAATCGATCACCGGGCAGCCAGGACACGGGGTCGTCTACGCCCGGAGTCGCGTACAGCGTGCGCGGCGGGGTTCCCGCGTCGACCTCCTGTACGAACACATCCGGCGGCCCGTCGCGGTCGCTTCGGTAGGCGATCGTCTTCCCGTCGCGCGACCACTCGATCCTCGCTTCGGACCACTCGTCGTTCGTCAGCCGCAGCGTGGTGTGGCGCGCGAGATCCTGCAGCCAGAGATCGCCGGTGCCACGACGACGGTCGAATCGCGAGTAGACGACCCGCCGCCCGTCCGGTGAGATGCGGGGCTCCTGGTAGAGACCGGCAGCGCCGAGCTTGCCGGTGACCGCGCCGCGGCGATCGACCCACACCGGACTGTCGTCCGGCGGCGGCGTGCCGTACACGATCGTGCCTCCACCCACGTCGAACGTGGCGCCGCCATTCGGATGGAAGTACCGCACGCCATCGAGCACCGGAACGGGCGAACCGGACAGCTCGGCCCGCGTCACGTCGAACGGCTGCCCGAAGAGCGTGCCGTCCTCGACGAAGAACAGGTAGCCATCCGCATATGCACCGGACGATCGTTTCGGCAGAATCATCCGGCGAGTCGCGGGCGCATCCACGCTCGAGACGTACAAGCCGTCGGGATTGCCCTGGGCGCCCTCCGCGCGCGACGTGTACGTGAAGCGGCGTCCGTCGGGCAGGAACCGTGGTCTCAAGGCCATGCCTGTGACGAGATCGCGAGCCGCGCCAGACCCGAGCGAGATGGCGCGGATCCCCTGCTCGCTCCCGAAGAGCACGTCGCCCTCCCCCCAAGTGTTGATGGTCGCCTCCTGCACCCCGGGGACGAGCGGCCGGACGATCGAACCGTCGAGCCGGATGGCGACGATGCCCGCGCGACGTGCGAACCGCGAGCTCGGTCCCGTCGCGAGACCAGCCGAACAGCCGCGCGTCAGCGTCGAGGTTGGGAATCTCCGTGGCGCGCCCATCGGCGAGCCGCTGCGTCCAAAGGCTCGTGCGGCCGTCCTCGCGCGCTCCGCTGATGGCGAGCGTCCGGCCGTCCGGAGAAACCAGCACATTACCGATCGTGATGCCCGGCAGGTCGAGCGGGACATGCACTGCGGTGATGCCCGCGGGAGACGCTGACGTGGACCTGCCGAGCGGACGCCAGACCAGGTCTGCCGCGAGCAACGCGCACGCAGCACCGGCGACAACGTACGGCCATCCCCGCCACCTCCTGCCCCATCGTCCTTGTTGGATCGGCGGACGCATGCCGGACACGGGTGCGGCCTGCGTGCCAGACTCCGCCTCCGACGCGAGCCAGGCAAGTTGACGCGCGATATCGCTCGCGTGCTGCCAGCGATCGCCAGGCGCCTTGGCGAGACAGGTCCGCACAATCCGCTCGAGCCCCGCGGGAGTCATCGGTTGCAGCGTCGCGATTGGATCAGGCTGACGATCGAGAATCGCTGCGATCACGCCGGCCTGGCTGCCGGCGTCGAAGGCGCGACGTCCTGTCGCCATCTCGTAGATCACGGACCCGAGCGAGAAGATATCGGAGCGCGCGTCGACATCACGGCCTTCGACCTGTTCGGGCGACATGTACGGCAGGGTGCCGACCAGCATCGCCCACTCCGGTCAGTGGCGCGGAGATCGTCAGTTGGGCGCCTGGCGTCTGCAGGACGGGGCCGGCCATCCGTGCCAGTCCGAAATCGAGCACCTTGACCTGCGGCGCGCCCTGCTGCGTAACGCCACCGCGCAACAGCACGATATTGGACGGCTTCAGATCGCGATGGACGATGCCGGCGTTGTGGGCGGCAGCCAGCGCGTTCGCGAGCTGCACGGCGATGCCGAGCGTCTCGCCAATCGGCAACGGCCGTCCCGTCGCCGCGGTCCCACTAGCCGACCCGCCTACACCACCCTCGCTGCCGACGCGCGCAGCGCTCACGCGACTCCCGGTTGCAAGACGGTCGGCGAGAGTCTCGCCGTCCAGATACTCCATGACGAGGTACGGGATGCCGGCGTCCTGCCCGACGTCGTGGATCGCGCAGATGTTCGGGTGCGACAGCGCCGCGACCGCACGGGCCTCGCGATCGAATCGCTGCTGTTGCTGAGAATCGCCGGTGTGATCGGGGCGGATGACCTTGATCGCGACGACGCGATCGAGGCGGGGATCGCGGGCCTTGTAGACCTCGCCCATGCCCCCGGCGCCGAGGGTCGCTTCGATGAGATACGGACCAAGACGTGCGCCTGGAGTGAGCGTCATCGGCCGGGCGCAATATTAATTCATCATTTCGGCGTCAGCGGCGACAGGCGCCGCCGCACCTCGTCGACGAAGTTGAACAGGATCACGACCGAGTGCTCCCGCGGCGGCGCGGATTCCACCGGCGTCAGCACCGCCACACGCCTGCCATCCGGCGCCAGATCCCATGCCCACGCCGCCAAGCTTGGTAATCCACACCCGTGGCCCAGAGGCGTGGATTATACAGTCGGGCTGGCAGGGCGGGCACTGTCGCGAGGCTCCGCCTCAGACCGTCGAGGCTCCGCCTCGCTAGGTTGCATTGCTTTGATTACGCCGCGCTGACGCGCGGACGGCCTTGACCCGAAACTTGACTCAAATGCTCAGAATCGAGCGGGTCAAGGCCTCTAACGGGGTGACAAACGGCTCGTGCGCCATGACCCCGTCGGGATGTAACTGCTGCGAGGTGTTTCGCGACGCTCGTCAGGTATAGTTTCCCCGCTCATGTTTGGCCTGTTTTATCCGTACGGCATCATCCTGCAGGCTCTCGCGCTTCTGCACTTCGCCCGCCGCCGGCCGGACGGGTTCTGGCTGTGGGTCATCATCATCGGCGGCGGCCTTGGCGCCGCCGTCTACATCGTCGCAGAAGTCATTCCAGATATGGGCCTGCTGCGCGGCGCGGTGCAGGTGTTCCCGCGCCGGAAGCGCATCAAATACCTGGAAGCAGCGATCCTCGACAATCCCTCGATTGGCAACTACGAGGAGCTCGGCGACCTCTATCTCGACGACCAGAAGTACGCGAAGGCGCGGGAATGCTTCGATCGCGTCATCTCGCCACGGACGACTCAACCCCACCCGTACTACAGCCGCGCACTGAGTGAACTCGCGCTCGGCGACACGCAGGCCGCCGCCGACGATCTGACCGAAGTGCTGAAGATGGATCCCAAGTTCGACTACCACCGCGCCCCCGGCCTGCTGGCGCACATCCTCGGTCAGCTGGGCCGGACAGACGAGGCAGCTGCGAGGTTCGCCGACGTCACACAGGTCTCGACGCTCTCGGAGACGCAGTACAACTACGCGGCGTTCCTCGCGGCGACGGGCCGTCCAGCGGAGGCGCGTGAGTGGGCGCAGCGCGTGCTCGCGAAGAAGCCGACCATGCCGGCATACATGCGCCGCCGCGAGCGGCCGTGGTTCCGCAAGGCCGCGGCCCTGATCAAGAAGCTGCCCGCGCAAGCCGCGTCATGAAGATGTGATCCCGGCGGTGAACCTCGAGATCGCGTCCGCGGCTCGCGCGACGCCGCCCGCGTTCCGCAGTGACTCCCCCAGCACGCCGGCCTTCTCTCGAAAACGGTTCTCGGCCAGGACCCGCTCGACCGCGCTTCGAATGGCCGTCACGCTCGCCTCTTCCTTCCCCACGTGGAGACCGGCGCCGAGCTCTTCGACCCGGCGCGCGACGATGGTCTGTTCGGACATCTGCGGCACCGCGACCATCGGGACGTCGAAGTAGAGGCTCTCGTTGACGCTGTTCATGCCGGCGTGGGTGACGAACACCGTCGTCCGGCGGAGCACGTCGAGTTGAGGGACTTCACGTTTCACGATCACGTTCGGTGGAACAGGTCCCAGGTCGGCAACCTGGACCTGCTGCCCCAGCGACACGACCACCTGGCAGTCGACCGGGGCAAGCGCTTCGAGGCAGCGCCGGAAGAACGCGGCGTCGGTATTGAACAACGTTCCGAGCGACACGTAGACGAGGACGGGATGCGTGAGCTCATCCCACCGGAAATCAGCGCTCTCGACGCGAGCAGCAATCGACGGCCCGACAAAGAGGAAGCGGTCGTCGAAGGTGTCGGCGCGGGGCTGGAACGAACGGGACGTATAGACGACGTTCAGGCCCGACTGGCCGAAGACCATCCCCATGAACGGCGTGCCGGGAACGCCGTAGCGTCGTCGCAATCGCCGGGACAGGCCGAGCGCTTTCACGATGTGACGCAGCTTCGACCACGCCGCCCGGCTGCCCCTGGGCCGGATTCCCTGTGAGACGGCGTACGCCAGAACGTGCCGGTTGATGGCGAACGTGGTGGTCGAGGTCACGACCGGCACCCCGAGGAGCTGTCCGATCCATTGCCCCCACGGCGCGACCGAGTCGGTGATCAAGTAGTCGGGGCGCTCCGACCGCAGCGAGGCAAGCTCGCGATCGAGGATGTCGGCCGTCGCCTCCGTCAGGAGCCATGAGAGCTCGTCGGTCCGCTCGGGCACCTGTCGAAGATCGTTCAGGAAGGGGTTGCGGTACGGGCGGTAGTCGGCGCCCGTCGCCTCGATTCGTTGCGCAAAGCCGCCGGTCGAGAAGTACCACGATCCGCGTGCCGCGCGCGACCAGCTCACGGACGAGGGGCAGCGAGGGATTCGTGTGCCCTGCCAGCGGCAGGGAGAAAAACAGCGCCTTGGGCATTTTGCAAGTATCAAGGAACAAGGACAACGGAAGTACAACGGAATGCGGTGCGCCTTTCCGTTGTGCTGGTTCCGCGCTCGATTCAATCAGCCATGGCTTTGGATTACGATGTCGGCGCGCACTTCACGCGCCAGAGCGAGGTTCCATGGAAAGTCATGAAGAGCATGAGCATGAAGCGCCTGACGAGACTGGTTGCGCTCACGATTCTCACCTCGGTTGCCGTCCATGCGCCGGCCGCCCGCGTCGCGATCGCCGACGGTCAGACACCGTCGCCGCAGCGGACGCTCGAGCCGAGCACGGACGGCAAGCTCAATATCATCGCATTCGGCGCGCACCCGGACGACTGCGATCAGCGGGCGGGAGGCGTGGCCGCGAAATACGCGGCGCTCGGCCATCGGGTGCGATTCGTCTCGGTGACCAACGGCGACGCCGGGCATCAAACCGAGGGCGGCGGCGCGCTCGCGGCGCGGCGCCGCGCCGAGGCCAGAGAAGCCGGCAAGCGCATCGGCGTCGACTACATCACCCTCGACAATCATGACGGTGAGCTGCTGCCGGGACTGAAGCCGCGCGAGGACATCATCCGGCAGATCCGCCTGTGGAACGCCGACCTCGTGCTGGCGCCGCGGCCCAACGACTATCACCCCGACCATCGCTATACCGGCGTGCTCGTGCAGGACGCCGCCTACATGGTCGTCGTTCCCAACGTCACGCCCGACACGCCGGCGCTGCGCAAGAACCCGGTGTTCATGTACTTCCAGGACGGCTTTCAGCGCCCGAACCCGTTCCGCCCGGACATCGCCGTCTCGATCGACGACGTGATCGAGAAGAAAGTCGACATGCTCGACGCGCACGTCTCGCAGTTCTACGAGTGGCTGCCGTGGGTGGCGGGCACGCTCGACAAAGTGCCGAAGGATCCCAAGGAACGAAAGAGCTGGCTGCGCGAAACCCGCGCCGGCCAACCGAATGCCGCCGTCCGCGAAGCGCTCGCGAAGTGGTATGGACCCGAAAAGGCCAAGACCATCCGCCACGCCGAGGCCTTCGAGATCTGCGAATACGGCGCGCGCCCGGACGAGGCGTTGATTCGGAAGTTGTTTCCGTTCTTCTAGTTCAAGTCCACGACTGCTACGACCGGCGCTACCGCGCTGCACGACGGCACGACGGCACGGCACGACGAGTAGATAATCAAATATCCTTCGTGCCTTCGTGACTTCGTGCCGTCGTGCGGCGCGAAGCGCAACCGTCGGCCGCCATCTTCGTGAGTAGTTATTCGAAGATCAACTCCCCGAACTTCTCGTACTCATGGAAGCTCGGGCCGACAGGGGCCCAGTCCCACTGCGTGCGCTTGCCGTCGTCATGATCCATTCGATAGAAGTTGGCGCGCCAGCGGGTGCCGGGCTTCGGAGGGACGTTCTGCAGCGGGCGCAGGAGTGTGTACGGAAAGAAGAACTCGGCGCGCCATCCGGTGATGGCCGCGTTCGACTGCTTCGGTCCACCCGTCGTCGAAGTGGCCTTGCGCGTGACGCGATCCTTTTCGTAGTGCCACGGCCGCCAGCCGAGGAACTGGCCGCCGAAGTTCGGGATGAGAATCGGGAGCTCTTTGTTGAGCGGCGAGATCTCGTACTCGAAGTACACGGGATGCCGCTCGTCGGGCCACAGGAAGACCTCGAACACGTCCTCGTTCCAGAGGTCCATGAAGTCCTCGTTCATGGTCGCGGTGACCTTGCGATCGGTGGCGTCCATCAGGAAGTAGACGCCGGTCGTCGAGTAGAGCATCTTGAAGCGGGTGTCGTACGGGTGACCGTCCGCCTGGCGGCGGCGCATGGCCGTCCACTCGGCCTGCTTCCATGCCGCGTGGTCCCCGGTGCCGGTCACTTCGAAATCACTGGTGGGCTTGACGGTGAGTCGCGGCCGCTGATCCGGTTGTGTCTGCACAGGGTGAGGATAGCCGCTCGGCAGCGCCAGCAGCGACAAACCAGCCAATCCCAGCGCGAGGACTGCGACGTGGGTCATGGAAGCTCCGTTCTTGAGACCCTAGTTATGGACACGGCCCACGGCTTCAATTCACAAAGCCCACGAAGCTCACCAAGGTCACAAAGGATTCCAGATTATTGTCTTGGTGCTCTTCGTGATCCTGGTGAGCTTTGTGCCAATGCCGTCGGCCGTCTATTCGTTGTGAATCACCTGCCAGGCCCGACCCGGAGTGACGTCTGGCCCGGCAGTCTACACCGGCCGGGAAGAGCGCGGATCGCTGCATATCTCTGCACAACCCATGGCCCCGGGGCGGCCGGGCCGTTTCACCCTCCGAAACGGCCTCCGCCCGCTGCCCGACCTGTGGCAAAATCACCCAGCCCGGCCTGTTCGCTCCGAACGTCGTGCCGGCGGGTCTTTCAGACTATGCAGGTGCAACTATGAACCGAAGATACTTCATCATGAGCACGGCGATGATGGCGGGCAGCGCGGCCGTGCGCGGGTTGGCGCAGAGCCCGAACGAGAGAGTGCGGGTCGGCGTCGTGGGTCTCGGCGGCCGCGGCGGCAGCCATGTCGGCGCGTGGACGAAGCTGCCCAACACCGAAATCGTCGCGGTCAGCGACATCGACGAAGGGCACATCGGCGACAAGATCAAGTCGATCGAGGGCCGCGGCGCGAAGACGCCGACCGCCTACGTCGACTTCCGGAAGATGCTCGACGACAAGAGCATCGACGTCATCTCGATCGCCTCGCCGAATCACTGGCATACGCTCCAGACGATCTGGGCGGTCCAGGCCGGCAAGGACGTCTACGTCGAGAAGCCGTGTTCGCACAACGTCTTCGAATCCCAGCAGATCGTCGCCGCCGCGCGCAAGTACCGATCGCCTCGTCCAGCACGGCAGCCAGAGCCGCTCCTCCGCCGCGCTGCAGGAAGGGGTTCAGCGGATGCGCGAGGGGGAATTCGGTGAGATCTATATGGCGCGCGGCCTGTGCTTCAAGTGGCGCGACACGATCGGCAAGACTCCCGTGTCTCCGGTTCCTCCCGGCGTTGACTACGATCTCTGGACCGGACCGGCGCCCAAGCGCGAATTCACCAAGAATCGCTTCCACTACAACTGGCACTGGTTCTGGGACACTGGCAACGGCGACCTCGGCAACCAGGGCATCCACGAGGTCGACATCGCCCGCTGGGGCCTCGGCGTCACGCACCCGACCAAGGTGAGCGCCATCGGCGGCAAGTTCATGTTCGACGACGATCAGGAGACGCCGAACACGATCACCGCAACCTACGAGTTCGACGTGGACGGCAAGAAGAAGATGATGACCTTCGAGGTGCGCCACTGGATCTCGAATCACGAGGCGGGGATCGGCGGCGAGAAGCCGGGCAACACCATCGGCAACACGTTCTACGGCTCGAAGGGCTACCTGGTCATCGACAACTACAACAAGTACTACTCGTTCATGGGCCGCGACCAGCAGCCCGGACCGAGCGCCACGCAGGGCGACAACCACTACGTCAACTTCATCGACGCGGTGCGCAGCCGGAAACGTCAGGACCTGACGGCGGAAATCGAGGAAGGCGCGATCTCCTGCAACCTGATGCACCTGGCGAACATCAGCTACCGGCTCGGCCGGACGCTGAACTGGGACGCCAAGAAGATGCAGGTCATCAACGACGACGAAGCGAACAAGATGCTGACGCGCGCCTACCGTGCCCCGTACGTGGTGCCGAAGAACGTCTGACCTCGCGGGCATGAAACGGATCCTCGCGATCCTCGTCCTCGTCGCGGCGGCCCTCGCCACGCCAATCACGGCGTGGGTCGCCGCGCAGCAACCGGCGCCGCTCCGCATCTTTCTGCGGGGCGGCCCGAAGACCCACGGCCCCGCCGGCAATGGTCTCCACGATCACGAAGTCTGGGTGAAGGAATGGACGCCGCTGCTCACCTCGCGCGGCGCAAAGGTCGATGGCGGCCTGCAGTTCCCGACCGCCGCCCAGCTCGATGCCGCCGACGTGCTGGTCATGTTCGCGGCCAATGCCGGGACCATCCTCGGCGAGCAGCGCTCCAACCTCGAGAAATTCCTCAAACGCGGCGGCGGCATCGTCGTCATCCACGATGCCCTGGTCGCCGGGCAGGAGCCGCACTGGTTCAAGACCATCGTCGGCGGCGCCTGGGAGAACAAGGTCGCCAAGTACTTCGAGGGTGAGAACACCTTCTATTACGTCAACACCGAGCACCCGATCACGAAGGGCGCGTCGAACTTCACGATCACCGATGAGGTGTACTGGGACCTGCACATGATGCCGCACACGCAGGTTCTGGCCTCATCGATGCAGCCGGTCCGTCCGGGCCGGGGGGAAGCGCCCCCGGCGCAGCCGGCGATCGGAAAGCTGATTCCACAGATCTGGGTCTACGAACACCAGCTCGACGGCGGGCAGCCGTACCGCGCCTTCGTGCACCTCCTCGGTCACCACTTCAGCACGTTCTCCTCGCCGCATTTCCGCGCCGTCGTCCTGCGCGGCATCGCCTGGGCCGGCAAGCGCGACGCCGATTCGCTCGCCACGGCCGAAGAGCTAGCCGCACTCCGCTGATTCGCGCACCGTCGCGACTTCCCCGCGTCGGGCCAGAGAGGGTCGGAAGCGGCCACCAACGCCATCATGAATTGACGCCTGGGGGACCGATTTCGAAGAGTGACCGGGATTCCGGTGCAGTTCGTCACCGCGATCCATCCCCTGCGAGCCCGACAGTTCAGGTCTCATCGCCTTGCTGACGAGCCTTCTGAAGGAACCGAATACAACGTCACTGGAATCGGCTGGCAGCACTCTTGCTGACTCGGATCGCACCGCGCACGGACCGCCGGACCTGCCAAATCAAGTTCCAGGAAATCCTGAGCGATCCGGATGAGGCCCGGCGACGGTCTCCGTCGGTCGCTCCGGCATCCCGGAGGGTTCACACGTTCGACCGGGGTAAGGCTCGTGGCAGGCGACCGAATGCATCACAGGGTGAGAGGCGGCAGGCGTGTTTTATTTCTTCCAGCGGGGTCCGGAGTTCGTCCGGTGCGAGATCAACGGCGACAATCAGTCCGGCTATCGCATCACCATCACCGAACCCGAAGGTCGCGAAGAGACGGAGACGCTGGACAGCTCGGATGCTGCTCACGCGCGCTGGCTGGAGATCCAGGAACGATTCACGAGTCAGGGCTGGTGGGGGCCCCACGGCCGCGACTGAAATCCCTGCCGACTCGGTCAGCGATCAAATCTGCGAATACGCCGTCGGCCGCAAGTACACGGTCGTGATGTTCGAGACGATTTCGGCATCGCTGTACCCCGGCGTGGCCGACAGCTTCTTCCACTCCGGATCGTTGCGGAACGCGTCCCAGCTCTTTTCCCGTCCCGCCATGTTGTCGTGCACCAGCATATAGACGAGATTCGGCATGCGCGGACCGGCTAGCGTCCGGCCGAAGAAGACCGGCGTCAGTCCCACGCGCTTGAAGATGTCGATCTCGCCGAGCTCGGCGAACATCCGGACCTTGGCGCGATGCGCCTTCTCGCTGGTGCTCTCGTAGGTCCGCAGCTCGAACAGCCGCGGGCCCTTCGCGGCTGTGGCCGCCGGCACCTCGATTCGAGGCATCTTCGAAAACGCGGACAGCAACGAGACCTCCTGCCGGATGTACGCCGGATCGGTCGCGGGAGCGTCGAGATAGGCGGCGCCGGCACGAAGGAACTGGTCGTCGCGGTCCAGTCCGGCTTCGAGCGCCGCAAGGGCGTCGAGCGACGCGATCGGCGTCAAGAGGAACAATGTCGGCCCCGGAACGCCCGCCACGACCTCGAACGCCCCGATCGGCTTGTGGCCCAATCGATTGAGCGCCGGAATCGCCGCCCCCTGCAGATACTCCGCAAGCCGCCGCGGCTGAGTCCCGTTGCGCAGAATGTACTGTCGCCACAGGTAGAACTCGGGCATGACCGCCTGCGGCGGGTTCTGTTCGCCAGCGCTGCCAGACGCTCCCGCCGCGGCAGACATCACCCCACCAAACATCGAGCTAAGAAACATGCGTCGTTCCACGAGATCCTTCCCCTGATCCCCGATCCCTGATCCCCGATCCCGAGACAAGCCCAAGTCCCGAGATTCACCCTCTTCCAATGAACGGCATCTTCGTGGCCATCACGGTCATGAACTGGACGTTGGCCTCGAGCGGCAGGCTCGCCATGTAGACGACCGCGCGCGCGACGTGATCGAGATCCATCAGCGGCTCGACGGCCGTCTGCCCATTGGCCTGCGGTACGCCCCTGGCCATTCGCGCCGCCAGCTCCGTCGAGGCGTTTCCGATGTCGATCTGCCCGCAGGCAATGTCGTACTGCCGGCCGTCGAGCGACGTGGATCTGGTCAGCCCGGTGACGCCATGTTTGGTGGCGGTGTACGGCGCGGAGTGCGGCCGCGGCACGTGCGCCGAAATCGATCCGTTGTTGATGATCCGGCCGCCGCGCGGCTGCTGCTCCTTCATGAGCTTGAACGCCTGCTGCGTGCAGAGAAAGACGCCGGTCAGATTCGTGTCGACCACGGCCCGCCATTGGTCCACGGTCAGCTCGTCGAGCGGCACGCCGGGAGCGCCGACGCCGGCGTTGTTGAACAGGAGATCGAGACGGCCGAAGGTGTCCCGCGTGCTCTGGAAGAGTGCGCGGACCGAGGCTGGATCGGTGACATCGGTCGGAGCGGCGAGGGTCCGCGTGCCCGCCGGGTCGAACTCCTCGACGACCCTGGCCAGCAGTTCTGCCCGGCGTCCGGCGAGCACGACCGAATAACCGTCGTTCAGGAGTGCGACCGCGACTGCCCGACCGATTCCACTTCCGGCGCCCGTTACCAGGGCGACCTTGCCCGACCGGTTCGATGAAGAGTGTGCTGTGACGGCTGTCTCCACGCGCTGCGCCGGATTCTACTCTGCCTTAGCAGCCCGTGGTGAAACGTCAGCGTCACACCGAGGGCGGCGAGGCCGCGATCGTGCCGGTATGCCCGAACTCGCGGCCGACGGCTGATCGGTGGTACCATATTGTTCTGATTCTGCGCGGCACCGTGCCCTGGCGACGCCTGTCCTGCGCATCCGCTACCGCATCACCAGCGTGTTTCGCAACGAACCCAGCAGTAGAGTCGACTCGACAGGGCCCAGACAAATAGAGGAGGTCACCGTGGCCAGCAAGAACGACCAGGACGGTATCACACGGCGCGATTTCACCTCGCGTGTCGGAGCGGCGGCCGCGGGCCTCGCACTCGGAGGTGAATTCTTCAAGGTCTCGGCGCAGACCAACGGCCGCGTCATCGGCGCCAACGACCGCGTCGTCGTCGCCAACATCGGAATCCGCGGCCAGGGGAACGGGCTCAAGCGGGGCTTCGCGAACCTCAAGAACGTCGACGTCAAGACGCTCTGCGACATCGACGCCAACCTGGCGCCGTCGCGAATCAACGACAAGAACCTCGCCGACGTCCCGACCTTCAAACCAAATTTCGTCCAGGACATGCGCCGCGTCTTCGACGACAAGGACATCGACGCCGTCGTCATCGCGACGCCGAATCATTGGCATGCGCTGGCGACGATCTGGGCGCTTCAGGCCGGCAAGCACGTCTACGTCGAAAAGCCCTCGTCGCACACCATCTGGGAAGGCCGCAAGATGGTCGAAGCGGCGAACCGCTACGGCAAGATCGTCCAGGTCGGCACGATGAACCGGAGCCGTCCAGCGGTCCGGGCGGCGATCAAGTTCATGCAGGACGGCAACATCGGCAAGGTCCACATGGCCCGCGGCCTCTGCTTCAAGCCGCGCGCAGGTATCGGGAAGTATCCGGACGGTCCGATGGCATCGGGCGAACAGTACAAGCTGAGCTCGACGGCCGGCGGTTTCGAGCCTGCCTACGACGCGCAGTACCTGTCGAAGGTGGATTACGACCTCTGGCTCGGCCCCGCACCGAAGCGTCCGTTCAATCGCAATCGCTTCCATTACAACTGGCACTGGCACTGGGACTACGGTAACGGCGACACGGGGAACCAGGGACCGCACCAGTTCGACATCGCGCGCTGGGGTCTTGGCAAGCAGGAGCATCCCGTCAAGATCAGCTCGATGGGCGGCTACTTCGGTCCGGAGTCGTCGCAGGAAACGCCAGACACGCAGACCGCCATGTTCGAATACGGCGACGGCACCATCCTCGAGTTCGGCACGCGCGGCGAGCACACGAACGACGAGGGTGCGATCCGCATCGGCAATCTCTTCTATGGCTCGAAGGGCTGGCTCTGGATCGACGAGACGGGACGCAACTGGCAGTCGTATCTCGGGCCGGTCGGCGAGAAGAACGAGAAGGGACCTGGCAGCGGCACGGCCGCCGGAGCCGGGGCGCCAGTGGGGCTGACCACGGAGGAAGGGAACCACTACGCCAACTTCATCGACGCCATCCGCGCGAACGATCCGAAGATCCTGACGTGCGACGTCCTCGAAGGGCACCTGTCCTCGGCGCTGCCGCATCTGGCCAACATCTCGTATCGCGTCGGCCGCCAGCTCAGATTCGATCCGAAGGCGGAGCGGTTCGAGGACGACAAGAAGGCCGATACGATGCTCATGCGCGACGGCGGCTACCGCAAGGGCTTCGAACTCCCGAAGTCGTTCACTTAGAGGCCTTGACCGGTTCGATTCTCAGTTTTCGAGTCAAGTTTCCGGTCAAGGCCGTCCGCGCGCCAGCGCGGCGTTATCGAGAATTAGTCCTGATCGCAGGGGCACTCGGCGCCGGCCGGGTGCTCCTGCGCTCGATTCACCACCTCACCTTCCCCTTCTGTGCAGCTACCAGTTCCTGGTAGAACTCCAGCGTCTCCTTGGCAATGCTCAACCACGAGAACTCGCGTTCGACACGGATGCGAGCGTTCCTCGCCATCACGGCGCGGAGATCGGGATCGTCCAGCAGAACGTTGACCGCGGCCGCAAGATCGCGGGAGAACTGCTCCGGGTGCCTGGGCTCGACTTCGGTGGGACTGATCGCTTCGGGAGGCACGAGCAGGCCGGTCTCGCCGTGGTCCACGATTTCGGGAATGCCGCCAACGGCCGAAGCCACGACCGGCGTCTCGCAGGCCATCGCCTCCAGGTTGATGATCCCGAACGGCTCGTAGACGGACGGACAGACGAAGATCGCGGCGTGCGTGTACAGCGTGATCACCTTCTCCTTCGGCAGCATCTCGGTGATCCAGACGATCGAATGCTGGCTGACTGACCGCGCGCGCTCCACCGCCAGCGTCATCTCTTTCGCAATCTCCTGTGTGTCAGGCGCGCCCGCGCAGAGCACGACCTGCACGCCCGGGCGCAGATGCCGGATCGCGTTCACGAGATGGATGATCCCCTTCTGCCTGGTGATGCGCCCCACGAACAGAACGTACGGAACGGTCGCATCGATGCCGTGCTCGGCCAGCATGGCGGGGTCCGGCCGGGGGCGGTACTCCAGCAGGTCGATGCCGTTGTGGATGACCCGCACCTTGGTCGGCGCGACGCCATAGAGCGACTGCACGTCCTGCTTCATCGCCCCGGAGACGGCGATCACGCCATCGGCGTTCTGATACGCCGTGCGCTCGATCCAGGATGAGGCATGGTAGGCGGTCCCGAGCTGCTCCACTTTCCACGGCCGGTGGGGCTCGAGCGAGTGGGTCGTCAGCACCAGCGGAACGCCCTGCAGGTACTTCACCAGGCAGCCGGCGAAGTGCGAGTACCACGTGTGGCAGTGGACGATGTCGAGATCGGACGCCATGCCGGCCATGACCAGGTTCTGCGCCATGGTGTCGAACAGCCGGGCATGCCGCGGATCCTGGGCCCGGAGCTTCACCGGCGGCTGCACGCCGTCCACCAGGAGCGTCGGCGCGCGCTCGGCCTGATCGCCGAAGCAGAGCACGCGGACGAAGTGGCGCCCTTCCTCGATCGTCGACAGCTCGCGCGTCAGATACTCGACGTGAACGCCGGCGCCGCCGTAGACATTCGGCGGATACTCATTGGTGAGAATTCCGATGCGCATGATGGTCGAGCGTACCGCGGAGCTCGCGGCTCCAGCGTCTACGGCTTTCCTGAGAGCAGCGCGACCGGGATCCCGACTATCGCGAACGGCGTGACCGGATCCTTGGTCGTCCGCTTGTTGAACTGCGTGTTGACGACCAGCAGCTGGTCGCCGGCCTTCACCGCCGTCGCCGGCCAGGCGAGCGCCGGATTCTGGAAGCGCGAGATCACACGCCCCTTGGCGAGATCCTGGGCCAACTCGACGGTGACGATCTCCTGCTCCCCCTGGCGGACGACGTAGAGCGTCCGGCCGTCGAGCACCAGCCCGTCGCCTGTCGCCACCGACTCGCCGCCGATGTCGATCGCCGCGACCTGCTTGTCGTCGACGCCGATCCGGAACAGCAACCCCTTGTTCATCTGCACGACGATGAGGTGCCGGCCGTCGGCGGTCGCGGCGATGCCATTCAGGTTGGCGCCCGGCTTCGTGTATTCGAGGGGAGTGCCGGTGAACTGCAGCCACGGTTCGAGATCGCCGATCTGATCGCCTTTCACCGTCACCCGCCAGAGCGTCGGCGTCAGCGAGTCCGTGAAATACGCACTCGGCCCCACGATGACCACGTCGTTGATCAGACTGGCGCCCGGCGTCGGGACCTCGAACTTCTTCAGGACCTTGCCGCTCTTCGAATCGACGACCACCATCTGCCCGGTCCGGCCGCCCGCGATCCACACGCGCCCTGCCCCGTCGATCTTCATGCCGAGCAGAGCCGGAAACGGCTCGGTCGCCATCAGGCTTCCGGCTGGCGCGACCGTCGTCGCCTGCTTCGAGCCGAGCGTCAACCGCACGAGATTGCCTGTGGCGGCGCTGCCTGTGTAGACGACGCCGGCCTTGGCGTCATACGCGATGCCCTCCGGGAAGGTGACATCCGCGGGAAGCTCGAAGCGCGCAATCTGCGGCTGTGACTGGCCCGGCACCGCGGTTATCAGAACCGCTACAGCCACGATTAGCCAAACATGCGATCGTCGTCTCATCCGTTCCTCCGCCTCACCGAGCTGCCGCACGTGCCGCTGTCTCGCGTCGAGCTTGGCAGCTTCGACAATTCCGTCGGCCCTGCTCTCGGGCCCGCGTCAACATAACACGGACACCTGGCGCCGGCGGCGTCGGACGATATCGGTGGATGTCAGGATGGGCGGAAACGCCGGTTCGAAACGAAGACGCTTCCGAGAAGGAGCAAAGCGAGCAAGGATACGGCCCCCGCAAGCCAGACGGTCGGCTGGACCGACCGCGGGTGCGGTGGCGGAGCCGAACAGGATCCCAAGAACCATCAGGATTGCCACGCTGACGAGCACGCCCGCGAACGCGGCGGCAATGCGTCCGCGAACCAATGGAGCGATGATCAACGCGCAACTGGTCACGGCCAGCGTCCCGAAACACAGAGCCACCCGAAGGTGATAGAGCTGCCGACTCAGCGGATCAGACAGCGCGCCCAGTTCCGACAGGCTCAACTCGCCTGTGCCGCGCACCAGCACCCGGCCGGCGAAGAGCTCGCGGAACGCCTGGTTGGCATCCGGGTATCAGCCACTCCAGCGTCGTCCACACCATCACGCAGGCGATGCCCGCAAATGCGAGGAACGAGACAGCCAGAGCCGGGCTCGCGGCACGTCCACGAAGGCTCCACAAGACCGCGATACAGACAGCTGCCGGGATCGTGAGCGGCAACGCCTGTGGAATCAGCGTGAGAAACAGCAGGAACGGATTGACCCCGCCGGGTCTGGCCGGCCATTGAAAGAACGGAATGGACGTGAGCAGGAGTGTCAGCGCGAGAAAGCCGGCTGTCGCGCACAACACCGTTCGCGCCAGCAGCCAGCCGTCCACGGCGACCGAATCCCGGTAGCCGCGCACGAGCGAATGGCCGGCCTGCAATGCCATTGCCTTCCAGAAGGCGGCGTATCCCCGGCAACGCATCCAGCAGCGCCGCCATGGCTGTCCGTCGAGAGCCGCGGCCTCATCCTCGTGCTGCAGATCGGCCAGTATCGGGTCGCTGATTCGCTCAACCGTCTCAGGACGGCAGATGAGAGCAGCGAGCCGTCGAAGCAAACGTCCGGGTCTCATCATCGCGCAAAACGCTGAATCAACCGGCTGCTCACCGCTGACCACGCATTCAGAACCTGCCGGCCCAGCGGCGTCGCTCGGTACAGCCGCCGCGGCAGCCCTCCGGCGGACGGCGGCGCGTCCTCGAGACGCGACTTGATATAGCCCTTCTCCTCCATCCGTCCAAGCGTGACGTACACCGTTCCCCGCTTCAGCTCCCCCCTCGACGCGGTGACCAGCTCGAGCCCGTACATCGAGTCCGCGTCAGCCAGCAGCAGCTCGAGGACGAGCGCCTCCTTCGAGGACAGTGTCGGAAGCTTAGGGCGTGGCATGACGTCGGTTCAAAGGTTCAGAAGTTCACAGGTTCACTGGTTCGAGTTCAGGGGTTCTAAAGGTTCAGGGTTCGGATTCACAACTGCAGCTCTCAGGTGCCATGGGTGACCAGTCTTACAAGTTGTAAGACTGATGTCAAGGCATGAGAACGCCTGAACCTTTGAACCCGAACCTTTGAACCCGAACCCTTGAACCCTTGAACCTCTGAACCCTTGAACCGACGCGATCGAGCCACAAGCCGTTTACCGAAGTCGGTAAATGAGGATTGTCGGACCTGGACGCTCGACGGTTTGAAAGCCGGAGAGGGGCATGAAGAACGCGTCCTGGAGATCGTAGACCGCGGAACCGGCATCGCCGCTCGTCCCCCTCACCGTGTGCACCAGCTCGTAGCGCTCGTTCGCGAGCCGGCGAAGCGGCGCCGGCGCGCTCGCGTACGTCCGGATGGGCGACTGGGTCAGCACGATCCAGTGCGGCGTCTTCCCTTCGGGATGGCCGAATGAGTTCGCGGTCGGATCGTAGTTCCAGTGATGGAACGGCGTTCGTCCGAGCTCGAGCTTCGCGTAGTCGCCGCCTGCGTCGTGAACGGTGTCCTCCGGCTGAATCCTGGCCCCGAGCCACTCCCCTGCCAGCACGCGCGTATCGGTTCGCGCGAGCAGCAGATCGAACCAGGCGCAGTTCACCAGTGAAGGCGCCGCCACGATTGCAGCCACAAGCGCCGTCGTCATGCCCCTGGCCAGGTGCGTCCGCGCGGCGAGCCACGTGGCTATGTGGTACACGCCGACTCCCGCGATCAGACAGATGATCGGGACGAGCGGCAGGACGTAGCGGAAGAACACGGTATAGCCGCTGCCAATCGCGGCGTAGAAGGCGAGGCCGAACGTGCCGATGACGAAGACCTGTCGCGGGTAATGGCGCAGGACGAACGGCGCGCCCACTACGGCCGCGACGAACGTGAACGGTCCGGTCCCATATGGCAACGATCGCGTCAGGTGAACGATCCACCCGCGTCCAAGAATCACTCCATGCCCGCCGGAGAGATGGGTGAAATCGAAGATCAGGTCGGCCGAGAAGTGCTCGTAGTCGAGCACTGCGTAGGGCGTCCCGGCGAGGAAACCGCCGATCAGCGATGCGGCGAACGTCAATGTCGGCAGCCAGGTGCGCGGCGTCCACGGCCTGCCGGCGAGCCGCACCCACAACACGATTTGCGCGGCGGCCATGGCGGCGAGGATCGCCGCGGCGTTGTATTTGGTCGACGCCGCGAGGCCTCCGGCCAGCCCGGCGATGGCGAAGTCTCTGAGCCGGATCGCCTCGAACCGCTGCGCATCGAGCGCTCGATCGAGGGCCCGCAGCACCAGCGCCAGCGACGTCGTCACCAGCAGCGTCATCATCACGTCGGTCATCGCAAAGTGCGAGTCCCTGACGTGCAGGATGGCGACGGCGAGAAACAGGGAGGACAACAGACCAACGGCCGCCCCCGCCATCCGCCGCCCGAGCCTGTACAGCACGATGACGGTCAACGTCCCGGCGAGGGCAACGACCCCACGTCCGATCAGCAGTGCGGTCAACGGGTCGAGCTCCAGACCAAGCGAGAGCGCTCGACGCACGAGCGAGACCACGGCAAAGACGGCGGCGAAGGCGTAGAAGATGAAGGATGGCCAGTGGAAGAACCGTGGATTCAGGTTCCCCGCGAGCACGTCCATCGCATGGCCGATTGCGACGGCTTCGTCAGGACGGGCGTGGGGGTACGGAAGGCCGAACCAGATGGGAAAGAACCGCAGCGCCGCGGCCAGCGCAACGATCAGCCATAGCCATTGCGTAGGAGTGACCGCTGCGCCCACAGATGGCGCTGATTGTACTGGAAAGCGGCGCGCCCTACCGCGCGGCGCTGGCAGCCGCCGGGTCGAGGCCGACGCGCTTCCGCCATTCGGCGTGGAACGCCTCCGGCCTGACGTTCAGCGTGCTCATCGCCTGGTCGGCGGTGTGGCCGCTGCCCACCATCTGGAGGAACACGCCGAGGTTAGGGCCGAGGCGATCGACGAGTATCTCGGCCGCGAGGGCGCTCTCCGCATACGCGACGAGTGCGTCGGGACCGTTGAGGTGGCCGAAGCCGGCGCTCAGATCATCGAGCGCGAACACTTCCGACGTCTGCGCCAGGACCTTCCGCACCCAAGTCCGGTCGCTCGACTCCAGGACGCTCGCGAGTCCTTCATTGATCCAGGCCGGCAGGTTGCGCGGCGCCGTGTGGGCGATCATCGCGTGGACGAGCTCGTGCCGGACGACGCGGTCCAGCGCGGCGGGGGTGCGCATGGCGCCGCCGACGGGCAGACGAATGCGGCCGTCGTATCCGCCGCCGGCCCAGGCAGGCGCGCGGGTGATGTCCTGAAACTGTTTGTTGGTGTAGAGCACGACCGTGAGGGTCTCGCCGGGATAGCTGTTGAGCGTCTTGCCGATGCTCCAGTACGCGGCCTCGAGCACGCGTGACACGCGCTCGCCCAGCGTCTGCTGCTCTTCCCCCTGGTACAACACCCGGAAGCGCAGCCCGGTCTTCTGATCGAAGCTCGAATGGAGCGCGGACTCCTTGCGCCAGCGCTCGAGCTGCTGCCGGATGCGCGGATCGTTGGGCGCCAGCGCCGCCGCCTTTTCCATCGACCGGATCGCGAGATCGAGATCGCTGTTCGCGTAGGCGACATCGGCGAGAAGCGCCGCGGCCTGCACGAACGACGGATCGAATTCGAGCGCGCGCTTCAGCGAGGCAATCGCGGCATCGCGGCGGCCCAGGACGTGAGCCGCCCATCCTGCACCGAAGTGCAGCAGCGGATTCCGCGGGCTGCGCTCCAGCTCTTCGCGAAAGAGTCCCGCCGCGCGCGCGGCGTCGCCGCGCTTCAGCGCCGCCCAGGCTTCAGGCGCCGGCACCTCCGACTGCCCCGCCACCGTGCCGCGGCCGGCCGTCACCAGCCAGAAAACGATCAGACACAGGAAGACGGAAACCCGGCGACCCTTTCGCATGCCGGCGTGGTGGGCAAATGGCGTTCCGCTCGATTCGAGTCGCTTTCGTGCGGCGGCACGACCGGCGCATGCGCCGGCGGATTACAGTTTGTTGCGCGAATTGCGGAATTGTTAGTGGGAGGAGTTGAACGTTTCTTCCGCCTGACCGCCTCTCCGCCTCCGCCAAGGCTCCGGCGAGACAGGCTGCCAAGGCTACGGCGAGTCTCGCCGAAGCGCTTAGCGCGAAGGCGGAAGGCGGAAGAGACGATCCTAAGCTCACTCGCTCTGAAACCAGGCGCGTGATTAGATAGTGCCGCGATGAGTCGTCAACTGCTCCGCTTCGCCGTGCTCTGCGCCGCGATCCTTCTGGCGGCCGCGTGCCGCCGGGAAGCCCCGGCATCGGGGCCACAGCGGCCCAACATCCTCGTCGTGCTGCTCGACGACCTCCGCTGGGACGCGCTCGGCTACGCCGGCCATCCCCATGTCAGGACGCCGCAGATCGACCGCATCGCGAACGAAGGCGTCAACTTCAAGAATGCGTTCTGCACGACGTCGCTCTGCTCGCCGAGCCGCGCCTCGCTCCTGAGCGGGGTCTACGCCCACGCGCACGGCGTGACCAACAACTTCACCGAAATGCCGTCGACGTTGAAAACGTTCCCGGCAGCGCTGCAGCAGGCAGGGTACGCCACCGCCTACGTCGGCAAATATCACATGGGGGAGGGGAACGACGAACCTCGGCCCGGCTTCGACTACTTCGTCACTCACAAGGGACAGGGCAAGTACTTCGATACCGAGTTCAACTTCAACGGCGAGCGGCGGGAGGTGGTCAAAGGCTACTACACGACGGTGGTGACGGATGTCGCCATGGACTGGCTGAAGCGCGATCGCGGCGCCCAGCCGTGGATGCTCATCCTCGGCCACAAGGCGCCACACAGCTTCTATACCCCCGAGCCGAAATTCGAGCACGCGTTCGACGGCGTCCCCGTGAAGTACCCGGAGTCGGCGTTCGCGCTGAACGGCAAGCCGGCCTGGATCAGCGATCGGCGCTATACGTGGCATGGGATCTACGGGCCGCTGTTCGACTGGCGGAAGAGACAGCCAGACGACTCCCCCGCCGCCGTCAAGGATTTCGAGCACATGGTCCACGCCTATTGGGGAACGATCCTCAGCGTCGACGAAAGCATGGGACGACTGCGCGGCTGGCTCGAAGACACTCGTCAGCTCGACAACACCATCGTCGTGTTCGTGGGCGACAACGGCCTGCTCGAGGGAGAGCACGGCATGGTCGACAAACGGACGATGCACGAGCCGAGCATCCGTATTCCGCTGGCGCTGCGCTACCCGCCGCTCACCAGCGCACCGAAAGTTGTCGAGGAGCAGGTTCTGACCGTGGACCTGGCGCCCAGCCTGCTGGATCTCGCGGGCGCCCCGCCGCTCGCCAACATTCATGGCCGGTCATGGGTGGCGCTCGTGCGCAACGGCGATCCCGGCTGGCGGCGCAGCTGGTTCTACTACTACAACTACGAAAAGGAATTTCCGTACACGCCGAACGTTCGCGGCGTTCGAACGGCGCAGTGGAAATACATCCGCTACCCGCACGGTGACGGCGGTCCTGACCGCCATCTGCCCGAGTTGTACGACCTCGCGAAGGATCCTGGCGAGCGCACGAATCTGGCCGGCGACAAGTCGTCGGTCGAGATGATCGCGCGGCTCGGCGCCGAACTCGCGAGCCTGATGGCCGCGACCGGGTTGACGAGCCAGTCGGACACGATGCCGCTCGATGCCGGAATCAAGAAGGAGCTTCCGGATCAGAAGATCCGCTGAGCGACGCAGCCCGGCAAAGCGGTCTCAGAAATAGAACGAGAGCCCGAGCGCGGTTCGCAGACCGAGCGATGATGCCTCCGTCGAGCGGGGCGAAAAGGGAGAATCCGAATCCGCTGTCTGATTCGTATAGCTCAAACCGGTTTCGCCGAACACGGCGAACCGACCTCCGAGCCGGTATTGCAGGCCGAAGCTTCCGGCAAGTCCGTAGCCTTCGATTGACGTCTCGATCGTGTCCGTAATGGAACCCACGGTCAGCGATGAGGTCGCGGTCGAACGCACGTAAGAAAAGCGCGGGCTGAAATAGGCGCTCAGGTCGTCCCACTTTCGCACGGTGAACAGCGCGGCGACGGCGAACGTGCCGGAGTCCGAGCCCACGTCCGAGCCCTGATCGCCAACTTCCACGTCGCTGGTCGTGAACGACACCTCGGGACGGATCGCAATCGTCTCCGTGACATGCCAGATCAGTCCGGCCGTTGACGACGAAGTGATCACCAGCCCGATCGAGCGCTCATCCTGCGCGTATGCCGTCGCGGTACCTCCGAACAGCACCAGCAACGCTGCAACCCAGCCACGTCTTCGTCGCATGAGACCTCCCCGAAAGATCTCAATGATGTCTCATGTGGACGCGGTCTGTCAGGGAGGATGCGGGCGCGTCGCGCCGTTCAGCTGGATCGGAACGCGCCGGCGCGCTTCTCGATTGCCCGCAGCCACATCCGCCGGATCAACGCGCTGCCCGGATAGATCAGCCGCCAATACACGGCAAATCGTCGTCGCGCCGATGCGCCGTTTGCGAAGACTCGCGTCTCTGTCGAGACAATCGAGCCGCCGTCCCCATCGCCGGTCACCATGAAGTTCATCGTGGCGACGGCGTAGCCTGGCGGTGGCGATCGGAACGTTTCGGCGGTCGGACGCGGCCGCGGTCCGCGAGGGGCCGCGACGACAGCGCCGATGACGAGCTCACGCGGCGGGTCGTCGGCAAGGCTTACGAAGCCGCCGTTCGTCGCAACCTCGATCAGCGGCCGCTCGCTGCCCGCGTTCAGGATGCCCGGGGGCGCCTGCCGGCCGCCCCGGCGAATCCACGTCAACGTCCGGAACAGAAGAATGTCATCGGCCCGCACCGCTTTGAGCGCGCGATACACCTGTTCGGGGGGCGCGGCGATACGGCGCGAATGCACTTCGTGGAACTGCCAGGCCGGCGCAAACTCGTCGAGCCGGGTTACCAGACGCGTCGCCCGCTGCTCGAATACCGGCGCCAGCAACCCGCCCACCGCGAGCAGAGCGCCGGAACCGGCCAGGGCCGCGCCGCGCCGGCGTGTCCGAACCTTCAGGCCGCGAATCGGCTTGATGACATGCATCAGGCCAAACAGTGCGACCATCGTTCCCAGGTAGACGAACGCAGATCCGTACATGGCGAACCGCTGAATGTCTCATCTGTACAACGCCGGGACCTGAGGTTTGTGACGAGTGGCCGTGCCGGTTTACGAGGCCTGGCTGGAGGTGATGCGCAGCGTCGTGCCCCAGGGATCGGCGGCGCTCGCGACTTCCGGGCCCGTCGCGACGTCGTAGCCAGCCGCACGAACGCTGTTCGACGCGCCGGTGACATCGGCAGCGGCGGGAACGATGATGTCCCACGACAGGAGCCGGGCCTGGTCCTCACGTGGTGGGCCGCCCGATGCCCACGTGTTGGTCGCGAGGTGGTGGTGATAGCCGCCCGCGGACATGAACAACGCTCCGGGATAACTCCAGACAACTTTGTCGAGGCCGAGGCCGGCGTGGTAGAAGGCCGCCGCGCGATCGAGATCGCCGACGTGCAGATGGACGTGCCCCATGACGGTTCCCGCCGGCATGCCGGTCCAGGCTTCACGCCCGCCGGCCGCGACAACCCCTCTCGCGTCGAGCCGCTCCGTCGTCATATAGAGCTGCCCCCCGTCATAACGCCACGCCGACCGGGGCCGATCGGCGTAAACCTCGATCCCGAGTCCATCCGGGTCGGTGAGATAGAGGGCTTCGCTGACCGCGTGGTCGGCCATGCCCACATTCATGTCGAAGCCGCTGATGTGCGCGAGGAACCTGCCGAGCGCGGCCCGATCAGGCAGCAGGATCGCAAAGTGATAGAGACCGAGCATCCGCCCAGGCACCACCGGCCGCGTCCCCGGCCGCGCCTCGAGCCGCACGAGCGGGTCGCCGCCGGCCGCGCCAAGACTCGCGACGTCCCCTTTCGCCGAGACCACCGTCAGCCCGAGCACGCGCTGGTAGTAGTCGAGCGAGCGCGTCAGATCGCTGACTTGCAAACGGACGGGACCTAATCGCGTCTCATCGGGCAGCCGGAACCCTTCAGGTTTGATTCCGTGGATCGACATACTTGCAGCGTCAGTTCAAGAGTTCAGGAGTTCAGGGGTTCATCAGGTTCAGGTTCAACGGTTCAGCCGATGAATCGGCCTCTGAACGCCTGAACTCGAACAATTGAACGCTCGAACCTAGGAACCCGAACCTCCTGAACCTCTGAACTTCTGAACTCTTGAACCGACGAAGATCCATTCATTTCGTCCGCGTCGCGCGAACGATGAAGCGATCCGGCGCCGCGCCGATGTAGTTGAAAGGATAGCAAGTGACCAGCGTCAGCGTCGCCGTTCCGGTCGGTTCGAGCACCCAGACGTCGGACGGTTTGACCACGCGCGTCTCGTCGACGGCATACACGTACTGGCCAGCGGCCGTCGTGACGACGATCTCGTCTCCCTTGCGGATCCCCTTCAGCGGACGGAAGAAGGTATCGCGGTGGCCGGCGAACGCGGCATTGCCCGGCTCGCCTGGAAGCGCGGTGTCCGGCACGTGGCCGACGGCTTTGCTGAGCGTCAGAGCATCCGCCCCTTCCCTCGCCATCGTCGACATGCCGAGTCGCGGGACTTCGATCCGGGCGACGACACTGCCCGAACGAGGCACGGTGTGCATCGGTGTGGGACTCGCGGCGGCGGACGAAGCTTTCCGGCTGAATTGCTGCTCGAGCTCCTGTGCGAGCGCGGCCTGCTCTCTAGCCGCGGACACGTGCACCGCCGCGTACGCGCCGAGCGCGAGCACCCCGACGAGCAGGAGAATGCCTTCCGCGGCACGCAGCGACCGGTCGACGCGCTCTTTGTTCCAGCTCATCGCCCCTCTTCCCGTTCGCCACTGACATCGCCGGACCGAGCGCGCATGCGCAGCTTCCGGCGATCGGTCGCGTTGACGGTCACACGAACCGGCCGATAACCACCATGGTGAGCGGCCGGAACGTATCCAATCGTATAGCTGCTGCGAATGAAACGAGCTATGCGGCCGAGGATGCTGGACGCCTTTTTGACTTGCCGGGGAAAGAACGCCTCGCCCCGGTTACAACCGCGAGTTCCTTCAGGACGCGTCTGTCGCCTCCAGGCTGGATCAGAGAGTCTGTGTCGCAACAGACCAGCGATTCTTCTTTTTAGCGCGGCTGTACGCCGTCATGGCCGCGATCACGTGACAGACCCAGCCCAGGAGCCCGCCGGATCCGATCCAGAGCCCTGGCGTCACGATGAGCCAGAAGACGCCGCGCAGAAAATCGCCGTTGTAGAACTGGCCGATGCCCGGAATCAACGCGCTGAGCACAGCCGCGAGCCCGGGATTCCTGGTCTCTGCCACTCTCGACTCCTCTCCTCGAACTGTGCGTCACCGCCCCTTCAATTTCAAGACGTAGATAGGCTGACGGGGGGTTCCATCGCGATCACGCCGTGATCAGTGATCGTGGTGATCGGTGATCGGGGACCAAAGAATCGGGGCTATTCGACGCTCCTGAGGTCTTTGATCCCCGATCCCCGATCACCGATCACGATCGAGATCGCGACCACGACAGGGTCCACAGAGATGTATGATTCGCGCGGAGTGGTGACGCAGCCTCCTACCGTGCTCGTGCTCGATGACGATCCGGCCGTCCGCGCGTCCATGGACCGGCTGCTTCGCTCCTATGGATATGCGCCGCTGACCGCCGCCTCGGTGGCGGAAGCGACGAGTCTCATGGCCGCGAGCCGCGTCGACGCCCTGGTCCTCGACGTGCGGCTCGGACCGGACTCGAATGGTCTCGATCTGATGCGCTCGATTCGCGCCTCTCGGGATTTCGATGCCTCGCCGATTCTGATTCTCACCGGCGCCACGCTGTCGGCCGCCGAAGAAGCGCTGATTACCAGCCAGCGCGCCTATCTGTTCCACAAGCCTGAAGGATTCCGCTCCCTGGTCAGGTTCCTCGACACGTTGCGCGATCAGCCCCACTAAGTGTCCACAACTGGTGATCGGTGATCGGTGATCGGTGATCGGTGATCGGTGATCGGGAACAAACAACACCGTGGGACGTCGTCATCATCGGCGCGGGTGCGGCCGGTCTGGCGACCGCGATCTTCACGCGCTCCGGCAATCCGCAGCGCTCGGTCCTCCTGCTCGACGCGGCGCGCAGGATTGGCGCGAAGATCCTCGTCAGCGGCGGCGGCCGCTGCAACGTGACGAACACGGTGGTCACCGAACGCGATTACTGGGGCGGCGCGCCGACGATCGTGCGCCGGATCCTCCGGGCCTTTCCCGCGGACGAGACCGTCGCGTTCTTCGAACGGGCCGGCCTTACCCTGCACGAGGAGGCCGACGGCAAGCTCTTTCCGGATTCGAACCGCGCCCGGGACGTGCTCGACGCGCTCCAGCGCAGCGCGGACACGACCGGCGTCGTCCTCCGTACAGGTCAGCGGGTGACGTCACTGGTGCGCCGGGATGACCTGTTCGTGGTGACGGCGGCGGCTGAAACCATCCTGGCGCGCACGGTCGTCATCGCCACCGGCGGTCAATCGTTGCCGAAGACCGGCAGCGACGGTGGCGGCTATGCCATGGCGCGGGCGCTCGGGCATTCGCTGGTGCCGACGACCCCCGCTCTTGCACCGCTCGTGCTCGAGACTGGCAGCATGCACGCGGAAATCTCCGGCGTCTCGCTCGATGCGGTCCTGACGGTGTGGGTCGGCGGCTCCGCGGCGGAGCGCCTGCGCGGCGCTCTTCTCTGGACCCACTTCGGGATCAGCGGTCCCGTCTCGCTCAACGCGTCGCGGCATTGGCTGCGGGCAAGGCTCAATGGTCCCCAGGTCGCGCTCACCGCGAGCTTCGTCCCGGATCGCGATTTCACCGCCGTGGAGGCGTTCTGGCTCGAGGAAAGCCGCGCCCGGCCACGGGGCTCGATCGGGTCGGCCTTGAGCCAGCTGCTTCCCGCGTCGATGGCGTCAGCGGTCCTGACCCGGCTGCAGATGGATGGCTCGATGCCGCTGGCCCACCTTCCTCGCGAAGATCGGCGCCGGCTGAGTCGAGCGCTGACCGAGTGGCCGTTGCAGGTCCTGGACTCGCGCGGCTACAGCTACGCCGAGGTCACGGCGGGCGGCGTCGATCTCCGGGAGATCGATCCCGGCACGATGGAATCGCGCGTCTGCCCGGGATTGTTCCTGGTGGGCGAAATCCTGGATGTCGATGGCCGGCTCGGCGGCTTCAATTTTCAGTGGGCGTGGTCGAGTGCCTATGTGGCGGCACGAAAACTCGCGTCGTGATCGGGGATCGGTGACACGGACGGACTCGAGTCGTGATCGGTGATCAGGGATCGGAATCTCTGATTCGATCCCCGATCCCCGATCACCAATCACGACGTGATCACGGAAGCACCGCGATCAAGAGCTCGGTGAGACGGTGGAGCGCGACGGGGAAACCGGACAGCCACGCGACGGTGATCACTCCGGCGGCGGCGAGCAGCAGCCGCCCCGCGATTCGGTCCCAGGTCACTGCCGTGGGGTCGCGATCCACGAGCAGTCGGACACGGGTCTCGAGCAACGCGGGCTGATGGAACATGCTCCACGTGGAGCAGGCGGCCCGCGGCGCCCGCAGGCGCGCGACCTTGACCAGCGCCGACGCCAGACTCGAGGCGCGCTCGGGACATCCATCGACGGCCCGCGCATCGGCCAGGCACTCGGCCTGACCTTCCCACAGCCGCTCGATGCGGCGCGCGGCCGGCGTGAATCCGAGGAAGTCAGGCGCACACCAGATCAGCGCCCGCGTCAGATTGTCGCGTGCGCGCTGATGCGCGCGCTCGTGCTCGACCGCAACGTCGAGCTCCTCGCTGCTCAGCGCCTCGCGCGCCTCACTGCCGATCAGCACACGCGGCCGCAGCACGCCGGCGAGCGCGATTCCGCGCAACCGTGGCAATTCAATCCAGTCCGATCGCTGGTCGCGCGCAAGGCCGCCGGTCGAAGCGGCCAGCCGCCGTCCCGTCGAGATCAGCACCACGCACCTGAACGCCGATCGGGCGAGCAGGAACAGCGCCGCGATCGCGAGCGCCACGAGGATCACCCCATACCGCTCTTCGGCTCGCGCCGGCTCGAGGCGCAAGTGCGCGGGGGCGAAGAGAGCAAGCGTAATCGTCGCCGAGGCGGCGAACGGCAGCAGACGCAGGGCGAGCAGGCGGCGCGATCGACGGACGTCGGGGATGACCTCGTCGGCAACGCGAACCGCGAGCAGCCAGGAGATCACCGACAACGCGGCATTCAGCGCCGCGAACCAGGCCAGGCCAAGAAGAACCGTCGACAGGATCACTCTCATTGCTTGTCGCGCCTCCCGCCGCCGCCGCGCCGCTTCTCGCGCACCAGCGCCTCCAGTTCGTCGAGCAGCGTGGCATCACCTTCAGCGACCGCGTCGACGAGATTCGACAGCAGCGGCAGCGCAGTGCCGGCGCCCTGCTGGATGAAACCGGTCAGCAGGCCGGCCGCGACGGCGCTCTCGACCTGCTCCCGGGAATGCTTGGCCCGGTAGACGAACGCTCTTCCCTGACGTTCACGATCGACGAACCCCTTCTTGAACAGGCGGTCGAGCGTGGTCATCACGGTGGTGTATGCGACGGCACGTGTCAGGTGGGACTGGACGTCACGCACGTTCAGCGGTGCGTGCCGCCAGATCACTTCCATGACCTCGCGCTCGAGGCGGCCGAACGCCGCCCGCAACGGATCGCGGCCTCCCCCGAGCCAGGCCGGCCGCCAGAGTCCGTTGAACATGGACGGACAGTATATGACGGGATCGGTGATCAAGTCCGGGACCGGGGAGCTCGGGATTCGGGGTGGTGGGCGGATCGCTTCGCTGGTCCGCCATCCATTTCGGATCCCGCGCCGTGATCAGTGATCCCGAATACCCGCCCATGTCCCCAGTCCCGAGCCCCGAGTCCCGTCGCGATCACTATTCACACATACGCCTCGTCTTCCCGGCCCTCGGCCCGCTCCCCCGCCCCCGGCCGCTCGTCATCGGCTCGCTCATCCCAGACATCCGCCTGGACGATCGCGCGCACGTCGGGGTGGCTGCGGGCTTCCTTGACGGTTTCGTGACGTGGGTCGGTAAATCCCCACTCGCGCACGTCAATCGTGAAGCTGAATCGCGAGATCAACGGCCCTCTCGTCAGGTCCACTTCGTCGGAGTCGCGGCTCATCTCGGCCTGGGCGCGGTCGGCCAGGTAGTCGTAGACCCATGCCGGGACGTTGCTCCGGTATCCGGGGTAGACGTAGCTGTAGGTTGCCACCTGCGCGAGCAACAGCGGCCAGTGGTCGGCGACGCGATCGACCAGCCGGCGCCAGTCGAACGTGTCGCCGAGGCAGAGAATGAGGTGCTGAATGTCCGCGACATCGTGCCGGTGCCGCTCGCTGATGAAGAGACGGTGCCAGATCAACTCTTCGGGTGGCGCGAAGCGCACCGGCATCGCCGCCAGGATCCCTGGACGGCTGTGCGTGATCCATTCCCTGTCGATCAGCGCCACGCCGTTCCCCATGCCGTAGATGATGTCGACGAAATGCGTGCCGCGCGTGGCTTTCGCGAGCCAATGCGAGTCCTCGAGCCGCATCACGAACCCGGCGTCTCGAAGGGCGCGCGCGGCGACGACGACCGATGACGGTTCGCAGAAGAGATCGAGGTCCTTCGTCTTCCGGTAGATCCCCGTGTGTTCGTACATCGCGTACGCGCCGGCGACGATGTAGTCCACGCCGACGGCATTCAGGGCCTCGAGCGCTCGCTTGTAGGTCTGGCGCTCTTCTTCCGGAATCCAGAAGTCGCCATGTGTGAGCGACTTCCTCTCCTCCGGCGTCAACCGCCGCGGCCGGCGGCCCTTCAGGTTAGGCATCTATCTCATCCTTGGCCGCGCCGATCGCGGCGGCGCTTCCGATCACGCAATGGTTGGGCCAATCGTGCTGCCCTCGCTCGTCCGCAGGCGACCAGTGGCTTGCGGTGCCGTTGACCTCAACCCCGGCGGCCGATGTGCTCGCGGAGTCCGGCGGTGTCGTCGCCGACGAGCTGGTAGGTCGCCGCATTACTTAAGGGAGGGATTCCGCCGTCCTCCCATCCTCCCTGTGAAGAAAAGACGCCGCCGCAAACCAGGTTTCACAAGGAGGACGGGAGCAAGGGATGCTTCGCTATCGCTGAGACATCTCTCGCTGATATATAAGGAGGCAATGAGCGACCGCCATTCCAAACTCGAGCCGCCGGATATCAGTGAACGAGGAGGGCTTCGCAACGGTCAGCCGCAGCGTTCGGACGAGCGGCTCTTCATGCAGCTCTTCGCCTTCGGCGGCTGCGCCCGGGCATCCGAGGTCGTGCGTCAGGTTTCGGACGGAGGCGTCGAGGCGGTCATCTATGAGGACCTGAACGATCCGCGCGGGATCGCGCTTCTGACGCTCGGGCGGGACCCGAATACCTTCATCGATCGGGTTCGCCCGCTGCTGAACAGCGGGCCGCTGTCCACCTTGACGCTGCGTCCGGAGCTCACGATGTTCGGCCGGACCTATTCGCTCGGGTACGAGCCCGACCTGCAGCATGCCCTGTTCGACCGCCCACGGAGTACGGTCCTCAACCCGGACTGGCCGTGGGCGGTCTGGTATCCGCTGCGGCGAAGCGGGCGATTCGCGCAGCTCCCGCCCGAAGAACAGCGGACCATCCTCGCGGAGCACGGAGAAATCGGGAAGCGTTTCGGAGCGGCCGATTATTCGCACGACGTCCGGCTCGCCTGCTACGGCCTCGATCGGGATGACAACGACTTCGTGATTGGATTGGTCGGCAAAGATCTCTTTCCGTTGTCCGCCGTCGTCCAGGCCATGCGGAAGACGCAGCAGACCTCGCTGTACATCGAGAGGCTCGGCCCCTTTTTCGTCGGCCGTGCCGTCTGGCAGTCCCCGGCAGAAGAAGACGCACGTAGCACCGCAGCACACAGCACCAGCACGTAGCACCTGGCACGGAGCATCCCGTTGCGATAATCTGCCGATCATGACGTCATCAGTGGATCAACGTCAGGCCGCCGCCGCCAAGATCGCCGAGCTGCTCGAGGTCCTGAAGGCGCACCCGCACCCGTCAACCGCACCGGCCATCGAGGAAAGCGAGGCGCTCGCCCGCGCCATCGCGGCGTTTCACATGGAAGGCATCCGTTTCCGGATCTTCAACGTGGATCGCGTGATCTCCCAGGCCGGCGCCAATGCACCCGCCAACGCGGCCCGGCTCATCGAAGAGGCCCGGCATCATCTGGAAGCCGCGGGGTTCCATACCCGATCGCACCAGGCGCCGGGTTAAAGGCGACCTCCAGGTCCGCCGCCAGGAACGGCCCCGCCCGGCGTTACCGCCGCGCTCGCGGCACCGGGATTCGCGGGCTATAATCAAGTGTTTCAATGAACAACCTGACGCATCTGTCGGATCTCGATATGCTCGAGGCCGCGCTCGCCGAATCTCGAAAGCGGCCGGTCCTCCTTTTCAAACACAGCCGGACCTGCGGCATCAGCCTGGAAGCGCTCGATGAGCTGCACGCGCATCTGGAGCAGGCGGGGACGGATGTGGCTTACAAGATGGTCGTCGTACAGCACCATCGGCGCGTGTCGGACACCGTGAGCCAGCGGCTCGGTGTGCGGCACGAAACACCGCAGGCGATTCTGATCAAGGGAGGCGCCGCGGTATGGAACGCGTCGCACTTCCGCATCACCGCCACCGAAATCGGCCGGGTGCTGTCGAGTTCCTGAAAATGAAAAGAGAGGGACCCCCAACTTCCCTCCTACCACAACCACGCCGCGCCGCGCACGCCGCTCGAATCGCCGTGTCGCGCCTTGACGAGCCGCGTCGCGACATGATCGGAGAACACGTACGGTCCCCAGAGAGCCGGCACCCGTTCGTACAGCCGGTCGATGTTCGACAGTCCGCCCGCCAGCACGATGACCTCGGGATCGACGACGTTGATGACGGACGCGAGTCCGCGGGCGAGCCGGTGCTCGTATCGCGCGAGCGTGGCGGCGGCGCCGTTGTGTTGCTGCGCAGCCCGCTCGGCGATCGCGGTCGCATCGAGCCGCTCGCCGGTCGCGATCTCATGGTCCCGCGACATCCCGGGACCTGAGAGGAACGTCTCGATGCAGCCGGTGCGGCCGCAGTAGCACGGCGGCCCCGGCCATTCCTCGCCTTCCGGCCACGGCAGCGGATTGTGGCCCCACTCGCCAGCGATCGCATTCGCCCCGACCACCGCACGTCCGTTGACCACGAGCCCGCCGCCCGTGCCGGTCCCGATGATGACGGCAAAGACCACGGCATGCCCCGCCGCCGCGCCGTCGGCTGCCTCCGAGAGCGCCATGCAGTTGGCGTCGTTGGCCAGCCTGACCGGCCGCCCGAGGACGGCCGCGAGATCCTCCGCGAGCGGCCGGCCATTGAGCCAGGTCGAATTGGCGTTCTTGATCAGTCCGGTGGCGGGCGAGATGGCGCCGGGAATCCCGATACCGACCGTGGCGGGACCGGCCGCTTCCTCGGCGCCTGCCACGAGCGACGCGACCGCTTCGAGCGTGCCCCCGTAATCGCCGCGCGGCGATCGCACGCGCTGGCGGAACCGCTCGCATCCCACGCCGTCGAGCGAGACGGCCTCGATCTTCGTGCCTCCGAGATCGATGCCGATGCGCATCTTCGGGTTGGTCCCCTCAGCATCGCGGGCGCCGGCAGCGTCGCGCTCCGGTCCATGTGACAAATCCACTGCGTCATTATAAGGAGATGGCACCGCGCGCTCGGCCACGCGACATCCGGTTGATTCCGAGTTTTGATAGACTCGACCGATGCCGGCACCAGTGGTGGTGATTGCAGCGTCCAACCTGATGCCGTCTCTGCGGGAACGCCTGGCGGAGGACGGCGAGCTTCTGGTCTTTCCAGACACGGAGCCGATTCAGGCCCTGCAAGCCATTCTCGAGCACAAACCGCGTCTCATCGTCCTCGAGCGATTGTTCGCGGCGACGCCACGGGGAGCGGCGCTGATCAATCGCATCAAGAACGATCCGCAGCTCGGACATTCCGAGGTGCGGGTCATGTCGCATTCCGGCGACTACTCGCGGGTCATGGTGAAAGGCACGGCGCCGGCCCCGCCCGATCCCGAGCCGGAGCCTGCTCCGTCCGACCCGGTCACCCCGTCGGTTGGCGCCGGCGTCGCGATCGAAGAGGCCGCTGCCGCGGCCACCGCGATCAGCTCCGAGCCACCGCCGCGGCCGCTCGACTGGCACGGCACGCGGCGGGCGCAGCGGCATCGCATCCGCCGCGGCGTCGAGATTCAACTCGACGGCAATCCCGCCCAGCTCGTCGATCTCTCGTATGTGGGAGCCCAGGTGTTGTCGGGAACGATCCTGCGGCCGAACCAGCGCGTGCGCGTCAGCGTGCCGAACGACGACTTCGTCATGCGGTTCCGCGGCGCCGTGGCCTGGGCCAAGTTCGAGCTGCCGCAGCCGAGCGAGCCTCCCCGCTATCGCGCCGGCGTCGAGTTCACCGATGCCGACGCCGCCGCCGTCGAGTCCTTCTGCCTGAAAAACAAGGAATAGACATCAGCAAGTTGCAGGTACCAAGGAGCAACGTCGCCGCGTTCCGTTGTACCTGTGCCTTGTTACTTGCGACTTGATTTGAACCAGCCTGCCGCAACTGACTCATCGCGGATGATCGTGTCGTCGCGATCCGATCCCGTGGAGAGAATCGCGGCCGTCACGCCGGTAATCTCCTCGATTCTCGAGATGTAGGCGCGTGCCTCCGCGGGGAGATCCTCGTATCGCCGGATACCCTTGGTCGGCTTGTTCCAGCCGGCGAGCGTTTCGTAGACCGGCTCGCACGTCGCGAGCTGCGCGAGGTCGCCGGGCAGTTCGTGCAGCACGCCGCCGCGTGCCCGATAGGCCGTGCAGACCTGCAGCTCGGGCATCTCATCGAGGACATCGAGCTTCGTGAGCGCCAGCGCATCCAGCCCGTTGACGCGCACCGCATAGCGTACGGCGACGGCGTCGTACCAGCCGCACCGCCGCGGCCGGCCGGTGACGGCGCCGAACTCCTGACCGCTCTCGCGCAGCCGATTGCCGAGCTCTCCCGTGAGCTCGGTGGGCAGCGGTCCTTCCCCGACTCGGGTCGTGTAGGCTTTGGCGACCCCGAGCACCCCGTCGATCGCTTTCGCGTCGACGCCGAGGCCGGTGCAGACGCCGCCGATGGTCGCATTGGACGACGTCACATAAGGATAGGTGCCGTGGTCGATATCGAGCAGCGTGCCTTGCGCGCCTTCGAACATGATGGACTGGCCGGCAGCGCGGGCGCGCGACAGGAACAGCGACACGTCGGTGACCCAGCGGCCCATGCGATCCCAGGAGCGCTTCAGTTCGTCGATGACCTGGCGCCAGTCCATCTGTGAGTCGGCGATGAGCCGGTTGCGGGCGGCGACATTGTGCTCAACCGCCTCGGCAAGCGAACCGGCGTTGGCCAGGTCGCCGACGCGAACGCCGCGTCGGGCGATCTTGTCCTCGTACGCAGGGCCGATGCCGCGCGAGGTCGTGCCGATCTTCCGCTCACCGCGGCGCGCCTCGCTGAGGAGATCCAGCTCGCGATGGTACGGCAGGATGAGATGGGCCTTGTCGCTGATGACCAGGCGATCGCCGACGGCGATGCCGGCGCGCTCGAGCTCGTCGATCTCGGCGAACAGCGCCTGCGGATCGATGACCACGCCGTTGCCGATGACACAGGTGATGCCCTCGTGCAGGATGCCGGACGGCAGCAGGCGCAGGACGAACTTGCGGCCCGCCGCGTACACGGTATGACCGGCGTTGTGGCCTCCCTGGTATCTGGCGACGATCGAGAAGTTCGGCGTCAGGAGATCGACGATCTTGCCCTTGCCTTCGTCACCCCACTGTGCGCCCAACACGGCGATGTTCATAAGTGAAGTATTCTACCTTCGTTCCTCGACCGGTTCGCGTCCGCGCGCGCGCTTTTCATGACTCGCCTCTTCGCCTGTGACGGTCGCTCGCTCACGCTGTCCGAGCTCGTCGACATTGCGGATGGCCGCCTCGACGTCACGCTGGCCGCTGACGCGATTCAGCGCGTCGACGCGGCGCGCGCCGTCGTCGATCGTCATGCCGGCGCCGACCGCGCCGTCTACGGCATCAACACCGGGTTCGGCGCGCTGGCGGAGACCACGATTCCCCGCGACGCGCTGCAGACGCTCCAGTTGAATCTTCTCCGCAGCCATGCCGCCGGTGTCGGTGAACCGCTGCCGGTGCGCACCGTTCGCGCATCGATGGCGCTCAGAGCCAACGTCCTCGCGAAGGGCTTCTCCGGCATTCGCCGGCAGACGATCGACCATCTCCTCGACCTGCTCAACCGCCGGGTGCATCCGGTCGTGCCGAGCCGCGGCTCGGTGGGTGCGAGCGGCGACCTGGCGCCGCTCGCGCACCTCGCCCTCGTGCTCATCGGCGAGGGGTTCGCGACGGTGGGCGACGACGATCGCGTCTGGCCTGGCGGCCGGGCGCTCGAGATCGCCGGGCTGCGGCCGATGACGCTCGAAGCGAAGGAGGGGCTGGCGCTGATCAACGGCACGCAGCCCTCGACCGCCGTCCTGGCGCTGGCGCTCATCGGCGGCGAGCGCCTCGCCCGCGCTGCCGATATCGCCGTGGCACTGTCGATCGACGCGTTGCGGGGATCCGTTCACCCCTTCGAGGCCCGCATTCACGAGCCGCGCCCGTATGCCGGCCAGTCAGTTTCGGCCGCGAATGTCCGGTTTCTGCTCGCGGGCAGCGCGATCAACAAGTCCCATGAGTTCTGCGGCCGCATCCAGGACGCGTATTCGCTGCGTTGCGCGGCGCAGGTGCACGGCGCGGGGCGGGAAGCGCTCCGATTTGTCCGCGAGATCGTGACCACGGAGCTCAACGCGGCCACCGACAACCCGATGGTGTTCGCTGGGGACGGCGAGATTGTCTCCGGCGGGAACTTTCACGGCGCGCCGGTGGCGGTGGCCGCGGATCTGCTGGCGATCGCGGTCGCCCAGTTCGCCACGATCAGCGAGCGGCGGTCCGATCGGCTCGTCAACCCCGTCCTGAGCGAGCTGCCGGCGTTCCTGACGCCGAACAGCGGGCTGCAGTCCGGATACATGATGGCGCAGGTGACCGCCGCCGCCCTGGCGTCGGAGGTGAAGACGCTGGCGCATCCCGCCAGCGTCGATACGATCCCGACGTCGGCCAACCGCGAGGATCACGTCAGCATGAGCATGGGCGCCGCGCTCAAGGGCGAGCGTGCGGTCGCGCTCGCGACGCGCGTCCTCGCCGTCGAACTCCTGTGCTCGTGCCAGGCGCTCGACCTGCTGGCGCCGCTGCAGACCTCGCCGCGGCTTCAGCGCGTGCATCAGCAGATTCGATCCGTGGTGCCGCCGCTCGCCGACGACCGGCCGCCTTCGCCGGACATCGAGGCGATCGCCGCGATGATCGCCGACGGAACGCTGGAGTCCGCATGCGGCGGAGAAGTCAAGTAAGAAATTTTCAATTTCAGTTTGACAACGCGCGCGTACGTTTTTAGATTGCTTACCTCCGACGCACGCCCGGTGATGAATACTCTCTCTCGTCATGTCAGCGCACCCCGTGGCGCTGCGATCAGCTGCAAAGGCTGGCCGCAGGAAGCCGCGCTTCGGATGCTGATGAACAATCTCGATCCCGACGTGGCCGAGCGGCCCGAGGACCTCGTGGTCTACGGCGGATCGGGACGGGCGGCGCGGAGCTGGGACGCGTTCGATGCGATCGTCGCGACACTGCGCCGCCTCGAGCGCGACGAGACCCTCGTGGTCCAGTCTGGCAAGCCGGTCGGCGTCTTCCGCACGCATCCCTGGGCTCCCCGCGTCATCATCGTCAACGCCATGCTGGTACCGGCCTGGGCGACCTGGGAGCATTTCCGCGATCTCGAGCACCGCGGCCTGACGATGTACGGGCAGATGACGGCCGGCAGCTGGATCTACATTGGGACCCAGGGCATCCTGCAGGGCACCTACGAGACGCTGGCGGAGCTGGCTCGCCGCCATTTCGGCGGCGACCTTCGCGGCAGGCTCGTCGCGACCGCGGGTCTCGGTGGCATGGGTGGGGCGCAGCCCCTCGCCGTCACCATGAACGGCGGCGTCGCGCTGGTGATCGAGGTCGATCCGCAGCGCATCGCCCGCCGGCTCGCCACGAAATACGTCGACGAGCACACGACGGATCTGGGAATCGCCCTCGACCGGGTCGCGCGCTGGCAGCGAGACGGCGTGGCGCGCTCGATTGCGCTCGAAGGCAATGCCGCGGACGTGCTCCCGGAGCTGGTCCGGCGCGGCGTCACCCCTGATGTCGTCACCGATCAGACCTCCGCGCACGATGCGCTCAACGGCTACGTCCCGCGCGGCCTGTCGCTCGGCGACGCCAGCACGCTCCGCGACGTCGATGCGGAGGAGTACGTCCGGCGCTCGATGGAATCGATGGCGGTGCACGTCGAGGCGCTGCTCGCCCTGCAGCGGCGCGGCGCCGTCGCGTTCGACTACGGCAACAACATCCGCGCCCAGGCGCGGCAGGCCGGCGTCGAGCGGGCGTTCGACATTCCCGGCTTCGTCCCCGAATACATCCGTCCGCTCTTCTGCGTCGGCAAGGGACCGTTTCGCTGGGCGGCGCTCTCGGGTGACCCGGCGGACATCCAGGCCACCGACGACCTCGCCCTGACGATGTTCGCCCACGACGACGCCCTCTGCCGGTGGATCAACCTCGCGCGTGAGCGGGTAAAATTCCAGGGACTGCCGGCGCGGATCTTCTGGCTCGGCTACGGCGAGCGCGCGCGTTTCGGTCTCGCGCTCAACGACCTGGTCCGGCGCGGTATCGTGAAGGCGCCGATTGTCATCGGCCGGGATCACCTCGACACCGGATCGGTCGCGTCGCCGAACCGGGAAACGGAGGGCATGCGTGACGGCAGCGACGCGATTGCCGACTGGCCGATTCTGAACGCGTTGCTCAATACGTCGGCCGGCGCGACCTGGGTATCAGTCCACCACGGCGGCGGGGTCGGCATCGGCTACTCCATCCATGCGGGGATGGTCGTGGTCGCCGACGGCACCCGCGAAGCCGACGAAAAACTCGAGCGCGTGCTCACCTGCGATCCGGGCCTCGGCGTCATCCGTCATGCGGATGCCGGTTATCCCGAGGCCGTCGCGGCGGCGGCGCGCGCTAACATTGACAGTCCGTCAAGGAACCTTGGGGGAGTCGCACGATGATGATTCCGGAGCGGCCGGCACTCGAACGCCGTGTGCTCGAGGCGCTGGATGGCAGCAACACCGCGGCAGGGCCACGGATACCCGTGCTCCTTGGCGGCTGCGGCACAGGTCGCACGTCGCTGCTGTTGCGGCTGCGCGATCTGCTCGGCCGCAACGCGGCACAGTACGTCGACGTCGAGCGGATCGCCACCACGCCTGAGCGCTTTCTCAAGTCGCTGCGCGACAGCTCGCCGTTTCCCGCGCAGGCGCCGGCCGGCGTCGCCAGCGGCGACCACGTGCCGCGCGAGTCCTTTGCCAGCGCGCTGGCCTTCCTCGCGAACGCCCGAGGCAGCACCGGCGGACCGGTGACGTTCCTGCTCGACGAATTCCTCGAGCTGCGGACCTTCGAGAGCTTCCCCGGCCTGCGCACCGTCCTGCGCGACCTCGTCGCGGCCCTCGGCGCGAGCGGCAACCGCTTCGTGCTGACCACGCGCTACATGGCGCGCACGCATCGGCTGCTGCGTGACGCCCCATCGCGCTTCGAGATCATGCCGGTCGCGCCGCTGAGCGCGGCGGAAGTCCGGGCGACGCTGCCGGCGGCGGACGAACGGCGCGCCGCGGGCTTCAAGGAAGACGAGGAAGATCACGCCCGCGATGAGCTCGCCCGCCTGATCCATGCGCTGTCGGACGGCCGTCCGCTCTACGCGCGCATGATTGCCGAGGCGAACGCCTCGCTCGCGCCGCGCGGCGGCTCCGACCCGGTCAGCGCGCTCTGCGCGCTGCTGTCGCCCGGCGGGCAGCTCTCATCGGCCTGCCGCTACTCCTACGAGCTGCGGCTCCATCGCGCCCGCGGCTATGGCGCGCTCAAGGCGATCCTCGACGTGCTCGCGGAGGAAGAGCCGCTGACGCTCACCGAGATCGCCCTGCGTCTGCGCCGGACGCCGGGGTCGACCAAGGACTATCTCTCCTGGCTCGAGGACGTCGACCTGATCGGCTCGCGGCAGAAGCGCTACAGCTTCGTCGATCCGATCCTCCGCGTCTGGGTACGGCTGCACTGCCGGCCGACGCCGCCAACCGACGAGGACGTCGCCCGCGAGGTCCACGCCTACGTGATGGCCCGCCTGCCGCACGCCGAGCCCGCGCTCGCGCTCGCCGGCGCGCCGCGGACGGCCGGCCCGGAGAAGAGCTGGGGAATTATTGAGATTGACTGAGGATGGCCAGCGCGGCCTTCGCCGCGGCCTGCGCTGCCTCCTTCTTGCTGGAGCCGTCGGCCCGCGCGAGCGGATGCCCGTCGACGAGCACTTCGACCTCGAACCGCCGCCGGTGCGGCGGTCCGACTTCGGCAGCCAGCCGATACGACGGCAGCCCCCGATCGCGGGACTGCAGCCATTCCTGCAACGCTGACTTGTAATCCTCGGTGAACGCCGCCTCCGCGCCGGTTCGCCGCGCTTCGGCAATCATCCCCGCGAACTGCCGCTCCACGAATGCCCGGGCGGGATCGATCCCGCCATCCAGGTAGATCGCGGCGATCAGCGCTTCGTAGCTGTCCGCGATCAGCGCCAGCTTCCGGCGTCCGCCGGTCTTCTCCTCGCCGCGGCCGAGAATCAGGAAGGCGCCGAGATTGATCCGCTCTCCGAGCCGGGCCAGCGCCGCCGCGGAGACGATCGACGCCTTGAGCTTCGACTTCTGGCCTTCGTTGTGCTGGGGAAACTCGCGGAACAGCATGTCGGCGATCAGGAAGCCCAGGATCGAGTCGCCGAGGAACTCCATCGACTCGTTGTCGAAGACGCCGCCGCTCGCGTCCTCGTGCACCCGCGAGCGATGGGTCAGCGCGTGCTCGAGCAGCCCGCGGTCGCGAAAGCGGTAGCCGATGATCTGCTCGAGCGGCTCGAACTCGGCGCCGAACGGAATGATCCGCGCCGTCGTCCGCTCCTCGCGATGGCTCTCGATCAGCCGCCGCGCCCGCTCGGCGCTCGAGGGAGCGACCGTCAGCCGCACCTCGTGCAGCGACATCGGAAACGAGGTCCGCGGCATGTTCGAGTGCACGAACGTCGGAATGCCGTGGGCTTCGAGGAGACCCTTGACGACTTCGGCCTCCACCGAGGACGTCGTGCGAAAGACCACGACCAGGTCAGACATGTGACTCTGCGGGATCGCCGGACGCGGGCGGAGGCGGCGGCAGCGGAGCGCGTGTCAGACGGCTACCCTGGCCGGGATGGCGCGCTCGATCTTCATGAGAATCATCGTCATGTCGTCGTGCTGATCGGCGGTCCCGACGAAGGTCTCGATCTCGCGGAGGATGCGCTCGCGCAGCTCGGCGGACTCGAGGTGGCCGTGCTCCTCGACGATCCGGCTGAGCCGCGCATCGCCGAACAGGTCCGAGCTCGGATTCATCGCTTCGGTGATGCCGTCGGTGTACAGGACGATCACGTCGCCCTGGCCGAGATCGATGCGGTCCTCTTCGAGGAGCTCGGCGAATTTTTCCTCGGCGCCCGGAATGCGAAGGCCGAGGACCATCCCGTTCGGGATCAGAACATCGACCGCCGCGCCGGCGCTCCTGCTGCGCATGTGCATCAGCGGCGTATGGCCGGCGCGCGCGTAGGTCATCGTGCCCGCGTTCAGATCGAGGACCGCATAGGTCATGGTAATGAAGCTGCGGCTGTCCAGGTTCTCCGAAATGATGCGGTTCACCTCGAGCAGGAGCTGCCGCGGCGATTGGTAGATCTGGCTGAGCGACAGGACCAGGCCCTTCAGCTCGGCCATGTACAACGCCGCGGAGGTGCCCTTTCCCGAGACGTCGGCGATGAGCACGCCGAGGCGCTCCTGGGCAAGCCGGAAGAAGTCGTAGTAATCGCCGCCCACCTCCCGCGCCGGCACGCAGAGCGCCGTGACGGCGAGGCCTGGCATGTCGAGCGGCCCGCGAGGCAGGAGCGACATCTGGATCTGCCGCGCGATGCGCAGCTCTTCCTCCAGGCGCTTCTTCTCCGCCGCGGTCTGGAGAAGGTTCTCGATGCTGCCAATCATCTGGTTGAACGAACCGGCGAGCTCACCCAGCTGATCGTTGGTCGTGATGTTGATGCGGTGGGTGAAGTCGCCGTGACGAACCTGCTCGGTGCCCATGAAGAGCTCGTGGATCGAGCTCGTGATGGAGCGCGCCAGCGCGAGGCCCATGGTCAGGGCGGCGACCTGGATCATCAGGAACAGCACGGCCACGAAGACGACAATGAACAGGAACGCCTGCCCGGGGGTCATGCCTCCCATCTGCACGGACTGTGCGCGCGAGAGCCGTTCGTACAGCTCCCGGAGCGCAAAGGTATTACCGATCGCCGCGCGGTGGATCTGGCCTTTCTCCCAATCGCGCGCGTCGAGAATCGTGACGCCGCGGCCGAACAGAGCGAAGTCGCTCGTGCCCTCGGGCGCCGCGACCGGCGGTATCGCCGTTGTCGCTTCGTCGACGAGGCGTACGGCGCCGGCCTTGACACCGGTCGTCTCGTAGAGACCACTCAGGATTTCGGGGTCGACCGGAACGTCGACGATCACATGCCCGAGGCGCCGGGTTCCGATCTCCACCGGCGCGACCGCACGGACGATCAGATCGACGTCGCCACGGCGGCCGGCCGGGCTCTCGACGACGGTGCCCTCGAAACCACCAGCCGCCCAGTCAGGAACAACGGTGGGAACCTCGTTCGAGTGACTCCACCCGCCCCCCCGGACCATCTCGGGCCCGTCGCGCCCCGCCGGCAGAAACATGATCGACAGTGCGCGATAGACGCGGCTCTCCTTCCGGTAGACGCGACCGACCGTCTCCGTCGCGCCCTGCGGAGTCCGAACGATCTCCGACGCGGCCGCGCTCGCTGCCCTGCCCGCATCTTCGATGATGTCGTCGTAGCCTTCGCGAAAGAGGTACGAGCTGACGTTGATCGAGACGACGAACGCGCCGAGCATCACGAACGAAATGATCAACAGCGCCGGCACGACGCCAATGAAGATGTAGGAGAGAATCAGCTTGCGACGGACGCGCCACAGCAATCGCCGCTTCATCAGCACGAACAGCCGCCACATGAAGTAGCCGACCGAGCCGAGGAGGCCGAGCGTCGCGGCGCTGCTGAGGATTTCGACCGGCCCGGGAAGGGTTGCGACGCTGCGCAGCAGCGACACGATCAGCTTCAGCGCCGCGGCGCTGAGGAACAGCCGTCCCGCCCAGGAGTGCAGCAGCAGCTGGCGAGCCGAGGGAACGGGATCTGCTGGGGGGGACAGTGCCGGCGGCAGCTCGGGCGGCGTGCGTCGACTCTGGCGCGATGCAGCAGGCAGTCGGGAGCGCAGCATGTCGCCTAAAGAGCGAATGATAACATTGGACGCGTGAAGCTAAGAGACAGCTCGCACTTCTCGACGATCTGCATCCACGCGGGTCAAGAGCCCGATCCCTCGACCGGCGCCATCATCACACCGATCTTTCAGACCTCGACCTACGTGCAGGATGAGCTCGGCCGGCACAAGGGCTACGAGTACGCGCGGACACAGAACCCGACGCGCGCCGCGCTCGAAGCGAACGTCGCGGCGATCGAGCGCGGACAAGCGGGATTCGCGTTCGCGTCCGGGATGGCGGCGATCGGCGCCCTGGCGACCATGCTCCAGTCGGGCGATCACGTTGTCGTCACCGACAACACTTACGGCGGTACATTCCGTTTGTTCGACAAGGTGCTGACGCGGTACCAGATCGAGTTCACCTACGTCGACACGTCGCAGCCGGCGCTGATTCATCAGGCCCTCCGGCCGGCGACGAAGATGCTGTTCGTCGAGACCCCGACCAATCCGGTGCTGCGGCTGACCGATCTCAGGGTCACCGCCGAGATCGCGCGTCAGGCGAACGCCCGGCTTGTCGTCGACAACACGTTCGCGAGCCCGTATGTGCAGCGCCCCCTCGACTTCGGCGCCGACCTGGTGGTCCACTCGACGACCAAGTACCTGAACGGCCACAGCGACAGCATTGGCGGCATCGTGATCGCCGTGCGCGACGACGACATCGAGTGGCTGCGCTTCATCCAGAACGCGGAAGGAGCAATCCTGAGCCCGTTCGATTCCTGGCTGGTGCTGCGGGGAACCAAGACGCTGGCCGTGCGCATGGCCCAGCACAATATCAACGGACAGGCGGTTGCCGAATTCCTGGCTGCACATCCCAAGGTGCGGCAGGTCTACTATCCTGGATTGCCGTCGCATCCCCAGCATGAGCTGGCGAAGGCGCAGATGAGCGGCTTCGGCGGCATGGTGTCATTCGACGTCGGCACGTTCGAGGACGCGCGCCGGGTGTGCAACCGCGTGCAGTTGATGGCGCTCGCCGAGAGCCTCGGCGGCGTCGAGACCCTGATCTCCCATCCCGCGTCGATGACGCACGCCTCGGTGCCGCCCGAACGGCGCGCCGCGATCGGTCTCCCCGACAGTCTCGTGCGCATTTCGGTCGGCATCGAGGATCCCGTCGATCTCATCGAAGATCTCAAACAGGCATTGGCTTAGACAGAGACTCAGGTGGCTTCCGGCTTTAGAAGGATGCGGCTGTCGTGGAAAACAGGCCGCTACTCTTTCCTTCCGCCTGACCGCCTCCGCCAAGGCTATGGCGAGTCTCGCCGACCAGCCTCCGCTAAAGCTACGGCGGTCCGCCGGAGCCTTGGCGGAGGCGGTCAGGCGGAAGCTACGGGGAGGTGGACTCTCCCAGCCATCGCAGGTAGGCGTCGCTGCCGTCGATGATCGACAGCACGACGAACTCCGGCACTTCGTACGGGTGCAGCTCCCTGATCCGCTCCCACAGCGTCACCACCCGCTCACGCGACGTCTTGATGATCATCTGCCGCTCGGTGTCCTGCTCGACGTGCCCTTCCCACCGGTACACGGAGCTCATCGGCGGCAGCAGGTTGACGCAGGCGGCGAGCCGCTCCTCGACGAGCGTCTTGCCAAGCGCGTGAGCATCAGCGTCGGCGGGAAGGGTCGTCAGCACGATCACGTACTCAGGGTTCATACAGACACTCGACCTCGCGCGGATTTTTTCGTTGGGGGCGCTAATTCCGAAGCTCGACTCGAACGAAAGTATTGTACAAAGGACTGCATTTGCGAATGCCCTCTGCGATCCGTGAACCTGCGTCGGCCACTCCGCGACGCAAGGCGTCGATTACTACCTCATCCGTGCCTCCCGTGTCGAGGCGCAGGACCCTCCAGTTGCTCCTCGTCTTCGTGACCCTGGTGCTGGTGATCAACGCGCTGATCGGCGAGCGGGGCCTGATGGAGACGCTGCGCGCCCGCCGCACCCATGGAGAGCTGGTCGGCGCCATCGATCGATTGAAAACAGAGAATTCGCGGCTTCGCGAAGATGTCCGCCGCCTCCGGTCGGACCCCGCCACCATCGAGGCGCTCGCCCGCCAGGAGCTGGGCCTGATCAAGCCGGGAGAGATCCTGTTCATCATCAAGGACGCAAAACCGGCAGCCAGCTCGGACCGGCCGGTTCACTAGCGCGCCCCCGGGGGCAACGGACCCCCGGCGCAATTTTCCTGAAAAAGGCAGCTTGTGCGGAACGTCGCGGAGACGACGCTCGAGAACATGAGCGCGTTCGATCGTGGGGACGTCGCGCTGAATGTTTCGTCCTCGTTGATCCGTGGCGCCTCCGAGGCGCCGGCGCAACAGCCGCAACGTTGAGGCGCGTCTCTGGACCGGAGGTCGAGGGGTTCGTGCGCTCAGGGTCAGTCGGGAGCTTCAGACGACACCGGCCGGGGTGTCATCGGTGCGCTCGGAGGCGGGGTCTTCGGTGACGTCCTGCGCCCGCTCGACGCGAATCGTGCAGTTCTGCAGGAGCGCGAGCAGGGCGCCGATCGCCGCGAGCACCGGTGCGAACACGGCGCCGACGACGCCGGCCGTCAGCGGGAATTCCGCAACCGTCCGGCCCTGGTGTTCCACGACGACCCGGCGGACGTTGCCCTCGTGAACGATATCGCGAAGCTTGTCGAGAATGGCCGCGCTCTCGGATGTGAACGTCTCCCACTTGCTCTGCTTGTCGGTCATCAATGTCTCCCCGAATGGAACGACGATTGTTCCACTGGTCTTGTTCCTTCGCCCAGAGCCGGCTGCGGCAACCGAGCCGACGCCTCGTCGATGCGCACCACGGCCGCACGTCCCGTGGACTCCCGGGCAAGTGGCGGAACCGTCGTCGTCATCCACCTGGCCGATGGAGCCCGCCTGGACCCGGCGTCGTCGAGGGGGTCGGATCTTGTATTTCAACATGTTGAAATACAAGATCCGACCCCTAAAACCCGTCATTTTCGGAAGGATTCAATCGGATATGATGCGCCGGCACGGGAGCGGACACCCAACCCCGGCCACGCCGCCCACGTAAAATATCGAGAGACAGAGGAGAGGGACGCGACGATGGATACGGCAGGCATCTCCCAGCTGTCCCCGCGCACCGATCCCGCCATCGATCGGCCGGACGCACGCCGCGGGCAGCGGGTCACCGTCCTGGATCGCTGGCTTGCGGCCCGAGTTCAGCAGACCATCGCCGATGGGCCGGTGCGTCTCGAGCTCTGGGACGGCACGTCCCCGTACGGAAACGCTGCACCGGCAGTCGGCGACCTCGTCCTCGCCGACCGGCGCGCCCTGATTGGACTCGCTTTCCACCCGAACCTCTATTTGGGCGAGAGTTACATGGCCGGCCGGATTCAGGTCAGAGGCTCGCTCTACCAAGTCGTCCGCGCGCTGTCACGATCCGCAGCGGCCCAGCAGCCTTACTTCGCCGAGCGGATTGCCTCAGCGCTCACGCGCTCCAACAGCGAGTCCAGCGCACGCCGCAACGTCCACCATCATTACGACCTGGGGAATGACTTCTACGCCCTGTGGCTGGACCGCGCGATGGTGTACACGTGCGCCTACTTCGCGACGCCGGAAATGTCACTGGACGATGCGCAGCGTCTCAAGCTCGACGTCGTCTGCCGCAAGCTGCGCCTGCAGCCCGGGGAGACGGTCGTGGAAGCCGGCTGCGGATGGGGTGCGCTGGCTCTGCACATGGCGCGTCACTATGGCGTCCGGGTGAAGGCCTTCAACATCTCGCGCGAGCAGCTCGTGTTCGCGCGCGAACGCGCCAGGCGCGAAGACCTGGAGCACATGGTCGAGTTCATCGATGACGACTACCGGAACGTCGCCGGACAGTTCGACGCGTTCGTCTCGGTCGGCATGTTGGAGCACGTCGGGCTCTCACACTTTCCTTCGCTCGCCGAAGTCCTGCGCCGTGCCGTGAAGCGGCAAGGCGGCCGCGGCCTGCTGCATTTCATCGGCCGTGATGAGCCGCGGCCCCTGAACGCCTGGATTCGGCGGCGCATCTTCCCCGGCGGCTACACTCCGACGATCGCGGAGGTCACGACGCGCGTCCTCGGCCCGGCCGGGATGTCGGTCATCGACATCGAGAATCTGCGGCTTCACTACGCCCAGACGCTCGCGCACTGGGCCGACCGGTTCGCCGCCGCCGGCGATCGCGTCCGCTCCGCGCATGGCCACGAATTCCAGCGTGCCTGGGAGCTGTACCTGGCCGGTTCGCAGGCGGCTTTCGCCACCGGCTGGATGCAGCTGTTCCAGATCGTGTTCACCCCGCGCGAATCGCCGCCGCCGTCATGGACGCGATCCGCGCCGCACCAGACGCCTGGAGCCGTCGCGTGATCCACTGTGACGCGCTCGTCGCCGGCGGTGGACCAGCGGGATCGACCTGCGCCCGCACGCTGACCAGGGCGGGATGGAACGTCATCGTGATCGATCGGGCACGCTTCCCGCGTGACAAGGTCTGCGCGGGTTGGCTCACACCGGCGGTGTTCCGCCTGCTCGATCTCGATCCGGAAGACTACGAGACCGCGGGACTCACGATTCAGGAGATCCGGGGCTTCCGAACCGGCGTCATCGGCGGGAAGCTGCTCGACACTCGCTACGCGTCCACCGTCAGCTACGCCATCCGCCGCTGCGAGTTCGACGATTTCCTGCTGCGTCGATCCGGAGCCCGGATCATCGACGGAACCCCGCTTCGAACCCTTCGCCGTGACGGTGACGGATGGATCGTGAACGACAACATCCAGGCCAGGGTAATCGTCGGCGCCGGCGGGCACTTCTGTCCCGTCGCACGCCATCTGCGGGGCGGCGCGGACACCTCGCGCCCGGTGATCGCGAAGGAGGCGGAGTTTCAGCTCCAGAGTCCGCACGACGGGATCGACGGGTCGATGCCGGAGCTGTTCTTCTGCCGTGACATGGAAGGCTACGGCTGGTGCGTGCGGAAGGGAAACTACCTCAACGTCGGGATCGGCCGCCGGACGAGCCAGGACTTCGCATCCCACGTCAGACACTTCACCGACCTTCTCGCGCAGAAACATCGGCTCACGGAGGCGTCGGCAGTACAGTGGCGGGGGCACGCCTACCTGGCAGAAGGCACCGGGCCGCGGCCGCTCATCGACGACGACGCGCTGATCATCGGCGACGCGGCCGGGCTCGCCTACCCGGAGAGCGGCGAAGGGATCCGCCCTGCCATTGAATCCGGGCGCCTGGCGGCCGAGACGCTGATCGCCGCCGCGGGACGAACCGATCGCGCCGCGCTTCAGCCGTATGCCGAGGCGCTCGGTCGGCTGCATCCGTCGGCCACGCGGCTGCCGCAGCCGCTGCGTACCGCAACCGCCGCGATCGGCCGGATACTCCTGGGATCGCAGGCGTTCACCCGACACGTCCTGCTCGACCGTTGGTTCCTTCGCGCGCAGCAATGACTGACACAGGCGCCGCAACCGAATCCGGCCGGATGACGACGTTCGACACGGTCGTGCTCGAGTCGATCGTCGAAACGCCGGACACGCGAACACTCGTGCTGGACACCGGCGGCCGCCGCATCGAGTGGCGCGCCGGACAGTACGTCAGCATCGATGCCCGCCAGTTCCCGGGGCTCCAGAGCTTTGTCGCCTACCTCGAACACCAGAAGGGCCGCCGCGAGGCGCCGCGCGCCTACTCGATGAGCTCGGCGCCGCACGAACCGTATCTGGCGATCACGATCAAGGAGGAGCTCTACGTTCGCGATCGATCGAAATACCCTCCCCTGCTGTCCGGCTATCTCGTGCATCAGGTGCGCGCCGGCGATCGCGTCGCGGTGCGCGGCTTCGCCGGCGGCTACGTGTTCCCGGATGACATCGAAAGCCGGGCCGGACACATCCTGCATCTGTGCGCCGGATCCGGCAGCGTGCCGAATGTCTCGATGATCAAGGATTCACTCCTCCATCACGCGGCGCTGCGGCACACCCTCATCTACTCGAACAAGACCTGGGATGACGTGATTTTTCGCGATGCCTTGACCGAGCTCGCCGCGCAGCACCCGGAACGGTTCCGGGTGCTGCACTGGCTGACCCGCGAGCCGGGGCCTCTCGCCTATGGGCCCAATGTGCGCAGTGGCCGCGTCGATCTCGAGTCGATTCGCGCCGTGCTGGCCGAGGAGCCCGACTCGTTCGTCTACGCCTGCGGACCGGCAATCACCGTGTGGGAGCGGCGTGCCTGCGCGGCGCAAGGCACGACACCCGCGCCGCAGTTCCTCGAGGCGATGCTCGGCCACGTTCACGCGCTCGACGTCCCGCGCGAGCGCATCAAGACCGAGGCCTTCGGCTGAGTGCTGAAAAAGCGCGCCCTGATAACTCCCAATTCCCAACCTCCCCGCCTTTGCGCGCATGATCTACGCGCGCTACGGCGAGGCCTCGCCAGAGCTCGTCGACCTGCGACCGAGCCGACGAGCGGCGGCGGGCAACTACCAAAGGCGCTCAGAGCCGATCGACCGAGAACGTTTTGGAAGTTGGGAGTTGGAGATTGGAAGTTGACACATTCATTGGGTCGCGAACCCTCGGTGCGCTGCTATCGGACCGCCGCGGTACTGGTCGACTGTGCGGGGGCGCGCAGATAACGCTCGGCAAACTGCAGGAACGTCGGCCACGTCGGTTCCGGCGTATGCCCGCCCGTGTGCTGCCTGAATCCGAGATCGCCGTCGATCACCGCGGTATCGATCGGCGGATAGGTCGCCGTCCCGAGATCCTTCCTGCCGAGCAGCTTGTAGACCGGTCCGGCCCCGACCGCCGCCATGAAACTGCCGCGCGCATCGACCCACGCATCGTTGATGGGGACCGTGCCGTCGGCGTTGACCGCTCCCGGATCGTTGCCGGCGCTGATGAACACGGGACGGGGCGCGCAGAGCGCGATCAGCTCGTGCGAGTCCACCGGCATCGTGTCCCAGCGGGCGGTGTACTTCAGATAGTTCCCCGCCATCCAGTGATAGAAGCTGTTGGCGACGTTCTCGATCGTCTCGCCGTACTTGCGCCGGTGCAGCTTCGCGCCACCCTGGCCTGAGGAACTGATGTAGCCGATGGCGAAGCGCTCGTCGAACGCCATCGCCACGAGCGCGGCCTTGCCGGCACGGGAATGACCGGTGACGCCGACCCGCTTGGCGTCTACGGCCTTGTCGGTCTCCATGTAGTCCAGCATTCGACTGGCGCCCCAGCCCCAGGCCGACAGTGCACCCCAGTCATCGAGCTTTCTGGGCTGTCCCTTGTTGACCAGCCCGATGATGCCTGCGGTGAGGCCGGCGCCACAGTCGCCCTGCACCGACCCGGTGTTCAGGTTCGCGTACCCCCAGCCCTTGGCGAGGATCTGCTGCTGCCAGGTCGGACCGCTCTGACCTTGTCCACGCCCGGTCCCGGGCGCCTGGCCGGCTGCGGCGCCGCGTCCCGGCCCGCCGGCGCGCGCACCGAAACCTCCGGGCGGGGCGCACGGATTGACCGCGGAAAGCACACTTTCGGGAAGCGGAAACACGCCGCCGCCGAACTGGATGATGACGGGCACCGGCCCTTTTGCGTCAGCCGGCGTGGTCAACGTCGCCTGAATGATGACGGTCAGAGCCGGATACGCGCTGTTGTCGACACGCCCGAGCAGCTGCTTGGTCACCGTCGCGACGTCGCCGTTAGTGCCCGGCTCGGTCTTCACGACCTCCCAGGTGACCCTGGGAACGTTCTTCGGCGTGCGGCCATAAATTTCGCGCTGAAAGTCTTCGAGGATCTCGGGCCGTCTCCGACTCCGCCACATTGCGGCGGTCGTCACTTTCTGGCCGTTCTTCAACGTCAGCGGATCGGGCAGGTTTGGATACGGGTTGGCCTCGGCCTCGTTGTACGTCGCGGGGCTCGAGCTCACCGCGCCTGGCGGGATCGCGGATATCTTGAGCTGGTCCATGATCCGCTGCCGTTCCTTCTGGTTGGCAATCTGAACGGGCGAGGGCTGGGCCGGCGGAGCCTGCGGCGCAGTCGGGGCCGGTTGGGCAGCAGGCGCCGGCTGCGTGGCCGGCTGTTGTCCCGCCGCGGAGGCGGCGACGGACAGAGCGCCCGCGATGACGACCTGCACGACTGGCCGGAACACCCGGCAGTTGGCGTTCACACCCATTCGAACCTCGTCTTTCTTGCGCAGCCTGCGGAGGATCTCGCGGCCCGGCTTACGTCGTCACGATCGGGCGTTTGCTGAACGCCTGGAAATACTGAAGGATCTGGTCGCGCCACTTCGCCGCGTCCTCTGCCTGGATCGCGAGACGATCCGCCACTTCCTTGTGCCGTCGAGGATCGATCCGGTCCGCGAGCGTCTGCCAGGTCCGCTGCATGGCCGCCGCGCCGGCGGCTCCCTGGTGGTACTTCTCGCAAAGCGCGTCCCACAACGGCTTGCCGGATTTCGTCCGGTAGTCCCAGCCGCAGCGGTGAAACCAGAGGAGGAATTCCTCCGGGCAGGTCTTCAGGTTGTCGAACATGTCGCGCACCGGAGGAAAGTACTGCGCAACCGCCTGATTCCCTTTCATCGTCCGGTCGAAGCCGATGCCGTCGGCTGACGCCTGGTGGTAATACGTCGCCGTCCAGTCAGCACGCTGCGACTTGGCGTTCTCGGGCATCGGCGCGTAATGGTCGCCGCCGATCAGATGGTGCAGCCCGAGCGGCATCGTGTAGTTCACGAACGTCTCGCGCGATCCCATCATCATCGTGCGGATGGTCTGCACGGTCGTCGCCTCGTTGCCGAACGTCATCCGCGTCCACTCGTCGGCGATGTGCTCCGCCGACAGGCCGGGATTCCACGCCAGCCGGCCGGACGCGTACCAGTTCGATTGCGAGAAATGATGGCCGCACCAGTTGGTGTCGACGCCGGGATTCGCCACCGATACCATGCCCGTCAGGCGGTACGGATGAATCTCTCCCTGAATCGACTTCGCGACGGTCGAGCCCTTACCTTTCGCGTGGGTATCCGCGTCGAGGAACTCCTTCCACATCGTGCCGAGATACACGAGGTGCTTCGCCTGCCCCAGGTATTCCTGCGTCGCCTGAATCTCGGCGACCACCGGCGTCTGCTTCAGGGCGCCGAAGAGCGGATGGAAGGGTTCGCGCGGCTGGAAGTCGATCGCGCCGTTCTTGACCTGAATCAGCACGTTCGGCCGGAACTGCCCATCGAGCTTCATGAACTCGATGTACGCGCGCTTCGCGCGATCCGGATCCACGTCTTCGTCGTAGATGAACGCCCGCCAGATGACGCTGCCCCCGTGCGGCGCCAGCGCATCGGCCAGCACGTTGGCGCCTTCCGCATGCGTACGGCCGTAATCCTTCGGCCCGGGCTGCCCTTCGGAGTTCGCTTTGACCGTGAACCCGCCGAAATCCGGAATCAGCTTGTAGATCTCGGCGGCCTTGGCCTTCCACCAGGCGGCGACTCCCGCGTCGAGCGGATCGGCCGTCTTCAATCCGCCGAGCCGGAGCGGCGCCGCGACGTTGGCCGAAAGGTACATCCGGACGCCGAACGGCCGCCACACCTCTGCGAGCGCCGCGACCTTGGCGAGGTACTCGGGCGAGAGGATCCGGACATCCGCGTTCACGTTGTTGACGACCGCTCCATTGATGCCGATGGAGGCGTTCGCTCGCGCGTAATCGACGTAGCGCGGGTCGATCTTCCCGGGCAGATCGCTCCATTGCCAGAGTGAACGTCCGGCGTAGCCGCGCTCGATCGTGCCATTGAGGTTGTCCCAGTGATTCAGGAGGCGCAGCTGGATTCCGGGACGCTCGGCGACGTTGAGCTTCTCGATCGGCTGCGCGGTCTGGATCAGCCGAAGGAAGTGGAACGCGCCGTACAGCGCGCCGATCTCCCCTTCCGACGCAATCACGATCGCGGACCGATTCGCGACGCGGGCAGACCGCATCACGTAGCCCTCGGCGCCGGCTTTCGCCAGATCGGATCCCCAACCGAGGCTGCGGATGCTCGAGGAGCTCGCCGGTGTGCCAGCGATGACGGTGCCGTCGCTGAGGGGGCCGCCGGCCGGGATCGCGCCGCCGAGCATGTTCGAGAGCGCCGACTCGAGCTCACGCCGGATGACCTGCGACGTCGGTGAGGTCCCTTCCACGAGGACGCGCGTCACCGAGCGTGCGTAGCGAGCGCCGATCTCCCCGGGAGGCGCAAACCGCAGCCACAGCTTGTAGCCGTCCTCCGGGCGGAGTTCTACCGGGGGCCCGGTGGCCGCGTGCAGTCCGGCATCATCCCGGACGCACAATGCCGCCAGACCGGCGAGGCCGGTCGCGACGAACTCTCGACGGGAAGGATCCATGAAATCTCCGCTGATGTCGGAGGGATCCTACTGCGGACCAGGCAACAATTGATAATCAACTGTTCCAGGTCGCGAGGCGGGCGGGCTCCGAGCGGCTCGGGGCTACGCGTGGATCAACTCACAGGCTCTTATAGCGCTATGGGACGCGCCTCACTTGACCGAGGTCACTCGTGCCGGCGACTCGTCTTCGTGTCGATCCTTCGCCGGCTGCGGCGGCAGGGCGAGCACCAGCGTGGACACCAGGCAGAGCACGCGATACGTCACCGATCCCATCCGCGGTCCGAGGAGCGGCGAGGCGTGCAGCCCCATCACCACGATCCCGGCTTGACGGTCGCGCGCGATCTTGGCGATCTCCTCTGCCGGATCTCCGTAGGCGACGAGCGCCTCAGCGGATGCCTCCGGTGGCAGCGTCGTCATCAGCGCACTGAGGCCATCTTCGGCCTGCGCCCGGCGATCGGCCTCGAACCCAGGCAGATGCAGCTTGCTGGCGAACCGGCTTCGGACCGGCTCGACGACGTTCGCAAGGATGAGGGGGACACTGAGCGCACTGGCCAGTCCGACACCGATTTTGACCTGATGGTCCGACGCCGCCGTGAGATCGACCGGCACGAGCACGCGCCGGAGGATCGACCGGACGTCCTCGACCCGCAGTGGACCAGGGTCGGACGGCGGGGTCACCAGTACGGGCTGCGTCGTTTCACGCAGCACCCGCTCGGTGGTGGAACCGAAGAACAGCTTCCTGACGCCGGTGAGACCATGCGTGCTGATGACAACGAGATCGCACGAGTGCTGGCGTGCGACGCGCAGGATCTCCGGAGCGGGCTTTCCCACCGCGACCTCGTACTCGAACGTCACCCCGTGCGGCAGATCGGGCCCGAACACTTTCGCCGCGAACTGGGCCAGCGCGTCCCGACTGTCCTGCGGCCTCCAGGCGACCCCGGTCCCCAGGTCCAACGCTTCGGTGAGGAGGGGATCCTCGACGGTCATCAGGATGAGCCGCGCGCCGAAGTGGCCAGCCACTGCTGCCGCGTATCGCAGCGCGCCGCGTGAGGCGTCCGAGAAATCGATGGGACAGAGGATCGACGGAAGAACACTCATAACGCCTCCAGACTGGCTGCGACCGATCGTTGCAAACCACGTGCTGCGTGCTTCGGGCAGACACGCTCAGTGCTGCGCACGAACACGCCAGACGCGCCCGTGCTTTTTTCCCAATCGCCGTGAAAAACTCCCCAGGTTGACCGCCGGACGTCGAGCGGCTCATGGGATCGACGCGCCGCCAGGCCGCCATGGAACCTACAAGCGTACAATAGCCTCGATCATCCCGATGTGGTCGGCGCAGGCCCTGGCGGTCACTTTCCTGACGGCCTCTTCAGTCGCCGCCGGTTTCGGCGCAGGAGCGTCGACTTCCGTCCCGTCGCCCCGCGACCTGCTGCGGTCGGTTGGCCAGTTCAGCGATGCGGAGTGGGCCTCGGTCGAGCGCGGCGAAAGCGTTGCCCGGCTGGTGGAAACCGATGCCCGCGAGATCGCGGTCGTCGGCGCGGTTCGCATCACCGGGTCGCGCGAGGCGCTCATCGACCGGTATCGCGACATCGAGAACCTCGAGCGAAGCGCGCTCGTGCTCGACGCGGGGCGGCTGAGCATCCCGCCGAAGACCTCCGAGCTCGATCAGCTTCCGCTCGAGGAGCACAGCCTGAACCTCCGCGACTGCCGGCCCGGCGACTGCCAGGTCCGGCTGAGCGCGGCCGACGTGGCGCGCTTCCAGCGCGGCGTGAACTGGCGGAGCCCGGACTGGCGGCGCGAGTCGGCCTCGATCTGGCGCGAGGTGCTGACTGCCTACGCGACCGCCTACATCACGGCCGGACGGAAAGCGCTGCCGACCTACGTCAACCGGGCACAGCCGCTGAGCGTGCCGGCCGAGATCGGGCTGCTGCTCCGCGAGTACGGATTCGTCGCCTCGTACTCGCCCGAGTTCCACGCGTATCTGCAGGAGCTCGGCCCGCACCCGCCCGCCGGATCGGAGCAGACGCTCTACTGGACGAAAGAGGACTTCGGCGTGCGGCCGATCGTGCGGATCTCGCATCAGATCGTCTATCGCCTGCGCGAGCCGCAGAACGCGGCGTTCATCGCGACGAGCCAGGTCTACGCGGATCACTATCTCGACGCCGCGATGAGCGTGACCGTCACCATCGCCGCCGGCGGCGGGGACTTCTACATGATCGCGGTCAACCGCGCGCGCACGCGCTCGCTCGACGGCTTGATGCGCCGGTTCGCCCGCTACACCGTCCAGAACCGCAGCCGCGATGCCCTGCGCAGGATTCTGAGCGGCACGAAGGCTGCGATTCAGGCGCGGGGCTGAGCGGGAGCCGGGCGGATCGCGGGCGCTTCAGCCGGACCGTCGCCGCGTAGTATCCTCGTCCTGTTCCAACCGACAAGACAGGCAGATGCAGGAGGTTTGTGATGGCTCTTCAGATTGGCGACGTCGCGCCGGACTTCGAGGCGGATACCACCGACGGCCCGCTCCGCTTTCACGAGTGGATCGGCAATTCGTGGGCGGTGCTCTTCTCGCACCCCAAGGATTTCACGCCGGTGTGCACGACCGAGCTCGGATACATGGCGAAGATCAAGCCGGAATTCGATCGCCGCAACGTGAAAGTGATCGGCCTCAGCGTCGATCCCGTGGACAACCACCGGCGCTGGTCGAATGACATCAAGGAAACGCAGGGGCACGCCCCGAACTACCCGATGATCGGCGACACGACTCTCAGCGTGTCGAAGCTGTACGGGATGCTGCCGGCCGCGCTCGAGGGCACCTCCGAGGGCAGGACCGCCGCCGACAACATGACCGTGCGCAACGTCTTCGTGGTCGGCCCCGACAAGAAGGTCAAGCTGATTCTCGTCTATCCGATGACGACCGGCCGCAACTTCGACGAGGTCCTGAGGGTGATCGACTCCCTGCAGCTCACCGCCCAGCACAAGGTCGCGACGCCCGCGAACTGGAAACACGGCGAGGACGTGATCATCGCCGGCTCGGTCAGCGATGACGAGGCGAAGACGAAGTACCCGGACGGCTGGAAAGCCCCGAAGCCATACATCAGGATTGTGCCGCAGCCGCGGGGTAGGTGGAAACGTGCCACGTCATACGTTCTACGTGCTCACGTGCTTTACGTGCTACATGCTTACGTGCACACGTGCTTCTCGTGCTACGTGCTGACGTGCTCATCCACGTGCTACGTCCTACGCTCCGAGCAGGGCGTGAGCACGTGGCACGCTCGTCGCACGTGCGCACGTAGCACGTCACGTAGCACGTGCGCACGTAGGACGCAGCACCTAAGCACGTGAGCACGCAGCGCGTAGGACGTAGGACGTAACACATGCCGCCCTCCGTCGACCTATTCGTCTTCGGCCCCCATCCCGACGACCTCGAGATCGGCCTGGGCGGCACGATTGCCAGGCATGTCTCGCTTGGCCATCGGGTCGGGCTGTGCGACCTCACGGCCGGGGAGATGGGGAGCAATGGCACGGTGGAAGAGCGGCTCGCCGAGGCTGAGGCGGCGCGGGCGGTGCTCGGCGCGGACTGGCGCATCAATCTGCGCTGGCCGGATCGGGGCATCGGCCGCGATCCCGGGCAGGTGCGCCAGGCCGCCGCGACGATTCGCGAAGCGCGGCCGCGCACGGTCGCCATTCCCTACTGGTCGGACCGTCATCCCGATCACGTCGCCGCCAGCAGCGTGCTGACCGAGGCGGTCTTCAACGCGCGGCTGCGCCGCTACGAGGCCGGCGCCGATCCCTGGGCCACCCAGTGGATCTGCTACTACTTCATCAACGATTCAGTAGCCCCCTCGTTCGTGGTCGACGTGACCGATCACTACGAGAAGAAGCGGAGCGCGCTCGCCTGCCATCGCACCCAGTTCGCTCCGAACACCGGGGACGCGGTCTCCACGCGATTGACCTCCGAGCTGTTCCAGCAGCTGATCGAGAGTCGCGACGCGCAGTTCGGCGCGGTCGCCGGCGTCCGCTTCGCGGAAGGCCTCGTCGTGCGGGATCCGATCGTGCGCCCGCATCTGTTCAAGCACGATCCCCGCGGACCAGCCTGACATCACCGTGAACATCGGCATCGTCTGTTACGCATCGGTCGGCGGGAGCGGCGTCGTCGCGACCGAGCTCGCCAAGGCTCTGGCGGCGAGGAGCCATCGAGTCCACCTGGTCAGCAGCGACATGCCCTTCCGGCTCAACGAGTTTCATGCCGACCTGTCGTTCCATCAGGTCCACACGCCGGCCTACCCGCTGTTCCGCGAGCCGCAATACGTCATCTCGCTCGCGAACAAGCTGGTTCAGGTCGCGCGGCAGTTCGATCTCGACATCGTGCACGCGCATTACGCCATCCCGCATGCGACGGCCGCGCTCCTCGCCAAGCAGGTGCTCGAATCATCCGGCGATCCGCCGCGCGTCGTGACGACGCTGCATGGCACGGACATCACGCTGGTCGGCAACGACCCGTCGTTCTCGGAGATCGTCGCGTTCTCGATCGAGCAGTCGGATGCGGTGACCGCCGTGTCGCGCAGCCTGGCCGCGGCCACGAGGGGCGAGCTCGGCGTCCATCGCGATATCACCGTCATTCCGAATTTCCTCGACTGCAGCGTCTTCCTGCGCGTCGACGTCCCGCTCCTTCGCCAGCGGTTCTCCAACTCCGGGGCCGACAAGGTCGTGATCCACGTCTCGAACTTCCGGCCGGTGAAGCGAATCGACGCGGTCATGCACGTGTTCGCGCGCATCGCCGAGAAGGTCCCGGCGCGGCTGCTGCTCGTCGGTGACGGTCCCGAGCTCGGCACGGTCTACCGGCTCGGGCGCGAGCTTGGCGTATCCCATCTCGTGAACGCGCTCGGCGCGCAGGAGGGCGTGATTCCGCTGCTGTCTGCAGCCGACGTGTTCCTGCTGCCCTCGGCCCAGGAGAGCTTCGGCCTGGCGGCGCTGGAGGCAATGGCGTGCGAAGTCCCGGTCGTCGCGTCGAATGTCGGCGGGCTGCCGGAAGTCATCGAGCACGGGCGCACCGGCTTTCTGCACGACCCCAACGATCTCGACGGCATGGCGGCCAGCGCCGTCAAGGTTCTCGAGGACCCGGCGCTGCACCGGGAGATCGCGCACAATGCGCGGCAGCACGTCGCCCGCGCATTCTGCGTCGAACGCGTCGTGCCGATGTACGAGCGGTGTTACGAGGACGCCGGACGCTGAAGTCTGCCGGCCTCTACTCGAGGACGATGACCTCGTAGGCGTTGAGACGCGGCAGCGTGAAGCCCCGATACGGTCCCGTGCCGGAAACCGGGAGCTTGCTGTTCGAGCCAACCGCCATCGCGCTGGTGAATCCGCGCGCCAGCTCGATGCGGATGTCACTCAAAGGGACCGGCGGAAAATACGCAGTCCCGGAGTGGCCCGTGGCGTTCACCAGGTGCACGAGCGTGCGTTTGCGCCCGGGCTGCTCCATGAGGGTCATCTCGACCAGCGGGTGCGCGTTGGTCTTCAGCTGACGGCCGCCCGGGAGCAGGCGGTCGATGACATCCGCGATCAGGCCCGCGTGCCCCGGCGAGCTGTGACGGTAATACAAGCCCCCCACGTCCCAGGGAATGTAGGCCACGCTGCCCTTCTGGTACTCGCCGAGCGCCAATCCCGGGATCGTCGTCTCTGTTTTGTCGCCCCAGACTTTCTCGGGGGGCCCGAACATCGCCGTCGGGATCAACGTGAGCAGCGGCTTCGCCAGCGGCTCGAGCTCGACGTACTCGCCATCGATGAAGATCAATTTCGTGTTCTTCAACGACGGCAGCAGTCCATGATCGTGCACTCGCCAGTAGCCCTGCGTTGCCGTTCGCTTGCCGACGACGCGCCCGATCGGCAGCGCCGGCGGGACGACGCCCGCGACGAGGAGGCGGCCCCCTTCGCGGACGTAGCGCTCGAGCTCCTTCGACGGCCGGCTGGGCGCAATCACGAGATCGAAGCGGCGGTTTCCGTCGTCCAGCCACCGCAGGTTCTCCGAGACGACGAACGGAATGTGCTGCTCCGAGAGGAGACGGAAGAAGCCGCGATACGCCGCGGTATCGCCGCCGGCGAGCAGCAGCACGCGCGCCGCGTTCTTCTGACTGACGTAGAGGTCCTCGTGGTCGGCATGCCAGGCGAATACCGGCTTGGCCGCGATCAGCGCGTTCCGGTCCTCCTGATCCATCGGGCCGACGATGGCCAGCGCGGGAGGCCCGCCGTGCGCCATGTTCTGGTAGAGCCGCAGCTGGATTTCCGGCTGCGGCACGTGAGCGTAGCGCCACGGAAAATCGACGAAGCTCATCGCGAGGTTGAACGCCATCTTCCCCGGCTCCGAACCGAGCGCCCGGTTCACGTTGTCGCTCGCCGAGTACGGCCAGAGCGGAAGGGCGCGGCCGACCGCGGTGTTCGACTCCGACATGATCCCGTCGGTGTGGTCCTTGATGTAGGTCAGAAACGCGGCCTGGGGGCGCTTGCGGTGGATCAGCTCCGCAATCGACGCCGCGACTTCGCGGGAGGATTCGGCCATGAATGCCTGGTAGTCGGCGTCAGCCGCCGCCGGGACGGGGCGGCCGTGGCGCGCGCGATATCGGACCTGGCAGGCCTCGCACTGGCACGGGCCCATCGGCTGGCCGCTGTAATCGCTCGACGGATTCCCGAACATGTTGAAGAACAGACCGTCGACTTCGTAGCGCTCGAGCGCTTCGGCAAGAATCGTGAGCGCATGCTGGCGGTAATAGCCGCCGTTGATGCACGTCGAGTACAGGCCGTTGTAAATCGCCGGCTCACCGTTGGTGCGTTTGAAGAACCATTCCGGATGCGCATCGAAGACCGGCTTCTGGGTCTTGCTCAGGTCGAACCGGCCCACCACCCGGATACCCCTCGCGTGCGCGTCGCGGACGACGTCACCGAACAGATCGCGCCCGGCGGGCAGATGCGTGCTTGGATAGTGGAAGGGAACGCGCGTCGGATACTGCGCGACGATCCCGCCCATGTTCATCAGAAACGTGTTGGCGCGGAAGTCGGCGACCGCCGCGACGAGCGCTTTGGGATCGACGGTGGAGTTCGTTTCGCTGAGGTTCGTCTGGATGAACCGGATGGGCTGATCGAGCCACCATCGGCCCTGCATCGCCGCCGGCTCCTGATTCATCGTGAACGCGACGACCATCACCCCCACGGCCAGCGACGGCAGCCATCCCGCGCTCCTCGATCGCATCGCGACACCCTCCAGCGGAGAGCTTAGCGGAGTTGAATCCTCCAGCGAAAATACAAATGCCAGAGGTGAATCAGTGGATCGACAGGCGGGACGGCGCTCGGCGCCGCGGCATGTGCGGGCACCCGGCTCAGGGCCGGCGGTGTGTGCGATCGCCGACAGTCACGTTCAGGTCCAATCGCTCGGGCCCTCGAAGGATTCCCAGCGTCACGGTGGTGCCAATCCGCTCTTCGGTGAGCAGACGATGCAGATCGTCGAGGCTCGCGACTGCCGACGCATCGAGCGTCACCACGATGTCACCGTCACGCAGCCCCGCGCTGCGGGCCGGGCCGTCCGCCTCCAGCGAGATCACCAGCACCCCCGAGGCCTGCGTCAGTCGATGGAAGCGCGTCACCCGCCGCAGCAGGGGCACGTCCTGTCCGGCCACCCCGAGATACCCGCGGCGCACCCGGCCATCGCGCAACAGCGCCGGCAGGACCGTCACGACGGTTCGAATCGGGACGGCGAAGCTCAATCCCTGCCCTCCCGCGATGATCGCGGTGTTCACGCCGATCACCTGGCCGGCGCTCGTCACCAGCGGACCACCCGAGTTGCCGGGATTGAGCGCGGCGTCGGTCTGAATCACGTGCTCGATGAGCCGCCCCGATCGGGCGCGCAGCGACCGCCCCAACGCGCTCACCACGCCCGCTGTCACGGTGTGCTGAAAGCCGTACGGGTTGCCAATGGCGATCACGAGCTGCCCGGGACGCAGCGTCTGCGAATCGCCGAAGCTGAGCGCGGTCAATTCCGGGGCGCTGATCCGCAGGACGGCGACGTCCGTATCGGGGTCCTGGCCGATCAGATCCGCGCTGCGCTCGCGGCCGTCCGGCAGCACCACGTCAATCTGCGACGCGTCCTCGACGACGTGGCTGTTGGTCAGAATCAGACCATCGGCGGCGAACACGAAGCCCGATCCGGTCCCGGTCTGAGCCGGCGAGCGCCTGGCCGCGTCCGCGCCGCGCTTCCGCACGTCGACAGAGACGACGGCTGGCGCGACCAGCTCGACCGCGCCGATGACCGCGCGGGAGTACGCGTCGAGGAGGTGCTGATCGGGATGCGAGGCGCGGGCGGGGACCATTTAACTCGTAGGACGGGCTGGGGGCTCAGGAGGATCCCGCACGAATGCGTCAACGTGCCTGCTTGGCTGGACGACCGCGCTCACGCGCTTCACGACGGCACGACGGCACGACGGCACGAAGCACAGCTCGTGACCAGCCAGAAGACGGGGACCGCGGTCAGCGGGCCGGATAAGGCTGGTTCGTCATCGGATCCTTGGGCGGCGTCCGCGTCGTCTCCCACGCCTCGAGGTTCTCGACCACGAGCATCACGCCGTACATGCGCACCCAGTGGCCCGGGAAGGTGCAGACGAACGGGTATTCCCCTGGCTCCTTCGGGGCGGGAAAACTCAGTCGCTCCGTCTCGGCCCAATTGAGGAGCCGCGTCGCCTGCAGCACCAGGGGACCCTCCGGGACGTAGGGCTTCGCCTTCGGATCGGCTGACAGCGTCATCGTGCTCGCCGCCGTTCCCACCTCCTTCAACGATCCGGGCTTCACGACCAGGAGGTTGTGCGACATGGCGTCGGGGTTCGAGAACACGATCTGGACGGGCTTGCCTGCCTCGACCACGAACCATTTCAGGTCGAACATCATCTGCTCGGGAACGGTCTCGATGCGGACGACCTGGACGCCGAGCGCGCGGAGGTCGCGACGGACGGCAATTCTCGCCTCGTCTGGCAGCGCATCCGCGAGTTTTTCACCCAGCTGGATCGCTTCCGTGGTCACGGGATCGGTGCGGCGCTCCGCTGGAGTCTTGGCAACCGCGGCGACGATCGCGCGCGCCAGCGGTTCGATCTCACCTTGCGGCCAGGACTCCCTCGGCAGGCGCTGAAGCGATCTGATGGCGGCGGCACGCTGATCCGCGCCGGCTCCCTGCCGTACCTCCGTAGCAAGAAGCTGAAACGTCGCCGCATCCTGACGCGTCCAGCCGAGCGCAGCGAGAGCCGCGCCGCGCAACGCCGGGTCTTGCGTGTCACGCAGGAGGGCCGCGATCGGATCGAAGAGACTGGCACGCACGTCCTTGGCGGTCCCGAGCTGCGGCACACTGCGCAGCAACTCGAGGAGATGCCCCTCGCGCTTCGACGCCGCCGGCCAGACAGTCTGGGGAGTGCCGTCGGCGATCATCATCGCGCCGTACGCGGCACGCAGGACCGCAGGCGAGGACTCCGTGCCTTCGATCGCTTTGGCAAACGTCGCCCGTTCGCTCTTCAGCGTCGCCGCGGGCTGCGCCAGCAATACACCCACAAGCTTGTCCTGCGTCTCGGCATCGTCTGCCCGCACCTTCGGGAGCGCGTCGAGCAGCACCTGCGTCCGCGTTCCCTTGTCGAGCTTCATCAGCGTCGCGAGCGCTTCGTCGAAGTACTCGCGGCCGAGGCCCTTTCTAGTCAGCAGCGCCACATAGACGGGGCGGTACTTCGGATCGTCGGCTTTGCGCTCGACGAGAACCAGCTCGACGTTGGACAGCCGTCCGAGCTGGTATTCGACCGCGCGGGGCGAGGTCTCGAACAGCACTTTCGGCGCCGCGGGCTGCTGCGCAGCCGCCCGCGCGGCCAGCAGCACGGCTACGACGGCAATCAGAGCTCGGGCACGAAGATTCATGGTGATCCGATAGAAGACGTGGGATTCCGGTTTACTTCATGAACGGCTTGAGCGTGTTCATGGTCTGGTCGAGCGTGTACCGAGAAAACGATCCTGCGGGTGATTCAAGGATTCGAGCGCGACCGCCGCGGCTTCGGTCGTCTGGAAGAAACTGGCGGCCCTGACCGCTTCGAGCCGGACGCCCGGGTGCGCGTCGTTGGCCTGCGCCTTGAGCAGCGCCAGAGGGTTCGTCACCCGATCCCGCCAGTAGCACAGCACCCGTGTGGCGGCGGCGCGAGCCCACGGTTCACTGGAACGGAGCATCCGCGTCAACAGCTTCTCGTTGACGCGGTTGTGCCACTGGTGGACCCAGAGCGCTTCCGTCATGTGATGCTCGTAGCCCTGCGCTTTCGGGTCCAGACGATCGATCCAGGTCTGAAGCGCGGCGATGACTTCCTTCGTGTCGCGGCCGCTCAACTCGATCTTGGTGCGATAGCGGACACGATCTTCCGGCTCCTTGAGCAGGTCGAGCAGTTGCGGGATCGGCGCCCCGGCGATCTGCGCCGGCTTCAACAGCGGCCGGCCCGGGAAGGTCACGCGGAAGACGCGGCCGTGTTCGCGATCGCGCGTCTTGTCCCGCAGGTTGTGTTGCATGTGCCCGATGATCGCATTGTGCCAGTCGACGAAATACAGGGCGCCATCCGGTCCGACCTCGGCGTCGACGGGACGGAAGTTCTCGTCGGCTGACTGCAGGATCGGCTCGGCCTCGGTGATCTTGAGGCCCGCCCCATCCTCGGACAGCCGGTAGTTCAGCAGCCCCCTGAAGCCAATCACATTCAGCACGATCAGGTTCCCCTGGAGGGACTCGGGGAAATGGCGGCTGGAGAGGATGTCGGTGCCACCCACCGGCCGGACGCGCACCTTCCCCGGCTGCGGCGCGTTGCGCGTCTCCATCGCCGGGTAGTACTTCTTCGTCGAGAACGACGGACCGTAGAACGGCTGTCCTCCGGTCGCGTCGAAGACGATGTCGCGGCCCCAGAAATCGAAGACGTGGCCGTGCGGATTCGGGAAGTTCATCGGAATGAACGTCTCGAACTTCCACGTGCGCGGCTCGAAGCGATAGACGCCGCCGTCGGCCTGCCGGACCGTCGGCCCCCACGGTGTCTCGACCTGGGTGCGGTGGAAGATGCCTTCCTGCATGTAGAGCGCGCCACCCGGATCGAACGTGAAGCTGTTGATCGCGTGATGGGTGTCGGCCGAATCGAATCCGTGAAGGATGATCTCCTTCGTGTCGTAGCTATCGTCGCCGTTCGTGTCCTTCAGGAACACGACGTTCGGCTGCTGGGCGAGAATGACGCCGCCGTTGTAGAACTCGAAGCCGGTGGGATTCTGCAGGTCGCCGGCGAACACCGTCCGTTTGTCCGCCTTGCCGTCGCTGTTCGTGTCTTCGAGGATGAGCAGCTTGTCATCCATCGGCGTCTTGGGCTGCCAGTGCGGATAGTTCTTCCACACGGCGACCCACAGCCGGCCGCGCGTGTCGAACGCCATCTGAACAGGGTTGACGAGCTCGGGGAACTCCTTCTCCGACGCGAACAGCTCGATCTTGATCCCCTGGCCGACCGTCATCTTCTGCAGCGACTCCTCGCCGCTCAGGAATGTCGGCACGCGGGGGAAGTTGGTCCTGGCGTCGATGACCGGGGGCGTGTCGGAGTCGTCTATTTTCGGATCGGCCTTCGCGTCCGCGCCGCGCGCGATCGCCCAGATGCGCCGATCGCGGTTCGCGGTCATCACATCCAGGATCGGCAACTCCCGCTGCAGCACTTCGTAGTTGGTCGGCAGGACGTCTTCCTTGGCCGTCTTGCTGAGGACGTTCGCGTTCACGTTGCTCGGCGTGCCGCGGACGAAGTTCAGGAAGGCGCGGTCGCCGTACGTCGAGTACCCGTCGGTCACCCGGTAGCGGTTGAACCAGTGGAAGTCCTTGTCCACGACCGCCTGCCGCAGCCGCGACAGATACGCGTCCTGATGACGCGGCGGATCGCCGAACAGGGCGCGGTCGATGACCTGCGCGACCTGCCGGTTCCCTTCGGCGTTCAGGTGGATGCCCTGGATCGTGAGCGGCGCCTTGCTCGCGGCGTACAGCTGGCGGCTCGGCGCGAACAGGTCGACGAACGTCACTCCATGCGCCTTCGCGACTTCCCCCATGGCGCGAGTGTAGAGCTCGAGCCGCTCGTTGTTCTCGCGGCCGTCCGGGAGATCGGGGCTGCCGAGATCCTCGTGCGCGATCGGCGAGAACAGCACGATCCGTGGGGCGGTCTTGCCGTTGTATCGCTGGGCCAGCGTGTGCTTGAGCCAGTCGGCGAGCTGCTGCTTGAACGCGTCGACGCCGGCCTTCCCCGCGTGCGACTCGCTGTAGCCGAAGAAGGCGAAGATCACGTCCGCTCTGGTGTTGGTGCCTTCGAAGCGGTTTTCCTGATATCCGCCGATTGGCTCCCCTTTCCCGCTGAGCCACTCGTCCGGCGTCCCGAAATTCTTCGACCGGAGGCGTGTCGCGATTTCATCGCCGCTGAACCCGAGGTTGCGGACGGCGAGCTCGTGCTTCGGAAACCGCGCCTGCAGCATCGTCTCCAGCCAGCCGTCGTACTGCAGCCGCTCCGCCAGGGTATTGCCGACGATGCAGATGTGCTCTTTTTCGCGGAGCTCGAAGGTGGCGGCCGCGGTGCCGCCGCCCTGCATCGAGCCCACGATCGCGAGCGCCACGCCGCACGCCCACCAACGCGTCTTAGTCATGCACCAATGCTCCAGTACTCCCAGGGGATCCCTGCGGACCAGGGTTCACTTCGCCTGCGTTCCCGTCTTCGGCATGATGGGCGAGTCCCAGCCGGCGAGGTCCGCCGGCTTCACGCCTTTGACGTGGCCGTTGAAATTGTAGGTCGTCGGCTGAAAGGGCCCGACGAAGCTGATGTCGTTGTTCGCGCGGATGCTCGCCTCGAGCCCAGCCGCCCACAGGATTCCGTTGACCGCCAACCGGCGGAAGCCTTCGTTCAGCAAATCCTCCGAAGCGCCGTGCGTGGTCGTGAATACCCGTCCGGACCGGCCGGACGATCCTTGATAGGTGCGATACCAGGCGACGGGCAGTTCTTTCTTGTCTTTCGCCGGCGGCGCATCAGCGGTCATGCCGTCGAGAATCTGCCCGAGCGCGAGGACGGTGCTGCCTTCGATCGGGTCGGCGGTGTAGCCGCCCGACTGCACCCACACATCCTTCACCCCGCGCAGAATCGGATGCTTCGCCTGATCGGCTTGAAGGATGAGCCGGGAGCTCTGCGCATGGTTCTTCCCGTAGTGCGACACCCACGTCTCACCCAGAATCTGCCGGCCGAATCCTCCCGGATACTTCTCCTCGCCGCCTTTCCACGTGTACTTGAGGTAGGTCGCATCCGGGCGCTTGATCTGGAACGCGTGGGTCGCGGTGCGGAAGCCGACCACCGGACCGCCGCGATTGAGGTACTCGACGATATGGCGCATCTGATCGTCGGGGAAATCCTGGAAGCGCAGGAACACCACCATCAGATCCGCGCCCGCCAGCGCGTCGAGTCCCGAGATGTGCGAACTGCCCGGCTCGATGAAGCCGGTCTTCGGGTCGGTGGTGATGAAGACGCTGCACTTGAACCCGTAGTGCCTCGCCAGGATCCGCGCCAGGGCCGGCAACGTCTCCTCGGAGCGGTACTCGTGATCGCCGGCAAGGAAAACGACGTGCTTGCCCCGACCCGGACCGGCGGTGCCTTCGTACACCACCAGATGCGGATTCTGAGCCCCGGCCAGCCCGGTCAGCGCGAGCCAGCAGACGCACGCGACAAGGGGCCTCATGGCACGTTGCATTTATTGATCCTCGGTTGGTCCTCAGCCACCACAGTCAGAGCGCTCAATTATGGTCCGCTTTCGCGGTTTCGTGAACGCTTGCGGAGGCCACCGGATTGGGGCTGCCGCTCGCCGTTCCAGCGGCGGCGTCTGATAGATTCCTTCGGATGGCACGCAGGACTCAGCAACAGAAGGCAGCCGAGCAGAACGCGAACGGAACAGCCGCCTTCGCGCCGGGAACGTTCCCGATTGCTCCGCCGATCGAACCGATGCTGGCGAAGCTCGCCGAAGAGCTGCCGCATGGTGAAGGCCTGCTCTACGAGCCCAAGTGGGATGGCTTTCGCGCCATCGTCTTTCGCGGCTCGTCGCAGGTCTTCATCCAGAGCCGCGACCTGCGGCCGCTCGACCGTTACTTTCCCGAGCTCCACGAGACGTTCCTCGAACGGCTGCCTGACGGATGCGTGCTCGATGGAGAGATCGTCATTGCGACGGGGGGCGGGCTCGACTTCGATGCGCTGCAGCTGCGCCTGCATCCCGCGGCATCCAGGGTCGCGAAGCTGTCGAAGGCCATGCCCGCCGCATTCGTCGCTTTCGACCTCCTGGCGATCGAGGGACGGGATCTCCGCAGCGCGCCGCAGAGCGATCGGCGCGCGCAGCTGGAACAGCTGCTGGCTGATGCCGCCCCGCCCATCCATCTCACGCCGGTGACCCGCGATCGGGATGTGGCCGCCGAGTGGCTGGCACGATTCGAAGGGGCCGGGCTCGACGGCGTGATCGCGAAGGCGGCAGCAGGCCACTACGAGCCCGGCAAACGCGCGATGGTCAAGATCAAGCACGCGCGGACGGCCGACTGCGCCGTCGCCGGTTTTCGCTGGCACAAGAGCGGAAAGGACGCGATCGGCTCGTTGCTGCTCGGGCTCTACGACGAGCACGGGACGCTCCAGCACGTGGGGGTCACGTCCGCGTTCACGATGGCGATGCGGAAGCAGCTGGCGATCGAGCTCGCGCCGCTCCGCGAGGAAGCGCTCGCGAATCATCCCTGGCGCGAATGGGCGCAGGCGAGCGCGCACGAATTCGATCGGCTGCCGGGCGGCCAGAGCCGTTGGAGCGCCGGCAAGGATCTCTCCTGGGAGCCGCTGCGCGTCGAACGCGTCTGCGAGGTCAAGTACGACCATCTGCAGGGCCGGCGCTTCCGGCATGGCACGACATTCCTGCGCTGGCGTCCCGACAAGCCGCCCGCCGAGTGCCGGTACGATCAGCTCGAGATCACGAAGCCTTACGAGCTCGAGAAGGTCTTCGGCGCGGGGCGCCCTCGGGGCTGACCCCGTCCCATCCCTTCGGCGCAGCGTCTGGATCGAGCGCTTCCTGCGGCGGGCGCAGCGCTTCGGGGACGTGCTGAAGATTGACCCGGATTCGCGTCCAGGTATGAAAGCGGCCGCGCATCGCATCGACCAGGACGTCCGCGGGCGCCAGATGCGCCGCCGCGTCGGGATGCCGGGCGCGCCAGCGTTCGAGGCCGGCGAGCGCGTCCTCCTTGCGCTCGGCGCGGCCGATCTCGATGAGCGGATGCACCGGCGTGCGCCGGCGGCGCGACGGCTGCACGCGCGCCGGCTCCCCTGACTGTTTCTTGTAGTGCGGGGGCCACGGCGCATCGCCGAGGCCCTCGCGCTCCTGCCGCGCCGACAGATCGAGCAGCCCGGCCAGCGAACACGGGCGGTCGTCGATCCCGGCATGACGATCGCCGAGCTTCGCGAACCGCGCCGGCATCGTCGCCAAAGTGAAGTCATGTGGATCGCAATCCGGGATCTCGTCCCAGGCCAGCGGCGCCGAGACGCGCGCTTCGGGATTCGGCCGGACCGAGTAGGCGCCGGCGACCGTCCGATCTTTGGCGTTCTGGTTGTAGTCGATGAAGACGCCGTGGCGTTCCTCTTTCCACCACTTGCTCGTGGCCAGCGCCGGCGCCCGCCGCTCAACGTCGCGCGCCAGCGCCAATGCGGCGCGCCGGACCAGGTCGAACGGCCACGCCGGCTCGATGCGCACCGACACGTGCATGCCGCGTGAGCCCGAGGTCTTCGGCCACCCGATCAGGCCGAAGTCCGTCAACGCTCCGTGCACGACTTGTGCGACGTCGCGCACTTGATCCCACGTCACGCCAGGCACCGGGTCGAGGTCCACACGCAGTTCGTCCGGATGGTCGAGGTCCTCGGCGCGGACCGGATGCGGGTGCAGCTCGAGGCAGGCGAGGTTGGCCATCCACGCCAGCGCCGCGGCGTCCCGCGGCACGACCTCCTCCGCCTCGCGGCCTGACGGAAACTTGAGCGTCACAACCTCGATCCACGAAGGCCGCGACGCCGGCGCGCGCTTCTGGTAGAAGAATTCGCCGTCGATTCCGTTGGGATAGCGGACGAGGACGTTCGGACGGCCGCCTGCCGCGCGCAGCGCACCGTCGGCGACGGCCAGGTAGTAGCGGACGAGATCCAGCTTGGTGTAGCCGGCTTGCGGAAAGAGTACTTTCTTCGGGTTCGATATCGGGACGTTGCGGCCGCTCACGGTCAAGATCTCTTGCTCGGTGCGACTCGCCATCTCCTACTCCTCCGTCTTCCAGTGGATTTCGTCGAAGTGGATCGGCTCGGCCTGCACTCCGGCGATGTGCCTCACGATCTGACGCGCGTGGAAGCGTCCATTCTCGATGAACCATCGGCCCGTGCGATAGCCTCCGCACACGGTGCCCGCGATGTACATGCCCGGCCGGGCCGTTTCGAACGTGGCTTCGTCGAAGATGGGCGTGCGGTGGCCGTCATCCGCGAAGGTGACCTTCAACGCTTCGAGGAAGGCGAAGTCGGGATGGTAGCCCGTCATTGCCACGACCCAGTCGTTCTCGATCTCCCGGACCCCTTCGGGCGTGCCGATGACGACCGACGCCTCTCGAATCTCCCTGATCACGGAGTTGAAGCTGGCGCGAATGCTCCCTTCCTTGATGCGATTCTCGAGGTCGGGCTTGATCCAGTACTTGATCTTGTCGGACAGCGCCGCCGATCGGACCACGAGGGTCACCTCCGCGCCGTGACGATAGCAGTCGAGCGCCGCCTTCGCCGCGGAGTTCTGCGCGCCGACGATCGCGACCTTCTGCCGGACGTAGCGGTACGGTTCGTCGTAGTAGTGGGTGACCTTCGGGAGATCCTCCCCCGGCACGTTGAGCAGGTTCGGCAGGTCGAAGAAGCCGGTCGCAATGACCACGAATCTCGCGCGATGTTCCCCCTTGTCCGTCACGACGGTGAAGTCCCCGCGCTCGCCGCGAACGTCCAGCACGCGCTCGTAGAGGCGGATATCGAGCGTTTCGCGGTCGCTCACGCCACGGTAGTACTCGATGGCTTCCTCGCGGGTCGGCTTGTAGCCCTGCACCGGAAACGGATGGCCGCCAATCTCGATCAGCTCCGGCGTCGAGAAGAATTCCATCCTCGCCGGGTAGCCGACGATCGAGTTGACGAGCGCGCCCTTGTCGAGGACCCGCCCGCTCAGTCCTTCCCGGCGCGCCTCGATCCCGCAGGCCAGCCCGACCGGCCCTCCCCCAATCACGCAGACGTCAAGCATCGACACTCCTGAATACGCACCCTCGACAACACACAAATCCCAACCTCCCCGCCCCGCGCGCTCAGATCGACGCGCGCTACGGCGAGTGCCTCGCCAGAGCTCGTCGGCTGGATCCAACCGACGAGCTGCGGCGGGCAATTCCCAACGAGCTCAGAGCCGGTCGCCCGAGAGTCCTTTGGGAGTTGGCAGGTTGGAACTTGGAAGTTGACACATCCATACCACCATTGTCGCTGTTCAGTCGCGGCGGCCGGAAATCGGTCTTCGTCCCCCGTCTCGACGGACTGACGGCCTCTTTCCGCTGTGCGGTTCTGGGACCTCGCAGTGCGCCAGTGAACGATCCGCGACGCCAGCGCCGGGCTGACGCCTTGAATTACGGGGATCCGGCGCCGGTACACACCTTGATAAGCGTGGGGGCGGAGGAGGGCGCATGCGTGTTCAGGATCTTCGTCATGCCGTCCGGGTGTTGTGGAAGTCCCGGGCATTCTCCCTGGCCGCGATCGTCACGCTGGCGCTGGGGATCGGCGTCAATGCCGCCGTGTTCATCCTCTATGATGCCGCGCTGTACCAGTCCCTGCCTGCCACCCGCCCGTCGGAGCTGTACCGCGTGATCACCTGGGCGCAGCAAGGGGGCGATCATTTCGATTTTTCCTACCCCCTGTACGTCGACTTGCGCGAAGCGCCTGGCGCGCACGACGGCCTCGCGGCATACACGACCGACTCGGTCGCGGTCGCGGCGGCTGGCCACAGCGAGCGAGTGACTGTCGAGTACGTCACCGCCAACTACTTCGACGTCCTCGGAATCAGTCCGTCGGCCGGACCCGGCTTCTCGGGCCGCGACGAGCTGGCCGGCGCAGCGCCGGTTGCGATGCTTTCCCACGCGCTCTGGCGGCGGACTTTCGGGGCCGCCCCCGAGACGATGGGCCGGACTCTCAACGTGAATGGGCGCGAGTTCACGATTGTCGGCGTGGCGCCGCCGAACTTCGAAGGATTGGTCCGCGGCCAGCGCGCGGAGCTCTGGATCCCCGTTTCACAGGCCACCGACGCCGCCGCCATGGCCCGCCCGACGCGAAGCTGGCTGAATCTTCTCGCGCGCGTGCAATCGGGACCTGGCCGCAGTGCCGAACAGCTGACGAGCGTCTTTCGTGCAACTAGCCCCGACCCGGCGGCGAACCAGTACCGAAGTCCGGCTGATCGAGGCCTCGCGCGGCGACTCCAGCCTTGTCCTGGGGCTCGAGGCCCCGCTCCGCCTCCTGATGATCACCGTCGGACTGATCCTGGTCATCGCGTGCGCGAATGTCGCCAATCTCCTCCTCGCCCGGGCGCACGGCCGCGTCCGCGAGATCGCCATTCGCCGCGCCATCGGCGCGACGCGCCGGCGGATCATTCAACAGCTGCTCGCCGAAAGCGTCGTCCTGGCCGGTGCCGGCGGCGCGCTCGGTCTGCTGCTCGCGTTCTGGCTGGTGGCGGTCTTCGAGCTGCGCCCGTCGGCGGCCGCCCTGCCGCTGACGCTCCGCCTCGAACCCAACGCGCTCGTGCTGCTCTTCACCGCCGCGCTCTCGGTCTGCGCGGCGCTTGCCGCGGGTCTCCTTCCTGCGTTTGCCACGTCCCGCGGCGATCTCCTCAGCATCATCCGCCGTAGTGACGACGGCGCGCGGTCGACGCAGACGATGGCGCGCAGCCGCCAGCTGCTGGCCGTGGTGCAGATCGCGCTCTGCCTGATGCTCATGATTGGCGCCGGGCTGTTCCTCCGGAGCCTCTCGCGGGTCCGTTCGATCGATCCGTCGCTCATCACCGACCGCGTCATCGCCGCGACCGTGAACCTCGAGCTCCGCGGCTACGATCAGAATCGCGGGCAGCTGCTCTACGACGATCTGCTGCGCCGCGTCCGGGCGACACCCGGCGTGCAATCGGCGGCACTGGCCTACGTGCTGCCGGTCACCGGCGGCGGCATGCGCAACAATCTCGGACCCCGCCAGACCACGCCCGCCGTCGACACCAAGATCGAGTACGACATGGTCCCCATCACCGACGGATTCTTCGAGACCGTCGGTGTACCGTTGCTCCGCGGCCGCGATTTCCGCCACGAAGCCCCGGATGCCCGCCGCGTCGCCATCGTCAACGAGACTTTCGCGCACAAGTTCTGGCCGGGCGCGGACGCGCTCGGACAGCAGTTCTCTGTCGCCGGTAGCGACTCTTACGAAATCGTCGGCGTGGCGAGGGACACCAAGTACCGCAATCTCCGTGAACCGTCCAGGATGACGATGTACCTGCCGCTGTCGCAGGAGCACAAGGGCACCGTCCAGCTGGTGGTGCGAACGCCGCTGCCACCCTCCCGGACTTCGGAGACCCTGCGCGAGGCGATGCGGCAGTCCGATCCCGAGCTTCCGCTCTATGGCGTGCGCACGCTGGCCCAGCACGTCGACCGATCGATTTATCTCGATCGGCTCCGCGCGTCGCTGATCTCGGCTCTCGCGGCGCTCGCGCTGGCAATCGCCGCGGTCGGCGTGTACGGGCTCGTGTCCTTCGGCGTGGCCGAGCGGACGCGTGAAGTGGGGATCCGCATGGCGCTCGGCGCAACGCCGGGCGAGGTGCTGCGGATGCTGCTCGCGAGCGGCGGCCGCGTCGCGATCTGGGGCGTGCTGGCCGGCGGCCTGCTGGCAATGTGGGGCACCCAGCAAGCCAGCAGCGCGCTCTACGGCATCACCCGCCTGGACGCGCTGTCCTGGCTCGGCGCCGCGGCCGTGCTGATGGTGGTCGTGCTGCTCGCGACGCTCGTGCCGGCGCTACGCGCCACGCGGATCGATCCGATGAACGCGCTGCGGCTCGAGTGAGCATCGCGGGCGCTTCGCTGGATGGTGTGTTCGGATCGGGATCGGTGATCGGGGATCAGGGATCGGGGGTGGTGGGCGGGCGACTTCGATTGGCCGCCGTCATTTTTCTCAGTTCCTGCCCAGGAAGCACGGCTGCTGGTTTCGATTAACCCGGAGCTCACTTGACTGGAGCATGAACGCGCCGCCGGCGCTTCATAGAAGGCCACAAAAGATGGCGGCCTGCGAAGCCATCCGCCCACCACCCCCGATCCCCGATCACTGATCACCGATCACCCGACCGAGCCCCGAGTCCCGAGTCCCGAGTCAACCCAACCTCGTCTCCCCCGTCTAATGCAGTAACATATGTGGCTATGGCAGATATCGACACGCGGATGCTGGATCGCGAGCTGAAGAAGGGCTCGGCCGAGCTCATGATTCTCTCGATCATCGAGCCGCGCGCCAGGCACGGCTATGAGATCAGCAAGCTCATCGAGACGCGGACCGGTGGGCAGCTCAAGTTCCACATCGCCTCCCTCTATCCCCTCCTCTACCGGCTCGAGGAGCGCGGCTGGGTGCAGGGCAAGTGGGTCGAGAAAGCGGGCGAGCGGCGCCGGCGGTTCTACCGGCTGACGCCCGAAGGACGGCGTGTCCTCGCCCGGCAGCGGAACACCTGGAAGGCGTTCGTGCAGGCCATGGCCCTCATCACCGGAGTCGATCATGCCTGACCCGTCCTCCTCTGAATTCCTCGGCCGCAGTGAACAACGCCGAGGTGAATGGACCAGCCAGCTGCGGCCGCGGCTCGCTCCATTGCGCCTGACGCCGGCGCGCGAGCAGGAGATCATCGAAGAGCTGTCGCAGCATCTCGATGATCGCTACAAGGAATACCGTCTGGCCGGTCAGAACGACGCGGACGCTTGTCGCCTCGCTCTCGAAGAGCTCGACGAGCACGACGCGATCGCGCGGCGGATGAACCCGCTCCACCAGGCTCACGTGCCCCCTCCGATTCCCACAGGCTCTCCCTCGCGCCGCCTGATTGGCGATTTCTTCCAGGACCTGCGCTACGCGGGCCGGATGCTCCGGAAGCAGCCCGGCTTTGCCCTGGCCGCGGTCCTCACGCTGGCGCTCGGGATCGGCGCCAACACCGCAATCTTCAGCCTCGTCAACGCCACGCTGCTGCAGCGGCTGCCGGTCGCGGATCGTGACCGCCTGCTCTACGTTCACCGCGGCAATGTCGGCGGCGTCTTCTCATACCCGGCGTATGTGACTCTGCGCGACAACATCAAGGCCTTCGACGGCCTCGTCGCCTGGGGCGGCATCGGCGCCAGCCTCAACGCCGACAACACGACCGACCTCGTCTCCGGCCTGATCGTCACCGGCAACTTCTTCGAGCTGCTTGGCATCACGACCCGCCATGGCCGTCTGTTGTCGGGATCCGACGATGTGTCGCCCGGGGCCCATCGCGTCGTGGTGATCAGCCACCGCCTGTGGCAGACGCGTTTCGGTGGCCGCGCGGATATCGTCGGCCGCGACATCCGGCTGAACGGTCACGTCTTCACGATCGTCGGCGTGGCGCCCGCCGAGTTCGGCGGCCCGCAGATCGGCGCCGTCCGGGACCTGTACGTGCCGATGATGATGCAGGCCATCGTGCGCCCGCCGCGTGCCGCCTACTCGGGGGAGCAGAACCCCGACCTCCTCAAGAATCCGAACGCCGGCTGGCTGTTCCTGCTCGGCCGCCTGCGCCCGGGCGTGAGCGCTGAGCAGGCGCGGGCCGAGATCGAGGCGGTTGCGACGACCACGGTCCGGGCCGCGAACCCATCGGCGCCGCAGCAGCGGATGGTCGTCGTCCCGGTAGATCAGGGGGATCCCAATCAGCGCGAGCAGATGCGGTCCGTTGCCCTGCTGCTCGGCGGCGTCGTGGCGGCCGTGCTGTTGATTGCCTGCGCGAACATCGCGAATCTGTTGCTGTCCAGAGCCGCCTCGCGCCGGCGGGAGCTCGCCGTACGGCTGGCGATCGGCGCGAGCCGCAGCCGCATGGTCAGGCAGCTCCTGACCGAAAGCCTCCTCCTCTCCGTTCTCGGCGGCATCGTCGGTGTCGGTCTGGCGTGGGCGGTCGTGCAGGCGTTCCAGGCGGCGCCGCCGCCGGCCGGCGCCTTGCCCATCGCGATCGGCTTTGACATCGATCGGCGCGTGCTCCTCTTCTCGCTGGGACTGTCGGTCCTGACCGGGATTGTTTTCGGTCTCGCTCCCGCGCTCAAAGCATCGCGGCCCGGGCTGGTTCCGGCGCTCAAGGACGCGTCCGGCGACGACACCGAACGAGGACGACGATTCAGCCTGAAGAAGACGCTGGTGATTGTCGAGGTCGCGCTGTCCCTGCTGCTGCTGATCACGGCGGGGCTGTTCGTGCGCAGCCTGCAAGCGGCGCGCGCCATCGACCCGGGATTCGACGTCGAGCGGCTGGTCTCGGCTCCGCTCAGTATCAACCTGCTGCGATACACGCGGCCCCAGGGGCGCGACTTCTACCGGCAGGTCGTCGAACGGCTGGAGCGGGTACCCGGCGTCGAATCCGCGAGCGTCGCTCGCGTGGCGGTGCTGACGGGAGGCGGGCGCGTCCTCAGCCTGCTGGTCGAGGGACGCGAGGGCCCTGACTCCCGGTCGATGAGCGAAAACACGGGAGTTGCCGCGGCCGATCCAACACGCATCAACGCCAATGTGATCGGTCCTGCCTTCTTCAGGACGCTGGGGATCCGACTGGTGCTCGGGCGCGATTTCAACGACCAGGACATCGAGGATCGGCCGCCCGTGATCGTCGTCAACGAGACGATGATGAAGATGCATTTCGGCGGCGAGAATCCGATCGGCAAGCGGGTCAGCTTCGGTGGGCGGCAGGGACCGTGGCGTGAGATTGTCGGGGTCGTGCAGGACAGCAAGTACGGAAGCCTGGGCGAAGAATCGCTCCCCGTCGCCTACCTGCCGCTCGGCCAGAACCACGAGACTGGAATGACCCTCTACGTCCGCGCGGCGGTCCCGCCTGCGTCACTCGTCGCCAGCCTCCGCCGTGAGATTCAAGCGCTCGAGCCGAATCTGCCGGTACCCGACATTCAGACGATGAGCGAAACGGTCGGGGCCTCGCTCTACGTCGCGCGAATGGGCGCGTGGCTGCTGGGCGTTTTCGGCGGTCTTGCGCTGTTGCTGGCCGCGATTGGCATCTACGGCGTGCTGTCGTTCTCGATCGCGCGCCGGACCCGCGAAATGGGCATCCGCCTTGCGCTCGGCGCGAACACACGCGACGTGTTCCTGCTGGTCGTGCGCGATGGCATGCTGCTCGTCCTGATCGGCTTGATCATCGGGCTGGCGGGTGGACTGGCGGGCGCACGATCGCTGACGAGCTTTTTCTACGGCGTCTCGACGTGGGATCTGCCGGCCTTCACCTCGGTCACGGCAATCCTGACCATCGTTGCACTCGCCGCCTGTGTGATTCCGGCGCGCCGCGCGATGCGGGTCAATCCGATCGCCGCGCTTCGCTACGACTGAGAAGCGACCGCGAGCACGCGCGCTGGCGCCGGCAGGTCTCAAGACCTGCGCTACCAGTGTCGCTCATCGCACGCCGGGTAGCGCGAGCCTTCAGGCCTGCTTTGCCACTCGGACTGTGAAAGCCATTCGTCGTGCCGTCGTGCCGTCGTCGCGGCGCGATAGCGCAGGCGTCGTATCGAGTCACACGTCGAGTCAATCAGAACCGGTGCAGGTACGACGCCTTGAAGAACAGACCGCGCTGGCTCGTCTCGTAGTTGCCCGCGCCGCTGATCCATTCATCGCCAACGAAGTCGCGTTGCTCGATGAGCGATCCATAGCCGGCATACACGACCGTCCCGGGGCGCAGCTCGTACGACGAGAGGAAATCGGTGAGCACCGTGTACCGCGAGCTGTCGTACTGGACGATGGCGCGGATGAAGAACTGGCGGGAGAACTGGTAGATCGTGCGGCTGTAGATGATGTCGATGTCGTAGACGCGCTCGCCGGTGGAGGCGCGGTCGAACTCGACGCGCCGGTACGAAAGTGCCTGCGAGAAGCGGCCGCTCGGCTGCAGGGTGAGCCCGATCCGCGTGTCGGCATTGTGGCCGAGAAACGGCTCCTCGGGATCGTAGAACACCGCGTTTCCCGCTACCCGCTGCCCATCGACCGACAGCCACCGGTATAGCTGCATGCTGCCAATCGCACGCCAGCTGCCGCGTTCGAAGCGCTCGCCGGCCCAGGTCTCGAAGCCATCGAAGCGATCGAAGCGCAGAAAGCCCTGCTTGGTCAGATTGAGCCTGACGCCGGTGACCTGGAGGAGCTCGTTCCCTCCCGCATTGCGATCCCGTCCGCCCTGCGTGAAGGAGAACGCGGAGACGCGGCGCAGCCACGGGTACCGATCCTTGTTTGGATAGAAGTTGTATTCGCCGAAGACCCATCCGCCGGTGATCCCGACCCGGTTGATGAAGGCCGTCTGCATCTCGAAATCGCGATCGTAGTGCTCGCCGTAGCCGACGACCGTCACCCGGCGCGTGCTGAATTCATACCCGGCCTGGGCGCCGATGCCCGACGTCGATTCCGCCGCGTGCGGCTCGCGCGTGGTCGACGCGAGCGCGAATCCGCTGACGCGCTGCGTCGGACTCACCCGCCATGACAGATCGGCGCCGGCCACACGATTGAACCCGCCGGCGAACTCCGCATCGACGACCAGCGCGCCGACGTAGTTGCTCGGACCAAGGTTGTACTGGGCGCGAAGAATATTGAACAGCCGATCGTTGTTGGCGTCGGGATCTCCCTCGGGAAGATCCCGGCCGGCGTTCTGGTCGAGCGCGGTCAGGGTGCCGAACGTGATCCGCCCCGCCGTGCCCGTGACCTTCGCCCCGAAGATCGGATTGACGATGTTCCGGGTGTGGACCGCGCGCTGCAGGCTGTTGTCATTGCCTTCCCCCGCCAGCGTGAAGATGCCGGCCCCTTCCATGAAGAACGGACGCTTCTCCGAGAAGAAGACCGGAAACCGCTGGTTGACCTCGACCTGGAACGCGTCGCTCTCGACCTGGCTGAAGTCCGGGTTCACCGTGGCGTCCAGGGTGATGGTGGAGGTGAGGCCAATCCTCGCGCTGGCGCCGAATTCGGCGTCGGGGTCGGCATCGCCCCACTCGGCCGGTGTCGCCTTCGACTGATTGCGCGAGAAGGTCATCGACGGGATCACTTCGCGCGCCAGGCCGCGACTGCAAGTCCCCGAAATACAACGGCGCGTGACGCTCGAATACCCACGTCCCCGGCTTGAGCGCCGGCCAGGACACCGAGACGCCGAGCCGGCTGACACGGCGCCAGAACAGCACACCCATCCGCACGTCCGGTCCGCCGCGAAAGCGGATGGTCTGCAGCGGGAGGCGGATCTCGACAGCGTAGCCTGTCTCGTTGGTCCGCCCGGCGCTGTCCCAGACGAAATCCGGCGATTGATCCTCGCCACCCGCGACGCTGTTCAGCATGTCCATCTGCACGCCACTCGGGTTGACCATCAGGTGGTAGGCCAGCTGACCGGACCCGAGCGTGTCGAGGCTCAGGCCCACCCAGTCGTCGGACCAGACATTGTCCCGGCGCGAGATTGACGTCTTGATCGATTGCGGCTCCGGGTCCTGGCACTGAAACGCCACGTACAGGTAGTCGCCGTCGTGCGCGATCCAGACTTTGGTCTGCTGCGGAAGCGTGTCGCCATGCAGCGGGTTGTAGGACTGCCACTCTCCAGTCGGCAGCGGCGATTCACGCCAGGCATCGTCGTCGAGCACACCATCGATGACCGGGGCCTGTTGAACGCGCGCCGATCGAAGCTCGGGCGCCGCCGGTTGAGTTGCGATCGTGGGATTCCTGGGATCGATGGCCTGTGCATGAACCGGCACGGCCGAGCCAATGTCGAACGCCAGCAGTATCAAAGGAAGAAAAATCGCCCTACGCCGAATGTGCATAGGGACTTAGACGGGGACGATTGGCGGACCGTTTGCTCGCCGGGAAGTCGGTGAGTAATACGTCGTGATCAGGGATCGGCGCTCGGTGATCGGTGATCGGTGACCGAAGAACGACTCGGGATCGGTTTGAGCTTTTGCTCCCCGATCGCCGATCACCGATCCCCGATCACGATCACGACGTGTTACTTAACCGTGATGCCATCCGATGGCTCAACGCCATGATCGTCCACGACGGATTGGCGCCGCACGACGACGGGAAGAGGCTCGAATCGGCCACGTAAACGTTCGCGGTATCGAAGAGGCGGCCATTGCCGTCCGTGACGCCCTGCCGGCTGTCGCTGCCCATCGGGGTTCCGCCGCTGGTGTGGTCCGAATACAGCAGCACCGAGTCATACGCGAGCGCACGCTTCGCGAAGCCGTCGGCGTCCCTGGCGGTTCGGATGAGCGGCGGCTTGAGCAGCGGCATGAACACGCGGCGGGCGCCCGCGCCGAGGAATCCCTTCGCCGCGTGAACCAATGAATCGCGGAGGATGGCGCAGTCCTTGTCGCTTTCCTGGAAGTCGAGCCGCGCGTGGCCCCGATCGATGATGACGCGGGAACGCTGCGGATTGTCCCTCGTGGTAATCGTCACGCCGCTCGTGTAGTGATAGCGCCGCATGATGGCCGAGTGTTCCTCGAGCGGCAGATGCGAGACGAACGCGGCAAGGCTCGCTGGAAAGAGAATGCTCGCCAGCCACCAGAACTGACGGTCGGGAAGGAATCCCAGAAAGTTGTAAATGGCGGGCACGCCGTTGAATGGCAGATACCGTCCATCTACCATCTCGCCGCGTGCGGTGACCGGGTCCTCGAACTCCGCGAAGACCTGAGCGTGCGGCTGCAGATAGACTCTCGAGCCGATGCGATCGCGATGCGGAAGATCGTCGCTGCGCAGCAGGATCGCCGAGGTGAAGAAGGCGCCGGCCGCCAGGACGAACGCCCGCGCCTTGATCAGGCAGCGGCTCACCGCCACGCCCGTGTCCGCGGATCGGCAGTCGATCCGCGCAGCGGTCGCGCGATACGTGCCGGCTCGACGCTCCCCTTCGAGGCCCTGGACCTCACATTCGGTCAGGATCGTCAGGCAGCCGCTCTCGAGTCCCAGCGGCAGGAAGCTGTTGAGCATCGTTCCCTTGCGATCGACGGCGCAGCCGAAGTTGCAGAGGCCGACGCCCGCGCACCCCGCGGTGTAGCGATGGACCACGTGAAGCCCTTCGGGACGGCCGAGGGCGTCCGCCATCTGGCGAACGATCGCGTTGGGTCGATTCTCCTGCGCCGTGGATTGCCTGGTGACCGACAAGGTGGCGCCGACCGCCGCGTAGTGCTCCTCGAGCGACGCCGCGCTCAGGTCCCCGAGGCCCGTGGCCTGCTGCCACTCGTCGAACACCGGCGCCGGCGGCCGCATGGCGACGGCGCCGTAGATGATGCTGCTGCCGCCGAGGACGTTGCCCTGGAGCAGCGCGGTGCGGTAGCCCCTGGTCAGCTCCAGATGTCCCAGACGCGTCGCCATGTCGAGCGCCTGGAACGTGAAGTCTTTCGGCGGCCGGAACGGACCGCGCTCCAGCAGGATCACGTCGAGACCAGCCGTCGCGAGCGTGCTCGCGGCGACTGCCCCGCCGCTGCCCGACCCGATGACGCAGACGTCATAAGTGCACTGCAGGGTATGGGTTGCGCGGCCCTCCGCCATGTCCCGCGCGCCGTATATCCGCCGGGCCAGCACATCGGTGAGCGGACGAATCATCGCGTGTCTCCAGGATCGTCGACCAGCGTCAGCGCGCGCGGATCGCCCCACACGCACAACAGGCACAGCGAAGCGAGCGCCCGTGAGGCTTTCTGCATCAGCACGAACCGGGACGCGCGGCCGCGGACCGCGACCTGCTCGCCGCCGTATAGAAAGGACACACGGCGCAGCGCCGTGATGAGTCGGCCGATGCGTTCGCGGTGATCAGCCCGCGTCCGCTGCAGGAGGTGGCGAAGGTTGTCGACCGGATCGATGCCCGATCGGTAAAGGAGGCTGGCCGGAACCAGGGTCGCGGCGACGCTGCGGAAGAACCGCTCGTCGTCCGCGTCGATCGCGCCTCGAGGCACGACGAACGCCGCCGTGACGCTCTTGAGAAAGGTGCGGCGGTTGAGATGACGCCCGACCGCGTCGATCTCGGTGAGGACGGTCTCGATCCCGGTCATGGGGCCTTCAGCGGGTAAGGCGAGAACGGCGCTGAAGGTGGCTCACGACGTCCCGTGGAAGACAAAGAACTACACGGTGGACCCCTCCGAGTCTCAGGCGTCGAACAGCACGCTGACGGACGCCCCGATATGGATTCGGCGAATCGCTTCCGCGAGAAGCGGCGCAATCGAGAGAATCCTCATGTTGGGCAATCGCTTCTCGGGTGGAACCGGTACGGTGTCGGTCGTGACGATTTCCGCGATGTCGGGCTGCGCGCCAAGGCGAGCAATCGCCTTGCCCGTGAAGAGGCCGTGCGTACATGCCACCGCGATGCGCTTCACCCGCCGCTCGCGAAGCCTGCTCAGCACTTCCACGATCGTGCCGCCGTTGGCGATCTCGTCGTCGAGAACGATGACGTCCTTTCCGCCGACATCGCCGACGAGCGTGTCGATCACGACCTGATCGTCGCTCAGGCGCTTCTTGCTCCCGGCGGCCATCGGCAGCTCGAGGCTGCGCGCGAAGTGAGACGCTGCCTTCGCATTGCCGAGGTCCGGCGACACGACGACGGTGTTCTTCAAATTCCTGGAGCGGAAGTGCCGGGCGAGCACCTTGAGCGCGTTCATGTGATCGACGGGCACGCTGAAGAATCCGTGCAGCTGCGGGGAATGCAGCGTCATCGCGAGGACGCGGGTGGCGCCGGCGGCGACGAGGAGATCCGCCACGAGGCGCGCGGCGATCGAGATGCGCGGCGCGTCTTTCTTGTCCGATCGCGCGTACGCGAAGTACGGGATCACGGCGGCAATCCGCGCGGCTGACGCTCCTCGTGCAGCGTCCAGCATCAAGAGCAGCTCCATCAGGTGGTGTTGCACCGGTGGAGCCAGCGGCTGGACGATGAACACGTCGGCCTGGCGGCAGTTGGCGTGGAGCTGCACGCCCAGGCAATCGTTACTGAATGTCGTTGTCGTCGAGGAGCTGAGGGGAACCTTCAGACGTCTGCAGAGCGCCCGGGCCAGGTCGGAATGCGCATGCCCGCTGAAGACGACGATTCTGTTCATGCGACCAGGGCATCATAGAGAGGAACATATCAACTCCCAACCTCCAACTCCCAACTCCCAAGGGATTCCCAGGCCGATCGGCAGAGCGATTTGGGAGTTTGAAGTCGGGAATTGGGAGTTGTCTCCGGCTGCGTTTTTCAGCAGCCCGCTATACCGTCTGCGCCGCTTCAACGGCGACGCGGCGCCGCATCGGCTGACGCTTCCAGTAGGTCAGCGACCGCCAGCACCACTCGAGCGGGCCGAACCGGAAGTGTCGAAGCCAGAGGGGGCTCACGATCAGGTTCACCACCCAGATCGTGACGACGACGTAATAGAGCTGGTGCCGCTGCAGCCGGCCGTAGAGGCCAAACCCGTAGCCGGTGAACAGGAACGCGGTGATGACTGAGTGAAGAATGTAATTGCTGAACGCGGTCTGGCCGACTGCTCCCAACGCGTTCATCAGTCCTCGCAGCACACCCGATTTCGCGATCAGCATGATCACGCCGAGATGGCCGAGCGCGATCGAGAGCCGTCCGATGTCGTAGGTCGATGACGCGAACTGCTGGACCACCGGATCGAAGTTCTTCGAAATCATCACCCACGCCGTGTAGCTGTTGACCGGGATCCCGATGCCATATCCGATCACCGCGAACCACGCGTAGAGCTTGAACGGCGCTTGCGCGCTCAGCACGCCGAGCTTCATCAGCCCCATGCCGATGAGCATCATGCACCAGATGTCCCAGAAGAACGGGTGGTAGTACGGGAACGAGTGGAAGAACCCGACGAACTCCGCGCGCGCCTTGATGACGCTGAGGGGATTGCCGCGCCACGCGTCGATGTCCTTCTGCAGCCGCTCGGGACTCGGCTGGGCGAATCGCCGCCACTGCTGATAGCCGATCTTCGCCTGCTCCTCCTCATCGGTCAGCTTCTTGCCCGCGAGCGCGGCCTGCTCGGCGGCCTGGCCTTCCTTGATCATCTCGCCCTGCGCGAATCCGTGGCCGACGTAGGCGAGGGCGTTCAGCGCGAGCAGAATCGATCCGACGATGATCAAGGTCTTCGCGCGGAGATTGCGGAACGGATAGAGCGCCAGCGCGCACAGCGCATACGGATAGAGGATGTCGCCGGCCCACAGCAGATACGCGTGGACGATCCCGAAGAGCAGCAGCCAGAGCGTCCGCCGGTAGTAGATGTCCGCCGCATCCGGCCGGTCGCCCAGCCGGCCCATCAGCAGGATGACGCTCGCGCCGAAGACGAGCGAGAACAGGCAGCGCATCTTGCCTTCGGCCAGGATGTGCATCGCCGTCCACACCCACAGGTTCGGTCCGGTCGCCCCACCGGTCACCGTCGGATTGTTGTAGGCGCCGCCGTACATCCCCATCGCGACGATGTTCATCAGCAGGATGCCGAGCAGCGCGAAGCCGCGCAGCGCATCCAATGCCGTGATCCGTTCGGCTTCCGCGACGGGTCGCGATTCACCCCCCGGATAGCCGGCGAGTGCGGGTGTCCCCTCGATGAACATGATGCTGTCCAGTGTGGATGGCTCCGGGCCGATCGGGGCCGGGAGCGGCGGCCATTATAGGCGAGCGGCGCCCGAGCCCGCATTATTCATGAGCGCTGCGCGGTTCTGAATAATGCGCCGGCGGCATCCGGTTTTCTTGGTGCCGCCGGTTTCGACACCGCGCTTCGCGCGGCGCTCAAGACGTCGCCCGGGCAAGTCCTGAGCGAAGGCCCGAGAATCGGGCCTGAGTCGAAGCCCGAAGGGCGGACTATTCGGGGCCTTCATGTATAGTCCGGGCGAGCCGCTCGCCTGCCGGCTTTCAGAGCCTTACCGGCTCCCGTTGCGAGCCGTCGACCCGGTCTGGGTGCCGGTCGGGAACGTCCCGGTCAGCGGCACGCCCATCGGACCCACCGGAATGTAGACCGTTGTGTGGTTCGGTGAATTGACCATCAGTTTCTGCGCCTCGATCGCCTCGTGCTGCACGTAGAGCGCGCTCAACTGACCGCGGATGATCTGCATCGCGTTCGCGATGCCCGCGGCCTGCACTTCCCGCTTCGTGCGCTCCTTGCGTTCGATCTCGATTTCCGTGTCCTTCCGCTCGAGCTCCTGCGTCGCGGCGAGCTTCCGCGAGACGGCGTCGGCCACTTCCGCCGGATACTGCACGTTGCCGACGACCACGCTGTTGATGACGAAGGGGCTCGCGTCCGCGTACTGGCGGATGCGCTTGAGCACCGCCTCGCCGATCGGAATCAGCTCCTCTTTCACGAGCAGTCCGTTGCGCCGCTGCACTTCGTCCCGGGCGAAGGTCCGCAGCGGCTCGCGCACGAAGTGGGCGTAGGCCACCTTCACCACCGTGTCGGGCGATTTCTCGTGCGATCCGTTGGTCACCGTCGTGCTGTAGCGCTCCATGAACAACGGCACCCGGTTCTCATCGACCCGCCACACGGTGTGGATCGCGAACGCGATCTTGAGGTTGTCGCGGCTCAGCACGGCGGTGTCGCCGGTGAAATCCTCGGTGTAGGTGTACGGCGTGATGCTGACGTTCGTGACATCGACCAGCCACGATCGGCCCGCGGACGTCGGGCCGCGCTGGACGCCGTGAAATCGGCTCTTGCCGAACACCGCACCCTTCGTCAGATAGCCCACATATCCGGCCGGGGTGAAGGGATTGCGCGACCCGAGCAGCCACACGAGGGACGCGAAGCCGAAGACGACGAGGAGCAGCGCGGTGACGAGACGGCCGGAGAGTGATCGAAGCGTTGCACCGGCAGCATCGCCGGCGCCATGCAGAACGTGCAACACGGCAGGCCTCCACACGCCGGCGGGGTTAGCTGACGGGCTCGAGGTTGGAGTTCCTCTACCGGGCCCGAAGGTCCGGATTCGCCCCGGTGCGCGGATATTCGCGCCAGTGGGTCCCCCGCGACGCGTCATCCGCGTCTTTGGCGTACTGCCACGGTAGGCCTGTCGGGGAAGCTCGTCAAGGCGCCGGTTGACACCGGTGAACATTTCGTGTATTTCTGTATAGACAGAAATGACTGACACATCGAAACACACCCTGAGCCCGGTCCAGCAGCGGCTCATCCTCCACTGGGGCGAGATGGGCACCCGCTGGGGCGTGAACCGCACCGTCGCGCAGATTCATGCCCTCCTCTACCTGTCGCCGGCGCCGCTGCCGGCCGAGGACATCGCCGCCACGCTCGGCGTCGCGCGATCGAACGTCAGCACCAGCCTGCGCGAGCTGCAGGGATGGGGGCTGGTCCGCGTCACCCACACGCTCGGCGACCGGCGCGACCACTTCGAGAGCCTGAAAGACGTCTGGGAGATGTTCCGCCTCATCGTCGAGCAGCGCAAGAAGCGGGAGGCCGACCCGACCCTGGCGATGCTGCGCGAGGCAGTGGCCGAGACCAGGAAGCCGGGCGCGGCCGATGCCTACACCCGGGAGCGCCTGGTGGAGCTGCTCGACTTCTTCGAGTCGATGACCGGCTACGTCGATCGGATGCGCACGCTGCCGACCTCGGCGGTCGTGCGCATGGTGAAGATGGGCGACCGGGTCGCGAAGCTGCTGCGCCGGGGCTGACGCCGCGCCAAAAAATTTTGAGGAGCAATTTCTGTGGCTACAGAAATTACAGACATGACGGCCGGCTATCGATACGCCCTTCCACGTCCGGCGCACACTGCCGGCCGGCCCGGGATTGCGGCAGTTGTCGTCGCCGCGGTCTGGCTGGTTCACGGCCTCTACAACAAGGTGCTCCACGGCTCCACGCGACACCTGGCGATTGTGCAATCCATTCCGGGACTGGACGGGATCGCGGGGGAACGGGTGCTCACGCTGGTCGGCCTCGCCGAAGTCGGCCTCGCGGTGTGGGTCCTCTCAGGCTGGAGGCCGTACCTGTGCGCCACCGCGCAGACGGCTGCCCTGCTTTCGATGAACGCGACCGAGCTCGCGTTTGCGCGTCATCTGCTGCTCTGGCCCGCGGGCCTGATCCCGGTGAACCTCCTGTTTCTCGCGCTCGCCTGGACCGCCGCGGCATCCCGGTCGTGCACGCTTCGCACGCGCCTGCGCCGACACCCCATCGCCATCGACGCCCATCTGCAGGACTGCGTCACGCTGACCTACGCCCTCCCCGCCGACGTCCTGCGCCGGCTGCTGCCGCCCGGGCTCGAGCTCGAGACGTCCGGCGGATACGGATTCGTGGCCGTGGCGCTGGTCCAGACGCGATCGCTGCGCCCTGCTGGCACGCCGAGGCCGCTCGGGCAGGATTTCCTGCTCGCGGGCTACCGGGTCTTCACGACATTCCGGCGCCCGGACGGACGCACGGTCCGAGGCCTGCGCATTCTGCGCAGCGACGCGAATCGCCGGCGCATGGTCATCGGCGGCAATCTGCTGACGCACTACCACTATCGCCACTGCCAGGGGCGCCTCGACACGTCATCCGACCGAGCCGACCGTCCCGGCCGCATCGACGTGACCGTGTGCACGGACGACGGCGGCGGCGACCTCGACTTCACCGCCGACCTCACGACCCCGGTCCTTCCGCCGGGATCGCCGTTCGCCTCGGTGCGCGAGGCCAGACGCTTCGCCGGCCCCCTCCCGTTCACGTTCGACTACGAGGCGGAGACGCACTCGATCATCGCCATCAATGCGACCCGCACGAACTGGCAGCCGTCGCCCGTGGCGGTCAAGGTTCGTCACCTGTCCTTCTTCGACCACCCGATGTTTGCCGGATGCACGCCTTTGCTCGCCGCCGCCTTTCACGTCAAGGGCGTGAACTACCGCTGGCAGCGAGGCGTTCGCTATCAGCTTTCGCGATCGGGCCGCTCTGGCGGAATGAGCGCGCAAGACGGGTCCAATGAATGTGGCAATTCCCAAACGCCCTCGGTCGACCGGCACAGTGCTCCTTGGGAGTTGGGAGTTGGAGGTTGGAAGTTGACGCGACTGCCTTCTTTCACCGGCAGCCAACTGGATCCTGGTGTGGAACGGTGAACCCATGGCTCGCGGAGTGCTCCAGATCGTCCGCTTCAACTGGCCCTTCTACGCGGGCGCATCGGCCGCCATCGCGCTGACGGTGCCCGATGGTCGCCGGATTGCCGGTCGCCCCTGAGGTCCGCGCTGGTCTCTACCTGGCAACGGGGCTCGCCGGGTTCTGGGTGCTCGCGTCGCTCGCCGCGTCCTGGGTCGTCTACGACCGGTCGCCGCTGATGCGATGGGGCTGGATCCCGCCGGCGCTGGGCTGCGCGTCCGAGCCGTGTGGATCAACCTGCACGCGGGGCTCGACGAATCCACGCCTGCCCTGCGCGGCCTGTTTCCGGGCGCCAGCGGGACGGTGCTCGACCTCTTCGACGCGAGCGAAATGCGCGAGCCGTCGATCGCGCGCGCGCGCCGTCTCGCACGGCAACGCGGTCGCGGCGGAAGCCCGCCGACTTCCGCCAATTGCCGGCCGCGTCGGCCTCGACCGACGCCGCGCTGCTGCTGCTCGCCGCGCACGAACTGCGCACGCACGAATCGCGCTGCGCGCTCTTCGCGGAGCTGCATCGGATCCTGGCGCCCGGCGGACGCGTCATCGTCGCCGAGCACCTGCGCGACTGGCCGAACTTCCTGGCCTTCGGCCCTGGCGTGCTGCACTTTCATTCGCGTCGCGCGTGGATCGCGTGCTTCGAGGCCAGCCGCTTCGCCATCGCTGCCGAGTTCGGGATCACGCCGTTCGTCCGCATCTTCGTGCTGCAAAGGACAGATGATGATGATCACACCCGACACACTGCTCATGCATCTCCGCATCGTTGGACTCGTCATGGCGTGGCTCGTGGCCGTGAACCTGATCGTGCCGGCGCGCTTCCACTGGCGCGAGGAAATGGCACGGCTGTCGTTGATGAACCGGCAGATCTTTCAGGTCCACAGCATCTTCCTCGTGCTGACGCTGGCCCTCATCTCGGCGCTGCTGCTCACGTCGGCTGACACGCTGCTCGAGCCGACGCGGCTCAGCCGCGCTGTTCTGGCCGGCCTGACGATCTTCTGGGGCCTCCGGATGCTGATGCAGTGGTTCTTCTACTCGCCGGAGCTCTGGCGCGGGCACCCGTTCAACACCGTCGCGCACGGTGTGTTCTCGATGATCTGGATCTACGTGACCGGGGTGTTCGCCGCTTCTCTCTGGACTGTGGCCATCGGCTGAGGATCGCGCCACCGCGGCGCACGCAGGAACGGCGCGCCAGACTATCCGCGGCGCCGTTCTTTTCAAACAGGGAGGACGGGAGGAAGGGAGGAACTTGTAAAAGAGATCCCCGATCCCCGATCACGACGCGATCGCAGGTCCACCGATCCCGGATTCTGTCGCACCCTGCTAGACTGGCGGCCGTCCATCGATAGCCCGAAAGGATTCGAGATGCTGACCCGCAGAGATTCCCTGATGATCCTGAGCGGCGCGGCAGCCGCCCTGATCGTCGTCACGGCGGCCGCCGCACAGACCCCGGCTTTGAGCTCCCGTATCTTCGACTGGACGGCCATGGCGGAGAAGCCGACCAAGGTCGGGGCCCGCCGCGACGTCGTCCAGGCGCGAACCGCGACGCTCGACGAGCTGGAGATTCACATCACTACCCTGAATCCCGGACAGACGTCGCACGCGCCGCATCAGCATCCTGCTGAAGAGCTTTTGATCATCAAGGAAGGGACCGTCGAGTCCCTCGTGAACGGCGAGCAGAAGCGCGTCGGGCCGGGCTCCATCATCTTTCAGGCCTCGAACCAGCTGCACGGCATCAAGAACGTCGGGGATGTGCCAGCCACCTATCACGTGATTCAGTGGCACTCCCCCGGCATGCTCAAGCGCTGATCCGCTGGGCCCCGGCTTAACAAAAGGACGCGGCCGTCGTATTCAAGCCAGCGGCGACCGGGAGCAGGTTGACTCGCTTTATGGAGGGATGCACTGTGACTCAGAAAACCGCCCGGATTTCAGGGCTTTGCGGATTGGCGTTGTCCGTCGCGACCGTGGTGCTGGCCCAGGCTCCAGCGGCCCCCGCGGCGCCCGCGGCGCCCGGACAGGGACGCGGCGGCGGCCGCGGCGGAGCGCCCCAGGTCGTATCGCCGGAAATCTCGGCTGACCGCCGTGTCACGTTCCGGATATATGCGCCGAACGCCAAGGAGGTTCGCATCAACGCTGGAGACATCCCCGGCGGCGTCGGCCAGTCCACACAGTTCACGAAAGCGGAGACCGGGGTGTGGGAGGCGACGATCGGTCCGATCGATCCCGGCGCCTACCGGTACACGTTCAACGTCGATGGCGTTGCGACGGTCGATCCGCGCAATCACTCCATCAGTGAGTCGAACAACAACGTGTGGAGTCTGATGTACGTGCCCGGGTCGGACTTCATGGACACGCGAAACGTGCCGCACGGCGCTGTGTCCGCGGTGACCTATTACTCGACGGCGCTCAACGGCTACCGGCGCATGCACATCTACACGCCGCCGGGCTACGAGGCGAACAGCACGAAGTATCCGGTCTTCTACCTGTTGCACGGCGCCGGCGACAGCGACCATGCCTGGTGGTCGGTCGGCCGCGCCGGGTTCATCCTCGACAACCTGATCGCCGACAAGAAGGCGAGGCCGATGATCGTCGTGATGCCCGCGGGGCACACCAGGCGCGGGGCGGCGGCCGGCGGAGCCATCGCACGAACGGGAACCGAAGAGTTCGTCAACGATTTCACGAAAGACGTCGTGCCTTATGTGGAGAAGCACTATCGTGTGCTCACCGACCGGGCGAACACGGCGATTGCCGGCCTCTCGATGGGCGGTAACCACGCTCTGCACATCGGCATCCCACAGCTCGACAAATTCGCGTATATCGGCGTCTACAGCTCAGGGCTTCTCGGCGCGTTTCCCGGCTTGACCGGCGGCCGTGGCGCCGCCCCGGCGCCGGCGGCTGCGACACCAGCGGCGCCGGCGCCCGCTTCACCCCCGACGCCCGCACCCGCGGGTCCGCCGCCAGGCATGTCAGCTACCGAGTGGGAGACCACAAACGCCAAGATGCTGGACAATCCGTCAATGAAGAAAGGATTGCGCCTGCTCTGGTTTGCGACCGGCAAGGACGACTTCCTGCTCCAGACGACGAACGCCACCGTCGACATGCTGAAGAAGCACGGCTTCACCCCGGTTTACAAGGAAACGTCGGGTGGACACACGTGGATCAACTGGCGGCTCTATCTGAACGAGTTCGCGCCCCAGCTGTTCCAGCAGCGAAGCGGCTCCTGACCGCCTTTCGGCTTCACCTTTCGTAGCCTCGCGCAAGCAATTCGACAAGCAGCCGGCATCGCTGAAGACGCGATGCCGGCTCCCTCTATCCTGGCTCGACCGTCAGCGCCGGCACCGGGGTGGTGCCTGGACCCGCCTTTCTGCTAAGTTCTTCGCGACGTTTTGCAGAATGCGTATTGGAACAGTAAGTAGAACTGCGGCCCGGGCGCTGCGCTGCGCCGCAGCCGCCGCCATCGCGATTGGCGTCTCGAGCACTACCTCCGAGAGTCAGGGGCAACCGGAAAGTGTGCCCGACGATCTCGTCATCAAGCTCGAGCGAACGAGATGTTTCGGTGCGTGCCCTGTCTATACCGTCAGCATCGACGCGAAGGGCGACGTCATCTACGAAGGTATCCGCTTCGTGCAGGTCCAGGGCCGGGCCACCGATCGCATCCCGGTCGCACGCGTCGCCGCGCTCCTGGCCACGGCCGACCGCATCGGCTTCTTCGAGCTGAACGACCAGTACCGCACGAAGAAGAACCCCGACGGCTCAGAAACGATCGTCACCGATCTGCCGACGACGTTCGTGACGATCACGAGCGGGGGCCGAACCAAGCGGATCGAGGACTATTACGGATCGCCCGACAGCCTGAAGGAGCTCGAGCGCCAGATCGACGACGCGGCCGGGACGAAGCGGTGGATTAAACCCGAAGACCGAGTGTCAAGCATCTTTGTGCCTCGAGGCGCGTCAACTCCCAACCTCCAACTTCCCCGCCTCCGCGCGCATCGGATCAACGCGCGCTACGGCGAGGCCTCGCCAAAGCTCGTCGGGTGCGACCGAGCCGACGAGCGGCGGCGGGCAACTCCCAAGCCGACGGGTTTGGGAGTTGGTAGTTGGGAGTTGACGGAGATCTGTTCGCGTTACGCCGGAACGCTTTCGAGCCCGGCCGTGTGACCGGCGATCACCTGCCAGTCGTCTTTCCTCTTCAACCACACATTCGTCGTCCGATAGCTCCGTCGGTTGCCCTTGTCCCCATTGCGAATCGTGATGGTGAAGCGATAGCTCGTGACCGCGGTATCGCCATGCGCGACGACCCGCATGTCGTCTTTGTCGTAGGACGCGACGAAGTGCTTCGTCTCGGCGGCGGCCTGCCGTTCGGCGACGCCTCGGCGAGCCTCGCCCATCAGGCTGCTTTTGTCGCAGACCACGCCGTTGACGCCGGTGAACAGGATGTCATCCGCATACAGGCGCCCGAGCACATCCAGATCGAGCTGGCGCGTGGCCAGTGTCAGCCGCTCTTCCTGTGCCAGGATTTCCTTTTCGAGGGTGTCGGTCATGAGAACCTCCTTGGCTGTGTTTCCTTGGCACAGATGTACTTCCGGTTGGCGCTCGGCGTCCCGAAGGTTTTGCTAAGATTCGATTAATTCGAGACGCCATGGGACAGAGAGAGCTGTACCGGTTCGGCGAGCTGGCGATGGAAGTCGCCGAGCGGCGCCTGTCCCGCGACGGCCACACGATTTCGCTGACCCCGAAGGCCTACGACGTTCTCGTTCACCTCGTCCGCAACGCCGGACGGCTGGTCAGCAAACGCGAACTGCTCGACGGGATATGGGCCGGATCGTTCGTCGAAGAGGGGATCCTCTCGGTGCACGTCTCCGGACTCCGCAAGGCGCTGGGGGACGACAACCGCGCGCCGCGCTACATCGAGACCGTCGCCAGGGCGGGATATCGTTTCATCGCAACGGTCACGTCACTGGACCGGCTCGACGGCCAGCCGCGGCGCTGCGCGATCGCCGTGTTGCCGGCACAACCGACTGACGGAGCGACATCCGAGTCGAATCGATCCGTGGGCCTGGGGATCGCGGATGCGGTGATTGCCGGCCTCGGCCGGTTCCACGACATCTCGGTGCGCCCGACTCGTGCGATTCACACCTACACCGATTCCCCCCAGGACCCGTCGTCAATCGGCCGGTCGCTCGGCGTCGACGCCGTCGTCGTCACGCGATTCGACGCGACCGGCGAAGGGCTGCGAGTGGCCGCGCAACTGGTTCGAACCCGGGATGGCGCGCGGTTGTGGAGCGACGAGTTCGACGACACCGCCGATACAGGCTTGCCGATTCCCGAGGCGATTGCCGAGTCGGTCGCGGCGGTGTTCGATGCGCCGGCCTCTCCCATGCGTTTCGCCGGTGTGTTCGGCAATTGGGCGGATCTTCGCGGCGGGCTGTCGCGGCGGCCGAGCCGGCTGGAAGTCTACGAGCTCGTGGGACGGGGACGGTCGCATCTGCTCGCGTACTCGAGGTCCCGTGTGCCGGATGCGATCGCCGCGTACGAAGCGGCGATCGGATTGGACGCGACGTTTGCGCCGGCGCACGCCGGTCTGGCGCTGGCGTACTGCCAGCAGGCGGAACTTCGACTCGCGCCTCATGAGCAGAGCTACACGCGCGCGAGGAACGCGGCGCTCCGGGCGCTGGCCGTGGACGATTGCTGCGCTGACGCGCAACTCGCCCTTGGCGCGGTGTCATTCCTCGGCCAGTGGGATTGGATCGGCGCCGAGCGCAGTTTCCAGCGCGCCCTCGAGATCAATCCTAACCACACCGAAGCCTACGTGATGTACGGCCGCCTCCTCGACGCGCTCGGGCGCGTTGACGACGGCCTCGAAATGAAGCTGCGCGCGCTCGAGCGCGACCCGTTCTCGCCGCTGGTGCACCTGGCCATCTCGATGTCTGTACTGGCATCAGCGCCGCTATGAGGACACGATCGCGTGGGCCGACAGGACCCTCGAGCTCGATCCCCGGCACCTCGTCGCACGCGAGCACATCGCGGCCGCCTATCTGTTGATGGGTGAGGTCGATCGTCACATGGCCGAGAACATCAGACACGCCGAAACGTTCGGCGCTCCGGCCGACGTCCTCGACATCCTGAAGCAGGTCTACGCGTCAGACGGACGCGCCGGCGTAGTGCGCTGGGTCCTCCAGACGCAAGGGAGCAAGCTTCCCGCGCTGCAGCTGGCGCTGCTCCAGGGGGAACTCGGCGACTTGGATGCGGCGATGCAGAACCTGGACCGCGCAATCGACTCGCACGAGCCGTGCCTGGTGGACCTCGCGGTCGGACCGCAGTGGGATCATCTGCGCGGGGATCCGCGGTTCGATCGGTGCCTGGCCAGGATGGGCCTGGGCGCTGCTACTTCCGCTCCGGCGCCGTCTGTTCGGCGGTCGTGATTCCGGGCGGCAGTTCCAGGACCTTGATGTTCCGGAAATGGATTTCTCCCCCCTCGGACTCGAGACAGAAGTAGCCCTTCTTCTGTGATGACCGCGCGATGCCGTTCACGAACTTGCCGTTGACCGACAGCTTGATGGTGCCGTCGACGGCGACGACGTCGTAGGTATTCCACTGGCCCTTGCCGAGGGCGCGATTCTCGGCCGACATGCTGCGTTCGCCGCGAGGGTTGTCCGGCGTCACCTTGACGCCGCCGACACCGAACAGCTCGCCATGCACGTACGCAACCGGCGGGGTGACCCCGTTGCGGACGTTCAGGTTCGGCCATTCCAGCTCGAGCATCTGGACCTCGACGCCGTCGGGAAGGCGCTTGTTCTCGTCGGCGCGCGAGCTGCTCCACACGAAGACCCCGGAATTGCCGCCGGGCTCCATGTGCATCCACTCGATGTGGAGGACGAAGTTCTCGTACTGCTTCTCACTGCACAGCACGCCGAGCGGCCGGCCGGAGCAGACGAGGACTCCGTCCTTGAACTTCCAGGTCTCGGGCGCGGTGTTGATATTGACCCAGCCGGTCAGATCCCGGCCGTTGAACATGTCGCGGAACTGCAATGTGGACTGCGCCAGCACGGCGGCAGGACACAGGGACAGGACGAGGAGTACGGACAGGCGTCTCATAGGCCTCCGATCGATCGATGGCGAGACTATACGTCTTGCCAGTCGCAAGTTGGAAGGTGCAAGTTGCCACGGCCCGTTCATCCATTCGGGGCCGCCGCTCATCGTCTCTTTCCGTCGTTCGTTACACTGGTCTCGGCGCGTGGCGATCTCCCCGCTACGATGACCCGGCGGCTGGTCGCGGCCGGCAGGATCGAGGCATGATTGGGTTGTGGACGGGCAACGGGAGCGCCGGCAGCTTCAGGAACCTCCGCGTCACCGCAATGAAGTGAGCCACTCCTCCGCTTCAGACTCGGCACCTTCCGCGGGCCCGCGCTGGGCCCGACGGCTGCGGCTTGCCTTCTGGGCCCTTCTGCTCTGGACCGGGCTGTCCGTCTTCTTTGCCAGCCAGTTCATCATCCTGAGTGGCGGCAAGATCCCATGGGGCGTGGCGCTGTCTCTGACGGCGCCGCGATGGTATGTCTGGGGGCTCCTCACACCGCTGATTTTCTGGATCGACAGGCGGCTGGGCGCGAGCAGGAGCCTGGCCGCGCGTGTTGCCCTGCACGTGCCGCTCGGACTCGCGGTGACCTGCCTGTCGATCGTCATCCGGCTGATCAGCCGGCCACTTCGGGGCGCCCGCTGGCCTCCCAGCATCGCGGAATTCTTTCTCGAGCGGTTCTACTGGGACCTCCTGATCTACGCTGTGATTGCCGGCGTGTCGATCGCCCGCGACTACGCCGCGCAAGTGCGGCAGCGCGATCGCGAGGCGCACGAGCTGGCGCTGCAGACCGCCGATCTCGAACGCCGGCTCGTCGAAGCGCGCCTGCAGAGCCTCCGCGCGCAGCTGCACCCGCACTTCCTGTTCAACGCGCTCAATACCATCAGCGCCTTCACCGAGACCAATCCGCAGATGGCCCGCCGGCTGATGGAACGCCTCGGCGATCTCCTGCGCGCGTCGCTGACCCATGCCTCGCGTCCCCGCGTCACGCTGGGCGAGGAGCTGACGTTCCTCGACGACTACCTCGTGATCGAATCGGCACGATTCGAAGGACGCATCGTCGTGACCGTGGACGTGGACGACGACCTGCTCGACGTGATGGTGCCGAGCTTTCTCCTGCAGCCGCTCGTCGAGAATGCAATTCGCCACGGCGTCGGCGCGCGGCTGTCCGGTGGACACGTAGAGGTGACGGCGAGGCGCGAGGATTCGGTGCTGAAACTGCGGGTGCGTGACGATGGCGTGGGACTCAAACCCGGTTGGCAGCTGGGCCAGAACGGCGGCGTCGGCCTGTTGAACGTCGCCTCGCGGCTCGAACACCTGTACAGCCGCAGCGATCTCCTGCGGGTTGCACCAGTCCCGTCAGGCGGCGTCGAGGTTCACCTCGATCTCCCGGTACGCGCCGGCGCCGCCGTATCGGCCACCCCAGCCGCCGCCGCGAGCAGGAGCGCATGAGCACCATCCTCCGGGTGCTCGTCGTCGACGACGAAAAGCCGGCGCGGGGGCGGCTGAGGAATCTGCTGGAGCCCGATGCTCGTGTCGACCTGGTCGGGTGCTGTGGCGGAGGCGCCGAGGCGCTTGCGGTCATGGAGGGCGCGGACCGCGCCGGCCGGCCGGTGCACGTGCTGTTCCTCGACGTGCAGATGCCGGAGCTCGATGGCTTTGGCGTGATTGCCAGGCTGGTCGAGCAGCGTGGTCCGGAACACCTGCCCGTCGTCGTTTTCGTGACCGCGCACGACGAGTACGCGCTGCGCGCGTTCGAGGCGCATGCCATCGACTATCTGCTGAAGCCGTTCAGCGACGAGCGCTTTCAGGCCGCTCTCGACCGCGCCATCCGCCATGCCCGCGCGGGGTTCGCGCACACCCTCCTGGCACAGATGCAGGCGCTGCTCGACAATGTCGGGCAGGCGTCGCCCCCCGACGACCCGCAGCCGCAGAAACCGCTGCTCGACCGGATTGTGGTCAAGGGGCCGCACCGCGTGCGCCTGCTGCCCGTCGAGCAAATCAGCTGGATCGAAGCGGATGGCATGTACGTCAAGCTGCACACGCGCGACGGCAACGTCCACCTGCACCGCGGCCTTCTCGGATCGCTCGACTCGTCGCTCGACGAGCGGCGCTTCGTGCGGATCCATCGCTCCGCGATCGTCAACATCGATCTGGTCGACGAACTGCGGCAGGATGCGCACGGCGATTACATCGTGCTGCTGCGCGATCGAACGGAGATCCGCGTCGGCCGGCGTTTTCGCGCGCGCCTGCAGGCGCGTCTGGGGCAGGCGATCTCAGCTCGGGACTCGACCCGTGAGCTGCGGGGCTCGGGACTCGGGACGCTGTAGCGCGCGGCTTCAGCTGCGCGCAGGATCGCGGGGCTGGAGCCTCCGCGCTAAGGCGCAGCCGTACCGGCCGCCAGGGACGCGCAGGTGCTGGACCTTCTTCTCCTCAGCGCCAAGCGTCACCCGCAACATCGGCTCGAGTTGTTGCATGAACCCCGGCTTGAACCAGTCGCCGAACTCGGGATCGAGCACTGTCGCGATGTAGTAGTCGCCGGGCGGCATGCCGCGCATCACATAGCTGCCGTTCGGGTGTCCTCTAGTAATCCGGCGTCGCCGGGAATCGGGGGTCCAAAACCTCTGGTCGGTGGGGTACAGGACGATCATGTACTCGGTCGCTGGATAGCCGTTGGCTTCGAGGATCGTGCCTGACAGCTCGGTATACCGATCGGTCAGCGTGACGACGGCGCCGGAGACCGTCTGCTCAGCCTTCAGCTCGAGCGGTTGAGCGAGTGCATCCTGGCCTGCGGTCGTGATGGATTCGACGAACAACGTCTCTGGATAATTCTCCGACCGGGTATTGGCCGATAGTCGGTATACGCCAGGTATCACGTTCGTCAGGGCGAACTGGCCACTCGGATCCGCCTGCGTAGTAACAAGTCCATAGCCTTTGATCGTGCCGGTCGTCACCGGATCGACCCTGACCTCGACTCGCGACAGGTCCGGCCGCGCGCCGGTGCCGTTCCACACCACCCGCCCACCTATCGTCGCGACCCGGGCAAAGTCGACTACGACGTCCTCGATGTCCTGCTTGTCGATCGTGACCTCGGCAGCCGGACACAAGCGCACCTTGTACGACTGACGCTCGCCGATCGCGCGCTCCCGCTCACTCTGTGACAGTGCCTCACTGCGGCACACCAGCAGATAGCGTCCGGGCGGCACATCCCTGAAGGTGAAGCGTCCATCGCGGGAGGGTCGAGCGTCCCGCCTCTCGTCACTCAGCACGTCGTCGGCATGGACGAGCGTGATCGGATCCATCGCGCTTGCGTCCGGCAGGCCCCGGACCACGCCCTCGATTCGCGCCAGCTTCGTGTCGGGCAGCTGAAAGTCCACGCCGTGCCGTTCTTCTCCAGGCGCAAGTGCGATCGCCGGAGCCCCGTCCTTCGGATTACAGGCCGGCGCATAGCCAAAGACCGGTCCGAGCTGCGCGGGCAACCGTGCCTCCATCTCCGCAATCTGCGCCGCGTTCTTTTCCTCCGCGTCCTTTCCATCCGGACCCGGTCGGAATGGCAGATTCTTCAGCCTGTCGATCTCCGCGCGAAGGCGCTGTGCTTCGCTCATCAGCGGTCCGGGGCTGGTCGTGGACGCACAGACAACGTACTCGGAAGCTTGCAGCCATTGGATTCGGTAGTTGCCCGCCTGGTCGGTCCTGGCACTGGACGCCGACCGCATCCGGCGGTAGCCCATGTTCATGGTTGGATAGCATCGCGCGCACGAACGCCCCGGCGAGGGGATTCCCACGCGAGTCGAGAACACGTCCGGCAATCACGCTGTGGCGCGGCAGCCGCAGATCGATGGTCCGCTGCTCGCCGTCTGCGAGCGAAAATGGCTGTGCGCCTCCATCCGGCGCGACGCTGGCCATAACTGACGCGAAGGAAACCCTCTCTATCCCGTGGACGCTGTAACGTCCCGCCGGCAACTCGCTGAATGCAAAGCGGCCCTGTGCGTCCGTCGCGATCGTCGAGCATTCCCTGCGAGCCGCTGACTGTATAGCGTGACCCGCGCCTCGGCGATCGGCTCGCCCGTCGCCAGCGCGACGACGGTGCCGGAGATGCTGCCCGTGCCGATGATCTGAGAGGGCTGTGCACTGGCCGGGGAAGAAACCGGCGTCTGTGCGGCTTCGAGGTTCGCGCCGTCAGGCGTTCTCGCAGGGAACGCCGGCAATGAGAGATATCGCTACGACAGCAGCCATCATACGAACGATGGATTGCCTCTGCATGCGAGTGCCTGAGGCCACACTTTACTCGAACCCCGGCTGTTCTCGCCATGACGGACGGGCGCGATGCTCGCGTCTCAAGACACGAGTCGCGGATCAACGCGGATTCACGCGGATCGTTCAGCGGCAACGCGCGCATTGATCCGCGGTCACGGAGCGGTCGCGCTCGAAGGCGCGGCGTTGTTTTAACGTCGCAGACGATTGCGTTCCGGTCGGGCCGCGCGAAGCGCGGCAGAGTGGACGAGCGTGGTGGGAATCGCAAGCACCATTGGGGACGGCGGGTGCTTGCGATTCCCACCACGCTCGTCCGCTCCCGCGGCGGCCTCCGGCCGCCGCCCGACCGGAACAGGCGCGATGTCTCGACACGGCTCGCATTGCCGTCCGACGGCGACCGCTGCTCATCAGCGTAAATCCGCAACTCGTCAATGCTGCGGAGCGCGCGCGCCAACGGCTTGCCAACCATTCCGCCGTATAGTCCGTCTATAACAAAGTCCGGCCTGCTATAGCCCGGCTATACGAGACAGCGAGCCATGCCGCCATCGCCAGGTCCCATTCTGCCAGGCACCCTCGAGGTGCTGATCCTCCGAGCGCTCGGCACTGGCGAGCGCCATGGGCTCGGCATCGCCCGGCGGATCGAGGCGATGACGCAGGGCGCCTTCGAGGTCAAAGCCGGTTCGCTGTTTCCGGCATTGCACCGCATGGAGCGCGCCGGATGGCTGAAGTCGTCCTGGGACGCGTCCGAGAACGGCCGCCGCGCGCGGTTCTATCAGCTGACCGCGCTCGGCCGGCGCCAGCTCGGGTCGGAAACGGCGAAGTGGCGCCGTCTGGTTGACGGCCTCGCCAGCGCGCTGCGGGCGACGTCCTGAGCCCGTGGTTCGACGATGTTGATGCGCGCACGGCTCTGGTGGAATCGCTTGATCGGCCGATCGCCGACCGATTCGGGACATCGACGACGAACTGGGCGCCTACGTCGCGCTGTTGACCGACGAAAAGCGGCGCGCCGGCGCGTCGCCCGAACACGCCCGCCTCATCGCGCTCCGCGAAGTCGGCGGCGTCACGCAAGTCACGGAAGGGGTGAGGGACGTGCGACCGACGGCATTCTTCGAGCGCCTGAAGCAGGATCTGACCTACGGCTTGCGTCTCTTTCGCCGAGCCCCGGCCCTGAACGCCGCGGTCGTCGTCGCCCTCGCGCTCGGCATTGGCGCGTCGTCTGCGACCTTCAGCGTCGTGCACGCGGTGCTGCTGCGGCCGCTCGACTACGCGGACGCCGATCGCCTGGTCGTCGTCCTGCACAGCGAGCGAAACCCGGTGGCGCCTGCCAATTTTCTCGACTGGCAGCAGTACAACCGCGTGTTCGCCTCGATGGGCGCGGCGGAGTACTGGACGCCCAACCTGGGCGGCGTTGGCGATCCCGAAAAGCTCTTCGCCTTGCGTGTCACCTCGGAGATTCTGCCGATGCTCGGCGTCCCTCCGGCGCTCGGCCGCTTTCCGGATGCCGGCGAGGCCGGACTCCAGGAGATCGTGATCGGGGACGGATTGTGGCGGCGCGTGTTCGGCGCGGACCCGTCCATTCTGGGCCGCGAGATTCTCCTCAACGGCGCCCCCCACGTCGTCGTCGGGGTCATGCCACCGCGCTTCGCCTTCGCTCCGTTCTGGGCGACCCGCGCCGAATTGTGGGCGCCGCTGGTGCTCGGGCCGCGCGCGTCGCAGCGCGGCGGCAACAGCCTGCGGGTGTTCGCGCGGCTCGGGCCTGACGTGACGATCGACCAGGCGCGGGCCGGCATGGCCACACTCACGGCCGACCTCGAGACCAGATATCCGGGCACCAACCGCAACGTCACGGTCACGCTCCTGAAGGAGAAGGTCGTCGGCAACATCCGGCGGGCGGTCGTCGTGCTGTTCGGCGGCGTTGGTCTGGTGCTGCTGATCGCGTGCGCGAACGTCGCCCACCTGCTGCTGGCGCGTGCGTCGACGCGCGAACGTGAAGTCGCGCTGCGCGCGGCTCTCGGCGCGGGCAGGCGCCGGCTGCTGCGTCAATTCCTGACCGAAAGCCTGCTGCTCGCCGCGGCTGGCGGCGTCGGCGGCGTCGCGCTGGCGGTCTGGGCGATTTCGGTATTCAAACAACTCGGGGCATCGAGCATTCCGCGGGCCCAGTCGATCGCGTTCGACGGAACCGTGCTCTCGTTCGCAATCGGACTCTCGGTCGCGACCGCGATCCTCTTCGGCCTGGCGCCCGCGATCAAGCTGTCCCGTCCGGATCTCACGACGGCACTGCGTGAAGCGGATCGCGGTTCAACGGCGGGCCGCCGCAGCCGCCGTGTCCGGAACCTGCTGATCGGCTCCGAAGTCGCGCTCGCCATCATGCTGCTGTTCGGCGCGGCGCTGCTGCTGCGCAGCTTTGTTGCGCTGCGTAGCATCGACCCCGGGTGGAACCCGGACCGTCTCCTTTCGATGGTTGTGTCCGTGGAGGGCACCGCCGACGCACCGCCCGAACGACGGCCGGCGTTCTACACGCAACTGATCGATCGCCTGAAGTCGATGCCCGGTGTCGAGGCGGTGAGCGCGATCAATCACGCGCCGCTGGTCGGGGACATCTGGGGCATGCCGTTCGCCATCGAAGGCCGGCCGGCACCCTCCCCGGGCGAGGCGCCGACCGCCGCGTATCGGATGGTGCTGCCCGGGTATTTCGGGACGATGGGACTGCCGCTCGTGCGCGGCAGGGACTTTACCGATCTCGATCGTACCGGGGCGCCGGATGTCGTCATCGTCAATCAGACCCTTGCGGCCGTGCACTGGCCGGGAGAAGACGCGCTGGGCAAGCGCATCCGCGTGCGTCAAGGTGCGTGGCTGACGATCGTCGGCATCGCCAAGGACGCTGTCCGCGGAGACTGGCAGGCGCCGCCGGGCGAGGAAGTCTATCTGCCGCTGCTCCAGCAGGCGCAGTTCCCGAGTTACCTCAGCTACTTCATCCGCACGGCCGGCGACCCGGCAGACGCGGTGCGGGCTGCCCGGTCCACCGTGCGATCGTTGACCGCCACCGCCTCGATCTCAGACGTAATCCTCATGCGGGACGCGATAGGTCTGGCGACGATGAGCGCACGGTTCATCGTGGTGCTGCTGGGGGTCTTCGCCGGGATTGCGCTCGTGCTCGCCTCCGTCGGCATCTACGGCGTGATGAGCCATTCGGTCTCGAGCCGCCGGCATGAGATCGGCGTCCGACTCGCGCTCGGGGCGACACGGCGAATGATCGTGTCGAGGATCGTGTTGGAGGGACTGCTGGTAACCGGCGCCGGCGCCGCGGTCGGCGTCGCGGGTACCTTCGCGTTGTCAGGGGCGCTGTCCGGACTGCTGTTCGGCGGCGTCACCACACTCGATCTGCCGTCCCTGCTGGCCGCGGCAACGATCCTCACGGGAACCGCGGTCGTTGCGTCGTATCTTCCAGCGCGCCGCGCCAGCCAGATCGATCCGCAGCAGGAGCTGCGCTAGCGGGGCTGAAGAACGCAGCGCTGTCAACTCCCAACTCCCAACCTCCAACTCCCAAGCGGAGTCGCGCGGACCATCGGGGTGAAAGTCGTCACGGAATACTTCGTTGTCTCGACTTTCGCCCAGATGGTACGAACAGACTGTTTGGGAGTTGGAAGTTGGAGAGTTGACACGAGTAAAGCCCCTTCGCCCGCTCTCCTGCCTTCAGCGCTCTGCCTTCGTCGGGCAACTTCGACTGTAAGAAGCTAATCACTTCCGGCCAGATCCTGGCCGCGAGCGCGGCATTCAAGGTCCCCAAGGCGTTGTGCGGTCCCATGAACGCGTGCCCGGTGCCCTCGTGAACCTTCAGCGTGACCTCTTTGCCCATCGCCCGGAGCTTCGCCTCGAGCGCGCGAGCGGCTTTGGGGGAGAAGTAGTCGTCGTGCTCGGCCATGTGCCCGCTGATCGCCGCGGTCAACTTCGACCAGTCGGGTTCAGCCGCGCCCTGCGGGAAGCCGTAGAAGGGCACCACCGCCTTGACCTTGTCCGGCCGGTGCGCGGCGATGAGGAACGCCAGCATCCCGCCCATGCAGAACCCGACGACGCCGATGCCATCGCTGGTGACGGCGTCGTAGCTGGCGAGGTAGTCGATCGCCGCGCTCATGTCGCGGGTGGCGCGCTCGGGCGGCAGGGTCTGCATCAGGCTCGACGCCTTGTCCATCTCGTCGTGCGCCGCGACCTCTCCGTGATACAGATCCGGCGCCAGCGCCACGAACCCGGCGGCGCCGAGACGATCGGTGCTCTCCTTGATTCCCGGATCCAGGCCCCACCACTCCTGGATGACCAGCACGCCAGGGCCGCGCCCCTTCGGCGGCAGGGCCAGGTATCCGGACGCATTCCCGCCATTGCAGGGGAATTCGACAATGTTTGCCATAGCGCGTAAGGATAACCGGATCTGGCCGCTGGCCCCATCCCGGCTGGCTTGATACACTCCGCGCGTCACTCAGCCCGTCAATCCGCTTCCTTTTTTGCGTGCAGCATGGCGCTCGTCCAGAAGCTGTTGTCGCCTGTCGTGGAAATGCGGAAGGAGGAGAGCACCACTGCTCTCCTCATGTTCGCCTACTCCTTCCTCGTGATGTGGGCGTACAACGTGATCCGGCCGATCACGCGATCGGCGTTCATCAAGGATCTCGGCGCGGACAACCTGCCGTGGATGCCGCTCGTCGCGAGCTTCATCATCGCCGCCGTCATGGCCGGGTACACCGCCACGATCAGCCGGCTGCCACGGCGGTGGGGACTGCCGATCATCCAGGCCGCCATGGTCGGTGCGCTCGTCGCGTTCTGGTTCCTCTTCAAGACCGGCTCGACCTGGGTCGCGGTCGCCTTCTATCTGTGGGGACTGCTGCTCGGGATTCTGCTCACCAGCCAGTTCTGGACGCTCGCCAACGTCACCTACGACCCGCGCCAGGCGAAGCGGCTGTTCGGCTTCATCGGCGCCGGCGCACCGCTCGGCGGCATGGCCGGCGGCTTCATGGCGTATCGCGCGAGCGCCCTCGGCACCTTCAATCTCGTGCTCTACAGCGCCGCGATCCTCACCGTCGCAGTGCTCGTCGTCGTCACCATCCTGGCCCGCGAACAACCGGCGGACGTTGTCTCTGCGAGCGCGTCCGAGGAGAAAGGGGTCGGCTTCGGCGAAGCGCTGCGGCTGCTCGGCGCGTCGCGCCATCTGCAGATCATCGCGATCGCCATCAGCTTCGCGGCTCTCGGCGCCAACATCATCGAGCAGCAGCTGAACATGGCGACCGAGGCCGCCAAGGGCCGCGCCAACGTCGATGGCCTGACGTCGTTCCTCGGGCTCGTGCTGATCTGGACGTCGAGCATCGCGTTCGTCATCCAGGTCTGGCTGACCAGCCGCATCCATCGCTACCTGGGCATCGGGTTCGCGCTCCTCGTCCTCCCGATCGGCTTCGGCAGCACGGCGATCGTGATGCTGCTGAACGCCGCGCTCTGGGCACCCAGCCTCGCGCGCGTACTCGATCAGTCGCTCCGCTACACCGTCGACAAGACGACGCGGGAGATCCTGTTCCTGCCGCTCCCGACCGACCTGAAGTACCGCGCCAAGCCGTTCGTGGACGTGACCGTCGATCGCGTCGCCAAGGGCGTCAGCGGTCTGCTGATGCTGATTCTCGTCAAGCCTTGGGGGCTGGGCCTCAATTGGCAGCAGGTCAGCTTCGCCAGCCTGATCATTGTCGGGTTGTGGATTGCGACGGCGCTTCGCGTGAAGCGTCAATACGTCGCCGCGTTCAGGGAGAGCCTCACACAGCGAGTAGTGCAGCCCGATCAGGTGCGTCTCGCGGCGGCGGACCTGTCAACCATCGAGACCCTGGTGCAGGAGCTCGGACACCCGGACGAGCACCGGGTGCTGTACGCAATCGACGTTCTGGAAAGCCTCGACAAAGGCAGTCTGGTCACGCCGCTGCTGCTCTACCACGAAGCTCCGGCGGTTCGTGTCCGCGCGCTGCGCGCGCTCGCCGCCGCCGGGCGGCAATGGCGAAGCAGGCCAGGCGCTGAACGCCGCCCGCGTGCGCCGCGGCGTTCCATGGCTGGCGCAGATCCGGCGGCTGCTGAGCGATCCTGACGCGGGTGTGCGGGCCGCGGCGATCACCGCGATGGCGGCCATCAACCAGGAAGACGCCGTGACGGTCGCCCGGCCGCTGCTCGCCGATCCCGATCCGCGTATCAGGGCAACGGCCGTGGTCGCACTTGCCGGGAGCTCGCGCAGCGAGGATGTGGATGCCGCGGAGGAGGCGCTGCAGCTGCTGTCGAGCGATGCCCGCGATACCGCGCGGCAGGCCCGTCGCGACGTTGCTGTCGCGATCCGTAGCATCGCGCAGCCGCGCTTCCGTCCTCTACTGATCCCGCTTCTGTACGATCCGGCGCCCGAGGTCGCGGAAGAAGCAATGGCCGGCGTGCGTGCCGTGGGAGCGTCGGACTTCATCTTCGTGCCAACGCTGGTCGCGCTGTTGCGCCACCGGCAGTTGAAGGCGCACGCCCGCGAGGTGCTGGTCAGTTACGGCGAGCCGGTCGTCGAGGCGCTCGCGCACTTCATGCGCGATCCGGACGAGGATGCCTGGATCCGGCGGCACATTCCCGCGACGCTCGCCCGGATTCCGTGTCAGACGAGCGTCGACGCCCTCGTCTCTGCGCTAGGCGAGGCCGACGGGTTCCTGCGATACAAGGTGATCGCGGCGTTGGAGCGGCTCCGGCGCGAGCGGGACGATCTCCGGTTCGCGCGCGAACCGATCGAGGCGCTCGCCCTCACGGAAGCACGCACGTTCTTCACGACGCTGTCCCTGTCGGAGAATCTGTTCGCGCGCCAGAGCCTGCCCCGCGACTCGCTGCTCGCGCAGGCGCTGGCCGAAAAGCTGCAGCGCAGCAAGGACCGGATCTACCGGCTGCTGGCGCTCATCTATCCGTGGCGTGACATCGCTGCCGCCCGGTGGACGCTCGAGCGCGGCGACGGGCGCAGCCGCGCGAGCGCGTCCGAATACCTCGACAACGTCCTCACCGGACAGCTCCGCAAGCGCGTCATGCCGGTTCTCGAAGACATGCCGGTGGAAGAGCGGGTCCGCCGCGGGAACGTCCTCGAGCGCACGCGGCCGCGGGACGTCGAGGAAACCCTGCTGCAGCTGATCAACGACGACAATCAGGTCGTCGCCGCCGCCGCGATTGACGTCGTCCGCGAGCGGGCCGTCTGGAGCCTGGCCGATGACGTCGAGCACGTGCTCGCGCATCGTGACGCGCGGGACTGGTACGTGTTCGAGGCCGCGTCGTGGGCGCTGGCCGAGCGCCGCCTCGAGGCGGGCCGGCGCCGCGAGCTCTGGCTCGAGCCGCTTGCCGGCCGCGGTCCTCGCCGGCATGCTGCGGCGCCTGCCGCTGTTCGCATCGGTGTCCGTCGACGAGCTGTTCCGGATCGCGGGATCGGCCCGGCAGATCCGCCACGAGTCAGGGACCGTTCTCGCACAGGAAGGTCTGGTGCCGGAACGCGTGCACCTGCTCCTCGACGGCCAGGTCACCGCGACCAGCCGCGAGGCAGCGCCGCATTCCGTGGCGGCGCCGGCCTCGCTTGGTTTCGTCGAAGCGATCCAGGGATTGCCGATGCCCGAGTCCCTTCGGACCATTGACATCGCCGTCACCCTCGCGCTGACCGGCGACGAGCTCCGCACGCTGCTGGCCGACAACACCGATCTGGTCAGCGGCCTGTTCGCGACGCTGGCCGAGCGTTCGGACTGGGCCGCGGCTGGACCCGTGCATTCAACGGCCGCCGGACCGGACCTGGAGCCGCTCGCTGCCGGCGGCGTCACGGGGATCGAGAAAGTGCTGGCGCTTCAGCGTGTCCCGCTGTTCGCACGTGTGTCCGCGGGTGGCATGCAGGAGCTGGCCGCGATCGCGCAGACGGTGACCATGACGGCGGGCTCGGAGCTGTTTGCCGAGTCCGCGCCTCAGGCGATGTGGCTGCTGCTCTCGGGCGAGCTGGCGCTCACCAGCCCCTCGGCTGGCCATTTCACCGCGCGCGGCGGCGACGCCATCGGCTCGATCAGCACGATGGCAGGCCAGCCACTCGGCCTGTCAGCCTCGGTGGTCCGGAGTGGTATGGCCCTCCGCCTCGAGCGCGAGACGCTGTTCGACGTGCTCGGGATGCAACCGGAGCTGTTGCGTCAGATATTCGGGGGCCTGTTCGGGGCGGATGCGAGGACAGGATGATGGGAGGACGGGAGGAAATTTTTCTTCTTGCAGCGCGTTCAGCGCCCTCGTCAGCTGAATGAGAATCGCCAACGAATCTGAGATACAAAAGAAACCTATGAACTCACAGATTTGGTCCGCACCGATCCTCTTTGCCTTGATGTCGACCGCGGTCTCGGCCCAGGCGCCGATTGCGCCGCAGCCGACTTCGATCGCCGGTGCGGTCACGCATGTGTACAAGACCGCCGGTGATATTCAACTGCGGTTGCACGTGTTCAGCCCGGCCGATCATCGGGCATCGAGCACGAGGCCGGCGATCGTGTTCTTCTTCGGCGGCGGCTGGGTCAGCGGCACGGTCGAGCAGTTCGTGCCGCAGTCCAAGCATCTGACCGACAGAGGGATGATTGCGATCGTCGCCGACTATCGCGTCCGGAGCCGGCACAATACGACGCCGCTCGAGGCCATGGCGGATGCCAGATCCGCGATGCGATGGGTGCGATCGCATGCGAAGGAGCTCGGCATCGATCCCGGTCGCCTTGCCGCAGCCGGGGGCTCCTCGGGTGGCCACATCGCGGTCAGCACCGCGGTGTTCGACCGATTCGACGACCCGGGTGAGGACAAGCGCATCAGCGCAAAACCCGACGCCCTGGTCCTGTTCAATCCCGCGGTCGACACCGCAGCCAGCGCGCCTTCAGTGATGAACGAACGATTCGGCGGCCGCGGCCCGGAAGCCTCCCCGCTGGCCCACCTGTCGCGCGGCCTGCCGCCGACGTTGATCGTCCACGGCAAGGCTGACGCGACCGTACCCTATCTTTCCGTCGAACGGTTCTGTGCCGAGGCGACCAGGCTCGGAAGCCGCTGCGAGCTGGTGGGATACGAGGGCGCCGGCCACGGATTCTTCAACCCGGCCCGAGACGGCGGCAAATGGTACAAGGAGACGCTCGCGGAGATGGACCGATTCCTCACGAGCCTTGGATACTTGCCTAAACCGACGTCTACGGCATCACTCAAGTAGGGGTTCGACCTTCGCGCCGCAAAGGCGCTCTTCGTGCCACGCGCCGCCCTCTCGCCTGCTGGCCGCTGCCCCCGCATTCGCTCAGCGGCCCAACATCGTCTTCATCATGTCGGACGATCACGCCGCGCACGCGATCAGCGCGTACGGTTCGCGCGTGAACCAGACGCCCAACCTGGATCGGCTGGCGCGCGAAGGGGCACTCCTGCGGAACGTGTTCGTGACCAACTCGATCTGCACCCCCAGCCGCGCGGCGATCCTGACCGGCCAGTACTCGCACCTGAACGGCGTGACCATGTTCAACCGGTTCGACAGTTCGCGTATGACCGTCGCGCGGCTGCTGCAGCAGGGCGGCTATCACACCGGCATGATCGGCAAGTGGCACCTTGGCAGCGATCCCGTGGGATTCGACACGTGGGAGATTCTCCCCGGCCAGGGTGCCTACATGGATCCGCTGCTCTATACCGCCTCGGGCGAAAAGACGTACACCGGCCGGTACGTGACCGACGTGGTGACCGATCTGGCGATTGACTTTCTGAAAAACCGGCCGCCGAACAAGCCGTTCTTCCTGATGCTCCATCACAAGGCGCCGCATCGTCCCTGGGAACCCGACGCCAAGTATCGCGAGCAGTTCGCCAATCGCCGGATTCCCGAGCCGGAGACACTCTGGGATTCGTACGAGACGCGGAGCGACGCGCTCCGCGAGAACCAGCAGCGGGTCGCGAACGACCTCACCAATCGCGATCTCAAACTTCCTCCTCCCTCAGGCCTCGCCGATCCCGAGCTCACGAAATGGCTCGGCGCGAAGCCGATGAGCGTAACCATCACCCGGGAAGGCAAGGAGATCACCTTGACGGGCGAGCCGCTCGTGCGCTGGAAGTACCAACGCTACATGCAGGATTACCTTGCGACCATCCAGTCGGTGGACGACAACGTCGGGCGGGTGCTGGACTTCCTTCAGGCCAACGGCCTGTCGCGGAACACGCTGGTGATCTACACGAGCGACCAGGGCTTCTTCCTTGGCGATAAGGGTCTGTACGACAAGAGATTCATGTACGAAGAGTCCCTGCGCATGCCGTTTCTCGTGCGCTGGCCGGCCGCGATCAAGCCAGGAACCCGAAGCGACGCCATCGGCCTCAACGTGGATTTCGCGCCCACGTTCCTCGACGCCGCTCAGTTGCAGGTTCCCGCCGAGATGCAGGGCCGAAGCCTGCTGCCCGTGCTGCGCGGCCGTCCGCCGGCGGACTGGCGGACGTCGATGTACTACCGCTATTACCATGACCCGGGCGACCACAACACCCGCGCACACTATGGCGTCCGCACCCGCACCCACAAGCTGATTCATTTCTGGAAGAAAGACCAGTGGGAGCTGTTCGATCTCGTCAACGACCCGTTCGAGCAACACAACCTGTACGGCGAAGCCGGCCAGGAGGCCTTGACCTCTTCGTTGAAGGCGGAGCTCCAGCGGCTCAAGCGGGCCGTCAAAGACGAGGATCAACTCGCCAACGAACAGCTCCCGAACGGCGTCGGTGGTCCGGTGGCGAAACTGCGGGGCAAGTAGGGGGACGTCACTCCACTCGGATCGTCTCAGTCCCTCAGGCATTGCGGATCGTCGTGCCGGCGACAAGCGCGCGACTCCCTACGCGGCACCTCTGCTGTTGCTCTCTTCAGCGGCGCGGACGCCGGCGCCCGAACCGGTCCACCAGGCCCCACAGGATCAGCAGCGGCATCGCTGCGAGCGCCGCGCCGACGGCGAACGTGGCCTTCCCCGGCCCGGTCAGCATCATGCCGATCTGGTTGCGGAACGGATCGTCGTTGACCAGGTAGGTCCAGGTCGACGATGGACCTTTGATATTCACCGCACTCAGATCGATGCCGCCGGCGCTCACGCGGATATCGTCGAGTGCGTCGAGGACGGCGGTCTCGATCTGTTCCTCGAGCTTGTGGAACGCGAGCGAGATCTCGGCGCTGAAGCGCGAGAGCGGATCGCGGCCGCCGAGCGCCACGAGGTGGATGCCCTCACGCACGTCGGCGATGAACGACAAGTGGTCGCACCACGCCCGGTCGATGTGGAACAGGGTCACGAGACGCTCGGCTCGACAGACGCTCTCCTCATCCGACGCGGCGACCAGCGCGGCGCGCGCGTCAGGCGAGCGCTGCCAGACGGCTGGAGCCTGGCGGCCGTCGAGAATCGTCTGCCGCCAGTCCATGAGATCGCGCCGCTCGGTCTCGACCGCCGACGCGTAGCGCCAGAGCGTCCGGCGAATCTCGAAGTTCTGCCCTTCGATGATGCGCTGCGCCCGGGCCACTTCATGCAGCACGACCGGATGGTCGATGGGTTCGGCGCGATTGTCCGGCGCGAATCGTCCGGCCAGCAGGCCGCGGATGCCGTAGCGCACCAGCAGATCGTCGTCAAGGCTGATGAAGAACTGCGACTCGCCCGGGTCTCCCTGCCTGCCCGCGCGGCCGCGCAGCTGCAGATCGATCCGGCGGCTCTCATGCCGGTTCGTGCCGATCACGTACAGACCGCCGAGCGCCACGACCCGATCGCGCGCCGCCTCGTCGCTGCCGCCGAGGCGGATATCGGTGCCCCGCCCGGCCATGTTCGTCGAGATGGTCACGGCACCAGGCGCCCCCGCGGCCGCGACGATGCCCGCTTCGGCCGCATCGTTGCGGGCGTTCAGGATCTGACAGGCAACGCCGGCGCCGCGAAGCCGATCGGCCAGCCGCTCCGATTCTTCGACCGTCAGCGTGCCGACCAGGATCGGCCGTCCCGACGCGTGCACGACGCGGATCTCTTCGATGAGCGCGCGCTCTTTCGCGTCCCGATGCGTGAAGACCCTGTCCGGACTGTCGATCCGGATCATCGGCCGGTGCGTCGGGATGACGACCACCGGAAGGCCGTAGAACTCGTCCAGCTCCGGCGCGGCCGTACGGGCGGTCCCGGTCATGCCGCAGAGCCGTGCATAGCCGCGCAGGAAATGCTGAAGGGTCATCGAGCCGAGAATCCGGCCATCGGGACGGCGCGCGAGGCCTTCCTTGGCTTCGAGCGCCGCCTGCAGTCCGTCGGGCCAATGCCGATCCGGCACGACGCGTCCGGTGAGCTCGTCGATGATGCCGATGCGGCCGTCGCGGACGAGGTAGTCGACGTCGCGGCGCAGCAGCACGTGGGCGTGCAGCGCACAATTCAGCTCGGTCAGCAGCACGTAGTTCTTCTCGTCGTGCAACCGGCCACAACCGAGCGCCTGCTCGGCGTGCTCGATGCCCTTCTCGGTGAGCTCGACGTCCCGTCCGTACTCATCGAGGTCGTAGTGCACGCCCGGAGAGAAGGCTCCCACGAGCCCGGAGAGCCGCGCCGAAGACGACGAGTCCCGTCCGACGCTGCCGGCAATGACAAGTGGCACCCGCGCCTCGTCGATCAGGAGCGAATCCGCCTCGTCTATCAGGGCGAACGGAAACTGACGATGAACGAGTTGGGTGATCTCGGTGGCGAGCAGATCGCGCAGATGATCGAATCCGGCCTCCTTCGCGGTCACGTAGGTCACATCGGCGTGATAGGCGCGCCGCCGTTCGGCGGGCGTCATGCCGTGCTGCACGAAACCGACCGACAGGCCGAGCCGGCGGTAGATCGGCCCCATCCATTCCGCGTCCCGCCTGGCGAGGTAGTCGTTGAACGTCAGGACGTGCACACCGCCGCCCGCGAGCGCGTTCAGCGCGACCGGCATCACCGCGGCCAGCGTCTTCCCTTCCCCGGTCTGCATCTCGACCACGGCGCCGCGGTCTAGCGCAAGGCCGGCAACGATCTGCACGTCGAAGGGTCGAAGGCCCACCGCGCGCCGGGATACCTCCCTGACGATCGCGAAAAAGCGGGTGCGGACGGAATCACGAGACGCCCCGGCCCGCACCTGGTCGCGCAGGCCCCTCGCCCCCGCGTCGAGATCGTCCTCGGACAGGGCCGCGACCTCGGCTTCCATGGCTGCAATCTCTGCGAGCGGCTGGTCGTAACTGCGAAGATCGAGCTCGACCGACGAACCGCGGAACCGGGCGAGCCGGTCGCGCCACCCGATCGGGTTGCGGATGACGTGACCATTCGCGAGGGTTGGTTGCGCCGCCACGCGCGACGCACGCGTCGTTCGATCAGGCACAACGGGTGACAACGGGGACACGGGCGACATGACTCCTCCAGTCGCGCGGAACACGAGCCTCTCGGAACGCCGTCGGCGACGGCGCTGATTACAGGAGAGCGAGAGCGGCGGGAGGGGCGCGAGAGTTGAGGAGCGAGAGCAGCGAGACGGGCTGTTCGTCGCTGCGCGCGGCAGACCGGCGGACCACGACGACGACAATCGCGGGAATCACCAGCCACAGCGGCGTGAGGATCGCGGTGAAGACCGGGGAAACGGCAGGAAGGATCGACGCGAACAGCACGATGCCGACGCAGACGAGCACGAGCGATTTACGTGTCCGCAGGCGGGTCATGTGCTGGTCCTATTGTAGCCCGGGTTCCCGGCCGTCAGCGGCGGTTCGACCGACTGGTGACCCGTTTCCGTGCTGGCTTTGCCGGCCTGGACGCCTTTCTGACCTTCGTCCTGGCCTTCATTCTGGCGCTTTTATTGGTTTTCTTCCTGGCGGCCGGCTTCCCGGCGGTTGCCTTCGATGGGACGCGACTGGCAGCCCCCTTCGCCGCGAGCACCTCCGACAGGCCGTAAGCCTCCTGCAGCCAGTCGGTAATCGGCGCTTCGACCTGGTCGCGATGCGTGATGTGAATGACGTGCACGATTTTCGACTTTGAGGTCCGGTCGACGCGCCGGACCTGCGGCGCGTTCACCGCCCGTCCAAGAAAGACGCAGACTTCGAGGAACTTCTTCTTCGGGCGGACGAAGAAGTAGCAGGACTTGCGCGAGAACATGATCGAGCTGTGCGACGCATAGATCCGTTGATCGCCGAACTCCACGGCGGTCTCGCGCAGCCGCTCCCACGCGTCCTGCAGATCCTCGGAGAGCTCGCGCGTCAGCGCCGCCTCGGTGGTCGTCCAGCAGTCGTGCGCTTCGCCTTCCTCGATCCATTGTTTGCAGTGGTAACACTGGTGGCCGGGCATGGCCCAATTGTAACGATGAACACTCCGACAGCCGCATCACACGGCCCACGGATTACTCACAATGCCCACCAAGGCCACAAAGCACACGAAGCTGGGTTGCCAAGAATCCTTCGTGGGCTTGGTGTGCTTCGTGGGCTTAGTCGACCGGACCGTCGGTCGTGAGCACAGGTGTCCAACCATATAATCCCGGCAGCAGAGATTAGCCGTGGCTCTTTCAGCTGGCGTCCGGCTCGGTCCGTACGAAGTCCAGTCGCTGCTTGGTTCGGGCGGCATGGGCGAGGTGTATCGCGCGCACGACTCGCGCCTCGACCGCACCGTCGCGATCAAAGTCCTTCCGGCGCACGTCGTCGATGAGCCTGACGTACGCCTGCGCTTCGAGCGCGAGGCGAAGACACTTGCGGCCCTCAGCCACCCGCATATCTGCCCGGTGTTCGACGTGGGCCAGCAGGACGGCATTCACTTCCTTGTAATGGAGCATCTCGAGGGCGTGACCCTCGCCGACCGGCTGACCAAGGGACCGCTCCCGATCGATCAGGTGTTCCACCACGCGATTGATATCGCCGACGCGCTCGACAAGGCACACCGTCAGGGAATCGTCCATCGCGATCTCAAGCCCGGCAACATCATGCTGACCAGGAGCGGCGCAAAGCTCCTCGACTTCGGACTCGCGAAGCTGCAGCCGGCGTCGGGACCGGTGGCCGGTGTGGGCATCGCCGCGACAGTCACCAGCCCACTGACGGGTCAGGGGACGATCCTCGGGACGCTGCATTACATGTCGCCCGAGCAGGTGGAGGGAAAGGACGCTGATTCTCGCAGCGATCTCTTCGCCTTTGGCGCGGTGGTGCACGAGATGGCCACCGGGAAGAAGTGCTTCGGAGGACACAGTGCCGCGAGCGTGATCGCCGCGATTCTCGAGCGTGAGCCGCCCGCGATGTCCACGCTGCAGCCGCTGACGCCGCGCGCACTCGATCATGTCGTCGGCCGATGCCTGGCGAAGGATCCCGACGAGCGGTGGCAGACGGCCGCTGACGTCATGCGCGAGTTGAAATGGATCAGTGACGGCGCCACACACGCGGTGCCCGCAGCGGCTGTGCGCCCAGGGAATAAGGAGCGGCTGGCGTGGGCCGCAGGTCTCGCGGTCGTTTCGGCGCTCGCGGTTGTTCTCGGACTCCGCGCTTTCCGAGCCGATCCCGGCGCGCGCGAAATGCGTGTCGATATCGCGACGCCGCCTACGACCGACCCAGTGTCCTTCGCGATGTCGCCCGACGGCCAGAAGGTCGTCTTCTCGGCACTATCCGACGGTCAACCTCGATTGTGGCTGCGGTCGCTCGACTCGACGACCGCCTCCACGCTGCCCGGCACCGAGCGCGGGCGGACTCCGTTCTGGTCGCCCGACGGCCGGTCGCTCGGCTTCTTCGCCGACGGCACGTTCAAGCGCCTGGATATCCTGACGGGATCGATCACTGACCTTCCCAACGCCGTCACGTCAACTGGTGGCACGTGGAACAGCGATGGCGCGATTCTGTTCGGCATCGGCGGCATCCAATCAATCTGGCACGTTCCCGCGACCGGCGGCGACCCGAGGCCGGTCACCCCGGCCGGAGCGGGGAGTCACCGCAGGCCGCACTTCCTGCCGGACGGCCGCCATTTCGTCTACCACGTCGCCGGCAATCCCGACGTGCGTGGCGTCTATGTCGGGACACTCGATGGCTCCGGGGCGCGGCGCCTGCTCGACGACGGGTCACATGCGGTGTATGCCGCTGGTTACCTCTTCTACGTTCTTCAAAGCACGCTCGTGGCGCGGCCGTTCGATCCGGCACGGACGGACTTCACAGGCGAGCCCGTTCGTCTCGCCGAACAGATCGCGATCATGGCTGGCTCCGCGGCATTGTCGGTATCCGCCGAAGGCTCCATTGCGTATCGCGCGGGAGATGCCACGGGAGGCGTAGGCGCCCTTGGACTTCGGCAGCTCACATGGATCGATCGGTCCGGCAAGCCGCTGGACACCCTGGCCGATGCAGCGGCTGCTGCCGCTCCCGCGCTGTCACCCGACGGCCGGCGCGTCGCGGTGTTCCGCGCCATCAACGCGCCGAACGCCGATATCTGGCTGCTCGAAGCCAATCGAGATGGACGGACTCGCTTCACCACGAACCCGGAGATCGATGCCTTCCCGGTCTGGTCGCCGGACGGGCGGGAGATTGTGTTTCAGTCGTACAAGAAGAGTGCAGGCGATCTGTATCGAATGTCGGTCGGGGGAAGCGGCTCGGAGGTGCTGATCCTGACGACATCAGGCGTGACCCATCCGATGGACTGGTCGCGCGATGGCCGCTTCCTGCTGTACCGCTCCCAGCCTCTCACCTCGCAAACATCGGAGTGGGATCTCTGGGCAGTGCCGGTCGACGGGGAACCGGGAGCGAGCCGTGGACCTGCCAAAGAGCGGAACCCTTTTCCGGTCGTACAAACCGACTTCGACGATCGCGATGGTCAGTTCTCTCCGGATGGAAACTGGATCGCGTTCGAGTCGAACGAGTCAGGCCGTTATGAGATCTACCTCCAGCCGTTCCCGGGACCTGGTGCGAGGGTGCCAGTCTCGGCGGCCGGAGGCGCGCAAGTGCGATGGCGGCGCGACGGCACGGAGCTCTTCTACATCGCGCTGGATGGCCGGATGATGGCCGTGCCGATTCGGCTTGGCAGTGGCAAGCCGCCGGAGATCGGCGCGGCGGCGCCTCTGTTCATGACGAAGGTGGGCGGCGCCATCCCGCAAGGCGTGACCAGGCAGCAGTATGACGTTTCGGCAGATGGACAGCGGTTCCTGATGAACACGCTGATCGAAGAGGCCACGGCCTCGCCCATCAGGCTGATCCTGAACTGGAAGCCCAAGCCCTGAATAATGAAATCCTTATTCCTGTCCTTGATCCCGATCCCGATCGGGATCCCGATCCGGATTGGGATCCGGATCAGGGATTAAGGATAGGGATTCCGTGTCGACTCGGGGCGAAACACGAGGAAATGCTGCCGTGGCAGAAAGTCGTGTCTTGCGTCGAGCCGGTACCCGGCCTGCTTCATCTCACCGATGATCTGATCGGCTTCGAATCGGAACTCGGGCGGCGGCCCTTCCGGTGAGTCTTTCCGGAAGTCGATGATGGCAACCCGGCCTCCGGCAGCCAGGGACTTCGCAAGCTCGCGGAAATACACGTTACGACCCGGCAGGTGATGGTACGTGTCGACGATGATCGCGAGGTCGACCGGCTTGGGAATGTTGGGACTGGTGTCGCTCGCTTGCACGGCGACGAGATTCTGGAGCCCTTCGCTGATGGCGCGCTGGCGAATGTGCTCCAGCATCGACGGCTCGATGTCGACGGCGTAGAGAATCCCCTGCGGGACGGCTTTCGCCAGCCGAAGGCTGAAATAGCCAGTGCCGGCGCCCACGTCGGCCACCGACGCGCCGGGCGACAATGCCAGCGCCTCAATCACGCGGCCTGGCATCTGCCAGCTGTCCCGCGCCGGATCGTCGAAGGTCTTCGCATAGCGCTCCGGATCGTCGAAACGGTGATGCATATGATCGGGCTTGCCCTGTGGCTGGTGCTGTTGCGCCGTAATGCCCGCTCCCAGGCAGCCGAGCGCGATCAGGGCAATTGGCAATCGCCAGCTCATCATCGTGAACTCCTCAGTCGACGGCCGCTCGCCTCGCGCCACGTCACAAAGCAGGATGCGGCGCGACTGGAAGCGTTTCGACTTCGCCCATGATACGGCAGCGGGCCCGGCACGTTCGACTGGCGATGCCGCTGCTCCGGAATATCAGTATGGAATCGTCAGCAGCTTCCAACGGGCGCCCCGATCCTCCCCTCTTGTAAATGCCTCGGATTCGAAGACAATTCTGATCGCGCGATTGACCAAAGGAGCTTCGAACATGAGACGGCGAGAGTTTCTCGTGGGTGCCGCAATCGGGGCAGCAAGCGTGGCGGGATTGGCGGGGCAGGGGGCGCAGACACCGGCTCCGGGCGGGCGGCAGGGCGGCGGCCAGGGCCGGGGCGGCGGACGCGGCCGGGGTCCGGCGCAGGTCGCGCCGGAGAAGCTCGCACGCATCTCGCTGATGACGCTGAACTTCAATTCCTACCTGCGGAATCCGAACACCACGGATCCCACGCCCGACCAGACGCTCACCCCGTTCGACCTGCCGAAGATGTACGTGGAGTCGTACGGGGTCCGCAACATCGAGTATCAGCACACGACCATCGTCCAGTCCGAGACCGATCCGGCGTTCATCAAGGAGCTGAAAGCCAGGCTCGACGAGAACAAGGTCGCGATGACCCAGATCAACCTGGAGTTCGGCATGGCGCAGTCGATCTCCAACAAGGACCCGGTGGGACGCCAGCAGGCGGTCGATCACGTCAAGCAATGGATCGACATCGCGGTGCAGTACGGCTGCCCGCGCGTGATGATCAACCAGCAGCAGGCGCAGCTCACCAAGGAGACGAGGGACGGCGCCGTCGCGGCGATGAAGGCGATGGCCGACTACGGCCGGCCGAAGAACGTGAAGGTCTCGGCCGAGACCCGCGGCGCCGGCACGCCGGAGTACCTCCAGCAGATCGGCGGCGTGAAGCCGTGGGAGTTCATGATCGGCGTCATCAAGGACGCCGGAGCGAACTCGAACGTCGACATCGGCAACGTCGGCGCGATGAACCAGCAGGAGCTGCACGACTGCATCAAGGGCTGGTTCCCCTACTCATCCGGCAGCATGCACATCAAGTCGAGCCCGTTGTGGGACATCGGCCAGTGCGTCAAGTTCACGGAAAGCCTGGGCTACAAGGGGCTCTACGCGATCGAAGTCTCGCGCCACGAGGCCGTGCGCATCGTCTACAACACGATTCTGGCGAACCTGGCGTAGGAAGGGTCGGACGTTGGGAGCTGACGATGTCAACTCCCAACGCTGCCTGTCTAAGGGCGTCCCTGAAAATTGATCCTGATGCCGCCGCTGACCATCCGTGGCGCCCCGATCAGCGTCGGCAGCGAGCCCACGAAGTACTCCTCGTCGAACATGTTCTGAACGCCGGCGAACAGCTCGAGGTTTGCGCCGAGTCCGCGTGACACGCTCAGGTTGACGACCGCGTATTCAGGCAGCACACGCGAGGGCGTGTTCAGATCGTCGTCGAACTGCTCACCTGAGGCCTGGATGTCGAACGCGATCGTCACGAACCGCGGATCGCTGTACTGCATCTGGAATGCGCCGCGATGCGTCGGCACCTGCTGGAGATGGAGGCCGACCAGCGCGGGGTTGGCCGGATTCTCGCGGACTCTCGCGACGTCGTAGATATACGCGCCGCCGACGCGCAGCGATTGATTGATGCGGTAGTCGACGTCGGTCTGGATGCCCCAGATGCGCGTGCGGCCCAGGTTCTGCCGCTGCTGCAGGTTGGGCGGCGTGATCGTGACGTTCGCGACCGGATCCTTGACGCGATTGTCGAACCAGGTCGTGCGCCAGGTGACGCCGTCCGCCGGGATCACGTTGATACCGAGCTCGCCGCCCATCAATCTTTCCGGTCCAAGCTCCGGATTCGCGAGCGTCACCACTTGCCCCAGCGAGAAGCGCCGGTAGAGCTCGTTGAGCGTCGGCGCGCGAAAGCCGGCGGCGATATCTCCCCACACCGACAGCCGCTCGTGGATGCGGTACAGCGCGCCGAACCGCGGACTGACGACCGAGTCGCTCTTATCGGGAAGGACAGGGTCGTTCACCGCGCCCGTCGCCAGAATCGTCTCGGTGTTGTGGGCGTCGTAGTTCAGCCAGCTGTCGAGCCTCGCGCTCGCGGTCAGCGTCACGTTGGCGTGCGGAGCGAACACATCCTGGACGAACATCCCGAACGATCGTTGGGTGCCTCCCGCGACGCGATGAAGCGTTCTGGTCGAGCCCGTCACCGGGTCGAAGGCATCCTCGATGCTGTCGCCGTCCACCCAGCGGAGGTCGGTGCCCGCGGTCAGCACGTGCTGACTGCCAAGCGCGCGCGACCACTGCACCATGCCGCCGTACGCATCGGTCGGCACGCTTTGATTCAGGGTGAGACGTGCCATCGAGCGCGCCCCGGTGGCGTCCGGTACCGCGAGGAAATTGCTGTTGAACGTCTTGGCATCGCCGAAACCCGTCGCCTGCAGCGTGCTGCCGTCTCCCAGCCGCACGCGAACGCCGCCGCTCGCGAAGGTCCATGAGGTGTCGTTCTGCTCCTCGTTCGGCGGACCGAGAGTGGTGATTTTGCCGTTGTCACGTTTCTCGCGGAAATATCCGGTCCGCACGAAGGCCTGCACGCGATCGCTCGGGTTGTAATCCGCCTTGACCGTCACGTGGCCGAACTGCACGGCCACTTTGGTGTCGACCGGGCCACGCAGCGACTCGAGGACGTTCGCATACCCATCCGTGTCGAACAGGCTGCCATCGACCGACAGCCCGACTTTGCCCCAGACGTCGGCGGCGCGGAAATCGATCTTCGGGCTCTGCCGGCTGCCGTACTGCATCTTCACGCCAATCGAACGCCGGTCCGGCGGACGCGTCACGACGTTGAGCACGCCGCCCATGGCGTAGGACCCGTACAGGCTCGAGCTCGCGCCGTTGACCACCTCGATGCGATCGGCGCTTTCCATCGGCAGCGCCGTCCAGTACACCCACCCGCCGAAGGCGTCGTTGAACGGCACACCATCGAGCAGGACGAGGCTGCGGCTCACACCGCTCGGCCCGATGCCCCGCAGCGACACGCCTTGGCTGGTCGGGTGCGCCGAGATGCTGTTCGAGCGGCGGAAGAGGCTGAATTCAGGCAGCTGGCGCAGCAGGTCATCTGGAACCAGCGCCGGACGGCGCTGGATGTCTTCCTGCCGGATGAGGCTGACGCTTGCCGGGATGTTGCCGAGTTGCTGCTCGGTGCGGGTGGGGGTGACCGTGACCTCGTCGCGCAGGCGCGCGGGCTGGAGCAAGACCTCGACATTCCCGGCCGCGGCCGGCTCTGCCAGCGACGTCCGCCACTCGGCGAATCCCGCCGCCCGCACGATCAGCGTCACCCCACCACCGGCAGGCGGCGCGACCGAAAACCGGCCCGCGGAGTCGCTCTTCGTCTGCCGCTCGGCGCCGGACGCGGCGCGGGCCGTGACCGATGCTCCGACGACCGCGCCGCCGCTGGAATCGCGAACGGCGCCGGTGATGAACGTGCCCGCGGGCACTGGCGCAACCGCTTGCGCGCCGGCCGGACCCGCATGAAGGATGAGTGCGGCGATGACGAGCGCCGACGCGAAGTGGCTCATGAAGGACGATTAGAACACGGCAGGCGTTCGAATTACCTCGTCAACTCCCAACCTCCAACTCCCAACTCCCAAAGCGATAGGGTCGAGGGAGCTGGGTAGAAACCGTTCCGATTGAAGCTCGGTCTGCAGCGACTTCCACCCAGATCTCCCGCACTTCTCGCATTGGGAGTTGGAGGTTGGGAGTTGCCCGCCGCCGCTCGTCCCGCAAGTCTTGGGACGAGCTCGGCGAGGTCTCGCCGTAGCGCGCGTTGATTCAGGCGCGCGGAGGCGGAGGAGTTGACGATCCTTCAGCGCTGTTGTCCGCGCCGCGCGCCGCCGGGAGTGTTCCAGAAGATGTGCCCGCCGCGGTTGGTCGCCGCCATGATGTCGAGCGCGCCGTCCTTGTTCAGATCGGCGACCTGGATCATCGAGCCGACGCCGGACCGGTTGTGAATCAGCTCCGGCACGAACTCCGCGCCACCGGGGGCCTTCGGGTTCCGCACCGTGCGATACCAGTACAGCACCGGTGCGCCGTGCGCATCGGCATCAGTGTAGCTGTCGAGGTGCGCCCAGTGCCGCTTGCCGGTGACGATGTCCTGGATGCCGTCGCCGTCGATGTCGGCGATGGCCAGCGCGTGCAGCTCCGTGAACGTCACGCCGCCGGCGTTCTTGCTCGCGAAGTCGTTCATGATGAGGTGCTCGACGAACGAGATCTTGCCGCCGGCATCGCGTTTCTGCTCGTACCACGCGAGGCCGAAGCCGTGCGCCGCGAGCGACGTCACGATATCCGGCAGCTTGTCGCCGTTGACGTCATAGGCCTCCATATTGGCGCCGGCGTTGCCGTTCCGGCCGAACGCGCCCTGATGGAACGTCCAGGGCACCTGCGTGGCGCCGGCTGCCGGCTGCTCCCACCACCCATGTGGCGCGATGATGTCGACCTTGCCGTCGCCGTTGACGTCGCCGCCGCCGATCCCGTGGATGCTCGTCGGGACACCGGGCTGCGAGACGATCGACGTCTTCCACGGACCGGTGGGATTGGCGGTATCGACACCGACCCACTGCACCGTGCCGCCGCCCGAATAGATTGCATCAGGCTTGCCGTCGGCGTTGACGTCCTTGAACATGATGGACTCGGAGGTCACCGGCGTGGTGAACACCTGATAGCGGGTCCATCGGCGGGACTCCCCTTTCGGATTCACGTAGAGCACCGGCGTCCGCGACTCGACGACGAGGATGTCGTCCCAGCCGTCGGCGGTGTAGTCGAACGCGAAATTCACCATCGCCGGCGTGTACTCCTTCGCCGGATTGAACGCCTGGGCGCCGTAGACCTCCCGCGACTCGGTGAAGGCCGGACCGAGGTAATAGCGGTTGCCCATGGTCACGTCGAGCACGCCGTCGTGGTTGAAGTCGCCCGCCGCGGCCGACCAGCCGTAGTAGAAGTCTTCGAAGTGTTGCGCGCGGAAGCGCGGCCCCACCTGCTCGGCCGGCGTGGTCCGGCGCGAGAGGTCCTTGATCGAGACGTCCTTGAACCGCGCCTCACCGGTACCAGCGACGTGAAGCGCCACGGGGCCGTAGGTGCCGGTCGTACCATCGATCGCCACGGCGCTGCCGCGCCCGTTCACGTTCGCGCGAAACACGTCGACGTCGACGAGCACTTCGACGCGGTTCCAGTCGTTCGGCTTGTACGACGTGTCGGGGGGCGTGAACATCGAGACGAATGCCGACGCGCCGGGGCCGCCGCGGCCGCCAGCTCCGCGGCCGCCACCCCCACCCCCGCCGGCGCGGCCGCGGCCTTCCGCGCCCGGCGGCGGCGGTGCCGGCGCGAATCGCACCATGCTGCCCCCGCCGCGCACCAGCGGCTCGCGAGCCGCGATCTTTCCCTGCGCATCCACGGTGACCGCCGCGGTGCCGCGCTCGTCACCGGAAATCACGGTATAGACCCCCTTGGTCCCGTCCGCCCCTTTCTCGGAGCGCACCATGACGCCCGCCGTGCATCCGGCCGGACACCGGAAGTGCGCGGCAACCTGCACGTCCTGATAGCCCTTGTCGAGCAGCAGCCATCCACCGTCGGGCCCCGTCGGGGTGCCGATGATCTCGCCGTTCTCGGCGCGCCACGTCGCCTGCCCCACCTGCTGCGTGCCGGTGAGGGCCGACCCTTTGAACGTCCAATCAGGGACGAACGTGGCTGGCGCCTGGCCGCTGAGTCCGATGGACAGCGCCGCTGCCGCGATCGCCGTCAGGCTCACTCCTGTTGTTCGTCGACGCATATCCGCTCCCAATTGAGGCGTTACCGGTTACCGCGTGAATCCTTACTTCGTCACTTTCGGGGCAGCGCGAAGGCGATGTAGCCATGCGGGTTGACTGGCGTCTCTGGCGCGCTCCCGGTGCCGCCGCCCGCCGCCCCGCCAACGGCGCCAGGTCCGGCCGCGGGCGACATGAAGACGATGTACTGGCGCCCCTTCGATTCGTACATCGTGGGGATCCCGATCGACTGGCCGGCGGTTTTGCCCTTCCACAGAACCTTGCCGGTATCGACGTCGTAAGCCCGCGCCCACCCGTCTTTTCCGTTCTGGAACAGCAGCCCGCTCTTCGTCACGACCATGCCGTTTCTCGCGCCAACACCGCCCGTGTCCTGCGGACCGTCGCCCTTGCCGAAGTTGTTGACCGTGGCGGGATCGTCGCCATTCGGCACCTGCCACTTGATCTCGCCGGTGTTCAGGTCGTAGGCGGTAATCGTCGTGTACGGCGGCTTGGTTGCCGTGGCCATGACGTTGTAGCCGCTCTGATACCGGGTCGGCAGCTTCGCCGCTTCCACGTCCTCCGGCCACGGCATGTTGCCGGCCGTGCCGCCGACGCCGGGATAGAAGGGACCGCCGTAGCGGGGCGGCAGCGGAGGCCTCTGCGCGCCGCCGCTGGCGACGACCGGTCCGGGGGGTAACGGCGTGCTCGGGCCCGCGCCACGTCCGCGCCCGCCACCACCTCCGCCACCGCGGCCGCCGTACGGGTTGGTGATTTGCAGATACGCGAACATCGCCTGAATCTCTTCGTTGGACGCATCCAGAATCGGCCGCATGTTGTTGCGCCCTTCGGACACGATCACGCGGAAGCTCTCCTGATCGATGCGATCGGTGACCCCCACGAGCGGCGGCACGCCGGGGATGACGCTCCGCTGGTTCGCGCCATGGCAGGCCGCACAGTACCTGCGTGTAGGCTTTCTGCCCCACCGAGACCGCGTTCGGGTCGGGCTGATTGCCGCGCCCGCCACCGCCACCGCCGCGACCGCTCGACACCGCCGGATCCTTCACGTCGTTCAGGCGCAGGATCGCCACCTGGTTCACGCCGGTGACGAACACGAGACCGCGCTGCGGATCGGCGGCCGCGGTCCCCCAGTTCGAGCCCCCCTGGTTGCCTGGCATCGAGATGGCGTCGCCGTTGACAGGCGTCGGGTTGAAGAGGCCGCCATGCGGCCCCTTGCCGTTCCTGGCGTTTCGCACGCGCTCTTTGAGCGCCTCGTACTCCTTAGGCGTCAGCAGGTGCGGGCTGACGTCATCTTCGGTGAACGACTGCCGCACGAAGGGTGCGGGCTTGGTCGGGAACGGCTGCGTCGGCCACGACTGCTCGAACGGCGCATCGCTCTTCGGGACCGGACGTTCCTCGATCGGCCAGAGCGGCTGACCGGTGACCCGGTCGAACACGTAGAGGAATCCGGTCTTGCCCGCATGGGCCACGACATCGACTTTCTTGCCGTTGTGCCTGACGCTGACGAGCTGCGGCGCGGAGACGTTGTCGAGATCCCAGAGATCGTGATGCACGGTCTGGAAGTGCCACAGGCGCTTGCCGGTCTTCACGTCGAGCGCCAGCAGGCAGTTGGCAAAGAGGTTCTGGCCGGGGCGATCGCCGCCATAGAAGTCGGCGGTGGCCGACCCGGTCGGGATGTACACGATCCCGCGCTCCTCGTCGATCGACATCTCCCCCCAGTTGTTGGCGCCGCCGATGTACTTGTAGCCGTCGGGCGGATTGGTGTCGTAGCCGAACTCGCCCGGCCGCGGGATGACGTGGAACTGCCACAGCAACTTGCCAGTCAGCACGTCGTACGCGCGGATGTCGCCTGGAGGCGTCAGGATCTGCTCGCCCGACTGGCCGCCGAAGATCATGATGTTGCGCCAGATGCGGCCGGGGCTCGCCGGCATTGCGCGCGCGCTCGTGCCTTCGGCGCGCAGCAGGCCGACCCGCATGTCGCTCACGCCGTTGTCTCCGAAGCTCAGAATCGATTTGCCGGTGCGCGCGTCGATCTGCTGGAGAAAGCTGTCGATGGCGAAGATCAGTCGGCGGTCCTTGCCGTCCGGCGTCTCCCAGTAGTTGATGCCCTTGCTGGTGATGCCGTTCAGCCCCTCGTGCACCCAGAGCTCCTTGCCCGTCGTCGCGTCCAGCGCGACGAGCGCGCCCGCGTTGCGGCCAAGACCATAGACCATGTCATTGGCGTACACGGGGCTGAAGACTGGCGCCGCATACGGGTAGAACCAGGCCATCTCGAGCTGACTCACGTTCGATTTGTTGATCTGATCGAACGGGTAGTAGTTCGAGCTATCGAGGCCCGGCTGCGTCTTGACCTTTCTCTGTGCCGCCGGCGCGGCGAACATGACCACGGACACGAGCGCGACGGCCACCGCGACGGACATCGAGCGCCTTCCGGGCCCGCCTCCGCGCTTCCTTGGCCATCGCTTCGGCGTGGCAAGCTGCGGTGGCCCTTGACGCGTTTCCCCAGCGACTGGGATCAATCGTGACATCGACAGCTCCTCTCCGCGCCGCCTCCGGGTGAAGCGCGCGGACGACCGGGACTAGAGGCCCTTGACCGGCTGATTCTGAGCATTTGAGTCAGCTTCGGTCAATGCCGTCCGCGCGTCAGCGCGGCGTTACCAAACAATGTGACCTGGCGAGGCGAGCCTCGAGGGTCTGAGGCGCAGCCTCGCTAGTTCAAGGTGAAGGCGATGTACCACGGCGCCGCAGCCGTGGCAAGCGATTTTCGAAATTCCACGCTTCTTCGATTAAACACCGGCACAGCCATTCGCGGCAAGACACACGTTCCGACGTGTGCGGAAAGCCGATTGCGCCGCTCGTCGCCTGAATCAGAACACAACCTCACCAGCGCCGCTTCGAAGTTCCGCTGTACGTAGTGGCGCCGTTCGTCGCCGTCGCACACAGGGCCGGATTCGCGACGACGCCCGCGACGCGGTAGCTCGATCGCGCGAAGAAGTTTGTGAATCGGATTGAAGAGATGGCGGGCTGCACTCACGCAAGTGGCAAGTACAACGGAACAAACCAATACCGTTCCGGTGTACTTGTGCCTTCCGTTGTGCTTGTTACTTGCAGCTGCCCCGGGGGCTCGACCGGTGCGCGCGGGCATGGAGCCGCGCGCTTCGGCGTCAGTTCACCACGACGACCTGATATCCGTTCGCGACACGCGTGTAATAGGTGCTGCCACACTGCGAGTACGTCGCGTTCCCGACGCGCACGCTCTGGCAGTTGCCCGGGAGCGTGGTGATGATCGCGCCGGCGGGCGGTCCGACTACCTGGTAGGTGACGTCCGGACCGCTCATGACACGTGTGTAGTACGTGTTGTCGTGATAGTAGTAGGTCGATCCGCTCACCACGACAGTCGTCGCGGCTGCCGGCGGCTTCGCCAGCATCGTGCCGATGGCAATGCTGGTGCCGACTGCCGCCACGGCCCTCCAGGCGTCGTAGCTCTCGTAGCGTTCACCGACCACGACGCCGCCATAGCGGCCTACCCCCGCGGCTCCTTCTTCACCGACGACGACAGCGCCGCGGCGCCCGACCGCGGCGCCCTGGACATCGACATCCTCACCGGTGACGACGTTGCCGTGCCGGCCGACGGCGGCGTAGCCTTCGTCGCCGCTGACGACCGCGCCACGCCGGCCGGCTGCGGCATAGCCGTCTTCACCCTTGACGGCCGCGCCGCGCGGGCCGGCGGCCGCCGCCCCGTTGTCACCCTTGGCCACGGCTCCGCGCCGACCCGAGCGCACCTGAGCGGATATCGGTGCCAGGCCGACCATCGTGACGAGGGCAAGCACCGACATGGTGCTGATGATTCGTGTTTCCGTGCTCCAGTGCTTCATGATTCGAGAACTCCCAGAGATCGACAGTGAAAGCCGACTTCGATCCGCACGACTACTTCTTGGGGGCCGGTGCGGCCGGATCCGCAGGCGCGGCTGCGGCAGCCTTGACCGCCGCGGCCCGCTGCAGAACGGCAATGCCTTCGAAGTCGGCTGGCACTTTCGGGACGAACGAGGCATCGGTGATCGACGGGGAGAGGTTCCACTCCGTGAACGTGAGATCGGTTACGGGTTGGCCGGTGCGCCGTTTCTGCACGACCTTCAGTCGCTTCGGCAGGGGGTCGCCCTCGGCAGGGAGCCACAGCTCCCAGTCGACGCCGGTGTCCTGAAAGGCCAGGTGAACACACGGGGTGTTAGCTACGTTCTCGGTGCCGGCGTAGCCGCCGATGGTTGTGTCGGAAAGTAGCGCCTTTTCGGCAGATGTGTAGAACAGATCGCCGATCGGCAGCGGCATGTCGTATCGCTCGGCAAGTACGTCGAGCGCCTGGTCGATGGTGTCGGGCATAGGCGCCTGGGCGAAGACCTTTTCAGCGTGTAAGGCGATGGTCAGGGTCTTGCCGTTGTACCAGGTCTCCAGGCCGCGGCCGCCAGTCATCTTCGTGTGAACACGATCGGGGCGTCGCAGGGTATAGACGCTCGTCACCGATACGGTCTCTTTCCTGCCGGAGAAACGGACGACGTCGCGCGCTTCGGTCGTCGTGACACTCACGGCCTTCAACGCGGCCAGCCGCGCGCTCATCTGTTGCACCAGTTCCCTGCCACGCGCCAGCCGATCGGCAGGGGTGGTTGGCTCTCGAGACCCGCACGCGACGACGCCGAGTGCGGCGAACCCGGCGAGCGCTGATCGAGAAAGCATCGCGTTCCACGTTCGTGCGGTCATGAGCTTGGCTCCGGCTGGTTCCTGGCTGTCGATTCTGCTGAATCGGAAACCGTCTTTCGGAGCAAGACGCGCGCCATCCCGGAAGTGCCTGAGACCCCAAGGAAACGGCCCGAACACGGGCGGATTCGGTGGGAATCTACGGATTTGCGCGCTGGGGCTCCGGCGCCATGACAGGGGGACAGGTAAACATCGAGAGCGCCCCAGGCCGGGGGACGAAGCTGTCGGTCCGGCTGGATGCCGCGCATCAAGGCCGTGAGCCCGCGGCGGCCGGCTTCACGCCTGTGGCTTGACGGATCCCTCCCCGACCTTACGATCACGAAGGCATCGCAACTTCAAATAGTTAACAGGAGGATGGGGAGTAAGGAGCATTCTGTCCTCCCGTCCTCCTTGTTAACAGATGCTGATCGAGACACCGAGCTACGTGCTCCGCCGCTGCTCCCTCCCGGGCGCACTAGCGCTTCGCCGGCTCTCCGTGTACTTGCTCTTCCACGAGCCGCGCCGCTATCTGGTCGGCCTCGAGCTCCAGGTCTTTTGCGTCGACCCGTCCGAACAGATCGAGCAGGCGCGCGACGAGACCGGTCCACCCCGTCTGGTGGCTGGCCCCGAGCCCCGCTCCGTTGTCGCCGTGGAAGTACTCATAGAAGAGGATCAGATCGCGCCAGTGCGGATCGTCCTGAAACTTGGCGGTCCCGCCGTACACCGGGCGCCGTCCCCGCCCTGAGCCTGTCGAAGGGGCCTGCCCAGAGCCCGCCGAGGGCTCGCGCAGGAACGTGCGGGCCAGTCGGCGCGAGATCTCCCGGGCGACCTCGAACAACGTCATGTACTGACCCGATCCAGTCGGACACTGCACCTTGAAGTCATCGCCGTAGAAGTTGTACAGGTTCAGCAGCGCCCGGACCAGAAGGGCGTTGACTGGCATCCAGACGGGGCCGCGCCAGTTGGAGTTGCCGCCGAACATGCCGGTATTCGATTCGCCAGGCAGGTACTGGACCTTGTATTCCTGGCCGTTGACGTGGAACACGAACGGATGCTCCAGGTGATACCGCGACAGCGAGCGGATCCCATAGGGCCCGAGAAACTCGTTCTCGTCGAGCATGTAGGCGAGGACCCGCTCGAGCTTTTTCTTGTTGAGTACCCGATAGCAGCCGGCGTCCCTTGTAGCCGATGTAGCCGTCGGCTGTCGGGGCCACGTGATCCATGACCTCGGGATGGCGCTTGCGGAACAGCGCAATCATCTCCATCAACTTCGGGTGACGCTCCCCGGCGCCGGCATCGAACACGGTCGACGCGCACAACGGCAGCAGCCCGACCAGTGATCGCACTTTCAAGCGGACCGCCTGACCGTCGGGCAGCCGCAGCAGATCGTAGAAGAACCCGTCCTGCTCATCCCACATCTCGTCGTGCTGGTCGCCGATGCGGTCCATGGCGTATGAGATCCAGAGGAAATGCTCGGCGAACCTGAACGCCACCTCTTCATAGATCGGGTCGGTTTCCGCCAGAACGAGGGCCATCTCCAGCATGTTCTGGCAGTAGAACGCCATCCAGGCCGTCCCGTCGGCCTGCTCGAGCGAGCCGCCTGTAGGCAGCTTCGCGCTCCGGTCGAAGACGCCGATGTTGTCGAGACCGAGAAATCCGCCGGCGAACACGTTGCGGCCTTCGGGGTCCTTCCGGTTGACCCACCAGTTGAAATTGAGCGTCAGCCCCTGAAACGATCGTTCGAGGAACTTGATGTCCGCCCGGCCGAGGGTTCGCTCTACCTTGTAGAGATACAGCGTGGCCCACGCGTGAACCGGCGGGTTCACGTCGCTGAAGTTCCACTCGTAGGCGGGGATCTGCCCGTTCGGGTGGGCATAGAGGTTGCGCAGCATCAGCAGCAGCTGCTCCTTGGCGAAATCGAAATCCACCAGGGACAGCGAGATCGTGTGAAACGCCAGGTCCCACGCCGCGTACCACGGATACTCCCACTTGTCCGGCATGGAGATGATGTCGGCGTTCAGCATGTGAAACCATTCCGTATTGCGCATGCCGCGGCGGCTGGATTCGAGCAGCGGATGAGACTTGTGCTCCTGAAGCCACCGATCCAGATCGAAGTAGTAGAACTGCTTGGTCCAGAGCATGCCGGCCAGCGCCTGGCGATGCACCCGGCGTTCGTCCTCGTTCAGTGATTTCGGCGTGATGCGCTCGTAGAATTCATCCGCGTCGCCGATGCGGTTCTTGAAGATGTTCTCGAAGCCGCCGAAGGCATCGCGCACCTTGGCATTCGCGAGCCGCACGCGGACGGTCCGGCTTCCGCCCGCCGGCACATCGAGGACGTAGTGGGCGGCCGCTTTGGTTCCGGTCTTCCCGGGATTGACCGCCTCACGCCGGCCCGAAATCACATACTCGTGGAACGCATCCTTGACGTAGGGAGTCGCGTTGGGCTGTCCCCAGAGACGGCTGGCATTGCTCTCGTTCTCGGTGAAGAGCAACTCCTTAGCGCCCTCGCACTGCAGCCAGTAGTCGCCGAGCGCATCGTGCGTGGCCTGAATGACGCCTGGCCCTGCCTCGCGTAACGACGGCTTCGGCTGCTCTTCCCACGACCAGGTGTTGCGGAACCAGAGCGTCGGCAGGACATGAAGAGGGGCCGATTCAGGCCCGCGATTGTGCACGGTGATGCGGACCGAGGAGATCGTCCGGGCCCTCCTTCGCGTACTCGACGAACACGTCGAAATACCGGTCGCCCTCGAAGGTGCCCGTATCGAGCAGCTCGTACTCGAATTCCTCCCGCGATCTTTTTCTGTTCGTCTCGACCAGGTCCCGGTACGGAAACTCCCGCTGCGGGTACTTGTAGAGGTACTTCATGTACGAGTGGGTCGGCGTGCTGTCGAGGTAGAAGTAGTACTCCTTGACATCCTCGCCGTGGTTGGCCTCGCCGTTGGTGAGCCCGAAGAGGCGTTCCTTCAGGATCGGATCACGCTCGTTCCACAGCGCCAGCGCAAAACACAGGCGCTGCTTGTCATCGCTGAGCCCGGCGATCCCGTCCTCACCCCACCGGTAGGCGCGTGACCGGGACTGGTCATGGTTGAAATAGTCCCAGGCGTTGCCATCCTCGCTGTAGTCCTCCCGGACCGTCCCCCACTGCCGCTCGCTGAGGTAGGGGCCCCATTTCTTCCAGGGGATACGCGCCTCGCGTGCATCGTTCAACCGTTTCTGTTCGGTGACATCCGTTACAGCTGCGCTCACCTGCCCACCTCCTCGTGCCGTCATAGGTCTGACTTACGTGCAACGCAAAACTCCAGCCAGCTCGGCGGGGTAAGACGGGCCGGCGGACTGACCGATTCTTTGGACAAATCGCGCTTACTCTCCGGGAAGAGGAGAGTCGGTCACAACGGGCTGTGAGTAAGTCCGGCAGTTCGGAGCGGGTCCGGCAGTTCGGAGGCGCCGGGCGACTGGGACACCTTTCGGCCGCTGTTCACCGTCAGTAGGTTTGGACGTCTCGGGAGACGTGCGGGGATCGTGTCCCGGTTCCGTGGTTTCACGGAAGGTGTCTCGCGTCGCGATCGGGGATCGGGGCAGGTCTCGAGGCGTGATCTATCGCGTCATGGGGATCACCCATTCGACGAAGGCGTCATCGGCCGCGCCCGCGCGGAGGTTCGGCGACGCGCCCATCTCTTTCCAACTGAGGCGGCCGTGCACACCATACGGAATGATGCGCACGCGCCCGGCCGACGGTTCGACGTTCACGAGGACGAAGCTCTGAAAGAACGGGGCAACGTTGTAGTCGAACACGGCCGACAGCCACTCGGCGGAAAATGGCCAGGCGTCGAATTCCGCGGTCCACCACCACGCCGGGCGTTTCCACCAGGGCGTTTGCGCTTCGATCTTCTGCGAGACGGCGTGGCGGTCCGGATAGTGGGCCCAGTCGGCAGTTGGCACCTGGGTCGGCCAGCTCAACGCGGTGCCGAAGCTCAGATAGGCTCCGCCGCCCCCGTTCACGAAATGGTGCACCGCAGGCCCGGGCGCGCGCGTTTCCGCGTAGTACTCGAGATCGTGCGTGTCACCGCCCATGACGACGTTCACACCGCGATCGAGCAGCATCCGCTTCAGCCGCGCGAACTCGTCGTCGCCCAGCGTCACGTCGTGGCCGCCGGCGTAGAAAGGATGGCCGACGATCGCCATGATCGTCTTGGACGCGGCGCGCTGTAGCGCGCCCTCGAGCCAGCGCTCCTGCTCCGCATCGATCTTTCTCAGAACGCCCGTGTCGATGGCGATGAGGGCGAACCCGGCCGTCTGCACCTCGAAGAACGGCGCCCGCTGAAAGCCGGTCGGCACGCGGTACGCCTCGCGCAGACGCGCCGCTTCCTGAATCAGGTGCTCGATCCGGCCGTCGGTGGTGCTCGTCACGCGCAGATCGGACTCGACCCGCGCCCGCATGCTGGCGCGCGCCGCATCAGGCTGGAGGAATGTCGCCTCGAAGCCTTCGAGCGCATCGTACCAGTCGTGATTGCCCGGGATCGCGTAGACCGGCCGCGTCACGCCCTTGAACGGCAGCCAGAACTTCGCCTCGTAGTCCCGCATCGCACCAGAGGGATAGACGACGTCGGACGACACGACGACGAAGCGCACGTCGGGGCTGTTGGAGACTGAGAGAAGTTGATCGCGAAGGACGTGCTGAGAGTCATCGCCCTCGCCCGTGTCACCGATGACGACGAACGAGAAGTCGCCGGAACCGACTCCCGGCGGATCGACGGCAAAGCTCGCCGGCCCCGCGCGGCCCCCCTCCTGCCTCAGGTACCGCGCTCACCATCGCCTCGCGCCAGGTGTCGGTCCGCGACTCCGCCCAGGAGTTCCAGATTCCGGCCGCCCAGTTCTCCGTGTCGAAATACCAGCTCATGCCCCAGACCGGGACGGTCGCCGCAATCACCGCGGCCGCGGGGAGCCCGCGCTGCAGGCCTTGATTGAGCGCCGCGGGCACCGAATAGCGCAGCGCGCGCATCCGGAGCGCCATCGTCATCCTCCACCGCAGCCAGGCGCCGGCGGCGCGGGCGATCCAGGCGCTTCGTGTGCCGTCCTGGCCGAGATACCACCCCCACACGCGCCGTTCGATCCACCGTGTCGGCCCGCGCCACGTCAGATGCGCCGGATTGATGAGGAGGAGCGTAATCAGCACGGCGACGAACATGTCGCCGGCGACAGCCACGGCTGGCGCGAGCAGGCCGATCAGCGTCCAATCGGTGCTCATGCGGCCGATGTGAATGGCGAAGAGCGTAATGATGAACGCCAGGGTCCACCCTCGATCGATGGCGGCCCGCTCCCGCTCGGCGGCCTCGATCTCCGCGGCCATCGCCGCCGCCGCGGGCGCGTCAGCCAGCCCGAGCTCGGCGACGATCGTCTCGTCGGACTCGGCGTTGGTGAATACGGGCACGACGATGATGTTCCAGGTGATGCCGAAGATCCGCAGCGCCCCGGCACCCGCGACCACCCAGGTTGCGAGCCACCCACGCGCGAACAGAATCAACAGCACGACGCCGACATTGGCGAGCGCCGCGAGCGCGGCAATCAACCGTTCGTTCCGCTCGTGACTGCGGACGATGCCCAAGGCATTGCGGATCGCGTCAGCCGCAAACCAAGCGGCGATGACGAGCCGCAGCGAGGCGCCCGCGAGAAGCGGAGCGTTGATCAGGAACAGCGCGATCGCGAGGCTGATGAACGCGCTGATCGTCCCCTTCTTCCGCGCGGCCGCCGTCGAGCGTCGCAGCGAATGCAGGGCCTCGACGATCGCGGCGACGGCCAGCAACCCTCCGATGCGCGACGCCGGATATTGTGAGCCCCCGAGCGGCGTCGCCAGCGCCAGCAGCCCGAGCAGCAGCGTGACGACCGCCATGGCCGGAACGCGCTCCCGGCGTCTGGGCGGGAGGGGTGTCGTCGTGATCGTCATTACCCCTACCGCAAGTGGCGGCGGAAGAATTCGCGAGCCACCTCAAAGGCGCCCGCCCGCTCGACGCGCTGCGCTTCGGGGCCCCCGCGGGGGTGTTCGCGCACCTGCATCTGGAACGGCCCGGCCACATCATCCAGATCCGTGCGATTGAAGAAGGTGTGGGGCAATCCGTCGATCAAGCCGGAGCGTCACCTCGTGTCCCGCACGCTTCAAGGCGTCATACAGCATGACACTCTGACCGTGCGGCACCGAGTTGTCCGCAAGACCGTGCATGATGAGAAATGGCGGTGCGTCCTTCCCGATGTAGGTCATCGGGCTGGCAGCGCGCACGAGGTCCGGTGCGGACTGCACGGCGGCGCCCAGCAGCCGCGACTCGGGTGATGCGGGATCGTTGTGCGGAACACGTCCTCGTCCGCCGACGACGCCACGTCCGGCGCTCGCCTCCGCGCCGGGCGGCGCCCCTGCGGGCGTAGGCGTGCCGCGGCCACCTCCGCCGAGAGTGATGGTGACTACCGCAGGCTGCAACGCCGCCCGCTCTTCCTCGGTCTGAGCGTCCATCACATCGAAGCGCGTCGGACCATAAGCGTCCAGCACGCAGCGGACGCTGCTGCGGTGGTTCAGATTGTCCGCGCCCTCGAACGTCCCGGGCGGCGCCAGGGCGGCGACCGCGGCGAGATGTCCGCCGGCCGATGTGCCCCACAGGCAGATGCGATCCGGATCGATCGCGTGCGCGGCCGCGTTCGCCTTCAGCCAACGGACGGCCGTGCGGACGTCCTCGACATTGGCTGGGAAGGTGATCGACGGCGTGAGCCGGTACCTGATCGAGGCCATCGCGAAGCCGTCTTGCGCGAAGTATCTGCGGAAGTCCGGGCCTGTCGTCCTCGTCCCGCCGGACCACCCTCCCCCGTGCAGAAACACGATCACGGGCATGGGCCGCCGAATCGGTTGAGCGGGGACATGCAGATCGAGCAGGAGCTCGACGCCATCCCGCGACGCGTAGGTCAGTGTCCGCAATTCGGCCGCGGGTGGCACTTGCGTGCCGCTCAGGCCCGCGCACGCGAGCAGAGCCGCAAACACGGAGAGCGCCAGGCGTGGGACGCCGCTCAAATGAAGTCCTCGGGCCGCGGCTTGAGCGCGAGCGCGCGCCGCAGTTCCGGCGTGATCTCGCGGCTGATGGGCACGCCGCAGATCGCCTGGGCATGCGCGAGCAACGCGGCGCGATCCGACAGGGCCGATGCCGCTCCCTTCGTCCAGATTGGATCCTGCGGGGGCAGCGGCAGCTTCGGTCCGTGCACGTCCAGCGGGTACCCGTCGGGCCCGCGGCCACTCATCTGCAGCTTGGTGAACATGTCCGGCGACCCGCCCGCGAACGCCCCGCGTCCGCGCGCGCCACCCTCGCCGCCACGGCCCGCCGGGCCGCCTTCACGACCTTCTCCGGACCCGCGGCCCCGGCCGCGGCCACCCATGGAGACGAAGAAATTCTCGAAAATGCCGGGAGTGAGGAAGGCGGCAAACCGGTTGTAGTCCTGATTCAACCGGAAGCCGTGCAGGTTGCGCGGCGGTGCCTGGAAATAGTCACCAGTGCGAAGCGGCACGGCTTTGCCGTACGCCCACCCGAGCGTCTCGCCGTCGAACCCGAAGAAGTTCTCGAAGTGGCGCGCGTGAAAGTGCGCGCCCACGCCGCCTCCAGGACCGCCTTCCGTGATGATGAACAGGAACTGACCGGTCGTGTTGGCGTTCCGCGCCAGGAAGGTGTTGCCGCCGAACCGCTCGCCTCCACCGTCCGCCAGGACGTACGCGCCAGAAGTCAGCGGCAGCTGCTTGTTCGCCACGCGGACAGGCGTCGCTGCTGGTGCGGCGCCGGGCGCAAGCTGGAAATCGCCCGCGGCAGCCGCGCGCGCGAGGGCCGTCCGCAGGAACGTCTGGCTGGACGCCCGTTGGCAGCTGCGGACCGTCCTGCCGCGCACCCATCGCCGTGAATGCCACGCCGACACGGTGGTTCATCGAGAACAGCGCAAGCTGCGCGCCGTCGGATCGCATGGTCCACGCGTGCGGCGTCCCGGGCGGCAGGTTCGCGAAATCCCCGCGCATCATCGTCCAGCGATCGCCGGCGAGCTCGAACTCGATCTCGCCGCGCATGATCAGGACCGCGGCGTGGCTGCTGAGATGCGCGTGCCGCGGCATCGTCGCGCCGGTATTGCCTGTGAACGTCGCGAGCTCATGAACATCGCCCGTGTCGGCCGGGCGGGCGATGCGCTTCATGACCTGACTGCCGACGCGGTGATATTCGCCGGCGTCGGCCGGCAACACATACATGCGCTTCTGGCCCGGCAGCCTTCCGATGACCGGTTCGGCCTCCGCTCCGCTCACCTCCACGGGGTTGAGAATCTCGTCGGGCACGCCGGCAAGCGGCGCCTGCGCGAGTAGTACGCGCGCCCCTGGCATGTGCCATCCCGCCAGCCCGCCGCCCGCCGCGGCTGCCGCGGTGGTGATGAACCGGCGCCGATTCCACTCTCCCATCGCGCTCTCCTTTGTCTGGTCCGATTCCTGACCGTTATGAGACCGCCACGCGCTCGATCGCCCGTCGAACAACTTCATACACTTCGTCCGGGCGCCACGAGTTGGATTCGAACAAGCGCATGACCCGGCCATCGTGGCTGACGACGGCTGTCATCAGCGTGTGCGTGACGAACCCGCTGTCCGCGCGAGAGCCGACGCCGAAGAACCGCACGACGTCCTCGATCTGCCCGGCGGTTCCGGTCGCGAGCGTCCACTGGTCGAATCGATTCGACGCTTTCAGCATCGACTCGCCGTAGGCGCGCAGGACCGCAGGGGTATCGAACTCCGGATCGAGGGTCACGCCGACCAGCGCAAGACGGCCGCCCAGGCCGTCCTCATTCGCCCGCCGCCGCACGCTCTCCAGGTGTTTGACCATTAATGGACAGAGATCCGGCATCGGGCACCGCGTGTAGATGAACGTGACGATCCGGACCCGGCCGGCGCTCTCACGCAGAGTCATGGGCGCGCCGTCCTGATCGACCAGCGGCAAATCGGGCACGATGGCGCCCGGGCTCGCGCGCGTCGCCGCCGGAAGGCGCACGTCCGAAGCGGCGTCCCGCCCCACCACCTTCACGTCCTCGAGCCAGCTGCGGCTGTCACTGACGACGAGGGTCGCTGTAATTCGATCGCCATCGCGCACTGATGCTTCGTGATCGCGGAGGTCGAACGCCATGCGCATCGCCGGCATCAGCCCGGCGACCGCCTCGTGAGCGATGACCATCCGGGAAGCGCTCTCGCGTCCGGCGACCACGCCTGCAAGCTGAAAGCGGCGCTCGCCCGTTCGCGCATCGGTCGTGCAGGCGACAGTGCTCGAGACGATCAGGAGGATGATGAGACGCATCGCGCTCGTTCCGGCTTCATGGCTTCGCTCGAGTGGCGATGAGCTTCCCGCGACACCGGCGAAGTCCAGGGCAACGATAACGCAGCCGGCATGTCTTGTCAGCCTTCGAAGTGTGGGTTCCCACGCTCCCTGCGGTTGCTTCCTTTCACAGGGAGGGCGGGAGTAAGGGAGGAGAACTAGTTACTGATGATCGTCAAAAAGCGATGACCGTCTGCAACATCGGCACCCAGCCCGTCATACCGGCGGTGTACGGAGTAAAGGCCCCGCTATAAGGTGCTCTGTTGACCCGGAACAGCTCCGTGGTGAGCCAGAGTCGCTCGGTCGGAAGGAAATGCCACTTTACCCCGGCGCCGTACTCATACGAGTTGCCGAACTCCCCGCGCACCCAGGATCCGCGGCCATACAGCATCCACTTTTTCGGCGCGATGAAATAACCCGCCGAAAGCTCACCGCCGACGTCGAATGTGGATTCGAGCGGAAGCGGTCCATCGGCTTCGAAATCATTGAGCCACCGCATGAAGTATTGGCCGTTGATCGCAAGCCCGTTCCATTTGATGCCGCCATCGGCCGCCCACATCCTGTACGTCGCCTGGTCGACCGTGACACCCGGCGCAAATGCTCCAGTCGAGAAGGACAGCACGCCATCGGAATTGTAGAGTGACGTGTTTTCGGGACTTGATTGATCGAGATTCGAAAAACGGTCCTCGCGGGATCGTGTATACGCAGTGCCAATACGAATGCGCACGTTGTCGGAGGCGAAATAATCGTCGTACATGTTGCGTGATTTGCCGGGTTCCCCGTAGGGTCCCAGCGGTTCCCACCAGACACTGCCGGAAAGCAGCAGATGCGTATCGATCTTGTTTGCCGAGATATTCAGCGTATTGAGACCGTTGCCGACGAACGTCAAGTAACTCAGCCCCTTGACGGGTTCACCGTTCGCCCAGACTCCTTGCGTGAAGCCCGGGCGGAAGAAGTTGTCAGCCATGCTCCTGTCGGTTGCCGTGAAAAACGGGAACGTGTTGACCAGCGATCGGCTGCCTGGAACGCCGGTGTAACCTCCGGTGATCGTGAGGGCCTTGTTGAATTGCCAGCCGATGTTGCTGGCGACAATGATCGACGCGGCGCCCGCGGACGTCCAGACGGTGAAGCTGTATCGCGCCCTCTGGTCGAAGATGTAGCCGCCCAGGATGAACATCGCGCGATTGACCGTGATGTCGTTGCGCACATGCACGTCGCGGGAAACGCCCAGATGGTCGGTGTAAGTCGCGTCGCTATCCTGCGTGTTGAGATATCGGAGCTGGGTATTGATGTTGAATTTCAACAGGAACGGCACGCTCGCGTCCGCGGGAGTTTCCCAGATGACGATGCCATCTCGATAACGATCGGTGGTGGTCTGTGGCGCGGCACCGGATGCCTGCTGTTCGGAAGTACTTGCTGAATCTGTCACCACCGGTGGGGTATTCAACGCGGCATCCGCTGCCGTTACCGAGGCATCAGCGGTTGTCGAGGGGACAGCTGGCTGACCGACCGTGCTGTCTGGCGCGGGTTGCAGGAGACTGCCCGGAAGCAGAAGTCGTGACGAACGTAACAGACGTCAACGCCAATGCAAGTGAAGCCTTGATGAATGCGCGGGGTATCGACACGTAGAGTCTCCCTCCCGGAGCCATCCCGAGATGATTGACGTGATGGGATTGCGACACTCACCAGGCAAGGAAATGCACAGAACCTGGCGAGCCATCGCCGGGAAGTAATGGAGGCTCCTCGCAGAACCATCCCCAGGGCCGGGTTCGAGCGAGGAGCCCCATTCGATCAGCAGAGCACGACGGAGAGAGCGAGACCAGCCTCGCTTGTTTCCTTGTATTTGCTGTTCATCTCTTTCGCGGTTTGGGCCAGCGCTAGCACGGTCTCGTCGAAACTGATACGGTGCCTGGACGCGATCTCGTTGCTGGCGATCGCGTAGGCGGTCCAGGCCTTGACCGCGCCGAAGGCGCAGCGCTCGATGCACGGAACCTGCACGTAACCGGCGACCGGGTCGCAGGTCATGCCCAGATGATGCTCCAGCGCCGATTCGGCCGCGTTCTCGACTACCAGCGATGGTGCGTCGTACGCGGTAGCGGTCAATGCTGCAGCCATCGACGACGCCACGCCGATCTCTGCCTGGCAGCCGCCCTCGGCCGCAGACAGCGTCGCATGGTGCTTGCAGAGGTAGCCGACCGCCGCAGCGGCGAGCATACCCTCACGGATCTTCTGCCGGTCGACCTTTCGGACCTCGAGCAGCCCATAGACCAGCGCCGGCATGACGCCGGCGGAACCGCCGGTCGGAGCCGTGATCACGAGGTGGCCACGTCCGTTTTCTTCGGATGCCGCCAACGCGAATGCCGACAGAGAGCCGATACCGCGTTCTGCTTCAAACTTGTCGTCCATGGCGCGCTTGAAAACGGACGCTGCCTTGCTGTGCAGTTTGATCGGACCGGGCAGCACGTCATCCTCCGACATCGACAGCCCCGACTTCACCGTCGCGACCATGGCGTTGATGATCTTGTCGAGGAAGGCATTGACCTCCGCCTCACTCCTGCCTGAGATCGACATCTCGTTGGCAAGCATGATCTTGGCGATCGTGGTCTTGCCGTTGTCGGCGTGGGCCCGAAGCTCTTTCATCGTCGCGAACGGGTACTTCGGCGGGTTCTTCTTCGGGGGCGTATAGCCTTTCCACTCGATGAATCCGCCGCCCACCGAGTAGTACTCCTGCTCGAGCAGCACGTCGCTGCCGGCGAGGAGCTTGACCGTCATCGTGTTCGGGTGTTTGAAGTCGCCCTTCGTGGCATCGTAGACGACGTCCTTGAGGCTGACATCGATGGACTTGTCGCCGAGCTTCACCGGGAACACCTGGTCAGGCTTGTCCCGCAAGCTGTCCAGAAACAAAGGGTCGACCGTTGCCGGTTCTTTTCCGACCAGCCCTGCGAGCGCGGCTCGTTCCGTGCCGTGTCCCTTGCCCGTCGCGCTGAGGCTTCCGAACAGGTTCACCTGGAGCTTCGTCGCCTTGGCGAGTTGGTCGGCCGGCAGCTTGGTGGCTCGCTGGTAGAAATCGTAGGTAATGCGCATCGGGCCAATCGTGTGCGAGCTGGAGGGGCCAGGGCCCACCTTGTAGAACTCGTCCGCGGTCGTCAACACCGGCCCCTTTGCCTTCATCACCACGTGCAGGTCGGCAGCCAACGGGACAGCGGGCGCCCCGGCCGCCGGTGTAGATGCGGCCGCCGGTGCAGCTGCGGCTGCCGGCGGAGGTGCGGCTTTTTCGGTCTCCGATCGCGCGCAGCCGTTCATCACCGCAGCTGCCGAGATCACGGCGCCGCGCATGATGAACTTCCGGCGGTCGAAGCCGGCCGGAATCTCCGATGGCACCTGCGGCGAAGGACCGAGCGGATCAAGGTCATCGTCTTTCACGTCTTCTCTGTTGGACATGGTGCAACTACTCCCTTTCATTAAGATTCAGCGCTGGGACCCGTGTCCTCCACCGCAACGACCTGTCACTTCTTGGTCGCCGATACGGTCGCCGCCGTGTCGGTGCGCAGGGAGCACCCTTCGCAGCCGGCGACATTACACACTGCGCCGCGAACGGCACTACTGCCCAAGGCACGTGGTGTGCCAGAGCCGGGGGCCAGGAATCATGGCTGTTTTCGTCAGCACGGTCCCGGGGAGGCCTCGCATATCCGGTCCGACGGAGCCCCTCCGGAATCCCGTGGGCTCGCCCACGAGCAAGGGAGGCCGTGACTGAGTCGCGAGTCAGTGGGGGCTGGTTGACGCTGGCGGCTGACGCGCGAAACCCGCGGATGGCACACCGCCCGCCATGCCTGATCGCTCGATTGTATGACGGGTGCCCGCGGTCGCACACCCGCGGCACGTCGCCGTGGTCGGCGGGCGCCGGCGCAGCCAGACTGTCGCGTTCGACGTGAACACTCGGGTTCAACCGACGTGATCGTGGATTCTGACGTTGACCTGCGATCGTCCGCAGTCCCGATGCGCCTTCACCGGCACTGCTGACGCGGAACGAAGCCGACTGCCGCTCGATTCAGCGACAGCCTCGTCCTTCCGGCTGAAGCCGAAGCCTTCCGATGAATTTACAGTCCTGAAGCCGAAGACCGTGCGCGTCGCGCCCTCCGACCTGTCGCTGATCACCAGCTTCGGCGGGCGACTTCGCCGCGTTCGCGGCGCTGTAGCCATCGACGTTCGAGACGCGTGCCACGGCCTCGAACACGGCGCTGCGCCCGCTCTCGGTGATCTTGAGAATGCCGACCCCGGGGGTGCTTCCCGTGCTGACGTGGGGATCTGCAGTCAAGGGTACCGGCCCACGCAGCGACAGAAAGGCGTGGCTGCCGTTCGGCGAAACGGCGACGAGATCAGGCGTCGGATCGTCCGATGACGTCGCCCGGCTGAGTGGGATGGTATCCACGATCTGATCGATCGACGTGTCCACGACCGCAGATGAAATTGCGACCGCGGTCGTTGATCCACAGGTACTTGCCGTGTTTGGTCAGGCCGGTCACCGTGCCGCGTCGGCGCCCTCTGACGGGCGCTGAACGGCGGCTTTGAGCTGCTGGAGCACTTCGCTACTCGGCCTGACGTCTCGCGCTGGTTCGCGCTCGCGGTGGTATCCACGGCGATGCTCGGCTTCACATCGGGACGCACGGCGACGATGACCGATTCGTACAGCCGGACGGTCAGCGTGTCGCCCCGCTTCAGCTCGTCGAAAAGAGTGAGCTCCGGCGCGACATTGATGGTGTACACCGCGCCCGCGCTCGTGCGCAGGGTCAACGCGCGCGAAAGCTGGTCGATGCGATCCACGGTGCCAGCCACGGTCACGGCCTCTCTCACGGTCGTTCGTGGTTCCTGCGACTGAACCGGGATCGCCAGGCTGGATGCCGAGAGCAGCGCAACGAGGATGCCAGGCCGGCACCACGACGACGAAACAAACCGCTGCGACCGGGCATTCATCGCCGCCCCCCGTCGAGGAATCTTACCGCGCCGCGGCGGCACTGCTGAGCACGTTGTAACTCCCTCACTCCTGTACTTCGAGAGCTAGCGTTGCGGCCGTTCCCCTAACCACTTCTCGAGCCGGGCTCCGAATGCGGCTTCCTCCGCCAATGCCTTCTCGAGCACCGGGGCCACGGCGTCAGGCACCGTCTCGGGGACACGCGGGTGGACGAACATGTTCTCTCCGCGCACGGCCCGCAGGATCAGGCTCGTGAACCCGTCGATCCACCACGCCTCGACTGCCCGGCCGTGCGCCGCCGTCGCCTTCGCCGGAGAAGAGAGATACCCCTGCCAACCAGGTACCGTCGCGATTTCGCGCAACTCCTCGAGCGACTGCCCCGCCCGGCTCGGGAGTGTCTTGTAGGTGGAGCGGACCAGATCGGGCCGGACAGCGAGCATGCCCGATGTTTCGTTCACGCCGGCATGAACATCCATGCCGAAGGAAGAGAGCTCGGCGGCCGAGAAGTACTTGGCGTTGATCTGCTTTCCCTTCGATTGAATCGCCGAATCGCCTTGAAACAGACCCGTGAGGTGCAGCATCGTCACGCGGAACGTTTCGCTGACGAAGTCGCAGGCCTCATTGAGGGCGACGTTGTGGGTCGGTGCTCCGTGGCCATTCATGACGAAGATCCACCGGAAGCCGTTCTGTGCGATCTGGCCGCCAAGGTCGGCCACGAGCGATCGCAAGGTCGATTGCCGGATGCCATACGTGCCGGGATGGACCAGCCTGCCGCCTAACACGTTCGCCCCGCTCTGGCCGTAATTGATGGCAGGCATCACGACGACCTTCCACTCTGGCAGAGCCCGGCTCACTCGTCTCGATACGCCGCTGACCTCATACATGACGCCGAGCGTATCGGCGCCCACCGGCAGATGAGGGCCGTGCTGCTCGATCATTCCGACCGGCAGGATGAACAGGGTCCGTTCACGATCGAGCGCATCAATCTGCGGCCAGGTGAGCTCCTCGAGCTTGTAGATGTTCGGCCGGGGGGGACCCGCGCTGTCACGTTGCGGCGCTCCCTGAGCTGCGGCCGACGCGGCAGAGCCGCTGATGACCAACGCCAACACGATGAAGGTTTGATTCATGTGTCCCCGCATGTAATGCACGCCGGAAGTCTAATCCCGAACGAGCCAGCGGGCCCTGAAAGTGGGCGAGAAACGCCGACGCTTTCGCCGTCCGTCACAAAGGCGGTGTCAATCACTGATGACGGCATAGAATCCTCGGAGGAGGCCAGGCGCCCCTGCCACTCGCATGACTGGTACGCGCCGGAGAGCCATGACCGCAGCCGCCACCCGCTCGATGAAACCCCTCTTCGTGATCACACTGGCTGCGAACGTGGCGGCCACCGTCCTGACCGGCGCACGCACGGCCGAAATCACCGCCGCGATCAAGTCGCGCGTGGAGGGGAAGAAGGCGGTCGGGATGGTCGTCGCCACGATCGACTCCGATGGGTCCTCGTCGATTGCCGCGTTCGGGGATCCGGGCCCGGGCGCGCGGCGCCTCGATGCGGACTCGGTCTTCGAAATCGGATCCATCACGAAGGTCTTTACCGCGATCCTGCTCGCCGACATGGCCGACCGCGGCGAATTGAAGCTTGACGATCCCGTCGCGCTGCACCTGCCGGATGTTCGCCTTCCCGAGCGGAACGGACGGAAGATTACGCTGCTCGATTTGTCGACACAGTCGTCCGGGTTGCCGCGCATGCCGGACAACTTCACGCCCGCGAACCTGGCGAATCCGTACGCCGATTACACGGCCGCGAAGATGTTCGAATTCCTGGGCCGCTATCAGCTGACGCGCGATATCGGCGCGGAGTTCGAGTATTCGAACCTGGGCGTGGCGCTGTTGGGCCAGGCGCTGTCGCGCCGCGCCGGCAAGACCTACGAAGCGCTCGTCGAGCAGCGGATCCTCGGTCCGCTTCATATGGATCATTCCGGCATCACCCTCACGCCATGGATGGCCGAGCATCTCGCGATGGGCCACAACGCGATGGGTGCGGTGGCGGCGAACTGGGACCTTCCCGCGTTCGCCGGCGCCGGTGCGCTGCGATCGACGATGAACGACATGATCAAGTTTGCGCGCGCTAACCTCGATCCCGCCGGCGGGCGGCTTCAGCGGGTGATGCAGCAGACGCACACGATCCGCCGCTCCGCGGGACCCGGCGATATGTCGATCGGGATGAACTGGGTGATCCGCCGGATGAACGACACCGAAGTCGTCTGGCACAACGGCGGGACGGGCGGCTATCGGACGTGGCTCGGCTTCGACAAGACCCGCAAAGTCGCGGCGATCGTGCTGACGAACTCGACGCTCTCGAACGACGACCTCGGGTTCGAGCTCGTCGCCGGAACCGCGAAGTAATCCGCTCGTCCCGGAAGCCGAACGACCGGCGTCCGGTAGCGGACGGGCCGCGCCAGCGCCAATATCAACTGTCTCGTCAGCGTCCCGCCAAGTCTGCACCCCTGGATTGGCATTACAGCTGCTCTCCCCTTGCCCGCATCGGACACTCGATCTACCGTAGTGCGCGCGGGAGGGACAGATGCTCGGCATGACCGCAATGGAAATGCTGGTTCGTGACGTCGGACTGGCCTGGCGCCGTCTCGTCAGGACACCGGGATTCACGGCGATCGCGATCACGTCACTTGCGCTCGGCATCGGCGTGAACACCTTGATGTTCAGCTTCATGAATGCCGGGCTCCTGCGGCCGCTGCCCTTTCCCGACGCCGATCGGCTCGTGATGATCACCATGGCCCCGCCCGACAATCCGGGGATGCGTGGATCGCTGCCGCCGCCGATGTTCTTCCTGCTTCGCGACCATGCCCGATCTTTCGACGCCGTCGGCGTGTACGACGGCGCGCGGTCGGTGAACCTCACGGACGACACCAGCGGGTTCACCGCGGAGCGGTTGTCGGGCCACCGGATCTCCTCCACGGCGTTCACGGCGCTCGGCCTGACGCCGCTCCTCGGCCGCTATCACACTCCCGAGGAAGATCTGAGCGTCGCCGAGCGTACGATCGTGCTGAGCCACTCGCTCTGGCAGCGGCGCTTCGGTGGACGTCGCGACGTCGTCGGGCAGACCGCGCTCATCGACGGACAGAGCACGACGATCATCGGCGTCACGCCTCCCTCGTTCGATCTCTTCGACGGCGCGTCCGACGCGTGGATGGCGTTCGGATTTGCGCCCGCCGCCGCGCAAGGCCGGGCGCACTGGCTCCGTGCCGTCGGCCGGTTGAAGTCGGGCGTGTCGCTGGAACAGGCAGCGGCCGAGCTCCGCACGGTCGCCGCGGGCGTACGAACGGATGTTTCCGGATCGGGAAAGGCTGGACTCTCGCTCTCCAGCCGATGGATGAAGCGTTGTTCGGCAACATGCGGCAGCCGCTCACGCTGCTGCAAATTGCGGTCGGACTCGTCCTTCTCATTTCGTGCGCGAACCTCGCGGCACTGGTCCTGACGCGCGCGGTCGGCCGGCAACGCGAGCTCGCGGTCCGATCGGCACTCGGCCAGAGCCGGGCGAGCATCGTCCGTCAGTTGATGATGGAGAGCGTGCTGTTGTCGTTGGCCGCGGGACTCGTCGGCGTTTTTGCCGCCTGGCTTGCGCTGCGGCCGCTCGTGGCGCTCACTCCGGCGTGGTTCCCTCGGCTGAATGCCGTGACGCTCGATTTCACGGTCTTCGCGTTCTGCCTCGCGATCTGCCTGGCGGCGAGCGTCATCTTCGGACTGATTCCGGCGGTCCAGGTGTCGCGGCCCAATCTCGCCCAGACCCTGCAGGAGTCAGGCACGCGAACGAGCGGCAGCCGCTCGCGGATGCTGCAGTTACAGGGTCTGGTGGTCGTCCAGGTCACCCTCGCGTTCGTGCTGCTCATCGGCGCGGGCCTCGTCATCAAGACGCTGGTGCGGCTGCAGAACATCGACCTCGGCGTCGACACGTCCAACCTGCTCAGCCTGCAAATCCAGCTCGCGCGCGGACAATACATGAAAGAGAACGTGGGCGTCGCGCCGGGAATCACGCTCGTGGATTACAGTCCCGCGGGCCGGCTCCTCGTCGATCGCATCCACGAGGCACTGCAGGCGGTGCCCGGCGTCGTGCACGCCGCCGGCATCACGACTCCACCTCTGGCCGGCAATCTTGGCGTCGAGTTCCGGCTCGAAGGTGCACCCGCCAGCACGCCGCCCTCATTCGCCCAGTATCAATTCGTCACGGCGAACTTCTTCAACACGATGAAGACACGGATCGTGCGCGGCCGCGACTTCGACGCCGGCGATCAGGCCGACTCTCCGTGGGTCCTCGTGGTGAACGAGGCGTTCGTACGGGAGCACTGGTCCGGCCAGGATCCGCTCGGCAAGCGGTTGGCGTTCGTCTTCTACAACAACGATGGCGAGCGGCCTCGTGAAGTCGTCGGCGTCGTCGCGGACACGCCGCAATATCGTGGCGAGACGAGAGTGGCTCCGCTCATGTATGCGCTGCACCGGCAGCAGCTCGTGCGGCAGCGCGCTTCGCTCGAGGTCCAGCGCATGAGCATGGCGTATGTGCTTCGCACCGCCGGGGATCCGATGGCGCTCGCCGCGACCGTGCGCGCCGTCGTGGCTCGCGTCGACCCCGCGGTACCGGTCGTTCAGATGCGCACGGTCGATTCGTATCTCAGCGCGCAGCTGCAGGGCCCCCGCTTCATGGCGACGCTGTTCGGGATCTTTGCCGCGGTGGCGCTCGGCATCGGCGTGATCGGCATCTACGGCGTCACCTCGCATGCCGTGTCCGATCGCCGTCGCGAGTTCGGGATCCGGCGGGCGCTCGGCGCCGGCACCGGCAACGTGCTTGGCCTCGTCATCCGCCGCGCGCTGATCATCCTGGCCGTCGGTGTGGTGCTGGGGGTCGGCGCGTCGCTCGCGCTCACACGGTTCCTGGAGCGTTTTCTCTGGGGCGTGACCGGATCCGATCCCACGATCTTCGCCGCCATCGCGGTCATCCTGATCGCCACGGGATTGATTGCGGGTGTCGTACCGGCTTCGCGAGCGGCGCGCGTGGATCCGCTCGTGGCATTGAGGCACGAGTAGATCGGGTCGTTCGCTGCCCTTTCTCGTACGACGCTGTCGCGCCCAGTAGCCTGACGGTCAAGGTTTCCCGGCTCATCGCGGCTCATTGCCCGTCTCGCTCCAGGAGTCACGCTCGCGATCGCTGGCCCGGCCTCTGGAAGGACCGTCGGCTGTCGCCGCATGGTATTCGTGCACGCCGTCGTCAAAGTGCGATGACGGCGTGCACGGGGCGCCGCACTACAATGCAAGGCGCTCATGCCGCTTCAACCTTCCTCCCGTCTCGGTCCGTATGAAATCGTCGGCTTGCTCGGTCAGGGAGGAATGGGCGAGGTCTACCGCGCGCGCGACCCCAAGCTCCATCGCGAGGTCGCGATCAAAATCCTGCCGGCCAGCGTCTCGGGCGATGCGGATCGCCGGGCACGATTCGAGAACGAGGCCCGTGCGATCGCTGCCCTGTCGCACGCCAACGTGCTCGCCGTCTACGAGTTCGGCGCGCACGACGGCCGGCTGTTCGTCGTCATGGAGCTCCTCGAAGGCCGGACGCTGCGCGACCTGCTCGCCGCCGGTCCGCTGCCGGTCCGCAAGGCCATCGATATCGCCACACAGATCGCCCGCGGACTCGCCGCCGCGCATCAGAAGAACCTGATCCATCGCGATCTCAAGCCGGAGAACGTGTTCGTCCTGGCCGACGGCCAGGTGAAGATCCTGGATTTCGGCCTGGCGCGATCGGTCGCACCGCCAGCCGCCTCCGGAGCCGCCGACACGATCGCCGTGACGGATCCGGGGACCGTGCTCGGCACCGTCGGGTACATGGCGCCCGAGCAGGTGCGCGCCGGAGCAGTCGATGCCAGGGCTGACCTGTTTGCGCTGGGCGCGGTGCTGTTCGAAATGCTCTCCGGGCGTGGGGCGTTCCAGCGCGACACCGCGCCCGAGACGATGACGGCGGTGCTGCGGGAGGACGTCCCAGAGCTCGCGGGATCGCGCGCCGATCTGCCGGCAGCGCTCGATCGCATCGTCCAGCACGCGCTCGAGAAAGATCCGCAGGCGCGCTTTCAGACCGCCAGCGACGTCGTCTTCGCGCTGACGTCGCTCTCCGGATCCGGCACCGCCTCGTCGCGCGCTGTCGCCGCGATGCAGGAGCCGGCCGCCGGCTCCAGGCGCTCACGCCGCGCGGCCGGGATGATCGCCGGTGCGGCGCTCATCGCCGGTGCGGCGGTCGCCGGTTGGGCGGTCGGCCAGCGGTCTCAAGCGTCTCCTCCGGCGACGGAGGGCCGCTGGAATCAGTTCACTCAACTGACCGACGCCGCCGGCGAGGAGCACGCGCCGGTGATCTCGCCGGACGGCAGTTCCTTCGTGTTCGTCAGTCGCGTCCGCGGATCGTGGGACATCTATGTCCAGCGCGTCGGCGGGCGCAATCCGTTGCTGGTCGCCGGGGATCCGGCGCGCCAGGAAGTCTGGCCGCGGTTCTCCCCTGATGGCCGACAGATCGCCTTCAGCGAAATGGACGCAGACGGCGGAATTTTCGTCGTCGGCGCGACCGGCGAGTCCGAGCGCCGGCTCACCGATGCCGGTGGCAATCCGGCGTGGTCCCCGGACGGCAGGCAGGTTGTCTTCGCAACGGAAACCGTCGACCTGCCCTACAGCCGTTCTTCCACGAGCCACCTGTATGTCGTCGATGCCGCGGGAGGTGCGCCGCGAAAGCTCTTTGAGGGCGACGCGGTGCAGCCGAAGTGGTCGCCGTCAGGCGGGCGCATTGCCTTCTGGGCAGTCGTCGCGGGTCAACGCGACCTCGTCACCATCGCCGCTGATGGGAGCGATCGCGTCGCGGTGACCAGCGACGCGGCGCTCGACTGGGCGCCCGAATGGTCGCCAGACGGCCGTTGGTTGTATTTCGCGAGCGACCGCGGCGGGTCGATGGGTCTGTGGCGCATCCGCATGGACGAACGATCCGGCCGGCCTGTGGGTGACCCGGAGTCGGTGAGCGCCGGCGTCGAGGCGGACATGGACCTCCCGAGCTTCTCGAGCGACGGACGCATTCTCCTGTTCCGATCGCAGATGCAGTCGGTCAACCCGGCCGCCATTGCGTTCGACCCTGGGACCGAACGCGCCGGCGAGCCCCGCGTGCTGACGACACGGACTGGGACTCTGTTGCCGGCGAGCGTCTCGCCGGACGGCCAGTGGCTCGCCCTGAGCAACATGGGCGAGCGTCAGGAAGATCTGTTCGTCATGCGAAGCGACGGCCGCGACCTTCGCCGGCTGACCGATGACCTCGTGCGCGACCGTGGGCCGCGGTGGACACCGGACGGCACGGCGCTGGTGTTCTACTCGAACCGCGGCGGGACCTACTCCTCCTGGTCGATACGGCCGGACGGCAGCGGCTTGACAAAACTGGTGGAGGACCCGAAGAACGGGTACGTCTATCCCGCGATCTCGCCAATCGATGGTCGTCTGACGGTCCTTTCGGACACCCGTCTCGAGGCGTTTCTCGTGGCCCCGCCGTTCCCGGCGACGGCTGACAGAATCCAGGTCCTGCCGAATGCCGGAACGGCCGGAGGATTCATCTCTCCGTCGGCGTGGTCGCCGGACGGCAAGTGGCTGTCGGGCGCCTGGGTCTCGGCGTCAGGCGAACCGTCAGGGACCGCCGTTTACGACGTTGCGGCCGGGCGCACCCGCAAGCTGACGACCGACCGCGGGATCTGGGTCGCGCCGTTCTTTCCCGACAGTCGCCGGATCGCGTACTTCACCAACACCAGCGATCTGGTCGTTGTCGACATCGCGACGGGCACGCGGCGCGTGCTGCCCGTGAAATTGCCGCTTCCGGCCGGCCGGGAATCGTTCCTGATAGCACCCGATGGGCGCACCCTCTATTACGGCGCGCAACGGATCGAGTCCAACGTGTGGAAGGTCGAGCGGCAGTGAGCGTTACCGGATATTCCTCTTCACCCAATTCAGCATGATCTCGGCGATCTTCAGGTTCTGTTTGTCCAGCATCATCATGTGGGTCACGCCGAGAATCCCCATCTCGTCCAGCTTCAGGTATTCCGCCTTCGCCGATCCCTGCTTGGCCGCGCGCCGGGCGTTGATCGCGTCGACGGTAGCCTGGCAGCCCATGCTGACATTGGCGTAATCGCCTTTGAGGACCATGTAAGGAATGTTGTCGAAGTCCGCGGCGCTCAGGCCGCTGTTCTGAAGCGAGCACGATCCTTCGATCGTAATCAACCCCTTCAGCAGCGCGAGACGGCCCCGCTCCTTCAGAATGCGCGCCATATGGTGCCCCATGATCCCCGACTGGGAATGGGTGACCACGATCGCGCCGCCGAGCCGCTCGACCAGCGCTGCCAGATTCTGCGGCGTCCATGTGCTTGACGGCGCCAGCTCCATCGGATCGCACGTCTTGCAGATGGAGCCCGGTAAGGTGACTTCCGCGTTCGGAACCAGCTGCTTGTAGTACTCCAGCGCGTAGGTCCGGTGTGGTGAGGCGGGCGCAGGTCCGATGGCGCCGTGACGCGAGACCAGGTTCTCGTCGATCGCGTCGATCGGGAACAGCGGCGCCACGTGGTCGAACTTGTCCGGACGCGGATTCGGATCTGCAGCGTCGCCGTGCGGAACGAGCCGGCCCGTGAGGATGGTCGACTTCTCGGGCACGAGGTGACCGAACCAGTTCGTCCACGCACTGTTATCCGTGATCCTGCTGAAGCCTGGAATCAGGTTCGCTGCCGCGGCAGCGTCGCCGGCGGCGAGCCGTGCCTCGCCTTCGTGGATGACAGACTGATCGAACCCCGAACGCCCGCGCCCGGCCTGGTCGACGACGTAACTGGCCACGCCGTTCCGCACGAAATACGGATACCAGCCCTCGCGGCCGTCCGGCGTCGACTCGAGACAGGCGCCCGTATGGCTGGAGCCGTGCACCATGATGACCGGCCAGCGCGACGATCTTCTGGCGGGTATCTGGAACTGCACGTACATCTGACCGATCGTGATCTGGTGCGGGACCGGTCCGGCCGGAGGCGCGGGCGCGCCCGCGGGAATTGGAGAAGCGACCGGCGGCGGCGTCGAGTAATCGGTGATCTTCGGCACGCCGCCGATGAAGAAGCTGCCCTGATCTTCGATCGTCAGCGGTGCGGTCAGGAATCTCTTCTGCGCTGCTGCGCGGAAACGTTCGCGGCCAGCACACTGAACAGGATTCCGGCAACCAGATATCGTGTCATCACAGTCTCCTCACCCTTTCCACAACGGCGAAATGCGCACTCCCCTGCCGATGCCTTGACCCGATCCGCGCTCAATCCCAACTTGTGGGTTGAACCTCCCGTCCTCCCATCCTCCCTGTGAAGAATAGACGCGCCGCAGAACCAGAATTTTCGCAAGGAGGACGGGAGTAAGGGAGCATCACGGTTTGACCCCGGCCTGTCGCAGGTCCAGGCAGACGAGCGTCTTCTCGTTGCGGAGATACACCAGGCCGTCGGCCAAGGCCGGGAACGCGCGGACGGTGGCTGGCAGCACCTGTGCGCGCGCGATCGGGCGGAACGCATCGGGCGAAGCGGCGGCAAGGATCATTTCCCCAGTCTCGCGCACGATCAGCAGCCGGTCGCCCGCGAGCGTGACGCTGCCCGCCAGGAATCCGTCCTGGCTCCAACGGACCCGGCCAGTGCGCAGTTCGACGGCGCGAAAGCTCGGGCCGAATTCCTGCCGCCCGTGGAAGCCGTACAGATAACCGCCGCGTTCGACGCTGGTCGCGTAGTGGTTCGAGAGGGCCTCGTCTGACGCCCACAGCTGCGTAAGCGCGGCGCCGTCGTATCTGAACGTCGCGGCGCCGGGTCCGTACTGCGCCGAGATGAAGATCAGGTCACCGATGACGAGCGGAGTCGCCGCATTCACCGAGGCGGCCTGCCGCGCCCGCCATCGCTGCTGGAACTGGACGCGGCCGGTCGCGGGGTCGAGACCGACGAGGCCGTTGCGCGTGAGGAACACGGCCGAGGGGCGCCCGCCGAACGTCGCGCGCGCCGCCGACGAATAGCTCGCCTCATCGTCGGTCGCGGTCCAGTGCACCTTGCCGGTCTTCGCATCGAATGCCACGATCCCGGCGCCTTTTCCCCCGATGTTGGCGAAGACCCTGCCGTCCGCGACGAGCGGCGAGCCGGCCGCGCCGAAGAAGTTCTTCGGCACGCTATAACGGCGCACCGTGTCCTCGCTCCACAGCCGCGTCCCGCTTGCCAGCGAGACGGCATGAAGCTGGCCTTCCGCGCCAAAGGTGTAGACGACACCGTCGGCCACCACGGGCACCGCTCGCGGCCCTTCGTCGAATCCGAAGTCGTCTTTGTAGGACGTCGGATAGCCGTAGCTCCACTGGGTTGCGCCGTCTTTCGCGTCGAGCGACTCGACGACTTCCCGGTTGCCCACACGGTGAAACAGAATCACGCGCCCCTGCGCGACCACCGGTCCGCTCAGCCCCTGCCCGATCGGCTTCTGCCAGACGACACGCGGGCCGTTCGCGGGCCAGACATCGGCGAGCGCCGGGCCGCGATAGATACCGTTGCGCTCCGGCCCGAGGAACTGCGGCCAGTCGCCGGCGCCGCCCTGCGCGTTCAGCGTAAGGCCCAGCGCGACGATAGGAGGAGGCAGCGCACCATTCGGCAGATTGTAACGGCACGCAACAGCGATCAAGGCCGGCTCGGGCGAGCAGGTCCATTATCTGCGGTGAATTGGTCGCTGCAGACGCGATCAAGCGAACATCGATACGAAACAGCGAGATGTTGCAGTAGATTGATCCCCTCGATCGCTGAACTCACTCCAGGAGAGACGATGAGGGTTCTTGCAGGGCTCGTGTGCGTGCTTGTCTCGACGGCTGCCTGGGCGCAGCAGAATCCCGTCGTGGTGCGTGCGGCACGCTGGCTGGACCTCGCGGCCGGCCAGGTCCGAAGTCCCGCGGTCGTCGTCGTTCAAAACGGCACCATCGTGAGCGTGGGCGGGCAGCCGCCCGCCGGTGCGCAGGTGCTGGACCTCGGCGACGTCACACTGCTGCCCGGGTTGATCGACGTCCATACGCACCTGACTGGAGATCTCGAAGGGGACTGGACGATGCGCCCGGTACGCACGCTGCCCGCCGACGCTGCGCTCCGCGGCGCGCGGAACGCGCGCAGGACGGTCGAGGCCGGATTCACAACGGTGCGGAACGTCGCGGCTCAGGGGTTCGCCGACGTGTCGCTCATGAAGGCCATCGATGCCGGGATGGTGCCGGGGCCGCGGATCGTCCCATCTGCGCATGCACTCGGTATCACCGGCGGACACTGCGACGAAACGGGGTGGGCGCCGGGCATTCTCGAGATGGGCCCGGAGCAGGGGATCGTGGACGGCGTGGATGCCGCGGTGCGCGCGGTGAGATACCAGATCAAGCACGGGGCGCAGGTGATCAAGATCTGTGCGACCGCCGGCGTCCTGTCGTTCGAAGCGACCGTGGGAGCACAGCAGCTCTCGGACGAGGAGATGCGCGCGATCGTCGCCGAGGCCAGGCGGCACGGAGTAAAGGTCGCGGCGCACGCGCACGGCACGGAGGGGATCATCGCGGCCGTGAAGGCCGGGGTCTCGTCGATCGAGCACGGGTCGATCCTGAACGACGAGGCCATCGCGCTCATGAAGCAGCACGGCACCTACCTCGTCCCGACCGCGTACTTGCTGGTCGCGATTCCGTTCGATGCGCTGCCGCCACCAATCGCCGCCAAGGCGAAGCAGGTCATCCCGCTCGCACAGGAGAGCCATCGCCGGGCGATCAAGGCGGGCGTCAAGGTCGCCTTCGGGACCGACGCGGCCGTCTACCCGCACGGGGTCAACGCGCGCGAGTTCGCGATCTACACAGGCTATGGGCTGACCCCGCTGGAGGCCATCCGCACGGCCACGACGAACGCCGCCGACCTGCTGGGCGTGTCCGATCGTGGCGCGATCGCCGCCGGATTGCTCGCTGACCTCATCGCGGTTCCGGGCAATCCCCTGAAGGACATCAAGGTCCTGGAGCAGGTCTCGTTCGTAATGAAGGGCGGCCAGGTCGAGCGGAGCGGAAAATAGGCGGATTCTGCCCAAGGGTTACGTCCCGATCGGATGAAAACGCTCTCGCGTTTCCTCGCGGCGTCGCTACTGACAGCGCTCGGCCTCGGCGCCTGTGCGCCACCGCTCGCAACACCGCCGCAGGCCGGGCCACCCGTCGCGACGACGCCACAGCAACGACCCGCGGTAGACGCGACGACGCTGTCCCGCAAGTTCCTGTTCGGCTATCAGGGCTGGTTCGGCTGCCCTGACGACGGGTCGCCGCTGGCGCGCTGGCAGCACTGGTTTCGCAGCGGCCAGACGGCCGGGGCTGCGACACTTCGGGTCGACATGTGGCCGGACCTCTCGGAACTGCCTGTCGGCGATCGGTGCCGGACGCCATTGACCCTGCCTGATGGCCGCCCCGCCGAGCTGTATTCGGCGTATCGCGCGGCGGCGGTGGACATGCACTTCCGCTGGCTCGAGGAGTACGAGCTTCCAGGTGTATTCCTGCAACGGTTCACCCCGGGTCTCGATCGCGATACGACCCGGGACTTCCGCGATACCGTCGCCAGGAACGTGCGCGCCGCGGCCGAGGCCCACGGACGCGTCTTCGCGCTCATGTACGACATCTCCGGTCATCGTCCGCAGACGCTCGTCGAGGACGTGAAGCGTGACTGGGCGTACATGGTCGACACCCTGCGCATCACGGAGAGCCCGCGATATCTCCATCACAACGGCAGGCCGCTCGTCGCCATCTGGGGCTTCGGCTTCGTCGATCGCCCCGCCACGCCTGCCGCCGCGAGCGAACTGATCGAGTTCTTCAAGAACCATTCGGATCCGCGCTATCGCGTGACCCTGTACGGCGGCGTGCCGGCGCGCTGGCGCACGCTGACCCGCGACTCGAAGCCGGAGCCCGAGTGGGCGCACGTGTATCGATCGTTCGACGTGATCAGCCCGTGGACGGTGGGCCGGTTCCGCGACGACGAGGGCGTCGAGCGGTTCTATCGGGAACAGGTCGCGCCGGATCTCATCGAAACGCGTCAGGCCGGCCTCGAGTACGTGCCGGTGACGTTCCCCGGCTTCTCGTGGCGCAACATGAACCCTGATGCACGCTTCAATCAGATTCCGCGGCGTGGTGGCCGGTTCTTCTGGCGGCAGGTCGAGCAGGCGCTGGCCAGCGGGGCCACGACGCTGTACGGCGCGATGTTCGACGAAGTGGACGAGGGCACCGCGATGTTCAAGATCGCGAGCACGGCGCGCGACGCGCCGGCCGGCGTGGCCACGGTGACGCTGGATGCCGACGGCGAGCCGCTGCCGAGCGACTGGTATCTACGGCTCGCGCGCGAGGCGCAGAGAAGACTCTCGGCCGCCCGCGCAGCCCGAGGTGCGGACCCACGGTCTCTCGCCACAGCGGGAAGCCGAGTGGGCAATGTAAGAAACATCCGGCACCGCTGCCTCGCGGCTGCGCTATCATCGGCGGACATCAGGACACCATGATTGGCCGGCGGCTGCAGCAGTACCTCGTTGTCGAGAAGGCCGGCGAAGGCGGCATGGGCGTGGTGTGGAAGGCGCGCGATACCCGCCTCGATCGCGACGTCGCCCTGAAGCTCCTTCGCGAGCGCATCTCCGACCGCGACAATGATGACGTCGACCGGGAGCGCTTCGCCCGCGAGGCGAAGTCGGCCTCCGCCCTCAATCACCCGAACATTGTCACGATTTACGAGATCGACTCCGACAACGGCGTGGATTTCATCGCGATGGAGTTCATTCGCGGCGACACGCTGGCACAGCGGCTCGCGGGCGGATTGCTCGAAATCCCCGTTGCGATTGCCTACGCCAGGCAGATTGCCGACGCGCTCGCCTGTGCGCATCAGGAAGGCATCATCCACCGCGATCTGAAGCCGGGCAACATCATGATCACGAGCGCCGGCGCGCTGAAGGTGCTCGACTTCGGCCTGGCCAAGACTGCCACGCCATCCGAACTGCCGGCAGCCGAATCGTCAACGATCGCCTCGTTGACGATGGCCGGCTCCACGGTGGGCACGCCGGACTACATGTCGCCCGAGCAGGCAGTGGGCGATCCGGTGGATGCGCGCTCGGACGTCTTCTCGTTTGGCGTCGTGCTCTACCAGATGCTCACCGGCAACCTGCCGTTCCGCGCCTCGAGCCGGTCCGAGCTCCTCCGCAAGCTGCATGTCGATCGGCCGGCCGCAATCGCGACCCTTCGACCTGACGTCCCGCCGCGTCTCACCGCGGTCGTGGACAAGGCGCTCGAAAAGAGGCCGGAGGATCGCTACGCGAGCATGATCGAAGTGCGACAGGCGCTCATCGATCTCGACGAGCGGCCGGTATCTGCGTCTGCCCCGCGATCGCAGGCGTCGGGCGCGTGGAGCTCTCCACTGCGTGCGGTGGCAGTTCTCGTGATCGTGTTCGGTGTGTCGTGGGGGCTCAGATATGCGTATCTGAAGAACAAGAGCGCGCCGCCGCCAGCATCACCCGCCGGCGCGGCACCGCTCCCGCAATCGCCGCACGAACTGACGCAACGCGCGGCACAGCTGCTGCAGCGCCAGGACCGCCCGGACAACGTGGCCAGCGCCATCGGGCTACTCGAACAGGTCCTGACACAGGCGCCACAGCATGCCCCGGCACATGCCTATCTGGCGGAGGCGTACCGTCGCAAGAACGCCTCGAATCCGGATCCGCAGTGGGCACGACTCGCGGCCGAGAGCGCACGACGCGCCCTCGAGCTGAGCCCCGATCTGGCGATCGCGCACACGATGCAGGGATTCGTCGAGTACGACGGCGGTCGATTTGCCGAGGCAGAAGCGCGGTGGCGGCGGGCCATTGAGCTGGATCCGATGAGTCCGCTCCCGTACATGGGTCTCGGCATGGGCTACGCCGCGCAGCAACGTGACCAGGAGGCGGAGAGCGCGCTGCGCGAGTCGATCAGGCGGCGCGGCGCCGACTGGCGACCCGACAGCGAGCTCGGCACGTTTTACATCCGCCGCGGCCGGTTCAGCGACGCCATCGCGTCGTATGAAGCAGCGCGAGACCTGACGTCGGACAACACCATCGTGTGGCGCAACCTCGGTGCCGCGTATTTCCAGGTCGACCGCTATGACGACGCCGCCGCCGCGTTCCAGCGCTCGCTCGAGATCGCGCCCTCCGCCGCCACCTACACGAATCTCGGCACCCTTCGCTTTTTTCAGGGCCGATACCACGATGCCGTGCCGGCCTTCGAAAAAGCCGTGGAACTTGGCGCCAACCGGTCGCTCTACTGGGGCAACCTGGCCGACGCGTACCGCTGGGCGCCTGGCCGCCGCGGCGAATCGAGCGAGGCCTATCGCCGCGCGATCGTGCTGGTGCGCGACGAAGTGGCGAAGCAACCCGCCAACATGGATCTCAAGGCTCGCCTCGCCACCTATCTCGTGAAAAGCAACCAGACGCCGGCCGCGCTCGACGTCGTCGCGGAAATCGAACGGGCTGCCAGCCAGGCGTCACCGGTGCTGATGCGGGTGGCTGTCGTGCACGAGCTCGCCGGTAATCGCGAACGGGCGCTGCACTTCGTCGATCAAGCGCTGAAGGCCGGCTACTCGGCGAAAGAGATCGCGAACGACCCGGAGCTCACAGGCCTTCGCGCCGACAGGCGCTATCACGCTGTCATCGCGGCCCGTCCAACTCCGTAGGAGATTCGACTACCTCCCTTGAACTCGAACGCCATGCCGGATCCAGACATCAACCTTTGGGCCTCTTCGTCACACGCGCTCCAGTACCTGGCGCGCGCAGACTTCATACCTCGTCGAGGTGAGGGTGAACGCACCCTCCTGGAGTTCCTGCCGATCTCCATCGCCAGAGTTCTCGATCTGGGAAGTGGTGACGGCCGCTTGCTGGACATCGTCCGAGCTGCCCGCCCGGAGAGTCGAAGCCGTGGCGCTCGATTTCTCCGACACGATGCTCGGGCAATTGCGCACGCGTTTCGCCGGCGAGCCGCTCGTCACGGTCGTCGCTCACGATATGAATGCGCCCCTGAACGACTCGCTGGGGACTTTCGATGCGGTGGTGTCGAGCTTTGCTATCCACCATCTGCCGCACGACCGCAAGCGGTGTCTGTACGAAGAGGTGTATCGCCTGCTCCGGCCCGGTGGCGCCTTTCTGAATCTCGAGCACGTCGCCTCTCCGACCGAGGCGCTCCATCTGCAGTTTCTGGCCATCCTCGATGTCGCCCCCGCCGACGACGATCCATCGAACAAGCTGCTGGACGTCGAGCCACAGCTGTCCTGGCTTCGGACCATCGGGTTCGTCGAGGTCGACTGTCATTGGAAGTGGCGGGAGCTCGCCCTGCTGGCCGGCAAGCGGCCCGCCGTCTGAGCAGAGGACCTTGCGCGGTCCGCCGCCGGCGGAATCAGCGATTCTGGTGTATCTGAATCGCGCGACCGGACTGTCTGCTCTTTCAAGGAGCTGCACTGTGGCGAACGGTACACATCACCTGTCGAGGCGGCGGTTTCTACGCGGTGCGGCAGCAACGGGAGGGCTCCTCACGCTCGGCGGCCTCGGTCCGGTGCCGTTCGCATTTGCACAGGACGCGGCCCTGCCGCCCCCTGACGAAACGGGCATCAAGCACATCGTCGTCCTGATGATGGAGAACCGATCGTTCGACCACATGCTGGGATGGCTGGACGGGGCCGACGGGCGGCAGGCGGGCCTGCGATACGCGGACTCGGCGGGAACACTACACCGCACGTATCGACTTGCTCCCGACTACCAGGGATGCGGCCACCCCGATCCGGATCATTCGTACGAGGGCGGGCGCGTGGAGTACAACGGCGGCTCGTGCGACGGCTGGCTGCGTGCAGGCAGCAATGACCGGTATGCGATCGGCTACTACGTCAAAAAGGATTTATCCTTCTTCGCCGGCGCCGCGCCGCGCTGGACGGTGTGCGATCGCTACTTCTCAGCGATCATGGCCGGCACGTTCGCGAACCGCGTCTATCAGCACGCAGCCCAGACCGATCGTCTTGCCAACACCTTCGAGCTGAGTACTCTGCCGACCATCTGGGACCAGCTGGCTGGCGCCGGCCTCCGTGGCCGCTATTACTTCAGCGATCTTCCGTTTCTTGCCTTGTGGGGCAGCAAGTACATCGACATCGCGCGCCCGCTGGCCGCGTTCTTTGCCGACGCCGCCGCGGGCACCCTGCCCGAGGTGTCGTTCGTCGAACCGCGTTTCCTCGGGGAGGAAGTGGGCGCCTCCAACGACGATCATCCGTTCGCGGACATCCGCAACGGCCAGGCCTTCATGAATCGCGTCTATTCAGCCGTCACCACGGGGCCGGCGTGGCCCAACACCGTGTTCGTGATCAACTACGACGAGTGGGGCGGCTTCTTCGACCACGTGGCGCCTCCGGCAGGCCCGATTCCAACTGCGGATCAAGCTGCGGGCAATGAAGACGGGCTGCTGGGGTTCCGCACGCCCTGTCTGGTGATTTCACCATTCGCGCCGCGCGAACACATCTCGAAGCTGACGCTCGATCACACGTCTGTGCTGAGGATGATCGAATGGCGATGGGGTCTCGGGCCGTTGACGGTTCGCGACGCCGGCGCGACCAATCTCGCCGAGGTGCTGCAGTTCCAGTCGCCAGACCTGACCGCGAAGCAGGTCGCGGTTCCCGCGGGGCCGTTCGGCCAACTTTGTATTCCCGGCCTCCCTGACGCCACTGACGACGAGTGGCTGCCGCTACTGGAGATGGCCGCCGACTTCGGTTGGCCCGTGGGCGCTGGCCTGCCGGTGTAGGAAGAGCGAGCACATTCCTGTGGGGCGTAGTACAGCTGTTCCGCACCCGACATCGACTGCACGCATGCCAAACGAAGGCATTTGCCAGCTTCGCGTCCAGGGCACGGTAGATGGACCTGCCCCGCGAGTGAGGTGACGCCGAATCAAAGGAGCCGCAGGAACGCGATGATGTCGGCGATGTCCTGCTCGGTCAGCAGGATGTTCGAATCGGTAATCGGAAAACCGAGATTGGCGGTAAAGAGGAACACGTACTGTTCAAGGACGTCTTCAAGACTCTTCGCTGAGTTGTCATGAAAGTACGGCGCCGTGTGGCTGACGCCGCGGAGTTGCGGTGTCTTGAACATGTTGGCGAAGAACGCCGGGTGCAGAATGCAGGCCTCCTCGGGCGGCAGAAACTGCGCCAGCATCGGGATGTTGTACACGCCGGTGATCATGATCCCTGGATCGGGTGAATCCACCATGAAAGTGGTGTTGCACGAATCGGTGACCGCGAACCTGCGGACCGGATTGTTCATGAGGTTTCGCGAGCTCACCAGGATGTCGAACGCACGCCAGCCCGGTGGCGCACCCGTTGGGACGGTTGTGAACTCGTTCGCCGTGTTCAGCAGGGGGCCGCTGTGACAGAGGGCACACGCACCTTTCTTGTTGGGGGGATCCCAGGGCGCATCGACGAAAAACTCGCGGCCGCGCTTCTCGGAGGCCGTCCTTCCTGCCGGAAGCGGCGGCGCCGGCCCCCCTTCCGCAAAGGCCTGCAGCGCCTTGCTCGAAAAGAACTGGTTGTCCGTCTGCTGGAACTCGGCAATCGCGTCGAGCTGTTGTGCCGTGGGCAGGACGGTGGGCTGTGCATGACGATCGATCGCCCCCTCTGCCTGTGCTTGCAGGTGCGGATTTCGCATGTCGTACATCAGCGCCGGATCGAGCGCGGGGGTGTTGACGGTACTCGGCACGCCCCGAGCGAAAACTATCGAGGTTGCCGACGGATCATCCACCAGGGCGACGCCCTCCGGCAGCTCGCGCTCAATCAGGATCGTGGCGTGGGCCGCTATGCGCGTCGTGCCGCTGACGAAATCGTCGAGGCCGTCATGAAGGAAAAGAGGGTCGGACGGGTCCTCCAGAAGACGCTCCCCAACGGCTTCAACGCCGATCGTGCCGTGACGACCGGAGTGGCAGGTTCGGCAGGTGCGGCCGTTGCCGCCGAAGGTTTCATGATCGAAGAGACGCTGCCCTTCGCTCACTTCGGCGGCCGAGGTCACGATGGGTATCCACGACGACGGGACGAGCGCGTCAAGGGCTGCTGCGAGGACGCACATGAACGCGACGGCCGACACAGGGGCAATGAGAGGTCGAGGCATGGGAAATCTCCTGGAGGACTGAAAACGTAGCCGAAGGATGTGGGAGAAGTCGCATGCGTGGGGCAGGGAATCGGCAGGGGTTTGGCAGGGTCGCTGGGGACTAGAATGCCCGACCATGGACCGCTGGACGTTCGGAGACTTCGTGCTGAATCTCGATACGCACGAGCTGGAGCGAGCCGGTGCACCAGTGTCGCTCTCGCCGAAAGCGTTTGAATTGCTGGACATCCTCGTCGAAAACCACCCCAAGGCGCTCTCCAAGACCGAGTTGCAGGCCCGCCTCTGGCCCGGCACCTACGTGGTGGAGAAAAACCTCACCAATCTGGTGAGCGAAATCCGGGCGGCGCTCGGCGATGATCCGCTTCATCCCCGTTTCATCCGGACCGTGCATCGCTTCGGTTACGCCTTCCGCGAAGCGACCGCGATCGAGAGTCGCGCGAGCGAGATGAATGCCTGCACGCCGGGCGCACGGACCGCTGCCCTGGACGGTCGTCGTCACAACCTTCCGGTGCCCCTTACGAACTTCATCGGCGCGATCGGGAATTAGCCGAGCTTTGGCGACTCGTGGCGTCGACTCGCCTGCTGACGCTCACAGGCGCTGGCGGGTGTGGCAAGACCCGCCTGGCGTTGGAAATGGCCGCTCACGTGCTCGATCGTTTTCCCGACGGCGTATGGGTGGTCGACCTTGCGGCGATCTCCAATCCGAACCTGGTGGCTCAGACCGTGGCATCAGTGCTCGACGTTCGAGAAGGTCCCCAGCGACCCATCTGCGAAGCGCTCCTGGACTACATTCCGCAATCGACAGTATCCTCCTGGTCCTCGACAATTGCGAGCACCTGATTGCCGCCTGCGCTCAGCTCGCCGACGCGCTGCTCCGCACCGCCCTGCGATTGCGCATCCTGGCGACCAGCCGCGAGGGACTGGGCATCACCGGCGAAACCCTGTGGCGGGTCCCTTCCTTCTCGGTTCCGGAACCGCTTCAGGCAGCTTCCGCGGAGACTCTGACCAAGTACGACGCGGTGAGGTTGTTCGTCGAACGCGCCGCCGCCATCGACCCGGCGTTCACCGTGACCGGGGCCAACGCCGCAACGGTCGCCCAGATCTGTCGACAAGCTCGATGCATCCCGCTCGCCATCGAGCTGGCCGCAGCCCGTTGAATATGCTCTCGATTCCTAAACAGATCGACGCCCGGCTGAACGATCGTTTCCATCTGCTCACAGGAGGGAGCCGCACAGCGGTCGCGCGGCAGCGCACACTCAAGGCCACCGTCGACTGGAGCTACGACCTGCTCTCGGACCCAGAACGCCAGCTGCTGCGGCGCCTCTCGGTATTCGCCGGGGGATGGACGATGGAAGCGGCGGAGGAGGTGACTTCGGATAACACCAGCGAACGGGAAGGCGTGTTGGATTTCCTGTCCCGCCTCGTCGACAAGTCACTCGTCAACGTGGACAGCCACATCGATGAAGAGCCGGCGGTATCGCTTCCTCGAAACGGTGCGTCAGTACGCCCCGGGAGCGCCTGCTCCAGTCAGGCGAAGCCGAACGCCTGCGGGACCGCCATCTCGCTTTTTTTCACGAGCTGGTTCAATGCGCCGAGCCCGAGTTGACCAGAGAGCGGCAGGTCACCTGGCTCAATCGACTGCAGCGAGAGCACGACAACCTGCGGCTGGCATTGGACTGGTGCCTGGCGGCGCCCGAACGTGGCGAACAGAATTTGGAGCTCGCAGCGGCGCTGTGCTGGTTCTGGATGAAGCGCGGCTACTTCCGCGAGGGGCAAGAGTATCTGGAGCGCGCGTTGTCGGCCTGCGGTAATACACCATCCGGACTCCGAGCCAAGGCGCTCATGAGTCTCGGCACCATGACGTTCTTTCAGGGCGACATGGTCCGTACGCGAGCGTTGCTGGAAGAGAGTGCGGCGCTCGGGCGGGCCACAGAAGATTTGTCCGTGGTCGGGTTTCTCTCAGGCATGCTCGCGCTCGCGGCCCTGGAGCTCGGCGACATCGCAGAGTGTGCCCGAATCGCCGCCGAAGGGCGGGCCGCGGCGCGTGCGAGTACAAGCCCATGGGTGCAGGGGCCGGCTCTCGCCTGTCTCGCCTACCACGCCATGCACGAGGGTGATTTCGACCGTGCTGGCCGCCTCCACGAGGAAGCGCTGGCGTTGTCGCGTCGGGGGGAGAGAAATGGGGCCTGGGGATCTCGCTGTCCGATCTCGCGCTGCTCCGAGTCGTACAACAACGCCACGCGGAGGCCAGGATGCTGTGCTCCGAGGGTATCGTGCTCTACCAGGACTTCGGAGACCGGCTCGGTATCGCCTGGTGCCTGGGGATTCTTTCAGGAGCCGAGGCGGCGGACGGACATCCTCTCCGCGCGGCTCGCCTCCGGGGTGCGATGGAGGGTCTGCTCGAGAGCGTGGGCGCACCCGTTCAGGCCAGCTATAAGAGATGGATCGGTGATCGGTCCCTCGCCGCCATGAAGGATTGTCTGGGAGACAGCGTGTTTCGATCGGCATTGGCCGAAGGGCGCACCATGTCGCTCTCGCGAGCCATTCAGTTCGGCCTGGAGGACGCTACCAAATGAGGCGAGAACTAATTGCGGCGGTGCTGCTCTTCGCGGGCACTTCTCTCGGCCAGGCACTCTCGCAACCGCGGGTACCTCTGCCCCTGGGTGTGCCCGGACCCAACACTCCAACAGGCAAGGCGCCTGAACAGGGATATGTTCCGGACGGGTGGTACCCGCACGCTGGTTCGCTGCTCAAGTACTCCGTGCAGATTCGATTCGGCGAGGAGCCCGAAACGATGCCGCCGGGCATGAAGTTCGGCCGGGTCTCCGGCGTGACCACGGACACGGAAGGCAACGTCTATGTGTTCAAACGCGATCCCGCGACCGACCAGCTCGTCGTGTTCGACTCGCAGGGCACCTACCTTCGCTCGTGGGGCAAGGGCATGTTCGGGAGACCACACGGTCTTCGCGTCGATCGCGACTCCAACGTCTGGGCCACCGATGATGCGGGACATCAAGTGTTCAAGTTCACACGCGAGGGGAAGCTGCTGCTCACCCTCGGCGCCAAGGGCGTGGCGGGGAGCGATGCGAAGACGTTCAACCGCCCGACCGATCTGGCGTGGGATTCACGGGGGAATCTTTACGTGGCAGACGGCTACGTCAATACACGCGTCGTGAAGTTCGACAAGACCGGCACGTACCTCACTGCCTGGGGTACGGCAGGCGACCAGCCCGGACAGTTCCGCGTCCCGCACTCGATCGCCGTCGACTCCAGAGACCGTGTTTATGTCAGCGACCGTGAGAACAACCGCATTCAGATCTTCGACTCGGACGGCAATCTGATCAAGATTTGGGGACATCTCGGGTGCACGCAAAGCCTCTTCATCACACCGAAAGACGAGATGTGGATACTGACCCATCGCAACAATAGCGAGAACCTCACCTACGACACGCTCGCAGGCCAGTTGATGAAGATCGACCTTGAAAGCGGGACGATCCTCGGTGCTCTCGAGTCGCCCGGCCACATGATGACCGTCGCGAACACTGGCGACATCTACGTGGCGAGTCTGACGGGCAACGTCTTCAAGTGGCAGCCTGCCGACAAGTGGTGGCCGGCGCGAGCCCCTAGGTGAATCCGGGTTTCGGATGTCCAGCCGGACGCGGTCCCACAATCGCCCTGACTGGTCAGGGCGCTTCTCCAAACTACCGGGTCTCGCTACGGAATGCCGTGGGGGAGTTGATCCCCGCGCATCTCAGCACGTCGCCCGGCAAGACTGTCGCGACGTGATGTTTGACGACGTCTGGTCCACCGGACGCGGGTTCGCGCCAGTGGTTTGCGCAGAACGACACACAGGGGTGTTGGCAGGTGTCACGAGCGGATCGGCTTTTGCTCAACACCGCGAGAGAGGAGATCGCCGATGAAACTTCATCATGTCTACGGTGCAACGGTCGTGGTCTTCGCTTTCGGTGTGGTGACGGTCGGACCCGCGTACGCGCAGCGACGGGATGGGAGCCTGCTGCCCCAGGATCAGAGCGGGGACGTTACCACGGTGGGATGTCTGGTCCGTGGCAGTCAGGTAAAGGGCGGAAACAAGGACCAGTACGCGTTGGCGCGTCCGAGAAAAGGGCCCGTTGCCAGCGTACCGGAGGCAACGTGCACGGCCGACCCCGGTGCCGATGCCCTGGAGCTCGATAACACGAACCGCGGCGTGACCGATGCGATGCTCGGCCGCTGGGTGCAGGTCAGCGGCAGACTCGAGAGTGAAACCAGCAAGGACCCGGACAACCTGCGTGAACTCGACGTGGCGTCGATCAGGCTGGTGCCGGTCGTTCCGCCAAAAACGGCGGCGGCACCGACGCCGGCCCCTGCAGCGGCGCCCCCAGCGGCAGCCCCACCACCAGCCGCACGGGCACCGGAGCCGACGCCTGCACCGGCAGCGACAACGTCAGAGCCTCGTACGCTGCCGAAGACGGCGAGCCCGATTCCGGCGGTTGGATTGGCCGGGTTGCTCTCGCTGGCGATGGGCTTCACGCTTCGTTCGTTCCGTCTCCGGCGACGAGCCTGATGCACCGAACGCGGACCGCGACCGAGGGCACGACGGCTCACGCTGTTGCGCCCTTCGTCGTCGTCCGCTGACGGTGTTCGTTTGAGCGTCGCCGAGTCCAGCTCGGTAGAGCGTCGCTCGATCTTCCGGGTCCACACGGTCTCAGCAAAAGAAGCGACTCAGCGGGACGCGGCTCGGTCCTGGACGACGTGGACCGTCGCTTCCCGGCGTCATGCGCGAAAACGGGCGAGCCTCCGGCCCGCCGGAGGCAGGTCTGCTTCATGCCTCTGGAGCATCCCATTGAGGTCGGGATCAGTCGCCGCCTTCTTAGTTCGTTAACTCGCGGATTGGTTTCGGGAAAGCGACCGAAAGCTTCGTGGACAATCTCTCGTGCACGCCCGTTCTCCGGTCGCGCGCGAAAACGGAACGAACCTTGCGTGTCGATCGTCGAGCCCGTCATCCTGACCCGTTTCTAATTCCTGTATCCGACGGCGACGACACTGCAAGGGTGGTCGAGCATGTCAGCCAAGATCCGTTTGGCATCTGCGGCTAGTAGCGGTCGCAACGCTGGTCCCCATCATCGGTATCTTCGCCCAGAGCGGCAAGGAGATCGCGTACATGCGCGTTGCCGGCGCACCGCAGCGGCTGCGGTATCTGGCGACGGCCAGGATCTGGTCCGACCCGGGAGAAGTGACCCCCGAAATGGTGACGGCGGGCCGGCCCCTGAAGCAGCAGTCGGAGGGAATTGAGGCAGTACTTCGCGGGCAGCCCCTGCCGTGCGATTTCGCCACACCAGGCAAAGATCTCGGCGGCAACACGCCGAAATTCGCGTGCAAGACACCGGGCGGCACGACGATCCGTGTCAAGTACAGCAACGGATCGAAGGATGGCAACCGCGAGATCTTTTCGGCGGTCGTGGCGGCGAAACTCCTGTGGGCTCTCGGCTTCGTCTCCGATCCGATCTATCCGATCACGATCGACTGCAAAGACTGCCCTGCCGACCCGATGGCGGGCACGGGGTCACGCGCCAGACGATCGTACCTCGCAACATTCCAACCAGAGCAGAGCCATCTGGTCATAGTTGATAAGGACGACGCCGACCAGGGATGGCGTTGGGGCGAGGTCGATGAGGCCATCGCGAAGCTGCCCGAGGGCCCGCTGCGCGAGCGACAGCGCATGCATTTCGACGCGCTTACGCTCCTGGGTGTGTTCATCCAGCACGGTGATCGCAAGCCCGAGCAACAGCGACTGGAATGCCGGGGCGCGCTCGATACGAGCGCGGGCGAGGCGCAGTCCGGGAAACGCGACAGCGAGCACTGTCTTCATCGAGCGCCCTGATGGCTCGGCGTGCAGCGAGCCGGTGATTGCTCTACAAGATATCGGTGCCACGTTTGGCGGTGCAGGCCGCACGAGCAAATCGAACTCGAAGATGAACCTGGAGGCGTGGACGAATCGACCGGTTTTCAAGCCTGCCAAGGCTGGCGCCGCGGGTGCCGTGGCGGAATGCCGCGGTAATCTCACGGTCTCGATGGCCGCCGGCGAAGGCGGCCGGGGGGACCCGCGCATTGGCGAGGCCGGGCGCGCGTTCCTGGAGCAACGCCTGCTCCTGTTGACCGATGCGCACATACGCGCGCTCATGGCGACTGCCCGCGTCGAGAAGCTCTCCGAATCGCACGAGTGGCGCGATCCCGTCAGCGGGACAACCCATGTCGGCTCGGAGGCGTGGGTCGCTGCCTTCAAGGACAAGGTGCGGCAGATCACCCAGAGGCGTTGCGCGCCGTAACGACGGCCGGCACGTGTCTCTCAGCCGGACGCGGTCCACAATCGACCCTGACGAGTCAGTCGCTCCCCTCCGAACTACCGGGCCTCACTACGGAATACCGTAGGCAAGCTGCTTTGTACCCATCTCAGCGCGCCGGCGTGTAAGACTGTCGCGATGTGATGTTTGACGACGTCTGGTCGCACCGGACGCGGGTCGCGCCAGTGGTTTTGCGCGACAAACAGGGATGTTGGCGGTGTGGGACGAACGGATCGGCTTTTGCTGAACCCCGCGGGAGGAGAGCGCCTATGAACCTTAAACATGTCTACAGTGCAACGGTCGTGGTCTTCGCTTTCGGTGTGGTGTCGGTCGGACCCGCGTACGCGCAGCGGCGGGATGGGAGCCTGCTGCCCCAGAGTGAGAGCGGGGACGTTACCGCGGTGGGATGTCTGGTCCGTGGCAGTCAGGTAAAGGGTGGAAAGAAGGACCAGTACGCGTTGGCGCGCCCGAGAAAAGGGCCGGTTGCCAGCGTACCAGAGGCAAACTGCACGGCCGACGCCGGTGCCGATGCCCTGGACCTCGATAACACCAACCGCGGCGTGACCGATGCGATGCTCGGCCGCTGGGTGCAGATCAGCGGCAGACTCGAGAGTGAAACCAGCAAGGACCCGGACAACCTGCGTGAACTCGACGTGGCGTCGATCAGGCTGGTGCCGGTTGTTCCTCCAAAGCCGGCGGCGACACCGGCCCCGTCCCCTGCAGCGGCGCCCCCAGCGGCCCCACCACCAGCCGCACGGGCACCGGAGCCGACGCCTGCACCAGCACCAGCACCAGCCCCAGAGGCTCCTCGTACGCTGCCGAAGACGGCGAGCCCGATTCCGGCGGTTGGATTGGCGGGGTTGCTCTCGCTGGCGATGGGCTTCACGCTTCGTTCGTTCCGTCTCCGGCGACGGGGCTGATGCACCGGACACGGACCGCGACAGGGGGCACGACGGCTCACGCTGTTGCGCCCTTCGTCGTCGTTCGCTGACGGTGTTCGTTTCGGGGCTGGAGCTCGCGTCGATACCCTGGGTGCACCCCAGAGGTCCGGACGGCGGAGTGCCTCCGTCGAAGTCGCGCATGCACGCTGAGACGTCGCCGCGCGCTTCCCAGGAAGGCGATCCGCCCCCCCGGCCAACGTGTCCTCATCGTTGCTGGCGCCTTGCTTCGCGCGCGGAGTACTACCGCGCGCGGATTGGCATCGACGCGAGCAGCACGCCGGCGGCGCTCATCACGTCGAGGTGCAGGTCGCCGGCAGCGGTAGGTTCGAAGTCGAAGTCGTAAGTCTCGTCATTGCCCATCTGAATCTCGGATGGACCGACGATCGCGTGATCCGTCGAAGGTCCCAGCCGTCTTTCGCCAGCGCGCGCGACTCGAGCAGTGTCGAGTCGCGCAGCAGCCGGGCGCATGCTCGGCCGGAACGTCTGAACCTTGATCCGGCGGAGTGGCGCCCGTAATACCGGGCGCGTCAAGTCGCGCTACTCGGGCGTGATCTTGGTGATCTTGTTGCCTTGGATTCCGAGGCCCGCCATCAGTCCCTTCTGTCCGAAGACGAACGCGTAGATATCGTCCTTCATCGTGCTGGTCGTGGTGGTCTTCGCCATGCCCTCGTCCACCAGGACGACGCTTGGGCCGACACCGACCTCGAAACCATTCGCGTTGTCCAGCTGCTCGAGCGCCTTCGCGTTCATGAAGATCATCGCGTAGCCGTACTGCTGGCCGCCCACCTGCAGACCGAACGAAGCGCCCGTCGTCTTGTAATAGGCAAGCGCCTTCCCGCCCTTCAAGAGGGCGCCTTCGCCATACTGACCACCGATCCCGAGGCCGGCCTTCGTGACCTTGGGGAACACCAGAATGGCGTGCGCCTTCGGCCCGAGTTCCTTCGCCAGCGGCGCGGCGGCGTACAGTTGCTGCAGGGCCGCCTTCGAGGTGCTTGCGAGCTCGGTGGCCTTTGTCTTTCCCTGGTCCTGAGCGACTGACGGGTGTGCCGCACAAAGGAGTGCGGAGCCTACAATTACGCTTGCCTTCCACGTCGATGTCATCGATGTCATCTTCATGCTCCTTTAGGGCTGAGTGATTGACACGATTCACGGCTCGTGTCTCGAGAATCGGTTGCACTCGCGGAGACCTCCCGGGTCCACCCTTCGCGGTGGGCCGCAGTGCCGCGAACGGCATCACCGCCAAGGCACGTCCTATGCCAGAGCTGGCGGCCCAGAATCATGCCTGTTTCTATTTGCACGGTTCGGGGGAGGCCTTTCATATCCGGCCCGCAGGAGCCGCTCCGAAATCCCGTGCGCTCGCCTGTGGGCAAAAGCAGGGCGCGCTTCTCCCGTTCCTCGCGTCTGATCTCGTGTAATGGAATGGGAATTGCGAGTCGCTCCAGGACCGCAGCCGTTTGAAGGTCGGGCACCCGCCGCGGAAGCGACTGGATCACCACGCGTTTCCACCGAGTACTGGTCTTACTCGCGCGTTCGAGGTGCCGGCAAACGCACGCATCGCGCGATCTGCGTCACATCCCGTGGGCGGCGATCGAGCGGAGGTCAGACGGACGGGCAGGATGCCAGCAGCAGTACGGGCAGATCCGGTTCGAACAGATGGATGTCGGTCTCGACGACAGGGACTGCATCCCATGGTCGGTTCAGACTTCGGCCCCGGCCGTCGAGCGGGCTGTCGTGTGGCGTTGATGCGCACGGCTGCATGCCTCGCCCTGTCCTCCCTTGTGGCATGCGCCGGCCTGACCAAGAAATCGACGGGACCCGATCTGAAGCCGTGGCCGGAAATCCGGCCCGACTTCCGCGTGGAAACGTTGCGGGCGCGCATGCACGAGTACTCGATTACGTTCGCCGCGGAAGTCGATCTCGCTGCCACGGCGATCGAGCGGCGGGCCGTCGATTCGACAGTCCGGCGCAACGCCTTGCTCTGGAGGGCCCGCGCCATACCCGAAATGCGGAAGGCGTGCTTCCGGCTGGAGCCCGTCAGTGCCCTCGTCGACGCGTGGATCTTCGCACGCCAGATGGATCAGCTCTTCCGCGAAGGCGCGGGCGCAGGCGCCTTCGGCACACTCCAACCCGAGGCCGTCGAGGTCTCGGGTCGACTCGTCCAGCAGATGCGGGAGATCGGCGGTTCGATCGCCGTGTCTCCTGAGGCAAGGGCCGAGTTCGAGCACAAATTCATCGATCCGTGGCTCGCCGGACATCCTCTCCATGACGTCACCTTCGTCCGCGAGTCCCCGATTGCACAGTTCGCTGAACAATCCCGTGCGCGCGGCGACACGTTGCAGTCCGTCGGCACCATGGAGGAACTGGCGTTCACCCTCTCCCAGCAGGCGCGCATCTACCTGGCCGATCTGCCGCGCCAGGTTCGGGGAGAGGTCGACCTGCTGCGCTCCGACGTGCTGCCTTCTGAGACAGTGGCGTCAATCCAGGGCGACCTGCACATGAGCGCTGCAGCAGCGGATCGCATCGCCGCAACTGCCGAAGGCATTGTGCCGCTCGCCCTGAGCGAGCGGCGGATCGTCCTCGACGAAATCAGTCGGCAGCGGGCCCTGGTGATGGCGGCCGTTACCGTCGAGCGGGAAAACGCGGTCGGCGCGATCGTCCGCGCGTTTGCCGGCGAACGCAGCGAGCTGCTGCGCAGCTTCGAGTTGCAGCGGCTGGCCACGCTCGAATGGGCGACCGCGGAGCGTCTTGCGGCGGTCGCGGAAGTGCGCCGCGAGTTGGCCGGGACGATCGAAGCCCTGCGTGGTGAGCGCGCCGTCGTCGTCCACGACCTCCGTCGAATCGTCGATGTGGTGTTGCTGCGCGTGGCCGTATTCCTCGTCGCAGCCGTGGTACTCGCGCCGCTCGTGGCTCACGCCTACGTCCGTGTCTGGCCGCGGCGATGGCGCGAGTCGCAGCGGGAATCGATCCCAGCTGCTCGACCTCTCGGATGAGCGCACGGCTCACCATTTCTCTTGTTTCCGCAACAAGAGGACCATCACGTTCCTGACAGACGTGCTTCACGTGTGACCGCTCGCGGATGCCGCGCTGCGGCCGCGGCCGCCTCACGACGAAGCGAGGTGTCTGAGCTTGTCGGGATTGCGTATGACGTAGATCGCCTTGACGAGACCGCCGTCGATCTCGAAGGCGTTGGTCTGAACCAGACCGTCTGGCCGGCTCACAATCAGCCCGGGCAGGCCGTTGATCGTGTCGAAGCGCACCGACATGTCGTCAGTCCATCCCTTGCGGACAACGCCGACCAGGAACGACGCCACACGATCGGCGCCCTCGATGACATTGAGCGCCGCCTGCACCTTGCCGCCGCCGTCGGTGACGACACGAGCGTCGCTCGCGAGCAGACGAGTCAAGCCGGCGACATCGCCGGATCGTGCGGCGCGCATGAACGCCGACACGAGCTGCGCGTGCTTTTCGTCCACCGCACTCGAGGGGCCGTGCGGCGACGCGGCGCCAGCCGGCCGCGACGTGCGCACACGCGCTCGTGCGCGCGTGGCGAGCTGACGGCACGCAGCCTCGTGGCGGTCCAACATCGCCGCGACCTGCGCAAAGGAATAGTCGAACACGTCGTGCAGCAGAAACGCCGCGCGCTCGAGCGGTGAGAGCCGATCGAGCGCCAGCAGGAGCGCAACCGACAGATCCTCGGCGAGCTCGGTCTGCGCATCGGGCGCGAGCGCAGCTGTGTCGGTGACGGGATCGGGCAGCCACGGCCCGACGTACTCCTCACGGCGCACGCGCGCCGACTTCAGCACGTCGAGACAAATACGGGTCGTCGTGGTCGTGAGAAAGGCTCGAGAATCTGCGACGCTGGCACGATCGGCGTCGTGCCAGCGCAAGTAGGCTTCCTGGACGGCGTCCTCGGCCTCGGCCATCGAACCGAGCATGCGATACGCCAGTCCCAGCAGACGCCTCCGGTGCGGCTCGAAGCTCGCGGATGGATCCGTTGTCATCATCGATGCGCAGCGGTGACGGCTCGATCGACATCGCGGTCGAACGCGATCGGCGCGCCGCCGACGACGATGCGAGTGCAGGCCTTGCCGTGACCCATGGCGTACTTGACCGTCGGATACATTCGCGCAGTCACAATGGCGAAGGCGAGACTCACCACGGCTCTCGGTCCCCATCGCCTGGTGATTTCATCGCGATACTGGTCCGCAGACGGATCGTGGTCGAGCGTCGCGCGCGTGAACCGCCAGGCCAACGCCACATCGGGCGGCATCGCGGCGGGATCGTCCTTCAGCACGGCGCGCAGCACCGTGCCATCGACGCCCGATCGCTCGGCCATCGAGACGCCGAGCTGTGTACAGGGTCCGCAGTCTTCATGGCGCACGGCCGTAATAGCCGCGGCGGCCAACGCGTCGACAGGCACATCCTTCCGATACTTGCCGAGCGTGGTCGCGCGCTGAAACTTCCACGCCGCGCGCGGGTCGGCCTCGATCAGCTCGTGCACATAGCTGGCATCGTAATCCCACTGCCGCTCGAAGGCGTCTACCCCCCGATGCATGAGCCACTTCACCATGGCGTCCTCCCTCAAACTGACCCTTCAACCAGTAGGACGAACTGGCACGGATGGATGTGACATGGGGCTTGAATAGAAGAGCCTCGGCATTCGCTTCGACCTAGGCTGGGATTCTCCGCTGAGGCACAGTAGAATGCCCCTGCCCGTGCGAGTCTTCCTGGTCCACGTTCGCGATCCTCAGTTTTACGCCATCCCACGGCGCACTCGGGCGGCGAACGGCCGTCTGCAGGTCATGGGATTTCCGCCGATCGGCATCATGTCCCTCTCCTCGGTGCTCAAGCGCGCCGGCCACGAGGTCACGATGTTCGATCAGGCCAATCCCGACACCCCCAACACCGTCATCGTCGACGAGCTGCGGCGGCAGAAGCCGGACCTCGTCGGCATGAGCTTTCTGTCGACCACGAGCTATCCCTACGCCAAGATCCTCGCGCGGCAGCTGCGTGCGGCCGATGCCAACGTCAAGCTGGCGTTCGGCGGCGTGTTCGCGACGCTGAACGCGCCACTGATCAAGGCGCAGTGCCCGGAAGTCGACTTCGTGTGCCGGGGCGACGGCGAGCAACTCATCGTCGATCTGCTCGAGCGCTTGAGCGATCCCGACACGGTGACTGGCGTCACGTGGCAGGAAAAGGACGGCACGCTCCGCAACAACCCGAACCGGCCGCTGCCGCGCGATCTCGACCAGTGGCCCCTCCCCGACCGCGAGAGCCTGCCGCTCGACTTCGTCGAGTCGATGCCGCTCGATGTCCCGGCCGTGCTGTCGCTGGATCGCTTCACCACGATGCAGACGTCGCGCGGCTGTCCCTGGCCCTGCGTGTTCTGCGACATCCCGATCTTCAACGAGGGCAAGTGGCGGGCGCGGACTCCCGCCCACGTCATAGCGGAGTTCGAGCAACTGCGGAAGGATGGCTACGGCTCGGTCTACTTCGTGGATGACCACTTCCTGCTCCAGCCCAAGCGCATCGAAGCGATCTGCGACGGCCTCATCGCCGCGAAGAATCCGATCAAATACGGGCTCGAGGGCCGCGTCGATTCGGTTGCGCAGCACCTTTTCCCCAAGCTCGCGCAATCCGGGTGCCGGACGGTCATGTTCGGCATCGAGAGCGGCAGCCAGAAGATCCTCGACCGTCTCAAGAAGGAGCAAACCCTCGCGGAGATCGAAACGGCCGTCACCAACGCCAAGGCCGCGGGCATTGAAATCGTCCACGGCTTCTTCGTCGTCGGTATCCCCGACGAGACCGAGGAGGACCTGCGGGCCACGTTTCGCTTTGCGTCGAGGATCCGCATTGATAGCTTCGGCTTCAACCGCCTGTGCGTCTACCGCGGTACGCCGCTGTGGCAGGAATACATCAGGCGCGGGCTCGTCAACGACGCCCTCGACTGGTACAAGTACTTCAAGTGCACCTCGATCGATCCGACCTGCCTGCCGGGTGAAGAAGTCCACCGCATCCGATCGGAGGAGTTGCGGAAGCTCATCCTTTACAAGTTCACGCGCTTCCCAATCCAGACCTTCCGGCTGCTGCGGCGGTTCCTGCGTTTCATGCCGCTCCGCGACGTGATCTACCTGGTCGTGAAGCCTTTCCTCGGCAAGAAGGCGGGGGCGACGAACGCCGAAGTGGTCTCCCGCGCCGTCGAGCATGCCGACGCAAAGAGTGCCGCGGCAGACCTCACCAGCCTCTCGGACGACGCCCTGGAGCTCGCGATCGCCGGATCCAAGGCCGAGCGCGCCCGGATCCAGGCGATGGCCGAAGCCGGCGAGTGATCTTCGATCGGCCCTGGACGCTCACGGTAGGTTGGTCGAGGCAGGGTCTGACGTTGTACGGACATGTTGAGGGTCCGCACGACGTCGCAGGCTGGTTCTTACTTCCCGTCGAGATTGCCCGGCGCCATGCCCTGGGGGTTCAGCGTGTTCAGTTGACTCCAGTCATCGCCCCACGATTCAGTTTGGGGGCCGCTCACGCCCGGATGCGTGTCACGATGCAGAAGGTCGTTGCCACATCCTGTTGAGCCGTGTGACCGTCGCGAACCACGGTTTGCGTCAGGGTGCGGCATGAGGAAGTCATCGTGAGCTCATTCAATCCAAACTATTTCATTCACGTGGCCAACATCCTGTTGCTCGTGGCGTACAGCGTCCGCGACATTCTGTGGCTGCGGGTGTTCGCGGTGGCCTCATCGGTGATTGCGCTCCCATACTTCGTCCTTCAGCCCACACCGCAGTGGGCGCCGATCGCCTGGAGTGTCGTCTTCGCTGGAATCAATGCCTTCCAATCCTGGCGTCTCTACCTCGAACGTCGTCCGGTCAAGCTGACGCCCGACGAGGAGGAGGTTCGACGGCTCGCGTTCTCGCAACTGCCGTCCCGCAAGGTTCTGCAGCTTATCAACCTCGGGTCCTGGACCAGATCGGCTCCCGGCGAGCGCCTGATCGAGCACGGCACGCCGGCCGAGGCGATCGCACTCGTTGTCCGCGGCAAGGTGCGTGTGTCGAAGGACGGACGGGTCCTGGGTGAGCTGGGGGCCGGGGAAATCGTCGGCTCCGCACTCGTGATGAGCGGCGCCCCGGCCGAAGTGGACGCGGTGACAGTGGAGCCGGTGCATGCGCTGCGCTGGGAATTGGCAACGCTGCGGCGGTATCTCGAAGCCGATCCCGAGACCCGGATGGTCTTCCAGCGCAGTCTCACCCGTGACCTCGCCGGAAAGCTGCGGCGCCTGGGCGAGGATTATCTCCGACAGCCGTCGTCGCCCGCTGGGCAATGACGATCCGCACCCGACCACCATCTCGGGTACGGCGCAGTCGTCGGTCTATGTGGTGGTCCGACGGACACTCGATGCCCGAAGTCCTTTCGAGCTGGCCTCGCCGAGATCGAACTCGACACCATCGCCCTCGCGCAGGTTGTCGATGCCCTCTCCGTAGATGGCGCTGGCATGAAAGAACACCTCCCTGCCCGCGGCATCTCGAATAAAGCCAAATCCCTTGTCTGCTCGTAGCGTCTTGATCGTTCCTGTCATCATCCGGTGACTCACTCCTATGCGGTTTTACGGGGAATTCTCGCGGCGGCCGCGCTCAAAAAAACGAGAGGTCGCCGGGAAGGCGACCTCTCCTCGAGTATCTGTGGTTGCGGGGGCGGGATTTGAACCCGCGACCTTTGGGTTATGAGCCCAACGAGCTACCGGACTGCTCCACCCCGCGTCAGGAAGAGATTAATACTAACACCCGCACCACACACGGTCAACCTCAGGGGCGCTCATTTCAACGCCAGCTGTGCGCCGATCGCCTGAAAATCCAGCAGCAATTCCACCCCGGACGTCTCGTGGTCGCTGTGTTTCGCGCGTCGGCCCGGGCTCGTGATCGATACTGTTGAGGCGCGCACCCGCTCGTAGATCCCGCGCGCGAATTCCGGCGCCACGTACCCGACCTTGTCTCCGTTCACGACCACCGCAATCGCGTGCGGGAAATACCGACTGTCGGGCTCCGCGTGCAGGGTCGCGGTGAACGATCCAGGCAGCCGGCGGACGCGCTCGATGTATGCAAGCCCACCGACCACGGGGATGCGCTCGAGGATAGAATCGGGCATCGGTCGATTGTAACGTGACGGCTGCGACCGGCCGGATGCCTCCCTGCCGGATCGCGGGACGCCCGCGTGAGACGCGGGTCCTCTGCGGCAACGATGGCCCGAGGAACGAGCTGGGTGAGATGCCTGTCGATACCGAAGAACTGGTGACCCGCCTGCGTGCCGCGCGCTCGATCGTCGTCGTCACCGGTGCCGGCGTGTCCGCGGCGAGCGGCGTGCCGACATTCCGCGGCGAGGATGGCCTGTGGCGCCAGTACCGGCCCGAAGACCTCGCGACGCCCGAAGCCTTCGCACACAACCCGCAGCTCGTCTGGGAATGGTACGACTGGCGCCGCACGGTGCTCGCGCGCTGCAAGCCGAACGCCGCGCATGAAATCCTGGCGAAGTGGAGCGCGCGGCCGGGATTCACGTTGATCACGCAGAACGTGGACGGCCTGCACGAGACCGCCGGCACCCGCAACGTCATCAGGTTCCACGGATCGATCTGGGAACTGCGGTGCGCCTCGGAGTGCGGGCAGCCGCCCTGGGAGAACCGGACGACGCCGCTGGCGACGCTGCCGCCGACCTGCCCGGGCTGCGGCGGACTGGCCCGACCCGGTGTGGTCTGGTTCGGCGAAACGATCGATCCGGAGATTCTCGAGCGATCGTCCGAGGCCGCCGCCGCGGCCGAAATCTTCCTCTCCGTCGGCACGTCGTCGCTGGTCTATCCGGCTGCCGGACTGCTGAACGTCGCCAGGCGCAACGGCGCCTTCGCGGCCGAGATCAATCCCGGCGCGACGGGCGCGTCAGGCAACGTCGATCTGGCGATCGCCGCCCCGGCCGAGGACGCGCTGCCAATGCTGGACGTGCGAATTAGGATGGGGTGAGATCCCCAATCCCTTATAAGGATTTCAGATCCTCGGCAGCGTCACTTCCTGCTGTTTCAGGGTACTTGCCCTTCTTGTCAGCGTACGACACCTCGCACGCCTCGTCGCTCTGGAAGAACAACACCTGCGCGATGCCTTCGTTGGCGTAGATCTTGGCGGCGAGCGGCGTGGTATTGGAGATCTCGAGCGTCGCGGTGCCCTCCCATTCCGGTTCGAACGGGGTGACGTTCACGATGATCCCGCAGCGGGCGTAGGTGGATTTGCCGAGGCACACCGTCAGCACGTCGCGCGGAATGCGGAAGTATTCCACGGTCCGCGCCAGCGCGAACGAGTTCGGCGGCACGATGCACGTGTCCGACTTGATGTCGACGAACGAACGCGGATCGAAATTCTTCGGATCGATCAGCGCGTTGTTGACGTTGGTGAATACCTTGAATTCGTCCGCAACGCGGATGTCATAGCCGTACGACGACAGGCCGTACGACACCACGCCCTGCCGCACCTGGCGCTCCTCGAACGGGTCGATCATCCCGTGCTCGAGCGCCATCCTCTTGATCCACCGGTCTGCTTTGATGGCCACAGCTCTCAACCCTTCTACAGTGCCGAAAACGCCGCCAGTGCCGGAACCGCCACCATCGCAGAATCTGCGGCATCCACGCCGCGCCGCGGGTGGTCGAAATCGCCGCCTATTGTTGGCAATGTTCGCAGTTTTGGCAATGATGGCAAACCAACAGGGCGCGGTCGGACAGCTAGCGCCGGAACAGGGCGAGCAACAGCGTCAGGATGATGCTCAGGATGATCGACGTCGCCAGCGGGAAATAGACCGTCGTGTTGCCGCGCCGGAACGAAATGTCCCCGGGCAGCCGCCCGATCGGCAGCCCGGCCATCATCAGCAGGCCGATTCCCGCGACCACCAGACCGGCGATGACCAGCCACTTGCCCATGGGTCACACAAGCTCGATCCCCGCGAAGAAATACCCGATCTCGAAAGCTGCGGTGTCGGGGGCATCGGAGCCGTGGGTCGCGTTGTTCTCGATCGACGTCCCGAATTCCTTGCGCAGCGTGCCGGGATCCGCCTTCGCGGGATCGGTCGCGCCCATCAGCGTCCGCCACTTCTTGATCGCGTCCGGCGCCTCGAGGGCGATCACGACCACCGGGCCGCGGGACATGAACGCCGTCAGACTCTTGAAGAAGGGGCGCTCCCGGTGCACGGCGTAGAAGCCTTCCGCCTCCCGCACCGACAGCTGCCGCAGGCGCATCGCCTTGATTCGAAAACCGGCCTCTTCGATGCGCTGAATGATTCGCCCGGCCTGCCGCGCTTCGACGGCATCGGGCTTGATGATCGCCAACGTCCGCTCCATATCCTTCGGATTATATGACGGGAAATGGATCAGCCCGTGCGCGATACGGGTGGCGAACGTGCCCTCGGCCCGCGCGCGATGAGTTGGTATAGTCAGACTCAGGCGAAAGACAGACCACTACAGGAGCGGAGCTGGAGCGATGACGGACAAGACGCGAGGTACGCGCGACGGCGCGGACGAGCATATCGGAGCGGTCGAGGGCGACCGGCCCTCTGACGTTCCCAATCAGGGCAATCCGAATGCCCCGGGCGTCGACGCCGAAGGCCTGCCGAACGATCCGGTCGGCACGGCGCAGGATCGGATTGGCGCGAACCTGGACGAAACAGAGGGAGGGTAACGGCGCCGGGGACTGCCCCGCTTCTATTTGTGCGCTTCCATGAACTCGTCGAGCGCCGACTTCGGCGGCCGGACGCGACCGAGCGGCAGCGTCGCCAGCGGCTCGTCGACGATGTTGAGGAGATCGACGAGATCCTGCTTGTCGGGCGCGACGTAGAGGATCCCGGTCGCGAACTCGCCGCGGCGATCGGTCTCCTGCAGCAGCCGCAGGGCGGCGTGCTTGTCCGTCGGGTTGTACTCCTCGGCCACCTTCGTGAGGTACAACCTCGACCCGTCGTGGAGCCGCACCTCTTTCGTCGTCCCGGGCTCGTACTCGATTGAGATGTCCTCGAAATACGGGACGAAGTTGATCTGGCCGAGCGGCTCTTCGTGCTCCTTCACATACGCATAGCTCTTGGTCGAGCCCTCGTGGTCGTTGAAGGTCACGCACGGCGAGAGCACGTCGATCATGCAGGTGCCGCGGTGGCTCAGCGCCGCCTTCAGGATCGACAGCAGCTGCTTCTTGTCGCCCGAGAACGAGCGGGCGACGAACGAGGCGCCGAGATCGATGGCGAGCGAGCAGGTGTCGATCGGCTGCAGCTCGTTGGGCGTCCCCCCTTTGGTCTTCGAGCCGACGTCCGCGGTCGGCGAGAACTGCCCCTTGGTCAGGCCGTAGCAGCCGTTGTCCTCGATGATGTAGATGAGGGGAACGTTTCGCCGCATCATGTGGACGAACTGCCCGATGCCGATTGCGCCGGTATCGCCGTCGCCGCTGACGCCGATGGCGATCAGCTTGCGATTGGCGAGCACCGCCCCGGTCCCGACCGACGGCATGCGGCCATGAACCGTGTTGAATCCGTGGGAGGCGCCGAGAAAGTACGCCGGACTCTTGCTCGAGCAGCCGATACCCGAGAGCTTGATCACACCCTTCGGATCGATGCCCATCTCGAAGAAGGCGTCGATGATCCGCTCGGAGATCGCGTTGTGCCCGCAGCCGGCGCAGAGCGTGGTCTTGCCGCCGCGATAGGGCTGTACGTCGAGGCCGATGCGATTGATCTTCCGGCCCGGTTCCGGTGTGGCGGTGGTGGTCATTTTCTAATGCTCGCGGGGCCCCACCCCCGCTCGCTCTCGCTCGGGGGCGCAGCTTCGCTCGGCTACCCTGAGCCTGTCGGTCGGGGCGCAGCCGCTGTTTATCTTAGTGCTATCTCTCCGCCGCCGAGACCAGGCTGCCGGCCTCGGCACGTCCCTTCAGCCCCTCGGCCGTCTCGATCGCGTCGGTCACCGAGCGGGCGTCGATCGGCAGGCCGCTGTAGTGCAGGACGCTGCGCAGCTTGGCGGCGCGCGCGGGCGAGCAATCCAGCCGGATCAGGCTCAGCATCTGCGCGTCGCGATTCTGCTCGACCACGTAGATGCGGGCGTAGCGATCGAGGAACTCGTCCAGCTCCGGCGTGAACGGATAGGCGCGCAGGCGCAGATAGCCGGTCCGCACGCCGAACTCTTTCTGCAGCTGATCGCGGCTCTCGTCGATGGCCCAGTGGCTGGTGCCGTACCCGATGATGCCGATCTCGGCGTTGTCGGCGTGCTCGACCTCGGGCCTGGGCACGTGCTTCCGGGCCGTTTCGAACTTCCGCAGCAGCCGGTCCATGTTGTTCACGTAGTCGTCTGGCCGCTCGCTGTACTGTCCCTTTTCGTTGTGCCCGGATCCGCGCGTGAAGTAGGGCGGCATGTCGTTGCCGGGAATCGTCCGGTACGGAATGCCGTCGCCGTCGACGTCCTTGTAGCGGCCCCATGATCCCAGACGCTTGAGCGTCTCGGCATCGAGCACCTTCCCGCGATCGACCGGCCGTTCCGGATACTCGAATGTCGTGGACATCCAGGTATTCATCGCGAGGTCGAGGTCGCTCATCACGAAGATGATGGTCTGGAAGCGTTCGGCGAGATCGAACGCCTCCATCGACATCTGATAGCACTCTTCCACCGACGCCGGGATGAGCATGATCTGCTTGGTATCGCCGTGCGACAGCAGTGCGGTGCTGAGCATGTCCCCCTGCGACGTCCGGGTCGGCAGGCCGGTCGATGGACCGACGCGCTGGATGTCGAAGACCACGCCCGGCACTTCAGCGTAGTACGCGAGCCCGGCGAACTCGCCCATCAGCGAGATGCCAGGCCCTGAGGTGGACGTCATCGCGCGCGCGCCCGCCCACCCGGCGCCGACCACCATCCCGATCGACGCGATCTCGTCCTCGGCCTGCACGATCGCGTAGGTCGCTTTGCCGGTCTCCGGATCGTGCCGGTACTTCTTCATCAGCTGGATCAGCGTTTCGGGCAGCGACGAGGACGGCGTGATCGGATACCAGGCGACCACCGTCACGCCGGCCATCATGCAGCCGAACGCCGCCGCGGCGTTGCCCTCGACGAGGATCATGCCGGTGGTCTTGTCCATCGGCTCGATCCAGTAACGGATCCTGCTTCGCGAGATGCGCCGCGGCATAGCGCCGAACCGGCCTCCAGCGCCGCCATGTTCAACTCGATCGCCTTCAGCTTCTTCCCGAGCTGCTTCTTCAGGGCGTGCTCCATCTGCCCGAGATCGATGTGCAGCAGGTTCGAGAGAACGCCGTCGTAGATCATGTTCTTGACGAGGCGACGCAGCTTGGCGTCCTTGCAGACCTCGGAGACGATCTTGTCGAAGGGGACCGGGTAGAACTGCACGTCGGTCCGGAGTCCGCTGAGCTTGAGCGGCTCGTCGTACAACACGGCCGCGCCGGGCGGGAGCGTGAGGACGTCCTCCTGTGCCGTTTCGGGATTCATCGCGACGAGGAAGTCGACTTCCTTCTTCCGTCCGACGTAGGCGTCCTTGTTGGCGCGGATCGTGTACCACGTCGGCAGCCCCGCGATGTTCGAGGGGAACATGTTCTTCCCCGACACCGGGACACCCATCTGGAAAATCGACCGCAACAGAACGAGGTTGGCCGTCTGGCTTCCGGACCCGTTGACCGTCGCCACCTGGATACTCAAATCGTTGATGATCCGGGGCCGGGCAGCCACCTGGCCGGCGGCGACCTCGCTGGGGGGCATGACACTCATGCGGTAACCGAGCTCTGGCGGTAATCTGTTGACACTGGAGAAATTATAGCCCTCTGCGCGCCGGGCGAGGAGCCCGGGGTCACCGAACGGGCCGTCAGGGGGCTGAGCGGTCGATACGCGCCGGTGAACTGGTCACGCCGGCCGTCCGGGCCGGCGGATCTCCCTCAGGCGCGAAGCGCCTCACGGACCGCGGCGCCGATGTCCGCTGGACTTTTGACCACGTGCACGCCGGCTTCGTTCAGCGCCGCCATCTTTTCGGCGGCCGTCCCCTTCCCCCCGCGATGATTGCGCCCGCATGTCCCATACGACGCCCGGGCGGCGCCGTCTGTCCCGCGATGAACCCGACGACCGGTTTCCTGAAGTTGGCCTTGATCCAGTCGGCGCGCTTCCTCTTCGGCGGTTCCGCCAATCTCGCCAATCATCACGACCGCCTCGGTCTGCACGTCGCCGGCGAACAACGACAGCGCGTCGATGAAGCTCGTGCCGATCAGCGGGTCTCCGCCGATCCCGATGCACGTGGTCTGCCCGAGACCCAGCTGCGTCAACTGATGAATGGCCTCGTAGGTCAGCGTGCCGCTCTTCGACACGATGCCGACACGACCCTCGCGGCAGATGTGACCGGGGATGATCCCGGCCTTTGCCTGCCCCGCGGTGATCAGCCCGGGACAGTTCGGACCAATCAGGCGCGTCCGTGACAGACGCACGACGAGCAGCGCGCGCAGCATGTCCTGGGTCGGGATGCCTTCGGTGATGCAGACGGCGAGGGGGACACCTGCGTCAGCCGCTTCCATCACGGCATCGGCCGCCGCCGGCGGTGGCACGAAGATCACCGTCGCATTCGCACCCGTGGCGCGCACAGCGTCGGCGACGGTGTTGAACACCGGCCATCCCTCGTGGGTCGTGCCTCCCTTGCCCGGGGTGACGCCGCCGACGACCTGCGTTCCGTAAGCGGCCGCCTGTTTGGCGTGGAAGGTGCCTTCGCGGCCGGTAATGCCCTGAACGATCAGCCGAGTGTTCTTGTCAATCAATACAGCCATGGTGTGTTCTTGGAATGCGCGATTCGCAGCCGGTCGCTGACGCTCGCCTACTTGCCCAGCGCCACGACCTTCTCCGCGGCCTCGCTCATCGTGTCGGCGGTGGTGAAGTTCAAGCCGCTCTCTCTGAGCATCTGCTTGCCCTTCTCGACGTTGGTGCCCTCCATCCGGATGACGATGGGCACGGGCACGCCGAGATCGCGAACGGCGGCAATCACGCCTTCAGCCAGCACGTCGCAGCGGAGGATGCCGCCGAAGATGTTGATCAGCACGGCCTTCACGTTGGTGTCGGACATCAGGATGCGGAAGGCGTTCTTGATCTGCTCGGCATTCGCGCCGCCGCCGACGTCGAGGAAGTTCGCGGGCTCGCCGCCGGCCAGCTTGATGATGTCCATGGTCGCCATCGCCAGGCCGGCGCCGTTCACCATGCAGCCGATCGTGCCGTCGAGCTTGATGTAGTTCAGCGAGTACTTCGACGCCTCGATCTCCAGCGGGTCTTCCTCGGCGAGATCGCGGAGGTCCTTGAAATCCGGATGCCGGTAGAGCGCGTTGTCGTCGAACGTCATCTTGGCGTCGAGCGCGAGCAGCGCGCCGTCCTCGGTGACGATCAACGGATTGATCTCGATGAGCGAGGCGTCGGTCGCGCGAAACGCCTCCCAGATGGCGATCATGAACTTCGTCGCGAGGTTGATCTGGCTGCCCTCGAGCCCGAGCGCGAACGCCAGCTTGCGGCTCTGGAACGGCGCGAGGCCGACCGCCGGGTTGATGTATTCCTTGAAGATCCGATCGGGGTGCTCTTCCGCGACTTTCTCGATCTCCACGCCCCCCTCAGGGCTGACCATCAGCACCGGCTTCTCGGTCGAGCGATCGATGACGACGCCGAGATAGAGCTCCCGCTTGATCTTCAGTCCCTGCTCGACGAGCACACGGGCGACCTTCTGCCCGCGCGGGCCGGTCTGATAGGTGACGAGATTCATGCCGAGGATCTTCCCGGCCGCCTGCTGCGCTTCGTCCGGACTCTTCACGACCTTGACGCCGCCGCCCTTGCCGCGTCCGCCGGCGTGAATCTGCGCCTTGACCACCGAAACGCCACCGCCGAGCCGCTGCGACACCTTCGCCGCCTCGGCTGCGGACTCGACCACCTCGCCCGACGGCACGGGCACGCCGTATTTCGCCAGAATCGCCTTCGCCTGGTACTCGTGGATTTTCATGTGTGGATATCGCGCTCGTTCCGCCTCGCGCCGTCGCGCCCGTCATCGAGCGCGCAACCTATCAATGATGTAACAAAGCGCGGGTCGTGTCTACGGAGGAGCGCCTCGCGCGGTGCGATACAATTTTCTCGATGGCCGGGTTGTCTTCGTGGAGCAGATTCCGCCGGTTCTTTTCCTCGTCGGTCGGCACCAAACTCCTCATCGGCATCACCGGTCTGCTGCTCTTCCTCTATCTGGTCACCCACCTCGCCGGCAATGCGTTGATCTTCGCCGGGCGTGACGTCTTCAACGAGTATTCGCACACGCTGATCTCCAATCCGCTGATCGTGCCGATCGAGATCGGCCTGCTGCTCGTGTTCGTCATTCACATCTACAAAGCGGCCCGCAACTTCGCCGCGAACAGGGCCGCCAGACCCGTGGCCTACGAGACGCAAGCAGTACGCCGGCCACACCAGCCGCAAGAGCTTCTCGTCCTCGACGATGATCGCGTCGGGCTTGATCGCGCTGGTGTTCGTGCTCGTCCACGTCAAACAGTTCAAGTTCGGGTCGTATTACCAGGTTGCCGGCAGCGACGCGATCCGCGATCTCTATCAGACTGAAATCGAGATCTTTCAGCAGCCGCTGTGGGTCGCGTTCTACGTCCTCGCGACGATCGTGGTGGGCGTGCACCTGCGGCACGGGATCGCCAGCGGATTCCAGTCGATCGGTCTCGACCATCCGCTCTACACCCGCCGGCTCGCGCTCTGGAGCACGATCCTGGCCATCGTGATCGGCGGCGGCCTGGCCGTGATTCCGATTCTCGTGTACCTGACGCATTGACCCGCGGCACAACAGCATGGCGTTAGACCCCAAGATTCCCGGCGGACCACTGGCAGAGAAATGGGACCGCCACCGCTTCGACTCCAAGCTGGTCAACCCCGCCAATCGACGCAAGTACACGATCATCATCGTGGGCACCGGCCTGGCCGGCGCCTCGGCCGCCTCCTCGCTCGGCGAGCTCGGCTACAACGTGCTCAGCTTCTGCATCCAGGACAGCCCGCGCCGGGCCCACAGCATTGCGGCTCAGGGGGGCATCAACGCCGCGAAGAACTACCAGAACGACGGCGACAGCATTCAGCGGCTGTTCTACGACACCGTCAAGGGCGGAGACTATCGCTCGCGCGAGGCCAACGTCTACCGCCTGGCGCAGACGAGCGTCAGCATCATCGATCAATGCGTCGCGCAGGGCGTGCCGTTCGCCCGCGAGTACGGCGGGCTGCTCGACAATCGGTCCTTCGGCGGCGCGCAGGTATCCCGCACGTTTTACGCGCGCGGGCAGACCGGCCAGCAGCTGCTGCTCGGCGCCTACCAGTCGATGATGCGGCAGGTCGAGCGCGGCACGGTCAGGACGTTCGCCAACCGCGAAATGCTCGACATCGTCGTCGTCCACGGTCAGGCGCGGGGCATCATCTGCCGCAACCTGAATACGGGTGCGCTCGAGCGCTACGCGGCGCACGCCGTGCTCCTGTGCACCGGCGGCTATGGAACCGCATACTACCTCTCGACCAACGCGGTCGGCTCGAACGTCACCGCCGCCTGGCGCGCGTACAAGCGCGGCGCCTACTTCGCGAATCCCTGCTATACGCAGATTCATCCGACGTGCATCCCCGTGTCCGGCAGCCACCAGTCGAAGCTGACGCTGATGAGCGAAAGCCTGCGCAACGACGGCCGGGTCTGGGTACCGAAGAACAAAGGAGATCGGCGGCCGCCGGAGCAGATTCCGGAGAGCGAGCGCGACTACTACCTCGAACGGCGGTATCCGAGTTTCGGCAATCTCGTCCCGCGCGACGTCGCGTCGAGGAACGCCAAGGCGGTCTGTGACGAAGGGCGCGGCGTCGGCGGGAGCGGTCTCGCCGTCTACCTGGACTTCAGCGACGCGATCGAACGTCTGGGCGCCGACGTCATCAGGATGCGGTACGGGAACCTGTTCGACATGTACCGGAAGATCACGGACGAGGACCCGTACAAGGAGCCGATGCGCATCTACCCCGCCATCCACTACACGATGGGCGGACTCTGGGTGGACTACAACCTCATGAGCACGATCGCCGGGCTGCACGTGCTCGGCGAAGCCAATTTTTCGGACCATGGCGCCAACCGTCTTGGCGCGAGCGCGCTCATGCAGGGCCTGGCGGACGGCTACTTCGTCGTTCCGTACACGCTGCCGAACTACCTTGGCAACTCCACGTTCGCCGCGGTGACGGCGGATCACGACTCGTTCCGCGAGGCCGAAGTGTCCGTCCAGGAACGGATCGATACGCTGCTCGCCGTGAAGGGATCGAAGACACCGCGCCAGTTGCACCGGGAGCTCGGCCAGCTGCTGTGGGACGAGGTCGGGATGGCCCGCAACGAGACGGGGCTGCGGAAGACGCTGGCCCGCATTCCCCAGCTGCGCAGCGAGTTCTGGCAGAACGTGTCGGTGCCCGGACCGAAGAACAACTTGAACAAGAACCTCGAGTATGCCGGCCGGGTCGCCGACTACCTCGAGTTCGCGGAGGTCCTGACGCTCGACGCGCTCCACCGCGCGGAATCGTGCGGCGGCCATTTCAGGGAGGAGAGCCAGACGCCCGACGGCGAAGCCCTTCGAGACGATGCGAACTTCTCGTACGTCGCGGCGTGGGAATTCCGCGGCGTCGGCAAGGAGCCGGTGCTCCACAAGGAGCCGCTGGTGTTCGAGTACGTGAAGCCGAGTCAGAGGAGTTACAAGTAGTTTCCAGTTTCCAGTTGCCAGTTGAGGCAATGGAGATTCCTGGCTACTGGGAACTGGAAACTGGGAACTGATAGCAAGGCACTATGCGCATTCACCTGAAAGTGTGGCGTCAGGCCGGGCCGAACGCGTCCGGACGGCTCGTGGACTACACGGTCGAGCCGGTCAGCCCCGACATGTCGTTCCTCGAGATGCTCGACGTCCTCAACGAGCAGCTCATCGTCAAGGGAGACGATCCGGTTGCGTTCGATTCCGACTGCCGTGAGGGCATCTGCGGCGCCTGCGGGTTTCTGATCAACGGCGTGCCGCACGGACCGGATCCCGGGACGACGGTCTGCCAGCTCCACATGCGGCGGTTCGAGAACAACGATCGGCTGATCCTGGAGCCCTGGCGCGCGCGCGCCTTTCCTCTCATCAAGGACCTCGTCGTCGATCGCAGCTCGTTCGATCGCATCATCCAGGCGGGTGGATATACGTCGGTCAACGTCGGGGGTGCGCCTGATGGCAACGCCATCCTGATTGCGAAGCACACCGTCGAGACCGCCATGGACTCGGCCGCCTGCATCGGCTGCGGCGCGTGCGTCGCGGCGTGCAAGAACGCGTCGGCCGCGCTCTTCACCTCGGCCAAGGTCAACCATCTTGGCCTGCTGCCTCAGGGTCAGATCGAGCGCAACGCGCGCGTCATCGCCATGGTCCACCGCCACGACGAGGAAGGATTCGGGAGCTGTTCGAACGAGGGCGAGTGCGAGGCGGTGTGCCCGAAGGAAATCCCGATCACCAATATCGCCAGGATGAACCGTGAATACTTCCGCGCCATGCTGGCCGCGCGGGACTGAGCACAAAAAAACGGGGACCGGAACGGCCCCCGGTTGCATCGCGGAACTGCCGAGCTCTAGCGTGTGAATGCAACGCCGGTGCTCTGGGTTTCCCCGCCGGTTCCAACCGACGTCACCGTCGCGATGTAGCTCCCCGTGGCGAGCGCGCTGAAGAACGTGGCGCGATCCACGGTGATGTCGCCGTTGGATGCCGGCGCAGGCTTGCCGAGATCCGACGTGGCAACCGGCGTGGCCGTCGCCGGATTCGCGCTGGCGGCATACACGTTCAGAACATACCTGGTGACCTTGGTCGCGTGGTCGACCGAGGCGGTGAAGACGACCGATTTCGGCGGCGTTAACGTCGTCCCGACGGTGACGGTAATCGTCGAAGACGTCGCGCTGGCGCCGTCGGCGTCGTAGGCCACCGCCCTGCAGCGAGTAAGTGCCGGCCGGCACGCTCGACCAGGAGTAACGAATACGGCGCGCCCGTATCGGTCGACAGACGCGTCGAGCCGTTGAAGAACTCCACCCGGGCCATGTTGCCTTCAGGGTCGCTCGCGGTCGCCGTCAGCGTAATCGTCGCGCCAGTGGTGAACGACGTTCCATTGGTGGCGAGGCTCACGGTCGGGGGCTGGTTGGTCGCCGACTGAACAGTGACATTGACGGCGCTCGACGTCGAGCTGCCGCCGTCCGCATCGTGCGCCACCGCCGTCAACGCATACGTGCCCGCGGTCGCGGCCGACCACGATGCCGAATACGGCGCGGTCGTATCCCGCAAGATCATCGTCGAGCCGTAGTAGAAGTCGACCGAAGCCATCCGGTTCTCCGGGTCCGACGCGGTCGCCGTCACGGTCACCGTCGCGGGCGCCGTCACGGTCGTGCCGGTCGCCGGCGCGGTGATCGAGACGGCAGGCGGATTGTTGGTCGATGTAGATGCCGTCACCTTGAAGTTGTCAATCACGTCGGTTGCGAGGGCCGCCGGATTGTGGCTGGTGGCGGCGATGCCGACGTAGACCGTGTCGCCCATCGGAATCGTGTCGGAGCCAATCTTCGTCCATGACGTGCCGGTCGACGACCGGTACGCCTCGAACAGATCCCCCGTGCGCACGAGCCTCACCCAGCCCGGCGCGGTGCCGGTACCGCCAGAGGTATGTTCGCTGTAGGCACCCGGATCGGGACGACGCTGGAACGCATAACCCTTGGAGATCGTGGTCACCACCATCGCATGGCGTGACGCGGCGGTCAGCGATTCACGGATCATGACGCCGGCCTTCGACCATTCGTCCGTATTGCTCGATGGAGACGACTCGCGCGATCACTTCGGCGTTGCCGGTCACCGGCTGATAGACGAAGTGGAACTGGTCGCTGGTGCCCCAGATATCGGCACCGGCTGCCTTGACGGTGTAGACACCCGACGAATAGGTCGCGCTGCCCTGCAATGACGGCGAGCCGATATCGATGCTCTGCTGTCCAGCTGGCAGTCCTCCGCCGCCCTGTTTCGTCACCGTGACGTTCGATACTTTCGCCGTGGCCCGCTCCGTGGCCCTTCGGCTGTTGACGGCGATGCCGACGTAGGCCGTCGCGCCGAGCTCGATGGTGTCTGACCCGACCGTCGTCCAGGTCGAACCGTTCGTCGATGAGTAGGCGGTCACGGTAGTGCCGCGTCGCACCGCCCGGACCCAGACCGGCGCCGCGACGTCAGGGCCACTGGTCGCGTCCGTGGTGTCCCCGGTCGTCCTGCGGCGCAGGAACCGCACGCCGGCGCCCTCCGTGACGTGACCGAATGCGTGAGGCGAATTCGCGTCCAGCGACGCGCGGATCATCACACCCGCCTTCGCGTAATCCCTACTCCCAACCAGCTCGTCCACCTTGGCGACGATATCGACGTCGCCGGTGACCTGCTGATAGACGAAATAGAACTGATCGGACGTGCCGTCGATGTTCGTGCCCGCTCCTTGAATAGTGAACACCCCGGAGGAATGCGTAGCGCTGCCGCTCAAAAGCGGAGCGCCGATATCTCCAGCCGTCCATGGTGACGGCAGTGACTGCGCGAATGCTGCATTGGTAATGGCGCACATCACGAGCACCGCAAACAGCGGCGCGCGTAGCGCGGCCGCCGAGACGCACTTCTCCATTACTGACCCCCAACTGGACGCGTTGTGCGAGATGCCCCTCCTTGAGCAAGGGTCTTGCCGAATCAGGCGTGTTGCACTTGAGCTGAAAAGATTTGAAAACTCTCAGCAGTATCAGCCGTACATGATTACGACGATCGGTCTTCGATGAAGACCGCGGGAGCGATCGTGTAATTGAGTAATTTTGACTTCTTGCGGATCGAGTAACTGTCGAGGCGTGATGCGAGCGGCGCGCGATGAGTGTGCGGCGCGCGCGCGCGCCGCACATTGATCTGGTTCTATCCTGGCGATCACGATCGACGTGATCTAGTTCAAGGTCGTTGATGTTGTTCTACACCTTGATCACGTCGACAAGCTCCTTCACCGCGCCAGCGGACTTCTGCAGCGCGGCATTCTCTTCCGGCGTCAGTGTGATCTGGATGATCTGCTCGACACCGCGCGCGCCAAGCTTCACCGGAACTCCGACGAACAGATCGCGGATGCCGTACTCACCCTGCAGAAAGACCGAGCACGGCAGTATCTTTTTCTTGTCCTTGAGAATCGCCTCGACCATTTCCGACGCGGCAGAGCCGGGCGCGTACCAAGCGCTCGTACCGACGAGCTTCGTGATCTCCGCCCCACCGTCCGCGGTACGCTTGCTGATGGCCTCGATCCGCTCCCTCGACAGCAGGTCCGTAATCGGGATGCCGGCGACCGTCGAGTATCTCGGCAGCGGCACCATGGTGTCGCCGTGCCCGCCGAGGACGAATGCGTGGACGTTCTCGACCGAAACGTTCAGCTCCATCGCGATGAACGTCCGCATCCGCGCCGAGTCGAGCACGCCGGCCATGCCGATCACGCGCTCGCGCGGGAACTTGCTGATCCGGAAAACCGCCTGGGACATCGCGTCGAGCGGATTGGCGACCGGCACGATGATCGTCTTCGGCGAGTGCTTGACGACCTGCTCGGTGACCGCCTGCATGATCTTGTAATTGGTCTGCAGCAGGTCGTCCCGGCTCATGCCGGGCTTCCTCGGCACGCCGGAGGTAATCACGACGACATCGGAATTGGCCGTCTGTGCCCATCCTTCTTCATTGGCGCCGTAGCCGACGACGCGCGAGTCCGAGCCCTCGATGGGACAGGCCTCGAGGATATCCAGGCCGACGCCTGCCGCTTTCGTGTCGGCGATGTCGATGATCACGACATCCGCCAGCTCCTTCTCCGCGATCGAGCGCGCCACCGTCGCGCCCACGTTCCCGGCCCCGCCTACGACCGTGACTTTTCGATTCATCAACCACCCTCACTGAATAGCCGCCGCGATGCCCGCCGTGCCGGCACCCGTCACATGTTGCCGATGATCGCATCCGCGAACGCCGACGTCTTCAACTCTGTCGCCCCCTGCATCTGCCGAGCCAGGTCGTAGGTGACCTTCTTCTCGCGGATCGTTTTCTCGAGCGCCGACTCGATCAGGTCCGCCGCCGGCGTCCATCCCAGGTAGCGGAACATCATGACCCCGGACAGGATCACGGACGACGGGTTGATCACGTCCTTGCCGGCGTACTTCGGCGCCGTCCCGTGCGTGGCTTCGAAGAAGCCGATCTCGTCGCCGATGTTGGCGCCCGGCGCCATCCCCAGCCCGCCGACCTGGGCCGCGCAGGCGTCCGAGAGATAGTCGCCGTTGAGGTTCGGGGTCGCGAACACGTCGTAGTCGGCCGTCCGCGTCAGCACCTGCTGAAACACGCTATCCGCGATGCGATCGTTGATGAGGACCTTGCCCTCGCGAGACGCGCCGGCCGTCACTTCATCCTCGGTGACGATGCGATCGCGAAACTCGGCCTTGGCCAGTTCATAGCCCCAGTCGCGGAACGCCCCCTCCGTGAACTTCATGATGTTGCCCTTGTGCACGATGGTCACGGTCTTTCGATTGTTGTCGATGGCGTACTGAATCGCCATCCGGACGAGACGCTTGGTGCCGGTCTCGGAGATCGGCTTGATGCCGATTCCCGAGTCGGGGCGAATCCGCTTGCCCATTTCCCGTTCGAGGAACTCGATCACCTTCACGGCCTCCGGTGTCCCGCGTGCCCACTCGATCCCCGCGTAGACGTCTTCGGTGTTCTCGCGGAAGATGACCACGTTCATCAGCTCGGGGTGGATGACCGGGGCCGGCGTGCCCGCGAAGTAGCGAACGGGCCTGACGCACGCAAAGAGATCCAGGACCTGCCGCAGCGTCACGTTGAGGCTGCGAATGCCGCCGCCGACGGGAGTTGTCAGCGGACCCTTGATCGCCACCTGGTAGGTGCGCACCGCCTCGAGCGTATCGTTCGGCAGCCACTCGCCGTGGCGCTCCTTGGCCTTCTCGCCCGCGGGCACCTCGAACCAGTGAATCCGCTTGGCGCCGCCGAACGACTTCTTCACGGCCGCATCGAACACGCGAACGCTCGCCTGCCAGATGTCGGGCCCGGTGCCATCGCCTTCGATGAACGGGATGATCGGATCGTCGGGCACGACAATCCGTCCCCCCTTGCGTGTGATCGCGGTACCTTCGGTGGGAGCTTTGAGAATGCTGAATGTGGGCATGGCTGATTTAGGTCAGATTACCGTCGTCTGCGTTACGCGTTCTACACAGGATCTGTGGAAAACGTTGTGGAAAAGAGTTGCGTATGTCTCAACCCTGAGCGCGAAATAACGGATTTGAGCGTTTTGCACCACGATGGTGCGTGTGCGGCGTCCAGCCGCATTGACGATCCACCAGCACGCGATCTCCAGCTGGCTGACGCTGTGGTCGGACCATGCGGACGGCGGCAAACGCAATCGTGACACAGCCGCACTACAGATCCGGATCGTCGTCAAATGAACGCAACATTATACTGAGAGCCATGCATGTCGTCATCGCAGACCAGCTCTCATCTTCAGCAATAGAGATCCTTCGCAGCGTTCCCGGCTGGACGGTCGATGCCCGCGCGCAGCGGCCGGCCAAAGACCTTGCTCGCGACCTCGCGGAAGCCGATGCCTTGATTGTTCGCAGCGCCACGCAGGTGGATGCCGCGCTCATCGCCGCCGCGCCGCGGCTTCGGGTAATTGCCCGGGCCGGAACCGGCGTGGACAACGTCGACGTTCAAGCTGCCACCGACCGCGGCATCGTCGTCATGAACGCGCCCGGCGCCAACAGCGTCAGCGTGGCGGAACACGCGTGGGCACTGATGCTCGCGCTGTCGCGGTCGGTCGGCGCTGCCGATTCCGCCATGAAGCGCGGCGTGTGGGACAAGAAGCGGCTCATCGGCGCGGAGCTGCGCGGCAAGACCCTCGGCGTCGTCGGACTCGGGCGCATCGGACAGGAAGTCACGAACCGGGCTCGCGCGTTCGGGATGCAAGTCGTCGCGCACGACCCGTTCATCTCCGAACAGGTCGCGGCGACCATCGGCGCCGAGCTCGTGACGCTCGATGAGCTGTGCGGCCGGGCCGACTACATCACGCTTCATATTCCCGCAACCGCCGAGACGCGGCACCTGTTCGACGCGGCGCGATTCGCCGCGTGCAAGCCAGGGCTGCGGATCATCAATACCGCACGCGGCGAATTGATCGACGAAGCCGCGCTGGCCGAGGCAATCCGGGCCGGCCATGTCGCCGGCGCCGGGCTGGACGTGTTCGCCCAGGAGCCGCCGCCCGATCAATCGCTCGTCGGATTGCCGCAGGTGGTCGCCACCCCGCACATCGCCGCGTCCACGGTCGAAGCACAGGAGCTCGTCGGGATCGAGACGGCGATGGGGGTGCGGGACTATCTCAAGGACGGGGCGATCAGGAACGCGGTGAACTTCCCTGCGCTGCCCACCGATCAGCAGGTCAAGCTCCGGCCCTGGATGCATCTCGCCGACCGGCTCGGCACGCTGCTCGTGCAGATCGCGTCCGGCCGGACTCATGGCGTCGGGATCCGCTACTACGGGGCCGCGGTGAATGCCGGCTCGGATCTGCTCGCGAGCAGCGTCGTGGCGGGAGCGCTTCGACCGATCCTCTCCGGTGCGGTCACCGTCATCAACGCGAGAGCGGTGGCCGCGCAGCGCGGGATTGAGATCATCGAATCGCGCAGCTCACGGCCGCGCGACTTCGCCAACCTGCTGTCGGTCAAGCTGCATACGAGCGAAGGCGAGCACTGGGTCGAGGGCACGGTCTTCGAGCACGGCAGCTCCAGGCTCACGGCCGTGGACGGCGTCGAGATTGAGGCGCCGCTCGAGGGCACGCTGATTTTGATCAAGAACGACGATCAGCCGGGGGTCATCGGCGAGGTCGGCACCATCCTCGGACGCTTCGGCGTCAACATCGCCAGCTTCGCGCTCGGACGTGGAGCGGGTGGTGCGGTCGGCGTCGTCAACATCGATGTTCCGGCAACGCAAGGGAATGCGGTCGACGCGGCGCTCGAAGCGATACGCGCCACGCCCGCGGTCAAGTCGGCGTCGCTGGTGAGGTTGTAACCCGGCCGCGGGGCCGACTGAGCCGGGGAACACGCAGGCGGGTCTACGGGACCTGCAGCGCGAGGCGGCGGACGCGCCCGGTGCTCAGGTCCGTCAGTTCGACTGCGTCGACGCTGACGGCGGTGACCTTGTATCGATGGAGGACCGGCTCGCCGACCGTGGCGAGGATCATCTGATCGCCGCCGGTCTCGAGCATCGCCGTCCGTACGACGCCCTCTGAGCGCTTCTGCTCGGCGACCCCAACCAACATCAGCATCGGTTCGGGCGGCTCCGCGGGCACGATGGGAGCGGGCGTCTCGACGCGGCGGGCTGGCCGCGCCTGCGGCCGCGGCGGCACCGTGCGGAAGCTGAAGGGATTGCGTCCCGGCTCCTGCGGCATCGGCGCGGCAGCCAGGCGTTCGCGCAGCCGCTTCGACTGCTGCTGCACCTCCAGGGCGAGTTCTTCGATTTGTGAGGGAGTCTGGTCCGCTTCCCGGGGACCCTGGCTCGTATTCCTGTTGACCGACAGTGATGCGGCCGACGAGAACCACGCCGCCAGCAGGGAGGCGCCGCCGATGTAGAACACGGCTCTGCGTAAGCTCATGATTCCCCCGCGCCGGCTATGCTACTACGTTCGAGGTCGGCCGGCGAACCGGGCGGCGCGAAAGCTCGAACCGTCCTGCGCCGGCCTCGGAGATGCGCCTGACGCCAGACGACGGCGAGCGCTCTTCCAGTCGACGCTGCGCTGCTGCCGTGACGTCGTGTGCAGTTGTGGTAGGATTTGCCGTGCACCCTGATTCGGGTCCCGGGCTTGCCCTCGATTCAGATTCAGGCGGTGTCGTCGCAATCATTCCCGCGAGATACCAGTCCTCAAGGTTGCCGGGCAAGGCCCTCGCCGACATCGGCGGCCGTCCGATGATCGAGCATGTCTACCGCCGCGCGTCCGCGGCGACCTCCGTCTCTTCCGTTCTCGTCGCCACCGATGACGACCGCATCCTGGAGGCGGTCCGAACGTTCGGCGGCGCCGCCTGCATGACATCGCCCGACCATCAGAGCGGCACCGATCGGCTCGCCGAGGTCGCCTCCGAGCTGGCCTGCGACATCATCGTGAACGTGCAGGGTGACGAGCCGCTCATCGAGCCGGCGATGATCGACGAAGCGATCGAGCCGCTGCTCGCCGATCCGCTGGTCGTGATGTCCACGCTGCGCCGGCGGATCGAGGACCGGCAGGAGCTCGAGAACCCGAACGTCACGAAGGTCGTGGTCGATCGCGACGGGTACGCGCTGTATTTCTCGCGCGCGCCGATTCCGTTCGTCCGGCAGGGGTCGCCGGCGGCCACGCCGTGGCGTCATGTGGGGCTCTACGTCTACCGCCGGGACTGCCTGTTGCAGCTGGCGCGGCTCGAACCCACGGAGCTCGAGCGCTCGGAGTCGCTCGAACAGCTGCGGGCGCTCGAAAACGGCATCCGGATCTTAGCCGTGGAGACCCAGTACGACTCGATCGGCGTCGATACGCCGGAGGATCTTGAACGCGTCCGGCGCCTCGTCCAGGGCGCCGTTCGCGCCTAGGAGAAACGGGCGGACCATGCAGACCAAACGTCCTGTGAAGTTCATCCTGGTAACCGGCGGGGTCGTGTCCTCGCTCGGCAAGGGCCTGGCCGCCGCATCGATCGGCGCCCTGCTCGAGGGTCACGGCTACAAGGTAGCGCTGCAGAAGTTCGACCCCTACATCAACGTCGACCCGGGAACGATGAGTCCCTACCAGCACGGCGAGGTGTATGTCACCGACGACGGCGCGGAAACGGACCTGGATCTCGGGCACTACGAGCGATTCACCAACCAGACGACGACACGCCTGAACAACTGGACGACCGGGAAGATATATCTGTCCGTGATCCAGAAAGAGCGGCGCGGCGACTATCTCGGTCGAACCGTCCAGGTGATTCCGCACATCACCAACGAGATCAAGGACAGCATCCGGGCGGTCGCGGCAGGTGACGTGGACATCGTGCTCGTCGAGATCGGCGGCACGGTCGGTGACATCGAGAGCCAGCCGTTTCTCGAAGCCATCCGCCAGCTGCGGCAGGACGTCGGGCGCGACAACACGCTCTATATCCACCTGACGCTCGTGCCGTTCATCGGCGCCGCCGGCGAGCTGAAGACGAAGCCGACCCAGCACAGCGTTCGCGATCTGCGCGCCATCGGTATCCAGCCGGACATCCTGCTCTGCCGGACCGACCGCTTCCTCGATCAGGACCTCAAACGGAAGATCGCGCTCTTCTGCGACGTCGACGAAGAGGCGGTGATCACCGCGAAGGACGTCTCGAGCATCTACGAAGTCCCGCTCGTCCTGGCTGCCGAAGGTCTCGACCGCATCGTCCTGCAACGGCTGAATCTGCCGCAGACCGAAGCGCGCATGGACGCCTGGGTGGACCTCGTCGATCGGATCAAGAACCCGAAGGACGACGTCACGATCCACGTCGTCGGGAAGTACGTGGGCTACGAGGACTCCTACAAGAGCCTCAACGAGGCGCTGTATCACGGCGGCTTCAAACATCGCCTGCGCGTCAACATCCGATGGGTCGAGGCCGAGGCGCTGGAGCAGCCCGGCGGCGAACAGCTCCTGGAGGCCGCCGACGGCATCCTGGTCCCCGGCGGGTTCGGCGATCGCGGGACGCGCGGCATGATGCGCGCCGCCACCATCGCGCGCGAACGCAGCATTCCGTACTTCGGGATCTGCTATGGATTCCAGTGGGCCGCGGTCGAATACGCGCGAAACGTCTGCGGCATCGCCGATGCCGATTCCACCGAGTGTGCGCCGGACACGCCGAACAAGGTGATCTACAAGCTCCGCGATCTGCTCGGCGTCGACGACCTCGGCGGCACGATGCGCCTCGGGACGTACCCGTGCGAGCTCAAGGCAGGGTCGCGCGCGCGCGCCCTGTATGGACAGGCCGAGATTCAGGAGCGCCACCGGCACCGCTACGAATTCAACTGCTTGTACGAGCGCTCGCTGACCGAAGCCGGCCTCGAGATCGTCGGGCGCTCGCATGACGGCAAGTTCGTGGAGATCGTCGAGCTCCCGTCGCACCCGTGGTATCTCGCGGTACAGTTCCATCCGGAGTTCAAGTCCAAGCCGCTGAAGCCGCACCCGCTGTTCGCCGGATTCATCGAGGCGAGCCACCAGCACAAGGCGGCGGCGCGGCAGCAGGCGACGGCAACCGTGGCCGGGTGAGCCTTGTGAAGCCGGTTGCGCTCGGCGATCTTTCAATCGGCAGCGGTACGCTGCTCCTCATCGCCGGCCCCTGCGTCATCGAGAGTCCCGGGCATGCCCTCGGTCTCGCGCGCGCCATTCGCGACATCGCCGCACGATGCGGCGTCCAGTACATCTTCAAGGCGTCGTACGACAAGGCCAACCGGACGTCCGCACGCTCATTCCGCGGCCCGGGACTTCACGACGGGCTCGCCACGCTGCGTCGAGTGCGCGACGAGATCGGCGTGCCGGTCCTGACCGACATTCACGAACCTGCCCACGCCGCGCCGGCAGCCGAAGCCGCCGACGTGCTGCAGATTCCCGCCTTCCTGTGCCGTCAAACAGACCTGCTGGTCGCGGCGGCGCAGACCGGCCGGATCGTCAACATCAAGAAAGGGCAATTCCTGGCGCCGCTCGACGTCCGCCACGTGATTGACAAAGTGACGGCGGCCGGCAACGAGCGGATTCTCGTCACCGAACGCGGCGCGACCTTCGGCTACAACAACCTCGTCGTCGACATGCGCGCGTTCCCGACGCTGCGAGGGTTCGGATTCCCGGTGATTTACGACGTGACTCACAGCCTCCAGCTGCCAGGCGCGGGCGACGGGGTCACCGCGGGCCAGGCCGAGTTCATCGAGCCGATGGCGCGCGCGGGCGTCGCGGCAGGGATCGATGGGGTGTTCATGGAAGTCCATGAGCGCCCCGAGACTGCCCGGAGCGACGCACAGAACGCTCTCAGGCTGGACCTGCTCGAGCCGCTGCTCCTTCGGCTGGTCCGGATTCACGCCATCGCGCAGGAAGATCGTGAGGCGGCGGCCGTCGCGCGCACGCCAGGTTCCCAGGCGCCCGCCGACTCGCGGCCGCGGGCGCACGATGGCAAGGCGAGCCGGACGTGACACAGTCCACCGCGTCGCTGCTCGACCTTGCGCGCAAGGTGCTCCGCACCGAGGCGGCGGCGATCCTGAGCCTCGTCGATCGCCTGGACGGCGACTTCGATCGCGCGGTACAGCTCCTGTTCGAGTGCCGCGGCCGCGTCGTGGTCACCGGCATGGGCAAGTCCGGCATCATCTGCCGGAAGATTGCGGCAACGCTCTCGAGCACCGGCACGGCCGCCTTCTTCCTGCATCCCGCGGAAGCGATCCACGGCGACCTCGGCGCGCTGCGCGACGACGATGTGGTGTTGGCGATGTCGTACAGCGGCGAGACCGAAGAGCTGATCCGCCTGCTCGAGTCGCTGCGGCGCATCGGCGCGAAGCTGATTGCCCTGACCGGGAATCCCGCGTCGACGCTGGCTCGGGCGGCCGACGTGATCCTGAATTGCGGCATCGCCGAGGAAGCGTGCCCGATGAACCTCGCGCCAACCGCCAGCACGACCGCCGCGCTGGCGCTCGGCGACGCGCTCGCGATGACGCTCTCGGTGCGCAAGGGCTTCCGCGAGGAGGATTTCGCATCGCTCCACCCCGGCGGCAAGCTCGGACGCCGGCTGATGCGGGTCGAACAGGCCATGCACGCGGACGACGCCGCGCCGATCGTCGGCACCACGACACGGATGGTGGACGTCTTTCACGAGATGTCCAGCAAACGCCTCGGGATGACGTGCGTCGTCGACGGCGACGGGCGCCTGGTCGGTGTCTTCACCGATGGCGATCTGCGCCGCCTCATGACCCGCCACTCGGATGTGTTGAGCCTGACGGCGGGCGACGTCATGACGCCGCGGCCGATTACCATCGACCGTCGGCTGCTCGCCGTCGAAGCGCTCAAGATCATGGAAACCCACAAAATCACGTCCGTCGTCGTGGTGAACCGGGATGGACGCGTCGACGGAGTGGTCCATCTCCACGATCTCTGGCGCACGCAGATGATCTGATGACGATTCAGGAGCGAGCCAGCCGCGTGCGTCTCCTGCTCTTCGACGTCGACGGCGTACTGACCGACGGCGTCGTCATCGTCCACGCCGACGGCACCGAGTCCAAGGGGTTCCACATCAGAGATGGGGCGGCGATCGTGTGGGCGCAGCGGGCCGGTCTTCCCGTCGGCCTGCTGTCGGCGCGGGCATCGCAGGCGACGACTCAGCGCGCGGCGCAGCTGGCGGTTCGCCTCGTGCAGCAGGGCGTGCCGAGCAAGCACGCCGGGTTCGAACAGCTCCTGCGCGACGCGGAGGTCGAGGAACAGTTCGTCGCCTACATGGGGGACGACCTGCTCGACCTGCCGGTGCTCCGGCGCGCCGGTCTGTCGGCGGCGCCGGCGGACGCGGCGGCGGAGGTTCGCGACGCCGTTCACTGGGTCAGCGCCGCGCGCGGCGGTCGAGGCGCGGTTCGCGAGCTCATCGAGCTGGTTCTGCGAGCGCAGGGCCGATGGGAAGACGTCCTGGCCGAGTACGGGGGCGCGAGGTGATTGAAGGCTACGCGACCCTGATCGCCGCGCTGCTCGCCCTGCTCGCCGGCCTGGCAATCGGCAAGGCCTGGGAGCGCTACAAGCTGCTGGATGGCCGCTGGATCGATCGGCGGCGCGCCCGCGAGTCTCCGCACTACATGCTCGGGTTGAACTTCCTGGTCGCCAATCAGATCGATCAGGCAATCGACGAATTGACGCGCGCGTCCGACGTCGCGGGGGACCCGCTCGAAATCCGTCTGATCATCGGCAATCTCTATCGCGAGAAGGGGCAGGTCGGACGCGCGATTCAGGAACATCAGGCGCTGCTGCAGCGGTCGAACCTGCGCAAGCTCGAACACGCGAACGTGCTGCTGTGCCTCGGGCTCGATTACCGGCGGGGCGGATTCGTCGATCGCGCGGCGGAAGCGTTCACCGAGGTCGTGCGCTTCGACCCCAACAACGAGTACGCGCTCTCGAACCTCGAGAAGCTGTACGAGGAACAGCACCTGTGGGCGGACGCCTACGCGACGCGACAGAAACTCGCGGCGAAGAGCGACGCCGCCGATCAGCCCCGGCATCAGGCGATCCTGGCGTTCCTCGAAAACGAGCTGGGAACCCAGGCGCTCAAGGGGAAAGAATACGCCGAGGCGGCGCGGCACTTCGATGCCGCGATCGATCTCGACCCGACCAATCCCCCGGCGTACCTCAATCTCGGTGACGTCAGGCTGCTGCAGGGGGACACGACCGGCGCGGTCGCGGCGTGGGAGCGGCTGGTCGAACGCGCGCCCGAACGCAGCTATCTGACGTTCTCACGTCTGGAGAAAGCCTACCCACAGCTTGGCGACGACAACCGGTTCGCCGCGCTGTGCAGAAAGCTCATCGCCGGAAATCCTCAAGACTGGCGCTCGCGCCTCGCCCTCAGCCAGTATCTATCGTCACGCGGGAACCAGCGCGAGGCGCTCGATCTGCTCTTCGACGCCCTCGTCCAGAACCCTCACGCGCTCGCGCTGCACCAGACGATCTGGCAGGTCCTGTCCCGGCTGCAGCTGCCGCCGGCGCTGGTCGGCCGCTACATCGACCTCACGCGTGACGCGATCTTCTACGTCGATCCACACATCTGCGTACGCTGCCGCTATCGCAGCACGGAGCTGCTCTGGCAGTGTCCGCAGTGCCATGAGTGGAACACCTTCATCGAAGAGCGGATGGCGCCGGCGAAGGATTCCGAGGCGACGCTCAGCGGCTGACCACGCGACGGACCGTCGGGCCTAACCGGCCGCGATGAGCGCCTCGTGGACCCGCACGATCTCCGCGTCGGTGTCGGCGAAGCTGCCGTCGGTCCGAATCACATAATCGGCGCGCTTGATCTTTTCGTCGATCGGCCACTGCGCATCCAGCCTCGCGCGGGCGGCGCTCTCGCTGAGACCGTCCCGAACCACGAGCCGCCGCAGCTGCTCGGACATCGAGCACGCGGCCACGATCACCTTGTCGAAGTCGTGTTCGTGGCCGGTTTCGAACAGAAGCGGGATGTCCGCGATCGCCACCGGCGTCGAGGGTGGCAGCCTGGCGAGCCAGTCTCGAATCCGGCGATAGACGTCGGGGTGAACGATGGCCTCGAGATCGGCGCGCGCGGCGCGGTCCGCGAAGACGATCTTGGCCAGCGCCGGCCGGTCGAGGGAGCCATCGGCCAGCAGCATGCCGGGGCCGAACCGTTCGACGACGGCGGCAAGACCAGCGGAGCCCGGCGCGACCGCGAGCCGCGCCAGCCGGTCGGCATCCACGGTCGGGACCTTCCGGGCCGCGAACCGCTCCAGGCAATACGACTTGCCTGTCGCGATGCCGCCCGTCAGCGCGACCTGCAGCACGTCCTCCGCCCTCCCTTTCCCGGCGCCGTCGTCAGCGGGGCTGTCGCGCGAGCGCGGCCGTCACGGTGTTCTTCAACAGCATCGCAATCGTCAGCGGGCCGACGCCGCCGGGCACCGGCGTGAGCGCCCCTGCGGTCTCGGCAACGCGGGGGTGCACGTCACCGACGACAACGGACCCGCGACGCTCGAAATCGGCGAGCCGCGATGATCCCGCCAGCAGGTCGGAGGCAACCGCGCGATCGGTCACGCGGTTGATGCCGACGTCGATCACGACCGCTCCCGGCTTGACGAAGTCCGGCGTCACGAACCCGGCGCGGCCGATCGCCGCAACCAGGATGTCCGCTTCCGCCGCGACGGCGGCGATGCCGGGCGTCTTGGAATGACAGACGGTGACCGTCGCGTCGCGGCGCAGCAGCAGCAGCGCCATCGGCTTGCCGACGATCTCGCTGCGTCCGAGCACGACGGCCCGCGTGCCGCCGATCTTCACGCCAAAGTGATCGAGCATTTCGATGACGCCTGACGGCGTGCACGGCGCCAGATGGGCGCGTCCCTGAACCAGCTTGCCGACGTTCGTCGGGTGAAAGCCGTCGACATCCTTGGCGGGATCGATGGCGTCGAAGACGCGCTGTGCGGCTTCCTTCCCCATCGCCGCGGGCAGCGGCGCCTGCACGAGAATCCCATCGTGCTCGGCGCTCGCGTTGAGGCGATCAACGAGCGCGAGCAGGTCGTCGAGGCTGGCAGTGCCCGGCAGCCGCTGCAGGTCGACCCGCAAGCCGGTCTCGCCACCCGCTTTGACCTTGTTGCGAACGTAGATTTCCGAGGCGGGATCCTCGCCCACGAGGACGATTCCAAGCCCTGGAGGACGCCCGGCGCTCGCCGTGAACGCTTCGACGTCGGGCGACACGGACCGGCGGATCGCGGCCGCCACCGACAGCCCGTCCAGGAGGCGTGCAGGCACTATCGATTCACCGTCCGACTGCTCGCTGCGGTTGGGCAACACTCCGCCCGGTCGGCGGCGCGTCGGCAAGACGGCAGGACGACCAGCGGCGTGCGCCCGGAGATGAAGGGGAAATGAGCCAGTCCGTCCGCCCTCGACCTGCTATGGCCGCGGCGCGACCCTCGAAATCGAGACTCGCGCCGCGCACCCGGAAACTCACCAGCGACTACGCAGTCGCGAGCTTGCTGTGTCGGCGGCCGTAGCCAAGGTAAATCACGAGACCAACGGCCAGCCAGGCCGCCAGACGCAGCCAGTTGGTCCAGCCGAGCCCGTAAATCATCGCCCCGCAGGTGACCATGCCGGCCACGGCCACGAACGGAAGCGCGGGCACCGTGAAGCCTCGCTCGATGTCCGGCCGCCGATGACGCATGATCCACACCCCGGCGCACACCAGCACGAACGCGAACAAGGTCCCGATGCTGGTCATCTCGCCGACGATGTCCCCCGGAATGAACGCGCCGAACACGGCCGTGAAGACGAAGAACAGCAGGTTCGACTTGTATGGCGTCCGGTACTTCGGATGCACCTCGGAGAATACCGGTGGCACGAGCCCGTCGCGGCTCATCGAATAAAAGACGCGCGACTGGCCGAGCAGCATGACCAGAATGACCGACGAGAAGCCGGCGAGAATCGCCACCGTGACGGCCCGCGACAGCCATTCGTACCCGAGCATGTACTTCGAGATGGCGAACGCGACGGATGCCTCGCGTCCGGTGGACCGGAAGTCCTCGACGGTGGCGATGCCGCTGAGCACGTACGAGAACAGCACGTACAACACGGTGCAGACCACGAGCGAGCCGAGAATCCCGATCGGCATGTCGCGCTTTGGATTCTTCGCCTCCTGCGCCGCCGTGGACACCGCATCGAAGCCGATGTAGGCGAAGAAGACGACGCCGGCCGCGCCGAGGATGCCCATGATCCCGCCGTAGTTGTGGGCAACCCCTTGCGGCGTGACGTAGGTGGTGGGCGCCGGGATCAGCGGCGTGTGGTTCGCGGGATCGATGTAGCCCCAGCCGAGCGCGATCACCATCAACACGATCGAAACCTTGACGACGACGATCAGGCTGTTGACGAGCGCGGATTCCTTCGTGCCGCGGATGAGCAGCATCGAGAGCAGGAACAGGATGATGACGGCCGGGATGTTCATGACGCCCGTCACGTCGCTCCCCGGCATCGTCTCGAACGGCGAGTGCGACCATTGGTACGGGATGCGCAACCCGAACCACTCCAGCACGCGGTTGAGATACTCACTCCAGGCGATCGCCACGGTCGCGGCGCCGACCGCATACTCGAGGACCAGGTCCCAGCCGATGACCCAGGCGACGAACTCGCCCATCGTCGCGTACGAATAGGTGTACGCGCTCCCGGCGACGGGAATCATCGACGCGAATTCCGCATAACAGAGCCCGGCGAAGGCGCAGCCGACTCCCGCGACGATGAACGCGAGGACGACCGACGGACCGGCCCGGTCGGCGATGGCCGCAGCGGTCCGGACGAACAGGCCCGCTCCGATGATCGCGCCGATGCCGAGCGCGACGAGCGACCACGGACCCAGCGTCCGCTTGAGCGTTCCCTCTCCGCTCTGTCGGCTTTCGGCGAGAAGGTTGTCGATCGACTTCGTTCTATTCAGTGAGCCCACTCTGCATCCCTTTGTCTGGAGGATCGCCTAGCACCCCGGTACTCGACGACGCCGCTTCTCGGAAGGACCGCCCACTCGCCGCGACGGGGTTTGATGGAGCGAGGGGATTATACGCACACAGCGAGGCCCGGCCAAAATGAGTGACGGGCCTGACGCCGCGTGTTCAGGACGCCCGATCACTGGCCCCTGACAGGTAGTCGCGGACCCGCGCCTCGACGTCGCCGGTTGCCAGCAAATCGCTGATCACGGCCACCATGGCGGCACCCGCGTCAATCACGAACGGCGTCCGCTCGAGCGTGATCCCTCCGATCGCAACAACAGGTTTGCCCCTGCCCGCCGCGTAGCGCACCAGATCCAGCCCGCGCGCGGTGTAGCCGGTTTCCTTGGTACCCGTTCCGTAAACCGGCCCAACGGCAATGTAGTCCGCATCCGAATCGAGCGCGGCGTCCACCTGAGCCTCGTCGTGAGTCGACAGACCGACTACGCCCGCACCGAGCACTCGGCGGGCGGCCGCCGGCGGAAGGTCGTCCTGGCCGACGTGCACACCGCCCGCGCCGGCGGCGCGCGCGATGTCGGCACGGTCGTTGACGATCACGAGGGCGCTGCAGGATCGAGCTTCGGCCACCACCGCATCGGCAAGCGCCAGAAACGGCGCCGAGGCACCCGACTTCACCCGCAGCTGAAGCACCCGTGCGCCACCGCGCAAACAGGCGGACGCCAGCACGAGAGGCTCCAGACCGGCGGCCTCACAAACTTGTTGATCGATGATTGGATAAAGACGGCTGCCCGGGCCGCCGATCACTAGACGGCCTCGGCGAGGCCGCGTTCCGGGCTCTTCTTCTCGGCGATGTAGCGATCCATGAACGAGGTGCTCAGGCGTCCGGCGATGAAATCCGGATCCCTGATGATCTTCAGGTGCAGCGGAATGGATGTCTTGATCCCCTCGATGACGGTCATCTCGAGGGTGCGGCGCATGCGCGCGATCGCTTCCTGCCGGTCGCGGCCATGGACGATGATCTTGGCGATCAACGAATCATAGTACGGCGGAATCGTGCACTCGGAATGCGCGAACGTGTCGACGCGCACGCCCGGTCCGCCGGGAACGCTGAACACGTGGATGACGCCGGGAGACGGGGCGAATGTGACCGGATCCTCGGCATTGACGCGGCACTCGATGGCGTGGCCCGTGAACGTCACGTCCCCCTGCTTGAACGAGAGCCGTTCGCCGGCCGCGATCCGGATCTGCTCCTTCACGATGTCGACGCCGGTGATGAACTCGGTCACCGGGTGCTCCACCTGCACCCGCGTGTTGACTTCGAGGAAGAAGAAGTTCCCCTTGTCGTCGAGAATGAATTCGAAGGTGCCCGCGTTCGTATACTGCACGGCCCGCGCCGCATCGACGACGACGCTGCCGAGCTTGCGCCGCATCTTTTCCGTGACCGCGACGGAGGGACCTTCCTCGAGCAGCTTCTGATGACGCCGCTGAATCGAGCATTCGCGCTCACCGAGATGCACGACGGCGCCGTGATGATCGCCGAGCACCTGAAACTCGATGTGGCGCGGGTGCTCAACGTACTTCTCGATGTAGACGTCGCCGACCCCGAACGCGGCTTCCGCCTCACGCTGCGCGGTTTTCAGCGCCGTTGCCAACTCGCCCGGCTGACGGATCACCCGCATCCCGCGTCCACCGCCGCCGGCGACGGCCTTGATGATCACGGGATATCCGAGATCCTTCGCGACCTTCTGAGCTTTCTCTTCGCTCTCGACCGGACCATCGGTCCCCGGCAGGATCGGCACGCCCGCTTTCTTCATGGCGCGACGGGCGCGCGCCTTGTCGCCGAGCAACCGGATGACGTTTGGCGCCGGTCCGATGAACTTGATGTGGCACGCCTCGCACACCTCCGCGAGGTACGCGCTCTCGGACAGGAACCCGTAACCGGGGTGGATCGCGTCGGCGCCCGTGATCTCCGCCGCGCTGAGCACGGCCGGCACACTCAGATAGCTGTCCGCGCTCCGCGCCGGCCCGATGCAGACGTCCTCGTCGGCAAAACGAACGTGCAGCGAGTTCTCGTCGGCCTCGGAGTACACGGCGACGGTCTTGATGCCCAGCTCGCGACACGCGCAAATCACGCGCAGGGCGATTTCCCCGCGATTCGCAATCAGGATTTTCTTGAACATGCGGATGGCCGTCGCTCAGGCGGAGGTCTTGATGGCGAACAGGCGCTCGCCATACTGGACCGGCTTGCCGTTCTCGACGTACACGCTCACGATTTCGCCTTCGTATTCCGAGGTGATCTCGTTCATGAGCTTCATCGCTTCGATGATGCAGAGCACCTGATCTTTTTTCACCCGCTCCCCCACGGACACGAACGCCGGGGCGCCGGGTTCCGCGGATCGATAAAAGGTCCCGACGATCGGCGACTTCACGACTGCCAGTTCGAGCTCGTCGTCGTCCTCCGGCGTTGCCGCCGTGAGGACTGGAGTCTGCGGCGGTGACGGCGGGGGGGCTGCGGCCGGCGCCAGCACCTGGATTGGCGCGGCGGGCGCTTGATGAACCATCGCGTCTGGCACGGATCCGCCCGCCTTGCGGACTCGGATTTTCAGGCCTTCTCGTTCCAGCTCGAACTCGGTGAGGTCGTGCTCCCGCACCAGTTCGAGAATCCGCTCGATGTCGTCGAAATCCATCAGTCTCCCGTCGGCGACGTCCGCGCGACTACTCGTCCCGGCCCCGACCTGCCCGGTCTATCGGCACATCGGTCAGCACCTCGCAGCCTGTCGTGGTCACGAGGATGTCGTCCTCGATCCTGACGCCGCCGAGGCCGGGCACGTACGCGCCCGGCTCAATCGTGAATACCATTCCCGGCTGCAGCGTTTCGTCCGTCAGCGCGGAACCGGGCTTCGTAAGCCGCGGCTCCTCATGAACTTCCAGACCGAGTCCGTGTCCGGTGCCGTGCACGAAGTGCTCTGCCAGGCCGTATCGCTCGAGCACCTGGCGAGCGGCCTGATCGATTGAGCTCGCCGATACTCCTGGGGCCACTGCCCGAATTGCCGCGTCGTGGGCGGCCTTGACTCCATCGAACAGACGGCCGAACTCATCCGTAGATGGCGCCAGCTGAACCGTGCGGGTCAGATCCACGCAGTATCCGTCGTAGACCCCTCCGAAGTCCAGCACGACCCCGTCTCCAGGCTGCAGCGTCCGCGGGGTCGGACGGGCGTGCGGCAGCGCGCTGTTCGGGCCCGAAGCGACGATCGTCTCGAACGCTGAACGCTCGAAGCCGGCCTCACGAATCGCGGCATCGATGGCCGCGGCGACGTCCTGTTCCGTCCTGCCCACGTCCACACGGGCCAGCACTGCAGCGGCCACTCCCGACAGCCGCCGCGCGGCTTCGCGCAACGCCGCAATCTCCATCGTCGTCTTTGACCATCCGTCCCCGTTCGACGACGTTCTCGGTGGAGCGCAGCCGGGGCGCCGACGCGCCGTCGGGTGAATCAGCCTCCGCCCGGCCAAGCGACTCGGATAACCGATCGAAGCGGCTCAACGTGATGGCAGCGGCCTCGACCCCGAGGTTGAAGATCCGGGGACCAGTCATCACAACGCGTGCCACGGCTTCCTCGAGGCCCCGGTCCGCCAGTTCGACGCGCACATCCTCGAGGCCCTTCGTGCTCGCCACACGGGTGGTCGCGGACGTGAGATAGCGACCATCGACGACGAGCGCAGCGTGTGCGGTCGAAATCAGCAGTGCGCCCAAACTGCCCTCGAATCCGACGAGATATCGCAGGTTTGGTGGATGGGTTACGAGAAGAGCATCCACCCCAGCCGCACCGAGCGCGTCGCGAAGCACGGACAGCCGGCGGGCGTACGGTGAACGGTGGTCAGCGTCGCGCGTCAACGTGTGGACTGGTTGTCACGGCCCATCGACTGGCGTGCGCGGACGATGGCCGCCAGAAAAGCCTCGAGCGCGGGCAGGGCTGATTCGTCAGGATGAGGAACAAGCGCTGGCGCAAGAGACAGACTCGGCGTCGGCACCGGGTACGCAGACGGCGCCGGCTGTGGAGCCTGAGGTTCTGCGGGCGCCGGCGGGTCAGGGACGATTGAAAGCTTGACCGGCCGGATCGGTGCGGGCTCAGGTGCCTCGATCGGCGCCGGCGGCGGCTCGGATGCGTCCGGCGTCTGCTCGTGACCTTCCGCAGCAGTCAGCGAATCGGGAACAGACGTCTCGCCGGTTCGTTCGTGGATTTCGGCCAGGCCACGGATCGCAGCCAGGTTCTCTGGCGCCACGCGAAGCACGTTCTCCAGTTCCTGGCGCGCTTCATCGAAGCGTTGAAGCTCGAGCAGCGACCGGCCCAGGGTGACCCGCGCCGAGATGTAGGCGGGATGACGCTGAAGGCCTGCCTGGCAGGTGGCGATCGCGTTTTCGAACTGTCCGGATCGGCGGTATTCCTCCGCGAGCGCCGCAAAAGCGATTGACGCCGGGTCCAGCTGGACCCGGCGCCTCAGATCTTCGATTCGTCGATTGTCTGCCATGCGAAGGGCGAACGCGACTGCAGCCGACCGCAGTCTACCACTCGCCGCTCGACCGTCAGGGCGTTATGGTCACCTGCCCCTGCGCGGTGTTCGTGCGACCGGCATCGTCCGTGACGGTGAGCGTTACGACGTAGGTTCCGGCCCGTCCGTAGGCGTGTCGCGGCGATTGCCCGTCGTTGCCCGAGGTGCCGTCACCGTAGTTCCAGAAGTAGTTCACAATCCGCCGGCCAGGAGACGCCGTCGATTCGGCCGCGTTGAAGAAGACGTCGCGGTTGACCGACTGCACGGTCGGCGAGAAATTGAACCGCGCTGTCGGCGTCGCTCCAGCGCCAACGATGATCGTCTGGGCTGATGACCGCGAGCGGCCGAACCCATCGACAAGAGTCAGGGTCACCGAGAACGTTCCAGCCGAGTTGAATGCGTGCGTCGTCGTCCTGCCGCTTCCCGAGCCGCCGTCGCCGAAGTCCCAACGATACTGCGCGATCGGATTGTTCGCTGGTGCCTCGCTTGCGGAAGCGTCGAACAGGACGTTCTCGTGATCCGTCGGCGAAGTGGGGGTGAATGTGAACAGGGGGACGAGGCCATCTGGCGGCGCGATGATGACCCCGCTGGGTGGCACGAGACGAAGCGTCGTCACACGCGGAACGGAATTGCCGAAATCATTTCCAAGCGGGGTAATCGCGATGTTCACGAGTCTGAATTCATCCACGACTGGACCGGTAGGCGTCGCTGGAGCCGTGTAGACGACCGTGGCCCGGCCGTTGCCGTCGGTCACGATGTTCCGCGCCGAAAGTTTGCCGAAGTCCGTCACGACGCCGCCGACGCTGATCTCAGCGCGGAGTGAGATGTTCGCCAGCGGGTTCCCGTTCGGTCCCTTCGCGTTCGCAGTGACGATGCTCTGCGATGCGCCATCCTGGAAGATCACGTCCGGCGTCACCGTAACGGTGAGCGACTGGGCGAACTCGGAGGGCCCGGTAAGAGGCGGCGGCTCCTGCTCCTTCATCGTGCATCCCACGACGGTCACGGCGACCGCCACGAGCGCAACACACCTGTTCAGAAGAGACTGCTTCATATCGATTGTCCCGGCTGTGCCGGGCCTCTTGATTCGGTCACGTCCAGTGATGCGACTACCCACCCGAAAGCTGCACGAACCGCTCGACCGGCTATGCCGGGTCTGCGAAATTGCCGAAGTCGACGCCGATGCGGGCCGTCACCGTCACTTCGTGGCCGACCTGGTCCCGGCCATAGAACGTGATTTCCGCGATCGTCGAGATGATCACGGGACCGAAGGCGAGCGCGCCGAGCGGAGATTCCTGTTTGGCGACGTGGCGGACGATCGGGAAGGACGCCGTGAAGCTGCCATCCGCCCGCACGGTCAACGTGACGCTGCCGTCGAACGGGTATGGCACATCGACGCCGGGCGTATTGCGGCCGTCAGCACGGATGTAACGCACGTTGTATCGGTCGACGGTGATGTGGATGTTCTGCGTGGGAGTGGTTCCCCGCGCGGGATCCTTCTGCCCAAGCGAGAACGTCACTTCTGCAAGGTCGTTGAAAATTGTCGGCCGTCCGTCGACGATCGTCACGACATCCGACTGCAGCGTGCCACCGAATTCGTCGGGCTCTGCGCCGGATGCTGCCTGCAGCCTGTCGATGATCAGGAAGGACGCTCCGGTGCCCTGACGGACCGAATCCGTGCACGACACGACCGAGACAGCGAGCGCCAGAGCGGCGAAGCCGCCAATGCGAGATGCCTTCATACGCCTAACCCTTTTGAATGCGCGGTGTGATGAAAATCAACAACTCGCGGCTTTCGTCCACCTGGGTATCACGCTTGAACAGCCAGCCGAAGAACGGAATCCGGTGCAGGACGGGCGTGCGGTCGTTATTCGTCTGCTCGCGGCTCACGAAGATGCCCCCCATGACCGTCGTCATCCCGTCGCTGACCTGGACCTTCGTAATCGCACGCTGCGTATCGATGGACGGAATCGATGCGGTGCCGGTGTCGACCAGCGCGCCGGGAGACGCATTCTCGAGCGTGATCTGCATGATCACCGTATTGGCCGCGGTGATCTGCGGAGTGACCTTCAACGTCAGCGCGGCATCCTTGAAGGTCACCGTGACCGTGTTGTTCGCCTCCGTCTGCACCGGAATCTGAACGCCCTGCGTGATCTCCGCTTCGACGTTGTTCTGCGTGGTCACGCGCGGAGTGGACAGAATGCGGCCCTTGCCCGACCGCTCGAGCGCCGACAAGGCGATGTCGAGATTGAACGCGCCGTTGATCGAGCCCAGCGCCAAGCCAATCGCGCTCGACGCGGCGGGTACGGCGAGGCCGACGGCGGTGCCCGCCTCGTCCGTCGGGATTGGCGCGAGTGTCCGAGCCGGACGTCGTGGCGCCCTGCAACCCGCCAGAGCGGCCGCCGAGCGAGCCGTTGTTCGGGAATGCGAGGCCGGTCGTGTTCCCGATTTCGGGTGACACCCGCCCGTTGAAGCCCCACTGCACGCCCAGGGCACGCGCGAAGTCGCGGGTCGTGGTGATGATCCGTGCCTCGATCTCGACCTGTGGCTCCGCGCGATCGAGAGTCGTCAGGAGTTGCGAGACCGTATCCAGTCGCGCCGGAAGGTCGGTAATGATGAGCGTATTTGTGCGCGTGTCGATCTGCACGTTGCCGCGCGTCGACAGCACCGCCCGTTGCACGAGCGGCGCGGCCTGTTCGGCTTTCGCGTAGCTGAGGGTATAGGTGCGCACCGCCAGCGCCCCGGCATTCGCGGCTGACGCCGCCAGCTGCGTTCGAGCGTCCTGTTCCTTGCGAAGCGTGTCGAGCCTGGCGATTCGAATGATCGTGCCGTCGACCGTGTAGTCGAGCTGTGCCTGTCGAAGGATGACGTCGAGCGCCTGGTCCCACGGCACATCGTTGAACACGACATCGACGCTGCCCTGCACGTCCGGGTCGATGATCATGTTCAGGCCGCTGATCTCCGCGAACAGGCGCAGCACGCTCCGCAGATCCGTCCCCGAGAAATCCATGCTGATCGGATGGCCGACGAACTTCTTCTCCTGGCCGACGGCGATCTGCTGACTCTGCGGTCCTTGAATGACCGGCGACGTCACAGGCGGCGCGGCGGGCTGCTGTGCCGGCGCCGCGGCCGCCTGGGCTGCAGGCGCCTGTGCGGCAGGCGACTGCGTGGCGGCCGGATTCTGCGTCGCGGCGTTCTGCCTCGCTTGAAGAATGGCGGCACCACTCGACGGACTCGGCGCCCTCACGGAGGCTGCCGGTTGCGACGACGTGGCGGTAACCGTTGCCGCGGGAGGAGCGGAACGCGCCCCACTGAGCGCGACAGCGCCGTCCGCGGGAACATCTCGCGGTGCCAGTGCCGCTCCGTTGGCGAGCGCCTGCGCGAGAGTAATCGTCTCGGCCCCGAGGACCGCGAACGCGCCGGCGTCGCTCGACGCCATCGGCGAGCGCAGCGCCGTTCCCGTAGCCTTCGGCGCGTCGAAGACCACCGCGAGCTCGCGGCTGCCGGTCGTGCCGCGCTGCAGCGAATACGTCGCCCCGTCTGCGATTTCCATCACGACACGCGTGACGAGCGGCGTCTGACTGTTCAGCCCGACCCGAACCCGCCGGACGATCTGGCCATCCCCCGGCGTCTGCGCTGCCGTGCGCGTCGTGACATTCGGAAAATCGAGGATCAAACGACGCGGAAGATCACGGGATTCGCTGACGCCGCTTGGATTCAGCTTGCCATTGGCGGAAATCGTGACAATTGCACCGGTCCCCTTTCGGCTGGCGCGAACCTGTTCGATTGTGGTGGCCGACATTTCGGGCGCGGCGGGCGCCGAGGGCTGTCGAGGAGCCGGCGCGGTTTCTCGACGGGCAACCACGGGTACGGGGGCAGGAACCGGCCCGGGCATCGGCGGCGTCGACTTCGCCACCGGGGCGGCGTTCGCTGCAGCCAGTTCGAGCCTGATCGTGTTCCGCGCGCTCTTGACCGAGTACTCCGACGCCCGAGCCAGCGCAATCCGCACCCGGGCCACGGCGAGCCCGTCGGGTGACGTCGACTGCTCGAGCCGGATGCCGGAGACAGCTCCCTGCGGCTGCACCTTTGTCGACCCGTCGCCGACGCTGGCACCGCGAAGATCCACGACGAGCGTCGTGGCGTCCGGTCTGCTCACCGTATACGCCACCGGATCGGTGGTCTCGATGACGACGGCACTTCCCTGCGCCGACACACCGATGACCCGGACGGGTTCGGACGCGGCGGACACGATAAGCGTCGCTGCAGCCAGTGAAACCACGGTAGACAGGACGATCACGGCGCGGGCGATGGCACCGCCCGCGTGAGCCCGCAGCCGGACTGATCTCATATGTGCGTTGTGCACGTTCATCGCTTCGGCTCTTTCAACAGGAAACACTCGCATCCTCAGCCCCGACCCGCGTCGGTCGGGCGAACCGTCTTACGGATTTCCTTCTGTTTCACCATGGACAGCGGATCGTTGACGTCCTGCGAGAACACGACGGCGTCGGCAGTGATCGCTTTCACCGTTCCATCCAGGAGCTTTTCGCCCGGCCGAATGATGAAGGTCTGCTTGTTGTCCGGCCCTTGAATCATCGCGATGAATCCCGAGCGGTCGCGGACGATGCCCTTGACCGTGACCTCCCCGATGAGCAGCCCGGGCACACCTGTGGGCCGGGCCCCGGCGCCCCCTCGCGGATCGCCGCCGCGGCGCAGCAGGCTGAGGAAGGGATCGCGGCGGCCCGTCGGGTCGTACGCGTAGCCCTGGGCCGGAGGCGGCGCCGGTGGCGCCGGCTCCGCTGCCGGCGGTGCTGCTGGTGTGCCGCTCTGCGGTTTCTGAGTCGGCGCCGGCTGCTGCTGTGCGAACACGGACGTGACAATGGTCAGTGACGCGGCGAGGACGAGAAGGCGAATCCTGGTCATGGTCATCGCCTCACTTCTTCAGGGACGGTTGCTTCGGCACCGTACCCGTCTTCCCTGCCGCCACCGCCCCTTCCTGGAGCACGAAGGTCGTGGCGACGCATTCGGCCGTCATCGTTCTGCCCGGTTCGGGTGGCTCCTTGGCGCGGATCGAAATCTCGCTGACGTTGATGATTCGCGGGAACCTGCTGATCTGATCGAGGAAGGCGCCGAGGCTGTGATAGGTGCCTTCGGTCTGCAGCTTGTACGGAACCTCCAGGTATAGCTTCTGCTGCACGACCTTGCCTGGCTGAACCCGCTGGATCGCCAGGTTCGACTTCGTCGCCAGCGTCTGAATGCGGCGGATCGTGTCGGCGACGTCTTTCTCCTCCGGCAGAACCTGCCGCAGGTTCTCCAACCGCGCCTCCAGCTCGTTGACCTGAGCCTGGAACTGTGGAAGCTGCTTGGCGGTCGCGACGCCCTTGGCGATGTCTGTCCGCATCGCCGTCAGCCGGCTCTGTCGCATGGTGATGTCCGCCTGCACTTCCGCGACGTAGAACTTCCAGAAACCGAAAACCGCCCCGGCCGACACCACGACAAAGGCGCCGAGCTGCGCGTACCAGGGAAGTTTGCTGAGCGACAAATCCATAGGTATCTCTGCTTGCTATCGGTGCAGTCGAGGTGCCGCGTTAGGTTCCGGCCTGGCCACGGCCGGCGCCTTTTCCGGCCGGCTTGGCGGGTGGCGGCGGCGGAGGCGCACTGGGGTCGACGAACTGCGCCTTGACCTGGAAACGAATCAGGTCCCCGACCTTGGCGTCCGTCTGTACCTGGCTGTCCAGAATCTCCACCGGCTTGCGGAACCACTTGGTGGATTCGAGGTTCGCCACGAAGTCGGTGACCCCGGTCAGCGAATCGGTCATTCCGCTCATCGTGAAGTCGGCGCCAGTCTGCGTGAGCTCGCTGAGCCACAGCCGCTCCGGAATGCTCTTGCTGATCTCGTCGAGCAGATGGACGGGTGCGGCCTGCCCTTTCCGGAGCTCCTCGATCAGGGAGACGCGCTGCTGCAGCACCGCTTTGCGCGATTCGAATTTCCGGACCTGCTCCAGGACCGAGCGGACCTGCCGGGTCTCGACTTCGGCACGCGCGAGCTCCGCGTCCAGCCGCGCCGACTCCTGCCGGAGCGACCAGAACCACCACCCCACCAGGAGCGCGGTGCCGACCAGAATCAAGCTCGCGCCGATGGTGACGCGATGCGCGGCGGGAATGAACACGCGCTTCCGCGCGCGCTCCCGTTCGACGGCGAGCAGATTGATCCGGATCATCGGTCTGCCGCCCTTCGAAGGGCGAGTCCGACGGCGACCGCCGCGGTCGGCGCGATGTCCCCGACGGCGTCGATCTGGAACCGCCTGGAATCGAACGCGACCTTCTTGAACGGATCGAACAGTTCAACCGGCGCTTCGAAACGCTCGGTCAGCATCTCGAGGAATCCTTCGGCGCGGGACGCGCCGCCGCTGACCACGATCCGGTCGATCCGATCGGAGGCGGCCGTGGCCTTGAAGAAATCGAACGTCTTTTGAATTTCGAGCATGACGTTCTCGGTCACCGCTCGCAGCACCGGACGGGCATCCTCGAAGGTCACGCCATCGACCGCTTCACCGCGCTTCAACTGATCGGCCTGTTCGAACGGCAGGTTCAGCTCTTTCTGCAGCGCCTCGGTATAGGCGTTGCCGCCAATCGAGATGTCGCGGGTGAAGACCGACTGGTCTCCCTGCAGGATGTTGATGTTCGTCGCGCTCGCCCCGGCGTTCAGCAGCACCACGACCTGTCCGGGTTCGATGCCGTAGTTCACTTCGAAGGCGTTCTGGAGCGCGAACGCGTCGACGTCGACGACGACGGCAGTGCGTCCGGCCTGGGAGATCACGCCCGTGTAGTCCGCGATTTTTTCTTTCTTGGCGGCGACGAGCAGGACGTCCATGGTCGCCTTGCCGTTCGCGGTATCGCCGGGGTCGAGGATCTGGTAGTCCAGGTTCACGTCCTGGATATCGAAAGGAATGTATTGTTCGGCTTCCCAGTAGATGGACTCGGCCAGTTCGGCCTCGGTCATCACCGGCAGCGTGATTTTCTTGACGATGACGGCATTGCCTGACAATGACGCGGCCACGTCCTTGGTCTGGATCTTCCTGCCTTCGAAGAGCCGCCGGATCGCGTCCGCGACCGCGGCCGCGTCAATGATGGCGCCGTCGACGATGCTGTCGGGGGGAACACCTTCGCTGCCGAATGCCGTCACCTTATAGCCCTTGCCGGACGGCCTCAGCTCGACTGCTTTGACAGCGCTCGAGCCAATATCCAGCCCGACCAGGGACTTCGCTCTGCGAAACACCGGTATGTGTCCTATCTTGCGAATTGTCGCAAATGCTTGACAGGAAGGTAGTTCACGCTAACAGAAAGGATCGAGTGTGTCAATTCTGACCACCTGGATCCACCGCCCTCACTGCCCCTGCCGGCCTGGTTAGGGGGCAAGTAGGGTGCCAGAGAGGCGCGAGATAACAAAACTCGCAGAAACCAGCTGATTTCGACAGTCGTCAAAGCTCGACCGTTCGCCGACTGATCAACAAATGCGTACTCGGCTCACATATCTGTAATGCGGATTCTTCAACATTCCGTGCAGCGCCGGGCACGCGGAACCGCGGCTGGGGTGGCCTTGCATGTTCCCGGCCGCTCGCTTGACAGGCCGCGGAATCGCCGGTATCCTCTTGGTTTGCCGTCCTTTGAACGGAGCTGAAAGGGATCTCATGGGTTCGTTTGTTCCCACGGCCGGAAGTGTGGAGCGGCTGTGGCACGTCATCGACGCCGAAGGCCAGGTGCTCGGCCGCATCGCCAGCGATGCCGCCCGTCTCCTTCAGGGCAAGCACAAGCCGGCGTATACGCCCCACATCGACACCGGTGATCACGTCGTCATCGTCAACGCCGCCAAGGTGCGGTTGACCGGACGCAAGGACGAACAGAAGGTCTACCGGTATCACAGCGGGTACGAGGGTGGCCTCCGCGAGGAACGGGCGAAGGACGTTCGCCAGAAGCAGCCGGTGCGGATGGTCGAGGAAGCGGTGCGTGGCATGCTGCCCAAAACCAAACTGGGTGAAGCGATGTGGCGCAAGTTGAAGGTATATGCGGAAGCGGAACATCCGCATCAGGCGCAGAAGCCCCGTCCGCGAGGCACGGCGTCTCAGTCGAGCAAGCGCGAGGTCGCATAAACGTGGCAGCAGGCATTCAGTATTACGGGACGGGTCGCCGCAAGACATCCACCGCACGCGTTTTCATCCGCCCTGGCACCGGCGGGATCGTCATCAATCGCAAGCCGATCGAGCAGGCCTTCCCCACTGAGGCGCTCCGCACGCAGATCAAGCAGCCGCTGGCGGTCACCGAGACGGCGGACAAGTTCGATGTGCTGGCGACGATCGCCGGCGGCGGCATTGCCGGCCAGGCGGGCGCCCTCCGGCTCGGAATCGCCCGGGCGCTGGTCGAGTACAACATCGAGCTGAGGCAGCGGTTGAAGAAGGCCGGGTTCCTGACGCGCGACGCGCGCATCAAGGAGCGAAAGAAGTACGGCCAGAAGGGGGCGCGCAAGCGCTTCCAGTTCAGCAAGAGATAGCTCGCCCCGCCGGGCGATCAGACGAACTGAGCGCGGCCGGCGGACGGCTGAAAGTCAGTCATGGAGGAAGCTTGAGCGGCATCGCGTTGAAGGATTTGCTCGAGGCTGGCGTCCACTTCGGACACCAGACCAAGCGCTGGAATCCGAAGATGAAGGCATACATCTTCGGAGAACGGAACGGGATCTACATCATCGATCTCGCGAAGACGGCGAGACTGTTCCGCGACGCGGAACAGTTTGCGACCAACCTGGCCGCCGAAGGGCGGACGGTGCTCTTTGTCGGCACCAAGCGTCAGGCCCAGGACGCAATCGCCGAAGAGGCGCAGCGCTGCGGCATGTTCTTCGTCAACCAGCGGTGGCTCGGTGGCCTGTTGACCAACTTTACGACGATTCAGCGAAGCCTCACCCGGCTCCGCGATCTCGAAGCGATGGAGACCGACGGCCGCTACGAAACCCTCTCGAAGAAGGAAATCGCGCAGCTCGAGAAAGAGAAGCGCAAGCTGCAGAAGAACCTCGAAGGCATCCGCAACATGGCGCGGCTGCCCGACGCTCTCTTCGTCGTCGACACGCGGAAGGAAAAGATTGCGGTCGACGAGGCGCGGAAGCTCAAGATTCCGGTCATCGGCGTCGTCGACACCAACTGCGATCCCGACGAAGTCGATTACGTGATCCCGGGCAACGATGACGCGCTCCGCGCGATTCGCCTGTTCGCCTCGCGCATCGCCGACGCAGTGATGTCGGGCCGCGGCGTGCGCGAAGCGGCCCACGCGGACGATGCCGCCGAGGGCGACGACGATCGCCGGCGGTCGCGGGCCGTGCGCCAGGCGCGCTCCGAGCAGGTCACTCCCGCGTCCGTGTAACGCGCGGGCTTCACTGATTGGAACGCCGGCCGAGCACGATCAGGCCGGCGTTGTTACGTACACCGAGAATCATTCAGGCGCTGGCCATCCCGCCGCTCCCTGCGCGGGCCGCCGCCCCTGACAACGGGCTCAGAGGAGCGACGAAGACAATGGCAGAGATCACGGCAACGATGGTGAAGAGTCTCCGCGACATTACCGGCGCGGGCATGATGGAGTGCAAGGCGGCGCTGACCGAAGCGAAAGGCGACGTCGAGGAAGCCACGACGATCCTGCGCAAGCGCGGACTGGCGCAGGCGACCAGGAAGGCGGGCCGCTCGACGAACGAGGGGCTGGTCGGCAGCTACATCCACATGGGCGGCCGGATCGGCGTGCTCGTCGAACTCAACTGCGAGTCCGACTTCGTCGCGCGCACCGATGACTTTCAGAATCTCGCGCGCGAGATCGCCATGCACGTCGCCGCGGCCAATCCGCAATACGTGAAGCGCGAGGACGTGCCGGCCGACATCCTCGAGCGCGAGAAGTCGATCTATCGCGCCCAGATGGAGGGCCAGAACAAGCCTGCGGCGGTGATCGAGAAGATCGTCGAGGGCAAGCTCGGAAGCTTCTACGAGCAGGTCTGCCTGATGGACCAGCCGTCAATCCGCGATCCCAAGGTGACGATCGGGCAGGCGGTGCAGGCCGCCATCGCCAAGCTCGGCGAGAACATCTCGATCGCCCGGTTCGTGCGCTTCAAGGTCGGCGAAGGCGCGTAGCGTCACCTCGACCCGGCCTGCCGTCCGTTCAGGTGCCGCGTGCGATTCGCACGCGGCATTTTTTCTGACGGTCCGCGGTGAGCATGCCGACCTGTCGTCTGCTCCTCGTGTCGAGCCCCGGCTTGCGGACGGCAAACTGACGGCAGGTATAATCGTCCGGATATGTCTGCGCCTGTCTACCGCCGCGTACTCCTCAAGCTTTCCGGTGAAGCCCTGATGGGAGAACAGGCGTTCGGAATCGACCCTGCCGTCACCACCCAAATCGCCAAAGAGATCGGAGAGATCCAGCAACTCGGCGTGCAGACAGCCGTGGTCATCGGCGGCGGAAACCTGTTCCGAGGACTGGCGGCGAGCGCCAAGGGCATGGACCGGGCGACCGCCGACTACATGGGAATGCTGGCGACCGTCATCAATGCCCTGGCCCTGCAGGACGCACTCGAGCATCAGGGCGTTCTGACCCGCGTGGCGAGCGCGATCGAGATGAGGGCCGTCGCCGAACCGTTCATCCGGCGCCGTGCCGTCCGTCACCTCGAGAAGGGCCGCGTCGTCGTGTTCGCCGCCGGAACGGGCAATCCGTACTTCACGACCGACACCGCCGCGGCGCTGAGAGCGATGGAAATCAAGGCGGACGTCATCCTCAAGGGGACGAAGGTCGACGGCGTCTACACCGCCGATCCCATGATCGACATGACCGCGACGAAGTACGCGGACATCTCGTATCTGAAGGTGCTGGAACAGGGACTCAAGGTCATGGACGCGACGGCGATTTCCCTGTGCATGGACAACGACCTGCCGATCGTCGTGTTCAATCTGCGGACCGCCGGTAACGTCAGGCGGGTCATCATGGGCGAGCCTGTCGGCACGACGGTGCGCACCTAGCGATCATTCTGTCGATTTCTTCGAGGGCGTGATGGACGTTACTGATCTCAAAGGCCTGGCGGCGGAGGTGAAAAAGCGCATGGACGGTCAGCTGGATCACGTCCGGCGCGAGTTCGGCGGCGTGCGGACCGGGCGCGCCTCCGTGACGATTCTCGACGCGGTGCACGTGGAAGCCTACGGCTCGCACATGCCGTTGAATCAGGTCGCCTCGCTGTCGATCCCGGAGCCGACGCTGATCGTCGCGCAGCCGTTCGATCCGTCACTGATGGCAACGATCGAAAAGGCCATCCGCAGCGCCAATCTCGGCCTGAATCCGACGAACGACGGCAAGGTCGTGCGCATCCCCCTGCCCGCGCTGACCGAGGAACGGCGGAAAGAGCTCTCGAAGCTCGTGCACAAGTACGCCGAAGAGGGCCGCAACGGCGTGCGGCAGATCCGGCGGGACGCCAACGACAAGCTGAAGAAACTGCTGAAGGACCACAAGATTTCCGAGGACGACGAGCGGCGCGGTCTCGACGACGTCCAGAAGATTACCGACCAGCACATCGCAATCATCGACGACCTGCAGAAGAAGAAGGACTCTGAGCTGCTCGGCAAATAACAGCTTGTCCTACTTCACCCACCTCGAATGCAGCGTACCGTGTGGGTGCGGACCGTACGACGCGCGCATCGAGCAGCATCTCTGCACCTGCGGCGCGCCGCTGCTCGCCAGGTACGATCTCGACGCCGCCCGCGCCTGGCAGAAGTCCTCGCTGGTCGGCCGGCCCGCCAACATGTGGCGTTACCGCGAGCTTCTGCCGCTCTTCGACGGCGAGGAGCCGATCACCCTTGGCGAGGGGTGGACGCCGCTCATTCACGCGCAGCGGCTGGGTGAGGATCTCGGACTCGGTCGTGTTTACATCAAGGACGAGTCGCTCAATCCCACGAACTCGTTCAAGGCCCGCGGCCTCGCCGCCGCCGTCACACGGGCGGCGCGCCTTGGCGCGCGCACGCTCTCGGTCCCATCGGCCGGCAATGCCGCCAATGCCCTCGCGGCGTACGCCGCAGCCGCAGGAATTCCCGCGCAGGTCTTCATGCCGCGGGACGTCAAGGTCCCCTTCATTCGTGAATGCGAGCTGTACGGATCCGGCGTCACCCTGGTGGACGGCCTGATCACCGACGCGGGTCGCGTCGCCGCCGAAAAGGGCAAGCCGCTCGGTTGGTACGACGTCTCGACCCTGAAGGAACCGTACCGAATCGAAGGCAAGAAGACCATGGCTTACGAGCTGGGGGAACAGCTCGACTGGAAGTTTCCGGACTGGATCATCTATCCCACCGGCGGCGGGACCGGAATGGTTGGCATGTGGAAGGCGTTCGAGGAACTGGAATCGATCGGATGGAAGACCTCGCCGACGCGCCCGCGCATGGTGTCCGTGCAGGCGGAGCACTGCGCACCGATCGTCCGCGCCTTCGAGGAAGGCGCGGAACGTTCGGAAATGTGGCAGAACGCGCGAACGCTGGCCGACGGCCTCCGTGTGCCGAAAGCTGTCGGTGATTTCCTCGTTCTGCGGGCGGTGCGTGAGAGCGGCGGCACTGCCCTCGCCGTGACTGATGACGAGATGGTGGCGGGTATGCGCGCGCTCGGCAGTCGCGAGGGCGTGAGCGCGGCGCCCGAGGGCGGCGCGGCCCTCCAGGCTCTGAAACGGCTGGTCGCCGACGGCCGTGTCGGACGCGACGAGTCGGTCGTCCTGTTCAATACCGGCGGAGCCCTCAAGTATCTCGACGTGCTCGCCTGAGACTGCCCTCTCCTACCTGGGCAGCAACCGATCCAGCGTCACCGCCAGGCGCTCGCCACGGAACGCGCCCGACGGCACGTCGACGAGTCTCCCTCAGGTTCGACGAGCGGCTGCGTCGGGAACCGTCGATCTGGAACTGATTCACCTGAAGGCTTCGAGCCGGCGCGGTCAATCGCCGAGCGAAATGTTCATCGCCCGCGCCGTGCGAATGACATCGAAATCCGTCGGAATCGTACAGAATCTTGCCGACGACCTGCTCGAGCGGCACCTCGACGATGTCCGGCGGATGAAACGCCACCATGGTGCCGAATTTTCCCTGCATGAGCATCTCGACCGCGTGAGCGCCGAATCGCGTTGCCAGCGTCCGATCGAAGCTCGTGGGCGTGCCGCCGCGTTGAAGATGCCCCAGCACGACGTAGCGGGTTTCCTTGCCGGTCAGCGCTTCGAGTTCCGCGCAGATCCTCGCGCCGATCCCGCCAAGCCGCTCGGCGTATTCGCCGCTCGCCTTCTTGAGGACGGATGTCTCGCCGCCGATCGGCTTCGCGCCCTCGGCAACGACGACGATACTGAAGCCGGCGCCGAGCTGTTCGCGCGCGCGGATTCGCTCCGCGACTTTCTCGACGTCGTACGGGATCTCCGGTATCAGGATCACGTCGGCGCCGCCGGCCACGCCGGCGTAGAGCGCAATCCAGCCGGCGTAGCGGCCCATGACCTCGGCAATCATGATGCGGTGGTGCGCTTCGGCGGTGGTATGCAGGCGATCCACGGCGTCGGTGGCAAAACTCACCGCGGTATCGAAGCCAAACGTGTTCGTCGTTCCGACGATGTCGTTGTCGATGGTTTTGGGGACCCCGACGAGTGGAATGCCGCGCTTGAAGAACTGGTGCGCGATGGCGAGCGTGCCGTCGCCACCGATCACGACCAGCGCCTCGAGCTTCAACTTGTGGAACGTCTCGAGGCATCGATCCGTGTAGTCGCGCGGGCCATCCGAGGTCGCCACCGGCAGGGCGAATGGGTTGCCGCGGTTCGCCGTCCCGAGGATCGTGCCGCCAATCCGCAGAATCCCCGTGACATCCCGCGGTGTCAGCGGACGCCACCGGTTCGGTTCGATCAGCCCGTCGAATCCGTCGGCGAGGCCGATCGTTTCACAGCCGCGATTGGCCGCTGATTTCACGACGGCGCGAATGACCGCGTTCAGTCCGGGCGCATCGCCACCCCCAGTCAGTATGCCGATGCGTTTCACCCGCGAGGGGCCAGCCGTGCCTGACATGCCCGCGAGTATAACAGTCGCGCTTGTTGCGGCACGTCACGCGCAAGTAAACTAGTCGGATTGCATGGAAGGATTAATCGACCTCTTTCTGCACTTCGACAAGCATCTCGCCGAGTTCGTCCAGGCATACGGCGTCTGGGTCTACGCGGCGCTCTTCGCCATCATCTTCGCGGAAACCGGTCTCGTCGTCACTCCGTTCCTGCCTGGTGACTCGCTGTTGTTCGCCGCCGGCGCGCTGGCCGCGACCGGAGCGTTCAGCATCTGGGTGCTGCTCCCGCTGCTGACCATCGCGGCCATCCTCGGCGATGCCGTCAATTACGCGGTCGGCAATGCCGTAGGACCACGTGTCTTCACGTCGGACGATCGTACGAGCCTGCTGCACCGGATGTTGAACCGGGATCATCTCGTGCGCGCGCATGCGTTCTTCGAGAAGTACGGCGGCAAGGCGATCGTGCTCGGGCGCTTCGTTCCCATCGTCAGGACCTTCGTGCCGTTCGTCGCCGGCGCCGGCACGATGAGCTACAGCGCCTTCGCGTTCTACAACGTCAGCGGCGCGATTCTGTGGGTCGGGATCTGCGCGCTCGGCGGCTACGCCTTCGGCAACGTCCCGATCGTGCGCGACAACTTCACGCTCGTCGCGCTCGGGATCATCGCATTCTCGCTGCTGCCCATCGCGGTCGAATTCATCCGACACCGGCGTCAGGCCGCCAGCTAGCCAGACAACAAAACGAGGCAGTCGAAGCTGCCTTGGCCCGGCATAAATCAGCCCACTTTTGTTTTCCGGCCGTCGTTTCTGCGTAGGCTCGAGTTGAATGAGGGTGTCCGGCACTTACGGCGCCGACTGAATGCGGAAACCGGCGTAAAGCCGGGCAAACAAAACGCCAGCGAAGGCGCTGGCGTCGAAGTGACTCGAAGTGGCGAACCGGTTCCTAGTGCTTGGTCTTTGGCGCGGCCGGCAGGCCGTGCTTGATGTAGTGCTCGATCAGGGTGATGACGATCCAGCGCAGGGAGCGGCCTTCGGACTGGGCGCGCTCTTTGAACTGGTGCCACAGATCGTCGTCGGCGTCACGAAGTAGAAAGTCGGCCATGTTCTCGCGTTCCTCCGTCGTGAGCGGCTTACCGGCACGACAGTGCTTGCAAAGGCGTCGGCGACGCCGGTCAGGTCAAAGGTTTCCGTCACGCTGCTGCCCGTGCGATCGGTCACGAAACACTTCTCAGGCGCCATTACTAATGGCGCGAGACCTCGGCGGCACCGGTCTTCGCGATACCCAACTGTTCGGCGTCCTTCCAGGCGGCGAGATGGCGGCGCGTGAATTCGGCATGGTCAATGCGGCCGGCGTGATAGACCTCCGCGGTCTGCTTCAGGCGATCGGCGATGTCGGTCAGGAACGTGCGCGGCTGGTTGTGAGTTCTCATGGTTGTTACTGCTGTTCGATCGTGTGCAAGTGCCAGAGGCAGCCGAGCACGCGGCGCATGAAGCGACGCTCGGTGGCGAGGCACTCCGGCGCGTTGATCAGCCGGTCGACCGCGGCAATCGCGGCGGCGATCGTGCCGTGATCGCGAATCTCGGCGGCAGCGCGGATTTCTACCAGTTCGTCGGTCTTCGTCATCAGGGTCTGCTCTGGTCGCCGGCGTGATTGCCGCGCGATATACATATAGTAACTACGTGATAATCATCAGATAAGTTCAAGCGACGCGTCGCTTTTTGAAGGGGAAGCGAAACCTCGGGTTTTCGAAAGGATTTCCTTTGCGCGGCCGCAAACCTGGATCTGCACAAGCGCAGCGCCGATCGGGACCGCGAGATTGACGCTGCACACCCTGCGACACACGGCGCTCAGCCGGATGATCGAGCACGGCTACAACGATCATGTAGTCATGGCCATCAGCGGGCACAGCTCAACGCGCATGCTGGAGCGGTCCACGCATCCGACGGAATCGTGGAAGGCCGATGCCTTAGAGACGTTCAGCGTCTCAGCGGCCGTCACAACTGGCGTCACGATCGAGCGAGGCCGCCGGTGACGACCTCGCAGAACTGCGCGAATTGTTGGGGAAAACTGGTGGACGGCAGGAGGCTCGAACTCCCGACCTCCGCGTTGCGAACGCGGCGCTCTCCCAGCTGAGCTAGCCGCCCATTCTCTTCGGATATTCGCGCCAGCATGCACAGCGGACAATCGGGCCGGCGCGCGAACTACCAATTCTAACACGGCCCTTTCAGCCCCGACAAAACACGAACCGCCCCTCGGTGTCGGGCCATCAACCGATCAAGCAATGACTCTGACGCCTGGTTGCTCGCTCTCCTTCCGCCCGACCGACTCGAAGCGCGTCCAGTAGCCATCGGGATCGACGCCATTCGGCCCACGGTGCAGGAAGCCTTCGTCGTCAACCGATCGGATGTCGATCGCCGGCGTCGCGGCGTCATCGAACGTGACGCGAAACGTTGACCGGGGTTCGCCTGAACGGCGTTGACACTGTCGCGGCGCTCAACGCACGTCGAGCACCTCACGACCGATTCGAAAGCGTTCGACGCCAGTCGTTGCTGACGGGGACGTCCTGAACCGGCGGTCCAACGGCGTCACTGATCGCGTCGCGACAACTCAATTACAGAACCAGCTCAACCGATTACGTTCTGGTCAGAACCCCCACCCAACCGAAACGCTTTCACCGTTGCAACCGGCTGCGAATGTTGACCTTGGAGGGCCGTTAGACTGAATCGTCGTGATGGTGCGTGGGTTGCAAAAGTGACGCCGACCCTGCAATGCCGGCACCCTCGACAGACCCTCTCTCGCTCGGTGCGTCGACGACGTCGTCTGGCTTCGCCGACGGCCTCGGCCGGCGTGTGCTCGCCTTCGATCGTGAAGAAGGGGCGATGCTCGAGCGGCTCACCCTGCGGCCCGAGCTGGCGGCCTTCGAGGGGATGCTGCGCGAGCGGCTCGAACGTGTCGCAGCCATCGAAGACGAGCGCATCGCGCGGCCGCGATCGATCGGGCACGAGACAGACGGCTCGCTGGTGGTCATTTCGGAATTCGTGCCGGGAAGCAGGCTCTCCGATCTTCTCGATATTGCGGCCGACCAGGGGACGGCACCCGGAGTCGATGCCGCGTTCGGGTACTTCCTCGATGTGCTGCCGGCGCTCTGTGGACTGCACGCCGGCGCAGGATTCGCCCACGGCACGATCGCGCCATCGCGAACGATGTTGACGCCGGCCGGCCAGGTCGTGCTCCTCGACGGCATCTACGCCGGCGCGCTATCCCACCTTCGGTACAGCCGGCGGAAGCTCTGGACTGACTTCGGAATCGCGGCGCCAGAAATGATGGGCGCACCTCGACTCGACGTCGGCAGCGACATCGCCCAAGTCGTTCTTGCCGGCGTCATGCTCGTCCTGGGCAGGCCGCTCTATGATGACGAGTTCCCCGACGCCATTCCACGCGTCATGTCGGACGTCATCGAGGTTGCCCAGATTCGAGGCGGCTCGGAATTCGCCTCCGGGCTCCAAGAGTTCCTGCTGCGCTCCCTTCCTGTTCCCAATCGGCGGCCGTATACCTCAGCGGACGACGCTCTGTTCGATCTGCGCGGCCTCGCCAGCGAACTCGGCCTGCACGCCTGCCGCCGGGCGCTCGTTGACTTCATCGAGCAGATGGAGCCGTCGGGCCATCAACAGCCGCAAGAGAACGAGTACGACGACGTGCTGGCGGATATCGCGGCGTACGGCTTCGAGGCTGTGTCCGACCCGCTCGACGGAGAACTGACTTCCGACGGCGATCCGATCGAGGCGGAGATCAATCTCGAAGGACTCGTCGAGGAACCGTTGTACGACCTCGATGCCATCACCGAAATTGAGCTCCAATCGGATCAGCCGTCCACCGGCGATGATCCGCTGGCTCTGGGCTGGGCCGAAGAATTCGCAGCAGCGGTCGAGACACCCCAGGCCGAAACGGAACCTATTCCGGCCATTGTCCAGCCACAGCTGCCCTCATCAGATCCGCCCCAGGCCATAGCGCAGGCAACTGTCGATGTGCCGTCGATAGTGGAGCCCCCAGCCCCGGTCGTCGACCGGACCTCGGAACCTGTCGCCGCACCCGCGGGAGCCGCTGCCGGGGAAGACCAGGCCGACAGCGAACCGGGACAGTCGACTGCCGCTGACGAGGATCAGGCGGATCCACACGTCGCGAGCCTGCGCTCGAAGCGAGCGAAGCGGACCCGTTCCGCGCGCGCCCGCAAGGACAAGCTGCGTTCCGCTGCCGTCGCGACACCGTTGGCGACTCAGAAGTCGCCCGCAACACACGTCGAGGCCGGCAAGCCGGAAAAGCAGGAGGCGGCCGAAAAACAAGATGCGGCAGCGAATCCGGACCCGCCGGTAAAGACCGCCATCGCAGTCAAACCGGAATCGCCCGCGAAGGTCGACACTTCGGCAAAAGCCGAGGCCCGACTGACCGAAAGAGAACCGGACGCCGAGACCGATGAGAAGTCGGCTAGCGGTGCGAAGGATGCGCCGATAATGGGCGAGACTCAGCCACCGCCACAGAAATCGGGTGGCGGAAACTGGCTCGTTGCCCCCGGACGGGCGGCCGCGTTCGAGCCTCCGGTCTCTGACGAACAGTGGGCCGCGGCGAGCACAGAGGCACCGGCGCCGTTCGGCACGCCCACAGCGTTCACAACGCCGGCACCGTTCTCAGCGCCAGCACCGTTCGCAACGGCGACTCCGAGCGTAGCCGCGCCGGCGCCAATCCCATTCGCTCCGATTGCGCCGGTCACGCCGGCGCCACCGCCAGCACCGGCTCCTCCACCGCGTCTTGCGTCGCCGACTTTCGGCGCACCGACCTCGTGGTCGCCGGCGCCGGCAGGACCCGCGTCACAGGCTCCGATGTCAGCGGCGCCGTCGTCAACCCCAATGCCGACGCTGCCACAGCTCGCGCCGCTGAAACTGAAAGAGAAGCCTCGCGCGGTCCGATCCGAACCGCCCGTGGAAGACATCTATGCGGCCCCGTTCCCGGGGCCCGCCGTCGAGGAAGCCGGCGCCTTCCCATGGAAGCTCGCGGCCGCTGCACTCGTCGCAATGACGGTGCTGATTCTCGCGGGTCGTGCATATCTGCCGGGGACCAGCGCGTCCAGCGAAGAGCCGCCGACAGCCGCGACAGCGACGAAGCCGGTCGCCGCCGCGCCCGCACCGACAGCGGCGCGCACGCCACCGTCCGCCCCCGAACCCGTTGCCCCGTCGGGGCCCGCGACGGGACGGCTCGAAATCGAGACACAGCCCGGTGGAGCGAGCATCGTGCTCGATGGCAAGCCGGTCGGCGAATCGCCGCTGGCGCTCGACGCGGTGCCTGTGGGCCGACATACCATCGCGCTGACTTCAGCCTCAGGCACCGTCAAACGGACGATTCGGATCGAGAACGGACGCACCCTGAAAGTCGACGTGCCGATCTTCTCCGGCTGGGTCGGGATCTTTGCGCCATTCGTCCTCGAAGTGGCTGAAGGCGGGCGGGTCATCGGCACGACCGAAGAATCACGCTTGATGTTGAGTCCAGGCCGTCACGAGCTCACCCTGACGAATCAACAGCTCGGATACCGGACGGTAGAGACGGTGGAGATCGAGCCGGGTGAAGTTCGATCGGTCAGTCTTGATCCGCGCGGGATCGTCAATCTCAACGCTTCACCCTGGGCTGAGGTATGGATCGACGGCAAGAAAGTCGGCGACACTCCCCTGGCCGGGCTCAAGCTGCCGCTCGGCATCCAGGAGATAACGTTCCGCCACCCGGACTTCGGCGAGCGTAAGGTAACGGTCACTGTGAAAGGCAACGCTCCCGCCGCGCTCAGCGTGACGATGACGAAGTAGTCCCGGATCATCTCCATCCATCAGCTTCTCGCCTGCCAATTCTGTAATCCACGTTCAAATCTGAGGCGACGACCCATGCCCCAGGACGGAACGGCGTTCACGAAATCCGTCAGATTTCGCCATATTCTCGGTGTCCGGGATTGGCACAGCAGTTGCGCCGTGAGAGCCAGTTTCGTAATCCAACTGGTTGAGGGGAACCGCAAATGTGGAACTGGATCGCTTGTTACCTGAACGGCCATGACTACGCCGTGAGTTGCGAGTCGGGGGCGATGTTTCTCCGGTGTGTGGCGTGTGGCCGCCGCTCTCAGGGATGGTTCGTTCACCCGAGCGAGCATCAACACCAGTAGAGCGCGCGCCGTCTCTTGCACGACTGAAGCGAACACCAGGGGCCGATTGATCGGCAGCGGTTTTCGAAATTCGGCTCTCGTGGTTTGACACTCTCCGCGAGCCCTACGGACAATATCCGTATGGCAATCTCTGTCGTTTCCCGCGACTCTCTCGAACCGGCCGGCGCGTCCAGCGTGTGACGCCTTCAGCGCTTGCACAGACGTTCCGGCAGCTCGCTGACTTTGCCGAAATCCGCGGCATCTCACTCGAAGCGACCAACTGGCGCCGCATCGCATCGGATCTCGACGAAGGTGGGGGCGACGAAGCAGCGCGCCTGACCCAGCTCGCCCGGAAGAACCGCCTCTCCGAGCTGACCTCAGTTCACATCGGTCTACACCAGAAACTCCGGACGATCCTGCTCGACGGCGCCGACGTGGCGATTGGCGCCGCGTGGAGCAATCTCCCGTGGCTGCTCCGGCGGTTGCTGGAGTTTGCCACTGTTGACTCGAGCGGGGCCGCCGCGCTTGCCCGTGATGCGATCCTGACCCTCACCGACCTCGAGAACGCCCTTCACGACGCTCGCCTCTCGACAGGGGGTGATTCCGAGCAGCGCCTGCGGATCGCGGCCCGACAGCCTGGCGCTGGAACGTCCTCAAGCTTCCGCCGGACGCGCTCTCGAGCTGCTCGACAGCCTGACACTGCTGATTGGCGCCGCAGCGCCAGAGCTCGAGGGGCTGACGCATGCCGGTGACGTGCGCCGTGTCGAGCCCATTGCCGATTCACTCGTTATCGTGGGCGCCTCCACGGATCCGCCTGGCACGCTGGACGTCATCGAAGCGCTCCCCGCCCTTCGCGTTCTCCACCGCACCGCTCGCCGGGCCCTCGTGACCTACCAGCAGATGGAGGTGGACCTTCGAATCGTCGCACCGGACGAATTCGGCACCGCCCTTCACGTGGCGACCGGTTCGCGTCAACACCTCGCGGCGATGCGGTCGCGGCAAGGGTCGCCCCGACTCTACGGTGGCGAGGCCGACGTGTACGCGGATGCGGGCCTTTCCTGGATCCCGCCGGAGCTCCGGCACGATACGGGAGAAATCGAAGCGGCCGCCGCAGGCCTCCTGCCGACGCTGGTCGGCCGCGAAGACATCCGTGGCGATCTCCACATGCACACGACATACAGCGACGGCCGCGACAGCCTTGCTGAGATGGTGCAGATGGCGGCAACGCTGGGCTACGAGTACATCGCGATCACCGATCACTCGGAGCGCGCGGGAGCGCCAAAGACCGTGAACCGCGCGGCCCTCGTCAGACAGCGCGACGAGATCGATTCACTGCGCGATCGCTTCCCCGGCCTGACGATCCTCCACGGCATCGAGGTGGACATCATGGCCGACGGCAGCCTCGACTTCACCGACGACGTGCTCGAGACACTCGACATCGTGCTCGCGTCGCTGCATGACTCGAGAGGCCATGATCCCGCCCGGCTGACGCGGCGCTGCCTGGCCGCGATCGAACATCCGCTGGTCAACGTGATTACGCATCCCGCGAACCGCCTCGTGGGCAGGGACCCGGGCTACGACCTCGACTTCGAGGAGATCTTCGCCGCCGCGGCCGCGACGGGTACCGCGCTCGAGATCGACGGCGCGCCGTCGCATCTCGATCTGGATGGCGAGCGCGCCCGCGCCGCGGTTGCGGCTGGCGTCACCGTCACGATCGACAGCGACTGTCACAGAGCCCGGCTGCTCGATCGCCAGATGAGGCTCGGCGTCGGCACGGCGCGACGCGGCTGGGTTGAGGCCCGCCACGTGCTTGAATACGCGGCCAATCGATCAGGTCCGCGCCTTCGTGGCCGCCAAAAGACAAGCGCAACGGTAGTGGTACACTGAGTTGGCCAGCCGACGACGATCATGCAAACCAGACCACTCAGCTTCGGCCGCCGGAGGCTCGTCCCACTGCACCGTTCGACGGCTCCCAACGGCCGAGTCCGCACCCTTGCCGCGCTGCTGCTCGGTCTGACCGTCGCGGCCGCTACCTCTACCGCACATCCGCGTCCGGCTCCACAGCAGGTCCAGCCGCTTCAGGCTCAGCCCGCCCGCCGCGGATATCGCCAGCGGCGCTGCAGCGGCGCTACGACACCATCAAGGATTTCTCGGCCAACTTCACCCAGACCTATGAGGGCGGCCCGCTGCGCCGCAAAGCAAAGGAAAGCGGCACGGTCGCCGATCAAGAAACCGGGCAAAATGCGATGGGATTACACGACGCCGGAGAAAAAGCTGTTCGTATCAGACGGCCGGACGATGTTCATGTACTTCCCTGCCGACAAACAGGTCATGAAGAACCCGGTTCCGCAGCAGGACGAGGCCACGAGCGCCGTGCTCTTTCTCATGGGCAAGGGCGACATCGTCCGTGACTTCGTCATCCGATACGGCGACACCAAGGTCGAATGACGCGCCTATGTCCTGAGGCTGGAGCCCCGGACCCGCCAGGCGGAGTACGATTGGCTCCAGGTCACGGTCGATCGCGAAACGCTGCAAATCCGCGAACTTGCGTGGGGGGACGAACAAGGCGGCCGGAATGCGATTGCGCTCTCCAACTTCAAGGAGAACGTCGGATTGGCCGATAAGACTCTTCGGGTTCACCGTACCGCGTGGCACCGAGGTAATCAGCAGTGGCAAGACTCCACTGAGCGGCGGCATCGGCGCGCCCTCACGTTCCTGCTCATCTTCGCGCTCGCCGCGGCGTCGGCATGCGCCACTCGCGGAACGCAATCCGCGCGGGTCAACAGGCCGAGCAGCGCTCCGATTACGACCGCGCGTCGTCGAGTACACGCAACGCGCTTCGCGACGATCCCGGAAACCGCGATGCCCGGCTCGTCCCTCGATCGGGTGAAGATGCGCGCCGGGCAGGAACACTACTTCCGTGGCCGGCGCCTGGCCGCCACCGAACGGCACGAAGAAGCCGCCGTCGAGCTCCAGATCGCGACCGAGTTCAATCCGGCCGATTTCACCGCCGAAGCGGAGCTGCGTGAAACGCGTCAGCGCCTGCGCACAAAAATCGCGATTTCCCGCGGCGGCAAGACCGAGCTGCAGTCGCTGATCGAGCGGACACGCGCGACCTGCGCGCGCCGGGGCTCGAGCTGCCGGAGGATGTGAAGCTGCCGGAGTCGATGGCGTTCAGCAACGCGAGCAGCCGGATGGTGTTCACCGCTCGTGGCCAAGTGGGCGGACGATGAACGTCACGTTCGATCCGTCGTTCCGCGAGGAGCGCATTACCGCCGATCTGCGGAACACGACGTTGGCCGACGCGCTCGCGTCGCTGACCGCGACGACGCGGACCTTCTATCGCGTCACGGCGCAACGGACGATCACGATTGTTCCGGACACCGCGGGGAAGCGGCGCGAATACGAGGAACAGGTCGTTCAGACCTTCTTCGTCAGCAATGCGGATCTGAAAGAGGTCATCGATCTCCTGCGGATCGTCGTCGACGTCCGGCGCATCTCGCCGATGAGCAATGTCAACGCGATCTCGATCACTGACACGCCCGAGCGCATCAGCCGCCGCGGGCCGCTTGATCAGCGCGATTGACAAAGCCAGGCCGGAAGTCATCATCAGCGTCGAACTGCTCGAAGTCGATCGCACGCGGCTCCGTGAATACGGCCTCCAGATTGCGTCGCCGGGATCCGACGGCATATCCGGTTCCCTCGACGTCAACCGCGAAGGCCTGACGCTGGAGGCCCTTCGCAACCTGACCGCAGGCGGACGTGATTCGTCGCCGGCGTTCCGGGACTCTACTACCGCTTGCTGAAGAACGACGAGGCGACCCGCATACTGGCGAGCCCGCAGCTGCGCACGTCCGAAGGCGTCACGGCGCAGGCGCGATTCGGCGAGCGTGTGCCGATCACGGTCACGACATTCGCGCCGATCGCCACCGGCGGGATCAACCAGCAGCCGATCAGCTCGTACGTCTACGAGAACATCGGCGTCAACATCGACATCACGCCGCGCACCCATCACGACGACGACGTGTCACTTGCGTTGAAGGTCACGTTGAGCAACATCTCCGGCTCGCTCAACGGGCTGCCGACCTTCGGGAATCGCGAGATCACCACGACGATTCGCCTGAAGGACGGCGAAACGAGCATGCTCGCGGGGTTGATTCGGGACGAGGAGCGAACCAAGCTGGCCGGCATTCCCGGACTGAGCGATCTCCCGTTGGTGGGAAAACTCTTCGCGCACAACCGGAAAGAGACGATCGAGTCGGACATCATCCTGACGCTGACGCCGCATATCGTGCGTGTGCTTGATCTGTCGGAGGTGGACTTGCGCCCGTTCCGGATGTTGCGCGACTCGGGCCCGGCTCCGAACGTCGCCCTCCCGGCCAATACCGACCGCGATCAGGATCCGATCGGCGCGCCGGCGCCAGGCGCCGAACCGCCAGCGCCAACGTTCCCGCAACCTCGCGATCCGACCAGTAAGCCGCCGACGACCCATCCTTACAATCTTCCCGGAGGCGTCGTGCCCATCCTGCCCCCGGAACCGCCGCCGCCGCCGAAGAAGAAGGGTGGCGGATCGGATCCGTCAGTCCTCCCGCTCGACGATCGCTCCTAGCGATCGCAGCCGTTCGACCAGCGACGCATATCCGCGTTCGACCGTTTCGAGCGGCGTGACGCGGCTCTCTCCATCCGCGGCCAGTGCCGCGGCAATCAACGCCATGCCGGATCGCAGGTCCCGCGCATCCAGGAGCCGGCCGCGCAGGCGCTTCGGTCCGCTGACGATGATCCGGTGAGGGTCGCAGAGGAACAGATCCGCGCGCATGGCGCTCAGCTGTTCGAGCGCGAACAGCCGCAATTCATAGAGCCAATCGTGCACGAGCGTCCGCCCGTCGGCCTGCGTCGCGAGCACCGTCACGAGGCTGACCATATCGCTCGGAAACCCCGGCCACAATCCGGTGGTAATCCGGCGCGCGGCGGTCAGCGTCGATGGACGCACGCTGAATCGCTGACCGGTGTGCTCGCAAGCCAGGCCCATCTGCCGCAGCGGCGCGGCGATCACTTCCATGTCCTCGGCCCTGACGCCGGTCACTTCGATGTCGCCGCCCGTGATCGCGGCGACCACGCCCCAGCTGCCCGCTTCGATGTAATCACCCTGGAGCCGGTGCGTCACCCCGCTGAACCGCGCCGGCGGTTCGACGCGAAGGGTTGGCGTCCCCGCTCCTTCGATCGACACCCCCATCGCGCTCAGGAAGGTGCAGAGCTCGACGACGTGCGGTTCCATAGCGGCATGACGAATCTCGGTCCTGCCCTTCGCGACCGCGGCCGCGAGCAGTGCTGTCTCGGTGCCGGTGACCGACGCCTCATCGAGATAGAACGAGGCGCCGGTCAGCCCGTTCGGGGCGTCGAGGGCATGGCCGGGTTCGTCCACGAGTACCGCACCGAGCGCCACTAGCGCCTGCAAGTGCGTACTGATGGTCCTGCGAGCGGGGAAATCGCCGCCCGGAGGGGCCAATCGCGCCGAGCCGCGCCGCGCGAGCAACGGACCGAGCAGCAGGACCGATCCTCGCAGCTTGCCGACGAGCGTGGGATCGGGACGATCGGTGGTGATCGACTGGCATCTGATGCGCAGCGTCGGCGTGCCAGTGCCGTCCACCGTCGCGCCCAAGCCCCGCATCAGCTCGATCAGGACCTCGACGTCGCGGATGCGCGGCACGTTCGAGATCACACACTCCTGATCGGTCAGCAGGCACGCGGCCAGCAGCGGCAGCGCGCTGTTCTTGTTGCCTTCGACCGTCACCGCCCCCGACAGCCTGCGGCCCCCTTCTATGCGTAGTGTCGCCATCAATCCTCCGGGCCGCGTGGCTCCCGTCGCGGGCCGCGAAATCCGAGATACACGATCTCCTCGCGCAGGTCGACGCCGAACTGCCGCCGCACCTCGCGCTTGCAGCGGTCGATGAGCTCGCGCACCTCTGCCGCCGTGGCGTCCCCCTCGTTGATGATGAAGTTCGCGTGCGTTGGCGACACCCGCGCCTGACCTTGACGCGCGCCCTTCAGACCGGCGCGATCCACCAGCGCGCCGGCCGACCAGGGGATACCGTCGGGGACGCGATCGCGGCGCGGATCGGGGTTCTGGAAAATGCATCCGGCGCTCGGCGACGCGAGCGGCTGGGTACGCTTGCGGTAAGCGAGCGAATCGTGCGCGACGGCGCGAAGCGCGTCCGGTTGGCCGGCGCTCACCCTGAAATCCGCGGCGAGCACGACTTCGCCCGTCCGATGAAGCCGGCTGAAATCGTAGGCGAACTCCATGTCGGCGGTCGCCACGTCCTCGACTCTCCCGTCAGAGGCGATCAGCGTGACCGCGACGACCAGATCGCTGATGTTCCGACCCTGGAAATGCGCATTGCCGAAGATCGCGCCCCCCACCGTGCCTGGCGTGCCGGCCCAGGCTTCGAGTCCAGCCAGGCCGTGGTTGATCGTCCACCGCACGAGACCGTTGATCGTCACGCCGGCGTCAGCGCGGATTCGATCGGCGGCGAGCTGACGGACCTGACCGCCCTTCATCCGAATCACCAGGCCCCGAATGCCGTCGTCCGAGACCAGCACGTTCGAGCCGCCGCCGAGGAAGGTGACCGGTAGACCGAGATCGCGGGCGATCGGAAGGGCCCGCCGCACATCGTCAGCGGAATCGGCCGACAGGAGAAAGTCGGCCGGGCCGCCGACCTTGAAGGTCGTCAGCGGCCCCAGGGTGACGTTCACTTGAAGACGATCGGGGCCAAAGGCTTCGCGCAGCCGTTGGGCGGCACCGGTCATGCCGGACGCCCCGAGAGCCGCCGTTCGAGCCGCTGCAAGGCGTCGACCGCCTCGCGGCCGGTGCATGAGGCGAAGCGGATCCAGTCGCCTGGCGCGAGCTGACCTGCCGCGGGCAGGTCCGCCGTGATGACGGTCGCAATCTTTGGATATCCCCCGGTCGTCTGACGATCGGCCATCAGCAGGATGGGTTGACCCGACTGCGGAACCTGGACCGAGCCGATCGGCGTGGCGTCCGAGAGCACATCGCTGCTGTCTGCATGCCGCAAGGGTGGGCCTTCGAGCCGGTATCCCATTCGATTGGACTTCGACGTCACCGTGAAGCTGGCAGTGAAGAACGTGTCCAGGGCATCGGCGGTGAACATGGCGTCATGCGGGCCGGCCATCGCGCGGAGGCGAGCGCCGCCTTGCGGCAGGGGCAGCGGATGAGCGCCGGGACTCGCCACCGCTCCGGTCCCCAGATGGCCGATCGGCAGCAGGTCGCCGCCGACGAGCGGCCGGCCGCCGAACGGGCCCATCCTGCTGAGAAGGCTCGTGGAGCGGCTGCCGAGCAGCGGCGGCACATCGAGCCCGCCACGAACGGCAAGCGTCGCCCGCGCGCCAGCGGTGCGCCGTCCGAAGTGAAGCCTGGCCCCGTGCTTCAACCGAAATGGCTGGTCGCCTGCGATCTGGACGCCGCTTACGGACAGCGCGAACCGCGCGCCCGTCACGACACAAAGCAGGTCACCGGCCGCCTCGAGCTCCGGGCCGACGAGCGTAATCTCGAGCGCCGCGGCTTCCTCCTCGTTGCCCACGAGCCGGTTCGCGAGACGGTGTGAATACATGTCCATGGGACCGGCCACCGGCACGCCAGAAGCCTGATGACCCCATCGTCCGAGATCCTGAACCGTGGTGAGCATCCCCGCGCGAACAACCCTGAGGCTCGGTACGCTCACATCAGGTCTCCGAACTCTTCGCGCGAAATCCGGACGAACTGCACGCGATCGCCGCTGTGAAAAAGAAACGGCTCATCTCGTTCGAGATCGTACGGTTTGAGGGGCGTCCGCCCGATGACGTTCCACCCTCCCGGCGTGACCGCGGGATAGATGCCCGTCTGGCCGCCGGCGATCGCCACGGATCCGGCCGCTACCGCCGCACGCGGCGTCGCCCGGCGCGGCGCCGCGATTCTCGGATCGACCTCCGCCATATAGGCGAATCCCGGGATGAAGCCGACCATGAAGACGCGGTACTCGCGACCGGCGTGCAGCGCCGCGACCTCCTCGGGTGTGCACTCGCCAAACGCCGCGACGTCACCGATATCCGGGGCGAAGTCCTCCTCGTAGCACACAGGAACCTGCACGACAGCGCCCGACGTGCGCTCCCCGGCTTCCGTGTCTGCGGCGATCCCGCGGAGCTCGGACTCGAGCCACCGGCCGTCGACGCGTGAGGGATCGAAGTACACCGTCATCGTGCAGTAGCCGATGACCACGTCCCGGAGGATCGCGTCCCACTGGCCGCGGAGCGCTGCGGCGAGCGCCCGCGCCCGCTCATTGATCCCTGGATCGATCCTCGGGGGAAACTCGACGACCAGGGCCGCGTCTCCCGCGGCGGCAATCCGCACGATCGACTGATCGAGCGCGGCGGTCACCGCGCGGCCCGCGCCTCCAGCGCATCGAGCAGCTTCTGATGAATGTTGTCGAAACCACCGTTCGACATGATGACGACCAGGTCGCCGTCCCGCGCTTCGCGCGCCACCACCGGAACGATGTCGTCCACCTTCGGGATGTACCGCCCATCGGTGCCCTGCGCCTTCAGATCGGCGATCAGCTGCTCCGCCGAGAGCCGCTGATCGTCAGGCAGGGTGGAGCGGAACACGGCGGGCAGGACGACGGTGTCGGCGCGCGACAGGGCGCGGGCGAAGTCCGACTGGAAGATTCGCCGGCAGGAGGTCGCTGATCTCGGCTCGAAGATCGCCCAGACCCGTCGTCCAGGAAACGCCGAACGGACGCCAACAAGGGTCTCTTCGATGGCCGTCGGATGGTGGGCAAAATCGTCATATACGGACACACCGGCAGCGGTCCCCCGTAGCTGCATCCGGCGGCGGACACCCTTGAAGCGCCGCAGACCTTCCGCGAGCGTGTCCGTGTTGAGGCCGATCGCAGCGCCCACGGCAATGGCGGCGAGCGCGTTGCGAACGTTGTACATGCCCAGGAGCGGCAGCTCGAAACTGCCGATCGGATCGCCGGCGCGGCGCACACTGAAGGTGGTCGAGACCCCGGACACCCGAACATCGTGCGCCTGCCAGTCGGCTCCCTTCGCTTCGCCAAACGTCTCGACGCGGCAGGGGGCCCGCTCCCGCAGCGCGAGCGCCTCGGCATTGTCGGCGCCGAGGAGCAGCAGTCCCCGCTGCGGCACCAGATTGACGAACCGCTGAAAGGTCAGCCTGATTGCCGCCAGATCCGGATAGATGTCCGCGTGATCGAACTCGATGTTGTTCACGACCGCGATGTCGGGCAGGTATTTCAGGAACTTCGCGGTCTTGTCGAAGAACGCGCTGTCGTACTCGTCTCCCTCGATCACGAACTCACGGCCGCCGCCGATGCGGTAGCTGCTCTCGAAGTTCTCGGCAATCCCGCCGATGAACACGTTGGGATCAGCGCCGCCATGCGCCAGCAGCCAGCCGGTGAGCGCCGTCGTAGTCGTCTTTCCGTGCGTGCCAGCAATGACGATCGACCTGGCGCCCCAGAGGAAATGATCGCGGACCGCCTCGGGCAGCGAACAGTAGCGAATCTTTCGATTGAGCACTTCCTCGAGCTCGGCGTTGCCGCGCGAGATCGCGTTGCCGACCACCACGAGGTCGATGTCCGCGGTGATGTGCTCGGGCCGGTAGCCCTGGAGCGTCGTGACCCGCTGCTGTTCCAGGAAATCGCTCATTGGCGGATAGACGTTCTGATCCGACCCCCGCACGTCGTGGCCGCGGCTCTTGAGCAGTGCGGCCAGCGTCGCCATCGCCGTCCCGCAGATTCCGATCAGGTGGATTCGTGTCATAGGGGTCGCGAACTCAGGAAACGGCCGCCTCCTCGATCACCAGCGCCGCGCGGCTTCCTGCCAGCACCCGGGCGAGCACACCGAAAGGCAGCGTCAGCGCGGCGCCATCAGTATGGCCGGAGGGCAGGCCGAACAGGATCGGGCCAGGAAAATCGCGCAGGACGTCGCGAACGACATCCCGGGCGCGCAGCCCGCCGTCCGATTCGTCGCATCGCGGCATCTCGTTGAAGACAATGCCCGCGACTCGCTCGAGGATGCCGCTCAAGCGGAGCTGCGTGAGCATGCGGTCGATGCGGTACGGGCGCTCGGCCACATCGTCGAGAAACAGCACGCATCCGGCGGGCGGGTCGAACGAGAACGGCGTGCCGAGCGACGCGACCAGCTGGGTCAGGGTCCCGCCAACCAGCTCACCCACCGCTTCGCCTCGAGCGAGCACCTCGAGCTGCGGGGCCGTGATCTCTCCCGCGGGCTCGGGCCTGCACAGACAGCGCAGAAAGGTGTCCCGATCGTAGCCGGCCGGCCCGCGAGCCAGCCGCCCCTCGATCATCGGACCGTGAAACGTGGTCACGTCGCATTCCTGCATCAACCAGATGTGGAGCGACGTGTTGTCGCTATAGCCGATGAAGGCCTTGGGCGTTTCACGGAAGGCGTCCGCGCTGAGCAGCGGCAGGATCTGGACGCTGCCATAGCCGCCTCGCGCGGCGATCACCGCGGCAATGCTCGGATTGGTCCACGCGTCGAGAAAGTCCCGTGCCCTGAGGTCGGGCGGGCCTGCGAGATAGCGATCGCGCTCGAAGACGGCCTCACTGTAGACCGGCTCGAACCCCAGCTGCCGGAGCTCGGTCACGCCGGCATCGAACTGTTCGCGGTCGAACGGGCTGGCGGGCGCGACGATGGCGATCCGATCGCCCGGCTGCAACGCTGGCGGTTTGCGCATCGGCGGCGGTCAGGCGAAGCGCGCCATCTCGTCCGCGATCGCCTGGTGCTCGTCGCGTCCGAGCAGAGTTCGCAGGGCGCGGCCCTCGAGCGGCCGCGCGCGTGGCGGCGCCAGGAACCGCTCCTTGACGCGGCGCTGGCGATTGAGCGCATCCTCGACGCGCCGGAGCGGCAGCGTGCCGTTCTCTACGGCATGGATGACGCCTTCGAGCGCGGCAAACTGCGGCTCCTGCGCGCCCGCGCACATCAGGACACCGTCGCATCCGGCTGAGAGCGCGGCGAGCGTCGCGTCCGGGAGCGAGTACCGGCTGCTGATGGCTTTCATCTCGAGATCGTCGGTCAGGACGACCCCGTCGAACCCGAGCTTTTTCTTCAACAGGCCATCCACAATCGCCGGCGACAGCGTTGCGGGCCGCTGCTCGTCGAGCGCGGGCACGAGAATGTGGGCGGTCATGATGCAGGCCACACGAGCCTCGATCGCCGCTCTGAACGGCACGAATTCGACCGCTTCCAGCCGATCTGGCGGATGCTCGATGAGCGGCAGCTCGAAATGCGAGTCAGTGGTCGTATCGCCGTGCCCGGGAAAATGCTTGCCGCAGGCGGCAATCCCCTCCCCTTGCAGGGCCTCGATCACCACTCTTCCAAGCCGGGCGACATCCTCGGGCTTGTCGCCGAGCGCACGATCGCCGATGACAGGATTCGTTGGATTCGTGTTGATATCGAGGACCGGTGTGTAATCGAGCGTGATGCCGACGGCGCGCAACTCGGCGGCGAGGGCCCGCGCGAACCGCGCGGCGAGCTGTTCATCGCCGCTGCGTCCGAGCGTCAGCATCGGCGGCCAGACCGTGAACGGCGACCGCAGCCGGGCGACTCGTCCGCCTTCCTGATCCACGCTGACCCAGAGCGGCGCCTCGCGCGCGAGCGTCTGCGCCTCGCGCGCGAGCTCGGCGACCTGCTCGGGCGACTCGACGTTGCGCGCAAAGATGACGATCCCGCCAAGGTCGAACTCCTTCGCGAGCAATCGCAGATCGGCGGGAATGCTGTGGCCGGCGAAGCCCGCCATCGCGAGCTGCCCCGCCTGCCGTCGAACGTCGCGGACTGACATCTCTCGTCATTATATCGACGTGACGGGCATCTCCCGGAACGCGCACGGACGAGGCGCGCGCGTCCCCGCAGCGATCGCACGCGCCGTGTTGGACTGCTCGACGGCAGCCACCGGCAAACGCCAAAGTGGGATAATCACACTCACGACATGATGCGTGCAGCCGGTCGAATCCAGGCAGACCCCGCAGTCCAAAGCCCCTGGCCCCACGGCGCGAGCCCCAGCAGAAGATGGACAACCTGGCAATCGCGCGCGTGCTAGCGGAGATCGGCGACCTGCTCGAGATCAAGGACGAGAATCCCTTCAAGATTCGCGCTTACCGCAACGCCGCGGAGACGATTGCGCACCACCCCACGCGGGTCGCGGATCTCTCCCCGGCCGACATGCTGGCGCTGCCGGGCATCGGCAAGGATCTCGCCGCCAAGATCGTCGAACTGGTTCAGACGACCGCCATCGCCTACCACCGGCAGCTGCTCGAGGAATTCCCCCCGACAATCCTCGATCTGCTGCACCTCCAGGGCGTCGGCCCGAAGACGGTGGCGCTGCTCTATCACCAGCTGAACATCCGAAGCCTCGACGAGCTCGAAGCGGCTGCCCGCCAGGGGCGTCTGCGCGGCGTCAAAGGGATGGGCGCGAAGAAGGAGGCGCTCATCCTGCGCGCCATCGAGGAACGCGTGCGGCTCGCCGGACGGCGCCTGAGTGCGGAAGCGCACGACACGGCGGCCGCGCTCGTTGCCTCGCTGCGGGAGGCGGCACCCGGCGCGGCGGTGACCATGGTCGGCAGCCTGCGGCGTGGCTGTGAGACGTGCGGCGATCTCGACATCCTGACCGCCGGCGCACCCGCGTCGATCATGGATGCATTCACCGGGTACCGGCTCGTCGAGCGCGTGCTGGCGCACGGCGAGACCAAGTCGAGCGTGCTGCTGGCGGGCGGCTTCCAGGCCGACCTGCGGCTGGTCCCGGCCGAGAGCGCCGGCGCCGCCTTGCAGTACTTCACCGGCTCGAAGCCGCACAACATCGCGCTGCGCGACCGCGCCATGCAACGCGGGATGAAGTTGAACGAGTACGGACTGTACCGGAACGATACCGGCCAGCTGGTCGCCGGCGAGACGGAGGAAGGGATCTACGAAGCCCTCGGACTGGCGCTGGTTCCCCCCGAGCTGCGCGAGAACCGGGGAGAAATCGAGGCCGCCGAGCAGCGCACGCTGCCCCGGCTCGTCCACCTTCAGGATCTCCGCGGCGACCTCCACATGCACACGACGGCCACGGATGGGCGCGCCGACGCCTGGACGATGGCCCGGGCGGCGCGGGATGCAGGTCTGAGCTACATCGCGATCACGGATCACAGCCGGGCGCTCGCCATGGCCAACGGACTCGACGAGCACCGCGTGCTCGCACAAGCGCGCGAAGTCCGCGCGCTGAACGGCCGCGACGACCTCGGCGGCCTGGTCGTGCTTGCAGGTGTCGAATGCGACATCCTGCCGGACGGCCGGCTCGATCTCGCCGTCGACTGCCTCGCCGAGCTCGACATCGTCATCGCCTCGGTCCATTCCGCGCTGAACCAGGAGGAAGCGGCGATGACGAACCGGCTGCTCTCGGCGATCGAGTGCACGTGGGTCGACGTCATCGGCCACCCGACCGGCCGGATGATCATGCGGAGAGAACCGTCTCGGATCGCGTTCGATCGCGTCTGTGACGCCGCGTCGGCACACGGCGTGGCGCTCGAGATCAACAGTCAGCCGGACCGGCTGGATCTGGACGAGACTCTCGCCCGCCGCGCGCGCGACCGCGCGGTCAAGCTGATCGTGGACTCCGACGCGCACTCTCCCACGGCGCTCGGCAACATACGATGGGGCGTGGCTGTCGCGCGCCGCGCGTGGCTGGAACCGGCGGACGTGCTGAACACGCAGCCGATCGACCTGTTTCGCGCCTCCCTCCGACGGAACCGCCGCTGAGACGACCCGATGGCCAAGAGATTCGTGCTGAATGAGGTACCTGACGAACGCCCCGTGGACGAAATCCTCGCCGAGATCCGCCGCCTCTATTTCAAGACCACGTCGAGCACCATCGATCGCGATTTCGACCGGGCGATCGATCTCCTGAAATCCATCCGTCTTCCGGTGGACCGGCAGCGCGCCACGGTCTTCATGGAGGGTCTGGCCGAGATGCGCAAGGAATGGAAAGGCAAACGGCGGCGCTGACCGCTGCGGGCTACCTCGACCCCTTGACGATGAACTTGCGGGCGGCAAGCTTGAGCGCCTCGGGGACGTTGCGATCGACGGCAATCATCTTCATGTCACGCTCGGAAACCCGCGGCAGCAGCTGCATCGAGATCCCGGGGGGCGTTTTCGGGTTTCTCACCAGCGCCAGCACGGTTCCGTAGTTCTTCAGCCATGTCCGGTTCGTGCCGATGACCCGGAGCACTTCTTCCGATACGTTTCCCATCTTGGCAAAGGCCTCCACCTCGGCTTCGGTGAGCTTGGGGCTGCTCAGGACGGCGGCGGAGACGATCTTGTTCGGATCCCGGATCAGCTGAGCGCGCTGCTCGCGCGTGCCCTTGAACGCGAGCTTCATCTTCTTCTTCACCGGCAGTCCGGACAGAATCCTCGGCGCGGCATTCTTGCCCGCATCAGTCGCGTCCTCCTCTTCCAGCTCGTTGTCTTCGTCGTCATCGTCATCGGACTCGAGCAGCGGCTGCGAGGCTTCGCCTGACGGGACGGAAGCGGGCGCAATGCCGCGGCCGGCGAAGAACGTCTTCATTTCGGCCGGGACGCCCGCGCGAGCCAGGAAGCCGCGCAGCGCATCGATGGGAAGCGCGGCGAGCGTCGCCTTGGCGGCGGCGGCGATCTCCGCATCTCCGTCATCGGACAGCAGCACCAGGAGCGCGAGCTGCTCGTGTGCCGCCGAAGACAGGGCGCCCTGCGCCGCGAGCAGCCGCACATCATGCGCGGCCTCGCCTCGGCGAAAGAGGTCGATTAGTGGAGATCGGTATCCGGGATCCATGAAGTCCGAAAGCGGCGACAGCCCACGCTGGTCAGATCACCAGACTATGTCGTTGCGATAGTTTCGGCAATTTCGAGGGTTTCGGTCCAGCGCGATTGACGCGGCGGCTGGTCCGGGCGTGATCGGCGGGCGCAGGAACGCCCGAGCTGTCGCTCGGGCGCCGGGCCAGGGTCAGAAAGAAAATGATCGCCGCGAGCACGAGCGTGGCGGCGATGATCGTGAGGAACGTGTTGGAAAGCAGGCGCTTCCCGTGCCAGGACCTCGTGGCGGCAACTGCCGCCTCGAGGGTCAACGGACCGGATCGAGATTGAACCGTTCGAGGAATTCGCGGACAGTCGCTTCCGGGTCGAGGCCAACTTCTGCGGCGTAGGATCGGACGAACGCGCGTCTGAAAATGCCGCCCGGAAGCCGGGACGGATCGTTCCGCTCGAGCGCCTCCAGCGCCGCGACGGAGATTTTCGTGGTCTCGGCGATCTGTCGCAACGAGACGCCGCGGCGCTCCCGCGCCCCGCGCAGCTTCGCGCCGAAATCAATCATGGGTTGACGGTGATGCAGACGCCGGCGCTTCGCGCGACCGATTACGGGAAGGTGATCGAGGGATGGAACGCGCGACGGATCGTCGCCACCAGGACGCCAAGAGCGGCATCGAGATTTCCATGGCTGCTTTCGTTGAACGCCTCGCTGAAAAGTCCGATCGCTGCGACGCCGGCGGCCCCGGCGGCGGCAATGTTCCTCAGCTTATCGGTCGTAACCCCCCCGATCGCCAGCACGGGCGTGGACACGGCCCGGCAGACTTCAGCCAGGCCTTCGATTCCGGCGACGGGCGCGAGCCTTCCCTTGCTTTTCGTGGGATACGTCGTGCCCATCACGACGTAATCCACGCCGGATGCTGCGGCCCCGACGGCCTCCGCCACTGAATGCACGGATCGCCCGACCATGAAGCCGGGCGGCGAGATCGCCCGCGCGCGATCCGCGGCGATCGAATCTGCACGCAAGTGCACGCCGCCGCAACCGGCGGCGATGGCGACGTCGATTCGATCGTTTACGACGACTCGTGCGCTGGTGTGGCGCGTGGCCGCAACAATCCGTTCCGTCAGCTCCAGCAGGCTCCGGTCATCCCGATCGCGTTCCCGGATGTGCACGAGATCCACTCCGGCAGTCGCGGCACGCTCGACCAGGAGGACCAGCGCGTCGTCGGTTGGATTCGTCAGGCGATGGCGGTCGGTGACCAGGCAGATGGCGGGAACGCTCAGCGCCATCACCGATCGGACGAGAGGGTCGGTCGGTGAGACGCGGCCGCTGCCTCACGCCTCGACGCGAACGCCCCGCCGATCTCGGCGAGGCCCGCCAGCAGCGTCACCAGGCCGACGCCGGAGACGGCGCCGCGGGCGAAGGGACTCGCGAGGATGTTCTCGAGCACCGGCAGGGTCTCGGCGAAGAAGTTCCGATCCCAGAAGCCGGACCATGGCGCGACGATCAGGATCAGCCCGGCCTCCAGGAAGTACACGGCGAACAGCAGACGAGTGGCAAACGAAATGATCAGCCTCCGGCTTCGACACGCGTGAGCCGTTCGACCCGTTCCGCCACGTCGCGGTAGTCACCGGCCTCGGACTGGAGCTCGAGAAAGATCGCCAGCGCGCGCGCGGTGTCACCGCTCTGCTCCACCAGCGACCCGAGATCGTAGAGAAGTGCGCGGCCCTCGTCGACCGTTGGCGCAGGCGCCTCGGCAGCGCGCTCCAGCCATTCGACGGCCTGGGCGTCCTCGCGCTTGTCGCGATAAATCCGGCCGAGCAGCGACGCCGCTTCGAAGCGGAGACTCGGCGAGCGTGACGCGGTCTTGAGCGATCCGATGGCTTCGTCCGGCATGCCCATCTCGAGGTAGGTCCGGGCGAGCGTCATGTGCTGTGCCGAATTGTCGACGCCTGTCTGGCGCGAGACTTCGGATCGAAAATCCTTGAACGCTTCTTCAAGCCTTTCCTCGGGCGGAACGTCATCCTCCGCGGTCTGATCCAGCGCACTGCTCAGATCGATCTCCACTGCTTCCGCCGCTTTCTTCTTTCGTTTGGGCGCAGCCGTCTCGGGTGCAGCGGCCGCGTCCGAGCTCTCAGCGCCGGCGCCGGAACCTTTAGCGGCCGCGCCAGCCTCGAGTGGCGTCTCCTGCGGCGGCGCCGGCTCTGCCGGACTCTCCGCCGGTGCGCTCGACGCCGGCAGGTAGTCGGCGAACGGATCGGTCGCCATGAAGGGCGCTTGTCCGCTCAACCGTTCGGCGATCACCGTGTCGGGTTCCGACACCCTCAACATCACCAGCGCCCGTCGGAAGCGGTCGATGTGGGCGCGCTCCCATGGCTCGCGGGCGACGAGATCCTCGGAGATCACGCGCGCCTCGGTTGCCTGGCCGGCATTCAGGTAGGCATCGGCAAGATGCGCCTGCGCGTCCTGCATCGACGCTTCGAGCCCGCCGTCAACACAGATCTCGATCAGTCTGAGCAGCGCCGGAATGTAGCCGGGGATGCGGGCCACGAACTCCTGCAGCATTGCGGCGGCATCGTCGAACTCCTTCGCCGCCGCGTCTGCGTTCACCACAGCCTCGACCAGGACGTACGCCCCATCCGGGTTCGTTTCGGCCGTTGACCAGGCCAGGTCGACGACTTTCTGCCGCTCGTCCCGACCGAGGCGAAGCAGCGCCGGGATCAGTTCCCGCACCTCGTCCAACCGGCCCGACTTGAGCTCGACCTCGAGGAGCGCGGTCATCAGCGTCGGGTCGTTCTCCGGCGATCTCACGATCGAGATGTGCCCGCGCCTCCTCCAGATCTCCGGCGGCGACGGCCGCCTTGGCGAGGATGACCCGGCTATCGCGATCGTAGGGATTGAGCGCGACCGCTTGACGCAGGGCCGCGAGCGCTTCGTCCTGCCTGCCCTTCTCGAGCAGGTCATCGTGGATGCCCCGGAATTTCGCCGCCGCCTGGTCGTCGTCTCCCATCTCGGCGAGAGTCCGCGCGGCCGCGGTACGGGCGTCGAAATCAGCCGGGTCCACTGAACCAAGACGAACCACGATCGCCGCAGCGCCGGCGCGGTCTCCCCGCCCGCGGCGGCGCGCGGCCACGGCGTTCAGATACGCCTTGGCATCGGCGAGCAGCCCCTGCTTCTGGGAGATCTCGGCGAGGTTCAGCTGCGTGACCTCGTCCTGCGGATTGAGCTTGAGGAGCTTCTTGTAGATCGCGGCGGCCTTCGGGTAGAAGCCGTCGCCCATGAAGTGTTCGGCGATGCGCGCGTACTGCTCCGCGGCCTTGTCGGCCTGGCCCGCCCGCGCGTACAGATCGCCGAGCGTATTGGTGGTCACCCAGTCGCCCGGCTGGTCCTCGACGACGCGTGCGTACTCGACGATGGCGGCATCGAGCCGCCCCTGACGAAGCAGCTTCTCCCCCTTCTTCAGCGTATCTTCACGATCGAAGGGCACGAGGGTGTCTCCACGAGCCGGGGAGCGCGCGGGGGTGAGGACGAGGCGGAGGCATCAGACCGCCAGCTATGATTCCATCCTATCAAACAGCGTAGGAGGCCGGAACGAGCGCCGATGCACCGGCGAATACCCGAACCGGGCGACGGCATCCAGGTGATCCCGCGTCGCATACCCCTTGTGACGATCGAAACCGTAACGGGGATCGCGGGTGTGCAGCTCGTGCATCATGCGATCGCGGGTGACTTTGGCGACAATCGACGCGGCGGCGATGGCGGTGCAGCGCGCATCGCCATGCACGACCGCCCGCTGAGGCATCAACAGATCCGGAATGCGGAAGGCGTCGACGAGCACGCAGTCGGGGGACGGGCACAAGGCCAGCACCGCACGCTGCATCGCCCGGAGCGAGGCCTGATGGATATTGATCAGGTCGATCTCGTCCGGGTCGGCGGCCGCGACGCCCCAGGCGACCGCGGTCCGGGTGATGCGGTCGTAGAGGCACTCCCGTTCGAGTGCGGTCACGGTCTTCGAGTCGCACACGCGCGGCACGTATCGGTCCGGATTGAGCACGACTGCTGCGGCAACGACCGGCCCGGCCAGGCACCCGCGGCCGACTTCGTCCACGCCAGCGACGTGGTTGAAGCCCATCCGGCGGAAGGAATTCTCCAGCGTCCTGAATGCCCGGACCTTCACCATCAGAAGTCCCGCGAACTGTATCAGGCCGTCTGCTGTTTCTTCTGTTCTTTCATGCGCGCCGCCTTGCCCTTGAGGTTGCGCAGGAAGTACAGCTTGGCGCGGCGGACACGGGCGGTGCGCACGACGTCGATCTTGTCGATGATCGGCGAATGCAACGGGAAGATCCGCTCGACGCCCTGACCGAACGACACTTTGCGAACGGTGAAGGTCGCGCGCGCGCCGCCGCGATGCATGCCGATCACCATGCCCTCGAACACCTGGATGCGTTCCTTGTCGCCTTCGCGCACCTTCACGTGCACGCGAACGGTGTCACCGGGCTTTATCGCCGGCCGGGTTGCGATCTGCCCCTGCTCGACGGTTTCAACGCCAGTCATTACTGTGCTCCCTTCTCACGACTTTCCAACAATTCCTGCAAGATGACGCGGTCGGCCGGATCGAGCGCTGCCGGATCGGCCAACAGGTCCGGCCGCCGCTCCAGCGTGCGCCGCAGCGCTTCGCGCCGCCGCCATCGATCAATCTCGCCGTGGTGCCCGGAGAGCAGGACGGACGGCACCGTCATCTCTCTGAATTCCGCGGGTCGCGTGTACTGCGCGTGGTCGAGCAGGCCGCGCGCGAACGTATCCCGCGCCACCGACTCTTCGTCTCCGACGACCCCCGGGACGAACCGCGCAACCGCATCGACGATGACCAGGGCGGGCAGTTCACCGCCCGACAGCACGTAGTCGCCGATCGAGATCTCGTCGGTCGCCAGGCGCAGCCGCACGCGCTCGTCGACCCCTTCGTACCGGCCGCACAGGATCACGAGATGCGGCAGCCGGCTGAGTCGCTCCGCATCACGGTGCGTGAACCGACGGCCGTCCGGCGAGGTCAGGATGATCGCCGAAGGCTCACCCCGCTCCGCCCGGATGGCGTCCACCGCCCGGAACAGCGGCTCCGGCTTGAGCACCATGCCCGGACCGCCGCCAAACGGCACATCATCGACGACCCGATGCCGATCCGACGTGTGCTCCCGAAGATCGTGCACCCGGACATCGAGAAGCCCGCGCCCGATGGCCCGTCCGACGATGCCCTCCTCGAGCGGCTGCTGCACCATCCTCGGGAAGATGGTGACGATATCGACTTTCACCATCCGCGGTTATCCGCGTCGATCGCCGTCCGAGCCCCGTTCGTTCAAGCCGATCAGGCCATCCGGCGGATCGATCACGATCCGCCGCGCCGCGATATCGATGGTGCGGCAGATCTCAGCCACCAGCGGAATGAGCACTTCCCCGCGGGCCCCTGCCACCACGAGCCGGCTCATCTCCATCGTCCCTTCGACGGCCGATACCGATCCGATCGGGCGATTCGACATATCGCGGACCTCACACCCGACGAGATCGTAGTGATAAAACGTGCCCTCGGGCAGCGCGTCCGCGCGGCCGGCGGGCACTTTCAACTCCGCGCCGGCGAGCGCTTCGGCATCGGTCATCGTCTCGATGCCTTCGAGCGCGATCACCGGCCGACCCTGATGCAGCCGGACGCTGCGAATCGCTCGAGGCACGGCCTCGTCGCCGACGAGCAGCACTTCCCCGGCCTTGAAGCGCTCCTCGACGAAATCGGTGTCGAGGTTGACGATCACCTGGCCTTTGCTGCCATGTGCCCTCGCGACACGGCCGACTAGGACGAGATCCATATCAACGGACCGCCGCACCGGCTGATCGAGACCCGGCGATTGACTCAATCGCGATCGCGGAACTCGAGCGTCGCCTTGATGCCCTCGAGCTCGGCGGTCGCCGCAACCAGCGTCCGCATCGCCGCTGCGGTGCGGCCCTGACGTCCGATGACGCGACCGAGGTCGCCGGGCGCCATGAACAGCTCGATCAGGTTCTGCCCGCGATGAGTGTTCTCGGTTACGCGAACGCCATCCGCATGATCGGCCAGTGCCTTCGCCACGACCTCGACCACGTCGCGTGCGCGGCTCACGACGCGGGCTGTTCGACCGCCGCGGCCTCCTGCGCCGGCGGTGCGGGCGGCATGCGCGCGACCAGCGTGCGGATCGTGTCCGAGGGCTGAGCCCCGGCCTTCAGCCAGTGTTCCAGCCGATCGCGCTTCACCGTCAGCGTCTCCGGGTTCGTGCGCGGATTGTAGAACCCGAGCACCTCCACGAAGCTGCTGTCGCGCGCCGTGCGCGAATCGGTCACCACCACGCGGAAGAACGGCCGCTTCTTCGAACCTGTCCGTCTCAAACGAATTGCTAACATTTCTGCTCCAAGTCAGTTCCCAGTTTCCAGTTCCCAGTTTCCAGTGTTTTCTGACTGGCTACTGGCGACTGGTACTGACTTCATCTCCCCTTCATCATCCCGAGCCCGCGCATCTTCTTCTTGCCACCGAGACCAGCCAGCCCACCGAGCTGCTTGAGCATCTTCTGCATCTGAATGAACTGCTTCAGCAGACGATTGACCTCTTCGACCGTCGTCCCGCTGCCCTTCGCGATCCGCTTGCGCCGGCTGCCATTCAGCAGCTGGTGATTCCGGCGCTCCTTGGCCGTCATCGAGTTGATGATCGCCTCGACCCGCGCGAGCTGCTTATCATCCACCTTTTCACGATTGGCGGCGAGCTGCTTGAGATTGCCCATTCCGGGCAGCATGCCGAGGATCTGCTCGAGCGGCCCCATCTTCTTGATCGTGCGCAGCTGATCCCGGAAGTCTTCGAGCGTGAACTCGTTCATCCGGATCTTGCGCTCGAGCTTCTCGGCGTCCTCGGCCGAAACCGCTTCTTCCGCCTTCTCGATCAGCGACAGGACGTCGCCCATGCCGAGGACGCGGGACACGACGCGGTCCGGATGGAACGGCTCGAGATCCTGCAGGCGCTCGCCGCTGCCGACGAACGCGATCGGCACACCGACCACGCCAACCACGGAGAGAGCGGCGCCGCCGCGGGCGTCACCGTCCATCTTCGACAGGACGACCCCGGTAATCCCCACGCGACGGTTGAATTCGCCGGCGCTCTTGATGGCGTCCTGGCCGGTCATCGCGTCGGCGACGAAGAGCATGTCCGAGGGTTGCACCGCCGACTTGATCCCCTGCAACTCGTCCATCAACTCGTCGTCGATGTGCAGCCGCCCGGCGGTGTCCACGATCACCACGTCGAAGCCGGCGTTGCGGGCCTCCGTCAACGCGCCACTCGCGCGCTTCACGGGATCCATCTCGCCTGCGGGATCGTGCACGCGAACGCCCGCCTGCTTGGCGACGACGGAAAGCTGCTGGATGGCTGCCGGTCTCCGGACGTCGGTCGAGACGAGGATCGGGTGGCGCCCCTGCTTCGCCAGCCACTGCCCTAGCTTGCCCGAGGTAGTCGTCTTGCCGGAGCCCTGAAGCCCCAGCAGCAGAATCACACGGGGACGGGCCTGAACCGCCGGCAGGCCTCCCTGCGTGTCGCCAAACAGCGCCAGCATCTCGTCGCGGACGATGCGCACGACCTGCTGGGCGGGCGTCAGGCTCTTGAGAACCTCCTGATCGACGGCGCGATCGCGAACCCGGTCGACGAACGCCTTGACGACCTTGAAGTTCACGTCCGCCTCGAGCAGGGCCATGCGGATCTCGCGAAGCGCGGCCTCGACGGTCTGCTCGGTCAGGCGAACTTCGCCCCGAAGCGACCGGAACACGCCCTGTAAGCGATCGCTGAGTGAGTCGAACATGCGCGGAGGTGCCCTAAAGCCCTAAGGGCTTAGAAAACAAACCTTTATGGTAACTGAGGGGTGCCGCCGCGTCAACTTCTGGAGTGACCCTTCCCGGGGCCCCCAGATGGTTCCGGCGCGTCGGCGAGGGTCAACTTGTGGCCGAGCTTCTCTTTCTTCGTCTTCAGATAGCCCCGCGTGTGCGTAGACGGGGGAATTTCTAGCGGAATCCACTCGACGACCGAGAGCTGATAGCCCTCGATGCCGACCAGCTTCCGGGGGTTGTTCGAGAGGAGCCGCATGGAACGGACCCCGAGGTCCTTCAGGATCTGGACGCCGATCCCGTAGTCCCGCTGGTCGGGTTTGAAGCCCAGACGCTCATTCGCCTCGACGGTGTCGAGCCCCTGATCCTGGAGCTCGTAGGCCCTGATCTTGTTTGCCAGGCCGATCCCGCGTCCTTCCTGGTTCAGGTAGAGGAGCACACCTCTGCCCTCCTCGGCGATACGGCGCATCGCCGAATCGAGCTGAGGTCCGCAGTCGCAGCGTGCCGAGTGGAACACATCGCCGGTGAGGCAGCGCGAATGCACGCGGACGAGGACGTCGTCCCCTTCGTCGATCTCTCCCTTGATCAGCGCCACGTGGGTTTCACGATCGATCAGGCTCTCGTAGGCGATGACCCGGAAGTCGCCATGGTCGGTCGGGAGCGCCGCCGTCGCGACGCGGCGCACGAACGTCTCCGTCCGCATGCGGTACTTGATCAGATCGGCGATGGTGATCATCAGCAGCTTGTGCCGCTGGGCGAATCGGGTCAGCTCCGGGACCCGCGCCATCGTCCCGTCTTTCGACATGATTTCGCAGATGACCCCCGCCGGATACAACCCGGCGATGCGCGCGAGATCGACGGCGGCCTCGGTCTGACCGGCGCGCACGAGCACGCCACCGTTGCGGGCCTTCAGCGGGAACATGTGCCCCGGACGTGCGAGATCGGACGGACGCGTTCTGGAATCGATGGCCGCAAGCACGGTCGCGGCGCGATCGGGCGCGGAGATGCCGGTGCTGGTCACCCCTTTCGCCTCGATCGACACGGTGAACGCCGTATCGAACTGCGCAGTGTTCTGCGACACCATCTGCGGAATGTCGAGCTCGACGAGCCGATCTTCGCTCATCGGCATGCAGATCAAGCCGCGTCCGTGGGTCGCCATGAAATTGATCGCGTCAGGCGTGATCTTTTCGGCGGCGATCGTCAGGTCCCCTTCGTTCTCGCGATCCTCGTCATCGACCACGATGATCGTCTGGCCGTTGCGGATTGCCGCGATTGCTTCATCGATCGGAGCGAAGACCGACTTCCGGCGGCTTCTTCGTTGTGTCATGTGCTCACTCCGCGCGCGCTCTTGGATCGGCACCGGCGACTTCGATGACGCGCGCCACGTACTTACCCAGGATGTCACACTCGAGATTGACCGGCTCACCGACCCTCAGGGTGTGGAGATTCGTGTGCGTCCACGTATACGGGATGAGCTGCACGTCGAAATGCCGCTCGTCCACGCCGGCGACCGTCAGGCTCACGCCGTTGACGGCAATCGATCCCTTGCGCACGATGTAGGCCGCCAGGCCCACCGGAAACCTCACGGTGAGCCAGTACGAATCGCCGTCCTGCCTGAGCTCCTCGACCGTTCCGGTGGCATCCACGTGCCCCTGGACGAAATGTCCGCCGAGCCTCGCGTCCGCCCGCAGCGGCCGCTCGAGATTCACGACCGTTCCCCGCTTGAGGGCGCCGAGCGTCGTGATTCGCGCGGTTTCCGGCGACACGTCGGCGTGAATGCCCTGGGGATCGACCGAGACCACGGTCAGGCAGACCCCGTCGACGGCGACGCTGTCGCCGTTCGAGAGCTCGCGCGCGAGCGGCGTGTGCAGTCGAATCCGCAAGCCGCCCGGAGTAGTCTTCACCTCGGTAATGTCTCCGACCGCCTCAATCAGTCCTGTGAACATAACCCTCGATCAGCACATCGTCTCCCAGAACCGTCGTCGTCACCTCGTCCAGGTCCTCCAGCGAAAAGACTTCATCGCTCACCCAAGGCACCCCATCCGGCCCGAGCACCCAGGGTGTTCGAAAGATCTGCACGCGATCGACGACCGCGGCATCCAGTGCAGCCGCGTGCAAGGTTGGCCCTCCCTCGAGCACCAGCGACGTCAGGCCGAGCCCTGACAGTGCAGACAGCGCGTTGACGATGAACGGGCTGTCGGCGCCGGCTCCGCCAACGATCTCAACCCGGGCGCCGGCCGTCTGCAAGGCCTCCGATCTTTGACGCGTCGCCGCGTCGCGAGGCTCCGTTGCCATGAGTATTATCGGCCCGGCATCACTCGTGGTCAGGATACGCGCCGCCGGGGACGTCCTGAGGGACCGGTCGAAGATGACCCGGGCCAGCGGGCGCGTCCGATACGCTCCACGCGCCGTGAGCAACGGGTCATCCGCCAGGACCGTTCCGGAACCGACTCCGATTGCATCCACTTCCGCGCGCTCGCGATGAATCAGGCGGTTCGCCGCAGTGCCTGTGAGCTGCGTCCGTGACCCGGCTCCGGCGGAGACGCGCCCGTCGCGGCTCAGCGCGACCTTCATGGTGACGAAGGGCCGGCGGCGACGCATGACCGTGAAGAACGGAGCGTTCAATCGCTCGGCGGCCTCGCCGAGCATGCCGACCGTGACCTCGATGCCGTGATGGCGCAGGTACGTCACGCCTCCTCCGGACACGAGCGGATTCGGATCCTGCACCGCGATGACGGCGCGCCGGATTCCCGCATCGACGACGCGCGGCGCACAGGGCCCGGTACGTCCAGTGTGGCAACAGGGTTCGAGCGTGCAGTACAGCGTCGCGCCGCGTGCGCGGACGCCCGCATCCGCCAGGGCGTGAATCTCGGCGTGCGGGCCACCCGCGAATTCGTGGGAGCCGCGGCCGACCACGACGCCTTCGTCATCGACCACCACTGCGCCGACCATCGGATTGGGACTGGTCCGGCCGCGTCCGCGCTCGGCGAGCGCGAGCGCCCGCGCCATGTGCACGGGGTCCGCTACCACTTCTCCTCGAACAACGCATCGACGTATTCGTCCGGCGAGAACGGGATCAGGTCGTCGATGCCTTCGCCGACGCCGACGTACCGGATCGGCAGCTTGAGATCGTGGGCTATCGCGACGGCGATGCCTCCCTTCGCCGTGCCATCGAGCTTCGTCAGGATGATGCCGTTCACGCCCGCTACCGCCATGAATTCACGGGCCTGCGCCAGACCATTCTGCCCGACCGTGGCGTCGAGCACGAGCAGGACCTCGTGCGGCGCGCCTTCGACCTCCCGGGCCGCGATCCGGCGGATCTTGTCGAGCTCGGTCATCAGGTTGACCCGCGTGTGCAAGCGTCCCGCGGTGTCGACGATGACGACGTCGCGGTTCCGGGCCTTGCCCGCGGCGATGGCATCGAAGACGACCGCCGCCGGATCCGCGCCGGCCCGTGCCCGGATGATGTCGACGCCGGCACGGGTCGCCCAGATCTCCAGCTGCTCGACCGCCGCGGCTCGAAAGGTGTCCGCCGCACAGATCAGCGGCGTCCGGCCGGAATCTTTCGTGAGTCGCGCCAGCTTGCCGACGGTCGTGGTCTTTCCGGTCCCGTTGACGCCGACGATCATCATCACGTGAGGGCGGTGGCCGTCGGGCGCGGCCGTTTCGGCGGCGCGCAGAATCGAGAGGATTTCGGTTCTGACGAGCGCCCTCAGCGAGTCGCCCCGGCCTTTCCGGTTCCGGACCGCCTCGACGATCTGCCCTGCGGCCGCGACGCCGACGTCGGCAGAGATCAGCGCCTCTTCGAGCGCTTCGATCGTATCGACGTCGACCGGCCGGCTGCGGGCATCCGGCGCGTCCGCTCGTTTGACCACTTCCTCGAAACGCTCGACGAACTGTTCCTTCGTTCTGGCGAGCGACTGTTTGATCTTGTCGAGAAACCCCATAGCCTGCCTTTGCTAGCCCTCCTGCTTCTGTGGCCTCACCATCAGCGTCTCGAGCGCTTCACGCGGCGTGCGATGCCCTTCGAGCACCGCGGCCATCTGCGCCGTGATTGGCAGCTCGATTCCATACCGCGCCCCGAGCGCCAGCGCAGCGCCGGTCGTGCGAACACCCTCGGCCACCATATGCATGCCGGCCAGAACATCCTGCAGAGGACGACCGCGGCCGAGCTCGATACCGACGTGACGATTGCGGCTCAGATCGCCGGTACAGGTCAGCACGAGGTCTCCAAGTCCGCTCAGTCCAGCCAGCGTATCCCTCCGCCCGCCTGCCGCGCACGCAAGGCGGGAAATCTCCGCCAGCCCGCGGGTGATCAACGCCGCCATCGCGTTGTGACCCAATCCCGTTCCGTCCACGACTCCGGCGGCAATGGCGATGACGTTCTTGAGCGCCCCTCCGATTTCGACACCAGTCACGTCGTCGCTCCCGTACAGGCGGAAGGCCGGGCCACGGAATCGCTCCTGGACCACTGTCGCCGCCTTGGAGTCCGTCGATGCCGCGAGAATCGCGGTCGGCAATCCGCGGGCGACCTCGACCGCGAAGCTCGGACCGGACAGCACGACGATCGGCAGCGAATGCCCCGTCTCTTCTTCGAGCACCTGCGACATTCGCGCGAGCGATCCCGCTTCGAGGCCCTTCGCCGTGCTGATCAGAATCACGTCCGGCGCGAGCCAGGGCGCCGCTTGCTGTACCACCGTCCGAAAGCCGTGCGTCGGAACGGCCAGGACCACGAGGCTCGCGCCTTCGACCGCGGCGCCGATATCCGACGTCGGCCGTACGGCGTCGGGGAGTTGCGCGTCCGCGAGATACCGCCGATTCAACCGCGTCTGTTCGATCTCATGGACGAGCGCGCCGTCTCGTGCCCAGAGCGCCACGTCGTGCCCGATGCGAGCGAGATGAACGGCGAGAGCTGTACCCAGCTTCCCGCGCCGAGTATCGCCAGGCGACTCGAGGTCATCGGCCAGCGCCCATTCTTCGTTCGGTTCCGGCGCGAAGCCGCTGGATATTCCCCCGGTGGCGAAACAGGATCAAGGCTCCCGTGCCAGCGGCGGCGATTACCACGGCGCGAGGCTCCCCTGTCATCCAGGCAGCGGGTGGCAATGCGAGCGTCGCGGCAATCGACGCCAGCGACACGTAACGCGTGGCCCAGACGATGATGAGGAACAGAAGAGCGGCAACGCCTGTAGCGAGCGGCGTGAGGACCGCAAACACGCCGGCGGCAACCGCGACACCCTTACCGCCATGGAACCGCAGCCAGACCGGATAGATGTGGCCGACGACGGCAGCCGCCGCGGCAAATGCCGTGAGCGTGACACCCGCGTTCGTGACCGAGGCCAGGAGTACCGCCAACGCCCCTTTCGCGACATCGAGCCCCATCACGATCACACCGCGCCAGGCTCCGGTGGTGCGAAGGACGTTGGTCGCGCCGACGTTACCGCTTCCGGCAACGCGCACGTCGATCCCGACGCGCCGGGCCAGCAGAAACGCGAACGGCACGGAGCCCGCGAGGTACCCAAGCAGAATGGGCCACATCAGGACAATGGTACTCGCAGCAGCTGGTCGTAGGTGGCTCCCTTGGGCGAGAGCCGGCTGCGGAACAGGGTGACTGCCGCGATTTGACTCACGCCGCAGTCGGCCGGCAACTCGTCGAGGATCGACCGCATTTCCCGGGCAGCTCCGCGGCCGCTGTCCTTGACGCGGGCAATCGTCAGGTGCGCCGCATATTCACGCCGTTCGGGAAGGTATCCGAGCGGTTCCAGCCGTACTCCGATTTCGCGGTACAGACTCCTCATCTCCGGCAATCCCTGATGAACTCCGATCCAGAGAACCCGGGCCTGACCTGATGGAGGGAACGCCCCGCAGCCAGCGAGCGATAACGGAAATGCCGGACTGGGGAACGCGGGGCTCTGCAGCGCCGCGATGATTCGATCGAGTGACGCCTCCGGCACTTCGCCGATGAACCACAGCGTGATGTGAAGATTCGCGGGTTCGATCCAGCGCGCGCGAAAGTCGGGCACGCTCCGGTTCAGGCGCTGGCGCAGGCGCTCGGCAACGTCCGCGGCCGCCGCCTTGACGCGATCGTCGAGCTCGACGCCGATGAACACCCGCATCGGTGGTCAGAACCCCCTGCGCTTCGATCAGCCGAGCATCCGGCGCACCATGTCGAGTGCGCCCTGCGTCGCGAAGAACTTGATCTGTTGACGCCCGCCGGGAAAGGAAAACGTCCGGACTCGCGCGGGCGCATCCGGAACGATCGCGGCAATCGAAACAGTGCCCACGGGCTTGGCCGGAGTGCCGCCGTCAGGACCGGCAATCCCTGTTATGCCGACCGTCACGTCGGCGCCTGTCCGCGTGCGAATGCCGTCGGCGAGAGCGACCGCGACCGGCTCGCTGACCGCCCCGTGCACATCGATCAGCTCCTTGGGAACGTCTGCCAGCTCGGTCTTCAAACGGTTGCTGTATAGCACCGCGCCGCCCATCACATAGGCGGAACTGCCCGGAACATCCGTGAGCCGCGACAGCAGCAGACCACCGGTGCAGGACTCGGCGGCGGCAAAGGTCAAGCCGCGGCTTCGCAGAATGTCGCCGACGATCTGCTCCATCATCCGGCCATCCGTGCTGAACACATCCGGCCCCAGGGCGCCCGCCAGGCGCGCCTGCGCGTCCCGCAACACCTGTTCGGCGAGCTGAACGTCTCCAGACCTGGTCGACAGGTGCAGTTCGATCTGACCGGGTGTCGCGAGGATCGTGGTCTCGATCGGGGGCGTCGACGTCCGCCATGTCGAGTAAATCGGCTGGACCGTCTCCTCGACATGCGATTCGCTGCGGCCGGTCACGAACAGGCTCACTCGGTAGATCCGTTCGCCGCTGGCGCGGGCGCCAAGGACGCCCTCACAGACCGCGCTCAGCATCGGCTGCAGCTCACGCGGCGGACCCGGCAGGAGCAGCACGATCTTGTCCCCGTGCTCGATGTACTGACCCGGCGCGGTGCCGTTGGGATTGTCCAGGGCGGCTCCACCGCGCAGGACTTGCGCCTGGCGCCGGTTGATCTCCGGCATCTTCATCCCGCGCCGCGCAAAACGCTGCTCGATGCGCGCGACGATGGCCGGATCCTCCACCAGCGGCAGCTGAAGCACTTCAGCTACTGATTCCCTGGTCAGATCGTCATCCGTCGGTCCAAGCCCTCCAGTCACCACGACGAGATCGGCGCGCTCGAGCGCCTGCCGGAACATGCCGGCCAGCCGCCGGCGATCGTCGCCGACCACCCCTTTCGCGCACAGCTCGATCCCCAGAGCGGACAGGCGTTCGGCAATGAAAAGAGAGTTGGTGTCGAGCCGGGTCGAACCGAGGAGCTCGGATCCTACAGCGATCACCTCGGCCGACCGCACCGGACGCGAGGAGCTCATTTCACCCAGTCCGGCGCCAGCCACATCAACGCACGCAGCGACAGGTTCGCGTAAACCGCCGCCATCGCATCGTCTGCCATGACGCCCAGCCCGCCGTGCAGACTCTCGAACCGGCGCGCCGGAAAAGGCTTCAACACGTCGAACACCCGGAAGAGAAAGAACCCCGCGAGGGCTCCCGAGACGCCCACTGGAATGAACGCCAGCGTGATCAACATCCCGGCGACTTCGTCGATCACGATCGGGCCGGGATCGATCCCGCCGAAATACCGCTCAGCGACCGTTCCCGCCCACGTCCCGGCCAGGAACAAGGCGACGATCAACGCCACTTCGACGGCCGGCGACTGCGACCACCAGACGATCAGGTACACGAGGAGACCAGCGGCCGAGCCGACCGTACCTGGCGCAAACGGGAAGTACCCGCAATAGCCAAACGTGGCGATGAAAACGGCCAGGCGGGTCACGCGACGACGACGCGGGTTTCAGCGACGCGGTCGTGGAAGGCACGCCGATCTGCACTGAACAGGATCGGAAGGAAACCCGTCCCCAGCGCCAATACCGATCCGAACGACGCCACGGCTCTCATCATGGCCGCGCCAAACGAGACGCGCAGGCTGCCCCCGCCATCGGCATGAACGGAGACGACCCTGATGCGCGTGATCATCTTTCCAATCGTCTGGCCTCCGGCGGCCGTGAACAGGACGAAATATCCGCCGCTCAGCAGGAGCATGAACGCAGCCATCGGCATCATCGGCAATGCCCGCCACTGCGACGGTTCGAGCTCACAGGCGCGGAGAGTCAGGTACACGACACCGGTTTCGATGCCGCCGACGATGATGGTGTCGACGAGACCCGCGAAGAATCGGCGGATGATTCCGGCCGATGCGCCGGACACCGCGTCGGTCTGAATGGCCGGCGGTGGGGCCTCGAACCCGGACGGCTCGGCGACGTCCTGATCGGCATCCAGATCGAGCGTGAGCTCCTCGGGCAGCGGGTTCCGGCGCGGCCGCGGCACGGGGCTCGCGCGACGCACCGCCAAGGGCTGGCGTGGCACGGCCGAGGCGCTCACGAGCGGCGCCTGATCGTCCGCGACGCGCTCGGTGAAAAGCGGCAGATCGGCGGCCGTGAGCTGGCGCCGTCCGAAGGGCGCGCTATCCAGCTCGGGATCCGTATCGTGAGCCGGCCGCTTGATCGACAGCGGCGTATCGAGCTCGGTCAACGATATGTCGCGCACGCGGCCGGGCCCTGGTTCGTCGCGGGCGATCGTGACCTCGAGCTGCTCGTCATCCTCCTTCGAGAACATGAACTCGTACCCACAGTTTCGGCAGCGCTCGCCGCTGTCGAAGCTGATGTACTGGCACTTGGGGCACCTCATTTGTCGGCTGGCGTCGAGGGTCCGGACGGGCCCGTGGTTGACTCGCGAGCAGGCCGGTCCGGTTGACGCGCGGCGGCGAGGAGCTGGCGCTGAATCGTCCCGCGGAGCTCGTCCATGCTCGCGCGGTGCCGCTCGTCGGGATCCCCCGCCTCGAGCAGCGCGGCCGCCTCCCGGAGCCGGCCCTTAGCGTAGAGATCACGCGCGCGCAGGAGTCGGATCTCACAGGCGGCAGGAACCGGCAGAGGATCTTCGGCGACCTGGGGTGAGGTCACCTGCGCCGCGGTCAGATCCAACGGATCCGCCGCGAGCCACAAGTACGTACCCACGAGCGCCGCGATCAGAACTCCGGCGACGACGCCAGCCGCAACCCAGGCAATCCGGGAGTCGCGGCGGCCTGCCTCCACTTCCTTGGCGCTGCGTCGCTTTGCCGCGGGCGAAGCCGGCGCCGCAGCGCCGCCGATCGGCGAGACCGCCGCTTCCAGGCGGTCGAGCCGGTGCAGAAGCGCCAGAGCGTCCTCGCCGTTGGCGCCGCGCTCGATCGCCGACGTCAGGAGCTGCCGGGCCGCCAGGCGATCGCCCCGACCCAGGGCGGCGGCCCCGGCGTGCAACAGCTCGTCGCCCTCACGCTGGCGTTCGGACAACGCGCTCCGGGCGCGTTCGATGTACGCCCGCGCGGTGGCATGGTTCCGGTCGAGGAAGAGCACGCGCGTCCAGACATTGATCGCGAGCTCGTGCTGGCCAGTGAAGTAATGGTCGAGACCGGAAAGGAGGAGCTCTTCGATCCTGGCGTCGCGTTCACGATCCGGCGCGTCTCCGGGCCGATCAGAACGAAGCGCGTCAGTCATGCAGGCACTATGGTCGTATTGCTGAACAAGTTGCGAGAATTATATCGCGTCTGATCCCGGGGTCGGATCTCGATTTTCCAACGGCTCATCCAGAAATTCGAGATCTGACCCCGGTTTGGCCACGGCAGGGCGGGCCCGGCAGCCGGGGCCATCGTGATAGAACATCCCGGCATGGCGATCATCGAATCGATACCGAACGTCAGCGAGGGGCGCCGGGCGGACGTGATCGAACGGCTGGTGCGGGCGGTACGCGATACGCCGGGCGCCCGGCTGCTCGACTATTCCTCGGACGCCTCGCACAACCGCTCGGTCATCACGCTCGTGGGCGGCCCCGATGCCGTCAAGTCAGCGATCCTGTCGCTGTTCGAGGCGGCGGTCGCGACGATCGATCTGCGCATCCACAGCGGCGAGCATCCCCGTGTGGGCGCCGTGGACGTCGTCCCGTTCGTGCCGATTGAGGGAGTGTCGATGGCCGAGTGCGTGTCGCTCGCCCGTGAAGTCGGCGCCGCGGTCGCCGAAAAATTCCAGATCCCGGTGTACCTGTACGAGGAAGCCTCCAACAATCCGCTGCGCAAGAACCTCGAAGACATCCGCCGGGGCGAGTACGAGGGCCTCGCCGCCAAGATGGCGTCGCCGGAGTGGGCGCCCGATTTCGGTCCGTCCGCCCCCCATCCCTCCGCCGGCGCCTCGGTCATCGGCGCCCGCATGCCGCTCATCGCCTACAACATCAATCTGAACACCGATCGATTGGACGTCGCGAAGAAGATCGCGGCCGCCATCCGGCACAGCAGCGGCGGCCTTCGCTATGTGAAGGCGATGGGCGTCAAGCTGGAGGATCGCAACCTGGCCCAGGTCTCGATCAACCTCACGAACTACCAGAAGACGCCGATGCACCGCGTCTTCGACCTGGTAGCCCGCGAAGCCGCGCGATACGGCGTAAGCATCCTGGAAAGCGAGATCGTCGGCCTCGTCCCGTCAGCCGCCCTGGTCGGCGCCGCAGAGCACTACCTGCAGCTGGAACGCTTCACGCCGGCGCAGATTCTGGAGAACAAACTGAAGGAGTAAAGCACGTAGCACGTTGCACGTCTGCACGTAGGACGTAGGACGAGCACGTGAGCACACAGCACGTAGGACGTAGGACGTAAAAAGGGGAACCCAACATATCCAGGGTTCCCCAGGCACGCACGTCAGATATGCGCCGGCCCGCCGTGACTCCCGGCGCATCTCTCACGTAAACCTAGAACGTGAACTTGCCTCCGAGCTGGATGATTCGACGGCCCCAGTTGTTCGTGTTCTTGCCGAAGGTCGGGCTCGACATGTTCCCGTTGGCGGCGGCGTTAGTGGGAGTACCGTAGTTGTCCTGGTTCAGCGCGTTGAACGCGTCGATCCGCACGGTGAACGTGGTCGTTCCCGGCAGGCCGAAGCGCTTCATCAGCGCCAGGTCGGTGTTCCAGGCCGACGCCGCGCGCTCGCTGTTGCGCGGCGCATTGCCGTCGCCGAGGCTGTTGGCCAGCGGCAGGTTGTTCGAACCGAGCGGCACGGTGTAGTAACCGTTGTTCGTGAACTCGCGATGGCGCTCGTCCCAGGTGAACGTGCCGGACGGGTTGATGTTCGGCCGATCGGAGCCGTTGTTGTCGTCGCCATTCGAGTCAACGCCGGTGAAGATCGTGAAGGGCGCGCCCGACTGGCCGGAGGTCACACCCGAGAGCTGCCAGCCACCAATGATATGACCGAGGATGCCGCTCTTTGGTCCCGGCACTTCCCAGATGTAGCTGACCGCGAGGCGGTGCGGACGGTCGAAGTTCGAACGCGTCCATTCCGCCTCGTAGTCGAACATGTTCTGAGGGCGCTGGCTGGACTGGGCAGTGCCGCCTTCGCCGAGCGACGCGTCGTTGTTGCTCATCCACTTGCTGAACGTGTAGGACGAGTTGACCATCAGCCCGTTCGACAGGCGGCGGTTGGCCGACACGAAGATCGCGTTGTACTCCGAACGCGCCTCGACGTCGTTACCGCCGGGTCCGACGTAGGCCGGAATCACCGTGCGCACGCCCCAGGCCGGATTGACGCGCCGATTCTGAACGGATGGGATCCCGGTTGAGTTTCCGGCCGCGCGCACCGTCGCCGCCTGCTCGGCCGTCAGAATCGCCGGGTTCAAGTGGATTTGGTTGATGCCCTTGTAGCCGCGGCTGCCCGAGTAGCCGACCTCGAACAGATACTTCCCGACTTCGCGCTGCATCGTGAGGCTGTAGAAGCGGCTCTCCGGGTTCTCGGTGTTCTCCGCCGAGTTCGTGTACGCGTTCAGCGGGCTGAACTGCGCCGTGTTCCCAGCCGTCAGCTTGTTCGGGTACTGGTCGAGGAGGTTGTTCAAGCTGAGCGTGCTGACGTTGGGATTCGTGTTGACAGTCAGCAGATTGTAGAAAATGACGTCATACGCCATGCCATACCCGCCGCGGATGACGGTCTTGCCATCGCCGATGAACGCGTTCTGACTCCGCGGACTCCAGGCAAAGCCGACGCGCGGCGCCCAGTTGTTCGTATCGCGCTTGACCGGCCCCGGCACGCCCACGGCGAGCACCTGTGGATCCGTGGCACCGAACATCCCGAGCGGGACATCGGACGTCTCGTACCTCAGACCGAGATTCAGCGTCAGGTCGGACGTGACACGGAAGTCGTCCTGCACGAAGAAGTAGTTCTGCCACTGGTCGACGTTGAAATCGGCGGTTTGGAGTGCCGTCCTCACCACGTTCGCGTTGTTGTTCAGGTAATCCTGCAGGTTGTTGAACGTGAACGTGCCCTTCGAATCGAAGGCGGCCTTGTTGAAAACGTCGTTCAACCGGATATCGGCGCCGAACTTCATCGCGTGCTTGCCCTTGTTCCAGGTCGTCGTGTTGGAGAACTGGTAGGCGGTCGTCACGCGGCCCTGCGGGAAGTTGCTGGCACCGCCAACGCTGAACAGCCCCGAGATGGTGACCGACGGACTGACGGGATCGTTCTCCGGAAAATCGAGGTCGCGTTTGACGATTGAGAAGCGCGCCTCGTTGAGCAGGCTCGACGAGAAGATGTGCGCGTCGCTGGCCGCGAAGTTCGAATCCAGCAGTACCTGACTGCCACAGAACAACGCGCCGAACGTGCAGTTGCTGATCTGGTTGACGTCCGACCGATCGTTGTAATGATGGCGCACGGTGATGTTGTCGCTGGCCACCGGGCGGAAATCACCACGGCCCATGTAGGTGTAGTACTTGCTCGGATCGAAAATCCTGATGTTCGTCTGAGCCGTGGGGATCGTCACGCCGTTCGCAACCGTCGAGCTCGAGATTCCGGAACACCGGGTTCTGCGCGTAGATGTCGTTGAGATAGCCGAGGGCAGACAGCATCGCCTGACGGCTCGCCGCGGACTGACCTGCGCGGAGCGGCACCCCCGCCAACGCGGCGAAGCCTGCCTGCGTCGGGATCGTCACCGCCGTGGCTGAACGGACGCTCGGCCGGGTTCTGCGTGTCGCGCTGAAACAGGCCGAAGAAGAACAGCTTGTCCTTGACGATTGGCCCGCCGACGTCGCCGCCGAGCTGATGGCGGATGACGCGTGCCGGATCGGTCAGGTTGCTGGCCTTGTCGATGTTCGATCGCGAGTTCATCCCCGAGGCCTGGTAGTAATCGAAGAAGTCTCCCGCGAAGCGGTTGGATCCGCTCTTGGTGATGACGTTGATCTGTCCGCCGCTATTGCGTCCGAACTCGACGCTGTACGGATTCTGCATGACCTGGAACTCGGCCACCGCCTCCGGCACCACCTGCGAGGTCGAGATCGTCACCGAGATGTCGTTGTTGTCCGAGCCATCGATCATGTAGTTGTTGTTGCGCGGCCGGTTGCCGTTGATGGCATAGGTGCCCTGGCCCGCCGGTCGACTGGGCGTTGGGCACGGTCAGAATCAGATTGTTGATGTTGCGTCCGCCCGGCAGCGGCAGGTCCTCGATCGCGCGCGCGCTGATGCTCGTGGCGATCGTGGGATTCGTCCTGTTCAACCCCGCTGTCGCGGCTTCGGCGGTCACCTGCACCGTCTCGCCGACCCCCGCGGGATCCATCTTGAAGTCGAGCGGGGTCTCCTGCGCCGTGCGCACGGCCACGTCACGCTGTCTCGACCTTCCGGAACCCTGACAGCTCGGAGTTGACCGTGTAGATCCCAGGTTCAAGCGCGGGGACGCGATAGAAGCCCTCGCCGTCGGTGACCGCCGTCAGCGCGGCGTTCGTCGCGACGTTCGTCACCGTCACCGTGGCGCCAGGGACGACTGCCCCCGAAGCGTCACGCACTACCCCTGCGATGCTGCCGCGCGTCATCTGCGCGAACCCGACGGACGGCACCAGGATCGCGGCCAGAATGGCCACTGCTGCGCGCGCCGCCATGACTTTCAAGCGGAACATGTATCCTCCTACAAATGGTCCAGGGTCGAATGGTTCAAGAGGTTGAGTGAGCAACCGGCTGGTTTGGAATGCACATTTTACGCCGTGAAACGCGTGACGAGCGTGATCGACCTAAGCGCCTGACAGGCCTGCAATTGGGACGAATTGCGGGTCAGGTGGTTTCGTCCCTATTCGGAAGATTGGATTCGAAATTCGAAACGATGGGATTTCAGGATCCGCGGTCAGACGGCCTCTTCCTCCCCATCGAGCCGGCGGGCCGGGGCGATCCCGAAGGCCCGCATCTTCCGGTACAGGTTGCTCCGCTCGACGCCGAGCGCCTCCGCGGTCCGCGAAATGTTGCCTTGCTGCGCCGCCAGCGCGCGCAGGATGTAATCCCGTTCGAATCGATCGCGAGCCTCGTGCAGCGGCACGACCGGACCTGAGACCTGAACCGACACCGCGGCGGCGCCGTCGAGGAACGACAGATCGGCCAGCGTGATCGTGTCGCCAGGCACCATGATCATCAACCGCTCGATCACATTGCGCAGCTCGCGAACGTTCCCCGGCCAGCGACAGCTGCGCAGGCCGGTGATGGCGCCGTTGTCGAACTTCTTCGGGCGCCGGCCGTTCTCGCGCGCCAGCTCCGTCATGAAGTGCTCGGCGAGCAACAGGATGTCGTCGGGGCGATCGCGGAGCGGCGGCACGAAGATCGGAATGACGTTCAGACGGAAGTACAGATCCTCGCGGAACCGTCCGAACCGGATCTCGGTGGGCAGATCCTTGTTCGTCGCGGCGAGCACGCGGACGTCGACCCGCACGCTGGTCGCGCCGCCCACCGGCTCGACCACCTGCTCCTGCAGCGCGCGCAGGACCTTGGCCTGGGTCTTCAGGCTCATGTCGCCGATCTCGTCGAGGAACAGCGTCCCGCCGTCGGCCAGCTCGAATTTGCCCCGGCGATCGGCGAGCGCGCCGGTGAACGCCCCCTTGATGTGGCCGAACAGCTCGCTCTCGATCAGCTCCTCGGGGATCGCGGCGCAGTTCACTTCGATGAACGGTCCGCCGCGGCGCCGGCTCAAGGAGTGCACGCTGCGCGCGACCAGTTCCTTGCCCGTGCCGTTCTCGCCGTAGATGAGCACGCGTCCGTTGGTTGGCGCCGCCATCGCGACCTGCTCGCGCAGCTGCATCATCACGTAGCTCTCGCCGACCATCGAGAGCCGCCGATCGACGTGCGCCCGCAGCGCGCGGTTCTCCGCTTCGAGCCGCCGCTGCCGCACCGCGTTGCCGATCACCAGAACCGTCTTGTCGAGCGACAGCGGCTTCTCGACGAAATCGTAGGCGCCCATCTTGATGGCGCGCACCGCGGACTCGATGTTGCCGTGCCCCGAAATCATCACGACCGGCGCGTCGACGTGCCGCTGCCGCAGCCGCTCGAGCGTGGCGAGCCCGTCGAGCCCGGGCAGCCAGATATCGAGCACGATGACGTCATACGGAGCGCGCGCGACGCGATCGAGACAGGCCTCGCCGCTCTCCACGGCATCGACCTGATACCCCTCGTCGCGCAGCACGCCGCTCAGCGCGGTCCGCACGCCGGCTTCGTCATCGACGATCAGAACTGAGGACTTCATAGACTTCGCTGTCGGGATCGGTGATCCGGGTGATCACCGATCACGTCGATTTCTCACAAAGGCAACTCGATGACGAACCGACTGCCGTGCGGCTCGTTGTCGAGCACCTCGATGCTGCCGCCGTGTTCGACGATGATACGCCGGACGATGGCGAGGCCGAGGCCGCTGCCGCGCAGTTTGGTCGAGTAGTACGGCATGAACAGCTTGTCGCGATCCGCCGGCGGGATGCCGGAACCATTGTCCGCCACGACGACCCGCGCGACGGCATTGCCTCGATCGTGCTGGGTCTCGACGACGATCGTCGGCGTTTCGCCGGCCTCTCGTTCCGCGGCGCCGGCCCCGCCGAGCGCCTCGACGGCGTTGTCGACGAGATTGATGAGCACGCGGCGCACCTGCTCGGCGTCGAGCCTGACCGGCGGCAGCGACTCGTCGAACCGGTGCTCGATGCGGATGTTCCGGAACAGGCCGTTGTACAGCGCCAGCGACTCCTGCAGCAGACGATGCAGATCCGTCGGCACGGTCTTGGGCGCGGGCATGCGGGCGAACTGCGCGAACTCGTCGACCAGCGCCTTCAGCGATTCGACTTCGCCGACGATCGTCGTAGTGCACTCCTCGACGATGTCTCGGGCGGGCGGAGGCGCGGAGCCAAAATGGCGGCGGATCCGCTCGGCACATAGCTGAATCGGTGTCAGCGGGTTTTTGATTTCGTGGGCCAGGCGCCGGGCGACGTCGCGCCAGGCCGCGACCCGCTGCGTCCGGATCAGCGGGGTCACGTCGTCGAACACGAGGACCGCCCCTTCAGGGCTGCCATCCTCCCCCTGCAGCGGCGTCGCCGCCGCCGCCAGATGGAGCTCGCGGCCCTCACGGACGAGCGTAATTTCCTGGCCGGCGGGTAATCCGGCGGCGCTGCGCGTCTGCCGCAGCACGGTGCCGAGCGGCCTCAGATCCTCGCGCTCGAAGATGTCCTCGGCGTGGGTGCCAACGACCGTGCGGTCGACGTCGAGGAGGCGCAGCGCCGCGCCGTTGATGGTCTCGACTCCGCCATCGGCCCCGATCGACACGACGCCCGTCGCAATCCGCTCGAGCACCGTCTCGATATAACGGCGGCGCTCGTCGAGCTGCAGGTTCTTCTGCTCGAGATCCAGCCGCGATCGTTCGAGCTTACGCTGGCTGGTCGCGAGCTCGCCGGCCATCGAGTTGAACGCTTCGATGAGCGAGCCGAATTCGTCGCGCGTCTCAGGCTCGATGCGGTGGTCGAGGTGTCCGGCGCCGATCTCACGAGCGCCCGCCGCGAGCATGTGCACCGGGCGCGTGATCCGTTTCGCCAGGTAGAGGCCCATCCAGGTCGCGCTGACCAGAATCATCAGCGTCATCATCAGGAAGAGCGACAGATAGATGCCCTGCAGCGGCCTGGTCAGCACGCCCAGCCGCGTGTGGTTCTCGTAAGCCGCGATGATCCGCTGGAACTCGTCGGCGAGTTCGCCGGTCAGGTAGTCGCTCGCGATCACGACGCCGAGCGGCTGCCTGGTCGCGGGATCGGTGACGACCGAACCGGCCTGTACCACCTCACCGCCACTATCGAGCTTCTCGTGCGTCACACTCGTGCTGCCCGCCGCGACCCGGGCGGCGAATCGATCGGTCAGCGCGCGGACATCGTCGCGTGGCACGGTCGGCGACTGGGCGGCGACCAGCGGGATCGGCTCGGCTCCCGGGACGAGGGCGTAGATCTCGACGCGGGGGATCCGTCCGTGCGTGACCTCCGCCTCGATCACCCGCCGCAACGTCGCGGAATCTCCGGCGCGCAGCGCCCCGAGCGGTATCGCACGCGCCAGGTCGGCGGCGTGACGGACCACGACTCCCTCTCGCTCCTTGTAATACTCGCCGGCGATCTGTTTGGCCGAGCCGAGGACGGCCTCGACCGGCTGGCTCACCCACTTCTGGGTCGCGCTGCGAATCAATTCGCTGCCGACGAGTAGCACGAGGAGCGCGGGAATGATCGTCAACCCGAGCATCGCGCCCACGAGCTTCGCGCGGAACCGCGAGAACGGCAGGCCTCGCCGCCGCTCGACCGCGAGCTTGATGATGTTCCTCGCCAGCACGAACCCGAGCGCGATCAGCATCGTCAGGTCCGCAGCCGAGAGCGCGTAGAGGAGCACCTCGGTGAGGAAATTCGGATTCAGCTCCGGCGCCCGGTCGGCCAGAGTCACCATCGCGACCAGCGCGATGAGCAGAATCAGGATGCCGAGCAAGATGAGCCGCGGGTTGTCCCGGAACCGCCGGCGTTCGGGTGGGGCGGGGCGGGACGGCGGCGGCAGGGCGGCCGCGGTCGACCGCGGCGGCAGCGTCGGGCGCTGTACGTCTCGGAGAGTAGTGGGCATCAGAACGCCAGAGCTGCCAGGGCTGCCGGTCTCACCCGATCAAACCACACGCCGCGGCAGTCAGGGGACGGGAACGGTCCCGAGCTGCAACTTCCCGGATTATCGGCCGCAGAATGCCTGCCGACGCATTCTTGGCAATTTCCGCGGTTTTGGCAACGCGAGGGCTGGAGGCGCGGTCAGCGGAGGAAGGTGAACTTCGCGAGCCCGGCGACATCCGTGATCTGCCACGGCCAGACGAAGGTGGTGTTCCGTGGCGTCGTACGCGCACGCACGCGGACGTAGTATTCGACGTTCTGCTCGAGCCGATCGCTGCTGAACAGATTCAGGCGATCGAATTCCGTCAGCCATCGCCGCGCGAGATCTTCGCGGTCGATGGTCTTGGTGTCCTCGAGCCGGCCGTCGGCGCGAAGCGTCACCTGATAGCGGCGCGCCAGATTGTCGTATTGCACGCCGGCGCTCACGGTCGCGGAATCGATCGTGCGATCGACCCAGGCGGCGGCGCCCCTGCGCAGGTCGACATCGTAGACAAAGGTGATGGTGAGTCCGCTGTGAATCGCCGCGCGGATCTCTTCGTTGTTGAACGCGTCAGACAGCTTGAAGGAGACGTACACGCGGCCGTCCCTGGCGAGCGTCGTGACCTGGATGGCCTGGACGGCCGAAAGCAGCAACTGGGCAGTCACAACCACGACGGCGGCGCAGACAACCCAACGGGTCAGGCCCGGCCTCCCGTCATTCCTTGGCATTCAACAAGTCCTTCAGCTCGGTCATGAACTCCCCGATGTCGCGGAAGTGACGATACACCGAAGCGAAGCGGACGTACGCGACTTTATCAAGATGCCTGAGCTCGTTCATCACAAAAGCACCGACTTCTTCGGTGCTCATCTCACGCTCGGGCTTGTCCTGCAGAGCCATTTCGACCTTGTCCGCGACGGCCTCGAGCGACGCCACGCTGACTGGGCGTTTTTCGCATGCTTTGAGCAAACCAGCAAGAAGTTTCTGACGCTCGAAGCGCTCGCGGCTGCCGTCCTTCTTGACCACCATGTACGGAATCTCATCTATTCGCTCGTAACTGGTGAATCGACGGCCACAGCCCAGGCACTCCCGCCGGCGCCGGATGACTTCCCCCTCTTTGCTCTCGCGTGAATCGACGACCTTGTCGCCGAGGTGGGCACAATACGGGCACTTCATCGGGCGGCCCCCAGCCGCTTGTTGCCGTCGGGCAGGTCTGCGTCAGTCGGCTGGGCTGATTTCTGCTCGACGGCGAGCGCTTTGGCGCCGGCCAGCGTCAAGCCCTCGCGCGCCATGAAGACGATGCCGAGCGCGGTCACCGGGAGGAACGAGATCGCGTGGAGCACGATGGCGGCGCCAATCGCGCGATCGTCGGGGGCCGCGAAAAAGCTCTGTACCGCAATCTGATATGCCGCATGAAACCCACCGATCGCCCCAGGCGTCGGCATCGCGACGCCGACGACCAGGATGGTCATCACGAGGAACGAACCCGCGAAGGGGAACGTAATATGGAATGCCAACGACGTCAGCCAGATCCCTGCGGCGATCGAGAGCCACAACGGAATCGAGAGCGCGAGGGACACGAGCAGGCGACGTGGCTGGCGCATCACCGCGAGCCCCTGCGTAAACGACTCCACGAACTTCGCTACGGTCCGCGCGAGCTTTTCCGGCAATACATGTTCGATGCGGAGCGCCAGCCGGCCGAGCCGTTCCGGGTGCCCGGCGGCGACGAACGCGACCGCGAGCGCGACAGCGGCGGCCAGAGCTGCCAGGAGCCCGCCGACCTTCACGCGCGCGAACTGCGCCGGATCCGCGGCCAGGCTCGAAGGATTCACGGTGAGCACGAAGACCGCGAACAATCCGAGTACCGCGACGAGATCGAGCAGGCGCTCGAGGATGATCGTGGCAAACGCCGCGGTCGCCGGCAACCCCTCGCGTCGGGCCAGCAGATACGGCCGGATCACCTCACCGGCACGGGCGGGCAGGAGGAACGTCGCGGCAAAGCCGATAACCGTGGTGCGAAAGGCAATGCCGAAGTGCACGCGGCCGAGCGGCGCGAGCAGATACTGCCAGCGGAAGGCTCGAAGCGCATACGTCGCGGCGGTGACCATCACCGCGGCCAGCAGGAGCACCGGCTGGGCGCGGCGCGTTTCAGCCCACACCGCTCCCCAGTTCGCGTTCCGCAGGAAGAACGCGAGCAGCATGAGCGTGAGCAGAAAGATGAGTACGGTGCGAACGCGTGGCCACATGCGTGAGACAGTCGGGATTAGAATCCGGGATGTGTCCGAGGGGTCCACCTTCGCGCGCTCACGGCACGCGCTTCGGCGAAACCTCGCCGTAGCTTGTCGCCAAGAGCTCACGACAAGCAAAGGCGGGCGCTCCCGTCGGACTTTACTATGGGGAGCGGCTCCAAGTCTATGGGCAAGCGTGAGTTACTGCTCATCATCTGCTTCGTGATCGTCGGAGCGGTCGTGTACCAGGCGACCGCCCCGCCTGCCGATCCGAACGAAAAGGGGTTCTCGCTCTCCCGTTTCCTGGAAATGGCGCGCCGTGAAGTCCGCGGCAATCGCGCCTCGGCTGTCGTTACCAGGAGCTCGACGATTCCAATCGATCGGGAGGTCACCGAGGTCCGGATCATCGAATTCTTGAGCGAGGTCGAAATACTCGGCGAGGACCGCGCCGACGTCGAAGCGTCGCTCCGGGTGCACTCGAGCGCCTACGACGATGGGGAGGCCAAGAAGTACGCCGACGAGACCGTCCTGAAGCAGGACCGGACGGCATCGAGCCTGACACTCGCCGTCGGCTACGTCCAGGGCCGCCACACCGGGCGGCAGCGGGCGACCTTGACGCTCAAGATCCCAAACCGGCTGCGCGCGCGGATTGAGACGCGCCCCGGCAAGCTCTCGATCACCAACGTCGCCAGCGTGGAGGCGACGAATTCAGGCGGCGAGACGACGATCAAGAACGTCGAGGGACGGGTCGCGATCAGTCATCGCGGCGGCTCCATGACGATCGAGAACGTCGGCGCGCTGAAGCTCACCGGCCGCAGTTCCGAGGTCAAACTGCAGGGAGTGAAGGGCGACGCGTCGATCGTGATGGAGCAAGGCGGAGAATTGCGGGGCGCGAACCTCGGCGGGCCGCTCGACATCGAATGCCGGAACGCTGACGTGACGCTCGAGAATCTCGAAGGCACGCGCGGACCGATCCGCGTCAATGCCATCAACGGTACCGTCACGATGAACGGGGTCAAATCTGAAACGCGGGTCGACGGCCGGAACGCCGAGCTCAACATCGCGATGACCGGCGCGGCCCCGATCGCGATCTACAGCGACGGCGAGGAAGTCGGCCTGACGCCTCCACCTGGCGGCTTCCGTCTCGACGCGGTCGTCGTCGACGGGCGGATGGCACCAGATACCGCCTTCAAGGATCTCGGTCTCGAAGTCACGACCGACCGCGACAACAAGGAGTCGCGCGCATCAGGTGCCGTGCGCGGTGGCGGCCCGACGATTACGGTACGGACGACGCGCGGCGATCTCACGCTGCGCGAGCCCGGCAAGACCGAGAAGTAATCGCGCGCGAGTACTCGTTGACTCCCCTCTTCCACGACGGTAAGCTTCGTCTTCTTCCGTCTTCGCGCGGCGCGCTTCGGCGACACACGCCGTAGCCAAATGGGCGGAGACGGTCTGCGAGGCTGACCGTGTTGTCCACCGCCCCTCTACTCGAAACCCAACTCGACGGTCTCACCCTTCATCGGCGCGGCAAGGTGCGCGACGTGTACGAGATCGGCGATGCGCTCCTCATCGTCGCGACCGATCGGATTTCCGCCTTCGACTATGTGCTCGGCTCGGGCATTCCCGACAAAGGCAAAGTGCTCACGCAGCTGTCCGGCTTCTGGTTCGAGCGCGTCGGCGATCTGGTCGCGCACCACCTGCTCTCGATGGATGCGTCGTGCTTTCCCGAACCGGCCCGCCGCCACGCGAACCAGCTCCACGGCCGGACGATGCTGGTACGCCGGACCGATCCGATCCCGATCGAGTGTGTGGCCCGTGGATATCTGTCGGGCTCGGGCTGGAAGGAGTATCAGCAGACCGGGAGCGTGTGCGGTGTCCGGCTGCCGTCCGGACTGCGCGAATCCGATCGGCTGCCAGAGCCAATCTTCACGCCGGCAACCAAAGCCGACACCGGTCACGACATCAACATCAGCGAGGAAGAGGCCGGCCGCATCGTCGGCGCGGATTTGATCGCACGGCTCAAGGCGCTGACCCTCGAGATCTACGCGCGCGGTGTCGCCCACGCCGAGTCGAAGGGCATCATCATCGCCGACACCAAGTTTGAATTCGGGCTCGCACCGGCGAGCCCGAATTCATCGCGCCGTAGCGCCGAAGGCGCGAAGGCGGACGGCAACGAGATCGTCCTGATCGACGAAGTCCTGACGCCCGACTCTTCTCGATTCTGGCCGAAGGATCGCTACGAGCCTGGCCACGGGCAGCCAAGCTTCGACAAGCAGTACGTCCGCGACTATCTCGAGCAGATCACCTGGAACAAGCAGCCGCCGGTTCCGTCGCTGCCCGATGACGTGATTCAACGCACGCGGGAAAAATACGTCGAGGCGTTCCGTCTGCTGAGCGGCCGCGAGCTGCAGTAGGGTCTCGTGCGCGAGCAGCTCGAGAACCTGGTGCAACAACTGCTCGACCGCGGCGTTCGCTACGACGATGCGCGCCGCGAGTTCGAGAAGGTGTTCATCGCACGCGCGCTGCAGCGCGCGAAGGGAAACGTCGGCGACGCGGCCGATCTGCTCGGCATCCATCGCAACACCGTCGCCCGCAAGATGACCGATACCGGATCAAGCGGACCTGATCGCGTCACGAAGAACCCTCGAGGCCCGCTTCCAGTTCCGGGCCAGCGGGGCGACCGGATTGAGCGCCCCGGCGTGCGGGTGGCCGGCCGGTCGGAACTCCACACCCGAGTGAGCGATCGCATTAGCACTCTTCCCCTGCGAGTGCTTGACAAGGCCCGTGACGCTTCCTATACAATTAGCAGTCGGTCTCACTGATTGCTAAGCCGCAGTGCGAGCGGCGTGCGACCAGGCAATATTTACAAGGGCTTTTTGGCCCCAGTCCCGAACACGACCCGGTCCGCCTCAGGCGGAACAAGTCGCGCGTCTTCCGCCGGGCCAAGCCGCCAGAATCCGCGGAGCCGGTGCTCCGCGCTGTCTCAACAATGGAGTGAACAACGCTATGCCAGCAACGCAGACCGCAGTGCGCATCCGCCCCCTGCACGATCGGGTGATCGTTCAGCGCCTCGAGGAAGGCGAACAGAAAGTGGGCGGCATCATCATCCCCGACACCGCCAAGGAAAAGCCGCAGCAGGGCAAGGTCATCGCCGTCGGCAAGGGCAAGGTCGAGAAGGACGGCAAGGTGACCCCGCTCGACGTCAAGGAAGGCGACACCATCCTGTTCGGCAAGTACTCGGGCCAGGAGATCAAGCTCGACGGTGAGGAATACCTCATCATGCGAGAAGAAGAGATCCTCGGCGTCCTCAACTCGTAAGGGAGATCAACACACATCATGGCCAAGCAGATTATCTACGGCGAGGAGTCGCGTCAGGCGATCCTCCGCGGCGTCAACGCCCTCGCCAACGCCGTCAAGGTCACCCTCGGCCCGAAGGGCCGCAACGTCGTCCTCGACAAGAAGTTCGGCTCCCCCACCATCACCAAGGACGGCGTCACAGTCGCCAAGGAAATCGACCTGAAGGACCCGCTCGAGAACATGGGCGCCCAGATGGTGCGCGAAGTGGCGAGCAAGACGTCGGACATCGCGGGTGACGGCACCACCACCGCCACCGTGCTGGCCCAGGCGATCTTCCGCGAGGGCGCGAAGAACGTTGTCGCCGGCGCCAACCCGATGGAGCTGAAGCGCGGCATCGAGAAGGCCGTCGAAGTCATCGTCAACGAGCTGAAGAAGCTGGCCAAGCCGGTCTCCGGCACCGCGATCGCGCAGGTCGGCACCATCTCGGCAAACAGCGACGAGACGATCGGCAAGATCATCGCGGAAGCAATGGACAAAGTCGGCAAGGACGGCGTCATCACCGTCGAGGAAGCGAAGTCGATGGAGACCTCGCTGGAAGTGGTCGAGGGCATGCAGTTCGACCGCGGCTACCTCTCGCCCTACTTCGTGACCGATCCGGAGCGGATGGAGGTCGTCGTCGAAAACCCCCTCATCCTGATCCACGAAAAGAAGATCAGCTCGATGAAGGACCTGCTGCCCCTGCTCGAGCAGGTGGCGCGCGCCGGCCGCCCGCTGCTCATCATCGCGGAAGACGTCGATGGCGAAGCGCTGGCGACGCTGGTCGTGAACAAGCTGCGCGGCACGCTGCAGGCAGCGGCGGTCAAGGCGCCCGGCTTCGGCGACCGGCGCAAGGCCATGCTCGAGGACATCGCGACCCTGACGGGCGGCAAGGCGATCACCGAGGATCTGGGCATCAAGCTCGAGAACATCAAGCTCGATGACCTGGGCAAGGCAAAGAAGGTCACGATTGACAAGGACAACACGACGATTGTCGAGGGCGCCGGTCAGCAGAGCGGGATCGAAGGCCGGGTGAGGCAGATCCGCACCCAGATTGACGAGACCAGCTCGGACTACGACCGCGAGAAGCTGCAGGAGCGGCTGGCGAAGCTCGTCGGCGGTGTCGCGGTCATCAAGGTCGGCGCGGCAACCGAGACCGAGATGAAGGAGAAGAAGGCGCGAGTCGAGGACGCGATGCACGCGACCAAGGCCGCGGTCGAGGAAGGCATCGTGCCGGGTGGCGGCGTGGCGCTGATTCGCTCCGGCAAGGCCCTGGACTCGCTCAAGCTCGAAGGCGATCAGCACGTCGGCGCCGAAATCATCCGCAAGGCCATCACGGAGCCGCTCCGCTGGATTGCCACCAACGCCGGCCAGGAAGGCTCGATCGTCGTCCAGAAGGTGAAGGACGGGAAGGGCGACGACGGCTACAACGCCTCAAGCGACAAGTACGAGAACCTGGTCGCCTCGGGCGTCATCGACCCGGTCAAGGTCGTGCGCACGGCGCTCCAAAACGCCGCGTCCATCGCTTCCCTGCTCCTCACCACCGAGGCGCTCGTCTCCGAGATCCCCGAGGATAAGAAGGAGTCTGGGGCTGGTGCCGGCGGTCCGGGCGGAATGGGCGGAATGTACTGAGCTTCGCGAACGCGCGGCTCGCTTGCGGGTCCGCGAATAGAGAAGTCACAGCCGGCTGGGAACGCTCCCAGCCGGCTTTTTTATCCAAAGATGACGAGGACGGCGAGCCCGGCGAGCGCCAACCATGCTGCAAACCGGCTGCGGGCGTCCGTCGCGATCGCCGGCGGACTCGCCTTGAGAATCGCGCGCGCCGCCGCGACCAGCTGCGGGTCGCCGATCAGCCGATCGTCGCCGTCGAACGCGACCGTGCGCGCATCGCGCACAGCGTCGATCACGCCGGCTGCGCTCACGTCACGCACGAAGAGGAACGTGCGGCACTGGCCGAGATGGCCGCCCCAGTGAAAGTCGGACGATCCGATTGCCGCCAGCGATGGGTTCGATTCTGCAGCACGGCGATGAAAGTCGAGCAACAGCCGCTGAGCGCGGCTGGCGCGAATCACCCCCGGATGCGCAACCTCGGCGCCATCCATCAGCCGCAACGCTTCGTCGTCCTTCGTGGTCCACGACCCCGGCATGGGATGCGCGGCGATTGCCACCCCACCCTGGTCATGAACGGCGCGGATCGCCTCGCTGGCGGTCAGCCGCCAGTCGATCGTCTGGTTGATGCCCACCGCGGTCATGTGAAACCCGGGCGCGGTGATCTCCTGACCGACGAGGACGATCGGCAAGCCGCCGGACTGCGAGAGCGTCGATCGAGCCGCCAGCAATTGGTTGTGATTGGTGACAGCAATCACATCGAGCCCGCGCCGTGCGGCTTCGCGCCGGAGCTCCCACGGCGCGACGCCGCCGTCCCCGAGCGCCGCGTGGACGTGAAAATCGCCTTGGAGAACGAAATACTCGCCATGCCGCGGAATCTGTCGCGGCGGCCGGCGAACGTCGAAGGCTGTTCCCGCCGCCACAGCCGCAGAAACCAGGCCGATGCCGGCAATTCGCGCGACCTTCATGATTCGAACACCCCGATGATCCGCGTCCAGAGCGCAGTCGCGAGCTCGATGTAGATCACCATCAGCGTCACCGAAACGGCCTGGTGCGCGAACGCCCTCCGCCGGGCGGAAGACGCCGGGACGCCGAGAACCTCGCGTGCAAAGGCGGTGACCAGCACCGCGGTCCAGGCGATCGGCACCACCGCGCAGGCCAGCACGACGTTCGTGTTGACCGCGACGCCCTGGCTGGCGGCGAAGAAGATCAACCACACAGACCATGGGCCGTGCGCCGCGAACAACAGTTCGAGCGCCCGTGGAAAGTCGACAGGCCGCCGGCGGACGCTGGCGATGACCATCGCGCCGGTGAGCAGCTGCAGCGCGGGAACGAAGCTCCACACCAGCGTCTGACTGACGACGAGTGAGGCGGTGATTCGTCCCGTCGCGGCAATCGCAGTGACGACGCCGAGCAGGACGGCGATGAGCGCGGGCGTTCTCAACGCGCGCAGCCACGGCGCCCGCGTCGTCATGGACACCGCGGATCGATACATCTCTGCCGGCCTGAGCATGAAACGGAGTGCCGTGGAGAGCCTGCTTGCGGAATCAGTCAACGGTTCCTCGCTTCGGCGCCGCGTGGTCGGGACAGAGCTCCTGCAGAAAGGGAGCGCCTGGGTTGACTTCTATGGAAAAACCCACCTCGGCCGAAGATACCCGAACCGTTTCTGGTATAAAACGCATTCGGGGAGGGGATCGATGAGAGTTGTGCGGAGACTCGTATACGCACTGAGCGTGGCCATTGTCCCTTGTGCGTTGATTGCACAGGAGCCGGCGCCAACGGGCACGGGCACGGCCACGCCGCAGGAAACGGGCGGAGGCCGCGGCGGGCGCGCTCAGGAGCCGGAAATCCGGCCCTACGACCGCGTCATTACCAAGGAAGCGAAATCGGACGAGGGCCTCTTCACCGTCCACCGGATCAAAGACCGGATTTATTACGAGATTCCGAAGGAGCGGCTTGGCCGGGAGTTCCTCTGGGTCAGCCAGATCGCGAAGACCACGCTCGGCGCCGGCTACGGCGGCCAGTCCGCGGGCAACCGCGTCGTCAGGTGGGAGCGCCGCGGCGACAGGATCTTCCTGCGCGCCGTGTCGTACGACGTCATCGCCGACCCTTCTACGCCTATCGCCAAGGCCGTCGACGCGGCGAATTACAACCCGATCGTGATGGCGTTCAACGTCGAGGCGATTGGCAAAGACGACGCCGTGGTGATTGACACCACGCGGCTCTTCACGACCGACGTCCCGGAATTCAGCGGCAGGACCCGCGTGGGCGCGCGGGCGTTCGACGCCTCCCGTTCGTTCGTCGAGCGCGCCGTGTCGTTCCCCGAGAACATCGAGGTCGAAGCGATTCACACGTACAACAATCCACCGCAGGAACCGGGCGGCGGAGGGCGCGGCGGCCCACCCGCGCCGGGAGGCGGGCGCGGCGCGCCGGCGCTGAGGCCCGGCAGCCACAGCGTGGTGATGCACTACAGCATGGTCCTGCTGCCGGAGAAGCCGATGCAGGCACGGCTGTTCGACGAACGGGTCGGTTATTTCTCGACCAGCAAAATCGATTACAGCAAGGATGAACACCGGGCTCCGCAACGCCGGTACATCACCCGCTGGCGCCTCGAGAAGAAGGACCCGAACGCCGCGCTCTCGGAACCGGTGAAGCCGATCGTGTACTGGATCGATCCCGCGACTCCGACCAAGTGGGTGCCGTACCTGAAAAAGGGGGTCGAAAGCTGGAACATCGCCTTCGAGGCGGCCGGCTTCAAGAATGCCGTCATCGCGAAGGACGCACCCACGCCGGAACAGGACCCTGAATGGAGTCCGGAGGACGCTCGCTACTCGGTAATCCGCTGGCTGCCATCGACGATTGAGAACGCCTCAGGACCGCACATCCACGATCCACGAAGCGGTGAGATTCTCGAAACGGACATCCAGTTCTACCACAACGTCATGAACCTCTCGCGAAACTGGTACTTCGTCCAGGTCGGGGCGCTCGATCCCCGCGCGAAGACATTGCCGCTGCCCGACGACCTGATGGGCCGCCTGGTCGAGTACGTCGCGGCGCATGAGGTCGGTCACACCCTCGGCTTCCAGCACAACATGAAGGCCAGTTCCATGTACCCGTCGGCTCGGGTGCGGGACGCCAAGTGGGTGAAAGAGAACGGCCACACCCCGACATTGATGGACTACTCGCGGTTCAACTACGTCGCCCAGCCCGAAGACAGGATCGCGGTCGAAGACCTCGTCCCGAAGATCGGTCCCTACGACAAATGGGCGACGATGTGGGGCTACAAGCCGATTCCCGACGCCGCCAGCCCCGAGGCGGAGAAGGGGACCCTCGACGAGTGGGCGCGCCAGCAGGACACGACGCCCTGGCTGCGGTTTTCCACGGAAGGGTCGGCCGGCTCCGATCCCGGCGAGCTGACCGAAGCGGTGGGAGACGAGGACGCCGTGGTTTCAACCACGCTCGGTATGAAGAACCTCGAGCGCGTTGCCGCGATGCTGGTCCCGGCTACCACGACGCGGCCCGGGGAGCCATTCTCGGATCTCGAGGAGATCTACGCGCGGCTTCTCGGCCAATGGGCACTGGAGATGAACCACGTCGCCGCCATCGTCGGCGGCTATAACTCCCAGCAGAAGCACATAGGACAGACCGGCGTGCGATTCCAGCTCATTCCGCGCCCGAAGCAGGAAGCGGCCGTGAAGTTCCTGGCCGCGAACGCCTTCAGGCCGCCGAAGTGGGCGTTGAATCCCGACATTTTGCGCCGCATCGAACCGGTTGGCGTGCTCGACCGGATTGAAGCGAGTCAAACCCGGGTGTTGAATTCGCTCCTCAGCACCACTCGCGTGCTGCGTCTGGTCGAGCAGGAAGCGGTCGACGGCGCTGCCGCCTATGCCCCCCTCGATTTTCTCGGCGACGTCCGGCGTGGGGTCTGGAGCGAGATTTACGACGGTGGCGCGGCCGCGGTCGATGCGTACCGCCGCAACCTGCAGCGCGCGTACGTCGATACCCTGAGCGGCCGGATCAACGGTCCGCAGGCCCAGTCGGATGACGCGCGCGCGTTCTTCCGCGGCGAGCTGAAAACGCTGGACTCGGATCTGGCCACGGCCCTCGGACGCCAGTCCGATCGAGCCACGTCCCTGCACATTCAGGACGTGCGGACCCAGATCGCGCGGGCGCTCGATCCGACGGTACAGGCGACATCGGCGGCGGCCCGCTCGTCGACGGATCTCGCCGACGATGCGCTGTTCGACGTGACGTCCGGCAGCGATGCCTGCTGGCCGGATTACGCCGTGACTCCCCGCGGGAAACAGTAAGAAGGAAGAAAGAAAGACGGGATCGAACACGAAGGCCGGCTGCGGGATTTCTGCGGCCGGCCTTTTCTTTCTGTGCGAACGGTCCGAACGCGCTATCGCAACGTGAACGTCAGCTCAATCTCGACGTAGACGGGAACGTTCTGGCCCAGACGTTTCCCGGGGGTGAATCGCCAGTTGCGCACCGCCTCGATCGCTTTCTGGTCGAGGCCATAAGTCTGATCGAGGGAACGAATGACTTCCACGTTGCTGACGCTGCCGTCCTCGCGAACGATCGCTTTGACCATCACGATGCCCTGGATTTTGGCGCGCATCGCCTCGGCGGTGTAGCTCGGCTTCACTTCCTTGAGCAACGTCGGCATCGTCACGCCGTTGCCAGGCTGGTAGGCGCCGCCGCCAGTCCCGCCGCCATAGCCCGGTCCAAGACCTGAGCCCTGACCTGGTCCTATTCCGCTGCCAGTCCCGGTTCCGGCTCCGCCGCCGGATCCACTTCCCTGCGAGGGCAAGGCCGGCAGACCGGTGAGCGCGCCGGGCATCTCCGTGACGCCAGCCTGCATCGTGACCGCCGGGATATTCAGCTTCGTTTCGGGTTTCGGCACGTCTTTCGGCGGTTCAGGCGTGATCGTCGGAGGCTTTGCGACCGGAACGGTGACCTTCTCTGGCCCAGGGAGCTCGATCTTTCTCGGCGGATCCGGGCTCTTGTTGCCTCCGCCGCCGCCACCACCGCCAGGACCAGGCGCATTGAGCCACACGATATCGGACAGCTTGTCGTCCACCGGGGCCGTGGACGGCGGAGCCGGCGGCATGCTCGCGATGATGAACAGAATGAGGAAGAACCCCCCGATGTGCGTTCCCGCCGAAACCAGGAAGCTGTTGCCGAAACGCACCCGTTCGTCGGCGCCGTGAGGGACTGCGCCGGCGAGAAAGCGAGCGTTCGGACTGCTGCTCGGCTCTGGAACTTCAGGCATGGAGTCGTCGACGGTAAGAGGGACTGATGACATTGTGGCTGACCACGTGCTCCGGTGCAAGTTGCAAGATTGCAATAAAGGTGCCTCAGCGGAACCGTGCTAACCGATTGGAAATGCACGACGAACGAGCTGATGCGTCCTCGGGTTAGGACGAGCGGGTCCGGCGATTAGCCTTGACTGTCCTCTGATCGGATCTCGGACGATCGCCAGTTTTGTCGGTGGCTAACACCCTTGCAAGGCTGGTCGACCTCATCGGTATGGGAACGGGCTCAGTTGTCCCAGACAGCTTGTTCGATATCGCGGGCGCCCGACGACACGAGGGTTTCCTTGAGGCTCGAGAGGTCTACCGGAGCGGTATGAATCCCGAGAAGGATGGCGCCTCGCTCCACTTCGCGTTGAAAATGCTCGGCCCGCTGTTCCGGAACGCCGGCGTGCTTCAGGACCGAGGCCACGCTCCCGGCGACGTGCCCAGCGGCCTCGCCTAACCCGGCGGAGAGCGGACCTGCGGCGACAATAGGACCGATGCCGGGGAGGACCACGGCGATCGCGGCCAGCACTTGCGCACTGAGCTCGCCCAAAACGGCCGCGGCGCGGGAATCTTCGATATCCGCGCCTGGCGTGGCCCCCATCTGTTCGGCCAGCGCGCCCTCTTCATCGTGGCTTCGAGCCACGACGGAGATCTGCTCGCGAGTCACCCCGGCGGCGTGAAGGGCTCGTGCCGCCGCGGCCGCGGCTGAGGGTGTCGAGAAGAGCGCGAGAACCAGCGGGTGCGACATTCGGTAATGTTACTTCGGTTGACGGGACCAGAGTTTCGACGTCCTTAGCCATGGCGAGCGACTTCGACATAGCGATTGTCGGCGGTGGACCCGCAGGGTCATGGGCGGCGTACCGGCTCGCGTCGGCGGGAGCCCGGGTCGTGGTCGCTGACGGGAGTCACCCACGAGAGAAGCCATGCGGAGGAGGGTTGAGTGCCCGGGCCCTCGAGCTGCTGCAGCCGGTCGTCAAGCAATTGCCGCCTTCGATTGACGCCTCGACGGCCCGATTCACGGCGTCCGGCCTGACCGCGCCAGTGGACCTCCGATCAGAGGGAACGCACGGGCCTGCGCTCGCGATTACCTCACGTCGCGAGCTAGACGCGGCGCTGCTGCAGGCCGCGCAAGTAAGCGGCGCGCAATACGTGCCGCACAGAGTCGTCGGCTTCGAGCGCCGGAACGGCGGGTGGGCAGTCGAAACCCGCGGACCCAGACTGACGGCGTCCTGGTTGATCGGGGCGGACGGCGCGAACAGTTTCGTCCGCCGGCGGGTCGGACGAGCTTTCACTCGCCATGACCTCTCTGTCGCCAGCGGCTTCTTCGTTCACGGTCAGAGCAGCGCCGACATCGACATCGAGTTCACCTGCAGGCCGCATGGCTACCTGTGGTCGTTTCCCCGACCCGATCATCTGGCGGTCGGCATCTGCGGCCAGGCCGACGAGACCTCGAGCGCCGAGCTCTTCGAGGCGGCGCGCGGATGGATCGCCGCAAACACACGCGCCGTCGACCGGGCGCTGATCCGCTACAGCTGGCCGATTCCTTCCCTGACCGCCGCCGCGCTGAGAGACGAGGCGCCCGCGGGTGATCGGTGGCTGCTCGTCGGCGACGCCGCGGGGCTCGTCGACCCGATCACGAGAGAAGGCATCTTCTTCGCGCTCCAGTCAGCTGAGTTCGCCGCGACCAGCATCGCGCGCGGCAATGCGTCCGCGGCCTATCCACGCCTTCTCCGCACGCACATCTATCCGGAACTGAAACGAGCGTCAGAAATGAAAGGCCAGTTCTTCGGCTCTGCGTTCAGCGCGCTCCTCGTCCGCGGCCTGCAACGCAGTACCTCGATTCGAGCGATCATGGCCGATCTCGTCTCGGGCCGTCAGACCTACCGCGGCCTGCGCCGGCGGCTGCTCTTGACCGGCGAACTACGCCTCGCACTCGCCTACCTGCGGCTCACGGCCAACTCGTAGCGCAGCACGTAGCACCTCGTAGCACGTCGCAGGTCGCGCGATCGCACGTCGCACGTCGCACGTCGCACGTCGCACGAAAGAGCACGTGAGCACCCAGCACGTGGCACGTAGCACGTGGCGCCCTACCCCCGATACCCATCGCGCGCGCGAACCCGAACGCGCGGGTGACGAACAGTGACGCTGATCGACCGCCACTCATTACTGGCGGCCACGATCGGCTTCGAAGGGCTGTAGCCAAGGAGATACTGATGGCGCAGCTCGACTGCGATGGACCGGAGAGCTTCACGCAGCCGCGTCGGGTCCTCGATGTGCGACGAACGGCCACCGGTCACAGCCGCGATCTCGGCAAAGAGCGGAGGCCTGGCGCCCCCGAACGCAATCGGATAGACGAGCACGTCAGAAGCTCTGGCCCGGGCGAGCGCATCCGCGGCGGTCGCGGTACTGTAGCGGTCGCTGCCGTCCGAGAGGAGCACGAGCGCGCGGCGGCCGCGGGCCTGTTGAATCGCGTCGATCGCCGCGATGATGGCGTCATGAAGACCGGTCGTGCCGAACGCGTCCAGTTCCGACAGCGCCGAGAGCTGCGCGGCTCGATCTCTCGATAGCGGCGCCAGGATTTCGGTCGTCGATCCAATCGCGAGGACCATCGACTCGTCCGCCGGACGAAGCTCGCCGAGAAACGCCCGCGCCGCGGAGCGGGCGCCGGCAAGGCGCGGACCGGCCATGCTGAAACTCCGGTCGAGCGCCACCGCCACCGACAGCGGAAACTCCCCCGCCGAGAAGGTCGAAATCTGCTGAAGGTCGCCGTTCTCCCGGACCGTGAAATCCTCCCTGGTCAGACCGGTCACAACACCGCCTTTCTCGTCGGTGACGGTGACGTAGACCTCGACGACGTTCACTCCTGACGTAAACTGAGCCGGCGCCGGATCGACGCTCAACAGGATAGCCAGGCAGATCACCGAGAGCCGCCGCAGTAACCGGGGCCCGCCCGCAAGCCTCGATTCGGTGATAAGATCTGGGCGAAACGCCCCAGAAGGAGCCACCATGCTTCCCCATCTCGGGATACCCGAGCTGCTCGTCATTCTGTTCATCATCATTCTGATCTTCGGCGCAAATCGTCTGCCGGACATCGGCCGCGGTATCGGCAAGGGTATCCGGAACTTCAAGGACGCCACGCGCGAGGAACAGAAGCAGAAGCCCTAAGGGTCAGATTTGTAGCTCATCCCAGGGCAACGCCCTGGTTGTCATGAAGTTATCGCTCTCCCTGACGGCATGGGCCAGGTCGACAGGCGAGAGGCAGCCGTCTTCACCGCGACATTGCGCTGAAAGTCCTCCAGACAGACAACCCCGAACACCGCCTGCGCTTCGAGCGGGAAGCCTCCGAGCGCAGTCCACGCGCGACCGCCGCGGCGAACAGGCTGCCGGTGCCGAAGGCGATCGGAATGTCGATCTGAACCACGGGCGTCAGGTGTGGGCAGACGGCGCCGCCAGCGGCGGCTGTCCTTCCGGGAACCAGCGCGCGACGAATTCCGGCGGAACGTCGAACGCGACGCCGTGCATGCCACCCATCTTCACCATGATCGCCTTGTGGAGCTTTTCCGAGGCGAAGCGATAGGGCCGATCCTTGTAAACGTGCCGCAGGACGTGCGCCGACAACGACCACGTGCCGAGAACCGCGGCAAGACGCAGCCGCGTGAAGCCCTCGGCTCGCTCGACCCCGAGCGCATCGGCAATGTCGGGTCCAACCAGCTTGCGGGTCAGCGCCGCCGGCAGCGGATCGTGGGTCCGGCCGGGAACGGCATCCTCGATTGCCCGTATGAGCGCGGCCGTCAGCTTCTGCCCCGCCTCGGACCGCCCATGCTGACGGCGCTGGATGGCATTGAACAGCTCCGCGGCATCCTCGAATCGGGCCGGCAGCAGCGCTTCCTGGATGCCCATCAGATACCCGACGACGTTCCAGCAATGGATGTACGAGTTGCGCTGACTTTCGGTCATGCCGTAACCCATCGTCCGGAAGCCCTGGACCACGACGTACGAGAACGTCATCAGCGTATACGCCATGTCCTCCTGATTGATCGGGCGGCCGAACCTGGCGCGCAGCTCCGGGTCCGATGGATTCGGCTTCGCGCGAGGGTCGTGCGAAATCATGTGGCGGACGATCGCGTGCATCACGCGCACCTTCATGGTCGCGCGGATTCCGCGGCCGCCTGGCTCGAGACCGCGCGGACACATCACGTCCATCACCATCTGCGCCGTTTCGCGGATGCGGCGCGCCGGGTCGACCTGAAGGAACTTCGTGTACGCCAGCACCTCGGTGCCGTACTTCATGACGTAGCACTGGGGAAGGCTCGCACACGCCAGCAACGTCGACGACGCGAGGCCATACAGCAGAAAAAACGCCTCGGCCTCGCCAATCGCACTGGTCTGCCGCCACGGCGGAAGCGTGCTCGCGGCTTTCATGTAGGCACGAATGTCCTCGGGCAGCTGCCGCGATGGTTCGCCGTCGGGCTCCCACATCTGCCGGTTCTTGATCAGGTCGGCCACGAGGCGGTGCGCCCCGCGATCGCAGAGCGATTCGGCGACGGCGTCGGCCGGCGGATCGACGGCCTCGCGCATGCGGTCGAGGAAGGCGTAGTTGAGAACCGTCTCCGTGCCGAGCACATTCCTCATGATCGCGACCGCCCCTTTCGCCCGGCGCGCTCGCGCTTGCCGAGACGCTGCTTGCGCCGGCGCGCTTTCGAGTCCTTCCCTGGCTTCTGGCTCTTGAGCGCGGCGACCGGCCGGCCAGGAGTCGCCTGCATCGGGAGCTGACGCTTCGGTTCGGTCCGGCTCCGCCGCGGACCACGATTCTGCTCCGACTCCCGGACCGCGTCGAGAATTTCCACGAGGCCGAGGTCCACCTGACGCCGCTCCATGTCGACCTTGACCACCTGGACCGCCACCCGATCCCCGAGCCGGTACTCCTTGGCCGTGTTCTCGCCCCGGAGGATGTGCGCCCGTTCGACGAAACGGTAGTAGTCGTTCGCCATGGTCGAGATGTGCACGAGCCCCTCGACGAAGTGCTCGATCAGCTCGATGAACAAGCCGAAGGCCGTCACCCCCGTGATGTAGCCCTCGAATTCGTCCCCGACCTTGTCCGCCATGAAGCGGACCTTCTTCCACTGCACCAGCTCCCGTTCGGCGTCGGCCGCACGGCGTTCGCGTTCAGACGTGTGCCGCGCGAACTCAGGCAGATCTTCCTCGAGCTCCTCGCGGCGCTGCGTGGTCATGCGGCCGTGGCGCGCCTCCCGGAGGGTGCGATGGACGACGAGATCCGGATATCGGCGGATCGGAGATGTGAAATGGGTGTAGCTGTCGGCCGCGAGGCCGAAGTGACCGAGATTCTGCGGGTCGTAGCGGGCTTTCTGCATCGTCCGCAGCATCAGGAACGCGATCGGCTTTTCCTCGGGCGTGCCGCGCATCTTCTCGACGAGCTTCTGAAAGTGCCGTGGCTTCACGGCGTCAGAGGCGGCATTCAGCGTGTAGCCGAGCGTCGAGACGAATTCCTCGAACTCGTCGACCTTGAGCGGATCGGGCTCCTCGTGAATGCGGAAGAGGCTCGGGACGTTGTTGTCATCGAGATGCTGCGCCACGGTCTCGTTCGCCACGAGCATGAATTCTTCGATGAGGCGGTGGGCGACGTTGCGCTCGAGCGCAATGATCGCTTCGACCATCCCTTCGTCGTCGAGGACGATTTCAGGCTCCTTCAGGTCGAAATCAATCGATCCGCGCCGGTGGCGTCTCTTGTTGAGGATGCCGAACAGCTCGTGCATACGCTCGAACAGCGGCACGAGATCCCGATACTTCTCGATGACCTCGGGATTCCGATCGGTCAGGATGGCGTTCACGTCCGTATAAGTCATCCGTGCGTTGCTGTGAATCACGCCATCGTGCAGCTCGTAGCGGACCACCGTGCCTTTCTTGTCGATCTCCATCAGGCACGACTGCACGAGCCGATCGACGTGCGGGTTGAGACTGCACAAGCCGGTCGCGAGCTCGGTCGGAAACATGTGCACCGCGCGCTCGGGAAAATACACGGATGTCGCCCGCTCGTAGGCCTCTTCATCCAGGGCGCTTTCCTCCGGCACGTAATGCGCGACGTCGGCGATGTGCACGCCAAGCCAGTAATTGCCGTTGTCGAGGCGCTCGAGCGTGATCGCGTCGTCGAAATCCCGCGCGTGCTCGCCGTCGATCGTGACCGTGACCTGCACGCGAAAATCCGTGCGCTCCTTGATGTCGCGATCTCTGACGGCCGACCCCAGGCGACGGGCCTCTTCGACCGCTTCTTCGTTGTGCTCCGCAACGATGCCGTATTTCCGGAGGATGATCTCGGTGTCGACTCCGGGCTCGTCGATTCCGCCGAGCACCTCGGCAACCCGTCCGAGGGGTCCCCGGGCTGGCGTCGGCCACTTCGTAATTTCGACCGTCACCATGTCTCCCCGTCGAGCATCCTTGCTCTCGCCCTCGGGGATCTGGACGTCCATGATCAGCCGTCTGTCGAACGGCACCACGAAGCCCCTGCCCGAATCGTCGATCTCGAACCGTCCAACCGTATTGCTCGCGCCGCGTTCCAGGATGCGGACGATCCGGCCTTCCGCGCCACGGTCGGTGACCCGCTCGATCCGGGTCACCACGCGGTCGCCATGCATCGCTTGATTGAGATTGCTGCCCGCGATGAAAATGTCGCCGGAGATCTCCTCGAGGCGATGATCCGGCACCACGAAGCCAAAACCACGGGGGTTGGTCGTAATCCGGCCGACGACCAGATTCATCCGGTCGGGGACGCCGTAGCGGTTGCCACGCGTCTGCACCAGCGACCCGCTCGCGACCATCTGCCCGAGAAGCCGCTTGAACGATGCCCGCTGTTCCCTGGGTATCTTCAACCGCTGCAGCATCTCGCGAGGGGTAGCCGGGTGATCCACCTCCTCGCGAATGAGCTGGAGCAACTGTTCCTGATTCAACATGTCCGATGTTCCGATCCTGACGTAACCGCCCGTTTCGACAGGCCCGATTCCCCGCAAACGAGCCATCTTTTCACAAAAAACCGCGCACTTTTCCAACCGCCGCCCGGGCGGCCGAGTCTACAGACAGTGTGAGCGCGAGTCTGGCTGCCGGAACCGGCGAAACCATGTTGGCGGGCGAATGCCAGACCTTTCCATTCCGCCCGAGGCTCCGGCGGACCGGCGTCACGCTGGCCGAATCGGTGCGGTCCGATGCGGCGGCCGATCGCCAGGCGGAAGCCACAGCGCTCGAGCTGGAGCTGGTCCGCCGGGCTCAGGCTGGAGACGAGCAGGCCTTTGGTCAGCTGGTCGAGCGGAACCGGCGCGCGGTCTACCGGGCCGCCTACGCGGCACTCGGCTCGGCCGAGGACGCCGACGACGTCGCGCAAGAAACCTTCGTGACGGTCTACCAGAAGCTCAACGGATTTCGGGGGGAAGCGTCCTTCAAGACCTGGTTGCTGGCGATCGCCTGGCGCAAGGCGCTGGACCGCCGCCGGAGCGTGACTCGCTGGCTGCGGATGACGATTACCCACGATCGCCTGCCCGATGACGCGCCCGAGATGATCGATCGCATTCCCTCCTCCGCCCGCTCGCAGGAAGAAGGCCTCGCATCGGACGAGCTTCAGCGCAGGGTGAAGCAGCTGATCGGCACGCTCCCGAAGAAGTTGCGCGACTCGCTCCTGCTCGCGGGCAGCGGCGATTATTCGTACGAGCAGATCGGCCAGATGCTCGGCATCCCGGTCGGCACGGTGAAGTGGCGAGTGTCGGAAGCGCGGCGCGTGCTCAAGAAGAAGCTCGCCGCGATGGGTTACACATATGAGTGAAAAGCATCTCGACGACGCGATTGATCGTGCGGTGCGCGAGATGATGAACGTCGATGCCGGCCCGGCATTCCGGGCGCGGGTTCTGGCGCGGCTGGACCGTCCTGCACCGCGCCGGTTGACGTGGCCGCGCCTGGCGGTGGTCGGCGCCGCCGCCGCGGCTCTCGTGCTGGCGATCGTGTTGACGCGGACGTCGGATACCAGAGACCCTACGCCTGTCGCGGTCGGTCAGCCACCCCAGGCACCCGCACCGACGATCGCTCGGAAATCGGAGCCCGCCCCGCTTCCGGCCCCAGAACCCGCCGAGCGCACGACGCACCGGTCCGTTGCACCCCCCGGACGAGGGGTACCGAACATCACTCATTACGTGCCGCAGGGCGCCCTGACGGCGACAGTCGCCGATGAGGAGTCCGCCATGCCGATCGACGCACTGGATCGAATCGAGCCCATTGCGGTGGCGCCGCTGGACCGATCCCCGATCGCGCCGGCGCCAATCGTAATCGCTCCGTTGACGCCGATCAGCGAAGTGCAGATCGCACCATTGTTCCCGCCTTCCGGGCGGGATTGAGGAGAATCATGGCGAGAACGTTCCTCGGGCCATTGGCGGTTGCCCTCTTGCTCGGCGTCAGCACCAGCGCGAACCAGGCGACGACCCAGCAGGCGCAGGCACCACGATCCACGCCGCCGGCGTCGGAGACCACGCCCCCTCCGCCACGGGCTCCGGAGCCGCCTGGACAGCCGGTGAACATCAAGATCGATCTGACGATCACCGACCAGGTCGGTCCAGGCGACCCGGCTCGCAAGGTCATCACGTTGATTGTCGCGGATCGGCAGAATGGCTACATCCGGAGCCGGGGGAACGTCAGAATCTCGGAGTCGCGGAACCACAACGTGACCATCAACGTGGATGCCCGTCCGGTCATTCTGCGGGAAGGCACGGTCCGGCTCGACCTTGGCCTCGAGTATCAACCGAATCCGCCGGGCTCTGGTGCCCAGCCGACGACCGGAACCGGACCGGATCCTTACAGCACCAATCTGAACGAACGGATTGGAGTCATCCTCGATCCGGGAAAGCCCCTCGTCGTGTCGCAGGCCGTGGACCCGGCCTCGGACCGAAAGATCGCCGTCGAAGTCCGCGCGACTATCTTGAAGTAGCAACCCTGATCGCTTCGAGCGCTTCGCCGGCTTTGCTGTTGGCCGCCTGGTCAAGCTTGCCGGCGAGGCGCTGCGCCTCATCCACGTGCTCGAGCGCCGCGGCAAGACTCCTCACCGCATCATCCCGCCCATCATCCACGTACCGCTGGCGAATGCGCCGCAATGGCACTTTCGCCTCCTCCAGCCTGCGGCTCGCGTCGCCGAAATTCATGTTGTAGAGGCTGACGCGCGCATCGAGCACGTGGCCGCGCGCCTCGGCCAGATCCAGATGCTGGCGCACGTCGTCCAGTTGGGATTGCAGCGCGCTGCGGCCGGACGCGCCCCAGACGTAGCCGAATCCGAGGAGCACGATCGCAATACCGAGGCCGATCAGAGTGAGCCGGACAAGACGCTGCATGAACCGTGATTGTAGTCGCTTCGCACCGCCCCGATCGCAACGCTAGACCACGAGCAGAACGTGCAAATCCCCCACGTTGGTCCCGGTAGGTCCCCACACGATCAGATCATCGAGCAGCTCGAAGAACCGGTACGAATCGTTGCGCGCGAGAAACGAGGCCCAATCCAGACCGAGATGCGCGGCACGGCTCAGCGAGGTGGTGTCGGCGACGGCGCCGGCCGCCAGGGTGGGGCCGTCTACACCGTCGGTGCCCGCACTGCCAAGCACGGCGGTGCCACCAAGCACGCGGAGCAGCGGTGCGGCCGCCAATGCGAATTCCTGATTGCGGCCACCGACCCCGTCACCGCGCACTGTCACCGTCGTCTCACCCGCGGCGATGACGCAGAGCGGCCGCGGCAGGGCATCGAGCGCGTGAGCCTTCATGACGAAGCTCGCGGCAGCCTGACTCGCTTCGCCCACGCTTGCTTCGTCGATCTTCACTACACGGTATCCCCGCTGTTCGGCCTCATGAGCAGCACCGTCAAGGGCAGTCGTCCTGTTGCCGATGATCGTGTACGTCGAACCGGAGACGCGACGATCGCCTGGCTTGATCGTCTCGGCGATCTCTCCTCGAGCGCCGCGCCGCAGATGTATCGCAACACTCTCCGGCACGAGAATCCCACGGCGCTGAATGAAGTCGAGCGCATCGTCAAACGTGGTCTCGTCCGGCACCGTCGGGCCCGAGCCGATGACCGAAGGATCGTCGGGAATCGGACCGTGAACATCGGACAGCGCGAACGTGATCGTGCGCCCGGCCGCGGCGCCGAGTCGTCCCCCCTTGATTCGCGAGAGATGCTTGCGCACGCAGTTCAGCTCGTGAATCGGCGCGCCACCGGCCATCAGCAACCGGGCCGTCTCAATCTTGTCTTCGAGCGTGATCCCCGAAGCCGGCGCCGCCAGCATCGCCGACGCGCCGCCGGACAGCAGCACGAGCAGCCCGCCGTGCGCAGCGCTCTCCGTCGCGAGCGTCAACGCACGCCCGGCTGCCGCAACGCTGCCATCATTCGGGAAAGGGTGTGACGCGCTGAAGAGCTCGACCGTACTGTCCCTCTCGATTCGATCCTCGCCGGCCGCCGCGACGACGCTTCGAGTGGGCCGTCGGATTGCGGCCGCCGCGGTGTACATCGGCCAGGCCGCCTTGCCGGCCGCTACGACGAATGCCGGAATGGTCTCCGGATCGAGCGAACGAAGGGCGGACGAGACGAGGCGGCGCGGATCGACCGCATGCACGCCGAGCTTCAGAATGTGATGGAGATCTTCGCGGAGTTTCGAGAGGGGCAGGTTAGTGACGTTGTTTGGGATCGGACCAGGCTGACAGGCCGGTCACCGCATTGAACTTTCGCAGCAGCCCGGCGATCAGCTGTTCGGCGTTGTCGCACTTGCAGAGTTGTTCGAGTTGTCCGAGGACGCGGGCCAGGGCTTCGTCGGCGTTGCTGATGGCGCCTTCAGAGAAGTACTCGCGCTGACTGGCGAGACATTCGCGATGTTTGATGAACTCTTCCCGATAGAAGTCTGCCGGAACACTGACCTGAACGCTCGGAAGCCTGTCAGCGCTGACGATCCGGGCCATGCGACTCCTCGCGTGGTTCATATTTGTCGGGTCAATCGAGTGTAGTCGTGCTCGAAGGTCCGTGTCAACGGCGGCAGCGGCCCCCCGTCATCTGACGCCCCGGGCGACGATGAACCCGCCAATACAGCCAAGAAGCATGCCGCCGAGCAGCATGATTACGCAAAGCTCAGCCGGCAAGAACGTGATCGAACCAAGGCCCAGAGCGTCGGCAACCAGCGCGCCGTACCGCGCACGAAGCGCCGCGAAGACCAGGGCCAGCGACACCATGGCGACGACCGCCCCGGCGCCGCCCTGCATCACGCCTTCGAGCACGAGCGGTCCGCGAATGTAGGTGAACGGCGCCCCTACGAGCTGCATGATCTCGATCTCGTCCCGCCGCGCGTGGGCCGCCAGCCGCACTACGTTCGCGACGGTCAGAGCGGCGGCGATCGCGAGGAGTCCGACAATCACCGCCCCGATGGTCCCCACGAAACGAATCACGTTGTTCAAGCGGCTGAGCCACCGCCGGTCGTACCGGACGTCGGACACACCAGCCTGGGCCGACAACGACTGGGCGAAGGCATCCACGGCATCCTCGGCGTCGCGGACGTCGGAGCGTAGTCGAACATCGATCGACGCGGGAAACGGATTGCGTTGAAGCCGGTCGGCGGTCGACCCGAGATCGGGGAACTCCTGCTTGAACCGCTCCGCCGCCGCCTGCTTGGTGACGTGCTCGTGGCTGGCGACGAGACCGCTGCCGCGCACGAGCTCCTGCACCAGCTGCAGTTGTTCAGGCGTCACGTCGTCGTGCAGATAGATGGCGAATTCGGCCGCCTCGCCCCAGCGCGCGGTCAGCCGCTGCAGGTTCGTGCTCAACATGAGGAAGAAGCCGAGCACGAACAGACCGGCGCCAATCGTCAGCACCGCCAGAACGGCCGAGCGCCGCCCGCGCCACAGACTGGCCGCTGCTTCGACGATGAAGTACTTCAGCGCGCGCATGCGACCCTAGGTGACCTCCACGATGCGGCCGTGATCGAGCGTCAGCGACCGCCGCCCGACCCGCCGGATCAGCTCCCGATCGTGCGTGGCCACCAGCACCGTCGTGCCGCGCGCGTTGATCTCGCGAAACAGGTTCATGATTTCGAGCGACAGATCGGGATCGAGGTTTCCGGTCGGCTCGTCAGCCAGGATGATGAGCGGCTCGTTGACCAGAGCCCGTGCGATCGCGATGCGCTGCTGTTCGCCGCCCGACAGCTCCTGCGGAAACGCACTCATCCGGTGCTGCAGGCCGACCCATTTCAGGACCTGGAACGTCCGCCGCTGCTGTTGAGAAAACGGCATGCCGAGCACGTGCGGGACGAAGGCGATGTTCTCGAGCACCGACTTGCGCCGCAGCAGCTTGAAGTCCTGGAACACGAATCCGAGCGACCGGCGGTACGACTGCACCTGACGGCCGGTGAGCGCCGCCAGATTGCGCCCGCCGACGATCATCTCTCCCTCGGTCGGCACATCCTGGCGGAGCAGCAGCCGCAACAACGTCGACTTCCCTGCCCCGCTCGGACCCGTCAGGAAGACGAACTCGCCTTTGTCGATCCGCAGCGAGAGATCATGAAGGGCATAGACTCCACGCCCATACAGCTTGGAGACGTGGCGGGCTTCAATCATGGAGCTTCATGCCAATCACCCACCGGCGAGGAGCTTGCGCAGCAGATCGTTGACCATCGCCGGATTCGCCTTGCCCTTGGTGGCTTTCATGACCTGCCCGACGAGGAACCCGAAGGTCTGCTGCTTGCCGGCGCGGAAGTCGGCGGCAGCTTTCGGGTTCGCCTCGATCACCGCGCGGACCGCGTCGGCGATGGCGGACGAGTCGTCGATGCGCGCGAGGCCCTCCGTCTCGACGATCTCCTGGGCGGCCCGGCCGGTCGCATACATTTTTTCGAAGACGTCCTTCGTAATCGGCCCGCTGATCGTTCCAGCGTCGATGAGACGGATGAAGCCGGCCAGCGTCGCCGGCGTCAACGGCACGTCGGTGATGGCGACACCGAGATCGTTCATCTTGGCGGTCAGGGCGCCCATGATCCAGTTGCTCGAGGCCTTGGCGTTGCCCGATGCCGCCGCGGTCGCTTCGAAATAGTCGGCGAGCTCGCGCGAAGTCGTCAGCACCCCGGCATCGTAATCCGGAAGCGAGTACTGCTCGACGAATCGGCGACGGCGGGCGTCAGGCAGCTCGGGCAGGCTTCTGCGGATTTCTTCGATCCAGTCGGGATCGAGCGTGAGCGGCGGAAGATCGGGCTCCGGGAAGTAGCGATAATCGTGGGCCTCTTCCTTGCCGCGCATCGTCACGGTTCTGCCCGCTCCGACATCCCAGAGGCGTGTCTCGTGATCGACGGTGCCGCCCGCGGTCACCACATCGATCTGCCGCGCGATTTCGTATTCGAGGGCGCGCTGCACGTAGCGGAACGAGTTGAGGTTCTTGAGCTCCGTCTTGACGCCGAGTGTCTTCTGGCCGGTCGGCCGCACCGATATGTTCGCGTCACAGCGCAGGCTGCCCTCTTCCATGTTGCCGTCGTTGACGCCGATTGCCACGAGGATGGCGCGCAGCCGCGAAAAGAACTCCGCGGCGTCCGCCGCCGATCGGAGGTCCGGCTCCGTGACGATTTCGATGAGGGGCACGCCGCTGCGATTGAAATCGAGGTAGGTGCGCCGGTCGGAGTCGGGAAAGCCTTCGTGCAGCGACTTCCCGGCGTCCTCTTCCATGTGCACCCGGATGATGCCGACACGCTGGGGCCCGCCCTTCGTCTGGAATTCGACCTCGCCTCCCGTGGCCAGCGGCCTGTCGTATTGCGAGATCTGATAGCCCTTCGGCAGGTCGGGATAGAAGTAGTTCTTCCTGGCGAAAATGGAGACCGGCTGGATGGCGGAGCCGAGCGCGTGCGCGGCGCGCACCGCGTACTCCACGGCGCGCCGGTTCAGGACCGGCAGGGCGCCGGGCAGACCCAGGCACACCGGGCACACGTTGACGTTCGGAGATGCGCCGAACGTGGTGCTGCAGCCACAAAAGATTTTGCTGGCTGTCAGCAGCTGACAATGGATCTCGAGGCCGATGACCGGCTCAAAGGACGACAACTCGGGGGATCGTACCGCGGAGTCCGGGAAAATGGCAAAGACGGCAGGTCCTCGCGCTCTGGCAGCGGCCGCGGACGGCTGACGCGGGGTCAGTGCGCAGGCGCGACCAGCTGCTTCACGACGCCAACGACCCCGGCGTCGAATTGCGTCCCGCTGCAGCGCTCCAGCTCCTGCACGGCCGCCGCCGGGCTGATCGCATCGCGGAAGACGCGGGCGCGAATCATGGTGTCGTAGGCGTCGGCGACGGCGACGATTCGCGCGCCGAGCGACACCTGCGGCGCGCTCAGTCGCTTCGGATACCCCTCGCCATCGAGCCGCTCCCGGGTCGCGCGCACGATCGCGGCGGGTTCCTCCATGAACGGCAGGCCGGCCATCAGGTCCGACCCGAGCTGCGGATATCGGCGGACAATGGCCTGTTCGTCTGCGGTCAGCGGCGCCGGCTTCTGCAGGAGCGCTTCGGGCAACGCGAGCTTTCCGAGATCGTGCATCAACGCGGCCCGGCGGATGACGACGATCTCTTCCGGCGCCAGCCCCATCGCCTCAGCGGTTTCACGCGCCAGTTCCGCGACGCGCCGCGCATGTGCGCCGGCCTCGTCGGCACCCTGGCTGAGCATCGACAGCAGCGCGTCGATCGCGCAGTCCGGGTCGAGGTTCAGCGCGCCGATCGCGTCCGCGAGCTTCGAACGGCGGCGCTCGACGTCGGCCTCGAGTCGCTCGCGCCAGCATCGCGAAGCCCGTGCCGAGCGGTGCCAGTGCATCCCGCGGATGACCGCTTCGCTGAGCCGGTTGCGCTCGAACGGCTTGGTCAGGTAATCGACCACGCCGTCCCCGAGACCAGCCGCGGTATCGACCGCATCCTGAACGGCCGTGGCCATGATGACCGCCGTCTCCGGGAATTGCTGGAGGATGCGGTCGGCCAGCCAGATGCCGTCGCGTCCGGGCATGCGGATGTCGCAGACCGCGACCGCGGGTGTGAGGGTCTGCATCAGGTCGAGGGCTTCGACCGCACCCGAAGCACTCGTCACGGAGTACCCGCCCGCCTGCAGCCAGCGGCTGATCAAATCGCGAATTCCATTCTCGTCGTCGACGACGAGAACTGAGCTCGCGAAGTCATTACTACCGGCCGGGTGAGCGTGCTCTTCCATGATTGGGGTAACAATGCAACGTCAGCGCCAGCCGATCGTGCCCTGGTCCGTGACATCGTCCAGCGCCGTCCGACCGTGATGTGTCCGCGCCGCACACGCAACGTCCGCACGTGTGCGGTGATCGACCCAACATCAAACCGTGGTCAGCAGCTCGGTCTCCCGCCGCCGGCTGATCGTGTCCACGAGATTGAGACGTTCGAGCCGCCGGTACAGCGCGCGCCGGCTGAGGCCGAGCATCTGCGCAGCGACTTTCTTGTTCCCGCCCGCCTTTGCGAGTGCACGCTGAATGTGATCGCGCTCCACGCTCGCAAGGGAGGCATCGTCGTGTGGCCCCGGCGTGACAGCCGGCCGCGTCGAGGCGGCCTCCGGCCGCGGCGATGCGCCGAACGCCGGCAGGCTGACGAGCAGCTCCCGCTCGGTCAGAAAATTACCGTCGGCAAGGATGCAGGCGCGTTCGATGGCGTTCCGCAGCTCGCGGACGTTTCCATCCCACGGCGCCGCGGCAAGCAGCCGCTCGGCGCCCGGCGTGAGCCCTTCGATGTCCTTGTTCAGGCGCTCGGCCGTATCCCGGACGAATGCCGCAGTCAGGTAGGGAATGTCCTCGCGCCGGTCGCGCAAGGCCGGCAGCCTGACTTCGACAATGTTCAGGCGGTAGTAGAGGTCACTCCGGAATCGGCCGGCGGCGACTTCGGTGCGCAGATCGCGGTTGGTGGCCGCGATGACGTGAACGTTCACGCGCCTGGGCTCGAGCGACCCGACTCGGTGCACTTCGCCGAGCTCGAGCACCCGAAGCAGCTTGGCCTGGACTGCGAGCGGCAATTCGCCGATCTCATCGAGGAAGAGGGTTCCGCCGTCGGCAGCCTCGAAGAGCCCCGGCTTGTTCTCCGTCGCGCCGGTGAAGGCGCCGCGAACGTGCCCGAACAGCTCGCTCTCGAACAGCGACTCGACGACGGCCGAGCAGTTGACCGTGGTGAACCGTCGCTCGCGGCGCGGCCCGGTGCGATGCAGCGCCCGCGCGACCAGCTCCTTGCCGGTGCCGGTCTCGCCGGTCACGAGCGCAATCCGGACGTGCGGCGCCAGCCGCCGAATCAATGTGAAGACATCCTGCATCAGCGGACCGCGGCCGATCATGCCGCAGAATTCCAGCCGCTTGGCGAGGTCACGTTCCATCGAGAGAACGCTCCGGCGCCGCTCGGCCTCCTCGCGCACGTTCCCGAGCATCTGCTGGAGCCGCGCGAAGTCGAGCGGCTTGCTCAAATAGTCCAGGGCGCCGAGCTTGACCGCCTCGACCGCCGTGTCGACCGACGCATACCCGGTCATCAGCACCGCCTGGCAGCTGGGATTCGATTCGCGAATCGCGCGGAGCACCTCCAGCCCGCCGACATCCGGCATCCGCAGATCGACCATGGCCAGATCCGCCGGACCAGCCTGGATGCGGGCGATGCCTTCGCGCCCTCCTGCGCACGGAACCACGTCGAACCCGGCTCGCGTCGCGAACCGCCCCACCACGTCGAGAATCCCCTGCTCGTCGTCGATGACCACGAGCACCGGCCGCTGGCCTGTCATACACACTCCCTTTCACTCGTCCGAACGGCCGCGTAGAGCGTCCGCAATTGAATGGGCGGTACCAGCACCGCCACTGCTTCGTCACCGCCAAGCCGCACCGCCGACGGATCGTCAGGGGTGGCCGATGTCAGCACCACCCGGACTCGACGGCGACCGTCATCCACTCGAGCGGTCTCCCAGGCGCCGGGATCGTCGGTGACGAGACGCCGATCGACGATGGCCAGATTGAGAGTGGACCGGCGATATCCTTCGATCGCCTCCCTCAGCGTCGCCGCCACGACCGTTCGATAGCCCCAGCCGGCCAGCGCCGCCCCGATGAACTCGCGTTCCGCCTGTTCAGGGTGCGCGACCAGGATCTCGGTATCGGGCACCGAGGGATCGTCGCTGCGAGCCGGCAAGGTCACGTGAAACGTGGTCCCGACCTGCGGCCGACTCTCGGCCCCGATCTGACCGCCGTGATCCCTCACGATCCCGTAACAGATGCTCAGGCCCAGTCCGGTTCCTTCGCCAACTTCTCTGGTGGTGAAGAAGGGATCGAAAATCCTCGACAGCGTCGCTGTGTCGATGCCGTGTCCGGAGTCGGTGACGGACAGGTCCACGGCTCCCGCCGAGCGGTCGCAGATCGCGGCGATCGTCAACCGCCGCGCCGGACGATCGCGCAACGCTCGTTCCGCATTCACGACCAGGTTCAGGAGCACCTGCTGAAGCTGTCCGCCGTCCCCGATCACCGGCGGGAGGTCCGGCGGCAGGATGGTCTGCAATTCGATGCCGGCGAGCTTCCACTCGTAGGCGCGCAAGGCGACCACCTGTGCGCAGACGTCGGCGATGTTCAGCGCCGTGCGGGCGGCGCTCTGCCTCCGGGCGAACGCGAGCAGATTGCGGACGATCCTGGCAGCGCGTTCGGACTCTTCGGCAATCCGTCGCAAGTCCTGCGCGACCTCGTCGGGTGGTCGGGGGCTCGGGCCCTCGCGCAGCTCTTCCTCGACCAGCTGCGCGTAGCCGATGACGCTGGTCAGCGGGTTGTTCAATTCATGCGCGACACCGGCAACCAGCTGACCGATCGCCGACAGCTTCTCGGCCTGGACGAGCTGCGCCTGCGCTGACTTCAGCTGATCGACGGCCGACAACAGCCGTTCGTTGGTCGCCGCCAGCTCGTTGCTTACCTGCTGCAGCCGTCGTGCGTTCCGGATCTCGTCGGTGACGTTCTTGGCAACCTGCACGACCGACGGGCCCTCTGACGGCACGCCGAACCGGAACGTCGTGACGCTGAAGATCTGTCCGTCAGGCGTCGTCACTTCCCCGCGGACCTCCTGCCGGGTCAACGCGCACGTGACCGCGCAGTCGCTGCAGGTCTCGCCGCCGCCGCAGAATCCCACCTGGTGACACGACAGCCGCCGGATGGCAGTCACCGGAAGATCGAGATGCGCCGCCAGCGCGCGGTTGCCGCGAAGCAGCTCCCCGCGGCTGTTGAACACCGCGATCGGATCGCTGATCGCGTCGAAGGTCTGTTCCCATTCGCGCTTCGCCCGCCGGATCGAGAAGTGCAGCTGCGCGTTCTGGACGGCGATCACGATCTGGCCCGCGATGATGGTCAGCAGCTGCTGATCGGCGCGCGCGAACCGGTTCGGCTGCATCGACGCCAGCGAAAGCACGCCGATCAGCTGCGTGCCGACCATCAGCGGCACGCTGATCGCGCTCCGCATCGGCACGGCCTCGGCGGCGCCTGACAGATCGGCGAAATCGTCGACGATGACGAGGCCGTGCGTCGCGATCACGCGATCGCTGGCTGGCCGCACCCCTGGCCACTCGCCGATCAGCAGACGCCGCAGCGCAGGCGTGCCGACCAGGGCCAGCGTTTCATAGGCTCCCGTGACTTCGTCGCGGATTCGGATCGATCCGCCAATGGCCTCCATCGCGGACACCAGTCGCTGCAATGCCCCGGTCAGCACGTCTCCGAGCTCCAGCGACTTCGTCAAATCCGCCGCGATCTCGTTGATCGTCTGCAGTTCCCACACGAAGCGGCGGTTTTCCGCCGTGATCCGACGCCGCTCCGATGCCCGGGCAAGAGCACCGAACAGCTGCCCCACGTCCGGTTTCCGGACGACGGTGAACGCCGCGGGATCGAACCACTGGATATCGCCGCCGAGCGGCGAGCCGTCGGACAAGACGATCAGCTCGGTGTCCAGCGACCGTGCCCTGAGCCGGTCGAGCAGCTCGAACGCGGTGTCGGCCGACGGCGCGGGGTCGACGACCACGGCGTCGTAGACGTCGCGATCGACCAGTTGAAGCGCCTCATCGAACGAACCGGCCACCCGCGACTGATAGCCGCGGGCCTCGGCCTCGGAAGCCAGATGCACGGCGAACCGATAGTCGTCATCGACGATGAGGAGGGTCCCGGGTGTGACAATCATGAATGGAGTCGGCGATCGCGGCTGGACCGACGAAAGGCAAGAGGCGGGCCGAAACCGCTCACGGCGGTTACCCGTAGTTTCGTGGGGTTTCCCGGCGAAAGCCGGTTCGGACAAGAGATTTGGCGGCGGTGATGTTCCGGCGATGGAACGCCCGGCGTTTCAGGAATGAAACGAGAAAGACCGCGGATCCTGGTTCAGATGCCGTGCTTTTTCATCAGCCGCCACATCGTGGTCCGGCTCACCTGCATTTCACGCGCGGCCGCGGTCACCTCGCCGTTGCTGCGGGCAAGCGTGGCGATGATCATGTCGCGCTCGGCACGTTCGCGCGCCGCGGCGACGCTGCCCTCGGGCGCCGCGGCCGCCGGCCTCGGCGCGATCACTTCTTCGGGCAGGTCATCGACCTCGAGGCGATCGCCGCGGGCAATCGAGACCGCGCGTTGGATGACGTGCTGCAGTTGACGCACGTTGCCGGGGAAGGGATACGCCAGCAGCGCCTCCCACGCCGCCGGCGTGCAGCCTGCAACCATCCCACCGCCGAAGCGGGCGAGGAAGTGTTCGATCAGCACGCGGAGGTCATCGCCACGGTCGCGCAGCGGAGGGAGATGGATGTGGTGGACATTCAGCCGGTAGAAGAGGTCACTCCGAAAGTCCCCGGCTTCGACCGCCGCTTTGATATCGAGATTTGTCGCCGCCAGATACCGGACGTCCACGCGACGCGTCTCGTTTTCACCAATGCGCCGGACTTCGCCGGCCTCGAGCGCGCGAAGCAGCTTCGCCTGAAGTCCCTTCGCCATCGTGCCGATTTCATCCAGGAACAGGGTGCCGCCATTCGCGTGCTCGATGAGCCCTTCGCGCGCGGCAGCCGCTCCAGTGAACGCGCCACGTACGTGGCCGAACAGCTCGTTCTCCAGCAGCGACTCGGTCAGCGCGGCGCAATTCAGCGCAACGAACGGCTTCGCCGATCGCGCCCCTCCCGCGTGAATCGCGCGCGCCACCAGCTCCTTGCCGGTGCCGGTTTCCCCGGTGATCAACACCGTCCCTGCCGCCGACGCCGCGCGCGCGATGAGCTCCTTCGCGCGCAGCATCGGCGGACTCGAACCGATGAGCGCGCTCAACGACCCACGAGGCTCGACTTGCCGCTGAAGCAGATCGACCTGGCGCGCGAGCTGACGGCGTTCGGACGCCGATCGAACGCGCATCAGCAGCTCGTCGCGAAAGAAGGGCTTCTGCACGAAGTCCACCGCGCCGAGCTTCATCGCCTCGACCGCCGTATCGACGGTACCGAACCCGGTCATGATGATGAACGCGGCGTCGACCTTGATCTCGCGCAGCTTGCGCAGGATGTCGAGACCTGAGATTCCCGGCATCCGCATGTCAGACAGGATGACGTCGAACGAGCCGTCCCGGGCGAGCTCGAATCCATCCTCGCCGTTGGCCGCCGACTGAACGGCATAGCCGGCGGTGCGGAGCGTTCGCTCCATGCTGTCCCGAACGCTCGGGTCGTCGTCGATGAGCAGGATCCGCGACATCGGGGCCAGTCCGCTTCTTCAGCTGGGCCGAAGAGGCTGCGGCGAAAACGAAAACCGCCTCTGCAGGACCATAAGTTAGCACCACTTGGCACCGATAGTAGGAACATGAGATCCGCGTGGTATGTCCTCGGCGCATGCGCCCTGGCAATCAGCGCCGCTTGCGCCACCGAGATGCGGCCGAAACCCATCACTGCTCCAGAGCTCAAGGCAGCGCAGCTCAGAATAAAGCCGGCAAGCGGTCCGATTCAGCGGATACCGCTCGAAGACTACGTCCGCGGCACCCTCATCGCGGAGTTCGATCCGCCGGGCGGGGATCCGGCTCAGGTCGAACGGATGCTCGAAATCCAGGCAGTGATTGCCCGCACCTACGCCATCGCCCACCTCTCGCGTCATGCGAAAGAAGGGTTCGATCTCTGCTCGACCACTCACTGCCAGCTCTATCAGCCGGCACGGCTGAAGACATCCATGTGGGCCGCGCGTGCCGAGGACGCCACCAGGCATACGGCCGGCATGGTGCTCTGGTACCAATCGACTCCGGCGAGCGCACTGTTCCACGCCGACTGCGGCGGTCACACCAGCGCCGCCGGTGATGTCTGGGAAGGTCCGACGAGGCCCTACCTCATTGGCAAGAAAGACGACGGCCCCGCGGAGTCGGCCCACACGGCGTGGCGGTTCGAGGTCGAAACGGCTGCCTTGCTGAACGCGCTCAACGCGAGCCCGCGGACGCGCGTCGGCAACCGTCTCACCGACATACGGGTGAAGCAGCGCGACGACGCGGGACGCGCCGCGCTGGTGACGCTGAGCGGGACTCTCGAACTGCAGGTCCGGGGTGAAGAGCTTCGCGCCGTGATGGCGCGCGCGTTCGGCGCGAGATCGATCCGCAGCACCAGATTCGAAATCGCACGTGACGGCAGGACGTTCGTGTTCACGGGCCGTGGATTCGGGCACGGCGTCGGCCTGTGCCAGACGGGCGCTTTCGCCAGACTGCAGGCGGGGGCGCGGCCGGAACAGGTGCTGGCCCGGTACTATCCTGGCACCCGGCTCGTCGTCTTGCGATGAGGGCTGGCTCGGGATCGGTGATCAGGGATTGGGGATTCGGGTCCCATCACCGGGGTCCCTCGCAGGTCACACAGTCATCGCATAGACGACGACATTGACCCCGAAGCGCGTGTTGTCCTGCCTCTGGAATCGCTTGTTCCGCCAGTCGTAATCCCACTCGCAGCCGTAGTCCTTGTTGCTGTAAAGGACGCCGAGTCGTCCGTGGCGATCGACGCCGCGAAGGTAGTCGTGGACGATCTCGTCTCCCCATCCGTTCAACTCGTGTGACGTCGTCGGTGGTCCATCGTCGAAGCGGAAGAACGCGCGATAGAGGGGATGGTTCCTGGGGAGCTTCGGCATGTCGCCTCCCTTGGGAAACACGGTCCGCATTTCATGTTCGAAGCTTCGTGCGTAGAGGCCGTTGACGTCGTGGTTGCAGTCGTCCGAGAAAAGCAGGCCCCCGTGCTCGACGAAGGCGCGGAGGCGCTCGCGTTCCGCATCCGAAAACCGCACGAGCTTGTGACCGGTCATGAAGAGGAACGGAAACTGCAGCAACGCGTCCGAGGACGCTGCAATGACGACCTCCTCGGGAAAGACGCGGATGTTCGTGTACTCCACGACCGAGTTGAGGATGTTGGCCGCGACTTTGGGGTTGTAGTCCCAGTCGCCGGAGTCATACCTCAACCTGGCGAAGACGAACTCCGAGGCCCGGGGGCGGCCCTGCTCACGGCCTGGAGTGTTGATGAGGGTCACTGGGTAACGGGCGGCGCCTGACGGGCAGCGGTGCCGCCGGGACGGTTCCTCCCCGGCATCTCGACGGCATTCTACCCGCCGCAAAAGCAGCGTACCGTATAATGGTGGTAACCATTTGCACTGATTGGACTAACGACATCGCTTCACCTGACGGCGGTAAACGGTGGCGGTATCCGGGCGTAATTACATGACAGGAGCTCACGCGGCGGGCTTGGCTCCACGCGAGGCCGACAGCTTGGCGGCCTCGACGGTCAAGGCCATGCAGGCCGACGACCGCCATGCCGAGGCCCGAGAGCGGTATGCGGAGCTCGTGGCGCGTCACCAGCGCCGGGCGGCCCGAATCGCCTTTCACTATCTTCGGGACGCCGCGGAGGCGGACGAAGCCGTTCAGGACGCGTTCGTTAAGGCATATTCGCATCTCTCGACGTTTCGAGAGGAGCTGCCGTTCGAGGTCTGGTTCACGAGGATCCTGATCAACGGATGCCTCGATCGAATCAAGGCGCGGACGCGACGCGAGCGCTGGGTTGTTTCGATGCCTAACGGGGGCGTTGCCGATCGCGATTTCGCGGAGCGAACGCCCGGCCACGGTCCGTCACCCGAGGATCAGGTGCTCGCGCGCGAGCGGCGCCGGAAGCTGGCAAGAGCGCTGTCGAAGCTCCCGGATCGTCAGCGGTCGGTGTTCATGTTGAGTCATTACGAGGGTTGCACGTCTCGCGAAGTGAGCGCGATCACGGGGTTGAACGAGTCGACGGTACGGGTGCACCTGTTCAGGGCAATACGGAAGTTGCGGGGGCTGTTGACGGAGGGCGCCGGTGGGACTTCTTAATCCACATCTCGACGACGACGCGTTCGCACAGGTCTGGGCGGACAGACTGACGGAGGGAGACGGCGAAGCGGGACGTCCGGCCGAGAACCACCTTCAGACGTGCCCGGACTGCCGCGCGCGATTTGCAACGTTTTCCAGCTGGCTCGACACGATCCGGACCGACGCGCGCACGGATGCGGACGAGGCGTTCGGCGCCGACCGCCTGACGGCGCAGCAATCCCAGATCATGCGGCGCCTCGAGACGCTCGAGCATCCCGCTCGCGTCATTGCTTTCCCGCGCTTCGCCCAGCCGGTCTCGACGCATCAGGCCCCCCGGCGCCGCTGGGTTGCGGCGGCGGCAGCTGCCGGGTTGATCGTCGGCGTAGGCCTTGGGCAGGTGCTCGAGTTCGGGGGCTCTACCCTGACGCGTGATCGAGGAGCCGAACGGGTTGTGGCGACTATCCAACCTGAACCGCAGAGAGCAGCCGTCCAGCCGATCTCCCTGCAGCCCAGCGATGAGGCGTTCCTGTACGATCAGGAGTTGGCGCCGTCGCAGCTCAGGGTGCCGGAGGCTCTCCAGTATCTGAATGAGATTACGCCGCTCACCCGGGATTTCGACGCCCGCTGAGAGTCGTCGGCACCGCTCGTTCCGCCTCCCGGCCGCATCAGACTCAGCCGAGACCAACCCCGGCACGTGCCTCATCAGCTCTCGAGGGGTCAATTCGTGCCAGATTGACGATCGCGCCGTACAATTGAGTCTGGCCACTGTGGCCCAGTCAGCTTCAGCACTTTTCCCGTGACATCTCAACCGTTGATCTTCCGCAAAGGCCTCAACATGAAAGAGGCCGTCGCCGGCGAGCTGGCTGCGGCGTACGACAGCGCCCTCGTCGACGAGGTGCGCGCGAACGAGTACCAGTTCAGGTCCGGCCGGCTGACCCTGCATCTGGCCCGCGAATTCGGCTTCTGCTACGGCGTCGATCGAGCTGTCGACTACGCCTACCAGGCCAGGCGGCGCTTCCCCGGCCGGAACGTCTTCCTGACTGGCGAGATCATCCACAACCCGCATGTGAACGATCGCCTCCGCGCGAGCGGCATCCGTTTTCTTTCGGATTCCGAGGAGCAGCGCGACACCCTCGGCCCGGACGACGTCGTCATCCTCCCTGCGTTCGGCGTGACGGTCGGCGAAATGGCTCAGCTCACGAATCAAGGCTGCACGCTCGTGGATACGACCTGCGGCTCTGTCCTGAATGTCTGGAAGAACGTGATCAGATACGCCCAGGACGGCTTCACCTCCATCATCCACGGCAAGGTGAGGCACGAAGAAACCCGGGCGACCGCATCGCAGGCGCTGAAATACCCGGCGGGCCGCTATCTCGTCGTCCTCGATCGCGAGGAGGCGGAAGTCGTGTGCGACTACATCCGGAAAGGCGGCGATCGAAGCCGATTCCTCGAACAGTTCGGTCCGGTCGCATCGCCAGGCTTCGATCCGGATACCGATCTCGCCCGAGTCGGATGCGCGAATCAGACAACGATGCTGATGACGGAGTCTCTCGCGATCGGTGAGATGTTCCGGGACGCCATCAGGGATCGGTATGGCGAGGACGCCCTCACGAGCCATTTTCGGGCGTTCGACACGATCTGCAGCGCCACACAGGAGCGCCAGGACGCGGTCATCACGTTACTGAACCAGCAGCCGCTCGACCTGATGGTGGTCGTCGGCGGATACAACAGTAGTAATACCTGTAATCTGGCGCGAATCTGCGCCGAACGGGCCCCCACGTTCCACATCGCCGACCCCGAGTGCCTGGTGTCGCCGGACGAGGTGCGGCACCGCCCGGTCGGCGCCCCCTCGACCACGAGCGGCCGCGAAGCGGTGACGCGAAACTGGCTGCCGAGTGAAGGCGCGCTGAACGTGGGGCTGACGGCAGGGGCGTCGACGCCCAACAACATCGTGGGACAGGTCATCAAGCGGCTCGAGACGTTCGCCGCTGACGGGGCAAAAGCCGGTTAGCGCTGGAGCTTGGAGAGGTCGGGCCCGGCCGCATCGACCATTGAAACCTTGATCTTGCGGCCACGGTGACGTGAAAGGAACTTGTAAAGGTCGGACCCCGGTTTTACCATCACTGTCGCGTTGTCGCCCAGCGTAAAGTAGCCCTCCAGCAACTCGTGATCTGAGGAGCTGACCTGCACGGTCATGATGGCTTCGTCACGGTCGCTCGCGAATCCGACGGTCAGCCCCGCCGAGAGGCCGACAATCAGCGCCAGGGTCACCCATGCTGCAACAGCTTTCACGGCGATCACTCCCTGTTCGGACGCGGCCGGCGTGGCCGCCACAGTTTTGTCACAAGCAAATCGGTTGCCACTCTGGATCTGTAGTAATTTCAGAAAGTTACGGGGTGGACTGACGGCGGATAGCTCCGGAAAGTGTGCGCCTGCGGTAAACAATAGTCCCGAAACGCGCGTAATACGCGGTGGCGCCACAACCGTCTCCAGACAGGCTTGGAGACGCTGGTGGCGGCCCAGCGCCGACCGGGTCGGCCCGGCGGCCTGTAAGACACACATCTGAAGACGTTCCGAGAACAGCAATGGCAAGACACATCGCGTGGGTTGTGGCCCTTGTACTGACGTGCGCTCCCGCCGTGGCGTTGGCCGATCAGGATCGGCGCCAGGAGCGGTCGGACAAGACGCAAAGCTCCGGGAAGGATGCGAAGGACAAGGCGCAGCCGGCTTCGAGCGGCCCGAACGAGCGTGAACGCTGGAAGTGGTGGCTCTATGACCGGACGGAGCTCGGGATCACCGACCAGCAGTCGCTGGCCATCAATCAAATCTGGGAGTCGAGCTTCCCCAAGCTGCGCGAAACGCGGCAGGAGATGGAGAAGGCGGAAGACGAGCTGTCCCGGACGATGAAAGAACACAAAGCCGACATCGCCACCATCAGCCTGATGATCGATCGCGTCGAGAGCGCGCGTTCGCAGCACGCCAAGATGCGGATTCTGATGTTGTACCGGATTGATCAACTCCTCAGCGCCGAGCAGCGCGTGAAAGTGCAGGCGTTGAGGGCTCGCCAGGAGGCGGCGCGGAAGGACCGACAGCCGCCGCAGGGCCATCGTCGACGGCCCTGATCGTTTCGACTCGTTCTTTGGAGGCACTCGTGAAGAAGAAGACCCTGAGATTCTGGGCAACGGTGGCAGTGGCCGCCGTGGTGAGCATTCCCGTGGCGGCGCAGGAGCCGTCGATGGATCGTGTGAAGGAGCTCGTCGCGCAGGCGATGCAGCAGGCCGGTCAGAAGCCGACCCAGCCGACCGGACAACCGGCGGCGCCGGCGGCACCGACAGTCGGCCTGTCGGCAGACGAGGCGGTCAGACGCGCGTTCGAGCGTAACCTCGACATCCAGGTGCTGCGGCTGGAGCCACAGCTGCTCGATCTGCAGGTGGCGTCGTTGTGGGCGACCTATCGTCCGACCCTGACATCCAGTCTGTTCACTCAAGGCGCGACCAACCTTCCGACCAGCCAGCTGCAGGCTCTCGGCGGCAGTCAGATCAGTGTCGACACGCAGCAGTGGAACGCTGGCATGGCGCAGAACTTCCGGTGGGGCGGCGGCGCGCTGGCGCTGAACTTCAACAACTCGCGCACCGAGACCTCCGATACCGCCGCCACGCGGAATCCGGCCTTTACCTCCAACATCCAGGCAGCGTACACACAGCCGCTGCTGCGCAACTTCAAGATCGATCAGACGCGGTCGAATCTGATGATCAGCGAGCTGCAACAGCAGATCACCGATCTCACCCTGCGAGGGCAGCTGACGGTTACCGAGGCCCTCGTTCGCAATGCCTACTGGGATCTGGTGTTCGGGATCGAAAACGTCGACGCCGCCAAGCGTTCGCTGGACCTCGCGGCCAAGCTGGTACAGGACAACCGAGCCCGGGTCGAGATCGGGACGATGGCACCGATTGACGTGGTGCAGGCGCAGGCCGAAGAAGCGACGCGCAAGCAGGCGCTCGTGAACGCGGAGGCCACCCGGCAGGCCAACGAGCTCGCGCTCAAGCGCCTGATCGTCGGCGGAACGGAGGACGAGCTCTGGAATGCGACGCTCGAGCCTACGGACCGTCCCTCGCCCGTCGCCGAAGTGCTCGACATCGAGGGCGCCGTCCGCAACGCACTCGCGAATCGTCTCGACATGGCCGTCGCCAAGCGCAGCCTCGAGCAGAACGAAATCTCGATGCAGAATCTCAGGAATCAGACGCTGCCTGATCTGAACCTCATCGGCACGTACAACCTGCAGGGCCGCGGCGGCACGGAGTTCCGGCGCGCCGGGTTTGGCGGCGCGATCGAGGATGTCATCCCCGGCGGATACTTCGACGCGCTCAGAAACATCGGCGGCTTGGCCGCACCCACGTGGTCGGTGCGATTCGCGTTCAACTACCCCGTCGGCCAGAGCCAGGCTGAAGCCTCGTACGCGCGGGCTCGCGTCCAGGTGACGCAGACGCAGGCGCAGGTCAAGCAGGCCGAACTGATCATTGCGACCGAGGTCACCAACGCGGCGTTGCTCGTGCGCAATTCGCTCGAGTCGGTCCAGGCGGCCGCGGCAAGCCGCGAGCTCTCCTTGAAGCGCCTGGAAGCGGCGCAGAGCAAATTTGACGTCGGCATGGCCACGAACTTCGAAGTGGTCCAGGCGCAGCGCGATCTCGCCGACGCCCAGGTGAGCGAGTTGCGCACGATCCTCACGTACCGCAAGGCGGTCGTGGACTTCCAGCGGTCGCAGCTCGCGGGGACCTCACGCAACGTGACCGCGATCCGCTAACCAAGGGCCCTATGCGCAAGATTGTCGTGATCGTCGGTGTTGCCGCTCTGGCCGTGGTCGGAGTGATCGCCTACAAACAGCGCACGGGTCCGGCCACCGAAGCCGCGGGCGCCTCGAGCGCCGCTGGCGGCGGTGGGCGCAGCACGGGCGGCCGCTTTGGCGGCCCGCGTGCACCGATGCCGGTCGAGTTCGCGACGGTCAGCCGCAACGCCGTGTCGGACCAGGTCACCGTGGTCGGCAACCTGATCGGCGCGGCCACCGTTCAAGTCGTGCCGAAAGTCAACGGGAGGCTGCAAGCGGTCAACGTGAAGATGGGCGATACCGTCCGGCGTGGGCAGATTCTCGCGAAGGTCGAAGATCAGGAAATCGAGCAGCAGGTGCGGCAAGCCACTGCCTCGTTCGAGGTCGGTAAGGCCACGATCCGTCAGCGCGAAGCGGACCTCAAGCTGGCGAAGAGCAATCTCGATCGGAACAAGAGCCTGCTCGATCGCGAGCTGCTGCCGAAACAGACCTACGAGGATACGGAAGCCCGTCATCAGGCGGCGGAGGCGCAGCTCGATCTGGCGCAGGCGCAGCTCCAGCAGGCGACCTCGCGGCTCGACGAGCTGAAGATCACGCTGGACAACACCTCGATTCCCTCACCGGTCGACGGCTTCGTCGGCAAGCGCTTCCTCGATCCGGGCGCATTCGTCAGCAACAACTCCCCTGTCGCGTCGGTCGTCGATATTCGCACCGTTCGGCTGGTCGCGAATATCGTCGAGAAGGACGTGAAGCGCGTCCGCGCCGGCACACCAGCCGTGGTCGAAGTCGACGCGTTTCCGGGAGAGAAATTCTCCGGCAGCATCAGCCGCATCGCCCCGGTGTTCGACCCGGCGACCCGGACGGCGGAGATGGAGATCGAAGTGCCGAACCCCGGCTTCCGGTTGAAGCCCGGGATGTACGCACGGGTCAGCCTGACAGTTGACACCCGCAACGACGCCCTGACTGTTCCGCGCAACGCCATCGTCGACCTCGAGGGCAAGACCGGGGTCTTCATCGCGCAGGCGGGAAGCGGAGGCTCCGGCGCGGGCGCCGGCCGCGGTCCCGATGCACAGGCCGCAACGCGGGGCTCGAGCGGGTCCGGCACGCCAGGCGCCAGCGGAAGCCAGGGTCAGGGAGGCGGTCAGCAATCCCTGGTTGCCAAATTCCTGCCGGTCGAGACCGGCATCCGCTCCGGCGAGAACGTCGAGATCCTGGGCGGTCTCACCGAGGGCGCACGGGTGATCACGATGGGGGCCGGAGCACTTCGCGACGGGGACCGGGTCATCCTGGCCGCCGGCGAAGGTGGCGGTCGCGACGGCCGAGGGGGCGGCCGGCGCGGCGGCCGCGAGGGAGAAGGACAAGGGCAACGTGAATCTCGACCGGAGGGCACGCGATGAGCATCCCACGTCTAGCGATCCACAGGCCGGTCACGATGTTCATGCTCTCGGGCGTGATCCTGCTGCTCGGCGGCATGTCGCTCGTGCGACTGCCGGTCGACCTGATGCCGGACGTCGAGTTTCCGAGCATCACCATCCGCGTCGGCTACCCCGGCGTCGGCCCGCTCGAGATCGAAGAACTGATCACCCGCCCGATTGAACAGACGGTAAGCGCGGTCGCCGGCCTCGAGCGGCTCGAGTCGTCCTCGTCTGAAGGCAACGGCCGGGTGACGCTGAACTTCGTGTGGGGCACGGATCTCAACGAAGCGGCCGATGACGTGCGCAATCGGATCGACCGGGCGCGGGGACGGTTGCCGGAGGAGGCCGAGGCACCCCAGGTCTTCAAGTTCGACTCGAACTCGCAGCCGATCATGAGCGTCGGCGTTGAAGGGAATCTGGACCGGGTCGCCTTGCGAGAGCTGGCGGAACACGACCTCGTGCCCCGGCTCGAACGCGTTCCCGGTGTCGCGTCGGTGACGGTGGGCGGCGGCCTCCGGCGGCAGATTCACGTCGAGCTGTCGAAGGAAAAGATCACCGCGCTCGACCTGCCCGTCGACCGCATCCTGAATCTCCTGCGCAGCGAGAACCAGAACACGCCGCTCGGCGAAATCGACGAAGGCGACCTCACCTATCTCGTGCGGAGTCAGGGGCAGTTCCGCAATCTCGAAGATATCCGCAACATGGTCATCATGACGCGTCAGGGCGTCAACGTGTACATGCGCGACATCGCGGAAGTGAAGGACGCGACGGAGGACCTGCGATCGTTCACCCGCATCAATGGCCGGCCGGGCATCCGCATGCAGGTCCAGAAGCAGTCGGGGCAGAATACGGTGGCCGTCGCCGATGGCATCAGGGCCGAGGCCGCGAAAATCAACGCCGAGGTGCCCGGTCTGCGGCTCTCGATTCTCAACGACAGCTCGGTCTTCATCACGCGTTCGATCGCGTCGGTCAAGGAAGCCGCCGTTCTCGGCGCCATCCTGGTCATCGGGATCATCTTCGTCTTCCTGCGCGACTGGCGCTCGACGCTGATCATCTCCATCTCCATCCCGATCTCGATCATCGGCACGTTCGCACTGCTCTACTTCAACGGCTTCACCCTGAACACGATGACGTTCGGGGGACTGGCGCTCGGCGTCGGCATGATCGTCGACGCCTCCATCGTGGTGCTCGAGAACACGTTCCGGCACATGGAGAAGGGCAAGGACCGGATGCAGGCGTCAATCGACGGCGGCGAGGAGGTCTGGTCGGCCATCCTCGCGTCGACGCTGACCCACATCGCGGTGTTCGTGCCGCTGCTCTTCCTCTCCGGCGTGTCGTCCGTGATGTTCAAGCAGCTCGCGATCGTCGTCATGTTCTCGCTCGCGATGTCGCTGTTCGTCGCGGTTACCGTGGTGCCGGTCCTCTGCTCGCGCGTGCTGCGCCTGCCGCCGCCCCCTGAGGAGCGCCGTGGCATCCTCGGGCGGCTCTACACTACGAGCGAACGAGTGCTCAACGGCATCGACGATGGCTACCGGAGCATCCTCCATCGCGCGCTGCATCATCGGCCCAGTGTCCTCGGGTTCGGGGCTGCCGCCGTCGTGGTCGCCGTGCTGATCATGCCGACGATTCCGATGGAACTGATGCCCCAGACCGATGAAGGCGAGGTCTCGGTCTCGGCGGAGCTGCCGCCGGGAACACGGATCGAGCGGTCCGAGGAAGTCGCGATCAGACTCGAGAGCCTGCTGAACGATCTGCCGGAGAAAGAAGACATCATCACGCAGGCGGGCGGCGGCGGGTTCGGCGGTGGCGGCGGCGGCGGTGGTGGTGGTGGCGGCGGCGGCGGTGGCACACGGGTGAACGCCAACATCCGACTGAAGAGCAAGGAAACGCGGACGCGCAGTAGCGAGGAGATCGCGCGCGACTTGAACCGTCAGCTCACGGGCGTCATTCCCGGTGTCAGGATCACGACGCGGGCTACCGGCGGCAACTTCCAGCTGAACCGGATTCTCGGCGGCGGCGACAGCCGCATCGCGCTCGAGATCCGCGGCGACGATCTGGCCGAGGCCAGCCGCCTGTCGAATGCGGTCAAGGAGGTCATGGACCGCACGCCGGAGGTGCGCAACGCCCAGGTCGGTCGGCAGGAAGGACGACCCGAGCTCGCCGTCGATATCGATCGGCCGAAGGCCGCGATGCTCGGTCTCACGGTGACCAACGTCGCCAACAGCATCCGCACCAGCGTCGGCGGCACCCAGGCGGCGTTCTACCGCCAGGAAGGCAAGGAGTACCCGATCATCGTCAGGCTGCGCGAGGAAGATCGCGAGCGCGTCGAGGACATCAACGCCGTCCGGATCAACACGCCTCAGGGTCAGGTCCTCGAAGCGAAGAACGTCGTCTCGCTGCGCACCCAGACAGGTCCGACCGAGATCCAGCGGAAGAACCAGCAGCGCTACACGCGCGTGAACGCCGAGCCGGAGGTCGCACTGAGTGACGCGATGAAGGCGGTGAACGCAAAACTGACGGAAGTGCGCGTGCCGCAGGGCTTCAATCTCGGATTCGGCTCCGAAGCCGAGGAGCAGGCGCGGGCATTCAACCAGCTGCAGTGGATGCTGGTCCTCGCGGTCATCCTCGTCTATGCCGTCATGGCGTCGCAGTACGAATCGTTGCGCGATCCGTTCATCATCATGTTCTCGGTGCCGCTCGGTGCCATCGGCGTGGTCCTGGCCCTGAAGCTGACCGGAACCACGTTCAGCTTGCAGGCCTATATCGGCGTCATCATGCTCGCCGGCATTGTCGTGAGCAACGCCATCCTGCTCGTGGACTACACGAACGTGCTGCGACGGCGTGATGGTGTGCCGCTTCGCGAGGCCGTCGAGCTCGCCGGCCGGACTCGGCTGCGGCCGATCGTGATGACGACACTCACGACGATTCTCGGACTCGTGCCGATGTCGCTCGCGATCGGCGACGGCGCGGAACTGCAGGCGCCGCTCGGCCGCGTCGTCATCGGTGGACTCCTTGCCTCGACGCTGATCACGCTCGTATTCGTGCCGACGCTCTACACGTTGTTCGAGGAAGGCTGGTCGGGCATGTTCAAGCGGACCGCTCATAAGCATTCGTGAGCGTCGCGTCGTAGATACAACAGGTTATTGAACACACACGCCGCCGCGCGAAACGCGGCGGCCGCCGGTGCACCGAGCAAGGAACTTGGACGCCGCGACAACCGGGTCGGGCGCGATCCGGGATCATCATCATGAAAAAGCTGCTTCTGTTCGTCCTCGTGCTCGCCGCCGCGGGCGGTGGCTACTACTACTACAAGATCCGGAACGCCACCCCGGAACCGACGGTGATGACCCAGCCGGTGTCGCGCGGCGATATCGTCGACAGCGTCGGCGCCACGGGCACCCTCGAAGCGGTTGAAACCGTCGACGTCGGCACCCAGGTCTCCGGCGTCGTGCAGGAGCTGCACGCGGATTTCAACGACATCGTGAAGAAGGGACAGATCATCGCGAAGCTGGATCCTCAGCTGATTCAAACGCAGATTGAAAACCAGACGGCGAACGTCATCCGGGCGGAAGCGGACCTCTCCCGACTGAAGGTGTCGCTCGACGATGCGAAACAGAAGCTCGATCGCGCGGAGCAGATGTCCGCGAAGCAGCTAATTCCAAAAACCGAGCTGGAAACAGCCGACGTCAACGTCCGGTCGGCTGAGGCCCAGATCAGATCTTCCGAGGCCGCGCTGACCCAAGCGCGAGCGCAGCTGAACAACCAGAAAGTAAACCTCGGGTATACGACGATCACCGCACCGATCGACGGGATCATCATTTCGCGGAACGTCGATCAGGGACAAACGGTCGCGTCGAGCATGAACGCGCCGGTGTTGTACGTGATCGCCGCCGATCTGACCAAGATGCAGGTACTGGCGAACATCGACGAGGCGGACGTCGGTCGGATGCGGCCGAATCAACACGTGACGTTCCGCGTCGACGCGTTTCCGACCGACACGTTCACCGGAACCGTGTCCCAGGTTCGTCTGCAGCCCGCCGTCGTGCAGAACGTCGTGACGTATTCGACGGTTATCTCGGTGCCGAACCCCGACCTCAAGTTGAAGCCCGGGATGACCGCGCAAGTGAACATCGAAATCAATCGCCGCACGAATGTGTTGCGCGTGCCGAACGCCGCCACCCGATTCCGTCCAACTCCCGAGATGTTCGCGGTGCTGAAGCAGCCTGTCCCGCCCGAGCTCGAGCGCGGCCGCGGCGGTTTCGCGGGCCGCGGGATGCGCGGCGAAGGACTGCGAGCGAAGGAGGAGCGCGAATCAGCCGGCCGCGGGTGGGCCCGCCGGTCAGCCTCCGGCTGCTCCCGCCGCGACTCCCCCGTCCGGTGCGAAACCCGCTGATCAGCAGGCGCCGCCGGCAGTGGCGCAGTCCCAGGGCACCGCGGCGCGAGAACCGCGCGGCGATGCGGCCGCGAACCGCGCGCCGGGGCCGGGAGAACAGGCGCGCAATCAGCAGCCTGGCACCGACGGCGGTGGTAGAGGGTTCTGGCAGCGGACGCGGTGAGGGTCGGGGCGGATTCGATCCGAACATGACGCCCGAAGAGCGGCGTAAACGGATGGAAGAGCGGCTCAAGAACATGACGCCGGAGGAGCGCGAGCGATTCGAGGCGCGGATGCGTGAAGGCGGCCGCGGTGGATTCGGCGGCGGCCGTGGCACGGGCCGCGGTACCGATGGGACTGGGCCGCAGGGAGGCAACCGCCAGGGTGGAAACCAGAACGCCGGCCGGAATCAGACGAGCGGCGAAAACCAGTCACGCACGATGGCCTCGGGCGCCACGACGATTGACTCGTTGTTCGGGCCGCTTCCGGTCGTCGAGAGCCGAGGCTCGATCTGGCAGTACGAGAACAAGCAGCTCAAGATGATTCGCCTCCGGCTCGGCGTCACCGATCAGACCTTCACCGAGGTGCTCAACGAGAGCGACGTTCCGGCGAACGCTGAAGTCGTGATCAACATGACAACTGGCCTCGAGCCGCGAACCCAGCCTGGCCAGAACCAGCAGAACAACCCGCTCATGGGCCCGCAGCGTGGCGGCCCCGGAGGCCGTGGTGGCGGGCCCGGCGGTGGCGGTGGTGGTGGCGGCCGCGGCCGGGGATAGGCGAGCACTGAACACAGAGGAGCCGGGAAGGTCCGCATCCGCCCGCTCCGAGTGAAGAGCCTGAGCGACGGTTACTGAGAAATTCAGAGGCCATGCAACCAGTCATCTCCGTCAAGAACCTCGTCAAGACCTATGTCGTCGGCGAGGTCACGGTGCGCGCGCTCCGCGGCGCCGATTTCGAGGTATTTCCCGGAGAGTTCATCGCTGTCACCGGACCATCAGGGTCCGGAAAATCGACGCTGATGCACATCCTCGGCTGCCTCGACCGGCCGACGAGCGGCCAGTATCTCCTCGATGGCAAGGACGTGTCGCGGATGTCGAAAGACGAGCTCGCGGCGGTTCGAAACCACAAGATCGGATTCGTCTTCCAGGGCTTCAACCTGCTGTCGCGAACCACGGCGCTCGACAACGTCGAGCTCCCGCTCCTCTACAACGCGGGCAAGAACCGGCTGAAAACAGCGGAGCGCCACAAGCGCGCGATGGAGTCGCTGTCGGCGGTCGGGCTCGCCGACCGATATCACCACTATCCGAATCAGCTGTCCGGCGGCCAGCAGCAGCGCGTCGCGATCGCGCGATCGCTGATCAACCAGCCGTCGATCATCCTCGCGGACGAGCCGACCGGCAACCTCGACACGCGCACCAGCGTCGAGGTCATGGGGATCTTTCAGAGGCTCAACATCGAACGCGGCATCACCATCGTGCTGATCACGCACGAAATGGACATCGCGGAGTACGGAACGCGGCTCGTGCGGTTTCGGGACGGCAAGATCCAGATCGATCAGAAGATCGCGCACCGTCGCGATGCCGCGCAGGAACTGGCGAAGCTTCCGCCGCCGGAACCGGAGCCGACCGAGGAACCGGCCGATCACGTGCCCGCGGAACACCTCGGCGGTGTGGTCTAGGAGACATCGATGTCGATATTCATGACCCTCCGGATCGCCTTGAAGGCCCTCAACCGGAACAAGATGCGCACCATCCTCACGATGCTGGGGATGATCATCGGCGTCGGCGCGGTCATTACCATGGTGGCGCTCGGGCGCGGTGCGCAAGCGACGATCGAAGAGCAGGTGAAGTCCGCGGGCACGAACCTCATCAACGTGAACGCGGGCAATTTCCAGCAGGGCGGCGTGCGCCAGGGCCAGGGGATGGCGACGAGCCTCACCGCGGATGACGCGATCGCGTTGCGCGATGTGCCCGGCGTGCAGTACGTCGCGCCGGGCGTGAACTCACGCGGCCAGGTCATTGCCGGCAACCAGAACTGGTCGACCCGCATCGAGGGGACCGACGTCGACTTCCCCGCCATCCGCGTGTGGCCGGTGAAATACGGCACGTTCTTCACGCAGCAGGATGTCAACTCGGCCAGCAAGGTCGCCGTTCTCGGCACCATCGTCTCCGATACGCTGTTCGGACCCGACGTCGATCCGACCGGGCAGATCATGAGAATCCGGAACCAGCCCTTCAAGGTCATCGGCGTGATGACCAGCAAGGGCCAGGGGCCGTTCGGCCAGGACCAGGACGACACGATCTTCACCCCGTACACGACGGTGCAGAAGAAGCTGCAGGGCATTCAGCACATCAACAACATCACGGTCTCCTCGGTCACCGCCGACACCGCCCCGGTCGCCGAAGCCATCGGCGCGGTTCTCCGCGTCCGCCACAAGCTGCCGAACGGTGAACCGGATGACTTCATGGTCCGCACCCAGGAAGAAATCGCCAGCGTGCGTACGGAAACCACGCGGACGATGACGACGCTGCTGGCGGCAATTGCCGGCGTCTCGCTGCTCGTCGGCGGCATCGGCATCATGAACATCATGCTCGTCTCCGTCACCGAGCGGACGCGCGAGATCGGCCTGCGCCTCGCGATCGGCGCGCGCGGGTCGGATGTCCTGCTGCAGTTCCTCGTCGAGGCCATCGTCATCAGCCTGTTCGGCGGTCTGCTGGGCATCGCGCTTGGATTCGGTCTGTCCGAAGCGCTGGAGCGATTCCTGCAGTGGCCGACATCAATTCCGCCGAACGCAATCGGTATGGCGTTCGGATTCGCCGCCGCGACTGGGGTGTTCTTCGGGTTCTATCCGGCGCGCAAGGCTGCAGGGCTTGACCCCATCGAGGCTCTGCGATACGAGTAGGCAGCGAAAGTGCAGTCTTACAAAAAGGAGCAGACGATGAAAGTGGCACGTGTGGGAGTGATTGCTGCGGCGATCATTGCGGTGACCACGGTGGCGTGGGCTCAGAAGACCGACTTCTCCGGCACCTGGACGCTGGATCCCGAAGCGAGCGGCATGCAGGCCGGCGCGGGTGGCGGCGGTGGCCGGGGCGGCGGTGGCGGCGCCCTTGGCATGGGCGGGAGCATCAAGCAGACCGCAGACACGCTCACGATCGAGCGCATGGCCGGCGAGAACAAGGTGACGCTGACCTACAAGCTCGACGGCTCTGAGAGCAAGAACTCGATGATGGGCCGTGGCGGTCAGGCGGTCGAGTCGACGTCTGTTGCCAAGTGGGACGGAGCCAAGCTGGTCATCACCTCGAAGCAGCCGGGACAGGACGGTGCGATGGTCGAAACGACCCAGACCTGGTCGCTCGCGGGCACCGTGCTCACGGTCGAAGGGACCGGCGGTCGCGGTCCGACCAAGCGCGTCTACAAGAAGGGCTAAGCGCTCAGGCGCAAGCAGTGAGCAAAGGGCCGGGGATGATCCTCCGGCCCTTTGCTTTTGTACGGACTATCGAGACTCGTCGCGGAGCAAGGCGCGCAGCAGCTCCCAGATTCGCATCCCGCTCACCGGATCGCGTAGGTCGGGCTCGAGCTCGGCGAGCGGTCCCAGCACGAAGAAGCGTTCGCGAAATCTCGGATGCGGAACCTGCAGCCCGGGCTCGTCGATCGTCTGATCGCCGAACAGCACCAAATCCAGATCGAGGGTTCTGGCAGCGCCGGGAGCCGGGCGCGTCGCGGCCGAAGTCCGCTTCGATCTCGAGCAGGCGATCGAGCAGCTCGCGAGCCCCGAGCGAGGTCTCGCCGACGAACACGGCATTGAGGTAGAGGGGCTGATCCTGCAGGCCCTCCCCTTCCGGCTCGGTCTCGACGATCTCGGATGAGGAGAGCCCCTGCATCAGGGGGGAGAGGCGCTCGGCAGCGAATCGGATGGCCGCGCGGCGATCGCCGAGATTGCTGCCGACCGCAACGACGGCCTTCATGGTGGTGCCGCCCTGGGGCTCGCGTGGACGGCCGCTCTGGGACCGTCAGGTCTGCTCGCCGCCGAGCCACCGCGTCGGGAGAACGCCTCCGCCGGTGCCGGCACCGTCGGCTCGCCGGCCGAGCAGGTCGGTGCGTCCGGCGAGCGCCATGTCGAAGAAGCGCTTGTGTTCCAGCGTCTCGCCGAGGATGACGTGCAGCAGGGTCCGATGCCGCGCGTTTGGCAGCGAGTCGACGCGCACTCGCCATTTCTCGATGAACTGGCCCGCGCTGTCACGGTCGCGAGCGATGACCGACCGCTGCGCCTCGGCGCCCTTCCCCGACGGGGTCAGTTTCGGCACCGGCACGTCTTGCGGCTCGCTGCCGAGATCGACGATCGCGTCGATCAGCCACCGCAGGTGCATGTCTTCGCGCGCGATGACGTACTGGTAGGTGTTGTTGTAGTCGTAGTCGGCGACATACTCCGCGGCAGCCGCATGACCCTGGCGCTGAGTGGCCTTGTCGCAGTGGAACTCGCGCAGCAGCTCCAGCATCTCGGTGGATTTCACGAGCTTTGCTTTTCCTTGCAGGTGATGCAGACGCGCGTCCAGGGGATGGCGTTCAAGCGCGCCGGCGCAATCGGCTCGCCGCAGTCGCGGCAGATCCCGTAGGTTCCCTTCTCCATCCGATACAGCGCTTCCTCGATCGCCTGGAGAATTTTGGCGTCCGTCTGTTTCAGCTTCAGCTGGATGTGAACTTCGTTGTTGCCGCTGGCCTGGTCGGCCAGGTCTCCCTGACGCGTGTTGGTATCCATCGACGCCTGCAGCGGCTTGATGCCGCCGCCGGCTGCCAGGATCTCCCCGCGCTTCCGCAGGAGCGCCTCCTTAAACGGGGACAGGTCCATAGTTAGTCTCCCACCGGCGCGCACGCTCCGGCGCCGAGCCGGCACAGGCAGGACGTCGCCGGCTCCATCAAAACCCTGATCTTAACAGCTTCGCGGCGCCCGCTTCCAGCCAGGCGCCGTCGTCACTTGTCGCCGCCGATCAGGTCGCCAAGACCGCCAAGCACGCAGCCGAGATCGCGTTTGACCTTCCTTCACTGATTTGAGTGAATTCCCGGACCGTTCCGGTCATCAGCATCGAAGGCCCCTCCGCGGCTCCCCCGCCGCCCGGTGCGCGGCCCTGGCCGGTTCACTCCGCCCGCAACGTCGCCAGCGGTTTCTTCCTGAGAACGTCGGCGCTGGCGACGACGCCGATCACGCCGACCAGCGTGGTCGTGACGATGGCGCCGACGGCGAGAAGGATCGGCATTGGCCGCCATTCGATTTCGAACACGTAGCGGCACACCGCCCAGCTCAACGCGAATGCTCCGCTCGCGCCGATGAGCCCGGCGATCAGCCCGAGCGCCGTGTATTCGAAGGCGAGCATCGTGGCCAGCAAGCGCGTGCTCGCACCGAGCGTGCGCAGGATCGCCGCCTCGTACACGCGCTGGAACTTGGTCATGGCGACGGCGCCGATCAGGATCAGCGCGCCGCTGGCCAGAGCGACGGCGCCGACGATCGAGACCGCGAACGTCACATTGTCGATGACTCCCTGAAGTGTGGCCAGCACCTCCTTCACGTCGATCGCCGACACGTTGGGATACTTCGCAACGAGATCGCGCTGGAACAACGCGCGCGCGGTCGATTCCTCGGGCGCCTGAAGCGTGCCGATGTAGGTGTGCGGCGCCCGCTCGAGCGGCCCCGGGCGGAAGACGAACATGAAGCCGCCGTTCCGCGCGTCTTCCCATTCGACTTCGCGGATGCCGGTCACGCGGGCGTGGATGATGCGGCCCAGGACATCGAACCGCATGATGTCGCCGACACGGATGCGGGCGCGCTCGCGCAGCCCGCTCTCGACGGTGACTTCGAGCTCGGTGGCGTCGGCTGGCAGCGGCGCCTGGCCGGCCCAGAACGACCCGTCCACGAGTTTTTCGTTCGGCTCGAGATGGTTGCGATACGTGATCACGTATTCGCGGCCGAGCGAGCGGCCGCGAACGTCGGCGTAGCTCTCGAGGTTGGTCTCGCTGCCGCGGATGCCGGTCACCCGCGCGCGAAGCACCGGAATCAGGCGCGGCTCGCGGCTCGTCGCCGATTTGACGAAGCTCCTCACACCCTCGACCTGGTCCTGCTGGATGTCCACCAGGAACATGTCCGCGCCGCTGCGCATCAGACCGACGGTGAACTGGTCGAGCAGGTTCGACTGCAACGCGCGCACGCCGAGCACGAAGAAGCTGCCGAGGCCGACCGCGAGCAGAATCACGCGCGTCTGGTTGCCGGGACGGCGCAAACTCACGACCGCATGGCGCAGGGGGAACCACGGCGCGACCGTGAGCGGGCGGACCGCCCTCACGAAGAGCGCGCCCGCGCCATGCAGGACGAGCGAGACCGCCGCGAATCCGCCGCAGACCACGAGCGCCACGCTGAGCGAGGCCGCCTGCCAGGCGGCGATCGCGACGAGCAGCGCGGTCACGGCCACCGTCGCACCGATCTGGACCGGATCCGCGCGCCACAGCGCCGACGGGACCAGCGAGAGCGGGAACCGTCGAGGTTTCACAGCCGCCGTTCCGCCCGCCATCGAGACTTCCGAACCGCGCAGCAACAGGAGCGGCTTGACCCGTCGCACCTCGAGCAGCGGAACCAGCGAGAACAGCAACGACACCAGCAGGCCGACCGCGATGCCCTGCAGCGCCGCCGACCACGTCAGTCCATACGGCACGTTTCCGAACGCCACCACCGCGGATTCTGGAATCGCCACGATCGCGATCGCGGCGATGGCCACGCCGAGCAGACTGCCGCCGAGGCCGAGCAGCATCACTTGAGCGATGTAGGTCGCCAGGACCTGTCCGCCGGTCGCGCCGACGCATTTCAGGATCGCGACGCTGCGGATCTTCTGCTTGACGAAGACGCGCGTCACACTCCAGACCCCGATACCGCCGAGCACGACCATGATGAAGCCGACGAGGCTCGAGGTAGTTCTCCGCCCTGAGGAGATCCTCGCCGATGTCGTCCTCGGTCGACCGGTAGGATCGCGCCTGCACGAACCGATCGCGGAAGTCCCGGCGAAGATCGCGGGTCAGACCCTCGACCGCCTGTTCGCGCACCCGCAGCAGCAGCTGGTAGCTCGCGCGGCTGCCGAACGTCAGCAGCCCGGTGGCTCTGAGGTCGTCGTAGTCGACGAGGACGCGGGAGCCGAAGCTGAACGCCCCGACGCGCCGGCCGGGCTCCTGGGAGATCACGCCCCGGACGGTGAACGGCTGGCCGCCGATCACGATGCGCTGTCCGGCGGTGATGCCAAGCTGGGTGAGCAGCTCCGGTCTCACCAGGGCGCCGCGGTCCTTCAACAGATCGTGCGAGAAGGGTGTGCCATCCTGCAGCTTGACCTCGCCGTAAAACGGAAACCCGCGCTGCACACCGCGCAGCTCCACCATCCGCGCCGTGGCCGTGCCTTCCTCAGGCCGGACCATCGTGGCCGTTTCGATGGCTTCCATCCGCTCGAGGATGTCCGGGCCCGCGAGCCGCTGATCGAGCCCGCGCCGGACCTCGTCGGTCCACGCGCGGTTCGGTCGACACGAGCACATCGGCGGCGATGATTGACCGGGCCTCGCGCATCAGGCCCTCGCGCACGCTCTGGATCACGGATTGCAGCGCGACGATGGCGCCGACCCCGATAGCCACACAGACGAAAAAGAACAGGAGCCTGCGCCACGAGGACCGGAGCTCACGCGCCATCATCCGCAACACGAAGGTCATGCCCTCGCCCTCGCATTCTCCCGCTCCGTCGTACGCACGACACGACCGTCGCGAAGCGCAATCGAGACATCGGCCACTCCCGCCAGTTCGGGATCGTGAGTGACCAGCACCAGCGTCGTCCTTCGCGTGCGGTTGACGTCGAGCAGGAGTTGGATGATTTGATGGCCGGTAGTGCTGTCGAGATTGCCCGTAGGTTCGTCGGCGAGCAGGATCGGCGGATCGTTCGCCAGCGCCCGGGCAATCGCGATCCGCTGCTGTTCGCCGCCCGACAGCTGCGACGGGTAGTGATGCCCCCGTTCTTCGAGACCGACTTCGACCAGCAGCTCTTTGGCGCGCACGGCAGTATTCGGCGCGCCGGCGATCTCCATCGGCACCGAGCACGTTCTCGAGCGCCGTCAACGACGGCAGCAGGTGAAAGAACTGGAACACGAAGCCGATGCGCCTGCCGCGGAGGCGGGCCAGCGCATCCTCGTCGAGCGCGGTGATGTCCACGCCGTCGAGGATGACGCTGCCCGCTCGATGGGGCGTCGAGCCCGGCGAGCAGCCCGAGCAGCGTCGACTTCCCGCTGCCCGAGGGCCCCGTAATCGCGACAACACGCCCCTCATCAATCGTCAGATCGAGGGGATGGAGAATGGTGAGGGAACCGGCGCCGCTCGGCACCGTTTTGGAAACGCCGCGAAGCTGGATCATGAACTACCGAATCTGGTCAAGCAGCGGTTCGAGGAGGGTCCAGACGTTGTCAGCGATCATCTGCGCCCCCTGTTGATTGGGGTGAATCCCGTCTCCCTGATTCAGCTCCGCTCTTCCCGGCCACATCCTTGAGCAGGAACGGCATGAACAGGACGCGCTTGCTCAGCGCAACATCTCGAAACGCCTGCCGGAACGCGGTCGCGTACTCCTGACCGAAGTTCGGCGGCGCCTCCATGCCGGCCAGGATCACCACGGCATTCCGCTCGCGCGCCTTGTCGATGATTGTCGAGAGGTTGTCCTTCATCTGTGAGACCGGCAGCCCGCGCAGTCCGTCGTTGCCGCCGAACGCGATGATGAGGACCCGCACATCCCCTTCGAGCGCCCAGTCGAGACGCCGGAGCCCTCCGGCGGATGTGTCTCCGGAGAGCCCGGCGTTGACCACCTCGAACTTATATCCCACCTCATCAATCTTGCGTTGAAGATGAGCAGGATAGGCCTCCTGCTCCAGGAGCCCGAGACCTGCGGTTAGGCTGTCGCCGAAGGCGACAACCCTCGGACGCGCGGGCGCGGCATCCGGGTCCGCGGGTGTTGCGGGCGAGATGGCCGCGGGCGCCTGCTGCGCCCTGGGAGGCTGCTGTGCAGAGCGATCCGAACATGCCGTGAGCAGGCATGGAATCGTCAGCAGGCACAAACGCAGCAGCCCTAGTCCATTTCGCATGGGGTGATGTCTCAATGATAGACGGAGAGGCCCGCGCCACGGATGCGGCTCAGGATTTGTGGGCTTTCTGCGAGGGCTCCGTCGCCGGCCGGGGGAAGACGCGCTGACTCGGAATCAGCCCGCCTGCGGTTCGTCCAGGACAGCCAGCTGGGCGTCGAGCGCGGCCAATGCCCGCTCGAGCATCGTCCGATGAGCTGGCGCCGTCGCGCGCGCGAGATCGGCGGCGGCACGCGTGCGTGACAGCTCGAGCGCACGGCGGCGGTCTGCCCGGTCGGCATCCGCCGGCGATCGAGGTGGTCCCGTCTTCTTGTGTCGGGAGGCCTCTTCCTGTTGGGCTTCGATGGATTTGGATTCCCACCCGCGCGCCATACGTCCAGTATAGGTAACCCGCGGTCGTCGAACCGAACGATTACGCCGGATCAGCCGGTTATTGCCGGGCACCTCTTTTGCTCCCTCTCATCGCCGAGGTGGGAGACGCATGCCCGCAGCGAAGGAGGTCGTACGAATCGCCGCGATTGGCGACATGCATTACAGCCGAACGGCGAGCGCCGGATCGCTGCAGCCGCTCTTCGCTCAAATTACAGAGGCCGCGGACATCCTGGTCCTCTGTGGCGATCTGACCGACTACGGCCAGGTAGACGAGGCGCGCGCGCTGGTGCGCGAGATCACCAGCGCCGTCAAGATTCCGGCGGTGGCGGTACTCGGCAATCATGACTACGAGTCCGGGCAGCAGGAGGAGATCAAGAAGATCCTGACCGACGCGGGCGTGGTGCCGCTCGACGGGGACACCACCGAGATCCATGGCATCGGCTTCGCCGGCGTCAAGGGATTCTGCGGCGGCTTCGGCCGCCGTGCCTTGGGACCCTGGGGCGAGGAGATCATCAAGCAGTTCGTCCATGAGTGCATCCAGGAAGCCCTGAAGCTCGAGTCGGCGCTCGCGCGACTACGGAATGACCGCCTGATTGCCGTTCTGCACTACGCCCCGATTCAGGAGACCGTGGAAGGCGAGCCGCGCGAGATCTTCCCCTTCCTCGGGTGCAGCCGGCTCGAAGAACCCCTCACGCGCTATCCCGTCTCGGCCGTGTTCCACGGCCATGCGCACCACGGCCAGCCGGAGGGCCGCACGCGCAACGACGTGCCCGTGTTCAATGTCTCGATGTCACTGATGAAGGAGACGTTTCCCGATCGCCCCTTCCGGTTGATCGATGTGGCGATGACGCCAGCGCTCGCCGCCGACGAACGGCGAAGCGGTGGCGACCGACGCTCGATCGAACGGATCGGCACGACGACCTGAGAGCGGACCTGACGAACCACGGATGGTGACCATGACCCTTCTGGCAGCAATCGCAGTGAGCGCGCTCCTTGCTCCACCGCCCACTTTCGCGTTCGACCTCGGCGCCGCGGCGTTCTCGACAACGCAAGCGGCGCCCGGCGAGCGGCAACCACGCGCCGCGCATGAGTCAGACGCACGTCCTCGACCGAAGCCCGCAACGGAGAAATCGCCAGACACCGAAGCGCTCCGACTGCAGGTCGCGCTGGATCGCGCGGGATTCTCTCCAGGTCTCATCGATGGCCGCATCGGGTCCAACACGAAGAAGGCGCAGGCGGTCTTCAACGAACAAGCTGGCGGTCCATTGGAGGATGTCGAGCCCCTCAAGCCTTACACGATCACCGCGGAGGATGCCGCCGGACCGTTCGCACCGGAGATCCCGCAGGACCTCGTTCAGCAGGCCACCCTGCCGGCGCTCGGCTATCGATCGGTCGCCGAAGCACTTTCAGAGCGATTCCACACGACGCCGGCGTTTTTGCAGCAGCTGAATCCGGAAGCCCAGTTCTCTTCCGGGGATCAGATTCAGGTCCCGAATGTGGAGCCGCTCCTGGCGCCCGTCGAGAAGCCCGAATTCTCGCCGGAGGCGCAAGCGGCCGCCAGGCAGGCAGCGTCGAAAACGACCGGCACCACCGGGCGCCGATCGGGCAATCCGGCGCCGCCGAAACAGCCGGATACCGTCGCCGGGCGGCCCGACGTGATCGTCACCGTCAGCAAGAGCAACTCGTCGCTGTCGGTCGCGGACGTGTCGGGGCGGATCATCTTCTACGCACCGGTCACGACCGGCAGCGAGCGCGATCCGTTACCGATCGGCGAGTGGAAGGTGAATGGCATTCAGTTCAATCCACCGTTCAACTACAACCCTGATCTCTTCTGGGATGCCAACCCCATTCACACGAAGGCGAAGATCCCGCCAGGACCGAACAATCCAGTAGGGCTCGTCTGGATCGATCTCACCAGGGAGCACTACGGCATCCACGGCACACCGGAGCCGTCGACCATCGGCCGCACCGAGTCGCACGGCTGCGTGCGGCTCACGAACTGGGATGCCTTGAAGCTCGCCGGGATGATCAAGCCCGGAACCAAGGTCGTGTTCGCCAATTGAGCGAGGGATGCGTGCGACCAACAGCGCAGTTCAAAGCCAGGGCCCGGACATTCGCGGCAGGCACCGGAGTCGGCTTCATCGCCGGCGCCTTCCTCGTCTCCGCGATCGTGTGGCAGTACGGCAACGTCATCGGCACCCGCGCCGCGCGGCAGCAACATCCGACCATGGTCCCTTCGGCGATCGACCGCTGGAAGGATGTGATCGACGACGTCGGTGACCCGGTCATCCGTCCGCGCGATGCGGCCCGGCCCGTCGGGACGACCGGCGCGTCACCGGACGTCGTCACGCCACCGCCATCGCCTGAGCCCGTGCTGACCGCACCGCCCGCCGCGGAACTGGAAGACCGGGATCTCCTGATTCCCGTCGAGGGCATTACCGAGAAGGACCTGACCCGCTCGTTCGCCGACAGCCGCGGTGGCCGCCTGCACGAAGCCATGGACATTCTGGCGCCGCATCACACGCCGGTAAAAGCCGTCGAAGACGGGAAGATCGCCCGGCTTTTCTTGAGCAAGGCCGGAGGCATCACCATCTACCAGTTCGATCCTACGGAGCGGTTCTGTTATTACTACGCCCACCTCGACCGGTATTCCGAAGGGCTGGTCGAAGGCCAGCAGGTGAAAAAGGGCCAGGTCATCGGCTATGTCGGCGTCTCCGGCAACGCCCCGAAGAACACGCCGCATCTCCATTTCGCGATTTTCCGCCTGTCGGAGGCCAAACGCTGGTGGGAAGGAACCCCGATCGACCCTTACGACGTATTGAAGTAGTTCCAACCTTCAGGACAACACCGCCCGTCCAAGCTGTAGAAACACCGACCGGGTCATGGGCGTTCGGTCGCCCGGGGGAGGAGCTTGGCACTGGCAGGCGTCATGCCTGAAGGCGTTGGAAGCGTCGGCGATTTGACTGGAGCCCTACTGCTGCGGTCCGAAAGCGATAGCCGAGACGATCCGCCGGGGATCGCGGCGGCGGACTGTGTCAAGCAGGCCGCGGCGGGCGACGTCCGCGCGTTCGAGCAGCTCTACGCCACGCATCTCCCCCGAGTGCATAGCCTGGTACGCCGCATGGCGGGTGGCCGGGACGTCGACGAACTGACCCAGGATATCTTCGTCCGCGTCTGGCAGAAGCTCGCCACGTTCCGTGGGGATTCCGCGTTCGGCACCTGGCTGCACCGTCTCGCGGTCAATGTCATCATCGAACGCTTCCGCACCGAGGCGACGCGGCGCCAGCGGTTCTACGATGGCGAGGCGATTTTCGAGACGCTCTCGGCTCCTCCGCGCCCACGGGATATCTCGATGGATTTCGAGACGGCGCTCGAGAAGCTCCCCGACGGCGCGCGCGAAATCTTCGTGCTGCACGATGTCGAGGGCTATAAGCATCACGAGATCGGATCCCTGCTCGGCATCTCACCTGGCACGTCGAAGGCGCAGCTGCACCGTGCCAGGATGATGCTGCGCCGGCATCTGGGCTGAGGAATAGCAAGCGGACCAAGAACAAGAAGAAGGACCCACATGCACGAGGCCGTCAACGATCGCCTGTCGGAGTACGTGGACGACGAACTGAGCGCGACCGAGCGTGCGACCGTCGAACAGCATCTCCAGACCTGCGCGCGTTGTCGGGCGGATGTCGACGGGCTCCGCGCGGTCGTGGCCCGTGCCCGCACCTTGTCCGACACTCCACCGGCAACCACTCTCTGGCCGGGGATCGTGGAGCGAATCGACGGCCGCGCCGCGCAGCCCGCGCCGGCCGGCGTCGCACGGCGCTTCTCGTTCACACTGCCGCAGCTGATCGCGGCCGGTCTTGCGCTCATGGTGCTGTCGGGGAGCATGGTCTGGCTGGCCAGGCTCGGGGGACCGCGGACCGATATTCCTCCGGTTGCAGCCGAATCGGATCCGGCCGTGCCGGTGATTGCCCCGGTCAATGTCGCCGATGACGCGTACGATGACGCGATCGCGGATCTGCAGCGGACATTGGATGCGGGTCGCAGCCGCCTGGACCCACAGACGCTGCGGATTCTCCAGCAGAATCTCGAGACGATCGATCGGGCCATTACGCAGTGCCGCGAGGCGCTGGCGAGCGACCCCACAAACGGCTACTTGAGCGCATATCTGGCCAGCGCGCGCGCCCGGAAGCTCGAGCTGCTGCGCCACGCGACGCGGATCATCGATCGCACGGGGTGATCGCGCGGGCTGCCGGCAGGACAAAGAGGATCTGAGGATTGACGAAGGCCCTCATCATCGTGGCCTGGCTCGGCGCGATCGGGGCGCCGGCCGCGCTGGCTCAGACAGGCTCCGCATCGAAGCCGGCGCAGACCGATCAGATCGTGCCGGTCAGCCGTGGCGCACGGCTGACCGTGAACAACTATGCGGGCGAAATAATCGTTCGCGCCTGGGAGCGCGATGCCGTACGCGTTCAAGCACGCCACACGGCGCGCTCTCGCGTGTCGGTCCGCGCCGTCGCATCCGGCGTGACGGTCGGTTCCGCGGGCTCACCCGGTCCCGCGTCGGTCGACTACGAGATCAACGCCCCGGCATGGATGCCGGTCAAGATCGACGGACATTTCGCCTACATCGCGGTTGATGGGCTCCAGAGCGAAGTCAGCGCCGACACGGTCCGCGGCGACATCGTGATCAACGGCGGGTCAACCTTCGTCTTCGCGAAATCGATCGAGGGGGACATCAAAGTGAGCGGCGCCCGGGGCCGCATTACCCTCAGTTCAATCAACCAGGGCGTGAGCGTCGACGGCAGCAGCGGCAACATCGTGGCTGAAACGGTCAACGGCCCCATCCGGCTGACGAAAATCACCGCCGAGACTGTTGAAGCGAGCACCGTGAACGGGCACGTCACCTATGAAGGCGCGGCATCGGAGCGCGGGCGCTACCGATTCTCCTCGCACAACGGCAACATCGCGGTCGCCGTGCCGGACGCGACGAGCGCCACGTTCTCCATCCGGACCTACAGCGGCACCCTGCAAACGAATCTGCCGCTGCAGCGGGGCGGCGAAGTCGGCAGAGGGCGGCGGGCGACCTACACGCTCGGAGGCGGGAGCGCCGAGTTTGAAATCGAGTCATTCTCCGGAACGATTCATTTGCGGCGGGAAGGCACGGTGGCGCCGCGATCGAAAGACCGAGAGCGGAAGGACGAGCCGGCGGTGGAGGGCCCCTAGAAGGCAGTCTCGCGAAACTTGCAGTGCGGCGTCGAGCAGACCCACGCGCGAATCGTGCGCAGCGCCTCGGGAATGTTCTCATCGGCCCTGGCACGGGCATCGCCCGGAATCATCTGGCGCAGCGGAAAACTCGGCTGCAGAACCAGAGGCCCCTGACACCATGGACACGCGCGGACGCCAGTTCCGGACTCACTGCCCTGTCGCCGGTCGATTTGTCGGTCGTCTACCATCGCGAACGGTAGACCTTAGCAAAGCGGTCGGCAGACTTCAAGCCCCAGCATTAGGGCAATTCACAAAACCAAGGCCGTCGCCCGTTTCGGGGACCGGGCTGTCCGGAACCGAACAGCTGCGCCGGCGCGGTTTTCGGGGAATTCACAGCGCAATTGAGAATCCAGCGCTGGCACATCTGTTGGTTAAGCGCACCACGGCATGACTGTGGACTGCGGCATCCAGCCCCGGATTCTCATTGCAGACGATCAGTCCGATCTGATCGACGCGTTGCGGCTCCTGCTGAAACCGGAGGGATTTCTCCTCGACACCGTCAATACGCCGGACGCGGCGCTGTCCGCGCTGCGCGGTCGGCAGTTCGATCTGCTGCTGATGGACCTCAACTACACCGGCGATACGACCTCCGGACGTGAAGGCATCGACCTGTTGTCGCGGATTCAGGCGATCGACAGCACGCTGCCGGTCGTCGTGATGACGGGATGGGGATCGGTCGATCTCGCGGTCGAAGCGATGCGCCGCGGCGTTCGCGACTTCGTGCAGAAGCCGTGGGACAACTCCGCGCTCATCGCGATGCTGCGCAACGAAATCGAGCAGGGACGCGAGCGACGGCAGGAGGCGCTCGACAAACGGCGCGAGTTGGACGAGGCGCGACGGATCCAGCGCAAGCTGCTGCCTTCGATCATGCCCGACCTGGAGGGATTCGAGATCGCCACGTCGTGGCAGCCCGCGTCAGGCGTCGGCGGCGACTGCTTCGACGCCATCGGGTTCGGCCGCAGCCGCCTCGCCCTCTCGATCGCGGACGTCGTCGGCAAGGGCATTCCCGCGGCGCTGCTGATGTCGAACCTGCAGGCGGCGGTCAGGGCCTTTGCGACGGACGCGGCGCAGCCGCAGGAGCTGTGTCAACAGGTCAACCGCGTCCTCTGCGGACATATCGCCGAGGATCGCTTCATCAGCTTCTTCTATTGCGTCATCGACGCCGACCTCGGAACGCTGACCTACTCGAACGCTGGACACTATCCGCCGATCCTCGTGCGGGCGGAAGGCACAGTCGAGCGCCTCGCGGACGGTGGCGCTGTACTGGGTGTCTTCGCCGATCGAGCGTACCTGCAGGGCTCGGTGACCATCGGCCGCGGTGATCGGCTCGTTTTCTATACCGACGGGATCACCGAGGCGCGGAACGCGCAGGACGAGGAGTTCGGCGAAGATCAGCTGTTGACCCTGGCCATCGAGCACCGAGCCTGCAGCGCGCCTGCCCTGCAGGCACGACTCGTCGATGCCGTCAGCAACTTCACCGCCGGCAGATTCCAGGACGATGCCACGCTCATCGTTGTGGCTGCCGAGTATTGATCCGGTTTGGGACGAATAGCCATTCCGGCGTGACCAACCGCACTCTTAGATGACGAGTGAACAAATCAGAGTGTCGGACCGCTGTTACGAAGACGGAAAAACACTTGTCATTCCCTTGACGCAGCCCATCCGGCGGCGGATAGTGGTTTGATGTTAAAAGCGTGGACGCCGCCGGCGCGTTGGGTCTTTGCTGTCGCCACGCTCCTCGGATTGTTCTCGACCGCACAAGCGTATCGCCTCACGTCGCTGAATCCCCGCGCCCGGATCGACGGGATCGAGCTTTGGCCGCTTCTCGTCCTGAATCTCGTGCTTTGGTATGTCCCGGCTTCCCTGATCGCCCCCATCTTCCGACTCGCCGCGCGGGTGCGTCTCGACTCGGATCACTGGCTGCGGGCACTCGCGACACACGCGCTGGCGGCGGTTGGATTCTCGCTGATTCACGCGGCCATCATGCTGACGATGCGGGCGATCCTGTGGCCCGAGCTGCGCACCATGCCGGCGCAGGTCGCATTGACGTACGCGCAAAGCAATTATCTTCGCAACCTGGATTGGAGCCTGGTCACCTACGCCGCCGTCGTCGGACTCAGCTATGCGCTCGATTACTACCGCGAGGCGCAGGCGCGAGCCCTCAAAGCGGCGTACCTGGAAACGAGCCTCATGGAAGCGCGGCTCAAGACCCTGCAGGCGGAGCTGCATCCACATTTCCTGTTCAACACCCTGCACGCGATCTCGACGCTGCTGCACACGGATCCGGAGGCCGCCGATCGGATGATCAGCCGTCTCAGCGATCTACTGCGCCTGACGTTCGACCGGTCCGGCGCAGGCAGCGTGCCGCTCACAGAGGAGCTCGAGTTCCTGCAGAAGTATCTCGAGATCGAGCAGATCCGCTTCCAGGATCGCCTGTCGGTGCGATTCGACATCGACCCCGAGACACTCGATGTCGAGGTCCCGCGGCTGATCCTGCAGCCGCTCGTCGAGAACGCGATCAAGCACGGAGTCGCACCGAAGAGCGGCGCCGGACTGGTGCAGATTTCGGCGAAACGCAAAGTGGACAAGATCTGGATTGAAGTCCGGGACAACGGTGTTGGCCTCGGCAAGAACGGCCGCATGAGATTCACGAACGGCGTCGGCCTGTCCAACACCCGCGCCCGGCTCGAGTGCCTCTACGGCGCCGGACACCGGCTCGACTTCAACGACGGGAACGACGGTCTGGCCGTCGAGATGCTGATCCCGCTGCAGCGGCACGTCGCCGGACCGGCCGACACCACACCGCAGGTGGCTCTCGCATGATGACCACCGCAGCAGCGCAAACGGTCCGCACCCGCGTCATCGTCGCCGATGACGAGCCGCTCGCCCGCGAACGCCTGCGCATGCTGCTCGGAGAAGAAGGCTGGGTCGAGATCGTGGCCGAATGCCAGGACGGCCAGGAAACGATCGCCGCAATCCAGGCACACCAGCCCGATCTCGTGTTCCTCGACGTACAGATGCCAGGAGCCACGGGCTTCGATGTGATCGAAGCGGTTGGCCCCTCGCGCATGCCGCCCGTCGTCTTCGTCACGGCGTACGATCGATATGCCCTCCGGGCGTTCGACGTTCGCGCGCTCGACTACCTGCTGAAGCCCTTCGATCGCGATCGCTTCCAGCAGGCCCTCGGCCGGGCCCGGCAACAGTTGCAGCAGCATTCGCAGGGAGAGCTCGAGCGCCGGCTCCTCGAGCTCGTCAACGACCTGCGCGAGCCGCCGCAGAAGGTGGACCGGTTCGTCGTCAAGTCGGGCGGGCGTGTCTATTTCGTCCGGACCGACGAGATTGACTGGATTGAGGCGGCCGGCAACTACGTCAAGCTGCACGTGGGTCCGGAAGCGCACCTGCTGCGCGAAACCATGACGGCCATCGAGGCGCAGCTCGATCCAGACGTGTTCTTCCGCATCCACCGCTGCCACATCGTCAACATCGAGCGGGTGCAGGAGCTGCAGCCGTGGTTCAACGGCGAGTACGTGGTGTGTCTGCGGACGGGTGCGCGCCTGACGCTGAGTCGCGGATATCGCGAGAAGCTCCAGCAGCGGCTCGGCGGCGCGCTCTGACGACGAACCGCACCCGGCTCACGCGGCGCCAGCCGTCGCGATCGTCAGGCTGACCGGCTGGGATTCGGCGCCAGCTGCTCGAAATCGTCGACGTGGATCGCGCGTCCCTGCGCCTCGCGCCACTCGACGGCGCCTTCCTTGACGAGCCGCGCCAGGCATTCTTCGAACGTGAACGAGCCGTTGCGTCGCGTAATCGTCGTTTCCTGGTGCAGGTGCTGCAGTGCGTTCTTTCTGATGTGCTGCCGCGCGCCGTAGCTGACCATCAGCAACTCCGCCGCCGGCACCACTCCCCCGCCAACTCGCGGCAGCAGCGTCTGCGTCATGATGGCGGCCAGCGCCATCGCCAGCTCCTGCCGGATGGTGTTCTGACGCTCGGCCGGGAACGAATCGGCGATCCGCGACACCGTCGAGGCCGCGTCGGTCGTGTGCACCGTCGACAGCACGAGGTGTCCCGTTTCAGCGGCCGCCAGCGCGATCCGCATCGTCTCGGGATCCCGCATCTCCCCGACAACGATGACGTCTGGAGCCTGCCGGAGCGCGGCCCGGAGAGCGGTGGGAAAGTCCGGCGCATCGACGCCGATTTCCACCTGTTCGATCAGACTGCCATGATGCGTGTGCTCGTACTCGATCGGATCTTCGATCGTGATGATGTGACGCGCATCCCGGCGGTTGATCTCTTCGACCAGGGCCGCGAGCGTCGTGCTCTTACCCGAGCCGGTCGGGCCGCCGAGAAGGACCAGCCCTCGCGGCAGCTGCGCCAGCTGCTCGACCTGCGGCGGCAGGCTCAATGTGCCAAGGCGAGGAACGCGTACGGGCAGGAGCCGGACCGCCGCTGCCGCGCGACCGCGCTCGCGGTGCAGATTGATCCTGAACCGGCCGAGACCAGTCAGCCGGAACGAGGCATCCGCTATCTGCGCGTCCCGGTACTGGCGTCGGGCATGCGGCGCCAGAGCCGGGGTGACGGCGTCTTCGATGTCGATCCCGTCGAGCGGCCCTTCCGCGAGCGGAATGACCTTGCCGTCGACTCGAATCGATGGGGGCGCGCCGGCCACCAGCAGCAGGTCGCTGCCATGTTTCTCGGCGAGGACATGCAGCCAGTGCTCGAGCCGCGCGGTCGATCCAACGCCGACGTGCACCGGCTGAGGCTGCGGCGTTGCATTGAGCTCGCGGATCAGCCGGTCGATGTCCTGTTCCGGTTCGGGATGCACGCCGGCCAGTGTAAGCCAAAACGTGCCCGGGACTCATTCGTCCCGGAGCACCACCATCGGATCCACCCGGCTCGCCCGGCTCGCCGGCAGATAGCAGGCGATGATGGCGACCACGGTGATGAACAGCGCCACCGCCGTCATCGTGAGCGGATCGGTGGGCTTGACGTTGAACAGCTGCGTCTGCAGGAGCCGCGTGAGCATCAACGCCGCGATGGTCCCCGCGACGAGACCGATAGCGGTAATCCGCACGCCCTGCCCCAGAATCATGCCGAGGACCGTCGCTCGGGTCGCGCCGAGCGCCATGTGAATCCCGATCTCCTTGCGCCGCTGCGACACCGTATACGCGAGGATCCCGTAGGTCCCGACCGCCGCCAGCGCAAGCGCGAGCGCGGCGAAGAGTCCCAACAGCAGCGCCAGCAGCCTGGGCCGCGAGACAGCTTCGCCGAACACGTCGTCCATCGTTCGCAGCCGCACGATCGGCAGTGTCGGGTCCATCTCCTGGACGACCCGGCGGATGTGCGGCGCCAGAGAGTCGACCGGCAGCGACGATCGCAGCACGACGTTCATGTTGCCTGGCGCCTGGTTGCGAAGCCGAGGCAGCTGCTCGGCGAGGAAGTAGAGCTCGGTGCCCGTCCTGCTGCCGACGCCGCCCTGCTTCACGTCGCGGACGACGCCGATGATCGTGAACCAGGGGATTTGATCGTTGAAGCCGGGCCTGATGCGTCGGCCGACCGGACTCTGGTCGCCGAAGAACGTCCGCGCCAGCGTTTCATTGATCAGTGCCACCGCGCCGCCCGAGACGTCCGCGAGCGAGAAATCACGGCCGTCCACGACCGGAATCCCCATCGCCGTGAGGTAGTCCAGGGTCACCGTCTGGTAATAGTCCACGTTCTCGAAGGGTCCTTCCGGCGGCGACGTGTATCCCTCGATGTCGGTGTCGCTGGCGTTGACGAGCCGCTGCGGCGGCAGGCCGGTCATCGCTGCCGTCGACGTGACGCCGGGGACATCGCGCAGCTGACTGGTGAGCCGCTGGAAGAAATCCAACCGCGCCTGCGGCTCGCGATACACCGCCCCGGGCAGCACGAGGCCGAACGTCGTCAGCTGTGTGCGTTTGAAGCCCGCGTCGACGTGCGTCAGATTCCAGAAGCTTCGGAGCAGCAGGCCGGCGCCGATCACGAGTACGACCGCAAGGGCGATCTCGGTCATCACCAGCATGTTGCGGAGTCGGGTCCTCGCACCCGTCGTGCGATGGCCGCCCTCTTTCAGCGAGACGCTGACGACACGCTCGCGCAGCTGCAGCAAGGGCGCCAGGCCGAACACCACGCCGGTGGCAATCGAGATCAACACGGTGAACAGCAGGACGCCCGGATCGAGACCGATCTCGGCGGCCCGCGGCAACGATTCCGGGTTTGCGGCGATCATCGCGCGGAGACCTGCGAAGCCGGCGGATGCGCCGACGGCGCCGCCGATGAGCGCGAGCAGGATGCCCTCGGTCAGGAACTGACGCAGCAGCCGCCACCGGCTGGCGCCGAGCGCTGCGCGCACGGCGAACTCCTTCTGCCGCGACTCGGCCCGCGCCAGCAGCAGGTTCGCAAGATTGGCGCAGGCGATCAGCAGTACGAACCCGACCGCGCCCTGCAGCACCCAGAGCGATCGCTGGATGCCGCCGACGAGATCGTCCTGAAGTCCGTCGAGCCGCAGCCGGTGCTGCTTCTGGTTCGGCACATGCGTTTTGGGATTGAGCGTGGGCCACTGTTCGAGCATGGTCTCGACGTCCGCTGCCGCCTGCCGCATCGTGACGCCGTCTTTGAGCCGCCCGACCAGATAGAGGAAGTGATTGCCGCGCCCGCCGGGATTTGCCGGGTCGAGCGTCAGCGGCAACCAGACTCTGACCTTCTGATCGTGGACGTCATAGCCCGGCGGCATCACGCCGACGATTCGTGTCGGCGCGCCGTCGATGCGAACGATCCGGCCGATGACCGTCTCGTCGCGGCCGAACGCCGAGTCCCAGATCTCGTCCGAGAGCACCCCGACGTCCTCCGCCCCCGGCAGCGTGTCGGCGCGCGTGAAGACGCGACCGCGCTGGGGTTGGATACCGAGCACCGGCATGAGCTCGGACGTCACGACGGCCGACGTGACGCGCCGCGGCTGGTCTTCCGTGCCGAGATTGACGGCGCCTGCCCGATACGCCCCGACATCCTCGAACGAGCGGTTGCGCTCGCGGAACTCGAGGAACTCCGGAGCCGAGACCCAGAACTGATCGAACCCGAGACCCGGAAACTGGCTCGTGACGAAGACCAGGCGCTCAGGCCGCGGATATGAGAGCGGCTTCAACAGCACGCCGTTGATCACGCTGAAGATGGCCGCGTTGGCCCCGATCCCGAGCGCCAGCGTCAGCACCGTCACCAGGGTATAGCCCGGGTTCTTCCACAGGCTTCGGAACGCGTACAGCAGGTCCTTGCGCAGTGTGTCCATGAGTGTCTCGTGGCTCATCTCGAAGGGTGGGCCGGCGTCCGTGGTCGTCGCCGGAGAAGCTCCCGATTAGACGGGCCCTGGAAAGGGATGGTTGCGCCAGAGCCTCGCTAGAGCTTTCGCAGCTCGCCCCGCCTGAGCTGCCGGTACAGATCGAGCGCTTCGCGGATGATCCTGATCGCATCCTGAACGCCGAGCAGATCCTCGACCACGACCTGCTTGTGCTCCAGGACCTTGTAGTCCTCGAAGAAGCGGCGGATTTCACGGAGGATGTGGTTGGGAATCTGCCCCTTCTCCGTGTAGTCGGCGTAGGCGGGATCGCGAACGCTGACGGCGACAATCTTGTCGTCGATCCCCTTTTCGTCCCGCATCCGCATGACCCCGAGAGCCCGGGCTTCGACAATCGTCAGCGGGTTGACGGGCTCCTGACTGATCACCAGCGCATCGAGCGGGTCGCCATCGTCGCAGAACGTCCGCGGAATGAAGCCGTAATCGGCTGGATAGTGGACGGCGCTATAGAGGACGCGATCCAGACGCAGCAGACCTGTCTCCTTGTCCAGTTCGTACTTGTTCTTGCTGCCCTTCGGAACCTCGATGATGACGGGAAAGGCGCTCTCGACGACCGTGTCGTCGACGTAGCAGTCATGCCAGGGGTGCATGCCCCAAGGTACCATGCCCGCCCCGGGCGGCGCGCTACAACTTGCGTACGACGGGCTCGGGGCGGCCCTCCCAGCGGAACTCGTAGTGGCCGCCAACGCGAACGTTGTTCACGAGCCGGGGACGGAAGCAGGCGAGACATTCGCCACCAGCTTGACGGACACTCCGATACACGATGCCGTTCGACCCGGCGTCGAGCAGCGAGCGTCCCAGGCGCTGCGATGCGCTGTAGTCGTCGGCATCGTAGAGCGTGGCCGCGCCACGAAGCGTCCGGATGTCGTGAAAGCGAGCCGAGAAGTCGGCGAGGTAGACCCGCAGCTGCATCCGCGTCTCGTATCCGCCCACTTCCCCGACTTCGCGCGAGCGGCGGAAGATCGATTCAGTGAGCGCGGTCTCGACCGTGCGCGCCGCGTACCAGGCGCCGCGATCCTCCCCTGAAAACCGGCCCCCGCCAATCGGCGGGTGACAGTACGCGGCCATGATCACCGAGGCCATCGACTTGCCGATGACCCATTCATCTTTCGGCACGACGTGCAGCAGGCCGAGCTCCGTGCTGATGCGATCGTTGGTCCAGCCCTCGAGCTCGAACACCGCGTCGAGATCCGCGGCGGCGGCGACGCGATCGAACAGGCCGGCACTCGGAAACCGGCTGGGGATGAGACGTGCCGCGCCGCGCCATCGAACCAGCGCTTCGGGCACCGCTGCGGCCTGCGGGCTAGCCACGGCGGCCGTCGAGCAGACGTCTGACGCGGAACAGGCCGTCGATGCCGGAATCCATCATCATCGACAGCGGGGTGCCGCCGGAGAACAGTTGATTGCTGTTGGGCAGCCGCACCCAGGCATCCGCGAAGCGCGGTTCGGGATACAGCACGTGCAGGCTCTTGTAGATCCCGAGGATCAACGAGAGTCGTGTGAGGGTGTCGAAGGACAGCGCGCCGTGCTCGCGCGCCTTGTACTTGTGATACGTCGACGCGGCGGGCCAGCCAAGCAGCGCGCGCTGTTCGACTACTGTCAGCTGCCACGCGGCCGCGATGTTGAAGAACGTCCGCAGCGCCGGCCCGGACAGCCGCTTCCGGTATTCCGGTTCCGGCCGCAGCCGGACGTCGGTCGCGACCGGCCGCGCGGAGGCCTGCCGCACTCTCGACTCCATATATAGAGACTATAGATCAGATCTGGATGTTGGCTAAGCTGCGGGCGGAACACGCGCAAAAACGCGCCGCGCGACCCGGGCCGTGTCGTGGCGGGCTCAGTTCTTGGTGGGACGCGGAAACGGCTCGGGTCGATAGTGACCGTCGCCGAACAGCACCCGTCTGGCCCCGCCGGCCGGCCTCGGCGGCTCCGGGCTCCGGGCGCGGCGATTCGGCGGCGGGGGCGTGGAGCGCTCCGGCGAGGTGAACTGACCGTCGCCGAACAGCAGGCGTCTGGCACGGCTGGCCAGCGTCGGCGGCTCCGGGCTCGGTTCCATCCGGGCGCGGCGATTCGGCGCCGGCGCCTGCGGCGTGCGCTCCGGCGAGGTGAACACCGGCACATGCACGAGCTGATGCACCACCCGAATCGTCGCCGGGGGCGCCGGATCCGCCGAATCAACGACCGGGTCGGGCTCGACGGTAGCGGATTGCTGTGCGACGGTCACGACCGGAGGGTCCTCGTAGCGGGAAAGCCACGCGACCACCAGGATGATGAGGCAGACACTCAGCACCAGCGCCCGACGCATGCGACTCAGGCAAGCGAGAGACATGCCAGTGCCAGCCCGGCCTTTTGCGGCACCGGATGACATCGGCCTGCTGCCTGAATGCCACTGATGTGTCACTGCTGTCGCAACATTAACACCGCACTGCCGGTCTCCCAAGCGATAGACTGCTCAGGTAGATGTTGCTCCGCACGCGCCTGATCATCGCCTTCCTCCTGTTGTCGGTCCTGCCGCTGAGCGCGGTGACGTTCTTCTCGTATCAATCACAGGTCGCCGCGTTCGAAAGCGCTGCACGCCGAGAAGCGTCACAGAGCGCCGCCGACATCGGGCGACGGATGGAACGGATCACGTCCGATGTCGGCCGCCGCATGGACCGGTTGTTCGTGGCGGGCCCGACGCCGACCGGCGCGACCGGCTCGACCTCGGAAGTCCGCGACCGCATCGCGCCGATGCTCGGCGAAACCGCCGCACTCGTCGAGCGGCTCGAGTTTCATCCGTCCAAAGCGCCGCAGCCGCCCCCGCCGCCGGCTCCCCCTGCGGCGGTCGGACCGCCACCCGGCGCGGTCGGACCCGCACCCGACGACGACTCGCGATTTCCTCCGCGACCGCCACGCGGTAGAGGCCGCGGCGGCAGGCCCCCATGGCCGTCCAAACCGCCGCCCTTCGACACGCCGCCACCTCAAGTGATCGTCGTCGACGTCCAGCAGGCCATGGAGGAAGCACGCCGGCTCGCCCGATCAGAGGTCTCTGCGCAGGCTCCGGCACTCGCGCCGCTGGTTGAAGAGACGCTCAGTGCAGCGCAAGCGGCGCTCAAGGCGAGCGCCGGCGCGATTGCGAAAGAAAGCGAGGCGGCAGCCGCGAGCGCAGCCGCTTCCGCCGCACAAGACATGCAGATGCAGGTCGAGGGCCGGCGGGTCGAGATCGCCGTGAAACAGGGGGGCAAGATTGTCGGGAAGGCCAACGCGACGCTCAATCTGGATCGCACGCTGCGGACGGTCTTCGCGTTCGCCCGGCGGGATCAGGGAGAGATTCCGTTCGCCATCGATCTCCGGGGTCAGCTCCACAATCCCGAGCCCGAGCAGCGCCAGACGCTCGAATCGATCGGCGCGGCCGGTGTCGCCCCGGCCGCCACGGATGGCCGCGCCCGGCGGGTCGGCGATTGGCTCGTCATCGCACGGAAGGACGCGAGCGGACTCATCTTCGGCATCGCTCGCCCGATCGGTCAGTCGCTCCGCGAGATTCGTCGCGCATCGGTACGCAGTCTGTCGCTCGGGTTGCTCGTCATCGCGCTGGCGCTCGTGGGCATCGTTCCGATCTCGCACGGCATGACCCGTCATCTGACCGCGCTCGATGCCGGCGTTCGACAGCTTGCGGCTGGAGATTTCGGTGCCCGGGTGCCGGTGTGTACGGCGGACGAGTTCGGGTCGCTCGCGCGAGCGTTCAACCAGATGGCCGAGGATCTGGAGCGCCACCAGAAGCTCGTCGTCGACCAGGAGCGACTCCGGAAAGAGCTCGAGCTGTCACGCCTGATCCAGACCGAAATGCTGCCCCGGTCACCGCTGCGCCTTGGCGCCGCCGAGATCAAGGGTGTCTCGATCCCGGCGCGTGAAGTCGGTGGGGACTTCTTCAACTACTTCGCGCTGCCTGATGGCCGTCTGGCTCTGCTCGTCGGCGACGTCTCGGGCAAGGGCGTCAGCGCGGCCCTGCTGATGGCCAACGTGCAGGCCACCCTCCGCGCGCGGCTGCCGCACCAGCCCGATCTCGCCAGCCTCGCGACGGAACTCGATCGCGAGATCGACCTGACCACGCCGCGTGGGGTCTATCTCACGCTGTTCCTCGGCATCCTCGACTCGGCGCGACAGGAGCTGCGGTACGTCAACGCCGGGCACAACCCTCAGTTCCTGCTGCGCCCGGACGGCCAGATCACGGCCATGCCCGCGACCGGCCTGCCGATCGCCATCTACCCTGGACAGCCTTATACCGAAGCCGTTCTCACTGTGGAGCGTGGGGACGTGCTCTTCTTCTACACCGACGGCCTCGTCGAGACCGAAAACGACAAGGACGAGATGTTTGGCTTCGAGCGGCTTCAGAGCCTGCTCGCGAGCCAGCAGGCCCACGGGATCGATGCCATCCTTCAGACGGTCGAGGAGACCGTCCAGCGCTTCAGAGGGGCGACCGAGCCGTTCGATGACGCCACCATGATGGTGCTTCGGTTGGATGCCTAGCTGAATAAAGGGGCCCGATCCAGGACCTTTAGTCACCCATCAGGCAGAATTCCCGTCGATAACGGGTCTAACCATCTGATTTCTCGTCACTTGCGGTCGGCCGGGACCTTGCGTCAGCACCTCGCGAGTGTACGCGATCGATTGGGCAATCATCTTCAGCCGGAAGGACCGGTCCGCCGGGACGGCGCGAACGACCTCCTTCCCGGCGGTCAACCGGACGGTCTGGGCCCTCGGTCTCACGAGCCTGTTCACGGACATCTCCTCCGAAATGGTCGCCAGCATTCTGCCGGTCTACCTGGTGTTGCACCTGGGACTGAGTCCGCTGGCATTCGGCGTCATCGATGGTCTCTACCAGGGCGCCGCGGCACTGGTCCGTATCGCTGCCGGCGTGCTCGCGGATCGCTGGCGGCGCCATAAGGAAATCGCCGCCGCCGGATACGGTCTGTCCGCCGCCTGCCGCCTGCTCATTCTCGCGGCCGGCTCGACGTGGAGCACGATCGCCGGCGTGGTCGCCGTGGACCGGCTGGGCAAAGGCATCCGCACCGCGCCGCGTGACGCGTTGATCTCACAGCGCACGCCCAAGGAAACGCTCGCGACCGCCTTCGGCGTGCACCGGTCGCTCGACGCGGCCGGCGCGATGCTCGGCCCGATCCTCGCCTTCGTGCTGCTTGCGCTCATTCCGGGTGGATTCGACGTGCTCTTCGTCGCGAGCTTCGGTATCGCCGCGATCGGCGTCGCCGTCATTCTGCTCTTCGTGCCACGCACGGTTCCGGACGAAGAACCGATCCGGGCGGGACAGGCGATCTCGTTTCGCTCCGCGGCAGCGCTGCTGCTCGACTCGCGGTTCCGCGCCCTGGTCGTCGCGGGGCTGCTGCTCGGGCTTGCCACGGTCAGCGACAGCTTCATCTTCCTTATCCTGCAGCGGCGGCTCGGGCTTGGCGCGACCGCGTTCCCCCTGCTCTACGTGGGCACGTCGCTCTTCACGTCGCTGTTCTCGATCCCGTTCGGGAGACTCGCGGATCGCGTCGGCCGCCGGCACGTCCTCATTGGCGGTTATCTGCTGCTGGCCGGTGTCTACGCGCTGCTGCTCGGTTTCCCGGCCGGCAGTCTACCGATGGCCGGACTGACGATCGCGCTGCTCGGCGCGTACTACGCCGCGACCGAAGGAGTCCTCACCGCGATGACGGCCGCCGTCCTGCCCAAGTCCCACAGTGGCTCGGGTCTGGCGATGCTCGCGACCACCACGAACGTGGCTCGTCTCGTGGCGTCGATCGCGTTCGGCTGGCTGTGGACGATGGGCGGCATCGAGCCGGCCACGGCCGTCTCACTTGTCGCCCTGCTGGCTGCTATAGTTTGTGCGGCAGCGGCACTGTCGCGCGCTGAGCAGCATGGCGATCCACAGCCCAGCCTCTGACGAAAACCCGGCCGCTAACCGGCGGACGATCGGACTGTTCGTCCTGTTCTGCGTCATCGTTGTCGTCGGCGTCGTCGGCTACGCGGTGTATGCCCGGCGGGGCACCGAAGCCGTCGCTCCTGCGGGCGCAGCCGCCATCCCGATCGATGCGGCCCGGATTGCCGAGATCCGCCGGCAGCCGCACATCCTGTTTCGCATGACGGCACTCGGTCCGGCGTACGGCCGGATCGGCATCGTTGCGCTCGACAATCCCTCGGCACCTCCGGTCGTCACCGGCCTCGCGTGCGATCGGGTGCATGCCACGATCGACAACGGGCTGTGTCTGCAGGCCGCACGCGGCGTGCTGACGACCTATCGCGCCGTCGCGTTCGACTCGGCGTTCACGGAACGCCACGGGTTCACGCTCGCGGGCGCTCCGAGCCGCACGCGGATCGCCCCGACGGCGCCGCTCGGAGCGTCCACCGTGTTCGTCAGTGGTGATTCGTATGCGGCGGGCGGCTTCTCCACCCGGACGACGATCTTCGACCTGCGCAACAACGCGGTCATCGGCGATCTCGAGACTTTTGCCGTCACACGCGACGGTCAACCGTTCAAACGTCAGGACTTCAACTTCTGGGGGGTCACGTTCCGCGACGACGGTGATCGGTTCTACGCGACGCTCGGGACGGGTGGAGCGCTGCACCTCGTCGAAGGGTCTGTATCGCAGCGGCGCATCACGGTCATTGGGGCCGACGTCGAATGCCCGGCCCTGTCGCCCGACGGGACGCGTGTCGTTTACAAGGCGAGACAGGTGTCAGGCGGACGCGTGTTCTGGCGGCTGAGGGTTCTCGATCTGGCCAGCCGCGCCAGCGCCGAAGTCAGCGAGACGCGCAACGTCGACGATCAAGCGGAGTGGCTCGATAACCAACAGGTCCTGTATGCCTTGCCCCGGGAGGGAACGGGCACGGGATCTTCCGACATCTGGATGGCGCCCGCCGACGGCACCGGCGCGCCCCGCATCCTGGTCAGCGATGCGTATTCTCCGGCGGTGGTCCGAACGCCCGACGCGGCCGGCGTGGGGTCGATGTCCTCTTCGAGCCGACCCGCCGAATTGCCGGCCGGACCGACCGGTCCGTCCGCTGAAGAGCAGCCGGCGGTCAAGGTGCTCGCGACCACCGTGAAAGACTTCTCGACGGGCTCGCTGTCCGCCGTCGCCATCGCCGAGACCGACGACGGCGAGGTCATCCTTGCTCCGTATACGGGGACCGACTTCATCGATGGCAAAGTGCCGCAGGGTTGGACGTCCGCGACCTGGAAGGGAGGCCTGCTGCCAAAGCTCGATGGCGGGATGGCGCGGCTCGATGGCGCGCGGCTCGCAGCGGCGCTGACGTTCCCGCCTGGGCGATCGCTGGAGCTCGTAGCGACGTTCCCAAACGCAGGGAACATCCACGCCGGCTTCGCCGTTTCGCTGACCTCCCCCCCGTGGGCCATCTTCAGCACCGGACAGGGAAACGCGCTCTACGCGCGAACGAACATCGGATCGACGAACGTGGACACCGTGCTCGAGGGCAACTGGCTGGGGGAACCGCATCGCTTCCGCATCGACTGGCAGCCCAAGGCCATCGTGTTTTCGATCGACGGGACGGAAGTGGCGACGCATGCGACGCCGATGACCACGCGGATGCGTCCGATCGTCAGCGATCTCACGCCAGGCGGCGACGTGTTCGACGTCGATTGGATCCGCATGACGCCTTACGCGCTGGAGGGGACGTTCGAATCGCGGATTTTCGACGCCGAGGTCGTGGTCGACTGGACGACGGTGTACTGGCTCGCGGACGAACCGGCGGGCACGCGCGTCGCCGTCAGTGTGCGCGGTGGTAACACCCCGACGCCGGATTCGTCGTGGACGCCGTTTACACCCGTGCCCACACCGGGCACGGCACTCAACCGGCCCTTCAGATACATCCAGTATCGGCTGGAGCTGTCGACGACCGAACGCGGGCAGACTCCGGCGCTCCGCGAGCTCACCATCAACGGGACCGAGCGCGCAGGAGCGCGCTGAATGGTTCAGACGATCGACACTAGCGTCCGCCGCCGGGGTCCATCAACCAGATCTCATCGGAGACGTGCACCGTGTTCGACGTCACGATGGCCGTGCCGTCGGGTGACACGTCAAATGGCTGATTCGATCCGTTGAACCGGATATCGAGCTTGCGCGGAACGCCGCCCGCCACCGGGATGACGTGGATCTCCTGATCTCCGCTGCCGCCGATGACCCGATAGCCGATCTGCTTCCCGTCAGGCCACCACACCGGCCAGCCACCAGTTTCAGTCAACCGGCGTTCGTTGGCTCCGTCGGCATCGATGACGAAGATGCCCGCGGTGTAGCCGCGGTTGGCGCCGAAGACGAGCGAGCGCCCGTCAGGCGACCACCTCGGCACCGATCCCGGTGACATCGTCACCGCCCGCGGCTCGCCGCCCGTCGCGGCAGCGACGTAGATGCGCTCCGCATCGCGGTCGGTACGGGTCATCGCGATCCAGCGCCCGTCCGGAGACATGTCGGGAAACGCCGTGCTCGCGTCCCCGAACGGCAGCAGCTGCAGCCTCAAACCATCTCTGGCGACCTGACCGATGCGCCGTGGACTTCCCCAGGTGTGGAACAGGATGAAGCTGCCGTCCGGCCCGTAGCGCGGATAGATCTCGCCGTTCGACGTCGCCGTGATCCGCTTCGGTGCGCCCCCCGCCGTTGGAATCGTCCAGATGTGCCACGCGCCGTCCACTTCGGCGCGACTGAAGGCCACTTCCCTGCCATCCGGCGAGAACACCGGGGCCCAGATGTACGGCGCGTGCGTGGTCAGTGTGCGCGACGCCTCGCCGCGGAGGCTGTGCCAGTCGAGCGTGTTGCGCCACCGCGAGTTGATGAAGCTGATCGTCCCGCCGTCAGCGACCGTCGGAGAAGTATCAGGACCGGAGCCGGCAGTCAGGCGCACCGGCTGGCCGCCGCGGCGCGGCAGCAGCCAGATGTTCGTCGCGCCGCCGCGGTTCGACGAATGGATCAGGCCGAGACCATCGGCCGTATACATCGGCGATTCGGAAAAGACCTCCGGCGGATCCGTCAGCGCGCGCCGCGGCTCGCCGCCAGACGCAGGAACCAGCCAGATCTCTCCAGCGATGCCGCCGGATCCACGCACGATGGCGAGCTCACGGCCGTCAGGCGACCAGGCCGGATGCCTGAGAAATGGATAAGCGCTGTCGGTCTTCAGGATCACCCGTGAATCGGAACCGTCCAGTCCGGCGATGATCAGTTCCTGATCTCCGGCGTCGGTCCGCCGCAGGAACGCCAGGCGCTTGCCGTCCGGGGCCCAGGTCGGGGTCGCGGCGCGCGGGATGATGGACGAGGGATCTCCGCCAAGCGCCGGAACGATCCGCGTTTCAGGTATCCCGTCCGTGGATTCGCGCCGGCTGAACGCAATCCATTCCGAGTCTGGGGAGAACCGCGGCGTGCCCTCCTGCGCATCGTCATCGGTCAGCTGGACGGGTGCGCCGCCGGCGACGCGACGCACGAACAAGTCCGTCGTGCCGTTCTCGCGCTCGACGCCGTAGCACAGCATCTTGCCATCCGGCGAGATCGCAGGGTCGAATACAGGCCGATCCGACGCGATGGCCAGTGACAACCGTCCGCCGCTCGCGCTCCGTTCCCAGGGCGAGCGCACGTCGCGGCCGAACCATAGTGCGACGACAGCGGCGCCGCCCGCGATCGCGGCTGTCGCGGCGATCCACATCGGGCGTCCGTGGGAAAACGTCCGTCGGGGCGGTGGCAACGCGACTGGCGCCGCAACGACGTCCGATTGGATGGCCTCGAGCGCCGCGCGCGTCTCGCCAGCGGCCTGGTAGCGTTGTCCGGGTTCTTTTGCCAGGCACCGAAGAATGACGGCACGGAGGATGGCAGGAACGTGCGCCGGCAGCACGGGCGCCGGACCTCGCAGTATGGCGGCGCTGATATCGAACTCGTTGCGCCCCTTGAACGGCAGCTCGCCTGTTGCCATCTCGAAGAGCATGACCCCGAGCGCCCAGATATCGCTGCGCTCGTCGGCGGGATCGGCGACGAGCACCTCTGGCGCCATGTACGACAGCGTGCCGATCAGCCCCGGCACCGCGACCGATTCACTCGAACGCGTCACCGTCGTCGCGAAGTCCGACGGAATCCGCCGCGCGAGGCCGAAGTCGAGGACCTTGGCTCGTCCGTCCGGCGTCACGACGACGTTCGGCGTCTTGAGGTCGCGATGGACGACGCCGCGGCTGTGTGCGTGCGCGAGCGCGTCGGCGATCTGGACGCCATAACGCACGACGCTGGAGAGTGGCAGGCCGCCGACGGGTATCAGCTCTGAGAGCGGATGTCCCTCGACGTACTCCATCGCGATGAACGGCTGCCCGTCGATCTCGCCGGTCTCGTACACCGTGCAGATGTGCGGGTGGTTCAGGCCTGAGGCGGCGCGCGCCTCTTCCACCAGCCGCAGACGGTCCGCCGCGGGAGTGCCCGTATCGCGTCCGACCAGCTTGATGGCGATCGTGCGTTGGAGCTCTTCGTCGAACGCACGGTAAACGACCCCCATCCCGCCGGATCCAAGGCGTGCCGTAATCCGGAAGTGACCGAGAGTCTGACCGATCATGGGCCGGGACCGAGCGAGGAATTGTAGTCTGAGAATCGGGGGGATTTCTCAGGGACAACGTGGCAAAGGGCGAGTCACAACGGAAGGAACACAGAGAGCGTCGATCTCTTTCCGTTGTGACTTGCCCCTTGCGACTTGGCACTTGTTACGTCTGCGTGGCTTCGATCTCAGTCCTGCCTCAGCGCCTGGACGGGATCGATTCTGGCGGCCCGGCGCGCTGGAATGACGCACGCGACCAAGGTCGCAGTCATCAGACAGCACGGCGGCCACCGTGTAGGACGCGGGATCGGTCGTCCGGACGCCAAAGACCAGGCCGGACATGACGCGGTTCAAGGCAGCGGCGCCTGCCACCCCCAGTCCGATGCCAATGACCACCATCCAGATCCCCTGACCGAGGATCAGGCGTACGACATCCGAGCCGCGCGCGCCGAGTGCCATGCGCACACCGATCTCGGGCACCCGCTGCGCGACGGACTCGGCGACGACGCCATAGATGCCGAGCATCGCGAGGGCCATGGCCACGGCTGAAAACAGGCCGATGAGCTGAAGGTTGAATCGCCGTGGCGCGATCGACTCGGACAGCCGCTCTTCGAGGGTCTCGATCCGCGTCAAAGCCTGCTGCGGATCCAGCTGGCGCATCACGGCGCGGATTTCCGGCAGCACGTCGCGCGGATCCGCTGTCGTTCTCACGAGCATGTTGTTCGTCCAGAACGTCCGGGTCTGGCCGCTGGGCAGATAGAGTGTCGCTTCCGGGTCCTCCTCCAGGAGACCGCGCCTGACATCCGCGACGACACCGACGATCAGGACCGGCCCCCGCTCCATCACGATGCGCTGTCCGACGGCATCCTGCGCCGGCCAGAAACGCCGCGCTGCCGTTCGATTCACGAGGGCGACGGCCGGCGCGGCGGGTGTATCTGCTTCGTTGACGAACCGGCCAGCTTCGAGCCTCGCGCCCAGCGCCTCGAGATAGCCGGGCCCGACGGCATCGACGGAGATTCTCATCTGTTCCTGCGCCGCCTGCGGGTGCGAGAACGCCGTCCCGAAACCTCCGGCATTCAGCGGCCGTGAACCAATGCCGGCCGCCACCACACCAGAGATGCCGCGCACCCGAGCGATCAGCTCGGCCTCGAAGAGCGCTTTTGCCGGTCCTCGATATTTCTGGAGATCCGGAGACAGACCAACGGCGATGACCTTTTCGGGATCGAATCCGAGCTCCAGCGCGCCGAGCGAGCGCATCGTCCGGACCAGCAGTCCGGCCGCCACGACCAGCATCAACGCCAGCGCAATCTCAGCCACGGTGAGCAGCTGACGAAAGCGCGCGGTCCGGCCAGACCTTGCCGCTCCCATCGCGCGCAACGACCCGCTCGAGCTCGCGGCGTCCACCGACAGCGAGCTCGCCAATCCACACGCCACGCCGACCAGAATGGAGATGGCGGCCGTGAACAGAAAGACGCCGGAATCGATCCGGACTTCATCCAGGCGCGGGATCGCAGCGGGAGCGAGCACCACGAGTGAGGGAAGCGTCAACCAGGCCAGCAGCAATCCGGCCGATCCACCCGCCACTCCCAACACGAGCCCTTCGGTCACGGCCTGCCGGACGAGATGCGCGCGGGTCGCGCCGAGAGCGATGCGGGTGGTCAGCTCCTGACGGCGTCCCGCTGCGTGGGTCAGCAGCAGATTGACGACGTTCGCGCAGGCGATGAGCAGGACACACGCGACAGCGGCGAACAGGAACCAGAGCTGTGTCTCGACATGCGCGGTCTCGGCCTCAAGCAACGGCGTCACGCGGGCGCCGTAGCCGCTGTTCGCCTCGGGAAACGCAACGGCGAGTTGAGCGGCGATGACGCTGAACTCGGCCCGCGCGCCCTCGAGATCGGCGCCTCCACGCGAGCCGCGCGTAAGTGGCGCCCGAGAAACGCGGACGCCGCTGCATTGGATCCGCCACCTCGGGCAGCCAGCAGTCCACCTCGTCCCAGCCTGGAGGCGCGGACGCAGGATCCAATACACCGACGATCTCCACGCTGCTCCGTTCGAGCGCGAGCTTCGTGCCGATGACACTTCGATCGCCATGGAACTGCCGCTGCCAGAGTGCGCGGCTGAGGATGGCTGCTCCGGGCTCTGGGGCCGACGTCCGACGGTCGCCCGACGGCTGCGGGAGGTAAGCCATCGATTCGAAGTCCGCAGCAATGAAGAGTCGCCCTAATAGCGGTTGAGCCGGAAAGATGGAGAAAAACGCGCTCGAGACCCGCGCACACGTGACCTGCTCCGGATCCCCTGACGCGGCAAGGGTGAGCGCTCGCCGCCCCGCGAATGCCATGGCGTCCACGCTTCTGGCCCGCCGCTGCCAGTCGAGGAAATTGGCTGGCGAGACGTTCGCCGCCTCGACCTTTGGTGGCGGCGTCAACTCGTAGAGCCGGACCACACGCTGACTGTCGGGCGACGGCAGTGGCCTGATGAGCACACTGCGGACGACGCTGAAGACCGCGGAATTGAGGCCGATTCCGACGGTCAGTGTCAGGAGCGTCGCGGCCGCGAGTGCGGGCCGCCGGCGCAGCAGCCGCAGTGCATAGCCGGCATCGCGGCGGAGAACGTCCAGGTGCTCGCGCGGCGCACCGCGCAGGAAGCCCCCGAGGGTGAGGAGCCAGACGCGCAGCAACGACCGTTGGCCACCAGTCCGGGCGGCGTCCTCCCGCTGGTCGCGGAAGTCATCGGCCATCGCCTGGCCGAAATCTCCGCGGAACTCCGCCGGAAACATGCGCAGCAATCGTGCGAAGACGCGGTCGTGCCACGAACGCCGTGCCATCACACGCCTCCCGCCTGGCCGGGGATGAGCTTCTTGACCTGCGCACTGATCACCAGATCACGGAGCCGCTCGGCCTCGGCCAGCGCCACCTTCCGGCCGAACGGCGTGAGCCGATACGCCTGCCGCCGCTCCGTGCTGCCAGCAACGCTCTGCTTGATCAGGCCATCGGCGAGCAGGCGCTTGATGATTCCGTATAGAGTGCCGGTGCTCAGCTCGACGGTGCCACGCGTGCGTTCCGCGACTTCCTTCAGAATCGCGTAGCCGTGCTTCTCGCCGTCGGCCAGCGAGAGCAGCACGTGGAACAGGGCCGGCGTCAGCGGAAGGTACGCTTCCGGCCGGCGTGAAATAGAGGCATGGCCGTTCGTGTCGTTCCCCATGGCGCGCCACGATATGTCGTACGACGACATAGTGTCAAGTCCAGCGATGCCAGCGCTGGAGCTCGTGCAGAAAACGCGAGTAAGGCAGTCTGGCTGCCCTGAGACCCAGAAGAACAACTTCCGTCCTCCCTGTTTGAGGCGTCGACCCTCGGCGCTGGTGCAGATACCATCAGCCGATGTCCTGGACTGCCGGATGCCTGCTCGCCGGCTCCGCCCTGGCGCTCGGGCAGGCGCTGCAGATCAACAACGGCTTTCTTCATCCCACGGCGTTTGCCTGGCTCATCGCGGCCCTGGCCCTTGCGGTGGCCGGCGTGATCACGGCCCGTGGGGCTCGCCAGGATGGCGCCGCGCGGATGATCCTGCCTTACGTCCTTCTGGCCGGGGTCTTCGTGCAGTGCGGACAACTGCTGGCGGCGCCTCCACTGTTGTACGCGAACATCCGCCGTGGCGTGGACGATCCCATGCTCTTCGCCAGCACGATCGCCCTGGCCCTGCTCGCGTGCTTCGCGATCATCCCCGAGAGACTGAGGAGGATCCGGATCGCCGCATTCTCGATCTTCGTCGTGCTTCACGCGGCCCTCGGCGTTTGGACAATCCGCACGGTTCCGCACCCGGAGATCGACGTCGTCGTCGTGCAGCAGAAGGCCATCGACAAACTCGCCGTCGGCCGCAGCCCGTATTCCCTGACCTTCCGCGACATCTATCGAGCTAACAGTCAGTTCTACGCGGAGGGGATGTCATCCGGTAAGCGCGTGCAGTTCGGTCTGCCCTATCCGCCGTTGACCCTCGCGTTCATCGCGCCCGCCGAGTGGCTGTTCGGCGATCTCCGATTCGCGCAGGTCGTCGCGTTGTCCGCCGCCGCGCTGTTGATTGCGTCACTCGGATGGACTCCTCACGCCATCCTGGGCGGCGCGGTGCTCCTGACGACGCCGCGCGTGTTGTTCCAGCTGGAGCAGGGATGGACCGAACCGTTCGCGATATTCCTGATCGCCCTCAGCACGTCGTTGATCTGGCGACGGTCGCCGAACTTCCCAGTGGCGCTCGGCCTCACGATGGCCATCAAACAGTACCTGGCAGTTGCTCTCTTGATGCTGCCGATCGTTCCCCTGCCTCCCGTCATGCCGCGCCGGCGCGCGGCCTGGATCGCGATCGGTACGGGGGCCGCAGCCACTCTGCCGTTCGCCATCTGGGATCCCGGCGGGTTCATGGATTCCGTGGTGTTGTTGCAGTTCCGGGAGCCGTTCAGGCAGGAATCGTTGAGCGTGCTGGCATGGCTGGCCGGGCATGACATCTACCTCCCGACCATTGCCACCACTGCCGTTGCCGGAACGCTGGCGGCTGCCGCCGCGATGGTCATGTTGCCGCGATCCGCCGGAGGGTTCGCCGCGGGCATGATGCTGATCGCGTTCGCGCTGTTCGCGTTCGGAAAGAAAGCCTTCTGCAACTACTACTTCTTCGTGCTCGGGGCGATGGCGCTGGCCATCGCCACGGCCGGTGAAGACCGCTCTCACGAGCGCGACGCCATCCCCGATGCCCCCGCCTTAGAATCAGTGGAAGGCTGACGATCACGAGGAGGATCCCATGCGAGCCCGCGACCTGCTGCGAATCGGTGCGATCGGAATGGGAATCGCTGCCGCCGGCGAATGGTCCGCGGCAGGACAGACGCGGCCGGGTGGCGCGCAGGCGCAACGCCCGGCGGCTGCCGATGGCCAACTCATCCGCGCCAAAGACGGTGACACCGTCATCGTTGAAGGTGATGCCCGGCTGCGAATCATCCGGAACCGGCAGGCCAACATCCGGGCGGTCTTCAATCCGGCACAGCGATTTCTGGTCGTGCTCGCTGACCTCGCCAGTGACGCCACACCGGCCGACGGCATCGTCGATATGGTCTTCACCTTCAGACAGGTTGCCGACCCCTGGCCGCTCGAGGAGCGATGGGACGGAAGTGCGGTCATCGAGGAATACTCGGCGCTCAATCGTCCGGCGCCCGGCATGGGCCTGCAACTGCCTCAGGGCCTGGTGCAGCTCCTCAGCGCGCAAGGGTCGGACGACTTCAGAAGCGCCAAAGCGCTTGCCGTCCTGACCTACAGCGGCTTCGGCTCCGGCACCGAGCGGCTGACCTTCGATGCCGCTGAACAGCGCGCCATGAGCGATGCCATTCGAAACGCCGGGACTCGCTCGCAGTCTTCCTCGAGCAGTGAGGTTTCGCTGCCCTCCGGTTCCCGCGCCGCCGCGAGCGTGAGCAGCGTCACGATGAACAGCGGCGTCCGGACCGTCGTGAGCGATGCGCCGATCCGGGTCGGTGGCAGCGTCGAGACTCCGCGAAAGATCCGTGACGTCGCGCCAGTCGTTCCGGCGGCGGCGCGCGATGCGGGCGTGTTCGGCACCGTCATCCTCGAGATCACGATCGACCCCGAAGGCGCCGTCAGAGACGCGCGTGTGCTGCGCAGCATTCCCCTCCTGGATGCGGCGGCGATCGAGGCAGTGAGACAGTGGCGCTACGAGCCGACGGTGCTGAACGACAAGCCGGTCTCGGTCATGCTGGCCGTGCCGATCACATTCCAGTGATGCCTCGGACCGGGTGGCGGATCAATTCGCGCCCGACCGCGTCGCTTTCAGGAATGCCAGCAGGTCGGACAGCTCCTGCCGCGTGAGCTGCTCGTCGAGCCCGGGGGGCATGAGCGACACCGTCCCCGGCTGCATGTCGGCGATGTCGGGACGCGAAATCCGTACTTCGTCCCCGGCTGCCGTCATCAGAACGACTTCCTCTGTCAGATCGCTGCGCAGCGCTCCGGAATGCGTCGCGCCCGATCTCGTCCGCACGGTGAACGGTTCGTAGCTTCGCACGAAGCTCGCGCTTGGAAACACGATCGATTCCAGCAGATCGCGTTCGCTTCGCACCTGACCGATCCGGGTGAGGTCGGGCCCGATTCTGCCACCCAGGTAGCCGATCGCGTGGCACGCCAGACAGGCCGCCTTCTGACTGTTGAACACCGCCTGTCCGCGCCGGATATCGCCTTCGCCGAGCGACGACAGAAGACGTTCGAGCCGCTCCGCCTGCTGCGTCGAATCCGCTCGAAGCGCCGCCAGCAGTGACTCGGCCTGCTGTTGCACGGAAGCGGGGTACTTCGCGACGCCTGCCCGCAGGGCGTCGGGGCGAATGCTCGCCCGGCTCTTCGACTCCTGCAGCGCGGCAAGCAGGGCCTGCCCGACGACTTCGTCGGTGCCGTTTTCGTACGGGCGAAGCAGACGAGGCAGTTCGAGCGGCCCGGCGAGCCTCACCGACTGCGTCAAGGCCACCAGTTGTTCACGATCGAGCTTCGCTCTCTCCAGCACACTCGCGGCCGATCCGCGGACGATCGTCGGCTGTTCCAGGTCCAGGGCGGCCCGCAACAACCGGAACAGATCCGCGTCGACCTGGATGGCCGCGTCGGGCACCGCGGCAAACGCATCGACCCGCACGTCGGTCGGCCTTGCGGAGTTGCGAGCGACGGACATCAGCGCCGCCGCCATCTCGCCGGCCCGTTCCTTCGGGACGGGGATCGACCGTGTGACCGAGACGGCCCGGCGAATCGCCTCGACGTCGGCGCCGCCAAGCACCGCGGCCAACGGCGAGATCCACGCAACCGGCAACGTTTTCAACCGCGATCGGGACGCCGCCATCGCGGTCAGCGCAGTCGCACGCTGGTCCGACGAGGCGGAGGGGCCGAGGGCGGTTGCGAGCAGTTCCTGCACAGCGGCCGTGTCCCCGAACTGCCCGAGCTGCTGCGCCAGCGCCGTCCGATCGTCGGCGCCGAGATTGGCCGCCATCAGCCGCTTCTGAAAGTACCCCGCCATTGCGCCGCCCCAGTCGGGGTGGTGTGCGGCGATCCACCACGCGGTGTCCTTCAGCAGGACGTCCGATGAGTCCAGAAGAGGAACGATGTCCTCCGACTTCAAATCGCCGCCATCCATCTGATCGATCGCAATCAACGCCGCCCGTTTAGCACGCGAGGATCCATTTTGCAGGCCGCTCAGGGTCGCCTGGCGATTGCCGATCTCGATCAACGCGTAAGTCACCGAGTGCTCGAGCACACGATCCAGGCGCGATGCGGAGAGCCGGATCAAATCGGGAATCCCCTGTGGATCGCCGAGCCGGCCGAGCGCTTCGGCAGCCACACGCTGCAGCGCTGGCGTCCCACCGTTCAGCGCCTCCACGAGCTGCGGCAACGCCGCGGCATCACGCCAGAGACCCGTCGAATGCATTGCCGCGTGCCGCACGCTCGCGTCTCGATCCTGCAGCGCCGTCCGGACAGCCTCCCGGGCACGGCCGCCGTCGATGCGGGTCAAGGCCCAGACCGCGTTGCGCCTGGCTTCGATCGACGCCGGGGGTTTCAACACACGCTCGAGTGCGACGGCCGCGTCGGCTGGGGCGTGGGCGAAGTACGCGATCGCGCGATTCCGTACCGCCGGCCGGGGATCGTCGAGCAGCTTCGCCGCCTCGCCGGGATTGAGCGAGGCCCACCGGATTCTCAATCCGCGAGGATCCTGAACGCGCGGCGCCCCTTTCCGCCGCACGCGGTAGATTGCGCCGGGCACGTCAGGCTTGGCCAGTTGGGATGTCGGACAACACAGCTTGTACCAGGGCCCGGTGTCGATCACGATGAGGCTGCCGTCCGCGTCTTCGAAGACGTCGGTGGGATGGAAATCGCGGTTGTTCGACGCAAGAAAATCGCTCGTGCGCATCGTGAACGTCGCACCGTCCGGCTCGAGGACGTGGCGCGTCACCTTCTGCAGGTTGAACATCGTCGCGAACAGGTTGTCGCGATAATCGCTTCCGAAGACACGTGAGGCGTAGCGCGTGAAGCCTGCCGGAACGGCCGGCCCCAGATCCGCGAGCACCGGCATCAGCTCGCCGGTTCGCTTGTGAGTATCGATGACCGCGTGCGGCTTTCCGTAGACGCCGCCATAGATGGCGTGAACGATCGCGTCGCGCCGGCCGAGCTGCGGGTGATGCAGGAACGTTGCGGTGAACAGCCGCTCGCCCTCCGGCGTGAACACCACGTCGACCGGGTTGTCCATTCCGCCGGTCATGACCGGCTCGATCTCCGCGCTGCCGGGGCGGCGACGAAAGATGTGGGCGGCCCGGGTCACCATGGACGGCTTGCCCGGACGTTCGTAGGTCTGCTGGGCGAAGGCCCCCTTGGTCCAGTAAATCCATCCGTCGAGACCAGGGTATGGGCCGTGCAGATCGTTCGCGCATCCGGTCAGCGTCTTGCCCTGGAACCACTCTTCCCGTTGATCCGCGACACCGTCTCCGTTCGTGTCGGTCAGCTTCCAGATGCTCGGAGGCGCCGCGACGTAGAGCGATCCTTCGAACCACATCGTGCCTTCGGGGAACATCATCTTGTCGGCGAAGACGACGCTCTTGTCGAAGCGTCCGTCGGCGTTGGTGTCCTCGAGACGAACGATCCGGTGCGGGCGATTCGCCAGCTGCGCCTCGACCTTGTCATTCGATCCGGAGGAGTCCGCGACATACAGCCGGCCGGCCTCATCGAAGTCGGCGACAATCGGCCGATCGACGAGCGGCGGCCCAGCCACGCGCTCGACTTCGAACCCGTCGGGCAGCGTGAAGCCGTGCTCGGCGGGTGCGTTCGATTGCGCGGCCGGCCACAGCGCAGCCGTCGACAGGATTGCCACGACGATGCCGGCGGCGAGCGCCGCCCGGCTGATCCGAGATCTCATCCTCACACTCCGGGTCAATCGGTCCGGGTGTGATTATGAGCCAAACCGGCAGGGTTCGAGCGGGTCAGCTCAGTCGCTTCAAGCGGGCCTGCAGGAAATGACTGTTTGCTGACGTCAGATTACAGGCGCGGGTGTTGGACGCGGACGCTTCTTCCCTTTCACGACTATGTCGCGAGTCGGGCGGGGTTACCGGCGGCGAGCTTCGAGATGATGGCCGCGTAAGCGTCGAACATCACGTCTCGCGGCTCATCGTCGAATATTTCCTCCAGCGTCAGCCGGCACCACTCACGGATGTCGGCTTCCCGGTCGCCTCGCGACACCGCGAGTTCCACGCGCGTTTCGCTCATGACGTAGCGCAGGTAGGAGTCGAGCGTCATGGGAACCGCTACATCGAACGCATCGTACGAATTGAGCCGGAGCCCCGCGTTCTCGAAGGGTAAAGCGGTCACGTCGAGCTGATATCCGGGCGCCGACGGGTAACGACGTTCGAGCTCCGCGAACCAGTCCTCGAGGCGGCGGCTGCCGGACAACCGCCGGCCATCAGAGAAGTCGTAGATGGCGAACACGCCCTCACGTCCGAGGACGCGAGCCACTTCCGGCAGGGCCACGGTCCGGTCGGCATAGTTGATCGACCCGGCGGCCGTGACGAGGTCGAAGGTCGCATCCTGGAACGGGAGCCGCTCCGCCCGGCCAACGACGAAGGTCGCACCCGGCGCGACCGAGCGCCGGTGCTCCAGCATCGCTGCCGCCGGATCTATCCCGACGACCGCCCTCGCAACCGGAGCGAGAGCCGCCGTCGATCGGCCGGCGCCGCAGCCGATATCGAGCGCCCGATTGACCGGACGGTTGAATGAGAGGCGCTCACGGACGCGCGCGACGACGGGCACGTGCACGGCGGGCCGTGCGAACGCGTACGCGGCGGCGACGCGCGGATTGTCATAGAGGTGAGCGCCGTTCATGCTCCTTGATGGCGATTCATCGAAGGGATCGGCTCGCTCAGCGACAGCTGATCACTCGCGGCCGCTCCGCAGGCGCCTGAAGCATCAGCGCCGACGGCGGGTCGGAGTCGAGATCGATGTTGCCGCGCGGCCGCGCGTGTGCGACCCGGGCGTGATACCGCTCCGCATCCGAGAAGTTGGTCACACCGCAATCCCGGTTGGTCCACACCGTGCTCATGACGTTGCCCTGGTCGACGTGATAGAAGCCCAACGCATGCCCCACTTCATGAGCGACGGTCCGCGGCGCAAACGCCCCGCACGATGACTGGCAACCGGAGATGCCGTAATTCAGGGTGATGGTGCCAGGATTGCCTCCGACCGCTGCCTGCCCGCAAAAATCGGCCGAATCGTCACTGATGAAGCTGACGTTGATCTGCCCCGGCCGGTCGGGCCGCTCTTCCACTCCGGTTTCGATTGCGCCCGCCTCGAGCAGCCCGCCGCTCATCTGCGGCACTGATGACCGGATGACCCCAATCAGCATCTCGAGCTCGCTGGCGAGGATCGGATTCCCGGTCCGCGGATTGTGGGTTCGAATGTAGAAGTTCGGATTGACGGTCCACCGTCGCAGGGGCTGTAGGTCGTCCGGCTCGTCGAACGCGTCACGAACGATCTGCCGGTAGTACGCGAGCGAGAACGGCGCGGCCTCCTTGATCAAGTCCACCGCAATGTTCCGCTGGAATGAAGGACCCTGCAGGTGCACGGCCCTGGTGAGATACCCCGGCGCCGACACCGTGGCCTGCAGGTTGCCCTGGGTGCCGGTGCCGGTCAATTCCCACGAACCGCCGCCGCCGCTCGTGGCGGTGACGCTGCCCGATGCCAGACTGAAGGTGAGCGTCGCTCCTTCGACGGGCGTGCCGCTCAACGTTTCCGTAATGGCGCCGCGAAGCGTCCAGGTAGTGGGTGTCGGTTGGACTGGCGTCGGCTGCGACGGCGTGCCGCCGCCCCCACCCCCGCATGCCACGGCGAGAGACACGATAAAGGCGCACCCGCACCAATAGAGGCGGCGCTGCCGGGGATTACCCATTGAAGGCTCCGAAGGCGGGGAACGGGTTATTTTACCATTGTTCAGGCTGAGGGCTGGAGGCCGGGCCCCCGGCTGATTCGTGAACCACCGATGGCTCATTCACTCACGCGCATGCGACGCTGCACGCGCTGTCGATCACCCTCTCCGATTGTGATGGGCATGGCGATGTGTAGTGCCGGGGGTGGGGATCGAACCCACACCGCCCGAAGGCGACGGGATTTTAAGTCCCGAGCGTCTGCCAGTTCCGCCACCCCGGCGATCTCGTGAATTGTTGCAGATCGCTCGGGGAAACGCGATTTGGTGTTCCTGCACCGCCTTCCGCGCTGAAGGCGAAGCCTCGTCGGTTTCAATCGAAGGAAAGCCAGTACTCAGTAACGCCTCTCCAGCTTCAGGTTCGCCGGTCCTGATCCCGCGCCTTCTGGAGCGAGATAGACAATACGTGGTTGGCGGTTCGCAAGGGTCGTCTGCACCGCAGACGCCGCGCCGGCGGCGGCTCCCGCGCGCAGGAACGATCCTGGCGGCGGCCAGGACGGCCCGCCGAGTACGGCGCCCACGATCGCCATCACCCCAGCGCCGAGCAGCGCGCCGCGCGCGGCGCTCTTCGCGACGACAGCCGTCTCCGAACCGGGGAGATCGACGAGATCGATGCGGAGGATCTCCGCGCGGCTGATCCGCAGATCACCTGCCTTCACCTTCAGCGTGACGCTCTGAGCGTCCGCGCTCGTGAACTTCCCCACGCTCGCTGTGCCGCTCGTCGACAGCACATCTATCGTGGACGACGGCGGCAGTCGCATGACGTTGTCCCATCTCCAGAGGGGCGACTGCGCGAGCGCCACGGGTCTGAAATACCCAGCGGCCATCGGCCGCGGGATTCCCGGATACATCAGATGGGTGCAGCCGGTCGTCAACAGCGCCAACGGGATGAGAACCGCTTTCCACATCATGACAACCTCCGATGTGATGGCCGCCCTGAGCCTGTCGAAGGGTAGCAACCCGCCGGCAGAGGTGTCGTGAGCGCCGCCTGAAAAAAAAGTGAAGAACTGCGGGTTCGATGAAGAACAGCTGAGCTATACTCCTCGTGCTCTCAACATCAAGCGACAAAACTGTGGACGACGTACTGCGAAACGCGTCCACTGTGCTCCTGGTCGAACCGCCAGCCGACGATCGAGCGATGTACGCGATGTACCTGCGCGTACAGGGCTTCGATCCAATCGTGATGGACGATCCCGACGAAGCACTGCGGCAGGCGGCACACGTGGACCTCATCGTGACCGGGATACGCCTCCGCGCATCCAACGATGGTCTGGCGCTGATCCAGCGGCTCCGTCAAAGCGACGCGACGCGGGCCACGCCGATCATCGTCCTCACCGCGTGCGCCTTCGACGAAGATCGCGCGCGCGCGTTTGCCGCGGGCTGCGACACCTTCCTCGTCAAGCCGTGCACGCCCGAGGCGCTGCTCATCGAGGTCCACCGGTTGATGGCGCGCGCGCAGCAGCTCCGCGTCGAGGCCCTGCAGCAGATCGTCCGCACCAAGCTGGCAATACGCGCCGCTACCGATCTGGTCGCCGAGTCGGCCGCGCTCCAGAAAGCGGCCAACGACGAAGCGCCAGTCAGAGCCCCTGCGCCCCCAGCTGACACTGACGACTAGGTACTGGCTCAGCGAAACGCAGAGCCCTCACCCACCCTCGAGTTTCACGCTGGCATCCGTACTGCTCGACATCTCTTCGGGTCAGTGGAGGTGTGAATATGGTGGGTCAACTGCTGAAAGCGGTGGTGCTCATTGTGGTCCTGGTTGCCGCCGCCGCGTTTCTGCTGGGGTGGTGGGGCGGCGGGCGTGTGAGGCCGGCCGAGCCGCCGCGGGAGGCGGTCGGAACGACCGGCGCCGGTACCCGAGCGGGCGCGCCAGGTCGGCGCGGAAATCGGGGAACGCACCGCGGTCGCGGCCGATCAGGCGCGCCGTGCGATGACCGACGGCAGCATCACGGCGAAGATCAAGGCCAAGATGGCGCTGGACGACACGGTCAAGGCGCTCGACGTGAACGTGGATACGAGCGGCACCACGGTCACCGTGACCGGGACAGTGGCGACCGAAGCCCAGAAGGCGCGCGTGCTGCAGCTCGCGCGGGAGACCGAAGGCGTCAAGCAGGTCGTCGACCGGGTCCAGGTGAGGAACTGAACGCCGGACGCCCCGCACCCGGCTTTTCCCACCACAGACATTCCGTTTTCGTAGTATCTTATAACGTATGAACGAGACGGACCTGGACGACCTGCTGGTCGAGGGTTTCGAGGCCGGCACGCTTGCGCCTGGCGGCTTCCATCATCGCGATCACGTGCGGCTCACGTGGATCTATCTGCAGCGCTACGGCCGGCGCGAGGCCGAGCAGCGGCTGCTCGCCGGGTTGCGGGCGTTCGCGACCCGGGCGGGCAAGCCGGAGAAGTTCGACGCGGCCTTGACCTCCCGATGGGTCGCCGTGATCGACGACGCCCGGCTGGCGGAATCCGCGCCGTCGTTCGAAGCGCTGGTGGCGGCGCGCCCCGAGCTGCTCGATCGCGCCACCCCGAGCCGCTAAGGCCGCCCGCACCCCCGCAATCGCCCGCATCCTATAATCGCCTATCCATGGCGCTCCGGCTGATTCCACACATCCATCGCGCAACCCATCGAATCGGTCTGCACATCGAGGACCTCGACGATCCCCGGGTCAATCAGGCCGAGGCCCACGTGCTCGCCCATCTCACGTCCACCGGACAGGCGACGATCGGGCAGCTCCATCGTGCCTTCGGACACAAACGATCGACGCTCACGAGCATCCTCGACCGGCTCGAGCGGCGAAAACTGATCGTCCGGACCTCGGATTCCCGCGATCGCCGGACGTTCGTCATCACGCTGACCCGGAACGGCCGGGCCGCCGCGCGGCGGGTGGTGGATCATCTCCGCGCCGTCGAAGCACGTGCGCTGCAGGCCGCGACGCCCGCGGACGTGCGCACGTTCCTCCGCGTCCTCGAGCGCTTCGAAGCGCAAGAGGAATGAGAGGGATGAGAGAGGGATGACCCGATGTCGAGCGCAAACCCGATCACCGAATTCCTGAGCGCGATGGAGCGCGCTGCCAGCCGTCAGGTCGATACGGCACCCGTCGCGCTCGCGACGGCGACCAGTGCTGGCGTCCCATCCGTCCGGATGGTGCTGCTCCGGGAAGTCGACGAGCGCGGGTTCGTCTTCCACACCAACTACGACAGCCGGAAGTCCAGGGAGCTGACCGACAACCCGCGCGCGGCAATGTGCATCCACTGGCATTCGCTCGAGGAACAGATCCGCGTCGAAGGGCGGGTCGAGCGGGTGTCGGACGCGGAGTCCGACCGCTATTTCAAGACGCGTCCGCGGGGCAGCCAGCTCGGCGCCTGGGCGTCGGACCAGAGCGCGGTCCTGCCCTCGCGCGAAACCCTCGAAGAGCGCTATCGCGAAACCGAGCGCCGCTTCGACGGCCAGGTCGTGCCGCGGCCGCCATTCTGGGGAGGGTTCCGGTTGATCCCGGATCGGATCGAGTTCTGGTTCGGTCGTCCCGACCGCCTGCACGATCGTTTGCTGTACGTGCGGGAAGGAACGGGTTGGAAGATCGAGCGGCTCTATCCCTGACGTGAACTAGGCTGACAGCCGATCGACGATCGCTCGCCAGGTATCGGCGGCGGCGGTTTCGTCGGAGGCCAGGGCGGCGCCCCACACCGTGTAGTTGCTGTTGTCCGACGGGCAGGACCACACCGGCTCGACCTGCAGCTGCAGGCCGATGCCCGACAGCTCCACGGCGAACGACGACGGCAGCTTCGAATCCTTCGGCACTTCCAGCCTCAGGCCGCCATACGAGACGTCGACCACCGCCGCCGGTCTGCCGGCCGCCGTCACCTGGAACCCGCCGATCACCCGCTTCCGCGGCCAGCGCCGCTGGCGCCGGACGCCGGCGAGCGACGACGCGACGGTCGCGAGGAATTCCAGGGGCCGAATCGGCTTGCGGACGAACAATGCCTGATACCGGCTCGCCTCGAGCTCCATCAGGGGCTCTTCGTAGCCGCTGATGATGATCACCGCCATGTCCGGGTAATCGGTCCGGCTTTTCTTGACCAAGTTCAAGCCGTTGAAGCCACGCAGACGGACGTCGGTGATGAGCAGGTCGTACGACGTCCCCGTGAGCAGCCGCTTCGCCGCGTCATAGGTCGCCGCGCTCGTGACCTCGGTACTCCGCTTCGCGGAGCAATTCCACGAGACCCGAAAGGGCATGCTCGTCGTCGTCGAGCACGAGTATCCGAAATGGTAGCTTCATAGGCGGTGGGACTGGATGAGTTGCCCCGCCACCTGCAAGGCAAATGAAGTGCCGATGCCAGCAGGCCGTTTTTGCGAAGAAATTCGCGTCGACCTGACGGAATTGACCTCCGGTCCAGCTCGATTCCGTTATGGACCGGTAAAAACTGCAATCAGTGGACGGACGGCCGCATGGGCGAGGCGGCGGCGAGCACGCGGGCGATGCTGCGATCCAGGACGGCCTGCTCGACCGCGAAGGGGCCGGCGACCGCGGCGGCGCTGGGGATCTCGATCGCGATGACGACCCGGCGCTCGGCGATCGGTTCGACGATCCAGCTGAACCCTCGCAGGGCCACGTAGCGCGACTCGGCCTGCGGGTTCCTGACGCGATCGATCGCGAGCAGGATCGCTTTAAGGATGAGCTCCACTTCTTGATCGGACCATGGTCCGTCCCCCGCTTCCGGTACCGGGACCTCGACCCGTTCGGTCACGGCATAGTTCCGTTCGCGAAGCACGATTTCCACGTCGAAGATCATCAGGTCATATCCTTCTGCGCCACCCGCCGGACGCTCATCGGTTTCAGGCCGTCAGCGATCGAGCCAGCGAGGCGAACGCTTCTCGAGAAACGCGGCGAGGCCTTCGACCGCGTCTGCCGTCTGCATCAGCTCATCCAGGTACATTTTTTCGAGCCCCGGCAGCTGGCCGCTGACCTGCGCCACGAGGCCACTCCTTGCCGCGGCCGCCGCATGCCGCAACGCCGCGGCGGACCGCCCGGCGAGATGCTCGACGAACCATGCGTTCACCGCGCTGTCCAGTTCGCCAGCGGCGGCAACCAGTGTCACGACTCCGTCCGCATGCCACTCACGGGCGCCGCGAGGCTCGCCGGTCAGGATTGCCCTGGTCGCGCGCGCGCCACCGCACCGCCACGGGAGGAGGACGGAGGCCGCCGGAGGGAAGACGCCGAGCCGGATCTCGGGCAGCCCGAAGCTCGCGTCCTCGCTGGCAAAGATGAAATCGCACGTGAGTGCCAGCTCGAAGCCGCCGCCGAGGCAACGGCCGCGGACAATCGCCGCCGTCGGTACGGGCAGCACGAGCAGTTCCTCGATCAGTCGATGCAGCACGGGCAGCGCGCGTCCGATCTGCTCCGGCGCGTGCTCGGGGATGTTCGCTCCGAAGCTGAAATCCGATCCGGCGCCCTCGATGGTCACGAGCTTCAGGCGCGGGTAGTCTCCGACCGACTCGAGCGCCGAGCTCAGCACACCAATCATCTCGACCGTGAGGCTGTTGCCCTTGGGATGAAACAGCCGGAAAGCGGCGCGGGTCTGGCTCTGATCGAATGCGACGGAGACCGGCGGCGCCGGCGCGCCGGGCATCACGCGCCCGCCGCCAGTAAAGACTTCAGGGCCTCGGGACTGCTCACCGGCTGCCGGCACGCGAAGTCGCGGCACACGTACGCGGCCGCGCCATCTCCCGCCGTCATCGCGCCGATGAAGTCGAGGTGCTGAGACAAGGCCTGCTGCGTGGCGCCGGGATCGACGGGGATGACGAGACCGAACGGCAGATAGTGCGAGGCGAGCTCGCGCTGCAGCGACCGTGTCTGCTCCTTGCGCGAATCGCCAACGATCACAATCTGGCTGAAGCGGTGGTGCCAGGTGGACAGCGCGACGAGCATCATGGGCACGGCGCGGGCCGCCGCGCCCATCCGCGGCCCCAGACGGCTCAGCGTCCGCTCCGCCTTCGCCAGCGCCCCGGCCTCCGGCACCAGATGGACGAGCGTCAACAGGTTCAGGACGGAGATGGAGCTCGCGGAGGGCTCGGCGCCGTCGTAATCCTCTTTCAACCGGAGGAGCACGCTCGGGTCGCGCCCCGTGGTGCTGAACCAGGCGCCTTCGCTGGAGTCCCAGAAGCGTTCGTCCTGTTCGGTCTGAAGCGTCCTCGCCCACTCGAGCCATCGCACCTCGCCGTCGGCTTGAAACAGCTCCAGCAGACCGAAGATCAGGAACGCATAGTCCTCGGCGTACGCCTCGATTCCGGCCTCACCGGCGCGGTAGCGCCGCAGCAGCTGTCTCGAATCGCTCCAGAGCCGCTGCTGGATGAAGCCGGCCGCGCGGCGGGCCGCGGTGAGGTACTGCTCCCTCGACGCACTGTCGGGCAGCACCCGCGCGGCCCGGGCGAAGGCGGCGATCATCAGCCCGTTCCACGCGGTCAGGACTTTGTCATCGAGGTGCGGCCGCGGCCGGCGCGCGCGGGCGGCGAACAGGCCGTCACGCACGCGGCCGAGCGCCGCCCGTACTGCTGCAGGATCCATGCGCAGCCTGGCGGCGATGTCCTCGAGGCTCTCGGACACGTACAACAGGTTCTTGCCCGTGAACTCGTCCTGCGGATCCTGCGGGGCGTTGCCCCCCGATTCGATCCCGAAATGCCGCCGGGCAATTTCTGCATCTCCGCCAAGGAGCTCCGCGATCTCGGCGTCGGTCCAGATGTAGAACGCCCCCTCCATCTTGTGCGCGCCAGGATCGCCCACGTGCTCGGGAGGAATGCTGTCGGCATCCTCGGCCGAGTAGAATCCGCCGCCTGGATCCGTCATGTCGCGCATGACGTAGGCGAGCGTGTCCTCCGCAACATCCGCGAAGAACCGATCGCCGGTCGCCTGCCCCGCCTCGAGGTAGGCCAGCACGAGCTGCGCCTGGTCGTAAAGCATCTTCTCGAAATGCGGGACGCGCCAGTCGCCGTCCACCGAGTAGCGGTGAAAGCCGCCACCTATGTGATCGCGCATGCCGCCGAGCGCCATGGCGCGCAGCGTCTCGGTCGCCATCAACAGCGGCGCCTGGGCGCCGTAGCCGCCCGTCGTTCGGCGAGCGTGTTCGCGCAGCAGAAACAGCAGCTCCGACGGGCGTGGAAACTTCGGCGCATCACCGAAGCCGCCGCGCCGTCGATCGAACGCCATCTGGAACTGTTCGATGCCCTCGTCCAGCGCCTCGACGCTCGCGACGCTCGACTCGGCTCGCGATCCATCGCCCGCGTTGGTCACCAGGCGAAGGCGTTCGAAGAGCTCGCCGGCGGCCTGATCCACGCGGGACCGATCGTGCGTCCAGACGCGGGCGAGCTCCTGCAGCAGATCCGCGAAGCCCGGCCTGCCCCACCGCGATGTCGGCGGAAAGTAGGTCCCGCCGTAGAACGGCTTCAAGCCCGGCGTCAGGAACACCGTCATCGGCCAGCCGCCTGAGCCGGTCGTCGCCTGGACGAATGCCATGTACACGCGGTCGACGTCCGGCCGCTCCTCGCGATCGACCTTGATCGACACGAAGTCGCGATTCAGCAGCGCGGCAATCTCCTCGCTGACGAACGACTCGTGCTCCATCACGTGGCACCAGTGGCAGGTCGAATAGCCGATTGAGAGAAATATCGGCTTGTCTTCCGCCCTGGCCCGCGCGAAGGCCTCGTCCCCCCAGGGGTACCAGTCGACGGGATTGCCGGCATGCTGCAGCAGATAGGGACTGCGCTCTTGCGCCAGACGATTCATGACCGTGTGTTCTCGAGTCGATCGTACATCATCGATACCGGAAGCACCGGGCTACAATCGCCGGATGTCTGTCGCGGGAAAGCGCGTGGTGATGCTCGTGGAAGAGGGCTTCGAAGACTCGGAGCTCTTTGGACCTCTTCAGCAGCTCCAGGACGCCGGCGTCATCGTGACGCTCGTCGGGCCGTTCGCCGAACGCGAGTACACGGGCAAGCACGGCGGCAAGCTGACGTCCGGCATGGCCGCCGGCAGGATTCGCGTGTCCGACTTCGACGCGCTCATCGTTCCCGGCGGGTACGCGCCGGATCGAATGCGCCTGCGGCATGCCATGGTGGATCTCGTGCGTGATGCCTGCGCCGCCGGCAAGCCCGTGGCCGCCATCTGCCATGGACCGCAGTTGCTGATTTCCGCGGACGTGCTGCGCGATCGCACGGTGACGTGCTGGCCGTCCATCGCGATCGACGTCCGGAATGCCGGCGGCCTCTACGTCGACCGGCCGGTCGTTCAGGACCGGAACCTGATCACGTCGCGCAAGCGGGACGACGTTCCTCAGTTCACGGCCGCCCTCTTGAAGGCGCTCGACGATTGATCACTACCGTAGCCGTCGGGCGGCCTCATCTGCCGCGCGGCGAGCGTGAGGACCCATCACGAATCGCGGATTCTCGCGGATCTTCAGCGGTCGTGCCCCGCTTGGGACCGCGGATCCGGGCTCGCCGCTGATGATTGATCCGCGAGAATCCGCGTCCCGTCGGATACTTGTGCGCCGTATACAATCCGGACATGGTACTGGCGGTGGAAACCCGCGGGCTTACCCGCGATTTCGGGAGTATTCGTGCGGTCTCAGGAGTCGATCTCGCGGTCCCCGCCGGCAGTTTCTACGGATTCCTCGGTCCGAACGGCGCGGGCAAATCGACGACGATCAAGTGTCTGACGGGCCTGTTGTCGCCCACGGCCGGCACCATGCGCATCCTCGGAGTCGATCCGCTGGTTGACCCGGTCGCCGTCAAACGGCGGATTGGAGTCGTGCCGGAGGATCTCGCGCTGTTCGACCGCCTCACGGCCGAGGAGACTCTGGCTTTCATCGCTCAGGTGCATGGCATCGACGCGGCCACCGCGAAGAGCCGGTCCGCTGACCTGCTGCAGCTCATGGACCTGAAATCCTCGGCGAACAAGCTCGTGACGGATTTCTCGCACGGTATGCGCAAGAAGCTGTCACTCGCCGCAGCGCTCCTGCCGGCGCCCCGCCTGCTGTTTCTGGATGAGCCTTTCGAAGGCATTGACGCCATGGCGTCACGCCAGATCAAGGACCTGCTCCTGTCCTTCGTCTCGCGCGGCGGAACGATCTTCCTGACATCCCACATCCTCGAGATCGTGGAACGGCTCTCGACGCACATCGGAGTCATCGCTCGAGGCAAGCTCGTGGCACAAGGCTCGATCGACGAACTGCGAGCCGCCGCGGGAGGCACCCAGACGCTCGAAGAGCTCTTCATCGCGCTCGTCGGCGGCGAAGCACGGCCGCAGGCGATGCTCGACTGGATCTGACCGATGCTCCGGATTCTGCGCGCGTTCGCGTGGCTGCGGTGGCGCGTGCTCCTGAACTCCCTCGAGCGGCGGGGCAGCCGCGACGCGATCGAGCGATTCTCGATGGCGTTCGAGCAGCTCACGCCGATCCTCGTGTTTCTCCTGATGGTGCCGTCGGCACTTGGCCTTGCGGCTGTAGGGGCCTATGCCGGCTGGCAGCTCGCACTCGGAGAACCGCGAGTGATGTCGTTCGAGCTCCTGAGGTTCGTGCTGCTCGGCGGCTGCATCTTCGCGCTCGTCGGCCCCATCGTGCTGCCGGCGGGCGAACGTACCAATGCCGTACGACTGCTCCTGCTGCCCATCCCGAGGGGCCTGCTGTATCTCGCGCAGGCGATCTCGGCGGTTGCCGACCCGTGGATGCTGCTCGTCGCCGCGGTCGTCGTCGCGATACCAGTCGGCCTCGCAGCCGGTGGCGCGCCGGGCGCCGCGGCCCTGATCGGCGTGGCTGGCATCATCCTGCTGGTACTGCTCGCCGGCGTGACGCTGGTCGTCACGACTGTCGTCCAGCTGGTCGTCCGCGATCGGCGGCGCGGCGAAATCATCACACTGTTCTTCATCGTGCTCCTGCCGATGATCGGGATCCTTCCGGGAGTGTTCTCGGAGGAGAGGCATGATCGCATGGGCGCCGGCGAACGCCGGCGCGAGCCGCATCCCGTGTGGGCGACCTTCCAACGGATTGCGACGGCCACGGTGCCGTCCGAGCTCTATGTCCGGACGACGCGCGATGCCGCGCAGTCGCAGGTGGGCTACCGGAGCCTCGCCACGCTCGCCGGAACCGCCATCGTCCTCCATGGCGTCGCGTTCGTCGTGTTCAGCCGCGTCCTGTCGTCTCCGGCGATCTCCGGATCGTCACAGTCGCGGACACGATGGCAATCGCGTCTGCCGGGAGTCTCCGCCCGGACCTCGGCGGTCGCGCTGGCCCAGCTGAAGCTGGGCCTCAGGACGCCACGCGGGCGTTCGACGATCCTTTCGCCGATCGTGCTGTTCGTGGTGTTGGCGGCGATGATGTTTCGAAGCCAGTCGGGCGCGAGGCTGGGCTTCATCTTTCTCGAGACGGGAGTCGGGCTCGCGACGTTCGCCTGTTACGTATCGCTGCTCTCGATCGTGCCCCTGGCGATGAATCAGTTCGCGATCGATCGGGCGGGGCTGACGTTGATGCTGCTGGCGCCGCTCGACACGCGGTCGCTGCTCAACGGGAAAGCGATCGGCAACGCCCTGATCGCGGCGATTCCCTGCGCGATCTGCCTCATCGGCGCCGTCGCCCTGTTTCCGAACGGGCATCCCGCGCTGTGGCTGTGCGTGCCGCTGGCGTTGGTGGCCACCTACATACTCGCCGCACCGGTCGCCGCGACACTCTCGGCCCTGTTACCCCGGTCGGTGGACATGAACAGCATGGGGCGCAGCAACGCGCACGGCACGGCGGGGTTCCTTGGCACGCTCACGTTCCTCGCCGCGGGCGCGCCGTGCCTCTTCCTCGTCCTGCTCGCAAACCGGATCCTCGACCGGCCGATCCTCGCTCCGTTGTTCCTGCTGATCTGGATCGCGATCTGCGCCGCCGTGAGCATCGCCCTGTTGAACCCCGTGGCCCGCCTGTTCGAGCGCCGCCGGGAAAACCTGGCCATGACCGTCTGAGCGGAAACCCCTCGGGCGTTCCAGCGCCTCCCCAGTGCGCTCGAGCGGAGTGACCTGCCATCGCCTCTCCGCCCACCACCACATCCCGAACGCCGTGGCAAGCAGGCCCGCGGCGGCCACGTAGGTCGCCAGCGTCGGCGCCGCCTGCGTCATCGTTTCACGCAGGCCTTCCTTCGCGATGGCCCATGCGGAAACCGCCAGCGCAGACACGGCCTGGACATTCAGCAGCGCCGCGATCCCTCCGGCGACCAGCAGCAAGGCGAAGACGATGGCGAGATTGAAGAGACGATCGACGTGCTGCTCCGCACGCCAGCGATCTCGCCGGATCCGCTGGACCACAGCCGCAGTGAAATTCGCCGGCGCCAGCGGAACATCCATCCCCTTGAGCATCGTCTCCAGGCGCCGGGCGGTTGCAAGGGCGCTCGCGCACCGCGGACAGGTCTCGAAATGTGCGCGTGCCGCGGCGTCCGGCTGCAGGTCGCCGGACGCGATCGGCTCGATCAATTCGGAGGCGTCCTTGCACAGCATGGCGGCGTTCATTCCTCCAGCAGTTCCCGAAGCCGGCGCTTGGCCCGGTACAGGTGCGTCTTCACCGTTCCGAGCGGGATGTTCAGCGTCTCGGCGAGCGCTTCGTACTGCACACCCTGAAGATAATGCGCGGCGATCAGCAGCCGGTAGTTGGGCGGCAGCTGCGCCATCGCTTTCTGCAGGCGGTCGCGCGCTTCAATATCGGCGAACGCCGCATCGTGCGAGCCCGGCTCGCGCCTGGGCGTGTCGTCGCGGCTCCCCTCCAGAGGCACTTCCGCATGGCGTGCGCCGTGCCACTGCGCGCACACGTTCTGGACGATGCGGTAGATCCAGGTCGAGAGCCTGGCCTCGCCGCGGAAATACGGGATCCCCCGATGCACCTTCAGGAACACGTCCTGCGCGAGGTCATCGACAGCCGAGCGGTCCGGGATCATGCGGTAGATGAGCCCGTACACGAGGTTCTTGTAGTGGTCGACGAGCTCGCCGAATGCAGCATCGTCACCCGAGCGACACCGGTCAATCAGCTCGTGGTCGTCGATCTGCATCCACCGGCCATATTAGAGTCCGCTCGCGACCGAATTGTTTCAACACGAACCCTGGCCCGAATGGAGCGCGGGCCCGGGCTGAAACAATTCATTCCTGCGTCCGGTCTAATGTAGCGTCCAAGGGAGGGCGCGTGCGAGAGGAACAGGTCATTCTGTCCGTCGTGATGCTGATCGTATTCGGTGGGTTGGGAGTCTTGTATCTCGCCATGACGAACCGCCGGGCACTCCGCGAAATGGAACACCGGGAGCGGCTGGCCATGATCCAGCGCGGGCTGATTCCGTCGCCGGAAGCCGATCCGCTGGCCTTCGAAGCGGCCACCGGCGGGTCCTACGACGGCAGGCGGTCCGAGCGCTGGCGGTCGGCCGGAATCACGATTATCGGGTTCGGGCTCGCCCTGATGATGCTCCTCAGCTTTACCGCAGGCGAACCGGGCGTCGGCATCGGCGTCGGAGGCGCGTTTGCCGTGCTCGGGTTCACGTTGTTGCTCAACGGCACTCAGCTCGGCAGGACCGAGTCGTCCCGGCGTCCGAGTGCGCCGCTTGGGCCAGCAGTCAGCCCCATCGCTTCTCCTCCTGCGGCGCCGCCGCCGCACGTGGCACCGCCGCCACCTCCTCGGACGGATCTCTGACTCATCTTCTGCTCACCTGTGGAGCGTGCTACCCACTTACGCTGTACCGCTGAGGTAGAAGGACACGCTCTTTACCCAGATCGCCGAGATTCACCCGTAAATCAGGCGGGATTTGCCTGGCACCCCGGTTGCTCTATAGGAAGGCGTCAGGTCGCTTACAGCGATTTGACCCGCCGCTCCGGCGTTCCGCTGGGGCAACCCATCTCGCCTCAACATCCCGCCAACCGGTGCAGGGAGCGTCTACGGACCTCCCTGTCCTGCTCTTCACATCTACTTTGCCGCGGTCGCGACTTTGCACAACGGTGGTGTCGAAAGGCGACCGCATGCCTCGAAGCACTTCGCTCTGGCTCGACACGGCGTACCCGGATCGTTTTCCGCGACTCTCTCGAGACACGAACGCCGACGTCTGTGTGATTGGCGCAGGCATCGCGGGAGTCAGCACGGCGTATCTGCTCGCGCGCGAACGGAACAGCGTCGTGTTGATCGACGACGGCCGTCCCGGCTGCGGGCAGACCGGCGTCACCAGCGCACATCTCTCGAACGCAATCGATGACTCCTATCAGGAGATGCTCCGGTTGCACGGTGAGCACGGCGCCCGGCTCGCCTTTCAGAGTCACCGGGCTGCGATCGATCGGATCGAAGCGATCGTACAGCTCGAGGGGATCGCCTGCGACTTCGCGCGAGTTGACGGGTATCTCTTCCTGTCGCGTGAACACGACGTCCGGCGAATCGAGGACGAGCGTCGCGCGTGCCATGACGCCGGCGTGGAGGTCACGCGAGTCGATCGCGCGCCCGTGCACGGCTTCGACAGCGGTCCCTGCCTGCAGTTTCCCCGTCAGGCGCAGTTTCATCCCCTCGCATACCTGAACGGCGTGGTCGATGCGTTCGTGCGGCTGGGCGGCCGCATGCATTCCGGCACACGGGCGACACAGGTCACAGGCGGCGATCCTGCGACGGTCAAAACGGCTGACGGCATCGTCATCACGGCGCGATCCGTCGTCGTCACGACCAACGTCCCGTTCATCGATCGGGTTGCGATTCACACGAAGCAGGCGCCGTACACGACGTATGCGATTGCGGCGCGCGTGCCGCGTGACGCGATCACGCATGCGCTCTATTGGGACACGCACGACCCGTATCACTACGTGCGGCTCCAGCGCGCGTCGAACATCGACCTCGGGGGCGACAATCGCGAGGCGATCGACTTGCTCATCGTCGGCGGGGAGGATCACAAGTCCGGTCAGGCGCAGGACGGCGAGCGGCGATGGGCGGACCTCGAAGACTGGATGCGCGAACGTTTCCCCCTCGCAGGCGAGGTCGAGTTCCGATGGTCCGGTCAAGTGATGGAGACGCAGGACGGGCTGGCCTTCATCGGCCGGAACCCGCTCGACAGTCCCAACGTTTACGTCGCCACCGGCGACTCCGGCATGGGCCTGACGCATGGCACGATAGCCGGCATCCTCATCACGGACCTGATCGCGGGACGTGAGAATCCCTGGTCCGAGCTCTATGATCCGTCGCGGATTCGCACGGGGGCGGCCGCGGCCTTCGTCAAGGAGAACCTCAACGTCGCGTGGCAGTACGCGTCCTGGCTCACAGCCGGTGAGGTCTCGTCAATCGACGAGATCGCGGCGAACAGCGGCGCGGTGATTCGCGAAGGTCTGTTCAAAGTCGCGATTTTTCGCGACGCAGCCGGCACGCTCCATCGCCGGTCGGCGGTGTGCCCCCATCTTGGCTGCATCGTCGAGTGGAACCCGTCGGCGTCCACCTGGGACTGTCCGTGTCACGGGTCGCGGTTCGACAGGTTCGGCGTCGTGATCAACGGACCGGCCGTCGGGGACCTGAAGCCGCTCACCTAACGCGGCCGCTTCATCGGCTTGGCCGGCGGCAGCTTCTGCGCCCGCGACTTGACGGAGCGGAAGGCCCCGCTGTCGCGGCGCCCCTTGACCTGACTGCCGACCGCCCGCCGCAGCAGCGCCGCGCGCTCGCCCGGCGCTGGATGCGACGAGAGGAAGACCTCCACCGACCCCGGGTCGCGCCCCTGCTCGCGCCGCAGAACGTCCATGAAGTCGGCCATGCCGCGAGGATCCCAACCGGCGCTCTGCATGATCCGCATGCCGATCCGGTCGGCCTCGCGCTCGTCGTCTCGGCTGAACTTCAACATGTAGCCGCCGGCAAGGATCTGCGCACCGATCTGCGCGGTGCGCGCGCCGCCGCCGGCATTACCAAGCAGGGCGCCGAGCAGGCCCAGCAGACCATTGGCAGCGAGCTGTTTGGTGATCTGGTCTGCGGCGTGGCGCTGAGCAATGTGCGCGACCTCGTGCGCGAGCACACCCGCGAGCTGTGATTCATTCTGCGCCGCGTGAATAATCCCGCGATGAATCCAGACAGGTCCGCCCGGCAAGGCAAACGCGTTCAGCTCGCGATAGTTCGCCACGGAGAACGTGTAGGGGTATTTCGGGCCAGGCGCACGCGCCGCGAGGCGGCGCCCGACGCTTCCGACGTAGCTGGCGACGGCGCTGTCGGTGAGCTGAGGGATCTCCTTCCTCACCTGACTTTGCGCTTCGCGGCCAAGTTTGATCTCGTCATCCACCGAGATGAGCGAAATGGCAGTCACGGCGGCGGCGGCGCCGAAGCTCCAGACAGGACCGCGACTCGAGGCGAACCGAAGGATTCTCAACACTGTCGGCAGCGTAAGAGGCGATGAGCGGGCTCAGGTGCGTGGTGTGGGGGCCGCCGGGATCTGCTCGGGCCGCCGGCGTCTCAAGCGCGCGTTGGCAGCGGTGACCTCCACGCCGTACAAGAGGATGACCGCAGAGATGTAGACCCACACGAGAAACGCCACGACCGCGGCAATCGATCCGTGGACGCTGAACCGCGATAGATCGCGGACGTACCACGAGAAACCCGCGAGGGCGCCGCGCCACGCAAGCCCCGTGACGACCGCACCGACCCACACGTCCCTGAAGCGGACCTTTGCGTTCGGGACGAAGTAGAACACCAGGCCGACCACGAAAATGAACGCGATGGTCCTCGCCCACTTGAGCGCAATTCCCTGCAGGACCTGCAGACCGGGGGTTCGCGCGACCACGCCGGCGAACCAGCTCGCCTCGACGACATTGATTGCGCTGATCAGCAGCAGCGCGGCCAGCAGCAGCAGACTCGCCATCACCAGCATGAGGAACGAAATCATCTTGTGCTTGAAGTAGCTCGGCTGCTTCTCGACACCCCATGCGTGGTTCACGGCGGAGGTAATGGCGCCGAACACGCCCATTGCCGCCCAGACCATGAGGATGCCGCCGAAGACGCCAAGCGGGACGCGCGATTCCTGCATCAGCTTGAGCTCTTTGGTCACGAAGTCGAACTGACGGGGGAAATAGCCTTGAACGAAGTTGAACACCGCCTGCCGATCCGTCTCCGAGCTCGTCACCCCCGCGATGATGGAGAACAGCAGCAGGAAGAAGGGGAACAGCGACAGCAATGAGTAATAGGCGATGGACGCGGCGAAGGTCAGATCGTCGCTGTTGTAGAGTCCGGTGAGGCCGCGCCAGATGGCGAGGGCCGTAAGCCGGACTTCGGCGTGTATTCGGGTAAGCGCGCGATGAACGAACGGTGAGGCGACCGAGTGGAGTGGCCCGCGGTCGCGAGACGCCACAGGCTTCGAGGGCACCTGACCGGCGGCCGGTCGGCGCTCCTGCGCGGGCTCATCGGCGGGACGCGGGAGCCCTGACGGAGGCGCCGCACTCACGGGGTCATCATATCGCGTGCTGTCGATCCGGTGGATCGGCGCCGGCGCTCGCGGCATCGTGCGCAGCTCCGTTTCCATTCCACCCGCGTCGCGCTTCGGTGAGCAGCCATGCGGATGCGGTCGGCGCGACGGCGGTCCTGGCGAGCTGCCAGACCATGCGTCGAAGCCGTGGTGTTTTCAGGATGAAGAAGGCGACGCCGACGGCGGCGGCGCCAATCAGTATCGTCGCGGCTTTCTCAGCTTGTTGTTCGGTCATCAGCGGCAGTCATCCGAAAGAATCCAGCAATCAGCTATCAGCGAGCGCTGATAGCTGATTGCTGCGCGCTCAACCTGGAACTATCCGCGATCGCCGCCGTAACCGCTCGTGCCGGTGCCGTAGCCGCCGCTGCCGTAGCCGGTGGTGCCGGTGGGGGTGCTGGGCGCATTGGTGCCCGGCGATCCGGTGGACCCGGCGAAGTTCCCGCCGCTCTGGCGGGCGCGATCGTAGGCTTCACGGCCCTTGTCCACAATCTGGCTGACTTTCTCCGAGGCCTGAGAGTACGCTTCGTTCGCCTTCGAGCGAAGCTGTCCGGTCTGTTCGGAAAGCTGGTTTCGCAGCTCCGATCCCGCTTTCGGGGCGAACAGCATGCCCAGCCCGGCGCCGAGCACGGTGCCCGCGAGCAGCCCCATCAGGAACGAGCCGCCACCGTCTTCGCGTTCCAAACGATCGTATTCGTATGCCATGCAACCTCCTACCCTTCGGTCTACCCTTCGGTCGGCCGTCGGCCTGACTCTGTCTGGTTACAACCGTCCCGCGGCCGTGGCGGGAGGCTTCGGCCGGTGGTCGCTGAGCAGCGACACGATCGCGGCGCGCACGCCACGAATGATCCCGGCCGCGTAGTTCACCTTGTCCCTCACTGCATCTTTCACGTGCTCCGCCGTGTGATCCACGCGATCGATGGTTCCGTGGATCGCCTGATCGACGCGCTCGGTCTCGTGGCTGACCCGCGCGGTGACCGCTTTCACGTCGAGCAGAATCGCGTCCACCTTCTCGCGAATCGGCGCTATCTGACGCGCTTCGAGGTCGTCGATCAGCGTCATCACCCGGCGATACACCATGAATCCACCGACGGCCAATCCGATGAGCACCAATGCCTCGAGCACGCTGACCGCCGCCATGATGATGAGCGGCGCGCTGATGGTCTGCACATCCCCCATTGATCCCCCTATGCCGACCAGCGGCCCTGCTGCGCTCCGCCGGTCATGTCAGTAAGCGACCGCCACCCTTCGTTTGCGGCCGTGCGCGCCTTCTCCACGGTGCCGCGCATGCGGGTGAGCTCGGTCATGAAGTCGTCCAGCCGCGGCTCAATCTGATCCCGGACTCGACGTCCGCTTTCCGTCAGGTACAGCCAGCCCCAGACGCCGCCAGCAACCGCTCCGATGACGGTTGCCATGAGCACTCGCGATCGATCGTCCACGTCCGCCTCCTTCGTCGCTGGTGCCGTACGCATCCAGCCACCTCACCAAGTATCAAACTGCATGCCACGAAAGGGTCCCGCAAACCCGTTTCGAACACCTTGGACGGGACTCGACCATGGAAAGTCGCAGCCCGAATCCCGAATGAGGTAGCGCGCCCGCTATAAACCGGCGGTGTGCACGAACATGGCCAGGGCGATGCCGTCCCATGTATCTCCTGCTGGACTTCCCTGCGCCTCCGACCCCATCGGCATGGTCACAACATAATTCACGTCAAGCTTGAATTTCCCCACGATGTAGTCCCGGACGAGTTGGCTGCGCGCGCTACTGATGAGGTAGCGTTAATCCCCAGTCACCTCCTGCGCGTAGCCTTCGATGACGAACGGGCTGTTCGGAGGATACCTGACGAACTGGGACATGGCGGAATCGAGCCGCGCCGTTCCACCAGCGCTGAGCCGTTCCCGGCCGCTGGCATCGCGCTCGAACAGGACACCCGCGCCCAGCCAGATTCTCAGCGCGCGCCGATCCTTCGATTCGAGCGCCCCCTGCCGGTATTGCGCCACGCTGACGTCGTCCAGATCGAAGTAGCCGCGCCGGGTGAAGAATCCCCGGAACAGGAAATTCCGCTTGAGCGCTTCAGTCGCGTCCGCGAGATCGGTCATCGCGTCACGGGCAGCCTGCAGGGTCTGCTGCACGTCACCGGTGAACCCTTTCACCGGGCCGTTCTCGCCGCGCAGGTCGGCGATGGCATTGCGCGCTTCGAGGCTCGCCTCGCGAACGGTCGCCATGGCCTTTTCCGCGTCCGCGGCGATCGCCTTGACGCTCGTGTAGATCGCATCGTCGGTGAGCAGCTTGCCCATCGTGCCGCGCCCCTGGCGGATGTTGGCCACCATCGCCGTCAGGTCGGTGCTCACGCGATTGGCCGAGGCCAGGATCGTGCGGACCTCGCCACCCATCTCCAGCATGAGCGTCTGGGCGCCCCTGGCCGTACTGGAGACGGCGACGAGGGCTTCGTCGATCCGCCCCTTGACGTCGATGAGCATCGCGTTCACGGTCACCAGCGTGTCGCTCATCATCTGCATCAGATCGGAAACATCGAACGGCTCGCGGCTCTGGATGGTGCCGTTGTCCTCCACCGGCGCCGCCGCATCCGTGCCGGCCTGAATCTGGATGAACTTGTTGCCGACGAGGCCGTCGTTCTGGATCGAGGCGACCGAGTCGACCCGGATCAACGGATGGAGATCCTTCCGCACCCGCATCCGGACGCGGAACCGTCCCGAGGGACCGGCCGGAACGCGAATCTCTTCGACCTCCCCGGCATCCATTCCCGCCACCCGGACTTTCGCCCCCACGTCGAGCGCCGCGATCTGCGAGAACTCCGCATGGACCTCGAGCGTGTCCCTGAACATCATCCGCCGGTCGCCGATGAAGAACAGACCGACAGAAAACAACAGAAGCCCCCCAATCACGAACGCGCCAACCGCGGCAGCACGAAGGTTCGACATTAATACTGCGTATCCCTGATCCCTGATAATCCCTGATCCCTGATCACCGATCACCGATCACCGAGCTGTCACCCCGCGTGTTGCGAGGCCATGAACGCGCGGACCATGTCGTCCGGGCTCCGCTCCAGATCCTCCGGCGATCCGCGAGCCACGATCCGTCCCTCGTGCAGCATGACCAGCTCGTCGCCGAGCCGCTTCGCGCTCGGAATGTTGTGGGTGACGATGATGAGCGTGGCGCCCGCGCGCTGCTTCAAACCCAGCAGCAGCTCGTCGATCTCGTCGGCGGTAATCGGGTCGAGGCCGGCGCTCGGCTCGTCCACGAGCAGCAGACTTGGGTCGAGCGCGAGGGCGCGCGCGAGACCGGCGCGCTTGCGCATCCCGCCCGAGAGGGCGGCGGGCATCTTGTCGTACTCGCCGGCGAGGCCGACGGCACCGAGCTTCTCCATCGCCCGATCCTTGATCTCACGGCCGGACAGCCTGGTGTGGCGCCGCATCGGGAACGCGACGTTCTCGCCGACCGAAATCGAATCGAACAGCGCGGCGCTCTGAAAGAGGAAGCCGATCTTGCGGCGGACGCGCGACAGTTCCGGTCCATCGAGGGCGCTGATCTCGTCCTCGTCGACGAACACCCGCCCGCGATCGGGCTTGACGAGGCCGATGATGTGGCGGAGCGTGACGCTCTTGCCGGTGCCGCTGCGGCCGAGAATTACGAAGCCGCAGCCGGCGTCGACCTCGAACGACACGTCGTTCAGGACGCGCCGCTCGCCAAAAGTCTTCGACACCGTGTCGAGGCGGACAACCGGACGGGCCTCATGCGTCATCCTCCCGCTGCCTCGGGAAAGATGAAGAAGATGAGCCGGACGAGCACCACGTTCGCGACGATGATCCCGACCGACGAGAACACGACGGAACGGGTGGAGGCGCGGCCGACGCCCTCGGTGCCCGATTCGGTGTGGAACCCGAGGTACGACGAAATCGTCGCGATGATGAAGCCGAACACCATCGTCTTGATCGTGCCCGGAACGTAGTCGGTGAGATCGATGAGCGAGAAGGCGCGCTCGAAATAGAGCGCCACGGACATGCCGGTCGAGACCGTCTCGGCCAGGAATCCGCCGACCATGCCGGCGAAGTTCATCAAGGTCGTGAGGATCGGAAGGGCGATGACACACGCCACCACGCGCGTGACCACGAGGTAGCGGAAGGAATCCACGGCAGTGGCTTCGAGCGCGTCGATCTGTTCGCTGACCCGCATCGCCCCGAGCTCGGCGCCGATCCCGGCGCCGATGCGGCCCGAGAGCAGCAGCCCCGCGGTCAGCGGCCCGGTCTCGCGGACCAGCGCGATCGCCAGGCCGGCGGGGATCATCGATTCGGCGCCGAACCGCTCGAGCGAGGCCCGCGTGTGCATCGACAGGACTACGCCGACCGCAATACCCGAGAGAGCGATCAGGGGGGCCGAGCGGAGGCCGAGCTCGTAGAGCTGACGAATGGTCTCCCGGAATTCGAAGGGAGGGAGCGCGGCTTCACGGATCGCGCGGAAGGCAAAGAGGAAGAGGTCCCCCGCGCTGGCGAGCCAGAGGACCACGAAACCGACGGCCCGGTCGAGCATAGGCCGATGAGGTTGCAAGGTTTACGCCGATGCCGCGCGCCGGGCGGCCGATTTCGCGCCGTCCTGGATGTCGTGCTTCTTCATCTTGCTGTAGAGCGTCGGCCGGTACAAGCCCAGGATCTGCGCCGCCTCCTGCTTGTTCCAGTTCGTGCGCTGGAGCGTCTGCAGGATGGCCATCTTCTCGATCTCGGCCAGCGTGCGATGTGGCGGAATCACGAACTCGGTCGTCGTGGCGCTCTCGGTCCGCAGCGACTCGGGCAGGTCGTTGACGGTGATTTCCGAGCCCTTGGCGACGAGCACACCCCGTTCGATGACGTTCTCGAGCTCGCGGACGTTGCCCGGCCAGCGGTGCCTGATCAGCACGTGGTAGGCGGCCGGCGCGATCGATTTCACGTTCCGCTGGTGACGCTGCCGGTACTTCTCGAGAAAGTGCTCGCACAGGAGCGGAATGTCCTCGGTGCGCTCCCGCAGCGGCGACACGCGGAGGGTAATCGTGTTGATGCGGAAGTACAGATCCTCGCGCAGCTTGCCATCGCGCAGCGCGGCGTCGAGATCGATGTTCGTCGCGCAGATCAGACGGAAGTCGACACGGACGATCCGGTCGCTGCCAATCGGCCGGTATTCACGCTCCTGCAGGACGCGCAGCAGCTTGGTCTGCAGGTAGGAGGGCATCTCGCCGATCTCGTCGAGGAGCAGCGAGCCCCCCTCCGCCATTTCGAAGAGCCCTTCCTTGTCGCTCTGCGCGCCGGTGAACGCCCCCTTCTTGTAGCCGAACAGCTCCGATTCGATCAGGTCCTTCGGGATCGCCGCGCAGTTGATCTTGATGAACGGCCCCTTCGCGCGCTTGCTGTTGTAATGAATCGCGTTGGCGATGAGTTCCTTGCCGGTGCCGTTCTCGCCCTGAATGAGGATATTGGCGTCGCTGCCGGCTACGCTCTCCACCAGCTCGAGCACTTCGTGCATCTTCCTGCTCTTGCCGATGATGTTGCCGAACCGGAACTGCCCCTCGAGCTTCTGCTTGAGCAGGAGGTTCTCACCGACGAGGTCGCGGCGCTCGATGGCCCGTTCGAGCATGGCCAGCAGCGTATCGGGCTCGATCGGCTTCTCGACGAAACTGTGCGCGCCGGCCTTCATGGCCTCGACCGCCTTCGGGACGCTGCCATGGCCGGTGATCACGATGACTTCGGTGTCCGCGTGGGTCTGTTTGAACTTGCGGAGCAGCTCCAGGCCATCCGCGTCCGGGAGCATCATGTCGGTGACCACGACGTCGGGCTTCCACGTCTTGAAGATTTCCTCGCCGCGCGTGCCGATCATCGCGGTTCGCACCTCGTAGCCTTCATGCTCGAGGAGGATCTTCAACCACTCGATCATCGCCGGCTCGTCATCGATGGCGAGCACTCGATTCTTCTTCTTCGTGGTCATAACGGCCCCGCTGAGTGCGTCGGCGGAAACGACACATTGCCGTGTGGCCTCGCCCAAGAATTATACACTTAGGCGCCGATGCGTCGAAATACCGACGTTTGTCCTATTGCACTACACGCTTTTTCAGAGCACGGCGAATCACCCGGATACCCACCGGCAGAACGGCTGCGCGCTATAATCCGCGCTGTCCGCCCGCCGAATGGACATCATCGAGACGCACGTCAATCCAGATTCAGAGCAGTTTCGCGTCAATTACGAGCGAATGACCGCGCTCGTGGCCGAGCTTAGGTCCAGGACGGCGGCCGTGCGCCAGGGGGGCGGGCCGAAATACCTTCAGCGCCACCGGGACCAGGGGAAGCTGCCCGTCCGTGAACGGATCGACAGACTGCTCGACCCGGGCTCTTCGTTTCTCGAGCTCTCGCCGCTGGCCGGGTGGGGCCTTTATGACAACGGGGCGCCGGCCGCCGGAATCGTCACGGGCGTCGGGCGCGTGGAGGGGCGGGAGGTCCTGATCGTCGCCAATGACGCAACGGTCAAGGGAGGCACCTACTATCCGATCACGGTGAAGAAGCACCTGCGGGCTCAGCAGGTGGCCCTCGAGAACCGGCTGCCGTGTCTCTACCTGGTCGACTCGGGAGGGGCCTTCCTGCCGCTCCAGGCCGAGGTGTTTCCGGATCGCGAGCACTTCGGCCGGATCTTCTTCAACCAGGCCCGCATGTCGGCCGAACGGATTCCGCAGATCGCCGTCGTGATGGGCTCCTGCACGGCGGGAGGCGCGTACGTTCCGGCGATGTCGGACGAAACGGTCATCGTGAAGGGCACCGGCACCATCTTCCTCGGCGGCCCGCCGCTCGTGAAGGCCGCGACCGGCGAAGAGGTCACCGCCGAAGACCTGGGAGGCGCGGACGTTCACACGCGGCTCTCGGGCGTCGCGGACTATTTTGCGGACGACGACGAGCATGCACTGCACCTGGCGCGAACGATTGTCAGCACGCTGAATACGCGGAAGAGCCCGCCCGCGGACGCCACGACGCCCGAGGATCCCGCGTACGACCCGAAGGAGATCTACGGCATCGTCAACGTCGATACCCGCAAGCCCTACGAGGTCCGCGAGATCATCGCTCGCATCGTCGACGGTTCGCGCTTCGACGAATTCAAGGAGCGCTATGCGACGACGCTGATTACCGGGTTCGCGCGGCTGCACGGGTTCCTGGTCGGCATCATCGCCAACAACGGTGTGCTCTTCTCTGAATCGGCGCTCAAAGCCACGCACTTCATCGAGCTCTGCGGCGTCCGCGGCGTGCCTCTTGTGTTCCTGCAGAACATCACCGGCTTCATGGTCGGCCGGCAGTACGAGCGCGCGGGAATCGCGAAGGACGGCGCCAAGATGGTGCACGCGGTCTCGAACTGCGGCGTTCCGCGGTTCACAGTGATCATCGGCGGATCGTTCGGCGCCGGAAACTACGGCATGTGCGGCCGCGCCTACGAGCCGCGATTCCTCTGGATGTGGCCGAACGCGCGCATCTCGGTCATGGGTGGTGAGCAGGCCGCGGGCGTCCTGACGACCGTCAAGCGCGACCAGCTGGCGCGCGAAGGGCGCGAGCTGACAGCCGAAGAAGAGCAGGCGATCCGGGCGCCGATCCTCGACAAGTACGAGCAGGAAGGATCGCCGTACTACTCCACCGCACGGCTGTGGGATGACGGGATCCTCGATCCCGCGGAGACCCGGCACGCGCTCGCGCTTGGGCTGTCCGCCGCATTCAACGCGCCCGTGGGCCGCGCACAGTTTGGCGTCTTCAGGATGTAGGGCCGCTCCCGACGCGCATGCCAACCATCGAGATCGCTCGAACCGGTCCAGTCGTCACCGTCACCTTGAACCGTCCCGACGTTCGGAATGCCTTCAATGAAGAGCTGATTGCCGAGGTCACCGCGTGGGCGCGGAGCCCGATGCTCCCGGGGGCGCGAGTCGCGGTCCTGCGCGGGGCTGGCAAGGTCTTCTGCGCGGGGGCCGATCTGACGTGGATGTCGAAGATGGTCGGGTACTCGCGCGAGGAGAACCTGCGCGATGCCGGGGCGATGGCGGACATGTTCCTGGCGCTCGATTCGCTGCCGCTGCCGCTGATCGGCCGTATTCACGGTGCGGCCCTCGGAGGAGGCGCGGGGCTCGCGGCCGTGTGTGACATCGTGGTTGCCGCCGACACGGCCCTGTTCGGGTTCACCGAAGCCAAGCTCGGCATCCTGCCCGCGGTGATCTCTCCGTTCGCGGTGGCCAAGATCGGCCCGTCCGCCGCGCGTGAGCTGTTCCTGACCGCGGCCCGCTTTCCGGCGAGCCGGGCGCGCGAGATCGGTCTCGCGCACGCGGTCGTGCCCGAGGCCGCCCTCGATACGGCCGTCGACGGGTATGTCTCGGAGCTGCTGTCGTCAGCGCCCGACGCGCTCGCCGCGGCCAAGCGGTTGATCAAGGCTGTCGTGGGCCGGAGCCCGCAGGATGTCTCGGCGCTGACCGCCGAAACGATCGCGGCGCACCGGACATCCCGCGAGGGCCAGGATGGCATGCGCGCGTTTCTCGAGAAACGATCCGCGCCCTGGGTTCCCCACGAATGAAACGGGTGCTCGTTGCCAATCGCGGCGAGATCGCCGTCCGGATCATCAGGGCCTGCCGCGAATCGTCGCTGGAAAGCGTCGCCGTGTATTCCGACGCCGACGAGCGCGCGCTGCACGTGCGCCTGGCCGATCGCGCGGTCCGGATCGGTCCGGCGCCTGCGCGCGACAGCTATCTGAACATTCAAGCCATCATCGACGCGGCGCGTCAGAGCGGCGCCGACGCGGTTCATCCCGGATACGGATTTCTCTCCGAACGCGCGGCGTTCGCGCAGGCCTGCGAGGCCGCCGGCCTGGTGTTCATCGGTCCGCCGGCCGACGTCATCGACCGGATGGGCTCGAAGATCGCCGCGCGCGAGCTGATGGAGCGAGCCGGCGTGCCGGTCGTCCCCGGCGTGACGCCCGCCGATCAGTCCGACGACGGGATCACCGCTGCCGTGAAAGCGATCGGATATCCGGTCTTGATCAAAGCGTCGGCCGGCGGCGGCGGCAAGGGCATGCGCACCGTCTCGGCCGACGCCGAGACTCGAGAGGCCATCCCGTCGGCCCGCCGCGAGGCGGTGTCGGCGTTCGGCGACGGCACGCTCTACGCCGAGCGGCTCATCGAACGGCCGCGGCACGTCGAGATCCAGATTCTGGCCGACTCGCATGATGACGTGATCCACCTCTTCGAGCGCGAATGCTCGCTGCAGCGGCGTCATCAGAAGATTCTCGAGGAGAGTCCCTCGCCGGCGTTGAGTCCTCGCGTTCGCGCGCAAATGGGGGAGGCGGCGGTCGCGGCCGCGCGCGCGGCGGGCTATCGCAACGCCGGAACGATCGAGTTCCTGCTCGAGGGAGACGGGGACGGCGCGCGCTTCTACTTTCTCGAGATGAACACCAGGCTCCAGGTGGAGCATCCCGTCACCGAGGCCGTGACCGGGATCGATCTCGTTCGCGCCCAGCTGCTCGTGGCCGCCGGTCATCGGCTCCCATGGACTCAAGAAATGCTGACCCAGCGCGGACACGCCGTTGAGTGCCGCGTCTACGCCGAGGATCCGGCTCAGGGGTTTCTGCCCCAGGCCGGACGCCTTGCGCTCTACCGCGAGCCGGCCGGCCCTGGAGTGCGTGTCGATTCCGGCGTTGTCGAAGGAGACACCATCGGCGTCAATTACGATCCTCTGGTGGCGAAGGTCATCGGATACGCCGAATCACGCGAAGCGGCTCTCGATCGGGTCAGCGCCGCGCTTCGCCGCTTCCCCATTCTCGGCATCCGCACGAATCTCCCCTTCCTCATCCGGCTGATCGCGGACCCCCGCGTCAGGAGCGGCGCGACGCACACCGGATTCGTGGATGCGCACGAGGATGAGCTCACCTCGGCGACGGAGCCGCCAGCGATCGCCGTCGCGGCGGCGGCCCTTGGAGATCTGCCCGGCAACGAGGCCATGACATCCGCGGGAGCCGAGGCCCCGGACCCGTGGTCGACGCTGCACCGCTGGGGGCGCTGACCGATGGCGGACGAGACGCTGGTCCTGCGCGACGATTCGGGACGTGAACATCGCGTGCAGCGTGGAACCGGCGGCGTGGTGACGATCGGGGATACGAGCCTCACCGTTCGCACCGCACCCGATGGAAGTCTCCACGTCATCTATTCGACGAATTCGACGAACTCATCGAACGCCCTCGCGTGGGCGGTCACGGTCGACGAGACCCGGTGGGTGTTCGTCGACGGCGAAATCTTCACGTTCGAGATCGAGCGGCCATCCTCGAGGCGGCGGCGGTCGGCGGCGCATCACGGGTCGCTCATGTCCCCGATGCCGGCCACCGTCCGGAAAGTGCTGGTCGGCGCCGGCGACACCGTCCGCAAGAACGACGTGCTGATCGTGCTCGAAGCCATGAAAATGGAGCTCCCCGTCAAGGCGACGGCCGACGGTCGAGTCGGGAAGGTCTGCTGCCGCGAAGGCGATCTGGTTCAGCCCGGCGTCCCCCTCATCGAGCTCGACGAGGCACCGCACTAATGGCCCGGCCGTCACGTGTCACCGTCGTCGAAGTCGGCCCGCGCGATGGCCTTCAGAACGAAGCGTCGGCGATCTCGACCGGCGACAAACTCGAATTCGTCAATCGTCTCTCGGCCGCCTCGCTGCCGGTCATCGAAGTCTCGGCGTTCGTGAGCCCGCGCTGGATTCCACAAATGGCGGACGCGGCTGCAGTGTTCGCCGGCATCGATCGCCGCCCGTCGATCCGGTATTCGGCGCTCGTTCCGAATCTCGCGGGACTCGATCGCGCGGCGGCGGCCGGGGTCTCAGAGGTCGCGGTCTTCGCCGCCGCGTCGGAAACATTCAGTCAGAAGAACATCAATCAATCGATCGAGGCCTCGCTCGACACCTACCGTGCCGTCTGTGCCCGCGCGCGAGAGCAGGGCATGCGGGTGCGAGCCTACGTGTCGACGGCATTCGGCTGTCCCTTCGAAGGCGACGTCGTCCCGGCGCGTGTCGCGGACGTCGCGGGAGCGCTGATCGAGATGGGCGCCTTCGAAGTTGCGGTCAGCGACACCATCGGGATCGCGCACCCGGGTCAGGTTCCCGGTGTCGTTGACGCCGTCGCGGCGCGGGTGCCGCTCGAGCAGATCGCGCTGCACTTTCACGATACCCGCGGAACCGCCCTCGCGAATGTCCTGACCGCGCTCGATCTCGGCGTCTCGACGTTCGATGCCTCGTGCGGCGGACTCGGCGGATGTCCTTACGCGCCCGGCGCGACCGGCAATCTCGCGACCGAAGATCTCGTGTACATGCTGAACGGCCTTGGCATCGGCACCGGCGTCGATCTCGCGGCGCTCATGCAGGCGTCGGCGTTCATCGAATCGCGCCTGAACCACCCGCTGCCTTCGCGGTACTTTCAGGCTGAAAAAGCGCGCCTCAGATAGACATCCTCTCCGCCATCCACTCCGCCAGCTCGGTATCGCTCCAGCAGTTGATCACGCGTTTGGCCGGGACGTCGGCGAGCCGGGCATGCGCGATGGAGAAGTCCGTAAACCTCAGCTCGCCGGTCGAGTGAGCGTCGCTGTCGAGCGCGAACAGGCAGCCCGCGTCGAGCGCCTGGGCCGCCAGCTCGAAATCGATGTCCTGCCGATGCCAGTTGCCATCGATTTCGATGGCAACGCGGCGCTTCGCGGCCTCGGCAAAGATGCGCGGCCAATCGGCCACTACCCCGGCACGACTGTTGTACATCCGGCCGCGCGGATGCCCCAGAACCGCGACGCCCGGCTGCCTGACCGCGCCAAGCATTCGCGTCGTCTGATCGTACGTCTGGCGCAGCATCGAGTGCGGCGACGCGACGACGAACTCGAACAGCGCGCGCTCGCCGGGCTGCAGATCGAGACTGCCATCCGCGAGGATGTTCGCTTCGATTCCCTTGAACACGCGGAAGCGACCCCCCAGCCGCTGATTCAGCTCGTCGATCTCACGGTGCTGCTGCTCGACGTCGGTCATGCTCATGCCGCGCGCGACGGGCAGCCCGTACGAGTGGTCGGTCACCCCCATGCACGAATGGCCCAGTGTCATGCAGGCGTTCGCCATGGTCTCGATGCTCTCGCCGCCGTCGCTCCAGGTCGAGTGCATCTGGAAATCGCCGCGGAACGCCGCCCGCGACACGATCGATCGATCCCGCGGCAGGGCGAGGATCTGTTCCATCGCCAGCTGGCTCAGAAAGTTCTTTCGCATTCCGCGCATCGCCGGCACCTTGTCGGCGTGCCTGGACGCAGACACCGCAGCAGCGACGGTCGGCGACGAACCCGATTCCACGAGCTCGGTGACGATCCGCGCGCTCGAAGGTCCGATGTAGGGCACGTCGCGCAGCGTGCCAGCTTCAACCAGCTGCGTGACCGGAAGCGGCAAGGCGATGAGCGCTTTCGCGGCCCGCTTGTAGCCGAGTTGCGAGCGTTCGTTGGGCTGCAAGGCAGCCATGTCCTGCAGCAGCCCCGCTGCCTCCATGTTGAGATCTCGTGGAAGCGCTTCGCTGGACGCCCGATTTCGTCGCTGCTTGCCGCTTCTGGAATGTGGACTCACCTACCCAGCCTCCGCTGTGCGCCGCCGGATCGTCGGTAAATCCCAGCAAAAACTTGGCCTGTCAGGCTGGAGCGATCGGGCACTGCCCTTGCTTTTATAAAACCGTGGGGTGGACCGGCGGACTGGCCGCCGTGGGGGTGGAATGGTGTCGAGGACTGTGCTCGTTGCCATGGCGGCAGCGGTGCTCACGGGATGCGGCGGAACCGAACGCCAGGAGGCCGTCAACGCGACGCTGCGAAAGGCGCTCGCTGCCCCGTCGCGTCCTTCGTACGTCACGCCCGATGCCGAGGGCAAGAAACTCTGGAAGCTCACCCGGCAATTCTATGAGCGTCGCAAGCACGCGCCTGCGTGGATCGATGACACCGACACCGATCCGCTGCCGCAGATCGGCCAGCTGATCACGGCACTGAAGAACGCCGGCAACGAGGGGCTCGACGCTGAGCTCTACCAGCTCACGATGGTCGAACAGCGGCTGGGCGAGGCCGAAGAGGGTTTCCTGACCGACAAAGGGTTCGACCTCGACGAAGCGGGCTCGCTCGATGTGTGGCTGACCTATCTGTACTTGAAGTACTCCTCCGACCTGGCCGACGGCCTGTCGGATCTCGCGCAGGCGGATCCAAGGTGGCACATCAAGCCGGAGAAATTCGATCCCGTCGGCCATCTCGAGCAGGCACTCGGGAACGAAGCCGTCGACGCGTCGCTGTTGAAACTGACTCCCGACAATGCGGAGTACATCGCGCTGCGCAGGGTCCTCGCGGAGTACAAAGCGGCGGCAGCAAAGGGCGGCTGGCCATCAGTCCCCGCGAATCTGAGAATAAAGCCGGGCCAGAAGAGCCCGCAGGTCGCGACGCTGGCGAAGCGGCTGGCGGCGAGCGGCGACTACAGCGGGCCTCTACCGGCAGACGGCCAGACCACCGCCTACTCTCCAGCGCTGCAGGAGGCGGTCAAACACTTCCAGCGCCGCCATGGACTGGCCGACGACGGAGTGATTGCCGCAGGCGTCGTGGCGGAGATGAACGTCCCGATCGCGAAGCGGATCCGGCAGCTCGAGCTCAACCTCGAACGCTGGCGCTGGCTGCCGCGGTCACTCGGCGAGCGCCATATTCTCGTCAACGTTCCCGAGTATCGGCTCGAAGTGCGGGAAGGCAACCAGGTGCCGCTGTCGATGCGCGTCGTGGTCGGAAAGAAAGACACGCCAACGCCGATCTTTGACGACGAGATGACTCACGTCATCTTCAGCCCGTACTGGAACGTTCCTCCCGAAATCGCCCAGGGAGAGACGCTCCCAGAAATCCTGAAGGACCCCGGATTCCTGGCGCGCTCCAACATGGAGATCGTCGACACCAGCGGCAAGCCGGTGGATCCGGCTTCGGTCGACTTCGCCGACATCCCGAACTATCGATTCCGGCAGCGGCCAGGGGCGGAGAATGCGCTCGGGCTCGTCAAGTTCATGTTCCCGAACCAGCACAACGTCTACCTGCACGATACGCCGACCGATTCGCTCTTCGCACGCGCGAGTCGCTCGTTCAGTCATGGCTGCGTACGGCTCGAGCAGCCGCTGGCGCTCGCGCAGTACGTGCTCCGCGATCAGCCTGAGTGGTCGAAGGAGCGAATCGAGCAGGCGATGCAGGCAGGAAATGAACGGACGGTCAAATTGCGGCGGCCGCTTCCGGTGTACCTGGTTTACTGGACCGCACGCGTGACCGGCGAGGGCGTGGTTCAGTTCCGCAATGATGTCTACGACATCGACGGGCAGCAGACCGCGCTCCTCGGCGAGCGCCTGTCACGGCTGCGCAAGACCGTGGCAAAGGCCGCAGGCCAGACGACTCCCGAGCGTGGGAGGCGCGCTACTGGCAGCAGTAATGACTGACCCGCTCGAGCAGCTGCTCGAGATCGACGGGCTTGGTCAGATACGCGTTGGCGTCGATCTCGGCGATCCGGTCGCGGCCGGCCGCGGACACGACGATCACCGGAATCTCTGCGAGCTCCGGGGAGCGAACCTGCTCGCGGCGGAACTGCCAGCCATCCATCACCGGCATCATCAGGTCGAGCAGGATGACGCACGGCTGCATCCCGGCAGTCAGACGTTCGAGAGCCTGCCGCCCGTTCGCTGCGACCTCGACCTGGTACCCTTCGAGCTCCAGAAAACGGCCGAGCATGTCCCTCGTATCAACGTCGTCTTCAACGACGAATACTGTACAGGGCGTCACGTCTGAGGTATCTCCCCAGCGGCAGCCTCGCAGCAGCTACCCCGGCGTACACGTAATTGACTCCGACTCGCGCTGGTCCTGCCGTGCGCGGCACGGCCGGGCGGTCGTGCAGGGGCGCCAACGTCATCGCGGCCGCCCCAGTCGAGTTGTTCTCGCAGCGCGCAAAGTATACCAACCAGCACGACCAATGGAACTGCGCCATTTCGTGCACTTGCACTAGATCAAGCCCGCCCATCGGCTTCATACGCGAAGAAGCCGGCACCTCCGGAGGGTGGAGCACAGCCGCGACGTTACTCGCGGAAAGTGGCGCTGACCTCTCCCTGACTCCCACTCAATCTCCGAGGACACGCAACTCCGAAATCGACCAGTAGAAGACCGGATCGGACGATGTCTGGCGGAGCCTTATGTAGCGGCCGGTCTGTCCCTTGAGGACGAACCGGAGTGGCACCGTGAAGGGTTCCTTCAACGCTGCGATCAGCGCGATCTCCCCGGGTGAGCCGGTCCACGCCGATCGCCAGGTCTGATCATCGTCCGAGAGCTCGATGGTGAGCGCGCGCGGAAAGTCGGCGACATATCCGCCGATCTGCATTTCGAGCCCCTCGAGGCGTTTCGACGCACCGAGATCGATGGTCATCTCGTTGGTGGGATCCTGGGGTCCGCCGGTGTGCCAGCGCGAGATGCGATCGCCATCGGTCATGAGGCCGACCAGATCCTGATAGAGAGAGGCGCGAATGCCCGCAATCGGGAGCGATTGTCCCGAGAACTCCGGGAGTGTGAATCCGGATGTCGTCCTGGGCAGCCGGACGGCCGTATAGGCCTCGTCCTTGTGGACGACTTCGGAAGAGGGAAATGCGCTGAGATACGCGATCCAGTCACCCGCCCCGCCCTGATCGTGATCGACGACGGCCTCGACGGTGCCCAGTGAGGTGATGATGGACAGCGCGGCCGGATCGTGGCGCGACAACAGGTATTGCAACGCCCAGTAGTGAGGCGCGAAGTGACCGCTGTAGCCATTGAAGACTGGACGCCGGTGTTCCACCGCCCGAAAGAGGGTCTGGAGATCGCGCGTTCCGTTCGACGGCAGTTCCAGCCTGAGATTCGCGCGGCTATGCGCCGGCCGCGAGGCCGGCGGCCGGTGGTAGCCGACGGGCTGGGGCCAGGACTCGACCAGCATCAGTGCGGCCAGCAACGCCGGCAGCGATGAGCGCAGCGAGGGCCACCTCGTCACGATGTGCAGCGAGGCCAGCGCGCCGGCAATCGCGAGACACATCGTCGACAGCACCCAGAAGCGAGCCGGTACGCGGATGCCGTCGACGCCCGGCACGAGCATGAGCCAGGAGTACGGCGCTTTGTAGAGCAGCGGCTGGTTCAGCAGGGTTGGCGACGGTCCGAGACTGAAGAGCCACATGACGGCCGCGGCAATCGTGTAGAAGGCCAGCGGGGATCGCCGGCTCCAGCCCGCCCGAATCGACGGGTGCAGGGCGAGCGCGATCACGGTGGAGAGCAAGGCGATCGACAATGGCTTCTGCGGCGTCCCTACCGACAGCAGGCGGATTCCAAACAGATCCACTTTCCATGGCCCGAACCAGCCTGGCGTTGCCGCGATCACCGCGAAGAGGACACCGAGCGCGAGAAAGATGCGCGACAGGCGCAGCCGCTGTACGCCGAGGCGCGCGGCTGCCGCCCAGGAAAGCGCGATCCCGGCCAGGACGAGCGCGATCAACGTGAATCCGGGAAAGAGCTGCGACTCCGACCGCTCGATGGCGCTCAGCCATCCCCACACGCGAAGGTTTGTCGACGCCGTCAGCACGCTGGCGATGTCGGCGCTGAAGGCCTGGATCTCATCCGGCCAGCGGCGGAAGCCGTAGGCCCGCTGCCACTTGAGATACCCGTAGGCCACGGGCGCGAACGCCAGTGCGGCGATGGACCAGGTGACGAGGATCTTCCCGAGATCGGCCCATCGGCGCCTCGCGACCACGAACCAGATCAGCCACAGGCCGACGAGGACGGAAAGATAGAACAGGAGGTAGCCGTTGGCGAGCGACTGCAGCCACCAGGACACCGCGAACAACACGGCCCATCGCCACTGCCCTCGCCGCAGAAAGAGGTGAAGACCGAGCAGCGCGAGTGGAATCCAATACGCGGACAGCACCTGCACGTGCGAGAGCTGCGACATGCGGTACGGCGCGAAGGCGTACGCGATTCCCGCGATCAGGCTGATGTCGTGACGGCGCGTCAGCTCGTAGCAGAGCGCGTGCGCGGCCAGCGCGCAGAGTGGGAACGACAGGAAGAACGCGACGTTGTATCCGAGCAGCGCGTTGCCCGTCGCCCAGATGACCGGGGTCGTGAGCACCGACAGACCGAGCAGGTGCTCCGAAAACGCCGTGGCCCCCTGAACCGGGTAGAACTGCGGCAGATGCCACCATTCTTCCGAGAGCGGAAGGACCCGTGCGTTCCACGCCAGGAGGAACGTATTGAGCAGCGAATCACCGAGATCGTTCGGAACAACACTGCCGGGGTGGAGCACCAACGGCCAGGTGAGGGCGATTGTCAGGAGAAAGTAGAGGCCGGCTGCCAGGCCGAAACCCACGATCGGTCTACGCATCAGGACATCGCATTGTAGCGTTTTTGCGCAGCCGGCTCGCCAGAGCGCGCGGTTTCACCCGTTCCTCCCGGCGGCCGCTACAGGAAGGCGCGCACGATCTGGCGCCACTCTTCCTCGAGCGAGCTCGTGGCGACGGGCTTGCCGGCGCGCCGATACCAGTAGGCGGCGTTGCTCGCGTCTCCCTCTTTGCGATGCAGATACGCGTGGACCCACGCGCCGTCAGGATCCGGCACGTCCTGCGCCACCTCGTGCGCCGCGTTCCAGTCGCCATGCGCGTCGTGCCAGAGCGCGACGAGCGCCTGGCTGATGGCGGCAGGCGGGCGCGCCGTGTCAACCGAGGCCACGAAATCTTCGAATGTCATGGTCCCCCTTCCAAACCCCAATCACGCAGTTCTGCCAGTGACACTTGCCCACAAAAGCACGTGGGCACGTGGGCACGTGGGCACGTCAGCACGAGCACGTGGGCACACCGCACGTAGCACGTAGAAGCACGTGAGCACGCAGCACTTGGCACGCAGCCCGTAGAAAGCCCTCTGATAGAATCCGTCCCACCCGCGCTCTTCTGCAGGAGTTTTCCACATGCCACGTCTGTCCGCCCGGCGCCGGGCCCTTCTTCTCACGACTGCCCTCGTCATCGCGGCCGTGTCGCTGCCGGCGCAGCAGATGGTCACCGAAACGCGGGACCCTGCGCAAACCCAGGACGACGAGTTCGCCGCGTCGGTGAAGGCGTGGACGACGCAGCCGTACTTCTTGAGCCCGCTGGTCGATCACCTGCCGAAGGTCAGCGGCGTGCCGGCTCCGAAGGACGTGCTCGGCTACCACATCGGCGCCCCCGCCAAACTGACCTACTACGCGGACATCCTGAAGTACTACAAGGCCCTGGCGGCCGCGGCGCCGGGACGCGTTCGGATCGAATCGATCGGACGGTCCGACGAGGATCGGGAGCTCGTGGTGGTCTGGATTTCGTCTGACGCGAACATCACGAATCTGCAGAACAACCGCGAGAACCTCGCGCGCATCGCCGACCCCCGCTCGAGCTCCCCCGAGCAGATCCGTCAGCTCGTCGCGACGACGAAGCCACACTACCACCTGATGGGGGGGCTCCACAGCGGTGAAACGGGTCCCTCCGAGATGCTGATGGAGCTCGCTTACCGGCTGACGGCCGAGACGTCGCCCCTCATCAACCAGATCCGCGACAACGTGTACGTGTCGATCACGCCGGTCGCCGATCCGGATGGGCGCGATCGCAACGTGGACTGGTTCTACCGCAACCTCGAGTTGAAGATCGGACAGACCGCCGGAGGCGGTGGACGAGGCGCCGGCGAGCAGCCGAATCCCGACGGAGCCCAGGGCACGGGCGCTGGTGGTGGCGGCGGCGGTGGCCGGGGAGGCGGCACTCCAGGCGTGCCGTACTGGGGCAAATACGTCTTCCACGACAACAATCGCGACATCAACCTGTCGCAGGTCTCGATGCGCGCGATTGCCGACTGGTACTTCACCGCGCATCCCCCGATCATCCACGACCTGCATGAATCGCTGCCGTTGCTCTACACCTACAGCGGCGCCGCGCCCCAGAATCCGAACCTCGATCCGATCCTCTTTGCCGAGCTGCCCTTCTTCTCGAACTTCGAGCTCGCACAGATGACCAAGTGGGGCATGCCCGGCGTCTACACGCACGCGTTCATGGACGGCTGGTCGCCCGGCTACCTCGGATTCGATCGCGTACAACCACAACGGCATGATGCGGATGTACGAGACGCAGGCGGGACGTGAGAACGCGCCGGCCGGACGCGGTGCCGCGGCGGCCCCATCGGCCGCTGCCACACCGCCGGCTGCGGCCTCCACACCGGGCACGCAAACGACGGCCGCGACTGCCCCTGCGGCCACGGCAAAACCGGCCTCAGGCCGCGGCCGCGGTGGTCGCGGGACGCCCGGCAGTGCCCCGGCGGCCACCGCACAACCGGCGAGCGGCGCGGATGCGCAACCCGCCGGACGCGGCGCGGCTGGTGGACCACCGACCGGCCGCGGCGGCGGTCAGCCGCGCGAGTGGTACCGCGGGATTCCGATTCCGCCCGGCACGCTGGACAACTGGTCACGGCGCAACAACGCCAACTACATGCAGACCGGCGTCTTGTCGGGCCTGCAGCTCACGTCGATGTTCCCGAACCTCGTCGTCGACAACTTCTACCAGAAGACGCGCAATTCGGTCGAATCGGGCAAGACCGATCCGCCGCACGGCTTCGTCATTCCGATCCAGCGGGACATGACGCGCGTGGCCGAGCTGGTGAACATCCTTCGTATGCAGCGCATCGAGGTCGGCCAGGCCTCGCGCGAGATCAAAGTGAGCGACGGCACGTTCCCGGCGGGTTCGTACGTGATCAAGCGCGATCAGCCTTACGGCCGCCTCGCCAAGAACCTGCTCGAGCGGCAGAGCTATCCCGATCCCAGCCTCCGCACCTACGACGACAGCGGCTGGACGATGGGCCTGGCGATGCTCACCGACGTTCGCGAAATCAAAGACAAGGCGATCCTCGACACGCCGACCACACCGGTCAAAACGGCGACGGTCACTGGCAAGGTCTCGGGCAGCGGGACGGCGGGCCTCGCGGTCGCGCACTACGGCTCCAACAACATGATCGCGTTCCGCTACAAACTGCGGAGCGTGCCGATGAGAATCGCCGACAAGGCTTTCACCATCGACGGAACCGAATTCCCCGCGGGCTCGTTCGTCGTCTCGCCGCCTGCCGATCTGAATGCGGTGCGGAACGCCGCCGTGCAGTTCGGCCTCACCGGCGCCGCGCTGTCGTCGGTGCCAGCCGTGCCGATGCACGACGCCGATCTGCCGCGGGTCGCGATCTACTCGTCGTGGAACGCGACGCAGGAGACCGGATGGGTGCGGTTCACGTTCGACAAGTTCGCCGTCCCGTTCGATCTCATCTACAAGGAACGGGTGCGCAAGGGCAGCCTGCGCGCCGACTATGACGTGATCGTGATGCCGACCCAGACGCTCACGCGGCAAGCCATCTTCCAGCCTCCAGCCGCGGTGCCGGTGCCGTACGTCAAGGATCCCGAGTACAAGTTCCTCGGCATGTACGGCGAGTCGCCGGACATCACGGGTGGCATGGGCGGCGAGGCGGTCGATGCGTTCGCGAAATTCCTCGATGGCGGCGGCACGTTGATCACGATGGGCAATGCGGTCCGCTTCCCGGCCGATCTCGGCCTCGCACGGACGGTGGATGCGTCAGGGTCGGTCTCCGCCAACTTCTACGCGCCGCGGCCGCTCGTCAACGCCGAAATCCTTCGCCTCGATCATCCGGTCTTCTACGGCTACACAGACAAGATCATGCCGATCAAGTACATCCAGGGACAGCCGCTCATCACCGTCGCCGAGCCCGATCGCGGCGGCGTGCTCGCGCGCTACGTCGGGGGAGATGGCGCCGTGCTGAGCGGATTGATGCGGGGCGCCGACGAGATTCGGGAGCGGCCCTTCGCCATCGACGTCCCCGGCGGCTTCACCGGCAAAGGCCGCGTCGTGCTGTTCACCAACAATCCGATCTATCGCTGGCAGAACCACGGCGAGTTCAACATGGTCTTCAACGCGATCCTGAACTGGAACGACCTCGTGAAGCCGGCGTCCTCACCGGGGTCGACCACGGACGCCGGACGGGAGTAACGGAAAAGGTCAGGAACTAAAACGAAATGAAACAGGGAGTAAGGGAGGACGGGAGTTATCTCTTTTGCAAATGACTCCCTCTCTCCTACTCCTTGTAAACTGACCTCGGGGACGCTAATGCATGGGCGAAGCGGCAGTTGGTCTTTTGCAAAATGACTCCCGTCCTTCCGTCCTCCCTGTAAACCAATCCGTCCTCGGCCGCTAATGCGTCGGTGCAGCGGCCCCCAGCCAGCGCGCCAGCCACCCATGGACTTCGCTGTAGAAGAAGCGGCTGTTCTCGCCGCGCAGCACCCAGTGGTTTTCCTCGGGGAAGACAATCAAGCGCGACGGGACTTTCAACCGTTGCAGCGCGCTCCACAGCTGAATCGCGTTGTTCATCGGCACGCGATAGTCGCGTTCGCCGACCGTCACGAGCATGGGAGTCTTGAGGCTGCCGGCACGAGACAACGGGTTCTGTTTCGTCCAGACCGCTGAGCCTTCCCAGGGCGGTCCGCCGGCGTTGCGCTCGCGGCCGAAGATCGTATCGCTCGTTCCCCACTGCTGGGCCTGATCGAACAGACCGGCGTGGCTGACCAGCGCCTTGTAGCGCGTCGTCGTCACCGCGAGCCAGTTCGCGAGATGACCGCCGTAGCTGGCGCCGCCTGCCACCATTCGTGAGCCGTCGATGAACGTGAAGCGTTTGATGGCTTCGTCGGCCGCCTGATTGATCTCGAGCGCGGGTCCTTCGAGCGGATCGCCCTGGATGGCCTGCGCGAACTTCTCGCCATAACCGGTCGACCCCGTGTAGTTTGTCATGAGCATGACGTAGCCGGGCCTGGCGAGGAGGTGGTAGTTCCAGCGGACCACGAACTGATCGATGAACATCGCGTGCGGGCCACCGTGCAGCAGCACGAACAACGGGTATTTGCGCGACGGATCGAATCCCGGCGGCAGCGCGATGAAACTGTGGATGCGGGCGCCGCGGGCGCTCGTGAACCAGAAGTCGCGAACCGGCTGCCAGTCGATCTGCTCAGCCCGTTCGGTATTGAAGCGCGTCAGCAGCGTTCTGGCGCCGGTCGCGGGATCGATCCTGACCACTTCGGGCGGGTTGACGGCGCTCTCCCATGTGCCGACGAGCACCGCCGCGCTGTGCGCGCCGTCGATCGCGCCGAGCGTGCCTGCCGTCAGGCTGCCAACCTCCTTGACGTCGCCCGCGGTGGCCGGCACGGCAAACAGTTTCTGCCGTCCCTGGTCTTCAGCGAGCAGATACAGCGACCGCCCGTCAGACGAGCTGACGAACGTCGACACCGAGCGATCGAAGGTCGCGGTCAGAGAGCGGGGCGTTCGTGATCCGGCGGCGGAGCTGAGCGCCGTCCAGTCCCACGAAGCGAGGCGGGTCAGCGCGTACACCCGATCGGTGTCAGCCTGCGCCATCGCGAAGAGCGTCTTGCCGTCGCGGCTGAAAGCTGGCTCGGTGTACGAGTCGGTGCCCGTGGTGAGCCGCCTTGGCTCGCCGCCCGCCGGGTTCACGAGCCACAACGCCTGCCACACCTCGGCAAAGGCCGCTTCGTTCCGGTTCGTGGTCGCCGCGAACACGACCCCCGACCCGTCCGGCGTCCAGCACGCTGACAGCGCGTCGCTCCCCGACCCCCACTGGCCGGCGAATCCGGCCGCTGCCGCGAGTGTCGAACCCGCGAGAATGTCCTTCGCCGGCGCGCTGCCCTCGATCGGCTGCACGAACAGCGATGGACGCCGATCGTCCAGCCACCGGTCCCAGTCACGAATCGGGAAGCTGTCGTAGACACGCGCATTCCACTTGCGGTTCCGGCGCTCGGCGGCAATCTTCTTATTCTCGTCGTCGGTGCGCGCGCCGGGGTAGACATCGCTCAAGAAGAGGAACGCCTTGCCGTCGGGCCGCCAGATCGGCGCCCGCGCCCCTGTCGAGAGGCTGGTGACGCGCTGCGCCTCGCCGCCCTGCGCGACATCGATCACGTAAATCTGCGCTGCTTCGTCCGTGTCGCGGCGGCTCGAGAAGGCGATGCGGCTGCCGTCAGGACTCCATGCGGCGCCGCTCTCGCCGCCGCGCGTCGCGGTCAAACGCCGGGGCGGCGCGCCGGCGTCGGTCGGCACGATCCACAGATCGCTGACCTGTTCGCGCTCGTCGTATGCGGGCTCGGTCACCTGCACCGCCGCCCAGCGGCCATCGGGACTCACGACCGGCGCGCCGAGACGCCGCGCGAGCCAGACGTCCTCGTGCGTGATCGGGCGCTTCTGTGCGGCCGTCGGCGCCGCCAGCAGCACGCACGCGGTTGCCACGCAGATCACGCGGTGTTCGAATCTCACGATGGTGCCTCCGTGTCGATGATCCGGCTCCTGTTGAAGAACCTGGCCGACGAAGACTGAAGGCAGGTCTCTTCGAGCTTATCAGTTGGCGAAATAACCACGTCTCGCGAGAATCGTGCCCTGGCGTTTCTTGAGCCGCACAGCAACCTCGTGCCAGCCGCTCCCGGTTACTCCGGTCGGTACGTAGCCGAGGACGTAGCGATTGTTGAATTCGTCGATCACGCGGCCGAACGTCGACGCGATCTCGCGGTTCTGCCGGGCGTGAAGCAGGCGGCCGCCGGTTTCTCGGACAATCCTCGCGAGAAACCTGTCGTCGGTCGCGTGTTCGGGATCCTGCCTGATGACGCCCCGCGTGCCCGGCACGAATCGCGTTTCGTCGCCGATGCCGATGGCATACACCGTGGCGTCCGATCGGCTGGCGATCTGCGCCACTCGATCCTCGGACAGAATGCTCGCGGTATCGACGCCATCGCTGAACAGCAGGATCAGCGTACGCGTCTTCGCCGCGCCGCGCAGGGCGAGGCCGGCGAAGGTCGCGTCCCGGAGCGCGGTTCCGCCATCAGCCTTCAACGCGCCGATCGTCTGGTGCAGCCTTGAGCGGTCGCCGGTCATTTCCGCCACGATGTTCAGATCGGCGGCGAAAGAAATGATGGCGGCCTGATCCGCCGCCCGTAGTCGATCGACGACGACCGCTGCTCCCTTCTTCAGGGCCTCGAGCCGCTCGCCGGCGACGCTGCCGCTGGTGTCGAGCACCATGATGATCGACAACGGGAGCTGTTCCATATACAGCTGCTCGATCGACTGGGGGACCGTGTTGTCGTGCAGCTCGAAATCACCCGGGGTGAGCCCGGTGACGGCCCGCCGGCCGTCGGTGACGAGGACGTCAATCAGCACGAGGTCCGCACGGGACTTGAAGCGGCCGGGCTCCTGGACGGCGCTCGCAGCCACGCTCGCCGCCAACACCACGCCAAGGGCCAGCGTCGCTCTCACTGCCGGACGCCTTTTCGAAGCGTAGTCACCCTATGTTCCCGGTGCCAGAATTCGCCTTGCATGTACTGCCACCATGGATCGGCCTTGTCTTCCATCTGCAACAGCTTCGTCATGAGACTCGCAGCATCGGACAGCCGGCCTTCGAGATAGGCCACTTCGCTCATCCCCAGCAGGGCGGTCTGGCTGGCCGGGTAGAGCCGGAGCGCTTCGCCGTAGAACTCCGTCGCCCGGAGACCGCGTCCGGCGGCGCTTTCGATCAAGCCGAGAAACACGTTGGCGAGGTATCGCAAGCTGGGATGACCGCCTTGCGTGCGGGCCGCCTCGAGCTCACGGGTTGCGGCCTCCATCTGTCCCTGCCGGAACAGGACATGCCCGAGACGGAGGCGGGCTTCGACCAGCAACGATGCGTCTCGATAGAAACGAGCCGCGCTCTCGAGCTCCTTGTTCGTATCGACCTTCTCCGATCCCGTACGTTCGCCGTTTCCGTCGGTACTGAGCCAAGTAGCCGGCGCTGATGAACGACACCAGCTCGTGGTCCGAACCGCTGGCGAGCAGCACCTCTGGATCGGCCGGAAAAATCCGCCTGGCCTCGACCAGAAGGGGGCGGCTCCTGGCGACGCCAGCGTGGCCGTGCAGGTGCGACACCGTCACGAGGTACCAGTCGCGAACGAACCGGGGGTCGCCGCGAACCGGGCCTCCTTCCGCGCGGATTCTGTCGATCGCGCGAACGATCGCACGGGCGGCGTCATAGTGGACGTGCCGGAACGTGACTCCGAACTCACCGGCCTCGAACCAGGCTTCAGTGTGAAGCATCGCCGCGCGGCGCGCCCGCGGCAGCCATAAAGCCGCCTTGTCGATCGGCTCCTGCGAGAAGCGATTGGCCTCGTTCAAGATCTGCCGCTGGTTCAACGCCGCAAGCGACTGCATCGCGCCGGCGAAGTCCCCGTTCGCGTACGTCTCGATCGCTTTCACGTAGGCAAAGGAGTGCTGCCCGGACGCAGCGGTGGCGGTCCCCAGGAGGGTAGCGACCGCCAGAAGTGGCACCGTCCGCCCCAGTGAAACCCGCATGGCGACCCGATCCTACACGCGTGAGCCCAAAGGATGCTGCTTCTCGCCTTCCAGGACATGAAGGGCTTCCTGGCGGCAGTCGTCCTGGTCCTGGCTGGCGTAACACCCGCGTTCGCTCAGGGGCCGCTGATGCGTGGCGACGTCTCGGCCAGCCTGGGCTGGCTCACTGCCGACACGGAGGATTACGACTATTACGACGACTGGTACAGCAGCCTCCTCGGCGAGCTGGGGGTGGGTTGGTACTGGTCGAATCACGCGAAACTCGAAATCTCAGGCGGTGCCACCAAGGAGAGGTCAGTCTACGGGTCCGTCGCTGTCGAGCAGAACGGGCAGCGGCACTATGGACCTTCGCGGCAGCAGTTCAGCACTCGTCGGATGAGCATCGCGCAGCTCTACCAGATGGGTGACAACCAGTGGTTCCACCCATATGTCGGAGCGGGCATCGACGTCGTCTGGGAGCGGACATCCCGGCGGGACGAGGCGATCTTTACCTACGACATCAACGCGCGTCAGAACAGGCTCCTCCGCGGTCCGGTCGATTTCCCTCCGGACACAGACGTGACCGTCGTGCCGACTGCGTCAGCGGGATTCAAGGCGTACCTGACGCCGCGCGGCTTCTTCCGGAGCGACCTGCGGGTCAGCTTCTCGGGCGGACCCAATGATGTGGCGCTCCGATTCGGATTCGGCGTCGATTTCTAGGCGAGGCTGCGCCTCAGACCCTCGAGGCGGCGCCTCAAACCATCCAAGGAGACCGCGATGAAACGAGTGCTTTCGCTGGTGTTGGCCGCGCTCATCGCGCTGCCGGGCTGTGCGAGCGTAGCCAGGCATCAGAGACGTGACATGCAGCCGGGCGTCAAGACGTCAGGGGTCGACGCGATGGTGATGTCCGACTACATCCGCCAGCTTCCGATCGGATCGCGCGTGCGAGTCACGCGCAGCGACCGCAAGACGATGCGGGCGACGCTGATCAAGCACGACACCGATCCCATCGTCGTGCAGCGGCGCACCCGGCTGCCGGAGCCGCCGATCGAGATTCCGGTGAGCGACATCCTCGCGGTGGAGCTCGATACGCCCAACGGTGGATCGGCCCGGAACATCGCGGTCGGCGCCGCGGCCGCCGCCGGGGTAGTCCTCGGGGTTCTCTTGTTGATCGCGGCGGTGGTCTCGGACTAGCTGGGCTCTGAAAGCGGAGCAGCTGAAAACTCACAACGCCCAACTCACAAGGAAACCAGATTGGTAGTTGACGCATTTCCTCAAGCGCGGAGCTGTCACCCCTGAGAAGACTTATGTCCCTGAAAAGAGAGGAAAGTTGCCTCATCCGTGCCACTCTTTCCGGCAGCGAACTCGTCTCAGGCCCATAACGCGTTACCTGTCAGCTATTTATGCGAACGGGCCCGAGTCGCCAGGAATCAGCACGGCATTTGCATTGTAGGGGGACAGGTTCGGGAGGCCGGCGCGTTCGTATGAAACCGCAGGCCTCGTTCGCGTCGGCGACCCATCCGGGTATACCGGAGGGCCGCCGGCGACCGAAACGCTTCTTGCCCTTCCCTCCTCCTTCTTCCGTTTCCTGTTTCGATCGCTACTGCAACGGACGCGTGAGATCGCGGTCCGCATTGCGGTCGGCGCGAGCCCCCGGGACATCATGCGACTGGTCGCTGTGAAGTGGTCGCTCTATAACCCGGCATTCCAGGCATTCCACGAAGCCCACGTCGAAGCGGTCGAAGACGGCAAGCACAAGATCACGCTGCTCAATCAGCCCGGCTGCACGATCGGCGGCGGTGAGCAAGGCCGCCAAGCTGCTCGGCAAGAAGGGGCCACAGGACGTGTCCGTCAACATCCCGCAGGACTTCTACGGCAGCGACACCGTGTGGGTCGACGTGGCCTGCGTCCAGTAGACGATATGACACCTTACTTAAGACCTCCACTCGTGTGGCGCCGGGACCTGTCCGGGTATCCGGAAGGCTCTCGGCGCCTTTTTCGTCACAGGGTCACTATTCTGCCCTCGCCCGTCCGGTGACCCGCGGGTGTGATACAAGACGGTGGCATGGACGACGCCCCGAAGAGCGCTTTGGATCTCGTGATGGAGCGGCTTCGAAAAAAGGATGCGGAGGCCGGTGTCACCGAGAAGCCGCTGACGGATGAACAGCGGGCGGCGATCGCGGAGGCGCGGAGCGTTTACGAGGCGCGCGTCGCCGAACGCAAGATCATGCACCAGGCGGCGGCGCGCAAGACCTTCGACTCCGACGAACTTCAGACGCTCGACGATGCCTTGCGGCGGGACCTCGAGCGGTTCGAATCGGATCGGGAGAGCAAGGTCCGCAAGATCCGCGAGGACGCCTGAGCCGAGCTGGGACCACTAGATCCCCGTGCGGGCCCGTCGGACTTTCGAGCCGTCTGATTCGGCGCCATCGCCTACTCCGTTAACACAGGGCTGTCCGTCACCTCGTGTGGCGGATCAGTCTCACCGATCCACTTGCCTCTGGCGCCGTGCTCGCCGCCATGCTGATCCTCGCGGGAAGCGCGAGCATCATTCCGGCGCTCCGTGTTCTCCGGGCTAGATCCCGCCATAACGCTCCGGCAGGATTGGGACGAGCAACTAGGGTCGTTCGAGCCGCCGGACGGCAGCTGAGCGGCTGGAAAGCACTAGCGTTCCCGGGTTATGCTCCACAGACCTTCCGCCGAACCGGCGGGAGCACAGGAGACCGATCACCTTGGGAACTGTCGTCTCTTTTCCTCGAACCTCAGGAGTGCCCGACAAACGGCAAGGGGCTGATCGCCGTAACCGGCCGCGCGGCGGCCGCCGCATCGGCGACCAGCAGGGATTCGCGCCGCTGGTCCTGCTCGTCGATGAAGATGCGGACAACGGCCAGCGCTGCGAGGCGATACTCGCCAAGCTGCGGTTCGCGGTCGCTCCGGCGCATACCCTGGCGGAGGCGACGCGCGTGATGGAGGCGCTCCGGCCGAACCTCATCGTGGGCCACGTCAGCGACCCCGACGCGCTCCGGCGCGCGGCTCCCGCAGACATTCCACTGGTCATTCTGGATGAAGCGCTGAGCGCGCCGGACGCGATGATTGGCGAGATTCGCCGCGCGCTTCGGAAGCGGGCGACCGAGTAAGCGGATCCTCGTCCTACCCCAGGACGACCGGCCGATCCGAGGGGTCGTCGCGCCGGCCCTGGGCGAGGGCGCGCGTCAGCGCGTCGATCACCGCTTCCCGGGCAAAAGGCTTCTGCAGCAGCATAATCGCGCCCGCCTCGATCACGCGCTCGATGTCGGGGTTCGACATACCGGTCATCAGCACCACTGACAGGCCGACGCGGCGCGTCAGGATCTGACACAGCTGAAAGCCGTCTGGCGGGGGCAGGACCACGTCCACGAACGCAACGTTGGGACGGTACGCGATCGAGGCGTCGACCGCCTCGCGCCCCGACCCGACCGCGATCACCATGCAGCCTTCGTCCTCGAGCCACGCGGTGAGCAGGCCGAGCATCTCCGGCGAGTCGTCCGCCACCAGTACCCTGGGGGCCGGCGCCATCTGGCGCGAGGGACGATCGAGCGTCGCCGAGATGTGCGTCGCCCACACGCGGTCGCACGTCGGGCACTGAAAGAACGCGCGAGCGTCCTCGTGACCGGCAGGCTCCGCGAGTCCTCCGCAGCGCGGGCAACTTATGTCCATAAGGGGTACACGTGCACACGCTTCCTGCATCAACCAACGACGGCAGGGAGCGCGATGTGCTGGGGTGCCTTGGTCCGGAGCAAAAGGAGGGCCAGCAGGGACGCCCGAAGATCCGGGGCAATTTCGGGGGTGTGTGCGGTAAGCACCGTACCAAGCTGAGACAATCGGGGGACCTTTGTCGTGGAAGCCCACGGCCTGCCGGAGGGCGCCGGAATTCGTAATCGCCCGCTCGGGCCACGATACACTGACGTCCGATGGTGGTCGGGCTCATCGCCGATACCCACGGATTGATTCGCGAAACAGCCCTTCGCGCGCTGGATGGTGTCGACGTGATTCTGCACGCGGGTGACGTCGGCCGGCGGAGCGTCCTCGATGCGCTGGCGGCTCTCGCGCCGGTGCACGCGGTGTTTGGCAATGTCGATCTGCCCGACGGCACGCTGCAGGCCTCGATCGACCGCGAGTTCGAGGGCATTCGCCTGCACGTGAGCCACGGTCACGAGATCGGCAGCCCCACACCGGAGCGGCTGGTCGAACGCTATGACGCCGACGTGATCGTGTACGGGCATACTCACCGCGCGCTCGTGAAGCAGGTCCGTTCCACGCTGGTGATCAATCCCGGTGCGGCCGGGCCCGCGCGGTTCAACCTCAAGCCCAGCATCGCGCGCCTGCAACTCCCCGAACGCAACGCTCGAATCATTGCGCTCGAGCCATGATGGACAAGAGCACTGACGTCTACGATGAGCGCTGAGCGCCGGCGTCAGCGCCTGAGACCGAGCGCCACCGTGCCACGCGACGCGATGTACAGGAAGAGGAAACAGTAGATGACGGCGAGCTCGCCGCCGTTCTGGAGCGGTATCGGCCCCCGGGGCACATGAGCGATGAAATAGGCGCTCGCCATTTCTCCGCTGGCGAGGAATGCGGCCGCACTCGTGAAAATGCCCGCGGCGATGAGCAGCCCGCACACGAGCTCGATGCCACCGGCGAGCCCGAGTTGCGTCATCAACGGCACTTGTCTGCCGCCGAACATCCCGAGCAGCTTCTGCGCGCCGTGAAGAGCGAACAGGATCCCCGCCACGATTCGCAGCGCGCCGTAGATATACGGCGAAAAACGTCCAAGCACGCGTTCCATCGAAGACCTCCACTTCGATCGTAACGCGGCGCAAAGCTCCGCCCTATTTCTGACGCCCGCCCGGCTTGGGCCGGACCGGCTCTTCCTCGACGGCCGAACGGATCGGCTCCCAGTCGCCGGTCTGCTTGATGCGCGAGATGCCGACGGGAAGCGGACGAGTTTCCGTGTACTCGAGCTTCACGTCCAGAGGAACCATCGAGTCCATGATCGTCACCGGAATCCTTGGATCGGTCGTGGGATTGTTCCGGTCGGCATTCATGGTCAGGGTGATGCGTCCGCGGCCGTCGATGGTGCCCCATCCGACGATCACGACGGGTTGTGCGCGATCGGAGGCAAGGGCCGTGGACTGGGCGTTGAGGGGATGGCCGATCGTATTCGCGCAGAGCCACACGAGGCATGCGGCGATGATCGTCAGAACGACTTTCGTGTACTTGTCAGAAGACATGCGCGATCTCCCGTAATTCGACCCGTCACTCTTTCCGGTCGTCCCACCGGCTCAGGCTGCCTGGCTGCGACCGCCTAATCGTACTAGGACGCATGGGCTGCGCGCTGGACTGGTTTTATTGCCGCCGCCGGCCGATTACCCGTCCGCACCGGGCTCACGAACGTCTTTCAGTCGGATAAGATTCTGGCGCCAGGAGACTCCATGACAGCAGCGCGCAGGCTATCGTTCGTCAGCCTGCTCTTCATTATTGCGACGCTCGCGGCGCTTGCGGCCTCGTCGGCCTCCACTAGCGGGACAGTCAGCCTTCGCCGGCCGCGCCGTCGGGACTGATCGTCGGTCAGGTCGTCGATGCCGCGACGAGCCGGCCGATCGCCGGGGCCGTCGTGAACCTCCAGGGCAGTGCGACGATCGCAGCCTTCCGGACCCAGAATGGGGTCACCTTGGCCCGAGGCGGGATGCCACCGCTGCCTCGCATCCTGACCAGCGCCGACGGCTATTTCGTCTTCCGCGATCTTCCGAGAGGCGCCTTCACCGTGACCGCGTCGAAAGCTGGCTACGCCGAAGGCGCCAGCGGCCGCCGCCGGCCGGCAGGACCCTCACAGGCGGTCACGCTCGAGGAAGGACAACGTGCTGGCGACGTCATCGTCAGGGTGTGGAAACTGGGAGCGATTTCCGGCACGGTGGTCGACGAGCGCGGCGAGCCGATCGTCGGGATGATCGTTCGAGCATTTCGCCGTTCGCCTGCCGGCGGCAGGGGCCGCTTTGTTGGCACGGGCGCTTCGGGGACCGATGACCGGGGCATGTATCGCATCGCTGGCCTCCTGCCGGGCGAGTACATGGTCTGCGCCTGCGCCGCGCCAGCGTCCGCGCCTCTGGAGTTCACGACTACCGTCCGGGCAGCCGGATCCTCGAGCCCGTTTTTCGAGGGCCCCGTGTCCATGAATCCCGGATCGCAGAGCCCCGGCAATCCGCGGCCCTCCAGATCGGCGAAACGATGGTCTCGATGGGTCCTGGCACGGCGGTCGCGGGGATCGCTGGCAGCCGCCTGATCACCTTTCCCCTCGCGTTCCATCCGCAGGGCCAGCCGGCTTCCGAGGCAGGAACCCTCTCGCTGACTTCCGGCGAAGAACGCATCGGGGTCGATCTCCAGCTCAACGCGGTACCGGCCGTCCGCGTCTCCGGCGCACTGACCAGCCCCGATGGCGTCATCACCGGAGTGCCGATCCGTCTGGTGCCCTCCGGCGTCGAGCGCATCGCGCTCGACCAGGAGAGTCCGTCGACGCTGACGAATCGCGCCGGCAACTTCACGTTACCCACCGTTCCGGCCGGACAGTACACGCTGCGCGTGATCAGGCGCGTGGCCGGGTTCAACCCGCCGGCCAATGCCGACGACGTGCTCTGGGCTCAGGTGCCGCTGGTGATCGGCGGATCGGACGTGAACGACATCGCCGTCGTGCTGCAGAACGGGTTGAGGATCAGCGGTCATTTCGCGTTCGAAGGCAAAGGCGACAGACCGGTGGCGGCTCAGTTGCGGCAGGTCCCCGTGATCATCGACCCGGTGGACGGTGTGCCCGCCGACTCGCCGATGATGGTCGGGCCGAATCCCGTCGACGTGACCGGCGAGTTCAGGACGGTTGGACTTCCCGCGGGCCGCTACTTTCTTCGCGTCGGCGGCTCGCCGACCGGGTGGATGTTCAAGTCCGCGATGTACCAGGGAACAGACCTGTCGGAAACGCCCGTGGATTTGCACGACCATCTGACCGGAGTCGTCATCACGTTCACGGATCGCTGGACCGGCATCCGCGGCGCGGTACGAACCGCAAAGAATCAGCCGGATGATGGCGCGTTGGTCCTGCTCTTCCCCAGCGATCCGCAGCGCTGGTCGAACTATGGCCCCGGCGCTCGACGCATGCGAAGCACCCGCACTTCGGCGTCCGGCGAGTACAGCTTCACGTCACTGCCGGCCGGCGACTATTACGTCGTCGCCATTCCCGACGAGCACGCCGTCGATTGGCAGGACACCGGGTCATTGGACCTGATCGCGAGAATGGCCACACGACTCACGATTGCCGAAGGCGACCAGAGAGTCGTGGATCTTCGAACGCGCGAGGTCCGCTGATGCGCACGCTCGCTGCCCTCCTCGCCAGCGCGCTGATGGCCGTGTCTGCGCTTGCGCAACAGCCCAGAGATGGCGCCCGTCCGCTGGTGACGGGAGATGGCCGCGTATGGGGAGTCGTCACGACCGATGCGGCGGAGCCGAAGCCATTACGCCGGGCGCGCGTGACCCTGAACGGACCGGAGCTGATCGTGGGCCGCACGACGCTCACCAACGACGACGGCGTTTTCTCTTTCGATGCCGTGCCGCCGGGGAGCTATACGGTCGGCGCGGTGAAGGAAGGGTACGTCGCAGTCAACTTCGGCGCGAGGCGGCCAGCCCGTCCCGGCACGGCGATAGCGTTGCGCCGCGGCGAAGTGCGCAGGCTCGACATGGCCATGCCGCGCGGCGCGGCGATTACCGGCATCGTGACGGATCCCGACGGGCAGCCTGCCGCGGGCATCACCGTCGTGGCATTGACCTGGCGGTATCTTGGAGCGGGCGGCGAGCGGCGGCTCGTCCCCGCCGGGATGACGATATCCCCCAGCGACGACCGGGGCATTTATCGGATCTTCGGCCTGCCGGCCGGCGAATACCTCATCGCCGCGCAGCAGCGTGGCCCGAATGCGGGTGCCGATCTGCAGATGCTTTCGGCATCGGACATCAAACGCGCGCTCGCCGACGTTCGCGCACCGGCCAGCCTCTCGGTTTCGAGAACCCCCGGCCCGATAGTTCCACCTCGCCCTGCACCCGTACCGGCGCCGGCGCCGGCGCCGACGGAGCCGCCGCGGAGGGTCACTTTCGCGCAAATCTTCTATCCCGGAACCGCCGCGGTTGCGCAGGCCAGGCGCGTCAGCGTCAACGCTGGAGAGGAGCGCGGAAGCGTCGACTTCCAGATGGATTACGTGCCGGCGGCGACGGTTCAAGGAACCGTTGTCGTGAACGCGGGGAACCCGCAGTCAGCCGCCATCATGCTCGTGCAGAAGAATCAGGGCATGTTCGGCGAGGGCCCGATGCGTCAGTCAAGAGCGCTCGCTGATGGCCGTTTCACGTTCAGCGGAGTACCGCCAGGCGAGTACACGGTGATGGCGCGGTTCGTTCCCGCGTCAGGCCCCAACGCCCCGGTCATGCCGCCGGCGCACTGGGCGATGACCGACGTCGTCGTCAACGGTCAGGACATCCCCGATCTCGTGCTTGCGCCTCAACCCGGCCTGAGCATCCAGGGCCGCGTCGCCTTCGAAGGCAGCGGGATGGCGCCTCGGCTCCCGGCGGGACGGCTCTCGCTGCCGCTGACCTCCATACCGATCGGCATGTTTACGCCGATCGTGCAGCCCGAGCCGGATGGAGGATTTGCCGTCCATGGCATGCAGCCCGGTCCGTTTCGCACGGGACCGCTGCCCGGCAGTCGAACGCCTCTCGGCCGCTGGTGGTTGAAGTCAGCGATCCTGAACGGACGCGACATCCTCGACGAGCCGCTCGAATTCCGGAACAGCGAAGCCGACCTCGTTGTCACGTTTTCCGATCGCGCCTCGGAGCTGACCGGCACGGTGACTGATGCCCGCGGCGAGCCGCTATCGGCCGTCGTCATTGCGTTCAGCACGAATCGGACCTCCTGGTTCTTCAACTCGCGCCGGATTGCGGCGGTGCGCGCCGACGCGCAGGGACGCTACTCGATCCGCAACCTTCCGCCGGGTGACTACTTCGTCATGCAGACCGACGACCTCGAGCAGGGCGAATGGTTCGATCCGGCCGTGCTCGAGAGGTTGATCGGCGACGCGGCGCGCATAGCCCTCACTGAATACGAAAAGAAGATCCATGACATCAAGGTCACGTCGCGGTAACAGCTCTTGACGGCGTGGCGCAGTTGAAGCAGAGTCGCGAAGCATCATGAGCCGACACTGTTTCGTTCTCCTGCTTTCGCTCCTGGTCTTCCCTGTTTCCCCAGCCACTCAACCTTCTCCGTCATCGACCGACACCGTGATCCTCATCACGCTCGACGGCGCCCGCATCGAGGAGGTGTTCGGCGGGCTCGACGCGGAGATCCTGCGTTCCACGCTGGCCAAGGACGCGAAGCTGGAGGCGCACGCGACCTACAAACGGTTCTACGCCGATACACCCGAAGCCCGGCGCGAGAAGCTCATGCCGTTCTTCTGGCGCGAGCTGATGGCCAAACATGGGTCGGTCGCGGGCAACGTGCGGTTGAAGAGCTCCGTGACGCTGACGAACACGCATCGGTTCTCGTTTCCAGGCTATTCGGAGATTCTCCTTGGCGAAGCGCACGACGACGTCATCAAGAGCAACGATCGGGTGCAGAACCCGTACGTCACGCTGCTCGAGGAGCTGCGCGCGCGGCTGAAGCTACCCGCGTCGAAGGCAGCGGCCTTCGGCTCATGGGAAGTGTTCAACGAGATCGCGGAACACACGCCAGGCGCCTTGACGGTCAATGCCGGATTCGAAGCATTGGACAGCCCGGATCCCGCGGCGCGGGAATTGAGCCGCATGCAGTTCGAAACGCCGACGCCCTGGAATTCCGTTCGCCACGACGCCTACACATTCGGGCTGGCGATGAGCCACCTGCGCACGGCGAAGCCGCGGGTTCTGTATCTCGCCCTCGGCGAGACCGACGACTGGGCACATGACGGCCGCTACGATCGCGTCCTTGAAACCTACTCGAGGACGGACAGCTATTTCCGGCAGCTGTGGGAATGGCTGCAATCCCAGTCCGAGTATCGCGGCCGGACGCACATCCTGATCACGACGGATCACGGGCGCGGCCGTACGCCACAGGACTGGCGGAACCACGGCGCCAAGGTTGAAGGGGCGCAGGACGTCTGGATGGCGTTCATCTCGCCGCGCCTGACGCGCCGGGGCGAGTGGCGGGATCACGCCCCCCTGCACACGAATCAGGCGGCGGCCACGATGGCGGGCTGGCTGGGAATCGATTGGAATGCGCTGCGGCCGGGCGCCGGCCTTCCCGTCCGCTAGTGCACGCAGAGTCCGATTGAAGAGACCGCCAGTACGAGCCTAACTATCGGCTGGGCGAACGCGATTCGAAGTCGACGGCGTTCAGCGGCACGTCCCAGTGCGCCTCGAGCAGCTCGAATCGCCGCTGCTCTTCCTTGCGGAACTTCGCCTGGTCCGGATACAGCTTCTTGATGATCTCCTGCTCGGTCGGGGCGCCCGTCGTTCCGGCGCGCTCGATCAACTCGACGGCAAACGTCCAGTCCGCGCGTCCGTCGCCGTGATAGGTCGGCGTGAACGTCCGGATCGAGGCGTAATGTCCGGCATCGAGCCGTGCCTTGAGGACCGGATAGTGATTGCGCTGAAACAGGTCGAGGAACTCGTCCTGAAAGCCCCACTTCACCGTGTAGAAGAACCACGTCGTCCGGGCGGCGGCCGCGGGTGAGGCCTGAGCGCGCGGCGCTGTGGTCTGCGCGGCGTTCATACCGGCGGCGGCCGCGATGCCCGCGAGCATCACGGCCGCGATCAACATTCGCTTCATCGTGTCTTCCTCTTCTCTCCTGGCTTCTCTACTGACGCGCTGCGGCGTCGCTGGTCGTGCTGCCGCCGGTCAGCCCCATCTGCCAGAGGATGTAGGAATAGGTGAACGCCGTCTCGCGCAGCGCGTCGTAGCGTCCAGATGCGCCGCCGTGACCCGCGCCCATGTTCGTCTTCAACAGCAGCGCATTCGTATCGGTCTTCATCGCCCGCAGCTTCGCGACGAACTTCGCCCCTTCCCAGTACGGGACCTGGCTGTCGTTCACCGACACGTGCACGAGGAGCGACGGATAGCGCTGCGCCTTGATGTTGTCGTACGGCGAGTACTTGATCATGTAGTCGAATTCGGCCTTCTTGTTCGGATTGCCCCATTCGATGTACTCGCTGGTCGTCAGCGGCAGCGATGCGTCGAGCATCGTGTTGATGACGTCGACGAACGGCACCTGCGCGACCGCCGCCTTGAACAGATCCGGCCGCATGTTCACCACGGCGCCCATCAGCAGTCCGCCGGCGCTGCCGCCTTGGATCACGAGGCGCTCCGATGACGTGAACTTGTTCTTGATCAGGTAGTCGGCGCAGTCGATGAAGTCGTTGAACGTGTTCATCTTCTGCATCATCCGTCCCTGTTCGCGCCATTCCTCGCCGAGCTCGCCGCCGCCGCGGATGTAGGCCAGCGCGTAGATCGCGCCGCGATCGAGCAGGCTCAGGCGCGCGGACGAGAACGTCGGATTCTGCGAGGCGCCGTACGATCCGTAGGCATACAGCAGCATCGGCGCGCTGCCGTCGAACTTCGTGCCTTTGCGGTAGACGATCGACACCGGCACCTTGGTGCCGTCGCGTGCCACCGCCCAGATTCGCCGCGCCTCGTAGTTCGCCGGCGTGTAGCCGCCGAGCACATCCTGGCGCTTGAGCAGCGTTCGCTGTCGGCTCTGCAGGTCGTATTCGTACACCGACGACGGCGTGACCATCGACTGATAGTTGAATCGGACGGTCGTCGTGTTGAACTCGGGATTGGCAGCGAGGCCCAGCGCGTAATCGGCCTCGTCGGTGGCGATGCGGTGCGACTGCTGCGTCTTCATGTCGATGACCCGCAGGTAGCTCAGCCCGCCCTCTCGCTCCGATACGACCAGGTGGTTGACGAAAAAGGAGAGGCCGCCGATCCGCAATCCCGGCTTGTGCTCGATGAAGGGCTTCCAGTTCTTCTCCGATGGGTCGGCCAGCGGCGCCTTGACCACCTTGAAGTTCTTCGCTCCCCTGTTCGTGGTGATATAGAACTCGCCGTTGTAGTGGTCGACGTCGTACTCGTGGCCGTCCTGGCGGGCCAGGATCAGTTTCGGCGCCGCCGCCGGCGTATCGGCCGGGACATACCGAATCTCGTTCGACGTCTTCGCTCCGGACGCGACGAACACGATCTTCCTGTCGAGCGATCGGCCGACGCCGACGTCGAACAGCTCGTCCTTCTCTTCGAAGATCAGATCGCTGCCCTCGGTCCCGACGACGTGGCGGAAGACCTTGTCGCCGCGCTTCGAGACCGGATCCTCGGTCGAGTAGAACAGCGTCCTGCTGTCGGTCGCCCAGACGATGGAGCGGGTGCGTTCGATCTTCTCCGTCGACAGCTGCCCGGTCCGGAGGTCCTTCACGTGCAGCGTGTATTGACGGTATCCCGTCGTATCGACCGAGTACGCCAGCCAGTTCGCATCGTCGCTGACGGTGTAGCCGCCCAGGCCGAGAAACTTGTGGCCTTCGGCGAGCTTGTTGAGGTCGAGCAGGATTTCTTCCGCCCCGCTCATGCTGCCCTTGCGGCGGCACATGTAGGGATACTGCTTCCCTTCTTCGGTGCGGGAGTAATACATGTAGTCGCCGATTCGTGACGGCACGCTGAGATCGGTCTGCTTGATGCGCCCGAGCATCTCGGCGTAGAGCGTGTCCTGAAGCGCCTTGGTCGGCTTCATCACCCCTTCGGTGTAGGCGTTCTCCGCCTCGAGGTAGGCGGTTACCTCAGGAGTGCCCTTCTGCCGCAGCCAGAAATAGTCGTCTGTGAGGATGGTGCCATGGATGTCGGTGACGTGGCGGACCTTCTTGGCGACCGGAGGCTGGTCTCCTTCCGATTGCGCGAGGATCGCGGGCGCCGCGAGCGCCGCGGCCAGTGGGACGGCGGTCATGAAAGCGGAACTGATCTTCTTCATAGATGCGTCAATTTTACCTTTACCACCCCAACGTCAGATCTCGATTCTGCGGGCTCGCCGGGTTCAGATATCTCGTTTTTCGGCCGGCCAGACCAGGGCGTACAGGCAGGCGACGCCGACGGCAATCGCGCCGCCCACGAGCGACGGCCACTGCACGTAGGCGGCATTCGAACCGTCGGTGACAATCAGGTAGAACCACTCGTCGAGCACGAGGCCGAGGCCAACCCCGACGCCGGCAACTGCCACGGAACCGCCCGTCCCGGAGCGCGGGCGCAGAATGGCCGGGATCGCAAACACGCTCAGGATCAGCACGCCGGTGAAGAGGTGGTGGATGTCGTAGCCGCCGACGTTCAAGTCTGTGTTCGGCCGCACGTGCAGCCAGGCACGGACGGTCATGAAGGTCACCAGCATCGACGCGGCCAGCACATGCCGGCGCTCGAGGCCCGCCAGGATTCGTCCCATGCCCGAAAGACGCCGGAGGCTCGCGAACCGTTATCCCGGGTTTGCAAATGGGACGGGGCGCGGTATCCTCCCCTCGCGAAGGAGTCGCACATGGAAATGAAGACCGCGAGTGTTTTCGATCAGGAACTGCTCGACCTGTTCGATAAGTACGTCCACGGGGATCTCGACCGCCGGGGATTCCTCGACCGGGCCGGGAAGTTCGCCGTCGGCGGCATGACCGCCGGCATGCTGCTCGACGCGCTGAATCCGAGATTCGCCGAGGCGCAGCAGGTCGCCAAGGATGACAAGCGCATCAAGGCGGAGTATCTCGAGTACGCATCTCCCCAGGGCTACGAGAAGATGCGCGGCTATTTCGTCCGGCCCGCCGGGGCGGGCAGCAAGCTGCCGGCGATCCTCGTGATTCACGAGAACCGCGGCCTCAACCCGCACATCGAAGACATCGCCCGCCGCCTGGCGCTCGACAACTTCATGGCGTTCGCGCCCGATGCGCTGTTCCCGCTCGGCGGCTATCCCGGCGACGAGGACAAGGCGCGCGACGTGTTTCCCAAGCTCGATCAGAACAAGACGCGCGAAGATTTCGTTGCCGCCGCCGCGTGGCTGAAAGCGCGGCCGGACGCTACCGGCAAGGTCGGCGCCGTCGGATTCTGCTACGGCGGAGGGATGTCGAATTTCCTCGCGACGAGGATTCCGGATCTCGCCGCGGCCGTGCCGTTCTACGGCGGCCAGCCGAATGCGGACGAGGTGCCGAAGATCAAGGCGCCGCTCCAGATCCATTACGCCGAGAACGACAAGCGCATCAACGACGGCTGGCCGGCCTACGAGGCGGCGCTCAAAGCGGCCAATGTCCGCTACGAGATGCACATGTATCCCGGCGCCCAGCACGGGTTCAACAACGACACGACGCCGCGCTACGACCCGGCGGCGGCGAAGCTCGCGTGGGACCGCACCATCGCGTTCTTCAAGAAACACGTCGCCTGAGAGGGTGATCGGTCGAAGGTGGAAGGCCGAGCCGCGGCCTTCTACCGCTCGCCCTGCAGCCGATCCGCCAGTTCATCCAGCGTTCTGACGCGGTCCGCGTCGTAGTCCCGATACAACTCGTGAGGATCGATCAACACCTGGCGGAGACCGGTATTCCGGGCGCCAATCACATCGACGTGGTAGAGATCGCCGACGTGCATCGTCGAGTCCGCGGCGGCGCCCGAGCGTTCCAGCGCGATGCGAAAGAACCGCGGATCCGGCTTCTCGACCCCTTCGACGCACGAGTCGCAGATGTGAGCGAAATAGCGGGTCAACCCGACGCGATCGAACGCCCGGTGCAGCACGCCATTGGCGTTCGAGACCACGACCAGCTCCAGATCGAGGCCGGCCAGGCGCTCGAGCGCAGGTTCCACGTCGGCCGGCACGTACTCCCAGAGGTTGTGCTCGGCGTGATACGCGCGGACCTCGTCGAGCGCGGCCGCCGTTGCCGGAGACAACACGACGCCCGCGTTCTCGAGCACGAGCTCCATGTAGAGCCAGGCGCGCTGCGCGTCAGTCGAGCTTCCGGATCGAATCCCCTGATCGATCGCGAACTTCGCCTGTGGTTCTGCCCGGATCAAGGCCTCCGTCGAAACAGTCACCCCATGACGCGCGAGCGTGTCACGGACCCGATCCCAATTCGGAAACACGAGCACGCCGCCCGCATCGAGGAAAAGCGTTTGCAATCGAGGCACAGAGGCATTGTATGACGTCGGGCCGGCAGCGCTGGTCGGTGGCGCCGAGCGAATCGGGCCTGCGCCTCGACAAGTTCCTCGCGGTCCCGGATCGCCTCGGATCGCGGGCGCGCGCGGCCGCCGCGCTCGAGCGCGGCAAGGTCTATGTCAACGACGGCGAAGTCGGGATCGGCGACGCGGGACGTCTCCTCACGCCCGAGGACGAGATCAGCGTCTGGATGGACAAGCCTGGCAGCGCGAAGGCCCGGCCGCGCGCCGGACAGTTTGGCGAGCTGGATGTCGTCTTCGAAGACGACCGCATCGTGGTGGTGAACAAGCCGTCAGGTATGCTCTCGGTTCCGCTGGAACGGAACCCCGGTGTGCCGTCCGTCTACGATCTCGTGCGGGATCGGATGCGATCACATGGCAAGCGACGCCCGCTCATCGTCCATCGCATCGATCAGGACACCTCGGGACTGGTGCTGTTCGCCAAGGACGCGGCCGGCCAGGAACACCTGCGCGATCAGTTCAAGCGCCGCGAGCCCGAGCGCGTGTATCTGGCGGTCGTCTACGGCCGCCCCGAGCCGCCGGCCGGCACCTGGAGCGACCGCCTCGTGTGGGATGAGAAGGCGCTGATTCAGAAAGAAACCCACCCGCGCGATCCCGGCGGCACCGACGCCATCAGCGACTACCGGCTCGTCGAGTCACTGCGTGACACGTCGCTGCTCGAGATCAAGCTGCGCACCGGGCGCCGGAACCAGATCCGCATCCAGGCCCGGCTCCGCGGCCATACGCTCGTCGGCGAGACGCGGTACGTGTTCGGTCCCGACACGCTCAGGCCGATCGCGTTCAACCGGCACGCGCTGCACGCGTACCGACTCGCCTTCCGGCACCCCGACGACGGGCGGAGGCTGCAATTCGAGGCGCCTCCCCCCGCCGACTTCGCCGATCTCGTCGCTCGGCTGCGCGTAAGGTGAAACAGGCTGCCTGTAGCAAGGAGCAAGTTGCAAGGGGCAAGTAACAACGTATTCCGTTGCACTTGTTCCTTGTGCCTTGCAACTTACCTAGCGGCTCCCAGATGCGGTCTTGCCCAGCGCAACCAAATGGTCGTCGGTGCGGAGGAAGATCTGACCGTTCGAGATCGCGGGCGATGCGATGATCCGCTCGCCGACCGCGTTGCGGCCGACGATCTGCGGCGCTCGTCCCGCCTTGACGACGATGGTGTCGCCATTCTCGCTGACGAAGTACACGTGCCCGCCGCCGGCGACGGGAGATGCGGAAAAGACGCCGTCAACACGCTCCTGCCAGAGCCGCTCTCCCTTGGCCGCATCGATCGCGGAGAGCACGCCGACGTCGTTCGCCATGTAGATGACGCCGTCGTAGTACAGCAGTGAAGAGACGTACGGCGCCCCGGTCGGGACGTTCCAGAGGATGTGCGACGAGGTGATGTCTCCGCGGCCGCCAGGCCGGATCGCCATGTAGGGGCCGCTGCGATAGCCCCGGCTGGTGTAGATGATCCCGTTGTGAAAGACCGCCGACGGGACGGGGAAACGGTTGGCGTCTCCCGTGTACCACAAATGCTGACCCGTGCGCGGGTCGTAGGCATCGAGCCGTTCGTTCGAGTTGACGACGAGCTCGACGCCGAACGCGCCTTCAATCACGAGCGGGGTGCTGTACGACGAGCGACCCTTTCCGCGATCCGCTTTCCACAGTTCCTTTCCCGTCTTCTTGTCGAGCGCGAGCAGATACGACGCCGACGCATGGTCGCAGAGAAGGATGAGCGAATCGCGGTAGAGCACCGGCGAGCTGGAATGTCCCCACTGCACGTCGAACGGCGAGATCTCCTTGCCCAGATGCCGCTGCCAGACGACGCGGCCGTCATGGGTGAGCGCGATGAGCTGACCTGTTCCAAACAAGGCGAAAACCAGCGCGCCGTCGCTGACCGGGCTGGGCGTCGTCAGGTTGTGCTTGTCGTGCACCGGCGTGAGCGTTCCCTCCGCCTCGACCCGCCGTTCCCAGACGCGCTTGCCGTCCGCTGCCGAAAACGCCTCGAGAACGAATGCCGTCTTGTCGCTCGCCGCCGGACGAGTCGCGCCGAGCGCCCGCTCGCCGAGCGATGCCGCGTCTCCCCCCTGCACCAGCCGCGGATGGTTGCCTTCGCGTCTCACTCCGGCCCCGACCTGGGAGGTGATGAAGATGCGGTTGCCGCTCACGACCGGCGTCGAAACCCCCAGTCCGGCAAGCGGCGCCTTCCACGCCACGTTGTCGGTGCCGCTCCAGCGGACCGGCAGCGCTGCGTCGGGCGCGACACCGTTCGCTCCCGGGCCGCGCCAGTGCGGCCAGTCCGCGGCCCGCACGCCAGCGGTGACAGTCAGAACCAGGATCGCGAGGGCAAGAGCGAGGGAGCGAGGCAGACGTGGCATGGGTGAAATCCTATCGTTTGAAAACCGTCTTGCCGCCAACAATCGTGCGGATGACCTTGGCGTCCCGGATTTCGGGCGAGGGAATCGTCCGGAGGTCCCGGTCGAGCACGGTCAGATCCGCGAGCATTCCTGTCGCGATCGTCCCTCTGTCCCGCTCGTCGAACGAGGCGTACGCGGCACCTCGGGTATACGCGGTCAGCGCCTCCTCGACGGAGATGCGCTGTTCCGGGACCCAGCCATCCGGGTGCCGATCGTCCAGGGTGCGCCGCGTGACCGCGGCATAGATGCCCTCGAGCGGCGTCGGCGGCGCCACGAACCAGTCGCTGCCGAACGCCAGCGTCGCCCGCGAGTCGAGCAGCGACCTGAACGCATAAGTTGTCTTGATTCGAACCGGTCCGATCACACGCTCTGCCCATCGTCCGTCGTCGATCGCGTGATACGGCTGCATGCTGCCGATGACGCCAAGGGCCGCGAACCGCGGAATGTCGGCGGGCGCCAGGTGCTGCGCGTGCTCGACGCGGAACCGGCGATCCCCCTGACCGTTCTCACGAGCGACGCGCTCAAAGATGTCGAGCAGCGTCGCATTGGCCCGGTCGCCAATCGCGTGGACGAGCACGTGCAGGCCCGCCTTGTCGGCGCCCGAGATCCAGCGGTAGAGATCGTCGGGCGTATTGACAAAGAGGCCGCGGTCGCGCGGCGCATCGGCAAAGGGCTCGTGAAACGCCGCCGTGTGCGACCCGAGCGATCCGTCGACGAAGCCCTTCAGCGCACCGACCTTGAGCCAGGCGTCCCCGCGGCCATCTCCGCCATACGTCTTCGCGGCAACGGCGTCGCGCAGCTTCTCCCAGCTTCTGAGCGGGACCGCCGCATAGATTCGGGTCATCAGCTTCCCCGCGCGATGCGTCCTGGCGAAGACCTCGAGATCGCTCCACGATCCCATGTTGTGGATCGCCGTGACCCCTTGCGCCGCGACATGATCCATCGCGGCGTCGATGGCCCTGTCGTGCAGCGCGTCCGTGGGAGGTGGGACCTTCGACTCGACCAGGCTCATCGCGTTGTCTTTGAGGAGGCCGGTCGGCTCGCCGGTGGGATCGCGAACGATCTCGCCGCCGTTCACATCCGTGACCGCGCGGGTCACGCCGGCGGTTTTGAGCGCGAGAGAGTTGGCCAGCGCCATGTGTCCGTCGAGCCGGCTGATCCAGACCGGACGATCGGGTGTCACCGCATCGATCCAGTCCCGGCGCGGCAACTCCTCTCCCCACAGCGTATGGTCCCAGTCGCCGCCGGTGATCCAGGTGCCCGGCGCGACCGTCTGCGCAAATTGCCCGATGCGGCGGACGAACTCTTCTTTGGTCCGCGCATCACGAAGCTGCACGGATGCCAGACGGAATCCGCCGTCGATGAAGTGCACGTGCGTGTCGATGAACCCGGGAACGACGAACTGACCGCCGAGATCGACGACGTCGGCGGCTCCGGCTCGCTGCCGGATGTCGGCGGACGTTCCCACCGCGGCGATCCGGTCGCCGGCGAGGGCGATCGCTTCCGCCTGCGGCTGCGCCGGGTTGCCGGTCCAGATCCGGCCGTTGACGAGTGCCTGCGTGATCACGGGACCTCCGGCCTGCTGTGAGCCTGCCTCACGCTGGCATCCGCCGACGATCATCGCAAGAGCGAGACCGAGTCCGGCGGTCCGCGTTCGATTCATGTGACGCCACGAGCGCAAACGGAATGTCGAGCGAGGCAACGCGAATCAACCGGCCGACACGTCCCGCGGATTGCGGTAGGGCGTGCGTTTGATGTCCTCGCAGATGCGCCGCAGCACCGGGAACAGCGCCCCGCCTGCCGGCCGGAATGCGGCGCCGTCGATGACGAGCGGAGCGCCAACCACGACCAGCGGCGCCCCGCGGGCCGGACATTCGATCGCCTGCTCGATCGAGAGGCCGCCCACGGCCTGAACGGGGATCGAGACCGACCGCACGACATCGTCGAGCTCGTCGAGCGGGCTCAGGCCCTTGATCATGCCGCGCTCGTCGAAGCCGATGTGGTGCACGATGAAATCGACCCCGAGACGCTCCATCCACACCGCATTCGCGACGCGATCGTCGGCGGCGAGGTTGTCCCCCATCACCTTCACGCCGAACTTGCGCCCGGCGTCCACGACGCGCCGGATCGTCGCCTCGTGTGCGCGCCCCATCACGACGACGAGATCGGCGCCCGCCTTCGCCATCATCTCGGCCTCGAGGTAGCCGCCGTCCATCGTTTTCAGGTCGGCGACGATTGGATGATTGGGAAACCGCGCGCGCAGACCTTCGACCGCGTGAAGGCCCTCGGCGAGGAGGAGCGGCGTGCCGGCCTCGAGCCAGTCGACGCCGGCCTCCACGCCGATGGCGGCGGTTTCAATCGCCTCGTCGAGCGAGGTGAGATCCAATGAGAGCTGGACAATCGGGTACTTCAGATCGGTGAGGTTCACGTTTCAGCCACGCTCGGATGTCGTTTCGGGTTCTTGGCAGGGCCTTGCCGACTTGAGCCGCCGTAGGCTTCGGACGGAAGGCAAACGTGGACTTTCACGGCCGGAAGATCCTCGCCCCCGCGGGACGATAACGCAGACCGAGGGCGCGGTTCAAATCAATCGCGACCGACGGGTCGACGAACCGTGTCGAGGCTACGGTTCTTTCAGCGCCACAATCGGATCGATTGCGGCGGCGCGGCTCGCGGGCAGATAGCTCGCCAGCAGGGCGACCATCCCCAGTACCCCGAACACGCCGATGTAGGTGGGCGCGTCGTTCGCGTTGATGCCGAACAACAAGGACGAGATGAAGCGGGTCAGGAGATGGGCCGCGATGCCGCCGAGGACGAGACCCGCGGCGACGAGCCGGCCGGCTTCCGATAGCACCTGGGCGAGCACGGCCGACCGCGTCGCCCCGAGCGCCATCCGGACGGCAATCTCGCGACGGCGCTCGGCGACGAAGTACGACATCACGCCGTACAGGCCGACGGCCGCGAGCGCCAGCGCGAGCGCCGCGAAGGCCCCGAGCAGAATCAGGACGAACCGCCGGAGCCGGACCGACTCCGAGGCGTTGATCACCTGCGCCGTCGGCCGCACGTCGAACCACTGACTGCCGGGGACGGCGCCGCTCAGCACCGACGAAAGGTTCGCCGCAACCTGCGTCATGTCGGCGTCTGAACGCACCTTCAGCATCAGAAACATGTCGTGTTCGACGATCTGCGTGAACGGGCGGTAAATCGTCGCGGCGGGCTGCTCGTCGAGATTGGCCTGCCGGATGTCCCCCACCACGCCGACGATCTCCCGCCACACGTTCTCGACCGGCGCGCCCGAGCTGCAGCAGGTCATCGGCAGGCGCTCGCCGAGCCGCAGCCGCCGTCCGAGTGGGTTTTGATCCGGGAACAATCGGGCCGCGAGCGTCTGGCTGATGACGACGACCGGCGTCGATCCATGCGTGTCCCGTTCGTTCAGCGCACGACCGGCAATGAGCGGAATGCCGAGCGTCCTGAAGTAGCCGGCGCTGACCAGAATGTCGCCCGCCCTCGGCTCGTCCTCCGCCGGCACGTTCAGGCCTTCGACCGCGAATCGCTGCTCTCGCGCGCCGCGAAGCGGCGGCCGGGACGTGACGGCAACGGATTCGACGCCGGGCATCGCGCCCGCGCGATCGAGCGCCGTCTGCCAATACGCGACGGCATCGGGAAACGAGCGCCCGCCATCCGAGATCGTTTCGAGCAGCCGTGTCGAGTCGAACCCAGGGCCAATCGACTGCAGGCCGAGGAAGCTCCGGATCAACAACCCGAACCCGATCAGGAGGACGAGCGACAAGGTGAGCTCGGCCACGATCAAGACGCGTCTGGTCCGGCCGCGGCCAGGACCGGCGCCGACCACGTGGCTTGCGTCTCTCAGCCCTTCATTCAGATCGACGCGGGTCGATCGCACGGCCGGCGCAAGACCAAAGACCAACCCCGTCGCCAGTGACATGGACAACGCAAACAGCAGCACACGTGCGTCTATCGAAACTGCCATGCGCGCCGGCACGTAGCCTTCAGCGACCGCGAGGGCGACCATCGAGTCGACACTCCACGAGGCGAAGAGGATCCCCAGAGCGCCGCCCAGCACGAACAGCAGCACGTTCTCGACGAGCAGCTGCGACATCAACCGCGCCCGGCTCGCGCCTAGCGCGGTCCGCACCAGACACTCCCGATGCCGCATCGCGGCGCGAGCCGTCAGCAGATTGGCCACGTTGACGCAGGCGATCAGCAGGACGACGCCGACGGCGCCGAGCATCAGCGTCAGCCCTCGAACGGCTTTGGGATCAACCAGCGCGTAGTACTTTTCGAGCGGAATCACGCTGAACCGCCGGCCCTGGTTCGACTCCGGATACACGCTCGCCATCCGGTTCGCGATGACGTCGACTTCGGCTTGCGCGCTCGCGACGGTGGCTCCCGGCCGGAGGCGCGCGACCACGTCGAGGTCCCGGCGCTGTCGATCGGCCGGGTACGTCGCGCTGACGAGCGGCTTGAGAAAGTCGGCCCCGTACCTCAACACGTTCGGCGGCAGGACGCCGACGATAGTCGACGCCGTCCCGTCGATCTCGAGCGTCCTGCCAATCACGCCGGGATCGGCATTGAACCGGCGACGCCAGTAGTCGTCCGTCAGGATCACCACGTGATCCCGACCCGGTTGTCCTTCATCCGGCAGGAATCCACGACCGAGGATCGGCTGAACACCGAGTGTGGAGAGCCACTGCGGCGTGACGATGGCTCCATTGGCGGGCGCCCGCTGCCCCGCCATCGTCAGGACGGTGAAATCCATGCCATCGTCCGCAGCCACCTCTGCAAAGACATGGTTCTGATCGCTGATGTCCTGGAACTCGGCGAGCGCCACGTTGTCGATGGGCTCGCTCGACGCGCTCGCCCAGATCTTCACGAGCCGCCCGGGCTCGCGGTAAGGCAGCGGCCTGATGACGATGGTGTCGACGACGGTGAAGGTGGCGGTGGCGGCGCCGATCCCGAGCGCGAGGGTCAGGATGGCAGCCAGGGTGAAGCCGGGATTACGGCGAGCGATCCGCAGACCGTAGCCGACATCGCGCCAGACCTGCGCCAGCAGTGCGCCCGCACGCACGGCACGGACGCGTTCCTTGACCTGTTCGAGGCCCTGCAGCTCGGCCAGCGCCGAGCGGCGGGCCTGCTCCGGCGTGAGACCCGATCGCCGCTTGTCGTCGACCACCATGTCGACGTACGCGCGCAGCTCGTCGTCGAGCTCGCGCTCGGTCGCCCCGCCGCGGAACAGGTTGCGAAGAAGAGCCGCTACGCGCGATCGAAACGCCATCGCCCCTCTCCTATCGAATCTCGATAGAAGCCTACGGGGCGCACCTATCGAATGTCAATAGGAATAAGGAAGCGGAGCGGCTCAGTCGCACGTGAGCATGTCACGCAAGCACGTGAGCACGTGAGCACGTAGCACGTAGAGAGCCTCAGGGTGTCGAGAACGTGTAGGTCATCACGACGCTGTAGGTCCCGACCGCGTAGTTCCAGCTGTCGTCGTGAGGCGACCCAAAGGCCGATTAGAGGCCGCCTTTGAGGGCCGCCGCCAGCTCCTGATCGGTCCACGGCCGGGTCCGGCCCGCCGTGCTCGATCGGACCCCCTTGACCGTTGACGGGTCCACCGGTGAACCCCTCAAGCCCCACTCCCGGCGCGCGTAGGTCAGGACCGCGGCGATCTGCTCATCGTCGAAGACCTGCCCCACCGGCGGCATCAGCCCTGTCGACCCTTCTTTGCCGTGCAACAGGATTCTGATCGGGATCTCGGCAGGGCCGACCGCATGCGCCGACTCCAGCAGGCTGGGGGCGACCTTCTCCAGGCCCCGTCCATCGGCCTGGTGACAGGCCTGGCAGACGTTCCTGTAGATCTCGCGGCCGGCGTTGAATCGCTGCTGTTCCGCCGGCGCCAACGGCGCGAGCGGCGCCGCCATGCCGGGCTTGCCCGGCCATTCGACTCGCGCGATCAGGGCCGCAGCACGCGTCCCCAGTTCGCCACCCGTTGCTGCCATGGCCGTCAAGGCCGACGGCTCCGCGTTGAGCCGCAGCGTGCGCACGCCAGCGCCGCGGCCGCCAGTCGGAGGATTCCGCTCCATGTCGCCAAACGCGTAAGAGCCTCCGGGCCCGCCGCGCGCTCCCGGACAGGTCGGACAAGGCGCACTAGGCAGCGCGGGACCGCCGCGCCGGGCCGGAGTGCCCGGCATCGTCGTGCCAAGCACCGCAATCTCGGCGCCTCGCGTCAGGCCAGCGCGGTGCCACGGCGCGCGCGTCCCGTCCGCGATCATCGCGAACACTTTCTGAACCTGCTCGTCCTGTCCGCCGCGCACGACGGTCGCGGTCAGCATCGTGACTGCGGCCTCCCGCTGAGGCGTCACGCCGCCCGTGCCCTCGAGCATCCGCTCGAGCACGGCAATCTCCACGCCGCGCAGACCGCTGAGCGCCGCGTCGAGCGTGACGGGATTGTCGCCGTAGCGTTCGAGCAGCGAAGCGATCGCCGCCGTACGCTCCTGCAGCGGAAGCACCCCGAGCGTGGCGGCAAGCTGGTGACGCACGAACCAATCGCCGTCGTCCAACCGTTTCAGGACCGCCGCCTGCATCGGATGTCCCGGTTTGTCCAGCCACCGTTCGGCGATGCGCAGGGCCGAGGCGCGGACCTCGCGCGACGGATCCTCGAGCGCCGTCATCACCAGGGGCGCCTCGATCGCGTCGAGTCCATCGAGTGTCCACAGCGCGTGGAGCTTCGTCTTCCAGTCCGGTGTCGACGCCGCAAGCTTCACCAGCAACGGCGCCACGGATGCATCGCCTCGCTCGACGAGCAGCCGCTGCGCCGTGTCTCGCCACCAGCCATTCGGGTGTGCCAGACGCTCGACGAGGCGCGCCGGCGACAGGTCCGGTTTCGATGAGGGGATGTCGCGGGACGTCGTGTCATGAACGACGCGGTAGATCCGGCCCAGAGCGACCGGCTGCTCCATTTTCCGCGAGACGATGTAGTCGCGAAGGTATTCGGTGATGTCGCGGCGCTGCTGAATCACGCCGCGGTACATGTCGACAATGTAGAGGGCGCCGTCGGGCGCATTGGACAGGTACACCGGACGAAAACGCTCGTCAGTGGAGGCCAGGAATTCTCCCCGTTCGTAGGCCTTCCGTGCCCGAAGCGACGTCCCGTCGTCAGCGAGTACGAGCCGGCCGACGAGGTTGGCGGCAGGCTCCGCGACGAAGACGTTGCCGTAGAGCTCCGCCGGCAGCCGATCGCCGCGGAAGACGACAGGCGCGCAGACGGCCGTGAACCGGTGCAGCGTCCCGTCCGGACGATCGATGCCGAGCTGATACGCGCGATTCGTTCCGGGATTCGGCCGGACCGGCCAGACAACGTTGACGGCATTTTCTTCGTCTCGCAGCGCCTCGTAGCTGCCGCGCGTGCGCAGCAGCTGTGGATTGCGCGCGAGGTACGCCGACGGCAGCAGATCGACGTGCAGCGCGGACTCGTTGGTATTCCGGTAGATCCGCCCCGCATCGTCCTGGGTGATCCCCCACTCGCCGCGGGACAGGTTCGGCAGCACTTCGAACTTGCCCCCCTTGAGTCGGAAGTAGGTGTCGCTCATCGAGTTGTGCATCCGGTTGTCGAGCGCCCAGTAGAACTCGTTGGCGTTCTGCTCGGGATGCGCGTCGCGCCGCCCGAACGAGCCGGTCACCAGCTCCTTCGCGTCCATTCGCAGATCGCCGTCGGTGTCCCGCATGAGCCACACATTCGGCGGTTCGGCGACGAGCACGCCCCGATCGAGCACCTTGAGCGATCGGGCCAGGGCGAGCTTGTCGGCAAACACGGTCCGCTTGTCCATCACGCCGTCGCGGTTCGTGTCCTCGAGCACCACGACGCGGCCGATCGGATCGAGGTTGGGCTCGGGCGTCTGGAGGGTGGGCACGAAGCCGGGCATCTCGACGGCCCACAAGCGCCCCGCCGGGTCCCAATCGATCACGATCGGGTCCTGAATGAGCGGCTCGCTCGCCACGATTTCGACACGGTAGCCGGGCGGCATGAAGAACGTCTTGACCGCGTCGGCGGGCTGGAGCACCGGAGAATCCGGCGATACTGTCTGCAGCCCGGGAGGCCAGGGGCGATTCGGCTGAGAAGATTGATATCCGTAGCCGGTCACAACCGCGGTGACAATCAGAATGGCGACACTACGCAGTCTCATCAGCAGCATAGACTGACGTTACACCATTCGAGGACGATCAGCGCATCGGGCGCGGGCCGCGCCCGCACACGAGCAAACGGAGGACGAAGGAGATATGAGCCGAACATGGCGAGTGGCGATTCTGGGCCTCGGGCACTGGTACTCGGCGTACGGGCTGGCCCGTGCGCTGCCGGAATATCCGAAGGCCGAGCTCGTGGCAGCCGCCTGGCACGACGCTACTCAGCTGGAGGCATTCACGAAAACCTTCGGCGTTCCGGGCTATGCCGATTACGGCGAGCTGCTCGCGCGTGAGCGCGTCGATATCGTTCACATCGCCTCGCCGGTGCGGGAGATTCCGGATCTGGCGATTCGCGCGGCCGCGGCCGGCAAGCACATGGTGCTCGGCAAGCCGCTGGCGATGAACGTCGGGCAGGCGGATCGGATGGTGGAGGCGATCAGGGCTGCGGGGATCGTCTGCATGCCGTTCCAGGGCATCATGCGGCTCCGCGCCGCGGACCTGCGGCCGCGAGTGGACGCCGGCCAGATCGGCGACATCATTCTCTTGCATCAGACGGGCCGCTGGTCGATCGCGGAGGACTGGTACCGTTCGGGCAAACCGGGATGGTTCGCGGATCCCCGCCAGGTGCCTGGTGGAGCCTTCATCGACGAGGGCATCTACTGGATCGATCTGTTCCGCTGGTTGTGCCGGAGCGAAGTGGTCCAGGTCGAGGCCAGGATGGCCAACCTGGTGCACAAGGACATCGCGGTCGAAGACTGGGGGATGGCCACGTTCACCTTCGCCAATGGCACGATTGCGACGCTCGAAGCCGGCTGGACGATCAATGCGCCGCGCAAGACCGGTCCGTCGCCCAAGCAGAACAGCGTGGTTCGCCTCGAGGTGATCGGCACCCGCGGCGAGATCATCGATCAGTGGTACCGTGTGCCGGGACGGGCCGTCCTTGCGGCGGGGGCAACCGACTGGACCTTCGAGCGGCAGTCGGAGCCGCCGTTCGCGCCGGCGGCGCCGTTTCCGCTCAATCATCTGATCGAGTGCCTCGAGAGCGGGCGCGAACCGGTGGCGAACATCGAGGACGCGCGGGCATCGTTCGTCGCCGCGATGGCGGCATACGAATCCGCGAGAACCGGGCAGGCGGTTCGGCTCTGATGCGGCGGATGCCCCGCGCCTGGCCGCTACAATAGCCGTCAGATGCGAATCGCGCTGGCGCAGCTGAACCCCACGAGCGGAGACATCAGGGGCAATGCGGCGAGAGTCATCGGGGCGCTGGAAGAGGCGATCCGGCAGCAGGCGGATCTCCTGGTCGCCCCCGAGATGGTTCTGCCCGGCTACTGCATCGGCGACCTCATCGAGAATGCCGACTTCCTGACCGCGAACGACCGCGCCATCGCACGCATTGCTGACGCCGCGCGCGGGATCACCGCGGTCGTCGGCTTCATCGACTACGACCTCCACGCGCGCAACGACAACGGCACGGTCAGGAAATACAATGCCGCCGCCGTCGTCCGCGACGGGCGCGTGCTCGCCCGCGCCCGCAAGTCGCTGCTGCCCAACTACCGCTACTTCGACGACAAGCGGTTCTTCACGCCCGGGGAGCGGCGCGACGCCGTGGAGATCGACACGCGCCAGGGCCCGGTCCGGCTGGGCGTCTCCATCTGCGAAGACATGTGGGACGAGTTCTACGACGTCAAGCCGCTGCCCGAGCTGGCGGCAAAGGGGGCGTCGGTCCTGCTCAACCTGAACGCGTCGCCCTTCTATCCGGGCAAGCGTCATGAACGTGACGCGATCATCCGCCGTCACGTCGCGCAACTGCGGAAGCCGCTCGTCTACGTCAACACGGTAGGCGCCGCCGACAACGGCAAGAATGTCATCACTTTCGATGGCGAGAGCCTCGTTTACGACGAACATGGCCGGCTCATCGCCATCGCCCCGCAGTTCGAGGAGGAGCTGCTGGTCGTGGATCTCGGGGAGTCGGACCCCGAGTCGCGGCCGCATGCGGCGCTGGAGCTCCCGGAGATCGAACGCGAGCGCGAGATGTACGACGCGCTCGTCATGGGGCTGCGCGATTACATGCGCAAAACCGGATTCAGCCGCCTGGTGGTGCCCGTGTCGGGCGGCATCGATTCAGCACTGGCGCTCGCGATCGCGGTCGATGCGGCCGGCGCCGGCGAGGTCGCGGCCTATAACCTGCCGTCCGAGGACAACACCGAGATGACGCGTGGCATCGCCGAACGCCTCGCGCGCACGCTCGGTGTCCGCTACGGGATCATCCCGATCTCGTCGGTGGATGCCGAGGCCCGCCGCGTCTTCGAGCAGCATGGCCATCCGATCATGCGCAGCCTCACGCGCGAGAACCTGCACGCGCGCATCAGGGGCCTGCTGATGATGGCGGAGTCGAACGACACCGGCGCCCTCCTGATTTCCTGCGGCAACGAAACCGAGATCGCGCTCGGCTACGCGACGCTCTACGGCGACATGTGCGGCGGGATCTCGGTCATCGGCGACCTCTCGAAGGTCGACGTCTACCGGCTCGCCCGCCACGTCAACGCCCGCGCCGGCCGCGAGATCATTCCGGAGGAAACCTTTGCCCTGCGGCCTTCGGCCGAGCTCGCCGCGAATCAATTCGATCCGTTCGATTACTACGTCATGGCGCCGGTGGTCACCGAGCTGGCCGAGCGCCGGCGCGCCCCCTCAGAGCTGGTGGCGCTGTTCGATCAACGGGCGCTCGACCCCAACCGCTTCGTTCCGGATCCCGAAGGGCGGACGGTGTACGACAAGCACACCAGCGAGAGTTTCGCCGCCGTCGTGCACGAAGCGGCGCAGCGCATGCAGCGGTCGGTCTACAAGCGTCTGCAGGGCCCGCCGATCGTCGCGATCAGCGAGCGTGCGTTCGGCTTCGACCTCCGCGAGACAATCATCAACGGCTGGGAGGGGTGACCGTCGTCAGTCCGGGTAGCGGCACAACGCGAAGCGATGGTTCGTCCGCGGACAGGACAATCGCGAATACGCGACCTGGGAGCGTGTCAGCAGCAGAAAGTCGCCGCGGTCCCCTTTCTTGAGGAAGTCCTGCTCGTCGTGGGCCTGCATCGCTTCCCCGCCGACGATCTGCTCGAGGATGAAGCGTCCGCCGCCCGGCCAGCGGTCGCGGAAGACGCGCTGGCCGGCCAGGCGTTCCCGCTCGTCGAGCAGGATCCCCTGCGCCGAAAAGTTCAGGTCCCTCATGTTGTACCAGTACCAGATCAACTTTCCCTCGGCCACGGCGAGCGCGAGCAGCACGAGCCCCGCGAGAATCCGCTGGCGCCGCCGGAATTGCGCTCCCGCGACACCGAGGCCGCGCGACAGCGTCACGGCGACGAGCAGCGCAAACACCGGAAAGAACGGATTGAGATACCAGGCGACCTTCGTGCGCATCGCCGTCGGGATCAACAGGGTCACCGCGATCCAGGAGCCGAGGACGATCGCGAAATAGCGATCGCGGGTGGACTGTGCCAGCCGCTGGCGCACCGCGGCGAGCGAGAACGGGAAGAGCACCATCGCGCCGGTCGCGGCGAGCAGCCAGTCGTACTGATCTTTCTGAAGCACGTTCAGGTAATAGACCGGTGAGCCGGTGTGTCCCTCGAGCGCCCGTGCGCTTCGCGCCACGAAGTCGTAGTGGAACATCCGCTCCAGGAAGCGCCACTCGTCCACCTGCCAGCGGGCGAAGACCCAGGCGGCCATCGGCAGCGTCAGGAGCACCGTGGCCACCGACAGCGGGAGCCATCGTTCCCGCAGCCTGCGGAGATCGAGTATCTGGACGACGCCGATCAACGCGAGCGGCATGAGCACCGCCATGCCGCGCAGCAGGAAGATGCCGGCGACGAGCGGGCCCAGCCAGACCAGCCGCCACGGGCGATCGAACGAGCCCCACAGCGTCACGACGATCAGGAGCATGAACAACGTGAAGAGCGCATCCGTGTTCGCGCTGCGCCCCGAGTGGACGTAGATGAAGCCGAAGGTGGTGCTGAGGACCAGTCCGGCGAAGAGCGCGGTCATCATGCCAAACGATCGTGCGGTCCAGATCATCAGCACGAGAACCGTGAGCCAGGCGGCGATCACCGATGGCAGCCGAAGCGATAACAGGTCCGGACCGAAGGCCTTGAACGACGCGGCAATCAGCCAGATGTTCAACGGCGGCTTCGTATTGTAGTAATCGAGCTCGCGGTGGAAGGTCGTCGCAATCCAATTGCCGTGGCGGGCCGTCTCCGCCGCGGAAATCGCATAGAGCGATTCATCCCACTCGGTGATGACCTCGCGATCGAGGCGGAAGCAGAGATTGAAGGCGGCGAGCGTCAGGACGACGGCCGCGACCCGGACGAAATGCCGGCTGCAGAACTGACCGAGAGACGAGTCACGATGTAGTCCGTTCGACACACGCACGAGTCTCCTCCGACCTCGTTGGCGCATCGCTCGATTGAAAATGCTGTTGCCGGCGGCTGACCACGCACAGCAAGCGGTCGGCCCGGCCTCGCTACCGTGTGCGGAGCGCGACTTCAGAATGGCCGCTGCCAGGGACACTTGGCGGGGCGCGTCCACCGGACATCCGGCTGAGCTTCAACATGAAGGGGTAATTAGACGGAAAAGGCTCAGGTCTGTCAATCGGGAAAAGCCCGTATGGAGAGCCTGGTTTCCTGGCGGAAATGGCCCGAAAGTCTGGGAAATCTAGATGACTCGCGGCCGGTCTCTTCCGAGTCCGGGGTCATCGATCACGGGATCGACCACGATGTGCGAATGCTGGCTGACGACCTCGTGAAACTGCTCGGCCTGTTTGAAGAAGTTGCCCATCGAATAGCCGCACAGCAGCGAAAACGAGTACTTGAGCGCCAGCTTGTTCCAGAGGATCTCGAGCTCGACCGCGGCATCCGCCAGTCCCTGCTTCCACAGCACGTCGACCATCTCGCCGTAGGCGCGGACCTGCGCATTCCGGCGGCCGCGCAGGACCTGCTCCAGGATGTTGCCGACATGGAACTCGAACAGCTCCGCGTCCGGGCGGCCGCTGATCATGAACGTCCCCAAGGTGTCTTCCGCATCGAGCACGACCAGGTCGCCGGTCCGCCGTGCCCGCGGCACGTCGATCAACCGATCCCCGAGCAGGCGCTCGATCGCTTCGGTGTGGGTGGGGGTCGCAACCAGGATCGCGGGCTGACCGGCGGCGAACCCTTCCGTGAGGAAGTTCGCGACCGTGTCGTAAAGGCTGGACTCAGTTTCGTAGAACTTTGCCGCATGACGAACCGGCTGGACCTTGGGCCCTGTGGACATGGCCGTGAAGAATAGCACGCGCGTTTCGGGCAGACACCCGCCTTTCTCCAGATGAGCTGGAGATTTCGCCGGTCCATGCGAAAGCCGGTCGTTCGTTTTGACGAACAATTGATCTCGAATCTATCCTCCCGGCCATGTCGAACGCGGACACGAGCGGCGCACGGCGCTGCAGGGCCCTGGGGCTGCTGTCGCAGACCGCGCTGCGGATGATGACGAAGGAGCGCCCTCGTGATTAGAGCCGCCCTGATGGTGCTCGGCGTCCTGGTGGCAATCGTCGCGATCGTGACGACGATCGGCTATACGCTGCCGCGCGCGCACACCGCCTCCCGCGAGGCGGCGTTCGCCGATCCGCCGGACCAGGTCTTCGCGGTGCTGCAGGACGTCGAGCGCTACCCCACGTGGCGATCCGATGTCGAGCGCGTGGAGGTCCTCGCCCGCACGCCGACGCCGCGCTGGCGCGAGCACGGCAGCAACGGCACGATCACGTTCGAGGTTCAGGAATCGCAGGCGCCGACGCGGCTGGTGACGCGGATCGCTGACCCGTCGCTCCCCTTCGGCGGCAGCTGGACGTACGCGCTGACCGCGGATGGCGCCGGCACCAGGCTCGCGATTACGGAGCACGGCGAAGTCTACAACCCGATCTTCCGGTTCATGTCGCGGTTCGTGTTCGGACACACGGCGACCATCGAGACGTTCCTCGCGGATCTCGGGCGGCGTTTGACTGCTTCAAGTGGCAAGTAATACAAACGAAGTACAACGGAACGTCTGACATCACGGTCTTCCTTCCGTTGTACTTGTGCCTTGTCACTTCCAACTTGATGACTCACTCCCCCCGCCGTCTCGCCCCCATCGCCAGCTCGCGCAGCACCCGCGCTCCGATCTCGCGCGCGGCCGCGGTCTCGAACGCGAACCGGGCATTGCGGTCTTCGCCGATCTCCGCGAACAGCCGCCGCATCCCGTCAGCGTCGCGCACGTCGGGCACGCGGCCGATCTCGACGGCGTGCTGGAGCTCGTGCGCGAGCAGCGCACCGCGATCGGCCGGGTGCGTCATCGGGGCCAGGATCACCCGCAGGTACCGATGCTCGGGCGTCGCGGTGGCGAGCCGCGTCACGGCGCGGCCGGTCGGCAGTTCGGCGCCGTACTGCACGTACACGATGAGATCTGTACTTTCGATCTCCGCGACCAGCGCGCGAGCAGTCCCGGATCGCGCCAGCAGCTCCATGATGAGACCCGTTTCCTTCGGCGAGACGCCGCGAACTCGTGACGGCGGATCCGCGAAGCACGGAACGATCGTCAGCATCAGCACGGACAGCGTGAGGGCGATGCGCACGAGTCCTCCTCAGTGGGTGTGAGGAAGGAGACGACAACGTGCGATCGCGAGATGCGTGTTTGTGACGCGCGTTTCAATCAGGTGGTACGGTCACCGCGTGACGGCAAGTGGTCCCGTCGACGACGCATTCCGCAGCACCGATCGAGACGCGCGAGTGACGAACGACGCGCGGATCGTGTCGCCCGGCACGAATCGGTGACGGGCCCGGATGTGCCTTCCCCTGCGAACGTCGCGGATGGACTCCGGATCGTCCTTCCCGTCCCGAGTCGAAGATGGACACGGATTCAACGGGCCCCGCCCGGCTTTCGCGTCGTGCCACCGGGAACCGGAACTCGGCTGTGACTTGTTCCGTAATATACCTTGTCACGCAAGATAGCATGCGCTACCATTCAGTCATCGAGGAGGTTTTCGAATGAAAACGACGGTAATCGCCCCGCTGATGGCTCTCGCCCTGACTCTCGTCGTCACCGCAGGTGCGGCTGCGCAGGGACAGCCGGCCCGGACGCCGTCGCCCGCGCCGGCGACCCTGGACGAGGTGCTGACCGAGCTCCGGGCGCTGCGTGCCGAGCTCGCCGAGGCGGCCGGTGCCAGCCTCCGCGCCCAGCTGCTCGTCGCCAGGCTCGCGCTGCAGGAGCAGCGAATCAGCGTCGTCGGCAAGGAGCTCGCGGACGTTCAGGAGAAGCTGCAGGCGAACGAGCTCCAGCGGCCGATCGCGAACATGTTGAAGTCCATGAGTGGTCAGGCCGAGGCGGCGGACGCCGGCGGGCCGAAGGAAGCGAACTTCTTTCTCGATGCCGTGCGCGGTCAGGCCGAACGGCTGGAAAAGAGTGACGAGGAGTTGAAGGCCCGCCATGCCGATTTGGCGCGCCTCCTCGCCGAGGAACAGTCACGCTGGACGACGTTCAACGCGCGGCTCGAGGCGTTGGAACTGGGACGCAAGTAAGGGCCGGAAACGTTCCGGACCTCATCAGCCGCCCACCAAACGAAACGGCCGTCGTCCGGTGGGCGGCAAGGGCGTGCGGACGGTTCAAGACGGGACCATGCGCCCGTGTGAACCATCCCCCTTCAAGACCGACCACCGGCCAACGGCCGATGTATGCAGGCTCGCCGACCGGAATGACGAGGTCATGACTGCGGACTCAAGAAGTTGTAAAGGCTCGTCCCATGTAACTGGACACTGCCCGAGCCACGGCGGATAGTAGGAGGTCAGGACCATACGCAGAGTTTTTGCGACTCTGCCGTTCGATGTCCTTAGAGGAGGTTCGTCATGCCGCCCTCGAAAGGCACAGGCCGACTCGCCGCCGTCGCCTCCCTCATCACCGTGCTGCTCGCACCCTCGATCCTTGCCGCGCAGATCGCGACCTCCACGCTGCAAGGCAAGGTCACCGATGGGACCGGCGTCCTTCCCGGCGCGACGGTCACCGCCCGCGAAGTGCAATCGGGCTTCACCCAGGAAGCAGTGACCGATGTGGAAGGCTCGTTCACGCTGCCCGGGCTGCGGCCAGGGACGTACGAGATCCGCGTCGCCATGGAGCAATTCAAGCCACAGACGAAGACCGTGGAAGTACTCGTCGGGCAGACGATCACGGTCGATTTCCGCATCGGCGCCGACGTCATGTTCGCCGAGACGGTGAGCGTGGTCGGAAGCACGAGGCTCGTCGACACGCGCAAGTCGGAGATCTCGACGAACGTGACCGACGAACAGCTCCGCTATCTGCCGCAGAACAGCAGGAACTTCCTGAACTTCGCGGCGCTCGCGCCCGGCGTGCGCGTCTCGGACAACGAGTTTCGCAAGGAGTTCTCCGCCGGCGCGCTCCCGTCGAGCAGCGTCAACGTCTTCATCGACGGCATCAGCTTCAAGAACGACGTCATCCAGGGCGGCGTGGTCGGGCAGGACGCGAGCCGCGGCAATCCATTCCCGCAGAACGCGGTCCAGGAATTCCAGGTGCTCACGCAGAATTTCAAGGCGGAGTACGAGAAGGCGGCCAGCGCGATCATCACCGCTGTCACCAAGAGCGGAGGCAACCGCTTCGCCGGCGACATCTTCAACTTCTACCAGGACAAGCGGCTCGTCGACAACGAGGCGGTAGTCCGCGACTCGACCGGCCTCTTCGTCAAAGGCGAGACGATACCCAAACCGACGTATGAGCGCTGGCAGTGGGGCGCATCGATCGGCGGCCCGATTGTGACGGACCGGGCCCAGTTCTTCGGCTCGTACGAAGAGAATCGCCAGGATCGCGCCGGAACGGTCCTCCTCGGATCGGTCTCGAACGTACCGGCCGCGGTGATGCAGCGCCTGTTGGCCTACGAAGGCGTGTTCGTCAGTCCGTTCCGCGAGAAGCTGCTCTTCACGAAACTCTCGTCGCAGCCGCGGCAGCAGCATCGGCTGGAGGCGACCTACAACTGGCGCAACGAGACGGATATCCGCGGCTTCGGCGGCCAGGGCGCCAGCAACAGCTACGAGACAGCGGAGAACGTCAAGAATCGCGTCGACTCAGTGCAGGGCAAGTGGCAGATGACCAGCAGCTCGACGTTCAACGAGTCGTACGTGTCGTATCAGCGCTACCGCTGGAATCCGAAACCGGAGAACCCGGGCATCATCGGCGAGAACTTCTCGGGCCTCCTGCGCATCGGCGGCCGCGACACCGAACAGTACATCGTGCAGGAGCGCGTGTCGCTGCGCAACGATACGTCGCGGTTCCTGAAATGGAACGGCAGCCACACGGCCAAGGCCGGCGCCATCTTCAGTATCGCCAACTATGACGTCCGCAAGTTCCTCAACGGTAACCCGCTGTTCACGTATCGCGGCGACATCAGCTGGGACTTCCCCGCCGAATCGGTCTACGGATCGGGCGACCCGGACCTCAGTGCCACGAACTATCAGTTCGGCATCTTTGCGCAGGATGACTGGCGCGTCGGCAACCGGCTGACGCTGAACCTCGGGCTGCGCTGGGACTACGAGTCGGACATGCTCAACAACGAGCACGTCACGCCCGAAAACGCGCGGCAGGCGGCAGCGCCGTTCGTCGATCTCGCCCTGTACACGACCGACGGCGACGACCGGCCCCCGTTCTACGGTGCGTTGGCGCCGCGGATCGGCTTCTCCTACGACGTCACCGGTCAGGGCCGCACGATCGCGTTCGGCGGCTGGGGTCGCTACTACGATCGTGTGCTCTACAACACGGGCCTGAGCGAGCGCGCCAATCTGCAATGGCTGCGCCGCACGTTCAGGTTCTCGACCGACGGCGCGCCCCGTGATGGTCAGCCGACCCTGATCTGGAACCCCTCGTACCTCAGTGTCGCGGGGCTCGACGCGATCATCGCGAGCGGACAGGCGGGGGCGCCCGAGTTGTTCCTGCTCTATAACGAGACCGACCCGCCGGTCTCCGATCAGTGGTCGCTCGGTCTGCGCCACACGATGCGCGGCATCGTGACCTCGGTCAGCTACTCGGGCATGCGGAGCCGTCAGCTCTTTTCATGGATCAGAGGCAACCGCCGGCCGGACGGGACCTGCTGCCTCGCGGTCGCGGGATTCTCGAATCTGTTCGTCAACGATCTCGAAGGGCGGAAAGCGTGGTACGACGGCATGTATCTGCAGATCGATCGGCCGTACGGCGCCGGCGGCAACCGCTATGGCTTCAGCGTGACCTACACGCTCGGCCAGGCCGAGCAGACCGGCGGCGACGACTTCAGCCTCGATCTGCCAACGGTCGCGAGCTATCCCCGCTACCCGACGGGAAATGACGAGCGCCATCGCCTCATCCTCAGCGGCATCGTCGGGCTGCCGTGGGACTTCATCATGAGCACGTTCATCACGCTCGGATCGGGGACGCCGTACACGATCACGGACAATACGCTCGGCAGCGGCCCGAACCAGCAGGTCGTCCGGCGCAACGAAGGCCGGCCCGAGCAGTTCGCGTTCATCATCCCGGATGCCTGGGCGTATCGAGCGGTCGATCTGCAGGTCGACAAGATCTTCCGCATCAACGGCACACACCAGGTGTCGCTGATCTTCCAGGGGTTCAACATCTTCGGCTTCGACAACTTCTCGGGCTATCAGGGCAACATTCCGACGCCGCCGGCCGTGAACATCAACTTCGGCCGGCCGAGCAGCCTGATCGACACGGGGAGCCGGCTGCAGCTCGGTGTGCGCTACGCTTTCTGATGGTGGGTGCCGCGACGTCAATCCCGACGCCGACGCGGCCTGGGTTGCGTCCCAGGCGAATCAGCACTGCGTTCTGCCAATCGATGGCCGCGCTCGTCGCGGCCATCACTCTCGCCTGCGCGCAGCTCCCAAGCGCGCCGCCGGCGCCGGCGCCAGTTCCGGCGCTCGCGGCCGAAGACGATGCGTTTCTGGAGGACCTGTCTCTTCGAACGTTCATGTTCTTCTGGGATCAGGCCGATCCCGGGACCGGGATCGTGCGCGATCGTTCGCGCACCGACGGCACGCCGGTCAATGAGATCGGGAGCATCGCCGCCGTTGGTTTCGGGCTGACCGGCATCTGCATCGCTGCCGAGCGGGGCTGGCTGCCCCGCGCCGAGCTGAGCGCCCGCGCGCGCGCGACCCTGCGCTTCTTCGCGGAGCGGATGGAGCACCATCAGGGGTGGTTCTTTCACTTCGTGAACCTGCGGACCGGCGCGCGCGAGTGGAAGAGCGAGCTGTCGTCCATCGACACAGCGCTGCTGCTGGCGGGCGTGCTGACTGTCCGGCAATGTCTCGGCTCCGACGGCGAGATCGTCCGTTACGCCGACACGATCTACCGGCGGGTCGACTTCGCGTGGATGCTGGCCGGGCATTCGACGCTCTTGTCGCACGGCTGGCGGCCCGAGTCCGGATTTCTGGCCTCGCGATGGGACCGCTACTGCGAGCTGATGCTGCTGTATCTGCTGGGCATCGCCTCGCCGGTCCGCGGGATACCAGCCGAGTCATGGCGGGCCTGGTCGCGGCCGTTCATGACGTTCCAGGACTACAGCTATATCAGCCACGCCGACCCCCTCTTCGTTCATCAGTATTCGCACGCCTGGATCGATTTCCGGAACCGTCGCGAGGAGGGATCGGGCACGGACTGGTTCCAGAACTCCGTGATTGCAACCCGCGCGCATCGGGCGTTCTGTCTCAGCCTCTCGAAGGATTTCCCGGGATACACCGGGACCGTGTGGGGCATCACGGCCTCGGACAGCCAGAAAGGCTACGTCGCGTGGGGCGGCCCACCCCGTCATCAGTCGATTGACGGCTCGGTCGTCCCAGCGGCCGCTGCTGGATCCCTGATGTTCGCGCCCGACATCACGGTCCCCGCGCTCCGCGACATGCATCGGCGCTTCGGCGATCGGATCTACGGCCGCTATGGTTTCGCGGACGCCTTTCACCCGACGTCTGGCTGGGTGAATCCCGACGTGATCGGCATCGATCTCGGCATCACGCTGCTCAGCGCGGAAAACCTCCGGACCGGCCGCGTGTGGGCGTGGTTCATGAAGAACTCAGAAATCACGGGCGCGCTCGAGAAAGTGGGCCTCGGCGCTGGAAAGCCGTGACCGATCGTCAGCGGGTTGGCGCCGCGGCGCCGTCTTTACGTATCATCTGCCTGCTATGCCGACGATTTCCCGCCGACGCTTCCTCTCGACGGCCGCCATGGCGGCTGCGCCCGCGATCGTGATGGCTCGACAGCGGCGCGCGCGGCTGCCGATCGCGTTTTCGACGCTGGGCTGCCCGAAGTGGCCCTGGAGCCGAGTGCTCGAGCAGGCGGCGCAGCTGGGCTATTCGGGCATCGAGTTGCGCGGCATCGAAGGCGAGATGGATCTGACCAAGCGACCGGAGTTCACCGGTTCGCGTCTGGCGCAGTCCCTGAAGGATCTCGCGGCGCTCGACCTGCGGATCACCGATCTCGGCGCATCGTCTCGCATGCACGAGGCCGAAGCATCGGTGCGGGCGGCACAGCTGGACGAGGGCCGCCGGTTCATCGATCTCGCCCAAAAGCTCAAAGCGCCCTACGTGCGGGTATTCGGCGACAAGATCCCGGCGGGAGAATCGAAGGCGGTCACGCTGCCGCGCGTGATCGACGGGTTACGCACCCTCGGCGAGCACGCGAAAGGCAGCGGCGTCGGCGTCATCATCGAATCGCACGGCGATTTCACCGACTCCCCCACGCTGCTCGAGCTCCTGAAGGGGGCCGGAATGCCAACAGTCGCCCTACTGTGGGACGCGCACCACACTTTCGTCAGCGCGAAGGAAGATCCCGCGTACTCCTACAAGATGCTCGCGCAGTTCGTGAAGCACACACACCTGAAGGACTCGAAGCCCGAGGGCACCGGCATCCGCTACGTCCTGACCGGCGCCGGCACCGTCCCCGTGCGCGAGACCGTCAACATCCTCGTGCGCAGCGGATACAAGGGCTTCTACTGCTTCGAATGGGAAAAAGCCTGGCATCCCGAAATAGAAGAGCCAGAGGTCGCGCTGCCGCATTATGCGGAAACGATGACGCGGTATCTGGGCGATGCTGGGGTAAGAGCCTGACCACGCACAAGCACTGAGCCCACCCAGCACCGAGCACCCGGCCGCCCTGAGGGCCGGCATGCTTCCTGCCTCTTCACGACTGTAGGAGGAAGGGACCATGCGACCTCATGTATTCATAGCGATGACCTTGCTGGCTCTGCCGCTCACCGTGGCCGACACCGCTGCTCAGACGGAGCGGACGATGCGGTTTCGCGCGATGGACGCCAACGGCGACGGCGTGATTACCCGCGAGGAATGGCGAGGCAGCGATCAGTCGTTCCGCGTGCACGACTGGAACGGCGATGGGCGGCTGTCGGGAGACGAGGTCCGGGTGGGCGGGACGCGCCAGCGCCCGGCAGACGACCAGGACTTCGAGCAGGCGCGGCGCCGCGAGTTCACTGACTGGACGGCCGAAGGGTTCAGAAATCACGACCACAACAGCGACGGCCGGATCTCGCGCAGTGAGTGGCACTACGACGTCGAATCCTTCCGGCGCGCCGATCGGAACGGCGACGGCATTCTCAGCCGCAACGAGTTCCTGAATTCCGACGTCGACGCCGATCTCGAGGACCGCTTCGACTACCTCGACGCGAACAACAACGGCCGCCTCGAGCGATCCGAGTGGCACGCCAGCCGCGACGCCTTCGAATGGCTCGATCGGAACAACGACAACACGCTGACCCGCGCGGAAGTCATCGGCGAAGGCGCGACTGCGCAGGACGACCTGCTCACCGACCTCGACGACAACCGGGATGGCCGCGTGTCGATGAATGAATGGCATTGGTCGAGGCGCAGCTTCGAGCGGCGCGATCGCAACGGCGACGGCCAGCTGACGCGCGCAGAGCTCGGTTCGGTGGCCGGATCGCCAGGTGCCGTCGGCACCGCCGGACGCAGGGTCGTCGTCAACCCCACACAGCGATGGATTGATACCGGCATCGACGTGCGTACCGGAGACAGGGTCACGATCCAGGCCGACGGCACGATCGGACTGAGCACGAATTCGAGCGACAGCGCCGGGCCGGAAGGGTCGGCCAGCGGACGGCGTGCGGAAAACGCGCCGCTAAGGGACCACGCCGCGGGCGCGCTCATTGCCCGCATCGGCGGCTCGGGACCGATCTTCATCGGCAACAGCGGCACGATCGATCGCGCGCCAGCGAACGGCCGGCTCTATCTCGGCGTGAACGACGACCATCTCGCTGACAACACCGGTCAGTACCGGGCGATGATCACGGTCGACCGCCCGTAGAGAGAAAGGAGTTCCTGTCGAGAGTTCGGGGACTCGGGTAACAGGGAGGAAGGGAGGAAGGGAGTCACTTCCCTTCTTTCCGCCTCCACAGGAGTTGCGCCGATACTGACCATGGTGCCCAGGGCTGTCTTCGTTTGCTCGACCTTCCTGCTGCTCCTCTCGGGGACAACGGCGCGGACCTCCCCGCCGATCGGTGTTCAGCTCGAAATGAAAAACGTGCGGCTACACGTCGACGAAGGCATCATCCTCGAGGTCAGTCGACTTCGGGGCGTCATGGTCAGCCGGTTCGAAGGGACTCCTCCTGTGTTCGAAGAGAGCTCCTGCCGGCCAAGGGTCTGAAAAACGTACATGCCGGATTTCGACGACCTGCGGAAGAATCGATGATGTCCGAGCTTGTTACAGGGAGGACGCGAGGAACGGGAGGCTCTTTTTTTGGCAATGTGCAAATTGAAACGAACAAAAAGTATCCTCCCGTCCTCCCTGTGAATAAAACCTCCCGGCACTCCCTCGATCAGAACATCCACGCACACACCGCGACCGCCGCGATTGCCGCGACGAGATCCCCGATGAGCGCGGCCGGAACGGCGTGGCGCGTGCGCCGGACGCCGACGGCGCCGAAGTAGACGGCGAGCACGTAGAACGTGGTTTCCGACGACCCGTACATCGTCGCCGCCGTCCTCGCAATCACCGAGTCCGCGCCGTGGGTTTTGATCAGGTCGGTGGTGAACGCCAGCGAGCCGCTGCCGGTCAGCGAGCGCAGGATGGCCAGCGGCAGGAGCTCGGGCGGGAATCCGGTCGGCGCGACGAGCGGCCGCAGGAGCGCCATGAGCAGATCCATCGCTCCCGACCCGCGGAACATGCCGATGGCCACGAGGATGCCGACGAGGAACGGGATGATCCGCACGGCGACCTCGAATCCCTCCTTCGCCCCCTCGATGAACACGTCGTAGACCTTCACCTTGCGGATGAGGCCGACGAGCGGAATCAGGACCAGCAGCACCGGGATGGCCCACAGCGACACGGCATCGAGCGCAGCGCGGATCACGATCGCACCTCGGCCGCCGGTGACGTGGGATAGAAGCGCTGCAGCACCCTCGCGGCGAGCACCGCGGCAACCGTGCCGACGAAGGTGGCGAGGATGGTCGAGCCGATGATGACGGTGGGCGCGGTCGATCCCGCCGCCGCGAGGATCCCGATCATCGTCGCGGGAATCAGCTGCACGCCCGAGGTGATGAGCGCCATGAGCGTCACCATCGAGTTGGTCGCGGTTTCCTTGTCCGGGTTGAGCGCCTGCAGCTCCTCCATCGCCTTGATGCCGAGCGGCGTCGCGGCATTGTTCAGGCCGAGCAGGTTTGCGGCGAGCGCCAGCACGATCGCGCCCGCGGCGGGATGCTCAGGCGGCACCTCGGGAAAGAGCCGGCGCAGCAGCGGACTCAGGGCCCGGCCAACCAGCGACACGAGCCCGGCGGCCTCGGCGACCCGCATCATCCCGAGCCAGAGCGTCATGATCCCGATCAGTCCGATGGCGATCTGAACCGCGGAGGTCGCCGAATCGACCGCACCTTTCGTGACCGCGTCCGCCGTGCCGTTGATCGCCGCAACCACCAGCGCGATCGCCATGAGGCCGAACCAGATGTAGTTGAGCATGGAGGGATGGTAACGTGCCACGTCCTGCGGTGCTACGTGCTCACGTGCTCTCTCGTGCTACGTGCTACGTGCTACGTGCTACGTGCGACGTGCTAGCTGCTACGTGCCATTTCGTCCTACGTGCTCACGTGCCCGTGCTGACGTGCTTACGGGCTCAGGATCCGCCGGCTCCGTGATCCCTGTTCGCCGATCCTCTGTTCCCCTGTTCGCCGATCCCCCTGTTCCCCCGATCCCCCGATCCCTGATCACCGATCACCGATCACCGATCACCGATCCCCGAGCTCCCCAGTGAGCCCCTATCCCCCTCCCGCGATAGCGCCAATGACGAGAAACGGCTCATCGCCGCGGGCAACGGCGTCGGGCAGCGGGGTGTCCGGTTCTTCGTGCGAGAGGTCCTGCTCGCAGGCGAAGAACCGGACGAACGGGCGGCGGCGCCTGGTCACCTGATCGCGGATCGTGCCGCGCAGCATGGGATAGGCGGCCTCGAGGGCGTCGAGGACGGACTTCTGCGTGACGGGGCCGGTCAGCTCGACGGCGCACTCCTCCGTGACCCGGGCCAGGTTGCGCAGGTGCGTCGGCAGGGCGATGCGGATCGTGGCCATGGGCAGCGGGGATGCTCCTTACGGGAGCGTCTGCACTTCGACCGACACGACGGGAGGCAGATCGCGCACGATCGGCGCCCAGCTGTCGCCGGCGTTGGCCGACGCGTACACCTGCCCGCCCGTGGTGCCGAAGTAGACGCCGCAGGCATCGAGCGAGTCGATCGCCATGGCATCGCGCAGCACGTTGACGTAGCAGTCCTTCTGAGGCAGCCCGTTGGTGAGCGCCTCCCATTCGTTTCCGCCGGTCCGGCTGCGATAGACGCGGAGCTTGCCGTCGGGCGGATAGTGCTCCGAGTCGCTCTTGATCGGCACCACGTAGACCGTCTCCGGCTCGTGGGCGTGCACGTCGATGACGAATCCGAAGTCGCTCGGCAGGTTGCCGCTCACCTCCTGCCACAGGTCGCCGGCGTTGTCGCTGCGCATGACGTCCCAGTGCTTCTGCATGAACAGCACGGACGGCCGCGACCGGTGCATCGCGATGCGGTGGACGCAGTGGCCAACCTCGGCATCCGGGTCGGGGATGTCCTCGGATTTCAAGCCACGATTGATTGGCTGCCAGGTCTTCCCTCCATCATCGGTCCGGAAGGCGCCGGCAGACGAGATGGCGATGAAGATGCGGTCGGGCCTGGCCGGATCCTGGAGAATCGTGTGCAGGCACAACCCTCCCGCGCCCGGCTGCCAGTGGGGGCCTGACCCGTGGCCGCGGAGGCCAGGCAGCTCGTCCCAACTCTGACCAGCCGTTTGTCGTCTTGAACAGCGCCGCATCCTCGACTCCCGCGTAAACGGTGTCCGGATCGGTGAGCGACGGCTCCAGGTGCCAGACGCGCTTGAACTCCCACGGATGTGGCGTGCCGTCGTACCACTGATGCGTGCCGGGAACGCCGTCATACACGAAGTTGTTCCCGACCGGCTCCCAGGTCTTGCCGCCGTCGCTCGACCGCTGGATGACCTGGCCGTGCCAGCCGCTCGACTGCGAGGCATAGATCCGCGACGGATCCGCGGGTGAGCCTTTGACGTGATAAATCTCCCAGCCGCCAAAATGCGGGCCGCTGACGTCCCAGTTCTTCCGGCTGCCGTCCGCGGTGGCGACGAATGCCCCCTTGCGTGTGCCGATCAGCACGCGTACTCCGCTCATTGTGACTCCTCCGTCCTGCTCGCTGAACTGATCCGGTGCGGGCACCTGCCCGAGGGCGGTCTTCACCCGACCCGGTCGATGAATTGTCGATCGGGTCGGGGGGAAATAGACATCATCTGGGAGGGGCGACCAGGGATCGGGCGGTCGGGGATCAGGGGAACTGGAGAGCTGGGGGCCGGCGAACCGTTTCCTTGATCCCGATCCCCGATCCCCTCTCGGTCGCGTCCCGCCCTATTCCTGCCGTAACGCTTCGACCGGATCGATTCGGGCCGCGCGCCGCGCTGGCAGGTAGGCGGCCAGGAGCGTCACCAGAAGGAGGCCGATGGCGGCAAAGACCACCGGGGACGAACTGTCGATCGGCAGGTTCGCAATCAAGCTGGCCGCCAGGCGCCTGCTCCAGAGCGCCATCACCGCGCCAATGACGAGGCCCGCCGACACCAGCCCGATTGCGCGCGAGACGACCAGATGCATGACGTCGCGCCGCGTGGCCCCCAGCGCCATCCGGATCCCGATTTCCTTGCGCCGTCGCCCGACAGTGAACGCCAGGAGACCGTAGAGGCCGAGCGCCGCGAGCAGCGCGCCGAGCGCCGCGAACGCGCCGGAGAGCGTCGCCAGCATCCGTTCGAGCGGAACGGAGGCATCGACCTGATCCGCCAGTGTCCTGATCCTGGCTATCGGCACGGTCTTCAGCACATCGCGCACGGCAGCTCGAACCGCGCCGGCCACTGCGCTCGACGGAACGTCCGTTCGCAGCGCGAACTGCGAAAACCGTCCGCTCCCTTCCTGCAGGGCATGGAGATAGACCGTTCGCGGCGCCTCTGCGTGGAGGCTCGCGTACTTGGCATCGGCAACCACGCCGACGATCTCGTAGGACTCCTGCTGCCGATCGAACTGGAACCGCCGGCCGAGCGCGGGGCTGTCGCCAAAGTAGTACTGCGCAAAGGACTGGTTCACGATCGCGACGCGCGGGCGCCCTTCGTCCTCGATCTGGAAATCCCTCCCGGTCAGCCGGGGCGTGCCGAGCGTCTCGAAGAACTTCGGCGCGACCCAGTTGATTGACACGTATCGGCGCGCGTCCGGCGCTTCCTGGAAGCCGTCGACGTTCACGAACCGGTTCGCGCCGGGTCCCTGGATGGGAGTGATGGCGCTGAGCGTCGCCGAGCGAACGCCCGGAATCGACGAGAGGCGCGCAAGCAGCTCGGGATAGAGCGCGGTCAGGCGATCGCGTGAGTTGCCGATGCGGCTGGTGTCGAGCGTGACCAGCAGCACGCCGTCCCGCTCGAACCCGAGGTTCACGTCGCGCAGATTCGAAAGGTGGCGCACGAACAATCCAGCAACGCTGAGCAGCACCACTGCAAGCGCGACCTGCGCGACAACCAGCCCGCGTCCGAAGAATTGCCGGGATCGCGTGTCACCCGCTGAGCCGCCCTCGCGCAAGGTGGTGCTCGGCGCGCACGTCATGGCGCTCCGCGCAGGAGCGAGACCGAACAGGATTCCGGCCACGACTGCTACACCGGCGGTGAACAGGAGCACGGAGGCATCCACACGGACCTGGAAGTTGGCCGGGTCGAGGACTCGCAATCTGGCATCGAACGGCCACGATCGCACGAGCGCGTCAGCGCCGAAGTACGCGAGCAGCACGCCGAGCAGGCCGCCCATACCCGACAACAGCAGCGATTCGGTCAGCAGCTGCCGCACCAACCGGAGCCGTCCAGCGCCGAGCGCGACCCGCGTCGCCATCTCGCGCCGCCTCGCCGCGGCGCGCGCCAGCAGCAGGCCCGCGAGGTTCGTGCATGTGATCAGCAGAATCGTCGCGACGATCGTCATCAGCACCAGCAGAGGCCGGTTGAACTGATCGCGCAGCAGCGAGAATCCCGTACTCGCGGGTTCGACCTCGAGAAGGGACTGACGCCAGAGCGGATTGCCGCTGCTGGTCGCGAGCTCCTCGACTCTCACTTGGTCGAGCACTTTCATTTCCGCCTCGGCCTGGTCGATCAGGACGCCGGGCTTCAATCGTCCCATCAACGCCAATCCGAGCGTGCCATTCGCGCGCTGGCTGGGTTGCTGGACCAGCGGCTCCATCGCCGCCGGCACCCAGATCTTCGGCGCGTGGCCGGCTTGAAGTCCGACGAACTCCCGCGGCGCGACACCGATCACCGTCGCCGGCACGCCATTCAGCATGATTCGCTGATTCAGAATGGACGGACTCAGGTTGAACCGGCTCTGCCAGAAGGACCAGCTCAGGACGGCGACGGCCGGGTCGCCGGCGGAGAGACGATCGTCTTCCGCCCCGATCAGCCGGCCGATCGCCGGCCGGATGCCAAGCGCTGGAAAGAAAGGCCCGACGACGTATGCAGCGTCGACCGTCTCGGCATCGCCCGTGTCCTCCGTCACCTGAAAGCGGGCGGGCGACATGCCGATGAGGTCCGAGAACACGTGATTCTGGTCGCGGTAGTGCTCGTAGAACTTCCACCAGAAATGGCTCGTTCGAGGATCGCCGGGCACCGTCGTCAGAATCTGGACGAGCTCTTTCGGGTTCCGGACCGGAAGCTCACGCAGCATCACCGCGTTGATGACGCTGAAAATCGCCGCGTTCGCGCCGATGCCGAGCGCCAAGGACAGCACCGCGACGGCGGTGAACACCGGACTGCGACCGAGCAGCCGCAGCGCATAGCGAATGTCCTGGATCAACACTTCAACGATGCCCATTCCCGTTATTCTAGTAAATTCGTACAAGTCGTCAAGCGGTATGTCGCGCACCGCGAAAATGACCACTCACTCGTTGCGGAGCGCGACGATCGGATCGACGTGCGTGGCGCGGCGGGCCGGCAGGACGCAGGCCGTCAGGGCGACGAGGCCGAGGGCCGCCACGACCGCGGCGAGCGTGACCGGGATCGCCGGGTTTGACTACGTAGAGGAATCGTTCCATCAGGCGGCCGAGCGCGATCGCCCCAACCAGACCGAGCAGCAGCCCCGCGGTCGACATGCTTCGCGCCCTCGACGAGCACCATCCGAGAATTTCGCCGCGCTCCGCGCCGAGCGCCATCCGCAGGCCGAACTCTCTGCGTCCGCTGCTTCGTCGCCACGCTGATCACGCCATAGATCCCGATCGCGGCGAGCAGGCCGGCGACGAGCGCAAAGCCTGCCAGCAGCGAGAGCATGAAACGCCGTTCGATCAGCGATTTCGAGACGAGTTCCTCGGCGGTCGCCGCACGGTAGATGGCCTGCGCGGGATCGACCGCGTGGATCTGCGCCTTCAGGTCCGGAATCGCCGCGCCCGGGTCACCATCGATGCGTGCCACGAACGTCATCGATCCGAACGGCACCTGTGCATGCGGAACGAACATCTCCAGCCGCGCCGGCCGGTCGAGGCCGTCGTGCCTGATGTCCGCAACGACGCCGACGACTTCTGCAGGCGACATGCGTACCCTGATAGCGGTAGCGAACCTTCTGCCCGATGACGCTGCCTCCTGGCGCCATCCGTCTGGCCAGGCTTTCGCTGACGATGGCCACCGGCGCGCCCACGCGCCGAGTCGCGCGAGTCGAAGTGGCGGCCTTCGCGCCGGGCGATGCGCATCACCGAAAAGTAACCGGGCGTGACGACGTCGAGGAATGCGCTGAGCGCCCTCCCCTTCCGCGGTCGGCCGGCCGTCGACGGCAATCGTCGTCGCCATGTTGATGTTGGCTTCGATGAACGGCATCGCCGAGACCGCGCCGACCTCACGGACCCGCGGCCGCGCCCGCATCCGATCGAGGACTTCCTGGAAGAACACCGCCCGCTTCTCTGGTGTCGTATTGCGGTCCCAGGCGAAGACCTGCAGCGCGACGACGCGATCGGGGCTGAATCCCGGATCGGTCTGCAGCAGCAGACTGAAGCTGCGAAGCAGCAGGCCCGGCGCCGGACATCAGCAGCAGCGCCAGCGCCACCTCCGCGATCGCGATCGCGCTGCGCACATGATGCTTCGATCCGCCGCCGGATCCCGGCGCGACCCCGCGCAGCGCCCCGAGCAGCCGTCCTCCCGAGCTCTGCCACGCCGGCACGATCCCGACGATGACCGCGACGATCGCGGTCAGCCCGATCGCGAAGATCATCACGCGCGCCGTCGATCGTGGCGCTCGACGATGCTGGGAATCGTCCGGGCTCAGCGCCGCGATCCCGCGAACGGTCCACCACGCGACGAGCAATCCCGCCAGGCTCCCGAATGTCGCGAGCAGCAGGCTCTCGGCCAGCAGCTGCCGCACCAGGCGCCCGCGTCCCGCGCCGACCGCGCACCGCACCGCGAGCTCGCGCGTCCGCTCGGCGGCGCGCGCCAGCAGCAGATTGGCGACGTTCGCGGCGGCGATGAGCAGGAGCAGCGCCACGGCCACGAACAGCAGCCTCAGCGCCGGCCGCATGTTGCCGGCGAGGTGGTCGCGCAGCGGCTGCGCGCGGGCGAGGACGCTCGCGTTCGTTTGCGGGTATTGCTCGCGCGAGACGCGCCGACACGGCGTCGAGCTCCGCCTGTCCCTGCTCGAGGCTCACGCCGGGCCGCAGCCGGGCGACGACGTTCCAGTAGTTGGAGCCGCGTATCCGCCGCTCGATGTCCTGCGATCACATGAGGAAAGTAGATGCACCGCGCTCGCCGGCCCCCTGCAGGATCCGCGGACGGAACGTCGGCGGCAGCACGCCCACGACCACATACGCGTCACCGTCCAGGATCACCGTCCGTCCGATGACGCTGGGATCGCGTCCGAGCTTCAGCTGCCACATGCCGTGGCTGATGACGATCACCCGGTTTCGCTCGCGCAGGAACTCGTCAGCCACGAACGTGCGGCCCATGATCGGCTCGACGCCGAAGGCGCGGAAGAATCCTTCGTCGACGTTCGCGGCGTGCAGCACCTCCGGTTCCGCGCCGCCAGTGAAGTCGAAGCTCCACGGCACGCGCGCAGGCGACGTCCTCGAACAGGCGGAGCTGCTCGCGCCAGTCATGACAGTTCGCCGGCGACACGTCGTCGCGAACGTCGGGTTTGTCTTTCAGACCCTGCCAGATCAGCACGGCTCGATCGGCGTCGGCATAGGGAAGCGTCCGGAGGAGCAGCGCATCGACGACGCTGAAGATGCCGACGGTCGCACCAAGCCCCACGGCAAGCACCAGCACCGCCAGCGCGGCGAAGCCGGGGCTGCGGCGGAGGAGCCGGAGACCGTGCCGGATGTCGTGGACGAGTTCCGAATCGCGGGTGAACTGCCGCCGGAGCCAGGCGGCGTCGTGGAAGGAGCCGAGGATGCGGCGCAGCAGGTTGACCTGCGCCCGTCCGTTCAATTCATTCCGCTGCTCGAGCCGCCGCCATCGTTCGCGCACTTCCCCCTCCCATTCCTGCAGCCAGGCCGCACGGTCCCCGGCCGGGACGACGCGGGCGGCGACGCGCAGGATGGTCAGACAGACCCGGAGGATCAGGCCGGTTTCCATCGTTTGGCCATGCGCGGGGCGAGCGCGTCGAGCGCGCGGAACCGCGCCCGCGCCTCGGCCAGCCGCGACTCGCCGGCCGCGGTCAGCTCGTAATAGCGGCGCGGCGGCCGCTGTTCGCGGCGCGCGATGGTCTCGCGCTCCCAGCGGGATCGCACCAGCCCTTCTTCGTCGAGGCGGCGCAGGATCGGGTACACCGTTCCGCTCGGCAGATCGGTCGCATCCATGATGTCGAATCCATGATGGCGTCCTGCGGCCAGAGCCTCGAGCACCAACGCGGTCGGATAGGTCATCGCTGTGACGGATCCTACCTATGTAGAATCCAAGAGGCAAGGCAAGTTTCGCCGGAGTCGCCTATCATACGGGTCGATTGAACACGCGACCGAGACGGCTTCGGCCGGGAAAGGCATAGTCCGATGCGCTGCCCAAGACTGGTCCTGGTTGGCCTCTGCCTCGCGACCCTCGCGATTGAGGCGCAGAGCGGCTGGACGCCCCTCTGGAACGGCAAGAACCTCGACGGCTGGACCACCTGGATGCGGCAGCCCGAACCGACGTCCGAGGTACCCGGGCTGGGTCGCGGCGCCGATGGCCGATACACCGAGCCCATCGGATCCAACCGCGATCCCCTCAAGGTCTTCACCGTCGCCGACAACGTCGATGGCCGGCCCGCCATCCGCATCTCCGGCGAGGTTTTCGGCGAGCTGCGCTCCAAGCGCGAATTCAAGAACTACCACCTGCGGATGCAGTTCAAATGGGGGGAGAAGAAGTGGGCGCCGCGCGACCGCCCCGAGACGCCTCGTGACAGCGGCCTGCTCTACCACGTCCACTCGGCGCCGGGCGCCGAGGGCCGCACCTGGGCGCGCTCGATCGAGCTCCAGATCCAGGAGAAGGACGTCGGCGATCTCTACGCCGTCGGCGCGACGATTGCCGTGCGATCGAAAGTCCGCCAGGGCACCAAACCGCCGCTCTACGATTACGACCCCACCGGGGACTGGATGTTCTTCGCGCAAAGCCATGGCCAGTCCGGACGCTGCGTCAAGCAGCCCGACAACGAGAAGCCGAACGGCGAGTGGAACCTCGTCGAGCTGATTGCCTTCGGAGAGGACGCCATCCACATCGTGAATGGCAAGGTCGTAATGCGGCTTCGCGGGCCGATGCAGATCAACGCCGCCGTGCCGACATCGGTGACCTCCGGCCCGATCATCCTTCAGTCGGAGGGAGCGGAGCTCTTCTACCGCGACATCGAGTTCCGGCCAATCACCGCAATCCCGGCGGAGTTCGCAGAGAAACAGTAGACCTGACCCCTTTTCACTGTTAGGCGGAAGGACGCTACAGTTGTGCCGCGTGACCCGCGGGCTCTCCCCCACTACCCGTCTGCTCTTCGGCCTGGTGATCACTCTCACCGCGGTCGTCGCGTACTCCTGGTACATCACGAGGCAGATTTCGGGCCTGCGATCGCTGCAGACCGACCTCGCCGATCGCAACCGCAAGGACTCGCTTCAGCTCCTGCGGATTCAGAATGATCTGAACTCGCTCGCCCTCGCCATGCGGGACATGCTCGAGGCCGACGCCCGCTATCCGCTGACCGCCTGGTCCGCCCAATTCCAACGCATCCGCCTCGACCTGGACGATGCGCTCCGGCGTCAGGGAGAAGTGGCGGTGGCGCAGCAGACACCGGAGCAGCGGCGGTACCTGGCGAGCTCGGTCGCGCAGTTCTGGGACGCCTCGGACCGAATCTTCCTGCTGGCGAAGAAGGGCGACGAAGAGGAAGCGCGGGCGCAGATCCGCCTGTCGCTCCAGGCGCGGCAGGAGGCGCTGAGCACCGCCGTCGCGCGCCTGCTGGTCGCCAACAACGAGACCGAAGAGCTGACGGCGCAGCGCGCGCAGGCGATCTACACGCAGGTGCAGCAGCAGGTCTACTGGTTCCTCACCGCGACGCTCATCGCCATCGTGCTGACCAGCGCCTACCTCATTCGATCGAACCGTCAACTGTTCGGCCAGCTCGCGTCGTTGTCGGAGCAGCGCCGCGAGCTCGCCCAGAACCTGATCGCGGCGCGGGAGTCCACGTTCCGGCAGATTGCCCGCGAGCTCCACGACGAGTTCGGGCAGATCGTGACCGCGATCGGCACCATGCTCAAACGTGCGCGCCGGCACCTGCCGGAAGACTCCCCTCTCCACGCCGACCTGCGCGAGGCCGGCGAAATCGCGCAGTCGACGCTGCAGAGCGTCCGCAGCTTGTCGCAGGCGCTGCACCCGTCCATTCTCGAGGAGCTCGGGCTGGACAGCACGATCGAGTGGTATATCTCGACCGTCGAAAAGCAGCTCGACATCAAGGTCTCGTATACGCGCGCAGGCACCGCCGTGCCGGTCGACTCCACGATCGCCATTCATGTCTACCGCGTGCTGCAGGAGGCGCTGAGCAACGTCGCGCGGCATTCGGGCGCAGGACGCGCCTGGGTCCGTCTGCGTTTCGCAGGACGCGCCCTGGAGCTCGAGGTCGAGGATCACGGCACGGGGATGGTCGCCGGCGCCAGGCCGCGCGGCCTCGGCATCGTCACGATGCGGGAGCGCGCCGAGCTGGTCGGCGGCACTCTCGAGTTTCTCAAACCTCGCGATGGGGGTACTCTGGTGCGCCTGCACCTGCCGCTGAAAGGATAGAGGTGGATCAGAAGATCACAGTGCTGCTCGCCGACGATCATGCCCTCGTCCGGCGCGGCTTCCGCCGCCTCCTCGAAGACGATCCCGACATCGTCGTCGTCGGCGAAGCCAACGATGGTGATGATGCCGTCAGGCAGGCCACGAGCCTGAAACCCGGCGTGGTGGTCATGGATTGCGCCATGCGCGGCACGAGCGGACTCGTCGCGACGCGCAAGATCCTGGAGGTCCTGCCCGACACCGCAATCCTCATGCTGAGCATGCACAGCGAACAGACGCTGGTGCGGCAGGCGCTCGAGGCCGGCGCCCGCGGGTATGTGCTCAAGGATGCGCTCGACCTGGATCTGGCGGGCGCGGTCAAACGCGTCGCCGCCGGCGAGCGGGTGATCGATCCGACGGTGTCGCCCGCGCCGGCTGCGAAAGGCGAGCGGCCGCACGGTCTGACCGCGCGGGAGCTCGAGGTACTCCAACTGGTCTGCAACGGGCTGAGCAACCGCGCGATTGCCGACAAGCTGGAGCTCAGTCCGAACACGGTCGCCGTCCACCGCGCGAACATCATGAATGCGCTTGGGATTCACAAAACCGCCGAACTGGTCGCCTACGCGATCCGGCACGGGCTGGTGAATCCGTTGTGAACCGCCGCGAGTTCCTTCTGGCGATGGGCGCTGCGGCGGCAGGCGCGCAGCCGGCGCCCGACCCGGGCTTTCGGTTCGTGGATGTCACCGCTTCGTCCGGTCTTACCTTTCGCCACAACAACGGCGCGTATGGCGGCAAGCTCCTCCCCGAGACGCTGGGATCGGGCTGCGCGTTCCTCGACTACGACGGCGACGGCTGGCAGGACATCCTGCTCGTCAACGGCATGGACTGGCCGGGACATCGCCGCCAGCGTGCAACGCTGGCGCTGTTCCGCAACAACCGCAACGGCACGTTCACCAACGTGACACGAGCCGCGGGACTCGACGTCGAGATGTACGGCATGGGGGTCGCGGTCGGGGACTTCAACAACGACGGATTCCCAGACGTCCTGGTGACCTGCGTCGGACAGAACCGTCTCTTCCGGAACACTGGGAAGGGCACCTTCGTCGACGCGACGCAGGCGAGCGGCCTGGGCGGGCGGATCGGCTTCAGCACGTCAGCGCTGTGGCTCGACTTCGACCGTGATGGCTGGCTCGATCTGTTCGTCTGCAACTACGTCAGGTGGTCAGCCGGCAACGACGTCTTCTGCAGCCTCGACGGCAAATCGAAGTCGTACTGCACGCCGGAAGCGTACCGAGGTGACACCTGCTGGCTGTTCCGCAATCGCGGCAACGGCACGTTCGAGGACGTGACCGCGACCAGCGGGATCTTCGACACGAGCTCCAAGTCGCTCGGCGTCGCGATGCTCGATCACAACCAGGATGGTTTCCCGGATCTCTTCGTGGCGAACGACACGCAGCCGAACAAGCTCTATCGCAACGAGCACAACGGCACATTCAAGGACGTCGCCGTCGAAGCGGGTGTCGCGTTCAGCACCGAAGGCAAGGCGCGCGCCGGCATGGGCGTCGATGCCGCGGACTTCGACAACTCCGGCCGCGCGAGTCTGGCAATCACCAATTTCGACAACGAAATGATCGGGCTGTACCGGCCGTCTGGCGCGGCCGTCTACGAGGACGTGGCGATGCGCGCCGGCGTCGGGGCGCCGTCGCGAACGACGCTCGGATTCGGCTGCCTGTTCGCCGACCTCAACCTGGATGGCGCCCTCGATCTGATCGTCTGCAACGGCCATATCGACGAGACGGTGAGGAACATCCGGGGCAACGTCGGCTACGCTCAGCCGCCGCAGCTCTTCCTCAATCAGGGCAACGGCACGTTCCGCGACGCCGCCAAGGCCGCGGGCGGCGGCTTCGACGCGGCGAGAGTCGGACGCGGCCTCGCCTGCGCGGATTTCGATCGCGACGGCGATCTCGACGTGCTCATCACGACCAACGGCGGCGCGCCCGCGCTCTTCAAAACCGACGTGCGCTCAGGCCACCGCAGCATCCGGTTCCGCCTGGTCGGCACGAAATCGTCCCGCGACGCTATCGGCGCGACCGTCCGCATCCAGCACGGCGGATCGTCGCAGACGCGCATGGTGAAGAGCGGGTCCAGCTATCTCTCACAGTCGGAGCTCCCCCTGACGTTCGGTCTCGGCCCACGCGATCGCATCGATGTCGCCGTCGTGACCTGGCCGAGCGGACGCACCGAGGAGTTCAAGAACCTCACGGCCGGACGCGCGTACGAGTGCGTGGAGGGCAAGGGCATCACTCCGCTCGATGGGTTCTAGATCACCTGCTGACGCAACTCAGCGCACGCGTGCATCAGCTCCTCATCGGAACATTGGCGCGGAGAGCGCCGCCGCCCGCGTCACCAACTCGCGTAGCGCCGGTTTGATCGCCCGCGACGGCTCGTGCGCGGGCAAGACGCTGCAGCATCCAACCCTCCCCACGGACGTCGCCGATGGACTGCCGCGTGCCCAATGAGCGCTCGTACCATTCCACCGCGTGCTCGGCGTCGTTGCCCTCCCAATACCAGTCTCCGAGGGCAGCGAGGGCGTGAGCCTTCCAGGTGCCTTTGTCCTGTGCGCTGATGATGAAGCAGCGCCTCATCCAGGCCCTCGCGTGCCTCGCCCCGGCGGCCCAGCTTGCCGAGCGTGACAGCGATGCTGTTCATCATCAGGCCCGCGCCGGCATGATCGTCGGCCTCTTCGAACAGTGCGAGCGCGCGCTCGAAATGCGCCAGCGCCTCGACATGGCGGCCGCGCGTCCACTCGATGATGCCGGCGGCGTTGCCGAGCCGCGCGGCGGCTTCGCTATCGCCCAACACACCGGCCAGGTCGATGGCCTCCTCGTAGAATCGCAGCGCAACCGACTGCCGGAAGGTGTCGTCGCGCGACGCGCCCGAGGGCTTCCAGCGCCTCCAGTTCGCCCGGCCCGGTCTCCAGCCTGTCTGTGCGAGAGTGCGCGTCGCGCTCCCACGCGGACTGCGCGCCGGCATAGTTGCCCACGCGCTCGTGCGCGACTCGCCAGACGAGCGGACCAGATCAACGCTTCTGCCGTCTCGATCCTGCAGCTCAGCTGAAGACGGCTCGCCGCTTCTTGCAGGTGCGACACCGCCTCCTGATCGCGGCCGAGACCGAGCAGGATCTCGCCAAACAACCGCAGCGCGAGCGCCAGCCCGGGCGCGTAATGCGCCTTGCGCGTGATTTCGATGGCCTGGCGGTGATAATCGAGGCACGTGCCGATAGTTCGCCCTTGCGGAGATGGACTTGCGCAATGGCCGTGTCGAAGTAGGCCAGCCTGCCAGCGGCATCAACCGTTGCCGTGCCCACTCTGCCGGCTGGCGTCAGACACTCGAGCGCGCGATCGAGCTCTCCCCGTTCGGTCAGCAGCCGGCCGTAGCATGTGCAACACATGGATCAGCCTCTCTACCACAGCGTCGCCGTACTCCGGCTCGGCGCCCGTCACCACCGGCTGACACAATTGCAGGGCCTCCTCCAGGCAGAGTCGCGCCTGCTCGTGGTCGCCTCCGGAGGAATAGATCGCGGCCAGGTTGTGCAGATCGTCCGACCATGGCCACGACGTTGTCGTCTCGTCGATCCAGCCGCAGCGCTTCCTGGGCCCAAGACAACGCTTCCGCGTTGTCGTCCCTGATACCAGCGGAGGAAGCCGAGGCTTCGCAGTGTGCGGGGCTCGCCACTGCCCAACTGGCGTCGCAGCCTGAGCGATTCCTCGAGCGCCTCGTTCGCGGCGTCGAACTGACGCAGGGTCGTGTGCAGATCGCCCTTCCGCAGGTATGCCTCGGCGAGCCGCTCCTGATCGCCCGACTGCGGCGAGTCGCGCCACCAGCTCGTCGACCATCTGTGCGTTGGCGCTCGCGCAGTCCCAGCGTGTCGCAGATCCGCTCCTGGCGTAGCCCGACCTCGGCGAGCATCTCGAGGCGCTCGTCCGGATCCAGCAGTTCGACCCATTCGCGCGTGCGATCGAGGAGCTGCAGCGCATCGATGAACTGCCTGAGCGCCCTGCATCCGCTCGGCCGATCGCAGACCGTAGTGGACGGCCTTCGACCAGTTCTCGGCGAGGCTGAAATGCTGGGCGAGGCGATCCAGGTCCTCCTCGACTCGATCGGGCGTAGAGCTCTTCGATCGCTGTGCCGATGACGCCGTGCAGCTGCGCGCGTTGGTGCTCGAGCAGTCCCGCGTAGCAGCCTCCTGCGTCAGCGCGTGCCGAAAGCGATAGGTATGTTCGGGAAGAACGGCGGTGTGCTGGATGAGGCCCGCCGCTTCGAGCCGTCTCGAGCGCCGGCCCGACAGCGACCGCGGTCGGCGATGGCGCGCTCGATCACCCGCCGCGTGAAATCACGGCCGACGACCGATGCCGCGCGGAGCACCTGCCGCGCGGTCAGATCGAGACGGTCGAGGCGCGCGCGGATGACCGCCTGCACCGTGGGTGGAAGGTCGAGGCTGGCGAGCGAGTCCGCCATCCGCGCCCTTGCGCGCGTCGACCGTGATCGTGCCCGCTTCGATCAAGCTGTGGGCAATCTCTTCGAGGAAGAACGGGTTGCCTCCTGTGCGCTCGTGGATCCGCACCACCAGCTCCGGCGGCACATCGTCCGCTCCGAGGACGGCCTTCAACATGGCCGCCGTCGATGACGGTCTCGAGCGGCCGGAGCTCGATGGGCAGGTGCGCGTCGCGCGGCGACGCCGGCGAACCCGTGTCCGGAGCGAGATGTCACGACAATCAGCAACCGATAGTTCGACACGAGATTGCAGCGGCGTCCATCAGCACCGCATGCGACGCGGGATCCACCCAGTGCCAGTCCTCGAACAGCAGGACGCAGCAGTCGCCTGCTTCGCGGCGGCCAGCAGCATCGCGACGAGCGCTTCCTGAAACGCCGACCGGCCGCTGTTCTTCTTGACACGGAATTCGAGAGGCGGTATTTCTCGGTCGGGATCGACAGCAAGTGCAGATAGAACGGCGCGAAAGGCTCCAGCGCCGGATCGAGGCCGATCACGCGCGCGGCGACATCCGATGTCAGTCGCAGTCAGCCCGCGACGCCGGCCGCGACCGCGAGAATCTGCCACACGCACGTCGAGCCACGGCATGTATGCCGTCGCCTGACCGTACGACGAACATCGCCCGACGAGCACGGTCGCCGCCGCCGGATCGATCGTCCGCCGAAATTCGAGCAGGAGACGGCTCTTGCCCAGGCCCGCCTCGCCGGTCACCGTCACGACGCGGCCGCGGCCTGCGCGGGCCTCCTCGTACGCGGCCACGAGCGCCGCAAGATCCCGAGCCCGACCGGTAAAAGCGGTCAGCGTGCGTCGAGCGCGCCAATTGCTCCAGTCGATCGCCCGTGCGTCGCCTCGCGCGAGGACGCGGAGCGGCGTGAACGGACTTCTTCGTTGGGTAGCGACACCGGGTTCGGCCTGCACGCAGATCGAACAGCGGCAGCGACGGCGCGCCCGGCCTTCGGGCGAGATCAGGATTTCATCCCTGCCGGCGTGCGCGCACGAGCTGCGCCGCCCGCGTGGCCGGCCGCCCGGCGACCCGGTAGGGCATGATGGCGCCTTCCACCCGCTGAACCGCGGCGTCTCCGGCTGTCGATCGCGATGTGCAAGCGCCAGGCCGCGCGCCGCCGGTTGTGTCTCGCGCCATCGGTCGCAGAAGCGTGCGCAGCTCGAGGGCGGCGCGGACGGCAGCGGGCACAATGATCCTCCAGGCTCGTCCGGGACGCCGAAGAGAAGCACGATCCGGTCTTCGCCGAATTCGTTGACGGTGCCGCTATGCCGCTCGACGATCTCGAACGCATCCTGCTTCAGACGCCGCATCACGTCTTCGACCTCGTGCGGCGGCAGACGCTCCACGAGCTCGGCAAATCCTGACAGACTGCAGACCACCACGGTCGTGTGCCGCCGCTCGCCGCCCGGAAGTAGCTGCGCCGTCGTCGATCTGCGTCGAGCCGTCGCCGGTCGCTCGCCGTTCTGGTCGCGGCTTCTTCTTGCCCGCGGAGCCCTGTGCCGCCCGCGCGGCGACGGTTGCCGTGCAGGGCCTCGAGCCTCGCGGCGAAGGCGGGTGCGCTCGCCTGGCGATCCTCCCGCTGCTTGGCGAGGGCCATGGCGACGGCGCGCGCGAGTTCCTGAGAGACGTCAGATCGCATCGCGCTGCAGCGACTCGGGTTGTGCGAAGACGATCGCCTCCCGCACCGCATGCACATCCGCCCCTTCGAACGGCCGCCGCCCGGTCAACATTTCGTAGAGCACAATGCCGAGCGACCAGATGTCGGTGCGGGCATCCAACGGGTCTTTGCGCAGCTGCTCAGGGCTCATGTAGGGAAGCGTGCCGACGGTGACGCCGGTTCGGGTGAATCCCTGCGTCGCCGTGCTTCACGATACCGAAATCCAGGATCTTGACCACGCCGTCTGGGTCAGCATCACGTTCGCCGGCTTGATGTCGCGATGGATGATCCCGTGCTCATGAGCGTGCGCCAGGCCGTGCAGCGACTTGGATCGCAATCGTCAGCGCCTCAGCCACCGGACAGCGGTCCGCGAGCGATGCGATCGGCGAGCGTTTCGCCCTCGTAGAACGGCATGGCGATGAACAGGTGGCCCTCGCTCGGTTTCGCCGATCTCGTGAATGGTGCAGACGTTGCGATGATCGAGGCGATGCCGCGGCGCGCGCCTCGAGGAGGAAGCGAGCCTTCGCCCGGTCGTCGGCGCTCAATGCTCGCAGGCAGGAACTTCGAGCGCCACGACCGCGCCGCAGCCGCACGTCGCGAGCGCGGTAAATCACACCCATGCCGCCGCCCGGGATGCGCTCGAGCAGCTCGTAGTGACCGATAACCCGCCGGTTCGGCGATCGGTCTGCGACGGGCGTCTTTCGGACCGTGCGCGAACAGGGCGTGACCACCTCGTCGAGAGGTCGATCAACGACGCCTGAACCGAATCGCTGGCGGCGAGCAGCGAGGCCGACTTCGGCCCGGAGGCGCCGGTCGCCCGCACAGCACTCCGTTCGAGAAACTGCGTCGCGTTGCTCGCGTGGACGCTCGAGGCGCCTCTCCAAGAATTTGCTGCGAGGCGCGTCCAGTCGCCGGCACGAACGGGAGGCCAGCCGCTCTGACGCCCCAGACTGCTCCATGTCATTGAGCCGAAGCCGCGCGCTGCAGGTTCATGACCGCTGCCCCTGCAGCTCTCGATTCAGCCAGGCACGCGCGCCGTCTCCAATCACGCTTCATCGTCGCCGGCGACAGGTCCAACGCCTGCGCGGTTTCCTCGATGCTCATACCGCCGAAGTACCGGCAATCCACGAGCCGACTCAATCGAGGGTTGATCGCCTTCGAGCCGGCGGAGCGCCTCGTCGAGCGCGATGACGATGTCGGACGGCTCGTTGGCTGGCAGATCCAGCGTCGTTCGAGTGGCAACCTTCTGGCGGAGATGCCCGCCTCGCTTGCGGGCTTTCCGGCCCACGGCGTAGTCCACGAGGACCCGTCGCATCGCCTGCGCGGCGACCGCGAGAAAATGCGCGCGGTTCTGCCAGGCGATGCGGTCGAGCCCGACCAGCTTGACGTACGCTTCGTGGACGACCGCCGTTGTGTTGAGCGTGTGGTCACGCCGCTCCCCACGCAGATGCCGACGCGCAATTTGACGCAGCTCGTCGTAGACCGATCGGCATCAGCCGGTCGACGCACCGTGGCCGCCGCGGCCCAGCTCCGCCAGTAGCCGCGTCACCTCACCTCGTCGGTCCGGGACTCGCTTCTCTCAGCGCATGACGCTCACTGTCGCCCGTTGCCTTTCGACGCCGCAGAGGCACGACCTGGACGACTAACGGAACATCGCCGGGCTGATTTCGAGCGCGATCTCGGTGATTCGATCCACCGGTATCCCGGCGCGCCTGGCGTGCTCGCGGATGGCGTCCGCATCGGGAGCATCGTATTCGCAGTAGATCTTGCCCTCCGACTCCGACACGTAACTTCGGATCCAGACGACGCCGGGCATGCCCGCAAGCACTTCGATGGAGCGTCGCGAGCCCTCCTCGATCTGCTCGCGGGTCAGACGTGCCGACCGTGCGTTCGATCAGGTATCGCGGCATGTCCGCCTCCTCTGCCTAATGATCACGTCGCTCGTCACTCCACCTGTCACGAAAGAGAAGCGCGTGACAGGGACCGGGCTGGATGCCATCGGAACATCGGCCAATGGTTCTTGCCGAAAGCCGTGGGCTGAAAGCCGCCGCCACCGCTCGCGCGCGAACATCGCGCGAGCTGTCGGCGAGGTCCCGCCGAAGGACTTCGCAACGAAGGCGGAATGCGTCTCGCGGGTCATCACAATCAAATGAACGACCGGATCACAGACGGTGTGGCCGACCACGGTATCACGGCACCGTAGTGTGTGCTACTGCCTACACCGGTTGCCGACTGGTGCTCTGGGCGCCCCAGGCTTCGGCGGTCAGATGTACACGGCGGCATGATGTTGAACTCGGCGCCCGTTGCCATTTTCACCGTCTCATAGAGGTTTGACCTAACCCGAACTCTGTAGTCGTTCGGGTCTGCTCAGTGGCGCCGATGCCGCAAGTCGATGGTCCACACTTCCCCGCCGAGGGTGACAATGTACGCGATGTGCTCGATGAACTCGAGCGAAGTCGGCTGGTTCAGCCCGCGCGTGATCACTTTGAAGGTGCCGTCCCATCTAGCCTTCACGAGCGCGCCGGTGTTCGGCAGTGCCGGAGCGCCCGGAGGATCGCCGACCTGAAACACACCCTGCGAGAGAGCGAAGAGATTGCCACGGGGCCCGACTTCCACGTCGACCAAGAGGCGTGCGCCCGAGGCCACCTCCACCGCGGTCGGCGGCTGTGGGCGGAGCAGCACCACCTGGCCGTCTTGGGGCAGGTGGGGAACAGGACCCGCTTGGGCCATGTACACCCTGTTGCCGGCCACCGTCAGCCCGGTCGGCACGATGTTGTCGAACCCGATCGCTTCGGTGACCACGCCGTTGAGCCCGACCCAAAGCAGGCGGTTGTGGTGGCCATCGGTGACCAGGAACCCACCAAGATAGGGTTCCAGCGCATACTGCACGCCGGTGGGCACATCGAAGGGGGTGACCGGTGGATTTTGCACCGCGAACGCGCCGATATCGGCGACGACGGTGAACTTGCTGCGGCCGTCTACTCGGTAGATGCCGACAACGTTGCTTCCGCCGACGTCGGAGCCGACGAGGGTGACCAATGCGTACGCAGTCCTGCCGATGAACGCGACGTCGATGACGCCGCCGAGGCCGATGATCGCGGTCGGCAAACCACTGGCGAATGTCGTGATTCGGCCGGTCTTCGGATTGACACGCGAAATTCTGCCAGCCGCGCCCTCCACGACATACAGCGCACCATCGGGACCGATGGTGCTACCCGAGGCGCCGGCCAGCCCCGTGGCCAATAGCTCCGCCCTGGGATCATGCGATTCCTGCCGGCTCGCCGCCGACGGCTCGAGTGGCGGGCTCTGCATCGCCTTCGACATGGCGTTCGCCGGGAGCGATGCACAGAGGATCACAAGCAGGCAAATCATCAGAGATCGCTTTGTGTCCACTGCCGGATTCCACATCAGATGCTTGGCGTTCATTGTGTTCTCCTTGCCAGGTAATGGCGGACCAACGAGCCGGCGCACGTCCAGCTAGGCCGACGAGCTCGATTCCAGAGACGTCTCGCTTCGTTACCGATAGAAGCCGGAAAGGAGGTGGAAGCGGCTCATGCTGTGCCTCAACCTCACGCCGCACATCCACGGCCAATGGATTGATAACGCTACGGTTGGAGAGTTCGGCGAGTGCAGACTCGCCTAACCGATCGCGAGAAGCAGTCGAGATCAGAACTCGCAACTACTTGTGTCGTCAGAGCTTTTCAAAAAGAGTGGCTGGTGAAAGGGATTCGAACCGTTTCGCCGCTGGCCTGCGCACACGCCCCTTTCGGAATGGGCTGTGGCAAACGGCGACTGGTCCTGAGTAGTCGTCCAGTATTTGCCTCTGCGCCCGGGAACATGCTCGGATCGCGAGTCCGTCAGGGTTTTGTGACAGGCTCTAAGGCGCGAGGTTGGGAGTTGACGAAGCTATTTCCGCTTGATCGTCAGGATCACCCGCCTGTAGCCGGACAACGTTGGATTGCCGTCGTCCTGGACCTCGAGGATGATGTGCGCGGTTCCGGCCATGCGCGGCAGACGGTCACACGCGGCCTCGCTGGATCCTGGAGGACAACGCGGGGCGCCGGATCGCGGGGACCTCCTTCGGGCGCCGACGGAATGCCGCCGTCGTCGGGCACTCCTCCGCCGCCGATCGGCATCAGACCGCCGGCGAAGACTGGTTGGCCGGGGATGCCGGTGCCGGCCTCCGCATAGAAGAACCAGTTGTATTGGAGCGAGTGGCCGTCCGGGTCCCTGGTGCCGGCAGCGTCGATGGTCAGTGGAACGCCGACGGTAGCGTCGATCGCGACCGGCGCCTTGCCGTCCCGGCCGTTGATCACGACCTCAGGGTTGTGGTTCGCGCCGCTCGGTCGCTAATCGTCCAGCACATGGCACGCAGCCACGTAGCACGAAGAGCACGTTGCACGTGAGCACGTCGCACGCAGAGCGCGTGAGCACGTAGCGCGTAGCACGTGGCACGTGCTTAGCGCTCCTGCACGCTGACGGGCCCGTTCGACGTGGCAATGCGGACGACGATCGGTTCGGGCCCGACGCGGAGGCTTCGCGACCGGTCGTCCCAGTCGCGATTGCCGCGCTTGCAGGCGGCGATGCCGCAGTTCCACGGGGACCGATCCGACGACATGACTTCGACGCCGGACTGGTATCCGCTGGGCAATTCGACTCTCAGCGGACCGTTGTTCGCGCGGGCGTCGAGCCGGCCCTCCCAGCGGGTCCCGGTCAGCGCAACGTGAATCGGACCGTTGTCGGTCTGGATGTCCACGTCCCCGCCGCGGCCGCTGACGCTGATCGGGCCATTCTGCGCTCGCGCGCTCACGCTCCCGGCCACATCGTGAAGACCGATCGGTCCGTTCAAGGAACGCGCGGTGATCTGTCCGGACACACCACGGATTCCGATCGGCCCGTTCGAGGTCTCGACCTGGATCCTCGCGTGCTCGGGAGCGGCGACGACGAGGTGAACGCTCCAGTTTCGGGCCCGCGCCTCGTTCCGGACCCGTACTCGTCCTCCGTCGACGGCGATCCGCACCGCGTCCGCCGCCTGCTGGGCTTCGGCGGCAGTCGAGCCGCCAACGCCTATGCAGGCCGTGATCGAATAATTCGCGCCGGCGCCGCGCTCGATGACCACCCCGCCATTGGCCTCCGGGTAGACATCGAGGACACCGACCGAAAGCGGCACGCTCGCAAACTGCACGGCTCGGCCGACCGCATCGTCGCCGAACTGCATGTTGATATCGGCGCAATCGGCCGCATCGAGTGGAAACGCCTTCCGTGATTGGGGCACTGGCAGGGCGGCCGCAACCGTCAGCAACCCAACCAGCGCCAGAGCAGATGTGTTCATCCCAGCACCTCGGAAGGTTGGACGAAGACGCGCGGAAAGGGTTGGGGGGGACTAGCGCCTTGCTACTTGCCCTTTGGCGTGAGCCCCCGACGCGGTGCGCTCTTCCGCGTCGCGGCGCGCTTCGCGGCCGGCGTGCGCAGGCTGCGCCACGGCTCGTCGTCGTAGCAATCGATCAGGAACGGCCCGGGCGCCTCGGCCGGCGAGAGGATGGCCAGAAAGGACATCGGCTTGCTCGACACGTTGTGGATCGCGTGCACGACGTTCTCGGGAATGAAGGCGCATTCGCCGGCCCGGAGCGTCCGCTTCTCGCGATCCACCCACTGCTCGGCGACGCCATCGACGATATAGATGATCTCCTCGCGGGTGGGATGGTAGTGAAACCGATGGCCCGTGCCCGGGCGCATGGTCACGCGCACGAGCGTGAGCTGCCGCGTTCCGGTCAGCTCGGGCTTGGACAGCCACCAGTGCCTGCCCCAGGGAGCGAGCTCGATCTCCGCGGTCTTCGCGGTGACGAACCGGAGCGGCCGCGCCGCTTTCGGGCTCATCGCGCCCCTGCCTTCCCGACCCCTGCCGGCAGCCGGATGCTCTTGAACGTCCGAATCTGCTCGGCGATGGCCCGTTCGGCGGGCAGACGCTCGACCGAGCTGGCGCCATAGAACCCATCCACGCCGCGGCAGTTCTTGATGATGTAGCCGGCGTCTGCCGGTTCGGAGATTGGCCCGCCATGACAGATGACCATGACGTCCGGATTCACCCCGCGCGCCGCATCCGCGATGTCCTGAATCCGCGTGACGCAGTCGGCCAGCGTCTTCGAGCTCTTCGCGCCGATCGACCCGCCGGTGGTCACGCCCATGTGGGCCACGACGAGATCGGCCCCGGCATCGGCCATGCGCTCGGCCTCGGACGTGTTGAAGACATAAGGGGTCGTCAGGAAATCGAGCTGACGCGCGAGGCGGATGATGTCCACCTCGAGCTGATAGCTCATGCCGGTCTCCTCGAACGCCTGGCGCATGTCGCCGTCGAAGAGGCCGACGGTCGGGAAATTCTGGATGCCGGCGAATCCGAGCGTGCGGAGCTCCTCGAGAAACAGCCTGGGGATGATGAACGGATCGGTGCCGTTGACGCCGGCGAGCACGGGCGTGCGCTTGACGACGGGCAGCACCTCGTACGCCATCTCCTTCACGATCTGGTTGGCGTTGCCGTAAGCCAGGAGACCCGCGGAGCTGCCGCGGCCAGCCATGCGGTAGCGGCCGGAGTTGTAAACGATCAGGAGATCGATGCCGCCGGCCTCCTCGCTGACCGCGGACAGCCCGGTGCCGGCGCCGCCGCCGATGATCGGCTCGCCGCGCGCGATCTGCTCGCGGAATCGCTTCAGAATCCCCGCCCTCGAATTGTCCACGGTCACTGACGCCCTCCCGGAAGATGGTGTGCCGTCGCGGTCTTCATCAACTCGAGCAGCGTGTGCGCGGCCGCGTCCGCGAATTCGGCATCGTTGATGTGCAGATCGAGCTCCCGCACATCCGCGCCCCGCAGCTCCGCTCGGATCGTGTCGTGCAGCGCCCGCCGCGCCACGGGATCATCGAACGGCTGCCCTTCCCGATCGATCGCGGAGACGCCGAGCCCGGGGAGCAGCACCGTGACCGGCCCGGTGGCCCGGCCCAGCTTGCGCGCGATGTCGCCGCCGATTCTGACATTCTCCTCCGGAGTCGTCCGCATCAGCGTCACGTTCGCGTTGTGGCGATAGAAGGTTCGATCCTTGAAGATCGCGGGCACCGACTCGGGCGCGTAGAAGTTGACCATGTCGAGCGCGCCGGTCGAGACGACCTGCGGGATGCCGGCCTTCCCCGCCGCGGTCAGGCGATCGGGTCCGGCGGTGAGAAAGCCGCCGACGTGCTCGTCGGCGAGCTCCGTGGTCGTGATGTCGAGGACGCCGGCAATGAGCCCTTCGCCGATCAGCGACTCCATGGCCTGCCCGCCGTTTCCGGTCGCGTGGAACACGAGCACCTCGCACCCGGCGCGCTCCAGCGTCTCGCGCGCGCGCTCGATGCAAGGTGTCGTCACGCCGAACATGGTCGCGGCGACGAGCGGCTTGTCGTCGCCGCGAGGCTCGGGCGCGGGATGCGTCACGAGCCCGGCCATCGCGCGCGCCGCCTGCGACAGCACCTGTCGGCTCACGCGGTTGATGCCGAGGATGTCGACGACCGCGTTGAGCATGAAGATGTCCTTGTCGCCGACGAACTGCCGAACCATGCCCGACGCGAGCGTGCTCACCATCACCTTCGGCACGCCGAGCGGCAGCGCCTTCATCGCGCTCGTCGCGATAGTGGTGCCCGCGGATCCTCCAAGCCCGAGCACGCCGGCAAGATCGCCGCTGGCGTACGCGTCGCGAGCGATCCGCGCCGCCGCCAGCGCCGCCAGCGTCACGGCCTCGCCGCGGTCGGCCTTCGCGCGCACCGCGTCGAGGGTCGTCCCGGCGAGCTCGAAGACGCGCTCACGCGTCAGGTCGGCCCGGACCGCGGGTGTCCCGAGCGCGCCCACATCGACCAGCGTTACGGCTACGTCCCAGGACGTGAGGAGATCGCGGATGTAGGCCGCCTCCCGGCCCTTGGTATCGAGCGTCGCGAAGAGATAAACGGACGGCATGGGCGTGAGCAGTAGTTATACGCGGGTTTCGGGTATTGGGGATCGGGATCAGGGATCGGGGATCAGGGATCCCTATTCGTTTGACCCGGTCCGAAGCCGTGGGTATAACACGTTTGCCATGAAACGCTTCCTCATCCTCGCCGCCGTCTTCTGCTCCGGGTTGAGCTCCTCCTCCGCCTTTCAGGATCCGCTGCGGGTCTTCATCCGCTCCGGGCCGAAATCGCACGGACCTGGCGCGCACGACCATCCGCGATTCCTCCGCGAGTGGGTGCCGCTCCTCAATGCCCGCGGCGCACGCGCCACCGGCTCGGAGGCGTTCCCCACCAAGGCACAGCTCGACCAGACGGACGTCCTGGTCCTGCACGCGCAGGAAGCGGGCAACATCACCGACGCGACGGAGCGCCGCAACCTCGACGAGTTCCTCGCTCGCGGCGGCGGGCTCGTGGTGATCCACGCCGGCGCCGTCTCGCGCGACCCCGACTGGTTCAAGACCATCGTCGGCGGGTCCTGGCGTGAGGGGGTCACACGATGGCTCGAAGGTCCGATGCACCTCTATTTCACGGACCGCGACAGCCCGATCACCCGGGACGCGTCGAACTGGGCAATGGACGATGAGATTTACTACGACATGGATCTGCTGCCGCAGGCGCAGGTGCTCGCCGCGGCGTATACCCCCAAGGCGGCGGGGGCCAGGAACGCCGGGTTCCAGCGGCGCGCCGACGAGCTGACGGGCGGCGGCAAGCGGGTCAGCATCTACGACGTCCAGCCGCAGATGTGGACGTACGAACGGACGCTGGACGGGGCGCGCACACCGTATCGCGCGTTCGTGTCGATCCCCGGGCACCTCTACGAGAACTTCAATCGCCCGAACTACCGCTCGATCCTGCTGCGCGGCATCGCCTGGGCCGGCAAACGCAAGAGCGCCGACGAGCTGTTGAAGAAGGACGAGACCGGCGACGCCCTCCGCTACGTCGACGGCGGGCCGACGCATCCGGCGAAGGCCGCCGCGCGGATCGAGGTACATCCGGAGTTCGACCTGACCCTCGTCGCCTCGGAGCCCCTCATCCATAAGGCGATGAACATCGACTGGGACGAGCGGGGCCGCCTCTGGGTGGCGGAGACGCCCGAGTATCCGAACGGCCGTCGGATACCGAACACCACGCCATGGAAGGACACGGGATCGCTGCAACCGACGCGGCAGGCCCGCGATCCCGAGGACACGATTTCGATCCTGTCCGACACCAACCGCGACGGCGTGATGGATCGCAAGCACGTGTTCGCCGACAAGCTCGAGCTCGTGACGGGATTCGTCTTCTACCGGAACGGCGTCATCGCGGCGACCTCGCCGGACCTCTGGTATCTCGAGGACACGAACAAGGACGAGGTGGCGGACAAACGCACGAAGCTCTACACCGGCCTCGGCATCTTCGACACGCATGCCGTCATCAACAACCTGCGCTGGGGGCTCGACGGCTGGATCTACGCCACGCACGGATACAGCACCGGCATGGTCACATCCCCCGACGGCAAGAAGGAGTTCGGGCGCGACGGCAGCGGCGTTGTGCGCTTCAAGCCTGACGGCACCGCCTTCGAGCAGTACCAGCAGCCGTGGCGGCAACACCTGGGGGCTGGACATCACGTGGGACGGCCAGGTGTTCTGGACGCAGCCGACGAGCGGCACGGTGTTCTTCCACACGGTGCTGCCGGAGTACGTGCTCGCGAAGGGACGGATTCCGAACACGACGTCGTGGAAGGGCATGATCACCGGACAGGCGACCTACCCGCTGCTCTCGTGGCCCGAGCAGGCCTACGTCCAGATCGATCTGGTCGGTCAGTTCACGGCGGCTGCCGGCTGTGCGATCTACGAGGGCGGCGCGTGGCCCGACAACTGGCGAACCGCCTACTTCACCGGCGAGCCCACGCTGAACCTCGTCCATCAGCAGTTCGTGAAGCCCGACGGCGTGAGCTACACGACCGAGAAGGACCCGGCGCGCGCGCAAACCGAGTTCATGCGCAGCCGCGATCTCTGGTTCCGCCCGATCGAGACGCGGGTTGGCCCTGATGGCGCGCTCTATGTCGTCGACTTCTACAACCAGGCCGTCATCCACAACGACACGCGCGGCCCGCTCCACGGACCCGCGAACGCCGCGGTGCGGCCGGATCGCGACCACTACTTCGGCCGGATCTGGCGCGTGCAGCACAAACAGGCGCGCACCCTCGATGTGCCGTCACTGAATCGAGCCGACCTGCCGTCGCTGATCCGGGTCATGGAGACGAGCCCGAACGCGCACGTCAAGCTGAACGCGTGGCGGCTCGCGCAGGAGAATCATGCGTCCGATGCCCGTCTCGTCGCACTCAAGAGGCCGATGGGCAGCAAGGTGCTCGAGCTTCACGAGCGGGCGCGGGCCGCGGACACACCCGCCGGGCGCAAGACGTTTCTCGACACGTTCGCCCAGGCGTCCGACAACTGGACGAGATCGGCGATCGTCGCCGCGGCGACGGAATCCGCTCCAGCCTATATCGCTGACGCTTTCGCTTACGATCGGCCGCAGGCCCTGACCGACTTCGTGACGGCCCTCGGTCCCTCGGTGCGGCCCGACCACGTCAGCCAGTTGCTGGTCCTCGCCGCGAACGCGCGTCCAGAAGCCGCGCCGCTCAAGACCGCCGTCGTCCGCGCTGTCGCACAGCTCTCCGATACCACCGTTGCGCTCAGCCCTGCCGCGATCCAGGCGCTGCAGAAACTGCTCGACGATCCGGCAACGGACGCCGCGGCGCTGGCGATGGCCGCGAAGTGGGATCGCGCAGGCGCGCTCCGGACCGCCGCGGAAGCGCGGGGATCCGCTCTCCTGCGCGACCTCGCCGACTCCAGGACGAGCGATGAACGCCGCGCCGAGATCGCCGCGGGCCTGATCGCCATGCCGCGATACCGCGCCGACGCGCTCAAAGCGATCGAAGCGGCGATCGGCGATCCCAAGACGCCGGAACCGTCCAGGCAGCGCCTGATCGCCACCTTGAGCACGTCCACGGGCAGCGATGTCGACGCCGTGCTGGTGGCGGCGCTCGCCCGCACCGGCTCCCCCGCCGTGTTCGATCAGGTGATGAAGCGCCCCGACTCGGCGCTCGCGCTGCTCGACGGCCTCAAGAGTGGCCGCCTCACGCCGGCGAATCTCGGTCCCGCCAATCTCGCGCGTCTCCGGACCCATCCCAATCGGCAGGTCGCGCAGCAGGCCGCGACGCTCCTCGATGCGCTGACGCCGCGAACGAAGGAAAAGGCGGACATCATCGCGACCCTGCTGCCCGAGGTGGACAAGCCCGGCGACGCAGCGAGAGGCCGCACGCTCTTCACCGCGGCGTGCGCGAGCTGCCACAAGCTTGGAGACCTCGGCAAGAGCGACGCCGGTCCGCCGTTGAACGGAATGGGTGCGCACGGCCGCGCCGAGCTGCTCACGGCCATCGTCGATCCCAACCGCGAAGTCGATCCGAGCTTCTGGCAATGGAACGTGACGACGAAGCGGGGGGAGGTGCTGGTGGGCGTCGTGGCGAGCGAGAACGCCGCGGGCCTGATGCTGCGCAGCCCGGCCGGCGACGTCGAGATCAGGAAGGAGGATATCGCGACGCGCGAGAACACGCGGCGCTCGCTCATGCCCGAAGGCCTCGATTCGATGGGTGCCGAAGCCCTGCGCGACATCCTCACGTTCATCGCGGCCGATCAGAAGTTCCGCGTCCTCAATCTGCGTCAGGCCTACACCGCGGACACCCGGCGCGGGTTCCGGCGCGAGGAAGAGCGGAACGAGACGGTGACGCTGCACCGGTTCGGCGACGTCTCGGTGGCCGGCGTGCCGTTCTTCGTGATGGATCCGGCCCGGTCGCCCAACGGATTCAACATCATCGCGCTCAAAGGGGGGCCGGGCAGCGGCAACATCTCGGACGAATTCCCGCAGCGGGTGGAGATCCCCACGATTGTGACCGCCTCGAGCCTGCATTTCCTGGGCGGCGTCGGCGGCTGGGCCTGGCCGGTCGGCGGCGACGCGGCCCGCGGCAAACCGGCGATGAACGTGACCGTGCACTTCGCCGATGGCAGCACCGAACAACACGTCATCAAGAACGGCGAACACATCGCGGATGCCTTCGTTCAGGCCGACGTGCCCCTCAGCCGCAACGCCGGAGATTTCACTCGGGTCGGCCAGCTTCGCTACTTCGCGCTGAACCTCGGCAAGAAGGGGACCCTGTCGAAGGTCGTGCTGGAGAGTTTCGATACCGATGTCGTCCCGGCGACTGTCGCGATCACGGCGGGCGATGAACCAGCCGCGGGCGTCACGCCATCGCCATCCCGATCGGGTCAGGCCGCGCCTGCTCCGGCTCCCACATCAGGACCGAAAGAAGGGGGACGCGGCGACAGTCCCCTGCCGCCGTCGAAGCCTGTTGCCTGGACCGCGGGCAAGACCAAGGTCCTCGTCATCGGCGGCGGCAGCTCGCACAACTTCGGTCAGTTCTTCGGCGGCACCGACGTGGCCACTCTCGAAGCGGCAGGACTCAGCGTGAGCTACACGGAGGATCGCGATCAGGCGGCCGCGGAGCTCGCCAACGCCGACGTCGCCGTGATCAGCGTGAACCGCCAGTTCTTCGACACGCCCGCCTATCGAAAGGCGCTGTTCGACTTCGCCGCCGCCGGCAAGGGACTGGTGATGCTGCATCCCGGCACGTGGTACGGCTATCCGCAATGGCCGGAGCTGAACGCGGCGGTCGTCGGCGGCGGCTCTCGCGGCCACGACAAGATCGCGAAGTTCGCGGTCAATGCCGTGAGACCAGGTCATCCAGTCATGAAAGACGTCCCCGCGTCATTCGACGTCGAGGACGAGCTCTATTACATGAACGCGGAGGCGGACAAAGTCCCCGCCGGCACGACGCCGATCGAGGTGCTCGCGGATACGTCGCCGAGCGTCAAGTTCGGCAAGCCGCATCCGGCCGTGTGGACGACCCAGCATCCGACCGCACGGATCGTCGGCATCACGCTCGGCCACGATCAGCGCGTGCACGACCTGCCGGCGTTCAAGACGCTTCTCACCAACGCGGTCAAGTGGGCCGGGCGGGTGACGCCATGAAGCCGCGACACCTCCCCATCGCGGCCTGCACGATGCTGCTCAAGGATCCACGCGGCGAATGGGCGTTCAAGCTGGACGACAAGACCTCCGAGATGGAGGTCCCTCGCGGCACGGTCAAAGTGAAGTCGAAATGGGATCGCCTGAACATCAAGCAGGAGTTCTCCAGCGCGCAGCGGAAGCTGACCAGGGTCTGGTCCATCGACGGCAACGATCGGCTCGTGCTCACATCGCGGATCGAGAGCCTGACGTTCAATTCGGTGGAAGCGAAGGCGGTATTCGATCGTCAGTGAGTCGGCCGATCACCTCGGTGGCTTGTCATGCGGCGCCCCCTCGGGATGATCATCGCGGCCGTCGGCGCTGCGGACCCCCAGCGTCGAGACGCGGCCGTTCTCGAACTCGATGTACAGCACCCAGTTCGTGGCGCCGAGCTCCAGTGGCGCGGCAGCCGTCCACAGGTGGGCATCGGTACGCCGGACCTGGAGGTGTGGATATCTGGCGGAATCAAGCAGCCGCTGCACCTGCTCCTTCGTCATCCCTGGCTGCACCGAGTCGTAGAGGGCACGCACCTCGGCCTGATATTCGTCTCGATGCAGCAGCGCATCGACCATCGGCGCGCGAACGACGGCAATGGCCAACGCGATTACGGCGACCGCGATCGCGACATGAAGCCGCGTCTCGCCCCGCCTGAACATCTGGCGAACCTTCAATCGTGAAAGCATGGAGCGAAACCATACGGAGCAAGGACGGTGCCCGCCCCAATCCGCGGCAACCGCTCACTGATCGACCATACGCGCCCCGGATTTGACGCAGTGTGCCGGATCCGACCCCCCGGATTTACAAAACCGAAACCGCAATACACTCTTGAGCGGCGATCCTTAATCCCTTGATCCCGGTCCCCGATCCCGGTCCCCGATCACCGATCACCGATCACCGATCCCGCCCCAGACTCCCTAGTCCCCAGTCCCGAGCTCGCGCCTGACGCGTTCCGTTATCTTGGCAGTTCCGGAATCGCCGCCGTGCTCGACAGCGACCAGCGTTCCATCGGCGAACGTCCGTTCGATCGCGTGCGTCAAGTCGAGGGCGGCGCGCGAGCAGGCCGGCACGCCGTGCCGATCGCCGAGCCAGTCGAGCATCAGGGCGGCGGAAAGGAACATCGCGGTAGGGTTCGCCAGGCCGCGTCCCGCGATATCCGGCGCCGTGCCGTGGCAGGGCTGGAAGACGGCGTGACGATCGCCGATGTCGGCCGACGGCGCCATGCCCATTCCACCCATGAGCGCCGCCCCGAGGTCCGAGAGGATGTCGCCGAACATGTTCTCGGTCACCAGCACGTCGAACTCCCACGGCGCACGCACGAGGCGAAGCGCCGCCGCGTCGACGTAGACGCAGTCCGCATCGATGTCGGGATACCGTGCCGCGCGCTCGAGGAACACACGGCGGAAGAAGGCCATCGCGGGGAGCACGTTCGCCTTGTCGATGCAGGTGACCCGCCCGCGCCGGCCGTCCCGTGTCCGCTTGCGGGCGAGCGCGAACGCGAAATCGAACAACCGCTCGGACGTGGCGCGGGTAATCCGCATCGTGTCGAACACCGCCTCGTCGGCTACGCTCCGCGTCAGCGTCCTCGCCGCAAACAACCCTTCCGTCGATTCCCGCACCAGGACGCAGTCGATGCCGCGGGCGCGCGGATCCGATAGCGGAACCGGCACGCCCGGAAACACGCGGACCGGGCGGACTCCCGCGTACAGCTCGAAGCGCTCGCGGAGCTCGATCTGCGGGGCGACCTCCGTACCGTTCGGATAGCGGACGTCGGGCAGACCCATCGCGCCGAGAAGGATCGCGTGCGCCGACTCCGCTGCCCGCAGCGCCTCGTCCGTCAACGCAACGCCCGCCTCCCGGTACAGCCCGGCGCCGGCCCGATGCGAATCGAACCGCAGGCGGAACCCGCCGGTTCGCGCGGCGAGCGAATCCAGCAGCGACAGGCATGGCGCCATGACCTCCGCGCCAATCCCGTCGCCAGGGAACACGGCGATGTGAAACTCGAACATCTGGCTCACGATGACACGCGCACGGTGTCGCCCCGCGCCGCCGACTCGTAGGCCGCTTCCACGACCCTGACCGTTTTCAGGTAATCGGCGCCGTTCGACTCGAACTCGCCGCCCGACAGCATGCACTCCACGAAGTGCCGCTGGATGGCGTACACGCAATCGCCGGCGAAGTTCACGTCTGCGCGCGCGTACTCGTAGTCGTACCCGGGCTCACCGAGCCGCTTGACCCGGATGTTCGACGCCGTGTCGAGGGTAAGGTGTCCGGCCGTGGCGTCGATGCGCATCTGGCCGAACGTGAACCGCGGCGTGGCCGATTCGATTTCGTTGTAGCGGTTGGCATCCCAGATCGCGGTCGCGCCGCTGGCGAACGTCAACAGCAGCTGACCGGCGTCTTCACCTTTGATCGCGGGGTTGAGGCGCTTCAGGCTGGCCACGACGCTGACCACCTCGCCGAGCAGGAAGCGGAACGTGTCGATGAAGTGCACGCCCGTTTCGTACAGCAGCAGCCGCGGATAGTCGCGGAAGAACGGCTGCCGCGCCAGATAGGCGTCGGCGCCCCAGCCATCTCCCGTGCGCGTCATGAAGTGAATGTGCGTGAAGTCACCAATCGTCCCTGCACGCTGGATCTTCTTGACCGCGCGATACCAGGGCTGCCAGCGGAAGTTCTCGTGCACCATGAACCGGACGCCGGCCGTTCGGACTGACTCCACGATGCGTTCGCACTCTTCGTACGATGGCGCCAGCGGTTTCTGACAGATGATGTGCACGCCGCGCCCGGCTGCGTACCGGCACATCTCCTCGTGCGTCTCGGGCGGGGTGATGATGTCGATGAAATCCGGCTGCTCGCGATCGATCATGTGGCGCCAGTCGGTGTAGAGCCGGGTACCCCGAACCTGGCCCGGATCGGCGCGGCCCGCTCCTCGGTGCGGTTGTACATCGCGACGATGTCGACCTCGGGGATGCGCGTCCACGCTTCATACTGAAACGGCGCGAAGTAGCCGGCGCCGAGCGCGACGCCCTTGAGTTTGCCGGTCCCGGTCATCAGGCGCCTGAATTAGTCCATGCTTCGATGAACATGTCAAAGCTCCCGCCCGTCGACGTGGCCGCCCTCGAGCAGGTCGGCCAGAACCTGCACCGTCCCGAATGTGTCGTCACCGACTCCTCGGGGAATGTCTTCGTGCCTGACTGGCGCGGAGGCGTCACGAGACTCGGGCCGGACGGCTCGCAGGAGACATGGCTCGCTCGCGACACGTCGATCGAGCTGCGGCCGAATGGCATCGCACTGGCGCCGGACGGGTCGTTTCTGCTCGCTAACCTCGGCGCTCCCGGAGGCGTGTGGCGTCTCCACAACGACGGCACGCTCGAGCCATTTCTCACGGAGGTCGAGGGCACTCCCCTGCCGCCGGCGAATTTCGTCGTCATCGACGGCCCGCGGACGTGGATATCGGTGAGCACGCGCTACGAGCGCCGGCATGAAGCCTGGCGGCCCGATGTCGCGGATGGATTCATCGTGCTCGTGGATCCAGCCGGCGCCCGTATCGTCGCCGAAGGGCTGCACTACACGAACGAGGTCAGACCAGATTCGACCGGGACGTGGCTCTACGTTGTCGAGACGTTCGGCCGGCGCCTCACGCGGTTCCGGATCGCGGCCGACGGCAGCCTCTTCGATCGGGCGCCCGTGGTCACGCTCGGACATGGCAGCTTTCCCGACGGCTTCGCCGTTGACGACTCGGGGGCAATCTGGCTGACGACGCTCATCAGCAATCGTCTCTTGTGCATTCGCGACGGCATCGTGACGACCGTGCTCGAGGATGTGAATGAGGAGTTCGTGGAGACCGTCGAGCGAGCATTTGCTGGCAGGCAGATGCGACCGGAACACCTCGGCCCGATCCCGGGTACGACGATTCAACAGCTCACGAGTGTGGCGTTCGGCGGCGCCGACCGTCGAACGGTGTATCTGGGGTCGCTGCACGGCACGTGCATCTACCGGTTTCGGCGCGGTCAGGCGTAAGTCAAGGCCTACGCTACCTAACGCGCCCGAACGATCACCAGCCAATCCTCCGCCGGATCGCTCGGCGGCTGACCGAGTGATGTTTTGGCCCCACCCTTGACACTTGCCACGGCGCCACGCTGCGGCGGTCCGCCGCTTCTCGGGTTGAACCACTGAACCGTGTATTGGCCCGGCGCCGCGGTCAGATCGAGATCCGCCGTCCCGCCCGCCGGCAGATATACGAGATAGATTTCTCCCGTCTTCGCCAGGCACCAGCGGCTGTTGTCGCGCGCCGTGTTTCCGATCAGGGCATCGGCGTTCGTCATCAGCCAGAACGGAATCTTCTGCGCGCGGAAGAGCTCCAGCGCGATGCGGCCGTAGTCCCACGATCGTTCGCGACTGCGGAAATCCTGCGCGACCAGATCGTTTTCCGGGAAGTTGTAGCCGAAGTAGTACTCGACGCCGGCGCCGCCCGCCATCAGATTGCCCCACAGCGTGAACTTGCGGATGTCATGAAGCGTGTGGGTGTCCTTTCCCTGCGGATCCTTGCCGGTGAACCCGGGGTATCCCGGATCAGGCGGGACGCCGAGCCCGGCTGGGCCCTGCTCGTCGTTGGCAACCACCCATGGCCGCCCGGCATGACGCGACGCGACGATCCACCTGAGCGTGCGCTCATGGACCGTACTCCAGGAGGTCTGCACCGAGACCCCGGTCAGCGCCGACTTGTCTCCGAGCAGCGGCGGATAGACCGACTCCTGCGCATCGGGGTACGTGTGCACGACAATGTGGTGCCGGAAGGGGTCGAGGCTCGCGATGTAAGCGGCCATCGACCGCTGCTGATCGGCCGACTGGGTGTTCTCCTCTCCGAGATTCCAGTTGAGGGCGAGCTGATAGCCGAATCGCGCGATGAGCTCCCGCAGATACAGCTTGCGTTCGGGACCCAGCTCACCGCCGTCGAGCGATTCGACGATGGCTCCCCCCTGGGCCTCGGCAGGCGGAGCGCCGCCGCGGCGGCCGGCCGCGGGGTTTCCCCGCACGTTGTCGTCGATCTCCGTTTCCTGCAGCTTGAAATGCAGGTAGATGCCCTTTCGCTGAGCGTGATCGAAGACGATCTGCCACTGATCGAGCTTCGAAACGTCGTAGTGGAACTTGTCGTCCCTGGTGACGAACGGCCACACGTTGTCGCCGTCGCCGCCGGCGTTGTAGGGCAGGAACGACATCGCGTTCACGTTCTTCGACGCGAGATAGTTCAGGGCGCCGATCAGTCCCTTGCCTTTCCCCTCCTTCCAGTTCGGATCGGACGGTCCCCAGTCCTTGACATGCGGCTGCCAGGTCTTCAATGGCACCTGCGGTTTCATCGCGGCGCTGCCGTCGAAGTCCGCGTAGGCCAGGAGCGTTTCCGGCGAGTCCGTTCCGAACTTGAGGAAGTACTCGCCGCTGCCGGCGAATCGGAGGTGATGGCCGCCGACGTACTCGAGCCGGCCCCGGCTGCGGAAATCAGGCGCCGTCTTGTTGGTGGCGCCAATCTGAAACGATCCAGTGAGGCCGTCGAGCGGCGCGAGCGGCTGGGCATGCCCGGCAGCCGTCGCATCCAGAGCGACGTCCTTTCCCGACACGAAGCTGATCGTCCAATCCCACCGCCCCGCCTTGTCCGGCGTCACATGCGCGCGCCACTTGTTGCCGCTCGTCGCCGACGTACTGGCGGCGTTGCCGTCGGCCGCGAAGTATCCCGGAACGTTGTAGGCCGGAACGCCGGATTCGTGCATGAACGTGACCGTCATTCTGAAGTCGCGGAAGGGATTCGGATCGCGTCCGGCTTCATCCGCCTTTGGTCCGTCGACCGTCAGGGTGACCTTGTGCCATTGGCGCAGCTCACCCGTGACGTTCGCGCCCTGCGGCGCCGTGGCCGGTTGCCCGGCTGACGCGAGCTGCCAGACGGTGAGGAGGGCGGCAGCCGCCGGAATCGTTCGCGGGACGCGCCGGGTGCATACGGTGGGGAGTCCATTCATGATCTACCGCCCGGGCTCCCGGCAACTGAAGTTCGCCGCATCGTTGGTGTCGCCGCTGCCCTTGTACGCCGCGACCTTCGGATACGGGCACAACGGACGCGCGCGATCGACGATGCCGTTGAGCGCGCGGGTCGCGATCACCTGATCGGGCGCGACACCGCGTTCGACCCACTGCTCCAGCGCGCTCTGCATGTCGAACGTGTTCGGACCGGTGCCGCCGCTGCAGTGCGCCATGCCCGGCGCCATGAACAGCCGATAGAAGCTCTGGACGTCGGTGCCCGCACCGAATAACGTCCGGACGCTCTCGTAGTAGTCGATGCTGTTCTGCGGCGCGATCAGCTGATCGTTCCATCCGTGCCACTGCAGCAGTTTGCCGCCTCGCTTGTGGAACTCGCGCAGATCCGGATTCGTGGCGTTCATGATCGGCGCAAACTTCGCCTCCGCCTTCTGGTGCGCCTGGAAGTCGTCGCGGTCCGAGAAATCGAACGTCTTCCAGTCCCAGTTCGGATCCGCGAAGACCAGCCACTTGTAGTGGGAGACCGGAATCGCGAACGGATTGGCGGGGTCGCGGTGCGGCCAGAACGGCTCGCTGCCGGGAACGAGCCCGGGATACAGCTGCGCTCCGGTACTCGGATCCCGGAGCCCTCCGTAGACACGGCGCGCCGCTTCCACCTGCGCCGGCGTCAGACAGGATGGCGATGCCTGATTGGCCGGACACGTCAGCTTTGCCGGATCGAACTTGCACCGGCGTGGATCGTCCAGAACACCGTCCACGACTCCATCCGTGGCGTCGCAAGCGGCCAGCGCGCCCCGATGCAGCAGGCTCATCGCCGGCGGCGGCAGATTCGAGGCAGGGTCACGGAGCACTGCGAGTACGCCGTCGAGATCCCCGGCCATCAGCCGCGTCCAGTTGTTCGCCGGGGCGCCCGCGACGATGCCGTCGTAGTCGCCGGGGAATCGCTGCGCCTCCATCAGTCCCTGATAGCCGCCAGAGGAACAGCCGATGAAGTACGACCGCTCGGCCGCCTTGCCGTAGAACGCCTGCACGATCGTCTTTGCCCGAACCGCTGTCTCGTGCTGCGACCGGTAAGCAAAGTCGATCAACTGTTCGGGCTTGTCGTAGGCAAACCGTGCGGCATTGACGCCCGGCGCGGCCTCGTGGCCCGTATTGGTCGATGCCGTCGCGTAGCCGCGGCGAAGCTGGTCGCCCAGCGGGCCGAACGAGATGATGCCTGCCCAGCCGCCATTGCCGACGCCCGCGAACTTGCCGTTCCAGTTCTCGAGCGGCATCCACACTTCGAACAGGATGCGCGAATCCGCCGTCGGCGCAATCTCGCCGGCGATCCGGCAGAACGGCGGGAGGTTGGGGATCGTGTTGGTGGTGCCGGGAGGGACGAACGATCCTGCGGTCACCGCCTGCGCCACGGTAATTTTCGTGGCCGGCAGCGATCGCTCGGAAAGGCTGGCGCAAGACGCCGCCGAGGGTTGCGCCTGCGCGGGCGAGCCGGCCCCGAGCACGAGCAACACCATGCCTCCACGGCTGACGGCCGTCCAAATGGGAATTCGCATCTTCGTCACTCCGGCATCATTGCGGCACTTGCAGTTCGCCGCGCCTGATCGTGTGGCTTGGGCTTCCTCGCGGATACGCACACCAGGAGGGCTGCAAACGGGCTCCCGTTCCCCTGGCCCGTACCGCCGCCTGGCGCCGCCCCATTCTCTACCGAAGCGGGGATCGGTGAAAGAAGATCGAATAGGATTTCACTGGACGCGCACGAGCACACAAGGCTTTCTTCGAGGGAACCGCATGAAATCAGTCTCGTTGCACCGCCTGCTGACACTCGCCATCGTCATCGCCAGCGTGGGTCTGATCCGCGGCCAGAGTCAGCCCGAAGGGCAGCCGGCGCCGTCGAATGCGCCCAACGCGCAGTACCCGCGGATCAATCCCGATCGCAGCGTCACCTTCCGCATTCGCGCAGACGACGCGAAGAGCGTGCGGATCACGACGCTGGGCCCGTACGACATGGTGAAAGGAGACGATGGCTTCTGGACGGTGACGACCAAGCCGCTCGAGCCCGGCTTCTACTACTACGCCATCGTCGTCGACGGCTTCACGACGGCCGATCCGGGCAGCCAGGCGTTCTTCGGCTACAACCGGTACGGCAGCGCGGTAGAAGTGCCCGGTCCGGAGTCCGATCTCTTCGCGCCGAAGGACGTGCCGCACGGCACGGTGCGGCAGCAGTGGTACTTCTCGAAGTCGACGGGAACGTCGGGCGCATGGCGCCGCGTGTTCGTTTACACACCTCCGGGCTACGACGAGAAGCCGGGCACGAGATATCCGGTGTTGTATCTGCAGCACGGCGCCGGCGAGAACGAGACGTCGTGGACCAATCAAGGCCACGCGAACTTCATTCTCGACAACCTGATCGCGGCCGGCAAAGTGAAGCCGATGATCATCGTCAACGAGAATGGCCTGCCGCCGCCCGGCGCCGGCGGCCGGGGCCGTGGCGCGGCGCCGGGAACCCCGCCAGCCGCTGGCGCGCCGGGCGCAGCGGCACCACCGGCGGCGGCTCCGGCAGCGGGCGCTCCGGCAGCAGGCGCTCCACCCGCGGCGGCGGGACGCGGTCGGGGTGGCGGAATGATGGCCAACACCTTCGCCGAGTTCGACGCGGTCGTCTCGAAGGATCTCATTCCGTTCATCGACAAGACCTTCAGGACGATTCCCCGCCGGGATCAGCGCGCGCTGGCCGGTCTCTCCATGGGCGGGGCCCAGACCATGAGGATCGGCCTGAACCACCCGGAGCTGTTTGCGTCGCTCGGATTGTTCAGCCCCGCGATCGGCAATCTCGATCCGGCGAAGGATTATGACGGCAAGCTCGCGGATGCGGTGGTGGTGAACAAGAGCTTCCCGCTGATCTGGATCGGCATTGGCCGCGGCGACTTCCTGTACGAGGGCGTCAAGGTGTCGCACGAGAATCTCGAGAAGGCCGGCATCAAGCACGTGTGGGTCGAGACCGACGGGGCGCATGTGTGGACGGTCTGGCGGAAGTATCTCGCCGACTTTGCGGCGCGCCTGTTCTGAGCCCGGAACATGACTGGCCAGGCGAACACCGGGCTGCCGCTCGCCGGGCTCCGCGTCCTCGACTTCACACGCGTCCTGGCCGGTCCGCTCTGCACCATGCTCCTCGCCGACATGGGCGCGGAAGTGATCAAGATCGAAGATCCGCGCCATGGCGACGACACGCGGGAGTGGGCTCCGTTCGTCGCCGGCTGGAGCACGTACTTTCTCGGCGTCAATCGCAACAAGAAGAGCGTCGCGATCGATTTGAAGTCGCCCGAGGGCGCGGCGCTCCTCGAGGACATGATTCGAACCGCCGATGTGCTGGTCGAGAACTTCCGTCCCGGCACGCTCGAGCGGCTCGGCTTCGGTCCGGATCGGGCGCGTTCGCTCAACGAGCGCCTGATCTACTGCTCCATCTCCGGCTATGGCGCGTCGGGCCCGCGGCGGGATCTGCCTGGCTACGACATGGTCATCCAGGGAGAGTCCGGCCTGATGGATGTCACCGGATTTCCCGAGACCGGCCCGACGAAGGTCGGCGTCGCGATCACCGACTGCCTGGCCGCGCTGTATGCGGTGCAGGGTATCCTTCTCGCCCACATCAGCCGCGCACGCACCGGCCAGGGCCAGTTCCTCGACATCGCGCTGCTCGACTCGGCGGTCTCGATCCTCGGCCTGCCGTCGGGGATCGTGGCGGCCACGGGCAAGAGTCCGGGCAGGCTTGGCAATGCGCATCCGTCGCTCGCGCCCTATGAACCCTATCCGGCTGCCGACGGCGACGTGATCGTGGCCGTCGCGAATCCGCGCTTGTGGTCACGCTTCTGTTCCGCGGTCGGAGCCCAGGCGCTGGAGCACGACGCTCGCTTCGCGACCAACAGCGATCGGCTGCACCACCGGTCCGAGCTGAACGAGGCGATCCGCCTGTTGTTCAGGGACGAGACCGTGGACTCCCTGGTCGAGCGGCTCAGCGCCGCCGGCGTGCCCTGCGGACGCGTCAGGACGATCGACGAAGTGCTTCGCGATACTCAGCTCGCCGCGCGCCAGATGCTGATCGACATCGATCTCGCCGGTGCGTCGGTCAAGGTTCCCGGAAATCCGATCAAGCTGTCGGGTGTCGAGACACTGCCGGTATCCGCGCCGCCGCGGCTCGGAGAGCACACCGACGAGATCCGCCACGCCGTCACCGAGGCCAGGCGGCGAACGCCGTAACAACGCTGAAGAACAACAGCCGTGAGAACTCCCAACTACCAACTCCCAACTCCCAAGAGCTCACAGCACGACTCGACAGATCTTTCGTGCCGTCGTGACGTCGTGTCTTCGTGCGGCGCGAAGCGCAACTCGTATCTTCTGAGCATTGGGTGTTGGAGGTTGGGAGTTGACGATTGGAAGTTGACACATTCTCTGCACCACTAGTGCTCACCGCCCTCGGCCTCCTCACGATTGCCGCGCTCCTGGCCCTGATCCTCTTCCGGATCACATCCGTGCTCGTCGCGCTGACGCTCGTGCCCCTCGTCGCCGCGCTCGCCGGCGGATTCGGTGGCCAGGTCGGCACGTTCGCCATGGACGGCATCCGCAGCGTGACCCCGGTGGCGGTCCTGCTCGCGTTCGCGGTGATCTATTTCGGCGTGATGAACGACGCGGGGCTGTTCGAGCCCGCCATCCGCCTCGTGCTGCGGGCCGTCGGAGGCGATCCGGTCAAGATTGTGGTGGGCACAGCCATCGTCGCCATGATTGCCCACCTCGATGGCGCCGGCGCCAGCACGTTCATGGTCACCATCCCCGCGATGCTGCCGGTGTACAGGCGCGCGGGAATGGATCCACTGGTGCTGACCTGTGCAACCGGGCTGGCGGCAGGAACGATGAACATCCTGCCGTGGGGAGGCCCACTCTCCCGCGCGGCCACGGCGCTCGAGGTCGAGCTGACCGACCTCTTTCTCCCGATCCTCCCAGCCATGATCGCCGGACTCGCCATGGTGCTCGTGATAGCCGTGCGGCTGGGTCGAATCGCGCGCGCGCGCCTCGCAGACGGTGTCAAGGCCGGCGATCCGGATCGTGTCTCGCCAGCCACGACCGGCCGTCTGGAGTCCACGACTGCCGCCGAGCGGCTTCGCCGCCGGCGGCTTTGGTACTTCAACGCGGTTTTCACGGCCGCGACGCTGACGGCCTTGTTCGTCGAGATCGTGCCGATCGCGCTGGTGTTCGTCATTGCCTCGGCCATCGCGCTCGCCGTCAACTATCCCGATGCGGCGGAGCAGCGCGAACGCCTGACCGCGCATGCCAGTGCCGCGATGTTGATGGTCACCACCATCTTTGCGGCGGGCGTCTTCACCGGGATCCTGACCAGATCCGGAATGCTCGCGGCAGTGTCCGGCGATCTCGTGCGCGTGCTGCCGGACACGGCGCTCCGGCACCTGCCGCTCGTCATGGTCGCGGCGTCCATGCCGCTCAGCCTGGTCTTCGATCCCGATTCGTTCTATTTCGGCCTGCTGCCGGCGCTCGCGGGCGCCTCGCAGAACGCCGGGGGCTCCGCGATCGAGCTGGGTCGGGCCGCGGTGCTCGGACAGATGACGACCGGATTCCCCGTGAGCCCGCTGACGCCTGCGACGTTCCTGCTGGTCGGGCTCGCGAACGTGGAGCTCGCGGATCACCAGCGGCGGATGATTCCGTACGCGTTCGTCGTCACGCTCGTGATGGGGGTGGTCGCCCTCGTGACCGGGGCGCTCCGCTGGTGAGGAAGGGAGATCTCCTTTCACAGGGAGGACGTAAGGGAGGATTACTGCCCTCTTATACTCGCCCCCCCTGAAACATTCCCCTACGGCGCCCAGTCTAAGTGCCCATGCGCCTCGAACGTGATGCCCGCTTCGCTCTCCGGCTGCTCGCCCGCAGTCCTGTGTTCGCCATCACCGCGGTGCTGTCGCTGGCCGCGGGAATCGCTTCGACCGCCGCGATTTTCAGCATTGCCGATGCTCTGCTGTTGCGCCCGCGGGTCGGAGTGACCAACCCCGGCACTCTCGTCGACATCGGCCGCAGCAACTCCGGACAGGGCATGGACAACATCGGCTACCCGCTCTTCGAGACGATGAGATCGGAGACGCGGCTGTTCGCGGCGATGTCGGCGCACCGGCTGTCGCCGGAAGTGATGAGCCTGGGGGACGCCAGCGCTTCCGAACGGGTCTTCGCGGGGCTCGTCTCGGGCAATTACTTCGAGACGCTGGGCACGAGGGCCGCCCTCGGACGGTTCTTCCTGCCGGAGGAAGATGCCACGGGCGACACCCATCCCGTGGTCGTGTTGAACCATGCGTTCTGGGTCCGCCGCTACGGCGCGCGCGCGGATCTCGTTGGCCAGACCATCCGCCTGAACAACCGCTTGTATACGGTCGTTGGCGTCGCCGAGCCCGGATTCACGGGAACGACGATCATCGGTCCCGACATGTGGGTGCCGATGGCCATGGACAAGCACGTGCGGGCCAGCGACCGGTCGCTGCGGACCGATCACCTCTCGGTCTGGATGATGCCGATCGGCCGGCTGAAGCCGGACGTGACCATCGCGCAGGCTCGTGACGAGCTGCACGCGATCATGCAGAACTATCTGCGATCGCGCGGCGACTCGCGGGCCGAACGCTGGGGCGTCTCGATGGCGCCATCGGCGCGCGTGCCGGCGCCGATCGCCGGCCCGGTCACGGGGTTCGTCGCGATGCTCGGCGCATTGACGGCGCTGGTGCTGCTGATCGCGTGCAGCAACGTGGCGGGGATGCTCCTCGCGAGAGGTCTCGAACGCCGGCGCGAGCTGGCGACGCGGCTCGCGGTTGGGGCGTCGCGCTTCACCTTGATCTGCCAGCTGCTGCTCGAAGGCGTGGCCCTGGCGCTCGTCGCCGGCGCCGTCAGCGTGCCGCTCACCTACGTCCTCGTCGGACTCTTGACCGGATACCAGCCGTCGCTGCCGATCCCGCTCGCGCTCGATCTGCAGGTCAATGCGCGAGTCCACGCGATCGCCTTCCTGCTCTCGTGCATCGCGGCGGTGACGTTCTCGCTGCTGCCCGCTCTCCAGACGTCGAGAGTGGACGTCGCTCCCGCGCTGCGCGGCGCAAATGCCACATCCGATCGCCGGCGCTCGTGGCTGCGTCAGGGTCTGGTGACCGCGCAGGTCGCGGTCGCCCTGCTGCTGCTCGTATCAGCCGGCCTGTTCCTCAGATCGCTTCAGGAGGCGGCCAACGTGAACGTCGGCTTCACGGCGGACTCGGTCGACACGCTGCAGATCGACACCTCGATCGCCGGCTACGCCACGCCGGAGGCCATTCGCGCCGTCGAAACCCTGATCGAGCGCTTCAGGCAACTCGACGGAGTCTCGGCGGTGGCGGCGTCGCGGATGGTGCCGTTGCAGGGCGGCGGCATGGGCCTCGGCGGGCTTCGCGCCGCCGGCTACAAGGGGGCCGACGGCAGCGGCGGGATCGACGCCGACTGGGACGTCATCTCGCCCGATTACTTCAAGACGTTACGCGTCGGCCTGGCGGAGGGACGCCCCTTCGACGACCGGGATCGCTCGGGCGCGCCGTTCGTCGCGATCGTGAACGAGACCATGGCGAAGCTGGTCTGGCCGGGACAGAGCGCGGTGGGACAGACGCTGACGCAGGATTCCGGCGAAGGCCAGCCGCGCACGCTGCACGTCGTCGGCGTCGCTCGCAACGCGAAGTACCGCAGCGTCGGCGACCGGCCGCGCAACTTCATCTATGTGCCGATGGCGCAGCAGTTCCGATCGGAGATGACCTTCTACGTCAAGCGCACACCCGATCGGTCGAGCATTGCCGATCTCCGGCGGGCCGTCGTCGCATTCGATCCGATGCTGCCGGTGATCCACACGAGCACGCTCGAAGAAGCGACGGCGATCGGATTGCTGCCCCAGCGGCTTGCCGCCTGGATTGCCTCGAGCGTCGCCTCGCTCGGTCTGTTCCTGGCCGCGCTGGGCTTGTATGGCCTCATGGCGTTCTCGGTCTCGCAGCGTCAGCGCGAGATCGCGATCCGACTCGCGATCGGCGCGCCGCAGTCGGCCGTCGTGCGGCTGGTGCTGCGGCAGGCGACGGTCCTGGCCGCGGTCGGCGCGCTGATCGGCCTGGCGCTCGCGGCCGGCGTCGCCACATTGCTCGGGACGTTTCTCGTGGGGTTGCAGCCAATCGATCCGCTGGCCTTCGGCCTCGCGTCCGCGCTGCTCGGGACGGTGATGTTCGTCGCGTGCTGGGCGCCGGCGCGCCGCGCCGCGAGGCTGGATCCGGTCAAGCTGCTGCGGGCGGAATAGCCTTCCGCCTAAAGGCGGAAGGAAACACCCTCACCGCGACAGCTCCCGCAGCCTGCCGATGATCGACGGATACGCGCGAAAGTCGCCGGACCAGTAGATCCACCACGGATCGAACTCGTCCTCGGTTGAACTCTCGATCGCCTCGGCGAGCGCGGCTGCTTCCAGCCGGTCGCCGCGATTGAGCATCAGCGTCATCAGCGCGATCCGCGCGGACTGCGCACCGGGCCAGTGCGCCGACGCTGCGCGCAGCGCGGTGGCCGCCTCGTCTGCCCGGCCGAGCGCGTGAAGCGCCTGGCCGCGGATCAGATCGGCGAGGTACCGCACGTATCGATCCGGCGCGCTATCTCGATCGACTTCGAGCAGGTCGAGTGCCTGCGCCGATTTCCCCAGCCGGTGCAGCATCCAGCCGGCCCGCATCCGCGCCTCGAGCGCGGTCTCGGAAGACTTCATCGCCTCTTCGTACCGGCGGATGACATCGGCCGTCGCGGCGGCGCTTCTCTGACTCGCCGACAGCCAAAGCTGCTCGGCGACGATGGCGGCGGCCAGGTGGAGCCGTGGCTCGTTCGGGCACCGCTGCGGCGCCCGGTTCACGAATGCTATCGTCGTGTCAGGCCGGAGCAGTCCTCCAAGCGCCGCGACCTCGGCCCACAGCCAGGCGCACTCGAACGCATCGGCGCCAAGCGGCTGCCGTACGCGGGCGTTGTACTCCGCGAGCAGCCGAGCTCCCTGGTCGCGGGCGAATCCGTTGTCGCTGCGGAGTCCGGCAATGCCCAGTTCGAGCGCGAACACGGAGGATCGACGAGGCGATTCCGGCCAAGGGGGGTCAGCCATTCTGAACCCGCGGATCATGTTCGCGAGATCGCTGGTCGCCTCGAGCTGGCTGTGCATGGCCGCGTAGTCACCGCGTGCGAAGGCATCAACCAGAGGCTGGAGTGCGCTCGGCAACGGCCGGACCACCGGAGGGGGAACGGCCGCCGGTGACGCGGAAGGCTTCGACGGCGCGGCGACGTCAGGAACGCTTCCCGATCGGCGGCCGGTGGCCGTCTCGTCGGGCAGAGCCACCCACCGCCGGCTGCGCACCGTAACGTTGCGGCGGTCGACCTTGACCTTGATCTCCTGGGTCAGCCCGGTTCGATCGGCCTCGAGCGGCTCGACCCCGAGCAAGTAGTACGAGGAGGTCTCGTTGAGGATGCGGTTGTACGCGTAGTCCCCGCCGCCCGCGACCACTCTGAAGAAGGCGCCGCCGGCGGCGCCGGAAAAATTCTCGAGCCATCGGCTGCGAACCTCGCCGTCCCGCCGGAGATTGGTCAGATCCTGAGGAAGTCCCCTGGTCTCAGCCGAGTTCGCGTCCTCGGACGTCGTGTCGATGTTCAGCGTATAGATCGCGGTGTTCGCGCGCGCGGCTTCCCTTCCCGCGATTGCTCCGATGTCGCTGATGTCGGGGCGCCCGCCGGGACGATCGCTCGCGATCAGACCGCCGCTGACGAGAATGAGGGTCTTGCGCCCGGGCACGCCGCTCATCTTCGTCAGCAGCGAGCGCAGCCCGCCCAGGCTGACATGGGCCTGCGCCTCGTAATAGAGCGCCGTGCTCGTAACGTCGGCGCCGATACGCTTCCTGCAGAAAACGTCCTCAACATCGCCGCATTCACGCTTGACGACGGCGAGCAGAATCGGGCCATCCTCCTGCGGCATTTCGCTCGCGATGTCGATGACCTCGGACGGCCGCAGGCGGAACTGCCCCACGGGGCCGATTTCGCGCTGCCCGACGACCGAATCCAGCGCCCGCATGATGATGCCGCGGTCGATTGTCGGATCGATGTCCGGACCGGCCGGGTAGGCGAACAGTCCGACGAGGTCTTCGGGCGACAGGCGCTCGACGAACTCACGAGCCGCGTCCACTGCTCGCCGCGCCACCCCGGGGCTGAAGCTGAGGCAATCGACCGCCAGCATGATCACCCGCCCTGCGGCCGGCACGGCGGGCGGCTGAGGCACAGGCGCGACCGCGGCGCCCGACGATGCCGCCGGCGCGGTGCTGGATGTCCGCGTCTGAATGAACTCGGCCGAGACCACGCGGCGGCGCCGGCCGTTGATGGTCACGTTGAACGCGTCGGGTGCGAGGCCGGCCACCGGACGGCCGTCGCGATCGACCACCTGCACGTCGATCGCAATCGCCTCGACGGCGACCCGCACCGGCGGGTTGCGGCGCTGCCCGCCGGACTGATCGACCGACGCCGGGCCAGGAAAGGCCATCGACGTCGTCTGCAGCGCCAGGGCGGCGGCGAGCGGCAGCCATCGTCTTCGCATGACCCCCGTCAGCATAGCGGACACGTCAAGGCGCGCCGCCTGAATCCATGGATTGCGCATCCGGCTCCACTTGATCCCCAAGTGAATGCATGGCATCCTTCACTTGAATGCCAAGTAAAGACAGAAACGTCGAGCTGCTGCAGGGCACGCTCGACCTCATCGTCCTGCGGGCGCTGAGGACGATGGGCCCGCTCCACGCCTATGCGCTCGCGACCCGGCTCGCGCAGGTTTCCGACCATCCGTTCGCGCTCAATCAGGGCACGCTGTATCCCGCGCTCGTCCGGCTGGAACAGAAGGGTTGGATCAAAGGCGCGTGGCAGAAGACCGAGAACAACCGGGACGCGAAGTACTACTCGATCACGAAGTCCGGCGAGCGCGCGCTGGCCGAACAGGCCGAGCGGTGGCGCAAGCTGGCCGGGCTCGTCGACAAGCTTCTGCTGGAGTCCTGACTCTGGCTCGTTTCCTTCTTCCGCTCGAATCAGGCCGAATTGCGGCATCGGTGCAGGCGGCGCGGTCGCGCTCGTGCTGACTCAAGCTGATCATTGGCCTGTCGCCGTCTGAGGTTGCTGCGATCGGCGCGTTCTTGGCGACTGCTGCTCCTCGTCTGCCTGCTCGCCTGCATCCTGCCCACCAGGAGAGCGCTCAGCGTGGAACCCGCTGAGGCGCTAAGAGTTGACGGGTAGACGGGACCGGTGATCAGTGATCGGGGATCGGGGCTCGTGGGATCCGCGATCGGGCGGGGTTCTTGCTGTCATCGGGCGGCGTGACCGGTTCTGAGAAGCGCCATACCAATCGACGGCAGATTCCTGACCGCCGAAAGCCAGCTGATGGGTTGCAGATCCGCTCCGAGGGAACCCGGGATTCCGGTCTGGCTGACGCGCCTGCGCTACCGCGCGCCGAGTCGAGGGTCTGCACGAAGTGCGGCAGTGCCCGCACGGCGATCACCGCAAACCTGACAGAGGAAGCGCACCATCTGAGCCTCTTCCGCTGTGAAATCTGCGGATTCCGATTCAGCCATCTCACCTCAGCCGAATCCTGAGAAAATGCGTTCAGCTGCGCGAACGCGGCGGACATCGACAGCGGAGAGCAGTCATGACAATGAGACGGATCGCTGGTCTGGTGCTCGTGATCCTCGGTGTCCTCGCCCTTTTGTTTGGCGGCGTGTTCTGGACCGACCGCGACACCCTGCTCGATGCCGGGCCGATCCAGATCACGAGGGATGAGCGCGAAGGCTTCAGGATCCCGCCCGTGTTCGGCATCGTCGCGGTGATCGGCGGAATCGTACTGCTCGCCCTGCCGACCCGCACCCAGCACTGAAGCACGCACCCACCGAAAAGTCCCAACTCCAAATTGGAAGTTGACGTTTTCATTGGTCCTCTGGCAGACAGGCGAACCGAAGCCCACCATGCGTGATCTGCTTTGATGGGACTCGGCGCTATGCTGTGCCATGCTCGCGCTCAAACACCTCGCTGTCCTGACCGCGCTTGCGATCGCCTCCGCCGCTGAAGGCGGCCAGCCACAGACTGAAGCGGAGGCGCGGCGCACGCTCAGTGCCCTGCTGAAGATCTCCCCTGATCCGCCCGACGTCGCGGTCCAGATCGTTGACCGCCGCACCGAGGAGGGATTGATCGTCGAGGACTTGCAGTGGCAGTCGCTGGACGGCCAGCGAGCGTCGGCCATCCTCGTTCGACCCGACACCGGCAGCCGGCTGCCAGCGGTTGTGTGCCTGCACGGGACCGGCGGCAGCCGCGAGTCCGAGACCACGCGCACCTTCGGGCCAGGACCATGGACACGTCCCGGTGCGACCGAGCCGCACACGCGGATGCTCGGATGGGCGCGGGAACTGGCGCGGCGCGGATTCGTGACGCTGGCGCTGACTCAGCGCGGCCTCGATCGCCGCGCTCCGCCCGACACGAACGACCAGGCCAAGGACCTGCTGGTCCGCGGCCGCACGCTCATGGGCGCCATCGTTCACGAAATCCGGCAGGCAGTGACGTATCTCGAGCGCCGAGACGACGTCCAGCGGGACCGCATTGCCGTCGCGGGCATGTCGTTCGGTGGCATCACGTCTTTCTACACGTGGGCCGTCGACGGCCGCGTCGCTGCCGCGGCGTCGATCTGCGGCGGCGTCGGATCGGTCGACATCCTGCTTCGCGCCGGCCGTCCGTCGTATCACGGCTTCTACTGGTGGATCCCGGACATGCTCACTCGCGGGGACCAGTCCTACTTCGCCGCGGCGATCGCGCCACGGCCGCTCATGCTATGGGCGCCAAAGAGCGATATCGGCATGCCGAAGGAAGGAGTTGACCGGTTCGTGCAGGACGTTCGTCCGGCGTACGCGCGTCTACAGGCGGAGAAGAATCTGGTGGTTCACCAGCCCGACGGCGAGCACGAATTCACCGTCGACGCATTCGAGGCGATGGTCAGGTTTCTCGCGAGGTGATTGCAACCTCACATGTAGCTGTCTTTCCGCAGCGTCTCGAGTCCGCCGCCAACTCCCAACCGCCAATTCCCAACTCCCAAGCGAGACCGTTGAAAACCCTGAGTGAAAGACTCAGCAATCGGAGATCGCAACTTTCACCCAACGCTCGCGTACCTGTTCCTTTTGGGAGTTGCCCGCCTCCGCTCGTCGGCTCGGTCGCCGCCGACGAGCTCTGGCGAGGCCTCGCCGTAGCGCGCCTCGATTCCGTGCGCGCGGAGGCGGGGGAGTTGGAGGTTGGGAGTTGCGTCGGTATCAGCAGTTAGAGCCGCCTGATCTTCACCTGCTTGTACTCGAGCCATTTGCCCGCCTCGTGCGCCTGCAGCTCGATCCGTCCGGCTTCGAGGTTCTGCAGACCGTCGTACTCGAGCACGGTGTCGCCATTGATGCGGACCAGGCACCGGCTGCCCTGGACCAGGAGCTGCAGCAGGAACCACTTCTCGGGCTCGATGCGCGGATAGAGCGCCCGCTTGAATGAATAGAGGGATCCGGTCGCATAGTGGGCGCCCTCGACGTCGTGCAGCTGAATCTCGTAGCTCTGGCCGCGTGCGCCCGGCTTGCCCGGGATCGACCGGAACATCACGCCGCCGTTGTGATGCTGCACGCCGCGGATGTAGAGATGGAGCAGGAAGTCACGGTAGGTGTCGCGCGTCGCCAGCTGCCCGTCGCCGTCGCCGCGCAGGATCGGCCCGCGCGGTTCGAAGATCGGCTTGCCGCTCGTGATCTGCCATTTCGCGAAATCTTCCGGACCGTCGTAGAGGACCTCCCAGGTTTCTTTCGCGGGCAGCTCGCGGACACGAATGTTGCGAAAGCGGATCGGATAGGACAGCGATTCGAAACCGAGATACCCGCGGCGCAACCGGTGCCGCAGCTCCGGCACCGTCTCGACATCGATGTCCTGGACCTGCGTGTCGTTCATCCAGACCTGGAGCCGGGGCCAGTCCATGAGCACGCGCAGCGTGTTCCACTCCCCCTGGTTCTTCACGTTCGCAGCCAGGGGCGCCACGAGCGGGAAGATCGACCCGACCGACTCCGGCCGCGGTTCCTTGTCGGCCTGATGGAAGATGTTGATCTTCATCCCCACCCAGATGTTCCGGCCATGTTCTGGTGCGTGAAGGTAGAGGCCGGAGTTCATCCAGCCCCTCAGGAAGAACTCGCAGCGGAAGTCGAAGTTCTCGTACTGCCGATCCGATCGCAGCCAGGCCGGAAAATTCGATCCCTGGTCCACGACGATGGCGCCGTCCATGACCTTGAATGCGGTGCCCGGTCCGTCCTGAACGGACCAGCCCGCGAGCGTCTGGCCGTCGAAGAGCGACGTGAAGCCGGGCTCCGCGCCGGGAGCCTGGATCCGCAGCGCATGCACCGCCGCCGGCAGGGCACCGGCCGCGGCAAGGAATGTCCGTCGATTCATCGGCACGCGCGTCATCGATCCTCCTGATTGCGATGAAGGGCTACAACCGTTTGAGCCGGATGTCGCGCAGGGCCGCCTTCGTCCGCCAGGACGCGAGGCCGAGCGGCTTGGAGAGATCCATCTCCTCGCGTGTGTGGATTTTCTTCGACTTGATCTCGACGCTGATGATCTGGCGTTCATCGAGCCACGCTTCGATTTTCGCCGGCGTCACCCGGATGCGGACGCCATACCACCGGCGCGGCTCGAACTCGACCGACTGCGAGGTCACGTTCTCGGACGCGTCCATGCCGTCGATGCTGGAGAGCCCGACGACAGTGCCGCCCCAGCCGCCGAGGATCAGCGAGCAGAACGCGTCGCCGACGGGGAACGTCGCGCCGGCGAAGAAATCGCTGCCCTCGACACGTCTCGCCTGCAGGCTCAGCTCGTAGTTGGTCGTCGGCAGCGCCGGCCCGGTCCAGGTGATCCCGGTCATGTCGTTGCCGGCGTACAAGACGATCTGACCGTCCTCGACCTTTACGGCGCCCTCTCCGCCGAATGGCGTGGGCTTCCAGTTCGTGAGGGTCTTGCCGTCGAAGAGCGGCTGGGCGGCGGCATCAGCCCCCTGACGGGCTCGGCCGTGAACCGGAAGGAGAAGGATAATAAGGAGGAGGGCCGTGATGAGCCGGGACGAAGGAGGTCGTGCCGAACAGAACATCATGGTCCAATTCTACGGGCATTGTTCCGTTGTACTTGTTCCTTGCCCCTTGCGCCTTGTTCCTTCACTTGAGGCAACCAGGCGACAATTTGGTATCGTGATACGAGCGCCGCGCGCGCACATGACCAGCTGAACGGACCCTCGATCGTTCAATGACTGACATTTCTGCGTGAACCTTATGCCGACAAGCAAACGCGACTCTCACAAGATCGAACGCCGCGATTTTCTCAAGACCGGGGCCGGAGCGCTCGCGGCGGCCGGCTTTCCGGCCATCATCTCCAGCCAGGACGTCACCAATGCGATCAAGGTCGGGCTGGTCGGCGCCGGCGGCCGTGGCAGCGGCGCGGCGGCGCAGGCGCTCACCGCCGACCCGAACAATGTGCTGACTGCGGTGGCCGATATAGACGAGGCCATCGTCGAGCAGTCAGCCAACCGGCTGAGACGCAGCGAACGGTTCGGGGCACGCGTCAAGATCGACAAGGCCTTCTTCGGGCTGGATGCCTACGACAAGGTCATCAACAGCGGCGTCGATGTCGTCCTGCTGGCGACGCCGCCAGGCTTCCGCCCCCAGCACCTCACCGCGGCGGTGAACGCCAACAAGCATGTGTTCGCCGAGAAGCCGTGCGCGGTGGACTCTCCCGGCGTTCGCGAGGTCATCGCCGCGCAGAAGCTCGCGCAGACGAAGAACCTCGCGCTGGTTGCGGGCTTCTGCTGGCGCTACAACGACATGGTGCAGCAGGCCGTGCAGCAGCTCCGTGGCGGCGCCATCGGCCGGATGGTCGCGCACTATTCGACCTACTACACCAATCCGGTGAAGCCAATGCCGGCGGAGAGCTCACGCCCCGCGGGCATGAGCGACATCGAGTGGCAGATCCGCAACTGGTACAACTTCACGTGGACGTGCGGCGACAGCCTCGTGGAGCAGGCCGTGCACAACGCCGACAAGATCATGTGGTTCATGAACGACCAGCCCCCCGCGAGCGCGGTGGGCGTCGGCGGCCGCGCCGTGCCGGCCAACGGCGGCAACATCTACGATCACTTCGACATCAACTACGCGTGGCCGAACGGCTACCGCGTGTTCCTGGTCAACCGTCAGTCCACCGGCTGCTACAACGGCACGCTCGACTACGTGATGGGGACCGACGGCACGCTGGTGCTCGGCGGGGGCCCGGCACGCATCGAAGCGCCTGACGGCAAGGTCAAATGGCAGTTCCAGGGCGAGGCCTACGACATGTATCAGCGCGAACATGACGTGCTCTTCGCCTCGATTCGATCGGGCAAGCCGAAGAACGACGACCTGAATCTCGCGACCAGCACGCTCCTCTCAATCATGGGCCGCCAGGCCGCGTACTCGGGGCAGCAGATCACCTGGGAACAGTCGCTCAATTCGGAGGTCAGCCTGATGCCGAAGCCGCTCGACTGGACCGGGAAGCACGAACCGCATCCCCTCGCGCAACCGGGGCGATCGAAAGTCTTCTAGCCCATGCACGGCTCTCGCAAGTGGCAAGGAGCAAGGGACAAGTACCACGGAACGGTGCGACTTGCTGCTTGCCACCTGCGACTTGCTACAGTCCTCGCGGCGCTGCTCCTGATTGGCGCTCCCCTGTCCGCGCGGCTTCCGTCTGCGAATCCTTCTGCGTGGCTTCCGCCCTTAGGCGGAAGTACTCAGAGCCAGAACAAGATCGACCCCAAGGAGATGGCCGCGGTCGAGCGCATCCGCGCCCGCATCGAGGAGCAGGTCAAGAAAGCCGCGGGCGCCGCGAGCGCGTACAAGGTCACCATCCCGAACTCGACGGTGACGTTCACCATGGCGCCGGTACCCGCCGGCGAGTTCGTCATGGGCTCCGCCGATCCGGGCGCGAAGCCCGACGAGCAGCCGCCCCACACCGTCAAGTTGGATGCCTTCTGGATGCAGGCCCACGAGGTGACCTGGGACGCGTACTTGATGTTCATGTTCGCGGACCAGGCCAAGGAAGCCGCTCGACCAGACGCCATGGTCGACGCTTTGAGCCGCCCGACCGCGCCCCACCTCGAGATGAGCTTCGGCCGCGGCAACAGCGGATTCCCGGCGATCAGCATGACCCAGCACGCCGCGAACAAGTTCGCGCAGTGGCTGAGCGCGAAGACCGGCGAATACTACCGGCTGCCGACCGAGGCGGAGTGGGAATACGCGTGCCGCGCAGGCGCCAAGACCGCTCCGGCGCCGCTCGGTGAGTACGCGTGGTACGGGAAGAATGCGGCGACGCCAACGTTCTCCGGCGGCACCTATCATCCGATTGGCACGAAGAAGCCGAACGCCTGGGGCCTCCATGACATGCTCGGCAACGTCATGGAGTGGACGCTCGATCAACACGCGCCCTACACAGCGGCCGCCCAGGAGAATCCCTGGGTCAAGTCCACCGCGTCGTATCCGCACTCCGTCCGCGGCGGATCGTGGAACGACGATGAGACGCGGGTGAGCTGTACGGTCCGTGTCCCCTCGCACGCGTCGTGGAAGCGGCAGGATCCTCAGCTGCCGAAGAGTGTCTGGTACATGACCGACGCGCAGTGGCTCGGCTTCCGCCTGGTTCGTCCCGCCAGGCTCGCCACGGCCGAAGAAATGTATCGGGCGTGGAACAACGGCGTCGAGATCGATCCGTACTAGCGGGAACTCCCAACCTCGAGATCGTCAGGAACACGAATTGCGCGGCAACGCGATCGGCGGGCGATTAGTGAGCGTTGTGTTCGGGCTGATCGTCGTGACGATCGCCCTTGCCGATGCGCGGCAGGCAGAGCTCCAGCGCTTCGAGGCGGTGGAGCCTCACATGGGGACGCTGGTCCGGATCACTGTGTACGCAACGGACGAGCAATCGGCCTCGGATGCGTTCCGCGCCGCCTTCACCCGGATTCGCGATCTGGACCGCATCCTCTCGGATTACAAGCCTGACAGCGAGCTCAACACGATTACGAGAACGGCCATCGCCCGGGCGGTTCCGATCAGCGCCGATCTGTTCACGGTGCTGCAGAAGTCGCAGGAGCTGGCCGGCGCGACCGGCGGCGCGTTCGACATCACGCAGGGCCCCGTCATCAGGCTGTGGCGCGAAGCGCAGAAGACCGGGCGGCTTCCGGATCCCGCCGCATTGAAGGAGGCCGCGGGACGGAGTGGTCATCGCAAGCTGCACCTCGACCCGGCACGCCACACCGTGAGGCTGGACGAGGCGGGGATGGCGCTCGACGTCGGGGCCATCGGAAAAGGGTATGCGGCGAGTGAGGCGGTCGAGGTCCTCGAAGGCCTCGGCATCCGCAGCGCGCTGGTGGCCATCAGCGGCGATCTGGCATTCAGCGATGCGCCGCCGGGTCAGCGTGGGTGGCGGATCGCGATGTATTCGGAGGATCGCGACCCGCCTGCCCTGAGCCTGTCGAACGGGCCTGCCCTGAGCCTGTCGAACGGGCCTGCCCTGAGCCTGTCGAAGGGGCCTGCCCTGAGCTTGTCGAAGGGTGTCCCCCGAGTCCTGGAATTGGCCAACGCCGCGGTCTCGACGTCCGGCAACAGCGAGCAGCACGTGGACATCGGCGGCCGCCGCTACTCGCACATCATCGACCCGTCCTCACGGACCGGTCTTGTCGAAGACCTCACCGTCACCGTCGTCGCCCGTCACGGCCTCGACGCCGACGGCCTGGACACGGCCGTCAGCGTCCTGGGTGCGGAGCGAGGCCTCCGGTTGATCGACGCCCATCCCGACGCCGCCGCCCTGATCGTCGAGCGCACGACCGAGCGCGTCGAGGTGCACCTGTCGAGACGGTTCCGCGAGCTCCGGGACAGGCAACGGGACAGGCAACGGGGACAGGCAGCGGGGACAGGCAGCGGGGACAGGCCGTGAATGGTGAATCGGGGTCGCTTGGACCAGCCAGCAAGGTCCTGAGAACGCCGCGGTGAGAACTACTAACTCCCAACCTCCAACTCCCCAGGTTTTGGGAGTTGGAGGCGGGGAGATTGAAAAGTTGACCAGGACTACCGGTCCGGGATCGTCGACGGCGCGCGCAGCGTCACGCCGCGCCGTTTCGTGCTGATGTTGAACCGCTTGTTCGGTTTCACCCCGTCCGGCAGCACGTAGGTGATCGCGTACTGCGAGAGCAGATCGTCGGCGACCTGCTGCAGCGCCTTCAGCACCCCGCCGGTGGCGGTGAGGTCGATGAGGCGCCCGCCCGATTGCTTGGGCCCGTCGCCGAGCACGCGTTCCCGTCCGCTTTCATCGGCCATCTGGCCGACCTGGCCGGCACTGGACGACATCCCCAGCGTCACGCTGTGCATCGTCGCGCCGCTCTGACCGAGTTTATCGAGAACGTTGCGGGGATCGGGGCCGGCCTGCCCGCCGCCGAGCGCCACGACCACGAGCACCGGACGTTCCGTCTTCGCCGTGGTGAACTTTTCGGCGATTTCGAGGATGCCCTCGGAGAGATTCGAATCCTTGCTGGGATTCAGCGTGAGCTTGTTGATGGCGTCGAGCACCTGATTCGCGTCGGGCGTGTAGTCGACCACGGTTCGATTGCTGAGCCCGACCAGGATCAGGCTGATGTCCGCCGCCTTCGAGACCTTCTTCACGAACTCGAAGATGCCGATCCGGATGTTGGTGTCGGCGACGACACGCTCCTCGACGGCGAGGGCGAGGCGCATGCGTCCGGACGCCGGTTCCGCCTTGACGATCTCGCGGTCCTTGCCTCCCTCCTTGACCACGAGTTCGGCCGCGGTGAGATCCGTTACGGGAGCTCCTTGGTTGTCGGTCACTGTGACATACACCGTGCGATTGACAGGCGCCATGAACGGGCGGGAACTATTCGCGGCGTGTGTGGCCGTTGCCGCCATCACCACCGCCAGGATCGGGAACGCGAGCTTCTTATGCATTGGCAGTTCCTACCTCTTAGTTTGAAAGTCTCAGTCGGTCTGAGTCACTGGACGGCCGAGGCACTCACCGCGACTATCTCGCACGCGGATTGTAATCGCGGGCCGGACGAACGCGCCACGTCATTCCGAGTAACAAGTGCCCGTTCAACCAACCTGGGCTTGGCGCCCCGCGAATGTTGTGGGCGGCGCGAAATTGCGACAAAAGGGCCGTCTTAATACATGAACGAACACGCAGCCTTCGGGACCACGGGGATCGAAATACGATCCAACAACGGGTAGCTGAACCATACCGCAGAAGCACGGCAACCGCGCCAACGCGACGATGTCGGCTCCGGTGTATATGTTCAGTCGCAGTGTGATCTGGTAGGCTGCGCTCGCGCATACCGATCCCGGATCCCTTCCGGCTGCGCGGTCGGTTTGCGCACGTGATCGTGGGGTTCCCCATGGGCGCATCCAGTGGCGTCGAGGCGCGGACCGCGCGGGTCTTCCTCAGCTACAAACGCAACTCCGAGCCGGATCAGACTATTGCCGGGCAGGTCGCGGCGGGCTTGTCGCATGCCGGCCACGCCGTCTTCACCGACCAGCAGCTCACCGTCGGCCAGGAGTGGGCGCGGGAGATCGAGTCACAGGTCCGCCAGGCCGATTACCTGATCGTTCTCCTCACGGCGGAATCGAGCCGGAGCGAGATGGTCCGCGGCGAGATTGAAATCGCCCGCCAGCACGAGGCCGTCGCCGCTCACCCCCGCATTCTTCCGGTCCGCCTCGCCTTCGACGGACCGCTTCCGTATCCGCTGAATGCCTATCTCGACGACATTCAGTACGCCAGCTGGGATCGTCCCGGCGACACGCAGCAATTGCTGCAACACCTGCTCGCCGCCATGTCGGGTGTCAAGGCGGCCGGGTCACGTGGACGACGGTGCGTGGCGGTCACTTCCTGCGACGCGCCGCCGCCGTACGCCGCGCCGCTGCCCGTTCCCGGCGGAACGCTGGACGTCGACGACCCCTGGTATCTCTCGAGGCCGACCGACGCCATGGCGCTGTCGATCATCGGCCAGACCGGACAGACGATCACGATCAAAGGACCGCGGCAGCTCGGCAAAAGCTCGCTGTTGATGCGGACGTTGAAGGCCGGAATCGACCTCGGCAAGAAAGTCGCCCTGCTCGACTTCCAGCTCGTTGACGAACAGTCGAAGGCCAGCGCCGATCTGTTCTTCCGGCGGTTCGCGTCATGGATCGCCGAGCAGCTCGAGCTGCCCGACGGCGTCGAGGAGATCTGGGATGCGGGCTACTCGAACCCGCAGAACTGCACGCGATATGTCGAGCGCCAGATCCTGCAGCCGCTCGACGGTCCGTGCGTGCTCGCGATCGACGAAACCGACTCGATTTTCCGGACGGCGTTCTCGACCGACTTCTTCGCGATGCTCCGCAGCTGGCACGGACTGCGAGCGCATCCCGTCCGGCGCAGCTGGAAGAAGCTGGACATCGTGCTTTCGACGTCCACCGAGCCGCAGTTCTTCATCGAGCGGCCGCACGAGTCGCCGTTCAACGTCGGCGTCATCCTGCCGCTCGAGGATTTTCTGCCGGAGGAGGTCGCGCGGCTGAACGCGCTGCATCCACGGCCCCTTGGCGACCCGGCGCTCCAGCGGCTCTTCGGACTCGTCGGCGGTCACCCTTACCTGATTCGCAAAGCGCTCTATGTGCTGGCGAGCAGTGCCCCAACGTCCACGATCGAGGATCTCTTCGCCGACGCCAGCGACGACGCCGGTCCCTTCGGCGACCATCTGCGGTACTACCTGTTACGGCTTCAGGGACGACCCGAGCTGATCTCGGCGTTCCGGCAGGTGCTCGAGCGGCGCGCCGGCGGCGACGAGCTGCTCATGCATCGCCTGCAGGGGGCCGGCCTGATTCGCCGTGAAGGCAAGCACGTCATGCCCCGGTGCGAGCTCTACGCCAGGTACTTCCGGGAGCGCCTGCATGACCCGAGCTGAGGCGTTCGCGTTCGTCGCCGGCGGCACCGTGCAGGCCGGAGGCGGAGTCTATCTCCAGCGCCGCGCCGACGACGAGCTGCTGGAACACTGCCGGGCCGGACACTTCACCTACATCCTCACGTCGCGGCAGATGGGCAAGTCCAGCCTGATGATCCACACGGCGGAACGGCTGTCTGCCGAAGGTGCCCGGCCGGTCGTGATCGATCTGACCGAATTCGGAGCGCAGACCACGGCCGAGCAATGGTACAAGGGCATGCTCCTCGCGATTCAGGAACAGCTCGGTCTCGCCACGGCTGCGGCCCCGTGGTTTGACCAGCAGCTTCATCATTCGCTCGCCCATCGTTTCACGCGTTACCTCCGCGAGGTTGCACTCGCGGAGCGGCACGAACGTCTGATCGTCTTCATCGACGAGATCGACACGACCCTCGGCCTCGGCTTCACCGACGACTTCTTCGCGGCCATCCGCTTTCTCTACCAGAATCGCGCCGCGGATCCCGATCTCCATCGGTTGTCGTTCGTGCTCATCGGCGTCGCCACGCCCGGCGACCTGATCAAGGACGCCGCCCGCACGCCGTTCAACATCGGCTACCGGATCGACCTGACGGACTTTACCCACGAGGAGGCCGCCGCACTGGCCGCACCGTTCAGCCTGCCCGCCGCGGCCGGGAGCGAGCTCATTGCGCGGGTGCTCGGATGGACCGGCGGACATCCCTACCTGACGCTGCGGGTGCTCCGTTCGCTGGCAGAGTCTCCGCCGCCGGTCTGGACTGACACGACCGTCGACGAGCGCATCCGCGATCTGTTTCTCCGGGCCGGCGCCGAGACCGACAGCAATCTTCAGTTCGTCCGCGACATGCTGACCAGGAAGGCCTTCAACCGCGAGGCGGTCCTTCGTACCTACGGCGAGATCCGCCGCGGCGAGCGAGTCCCGGACAAGGAGCTCGATCAGGTCGGCTCCTGGCTGAAGCTCTCCGGCGTTGTCCGCCCCTCCGGCGGCGCCTTGCGAGTGCGCAACGCCATCTACGAACACGTGTTCGACGAGCGGTGGGCGCAGGATCACCTGCGTCTGCACGTCAACTGGCGCCGCCGCCTCACCCGCATCGCCGCCGGGCTCCTCGTGCTGACGACGCTCGTCACGATTCCGCTCGCCATTTATGCGTGGCGCCAGAAGGGCGAAGCCGAGTACCAGGCACAGCGGGCGGCCCTGGAACGCGACGATGCGGCCCGGCAGTGGCTGATCACGGAGAAGAGCCTGTCCGAGCGCGAGCGAGACCTCGCGCTCACCCAAAAGCTTCTCGAAGCCCTGAGCCCGTTAGCACCGGCAACAGCGGCCAGGGCCGCGAACGAGATCGCCGCCGCTCGTACGGACGCCGAGAAGGAGCTCGCCGAATTGAGGGCGAACCCACCGCCGGGTCGCGCCGAGGCATCGCCCGACCCGCCGCCGACACGCCCGGCGCCGCGCATTGATCCTGCCCCGCGACCGCCGTCGCCCGCGCCGGTCGAAAAACCGGCGGCCAACCAGGCAGCCTCAGATGACGAAGCCGTCACGGAGGTGTTGCGCAAGTACCAGGCGGCGTACGGCGCGAGAGACCTTTCGGCCTTGAAACGGGTTCAGGTCCTGCCGCCTGCGGAGGCACAGACGATCCAGACAGACTTAACCGCCGCTTCCACCTACCGCCTCACCATCAATCACATCGGGATCGTGTTTTCCGCCGATCGCCAGCGCGCCACAGTGAACGCGGCTGTGCGCAAGCAGGTCGTTGTCAAGGGCAAGCTGACGGACATCTACAACGTGACCGAGTTCAGGATGGAAAAGCGCGGGAGCACCTGGGTCATCGTCAAGGTGCTGTGACCGCCGCGCGAGGAGGAGGATCGCAGAATCTGCGATCAGGGAGAGCCGCGGAGATTGCAGAAATTGGGGCGGCTACCTCGCCGCCGTGTGCTCGGCGGCGCCGTCGAAGTTGACGGCGCGCCCGTCCCGGCCGAGCACGATGTCGACGTGATGCGTCTGCTGGTCGTGGTGTAGCGGAATCGCCCCGGCATCCACCGGCGCTCCATCCAGCGTCGCCGAGCCAGCGCCTGAGCTCTGGTGCTCCGGATTGGTGACATTGATGACGTAGCGCGTGCCGCCGATCGTCCACTCAATCGAGAATCCCGGCCACATCGCCGGGATCGACGGATTCACGCTGAAGGTCGCGCCCTGGCGGCGAAGCCCCAGGAGCCCCTCAATCGCCGCGCGATACATCCACCCGGCCGACCCGGTGTACCACGTCCACCCGGCGCGGCCGACGTGCATGGGATGCGCGTAGACGTCGGCCGCCACTACGTACGGCTCACCCTGATAGCGATCGAGCCCGTCGGACGACCGCGTGTGGTTGATGGGATTGATCAGGTGAAAGAGCTCCATCGCCTCGTCGCCGAGGCCGAGGTGCGCGAGCGCCAGCACCGACCACAACGCGGCGTGCGTGTACTGTCCGCCGTTCTCGCGGATGCCGGGCAGATACCCTTTGATGTAACCGGGATCGTTAGCGGTCCGATCGAACGGCGGCGTCAGCAGCAGCACGAGCCTGGCGTCGCGGCGCAGCAGATGCGTGCGCACCGCTTCCATCGCCTGCCTGGCGCGCGACGGCTGGGCGGCGCCGGACAGCACGGCCCACGACTGCGTCAGCGAATCGATGCGGCATTCTTCGTTTTGCGCCGACCCGAGCGGCGTACCGTCGTCGAAATACGCGCGGCGATACCAGCCGCCGTCCCACGCGAGCTCGAGCATCCCGGTGAGCCAGTGCGCGTCGCTGCGATAGCGCAGCGACAGGTCGGGACGCTGCCGCGCCTCGCAGATCGGCGCGAATTCGTTGAGCACATGGACGAGGAACCATCCCAGCCACACGCTCTCGCCCCGCCCCTCGTGGCCGACGCGGTTCATCCCGTCGTTCCAGTCGCCGGATCCCATGAGCGGCAGGCCGTGTGCGCCGTAGCTTGTCGCGTGGGCGATGGCCCGGACGCAATGCTCGAAGACCGTCGCCGACTGTGACGACGGCTGCGGCAGCATGTAGGTTTCTGCCTGGCCCGGTTCGAGCAGCGGGGCCTCGAGAAACGGCACGACCTCGTCGAGAATCGACGCGTCGCCGGTCCGTGCCACGTAGGTGGCGACCCCGAACGGCAGCCACAGCAGATCGTCGGAGCAGCGCGTTCGCGTCCCGCGGCCGCTCGGCGGGTGCCACCAGTGCTGAACGTCGCCCTCGACGAACTGCCGCCCCGCCGCACGAACGATGTGATCGCGGCAAATCTCGGGGCGTGAGTAGGCCAGCGCCAGCACGTCCTGCAGCTGATCGCGGAATCCGAAGGCGCCGCCCGGCTGGTACGGACCGCTGCGGCCCCAGATCCGGCAGCTCAATGTCTGATACGGCAGCCATCGGTTGACGATCAGGTCGAACGAATCATCGGGCGTGTGGACCTGGATGGTGTCGAGCGTGTCAGCCCACGTGGCCTCGGCAGTGGCCACCGTTCTCACAGCCGCATCCAATGACCAGTAGCTGGTGATGAGTTGCCGGGCGTGAGCGCCGTCTCTCCCCTGCCCGAGGACGAACGCGACGCGCTGGGAACCGTGCGGCGGCACGACCACTTCGATCTGCAGCGCCGCACACGGGTCGAGCCCGGCGCCGGTCGCACCGGTGAGGCGGGCGCGGAAGAGCGCCGCCGGTTGGCGTGCCGTGCGATTGCGGCCGATGAACTCGCCGCGATCGCAGGTATGCGACACCGGCGGCTGGGACGCACCAAAGAAGGCGACGCTGTCGCGGAATTCGGTGTTGTAAGTATTGGCCGCGAGGATCGCGCCGGTCCCGGCGTCAACGCTGGTCGTCACGAACCGGCGTTCGCCCGCCCGCGGCGGACCGAGACACCACTCCACGTAGCCGAACACGCTGATGCGGCGCTCGACCGGCGACGTGTTCGTGAGCGTCAGCACCGACACCTTGACCGGATCGTCGACGGCGACGCTCACGGCCAGCTCCTGCTCGAGCCCCTCGATCGCGTGCTGATACCGCGTCACGCCGGCGGCGTGTCGGACGACCCACCGGCCGCTGTCCGCCCGGCGCGGCAACGGCGACGGCGTCGCGCCCCACACCGCTCCTGACGCCTCGTCGCGCAGGTAGATCGCCTCACTCGTCGGATCGGAGATCGGATCGTTGGCGAACGGGGTCAGCCGGTTCTCGCGGCTGTTGACGGCCCACGTGAACGCCGACCCCGACGCGCTGACCATGGTGCCGAACTCCGCGTTCGCCAGCACGTTCGACCACGGCAGCGGCGTCTCGCGGTCGCCCTCGAGCACGACGACGTACTCGCGCCCGTCGTGCGTGAACCCGCCAACGCCGTTCTCCATCAGGAGCGGCGGGACAGGAACCGGATCGGCGGATGGCGGCGGAGCGGACAGCGTCGCGGCAACATCGGGATCGTCCGCCGCGCTCAGCCAGGGCGCCGGCCGGTTCATCTGCGCCTCGAGATCCCCTGGACCGCCCTCGAGGACTACGCGCGCCGCGGCCGACAACAGCCTCCGATCCGCCTCGGGCATGCCGTCGGCGCGCAGCAGGAACATTCCGCCCGGACGGTTGTTCCAGTGCGCCCAGCGCGGCTCCTGCACCAGAGTCGTCAGGAAATTCTGCGTCTCGTCGAGATACTCCGCCGGATGTTCGTTGAGGATCACGACGTCCGCCCGCAGCCCCTTGACCCGCCAGTACTCCTGCGCAAGCAGGACCTGCCGGATGAGCGGCAGCGCATCGACTTCCGTCACCCGGACGAGGGCAATCGGCACATCACCGGAAATCCCGTACGCCCAGAGGCCGGGCTGTCCCATGGTGTTGGCCGCCAGATCGGCCAGGCTGATGCAGGAGGTGTCGGCGCCAAACAACCGCGACGCCAGCCGATCGAACAGGATCGCGTGATCGTCGGTCAGGCCGAGGTGCTGCAGCGCGATGTGCACGTGCGTGAACGCCATCGAGAAGGCGCGCGAGGCGGCGTTGCCGTCGCGATACTTGCGCGCCAGTGCAAGCGCGGCGGTGCGTTCGGTGGCGACGCCGGTGGCGAACGTCAGGCGCACGACCGCGCCGGGCGCAAGCCTCACCCGGTCGCGCAAGGCCGCGATCGGGTCGAGCACCGCTCCGGTGGTTCCTGACAGCGCCCGGCCGTCGAACGCCACCGCGTTGCCTGGCGATCGGCCACGACCGAGGAATTTCGCGCGATCGGTCTCCCACTCGACGGCGCCACCGAGACGCCCTTCGACGCCGATCACGTGAAACACCCAGGCCGGGTCCTCCTCGGCGCCGCGCGGACGCCGGCTGAAGAGCAGGCCGGCACTCTGTGGATCCAACTCGGTCTCGATGAACAGCTTGCCGAAGGCCGGATGCGCGAAGTCGTCCTCGGGACGGGCCAGCACGATCTCGGCGTAGCTCGTGACCTCAATCTCGCGCGCGCGCGTGCCGCGATTGATGATCGACAGCCGCCGCACTTCGACGTCGTCTTCTGACGACACGGTGACCTGGAGCTGCGTTTCGAAATCGCCGTTGCGCGCCCGGAAGGTGACCTTGTCGAGATCGAACGTCGCCTCGTAACTCTCCGGCTCGTGACAGAGCGGTTGATAGGTCGGCGACCAGACGTGCCCGGACCACGGGTCGCGAAGGACGATGTAGTGCGCGCCCGCGTCCGAGGTCCGATCCTCGCGCTGCCGGGTGATCGCCAGGCCGCGCCAGGTGCTGTGGCCGCCCCCGACGTGCGTGAGCGCCGTCGTGTAGCGGCCGTTCGAGAGGAACTGCGTGTGCGGGCTCGTCGTATGCGGCGAGCGGAAGCGGCGGCTCGAGTACACCGGGATCGACGGCGCCGTCGTCGTGCTCTCGGCTGGCCGCGCCTCCGAGAGAATCGCCTCGCGAGGGACCCGTTCCTGGAGCAACAGCTCGGTGGCCTGGACGCGCGGGTCCGCGTGGAAGCGCGCCACGAACGCATCGTCGCAGAGCACGTTGGCGATAGCGACGAGCGACATGCCCTGGTGATGCGCGAAGAACGCCTTCACCGGCGTCGGCGACGCGGGGTCGCCCGGGGCCGCATCGACGTCGCGCGTGCGCGGACGGTAGTCGAGCGCTTCGTAGAAGCCGAAGCGGGCGTCGAGCCCGGCCTTCGCGAGCTTGCGCATGTTGTCCGCGGCGGCGGCCGGATCGACGAGCGCCGCGAGGACGGTGGCATAGGGGGCGACAACCAGATCGTCGGACAATCCGCGCTTCAACCCCAGGCCCGGCACGCCGAAGGCCTTGTACTGATAGGTACCGGAGCGATCGGTGAACACATACGCCGACTCGGAGATGCCCCACGGCACGTTGCGGCCGCGCGCGTATTCGATCTGCCGCAGCACCGCGGCACGGCAGCTCTGATCGAGCAGCGTGCCGGGGAACGACCGCATCAGCAGCAGCGGCATCAGATACTCGAACATCGTCCCGCCCCACGAGACGAGCGTCGCGCGTCCGTTGACGTTGGTGACGAGCCGCCCGAGGTGGAACCAGTGGTGCTGCGGCACGTCGCCCTTGGCGATGGCGACGAAGCTGGCCAGACGGGCTTCCGACGCCAGCAGATCGTAGAAGGATTCGTCGAGCTTCCCGGGACCGTCCGCGTCGGCGAGACGATAGCCGATCGCGAAGATGCGCTTGCGCCGGTCGTACAGGAACTCGAACTGCATGGCATCGGCGAGCGTCATGGCGCGCCGTGCCAGCATCTCGCGCTCGGCCTTCAAAGACGGGACCGGCGCGTCGAGAGCGGCCACTGCCTCGAGCACCGCACGCCGCCAATACACGCGATCCCCCGCGTCGTCGTAGGTGATGCCCGGATCTTCGTCGGGGGCCACGTCCCGCAGCTCGGTGGCCAGCGCGCGGAGCCGCGCGATCGTCTCGTCGGACGGATCGCGACGGGCGTCAGCAGCGATCGATCGCGCCAGCCGGTTCATCGCGGTCGCGATCGCGCGGTCAGGCGCATCGCCGGTGCTCGATGCGCTCGCGGACCCGAGTTGGTTCGCGGCATCGACCAGGCCTGCGAGCCGCGCACGGACGGTTTGCGGCGCGCCCTCGAGCGCGAGCAGTCCATTCGCGAGCGCGTTCAGCGCCCCGGCCAGATTGCCGCTGTCGACCGTGGACACGTAGCGCGGATGCAGCGGCGCGAGCGTGGACGTGTGGTACCAGTTGAGGAAGTGTCCGCGGTAACGCTCCAGTCCCTCGAGCGTCGTCAATGTCCGATCCAGGCGCTCGATCAGCGCCGGCGCCGTCAGGTAGCCGAGGTCGTGCGCCGCGAGCGACGACAGCAGGCTCATGCCGATATTCGTCGGCGACGTCCGCCGCGCCACCATCGGGCCGTCGCCTGGCTCCTGGAAGTTGTCGGGCGGCAGCCAGCCATCGGCCGCGGTGACGAACGTCTCGAAGAAGCGCCAGGTCTTGCGCGCCGTCGCGCGAAACAGCGCACGCTCATCGTCTGCCAGGGGCCGCACGCGCGCGCCGACGGGAAGACTCAGCCGGTAGGCCACCGCCGGCGCCACCACCCACAGCAGCAGGAACGGCGCGGCCAGAGGCAGGGCTCCCGAACCAGAGCTGAGGATGGCGAGCCCCGCAAGGCTGGCGATGATCGGGCTGGACAGCATCGAGTTCGCGAAGCGATTCCAGCCGCGGTTCCCCCTGGTCCCGACGGCCTTGGCGGCCGCCGCAGCCGCTGTCTCCCATTCCAGCAGGCGCCGCTTCGTCACGCCGAGCCGCACCAGCGTCAGCCCGATCGCGTGCAATGAATCGAAGGCATGAAACGCGAGGAACGTGATGCTCAGGGCGATTTGCGCCAGCCCGTTGATCGCGTCGCGTCCAAGATTACGGAAGAAGACGGGAATCGACTGGGCGCGTCCCGGCCCCGTCAGCAACGCCGCCACGATCGGCAGCAATTGCGAGGCAAGCACCGCCATGACCCCGGTCGTCCACACCCAGCGCGCGCCCGGCAGGAACGTCCACCCCGCGGTCAGCAGGGCCAGCAGCGTCGGCGAGACGAGGCTGCGCCGCAGATTGTCGAGAATCTTCCAGCGCGAAATGATCGGCAGCGTGTTCCGCTTCACGCCGTGACGCGACGGTACGTAGGGGAACAGCCAGAAGAGAATCTGCCAGTCGCCGCGAATCCAGCGATGCTGGCGGCGGGCGTGCGTCAGCACGCTGGACGGATACTCGTCGACCAGCTCGACGTCCGACACGAGCGCGACACGGGCATGCAGCCCTTCGAAGAGATCGTGCGACAGAAGCGCGTTCTCCGGCACCGGCTCGGCGAGCGCCGCGTTGAACGCGTCGACGTCGTACAGCCCCTTCCCGGTGAAGATGCCCTCGCCGTAGAGGTCCTGATAGGTGTCGGACACCGCCGTCGTGTACGGGTCCACACCGGTGTGCCCGGAATAGATGCTGGCGAAGAGCGACCCCGCGGCGCTCGCGAACGTCACGCTGATCCGCGGCTGCAGGATGCCGTATCCCTTGGTGACACGGCCGAGCCGCGAATCGAACGTCGGGCGATTGAGCGGGTGCTCGATGATCCCGATCAGCTGACGCGCGACATCCCGCGGCAGGCGCGTATCGCTGTCGAGCGTGATGCAGTAGCGCACCTGCGGCAGTACCGCCAGGTCACCCACCGAGGCGACGAAGCTGGTGTCGGTGGCGCCGCGGAGCAGCCGGTTGAACTCTTCGATCTTTCCGCGCTTGCGCTCCCATCCCATCCACATGCCTTCGCGCTCGTTCCACTGACGCTGACGATGGAACAGGAAGAACCGGCCGGAGCCGCCGTCGCCATGCCTGGCGTTGAGCGCTTCGATGCCCCGCCTGGCTTCGTCGAGCAGCCCGGCGTCCTGCGGCAGGGTTTCGCGGGCCGCGTCGCGGAAGTCGGTGAGCAGCGCGAAGTGGATGTGCGGATCGACGTTGCCGAGCGCCTGCACCTCGAGATGCGCGACGAGGGCCTGCACCTGTGGGATGCTGTCGAGCATCGTCGGCACGATCACCATCGTCGTCGCCTCGATTGGGACGCGATCGAGCTCGAGCCGCGGCAGGCGCCGGGGCGGAATGAGATAGGCGATGATGCGCTGGACGATCTGAATGACGAATTCGCTCGCCGGGATCAGCGCCAGCAGGGCGAGGACGACCAGGTCCGCCCGGCTCGCTCCGTGCCGGTCCGCGTAGACGAGCGCCACCGCGACGATGAGCGATGCGCAGGCGCCGATGGTGCCGAGGTAGCCAGGCGTGGCGTAGCGGAAGAACAGCCGCTTGACGCGCTCGACCGGACGCGGACTCCAGTCCACGCTGCGCTCGAACTGCCGCCGGCCGTTGCCGATGAGGTAATAGCCGACGTGCGCACCACGCGAGTTCGGATCGGTCTCGGCGACCCGCCGCGCCCGTTCCACGCTCTTGAGCGCGACGCGCACCTGCCCATCGCCGGTTGGATCTGCCATCTCCTCGACCGCGTGGCGGTAGCGGTCACGGCTGCGGAAATCCATCCGCCGATAGATGCCGGCCGGGTCGCGCTGCAGCACGTGTTCGACCAGGCTCACGCTCTCGAAGAACTCACTCCAGTCGAACGACGAGATCAGGCGCAAGCTGCCAATCAGGTTCGCCATCGACGCCTGCTCGACCGCCTGGTTCCGGCCCTCGGCGCGGATCGCCTCCTCGACGGTGTCGCCGCGGGCGGCCAGCGTGGCGACCAGCTGATCGCGCAGCGTCGATGCGGCGTCGCCATACTCTCGGGCGCGCTGGAGAAGACGCGTGACGAAGGCCGGATGCACGCGTTCGGGCCATGTCTCCGGCACCTGCGCGCCGCGCTCGAGCGCATTGGCCAGCCGGTCGGCGTGCTGACGATGGGCGCGGGTCGCGGCGAGCTCGTCGGCTCGCGCGCGCAGGTGCTCGATCAGCGCCAGCTTCAGCGCGCTCGGCCACGCCCACAACTCCCCCATCGTCAGCGGCGTGACCGATTGAAAGGCGGTGATGAATCGCGAAAGCCGCTGCGCGTCGAGATGTCCGGCGCTGGTGCGCAGGAGCTCCAGCGCCATGGCGTAAATCCTGGGCACGCCTTCGAATTCATCGGCGGCGATTCGCGGCAGCCGGCGGAAGAACGAGGTCGGCAGGTCGTGCAGAATGTCGCGGCCGGCGGCCGACACGATGTGGAAGTTGTCGAGGAACCATTCGGCAGCGGGCGAGGCCGCTTCGCCCAGGCGGACGTCCTCGGCCAGCGCTCGATAGGTGGCGCTCAGGACCTTCCGGTTTTCGTTCAGACGCCGGAGATGGGTGAGGACGCCGCGCGAGGGACGACGAGAAACCGTGAAGAGCGCCGCCAGCCGCCGGGCATGTTCCTCGAGCAGCTCAACGCCAAGGAGCTGGATGTCCGGTTGGGCCTCGGCCCCGTCGTCACGCCTGTTCGGCGAATGCATTCTGCAGTTTTCCTCGCGTCGATTCTCTTCATACGGGCCGGGTGCCAGCTCATCAACTCAACCGATAAGCGCACACCGATCAGACCACGTTCCACAACGCAGCGACGGAAGGAAGTTAGATCCAGGTACCGTTCCGTCGGGCAAGGTGTAATGGTACTTCCGGCTGAAATGAAGCCGGAAGCCAGGGCAAGGGGCAACGGAACGAACAAAGATCCGCGATGCGCTTTCCGGTGTACTTACCCCTTGCTACTTGGTACTTGTCACGTCACATTTTCTCGAGATCTTTCACCAGGTTCTCGACGATCCCCCAGACGGTGCTCGCCTGCGCGGCCGTCACCCCGACACCCAGACTGGGGACGACTCCGCCCTGCCGCGCGTTTCTCGCGCCGACGATCACGCCCGTGAGGCCGGGCGTGTGCAGCAGGACGCCGACGCAGAGCTGAGCGGTACTCAGCCCGCCGCTCGCCGCCACGGCGCGGACGTCCTCGACCGCCTGCAGATGCCGCTGAAAGCGCGGGCCGGCGTAGTCCTTGTGCGTGCTCCTCGCGTCGTCTGCCGGAAAGGTCTTGTCCCTGGACCAGGTCCCGAACAACAGGCCCCTGAACAGCGGCGAATACGAGATGACGCCGACATCGTGCGCCGCGCACCAGGGCAGGACGTCGTGCTTCACCGCGGGGCGAAGGATGCTGTACGGCGGCTGATCGGAGTGCAGCGGCACGCCAGTCGCGCGCCACTCCTCGAGCTGCGGCACCGAGAAATTCGACACGCCGAGCGCGCGGACCTTCCCCGCCGTCAACAACGAGGCGCACGCGGCGGCCGTCTCGGCAATCGGCTGCGGCGCCGGCCAGTGCAGCTGATACAGATCGATATGGTCAACGCCAAGCCGCTGGAGGCTGCCGTCGCACTCGGCGATCACTTCAGCAGCCGCCGCCGACCGGTTCGGCGTGTTGCTGTCGAGGCCGAGCCCGAACTTGGTGAAAATCAGCGGCCGCTTCGACGCCGGCAGCTGCTTCACCGCGCGCCCGACGACTTCTTCCGAATGGCCCGACCCGTAGATCGGCGCCGTGTCGATCCAGTTGACGCCGTGATCGACCGCGGCATGAATCGCCTCGACACTCTGCGCGTCGTCCGCGCCGCCCCACATATGGCCGCCAATCGCCCATGTGCCCAGGCCGATTCTCGATATCTCGAAGCCGCTGCTGCCTAACGCTCGTCGCTGCATCGCGATCCTCGCTCTTCGGTTCAAAGGTTCAGGGGTTCAGGGTTCACTGGTTCGGGTTCAGGAGTTCGAAGGTTCAGGAGTTCGGGTTCAAATTCGGGTTCATTGGTTCACGAGTTCAGGTTCACGAGTTTATCGAGGACTTCTGAACCTCTGAACTCGAACCATAGAACCCCTGAACACGAACCTGTGAACCCTTGAACCCGAACCTGTGAACCCCTGAACCACTGAACCCTTGAACCGACAGATGACAAGCGTCAGCGCGGTCGTCGAATAAGCGGCACGCGCGGGTCCGCGGGCGGCCAATTGGCGCGGAGATGGGCGTACCGAGGGTCGTCGGTCGCCGCCATCGAGCGAAAGCTGCCGGCAAGGGTGTTGAGGTAGTAGGCATCGCACCCCGGCGCCGCGACGAAGGGATGGTAGCCCTCGCGCACGAGCACGAGATCCCCGTCAACGACTCTGAGCACCTGTTCGTCGCGATCGTGTGACGTGTAGATCCGCTGGATGCCGTACGCGTCGGCGCCGCGGAAGCGGTAGTAATACGTCTCCTCCAGATCCACCTCGATGGGCGGGTTGTGGCGATCGTGCTTGTGGGGTGGATAGCTGGACCAGTTGCCCGCCGGCGTGAGCACCTCGCAGACGAGCAGGCGATCCGCTTCCGCGGTGGGAGGCAGGATGTCGATGATCTGGCGCGTCGCGTTGCCGCCGCCGCGCACTTCGAATCCGCAATCTTCCGGCCGGATCACGCGCGCCGGGAAGGGCTTCGCCGTCGGCGAGCGGCATTCGGCGATGTCGGTGAGCCGTTTCGCGCGCAGCTCGAACGCCGTCCGCGGCGGCAGATACACCGCGTGCGGGTAGTCTGAGAACACGTCGCGGCGCGGGCCGAGGGTGACAGGCTTTCGTCGATCCGGAGACCACGCGATCGACGCCAGTCCGGAGAGCAGCACGAGACACACTTCGTCGCCACCGGTCCGGCCGCTCCACGTCCCGCCGGCAGCGACCTGCCGCACCGCAAAGCCGACGTACTCCCAGCCGGCACGCCGCGGCGTGAGCGCAATCTCGGTTCCCGACTGCGCCTTCGGCAGGCGCGGCTATGCAGCAGGGTTTTCGCGTGGCTCATGGCTAGTCTGATGCTTCGCTTCACGCTCAGAGAGCTCGTTATACAACCACCTGTCCCTCCACCACCGATGCGACCTCAATGCGCTCGCCCGTCTTCTGCGCTCGCGTAGCCGCGATCGCCACCCTCAACGCCTCCACGCCATCGTCCACCGTAATCGGCGGCTCGCGACTCTCCAGCACGTTCTGCGCGAAGTTCTCGAGCTGTGCCGTGTACGCTTCACCGAACCGCTCCATGAAGAACGGCACCGTGTCGTGCGCGACCTGCCCCTTGGTCATCACCATCAGCGGCGTCTCGCGCAGGTAGCCGACCCGCAGCGTGCCGCTGGTCCCGAGCAGCTCGGCCATGATGTCGTAGCCGTAGATGCCGTTCCGGGTGATGTCGATGACGCCCAGGCGCCCGCTCGCGAAGATGAGGCTGATCACCGCGTTGTCGATGTCGCCAACGCTCCCGAGCTCGGGATACGCGAGAAGGCCGCCGACGGCCTGGACGGCGGCTACTTCTCCCATATACCACCGGGCGAGATCGCAGTCGTGAATGCCCATGTCGATGATCAGGCCGCCGCTGCTGCGCGGGTCGGCGTACTCGATCGATGGCCGGTAGGGATCGCGCGAGGTCGACTTGAACACGACCGCATCGCCGATGGCGCCCTCGTCCAGGCGCTTCTTGGCCGCCGCGAAGCCGCGATCGAACCGCCGCATGAAGCCCATCTGAAAGAACACGCCCGACCGTTCCACCGCACGCCGGATCGCCACCGCCTCGTCGAGCGAGATGGACGGCGGTTTTTCACAGAATATCGCCTTGCCCGCCGCGGCTGCCCCCTCCACCATCGCCTTGTGCGAGGACGTCGGCGTGACGATGACGACGGCGTCGACGGACGGATCGCGGAACATCTCCGACGGATCGGTGAAGGTGCGCTCGACGCCGAGGTCGCGCGCGGTCTTGTCAACGGCCGCGGCATCGACATCGGCCACCGCGGTCAGCCGCACGCTCGGGATCCGGGTCGCCAGATCGCGCGCGTAGACACGGCCAAGTCTTCCCAATCCAATCAACCCCACGTTCAGCTTCGTCCGGCTGCTCACGATATCCCTCCGCCGTCAGCAGGTCTTCAGGCCTGCGTCGCCAGTCAGCAGGGCCTCAAGGCCCTGCTCTACGGGCGTCATTTGGTCACCAACGCAGATCGGCACTTTCTGATCCGTCGGAATCGTTTCGCCGCGAAGGAGCTTTGCGGCGCTGTCCACGGCGAGCCGCCCCATCTCGCGCGGCGACTGCGCGACGGATGCGTCCATCCGCCCCTCCTCGATCGCCTTTCGCGCGTCGTCCAGGGCGTCGAATCCGACGACGCGAATCTTCCCCGAGCGCCCTGCGGCGGCGATCGCCTCGAGCGCGCCGAGCGCCATGAGATCGCTGCACGCGAAGAGCGAATCGGTGTCCGGGTGCGCCTGCAGCATGTTCTGGAAGACCGTGAACCCCTGGTCGCGCTCCCAGTTCGCCGGCTGACTGGCAACGATCGTCATGCCTGGGTGAGCGGCGAGCGCGTCGCGAAATCCTCGCAGGCGCGAGTCACCTGTCTCGTGTCCGGGTATGCCCTCGAGCACCGCGACCCGCGCCTTGCCGCCGCTGATCTTCGCGAGATGCTCCCCGGCGAGCTTGCCCCCCTCGTAGTTGTCCGATCCGATGAACGACTCCAGCTTCAGCTGGTTGTCGGCGGCCGCCTTCGGATCGACCCGGGTATCGACGACGATGACCGGCACGTTGGCGCGGTTCGCCTTGGCGATCGCCGTGGCGATCTCGCGCGACCCGCTCGGCGTGACGATCAGCGCCCGAATCCCCGTCTGCAGGAGGTTCTCGATGATCTGCACCTGCTTCTCGACGTCGATCTCCCGCTCCGCCGCCTGCACGACGACTTCGACTTTCGCCGCGCCCGCCGCATCCTGCGCGCCGCGCTGCATGTCGAGAAAGAACGGGTGATTGAGCGTCTTCATGACAAACGCCACCCGCGGCGCCGCCGATGTCCCCGTCGAAGTCCCGCGATTGCACGCCGCGACCAACACCAGAACGACGAGCGTGATGACGGTTCGCTGTACGACCTTGCGCATCGAAATACTCTCCACGTGCTACGGGCTACGCGCTACGTGCGCACGTGCTTTACGTGCTACGTCCTACGTGCTCACGTGCTTTTCGTGCTACGTCGCGTGCGTGCTACGCATCCGTCCGGCTGCAGAGCACGTCCGCACATAGCACGTGCGCACTAGCGCGTAGGACGTGGCACGTGCCTCATCCTCGTCTCTTCAACCCCATATCCACGAGCACCGCGCCAATAATGACGACGCCAATCACGACCTGCTGCACGAACGACGACACGTTCAGGAGGTTGAGCCCGTTCCGGAGCACGCCCATGATCAGCGCGCCGACGAGCGTGCCCATCTGCGAGCCTTCACCGCCGAGCAGGCTGGAGCCGCCGATCACGGTGGCGGCAATCGCGTCCAGCTCGTACATCGTACCGGCTGTGGGCTGCGCCGAGTTGAGCCGCGCCGTCAGCAGGACCGCCGCCGCCGCGCTGGTGAGCCCGGCGACGCCGTAGACCGCCGTTTTGTGAAAGCGCACCCGCACGCCCGACAGCCGCGCCGCTTCTTCGTTGCCGCCGATCGCGTAGGTGGTGCGGCCGAAGACGGTCCGCGTGAGCACGAAATGCGCGACAGCATAAATCACAATCGTGATCAGCACCGGCGCGGGGATGCCGAGCACGCGCTCGGTCGCGAGCGCGCGAAAGCCCTCGCTGAAGCCGGAGATGGGACGTCCCTCCGCAAGCATCAGGGCGGCGCCGCGGGCGACGCTCATCATGCCGAGGGTCGCGATGAAAGGCGGCAGCCGGCCGACCGTGATCAGCAGGCCGTTCAGGAGACCGCACGCCGATCCCATCACGAGCGCAATCGTGATCGCCAGCGGCGCCGGCATGCCGCTCTCGAGCGCGAGCGCGAGGACGATGCCGGCAAAAGCCAGCACCGAGCCGACCGACAGGTCGATCCCGCCGGAGATGATCACGAACGTCATCCCCACGGCGACCACGGCGTTCAGCGCGGTCTGCTCCAGCACGTTGAGCAGGTTCGACACCGTCAGGAAATGCGGCGTGGCTACCGAGAGAATCGCGCACAGCGTCAGCAGGCCGGCGAACGTGCCCAGCTGCCGTCCGACGTGGGCGCGGCGCGCGCGCTTCGCGCCACGCGCCACCTCGAGCGACGGGCCCGGCCCGGTGGTGGTCATGAGGGCACCCCGAGCGCTGCCTGCAGGACGTTGGCGTCGGTGGCCTCCTCGGCGGGGAGCTCGATGCTCACGCGCCCGCCGCGCATCACGAGGATCCGATCGCTCATCCCGAGCACTTCCGGCAGATCGGACGAAATCATGATGATGCCCGCGCCGTCCTCGACCAGGGCGTTCATGAGCAGGTAGATGTCCTGCCTCGCGGCCACATCGATGCCGCGCGTCGGCTCATCGAAGATCAGGATGTCCGCCTGCGCGGCCAGCCATTTCGCCAGCACCACCTTCTGCTGATTGCCGCCGCTCAGGTGAAGTACGCGCTGATCGGATCCCGGCGTACGGATCCGCAGGCTGGCAATCGCCTCGTCTGCCTCGCCACGTTCCTTCCCGCGATCGATGATCCCGGCGCGAGCGAGCGCGGAGAGATGCGAGATCGAGATGTTGCGCTCCACCGACAGCGGCAGGACGAGGCCCTGCAGTTTCCGATCCTCGGGGAGGAACCCGATCCGGGCGCGCCCGGCATCGGCTGGCGAATCGATGCGCACGGGCGCACCGCGAACGACGATGCGTCTGTCGGCGACGCGATCCGCTCCCACGATCGCGCGCGCCAGGCGTGTGCGGCCGGCGCCGACGAGCCCGGCGATGCCGAGGATCTCACCCCGCCGGAGAACGAACGAGATCTCTTTCAGGCCGCCGCCGTCGAGGCGATCGACCCGCAGGAGCTCGTCGCCGGGCGCGTGCACCCGGCGCGGGTAGTGCTCGGTCACTTCCCGATCCGCCATGAGCTTTACCAGCTCCGCCGCGGTCACGTCCGCGATATTTCGTGTCGCGACGTGACACCCGTCGCGGAGGACGGTCACGCGATGGCCGATCCGGAAGACCTCGTCCATCCGGTGAGAGATGTAGACGACGGCCACTCGATTCGACGTGACCCGTGCGATGGTTGCGAACAACTGGTTCACTTCGCGCTGGCTCAGCGCCGAGGTCGGCTCGTCCATCACCAGGATCCGCGCCTCGTCTGACAGTGCTCGTGCCACTTCCACCATTTGCTGCTGCGCCAGGCGGAGACTTGCCACCGGCGCATCGCAATCAATCTCGACACCGAGACCGTCGAGGATGCGGCGCGCGTCCTGCCGCATCCGCCGCGAGTCGACCACGCCCGCCCAGCGGGTCGGCGTCTTGCCCAGGAAGATGTTCTCGGCGACGGACAGATGCGGGACGAGACTGAGCTCCTGATAGATGGTACTGATCCCGAGCTTGCGCGCATGCAGCGGGCCGGTGAGCTCGACCGGGCTGCCGTCGAGGAGGATCTCCCCCGCATCGGCCCGGACCGCGCCGCTGAGGATCTTCATCAGCGTCGACTTGCCGGCGCCGTTCTCGCCGACCACGATGTGGACTTCTCCCGCACGCACTTCGAGGTTGGCGTTGTTCAGCGCGCGCGCGCCCGGATAGCGCTTCGAAATCCCGCGCATCTGCAGGACCGGCCACGCTTGCGGAGATTCACTGGCGCCAGTCATGGACGAGTGGTGAGTGTAACTGGTTTGCTGCTAGACTCGGCCTTAATCCGGACCGCGCGCACACGAAGGACATCATGGCCACTAGCAGACGCCTGACGATGGGACAGGCGATCGTCGAGTTCCTGACCCAGCAGTACACGAGTCTTGACGGTACGGAACAGCCGTTCTTCGGCGGCGTGTTCACCATCTTCGGCCATGGCAACGTGGCCGGCATCGGTCAGGCTCTGCTGCAGGCAAAAGATCGCATCCCCTGCTACTTCCCGCGCAACGAGCAGGCGATGGTGCACACCGCGGTCGGCTTCGCGAAGATGGCCAACCGGCGGCGGACGCTCGCCTGCACCAGTTCGATCGGACCGGGCGCGACCAACATGATCACCGGCGCCGCGCTGGCCACGATCAACCGCCTGCCGGTGCTGCTCCTGCCCGGGGACATTTTCGCGACGCGCGGTCCCGCGCCCGTGCTCCAGCAGCTGGAGTCTCCAGGATCGCAGGACGCCTCCGTCAACGACTGCTTCCGGCCGGTCTCGAAATACTGGGACCGCATCAACCGTCCGGAACAGTTGATCACCGCGCTGCCCGAGGCGCTCCGCATCCTGACCTCTCCGGCCGAAACCGGCGCGGTCACGCTCTGTCTGCCGCAGGACGTTCAGACGGAAGCGTTCGACTATCCCGAGGCGCTGTTCCGCAAACGGGTGTGGACGATCGCGCGGCCCCGTCCGGACGCGGATCTGTTGCGTCAGGCGGCGTCATGGCTGCGCTCGGCGAAGGCCCCGGTGATCATTGCGGGGGGCGGCGCCATCTACAGCGAGGCGACCGACGCCCTCGCGCAATTCGCCACGGCCACCGGCATCCCGGTCGTCGAAACGATGGCCGGCAAGGGTGCGTTGCGCTTCGATCATCCGCGGGCGCTCGGCGCCGTCGGCGTGACCGGAACCGCAGGCGCCAACCGGATCGCGCGCGAAGCCGATCTCGTCATCGCCGTGGGCTCGCGGCTGAGCGACTTCACCACCGCCTCGAAGACGGGGTTCCAGCACCCGGACGTCCGGTTCATCAACGTGAACATCACGGCGTTCGATGCGGGCAAGCATCAGGCGCTGCCGCTCGTCGGCGATGCGCGGGCGACGCTCGACGAGTGGCTGACGCTACTGCAGGGCTGGCAGACGTCCGCCGGCTACCAGGCGCGCGTGGCGCGCGAGAAAGCGGACTGGGAGAGCGAAGTCGATCGTGTCTACGCGGGCGCCGGCAAGCCGGTGATGAGTCAGGCGGAGGTCGTCGGGATCCTCAATGCCTTCACCGCTCCGCAGGATGTGATCGTCAACGCGGCCGGAAGCCTGCCCGGGGATTTGCACAAACTCTGGCGCGCGCGCGACCCGAAGCAGTACCACCTGGAGTACGGCTACTCGTGCATGGGGTACGAAATCGCGGCCGCGCTCGGCGCGAAGATGGCCGCGCCCGAACGGGACGTGTATGCGCTCGTCGGCGACGGTTCGTACCTGATGATGGCGCAGGAGATCGCGACGTCGATTCAGGAAGGCGTTCGACTCACCGTCGTGGTGTTCGACAACCAGGGCTTCGCGAGCATCGGCGGCCTGTCGCAGTCCGTGGGCAGCGCGGGCTTTCTGACACGCTACCGTCGCCGCGACAACCGGACCGGTCAGCTCGACGGCGACACCGTGGCCGTCGATTTCGCGGCCAACGCCGAATCACTCGGGGCCCGCGCGATCCGCGCCTGCACGCCGGCTGCCGTCCAGGCCGCGCTCGAAACCGCGCGCAGCTCCGATCGCACGACCGCCATCGTCGTTCCCGTCGACATCGAGCAGAAGGTCGGAGGCTACGAATCATGGTGGGACGTGCCGATCGCCGAAGTGTCGACCCTCGATGCCGTGCAGAAAGCGCGAGAAGAATACGATCGGGCGCGGCGGGCCGAGCGGCACTTCCTGTAAATTACTTCTTTCCTCCCGTCCTCCCGTCCTCCCTGTGAAAACGAGAACCCCCCTTCCTCCAATTCGCGGTAATCACATCCTCCCATGATCAAAGTCGCCAACGCTCCCTGCTCATGGGGCGTGCTGGAATTCGAAGACAAGACCGCGAGTCCCGAGTACCCGCAGGTGCTCGACGAGATCGCGCAGACCGGCTATGTCGGCACCGAGCTGGGCGATTGGGGGTTCATGCCCACGAACGCCGCGGCGCTCGGCGACGAGCTCGGCCGCCGCAGCCTCGACATGGTCGGCGCGTTCGTCACGACTCGACTGGTCGATTCGCGGTCGTACGACGAGAGCCTCGAGCGCGCCGTAGCGACCGCGAGGTTGCTTGCCGGAGTCGCCGCCGAACCGCCGCCCGTCATCGTCCTGTCCGACGAGCCGACGGCCGATCCCGAGCGCGCCCGCGCGGCGGGCCGTGTCCACCCAGGCCTGAGCCTCTCGGACGCGCAATGGGATACGGCAGCCCGCGGCATCGATCGCATCGCGCGCGCGGTCCGCGACGAGACCGGACTCCGCACCGTGTTTCACCATCACTGCGCGGGCTTCGTCGAGACGCCGCAGGAGATCGACGCGCTTCTCGCACGCACCGATCCCGCGCTCGTCGGCTTGTGCCTGGATTCGGGCCATGCGACCTACGGCGGCGGCTCTCCGCTGGAGATGCTGAGGCGCCATCGTTCACGCATCTGGCACGTCCACTTCAAGGATTGCGAGCCCCAGGTCGCCGCGCGCGCCCGCGCGGAACAGTGGGATTACCAGACCGCCCTACGGCACGGCCTGTTCTGTGAGCTGGGCAAAGGATCGGTCGACTTCCCCGCCCTGCTGCGCGAGCTCGAGCGCACGGGCTACGACGGCTGGATCGTCGTCGAACAGGACGTCCTGCCGGCGATGGGGGCGCCGCTCGACAGCGCTCAACGGAACCGAGGCTATCTGCGCGGGATCGGTACTCTAAATCAACTCCCAACTCCCAATTTCCAACTACCAAAGCGATATGCTCGAACCACATGGGTGAAAGTCGCAGCTAGCCGGGTCTGTCGACGGTTTGTCACCCCATTGTGCGGGTCGCTCGCTTTGGGAGTTGGGAGTTGGAGATTGGGAGTTGACGTTATTCAGGCCGGAGGAGACGATGACCCTGATGCTCCGCGCCCTGGTTCTCGCGACGCTCCTCCTGCTCATGCCGCACGCGCCCGCGGCCCAGGAGCCCATCATCCTGCGCATCCGGGTGGTCCTGCTCGATGCCGAGCGGAAGGCCACGCCGGTGCCACGGCATACGCTCCTGGTCAGCGACAATCCCGCGAGCGCGCCTCCCCGGGTGGTCGTCACGACGCTCGACGGCACCGCTGAGATCAAGCTGCGGCCCGGCAGCTACGTCGTGGAATCGGATCGGCCGGTCAGCTTCAACGGCAAGGCCTACCAATGGACCGAGGTCGTGGACATCGCCGCCGGCCGCGGCGCTGTGCTCGAGCTGACGACTGAGAATGCAGAGGTCGAGGCCGTCAGCGCCGCGACGCCGGACGCCGCCGGCAAACCGGACACCGACCCTGCGTTCCTTCTGCCTAAATGGCAGGACAGCGTCGTCGCGCTGTGGACGCCGATCACGAACGCGTCTGGATTCGTGATCGACGCGAACGGGCTCATTGCGACGAACCAGCGCGCAATCGCCGACGCAACATCGGTGGAAGTGCAGCTCACGCCGGCGGTCAAACTGGCGGCGACGGTCCTCGAGGCGGATTCGGTGCGCGACGTCGCGATCCTCTGGATCGATCCGAAGGCGATCGCGTCGGTGAAGCCCGTGCCGATGCCGTGCACGGAAACAGCGAAGCCGGGGGCAGCCCGAGGTCAGGAGATCTTCACGATCGGCGCCCCCTTCCGCCGGCAGAAGCAAATGACACCGGGAACCGTCAGCAGCGTGCACCAGCATGCGCTCGCGTCCGACTTCCTGCTCGCGCGCGGCAGTGAGGGTGGCCCGGTCTTCAGCGCCGACGGCGTCCTGGTCGGGATCACGTCGCTCGCGAACGAGAAAGACGAGGGCACGCTCGGCAACACGCCGGTCGCCCGCGCCGACGCGGCGTGCCAGGTGGTCGCCGCCGCTCTGAAGAAGATGAAGGGCGCGACACCGCCGAGCGCAACGCCGCTTCCAGTGGAGCCGGCGCGGGCGCTCCCGACGGACACGCTCAAGGCGATGGCGGAAAAACGCGGCGGCAGTCTGAGTCCGTATCAGATGTCAGCGTCGACGTTCGACGTCGCCTTCATCACGCCAGTGCTGACCTTTGGCGCGCAGTATCAGTCGGACCAGATCAACACTCGCGCCCGGAGCAGCGGAGCGCGAGCGCCGGCCGAAGCCGCGTTCGTCCGGCCGCTCATGGACTTCAGCAACTGGGCTCAATACGTCGGGGACTTTCCTCCGGTGCTGCTCGTGCGGGTGACACCGAAGCTGGTCGAAGGATTCTGGACGACGGTCGGGCGCGCGGCGGCGCGAACGCAGGGCGTCGCGATCCCGCCGATCAAGCGCTTCAAGTCAGGCTTCGGCCGGCTGCGCGCCTTCTGCGGCGACGCCGAGGTGACGCCCATCCACCCGTTCAAGCTCAGACACCGCCTCCCGGACGACGAAGCGATCTATGAAGGGCTGTATGTCTTCGATCCCGGATCGCTCGGACCGCAGTGCGGAACGGTGAAGCTCGTGCTGCATTCCGACAAGGAGCCGGACAAGGGGGACACGCGGGTCGTCGATCCGAAACTGATCCAGCAGATCTGGGACGACTTCGAGCCTTATCGGGCGCTGAATCGCTGAGAGTGCCAAGTTCTTCTCGGAAGACACGAGTCGCGCTTCTCGCCACACGTACGGCACGACGGCACGACGAGACCAGGGTTCTCGTCTTCGGCCGGAGTGAGGCACAGGGTCGTCCGCGATTCACGCCGGAAATGGAGCAACGAAGAACCCCTGCTTCGTTGCTCCATTTTCATTCATCCCGATGTCTTTCTGCGCCCGCTGGCGCAGCGGCCGCTCAGAACGTAACCCGGAACTGCAGCTGCACCGACCGCGGGTCGTTGGCCTGCGTCTCCGAGACCGTGCCGAACGCCGTGTTGGTGACCGTCGTATTCGGGGCGCCCCACTGTACGACGTTCGTCGCGTTGAACATTTCGACGCGCAGCTGGAAGTTCACCCGCTGGTTCAGGCGGATGTTCTTGAAGAACGAGAAGTCGATATAGAACGGTTCGTCGACCATCACCCCCTCGAGGCGATCGCCGGTCGTGTCGAGCGCGTTCTCGGCGCGGATCTGGAACGCCGGCTGCTCGGAGTCGTTGGCGCAGCCCTGACGCGCGCCGGCCGTGGTCAGCGTGCAGGTGTTGAACCACCGCGCCGTCGTCGGATTGTCGAGGACCGGGTCCCCGATCAGATCGACACTGCCAGGCATCCCGACCGGCACGCCCGATCGGAAGAACGTGACGGTGTTGATCTGCCAGTCGCCGAGGAGGTACCGCAGCGTCCAGTGCCGGCCCTGGAACGCCGGGGTGGTCCATCCGCCGCTGAGCCTCAGGACCTGTGGCCGGTGCGTGTTCGTGAGCTGTTCGTAGAGCGGCTCTCCCTGGTTGAGCGGCGAGAGCGCTTCCTTCGTGACCGAACCGGTGTAGCCGACGAGGAACTGCACCCCGTGCGACAGCCGCTTCTCCCACGACACCTGGATCGACGAGTAGTTGCCATAGCCGATCGGGACCAGCTGTTCGTTGATGGTGCCGAACTGCGGCAGCGGCCGCATCAGCACCCGGCGCTGAACCGTCGCGGCGGTGTTGGTGGCGCCGGCGTCGGGCATCAGGCCGACGAACGGGTTCGGAACCAGCGTGTTGAGATACGCGTCGCCGAGCAGGATCTGCTCGCGCGTCAAGTCGTTCACCGGCCGCGACACGGGCCGCTTCCGGGTCGCGCTGCCCACAAAGCTCACGTCGATCACGCTGCGCCACGGCAGCTGATGCTGGACGCCGACCGAGTACCGGTGGTACTGCGGAATCTCGCGATCGCGGATGTGATAGTTGATGTTCGTCCCGAGCGCGGTCGACAGACCCGCGGAGGAGCCGAGCGGATCGAGCAGCCCGGTCGGGTACGGATTGCTCAGCCGATTGGCTGGCGTCAGACCGGCATCGAGCGACGCGACGTAGGACGTGGTACGGCTGAACCCGGTGACCGTGCCCCGGTCGGTATCCGCCGGCAGGTAGGTGAGACCGTACCCGCCGCGGACGACGGTGTCGCTCGCCACCTGATAAGTGAAGCCCGCGCGCGGTCCGAAGTTATTGAGGTCAGACGAGTAGATCTCGCCATCGGCGAACGTCAGCCCTCCGAGCAATTCGCGAGGCAGCCCCGACGCCGGACAGGCGGGACACACCAGCGCCACGCCGCTGTAATCGAAGCCCGAGTTCACCTGGTTGTCGCGTTCACTGGTCGGCAGCTCGTAGTCCCAGCGCACGCCGAGGTTCACCGTCAACCGGTTCGAAAGACGCCAGTCGTCCTGGAGGTAGGCCGCGACATACGAATTCCGCCAATTGAGCGGCGCCTGGAGCTGAACGTTGCTGGTGGCGGCGTATCCAAGCAGGAACGACGCGAACGCGTTGCCGCCGTCAGCCGCCGTCGGAGTGGCGACGTTGGGCCGCAACGAGGTGAAGTTTCGCGTGAAGTTGAATGCCGCGAGATTCGCGCCGCGATACGGGTTCTCGACGAGGCTCCGCGCCGTCCGGTATTCCACGCCGGATTTCAGCTGATGCGCGACCCCGGACATTCGTGAGCTGACCCTGGACATAGTAGTCGTCGGCGACGCCGTCCTGTCCCCCGCCTTGACCGACAGCAGCGCCGCCATAGTCAGCCACTGTGATCGGCACGAAGCGGGGCGGAATCTGGCTGGTGAACGACGAGGGAAACCCGAGCGCGGACGAATCGAAGCCGCCGATATCCTCGGCCGTCGAGTTGTCGAGCCGTCGATGCCGCGTCCAGCCGGCCCGCACGGTCGAGAGCATCGTCGGACTGAGCGTCGAGGTCAGGTCCACGCTGAAGACGTTGTTCCAGCGGTGATGGTATCCGCCGGTCCTCGCCTCCGGCTCGCGGCCCGCGTAGGCGCGCGTCTCGCGCCGTCCGTTGTGCGCATACCGGCCAAAAAGACGATGGTTGGCGCCGAAGTTGTGATCCATCCGGAGGATGCCCGACGTGTAGGTGTCGAACCGCGAGTTGTTCTCGGGGAAGAAATTGTTCCCCGCCGCGTCCGGCGCCGAATTCGGCGACGGCATGTACGCCAGCACGTTGAGCGCGACGGGATCCATCCGATCACGCGGGATCACGTTGCCGGGGAAGGGCTGCAGAACGTTGTTGATCCTGTTCAGCGGGTCATAGATCGTCACCCCTGACTGCGAGAAGTTACCGGCGCGTTCGAGCTCGGTCGGCGTGCGCTGTCCCGCGCCGACGGGAATGCCGGACTTCAGACCTTCGTAGGAGTAGAAGAAGAACGTACGGTCCTTCTTGATCGGGCCGCCGATGGTGCCCCCGGGGTTGTAGTGGAAGATCTCCTGCTTCGGAATGCCGCGCACGATGTTCTCGTACAGGTTCGCGTTGAGGCTGGCGTCGCGGTGAATGTAGTACGCCGACCCGCGAAACGCATTCGTGCCGCTGCGGATGGAGACCGCCACGGTGCCGCCGCCGGTGCGCCCGAACTGTGCGTCATACGTGCTCGTGGCGACCCGCACTTCCTGCACGGCGTCCGGAGAGGGGACGAACGCGAGGCTTCCGCTCGTACCGCCTTCGCGGCTGGTGTTCGGCGCGCCGTCCAGCGTGAAGCTGTTGCTGCGGACGACGCCGCCGTTGATCGAGAGGGCGTCCATGCCGCCGTTGTCGAACGGCCGCAGCTGGATGCTCTGGCGGTTGCCAGGCTCACCGACCACGCCAGGGACGATGTGCGAAAGCGTGAACGGATTCCGCCCCGAGCTCGGGAGGTTCTCCACGAGCTCCTGCGCCACGACCTGACTGCGGGTGGCCGTGGTGGTTTCGAGGAGCGGCGTCGAAGCGACGACACTGACCTCTTCGGTGACCCCTCCCACCGTCAGGCCGAGGTCGAGCCGGAGCCGGTCGCCGGCACGCAGCTCGACTTCCCGCGCGGCGTTGCTGAACCCGGACAGGTAAACGTGACGCGGTAGCGGCCATTGACCAGATGGCGAGAGCAGATAGACGCCGGAGGCGTTGGTCACGGCCGTGGTCGTGACGTTCGTGCCGAGGTTCGTCGCCGACGCCGTTACCCCGGGCAGCGCGGCGCCCTGCGGGTCCGTGACGGTCCCCGTGAGGGAACCCTGTTCGCCGGCCTGCGCCCAGGCCCGCGGGGCCAGTGCCAGGTCGAGGAGCGCAATCATTGCGAGAACGCACGATACCCGTCGCACCAGTCTTCCTCCCGGCGCCCGCAGCGCAGGCACCCTCCCGAGCTCTCGGGAGTTGATGACGTTCGCGGTATTGCGAGACGTCAACGTAGTCCACCCCGTCCGCGTCCGCCCGGCGCCGGATTGTCCGCCGGCGGCATACCGCCGCGGCGACCTGGAGGCGGCGCCTTGTATGCCGCCAGAATTGCGGCGAGGCCCGCGTCGGCCTTTTCCGCTTCGGTGAGCGTCGCCAGCGCGGCGGTGCGCACCTGGTTCAGGTACTGCGCGTTGCCGGCGATGCGCGGCTGCTGGTTCACCCGGTTGAACCACTCGCGGTAGTCGTAGCGATGCTGGTCGTCGCTGTGGTCCTCGTTGAACCACTGAAAGTAGGCGCGCCGCGCCTCCAGCGTCCATCCGGTGGTCACCGACCGCAGGTTGTAGCGATACGCGAAGTGTTCCTCGTAGATCTTCGTCTGCGCCATCAGCCTCATCGTCTTTTCGACCACGGTTTCGGCGTTGAGAGCGGCGAGAATCTGCGACATCTCTGTGTTCAGCTCGAACGACGAACCCGGGAACACGGCGTCGACGTCGGCGATGACGCGCTGGATGGCGTCCGGCGAAGGCCTGCCGTTGCGGCTGACCGCGACCTCGATCACGCGCAGCTTCTGAATCCGCTGGGGATCGGGCAGCGTCGAGAGGGGGAACTTGTCGAGCGCCGCGAACAGCGGGTCGTTCGCCGCCGCGCCGCCGACGCGGGCCAGAGCCAGCAGGGCGATGACGGCAGTGGCGGCGTCGTCTTCGGCGAGCGCCCGGGCCTTCCAGGTGTCCGGACTCACGGTCTCGAGCGCCACGCGCGCAGCGAAGCGGAGAAACCGATCCTCGCTGCCGAGATGCGGCCACGCCGCGGTCACGGCCTTGGGATCGTCGCGCGTCCAGTGGAATAGCTCGAGCGACCGCCGCAGCGCGCGATCCGCCGCGCCGTCGACATTGCGGTAATCGACGCGGGCCGTCGGCTGTTTCCCGACGTATGTGGCCTTCATCAGATAGGACTGCGTGCGGCGGTTGCCGATGACGTAATAGAACGTGCCGTCGCGCGACACTATCATGTCGGTGACGTTGTGCGGCATTCGCGGCGTGCCGCCGTAGAGGCCCTTCGGCCAGATGAAGTTCTCCCAGGACGTCGCGACATACCCGCTGCCCACTGCCTTCAGGTGCACGGCGATGATGCGTCCGTAGTTGTTGTCGGCGACATAGAGCGCCTTCTGGTATCGCGCGGGAAACGCGGTGCGATAGCCGAACGTCACGCCGACCGGACTGCCCAGCCCGATCTCCACGAGCGGCGGCAGCGAGTCTTCGTACCAGGTCGGGTACTTGCCGCTGTTGCCGCGGTATCCGAGGTCGGCGCCGCTCGGCATCCAGAACACGCGCACCGGACGGTACCACGGCACGCCGAACTCCGGCTCCATGTCGCTGTCGAAGGAAAAGATTTCCCCGTCGGCGTTCCAGTCGAAGTGCAGCGCATTGCGCATGCCGCCGCTGAACAGGTGGAGATCCTTGCCGTCGAATGTGGTCCGCGCGATGGTCCCGCCAGGCGCCTTCTCATGTCCGAGCCGGTTCGTCTGCTCGCCGAGCAGCGGAATGATGCGATCGTCCGCATAGTTCCGCAGCGGCGAATTCGGAGACACGTCAGGCGGCGGCACCACGCCGTTGCCGTTGATGATGTAGAAGTGTTTGCCGTCAGGCGACACCCGGGCTTCGTGGATCCCGTGGTCGCTATGACCGCCTTCGTGCCCGTCCCAGGTGCGGAGCGTCTCCACCTCGGAGAAGCTGCCGTCTCCCTTCGGATCGCGGAGCCGGTGGAGCCCCGCCTGCCCGCTCTGACGCCCGAAGCCGGGATTGTCGATCGTCTGCGTGAACGCCTTCTCGAGGCGGCCGCCCTGGACGTAAAGGGCGTTGTCGTGCCAGGTAATCCCCATCGACTCGGACACGGGCGTGAAGATCGTCTCGGTCTTCGCGACCTTGCCTGCCTTGTCGAGCGTCAGGCGCGTGAACGGCTGCTGCTCGTTCGCACCGAGGATGATCCGTCCCTGGTTGTCTTCGGTGATGCTGATCCACGAGCCCTGCGTGGGCCGATCGGCCTTGGCCACGACCTCCACTTTGAAGCCATGCTGCGCCTGGATCACCGTGTTCGGATCGGCGGGATAGTCCTGGCTGACATCCAGCGCCAATCCACGGCCGCGGCCCGCGCCCGGCGACGCCGGCTGTCCTGGCTGCGCGCCGCCGGCACCCGCCGGCGCCTGCACGAAAGCGGGCTCAGCGAGAGCCATCAGCAGCACACCGAAGGCGGCGGTGGCACGGCCCCATCCTCTGGTCTTCATCCGGTCCTCGTCATTTCTTCCGATAGACAGGAGCGTTCCGATCACCCCCGGCGTCGAGGAACGCCATGAGCTCGACGATCTCCTCTTTGGTGAATTCGTTCAGCAGTCCCGAGGGCATCGGCGACACCGCCGACGGCTCCTCGGCCTTGACGTCCGCGGCAGCGATCTCGACCGTCACGCCCGGATTCATCATCACCGGCGCGACCAGGATTTTCTTGCCGGCCGTCTCCACGACCGAGCCCGTGACGACCTCGCCGTTCTTCAGCGTGAACCTGGTGTGGAAGAAACGTCCGTTGATCGTGGCCGACGGTTCCAGAATGGACTGGAGAATGAACTCGCGGGTGTAGCTCGTCGCAACCGACGTGAGATCCGGCGCGAGCCCGGTGCCCTCCGATTCGGATCCGAACGCGTGGCACACGCCGCAGGCGCCCTTCGTGAACACTTCGCGCCCGCGATTCCAGTCACGACTGCTGCCCAGGTCCTTCACGCTCGGCAGCAGGTCGTCCATCGTCCATTCCTTGTATACCTTTTTCGTCGCCGGCGCCTGACTCGACGTGGTCGCGGTGGGGCCGCGACGATGCACGCCGGCAGTGGCGGCCAGACGGTCGAGACTCGCAGCCGCGAGCACAGCTGTCAGCGTCAACACCCGGAGCGTGCGCATGGCTTCCCCAGCCGTTCCTCGAGCGCGATCATCCTTCCTTCTGTTCCTTCCGCTGGTCATCAAGCCGACTAAGCCGACTGTTTTCGCATCGCAGAACGACCGGAAACGCCTCGGGTAAACAAGTACACTTGGGGCCTCGTAATCCCCGCCGGCAAGTCGGCCTGATGTCACGCTGGCCGGAAGTTGTACGCCCGAAGCTGCGCGCTTGTCTATGTGGGAATTCTGAAAATCGCGGTGAAAGAAAGTTGAACGCCGAAATGGCCAGCAATTCTCCGGCAGGTCCTCACCGATATCGATTCGGCCGGTACATGTTCGACATGTCGAGGGGCCTTCTCTGGCGCGACGGGCTTCATGTGCCGATGACGCCGAAGACGGCGGACGTGCTCCGCGTCCTCATCGAACGCCGGGGAGAGGTCGTCGACAAGTCCGACCTGCTGCATTTCGTGTGGCCAAACACAGTCGTCGAGGAGAACAACCTCGCGAGGCATATCTCGACGCTGCGCAAGATCCTTCAGGAGCGTCGTGGTCAGCACGACATCATCTCTACCATCCCTGGTCACGGCTACATGTTCGTCGCGCCCGTCACGGAACTGCACGACGAAGTCGAATCGGAGAGGAGCCCGCGCGAGGATGAGCTGGAGATCGGCTCGCCGGGCCTCTTGGGACTCCCGGGAATAAATGCCGCGTTCGATGCGGCGGCGCCAGAGGCTGCGCCGCTGACGGTGGCGTCATCCCGCGGTTCAGGCCGCTGGTGGCTTGCCGCGGCGGCTGTCGGGTGCGTCGCGGCTGCCGGTATCGCGATGCTGGTCTCGACCCGCAGTTCGTCATTCACCCATCACGTAGACGTGAACGTTCGGCAACTGACCTTCGAAGGCCAACTGCAGCGCGACCCCGCCTGGTCGCCCGACGGCTCGGCGCTCGTATTCGCAACCGATCGCGCGGGCAACCTCGATCTGTATCGACGTTCGATGTCCGAGCCGATCCCGGTACGGCTGACGGACGATCCGGCCGATGAGTCGCAGGCCGACTGGTCCCCTGACGGCCGGTGGCTGGCCTTCCGATCGGAAAAGGACAAGGGAGGCGTGTACGTCATGCCGGCGCACGGCGGACCCGCACGCCGCATCTCGGACGGCGGGTTCTATCCGCGGTGGTCGCCCAATGGGAACCGGATTCTGTTGACGGACACCACACCGGTCATCACCCGCGGATTCCGCATCGTCGGCGTGGACGGTCAACCGCTGCGCGCCCTGCGTCCGGATGTCACGTCCGGCTTCCGCTCGCCCTCCGCGTCGTGGCATCCCGACGGGCGCCGGATTTCGATTGCCGGCCGGCAGACGGATGGAAGCTGGACGTTCGTCACGGTGGACATCGACGGCGATGGCGCGACGACCTCGGCAATACCGTCGGATCTGCTCGATCGCATCAACGACTGGACGAGCAGCCTGGGACGGTTCGTGTGGTCACGATCCGGACGCGACCTCTACTTCGCCGGCCGCCTCGATGGTGCTCACAGCATCTGGCGCGTCGCCGTCGACGAGAAGACGTTGGCGTGGACTGGGAGCCCGGAGCGTCTGTACAGCGGTCCCGGCCAATACAGCGACCTGACGCTGTCGCCCGACGCACGGCGGCTAGCGTTCACCGTCAGCCACGAGCGGACGCGCGTCTGGAGCTTTCCGTTCGATCCAGGAACCGGAACGCTGACCGGCGCGGGCCAGCCTCTGACGCCTGGCGGTCCCGCCGAGTACGACGTGTCGGCGCCGCTCGACGGAACCAAGGTCGCGTATCGCACCATCCGCGGCAACCGTCACGAATTGTGGGAACGATCGGTCGCCGGCGGTGGCGAGCATCTGCTGAGCGCGAGCTCGGACTGGATGCCGACTAGTCCCCGCTGGTCGCGCGACGGGACCCGGCTCGCGTATCTGCGGCGGTTGTCGTCCAAACGCCCGGGGGTGACGCCGGCCGTCGCGATTCACACGGCTGGGATGCCCGATCGTCTGCTGACCCTGCCAGTCCAGTCAGAGGTCGTCCCGGACGATTGGTCGTCGGACAACGCCTGGCTGCTCGCCGCGTGCCGTCGATCGCCGAATCAACCGATGGGCACCTGTCTGATGCCGGTGGGGACGGACGGAGTCGCGGACGTCCGGCTGGTTGCGTCCGACGCGACCAGAAGCCTGCTGTGCCAGCGATTCTCTCCCGACGAACGCTGGATCAGTTTCATGGCGCTCGATTACAAGCAGCGCGACGTCTCCACCATCTATGTGATGCCCGCCGCCGGAGGGCCCTGGATTCAAATCACCGATGGCAAGCAGTACGACGACAAGCCTCGCTGGTCGCCGGACGGCAACGCCATCTATTTCCTGTCAACGCGCGAAGGGGCGATCAACCTGTGGGGACAGCGGTTCGACAAGGCTCAGGGACGCATCAGCGGCGAGCCGTTCCGCGTGACGTCGTTCCGCGGACCGCAGCACGCACTGGCCCGCGATCTCGGCAGGGTCGAGATTGCAGTCTCGTCGAACAACGTCTTTCTTCCGATCACCGAAACGTCTGGAACGATCTGGATGCTCGATGTGGCGAATCGATAGAGAGAGAAGGAACAGTCGCCCGTTTCGAACGCTCCTCACGCTGTTCGTCTGCCTGGCGCTGACGCTCGCCTTCAGCATCATACGAAGCACCGCCGAACGCCCGACATCCGGACAATTCCCTCCTGCGACCGGCCCCCTGCCGCAAACCGCCCCGCTCGAATGGCCCGAAGAGGATCTCTCGGGCCGGATGATGGACGGCGCCCACCGGTTCGTCGAAGCGCAGATCGCGGACACGCAGGCAAAGGCCACCCGATTCTGGAACTACGACCGCTCGTCGCCGGCCGCCTGGACGAAGTCGATCGACGAGAACCGCGCTCGTCTCCGCGAGATCCTCGGCGTCGTCGATCCCCGCCTGGCTCCAGGCCTGGAACGCTACGGTGATGACGAGAACCCTGCCCTGGTTGCGGAGACGAGCCGGTACCGGGTGCATCAGGTCCGCTGGCCGGTGCTCGACGGGGTTTCGGCAGAGGGACTGCTCGTCGAGCCGGCGGCGCGCGCGCCGTCTGCCCACCTCGTGGTCGTGCCCGATGCCGGGCAGACTCCTGAAGTGATCCTCGGCCTCGCGCCCGGATTGCCCCGCGAGCGGCAGTTTGCGCGGTTGCTGGCTGAGAGCGGATGCGAGCTTCTCATCCTTCCCTTGATCAATCGCGAACTCGTCGGCGCGACCGATCCGCAGCTTCAGAAGACGCAGCAGACCTGGCGCGAATGGCTGTACCGGCAGTCATTTCACATGGGCCGCCACACGATCGGCTACGAGGTGCAGAAGGTTCTCGCGGCCGTGGACAGCTTTCGCGCCCGTCGTGGCGAAGCGGCGAAGATCGGCGTGGTTGGATATGCCGAAGGAGGATTGATCGCATTCCATGCGGCGGCGATCGACACACGGATCGATGGCGCGCTGGTCAGCGGTTATTTCAATCGCCGCGGGCGCGTCTGGGAAGAACCGATCGATCGGAACGTCTGGAGCCTGCTCGAGCGGTTCGGCGACGCCGAGATCGCCTCGCTGGTGCTGCCGCGGCATCTCGTCATCGAACATGCGCAGGTTTCCTCGTTCACCAGCAGCAAGGGCAACCGGCAGACGCCTGACGGACCATCCGTGCGCGCCGAGTTCGAGCGTATTCCCGCCGCCGACGGATTCACACGCCCTTCGCTCGTGATTGAGGCTGGCGACCAGCCCGCAGGACCGGTGTCGGCCAAGGCGCTCGGCGATTTCGCGAAACGCCTCGGCTTCACTCTGACGACGGCGGCAGCTGGCCCACCCGTGGCGGACCGGCGCCGCCGCTTCGATCCGGCCGCGCGTCACGATCGCGCCGCGCGCGAGATCGAGCGGCACGTCCAGTCCCTGGTCCGCGCGGCTGAGCACGTCCGCGATCAGGCGTTTCTGTTCAAGGTGCTCCCGGAGCTGACCGCGCTGCGCTGGAGTACGGAGAAGACGCGTCCGTTGTTGCCGGCGCAGCAGTTCATCGACGGTGCGCGACCGTATCGCGAGCGATTCAGAAAGGACGGCGTCGGCGTCTTCGAGCGGCCATATGTCGCGCTGAATCCTCGTACGCGCAAGGTCGCCGAAACGGATCGGTGGGCGGCCTGGGACGTCGTGCTCGACGTGTGGCCCGACGTGTTCGCCTGGGGCGTGCTGGTCGTGCCCAAGGACCTGCGCGCGGGAGAGCGGCGCCCGGTGGTCGTGATCCAGCACGGGCGCAACGGCGTGCCGCGCGACACCATCGATCGGCAGCAGTCGGCCTACAACGATTTCGGCTCGGCCCTGGCCGACCGCGGATTCGTCGTCTTTGCTCCGCACAATCTCTATCGCGGCGAGGATCGCTATCGCTGGCTGAGTCGCAAGGCCAACACCATCCGTGCCACCCTCTTCTCGTTCATCCTCGGCCAGCACGAGCGCATTCTCGAGTGGCTCGGATCGCTGCCGTTCGTGGACGCGGACCGCATCGCCTTCTACGGCCTGAGCTACGGTGGGGAAACGGCCGTCCGCATTCCACCGCTGCTCGATAAATACGCGCTGTCAATCTGTTCCGGCGACTTCAACCAGTGGACGCGAAAGGTGGCGGCGACGGATCAGCCCTTCGGCTTCATGCGCACGATCGAATGGGAGATGCCCTATTGGAATTGGGGACACACGTTCGACTACGCGGAGATGTCGTACCTGATCTTTCCGCGTCCCTTCATGGTCGAGCGCGGTCATCTCGATCTGGTCGGCCGGGATCAATGGGTCGCGCACGAGTACGCGAAAGTGCGATTCCTCTACGCGCAGCTGGGGCTCGGCGATCGCACCGAGATTGAATTCTTCCAGGGCGGGCACAGCATCAACGGCCAGGGCACGTTCGCGTTCCTGCACAAGCACCTGCGGTGGCCGGTGCCCGGCGAACGGCAGCGATAACGAGCGGCGGCCATTCGAACTGCCCCTCACTCTGGCATCAGGCTGGAGTCGAGAGCACATCAACGGCTTTTGCGAGCCGGTCGTCGAGCGTCACGAGGTCAGCACCGAGCGACGCGGCCAGCCACAGGTAGCTCGCGTCGTACGCCGTCGTCCCGGTGGCATTGGCGAGCAGGACGACGTCGCCGGCGTCGACGTCCTGCCAGATGAGCCCGAACCTGTCATCGAGCGCCAGAGACAGAGCGGTCAGAATCTTCGCCGCGTCGTCGGGTTGCCGCCTGATCTTCTTCCACGCGGTGTTCGCCAGTTCGAAACGCAGCAACTCTGGTGCGAACACCGCGGCTCCTTCCAGTCGCAGCCGTACAGCATCGCCTTCGGGTTCCTCAAACACGAGCGCCGCCAGAGCCGAAGCGTCAATGACGAGCCGCGTCAACGCGTATCGCGATCCTTGCGCACGGACCGCGTCGCGTCGCCTGGCGTCGTCAGCTTGAGGGCTTGAATCTGACGCCAGAGTGCGTTGGCCTGGAAGGGCTGGGGACGGACGGCCGTCTCGAGGATGTGCAGGAGCTCGCCCTGAAGCGACCGATGATGAAGTGCCGCGCGCTCTCGCAGCGCGTCTGCGAGATCTTCGGAGACGTTCTTGATGGACAGGCTCACGGCCATAGTGGTTCCATTATAGCTCCATATTGGAACCACCGCAACCGCAATTGTTCAACTGAAACCATTCAGAGTCAGGCGGCACAGACGGACGGTGAAGGCGTGCGCGGCTTCCGGGCCCCTACTGTTTCCCGCTCTCCGTCTTCGGCGAGACAATGCCGATCGTGGTGCGCGTGAGGCCGTGACTGCTCTCGACGGTGAGGTCGCAGACGGATGAGCCCACACGGTCGAGGGGCACGCTGAACTGCACGGCCGCCACGCTTTCGATCGGCGTGCCAGAGCCTTCCCAGACGACCTCGCCGTTCGCGTTCGACAGCCGTGCGATGACAGGTGCGCTGCCGGTGTGCGGCACCGTAACCGTGAGCACGTCACTCGTGGTGAACACCCGCGTGGCGGTTGGCGTCACCGTTGTCCAGCGCCCCAGCCGCGGGTCGGTGAAAACAGTGGGCATCGCCGACAGGACTTGCGACGCCACGAGCATGCCGGCCGGCAGCCCTGGGCCGCGCGGAACCTCGACGTCGAGATACACGGAGCCACCGCGGCCTGTCTCCACATCGATTGATGCCACGCGCAGGTGATGCCGGCCCGCGGGCAAATCGATCGCCCACACGCTGCGAAGGCCGGTCGCGCTCAGGATCTCCCATTGCGCCGGCGACAGCGACACGTCGAAGACGCGCCGCGTGCCGTTGGCGGCCTTCCCGGTGGCGTTGACGGTGAGCAACCCCTGCTCGACCCGCAGTCTTGGTTGTGGCTGCGTCCCGCCAAGCACGCTGCCGTTCACCTCCACAACGACCGCAATCGTAGCCGTCTCCCCTTTGCGGCTGACCGGTACCGCCTGCACCCGCATGGGCAGCCGGTCGTCCGGCATCACGCCCGAGAGCAGAGCTCGAAGCTGCGGCGGCAGGCTTGCCGGCACTTTCATCGGCGGCACCGGCCGCGTCCCGGGAGCGCTGTAACCACGCCGCGCAAGCACCCGCACGCCGGGACGACGGACCTTCACGTCGATGTTGCGATACTCCGAGCCCTTCGTCGGCGTTTGCGGCTCGTAGCTGAGGATGTAGTGGGAGCTCGCATCGCGCACGGCACGGTCGATGCCGGCGAGCGCGTCGTTGGTATCCACGAGCGACACGCCGCCGGTGAGGGCGGCAAGGTCGCGCGACATCTCCTTGGCCTGCCGGGCCTCGGTGAGGATGTTCGAGTAGTCAGCGGCTGTCAGCTCGCCGTTGACCAGGCCCTGGACCTGGATCAGATCGGCATCAGCGACGTCGAGACCGGCCGGGCTCAGTGGGTAGATCGCGACGTTTCCCGCGGCAGCCGCGGCCAGCGCTTCGTTCATGACCCGGGAGGCGCCGGTGGGCACGTTGGCCCGCCCGCCGCTCGTCGGTGTCGGCATCCGCACGGTCATATCCGACAGGCCGGCGCCGAACGACGAGCCCTCGCTCACGAGCACCACGGTCTTGCGCCGCCCCGATACCTCGCGCAGCGCGAACGAGACGTTGCGGATCATCGCGCACAGACGCTCGTAATGATCGAGACGCTCGGCCTCGAAGTCGTGAGGGCCATAGCGTTTGCCGGCCATCGTCTTGTCGAGCAGGCGCTGCCCCGAGAACCGATCGATCATCTGCAGCGCGAGCTGACGGTCACGTGTGAAATACCCGGTCGACTCGGAGGAGCTGGTCATCGTCACGAGCAGCAGGTCGGCCGGCGTGAGCTGCTCGACCAGACGCCGTGCCGCGGCGCGGGCCACTCGCGTCCGGCGGACGTCCACATGCAGGTCGTCGAGGATCAGCGCGAAGACGCGTGACGCCGAGGCGTAGTAGTTCGAGGCCGGCATCGGCGCCGGCGGGGCACGCCCGAGGACCGGCTCGGGCAGCACGAGCTCGTCCGGCGCGTAGGTGAATGGCACGAAAGACCGGATGACCTGCGGCACGCCGTTCTCGAGCACTTCGAAGTCAGCGGCGGTCAGCCCGCGCACGGGCGCGCCATCGCCGTCGAGCACCAGAGCGCTCACTTCCACGCGCGTCACGCCGGTGCGGAACGGCTGATCGGGTAGCTCGCGTTCCGGTTCTTTGACTTCGGGCAGGGTCATGCGCGGCACAGGCTGGGTGCGCTGCGCCGACGCGAGCCCGGCACTTGCGGCAATGAAGACGACGGCGAGAGTTACCGAGAGGTGTCGCATGAAGGCCCCGACTTAGTGGTCTTCGTGTTCTTTGTGATCTTCGTGTGTTCAGCAGTGGGCCGTGGCGATTATCGACTCATCTGAACATCACTTGCTCGCCGGAGCCGCGCGACGGCGACGTTGCCCGCCGCTCGTCGTTGAACCCGAACGCGTGCAGCGTCCCGTCCCGCATGCCGACGTAGATCTGCCCCAGCCCGCTCCACATGCTCCGCGGCGACGCGGGCATGATCATCGCCTTGCCGCTGTTCCAGAGCCGTTTGCCGGACTCGCCGTCGTACGCGTGAAGGACTGCCGCAGATCCCTTGCCCGTCGCCGTTGACGGCACCCCGGTCCCGAGCGCGAACACGACACCGTTGACGATGATCGGCGAGGCCGGTGAGGAGAGGTCATGCGAGACCCAGCCCGGCTCGAGCGACAGTGCGCCGCCGCCCGTATCCGCCACTTTCAAGGCGACCACGGCGCCGTTGGACACGGGTCCGTTGGTCGCGGGACTTCCTGCGGCGAGGCGTCCCTTGACCGGCACGAGGAACCATGAAGTCCCGGCGCTCGACTGTTGCCAGGCGGCGATCGCGTCGCTGCTCACCGTGCCATCGGCGCCGAGGAATCGCTTCGACGCGTGGAGCGGCGTGGCGTGATTCGATCCGCCGAGCGAGGTGGAATCGAGCAGAATTAGGCGTCCGTCCTTGGTGGCCGCGGCCACGATGTCCTTGTTGTTGTGACGGAGGATGGTCGGTCCGGTGACGAATTCCGCGGTGGGCTCGGTGAACCAGTCCTTCACTTGAAGGGTCTTCGCGTCGAGGGCCACGATCGCATTGGCCTTGCCGTCACCAGTGGTCTGACCCGGACCGATCGCGGCGACCAGCGTGCCGTCCGTGGTGAACGCGATCGCGCCGACCACTCCCCCGCCGTTCGTCTTCCACGACACGACCGGCTTCGCCTCGCTGTCCAGATCGACGGCCCACACGCCGTCGGGCGCGCCGCCGCATTTCCCGGACGTCGCGGCATACAACGTCGTGTCCACCGCAACGGGCGCGGACCAGTTCGAGTTCGCGGGAAGGAAGGGCGCCGGCTTCTGGATGTCTTTGCCCGACGCAAGGCCGACCACGTGCAGCATGCCGTCGCTCGACACGACATAGGCGACGCCGGACGGCCGGAAGAGAAATCCGAACGCGCCACCTTCTTCCGCCTTTGGTGCGCCCGGTATGCGCTCGACCGGCTGTCCGCCGCGTCCTGGAGCGGGCGGAGGCGGAGGCGGCGCCGCCCCACGGGCACCCTGTTCGACGCCGGCAGGCGCGGGCGCGGGTGCTCCGGCGGGAGCGGCGCCACGACCCGGTCCTCCCGCTCGTCCTTCGATCGGCACACCTTCGCCAGGCTCGCCGAGCAGACTGCGGTATCCGGCGCCGGCACGGCCGCCGCCGAATCCGCGTCCGGCCGCGGGCGCCGCGGCGTCCAGCCTCACGATGCGTGTTGCGGCGGAGGTGATCCCGCCCGGACACGCCGGCGACCCGGCGACGAGCGGAAGATCGAATTGCCGCTGCCACACGACGTAGCCGAGGTCGTTGTCGATCCCATAGAGATTGTTCGAGCTGCCCGCGACGACGGACATCGGCACGAACAGCGTGACGCCGCTCGCCGTCACACCCTGGTTCAGGCCATGAGCCCCGCGCGGCAGGTTGTCGAGCTTCGATTTCCACTGCAGCTCGAATCCCGGCTTCGACAGGGCCTCGACCGAGATCTTGTCGTCCGTGCGGACCCACGACGTGCGCTGCGCATCGGCCAGTGCCGTGAGCCACTGTGAACCGCCGCGTCCGGGCTGCGCGGACGTGACAGCTCCCGCCGCGGCGAATGCCAGGAGCACGAACATCAACTGTTGACGGCGCATCACAATCCTCCGCTTACCGGGCAATGCCGAAGCAATAGAGCACGCCGTCGAACGTCGCGATGTAGGCGCGGCCATTCGCCACGGTGAGTCCGCTGAAGTGATTCCACGATTCGATCTGGGTGCCGCTCGACCAGAGCTCCTTGCCGGTCAGGCCGTCGAGCGCATAGAGCGCGGCCTTCCGCGAGCTCGGCACCCGACGCCCCGGTCCCGAGCTGAGCCCGCCGCCGTACACCGGCCCGCCCGATTCGTCCCACGCGCGGTCCGGCATCACCTGCGTCGCATCCTCGCCCGCGGCATAGGTGAACACCACGCCGTTGGCGATCACCGCTTCCTCGGCGAGATCCATGTCGCGCGACAACCACGCGGGCGTGAGCTGCCACTTGCCGGCGCGTTCCTCCAGCCTGAACGCGGCGACGCCGCCGCCGGACGGACGCGCATGCTCGATCGGCGCCTTGAAGGTCGTGCTGACCGGTCCCCAGAACGGGGCGATCACCCACTGCGTGCCCTTCTCATCCTGCCACGCGCTCAGCGCGCCCCAGATACCCTTGGCGTCGAACGCCTGCGCGTCATTGCAGATCAGCCCGGTCGTCTGGAGCGTCGTGCGGTGATCCTCGCCGCCGAGCCCCTCGCGATCCAGCAGCCACAGCCGGCACTCCTTGCTCGTGCCGATGAGGAATTTCCGCTTCTGATAGTCGACGGCGATCGGGGTCGTGTTGACATCCAGATCGCGGCGCCACAGCCAGTTCGCGTTGGGCGCGCCGAAGTAGTCGACGAGCTGCAGCTGTTTCTTCTCGTCCAGCTTCACGCCGACAATGCCGTTGCCGAGACGACGGGTGAGCGGATCGAACTGCGCGTCGCCCGTGCCGAGGTAGACCCGGCCCTCCGGATCGATGGCCGCGCCGCGGCGCCCCCACAGGCCTCCGCCCGCGGGGATGAACGCGCTCGCGCGGCGCGACGCGAGGTCGAACGAGTAGAACGCGTTCGTCAGGCCGCCGCACCCTTGCGCGGTGGCGGTGTAGATGACGCCGTTGTGCAGATTGAGCGCGTATGGCTTGCCGCCGCCCGGGATGAACCTCTCGGGCGCCGAGACATCCTGACCGTCGGCCAGATTGACCTGCCGAAGCCGCCCGTCCCACGACACCGCGTACACCGTGTATTTGCCGGGCGAGACCTGCGCCATCGTCGGCACCGCGGTCTGGCCGCCGGGGCAGAGCGTGTCGTTCGTGCCGCCGGGTTTGGCGAGCGTGCTGTCGAACTGGCGGTGCCAGATTCTGCTTCCCGGTCGCGACGTCGATGCCGAAGAGGTCGTCGGACACGCCGGCCACGACGGCAAGCTCGCGCGTGCCCTCGCCCGTGGTGACGCGCTCGGCGACCAGCGGCGCAAACAGGTTGTGCATCGCGCGGGGCTTGCTCTCGAGCTTGGTCTTCCACAGGAGCTTCATGCTCCCGACGTTGGCCTTCGTGAAGACCTTCTCGTCGCGGACCCAGCCGGTGCGCGCGCTGTCCACGCCCTCGGTCAGAAAGTCCGATGCGGCCACAGTGATGCCCGACAGCAGCAGGATGACCGCGCCTATCCTTGCAATTCGCATATCTCGTCGCCTTCGCGTGTGTGAAATAGAGTTCGGATCATGAGTCTGACAGCCGCTGACCAGTAATCCTACTTCGCGCCGGCGACACTGGGCCGGTCATCGGCCTGGAGATCGCCGAGGACGTATTGCATGCCGGCAGTGATGTGCTCGAGCAGCGGCTTGATCGCGTAGACCTTCTCGTTATGGCCGTGCGCTTCGTAGAACACACGGCCCTTCCCCTCGCGACGGATCCAGCTGAGCCCGTAGCCACTGCACAGCCAACCACCGTGAGCAGCGCACACCACCCTGCTTCTCCAGTTCATTCTGCCCTCCTGTGGCTCTCCGATCTTCGAACCCGGCCGCGCCCAAAACTATACTGCGGCTCCCTTCCGGACATGGTCGGCGCTCCCGAATCGTCGGGGTGAAGTCGCGTCTGTGGAGGTGCCCGTTCGGTTGCGGCAGGCGGTGGAGGCGGTACGGCCGAAGCCTTGACGCGACGCCCTGGTCCACACAGAAGCGGAGCGAGGCCTCGACGCTCGAGACGTGAAGCACGGGGCGGGCGAACCAGTCTGGCACGCCCAGCGCGCACTGACTCGGACTGAGAATTACTCGATGGCTTCTCGGCGTGCTCGACGATGCCCGTGCTTTAATCGACGTTATCGTCTGCGCTCCTCGCTCATTTCCCAGTTGAAGTCGTAGAACACACGCAGATGATTGCCGTCCGGATCCGCGACCCTGAACTCACGCAGGTTCCACGGTTTGTCCTCCACTGCCTCGATAATCTTCGCTCCGGTATCTTTCCAGCGCTCGAACAGTTCGTCGACTTCCTGTTTGCTGTTGAGATTCAGCCAGACGATCACCGGGCCTTTTGGGCCGTGGACGGCGCGGAACGGCGCGTTCGTGAGGAACATTCGGCAGTCCCCCTGCGAGATGCCTCCAATCCCGCCGTCATCATTTCCCCAGTCAAAACTGAATCCGAGCACATTCACGTAGTACGCCGCCGCTTTGTCAACGTTGCTCACCGGAATCTCGGGAACGGCTTGTGGAAAGTGGGTCAGCATTGGATCTCCCGTCTTTGGAGAAATGCCAGGACGAGCTTCCGGACGGGCGCACTTTCGCCACAGGCTGCTGGGCGCCCGCTTCGTCCCAGCTCGGATCGCGCTGGAAATCTGCGGCCAGTCGCTTCCTGCGCTCGGCACTCAGCCAGGTCGCGCCGATTGAGGAAAGCATCAGCCGGCCGGATCTCGTCGCGCGTGAAACGGTGAACGCGTTGCGCGCTCGATGAGCGCAACCTCGATTGACCGGACGCGGTTCACTCCCGTGCGCAGCGCTTCGGTGACCGGTTGCGGATCGAGCGTCGATCGCCGGTAGTCGGGCGGAGAGAAGAACCCCTCTCGAAGATGAATATACACGGAGGATCCCGTATTCGGCCTGTGACGGCAGGCCAATGCAACCGGTAACAATCAGCGCGATCCTTGACCTGATTAGGAGTTTCGCGGCCGCGGTCCGAGAGGGGGTGTCCTTGATGAGGAGGGCGACTGGTTTCAGGATGGCACCGTTGGGAGGCTACCCGAGCCGCCGAAGGGGATCAGACGCGCGCAGCTGTATTGTACTCGTCTACAAGGAGGCGAGCATGCGACTGGGACGCCCAAAGGTTGCGCTGATTCTCGGCGTACCGCGAATTCCTTCAGTCCAACCGGTGAGGTCGGAGGGACGTCTATTCACCATGATGCGACGTCACCACCTGCTCCAGATGCTCGTCGTGCTCTGCGCAGTCGGCGCCGTGCATGCACAGCAACCCGATGCCGCGCAGATCGCGCAGGAGCGCAGGCAGGCCGAGCTCGATGCGCCCAACCTCGTCGAGGTACTGGAGTTGAAGCCCGGGATGACCGTGGCCGATGTCGGGTCCGGCTTCGGCGCGATGACGGTGGTGCTCGGGCATTGGGTCGGCTCGGGCCGCGTGTTCGCCACCGACATTACCGAGCATTCGCTGCGGCAAACGCGCGAGTACGTGAAGAAGGAAGGTTTGACGAACGTGACCGTGATCGAAGGCGCAGAGGCAGCGACGAATCTGCCCGACGCGTGCTGCGATGCGATTTTCCTCCGTAACGTCTATCACCACATCACGGCAGTCGACGCGTTCAACAGGAGCCTGGTCGCGTCGCTGAAACCTGGCGGTCGGTTGGCCATCATCGACCTCGAGGATCGCAGCGGAGGTCAGATTCCCAAGGGTGTGCCCGCCAATCGAGGCGGACATGGCGTCCCGCCGGGCATCGTGGTCGACGAACTCAAGGCCGCGGGCCTCACTCACATCAGAACGGCCGAAAAATGGCCGCCAGGGGAGCCGACCTTTCTCGCGCTGTTCCGAAAATAGGATCCCCGATCGCACCTATGGCAGCCGCCGCGCAGACCAGCGGCCCGAAAGCCACTCGGCAATCCGACGTGATCTACGGACGAAAGTTCGGCGTGGCCCTCACCATGGAGGTGTTCACTGTCAGGTGGCCAGTCGGGTCCGGTATCAGTGGCCAAATTCAGGCTGTTCACCGACTTGAGTACAGCTCGTCATCAGTGCCGAACATGGCCCGTCGCTCAGCGGCCTGCACTCTTTCTGTTTTGATCCTGACGACTGCAACCAGCCAGAACACGCCGAGCGCCGTGGCGATGATGGTGGGCTGATATTGCCGCCACGGCAGACGCTCTGTGCGGTAGCTCAGATGCCCATTACCGACCCGAAGAACCTCAGCGCCGATGGACCAGCTATCGCCGACGAGCATCACGGCGAACACAGTCATGACTGACACGATGATCACTGCGGCTACCAGAGCGAATCGTCCATCACCAGGGAACCGACGCGTGACTGCCCCGACCAGTTGGTACGCGATCACCACGTACGCAAAGGCGAACACGAGGAGGACGGCGGCGTCGAAAATGATGTCTCGTTGCTGGGCGTACCCACGCACAGGTACTCACGTCGATTCCATGGCTCTGAGAGATCCTCGCGAACAGCATCGCCATGCACTGGTCGCGGACGTCCGCATATGGACCGGCGCCCTGCTGCCGAAGCGGTGACACATCGGCATAGGCGAGGGCCCAACTCTCCGCCGTCGCAGAATCGGCACGGAGGTGAGCACGGTCGCCGAAGCGGTCTAGATGCAACGGTCGCGGTGGCTCCGCTGGGATTTCACATCGACGCGCTTGGCCGTTCGCGGCTGGAGCCGGCAAGCGCTTGGATAGCATGACCGCTATCAGACACATCAACGCCACCGCAACGACTGCCCGAACTGTGCGACCCATCCGCACCTCCATCCATCAGTTTGACACCGCGGCTGGGCGTAGGGTTCGGTGGAGTCGGCGTGGACGTGCGAACGCGATCCCCCTTGGCACGCGGCCGTGGTGCTCCTTGGCGTGTTGGTGTGGACCTGGATCTGGGTCCCTGGGGAACGGTCCTCGCGGTGCCGATGCTCGTGATCGTGAAATCGATCGCCAATCACGTGGAATCGCTCCAGCCGGTGAGCCGTCTGATGTCACCGTAGCACAATGGTCGGGCGTCTCAGTCGCGCAGCACCTTTTCGCAGCGTTCGTTGTGCGGGCGTTGCGCGCGCGTCGAACGCAGCTCTCCAAGACGTCCGCGCGCGCGCAAAGTTCCGGCTGCCACTCCCTACAATGGCTCGACTTCGAGGCGCGTCGCCTCGTAGGTCCCGCCGCTGGTGAAGATCACTTGACCGCTGGGGAGAGTGATGTCGATCCGGAACGTCCCACTCCACTCAGGAGTGATCGGGTTCAGCTCCAGGTTCATCCTCACCTTGTACGACCCCAGGAAACTCCCTTCAAGGTTGTACCGGTGTCCCGCAAGGGTGGCGGCGACCGTGTTGACTCCGGTCCTGATCCAATTGCCCTGGCCGATCGTGAAGTGTTCGACGAAGAACGGCCCTACCTGAAGGTCGTCATTAATCACCATGCCACCATCCGAGTTGAACGTGAAGTGACGCTGCGGCTGGGGGAACCCGGGTTGGTTGAGGGTGACCACCCAGGTGCCTGCCAATGCCTTTCCAAGTGCGGCTTCTCCCTGGGCAGCCGCGGCAGGTAGTTCGGCCTGAGCAGCGGTTTTCGCCTCCGAGTCGATCGTCCTCCCACGGCTCTCGGTGGATGTCGCCGGGGTCACGGCGCCCGAGATGACCAGTGCCGCTGTGATCGTCAAGACCCAGGGAATTCTGCTCGTGAACATGACGGTTCCTCCAGTCTGGTTGATTGTGAGAACCGGCCCGTTCGCAGACGGCAGTCAGCGGGTCAGTTGTGCGTGACGCCGCGCGCGGCGCATTGCTCAGGTTTCCGCGTTGTCCTACAATGCGCCGACTTCCTTCTGAACGAGTTGAACGGCCCCGTTCCTGCGGGACGATAGCCTTCGCGCCTCAACCGAGTCCTCAAGGAACGCTGAAGATTTTCTCGTGAAGTTCTTGGCGGCCTGTCGCCGGGTACTGAGAGTCGCCGATGAGTCAGAACTCAGACGATTGGTACGAGTTCGGTCTGTTCCGTCTCGATGCCGGCGAGCGGCGCCTTCTGCGTGAAGGAAAGGCTGTCCCCCTCCCACCCAAGGCCTTCGACCTGTTGTTGGTCCTGGTCAAAAATCACGGCCATCGGATGGGGAAGGACGAGTTGCTCAAATCGGTCTGGCCCGACATGTTCGTCGACGAGGCCAACCTCCCCACAAATGTGTCACTGATTCGCAAGGCGCTGGGGGAAAACGGCGACGGGCAGCGGTACATCGAGACCGTGCCCAAGCATGGCTACCGATTCGTGGCCGATGTGCGAAAGGCAAGCGAGGAGCAACCGAAGTCGGTTATTGAAAGGCAGCCCGAACCGCAGGAACCGGCCGCAGCGAGCAAGGCCCGCTTTGTTCGACCTGCTGTCCTCGTCGCGCTGGCACTGGGGGTAGGCGCGGTGGGCTGGCTGATGGTCCTCGGCAGATATCCGGACCAGCCTCAACCACTCTCAGAGTCGTTCCCCTGACCAGCTATCAGGGTGGCGAACGCTACCCGAGCTTTTCTCCAGACGGAAGTCACGTCGCTTTCACCTGGGATGGCAGAGCAGCAGGACAACTTTGACATCTACACTCGTCCCCTCGGCCACGAGGCGCCGTTTCGGCTGACCGACGACCCGGCCATGGATTTGAGTCCCGCCTGGTCACCAGACGGTCGGTGGATTGCTTTTCTGCGTCTTCGGCCGGAAGGACGCGCGACGGTGTTTCTGACCACGCCTCTGAGCCGCGCCGAGCAGCAATTGACCGAGATTGCTGCGCCAGCGATACGTGTGGGATTCTTCGGCGCTTTCCTGGGCTGGTCTCCCGACAGCAAGTGGCTCGTGACCGCCGATCAGAAGTCGGCCCGACGTTCCTTTTGGACTCGTCCGGATTTCCGTGGACACGGGTGAAAAGCGGCCCCTGACTTTCCCTCCACAGGGAGAAAACGATATTGCTCCCGCCTTTTCGCCGGACGGTCGTTCGCTGGCCTTCATCCGAATCCTGAGTTTCCCGGTCAGCGAACTCTATCTGCTCAGACTGGGCGATGACCTCCCGCAAAGAATGGAGCCAGTCCGGCTGTCCTTTGAAAACCGGCGGACGACCAGCCCTGTCTGGAGTCAGGATGGTCGCGAGATCATTGTCGCGTCGGGCGATGTGTTCAGCAGCCGCCTGTATCGCATCGCGGCAGGTGCGCCCGGCCAGCCTCGCGAGATCGAATCGGTCGGAGAGGCTGGCCCCGTTCTGGCCATCTCCCATTCGACCGGCCGACTCGCCTACGTGCGGGAGGTCTTCGACCCCAACATCTGGCGGCTGCAGCTTGACCCTGATGGGCGGGTCATCGGCGCTCCCGCCAGCTTGATCTCTTCGACGCGCGTGGATTTCAATCAGCAGTTCTCGCCGGATGGGAAGCGGGTTGCCTTCATGTCGAACCGCTCGGGCCCAACCGAGGTCTGGGTGGCTGACAGTGACGGTTCGAACCCCGCCCGGCTGACCTCGGTTGACGGTCCCTTGACCGGATGCCCGCGCTGGTCCCCTGACGGAGAACGGATCGTGTTCCAGTCCAGCGAGAAGGGCCATTTGGATGTCGCCCTGATCAATGTCCGGGGTGGGATGTCGGAGCGCATCACGTCTGAACCGGGTGACGAGAACGTACCGAGCTGGTCGGGCGACGGGCAGTGGATTTATTTTCACTCCACCCGTAGCGGCCAATCGCAGGTATGGAAGGCGCGCACCGACGGCAGCGGAGCCGTTCAAGTAACCAGGCGAGGAGGCTTCGCTGCGCTGGAGTCGCCGGACGGGAGGCACCTGTATTACTCGAAGGGAACACGCAGCGGCCCCGCGTTGTGGAAAATGCCCGTGAACGGCGGGGAAGAAACCGAGGTTGTGGCCGGGATTTCTGACTGGAGCACTTTTGCTCCCCTGAATCACGGGGTCTATTTCATCCCCCGAAGGGGGCCTACTGCTCCAGCCTCCATCCAGTTCCTCAACTTCGCCGATGGTGCGATCAGGACCATCATCGCCATCGCCAAGCCAGTGTTTGTTGGCCTCACGGTGTCTCCCGACGGCAAGTCACTCCTCTACACGCAGATCGATCAGGAAACCAGCGATCTCATGCTCGTCGAGCGTTTCCGGTGACGAAGAAGGGCTGCTCGCGAGTCTCAGGGCAGCTGCCACACCCACAACATCGACGATGAAGCGCCTCGCACGGCTAAGAGCTCAGGCGCCGTCCTCAAGGCGGCATTGCCCTGGAGACCGGAATTCCCGACCGGCATGGCGATGTACTGCTTGCCGTCCACCATATAGGTGATCGGAAAAGCATTCGGGATGTCATTCAGACGCGGGCTTTCCCACAGCACCTTGCCGTCGCGGTCATCGAACGCGCGGAAATAGCGATCCGGCGTCGCCGAAAACACCAGGCCCCCCGCGGTGGTGAGCGTGGCGGACGACTGCGGGATACGTGTGCGAATATCCCACGCGAACTCCAGCGTCTGCAGGTCGAACGCCAGGAAGCGGGCCGGCGTCTCACCCATTTTCCCCATGCAGGTGTCGATAATCGGCAGGTAATACCGGTTCGTCGACGGACTGTACGAGCCGGCCGGGAAGTTTCTGGCGCCCATGTTGCCCGGGCAGCGGGTCACGCCAGCGGGTAATGGTTCGGGGAGCAGCGTCTTGACCCCCGTCACCGGATCGATCGCGGTGGCGACGTTCTGCGCACCCGGATCGCTCGCGAACAGGAACTGGCCGGTCGCGGCATCCACCGCTTCGAAAATCCCGGGCTTGCCCACGGTGATCACGGCCTTGCGGGGCCGCCCCTTGAAGTTCACGGGTCACCACGATCCGCTCGAAGGCGTAGTCCTGGTCATACGGGTCAGCCCCGATATGCTGGTAATGCCAGACGAGCTTGCCGGTGTCGGGATTGAGCGCCAGCGTGGAGTTCATGTAGAGCCCCTTCGCGTCGAAGGTGCCGCGCGTGACGGTCGACCACGGCGAGGGCGACCCGGTGCCCCAATACGTCAGGTTCAGCTCCGGGTCGTACTGCCCGACCACCCAGATGGCGCCACCGCCGCGCTTCTCGTTCGGCAGGTTGTTCCAGGTGTCTCCGCCAGGCTCGTCCGCCTGGGCGATCGTGTTGAATCGCCACAGTTGCTTTCCGGTCTCGAGATCGTGGCCGGTGATGAAGCATCCGCCCGGCGGGAAAACTCCTGCGTAGGTCCCACTCGTTGAATTCGCGTGCCCGGGCGAGCAGTTGCCGGCGCCGACGAGCACCTTGTCCTTGATGACGAGCGGGCCGCTGTTGTAGGTGCGCAGGCTCTTGTAGTCGTCGGTGACGACATCCCACAACTTGGCGCCCGTCTTGACGTCCAGCGCAATGACACGCATGTCGATCGTCGGGACGATGAGCTTGTTGCCGCCGATCGCGAGGCTCCGCTTCGTCCTGAAGAACCCCGGCAGCGACGGGTAGTCGGCCGGCAGCTGCGTGCGTGTATTGCCAGAGCAGGGTGCCGGTTTTCGCATCGAGCGCCTGAATCGTCTCGCCGAAGTTCCACATGAACATGATGCCGTCGTGCACGAGCGGCGTGAACTCGTTGACGGCGCCAGTCCCCGAATTCAGGCTCCACGTCCACGCCACCTTCAGGTTCTTCACGGTGTCGCGATTGATCTGCGTCAGCGGGCTGTGCGCCCAGCCATCGTAGGTGCGTCGCCAGTGAAGCCAGTCGCCAGGCGGCGGATTGCGCAGCATCGCGTCGGTCACCGGCGTCAGACGATCCAGCGGCGCACGCAGGACCGCGAGCGCTTCCTTCGCGAACGGGGAAAGCTCGCCGCGACCGCGACCGCCACCGCGGCCGCCCGCAGGGGGTGTTGGATCACCGGCGCGGCCGCCGCCCGCCGGAGGCGCCTGCGGCGCCGCAGTGCCCCCGGCGGGAGGAGCCGGAGCAGGCGCCTGCGTCAAGACGGTGCGGTCCAGAACCGCCCACGTGGCGAACACGACCAGACACGCGCCAACGGGACGCGCAAATTCTCGTGTGAACGATCTAAACAGACGCATATGACAGCCTCCCCCGCTGCGGCAAGATGCGCAGATTATAGCGGGGCGGCCGTCCGGCGCGGCACTGCGGTAAGCTTTCTGTCGGGGCCCCTCTCTTCCGACGCGCGAGGACGTTTATGTCAGGACCCGTGATCGACCGCCGCCATTTTCTCGGCTCCGCCGCCGCAACCGCGGCGTTCCTCGCGATGCACGAGCTGCCTGCATTAGCGGCGCAGCAGACCCCAGCAGCACAGGATGAGCCTCGACGTCCACGCCTGCTGTCGCTCGAGCTCCTCACGGGCGCGTCCATGAGCACGATGAAAGCGTTCTACGGAAAGACGCTCGATCTGCGCATCCTCGAGGAAAAGGCGGACCGCTTCACGATCGAGGCCGGAGAAACCCGCATCACGTTCGTGAACAGCCAGGACACGGTCGGCGGCCGGGCGCCGTTCTACCACTTCGCGTTCAACATCCCCGAGAACAAGATTCTGGCGGCGCTCGAGTGGCAGAAAGCGCGCACGCCCATGCTGGCCATTCCCGAACGGAACCGCGCCGCCGGCTATCCGCCCGAGGTGGTCGGCTACCGCCACTGGAACGCGCACTCGGTCTTCTTCCTGGATCCCGCGGGGAACGTCGTCGAATACATCGCGCGGCACGATTTGAAGAACGCCGACAACGCTCCGTTCGGCTGGGCCGACATCCTCTACGCCAGCGAGATCGGGTTCATCGTCGACGATGTCGCAGCCGCAGCCGCGGCGGTGAAGGATGTCGCCGCGGTAACCCAGTACAAGGAGGGCGACGATCAGTTCGTCGCCATGGGCGATGAGTACGGGCTCCTGCTGATGATGAAGCGCGGGCGGATCATCGACTTCACGTCGAACGCAGACAACGGGGCCCGCGTCTACCGCACGGGCGTCACCGTCCGGGGACCGAAGGCGACGAAGCATCAGTTCTCGTCGCACCCCTACGAGCTGACCGTGGAAGAGCGCTGCAGCTGCGCATAGAACCGAGTAAGGGAGTTTTTTCACCCCGTCCTCCTTGTGAATAGACCGTCGTGGTAGCGAGCAGGCATGCCCATGAACGTGGACGAGCACGAGGCGATCGACGCCCTGGAAACCCGGATCAGGGCCATCCTTCCCGAGGAGTATCAGGACTGCTACGAAGACGTGCAGCCGGTGTCCATGGGATCCGCCGGTCTGAAGTACGGCGCCGACGGCAAGGTCGCGTGGAACGAGATCTGGGCGACGTTCTGCGATCTCGCGATGGCCGGCGGCCCGCCGCACAAGGGCACGCTGCTCGAGCCGGCCTCACCCGCGGAAATCGACGCGCGGCCCGCCGGCTATCAATACGTCGTCGCGGAAATCTGCCGCGGCATCACGATGGTGACCGGTCTGGCGGCTGAGCGCTCGCCGGATCCGGGCTGGGTCCGCGTGGAATGCCTCAGCGAGGGCATGGCCGGATGGCTGCTGCGGGCGATCGTGATGGAGAACGTCTCGGCCCGCGCCGGCGGCGAGTCGATCGACCTGCCCGCGGGACCGGCCTTCCGGATCGCGAAAGAGATCAAGAACGTCGTGACCGTGATCGCGAAGACGTCGCACTACTGGATGGACCACATGCCGCGTGATCAACAGCGCGACATCGAGATCCTGTTCGCGGCGATGGCCAGGGAGTCGCCGCTCGTCGAACCCGCGCCATCAAGCGACGGCGTTCGTGACGACGCCGAGGAACGTCTCGCAGGCGCAATGGCCGACGCCATTCAGCGGGACACTGGACTCCGTCGCTCGCCTCACCGTTACGCCGGCTGGCTCGGCGTGGAGTGCCCGGACGTCCGCGCCGCGGTCTGGATGATGCGCTCGATGGTGGCGAGCAACATTCTGTCGCGGCGGGAAGACAAGGTCCTCTTTCTCCCGGTCAATCCGATCAGCGATCCGAAGGGCGAGACGGTGGTGAGCAGCGTGACCTGGCTGCACCGCGTGGCGGCCAGCCCTAACAAGTAGCAAGTAGCCAACGGAACGTTTCGATGTACTTTGCTACTTCTGTTGTACTTCCGTTGAACTTGTTACTTGATTAATCAAACCCAGAACGGCTCCCCCGCTTTCACGAGCTCCACCGGCACCTCGGGCACGAACCCTTTGATCCACTGCGCCATCTCGAGCATGCCGGCTTCTTCCGAGACGACGTGCCCGAGCATGATCCAGCCCTTGGCGATGCCGAGCGTCATCGCATCGAGGACGTACTCCGGGCTGTCGAACCCGCCATCGGCTTCCTGCTGCTCGCCGCTGATGACGACGTCCACGTCCGGCGTGTTCACGCCCGGCGTCGCATAGCCGACACCGAGCTGAATCCGGCTCACCTTCGCGGCCGGATCACCGACAACGCGAAGCGCGCGCGCGCCGGTGCGCCGCTTGACCCCCGCCGCCAGCGCGTCGAGCGTGGTCTCCGGAATAACGAAGCGATGGGAGCCGGGAGCGGTCTCGTAACGAGCCTCGAGACCGACATCGCGCGCCGATCCCACGTAGGTGAAGTCCGGGCGCTGGGCGTGCATGTGGTCGTGGATGCGGAAGATGACGATGTCGTGCTTTTTCAGCAGCTCGACCTTCGACGAATAGAGCGGGTCGCGGCTGACGACGGCCGGGTCGTCCCGATCGTTCCAGAACGTGTCCTCGTGAGGAATGATCATGTTGAGGCGGCGGGCCGCGGCACGCTGGATCACTTCGAGCGTGACGAACGCGGTCGTGGCGATGCCGGTCACGACGGTCTCCGGTCCTCCGGACTTGTAGGTGTCGCGGTACGTCGTGTCGCGCCAGGGAGCGCCCAGGTTCTTCTTGATCCGTTCGACGACTTCCCCGGCGGTCATGACGGCCTCCAATAGGGATCGCCCGCAGAGACATGCCGGACGGGGACTTCGGAGATGAACGTCGCGAGCCATTTCGCGCACTCGCGCATGCCGCCCTCCTCGGACACGACCCGGCCGACCAGCGCGAGCCCCTTGCGCTGACCGGAGAACACGGCGTCGCGCGCGTACTCCGCCGACTCCCACTCGCGGACTTCACCCGCGACGATCAGATCCACGGCCGGCAGCGCGTCGAGCGCCGCGGCGATCGGCGTCGATCCAGGCAGGAGCGCGACCGTCTGCACTCGCGTCTGCGGATCGCCGATGACGCGGATCCCGCCGCGATTGCCGAGCTTCTTCTTGATCTCTCCAGCGAGCGTGCTCAGCGATGCAGGGCGGATTGAGTATCGCGCGGTCTCGGGCGCAACCTGCCCGCTCCAGCCGAGCGCGCCGGCCAGGCCCTCGGCGAACGGATTGGGCCGGCGGTCTCGCCAGTGGTCGATCAACCGGAAAACCACGAGCCCGTGCTTCTCGATGAACGCATTCTTGGCGGCATACACGGGATCCGCGGGCGGGGGCGCGTCGGGCGGGCTCGAGGCCCCTCGTCCGCCGCCGCGGCCCGCGGGCGGCGTCCGGGCATCGCTCCTCCCGTAGAACGTGGGCTCGCAGGTGATGACCAGGTTCGCACCGGCGTCAACCGCCTGCCGCAGCACGCTCAGCGACGCCATCGCCGTGGTGACGGCGCCCGTCACCATCGTCGCGGGATCGCCCGCCTTGATGGTGTCCACGGTCTCCGCCTTCCACTCGACGCCGATGTTCTTCTTGATGCGCTCGACGATCGCGGCGGCCGACAGAGGCGCGCGCGCGCGCTGGGGGACTGCCAGTGGCGCGGCCATTGCGGACACGGTGATCGCGCCGAACTCGCGGCGGGAGAGCGCCACGTGCTGCGTGCCACGTGCTGTGTGCTCACGTGCTTTTACGTGCCATGTGCTACGTCCTACGTGCTCACGTGCTTTTTCGTGCTAGCGTGCTACCCATGCGATGACCGGATAGCTTATGCCAAGTCGGGTGGGGCGCCCTCGGGGACACGGCCTATCAAGAGCTCACCGCGAACCCCCGAAGATGCGTCGAGGGGCTTTAATTGGAGTCGGGCTCCGAGATAGTCATGGACGAATCGCGGATCAACGCGGATTTCCGCGGATCACTGCGATGCCAGGCGAGCGTGGGATCTGCGGTCGGTGAGCGGTCGTGCCGCGCTTTGCGCGGTGTGGACAGGAAACCGGATCGATCACAAGCCGGCGGATATCTGCATGGCCGGTTTGTGATTGATCCGGTTTCCTGTCCACGACACGCCGGCCCTGGCCGGCGTGCACGACCGCTGCGCATCCGCGTGAATCCGCGATTCGTGAAAAATCGCTCTAGAACGTCAGCCTGAACACGAAGTTGAAGAACCGCATCGCGCCGGCCGACGCCACCGCCGTCGTCACCTTGCCGAAATTCGTGTTCGTCGGGTCGGTGATCGGGTTGTTATAGGCCGCGTAGTTCAGCAGGTTCTGCACGTCGAAGCGGGCCTGGAACGTGCGCTGGCCGCCGAGCCTGAAGTTCCGCACGACGTTCATGTTCACGTAGGTGAGGCCCGGCCCGCGCAGGCCGTCGATCTGGAACGGGAAGGCCCGCGTCTGAAAGCTGGTTGGCGACCTCGTCGGATCGCGCTCGAAGTTCTCGACGTTGAACCAGTACTTCGTCGGATCGAGCGTCCCATCGGAATTCAGCGCGATCTCCGGCTTGCCCTTCGTGATGTCGTCGATGTTGCCGTAATAGAACAGGTTGTTGTTGAACGTGATCAGCGAGCCCGGCTGATATTCGAAGGTGCCGCCGGTCTGCCAGCCGCCGGCGAGCGCTGACCACAGGCCGCCGTTGTTCGCCATCGGCTTGCCCGGCCCGAACGGCAGTTCGTACACCGCTCCGCCGGACAGACGGAACGGCCGGGTGTTGTTGTCACTCAGCCACAACGTCGGCTCGCGATCGTATTCCTCGACGGTGCGATTCGCCTGGCTGCTGTTGAACGACATCGCCGCATTGGCCGTGAATCCGCCCGAGAAGCGGCGATTCACATTGAGCTGGAGCGAATGCACCTTGACCTCGCCGAGCGGCAGGTTCGCGAAGGTCAGGTTGTTGATGTGCGAGAACTGCCGCAACAGCCGGTTTCTCTGCACCGTCGTCGCCGTGAAGAAACCGTTGGCGGCCATCCGCTGATAGAGGACCGGGTCGCTCGTTCGCAGCGCTGTGAAGTTCGCGATCGTGTACGGGTTCGTCACGTTGGCGGTGAGCACCGCCTGCGCTGCCGTGTCGCGGCGGTTCAGGCTGCCTGGAATCCAGTACCTGTTCCGGCAGGTAGTCCTGCCGGATGCCCATCTCGATCCGATCGGAATACGAGCCGTCGTAGGCCACCTCCACGGAGAGATTGTTGATGACCTCCCGCTGGATGCCGATCCGCCATCGCTGCTGGCGCGCGTGCTCATGATTCTGGTTCTGGATCGCGTAGTTCGACGAGCCGGCGATCGTATCGACGCCGAGCGACGATCCGGTCGGCTCGTCGAAGCGCGTGCCGTCCGTACGAACGGGAAACGGATCGGCGAAACCGAGCTGACCGGAGTAGGGATCCCCGAGCAGGAACGTCTGGCCGAAGTTCGTGCTGTTAGTGTTGTTGGTCGTCGCGCTGTAGCCGAAATTGTTCTGGTTGAAGTCGGCGGCGTTCAGCGTGTCGTAGTAGATGCCGTAGCCGGCCTTCAACACGGTCTTATCGCCGAGCTTGTAGGCTGCCGAGATTCGCGGCATCAACAGCGTCTGCGGCTGCCAGACCTTGCCATCCTGGCCCGGATCGGTCGCGTAGATCGATCCGCCGCGCACGAGAAAGGCGCTCGCGGGAACCTCGGGAATCGGCGCCCGGCCATACGCCGCCTCGGCGAGATCGGAGATGGCGAGCTTCGCATCCGGGTCGAAATCCACGATCAACTCATCGTTGTCTTCGGAGATCCCGTTCTCCCACTCGACGCGGAGGCCGAAGTTGACGGTCAGGTTGTTCACGCGCCACGAATCCTGCGCGTAGGCGGCAAAGAAGTGGTTCCGGAGATTGCTCGTCGGCTGGATGGTCGCCTGGGCAGTCGAGGGAATGCCCAGCATGAACGCCGCCAGGCTCAGCCCGAGGTTGCTCGGCGTGAGCTGCGAGGTATCGCTCGCCTGACGGGTGAACTCGTTGGTGAACGAGAGCTGTCCGGACGGCGTGCCGCCGGGACCGCGCTGGCGCTGCGCCAGCCGCGCATCCACACCCGCGCGCAGCGTGTGCGAGTTTCGCACCTGTGTCACGTTGACGGTGCCCTGCAGATTGGTCGTCCGGTCTCCCGAGCTCGCCGTGGTCGAGATGCCCTGATAGCCGCCGATGTTGACGACCGGCAGCATGCAGTCGCTCTGCGCGGCGCAGAACGAGTCGAGATACCCGGGCAGCCCCATGTCGCTCGGCTTGTAATCGTGCAGGCGGCGCTGCAGATCGTCCTGGAAGAAGCGGTTGCTCGCGATCTGGGTATCGATCAGCGTCTTGCCCGCGATATGCGTCCAGTTGCCGATGACCGCCCAGTTGTAGCGCGAGCGGTCGATCGAGTGCAGCCCTTCGTACTCCGGCACCTCGTAGGTCCAGTCGCTGACCGGCTCGATGAAGGTATTGCCCGACACGCGGACGAAGAAGCGGTCGTTGCTGGACTTGTTGTAGTCGATGCGACCGGCGTAAAGCGAGCTGACCGGCTTGTCCGGTTCGCCGCCCCGGTAGTAGTTGTTGGTCGGCGTGGCGCCGTTCTCCAGCAGGTTCTGATTGGGCTGCGGCACCATCTGCCGGTACAGGTTGTAGAGCGGATTCACGATCCGGTTGGCCGGAATGATGTTGTTCGGGAACGGACTGCGGATGAAGCGATTGGGATTCGACGGATCCGGACGGACGGTCAACGGATCGTAGATCTGGTACTGAGCCGGGTTGGGCAGCCTGAGCAGGTCGGAGAAATCGCCGGTGAGCTGGGCCGCGGTCGCCGGCACGGTGCTCGAGGCCTGGTTCTTCCCGGGAATGAAGTCGTTGACGTACGAGTAGTTGCCGAAGAAGAAGAGCTTGTTGCGGCCGTCGATCAGCTTCGGAATCACGACGGGCCCGCCGAACGTCATCGCCATGTTGTGCGACCGGCCCGTCTCGTAGAGCTCCCGGCCCGTGGGCGTGAACGTCAGCTTCTGACTCGGGTTCAGCTCGTTGATCTTGTTGGTCCAGGTACCTGATAGTTGCCCGTGCCGCGGAAATCGTTCGCCCCCGAGCGGGTGACCATCGAAATCTGCAACCCGGTGCCGTGACCGACCGACGCGTCGAAGTTCGAGGACTCGACGCGCATCTCCTGAATCATGTCGGAGTTCGGCGAGGCCGCAATGCGGCGGCCGCTGCCGGCGTTGGTTGCGCCGTCGATCGAGTAGTTGTTGCTGCCGACGCCGCCGAACGCGGCACCCGCCGCCTGCGTGGTGCCGTCGGCGAACCCCTGCGAGACGAGACTCTGATTGGTGGACGGGTTCACGCCGGCCGCGAAGCGGGTCAGCATGATCGGCATGTTCGAGAACATCGGCAGGCCTTCGACCATGCGCGTGTCGAAGTTCTGACCCGATGAAACCGACGACGTGTCGAGCAGCGGGGTCCCGGCGGAGACGTTGACCGTTTCGGTGACCGCGCCGACTTCGATCTTCAGCGCCAGGCTCAGCTGCTGCCCGACCGCCAGCACGACATCGCTCCGGGTCAGCGTTTTGAAGCCGGTCATCACGACCGTCACCTCATACGGGCCGGGCTGCAGCAGCGGGGCTTCGAAGTAGCCGCTGCTGTTGGTGACCAGCGGCTGCGACGCGCGAGTGTCGAGATTCGTGATCGTGACAGCCGCGCCGGGGACGACGCCCTGGTCGTCTCTGACGGTTCCCAGAATGCTGCCGCGAGTTTCTTGTGCGTGGACGGGAAAAGCGAGCACCGACGACAACAGGAGGGCCCAGCAGCACTTTCGCATGTCCGGCTCCTTTTGCACGAAGGAGCGGGTCCGACATCCGGAGCGCCCCCTACCAGAGATCCCGACGCGAGGTGGATGACCGAAGGCTGGGCGATGCTACAGACTTCGACTGAAATGCGTCAACTCCCAACCTCCAACCTCCAACTCCCAAAGGAGAGTGCGCTAGCGCCAGCTGGGTGGAAGTCGGCACGACCTACCCATCTGTAACGGTTTTCACCCCGCTGGTACGAACGGCTCCCTTGGGAGTTGCCCGCCTCCGCTTCTCGCCTGAGATCGACGCGAGAAGCTCTAGCGAGGTCTCGCCGTAGCGCGCGTAGTTTTGGGGCGCGCGGAGGCGGAGAAGTTGGGAGTTGGAGGTTGACGTTAGGTCCGCCCTGAGGGCAGGCGAGCGCGGCGGGGCTGTGTCACCCGCCGCGCAATCTTGTGTGAGGTAGCTGACTTGCTGCGATTATGCCTACCGCGACCCCTTCACCGGCTTCGTGTCATTGAAGAACACGAACGTGCCGCTCGGGCCCGAGGTCACGATGTCGATCGTGCCGTCCTTGTTCAGGTCTCCGACATCGAAGTGTGAGCCGACCCCCGAGCGGTTGTGAATCAGCTCCGGGACGAACTCCGCGCCGCCCGGGGCCTTCGGGTTGCGCACCACCTTGTAGACGTAGAGGACCGGCGAGCCCCAGTTGTCCGGATCGGTGTACTCGAAGTGCGAGTGATGGCGCTTGCCGACGAGGAAGTCCAGGATCCCGTCGCGGTTGATATCGGCGAACGTCGATGCGTGAGGCTGCGTGAACGTGACGTCGCCCGCGTTCTTGTCGAGGAAGCCGTCCATGATGGTGTGCCTGACGAACGTAATCGTGCCGCTGGCGTCTCGCTTCTGCTCGTGCCAGGCGAGGCCGAAGCCGTGGCCTTCGAGGGGCGTGACGACGTCGTTCAGCTTGTCGCCGTTGACGTCGTAGATCCCCATCTCCGCGCCGCCGGCGCCGCCCTGGGACGCGCCCCACCGCGCGAATTCCACCGGATGGTAGGTCCAGAGCTTCTGACCGCTGCCTTTTGCCGGCTGCTGCCACCAGCCGTACGCGGCGACGTAGTCCATCAACCCGTCGCCATTGATGTCGCCGACACCCATGCCGTGACTGATGTTCACACCCCATGGCCCCGGTTCTGAGATGGTGGTCACCTGCCAGGGGCCGGTCGGGTTGGCGGGATCCGGCTTCGAATAGCGCAGCGTGTTCTGTCCGGTGTGAATGATCTCGAGCTTGCCGTCGCCGTCGATGTCCTTCAGGAGTGTTTCTTCGTTGCCGACGACCCCGTCGGGCGGCTGCATGACGACGAACGAGTCCCAGCGGCGGTTCTCTCCCTTCGGATTCACGAACAACGTCCCCGTGCCGTTGCCGGCATTCCCGCTCATGTTCAGGACGTCGGGCCAGCCGTCGCCGGTGAAGTCGTGGGCCAGCTGCACCATCGCGGCGATGGGCCACTCGCTCGTCGGGTTGTAGGTCGCGCCGGCGTACAGCTCGCGGCCCACGGTGAACGTGGGACCGAGATAATAGTAGGGGCCGGCGATGACGTCGAGGCTGCCGTCGCGATTCACGTCGGCCACGGCGGACGAGTAGGAGTAGTAGAACTCGTTGATCCGCTGCACCCGGAAATTGCTCGAGATCTTCTCGGCCTCGAAGGGTCGCGCGTTCAGATCGGCGTACGCGACGTCCTTGAACCGGGCTTCGCCGCTGCCACCGACATAGAGCGCGATCGGGCCGTACTTTCCGGACGCGTCCTCAGCGAGCCCGCCCGCCGCGCCGAGCGATCCCCCGTTGAACCTGACGTTCACCGTCGTCTTCGCGAGCGTGATGTCGGCGCTGTTGTTCTTGCCCGGGAAATAGGTGCCAGTCGGACGCGCGAGACCCGGGAGACTGACGCCGGGCGGCAGCGGCGGCGGCGGATTGCCGCGCCCGCCTCCCCGCTGTGGTGCCGCAGCACCCTGCGCGCCCTGACCGGCGGCAGGAGCCGCGCCCGGCGCACCAGCGGGAGCCGCACCGGGACCGGCGGCTGGCGCACTTCCTGGACCCGCAGCTTGAGGAGGCGTGCCCGCGCCGCGCCCCGCGCCGCCGCGCCCGCCACCGCCGCGTCCGGCCGGTTGCAGCTGCGTGCGCTGAATTTCCTTGCCCTGCAGGTCGAGCTGTACGGCGTACGAGACGAGGTCCCCCTCGGTGAGCGACACATAGATCCCCTTGAGGCCGGTGGATGTCTTTTCCGCGCGTAGCAGCACGCCAGCCTTGCAGCCGCCCGTGCACGTCACGTTGGTGAACACAGCCACGTCCTGGAACGACTTGTCCAGCACGAGCCAGCCACCGCCGGGCTGCTTCGGGGTTCCGACAATCTCGCCGTTCTCCGCCTTCCACTGCGCGTCGCCGAACGGCGTCCAGTCGGTCAGCGACGACCCGCGGAACACGACATCGGGCCTGAACGTCGGGCCGGCCGCATCGAGCGACAGGACCGCGAGCGTGCTCACGACGATCACGAACGAGAGGGTTCTAGACATGGCGCTTTCCTCATCGGACGTTGCTCAAATCGGCTGACGATCTCACGCGCTGCACGATGGCACGAAGGCGCGGCGGCACTGCGGCGCGAAGCGCAACTCGTCTTTTCTGCCCAGGCGGCCACAGAAGTTTCAAAAATCCGCAGACGGAACGATAATCCGTTCGCGCGGATCTGTCCGCCCTGCGCTTACTGCTTCGCTTTTTCCTTCTTGGTCGCCGCACCCGTCATGATGTACGCCCCGCCGGCGAAGTCGATCTGAGCCGCCACCTTGCCATCACTGGCCGGCGTCAGTGAGACGACGGTTGGGACCGGATTGCCTTCCCAGTTGAACGAGTAGCGAAGGACCAGGCGCTTCTCGACCATCGAGACGTCGGTGATCGGCTGCTTCGGCAGCTGCTCGCTCGAGATCTCGCCGACGACCTTGTCCTTCTCCACTTTCACGGAGAGATCGAACGCGCCCGGTCCATTCGGCCCCTGCACGGTCAGCGTCCAGTCGCCGATGAACGGCGCCGCATCGGCCGCTGCGGCCTGTTGGTCCTGCCCCGCGATCCACGCGGAAGACCCGGCCGCTACGGCCGTCCCGACAGTGCAGGGCGAGAGTACGACCGCGATGAGAGCACTGGTGACGAACGCCGATCGGATCATCTGTCCTCCTGACACGTGATGGAACCGGGCCACTGATTGCAACCGTCAACCCTTCGGCCTAGACACGCCGCGTCGGCATTATATGAAGTAGCGCGGCAAGTGCGAGAAGCCCCGGCCGCCGGGTGAACACAAACTAACTGCGTGGCTTCCGCCTTCAGGCGGAAGGATGTCACCGGCGATGAACTTCCGCCTGAAAGGCGGAAGCCACAAGACCATTCAGGTAGGCTGAAATACAAAATCCAACCCCAGCCATACAGGTTGAATGGATGCGACGGCGGTGGGACCATGGGGCCGTCATGATGTTCTTCCGCCGCCCCGCGGCCCCGCTCGACGGGTGGATCGAGTCGATCTGGCTGTGCCGTGACGACCGGCGGCCGCGAGCGCTCGAGCGGGTCCTGCCGTCGGGCGCCGCGCAGCTGATCGTGAACCTCGCCGAGGACGAGACGCGCGTCTACGAGGAGTCCCCAGCCGGGCTCGCCTGCCAGCGATCGCCAGGGGCCGTGCTGAACGGGCTGGCGACGCGCTATCAGATCATCGACACCGACGAACAGGCGTTCGTCGCGGGTGTGGTCTTTCGCCCCGGCGGCACGTCCCCGTTCGTCGCCGCGCCGGCCAGCGAACTGCGCGACGCTGACGTGCCGATGGAGGCGCTGTGGGGCCGTCAGCGCGACCGGCTGCTGCGAGAGCAGCTCCTGGGCGCGCCCGATCCGAATGCCACGCTCGATGCCCTCGAAGCCACGCTGCTGGAGGTGCGTCGTGACAAGGCCGCACACCCGGCGGTGCGCTACGCGCTCGCCGAGTTTCGCGCGCACCCGTCGGTGGCGCGCATTCGCGCCGTGACCGACGCGATCGGCCTCAGTCCCAAGCGCTTCATCGAGCGATTCAAGGCGGACGTCGGCGTCACGCCCAAGCGGTATTGCCGGATCCTCCGTTTCCAACGGCGTCGTGTCGAGAGCCCACCGCCGCGGCCCGACGGATTGGACGGAGCTCGCGCTGGCGTGCGGCTATTTCGACCAGGCCCACCTGATCCACGACTTCCGCGAGTTTTCCGGGCTGACACCGACGGCCTATGAGGCCAGGCGCACGGCCTTTCAGAACCACGTCACATTCTTACAATCCACGGAAGACTGACGCCGGGCAGAATGCTGCCCATGCCAGACACCATTGCCACCTATCGCACCTTGACCCCCTATCTCGTCGTCCCTGACGCGGACGCCGAGATGCACTTCCTCAGAGCGGCGTTCGGCGCGACCGAGACGTCGTGCCAGCGCAACAGCGACGGAAACGTGATGCATGCCGAGCTCCAGGTCGGCGATTCGCTCGTGATGCTTGGACAGGCGTGCGGCGAATGGAAGGCCTCGTCCGCGGCGCTGTACGTCTGGGTGCCTGACGTGGATGCGGCCTACGCGCGCGCACTCGATGCCGGAGCGACGTCGCAATCAGCGCCCGAAAACAAGCCGTATGGCCACCGGAATGCCGGCGTCGTCGACCGCAACGGCATCACCTGGTGGATTGCGTCGCCGGTCGTGTGACCCGGGCGCGGCAATGCCTGAACAGGACGATCAGGAGCTCTCGCAGGACGAGTCGGTGTGCTGACGATGCCTGGCAGCTGACTCGCGGCTGCCTCCACGTAGATAACGAATCGCGGATCTTCGCGGATCACGCGGATTTCTGACAGTAGGCGAGCGCTCAGATCGGCGGCTGCTGCGCGGTCGTGCCCGCGCTACGCGCGGCCCGAAGTGAGGATCCGAGAGAAATCGCAAGCCGACCGCCGGCAAACACCGGCTTGTGATTTCTCTCGGATCCTCACTTCGGGATGCCGGCCTGCAAGGCCGGCGTGCACGACCGCTCGAGATCCGCGTTGATCCGCGATTCGTCGATTCAAACACACGCTCGCCTCCCCTGCACTCTCCAGCTGGGGCAAGCGCCAAGGACTCCAAATCCGCTGGGGCCTGAAGCGCGTTGATCCGCAACTCGTCGATCAAGCGCGCGGTCGCCTCCTGCAGACTCAAAACCCGCTCGGCCTGATCCAGAAACTCTCCTGCCACGTCCCGCCGGGTTGAATGTGCTGCAGCTCCTTGTACAGCCCCTTGTGCGCGAGATTCAGCCCATTGACGATCGCCGCGAGCGGCTCGAAGCAGATGAAGTTGGGATCCTGGGCCGGCGGCTTCGGCGGGGACGCGGCGCCTGGCGGCGGTGGATTCGGTGAGAACGCGTTGCTGCCTCGCCCGGTGCCGGCCGGATTCGGCGACCACACGGTCAGGCCCCGCCAGTTGGGCCCGATCAGGATCTCGAGCCGCTGCTTCTTCCCGTCGAGACGCACGTGGGCCCGGCCCTGCGCGTCGCGCACGAGATCGGTGAACACGTCGTCGAGGTTGTAGTCCTTGAGCTGGGCCGACTGCGGATCCGGAAAGAGCTGTTCGATCGGCTCGGTCTCGCCGGTCGGAACCTTGGTCGGCGCCAGCAGCCAGTGGGTCTTGGCCGGGATCGAAATGCGCCACTCTTCACGGATCGAATCGGTCAGCTTGAAGTACGGATGGAACCCCACGGACACCGGCATCGGCTCGGTGCTCAGGTTCTCGATCGACACGTTGACCTCGAGTACACCCTCCTGCAGCCGATAGGTCATCTCGATTCGATGCGCGAAGGGGAATTGCCTCATCCACATCGGCTCGCGGTGGAAGTCGAGCGTGCTCGTCACCCAGGCAGATCGATCGTCGGCCCTGGCCTCGACGACCTGCCACTGCCTGGCGGTGACGAGCAGGCCGTGACCGGGCCTCGCGCCTCGGACGTTGCCCATCGTCATGTCGAACGCGTAGCGCGTGCCGTTGGCGTAGAACGCCTGTTCGTCGAGGATGTCGGCCCAGGGCGCGAGAAACGGGATCCCGGCCATGCCGGGACGCGCCTGCAGGTCGGCGACCGACGCATACGTCCACCGCAGGACGTTGTGCCCCTTGACCTTCATCTCGAACGCCTGGTTGCCGACCGAGGGAACGATCGACACGACGGTCTCACTCTTCGTGTCTTCGAGCTGCACGACGTCGCCGCTGCGGCGCGCCGCGTACGGCTGCGCGAAGGCTGGCGCCGAGATGGCGAGGCAAAGGAGAGCAATTGATACATGCCGCGTGGCTTCCGCCTTCAGGCGGAAGTGACCCGCGCCCTCGCCCTCTTTCTTGGCCTGACCGCCTCCGCCACGGCTACGGCGAGTCTCGCCGAAGCGCTTCGCGCGAAGGCGGAAGGCGGAAGCCACGAAGTCCCGGAAGGATCCTTGCGACATCAACCGTCGTGCCGTCGTGCCGTCGTGCCGTCGTGCGGCGCGGCAGCGCGGTCGGGCCGAGCCTAGCGCTTCGCATAAGTCTTCGTGAATCCATTGCGCGGATTCGTGATCGCGAAGCTGCCGTCCGCGTGCGCCGAGACCTTCAACCAGTATGCCGGACTATGCGCCGCGTTCCCTCGCCCGCCGGGAGCGGTCAGCACGCCGGCGATGGCCGCCGCATCATCGACGTTGGCGATGAACTGACCCGGACGTGTTCTGCTCGATCCCGGCGTTGTACGACCAGTGCATCTGCCAGAGATTCTCGAGGCCCGGCGACGACAGGATGGTCTTCATCGGATCGACCGCGCCGCCCTTGCGCGTGCCGTTCTGCATCAGCACGACGCGCGGCTGCAGGCCGTGGACGAACGGCAGCGAGCCCGACGCGATCGCGCCGTGGCTGGTCGCGAACAGGAGATCGATTGTCCCGAGCGGATTGTTCGGGCACATCAGCTCGAGCTCCTTCGTCCGCCACAGGTCCCCGAAATCAGCCGCCCGGAACTGCCCCAGAATGATCACGCTCCCGATCGACTGCGCATCGTCTGGATCGACCATGCCGGTCGTACCGGCCATCGGCGTGAAGTTCGCGCAGTGCGGGTTGGGCTTCCCTCCGCCCGGCAGCGCCGGCGTCTTCAGCACCTTCCCTGCAGACGTTGCGATCCGCCACTCGACGCCCGTGATCGGCAGCCGGTCGCCGGGTTTCACGACGATGTGCTTCGCCTTGTTGTAGAGGTCAGCATAGGCGGCCTGGAAGCCTTCGATCTGTTCTTTCGGCTTCGTGATCGCGAGGCCATCGGCGCCCGGCGGAATCTGCGTCACCTCCGGTCCTTCGACCGTTGGCCCGTGATCGACGAAGGTGCCGACGGGAATCCGCTTCGCCAGCTCGACGAGGTTGCCGATGTGATCGACGTGGTAGTGTGTGGACACGAGGTAGTCGATCTGTTTCACGCCGGCGTCGGCGATCGCGGCCATGATCCGTTCCAGGTCTCTGGCGCCGGGAAAGCCGGTATCGATGATCGCGGTCTGGCCGGTAGGCGTGACGTAGAGCGCGGCCTTCCCGCCTTCGACGTCCACGACCCAGATCTCGAGCGGCCTGGCATTGCCGCGCTGGGCCGGGACGAACGCCGCGCCACAGACGACGAGGATGAGAGCTGCCGCGAGACGCTTCATAGAATCTCCAGTTTGCGTTCGACCGTCGGGCACATTATGTTTCACTGCGTTCATGCGTGACGCGCAAAGACCGGCGATGACTGGACGGCGTCAGGTGGCGCTGGCCGCGACGCTGGCACTCCTCCTTGTTCCTGCTCTCCTGTCGGGGATCCCGTTTCAGCAGCCGGCTTCGAACCCGCTTGCCGGGAATAAGGCCGCGGCGGCCGACGGGCAGCCCCTTTACAACCAGATGTGCCAGACCTGCCACGGTCCGGCCGGCCAGGGCGGAGGCGATCGAGGTCCCGCGCTGAACACCGGGTCGTTCACGCACGGCGCCGGGGACGCGGATCTGTTCCGCGCGATTCGATCGGGCATCCGCGGAACCCAGATGACGCCATTTGCGAGCCTGACCGACACGCAGGTCTGGCAGCTCGTCGCCTATCTGCGCAGCCTTCAGCCCGCCGGGCGGACTGCGTCTGCTGCAACTCCCGCGGCCGGGGATGCCACTGCCGGCGAAACGCTCTTTTCCGGGACGGCCGGCTGCGCGAGCTGTCACGAAGTCAACGCCCGCGGGGGCATTGTCGGACCGGACCTGTCCAACGCGGGACGGCTCTCTCCCGCCGTGCTGCAGCAGAAAATCACCAACCCGAACAGCGTCGCCACGGCAGCGACCGGGCGCGGCGGCCGCGGCGGCCTGATGCCGGCGACCGTGGTCGTGAGAACGCTCGACGGCCGCGAGATTCGCGGCGTCCGCCGCAATGAGGACACGTTCTCGCTGCAGATGATCGACACGACCGGACAGCTGCGGATGCTCGACAAACTGAAGCTGGCGTCCGTGGTCGTCGACAATTCCTCGCTGCACCCTGCGGATCTGGCCACGCGGCTGTCGGCCGGCGACGTCGCGAACCTGGTCGCGTATCTCCGCACGCTTCAGGGACGCGATCTGAGCAAGACCGCTTCGGCGCCTCCGGTTCCTGGCGGTGTCACCTACGAACGGCTGCTCAATGCCCGGAACGAGCCGCACAACTGGCTGATGTACTGGGGCGACTTTCAGGGCACGCACTACTCCGCGCTGAAACAGATCGACACGACGAACGTCGCGCGGCTGCGCGCGGCCTGGGCCGCGCCGGTGCCGGGCGACAGCGCCAGCGAAAGCTCACCGATTGTCGTCGACGGCGTGATGTACGGCACGAGCGGCGGCAACACGCGCACGGTGACGGCGATGGATGCGCGCACCGGGCGGCAGATCTGGCGCTACACGCGCCAGCAGAAGGTTCGCAACCCCGGCGAAACCGACGTGGTGAACCGCGGCGTCGCGATCCTCGGTCACCGGCTGTTCGTCGGCACGAACGACGCGGCGCTCGTGTGCCTCGACGCGCGTACGGGCCTGCCGATCTGGGAAGTCCAGGTCGCCGACACGATGGAAGGCTTCAACATCACGAGCCCGCCCCTCATCGTGAAGGACAAGATCATCGTCGGTCACGCCGGCGGCGAGTATGCGATACGCGGGTTCCTCGACGCCTACGATGTGAGCGGCAAACGGCTGTGGCGATTCCACACGATTCCGGGTCCGGGTGAATTCGGCAACGACACCTGGAAGGGCGACAGCTGGAAGACCGGCGGCGGCGGAACGTGGCTGACCGGCACCTACGATCCCGAGCTCGACACGTTGTACTGGCCAATCGGGAATCCCGCGCCGATGACCGATCGATCGACGCGCGGCGACGGCGACAACCTCTTCACCGACGCGGTCGTCGCGCTCGACCCCGACACCGGCCGGCGCAAGTGGCACTTCCAGTTCACGCCCAACGACGGCCACGACTGGGATTCGACCGAAGACATGGTGCTCGTCGATCGCACGTGGCGCGGCCAGTCGCGGAAGCTGCTGCTGCACGCCGATCGCAACGGGCATTTCTACGTGCTCGATCGCACGGACGGCACCTTCCTCGCCGGCACGCCGTTCGTCTATCAGAACTGGAACAAGGGTTTCGACGCGAAGGGACGGCCGATGCCGATTCCCGGATCGAACTCGAGCCCGGAAGGAAGCTTTCTCGTCTATCCGTCGCCGGGCGGCGCGACAAACTATCAGGCTCCCTCTTACAGCCCGATCACGGGCTTGTTCTACGTCGCCTATGCGGAAGCCGGCGCGCAGTACGTCAGCGCCCCGCCGGTGTTCGAGAAAGGCAAGGAGTATCTCGGCAACGCGCCGAACCGCGGCGCGCCGCCGCCGCGCGGTCCCAACGATCCGCCGCCCAATGCCGGGATCAAGGCGCTCGATCCGGAAACGGGCAAGGCGGTCTGGGACTTCAAGCTGTTTCAGGGATCGCTCGGCAACGGCGTGCTGGCAACCGCGGGCGGCGTGGTGTTCGCCTCATCGCGTGACGGCAATGTCATCGCGCTCGACGCGAAGACCGGCGCGCACCTCTGGCACTATCAGACAGGCGGCACGCATACCGCGTCGCCGATCAGCTACGCGATCGACGGGCGTCAGTACGTGGCGCTGACGGCCGGCAACGTGCTCTACAGCTTTGCGTTGCCGGAGGAAGCGCCGGTCACCCGATGACGACCGATCAGAACGACGCAGCCGCGTGGGAACCGACCGTGAGCATCGTGATCTCGGGAGTGACGGCGGTCGCCGGCATGTTCGGGCTCATCGTGGCGGGATCGATGCTGACGGGGCCGCGCGATCGCGGGATGGATGGTCTCGGCGAGTTCGTGCTCATGATGGCGGCGATGGGGGGCACCCTTCTGGCGAACGTCATCGGCATGATCACAGCCGGAATCGGGCTGTGGCGCGCGAAGAATCGAGGCGTCCGGACGCCGCCGCTGAACGTCACGTTCGTGGCCAACCTCGTCGAGTTCTTCCTGGTGTTCGCCCTGCCGACGGTTATGGGGCGGACGTGACCCTCTGCGCCCTTCTCAGCGCTTGCAGGTGATCGAAATCCCGGCGCTGCTGGACGTGTCGATGGTCGTGACCGCATCCGGCAGGGTCTTCAGGTGCTCCAGGAACTCGCGGATACCACGACCTGCTCCCGTGCCCGATACATTGTGCGCCGTGAAGCATCCGCCGGAGGCTACCTTCGGCCACACGGCGACGAAGTAGTTCCTGTACCACTCCTTGTCGGCATCGGAGAACACGAAATCGAACGGCCCTGGGAGCGCCGGCGCGATCTCGTGGGCGTCGCCCAAACGAGCGTCGATGTAAGACGCGAGGCCGGCTTCCTTGAAGTTCGCGAGCGCAACCCGATGCCGCCGCGGATCGATTTCGAGCGTCGTCAATTTCCCGCCGGTCTTCGCCAGCGCCCAGGCAATCCAGACCCCTGAATGTCCCGTGGACGTGCCGATCTCCAGCGCCCGCGTGAACCTGTGCTTGAGGATCAGGTCGTGCAGCACGCGCCCGTCGCTCTCCGGGACATTGAGGTCGCGCCACGTGCCGCGATGACGATCGAGAAACGCCTGGACGGTCTGGTCGAGTTGATCGCGGCGATCCTGGCCCCTGACGGTCGTCAGGGCGTTCGTGGCGAGCACCAGGCTAGCAGCGAGGCTGACGATCAGTTTTCCCATCATCGCTCCACGCCTTCGAACGCTCAGGCTCGTGAAAACAGAATGGGCGGCCTACCGGGCCGGCTTCCCACGCAGCACGCCGAGCTGAATCAGCAGCCCGGTGAAGTCGTAATACCGTCGCTCGTAGTCGATCAAGCCATCTTTCATCTCGAACACCCGCACACCTTCGATATCGAACGCTCGCCCAGACCCCGGCAGCCCCATGAATTCCGCGATGTGCGTCGCGCGCACGCGGAACGGCTGGGCGACGCGGTTGCCGTCCACCAGCACCTGTTGGCCGAAGTACTGCCAATCCGGAAAGGTCGCGAACAGTGATCGATAGGATCCGAGAATCTCGTCGATGCCTCGCACGTTCTTGAATATCGGGCTGACGATGGTGCCGTCGGGTGTATGACGCCGCGCCAGCGCGTCGGCATCCCGCGTGTTCCATTCGTCCTGCTGCTCTGCGAAGAACTTCACCGCATCATCATTGGTCACGGGGCGCTGCTCCAATGCGGTCACTCACCGCGCGACAGCCTTCGCCAGGCCCTGCTCGTGGAGCTCCTTGACGGATTCCTTCACGAGATCCTGCACGAAGGTCTGAAGGTTCTTCGGATCCCGCGTCTCGCTCACGCCGGCCCACAACAGTGCGTTGCGCGGCACGCTGAAGATGAGGGTCTCCACGGTCACGACTGTCTCCTTGTCGACCCTGGCGGGGGTGTACACGCTTCCCCATCCGTATCCGTAGTAGTTCCACAGCGAGCCGTAGTACGGGCTCGACCACGTGGCCGGGGTATAGTTCGTGCGTTTCTCCGAGCTCACCGGCCGCAACGCGACTACGCCTTCGACGGCGTGCTTCTCGAACCAGGGCCTGGCGGTTTCCGCTTTGGCCAGCTCCTCCTTCGGCGCGATCCGGTAGGTCGCGACTCCCTGAAGACCGCGTCCTGTCAGCTCTCTCGTCAACGCCTCCTCACCAGAGACCCTGAGCGAGTCGTCGTTCGTGATCACCAGCGCTGCAACCTTCTTTCCGGCGAAGCTGACCTCATGCGCAACAGGCGTCTTCCAGACGGAGGTGAACTTCGGCGCGGCCAGAGCAGAAGCGATCGTCGCAACGGCGAATGCGCCGGCGAGCAGCGCGACGCTTCTGGCAGGTTTCAGAAAGTTGGTAGACATGATGTGAACTCTACCAGACCTGCTACTCTACCCGCTTCGAGAGTCCGTCGCTCCTCACCGGCCGCCGCGGTGATCGGACGTGACGAGCGATGGTGATGGAGGTCGCCGTGAAACGTGCCTGCCTGCGACTGCTCGCGCTCGCCGCCCTCGTGATCGTACCCGCCGCGATGATTCCGTCGGCGCAGCAACCGGCACCTCAGGTGCCAGCGCCGTGGACGCTGACCGAACAGCAGATACGCGACAGCGTCAATCGCGTCCGTGCCGGTCGGAATCTGACGCCGAAGGAGTGGCCCAACGGCAATCGCGTCGCGGTCGGGCTCTCCTTCGATCTCGACAACGAGACTGGATCGCTGCGTGACAACGTGACCAGCCCCTCGGTGCTGTCGCAGGGACAATACGGCTCGCGCGCCGGCCTGCCGCGGGTGCTGGCGCTGCTCGATCGCCACGGCATCGCGGCGTCGTTCTTCGTGCCCGCTGTCAGTGCGCTGCTCCACCCGGAGTCGATCAAGGCCATCGCCGCGCCCGGGCGGCATGAAGTGGGGCTGCACGGCTGGATTCACGAACGGAATTCACAACTCGATCGGGCCACGGAGCGCGACCTGCTGATCCGCGCCTCGAAGACGCTCGCGGCCATGGCCGGCAAGCCGCCCGTCGGCATGCGTACACCGTCGTGGGACTACAGTCCGCACACCATCGACATCGCCAAGGAGCTCGGTCTCGTCTACGACAGCAGCCTGATGGCCGACGACGGGCCCTACGAGGTCCTCGCCGCCGGCCAGCCGACCGGCATCGTCGAACTGCCCGTGGAGTGGATCCTCGACGACTACCCGTATTTCTGGATGGATCGCGCGTCGACCGTCAGGCCGACGATGACGCCGGACGAAGTGTTCTCGATCTGGAAGGCGGAATTCGACGTCGCGTACGAAGAGCGCGGGCTCTTCATCCTGACGATGCACCCGCACGTGATTGGCCATCGGGCGCGGGCCGCGATGCTGGATCGGCTCGTCAGCTACATGAAATCGAAGCCCGGCGTCTGGTTCGCGACACACGAGCAGATCGCGCGGCACGTCAAGGCACAGGCGAAGTGAAGATAGCGCCTGTTACCCTCAGGCGACCTCAGAGTACTTCTCCACGATCTTCAGATCCAGATGGTGGGGACGTTGTACAGGCTGAAGCGGCGATCGTGCGTGACGATGGTAGCGCGCTCGACCCGGGCTTGCGCGATCAGCATCCGGTCGAATGGGTCCGTGTGGTGCGGCGGGAGGCTGGCAATCTCCTCGGCATGGCTCAACGTGATCGGCAGTTCGACGAACTCGCTCGCGGCAACCATCGACGCAAACGGCTGGCGCAGCTCGAGCTTGCCGAGCGCCCGTTTGATCGCCACTTCCCACCCGGATGCGGCGCTGACCCAGACCAGCTCGGAGGTCGCAATCGCTTCCCGCACCGCGCCCTTCAAGCGTCGGCTGTCGAGGCGCCACCAGAGCACAGCGTGGGTGTCGAGGAGCAGCGTCACCGCTTCTTCCCGGTAAATCCAGCGAGGATGCCGGGCGGAAGCGGCGCATCGAAGTCCGCGGCGATACGAATCCGTCCCTTCGATCCCCCAGGCCGGCGGCGAGCACTCGTCCGCAGGGGCACGAGCCGTGCGCGTGGCACGCCAGCCTTGGCAATCACGATCTCGTAGCCTGCGGCCGCTTCTTCCACCAGCGAAGAGAGCTGCGTCTTGGCTTCGTACAGGTTCAGAATCTTTGCCATGAGACGATCGTAGCGTGCCACGCCGGATTGGTCAAGTTGGTCAATCCAGCCAGGTTACCCGCGGCGAAACGGGGCGAGCGCTTCATCTTCGCCGCCGCAGTCCTCGATCCATCCGCTTGTAGTCAACCGGGTCGCACGCTCGAGTGCACCTGCGCCCGGTCTCCCAACTTCCAACTCCCAACTCCCAAAGGATTCCGGGCCGATCGTCTGAGAGTGCTTTGGGAGTTGGAGGTTGGGAGTTGGGATTTTTCAGGGTGCGTTTTCAGCACATTGCTAAGTTTGGAGGTCCTATGCAGCAGACAAGTCTCAGCGCGCTCGTGTTCGCCATGTGCGTGATCCCGAGCGCCTCAGCCGCGCGACAGATGCCGGCCCCGGCGGGCCAGACGTACACCCTCTCGGCAGAGATGTGAGCGGGTATCAGATGACGCAAACCAACCTTGCCGAGGCGGCGCAGAAGATGCCGGATGAGCACTGGGAATTCCGGCCAACCCCTGACATCAAACCCTTCGGTCAGCTCGTCGCGCATGCCGCGCTGGCCCAGTTCCGCAACTGTGCCACGCTGAAGGGAGAGGACAACCCGAAGAAGGACGAGAAGGAAGAGGCCAGGCGATCGAAGGCCGAGGCGATCGCGCTGCTCAAGGCGTCGACCGGATACTGTGATGCGCCAATGAGCGCGCTGAGCGATACGTCGATGAGCGAACTGACGAAGATGGGCCCCAACCAGGTCGCGAAGGGCCTGTTTCCCGCGATGGTCATCACGCACGGCGCAGAGATGTACGGAACCATGGCGGTGTACTTGCGCTTGAAAGGCATCGTGCCGCCGACGACCGAGAAAGCGAACCAGATGAAAGCGAAGCAGTAAGAGTCCAAGGAGGCGCCTGCTCCTCGGTCGTGCGCTAGAGGCCTTGACCGGCTCGATTCTGAGTTTTGAGTCAAGTTTTCGGTCAAGGCCGTCCGCGCGTCAGCGCGGCGTTATCAATCAATGCGACCTAGCGAGGCGGAGCCTCGATGGTCTGAGGCGCAGCCTCGCTAGAGACTGCGATACCATCAGCACGACGTGAGCCCGAGCGAATTCCTCTTTCCGCCGCCGTCACCGGCGGCCGCGCCAATCCGGGGTCGCGCGGAGCGCTTTCCCATCCGCCGGATCTTCTGTGTGGGCCGCAACTACGAGGCACATGCGAAGGAGATGGGGGCCGCGGTCGATCGCGAGGCGCCGTTCTATTTCACGAAGGCGTCCGACCACTACGCGCCGTCAGGGTCCACGATCGCCTATCCGCCGGGGACGAGCAGCTATCACTACGAGATGGAGCTCGTTGTCGCCATCGGCAAGGCGGGATTTCGCATCGCCGAAGCCCAGGCGCTCGACCACGTGTTCGGCTACGCCTGCGGACTGGACATGACGCGCCGCGATCTCCAGGCCGTCGCGAAGGAAAAGCGGCTGCCCTGGGACCTTGGCAAGGACGTCGAGCAGTCGGCGGTGCTCGGCGACATCGCGCCGGCAGCGGAGATCGGCCACCCCGATCGCGGCCGGATCGAACTGCGCGTCGACGGTCAGACGAGGCAATCGTCCGACGTCTCGCAGCTGATTCACCGCATCCCTGCCGTCATCGCACACCTGTCGCAGTACCTACCATCTGCAGCCGGGCGATCTCATCTACACCGGCACGCCGGAAGGCGTGGGTCCGGTGCAGCCGGGCGATCGGCTCGAGGGATCGATCGAAGGCGTCGGAACGATTGCGGTGACGGTGTCCGAGAGCTCGTCGTCGGCGTCGGTGTAAGCGGATCACCCGGAGGCTCGCGAATGAAGTTGTCCCGTCGAGAAGTACTTGGCAGCGCCGTGGGTGCAGTCGGGGCCGCGGTGGTCCCGTCAGCCGCGCCCGAGACTCAGGCGCAGCGCGCCGGTGGACGCACGCGACCGGCGGACGAGCCGTTCGGCTATTGCCTGAACACCAGCACGATCCGAGGCAACAAACTCGACATGGTCGCGGTCGTCAACGCCGCGGCCAAAGCGGGGTTCCACGCGATCGAGCCGTGGATCACGGAAATCGACAGCTATACGTCCAGCGGCGGCACGCTCAAGGACCTCGGCAAGCGGATCGCCGACGCCGGCCTCACGGTCGAGGGCGCCATCGCCTTCAACGCCTTTCTCGATGACGATGACGCGCGGCGCGCGGCGTCGATGGAGAGGCTGAAGGTGGACATGGACAAGGTGGCGCAGATCGGCGGCAGGCGCATCGCGGCGCCGCCAGGCAACAACAAGGCCGCGGTCAGCCTCGACAACGCCGCGAAGTATTACCGCGAGGCGCTCGAGATGGGCGAGAAGGCGGGCGTCCAGCCGCTGCTCGAACTGTGGGGGACGCACCCCGTGCTCGGACCGCTGTCGCACGGCATCTACGTGACGGTCGCTGCCGGACGCGCCGATGCGAGCCTGCTGCTCGACGTGTTCCACCTGTACAAGAGTTCGTCGGCGTTCACCGCGCTGAAGCAGATCAACGGCGCGTCGCTGCATCTCATGCACCTCAACGACTACCCGCAGGCGGCCGATCCGTCGGCGCTCAACGACGCCAACCGGATCTACCCCGGCGACGGCGTCGCGCCGCTGCGGCAGATCCTGCGCGACCTGCGCGACAACGGGTTCCGCGGCTATTTGTCGCTGGAGTTGTTCAACCGGGAGTACTGGGCCCGCAGCGCCGACGAGAACCTGAAAACGGCGATGGAGAAGATCAGGACCACGGTGCGCTCGGCGCTGGCGTAGGCTTCGCTTGTCCCTCCGTCCGTCCCAATTGCGCAGTGGATCGCGAGCCGAGGATCTAAACTAGCATTCACTTGAGTTCCTAACCCGCACGGCCTACGGCTAAGAACACGATGAGCACAAAGCTCACGAAGCCCACGAAGAATCCCCTAGTAGTTTTGCTTCGTGCGGCTTTGTGACCTTTGTGGCCTTCGTGTAGTGCCGTCGGCTCGTTCATGCTCCACTCAAGTGAGCCGCGGGGTTAATGTTCTATTGTTAACAGCGTGATGCTGATCGCCGTCTTACGACGACGATGAACGATGCCCGGCCGTCGGGCATGGACATCCTGAGGAGTCGCCGTGATCAGCGATATTCGCCTCGCGCTGCGCACCCTGCCCCGCATGCCGGGATTCTCGCTCGCGTTCATCCTGACGCTCGGACTCGGCATCGGCGCCAATACCGCGATCTTCAGCGTCATCAACGGCGTCCTGCTGCGGCCGCTTCCCTATCCCGAAGCCGACCGCATAGTGCACCTCCGCCAGCCGCAGGTCGCGGCGGGGGTCGAGGACACCAGCTTCTCGTTCGTGGAAGTCGCCGACTACCGGTCGCAGTCGACGACGCTCGATCAGTTCATCGAGTTTGGCGACTGGACCTTCAACGTCCTGGGGCGCGGCGATCCGCACCGGGCGACCGGCGGGCTGGTGACGCCAAACTTCTTCCAGCTCCTCGGCTTCCGGCCTCATCTCGGCCGGCTGCTGCTGCCGACAGACGAGGGCAAGACCGCGCAGCCGGTGGCGGTGCTCACCTACGGCTACTGGCAGCGCGTGTTCGGATCGGATCCGGCAGTCGTCGGGCAGATACTCGACCTGACCGTGAAGAAGGCGCTCATCGTGGGGATCCTCGAGCCAGGGTCGCACTACGCGACCGCGCGCAAGCAGGATTTCTACGTCAATTACGCCGCGAACGACCACTACGTGGGCGCGTCGATGCAGGACGAACGCCGGCATCGCATGACCGACGTCTATGCGCGGCTTGCGCCGGGAGCGACGGTCGGCGCCGCACAGGCCGAGCTCCGGCAGATCGCCGCACGGCTGCACGAGAGCCATCCGGAGGCCTATGCCAGGTCGCAGGGCTTCGAGACGGTCGTGACGCCGTGGAAGGACGAGCTGACCGCCAAGGCCAGGCCGACGCTGATCATCCTGCTCGTCACCACGGTCTTCGTCCTCGTGATCGCGTGCGCGAACGTCGCCAATCTGACGCTGACGCGGCTCGTGCAGCGCGAGCGCGAGATGGCCATCCGCGCGGCGCTCGGCGCGCGGGGTGCTCTGCTCCGCCGTCAACTCCTGGCCGAGAACCTCGTGCTCTCGGTGGTGGGCGGGGTGCTCGGACTCGGGCTGGCCGTCGCCGGGCTCGATCTGCTGATCAAGTACGCCAGTCGATTCACGAACCGGACGGGCGAGATCGCGCTCGACGGCTGGGTCCTGACCTTTACGCTGGCCGTCTCGATCGGCCTCGCCCTGGTGTTCGCGTGGGCGCCGCGGCTCGGATTCCTGAACGATCCGGTGCGCGCGATGTCCAGCGGCGGCGGGCGCGCGACGGGCAGCGTCGGCCGGCGCCGCGCGCAGCGAGCCCTGGTCGTCAGCCAGCTCGCCGCGTCGTTCACGCTCCTGATCGGCGCGGGGCTGCTGACGCGCAGCCTGCTCCAGCTCTACGCCGTCGATCCGGGGTTCGACCTGTCCAACGTGCTCAGCCTGCAGGCGCCGGACTTCACTCCCTTCAACCGCGAACGGCGGATGCAGTTCACTCGTGACGTGCTCGATCGTGTGCGAGCGGAGGCGACGGTGCAGTCGGCCGCGATGGCCTCGGCGGCGCCGCTCGCCGGGTCGTTCCCGCAGCAGCAGGAGTTCCAGGTGGATGGCGCCGAGGCGGAGGCGGTCGCGTCCGCACCGAAGACGGTCACCCGCGTCGTCAGCGCCGGGTATTTCGAAACGGTAGGCACGCGGCTCAAGGCCGGCCGTGGATTCGCGCCCAGCGATTCGGCCACGGCGCCCCCGGTCGTGGTGCTGAGCGAGTCGATGGCGCGCTACTACTTCAAGGATCAGAATCCGATCGGCCGCAGAATCAGCTGGAAGCTGTTCAGCGGCAAGTGGTCGGCGAAAGCGGAGATCGTCGGCGTGGCCGCCGACTCGCGCGCCGACGGGATCGAGCAGACCCCGCTTCACACGATGTACCAGCCCGACGCGCAGACCAGCGCCCAGTCCACGCTGCTCGTGCGAACCTCCGGGTCTACCGATCGGCTGGCTCCGCGCGTGGTGGAGACGATTCGCGGCCTGGATGCCAACCGCCCGATCGATCACGTGCAGACCCTCGAGGAGATCCGCGACGAGACGATTGCTCCTCAGCGTCTCAACGCGACGCTGATCGGACTGTTCGCGCTGCTCGCGCTCGCCATCGCGACGGTCGGCGTGGCTGGCGTGCTCGCCTTCTCGGTTAGCCAGCGCACGAACGAGCTCGGCATCCGGCTCGCGCTCGGCGCCGAGCGCGGCGCGATCCTGCGGATGATTCTGCGGGAAGGCGCCACGATGGCGCTCGTGGGCCTGGTCATCGGAGGCCTGGCTGCGATTCCGCTTTCACGGCTGCTCGGCGGACTCCTCTTCGGCGTCGAACCGGTCGATCCGCTCACGATCGGCCTGTCCGCGGTGCTGCTCGTCGCCGTCGCGCTCATCGCCGCATGGATTCCCGCGCGCACCGCGACGTCCGTCGATCCGATCACGGCCCTGCGCGGCGACTGAGGAACCCTATTTTTCGACGCGGCGCTGCGGCGCAGATGCGGGGACGATGAGGCCCAGGTCGATCGCGTGGGCCATCGCCTGGTATCCCGCGCGATTCGGATGCAGCTTGTCGCCAGGCGCCGCCGATTGTGCTCCCTGGCTGATGCTCCGGGCGCAGCGCGCCGGTCGTGGTGTCTCGTGTCGCGCGGTCGAAATCCACCCAGCCGTCGAAGACGCTGCCCGTGCGGATGAACGTGTTGATAGCCTGCCTGCGCGCATCGACCTCCGCTGTGCCGGGCGGACCCGCGGCACCGACGGCGGGCGTGATCGTGGCGCCGATCACGCGAATCCCGCGGGCACGCAACCGCGCGACGCCGCGCGTCAGCCCGTCGATCACCGCTTCCGCGGCCGCCCCTGACGACAGATCGTTGATCCCCTCGAGCCAGATCACCGTGGAGAGCCCGGAGAGGCTGAGGATATCGCGATCGAGCCGATCCAGTGCCGACGGTCCGCCGGCGAAGGGCGACTGCGGCGAGTACTCCGCCGGACCCGTGATGCGATTGCCGCCGATGCCGGCATTGACCACCGAGATCCGCGATCCATGGAGTGCATGCAGACGCCGCGAGAGCACGTCCGGCCATCGATCGTCGCCGTTCAGCGTCGACCCCGTGCCATCGGTGATCGAATCGCCGAAGCACGCGATCACGAGCGTCGCGTCCGGCGCCATGACGTCGATTGCGTCGAGGAAGTACCACGACGTGGTCGTGAACGGAAACGCCGCATCCGACTCCTCGGCGCCGTGGCTGCCGCCGCGCGGCGCCGTCAGGTAGGACGTCTGCAGCGCCTTCGCATGCCAGGTCATCACACCGGTTGGCGCGGCCGTGTGGAAGCTGACCGCCAGCTTGCGGCCATCGAGGAGCGACGCCGCGGCGCGATCGACGAACGGCAGCGTCACCGGATCGCTCCAGCCAGACTTGCCCTCCGGAATGGTGACGGTGCTGCGGCCGCCGTCGAACGTCACGGGCTGGTTGGTCCCGGCAACTACCGCACCGCCGGCCGCCTGCAGCCCGACGAACACGTCATCGAAGGTCACCGCCGCCGTGCCAAATGCGTTCGAGAAGCGCAGCCGCACCCGGCTTCCCCACAAATCGGGCCTGACGATCAGGCGGAAAGACTGATCGACCGCGCCGCGGGCCGCGGACTCGAAGACGGCGTCGAGCGCAGGCTGCGCGGCCGGGTTGCCGGAGGGATACGGCCCGTGCGCGGACGCCGCCCATGACGCCACCCACTTCTGCCCCGCTGGCAGCGGCTGTTCGGATCGGGCCGCGGCCGGCAGACCGGCGACGCTCGCGGCCAGCGCGGCGGCGAGTGGGAGGCGAGACGCTGAACGGGGCATATGATCCTTTCGATGATCGCCTGCGGCCGCCCGCACGGCTCACCCCAGTTCGGCCTCGACGATGCTGACGTCCGAGGCCGTCGGCACCACGCGCGTCATCTTCAGCCCTGCGGCCGCCAGCAACGTTCCGTACTCGGCGGCGGTGCGCTCTTCCCCGCCGGGGACCGTCAGCATCACCATGTCCACGACCTTGCCGAAGTGCGGCGTGTCGCCTTCCGGCAGGACGAACTCGACGATCAGCAGCCTGGCGCCAGGCTTCATCCCCTTGCGGCAGTTGCCGAGAATCGTCAGGCACTGCTCTTCGTTCCAGTCGTGAATGATGTGCGACAGGATGTAGGCGTCGCCGCCGGCGGGCACGCGCTCGAAGAAGTTGCCGTGCTCGATGACGACCCGGTCTTCGACCCCGTGCCCACGCAGCAGCGCCGGCGCTTCCGTGACGACATGCGGACGATCGAACAGGATGCCTCTCGGCTGAGGGTGCCGCTTGAGGATGTGGCCCAGCATGTTGCCGGTCGCGCCGCCGACATCGACGATCGTGGCGACGCGCGAGAAGTCGTAGGCGGCGGCCACCGCGGGCGGCTCCGCCCCGTGGATGCCGACCATGGCTTCGCTGAACTGCGCGGCCTCCTGCGGATGCTGCGCCAGATAGTCGAAGAACGGCATGCCGACGACCTTCTCGATCGCGGTCTTGCCGGTCTCGAGGGAATACTGGAATTCGGCGAAGGCGTTGCGGATCGCCGATCCCCCCATCGCGAGAACCGTCGAGCGCGCCGCTCCCGGCGCATCGCTCTTCAGCGCGGCGCCGAGGGGCGTGAGGGCGAAGCGATTGCCGCCGTCCTGGGTCAGGATGCCGAGGCCCGCCAGCGTGCGCATGAATCGATGCAACGCGCGCGGATTGGTGCCGGTGACGCCAGCCAGGTCGCCGGCCGATCGCGGGCCATCAGCAAGGTGGTCGGCCAGACGCAGGTTGGCCGCTGTGACGACGAACTGCGACACCCAATACGCGGTGCCCATCTGAATGATCTGGACGTGCGGGGGCAGAGGCGAAGAAGACTCGTTCGGATTGGACATGGTGGCGGGTACGCTATCACAGGGGATCGGCGCCGCCCGGGCGCGACGCCGGGAGCCTGCGGCCTGCATCATTGAAGGACGAATGGAGAACCGGGCCGCGCCGACGGTTGACACAAAGAACTCTGTATTCTAAAGTTTAACGGATGCCGGCAAGACGTAGTCCGTGAGCACAGATTCACTGCAACGCCATCGCGCGGCGGTACGCGCGCGCCTGCTTCGGTCGGACCACGTCCGGGCGGGGTCCGACAGCGTCACCTGGAAGGTCAACCGCGAGATGATCGTGGTCGCCGGCTGGGGCCGTGCCATCCTGCTCCAGCTGGCGCATCCGGCAGTTGCCGCCGGCGTGCACGGGCACAGCTCCTTCCGCGGCAGCCTCCTCTCGAGCTTCCGGCGCCTGCACTCCACCGTTCGCGCGATGCTGTCGATCACGTTCGGCGATACGGAGCAGCTGATCACAGCTGCTGCCGGCATCAACATGATTCACGACCGGGTGCGCGGCCGTGTTCCGCCTTCGCCAAGGCTTCCGCCTCCGCCAAGGCTCCGGCGGACAAGCCGGCGGACAAGCCCGCGGGCAAGCTGTGAGGAGGCTGGCGAGGCCTACTCCGCTCACGATCCTGACCTGCAGCGCTGGGTGCATGCCACGCTGCTCGAGTCGATTCCGCTCACCTACGAGCTCGTCGTGGGACCCCTTACGCTGCGTGAGCGCGATCAGTACTTCTCGGAGGCGGCGATCATGGAGCCGCTGCTGGGGATGCCGGCGGGATGGCTCCCGCGCGACTCGGCGCAGCTCGACACCTACATGCGCGACATGCTGGAGGGCGGGCGCATCGTCGTGACCGACACCAGCCGGGCGCTCGCACGAGCGGTGCTCTACCCGCCGAAGTGGTACGTGGCCTGGCCGGCGTTTCGGGCGATGCAACTGCTCACGATCGGAACGCTGCCGCCATCGATCCGCGAGGCCTACGGGTTCGAGTGGCGCGCGCGCGACGTGCGGGCGCTCGCGCGCTGGACGGCGCTGCTCCGAACGTCGCTGCGGCTGCTTCCACCGGTCGCACGCGAGTGGCCGGCGGCGAGACGTCGAGATCTATCCGGCGTAGCCGATCGAAGCCGACACCCGCTGAGCCACTGGGACACGGAAGACAACGTCAAGGCGATCAAGGTTGAGGGATGAAACAGTGGCCCCTCACCGTGCGCCAGTTGATGGGGCATCTGGCCGGCGTCAGGAACGACGGTGGAGACGAGGGGCCGGCGAGGTGACCGTGCCGGAGCACCCGGTGTTCTGGGCGGGATTTGCGCTGATCGGCGAGCCGGAGTGATGGGCGCGAGCTCGCGAGGCCATCGCCCGATCGCCGGTCATCAGCACGACGTCGCGAATCGGCCCGCTGCGTGCTCCCTTCCCGACAGCCGCGTAGAACGGATGGAATCGACGATGTGCCTGGCATCCCGCCCGACGCCTCCCAACAGCGCCGAACTCAGCGAGTAGAGGAACGGCAGTCCCACGAAGTAGAGACCGGGGCAGGACTCGATGATGCCGCGATCGATGTGAACGATGAAGGATTTCTCGATCGAGCGACGGTCGATCCTGGAATTCATCCAGTTATCCATGCCACAGGTGCTGATTCTTCGCCGGCCGAGAAGAGACGAAGAAGACGAGTTCATGCGGGCACACCGTGCGACCACACCAGACACGCCGAATTTCCTTCACTATCAAGACTATCGAGAACAACGGCGGCGTTTTGGAGAACGTGGTCAGCGGGCCAGATCTGGACCAGCCGAAGCGGCGCTACTGGATTGACGCACGGCGCAGCGCTCCGTGAGAACTTATCCGACTGAGCGGCCCGGATGTTGACGCCGCTCCTCGTCGGGCGTTCACTGCGGGCGCCCTGCCAGATCGCGCGCTTCAGGCCCGCCGCCGGCCATCGTCAAACACCGATCCGGTGTTGTAGAAGACGAACGGCAACTCGGCACAATGGTACGCCCGCGGCCTTCCGTCGAGGATGGGCGCGTCGTGAATACGACTCTCCGCTACTGCCCTCGCCCGCCGCGCCCGCGCCCGGCTGGCGTCAGCTCCGCGTCGGTCCACGGCTTGGCCCGCGTCTTCGTCAACCCGCGAATCTCCGTCACGTCGTCCGATGGCACCGGCGAACCGGTGTTTCCCCACTCGCGCCGCACGTAGGTCAGCACCGCCGCGATCTGATCGTCGTTGAGTGCGCCGCCGAGCGGCGGCATCAGGCCGACGGGGCCTTCCTTTCCTGCGAGCAGGATGCGAATCGAAGCGCCGGAGTCGGGTCCAATCGCATACCGCGATTCGACCAGCGATGGCGCCATCTTTTCTTTCCCGCGTCCGTCCGGTTGATGGCACCCGACGCACAGGTTCTTGTAGATCTCTCCGCCGGCTGAGAACTGCTTCTCCTCTTCGGCGCTGAGCGGAGCCACTTCGACGACGGGTGTCGGCTTGTTCGGCCACTCGAGCTTCGCCAGGATCCGTTTCGCGAGCGCGCCGGTATCGCCGCCCGACGTGGAAACCTCGACCAGCGTTGACGGCTCGGCCGTGAGAGCCACGGGTTTGGCGATCACGGCAGCGCCACGCCCGCCGCCTTGCCCACCGCCTTGCCCACGACCCGCACGGCCTCCGCCGCCGCCCGGCAGCCCGGCATCGAGCCCCTGCAGCAGCGCGAGGCGCACGGCACCGGAAGCAGTCGCCGTCGTCGCGTGTTCGAGAACACGCTGCACGGCGGCGACGTCACCGCTTCGTGCCACCGCGCCGGTCAACGTGGCAATGGCGTCGGGCGGTGTATTCGCCGCGTCGAGCACACGCGTCAGCGCCGCCGTCTCCGCGCCGCGCAGGCTGCTGATCGTGACGTCCACGGTGATCGGATCGCTGCCGTAACGCATCAGCATCGAAACTGCGGGATCGAGGCGCGCCGGCGGCGGCAGCTCGCCAATGGTCGCGGCGACCTGGCGCCGCACCGTCCATGTCGCGTCATCGGCCAGCTTCAAGACCGCGGCGGCCAGCGGATGATTCGCCTGCGACAGCCAGCGCTCCGACAACCGCACCGCCGCCGCCCGAACCTCCGGCGACTTGTCGCCGAGCGCGCGCTGCACCGCCTGGGCCTCGATCGCATCGAGCCCGTCGAGCGTCCACAACGCATGGAGCTTCACGCGCCAGTCCGTCGTCTGCTGTGCGAGCTGGGCCAGCTGTGGAACGGCTGATTTGTCACCGCGTTCGACCAGCAGCCGCTGCGCCGTATCACGCCACCAGCCGTTTGGATGCGAGAGCGTTTTTACGAGCGCCGCTGCCGGCGCCTTCGACAGCGCCGGCTTCTGATCGCGTTTCGTCGTCTCGTGCGTGATGCGCCAGATGCGCCCGAGGCCGACCGGCCGCTCGAGGTCTCCCGCCTTGATGTAATCGCGCAGGAAGTCCGTCCAGTAGATCTGTTCCTGCACGATCCCGCGGTACATGTCGACGACGTAGAGCGTACCGTCGGGGGCGCCGAGCATGTTGACCGGGCGGAATCGCTCGTCCCACGAAGCCAGGATCTCCCCCTTCGCGTAGCCGTCGACCGCCTTCAACTGTCCCGTGCCGTCGTCCTGAATCCTGTAGCGGTGAACCAGATTGGTCGTCGAGTCGGTGATGAACGCGTCACCGTACAGCTCTTTCGGCAGGCGATCGCCGCGATAGACCACCGGCGTGCCAACGCCCTGGATGGTGACCGAGCTGCCGTCGGGCCTGAAGAACTGATCGCGATAGCCGCGGTTGACCCCGCGCGTCGCCCGGACCGGCCAGATCGTCGAAGCCTCGCGCGAGATCAGCGGATCGTAGAGCCCGCGCGTCCGCACCATGTTGGGATTGCGGGCGTAGTACTTGGCCGCGATGAAGTCGACGAACAGCGGCGCGTCGTTGACGTTGCGATAGATGCGGCCGGCATCGTCCATGGACGCGCCCCACTGGCCGCGCTGCAGCGCCGGCATCGTCTCGAACTTGCCGTTGCGGTAGATGAGATGCCAGGTGTGCTCCGACGTGTAGATGATGTTGTCGAGCCCCCAGTGCAGGCTGTTCGCGTTGTGCTCGATGCTGGCGGCGGCACGCCCGTAGCTGTCGCTGACGAGCTCCTTCGAGTCGGCCTTGAGATCGCCGTTGGTGTCCTTCATCAGCCACAGGCTCGGCGGCTCGCCGACCAGCACGCCGGCGTCGAGCACCTTCAGTGCGCGCGGCAGGACGAGCTTCTCCGCGAACACCGTGCGCTTGTCCATGACGCCGTCGTTGTTTTCATCCTCGAGCACGACGACGTTGTTGATTGGCTCGCGCGAGTTGGCGCCGCCCGGCTCGGACATGAAGCCGGGCATCTCGAGCACCCACATGCGGCCGTCGGCGTCGAAGTCGATGGCGATCGGATCGATGACGAGCGGCTCCTTGGCCACGAGCTCGACGCGGTAGCCCGGCGGCAGCACCATCGTCTTCATTTCCTCTTCAGCCGACAGGACCGGCGCCTTTTCCGGGGTCTTGCGAACGGACGGAGGCCACGACGCCGGGCGCTGCGCGGACACGCTGATCAACGAGGCGGCGCACAGCCCCGCCACGATAACTCCCAACTTCCAACTTCCCCGCCTCCGCGCGCACGGCTTGCCCGCGCGCTTCGGCGAGGCCTCGCCAGAGCTCGTCGACCGTGATCGGTCCGACGAGCGGCGGCCGGCAACTTCCAAGGCGCACTGCTCGGGAGCACTCACTGAAGAGCGCCGCAACAAGCCGGGACTCGCGCCTTTCACCCAGCCGCTACACGAGGCTCGCCTTGGGCGTTGGGAGTTGGGAGTTGGGAGTTGTCGCATATTCGTCATTACGCACCGCCGCGGCCGCCGCGGCCGGTTCGCTGCGGTTGCCTCACGGTCATCAGCGCATCGATCGGCCACTTCGCCGCCCAGGCAATTCCGCGCAGGATCATTGGTTGGATCTGCGGATCCGCGAAGTTGGCGTAGGTGTGGCCCTGCATCCACACGAACGATCTGAAAGTCTGCCCCAGGCCGAAGGGGCGCTCGTAGGTCCAGATCTGGGGAACGACTTCGCCGGCGTGCTCCCCGGCACTGTTGCTCTTTGGCATCGGCGCGGTCGCCAGCACCTTCAGGCCCTGCGGCGAAAGCGTCGGCTTCGTGAGCAGGAAAAACGCCTCGTCCTTGATCGTGAAGTCCGACATTCCCTGCATGATGGGGTGCGTCTTGTCCGTGATCGCGTAGGCGATGTCACCCGACGAGAAATTGCGTTCGCCGTGCTTCTTGGCGCCGCCGAGGATGTTCGCCTGGTATTGCGGATCGTCGCCACAGAGCGTGTCGTGGAAGCTCACCAGGCCGCCGCCGCGCTTGAGGAATGCCTCGAGCGTGGCGCGTTCGTCCGCGCTCATGTACCCGGCGTCGCCCTTGTACATGACGATGACGTTGACGCCGCTCAATTCCGCTGTGGTCGGGAAATGAAATCCTCCGTCCACGATCGCGCCGCGTTCGGTCAGGATCTTGCTCCAGTCCGCCATGAACTGCGGATAGTCGTGCGCACCAGGCCCGTGTGTTTTCAGACCGCCGCGAATGTAGACGTGCATCGGCGGCCACGGCATGGCGACGGACTGCAACGGACCCGGGATTTCCGCGTCGGGCTGCCCCTGCTGGGCGGGCGCACCTGCATTCGTGCCGCGACCCTGCTGAGCAGACACGACGATGCCAGCGAGCGCGGTCGCGATCAGTAGAACCGAGCCAGCACGTTTGAGAATCATCGAAGTCCTCCGCAATCAGTAGCCGCTGGGCCGCACCCAGAAGCTTTCTTCCCAGAAGCCCCCTGGCTCGATGGACTGGAGCTCTTTGTACAGTCCTTTTTGAGCCATGTTCATGGCGTTCGAGATCCCGGCCATCGGCTCGAAGGCGACGGAACCGCGCGGCGGGGGCGCGTTCGGGTCCGCCGCCGCGGCCGCTGCGCCACCACCGCGTCCACCGCCCCGGCCTCCGCCAGTCCGGGACAGCACGAGAATCGTCTTGAACTTCGGCCCGAGCACAACATCGATCTGCTGCTTTTTCCCTTTCAGGCTCATCGTGGCCATGCCCCGTTCGTCCCGCTCGAGGTCAGTGAAGATGTCGTCCAGCGTCACGTCCTTGACCGCGACGTTCCTGGGGTCCGGCAGGATCTTCGTGATGGGCTGGGTTTCACCTGTCGGCAACGTGTTCGCATCCAGCAGCCAGTGAGTCTTCGCCGCCACCGACAGCCGCCATTCCTCGCGGTTGGAATCGGTCAGCTGGAAATAAGGATGAAAGCCGATCGTGACCGGCATCGGCTCGTCGCTCAAGCTGTCGATCCGGGTGCGAACCTCGAGCGCGCCATCCTGCACGCGATACGTCATCGTCAACGTGTGCGCGAACGGGAATTGCGCCATGTAGCGCGGATTGCGAAAGAACTCATGCTTCATCGTCACCCAGGCTGACTTCGCGTCCGCCTTGGTCTCGACCAGCTTCCACGCCGTGGCGCCGGTCATGAACCCGTGTATGGGGATGGCCCCGCGTCCGGTGTTGCCAAGCCCGGGATCGAACGCGTACTTCTGGCCATTCGCATAGAACGCCTGTTCGTCGAGGCGATTCGCGTAGGGCCACAACAACGGAATGCCGTTCAGCCCCATGCGGGCGCGAATGTCATCGAGCGACGACCAGTTGCGCCGGATGACGTCCTCCCCATTGGCCGTCATCTGATAGGCGTTGCTGGCCGTCATCAGGACGTTGACGACGACGTTGGCGCGCGTATCCGAGAGCGTGACGACGTCGCCCGCCTGCGCGGTTCGATAGCGGGTCTGTGCGCCGGCGTCAGGCACCGCGAGGATCGCGGCACCGATATGGCGGAGAGACTGATTACGAGTGTGCGGAGGTTCATGATGTTCATCACCGCTTGATTCTTGGCCTTCGGCCGTCACGAAGGCGCGAAGCACACGAATCAAATGATAGAACCTCGTGCCGCCGTGCCGTCGTGCCGTCGTGCGGGCCGAAGGCCAAAAAAGCCATACGTCGTGCTCAGATTGCGCGGACTGTAGCACGCGGCTTTCTGCATGCAAGATCGAACTGTGCCTGACGCCCACTCGAGCTAGGGCTGTCGTTCCCGGCTCAGCTACGAAAATGCTAAATATCGCAACAGCAGACTCCGCCCGGGTTTCCAGCTCGGCCGGGAGCGGCGATTTGGATGTTTGCATGCAGAAACGGCGCGATCGTTCACCGGATGAACGCTGCAAATCATGGCAGTTCACTTCAACCCCAACTCCAACTGCTCAGAAATACGGGTTGCGCTTCGCGCTCGGGACCAGGCACGAAGACTGTACCCTCTGCTCGTGCCGTCGTGCAGCGGCAGTCGTCGGCCGGGTTTGGCGATGACGTTTCGGCGTTGGGTGGGCGCAGGCTACGCGGGAATCCGGAGCAGCTTGTGCGCGTTGCCCCAGACGATCTTCTGGAAGATGTCGTTCGATGTCGACCGCTTCAGCAGACTCAGCGTCTCGCGCGCGACGCACTTCCCCGCGAGCCGGGAGGCCGCCGGGTTGTTGTTCTGGCTGACGCCACCGCCGTGGCCGTCGCTGCAGCTGCAGTCGCTGCCGAAGAGCAGCTTGTCCTGATGACGCTTCAGGAAATCGCTCGTGAACGCGGCATCGCGTGACATCGCGTTGTTGCCGGAATTTGCCGCCAGATCACCGAAGAGATTCGGATAGTCTCCCAGCCACTTGTCGGTCACGCCGCCGCGTGCGATCGGACCCGCCGGATACGCCGCCTCGTTGCGATAGTCGGCGCTCACGTTGGCCCAGAACGCGTCCGCATGGCCGATGAACGTCGTCTTCGGGTAGGCCTTGAGGATGGACTCGAACGTCTTCGCATACCCCGTGCTCCAGGTGCCTTCGTTGGGAAAGTGATCCACTTCCTGGAAGTGAATCAGGATCGGCACCCGCAGGTCGGCCGCCAGCGCGTAGATGCGGCGCAGCTCGGGACCGTCGGCGGCGACATGGAACTTCATCTCGCCGAAGCCCTGTGCGCCATCCTTCACGGCCTGCGTGAGCACCTGTTCCGCGTCGGCGCTGGCGACGTCGTAGCTGTTGAACCAGATGAACCGGCCCGGCGCCCCGGCCTGAAGCGCCTTCACCCGCTCGAGGACGGGACCGCGCGTGAGCAGGTTCGCCTTCGTCACGCCGGCGCCGTCGAGATGCGCGAGGTTGTTGGCAGGCTGCTGGCGCAAATGAAAGTGCAGATCGAATACGGGTCCTCCCCACTCGTGACCGGACGTCTGGCGAGCGATCGACGGCACGAGCGCAGCAGCGGACACCGTGGCAAGAAACTCTCGGCGGTTCATCGCAGTCCTCCCTGGCAGTCCAGGCTATTTCGAAAATTTGGCGCCGTAGTCGTTGGTCGGATCCCGATAGATAGTATGGATGTGATCGACGCCGCCCTGCGGCGCGTATTCGATGACCAGCGTCGGCCCCTGGATCCGGAAGTACGCCGCGCTGCCGTTCGTCGTCGGACCGCTCCAGGCGAAGTAGGTCTGCGGCAGGTTGTTGCGAATTTCGAGCATCCGCGGTTGCGCGAACGCCTCGGTCATGATCCCGGCCCATTCGCGGACGATCTCGAGCAGCATCTCCTGGTGCGCCGGCGACAGCGCCGACGCGCGGATGCCCTCGGGCTGAATGACACGGCCGTCCTGGCCCGGTCCAAGCACGAGGTCGGCAACCTGAGCGCTCAGGATCGCCTGGCTCCGCTGTTTCTCGTCCAGGGCGTTGATCAGGGCGAAGGCCTTGTCGTTCTCTCTCCCAAGCGGCCGGATCTCGCGTCCCTCGAATGTGTAGGTCGCGGGCTGTGCGGCCGGCAGACTCGGCGCCATGCTGGCCAGGCTCCCCGCCAGCGTCAGGTTGATGGCGAGATGATGTCCGCCGAACTGCAGCATCCACGGCGCCGTCGTCGATGGCGTCCCGACGAATGCCAGGTAGTACTCGTCTTCGCCGAAGATCAGGCCGCCACCGCCAGGCGGACCGCCACCTCCCGGGCCACCGCGACCGCCACGGCCACGACCACCGCCAGTCGTCCGCAGGATCTCGTCGCCGCGGACGATCTCCATCACCTTCCGGTAGCCATCCGGACTCAGTGCGGCCTGCAGCAGATTGGTCACCGCCGTGCGCTGCGCGGGATTGAGGTCCCCCAGTCGAAGGCCCTGCCGCTCGAAGATCCCGGTCGGGAGGTTCGACCATCGCGTCTTCTGCGGCGCATCGAATGGAAACTGCACCTTCGCGCGTCCCGCCTCGTCCAGTGCCGACATCACGGCATTCGCGGCAGCAACGATGCTGGCAGTCGCGCGGGCGGCGTTGATGGCAGGTGTGGCGGGGGCATTCGATGGACGCTGTGCCGCTCCTGATGCCGCGACGGCGAGGACCAACCCGAACAGCAGCACCGCTGGAGTGCGCAGGCTATTGATCATTCGATGCTCCGTATTCGAACCGCGGATACGGCAAAGCTGGCGACAGGGCGTTCGCGCGAAGAGCGTTGTTCCACAAACGCCGGCATGATACTGCCGGTTTGAACGCTCGTTCAATTCGTTCACGATCCGCTGTGGCGCGGCCGGTCGTGCCGCGCGCACGGCTGCTCACATCCGCGACGATCCGCGACTCGTAGTTCGTCTTCGCGCCCGCCGCCGATCGGTGAGCAGCGGCCGTATACGCTTCCTGTATGCTGAAGGGCCGTGAAGAGCGCCTCCTCGAGGAAATCCCCACCATCAGAGTCGGCCGCCGCTGCGACAGACACGTCGGACAAGCTGATCGCCGCGGCCGAGCGGCTGTTCGCCGAACATGGCTACACCAACGTCTCGGTGCGGGCGATCGCCGCGGCGGCCCGGGTGAACTGGTCGCTCGTCGGCTACTACTTCCGCGGCAAGGAGGGGCTCCTCTGGAAGTGTACCGGCGGCATTGCAGCAGCCTCAACGCCGAGCGGCTGAAGCTGCTCGGTCAGGCACGGCACGGGCATCCTCAGCTGGAACGCGTGATCGAGGCGTTCGTCCGCCCGGCGCTTGCCGAGATCCAGGCGGACGGAGGAGACACGAGATTCAGCCGTCTCCGCGCCATTCTCGCGGCGGAGGATTCGACGCTTCTCAATCAGCTGGTCGCGGAGAACTTCGACGTCTCGAGCCGGACGTTCGTGGCCGCGCTCCGCGAATGCCTGCCGCAGGTCCCTCCCGACGAGATCCTCTGGCGGTTCCATTTCATGCTCGGCACGATCTACTACTCCGTCGCCAGCCCGCAGCGGATCAAGACCTTCTCGGAGGGGCGCTGTGATCCTGGCAATCTCGAAGGCCGCTATCGTCAGCCTCTCGTCAGCGTGGTGAGCGGACATCATGGAGATCATGAGGGTCGCGATTGAACAAGTGTGCAATGCCAGCAGTATGATGACCGCCGCTTTCGACCGAAGCGGTGCTCACTGTGTTGTCGTCAACGGAGGATCAGGTTTCATGAAGTCAGTCATATTCACCCTGTCGATCCTGGCCATGGCTGGTGCGGCTGCCGCCCAGCAGCCGCGCGATCGATCATTCGCACCACGCGCACGAGATGCAGGCGACGCCGGTGCAGGCACCTGCCGCGCAGACTCCGGCGGCGCCTCAAACACCCGCGCCCGGGCAGCCGCCGGCGGCGCCAGGTGGCGGCGGCCGCGGCGGCCCGCAGATCGAGGTGCCGTGGAACGATGCGCTGCCGCCGGGCACGGCCGACCACGCGGCACGCGCCCTCAAGGAATCCAGCCGTCATGGCGAATGGGCGGATGTGAAGCTGGCCGACGGCGGCGTGCTCAAGAGCTGGGTGGTCTTTCCCGAGCGCGCGCAGAAAGCCGGCGTCGTGCTGGTGATCCACGACATTCGCGGCTTGTCCGACATGGCCCGGGCGCTCGGCGATCAGCTGGCGCAGGACGGCTTCATCGCCATCGTTCCGGACTTCCTGTCTGGGAAAGGGCCGAACGGCGGCGGCACGGAGTCGCTCGGAAGCGAGGTCGGGAAAACCATCCAGAGCCTCACGCCCGCCGACGTCGTCGCGCGCCTGAACGCCGCCATGGACTACGGCAGGAAACTGCCGGCGTCGAACGGCAAGACCGGAGTGGTCGGCTTCTGCTGGGGCGGCGCCCGCAGCTTTGCGTTTGCCGCGGCGCAGCCGAACATCAATGCCGCGGTCGTCTATTACGGCGACGCGCCCGGCTCAGCTGACAGCTCACAGGAGACCACGCTCGCCAACGTCAAGGCGCCGGTGCTCGGCCTCTACGCGGGCAACGACGCGCGCATCAACGCGACGCTTCCGGCGACGCAAGCGGCGATGCAGAAGCTCGGCAAGAGCTACGACGTACGCACCTACGAGGGCGCGGGCCACGGCTTCATGTTCTCGCAAGGAGGCGCCGGCGGCGCCAACCTGAAAGCGGCGCAGGAGTCCTGGCCGGTCGTGCTGCAGTTCTTCAGGAAGCACCTGCAGTAGATCACCCTGAACCCCTGAACCCTGCTTCGCCCCTGGGGCGAATGTTCCCTCGCAGCCCACCTCTTTGGAGTTCCTCCGGTATGCCGGAGGCCGAATCGCGACCGACCAGCCCTTCTCGCTCGTCGGAGTTCAGTCGCGTCAACGGGTTATAACGAAATCGACAGGCGCCGCGGCCCGTGGCACTCCCCGTGCTCAAAAGGGACTCGCGTGCTTACCAGATTCTTCGCCACCACGCGACCCATGCTCGCGTTGTTCCTACTCCTGCCCGCGTCCACTGTCGCGGCTCAGACACCGGCGGCAACAGCGCACACCACGACCGACCAGAGCGGCTCGCAGGCGCAGGCCGCTGCCGCGACGGTGACGTGCTCGTCGAAGCCCGGTGCTCGTACGAGTTGCGCGGCCGACACGTCGAGGGGCGTCGTGCTGCTGCGATCGACCGGCGACGCGCCGTGTCTGCTCGGAAGGACCTGGGGCTACGACCAGACCAGCGTCTGGGTGTCGGACGGCTGCAGCGCCGAGTTCGCCACCGGCGCCGCCGTGGAGCCGAAGACGACAAAGCCAAAGGCCCCCACTTACATACCGAACGCCGGCTTCCTGCTCGTCGACGATGAAAAGGGCCAGGTTTATTTCCGGCTTTTCAGCTACGCGCGGTATTTGAACCAGCGGAATCTGGACGAGGACTACGTCGACGCCTTCGGCAACACGAAGACCGTTCAGCGGCGCCAGGACATCCAGCTGCAGAAGTTCTTCGCGCCGTTCTCGGGGTGGTTCCTCACGCCGAAGATGCGCTACTACCTCTACGTCTGGTCGTCGAATGCATCGCAGGGCGATCCCGCGCAGGTCGTGGGCGCGGGCAACCTGTCCTGGACCTTCAACCGGTTCGTGAGCGTGGGTGCCGGGATCACGTCGCTGCCCTCGGTGCGAAGCACAGAGGGCCAGTTTCCGGTACTGGCTCGGCGTGGACGACCGTCTGATAGCCGACGAATTTTTCCGCGGGTCGTACACCTCCGGCGTCTGGCTCAAAGGCGAGTTCCACACCAAGGTCAAGTACCAGGTGATGGCCGGCAACAACCTGAGCACGCTCGGCGTGAGCGCGGCGCAACTCGACAACAAGCTCGACACGCAGTCTTACAACGTCGTCTGGATGCCGACGACCGGCGAGTTCGGCCTGTGGAACACGTTCGGCGACTACGACGATCACCAGAAGGTCGCGACGCGGATCGGCGTGCACTACACCAGCAGCCGCGAGGAAAAGCAAAGCCAGCCGGGAACCGAAGGCATCGAGAACAGCCAGATCCGGCTGACCGACGGCAGCGTCATCTTCACCCCGGATCTGTTTGGACCTGGCATCACCGTCAACGAAGTGGACTACCGGATGTCGAGCGTCGATGCCGGAGTCAAGTACCAGGGCCTGTCTCTCGAGGGCGAGTACTACTGGCGCTGGTTGAGCAACTTCACCGGCGTCAACACCGGCGGCATCGCCAACATCAACGACCACGGCTATCAGCTGCAGGCGTCGGCGATGGCCGTTCCAAAGGCGCTTCAGCTGTACTTCGGCGCCTCGCAGGTGTTCGGCCGCTACGGCGACCACTGGGAAGTGCGCGGCGGAGAGAACTGGTACCTGATGAAGGAGCGCGGGATTCGCCTCAACGGCGAGTGGATGTACGTGAACCGATCACCCGTGGGATACACGGCCTATCCCTACCCGGTCGGCGCCAAGGGCACGGTGTTCCACATCAACCTCGAGATTAACTTCTGATCGACGAGGTGCACATGACTGCGCAGACCTTCGTCCCGTTCAGCGGCTGTTCTTGAGTGCCTTCTCCGCGCTGATGCTGCTGGCGTTCTTCTGCGTCCGCGCGCGGTCGCTCGACGCACAGGGCCAGGGCGCCGACAACGAGTTCTTCGATTCCCACTTCCACCTGACCAACTACATCCAGCAGGGCATCGAGGGGCGGCAGTTCCTCGAGATCATGGGCAAACGGGTCGGCCGATCGACCCTGTTCGGCATTCCGCTGCAGCAGCACTGGTCCTACGCGAACTCCGGAGATTTCGCGCCGACCTACTACCTGCACACCGACGCCCCGCTCTACTACTACTCGTTCACGGACGCCTACATCGCGAGCGTGTACCGTTCGTTGCCCGCCGACGCACAGGCCCGGTTCGACCCGATGATCACCGGCTTCAACCCGGCCGACATGTACGGCGTCGATCACATCCGTCGCGTGTTGAAGACCTTTCCCGGCGTCTTCAGCGGCATCGGCGAGTTCAGCATCCACAAGGAATTCGTCTCGGCCAAGATCCCTGGCGAAACCGCCAGTCTGACCAACCCGGCGCTCGATCGCATCCTCGAGTTCGCGGCCGAGGCCGGGCTCGTGGTGATCCTCCACAACGACATCGACATCCCGTTCGCGAAGCAGGATGCCGAGCCGGTCTACCTGACGCAGATGAAGGCCCTGCTCAAGCGCCATCCGAAGACGACGATCATCTGGGCGCACACCGGGCTCGGGCGGATCGTCCGGCCGGTCCAGGTCTCCGCCGCGGCCGCGGAGCGGCCGCCAACGCATGTCGAGATCCTCGCCGGCCTGCTGGCGGATCCAGCGCTGAGCCACGTAGTCTTCGACATCTCGTGGGACGAAGTTGCCAAGTACGCAGTGGCCACGCCGGAGACCATCACGCCGTGTCGCCGGCCTGCTCAACAAGTACCCGGATCGATTCCTGTTCGGCACCGACACCGTGGCGCCCGCCGGGCCGGCGCCGTACTACGCGGTGTTCGACATGTGGGCGCCGATCTGGGCGCAGCTGACGCCTGAAGCGAGCCTCAAGGTGCGCAAGGGCACCTACCAGCGGATCTTCGACGAAGGACGGCGCAGGGTCCGCGCCTGGGAGAAAGCGAACGTTCGATGACTGCTGTAACTGCAAAAGGAGATACGGATATGCGACCAACACGGACGAACCGGACCGTTGGTTTGGCCTGGCTCTTGACGATGTGCCTGCTGCTCGGCGGCATCACGAGCGCCCACGCGCAGGAGGCTCGGCCCGCTGCCGGGGAGTCCGCCGCAACGAGCCCGCCGGCTCAGGACGCGAAGTCCACTTTCGAGATCTACGGGTTCGCCATGCTCGACATCGGCCACGACTTCAAGCAGATCCACCCCGACTGGTACGACACCCTGCGCCTGACCAGGCTGCCGGCGTTCGAGAACGAGTTCGGTGAGGACCACAGTTCGTTCGCCGGCGTGCGCCAGAGCCGCCTGGGCGTCAGGTCCTCGACGCCGACTGCTCTCGGCGAACTGAAGACCATCTTCGAGTTCGAGCTGTTCGGCACCGGCGTGGACTCCGGGCAGACCACCTTCCGGCTGCGCCACGCATGGGGAGAGCTCGGCCGGCTGGGTGCCGGCCAGTACCTGGAGCCCTTTTACCGACCCTGACGCGTTCCCGAACTCGCTGGAATACTGGGGGCCCACGGGTCTTCCGTGGTACCGCAACGTGCAGCTCCGCTACACGGCGATCCAGACCGACACCAGCAACCTGATGTTCGCTCTCGCGCGCCCGGGCGCAAGCGGCGACCAGGGGACGTATGCCGACCGTATCGAGCTCGACGGCATTCGTGCGCGGTTCCCGCTGCCCGACTTTGCAGGCGCGTACAAGTACACCGCGGATTGGGGCCACGTTCGAACCGCAGCAATCTTTCGACGGATCAACTGGGACGATACTCTCGACGACGCGTTCGATCTTTCCGGTGACGCGACCGGATGGGGATGGAACGTCAGCTCGAACCTCAAATTCGGTTCGAGCGACGTCCTGCGGATGGCGTTCACAGTGGGCGAGGGCGTTCAGAACGAAATGAACGACTCGCCGATCGACATCGGCATCGTCAACAATTTTCAGAACGCGGTGACACCGATCCTCGGCGAGCCGATACCGATCGTCGCGTACAGCGTGTTCCTCGATCACACGTGGAGCGAGCACTTCACCAGCGCGATCGGGTACTCGTTCCAGGACAACGACAACACGGAGGCGCAGGCTCCTGACGCCTTCAAGATCGGCAAGTACGCACTCGGCAACCTCCTCTACACGCCGGTGCCGAACGTGATGATGGGCGGCGAGCTGCAGTGGGGCCAGCGCGAGAACTTCTCGGACGGATTCCAGAGCGACGGCTTCAAGATCCAGTTCTCGTTCAAGTACAACTTCTCGTGGAAAATCGGAGGCTAGTCATGTTGAGAGGGTATCGCGGATTCTCCGCCGGGGCGGCGCTGCTGGCGCTGGGCGTGACAGCGCTCGGCGTTCCGCCGCTCGGTGCGCAGGCGCCGGGTGACGTTCAGAAGGCCGTCGACGCCGCCTATGCGAAGTTCAGAACGCTCAAGGAAGGCAAGAACGCCGACTACATCCCGGCGCTCGCCAAGGTCGATCCCAACCTGTTCGGCATCGCCGTCGTCACCACCGACGGCAAGGTATACACGGCCGGCGACATCAAGACCGAGGTCTCGATCCAGTCGATCTCCAAGGTGTTCACGATGGCGCAGGTGATTCAGGAGCAGGGACTCGACGCGATCGAGAAGCGAATCGGCGTCGACGCCACCGGGGCGCGATTCAATTCAATCATCGCGGTCGAGGGCGTCAGGACCGTCGTCGGCACCGGCGCGCCGGAGATGAATCCACTGGTGAATCCCGGCGCGATTTCAGCCACCAGCATGGTGACTGGCGCCAGCGCCGACGACGTGTGGAAGAAGATTATCGGCTTCCACAACGACGCCGCGGGCCGCTCGCTGAGCGTGCTGCAGGATGTCTACAAATCGGAGTCGGACACCAACCAGCGCAACCAGGCGATCGGCGCGCTGATGCTGGCCTACGGCTACATCAAATCGAACTGGCAGCAGGCCGTCGACCTCTATACGCGGCAGTGCTCGATTGGCGTCAACGCGAAGGACCTCGCGATGATGGCGGCGACGCTGGCGGCGAGCGGCAAGAATCCGGTGACCGGCAAGCAGGTCATGGACGCGGCCAAGGTCCCGGGCGTCCTCGCGGTGATGGCGACCGCCGGCCTGTATGACGATTCCGGCAAGTGGCTGTATCACACGGGACTTCCCGCGAAGAGCGGCGTCGGTGGCGGCATCATCGCCGTCTCGCCGGGCAAGTTCGGCATCGCCGTCGTGTCGCCGCCGCTCGACGACGCGGGCAACAGCGTGCGCGCGCAGCGGGCGATTGCCGACATCTCGAACTCGCTCGGCGGCAACCCGTACAGGGCGGCGATGAAATAAGACCGCCGCCCGCGACAACTGCCAACTCCAAACCTCCCCGCCTCCGCGCGCATCGATCAATGCGCGCGGAGACGGGAGGTTGGAGATTGGACGCTGACACAATCATTGAACGCTTTTCGCCAAGACTGTCGCGACTCTACTCGGTGCGCAGGGCGATGGTTGGATTCGCCGCCGCAGTCGGCCGCGCCGCCAGTGCGCAGGCAGCGCCGGTCGAGACCACTACGAGACGATCATGCCCACCCACCCCGTGGCATCGCTCGGTGGCGTGTTGAACAGCAGCGTCCACATCCACCGCGTGGCCGCGGCCGCGCCCGCAAGCCCGAAGACGAGCCCCGCCAGCATCAGCAAGAACCCCTGACGGAAGACCAGGCGGTAGAGATCACCGCGCGAGGCGCCGAGCGCGAGCCGGATGCCCATCTCGCGCGCTCGCGGGGCACGTACGTCGACGTGGTCTCTACAGTCGAGTTGGCGCATAAATGGCCTACTTTACCGATACAGTAGGCTGTGGTATCTATTCCAACCCTGACGCGGAGATGCCTGAATGAGCCTACTGAGCCGATGCCGGACGGTGATCCGCTTGGGATTGATTGGCGCAACGCTGCTGACCCTGCCCGGGATGAACCTGCAGCCGGCGTACGCGCAAGGAACGAACCTCGCGCTCGGGATGAGCGTCACCCGCAGTTCGGACTGCTCGTGCGGTCGCGCCACCAGCGCCGTCGACGGCAACATCGACACGTACTGGCAACCGCTCAGCGCCGACCGTACCGACGACCTGAACGTCTGGCTACGCGTGGACCTTGGCGCGCCGGCCAGCATCGAACGAGCCGTCCTCAATTTCCGCGGCGGCACGGCGGACATCCTCGAGTTCCGCATCCGCACCTCCAACGACGAGCTTTCCTGGCAAACGGTCTACCTCCGCGAGAGCGATACCGGGGCCATCGACGGAATCGAGGCCGCCGAATTCCCGGCCGTCGTCGGGCGCTACCTCCGCGTTGACATCACGTTGGCGACCGGCGCGTCGACCGTGCAGTTGAACGAGCTCGAGGTCTACGGCATTCCGAACGTGCCGATCCCCGGCGCACCGGTCAACCTCGCGCTGAACAAAAGCGTGGCGAAGAGCTCCGACTGCTCGTGCGGACGTGCGACCGCGGCGGTCGACGGCAATACCGCCACGTTCTGGCAGCCGCTCAGCGCCGACCGCACTGACAACAGGAACGTCTGGCTGAGCGTCGATCTTGGCGCGGTCGCCGACGTCGAACACGCGGTGCTGAAGTTCCGCACCAGCACCGCCGACATCGTCGAGTTCCAGATCCGCATTTCCAACGACGACGCAACCTGGCAGACGGTGTACTCGAAGAACCGCAGTACCGCGCCGATCCTGGCCGAAGAAGCGCCGACGTTTCCCAAAGCCATTGGCCGCTACATGCGCGTCGACTTCAGCCTGGCAACAGGGACGCCGAACTTCCAGTTGAACGAGTTCGAGCTGTACGGTGCGCCGCCGCCCCCGGCGCTGGCGAGCGTCCGTCTCGAAGATCCATCCGGCCGCGTCTACGCCGCGGATGAAACGCTATCGCTCGTCGTCGGCGCCTCGTCGGCACTCGTCGTGAAGGGCACGTTGTCCAATGGCGCCGATGCGGATCTGACGAGTGCATCGATCGAATTCACGAGCTCGAGAGTGGCGATCGCGCGAGTCGACGCAGCCGGCCTGATCGAAGCACTCCAGGCTGGCGTCGCAAAGGTGACGGCTGCGGTCACGCTCGACGGCGTCACGAGAGCGGCGCACCTCTGGATCGACGTGGCGGATCCACGCCTGCTGCTCGCCGACATCTGGCTGACGCATCCGACGATGGCGATGGAGATCGGCCGGCCGGCGGTCATTCCGCCGTCCGGTGAATTCCCGGTCGTGCACGTGGCGTCGCACGTCGATTTGATGTTGACCGGCCAGCTCGTGCGAGTCGAGGGCGGCGGCGTACTTCCGCTGCCTCCCGTGCACCTGAGAGCCGGTGAGGTCGTGGACATACCGATTCCCGGGATTGCCGACGCCTCAGGTCTGCACGAAATACGCCTGCGGCTCGCGCGACCGGGCGAAGCGCACGCCTACGATGCATTCTCGTTCACCGTGATGGATCCGGCGCAGGTGCCTGCCGATCAGAGCACCATCGCCTACCTCGGCGCGAACGGTGCGCTCACCTATGTGCCCGACTACAAGGGCAATCGCATTCTCGACTTCTCGAACAGCGGCTACGGCGGCGGCGGCGTGCAGTTGCCGGCCGTACAGGCGCGAGTGGCCGTCGAGCCGGGCGATGGCGACGATTCGGCGCGCATCCAGGCGGCGATCGATCAGGTCTCGGCGCTGCCGCAGAACGCCGACGGCATCCGCGGCGCCGTGCTGCTGAAGCGCGGGCGATACGAAGTCGGCACGACCCTGGCGATCCGCGCGAGCGGCGTGGTCCTCCGAGGCGAAGGCCAGGGCGAAGACGGCACCATCCTGTTCGCCACGGGCGCGACGCGGCGGGACGTCCTGACGGCGGCCGGCGCTGCCGGCCCGGTGCTGCTGTCGACCCGCACCGGAATCGCCGATCTGTTCGTGTCTTCTGGCGCGCGCAGCTTCCATGTGGAAGACGCGAGTGGATTCAAGGTGGGCGACCCGGTGATCGTGCGGCGGCACGGCAACGATCGCTGGATTCACTACCTCGCGATGGATCAGATCGTCGAGCGGCCGGGCGGCAGTCCGAACGAGACCAGCCAATGGGGACCGTTCGACCTCGATTTCGATCGCATCATCACCGCCATCGACGAGAACGTCGTCACCGTCGACGCGCCGCTGGCCAACTCGATCGAGCGCCGGTGGGGCGGGGCCGAACTGATCAAGTACGACGACCCCGATCGCATCGAACAGGTGGGCATCGAGAACCTGCGCGTGGAAGTGGAGTTCGATCCGTCGGTGACGTTGACGCGAGACGGACAGCCGTATTTCGCCGACGAGAACCACGCCGTGCGGTTCGCCGTGCTGGACAACGTCAAGAACGCGTGGGTGCGGGATGTCACGACGCAGCACCTCGAACACAGCCTCGTCAACGTGCTGCGGCAGGCGAAGTGGGTGACCGTGCAGGACAGCTCGGCGATCGACATGGTGAGCCGGATCGACGGCGGGCGCCGCTACAACTTTGCCCTCGCCGGCCAGCTGACGCTGGTGCAACGCTGCCACGCCGAAACCGCACGGCACGCCTTCGTGGTCGACAGCCGCGTCCCCGGCCCGAATGCGTTCATGGACTGCGACTCCATCAACGAGTTCGCCACCAGCGAACCGCACCATCGCTGGTCGGTGGGCGGCCTGTTCGACAACATCAAGGGGGACATCGCCATTCAGGATCGCGCGTGGCTCGGTTCCGGCCATGGCTGGGCGGGCGCGAACTACGTCGCGTGGAACACCGAAGGCGATCTGGTCGCGCAGCAGCCGCCGACGGCCCAGAACTACGCGATCGGGCACGTCGGCCGGAAGGTCAATCCGTTCGTCCCCAACAGCGACGACCGTCGTCCGCGCCTCGACGGCTACTGGGAACGGCTCGGCCTGCACGTGACACCGCGCAGCCTTTATCAGCAACAGCTGCAAGAGCGCGTGGGCCCGCAGGCGCTGCTGAACATCGAGCGGACGCCGGTTGGCGGCGGATCACTCGATCAGCCGACGATCGACGAGGGGCTGCCGCTGCTCGACGGAATCAGAGTCGACAACCGGCCGCTGAAGGAATTCTCGCCGACGGTTTTCGATTACGTCGTCGCGCTCGACGCCGGCGCCACGGCGGCGCCAGAGGTCCGGCCGGACGACAGCCGGCACCTGGTGGAAGTGCTGCCGGCGTCTCACCCGAATGGAAAAACCGTGCTGATCGTGCGGTCGCGCACCGACCCGGCGAAGTCTGTGCGTTATAACGTCACGTTTACAACCGGGCCGTAGCGGCCGCCGATCACTTCTTCGGTGACGGTTGGAAGGTTGGAAGTTGGAAGGTTAAGTGTTCGGAAGTCGCCAACTCTCGTTTAGACGTCGTGGCTCCGGCTTCGCCGGATAGTGACGCATGCCTTCCGCTGAAAAAGAGCGGCAGTCGCGTGCCTTCCGCGTGAAGGCGGAAGCCACACATGCCGATGAATGCGCAGGCGCCTCGCGAACGACTATGTCCTGACGAATTCTTCGTGCCGTCGTGCCGTCGTGCCGTCGTCGCGAGCGCGAAGCGCAACTCGCGTGTGTTGCAATTGGAAGTTGCCCGCCTCCGCTTCTCGCCCGAAATCGACGCGAGAAGCTCTGGCGAGGTCTCGCCGTAGCGCGCACCTAGTCCTCGGCGCGCGGAGGCGGAGGAGTTGGAGGTTGGGAGTTGACGTAGGCTGACCTTCATTCCGCCCGCAGCACCTCCAGCGGATCGATCCGGGTGGCGCGGCGCGCCGGGATCCAGGTAGCGAGCAGCGTCACGCCGGTTACGACGACGGTGACCATCGCGGCGACCGCGGCGGTGCCTGACGGGGGCTCTTCGCCGCTCAACGCCAACAGCAGCCGCAGCGCCACGATGCTGAGCGCGATCCCGACGGACACGCCGGCGAGGCTGAGTCTGAGGCCGCGACGGAGGAACATCCCGAGAATGCGGCCGCGATCGGCGCCGAGCGCGGCGCGAATGCCGATCTCCCGCGAGCGTTGACCGACGGCGAGAGCGACCACCGCGTAGAGCCCGATCGCCGAGAGCAGCAGCGCCACCGCCCCGCTGCCACCGGCAGCCGCGATCGCTTTCATGAAGTTGCTGCGCTGGCCGTCCTCGATCGCGGCGAGCGTCCGGGCGCTGACGAGCGACAGCTCCGGCGCCTCGCTGTTGGCGATCGATCGAATCACCGGAACGATCGGCTGCGCCGGCCCCTGCGTCCGAATCAGGAAGTGGCCGGTCACGCGCACGGCCGGCACGAAGATGCGGGAGTCGTCCTCCGCGCTCCCGCCCGCTCTCGCATCGCCCACGACACCGATGACCGTGAACACGCCGGGCCTGGGTTGAAAGGCGCCGACGCTGGCCAGCCGCCGTCCGATCGGATCCGCGTCTCCCCAGAGACGCCGCGCCAGGCCCGCGCCGACGACGATCGCATTCGCGGGATCGGCGCCGGCGGGATCGAAATCGCGGCCGAGGACGATCGGCATGCTCATCAGCGGAAAGTAGCCGGCGGGCGCCGCATGCGCGCGGACGCTGAGCGCGGACGGGAGCTCGACCCCCGGCACGCGGTCCGAGTTGTGCACGGCGACCTCGACGTAGTCGTCCGTATTCTCCTGCGGCACGACGGCGACCACTCCCGGCAGCGCCGCAAACCGCGTCCGCAGGGTGGCCAGCGTCTGCTCGCGCCGGCTGTCCATCGGACCATATCGCGGGTTGGTGCTGAAGCGCGCGTCGAGGATCCGGTCGGCCTGGACCGCACGCGGCATCTCACGCACGCTTTCGACCATCTGCAGGAACAACGCTCCCATCGCCAGCAGCGCCGGCTGCGTCAGCGCGATCTGCGCCACCACCAGGCCGGCCGGCAGCCGCGAGCGCGACGAGACCACCTGGCCGGCGGCGTCTTTCAGCACGTCAGACACTGTCAGCCGTGTCGCGTGCAGCGCGGGCGAGAGACCGAACAGGATTCCCGATGCGATCGCGAGACCGCCGGTGAACGCGAAGCTGCGCCAGTCGATCGCGACCTGCAGATCCGGAACGGCAGACTCGAACGTCCGCAACAGGATCCAGACGACGAACAGTCCCAGCGCCGCCGCGCCAAGCGCGAGCATCACGCTCTCCGTCACCAGCTGCCGCACGAGCCGGCGGCGCGGCGCGCCGAGCGCAAGACGCACCGCCATCTCGCGCCGCCGCCCGATCGCCAGCCCCGCCTGCAGCGCGCTGACCGTCGTACACGTGATCGCCAGGACGAGGAACGGGATCAGCATCGGGATCAGCTGGCCGACCAGCTGCCGCCTCCGATCCTGGACTTCCCCCGAGGGCGGAAAGTAATTGTCGGCGAGCAGCGGGACGACGTCGGTCGAGAGGACCACGTTCGCTTCGCCTGGCGTCATCTCATGAGCGGTGCGCGCCGCGATCGCCTGGACGGTCGGCTGCGTGTGACTCACGTCCACCCCTGGCTGCACCTTGGCGACCAGGCCGAAGATGGCGGTGTTGGGGCCAGGCCCGAGGGGCACGGGCGTGCGTTGCACGACCGAACGCGCGCTGAGGGGCAGCCACACCCGGACCTGCGAGCCGCCGCTCCTGGCGCCGTTGAACCGCCGCGGCGCCACGCCGACGATGGTGACCGGAACGCCGTTGACTTTGAGCGTGCGGCCGATCGCGTCGTTCGCACGGAAGTAGAACCGCTCCCACACGACGTGACTGATCACGGCCACGAGCTCCGGCGAATCATCGGCGTCCCGTGCAGCCACCGGGAGGCCGGCGCCGGCAATCGGACGGACACCGAGCACCTGGAAGTAGGCCGGCGTCACGTAGGTCGCCGCGCCGCTGTGCAGGTTCTCCTGGTCGGGCCCGACGTCCAGCGCCACGTCGCTGGAGGTCCAGGCCGCGACTGCGGCAAACAGGCTCGTCTGAGCCGCGTACTCGGCGTACTCCGGGTACGAGAACTCTCGCCCGATGGTGTAGCTGCGCGACGCGTTGCGCTCGAGGCCGCGTATGCGGACCAGCGATTCGTCGGGCGTGTAACCCGGCGGCACACCATTGATCAACGAGGAGATCAGGACGAACAGCGCCGCGTTGAAGCCGATCCCCAGCGCCAGCACGACGATCATGGTGATCGTCGAGACGGGCCGGCGCGCGAACTGGCGCAGCCCGAAGCGGACATCGGCGGCGAGCGACTCGAGGCTGCGGCCGCCGCGGGCGTCGCGCGCCTCCTCGTGAAGGACGTTCAGGTTCCCGAACTCCCGCCGCGCAGCCCGCTCCGCCTCGTCGCGGGCCATGCCCTGCGCCATCATGCGCTCGACGGTTCGCGCGAGGTGATCGGCCATTTCGTCGCGCGTCTCGCGGTCGAGACGGCGGCCGAAGACCAGTGAGCGCAGCCCGAGCCAGAGGCGGTTCAGCATGAGCAGTACTCCAGGCCTGGCGCGATCAGGTGACCCGCAGAATGGCGGCCAGCGCACCGGAAAATCGCATCCATTCCTGCCGCTGATCCTCCAGCTGCCTGCGGCCCGATGCCGTCGTCGAGTACACCTTGGCGCGCCGGCCGGTGTCCGTGTCCCGCCACGCCGCGCGGATGAGGCCGCGCTGTTCCAGCCGGTAGAGGGCCGGGTAGAGCGAACCGGCGTTGACGGTGAGGACGTCCCGGCTGATGGCCTGAATCCGCTGCGCCAGCTCGTAGCCGTTGGTCGGATGGGCGTCGAGCAGCTGCAGGGCGATCAGATCGAGCGTTCCCGGGAGCATGGACGGCTTCTTCGCGCGAGCCATATAGCTAGATGATCTAGTGGTGTGAGCGTAGCACCGCGGCTATCCGGGGGTCAACCGTCGATCACTTTCCCGCCGCCTTCTCGAAGTAAGCCGCGGACCGTCGCCTGCCGCTCGCGGACCAGTCGGCCAGCCCCTCTGCTCCGTCGATCGATCCCTCGGAGGCTCCCGCGCCTCGAGGCATTCCGACGCGCCGACGAAACACTCCGGGCGGCTTCGAAGTATTGGATTCGGGGGAATCGCATGTCGTTTCTTCCCGTCGTTACGACCGTCCCTTATCCTGACGCCGACCGCCGCCAGCTGACAGACCTGACCCGGCCCGGGCCAGTGTCATACCGTTGTCGCACCTTCGGCGCGTCGCCAAGGCCGGGCTGGGACGGATGACCGCGCGCCCGCTTAAAATGGGGCGCAGAATTCTGGTTTCTTCGTGCCAACCGGACCGGAACGAGGAGGGCCGTGGCAGTTCGCGCAGACCGGGCAGGAACTGATCTGCATGGTCAGTGAACGCATTCTCCGGCCTACCGCCTCTGGACTAGTCGTGCGGACCTCCTGTTTCTTGATGCAGGCGGTCCTGTTGCTCGCGATCGCCTCGCCCGCGCGCGCCCAGACGATGGCGGCGCTGCAGGGACGCGTGCTCGATCCCTCGGGTGCCGCGGTGCCAGGCGCGTCCGTCGAGGTGCAGGATTCGGCAACCGGCTTCACCCGCGTGGCGCCGACCGACGCCGAAGGGCGCTACCATGCGCCGGCGATCCCGGCGGGGGTGTATCAGGTCACGGCCGAGGCGGCCGGGTTCCGTTCCGAGCGCATCGACGCGCTGACGTTCGAGGTCGGCCGCACCCTGGTCCGCGACTTCCAGCTTGCGGTCGACACCCAGCGTGAAGTCGTGGTGGTGAGCGCGGAGCTGCCGCTCCTCGATCGGGCGACGAGCGTGGTCGGACACGTCGTGTCGGCACAGACCGTCCAGGAGATGCCGCTCAACGGCCGGCACTTCGTCGATCTCGGACCGCTCGTGCCGGGGTCGGTGGCCTCGTCGCAGACCGGCTTCTCGACTACGCCGATTCGCGGCACCGGCGCGCTGGCGTTCAACACCACCGGCAACCGCGAAGAAGCCGTCGCCTACATCGTCAACGGCGTGACCACGACCAACCTGACGTTCGGATCGATCAGCTTTCCGCCTCCGGTCGCCAGCATCCAGGAATTCAAGATCGACAACTCGACGTTCAGCGCCGAGTACGGCCACGTGTCGGGCGCCATCGTCAACCTGGTCACGCGCTCGGGCACCGACCAGTTCCGCGGCGAGGCCTACGAATTCTTCCGCAACGACGCGCTCGACGCGCGGAACTTCTTCGAATTCACCACGCTCGATCCGCATCCGTTCGAACGCAACCAGTTCGGCGGCACCTTCGGCGGCCCGATTCTTCGCAGCCGGACGTTCTTCCTCGCTACCTACGAGGGCCTGCGGCAGCGGCAGGGCATCGACATGAACGGCGTGGTGCCGAGCGACGCGGAGCGCGACGCGGCGGTGGATCCCGTGGTGCGGCGGTTGATCCCGCTGATTCCGCGCGCGAACTATTTCGACGCCGACGGCACGCCGCGCTTTGTCGGAGCGGCCGACGCCAGGGTCGATGAAAACACGTGGACCTCGGATGTGCGGCACAACGCCGGGAAGCGCGATCGCCTGCTGGTATTTTTCGGGCGACAGCGGATCAGCGGCGTGGAGCCGACTTCGCAAGGGACCAGCATTCCAGGATTCGGCCAGCGCCGCGCGATCACCAAGACCACGCTGACCGTGAACGAGACGCACATGTTCGGCGCGGGCCTGCTGAACGAGGCACGCTTCGGCCGGACCATGCAGGACGGCGGGACGTTCCCCGCGACCGCCCTCAACCCCGTCGATTTCGGCATCGTCAACGGCGTGACTCGCCCGCTCGGCTTGCCGCAGCTGGTCGTCGCCGGCGCGCTCAGCCTCGGCGGCCCGGCCACGTTGCCGCAGGGCCGCCACGACACGCTCTACGTGTTCAACGATACGCTGACCTACATCGCCGGCCGTCATACCATGAAGGCCGGCGGCGAGGTGCGCCGCTTTCTCAACAACAATTTCGCGGAGGGCACCGGCCAGTTCAATTTTCCGAGCATGGCCGCGTTCCTCTCGGGCACCGCCAACGCGTTCAGCATCACGCTCGGCGAGCGCCGCAGCCACATCACGCAGGATGCGCTGTCGTTCTTCGCGCAGGACTCCATCGCCATCGGCCCGTCGCTCACCGTCGATCTCGGGCTGCGCTACGAATGGCACATGACGCCCACGGAGAGGGACAATCAGTTCGTGGTCTTCGACGCGGCCACCGTCTCGCTGGTGCGCGTCGGGGTCGACGTCGACAAGATCTATGGCGAGAACAACACCAACATCGAGCCGCGCCTCGGCCTGGCGTGGACACTCGGCGGCGATGGCCGCACCGTGGTGCGCGCCGCTTATGGCGCGGCGGTCGACCAGCCAGGCACGACGGCGGTCAACGGCACGCCGGGGAACCCGCCGTTTGCGACGCCGGTGACCGCGAGCGGCGCGATTCCGCTGAGCGCCGCCGTCGACCTGACGCAGCCGATCGGTCTGGCGCCGATCACCATCGATCCGCAGTTCCGCAACGCCGCGCTGCGCTCGTGGAATGTCAACGTCCAGCGCCAGCTGGCCGGCAACTTCGCTGCAACGGTGACCTACTTCGGATCGAGCGGCGCGGACCTGCGCATCGCGCGCAACCTCAACCAGCCGGTGAACGGTGTCCGTCCCTATCCGGTCCTGTCGGCCTCGAGCCCGATCCGCCCGGGCGCCACCCTCGGTAACATCATGCAGGTGGAAAGCACCGGCTTCTCCAGCTATAACGCACTGGCGCTGACCGCCACCAGGCGGTTATCGCGCGGATTGTTGTTCGACACCTCGTACACCTGGTCGAAATCGCTCGACACCAACTCGCTCAACTCCTCGAACTTCAACGTCCAGGACGGCTACGACATCCCTAATCAGTACGGCCTCTCCGACTTCGATGCGCGGCATCGTTTCGTGCTCCGTGCCACCTACCAGCTGCCGTTCACCGGCAGCGGGTGGACGCGGGGCTGGCAGGTCGCGGCCATCGTCCAATCGCAGAGCGGCAACCCGGTCAACATCGTGACGAGCAACGCCACCTTGAACGGCGTGCCGAACACCGTGCGGCCCGATCTGGTGGCGCCGATTCGCATCATCGGCTCGGTCGATCAGTGGTTCGATCCGGCGTCGTTCGCGGCGGTCAACCGTTTCGGCAATCTTGGACGCAATGTCGTGATCGGCCCGGCGTTCCACAACACCGATCTATCGGTGAGCAAGGTGCTTACCATCGCGAGCCGCTGGCGCTTGCAGCTCCGCGCCGACGCCTTCGATGTGTTCAACCATCCGAACCTGGGCCCGCCGGGGAACGTCGTGGACAGTCCGACCTTCGGCAAGATCTCGCGCACGCGCCTGCCTACGGGCGAGGCTGGCTCGTCGCGCCAGATTCAGCTGGTGGCGAAGCTGTCGTTCTGATGCGCAGCCGGCTTCGCCCTGCGCGCGTATCTCGTGGCCGCGGCTGTCGTGGCCGGCCTGGCGCAGGCGCCGCCTGCGGACGCGCAGCCGCCGATCAAGCAGGTGCTGATCGTTCATGGCGGACCGGAGACGTTCCCGGGAAACGTGACCTTCGACGCGGCGCTGAGGGAGGTGCTGTTCTCGCACCCCACCATACAGGTCGACGCGCACTCCGAGTACCTGGAGAACGAGGAGTTTGCGGAGGCGGCGGAGGTGTCGCTGCGCGAATACATCCGCATCAAGTTCGCCAACCGCCGACCCGACCTGGTGATCGCGAACGCCGCGCCGGCGTTGCAGTTCGTGCTGCGCCATCGTGACGAGCTGCTTCCGAATGTCCCGGTGCTCTTTATCTCCGCGACGCCGGGTCGCGCGGTGCTCGAGGGCAAAATCCCTGGCGTCACCGGTATCTTGCGTCACCCCTCCCAGGAAGAAACGGTGGACCTCGCCCTGAAGATCCATCCCGCGACGAGGCGCGTTCACGTGGTGGCGTACGCACCGGCGGTCGACGGCTTCCAGGAGCGCGTGCGGTCGGCGCTGGCCTCGTTTTCGCCGCGTTTGACCGTTACCTACAGCAACGAAGCGTCGCTGCCCGAGATGCTCGCGGTGCTCAAGACACTGCCCGCCGACAGCCTGATCTTCTGGGTGCGGTACTCCCCCGTGACCAAGGGCCGCGTGATCTTTCCCGACGAGCTTCTGCCCGAGATCGCCGAGGCGGCGTCGGTGCCGATTTACGCCTCCATGGATGTGTCGATCGGCAAAGGCGTGGTCGGCGGCATGATGCGCAGCGCCCTAGCCGACTCCGTCAGCCTCGGCGGAATGGCGCTCCGCATTCTGGAGGGCGCGGCGCCCGAGAGCATGGCCATCGAAGCGGCACGACTAAAGCCGATATTCGATTGGCGGCAGCTGCAGCGCTGGCGCATCGATGAGTCGCGGCTTCCGGCGGACGCGGACATCCGCTTCCGCGTCCCGACCGTCTGGGCGTTGTACGGCTCCTACATCATCGCGGGGATTGCCGTCGTGACCGCGCAGCTGCTGTTGATCGCCAGGCTGCTGGGGCAGCGCGCGCGGCTGCGGCGTGCCGACCACACGATCCGGGCGAGGGAAGCGTCGCTGCGCGCGAGCTACGAACGGATTCGCCACATGGCCGGCCGCCTCATCAACGCGCAGGAAGCGGCGCGCGCCGACATCGCCCGGGATCTGCACGACGACATCTGCCAGAAGCTGACCTACGTGTCGATCGGCGTCGACAGTCTCAGGAGTGCCGCGGCCAACAACGAGAATCCGGAAGCACAGCACGTATTCGAAGAGCTGGATCGCGAGATGCGCCACACGTTCGAGGGCATTCGCCGGCTGTCGCACGAGCTCCACCCGGCGACGCTGCGCCTGCTCGGTCTCGCGCCGGCGGTGGGATCGCATTGCAACGAAGTCGCGAAGCGGCACGGTGTCCAGGTGCAGTTCTCGAGCGCCGACGGCGTCGGCACCGTGCACCCCGATGTGGCCGTGTGCCTCTTTCGCATCGCGCAGGAATCGCTGCGCAACGGCATCGTGCATGGCGGCGCGAAACACCTGACGGTGACGCTCAACCGCTCCGGCGATCACGTCGATCTCGCGGTGATCGATGACGGGCGCGGCTTCGACGTCAGCGCGGTACAGAGCAACGGCGGCGGCGGCCTCGGGCTGGTCACCATGGAGGAACGCGTCAACGTGGTCGGAGGCGACTTCTCTATCCTCAGCGAACCCGGCCGCGGCACGACGGTGAGCGTGCGTGCCCCCACGAATCCGAAGCAGGGTCATTCCTGACGAAGTGGTGAGCGGCCCGACCTTCACTCCGCCCGCAACAGCACGTTCGGATCAGCACGCGAGGCGGTCAGCGCGGGGAACCAGGTTGCCAGGATCGCCGCGATCAGCACCAGCGTACCCGCCAGGCCGATAGCCAGAGGGTCTGAGCTCGACACGCCGACGATCGTCGATCCCAGCACGCGGTCGGCGAGCAGGGAGACGATGGCGCCATACATGACGCCGCTGGCCGCGACCGCACCCCCTTCGCGCAGCATCATCAGCAACACGCGGCGGCGCGACGCGCCGACCGCGAGGCGAATCGCGATCTCGTGCTGCCGCTCGGCCACCGCATGCGCGAACGCCGCGTGAATGCCCACGGCAGCCGTCGCCAGTGCGAGCGCGCCAAACAGCAGCAGCAGCTTTGTGCCGATCAGCCACGGCGCCAGCCGCGCATCTGGCGGAGTCGCGTACGGCCGTACCTCCACGAATGGCAGGTCGCCGCGCCGTCCAACGACCGCGCGGCGAATCGACCCGGCGAGCGTATCGTCGGCAGATGCGTGACGCACGAGCAATCCGTGACTGCGCGTCGGCTGTGACACCAACGCCCGCGGCAATATGACGCCCTGGGAGAACGGCACGTAATAGTGCATCACCCGTCTCTGGGCGTGCCCCCCGTCCACCGACGGCCGCCTCCAGTCCCGGGCGATCCCCACGACTTCGCGGCACGGCGCCGACGCCGGCGGCACCGGGGGGCCGGTGGCCGTGGCGGGATCCCACGCGGGATCGAAGCCGATCCGAAAGCACTTGCCGAGCGCGCTCGTCCCGGGCCACAGCCCTCGTGCCATGGTCTCGCTCACGATTGCGACCGCGGCGCCTCTATCGTCCGCGGCGGTGAACCGGCGGCCCTCCGCCATCTCAATCCGGAGGATCTCGAAGAGCTCGGGGGTCGATTCGATCAAGAACGGCAGGTCGCCGTCGAGCCTTGGTTCCCCGGCGATTCCGGGAACGCTGATCGGAGGCGCCATGACGCCCCTGAACGGGAGAAAGGCAAAGACCGTTGCCGAAGCAACGCCGGGCAGCGCCCGCACACGGTCCACCGCAGTTGCCAGGAGGTGATCCTGATTCGGTACGGATCCCGGCCCGTCGTCGAAGGAGACCACGAGGACATCGTCGAGCCGGGCATCCGGATCCTGCGAGGCCAGCTCGAAGTAGCTTCGCCCGAAAAGGCCCGCCCCGGTGATGAGCAACACGGCCAGGGTTGCCTGCACGATCAGTAATTCCTTCTGAGCGGTGGCGCGACGCCAGATGCGCCGCGTGCCCAGGAGGTCCGCCGCGCGGACCTGTCCCGGGAGCTGCAAGGCGCCCGCGCCTGCGGCCACGAGCAGAGTGCACGCCCCGCCGATCCCGGCCGCCACGGCGACCTGGCCGGTCATGCCAGAGGTCTCGACCAGAGACGGGAACAGTACGCTCCGGACGATCTCGTCGAGCCAATACCCGAGCACGAGCGCCACGCCGGTGGCAACGCTCGCGACGATCGCTGATTCGATGAACACCTGACGGAACAGCCGGCTGCGGGTCGCCCCGAGCGCGGCCCTGATGCTGGATTCGCGCCGGCGGCGGGCGCCGCGGACGAGGAACAAGGTCGCGACATTGGCGAGCCCGGCGACGAGCACGACCAGCGACACCGCCGCCAGCCAGAAGGCGATCCGGTGCGGCGCCGGCGCGACATCCGCCCCGATTATTGGAAACAGGATGACGCGTGTGCCGCTCGCCGCGCCAAGCTGGCTCGCGGCGGCGTCGGCGGTCTGACCTGGTGCGAGCCGCACGCCGATCTCGAGGATCGCCATGGTCCGCTTCGTCTCCCAGCCCGGCTCATTCTGCATTGACGCACCGAGCGGCAGCCAGAGGTCGATCCGGTCGGCGGAATGCCCGCCGAACCCCGCCGGCATCACTCCGATCACCTGCAGGTCGAGCCCGCCCAGGGTCAGGCGTTGGCCCACGACCTGTTCGTCAGCCCCGAACGCGCGCCTCCAGAGTGAATGGCTCAACACGGCTACCGGCGCACCTGCCGGCGGACGGTCGTCGTCGGGGAGGATCGTCCGGCCCCGCCAGGCACGCACCGTCAGCATGTCGAAGTACGCGCCGGTGACTCCCGCGGCCTTGACCGGCACCCGCTGATTCCTGACCATCGCGCTGCTCGGCACGTAATGCCAGGCGGCGGCCGTGACTGCGGGCGCACGATCCCGAATCGCCTCGAAGGCGGGATACGACGTAATGAAGGCGACTCCCCGGTCAGCGGCGGAGTTGGACAGCTCGAATCCCAGCGTGAACACGCGCTCAGGGCTCACGATGTGCGGCGGTGGACTGAGGAGCGCCCGATCGATGAGCCCGAGCATGGCCAGGTTCATTCCGACGGCGAGCGCAGTCGTCAGGATGGCCGCGATGGGCAGCGCGGGCGCAGCGCAGAGGCTGCGGAGAGCCGATGCGATGTCAGCGGCGAGGCGATCGAGCATGCGTCCAGCCCCGGCTCTTTTATCACACGCGGAATGGCCGCCGCGGATCGTTGTGGCGAAACTGCTCGTTCCTCATTGCGGCAACCCGGCGCGGCGCAGCAGGTCTCGAAATCTCGGGTCGGCGCGCAAGTCGTCGTAGACAGGATCGACCCGCATGAAATCGGGCCTCAGGGAGCGATCCTGGAACGCCTTTTCCAGCCATTGGAACGCGCGCTCCCGGTCATCGAGCCCGATGTACGCGTTCGCTATCACGTTCGCGGGGACATGCCGACTCCTGCCAAGCGCCTCCATGTCCGACGCGACTTTCTGCGCCAGCGGTCTGTTGCCCAGCCTCACGTGAGCCCGTGCCATCACAAAGCCGTGGCGGTTCGTCGCGACCACATGGCTGCTCGTCTCGAGGGCCTCGGCAAATCGACCCTTGTGCAGGTACGCCATGGCGAGGAGTTGGCGCGCGATATTGAAATTAGGATCCATCTGTAACGTTTTACGCTCCTGCTCGATCGCCGCGTCGTATTGGCGCTGGTAGAGCAGCACCCGCCCCATTTCCGCATTCATGTTCAGCGAGAGCGGTTCCAGGTCGACCGCGCGTTTCATCTTCCGCGCGGCCTCGTCGAGGTCTCCCATGGCCATGTCGTAGTACCAGTACCAATAGTAGGCGGTGGCATAGTTCGGATTCAGCTGCAGGGCACGCTCGAACTCCCGGCGTGCAGCTGCCCAATCCCAGTCGTGGGCAATGATGCTCCGGCCCAGCGAGGCGTGCGCCTCGGCCAGGGTTTCATCCAATTCCAGAGCCCTCACGGCCGCGGCCTTTGCCAGGGGATACGCATCACGGTTCGGGATCTCCCCATACACGCCGAGCAGGACGTAGCAATCGGCCAGCCCGGCGTAGGCGACGGCGTAGTTCGGATCCTTCTCGACCGCCTGCTGGAAGTGCGCGATCGCCGCCCGAAACCCCTCGAGGCTTCTCTTGTTCCACTGAAAGCGGCCCCTGAGATACAGCTGATAGGCGTCGGTGCTCTGGGTGTGACGTTTGGTGAGCGCCGCCTTTTGTTGCCCGGTCAGTTTCACGCGGAGCTGGTCCATGACGTCTGTCGTGATGTCTTCCTGCACCGCGATCAGATCCGCCGGCTTCCGGTTGTATTGCTCGCCCCAGATCTGACGGTTGTCGCGAACGTCGACCAGTTCCGTGCTGATCGTCAGGGTGTCCCCGCGCTGCATCAGTCGGCTCATCAGGACGGCCTGCACTCTCAGGTCGCGCCCCACAGCCTGCGGATCCACTTCCTTGCCCTTGTATCGAAAGACCGCACTGCGCGAGATGACCGCAAGGTTGGGCAGCTGGGACAGGCTGCTGATGAGACCTTCGGCGATGCCGTCGGCGAGATACTCGAGATTGGGGTCGGCGCTGGCGTTCACGAACGGCAGCACCGCGATCGACTCGATCGCCGTGCCGCGTCCGGTGATCAGCTTCACCGATACGGCGAGCAACACACCCAGAAGCAGTGCGGCAACCAGCACGGCCGCCCATCTCCGCCGACCACGGACGCGCGCCTGGGTATCCGCCGCTCCGCGGACGGACGGCGTCTCCGCCGTGATCGCACCCGACCGCGCGGCATCGGTATCGCGGCGGGCGCGCTTCAAATCCGCGCGGAGATCACCGGCACTCTGGTAGCGCAGCTCGCGGTCCTTTTCGAGTGCTTTAGTAATGATGTGATCGGGGTCCGCGGGCAGGTCGGGATTCAGGCGCGCGGCCGGCGTCGGGACTTTGTGCAGGAGGCCATCGAAAATGAGTGCCGACGTGTGGCCGGCAAAAGGCAGCCGGCCGGTTGCCATCTCGTAGAGCACCGCGCCGAGCGAGAACAGGTCGGTGCGGGCGTCGAGCTCTTCGCCACGCGCCTGCTCGGGCGACATGTACGCGATGGTGCCCAGGGACGTGCCCGGGCTGGTCAGGTTCCCGTCGGCGCCGGTGACCGTGGGCATCGCCGAGGCGATCGTGTCCTCCACCGTTCCGGGCCCGTGTGTGTTCTTGGCGAGACCGAAATCAAGGAGCTTCGCCTGGCCGCGCCTGGTCACAAAGATGTTGGCGGGCTTGACATCGCGGTGGATGATCCCGGACGCGTGCGCGGCGTCGAGCGCATCCGCAATGTGGATGCCGACGTCGAGGATGAACTCGTTCGTGACCGGCTGCGCACTGATTCGATGCTTGAGCGTCTGTCCTTCCAGGAACTCCATCACGATGAACTGCTGGCCCTCGAACTCGCCGATGTCGTAGATCGTGCAGATGTTCGGATGATTCAGGGCCGAAGCAGCCCGCGCCTCCCGCTGAAAGCGTTCGATCGCGTGACGGTCCTCCAGGATCGATTCGGCAAGGAACTTGAGCGCGACGTGGCGGCCCAATCGGGTGTCCTGCGCCTTGTAGACGACGCCCATGCCGCCGCCACCCAGCTTCGCGATCACCTTGTAGTGCGCTATCGTTTGGCCGATCATCCCGTCCAGTCGCGTGCATCATAGCAAGCGCCTCTCGGGCCATAAACAGAAAGAGGAGAGCGATGCGCAACTACGGGACCGTGGGTGGAAGTCATCACGGCGGGTGAGGGTGCGCGGTCTGCGATCAGAGAGATGTCATCCCCGGCGTTTGGCAAGCTGTCGCGGACGAAATCGCCGCATACAATGGCGGCAGGCGAGCGCCTTCGCCAATCAGGAGGACACCAGCGTGGCAGACATGCACGAGATCGACTACAAGATCTTCGGCGACGACCTGCAGTTCGTCGAGGTGGAGCTGGACCCGAACGAAGCCACGGTCGCCGAAGCCGGCGGCATGATGTACATGGACGACGGCATCGAGATGGAGACGATCTTCGGGGACGGCTCCAAGCAGTCGTCGCAGGGAGGATTCCTCGGTGCGCTGATGGGCGCCGGCAAGCGCCTGCTGACCGGCGAGTCGCTGTTCATGACGGTCTTCCTCAACCGCAGCAGCCAGAAGAAGCGGCTGGCGTTCGGTGCCCCCTACCCGGGAAAGATCGTCGCCATCCATCTTGCCGAGATTGGCGGTGAGCTGATCGCGCAGAAGGATTCGTTCCTGGCCGCGGCGAAGGGCGTCTCGATCGGCATCGCCTTCCAGCGCAAGCTCGGCGCCGGACTGTTCGGCGGCGAAGGCTTCATCATGCAGCGGCTGCAGGGGGACGGCTGGGCGTTCGTGCACGCCGGCGGCACGCTCTACGAGCGCACCCTGGCGGCCGGGGAAGTGCTGCGCGTCGACACCGGCTGTATCGTCGCGTTCCAGCCGTCGGTGGACTACGACATCCAGTACGTCGGCAAGATCAAGTCGGCGCTGTTCGGCGGCGAAGGCCTGTTCTTCGCGACCCTGAAGGGCCCGGGCCGCGTCTGGCTGCAGTCGCTGCCGCTCAGCCGCATGGCCAATCGCATCATCGCCGCGGTGCCCGGCCTGACGCGCGGCGGCCGCGAAGAGGGCTCGATCCTCGGCGGACTGGGCGGGCTGCTCGACGGCGACAACCGCTGATCGGGCGCGTCAAAACAGGTCTGAGAACAAACTCGGCGATCGCAACTTCCAACGCGGCCAAGCCCTCTGTGCCCGCCGCACGGCAACTTCGCATGCCCGGAGTTTCCTGTGAATCCTTTGGGAGTTGGGAGTTGGAGGTTGGGAGTTGACATGTCTCTCTTTCGAGCGGACTGGCCGAGCGAGGAACCAGGTCAAACTCGCCCGTGCGTCGCTCGGCCCGATGCCCTAGGAGGCCGTGGTGAAACTCTGCACGGCCTCGAGCACGCGGAGAATTCGCCGCGCGGTTGGTCGGAGACACGGCGAAACGGGCGAGTTTCCGCTGTCTCCGTGGCTCCCGACGCGAAACTCCTCTGTGTTCTCACGGCCAGCACGTTCGCCCGTCGGTTGCTTAGGCGATTGACCGCGACGCGCTCCCGGCGCAGAATGAACGCGCTCGGTCGGAGCATCCACGTCCGCGGAAAGGGCTGCGCCCACGACCACGATCGATTCGCACATCGCGATCCATCGTCCTCTTTCAGCCTGGTGCGGACGCAGGCACGCGAAAGGGGATCCGCATGCCCGGCACGTCCGATCCGTACGCCGCCTTCCGGCTCAATTTAGAACAGCAACGTAAGCGCGCGAAGGATCTGCTCCGCGCGGTCCGCGCGGGCGATGCGGCGGCGCGCCGGCGTCTCGCCGACGCTGTCGCTCTCCCGGTGCCAGATGCCGTGACGATCAAGCTCGCCGATGCACAGTTCGCGATCGCCCGTGAGCTCGGGTTTAGGACGTGGCGTGACCTCCGAACCCATGTGATGGCGCAGGCCGCTGCGCGTGAGGCGATCACGCAGCCTGGCCCCGCCGTTGACGCCGACATGCCGACGCTGCACGTTCGCTGCGGATCGGACATTAAAGGAGAGCTCGAGGCGGCGAGGTTCAGCGGTGACTTCCTCGCCGTGTGGGACTCGTTCCCCGTCGGGCCCGTGACGGACGCACCAGACTGGATTGCGCAGCGCGCACGCTTTCACGCCGATACCGGTACCGTCCGCGATGTGGATTACGACGCATTTCTCGCGGAGCTCACGGACGCAGACCGCCGACTCGCGGCATCCGCCAAGAGCTATGCGCGCGTAGTCATCTGGACCGAGCATGACAGCCACGACCAACTCTCGCTCATCCGCTGCCTCGCACATTACGCGCGAACGCGGCCGCCGCGTGTCCTCGAGCTGATCTCAGTAAACCACTTTCCCGGCTCACGGCGTTTCATCGGACTCGGCCAGCTCCCGCCCGAAGCGATGTGGCTGCTCTGGAATCGGCGCGAAGTCATCGATGCTGAACGGCTGTCAGTCGGCGCCGCAGCGTGGGCTGCGTTGACATCGGCGGATCCGCGCGCGCTCGCGGCCATCGCTCGCACGCGAACGCCGGCGCTGCCGCATCTCGGACCGGCCGTGCATCGCCACCTGCAGGAGCTGCCGTCGTCGGTGAACGGCCTCAGCCTGACGCAATCCTTGCTCTTACAGATACTAGCCAGGGAGCCCGCCAGCGTTGGCGACCTGTGGCGAGTCTCCCAGGGTGAACTGGAGCCGATGCCGTTTCTCGGCGACACGATGTTTCTGCACATCCTCAACCAAATGGGACGTGCCCACCCGGCCGTCTACGAACGGTCGGTGCTCGATCCGGAACGTCCGTTCAGCGATCGCCTTGCCATTACCCAGACCGGCCGTGAGGTACTCCAGGGCGTGACCGACTGGCTCTCCCTGCAACCTCCCCTCCGGTGGCTCGGCGGCGTGCGGATCGATCCGTCAACGCCGAACTGGCGCTGGGACGAGGCGCGACAGGACGTTACGATGGCGTGAGTAGCGCGACGCTTCCGGTGGTCGAGGGCGACGCCGCGTTGGCCGAGACGGGGCTCGCCCCTAGTGGAGAGGGGAGAGGGGCCTGCTGGGTGCTTACTCTTCTCGGCGTACCCGTCATTGCCCCGAGGGCGATGACGGTAACCGCAATTCAGAGACGTAATACAGTGCTTCGAGTGTTTTATTGAGCGTGCGTGTTCGTCGTCGTGTCATTTGCGGTCGAAAGGATTCCACCGGCTGGCGTCAACACGGACATGATCGGGACAGTGGAGATCGGCGGTGTCGGCTGCAGACTGCCATCGTGACCGACTGCGAGCCTGACCTTCAGCCCTGGGAACACGGTGACGCCAGTGCTGTTCAACTCGAGCGGAACAATGACCCGCGTCCGCAGCAGGGTTTCGTAATCCACGCCGGCCCGTGCGGCGAGCGCCTTTCCGAGAAGCGAGTAACCGATGTTCGAGTAGGCCCACTTCGTGCCGTTCTGTCGCGCCGGCTCGTACTGGGCGAGAAACTGGTAGAGCTGCGCATCTGAGTATTTTGCCGTAGCGAATTCGTTCAACGTTTGCAATCCATCCGGCATCAATGGCAGTCCCGACGTATGAGTCGCGACGTCCAGGAGCGTGATCGGCTGCCCGTTCCGTTCCGGAATCTTTGCGCCACCGGGCAGGTACTTCGCGAGCGGGTCTTCGAGGGCCACCTCGCCGCGTCGCACCATATCCGCCAACACGAGAGCGGTGAACACCTTGGTCATCGAGCCAATCTCAAAGGCGGTGTCGCCATCGAGCGGGCGCGGGTCTCCTTCGCTGACCTGGCCGTACGAAACGACCCTTCTGCGTCCGGGTTCGATCACCCCGACGACCATGCCGATGCCCTTCCCCTGGGCATCGACGCGTTCGAGGAGTATCTGTCGGATATCACCATCAGACGGGACGGCAAGTTCAGCCGGGCGGTTGGACGCCTGTGCGCCGAGCAGCGCGGTCATCAAGCCCAGAACGACCGCCGTACCGCACAAGGTCCGCCAACTCAGCTGAGCCACAGATTCACTCGTCCATTCTATGAATCGATCTCCCACGACGGCCGTCTGTTGCGGCCTCGCGAGTAGACCGATCTGCTGCCCTGAAAGTTCCAAGATTCCTTCACACCATCATCGCGCTGTCAGCGGAAGAACTCGCGACACGGGCTGGTCGAGAAACGCCCTGGACTTCATGAACACCGCGAAGTCCCCGCCTTCGTCGATCGGGACGAACGCCTTCGCTGGCGCCCGGATGGAATCAACGAACGAGCGCGCGAGACTCGTGGGGGTGGTGTGGTCTTCAGCGCCCTGAATCACGAAGACCGGAACAGCGAAGTCGCCGGCGAGCGTTCGGGCGTCGAGCGCGCTCGTTTGCGGGACCAGGCGCTCGGCACTGACACCCTGACCCTCGAACCAGTCGTGAGATCGCGCAGTGTGTAACCCGGAGCAGCGAGAGCGAAGCCGACCATTGAGGAAATGAACGCGTCCGCGCCCTCGAAGAGATTCGACCATTTACGCTCCACGCCGTACGCACGGCCGTCGGGATATGGCGGCGGCCCAACCTCGCGCAGCTCTCGAATGGCGCGTTCGTCCTGGAGCGTTTCCGCCTTCCTCAACACTTCTCGGTAGGCCACGGTGTAACGACCTACGTGACCGCCTCCGCGGTCCTCGTCATCACGGCAGCGCTCGCCGCGTATCTGCCGGCCCGGCGTGTGACACGCATCGACCCGATGCAGGCGTTGCGCGCGGAGTAGGGGTCCCAGTTAAGTCAGGTTGAGGGTATTCGAGCTGGCGAAAGATGGATAGGCTGAACTGATCTCACTCCGATCGCAGGCCGTCATCGGATCGAGTCGTGTCGCGGATCGCGCCGGGATGTAGCACGCGAGCAAGGTGACGGTGATCAACAGGGCGGCTACCGTGCCGAGCGTGACAGGATCCGTCACGGTCACGCCGAACACCAGGCTCGCCAGACTCTTTCCCGCGGCCACGGCGCCGGCGATCCCGGCTCCAATTCCAATCGCGACGACGATCAGCCCGTGCCGCAGGAACAGTCGCAGGATCTGATCGTGCGTCGCGCCGAGTGCCATGCGCAGGCCAATCTCCTGCCGCCGCTCGCCGACGCTCTGCGCGATGACCCCATACAACCCGATCGCAGCCAGCAGGACGGCCGCGCCGGCAAAGACCGAGAGCACGATCGTGGCCACGCGGCGCCGGCTGGCCGCCTCCCCCATGACCTGTTCGACCGTGCGGTCGTTGAACACAGGCACCGAACGATCGAGATCGCGGATCGCCGTTTCGATCGAGGAGCTCGAGACCGTGCCCCTCGTGCGCGCGACCGCAAAGACCGTCGTCCGCGTCTGCTGCACGACCGGCAGGAAGATCTGTTGCGGCGTGTCCTGATCGACGCCGTGCTGCTTGACGTCGCCGACAATGCCGACGATGGTGCGCCACGGGCCGTAGCCTTCGGTCAGATTCCCACCTGCCAGCCTGATCTGCTGCCCGATCGGATCTTCATTCTTTCTGACGAAGGCAGCCAGATTCGGCTCGCCCGTGGACGTGTTGCCCGCGCCACCTGGTCCCGGCGCACGCGCCGTCCAATACAGGTTGACCAGACTGGCATTGATGATGGCCACGGGCTGAGAGTCTGGCGTGTCGGACCGGTCGAACGAGCGCCCCCTGATGAGGGGGATCTTCAGCGTGTCGAAGTAGGTCGCGCTCACCGGAACGATTCCCGCACTGGGCAGGTCCATCAGGACTGCCCCCGGCGGGAGGGGCCTGCCGGCCACGGTGAACCCGGTCCACCAGTTCGAGCCAAGGATGGGGAGCGAATAGGTGATGGCGGCGTTCTCGACGCCGGGAACCGCTCGTACCCGCTCGACCGCTTCGGCGAAGAACGCCTGCTTTCGCGGGTCCGGCCAGGCCGGCCCGGCCAGCGAGAACATGACGGTCTGCAGGTTGTGCGGATCGAAACCAGGATCGACGCGCGACAGCCGCAGCATCGTGTGGACCATGAGTCCGGCTCCGGAGAGCAGCACCGTCGCGACAGCCACTTCCCCAATCAGCAGGCTGCGGCGCAGCAGCGAGTGCTGCCGGGTCGAGCCGCGGCCCGACCGCAACACCGTCGCGTGGCCGCCGGCGCCCGACGCTCTCAGTGCGGGCAGCACGCCGAAGAGGAACGCACAGGCACAACTGAAGAGCGTCGTGCAGGACAGCACGACGGCGTCGAGGCGGATCTCGTGGAGGCGTGGTGTATCCGGGGGCGCGACGCTGACGAGACCGGCGAGGATCGCGGCGCCGGCAAGTGCACCGAGCACGCCCCCGGTCCCAACCAGCAACGCGTGTTCGATGAGCAGCTGACGGATCAGGCTCCACCGGCTGCCGCCGATCGCCGCGCGGACGCCGAACTCGTGCGCGCGCGACGCGCTCCGGTTCAGCAGCAGGCTGGCCAGGTTGACGCAGGCGATGAGCAGGAGCAGCCCGACGGCGCCGGAGAGCACAGTCAGTGTCGGCGCCATGTCGCGGACCACGCGGTCGGCGAGCGGGACGACGACGTAGACGCCCCTGCCCTTGTTGGTCTCCGGATGTTCCAGGGCAAGCGCGGCCGCGATGTTCTGCATTTCCGCACGTGCGGAGGTCACGTCCACTCCGGACTTGAGCCGGCCGACCGCATAGAGCGACGTGCGGGTGCTGCGGTTCTGCATCCCGCGGTAGTTCGCCGCGACCTGCGGTTCGAGCAGCAGATACACCTCGGCCGCCGTCATGTAACGGAAGCCCTGAGGCAGAACGCCGATCACGGTGTATGACCTGCGGTTCAGCGGCAGCGTCTGAGCCGATGGCGGCCGGCGCGCTGCCGAACTCCCGCATCGCGAATGCGTGGCTCACGACGGCAGTCGCCTCGGCGTCGGGCCGGACATCGGATTGGTCGAAGAGACGGCCCTGCACTGGCGTCGCGCCGAGCACGCTAAAGAAGTTCACGGTCACGCTCAGCGAGTCGAGCCGCTGCGGGAGTTGGCCGCCCGTGACGAATACCGCGTCGGCCAGTGAACCCGCGATGCCGTCGAAGGACGTGGCGCGCTGGCGCCAGTCGTCGAAGTTCGGCCACGCGATGCCGGAGCCCTGCTGTTCGGCCAGAAAGACCAGGCGCTCCGGGTCTGTATAGGGCAACGGCCGCACCAGGACCGCATACGCGATCGAGAAAATCGCCGTCGTCGAGCCGATGCCGAGGACGAGCACGGTCAGCGCCGTGACCGTGAAGCGGGGCGAGCGCCGCAACAGCCGCGCACCGTATCGCAGGTCGCGCCAGCACGTGTCGAGCCAGGTCGCGCGGACGGCACGGGTCGATTCGATCGTCTGCGTCAGCCCTCCCAGATCACGGAGGGCCAGCCGTCGAGCCTCGTCGGGCGGGACACCACGCCGGCGGTGCGCGTCGATCTCGCGCGCGAGATGGTCCTGAAGCTCCTCCACAATCTCGGCGTCGATGCGGCGGCGGCCGAGCAGTCCACGCAGCGAGGCCATGGTACGCATGAAACGAGCGATCATCGGTGTTCACCGAGGACGCGCTGCAGGCGCGTCTCCTCTCGGCCTCCGAGAGAAGTCTAGGCCGTTACCTCTCGGAGGTCAAGAGGGCGGGGCGACTGGTACCGTCGAATGATCCGCATCAGGGCGATGGGGGATCCACACGACGGCCTCTCGAGCTGCTGCAGATGACGCCCGAAGACATCGAACGCGGCGAGCTGGTCTACACCCTGCCGCTCGCGCCGAAGGAGAAGGTGACGATCTCGTCGGTCTCGGCGACTCCCTTCTCGCTGAAGTTCTCGAGAAAGTCCTGCACTGTACTCGGTGAACTCCGTCTCGTGGATGGCCATTCCTTGTGCGAGATCGATTTGCGCCAACCGCGCCATCACGTGGTGGACCGTGTCTGGTCGTGGACTTCTTTGAATTGACGATCACTATCCGCCGTACGGATCGCGCGTGCGATGAGGGCGCACGTAGATAGTTGTTCCAGCGCCCTGATCAGACGGATTGGGAGGTGGGGATCGGGGATCGTGAGATCCCCGTCCCCGGTCTTCGACGTCTATGTCTACTTCAACACGTTGCGCGCACCGTAGCCGGTGAAGTCGCGCTCCAGCTCGGTGGCGTGCGCCTCGTCGCGCGCGCGCGTGCCCAGGACGATGCCGCCCTGGTTGATACCGCGCTCGTAGGTAGCGGCCCGCTCCTCGGGAATGCCCGCGCCGATCAGCGCGCCGAGCAGCGTACCGGTCGCGCCGCCGGCGCCAGCGCCGGCGATGGCGCCGGCGATCGGGCCCGCCACGACCAGGCCGAGGCCCGGAATCGCGATTGCGGTGGCCGCGGCCACGAGCGCGCCGAGCGCGGCGCCGACGCCCAACCCGATCCCGCCGCCGATGCCCGCGCCTTCCGCGGCCTTCGAGCCTTCCTTGAGCTCGTGCCCCGGTTTCACGTCGCCGAAGTGGCGATCGCGCGTGTCCGGTGACATCAGCACGCTGATGTCGTCGGCCTTGTAGCCGTGCCGCGTAGTCAGGTCCTGGTACGCCTTGCGCGCGGTCTCCGGCGTCTCATACAGGCCGGTTACGAGGTGCTGGTCGGACCAGCTGCCCGGTGTGCGCGGCGACGGCGCGCCGACGGCGTCGTTCTGTGCCTGCCGCCTGCGTCCTTCCGCGTTCTCAAGCTCCCCTTCGCGCTCCATTCGTTCGTTGTCGAGCACGGCGCCGGCCGCGTCCTTCGCGGCGCCCTTCATGCGCTCGCCAAACGCGCCCACCTCTTCGCGAATCGAGTTGGGCGGCGTCGCTGGCGAATTGGTACCGCCGCGGCCCACCGTCGCGCCGCGTACGCCGTCGGTCTCGTCGAACACGTCGTTCCGCTGCTGGCGCGCGCGGCCTTCCAGATTCTCCCGCTCCCCTTCGCGTTCGAGCTGTTCATTGCCGGTGATCGCGCCGACTCCGTCCTTGGCGGCGCCTTTCACTCGCTTGCCGAGTGCCGACGCTTCTTCCCTGAGTGAGTCGTCCGGGTGCTTGTTGTCGTATGCCATGGATACCTCATCTACCTTTTCATTGGGCTGGCAGGCACGCTTCCTCGTCGCGCCGCCAGGGTCAGGAGTAACAGAGCAACGTTGCTGCCACGTTGATCGCCATTCGATGCCCGGCGACGCGATGAGCTGACCGTGGGAGTGGACCCGATCGGGCTTTTTGACCTCCGGACAGTTCGCAGTGATCGTGCTCGCGACGATGGGCGCAGTCGGCGCGCGAGCGGCGCTCGGATCTGCCTACCACGCCTCTCACTTGTGGATTCGTCTCGCTCTCTGGTCTCTGGTGATCGTCGACGGTATTCAGTCACGTCTTCTGACTGTTTGGAGCGAGCTCTGCTGTTGTGCTATCCGCTTGTCCTTTCCCGACAGGAGGAGTAGCGTGCACGCGCTGCGAATTCGCCCGTTAGTTCCGTCTAACGAGATGAACCGCTGCTGATCAATCACTACGAAATCTCGAACCCGGGTAACGTGCGTTCAATGCGTGAGAACAGAACGGAAACACGCGAAGGGGGGACACATGACTAGGCTCCGGAAACTGACAGGCCTCATCATCTCTACTTGTCTGATCTGGGCAGCGCCGGCGGCTGCGGACCCAATCACCGAGCTGAACGTGATCGCGGCGGATACGATCTTCGCCGGTGGACGTCCAGCCGGGGCGCCGCCGCTCCTCGACTTTGCCATGGTTCACGCGGCGATCCACGACGCCGTTCAAGCATATGAGAAACGGTTCCAGCCATATGCCATCCACATTCGCGACGCCTCCGGCTCGCCGGTGGCCGCCGTTGGCGCGGCCGCGCGCGATGTCCTGGTGAATCGGTTCCCGCTGCAGGCTGCAACCATTCACTCGAAGTACCTCCTCTTCCTCACGAATCATGAGTTGACCGAGACCGATGCGGGCAGGCTCGTCGGCGAGGCCGCCGCGAGCGCGATCATCGCGCGGCGAGTGGGTGACGGAAGTTATCCGCAGCCGCCTCCTCAGCCCGACCTCGGCGGCACGGGAGCTGGCCAGTGGCGGCCAACGCCGGCGGCGCTCGCGCCGTTTTCGGCACCGTGGCTGGGCGCCGTCGAACCGTTCACGATGGACTTCAACGAACAGTTTCGCGCTCGTCGCCCGCCGTCGCTGACCAGCGTCGAATATGCCAGGGACTACAACGAGGTGAAGGCCTTGGGTGGACCGGTTGGGTATCCTGGCGTGACCCGTACTCCCGACCAGACGCAGATCGGCATTTTCTATTCGGGCAACACCATTGCCCTCTTTGAAGGCATGCTCCGAGGGCTGGTCGAAGCGTGTGAGATGGGATCGGAACAACGGTACTGTAAGAGCCTCACCCGGCTCGGTGACAGTGCCAGGCTGTTCGCCCTAGGCAACCTGGCGGGCGCCGACGCTGGCATCAGATCCTGGAACAGTAAGAAGCACTACAACTTCTGGCGACCGATCACGGCGATTCAGCAGCTGCTGCCGGAGGACAACGACGGAAACGCGCATACGGAGGCCGATGCGACATGGACGTCGCTGATTCCCACGCCGCCTTATCCTGACTACACCTCGGGCGCCAACAACCTGTCCGGTGCCTTCACGACCATCGTCTCGCGCTTTTTCGACGCCGACAAGGTGACGTTCAAGGTCACGACGACTGCCGCGCTGGCCGTTCCGAACGAGCGAACCTACCATCGCTTCTCAGATTTGGCCGACGACGTGGTCGACGCTCGCATCTACTTGGGGATTCATTTCCGCTTCGCGGACACGGCGGCGCGGAGGGAGGGGACTCGCGTCGCGACGCAGGCCTTCAATCACTTCCTGCGGCCGGTTCACGATCGTGGTCACGATCATGACAAGGAGTGCGGCGACCACGATGATGGCGACGACTGGGATCGTCATGGTCGTGGCCGCGACTGACAGAAGTAAGTCCGAGTCCGAGCCGGTCGTCGCCCGCGCGTGGCGGCCGGCAAATTCCTGTTGGTAGCTCTACGGCCAGCGTCGGCACCTCGTACGATCCATTGATCGTGATCAAAGGTCGCTTCCGTCCAGGAGCACTCCCGATCTCGACTATTGGAAAGGGCGGCTGATTCCGCGGGCACAATTCGGATCACAGCTCGTCGCGCGATGCGGCAGATCTGGGTATCCGGGAATCGGGGCGACCGCGCTAGACCGGCAACCCAAGGTCCCTCGCCGCCTGTCTCTGCGAGGCGTCCATCGTCACGAAGCGATGAAGAGGTTCAGACGCGTTGAACCACAGCGCTGTGCGAAGGTGAGCGAGATCGAGTGAGCGCGGCGTAGACACAGCGGGCATGAGGTTGGACGCGCACAGCTCGAGCGTGAGATCCCGCAGGGCGAACGCGGCCGTATCCTCATCGATCCGCTCCATGCAGCGTTTGTACTGGTCGGGCTTCAACGTACCGTCGCGTGCCAGCCGTATCAGCGTGCGCCGCGCCTCGAGAACGAGCAGCACGCTGGACAGCAGTTCCGCCCGCGCAGCCTCTTCTGAGAGACGGTCGGACTCCTCTTCGCCCAGCAGGATACAGAGATACGCCGAGGTGTCGAAATACAGGCGGCGCCGGCCCCGCCCGGCGTCCGGACTCACCGTTCGCCTCGGTCTTCCATCAGCACGGCGAGATACCGGCCGTTGGTCGCGCGCTTGACTGCGGGTCTGAGTCGAGCCACGCCGATCGACCGGCCCGAATGTACCTTCTGCGGGTGGTGGGGAGGGCACAGCTGCGCCACGGGCTCGTTGTGACGCGTAATCAGGATCGTGCTGCCCGACTCGGCTTCCGCGACCGCGGACGACAGCCGGGCCTTCAGGTCTTGAATCGAGATCCGCTTCATGACCATGATTCTAGCAGATTCTGACCCGCAATCTGGCCTGTTTGTGGTCCAGCGCGGCAGTCGACTACTTCTCTTCCACCCTTTTCAACATCGCCGTCCGCTCGGGCCCCTGCCGCGTGAGCCAGGCCTTCATGTCGGTCTTGTCGAACGTTCCCTCGATGGTCTCGGTTTCGCCGCTGAGTGTTGCCTTGAAGGTGAAGGTGTTCTTCGAGACCTTCCCTTCCGAGATCGGCGTCGACTCACTCTCGCGCGTCAGCGTGCCGGTGAAGGCATCGTCCTTCTGCACCAGCACGAGCGTCAGGTTCATGCCGTTCGGCGTCTGTCCCTGCCACGTACCCGTCAGTTCGGCGTCGGACTGAGCGCCCGCGCCAACACACAACAGAAGCGCGAGCATCACGACGGCCAGCAGTTTGTTCACGGTGCTCTCCGAAATATGGCCCGACGCCCGAGTGGCGTCTCCCTCTTATTACGCACAAGTGGGCACGAGGTTGACAGGGGGCGATGTTTTTCCGGGGTGCCGTGGCTGGGGTGTAGTGCTCGGGGGCGTCTTGTGGAACAGGGCCCCTCTGAACTCGTCCGTGTGTCAGTCGACTCCGGCCGGGTGCACTGATCTCGCCTGCGAACCGCAGCACGAAGGTGCCCATCACGCCGTCGGTTGTCGGTCCCAGCACCTGCGCGTCGACCGTCGCCGTCCCGCTCCCGGTTGCACCGCCAAACCGCCCCGTGCCTCCAACGACTGTTGTCGCGGCGGTACCAGTAATCTTTCCCGTAGCAGGATCCAGGCAGTCCTGACCCGCATTGACGAGATGGAGTTGGTCGCCGTTGGCGGCTGTGAGAGTGACGGCATCCTGGACGATGTTGAAGCAGAGATTGAGGGGATCCGGCACCAGCAGACTGGCTCCGGCCACAGTTGAATGCCCCAGGTGCGTCGCGGATCCTTCGCCATTGAACATCAGCAGCGGTCCGGAGATTGTGAAAGTGCCGTGAAACGTCGCGTCGGAAGGAACGTGTTCGGCGTTCCTGGCGTACAGGGATTGCGCCACCAGCAGCGAGCCAACCACCATCGTCGTCAGAGTTTTCATGGATTCCTCGAAACGTTATCCGGCTGCCGGAGACTGCTGTCTTACTGGCCTGCGGCCGGCACACCACCGAGAACGGACCGGAAGAAGAATGGCTCGAAGAAGTCGCACTGTGTCTCGCGCAGCCGCGCACCCTCCTGGATGGCCGAATCCAGAACGATGTATTTGTCGGTTCCGCGTCCGCGGCCATCGGGACGGTTGAATGGTGCCCATGAGAATTCCGCGTGATCGCCACGGTTCGGATTTCCTGTCATGGCGAAACGCGTCCAGTAGCCTGCCATCCGCGCATGAAGGACAAGGTCGGCGGAAGCTCCGCCAGGCACGCTCAGGACGGGCAAGACTTCAGTCCAAATGCGGGTGCTTCGGGTCCGAGATGTGTCGAGCGCAGCAATACCAGTCGACAGACGGCGGGTACCCCTCGCGCGAAGGGTGGCTTTACTGGTTTCCACCTCCCGAGCCCGCGGGCGTCGCGATCACGTTCCCGTCCACGTCACGGTACTCCGCCGCGCCGAGGTTCAGCTTCTTCAGCTCGGCTTCGATCTTCTGGCGATCGCCGACCGCCACGACCAGCATCCGTTCCGGCTGCAGGTGCTTCCGCGCCGCGGCGTGCGCCACGGCCGCGTCGATGCCGACGACCCGCTCGATGTACTTCGAGTAGTAGTCGAGCCCGAGGTCGTAGACGAACAGCGTGGCGAAGCTGGCGGCCGCCTGTGAGGTGGTCTCGAACCTGCCGGGCATCGAGCGGACGAGGCTGTCCTTGCCGAGCGTGAGTTCGTCCATCGTGACCTCGACGTCCTTCATCTTCTTGATCTCGTTGTAAATCTCGGTGACGGCCGGCGCGGTCGCGTCGGTCCGCACGCCCGCCCCGACGAAGAACGGGCCGGCCTCCTGCCTGAAGGCGAAGGTCGAGAACGCGCCGTAGGTGTAGCCCTTGTCCTCGCGCAGGTTGAGATTGATGCGGCTGGAGAAGAGCCCGCCGAGCAGGGTGTTGACGACCTCGAGCGCCTCGAAGTCCGGCGTCGCTCTCGGCACCCCGACGCTGGCGACGCGCACCTGAGTCTGGGCCGCGCCCGGCATGTCCACAATCACCAGCTTCGCGGTGGTGCCGCCCGGCGCCGGCAGTTTGGTTCGCGCCGCCGCCTTCCCCGCCCATCCGGCGAACGCCTTCGTCGTCATCGCCTCGAGCTCCTTGCGCGAGACCGCGCCGACGACGACCAGCGCGGCATTGCCCGGTACGAGCTGCTGCTTCCAGTAGTCCTCCATCGTCGCCCTGGACATCGCCTTGTTCGAGGCTTCGGTGCCGAGCTCGGTGTAGCCGTAGGGATGCGCCGTGCCGTAAAGCGCCGACGCCATGACACGCGCCGCAATCTGCGCCGGGTTGCTCTTCGCCGCCACGAGATTGGCGAGGCGGCTGGCGCGCTGGCGCTCGACTTCCTCCGGCGGGAACGTCGGATTCTGCGCGACGTCCGCGAGCAGGTCGAGCGCGCGCGGGAATTGCGCCGCGAGCGACGTCACCGAAATCTGCGACTGATCCATCGTCGAGGCGGTGGCCAGGGTCGCGCCGAGGCGTGCAGTTTCGTCCGCGATCTGCAGCGCGTTGCGCGTCTTCGTGCCTTCGTCGAGCATCGCGGCGGTGAAGTTCGCGAGGCCCGGCATGTCAGCGGGGTTGGCGCCGCTGCCGCTCGCGAAGACGAGGCTCGCCGACACGACCGGCAGTTCTCTCCGCTCGCTGACGATCACCTTCAGGCCGTTCGGCAGCGTGAACTGGTCGGGCGTCGGGAACTGCGCCGCCTTGACGGTGCCCGGCTTGGGCATGTCCTTGCGCCACGGCTCGGCGACGTTGACCGTCTGCGCGCCGCCCGCGGCCGGGTCCGGACCGGCCGCCGGTTCGGCCGCCAGCTTCTTCTCGCCCGGCACGGCGAACAAAACGATGCGCTTCGCGGGCTGCAGGTGCTGCTCGGCGAAGGTCTTGACGGCCTCCGCGGTGGCGCCGCGATAGCGCTGCAGATCCTTCCCGAGGTAGTCGGGCGTGCCCAGGTAATGTTCGTAGCTGTTCAGGCGATCGGCCTTGCCGCCGAAGCCGCCGAGCGTCTCGAGCCCGGTGATGATGCGGGTTTCGATGGTGTTCTTCGCGCGTTCCAGCTCGGTCGCGTCAGGCCCCTGCTGGACGAACCGCTTCAGCTCCTCGTTGATGACGGCTTCGAGCTCCTCCGCGGTGTGGCCTGGCCGCGCCGTCGCCTGGATCGTGAACTTCGATCCGAGGATCAGTGACTCCTGGGTGGTGGTGACCGCCTGCGCGATCTGCTTGTCGTAGACCAGCGCCTTGTACAGGCGGCTCGACTTGCCGCCGCCGAGGATGTCTGCGGCCAGATCCGCTTCGGCGTCACCCGGCTTGAAGATCGCCGGCGTCAGCCACGCCATGTAGACGCGCGGCAGCTGCACGGTATCGGTCACGGTCAATCGCTTCTCGGCGGCGATCGGCGGGGTCGTCGCGGTAATCTTCGGCACCTCGGCGCCGCGCTTCAGGCCGCCGAAGTACTTCTCCACCAGCTTGCGCGCGGCGGCCGGATCGAAGTCGCCGACGATCGCGAGGCTCGCGTTGTTCGGCGTGTAGTACTGCCGGAAGAACTCCTGCACGTCGCCGAGCTGCGCCGCCTGCAGATCGGCGTGCGACCCGATGACGACCCCGTGGTACGGGTGCCCCTTGGGATAGATCGCCTGATACAGCGCTTCTTCGGCGACGCCGTAAGGCTGGTTCTCGAGGCTCTGACGCCGCTCGTTGCGGACCACGTCGCGCTGATTGGCGAGCGCCTTCTGATCGAGGACGTCGAGCAGATAGCCCATGCGGTCGGACTCGATCCAGAGCGCGAGCTCGAGCTGGTTCGACGGCACCGTCTCGAAGTAGTTGGTGCGATCGAAGTCGGTGGTGCCGTTGATGTCGGAGGCGCCGGCCGCCTCGAGCAGCTTGAAGTGGGTGTCGGCGGCGACGTGCTTCGAGCCCTGGAACATCATGTGCTCGAACAGGTGTGCGAAGCCGGTACGGCCGGGAATCTCGTTGGCCGGGCCGACGTGATACCAGAGATTCACGGCCACCATCGGCAGCCGCTTGTCCTGCGAGAGGATCACCTTGAGGCCGTTCTTCAGGGTGAAGGTCGTGTGTTCGAGACGGGGCACGGCGTCCTGGCGCAGCGCAGCGCTCTGCTGCGCGCCGATCCGGGCCAGGCCGGTGGTGCCGATGGTCAACGCGGTGAACGCGAGCACGATTACGTGGCGCAGCTTCATCTTGTGGGCTCCAGTGAGGATTCGGCGATTGAATCCCCTGTACCGGATGGTGTCAAGGACAGCCGCGACTGTGCTGCCGCTCGTCCCTCAGGCCATCACAGCAGGGACTGGCGTGCCCTTGCCCGGCACTCAGTCCGCATTCAGGCGCAGAGGATTGACGTCGCTCGGCAGCTCGTCGTCGAACAGCAGCGGGCTGAGCGGAGCGTGCCGTGTCCGACGCAGGCTGAGCGCGCCCGCCGCGGCGCCGGCAATCAGCCCGATGACGAGCCCCACCGGCGGATGACCGAGCGAGATGCGCAGGACGATCGTCGCCCCCGTCGTAAAGACGATGTACGACGCGAAGCCCTTGACGAACATGTGAGGGACGAACCCCTTGCCGGGGATGTATGAGCACGTGAAGGGGATGCGGCCCCACTCGGACATCACCCACTCCACGACCAGCCACCCCATCACCGCTTCGAGCGCGATGATGCCGAGCGGCCGACGAACCCAGCACCCACCATTGCACCGGCCCGAGGAGCGCGAGTGGCAGCACCACGCCGAGCGCCAGGACGGTGCGGACGATCGGCCGCGGCGACCTCGGCACGGCCGGCGACGTCCTCGGTCATCCGGAACACCCAGTTCGCTCGCGTGTCGAGCGGCACGGACAGCGCGACGCGGATGGCTGGAATCGCGAGGAACATCATGGTCACTGGCGCCCACAGGATCGTCAACAGGAACGGCGATCGCAGGCGGAGGTCGAGCGGCTTGTTCCACCCGTTCGCACTCAGCAGGCTGTTGAGCACGAACCCTCCCGCGGCCGCGAGCAGACCGACGATCAGGCCCTGGTGCAGGACACTGCGCCGGATCGTGAGCGAAACGAAGCGGCGGATGGCGTGCCCCACCGGCGCGCGGCCAACCCACCGATTCAGCGATCGGCGCCAGCCGCTTTCACTCCGGGAAGCGGCCGGCTGCAGCATCACCCGATCGAACCGGCGATAGAGCAGGACATAGCTGGCGACGGACACGACGAGCACGAGTACGGCCGCAATTGCGGCCTCCGTCGCCAGCGCCGCGTACCGGCTTTCTCCGATCAGCCAGCGCTCGAGCCCGACGAACCATGCCGGCGGCACCCACGGGAGCCACCACGCATCCGACGCGAATGCGCCTGCCGTCGCCAGGTAACCGCCCAATGAGCGGCAAGGAGAGCACGAGTCCGCCGATCAGGGCGCTCCTCACCGCGCCCGAGACCGCGAGCAGCGTCCCGCGCGGCGCGAACAGCACCAGCAGTCCGTGAATGGCAACAACCGCCAGCGCCGCGAACAGACTGCCGCTCAGGCTCGACAAGCCGAACGCCAGCGCAGTCGTCAGGATCGACCCGGTCTTCATGGCGCCCACCAGCGTGAGCGCGGCGAGAGGCAGCAGCGCGAGATGCGCGGCCGCGACGAACAGCCCGACGAAAAGCAGCAAGGCCGCGAGCTTGGACGAGAAGATCGTCAGCCGCGACAGCGGTTCCGCCATGAGGATGCGGAAGTCCGTCCGGTCGGGGAAGAGCGAGTGCCCCACCAGCCCCACGGCGCCGGCAACGACCCACATCGGAATCGCCATCAGGAACGCGTGATCGGCCACGACCGCGCGCGCGTAGTCGTCGAACGACCCCTTCGAGAGCGCGGAGTACTTGGCCATGAACACCCTGGTGAGCAGAAGGCCGATCGCGAGCGCGACGGCGAGACTCCCCAGCATCGCCCGCTTCAGGGACTCGGCGCCATCGTCCGAGAGGAATCCGAAGTCGAAGAGCGAGGTGAAGAAGTGCCGCGTCAGAACGCTTTCCGGTCGATCGCGCACGTCAGGCTTCCGCGATCGTGTCGACGATCTGCCGGGCGAGGGGCGCGAAGTCGGGCTGCTGGGTCGCCCGCACGAACGTCTCCTCCAGCGAATCCGGTCCCTCGCGCTGGAAGTCGGCCACGCGCCGCTCGAGCACGACCCGCCCCGATGACAGCACGATGACGCGCGAGCAGAGCTTCTCGACCATGTCGAAGCGGTGGGTGCTGAAGAAGATCATCCGCCCCTCGCTCGCCAGGATGCGCATCACCGTCCGGAGCAGCAGTCCGGCGTTGACGTCCAGCCCGGAGAACGGCTCGTCGAGCACGAGCAGATCGGGATTGTGGAGGAGCGCTGACGCGACGAGCACGCGCTGGCGCATGCCCTTCGAGAACGTCGTCATCGAGCGATAGCGGCTGTCGTGCAGCTGCAGCAGGCTCAACAGCTCGGGAACGCGCTTCTGGAGCGTGTGCGCCGGCAGGCGGCGCAGCCGGCCGACCAGCATGAGATAGTCCGATGCCGTCAGATGCGCGTAGAGGGAGGGCTCTTCGGGGACGTAGCCGATGCGGCGCTTGTAGGCGATCGGATCCTCGGACGCACGGATCCCTCCGAGCGAGATCTCGCCGGCGCTCGGGTCGAGGAGCCCCACGACCAGATTGACCGTCGTGCTCTTGCCGGATCCATTCGGGCCCAGGTAGCCGACGATCTCGCCGGGATGGAGCTCGAAGCTCACGCGATCGAGCGCGAGCACGCCGCCGTACCGCTTCGTCAGTCCGCGCGCCTGGAGCATCGGGCCACCTCCATTCGAGTCATTAGTTGCGCTCACATCCACGCGATAAATGGAGTCGAGCAATTCGCGTATCTGCTCGGTGGAACGCTCGGACATGACGACGACCTTAGCAAACCAGCTGTCCCGAATCAATTTGGCAAAGGGTTGTAGCCCTTCTCGCTCCGTTCGGATTCTCTCAGTACACATCCAGATCTCGCCCCACCACAACATGTCCTGAATACTTCGAGATGATTTCGCTCAGGAGCACTTCTGGTCTCGACCGCTGATTATCAACTACAGGTCGCCACGCAATCGACGCATGGTAAAGAATGAGCAAGCGCGGTTTGGCTTTCGTCGCCAGCTCGGCAAGTTGGCTTGTGGTTGTATGAAACTTCGCGGCGTAGTTAACAAAATCCGGTCGTCGCGACAGCCAGTCGTGGGTTAACACTTCGTGGATCAAGACGTCGCAACCATTGCAGGCGTCGATCGTAGCCTGCGTCGGGTTTGTATCGCCTGAGATGACGATGCTTCGATCCGCTGTCTCGAACCGGTATCCGTAACTGTCCATGGCATGCGCTGTCGGAAATGCAGTAACTGTGACATTCGCATCTTTGTAAACCACGCCAGGTTTGATTTCGTGCGCGTTAACTTTGTGCCCCTCAGGAAATGAGCCCACTGCATACAACTTCTCTTCATAGTGCTTCGAGCGCGTTTCAAAGTCCGCGCGGTAAGCTTCGAGGACATGTGCAGTCATGTGCTTGATTCCGGGCGGGCCATAGACCTCCAACGGAACTCGCCGTCCGAGCACCCAGGGAGTCAGAATCAGATCCGGATAACCAACGACGTGATCCGAATGCAAGTGAGTCACAAATACAACGCGCAGGTTTGTCGGTTCCAAGGCGTTTATGCCGCGATCTGCAACAGCAGATTTCGCCCTTCTTACAACCCCTGCTCCGATGTCGACAAGATATGGCGTGCCGTTTACGACGATGGCGGTGGCGGGTCCGGAGCGATCGGGATCCGCTGGAGGGGTTCCTGTTCCTAATAAAACGACTTGAGTACCGCTCGCGGCGGGTGGAACCTGAGGTTGTTGAGCCGTAACCGAGGGCTTGAAAGGCAGGAAGCCCATGATGAACGTCAAAAGGGCTATCGACGTGCGAGGAATAGACATCTGATTCTCCCGGAGTGGCGAGTCCAGACGATCTGACCACCGAGTACCGCGCCAAGGCGGATGCGCTCGAAACCAGCTCGTCGCGAGGCTCAGGTGAACCCAAGCCTCGCGACTGCCATCGGCAGGTCAGGACGCCGAGTCTTCAGTCGAACCATCGAGCGCGCGGCCGCATGAAGTTGGCGAACACAAACTCCGCGGCCGACTGGCCGACCTGCTGACCGGCCTGCTGATCGAACCGGTAATGAATGCCGCCATAAATGCGGGCCATGGCTTCTTCTTCGGCGGCCTGCCAGAAACCGTCGAAGTGCCGTGTGACGCCGGGTAGCCCGCCGGGCAGACTCCAGGTCACGGCCACTGGCACGTCGTTCGTGCCGCAAACGAGTTGGAGGGCGCGCGCCGCGCTGGCTCCGATCGTCGCCAGATTGCCGGCATACGAGGGATACGGGGGCGTGGTGATCAAGGGCAGCCAGGTCGAATCGGGATCGGTATCGGGATTCAGATCCGTGTCGGCCGCGCGGATCGCGGTCACGGGGCGCCACACGCCGTACACGAACTTGCTCGCTTGCGTTGTCTGGAGAGCATCGTGGATCGAGACGTTCACGAGCACGAACACACGGGCGGTTTCGACGAGCGACAGTTGACGCGCGAGGACGACATCGCGAGCCACGTTGTTCCACACTGAGAAGAAACCCGTGGTCGTGCCGACGCCGGACCAAAGACGCGCGATGGTCGTCTGCTCCTCGGTCCGCACGGCGCTGT
>CAWAXG010000070.1:0-25266 GCA_963785755.1 uncultured Acidobacteriota bacterium | reverse complement strand
GTCGAAACCTCGCTGCTTCTCGTACCGCGAATTGTACGCCGTCGCTTTAGCCAAGGCTTGCCAGACCTGCGCCCGCGCAGGTGAGCCAGGCCTGAAGGCCTGCGCCTGGCGCGCGATAGTGCCTGGGCCCCTGATTGAATCGTCGGCGCCGGCTTGACTCCCCGGCGGGACGCGGCTCACAATCCCAGCGAATCCAACTACAGCGGCTGCCATTGCCGCCTGTGCGCTGTTCGAGCGGCGGCGTCGGCTCGTTGCCGACGAATCAATCGGCCACTCGATACGCGAGGCTCGAGGACGAACCATGCTCACCCGCCTTCCCTTCATGCTGGCCGCGACCATCCTCATCGCTGGTTCGGCGCATGCCCAGTCCGCCGCGGTCGCCGGCGAATCGGCGCTGACCTCACGAGTCGATGCCATCTTCAAGGATTTCGACAGCGCCTCGTCGCCCGGGTGCGCAGTGGCGGCGTATCAGGGTGAACGCATCGTTTACAAACGCGCGTACGGCATGGCCAATCTCGATCACGACGTGCGGCTCACCCCGGCGTCGGTCTTTCACGTCGCGTCGGTCTCGAAGCAGTTCACCGCCGCCGCGATTCTGCTGCTCGCGCAGGAAGGCAAGCTCTCGCTCGACGACGAGGTGCGAAAACACATTCCGGAGCTGCCGGACTTCGGGCACAGGATCACGATCCGGCACCTCGCGCACCACACCAGCGGCATTCGCGATCAATGGTCGCTGCTCGGCCTCGCCGGCTGGCGATACTCGCGCGATCTGATCACGGATGACGACGTGCTGGAGCTGCTCGCGCGGCAGAAGGACCTGAACTTCGTGCCCGGGGAGCGGCACCTGTACTCGAACAGCGGCTATACGCTGATGGCCATGATTGTGAGCCGCGTCAGCGGTCAATCGTTTCGCGAGTTCACGACCGAGCGGATCTTCAAGCCGCTCGGCATGCTCAACACGCATTTCCGCGACAACTTCTCCGAGATCGTCAAGAACCAGGCATACGGATACGCGCCGGAACGCGGCACGTTTCGCCTGAGCGTCACCAACTTCGATACGGCCGGCGCGACGAGCCTGATGACCACGGTCGAGGATCTCGCCCGTTGGCACGCGCAATTTCGACTCGGACTGTTGGCGGCGAGCGTCTGATCGCCGGACTGCTCGAGCGCGGCGTACTGAACAGCGGCGAGAAGCTCGACTACGCGTTCGGTGTCGTCCAGGGCACCTATCGCGGCCTCTCGACCGTCGGCACGGCGGGGCGGACGCCGGCTACCGGTCCGCGATCATCCGATTTCCCGCGCATCGATTCGGCGTGGCGACGCTGTGTAACATCGCGACCGCCAATCCCGACGCAGCTCTCGCATCGCGTCGCGGACGTGTTCCTGGCCGACAAGCTGACGCCGACCAGCGCCGTCGCTGTCGTCGCGGAGGCGCCTGAAGTTCCTCTCGACGCAGAACAGCTCTCGCAGTTTGCCGGACTCTACTGAACCAGCCGCAGTGGTCGGCGCGGCGGATCGTCCTCGAGGGGGCCAAGCTTCACGCGCTCAACGGGGCCCAGCGGCTTCACCTGAAGCCGGTTGGTGACGACGTCTTCGAGGTGACCGCGCCAGCCGGACGCATGCGCGTGACATTCGAACGGAACACTCAGGGACGGGCCCAGCACCTGCGCGCCGGCTCCGACGGGACGGTGTTTGAGCGCGTCGAAGCGTTTGCACCGACCGCGACCGACCTTCAGGAGTTCGCCGGCGTCTATCGCAGCGACGAGATGGACGCGGTCTTCCGGATGACGCTGAAGGACGAGGCGCTCAGACTCGAGCGGACGCGGCTGAAACCGGTCGTTCTCGAACCGACGATCAAGGACACGTTCATCGGGCAGCCGGGCGCGATCCAGTTCGTGCGCGATGCCGCCGGGCGCGTCACCGGCTTCACGCTCGAAGCTGGACGCGTCACCGGCGTGAAGTTCTGGAAGGACACAAGAAAATCAGGCTCGTAGCAGCGTGAACAGCATTCCGAAACTGCCACAGCCGGCGACGACGACCGCCGAACTCCGCCGGGTCGAGCCGCCTCAGCCCGCCATGGCGCCCAGCGAGGCGGCGCTGAGCTTCCTCCAATTGACTGCGCGCATCCTGCTCGAATACAACGTCCGTTCGAAAGCGCTCGAGCGCAGCATCGAGCGGATTGCGCGGCACCTCGGGGCCGGCGTTCAGACGATCGTGGGGTATCGCGAGGTCACGCTCGCGACGGCGGATGGCCGTGATATCCATGCACGGGCGCCGGAGCTTCGCATCAACGTCGCGGTGAGAGTGGGAACCCGGCGTGTGATCGATGATTCTGTGCCAGGGCCGCATCGAGCTCGACGAAGCCACGAGGAGTCTGGAAGCCGTGGAACGGCTGGCGCCGCGCCACAACCGCTGGGTAGTCGCCGGTCTACTCGGGCTGGCGGCGTCGGCCATCGCGTGGCTGCTGCTCGCGGACTGGGGCGCGATCGCCGTGAGCGGCCTGTCTACCGCCCTGGGGCTGATCGCGCGCCAGGAGCTTGCCAGGCGATCTGTCCTGCTCTTCGCGCACCCCTTCGCAGCAGGACTGATTGGCGCGGCCCTCGGCGGCCTGGCGATTCGTCTGGGGTGGACGGAGACGCCGGGCCTCTGCCTGATCGTTCCCGCACTGATGATCGTGCCGGGCCCGCATCTCATCAACGGCGTGCACGACATGCTGGAAAACCACATGCAGACGGGCGTCTGTCGCCTGGCGCTTGCCGTCGGCATCCTCGTGGCCACCACGCTCGGCGTTGTCCTCGGAGGCCTTCTCACCCTCGGACCGGTGACCGTGTCGACATCGCCGTCGGAGGCCATGCGGCTCACGCTGTTGCTGGACATGGCGCTGGCCGGCGTCGCTGCCTGTGGATTCGGCGCGTTCTACAACGCGCCGTGGCGCGTCCTGTGGGTGTCGATCGTGTGCGGCATGGTTGGCCACGGTATCCGCTATCTGAGTCTCGAATACCTGAGCGTGGGGTTCTCCACGCTGTTCGCGTGCCTGGCCATCGGGGTCCTTGCCAACGTCGCCGCCGATCGCCTGCGGCTGCCGTTCTCGTCGGTTGCGTTCGCCGGCGCCGTACCGATGATGCCGGGGGTCTACATCTATCAGACCATTGCGGGCGCGATGCGATTGTCAGCTGCGGGAACGGCGGCCGATCCGGCCCTCGCCGCGGCAACCCTGGCGCTCTCCGCCAAGTCGGTGTTCGTGGTCGGCGCGATGGTGATCGGCCTCCTGGTCGGTGCGCGGCTCGCGGATCTGGCCACCCGCCCGGGGCTCGATTCTCGCCCGCCGTGAATTGAACGATTCATCGCGAGGGCAACCGGCAGCGAGGAACCGCGATCGGCTCCGCGCGCAGCTCTCGTCGACGTCGACCTTGAGACCAGAGCAGCGTCCCGACGAATAACGCCACGGCCATGGGGACTGAAGGGCGCGTGCGTAGCTGCTGAAGCGTTCTGACGATGTAGTCGGACACGGTGGAGCGCGTGCAGGCCTCCGACTGCTGCCGACGTGTTCATGAGCCCGACCATGGATCCCGCTGCGTCCGCCCGATATCGAGGCAGATCCGAAGACGCCTGATTGCTGGAAGGTAGTCACCGCCAGACATCGCGCGCGAGCGCGATCGACGGTCGAGCATCGTGCGCGACTCAGTGCAACCTTGACCGCCGATGCGTAAAGAGGCATCGTCGCGCGGCCCAGTCCGACGCCACTATGCGCCGACGTAGTCGAGGCCTTGCGCGATCGGCCCGATTGCCGACTGCCGGCGCGAGCTGGTGAGTTGCCACGATGACCAGCAGGACACGAGTAGGCGCCGGGCTGACCGCGCGGGACGTATGTCATCCGGATGGCGGATAGGGAGCATTCACGGATGGATTCAGGATCAAGGATTAGGGATAAGGATTACCGTTCCGGCGCCCGATCGATCTGAATCGGCCGGCCGTTCTGGATCCGCTTGATCTGTTCGTCGACCGCCGTGACGCCCGCCGCCGTCGTGTGCAGCCCGACGTCGATCGCGAAGCGGCGCGTCTCACCGGGCTTCAGCTTAGGCACGCGTCCAGCCTCCCGTTCGAGGCGTCGCGTGTACGGGAAGCCCGTCCCGGGCTCGAGACCCGTGACGTACCCCTCTTCGAGCGCGGTCAGGTTCTTCCAGAGCGTGACGTAGGGGAGGTCCGCGACCGCGAAGCCCATCGACACGGCGCGGTCGCCCGACGCATTGCGCAGCATCAGCAGGCTGCGGCCTGCGCCATCGGCCAGCGGGTGCAGGTTGTAGACCTGCTCGATGAACCCGCGCACCGGCCCGGCGTAGTCCGCGTAGGTCGCGACGTCCTTCGCCGCGTGCGCGTTGAACGGTGTGACGCGCCGGACCGCGGCCGAGAAACGCGCGCCGGCCCCGAGCAGCGGCGGACCGTAGTTGACGTGGTACAGGACCTGGAACTCCTGCTCGAATGCGCCGCGGTTGGTGAGCGCGTCCTCGATCCGGAACGTCGAGCTCCCTGGCTCGGTCCAGACCTCGGTCCAGAGCTCCAGCTTGGGACCGTAGAACGCCCGCTCATCGACGCGACCCCTCACCCGGATGCGGGGGCGTGGCTCCCGTTCGACGATCACTTCGACCTCTGATGCGGGGATGTTCGCCACCCTCCCGTGCAGCGTCAGGTTCATCTCAGCCTGCTCGCCGACGTTGTTGACGAAGCGATCCGGGCCGGGATGGCCGGCCCATTCGAGCCCGCAGCGCGCCAGCCATTCGTTGAAGCCGTCGAGCCACCCGAGGCCGCCCCGTGCTTCGAGGTTCATGTACTTCGGGTGCACGACCTCCTTCACGGGCGAGTTCCAGCCCAGTCTGAGGTCGCCCATGACGACGTGCAGGATGCCCATGCCGCGGGTGGGCACGAGCGTGATCGTCATCCGTCCGTTGTCGATCACGACCAGATCGACGCCGTCCTGCTTGCCGCCGTGCAGCCGCTGCCGCCGCACCGACCACGGGACGCCTGGCGCCACGCCGGTCTCGCGTGCGGTGATCTGCCAGTCGCCGACTGTCGATGTTCTGCTCGACGCTCGTCAGGACGTAGCGGGCGCTCTGCGCTGGTGCTTGCTCGGCCGGCAGCGCGACGGTCAGCGTGAGGACGATTAGCGACAGGAGGATGTGCTGACTCTTCACGGCCTGATGATCGAGAGGCATCGCATCAACTCCCAATCTCCAACTGCCAACTTCCAAGGCGAGGCGCTTGCGCCGCGTTTGCTCGTTTGGGAGTTGGAAGTTGGAAGTTGGGAGTTGACGTCGGGTTCTTATCAGCCGCCTAGTGCGGCAACGCCGCCATGTGCTCGGCCAACACATCCCTGCCGAAGTCGCCGTTGAAGTCGCGCCACACGGCGTGGATGTGATTTCCGTTGTTCTGCGTGTTGTTGTGCTCGATGAGGAACGTCGGACCCTGGACCTGATATTGGTACTGCTGCCCTTTCTCCGTCGCTCCTGACCACGCGAACATGATCTTGTCGATGCCGGCGGCCTTGATCCGCGCCATCCGTTCGGCGGCGATATCGGGCGGCATGATGCCGGCGTAGCTGTCGATCAGCTTCATCAGCATGTCGCGATGTGTCGAGGACATCTGCGATACCGGCAGTCCCACGGGAGCCTGCGGATCGAACTTGACCGTGGTGCCGGATGCGAAGCCTCGCGGTTTGGGCGCGACGATCGCAATCGCCTGCCGCTTCGCATCGAGCGCGAGCACGAGGGCGCGCGCGGCGTCCTCTTGAGCCGCGAGCACGCGGAGGCCGGTGTAGGGACCGTACCCGTACGGCACTTCGGCCGGGTTGGAGCCGAGGAATTGCGGCGTGCTCGATACGAGCATTCGACCGTTGTCGATCGCGAACCGCAGTGATACATGGTGCCCTTCGAGCCGCCAGCCCCATGCCCCCTTCGCAGACGGATCGCCGAAAACCGTCAGATAGTAGAGCTCCGGATCGCGCACGACCGGTGCGCCGCCGCCGCCGTCGCCGCCTCGACCCCGGCCTCGGCCGCCGCCACGCTGCGCTCCCTCGCCGCCGGCACCTGCCGGCTGGTCAGGGGCTGGCGCTGGCGGCGCAGCCTGGGGGGCGGCGGCTGGCGGGGCACCGGCCGTCGCGCTGGGCCCTTCCATCTCCCGAAGGACGTTCTCGAGCTGCATCACCGACGCCGTCGTCATGTAGCCGGTCTGGCTCAGCCCGGCCTTCATGAGATCGTGGGCCCGCTGCCGCTGGGCCGCATTGAGTTCCTTGAAGTTGATCCCGTTGCGCGGAAACATGCTGGCGGGAATGAAGTTCCAGCGCGTCCACTCCGGCGAGGCCACGGGATGGACGGCCTTCGCGCGCTGCTCGGCCGTGAGGCTCGAGACGAACTCGTTGGCGGCCTTGGCCATTCCGGCCGCGGCCCGTTGTCTGGCGATTCCCGGAAGGACGCTCAACGCAACCACCATGATCGCCAGAAGACCGGCGTTCAGAGCCAGACGAGACGGAATCCGCACAGCGCCCTCCTTCTGATCACGGGAGGAACGAGACCTCTCCGTGTCCAGGGTCATTTGGGCGCTGATGATACCCGGAATCCGTTCACTCGGAGGCGCGGCCCTGCTTCTTCGCCAGGAAATACAGCGTTGTAAACGGCGTGCCTTCCTCCTCGAGGCTGAAGCCGTTGTCCCGAAGCAGGGCGCGCCAGGGTTCGAGATCCTGCGACGGGTGATGTGCGAGCAGCGGTGAGACGAGCCAGGTCCTCCAGTCGACGCGGATGATCAACAGCAGAAACTCGCCGCCCGGCTTGAGGACCCGCGCGACTTCGGCAATCGCTTTCGTACGTTCGGCCCGCCGCAGATGATCGATCGCGTACGAGCTGACCACGGCGTCGAACTCGCCGTCGCCGAACGGCAGCTCCCGCATGTCGCCGACGCGGGCGGCCGCGCGCTCGGCGACGCCGGCAATCCGGGCATTCCTCATGAATCGCTCCGGCGTGTTCTCGTCGATGCCCCAGTAGCCGCTGTAGATGTCCACGCCCATCGCGGTGGTGTGCGGGCGTGCGAGGAGCACGCCGATGGCCGCGCGCCCCGACCCGGCGCCGACGTCGAGCACGCGTCCGGAGCCGGAGGTCAGGAAGCGCTCGGTTGGGAGCGGCATCGGGCGATTGAGCATCGCGTTGAGGAAGACGACCGCCGCCGCGGCCCACACGGCCACCAGCACCATCGGGATGAACACCCAGCGTGACCAGGACCGCCACACGGCAAACGCTGCGACACCGCCCGCGAGGACCAGAGGAACGAGCATCGCGTAGCGCACCGACCAGCTATACCCGAAATCGTAAGCGAGGAAATCAAACATGCGGGCACCATACGCATTTGCGCCTGAACCGAACCTGAACGACCGTTGTAATCCTCGATCCTTGCCCCCTCATCGTCCCTCATCCTGATTTCCGTTCCGGATCCCTGTCAGGGACTGCTTACAGCTGCGCTGCGCCGGGCGGCGATTAAGATGTAGCGGGCTCAACGATGATCGGCGCCACCATCGGTCCATATCGAGTGCTCTCCAAGCTGGGCGAGGGCGGCCCCGCCGCCGCTCGCGATTGCTCGGGCGCGCGAGCTATGGCGCGGTCGCGCCGAAGCCAAGTCATGAGGACGCGATGAACCCTGGCGATGCCCTCGGGCCGTATCGCGTCCTCGAGATACTTGCGAAGGCGGAATGGGCGAAGTCTACCGGGCGACTGACGTCCACCTCAAACGTGATGTTGCCCTCAAGATCCTGCCCCCCGCGGTCGCCCGCGATCCGGATCGGCTGGCGCGATTCCAGCGCGAGGCGGAAGTGCTGGCCGCCCTCAATCACCCGCATATCGCACAGATCTTCGGACTGGAAGGCTCCGGCGGCGCACCGGCGCTCGTGATGGAGCTGGTCGACGGACCGACGGTCGCCGACCTGATCGCGAGTGGTCATCCCGAGTCTCTGCGCGCCGCCTCGGGGCCTCGGGACGGCGACCGAGGAGACGCCGGAGCAGTGATGAAGGGACGGGCCCGCCGCGGATTAGAAATAGACGACACCCTGAAGATCGCGCGCCAGATCGCCGAGGCGCTCGAGGCGGCGCATGCGCAGGGCATCATCCACCGCGATCTGAAGCCCGCCAACATCAAGGTGCGGCCCGACGGGACGGTCAAGGTACTCGACTTCGGGCTCGCGAAGGCCATCGACCAGGCGCAAGGCCAGGACCGCCGCGAGCTCGCGGAGTCGCCGACCATCACGTCGCCCGCAATGACACAGGCGGGAATGATTCTGGGCACCGCCGCATATATGAGCCCGGAGCAGGCGCGCGGGCGGCCCGTGGATCGACGCGCCGACATCTGGGCGTTCGGCTGCGTGCTCTTCGAAATGCTCTCGGGGCGGCGCGCGTTCGACGACGAGGATGTGTCGCTGACCCTGTCGCGCGTGCTCCGATCCGAGCCGGCCTGGGAGGATCTGCCACCTGCCACGCCGCCGCGGGTGCGACGCGTGCTCGAGTTGTGCCTGAAGAAGGATCTCAAGGAGCGTGTCGCCGACGTTCACGATGTGCGGCTCGCGATCGAAGGCGCGTTCGAGACGTCGGTGCCGGTCAGCACGGACAGGCCGGGATCGGCTGGATGGCGCCGCGCTGGAGCGCTCGCCGCCGGGCTCGCCGGCGCTGCTGTCGCTGGATCGGCCGTCTGGTTTGTCATGCGCCCGGCTCCGCCGCCGGTCACGCGGCTCAGCATCCCGACGGGCGGCGTCGCCGCCTTCGTGCCGGGCGTGGTCAGTCGCGACGTAGTCATCACGTCTCGCGGCGATCGGGTGATCTACCGCGCCGGCGATCGGATCGTGGTGCGCGCGCTCAACGAGGTGCAGCCCACGACATTGACGGGGGTCGGCACGCCGGCTGGACTGTTCGCCTCGCCCGACGGTCAATGGGTGGGATTCTCGAGCGGCGGCGAACTGAGGAAGGTCGCCACGACCGGCGGCGCGTCGGTGCCGGTGGCGAAGCTCGACGCCGGCCTGCGCGGCGCGACCTGGAACGCAAACGGCACGATCGTGTTCGCGACTGTCGGCGCGACCGGGCTCGCGAGCGTCCCGGCCGAGGGCGGGGAGGTCACGATGCTGACGACGCCCGATCCAGCCCGCGGTGAGGGCGATCACACGTTTCCCGAGTTTCTGCCGGACGGGCGCGCGGTGGTCTTCACCATTGCCGCATCCACCGGTGGCCTCGACGCTGGCCGGATTGCGGTCGTCGATGTTGAGACGCGCCAGGTGACGGTGCTGCCGGTTCGCGGAACCCGAGCGCGCTACGTGCCCTCAGGCCATCTTTTGTACGGCGCGAACGGCGCGCTGCACGCCGTGGCGTTCGATCCCGCGCGACGTACGGTGGTGGGCACGCCGGTGGCTGTACTGACGCCCGCTCCGATCCTGCCGGCGGGAGACATCCAACTCGACGTCGCGGCGAACGGCACGCTCGTATACGTCCCATCGGCTGCCGCCCAGGCTGGCCCCTACTCTGTGGTGTGGGTCGACCGCGGCGGCAAGGAAACACCGCTTGCGGGCGTATCCCCTCGTCCCTACCGGCATCCGCAACTCGCGCGCGATGGTGTCCTCACGATGTTCTCGGATGCCGCGCAGGGCGACATCTGGGTCCTGAACCTCTCATCGTCGGCGCTCTCCCGCGTGACTGACGACCCCGCCTCGGACGCGAGCTCGACGTGGCTGTCGGATGGCCGGGTGATGTTCGCGTCGAACCGTACCGGCTCCTATCGGTTGTACGTCCAGTCGGCCGACGGACACGGTGAGGCCGCGCGCGTCATCGACCGGGAGACGACGCAAATCGGGCCCATGGTCACGCCCGATGGCTCTGGGGTCGTCTTCACCGAAGTCACCTCGGCAAACCGGGGCGGCATCCGACTCCTGACGCTGAAGACCGGAGAGGTCACGTCACTCGTCGATACGCGCGCGGATGAGCGAGCCGGCACGGTGTCGCCCGACGGCCGCTGGCTGGCGTTCGAGTCGAATCGCTCCGATCGGTTCGAGGTGTACGTCCAGCGGTTTCCCAGTCCCGACGCCGGCGGCATCCTGCCGGTGTCGACCGGAGGCGGTGTGCAGCCGCGATGGGGACCGGGCGGCAAGGAGCTGTTCTACGTCGCGCCCGATGGCGCGCTCATGGCGGTCACCGTTCAAACGCGCGGCCCGAGTTGGGCTGCAGGCCCCGCGACGAGGCTGTTCGCAGGCCGCTACGCGACGAGAGACGGACAGCTCACCTCGGCGGCTCCTCAATACGACACCCTCGACGGCCAGCGGTTCCTGATGCTCAAGAACGAGGCATCCGTTCCCGCTGCGTCGGAGTCGGCCGAGATCGTCGTGGTGCAGAACTGGTTCGAGGAGCTGAAGCGACTGGTGCCGACGCGCTGAAGATCACCGGCTCGGCGCCGTACACCCGCAACGTCCAGGACCGACGAGCTGGGCCGTTCCGAATCCACGCGTCCAAGCCATCCGCCTCCGCGCGCGGTGAATTCAGGCGCGCTATGGCGAGATGTCTCGCCGAAGCCCCGTCGGGGCGAAGGCGGACCTCACGCCGCACACACCAACCAGTCGCGGAAATCGTCCAGTGCGGCGAGCCAGAGTCGATTCTCTCCGTCAGCGGTAGAAGTTTTCCGTCCATCGTTGCGGCGCAGCGATAGAATCCCCGCTGTTCGACTCCCGGTGCCAAGCAACCCCGGCCTGCAGGAGGAGAAAGATGAGCGATACCCACGGCGACCGTCCGCGGCAGAACAAAGGCGTGTCCCGCCGCGTCTTCCTTCACTCGACGAGCGTTCTCCCCGCGGCGCTCGCATCCCCCGAGCTGATGCGGCCTCGCGATGCCATGACGACACCGCGCGCCGCTCTCGGCGGGCAGGCAGGCGAACCCTGCGAATCGCGCCTGCCGATTGTCGGCGACGTGCCGTTGCAACCGTTGGTCGCACAGGTCACACGGTTGATCGCCGCCGCAGAGTTCCTGGGCGCGCCACTTCCTCCGGACCACCAGCGCGAGCTCGAGGTGGCGTTCAAAACGGCCAACGAGGCGTCGGCAGTGACCGCGATTCAACGCGTGCTCGACTGCCATTGCCTCGTGGGGGTCGAGATCAACCCGCAGATGCGCGTGAAGGTCGCACCAGGGCCCGCGAAACGCGAGCTCGTCGAGCACGGCTGGCGTCAGTTCCTCGTGAAGGTCCACAACGAGTCGGGCACGACGGCCGTCCTCCGCGGGATCAGCAGCCAGGCGCGGCGCCTCGCCGGCGCGATGCCCGACGAACTGTTGAGTCTCTGGCTCGATCTCCAGATGTTCGACAGCCAGCCGCTCACGAGGACTTTGAGCGGGCTCGCACTCGAATACCGCATCGTGCAGCTGTACAGCCGGGATCCCGGCCAGCGCGAGGCAAGCTTGACGTTCGACGTTGGGCAGGGGACCCAGGACCTCGGATATCGCAACGAGGTCCCGATTCTCTTCACCATCCGGCCGGCGGAAACCGTGCCGTGGCGGGTGCGCGACGAAACGGGTGCGCCGACGGTCGCGGCATTCGTGATTCGCGACGCGCAAGGCCGCGTGTATCCGTCGCGCGCCAAGCGGCTGGCGCCCGACTTCGCGTTCCACCCGCAGGTCTACCGGGCTGATGGCGAATTCATGAAGCTTCCGGCCGGCACGTACACGGTGGAGTACTGGCGCGGTCCGGAATCCATTACGAAGACGCAGCCGCTCACGGTAGTGGAGTCAGCCGGCGGTGCGGGCGGGGGGAATGGTGGTGCGGCTCAGGGCGCGAGCTTTCAAATCGAACGGTGGATCGATCCCGCAAAGTTCGGGTGGTGGTCGGGCGACCATCACATTCACGCCGCGGGCTGCGCCCACTACATGAATCCGACCGAAGGCGTCCTCCCCGCGGATATGGTTCGCCACACGCTCGGCGAGGACTTGAAGGTCGGAGCAAATCTCACCTGGGGTCCCGCTTTCGATACGCAGAAACGGTTCTTCACCGGTAGAGACGATCTCGTCTCTCGTCCGCCCTACTTACTGCACTACGACGTCGAGGTCTCGGGCTTCGGCTCGCATCAGTCCGGTCATCTGGTGCTCTTGCGCCTCAACGAGCAGATTTACCCCGGCGGCACCTCCTATGAACACTGGCCAACCCTCGGTCTCAATACGCTGCGCTGGGCCAAGCGCCAGGGTGCGGTGTGCGGCCCGGCGCATTCGGGATTCGGCCTCGAGGTGAACTCGTCGGAGCTGCCGAACTACATCGTGCCGCCGTTCAACGGCATCGGCGCGAATGAGTACATCGTTGACGTCACGCATGAGGTGCCTGGCCCCGATGGCAAGCCGGTTCGCGCGGTCGACTTCATCTCTACCGTCGATACGCCCTACGTGTGGGAGCTGAACATCTGGTACCACACCCTGAACGTGGGCTTCCGCACACGGATCAGCGGCGAGACGGATTTCCCGTGCGTCTATGGAGAAAAGGTGGGGCTCGGGCGCTCGTACGTGAAGCTCGACGGCAAGCTCGTTTATGCAGATTGGTGTGAGGGGATTCACCGCGGCCGAAATTACGTCGGCGACGGCCGAAGCCATCTGCTCGACTTCGCCGTCAATGACGTCCGAATGGGCGAGAACGGCAGCGAGCTGCGACTGTCTGCCGCCGGCCGCGTGAAGGTGCACGTCCGCGCGGCTGCGTTCTTGAACGAGAAGCCCAATCCCGAACGCGGCAGGCGCCGCTACCAGGAACAGCCCTACTGGGATATCGAGCGCGCCCGCATCGGGGACACACGCGAAGTCGCTGTGGAGCTCATCGTCAACGGGTATCCCGTCGCGAAACAGACTCTCGTCGCCGATGGCGCGCTGCGCGATCTGACGTTCGAGACGAAAATCGAGCGCAGCAGCTGGCTGGCGGTGCGCATCCTGCCGTCGTCGCACACGAATCCCGTCTGGGTGCTGGTTGCGGGCAAGCCGGTGCGCGCGTCGCGACGGAGTGCCGAATGGTGTCTCAAGGGCGTCGACCAGTGCTGGTCGCAGAAGGAGCGATTCATCAGGCGCGACGAGCTGGAACAGGCGAAAGCCGATTACGAGCACGCCCGACGGACGTATCAGAGACTGGTGAGCGAGTCTGACGTCGAGTGAGACCCGGCCCCGTGCCTCTTGCGCCAGACGCGGCATCCGTGGTGGGATCCGACCGCGATTCTTGCTTCGCGCGGGAGGGACTTCATGCGATGCCCCGTCAGCGTCAGCGTCAACGGCCGGCTGTACCAACAGGACGTCGAGCCGCGCCTTTTGCTCGTGCAGTTTCTCCGCGATGCCGGGCTGACTGGCACCAAGATCGGGTGTGACACCAGCCAGTGCGGAGCCTGCGCCGTCCTGATGGACGGCGTCGTCGTGAAGTCGTGCACCACGCTCGCCGTGCAGGCCGACGGCACGAGCGTCACCACGATCGAGGGGCTTGCGGATCGCGGCGAGCTCACGCCGCTGCAGGACGCGTTCTGGGCGAAGCATGGGCTCCAGTGCGGCTTCTGCACGCCGGGGATGGTGTTCGCCGCACACGAGATCCTGCGCACCAATCCGAATCCTTCCCCCGAACAGATCCGCCACGGCCTCGAGGGCAACATGTGCCGCTGCACCGGCTATCAGAACATCGTCCGCGCCGTGCAGGCAGCCGCAGCCGATCCACGTGCGGCTGCGATCGGAGGTCGACGATGACGACCGTCAAGGCGGCGCCGGCTCGCGTGTTCGGATCGGGGATCCGGAGGCGGGAAGACCCGCGCCTTCTCACCGGCACGGCACGCTACACGGCGGACTTCACACTGCCCGGCATGGTGCACGCCGCGATCCTGCGGAGCGCCCACGGGCACGCCCGCATTCGTGGCATCGACACCAGCCGCGCCAAACGCGCGCCCGGTGTGGTTGCCGTGTTCACGGGCGCCGACACGGAAGCAGCGCTCAAGAGCATCCCCTGCGCGTGGCTGCTGCCCAATGCCGGTTTGAAGGTTTCACCGTACCGCGTCCTCGCGACCGATGTCGTCCGGTACGTCGGCGACGCCGTGGCCGTCGTCGTCGCGGACTCCGAATTCGAGGCCTACGACGCGCTCGACTTGATCGACGTCGAGTACGGGCCGCTTCCCGCCGTCGTGGACCCGCAGCAAGCCGTGGCGGAGGGCGCTCCGCAACTGCATGAGGAAGCACCCGGGAATGTCGCGTTTCACTGGACGGTCGAGGGCGGTGACGTCAACGCGGCCTTCAAGTCCGCCGGTGTCGTGGTGAAGGATCGGATCATCCAGCAGCGCTTGATCCCGACCGCGATGGAACCGCGCGGCGCCCTCGCGCAGTTCACGCCGGCAACCGGCGAGCTGACGCTGTGGAACACGACACAGAACCCGCACATCGTCCGCTTCATCATGTCGGTCGTCACGGGCGTTCCCGAAGATCGCCTGCGCGTCGTCGCGCCCGAAGTCGGCGGCGGCTTCGGCAGCAAGATTTCGCAGGTTCAGGGGGACTTCATCACCGCCTTCGCCTCGATGAAGCTCGGACGGCCGGTGAAGTGGATCGAAACGCGATCCGAGAACTATCAGGCGACGACGCACGGACGGGATCACGTGCAGGACGTCGAGCTTGCCGCGACGAAGGACGGAAAGATCCTCGGCCTGCGCTGCACCGTGTGGGCTGGCATGGGCGCGTATCTGTCGACGGCCGCGCCAGGCATTCCGACGATTCTTCATGGCCTGATGTTGTCCGGGCCGTACCAGGTGCCGGCCCTCAAGGAGGATGTGTACGGGGTCTACACGAACACGACGCCGGTCGAGGCGTACCGCGGGGCCGGCCGTCCCGAAGCCACGTTCATGCTCGAGCGCCTCCTCGATCTGCTCGCGCACGAGATCGGTGTGGACGCCGCTGAAATCAGGCGGCGCAATCTGATTCCGCCGTTCGACAACGGCCACGATGTGATCACGGGGCTCAAGTACGACAGCGGCAATTACCAGGCGGTGCTCGACAAGGCGCTGGCGCACGTCGGCTACGAGAACCTCCGCCGGGAGCAGGCCGCGGCGCGCGCGAAGGGCCGCTACATCGGCATCGGCGTCTCGACCTACGTCGAGATCTGCGGTCTCGGCCCGTCGCAGGTGGCGGGCGCGGTCGGGTTCCAGGGTGGTCTGTGGGAAAGCGCGATCGTCCGGGTGCACCCGACCGGCAAGGTGAACGTGTTCATCGGCGCGTCGCCGCACGGCCAGGGGGAGGAAACGACCTTCGCGCAGGTCGTGGCCGACGAACTTGGCGTCGGTGTCGACGACGTGAAGGTCGTGCACGGCGACACGGACAACACCCCGATGGGGTGGGGCACGTACGGCAGCCGAACGACCGCCGTCGGCGGCGCGGCACTCGCGGTTGCGACGCGCAAGATCAAAGAGAAAGCACGGCTGCTGGCGAGTCATCTGCTCGAAGCCGCGGTCGAGGACATGGACTACGCGGATGGCAGGTTCTTCGTGAAAGGGTCGCCGGATCGCTTCAAGACGATCCAGGACATGGCGCTCATGGCGAACGTGGCCTGGAACCTGCCACAGGGGATGGAGGCCGGGCTGGAAGCCTCGAGCTTCTACGATCCGCCCAACTTCACGTTTCCGTTCGGCGCGCACGTCGCCGTTGTCGAAGTGGATCCCACGACGGGGAAGGTGCAGCTGCAGCGTTACGTAGCGGTCGACGACTGCGGACCGCAGATCAATCCGGTGATCGTCGAAGGCCAGGTGCACGGCGGCGTCGTTCAGGGGGTCGGCCAGGCGTTATGGGAAGAAGCGGTGTACGACGGCAACGGCCAGCTCCTGACCGGCTCGCTTGCCGACTACGCCATCCCGCGCGCCGATATGTTGCCCGACATCGAGGTGCTGTCGACCGTCACGCCGTCGCCGCACCATCCGCTCGGCGTGAAGGGCATAGGTGAGGCGGGGACGATCGCTTCGACGGCAACGGTGTACAACGCCGTGATCGACGCCCTGCAGCCCTTCGGCGTCGAGTCGCTTCGGATGCCGCTGACGCCGGAGCGCGTCTGGCGCGCGATGGCCGCGACGGCGAAGAAAGGCGCGTAGCCATGTATGCACAAAGCTTCGACTACTACCGGGCACGCTCCGTCGCGGACGCGCATCAGCTCCTCGCCGCGCATCCCGGCGCGAAGCTCCTCGCCGGCGGCCACAGCCTCGTGCCGCTGCTGAAGCTGCGGCTGGCGGCGCCGTCCGCGCTCGTCGACATCGGACGCGATCCCCGAGCTGCGCGGCATCTCGCGGCAGGGGGACGCGATCCGCATCGGCGCGCTCACGACGCATGCCGAGCTGGCCGCGTCGGCGGATCTGCGCCAGGCCGCGCCGGCGCTGGCCGAGGCGGCGGCACTGGTCGGCGATCCCGCGGTCAGGAATCGCGGGACGATCGGCGGCAATGTCGCGCACGCGGATCCGGCATCCGATCTGCCGACCGTGCTCGTGGCGCTCGATGCGCGCGTGCGTTGCGGCCGGACCGGGCGGCGAGCGCACGATTCCGGCGGATCGAGTTCTTTACCGGCATCATGACGACCGCGCTGGCCGAAGACGAGATCCTGCTGGCGATCCACGTGCCGGCCTCGAGCCGCGGGCAGGGTTCCGCCTACGAGAAGTTCTCGCATCCGGCGTCACGCTACGCGGTCATCGGCGTGGCGGCGCTGGGTCGCGGTCGCGAACGGCATCGTGCAGCTCGGCGCGCATTGCCCTGGGCGGGCTGCTGCCCAGCGCGCGTCGCGCCAGCAGCGGTCGGAGGGCGCGCTGACGGGCAAGGCGATCACCGACGACGCCGATCGCCGCGGCGGCCGCGGCAGGTTGCCGCCGATCTCGGCAACGACGTGACGCGGAGACATCTACGCGTCGGCGGAATACCGCCGTGCGGTCGCGCCCGTGTTCACCAGGCGAGCGCTGCGCCAACGCCGCGGCGCGCGCCTCGCTGATCTGACGGCCGCGCAGGTCAAGCCGCAGCTGTGCAGCGATCGTGAACTGCGCTCTCGACACGCCTCGCCCAGACTCGCGATACCGGCATCGGTCGACGACCTGCAGCAGGCGCATGGCCGAGCGGCAGTACATCGCCGGGCGAGGGCTTGCCGTCTCGACCTACCTCGCGCTGCGCCTGCAGCGGCCGCTGTTTCTCGAAGGAGAGCCTGGCGTCGGCAAGACCGAGGTGGCGAAGGTGCTCGCGTCCGACGCTCGACACCGAGCTGATTCGCCTGCAGTGCTACGAGGGGCTCGACATCAGCCACGCCGTCTACGAGTGGAACTACCCGCGGCAGATCCTCGAGATTCGGCTGCTCGAGAGCGCGCACGCGCTGGATCCGAGGCCGGCGGCGCGAGAGCTGTTCACCGACACGTTCCTGATCAAGCGGCCGCTGCTGCGCGCGATCGAGCAGACGCGAGCGCGGCCGCCGGTCCTGCTCATCGACGAGATCGACCGCGCCGACGAAGAGTTCGAGGGCTACCTGCTCGAGCTGCTGTCCGACTTCCAGATCACCATTCCCGAGCTCGGGACGATCCGCGCCGCCGAGCCGCCGGTCGTCGTCATCACGTCGAACCGCACGCGCGAGGTCCACGACGCGCTGAAGCGCCGCTGCGTCTACAGCTGGATCGACTATCCGGACTGCGGAAACCGAGCACCGCATCGTCGCCGCCAAGCTGCCGGGGTGCCCGGCGCGGCTCGCCGAACAGGTGACGGCGTTCGTGCAGGAGCTGCGGACGGCGGAGCTGTACAAGACCGGCGGGCGTGTCGGAGACGCTGGACTGGGCCGCGGCGCTCGTGGCGCTCGATCGCGACGAGCTCGACGCCGAGCACGGTCGACGAGACGCTCGGCATCCTGCTCAAGAACCAGGAAGACATCCAGGCCGTGCGCGGCGAGCGCATCCAGGCGATGCTCAATCGCGGCGCTGGCCCGTGGCGCGGGCTCGATGAGACCTGGCCATTCAACGTCCTCCTGTTCGGACGCCTGCTGCGCGCGGCGGGGCTCGAGGTCCATCACGGCCGCCTGCTGGACGCGGTGCGCGCGCTCGAATGGTCGACGTGGGCAGCCGTGCGATGTCGCGGCGGCGTTGCGCAGCCTGCTCGTGCACGATCACGACGAGATCGGCGAAGTTCGATCGCGCATTCGACCTGTTCTTCCGGCCGCATCGCGCGCCGGCGCCTGGCCTGCCGCTGTTCTCGCTCGGTGAACGGCCGCGCGTCGTGGCCGTGCCTGCCTCCGGTGTCCCGATCCACGCGGAGCTCGAAGAGTTCGGCGCCGGGATCAGCGGCAGCGACGCGTGCGGTCGGCGCGTGGAGCGCGGCGAGCGTCTCGCGGACGAAGGACTTCGGCGAGTTCACCGATCGCGAGCTCGAACGCGCCCGGTCGCTGCTGGAGCGCTTTCCGTGGAGCCTGGGCCGCCGCCGCACGCGCCGCTGGCAGCGCGGCTCCACTGGCGCTCCGCGATCTCCGGCCCGTTCTGCGGCGGAACGTGATGCTCGGCGACCTCATCGACCTTCCTCGCCGCACGCGGCGGGACGGCCGCGGCCGATCGTGCTGCTCGGCGACGTCAGCGGATCCATGGAGCGATACAGCCGCGTGCTGCTGCATTTCGTCTACGGTCTTGCCGCAGAGCGCAACGCGCGTCGAGGTGTTCCTGTTTGCGACGCGGTTGACGCGGATCACGCCGCACCTGATCGCGCGGCGGGGCAGCCGTGCGCTGACCCGCCTTGCCCGTGAGGTCCAGGACTGGGGCGGCGGCACCCGCATCGGCGAGGCGCTTCGCGCCTTCAACACGCACTGGGCGCGCCGGGTCATCCGGAACGGTCCGATTGTGCTCATCGTCTCGGACGGCTGGGATCGCGGCGACCCGGCGCTCCTCGAATCGGGAGCTCGCGCGCGTGCGCCGAAGTTGCCGGCGGCTGATCTGGCTCAACCCGCTGCTCGGCTCCGCGCAGTACGAGCCGCTGACCCGGGGGATGCAGGCCGCCCTGCGGCACGTGGACGACTTCCTGCCCGCACACAATCTCGTGAGCCTCGAGCAGCTGGCCGATCATCTGCGCGCGCTGCCGGCCAGGACACGCCCCGTTGCCTGGCGCGTGCATCACCGGTCTGCGACATGGAGCTGAGCGCCAGCTACGAGATCCGGGCGCCCGTCGAGCGCGCGTGGGATCTGATGATGGACACCGACGCGATCGGCAGATGTCTGCCGGGATGCGGCGGCCTGCGGCCGATCGGCCCCGATCGCTACGAGATAGAGCTCAGTGTGACCATCGCGGCCATCGCCGGCAGCTTCAAGGGAACGGTGGCGCTCGAGGACAAGACACCACCGAATGCCTACACGCTGGTCATCGATGGGAGCGGCCGGCCAGGCTTCATCAAGGGACAGGCACGCGTGACGCTCGTCCCGGATGGCGAGCGCACGCGCGTGGACATCGCCGCGCGAGTAGAGGTCGGCGGGATGATTGCTCGGGTCGGGCAGCGCCTCCTCGATGGTGTGGCGCGGTCGATGATGGATCGGTTCTACGCGTGTCTTGCCAAGCAGGTGGAATAACGATTGACATGGTTCAAGGTGCAGGGAACGTTCCTGGTTCGCGCACAACTACTGCGAATCCGTAACCCGAACCTGGAAATCCCATGAAATCTTCCAAAATTCGTCCTCCATCGTATAATCGCGTGCCTCCGGCAGTGCACAGCATGAGCGGCAGATCGCAACGTGATTTCTTCGTTGGCGAGTGGCGTGTGCGTCCGGCCGAGTGCCGGCTGTTGCGCAACGGCCAGACCGTGGCCGTCCGGCCCAGGGTCATGGACCTGCTCGTGTACCTGGCGCAGGCACCCGGTCAGGTCATCTCCAAGGACACCCTGCTCAACGAGGTATGGGGGACTGACGCGGTCAGCGAATCCGCGCTGACGCGCACCGTGACCGAACTGCGCCAGGCGCTGGCCGACAGCGCGGACAGCCCGCGGATCCTCGAGAACATTCCCAAGCGCGGCTATCGCCTGATCGCGGCAGTCGGACCGATCGATCCCGACGAATCGCCCCGGGCGCGCGCCCGCGCGATCAACGTGATCGCCCGCCCGTACGCGTCGATTTTCGCTCTCTTGATCCTGATCGTCATCGCGATCACCGCGGTCTCGTGGCAGGCACGGGGACTGCCATCGCGAACGACGACGCTGCCGTTCACCGCGCGGGATTGGGTCCTGATTACACCCTTCGAGAACCGTACCGGTGACCCGACGTTCGACGACGTGCTCGAGCAGGCGCTGGAGCGGGAACTGGTCGGTTCCGGGTTCGTCAACGTCGTGCCGCGGCCGCGAATTGAAGACTCGCTCGCGTTGATGAAAAAGCCGCGCGACGAGCGGCTCGACCCGGCACTGGCGCGCGAGGTCGCGCTCCGCGACGGCGGCATCCGCGCCCTGGTGACCGGCCGCATCAGCCGCATCGGGCCGATCTACGTCGTCAGCACGACCATCGCCAATCCACTCGACGGCCGGACCGTCACGAATATCGCTCACGACGCCGGCGGGCCGGAGGCGGTGGTCGCCGTCATGCGCCGCCAGGCGTTGGAGGTTCGCAGCGCGCTTGGCGAGACGATGTCCTCGCTCGAGCGGAGCAAGGAGGCGCTCGAAAAGGTCACGACACCGTCGTTACGCGCGCTGCAGATGTATTCGCGAGCGGCCATGCTCCTGGCGGGCGAGGCCTGGCGGATTCAACCAAAGGGGACGAGCCCTTATGCGGCGGCAGAAGTGCTCTTGAAGGAGGCGACGGCGATCGACCCCTCGTTCGCGTCGGCGTGGCTGCTGCTGGCCCACGCGGTCTGCCAGCAGAACCGACCCGCCGCAGAGTACTTGCCGATTGCCGAGCGGGCGCTTGGTCTGACCGCGGGCGTCACTGCGGTCGAGCGATACTTCATCGAGGGTTTCACCTACACCCGGCGCGCCTACCGGTCAGAACAGATGCGGGACTACGCGGCCGCCGCGAAGGCCTACGAAGGTCTCCTGCAACTTGCGCCGGATCACTACTGGACGCTGCTCGAGCTCGTCCCGGTCTACCGGCAGCTGGGCCGCTTCAACGACGCCGAGCGGGTCGTCGTTCACGCAGCAGCGGTGCGACCCCGATCCCCGGGGTTTGCCATCGATGCCGCCAAGGTGCAGTTGCGGCGCGGCGATCGGCAGCTCGCGCAGGCGACAATCGAGCGCGCACGTACGCTGCTCGAGGAGACAGGGGCGAGAAGCGAGACGCTGCCGGTCGACAGCCTGGAATGGCTTCGCCTCTGGGATGCGCATGTCGCGTGGCTCGACGGCGATCCAGACCGCGCGCTCGCGGCGGCCCGGCGAGAGGAAGAACGATGGGCGAGCGACGAAGGCGTGCCGTGGTTGTTTAGACTCTTCGCTGTTTACACAGGCACCGGTCGTTACGGCGATGCACGTCGTGTCGCCGATCGTCTGCCTGCGGATCGGCGAGGCCCGGTGATCGATAGCCTCGCTTTCCAGCACGGCCGGCTCGGAGAACTCCGCCACGTGCTCGAGTCGAAGCGGCTGGATTTCGACCTGTTCCGATACCGAATCGCGTTGCTGATATGGGCGAACAAGTTCGCCGAAGCGGAATGGGCGCTTGGCGAGGTTCGTCGGCGCGACGCGCAGTTTTCAAACGATGCCCTGGTCGACCGGCTTGGCCAGCTGCGGGTGCGGCAGGGACGGTACGCCGAAGGCCTCGCGCTGCTCGAAAGCATCAAGCCCGATCCGATGGGGCCACGCTATTACGTTGTCGAGCACATCGCTTTGGGCCGCCGTGGCCTCGGGGATACGGCCGGCGCAATCAGGTTGCTGGAGCAGGCCGGCTCGGACACGGGCCGAGGCGGTGACCCGCGAAGGCTGGCAGGTCAACAGCTGGCTGAAATGCCGGGTGCTGTTGGCGGAGCTGTATCGGGAGGCAGGCCGCCACCAGGATGCAGAGAGCGTGGCGCTGGAGGTCCGCAACCTTCTTCGACTCGCCGATCCCGATCATCCCATCCTCGTCAGAGCCTCCCGCGTGACGGCGACGCCGTCGCAAGCTGCTGCGCTTCTTCCCCACCCTCGACACTGATCGAGCGCCTGCTTCTGCTTGCCATTCCTCGCTCACCCTGCCGAAAATGCAGACAGCGACCCTATCCACGCTATGGAAGCGTCACTAGGGACGAACAAAGAGTTCTGAGGGTCAGTCCGCACAACCCGTCGCGATCGCGAGGGCGCGACACACGTGCCGCATCTGCGCAGCGTCGAGCGCGCCAACGAACGAGACGAGTCTGGCGCGCTCGACCGTCTGCACGTGATCCAGATTGACGGCAGAGTCGGTCTTCAAGCCTTCCTTCGTGCCGACGATTACTTCGCTCGGCAGGCCACGGCGTGTGGAGGTGACAGGCGCGACCATGACCGTGTGGAGCAGCGGAATCACTTCCTGGCGGGAGAGCACCAGAACCGGCCGCCGCTTGTCTGGCGCCTTGAAGCGGTAGGTCCAGATCTCGCCGCGGTTCACGGCTCTGGCCATACGCCCTCGTGCTCCCAGCTCTCGAGCTCGCGCAGACCGCGGGCACGGCCGTAGCCACGGGCGTACGATTCGGCGATCGACCGTTTGCGCCGCCGGCGCAGGTACTCGTCAGCCGCCCGCCGGAGCACTGCCGAGCGCCCATCACGTTGTACTTCCTCGTCCGCGTCCAGCCGGGCGAGCAAGGCGTCATCCAGCGTGATTTGTATAGCCTTCATGTATATAAAAATACCATATATACCGTGTCGGTAACTTGGCGATCGCCGCCGCGGAGTCGGCTGGCACTGTGGAGGAAGCGCTCGCCCGACCGGAGCGGCCGCCAGGGCTTCATCAAGGGACAGGCACGCGTGACGCTCGTCCCGGATGGCGAGCGCACGCGCGTGGACATCGCCGCGCGAGCAGAGGTCGGCGGGATGATTGCTCGAGTCGGGCAGCGCCTCCTCGATGGTGTGGCGCGGACGATGATGGATCGGTTCTACGCCTGCCTGGCGAAGCAGGTGGAATAGACCCCTCGAGGCCTGTCGCGCGTCGCGGCGCGTGTTGCGGTCATGCCTGCGGCTCGTTTGTAGGTTTGAGCCGCTCGAGCGCACTGGTCGCCCGCCGGATCCACGCGCTATGCTTCGCCTCCGTGGCGGCCTCCAGCAGCTCGGTTGCCAGCTCGAAGGCTACGTCACGCTGACCCTGGTGCTCGAACAGCTCCAGCTGCGTCGCCAGGACCGGGGCGCGCAGGCCAGCGAACCGCTTCGCGAGCGCGAGCGCTTCGCTCAGGGCCCCGTTCGCGTCGTCGGCGGAACCACTGTAGTAGCATGCGCGCGCGTAGTCGCACAGCGCCAGGGTCAGCCGCGGACGGCGCAGTGTCTCGCGGAAGATGGCGCATGCCATCGAGAGCGGATCCACGGCGTCCGCGTCGCGACTGTCGAGCACATCGACCTGCCCGCGAGCTGCCAGCGCATCCCCCCTTACGACGGGCAGCGAGAGAATCCGTGGCGATCCGCAGCGCCTGCTCGGCCAGATCGCGTGCGGTCCCGTAGCTCTTGGCAAGCCCGAGGAGCCGTGCCGCCCGCGCGAGCGCCGCGGCCCGTCGCGGCTCGTCTCCCAGCTCCTGCGCGACGGCCACCGCAAGCCGACAGGTACTGGATGCCTTTGTCCACTTCGCCGAGCTCCTCCGCGAACTCCGCGGCGAGCAGCGCCACCTCGTAGTTGGCGCGGTCGGCCCGCTCGCTCAGGTGCGTCGCGACGAGCTGCGTCACGTTGCCGGTGACGTGCCCGTGCCCCAGCTTGAGCGCCAGCAGCCTCACGAGATCCGCCTGGGCTTCCGGGAGGCGTCCGAGATCGTCACCTGCCGCCCGCGCGAGGAACTGGAAGCCATCGACGTACGCCGTAGCCTCCACGTCGTGCTGCCACTCGGGGACGAGTCCCGCATCAACGGGGTCGATCGTGCCGATGAGCCCGCGATCGAGGAGCCGCCGCCCGAGGTTGTACTCGAACCGCCAGTACTGCGGCCGCAAGGCGTCTTCGGTGGATCGGTAGTACCGGCGGTAGAACATGAGGTAACGCAGGATGTTGTCGGCGTCGCTGTTTGCGTCGGCCAACGCGGTGAACATGTTCACCGCAGAAACCGTGCCCAACGAGTCCACCCAGGCCTCCGTCCGTTCGGCGAGCCGCTCCTGCCAGGATGACGCTGTGTCGTCGGGTGGCGCGGCTGGCGCGTGCGCTCCCAGGTCGGTCGTCAGCGCGGCGAGCCACTCCGGCAGCGCGCCCTCGACCACGAAGCCGCGCGAGCCCCAGGCGTCGAGAAGCTGGCGCATCGGCGGCCGCGGTTCGGTGCCGGGCAGGACCAGCGTGCAGAGGCCCGCGCCCCGGCCGGCTGCAGGACGCAGCCCGAGGTAGTCGGGGTCGTACGCGAGGTCGGCGCCGGAAAACCCGAGCATCAGGCATGGATACTGTTCCAGCAGGGCGGCGATGCTCTCCTCGAGCGCTTTCGGCCGCCCGGCGACACGCTGCGCCAGCGTATCGACCATCGACGACGGGTCGGTGACCGAGCCGTGCGCCTTGATGAGGGGCAGACCTTCGGGCACGGGCGAGCGCACCACGCCGGGCAGCGCGTCGAACGACTCCGCGGTCGCGTAGACGCGGCACGGCGTCTGCCCGGCGGCGAGCGCCCGCTCGAGCAGGCAGTCGAAGTTGGTCGTGACGATCGCCCGCAGCACGCCGGCCGCGGCGAGGCCGGCGAGCGCCCCGTGATTGGCGTTCCACGCACTCGCGTCGAGCGCCTGCAGCACCCGGAAGTAATCGAGGCCGACCTCCTCTTCCATCAGCTGCGCCATGAAATCCGGGGTGAAGGAACGCAGCTGTTCACGCCGGCTGATGACTTCGGCGAACCGATGCTCCACCCACTGGCCGCTCGTGTCCCGTACCAGTCGCCGAACGAGGGCCTGCAGCACGGCCAGGTTGAAGTCCCACCAGCTCGGGAGCGAGGAGGGGGGCGCCATCGAGATTCCCGCGCCGCAGAGAACGACCAGTCCGCGGGCGGCGATGAGATCAGTGAAGTTTGGGGGGATGGTGGTAGCCATCGGAGTGATCCCTCAGTCGGCGCAACCCGTAGCGATCGCGAGGGCGCGACACACGTGCCGCATCTGTGCAGCGTCGAGCGCGCCAACGAAGGAGACGAGTCTGGCGCGCTCGACCGTCTGCACGTGATCCAG
>CAWAXG010000069.1:0-11010 GCA_963785755.1 uncultured Acidobacteriota bacterium | reverse complement strand
GCGCCAGGTCCCGGTCACTTTCGGAGAAGTACCACTGCTGACGTCCCTGCCCGCGCGACACGTCTTTCAGCGTGTAGTAGTCAGCGTCAGCGCCCGGTTCGGGCACCTCGATCGCGCTGTTATAGAACCCCGATCCGAAGAAGGTCCTCGTCGCGGGATCCGCGACCACGGCTCCGTCTATCGAGAGCGTGTAGTAATGGAAGCCCACGACTTGCGGCGTCGTCGTGACGTCCCACAGACCGTCAGGCCCCTTGCTCATGTCGAATCCCGGGCCCCCGTCCTCTTCACCTTCTGTGCGTCTGGCGCCGCCACACGGAACATGACCCTGTTGTCAGGGTAGACGCAGGGATACGGCGCACCGGGGATGTTGAGCGCATTCGGCCTGCAGTCGCTCGGAGGCTGCGCCCAGACGCTGCCGACGCCGATGATCATCAAGACGAGGGATAACCGTGTGTGCGTGAAGGAAATGCCAGCCATTCACACCTCTTGATCTGCCTGCAGTGTTTCTGCCCCCGTTATTGCGATGGCCGTGGACGATATCATTGGAACCGGTTCCATACAACGCGAAAAATCGATAATCTATGCGCGTCGCCACGAACGAAACCGACGAGTAAGCACCGAGGAGTCGAGGTCCATCCATGAACCGCTCTATCAGGACCGGATTGGCGGTGACCGCCGCGGTGTTCGCCGCCGCACCGATGATGGCGCGTCAGGACGCCGCACTGAAGGATCTGATCCCGAAGGGCATGGTGATCGGCGTGCGCGCACGGTAGGCGGCCGTCTCCGTGGCGAAGCTGGGGATGCGAACGTGTTGACGAAGCTGTGGGGACTCCGCTGGTGGATGATGGGCCTGCTCATGCTGGGGTCGGTCATCAACTACCTGACACGAGCGACGCTCGCGGTGGCCGCGCCAAGTGTCCTCAAAGATCTGGACATCACGACCCAGCAGTACTCGTGGATCCTCAGCGCGTTTCAGTTCGCGATCATGCTGCAGCCCCTCTGCGGCTATGTCATGGACAGCGTCGGACTGAAGCTCGGGTTTGCCATCTTCGCGATCGCCTGGTCCTTCGTCAGCATGGCGCACGGCCTCGCGAACAGCTGGCAGACACTCTTTAGCCTGCGCGCGCTGCTGGGATTTGCCGAAGGATCGGCGAATCCGGCCGGGATGAAGGCGACGTCCGAATGGTTTCCCGCCGCCGAACGCGGGCTCGCCGGCGGCTTCTTCAACATGGGCGCGTCGCTGGGCTCGATGCTCGCGGCGCCGCTCGTCGCGTGGGCGATCCTGACGCACAGCTGGCAGTTCGCGTTCGTGCTCACCGGCGTGATTGGACTCGCCTGGGTCGCGCTCTGGCTGGTGTTCTATCAATCTCCGTCGAAGCACAAGGCGCTCTCACCGGAGGAACGCGACTACATCCTCTCGGGCCAGGAGCGCCACCTCGCTGGGGAAGGCAAACCCTCGTTCCGGACCATTCTTGGCCAGCGGAACTTCTGGGGCATCGCCATCCCGAGGTTCCTTGCGGATCCGACGTGGGGCACGCTGACGTTCTGGCTGCCGCTCTATCTGACGACCGTACGTGGATTCGACCTGAAGCAGATCGCGATGTTCGCGTGGCTGCCGTTCCTCGCGGCCGATCTGGGCTGCATGTTCGGCGGCACGATCAGCATTGCGCTGCAGAAGCGAGGTGTGGGTCTGATCAACGCGCGGCGCAGTGCGTTTACGGTCGGCGCGCTGCTGATGACGGGCGTGGCGTTTGTCGGCACCGTCGACAGTCCGTATGTGGCCGTCGCGCTCTTGAGCCTTGCAGGTTTCGCGCACCAGACCCTCTCGGTCACCGTGATCACGATGGCGTCCGATCTGTTCAAGCGCAGCGAAGTCGCGACGGTCGCCGGCATGGCCGGGACCTGCGGCAACGCAGGCGTGCTGGTCTTCTCGCTGCTCATGGGCGCACTGGTGACGCGCATCGGCTACACCCCGTTCTTCATCGGCCTCGCCGCGCTGGATCTGATCGGCGCCGTCCTCCTGTGGACGCTCGTGCGTGAGCGGCGGCCCGACACCATCGCGGCGGCGGCGTAGCCAGATGACGAAGAACTCGGTGTCCAATCCAATTCTTCGCGGTTTCAACCCGGATCCGTCGATCGTGCGCGTCGGCGACGACTACTACATCGCCACGTCGACGTTCGAGTGGTTCCCCGGCGTGCAGATTCACCACTCGCGCGATCTCGTCCACTGGCGCCTCATCGCACGGCCGCTCAATCGCGCGAGTCAGCTCGACATGCGCGGCGATCCCGACTCGTGCGGCGTCTGGGCGCCGTGCCTGACGCATGCCGACGGCCTCTTTCATCTGATCTACACCGACGTGAAGCGCTACGGCCGGACAACGACTGCAGGCGCGTCGGGCGCTTCGCTGCGCGACTTCCACAACTATCTCGTCACGGGCGAGCGTGGCGATGGCGACTGGTCGGATCCGATTTATCTGAACAGCAGCGGGTTCGATCCCTCGCTCTTTCACGACGACGACGGGCGGAAGTACCTGCTGAACATGCTCTGGGACCACCGTCCCGGACAGAACCGCTTTGCTGGTATCGTGCTGCAGGAATACTCGCCAGCGCAGCGGAGACTCGTCGGCGCACGGCACAACATCTTCAAGGGCACTCCGCTCGGCCTGACCGAAGCGCCGCATCTCTACAAGCGCGACGGCTGGTACTACTTGATCACCGCGGAAGGGGGCACCGCGTGGGGGCATGCCGTGACGATGGCGCGATCGCGAGCGCTGCTCGGGCCCTACGAGCTGCACCCTGACGTCTACATCCTGAGCGCGCGCCATCGGCCCGACGTCGCCCTGCAGCGCGCGGGCCATGCCGACCTGGTCGAGACGCAGTCAGGGGACACGTACATGGTCTATCTGTGCGGACGGCCGCTCCCCAACCGCGGGCGGTGCACGCTCGGACGCGAGACCGCGATTCAGCCGATGACCTGGAGCGCCGACGGGTGGCTGCGCACGACGACGGGCGAAGGCATTCCGTCCGTGGAGGTGGCGGCGCCGCGGGGTCTGACGCCGCAGCCACATCCACCAGCGCGTGTTCGCGAGGAGTTTGACACCGACACGCTGCCAATCGCGTTTCAATGGCTGCGATCGCCGTGGCCAGACGAGTTGTTCAGCCTCCGCGAGCGGAAGGGCCACCTGCGCCTTTACGGTCGCGAGACGATCGGCAGTCTCTTCACCCAGGCGCTCGTCGCCCGTCGTCAACAGTCGCATTGCTACAGCGCGTCAACGATCGTCGAGGTCGAGCCCGAGCACTTTCAGCAGATGGCTGGCCTGGTGTGCTACTACAACAGCTCGAAGTTCCACTACTTCTACATATCGCGCGACGAGGAGAGCGGCAAGCACCTTCGCGTGATGTCGGCGCTCCCCGATCACGTGACCTCGGACGCGTTCACGCCGCCGATCGCCATCGCCGGCGGCGTGCCGATCGAGCTGCGTGTCGAAGTGGACTACGAGCGGCTGCGTTTCGCGTATCGGATGAACGGAAACGTGTGGCAGTGGCTGCCGCAGCAGTTCGACGCGAGCACTGTGGGGACTCCGCTGGTGGATGATGGGCCTGCTCATGCTGGGGTCGGTCATCAACTACCTGACACGAGCGACGCTCGCGGTGGCCGCGCCAAGTGTCCTCAAAGATCTGGACATCACGACCCAGCAGTACTCGTGGATCCTCAGCGCGTTTCAGTTCGCCATCATGCTGCAGCCCCTCTGCGGCTATGTGATGGACAGCGTCGGACTGAAGCTCGGGTTTGCCATCTTCGCGATCGCCTGGTCCTTCGTCAGCATGGCGCACGGCCTCGCGAACAGCTGGCAGGCGCTCTTTGGCCTGCGCGCGCTGCTGGGATTTGCCGAAGGATCGGCGAATCCGGCCGGGATGAAGGCGACGTCCGAATGGTTTCCCGCCGCCGAACGCGGGCTCGCCGGCGGCTTCTTCAACATGGGCGCGTCGCTGGGCTCGATGCTCGCGGCGCCGCTCGTCGCGTGGGCGATCCTGACGCACAGCTGGCAGTTCGCGTTCGTGCTCACCGGCGTGATTGGACTCGCCTGGGTCGCGCTCTGGCTGGTGTTCTATCAATCTCCCTCGAAGCACAAGGCGCTCTCACCGGAGGAACGCGACTACATCCTCTCGGGCCAGGAGCGCCACCTCGCTGGGGAAGGCAAACCCTCGTTCCGGACCATTCTTGGCCAGCGGAACTTCTGGGGCATCGCCATCCCGAGGTTCCTTGCGGATCCGACGTGGGGCACGCTGACGTTCTGGCTGCCGCTCTATCTGACGACCGTACGTGGATTCGATCTGAAGCAGATCGCGATGTTCGCGTGGCTGCCGTTCCTCGCGGCCGATCTGGGCTGCATGTTCGGCGGCACGATCAGCATTGCGCTGCAGAAGCGAGGTGTGGGTCTGATCAACGCGCGGCGCAGTGCGTTTACGGTCGGCGCGCTGCTGATGATGGGCGTGGCGTTTGTCGGCACCGTCGACAGTCCGTATGTCGCCGTCGCGCTCTTGAGCCTTGCAGGTTTCGCGCACCAGACCCTCTCGGTCACCGTGATCACGATGGCGTCCGATCTGTTCAAGCGCAGCGAAGTCGCGACGGTCGCCGGCATGGCCGGGACCTGCGGCAACGCAGGCGTGCTGGTGTTCTCGCTGCTCATGGGCGCACTGGTGACGCGCATCGGCTACACCCCGTTCTTCATCGGCCTCGCCGCGCTGGATCTGCTCGGCGCCGTCCTCCTGTGGACGCTCGTGCGTGAGCGGCGGCCCGACACCATCGCCGCGGCGGCGTAGCAAGATGACGAAGAACTCGGTTTCCAATCCAATTCTTCGCGGTTTCAACCCGGATCCTTCGATCGTGCGCGTCGGCGACGACTACTACATCGCGACGTCGACGTTCGAGTGGTTCCCCGGCGTGCAGATTCACCACTCACGCGATCTCGTCCACTGGCGCCTCATCGCCCGGCCGCTCAATCGCGCGAGTCAGCTCGACATGCGCGGCGATCCCGACTCGTGCGGCGTCTGGGCGCCGTGCCTGACGCATGCCGACGGCCTCTTTCATCTGATTTACACCGACGTGAAGCGCTACGGCCGGACGACGACTGCAGGCGCGTCGGGCGCTTCGCTGCGCGACTTCCACAACTATCTCGTCACGGGCGAGCGTGTCGATGGCGACTGGTCGGATCCGGTTCATCTGAACAGCAGCGGGTTCGATCCCTCGCTCTTTCACGACGATGACGGGCGCAAGTACCTGCTGAACATGCTCTGGGACCACCGTCCCGGACAGAACCGCTTTGCTGGCATCGTGCTGCAGGAATACTCGCCAGCGCAGCGGAGACTCGTCGGCGCACGGCACAACATCTTCAAGGGCACTCCGCTCGGCCTGACGGAAGCGCCGCATCTCTACAAGCGCGACGGCTGGTACTACTTGATCACCGCGGAAGGGGGCACCGCGTGGGGGCATGCCGTGACGATGGCGCGATCGCGAGCGCTGCTCGGGCCCTACGAGCTGCACCCTGACGTCCACATCCTGAGCGCGCGCCATCGGCCCGACCTCGCCCTGCAGCGCGCGGGCCATGCCGACCTGGTCGAGACGCCGTCAGGGGAAACGTACATGGTCTATCTGTGCGGACGGCCGCTCCGCAACCGCGGGCGGTGCACGCTCGGACGCGAGACCGCGATTCAGCCGATGACCTGGAGCGCCGACGGGTGGCTGCGCACGACGACGGGCGAAGGCATTCCGTCCGTGGAGGTGGCGGCGCCGCGGGGTCTGACGCCGCAGCCACATCCACCCGCGCCTGTTCGCGAGGAGTTCGACACCGACACGCTGCCGATCGCGTTTCAATGGCTGCGATCGCCGCGGCCCGACGAGTTGTTCAGCCTCCGCGAGCGGAAGGGCCACCTGCGTCTTTACGGTCGCGAGACGATCGGCAGTCTCTTCACCCAGGCGCTCGTCGCCCGTCGTCAACAATCGCATTGCTACAGCGCGTCGACGATCGTCGAGGTCGAGCCCGAGCACTTTCAGCAGATGGCCGGCCTGGTGTGCTACTACAACAGCTCCAAGTTCCACTACTTCTACGTATCGCGCGACGAGGAGAGCGGCAAGCACCTTCGCGTGATGTCGGCGCTTCCCGATCAAGTGACCTCGGACGCGTTCACGCCGCCGATCGCCGTCGCCGGCGGCGTGCCGATCGAGCTGCGTGTCGAAGTGGACTACGAGCGGCTGCGTTTCGCGTATCGGATGAACGGAAGACGTGTGGCAGTGGCTGCCGCAGCAGTTCGACGCGAGCATCCTCTCGGACGAGGCCAGCGCGCCGGGGCTGCCGAACTTTACCGGGGCATTCGTCGGAATGGCGTGTCAGGATCTCGCGGGGACGGCGATGCCGGCGGACTTCGATTGGTTCGAGTACCGCGAGCGGGAGTACGTCAGCGATGTGCTCCGCCTGGAAATCGTCATGAAACACCGCCTTCTCGCGATAGCCATCCTGGTGCTCGTCGCCACCAGCGTTTGCCCTGGATGGGGATCCGCGCATGCACGACCCATCCACCGTCGTGCTGCACGACGGGAAGTTCTACAGCTACGGCACGGGAAACGGTCTGCCCATCTCCGTGTCCGATGACGGATGGACGTGGCGGCGCGCCGGCACGTTGATGCAGGCACTCCCGGGCGGACGTCCTGGTCCGGAAGTCGTTTCGCGCGGCGGCGGCAACACGTGGGCGCCTGATGTGATCCGTTCGGGCGACAAGTATTTCGTCTACTATTCAGCCCCCGGAACGCAACCCAAGTCCGCAATCGGGCTGCTGGTCGGCAGGACGCTCGACCCGGATTCCCCGGACTACAAGTGGGAGGACGGCGGACCGGTGGTCTGGTCCGACGGCGTGGAGGACAGCAACGCCATCGATCCGGGTGTGTTTCGCGATCCCACCAACGGTTCGCTCTGGCTGACCTACGGCTCCTACTTCGGCTACATCCGCCTCGTCCAGCTGGATCCCAAGACCGGCAAACGCCTGCGACCGGACACGAGACCGGTCAACATCGCGATCAACTCCGAAGCGTCGATCATGATTTACCGCGATGGCTGGTACTACCTGCTGGTCACCCACGGATCCTGCTGCGCCGGCGCGAATTCCAGCTACAACATCCGCATGGGCCGCGCCAAGAAAGTGACCGGTCCGTTCCTCGACAACATGGGTATCGACATGCTGCAAGGCGGCGGCAAGCTGTTCCTCGGCTCGGGCGGCCGCTACATCGGGCCCGGACATTTCGGCCTGCTCGATCTCGGCGATGGCGTGCAGAAGTTCTCGTGCCATTACGAGGCCGATCTCGACCGCGGCGGCGTCAGCGTGCTGGACATCCGTCCGCTGCTGTGGCGTGACGGCTGGCCCGTGGCCGGCGAGAACTTCAAGGAAGGCACCTACCAAATCGAATCGGCACGGACCGGCACCGCGCTGGACCTGGCCGTGCCGGGGATGCCGGTCGGCGGGTTCCGCGGAAGGGGTGGGCGCGGTGGCCGCGGTGATGCCGTTCCCGCCGAAGTGATTCCCGCGCAGGATGCCGCGCAGGTGTCCGCGAGCTGGCCTTCCGGGCCGATCGACCTGCGCATGTCGGCCTACATGGTGCAGGCCCAGCAGAAGTGGACCATCACGCCCGTCACGAACGCGGGCGGTTATCCAGGGTCGCCGTACTTCAAGATCACGGTCGCCGGCACGGATCGCGCGCTCGCAGCAACGGCAGACCGCGAGCTCGTGACACTCCCGGCGTTCACCGGCGGACCGGAGCAACTGTGGCGGATCGACCAACTCACCGACGGCACTATCGGGTGATGCCGAAGGCGGTCCCGAACTCCAGGGAACCGCTGGCCCTTTCCGCCGCCGGCAGCAGCATGCCGACGCTCGACAGATTCAGTGCCGATAGCGATCGCCAGCGCTGGCTGCTGAAGACACCATGAACACGCGAGGCAGCAGTTCAGATCCTCCGGCTGATCGTCCTGGCCGTGCTCGGCAGCGCAGGATGTTCTCGAGTGCCGGCGCCCAGACCAGCACGGGACGTGGTCCGGCGCCAAGCCTGGCGGCACCCAAGACGCCAACCAGAACACCCGGCGCCGACGGTTTCATTCAGCGCTGGCTCGTCCTCGAGCCCATTCCGATGAAGGGCCAGCTGACGGACAGCGCCGTGCAGACGGCGGTCAAGACCGACTTCTTTCCCAATCAGCTCACGGTGATGCCGCGGCACGGGGACAAAGTCACCGTTGGCGGGTCGGAACTGACGTGGCATGCCGTCGACACGATTGGATACAACGTCAACCTCTATCACTTCGCCTATGCGCTCGGGAAACCGACGTCGAACGTGCTCTTCTGGGCCGTCACCGTCGTGAACAGCCCGCGCGAGATCCCAGACGTTCGCCTCGCAATTGGATCCAATGCGGCCTCTGTGTGGTGGGTCAACGGCAAGGAAGTGATCGGCATCTACAACGACCGGCAGACGGTGATTGACGATGGCGTGTCCAGGCGCCTCACGCTTCAGAAGGGTCCCAACGTCGTCCGCGCGGCCATCATCAACGGTGGCGGCGCCACGGACTTCTGTGCGCGGTTTCTCGACGGCGAGTACCGGCCGGTCAAGGACATCACGGTGACTCTGGCGGATCGGTAGCGATTAGGCAGCGGAGGCGTTATGAATGTGAATCGGACGACGCTTTGGAACATTCCTCGCCGGCGCGGTCGGCTCGTTCGCAGCGGGTCCGAAGGCAGCCGCCCCCCGTCCGCAAACGCCCGCGCCGCTCGGCCCGCGCCGCGGCGCGGCTCCCGCCGGCGATCGTCACGAGGATTCGTGTCTTCTATCCGCCGAACTACAACGCGAACGGACCGCAGGCGTTCCCGCAGAGCAACATGGTCGTGCTCGTCGACACCGACGCCGGGCATCACCGGGATCGGGCAGGGCGGATCGCCGGACACCGTGCGCAACGTCGCCCGAAGCGTCATCGGCAAGAACGCGTTCGACACCGAGATGATCTGGCAGGCGGCGTTCATGGACGGGTTCTACTCTCCGGGCAAGGAGCGGCTGCACGCGCTCGGCGCCATCGACCTGGCGCTGTGGGACATCAAGGGCAAGGCGCTGAACGCGCCGCTCTATCAGTTGTTTGGCGGCAAGGCGCGCGAGCACCTCGAGCTGTACGCGACCTCAGGTCTGCCTCAGGGCCTCGTGCCGCCGGAAGACGCCGCGGCCATGGGGTTGAAGGAGCGTGCGGCGGCGACGATGAAGGCCGGCTATCGCGTGTACCGCGTGGATGGCGGGATCCTGCCGAGCACCGGTCGGGCTGCAGGACCTGCGGCCCCGCGGCGGCAACCGGCCGGCGGCTGGCGGTCAGGCGGCTGCCAGTCCCGCCGGAGGGCGAGGCGGCCGCGGCGGCACGATCTTCGATTCGCGGTCGCGCATCCGCCAGATCATTCAGGCGGTCGAGCAGATCCGCGACGGCGTCGGCCCTGACGGGAACTGGATGATCGACCTGCACCAGAAGTTCGACTTCCACGAGGCCGTGGAAGTCTGCCGGCTGATGGAGCCGTATCGGCCGTTCTGCGTCGAAGACCCGGTACGCGAGGAGCAGTTCCGAACGCAGATTCCGAAGCTGCGGCTGCTGACGACCGTGCCGCTGGCGCCCGGGGAGGAGTGGGGAACGCGGGCCGAGTTCAGCCCTCTCGTCGAGCAGCGGGACATCGACTTCGCGCGCGCGTCGCTGCCGAACGTCGGCGGCATCACCGAGATGCTCAAGATCATGGCCGTCTGCGACACGCACAAAGTCGGGCATCGTGCCGCATTTCACCGGCCCGATTGCGACGGCCGGCCACATGCACACGATGATGGCGTTCCCCGGTCAGGTGCTCGTGGAATACAACCAGGGCGAGCGTCCGGTGCCGTACATGCCCGAGTTCCTCGAGTGCAGGAACGGCAAGGTGTGGCCAAACGATCGCCCGGGGCTTGGCGTCAGCGTCGACGAAAAGCAGCTGACGTTCATCGAGGCGATGACCGAGGGCGCCCCGGGTATCACCCACCGGCGGCCCGACGGATCGCTGACGCACTGGTAGCGGGCACCATCCACTAACAAGCTGCGCGTCACGTTGTGTTGCTGGCCCTCCCCTTTTTACGTCCTGGGCTGTCTGGTGCTGTATGCAGGCGCAAACCGCAGACACCGGTCCGGGCGGCACGCCCACAGCGATGCCGGCGTGCGTCGAGGCGACCTTCACTCTTACAGCTCGACCTGGGTAACCGTCCGTGCGGGCTGCTGGTCCAGGCCGCCGTGATCGGTTTCGCGCCGATCCTCTGGGTGGCCCTTGGCAGCCGGTTCTTTGAGTAACCGTGCGGCCGACCTAGAACCTCGCGATCCCGGAACAATAGCGTTTGCTCGCGCCTCGGTCGAGCTGCAATGAATGATCGAAAGGCCATCAAGGTGATGATTGCGTCCTGCGCGCCATTGCAGAACTGATTGTCTGAGCGGCAATAGTGGGTGTGCCGCCGACCGGAAGTCGCCGACGGCGAGGCGATGCCGCCCGAACCATTGACGATTCTCGATCGGGTCGCCCCGCCCGATGGTCAGCGCTTGACGATGTTGTGAACTTCGAAGATGTCTGGCGGATTGGTGAACTGGATGCCGGCGCCGGCGAGGATCGGCATCAGACGCTCGCCGAAGGCCTCGAACTGCTCCCGCGAGTTCCAGATCTCGCTGACCTTAAGGTTGCCATCCGAACCGAAGCAGACGTGGAGTCGAGCCCGGCCGGTGGCCATTCGCCGGCGTTCTTGAGTTGGCGAATCGTCTCGTCGTACTTTCTTGGCAGTGAGAGCGGTGGGACTGAAGCGGACAACGATACTCATGATCTGCACCTCCGTGATCGGGCTCGCGAATAAGTCCGATGTGATCGTGAAGCCACACGTCGTCGCTCCAAATCATACCAGCGCCGTGGTGTGGGGGGCGGATCGGTCCGCAGTGA
>CAWAXG010000068.1:0-208482 GCA_963785755.1 uncultured Acidobacteriota bacterium | reverse complement strand
CCGAGATCGGCGGCCCGGTGGAGGCGGCGCTGCTTGAAGACAAAGAGATCCCGTCCGGCCTTTCTCATCCCCGAGCTGTCTTCGCGTTCTGTAACCAGCCGCCAGGATTTCCCGTGATCACGCGATCGCCAGGCACCCCCGTTATGCAGCGGCACGATAAGCTGACCCGCGTGCACGAGTATCGAGTCCGCCTCGCCGCCAAGGGGCCCATTCGTCGGCTGCCATCGGATGATCGGTCTACGCTGCGCAGCCGGCTGAGCGGCGAGCAGCACGCCGACGAGCGCTACAAGGCACAGGAGCCGAGTCACTGCGGCACCGGCAGCACGAGCTGCAGTTCCCGATTGCGATTGTTCCGACCGATTTCAGTGGATTCGCTGGCGCTCTCGCGCACGCGGCCGTTCACTTCGCGGCGCCCTTCGACGCGGAGGGTGAAGCGAGCACCGTAGGCAAGCGTCAGGCGGAAGCGGCCGGCCGGGTCGAGCGGCACTCGCTCCGGTGCCGCGCCGTGCAGAACCAGCTCGGCGTCCGAAGCGGGGACCCCATCGCTCCAGAGGACGACGCCCGTAATGGTTCGTTCGACGGGGTCGGGGGGTACTCGGAAGGTGCCGGCATCGACGATCGGGGCCCGTCGACGGTCACGATTCCGCTTCGCCGGGCACTCGCGTGCCGGGGTGGTACGCGCGGCGATCGAACTCCGTCGATTCAGGACGATCGTCAAGGTTGAGGACGAGGACGTACTGCCCGCGCGGAAGCGGCGTGAGCTGAAGCGCCCATCGACTCTGGTCCGCACCCGCTCGACAGGAACGTCCTGCGATGTTCCGGCATGGACCGCCGCGATCGCATGAACGAGCTCGCCCTCGACAGGAGCGCCTCGCTCGTCGAGCAGCACGCCGCGGATGCCGCCGGGTTCACGTACCGTGAAACTGATGGGCATGCATCCGCGCGCATAGCGCAGGCGCACGGTGAAGGAGCCGGGCGCAGGCTTGCTATAAACACCCGACAGATGCGGCTCGAGCAGCCTGCGCTCAGGCGCGGCGAGGCTGAGCGTGGACCTCCCGGCAGCAAGCCGCCGAAGTCGAAGGCGCCGTCATTCGCGGTGGACACTTCGCGATTGAGGCCGCGTCCCTGGAGACGGATCGTCAGTCCCGCGAGCGGTCCACTATCCGCGGGGCCGTGTGCGACGAAATCGGGCTCTTCGTGCCGCACCGAGCCGAAGATGCGTCCGCCGGAGCCCGGGGCTTTCATCTCCCGGAAGTAGGCGAGATCCTCCTCCGCCTCGTTGGCGAGACGTGTGCGGCCACACGCCCCGACGAACCTCTCATCGCCGGCGCCATAGGCGTAGACGACGTAGCGGTCGCCCACGTGGAATGGTGATCGGCTGACTTCCGACGTCGGAACCCGGACCGTCATCGTCGGGGTGCTCTCACCTCGCTCGACCTGCTCCACGTCGAACGTGACACGCCGCCCCTCTTCGGCTTTGGCTACCTCGCGGACCGTGCCAACGAAAACAGACTGCGACTCCCAGTATGTCTGGCAGGGCAGTACCATCCGTCCACACTGGCGCGCGTAGGCGGAGCGCCCTCCGATCGCCACAAAGGCGGCGGTGAGCGCCAAGAGGTCGCACAGCAGTCGCCGGCTCATGGAATGTTGGACACCGCGGCGCCGCATGTCAGTTCTGTGTGGGTAGATCTCAGGATCGTAACCGAGCGAAGCGGCCCGTAACGGCCGTAACGGCCGTTCGGGCGCGTCTAGTCACAGGACCTGCGAAAGAGCGGCCACACTGTCGCTGTACCAGTCCGACACTGCGGGTGTTCATCGTTCGCCTAGCACTGACAGACAATACTGGCCGCCGAGTCGTCGCAGCCTGCGGTGTCTCCTGAGACGCGAGCATCCGCTGCACTTCTCTGACGGAGGCGGCCGTAACTCGCCGAAATGAACCGGCCGCATCGACCAATCGCACGGCCCGCAACCAATCGCGTATTCCGGGTGACGCGGCGCATCAGTGTGCCGGAAGTAATCAGCCCGAATCCGCCGACGCCTGGCAGCGCCGATGGAATCTATGGTGACGGCCTGATCCGGGTGTCGAGTGCGGACCAGTGCAGTCAGAACTCGCGCACGAATTCCTTCATCGTGGCAAGGCTCACGCATGACCGTCGCGCGCGAGCACCGAGGCCAGCATGTCACCCACTCGGGCTCGTTGATGACGTCCCACGCGAAAATCTGCCGGTTGTCGCCGTACCGCTCGAAAATGGCGGCGTCAGCACGAGATCGAGGAGGGCGGCGCGCTTCGCCCCGATCCCGCAATACATCGCCGCGGCCGCCGAGCTGCACGCCGGCGACGGAGCGGGCGCGGGCGCACCAGAGGAAGTCGAGCAGCACGAACATGATCTCCATGTCGCGACTGCTCGCCGCCGCGAGCGCCGCATCCACATCGGTAAAGAAGCGGTCGTCCAATGCGAGCGGAGCGCCATCGGGTGCAAACCGGATCCCTGTACGGCCATCGCACAGCATAAACCAACGGATCCGGCGAATGCCGGCCATCGCGAGCCGATCCAACGCCCGCAATAGGTCCTCGAGGCGAGTGTGCACTCCGCCAGCAGGACGCCATGCATTTGCGCCGAAGTCGCCGCCGTACGCCATCCATGGCAGGTTTGCCCCGACGGTGAAACCACTCATCATCCAAGGCTACCCGATCGCGAAGTACGTGCCGGTCCCGTTCTTGTGGTGCGGCGTGAACACGGTCTGTCCCTGCAAATGTGGATGACGATTGAGGACCCTTGAGTCCTTGGGACGTCTGATGGTGTCCAACCATCTCATGAACTCTGGCGGAGGGCGCCTCACATTTGTCATTGCCGGTGCCGTGACTGGGTTCGTCGTCACCGCGCTGGCGCCCGCTCACGTCGGTGAGGGGGGCGCTCGCATAGTCCACTATGTCGCAACAGAGTGGATATAACAGAATAGTGCCCGCTTACCTCATCAGCGGATAGTAAACGGCATCGCACTCGGTAAGGGGCAAGTGGTTATACCGTGGGTCGTGCCGAGGGCCCGGCGGGATATGGATACACATAGCATTCTTAGTGATCCATCCAAGTTTCGGCGAGTCGCCTTCGAGCTTCCACTGCACGCTACCGGAAGGAAGCATCTCGAGCGTGAGACCTCTTTCGACGTCGCCCGGAAAGCCGCGTTCAGGCCACCCAGTGCGCGTGACCAGGTGCTGGGGCTGGAAGAACAAAATCTGCTTGTCGCGGACCTCGTACACGTCCCACCGGAGCGAGGAAGCGGGCACGCTTCGTCTGGCCTCCCAGACAAAGATCTCGATGAAGTGCCGCGCCTTCACGCCGGGGGCTGCGTCTGGTGGCGGCTCGACTGAAGTCACTCGGACATGCGCGACGAGCTGTGGACAGGATTTTTCTTCCAAGGAGAATCCTTCCCGACGCCCGGCGTTGCTGTCGGCGAATTCGATTCCGCGCCGACCGATTCGGATTTTTTGTCCTCCGACCGTTTCGGTTCGTTCCTGCATGCCGAAGGCAAAACAAATGGACATTACACCGGCGTCCATGCGATCAACCTCCGTCAGCGAATCGCAATGCGTGGCGACAAACGATTCGCTTTCCCTGACACCTGCCTCGTAGGCGCCAACATCTGAGCCGAAGAGTTTCGGCGCAGACTTCTTGGTCGCTGCGTCGGCCCAGTTCGCCAGCATACACGCGGCGAAGGGGTCCTTCACGACACCAAGGCCGTCCGCGTACATGAGCGCGAGCTGACGGTATTCCGGGAGCAACGATGCGAAATCCTGCCCGGGTGCGTAGATGAGAACCTGGTGCAGAAGATCGGCTGCTTTCTCGTAATCCCGCGCCCGATACGCATCGGCCCACGCCTGCGCCGAGGCACCGGTAGGCAGCGCGCAGAACACCACGACTGCGAGGAAACGACCCCGACGCATCCCGTTGACGATTGCTGATTTCATGTGGTGCCAGATTTGACGGTTTTTCGCGCGACCTGGTTCTTTTTTAACGCTGTTGCGGTCGTTTGACGGGAGTGCCAAAACCGCACACCGTGATCCGGACAGACCTTAATTCCTCGCGGCGCACCGCGCGCTTTATCGGAACGGATCGCACGCGGCGTCGTTCACCGGGCGCAGCGACACGCCGAAGCCAGGAGTGGCGACGGGGACGTCGGAAAAAGGCTCGGTCCGTCCGCGCCAGGTCGCACCCGTGGAGGTCCGGCGAGCCGTGAGCTTGATACCTTCCATGCCATTCGTCCAGGTGATCTGAATCGTATTCTGGTTCGTCAGCTCCGTCACCGCCAAGCGTGGTGCAGCCATCGACCGCTCGGACCTCTGTAGGGTGCCTCTTGTGGCGCGACCTTATCAGCGCTCGAAGGTCGTATCCGAGGGCTGTGCGTTCGGCACGGGAGAGCGTGTGAATCTCTGTCTTTGCGAACTGCCGCACCAGCCACCTGACCGCTTCCAAAATACTGCGCCGTCTGTCGGGAGATGCGGCGAAAAGAACGGACCGCACGAGCATCCGCCGGTGCGTGACGACGCCTCGCTATCCTGAACCGGCGCGCGCTGCAGCGGACTTGCACCGGACGCCGAGGCCAAGATAGCGCGCCTGTTGCGGGAGTCACGTGAGAAGTATTTCGGGCTCAGAACTCGACGCGCCTCAGCGGCGCAGAATCGAGACCTGGCTGAAACCCTCGACGCGAGCCAATGTACGGCGATGGCACACAAGTCGAGCGGGTCGCGGCAATCGATTACGACGTGCCGCGATCACTGGGTAGTTCGGCTGGCGCGCGCGCGAGTATCTCGCTCCAGAACGGAATGTTCACCGCGCCCTTCTCGTGACCCTCCGCGAACGTCTCCCGATCCCGAATGTCGAGGAGCAGTGGGCTCGACAGAGTCGATACCTTGCGAAACTCCGCCTCCGTGATCAGCTTCGCGGGCGGCTCGTGCTCGCCGGGTTGCGTTGCTTCGCACCAGGGTTGATCACCGTCGCGCATTTCCGCGGGGCTAAGGACGACACCGTCCCGGCCCTTCATGTGGAAATAGAAGAAGAGTATTCCCTCGCCCCGGCATTCCCATCGTCGGTCTGAACTCCCACTGCATGAGCGCGTCATGGACGGCGCGGCCGGTGTCAGCATCGGGGGACTGGATGATGTCGACCGCCTCTGTTGCTCCCTTCGCGTCGAATCTGACGGCGGCGACGACGACGCCGGCGACTTTCTTCGCAAGTGAAGCGGGAGGATACGCTGGCGCCGGCGAGATGGTCGCGAGCTCGCGGAGCTGTGGGTCGCCCGTTTTGAATCGCCGGCCCGCGTCGATCTTTGCTCCGCCGCCGGGACAACGTGCCCGAGCGTTCCCGGAATCACGCCGCTGGCACACAGCCACAACGCGAACACCGTCCTCGTCATATTCATTCCCGTCACTGTCGATCCGATCATTGGCGTAACGCGCTCGATGGGTTCAGCCGCGCCGCGCGCAGGGCCGGGAGTAGCGAACCCAGTGCGGCGACTCCGCACAGCAGCAGCGTGACCCCCGCCAGGACGCTCGGCTCGGTCGGCCTCACCTCGAACAGCAGCCGCTCGATGAACCGTCCCATCAGCAAAATCAGCACCGTGCCGAACAGCCAGCCGGACGCGAGCAGCGCCGCCACGTGGCGCACCACCATCCCGATCACCGTGCGCGGGTGTGGCGCCGAGCACCATACGCACGGCGATCTCGGCGGTTCGCTGCCGCACCATGAGCGCCAACGCCGCATACAGACCGACGCCGGCCATGATCGCGGCAGCGACACCGAACAGGCGGAACAACCGTGCGCCGAGACGCCATGATTTCGTGCCCTCGTCGGCGAGATCGAGAAGCGGCCGGACGTTGCCCTTCGGAACCTCCGGGACGACGCTCTGGAGCACTGACGACGATCGACGGCATCACATCTCGAACCGGCGCGCTGGTTCGGATGAACAGGGTGCGCGGCGACGGTGTGCAAGCGATACGGCGCCGCCTGCGCCGCCGGCACGAAGAATTCCTTACGCACGCAGGCTGAGGAATGCCGAGCGCCGGGGCTCGCTGATGCCGACGATCTCGATGCAGTCCTGGCGAGCTCCGATGTAGGCGCATCGGCCGAGCGGATCCTGTCCGGGCCACTCGGCAGCAGCGAGCCCCTGGTCGAGGATCACGACCGGCCTCGCACTCGCGTCGTCTGCGGCCGTGAAGGCGCGGCCGCGGAGGATTCGCGTACCCAGCGTGGTGAAGTAATCAGGCGTCACGGCGTTCATCGACTGCGCGAACTCGCCTCGGTGAGGGCGGGATCGTCGCGCGGAGCCAGCGAGATCGGATGGCGACGGCGACAGTCATGCCGCCGGAATTCAGCAGCGTATCGGAGCTCACGCCAACACTCACCACGGCCGGAATCGATCGCGCCCGCTCGACGAACGTGTCGATTCTTCGACCACGTGTCTGGAATGGAGTATCCCTGCCGCTCCAGTTCGACGGTCGCGACGATGATCGGCTCGATGTCGTAGCCGGCACCGGTCAGCAGGTTGTGCACGGATCGCACGAAGAGTCCGCTGCCGACGAGCAGCAGCTGCGCGAGTGCGAGCTGCAGGACGAGCAGCGCGCTGCGTGTCCGCGACCCGCCGACGATCACCTGATGGCCGCCGCGCAGCAGCAGCGACGCGTTGGATCGGGCGATCTGCACGGCCGGGATGATGCCGCCGGCGAGCCCGGCAAACAGCGCGAACCCTGCGATGATCTTCAGCGACCTGACCGTTCATGCGGGCGTCGGGCAGCGTGGGGAAGAACGCCGCGAATCGCGGTGTCCACCCACATCGCGACGAGGACGGCGCTGCCGATGCAGAGCAGCGCCAGCGCGAGGTTCTCGACGAAGAGGCAGCAGGAAGACTCGTCTGGCGGTCGCGCCGAGCTGTATCCGGATCGCGATCTCCAGCCGGCGCTCGAAGGCGCGCAGCGCCACGAGCACGGCGACGTTGGCGCAGGCGATCAGCAACACGAGAAGCGCGCCGCCGGCCAGCCAGAGCGCCATGCGGCCGTCCTGCGACGAGCCGCGCGCGTCGCGAACTGGCCAGCGGTCGAAGCGCCGTCCCGGGCGCATCGAGTTCGGCGAACGGCCGCTTGTCGGTTGCGGCGACCTCCGCGGCAGCCTGCTCGATCGTGAACGGATCGCGGATTCGCCCGATGGTCGATAACCATGCACTGTTCGATGAGGACAGCAGGTTCTCGCCGGTGAACGAGCACAACTCGGGAGAGTGCGTCAGCGCCAGCCAGAGATCGACGGCCTCCAACTCGACGCCGGTGAAGTTCGCCGGCGCAACGCCGACCACCGGTGTGACGACTCCCGCCCAGCTCGATGCTCGCGCCGAGGACGTCCGGCGGCGCCGCCGAAGAGACGTCTGCCAGAGGCCATGGCTGAGGACCACCGGCCGGCTTCCGTCGGTCGATGTCATCTCCTCCGAGAATCCCCGTCCCGACGATCGGCCTCACGCCCAACACCTGGAAATAGTTCTCGCTGACGCACTCGGCGCGCAGCGGGGACACATCGGGACCGCTGCCCGATCGTCACCGGTCATCGCGGTATGGGCCGCGAGGTCCAATGACTGCGCCTGCCGTTGCAGACGGCGATATCGAACGAAGTTGCTTCGCCGACGGCACCTCGACGAGGCGGTCGGTATTGTTGACGTGCGCCGGCGGCCGGAACAGCAGCACGTCGACCAGATTGAACATGGCGGCGCTCACGCCGACGCCGGTCGAAAGCGTCAGGACCACGGCTGCTGTGAGCGCGCGATTGCGTCTGAATGGATGCACCATCATCAGCCTTTGGAGGTCTGCTCTGTGAGGCCAGCGGTCGCCTCCGAGTGGCATCATCATGCAAAGGCCGCCACGGCAAGTCAATCGTGCTTGCGACGTGCCGGCCGATATTCACGCGCTGGCGACTCTGGTGGACGCACGCGAGAACCACTTGTGACCATGCTGGGGATCGATCCAGTCGATCGCCAATTCACTGTTTCACTACACGCTGCCAGCCCATAGAGTGAGACCTACGATGGAAATCCCCCCACATATCACTCCGTTCTTGATCAACATCGGCGCAGAGACTCTGTCTGACCTTCGAAAGCGCATCCGCAACACGCGCTGGCCTGATTCGGCACCAGGCGCGGCCTGGGAACAGGGGACCGATCTTGATTACCTGCGACGCTTGCTTGGGTATTGGGCCGACGAATTTGACTGGCGCGCGCAAGAGCGCGCACTGAGCCATGGGTTTCAGGGCCGGCTCGACGGCGTAACTATCAGTACGTCAGTCGGGCGAGGTGCGGCACCGGCTTATGACCGATGGGCTGGCTACGAGCGCTACGCGAGCTCAGGGCGTAGACTTCGGGGCCGGGATTGCCACGCTCATGGTCAATGACAGGATCCCACGCTGCCGATCACATCCTCGATGCGGGACTACTTCGACAACGACAACAGGCGGTTCCGAGTCACGCTTGGACCACAGGACTTCGTCAACGTGCCAACTGGCATTGCGGTCTTCGCAAACACCTTTGTCGATGAGGGGACACCTCCCCGTGAATGGGCCGAACGCCTATACAACGTGCGCCGGTGGACCCCGATGCCTGGCGGCGGTCACTTCGCCCCAGTCGAGGAGCCGGAGTTGCTCGCCCGCGATATCGCGGCGTTCTTCGTTGAGTTATGAGCCTGAATTCGGGTGCGTTGCGCCCTTGGCCGACGGCTCCTCCAGGCAGCGGAAGTCTGGGTGCGACCAGCCGGAATGAGCGTGTGACGATTCACCCAACCAAGGGTATACTCCGCCCAGCCAGGCCTGCCGGAAGACGAGGTTCCCGGTGATCTCAAGCCGTCGTCTCGCGGTCATCGCCATCTCTCTTGCGCTGAGCGCCTCGTCAGCCGCGCAACAACCCCTGTCGCCGCAGACCGAGCTGCCGCGGTTTCGCAGCGGCGTCGAGTTGGTGCAGCTCGACGTCTCCGCGCTCGACCGCGATCGCCGGCCAACGCCCGCCCTCTCCGTCGCGGGTGGCGTTGCCGGTGCCAGCCCCGGACGGAGGGTCGAGCTGAAGATCGTCCCGGCGGTGAAGATGGTCAGGCTGTGGCCTGGATGCGTCTCGCGTCAGGCGCGTCAAAAATGCGGCGCTCGTCGTCCGTAAGATCGTCACCGTCATCGTCGGCAACGAGCTCCCCTCGGGCAGCGTTGTCGGCTCGTCCAGGACAAGCCGCCCCTTTTCGACGCGGGCTCGGAGAGGGCTCATGTGCTTACTCTACGGGTTTCGAGCACAGGGGGAATCTGAGGTTCTCCACAGGCGCGGCGCGGCTCGGGCCGCGGTGCTCCTCCTCATGTTATTGCGGCCGTGCTGGTCGCGGCAGCATCTCTTCCCGCATCGCTGTGTTGTACAGCATCGTTGCCACGACCACCGCCGACTGACGCAGATCGTCCGGGATCAGATGCTCATACGTATCCATGTTGGTGTGATGTGTGCGCGTGTCGTAATCCAGCGGATCGTGCCTGAACACCGGCGTCGGCAGGCCCACCTCTGCGAACGGACGGCAGTCACCGCCGCAATCAGTCTTCGGGCTCACCATCGTCATGCCGAGATCCCGCAGCGGCGCGACCCACGGCTCGAAGATCGCCGCGAGCGCTTGCGTGCCCACACTGACACCTCGAATTCGTCCCCCACCCGCGTCCAGGGTGAAGATCGCCGAGATCCGCGCGTGCTCCGCCTTGAACACGATCGGTCCCGCCCTGCGCCGCAGAAACTCCGGCACCGCCATCGCCGAGTCCGTCGTCGCGCGCGGCACGGCCGCGATGTGCGCTTTCACGTAGCCAAGCGACCCCAGCGCGCCCTGTTCTTCACCGGTCCAGAGCGCGATGCGAATCGTCCGCCGCGGCTGGACTGCGATCGCGCGTAAGATCCGCATCGCCTCCATCGCGATCAGCACGCCGGCGCCATCGTCGGTCGCCCCCGTCCCGGCCGCCCAGCTGTCGAGATGCGCGCCGACCATCACGACTTGATCTTTGCGCACGGGATCGACGCCAGGGATCTCGGCGAGGACGTTGAAGCCTTCTTCGCGATCGCCGGTGAACGCGGCGTCTACGTTGACCTCGACGCGGACGGGCACCTTCCTCGTCAACAGGCGCTCTAACCGGCGGTAGTGCTCGTTGGCCACGATGACCGTTGGCACCTGCATCTGATGCGCTTTCTCGTACGCGCGGAACCCGAAGGCGGCGTCGCCGTCGACGATCAGCGTGCCGCCGCTGATGCCGCCACTCGGCCGATTGCCGCTCGGCGCGATGACCGCGCGTACGCCCTCCGCTGCGAGGAAGCGCCCGATCCGCTCGCCGTGCGCGAGCGGCGCGTACATCCGCTCCCAGATCTCCGGAGTCACGTCAGCGTCGATGCTGCCCGGCACAGGCGCGTATGCTGCAAGCTCCGCCTCATCGAACCGTCTGAACAACGGCTTGTCGAATGGGAGGATGTCGGGCGGCCCTGGGGCGCGGGTGAGTAGCACGATCCGATCGCGCAGCGTACCGCGGTGGTCTGCGAACGCCTGCTCATTGGGGAGCCCTCCGACAGAGCGGACGTCTGCCGTCACCGGACCGGGCGTCGCCGGGGACCACGGGGCGGCCTGCGCGATGAACACAGCGGTGTCAGGCGCGACCATGCGGACCCACACGTTGCGCTGCTCCCAGCCAAGGCCAAACTCTCCCCAGCTCTCAGCCCGCACCTGCGAGAGTCCCATCTGCGTGAGCTCCTCGCGCGCCCAGTCGATCGCCTTCTTCAGATTGGGAGAACCCGTCAGCCGCGGACCGACGCCGTCGATCAGCTCGGTCGCGTAATCCATCACTTTTGAGCGGGACAACCCTTCGTCGCGGATGCGCGCGTACGCGGCCCGCGCCGTCTCTGGTGGTGCCTGATGAACGCCGCTGACATGCGCTCCCGCCGGATAGAGGACGAGGCACGCCACGACGAGCATCCCCGAGGCTCGAACGCTGAAGGGAATGTCGAGCATGGCCGCAGCCTACCACGGCACGGCGGGGCGAACGTTCCGGCTGTCTGCGACGCGCGTCGACGTTGCGGGCGCGTCGGCGCAACGGCTGTTGTCCGCGCGTTGCACGGGGCACCAGCGCGAAGCTCAAGCTGCCAACCGGAGCGCCTCTGATCGCCGCAGCCAGGCCACCGCCTGGTTCCCACTCGTGAGAGTTTGGCTCGCCGTCTCGGGCGCTTCCGATCGAGGCGCGACAGGTCTCACGCGTCGGTGTCCAACCCCCGATGTCTGTGCCAACCGCATCAGGAACTCCAGGGCGTCCCGTCCCGTCGGCGTAGAATCGCTGACAGAGCGACTCGACGTCTCCGTCGAAGTTCGCGTCGTCCAGAATCTGATTCAGTCGAACGTAGAATGGATGTGCGGCGCTGCGCGGCAGGGCTTGCGTGGCCACCCACATCGACGTCTGCCCGTGGCGCCGTCGTCTACCCATCGCCATCGGTGCAGCATAGTACGCGGGCTCGATCGTGTCGATCCCGGATTCAGGCGTTCACCATGGACTGCTGGATTGGCTGTCGGTTTTCCCGACAGATGACAGATCTCATACCTGCTGCTTCGGCCGCGACGCCGCGACGCGGGCTGATCCAAATTCAGACTTTTGCCACGGGCTGCTATGCTGCGAATGTTCGAGTGAATGGGATTCCCTCGGGTAACGCTTCCCGTTGGGGACGCCAGCCTTCGCTCGCGTGGATCGAGAGCGAGCTTCGGCTGGGCAAGCCCCTGCAACTCGACGCTCGGCGGCGCTTCCTTTCTAGAGCACCAGTTCCCGCTCCCGCACCTCCAGCGGATCCCCCGTCTTCAGATCGGTGATCTGAAACCGCAGAAAATCGTGCAACCCCTCGAGCGCCGCGGCATCCGAAGTCGAGAAGATGATTTGAGAGCCCTCGTCGGGCGTGGAACTGTGCACGGTAATGGTGGCCTTTCGCCCGCGCGCCTCGGCGATGCGGTTCAGGCCCGGCACACCGTCGCCGAACTGCTCACGCAGTCGCGTGAGGTTCCCCACCACCATCAGCTGCGACACCCGCTGCACGTACGCGCGGACAGCCTTTCGCGTTTCAGCGTCAGAGGGATCAGTGACCGTCAGCGTCATCATGCCGCCATCGGGATACAGGTAGAAATGATGAACGACGCGATCGCGATCGTAGTGAATGGGCTCGGGGTTGGGGGGCTGCTGGCCGAACAACGGCGCCACCAGCAACAAGAGCAGGGCCGGCGTGAAATCGACTCGGCGCATATCGCTCCTCGACCGACGGGACGGAGCGTCTGCTGACGCTCTGGCGACGGAATCCTACTCTAGCCGTGGCGACGATGGATAGTCTCCCAACTCAGCCAGCCGGTGCGACGGGGTTCTGCATGTGCCGGTCCCACTCTGTGATTGAGCGCCGAGAACCGCTTGTTTCGGTGGTGTCCAATACACCATGAGGGATCAGTGCAGATGACCGGCATCGGGTTGGCCATCTTTCTCTGTGTCGTCCTGGCGTGTGGTCGGCCACCAAACGCAGACGTGACGAAGGAACTGCGCCACAGCCCCGAGCCGCAATCCAAGGTGGGGAAGCCCGCCGCGCAGCCGACCGATCCGGTTAAACCGATGAAAGTCGGCGGTGAAGTGTCAGCACCGAAACTGATCTCGCGCCCGAGGATGCCGTGGCCAGACGATCCGACTGAGTGTTATCAACTGGGTGTTGCCGTTTTCGAAGGCGTGATCGACAGGAACGGTAGCGTCCATGACCTCAGGCTAATCAAGGGCCCGGATAACGAGTTCACCCGAGCGACCCGCGAAGCTATGGCGCAGCAAAAGTTCCAGCCCGCAATGTATCGGGGCAAGCCCGTCGACGTGAGGTATCACGTCTCCATCAATCACGTCCCGGTGAAGGTGAAGGGCCCGCTGCTAGCTGCGGGAGCACCGCGCGGTGCCCTCCGCGGTATGCGAGTCCCTCGACCAGACAGAGGATGCGCCCGAAACCGGAATAACGCGGCTCCCAGCTCCCTGCGATGTCTCTGGGATCCGGACGTTGAGCCTCTCCAACCGCGTGCCCGGAGAGAAGGCAGGTCACGGCAACCAGCAGGATGCGCCTCATGTGTGCCCCTCCGATCCTCCGATTCAAACATGCCTGGGTAGTGCGTCTAGCGAATCGGAGTCGCCGGTACGGCCAGTCAACCGGCGCGCGGTGGCCGTCACGGCCTGACGGCTGCGAGTGGCATCAGGTGGAAGGATGTGACTCAACCTTGGCGCCGGCGTGTGGCGCACAAGGTCGGGCGACGTGCCTGTCTGCGCGGCCATGGGCTCGGCGTTCAGCTAGCCGAGGCCGGCACGAACACAGCAATGAGCGACAGCGCAGTCTCCACGGAGATCGCCAGCACCGTTTACCCACTGTCGACCCCTCACCAGTGCATCCCTGGGATCCTTGAAGCGTCGACCCATACGGCGCATGATCTGAAGCGCCATGCTCAGGACACCTCGGCGCCGACGCCGCCGGAAGCCACACCGGTGGTAACCTCAGCATCCTGACCTGCGAAGGCCTCCGACATGCTGCCTGTTTCATCGTTCGTCCTCGCCGGCGCCATCGGACGGCGGGCACTCTCCGCACTTCGACGGTCGCAGCAACTCCCGGTTTACCGACCCGCAGTTGACCGTGACGCCATCTCTGTCGGAACTCGATGGCGGTTATCGCGTCACTGTGCGAGGCTCGGTAGCGGTGTACGTGCGGCCTAGCCAGGGCGGCGATTGCCATCGAGCAGTCACCGACTACATCGCATCAGTTGAGGATCTTGGCGACCCGCCGCGCTATAGATGGAGGCAGTCGTGAAGCGCCGGATTCCTGTCGGTACCGTGATCGCTCGACGCACACTGGTGGACGCGAAGTCCAGCGCGCGCATCGTCGTCTCGATTGGTGCGCCGGTCTTCATTGGTGACGGGTGGGATTGGGCGTGTCCGTATCGCATCAACGGATTGAGGAAGACCTTGTTTGGTCACGCCCACGGGATCGATGGCATCCAAGCCTTGCAACTTGTCAGCCTCGCTATTCGTCACGCGCTGGAAAAGACCAAGCGAAATTTTTTCTGGCTTGACCAGTCGTTTTGGCAATCTGGATTCCCCAAGATGGTCACCGGAGCTGGAATCCCGGCGTTCGAACGCCACCTCGAAGATGTGATCGAACGTGAGCACCGCCGCTTCCCCGCGGATCTCAAGGCTTGGCAGAAGCGGGCAAAGTCAAAAACCAGCCCCTGGCGGATCGATCCGCGCGCGGCCAAGTCGTAACTTTCGTTCAAGCCGACCGGGTTTTCAAATACCGGCGGCTTAACTCAACGTTAGTTTAGCGGTGCTCTGGTGCAGTTGGTGCCGAATGGGAAGACGGCAGAGAGAAAGGCGAACGCGATGATGGTATGGGACAACCCACAAGCAGGGTAAGCAACCCGAACAGAGCAATGCTCCCAAAGAGGATGAGATACTGATTCTTTGACGTAGCGCTTGCCGCTTGTGAGTGAGTGGGATCTCCTTTGCTCCAGCGCTCGCAGGCGCCGCGGTTCCCTGAATCTCTTCAGCGCAGTGGAGACATTTCGGCCATCGGCAGAACCTTACTTCGCGTGAGCTGATCGCGCAACTGAGGACGGCAGCCCGATGTGAAAACGTGCCATTACCAGGTCTGGTGGTTCCGGCGAGTTCGCGCCCGAGCGGCCGATCCTAAGATATTCGACGGCTTCCTCGTAAACGCGTTTAGGATAGGAGATTCTCGCTTGACGACCGGCCACTGAGTCGGCTTGCTCGCGGCACCAGCGCCCTGGCGGGCAGAGGCAAGATTGAGACCGCGGACAGAGCTAATCAGGACGCAGTGGAATTGTGTGGATGACCTCGAATGTCATCGACCGGGGTCGCTGCCGGCGACACGCCTGTCGTCGCAGTTGGCCGCACGCTCACGCGGGGGATCCTTCAGCGTCGCCAGAACAACGCCACGAACCCGGGCAGGAACGTCGCCGTCCACAGCACCAGGGCGCGGAGCAGGTTGGGCTCGTCGCGAGAGTCCTCCACCCAGCCGGACGCGATCGCCTGGAACGCGGCGCCCGAGATCACGGCGGCGGCCAGGCCCAGCACCAGCGAGGCAGACGGGCTGATCCCCTCCCCCAGCATCGCATCAAGCAGGCAGAACGCGGCCCAGAACCCGACCCACGCGAGCGCCAGCGCGGCGGTGCCGATCATCGGCGTCAGCCCGAAATAAATCGCGGCAGCCAGCGCCCCCGGGAACAGCCCGCTCACGACACCCGTCACCATCTGGCGGGCCCGCGCGCCGACGATGCCGCCGATGCAGAAGCTGATTGCCAGGGTGCGGGCCAGCAGGTAGGCGGGGCGTCCCTGAAGCTCCAGTTCGGCGGCCGCCACGTCGAGCATCGTGCTGATTGCGCCGAGAAGGAGCGCAGCGGCCAGCGCCTCAATCACCGATCATGCCCCGCGTCCATTCACCTCGATCCGTCAAAGCCGGTTCAATTCGGTGTCTAACGTCGATGTGCATGATAGTTTGCGCTCCATGATGTCCGGTTCCGGCGTTACAAAGTCGACGCTGTTGTGGGTGACGGCGGCATTGACAATCTGCCTTGCCGACCCAGCACATGGACAGGTGACCATCGCGCGGCCAGAACTGTTAAGCGGCCGTTGGGAGTTCGCCGACGCCTCGGGCGTGCACGGCATCCTGGTGATGATCAATCAGGGGAGGGCGAGTTCATCTATGCATACCGCAAGAGCGTAGCGCAGCTGAATCTGTACCTGGCGCACCCAAAGTGTAATCGCCGAGCCGCACGACATCGCGTCGCCGCCGGCTCTTGGCGGCCCGTGTCGCGGCAACACCAATTTGCCCAAAGGGGTTCATGAAAAGCGTGTAACCGTGTCCAATCCGCAGGAACGTCGCAATCGGGCACGAACTTCGCACAACCGATCTGACTCCAGGACCGTTCATGCGCTCCAAAACCCGGCCCGTTTGCCGCGTAATTTGGAGCGTTAGGGGAAGAAACCGACGCGCCGCAGCGGTCGCTTCGACTACGGAACCCCAAGTCAGAGATGCCATATGCACAGACTTCTGCTGTGTCTCTGCGGCGTCGTGATCGCGGCCGCATGCGACCGCGGATCGACGCTCGAGTCACCGACCGGACCGAATCCGCCGGCCCCGGTCACGGCCGACCTCTCGGGCCGCGTCACTGAGAGTGTGGCGAGCGAAGTCTTGCCGATCGGCGGTGCCCTGCTGACCATCGCGGACGGCGGCAACGCGGGCAAGACCGCGACGACCAACGCCAGCGGCGAGTACTCGTTCAGCGCGCTTCGCCGCGAAGCATTCTCGGTCACGGTTTCGGCGAGCGGCTACCTCACGACTGCGTTCCCGATCGATCTGCGCGGCGACGCGGCCCGCGATTTCCCGCTCTCGCCAAGCACGCCGCGGACGCCGTTCGGCACCGGCGTGTTTCGCGTCGGCACCGAGATCCGGGCCGGGCGCTACTTCAGCGATCCGCCGCAGAGCGGCTGCTACTGGGAGCGGCAGCGAGGCTCGGGCGGCATCATTGCCGACATCATCGCCAACCGTTTCGTCACCTACGACGGCATGCAGTACATCGTCGACATCCTGTCGTCCGACGTGGCGTTCAAGACCGACGCGAAGTGCGGAACCTGGTTCGACTCGCCGCGGCATGGAGCGCAGTCGTCGATCCCGCCTGGGATCTGGCTCGTCGGGATGCAGATCCAGCCCGGCACCTATCAGACGTCGTCGGGTGCCAACTGTTACTGGGAACGCCTGCGGCATTTTCAATATCAGGGGGTCAGCGGCGTGATCGCCAACAGCTTCAGCGGTGGGGCGAAGTCACAGACAGTGACGATCGCGGGGAGCGATGCCGGCTTCAGCACCGACGGCAACTGCGGCACCTGGACGCGGGCGTCCGCCCTCAGCGCCCTGTCATCCGACGCCGCTGCAACGCAGTCGGTCGCCGACATCGAGCGGCATCGCGCTCTCTACGAGCAGGCTGTCGGAGAGCGGCGCGGGCGGTTCGGCCGCTGAGTCAAATCGCCTGAATCCTGATCGCGGCTGCGCCTGAGCGCCGACCGGTCCTGCCCACCAATAGAAGACCCGAGGAACACCCACGGCGGCTTCTTGTTCAGGGCAAACCAGATCGAAGTGATCCCGGGGTTCGAGGAGGATGCGGCCGTTGTTCCTGCCGCGTTGAATTCACGCGGGCAGGTTGTCGGCTATACGACGATTCTGGGAATTCCTCACGCGTTCCTCTACGAGAACGGCGTGGCCAGCGATTTTCTGGCGGGGCGGTGCGAGTACAGCTCGGCGGCGGATATCAACGACGCCGGCGACATCCTGGTTGGATGTGGCTTGCGTTCGTATCTCTACCGGAACGGCGACCTGATCGACTTGGAAAGGGCCATCGGCGATGCCGGGCCGTTCATCGCATTCGGCTGCGGGAAGATGAACGAGCGTGGCCAGCTGGCCTGTAGCGCGTGGATGCCGGGCAGCGGCTATCACGTGCTCAGGTTGACGCCAATCCAGCCGCCGCAATGAGCGCCTCGGGAGCGCGCTGAATTCAGTCGATCTATGCGGCTCTTCGACTTGCCCGTCTCGCCACTGCCGGCGTTCGCGAACGCTATTCCTCTCTCAGGATCGCAGCCGGATCGATAGACGCAGCGTAGCGGGCGGGGACCAGAGTCGCGGTCGCGACCGTGGCGAGCAGGAGCGAGGCGGCAGCAGCAAATGCGATCGGATCCACAGCAGAGGCGCCATACAGTCGTGATCTGACGACGAGTCCGATAGCGATCGCTCCGGCTGCGCCGATGACCGCGCCAATCGCGGCCGGCAGGAGTGCCTGGCGAACGACCAGTGCCGCGACCGACGAGGGCGAGGCTCCGAGAGCCAGGCGGATGCCGAGCTCGCGCCGCCTGATCGCGACAAGGTAGGAAACGACCCCGTACAACCCGCCGGCCGCAAGCGTCAGCGCGAAGATGCCGAGCGCCACGACGCCATTGGCGAGCAGGCGGCGCTCCTGGTCGGTGCGGTCACGCCGCTCGCGCAGCGTGGTGGCGTCGCGAATCGGCACGCGATAATCCACGTCGCGAACAGCCTTCTGCAGCGCCGGCAGCGTGAATTGGCCGGACTGGTCGAACCTGATGTGCAACAACCGCGCGGGTACGTGTGCCAGTGACGCCGGGTAATACAACATCGGCACGCCGTCGCCGCGCTCGCCGGCCGCAGGACCGGCGACGCCCACGACGACCAGTTCGACCGCGGATTCGTACGGGCCGCGTCCGACCGCCACTCTCAGCGAGCGACCGACCGCACGCGATCCGAGGAAGCGCTTCGCAAACGATTGACTCACGATCACGGTGCGGGTGGGGCCATCGCGGTCGGCTTCCGCGAACCCTCGCCCCTGGACGAGCGGCGTGCTCGTCGCCTTGAAGTAGTCGCCCGATACCAGCGCCGCCACCGAGTCGCGACCCTCAGCGGGCGCGTCCCGCTCGAGCCAGAAGCGGATTGACGAGTCCCGGCCGAACGCGCCGGCGACCGGCCCGGCGCTCGCGAAACCGGCGGCCACGACACCGGGGAGCGATGCGGTTCGGTCGAGCAGCCTCGCGTAGAAGTCGTCCGCCGCGGCGCGCAGCATGTTGAGCGGTTCGACGTCGAACGATGCGATGAGCAAGTGTTCGGCTCCTGGCGCGTCAGGGCGCCCGAAATCCGTGCGCCCGTGTTGACGAACTGCGCGCCCGTGGCGAGCAGACCGAGCGAAAGCGCGCCCTGGGCTGCAATCAAGATGAACCGCACGCGCGACCGGGATGTTCCCCGGGCCAATTGCGACAGGCCCCGCGGATCCGCACTGGCTCGCGTGGCGACGTGCAGAGCCGGACCGAGGCCAAATGCTATCGCCGTGACAATCACCGCCGCCATCGTGAACGCCTGGACTCGGGTGTCGATCGCCAGTTCCACGGGAACGGTATGCGCGATGAACCCGACCCGAAGTCAGCAGCAGGCCGGCCGCGGCCGCCAGGAGCGCGAGCAACAAGGATTCGGTGAGGACCTGCCGAACGATTCGCCACCGCGACGCGCCGAGCGCAGCCGCATCTGCCATTCGCGGCTCTGCCGGCTTGATCGCGCCAACAGCAGGTTCGCTGCGTTGACGCACGCAATTATCAGCACGAGCAGCGGTACGGCCATGAACCCCATGATCGCCGGCGCCATGCGGGCCGGATCGTTCAGCCACACCCGGCTCGTCCACACGACCGTTCCCTGCTCGTCCGCCGCCCGCAACGCGTTGATCCGCTGCGTAGCGGTGACAGCCTGCACCTCCACCTGCGCCAACGTTGTTGCGGCCGCCTCCGGCCGACATACGTCAGCGGGACGTATCCCGCGGCGGCCAGAGCAACGGGACGGCGGCTCGAATCGCGCAGCGCGAGGTGAGACAGCCCGAACGGCAGCCAGACGTCCATGGTGTAGCTGCCTTTGTGGATTCCATAGAACCGCGGCGGTGCCACGCCCACGATCTGCACGGACAGACCGTTGACCATGAGCATCTGACCGACCGCCGCCAGATCCTCGCTGAACAGCAACCGCCACAGATCGTGGCCGATGACCGCGACCGGAACCGAGGTGTGCGATTCATCAGTCAGGAAGAATCGCCCTGCCGCCGCCGAACGCCGAGAACGTCGAACCACCCGTCCGAGACGAGTGCTCCGTTGACGGCCGACGACTCACCCCTGTGCGTCACCACCAGCTGGACGCGGAGCTGGGCAGCCAATCGTCCAGGCAGGAAGCGAAGCCCGCAGGTCTGATACTCCTCGTAGACGAGGAGTGACGAACCGAACCGCTCGGCTCCGGCGACGCCGACCGCGACCAGCTCGTGCTGATTGCGTACCCGAAACGGCCAACACCGCCGCGTTACGAAGCTGAATGCGTGATTTCGCACGATGCCGAGACGAGGCTGCCGATACGCCGAGGGAGAACCCCGGCGCCTGTGAGGAACGAACGCGAAACGCAGGTCGCGGCCGAAGTCTCAAACATGATCGTCAATGGCGATTACGTCCGCCGCGCTTCACGGTTAACAGGCCGGCGCTGGTCGCCGCGCAGCGTCGCGGCCGGATTCGCTTGGAGTACTCCGCTGGCCTCCAGGACCGCCGGGAGCATTCCGCCACCTCCAATCCCGGGCGCGAAGCTCATGCGGCGAGCTGAATATGTTTCCGGATCTTACCGACGACAGGACGGGAGCCCCTCGCGGACCACGCTCTGGAACATGGCCTCGAGATCGTAGGGGGACGTGAGGTGTTCCGCAACGGTCGCAGTCCTGGAGGGCTCGCCGCTACTCACAAAGATCACCACGCGGTCGCGGCGCTTGCCGCCTTGCCGGAGCGCCGCAAGGATTTCATCGTCAGACTGTCCGGGCGGCGTATCACGGCACGCTTGGCCGGTTTTTTTGACCAGAAACCGGAAACTCGGCATCGCCGTCACGCTCACGCGATAGACCACACCTCTCTCAAAGACTTGTCGGATATCCGATGAAGCCGGCGGCGGTTCGATCTCTTCCTCGGCTCGGTGGAATGCGAGCGGGAACGGACGCGCGGCATCCTCCGGAGACGTAATCTCGGCTGTGTAAATGGTGCCGACGAAACGTCTCGAAAACCGCACCTCGTAGGTCACACGGAGCCCAATCGGATCACCCGTTGATGTCGTGGCAACGTCGTCGCGGATGCTCAACACCTCGGCCGACGTCAACGCTCGCTGAGCCCACCGTTCCTTGAGAGGCGTAGCCGGGTGCAGCAATTCGGTCAGAAGAAGGACCATGAGCGCGTGGCCGCCGAAGAGCAGCACTGCCAAACGTCCCGGCTTCCCCTTCAGATAGAGGAAGCCGGCCCACAGCAATCCAAGTGCGAGGGCGAGCGGCAGAAACGCTACGAGCGCCAGCAGGCCAGCCCCGTGGATGGCGGCCCAGGCCGCACCGGTTCCAGCACCCACGTTCTGGACGCAGAGGACCAAACTCGCCAGGACGCCGATGACTGGACCCAGACGCCGGATGGGGCTGCGCTCATGGCCCCGATCGGCCGGCGGCTCGCTCAACATGCGAACGGGTTCAGCATGATGTGCGCCGGATGCCCGTGTCCGGCCGTTCAGCAGGAGGCTGGTCGATGCCTGCCAAAATCTTGCCGCGGAATTTCAATTCTGCACTGCCCCGGAGCCGGCAGCCGGCGATCCGCTGGATGTCTCAGTGATCTGCTGCCGGCTGCGGTCCCGTCTTCCCGATGATGTGCCGCCGGTGTCGTCAACGCGAACGGAAGTTGCCGGCTCCTCGAGCCGCAGGGTAGGTCCTGCGAAGAAGTTGAGCAAATCAAGAATTTGACGGGTTCGACGTATTGCCAGTGTTTGTGCCGAGCCGGTGTCCCGAGCGGTAACGGTCACCCCCGCGCACACACTGCCTCATGTGCGGCTCTCCCGGATATGCTTCAGCATTCTGCGCGATGGTTCCGAGGCGTCTGGCTTCATCCGCTGCGCTCATGCGGCGTTCCGGGAGAAATTGAACGGCCAACTTGGCGCGGTTCCGCTTGGGGATGCCACACTCGGTGGATCCGGAACTGAATTCCTTTCCGCTCGCAGCATCTCGATCGCCCGGTCGCATGCCATCTCGATCGCGGATCGACCTGACCCGCACATACAGACCTTACCGTCGGCACCGCCGGCGGGGCCAATTGACCCGCTCGGAAACACGCAGCGCTGAGGTTCCCACCTGGAGTGTTTGCGAAGTGTGCAGGTCGGCAACGGGCAAATTCGCGGACGCGCGGTTCGCTTGCGCAGCGCATTGCTCAGTTTTCGCGCGTAACACAGCGGGGACATATTCTGAACACGGGACGAGCGCGTCTGAGCGCCGACGAGCCGAGGCGATCGTCAGGGCGATTGTGCATCCGCTCATCATTACGGGCGCAGAGGCTGGGACGTCAAATATCCCAGCCTCTGAATGTGCGGTACTCCTTGTTACCGGCCACGCACGACATTACCAGCGTCGCACGATCTCATCAACTTCGCGCTCAGCACGATCGCGTTCGTAGCCGTAGCTTTCCTGGATCTTCGCGCCCACCGATGTAGCTGGAGCCGAGCGGGTTTCCCACGCTCCTCGGTGTTCCTCAGTTCAGTTCTGTGGAGTTGTTTGTGGCGAAGGACGGCAGTGCTCGGGTTCGGCCCCATCGTCAGGAGCGGCTCGCAGCTTGCAGCGTCCACTCGGGATCGCGGGAGGCAAAAATGTTTCGTCGAATCCAGCAGTATCCGCTCGTCCATGATGGCGGTCGAACCGTACCGACCTCGGGTGTACGGTGAGCCGCAGCCAGACGGTAGTTGGGGAGGCTGGATCGTTTTCTTTCCATTGGACGGCAGCCCAGCTGTCGCGACAGATGCAGAAACGACGCAAAGCACGATCGAGTCGTTGGGCGTGTGGGCCGCAGGCTTGACCCCGGTGTACCTCGAGGGCGCCCTTGTTCGCGCGTTGCAGCTTGCGGCAGAGCCGCTGGTATTGGCTAGCCTCGATGAGGCCGAGTACGCCGCACTGGAGGATGCCGAGAGATTGGAGATGGCCGCCGACATCGAGCGTGCAACCGCAAACATCGACGAGGCTGCCGCCGCTGCGGCGCGCGCCGATGCTGAACGAATCAGAGAAGAGCGTCTCGTTACCGAAAGCGCGCTCGCAGCTGCCGATGAAGCCGCGGCGACGATTGAGGCCGATCTGCACGAGCGCGCGGCGGCACAGGCACGCGCTAGCGCCGCCGATGCCGCGCGCCGGAGTCGGGCGGCTGAAACCGAAGCAACCCGACGAACCGGATCGCACCGCAGCAGTAAGAAAAAGAGGTGAGATAGAAACCTCTCATCGGCATGAGCAAGTCTTCAACGTCGATGCGTCGCCCAAAGAAACAAGTTCGTTCTGGCACATCAGTACCGACGAGCCGCTGAAGTAGGCAACTGAAAAGTAGAGCGGCGAAAGGACGCAAAGAAGGAGCAATTATGGCTACTGATCTCGTGGCATATGCGATTTATCAGGACCGGGTAAGTTTCGAGGCCGCGCTGGATGCACTTCGTGCGGCGGGATTCCGGAACAGCGACGTCTCCGCCATCCTACCCGAGCGGGATCGCACTACAAAGGACCTCGCGCACGAAATCAACACCAAGGCTCCAGAGGGAGCGGCGACTGGCGCCGGAACCGGGGCGGCCGTCGGTGGCGTACTCGGGTGGCTCGTGGGCATCGGGGCCCTGGCCATTCCCGGAATCGGGCCTCTCGTTGCAGCAGGGCCCGTCGTCGCGGCGCTGGCCGGCGCCGGGGCCGGGGGCGCAACCGGTGGCCTCGTCGGCGGTCTGATTGGCGCCGGTATCCCGGAGGTCGAGGCGAAGCGATACGCCGGACGCATCCGCGAGGGTGGGTACCTGATTTCCGTCCACTGCGACGACCGCGAGTGGGCCCGGCGCGCGAAGGAGATCCTCGAAGCCACAAGCGGCCGCGACGTCGTCAGCACCTCCGAATCGGCGCCGGACTATCGCCCGTAAGCCGAGTCGGAAGGCACCGACCGCCGTGCGTACGCGCGCAGCCGAATGGCAACCGGACGGGTGAATTTCCATTCGCCCGTCCGCGAGCCCTCGAGATGAGATCGAAAGTTCCCAGCTTCGGCCATTGACCGCGTCGCGCGGCCAAGCGATCATCCGCCGATCATGATTGGTCGTGCGCAGGTGGCGGACCGCGGATCCGTCGCGACTGTCCCACTCGAAGAATCGGAGCCGCCGTTGCGCTGATTCCCCTCAGCGTCCTGGAGCGCCGCGGTGTACCGAGCCGTCCGGGGTTGAGGCGCTGTAGGCAGGGAGCGGCAGCATCCATTGCAGTTTGGGCGGCTTGGCCGTCAGTCCAACCAGCGCGGTTCCCGTTGGCGACGTACCAACCAGAGTTGAACGACACCCTCCAAGCGCCCAACAGCCTTGCCCGGCTACGGCGCGCAGCGATGCCGCCGCCAAATGCGACCGAGCGAGCTCACAAGCGGTGTAAAGGCGGCCCAGAACGCGGTCGATAAGACAAAACCTCCCGCCGCAACGAGGGATGACTCGCCTCGCGTTGCGCGAGCGGGGCCATATCTCCAGGGCACCGTAGCAAACGCCACCCACTCGATCGCTGGAGAGGCAAAGATCTGGAGCAGCCTCTCTGAAACACCGTCTGCACCGTAGGTGCTGAGCATCCGTCCGGCAACGATCACCGGTTCGTGCGTGATCAAAGTGACACGTCGCGGTTACTTTCGACGATTCCTTTTTACGATCTACCAGGACCACACTTCGCTTCAACCGCATCGATAACGTCAGGGAAATGCAGGGGCTTCTTCAGGCAGGGCACGCCTAGCTGCAAGCCTACCTGTTCGGGCTCATAGTGGCCGGTGAGACAAACGACAGGCACACGCGCCAGGTGGGCATCCGCCAATTGCTGACGGCGAAACTCGAAGCCATCCATCCCCGGCATCTTGACGTCCAACAGAACGAGGCAGGGGAGCTGCCGGTGCATTTGCTCGAGTCCCTCGACGCCATTCGTCGCGGTCACCACGTCGTAACCAGAGGCTTTCAGGAGGAGCTCGAGCAGCCGTCGCACAGCCTCGTCGTCATCGACTATCAGGACTTGTGGCATAGCTACTCCTTCGGGCGCCGGGCGATTAACCGCCAACAGCGCAAGATGGCATGGAGGGCACCGAGCATTAGCCCCTTCTGCCACCATGGGCGGCCGCGATCCCCGCGCCGTCGCCCGCCACGTCCGGATGCACGGCGGTTACGCTCGCGTCGATCGCCGGCAGTTGAGTGGGAACTTTCTCGTTTCTTCGCCATGACATTCAGTCGGCTATCGCTTTTCCGGATCTCGTCAGCCTTAGACACACTTCCGCTCGCAGCACCTTCATTTTCAGTCCGCGCGCCCGGCCCACTTGCCACGTTGGCTCGCGTCAGGACCAGCCGGCGGGAGTGATCGGACGGGACGGAGCGTAGGTTCCGTCTCGCGTAACAGTCGGCTTCTATTGCTTGTGCCGACGGTATCGCGCGGCCGCGAGCGCCAGACCCGACCCGAGCAAGGTCAGGCTGGCCGGCTCCGGAACTGGCACCGGCGTAAAGTTCTCACCCTGGCACCGAAGCGCGCTGTCGAACTCGTACGCACATGTCAATCGCGGTCCTGGGCAACTTCGCCAACGGGTGACGTCAGCGTCCGTGATTGCATCCGGGTGTTGTGACTACGACCAACCCAAAGTCGCCGTGCCCGGCGACTTCGTTAGATGGGTCCGCGTGCTACCGTTGTCCACGCCGATCGTGGTGCAAGTAGTTGGCCGAATTCCGCGCGGCGCGAGCGCCCCGGCTCAAAGCCGTGTAAGGCGAGCTCGTTCGTGCTGCCCATCGTCGCCCACCGACAGGATCGTGATCTCCGTTCGGCGGCAGGGCACCTTGCGGGTTGATGCGGGGGTGACGAAGATCGACGCATTCGTCACCACCCACTACCACGAGGACCACTTCGGCGGGATCGATGATCTCGTGCTCCTCGCCAAGGTGCACGTGTTGGAGTCCTACGACAGGGGAGACAAGGCGTTCCTCCCGGCTTCCAAGAAGGCCCAGGAAACCTACAAGACCGTCACCCTCGCCGGATGGACACTGCGGGATCGCAGCGGTCTACATTGGGATCTCAGTGGGTCGATTGCGCCTGGGCAGGCACGCACGTTCCGCCGAAACTGTCAGTCAATGAGCCTCAACAACGCAGGGGATGAGATCGCGCTCCAGTGGGTTGGGCGGCTCTGATGCCGTCGCGTTTACCGGGTCAGGGCGCCCTGTCCACCTTGTTATACTCGCAGCTGATGGTCTGTGGCAGGCTTCGAATCGGCACCGCAGCGGTGCTGCTTGCGACGTCTCTCGTTCCTGGCGCTGCGAACATCGACTCGCGAGACATCGAGTGGTGGTTGTGCCCCGGGCCCGGCACGCTGGACTACCTGCGAATGTTCGAGCGACCTGAAGAGTGGCCGCGCGCGCGCAGGATCATTGACGTGTTCAAGTTCTATCAACAGCACACCCAGACTCCCGCACCCGACATCGTCGGACCCGTGACGGTGGAGGCACTCAGGCGGTCCGGCGCCTTCACCGCGCTCAGGCGATGGGGGATCAAGACGGCGATTGAGGTGCATGCGGTAAAAGAGTATTACTGCACGGCTGACGTGACCGGCATGAATGCCGCGATCGCCGATACGATCGCTGCGGTGCGCGCGATCAATTCGTCCGGTGGTTACGTGTCATTGCTTGCGATGGACGAGCCGTTCGTGTCCGGCCGCTCATCCACGTGCGGCGGACCTGCTCTCGAACCGACGGCCGATCGCGTCGCGACCTACATGTCAGCGGTACGCGCGGCGTTTCCCGCAATCCAGATCGGCTTGATCGAGGCGTACCCATTTTCCAGCGCGTCCGCCATCGAGACCATGCTCAGCCTCCTTCGGTCGCGTAATGCCCTCCCGGCGTTTTTGCACATGGACGTCGACTGGCACCTGTCGGGCGCGGAGGCGTTCAAGCGCGACATGATTCGACTCAAAGCCGCCGCAGAGGCGGCGCAGATTTCGTTTGGCATGATCATCACGGGTTACGACGGGGATGCGGATCCGCTCTACGCCGTCGATGTGGGCGGCATCACCAACCTGACACTAGAAACTTTCACGGATAGGCAACGCATGCCCAACCACATCATCGTGCAGAGCTGGGCCGAATCGGCAACAGGCCTTCGTATTACGCCCAGCAATCTTCCAGAAGATCGTGCGTACACTCACACGAGTCTCCTCTTCAACATCCATCGGCGTCTTCTTGGTGAAATCGGAGGACAGACCGGCAAGGCCATTCCGCGACGGCAGGCTGCGCTCAGGCCTCCGGCAGCGACCGTTGCCGTTCGATGAAGCAGCGGGGTTGCTCCACGGCCAACCTGGTCCGCTTCTCGGTGTACACCTCAGTTGACCCGGGCATCGTCCGAGTAAAAGAAGACCCTCACGCCGGCCTGCACCAGCTGTGTGAGCGCATAGGCCTTCTTCAAGAACGACGGATTCAAGGAGGAGGGAGAGTGGCGGCTTGTGAGTGGCAAGATGCTCGTTGTCGGTCTTTCGTTCAGACTATCGCGCTCCATGAGTGACACGCAAAGGCCGCGGCGCGTCATTTCTTGAGGACACCTTCGGCCCACAGCCGTTGGTCTTCCTCTTGCGGAGTCCATACCAGCAGCATCGCCATCACGCCATATAGAGGGAGATGCCCGACGAGCTCCACCCAATTGAACACCGTCAGCGACATGTTGATGAGGACCCAGGCACTCGCCACGATGAGCCGGGGGAAGATGCCGAAGATCAGGCAGAGCCCGATCACCAGTTCTGTGCTGCCCGCGCACAACATGAAGAGGTCGTCTGACATCGGGATGCGCAGCCAGGCGGTGAAGTTCAGCGGATGGTGTTGCAGGAATGCCCGCGCCAAGTCAGGGTTGGCGAGTTTCTCGGTGAACGCGACAATCGTCAGGCCCAGCCCCGTCCCGATCCGCAGGCACGGCATGGCGAGACGCGACAGCCGCGGCGTCGGCTCGAGGGCGGGAAACAGCAGCCGGTCGACCGCGTAGGGGCCTCGCCCCGTCAGCAGGAAGAACGCGCCGAACCCGAGATAGTGGGCGTTCTCCAGCATCGACTCCAGCCCGACGACGCCGGCGCCGATCAGCCAGAGCAGGCACAAGGCTGCCCCGCCCGCGCGGGCCAGACCGCCGTAGAGCAAGCTCAGACCGATGCCGATCTGCGCGACGCCCAGCCAATACAGCCAGGGTCCCGCAAGCTGGTTGTTCGGCGAGAACAACTGTCCCGTGATCCCCAGCACGAGCAGCGGCACGCCAACGTGAATCCCGAGGATGAGGGGCACCAGCGAATAAAAGCGCGCGCGTCCGTCGGGCGTCGCGCCGAGGGCCTCCACTCCAGGCAGCAGCGCGCGGCCTCCGCTCCTGCGCCACACGATGGCGAGCACAATGGTGGCGGCCAGTGCGAGCGATACGCCGACGATCTGCGGAAATCTGAATACCTGCGCCCACTGCGTGGGATACGCGTTGGCGTCGGCGAACCATTTCTCGTGTGCGTACACTGCACACGGAAACGTCAGGAGGCCGATCAAAGCGATGCCGCGGTACATGGTTCGGGCCGTACATCTCATACGCGCCTCACTCAAAGAACTGACAGAACTAGCTCGCGCAATCATCGGGCGGCCCGGAACGCGGACGATCACGGCCCGGTACTCGGCCCTTCGGCTCGTCACGCGCGTACAGAGTCTCTCATGCAAGGCCCTCAGTGGACCGATCAGTTCTTTGCGGCCGTCGGGGGCATTTACGATGGCAAGACTCTCCAACCGAAGTTCGTCGAACTGCTCAGCATCGCGTTGGACGCGTCGGTCACCCACATGTACGCGCCCGGCACGCGGCGCCATATCAAGTGCGCCTTGCCCTAGGTGCGACCATGGAAGAGATCATGGAGACGCTGAAGATCGCCACGTCCTTCGGACAGGAGACGATCAACATGGCGATACCGATCCTGGCCGAGGAAATTGCTTGGCTCTAGGGTCCGCCGCATGCAGTTCACATGGCCGCGCATTTTGCCGACACTGTCTCTGATGCGAGGTCCGAGTTTCGAGTGTGGCCGCGTCATTTCGCATCGAGGGCGTGCGCGAAGGGCATTTAGACTGGTTGGCCCTCGCGAATGAACTGTCACGATCCGCGAGCTGGTCGTCGATGTTTGCTCGACACAGTGGCCGCAATTTGGGGACGCCGTTTCCTGAATCAAGTTCGAATCGAACCTTATGGTGACGGAGGTATGGTCTACGTTCTTGACGTTCTTCGAGACCCTTCATGCGCTGCGATTTGGGCTACTTCGACGATGAGACGTGCCGGCTCGAACCGAATCGCGCTACCACGCACGAGCGACTGGCATTGCGGTGGCCCAGCGCTCACCCTTGGCGGATGACCTTCCAGGATCTCGCGCTCGAAATGGACCGCTGGGTCGATCAATTCGCGGACCAGCTCGTCGGGCTCTCCCGCTTGCCGCGGCCCGCACACGTCCCCGAAGACCTCGAGACCCTTCGCAGACTTCAGATCGCGCACGGGCAGATCACGACGAGGCATCCCAAGAAGGAGTCGGAGGCCCTCGGCAACCTGCACCAGCAGATGATCCTGAATCCGCAGGGGACGGGCGGATACGGAGCGATCGCGCAGCGAGGCGCCGATGGTCGCGTTCGACTCACGGTGTTGTCGCGCGACGGCCGATCGATTGCCTGGCAGGGTATGCTGCCGAGGCGAGTGCCGTCACCTCGCGGCGGAACGCTGGGTTCTCGTCAGCAACGTCTCGAGGATGGGGTCCGGAGGGTCGTCGCCAGCGCGACCGGCCAGACGTTTCGGCCACACGGCGTCTACCGGCGCGGATCCGACCTCGTACCCGCCGGACGCTACCGCGCACTGCACGCCGGAGTCGGCCGATGGTGGGCGCGCGTCGCAGGCGCCGACCGCGAAGACGTCGTGCCGCCTTTGATGCGTTCGCCTTCGTCTGACGCGCGTTGGTGCCGGGCGTTCACGTCACCACTTCTCATCGGCCTTCCGCGACTTCGCAGCGCATGGTCATCTCCTATGCGTATTCGCTGGCGCGGCCGATGCGCACGAACCATCCGGTTCTCCTCAACGTGCTGGAAGAGGCTGAGCACTCGCTCACCTGGGTTGAACAACATCCTCGGCTTCCGCAGCGGGCGGCCCTTCACGGTCACCGCGTCCGGAACGTCGCTCAATTCTCCGCGCACCACACAGGTGGCCGACCAGGTCAGGTCGATACGCCGTTACTCCCAAAGAACCTGGGGTCGTCGCGCGGGGTAGAACCTGTGGCGTTAGCCCATCGCTGCGGTGAAGATGTTCCAGGTCATCACGCCAGCCATAACGATAAGAAGCCACCAGAACAGCCGCCTCTCGGATACTTGTATCTGCATTAGCCCTCCTGGCCAGATTCTTAGACACCGCTCGGTCCCGTCCAGGTGTATGCCCGGTCGTTGTCGCGGTGCGGACGCCAGTTCTGAGCCTTATCGGCAGTAACGACCTTCAGGCCGCTCGCCGCGCCACGCCGACCTAGAGGGGCGGGATCCGCACGGAAGTCGAATCAGGTCCACGAACGTCCGCGCAGATCGCGGGCCGCCGCGACCATGGCCGCAACCTTGGCAGACGCCATCTCGCGCGTGTTCATCGGGCGGCTCGAGAAAGTGCCGAACCCGCAGTCTGGATTGAGGAACACGCGTTCGGCGGGATAGAGACCGAGGGCCTCTTCGACGGCGCTCCGAATCTGCGCCGGCGTCTCAACCTGCTCCGTCCGGGGATTGACGACGCCGAGGCCCAGCTCCTTGCCCTCGAACGCCACGAGCGTCCCGGCGCGATCGGTGGCGTATTCCAGCACGAGCTGCGTGACCTGCAGCCGGTCGAGATACGGCCGGAGCGCCTGGTAGCTGCCGCTCAAGAGCGTCGTCTCATCGCGGCTCCAGTTGCCGCGGCAGATGTGCAGCCCGAGCCGAAGGTGATCGATCCCTGCCACCACCTCGTTGATCAACGAGACGGCGAACTCGAGCGCTGCCACGTGCGGCGACGCGTCGTCGAACTCGACCGGGCGGCCGATCGAAAACTGACGGCGGCCAACCGAGACACGCGCGACCGCGGGTCCCGGCGCCGTCACCCGCAGCGAGATGGTGATGGCGGTCATGCGTGAACGCTCGCCGGGTGCTTCAAAACGAGCCCGGCACGGGCAGATGTCTGGATCGATGCACGGGTGGCGCGACGCGCCAGTGGGGCGCGGTTATCAGGTGAAGCCGGAGCCGATGCGGTAAGAATCCATCCGGCGCGCATGCTAGCACGACTGATGGGCGGAGCGAGACGTGCCGCGGGTGCTTCGAGTACTTCGGCCTGTGCTGCACAGTCGGACAGCTTCGTCCCATGACCGGTCACTCCGCCGGCGACGGCCGTCTCGAGTGCACCGGCAACGCGCGCCTGCGTCGACATTCCGGCCGTGACGATGTGGCACGGAGTTCGCGTGAAGGGACACCCGACATGTCTACGCTGATCCAGGATCTCCGCTACGCCGTCCGCACGCTGACCCGCACGCCCGCCTTCACGATCGTCGTCGTGCTGACGTTGGCGCTGGGGATCGGCGCCAACACCGCCATCTTCTCGCTGATGGATCAAGTGCTGCTGCGGCTGCTGCCGGTCAAGAATCCGCGCGAGCTGGTGCAGCTCGACGGCCCTGGCACGTTCCGCGGCCGGACGACGAACGAGCGTACCTTCTCGCATCCGATGTATCGGGATCTTCGTGATCGCAGCGACGCTTTCAGCGGCCTGGTGGCGCGCGCGCCGGCCACGGCGACGCTCGCCTATCGTGGCCAGACCGAGCGCGTCGAGGCGGAGCTCATCTCCGGCAACACGTTTGCCGTCCTGGGCGTGCAGCCGGCGCTCGGCCGCGGGCTCACCGACGATGACGATCGGACGCCGGGCGCGCACCCGGTGGCGGTATTGAGCCATGGGTTCTGGCAGCGGCGCTTCGCCGGCGACCCGTCCATCCTGAACCAGGTGATGACGATCAACAGCACGCCGATGACAGTCGTCGGCGTCGCGCCCATCGGCTTCGCCGGCATCGTCACCACGTCGGCGCCCGATCTGTTCGTGCCGATCATGATGAAGGCCGAGATGACGCCGACGGTAAACGATCTCGACAATCGTCAGAGCCGGTGGTTGAACATCGTTGGCCGCCTGAAGCCTGGACTCACGGCCGACACCGCGAAGCCACAGCTCGACGTCGTCTACCGGCAGATCAACGAATATGAGCTCGAGACCGTGCCCGGATTCGCCGCAGCGTCGCGGGAGTTCAAGGATCGCTTTCGGGTCAAGCAGCTCGATCTGTACCCCGCTGGCCGGGGATTGTCCGATGTGCGCGGAGAGGTGTCGGCGCCGCTCTACGTGTTGATGGCGATGGTGGGCCTGGTGCTCCTCATCGCGTGCGCGAACGTCGCCAACCTGCTGCTGGCGCGGGCGACGGGCCGGCAGAAGGAGATCGCGATTCGGCGGGCGCTTGGCGCGGGACGCGCACGTCTCGTGCGCCAGACGCTGACCGAGAGCATGATACTGGCGCTCCTCGGCGGCGGCACGGGCTTGCTGCTTTCGGCCTGGCTGGGCGCGTTGCTGGTCAGCGTGATGCCCGGCGACCAGCTGTCGCGCGCCATCTCCAGCGCGCCCGATCTCCGCGTGGCCGGATTTACCGCGCTCTTGTCGCTCGTCACTGCCATGCTTTTCGGCATGGCGCCCGCACTCCAAAGACCGACGCTGGAGCTCAACCGCGCGCTCCGCGAGGAAGTCCGGCTCGATCGCGGGCGCAGTGCATCACGCGCGCATCCGCAAAGCGCTGGTCATCGCGCAGGTGGCGCTGTCGATGCTGCTCGTCGCGGGGACCGGACTCTTCGCACGCAGTCTCTACAATCTCAAGCATCTCAATCCCGGCTTCGACACGAACGATCTGATCTCGTTCACGGTCGATCCGGCGCTCGCCGCCTACGACCAGGCGCGCATCAAGCGGTTCTACGACACGCTGCTCGCCCGTTTGCGCGAGCAGCCCGGAGTGCTCTCGGCCTCGGTCGCACAGGTCCCGGTCCTCACGGGCAGCGGGTCGCGGCGGACCATCCGCGTCCACGGCTTCGAGCCTAAGCCCGACGAGAACATGAACCCGAGCACGAATGAGGTCGGGCCCGACTACTTCCGCACGATGAGCATGCCGCTTGTGACCGGACGAGAGTTCACGGAACGCGACGCGGCCGGTGCACCGGGAGTGGCGATCGTCAACGAGACCTTCGCGAAGTCCTTCTTCGGTGGAGACAATCCGATCGGCCGGCGCTTCTATTTCCGCCCGAGCTCGGATCCGCTGGAAGTCGAGATCGTCGGCGTGGTCAAGGACGCGCTCTACGAGAACATGCGCGAGGGCACGACGAAAGAGAACCAGACCCCGCGTTTCGCGTACACGCCCTATCAGCAGAGCGACAGGTTGAGCGAGATGACGTTCTACATCCGCGCTTCCAGCAGTGCCGCCACGACCCTGCCGGATCGGATCCGCCAGACCGTCCGTAGCGCGGACGCGGGTGTTCCCGTCCACCAGATGCAGACGCTGGAGCGAACGGTGGACGACGCGCTCTTCAACGAGCGGATGCTGGCGCTGCTCTCGGCGGCGTTCGGCTTGCTGGCCACAATCCTCGCTGCGGTTGGCCTCTATGGCGTGATGTCGTATATCGTCTCGCGCCGCACGCGCGAGATCGGGATCCGCATGGCGCTCGGCGCCGAGCGCGGCGCCGTCATCGGGATGGTGCTCAAGGAGGTCGCGCTACTCACGCTCGTGGGCATCGTCCTGGGGATCCCGGCCGCGTTGAGTCTCAGCCGACTCGTCAGGTCTCAGTTGTTCGGCATCTCGCCAGCCGATCCCCTGACGATTTGTGCGGCCGCCATGACCCTGGCCCTGGTCTCACTGTTCGCGGGTTACATTCCGGCGAGACGGGCGTCACGCGTGCAGCCGGTCCTTGCCTTGCGATCTGAATAGAGAGAAGGGTCCTGCTGGAATGGCTCCTCGCGATTAGTCCGGACGGGTCGCTCATCGGGTGGGCTTCAACTCGTCCCCTCGGCTGAGCCTCAATCCCCACTCGGAGCACTTGGCGGAACAGTGGGCATGGCCGGTGGCGCGCGCGAGGCTGGCCAGCACCGCCGCACACGCGTCTTCAAACCGGTCGCCCATGTAGGCGAGCTCGACCACACTTCTGTCCACCGTGTAGGCGACGAACGACCCGTGGTGCTGAGCAACGATCGTCGTCCACCCGTTTTCGTGGTGTGCCTCCCAGACAATTGCTCGTCCCTGGTCCTCCATCGCCCTTCCCGGGTCGTATCCCGAAGTTGAGGACATCCGTCGCAAGGCACGGCGGGTGCCGAACGTCTCCTCTGTGCTGTGCAAAAGTCAGGAACAGGGGCGGCACCCGAAAAACGGCGAGAATCTTCGTCAGGTACTTCGAATCCGGTCGAAAAGTTGGCCGAGTGTGGCCAATGAAAGGCCCATCTCAACAGCGGGCTGGTGATGGACGAGAGCCTGTTTGATGGCTTCCCGGCTGTAGAACATGAGCTGCCACTGAGCGTCCGTGCGCGAACTGCCTGACGCCGGCGCCTCCAGGTAGTCGATGACACGCTGCAGGCGGGCCCGCTCCGTCACGCCGTCATCGGGCGGGTTCCAGAGGTAGGCATAACCGCGGAACTCCAGCTGCGTGTCAGAAGGGAGTCACCGTCAGATAGGCAGGGGCCTTGCCGCCTGGTGTCGTGCCTTCGCGGGCGGTCATCACACGTTCGGGGGAAACGCAGCTGTCGCTGACCGAGCCGCCTCGAGGCGAGATCGAACGAGCACGGTAATCTCCTGAACGCTGATGCTCTTCAGACACAGGTTGTCGTTGCAGGGCGACAGCCGCTGATTGTACGGACCGATGCAAGGACTGCATGCGTATCCGGTGTGGACGACGTCCGAGCTCGTCGTCAGCGGCCGGTAGCGCTCGGGGATCTCGGGGCCGAAGAAGACGACGACGTGGATCTGGGTCAACGCTGCGAAGTGTGCTGGTCCAGAGTCGTTCGTGACCAGCACGTGTGCCAGATCGAACAGGTGCAGGAGCTCTTTCATCGTCGTCCGGCCGGTGAGATCCAGCGCACGCGGCGATCCGACCCGCGAGCAGATGTACTGAGCGTCCGGCGTCTCACTCGCGACGCCTGTGATCAGAACGAAGACCTCGGGATCCTCGAGCAGCTGGCGGGCGAGCTCGGTGAACGATTCAAGAGGCAGGCGGCGCATCGGAAATTTGGCGCTCGCATTCGGATTGATCACCACGAGCTTCCGGGTAGGGCCGACGTCGGGAGCGATGGCGCGAAGCTTTTGCCAGATCGCGGCAGCCCCGCTTGCATCGGTCACGATCTTCGGAACGTCGAGGCGGTCCATCGCCTTGGGTCGTTTGACGCGCGGCACATGGTCGGGCGGGGCTTCGAGCGCGTGGACCAGGTCGAGAAAGGTATGCGCGGCATGGATTTGCGCGTTGTAGAGCACTTTGTGTGTCAATAAATCGCCTGTGTACATGCCCTCCTGGTTGAACCGGTGGAAGCCGACTCGCCGGCGCGCGCCAGACAGATAGCTCAACACGCTGCTGTACCTGACGAATGCCTCCATGTTGATGACGGTGTCGATCCGGCGGCGGCGAGCACGCCACGGAAAGAGAAGCGAATCGCGCGCGAGCGACAAGACGGAGCGCGCGTCGATGGTGAGAATGTTCTCCGAAGGAATAATCTCGAGCATCTCCACGCTCGACCGAATCCCGGTGAAGCACAGGAAGTGGAGCGTGGCATCCGGAAAGAGCTCGCGCGCCTTCCTGAGCGCGGGGTAGGCGACGACCATCGTCCCCATTTCGGCGAGCTGAATGAACAGAATGTTGCGCGGTGCGCCGACGGGCGAAGCGGCGAGCCCCAGGAAGCGCTGAATCCGGCAGGCCACGGTGAAGCAAAACGTCAGCGGGATCCCTACCCAGAAGTCGATGAACCGCATGAGGTTTGGAGTCACAGCGCGTTCGGGTTCGCGCACCATTCTGCCCAGTCCCTGACGAATCAGCAAATCGTCGGCCGATGAGTCCGGGATAGTCGGTGGGGTTACGCCTGAACGCGCGCCGCCGCCTAGCGCGGCGCCCCCTACAATCTTGCGACGAGCGCCGGCAGCGCCGAATCACCATGATCCGCGCGGCGGGATTGAACGCGCCATCGCAAACGCTGGCCGTCCGGCGAGATGTCCCAGTTCCGATGCGGCGTGCCGACACCTGTCGGTCACCGGAAACAGCGTGCGCCGCGCTTTCACTTCGTCGGCGTGTCCGTCCCAGGCTCGCGGCGATGCGCCATCGCCGCGGCATTTCGTGGACCCGTTCGCGCCGGAACAAGCTCATCAGCGTGCCGGATTGTAGGCGATTGGTGCCGAGACCTCTGAATCATCTTCGCCAGCGGGACGCTCGCTCCGTAGTCTCTGGCGGACTCTTGTGATTGAATCAGTGGAGCCGCATGAAGAAGGCGTTCACGAGGAAACCGGCCAACGAGGACGAGGAGCACCGCCACGCCGCAGAAGAGCCCGCGCGCGCCCGGCTCGCCGGCGTCAAGAACTACATCACCCCGGGCGGCTTGCAGAGGCTCAGAGACGAGCACCGGTTCCTGCTCACCAGGGAACGGCCGGCCGTGACACAGGTTGTGGCCTGGGCGGCGAGCAACGGCGATCGCAGCGAAAACGCCGACTATCAGTACGGCAAACGGCGGCTACGCCAGATCGATCGGCGGATTCGCTTTCTGACGAAACGAATCGATGCCGCGGAAGTGGTGGACCCGCAAGCCCCGAGAAGTGGGCGGGCGGCGACGCAGGTGTTCTTCGGGGCGACTGTTCGCTACGCCAACGCCGCTGGACTGGAGCGAGTGGTGAGCATCGTCGGGGTCGACGAAGTCGATCTGAACCGCAAACACATCAGCTGGATGTCGCCACTGGCGCGCGCGATGATGAAGTCCGGGCCAGGCGACTGCGTGGTCCTTCACGCGCCTGGAAGGACGGATCAGCTGCACATCCTCGACGTGCGATACGAGCCCATCCCGGTGGAACCGTTCACCGACCCACCTGGGGCCGAGGCCGCACCGAAGGCGCGCCCTCGCACCAGCGGCTAGAACGTCCAGATCAAGGAACCTCACGGGCGTGGCCCCCGCCACACAAGAGGGGCTCCTCGGAGACGCTGTAGGCGTATACTCGGGCCACCTCGGCCATAGCCGATGTTCGAGTCTTCATCTTTACCGGAGGAAGCGCATGAGAAACCTCGTTGGAACGATCGTGGCGCTCGCTGTTCTTGCGTCGGGTTCCGTGGCGGCCCAGACATCGCAGACCTGGACGGGCAAGATCAGCGACAGCATGTGCAAGGACAAGCACCCCGCAGGAGAGCACGAGGGCAAGAAGATGACTGATGCCGACTGCACCAGCGTGTGCGTCAAGAAGGGTGCGAAGTACGTCTTCGTGTCCGGGGGCAAGGTCTATCAGCTGGAGAATCAGAGCTCAAAGACCATCGCCTCGCATGCCGGTCAGGAAGTGGAACTGACTGGGGCAATCAAGGGAGACACCATCACGGCGGCGAAGATTACCGCCCCTGTCAAGCCCGCGAAGTGACGCCTTTCTCCATCCTTCGCTGAAGTCAGTGAGCGAGGGTGACCCGAGAGGCAGAGTCTGGATGGCGTGAGCGTGCCCACTCGGGCGAACGCTGGGACGCCACGCCATTCAGCTCACCTCACTGCGGCATCCCAACGTCTTGGACCATCCGACACCAGATCCACGCTCCTGACTCAGCTTTCAGCTCGCACATCAACGGTGTTGAGCACGACAACCATACTGAGTGGATGGCTCCGATCGCCGGCGGTGCTCTCCTTCATCATCAGGAATCGGATACGTCAGGCGTCACATCGTACGAGAGAAGTCGCCGGAGTATTCGTGTCGAACACCGCCCAGCGACTACTTGGCGGCGCCGCGCACGGGAATGGTGATGAGTGGGAACGCCTTATCGTCGGTCGCGACGCGAATGACGCCATCGAGCCGGCCGGCTCGCAGCTGGGAAGGATCGAAGCGCACATCGACTTCGAAGGCTTCGCTGGGTCCGGTCGGGGACGCTTCGAGTCTCAGCGCGGGAAGGTCGGACGTGATCGACGTGATCGCGAATGTTCCCTCGCGCTTGCGCAGCGTCGTACGGTGCCGGAAGTACGGCGCGGGGGTGTGGCGCTGATCTGCTTGATGTTCACTTCGCCGAGGTCAATCACCTCGGGGCTCGCGTACAGGTTCTCCTTGACGAAAACGTTGACGCCGATCCGCGGCTCGATGCCGGGGCGATTGGTCTCGACGAACACTGCCTCCATGTAGCGGCCAGCAGGCAAGCCGGCCGGCACCTTCACGGTGACCTCGTAGGCGAACCCTGGTTTGATCGGAGCGATCGTCGCGGTGAAATGCGTCCCGTCAGGCCGCAGCCCCTTAATCTCGAGTGGCTGGGGTTCGTTGTTCACGATCGCCAACCGCCGCTCCAAGGTTTCATCGCGGAACACGCTGAAGAACACGTCCGGCGCCGGCTCGATTGCGATGGCTCGACGGACGGCGGCAAGCAGCGTCAACCCCAGACGCGGACGCATCGGGTCGTTGGTGAAGACGGTGGCGTCGGCCTGGATGTCGCCCGTGAAGCGCGAGGCGTCCCACTCGATCGTGATCCGTCCCGTGGCACCCGGTGCGATGACCCCGGCGAATCGGCTCTTCATGCCGGGCTGTGACATTTCGATGCGGCTGATGGTTAGCGGCGCTGTGCCGTCGTTGCGGATGTTGAAGACGTGCACGAGCGGGGTGCCGCGCTCGACGGTGCCGAAATCGTGCGAGGTGATGACCGCCGAGGCCCGCGGGACCTTGGCCGTCTCCGGCGTCTGAGCCGTGGTCGCACCCGGTCCAAGCCATTGAGAGACGCCCAGCCCGAGGGTGACGAGAACGAGAAACCGAAAGAGCCTGTGACGCATTGCAGGAGGACGACGAGCGGAAGGTACCGGCCTCCCGCTCGCCGCCGGACGATATGTCAGTCCTCGATCGGGTAGAACCGAATCTGCGCGAGACGCAGGCCCGAGTTTGCGTAATCCCAGAACCAGTCTTGGAACTCGTTGCGGAAGAGGGCATAGCGGAAGCAGTCGATGTCTTCGATCAGCGGATCCGTGTTGGTGTCGAAGCACACGTTCAGCGACGTCAGCTGCTGCGTGACGTTCGTGAACTTGGTGCGGCCGCCAAGGGTGCTGGGGTCGCGGACCAGAACCACGTTCTCGGTCGAGCAGATCGTCTCGAGTACGCCGTCGCCGTCCGTGTCGACAGTCTCGGTCGCGCAAGTGGTAATCGTCGCGCTGCCCGGCCCGCCGAGGCCACGCGCGAACACTTCATACGCCAGCTGCGGATCTTCCTCTTCGCACGGGAGCAGGGTGGACGGCTCGCCGTCCGGATCCTCTCCAGCCTCGAGGTTCGTGTTGCAGGGCAACTGGAACACCGCGCCTTCGAGGTTCGGCAGGACGTTCCCGTCGCAGTCGTAGGCGACGCCGTCGGTGGCGTTGCCGTCACACACTTTGAACTCTTCGCCAGGCACCAGGTAAATCTTCGACGACACCGTCCCGTTCTTGCCGAGCCACACGAAGATCGTGTGCCGGTTCGATCCGGCCAGCGTTGCTGACTTGCCCTTCTCAACGCCGATGATGTTGAGGTTGTAGTGGCTGCCCGACATCGATCCGTTGCCGCCACCATTGCCGCCACTATTGCCCTGCGCGAGGGCCGGGCTGGCTGCTACGGCCACCATCGCAATGGCCGCAAGCACTCTCTTGTAGGTCATGTTTCCATCTCCTCCTTGAACCGAAACACTCGGCTGCCGGTGGAACTTACCCGACGGCGGTGAAATCTATATCAACGCTGTTGTATGAACAATTAACAAAGACAACACTGAATCACTATTAAGACGTTTCGGTCTCCAACCGCCGACACGTCGACCAGTCCGTCGACAATCCGTGGTTGCGAACCTACCGGTGATGCCTGCGGCCGAATTGGAGGAAGACTGTGGAAACCTCTGGGGAGGAGCCGATATTCTGCCAACAACGTCGGCCGTTCACAAGTCCTATGTCACTGATGAGGTCGGCTTTTTCTCGCGCGTGAGCTTGTGGTTCACACGATCGCTATGTCAGGTTTCTGAACTTCGCGACGGAGCGGCGGTTGTTACAGCGGGTGCGTGGCCGTTATCGGTCTATTCACGTGCTGCTGCGCTGACGCGCAGGTCATTCTTCCCCGGAGCAGACTGCAGTTTTCGATTGACCGGTTTTTACCTGAGCACTAGCGTCAGCAGGTTATACCTGCGCAGGTTGGGACCTGCCGGACACAGAGCGCAGGCTCTGAGACCTGCTCGAGGGAAACGAGATGCCGCAACTTCGCCGCGCTTCACAACACTGGGGATGATAGACGAAGTCAGGATCTACAATCGGGCCTTGAGCGCAGCAGAGGTTCTGGCGGATATGAACAAGCCGATTCAATAGACGCTTGTAGCTAATCCAGCTGTGGTCCTATCGAATATCGTTGTCGAAATTCTCCATGATCCAGGCGTCGGCCTTCTGCTCAGTGAGGCCGCAGATGATCGCGGCGCCTTCGGGTGCAAGGTCGCAGAAATTGTCTTGCAGAGTCCCCACCGGAAATTCGCCAACGGGCTCGGTCTTGCCCGTTCGCGTGGACACGCGGACAACGGAGCGACCGGTAAGTGCCGATGCGTAGATCCATTCGCTATCCGGCGACCAGCCGATAGGAAGGATCATGCCCAAGGTGAGCCGGCGCTCCTCGCGGCCGGGCCACGACAGCAGCCACAAGCCTGGCTCCGAGCCCATTGTCGATTCTCGATTCCAGAACAGCGCCACCTTATCGCCGCGCGGCGAGAATCGAGGCTGAAACACGAACCCGGAGGAGTTGTCTTTGACGAGATACTCGTCCCGTCCAGTCCGCAGGTCGCGGATTCGATAGTTCCGCGATCCGGGCGTCGGCCATGCGAGCCGCCCATCCGGCAACCAGGTCAGGAGTTCATTGCCGACCGCCGAGTCCTTCACCTCCTCGGGCCACACGCTGTCGGCTCGAACGACCCACACGCGCTGGGATCCGCTGCGGCGAGAGATGAAGGCCAGGCGCTGTCCGTCGGGGGACCAGGCGGGCCCGGTGCCTTCCCCGAGACTCACCGGCTGACCGCCGCGAATCGGAATCTTAACCAGTTCCCGATCGGAATCGGGACCTTTCCTGGCGGCGATCGACTGGCCGTCAGGAGACAGCTTCGGAAACGCGAAGAGCAGGGTGCCTTCCGTCAGCCTGGTCACTTCTGACACTCGAGCAAGATCGAGCCGCCACAGGTTGGCCTGTTGTGTCGCGCGTGTGTAGGCCAGACGCCGGCCGTCGGCGGACACAGTACAGCGATTCATTACGGTCTCGCCAGCGACCGTGACCGGCAGTCCACTCAGGAGGATGCGGGTAGAAACAGGGCCGCTGCCCATCGATATCCGCATGAGATCATTGGCGCCGCTCCGTTCCCGGAGCGCATAAACCACGTCAGACACGGGCGACGAGCAGATCGCGCGAATGGGTTCCTTGCTGGCATGTAGACGCGTCTGTGCCTGACCGTCCGGAGCGACGCTCCAGATACCCGAGACTGCGTCGTCGTCGAGCGTCAACAGGACGATCCGGTTCGTACGCGTGTGCCAGTCGAGCGCGACCGAATAGCGAAAGCCAGTCATCTTCACATACCGGCCAGCGGGGTGTTCGGGCGAGATGACGCTGAAGCCTGTACTGGAGGCGTCGGTTATCGCGAGACTCTTTCCGTCCGGCGAAGATGCGGCCGGCCCTGCCCCTTTCACCAGCTGGCGTCCACTGCCTCCCAGGCGAGGCAGGATCCACGTGCCAGCTTCCCCGTCGCCACCGTTCTGCACTCCGCTGACCAAGACCTGAGAGCCGTCCGACACCCAGGCGACGGCATACACGCGCTTGCCTGTCCAAATCGGCTGCGTCTGACCGCCAGCCAGGTCGAGCACGAGCACTCGGACCTCGTTGTTCCATTCCCCCGCGCCGTACACGACGCTCCGGCCATCGGGTGAGATTGCCGCCGCGACGACGTTGCCGGCAAATGTGACCTGCCGATGTTGCACCTCTGGCGCGTCGGGACGCATGCTGTGGCGCCACATCCAGATCGCTGCGACGGCCCCGACGGCCAGCAGCAGCCCCGCAGCGATCGAGACGTATCGCGATCGGCGGCGGGGAGTACGGACCGGCGGGGCGGTCGAGCCGGAACCGGATCCGGCGGCAATCCAGCGAAGTTCGTCGGCGACATCGTTCGCGTTCTGCCAACGGGCCTCGGGATCCTTTGCGAGACACTTGCGCACCAGCCGATCGAGGCCGGGGGGCGTAAGGGGTTGAACGCTGACGAGCGGCTCTGGATCGCGATCGAGGATGGCCGCGATAAGGCTCGCCTGTGAGTCGGTGCTGAAAGCACGCCGGCCGCTCGTCATCTCGTAAATGATGGTGCCCAAGGCGTACACGTCGGTGCGCTCGTCGACTTCGCGCCCGATGAGCTGCTCGGGCGCCATGTATGGGACGGTGCCTACGAGCGTGGCCTGGTCCGTGACTGGAGCGGTCTCGGTAGCCGCTCTCGACGCGGTTCCGTCTGAGGGCTCGGCCCGTAATTTGGCGATGCCAAAGTCCAGGACTTTCACCTGTGGCGCGCCTTGCCGTGCCCCGCCGGTTCGGGCAAGCATGACGTTCGCGGGCTTCAGATCGCGATGGACGATACCCGCCCGATGTGCGGCGGCGAGCGCATCGGCGAGCTGCGTCGCGATGAGCATCGTCTCGTCCAGGGACAACGGTTTGTGGCTGCCCTGACGCGCGAGACGCGCGGCGAGCGTCTCGCCCTCGAGGTGCTCCATGACGAGGAACTCGACGCCCGCGGCCGACCCGACATCGTGGAGCGTGCAGATGTGCGGATGCGAAAGCGCGGCAATCGCGCGCGCTTCGCGCTCGAAGCGAACACGCGCGCGCTCGTCGTGAAGCAAATGTGGCGCGATTATTTTGATGGCAACAACGCGGCCGAGCCGCGTGTCGCGCGCGCGATAGACCTCGCCCATCCCACCAGCGCCCAGCGGGCCAAGGATCTCGTACGGCCCGAGCCGGACCCCTGCGACGAGAGACATACCGTTAAAACATAGAACCGCTTGTGAAGGCAGTCTCCGCCTTCGCTAAAGCTACGGCAGACAAGTCGCCGCTCGATGCATTCTATCGACACTCTGTCAGTTGCGTGGCGAAACGCCGAGGTATATAAGGGGCGCAGCGGCCTGAGCGGGAGGACGCTCCTTCTTCGGCTCGGCCGACGTTTCATCTCACGGAGCGAGAAGCCAGACAATCGGGCGAACACAAAGGATGAGCCATGCGTATCGCCAGTTTCTTTTCGGCGGCATCGGCTCTGCTCCTGGCGGCCTGCTCCAGCGACTCTGAATCGCGGCTGGTTGCGCCGTCGACGCCCAGCTCGCGCGCGGCCGCGGTTGCGATCGTGTCGGGCAACGAGCAAGAGGCGAAGGCGGGGGAGCGGCTCGTCCAGCCGCTGGTCGTTCGTGTCACCGACGCCGGCGGCATCGGCATTCGCGACGCGGCCGTCTTGTTCGAGGTCGCGGGCGCCGGGGGCCTGAACGGAAAGGACACCCCAGGTTCCGAACAAGTATCTTCGCAAACGGATGCGGGTGGCCACGCGCAAGTGACGCTGGAGCCGTATGACCTCGGCCGCATCTCGGTCACCGCACGAGTCGAGGGCGCGCAGCTCCCACCGGTGACGTTTACGGCCAACGCGACGAGCGTCACCGTCGAGTTCCGATCTCCACAGTCTGTCGGCCCGTACGCGGCGTTCTACGGGCCTTGTCGATGCGTCAGGACCATGAATACTGTCACGGTGCCGATCGGGACGCCGGTGGAATGGATATCCGCTGACACGAATCCCTACACCATCACCGCTACGTCTGTTCCCGCGGGTGGCGCCGCCTTCGATAGTGGAACGCTGGCCCGCAGTCGCTTCCGCTTCGTCCCGACGGTCGCCGGCACGTGGGAGTATCGCGACAGCATCAGCGGTCTGACGGCGACATTGAAGGCGAACTGAGTCCCCAGCTGAACGCGCCCTCGGCGGGATCGTCCAGGCGTTCCTGCGATCAGTCGCCTCGCAGAACCACAGCAGGCGGAAGGTTTCCTACTGTCCGCGTGGGAAGGATGGACGACAGGATCGCGACCACGATTGCAACTGCGCAGGCAACGCCGTAGACGAGGGCTCGTGTGCCTCGACCTGGAAGAGAAACCGCTGCAGCAGGTTCGTCCCGTACCATGCGGCAGTCAGCCCCGCGGCGACACCGAACGCCACCGGAATGACGCCCTGCCGTGCCACCAGCATCCTCAAATGGGCAGCCGGAGCACCCAGAGCGCCTCGGATCGCCAGTTCGCGCCGGCGTTCGACCGCCGCACGCGCGATCACGATGGCGAGCGCGGTCGCGGTAAGCAGCAGCGCCAGGACCGCGAACGCGACCGTCGTGGTCGTGTAAAACCGGCGATCCGCGACGGACTCGCTGATGATCCGATCGATGGTCGTGATATTCATCGGCGGCAATGTGGGATCGACGTCGCGAATGGCCGTTCGAACGGACGCTTCCGTCCTCGCGACGCCGGGTGCGGTACGGAGAATCAGACACATCAGTTCGCTAGGCTCCTGGGTGCGCGCGAAATACAGCGCCGGCACTGCTTCCTGGTCGTGTCGGACGTACCGCAGGTCACCGACTACGCCCACGACCTCCATCGGGCCGTCCATGTCAAAGGTTTGTCCGAGCGGATCCTGTTCACCAAACATCTGACGGCCGAACGACTCCGATACCACAGCAACTCGCGGGCTGTCCGGGGTGTCTGCGGACGTGAAGAGTCGACCACGGCGCAACGGAATCCGCATGATGGAGAAGAACGAGGCATCGACCATCCGACCGTTGGCGAAGACTCGACTCCCTCCACCGGGCCGTGGAACCGCTCTCATCCAATCAGTGCCGCGGAACGGCACCGCCGTGGTCAATCCCGCGTCGAGCACGCCGGGAATCGCCCGGACGCGGGCGATCAGATCGTCCTGAAGCCGGCGCATAGCGCCAGGCGTGAAATATCGTGGCTCACGCAGCCTCATCTCGACCGTCAGCACGTCATTCCCATCAAATCCGAGATCGACGCGGCCCAGGCGCCAGAAGCTCAGGGCCAGAAGAAGGGACGCAACGAGAAGGGAAGTGGCGACCGCGGTTTGCGTGAGGATGAGCGCACTGCGAAGACGACGGGTTGTCCGGTCGGTCGATGTCGTGCCCGATCCACGCTTGAGTGTCTGCACGATATCGATCCTCGAGGCCTGGAGCGCAGGCAACAGCGCCGACAGGATCGTGACGACGCACGCGACGCTGGCCGCGATCAGTGCGAACCACAGGTTGATGGCGATTTCGTTCGCGCGCGGCACGATGGAGGGCACCAGCGCACGAAACAGTGGTAAGACCGCCAGGGCCAGCAGCAGGCCGGCGGCTGTTCCGAACACCGAAAGGGCAAGGGCCTCGCAGACAGCTTCTCTCGCCAGCCGGAATCGATTCGCCCCGAGTGAGGCACGCACGGCCAGCTCGCGTTGGCGCTGGGCCAGCCGCACCAGCAGCGCGCCGGCCACGGTTGCACACGTGATCGTCAGCAGGATCAGCGATGCAACGCCAAGCAGCAGGACGGACGGCCGGATTTCACCGATGACCCACTCGGAGATCGGTTCGAGCCGGGTTACCTGACCGTGTTCCTCGTGCGCCATCCTCGCCGCCGCGACCCCGAGTGGCACGCCCGGTTTCAATCTGCCGACGGCACCGTTGAACGCGAGGGAACCCCTGGGACTGGCTTCGATGGTGGCCCAGGAATCGACAGTCCACAGCTCCGTGTCGAGCGGATAGGTGAATTTGAAGGTCGGCGGCAGCACGCCAATCACGAGGTACGAGCGTGGACGCCGCTCGCGGGCGTCCCCGGTCGTGAGGGTCAGGTGACGCCCGACAACAGCAGGGTCGGCTGCGAACGCTCGGCGCCACAGCGCGTCACCGAGGACGACGAGATTCAGGTTTCCTGCGGCCTCATCATCAGGGGAGAAAACGCGACCCAGCGAGGCCGAGACGCCGAGCACACGGAAAAAGTTCGACGTGACGATGCCGGCTCTGAGCCGTTCGGCGCGGTCTTCGAGAACGAGATCAATCGACGCCTCCCGGCTGCCATCCCAGAGTTTGATGACCGCGAGATCGCTGAGTACCTCAGGGGATGACTCACGCCAGGCAAGGACCGACTCGGTGGTGGTGTACTCGCGCCAGTCCGCCGGCGTGTTGCGTGCGCTCCATACCATCACCAGTTCGTCGGGGCGATCGTATGGCAGAGGGCGAAGGAGCACGGCCTGCACGAGGCTGAAGATCGCCGCGTTCGCCCCGGTGCCAAGAGCCAGCACGAAGATCAGTCCGGCGACGAACCATGGTGTCCGGCGGAACGATCGCAGCGCGCGGACGAGGTCCTGAATCCAGCCGCTCATAACCGTGCCTCCTGTTCCGGCAGGCCGCTGCAGTCAATCAAGGCATGCCCTCGCCGGACGTCGACAAACTGCACTCATTCTAGGCGACTGCTTCATACGAACGAGCCGCCCTTGTGATAAATGACCAGACCTGAGGGAACATCGATGAGATAGCGACGATCGTCCTCTTGACCTCCGAGGGAAGGGGATCCATACTTCCTCTCGGAGCACGAGAGGACGCTATGGCAAAAACCGATCTCCTGCAGGGCACGCTCGACCTGCTGATTCTGAAGATCCTGGCCCTGGGTCCCAACCACGGCTGGGGGATCGCCACCCGCATTCGACAGATCTCACGCGAAGGATTGGAGGCCAGCCAGGGGTCTCTGTACCCGGCTCTCCATCGGCTCGAACTGCGCGGCGACGTCGAGTCCGAGATGACCGCATCGGAAAACAACCGTCGCGCGCGAGTCTATACATTGACGCGCGCGGGCCGCCGCCGGTTGGACACCGAGACCGCCACCTGGGAGCAGTTCGCGCTGTCGATCAAGCGGATACTGCAGGCGTGATGAGGCGCGAACGTTAGCCACGATATTGACGGTTTTCCTTCGGAAAACCTGGGGGACGCGGGAGTTCTGAGATGCTCGCACGGCTCGTCGCATACGTTCGCGGCATCGCCCGGCGGCGCAGGATCAGCGCCGAGGTGGACGACGAACTGCGCTTTCACGTCGAGCAGGAAATCCAGGCGCATGTCGCCCGCGGAGTGCCGCCTGGCGAAGCCAGGCGACTGGCCCTGCGCGATCTCGGCGGCATGACGCAGACCACCGAAGCCGTGCGCGAGGTGCGGACGATCTGGCTCGACCTGTTGTGGCGTGATGCCCGTCATGCCGTGCGGTCGCTGCGGGCGACACCCGCCTTCACCGCCGTGGCGCTCGTCGTCCTGACGCTGAGCATCGGTGCGACGACCGCGATCTTCTCGGTGGTCGACGCCGTCATTCTTCGTGGGCTGCCGTTCGATGAGAGCGATCGGCTGGTCGCCGTCGGAGAGCTCAACATCAAGGAAGCTTCGAGCTCCTCGTTGAACCGCGCTGCCCCACAGAACTTTCTCGATTGGCGGGATCGGCAGGACGTCTTTACGGGCCTGGCCGCCGCCGGCTACGGCGAGATCAGCCTGAGGCGCGAAGGGGACGCGCTCCCGGAAAACCTCCGCGCCCAGCGGGTGACCGCGGACTTCTTCTCAGTGCTGCGAACCGCACCTCTTCTCGGGCGCGGATTTTCCATCGACGAGGAAGCTGAGGGCCGCGCGCGCGTGGCCGTGATCAGTTATGGCCTGTGGCAGCGACGCTTCGGTGGAACACCGGACGTCATCGGTAAACATCTGCCAGGCCAGCTCGCGTCGTTCGAGGTCGTTGGCGTCATGCCGCCAGGCTTCAGCTATCCGGTCGATACCTACCTTCTTGGCGTCAGGGAGCCCACTGAGGTCTGGCTGCCGTACATCTTCACCAGCGAGGATCGCGTACGCGGAAACGTCTTCGGCTACAACCTTCACGTCGTCGGCCGGCTCCGTGAGGGCATGTCAATCGAACAGGCCCAGGCCCGGATGGACCAGATCACCGCGAGCCTCGCGGCCGAGACGCCGCGGTGGTTCACGGACCGCGTGGCGAAGGTCGAACCGTTGCACGAGTTCGTGACGCGAGGGGTACGGAAGTGGATGGTCATGCTCCTTGGCGCGGTCGCGTTCGTCCTCCTCATCGCCTGCGTCAATCTTGCGAACCTCATGCTCGTGCGTGCGACGGCTCGCACCCGTGAGCTCGGAATCAGGGCCGCGCTCGGCGCCTCGCGGTGGGACCTGTCGCGTGTCCTGCTGCTGGAGAGTCTCATCCTGTCTTTGGCGGGAGCCGCACTTGGCGCGGCAGTGGCCTGGTGGGGAGTCGACGTCCTGCGAGCGGCCATGCCTGAAGAGGTCCCGCGTGCGGCCACGATCGCCGTCGATTTGCGGGTGCTCGCCGCCACCGGGATGCTCGCTATCCTGACCGGCATCGGGTTCGGCCTGGCGCCGGTGGTGCAGTTCTCGCGTCCTTCAGTTGCCACGACGCTCTATCAAAGCGAGCGCACGACGACGGCCAGCAGCCGGACGAAAGTGCTTCGCGCAACGCTCGTCGTTGCCGAGGTGGCGCTGGCCGTGGTTCTTCTCGTGGGTTCGGGGCTGTTCCTTGCCAGTTTCGCCCGGCTGATCAACGTCGATCTCGGCATGGACCATCGCGACGTCTTCACGGTTCGGGTGCGCGTGCTCGAGGCGCCAGCCGACGTACAGCAGGCCTCGCAGCGCTACAGTCAACGGCTTCAGAATGTGCTGAGCCGCGTCCGGGCGATGCCTGGTGTGGAGGTCGCGTCCCTTCTCGGCGGTGGACTGCCGCTCAGCGGCAACCTGCGCACCGTGAATTTCGGGATTCCGGGCCGCGAGCTACCCAGGAATACCGATATCGCCCTGAATCAGATATCGCCGGATTACTTCAGGGCCATCAAGGTGCCGCTGGTGAAGGGCCGCTCCTTTACGGAAGACGACAGCCAGAACAGCGAGCCCGTCGTGATTCTCAGCGACGCCGCGGCAGCCCGGTATTTCGCCGGTGAAGACGCCATCGGTAAAGTCGTGCGGCTCGGCGGAAATCGCACGGTCGTGGGCATCGTCGGAAACGTCCGCCATGACGGCCCGGAAAGTGGCTGGCGGCCGCAGGCCTATGTGCCGCTTCCGCAGAGCCCGGTGTTCGGCGCGACACTGGTCGTTCGAACGGCGCTGGACACCAGGGCAATCGTGCCAGCCGTGCGACAGGCCATCTGGTCCGAGTTCCCCGACGCGGTTCCCACACGAATCGACGAGCAGGCGCTCGGGACCTACTTCGATGCGCTCGTGGCGCAGCGGCGTTTCAACATGCTGCTGCTCGGGCTCTTCGGAGTTCTCGGCCTGATGATTGCGACGGTCGGGATTTACGGCGTGATGGCGTACGTCGTGAGCCAGCGGACACAGGAGATCGGCATCCGCATGGCCCTTGGCGCCGTACCCTCCACGATACTCATGTCCGTTCTCGGGGGCGCGTTGCTTTACATGATTGCTGGTCTTGCCATCGGCCTGTTAGGCGCCTGGGGCCTCGCGGAGCTGGTAAGAGAATTCCTTTTCGAGATTCAGCCTCACGATCCGATGGTCTACGCGGGGGTCTTGGCCCTGCTCGGAATGACCGGGCTTGCCGCCGCATTCTTCCCGGCTCGCCGCGCGGCGGCCGTCGATCCGCTCATCGCGCTACGGATGGAGTGAGACTAGAGAAAGAATGAAGAACCAGTCAACTCCCAACCTCCAACTCCCAACTCCCAAAGGATTCCCGGTTGAGCGGTAGAGCGATTTTGGGAGTTGGAAGTTGGGAACTGGGAGTTGTCTCCGGCTCGTTTTTTCAGCACCCTGCTGGAGAGGGTTCCGGGAGTATCGACGGTTCGTAGGAAAGCCAACTGCGGTGTGCGTGCCGCAGACCGATCACGGATTCGGCGGTCTCTCGATCTGCTTGTGGCAGGTACTCGCAGTCCGCGCCGATCGTGGTGCCGTCCTTCGCCGCCAGGCTGCCGTCGTGGCAGCGGGAACAGCCCGACTGACGTGATGTGGCCGAGGTTGTCTGGATAGGTGCCGAAGGTGACGTTCATGACGGGAAATACGTTTCGCCGGTGGATGGCCTGCAACGCACTCACCGCACCCGTGACCTGGGCGTCGAGGGCGCGGCCCTGTGACGTGTAGAACTTTCGCAGCTCCTCGTCGATGACGCGCGCGGCCTCGTCACTGGTCGCGTAGTTCGATTTCATCAGGCGCACCCCTTCACGGCGGACGAAGGGGAGGCCGCGGTCGATTCGTCCCGCCGCGATCGCCGTATCCACAGCCTGCTCCGGCGTCGGCATGACGCGATGCGCGACGACGTTGTGGCAGTCGATACAGTCCATCGTGCGCCAGGTGCCCTTCGCGAGCTGTTCCGGCGTTGTGCCCTGGGCGGCGTACTCGCGGACGTTGCCCTGCGCATCCGTGTACTTGACGAACGGAATGGTCTGGCGTTCGCCGTCCGTGAAGATGTATTCGATTCGCACGCGTGGATCGGCGTGCCAATGGATGGCGCGGCCGCTGGGCGTCGGCGCGCCCGGACCGCCGAGGAACATCTGCAGGATCGTCGCGGTCTCGGTGTTCGCCTCATCGTCGGCGTATTCGCGCTTGACGCGGATCACGTCGCCGAAACCCTTGCCCGGCCAATGACACGCCCCGCACACCTCCAGCGCCGGACGGATGTCGGTGATGCCGGGGATCGGTCGAGGGATTTGCCTCGTGACAACGTGGTAGAGCTGCCGCATGCCGTTCATCTTGTACTTGACGAATGCGCGGCCCCCTTCACCGACGTGACATTGAACGCATGCGATCTTCGAGTGCGGGGCGTCCTGCCACGCCGTGTACTGCGGGTGCATCGGCTCGTGGCACGTCTGGCCGCAGAACGAGGGGGATTCCATCGAGTGGAGCGCGCCATATCCCGCGAGCAGCACGATCACGGCATTGACGGCCGTCAACGCGATGAGCAGCACAGCGCGGCGGCGTGTCGTCGGCGATCGGAAATCGATGACGAACCACTCGCGCGCCGCCTCGGGGTGCCGCACCAGCCGGCGGTGCTCGAGCCACATGCCGAATGGAATGAGCAGCAGGCCGAGGACGAACAGCGCCGGCAGCGCGACGAAGACGACGAGCGCGGCGTACGGGTTGTTGAAGAGGCCGAAGAGGAGCGCGATGAGCAGGGAGATGAAGCCCACCGCGCTCGCAGTGGTCAACACGACACCCGCCAATGAGACGGGATGTCGTGCTAGAGCACGGGTCGGCACGCAAGCCCTCTATTTCTTCAGGCTCTGCATGTAGGCGACGAGCGCGTCGAGCTCGGCGGCCGGAAGCTTGGCGTACTTGTTCGGCATCGGCGGTTTCTTGGTGGAGCTCGTCTTCTTCGCCATCTCGATCGGATCGACGATCCACTGGCGGATCTCGTCAGCCGAGAGCTTCGATCCCACGCCGTCCAGGGGACTCTGCTTGCCGCCCTTGCCGGCGATGGAATGGCACACCGAGCACTTCTGCGCGGTGTAGACCTGCTCACCCTTGGCCGCGTCCTGTGCCCCCACGAGCCGTGGCGCACCCACGACGACAGCGGCGGTGAGTGCCGCCATGAACAGACCCCTGGTAATCGCCACTCTCTGCATCGCGTTTCCCCTTCCTGCGCCCGTGTGAAAGCTCACCAATAATAGAGAATGCCGAACACGGCCGAGTGTGTCGTGTACGGACGGTAGGTGTAGCCCAGAACGAGCGAACTTGGCTGCACGATACTGTTGATCACACTGGGGTCGAACGCGAAGTCGAAAATGCGGGAGGGCTCGTAGACGTAGGAGAACGTCCCCACCAGCCGCCGGTTCAGCCGATGGCGGACGTCGAGCCGGAAATCCTGGAGCTTGTTGAACGTTTCGGGCAACTGATCGGGGAAAGTGGCGTGTCGCCAGCGCGGGTCCGACTTCGTAGAAGAAGTTGCTGCGCGCGTGCGCATATTCGTACGCGACGCGCACCTCAGTGTTGTGCGCCGATCCGCGGCGGGGACGCGTAAATCGAAAAATAGTGGACGCGTTCCTTTGAATCCGCGGTCCAGTCGCGATTTGGATCGGTCTCCTGGGTGGGGTCTGGCCCGGACTCGCCGAGCGCGATCGCTGCAGACCCGAGTAGCGTTCGTAGTCGTAGCTGCCGCCCACGCCGAGGCCGTTCGGCGTCATGTAGTCGGCGCTGAGCGTCACGTTGCGGAAACCCGCGTCCTGCAACCCGAAGTAACTGTCGCCGAACTCATCCGAGCCGACCCCGCCACTGATGCTGAACGTCAGCGCTTCGTTCGGCACGACGTCCATCTGGCCGACGAACCTGTCGCGCGTGCGGTTCGCGAGATCGTAGTGCCGCAGCGCCGGCTGCTCACCGATCTGGACGAGGGACGCTTCATCGAGCCCGGAACCGGTGCGATCGCCGTACTCGTAGCGGGCGCGGAAGTTCACCCACCCGTAACCGGCCGAGTCTGCCTTGAGCTGCAGCACGTGCTCGTTCGTCGACTCGAAGATGCGATGGTCATAGCCGTTGTTGTTGTTGGTGTAGGCGACGGTGAGGGCGACCGGACGGAAGCCGGTCCACGTGGCATCGGCATCGAACGTGTTGCGTGCGTGCGCGAAGAGCTCGGGACCGCCCGTCGTGCTGGTTTTGACCGACGTGTCGTAGTTGATGAATTGCGGAATCGCGGTCTCGGCCATGTCGTTGTTGTAGTCGTACCGGCGGAACCGCGTGCTGAACCGCCACACGTTGGCCGGGCGCGAGACCAAGGCTGATCGTCGTGGCAATCGTCTGGGCCGACGCGTCGGTAGTGGCCCGTGGCAACTGGAATTGTGGCAGCGCACTGTTGATCGTGAACGGTTGCAGCGGCTCGTCGTTGTTCCCCCAGCCGAACGCGAGCGAACCGGTGAGCTGCGTCCGCCGGGCGAGCTTCAGGTAGCCCGCCGCGCTGAGCGTCTGCAGCGAGTTGGACGGCCACAGCGCCATCCGGCCATGCCCGGAGGCGTCCGCCCTGTCCGTCAGCACCAGCGGGTTGTCCCAGACCAGCGTGTCGGCCTGGTTGTTGAACCACGAACCGTTGTAGGCGGCGCGAAACATCCCCTTCGCGTTCGTCCACTGAAGACCGAGGTCCATGTCGTTCGTGCGTGACCTGTAGGGCAGCGCCACCTCGTTGTCGTTGCTGAACCCGAAGCTCGCCCCCCACGGCAGCTCGCCGGAGTGCTTGGTCGTCGTAAAGCCGCCCGTGACGTCGAAGTTCACGGTCGGTGTGGCGCTGACGCGAAACGTGCCGACGGCGCGGCGCTCACGCAGGTCGAATTGCGGTGAGATCGACAGGTAGGCGTTATGGCTTGCTGCCCGCTGTGCGTTGTCGTCCAGCAGCAGCACGCCATCTTCGGCTTCGGTGAACGCGGTGGCCGTGTCGACGCTGTAGAACTGCGGGATCTCGTCCCACAGGCCGTTGATTTTGAGCAGGCCGACCCGCTCGTAGCTGCCGAAAAAGCGCGAATCGCGCCAGCCGACGTTGTCGGCGCCCACGTGTGCCGTTCCAGTCGGGGGTTTCATGCAGCACGCGCGCTTCGGTGAACAGCAGGCCATCGCGAAGGTCCTGATAGCGCTGCCAGCGCGCCGGGTCGCCGGAGACGCTGGCGAAGCGGCCCCCGAGCTGGAACATGTTCCAGCGGGGCGCGAACAGACTGCTCGTGTCTTCGGCCGCCGCGTCGGGCGCCGCCGCCGGCTGCGCGGCCTGATCCGACGGAGGTTTTGCCGGCGAAGGGTCTGCCGGAGGCTTCGCCTGCTCTGCCGGAGGCTTCGTCTGCGACGGGGGAGGCGTCTGGGCGGCGGCGGAGACTGCCAGCGACAGGATCGCCGCGGCCGCGGTCGACCTGCCACACACACGCGAGAGAAGCAGTCGCATACGCATCGCCTCAGCGCATGAAGAACTGACCCGAAGGGTGATTCGAACCATGGACGTTCGAGTGGCAGTTCACGCACGACCGTCCGAACATGCGATTGCTCTTGTTGGTCGTGATCGCGGCGTTGTCGTACACCGACGCCGGGTGCCTGGTCGCCACGTGGCAGCGCTGACAGAGCATCGGCATGCGCACGTTCAGCATGCGATCGTTCGATGACCCGTGCGGGTCGTGACAGGTCGTGCAGTTCTCGCGCACCGGCGTGTGCTCCCACAGCATCGGCCCGCGCATCTCCGCGTGACAGGTCGTACAGGTCTCGTTGACCGAGCTCCCGAACTTGAGGTTCTTCACGTTGCTGATCGACCCGTGCGGGTTATGGCACGACGAGCACGACATCTTGCCTTCGCGAACGGGCATGTGCGCCACCGCCCGCTCGGTCTTCACCACCTGCACGCGATGGCAACTGGCGCACACCTGCGTCTCGGTCGGCTTCACCAGCTGATTCTGCATCGACTGCGGCGCGTGCACGCTGTGGCAGGTGGTGCAGGTGAGATTCCGCGCGGCGTGGGCGCCGGCTTCCCAGCCCGCATGCGCGCCGCGGTTGTGGCAGCTGAGACAGGTCTCGCTGACCTCGGCCGGTTTCAGTTCCTTGAATTTCTTGATCTTTCCCTTGGCGTCGTCATCGACGTGCGCCTGACCGGGACCATGGCAGCTTTCGCAGCCGAGCGTGGCGGCGGGCGAGCGGGGATCCTTCACCTGCCCGTGCCGTGAGTGCGTAATGCTCTTGGACTCGGCGTCATGACAGAGGACGCAGGTATCCGTGCCGGCGTAGCCGGGAGGCAGCTGGCCAGGCGCCGTTGGCGCCGGCGGCGTTTGAGCGGGCGGCGTCTGCCCGGCGGGTGGCGTTTTCTCGGGCGGCGATTTCGCAGGTGGCGTTTGCGCGGGTGGTTTCTGCGCGGGCTGCTGCGCCCCTGTCTGCGTCGCACCAACGAGGCGGCCCGCCGTCACGCCGAACCAGACGGTCAGGGCGAGTCCGATGAGGAGCTTATTCCGATTCACGTCGGCTCCTTGCTACAGAGTCTGGTGATCTCCCTTGCCAACCGCGGCAGAACAGCTCACCCATGCCCGGGTCGACGTAAAAACAGCGGGATGTGGCCTGGCGCCAGCCGTGCGCCGGAGATGCAGACGCCATGCCCGCCTGAGAGGGTCGGGCCTTGCGAGAATTCGCTCGAATTATGTGGGGAACAAGGCGTCGGCCAGTTGAGTGCCTCCGGTATGCCGTGGGCCCTCCGAAGCGTCGTGGGCGCTCAGCACGCTTGCCGCATTGGTTGCCAGCGCATTCTGGAGGGCATCGTCGGAACAGCGTTTGCTCCCGCGGCCCGTACCCAAGGGTATAGGTGCGTACCGGGGAGGCGTTCATGGAACGTGACGGATCATCCGACCAGGTGCCCGAGAAATCCCCCGCCTCGACTCGACTCAGTCGCAGAGACTGGTTGCAGCGCCAGCATCGGCGGTGGTGCCGGCCTCGCACTCGGCGGCCTTCTCGACGCGCGTGCAGTGAAGGCCGCTGCTCAGGCAGCCAAGCTTTCGAACGTCAGCGAGTTCACGACCTCCTGCAACTTCTGCTCGTGCGGCTGCGGCATGATCGCGGCGGTTCGCGATGGCAAGCTCCTGACGATGGAGGGCGACTACGACCACATCGTGAATCGCGGGTCGCTGTGCGTCAAAGGCATTTCCATGTTCGCGACCCACACCTCCGCGAACCGGCTGACGACGCCCCGCTACCGGGCGCCGGGCAGCGACCGTTGGGAGGACATCTCCTGGGACGATGCGATCCAACGCGTCGCGCAGAAGATCCGTAAGACGCGCGACGAGACCTGGATCGCCACAGAGAAGGTGGATGCGCCTGAGCTCGTCGTGGATCGCGCTGCGGGTGATCGGATCCAGAGCGCCCCACGGTTTGTCCCTCATGAGGGCCCCCTCGCAGAGGTGCCCGTCAATCGCACCGACGCGATCGGCTTCATGGGCGGCGCGCAGAACACCAACGAGGAGTGCTACCTCTTCCAGAAGGCGGCCAGACTGCTCGGCCTGGCCTATGTCGAGCATCAGGCCCGGCTTTGACATAGCCCCACGGTCCCCGGTCTGGGGGCCTCATTCGGGCGCGGGGCGATGACCAACCACTGGGTCGACCTGCAGAACTGCAAGACGATCCTGGTGGAAGGCAGCAACGTCGCCGAGAACCACCCCATGGCCTTCAAGTGGATCCGGAAGGCCCAGGAGAACGGCGCGACGATCATCCACGTCGATCCGCGATTCACCCGGACCTCGGCGGGCGCGGACATGTACGCGCGCATCCGGCCCGGCACCGACGTGGCGTTCCAGAACGCGATGATCAGCCACATCATCGTCAACAAGCTGTACGACGAGGACTACGTCGTCACCCACACCAACGCCCTCTACCTCGGCGACGAAGCATTCAGCTTCAAGGATGGCGTCTTCAGCGGATACGACGCGGAACACCACACCTACGACACCAAGACCTGGGGATACCAGCTCGACGCGAAGGGCAAGCCGCGTCTTGCGAAGAGTCTCGACGATCCGAACTGCGTGTTCTCGCGACTGAAGACCTTTGTCTCGCGCTACACGCTCGAGATGGGCGAGCGGATCACCGGCATTCCGGCCGATCAGATCAAGCAGATCGCCGAGACGATGGCGAAGAACCGGCCGGGCTCCATCCTCTACGCGCTCGGGATGACCCAGCACACGACCGGTGTGCAGGGGATTCGCTCGTTCACCATCCTGCAGCTGCTGCTCGGCAACATCGGCAAGCCCGGCGGCGGCGTCAACGCGCTCCGCGGCGAGCCGAACGTGCAGGGCGCGTGCGACATGGCCGTGCTCTACAACTACATGCCCGGCTACCTCAACTCGCCGACCAATGCCGAGCCGACGATCTACCACTACGTGCGCAAGAACGGCATCGCCGACAGCCGCTACCTCGTCAACACGCTCAAGGCATTTTTCGGAGACGCGGCCACCGCCGAGAACGACTATGCGCTATGCCTGGCTGCCAAAGCGCAACGCCGTCAAGGACTACGGCACCATGCCGATGTTCGAGGATGCACTCGCCGGCAAGCTGAAGATGCTCTGGATCGTCGGCCAGAATCCAGCAGTCACGCTGCCCAACCTGACGCTGACGTTCGAGGCGATGGCGAAGCTCGAGACGCTTGTGGTCCAGGAGATCTGGGAAACGGAGACGGCAGCGTTCTGGAAGCGTCCGGGCGTGGACCCGAAGTCGATCAACACCGAAGTGATCCTGCTGCCAGCGGCGTTCTTCATGGAGAAGAACGGCACCATCAGCAACTCGGGCGGCATGGTGCAGTGGCGCCACGCCGCCGTGAAGCCGCCGGGGCAGGCCAAGCCCGACGGCGAGATCGTGGACCTCGTCTTCCGCGCGGTGCGCGATCTGGTCAACGACTCGAAGGAGCCGAGGGACGAGATCATCAACAAGGCCTTCTGGACCTACACCACGGCCGAGGACGTCCTGCGCGAGATCAACGGCTACGCCGCTGCGCGACAACCCGGAGACCGGCCTCAAGAAAGGCGATCTCGATCCGCAAGGTCGGCGATCTTCGCGCCGACGGGTCCACCTCGTCCGGCTGCTGGATTTACGCGGGCGTCTTCGCCAGCGGCGAGAACCTCTCGAAGCGCCGCGACTCGACGAACGGATCCGGGAGGCCTCGGCCTCTATCCGGGCTTCGGGTGGACCTGGCCGAACAACATGCGGATCCTCTACAACCGCGCGTCGTGCGACCAGGACGGCAAGCCGTATCCGGGCTCGAAACCGATCGTCTGGTGGGACGAGCAGGCGAAGCGCTGGACGGGACACGACGTGCCGGACGTGCCCGTCGTGACCGACGGCCCCGACACGCCGAACGGCCAGCGCGCCTTCCACCTGGGCGCGGAGGGCGTCGGTCGCCTCTTCGCGGCCGTCTACTCGGACCCCGACGCGAGGTTCACGGACTATTGGCGCGACGTGGCCTACGTGCCGAAGGACGGCCCGCTGCCGGAGATGTACGAGCCGGTCGAGAGCCCGGTGGAAAACGTCCTTCACCCGAGCGTGAAGAGCAACCCGATGCTCAAGTATCCGCGGGTCGCGTCGCATCAGCCCATCGGCACCGCCGACAAGTTCCCCTACGTGCTGATGACGTCGACGGTCGCCGAACACTGGTGCTGCGGCTCGACGACGCGGAACATCCCCTGGCTCAACGAGCTCGTCCCCGAACCGGTGCTGGAGCTGCCGGTCGCCCTCGCTCAGAAGCTCGACGTGAAATCGGGTGACTGGGTCCGGGTCTCGTCGGCGCGCGGTGAGCTCGAGGTCAAGGCCCTCGTCACGCCCCGCATGAAGGCGCTGAAAATCGGCGACCGCGAGGTCACCGTCGTCTGGATGCCGTACAACTGGGGCTTCCAGGGGCTGTCGACCGGCCCGAGCGTCAACCACCTCACGATCGACGCCGTGGATCCCGGAGCGGGAACCCAGGAGACCAAGGCGTGCCTCGTCAACGTCGTCAAGACCGGCCGCTCGGCCGCGCGAAGATCCGGATCACCGAGGGGACGCACATGACGTCGGAACCGCCGCCACGGGCCCGATCAGGACGACGCTGATCGACATCGCCAACTGCATCGGCTGCCGGGCGTGCCAGGTGGCGTGCAAGCAGTGGAACGAGCGCGACGGCGAGGAGACCGAGCTGGAGGCCGACCTGGGCTTCCAGAACCCGGCGGTGCTCAGCGCGAAGACCTACACGCTGATCGCGTTCCACGAGATGGAGAACCCGGCGAAGCCGGGAGGGCTGGATGTCGGCCTATGTGATGCAGCGGTGCCTCCACTGCCTGGAGCCGGCCTGCGTCTCCGCCTGCCCGACGACGGCGCTCCACCGGCAGGCCGACGGTCCGGTGTCGTACGACGTCGACGAGTGCATCGGCTGCCGCTACTGCATGCTGGCGTGTCCCTGGGACGTGCCGACCGCAGACTGGAACTCGCTCGCCCCGAAGATCTCGAAGTGCACGCACTGCGCCGACCGCGTCGCTCAGCCGCTGCCGATCGCGTTCAACGGGCAGGCGCTGTCGGCCGACGAAGGCAAGCAGTTCGCCGACACCATCGCGGTTCCCGCCTGCGTCAAGGCGTGCCCCGCCGACGCCCTGCGCTACGGCACCCGGGAGGAGATGCTGGCGCTCGCGCACAAGCGCATCGCCGACCGGCCCGACAAGTACGTCAACCACGTCTACGGAGAGAAGGAGCTGGGCGGGACGAGCGTGCTGTACCTGTCGAGAGTGCCGTTCGAGAAACTCGGCTTCCCGACGTATGGGGAGAAGCCCTTTCCGGCCTTCACCAAGGCGGCGCTCGGCGCCGTTCCTCCCGCCGTGATGGCGGTGGGCGCCCTGCTCGGCGCCGCGTACGCCTTCTTCCGGAAGCGGGTTCAGGCGGTGGCAGACGCGCGGCTGCGTCGAAGCATGCCGGAGACCACGGCCACGTCGAATTCGAGCCTCTCCGGAGCAAGCTGCTGACCCCCTTCAACTGGGTCCTCCTCCTGCTCATGGCGTTCGGCGCCGTCACGTTCGTCGCGCGCTTCGCCCTGGGGCTCGGCGGCAGCACGAACCTCTCCGACACCTACCCGTGGGGCCTGTGGATCCTCTTCGACCTGGTGTGGATCGCGGTGGCCGCGGGCGCGTTCGCGATGGCCGGCGTGATCTATGTCTTCCAGCGAAAGGACCTCTACGGGCTGGGCCGCACCGCCGTCCTGATGGGCCTCCTGAGCTACTCCTTCGTGACGGTCACCCTCCTCGCCGACCTCGGCCTGCCCTGGCACTTCTACCAGCTCGCCCTGCAGGCGCCGGAGCACTCGGCCATGTTCGAGGTCTCGTGGTGCGTCGGCCTCTACGTCACGATCCTCCTGCTCGAATTCCTGCCGGTGCCTTTCGAGCGTTGGGGATTCCACGCGGGCCGCGGCGGCGTTGCGGCGATGGAACGGCGCCTATGTGGCGGCGGCGGTGACGCTGTTCGTCTACCTGATGTCGCGCAACCTCCTCTACGCCCTCGCGACGGCCGTGATCTTCGGCGCCCTCGCCTGGATGTTCCGCGCGCGGGACCAGAAGGCCGAGCCGATCATGCTCGCGATCGCCGCCGTCACGCTGTCGACCATGCACCAGAGCTCGCTCGGCTCCCTGTACCTGCTGATGCCGAACATGCTCGCCCCGCAGTGGTGGTCTCCCGTGATGCCCGTCTCCTTCTTCCTGTCGTCGATCGCGGCCGGCACCGCGCTCGTGATCCTCATCGACATGTGGATCGCGAAGGGATGGCGGCGCCCGCTCGAGATCGCGCGGCTCGCCTCGGTCGGACAGATCACGTTCTGGGCGCTCCCGTCTACCTCGTGTTTCGCCTTGGAGACATGGCGATCCGCGGCCAGCTGTCCGGAGCCTTCGCCGGCAGTCTCGGCATGGCCTTCGCGGCGGAGATCCTGCTCGGTGGCGTGCTTCCGCTCATCCTGCTGGCCCGCAGGTCGCTTCGGCAGCGGGCCGACGTGCTCTGCGTCGCGTCGCTCCTCGCGGTCATTGGCGTGACCTACAACCGCATGAACGTCGTCATCTTCGCGATGAGCTTCCGGGGCCGGATGCCCTGGGTCGCACCGGAAAGCTACGTGCCGTCGATCGTCGAGTGGGGCATTTCGATCGGCCTCATCGCCACGACGATCTTCCTGTTCGGACTCGGCGCGCGGCTGATGCCGGTTCTCCCCAAGGAACAGCCGTCGCACGGAAGTTGATCGATGACCCGCGACGCGTGGCTGGCGGCGCATCCCTACCTCCAGCCGTTGGCCGACGTGGACGCACTCGTGCAAGCCGCGGCTGCCGAAACCTGTGTTCCTGCTGCGTCCATTCCTGACTGGGAAGGCTACGCTGGCGACTTTCACGCAGGCGTGCCGCTGCTTCAGAGTTCGAGCGCCGCGATTGATCTTCCCCGGCCGGAGGATGCCGTCCTCTCACTGATCGAGAAACTGGCTTCGTCCCCCCTGCCCGGAACACTTGCGCAACAGTGCCGGGTCCTGGGGGCCGAGCTCCAGCTGGCCCGCGATGCCGCCGCCCTCGCCGAGGCCGGAGTGCTTACAAGCGATTCGTTCTCGCCGACGAATTCCGGACTGTTTCGCTATCTGGGGTGGGCGGTACTGGTTCGTTATCTGGCCCCGGTCGTGAGCGCATTCGACGGGTGGCGGAATGAGGAGCGCTGGCTGCGCAATTACTGCCCGACCTGCGGAGAGCCGCCGGCGATGGCGCAGTTGGTTGGCAAGGATCCGGGCCGCCTGCGAAAGCTCTCGTGCGGCCGCTGCAGGACGCGGTGGCGGTACCGCCGCACCGGTTGCCCGTTCTGCGACGTCCAGGATGAGCATCGCCTCGCGGTCGTCGCCGTCGAAGGGGAGGGCGGACTGCGAATCGACTACTGCGAGACGTGCGGCGGCTATCTCAAGACCTATGACGGCGAGGGAAGCGAAAGCGTCCTGCTCGCCGACTGGACGTCACTCCATCTCGACGTGATCGCCCGCGATCGCGGACTCAAGCGGCTGGCGACGTCGCTCTACGACCTCTGAGCCGAGGTCGGCGCAAATGAGCGACCGGAAGCCATCCCGTCGACGACCGTGACGCCCGTCGTGATACATTGACGCCACTCTGAAAGGCGCGTCATGGATATTCGCGTGGTGGCCAGTATCGTCGCAACCCTCGCGCCGCTCGCTCTAGGGGCGGTCGTGGTTCACGTATTGATCCGCCTGCTCGATAACTTCGATCCAGCGCTGCCGCTGCGCAATCAGGCGGCGGCCCGCGTCGACGCCATCGAGGCCACGCTCAGCGCGATCAGGCGCGGCTTGATCAAGCTGCCGCGCGTTGGCCGCTCCCCCGTCAGATAGCGGCGCGCGGCGCGCGCTTGAAGAAACTACCGCCGGCGGTGGGTTTAGACCTGGCACGTTGGACTAAACGCACACTCGCGTATCACGCCGCGGATTCCAGATCTGCGATCCGCAACCCAATGGAATAGGGAGCACCGCGATGATCCCGCACGCTGATCTGAGCGCGACCCTCCTGTCGTCCTGGCGGACCAACAGTCGGGTCACCTCGTATCTTGTCGAGCATCTACCCGCCGCGCTCTGGGATGCGGCCGTTCCAGGGGCACCGCGGCGCACGGTGCGTATGATTGCGGGGCATCTCCATAACGCCCGCTGCGCGTGGGTCAAGACGCTCGGCCAGGAACACGGGATCGCCATTCCGGCTTCGGTCGATCGACGCAAAGTCGCGCGGCAGGAATTGCTGTCGGCTCTCAAGCGGAGCAGCAAAGGAATCGAAGCCCTTCTCGCCCTCGGCATGGCGGCGGGAGGCCACGTGCCTCCGTCGAAGGGCTACGTCTGGCGCAACCTGCCGCTGGACGTCCCGCATGTTTTGACCTACTTCGTCGCGCACGAGGGCCACCATCGAGGGCAGATCGTGATGCTGGCGCGTCAACTGGGTCATCGACTGCCGGACGACGTGACCGCGGGGCTGTGGCAATGGAACAAGCGAGCGCAGGAAACGAGTGGTACGCGCCGATGATGCGATCTTCGCGCAAGGCGTCACAGCGGCCTCGCACTGAAGCGCTCGCATGTTCCAGTGGACCGTGAACCCTCGTCAGGGGCTGCGGCGCCGGCCGGCGTACCGAGCTCCCGCGTCCCTCGCAATGTGTAGCGGTTGATCTTGATGACCAGTCGCGAGGCGCCATCCGGTCCCGGCTGGAACGTCGCCTCGTACTCGGTGGGTGAGGCGGCCGCCTTGCCGGTGAGTGCCGGTGAGACCGACAGCAGCGTGGCTTGACCCTGGCGCAGGTCGAGGCGCACCACGTCGATCTGATCGTTTTCAGTCGTGCAGGCCACGGTCAGAGGTTTCGGGGCCGGATTGCATCCAGTCAGGCTCGCCGACACGGCCAACGACGCCAGCACGAATCCTTTCCTGACACGCATCGATTCGCCTCCTTCGTCACCTAACGGATACACAGGCGTCGAGGTTCCTTCGGGGACTATAATCCCGCCGCCGAGTCGATATTGGTCAAGACCTGCCTGTCTGCTGTGCTGGTGCTGCTCGCGGCGCAGCAGGCACCGCCACCGAAGCCGAGTTTCAAATCCGGCGTCACGGTCGTCGAAGTCGACGTCGTGGTGACCGACAAGTCAGGCCGGCCGGTCCGCGGACTCCGCACCGAAGACTTCGAGATCGCTGAGGACGGCAGGCCGGTCGAGATCGCCACGTTTTCGGCCGTCGACGTGCCCGAAGCGCCGCGTGAGTCGATCATTCCGCCGCCGGATCGGTCAGGGTCCGCCTTCGCCTCGAACGAGCGCCCTGATGATGGCCGGCTGATTCTGATCGTGCTCGACGACGTTCAAATGACCTTCACGGCCGGGCGGATGGCGTCGGTGAAATCGGTCGCGCGCCGTGCCGTTGAGAGGCTCGGCCCCCGCGATCTCGCAGGGGTTCTGACCACGAGCGGGCGGTTGGGCGGCCAGGCGGAGTTCACGATGGACAAGGCTCGGCTTCTGGACGCGATCGAGCGGTTCGTGCCTCGCGGTGAGCATGACCTTCCCGAAATCGCTGACGCGGTGCCGGGCGGCAGCCCGTCTGAAGGCCTCGCCAATCGGCGAACGATCTCGGCGATGTCCGGATTGACTGCCGCAGCGCGAGCGTTGGGATCGATTTCGCACCGGCGCAAGGGCGTGCTGATGATCAGCCAGGGATTTCCCGCCAGGCTCGAAGACATCATCCGGGATCCACGAGTCGGCGCCGGGTATGAGTCGATCCGTGAATTCCTCCTGACCGCGCAGCGCAACAATGTGGCCGTCTACACCTTCGATCCCTGTGGCCTGGAGCTCGATCGGGCCTGCAACAAAGAATCGCGTCAGAACCTGCGCACGATGGCGGAAGTCACGGGCGGCTTCGCCGTCGTCAACACCAATGCGCCAGAGGCAGCCATCGATCGGATGCTCGCGGAGAACGGGACCTACTACCTGATTGGCTATTACTCGCCGGCTCCACCAGATGACGGCAAGCATCATCGCATCACGGTGCGGACGCGCGCCCCCGGCGTCGAGATCCGTGCGCGCGAAGGGTACGATTCGCCCGGGAAGACCGCGAAGACGACCCCGGCGACGCCGCTCGACCTGCTGACTCGCTCCGCTATTCAAACCCGCGGCATGACCATGCGCGTCGTCGCGATTCCCGCGCCCCTGCCGTCGGACCCTCGGGCTACGGTGATCGTTGGCATCGAGCTGCCGACTGCGGCGGCCACCCGTGCCGGCCGTATCGAGTTCGCGATCGTCGCGATTGATGCGGAAGGAAAGACGCGGTCGCGGGTGCGGTTCTCGACGGATTTCGCCGGCTCGGCGAAGACATCCTCGGCGTGGACCCGCACCGGCTCACGCATCGACCTGCCGCCGGGCGAGTACCAGATTCGAGTCGCCGCTACCGGCGTCGACAAATCGCAGGGCAGCGTCTTCACCGAGGTGTCGGTGCCGAAGTTCGATGCGGAGCTCGGCGTGGGCGGACTGTCGCTTGGGGCGCCGAGCGCGATCGCCGTCACAGCGACCGACCGGCTTCGAGGTGTGCTGTTGCTGGTGCCCCTGGCGACGAATGAGCTCGCTCCCGGTACCGCAGTCGCGGCACAGCTTCCCATCAGGGTCTCCTCGAAGGCCGGATCCAATCCGCTGACAATCACCGCCACACTTGTTCGGGCTGACGGCACGACGCTCTCACTCGATCGTACCGAGGCGGCCGGTCGCGACTACGCAAGTGCCGCAGGCAAGGTGTATCGAGTGCCGCTGCCGCAGGAGCTAACCGCCGGGAGTTATCGCGTCATCGTGGCCAGCACGCTGGGCCGCACGACCGTTGCCCGCGAAGTCGCGTTCTCCGTTTTAGCACGACCCTGACCGCTTATGTATGAGCTGACCTGGTATGGCTCGACGCAGGACTAAGGTGATGCCGCGGTGCCGCATAACATGAACGTTCCACAGCAAACCACGAGAAGCAACCCACGTTCAGACGCGGATTTATTCAAGTTGCTGGACCGCTTCGCCGACGCGTGGAACCGACACGATCTCGACGCGCTGATGTCCATGATGACCGACGACTGTGTGTTCGAAGCATCGGCCGGTCCTCAGGTCGACGGGCAGCGGAGCGAGGGGAAGCAGGCGGTTCGCGCCGCGTACGCCGCAGTGTTCGAGGCATTTCATGACGCGCACTGGGCGAGCGCCAGGCATTTCATCGCGGCCAATCGTGGTGTGTCGGAATGGACGTTCACCGGCACGCAAAAAGACGGCAAGCGCGTGGAGGTGACCGGCTGCGATCTCTTCACCTTCCGCGACGGCAAGATCGCCATCAAGAACTCGTACCGCAAGAATCGACCGGCGATCTGACTTCCTTCCTTGTCACGTGCCACGCGCCGCGTGCTCACGTGCATTCGTGCTACGTGATCACATGCTACGTGCCTAACGTGCGGGCTTCTCCTCGGCTCGGCCGAGAAGTTCGAGGTGCTCGTCGTCGGCAGTGGACTCGAGGAAAATGCGGCCGAACGGTTCAACGGCAATCATGCAGCCGCCGCCAAACTGCTCCACGTACCATGACGTATCGGGGTCGTCGTCTTGTGCGACGAATTCGACCGCTCCGGTTTTGCCCGCGTACCGGACGCGGTCGCCCTTGAGCACCGTCTCCCCCGAGGCGTACGTCAGTGTCACGCGTCGATTCTACGACGCCCTCGGGGCTCAGAAGACCCGGGTGGCGCCAAGGAGAAACCACACGATGAGTGCGAGAAGCAGGGTCAACGACGCGCAGAGGAGGGCAAAGCGATCATCCTCTCTGGCCGCCCTGGGCAGGAGAAAGCGAACGATCCAGATGAGCCCGGCGAGTGTCGTGATCGACAGGACGGTTTCCAAAGTGCGTCGGCCATCTGGCCTCAGCCTTTAGACACCGGGGTGCGGCGGCCGGGTCCGCACGGGATTCCGCAGGATCTACGGCGTCTTTTTCCGAACCGTCCGATGTCGGGCGGCGTGGCGCTTTTCCGCCTCGGCCACGAACCTCTCCAACTCCCGTTCTATGAACGCGTCTATCCGCTTGCGCTGCGGCTTTGGCAGAGGGCAGGAATTCGGGCATTATCAGATCTCAGTCTGACCCAGGAACTCCAACTGGACCCCGCACGATTCGAGTGTAGCGCCGGCAGCCTGCATCGCCAGGTGCAAGGCTTGAAGGCCATCGATTCCGAACACGTAGCGTGGGCGGCTCCACTCCGTCTTTAGCCCGGTAATCTGCACCGCACAACCCCAGTCTGAACCGGGGACTGGCTGAGGTACACCCAGAGTGAGCACGACCTTCTTGCGCCGCCCTGCTATCTGAAACACACGACGCGCCGCGATGCGACGAATTGTCCGGGGCGCTGCAAAGGGGTTCCGCATCACGCGGCCATCCTAAGGTCGCACCCCGGACTTCAACCGCGGGTCGTCGCCCCACAACACCTGGAAACCGCCGCCGTCGTCCACGAAGATCACGGCCGGCCGCCCCTTCACGGTCCCGCGCGTGACGCCTTCCACTTTCATGCGCTTGTGAAACCTGACGTCCTTGTAGTGCTTCACGAGCCCGCGCGGGTTGCCATCCCACGAATAGAGCTTGAACGGGGCCTTCGATCGGCTGGTGGAGTTGCCGAGGATGATGTAGGACGTGCCCGTCGACTGATCCAGTGACATGGCCCGGATGCCGGCCTCGCCATCCCCGTCCGGCAGGGCGAGCTTCAGCGGCGGCAGGATCTGAAGGTTGTCGACCGTCCACGGGCCGTCGATCTTCCGGGGTTTGACGCGCAGCACGATCGGCTTGCCGTCGATCACTGGCGTCCGGAGACCGAAGAGCAGCGCCTTCCGCCGCGGATCCCAGCTGAGGGCTTCGACGTTGAGCCCGCCATCATCGGGGATCAGCCTGGCGGCGCGTTTCAGCCAGGGCACCTGCTCGATGAGCCAGGGACGGAAGTCGGGCATGACCTCGGCGGACAGCCGGCCTTTTGGTGCAACCGTAATCCGGACAATCGACTGGCGCGACGCCACGAACTTGCCGCGTTTCTTTTTCGGGTGATGTCCCTTTCGCGTCTTCAGGCAGAGCGACGAGGTGCCGAAGATGAAGGTGCGGCCGGCAGCCTCGACGATTTCGATTCCTTCCATGTCGTCGATGTCGCCCGGCCTCAGTCCCTCGATCCGGCGCCTGACGATGTGTCCGGCCAGCGTGCCTTTGGGTCCGAGGCGGAACTCGAAGAGCGAGTCGGAGACGTTGTTGTCGCAGAAGAGGAAGGTGGAATCGGTGAGCGCCAGTGCCTCTGACGCGTTGTACGGCTCGTCGCCCGGCCGTTCGCCGAACGCGATTGATTTCAGCTTTCGAGTTTTCATCGGCATGTCGTCCGCGTCACTGCTTCAACTCGATCCGCAGCACGTGGCCGGCTGTTTTCCCCACGTTCTGCACCGTATGGATCACGGGGTCGCTCCAGGCGAACGTGCCGGCTTTCCGCTGATTGACCTGCGGTTCGCGTCCATCCACGGTCGCCTTGACCTCCCAATCAGTCAGGTAGACGCTCAGTCCGCGCGGATGCCGGTGCCGCGGTTCGATGCTGCCTGGCGGGATGCGCACCTCGAGCACGCGCACGAACGTGTTCTCGAAGGCGATTTCGTGCGTGTCCGGCGCGACGCGCACGGGATCGAGCGCCTCATCGGCTGACTGAGTTCGCCCGACGGCCGCGGCCGCCACGACGATCGCGGCCGCCGAGATGAGTACAAGCTTTCGGGTCACGTTGCCTCCAGAAGAAACAGTGGAAAAGCGGTCCTAGGATATGCCTCTTCGCGCCGCCCGTTCGCTTTCTTCGAACCCACGGCGAGCGCGAGGCCGTGTACCATGAAGGAGGAGTCATCAACAATGCGCTACCTGATGCGAGAGCGGATCCTGTCCTGGGGCGACGACTTCAAGATCAAGGACGCAGACGGCCGCGACGTCTTTTACGTCGACGGCAAGGTTCTCAGCATCGGCGACAAGCTCTCGTTCAAGGACATGAGCGGGAACGAGCAGGTGCTGATCGACCAGAAACTCCTGAGCATCGGTAAGCAATACGAGATCATCCGGGGCGGCAAGACGATAGCCGTCGTGAAGAAGCACCTGTTCACGCTGTTTCGCCAGCGGTTCACGGTCGATGTGCCAGGTCCGGACGACCTCGAGGCCAAGGGCAACTTCCTCGACCACGAGTACGCCTTCGAGCGGGGCGGGCGCGACGTGGCGCGCGTGAGCAAGAAGTGGTTCAGCCTCGCGGATACCTACGCGGTCGACATCGATGCGAATGAGGACGATGTCTTGATCCTTGCGGCGGCGGTGGTCATCGATCTCGTCTCACACCCCGATCAGCAGGACGACTGAGCGTCGGTTACGCGATCGGACGAATGCGGCGGCACCACGCGTGAACCGCCTGATCGACCGCGTATGCGAGCAGCCCCAGGGCGATCACGCCGAGGAACCAGCGTCCTTCCATCAGCCCGCCAAGCCGGAGCATGGACTCGCGGCTGCCCGCGGCCTGATTGGGATCGTGGCTGATCGCGGCGCGGACGAGGAACACGCCGAGCGTCGCGATGAGCGCGCCGCGGACCGCGACGCCGAACTGGCTGATCTTCTGAATCGCCGACCGGATATCCGCCGGGACCGGCGACCAGTCCACTTTCTCATCGTGCTTGCCGTTGATGCCCCGGATCAACTGTGAGACACCGTAGGCGGCGATGATCGCGCCGGCAATGCCGACGGCGACATCGCCAAACGGAAACTCGAAGATCCGCGCGGTCCACGCCTCGGTTTCGTCCCGCCTGGGGCGACCGAGCCCCCGGAGCAGCTCGATGGCCTCGAGTCCGAGCCCGCCATAGATCGCGCCACGAATCGCTGTCCCGGTCCGCGTGATCAGGCCGAGGGCGCTCGTGCCGTGGCGTTCGGGATCGACGATGGCGTCGAGGAGGCGCCAGACGGCATATCCGCACAGGCCGATCGCGACCACCAGGAGCAGCACGCGTCCGAACGGCTGCGTCAGCACCACGCGCAGCGCACCGCTGGTGTCGGTAATCCGGCCGCCGCGGTTCATCGCCGTGAGGACGGCCAGTGCACCCACGATTGCGTAGATGACTGCCTTCGATGCGTAACCGAGGCGCGCAAAGTTCTCCAACATCAGCCTTCCTCAACGCTGGGGCGCTATCTCAGCAACATCCACGCCGTCGCGAAGAGGTGGAGCCACGCTTCCGGTGGCTGAGCTGCGAGCGATCTCGGCCGCCTAGTCTCGCCCAAGTCCGCCGCCGGTACCCGATAGACTGGTGAAGGTGAAAGTCCTTCTGGTCGTCATCGACGCAGCGACGCCACACGTTGTCTGTCCCGCGATCCAGACGGGCCGGCTCCGCACGCTTCAACGTCTTGCCGACGCGGGCTCGCTGCACGAATCGTCGGCGTCAATCTTTCCCTCGATCACGCCGGCGGCGACGACCGCAATCATCACCGGCGCGTATCCCGCCGAGCACGGCATCGCGGGTGCCGCGTGGTTCGACGAGCAGCGCAATGAGGTCGCCTACTTCGGCGACGACTTCTGGGTGATCGCACGCAAGGGGTTCGGTGAGTTCATCAACGGATTCCTGTTGCGGCTGAACGGCGATCGGTTGCGCGCGCCCACGCTGTTCGAGATGGTCGAACGGAGCGGCCGGACTGCCGCGTGCCTCAACTACCTGGTCTTCCGCGGGAACCAATCGCACCGGGTGAGCATGCCTGGCCTCATCGCGGCATTGCCCGGCGTCCCGAGCACGGAAACCGTCGAAGGTCCATCCATCCTGCACCTCGGTGATTTCGTCGGCGGGCGCGCGCCCGGCGGCCGGAAGCTCGATAAGAAGGGTGGGCCGCTCCATCGCTTCGGCCTGGACGATGCTTCCAGCGGCGCGCTGCTGGCGAGTCTCTTCGCCAGCCAGACGCTCCCCGATTTGACCGTCGCCTACTTCGCCGACAACGACTTCCGCAGCCACGAGGTCGGGCCGTTTGCGGCGTTGCCGGTCGTCGAGCGTGTCGACGGCATGCTGGGTGACGCCTTCGACGCCGCCGGCGGCATCGACCGCGTGCTCGACGACACCTGTGTCATCGTGACCTCCGATCATGGCCACTGCGACGTTCTCGACCGCGATGACGCGATCATCAGGCTCGACCGGGTGTTTGGCGAGTTCCGGCAGGCGGAGCTGGGCCGGCCCTGGCATGAGCACGACGAGATCATGATTTGCCCGAACATGCGCGCGGCGCAGATCTACGTTCACCGCATCACCGCCGACCTGGTGGATCGCATCGCCCGGGAAGCGCTGCTCGATCCACGAATCGATCAGGTGATCTGGCGAACCTCGAACACGAACCCTGGTGCCGACGGGTACACGGTGCTGACGTCCCATGGCCGGCTCACTTTCACGCGCCGGCCGGCGGACTCCGGCGCCAGCGAGGATCCATTCGGCGGACGCTGGCGCTGGGAAGGAGAGAGCGATGCCGTCGACCTTCTGATGGATGGCAGTACGATCGAGTTCGGGCGGTATCCGAACGCGTTCGAGCGGATTGCCGGCGTCCTCGATTTCGATCAGAGCGGCGCGATCTGGGTCACGGCGCGGCCGGGCTGCGAGTTCGAGGCGCCCGGCGGCAAGCCTCACGTCGGCGGCGCGTCGCATGGCGCGCTGCACGCGCTCGATTCCCTCAGCCCCGTCCTCATCGCCGGCGGGCCCGTCCGCCCTCGGCTCTCGCGGCACTTCCGCTGCATCGACATCGCGCCGCTCTGTATGCAGCTGTTGAATGTGCCGATGCGGTATGCGCCAGGGATGCCGCGCGGATCGCATGCGCTTCAGCCTGTCTCGCCACGGCGTTCCCTCCCGTCCTCCCGTTCTCCCGTCTTAACGTTGAAGTCCCGAGCTCATCTTTCTTTTCCAGCCTTGCTGGCACTTCGATTGCTCACTCTTCGCTTCGGGGGCTGAATACGATCGGATTTCGTCGTAGACGACGAACCGGCAACACACTACCGATCGTGCACTCAGAGACACGATGGCACTCAAGGGTCAATTGCTTCCGGACCGAGCGCGCATTCAGAGCGTCGAGTCCGTGGACAGTCCGCTGCGGAGTTCGACGCAGGTTGTTTTTACACGCGACCACGCGTTGATCAGACGCTGGGCGGAGGAGCGCCAGGCAGAGCCTGCGACGGGCGAAGCGACCAGCAGCGGTCCGGCAACGGTGAACGTGAATGACGGCGGCGCCGGCATCAGGTTCAACTTTCCGGGCGTGGGCGTGTTCAGGCCAATCAGCTGGGAGGAATGGCTGGCGAACTTCGAACGCCATGAATGCGCATTCGTGTACGACAACGAGGCGACCAAGCCTCTCAGCAACCGGTACCGGATCGTGAAAGCGGCGGACTGGAAAGACCTTCTTTGCTGACACGGGTATAATCCCCCTCGCCTGCGCACGGCGTGTGGCCACCGGGCGCGGTCGTGACGGCTGCCACGGGGGATCGCTCATGTCCAACCTGCTTGCGATCGTTCACAATCTGAACCGGCTGGCAGTACTCGGGCGCACGGGTCTCCTGGATTCGCCGCCGGAAGAGCCGTTCGATCGGCTGACCAGGCTGGCCGCGCGGATCGTCAAGACGCCGGTGGCGCTCGTCTCGCTGGTCGATCGCGACAGGCAGTTCTTCAAGTCCTCGCTCGGCCTGCCCGAGCCGTGGCGGTCGCGGCGCGAAACCCCGCTCTCACACTCCTTCTGTCAGCACGTCGTCGCTCTGCACGAACCGCTCGTGATCCCGGACGCGCGTAAGGATCCGACCTATCGCGATAATCCTGCGGTTCGCGAGCTCGGCATCGTCGCGTACTGCGGCGTGCCGCTGACGACGCTCGGGTTCGCGCTCGGCGCGTTCTGCGTCGTCGACGAGGAACCGCGGACCTGGTCGTATGACGACGTGCAGACGCTCAAAGAGCTGGCGGATTGCGCGATGCACGAGATCGAAGTGCGCATGCGTCTGCGCGAAACCGAAGCGGCATGGCGGGGGGCGGAGGAGCGCGTCAGGCATCTCGAGGCTGGTATCCGAACCTGATGTTCACCGCGAGCCTCCGGCGCGGTCGCTTCAACTCCCATACGCCCCGGCGTCTCCGACCCACCGATGAACGCGACTGACGCGTCGGCAGAAGCCGTTCCCTGATCGCAAGTCTTCACCCACGATCGATCGTCCCTGGGTACCTGGTCGCACGTTGCCGTCACCTGTGACGGCTCGAACATGCGCCTCTGCGTCAACGGCACACTGGTGACCACGCGCAGACCGGCAGCACAAGTGTGTCGACTGGCGCGCTGCGCATTGGCAGCAACGCGATATGGGGCGAGTATTTCAACGGCGTCATCGACGAGGCGCGGATCTACAACCGACCGCTCTCGGCGCCGGAGATTCAGTCGGACATGAACACGCGGATCCGACCTTAGTTTTCAACACCCTGACCACTCTAGCTGGCCGCTCGATTCTCCAATTCGCCGTCGGCAGGCGGCGGCAGGCAGCGGAACTGATAGAACGGCATCTTGCACTGGTGCTTTGCCAGGAACGTCAGAAACGACTTGTAGTCGCCTGACGGCATGTTGAAGAGCTGCAGCATGAGCCGATAGCTGCCGCGCGTCTGGGTCAGCCCGCGCGTGACGATCGACCGCAGTTCTTCACGCGTCATATCCCGCGACATGAACAGCGGGTGGACCGCCGCCCAGAACGATTCTCCGTGCACGACCACGCGGTCGTACAGCTCATCCGCCAGGCCCTTCCGCGACGGGCCGGGAACAATCGACATCGGGCGCCCGCTGGTCGAGTGGCCGATCACTTCTTCCGGAAGATCGACATCGCGTATGGCTTCTGAACGCCGACGTACGACCAGACGCTCGACAACGTTCTTCAGCTCCCGGACATTCCCGGGCCACTGGTACGAGGTGAGCGCAGCACGGGCCGCTGGCGTCAGCTCGGGAATCGGCGTCAGGTGCCGGTCCGAATACACGCGCATGAAGTGATCGAGGAAGATGGGGATGTCGTCGCGCCGCTCCCGCAGCGGCGGAATCTTGATGTGGAGCACGTTCAGGCGGTAGTAGAGGTCGGAGCGGAATTCGCCTCGTGCGATCCGCTCGGACAGATCGCGGTTGGTCGCCGCCACGACGCGGACGTCCCCGGGGTTCTGCGCTTGCCCGGAGCCGATGCGCCAGATCTCGCCGTTCTCCAGGAAGCGCAGCATCAGCGCCTGCATGCGCAGGCTCGTTTCGCCGATTTCGTCGAGGAAGATGGTTCCGTTCTGGGCCAGCTCGAGCAGGCCGGGCTTGTCCCGGTAGGCGCCGGTGAAGCTGCCGCGGACGTGGCCGAACAGCTCCGATTCGAGCAGGGAATCGGGCACCGCCGCGCAGTTGATCGCCACCATCTTCACGTGCCGCCGCCGGCTCAGTTGATGGATGCGGCCAGCGACGACTTCCTTTCCGACTCCACTTTCTCCCGTCAACAGAACCTTGGCGTCCGACCTTGCAGCATCGCTGATCTCCTGCTCGAGAAATCGGGTCGCTGCGGATGTTCCAATCAACGTCTCACCGGACACGGGTAACTCCCCTGGTTGACCGCCCTGGCGCGCTGCGCCGGACTCGGTGCGTTGGTGATCGCCCTGACATCCCTTAGTGACACGAGGGGTTGAAGCGTTTCGGCGTCCCCGGGCTGGCAACGCGGAAACTCGCGACACCGTGAAGGCGGGGAGCGCGCTTGAACAGATGAGGTTGAAATTGAGAGAACAGCGATGAAAGGCCGGGGTCACTGCTTGCCGAACAGGTCGAACTCCTTCTGCATGGCCTGGATTTCGGCCTCGTGGTCGGCGATGAACTTGACGTTCTCCGGATTGATGTCCGGGGGCAGCTGCTTCAGCATGCCGGACTTCTGAAATCCGTGGGCGAACGCCGCCTGCAGGAAGGTCATCCAGAACTTGGCGTATTCCCGCGCCGCCATGCCCTCGGCCTGCAGGGCCTGCTGCATCGGCGCGTATCGTTTGATCCGCGCCTCCATTTCGCCAAGGGTCCTGGCGTCCCCTCCGAGCGGGTTGTCGACGGCATCCTCCAGGGCTTCCTTGCGCGCCTCGAGCTCCGCCAGCCGCTTGTCGTCCGCTTCCGTCAGATCGATCTTCTTGGTGATCTTGTCGATTTCGGCGTCGATCTTCCGCCCCTCCTGGACCTTCGGGTCCTGCATCAACGTCTTCAGGACCGCGCGGTTGACGTTGATGACCTTCTTCAGGTTCGGGGCGGTGAGCCGGTAGGCGGCGATCTCCTGCGCATCGGGATCGGGGTTCTGTCCCGCGACTCCCGCCGATCCAAGAGCTGTAAATACGATGACAAAGATCGCGGGTCGAGACCAGTGAGCCATGAGACTTCGAGCATAGCGCGAACTGGAATGCGATGCGGACAATCGCTTCCGCTGCAGGAGGGCGCTGCATCCCGATGTCGAGTGGACTGCGGGGGCCGTGCAGCCGCCGCCCGGCCCGCGATGATCTACGTCAACGCCCGACGCCGCAGACTCGCGAGCAGGCGGATCGGGATGCGCCGCCTTGCCCGGAGGCAGAGGATCGGCGTCTGTGCAGTGACGGGACAGATCGTGAGCAGGCGTGCGGTTTCGATGACCTCGACTTTGCCCAACGACTCATCCAGCACGATCAAGTCGGGCATCTGACACGAGGCCTTGACGATCGCTTCGAAGCCGGTGCGGGCGATCACGACGCGTGCCCCGGCGTCGCGAAGTTGGAGCTCGCGCTGCTGCCGGGACGTGGAGTCAGTGTCTGCCAGCAATACGTGCGGCGTGTGACCGGTGGTGGCAAGTCGAGCCGTCGATGCATCGACGGCGGCACGAACGGATGTTGGCAATTGAGGCATCAGGCGCTCGCCCTCCGGTGTCCGTCCCGGTGAGAGCAAAAGCGCTGCCGCTCAGCCCCGGAGCAGGCGATCGAGGCCGATGCCGGCGAAGACGCCGATCGTCACGGCGACGGTGTCGATCTGTTTGAGCTCGCCGCCGGGGTCGATCAGGGCCACGGCGAGGAGCGCGACGAGGCCGCCCGCAAGGCCGGCGGCGGCAACCTCAGCCGCAATACGGGCAGGGCGTCGAGGGCAGCGATGATTGTCCGTGAGGTGCCCTCGGCAGCGGGGACAGGTTGACATCGCAGGGGCGCAGCGCGACGCACAATAGCACAGCGGTTGGGCGGCTACGAGCGGGCTTTTCGCGTATCATACGCGCCGAGACTTGGATGATGGCTATCCCGTCGCTCCTATCGACTGCGCTGATGATGTCTGGCGTCGCCTTAGTGCTCTTCGGCTTCAGCACGGCGCTCGGCTCCACGGTGGCCGGCGTGATTGCCAGCGTGGCGGCGATCGTAGCGCTGTTGTACGCGGGCGCCGTCTGGTTCGGCGCGGGCGCGGCGCGGCCCCGCCCTGATCTGTCCGCGTCGTGGTCCTCCCCGCTGATCGTGTTCGATCGCGACGGCCGCATCGTCAGCGGAGCAGAGAAGGGGCGGCCGGTGGCGTCCCTGTTTCCGGAGATGATCCGGCCGGAGATCGAGCAGCGTTCGACCGCTGCGCTCGCCGGCACCAGCGTCAGGTTCGCGTGCCTCTATAACGGCCAGGCCATCCTGCTGGACGCGCTGCCGGTCCGCAGCGCCGATGGAACGATTGTGTACGGCATCCTGCTGAGCACTCAGTCCGAGCCGGCCACGGTCGACGCATTGGCGTGAGCCTGCGGATCCGCCCCTGACTCTTCCCGCTCGATTCGGCCGTTTTGCTTCATGCCGACCCCCGAGTTCGATCATCGGTTCATTCCCGGAGCGCTGAGCTCCGCCCCGACCATCCTGGCGTTGCACGGGACGGGCGGCGATGAGAACGATCTGGTGCCGCTCGCGCGCATGGTCGACGGCGATGCCGCGATCCTGAGCCCGCGCGGCCGCGTCCTCGAGAACGGGATGCCGCGTTTCTTCCGGCGGATCTCTGAGCGCGTCTTCGACCCCGATGACCTTCGCGAACAGACTGCGGCGCTGGCCCGGTTCATCGACGACGCGGCGGCGCGCTACCGGTTCGATCGCACGCGAGTGGTGGCGCTCGGCTACTCGAACGGCGCCAACATCGCGGCGAACATGCTGCTGACGCTGCCGAATCCACTGATGATGGGCGCGATCCTGCTGCGTCCGATGATTCCGACCGAGCCGGCCTCACCGCCGGCTGCGCTGAACGCGCTGCCGGTGCTGATCTCGCTCGGCAAGCGGGATCCCGTCGTGCCGCGCGCGCTCAGCGATCGGCTGGTCGAGGTCCTGAACCAGGCCGGCGCGGAGGTCACGCAGCTGTGGCAGGACACGGGACATGAGCTGTCGCCGAGCGAGCTGGAGGAGGTGGCGGCGTGGTTTCGACGCACGTTCGCCGAGTGAGACGGCTCTGCCGCGCGTGATACGATCGTGAGCTGCGCGGGCCGCTAGCTCAGTGGTAGAGCACCTGACTTTTAATCAGGGTGTCCCGGGTTCGATCCCCGGGCGGCCCACCAGCCTTCGCTCATGAATGCAGGCGAAGGATGCCCACCGTAGCGCCGAACCGCGAAGGTGGGCCTGTCCTGTCTGCGAACGAGCTACGGTTGGCAAGCCAGCCTGTTCAAGTCGGCAACGGTTAGCGACTCGGCGGGTTTTCTTGGGAGTTCCATGTTCGTGCTCTGGGGCGCGGTTGATGATCCCGATCACCGCGACGACCTCGTACGGGACGGGGCCGCCGACTGCCAGCCCCGCCGTGCACGGCGCAGCACGGTCCTTCCTCTCCCGCGCGGCAGAATCGGGCCGGATCAGGGGTTTTCCCGCTATCATCGTGCCCGGGTGCGAGTAGTCAATATGTCGCGACGCCCGATTGTTCTCGTCGTCGAAGACGATCGCGCGGTCCGTGGGCCGCTCGAGAAGTTTCTCGACCTCCATGGTTTCGATGTCGTCTCGGCACAGACCGCCGATGAGGCGCTCGATCGTGTCGACGAGTGCGCCCTCGACGCGGCTATCGTGGATCTCAGGCTCGGACAGGGATCGGGACGGGAAGTCATCGTCTCGATACCACCGCCCACTCCAGTGATCATCTTTTCAGCTGTGCCGGACGAATCGGGAGGACTGGAACAGATCCGCCCGAACACCCGGCTCATTCAGAAGCCGTTCTCACTTCTGATGCTGGTCGAGACGCTTCAGAAGATGATCGATGCGGCGGTCCGCAACGATCCCGCCACGAGACGAATCTCCTCGCAAGTCAAGTAACAGCCGCCTTCGCGCCGGCAGTGGGCGATCGCGATGAGCTCGGCGTCCGCGCGAAGGAACAGCTGCCCGCCGGCCGCCGCTGGCGACAAAAGGAAGCGCCCAGGCCTCTCAGAGGATTTTCTGACCGAGCGCCGAGGCGACCAGTTCGACGCCGAGAATCGCCGTCATGTTGCGATCGTCGAGGATGGGATTCAGTTCGACGAGATCCAGCGCCCGCAACAGCCCGGAGTCGGCGATGACCTCCATCAGCATATGCGCCTCACGGTAGTCGAGGCCGCCTTTGACCGGTGTGCCGACACCAGGAGCAATCGCCGGATCGCAGACATCCAGGTCGAAGGAAACATGCACCCCCGACGTGCCTTCGCCGGCAAACGCGAGCGCCTGCTCGACGACCGACGCGATGCCTGCTCGATCGATGTCCTTCATCGTGAAGACTCGCACTCCGGCGCCACGGACGATGTCCTTCTCGCGCTCATCGAGGTTGCGGATGCCGATCAGGACGGTGTTGTCAGGGTGTACTTTCGGGGAGAAGCCACCGATCCGGGACAACTCGGCCGGTTCGGGCCCGAGCAGCGCCGCGAGCGGCATGCCATGTACGTTTCCGCTGTTGCTGCTCGCGGGGGTGTTCATGTCGCCGTGCGCGTCGACCCAAATTACGCCGATCCTGCCGTGGCTGCGCCTGACGAAGTCGGCCGTCGCGGCGACCGATCCGGCCGCCACGCTGTGATCACCGCCGAGGACGAGCGGCAGTCCGCCTTTTTCCAACGCGGTCAGCGAGGTCTTGTAGAGCTTTTCGCAGACCCGCGCGATCTCCCGCATGTATTTTTTCTGTGGATCGCCGATGGACTTGACCTCCGGGATTGGCGCCACCAGATCCCCTTCGTCGGCGACCGTGATTCCCAGTGCGGTCAGGCGCTCGGCGAGTCCGGCGATGCGAAATGCGGAGGGGCCCATATCGACGCCACGGCGGTTCCCGCCGAGATCGAGGGACACGCCAATGATGTGAACGGGCTTCACGCGCACGGACTGTAGCATAGCGATACGCAGCGCCAGGTTGACGCCCGGCTAACCGTCAGATACGCTTACAGTTGCGTCGGCGGCACTGGGCTGGCGGGAGGATACTGATGAAGCGGTTCGAGGTAGGGGCGCGTGTCGTGGAGCCGACGTACGGGCTGGGCTCTGTCATCGCCGTCGAAGATGCGTACACGCGTGTCCAGTTCGATGACCATGGCGTGAAGAAATTCCTCACCAACATGTCGAAGCTCGAACCCAGCAACGAGCCGATGCCCGCCGGCGCGCGCGGCGCGAAGACCCGCAAGAAGCGCGTCACGAAGAAAGTCGCTGCGGCTCCGGTTGTCGAGGCGCCCGAGCCTGAAGCGGAAGAAGTCGATCAGGAATAGTCCCGCCGGACCCCGGCTATTTCATTCTCATCGACACCGACATCCCTTCTCCTGACGGCGAAACGATCGTCGTCCAGAACGAAGGATGTGTCTGAACGGCGTCGAGAAAGTCCTCCATCTCATTCCGCTTGTTGACGACGTTGTGGGCGAGGAAGAGCCCGCGCGGGTCCATGCGCGGATGGACCATGTCGAAGAAGCGCTTGTAGTCCTTCTTCCACGCATCGAGAAAGACGAAATCGAAGGTCCCCGACAGCTTCGGGATCTCGGCGAACGCGTCGCCGGCGACGACCTGCACCACATCCGTCAAGCCGGCACGGCGAATGTTGTCGGCGAGCTCCTTGGCGCGGGCGCTCTCGTACTCGATGGTGACCAGCCGGCCGCCAGTCGCGCGCAGGGCATCTCCCATCCAGATGGCGCTATAGCCGCTCGCGCCGCCGATCTCGAGCGCGCGCTTCGCGCCCCTGGAGGCGATCATCAGCCGGAGGAAGCGGCCGTCTTCCTCGGACACGGCCAATTGCCCGGTGTCTTTGCGCTTGATCTCGGCGAGCAACGCCGTCAGATCGGGGCTCAACCCGTCGGCGCGCACAATCTTCGGCGCGCGGTGCGGCTTTCCCTTCGAGCTGCGCTGCTGCGCGACGGCGGGGCAGGCCACCGCCAGCAGCAACACCCCGACCACGAATCGAACGCGAATTCCCTGCAAGTGCCGCATGATGCTCCTAGTTGTAGTTCGGTCGGACTTACGTTCTCATCGTAACGTAATCCGCCGCGACAGCCGCGACACTCCGGGCGTGCGCGATACAGTCGGGGATGCCGATGGAATCGAAGCCGCTGCCCGTCACGAACAGGCCACCCTGCGCACGGAGCCGGGCCGTGAGGTCGGTCATGCGCGCGCGGTGACCGACGACGTGCTGCGCGCCAGCGTCTCTCCAACGGTACACCCGAGCGACGACCGGCTCTCCGGTGATGTGGAGCGGCCCGGACAGGTCTCGGGCGGCAAGCGCCACGAGCTCGTCATCCCGCAGCTCGACCGCTGCGGGGTCGTGTGCGCCGCCGACGAAGGCGCGAAGCAACGCATGATCCTCAGGGGCGCGTGCCTCCCATTTGGATGAGGCCCAGGTGCAAGCGGTGATCCGGGCGCTGCTATGGGATCGCGCAACCACGAACCCGGAGCCTTCCAGCCGATGGCCGATGTCGCTTCGCCGATAGCCGAGGGCAACGCTCGTCGTGGACACGTATGGGACGAGTCCGCAGATCCGTGAGGCCTCGGCATCGATCGGGGCAAGGAGCCTGGCGGCGGCGTGAGCAGGCGCCGCCATGATGACCGCGTCGGCGACGTGCGCCCGCCTCGGGTCCGCGACAGTCCATGTCGCACCAGATGCGTGGATAGAGGTGGCCGGCGCCCGCAGCCGAACCGCTTCACGAGGGAGCTGCGACACGATCGCGTCGACGAGCTCGCTCATTCCGCCGCGAAGCGAGCGGAAGAGACCATCGGGGTCCGGGGCAGTTCGAGCGCCGACATTGCCCAACACTCTTCCGCGTTGACGCTCGGCGAAGACGAGCCGCGGAAACAGCGCGTGCACCGAGAGCTGATCGATGTCCCCCGCATGAATGCCTCCGAGGAGAGGTTCGGCGATCAGGCCGACGGTCTGTGATCCGAAACGTCTCCGGAAGAACGAGCCGACGGACTCGTCGTTCCCGGCTCCGGGCGGCACGAATGGTTCGAGGGCGAGCCGCATCCGGGCGCTCCACGGCAGGAGGGTGTAGTGCATCAGCGCCGACCTGGTCGTGGGGATGCCAAGGACCGATGGAGAGGGAAGTGGAAAGAGTCGATCGTCTTTGAGTACGAAGGCCGAACGTGGAGGTCTGGTCCGCAGCAGCCGCGGACCGAGTCCGAGCTCCTCGCAGAGCTGAAGACCGGCTGGCTTCTGCGCGAGGATGGAGTCAGGACCCGCGTCCAGCGTAAACCCGTCGACCTGCTCGGTGAGGATCAGTCCTCCGACGCGGGCGGCGGCCTCGAGCAGCACGAACGGGTGCCGTCGGCGTGTGAGCTCATGCGCGGCGGCCAGGCCGGCGATGCCGCCGCCGATGATCACTATCACGTCCGCATGGCCTCAGTGTCGGTTCAGGTTATCCCGCGACCGGGTCCTGTTGATGGTGCCGCGCGGATGCGCGGTGGACGTAGCGCGCGAGCTCCTGGACGTGTTCGAGCGGCGTATCCGGAAGCACGCCGTGACCGAGATTGAAGATGTGTCCGGGGCGCCCGGCTGCCCGGCGCAAAACGTCGGCCGCCGCCGCGAGCATTCGATCGGCCGGCCCGAGCAACAGCGCCGGATCGAGATTGCCCTGGACTCCGCGGTCCGAGCCCAGCCGGTCCCATGCCTCATCCAGCGGTGTTCGCCAGTCGATGCCGACGACATCTCCACCGGCGTCGGCGAGATCGGTCAGGATCGCGCTGGCGCCGACACCGAAATGGATCCGCGGCACGCCCGAATCCGCGAGCGCGTCGAAGATGCGCTTCGTGTGAGGAAACGCGAACTCGCGGTAGTCCGCGCGGTTCAGCGCGCCCGCCCAGGAATCGAAGATCTGGACCGCCTGAACGCCCGCATCGATCTGGGCCGAGAGATAGTCGGCGATCACGTCGGCGAAGCGCTCGCACAGCCGATGCCAGGCACCCGGCTGTGAGTACATGAATGCCTTCGTGCGCGTGTAGGTCGAGGACGGTCCTCCCTCGATCGCATACGCCGCGAGAGTAAACGGCGCGCCGCCGAAGCCGATCAGCGGGGTGCGCCCGGCGAGCTCACGCCGGAGGAGCCGGATGGTTTCGAGGACATGGCCGAGCGCCTCGCGGGGATCGAATCGACGAAGGCGATCGACGTCGGCAGCCGTGCGGACAGGATTCTCGATCGCCGGTCCCTCACCCTTGACGAAATCGAAGTCGAGCCCGAGGGGCGTGAACGGCAGGAGCAGATCCGAAAACAAAATCGCCGCATCCACTTCGATCGCGTCGATCGGTTGCAGGGTGACCGCGACGGCGAGCTCGGGCTGACGGCAGATCTCCAGCAGTGAATACCGCCCGCGCAGCGCCCGGTATTCGCGCATGTAACGTCCCGCCTGACGCATGAACCAGACGGGGGTCATATCCACCTGCTCACGTCGGCAGGCGCGCAGGAAGCGATCGGTCACGCCGCCGGGGGATTGATGAGGGTCTTCGCGAGGGCGATCAGATCTTCCATCCAGAGCGGCTTGAATCTGATCGAGGCTCCGAGCTTCCGGAGCTCCTGCTGGACGGGATCGGACAGGAAGTAATCACCGGTCACAATTCCGACCGGAATATCGGCCAGCTGCGGCTGGTCGCGGACACAGCGAAGGAACTGCAGCCCATTGGTGATCGGCATGCGCATGTCCAGGATGATGGCGTCGGGCCGGGCCGAGCAGGCAATCTGGAGTCCGTCCTCCGCCGACAGAGCGGTCGCCACCCCGAACCCCTCGAGCTTGAGCAGTCGGGCAAAAGTGTCGGCCACAGACCGATCGTCGTCCACGATGAGAATGGTTCGGGTCGAGGTCTCCGCGCAACGGGGACCTGCAGGCGCGATCACCGTATCATTCTCAGCCCAAACAGTTTGTACGTCAAGAGTTGGGTTGGTTGGGGATCCGCCTGCGCCACGGGCGTTTGATGGGCGTCCTGACCAAAATTGCCGGTTTTCTTACGACGCGATTCAGGTTACTGTCTCGTCCCGGAGGTCAAGTGAGCCCGATTCTGGTGCGCCCTGTCCGTGAGCAGCTCGAGCACGACCGTGTGATCAGGCTTCTGCAGGTCCGATTGAAGCGGCGGCACGAAGTGGCCACCAACATCGGGGAAGACCAGTCCGTGCCGGTGCGGATCGGGCAAGTCCAGATCTTTCCGGATCTTGTGTTGACCTCGGGCGACAGCGGCAAAAAGCTGATGGGAACGGTCGAGGTCGAAACCGCGGAATCGGTCAATCACCTGGAAGCCATGGCTCAGTGGGCTCACCTCGGCCGTGCGCGAGCACCCTTCCATCTGTACGTCCCAGCCGGATGCGTCGACATGGCTCGACGCCTCGCCACCGAGAATGCGGTCAACGTCGCCGAAATCTGGAGCTACCACACCATCGGCGATCAGACCCGATTTACGCTCGCACATCGCGCGCCGAGCTCAGAACCTCGTCGCGCTCCCGAGCCGGCTGCACCCAAGGCGCCTGCGAGCCGCACGATCAAAACACCCGCCAGAGCGACCGCGAGGAAGCGGCCCGCCGTCGAGTCGCGGCGCAAGTCTGCACCCGTCAAGCGCGCCGCAAAGACCAGCGCAGTCAAGTCGACTCGTAGCCAGAAGAGGAAATAGGCCTGCCGACGCTGAGGTTCACGCGAGACAAGCGGGGCTACGAGAACACCTTCGTCGTTCACAGCCCCAAACGCCGCAATCGCGGGCGGTCCCGCATCCTTTATTGGTTTCGCACTCCCCCCGGCGTCAAAGTAGGTCGAGCGCCGCTCGATGAAGACGCGATCAAGGCGATCGAAGACTGTCATCCCTCGCTCCGTTTCGATTGGCCCCAGATCCTCAGAGGGGACGAGGAGATGTTCCTGCCGCCTCCACAGGTGGTCCGACAACAACAGGTGGTCCGACAACAGCCGGTAGCGGTACCGTCTGCCCCCGCCCCCGAGCCGGCCGTCGACGCCGATGTCGACGTCACGCCGGAAATTCCGTTGAGCCCCGCCCACGCGCAGCTCGGATCGGAAGGTCTCGCGCGTCTTCGGGCCCGGTACGCCGACGTCATGGCGGGCATTTCACGTCGAGTACCCGACCCGGAGCGGCAGGAGCAATTGAAGACTTCTGCGGAGCGCCTGAACCCGGACAACTGGGTCACGACGGACGAGGTCCGGGCGGGTCTGGAGGAGTACCGAATCCGTTTTCGAGTCGCTGCGTGGACTTGTCGGCCGGCGGCGGCGCCGCCGCCGGCCGAGCGCGTCCGGCGGGGTAGAAGGCGGCCGCCCGGTTCAGGCGGAGTCGGCCGACGGCGAAGGCATCTCAGCCGGGGCCGCTGAATCCCCGGATGCCGAAGAATTCGACGATGATGACGGGGACTCCCCCCCGGCGGCTCAGGATTAGACGTTCGGCTTTATAATCAACGGCATGCAAGCAATCCACCGATGGGGGAGGTACGCTCCGGCCTTGTCGCTGGCGCTCCTGGGCGTCGCGGTGCAAGCCCAGGATCAGCGGCGGCCAGACTTCACGACGCGCGTTGAACTCGTCACCACGGACGTGGTCGTACGCGACAACAACGGTCAATTCATCGCAGACCTGAAGAAAGAAGACTTCCAGGTCGTCGAGGACGGCGTCGAGCAGAAGGTCATCTCCTTCTCGCTCACCCACGGCGGACGCAGCTACAACATCGCCGCGCCGCCGCCCGCGCCCGTGGCGGAGGGCATCATCCTGCCACCGTCGCGTCCGCCAACCGACACGGCGGGCCGCATTTTTTTGATCTTCGTCGACGATCTCCATCTGGATTTCCGGAATACCGGACGCATCCGCGATCTGTTCAAGAAGATCGCGAAGGAGCTCATTCACGAAGGGGACATGTTCGGCATCCTCTCCACCGGTCCGTCGTCGCTGTCGATCGATCTCACCTACGACCGTCGGCGGCTCGACGAAGCGATCAAGAAGATCTCCGGTGCCGGACTGGCGCCGAAGGATATTCTCGACGTGCCCGAAGGATCGCAGGGGCCGCCCGAAGTCCGTCATCGCGCGCATGTCGCGTTCTCGACGGCGGGGGACATGATGCGGCAGCTGGAGCAGGTGCACAATCGCCGCAAGGCCTTCATCTACGTCAGCAACGGCTATGACCTCAACCCGTTCGTGAAGACGCGCGCCAAGAACGCGATCGAGCGCTACGGCATGTTGCGGTCGAACGTCGACAACGACGACGGCAGCGGGAACTCGAACCAGGACGATCCCAACGACCCGGCAGTGCAGCAGAAAATGGGCAATCAGTTCGCGTTCGCCGATCTCGTCAGCGACCTCGCTGAACTGACCCGCGCCGCGAATCGCGCCAACACGACCATCTACACGATCGATCCGCGAGGCCTCGTCGGCGGCCCGGACCTCGACGAGAAGATCGACATGGTGGAGTACCAGGAATACGTCCGCAGCACGCAGGACACGCTTCGCGTCCTTGCGGAGCTGACGGGTGGAATCGCCGTCGTGAACCAGAACGACTTCACGAAGGCGCTGAAACGCATCGACCAGGAAACCAGCGACTACTACGTGCTGGGCTACTACTCCACGAACCCGGATCCAACCAAACGCCGGCGCACGATCGAGGTGAAGGTGACGCGGCCCGGCACCAGCGTCTGGCACCGGACCTCGTATTCGCTCAAAAAGCCGACCTAACCGCGTGAAGCCGCGCCTAGTTTGCGCGGGTTTTACACACGAGCTTCGGCCTCCCTTTGATATACTTCGCGACTGTTGCGGTGGGTTTCCCCCCGCAACAGTCGCCTTACTCGCTCTGCATCTCTATCAATTCGTTCGACACAGCTGAAAACGTGGGAGTACTTGCAATGAAGTGGTTGTCAGGGACGTTATTGACCCTCCTGGCGGTGTGCGGTCTGCTGTCCGCAGCGACCCCGGTCTCCGCGCAAGGCGTGACCACCGGTCTCCTGAACGGTGTCGTCACCGACACGAACAAGCAGCCGGTAGCCGGGGCTAATGTGATCGCGATCCATCTGCCCTCGGGCACGAGCTACGAGGCGAAGACGCGCGCCGATGGAAAGTTCTCGATTCCGGGCATGCGCGTGGGAGGTCCCTACTCGGTGACCGTCACCTTCGGTGGAGGCGGGACGGCGTTCGAGCCGAACACCCAGGAGGACGTGATGGTCAACCTGGGAGTAGGTACCGATCTCGCCTTCACGGTCCAGCCGATCGCGGTTTCGGAAACCGTCACGGTCACGGGATCGTCGGATCCGATCTTCAGCTCGAGCCGCACCGGTGCCGCGACGACGGTCAGCCGGCTCGAGCTCTCGACGCTGCCGACCGTGACCGGTCGGCTGAATGACGTCCTCCGTCTGACGCCCCAATCCAGCGGCATGACGTTCGCGGGGCAGGACAATCGCCTGAACAACATCACGGTTGATGGGTCGTACTTCAACAACTCGTTTGGCTTGAGCGGCGCGCCCGGCGAGCGGACGAGCGTGGCGGCAATCTCGCTGGAAGCCACCGAGCAAATCCAGGTCAACGTCGCCCCGTACGACGTCCGCCAGGGCAACTTCATCGGCGCTGGCGTCAACTTGGTGACCCGGAGCGGCACCAACCGATTGACGGCCTCCGCGTATCACCGATTCCGCAACGAGGACTTCGTTGGAACAGAAGCCAGAGGTCTCCCGTTCAATCCCGGGACCTTCGAGTTCCGTGATACGGGCGTGTGGGCCGGTGGGCCGATTTTCAAGAACCGGCTCTTCGCGTTCGGCAATTACGAGGACGAATCGGACACCCGACCGCTGACGTTTTTCACGGCGAACAGCGGCGGCCAGACCGTTGGCGGCAACACGACCCGCGTCCTCGCGTCGGATCTCAACAACCTGAGCTCGTTCCTGTCGCAGCGCTTCCAGTACGAAACCGGCGCTTACGAGGCGTACGACGACGAGACGCCGGCCAAGCGCTTCATCATCCGGAACGACTACAACGTCAACAACAGTAACAAGGTGAGCTTCCGTTTCAACTACCTCGATTCGATCACGGACATCGGCATCTCCTCGTCGTCGTCGCTCGGTCGCGGGCGTGGGCCGGGGACCACCAACTTCCTGAGCTTTCAGAACTCGAACTATCAGCAGAACGAGGACATCCGCTCCGGGGTCGGGGAGTGGAACTCGATCATCGGCACCTCGATGTCGAACAATCTCATCATCGGCTACGCGTATCAGGACGAGAGCCGGGGATCGAGGGGCTCGTTCTTCCCGCTGGTCGACATCTGGGAAGGCGGTCAGCAGTACACGTCGTTCGGCTCCGAGCCGTTCACCCCGAACAACGAGCTGCGCTACAAGACCTTCCAGCTGCAGGACAACTTCACGCGGTTCGCCAACAAGCACTCGCTCACCTTCGGCCTGAGCCTGGAGCGGTACCAGTCAGAGAACGTCTTCTTCCCGGGATCGCAGAGCGTGTACGTCTACAACTCGCTCAACGAGTTCTACACCGACGCCAACGACTTCCTGGCCAATCCGAACCGCACGACATCTCCCGTCACGCTCAGCCGCTTCCAGGTGCGCTACATGAACATCCAGGGGGCCGACAAGCCGATCCAGCCATTGAAGGTGTGGTACACGGGCGGCTACGTGCAGGACGAGTGGCGGCCTGGATCCGATCTGACGATCAGCGCCGGCCTGAGACTCGATGTCCCGGTGTTCGATGACACGGCGTTCGCGAACTCGAACGCCGATAGCCTGACGTTCAGGGACGAGGACGGCCAGCCGGTGCAGTACTCGTCCGGCGACTTGCCGGACAAGAACGTTCTCTGGTCGCCGCGCGTCGGGCTGAACTGGGACGTGTCCGGCAATCAGCAGACACAGATCCGTGGCGGCACCGGCGTGTTCACCGGCAGACCGGCGTATGTCTGGATCTCGAACCAGATCGGCAACACGGGCATCCTCACCGGGTTCGATTCGTTCGACAACACGACGACCAGGCCATTCCATCCCGATCCCGCCAGATACCAGGCCGCGCCGACGGGGAATCCCGCGGCTCAGCTACGAGCTGGCGCTAACCGATCCGGATTTCAAGTTCCCGCAGCAGTGGCGGAGCAACATCGCGGTGGACCACCGATTCCCCGGCGGGATGACCGGCACGGTTGAGCTCATGTTCGGACAGGACCTGAACGGCATCTACTACATCAACGCCAACCTGCCGGCCGCTCAAACGGCATTCGCCGGCGTCGACACGCGGCCGCGCTGGACGAGCAACCGCATCCACTCACACGTGTCGAACGCCATCGTTCTCAAGAACCAGAACGACGGTTCGAACTGGAACATCTCGGCCTCGGTCTCGAAGACCGCCAGGTCGGGGCTGTCGTTCAGGGGCGCCTACAGCTATACCCTGGCCGAGAACACGGTCGACCCGGGGTCGATCGCCTTCGGTTCGTGGTCCGGCAACCATCACTCGGGCGATCCGAACAATCCCGGAGTGACCCGCACGGCGCCGTTTGGCGGCTCGCTCGGCCATCGCGTCTACGCGTTGGGGTCTTACACCAAGGATTACTTCGGCTGGGGGGCGACGACGTTCTCGCTGTTCTACGAAGGACGGAACAACGGCAACACCAGCTATCTGTTCGCCGGGAACATGAACGGCGACGGCGGGTCGAACAACAACCTGATCTACGTCCCGCGCGATCAGTCGGAGATGAACTTCTCGGCGTTCACCGTCGGCAGCCGGACGTTCACGGCGGCCGAGCAGGCAGCGGCCTTCGAGACCTACATCCAGCAGGACAAGTACCTCAAGGAGAACCGCGGTCAGTACGCAGAGCGGAACGCCGTGCTGCTGCCGCTGCTCCACCGGATGGATCTGAGCCTCGTGCAGGACGTCTTCGCGGACATCCGCGGGACGCGTAACCTGTTTCAGATCCGGGCGGACATCCTCAACTTCGGCAACATGCTGAACAGCGACTGGGGTGTCGGACAGCGTCTGATCCGCAATCAGATTCTGACCAACGGCGCGGCCGATGCGCAGGGACGGGCCACCTATCGCCTGGCGGTCGTCAACAACGAGCTGCTCACGAAATCGTACGAGACGACGGCGTTCTCGAGCGATGTCTGGAGCTTCATGATCAGCCTTCGCTATTCGTTCAACTGATCGGGGGCGGCTGACGATTCGCGCCGCCGCTAGGCGCGGCGGTTGCTGGAACGGCCCGGGCTTGGTTTGAGGCTCGGGCCTTTTTTTCGCCTGCGGGGTTTGAGCTCGAACAGCCCTTTGGCGTTGAGGACGGCCTTCACTCTTCCGAGGGCCTCCTTCAGGTAATGCTCGTCGAGCTCGACGCCGATGAAATCGAGCTTCAGTTCCGCGGCGGCGACGGCGCTGCTCCCGAGGCCGAGAAAGGGATCCATGGCGACCGCGATGCGATCGCGGCCGTGGAGCCGGAAACAGTACCTCGGCCAGCTTCGACGGAAACGTCGCCGGGTGCGGACGATCCTTGTCGCGGTTCTTGATCGTCTCGTAGGGAATGAACCAGGTGTTGCCCCGGCATCGGCGATTGCTGCCGCCGGTCCGCCAGCGGGCGATATTGGAGGCATCCTGATACTCGACGCCAACCGCCCGCCGGTCGAGCGGCGTGCGTCCGTCCGGCGTGAAGTGAAAGACGAACTCGTGACAGTCGTTGACGAACCGCTCGCTGTTGATCGGTTTGTAATGGCCGATAGCCAGGTCGCGCTCGAGGGTCACGGCCGCGCCGATGGCGTCCTTGTCGATCGCGATGGACTTGACCCAGTGCAGCGTGTTCTGGAGCGTGAGGTGTTGCCTCGCGGTCCGGGCGACGTCCATCGCCGCCCACGGGTCCGAGGGAATGGCGCCGACATTCAGAAAGAGTGAGCCGCGTGGATCCAGGACCGTGCGCGCCGCCTCCACCCAACGATCGGTCCAGGCCAGGTAGTCGCGGCGGGGAATCGAGTCGTCATAGGAGCGGTAGCGCACCCCGAGGTTGTAGGGAGGCGAGGTGACGATCGCCGACACGGATCCCGGTGGAAGCGACCTGAACACTTCCAGGCAATCACCGAGATAGAACGTCTGAGTGGATTCGCCGACCGTGAGAACTGCGTAGGGCTCGATACGGTGGCCTCGCGATGCAGGCAGGGGCATCGCGACAGTCTATACGTGTCCCTCCGGGTACAGCTACGACGCTCTTGCCGCCGCGCCCGCGAGGCCGAATCGAGTCGTGGTAAGGGTGTGATTGCGGCGATGAGAGTGATGCTCGCAGCCGGTGCCCTTCTCCTCGACGTACGTGATCTCGCGGTTGGTGGCGACCTCACGGTAGTGACCGGTCACGCACCCGCAGCCAAGTGTGGTGAACCCGAGGAGGCGAACCAGACTCATCATGTGTGGCTCCAGACCGACGGGCAGCAAGTCTTGTACCTGACAAATTCGAGAACTTGATTCCCAGAATCGCCTAGGCCTGTGCGCATTTGGCGAGGTACCGTGCCTGGAAATCCCCTGTTCGAGTGACTAAAGTCCGTACTTCTGCTGATGGGCAGACGGAAAGTCGAATCTCAAATCCAGATTCCCAAATCGAGTTGCCCCCAGAAGTCACTTCGATCGCCCGCGATCGTCATCGTCTTTCAGCCACGATCGATCGACTGTCAAGTGGTAGGACGCCGAGTGCATGCGCCTTGTTCCTGGGTCGACGGCAGCCTGAGTATGCCGAGAGGTGGTCGCGACTGCGAGAGCTCGAGAACCACGCTGAGCCGGTCGCATCGGGCAGCCGACGAATCGCCGATCGCACCCAGGAACAACTGGGAGGGACGAGAACGAGTGATGTGAGGCGGACCATCGCTGTCGCCGATTCCGTCGTGAATTTGGGGTCGAAACGCCATCGCCACCGGATCGCATCGGACCAGAAGTGAACGGCGGACGTCAGAAGGAATTGCTGGCGAGCGGGCAGAGAAGTGGCTCGTTGGCATTTTGAGTCGACATTGCCATCGCCGGTTGACTCGTTGAGTCGCGCTCGGAGGTCACCCTAACCCCCGGTCGATCGTGGCCAGGCGTCCGCAACGTGACGACGGCCAATCTAACGGTTGAGTGAACGCGATGGGGTTCGCGACCGAAATGCATTGTGTAGGTCAGGTGCAAAGTCCGAAGTGGCTTCGGTTGCGATAGAGTTCCGGTGGCATTCCTCTTGTATAGAGGACGCAAAAAGCAGGAGAGTGCGCTCGGAAACGAGGCATTTGCGGCCGGGCCTTGAGCCTAGTTACAGTTCTGGTTGCGTGGCGCGTGTTTTGTTGCTACACTGTCGTCGTTCCAAATCAGTACGACGGTTGATTTCCCAGCCAGCCGGTGTCGTATCGGAGGATTCGTGCGTTTCATCCGCCCTCTGAACGTAGCTCGACTGCTTGCGATCCTGCTCGCTTTCGGCATTTCCGTGCCGAGTGCCGCCGTCGAAGCCGCAGCTCGGAAAACCGCCGCCCAGGTCCGAGACAAGAAACCCACCTATTCCGCCTCCGCCTCCAAGGCCAGGAAAGCCCGTCTTGCCCGTGCCCGCGCTACCGCGCGCGCCCGTGAACAGGCCCGCGTCCGGTCGCTGAACGAGGCGATGACGCCGCGGTTCAAGACCGATGTGAACGGCTCGCTCGTGCCGGATGTCCGTGCCGCGGCTGCCATCATCTTCAGTCCCGAGACCGGCCAGGTCCTGTGGGAGGAAAACGCCCAGTCCAAGCGATCGATTGCCAGCATCACCAAGGTGATGACCGCGATCGTTTTCCTCGAGGACAACCCCGATCTACTGCAGGAAATCACCATTGAGCGGGGTGACGTCTATGCGGCGTCCACCACGTATCTCCGGGCCAACGATCGCATCACGCTGAGCGACGTTCTCCACCTGACGCTGATTGCGTCGGACAACGCGGCCGCCCGCGCGCTTGCGCGCGTGTCGCACGGTGGCACCGCGTCATTCGTCGAGCGGATGAACGAAAAGGCGATCGAGCTCGGGCTCGAGAGCACGACCTTTGCGGATCCCTCGGGGTTGAATCCGGCGAACATCTCGTCCGCTTACGACCTGTCGCGGCTGATCACCTTCGCGTCGCAGGACGATCGGATGTCGCCAATCATGCGGATGCCCACGTATTCGGCGAGAACGCATCGCCGGTCGATCGTCATTCGCAACACGAATCATCTCGTGCGGGGCGGAGAAGTCGACGTCCTCGGCGGCAAGACCGGCTTCATCACCAAGGCGGGCTACTGCCTCGCGACGCTGCTGCGACTGCCGCAGAGCAATCACCAGGTCGCGGTCGTGGTGCTCGGCGCGGGTTCGAACAACGGGCGATTCTGGGAGACGCGTCACCTCTTCAATTGGCTGTCCGAGAAGGCATCGGACATCTTTACCAAGGACCAGGACTAGACCCTGATCGAACGCTCCCTGCGAAACTCGAAAAGCCGTCAGCATCGCTGACGGCTTTTGTGTTTCTGTTCGACTTTTTCTACTTATAGCCGCGCTGCATCGCCGCCGCATCGAGCGGCAGCGTCGCCACCGAGTCGACGGCCGGCAGGACCGGGCGGGTTGCGCGGCGGCCGTCGTAGGCCTTCAGATATCGCTCGCAGACATCGCAGGCGTACAGGCGGTACCGCCCATCCCGGCTGGCGAACGACGTAATGCGCGATCGGTCCGAGTTGCGGCAGAACGGGCAGGTGAGCTGATCGAAACGCCACCGGGCCAGACAGCGGCCGCAGATCAACATGCGATCGGCGGCCGGCGTGATGACCGAGAGATCGGGTTCGCCGCCGCAGACCGGACAGTTGCCGTGATGCCAGGAGCTCGCCTCGAGTCGCGCGAGGATGGCATCGGCGGCGCGACTCAGGATGGGGCGCATCGCCTGGAGGAGGACCGTCTCGAGTCCCTCGGCGTCCGGTGGCAGACTCGATGCGGCCGGCCCCGAGGCCTGGTACCACGCCCGCACGACGATCGGCAGCCGCTCGGCGTCGCGGGTCACCGATTCCACCTTGCTGAGGTCGGCCGGGTCGAGGGCTTCGTGCGTCCGCATCGCAGCCGCGACAGCGCGCACGAGGAACCGTATGTCGCTCCAGTCGATTTTCAGGTGATCGAATTGAAGGATGGGTCCGGTCCTCAGCAATCCGGCCAGGTACTCTGGATCGAGTCTGATCGCCGGCAGCGATACGCGGGATTGAACGCGCCGCTGAAGCTGCAGCAGCTCGATTTGAAGATCAACTGCTGAGGCGAGATCCGGCTGTTCTGCCTTCAATCGCCGCAGCTCAACGATTTCGCGGGATTCTGATCTCGGCGGCTGAGCTTCGGCCACGGACGAATCATACATCGCCATCCGTCGCCGAGACGGCGATGCCCCTCGATCCTCAGAGGCCAGCCGGGGCGATTGACCGTACTGCCGTGCTACACTCGGAGTTTCGGCGTCCGAGCGGCGCCTCGTCAATTGATGGCCAAGAAATCCCCGAAGTCCCGTACGCCTTCCCTCAAAACAGAAAAGTCCAGAACACCCCGCTCCACCCCCGCAAAGGCTCCTGCGGCGAAGCCGGCGGCTCGAGGGAGGCGTCCTATGTCAGATGCAGAGTCGGCTGGGCCGGCGATTGCCAGGAGGCCCGCCGCGAAAAAAGCGGGGTCCATGCGGTCACCCGCACTCCCACGGTCATCGAGGACCCTCCGCGGTGGAGGAGGGAAGTCGGCGGCTGGTCCTCTCCAGATTGTCATGGTGGCTTCGGAGGCCAGGCCTTTCGCGACGACCGGTGGGCTCGCAGAGGTGCTGAGCGGTCTACCGCACGCGCTTGCACGGCTGGGCCATGCCGTAACCGTCATTCTCCCGAACTACGGCTCACGCGCGGGGAACAGCGACTCGGCGCAGCCGGCTGAGCGCGCCGCCGCCGTGGCCGACGCAGTCCTCGATTTCGGCGCTCGCCAGCAAGCCGTCCGCTTTATCCGTCAGCCTCTTGGCGAGCGGATTGACGCGGTCCTCGTCGACGCGCCGGAGCTTTACCAGCGCGAGGGGCTCTACGGAGACAACGGCGGCGACTATGTGGACAACGCCTATCGGTTCGCGGTCCTGAGCCGGGGTGCCCTCGAGTATCTCCGCTTGCGCGGCGAACGGCCTTCGGTGATCCATGCCCATGACTGGCAGGCCGGTCTCGTGCCCGCGTATCAGAAGATGCTGTTCTCGGACGATCCGATCGTTGGCGGCGTGCCGGCGGTCTTCACCATTCACAACCTCGCGTTCCAGGGACTGTATCCGGCATCGACGCTGACGGACATCGGGCTGCCGTGGGACGTTTTGCACGTCCATGCGATGGAGTTCTGGGGACGAATCAGCTTTCTGAAAGCCGGCATCAATTTCAGCGAGCGTCTGACGACGGTGAGTCCGACATACGCGCGGGAGATCGTTACGCCGGAATTGGGCTTCGGCTTCGACGGCGTGATTGCGCGCAGGGCCGGCAGCCTGGTCGGCATTCTCAACGGCATCGATACGGACCGCTGGAATCCTGCGTCCGACTCGTTCCTGCCGAGGCCGTACAGCGCTGATGAGCCTTCTGCCAAGGCGGAATCCAAGCGTGCGCTCCTGAAAGCCGTCAGTCTGCCGATCACGGATGACACGCTCGGTCGGCCGCTGATTGGACTTGTCTCGCGCCTGACCGACCAGAAGGGATTCGACCTGATTTCCGCAATCCTCCATGAGCTGATGACGCTGGATGCGACCTGGGTCATGCTCGGGAGCGGCGAACCCCGGTACGAGGATCAGTGGACCGCTCTCGCCGCCACATACCCGGACCGGGTCTCGACGACGATCGGCTTCGACGATCGACTCGAGCATCTCATCGAGGCGGGGGCCGACGTGTTCCTGATGCCGTCGCGATTCGAACCGTGCGGACTGAACCAGTTGAACAGCCTCCGGTACGGCACCATCCCGATTGTCCGTGCGACGGGAGGGCTCGACGACACCGTGCGCGATGCCAGCCGGCCGGCAGGGACTGGCTTCAAGTTTGCGGATTACACGCCCGCCGTCTTGCTGGACGCGGTTCGGCGGGCGCTGGCGACGTTCCGTAAACCTGAGCAGTGGAAGAAGATCCAGCTGGCGGCGATGAGAGAGGATTACTCCTGGGACGTCTCGGCCCGGGAGTATGTCAAAGTGTACAGAGTAAATTCGTGAGGGACATCCAGGTATGGCTTCAGACAAGGTCCAGACGCTAACCGACGCGAACTTCGAACAGACGGTGAATCACACGGCCCAGCCAGTGCTGGTGGATTTCTGGGCGGAATGGTGTGGTCCGTGTCGGCGTCTGGCGCCGACGGTAGACGAGCTCGCCAACGACTACACCGGCCGCGTCGTCGTCGCCAAGATGAACGTCGACGAGAACCCGGCCACCCCCATGCGGTTCAGCATCCGGGGCATTCCGACCCTGCTGCTCTTCAAGGGCGGACAGCTCGTCGAGCAGGTCGTCGGGCTTGCCGACAAAGATTCATTGAAGAAGATGATCGACCGCCACGTCTGACGGAACGGACCACCTTCGCTCCATGTCTTCACCACTTCGCAACGTCATTGTCATCGGTTCCGGGCCTGCTGGCCTGACCGCGGCGCTCTACGCCGCGCGGGCCAACCTGAAGCCGCTCGTCATCGAAGGCCTCGAGGCCGGCGGGCAGCTGATGCTGACGACGATGGTCGAGAACTGGCCGGGATTCCGCGACGGCATCATGGGGCCGGAGCTGATGGCAGAGATGCGGGTCCAGGCGGAACGATTCGGCGCGGAGATTCTCCAGGGACACGTGACCGAGGTCGATCTCTCGCGTCATCCTTTCCGGGTGATCACTCCGGAGGCGGAGTATTCGTGCCGCACGCTGATAGTCGCGACCGGTGCATCGGCGCGCCTCCTCGGGCTGCCATCCGAACGCGCCCTCATCGGCCACGGCGTGTCCACGTGCGCGACGTGCGATGGTTACTTCTTCCGCGGCAAGCCGATTGCGATCGTGGGCGGGGGAGACTCGGCGATGGAGGAAGCCATGTTCCTCACGCGGTTTGCCTCGAGCGTGACCGTCGTGCATCGACGGGAGACCCTGCGCGCATCGAAAATCATGCAGGACAAGGCCTTCGCCAATCCGAAGATCTCGTTCGAGTGGAACAGCGAGGTCGAGGCCATCGGCGACACCGCCAAGGGGGAGGTCACGTCGATGACCCTCCGGAACAACAAGACCAACGTAATAAAGGAGTTGCCAGTCGACGGCGTGTTCGTTGCCATCGGCCACACGCCGAACACGTCGCTGTTCGTGGGCAAGCTGGAGATGGACAGCAACGGCTACATCCTGACCCACGCCGGGACGCGCACGAGTGTTCCCGGTGTTTTCGCCTGCGGCGACGTGCAGGATCACGTCTACCGGCAGGCCGTTACCGCCGCCGGATCAGGGTGCATGGCCGCGATCGACGCCGAGAAGTACCTCGAGGGCGTCCCACAACACATCGGCGAAGCCGAGATTCACGCCTGACGCCGACAGTCAGCCGCGAGCACGTCGCACGTGAAGCACGTCGCACGAAGAGCACGTCGCACGAGAAGCACGTGAGCACGCAGGACACAGCACAAGAGCACGTGCGCACGCAGCACGTGGCACGTAGCCCGTAACTACTCTATCCACCCGCCGCCAACCACCTCGTCGCCGTCGTAGAACACAACGGCCTGGCCGGGCGCGACTGCGTACTGCGGCTCATCGAAGACGACGCGCACGCGAGTATCCGGCAGCGGCGTCAACGTGACTGCGGCCTCACGATGACGGTACCGGATCTGTGCCGTCGCGCGCGCTCCGGCCACCGGCGTGACCCCACTGATCCAGTTCACGCTGGACGCGGTGAGCTCGACACGCTCGAGCGCTTCTCGCGGGCCCACGGTAACGGCGCTCTGCTCTGCATCGATGCCGACCACGTACAGGCGAACGGGGGACGACAGGCCGAGGCCCTTCCGCTGGCCGACGGTGTAATGGTGGACGCCGTCGTGCGTTCCCACGACCTTTCCGCTGACGTCGCGGATGACGCCCGGACCAGGGGAGGGTCCGTGACGCTGCATGAACGCGGCGTGATCTCCGTCCGCCACGAAGCAGATCTCGTGGCTGTCAGGCTTCTCGGACACCGCCAGGCCGAGGTCGCGTGCCAGGGCGCGTACGGCGGCCTTGTCCAGCTCGCCGACGGGGAACATGGCGTGCGCGAGTTGCTGCTGCGTCAGAGTGAACAGGAAGTACCGACTGATCCTTTGACGCGTCCCGGCCCCGCAGGAGCAGGAGTCGTCCGGCGGGATCCCGCTCGACGCGCGCATAGTGGCCGGTCGCGACGAATTCGGCGCCCAGTCCGCCAGCACGCTCGGCCAGGGTCGCGAATTTGAGGTCGCCGTTGCAGTGCACGCAGGGAATCGGCGTGCGTCCCGAGGAATACTCACGAATGAAATTCGACACGACTGTCTCGCCGAACTGCCGCTCGAAGTTCACGATGTAGTGAGGAATTCCGAGACTGCTGGCCACGCGCCGGGCGTCGTGCAGGTCGTCGATGGTGCAGCAGGTGCCGAAGCGGACGCTGCCATCGCCGTGCGATCCGGAGTGATCGTACAGCTGCATGGACAGCCCGATGACCTCGTGCCCGTCGCGGGCCAGAAGCGCCGCGGCGACGGACGAGTCCACGCCGCCCGACATTGCTACGACTACGCGCATGTCTCGATTGCCGGAGTTGCCGGAAGCCGTCTGCTGCCGTTCAATGGTGCGCTCACCGGCGGACGGTTGTCAGCGAGCGCAGCTTCTCAACCGCCTTGGGCAGTTTCTCGAGGAGATAGCCGACTTCCGCGTCGGTATTCTCGGCGCCCAGGCTGAAGCGGATGGAGTTCTGCGCGCGATGCGTGGGCAATCCCATCGCTCGCAGCACATGCGAGGGCTCGAGCGTGCCCGACGAACAGGCCGCTCCGGTTGAAACGGCGATGCCCTCGAGGTCGAGCGCGATCAGCAGCGACTCCGCCTCGACGCGATCGAAGCTGATGTTCGTCGTGTTCGGCACTCGCGGAGTGGTCGCGCCGTTCACGATCGTGCCCGATATCCTGCTGAGAATCTCCGCTTCCAGACGATCCCGCAGCGCCGAAACACGGGGCAGGGCGTCGGGTGGCTTGGTCATCGCCAGCCTGGCGGCGGCGCCAAGGCCCGCCAGCCCGGGAACGTTCTCCGTGCCGGCACGGCGCGTCCGCTCGTGCTTGCCGCCGGTCAGGATCGGCTGCAAGCGGGTGCCGCGCTTGATCCACAACGCGCCGGCTCCCTTGGGTCCATTGAACTTGTGCCCGGACAGCGACAGCAGATCCACCCCCAGCGCCCGCACGTCGACCGGGATCTTCGCGACCGACTGCACGGCATCGGTGTGAAACAATGCGCCGCGGCCGTGCGCGATGCGCGCCATCTCCGCCACCGGCTGGATCGTGCCGAGTTCGTTGTTCGCGTGCATGACGCTCACGATCGCGGTGTCGTCGGTGATCGCGGCTTCGAGCGCTCCCGGGCTCACGATAGCCGTCTCGTCGACGGGGAGGAGAGTGGTGCGCCAGCCCCGTCGCGCCAGCGCCTTCAGGGTCACCAGGACGGCCTCGTGCTCGATCGCGGTAGCGATGAGATGGCGGCGGCCGGTCGGCTCCAGCGCTTCGGCGGCTCCGCGAAGCGCGGCATTGTCCGATTCGGTTCCCCCGCTGGTAAATGCAATTTCTGACGGGTCCGCGCCGATAAGAAGAGCGACGGCGGTTCGGGCCTCGTCCAGGATGGCTTTGGCCTGTTGCCCGAACCGGTGAACGCTCGACGCGTTGCCGTAATCTTCGCGGAGGACGCGCACGACCACGTCGGCGACTGAGGGGTCGACCGGGGTGGTCGCGTTATGGTCGAAGTACACGCGCATGGGCTGACCCTCAATGATAGCACTGGCGCTAAGTCTCAGCAGTAAAAGGACTAGACACGGTCAGATACCGTTTCGTATACTCCGACTGCTGCGCTGGCAGAAGCGTCAGACACCCTGCGGAGGCATAGTGATCTTGAACTCGTGGAGAGTGCCACATGTGGAAAAGGGATGAAGCGGTTAAGCCGGGCGGCTCGACGCAGCCGGCTCCGGCCCCAACCGCCGCGCCCGCATCAGCCCCGCCGGCCGCCGAGGCGGCGCGGCCCCAGCCTGTAACCAGCGTTGACACCCACCGCGGACTGGAGAAGACCGTGAATATCGGCAAATCCGTGATTATCAAGGGCGAGCTCAACGGCAGCGAAGATCTGGCGATTGAGGGACAGGTTGAGGGGAAGATCGAGCTTCGGCAGAATGTGTTGACGATCGGGCCGAACGGGAAAATCAAGGCGCAGGTGTTTGCGAAATCCGTCGTCATTCTGGGTGAAGTGGTAGGAAACGTCACCGCCACCGAGAAGGTCGAGATTCGCGACAACGGGTCCGTGGACGGCGACATCACGGCGCCGCGCGTGGCCATCGCCGAGGGCGCCCACTTCCGCGGCAGCATCGACATGCAGCGGAGTGGCAGCAAGGCCGGCGACAGCAAGTCGGAGCAGCAGAAGAGCGCCGCGCCAGCTGCGGCGAATCAGCCCGCTCCGGCCGCGGTATCACGATAACAGCCACGCCTGGGGTCGTATCCCGGTTCGCTCAACGCCCGACCAACGGGCCTGAGACGAAATGGGGATCTGGCCCCTCGCACACCCATGCTCTCAGATCTACTCAACAAGTGGGGCGGTAAGCGCTCCGACGCCTCGGGGAAGGGGGATGCGCTCGCCCCGAGCGAAGAACCGACTGTCGCTTCGAAGGCCTTTCCGAAGTTCGTGTCGGCGCTCACGAATCGTGAGGCGCCGACTCTCCTGGATTTCGGACCGGTCATCGGCGCGAACGTCGAGTTCTGCGGCGAGCGCCTGGGCTGCAAGCTGTTCATCGAAGATCTGCTCGGCGACGTTGACCGGCACCTGAAGGGCAAGGGGCCCGAGGACTTCGCCGGATCCTTCGACAAGCGCTTTACTCACGGCGACGGCACCATCGACGGCATCCTGTGCTGGGACCTGTTCGATTTCCTCGACAAGAACGCGTCCCAATCGCTGGCGCGTCAGATCGTGAGGCTGCTGCGGCCCGGCGGCGTCGTCATGGGCTTCTTCTGCACGTCGGCAGTCGAACGATCGGCGTTCACGAAGTTCGAGATCGTCGACGAGAAGAGCCTGCGACACCGCTATCACGCCGGTGCCGGCGGCAAGAAGCAGGCGCTCCAGAATCGCGACATCATCAGGATGTTCGACGGCCTGATCGTGTCGGACTCGTTCCTGCTGAAGAACAACACCCGCGAGATGCTTTTGCGCAAGAAGGCGGAAACCACTCCCGCCAGCTCGTAGAGCGCCGGACTACACCCTTCGCAGCTTCCCCTACGTCGTCCGCTTTACTTCCACCGGAGCGCCGCGCCCGAGTTGCAGGCGATCGGCGGCGCTCTCGGAATTGGCCGCGAGCTCGAGGTGATCGGTGCTGCCGAACAGCGCGCAGATCTCACCCGGCTGAATGTCGGCGTAGGTTGCGACCAGGCGGCCGACGGTGTGGCCGCCGGCCGACACCGCCATCGTGCCCGAGCGCGCCGCGGATTCCACTGACCGGCGATCGATGTTGGTCACGAGATTGCCGAAGCGGTCGATTCGCAACACCACTCCGTTGATCGTCGCCTCGTCGATCTGAGGCAGCGGAATATCGAGCTTGTGATAGTCGGGTGCCGGGCGACCGAGCGCCGTCAGCTGGATGCCTTTCGCCAGCCAGCCGGCCGCCGGGGCAAACCGATCGCGCCCCTCGAAGGTCCGGCTGACCGTCGGACGCGCGTAGCGGCGCTCGGTCAGCTCGACGATCTTCTTGGGCGGCCATTCGCGGAAGACCGCGGTCAGCACGCCGTTGTCGGGCGCGACGAATCGATAGTCCCCGGCTTCCGCCGCGATGCCGCGGCGGCTGCTGCCGACGCCGGGGTCGACGACCGCCAGGAAGATCGTGCCGGCGGGAAAGTAGCGCGCCGCAGCCGCCAGTTGCAGGGCGCCGTCCAGCACGTCATGTGGGGGCACGTCGTGGGTGATGTCCACCAGCGTGGCATCCGGACAGATGGTGAGCATCACTCCTTTCATCGTGCCCGCATAGTGGTCGCGGGTCCCAAAGTCGCTGAGCAGCGCGATTACCGGACGCATAACTCCAAAGAATACAGGAGTCGGAGGCGGGGGTGTGGCCGCGGGCTCGCGGTGCCGGCTGAATTACAATATTCCGTTCATATTCCGCAAAAGGACGCGTTCATGATCGATCTCGACTTGACCGACGAACAGCAGCTGCTCGAACAATCGGTCCGCGAATGGGGGGCGCGCGAAGTGGCCCCGAAGATTCGGGAACTCGACCGGCAGCACCGTTTCGATCCCGCCATCCTGCCCAAAATGGCCGGGCTCGGCCTGCTGGGATGCTCCGTCCCGGCCGAGTACGGCGGCGCCGGGATGGACTACATCAGCCTTGGCATCATCAGCGAGGAACTGGAGTACGTCGACACTTCGCTCCGGGTGATCATGTCCGTCCATGCCGGCCTGAACTGCCTGACGCTCCTGGCGTGGGGCAGTGAGGACCAGAAGCAGCGCTACCTCATCCCCCAGGCGCAGGGAAAGAAGATCGCCACCTACGGTCTCACCGAGCCGTCGGCTGGCAGCGACGTGCGTGGAATCCAGACCGTGGCTGTGAAACGCGGCGATCGGTATTTCCTCACCGGCGAAAAGATGTGGATCTCGCTCGCCGACGTGGCCGACAACTTCCTCGTCTTCGCGTGGACCGATCTCGACAAGAAAAAGGCGCGCGATACGACGGGAATCAGCGCGTTCATGATCGAGCGCGGCTTCAAGGGATTCTCGAGCGGCACGCTCAAGGAGAAGTGGGGCATCCTCGCCGGCAACACCGGGTTCTTCAAGATGGAGGAGGTCGAGGTCCCGGAGGCGAATCTCGTCGGCAAACCGGGAGAAGGTTTCAAGGTCGCGATGTTCGCGCTGGACCAGGGACGCTATACGGTTGCGGCCGGCGCGACGGGCTTGATCCGGGCGTGCCGCGACGCGAGCAGCAAGTATGCGAAGGAGCGCAAGACCTTTGGGGTTCCGATCGCGGAGCACCAGCTGGTCAAGGAAATGATTGCGCAGATGGAGTGCGACTATCAGACGTCGCGCCTGCTCTGGATGCGCGCAGGATTCCTGAAGAACCGGGGGCGGCGCAATACGCGCGAGACCGGACTCGCGAAATGGTTCGCGACCGTCGCCTCGGAGCGTGCCGCCGGGGATGCGGTGCAGGTCCATGGCGCCAACGGCTATTCGGACGAATATCCGGTCGGCCGCTTCTACCGCAACTGCAAGGGGGCGGTGATCTACGAAGGGACGCGAGAGATCCACAAGCTGATGCAGGCCGACTACGTCCTCGGCTTCCGCTCCGATCGTCCGATGCGCTGCGAGCTGCCGGCGATCGCGAAAGGCTGAGGCGATGGACTCCGACCTCTCGCTCGAATTCCTCAGCGTCGTCGAGCAGGCGGCGATTGCGTGCGCGCACACGATGGGTCAGGGGGATGGGCACGGGTCGGATCAGGCCGCCGTCGAAGCCATGCGCCAGTGCCTCGACAGCGTCCCGATCGACGGCACCATCGTCATCGGGGAAGGAGAGCGCGACGAGGCGCCGATGCTGTTCATCGGCGAAAAGGTCGGGATCGCGGCGCGGAAGGGAGGCGCGGGGCTCGATCTGCCGCGGGTCGATATTGCGGTCGATCCGCTGGAAGGCACGAACCTCTGCGCCACGGGAGCGCCCAATGCCATGGCGGTGCTCGCTGCCGCCGACGAAGGCGGCCTGCTCCATGCGCCCGACCTCTACATGGAGAAGCTCGTCGTCGGACCGAGCGCCAGGAACGCGGTCAGCCTCGATGCGCCCGTCGCGGACAATCTTCACGCGATCGCGCGGTGCCTGGAGCGCCGGGTCGAAGAGCTCGTCATCATCGTGCTCGAGCGGCCGCGGCACGAGAAGTTGATTGAAGAGATTCGGGCGACCGGCGCGAGGATACGTTTGATTGGAGATGGAGATCTGTCGGCCGGCATCGCGGCGGCGGTCGTGGGATCCGGCGTACACGCCGTGATGGGCACTGGCGGGGCCCCCGAAGGCGTGCTGACGGCGGCCGCGATGCGCTGTCTGAACGGCGAGATCTACGCCCGGCTCGTCGTGAGCAAGCCGGAGCACGAGGAGCGCTGTCGCGCCATGGGCGTGCATGACTTCCGCAAGATCTACACGTCGAAGGATCTCGCGTCGGGCGACTCGATCATCTTCGCCGCCACCGGCGTGACCGAAGGAACATTGATGAAGGGCGTGCGCTTCTTCGGCGACGGCATCCGGACGCATTCGCTGGTCATGCAGAGCCGGCCGCCTCGCATCCGGTTCGTCGACACGATTCACGTCAAACAGTCCGGCGTCGTCCGGGTGCGATTCTGAGCGGAATCGCTCGCGCCTGACCCGTGGCTTCGTGGCAGCGGAATGTGTTCGCGGTGGCGACCGCGACTTTCGTCGGCTTCACCGGCTTTACGCTCGTGATGCCGTTCCTGCCCATCTATCTCCAGCAGCTTGGCGTCGCCGACGTCGGCGAAGTCGCTTTGTGGTCGGGCCTGAGCCTCGGTGTCACCCCGGCGATGACGGCGATGCTCGCGCCCTTCTGGGGCCGGCTCTCCGATCGCTTCGGGCGGAAGATCATGGTCGAGCGCTCGCTCGTGAGCTTCATCTTCCTCATGGCGGGCATGGCGTATGTCACGCAAGCCTGGCACGTGTTCGCGCTGCGCGCGGTCCAGGGATTGTTCGCCGGCTACGGTGCCCTCGCGATCACGATGGCCGCCGAATCCGCGCCGCGTGAGAAAACCGCGTATGCAATCGGGATCGTGCAGACCGCGCAGCGACTCGGGCCTGCGCTCGGACCGATCATCGGCGGCATCGTCGCGCAGCTGGTCGGGCTCAGGAACGCGTTCCTGTTCACGTCCTGTTTCTACGTTGCGGCGCTGGTAGTCGTATTCTTCACCTACGACGAGCGGCTCGTTCACCATGTCAACAAACGCAGCTCGCACGAACGTATCAGCTTCAGGAACGTGCTGGCCTTCGAGAACTTCGTTCTGCTGATGGCGGTGGTCTTCAGTCTGCAGTTCATCGACCGGAGCTTCGGTCCGGTGCTGCCTCTGTATGTGGCAGAGCTCGGCACGAGCGTGGACCGCGTGCCGCTCGTCGCGGGCATTCTCTTCTCCATCGCAGCGGCCTCGGGCGCGCTCGGCAACCAGCTGTGCGGATGGCTTCTGCATCACGCCTCGCCGCGCAAGGTCATTGCTGGAAGCGCGGCAGCCGGCGCCGTCGGCGCACTGCTCTACGTGATCGCGCCACGAGTGGGCTGGTTGTTCGTGGCGTCGCCATTGTTCGGCATCGCGATGGGGGTTGCGACGACGAGTACGTATACCGCCGCGAGCAGCGTGATGCCGGCGACGGCCCGGGGCGCGGGGTTCGGCCTTCTCACCACGGCTTCGCTGACCGGGCTCGCCCTGAGCCCAATCATCAGTGGGTTTCTGGCAGCGACGACGATCCGCGCCGTCTTTCTCCTCGATCTGTTCGGTCTTGTCGTGGTGGCGATCGTCGTTTCTCGTCTGATGGTGATCGCACCCGTCGAAGAACCGACCACGCCGTCTGTCGAGGAACTGTGATGCGGCGATACACCGTCGATCCCTCCGAACCCGACAAACGGCTCATTCAGGAGGCGGTCGAGGTCATCAGGCAGGGGGGAATCGTTGGATATCCGACGGAGACCGCGTATGGACTCGCCGTCGATCCCCGGAGCGACGAGGCAGTCGATCGACTCTTCACCGTGAAAGAGCGCGACGCGTCATGGCCGGTTGCGCTGATCGCGGCGGATTCCGCGCAGGCTGAAAGAGCAGGAGCGTTTGGTCCCGTCGAAAGACGCCTCGCCGAGGCATTCTGGCCAGGCGCCCTGACGATCGTCGTGCCGGCGGCGCCGGAACTGTCGGGGCGGCTGTCCGGCGGCATCCACACCGTCGGCGTCCGCGTTCCTTCCCATCTCGTCGCGCGTGCGTTGGCCCGGCTCTTCGGCGGGTGCATTACCGCGACCAGCGCGAATATCTCAGGACGGCCGCCCGCGATCACCGCCGCGGAAGTCGAAGCGGCGTTCACCGATCGGATCGATGTCGTCGTCGATGGAGGCCCCTCGCCCGGCGGTCCGCCGTCGACCATCGTCGAGATCGTACGGAGTGTTCCGGTGCTGCACCGCGCCGGGGCGGTCGCGTGGGACCGCGTGCTAGAATCGCTCAAGTGACACGCTCCTCGTCATCCCGATCGGGCGGGCCCGAGCCTCGGGAGCGTGCGGCGCTCGTCGGACTGTTCAGCCGATCCTCCCGACACTTCGATCCCGAACACTCGCTGGACGAGCTCGCCGGTCTTGCCGCGGCTGCCGGTGCCGATGTCGTGGTCCGCGTGCTGCAGGAACGGCCCAAGCCGGACCCGGCGACCTTTCTCGGAAGTGGAAAGGTCGAGTCGTTGCGGCTCGCGTGCGACGAGGCCGACGTGTCGTTGGTCGTCTTCGACAACGAGCTGTCGCCCGCGCAACTGCGCAATCTCGAAGCGGCGCTCGAATGCAAGGTGCTGGACCGGACGCAGCTCATCCTCGATATTTTTGCCAGCCGCGCACGAACGAGAGAAGGCAAGCTGCAGGTGGAGCTCGCTCAGCTCAAGTACCTGCTGCCGCGCCTGGTCGGCGCGAATGACGCGCTGTCACGTCTCGGTGGCGGCATCGGCACGCGCGGCCCTGGCGAAACGAAGCTCGAAACCGATCGGCGGCGCATCCGCCACCGCATCAGCGTGCTCTCGCAGGAGATCGACGTCGTCCGCCGGAGGCGGTCTCAGCTGCGCGAACGGCGGCACAAGGCGGCCGTACCGACCGTTGCGCTCGTCGGCTACACGAACGCCGGCAAGACGACGCTGTTCAATCTGTTGACCGGCGACGACGCGGTGGCATCGAATGCGCTGTTCGTGACGCTGGATCCGCTCATCCGCAGGGTGAAGCTGCGCGATCGCCGTGAGTTGCTGGTGTCCGACACGGTCGGGTTCATCGAGCGGCTGCCGCACTCGCTTGTTGCCGCCTTCCGGGCTACCCTCGAAGAAGTCGCGGCGGCGGACCTGCTGCTGCACGTGATCGATGCTTCGTCTCCCGATCGGGAGCGGCACATGGACGCCGTACGCAGCGTGCTCTCCGAGGTCGGCGCCGAGAAGGTGCCGGCCGTCGAAGTGTTCAACAAGTGCGATCGGATTGACGCGGTCGAACGGCAGCGGATCGCGGGCATGTATCCCGGCGGGTTGTGTGTCTCCGCGCTGACCGGTCAGGGGCGGGACGAGCTGATTGCCGCGATGGAAACCCGGCTCGCGCTCGACACCGCACGGGTCAGCGTGGCATTTGCCTCGAGCGGCCACGACACCCGCGAACGTGTCGCGGAGTTGTATCGGCTGGGCCGTATCCTCCGCCACGTCACGACCGACGGCTCGATCGCGATTGAAGCGGAGATCCCGCGCCGCCTTCTGTCACGGTTCCAGGACGTGAGAGGTCAGGCATGAAGGCAGCCGCCGTCCTGACGCTCATGGTGGTGGTGACCGGGTGTGCGCCGAAAACCGCGCCGCTGCCCCCGGCGGTCACGTCGCCGAAGTTCCCGGACTTCGTCCAGCCCCAGCCGCCGCCAGGGCTCGGCACGCCGGCGGCGCTCGAGCGCCACCACATCGCATGGGAGTGGCTTCAGGCTGGTGACCTGCGCGCGGCCGAGCGCAACTTCGCGTCGGCGCTGCGGCAGGCCGCGACGTTCTATCCAGCCGAAGTCGGACTCGGGTATGTCGCGCTCGCCGCCAAGAAACACAAGGATTCGCTGCTGCATTTCGACCGCGCGGTAGTCGCCAATCCCCGGTATGCGCCGGCGCTCGCAGGCCGCGCCGAGGCGTTGCTGGGGATGGGGGAGGTTGACGAAGCGGTCGCGAGTATCGAAGCTGCGCTGACCGCCGATCCCGGGCTTGGCGTCCTTCGGAGCCGCCTGGAGGTCTTGCGCTTCCGCAACCAGCAGGAGGACATCGGAAACGCGCGAAAACTGGCTGCCGCTGGCAGGCTTGACGAAGCGCGAGCGGCCTATCGCACACTCGTCGATGCCTCGCCGGCCAGCGCGTTCCTGCTGCGCGAGCTCGCCGAAGTCGAACGGAAGGCGGGAAACATCGAGCCGGGGCTGGACTCCGCGCGCAAGGCAGTCGAGCTCGAACCCGAGGACGCTCGCGGGCTGATCCTGCTGGGGGATCTCTACGAGGCTCAGGGAGACGTCGCGAAGGCGCTCGAGGCGCTCAGTGCCGCCGCGGCGCTGCAGCCGGGAGAGGTTCTTCCTGAGAGGATCGCGGCACTGCGATCGCGCGTCGCCTTCGAGGCGATGCCGCCGGAATATCGCAGCATCGAGAGCTCACCGGCTGTCACGCGCGCACAGCTGGCGGCGCTGCTCGCGGTGCGGCTCGACGATCTCCTCGTGAAAGCGCGCCGGGTCAGTGCCGTCGTGATCACGGACACGAGGGGCAGCTGGGCGGCATCGCACATTCTCTCGGTCGCCCGTTCCGGCGTGATGGAGGTGTATCCGAATCACACCTTTCAGCCGGAGCAGATCGTGCGCCGGGCGGATCTCGCCGACGCGGCGGGCCGCGTCCTGGAGATCATCGCGGCCCGCAGTCCGCAGCTTGCGGCTTCCTGGCGCAACAGCGGCCAGCGCAAGTTCGCCGATGTCGGCCCGCGGCACCTCAGCTACGCCGCCGTATCCCTGGTCGTGGAAGCCGGGGTGATGACAACCCGCGAGAACGGCGCTTTCGATCTGACGCCACCGGTTACCGGCGCCGAGGCCGTCGCCGCGCTGGTGAAACTTCAGGAGCTGGGAGGCCGAACGGGTCCATGAATCTGACGGCGGCGAACCAGCTCACCATCCTCCGGATGTTGCTGATTCCGGCGTTCGTCATTCTCCTCCTCTACGGCCACCAGGGCTGGGCCCTCACCACATTTCTCGTCGCCGGCCTGACCGACCTGCTCGACGGGCTGATCGCCCGCGCCACCGGACAGAAGACCACGCTCGGGGCCTGGCTCGATCCGATGGCCGACAAGCTGTTGCTCGTCACGATGTTCATCGTCCTGACGCTGCCCGACATCGGGTCCGCGAACCGGCTGCCGATCTGGTTCACCGTCCTGGTCATCAGCCGCGACGTCGCGATTGTGCTCACCGTCGCCGTGATCAACCTCGCCGTCGGGCCGCGGACGTTCCGGCCCTCGATCTTCGGCAAGATCGCCACCGCCACCTACATCCTCACCGGTGTCGTGACCCTGTATTTCAACTATCTCGAAGAGAAAAGCGACGTCGTCACGGCGTTCGTCTGGGCATCGCTCGCGATCACGCTGATTTCAGCGTTTCACTATCTGATTCAGGTATTCGGGATCCACGGCTCGCAGGCGCCCCGCCCGAAACAGTCCTAGAAGCCGCGCCTCGCGGGTCGCGCGAAGGGGCAGGGATGCCCCTAGGTCAGCCGCCGACCTGCCCCCGGAAGTAGTCGAGGGTCTTCACCAGCCCCTCTTCCAGGGAGACCGTGGGTTCCCAGCCGAGCAGCGTGCGCGCTTTCGTGATGTCCGGTTGCCGCACTTTCGGGTCGTCTTCGGGCAGCGGGCGATAGACGATCCGGCTCTTCGAGCCCGTCAGCTGGATGATCGCCCTGGCGATCTGCTCGATCGTCATCTCATGCGGGTTGCCGATGTTGACAGGATCGTTGAGGTTCGACTCCATCAAGCGAATGACGCCTTCGACCAGATCGCTGACGTAGCAGAAGCTGCGGGTCTGCTGGCCGCTGCCGAAGATGGTGACGTCCTCGCCGCGCAGCGCCTGGCTCATGAACGCCGGAACCGCGCGGCCATCGTGCAGCCGCATCCGCGGTCCGTAGGTGTTGAAGATGCGGACGATCTTCGTGTCGAGCCCGTGAAAGCGATGGTACGCGGTCGTGATCGCCTCGGCAAACCTCTTGGCTTCGTCGTAGACGCCGCGCGGACCGATGGGATTGACGTTGCCCCAGTAGCTCTCCTTCTGCGGGTGCTCGAGCGGATCGCCGTAGACCTCCGAGGTCGAGGCCAGGACGAATCGCGCCTGTTTCTCTTTCGCCAGGCCAAGCGCCTTGTGGGTGCCGAGCGCGCCAACCTTCAAGGTCGGAATCGGCAGCTCGAGATAGTCGATCGGGCTCGCCGGGCTGGCCCAGTGCAGCACCGCGTCGACTTTGCCTTCGACGAAGATGTAGTTGGTGACATCGTGCTTGATGAAGACGAAATCGCGGTTCGACAGGTGCGCGATGTTCGCCGTCGAGCCGGTCAGGAGGTTGTCGATGCCGACTACCGAGTAGCCCCGGTCGAGCAGCTTTTCCGACAGGTGAGATCCGATGAAGCCGGCGGCGCCGGTAATGACAACTCTGGGCATCGATGTGTGCAGTTGACCGACACGGCTGAATTGCCGGTCCGGCCGGCGACTCGGCGATCGGTGATTGGCCTTTGGCTGATTACAAGATTCAGTACGCGTGCTTCTGGAGGCCGCGAACCAGCGTCAGCCACATGATCTTCAGATCGAGGCCGACCGACCAGTTCTCAATGTAATACAGATCGTATTCGATCCGCTTCTCGAGCGACGTGTTGCCTCGCCAGCCGTTGACCTGCGCCCAGCCGGTGATGCCCGACTTCACCTTGTGCCGCAGCATGTATTGCGGAATCCGGTGCTTGAACTGCTCGACGAAGTAGGGCCGTTCCGGGCGGGGCCCGACGATGGACATGTCCCCGCGGAGCACGTTCCAGAGCTGCGGCAACTCGTCCAGATCGAAGAGGCGCAGCCACCGGCCGATTGGCGTGCAGCGGGGGTCGTTGTCGCGCGCCCAGATCGGTCCGGTTTCGTCTTCCGCCCCCTCGTACATGGACCGGAACTTGAGAACCTGGAACGCCTTGCCGTCGAGCCCCATGCGCTCCTGGCGATAGTAGACCGGCCCTCTCGTTGTCGCCCTGATCAGGATCGCGATACCCCCGAACAGCACCGACGTGCACAGCAGGACGGTCCCCGAGATCGCGATGTCGATGGCGCGCTTGAGAATGCTGTTGAATCCGCGGAGCGGAACGTCGTTCAGGCTGATGATCGGAACGCCGTCGAGGTTCTCCAGGCGCGCGCGCAACGCAATGAACTGCAGCAGGTCGGGGACGACGTGCAGGTCGACACCTTCACGGTTGGTCACCTCGACGAGACTGAGCATCTTGACGTGCTCTTCGAGCGGCAGCGCGACGTAAAGGTGGTCGATGCGTTCGCGCTTCATGATTTCGTCGGCGTCGGCGAGAGATCCGAGGAGCGGCAGCCCGCGGTAGCCGATGTGATCGCCGGTCGCGCGATCGTCGATGAATCCGAGGACCTTGAAGCCCAGTTCGCGGTGCTCCAGGACCTTGTCCGCCACCATGCGCCCGAGATCGCCGGCGCCGGCGATCAGCACCCGCTTCAGGCCGATGCCGGCCTTCCAGCGCCGCTCGAGGAACTCGCGGACCATCTCGCGCGAGGTGTAGGCGAACACCACATTGACAAACAGGAAGAGCGCCCAGCCGACCTGGGAGACTTCGTGGACGCCGGCATCCTTCAGATGCTCGGGGAGGAAATAGGCGCCGATGTACAGCGTTGCAAACACGCCGACGACAACGGCGAGAATGCTCCCGACGAAGACGGCAAAAAAGTCGTCGAGACGCGTACGGCCCCGCCGCAGTCGATACAACCCCTGGACGTGAAACGCGACCGGGACGAGCGCGCCGATGAAGGGCAGCATCAACGCGTAGTACTTGAACTGCGGCACGCCTTTGACTGGCGGGATGATGTCCGCGACGGGTCCCTCGAAACGCAGGAAGTAGGCGAGCGCGAAGGCAGCCATACCGAGCAGGGCATCGCTAATCAGGTAAAAGGCGACGAGCAGACGGTTATACCGCCGCATCATTGTTTGTTCTCGCGATCGGCCTTTTGTACCAATGGGGCCTGGCTTGCGGCTTCAGGATCGTCGTCTTGCATCAATCGCGCTTGGCTTGCGGCTTCTTCAGGATCGTTGCTTTGCGTCAATCGCGCCCGGCTTGCGGCTTGTTCAGGGCCGGCCGCTCGTGCCACTCGGCCCTGGCTCCTTCTTTCGGCGAGCGCGTCCTCGATCGCAGCTTTGAACGTCGAGAGAAACTGCTGTCTCGAGAAGCGGAGCGCGTTGGCGCGAACCTTCTCGGGGTCGAAGGAGGTCTGGAGCACGCGCGACAGGCCGTCAGCGAAGGCTTCGGTCGAGGGCTCATTGACCAGCACGCCGGTCACACCGTCGAGGACGGTCTCGCGGGCGCCGCCGAGGTCGCGGGCGACCACAGGACAGCCGCAGGCTTGAGCTTCAACCGGGACGATGCCGAAATCTTCGACGCCGGGGAGAAGCGTGGCGCTCGATTGGCGGTAAAGCTCCCGGATTCTGTCATCGGACTGGCTTCCGAGGAACTCGACGTCGGGGCCGGCAATTGCTTGCAAACGCGACAGTTCCGGTCCGATACCGACGATTCTCAGCGGCACGCCGACGCGCCGGCAGCTCTCGATGGCGATATCGAGGCGCTTGTACGGCACGAGCGCAGACACGATGAGAAAGCTGGGCGAGCTCGGCTGGCGCTGGAGGCTGTAGAAGTCAGTGTCTACTGGAGGATACACAATGGTCGACCCGCGATTATAGTATCGGCGGATCCTGCCCGCAACATATTGAGAGTTCGCGAGAAAGCGGTCTACGCGACCCGCGGTCGCGGCATCCCAGCGGGCCAGCTGACGCAGCACCCGGCGAAGGATCCAGTTGGCCGCCACGCCGACCTGATCCGGCCCGAAGTACCGAGTCGAACTGATCCCAGGCATAGCGCATCGGTGAATGGCAGTAGCAGACGTGAACTGCCCGGCTCGGCGTCACGACCGACTTCACCGCGCAGTGGCTGCTGCTGATGACGAGGTCGAACCGATCGAGGTCGAAGAGCTCGACCGCCAGAGGGTAGAGCGGGAGATAGTGGCGGTAGAACCGCCGGGGTGAAGGGAGACGCTGGGCCAGCGAGGTGACGATCTGACGGGCCTCGATTCGGGGTGATACGGTCCCCGGAACGTGGACGAGCGTGTAGAGCGGCGCGTCCGGAAACAGCTCGCAGATCGCGTCCAACACCTTCTCACCGCCCCGCATGCCGGTCAGCCAGTCGTGGACCAGGGCTACGCGCATGCTGCAGAACGTGGAATCGGGCAGGCTGCCGGGGCAGCGGTTCGGTCCTGGCGGGTTGGAGGTCTCACTCGGCCAGCACCTCTTCGTAAATCTCGCGGACGCGACGGACGGATCGATCCCACGAAAACTCGCGAACGCGGGCCAGGCCGCGCTCGCGCATGTCGTCACGCAGCCGATCGTCGGCCAGCACCCGCCGCATGGCCCCGGCAATCGCGTCCGGTTCGTACGGATCGATCAGCATGGCGGCATCGCCGACGACCTCGGGCAGCGACGAGACGTTCGAGGTGATGACCGGCGTACCGCTCGCCATGGCTTCGAGCGGCGGCAGCCCGAACCCTTCATATAACGAGGGGAACACGAAAACGCGTGCCAGGCGGTACAGGATCGCCAGCGTCGAGTCGGGGACGAAGCCGAAGAACCGGACGTGCTTGTGCAGCTTGTAGCGGTGCACCGTGCGGCGAAGCGCCGCGTACTTCGAGATCTCGTCGCCGATGATCAGGAGCTTCACGTGCTCGAACTCGCCGCGTCGGATCGTGTGAAACGCTTCGATCAGCCGCTCGAGGTTCTTGTGCGGCTTGATGTTGCCGGCATACAGGACGAACGGATCGTTCAGCTGATAGCGTTCGCGGACCCGCATCACCTCATCGGCGGGCGGCTCCTCGTTGAACCGCTCGTCGATGGCGTTGTGAATGACCACGATCTTCGAGTCCGGCACGTGGAAGTAGCGGAGGATGTCACGCTTCGACGCTTCCGAAACCGTCAGCACGCGCGAAGAGCGGTGGGCGGCGATCCAGAGCGCCGCGCGGGCGTAAGCATAGCCGAGCCGGTTCGGAAGATACTGCGGAAATCTCAAGTGGATGCAGTCGTGAATCGTGACGACCGACCGGCACGGCGTCAGCGGCGGCAGCACGTAGTGCGGCGCATGGAACAGATCCGCACCTTCGCGGCGCAGATCCATCGGAACGGCAATCTGCTCGCGAACCGAGTAGCCGCGCGAGCGCTCCGGCACCGCCCGGAAATTCTCGCCAAGCTCCGCCGCAAACGCCCGATCTCCCTCGCGGCACAGCACGACGTATTCGGTCTTGTCGTCTATACGCGCGAGGTGGCGCAGCAGGTTGCGGATATAGGTGCCGATCCCATAGTCGCGCAGCTTGCGGGCATCGATGGCAATTCGCACTTCGACGAATCTTATCGTATGAACCGCACGGCTTCCGGTGGCTGCGCGCCGGGATCGGCTCAGTCCGGCGGCAGTTGTCCTTTAGCCCGCAGGTAGCGGCGCAGCCATTTCGCCCACCTCGGGTGATGCTTCTCGTAGAAGGTGATCTGGCTGCGCCGATACGCCACATTCATGGGCGCGGCCGCGGTGGCGCGCGATCGGCCGCGGAGGTGCGTAATGGTCGCGGCTGGCGTGAACAGCACGCGCCGGCCGCGCGCGCGGATCGCCGCGCAGAAATCGACGTCCTCGGTGTAGAGAAAATATCGTTCGTCGAGCAGGCCAACCGCTTCCGCGTCGCGGCGGTGCACCAGCAGCGCCGCGCCGCTCACCCAGTCGACGAACCGTTCCGTGCTGGTGGCGCGTTCGACCCGCTTCGAGACCGGACCGAAGCGGCGCTGATGCAGCAGCATCACGAGCTTCTGGCGCAGTTCGGCGACCGGAGAGATCATCGGGCCGAACGAGAGCTCGACCCGGCCGGCCGCGTCGACGAGTCTCGGTCCGGCGACGCCCGCTTCCGTCCGTTCCCGCAGCCTCGCGACCAGCGTATCCAGCGCGCCCCGCCGGACGAGCGTGTCGCTGTTCAGCAGCAGCACGAGCTCGCCAGTGGTGGCTCGAATGCCGATGTTGTTCGCGGCCGCGAATCCGAGGTTGCGCGACTGCACGAGGACCTGGATCGCCGGCCAGCGCGCTCTGACGGCGTCAGGGCTCCCGTCGCGCGACGCGTTGTCGACCACGACGATGTCGTGGGGAACGGCGGGAGGGTTGGTGGTGAGCGACTCGAGGCAGCGCTCGAGATCGTCCCGGGTGTTGAAGCTCACGATGACAATCGACAGCTGGGGTGCCGTCATCGCCGTGCGATCCGCTCGAGCTCGCTCAAGGTCTTTTCCGCGGCGTGTTCCCACGAGAACCGTGCCAGCACCGCTCGGGCCTCGGCCATCCTGGAAGCGGCCTCGTCCGGACTGCTCAGATGCGAACGCAGCGCCTGCGCCGTTCCGTCCATGTCGGCTGCCGCGACGTACTGGGCCGCTGGTCCGTACACCTCCCGCGCCACCGGCGTATCCAGGACGACAATCGGGACGCCGGCGGCGAGAGCCTCGAGCGGCGTCAACCCGAATCCCTCGTACTCCGAGAGGAACGCGAACACCGCGGCCCGCGAGTACAGCGATGCCAGCTGCCCGTCGTCTACATAGTTGAGGAGATCCACACGGCCCGCCGCGCCGTGCCGCTCGATCACCGCGGCGAGATCCTGCGGCGGCCAGGTCCGGTTGTCGCCAACGATGACCAGCCGCGCATCGCTCATGTTCGCCGTCGCCCGTGCGAATGCCTCGATCAGCTGCGGTACCCGCCGCCGGTTGAAGATCGAACCCACGAACAGCACGAGGCGCTCGCGCCGCGCTGCCGCTGGAGCCTGCAGGTGGCGCGGGCTGAGCCCCGGTGGAATGACCTGGATGCGCGAACGGGGGACGCGCAGGTGAGCCTCGATCTCGTCCCGCGAGAACAGCGAGTCCGTGAAGATGGTCGCCGCGGTCGAGGCCGCGCGCGACGTCAGCCAGCGCCGCCGCAGCCCTTCGCGAAAACGGAACCATTCCGGATGCGCGTGAAACGACACGTCGTGAATGGTGACGGCAAGCGGAACGCTCAGGCCCAGAGGCGCGGTGTACGCCGGCGCGAAGAAGACATCGAGCGGATCGCGTCGGACGGCTCGCCGGAGCGCCGTCTGTTCCCACCAGGTGCCGCGGCCGCCGGTGATTATCCGATGCTCGACGGCGGTCGCGGGAAGGGCGAGCGGGATCGGTTCAGGGCTGTAGAGCACGAAGCGGCGGGTGGCCGCATCCGATCGCGCAGTCCAGCGGCGCAGCAGTTCGCCGAGATACCGGCCGACACCTGTCGCATCGCCGAGGACCTCACGCGCATCGACCCCGATTCTCAGCACGCCACCTCGGTCCGCCGCGACAGGACCCGTCGGTAGCCCTCGAGCAGGTGACCCGCGCTCGAAGCCCACGTGAACTGGCTCGCGCGAACGCGTCCCGTCTCCGCGCGCGCTCCTCGCATGGCGGGATTGTCGAGCAGCTCGGCGATCGCTGCCGCCAGCGCTTCGGGGTTCGATGGGTCGACGAGGGTGCCGGCATTGCCCAGCACCTCGGGGAGTGCGCCGCGGTTCGATGCCACGACCGGGAGGCCCATGTGCATCGCCTCGAGTGCGGTCATGCCGAATCCTTCCTCGAGCGAAGGCAGGATGAGCATGGAAGCTTCGCGGTAGAGACTGATCCGCTCCTCGTCGCTGACGTATCCCAGGTATCGAACATTGGCGGCCAGCGTGGGGCGTGTGCCGATGATGTCGAGGATCGCCTTCGATTGCTCGACGGTCTTGCCGGCGAGAATGAGCGGCGGGGTGCCGGGTCTCACCTGGACCAGTCGTTCGAACGCCGAGAAGAGCACCGGCAGGTTCTTTCGCGGCTCAATCGTGCCCACGAACAGCAGGGGCCCGGTGACGTTGGGCGGGTCACGCGGAACCCACGTGGCCGGCGCGCCCGGCCTGCAGACGACCAGCCGATCTCGGGCAACGCCCAGACGAGCTTCGACGCTGCCAGCGGTGTAGTGGGAATTCACGACGACGAGATTGGCGCGCGCCGAGTGGATCGCCGCGAGCCGGCCATAGTCACGCCGGATTTCAGCCCGCGTCCGGTCGGGGTGGTCCAGGAAGTCGAGGTCGTGGATGGTGATTACCCTGGCCGCACCCCGGGCGGGCATCATCAGCGGATGGAAGGAGTGCGCGACGTCCACCGGACCGGCGATCAGGTCAACCGGCGGCCACTCGAACCGGTGCCAGGCGAAGTTCAACGTCCTGACGGGGATTCGCGCGTCGACCTGGACGGCGCCGCTCACCGAATTGGTCCCGAGCCGATCCTTCCAGGAGCTGGAGAAGAGGACGAGCGAGTCCTCCGCGGACAGCAGGGGCTGCAGCGCGGTCGCGATTTCGTGCACGTACTGGCCGACGCCGGTGCGCTCCCTGAGAGCGGGCCGATAATCGAGCAGGATCCGCACGCGGCGGGCATCGTACCACAGTGGTCCTGAGCTCCGCGGGACGACGGCAACTCCTTGCTCTTCAATAGCTTGACTATGTTTTTGCTGCTGTGCTAGTTTTAAGGATTTGCACACTGGGGAGAGACGGCACGAATGAAAATCGCGGTGGTGGGAAGCGGATATGTCGGGCTCGTGGCAGGGGCCTGCCTGGCGGAGAACGGCAACACGGTCATCTGCGTGGACAAGGAGCCAGCCAAGGTCCGCGCGCTGCAGCGCGGCAAGATTCCGATTTACGAGCCGGGACTCGAGGAGCTGGTCCGCCGTAACACCGCCGAAAAGCGCCTCACCTTCACGACCGCCCTCGATCGCGGCGTCCGCAGCTCCCAGATCATTTTCATCGCCGTGGGAACCCCGACCGGCGAGGACGGTTCCGCCGATTTGCAGCACGTCATGGGAGTGGCTCGCGACCTGGCCCGGGCGATGAATGGCTACAAGGTCATCGTCAACAAGAGCACGGTCCCTGTCGGCACGGCCGCCAAGGTGCGGGAAGTCGTCCGCCGCGAGACAACGCACCCCTTCAGTGTCGTCAGCAACCCCGAGTTCCTGAAGCAGGGCGCCGCCATCGACGATTTCATGAAGCCGGATCGCGTGGTGATCGGCGCCGAGGATCCCCGGGCGGCGGAGCTGATGCAGGAGCTCTATTCCCCATTCACACGGACCGGCGCGCCAATCATGCTGATGGACTGCGCCAGCGCGGAGCTGTGCAAGTACGCCGCGAACGCCATGCTGGCGACCCGGATCTCGTTCATGAACGAAGTCGCGAATGTCTGCGAAGCGGTTGGCGCCAACGTCGATCAGGTCCGCCGTGCGGTGGCCTCCGATCGCCGGATCGGTCCGTCGTTCCTATTCCCGGGCGTCGGCTACGGCGGCAGCTGCTTTCCCAAGGACGTGAAGGCGATGCTGCAGTTCGCGGCCACCAGGAGCTATGACTTCAAGATTCTGCAGGCCGTCGAATCGGTCAACGACCGGCAGAAACTGCGGCTCCTCGAGAAGTTGAAGACGCATTTCGGATCGCTGAAGGGGAAGCGGATCGCCGTGTGGGGGCTCGCGTTCAAGCCGCGCACCGATGACATGCGCGAAGCTCCGTCGGTGCCGCTCATCAAAGGACTGCTGGCCGCCGGGGCGACCGTGCAGGCCTACGATCCCGAAGCCATGAAAGTCGCAAAGACGATCTTCGGCTCCGACATCACCTTCGCGAACAACAGCTATGCCGCGCTGACTGGCGCCGATGCCCTCGTGATCGTGACCGAGTGGAACGAATTCCGCGAACCCGATCACGCGCGTATGCGAAAGCTCATGCGCGGCCCCATCATCTTCGACGGACGCAACATCTACAATCCCGATCAGATCCGCTCGCACGGGTTCACGTATTACTCGATGGGGCGGCCGTGAGCGCTGTCCTGGTCACCGGTGGCGCAGGCTACATCGGCAGTCACGCAGTAAAGGCCCTGGTCGAGGCCGGCCACCCGGTTGTGGTTTACGACAACCTCTCGGCCGGGCATCGCGAAGCCGCGCAGCGTGCCGGCGGCGCCGATGCGCGGGTCGTCGAAGGAGATGTGCTGGATACCAAGCGCCTCCTGGACACGATTCGCGCCCATGGCGTCGATGCGGTCATGCACTTCGCCGCGTCTCTGTCGGTCGGCGAATCGGTCCGGAATCCTGCCGCCTACTACCGGAACAATGTCCAGGGCTCGTTGTCGGTGCTGGATGCGATGCTCGCCGGCGGGGCGAAGCACCTGGTGTTTTCGTCGACCGCGGCCGTTTTCGGGAATCGCGCTGGCCACTCCCATCACGGAAGACCATCCGACCACTCCCATCAATCCGTACGGCGACACCAAACTGGCCGTCGAGCGTGCGCTCGCGCACTATGCGAGGGCCTACGGCCTCCATTCGATATCGTTGCGCTATTTCAATGCTGCCGGGGCGGATCCGGACGGCGTGCTCGGCGAGGATCACACTCCCGAAGGGCACGTCATCCCGCGAGCGATCGATGCCGCACTCGGCCGTGACAGCTTCGAGGTCTTCGGAGAAGATTACGCCACGCCGGACGGCACGTGCCTGCGGGACTACGTGCACGTCACCGATCTGGCGGCGGCCCACCTGGCGGCATTGAACGGGCTCCGGGCTGGCGCGGCCACGACGGTGTACAACCTGGGCAACGGCCGGCCGACGTCCGTTCGCGCGATCCTCGATTCGGTGGAACGGGTGACGGGGGGAAGGTGCCGTACACGGCTGGTCCGAGGCGTGAAGGAGACCCGGCCATCCTGTTCGCGTCGAGCGAACGCATCCGGCGCGAGCTCGGATGGTCGCCGCGGTACGAGGATCTCGACACGATCGTCGAAACGGCGTGGCGCTGGCGTGAGCGCCATCCCGAAGGCTACTCAGCAAAGGTGAATGCGTAGATGTCACGGTTGCGCGGCCAGTTGACCGATCCGCTGCTGTCGGTCGTGATGCCCTGCTACAACGAGCGCACGACAATCGAAGAGATCATCCGGCGCGTGCTGGCCGTCCCGATTAGAACCGAGCTCATCGTCGTCGACGACGGCTCGAAAGACGGCACGCGGGACATCCTGTCGAAGCTTGCCGAGGAGCTGAAGTTCAAGCTGTTCTTCCAGACCCAGAACGGCGGCAAGGGAGCGGCGCTCCGGCGGGGCTTTCAGGAAGTGACCGGCGATATCGTGGTCATCCAGGACGCCGACCTCGAGTACTCGCCGGAGGAGTTTCCCCAGCTCATCGAACTGATCTGCGAAGGACGCGCCGATGTCGTCTACGGCTCGCGCTTCCTCGGCCGGCATCGGGTGTTCATGTTCACCCATTACGCCGGCAACCGGTTCCTGACGCTGGTCACCAACATCCTCTACAACACCATGCTGTCCGACATGGAGACCTGCTACAAGGTCATGCGGACGGAGGTGCTTCGCTCGATGACGCTCGAGGCCAACGGATTCGGCATCGAGCCCGAGCTGACGGCGAAGATCTTCAAGCGCCACTATCGCGTCTACGAGGTGCCGATCACCTACGACGGCCGCGGCTACGACGAGGGCAAGAAGATCACCTGGCTGGATGGATTCGTCGCGCTCTGGGTTCTGCTCAAGTTCCGGTTTACCGAGTGAATCCGCTTCCTCGCCTGCTCGGCTACACCAGCCGCTACAAGGGACGGTTCGCCGTCGCCTTCCTGGCGATGCTGTTGTATGCCGTCGCATCCGCAGGCGTGGCATTCCTGATCAAGCCGATCATCGACGACGGCCTGCAGCCGACCCAGTCCCCGACGCTGCCTCAGGATCTGATGTTCTGGTCGGTGGCGGTGCTGATTGCGTATCTGGGCAAAGGGCTCGGCGCGTATCTGTCGGCTTACCTGATGACCGACATCGGTCAGCGCGTGGTGCGCGACCTTCGCAACCAGCTGTTCAAGCACATCCTCGATCAGTCGGCCGCGTTCTTCAGCCGCCGTTCCACCGGGCAGCTGATGTCGCGAATCACCAACGACGTGTCCCAGGTTCAACAGGCGGTATCCGAGACGGCCGGCGATCTCCTGCGCGAGGGTCTCGCGCTCTTCGGATACGCCTCTCTGTTGTTCTATTGGGATCACAACCTCGCCCTGGTGTTCGTGACTGGCGCGCCCATCGTGGTCTATCCGCTGGTACGGCTCGGCCAGCGGGTCCGCCGCAGCACCCGGAGGAGCCAGGAGCAGCTCGAGCACCTTTCGCACCTCGCGGCCGAGGCGTTCACCGGCCACCGCATCGTCAAGGGCTTCGGCACCGAGGCGCACGAGAGCCGCCGGTTCGCGAGCGCCGCGGAGCTGCTGTATCGCACGAACCTCAAGATCACGAGCACCGTCGCGCTGCTGCCGCCGCTGATGGAGTTTCTCGGTGGCCTCGCGGTCGTCGCGCTGATCTGGTACGGGAGCACGCGCATCTCCGGCGGCGAGACGTCGCAGGGGGTCTTCCTTGCGTTCATCTTCGCGGCGTTCATGATGTACACGCCGATCAAGAAGCTGAGCCGCGTCAACACGAACCTCCAGCAGGCGATGGCGGCCTCGGAGCGTATCTTTCACCTCCTCGATCGGCATACCGAGGTCAAGGAGCGTGAAGGCGCGGCGGCGCTGGCGCCCGTTCGCCGGAGCGTCGAGTTCCGAAACGTGGCGTTTGCCTACGACGACGACGCGGCGACGCCGATTCTGCGCGACGTTTCGTTCCGTGTCGGAGCCGGGCAGGTCGTGGCCATCGTCGGCCTGAGCGGCGCCGGCAAGACCACGCTGGTCAACCTCATTCCGCGCTTCTACGACGTGACCTCGGGCGCGGTGCTGATCGACGACGTCGACATCCGCGACGTCACGCTGCGTTCGCTTCGGGCGCAGGTCGGGATCGTCACTCAGGAAACGGTGCTGTTCGACGACACCATCGCGCTCAACATCGCCTACGGATCCCCGGCCGCCTCGAGCCGGGAGATCGAGGCGGCGGCGTGCGCGGCTCACGCGCACGAGTTCATCCTTCAACAGCCGCACGGCTACGAAACGCGAATCGGCGAGCGCGGCCAGAAGCTGTCGGGCGGGCAGCGGCAGCGCCTCGCGATCGCCCGCGCGCTGCTCAAGAACTCGCCGATTCTGATCCTGGACGAGGCGACGTCCGCGCTGGACGCCGAGTCCGAGCAGCTGGTTCAGGACGCGCTCGCGAATCTGATGCGGAACCGCACCGCGTTCGTCATCGCCCATCGGCTCTCGACGGTCCGCCGGGCCGACGTGGTGGTTGCACTGGAACGCGGGCGGGTGGCGGAGATCGGACGCCATGACGAGCTGCTCGCGAATCCGGACAGCGTCTATGGGAAGCTGTACGCGAGGCAGAAATTCGAGCGAGAACCGGAAGCGCCGGCGCCGGTCAAGTAGGCAGGAACGCACACGACGCATGATCAAGAGCATGACCGGCTTCTCGTCGCTGACGCGTGATGACGACGCGGCGACCATCGGGGTCACCATCCGTGCGGTGAATCACCGGTTTCTGGACCTGCAGTTGCGGTTGCCGCAGATGCTGGCGCCGGTCGAGTCGAAGCTCCGGTCGCTCGTCCAGCAGCGTGTCGCGCGGGGCCGGGTCGAAGTGACGGTCACGGTTCAACAGCGCCGGGTCCCAGGCCTGGAGGTCGAGCTGAACGAGCCGTTTCTGCAGGCGTTGGGTGCGGCTCTCGACCGCGCGCGCGAGCAGGGGCACATCCAGGGCACGATGACACCCGGCGACCTCCTGCGCTTTCCGCAGGCGCTGGCCATCCGCGAGAAAGTGGAGGAGCGCGGCGGCGATGACGAGCAGACGGCTCGCCTGATATCGCGGGTAGAGGAAGCACTGGGAGCCGCGCTCGACGATCTGGATGCGATGCGGTCCCGCGAAGGCGGCTTCTTGCGCGCCGAGCTCGATGCGCGGCGGAGGCTGCTGGCGGAGCTGTTCGACAAGGTTGCCGCCTGCGCGGAGCAGGCGCTCGAGACGCTCCGCGTCCGGCTCGGCGATCGCGTCCGCGAGCTGCGGGCGGATGCGATGGTGGACGAAACGCTGGTGGCGCAGGAGATTGCGCGGTTCGTCGGCCGATCCGATATCACGGAAGAGGTGGTCCGGTTCAGGGGGCACCTGGAACACTGGCAGGCGCTGACCGACTCGCCGGAACCGTGCGGCCGGAAGCTGGACTTTCTGCTGCAGGAAATGAACCGGGAAGTGAACACGACCGGCTCGAAGGCCGAGGGACCGGCGGTGTCGGAGCTGATCGTCACGCTGAAGGCGGAACTCGAGAAGATGCGGGAACAGGTGCAGAATGTCGAGTGAGGGGCCGTCCCGGCGCGGTCTTCTCTTCGTCGTGTCGGCGCCCTCGGGCACCGGCAAGACCACGGTGGTCGAGCGTCTCGTGCACGTCGTTTCGGATCTGGCTCTGTCCCGGTCGTACACGTCCCGGGCGGCCCGGCCGGGCGAGAGCGACGGCGTGGACTATAATTTCGTATCCCGTTCTCGCTTCGAGGAGATGATTGCGGCGGACGCCTTTCTGGAATGGGCGGACGTGTTCGGCAACCTCTACGGGACGTCTGCGGCCGATGCGGAGTGTCACCTCGCCACGGGCCGGGACCTCGTGCTCGTCATCGACGTACAGGGCGCTCGGCAGGTCCGTACACGGTTCACGGGCACCGTCGCCGTTTTCGTCATGCCGCCATCGTTCGCGGTGCTCGAGCAGCGGTTGCGAGGACGCAGCAAGGATCCGGAAGATGCCATGCAGCGCCGTCTCGAGACGGCGCGCGCGGAAGTCGCGGCGTTCGACGAGTACGACTACGTGATCGTGAACGACGAGCTCGAGGCGTGCGTGGAACGGTTGCGGGCAATCGTTCTCGCGGAACGAACGCGCCTCCGCTCGGCGCGGCCGGAAGCGGAGAGAATCGTCAAGACATTCCAGCAGAAGGGTTGAAAATGGCCGACAAGACGGAAGTGACGAACGCGTTCGAATTCGTGATTCTCGCCGGCGCTCGCGCGCGGCAGTTGCTTCGTGGCTGCACGCCGCGGGTCGATGGTCCCGAGAAGCCGGCCCGTCTGGCGGCGCTCGAGATCAAGCAGGGCCACGTCCGCAGGCTGCAGCCTGCCGAGGACGAATAGACGGCTGTACGCAACGCATCGGCACGATCGTCGGCATTGCCAACATCGGGAGGGGCCGGAGGCGGAGTATGGCGCTCGTAGGGTTGGGGGTTTCGGGAGGCATCGGCGCGTACAAGGCGATCGAGGTCGCCCGCGGGCTGCAGAAGCGGGGGCACGACGTCGCCGCGATCATGACCCGATCGGCCCGGCGCTTCGTCGGTGAGCTGACGTTCGAAGCGATTACCCGCCGCCGGGTCGTCACGAGCCAGTGGAGCCCCGGCGCCAACGCGGACATCGAGCACATCTCGCTCGCCACCGACATCAGCCTGCTGCTGGTCGCGCCGGCGACGGCGAACATCATCGGCAAGTTCGCCAACGGCATTGCCGACGACTTCCTGAGCGCGCTGTATCTGGCGACGCGCGCACCAGTGCTCATGGCGCCGGCCATGAATACCAACATGCTCGAGCACGAGGCCGTGCGGGCCAACCTGGCGACGTTGGCGGCCCGTGGCGTGCGATTCGTCGAGCCCGGCGCCGGTTATCTCGCCTGCGGCTGGATCGGCAAAGGCCGGCTCGCGGAGCCGGACGAGATCGTCGAAGCCGCCGAACGCGTGCTTCAGCCCGCCGGCTCGCTCCTTGGACGCCTCGTCGTCGTGACCGCCGGGCCTACCTACGAAGATATCGACGACGTGCGGTACATCGGGAATCGATCGAGCGGCAAGATGGGATACGCGATCGCGGCGGAAGCAGTCCGGCGCGGCGCGCGGGTCATTCTCGTCTCGGGGCCAGCGACGCTGCCGCCGCCGGCCGGCGTCGAGCTGCTGCGCGTCAGGAATGCCGAGCAGATGAATACCGCCGTCCAGCGGCACGCCGTCGAGGCCGACATGGTGATCATGGCCGCGGCGGTGGCGGACTATACGCCCGAGCGGCGCCCCGGCAAGATCGAAAAGACCGACGGCCCGCTCGACTTGTCGCTCGTCCGTACCACGGACATTCTCGCGGCGCTCGGTAAAGCGCGAGCGGACCGCGCCAGACCCGTGCTCGTCGGGTTCGCGGCGGAAAGCGGCGATCCGGTCGAACGCGGCCGGCAGAAGCTGCTCCGCAAAGGCGCCGATCTGATCGTCGCGAACGACATCTCCACCGAAGGCGTCGGGTTCGACTCGGACCTGAACGCCGCGACGATCATCAGCCGTGACGGCATCGAGCCCTTCGCCAGCGGACCGAAGACGGTGCTCGCGGCAATCATCCTGGATCGAGCCGAGGCGCTCCTCGCGCCGATGACGAGCAAGTAGTCAATGTGTGCGCCGACGGCAGAGCCCGCCACAGTTAGCACGTCGCACGAAAAGCACGTCGCACGACAAGCACGTGAGGCGCGTGAGCACATAGCATGTAGAGCACGTGAGCACGCAGCACTCGGCACGCAGCACGTTTCCCATGTCCCAATCCGACCTCGCTGAACACCTTCGCTTTTTCTCTGAGCTCGGCGTGACGGGCATCAGTCGCGACGCGTCATGGAGACGCCGGGAAGAACTGAGATCCGCCCAACCGGGGATCGGTGATCTGGGATCGGGGATCGACGAGCAGAGCGGTGAAACCGAGGCGGATCCGGATCTCATCAGTCCCGATAGTCCAGCGATCCCCGATCACCGATCACCGATCCCGACTGCGCACGCCTTGCGAGAGTCACTGACTCTCATCCGCGAAGATCTGGGCGATTGCACCCGCTGCAAGCTGCACGGCCTCGGCCGGAAGCAGATTGTGTTCGGCGTCGGCAATCCATCGGCGGATCTGATGTTCGTGGGCGAGGCGCCCGGCGCCGACGAAGACATCCAGGGCGAGCCCTTCGTTGGACGCGCGGGGCAGCTGCTGACCAAGATGATCGAGGCGATGGGATTCAACCGCAGCGACGTGTACATCGCGAACGTGCTGAAGTGCCGGCCGCCGAACAACCGCAATCCCGAGCCGGACGAGATCGAGCAATGCGAGCCGTTCCTCTTCCGGCAGATTGCGTCGATCCAGCCGAAAGTCATCATCGCGCTGGGCGCGTTCGCCGCGCGGACGCTGCTGAAGACAAACGATCCAATCTCCCGCCTGCGCGGGCGGGTTTACGACTATCGCGGCGCGAAGCTGATCCCCACGTTCCATCCTTCCTTTCTGCTCCGGAGTCCAGGGTACAAGCGGGAAGCGTGGGACGACTTGAAGAAGGCGCTCGCGCTTCTCGACCGGGAGCCTCCGGCGCCGGCGTCGTCTCCACGGCCGTCGCGATAGGCGATGCGCCAGATTCGCGTGGCCGTTGCGGTCCCAACGCTCGAGGCCCTGACCTACAGCATTCCCGACGAACTGCCCGATCCCAGGATCGGCGCGCGCGTGCTCGCCCCGCTTGGCAACCGCATCGTCACCGGCGTCGTCGTCTCCGCCGTCGCCTCGGACCTCGAATCCACAGCGCCCGCGGCGACCAGGGACATCGTCGACGTCCTCGATGACGAGGCGTTTCTTCCGGAAGAGGTGGTCGCGCTCGCGCTGTGGGTAGCCGACTACTATGCGTGCGGCCCGGGAGAAGCCATCGCGGCCGCGATGCCGCCACGGGCATGGGTCGAGAGCGAGCGGCACGCGCAAATCACCGATGCCGGCCACGCCCGTCTGCTGATCGAACGTGGAGTGCGGCGTGATTTGCTCGAGGAGTTGAAGGGAGACAAGCCGGTCCGCGTCGGCAGCCTGGTTGGCAGGGGACGCGCTGCACGGGCGGCTCTGCTGGCGCTCGAACGGGAAGGGCTGCTCGCGATTTCCCGTCCGCTGCAGGGCCAGGCGTCCGCATTTCGTACCGTTCGTGTCGCGACCATAACCGCTCAGGGTCTCGACGTCCATGCGTCCCACGCCGTGAGATCCGCGGCCCGCGTGCTCGCGCCGCATGAATTCGCTGACGTCGAAGCCGAGGAGGATGATGCGCCCGGGCCGCGGCTGGGTCCGCGACAGACGGAGACGCTGGCGTTACTGGCTGGGGCAGCGGACGGGCTCGACGCGCGTGAATTGAACGAGCGGGGGCTGACGGCCGCGACCGTGCAGCGGCTCGCGGCACTGGGGCTGGTGTCGATCAGCCGGCGGCGCGTCGAGCGGGACCCGTTCGGTCATGCGATCAGGCACGACTCGGGTCCCGATCGCCGTATCACCCTGACGCCGGAACAGTCGGACGCACTCGATCGGCTGCGGGCACTGTCGTCGTCCGGCGCATTTGCCGCAGCGCTGCTGCACGGCGTGACGGGCAGCGGAAAGACCGAGTTGTATCTCCGCCTCGCGCAGCACGTCGCGGCGACGGGAAGGGGAGTTCTGGTCCTGGTGCCGGAGATCGCCCTCACGCCTGCGGTCGCGGGGGCGTTCCATTCCGTCTTTCGCGACCGGGTGGCCATCCAGCACAGCGGCCTCTCCGATGGCGAGCGCCACGATCAGTGGCATCGGATCCGGCGCGGCGACGTCAGTGTCGTGGTCGGAACGAGATCCGCCGTCTTCGCGCCAGTGAAAGACCTCGGCCTGATTGTCGTCGATGAGGAACACGACAGCTCGTTCAAGCAGGAAGAGAGTCCGAGGTATCACGGAAGAGACGTTGCCGTGCTGCGCGGGCAGCGTTTGCAGGCGCTGGTCGTGCTCGGCTCGGCGACGCCGTCGCTCGAGAGCTATCACAACGCGGAGAACGGCCGCTACACGCTGGTCTCGCTGCAGAAGCGGGTGCTCGATCGGCCGATGGCGAGCGTCCGCGTCGTCGACATGCGGCAGGAGTTCGCCGCCCGGGGAGCGGACGTGATCATCAGCGAGCCGCTCGCCGACGCGATCCGCTCCCGGCTCGAGCGCGGCGAGCAGGCGATGGTACTGCTCAACCGGCGCGGCTTCGCCACGTCGGTGTTCTGCAGGCAGTGCGGCGCCACGTTCGATTGCCCGAACTGCAGTGTCACGCTGACCGTCCATCGCGCGGCGCGGCGAGCCCGCTGCCACTATTGCAACTATTCGATCAAGGTGCCGACGGCGTGCGGGCACTGTGCCGGACCGTATCTCGAGCAGATCGGCTTTGGCACGGAGCGCGTGGAAGCCGAGGTCCAGGCCCTGTTCCCCGGCGCGCGCGTCGCGCGGGTCGACCGGGATACCATCCGCCGGCGCGGCGCGATCACCGCGCTCCTGGGCCGGTTCGCCGCGGGCGAGATCGACATCCTGATCGGGACACAGATGATCGCCAAGGGCCACGACTTTCCGCAGGTGACGCTGGTCGGCGTCGTCTCCGCCGATGTCGGTCTCGGGCTCGCCGACTTTCGAGCAGGGGAGCGGACGTTCCAGCTGCTCACGCAGGTTGCGGGCCGGGCGGGACGAGGTGAAATCGCCGGAGAAGCGATCGTCCAGACCATTCATCCGGATCACTACAGCATCCGACATGCATGCCGGCAGGACTACCTCACGTTCTATCGCGAGGAGCTCGATTTCCGGCGGTCCATGCGGTATCCCCCGGCAGTGGCGCTGATCAACGCCGTGGTCAAGGCCGGCACGCTCGAGGCGGCGATGGCCGACGCCGCTGATCTCGTCGGCGCTGTCAGAGGCTCGGGGGAACCGTACCGTGTCCTCGGCCCCGCGCCGGCGCCGCTCAGCAGATTGAAGGGAGAGCACCGCGCGCAGTTTTTCGTGAAGGGGTTGCACCGGTCGACGATGCGCAAGGCGGTCCTGGCGGCGCTCGAAGCGCGTCCGGAGATCAAGCGGCGCACGATCGTCGACGTCGATCCGGTCAGCGTGCTCTGAGAGAGGAGAAACTACCGCGAAGCGGTCGTGACGAGCTCGGCGATCCGAAGCGGCGCAGGCGTAAAGCAGACCGCGAAAGCGATGAGAGCGATGACCGCCAGGACGATGCGCCCGCGCGCCAGCGGCTCATACGGGTTGAGAGGTGACGGATGCCGCAGACCCATGAGGCGCCACATGACCGCCATGAGTACCGCCGGCAGCACCCACGTCCACGAAAGCGCGACCAGACCGGCCGACATCAGGACGGCCAGCGCCGAGACCTGCCGGGCGACGCGGTCGCCGAACACCGCGTAAAGGATGTGCCCGCCGTCGAATTGCCCGAAAGGCACCAGGTTCAGCGCCGTCGCCAGCATGCCGAACCAGCACGCAAAGACGATCGGGTGGATGTTGATCGTCTGACCGTCGGCGATGGGACCGAGGATGAGGTATGCCGCCCACTGAAAGAGCAGCGGCTCACCGAGATACAGCACCACGCCGTCGGTCGGGCTTGGCACGATCGTCGACAGATTCAGTCCGTAGAAGAGCGCTGGAATCAACACGATCAGCCCGGCGAGCGGACCGGCGATGCCGACGTCGAAGAGCTGGGTCCTGGTGTGGAACGGTTCCCTGATCCGGATCACGGCGCCGAGTGTCCCTGTAAGCAGGAGCGGCGCGGGCAGGAAGTAAGGGAGCGATGCGTCCAGGTCGTAGCGGCGGCAATAGAGGTAGTGACCCATCTCGTGCGCCGTCAGAATCGCGAGAATGGTTCCGCTGTACCATAGACCGTTCAGAAACAGCGCAAGGTCGAGCGGTCTGTCGAAGTCGGAGATGAATGCCCGGTAATGTCCTGTGCCCGCGTAGGTTGCGGTGAGCAGCGTCAGGATGAACAGGAGCAGATGGAGCCACGCACGATCGCCGCTACGCGGATGCTCGCTCGCCGCCGGGTAGCGCGGCCGCGGTGTTTCCGAATACGGATAGAGGGGTGAATTGAGCTGCGAGTCGTTCGACAAGGCGGGCGGTCGAGGACCGATCAGCCTCCGATGTTCTGCAAGTCTTTGCCTGGCTTGAATCGAATCGTTCGCCCGGGAGGAATGCGAACTTCCTTCCCCGTCCGGGGGTTACGACCGATTCCGCGCTTTCGTGGCTTCACCTGGAAGACGCCAAAGCCCCGCAGCTCGATTCGCTCACCGCGCTGCATCGACAGTCGCATCGCATCGAACACGGCGTCCACTGCCACCTCGGCCTTCACCTTGGTGATGTCGGCCACTTTGGACACCTCGTTGACAATGTCAACTTTGATCATGCTTAGGCGCTCCTCAGTATTTATAACCACTATAGATAGAAACACTTACGCTGTCAAGCTTCGGTCTAAGTAACAATTCCAGAATGCCTCTGAAACGCGCGTCGGCCGCCCCTACGGTCGTGCTGGTCGGCCGGCCGAACGTCGGCAAATCGACGCTCTTCAACCGCATCACCGATTCCCGCCGCGCCATCGTCACGCCAATCGCGGGCACGACGAGGGACGTGAACTCGCTCCCCGCCGAGTGGCAGGGGACGACGTTCCGTCTCGTCGATACTGGCGGGATGTTCGGTGCCAGCACCGATCCGCTGCATGAGCTCGTCGTGCAGCAGGGCCGGAGGGCGCTCAAGACGGCCGATGTGCTCGTGTTCGTGGTCGACGGACGCGAGGGGCTGGTCCCGGCCGACCAGGAGATCGCTTCGGCTCTGAGATTGGTCTCCGCGCCGGTCGTCCTGGCGGTCAACAAGACCGACGACAAGCGCGCCCGGGGACGGGCCCTCGAGTTCTACCGGCTGGGGTTCGATCCAGTCGTGGAAATCGCCTCCGAGCACGGCGACGGCGTTGGCGATCTGCTGGATGAAGTCACGAGCCGGCTGCCGTCTCGCAAAGACAGTGCGGCCTCCGAGGTCGAGGACGAGACGAAAGTGGCGATCGTGGGCCGGCCCAATGTCGGCAAGTCGTCACTGCTCAATCGCTTGCTGCGGGAAGAGCGATCGATCGTCAGCGAGTTCCCCGGGACCACTCGAGATACGGTCGATGCCGTCCTGAAATGGCACAAACGAACATTCCGCATCGTCGACACGGCCGGCATTCGGCGGCCGGGTCGAGTCGCGAGATCCGGTCAGGTCGAGGCCGTGTCGGTCCTGGTGGCACGCCGGGCGATCGAGCAGGCGGACGTCGCGGTGCTGGTTATCGACTCGACTGAGGGGGCAACCGATCAGGATGCCGCGATTGCCGGCGAGGCCGAGAAGGCAGGGTGCGGGATCGTCATCGCTGCGAACAAGTGGGATCTGATGAAAGGGCGGGGCGCTGATTTCTCGAAGGAGTTCGACGAGAAGCTTCGGCGGCAGGTGAAGTTCCTCGAATACGCGCAGGTGCTTCACATCTCCGCGACGACCGGGGAACGCACGTCGAAGGTGATCGAGACCATCGACAAGGTGGCGGCCGCCCGCGCGCGCCGCATCTCGACCTCGGAGCTCAATCGCTTCGTCGCCGCGGTCAGCGTCGCACATCCGCCCACGAGCCCGGGCCGGAGGGAAGTGCGAATCCTGTATGCGGCGCAGACCGGTGTCTCGCCGCCGACATTCGTGTTCTTCACCAACGTCGCCACCGAATTCCACTTCTCGTACGAGCGCTTCCTGATGAATCGCCTGCGCGAGTCGTTCGGGCTGATGGGTACTCCGATCCGGATTCACGTGAGGCGGCGGGAGAAATGATCGGTGCCGCGGATGAAACCGGCACCGGCATGTCCCCCGACGTCATCGAGCGCATCTTCGAGCCCTTTTTCACGACCAAGGAAATGGGGAAGGGGACAGGCCTCGGGCTGTCGACCGTCTGCGGAATCATCAAACAATCCGGCGGCGACATCCGGGTCAGCTCCGGTCTGGACAGGGGATCGACCTTCAGCATTTCGCTTCCTCTCGTCTCCGAAAAGGACATCGCCGTCGCGCCCGATAAGGAGGAAGGCGCCCGCGGCAGCGAGACGATCCTGCTCGTCGAGGATGAAAAACAGGTCCGCGAGCCGTGAGTCCGGGAGGAGGGCGTGGCATTGCTCGAGAAGCCGTTCACGCCGATCACGCTGGCGCGGCGGGTTCGCGAGGTGCTGGACGAGGCGGCGGGCGCGCGGCGCACCGGATAACTCCACGAATTGCTCTGATATACTTGCGCCAACACCTCATGCCCACAGCAGACCCGGTCGAAATCCCCAACCGCTCGCTGTTCCGGCAGCCTGAGGTCTGCGAGATTGCCAAGGTCCAGCCGTATGTGCTGAGGTCGTGGGAAGCCGAGTTCCCGGACCTCGGGGTCGCGAAAACCGAGGGCGGCCCTCGCGTGTATCGGCGGGCCGACGTGGAGCGGGTGCTGCGGTTGAAGCATCTGCTGTATGTCGAAGGGCTCACCCTCGCAGGCGCCAGGCGCAAGCTCAGCGAGGAACAGCCAGACGGCAGCGGCGCCCTTGCGGAGGTCGCCGAGTTGTTCGGCGCCGACGCCCGCGAGCGGATCCTGCACGTGAGGCGGGGCCTCCGCGAGCTGTCGGCGATGCTGGCCGGCCGGCCGGCGCCGCCACCGGAGGAGACGTTCCAGCTGAAGGTCGCGACCGTCAGCAAGTCGCGACGGAAGAAAACGTAGGCGATTCGGGATGTAGCGCAGCCTGGTAGCGCACCTGACTGGGGGTCAGGGGGTCGCAGGTTCGAATCCTGTCATCCCGACCAATCAAAATCCGGCCCTGAACAGCATGCCTGTTCAGGGCCGTTTTGTTTAAGGTCAGGCATCCGGCCGAAAACACGACACGCGTGCAGGCATCCTCTCCGACAGTGGCACACTTCCTCGCGGCTTCTCCGCAGTCGCCTGCTGCTGTTCGTCGCGATCCTCTTCGCCTCCATCACGTCTTCATCGCTGCGTGGCCAGAGTGGCGTCCTGCTGACGGGCGTACCCACCGGGACGACCAACGTCACGAATCATGAAATCCAGGTCGTCGCACCCGACAAGGTTTCCTATCGCTACAGCATCAACGATCCCTGATTTTCCCTCCCTTCCTCCCTGTTAATCACGACGCATTCCTTGCCTGCACTTCGGGCTTCAAGCGCAGCCGCACAATGCAGTAATCTTCGACGTATCCCCCTTTGGATGAGCTGAGACATCGGGGCTGAGGGTGACCAGTGACCAAACGCTCTGGACCAGCCGATCGCACGCTCTCGATTCGAGCGACGCACTTCCTCGGCACGTCCGCGCCGGCGGGCCCGTTGCTGACCGACGCGCAGCGTGAGCAGCTGACGCACCTCGCGACACGGCTTCGGCTGCCCGCGCGCATGACCCTGTTCGAAGCGGAATCGCCGGCGCGGTGGCTGTTTCTGAACTCGCAGGGAGCGGTCAAGTCGTTCCGCGATCTGCCGAGCGGCAAGCGGCGGATCGCCACGTTCCTGTTTCCCGGCGACATCTTTGGACTCGCCGAGAACGGACGCTACGTCAACTCGACCCAGGCGATCACGCCGGTGACGCTGTACCGTTTTCCGCTCGACACGCTCACCGAGGTGCTGCGGCGCGATCCCGAGCTGCAGCTCGCCTTCCTGTGCAAGGTCACGCACGAGCTCCGGGAAGCACAGCGCCGGGCCATGGCGATCGGCCGGCGGGACGCGGCCGGCCGGCTCGCAATGTTCCTGATCATGCTTCGCGATCACCTGGGCGGCCGCGATGCGGATCCGAACCGTGTGCCGCTGGTCATGAGCCGGTCGGACATCGCGGACTTCCTCGCACTCTCGCTCGAGGCCATGAGCCGGGCCTCAGCGGATCTCGAGCGGCGCGGATTCGTCAAGTTCGAGGGCCGCCACCTCGTGCGGATCGTCGATCGGCGCCGGCTCGAGAAGCTCGCGGCGGCCCTTTAACCGACATTTCCGCGCCTCGGTTTGATCCGAATCAATATCGCATGCGGACGCCCCTCTTATAGTGGCGGGGGCCTGCGGCGGTCTGCCGATCTGCGGATCGTTGCACGAACATGTCTTCGGCGTAGGTGTTCCTGTTGTTCTACCGGATAGACAGCGTCGTGATACGGGTTCAGGATCGCGCGGCGGCGGTGGAGTGGTACCGGACGCGGCTCGGCTTCCGTGTTCTGTTCGAAGATTGCGCCGCCGGTATCGCCGTGCTCGACATGGGACGCGGTGATTCCCTGGCGCTCTGGCAGCTGCGACCTGACGAAGTGGGCGCGGCACCAGACATGGCGAGCACGTTTCCGGTCTTCGAAGCGACCGACGCGGCCGCCCAGCGGACCGAGCTGATGGCTCGTGGCGTCGCGACCTCCGAACTGCGAGACCTGTCCCGGCTGCGATGCTTCACCTTCTGGGATCTGGACGGGAACCGCCTCGAGGCATGTCAGCTGATCGAGCCCACCGAATTCTGATTTCCTCTTCAACCTGCGCCCCTCGACCCCGGACGAGCGCACTCGACCTGTCCTGGTGTAGTGTTGCCCAGGCTTGACCGGGCGAATGCTTTGTCCGGCCCCGGGCGCCTGAGGAGGACGCGTCGATGGGCAGTGAACGGGATTTGTCCACACCACGGAGTACGGCCGGTTTCGGAAAGGGAGCCATGATCCTGGCGCTGGCGGTCGCGTCCGGACTGGCGGTGTCCGGTCAGGGCCCACGCGAATGGCGCGATTACGCCGGTGGTGCGGATAGCTCACGGTTCGTCGCCGCAACCGAGATCACCAAGGCGAACGTCAACCGGCTGGAGGTCGCCTGGGTCTATCCGGCCGGCCAGACCGACTTCAATCCTCTCGTCGTACGCGGCACGGTCTACGGCCGCGGGCCGAACGGGTCCTTCGTTGCGCTCGACGCGGCAACCGGCAAGCAGATCTGGATCCACGAGGGTGTGGAGAACTTCAACAGCCGCGGCGTGAACTACTGGGAGAGCAAGGACGGGAAGGATCGCCGGCTGATCTTCAGCGCGAGCAACTTCCTCCAGGAGCTCGATGCGCTCACCGGCGAGCCGATAACCTCGTTCGGCGTCAACGGGAAGGTCGATCTCCGGGTCGGTCTGGACCGCGATCCGGCGACGATCAACCAGCAGACCCGGACACCGGGACGGGTCTTCGAGAATCTCATCGTCATGGGATCGGCGACCAACCAGGAGTATGCGTCGGCGCCGGGAGACATTCGCGCGTTCGACGTACGCACGGGCGCGCTGGTGTGGACCTTTCACACCGTTCCCCGCCCCGGCGAGTTCGGCTACGACACCTGGCCCGAGGATGCCTGGAAGACCGTCGGCGGCGCGAACAACTGGGGTGAGCAGTCGATCGACGAGAAGCGCGGCATCATCTACGTGCCGACCGGCAGCGCCAAGTACAACTTCTACGGCGGCAACCGGAAAGGAGCCAACCTCTTCGCCGACTGCCTCATCGCCCTCGATGTCAGGACCGGCAAACGCCTCTGGCACTTCCAGACCGTCCACCATGACATCTGGGACCTCGACAACAATTCCTCTCCGCAGCTGACGACCATCCGCCACAACGGCCGGACGGTTGACGTAGTCGCGATGGCCAGCAAGACCGGCTACCTGTACGTGTTCGATCGAGTCACCGGTCAGCCGATCTGGCCGATCGAGGAGCGCCCCGTGCCGCAGAGCACGACGGTGCCCGGTGAGAGCCTCTGGCCGACGCAGCCGTTTCCGACGGCACCGCCCCCCTTCTCGCGGCAGAAGTTCACGGTGGAGGATCTGAATCCGTACATCCTGACGCCCGAGGAGCGCGAGCAGTTCAGGCAGCGCATCCTGAAGGCCAGGAACGACGGCCCATTCACACCGATTGGGTTCGAGGACGTGATCCACATGCCGGGCAATCAGGGCGGATCGAACTGGGGCAGCACCGCCGGCCACCCGTCGGACGGCAGCGTCTATGTCATCGGCTTCAACGTTCCCACGATCATCCGGCTGATGAAACCGGGCGAGACGCGCGCCGGACGGGGTGGCCAGCAGGACGTGGTCAAGGAAGGCCGGTACGTCACCGAGGGGTTCGGGCTCTACCCGACGATCGTCAAACCGCCGTACACGACGTTGACGGCCTACGATCTCAACGAAGGCACGATCAAATGGCAGATCGGGCTCGGCGATGATCTGCGCCTCGTCGGTCAGGGTGTGTCAGGAACGGGTACGGCCGCGAGCATCAAAGGAGGCCTCATCGTCACGGCAACAGGACTCCTGTTCGCCACCGCTGCCGATCGCAAGGTGCACATCTACGACAGCAGCAGCGGCCGGCAGTTATCGGAGTTGCAGCTCGGTGGGTTGTCGACGGGCGGGCCGTCGATGTACGAGCTTGGCGGCCGCCAGTACCTGCTCGTGACGGCCTCCACTGCCGGTGGTCGAGGGGGCGGCGGACAACGCGGTGGCGCCCCTGGCCCGAACCCGCCAGCCGGCTCGGGACCGATCGGAATCGTCGTGTACGCGCTGCCTCGGAACTGAACCGATCCGCCACCGCCCCGAGCCGGAACGGTCCGCGATCAGCTGCGAACGTACCGTACTGCGCCGAGCGTTTGCCTCCCTGCCGGTGTGCTTCGTCGGACAGGGCGTGCACACCGGTCGCATCGATCCAGCGATTGTAGAAATTGAACAGGGCGCAGACGGTGATGGCGAAGTACAGCGCTTCATCGTCCCAGCCGGCGGCGCGCGCGGTATCGAGATCGGCGTGCGTGATTCGCGGCGAATCGTGGTTCACCTTGTCGATGAACCGGAACAGCGCCTTGTGCCGCTCGTCCAGCGACGACGTCTCGAGGTCGGTCATGACCGACTCCACGAGCGCGGCATCGCCAAGCAGTTCCGCCGCAACTGCGGCGTGCGACTTCAGTCAAAACGGGCAGTGGTTGCGCTGCGACGTATAGGCCGCGATCAGCTCGCGCAGGCCGGGACTGAGCGGCGCCGGACCACGAAGGATCTGCTGCGTGAAGCGCGCGAGATGCTCGGTCGCCGACGGCAGATAGGCGAAGAGGTGCCAGATCTGGGGATACTCGGCGCCTTGCGCCTGCATCTGCTCGATCAGCGCCCGGTAGGGTCCAGGTTGCGGGTTGCGTTCGACATCGGGAACGAACATCGGATCCATATGACTCTTGAGTATTGATCGACCCGCCGCGGAGTCAGGGGAGATCACGGCATTTTGTGATCGGGCTCAGTGGCTCGTGGATTTGGCCGGCCCGCCGGCAATCTTCAGAATCGAAAAATCCACCCGAGCTGCAGCTGACCGGCGTGGCCATCCTGGCGATCCTTGTTGACCCGGCGTCCCGAGAGGAACTCGGCAATCAGATCGATCCTCGGAATCGGTGACCAGGAAAGGTTGAAGCTGGCCCGGGTGGTCTGATGCAGCGCGTCGGCCGCCTGAATCTCGAGGTTGTCGACGAACACGGCGCCGAAGGTCGCGGTCGAGCGCAGCGCCTCCGTCCACCAGTGTTCATAGCCGATGTACGTCGAGTAGACGGGCAGCGCGATGAGCCGATTTCCCTCGGCGTCGTAAACGGCATCCTGACCGCCGAGGGTGCCCAGATCGGTGATGTACCGTCCGATCCCCGTTCCGGCAGCGGTCGCGAACTTGAGAAAATCCTGGCTCCTCCACGGAGCGTGCAGGCGGCCGCTGAAATGGACGCCGATCCCTCCAGTGGACAGGATGTGATTGGGCAGATCGTTCGGCTCGCCGCGCAGCTGTCTGAACAGCAACGCCGCCTGTGTATGGCCCCCGCCACGGAAGAGGATGCGATTGGCGGAAGGCTTCTCCTCGGCGTTGAATCGCACGCGTGCGATGACGTCGGGAACCTGATTGACGCCCGACGCGCCGGTGATGTCGGGCGACGGATTCTCGAGCGCGAACGCAAGCTCGTAGCGGCTGCCGAACGGATGCGTCCAGCGAATCCCAGGCTGGCGGAACAACGAAATCGCGTTCAGTCCTTCGAAGTCCAGGCCATCGGGCTCCGCCTCGGGATCGGAGAATGCCGACCAGGTGTGACCGATCAGGAATCCCCGCCACTGCCCGAACGCATGGCGCAGGCGATAGCTGCGATTGCTGCCGGCGAAATCGCCCGAGAGAAATGCGCGAAGGGGCCCCACAGCGGTCGGCGTTCGAAAGTCGGTCTCGAGCCGGCTCGGGTTCGCCGTGAGCGTCGTCCGTGAGGGCTTGCCGGCTTCGGGTGTGCCTTCGATCGGGATCGAGGATGTGACGAACCGATCCTCGGTACCGAGCGCCCCGATGTTGCGTACCGAGCAGGGTTCGCACCTGCCCGCCGAAGCGGATCGACGCCTCGGATCCAGGAATCTTGAACGATCCGGGAAACTCGGTGGTTTCTTTCAGTTCCTTCGCGGCCAGCTCCGGCAGGACGCGAATGGACTGCTCGATCTCCTTGAGCCGTTCCTGCACCTGTGGCGCCGACGCCGATGCGTTCTGCTCGAGTTCGGCGATGCGTCGCTGGCTTTCCGCGACCGTCTTGCTGGTCTCGTCGAGCCGCTTCGTCAGTTCCTCGATCAAACGAGTCTGCGCGTCGAGGATCTGCCGCTGCTCGAGAATCAGGCGTGACAAGCCGGCCGCATCGGTTGGCGTCTGCGGGCCGGTGGAGGCCGCGGGTTGCTGCGCGCGTGCCTGGACCGTGAACGCCAGGACCGTCAGCATGACGGCCACAACACGGTGATGGGGCATGCGCCGAAAGGACGACATCGGCCGTGTCTCCCCCGAACTCAGCGCTGGCGAGCAGGCCGGACCGGAAACCGCTCGAACACGCGGGTCATGGCCTCATTGATCCGCTCGACCCGCTTCTCGTGCGTGTTCTCGTGATCGACGTTCGTGGCGACGGTTCCCCGCCAGATCGCGGTGTTCGAGCCGGGCGCGATCACATCGATGACGATCGTGCCACGTTCGAGGATCTCGAAGCTCGATGTGGGCGCGGCTCCGAGCGGCAGCGTCGCCCATCCGGTGGTGTATTGGTAGTAGCTGCCCAGTTCGGCCGCGCTCACGTTGACGTTGAGAGACGCGTAGTAGACCACCTTGATATCCGGTTGTCCCTCTTCGATGCGCTTCAGTCCGCGAAGTGTCAACTGCCGATCCACGGCGGCGATGATGTGAGGGCCGAGGACTTTCTGGGACATGTTCGGATTCGTCACGGCATCCGGGGCGATATTCGTCTTCGCCGGCGGCGTCGGCAGCCAGGTATAGGTCTGGATCTTCGAAAAATCCGCGCGGTCGTCGCGGTGCGAATCGACGCTGATCTTCTGAGCCGCGGCCGCCACAGCCAGCAGGCTGCAGACCCCGATCAGAACGGTCCGTGCCCTGTGCCGACATCTCATTTTCGGTAATCCTCTCATGACTGCGGCTTCGCCGCGACCGTGGGCAGGCGATCCACGCCGACGAGCGACCAGCCGGCCGCCGCGCGGCGGAAGTAGACATCGACCGGCGTCGCCCACGACGCGTGTTCCGACTGAACTGCGCTGATCCCGAGTTTCAAGAAGCCGGCGCCCGGAAGTGCCCCAGGCGCACGCGACTCCGTCGTGCTGACGGCGGTCGGCGAGCCGATCGCCGAAGCCGTGCCAGTGTTGTTGTCGAACGTCGACCACTGGACCATATAGCCACCGGCCGGTGGCTTGGCCACACCGGCCGCGACCGCCGCATTCACGAACGTCAGGCGGCCGCTGTCGTCGAGGGCAAAGTTGACGGCCGGGTTGATCGCGGCCAGATAGGTGAAGCCGATCTTGTCCCGCCGCTGGATGAGCATCTCGACGAGATGTGCCTCTGCATTCGGATCGCTGTAGGCGCCGGTCTTCACGATAGCGCGGATCAGCTCGTCGGAGAACGCCATGACGCGCCGCGCCGCCCAGAACGTATCGTCCGCCCGCGTGTGCCGGAGTGCCGCCGTGGGCACTCTGGGACGCCACTCCAACGGATCGAAGTAGCCGGCCTCGAAGCGTCCTATCGATGGGTACTCGTCGTAGCGCACGGTCTGCCACGGGTGGAAGTAGAACCCCATGCGGAAGAGACGCTTCCTGGTCAGGTCGCCCTCATAGAGGTATTCCCATCCCTCGTCGTACTCGCGCGGTCCGTTCGCGCCGGTGCCGAACGTCGATCCGACGTCCTGAAGATAGTGGCGGACGACGCTGCGGCCGCCGTCCGTGACCAGCACGTCGAGAGTATTCCCGGCTTTCATGTCCACGAGGTTGGTCCACGCGCCGAAGACCTTGAGCGCCCTGAGCTCGCGGCGGTGCTCGTGCGGCACCACGTCATTCGGATCGTCGGGGCGGGTGCCGTGATAGCGGAAGCCGCCCAGGGGTTTGCCGGGCACGGCACGCGCGGCGACCGCCCGATACGTTCCGTCGGCGTTGCGGTGGGCCCGCCGCAGCACATCCTCGAGATCGCTCGCTTTCATCCGGCGGACGATGTTGGACGGTGGGCGGATGGTCGCGGTGTCGGCGACGACCAGCTGATCAGGTTGTACGGTAATGAGGTAGTTTTCGACCTGCCAGTAGCCGAGTGTCCAGAAGATCTTGTTCGCCACGAGGAGAGCACCCGTCGCCGCTTCGGGGTACCCGCGGGCATCGAACGACACGAACCACGTCGTCCCCTTCGAATCCTGCATCGTGAATCCAGGCGCGAATCCGACTTCCTTCGGGCGCGTGACCGACCAGACGCCGGGCACGGGACCGTCGTTGGTGAGCGGGCCGCGCGTGGCCTCGGCGGTGGTCACCGGCCGGGCAAGTATGCGGTTCGTGAACCAGCCTGAGTCCGGGACCTCGTCGATCGTGTTGACGTTGCGCGCCCGGACGTCTGGCGTCCGATCGCCAGGATTCCCGAAGAGATTGAGCGCGAGATCGAAGAAGAGGTCGATCTCCTGCTCCTGGGCCGCCGACGCGTCCTGCGTTTCCGGCTCGCGCGCGAGCGGATCGTCGTTGTAGAACTTCCGTCCGGCGCCAGAGATCGGCAGGGTGATGGCCGCGAGCGCGCTCGAGAGCGCGAGGGTCAAGGTGAGAGTGCGGGTCAGAACAGTCACGGCCGTGCGTTGCTCCTGTGTGAGTGTCGCCGGAATCAGAATGCCGCACTTCCGGAGAACACGAGATTGAATCCTTCACTGCCACGCGCGAGCTCGATCCGCAGCGGCGTGGAGAGAGGGCCGTGGAAGCGAACCCCGACGCCGACGTTGCTCTTCATGCCGTCGAGACTCAACTCCCGAAAACGGCTGGTGACCTTCCCGGTGTCATAGAAGATGGCCATGTCCAGGCCGAGCCGGTTCGGAATCCAGCGCCATTCTCCCGACAGGAGAAGGCTCTGCCGATCGCGAAAGCGCCAGCTGGTATAGCCGCGCAGGGTGCTGCCGCTGCCGAGCGCCGGCAGCAGGAAGTACGGCACGATATCCTCGTCATCGAGAGTGGACTGGAGACGGCCGTGCAGCGAGATTACCCAGTTTTCGCGAAGGATCGGCACGTGCTGGACGATCTCGGCGTCGACGCGATCGAAGCTGTGGGTGCTGTCGCGATCGGCGTAGTTGTGGTACGAGATTTCGTAGAGACCTCCGCGCCGGGCGTAGCCGGGTGAGGGACGCCAGTCGATGCCGGCTGACCCGGTCGCGTGCAGGAAGGTTGGATTCGCCCCGAGACCTGGCGCGGTGTCTGGCGTGTGTATCGTCTCGATCGACGGGTCGGCCCCTTGACCTTCCTCGAGGGTGAAGTCCTCGAGCATCATGCCGGCGCCGAACACCACCCAGGGAACGGGACGCAGACCGAGATTGCCGCCGGTGTACAGCTGCTTCATGCGGAAGTTGCTGCCATCCTCTGGACTGTCGATGCCGAGACCGTGATACGCGACCTGCGTCGCGTCTCTCCAGCCGACCCGCCCGTAAAGATCGAGACGGCCCGTGGCGTGGCCGAGCGACGACGTGCTCAGTTCGAGCAGCTTGTAGCTTTTCAGCGAGTACATGCCGCCGAGGTCCCATCTCGTGCGGTCCCCGTAGAACCGCCGGTACCCGGCGCCGAGCGTGAAGCCGCCACCGCCATACACGCTGCCAAACCAGGGATAGAAGCCCGATGGAGACTCGAGCAGCTTCTCACGGACACGGGTCAGCAATCGCTCGGCGCCGCTGGGTACATAGGGCGCCAGCTTTGCCGCTTTCTCCGCCTGCTCGGCAGCAATCGCCGCCGCGCGTGATTCCGGCTCCTGAGCGCCGGCCATCGTCGCGCCTGCGACGACGACGGCGGCAGTGACCGCAGTCACTCTCCAGAAGCCGCTCAACTTGATCATGCCGGCCCTCCTTGACGTCGCCGACGTCGCCCTCCGCCGTGCGTGTTCCCGACCGGCCAGGAAGGCCCGTCGAACGTGCCGGCCGGGAGAATCCCGCAACGGATCGCGCCCTGGAAGCTCCTGAAGGGGTCAGGTCTTGTATTTCAACATGTGCCACCCAAAGTCCTTGGTTCGCTACTGACAGCCTCGACTCAGACCAGGGCAGAGCACATGTTGAAATACAAGATCCGACCCCTTCGCACACACCAACGAGTCATTCCGGACCTGTGCAAGAGACGGTCCGACAGTCGGACGTTCTCGCGAATCAGCGGTTCCGTGACGCGTTCTGTCGCGACCCTCGCGTGTGGCTGGCGAAACCGGGAGCTTCGCCGCGCTGCCGTCCCAACGTTTCGAGACTCGATCACGGCATGTCGTGACCTTGACCACCGCCGGCAGTACCTGCCGGCCCGGCCCGGACGTGCAAATCACGCGCGGACTGGACTTAGTGACATCTCCGAGCCTCCCGCTGGTGACGGCGTCAGTCTTGCGATCAGCTCTCGATCGTGGACTGCTGGATTGGCGTGGCGCAGGAACAGGATCGACGGGTCGTGCGTCTGGCAGGCCGCCTCGGCGAAGCGCAGGTCCCTGAGCTGCTGATTGCCTGCAGCGAGCCCGGCCCGCTGCAGCTGGATCTGACAGACCTCGTGTCGGCCGACGCCGCCGGGCTCGAAGCCATTCAGCGCGTCGAGGCGCGCGGCGCCACGCTCACCGGCGTGCCGGGATACATCCGGTTGCAGCTCGAGTCCCCGTGGAGAGCGCGGATGCGCGGACCAGGTGGGAAGCGATGAGCGGTTCCGTGGGGAGCTCGTTGTGACGCGGGTCTCACCGGAGCGCCGATTGATCGTGCGGGCACGCCGTCAGCTCGGCGCAGGCAAGTAACCGGCTCATGGTCAGGGAATGGATCGAGCTCGCCGCCACCGCCATCGAGGTGCTGGCCGTCGCGATTATCATCATCGCCATCGTCCATGGCACCGGACGATTCCTCCTTCACATCCAGCAGCGCCTCGACGACGCCTATGAGCAGTACAAGGCGCAGCTCGCCAGAGCCTTGCTGCTCGGCCTCGAGTTCCTCGTCGCTGCAGACATCGTCCGCACGGTGACGCTCGAAGCCTCGCTCACGAACGTCGGCATCCTCGCGCTGCTCGTGATCGTGCGGACGTTTCTGAGCTGGTCGCTGGTGGTCGAGATCGAGGGTCGCTGGCCATGGACCGTGGCGGAGGGCGGCCGCGCCGAACGGGGGGCGCAGAGGTAGGCATCCGATGGACGACGTGTTCAGTCGCTTTTACGAGCACCTGATGGGCCGCGTGACCGGCCCGATGTTGATCCGCAGTTCGAGCCGCGCCGCTCGAGGAGCCTCCAGGCCATGACGCCGTCGAACCCGCCGACGCTCGACACGGGCACGCGTCTGGCGATCGATCGCACGCGGCTCGCGTATGAGCGGACGATGATGGCCTGGATCAGGACCGCGGCGTCGCTGATCTCGTTCGGGTTCACCATTTACAAGTTCTTCCAGCTGGAGCTGAAGGGACCGGTGCCGCCGCAGCGGCTGATCGGTCCGCGCGGGTTCGCGATCCTCATGATTGGGACGGGGCTGGTGGCCTTGTTGCTCGCTGGGCTCCAGCACCACGAGAGCCTCCGGCTGATGAAACAGGAATACGGAACAATCCCCAAATCGGTCGCCGGGCCGGTTGCGGCGCTCATCGCTGTGCTCGGCGTCGCCGCGCTCATGGGCGTCATTGCCAGGGCGTGACGCCTTCGACTCGCGGAGCGAGTCGAAGCCTGCTACTTGATCTTTCTGCTGACCGTGACCAGCTTGACCGGAGCTTCCGCGTAGTCGTCGATGCGAACACCGGTGTCGCCGCCCGGCTTCACGCGTGCGGCGGCCGCCATCGTGCCGGTGCCGAGCCCGATGTCGTCGACCTCCAGCTGGATCACGGCGACCTCGTACCCGGCGCGCGGCTTGGCATCCGTGGCGCCACCGCCGACGAAGAACACCGGCTTGTCCGTGACGACGACGATCGTGCGGCCCTTAGGGGTTGCGGTCTGACGCGCCCAGCGGATGGGCGTCTTCTGATCGCCCAATTGCACGTACCCGACTTCGGGCGCCTTGCGCAAAGCGGTCAGGAAAACCGGATATCCCTGGGCCAGAGCGGACTGCACGGCGTTGCGGTCCGCGTCCGGCGTGTATCGCTCGATGTGGACTTGTATGGTCGCGGCAATGGCGCCGGTCCCGGGTTTGGCGACGTTGGCGTTCGCGCTGAATGTCTCCGGCGCGCCGACGTGGCGGCTGGCGGTCTGGGCCGAACCGGTGGCGACAGCACCCGCGAGCAGGACGAGAGTTGCAGCACAGCGTAACCGCAAGGGAAACCTCCTTCGAATTGCCGAATCTGCGATGCTCGCCGATTGCGAGCTACGGGCTCTTTCTCCAGCGGCCGATCGACAGCGGCTTGCCGGCGTCGTCTTTCGTCGTCAGGGTGAGCAGATCGCCTTCGACCTGCCAGTGCCGCGGACGATTGAGCGCCAGCGGTCCAGTGTTCGGAGTCTGTCCAGTGACGACGTAGGTGAGGGTGCGGTTCTGCATGTCGACGGCCGTGCGTCCGTCTGACGAGATTACGCCGTCGCGGATGTCGATGCCGGCGGCGCGGAGCAGATCCCCTGTTGCCTGGTCGGCGCGAATGTCCACCTTCAGATTCCCGAAGTTGTCATAGGACAGCGTGCCGCTCCCTTTCAAGGCGATCGGCGCTTTGCCTTCCGGGTAGACCTCGAACGACTCCAGCGACCACCGGCCCTCGAGAAACTTGCGCGCGGCCGTCAGCGATCCTCTTCCCTGATCGACAGGTCCCCCCTGCCGCTGACGCGGGGCGCTGCTGAATCCGGCAGTGGCTGTGAGGACCACGCCAAGGCTGGCCAGGTCAGCGCGGCGCGCAGGGTCGATGAGCCGGCGGCCGGTTCCAATCGATGCGAGCGTCATATCGAATCCTTCGCGCCTCACGAGATCTATGGCTTCCGCCTTCCGCCATCGCGCGCACGCTTCGCGGACAAGGCCTGGTGGCCTTCCGCAGCTGGTGAGGCGGAAGAATCTGGTGATGAGCAACCGGCATGCCGCTGAAACCGGCCTCCGGACCCCCGTGGATGCTGCGGTCAGGCGATCGGTAACGGCATCTTGTGAGCGCCCTGACGACCCGCAGTGACGCGGGCGGTTGGTCACGCGCGGGCCAGTCGTCATCAGGCGGGGCAACGGCGCATTTCAGGCCGCCGAACCGGGTTACGTCGCGGCCATTTTCTTGCTGTCCCACGGGAATCGACTGAACACGGGTGCACCGGGCAGGAGGTCGAGCCGTGGTGCGGAAGCTGTTTTCTTACCAAGGCGAAGAAGCAGGCGTCAACGCTCTCGCCTGACCATGCGGACCATCAGGGGACGACATGATCACCGCCGCTGAGCCGAGGCTGCCGATCGCGAGCACGCTGCGTCATTTTCACGTGCTCGCGAAGCCGACTGGCGCCATCTGCAATCTCGACTGCAAGTACTGCTTCTTCCTGTCCAAGGAGATGCTGTATCCCGGCGATCGATTCCGCATGGCGGACGACCTGCTCGAGGTGTACATCCGGCAGCTCCTCGAATCGCAGCCGGGCCCCGACATCACCATCGCCTGGCAGGGCGGCGAACCAACGCTCATGGGGCTCGACTTCTTCCGGCGGGCAATCGAGTACGTGCAGAAATACCGCACGCCCGGGACCTCCATCGAGCACACGATCCAGACCAACGGCACGGAGCTCACCGACGAATGGTGTGAGTTCTTCCGCGACTACCGGTTCCTGGTCGGTCTCAGCCTGGACGGCCCGCGCGAGATGCACGATTGCTATCGCGTCGACAAGGGAGGACGTCCGACGTTCGACAAGGTCATGCGGGCCGCCCGCCTGATGCAGGAGCATGGCGTCGAGTTCAACGTCCTCACCACCGTCAATGCCGCCAACGCCGGCCATCCGCTCGAGGTCTACCGCTTTCTTCGAGACGACGTGGGCACGCATTTCATCCAGTTCATCCCGATCGTCGAGCGCGTGACGAAGGAGATGCTGCCGCTGGCCAACCTTGGATGGGGCGCCCGGGGCAGCGATCCGCGGCCCCTCTACCTGCAGGACGGCCACGACGTCACCGACCGCAGTGTGACCCCGGAGCAATGGGGCGCATTCCTGACCGGCGTCTTCGATGAATGGATCAAGGCGGACGTCGGGTCGGTCTTCGTGCAGATGTTCGACGCCGCCCTGGCCTCCTGGACCGGCGTCCAGGCTGGCATGTGCATCTTTGCCGAAACCTGCGGCAGCGCCGTCGCGCTGGAGCACAACGGCGATCTCTATTCCTGCGATCACTTCGTCGAGCCGAAGCATCTGCTCGGGAACATCCGCAAGGTGCACATGCTGCAGCTCGTCTCGTCCGATCAGCAGCGCCTCTTCGGGAACGCCAAGCGCGACACCCTCCCTCGCTACTGCCGTGAGTGCGACGTGCGGTTCGCGTGCCACGGGGAATGTCCCAAGAATCGCTTCATCGCCACGCCGGATGGCGAGCCCGGCCTGAACTATCTCTGCGCCGGCTACAAAGCCTTCTTCCATCACGTCGATCGGCCGATGCGGCTCATGGCCGATCTGCTGCGCCGCGGGCACTACGCGGACGAAGTGATGGCGCTGCTCGCCGCCGAAGAGGCGGAGCGGCTGCGCAAGACTTACGGCGCCTGCGGGCGCAATGATCCCTGTCCCTGTGGAAGCGGGCGCAAGTTCAAGCACTGCCACGGCGGAGGACTGCAGCAGGCGCAGCCCTCCACTCCACAACAACCCAGCCACTCATTGAAGGCGTTACCTCGTATGCGTCGACCGGGAGCACGTCGACGCAAATCGCTCGCGGTTGGTGGCGAGTTCGCGTTCCGCCCCGGCGTCTGGTGCACAGCGGCAAGCTCGCGTACGCCCAGAACGAAGACGAGGAAGGGAGGCGCGCTAACGGCATGTCGTGACGGCGGATGGGACCCTTCACTCACGGCGCGCCGTTGCGAAGGTTTTCCGCGAGATTGTGTGCGTCGGCTGCTGGACCGTTTCTTGCCCCGTCGATCTGGCCGACCCACGTCGCTCGGCTGAGCGTGGATCGGGATCTGTCCCGGTATTGGCGATCCATTCCCGAATCAGTTCTTTCATCTTCTTGGAGCTAGGTGCATGAGCAACCGCAACGACGTCAACCGTTCGAACCTCCCGATTCCCGACATTCAGCACCCGGGCTTGATCACGTATGACGCGAAGGATCGGGACACGAAGTTCCCGCCGATCAAGGACGTGCGGCCGCCCAAGGGCGCGCCCAATGTACTGGTGATCCTCATCGACGATGTGGGATACGGCGCGACGAGCGCGTTTGGCGGTCCGTGCCAGACCCCGAACATCGAGAAGCTCGCAAAGGGCGGGCTGAAGTACACGCGCTTCCACACGACCGCCTTGTGCTCGCCCACCCGGCAGGCGCTGCTCACCGGGCGCAACCACCACTCGGTCGGCATGGGCGGCATCACCGAGATCGCAACGGCCGCGCCAGGCTACAGCTCCGTGCTACCCAACACCAAGGCGCCTCTCCCACTCACCCTCAAGCTCAATGGCTACTCGACGGCGCAGTTCGGCAAATGCCACGAGGTCCCGGTGTGGCAGACCAGTCCGGCAGGACCGTTCAGCGCGTGGCCGACCGGCGGTGGCGGGTTCGAGTACTTCTACGGCTTCATCGGCGGCGAGAACAACCAGTGGGACCCTGCGCTCTATGAGGGGACGACGCCGATCGAGCCGCCCAAAACGCCCGCCGAGGGCTATCACCTGACCGAAGACCTGACCGATAAGGCGATCGCCTGGACGCGCCAGCAGAAAGCGCTGCTGCCAGACAAGCCGTTCTTCATCTACTTCGCGCCGGGAGCCACGCACGCGCCGCATCACGTCCCGAAGGAGTGGATCGACAAGTACAAGGGCAAGTTCGCCCACGGCTGGGACAAGCAGCGCGAGATCACGTTCAACCAGCAAAAGAAACTGGGGGTGATCGGCGCCGACGCCGAGCTGACGCCGCGGCACGCCGCCATTCCAGCCTGGGATGCCATGGATCCCAAGCTCAAGCCGGTGCTCGAGCGCGAGATGGAAGTGTACGCGGCATTCATGGAGCACACCGACCATCACCTGGGACGGTTGATCGACGCGCTCAAGGATCATCGAAGTGCTCGACGACACGCTGATCTATTACATCATCGGCGACAACGGCGCGTCGGCTGAGGGCACGCTCCAGGGCGCCTTCAACGAGATGGCGAACTTCAACGGCATGGCTGCTCTCGAGACACCCGAGTTCATGATGTCGAAGCTCGAGGAGTTCGGCGGCGAGGGATTGGTACGGCCACTTTGCCGTGGGCTGGGCCTGGGCGATGGATTCCCCCTATCAGTGGACGAAGCAGGTCGCGTCGCACTGGGGCGGGACCCGCAACGGCACGATCGTGCACTGGCCAAACGGCATCAAAGAAAAGGGCGGCGTGCGTCATCAGTTCAGCCACGTGATCGACCTTGCCCCGACGGTGCTGGAAGCAGCCGGCCTCCCCGAGCCGACGATGGTCAACGGCGTGCAGCAGAGCCCGTACGAAGGCACCAGCATGCTCTACAGCTTCAACGACGCGAAAGCGGCAGAACGGCACGAGACGCAGTACTTCGAGATGTTCTGCAACCGCGGCATCTATCACAAAGGCTGGAGCGCGGTAACCAAGCACCGCACGCCGTGGGCAATGGGCGGCGAGAAGATGCCGGCCTTCGACGACGATGTGTGGGAGCTGTACGACGGCAGCAAGGACTGGACGCAGGCCAACGACCTGTCGAAGAAGATGCCCGAGAAGCTCCACGAGCTGCAGCGGCTGTGGCTGATCGAAGCGGTCAAGTACAACGTGCTGCCGCTCGACGACCGCCAGATCGAGCGCTTCGTGCCCGAGATGGCCGGCCGACCGGCGCTGATCAAGGGGAACCGGCAGCTGCTGTTTGCCGGGATGGGCCGCCTCTCCGAGAACAGCGTCGTCAGCGTCAAGAACAAGTCGTTCGCCGTCACCGCCGATCTCGACGTGCCCGCCAAGGGTGCCGAAGGCGTGCTGATCGCGCAGGGCGGCCGATTCGGCGGCTGGAGCCTCTACGCCAAGGGCGGCAAAGCCAAATTCGTCTACAACGTGCTCGGCATCACGTCGTACGAGGTCGAATCCTCCAGCCCCATTCCTGCTGGAAAAACCCAGGTGCGTATGGAGTTCGCCTATGACGGCGGCGGTCCGGGCAAAGGCGGCAACGTCACGCTCTACTGCGACGGCAAGGCAGTAGGGAAGGGCCGGGTCGACCAGACGCAAGGGTTCGTCTTCTCGGCGGACGAGACGACCGACATCGGCTACGAGTCGGGCACGAGCGTCAGCCCCGACTACGACGCCCACTCCAGCCGGTTCAACGGGAAGATCAACTGGGTGCAGATCGACCTGGACAAAGACGCCCAGGACGCGGACCATTTCATCTCGCCAGAAGAACGGCTGCGCATCGCGATGGCGCGGCAATAGCTCCAGTCGCCACCGGTGCGGATTTAGCCCGCACCGGTGGTCACTCCCGGGACGATTCACACAGGCGTAGGCCGCAGCGGTTGAGGAGCGAATGGATGGAGGCAGTGTTGGCGATGGATCGACCCTGGCTTCCAGTAGATCGCACGTGAGGCGGCGTCCGGGCGCATCCTTCCTCTGCACCGCCGCCGCACTCGGGCTCCTCCTGATGCCGGTGTCCGGATCGGCGCAGGAGCTCGAGCCCGGCGCCTACTGGCCGCTCCCGACCGGGTTGCACATCATCACTGCCATCAACAACTTCAACTGGGGCGATCTGGCGTTCGATCCCGCGGCACCCATCGATGAGGCGAGTGCCAGGATCAACACCACCGCGTTCGCGTTCACGCGGGTGTTCAGCCTGGCGGGACGGTCGGCCAATGCGGGCGTGGTGGTGCCCATGGTTGGCGGCCACGTGGAAGGCCTCTACCTGGGCGAACCCGCTGAGGTCACCCGGTTCGGACTGGGCGATCCGAGAATGCGACTGGCGATGAACCTCTATGGGGCGCCGGCGATGACGCCCAAGGCGTTCGCCTCGTATCGTCTGCAGACCATTGTCGGCGTCAGCCTGACCGCCGCGCCGCCCCTCGGACAATACGATCCGGCGAGGCTGATCAACCTTGGAACCAATCGCTGGTCGCTCAAGCCGGAGGTCGGCGTCTCGCACGCCTTCGGCAAGTGGGTCGTGGAGGCCATGGCCGGGGTCTGGTTCTTCACGGACAACACGGACTTCGTCGGCGGACGCACTCGTGAGCAGGATCCGATTGTCGCGACGCAGCTCCATGTCACGTACCGGTTCACGCGCACCATGTGGCTGGCGGGGGATGCCAATTACTTCACCGGGGGACGGACGACGATCGGCGGGCGACAGAACCTCGACCTGCAGCGCAACTCACGAATCGGCGCCACGTTTTCAAGGGCATTCACCCGCGGGCAGGCGATCCGCATGTCCGTCAGCCGAGGGGCGTTCACCACAATCGGCGCCGACTTCACCTCGATTGCCGTCGGCTACAACTACGCGTGGGCGCGTTAGAGGCTGACGCTCCTTCTGCGTAATGATAAGTTTCCGGGTCAAGCCGTCCTCGCGCCAGCGCGACGTTATCAACGACATGCGACCGAGCGAGCGCGGAGGCTCGATGGTCTGGAGTGCGAGCCTGGCTAGGTCTACACGCGCTCGGCGACCGCCGGCTTGGCGGGTGCCGCATACCACTGCTCGGGCGGGACCACCTTGGGGCCCGCCGGATCGGCCTCGTAGTTCGGCGACATGATCTGGACGCCGTATTCGTTGAACGCATCCTGGATATTGCCATGCAGCGCGTCGAGGGTCGGCGCGCGAAGATGCGGCTGCTCGAGACTGACCAGCAATGTGTATTGGACGTAGAAGTCCTGCAGCGCGGTCTGTCTGACGGCGGGCTTCGGCTGCGAGCGGATCCCTGGCGTTCGTTCCGCCGCAAGCAGCAGCAGGGCGTGGACCTGGCGCCAGGGGGTGTCGTAGCCGATGGTGAGAGACGTCGCGGTGTAGACGCCGTCGGTCTCGGCGAAGCGTGAGAAGTTGGTCGTCACCTGCCCCATCACCACGGCGTTCGGGATCGTCACTTCCTCGCCGCGTGGGGTCTTGATCTTCGTCGACAGCCCGCCGAGCTGCGTGATGGTCCCCTCGACTTCGCCGATTCGGACGAAGTCCCCCGGACGCATGGCGCGCGAATAGGTGAGCGTCAGGCCGCTCATCAACTGATTGACGACCCCGCTCGAGCCGAGCGACAGCACCAGTCCGACGAACACGCTCAGGCCCTTGAAGGCGTCAGAGCCGCTGCCGGGAAGGTACGGGTAAGCCACGACCAATCCGAGCAGGCAGAACAGCGTGGTGACGATCCGCCGCGTCGGCAGTGCGGTTTCGGGATGGACATAGGGCAGGTCCACTCGTCCTTCCCGGACCGAGTCGAAGAAGGCGTGCGCGAGCTTCACCGCAAAGCGGGTCAGCAGCACGATCAGCAGCACGGTGAAGAGATTGGGGATCGCGCCGGCGATCATGAGGCCCATCGCAGTGAGGCGCTCGATCAGGAATGCGCGCAGTGATTCACCCCACGGTCGCGTATATGGAAAGCGCCGTAAGGTGAACGTCAGCCACATGTAGGTGAGCGTCAGCGACACGATCACGAAGGCGATCCGAACGGCGAATCTCAGGAGCGTCGGACGCGTGCGACGCCTTGATCAGCGCGACATTGCCCGCCGCGAGCTGATGGAGCTTCCGTTCGGCGCCGCTCGGCAGCCGCACGGCCAGGGTCCGATATGTCCGCCAGGCCAGGACGAAGAGGAGTCCGAACAGCACCGTCGCCAGAAGGGCCAGGGCCGCACCCTTGAGCAGGAGACGGGGCGTTCGCAGCTCGATCGCTTCCGTGATCGCCTGCTCGAGGCGCGGCACGGCTTCCGCGGCCTTGCTCTCCCGTGTCTCTCCGGTGAGCTGATCGAGGTCCTGCGGGAGGATGGCGAAGATGTCCCGCGAACCGATCGAGACGATGGTCACATCCTGCAGCGTACGCGTCGTGACCGGGCCCCGGACACCCTCGCGCACCGCCCGCTCGATGTTCCCGACCGCGGCTGCGGCCCGGTCTGCGGCGGAACGTGACAGGATGGTCGCCCGCAGAACAGTGATGGGGCGATTGTTGTATTCCAGAACGAACGGTTCGCCGACCGTCGCGCTCGAGACGATCTGCGACAGGTCGGGTCCCGCCGCTGGCTGTCCCTGCGCCGACAGGCGAGGGGCGCAGATCGCCAGCGTGGCGGCGACAACGGCGACGCGCCAGGCCGTACGCGGGCGGGTGGTGAGCGCGTGGATGACCACTGCTGCTATTTCCCGCCTTTCTTGCGCCCCGGGTAGGTGTCGAACAACGCCTGCACCGCTCGAAGCACTTCGTCCTTCCACTTCGCTGGATCGTCGCTCAGCCGACGACGGGTGCCCGCACTCCAGAGGGTGGCCCTCGAGGTCGGGTTGGAGAGGACCACGGCCAGCCGTCCGAGAATCTTGGTGGCGGAAGCCGCGTCCTGACCCGGCCCCAGCTTGTCCAGCGCCTTCAGATCGACCTCGGAGCTGCGCACCGAGTGATAGGTCAGGAGCACATCTGCCTTGCCGGCATCCGCTTTCGTGAAGCCGAGACCGGTCATCTCGGCATCGATGGCCTCGGTGATCATCTTGTGCGCGGCGGGGTCAAAGGCCTCATGCCCCTTGCTCCACGAGTAGGTGCGAAACGCGCTGAAGTTCGCTGCCTTGTCGAACTGAGTCTCGACCTCTCCGATGGCTTGAGGCGTGAACAGGGCCAGGACGAGCGCGCAGGCAAGACTATGCATGAAGAACCTCTGTCTGAAACAGACGAACGAACGGAGAGCGGACCGCGGCAGCCACTGAGGCAACGTACATGCCTGAACCCGGCGCCGGCGATGATAGCGGAAAGGCGCGGAAGATGGCGCGTTGCGGTCCAGCGGCCCGTCGCTGCGGGCACGGCTGACGCCCCGCGGGCCGTGGTGTCACCGCATTTCGTGAGGGCCATGACGGCCAGCGGTAAACGGACGTCACGCCGGTCTCGGTGCACCTCTGAAAGCGCCTGCGAAGACTGTTCCCGGGCGGCGGCATTCTTGCTCCGTCTGGCAGCTGGCGAGGCATGTCCTTTTCCAAGCGGATTCTCGTGGGTCTGGCGACCGGCGTCGTCGTCGGGCTGTTTCTCGGAGAGCGAGCGGCGATCTTCCGATGGGCGGCCGACGGCTTCGTCAAGCTGCTGCAGATGACGGTCCTGCCGTACGTCACCGTGTCGATCGTCGGCAGCCTTGGCCGGCTCCGGTATGAGGACGCGCGCGTGCTCGGCGTCAAGACCGGCGCGGTCCTGGCCGGCTTGTGGCTGCTTGCGCTGGCCTTCACGTTCGCGATTCCGCTCTCGTTTCCTCAGGTGCAGAACGCCAGCTTCTTCAGCACGACGCTGGTCGAGCGCCGGCCGGCGTTCAACTTCGTCGATCTCTACATTCCCTCGAATCCGTTCAATTCACTCGCGAACAACGTCGTCCCGGCCGTCGTGCTGTTCTCGGTGCTCCTTGGCGCGGCGCTGATCGGCGTCGAACGGAAACAGGTGCTGCTCGACGTGCTCGGCATCGTCGGGGACGCGCTGTCCCGCCTGACTCGATTCATCACGCGGCTCACGCCGTACGGCCTCTTTGCCATCGCCGCCACGGCTGCCGGCACCTTGAGCTTCGAACAGCTCGGACGGCTGCAGGTGTATCTGATCAGCTATGTGCTGGTCGCGCTCCTGGTGAGTCTGTGGGTCCTCCCTGGCCTGGTTGCCGCGTTGACGCCGATCCGGGTGCGGGAGATCTTCAGCCTCACCCGGGATGCGCTGGTGACGGCCTTCGTCGCCGGCGACCTGTTCATCGTCCTGCCGGTGCTGATCGAATCCAGCAAGACGCTGATCGCACGGATCCGCCCGGCCGATTCGGCCGCCGCGTCGCTGCCGGACGTCATCGTCCCGGCGTCGTTCAACTTCCCTCACACCGGGAAGCTGTTGTCGATCAGTTTCGTGCTCTTCGCCGGGTGGTTCTCCGACGCGGTCGTCAGTGTGGCGGACTATCCGCGGCTCGCCCTCACCGGGCTGGTGACCTTCTTCGGCAGTCTCAATGTCGCGGTGCCGTTCCTCCTCGATCTCTTCCGCATTCCAGCCGATGCGTTTCAGCTGTTCCTGGCGAGCGGCGTCATCAATTCCCGCTTCGGCACGCTCGTCGCCGCGGTGCACACGCTGACGGTGGCGCTGCTCGGCACCTGCGCCATGGTGGGACTCGTGGAATGGAACCGGCGCCGGCTCGTACGCTACGCGGTCGTGACCGCCGCTTTGACCGTTAGCGTCATCGGTGGCACTCGCGTCGTGTTCGCGAGTATCCTCGATCAGGCATACACGAAGGACAAAGTGCTGGCAGGGATGCATCTTCTGCGCGAAACCACGAGCGCCGTGGTGCTTGCCGGTGCGTCGCCGGCGCCAGCGGCGCCCGATGGCGCGAGCGAGCTCGAGGCGATTCGCGCCCGCGGCAGCCTGCGGGTCGGATTTCTCCCCGACTCGCTGCCGTTCGCGTTCTTCAACGGCCGGAACGAGCTGGTGGGGTTCGACATCGAGCTCGCGCATCGGCTGGCGGCGGAGCTGCAATTGCGGCTCGATCTGGTGCCGGTGGCGCGCGACGGACTGGACGGGGCGCTCGCGCAGGGTCATTGCGACATCGTGATGTCCGGCGTGGTCGTCACCCCCGATCGCGCCAGTCGCACCCTGATGTCAACCGGCTACCTCGACGAAACCCTCGCGTTCATCGTCCACGATTCGGCGCGCGAACGGTTCGCGACCTGGGACGGCATCCGCGCAATGGGACCGATTACCCTCGCCGTCCCGAACGTTCCCTACTACCTCGAGAAACTGCGCCTCCGCGCGCCCAAGGCGACGCTGCGTCCGGTGACCGATTTCGTCGAGCTGTTGAAGGCGTTCCCGCCCGACGTCGTCGCCCTGGCGTTTCCCGCGGAGCGAGGCTCGGCCTGGACGCTGATGTACCCTGAATATTCGGTCGTCGTTCCCGAGCCCGGCATCGTCAAGGTGCCGCTCGCCTATCCCATCGCGCGCCACGATCAGTCGTTCGCGACCTTCATCAATACCTGGATCGATTTGAAGAAGAAGGACGGGACGCTTGACGCGCTCTATCGCTACTGGATACTTGGCCAGGACCCGGCCGGCCGGCCGCCGCGTTGGTCCGTAATTCGCGACGTGCTGCATTGGGTGGAGTGAAACCGTGACAACCAAAACTTCTGATCGGTCGGCTCTCGAGCGCTTTCTCGGCCTCTTCACGGACGTGCATCCCGGGGAAGGGATGACGGCGCTGCTGCTCGCACTGAACGTGTTCCTGATCCTCATGTCGTACTACATGCTGAAGCCCGTCCGCGAGGCGCTGATCCTGGGCGAGGGGTCGGCGGAGCTCAAGAGCTACATGTCGGCGGGGCAGGTTGTGCTGCTGGCGTTCGTCGTGCCGTACTACGGCCGTCTCGTCGCGCGGTTCCCGCGGATGCGGCTGATCAACATGGTGACGCTGTTCTTCATCGCCTGCGTGGCGGTCTTCTACGTCCTGGCCCAGTTCCAGGTGCCGCTCGCGATCGTGTTCTTCATGTGGATCGGGATCTTCAACCTGATGGTCGTCGCGCAGTTCTGGTCGTTCGCCAACGACGTGTACACCAAGGAGCAGGGTCTCCGGTTGTTCGTCATCGTCGGCTTTGGCGCGTCGCTCGGCGCCGCGGTCGGCGCGGGCACCGCCGACCGTCTGATCGAACCGCTCGGCGTGTATCAGCTGATGCTGGCCGGCGGCGCGGTTCTCGCGCTGCAGCTGTTCATCACGAACGTGGTCGATCGGAAAGAAGGCGGCCGGCGGCCGGCGGCGGCGGCGGGCGCCCGTGGAAGCCCGCAAGAGCTCGGGTGAGAACGCGTTCGCGATGGTCTTCCGCACCCGCTACCTGCTCCTGATGGCGCTCATGCTCATGCTGCTCAACTGGGTCAACACCACCGGCGAGTACATCCTCGGCAGCATCGTGAAGGAAACGGCGGCCGCGCAGATCGCCAGCGGGCAGGCCAACGGCCTCACGGAAGGGCAGCTGATTGGCGATTTCTATTCGAAGTACTTCACCTACGTCAACGTGCTGGGGCTGCTCCTGCAGCTCTTCGTCGTCTCGCGCGTGGTCAAGCACCTGGGGATTCCGTGGGCGGTGATGATCCTGCCGATGATTTCCCTCGGCGCCTACAACATTCTGGTGTTCTTTCCCGCGCTGATGGCCGTCCTCTCGGCGAAGGTGGCGGAGAACGCCACCGATTACTCACTCAACAACACCGTCCGGAACATGCTGTTCCTGCCCTGCACCTACGAGCAGAAGTTCAGCGCCAAGCAGGCGATCGATTCCTTCTTCGTGCGAATGGGCGACGTGCTGTCGGCGCTGCTGGTCTTCCTGGGCACGACGGTGTTCATGTTCCGGCCGCGTGGCTTCGCGGCCGTGAATGCCGCGATCGTTGTCGTATGGCTGGTGCTTGCGTGGCAGGTCGGGCGGGCGTACAAGCAGCTCACCGAAGCGAAGCAGCCGCAACAGGCGGCGGTCTAGCTGCCGCAAGCGGAAAGCAGGGCGCGATGAATGAAGCGAAACCGGAACCGTCGCCCGCAGCGGAGCGCCGGAAGATGCTCTCGCCGATCCTCGATGCGGCCGATTTCCAGCCACTGTCGGCGGTCGTGGAGGTGGAATTCGGGTGTCACTCGCGTCCCGGCCGGCTCCGGCCGGCGAGCGAGGACCACATGCTGATTCTCCGTCTCGGCCGGCACCAGGAAGTCGTGGCGACGACCCTGCCCGAGGGAGACCTGCCGGCACGGTTCGAGGAACACGGGTATGCGATGGTCGTAGCCGACGGCGCCGGCAACATGGGGGCGGGTGGCCTCGCCAGCCGGATCGCCGTCAGCACGCTGGCGCACCTCGCGATCCATTTCGGCAAGTGGAACCTGCGCGTAGACGGTTCGATGGCCGAGGAGATCATCAACCGCGCGGAGTGGTTCTATCTGCGCGCGGCGCATGCCGTCGAGCGGCGCAGCCGGACGAACCCGCTGCTGACCGGCATGTGCACGACCCTGACCGCGGCGTTCAGCGCGGGGAGCGAGCTGTTCTACGCGCACGTCGGCCATTCCCGGGCGTATCTCTATCGCGACGGCGAGCTCACGCAGCTGACCCGCGACCAGACACTCGATCAGCGGCTCCACGAGGCCGCCGGGCCGGTGCCGGTCGGCACGGCGGCCCAGGACCTGCGCCACATCCTGACCGATGCGATCGGCGCGGGCCAGCCGCCGGCCGTCGACGTCGAGCGACTGGGCCTGTGCGACAACGACATGATTCTGTTGTGCACGGACGGCGTGACCGACCCGCTCGACGACGAGATCATCGCGGACTTCCTCGCGCAGCCTCGCCGTCTCGACGATCAGTGCACGGCGCTCATCGATCTCGCGGCCGCCCGCGGCGGCGTGGACGACGCCACGGCCGTGCTCGCGCGGTACCGGATCCCTTCGCCGCGCTGATCGAAGCCGCACGACGATCGCATGTGGGCCCCCCACACCTCGGGATCCCCTCAGTTCATGGGCAGGCTCGAGCCCTCGCGGGCCCGGCGCTCGGGCGACATGATGCCCAGCTTCTTCATGCGGAAGCGGAGCGTGTTGGGATGCAGGCCGAGACGCTCGGCCGCGTTGTTCGTCCCGTTGATCCGCCAGCCGCATTCGAGCAGCACCGATTCGATGTGGGCCCGCTGAATCGCGTCGAGGGTATCGCCGATCGGCCCGGCCTCGTCGATCGCTTGACGCCGCGGCCGGGCGAACGCTTCATCGAGCTGCAGCGTGTCGCCGGTCGACTGAATCATCGCCCGCTCGATGACGTTCTCCAGTTCGCGGACGTTGCCCGGCCAGGCGTGCTGCTGCAGCGCGTGCATGACCGCCTGCGGTACTTTCGTGATCCGCCGTCCCAGTTCGCGCTGATGCCGGTGAATGAAGAACCACACCAGCGACGGGATGTCGTCACGCCGCTCGCGAAGCGCCGGCAGGTAAATCGGAAACACACTCAGGCGATAGTAGAGATCGGCGCGAAAACGTCCGTCGGCGACGTCCGCCTCGAGGTCGCGATGGGTTGCGGCGATCACCCGGACGTCCACCTTCTTGGTGCGCGACGAGCCGACGCGTTCGAATTCCCCTTCCTGCAGCACCCTCAGCAGCTTCACCTGGATTTCGTGTGGCAGATCGCCGATCTCGTCGAGGAAGATGGTTCCACCGTCGGCGAGCTCGAAGCGGCCCTGGCGCATGGAGACAGCGCCGGTGAAGGCGCCTTTTTCGTGCCCGAACAGCTCGCTTTCGACCAGCGTGGGTGGCAGGGCCGCGCAGTTGACGCGAACCAGCGCGCGCATCCGACGGCGGCTGCGATCGTGCAACGCTCGCGCGAACAGTTCCTTGCCGGTCCCGGTTTCGCCGAGGAGCAGCACCGACGCGTTCATCGGGGCGACCTGGCCCAGACGCGTCAGCGCCAGCCGCAATGCCGGGCCCTCGCCGACGATATCGTCGAAGTCGTGGTAGGTCTTGATCTCTTCCTGCAGGTAGCTGTTGTCGGCCGCCAGACGTGCATTGAGCCGTTCGATGGTCTCCAGACTGGCCCGCAGCGCCGCCTCGTGACGGCATCGCTGCAGCGCCACGCCAAGGATCTCGGCAAGGAGCCGCACGCGCTCGACGACCGGCTCCGGCCATCGCCGCCAGCTCTGCGTCCAGACGATCAAGGCACAGACCACTTCACCCGCGACCTGCACCGGAATGGCCAGCCCCGACCATCCTCCCGACCGTGACGATGCGTCACGGTCGTCGAGCGGCAGATCATCGGTATGTGACACCGGGACGACTTCACAGCGTGCCAGGCGATCGAGCAGCCACCGCGGCACGTGTCCGTCAGGGCCGTCCGGGCCGAAGGCCGCGCCGTCAGCCGGCCAGGCGTGCACGGCGGTGATCGCCTGTGCCTGCGTGAGCTCGACCAGCGCGCAGGTTTCGACGTCGATGACGCGGGCGATCTGCTCGAGAGCGCCGACGATGGCAGGCCCGATCTGCTCCACGTGCAGCCGCGCGAACTGGGACGACATGGTCGACGCGAGCCGCTCGAACCGCTGCAGCTCTTCATCCGAATCCAGCCGTGTTGACGAGAAAGCTACGACCTGCATACACATACCCCGGTGTCACTGGTTGGTGGACGTGCAACGCAGGGATTCTAGCTGGGGGGTCGGCAGCGCGATAGCGCAGAACTACGGAGTTCGTATGGAAAAGATACTGAGGTGGGGTCCGTAAGAATACTGAGAATGTATTACCCGGATACAGCTTGAGCCTGGTCCCCGGTCATCCGGCCACGATGCCGTGCTGGATCGCGTACCGAACGAGCTCGGCGGTGGACTGCACGCCGAGCGCCTGCATCATCTCGTATTTGTGGGTTTCGACGGTCCGAGTCGAGAGTTGCAGAATGGCCGCGATTTCCTTCATTCGCCGCCCTTCGGTGATGAGCGTCAGGACCTCGCGCTGGCGCGGCGTCAGCTGGACTTCGGGAGTCTTCCGGGTCTCCGTCATCCGGGCGATGACGTCCCTCGTCACGGCGGGCGTCAGGTAGAGGCGGCCCTGTAACACTTCGTTGATCGCCGTCACCAGCTCGTCGCCGGCCGCCAGCTTGACCAGGAATCCCGAGGCCCCGGCGCGCATCGCCTCGGTCGCCACTTCGGCGTCGGCGTGCATGGTCAGCACGATGACCTTGCTCTCGATCTTGTCGTTCTTCAGCCGGCGCAGGGCCTCGATCCCGCTGAGACCGGGCATGGAGATGTCGGTGATGATGATGTCCGGCCGCAGCCGGGCCGCGGCTTCGAGCAGGTTGCTGGCGTCTTTCACGGTGCCGACCACGTCGAATTGATCCGTGAGCAGCCTGGCCAGGCCTTCTGAGACGATCGCGTGATCGTCGGCGATGAGTACTGTAGCGCGTCGCATAACCTCCGCCAGGAGTCCTCCCCAGGCCTACGCCTGTCCGATCCGATCGATTGTTCGAGCCGCCGACAGCGGAATTTGAATGGTCAGCCGCGTGCCCCGGCCGGGCTGTGACTCGAGCGCGAACGTGCCCTTGGCGACACGGACGCGCTCGTCGATGCTGCGCAGTCCCAGGCCGCCGTTCCGCCGGCGGGTCGGCTCGAACCCGACGCCGTCGTCTTCGACCGCGAGACGGATGCTGTCCGGCTGCCGGGTGAGCTGAACCTGGACGGACCGCGCGCGTGCGTGGCGAGCGGTGTTGGTGAGCGCCTCCTGTGTGACCCGGTAGAAGCACAACGCCACGTCGCTCGTGACGGTGTCGATGCCGTCGTCGGCGCCGAAAGTGACGGCGACCCCCTGAAGCCGTTGAAACTCGGCGCAATGCGCCTTCAAGGCGGCGACGAGGCCGGCATGCTGGAGTACGCCCGGATGCAGCTGGTGAGAGAGACTCCTGATGTCCTGGGCGAGCGTGACGGTGCTGTGCTGAAGCATGGTGAGCGCCTCGTCGAGATCGCGACCAGTCTCATTCTGGTTGATGCGGCGTCTCACTCCGCTCAACGCGATCGCGAGCGCGGCAAGCTGCTGACTGACGTCGTCGTGGAGGTCGCGCGCGATGCGGGTTCGCTCCGCCTCCTGGGCGGCGATCAGCCGGCCGGCGAGGTCCCGGTTCTGCTCGAAGCTCTTTCGCAACGCCGCCTCGTTCTCGAGCAACTCCGCCTCTGCCTGCTTGCGGTGCGTGATATCGGTGTCGGTGCCGACCATCCGGTGCGCGCTGCCGTCGGACTGCCGGATGATCGACCCCCGGGCGAGGAACCAGCGCACCCCGCCATTCTTGTGGAGCATCCGGTGCTCGACCTCGTAGGCCTCGACGCGACCGTCGATGCAGGCCTGGGCCTGGATCATGACGGCCTCGCGATCGTCCGGGTGGACGCGGGCACCCCAGTCATCGATATGGTTGCGAATCTCGGCATCGTCAAAGCCGAGGATTCTCTTCAGCTCGGGGTCAATGTAGATCTCGTTCGTCTCCAGGTTCCAGTCCCAGACGCCGACGCCGCCCGCGGCAGTCGCGAGCGCATACCGCCGTTCGCTCTCGTGGAGCGCCTCCTCGGCGTCGCGCCGGTCGGTGATGTCCACACAGGATCCGATGTAGCCCTCGAACTGGCCGTCAGGCGCAATCCGCGGCACGCCGATGTCCAGCACCCAGCGGTACTGGCCGTCCGCGCGCAGGAGCCGGTACTCCATGCGGAAGGGCTCGCGCGCGTCGAACGCGCGGGTGTAGGTCAGCAGGCAGCGCTCGAGATCCGCGCTGTGGACTCCCTGGGCCCAACCGTAACCCAGCTCCTCCGCAAACGTGCGTCCGCGGAACAGGAGCCAGGCCTGGTTGAAGAAGTCGCATTCCTTGTTCGCATTGGAACGCCAGACCAGCATCGGCGCCGTGTCCGCCATCACTCGGAACCGTTCCTCGCTCTCGCGCAGCGCGTTCTCGACGCGGCGGCGTCTCGCCCGATTAACGAGCAGCGCGCCGATCAGCGCCGTCTGCAACGCCAGGAGCACGACAGCTGCAACGACGTAGCCTTTGTAGCGGTTCCACAGGCTTGGTTCACGAAAGCGGACCGTCACGCCCTGCGGCAGTCGGGCCTCGCTGATGTTCCAGCGCAGCAATTGCCGCCAATCGACCTCGTCTTCGTAGGGATCGATCTCGACGATCGGAATGCTCTCCGGCGTTTCTCCTCGCAGCAGGCGTACGGCCAGGTCCCCGAGCCGCTCGGCGATGATCTCGTTGCTCATCAGGCTGCCGCCGATGATGCCGCGTCCCCTCGCGACGCTGTTCCAGGTGTAGGTCGGTACGCTGGCCGAGGAGACGACCGGGGCCAGATTCGCATCGGGAAGGAATCGCGCACCGGTGCCATCCTGCGCGATCGACACGTAGAACAGCGCCGCGTCCGGAGGCAGGGTCTTCACACGCGCGAGCAGGTCCGTCATCGCCAACCCGGACCAGTACGTGAACTCTAAGCGCCCCGGCATGGCAGCGAACTGTTCGCGAGCGATATCTTCGTAGGACTTGTCGAATGCCGAGGCCCCACTGACGACGACGATGCGCCTGACCTCCGGCTGCAACCGGCCGACGAGCGTCATCGTTCGCGCCATGTCGATTCTGGTGAAGATGCCGGTGGAGTGAGGCACGGGCGCACCAGGTACTGCTCATCTGGACAACGAACGCGGCCCCTGGAAACAGCTCCTGTCCAAAATCCCGAACGAAGTCCACACTGACCCTGGTGGTCGCAATCACAACGCTGATTGGCTGGTGCCTGTACTTCAGCGCGAGGAAGTCGCGGAATGCCGGGCGGTACTCGGGATCGGTAAAGCGCGCGAAATCGATGTACTCGTTGTAGTAGTCGAAGCCGCCCTTCAGATCTCGAGCGAGGACCCGCTGAATCGCCAGATCCACGGAGGCCGTTGCGCTGGTGTCTCGCCTGGAGGTGTGCAGCGTCAGAACTGCGGCCTCCTGCGCATAGGTCATCGCCGGCGCCACGGCCGTCAGCAGGCAGGCGAGCACAATCGCCCGGTCGAGCGCCCTCATGGTCGAGCCACCACCGTGGCTGCCGCGACGTTCATCAGATGCTTTGCGCCATTTTCAGAATTCCACCCGCGCCTCGACCGCGCCAGAAGGATCCGTGATCTGGCCGACCGTTGCCACCGGCGCCCGGACCGCCGCCAGCGGGCGGGACGCGACGCAAAGACGTGAGCAGCAATCGATAAATGACCGCGACCTTCATGGCGTTTATCTGGGCCAGTGGCTGGGAGTGGCTCCACTGACGTGAATGGATCGAGGACCGCCCACCTTCGGAAACGCCAGTCCGTCACGGCCTGTTACAGCCGGTTGAGACCTGGCCTCGGGGTCGGGGGTTCAGCGGTTCGACCGCGGCGCGCTTGTGTGCCAGAGTCTACCGCTTTCCGATGCCCGATGGGAAGCTGCCAGACATGCCAGATGCGGCGTTTTTACGCCTGTAAACGCTGGAATTGGGGACTCGGGCTCGGGACTGGGGCGTAACTGGGGACTCGGGACTCGGGACTGGGGCGACTCCGGATTTTGGGGCTGGGACTGACGGGATTCGGTGATCGGGACTCAAGAAATCCGGGACTTGGGGCTCGGGACTGGGGACTGGGGCTCCTGTACTGACGAGGTCGTGATCGGTGATCGGTGATCGGTGATCGCGGACCGGGGGACCAAAATCGGGACTTGGGGAATTGGCATCTTTCTTGGCTAAGCCACATTCTTTTCATCCCCCTCCGGCTCTTCATCCCCGTCCGGCAACTCGAGCCTCCCGATTGGCGGCAGGGCAGGGACGAGTCCCTGCAGGTCCCCGTACATCCCGGCCACATTCATCGTCACGGCGTCGAGCTGTCGGGCACGGCGGGCCCACTGGCGTTCGGCGGCGCGGCGCTCCTGGTCGAGGTCCTGCCGCATGCACTCGAAGGCTTCGACGACGGCCTCGACGCGGTGGCGGAAGTCGGTGCCGGTCAGATAGCGATGGAGCAGCTCGAGTCGTTCCTCCTTGTGGGCCGCGGCATGGCGGGCCTGCGCTACCGAGAGGAGCTGGGCTCGTACCGATGGCCGCGACGCCGGCGACGCTGGCAAAGTCGGTGACCAGCACGCCGTCGATGTACGCGAATCGCGACACGCCTTTCGGGAGACACGCTGTGACGAGCACCGCGAGGTCCGCGCGGATCGTTCGCTGATCGGCCTTCAGTTTCGGGATCCAGGTGTCGCTCCAGTGCCGCGTGTTCTTGCACTCCCACAGGATGGCCCCGGCGCGGACGCCTCGGGCGTCGAGCACGAGATGATGCAGATCGGCGCCGCGAACGCCTTGTGAGATCGGGTGAATCTCGTCCGATCGGCACAGGTCCCGGAGCGTGCTTTCGAGCTCCATCTCTCCCGCTTCTCCCTGAAGCTGCTGGGACCCCTGCTCGGCCTTGCGTCTGAGCTCGTCGATCTGCCGCCGCATGTCGAGGAGCTGGCGCTCCTTCTCGGCGTCCTTCAGGCGATGGGCCTCGGTCACGCGGGTCTGCGTTTCCTCGATGATCTTCTGCCGCTCCGCATCGAGCTGCCGCGCCAGCGCCACCTCGAGATCCTGGCGCTGCCGCTCGAGATCGCGCTCGCGTTTGCGCAGCGCAAGCTCCTGCCGGCGCGCCTCCTCCAGCTCGCGGGCCTGCTCCGTGATCTCATGCCTCATCGCCGCGAGGTCGTTCGCCAGCTTCCGCTCGGCCTGGGTCAGGGCCTCCTTCAATACGCGCTCCCGATCGGACTCGAGCGTCCGCTCGAACGATTCGCGGAGGCGCCGCTCCTGTTCCGTCAGGTCGTGCTCGAACTGCCGCTTGAGCGCATCCTCGATGTCCGCGCGGAGCGCTTTCGTGAGAGGGATCTTCTTTCCGCAGGTCGGACACGTAACGGACTGGTCGGCCATGGTCGCACCTCTGCTTCACCGCCCACTCTAGGGGAAGGCCGTGACAGGGGAGGTCACTCGCAAGTTGTAAGGTGCAAGTACCAAGTACAACGGAACAAAGGGGGCAGCGGCGGACGGCGGCAAAACGATGTTTCGGCGACATTCCGTGGTACTTGTTACTTGCACCTTGCTCCCTGCAACTTGATTCATGTACCCGGTCCTTTTCCGAATCGGCTCGTTCGAGGTCACCACGTTCGGGGTCATGGTGGCCGTCGCGGCGCTCACCGGGCTGTGGTTGTTCCGGCGGGAACTGGCGCGCGACGGGCTGCCGGTCGAGGCGGCCGATGCCGGGATCGTCGGCGTGTTCGGCGGGTTGCTCGGCGCGAAGCTGCTCTGGACGTTCGAGCATGCCGGCGAAGCACCGTTGACCGAGCTGCTGTTCTCACGGGGCGGGCTGAGCTGGTATGGCGGGCTCGTGGGTGGGGTGGGCGCCGGGCTCGTTTACATCAAGATGTACCACTGGCCGGTCGTCCGGGTCGTTGCGGCCGCGACGCCGGCCCTGGCCTTCGGGCATCTGCTCGGACGGATCGGCTGCTTTCTCGTTGGCGACGATTACGGGCTGCCCACGGATCTGCCGTGGGGCGTGGCGTTTCCACTGGGGCTGCCGCCCACCGACGTCCCGGTCCATCCCACACAGTTGTACGAAGCCATTGGCCTCGGCGTGCTCGGTTGGCTGCTGCTGCGCTGGCGGCGGGGGATGCCGGCCACGGTCATCCTGGGCCGGTACCTTGTTTTTGCCGGCGTGTTGAGATTCGCGATCGAGTTCCTAAGGGTCAACGAACGCGTCGCGCTTGGGCTCAGCGTGGCTCACCTCGTCTCGATTGCCGTCGTAATCCTTGGCGCCGGGATGCTCATCGCGGCGAGGAATCGCACCCCAGCCTCATAGCGCGCGCTGGTTCCTCTCTCTGACCGCACGCTCCGATTTACCAGATCGCGCGTCCTGTGACGCGAGACAGCTGCGTGCTCTCTACCGCGACGCCCGCCGTCGGCACCGACGTCAGCGCCCCCCACGTCCACGTCCAGGTAACACCCATCAGTTGTTTGCTCGAGCCCAAGCCGGGCACGCTTCCGCCGGCGCCTTCATCCGCATCTGCGCTCTTCTCGACCTTCTCCGAGGCTGGAAGCTCGATGGTGTTCGCCTCGAGCGTGAACTCGAAGTCGTCTCCCGTCTGATCGCATCGGATGATGACGGAGCCTGTCGCGGCCGCGACTCCCGGCTCCTGGCCGGTGTATCCGAACCAGACGCGGACTTCCTGATACAGGGAGGAAGCGTGCGGTGCCTTGGCCATTCCGGCAGGCGTCAACACCGCGTACGGACCAGTCGGACCTTCGAGAACGGTGAAGGTGAGATTGCCCCGCCCGAACACTTGAAAGCACGCCGCCCGCGCGAACGTCCGGCAGGCATGGACATCCTGGAACCGGATCACGTTCCCGGGATTGCTGCTTTCATCGACGGCCACACAGGTGCTCATCGTGTCGTAGCACGGGGGCGCAACCAGTGAGGCATGGGCATAGGTCTTCGGCGCATGCGGCGTGGTGGGTACCACCCACGACCGTGAGGGCACCTCGGTCGACCATGGCTCCACGAAGAGATTGGCCAGCGTCTCGTCAGCATCCCCGTACACGTGACCGGGATCGATCCGCCATTTTTCTCCGCCTTCTGTCTGCCACATCGCGAACAGCCGGTCGAGGTTGGAGTGCAGCAGGAGCCCGAGCGGATCGTGAAAGGAAACGTGGGCATTGACGACGGTGCCGCCGAAGTAAGCGAAGCGGGCTTCGGCGTGTTTGGCCTCGAGGAGCGCGGTCAATCGCCTGAACGTCGGCGCTTGAAAGATGACCGCATCGGGTGTCGCTGCCCCCCGCCAGGTATGCGCGGCCGCGAAAGCCAGCTGCAACGACGGACCGTCGTCCGCGAACGCCAGGCTGTAGGTCGGCGTGAACAGGTCGCGTGGGTCCTCGTTCCAGTCCCAGTAATGGAGCGAGAGCTCGGGGTCGACCTGACGCAGCAGTTCTTCGAAGCGATTACAGAGCTCGCGGTGCCAGGGCAGGAAGTCGAGATCGCGGTGCTCGTGCCGTTCGCAGTGGCCGGCAATCTGCCTGAACCAGTAGCGCAGGCCGGCCTGGCCGGGCAGGGGTTCCAGCTCCGGTACTGGCGTGCCCTGCAGCGCCAGCAGGGCGCGTGCGAATCGCTGACGTTCCTCGATGCTGACCGTTCGAATGTTCCTCCGAACGCCGTCGCCCAGTGACATCACCGACTCCCTGATGTTTCCCCTCGGTAACCGGCCGCCGCGGTGCGTCGCGGCGGGAATTGCAGCGCGTATCGGGGGCCTCATCTCACTAGTGACGGAGGGCTGCGGATCGTTTCGGCACCGGGGCGGCTCGGCCGTGTAACGATTGCCGGCCGCCCGTCACTAATTCGCATGAACGCGGGATCCAACGCCGCGGGCTGATACGTGGGGCGTTGGAAGCGCGCTCCAGCTCAGCTGGATGGAGCACGAGAATCCGCGATCAGTCGGCGGCCCGTTGGATCGTCGCTGATGGCATCCGCGTGTCGTGCAATGGCGCGTTATGATGGCGAGGCTTGTCGCCTTACCAGATCCGACACGCCTTCGACAGCGCATACATCAGTCGACTTGTCGCGGAAGACCCCCTGACCGAGCGGCACTTCACACAGTACTTCGGCGAGCTCTTGTCGCTCAAGCTCAGGGGGCGGCTGTCTTCGCCCGCAGCGATCGAGGATGTCAGACAGGAGACGTTCGTGCGCGTACTGACCACACTCAAACAGCGAGGCGGACTCGATCGGCCGGAAACGCTCGGCGCGTTCGTCAACTCCGTCTGCAACAACGTGCTGTTCGAGTTGTACCGATCGGAAAAACGAAACATTCCGGTCGACGAGGACGCGCCGGAACCGACCGACCAGGCCGCGCTCGATGCCGAGGCGGTCGTGATGCGTGAAGAGAGTCGCGAGCGCGTTCGACGCGCCCTCAAAGCTCTGCCGCCGAAAGAACAGGATCTGTTGCGCTGGCTGTTCCTCGAAGACCGCGACAAGGATGACATCTGTCGCCTGCTCAAGATCGATCGTGGGTATCTGCGCGTGCTGCTGTTCCGCGCAAAGCTGAGGTTACGCGACCAATTGGACGCGACGAATGCGGGAGCGACAGGATGAACTGCCAGCACGCTAATGAATCGTTGGCCGCCGAGCGGTACCTGCTCGACGAGATGTCCGAGATCGAGCGCTACGACTTCGAAGCGCACTTCTTCGAATGCGAGGCGTGCGCAACGGCGATGCGATTCGGGCATCAACTGCGGGCTGATGCGAAAGCCATCTTCGACCGGAAACCTTCGTCCGACGAACGATCGCGGGAAGACACACGAGTGGCGTGGTGGCAGCAGCCGTGGCGTCCGGCGATTCCGTGGGCGGCGGCAGCGGTGCTCGCGATTGCTCTGGTCGCACAGATGCGCAGTCCGGGAGGACCCGCATCTGTCGAGCTGAGCGGGGCCTACGATCCAGTGGCGCTTCGCCCAGCATCGCGCGGCGCGGCAGCCGTCGTGCCGTTGCCGCATACGGATGAGCACGCGGCGGCGCTCGCGCTTGACGTGAATATCGGCGCGCCAGGTAATCCGATCGCGTATACACTCACCCGCGATACCGGCGACAACGTCTTGTCGGGTCGTGCAAAGGTTCCTGCCCCCGGCGTCCCGCTCGTACTGCTTGTGCCCCGTGAGCAATTAGTGGCGGGAGGTTCGTACACGCTGATCTTGCGTCGGACTGACGACCCGTCAGGACCGGGCTCGGAATACCGGTTCACCGTCGCTGCGCGTTGAGTAACGGAGTGATTCGATGCAATTGGAACGTCGATTCCTGTTCAAGGGCAATGCGTCACCGGTGGGCGGACGAATCGTCCGGCCGACCGATCTGCTCATCGAGGCCGGAGGCGCCTGTTCACTGACCGTCGCGGGCGGACGCTCGCGTGGTGAGCTGAAGCGAACGAAGTTCGGGGATTACGCGAGCCTTGGGTCGGCGACGACGCTTGCCGAGGCCTCTTTCGACGATCGTCAGCAGGCGAAGGAGCTCAGTCACGGCCGCGTTAGCGAAGACTCGCTGACCACGACGACGACGGTCCGCAGCGAGGTGCGCGACATCGTCGTCGGGCGGAGACCTTCGCTGAAGGTCGACCACCTGCGCGGCGCGCTGAGAGCCCAGAGTCCGCGGGCCAGCGGCGAGGCATCGATCAAGACCGGCGAGCTCAAGATCGCCGGCGTCAGGGTCGATGGTCATGTGCTCGTAGTAGATCTCGATACGGAGCTGTTCGAGAAGTACGACACGCGGGCCAAGCTTCTGACCGCCGTCGACAAGCCGGCGTTCACGCGCGCGCGCGCCACCAGTCTGGCCATGTCTGCCGGTAGCGGCAGCAGGTCGACACCCGAACGCTTCCTGATGCAGGCAGACGGGACCATCTACGCCAGCATCGTTCGAGAGATCCGTTGGAAGGGCAGGCCGTTTCCCGGTTCGAAGATCGACGGCCACGTCGTCACTATTCCGAACTACGGCAAGATCTTCTTCGGAGAAATCTTCGTCTCGTCGAACGCACGGCGGCTGACGATGATGCGTCTGCAGCTTGGCTCGCCCGTCGGCGGTTTCCTCGCGTTTTCCGAGGCAGAGAGCAACGGGTCCTGGTATCCATGATCCCGTCGCGCCATGCTCACCCGGTTTCTTCTGCTGCTCGTTCTCGGGCTGTCAGCCGGCTGCGCGAGTCCTGACGCACGAATCGAGCGGCTCTGCGACGAAGCACGCATCGCGATCCTGAGGGGAGCCTTCAACGACGCGTTGCGATTGATCGACGAAGCCGAAGGTCTATCGCGCGAACGTGCGTCGCCTCTTGGTTGGACCATTCACCTGCTGCGCGCCGAGGCTCTGATAGTCCGGCGCGATGTGCGGGAAGGCTTGGCCGTTCTCTCAGCCTTGCCTCCTCTCCAGGCGCCTCGACCGGACCTCGAAGCACGACGCACCTACCTGCAGGCGCTTGGACAGGTATTCCAGAACGCAATCCAGAACGCCAGCACCACGATCGAGACGGCCCGGCAGCAAGCGGCAGGCGCGGCGGCGGAGGACGTGCTCCTCGACATCGATACTTTGAACGGCCAGCTGCTGCTGCGCCGCGAGCGATGGGCCGAGGCTGCCACGTTGCTGAACGACGTGGTGACGCGCGCCTCGGCGAGACGCGATGGTTATCGCACCGCCGCCGCCCGTCACAACCTGGCGTTCGGCCACCTGCTGCGCGGCAAGTACGACGAAGCGCTGCAACTGTTCGACAGCGTTCTGAACGCGAAGGAGCTCGAGGAGTACACGGTCTATGGTTCGGCGTTGACCAACGCCGGCGTGTGTCAAGCCCGGATCGGTCATTTCGACAAGGCGATCGAGCTGCTGGGTCAGGCCATTCGGAGTCACGAGCGACGCGGGGCGCCGGTGTTCCTCAGCCAGGCGCTCGGTGAGCTCGGCACGACCTATCTGCTTCGAAACGAGCCCCGCGCCGCCATGCAGCACCTGTCGCGCGCATTCGAGGTCGCTACTGGCGCCAACGCGCCTGATGCGGCGGTCTGGGCCGGCAACCTGGCCAAGGTCGCCATCGATTTACGCGAGTTCGACGATGCCGAACGGTTCAACCGTGAGGCCGTTCGGCTGAAGACTGCGGCCAAAAGAAGCACGCTCTACAACACCTACTATGCGGCGTTGATCGCTCAAGGCCGCGGCCATTTCCAGGACGCACAGAAACTGTACGAGGATGTGTTGAAAGCGCCAGGAGTTGGCCCGGGTCTGCAATGGGAGTCGCATGACGGTCTCGCCTCGCTGGCGCTCATTTCCCGCAACCCCGCGCTTGCGTCGAAACACTTCGACGCCGCGCTGCGAATCATTCAGGAAACGCGCTCCGATCTCCTTCGAACCGAATACCGCGTCACATTTCTGGGCCGGGTGACGCAGTTCTACCGCAACTACGTCAACGCTTTGATCGCCTCCGGCGACTCTGCCCGCGCGCTCGAAGTGACCGACTCGAGCCGCGGCGTCGTCCTCGCCGAACGAATGGGCGGCAATGCGGGACATCTGAAAGCCACCACTACGAAGAACCTGATTGCCGCGTCGAAGCGTTCGGGCAGTGTGTGGCTCTGGTACTGGCTGGCCCCCGAACGCTCCTATGTCTGGGTGGTCAGTGGCGATGGCATTCGCAACGTGACGCTCGCGGGATCCCAGCAGATAGAAAAGCTGGTCGAGGAATATCGCTCTGTGATCGAGCGCTCATCCTCGGATCCTCTGGCCACCCCGAATTCTCCTGGTGATGCCCTCTATGCGGCTGTGATCGCACCGATCGCGGGCTTCATCCCGGCAGGATCGTCGGTTCGAATCGTTCCCGACGGCGCGCTGCACAACGTCAACTTCGAAACGCTGCCAGTTGCCGGACCGCGCCGGCATTACTGGATCGACGACGTCAGCGTCGCCATTGCGCCTTCCCTCGGTCTCCTCGCCGCGAATGTCGATCGAAAGGCGGGCAACGACGGACGATCGCTGCTGCTCGTTGGCGATCCCACGCCGCGGCTCAAAGAGTTCCCGCGCCTTGGCTACGCGTCGCTCGAGATGAGCTCCGTCTCGAAGCATTTCGAGGGCGTACAGGTTGTTCGGCAGGACGGCGATCGGGCGACGCCATCGCAATTCTTCGCCGCGCAGCCCGAGCGCTTTTCCGTGATCCACTTCACCGCCCATGCCGCGGCCAATCGCACGAGCCCGCTGGAGTCGGCCGTCATTCTCGCGGGGCCCGCCGGCGCCGACAAGCTCTACGCCCGGGACGTCGCCGAACGCTCGCTGCGTGCCGAGCTGGTGACGATCTCCGCATGCAAGAGCGCCGGCGAACGGGCCTATACCGGGGAAGGCCTGATCGGCTTTGCCTGGGCATTCCTCCGCGCCGGCTCGCGGCAGGTTGTCGCCGGCCTGTGGGACGTCGACGATCAGTCGACCGCTGCGCTGATGGATGCGCTCTACGGCGGCATCGCCCGCGGCGAACGGCCGGTCGAAGCGCTCCGTGCCGCCAAGCTCGCGTTGATCAAGCGCGGCGGCAACGTCGCCCGGCCGTACTACTGGGGTCCGTTCGAGCTCTTCACGGTAGCGCCCTGACGCGGAGGCGCGTCGGCCGTGTTACGTTAAATCCTTGTCAATCGAACAGACCGACCTTCCGACCGCCCTCGGGCTCACGCCGCTTCACTTCGACAACGCGTTCGTCCGTGAGCTGCCCGGCGATCCCAGCAGCGACCGCTGGCCACGACCGGTCCGGGGCGCGCTCTATTCCCGCGTCCTGCCGACGCGCGTCGCCGGACCGCGGCTGCTCGCTCATTCCCGTGAAGTCGCGGCCGTTTTCGGATTCAGCCAGAGTGATATCGAATCGCCCGCGTTCGCGGAAGTCTTTGCGGGCAACGCGCTGATCGAAGGCATGGAGCCATACGCGGCCAACTATGGCGGACACCAGTTCGGCCAATGGGCCGGTCAGCTCGGTGATGGTCGAGCGATCACGCTGGGCGAAGTCATCAATGGCGCCGGTGAACGCTGGGAGCTGCAGCTGAAAGGCGCCGGCCAGACTCCCTACTCGCGCAGCGCCGATGGGCGCGCCGTGCTGCGGTCGTCAGTTCGCGAATTCCTCTGCAGCGAGGCCATGCACCATCTGGGCGTCCCGACGACGCGGGCCTTGAGCCTGGTCACGACCGGAGAACGCGTCATGCGCGACATGTTCTACGACGGCAACCCCGAGCTCGAACACGGTGCCGTCGTCTGTCGCGTGGCGCCGTCGTTCATCAGGTTCGGCAACTTCGAGCTGCCCGCTTCGCGCCGCGAGGTGCCATTGCTGGAGCAGCTCGTCGAGTTCACGATCCGGCGCGATTTTCCAGAGCTGGCCTCGAGGATGCGTGACGCCGACGTTCAGGAGCTTCGCGCGGAGTGGTTCGGTGAGGTGTGCGAGCGGACGGCGGTGATGATCGCGCACTGGAGGAGGGTCGGGTTCGTCCACGGGGTGATGAATACCGACAACATGTCCATCCTGGGTCTGACCATCGACTACGGCCCGTACGGCTGGATCGACAACTACGACCCGAACTGGACGCCGAACACGACGGACGCCTCGGGCAGACGCTATCGCTTCGGGGCCCAGGAACAGATCGCGCACTGGAATCTCGCCATGCTCGCTCAGGCGCTGATTCCGCTCTTTTCGTCGACCGATCCGCTGTATGCGGGGTTGAACCGCTATGTCGCGACGCTCGACGCGCGGAGGCGCGCCGATATCGCGGCGAAGCTCGGATTGTCGGAGTGCCTCGAAGAGGACGTCACCCGGATGGACGCGCTCGAGTCGCTGCTGGACGAGGCTGAAGTCGACATGACGATCTTCTTCCGCGCGCTTGCGGATCTCGATCCGGGCGCGCCGGCGCTGGATCCGCTGCGGCCGGCTTTCTACAACGAAGACAAGCTGCAACAGGCGGAACCGTCGTTCAACGAATGGCTGGCCGATTACGCCGCGCGGATCGGCCGCGATCCCGCGACGCCGGCCGGGCGGCGGGCGCGCATGAACGCGGTGAATCCACGGTACGTGTTGCGGAACTATCTCGCGCAGCAGGTGATCGATCGCGCCGATCAGGGCGATCCGAGTGGAATTGCCGATCTGCTCGAGGTGCTCAGGCGGCCCTACGACGACCAGCCCGGCGCCGAGGCATATGCTGCGCGTCGTCCGGATTGGGCGAAGAACCGTCCGGGCTGCTCGATGCTCTCATGCAGTTCTTGATAGTCCGGGGGACTTCGTCCCCCGGACCTCCGCCTTCGCGCGCACAAATCGCCGCGCGCTACGGCGAGACCTCGCCGGAGCTTGTCGAACGAAGCTCGCGACAAGCGGAGGCGGGCCCTTACACGCTCGCTCGCGGGGGCCCCTCACGCCCCGCTCCGCTCCCGTGGCTCGTTCGCTGCGCTCACTCGCGGCTGCCAAGCTACTCATTGTCCCGGGGACTTCGTCCCTCGGACCCCTTACACCGTCGCTCGCGGGACAGTCACAGTCGAAATAGTTTCCTGGCGTTCTCGTAGAAAAGCTTGCGCTCGATCTGTTTGTTCGCGGCGAGCCGGCGGATGACGGCGATCGTCTGCGCGCCGATGCACTTCGGTCCGCCGCCGTCGCTGTCACTGCAGTCGCTCCCGAACAGCAGCTTGTCCTGATGCCGTGAGAGGAAGTCGCGGGTGAAGGCTTCGTCCCGCGTCAGCGCGTTCTGGCCGGAGCCTGCCGACAGGTCGCCGTACATGTTGCCGTAGTCGCTCAGGTAGCGGTCGGTCATCCCGCCAGGCGTGACGGGTCCCTTGGGATAGAGCACGGTCTGGTCGGCATGATTCCTGTCGATGTTCGCCCACCAGGTCTGGGCGTGGCCGATGAACTTCACCTTGGGGTATTTCTCGAGCATCTTGTGGAAGCGCTCGAAGCCGTAGTTGTACATCTTGAACTGCCAGTGCATCAGCACCGGCACGTCGTGGGCTTCGGCGAGCTGATAGATCCGCTGCATCGCCGGCGAATCGCACTCGACGCCGAACTTCTGCTCGCCGATGACTACGGCTCGGCGTTTGAGGAACCGCTCGATCTCCTGCCGCGCGCCCCGGATGTCGGGGACCTCGTTGGCGCCGATGAGGAATTCCTTGGGATGCGCCCTGGCGAACGCCTCACAGGCCTCATTGCCATGAGCCTGCGCCTGAAGCGCGTTCGCGACGCCATCGTGGGTCGACGGCGTGTTCACGGATCGTCCGGCCGGCAGCAGTATCGTCGTGGTGGCGCCCATGGCGCGCTGATGGGCGAGCAGCGCGTCATCCCCACGGCCGCTGTAACCGACATGCTGGTGGATGTCTATAATCGGCTCGACTGACTGCGAGTGCAGCGCCAGCGACCAATCGACGCCAAGGCCCAGCACAGCCAGCCCGGAAACGGTCAGGAATTCGCGACGCGATTCGGTCACGCTGAGTATTCTGCACGAAAACGGGAGCCCGCCTCTATGCACCTATCGCGTCTCCACGCCATCGGCGTTCTCGTCCTGGTCGCCATCGCGACGGGATCGGCGAGTCAATCATCCCAAAGCCGTTCCTGGCCACCGGAACTGCAGAAGCCAGGCCCCAAATCACCGGCGCTGACGCCAGACGAGGCGCTGAAGACGTTCCATCTGCCGCCGGGATACCGGATTGAGCTCGTTGCCGGCGAGCCGCTCATTCAGGAGCCGGTCGCGCTCGATTGGGACACGGAAGGACGGCTGTGGGTGGTTGAAATGCCAGGGTGGATGCCCGACATCACCGCCGGCGGCGAACACGATCCGATCGGCCGCGTGGTCGTGCTGGAAGACACGAACGGCGACGGGCGGATGGACAAGCGGACCATCTTCGCCGACAAGCTGATCCTCGCGCGATCGTTGAAGGTGCTCGATCGCGGCGTCCTGGTCGGGGAGCCGCCGCATGCCTGGCTGATGCGCGATACGAACGGCGATCTGCGGATGGACTCCAAAGAGCTCGTCACCGATCGGTACGGCCGCCTCGAGGTCGATCCGCAGAACAACGCGAACGGCTTCCACTGGTCGATCGACAACACGATGTACACGGCGGGGCAGTCGGACATCCAGTTTCGGCTGAAGAACGGCAAGTTCGAGGTTCACCCGACGCTGCGCCGGGGCGAGTGGGGCGTGACCCACGACGATGCCGGACGAATCTTCCGGAATACGAATGAATCCGCGCTGCACGTCGATCTGGTGCCGACGTTCTATTACGCGCGCAATCCGAACCTCCTTCGAACCCGCGGCAGCTACGATCGACTGGCGGACGACAACTACGAGCTGAACACCGTGTGGCCGGTGCGGCCGAATCCCGGCACCAACCGTGCCTATCAGACCGGTATCGATCGTCCGGATGGATCGCTCGCGAGATTCACATCGGTCTGCGCGCCGGTGGTGTATCGAGGAGATCGGCTTCCTGCGGACGTGTATGGCAACGTGTTCGTGGCGGAGCCGGCCGCCAACCTGGTGAGCCGGATCGTGCTGGAGGAAGAGGACGGTACGCTGAAAGCGCGGAAGGCATACGAGCGGGGCGAGTTCCTCGCGTCGACCGATGAACGCTTCCGGCCCGTTTTCATTTCCAACGCACCCGACGGGACTCTGTACATCGCCGATCTGTATCGCGGCATCATCGAGCACCGCATCTCGATCACGATGTACCTGCGCGATCAGATCCTCGGCCGCGAGCTGGAACGGCCAACCGGTCTCGGACGCATCTACCGGATCGTCCACGACGGCACGCGGCGCGACTCGAGCCTTCCGCTCGCCAAGGCGTCTCCATCGCAACTGGTCGAGGCTCTTGGTCATCCCAATGGCTGGCACCGCGACACTGCGCAGCGCCTGATCGTCGAGCGCGGCCTGACCTCGGTTGCGCCCGCGCTCGTGAAGCTGGCCGAGGGGTCGAAAGACTGGCGCACGCGGCTGCACGCGCTCTGGACGCTCGACGGGCTCGGCGCCATCGAATCCGGTCTCGTGGTCGCAGCCTTCGCTGACTCGTCTTCAGAAGTCCGGGCAGCGGCAGTGCGGATAGCGGAGCGCTGGCTCGGCGAGCCGAACCATCCAGTCCAGACCGCCATCCTGGAGCGCGTCAACGATCCGTCATGGGGCGTCCGGCGGCAGCTCGCGGCATCGATCGGCGCCATGAATGCAGAGAAGCGCGACGCTGCCGTCGTCGCCGTTCTCGATCGGTACGCGACCGATCCGGTGGTCATGGACGCGGCACTGAGCGGACTGCGCGGCAGGGAGCAGGCCGTGCTCCAGCGAATCATCAATGCCGGGCCCGAGCAATCGCCGCAGCGCGAGGCGGCCATCACGATGCTCGCCGCCACGCTCGTGCGCGCCGCTCAGGACGCGGCGATACAGGACCTGTTCTCGCTGACGGCCGGAGATCGCCAACCGCAGTGGCAGCGATCGGCCGCTCTACGCGGTGCGGAAGTGGCCCTGCTCGGCGGACCCGATGCCTTCGCGCTTCCTCGGCTCAAAGAAGTGCTCGAGGCGCGCCGCCGCCGCCCGCGAATCCGCTGCCATGCCCCACATGCCCGGGCGGCCGCGCGGGTCCCGGCGGGTCGTATGCGTTCCCGCGCCCGGAAGGCTGGCAGACCAATGCGGGAGGGCGCGGCACGGGGCCGGTCCTCAGGCTGAATCGAGAGCCGGCTGCGCTGTCCGAGCTCGCGAGACGTCAGGACGATCTCGCACCGCGCGCGACGGCTTTGCTCGCTCGCATCGCCTGGCCCGGCAAAGCGGGTGACACCACGGGTCTCACACCGTTGAGTCCCGATGAGCAGCGCCGGTTCGATGCGGGGCGGGACGTGTATCAGAACATCTGTCAGTCCTGTCACCAGCCCGACGGGCGAGGGCAGGAAAAGCTCGCGCCAGGCCTGATCGGTTCCGCCATGACGCTCGCACCCGCGGACATCCCGGTTCGGATCCTGCTGAACGGAAAAGAGGGTCCGATCGGATTGATGCCCCCAATCGGCGGCGCGCTGACCGACGAACAAGTCGCAAGCGTCCTAACTTACATCCGGCGTGAGTGGGGACAGGCCGGGACCCCGGTCGATGCCGCGACGGTCACTCGAATCCGGCAGCAGACGTCGGATCGCAGCCGCCCGTGGACGAACGATGAGCTGAAGGTCCTGAGCAGCAAATAGGAAGCTCAGCCTCTCTACCCGTGGATAGCCGACTCTGCAGTTGTAGCGCTCTGCAAATGAAGCGGGTTCTGGGATTTGACAGATACTGGTGAACGCCCTATTCGTTAAAGGGCAAGTCAAACGAGGGTGCGATAAGAGTCAACTTGAGTTAGAGTCGAGGCATCCAAGGACAGCTCACCATGACCCCTTACGATGTGGAACGTCAGCACGAGACCCTTGTCGAGAACCTCTTGCGGAAAGTTCACCGCCAGAGCTTGGACGCCCCCGCGCGCTCGCCATTCTGGCGGGAAGGTCCGTGGAGGTGTGAGTACTACGAATCGCAGGGACCTCCCCGTTTGAAGGTATTCAGGGGCGAGGCCTGCGTGCACGAGGAGGTCGTCTCGAACACAGAGACGGCCCCTGAACGATGTGTCGAGCTCAAGCGTGTGTTTCTCGAAAGCCAGCGCGGCGGACGGGAAGATGCACTCTTAGGCTGATTACGCCGGGCCAGGGAGAGCACACGCGCACGATACAATCGTACGGATGCTCTCCCACGGCCAGCGTTGGAAGTACGCCTTCAGGACTTTTTTCTCGCTGATCTTTCACGGACGGATCGCCGCCGACATTCTCGCGGCGTTCGACCCGAAAGCCGCGCCGGTCTCCGCACCCGCACCCGCGCCACCACCATCAGCCACCTCCGATCGAGCCACGCAGATGCTTGCGCTGTTGCAGCGCGATGGGCGACTCGTCGACTTCCTCATGGAGGATCTCGCCGCCTATCCCGACGCCCAGATCGGCGCGGCCGTCCGCGACGTTCATTCGGGGTGCCGTGAGGCGATGTCCCGCTACGTCACTTTGACCCCCGTCATGGATGACGAAGAGGGGAGCCGGGTCACGATCGATCGAGGCACGGATCCGGCCCGCATCAAAGTCGTCGGCAACGTCGCCGGCACACCGCCATTGCAAGGCACGCTGCGTCACCGCGGCTGGGAAGTCACACGGATCGAGTTGCCTCCGCTCCCCGGAACCGGCCTGACCATCGTCGCACCCGCCGAAGTTGAAGTCGCGTAGATCCTCCGTGGCCCCACGTTACGTCGTCGGAATCGATCTCGGCACGACCAACTGCGCGCTCGCGTGGCTCGACGCTTCGGAGCCGGCAGAGAGCGCCCGCGTGCACCTCCAGGACATACCGCAGCTGGTGAGTCCTGGAGAAGTGGCCGCGCGGACGCTGTTGCCGTCGTTCCTCTACGTGCCAGGTGAGCTGGATTTCCCGGAAGGCGGCACGGCATTGCCCTGGGCGGATTCGCCGCCGTTCGTCGTGGGCGAGCTGGCGCGGCGGCGCGGCGCGGAGAATCCGGTCCGGCTGGTGGCTTCCGCGAAGTCGTGGCTGTCGTACGGCGGCGCGAGCCGAACGGCGCCGATCCTGCCATGGGGAGCGCCGGCTGAGGTCGCGCACGTCTCAGCGTTGGATGCGTCGGCCGAATACCTCCGCCATCTCGCGGCCGCGTTCAATGCTGGAGTCGCGGAAGGCAATGATGCGCTGTCGCTCGGCCGGCAGGATGTCCTGCTCACGGTGCCGGCGTCATTCGATGAGGAATCGCGAGAGCTGACGCTACGCGCGGCGCAGCTGGCCGGCCTCGAACGCGTCACGCTGCTCGAAGAACCGCAGGCGGCATTCTATGCCTGGCTGGACGCGCTTGGCGACAAGTGGCGGCGCAGGGTCAAGGTCGGCGATCTGGTGCTGGTCTGCGATGTCGGCGGTGGAACCACGGACTTCAGTCTGATCGCGGTAGCGGAGCGGGAGGGTGAGCTCACGCTCGAGCGCGTCGCTGTTGGCGAGCACGTCCTGCTCGGCGGCGACAACATGGATCTCGCGCTGGCCCGTCTGCTGCAGCAGCGTCTCGAAGCGGCCGGACACAAGGTCGACACGGGTCAGCTGCACGGCCTGTGGCATCAGTCCAGGCTCGCGAAGGAAGCGCTCCTGACGAACCCCAAAGAGGCCGAGCGGCCGGTCACGCTGCTGGGTCGCGGGTCGCGGCTCGTTGGCGGCGCAATCAAGACCACGCTGACGATTGACGACGTGAATCGAGTGCTGCTCGAGGGGTTCTTCCCGTCGGTGCCGAGCGACGCGATGCCTGAACGTCTGCGGCGCGTGGGTCTCCAGGAAATCGGGTTGCCGTATGCGGCGGACGCAGCCGTCACCCGGCATCTCGCGCGGTTCCTAAGACGTCAGAGCAGCGGCGGCACGACGTCACCGGCGATCAGACGGGGCGCGAGCGGCCTCGCCTGTCCGACGCACGTGCTCTTCAACGGCGGCGTGATGAAGGCCGAGCCGCTGCGCCGGCGTGTCGTCGAGGTGCTCAGCGACTGGCTGCGCCAGGAAGGCTTCGATCCGCTCGACGACCGGCACGTTCTCGAGGCGCCGGATCTCGATCATGCCGTGGCCCAGGGGGCGGCGTACTACGGGATGGCGCGGCGCGGACGCGGTGTCCGCATCCGCAGCGGCGCCCCGCGGACCTACTACGTCGGGATCGAGAGCGCCATGCCCGCGGTCCCGGGAATGCCGGCGCCGCTCAAGGCGTTGTGTGTCGTGCCGTTCGGGATGGAGGAAGGCACGAGCGCGTCGATTCCCGATCGGCATTTCGGCCTGGTCGTCGGCGAACCGGCCGAATTCCGCTTTCTCTCATCGACGATTCGAAAGACGGATGCCGTTGGCGCGTTGATCGAGGACTGGGGAGACGAGCTCGAGGAGCTGAGCCCGCTCGAGGTGACGCTGCCCGTGGAGGCCGACGATTGCGATGCCGCCGTCCCGGTCACCCTCGAGAGCCGGGTCACCGAAATCGGCACCCTGGAGCTCTGGTGTGTCGAGCGCGGCTCCGGGTCCCGCTCGAGCAGGAAACCCGCACGCTGGAAGCTCGAGCTGAACATCCGGGAGCGCGACAGCTGACCGACCGCGTGTCGCCTCAATGCACGACCCCCTCATCGGCATCGATCTCGGAACCACCAATTCGGCGCTCGCGTGGTCCGAGCCGCGCGGCGCGATTCGCGTCTTCGACGTGGTGCAGCTCGTCTCCGCCGGAGAGACCGCGTCACGGTCCACGCTGCCATCCTTCCTCTACCTGACCGACGCCGCGCAGCGCGAAGGCGGCAGCGTCCGCCTTCCATGGAATCCCGCGCCGGAGACCGTCGCCGGAGTCTTTGCGCGCGAAGAAGGCGCACTCATTCCTTCCCGGCTGATCTCGTCGACAAAGTCCTGGCTGTCGAACTCACGAGTGGACCGGACGGCGGCGCTGCTGCCCTGGGGCGCCGACGGCGTCGCGAAGCTGTCACCAGTCGACGCCTCGGCCCGCGTCCTCGCACACCTCCGCGACGCGTGGAACCACGCGCACGCCGGATCCAGTGGGACATTCCGCCTCGAGCAGCAGGACATCGTCCTCACGGTTCCAGCATCGTTCGACGAGGAAGCGCGTGAGCTGACTGTCCATGCCGCGCGCGACGCGGGGTTCGTGAAGCTCACCCTGCTCGAGGAACCGCTCGCGGCGCTGTATGCGTGGCTGGCCGCGCATCGCCGCGCGTTATCGGCCACGTTCGGCACCGAATCGCTCGTACTTGTCTGCGACGTCGGAGGAGGCACGACGGACTTCAGCCTGATCCGCGCCCGCGTTGACGAGGGGCTGGGAGAGCTCGTCTTCGAGCGGATCGCGATCGGCGAACATCTGCTTCTCGGCGGTGACAACCTGGATCTCGCGCTCGCTGTGCTGGTTGAGCAGAAGCTCGGTGAGGCCGCGAAGCTGACCCTCGTTCAGCGGCAGACGCTGCGGCGGAAATGCAGCGCCGCCAAGGAGCAGTTGCTCTCGCCCGGCGGTCCGGAACAGGTCGCGATCACGATTCTTGGCAGCCGGCCGGGGTGTCGTGGGCGGCGGCATGTCGACGACGATGACGCGCGACGATGTGATCCGGACGCTCACCGAGGGGTTTCTGCCGATCACCGCCGCCGCCGACCTCCCGGCTCGCGACCGCCGTCCGGGGCTTCGCGAGCTCGGGTTGCCGTTCGAAACCGAACCGGCGATCACGAAGCATCTCGCGGCGTTCCTGACCCGCGCGGCGGGAACGGGCGCAGCGGGATCGATGGCCCGGCCGGATGCGGTCCTGTTCAACGGCGGCTTCTTCGCGCCGGCGGCCGCGCGCGAGCGGGTGCTCGAGGCGCTCACGGCGTGGTTCGGCGAATCGCCCAGAGTGCTCGAGAACGAGAGACCGGAAGCCGCCGTCGCGGTCGGCGCGGCGTTCTACGGACGTCTGCGGCGCGATCCGGTGGCGTCGAAGCGGCTGATCATCCGGGCCGGGAGCGCCCGTTCCTACTACGTCGGCCTCGCGGCGACCGCGGCCGGCTCCGCCCGTCGCGAGGAGGACGCGGACGTCAGAACCGCGGTGTGCGTGATGCCGAAGGGCACGGAGGAAGGAACGGCCATCGAGCTCGAACGCGAGTTCACGGTCGTGTCCAATCAACCGTCCGCTTTTACGCTCTACAGCTCGACGAGCAGATCGGATCCCGCAGGGGCAGTGGTGACCTTCAGCGAGCTCGACGATGTCATGCGGCACAGTCCGCTCGTGACGGCGCTTCGATACGGAAAGCGATCGCGGCGTGTGCCGCTCCGGGTCCGGCTGCGTGTCGTCTTTACCGAAACCGGGACGCTGGAGCTGTGGTGCGAATCGACGGCGAGTGAGCACCGCTGGCGGCTCGCGTTCGGCCTTCGCGCGCTCGAATCCGATCCCCTCGACGATCAGGACCTGCCTGAAGAGCACGTGCAGACGAATGAGGTGCTGATCGCTGACGAAGCCATGACGCGAGCGGCCGGGCTCGTCCGCAACGTCTTCGGGCCTGGCAGCGGCGCAACACCCGACACGCTGACCTCCGAGATCGAAGCGGCGCTGGGTCACGCCAAGCAGGCCTGGCCGCTGACCGCGATCCGCCAGCTGGCCGACGTCCTGCTGGAGGCCGCGGAAGGGCGAAACAAGAGTCCCGCGCATGAATCCCGGTGGCTGAATCTCACGGGTTTCTGCGTCCGTCCGGGATTCGGCAGCGCGACCGATGCGTTCCGGATCGCGGAGCTGCGCAAGGTCTACATGACGGGGCTGGCGTTTCCACGAGACGTGCAGAATCAGGTCGAGTGGCTGGTGCTGTGGCAGCGCGTCGGCGCCGGTTTCAACGCCGGACAGCAGCGCGAGCTCGCCCAGCGCATCGCCGGCACGATCGGTCTCGGGCAGCGCAAGAAGCCGCGGCTGAATCCACAGCTCGAGCGCGAGTCGTGGCGCCTGCTCGCTTCGCTCGAACGCCTTGACGCCGGCCAGCGGATCAGAATCGGCGATGAGCTGATCGAGCGCGTGCGCCGTGAACCGCGCGCGGCGAGCTGGCTGTGGTCTATCGGCCGGCTCGGCGCGCGGTCGCCGCTGTACGGACCGCTCAACACAGTCGTGCCCGCTGCCGCCGCCGAGCGCTGGATCGATCGGCTGCTGTCACTGAAAGAGATCACCGCTGACGCGGCGGACGCGATCGCGCAGATTGGCGCGCGGACCGGAGACCCGGCTTGCGATGTTTCTCCGGAGATCGTCGAGCGGGCTGTTGCCAGGCTGGCCGCATCGCATTCCGCGGCGGTCGAACAACTGCAGCATGTCCGGCCTGCCGCATGGCGGGACGCCGCGCGCGTATTCGGGGAATCGCTGCCGGAAGGGCTCCGCCTGGAGTGACGGCCTCCTCCGGCTAGACCAGGCCGCGCTCCTGCACCCAGAGCACGAGCTCGAGCCGGCCGTTGACCTTCACCTTTTCGTAGATGTTGTGGAGGTGGATCTTGACGGTGCCTTCCGAGATGGAGAGCCGCTCGGCGATGGCCTTGTTCCTCAGGCCTTGCGCGACCATCTGGGCGACCTCGGTTTCACGAGGGGTCAGGATCCGGCTGGTCTCGCGGGCGGCCGTCTCCTTGCGCATGACCCGGCCGAACGCCCGCGACATGGTTTCCCGATCCAGCCACTGCTCCCCCTGATGGACCTTGCGAACGCACTCGAGCAGCGTCTCGGGCGACGATTCCTTGAGCACCACTCCCTGCGCGCCGAGGCGCATGGCTTCGATGACGTCCTCGTCGGAGATTGCCGCGGTCAGGAGAACGGGCCGGCAGGTGGCGGGCGATTCTCCTAGTTTTTTCAGGACATCGAGCCCGGTGAGCCCAGGCATGCGCAGATCGAGAAGGACCACGTCCGCCTCCTGGCTCCGCAGCGTCTGGAGCGCCTGCTCGCCGTGGGAGCAGGAGCCGACAACCGCGAAATCGGGCGAGCTCTCGAACAGCTGCCGGAGGCCGCTCAGCACGATGGGATGGTCGTCAACCAGGATGACTCGAATCGCCACGCGTCAATGCTACAGCGAGAGCCGCATTTCTACGCGCGCTCCCGCGGTTGACGAGTCGATCGTCAGCTGGCCCCCGAGCGAAGTGACCCGATCCAGCAGGCTCCGCGGTCCCTGGGACATCTCCACGAGCGCGCTGTGCTCGTACCGGCCCTTGAACGGGAAGCCGCGCCCGTCATCGGCCACGACGACGCGGATCTGGCCGTCGGACTTTTCCACCGTCACCGCGACGCGGGAGGGCTCGGCATGCTTGAGGGCATTGACGACCGCTTCGTGCACCATGAGCGGCACGGCTTCCCGGAGCGCGTCAGGCACCAGCGCGACGTCTTTGGCGACCTGGATCGTGACCGGCACTTTCCATTGCAGGGCGATGCGCTCGTCGAGCGCTTCGAGCCGGCTGGCGAGCGTGTCACCCACCGGCGAGGGTCGCGGCGGACCGAGCTCGCCGATGAACAACCGCAGCTCACGCTGCTCGATCGCGAGCGCCCGCTCGAGCGCGACCAGCCGGCTGTGCGCGTTGGCCGAGAGGCCCTCGAGGGTCGAGGCGACGGCGCGGATCTCGAACCGGATGCCGGTCAGCGACTGCAGCACGCCGTCGTGCAGGTCGCGCGCGACGCGAATCCGTTCCTCGCGGGCCGCGATCTCCGCGAGCTGCTGTCCGACCTGCACTTGTTCCAGTGAGGAGCCAATCTCGCGCGCGACGATTTCGGTGAGCGCGACGATCTCCGATCCACGGGCGCCGAGATCGCCGAAAAAGATCCGGCCCGTCACCTGCCCGGTTCGGAACGGCGCGGAGGTCAGGCCGACAACGTGGCGCATGCCGCCGAACAGCGAGGTGAACGGCAGATCGCCGTGATCCTCGGGCCGGTATTTCGAGCCGCTGACGACGAGCGGCGCCGGACCGCCCACCGGACCCTCGCGGACGAACGTCGCATCCATGAGACCGGACGGCACGACCTTGTCCTCGGTGCCGGGTGGATGCCGGCTCAGCGTCGCCCCCTGGCTCGACCACTCGTAGGCGTGCACGGCTGGCTCGTCGCCGGCGGTCCAGACGAGCAGGGCCCGCTCCGCACCCATGATGCGGGCGGCGTGACGGACGATCCGCTCCGACGCGTGTTCGACGTCGAGCCCAGCGGTCGACGGCCATCGCGCGAGGCGCTCGATCTCGTCGCGCAGCCGCTGTTCGTACAAGCCCAGATACGCGAGCAGGCCGGCCGACACGATCAGATAGAACGTCCGGATGATGGCGCGATTCAGCTCGAACTCCACCGGCCCGACACGGCGGCTCATCGAGAACGTCATGAAGAGGTAGGCACCGACCACGACCGCCGCGTTCCACAGCGTCGCGCGCCAGCCCCACCGGATCGCGGCGCAGAAGAGCGAGAAGATGAAATAGACGAAGAAGGGGCTGGATGGCCCCAGCGACAGGAACTGGAACACCGCAAACGCCGCGATGTCGACCACATGAGTGACGATCGGCAGGTATTCGCTGGAAGTCCGCCCGCGGGTCAGCGCCGCCAGGACCACCGAATACATCACGTAGATGACGTGGAGCGTGTAGGTGAGCTCGGCGAAGCGAATCGGCTCCACCGGGTCGGCCCAGACGGCCGCCAGGGACGCGCAGGCGAGAACGACCCGGGCGAACGCGATCGCGTGCTCGGGTCCCGTGCGCGACGACAGATAAACGCCGCGGTTCATCGGTTGTGCGCTCAGCGATCGACCGTCGCCACCGCGGTTTTCACCCGCGGCGTGCCCTCCCGCTCGGTCCACGCGAACACCATCTCGTCACGGTACCGCGCCATCCGCGGATATCCACTGGTACGGCCGTCCTCGATGGTGGCGACCGTGACCGGCTGCGAGCGCGCGCCTGACGGCTCGAGGCGGCGGATGCTCACCCGCGGCTTGCGGTCCGCATGCTCGATGTACATCGCGACCGCCGAGCCGTCGGCAAGAAGGTCGACGTCCACGCGGCCGCTCGACACGGCGTCGTCGAGCCGGATCGGAGCGCGGAACGTGCGGCCGGCGTCGCTCGAGAACGCCGCGAAGGCGTGCGGCTCGTCGTTGTGCGACGTGAACCACGCCAGTACCACCGTTCGTCCTTGCGCGCTCAGCATCGGTCCGTTGACCGGGCACGCGTTGATCCGCCAGGCGTCCTGATGCGCCGCCACCGGTTCGGACCACTTGCCGTTCTCGAGTCGCGTCACGAAGATGTCGCGCGTTTCATCGTCGCCGCGGTTGCGATACGCCACGATCGGACCGTCGGCCGTCATCGCCGCGGTGGTCGGACAGCATTCGCAGACGCGAGTGTCGATCGCCGCTTCGGCTTTCTGCGCCCACTGCCGATCGAACGCCCCGAATCGCAGGGACATGTCTCCGCTGTCGTTGCCGCCATGGCCGCCATGGCCGCCCTTCATTGCCCGGCCATCGAGCCAGACGAGACCCAGGCCGCCGCCGGTGCCCGGCATCGGAAAGAGCGACGCGAAGCCATGCTCGGTGCTGGTGCCGTCGCTGTGGGGCACGACCGACGGCGACCACGTTTTCCCGTCGTCGGTCGAGTACCAGAGGCGCACGTCATAGGCATAGGTGCCGGGCCCGCTCTTCTGCAGCCAGTGCGCCGCGAGGGTGCGATCGTCCAGACGCACGACAGACGGCACGTCCGCCCAGTTCACGAACCAGTCCGTGCCCGAGGCCACGGTGCGGGCGGAGGTCCAGCCGTCAGCCGTCCGTTCCGCGAACCTGAGGGACGCGCGTCCCTCGCTCCGCTCAATCCAGCTGAGGAGGACGCCCCGGTTCGATACCGTCATCTGCGGCTGGGCACTATCGGCCCCCGCCGGGGAGGCGAGCGCGCGCGGCGCTACGGTCCACGGACGGGGAACGGCTTGCTGCCCGATGATCGTGCTTACCAGGCCGAGCGCCAGCAGGACAGTTCGCATGGCCGTGATCATAGCGCGCGGGAATGCGCGGCACGAGCGCGGTCCGGGGGGCGGGCTTGACCCTCCCATGGTGGGAAGGTTGACAATGGGTGCAGGAGAAACGACCCGATGAACCGACCAGGTGCCACGCTGGAGCTTGCCGACGCCCGCCGCGCGGGGTTCTACAACATCGGGGAGGCGTCGCGCGAATCGGGCGTCTCGGCCAAGATGATCCGCTACTACGAGTCCCTCGGGTTGTTGAAGGCAGCGAGGCGCACGAGCGCCGGCTATCGCATCTACGACGAAAACGACGTGCATACGCTCGCCTTCGTCAGGCGGGCGCGCGACCTGGGGTTCTCCATCAAGCAGATCGAGCAGCTGCTCGGGCTCTGGCACAACCGCCGCCGGACGAGCGGCGAGGTCCGCCGGATCGCGCAGCAGCACATCGCGGAGCTCGACGAAAAGATCGGCGAGCTGCAGGGCATGCGGCGGACGCTCGAACGGCTCGTCAAGGACTGCCACGGGGATACGAGGCCCGAATGCCCGATCCTCGAAGATCTGGCGGCCCCATCGCCGCGCCAGGGATGACTCTAATGACTACGACCGAAGCCACCATCGATCCCGTCTGTGGCATGACCGTCGATCCGGCGCGCGCCGCCGGGCAGGTCGAGCATGGTGGCCGGACCTATTACTTCTGCAGCACGTCGTGCGTGAAGCGATTCACGGCGGACCCGGAAGCCTTCTTGAACAAGAAGGCAAACGCGAACGCATCCTGTTGCGATGGCGAGCCGGCGAATCAGCCGGCAGCGGCGCCAGTGAGCTTCGTGAAGCGCGGCCCCGCGGCGGCCCCGAGTGCTCACGTACGGCCGCCGGCGTCTCCACACCCGAAGACGACGCAGTACTTCTGCCCGATGGACCCGGAGGTTCGCCAGGATCGTCCAGGCTCCTGCCCGAAGTGCGGGATGGCGCTCGAACCCGACCTCTCGACGGTGCCGGCCGCGCGCGTGGAATACACCTGCCCGATGCATCCCGACATTGTTCGCGACGCTCCGGGAGCCTGCCCGATTTGCGGGATGGCGCTGGAACCGCGGACCGTGACCGCCGACGAGGGGCCGAATCCGGAGCTCGTCGACATGACCCGGCGGACGTGGATCGCGGTGCTGTGTGGCCTGCCCGTGTTCCTGCTGGCCATGGGCGACATGATCTTCGGGATGGGTCTTGGCGGGCGCATCGACATGGCGGTCACCAACTGGGTCGGGCTCGCCTTTGCCACGCCCGTGGTGTTCTACGCGGGCTGGCCGCTGCTCGAGCGCGGATGGGCGTCGATCCGGAACCGCAGCGCGAACATGTTCACGCTCATCGCGCTCGGTGTCGGCGCCGCCTATGTCTTCAGCGTCCTGGCGACTGTTGCGCCCGGGCTCTTTCCCGAAGGGCTCAAAGTGCACGGGGTGGTCGAAGCGTACTTCGACACCGCCGTCGTGATCACCGCGCTCGTGCTGCTCGGTCAGGTGCTCGAGCTGCGCGCGCGAGGCCGCACCGGCGCGGCAATCCGGCAGCTGCTCGGGTTGGCTCCGAAAACCGCGCGCGTGATTCGCGACGGCCATGAGATCGACGTGCCGGTCGCGGCTGTGCTGCCTGGGGACATCATCCGCGTGCGGCCGGGCGAAAAGGTTCCGGTGGATGGCCGCGTGATCGAAGGCCGCAGCTCGGTGGACGAATCGATGGTGACGGGGGAGCCGCTGCCAGTCGAGAAGGAGCCGGGTTCTGCCGTCACCGGCGGAACCATCAACGGCACCGGCAGCCTCACGATTCGAGCCGAACGCGTCGGCGCCGACACGCTGCTCGCGCAGATCGTACGGATGGTGAGCGAGGCGCAGCGCACTCGCGCCCCGATCCAGCGCCTCGCCGATGTCGTCTCGTCGTATTTCGTCCCTGCCGTCGTCATTATCGCGCTCCTGGCCGCGGCGGCGTGGGCTGTCTGGGGCCCGGAACCACGCCTGGCCCATGCGCTGTTGAGCGCGATCGCCGTCCTGATCATCGCCTGTCCGTGCGCACTCGGCCTCGCCACGCCGATGGCGATCATGGTGGGGACGGGCAGGGGCGCCGCGGCCGGTGTGCTGGTCAAGAACGCCGAGGCACTCGAGCGTTTCGAGAGCGTCGATACGCTCATCGTCGACAAGACGGGAACGTTGACGGAGGGAAGGCCAAGGCTGTCGCAGGTCACCGCGTTGCCCCGATTCCGCGAAGACGAGGTCCTGAAGCTCGCGGCGGCGCTCGAGCAGGCGAGCGAGCACCCGCTTGCTGCGGCGATCGTGCTGGGCGCCCGAGCACGGGACCTGACGCTGCCGGCCGTCACGGAGTTCACCTCGATGACCGGTCTCGGGGTCGAAGGCACCGTAGAACAGCACCGCGTGCTGCTCGGTAATCTTGCCCTGATGACAGAGCGCGGCTTCGATGCGGCAGTGCTGACGTCCGAGGTCGAGGCACGGCGGTCGCAGGGTGAGACCGTGGTCTTCGTGGCGGTCGATCGGCAACTGGCGGGCACCATCGCAGTAGCGGATCCCGTCAAACCATCGGCGGCCGAGGCCATTCAGATGCTTCATTCGGAGGGCCTCCGCATCGTCATGGTAACGGGCGACAGCCGCACGACGGCGAACGCGGTCAGCGCAAAGCTCGGGATCGACGAGGTCATCGCGGAAGTCCTGCCGGACCAGAAGCGCGAAGTGGTCATGCGGCTGCAGCGCGACGGACACGTGGTCGCGATGGCAGGGGACGGGATCAACGACGCTCCTGCTCTGGCGCAGGCGGACGTCGGCATTGCGATGGGCACCGGTACGGACGTCGCGATCGAGAGCGCCGGCCTGACCCTGGTGAAAGGCGATCTCAGAGGCATCGTCCGCGCCCGCCGGTTGAGCCGGGTGACGTTGCGGAATATCCGGCAGAACCTGTTTCTGGCGTTCGTCTACAACGCAGTGGGTGTGCCGGTCGCGGCAGGAGTGCTGTACCCCTTCTTCGGAATGCTGGTCAGCCCGATCTGGGCGAGCGCGGCGATGACGCTGAGCTCGGTCTCGGTCATCGGCAACGCGCTTCGGCTGCGGCGAGTCGAGCTCTAGCGAGGCTCCGCCTCGCTAGGTCGCATTCTTTGATAACGCCGCGCTGACGCGCGGACGGCCTTGACCGAAACGTCGAGCCGGTCAAGGCCTCTGGCGGGTTCAATGCGCGTGCCGTCCTCGGCAGTTCTGTGAAAGCGGGTCCAAGGTTGAGCTTGATTTTCCAGCTGAACGTCACTAGAGTGCTTCTAAATCCCCAGTTAAATGGTCCTGGTTGGGCGCGAGCGATTAGAAGGGAGCGCGTCGAACCCCGTGATGTACCTATACCGTCGAGCCCGGCGCACGTCTGCTGTGGTGTCTCCGGCGTCGCAGCTGCGACGTCCGATGCGTCCTATTCCCTCAATCGGCCCCCATCGAAGTACACGTGCTTCAGGACCATGACCTCGTCATCACCGAGCGTTTCACTGACGAGTACACCGCGCTCAAGTGGGCGACGGCGTACGGCGACCGTCTGAAAGAGCACGGCTGGCGCGAAAGTCCTCACGAACGCTCTCCATCCTCCGCAGCCTGACGTACACTGACCCTGCCAGCGGAGACCACGCCTGCGCGAGGGAGGCCCCTGTGTCGCACTCATTCACCCGGTCCACGGCAGCGCTCTGCCTCGCCTCGCTTCTGGTCCTGCTGTCCGCCCAGAGGCCTGACGCGCAACAGCCGTCCGCGCCGCCGAGCCAGCCGGCCCCGCCCCCGCAGCAGGAGCAACCGCAGCCCTCGCAGCCACCCAGGTTCCGGACGGAAGCGAACTACGTTCGCGTCGACGTCTATCCGACCAAAGATGGCGTGCCGGTTCAGGATCTTCGAGCGGAAGAGTTCGAGCTGCTCGAGGACGGCGGACGGCAGTCCATCCAGGCCTTCGAGCACGTCGTCATCAGCCCCGCCGGTCCGCAGAGCCTGCGCGCCGAGGCCAACTCGGTCCGCGGCGGCGAGGCCATGGCTGGCAATCCGCGCAATCGCGTCTTCGTGATCTTTCTCGACGTTCCCCACGTCGCCGTCGAGGGTTCACACGCGATCAAGGAGCCGCTCATCCGGCTGATCGATCGCATTCTCGGCCCCGACGATCTGATTGCGGTGATGACGCCGGAGATGTCCGCCGCGCAGATCACGTTCGGCCGCAAGACCGAGGTCATCGCCGACATGCTTCGCGACAAGTGGACGTGGGGCGTGCGCCACTCGATCGTGCCGATGGATCAGCGTGAGATCGAATACGAGCAGTGTTTCCCCAACCTCGAACAGAAGGGCCTCGTCGAAGCGATGAAGGCCCGCCGACGTGAGCGGATGGTGCTCGACGCGCTTCACGATCTGGTGAAGTACCTGGGCGGGGTCAGAGAAGAACGGAAAGCGATCCTTGCTGTCACCGATGGCTGGGTCCTTTACAAGCCGGACGCGTCGATCACCACGTTGCGGCAAGATCCGATGACTGGCAGGTTCGAGCCCATCCCCGGCCAGGAACCGATCGGCGTGGACGGCTTGGGCAAGCTCCGGGTCGGCGCCGAGCGCGCGAGGACGGCCGATCCGGTCTCGACGACGGTCTGCGACCGGGAGCGGATGTATCTCTCGTCGATCGACAACGACGAGCACTTCCGCTTCCTGATGGACGTCGCTAATCGCAACAACGCGAGCTTCTATCCAATCGATCCGCGCGGGCTGGCCGTCTTCGATTACCCCATGGGTCCCGGGCAGCCGCCGTCGCTGGCCGTCGATGCGGCGTCGCTGCGGACGCGCCTCGAGTCGCTGCGCACGCTCGCGGAGAACACCGACGGGATGGCGGTCGTGAACAGCAACGATCTCGACAAGGGGCTCAGGAAGATCGCGGACGATCTCACCTCGTATTACCTCCTCGGCTATTACTCGTCGAATGCGAAGCTCGATGGCGGCTTCCGGCGGATTACCGTCCGTGTCAAGCGGCCCGGCGTACAGGTGCGCGCGCGACGCGGGTACCGCGCGGCCAACGCGGAGGAAGTGAATGCATCACGGACGGCCGCGGCGGCCCCGGTGCCGGACAACGTCCGCACGACCAATGCGGCGGTCGCGTCGCTCGACCGGATCCGCCCGGATTCTCAGTTCGCGATCAACGCGGTGCCGGTGCGTGGAGCGGGGGGAGAGATCACCGCGGTGTGGATCGCCGGCGAGCTGCAGATGTCGGCTGCGGCTCGGGACTTCACCACCGGCGGCAGCGCGGCGATTGACCTGGACGGCGGCGCCAATGGCAGCGTCACCGCGGAGCTGAAGCCCGGTGAGCGCACATTCCTCGTGAAAGTGCCCGTCCAGACCCTCAACGACGCCATCAACGTCCGCGCGCGCCTGACGTCGCCGGCGGTGACGACCCCGATCACGGACGCGGCTCGAGTGGAGCAGGATCGCGCCGCGCAGAGAGCGTTGTTGTTCCGCCGCGGACCTTCGACGGGCAACCGCGTGCTTCCGGCCGGGGATTTCCGCTTCAGCCGAACCGAACGGCTGCGGCTCGAGCTTCCTATCCCGTCCGACGCGGCCACCGGCACCGGCCGCTTCCTCGATCGCAAGGCACAGCCGCTGCAGATACCCGTACAGGTTGCCGACAAGACCGACGCCGACGGTCAGCGGTGGCTGACGGCGGATGCGACCCTGTCCGCGCTCGGCGCCGGCGATTATGTCGTGGAGCTGTCGTACACGGTCGGGACGGCAGAGCAGCGGGTGGCGACGGGAATCCGAGTCACGCGCTGAGCGTGCGCAGGCGAGCGCTCCCGCTCGCCGGGACCTCACCGATAATCAGTCGGACCACGGCGGGACCGACGGCGAAGTCTTCGCCGTCATCAAGCGCGGCCTCCCGCCAACGATGATGGCGGGATTCGACGGCCGCATTCTCGACAACCAGCACGTCAACTACATACGCCCGCTCGCGCCGAGGAAGTAAGCGATACGGGTCGGCGCGAGGTATTACCCATAGGTACAGAGTCGCTCAAAGGAGCCTGAAGGATGACAAGAGCCCTGAGTTTGGTCGCGGCGGCGTTCCTCGGCATGGCCGTTCTCGACGCAGCCAACTGGCCGCAATGGCAGGGTCCCGATCGCACCCGCATCTCCAAGGAAACCGGACTGCTGAAGGAGTGGCCCGCCAACGGCCCGCGCCTCATCTGGACGGCGAACGAGCTCGGGTCCGGTTATGGATCGATGTCCGTCGCCGGCGACCGCGTCTACCTCCAGGGCGCGCGCGGCAGCAACAGCTTCGTCATCGCGCTCAATCGAGCGGATGGCAAGGAAGTCTGGTCGAAGGCGCTCGGCCCTGTTGAAACCAAGATGCGGAGCGACCGCGGCGCGGGGCCACGCGGCACGCCGACGGTCGACGGCGATCGCCTGTACGTGCTCACCGAGAACGGCGACCTGGCGTGCCTCAAGACCGACGGGTCGATCCTCTGGCAGCTCAACATCCTGAAGGAATTCGGCGGCCCGCAGTTGCAATGGCTGGTCAGCGAGTCGCCGCTCGTCGACGGACCGCATCTCGTTGTGACGCCCGGTGGTCCTGGCGCGGGCATGGTCAAGCTGGACAAGATGACCGGCAAGACCGTCTGGACGTCGAAAGAGCTGAGCGATTCGGCCGCCTATTCGTCGATCACCGTTGCGGACATTCAAGGCGTGCGCACCTACATGACCTTCACGGCAACCGCCGGTGTTGGCGTGCGCGCGTCGGACGGCAAGCTGATGTTCCGCTATCCAAACGCCGCGAACAGGACCGCGAACGTCGCCACACCGATCTACTCCGACAACAAAGTGTTTTTTGCCTCGGCGTACGGGACCGGTGGCGGGCTGCTGAACCTCACCGTGCAGAACGGCGAGGTCGCGGCAACAGAGGCGTACTTCACGCGCGAGATGAAGAACCACCACGGCGGCATGGTGCTCGTCGATGGCTATCTGTACGGATACAACGATTTGATTCTGACCTGCCTCGAGTTCGCGACGGGCAAAATGATGTGGCGCGATCGCAGCGTTGGCAAAGGCTCTGTCACGTACGCGGACGGCCGCCTGTACATTCAGAGCGAGAACAATCTCGTCGGCCTGGCGGAAGCGAACCCGGCGGCCTACGTGGAGAAGGGGCGCTTCGAGATTCCCGACAAGGGGATGCCGAGCTGGGCGCACCCGGTGGTCAGCGACGGCCGCCTCTACGTCCGCAACCAGGACACGCTGCTCGTGTACGACATCAAGGCCGCCGCCCGCTGATCCTCGTTCCGCCTCTCGCGCTACGCGGTTCGGCGTGACAAGTCGCGCTGCGCGCTACGGCGCGACAGGGGGGAGAGCAGTGCGATTGGGTGACGTCAGGTGCGATCCGGAGACGGCCCGGTGCGGGACAGCAGCGCCAGAATCTCTTCCCCATACGTTTCCCGCCGCCAGGGGCCGAAGTCGGCGATGTGCTTCAGCTCGCCATGGGTGCGCGGTGGACGGCGGGCGAGATCCCAGAGCGCCGTGCGCGGAAGGATGACATCCGACTCGACGCCGCGCGCCCGTGCTCTCTCCTTACGCCAGGCGTGCAGACGGTCGTAGCGATCGAGCACGTCGTCGCCCTCGCGAACGGCTCGAGGCGCGACCGGGGCTGGAGCGTCGAGGCCCTGTTGAACCGCGCGCAACACGGCGTCCGCGTGGCGCCGGGTTTGCTCCGGGCTCATGCCGGGCAGGCGCAGCAGATCTCCGGCCTGACGGGGAGCACGGCGGGCGAGTTCCAGCAGCGCCGCCTCGCCCATCACCTGGAAGGGGGGGCGATCGATTCGCTCGGCCTGCTGCTCGCGGTAGGCGAACAGGGCCTGAAGGATAGCGGCCTGCGCGGGCGTGAGGTCGCGCGCACCCTTGACGCGCCAGAAGGCCGCCGGGGCTGGGCCCGCGGTGTCAACGCCGCTGCGGAGGCCCGCGATGCGTTCGAACTCCTCTTGCGCCTCCGGCCAGTAGCCGGACTCGAGTCAACGCCTGGAACTGTCTGTCGCGCAACGCCACGAGATAGTGCGTGTCGAGCCGCGCGTAGTCCAATTGCTCCGGCGTCAGAGGACGGCGTTTCCAATCGGCACGCTGATACTTCTTGTTCACCTTCACGCCGAAGTCGGTGTCGAGGATGGCGGCGAGGCCGATCTGCGGCCAGCCGAGCGTGCGCGCGGCGCTCATGGTGTCGAAGATGTTCGCGAAGGCGAAACCGTAGCCACGCCTGAGGCAGACGAGGTCGTATTCGGCGGCGTGGAAGACCTTCTGCTGGCCCGGATTGGCGAAGACGACTGCGAGCGACTCAGATCCGGCAGCCTGATCGGGTCGACGATGTAGTCAGCCTCCGGGGTAGAGAACTGGATCAGGCACACACGCTCACGGTAGGCGTGGAGGCTGTTGGACTCGGTGTCCACGGCCACGACCGGACAGGAGGCCAGCGCACTAACGAGCCGACCGAGGCTGTCTTCATCAGCGACAACAATGGGAGGGGGCAACGAAGGGGTGGTGCATGCCTAGAATACGCAGTCTATCCCGGTGTGGTGCTGGGGCGATCGCCGGGACATGGAACAACCATCGCGCGGTGTCTGACGTTGACACACCGATCTCCAGTGGTGCCGTGATATCGACGGGGCGCCTGGCGCGGCGCCAGGACGCAGGTCGACGTTGGAGAGCAGCTTCAGCACCCGGCCGTTCATCTTCGACGCGCAGCCGCCGCGCCCCCGGCATCCTGCGCTACGACCCAGCCGCCTTCTGCCCTTGATTGCGGTGATGATGTGGTCGAGCTCGGTCGCGTGCCTGTGGACGAACGAGTCACGCCTGATATTCCAGGCCGGCCGCTCGCGTTCCCGGCTGCCAGCCGCGGAAAAAGGTCTCATCCAGCTCACGACGAGCGACGGCATCCGCCTCGATGCGCTTACCCTCACGCACGAGCGGGCGCAGGCCTACTGGATCCTGTTCTGTCCGCCCGCCGGTCGCTCTATCCACGGCAACATCCGCCGTCACCTGAAGTCGCTGCACGCAGCCGGCTTCAACGTCCTGGCGTTCGATTACCGGGGCTTCGGCAGGAATGCCGGGACGCCCTCGGAAGCCGGTGTCTACGAGGATGCGCTGACCGCGTACCGGCATCTCACACGACAGCTCGATGTGGCGCCAGAGCGGATCATCCTCGGGGGACGATCGCTTGGATCGGCCGTCGCGATCGAGCTGGCCACGCGCGCTCCATCAGGAGGGCTCCTTCTGCTCAGCGCGATCGATTCGGTGCCGGCCACCGCATCGCGCTTCTACTTCTGGGCGCCCGTCAGCCTGCTCACGTCCCAGCGATTCGACTCGATGGCGAAGGCGCCGCGAGTGGCGATTCCGGTGCTGCAGGTGCACGCGCCGGGCGATTTTCTCGTTCCGATCGACGCTGCGCGCGCGTTATTCAGGCAGTTTCCGGGACGCAAAGTGATGCTGGAGCTCACCGGAGGCCACAATGACGTCGGGTTTGCCGACGAGTCGCTCCTGCGTGCGCTGGCGCGGTTCTGGCCCAGTCCGGGTTAGCCGGTCACGCGGACCGGAGCATCTTCGCTACGGCTTGCGGACCAAACCGCTCACACATCGTTCCGAGGCGGACTTCTACCCGCCCACGAGGATGGCGCCGGCGAGCAGGACGAACTGGACCCCGACGAAGAAGATGGCGTTGCGGTTGCGGAGGAGCGCGAGGCAGAGCGCTGCCAGGGTGGCGAGCCCGAAAAGCACGACCAGGTAGGCCACGCTTTGCCCGTAATACTCCGAACGCGAGAGTCGCTCGGCGAGTGCTTCGAACCAGAGCGCGAGCAGCGGCAGACACCCGACGACGAACATCGAGAGCGCGACAATCGAGAGCGTGCGACCCTTGCGCAGGAAGGCGGCCTGCGACTGCCGCTCTCCGGCAATGCGCCCGGCGATGGCTGCCCGCAGCGCCGCCGCATCCTGGCTCCCATTCCCGTCGTAGCGGAAGATGGCGTCCGGCTCCACCGGGATCCCGGCGTGCTGCAGCACGTCAACCGGGTCGCCGGCGCGCAAGAGCCACAGGACGCGGTTGCCAAGACCGAGCCGCTCGATCAGGGCGATCTCCCAGCGGACGTTCGGCCGTGCCTCCGTGAGATCGATCAGGATCACCGTCGCGCGGTTCACGAGCAGCTCTACAACCTGCTGCCAGTGCGCGTCATCGGTCGCGACCGCGAACACCTTGCGCCAGGACAGGCACCAGTTGATGTTGCGCAGCCAGGTGCGCCGCGTGGCGCGTTCGAGCCGTTTCAACTGACGCGGCTTCGTGATGATCCGGGATCGAAAGGAGAGCAGGGCCAGCTGGCCGAGCAGGAACGGCACCCGCACGTACCAGCGCACCCGGAGCTCGGCGTCGGCCAGCGTGTACACGTGGCCGAACCGTGCCACGTCTCCACGGACGACCCGTGCGAGGTCGCGCGTGAGCGGCCGGCGATTGAAGGGCCTGAGGACGAGGATGCGTGGCGGATCGCGCCACAACAGCACGATCGCACCGGCCACCGGCAGGGCCACGACGAAGGGCAGACCAAAGAGCGCGAGGTAGAAGCCCACGAACATCAGCACGACGTTCATGTGCTGCGAGGCCATCAGGTATTCCTGCCACGAGATCTGGTCATTCCGGAAGAGGTATTCGAGCCGGACGAACTCGGGCAGCGAGCGCGCCGCATAGAACAGCGCCAGCGCCGTCAGCGCCACGAAAAAGACGCCCAGCGAGATAGCCACCACCGTGATCGCACGGCCGGTCACATGACGCACGCGCGCAGCGGCCTGGATGCGGGCGAGAAACAGGGGCTCGATCGCTGTGCGGCTCATTCAGTGCTCGACGGCAGCGCCGGCCGCTGCTGGCGGGCTTTCGCTTCCGCCGGTGTAATGATTCATGGCTGCCCGACTGAATCATACTGGAGACGGTCAAGATGGACGCCTCAACCCGGTGACAGCCGGCGCACCGCCGTCCGGTGCGGTGCCGTTCATTGGGCGCAGGCGCCGTTGGTCAGCCCTCTCCGTCGTTTGTCACTTTCAGGTTCGGGTGCGAAAGTTCCCTCGCTACACTGAGGCCTCGAGCGGGAATAGACAGGAGAAGTATGACAACCACGAAGTACAGCGCCGCCGTGGTCCTGGCGAGCGTGCTGGCCTTCGGCTCATCCATCAACTATGATGGGCGCCGACTGGCCGTTTTTCCGCGGACCGACTCACGATGGAAAATCAGCCGAGGCGATCACGTGGCCGAAAGACGGCCCAAAACCGCTGTGGAAGATCAATGTCGGCATCGGTCATTCCGCAGTGTCCGTTGTCGGTGACCGTGCCTACACCATGGGCAACACCAATGACACGGACACCGTCTTCAGCATCGACGTCGCCACCGGGAAAGTCGTCTGGGCGTATTCGTACCCCTGCAACGAGAAGGTCGGCATCAAGGATTACGACGGCCCATTTGCCACGCCGACTGTCGCGAACGGCGTGGTCTACACGCTCAGCCGCAAGGGGGATGTCTTTGCCTTGAACGCGAAGGACGGCAAGGTGATCTGGGCGCGCAACATCGTCAAGGAGGACGATGTGCGCCCGCCGGGATTCGGCGGCCTCGCGGGTTCGCCGCTGATTCTGGGTGACAAGTTGATCCTGAACGGCAGCCCGGGCGGCATGGCGCTCGACGCCAGGACCGGCAAGACGCTCTGGAAATCGGGCATGGGCGCCGGTGGCCATGCGACGCCGGTGCCGTTGCAAATCGGCAAGAAGACCCATCTGGCGATCCACTCTCCGAGAGCCTTGACGATCGTCGACGCGGCCGACGGCAAACAAGTCTGGACCACGGAGCGACGCCAACCCATCGGGGTCAACGCACCCGACCCGGTGGTGGATGGCGCGAAGGTGTTCGTCACGGCTGGACGTGCTTTCGGTGGTGCGGTGTTCGACGTGACCGGTCCCACCACGCCGCTGTGGGAACAGGTGGGCTTGTCCAGCCATTGGCACACGAGCGTGCTCGTGAATGGCTTTCTTTTCGGTCCGGACGGCAACAACTCTGAAGGAGCGGGGAAGTCGCCCACTTCGCTGCGCTGCCTGGATTGGAAGACCGGCGAGATCAAGTGGACGGAACCGAAGCTCGCGTTCAACGGTCTGATCGCCGTCGGCGGGAAGCTGCTGGTGCTGACCGAAATGGGAGATCTGGTCCTGGCCGAAGCGTCGCCGGCCGGCTACAAGGAACTTGGCTCGGCGCACGTCATCGAGGGAAGGGCCTTCACCGCCCCTGCGTTTGCCAATGGGAAGGTGTACGTGCGTAACACCAAGGGCGACGTCGTGAGCTTGGATTTCGGCAGCAAGTGATCGATGGCCGCACGAATCGGGGGGTCCAGCGACAGTAACCACCAATCCCATCAGCGGACCTTCACGCGAGCGAGGTAGATCGCGGCCTTGCCTTCGTGCGATGCGTAGTAACTCACCCAGAGCAAACCGTCGTGCCACACCATCCCCGCGTAACTGGTGTCTCCGCCGGACGGCAGTGTGAGCGCCGGTTCGTAAAGCCGCCGTCGAGAGTCAGTCGTGCGACGACGGTCCTGGGACCGCCGGGATAGCTGCGTCCGGTGGCCCACAAGGCGCCGTCAGGCAGACGGATAAAGTTTGGACCGCCAATCTGCTGCGGGGTCTCGCGCCACGTCCAGGCGGTGTACGGCGCACGGCTGCGACCCAGCCAGGCCTTGAGATTACCGCCCTCTCGCCGCACCAGGGCCACCATTTCCCCGTCCGGCATGAACCGCAGCGTCGCCTCGTTCGGCCGGCCGGGCACGGCAAAGGTGGTTACTCGATCGAACGTGCGTCCGTCCTGGGACGAGACGAGGGTTGCTGTCCATTCGGCCGATGCGCCTGCCTCCGTCCTGTAAGTCACGCCGTAAGCCCGGCCCTCGTGCCAGGTCACCCGCCAGAGCCAATCGCCGTCGCCGAGGATGCGTTGCGGGACACTCCACGTGCCGCCGTCGGAAGAGAACATCACCCTCGGCTGACGGCTCACGAAACGCTTACCCTCGTAAACCGATCCGCCTGCAACCATCATCAAGCGATCGTCCGGCGTGATCGACAGCTTCGGATCGCGCAGGTCGATGCCGGTCTCCGCGATCAGCGCGGCTGAGGTCCATGCCTCGCCGTCGGCAGAGAACAGCATGCGGATGCGGCCGTCGCCACCGACGTGGCCGTCTGCCTCTCGAAACGTGCAATACCAGCGGTTGCGCCAGCGAATGAGGTCGGTGAAGGCATTGTGCGCGCCCCCGTCCCAGATGCGCGCCACGCTGACGAGCGCCGGTCCAGCAGTCTGTTGAGCGGCGCTCACGAACGCGAGGAGAAGCAGGATCAGAACCGCTGCCACTGCCAGCGCCGGGGTCGCGCAAACGTGTCGTTTCATGATTCGCTCGGTCGAGTTGCGCCCAGCGTACTCGAAAGGTCAGTAAACAACGGCAGGCCCGGTCCCCCGCGTTCGGCGTTATCCTCACCGGAAAGCGTGCCGCACGAAAGCGGTCCGCGAGACGGTCAGTTGGACGACCGGGCCCGAAGAACAAGGGACAGCCGACATGATCGACAGTGGCGGGGGTATGAACGCGATCTCGCGACGGGGGTTCATGCAACGCGCGGTCTGTGCCGCAGCGGGAACCTCTCTCACAGGCCTCTCGGGCGCGTCCGCCTCCGGCCAGGCTCCTCGTGGGAGCCGGGAAGTCATGCGCGAATTCCCCTACGGGGCCGTGCAGTTGACAGGAGGCCCCATCAAGCAGCACTTCGATCGCATCCACGCGCACTATCTCGCTCTGGACACCGATCGCCTGCTCAAAGTGTTTCGGGAACGCGTCGGCTTGCCGGCGCCGGGCCCCGACATGGGCGGCTGGTACGACACCAACGGCTTCGTGCCCGGCCTGACACTTGGACAATACATCTCCGGACTGGCGAGGCTCGGGGCGGCGACGGGCGATAAGGCAGCGCACGACAAGGTGACGAGGCTGGTCTCCGGTTTCGGCGAGTTCATCCGGCGCGCCGAGAGTCCGTACGCGGGGCCAAATGCGCAGGCACAGTGGGCCGCCTACGTCATGGACAAGTACGTCGTCGGGCTCGTCGACGCCTTTCAGCTCAGCGGCGTTGAGGAAGCGAAGCGCCTGCTGCCGATCACGATCGACAAGTGTCTGCCGTACATCTCTCCGGTATCGCGCGACCGCATCGGCAAGAAGGATCCACCGTACGACGAGACCTACGTCATCTCGGAAAACCTGTTCCATGTCGCGAACATCACCGGCGACGACAAGTATCGGAAGCTGGCGGTGCACTATCTGCTCAACAAGGAATGGTTCGATCCGCTCGCCGACGGCATCGACGTCCTGCCGGAGAAGCACGCCTACAGCCACACCATCGCTCTCAGTTCCGGCGCGCAGGCCTATCTCAATCTCGGAGACGCGAAGTACCTGAGAGCGCTGGAGAGCGGCTGGCGCTTCCTCGAGCCGCAGCGCTTCGCGTCCGGGGGGTGGGCGCCAGAGGAACAGTTCGTTCACCTGGGGCAGGGCAAGCTCGCCGAAAGCCTGAAGAATTCCAAAGCCCACTTCGAAACGCCCTGCGGCAGCTTTGCCGACATGAAACTTGCCCGATACCTGATCCGTTTGACCGGCCGTCCGGAGTACGGCGACGGGCTGGAGCGCACGCTTTACAACACCATGCTGGCGACACGCCTGCCGAACAGCGACGGCGACTACCCGTACTATTCGGATTACGGCGCCAACGCGGAGAAGAGGTATTACCACCGCAAGTGGCCCTGCTGTTCCGGCACCTTGGTACAGGGCGTCGCCGACTATGTCTTGAACGCGTATTTCCACGACGACGACGCGCTGCTGGTCAATCTGTTCGTGGCCTCGGAAGTGGTCTGGAAGCGTGAGGGCGGCGCGGTCGCGATCGTTCAGGACACCGACTATCCGGCGGCGGACGCCGTGCGCTTGACCGTGCGAGAGCCGGGCGATGGCCGTTTCGCGATCAAGCTGCGCATCCCGGCATGGGCGCGCGGCGCGACGCTGCGGGTCAACGGCAAGACCGAGAACGTGGCGCCGGGTGAGCTGGCCACGGTGAGGAGTCGTTGGAAGGCTGGCGATACGATCGACATGGTCGTGCCGCAACCACTGCGCACGCTGTCCATCGACACCGAAAACCCGAACCTCGCGGCACTGATGCGCGGTGCGGTCATGTATGTCGGCCTCAATCCGTGGGACGGCATTGGCGAGCAGTCCATCAACCTGCCGGGATCGTTGTCCCCGCTGTCCGGATCGAGCCAGGCATACCGCACCGTGGCTGCCGGACGCGATGTGGTGTTCGTGCCGTATTTCACGGTGGACGCCGAGCGGTACAACACGTACTTCAGAATCGCGTGACGGGCTGATTACCGCACGTTCAGGACGGACAGTGGTCCGACCCGGAGTTCCTCGCGGAGCTGCGGCCCCGCGCCGAGCGGCTGTCGCTCGCCGAGGCGGAGAGCAAGCGCATCGATCTGACCGTCAGGAAATAGTCCGCAGCCCTGGCGGCCCCATGCTCTCTCTCCTTGACGTCCTAGGAGAGCTGGTGCATCCTCTCCTGGTATGTCTAGGAGAGCCGCGTGAGTGACACGACCGAGCTGCTGCAGGGCACGCGGGAGGATCGATGAGTCTCATCACACGCGTCAGGTCGTGGCTTCGCGTCAGCAGCGGGCGCGCTGACTTCGAGCGCGAGATGCAGGACGAGATGCGGGCCCACCTCGAGCTCTATCAGGCTGATCTGCGGCGGCGCGGCGTGCCGGAGGAGGAAGCCCGCCGGCGCGCGCTCGCCGAGTTCGGCAGCGTTGCGGCGCGCAAGGAGGAATGCCGCGACCAGGTCGGCCTGCGGCTGCTCGACGAGCTGCGCGGCGACGTCAGCTACGCGTTTCGGCTCCTGCGCCGATCGCCGGCGTTCACACTCGTCGCCCTGTTGTCGCTCGGACTCGGGATCGGCGCCAATACGGCGATCTTCACGCTCATCGACACGGTGCTGGTCAAGACGCTGCCGGTCGAGGATCCGCAGCACCTGTTCTTCGTCGACAACTCCGGCGGGAAGTCTGGCGGCAGCAGCGGCCCTCCGTATCCGTGCTTCGAGGTGCTCCGCGATCACAACCGCTTCCTCTCGGGTATCGCGGCGTTCAACGCGCGCATGTTCAAGGTGTCGATCGACGGCGTGCCTGAGCGGGTGCGCGGCCAGTACGCCTCCGGCTCCTACTTCGACGTGCTCGGCGTTCGCGCGGCCCACGGCCGAGTACTCACGCCCGCGGATGATTCCGAGCCCGGCCGCGGCGGCCCAGGCGGCGCCGTCGCCGTGATCAGCGACGGCTTCTGGACGCGACGCTTCGGACGGGATCCGGCGGTACTCGGGAAGAGCGTCCAGGTCGGCACGCAGTGGGTGACCATCGTCGGCGTCACGCCACCTGGATTCCTCGGGCTTCATGCCGGTGCGCCGCTCGACATCACACTTCCCATCATGCTCGTCGAGCAGGGTCTGCAATCGAAGCAGAGCTGGTGGCTGAGCGTGATCGGGCGTCTGCCGCCCGGCGCGAGCGTCGAGGCGGCGCGCGCGGATCTCGAGGTGCTGTGGGACGCCTACTTGACGGACGTCGGGATGCCTCGCGACAAGCGCGGCGACTACTTCAGCGGCATCGCGCTCGTGCCGGCGGCCAAAGGCGCGAACAATCTGCGCCGCACCTACGCCGAGCCGCTGCTGATCGTCATGGCCATCGTCGGCATCGTGCTGCTCATCGGCTGCGCCAATGTGGCCAACCTGCTGCTCGCCCGCGCGACGGCGAGGCAGAACGAGATGGCGGTGCGGCTCGCGATTGGCGCGAGCCGCGGCAGGCTGGTCCGTCAGCTGCTGACCGAAGGCGTCGTGCTGGTGGCGCTGGGAGCCGGAGCCGGACTGCTGTTCGCGCGCTGGGGCGCGTCGTTCCTGGTTGCGGTTCTCGCCGGCCCGGCTCAACGAGTGGTGCTGGAACCACGTTTCGACCTGCGCGTTCTCGGATTTACCGCAGGCGTCTCGATTGCGACCGCGCTGCTCTTCAGCCTCGCGCCGGCGCTGCGCGCGACGCGGGTCGATGCCGCGAAACCCGGCGCTGCCGGTCGAACGACCACACACAGCCGCCTCGGTCGAGCGCTGGTCGTCGTGCAAGTCACGTTGTCGGTCGTCCTGCTCTGCGGCGCCGCGCTCTTTCTGCGGACGCTTCACAACCTGAACACAGTTCCTTCGGGCTTCGATCGCGACGGCGTCCTGACGATGCAGGTCGAGGCCACCGTGCCAGGGCGGACCGTGAAGCCGAAGACCCCGGCGGAGTATCGCGCGGACCATGCGCGGCTCGGCGCGATCTGGACCGGCTTCATCGAGCGGGTGCGCGAGGTGCCGGGTGTGTCGTCCGCCTCGGTTGCGGCGATGAACCCGCTCAGCGGCTGGTACCGTGGAGTGTCGATGGCGATCCACGATCCGGTCAAGGGACCCGAGAAAGGTCGCGGGATCAGCATCAACCAGGTGACCGACGGCTATTTCGAAACCACGGGCATCCGCCTGCTGGCCGGACGATTGTTCACACCGCGCGATCGGGCGGGCTCGCTGCGTGTCGCCATCCTCAACGAGACCGCCACCCGGTCATCCTTCGGCTCAGAGAGTCCGCTTGGCCGCAAGGTCAGTTTCCCGGGCCAGTACGTCCAGGACGAGTTCGAGATCGTCGGCGTCGTCGCCGACTCGCGCTACCGGGATCTGCGAACGCCGGACGAACGCATGGCCTACCTGCCGCTGGAGCAGGCGATCGATCCGATCACCGACGCCGTCGTTGCGGTGCGAGCGCCCGGCGATGTCACGCGGCTCGCACCATCGCTCCGCGCCATCGTCACCGAGACCGTGCCGGGCGGGTTCGTGACCGGAGTCACGACGATGGAGCAGATCGTGGAGATGTCGCTGGTGCGCGAGCGGATGCTCGCCCTCCTCGCCACGTTCTTTGCCGCGCTCGCGCTGATCCTGGCGTGCATCGGCCTCTACGGCGTGATGGCGTACCGCGTCGCCCGGCGCACCCGGGAGATCGGCATCCGCATCGCCGTCGGCGCCAGACAACAGACCGTTGTGTGGATGATGGTGCGCGAAACGCTGCTGCTGGTGGCCATCGGCGCGGCGCTCGGCACTTTGGCCTCGCTCGCCGCGAACCGCTATATCGCCGGCCAGCTGTTCGGCCTGACCCCTCGCGATCCGATCGCGATTGTCGCGGCTCTATCCCTGCTGACGATCGTCACGATGGCAGCTGGTTACGTGCCAGCGCGCCAGGCGAGCCGCATCGATCCGGTGAAGGCGCTACGCGCGGAGTGAAGGGTTGCACGTCCAGCACTGTTCTCCGCACGTTAGATGTCACGCCGGCGTGATCCAAGTCGCTGTGACGTGTCTCGCGCCGCCCACAACGGTACACAGGCATTCGCACACGTGGTCGACCGCAAGCTCGTCCAGCCGCCGTTCTTCGTCCAGATGATCTTTGGTGTGCTGGGCGGTATCGGATCGGACATCGTAAATCTGATGTTCATGAAGCAAACAGCCGATCGACCTGATCGAGCCTCCAGACCTCGCCCTGCGACTCGCTGATCGGAAGGAACAGCCGGTTGGCAGATACCGCGATATCCATCTCCGCCGTGCGCGACGTGAGCATGAACAGGGTTATCTGTTCGACACCGATGCCCGCGTCTTCCAGATCCCCGAGACGCGACGCCACGCACGTCAGATTCGCCCGTGCGAGTCCGAAAATTGAACCGACTTAGTCCCATCGTTGCACTTCTGCCGGACTTCCCCTGCGCATACCGTGACTCCTGTTCGAATTCAAAGGGGGTACAGCATGATTCGTTTAATGGGACGGCTTGCGATCGTGTTAGCGATCGGGTTCAGCGCGTCGGTCCTCGCAGCGACAGCCCAGCAACCCGACTCTGGGGAGCTCTGGGTCACCAGTCAAGGCACAGATCGTCTGTTCATCGTCCATGGAGAAGGTTCCTCAATCGAGACGATTCCGGTTCCTGGCATCGGCCCGCACATCATCACGTTCTCGCCGCTTGGCGACTACGCCTACGTCTCGGGGATGAGGAACGGTGACCTGTCCATCTTGCGCGCCGACGACCGCCAGATCATACAGACGCTGCATCTGGGTCCCACGCTCACGCACCAAGCCAAGCCATCGCCGGATGGATCGGTGCTCCTCGTCGCTCAGTTGGCAACGATGAGTTTGATCAAGGTTGCCGCAGATGAAGCCGCGGAGTCCTGGCAAGTGGTCGGGAGCCTCCTCCTGGGCTCTGTGGGAGCCCCGGTCTGCTCCGTGTTCCGAGACGACGGCGAACGTGCGTATGTCTCATTGCGGCCGAGCGGGATCGCCATCGTCGATGTGCCGACAATGCAACTCATCGACACGCTCAAGACGGATGGATTCGTGGCCTGCGGCATGATCAAGTCCAAACGAGGCCGGACCGTCACCGTAGCTTCCAGCGGTGGAGGAGGCCACTTCTATCGCCTGGATACCACGACGGACACGCTCGTCGACGCTGGCACGGTCGGCGCTGCCGATTGGCACAGCTTCAACATGAGCCCGAACGAGAAAGTGGGGTTCGGAACATCGCCGCATAGCGACGAGGTAATCCTGGCGGATCTCACAGGGCCGGTTGCGAGCTCGATTGGTGCGTTGCCGCTCGACCCGACGCCGGGCATGGAGAACGACGAGCCGGATGCCCTGAGCGTGCGTGGGAACACACTCTTCGTGTCGCTTCGCGCATCCGGTCAGCTCGCGATCGTGAAGGTCAACCAGCAAACCACGACCTTCCTTCAGCTCTCTCCGCCCGCGCCGTTCAACCCCGTCACGTGCGGCCCGCCCCTTCCGCAGCCGCCGACCGGGCAAGGGGGATGTGCGATCCATGGCGTCACCGTACGTCCGTAGCGGAAAGAGCGGGCGCACATCTAGTCGAAGAATTCGCAAGAAAGCAAGGCGAGGAAAGTGTGTTCGAGGCCGTCAGCATTGCTCCACCACGGAGGTCGTTCACATGCTCATCGGCAATCTTTTCGGGTCACAGCGCACATTCGCCCTCATCACGCTCATGGCGGTGAGCCTCTTCGGCGGAAACGCCAGGGCCGGCGCGCAGAATCGGATGTTCTCAGCGGGTGGTGCGTACGAGCGCTTCATGGGCAGATGGAGCCGGGTCCTCGCCCCACTGCTAGTGAGATTTGCCGGGGTTCGCAACGGCGATGACGTCCTGGACGTCGGATCGGGGACTGGGGCGTTGACAGCGGCTGTCGTTGCAGGCGCCCCGTCCAGCCGCGTGATCGGCATTGATCCCGCCGCACCGTATGTCGACCTTGCCCGGACGCGTCATGCACAAGACCCCGTCCGGTTCGAAGTCGGTGATGCGCAGCAGCTTCGTTTCGGGGATGGAAGCTTCGACCGGACGCTCTCGCTTCTGGTGCTCAATTTCATCCCGGATCGCGCGAAAGCCCTGGACGAGATGATTCGCGTGACGCGGCCGGGCGGCACCGTCGCGGCGGCCGTGTGGGACTACGGACAGGGCATGCAGATGTTGCGCGTATTCTGGGACGAAGCGATTTCGCTCAATCCTGCGATGGACGCTCGAGACGAGCGGCACATGCCGCTGTGCGGCAAGGGAGAACTTGCGTTGCTCTGGCGTGAACATGGGCTGCAGGATGTGTCGGAGGAGACGCTCACGATTCAGACGCGGTTCGTTTCGTTCGATGACTACTGGTCGCCGTTTTTGGAAAAGCAGGGTCCGGCCGGCGAGTATGTCGCTTCGCTCTCAGCAGATGAGCGGGATCGGCTTCGACTGCGGTTGCGCAGGCGGCTACTCGGCGACGGCCCTGATCGCCCGATCACGCTTGCTGGCCGTGCGTGGGCCGTGCGCGGCATCGTCCCTTGAGGTATTGCTTCGGTGGGATCGTCTTCATGGGCAGAAAACAGGCGCTCGGCTGCTGTGAGAGACTTCGTTCGTGGCGGCCCCGCTGCTCGACGCGTACCTGAACCGTATCGGCCTCACGGATCCCGGTCCTGTGGACGTGACCGGCCTGCGCTGCCTGCAGGCGGCACATCTCGAAGCGATCCCCTTCGAGAATCTCGACATCCTGCTGGGCCGCGGCGTTCACCTCGACCTCGCACGGCTGCGCGACAAACTGATCGCGCAGCGCCGCGGCGGCTACTGCTTCGAGCAGAACACGCTGTTCGTCGAGATCCTCCGGGAGATCGGCTTCACCGCGAGCCCGATGGAGGCGCGTGTCCGCGCCGGTGCTACCGCGGTGCTCCCGCGCACACACATGGTGATCGCGGTGGAGATCGACGGGCAGTCGTGGCTGGCAGATGTCGGGTTCGGCGGCGAAGGACCGTACGAGCCGCTGGCGATGACCGGCGAGGCGACCGCGCCGACGGCGGGCCTCGCCTATCGGGTAGTCGAGGAGGGCGAGCTGCGCGTCATGCAGATGCGGCGCGATGGCGCATGGGCCGACCAGTATGCCTTCCTGCCCCATCCTGTGCAGGCGATCGATCTCGAGGTGGCGAACTGGTTCACCAGCACGCATCCGAGCAGCCCGTTTGTCCGGACGCTGACAGTGCAACGCGCCACGCGGGACGTCCGCTACGTGCTGCGCTACCCGGCCTATACGGAAATCCGCGCGTCAGGTACCCGCACGCGCGAAATCGCCCGCGTCGAGCTCCTGCCACTGCTGCGCGACGTATTCCTCATCACGTTGCCCGCCGACACGATCTTTCCGGCGATCGACAGCCGGGCTGCCAACGCGCTCGCCTGAACCTTCGGCACACCTTCTGTTCGCACCTGGCGATGAAGGCGCCCCGGCGCGGGCCATCCAGGAGCTGGCCGGCCACGCGGACCTGTCGACGACGCAGCGCTACCATGCACGGTAAAAACCCTACGGCGTTTGTCAGCGGCTTTCGACTCGGGACCGACAACGCCTTCGACCACAACGGGTCACGCACCGGCGCCAATCGATCGCGTGAGTCTCATCGAAGCTGCCGTACCCGAATTCTCAATGACAACGCCCGCGAGGCGAACGCCGCTCCATCCGCGACCTTCGGCAACTGGACGGACACGACTTCGTTCGGCGTGATTCTGATCGTCGCGGTTGTCTCTCGAGGGAAGGGCCTGCCGGGGGGCGGTTCGGATCGTAGATCCGGCTGCGCGTCATGATCTTCACGTCGCTCGTGCGATCGCCGGAGCCGCCGTGACTTCGCCGAAGATGTCGAGTGCCATCGCCCCCTCGGTAGTCGAGTCGAAGTAGAAGGGAATCGGCCGGTGATACAGGCCACGCAGCGACAGCGGCAGGCTTCGCTCGGTACCGTCTTTGAGCTTCTCGACAAGCCAGAGATCCAGCGCAATCAGCCGGCGATCGTAGTCCGGATCGGGGTAACGACCAGGTGACCCGCAGCAACTCGCCGATCGTTCGCGGCTCGCCCGGACAGGGGCGATGCACGGAGTCGAGAGGGATCGACTCTCCTGGACGGAGAGTCAGCTCCCTGTCGCTCTGTGACTGCGTCGAGGCCTTGCCTTCGTCTCGCGTGCGTGCCCACACCAGGCGAAACGTCACCGCGTCATCAACCACACGAACCGGTGTGATCTCGACGGCCCAGCCGAGGTCGGCGGCTGGCTCATACCCCCCGGGACACAAACCATACACAGCCATCGGGCAACACTGAAAAGCCGTGCCGCACCGTTCTTCCCGGCTCGTTGGGATTGGCGCCGCCACCTACGCGCAACTCCTCGCCGCCCGGCGAGGAGATCGTCGCGCCTTGCACAAGGATCTCGAGCCGCTCAACGCCATCCGTCTGCGCGCGAGCCGCCGCGGCGACGACGAGCGTGAGGATGACGGAGCTGATGAGCGCCTTCATCTTGACACCGCCCACTTCCTGCCA
>CAWAXG010000067.1:0-47393 GCA_963785755.1 uncultured Acidobacteriota bacterium | reverse complement strand
ATCCACCGTGTAGCCGCTGAAGATCGGCTCGCCGGTGAGCTCGCAGCGGGCGCGCGCCGCCCCCGTCGGTCAACGTCGGGTTCGAGTTGTTGATGCCCGCGTTGTTCGACGCGCAGCTCGGCGTCACCGCCTGGCCGCTCAGCATCCGGAAGATGCCGGAGACCTGCCAGTCCATGATCAGCTGCTTGATGACCGGTATCTCGGTCGACGTCGGCACGTCATAGCTCCAGGTCGCGGAGATGTTGTGCCGGCGATCGTCGCTGGTCGGCCCCCAGTAGCGGGCTCTGATCGCCGCTTCGCCGCCGATCTCGTCGGTGTAGGGGTCGTAGCCGGTGTAGCCCTCGCCCTTGGCGAGCGTGTAGGCGAAGCCCATCTGCAGGCCGTTGGTCAGGCGGCGCTGCGACCTGCATCTGCAGCGCGTTGTACTGCAGCGTCTTGGCGTAGAGCGCCGGGCACGTAGACGTTGGCCGAGCCCATGCCCGGGTAGTTGCCGTGACCTGATAGCGCAGCGAGTTGGCACGCGATTGGCGCGTTGTTCACCAGGTTCGCCGGGTCGCCGTACACGTAGAGCGGCAGCCGGTTGTCGTCGACGAAGCGCCCGTGGTTCGCGGTGTAGTTGCCGACCCAGGCGATCTCCGCGACCGTATTGAAGCCGATGTCGCGCTGGAACGCCACGTTGACGTTGTGCGACTTCGACAGCGGCTGTTCGTACCCTCCGACCGTGACGTTGACAGGGTTCTCGATCAGGTTGGACGGCGTGGCGGCGGTGATTTCGCCGAAGCGCGCCCAGCGGAGCTGGCGAGTGCAGGAGACCGGGCAGCCGCCGGAGAACGGATAACCGCCGTCCCCCTGTCGATCGCGGGAAGTTATAGAAAATCCCCCAGGATGTTCGCAGCGCCGTCTTGCCGTCGCCGGTCACGTTCCACGCCATGCCCGCACGCGGCGCCCAGACGAATACGGGAACGTAAATAGGTCCCGTCTTTCTTCCCGTCCATGCCGCCGGTGATGATCCCGTTGAGCTGCTTGCCCGAGCCCGGCACGATGTTGCCGGCGTACGCTGTCGGGAAGAAGACGCTCGGGTTGGCCGGATCGATCGCGCGCTGGTTCGCCGCCGCGCAGGCCTGGTTGCCGGGCACGCCGGTCGTGCAGGCCAACCGATACACGCGGGCCGCGTCGCCGCGCTGCCACAAGTCGGTGAAGAACCCGCTGTTCATGTCGTTGACTTCGAAGTCCGATCCGCTGTGCTGCACGCGCAGACCCAGGTCGATGGTCAGGTTCGGCGTCATGCGCCAGTTGTCCTGGACGTAGAAGTCGTTCTGCCAGTGCCGCACGTCGCGGTCGACGCGGCTGGTCAACTCGGTGTAGGTCGTGAACACGCCGAGCAGCATGTTGGCGTAACCGTTGCCGGTGCTGAGCGGATTGTTCGCGTCGTGGCCGAAGTTGAAGTTCCCCATGTAATCGGCGGAACCCGGCTCCGTCTTGCGGTTGTATTCGAGCGACACGCCGGCCTTGAAGTTGTGCCGTCCTCTCGTCAGCGAGAGGTCGTCGTTGAAGTAGTAGCGGCCGCTGAGGTTCAGGCGGGGAATCGGCTCGTCGGACTGACGGAATCCGTGCCCAGCCCGGCCCGATTGCCGCCCGCGGTCGCGAATCGGGGTGCATACGGCCACTCATCGACCTGTTCGCCGATCCCCGAGATCTTCGGCGGATCCGAGTAGTCCGCGAACGGTTCGAACCGTGGCGGATCGACGTTGAGCGTGGAACGGTACAGCGACGTGTAGTCGAAGTCGTCTGCCGCCGTGAATCCCCACCGGTTGTGCGTGTAGCCGAACCCGATCTCGTTGACCATCGTCGGCCGCAGGACCTGCGAGATGGTGGTCGCGACCAGCAGTCCGGGCGTGTTCTGGTTGACGTAGCCGGTCCCCGGCGTGATGCGGTTCCAGCTCCAGTCGTCGTCCCTGTCCTTGATGGCGCGAATCGCCATCCGGGTCTTCTCGGTGAAGACGGCATCCACTCGCAGGACGTTGTTCGTCCGGCCGTGAACCGGGGTCAGGTCCCACGCCGAGTTCGACGTCCATTCCTGACCGACCTGCGGATTCAAGACGCCGTTCGCTTCCGGCAGGATGCGCAGCATGCGCTGACCGAGCGGGTCGATGCAGCTGAACTGAGACGCCGCATCCCGCCGTCCCCGCGGCCGGAATCCGGTTGCCCGCGAACTGCTGCCCGGTGAGCGGGTCGATGATCGGCTGAATCGTGCCGTTGGTGATCCGCGTCGCCGAGAAATCCCCGTTGTACTCGAGTCCGGTCGGCATGTTCGCGCGCGTCGTGGAGGTCGGCCGCGCGTCGTCGGTGAATTCCTGCGAGCCGAAGAAGTAGATCTTCTTCGAGTCCGCCCTCCGGCTGTCGACCACGCCCGGGATCACCACCGGCCGCCGACGCTGTAGCCGGAGATATTGACGCGGTAGAGCGGCTTCGCCTGGTCGCTCGCCTCGCGGAATAGTCGTTCTCGTTGAACTTGTCGCGGCGGCCGTTGTACTAGGCGGACGCCCGCAGCTGGTTGGTGCCCGACTTGGTCACCATGCTGATGACGCCGCCGTTGTTGCGGCCGTTCTCCGCCGTGTAGCCGTTGGCGATGACCTGCACTTCGCCGACCGCGTCCATGTTGAGGTTCACGTACGCGGTGCCGCATCCGCCTTCGTCGACGATGTTGATGCCGTCGACGCGCACGTCCTTGTTCTGCGACGGCATGCCGTTGATGGTGACCGAGATCGCTGAGCGCCACTGCGTGAAGTCGCGATTCAGGTTCGTGTCCTGCACGCCCGGCAGGATGCCCAGCATGCCGAAAATGTCCCGTCCCTTGGTGGGGATCGCGGCGATGTCGTCCTGGGTGAGCGTGGACCGTCTCGAGCTGTCCGCCACCTGGACGGGCGTGACTTCCGAGGTGATCGTGACTGTTTCGGTGATGCCGCCGATCTGCAGCGCCGAGCTTCCCGAGGTCGCGGACCTCCGTCGACAGCAGCGTTGATATCAGCGACGTTCAGGGTTCTGAAGCTGGCGAGCTCCACGGCCAGCTGAATAGCGGCCCGGGTTCAGTGCGGCGAAGCGGAAGAGGCCCGCGCCGTCGGTGACGACCGTCCGGATGGTGCCGGTCGCCGCCTCGGTCACGTTGACGGTGGCGCCCGGAAGTGCGGCGCCCGTGCCGTCGACTACCGTGCCTGTGATTGTTCCGGTAGCTCCCTGCGCGAAGGCCGAGGCGGCCCAGCGAGAGGCAGACAGTGCAACGACGAAGGAAAGAGCCCGACTCCAAGACCCGAACGTGTGACCATTCTTCACTCTCCGTTGGCAAGATTCTGCCAGCCATCGCCCGGCATGTCCCCGCGGGCGGCCAATTCGACTCCCCCGGTTTTTTCGAAATTCCGCGAAATGTTCGATAGTCGCGCGGAGCCTAGCACACAGAGGGTCAGCACCAGCTGGCGAAAGAAGGATCCCCCGATTCAGGGGCCGGGAACGGCAGGCTGGAGCTGGAGTTCGAAGCTGGGAACCAGGGAAAGGGCCCGGCACGTCATCACGCGCCGGGCCCGCTGCCGAGGCTAAAAGTCCGAGCGCAGCGTCAGACCCACGTTGAGCGGGTTGGTCGTCTGCGTGTACTTGCCGGTGTTGGCCGCCGTGTTGCCGGTGGCGCTGAAGGTGTAGGTGGCATTCATCTGCGTGAATCGCACTGCATCCCACATGTTGTACAGCTGCAGTTGAATGCGCATGTTGCCGCCGCGTGCCGCACCCGGCACCTTGACCGGGATCCGGCGCGACAGCGTGAAGTCCCAGTTCCACCACGACGGATGCCGCAGCACCCCGATCGGCGCATCGCCGAGGTTCCCCAGGCCTCCGCTTGGTCGCGGCCGACGGAACGCGGCCGGATTGAAGTGCACCTGGAATGCATCAGCCACGCTGGTGTCGGGCGTGTAGCCGCTGAAGATCGGTTCACCCGTCAACTCGCAACGCAGGTTCGGCGCGCCGGTGATCCCGGACAGGCTGGGATCGGTATTCTCGACGCCCGCCTGGTTGGTGTTGCAGACCGGGTCGAGCGGATCGCCGGTCGTGAACTGCGTCACGCCCGACGCTTCCCAGCCGTCGAGCACCCACTTCAGGATTGGAACACCGGGCGTCGGATTGGGAAGAGCGTAGCTGTAATGGAGAACCAGGATATGGCGGCGATCCTGGTTCTGCGACGCCGAGGGTGGACCGTAGTAGCGATCGCGGATGCCCTGCGCGCCAAACAGTTCCTCGGTCAGGTAGTCCCAGCCCTGGATGCCCTCGGCCTTCGACAATGTGTAGGCCAAGCCCATCTGGAGTCCGTGATCGAGCCGGCGATTGACGCTGAGCTGCAGCGCGTTGTAGTTCAGGATGTCGTCGTCGGTCGTGAGGTACCGGACCGCACCGAGACCCGGGTAGTCACGGCGCAGGAAGTTGGCGTTGATCGGCTCGTTGCGGAACAGGTTCTCCGGGTTCCCGTACGCGTACGGCTCGATGTTGTTGGCCGTCTTCGTCCGCCAGAAATGCCGGCCGAAGTTGCCGACCCACGCGACCTCGGCCACGGTCTTGAAGCCGATGTCGCGCTGGAACGCCACGTTGCCCTGGTAGTTCTTTTCCGGCTGGAGCTCACCCTGCGCCAGCTGGTCGCCGTGCATCGGAATCGCGAAGCCGGCGGGGATGTTGACCTGCTGCGGACTCACGACAAGACTCCCTACGCGGGCGACGTCGTCCAGTTCGTCGAGCGTCGAGTTGAGGACGCTGCGGACCTGCGAGACGAGCGGGCCGCCGTTGTAGAGATACTGGCTGCGGTTGATGAAGTTGTAGAAGATCCCGCCCGAGGCGCGGATCGCGGTCTTCTGGTCGCCGGTGACGTCCCAGGCAATGCCGAATCGAGGCGCCCACGACAGCGCGGGCATGTCGTAGTACCAGCCGCTCTTCTTGCCGGGGAGACCGCCCGTGAACTGCCCGTTCGCAATGTTGCCGGACCCGGGCACGACGGTCCCGACGAAAGACTGCGACACGATGTTGCCGTTGATCGGGTTGATCGCCGCGCGGTTGTTGGCGGCGCACGCCTGGGTGCCGGCGACGCCGTTCGGCCGGCAGAACGGACGATACAGCACTGCCGCCTGATTGGCCTGCCACAGGTCCGGATCGAACGCGGAGTTCATCTCGCGCGTCTCGTATACGGCGCCGTGATGGGTGACGCGCACGCCGTAGTCCATCGTGAACCGCGGCGACAGGCGCCAGCTGTCCTGCGCGTACGCGTCCCACTGCCAGTGGCGGACCTCGGCGTCGACGCGGAAGTCGCGCTCGTCGTAGCGCGTGAACACGCCGACCAACGCGTTGGCGTAGCCGTTGCCGGTGCTCAGCGGGTTGTCGGCGCTGTGCCCGAAGTTGTAGACGCCGTTGTAGTCGTTGGATCCGGGCTCGGTCTTGCTGTCGCGCTCGGCGAAGACCCCGAACTTGTAGCTGTGCCGACCCTTCGTCCAGGACAGGTTGTCCTCGAAGGTGAGGCGGATGTTCTCGTTCTGCCGCGGCAGCGGTCCATTGCCGCCGCTCGGCCGATACTGCGCCAGTCCGGCCCGGTCACCACCGCCATATTGCATGTCCGGCAGATACGGGTACTGGTCCTTCTGCACCTTGCTCAGGTGCGGGTCGCCGGCCGGCCCGTACGGAGTCAACCGCGGCGGATCGATCCCGACGCTCGAGCGGTAGAAGTCGGTGTAATCACTGTTGGTGAGTGATCCGGTGCCGACGCGGAAGCCCCAGTGGTTCTGCGAAATGCCGCCAATCATTTCGTTCACCAGCGTGTTGCTCATCACGGCCGTGTAGGTGCCGGTCAGCAGGTTGCCGGGGAACATGTTGTTCACCGAGCCGACGCCCGGCGCGACGCGATTGAAGGTCGTGCTGTCGTCGCGATCGAACAGCGTGCGGATGCTGAAACGCTGCGAGTCGCTCAGCTGGGTGTCAATCCGGATCACGGTGTTCTTCCGGACGTGCAGCGGCGTGACGTCGCGCGCGTCGTTCGAGGTCCACTGCTGTCCGGCCGTCGCGTCGAGCACGCCGTTCGGCGGCGGCAGCAGGTTGAGCATGCGCTGTCCGAGCGGGCTCATGCAGCTGAACTTGACGCCGCAATCCGGACTGCTGTTCGCCGCGGGGATGACGTTGCCGGGGAACTGCTGGCCGGTCAGCGGATCGAGGATCGGCTGAAAGCTGCCGTTGGTGATGCGCGTCTGCGAGAAGTCGCCGCGCCGCTCGAGGTCCGTCGGCAGGTTCGTGCGCGTGACGTCCTGCGGCCGCAGGTCGTCGGTGTATTCCTGCGAGGCGAAGAAGTAGATCTTCTTCTGGCTCCGCCGGCTGTCGACGACGCCGGGGATGACCACTGGACCGCCGATGCTGTAGCCGCCGATGTTCACCGCGAAGAACGGCTTGGCCGTGCCCGCCTGTTCCCGCAGGTAGTCGTTCCTGTTCCACTCGTCGCGGCGCGCGTTGTACCAGCCGGATCCGCGCAGCGTGTTGGTGCCCGACTTGGTCGTGATGCGGATCAGCCCGCTCGACTGGCGGCCGTTCTCTGCCGTGTAGCCGCTGGTAATCACGCTCACTTCGCCGATGGCATCGATGTTCGGCGTGATGTGGGTGGTCCCGTCGCCGCCTTCCTCGCCGACCGGCACGCCGTCAATCGTCGTGTTCTTGTTCAGCGAGTTGCCGCCGTTGATGCTCAGGCCGCGACCCGAGTTCCACTGGGCGAAGTCGCGGCTGAAGGTAGTGTCGACGACGCCCGGCAGGATCTTCATCATGCCGAACACGTCGCGCCCCTTGACCTGGATCATCGTGAGCTGGTCGCCGGTCACGGTCCGCTGCAGGTTGCTTGCGGTGGTCTGCACCGGCGTCACTTCCGCGGTGACGGTGATCTCCTCGGAGCTGACGCCGACCTGCAGCGCCAGCCTGCCGAGATCGCGGGTTTCGCCGCCGTACAGCGCAACGTCTGGAATGGTGATTTTCTTGAAGCCTTCCATTTCGACGCTGATGGTGTAGCGGCCTGGCGGGAGTGATAAGAGGCGAAACGTTCCTTGTTCGTTGGACACCGCCGAACGATTAATGCTCGTTGCGGCGTCGGTCGCGGTGACCGTGGCTCCTGGGACGACTCCGTCCGGATCCAGTACCGTTCCAGTCAGAACGGCATTGCCCTGGCCCTGTGCGAGCGCGGGGATTGCGCCAGCAAGAACCAGCAATCCGGCGACGACGAATCGAACCCAGGTGAACCGCACCATCCTCATTGCGGCCTCCTTCCTGCGTTTCAGATGTCGATCACGGATTCCTTGCCCGAGGCGCTGCAGACCGGCTGGGGGCCGGTAGAGCGCCAGCTGCCCTTCCGATACCCGATGCGTTGCGAATGCCCGCGACGATCTTCGAAATTTCAACGATGGTCGAAGATCGCGCGGGAGCCTAGCACAAAAGTCCTAGGGCGGGAAGAGATCGTGTCAGATAGTCACTTCCCGCATGTAGTAGCCCGCATCGAGGCGGCGCTGCGGAACAGACGTATCGGGGACGCGCAGGAAGATGGCGTGCTTGCCCGGCCTTTCCGGCTGCCACCGGAAGTCCCAGAGCGACCACGTGGCAGACGAGGCCGGAGCGGGACAGATCGAAAACGGCGTCCACGGACCATCGGCGCCAAAGCGGATCGCCAGGCGATCGACGGGCCGCCGGCCTCCCCAGACGATGCCGACGATGCGGTATTCGATGCCGGCGGCAGTGCGGCGCCGTTCGACGCGGATGGGAACGGCGGCGGCCTCGATTTCCGGGGCGATGTAGTCGCGCGCAAGATCGTGGCGCGCCGACTGATGGGTGCGGCCCGCGAACTCCTTCATCTGGCTGGTGGCGGGTTCGCCGGTGCCGACCAGGCGAATTTCGTTGACCCATTTGATCCACGCGCAGCCGTACCAGCCGGGCACGGCGAGCCGGACCGGCCGGCCGTGATCGAGTGGCAGCGGCTCGCCGTTCATCCGCACGGCGAGAAAGGCGCCGAGCCGATCGAGCGAGGCCAGCGGAATCACCCAGCTCGCACCGGCAGTCGAGCTGCTGGATTTCTGGGCGTCGTGATCGACACCGCCAACGAGCACGGCAGCGGCGTGTTGAGCCGACCTCGACCCTCGAGAGCACGTCGCCGAGCGGCACGCCGTCCCACTCGGCCACGCTCATCAGGCCGAAATTTGCCGGGTTGTTGTTGCCGGAGCACTCGCACAGGTGCGGACCCATGGGCTTCGCCGATTTCTGCAGTTCCTCGATCGTGAGCGATCCCTCGGCGCGAACGAGACCGGTTGTCTTGACGTGCCAGGGCCCGCGGTGTTGCGCGACGGCGGCCGGGCACTCGGTGCGGACGAACGCCGCGGCATTCGGGGTGATCAGGCGATCGGGTTCCAGGCGCGACAGATCGGTGACCAGCCGCGCGTCGAGACCACGGCCGCCGAACTTCACGCCGTACGGCTGCACGGGCGCACCGGCTCGAGTCAGCGGCAGGGTGCCGACCAGGGTACCGGCAACGGAGTCGCGACACGGCTGTCGCGCGGCGAGAGCCTCGAGCGAGCTCGCTGCGAGAGCAGCACTCGCCGACACGAGGCTGGTGACCGCCGCGCGGCGGGAGGGTCGGTCAACTCCAACTTCCAACTCCCAACTTCCGAGGGAAGCTGCGCGAACAACGGGGTGAACGTCCTGCGAACAGCTGGTTCGTCCGAATTCCACCCCCGTGTTCGGGCGTTGTCCCTTGGGAGTTGGACGTTGGGCGTTGGGAGTTGACATCGGTTTCAGAATCGCGAGGAAGTGATCCGAACATCGGCGCGCGACCAGCCCGCGCGCAGCTCCTCGTCCACGTCTCTCGTCGCCTTTCCCTGTCCCGCAGCGCCTGCTGGAGACCAACCAGCGCCCATCCGTTGTGCGGATGCCGCGCAAGATCCTCGCGGTAGACCCGTTCGGCCTCCGCGAACCGCTTCGCCTCGACGAGCGCCGCGCCCAGCCAGTGGCGCGCCGCGAACGGAAACGGCTCGGGATCGTCGACCACCAGCGTGTCCTGCAACCCCACGGCACGCGTCAACGCGCTGATGCCCGTTGCGGAGTCGCCCGCCGCGCGCGGGATCTCCCCGTCGAGGATCCCCGAAACGATGCCCAGCAACGACTACGCCGCGTGAACACGGAAGGTCGACGTGGACGAGGCCGCGGCCTTGCGCAGCGGATCGGCGAATCTGCGTGCCGCGGCGGCGTCGCCGCGGCGAAGCGCCGCGTAGCCCTGTGCGAAGTCCCACATGCCGGCGGAGATCTCGCCGGCGGGCCGCGGCCCGAGGCTCTCGACCTCGTCGAACCGCCCGAACCGCACCAGCGCGAGCGAATGCAGCATCGAGTCGCTCGTCAGCCGCGTGAACCCGCGAGCGGCCTGCAGCGCGACGCTGCCCTGCCCGTCCATCGACGCGGCGTAGACGAGCATGTGCAGGTCGTGGGCCGGATAGGTCAGGAAGCCCTCACCCTTTGCGGCCTTCTGATCGGACTGCCAGGCCTGAAGGCTCGCGCGCACGGCGTCGCCCCATCGCCCGACCCTCGTCCAGACGTGCGCCGGCATGTGATTCATGTGGCTCGCGCCCGGGATGGCATTGCCAAGGTGCTCGGCACACGCGACCGCCCGCTGCGGCTCGGGCGTCAACTCGGTCATGTGGATGTAGAGGTGGCAGGCGCCCGGATGCCTGACGTCGCGCGCCAGTGCGCCTTCGAGCGCGGCGAGCACGCGGGAGACCGTCGGATCGTCCACGGGAAAGGCGCGCGGGCGAGGCAGCAGCAGGAACAGCGCCTCGGCGTACAGCGTGGCCACATCCAGGTCGTCAGGATAGGCCGCGGCGACGCGAGCCATGGCGTCCGCATACGCGCGATCCTGATCCAGCCGTTGCGCCGGATCGAAACGCTCCACGTATCGTGCACTCATGGCGCGAATCAACGCCTGCTCTTTCGCGTTCGCGTGCCGATCGGCCAGCGCGGCCGCTTTCTGGACGGCCGCATACGCCCGCGCGGCATGGGCCGGCGTCATGCGCCCGTTGACGTACGGCCCCCACGCCCACGCTTCGCCCCAATAGCAGATCGCGCAGTCGGGATCCCGCCTCTGCGCCTCGCGAAAGGATCGCCCGGCCTCCGCCTTGGCGAAGCCGTACATCAGCTGAAAGCCCTGGTTGAAGTACGCCTGGGCCTCGGCATGAGACGACGAGATGGGACGCGTGAAGATGCCGAGGCCGGTGGTGTAAAGGCGGATGGGTTCGTTGAAATCGTCCGGCAGCGGATGTTCGAGATGCTGGGCAATCACGGGCGCCGGCACAGACAAACACGAGCGCCCACGTCAACTTCCAACTCCCAACTACCAACTCCCAAAGCGATCGCTTCGAACGAACCATTACCTTGGGAGTTGGGAGTTGGAGATTGTGAATTGACGCCCTCAGGGCAGAGAACTCGAATGCCTCATGTTTCGGTTCTTGATGAACCCCTGAGCCCCGCCCGACTCACCCGCCGGCGGCCATTGCAGCGAGATCGGACCCGCTTCTTTCCATCGGGCTTCGGCGGGATCGGTCGGGTCGTCCTTCACGTCGCAGATTTTCGTGCCATTGAGCATGACGGTGAGCTGCGGTCCCTTCACCGTGATCTGCAGGCGGTTCCAGTCCTCCTTCTTGCGAAGGCCCGGGAACTTCTTGTCGCCGCTGTCGAGCCACAGCACGTTGCCGCGAATCGCGCCCGGCGCGTTCCGGTGCACGACGATGCCGATGAACTCACCGGCCTCGCGCCGTCCGATGTTGACCTGGTAGCCGGTGCGGAAGCTCACGCCGCTGTTGTAGAGGCAGGACTTGTCCTCACTGGCATTCTCCTGCTTCTCGCCAATCAGTTCGGCCGAGCACTTCGTCCCGGGCTCGGCGAGCATGAAGTCGAACTCGAGATTGAAATCCTTGGACCGCTCGTTGGTGACGAGGCTGCCGCGGCCGGTCCCCTGGCCGCCAACGAGAACACCGTTCTCCATCTTCCACGGCGCCGGCGGCGGCGCCGGCGTATTCCCGCCGCCGCGTCCGGCGGCGACCTCCAGCCGGTCAGATCCGTGCCGTTGAACAGCGGTTTCCAGTCGCCTGGGGTCTGGGCCGACACGACGGCTGCCGCTGCCACCAGTGTCCATGAAGCGATCGTGACGTGCGCCCGCGAGATCATTGGTGTCATACGTCCTTTCTGAAGGGCCTCGTGTCGGAGTTGCGCGAGGAGATGGGTCGCATGAACGTGCCGAGCCCTGATTGGTACAAGGCGATCGGCTGGTCGAAGTCGCGAGGGAGCGCGTTTTCGTGGTGCTGCGCCGTCGCCACTGGAGCGCAGGCGAGCGCGATCAGGGACGCCACGACGAACTTCCCCATACTCCCGACTTCCGAGCCAACGGAGTCCGGTCGGGCTGAACGCTCGGCCTGGGGGGAGCTTTCATCGAGGTGTCTCCTGCGAGGGTTGAGAGCCTACAACGATAAACGGATCGGCGTGATTGGCTGCTGAAATTCGGACGTCGTGAGGATCCGAGGAGACGGAGGATACGGAGATACCGGATTTCAGGAACGGAGCAACGGAGCCAACGAAGAACGGAGTCGGTGTTCTTCGAACGCCGCCGGTCTCTGGTGGGCCGGCCGTTCGCGCCGCGGAGGGTGGGGATGAGATCCCGGAAAAAACAAGCGGACCGGATTCGACCCGCTTGCTTTTTCCGGGATCTCGTCCCACCCTCGCGCGCCGGCCGAAGCGCGCGCCCACCAGAGACCTCGTCAGCCTTCGATAGAAGACCGACTCCGTTTACTCCGTTGGCTCCGTTGCTCCGTTTTTAGATCCGGTGTCTCCGTAACCTCCGTGCCGTATCTCCGCCGACGCTCGGCGTCGCGCTGCGGCTATACTGCCGGCACGAGCGGAGGCATCCAATGAGAGTGGCACTGACGGCCGTCGCCGGGCTCCTGGTGAGTGAACTCGTCATCGGATCTCCCGCCCCGTTCGCGGCCGCGCGTCAACGCGAGTTCCGGACCGTCTACGTCACGGCGCTCGACCGCGAGGGCCGCCCCGTCACGGATCTGCAGGCGGCTGATTTTGCGGTCAAGGCCGGAAACAAGCCGCTCGAGATCGTCCGCGCCGAACCCGCACAGATGCCCTTGCGGATCGCCGTCATCGTCGCGGACGGGGGAACCGGCGGTTTTCAGCAGGCTCTCGGCAATTTCATGCAGAAGCTGCTCGGGCACGCGGAATTCTCATTGATCTCCGTCATCGTCCAGCCTGAGGTGGTCGTCGATTACGCCAGCGAGGGGGCGGTGCTCCGCGACGGCCTCCGTCGCCTCGGACCCCGTGGACGGCAAGCCGGCGCGCAGCTGATGGAAGCCATCCGCGAAGCGGCGGGAACGGTCCGCGGGGACGGGCGGCGCCCGGCGATCCTGGTTCTGCGTGTCGGGAGCGAGGCGAACACGCCGCTGTCCGGAGACGAGGTGCGCGAAGAGTTGCGGAGAAGCGGCGCGCTGCTGCACGTCGTGTCGACGCTCGGCGCGCAGCGGCGACCGGCGTCGAGCGCGCGTCCGGGCATCTCCTCCGAGCAGGCGCAGAATGAGGACAACGACACCGCCACGAGCATCCTGAACCTCGGACAGGTGCTCGGCGATGGGGCAAAAGAATCGGGCGGCCGTCACGACCCTGTGGTGTCGACCACGCTCGTGCCGGCGCTCGAGCGCGTCGCCGACGAGCTGCTGCACCAGTACTCTGTCACCTGCGTGCTGCCGCAGGGCGTGAAGCCGGGCGACAAGTTGTCGGTGTCGGCGGCACGACAGGGCGTGAAACTGCAGGCCCCTGCCCGGCTGCCGACCCCCTGACCATCACAGACTTTCGATGATCGACGGATGTTCGATTATCCCGGTTTCGTGTCATCATGCACCGCCGTTCAGCCGGGACAGCGTCCGCCGTTTTCCTCGGCTTGTTCGGCCGTCCTGAGACCCGGCCACCAATTGAAGGCCCGGCCGCCACAGCAGACGATGTAGGCCCGGGTCTTCGCCGGCTTCCTGGCGGCCACTAAGGAGCGCCGACATGAATGCCATCTCGAGGCGAGAGTTCTTCAAGAAGACCGCAGCTGATGCCGCGATCGCGGGTTTCCTGGCCGCCGCTGCCGGCAGCAGGGCCTACGCCAACCCGCTCGGTCTGCCGATTGGCAGCCAGACCTACCCGCATCGCGAACGGATCGTCAAAGGGGACTTCGCGGGACTGCTGAAGGACATGAAGGCCCTCGGCATCGAAGTCATCGAGCTGTGCAATCCCGCGTACAAGGAGTTCTCGAGCCTGGCCGACGGCAAGCAGACCAGGAAGATCCTCGACGACAACGGCATGAAGTGCCTGAGCGCGCATTTCACGATGGATTCGCTGCGCAAGAGCCAGGGCCAGCAGATCGAGTGGGCGCAGGCCCTCGGCATGACCATGATGAGCACGGCGACCCTCAGCGCCCGCGTCACCAACGGCATGACGACGCTCGAGGAAGTGAAGCGGGCGGCCGACGAGTACAACAAGATCGCGGCGGGGGCGAAGAAGGCCGGCCTGCAGCAGATCCTGCACAACGAGGGCTTCGAGAACTCGCGGCTCGAAGACGGGCGGCTCACCTATCCCGTGCTCATGGAGCACCTCGATCCGGATCTGGTGAAGATGCAGTTCCAGATGTCGTCGATGCGGACGATCGGCGACCCGATCATGTATTTCATGAACCATCCGGGCCGCTTCGCGTCCGCGCACCTGCAGGGCGTGGACACGACCCAGGGGATGGTCACCTCGCGCGCCGGGTTCCCTCCCGTCAAGCCCACACCCGAGGAGGCCGCGGCGGCGGCCGAGGGCAGGGGCCGCGGCGGGCGTGGCGGAGCGGCGGAGGCGGCGGCAATGCGCTCGCCGTCGGCGAGGACACGGTTGACTGGCCGAGGGTGTTCACCGCCGCGAAGACCGGCGGGCTCAAGAACTACTTCGTCGAGCAGGGCTGGGACATCACCGTCAAGAGTGTCGCGTTCCTGAAGACACTGAACACGACGTAGCGCGGGTTCGCGGTCCGCGGTCCGTGGTTCGCGGGGTGTTCGCAACGCGGGGGCGACGCGGCGCTACAAGCTACACCGCTGTTATTTCACCCCAGCTCGTCGAGCGACTCCGGTCGGACTGCGGGCTACGGAATACGGACCACGATCGACTCAGTGCGCAACGCGGACACCAGGTCGATGGCGAGCGCCTTCCGGGCCGGCACGACACAGGCGACGAGGGCGGTCGCAATGAGCAGGACGACGACGCCGGCGTAGGTGATCGGATCGTGCGCGGTCACGTTGAACAGCAGGCTCGCGAGCAGACGTGACAGCACGAGCCGGTGTCGTTCGGACGCTGCGGCGCGTGCCCGGACTGGTCATCGTCGCCGTCATCTCAACCCTTGTATCATTCGGCGCGCCGACACCACCGGGCCGCAACGGGATCGGGGCGAGCTCGCTGGTGGAGCGCGGCCAGGAGGAGAGATGTCGACCAGGCCCCTTGCACCCACCCGGCGCCGCGCCGGTCGCGCGCGTCTGTCCGTCGGCCCTGCTCGTCCTCGGTGCGGTGCTCTTCCAGAGCCGGCCGGCGACCGCGCAGCTCTTTCAGTGGACGCCGGAACAACTCATCAAATACACCGCCAAGAACCCGTACGATCGATTCCCCGACGGCCGCCCGAAAGTCCCTGAGGAGATGCTCGAGCGGTTGAAGGTCCTGGTCGCGGAGGAGGTGCAGGCGGTGCTGCCGGCCCGGGGGTTTCCCAACCAGTTCGAGCCGCGCGAAGGCTGGAAGGTCCTGCAGCCGGACCAGAAGATGGTCGGGCGGGTCTTCACCGTCCAGTTCATGCCGGCGCGGGGCGACATCATCGAGGTGGACGAGGCCGACGCGAAAGCCAAAGGCACGACAGCCGGCCCGCAACCAGACGGCGATCGACATGCTGCAGCCGGGCGACGTGATCGTCGCCGACGTCTTCGGCGCCGAGTGGAACTTCGTCGGCAACAAGCTCGCGCACTACATCCAGACGACGACGAAGAACGGCATGATTGTCGACGGCGGGGTGTACTGGCTGGACCGGATCGCCGCGACCGGCATGCAGGCCTACTACAGGAACTCGCTGCCGACGCAAGGCATGCGCGTGATGGTGACGGGCATCAACATCCCGATTCGGATCGGCAAGACGCTGGTCATGCCGGGCGACGTCGTCCTCGCCGACCGGGAAGGCATGTGGTTCATTCCGCCGCAGGCCGTCAAGGAGGTGGTCGAATCAGGCGAGCTCTCGAAGGCGCGCGACGACTGGAGCCTGATGATGCTCGGGACCGGGAAGTACACGTCGCGCCAGATCTACGGTCCGCTCACGCCGGAGCTGCAGAAGATGCGCGACGACTACGTCTTTCAGAAGACCGGACGCAGGCCGGCTGCCGAGAAGTAGAAAGGCTGCGAGCGTCGAATGTCCACGCGGCTGCTCCTCGTGCGCCATGGCGCGACCGCGCTGACGTCTGAAAACCGATTCTCCGGCGACACCGGCGTCGATCTGTCCGACGAGGGCCGGGAACAGGTTCGCCAGCTTGCGGCGCGGCTCAGCGGATATCCGATCGCGGCAGTCTATTGCAGCCCCTTGAGCCGTACCACCGAGACGGCGGCCATCCTGTCGGTCCCACACGGCGTGACGCCCACCCCTGAGCCCGCGCTCAAGGAGATCAGCCATGGGCGGTGGGAAGGACTGACGCGGCAGGAAGTCGAAGAACGGTTTCCCGGGGAATACGAGGCGTGGGAAGCCGACCCGTTCACGTTTGCCCCCGAGGGCGGCGAGTCCGGGGTCGCCGTGCTGGCGCGCGCGCTTCCGGTCATGCGGCGGATCGTCCTGGTCCACACCGGCCAGACCGTGCTGGTGGTCTCGCACAAGGCGACCCTGCGCGTCCTGATTTCGAGCCTGCTCGGATTCGATGCGCGTGGGTATCGCGATCGGCTCGATCAGTCACCCGCCTGCCTGAACATCGTCGAGTTCAAGGATGCTGTTCGCGCCCGCCTCATGCTGTTCAACGACATCTCGCACTACCAGGACACTCCCATCCTGACGCGCCGGCTCTCGAAATGGTGGGACGGGCAGCCGAGTAGTCCGCGGTCCGCGGGTCCGCGGGTCCGCGGGTCGCAGTCCGCAGTCCGCGGTCCGCGTCGGCGGTCCGCAGGCTCCGCGACCACCGGACTCCGGACTGCGGACCTGCGGACCAGCGCTCCGGACCTGCGGACCAGCGGACCTGCGGACCGCGGACCTGCGGACCGCGGACCAGTGCTACGATCCGCGCGAGGAGGTCCCGATGATCAGCCGCCGCGTGTTCATCTCGAAAACTGCCGCCGCGACCGCCGGAATGGCGGCTGCACTCCCGCGCGAGAGTTACGCGCAGCGGAGTCCGAACGACACCGTCAACGTCGCGATTATCGGGCTTCGTGGCGACAACAAGGGCCACCCCACGTGGACCGCGCGCGGCCGCGGACTCGACCACTACGAGCATCTCTCCGGCATCAAGAACGTCCGCATCACGCACGTGGTCGATGTCGACGAGCGAAACTTCGCGGCGGCGCTGCCATTTGCCAAGGGAAGATGGGGCGGCGATCCGAAGACGGAGACGGATTTCCGGCGCGTGCTCGACAATCGCGACGTCGATGCCGTGACCATCGCCGCGCCGGATCACTGGCACGCGCTGATGACCATCATGGCGTGCCAGGCCGGAAAGGATGTCTACTGCGAAAAGCCGATCAGCCACAACATCGTCGAAGGGCGGCGCATGATCGACGCGGCGCGCCGCTACAACCGCGTCGTGCAGGCCGGCACGCAGCGCCGCAGCGGGGCGCTGCTCGGCAAGGCCGTCCAGTTCCTGCGGGATGGCGGGCTCGGGAAGATTTACGCGGGCAAGACGATCGTCTATCGCGGCCGCGATCCGATCGGCGTGATGGCCGACAGCGCGGCGCCCGCCGGCGTGCACTACGACCTGTGGCTGGGACCGGCGCCGCTGCGACCGTTCAACGAGAATCACTTCCACTACCACTGGCACTTCTTGTGGGAGTACGGCACCAGCGATCTCGGCAACACCGGCGTGCATTCGCTCGACGCGACCCGCTGGCTGATTGGCAAGCAGGAACACCCGCGCACGGCGTACTGCATCGGTGGCCTGTACGAGGGTGGCGCGCCGACCGACCAGACCGTGCCCAACACGCAGTACACGACCTACCAGTACGCGGACGGCACCGAGCTCCATTGCGATCTGCGCAACTGGTACACGGGTCCGGCGGAAGCCCAGGGCCTGTATGTGTACGGTGCCAAGGGCTGGATGAAGGTCGGCGACGACAAGGCGCAGGTGTTCTTCGGCCGCCGGAACGAACCGGGTCCAGTCCTGACCGCTGACGAGAAGGTCGACTCGGGCCAGGTCCACTTCCAGAACTTCATCGACACCGTTCGATCGCGGAAGGTGGAGAACCTCCACGCGCCGCTCGAGGACGGGCACTTGTCCACGAGCCTGTGCCACCTTGGCAACATCGCGTATCGGGTGGGACGGTCGGTGAAGTTCGACGGCGCCACCGAACGATTCGTCGGGGATTCAGAGGCGGACACCCTTCTTGGCCGCACGTACCGCGCGCCGTACGTGCTGGCGGACAAGACGTAGGGCCCGGCAGCTGAACACGCTGGCTAAGTCCGGACTTCCGCCGGCAGGACGCCGCCGCCGGTGGAGGCGATCCGCCTGAAGGACGGAAGGCACAGGCCCGGTCGCGCCGGGCGTCGCGGCGGTAGACTTCGCGCATGAACAGACGGCAGTTCCTCTCCACGATGGCCGCGGTGCCCGCGCTCGGTCCGCTGTCGCCGGCGCATGCCGGCATCGACCCGATCAAGCGCTCCGGCAACGCACGGATGAAGCTGGGTCTCGCGGCGTACTCGTTCCGCGACGCACTCGCAGGTCCAAAGAAGTCGATGACGCTCGACGATTTCGTGGACCTCGCCGCCACATACGACGTGGACGCCGTCGAACCCACGTCGTACTACTTTCCCGACCCGCCGACGCCGCAGTACTGCCGCTCGCTGCGCCGGCACGCGTTCCTGAAGGGCCTGGCGATATCCGGGACGGCGGTGCGCAACACCTTTACCTACGCACCGGGACCGCAGCTCGACAAGGAAATCGACCACGTCAAGCGGTGGGTGGACCTGGCGGCGGAACTGCACGCGCCGACCATCCGCATTTTCGCCGGCGATCTGCAGAAGGGCACGTCGGAGCAGGACGCCCGGCGCTGGTGCATCGACGCGATTCATCGGGCGTGTGAACACGCCGCCAGCCGCGGCATCTTCCTGGCGCTCGAGAATCACGGCGGCATCGTGTCGACCCCCGATCAACTGCTGGCGATCGTTCGCGAGATCAAGTCGGACTGGTTCGGCGTCAACCTCGACACGGGTAATTTCCGTGGCGCCGATCCCTATGCGGAGCTCGCACAGCTTGCGCCCTATGCCGTCGTCGTACAGGTCAAGGTCGAGATGTCACCCGGCGGGGAAGAAGCAGCGCGCCGATCTCGGACGGATCATCAAGCTGCTTCGTGACGTCCGATACCAGGGCTATGTCGTGCTCGAGCACGAAGCGGCTGAAGATCCGGGGACGACCGTGCCGCAGTATCTGCAGCAGCTGCGCAAGCTGATCGGGTAACCCGGACTCGTTCCGGAACGAGTCGGGCGGATTGAATGTTCGATTCTCCGACCTCGGGAGCCGCAGTCGGTACTGGATTGGCGACCCTCCGGGAAAGTCGGCGCGAATGCGGCCGCGCACGACCTGCGTGTCGTTGGTGACGTAGAGGTACCGGCCGGGCCCGAACGCGCAGTTCGAGACGCGGCCCGCGATTGGGGCGAAGCCGATGTGTTCGCCCTTCGGTGAGAAGACGTAGATCCCGCCGCGACCGCTCGTCCAGATGTTGCCGGCCGAGTCGGCCTTCATGCCGTCACCGCGCGCGCCCCCGACGCTTTCGCTGGCGACGAACTGCCGCTGGCCGGCCGGCATGCCGGACGCATCGAGATCGATGGCCACCCAGCCCGAATTGTCCGTGGCATACAGAATGCGGTTGTCTGGTGACAACGCAATGCCGTTCGGGGACAGCTTGTCGGCAATCAGGTGCACCTGATTGTCCGGGGTCACGCGGAAGACGCCGGTGTAGGTCAGCTCCCGAAGGGGTGACTTCTGCACGCCCGCCAGGCCGAAGGGAGGGTCGGTGAAGTACACGGCGCCGTTCCGGGCGACGACGAGATCGTTCGGGCTGTTGAAGCGTTTCCCCTGGTAGGACTCGGCGAACACCGCCTTCTGACGCGTGGCGAGGTCCACCCGCGCCAGTGCCCGGGTTCCGCTGTCGGCGATCAGCAATCCCCCACGGCCCAGCGCCAGGCCGTTCGAGCCGGCCTCGCGGAGCGAGGCGGGAATCGGGAAGCCCTGGTAGCCGGACGGGGCCAGGAACACGGTGGTCCGCTTGCCATCCCAGCTGTAATGGCGTTGCCGGGCACGTCGGAGAAGAGCAGGTGTCCCCCCTCGCCGCCGACCCACACGGGACCTTCAGGCCAGAGGTAGCCCGTCGCGATGACGGCGACTGGGCCTTCCAGTGGATTGGCGATGCCGGGGAAAGACACGGGCGGCGCCGGCGCCTGGCGCCTGCCGCCGCCGACGCGCCAACACTTCCGGCTCCCAGGACCAGCGAACTTCCCGCCACGCGCAGGAAAGACCGTCGATCTGTCGCCATCCGTCCACCTCTCAGCGAATGTCCGCGAGTATAATGATGAACCGAGCCGTCTAGTCGAGGTGGAAGGTTCCCGAGTACGGTGCGTTTCCGCCGTCATGCGTATCGGCGTCGCGTCCGCTCGAGGGTTACCGGTGGTGGGCGCGTCGGTCGCGTCACGCGTCTCTCCGACACTCGCCGCGTGCTGCAGGCATCAGGGCTGAAGCCGGTCGCCGGCACGAGCGGCACGATCCTGCTGCCGCCGGAGCTGACCTATGGGATCTGGCTGGAGTTTCGTGAAGGCCGCTGAGCCCGGCGGCTCTCCGTCGACGGGAAGCAGCCGGCGAGCGGCGCGGCAGTACCCGATCCGGACGAACCCGCCCAGCACCCTGCGCTCGGATGTCGCTGATACCGGCGGTGAGGCCCGCGTCAGTCATGAGCGCGAGGATCGTGCGCTCGTCGTTGTCGACGAGCCGGCGATGCGCATGCAGCCCACGCCCGTGTGATCCGTGGCCCGTCGCCCGGGACTGGCGAAATCCATCAGGTGCAAGCCGGCCATCTTCTTTCAGCACGCGACCGACTTCGCGCAGGGTCCGTTCCTTCTCGTCACGCCCGAGGTGATGAAACATGAAGGACGAGAACACGCGATCGAACGAGCCGGCGGGATAGCCGAGAGTGTCGGAGAAACCGCGAACGAACTGAATCGGCGCGCCGGCCCGCCGTGCCTTGCGCCTGGCCCGACTGAGCGCCTTCTCGTCGGGATCGAGGGCCACCACCTCGACACCCGGATACATCCGGGTGATGAGCACGGCGAGGCTCCCGGTCCCGCAGCCGACGTCGAGGACGCGATGACCCTGGCAGCAGATCCGCCTGCCGCAGGAGCTCGCGCCGAGCCCGATCGAGCCCGAGCAGTTTCGTGAGCGGGTCGTAGAGCGGCAAGAGCCACTCGACGCCCATTCCCGGAACGAAGCCCCTTCGCGGCTCAGTGATCGTCGTCATGGTCCCTCCACCGCTGTGCCTTGCCAGCGCATCCGAACATGTGTTCTGTAGTGACACAGACGATCGTTTCAAGACTTCGTGTCCCATCTGGGGGGCACCAACCCGTATGCCGCGGGGCCGGTTGTCTGCAATCGAACAATCGGCCGCCGGATGTTCCGGAACCAGTGAGGTGACGGTGCTGAAGAGACGGGATCGGCGGGTCGAACGGACTCAGCTGCTGCTGCGACAGGCGCTGGTATCGCTCATCCGGGAAAAGGGGTTCGAGGCCCTGACCGTGCAGCAGATCATCGACCGCGCCAACGTCGGCCGCGCGACGTTCTACGCCCACTTCGACAACAAGGACGACCTGCTGGCGAGCGGTTTCGAGGACCTCCGTGCGTCGCTCAAGGCGCGACAGCGGGATGCGTTCGCGGGGTCGCAACCTCGAGGATCGGGTGCTGGCCTTCAGCGAGGAGATGTTCGCTCACACCAACGAGTATCGCGAGGTGTTCAGCGCCATGGTCGGCCGGCGCAGCGGCATCGCGGTACAGGGCCTGATCCACAAGTTGCTGCTCGACCTCGTCCGCGAGGACATCAAATCGACGATGCCGCGACAGGAAGCCGGCAGCGTCCCGGCAGAAGCGCTCGCGCAGTTCCTTGCCGGCGCACTCTTCGGGGTGCTGATGTGGTGGATCGGCCGGAAGACGCCGCTGTCGGTCGCCGAGGTCAACGCGATGTTTCGGAAGCTGGCGATCCCCGCGGTGAAAGCCGCGGCACGGTGACGCCGTGTTTTTCCCGCCACTTCAGCTCGCGGCGCTCCTTTTCTCGATCGCGAGCCTCTCACCGCAGTCCGACCGATCTTCCCGATCTCGAACGTGCGGCCGCCGCGAGTCCTTCCGACGTGCAGGTGCAACGGCGGCTGGCTGCGGCGTACGAGACCGCGGGCCGCCGGCTCGACGCGGTGACGGCGTGGACCAGGGTCACCGAGCTCGCCCCGCAGGCGCCGAGTGGCTGGTACGCGCTCGGGCTGGCCTACAACGCCGTCGCGCAGGAAGCGACCCGGTCGTTCGACGACCGGCCCAGGACGCGGCCTGGCGCCAGCTGCTCGTCGCGGACAGCCTCCTCGCCACGGGCCACCTCACCGACGCGTTCGCGATTTACCGCTCGATCGAGGAGCAGCTGCCGACGATGGTGACGATCCACGAATCGGTCGCGCAGATCTACGAACGATCGGGCCACGCGGCGTGGGCCGCGCGGGAGCGCACGCGGGCTGTCCTCCCGGCGGACGCGTGTGCGACACGCAAGGCACTCTGTGAATTTCGTGCGGGACGATACCGGAGTGCCCTCGACGCGGCATTGACCGGAGCCGATGCCGAGTCGCGCTACTGGCGCGCGCGTGCGGCACGCGAGCTGGCGCGCGCGTCGTACGCGCACCTCGATACGCTCCCCGACTCGCCGGAACGGCGCGCCGTCCCGCGCCACGATCGCGCGCGCCGAGGATCGACACCAGGACGCGGTCACCGAGCTGACCGCCGCGCTGAAGCTGGCGCCCGGGAATCCCACGCTGACCTTCGAGCTCGCGACCGCCTGCTACGCCGCACGTGATTACGAGCAGGCGCTGGCGACCGTCACTCCGCTGCTGCGCGCACGTCCGGATGACCCGCGTCTCGTGAAGCTCGCCGGGTACTCGCTGTTGCAGCTGCGGCGGCTCGACGAAGCGCTGCCGCTCCTGCAGCGCGCGGCTGCGATCGACCCCTCCGATCCCGGCCCGCAGCTCGCGCTCGGCCGCGCCCACGTCCAGCGCGGCGACTACGCCGCCGCCATCCCGCTGATCGAGCCGCATCTCGGCACCGACTCGGACGGCAGCCTGCACGTGCAGCTCGCGCGTGCGTACACCGGCGTCGGTCAGCGGGAGAAGGCTGCGGCGCTGCTCGCCAGGTCGCAGGAACTGCACCGCGCGTCAGAGGAGCGGAGTGCGGCGGCGGCGCGGCGGAAGATCGAGGCACCGCGTAACGCAACGTTCCGACTCCCACTCCCAACGAGCAGCCAGTCGACGACCGGGCGGACGTCAGCCGACGATGCTTGTCGACCGTGCCTCCGGATCTGCCTGTCTCCGGTGAACGCTCGGGAGTTGGGAGTTGCCGTCAGCGTTCCGTGACGTCGAGCACCCGATTCACCTTGACGTTCTCGATCGTCTGCCTGATCCCCGACGGCCACTGCACCTCGACCCGCACCGGTCCCTGCGCTGCCCCAGCCCGAAATGCAGGCCCGCGTGTGAAGACGAGGCATAGCCCATCGCCGTGGTCATCGTCCGCACCTGGTTGCCGACGACGACCCGCGCGCCGATGCCGTCGCGGTTGCTCTTCGTGCCGGCCAGCCGCACGATCAGCCACCGCGATGCCGGGGAAGAGTCGTTCTGCCACAACTCCGCGGCCGAACCGAGCGACACGACGACGAGATCGAGGCGGCCGTCGGCGTTGAAGTCGGCGATGCCGCAGCCGCGGTGCGCGGCCAGGGTGGTCGCGAGCCCGGCAGACGCGGTCGCATCGCGGAACCGCCCCTGGCCGTCGTTGATGAACAGGCTGTTCGGCTGGCGGAACTCGAGCGCCTCGAAGTCGCCGATGCGATCGTTCACGTGCGAGTTCGCGGTGAAGATGTCCTTCCAGCCGTCGTTGTCGAGGTCGGCGACGATCGAGCACCAGCCGGACGACTTGACGGTCAGCGCCGCCAGGCCCGACGGTTGCGTCACCTCGACGAACGTCCCGCGATTCCTCGCCGACTCGTTGCGGAAGAGCGGAAACGTCTCGCCCGTCAGCGCGGTGAAGTGGATGTCCTCCCAGCCGTCGTTGTCGTAGTCCTGGGCATCGACGCCCATGCTGGAGGTCGGCCGGCCGGTGTCGGGCACCGACACCCCGGCGAGCAGCGCCGTTTCCGTGAACGTGCCGTCGCCATTGTTGCGGAACAGGAAGTTCGGCACCGCGTCGTTGGTGATGAAGATGTCGAGGCGGCCGTCGTGGTCGAAATCGGCGAACGACGCGCTCATGCCCTTGCCGACGTGCGCCTGCAGGCCGGCGCGCGCCGACACGTCCTCGAACGTGCGGTCGCCCCGATTGCGGTAGAGGCGGTTCGGCAGCCCCTGGAACATGCGCGGGTGGCAATAGATGTTGATTCGCCGCGCCTCGTCGCCGCAGGACGGGTTCCTGTCGGCCGACCATTGCACGTAGTTGACGACGAGGAGATCGAGGCGGCCGTCGTTGTCGTAGTCGAACCAGCCGCCGGCGACGGCGAAGTCGCCGCTGGCGATGCCCGAGGCCTTCGTGACGTCCTCGAATCGCCCGTCGCCGCGATTGCGATAGAGCTGATTGGTGCGCGCGCCGGCGACGAACAGATCGACGTGGCCGTCGTTGTCGAAGTCGCCCGCCGCCGCCCCGATCGCGTAGCCCGCGCCCGACAGGCCGGCCGCGACTCGTCACGTCGGTGAAGCGCATGCCGCCGTCGTTGCGGTAGAGGCGATTCGAGTAGATCGGCGACACCTTCTCGAGTGCCGGTGTCTTCGCGCCGTTGGTGAAGAAGATGTCGGGGCGTCCGTCGCCGTTGTAGTCGAACACCGCGACGCCGCCCGGGACGCTTTCGACGAAGTACTTCTCGGGGGTCGGCGAGTGCTGGTAGACGAACCGCAGCCCGGCGGCCTCCGCGACGTTCGTCAGGTGAACGCCGGGGTCTAAGAGACCCCGGCGCCACGGCTTTCTGGGAAAGCCCCGACGCCACTGGTATCTGCACCAGTGCGGAGACCGCGGCAACCACACACCCGGCACGAGCAGCCGCCGAAAGACCGTAGCGATCACGATTGCGATCCCGCAAGCCCGCGAACCGTCGACGTATCCCTCCCGCGAACCGCGAACCCGCGAACCCGCGAACCCACGATTACTTCAGCGGCTCCAGATCGATGCGGCGGAAGTAGATCTCGGCGCCTTCCGACTGGATCATGATCTTGCCCTCGGTGAACGACGAGTCGGTGCCTTCGTTCACGAGCTTGCCGTTGACGAAGTATTGCAGCCGGTTTCCGGAAACGACCGCCTCGATGTGCGTCCACTCGAGTCCCGGGCTCTCGACGTCCTGCGGGCCGCGGAACCCGAGCTTGTCCGCCCAGTCCTCGCTGCGGCCCCACCAGTTGATGCGGCCGCGGTTGAACACCTGCGGCTGGCCGTTCGGGTCGAAGACGTTCTCGCCGTCGCGATCCTTGCGGCTCTTGACGGTGATCGACGGGAGGACCTGCTCACCCGACTCGGTGTAGCCCGCCACCGGCAGGAAATCGCCGACGCCCCCTTCGATGATCTGGAACTCCTGCGACATCAGCCACGGACCGTTGAAGTCCTTGCCGGTGTTGCCCATGCGGCCGCGGGCGTGCAGCAGCACGCCGCTGTCGCGGGTGCGGGTCTTCCGGTTCCCCCACGTCACGCCGCCCCAGCGGAATTCGGCAATCAGGCGATAGTCGCGGTAGGCCTGCTTCGTCAGCAGGCCGCCCCAGACCTTCCCGCTGATGCGAATCGCCGGCGCGCCGTCGATCTGATCGACCACGGTGAAGACCTTCTCGGGATCCGTGTCGTGGTGATCGACGAGCCAGGTGTCGAAATTGGCGAGCGACGTGCCGTCGAACAGCTTGATCGTGGTGGTCGGGCTGATCGCCGATGAAGTTCCCTGCCCGGTGACGCCCGGACCAGCGAGCGCCAGTGCGAGGACGGCAAGACCCGCCGCGGCGATTCGTCTGACCCGTAATGCATTCATCGTTTGGTGCTCCGCAGCCTCTGTGTCACGATCTCGCCGTTGACCCCGTCGTGCAACCAGGTCTTGATCTCGTCGCCCGCGACATCCGTATCTCCGCGTCATGAAGACTGCCATCCAGATGCCCCGGCGAGTCGTGGGGGCGCTTGCTTTTGGCCAGCGCCGCCATTATTGTCTTCTCCATGACCGACGCCAACACGCAAGCCCCTCCCCCCAGCCGCTGGAGGTCCCCGCGCGGACGCTGCCCGTCCCCCGAGACGGTCAGCCCCGAGATGCAGCGGCTCATCGGCGCACCGCTGAGCGGCAACTGGAACACCTGGCCGAAGACGGCCGAGGAGTGGAAGAAGCTCTCCGCGCCGGGCGGCGGCCGGGGACTGCCCGCGCTGCGCGAACGGTTCAAGGTCAAGACGGAAGCCACGACCGTCAACGGCGTGCAGGCATACCTCGTCACGCCCGCAGATCTCCCGGCCGAAAACCGCAACCGGCTGCTCGTGCACATCCACGGCGGCTGTTACGTGTTGCAAGGCGGCGAAGCGGCGACGACCGAGGCGATCTACATGGCGGGATTCGGCCGCTTCAAGGTGCTGTCGGTCGACTACCGCCGTCCTCCCGAGTTCCCTTACCCCGCCGCGCTCGACGACAGTGTCGCGGTGTGGAAGGGCGCGTTGAAGATGGCCGACCCGAAGAACATGGCGATCTTCGGCACGTCCGCCGGCGGCGCGCTCACGCTTTCGACCGTGCTGCGCGCAAAGCAGGAGAAGCTGCCGCTGCCCGCCGCGATCGCGCCCGGCACGCCGATGTCCGATCTGACACGAACCGGCGACTCGTTCCACACCAACCACATGGTGGACAACGTGCTGGTCGCCGCAGACGGCCGGTGCGACGCGATGGCCAGGCTGTACGCGAACGGCCACGACCTGAAGGATCCGATGCTGTCGCCGGTCTACGGCGACATGACGGGCTTCCCGCCGACGCTGCTGACCACGGGGACCCGCGACCTCCTGCTGAGCAACACCGTGCGGGTCCACCGCAAGCTCCGGCAGGCCGGGGTCGAAGCCGAGTTGCACGTCTACGAAGGGCAGTCGCACGCACATTACATGCGGGACGTGGATGCGCCGGAAACGCGGGAGGCGTTCGAGGAGATCGCGAAGTTCTTCGCCCGGCACCTGGGGAGATGACGGAGGCGACGAGTCGCGGATCGCGGGTTCGCGAGTACGAGGGATCGCACGGTCGCTGAATCGCAGCCGGTTGCGACCCTCCGAACCGCGAGCCCTCGAACCGCGATCCCGCGACCCCGTTGACTCCACCGCAAGGATCGAACATCCTTCGCACGTTCGAAAACCTGCTGCGGGACAGGGGAAGGACCCATGCGTCGACAATGGTTCGCCGTTCTTGCCAGCGCCGTTGCCCTGATCGCGTCCGGCTCGGCTCAGGGGCCCTCGTCTGACACCATCAAGGCATTCAACGGCACGAGCCTCGCCGGATGGCGTACCGAAGGATCGGCGCAGTGGCGCGTGGCGGGCGGCGAGCTCGTGGGGTCGGCCGCCTCGGGACCCGGATCGCTGGTGCTCGACAAGAGCCACCAGGACGTCATCCTGAGGTTCGCGTTTCGCTGCGACGGCTGCGATGCCGGCGTCATGCTGCGCAATGCGGCACAGCCGTCGAAGCCCGGGACCACTACCGCGCTGTATGTCGGCCTCTCCGGCGCCGACGCCCGGACGCTGCACCGCGTCACGCTCGACGCACAGGGCAAGGAAGTCGAGCGCACCAACCTCTACAAGTGGACCGCGCGCCAGAATCCGCCCGGCATGCAGATGCGGATGACGCCCGGCCTGAACGGGTGGACCAACGTGCACATCCAGGTGCGCGGCGACGTGACCGCGCCGCCGCCGCCGGGCGGACGCAGCGATCAGCAGGCGTCGCTCGGCACGGCCGCGCTCAATTCGCCGCAGGCGTATCCGCTCTACGGTCCGCTCTCGCTGCGCGTCGCCGGCGGCGAAGTCCGCATCAAGGACGTGACGGTCACCGATCTCCTGCGTCCCGCCGCCGGCATTGCGGCCGAAGTGACCTCGCCCAGCTTCCGCCGCGTCCAGCTCACCGATCGCTTCTACTCCGAAGGCATTTCCGCCGGCGACATCAATCGCGACGGCGTGATGGACGCGCTGACCGGACCCTACGCGTATCTCGGCCCGGACTTCAAACGCTCGATCGAGATCTACCGGCCGCAGATCTACGCGCCCGCGAACCCGACGATGGCGGGGCTGTATACGGATAACTTCCTGAACTACGTCCACGACTTCAACAGTGACGGCTGGCCCGACTACCTGAAGGTCAATTTCAACGGCGCCTACCTCTACGTGAACCCGAAAGGGGAGTCGCGCTACTGGCCGATGTCGCAGGTCACCGACGGCGTGTCATCCGAAACGACACAGCTCGGCGACATCGACGGCGACGGCAAGGTCGAGCTGCTGATGTCGATCGGCAGCGGCGCCAATCGCGTGATCGGGTTCTCGAAGCCGGGCGCCGATCCGACCGAGCGCTGGACGTTCCACGCCGTCTCGGACAAGGCTGACTGGGGCGGACACGGCTACGGCTACGGCGACATCAACGGCGACGGCAAGGCCGACATCATCCAGGGCAGCGGCTGGTGGGAACAGCCGGCCGCCGGCGCGACCAGCGGCCCGTGGAAGTTCAACGCGGTGCCGTTCGGCCGCGGCACCGATCCGTTCATTCGCGGCGCCGACATGTTCGCCTACGACGTCAACGGCGACAAGCTCCCCGACGTCGTCACCAGCCTGTTCGCGCACGGACCAGGGCTCGTCGTGGTTCGAGCAGCAGCGCAGCGGTCAGGGACCGATCACGTGGAAGATGCACATGATCATGGACATGCCCGACGCGCCTGCCGAGGAGCGCAAGACCTGGGAGACGTCCGACAAGAACCTCGTGTTCACCGAGCTGCACGTGCTGCAGCTCGTGGACATGGACGGCGACGGCCTCAAGGACATCGTCACCGGGAAGCGGTGGTTCTCGCACGGCATGGAATACCCCGAGAACGATCGTGACGATCCGCCGGTCGTGGCCTGGTTCAAGCTCGTGCGCAAGGGTGGCGGCCAGGTGGAATTCGTGCCGCACATCATCAACAATTACGCCGGGATCGGCACGCAGATCTCGGTGGTCGACATGAACGGCGACAAACGTCCCGACGTGCTGACGGCGCAGCGCAAAGGGGCTACATCTTCTTCAACAACGTGACGGCTTCACGGGAGCGCACGACGAGCTCGCGGTAGACGACAGCGACTTCGCGCTTGCAGCGAAGACCACGAAGGCTCGATAGAGCACGAAGATACCGAAGAACAGGCTTCCTGGTTTTCGCTGCCTGTCAGTGTCCTGTCGATGCTGCGCGAAGCGTACAACGGCTTCGCTACACGCAGTCGGACAAGGATTGCAGGGCCATGAACCCCACTCGAAGACAATTCCTCACCTCGACCACCATCGGCGGCGTCGCGGCCTCCGTCCTCGGCTTCGATCTGACGCCGGCGTACGCCGAGGTGCGCGAGCTGAAGATCGCGCGCACCACGGAAACGCGCTCGACCTGCCCGTATTGCTCGGTGAGCTGCGGCGTCATCCTGCACACGCTCGGCGACAAGTCGCGCAACGTGAAGCCGCGGATCGTGCACGTCGAAGGCGATCCCGATCACCCGATCAACCAGGGGACGCTCTGTCCCAAGGGCATCACCCTCAAGCAGAACATCGTCAACGATCGCCGGCTCACGACCGTGCGCTACCGCGCGCCCGGCAGCCGGCGTCTGGGAAGACAAGTCCTGGGACTGGGCCATCGATCGCATTGCCCGGACGCTGAAGAAGACCCGCGACGAGAAGCTGCGGGTGAAGGACGCGCAGGGCCGCACCATCAACGCGTTGACCGCGGTCGGCGTGATCGGCGGCTGCACCGATACCAACGAGATGAACTATCTCCTCGTGAAGGCCTTCCGCGCCGGGCTCGGCGTGGTGCCGATCGAGCAGCAGGCCCGGATATGACACGGGCCGACGGTGGCCAGTCTGGCCGCCACGTTCGGACGGGGAGCGATGACCAATGGCTGGACCGACATCCGCAACGCGGACGTCATCCTCGCCATGGGCGGCAATCCCGCTGAGAACCACCCGGTCGGGTTCCGCTTCGTCATGGAAGCGCGGCGCAACCGGAACGCGAAGCTGGTGTCGCGTCGATCCCCGATTCAATCGCACGGCGGCGGTCGCGGATCGCTTCGTCCAGATCCGCGCCGGCACCGACATCGCGTTCCTCGGCGGGCTGATCAACTACGCCCTGACCCGCAACCGGTATCACGACGAATACGTCCGCCTGTTCACCAACGCGCCGTTCCTGGTCTCGGAACAGTACGCCTTCGACGAGAAGCGCGGCGTGTTCGCCGGATGGGACGACGAGAAGAAGGCGTACGCGGACAAGTCGAGCTGGAATTACGAGCTCGACGAGCAGGGGTTCGCGAAGGTCGATCCCACGCTCGCGCATCCGCGATCGGTGTTCCAGGTGATGAAGCGCTTCTACGCGCGCTACACGCCCGACACCGTCTCGACCATCTGCGGCTGCAGCGCCGACGACTTCGTGAAGGCGGCGGAGCTCATCACCTCGACGCATACGCCCGATCGCGTCGGCACGATCCTGTATGCGCTCGGCTGGACGCACCACAGCCACTCGGTGCAGCTGATTCATGCCGCGGCGATGCTGCAGCTGCTGCTCGGCAACATCGGGCGGCCCGGCGGCGGGCTCAACGCGCTGCGCGGTCACGCCAATATCCAGGGCGGCACCGACTGCGGCATGGCGTATCACAACCTGCCCGGCTACATCGCCATCCCGAAGGCCGATCACGCGTCGCTGGCCTCGTTCATCGGCGCGGTGACGCCGAAGCCGCTGCGGCCGAACGTCCACGAACTTCTGGGCCAACACCGATCGCTTCGTCGTCAGCCAGCTGAAGGCCTACTACGGCGCCGCCGCGACGCCGGACAACGAGTTCGGCTACGCGTGGCATCCCAGGCTGCCGCAGTCGGCGCCGGGCGCCTACGAGAACTGGAGCTGGGCCTACATCTTCGACCACATGTATCGCGGCGACATGGAAGGGTTCTTCAGCTTCGGGATGAATCCCGTCAGCAACGGCCCGCACTCGCGCAAGGCGATCGCCGCGCTCGCGAAGTTGAAGTGGATGGTGGTCGCGGAGAACTTCGAGCAGGAGACGGCGTCGTTCTGGCGTCCCGACATCCTCGAGCTCGTCGACCTGAAGCCGGAGGACGTGCAGACGGAGGTCTTCCTGCTGCCCGCGGCCAACTTCGCCGAGAAGGACGGCAGCTTCGTGAACTCGGCGCGGTGGATCCAGTGGAAGTGGAAGGCCGTGGACCCGCCCGGCGAGGCCCGCGCCGATCAGGAGATCGTCGCGCGCATCTTCCTCAAGGTGCGCGAGCTCTATCAGCAGGAAGGCGGCACCTTCCCGGATCCGGTCCGCAACCTGAACTGGTGGTACAGCAACCCCGTGCAGCCATCGCTCGACGAGGTCTGCAAGGAGCTCAACGGCTGGGCGCTGCAGGACGTGCGCGATCCGGCCGGTGCGGTCACCATGCGCGCCGGGCAGCAGCTCGCCCGGTTCCTCGATGCTCGCGCCGATGGCTCGACGCTCTCGGGCAACTGGCTCTACATCGGGATGTACACCGACGCCGGCAACCTGACGCAGCGCCGATCGCAGAGCGATCCGAGCGGCCTCGGCCGGTATCCCGATTGGACCGTCAGCTGGCCGGCGAACCGGCGCATCCTCTACAACCGCTGCTCGGCGGATGCGCAGGGACGTCCGTGGGATCCGTCGCGCGTCGGCATCGCCTGGAACGGCCAGCGCTGGGTCGGCGACACGCCCGACTACACGGTGGACAGTGCGCCGGACGCGGGCCTCGGCGCGTTCATCATGCTGCCCGAGGGGGTGGCGCGCCTGTTCATGCCGGGGCAATTCGTCGACGGACCGTGGTCGGAGCACTACGAGCCGGCCGAATCGCCGGTCGCCAACCCGCTGCATCCCGAGCACAGCTCGAACCCGGCCGTGCGCGCCTTCACCACCGAGTACGACGTGCTCGGCAAGCCCGACGAATTTCCGATCGTCTGCACGACCTACCGGCTGACCGAGCACTTCCACTACTGGACGAAGAACAATCCCTACAACGTGCAGCTCCAGCCGGAGTTCTTCGTCGAGATCCCGGAGGAGCTGGCCCGCGAAAAGGGCATCGCGAACCGCGACCTGGTGCGCGTCACCTCGGCGCGCGGATCGATCGAGGGCCGCGCGATGGTCACGCGCCGCATCAAGCCGATGCAGATCGCCGGGCGCACCGTGTACCAGATCGGATTCCCGATCCACTGGGGCTTTCTCGGGCGCGGCCAGCAGCGAGGGTCGCTGGCCAACCTCGTGACGCCCACGGTGGTCGACCCGAATTCGTTTGCGCCGGAATACAAGGGCTTCCTGGTGAAGCTCGAGAAGGTCTGATGTCAACTCCCAACCTCCAACTCCCAACTCCCAAAGAGAGTCGTTCGAACCATCTGGGTGAAAAACGCGCCACCAAGCTCTTTCGCCGCGCCTTTGACCCAGCTGTGCCGGGCGGCTCGCCTTGGGAGTTGGAAGTTGGGAGTTGGGAGTTGACGGAAAAGTCGCCGTTGTAGCCATGCCTGCCACCCTCGAACTTCTCCGCGTGTCGGCGAGCACCCCGCCCGCCCCGGGCGTGCGGTCGCGTTCCAGTCGTCACCAAGCTGATCGACACCTCGACGTGCATCGGCTGCAAGGCCTGCGAGGTGGCCTGCCAGGAGTGGAACGACCTGCCGCCGGAAACCACCGTGCAGATGGGCACGTACCAGACGTTGCCCGACATGTCGGCGAACTTCTGGAACCTGATCAAGTTCCGCGAGCACGAGGAGAACGGCGCGCTGCAGTGGCTGATGCGCAAGGACCAGTGCATGCACTGCGCCGAACCGGGCTGTCTCGCCGCCTGTCCCGCGCCAGGCGCCATCGTCCAGTACACCAACGGCATCGTCGATTTTCAGCAGGACCAGTGCATCGGGTGCGGCTACTGCATCACTGGCTGCCCGTTCGACGTGCCGAAGATTCACACCAGGACGAAGCGCGTCTACAAGTGCACGCTGTGCGTGGACCGTGTCGCCGTTGGCCTGCAGCCCGCGTGCGTGAAGGCGTGCCCGACCAGCTGCCTGCAGTTCGGGACGAAGGACGCGATGCTCGACATCGCCACCAAGCGGGTCGCGCAGCTGCAGGCGAACGGGTTCCCGAACGCGGCCGTCTACGATCCGCCCGGTGTTGGCGGCACCTCGGTGGTGACCGTGCTCGCCCACGGCGACCGGCCCGAGCTATACGGCCTGCCGCGCGATCCGTCGGTGCCGCTTGCGGTGAGGCTCTGGAAGGGTCCGCTCAAGTGGATCGGGAACCTGGCGATGCTCGGTGGCGTTCTGGGTGTGTTCGTCCACTACGTCCGATACGGTCGGAAAGACGTGGATTCCTCCGGATCATGACCCGCATCCTGCGTTACTCCTTCCCCGAGCGGCTGATGCACGCCCTCTCGGCGATCTCCTACGTTTATCTCCTGCTCACCGGCCTCGCGTTCTGGACCCCGGCGTTCTACTGGATTGCCGTCGTGCTCGGCGGCGGATACCTGTCGCGGGTCCTGCATCCGTGGATCGGCCTGGTGTTCACGATCGCGGTCTGCTGGATGGTCGTCACCTGGCGCGAGGACATGCGGACGACGGCCGGCGATCGGAGTGGCGGAAGGCGATGGGTCATTACATGCGCAACGAGGATGCGCTGGTGCCTCCCGCCGGGCGGTTCAACTTCGGGCAGAAGCAGTTCTTCTGGTTGATGGTGGTCTCGGGCGCCGCGCTGCTGTTCTCGGGCCTCGCGCTCTGGTTCACCACAGCGATCCCGCGCGAGCTCCAGGTCGTTCGCTACCTCGCAGTGCTGGTCCACGCTGTCGCCGCGCTGGCGACGATCGGCGGCATCATCATCCACATCTACATGGGCGTCGCGGTCGTTCCCGACGGTCTCCATGCCATCCTGCACGGCGACGTCAGCGAGCAGCTGGGCGCGCCACCATCACGGGCTGTGGGTGGCGCAGGCGCCGCGCATTCGCACATCGGACACGCCATGCCGACCGCGACGCATCAGTCCACCTGGGACGTCCAGGATCGCCCGCGCGCGCGAGCTCGCATCGAGCCGTCCGGCCGCGCGCGATCTCCTGACGTTCTACGCCGCGCTGGCCGAGTACCAGCGCGCGCTCGCCGCCAGCGCACGCGACGGCGTGACGTTCGACGTCGACCGTGTGGTCGAAGCCATTCCCGACTTTCTGGCCTGGGTGCGCCGGACCGGCCCGTCCGACCTCGCCGCGTCAGTCGACACCGACTGCGTGGCTTCCGCCGTGAGAGCCAGTCAGACTGTCGAGCCCCGAGCCCCGAGTCCCGAGCCCCGAGCCCCGAGTAAGGTCGAGAATCCAGCCGCCCTGTTCGTCATCGAATCGCTGCTGCAGGCATTTGCCGAACGATCTACGCGAGCCGTGAACCGCCGCAGCGGGCTCGACCCCGATGCGCTGCCCGCGCTGCGCCGCGCTGCCCGTTGCCGCCGTGCTGCGAGAGGAAGGCCACGGCGCGAAGCGCTTCCTGCTCTGCGCGCTCTGCCTGCAGGAATGGGAGTGCCTCCGGATCGTGTGCCCGGCCTGTGGCGAGCAGGACTTCGACAAGCTGCCGGTCTACACCGCCGCGCAGTTCGCGCACGTGCGCATCGACGCCTGCGATCGGTGTCACCGCTACATCAAGACGATCGACCTCACGAAGGATGGCCTCGCGGTGCCGTGCGTTGACGACATCGCGAGCGTCTCGCTCGACCTCTGGGCGCGCGAGCGGGGATATGCGCGCGTGAAGTCGAACGTCCTGGGATTTTGAGAGCGCTGTCAGCAGCAACCGGCCGGAGGCCGGTCTTCGCGTGGGGGTGGGGCCCCACGCGAGCGGGCGGGGGTGGGGCCCCGCCCGCAACCAAGTAATGCTGACCTGAACCCGCGAATCATCGGGAGCCGGTCGAGAGTAATAATTCCCCCGATGCCCTGGTATACCGTCGAAAACGTCGCCGACATCCCCTCTCCCGCGCTGCTCGTCTACCCCGACCGGGTCGAGCGGAACATCCGCCGCATGATCGAGATCGCGGGTGGCGTGGAGCGGCTGCGGCCGCACATGAAGACCAACAAGCTGCGCGAAGTGGTGCGCATGCATCTCGATCAGGGCATCACCAGGTTCAAGTGCGCCACGATTGCCGAAGCGGAGATGGCGGCCGCGTCCGGGGCGCCGGACGTGCTGCTCGCGTATCAGCCGGTCGGGCCGAACGTGAAGCGGTTCGTGCACCTGGTGGAGACGTTCTCGGGGACGCAGTTTTCAGCAGTCGCGGACGACGAGGCCACGATCCGCGCGCTGTCCGACGCGGCGGTCGAGGCCGGCGTCACCCTGAACCTGTTCCTCGATCTGGACGGCGGCATGCACCGCACGGGCATCGCGCCGGGCGAACGCGCGGTGGAGCTCTATCGATTGCTGTCGACGCTGCCCGGGCTTCGCGCTGCGGGCCTGCACATGTACGACGGGCACATTCACGACACGGATCTCGACGTCCGTCAGAAAGCCTCGGACGAGGCCTTCGCGCACGTTCAGACGATGCGCGAAGCCATCGCGGCTGCCGGGCTCGACGTCCCGACGGTGGTCGTCGGGGGCACGCCGACGTTTCCGCTTCACATCAGGCGCACCGGCGTCGAGTGCAGTCCCGGGACTTCGGTCTTCTGGGATTTCAGCTACAGCACGATCCTGCCGGATCTCGATTTCGCACCGGCGGTCGTGTTGCTCACGCGCGTGGTCAGCCGGCCGGAGCAGAACCGCCTCTGCCTGGATCTCGGGCACAAGGCCGTCGCGTCGGAGAACCCGCATCCGCGCGTGAAGCTGTTCGGCCTCGAGGACGCGAAAGCGGTCGGACACAGCGAGGAGCACCTGGTCCTCGAAACCGATCGCGCCGCCGAGTACCCCGTGGGATCGGCGCTCTATGGCGTGCCGTGGCACGTCTGCCCGACGGTGGCGCTGCACAACGAGGCAATCGTCGTCCGGAACGGCCGCGCCGAAGAGCGATGGCAGATCGTGGCGCGCGCCCGGACGCTCACGATCTGAGATGTTTCGCGGGACTCGGGGACTCGGGGCTGTGGGAGTCGGTGGTACCTCGAGGCAACCGGCGCAAAATCCAAGCAGCTGGTTACCCCTGGCGGCCACTGACTATGCCGAGCCCGAGTCCCGAGCCCCGACCCGATCAAATATTCGAACTTCCTCGAAGTGTTCGAAATTCGCGCCCGATTGACGTATATTCTCGCAGCACATATGCCTGACACCCGTCCGCCACTCCGCCACCTGGACGTTCCCGCTCATCGCGGCGGCCTGGCTGCCGCCACGCTGACTGGCCTCGCCGGCGCCGCGCGCAGCAACCGGAACTGGTGGGACAACCTCGCCGGACCCGACAGCTCCAACTTCGTCGACCTCGACGAGATCAAGAAATCGAACGTCGGGCAGCTCGAGGTCGCATGGTCCTATCCCTATGCGACGCCGGGGTTCAACCCGGTCGTCGTCGACGACGTCATGTACCTGCTCGGGAGGAACAACTCGCTGATCGCGCTGGATGCCACGACCGGCAAGGAGCTGTGGATCCACGAGGGGCTCGGCGGCATCGTGTCGCGCGGCATCAACTACTGGCAGAGCGCCGACGGCAAGGACAAGCGTCTGCTGTTCTCGATCAACAGCTACCTGCAGGCGATTGACGCCACGACCGGCAAGTCGATCCTGACGTTCGGCGAAAACGGCACGGTCGATCTGCGCATCGGTCTCGCGCGAGCGCAGTATGCCGGACGCATCCAGTCCAACAGCCCCGGCAAGATCTGGAAGAACCTCATCATCCTGGGGTCGGCGGCCGGCGAAGCGTTCATCGCGCCGCCCGGCGACATCCGCGCCTACGACGTCGTCACCGGGCACAAGGTCTGGCAGTTCCACACGATTCCGCAGCCCGGCGAGTTCGGCTACGACACCTGGCCGAAGGAGGCGTACAAGTACGTCGGCGGCGCCAACAACTGGGGCTCGTTTTCGGTCGACGAGGAGCGGGGCATCGTCTACGTGCCGACCGGCTCGGCCAACTACGACTTCTACGGCGCCGATCGCGTCGGCCAGAACCTCTTCGCCAACTGCCTGCTTGCGCTCGACGCGAAAACCGGCAAACGGCTCTGGCATTTCCAGACCGTGCACCACGACCTCTGGGACTTCGACAACGTCGCGGCGCCGCAGCTCGTCACCGTCCGCCACAACGGCAGGAAGGTCGATGCGGTGGCGCTCGCCGGCAAGACCAACTTCCTCTACGTCTTCGATCGCGTCACCGGGAAACCGTTGTGGCCGATCGAGGAGCGGCCGGTGCCGAAGAGCGAGATGCCCGGTGAAAAGGCCTGGCCGACGCAGCCGTGGCCGACCAAACCTGCACCGTTCGGCAGGATGACCTTCACGGTGGACGACGTGAATCCGTGGCTCGCCACGCCGGAACAGTACGAAGCGATGAAGGAGCGGGTGGCGAAGGCCCGCAACGAAGGGCCATTCACACCGCCGGGATTGACCGACACGATCTCGATGCCCGGCAACCAGGGCGGCGCGAACTGGGGGACGACCGCGGCGAATCCGGAGAAGGGGCTGGTGTTCGTCGTCGGGGTCAATCAGGTCGCGATCCTCAAGCTGGAGGACGTCAGAAACCGTACGCTGCCCGAGGGCCGCGGCGGCGGTGGCGGCGGGCAGGGCGGCGCTCCCCTCCAGGCCGGCTTCCTCGCCTATCAGCAGTACTGCACCGCGTGTCACGGGGCGAACCTGCGCGGGGCGCTGCCGGGCGTGACCGATCTCGTCGGCATCACCGATCGCATCGGCGAGGACGCGATCAAGGCGGCGATCACCGGCGGCAAGGGCAACATGCGGCCCGTGTCGAGCATCACCGACGCCGAGATGGCTTCGGTCATTTCCTACCTGGCGCTGTCGAGTGCATCGGGTGGCCGTGGGGGCCGCGGCGGCGGACGTGGCGGCGGGCCGCCGGTCGAGTTGCCGCCCGGTCCGGTCGTCGCGAGTGGCGGGGCGCCACAGCCGCCGCCGCCGCCGCGCTTCATGGGCCCGTTCTATCCCGGAATCGGCGGCAATGCCGGCAACCTGCCGTATCCCGCAGATGTGAAGGCCGCGCTGCCGGAAACCCGCTACATGACCGACTACGGCGTGCTCGCGTCGTTCACCAAGCCGCCGTACACGACGCTGACCGCCTACGACCTCAACACCGGCGAGATCAAATGGCAGGTCCCCAACGGCGACCACCCGCCGACGATGGCCGCGGGCGGCCCGTCGAACACCGGTGGTGTCGGCGCGCGGTACGGCATCGTCGTGACCAAGGGCGGACTGGTCTTCCACGCCGGCGGCGACGGCAAGGTGCGGGCCTACGACGAGGACACCGGGCAGGTGCTGTGGACCGGCACCTTCAGGGGCAGCACCAGCGGCGTGCCGGTGAGCTACGAGGCAAAGGGCCGGCAGTACTTCGTCATGATCTCGAGCGCCGGTGGCGGCCGGGGAGGCGGGCGCGGCGCCGCGGCGCAGCCGGCCGACCGAGACACGCCGGTCGGCGCCATCGCGTTCGCGCTGCCGCGCAAAGACAGCAACAACAACGAGCGATCACGCGACGCAGGAGCGTCAAATGAACCGACGAGAATTCTTCAGCACCCCGCCGCCGGCGTCGCGGCTCTCGCGTCCACCCGGTTCGGGTGGGCGGCGCAGGCCGTGGATCCGAAGGTCGACTGGAAGAAGGTCCGGCCAGTCGACGCTGGATCGCATCGCCATCATGACGCTCAACTTCCAGAGCATCCTGAAAGTGCCCGACACGCAGGACGAGCCCGAATCGCACGCTGGAGCTGTCCGATATCGGCGAGATGCTGGCCGACACCTACGGCGTCCACAAGGTGGAGTTCCAGCACTACCACCTCGCGTCGGTCGAACCGTCGTATTTCAAGGACTTGCGCAGCAAGCTGGAGAAATCGAAGTCGCGGGCCACCCAGATCAACCTGGAGTTCAGCGGCCTGAACATCTCCGCGCCGCAGCAGCGCGACCGGCTGCTGGCGATCGATCTCACGAAGATGTGGATCGATCACGCGGTCACGCTCGGCGCGCAGCGCGTGATGATCAACCAGGGCCAGCCGACCCAGGAGAACAAGGTCCACAGCATCCCGACCCTCAAGGCGATGGCCGACTACGGCAAGTCGAAGAACATCATCGTCTCGGTGGAGACGCGCGGCGGCGGTGGCGGTGGAGGACGCGGCCGCGGCGGGCAGGGTGGACAGGCGCGCCGGGTGCGCAGGGAGCGGCCCCGGCTGCGGCGCCGCGGGCGTCCACAGCCCCGCAGCCGCGGCGCACTCCGGCGCCGGCACGCCCCTGGCACCGGCGCCGGGCTGCCGCACCTGCTGGCCAGCCTGGGGCTCCGGCCGGCCCGCCGTCGAGCGGCCCTGACACGTGGCCCCTGCTCGCGGAGATCATCAAAGGCGCCGGCGCCTACTCGAACGTCGACCTCGGCGGCGCGAACGCGCCGAACCAGGAAGAACTGCACCGCTGCCTGAAGATGATGTTCCCGATGACCGCCAGCAGCGTGCACACGCGGGTCAACACGCGCTGGGACCTGGCGACGGCGATCCGGTTTCTCGAAGGCGAGCTTGGCTACAAGGGCCTCTACACGATCGAGGCGGGCAACAGTCACGAAGGCACGCGCCCGATCTACGACGTCGTCGTCGCCACGCTCGACGCGAAGACGTAGAAAGCTGCGCCGGGTCTGAAGACCCGGCGCTACATGCAGGTAGGCCCGGTCTTCAGACCGGGCCGCTCGTATCTCGCTCAATCGACATTCACACGCCAGCGGTGCGAATACACGTTGAACCTCCGGCCTCTGACGAATCCGAGCAGCGTGATCCCGGCCTCGCCGGCGAGCTCAACCGCCAGGCTGGACGGTGCTGACACCGCGGCGACGAGGGGGATGCCGGCGAGAAACGCCTTTTGAACGATCTCGAACGACGTGCGGCCGCTGCAGAACAGGATTGAGTTCTCGAGGGGGAGCCGGCCGCCCAGCACCATCTGTCCGATCACCTTGTCCACGGCGTTGTGACGCCCGACGTCTTCCGCCAGGAGCTCGAGCCGGCCGTCACGGCCGAAGAGGGCCGCGGCATGAAGGCCGCCAGTCTGCTCGAACACGGCCTGTGCGAGCCGCACGGTATCTGGAAGCTGGCGAACGAGGGAGCACGGGATCACCCAGTCAGCGCGGATCGGCGGTGCGTCGACTTGCAGCGACTCGATCGTGACCCGGCCGCAGAGCCCGCACGACGAGTTGGTGGTCACCAGGCGCCGCGTGCGGTGAATATCCTCCAGGCGGGCCGTGGCCGCGTCCGTGACGGTGACATCCACCAGGTTACGCTGCCCGGGAGCGCGTCGAATGTCCTGAACGTCCGCGGCGCTCGTAATCACGCGCTCGGCCAGCAGAAAGCCGATGCTGAGCTCGCGATCGGCGCCCGGCGTTCGCATGATCACGGCAAAGGGCTTGCCGCCCACCTGCACTTGCAGCGGCTCTTCGGTCGCGACGGCGTCCATCGGGCTCGATGGGTCGGCCGACCCCACCTGGAGCACGGGCACCCAGCGGACGACGCCGGCTGTCATCATCGAATAGAGCCCGTCGCGATCGCGTGCGTCCGCCATATGTGGAGCTTCTTCGCGGTCCTTTCTATCGCAGACAGCACCCCAATACAAATGGTGGCCTTATCAAGCGGACCGTCCCAATGAATCGGCGTTCAGGACGGCTGACGATCGGTGTGGGACTCGTCCTGCAGGGGACATCGCCTGGTTGCCGGAACGCGACTGGATACGGCGCCCGAGCACGGACGACAGGAGCGGCCGCCGATCCTGCGTTCGGCGGTCGACGTGATCGCTATCGACGTGCAGGTGATCGATCGAGACGGGCGGCCAATCAGCGGCCTGGGCCCTGAAAAGTTCACGGTGACCATCAATGGGCGGCGTCATCGTGTCCTGACCGCCGAGTTCGTGGACAGGCGAACGTCTCCCGGTTCTTCGAACCGTCCGCCGGGCGACCGGGCAACGAGCGCCGAGACCGCTGCGGCCGGCGGCGGACGAGTGATCGCGCACCCACCATTGCCGCCGTCCTCGTGTCGCCCACGCGCCAGCGTCCCGCGACCGTTTATGCCCGCTCGCCGCTCGCGGTGCCAATGACCGTCGGCCAGTTGTCCGACCAGCTGGCGAAGGACACCGGCGGCGTCGTGCTGACGATCGCCACCGGGGACGATCTTGGCTCGTCGTTCCGCCGTGTGCTGGACGACTTTCGCGCGAGCTACGTGCTCTATTTCTCGCCGCACGGCGTGCGTGGCGGCGGCCTTCACACGCTGGACGTACACGTCAAGAGAGACGGCGTCGATGTGCGAGCCCGGCGCGCGTCGTGTGGCATCCCGATCAGGCGAAGGCTGTCCCCTCGGACGTAACGGAATCGCGCGCGTCGCGAACCGGACTCTCCCGCCATCAATTCCCCGTCTCGAACTCGGGATCCTCCGACCATTGGTACTGGCCGGTCCCGTAATTGTTGATGGCGATGAATGTCAGCTCGTAACTGCCAGGCAACTGGCCCCCGTACATGAACGCTGCGAAGTTGAAGACGAGCTGCGTTCCCTGCGTCGTGCCCACGGCTAGAATGCTGCTGGCGCAGCAGTAGTTCTGCGACGCGAACAGGAACGGCGATGGAGTTGCCTGGTTCGACGCCGCGTCGGCAGCCGCGGTAAAGACGAAGATGCCTTGCAATGGGCCGGTCGGCGCGGTCGAGTCGCCGGCCGTGAAGCTCACGGACACCGCGATACCGTCGCCAATCTGCAGCGCCGGACGCGCCCCGTTGGCAAAGCCACCGGAGAGTTTGCCGCCGGTCGTGCCGGGCGGCACCGTGAACGTGCATGGATAGGTGGTCGGCATTGAGCGAAGCCTCAGTTTCCTGTCTCGAATTCAGGGTCCTCGGACCACTGTACGAGGTTTGATGCGCCCGATGGCAGCCCCTGGGCCACGAACGTCAGCTCAAACTGGCCTGGAATGCCGCCGCCATACGTATAGGGTGGAAACGAATACACAGTTTGATTGTTCGTGACCGTCTTCTGCGCGGTCTTGAAGTCCCAGCACAGGCAATACCCGCTACTTTGCAGGAACGGCGACGCGGAGGCCTGATTCGACGGCGCATAAGGGGCCCCTGAAAAAACGAACTGCCCATCGAGCGACTCGGGTGGTTCGATCACTTGTACCAGCCAGGTGACCTGGACTTGCAGCGTATCCTGCGCCGAGAGTGTCGGCGGTTGTCCTCCAGGGAACCCAGGCCCGGTGAGTTTTCCGCCCCGTCCGACGCCAGTAATGTTCAACTGGCAGATATAGTTGGTCGCCATACGCCACCTTTCCTAAACAGGCTCGCGCAGTCTACTATCAAGCTCGTCAGTTGCCAATGATCGGCACGACGCTGCGCCAGTACGTCATCAAGAGCCCGCTCGGACGCGGTGGCATGGGCGAAGTGTGGCTGGCGCGCGACACGACACTCGATCGCGACGTCGCGCTGAAAATCCTCCCGCCCGATACGAGCGGCGACGCCGCGACCCGGAAAGAACGATTCTTCCGCGAAGCCAAGGCCGCCTCGGCGCTCAACCACCCGAACATCGTCACCATTCACGAGATCAATGCACGATCAGGGGTTCGATTTCATCGCGATGGAACTACGTCGAGGGCGCAACCCTCGCGAGCCTGCTGCGCCCGGGTATGCCGATCGCGGAAATCGAGAAGTATGCAACCCAGATCGCCGCCGCCGTCGGCCGCGCGCATCGTGCCGACATCGTGCATCGCGACCTGAAGCCCGGCAACATCATGGTCACGAACGACGGGCTCGTAAAGGTGCTCGACTTCGGGCTCGCCAAGGCGCTGCAGGCCCCGGTTGCCGCGACGGCGGAAACCGTTGAGGCCGCGCCGTCGCCCGATCTGACGCGCGAGGGGATGACGCTCGGAACGGTGGGTAATGTCGCCAGAGCAGTCCGTCGGCGATTTCGTGGACGCTCGCTCCGACGTGTTTTCGTTCGGGGTGATCTTCTACGAGATGCTGGCCGGACGCCGTCCGTTCGACGGCAAGACGCGGTCCGACATGCTGCAGCAGCTGCATCTGTCGGAACCGTCACCCCTCGGACAGCTCCGTCCCGACACGCCGGTGCGGCTCCACGAGATCGTGATGCGGTGCCTCCAGAAGAAGCCGGGCGATCGATTCTCCACCCTCACCGAAGTGCACGCGGCGCTCGCCGGCGGCACCACCACCACGGACTTCGTGAGCCAGATCTCGGCCGCCGCCCCACGCTGGCACATGCCGATCGCGGCTCGAGTCGCGGTTGGCATCGTGGCCGTCGCGGTCGCCGGCGTGCTGCTCGTGCGCCCGGGGTGGCTGCGGCCGGGAGATGCCGGGCCGACTCCGGCGGGTGCCGCGAATCCGGGCGAGCTCACCCGCGAGGCCGCGGCACTGCTCGCGCGACCCGATCGCGCGCAGAACGCCGACAACGCCATCGCGCTCCTCGAACGGTCGTCGCCGCCGATCCGAATTCGTCGATCGCCTACGCGCACCTGTCGACCGCCTATCTCCGCAAGCACGCCACCAATCCCGATGTGCAGTGGATGAAGCTCGCGCGCGAAACAGCTCAGCGCGCCGTCGATCTGAACGGGGATCTCGCGCCGCCCGCCTCGCGATGGGATTCGTCCAGCTGCAGGCCGGCGAACGCGCGGAGGCCGACGCGTCGTTCGAAAAGCGGCGGAGCTCGATCCGGTGAATCCGATGCCGCACGTCGGCGTTGCGATGAACCTTGCCGCCGAAAGCAGGAGTGCCGACGCCGAAGCCGCGTTCGAAAAGCCGTGGAGCTGGGCCCGAAGGAATGGCGCGCACCGGCCGAGTACGCGCAGTTCGAGTTCCGCCGCGCGCACTACCAGGAGCAGAGGCCTTGTGGGAGAGCGCACTGCAAATCACGCCCGACAACGTGCTCGTGATGCGGAACCTCGGCGCCGTCTATTTCCTGCTCGATCGCCCTGACGAAGCCGCGTCGATTCTGCAGCGCGCCCTCGAAGTTGCGCCGGCGGCGCCAATCTACACCGACCTCGGCACCATTCGATTCTTCCAGGGCCGCTACACGGATGCCGTGGCGGCGTTCGAGAAAGCCGTCGAGCAGGCGGCCAACAATCATCTGCACTGGGGTAACCTCGGCGACGGCCTGCGCTGGGCGCCCGGCCGGCGCAGGACGCGCCTGCCGCCTACCGCCGCGCCGTCGATCTCATCAACGAGCAGATCGCGAAGAAACAGGATGACCCGGATCTCCAAAGCCGGCGCGGCCTGTATCGATCAAGATGGGTGACAAGGCGCGGGCACTCGACGAAGCCAACATCGTCGCGGCCCGGTCCACCTGACGGCGCAGATGCACTACCGTCTGGCGGTCATCTACGAGCTGGGCGGCGACCGCACCCGCGCCCTCGCGTCGCTGCACAGGCGCTCACAGCGGGCTACGCGGTGAGGATCTTGCCAACGAACCGGAGCTGACGTCCCTGCGAGCCGACGCGCGCTACCATCGCTTGCTCGACTCGGTCGGTCAGGCGAAACGCTGAGCCGTACAAATCTGGCCTGGCGCTTGGCGGCTGGACGGGAGCGAGTGTGCCGTCCCCGTAGCTCACGCGCGCTGCTAATCGCGTGCTCGAGGCCAATCGATTCATCCAGCGGTTGATGACGGGCCGCCCCCTGCGGCCATCAGCCCGCGCCCCGCCTGAATGCCCTCGATGCACCGCCTCGGGGGATGTCCTCTCCCGGGTCATCGTGCTGGTGTTGGATGGCCGTGATCCACGACGGCGATCGGAGCTCCCAGGCCGCCGCGCAGGAGCGCCAGGCGGAACGCCACGAGGGCCAGGCCGAGGACGAGCAGGAGCACCAGGCCGGATGTCGCGATGTACCACGCATCGAAATCGAGGGTGATGGGCAGCGACGTGAGCAGTCGTTCGGTGGCGAGCATGGCGACGCCGGCAAGCAGCCCCAGTCGAAGAACGACGACCCAGAACAGTCCGGCCGTTGCGAGAGCGTAGACCACCGCGGTCGGCGTCCAATTCCACGCGGTCAACGGCAGGTTGAGCAGGAGCAGAGCGAAGACAGCCAGCCAGGTGCGTCTGAGCACCACGCGCAACAACACGAGCATGAACAAGCCGCCGAGCGCGAATTGCAGGCTGTCGAGCGCGAGAAACACGAGTCGAGAAGCAAACAGCCGTGACGATCGCAGTGAATGCAGGGCCGGTAGCAGCGCGGTGTCGGCCGGGCTGCGCTCATGCAGCATGATGACGAGCAGCGAGGCAACGGCCATGAGAGTGCCAGCGAGAATGCCGAGGAGCAAATCGCGACCGACCAGCGAGTCGTGGAACCGGCGCGACAGCACGCGTGTCCACGTGATCAGCGTCCTCGGCCACAGGCGCCTGACGTGCGGCTCGAAGGCCAGATAGGCCAGCCAGCTGAACCCGCCCCAGACGAGGCACCATCCTGTGCCGCTCAACAGCACCACCAGCTCGTGGAACACATCGGGCACGTGATGCGCCTGCAGGAGCGTGCTGAGCACGCCGCCGATGACTGCGACGGCGGCGAGCGTTCGCGCTCCGTGCAGGTCCCCTTCGCCGGCACGCAGGTGACGCCTGACCATGACGGCCGTGCCGCCGAAGGTCACCATGACAATCACCCACAGGACGCCCTCGCTCAGCCGGGATCGACCGGTGGTGATGACTCCGCGATCGCGATCCTCGCCGCTCATCGGTTGGACGTCGAACGCGACCGGTATCTGCGCGAGCGTGGCACCCGTCACGCGCACCGGCGCCGCATCCGACTGACGCCGGACCCATGCCATCACCTCGTCATGAGGCACGAGCGGCCGCTGGTCGGCCTGAGCGCGAGAGAACGCGTTGAAATCCAGGCTGGCTTCCCGAAACACGTCCGGCCAGGCGGGTTCGACGACGGGTTGTCGTGGACTCGTCACGATGCGGGAGAAACCGAGCAGTCGTCCCGATGGATCGAGCGTGACTGTCGCCATACCCGGCAGGTCATTGGGCGGGTCCGACCTGGTGACAATGTGCAGCAGATTGAACGGCTTCAACAGCGCCGGGCTGCTTCGAAAGACGAACCTCACCGTCTTTCGCGGGCCACCAGTGTCGACGCGCTCGAACCCGAACTCCTGATCGACGGCTTTCGAATCGTCGCCCATGCGGCTGAGCAGCTCACGGGCCCGCTCGGCCAGGACCTCGGGCGGCTTTGGCACGTCAGTGGGAGCGACGGTCAGAATATCGCCGCGGAACCCGATCAGCGCCAGGCCGGCGATCACCACGCTGAGCGCGGAGACGGCCACGACCGGAGAGAGCGCGCCGCCCGAAGGCGTGGAGGCAACGATGTCGGGCGTCGGAACGCGTCCCTCGGCGAGCGCTGCGCTAATCGCGTCGCCGCCCGGAAGTTGTGCCGCAACGTGCAAGGCGCTTCGCGGACGCTCGGCCGGATCGGACGCAAGACACTGGCGGATGGTTTCGATGACCCGAGGATCGGTGCCGGCCGGAAATGAGAGCGTTCCCGGATGGAACGGCGCGGCGGCGCGCTCCGCAAACGAAGACGCGCGGAGCGCCCAGATGCCTGTGACGATTTCGTAGATCACCAGGCCAAGCGAAAACAGGTCCGAGCGTTCCGTCGGCTCCTTGCCCGCCAACTGTTCTGGAGCGATATACGCGGGAGTGCCAGCGATCCGATCGACCCGATCGCCTGCCTGCATCGCGAGGCCAAAGTCCATGATGCGGACGCGGCCGCGACCATCGAGCATGATGTTCGCCGGTTTGAGATCGCGATGCAGGACCCCATGTTCGTGGGCGGCGGCAAGACCGGCGCACAGCTGGCTGGCGACGTCATAAGCCTTCTCCGGGGGCAGGCGCCCGATGCGCTCGCGCACCGAGACGAGAGTTTCGCCGTCGACGTATTCCATCGACAGGTAATGCCAGTCTTCCGCCTCGCCGATGTCGAATACGCGGCAGACATTTGGATGTGCGATCGTCCGAGCCAGCCGCACTTCCCTCGTAAACCTGGCGAGCGCGTCCCGGCGCATCGGCCCGAGGTCGGTCAACAGCTTGAGCGCCACCGGCTGCCCCAGCCGGAGGTCCTCGGCGCGGTAGACCTCGCCCATGGCTCCACGTCCGAGAAGACTGACGATTCGAAAACGTGCGGCGAACACATGCCCCGGCGCGAACCGAGCATCGCCGATGTGGTCAGGGAAGACCCGAGCGGGTCCGGCAAGGAAGAAGCATGGCGGGTCAGGATTCCTGCCGCCGTCCGTGTCTCGCTCGCGGTCAGCGAGACGCCGCAGAAGGGGCACCGGAGCGCTGACTTTGCGCGGATCAGGCCGCTGCACGCCGGGCACCGCGCCATGTCGCGCATTCTATGTCACACCGCGGTGGCTCCTGGCGGTCGCCCCCGCCGGCGTTGGTGAGCCGAGCACGGCGTCACGCCCAAAGCTGGGAGTGCTCGCCGGCGATCGGTGCCGCTGGCGGCGGGACCGGATCCTCGCCCACATGTCCGGTGATGCCGGTGGCGGCGATT
>CAWAXG010000066.1:0-39697 GCA_963785755.1 uncultured Acidobacteriota bacterium | reverse complement strand
CCGAGCAGCGCGCCCAGCCACACGCGAGCGCGCGCGAGCGCGGCGTCCGTCTCTTCGCTGGTCGGATAACGCCAATGAGTGTTCGCGTTATGGTGGAGCAGGTAGTCGGCGACGGCGTCAGCAACCACGCCCGGCACCTGCGTGCCGCCGGGACCGTCGAATACGCCACCTGTGCGCCGCCCTCCCGGCGCTGGAGGGCAGGAAACGCGGCACGGATTCGCTCCACGTCCTGCACGGCGGCCCTGGGCGATCTGATGGATATTTGTCATGGTATTGGTCGAGTAGCCCTGCAGCTGTTCCGGGGGCGCGAGGCGCCCGCGAGACTTTACTACGCAGGCGGCGCCGCACCTGCCTGGGCCGGCATCCTTGGCGTGAGCTATCGGCTCCGCCTATGTGCCCGTGCACGCGCGGGGATCCGGCGGGAGTGTTTCCGAGACGATGCAATGCACGAACCGCGCACAGGCGCTCTGACGCGCCGCGAATCGCCGAGGGGCGGACGTCGGGCCATCGACCGCCGCTCCTGGATGCGGACACCGCCGCCCGCGACCGCCCCATCCTTGTGCTCGCTGAAGATGAGCGCCCTCGGCCCTCGACGGCCTGTCACAGTGGCTGGGGGGCGAGGGCTTCGCGGTGCTCGCGTGTGCGACCTTCGGGGAAGCGCGGGCGCAGCTCGCCACCCATCGTGTGGCCGCACTGCTCACCGACGTCCGCCTGGCGGAGTTCAATGGCCGGCACCTGGCGCAGCTCGCGCTGACGTTGCACCCCCGCGCCTGCCTTGTCGTGTTCTCCGGCCACGACCGACGATGTGCTGCAGGCGGAGGCGCAGAGCGTCGGGGCCGTCTGGCTGTTGAAGCCGCTGGACCTCGAGGCGCTCCGCCAGCATCTCGCGGATCTCCGCCCCCGCCCGACGTGTCGTCGGTGGACAGCACCTGCTGAGAGGGGAGGCCTGGGCTGTCTTGTATTTTTGTGGGCGGGGGTCCGGGGGGTTGCTCGTGCTCGATTTCCCGTGTCGCTCCTCAGCTTGAGGGGCTCCGAAGCCATGAGACCTGTAGGCTACGGACGCGTTGCTGCCGGACCGCCCGATCAGCCGGTGTCAGCAGGCCCACGAGCTCCCCGGGCATGATCGGCTTCGCCGCGTGATGGTCGAACCCCGCCGCGAGGGCGTGGGCACGGTCGACGGGACGCCCATAGGCCGTCAGCGCCACCGCCGGCACCCGCGACAACTCCCCCGGGAGCGCCCGCACCTGGCGGATGAACGCATACCCATCCTCGGCCGCCATCCCGATGTCGCTGATGAGCACGTCCGGCGCAGCTCCGCGCAGAAGCGCAGAGCCTCCTGGACCGACGACGCTTCGATGACCAGGGCGCCCGCCGCGGTAAGGATCGCGTGGAGCATGTCGCGCGCATCGCGCTCGTCATCAACGACGAGCACGGTGACGCCCGTGAGCGTGGGCACGTCCGGCACAGGCGACGCCGCGCCGCCCGCAGCCACTCCGGCCCCGCTTCCCTCTGCGGGGGTCGGGTACAGGGGCAAAGCGATCGTGAACCGCGATCCGGCGTTCTCTCCCGGACTCTCGACAGTCACCGTCCCGCCGTGCAGTTCCACGATGTGCCGTACGATCGCCAGCCCGAGACCGAGGCCCCCGTAGCGTCGGGTCCTGGAGCTGTCGGCCTGCGTGAACCGCTCGAAGGCGTGCGGCAGGAAACCGGCAGATATTCCGACGCCCGTGTCGTGCACCTCCACGACGGCATGTGACGACTGCCGTGTGGCGCTCACGGTCACGCTCCCGCCGCGCGGGGTGAACTTGACGGCGTTCGAGAGGAGGTTCCACAAGGCCTGTTGCAACCGCTCGGCGTCCGCGAAGGTCACGAGATCATCGAGGAGGTTCGTGGCGAGCGTGAGGCCTTTCGCCTCGGCCGCGGGCCGGACGGTGTCCAGGGCGCGCTCGATCACGGCGCGCACGTTTACAACCCGGAGATCCAGCTGGAGCTGTCCGCGAACGATGCGGCTGATATCGAGCACCTCGTCGACGAGCCGCACCTGCGACGTGGCGTTGCGCGCAATGACCTCTACGGCGTGCCGTTGTGACTCGGCAGGGAGCGCATGGCCGAGCAGAATGTGCGACCAGCCAATAATGGCGTTCAACGGCGTGCGCAGCTCGTGCGAGAGCGTCGCGAGGAACTCGTCCTTGATGCGGCTGGCCTGCTCGGCCTCCGCGTGTGCCGAACGCTCCGATACGAGCAGCTGTGCGCGTTCGAGTGCCTGCGCTGCCTGGCGGCCCAGCAGGGCGGCGAACGTGCTGTCGCGCGAGCTCAAGTCGCGCGGAGCGCGAAAACTGAGACCGATGGCGCCCACGATGCGGCTGCCGCGTAACGGTATGGCGGCCAGGGCACGGCTCTCGGTGCCGATACGGTCCGGCGCCAGCGCGGGGTACCGGGCGAGCCACTCCGCAGGCGACGACACCACCACGGTGGTCTCAGTACGGATCGCGTCGGTCAGGGGTGTCGCCATCGTCATCGGCAGTCGGGCAAACGATGCCTGAAGCGCCGCCGGGTATCCGCGTGAACCCAGGATCTGGACTTCCGTGCCGTCGTTCGAGAGCACGGCCACGCTGCCGGCGTAGGCGCCGAGGGCCGGCACCGCCTTCTGGAGAAGGATCTCGACGATCTCGTCCGGCGTTGCCGCGGCCGACAAGGACTCGCTCACTTCCAGGAGCACGGCAAGCCGCATCATGAGCTCGGCGCGCTGATCCTCGGCCCGCGTCCGATCGGAGATGTCACGATTGATTTCGAGGATCACGCCGGGCGCGCGGTCCGTCTGGACGAGCACCCGCCGGCTGTCGACGACGACGGTCGAGCCGTCCTTGCGGCGGTGTGTCAGATCGCCCTGCCACTCGCGCGCGGCGTCGAGTCCTTCGTTGACGGGCGCGACCTCCTCGCCGTCGGGGGCGAGCAGCTCGTATACGTTGCGGCCCAGTGCCTCCGCGTCGGTCCAGCCATACATCCGCTCGGCGCCCGTGTTCCAGAAGGTGATCCGCGCATCCGTGTCACGCACGATGATCGCGTCGTGGGCGTTCGCCAGGAGCGCCGCCTGGAGCTGCAGGTGCTCGGCCTGGCTGATGAGCGCCCGCTCGATGCGCTTCTGTTCCGTGATGTCCACCATGACGCCGATGCAGCCGCCCGGGGATCCGTCGTCACGCGGCAGCGGCGAGGCCGATACCAGCAGGTTCACGACACGCCCGTCGTCGAACACCAGTTCGCATTCCTCGGGCGGAACGTCCGTCGCGTGAGCGGCGCATCGCTTGAGCGGCAGCTCATGGTCGGCGAGCTCGCGTCCGTCCCTGCAGATGCGCCAGGGCGGCCGCACCGGTGCGATCACCGAGACGTTGGCTCCGGGCGGGACGCCGAGCAGCCGCTGAAGTGCGGCGTTGGCGCGAATGACCTGGCCCTGCGGATCCTCCGCGATCGCGACGCCCACTGGCGTCAGCGCAAGCAGCCGCTCCAGCTCGATGACGCGGGTGCGCAGCTGCGCGTTGAGGCGCTGGACCTCCGCTTCCGCCCGGTGCCGCGCCGTGTGATCGCGGCTGAAGACGGCGACTCCCGCAACGCGGCCATCCGGGTCTCTCACCGGATAGAGGGTGTGACGAAACACCATGCCCCCCCGCTCGTCTTCGAACTGCACGGGCTCGCCTGTTCGGACGACCTCGTCGAAGCGGTTGCGGCGGGATTGCGCCACTGTCGGAGGCAGCAGGTCGTGCATCGAGCGGCCGGCAATCTCCTCCGGGCGCAGCCCCACGCGTTCGGCCGCGGTTGCGCTGGCGAGCAGCACGCGCCCGTCCCGATCCAGCAACCAAATCGACTCGGTGACGGCGTTGAGAACGGCCAGGGTCCGGCGCTCGCTCTCGCGAAGTGACTGCTCGGCCCGCGATCGTTCGGTGATGTCACGAATCAAGCTCACGAGCACCCGCTCGCCGCCAACCGTCATCCCCCGCGAGCTCACCTCCACCGGGAAGAGCGACCCATCGCGTCGCTGATGACGAGCCTCGAACAGGATTCCCTCAACGTCCGCTTCCGCCATCTGCGCCTGCGTGGCACCCTCATCCGCCGCCGGCCGCAGCGCGTGGATGGTCCGAGCCAGCAGTTCCTCGCGTGTGTAGCCGTAGGCCCGCTCCGCTGCCGCGTTCGCCTCGAGGATGCGCCCGTCACCCCGCCGGATGAAGAGCACAATGTCCCGCGCGTGGTGCGCGAGCAGCTCGTACCGCTGCAGGACGGCCTCGGCGCGCTTCCGCTCCGTGATGTCGAGGAACGCACCCACCCCGCCCCGCACGCGACCGAACTCGTCCCGGAGCGGGACGCCGTGGCCATACAGCGTGCGCACCGATCCATCGTCGTAGAGCGCCGAGAATTCCTGACGCGCACTTCGATGCCGGTGGCCGCGGCACGCTCCACTGGCAGGTCGCCAGGCGCGATCTCGTGTGTGCCGTCACTGGATGCGAACCGGACCGGCCGGGGAGGCGAATCGCCTGTGCCAGGCGCGGCCGCGAGCCCTGCGAGCACTTCGGCCAGGTGGTTGATCGGGCCGGCGGGCTGTCCAGGCTGACGGGTGGCGAAGACGGCGGCCGGGACCGCTTCGATGACGGCGCGCAGCTCTGCGGCATTGCGCGCGGCGCGGTCGCGTGTCAGACGCAGGGCACGTTCGGAGGCGCGCCATCGGCCGACCTGCCAGGCAAGTCCGAGACACACGCTCGACGAACAGCAGCATCCCCGTCGAGCGGTCGCCCCAGTGCCACGAAACGGCCAACCGGGGCTCGATGAAGAAAAAGTCGACGAGAAAGGCACTGGCAACTGCCGCTGCGGCCCCTGCCGGTGAGCCCGCCGAACCAGCTGGCCACGACGACGGCCGGAATGTGCAGCAGGAACGGCGCCTGGCCACCGAGGATCGGATCGCAGCGCGCGCGCAGCACGCTGGCAAGCGCAGCCATCAGGATGCCAATGGCAACACCCGCGAAAGGGTGCGGCGCTCGATCGGCTGCAAACCACGCCGGACGTCGGAACACGAAACCTCCGCGAGCGAGACGGGCCCCGAGTATAGTCCGGCGCGTCCTCCAGCCGCGAAGCGGCCGTGCACCGGCGGCGTTCAGGCTGGACACGCGGCCTAGTGGGTCGCTGCCGAGCCGGCAAAAGTAGCCGCGCCCTCAGGCGACGACGGCGCGGACGCGCTCGATCTGACGGAGGTGCAACAGATCGTGTCCGGCGTAGAGGCGGACCAGATGCTGCAGGCTCTCGTCCCCGCGCTCGGCATGCACGCCCACCCTCTGCAGGTCGGCGGGAGTCGCGCGCTCCACGAGCCGCAGGTTCGCCTGCCGGAGCACCGCAAAGACGGCGAGAGCATCACGTGGATCTCCCTGGTCGTAGTGCAGGCGCTCCGCCCACAGATCCTGATCGTACCCGGTCAGCGGCGGGCGATCCTGCGCGAGGACCAGGCGCATCCGCCACGCCCAGACCACTTCCGAATCCGCGAGGTGGTGCAGGACCTGTCCGATCGACCACTTGCCAGGACGTTCGGCCTTGCGCAGCTGTCCCGGCGACAAGCCCTCGATGGCGCGCGGCAGCGCCGATGGCGTGTCGCGCAGCACCACGATGGGGTCACGGTCACCAAGCAGCGCGAGGACCGCAGGTACGTAAGCGGCCGCGTGCTCCGCGGCGCCGGTTGCAGGATTCGTGAACACTGACAAGAGAGCCTCCAGTCCGCCGGCCCGTCGCGGGCCCGCGTGAATCAGCTGCACACCATAGCCCGATTCCGCATGTGTGGAGAAGTATGTTCGCGCATCTCCCCCGCCATCGCGAAGTGCGGTGCACGTCCCGCGCAGGTTGACAGCCGTCCAGCATGCGCGCTACTGTCTCCCCACACCATCTACGGGAAGACAATATGCCACCACTGCCACTCGTTCAGGGGACGCTCGATCTGCTGGTGCTTCGGACGCTGGCGTCCGGGCCCATGCACGGCTACGGCGTGGCCACCGCTGTTCACGAGCGGACGGGCGGAGACCTGGCGGTCGAAGACGCCGCGCTCTACCAGGCCCTGCATCGTCTCGACCGCCAGGGCCTCGTCGAGGCCGAGTGGCGGCAGTCCGAGAACAACCGCCGCGCGCGCTACTACGAGCTTACGCCGTCGGGCCGCAAGCGGCTCCGGCAGGAGATGGCGAACTGGCGACGCTATTCCCGCGCCGTCGAGGCCGTGCTGCAGGGCACCTAGACCGGCCCGCGCGACCCGACCCGTCACGCCGGCCGTTCTGGCACCTGCGGCGCCGGCCCCGACGCGTGGCCTCCGAGGTGGACGAGGAGCTGCGCGTGCATCTGGAGATGCGCGCCGAGGAACTGCAGGCGGCGGGCATGTCGCCCGGGCGCGCGCACCGGAAGCGCTCAGGCGGTTTGGCGATCTCGAACACACGCGGCGGTATTGCCGGCAGCAGTGATCGGAAAGGAGAAGCGGATGCAACGCTCGCTGATCTTCGCCGATCTGACGGGTGACCTTCGGATCAGCCTGCGTGGTCTCCGCCGGTCGCCGCTGCTGACCCTTGCGATCGTGGCCACCGTGGGCCTCGGCATCGGCGCCACGACCGTCATCTTCAGCGGGATGAACGCGGCCCTCCTGCGGCCGCTCCCCTACCGGGACTCCCGAGCGGCTCGTCTGGATCTACACCGATGCTGCTCCGAACAAGTTCCGCTTCTCATTGGCCGATTACCTCGCGCTCGAGGAGCAGCAGACGCATTTCGAGCAGATTGCCGGATATACCGACCTGGCCATGGCCTTCAGCGACGGCGTCGTCGCGGAGCGCCTGTGGGCACGAGTCGCGTCGTGGACGTACTTGCCGCTCCTCGGGATCAAGCCCGCATCGGCCGGCCGTTTGCGGCCGCCGACGGACGGCCGGGCAGCCCGCCCGTCGTGATCGTCAGCCACGGGTTCTGGCAACGACGGCTGGCGGGCCCGCCGACATCATGGGCACGCCCGTTCGGTTGAATGGTGAGGATCATCTCGTCGTCGGGGTTCTCCCGTCGGTGGTGGGCCCGCTGGAACAGCAACTGGACCTTTCTGGTCGCGGCTCGATGGGAGCCCCCGCGGCGGAAGGGGCCGTTCTTCCTGACGGTGCTCGGACGTCTGCGGCCGCAATCCGGGCACGACACCGCGTCCGCAGAGCTCCGCGGCATCAACCGGCGGATCTTTCCTGTATGGCAGGCGTCCTACCAGGACACCAAAGCGTCATGGGCCATGACGGACCTGAAAACGCACGTGGTTGGCGACATCCGTCCAGTGGCCGGACTTGCGCTCGGCGCCGTGGGGCTCGTCTGGTTGCTCGCCTGCACCAATGCGTCGAACCTGCTCATCGCGCGCGTGACCGGCCGCCGGCGGGAGCTCGCGGTGCGAGTCGCCCTCGGCGCGTCCCGCCGGCGCATCGTGCGGTACCTGTTGGTCGAGAGCGGTCTGCTGGCCACGGGCGCGGCCGCCGTCGGGATTGCGCTGGCCTGGGCCGGCGTGCGGCTTCTCCGCAGCGCGGGTGCGGGCTACTTTCCGCGTGTGGAAGAGATCACGCTCGATGGGACCGTGCTGTGGCTGCTGGTCGGCCTGACCGCCGCAAGCGGCATCCTGTTCGGCCTGATCCCCGCCCTCCACGGGAGCGGCGGACGGGTCGACGAGTCGCTGCGAACGCTGGGGCGATCGACGACCGGCCACCGCGGAGTCCGGAGTCTGCGACGATTGTTGGTCGGCGGTCAGTTTGCAATCGCCACGCCCCTTCTCGTCATCGCCGGTCTGCTCCTCGCGAGCTTGAACGAGCTGAAACGCGTCGATGTCGGCTTCGACACGCACAACCTGCTCACGGGCTCGATACTCCTGCCCGCCGCACAGTATGAGGAGCCGGGCCGGGTTGATGCGTTCTGGGACGAGCTCCGGCGAAAAGTCGCGGCGGTTCCGGGAGTGACAGGCGTCGCGTTCTCCGACGGTCGGCCGCCGAACGACGTCGGGAACGTGAACAACTTCAACCTGGAAGAGACGCCGGTCGCCCCCGGCCATGCCGAGCCCGTCGCACCGTGGGTCGCTGTATCACCGGAGTACTTCGGCGTGCTTGGACTCGCGCGGCTCGAGGGACGCCTGCTGAACGATCGTGACGGGCTTGCCGATGGTCCATCGGTGGTGGTCGTCGATCGTGCCTGGGCGAAGCGGTTCTTCCCGGACAGCAGTGCCGTTGGAAAGCGTCTGCGCGGCGGCGGATGCACGGCCTGCCCGTGGACGACGGTCGTCGGTGTCGTCAGCGACGTGAAGTACGAGGGGCTGCACCGGCCTGACGAGGGCACGGTGTACACCCCCATCTCCGACCGGCCGTTCACGTTTCCTATCGAGACCGGAACGTCACGCTTCCGCTACCTGGTGCTGCGAACGAGTGCAGCGCCCGCGACGATGCTTCCTTCGGTGAGACACGTGATCCGCTCGCTGGATCCCGGGCTGCCGTTCTCCAGCGTTGCCACCATCGACGAGTTGGTCGCGCTGTCGCTGCAGAGGCCTCGCTCCCTGTCTCTGCTGGTCGGCGCATTTGCTGTCACCGCGCTCGCACTCTCGCTGTTCGGCGTCTACGGGATGATGGTCTACTACGTCCAGCAGCACCTGAAGGAGATCAGCATCCGCCTTGCGCTCGGGGGGAGCGCAGCGATCGTGCTCCGGCTGATCGTCGGCAACGGCATGCGAATCGTGCTGAGCGGCGTCATCATCGGCCTGGTGACGGCCGTGATGCTGACGCGCCTCGTGGCCGGCCTCCTGTTCGGGGTCGCGGCAATCGATCCGGTCACTTTCATGGCCGTCGCCCTTCTGCTGCTGACAGCTGCGCTCGTCGCGTGCCTGGTGCCCGCCAGACGTGCGGTGCACGTGGAACCTGCGGTCGTTCTTCGGAACGAGTGAGGGACTCCTTCACACTCTGGCGCCGCCAGGTTCAGGCGCCGCGGTCTGACAGCGTTGAACCGGCGCTTACAACGCTGTTTTCAGCTGGCCGGATTTGTAATCAGTCGGTGCCCGCTGCACGGACCGCACACTGATCAGGTCGGGCTCCCGCTCCATTCCTGATCTCACGAATCCCGCAGCAATGATCGACAGGCGCGCGCTGGCGTCACAGCCCTCGTTCGCCTCGGCGCCGTTCGGCACCGGGCTTGCCCTCCAGCACTCCCGGCTCAGGGACCTGACGCACTTCCGCCTCAAGGCCCCTTCCCTCCAGAAGGTCGGAACGGCATGGGTAGCGGGCGACGCGTGTGTCTCGGTGTGGTCCTGGGTGCGGCGGCCCTGTTGACCGCGGCGCCCACGCGCGCCGCGGACATCTACGTCGCCGCCGGCACCAACCTGCAGACCGCCATCGACCGCGCGCAGCCCGGCGATCGCCTGCTGCTCGCACCCGGCGCGACCTTCACCGGCAACTTCCGCCTGCCCAACAAGGGCGCGGCCACGACCTACATCACCATCCGGTCGGCGGCCGCCGACACGCTGCTGCCGCTCGCCGGCGTGCGCATCCGGCCCGCGGATGCGCCGCACCTGCCCGTCCTCCAGTCGCCGAACACGGCCCCGGCGCTGACCGTCGCGGCCGGCGCGCATCACTGGCGGCTGCAGTATCTGGAGTTCCGCGCCAACCTGCGCGGGTTCGGGGAGATCTCGCGCTCGGCGCCGGCGACCTGACGCAGACCCTGCTCACCCAGGTGCCGCACCATTTCGTGCTCGCCCACCTGTACATCCATGGCGATCCCGCGCTCGGTCAGAAGCGCGGCTCGCCCTGCACAGCGGCGCCACCTGGGTGACCGACTCCTACATCGCCGACATCAAGGGCGTCGGCATGGATACCCAGGCCATCAACGGCTACAACGGCCCCGGGCCCTACACCATCGTGAACAACTACCTCGAGGCGGCGGGCGAGAACTTCATGCTCGGCGGCGCCAGCCCAAATCCCCAACCTGATCCCCGCCGACATCGAGTTCACGGGCATCACCTGTACAAGCCGCTCGCCTGGCGCACCCCGATTGTGCCGACCCCCACCGGGGTCACCGCCGTCGCCGGGCGGCAGCGGCTCGCTCCCGGCGGGGACCTACGCCTATCGCGTGCTGGCGGCGCGCCGGACGGCGCAGGACGCGTGGGCCTACTCCGCGCGCGCCGCCGAGGTCACGGCGGCGTCGGCGCCGGCGGGCACGTCACCGTGTCGTGGGCGCCGGTCCCCGGCGCGACCCCTATCACGTGACCCGGGCCGGCACCGGCGCAGGACCGGTACTCGGCACCGCCGCGACCAGCCTCGTCGACGACGGCACGGCGGCCGGCGTGGCGGACACGGGCACCTGGGCGACCGGCACGCGCTGGGCCGTGAAGAACCTGTTCGAGCTGAAGCTCGGCCAGCGCGTCCGCGTGCACGGCAACCTGATGGAGCACGCCTGGCAGGAATCGCAGACCGGCTTTGCCGTGCTCCTCACGCCGCGTAACCAGGACGCCACGTCGCCGTGGATCGCCGTGCGCGACGTGACGTTCACCGGCAATCTGGTGCGGCATGCCGGCTCCGGCGTGCAGATCGAAGGCTACGACACCAATGCGACCAGCGGGCAGACCCGCCGCATCACCATCGCCCAGAACATCTTCGATGACATCAGCGCCAGCGCCTGGGGCGGCAGCGGGCGGTGGATCCAGATCGGCAACGGGCCGAGCGACCTCACGATCGACCACAATACCGTCCTGCACGACGGGCAGGCGATCTACGTGTATGGCGGCAGCTACGGCGCCGAGATGACGGTGGCGAACCTGCGCTTCACGAACAACCTGCTGAAGCACAACACCTATGGGATCATGGGCAACGCGCGGGCCTATGGGACCGACACGCTGACGGCGTACTTCCCGGGCGCCCTCGTGCAGCGGAACACGTTCGCGGGGGGCTCGGCCGCGCGGTATCCGGCCGGCAACGAGTTCCCGACGGTCGCGTTCTGGCAGGGGCAGTTCGTCGACGTGACGGCGTCCAACTTCGCCCTGATCGCCAGCAGCAGCTACCGGGCGAGCGGCACCGACGGTCTCGATCTCGGCGCGCCGGTGGCGCAGGTCGAGGCCGACGCGCTGACGGCGCGCCAGGGCCGCCCGGGGGCGCCGCCGCCGGTGGTCATCAGCACGACGACGCTCCCTGCCGGGCAGACGGGGGCGGCGTATGCGGCCACCCTCCAGGCGACCGGCGGGTCCGGCACCTATGGCTGGCGGGTCACCGCCGGCGCGCTGCCCGCGGGGCTGTCGCTCGCGGCGGCGACGGGCGTCCTCCGCGGGACCCCGGGCCAGTCCGGCACCTTCCCGATCACCGTTCAGGCGCAGGACGCGGCCGACCCCGCCAACGTGGCCGGGCAGGCCTATGCCCTGAGGATTGCGTCGACCCCGCCCGCCGTCTCGCTGGCGTCGCCGATCCCGGGGGCGACCCTCGTGGGCCCGACCGCGGCGCTCGTCGCCGCGGCGACCGACGCCGATGGCACGGTGACGCGGGTCGACTTCTACGCGAATGCGACCATCCTCGGCAGCGCGTCGGCCGCGCCCTGGTCGATCACCTGGGACCCCGTCGCCCCCGGCACGTACCGCCTCACGGCCGTGGCGACGGACAATGACGGCCTCACCACCACCAGCGCGGCCGCCGACGTCACGGTCGTGGCCCCGGTCACGACGGACCCGATCGCGCCTGCCGGCCCGGTCTCCACACCTCCGATCGTGACGCCGAGCCTGCCGCCGGGCATCCCGCTCCCAGGCACGATCCAGGCAGAAGACTTCGATGATGGCGGCGAGGGCGTCGGGTATCGCGATACGACCGGCGACAACAAGGGGGGCGTGTATCGCGCGACGAACGTGGACATCGAACCGACCAGGGATCGCGGGCGTGGGTCACGATGTCTCGTGGACGACCGCCGGCGAGTGGCTGAAGTACACGGTCACGGTGGCGAAGGCCGGCACCTGCGTGCTGACGGTCCGGGTGGCGTCCCGCGGCAAAGGGGGCACCTTCCACATCGAGTTCGCGGGGGAAAACAAAACGGGGCGGCTTCGTGTTCCGAACACCGGCGGCCGGCAGAAGTGGGTGACCTTACGCAAGTCCGTGACGCTTGCCGCCGGCACGCAGGTCATGCGGCTGGTCTTCGACTCGAACGGCCGCACCGGCACCGTCGGCAGTGTGAACTACATCGCGGTCGCACCGGTGCCCCAGGATGTCGTGCTCTACGCAAACGATCTGACCGTGCGCGGCTCGTGGACCCGCGAGGCCGACGGCACGGCCGCCGGCGGCAGCAAGGTCGTGACGCCGGATCTCGGGTGGTCCAGACCCAAAGCGCCGTTGAAGTCGCCGTCAGGTTATGTCCAGGCTGCATTCAACGCGCCGGCGGGCACGCCCTATGCGATCTGGCTGCGGTTGCGTGCCACCGCCAATCACAAGGACAACGAGTCCGTCTGGGTGCAGTTCTCCGACGCACGGTCGAAAGGCTCACGGATCTATTCGATACGATCCGCCTCCGCGCTGCTGGTCAACCTGGAGCCCTGCAACGGCTGTGGCGTGTCGAATTGGGGCTGGCAGAGGGGTGCGTCCTGGCGGCGGCAGCCGACGACCGTCACGTTCGCGAAGGGCGGACGCCACACGATCCGCGTGCAGATCCGCGAGGATGGCGCACAGATCGATCAGATTGTGCTGAGTCCGTCGCGCTATTTGACGTCGCCGCCGGGCGGTGTGAAGGATGATGCGACGATCGTCGCTAAACCCTGACACCCGCCATTCCTGGAAACCTCCTGAACGTCCGGCGGCGCCACCTGTTCTCCACATGCGTGCGATCCTCGACCGCTCCCCTGTGGTTGAACGTGCCGAATGCCTCGCGCGCCAGCCGCGTACGGCGCATGATGGTCCCATGAGTTCGAACGATCGCTTAATCGGTGCTCAATTCCCCCTCGCCTCGAAGTACAACCCCGACTGGATGATCTCGAGTGCCAGCGGCGGCGCCAGCGCTCTGTGGCTGACAGAGTGGCTGGCGCAGGGGTTGACGCTGCGACCCGGCATGCGGGTGCTGGATCTCGGGTGTGGACGCGCGGCGTCGTCGATCTTTCTGCGTCGCGAATTCGGCGTGCAGGTGTGGGCGGCCGATCTGTGGTTCAGCGCGTCGGAAAACCTGCAGCGAATCAGGGACGCAGGCGTGGAGGATGCCGTGTTCCCGATCCACACGGATGCCCGCTCGCTGCCATTCTCTGCGGACTTCTTCGACGCCGTGGTGTCTATCGATTCATTCAACTACTACGGCACCGACGATCTGTACTTGAACTACCTCGCCCGGTTCGTGAAACCAGGCGGCCCGATCGGCATAGCCGGCGCTGGGTTCATGCGGGAGATCGACGACGCCGTTCCGGACCATCTTCGCGCGTGGTGGGAACCCTCCATGTGGTGCCTGCACTCGGCCGCATGGTGGCGCAGCCACTGGGAGCGGACCGGCATCCTGTCGATCGAACTGGCTGACACGATGCCGGCAGGGTGGCAGGCGTGGCTCGACTGGCAGCGGGCGGTCGCACCGGACAACGCGACTGAAATCGCGGCGTTGGAAGCCGACCGGGGCCGCTATCTTGGCTACATTCGGGTCGTGGGCCGCCGGCAGGCCGAGACGCGGTTGGAGGATCCAATCGTCTCCATCCCGGCGCACTACACGCAGACGGCGTTGCTCCGTCACGAGAGGTGAGGATCGTGCGGCGGCGCCGGAATCCCTCCGTCCGCGTGGGACCGTCGAGCCACGGGCCGACCGCGTCTACTCCACCGATGCGGCAGGGTCGCCCGTTGGCGATGGTGCTTCGTCCGTTTTTGCGGGCGGCCCGAGCACTTCGGTCAGCAGCGGTTTCAGCCCGTCCGCCCATACCTGGTAGCCCTTGACGGTGGGATGCAGCCCATCGCGCATCATCCCCTCGAGCAAACGACCGTTCAGGTCGGCGAGCCCGGCGTTGACGTCGAGGTACCGGACGGTCTTCCCATCTGCCATGCGCGAGAGGTTCGCGTTGATTGCGCGGATCTCAGGTATCACCGCCATCTCGTCGTTGCGCGGAAAGATGGCGGTGAGGATCACCGTCGCAGTGGGCACCTTGCGATGGCAGGTCTCGACAATGGCGCGGAGACCACGCGTCACATCCGCAATCTTCGCCTCTCCACCCGCCATCGTCCCGACGTTGTTCGTGCCCGCGAGCACGACGATCACCCGCGGCTTCAGGCCATCGAGCTCTCCATGCTCGAGCCGCCAGAGGACGTTCTGCGTCCCGTCGCCACCCCACCCGAAGTTGGCGGCGTTCCAGCCGAAGAAGCTCGCCTTCCAGTGAGCGAGGAGATCCGGGTAATCGGTTGCGCCCCAGCGCCTGGTAATCGAGTCTCCGAGGAAGTACAGATCGATGCGGCCCCGTTTCGACTTTGCGAGCAGCTGCTCGTGGGCCAGCCGTGAGTTGCGGTCGGAGCGCGCGGCGGCGCGATCCGCGGGCCCGATGAGATCAGCCCGCGGCGCCGTGAAGGACGGCGTCTGCGCGAACTGCGCGGTCGCCCACGGGATGAAATACTTCCAGTTCGGACCGTCGGTGTGGCCCCCGCCGTGCTGCCGCCAGGCCAATTGCCCCTCGAGCAGGCCCGTGTGGGGGGGCGGCACCTGCGCGATGCGGTATTCGTCGTTCGCCGGCAGCCCCTTCGCGCCGAGCAGGCGGAACACCGGCCCGGCCGCGATCGCGGCCATATAGCTCCCCCGCTGATCCAGCCACTTCGCATCGCCTTTCTCGGGGATGCCGTAGCTGATGAACGTCGGGCGCGGCGCGCACAACGCGATCAGTTGGTGCGCATCGACCGGCAGGTCGCCGGCGTTCCTGCTGCCGAAACGCGAGCGGGCGGCACCGTACTTCAGGAAGTTGCCGGACATCCAGTGGTACTCGCCCGATCCGGTCAGATTTTCGACCGCCTCGCCGAAGTTGCGCCGGAGCAGCGTCGCCCCGCCCTTGCCGGACGACCCCACCAGGGCGACCGCGAAGCGCGGCTCGAACGCCATCGTGACCAGGGCCGCCTTGCCGAAGCGGGAGACCCCGTCGATGCCCACACGCGCGGCGTCGACCGCAGGATCGGTTTCCAGGAAGTCGAGCGCGCGTGCCGCACCCCACGCCCACGCGCGCAGAGCGCCCCAGTCGTCCGGTTTCCGCGGCTGGCCTCTGTTCACCAGTCCGATGATGCCGCGCGTCAGCCCCGCGCCGTTGTCGGCCTGTACGCTCATCGGGTTCAGGAACGCGTAGCCCCACCCCGCGGTAATCAGCTGCTCGGTGGCCGGCGGATCGTCGCCGGGTGCAGGTGGCGGCATCCACGGATCGCGGGGCGGCGCTGGTCCGCCGGGTACCTGCGGCAGACTGCCCTTCCGGAACATGATCATCACGGGTACAGGGCCCTTCGACTTCGCGGGCGTGACCAGGACGAGGTCGATGTCGACGCTGATGGACGGCATGGCCGTGTTGTCGACGTGACCAACGAGCTGGCGCGCGACTACCTGCTTCGTGCCGACGAGGCCGTCGACCTGCTTCGCGACAGACCAGGTGACCTCGGGCACGTGCGCGGGAACCCGCCCATAGATCTCCCGCTCGAAGTCCTCCACGATCTCGGGGCGGCGGACGTGCCACCACCCGCCGGGCGTCGTCACGCGCTGTCCGTCCTTCGACGTCAGCGGATCGGGAAGCTCGGGAAACGGGCTTGCCTGCGCTTCGTCCACGTTTGCGTAGTTGGGGGCCTGCTCATTTCCACTCGGACCTGGTCTGAGCACCGTGATCCCGAGCTGGTCGAGCATCTGTTGATGGTCGTGCTCAGTGGTCCACAGCGCAGTGCCGGCAGGAACACGGCCGGCGGGCGGCACAGCGGGTGCGGTTTGGGGCTGTGACATCCCCGGCGTGAGCCTCGTGAGGAGCACAATGACGGAGGCGGTAACGATGAGTCTGCGGTTGATCATACGGACGCAAGAATGACGATCCCCTGAGAGGTCTGCCTCCTCGGCGAACGTCAGGACGGGCATGACACGTTCAGGCGCGCCGGTGATTTTATGGGAACGAGGTCGCCCTCGCCAGGTAAGTATCCGCAGTCAGTGCGGGGCGCGGAATCGGAGCGGCGTAGGGGTGCCGCCATCGCCAGCGCGTTGACGTCCGAGAACGTCCAGAAAGAGTGTGCCCGGGTGCTACAAGAGTAACGATCGGATCAGATCACGTACGACAAAGAACGCAAACACGCCATAGAAGGCCGAACACGCGAGCAGACCGTATTCCCGCCAGCGTGGCGGTCTTACCGCTCGCGGCAGAAAGCGCCGGTTCACGACGAAAATCTGCACTCCTGCCACCGCCAGCACGATGCCGGCCATGTTCGCCAGAATCTTGAACAGTTGGAAGGGCGAGGCGACGCGGATGACGATCGCAGCCCAGATAGAGAAGGCGATGAGGATACCGTAATAGATTGCGCGGATATCTCGTCCCGATCCGCTCGCGCGACCGCTCGCCATCCAGACGACGTCGGTAATCGTGCGCACGAGAATGTCCGTATTGCCTAGCTGCGTCTTGAACAGAATCCAGAAACCGTTGAACAGCGTGAGGAACCAGAACCCGGACCAGAGGCGGGCGAGGTATTCCGCCTGGTATGCGCCGGCAGCAAGCCCCTGCAGATTCGTCCCGTGCGGGACAATCGCCGTCGCGAGATTCACATTCAAGAACATGCCAAGGAAGCAGAAGCCGCCCCATACCCAGATCTGATCGGCATGAACATATCGGGTCCACTGGCCCCAGCGAACCAGATTGTCTCCCGTAGCCGGAAACACCGTGCCGACCCTGGAGAGCTGGACGGCATGCCCGCGGACCGCACTGGGGATTGCGCCAACTGCGGCGCCCATGCCCCAGCCCTTGTCTCGAACCCAGTTCGTGATCGTCATATTGCCGACGCCCCCGGAACCGGCGGTCGCGGCGAGCGCGCCAATGAGACCCCAATCGATAGGGTGCGGCAGGCCGGCAAAACTGAAGAACCCCACGAACGTCGTGGCCCAATGGGTGAGCGGCACGAATGCGACGTTCACCACGATGAGGAACAGGAACACGATTCCCAGCATCGTCCAGGCGATGTACTCGAGCATGCGCTCGATCGTCCCCCCGAACGAGAGGATGAGCACCACGGCCCCGATGAGCAGCGTCGCCACCCATGCCTGGGCCGGCTGATCGGGCCCGCCTGGCATTCGTCCTATCCACGCCCCGATCAAAGTAGCGGCGGCACTGCCCGCCAACGCCGGCCAGCCCAGTTGCAGGAAGCCGAGCACGATGTAGAACCCGGCCCAGAATTTCGGTCCGGGTTTGAGCCGCATGATCCCGCCGTAGATCGGTTCGCCAGTGTAGAGCGTGTAGCGAATGGCTTCCAGGTTGAAGAAGACCTGCAGCACAATCGCAACCGTCGCGATCAGAAAAATCGCTGACGAATACTTGACTGCCGCGGCGGGCCCGACGAGCCACTCGCCGCCGCCAATCGACGTGGCGGCCATGATCGCGCCAGGCCCGATGACACGGAACATGTTGCGGACGGTGAACGGTGGGGGGGCGGGCAGCTCACCCACGGTCCAGCGCGGGAGCTGCCCGTGGAATGCCGCCAGGGCATCATCGTCAGTTCTGGGCAACGGCGGCATGGCACGCAGGATACCTCAGCTCGACGACGTATCCAGGCGTTGTTCAGGCAACGGTGAGATGGCGTGCTGTGCCGCCGGTCTCTCGCGTCCGGTCGGACCGTCGGTGTCGGGTTCGTTTCGCTGAGCGGCGGAACGTGCGCGATCGGACTCACTTTGACAGCGAGCTGTCGTATCCGGACTTTCAAGACCTGCGATCGGCGCGCTCGTTTGAGGATATCGCCGCCCACAACGCTCTGCTGCCGGCATCGATCGGGCTCCCACGTGATCCGCAACGGCATTGGGGAGCGCTCGCGACGGCGAACTACTTCACGGTGGTGAAATGCGAACCGACCACAAGCTCAGGGTCTGCCGGTATCACTGTCTAAAGCGGTCTACGCATCGCGTACGCGATTACGTAGGGGGGCGGATCGGTGAGCGAGGGCGAGAGATTGACAGCCCAAATGGCCCGACATTGTGGACACCAGAGAAAACGCCTTCCCTTGCGCATCATGAGGACTTCCACGGGCAAGCAGCGGCACTCGGGACATGGCACTTCAGCCAGCTCGGGAGCGTCCATCGAGGTGTTTCCTTGGGCTAAAAAGCGCGACCTGCCCGGCCGGAGGAGCGACAACCGAGCAGGTCGCGTCACACCACACATGCGGTGGCGTGGAGCGACGCGCCCGCCAGCATCGGCACGCCTACTCCACGGGAGACGGAGTAGCACCTGCAATGCCAGTACGCTGATGCGCAGAGACACGCAAGGGTGAGAAACAGGGACATCCATGGTCGCGAAACGGGGGCGTTAAGTCTCGCGAGGCAGCGATTTTTAGCGAAGCGACAGGCGGGTGGCGTGACGGCGGGTGACCGACCGGCGCGGGTGGACGGGAAGGGGCGCGACGCGCGCACCCCTTCCGGTCCCGGCGTTCTCATGAATGAGATGTCACTTCCGTGACAGACGATCGTTCGCCTGCGATCCGGGCGCAGTCTGTCAATCGTGCGGTGCTTCGCCTCCTCGTGATCCGCCCAACGCGATGCGACCGTCCACCGCGACGAGGCGACCGCGGGAGCCGGCGCCGGTCACGGCTCGCAGGCCGCAGCTGGCACACGAGCGCGCGTCGTAACGTCAGCGACGGAACACAAAGACCGCTGTCATGCGGCGGCGGCACGGTGCCGAGCGCAGCGAGCCTGTTCAATCCTGAGAGCTGAAACAGGGGACCGTTATGGGCGACTTGCGGCCGTCAGTGGCTGGTCTTCGGATCGAGCTCGTGCGCCAGTTCGACCAACGCGAAAACCCGGTCACACGACAGACACGCGACGAGCCTCTCCTCGGCGCGCTGACCGAGGAGCAAGGCGCCCGCATATCTGAGTCTGTCCGAATCGCAGCAAGGGCAGCGCATGTGAGCGGGGAGCTGGGGCGCGTTGCGATTCGGCACGGCTAAGTTGCTACAGAGGCAAGGGTTGTACCTCGCACCTGGGAGCAAAGGACGCGCCAATTCTGGGACTGACGGGATTGCGGTGCTCCGGGGAGGGCAGTGGCCGGGCACAAGGGCAAGCGGCAGCCACTGCCCGCGTACGGCAACGGCAGAGCAACACCCCGCCATCATTCCTCAAGCGCGTCCGGAGCTGGAGGGATTGTCCCCTCGACGAGCGAATCGCGTAGGCATCGGCTGTGGCGAAACTCGTTCGGGACTGCATCGCCCGCGGCTCGATGCTCAGCCATGAAAATGTCACAGCTGTGACGGCCTGAACGACATCGAGAGAGCACCGCAGTTTCGAGGTCGGCCGTGCTGCACCGCATCGGGCCAACGCTCGGAGAGTGCACGCCGGAGCAGCCGATGGCCCAGGAGCAGCAGGGCCGAGTTGATTACAATGCACCTATGGAGGATCGTTTCGCCTCTTTCAGACACGCGACCGCTGCGGCTCTCTTGAAGGGTTCCGGAGCGACGCCCCTCGAGCTTCGACAAACCATCGCAAGCGGCGGTGCTCCACCCGATCTGCTGCCCTTGGTGCAGAAGATCCGTTCGCGGGCCTATTCCGTGACGAATCAGGATCTCGATGCGCTCAGAAACCGCTACACGGAGGATCAGCTGTTCGAGATTGTCGTCGCGGCAGCACTAGGCGTCGCGACCGACCAGATCGCGGCGGCACACCGAGCGCTGGAGGACGCATGAGGCTCGGTAACGTCGCGCGCGGTGATCGGCTCTCAGCCCGACTGCTTTACGCGTTCGTGCGAGCGGTCTCTGGCTTCCGTGCACCCGATGTGGTCCGAACGCTGCGCTACCGGCCCCATCTCTTCGGAGCGCCGCATTCTGCGCACACTCAGGCAGTCATGCGGGGGCCCTCCGAATGGTCAGTCGGCGAGCGCGAGTTGTTCGCGGCGTTCGTGTCCCGTCTGAATCAGTGCCATTTTTGAACGAACGCCCACGCCGCGGTCGCGGCGTCCGCGCTCGACAGCAATCTCTTGATCCAGCAGGTTCTGAACGACTATACGACAGCGCCGATCAGCGAAAGGCTTCGCGCAATCCTGGGGCTGCTCAAGAAAATGACGCTCGAGCATGCCAGCCTCGGACCCGAGGACGTCAGAACGGTGATGCGGGCGGGTGTTTCGAAGCTGGCCATTCAGGACGCCATGGAAGTCGCCTACTTGTTCAATGTCTATGACCGGCTGGCTGATGCGATGGGCTGGGACGTCCCACCGCTGGCGGGAGGCTACTACCAGGTCGCGGCAAGAAGACTGCTCAAACACGGCTACGTTTGATGCGCGGTTTGGTGGCCCAGATTTTCCCCAGATGATGAACCAGGTGTCGGAATGGATCAGCCAGGTTCGGCACTTCGAGATCGCCGCATAGGCTTGCGCGTTGACAACTTGCGCCGCCCGCAAATGGTGGTGGTACGGACTCTCACCTCACACAATACCGGGCTGCTGCGGACGTGAGCATTTGGCCGGAGTCTACGAGCCTCCTGTGTGTGGGGGGAGTAAGGTTCGCGATGGGCCGCTAGTAAGGAGAGTCGGCCCTATATTCCAGAACATTCGAAGTTGTGGCGATTCCGAGGTCCAATGGAAGCACTTGAGTTCCGACGCCGTCAATAGGCGCCGACGCTCCCGTGTGCTATTCACCCAGTGCCAGAGAAGGTGAGCAGGTCGAACTTTCGGAACGCTTCACTCTGACTCGCGTGCGGCTATTTCTGCCTGAGCACGAGGACCGGATCGACGGTCGTGCGCGCCGGATCGGCCAGTAAGCCCCTACGCTTGCGGCGACCACCATGAGCAGGCAAACAATCGCATAAGTCGCCGCATCGCCGGGCGCGACATCAAAGAGTAGCGCGTTGATGCTTCTGCAGCCACCGAGAAGACCGCGCAACGTAACCGATGAGAGGCTGGCGAAGTTAGGGTTTGCCCTAACCCTTAACTTCCGTCATTCCCAATAGCCTCCAGCAGGTTCGCGTGCAATCCTGCATATGTGGCGGAGCGATCCAGCGAGTTAGAAACCGGGTTCAGACCTCGTGCGTTCCCGCCTGACGCGCAGGTGCCTGTTCACGGGACTCTCGTCGAGCTCAACGCCACTGGCTTGCAGGAGCTCAAGGCTTTGATACAGCCCAGCGCGTCTCATTACACGTGCTCTGCTTGGCACGTAACTTCCAGTCAACGACCGATACGAGCACAGTTGTTGTTAAAGGGGTGTCTTATGGATAAATCGACTCAGTCACCGGAGAACCGCCGGCAATCGACGGCTACGCAGGATCGAACCGTTAATTCCAGCGCACCGGCGCTGCAGACCCATACGTCAACGGTTCAACGGAGTGGAGCGTACGGAGAGTCCGGCGATCGATCAGGTGTGAAGCCGGCGATACACGCGGCGGGTGAAAAGGGGAATGGTGCGGACACCGGGATTGTCGAGCGCCTGCGAGAGCGCGCCGGTGCTCAGTTGGCGACGCAGAAGGACATGGCGACAGACAGCATCGGCACCTTCGCGCGCGCCGTTAGAAGTACGATGCAGGAGCTCCGCGAGCACCAGCACGACACGCTTGCCCAATACGTCGATCGGGCTGCGGATCAGCTCGAGCGGCTGTCATCGGGTCTGAAGAATAAAGATGTGGGAGATTTGTTCCGCGACGCGCAGAGGGTGGCACGTCGGCAACCGGTCGTGTTCGTGGGGTCCGCTTTTGCGATTGGATTGCTAGGTGCAAGATTCTTTAAGAGCTCCGCGCCGCATCGCAGTCATCAGCCGCCTGCGTGGCAGCGGATGGGCCGAGAAGCTGACGACTCCGCCCACCTCGGGTATGGGGATTCGCAGGTGAGCGCGTTCGGTCAGCCTCCACCAAGCAACCTGAGCTCCACGCGTCCGTCGAAGCCTGGCGATGTACGGTCAACCTCGAGCGATCTCCCGAGCAGCGCATCGTCGCGACAGGGCCTTGGGGATCCCGGCGCGGAGCACCGCTAATGCCTGCCCCTGCTGACAACCGTACTCTGGGCGAGCTGATGGGCGAGCTCTCCCGCGAAACCGGCACGCTCGTGCGCAAAGAGCTCGAGCTGGCGACGACGGAGATGACCGCCAAGCTCCGCGAAGTGGCCGTCCACGCTGCTCTGGCCTCGACGGGCGGCGCGCTGCTCCATGCCGGACTGCTGGTGGTCCTGGCGGCGCTCGTCGCAGGGTTCGTCCAGATGGGCCTTCAGCCCTGGCTGGCTGCGCTCATCGTGGCGTCGGTCACGATGACCGTCGGATTTGTGCTGATGAATCGGGGCGTGACCGGACTGCGACAGACCCAGTTCGCCCCACGGCAGACAATCGAAACACTCAAGGAGAATGCGCGATGGACGACCGGACAGCTAGACGTTCCCAGCGCGGCCGCCGATCCCGATGCCGACACGCGGACGCGGCAGATCCGGGCCGAGATCGAGCGCACGCGGGAGGACTTGTCGGAAACCGTGGACGCGATTCAGGAGAAGCTCCGTCCCGGGAACCTCGTTGCCAGTGCAGCATCCGGCGCCGCCGACAAGGTCAAGGACCTGGCCTCGACGACAACGGAAACGGTAAAGAACATGGCATCCACGACGACAGAAAGGGTGAAGGACATGGCGTATAGCGCTGCCGGGACGACGGAGGAATGGTGGGAGGCCAATAGCGACCGCGGCTTCATCGGCAGGATTCGCAGCAACCCGCTGCCCGCCCTCCTGGCAGGCGTCGGTTTGACCTGGCTCGCCTTCAGCGATGGAGGATCGAATCGGCAGCGCCCGTACCGACGCGAACGGCCCTCGACCGACGCACCGCACTCCGAATCCGATCACTTGCCGGAGCATCGGCGGTCAGGTTCGATGTTCCAGACGGACGCGCCACGCCGCGCCGTAGCCGATGCGCGTCAGACCCTCCGCTCGGGCCGATACCAACTCGAGTCGATGGTTCGAGACTATCCGCTCGCCGTCGGCGCTGCGGCACTGCTCATCGGCGCCTCGTTGGGAATGGCGGTGCCCGAGAGTGAGCGCGAGAACGAGTGGATGGGCGAGGCGCGCGAGAGCGCCGTGCAACGTGCACAAGAGGTGGCCTCGGGAGCGGTGGACCGTGTCAAAGACGCCGCCGCTGAGGTCGCGACCCGCGCGGGCATCGGCGATTGACGGATTCACGCGCGCCTTCACCCGAGAAGGCGCGCGTGTCCTTCACAGCATTCCCAACTAAAACTCGGCAGAAGGACGACATCATCGGCATACTCGCTGTTGCCATCTGGCGCGGTCCACATCTCCTTCTCGGGGGATCGCAGATATGCCGTCACCGCGGTGAGCTTCAACCAGCGGCGCGGTGGAATGCGCTATCCGATTCGGGAATGACGTAGGATTGGATCTCTTCCGGCATCCAATCGCATGCAGCCATCGCACGCTCCCCTGACATCGGCCGAGGTTGACGCGCAGGGCCGCGGCTACCCTCGACCACAACTGCGGCGTGCGTCGTGGGTCTCGCTCAACGGTCTCTGGGAGTTCGCCGTGGATCGGGACGCCGCGTGGCGTCATCCGCGCGATGTGTCCTGGGACGCACGGATTCAGGTGCCGTTCTCGCCAGAAACGGCGGCGAGCGGCATTGGCGATCACTCATTCCTGCGCGCGTGCTGGTATCGCACGCCGCTGGTTCTGCCAGCGATCGCGGAGGGCGACCGGATCCTCCTGCACTTCGGCGCGGTGGACTACGACGCGACGGTCTGGATTGACGGCCGATGCCTCGGCGGACATGAGGGCGGCTATACGCCGTTCACGTTCGACATCACAGGATGCTCCGATCAGTCGCCGGTCGAGCTCGTCGTTCGCGCCGAAGACGACCCGCAGGATCTCGCGAAGCCGCGCGGCAAGCAGGACTGGCAGGTCGCGCCCCATTCCATCTGGTATCCGCGGACGACCGGCATCTGGCAATCCGTCTGGATGGAGGTGGTCCCGCGTATCGCCATTCAGAATCTTCGGTGGACGGCGAACATCGAGCGCTGGGAAGTGGGACTGGAGTGCTGGCTGTCGGGCCCGCGACGCGACGGGCTTCGACTGCACACGCGCCTGACGGTTGGGGATCACCTCATTGCTGATGACACGTATTCGGTGGTCAACGGCGAGGTCCACCGCCGCATCGCTCTGTCGGACCCAGGGATCGACGATTACAGGAACGAGCTGCTGTGGTGTCCCGAGTCGCCGACGCTGATTCACGCGTCGGTGGAACTCTGGGCCGAGCGCGGCCAGCTTGTCGACACGGTGGCCAGCTACACAGCGCTCCGCTCGGTCGGGACCCAGCGCGATCGCTTGGTGCTCAACAACCGCGCCTACCGGCAGCGTCTGGTGCTCGATCAAGGGTATTGGCCCGAGAGCGGCATGACGGCACCAGACGATGAGGCCCTGCGCAGGGACGTTGAGCTCGCGAAGGCCATGGGCTTCAACGGAGTACGGAAGCATCAGAAGCTCGAGGATCCCCGGTACCTCTATTGGGCCGATGTCCTGGGCCTGCTGGTCTGGGCGGAGATGCCGAGCGCCTACCGCTTCACACAGCAATCGGTTCAACGCGTCACGCGCGAATGGACGGCCGCGATCGCGCGCGATGCCAGTCACCCGTGCGTTGTCGCCTGGGTGCCCGTGAACGAATCGTGGGGTGTGCCGAATCTTCCGGACAACCCCGCAGAGCGACACTACGTGCGCGCGCTCTATCATCTGACCCACACGCTCGATCCGACGCGGCCGGTGATTGGCAACGACGGATGGGAAAGCGTGGCGACGGACATCATCGGCATCCACGACTACGATCCGGATCCGGAGCGGCTGGCGCGCCGCTATCACGCGGACGAAGGGCTGCCGCGACTCTTCAGCCGCGAGCGCCCCGGCGGGCGGCTCCTCGTACTGGAAGGGGAACGTCACTCAGAGCTGCCTATCGTTCTCTCGGAGTGCGGCGGTATCGCCCTCAGCACCCAGACGGGCGCCTGGGGCTATACGCGGGCCACGACTGCCGAGGAGTTGGGCGAGTTGTATCGGCGACTCATGTCGGCCCTCGACTCCATCGGCCTGGTGAGTGGCTTCTGCTACACGCAGTTCGCCGACACCTATCAGGAAACCAATGGCCTGCTCGATGCCTATCGGCGTTCGAAGATCCCTCTCGAGCAAATAGCGGCCGCGACGCGCGGTGTCCGGCGCGTGGGGGATGGCAGCGCTCCGCCGCTCGTTGCCGCCGTCGACGCTCCAGCGCCGGGTGGCGGTGATGGCTTGATCGACTCGGCTGATGTCGATGTGCTGAACGCCGAGATCGTCGACATCAACGCTGCGAATCGCACGCGGCGTGGATAGCGCGGCGTGCCGGCGTCGCGCTACCTGTGGCCCGATGCCACACGAGATCTCGATCGGCGTTCCCGCCAGACGTTGATCGGGCTCGCGAGATACTCCGTCACCCCGCTCTCCAGCGTGGGCATGACCTTGCCACGCTCGGAGTCCAGAGCACTGAAGGCAGGGCGACAGGCGCGCAACCCGAGGTCCGTGACGGGCACGCGCCGCACCAGCGAGTCGTCGAGGTTCGCGAGGCGCGCGGCGAGCGCCGCGAAATCTGCCCATGAGACCTGACCGTCGTTGGCGAGATGCCAGATGCCCCGCTCGCCGTCGATGAGCAGATCGAGCACAGCATCAACCAGGTGTGGCACATAGGTCGGAGAGACGACGACGTCGTCCGCGGCGAGCAGTTCGCGGCCAGCCGAGACCTCGCGCAGCGCGTGAGTGAGGAAGCCGTGGTGGTCGATGGGGCTAAAGAATGCCGCCGTGCGGACAATCAGGGCCTCGCTGGCGAGCGTCGCGACCCGTTCTTCGGCGGCACGTTTGCTCGCGCCGTAGGTGTTGATCGGGCGTGTCGCGTCACTCTCGACATAGGGCCTCTTCTTGAGGCCGTCGAACACGAGATCGGTCGAGAAGGTCACGTATCGTGCCTGACATGCCGCAGCTCCTGCTGCCAGGTGCAGCGCGCCGTCGGTGTTGACGCGCCAGCAGAGGTCTCGGGTCGCCTCTGCATCGTCCACGCGCACGTACCCCGCCGCGTTGATCACGGCCCACGGTCGCCAGCGAGCCAGCGCTCGCCGGATCGCGTCCGGGCTCGTGATATCGAGCTGCGTGCGACCGACCGACACGGCGCGCAATCCGCGGACCTCGCAGGCGCGCGTGAGCGCGGAACCGAGCGTGCCGGTGCCCCCGACGATGAGAATCGGGTGGGCGGCGGCGTCCTCTGCAAAATCCGCGACCGTAGATTCTGGATTCGGTCGCACGGCGCACCCTCTGCCACCATCCTGGCTGGCTCGCGAGCGGATTCGGCGGTGTGCCTGTGGCCAGCGCTTGTGCCAGCGTGCCTAGGGCAGTCCGCCGCGGCGGCGCACTTCTGACGTCGAACGTACCGACCTCATAGACGTTGTCGTCCCGTGTTACGAGACTGTTCCAGTCGAAGGACCCCAGGAGCGACCACATTGTCACCGCGCGTACGTCGACGCCCCGGTTTCGGGCGGCCGATGCCGCCTGCCATGCCGAGACAAACCAGCGCAGCTGATCTTCTCTCGTGCAGCCGGCATGCACTTCGGTCAGCGCGATGGGCAGCGCATACCGTGTCCACGCTTCGTCGAGAATCCGGCCGTACGCTGGACCGTCGTAGTCGGACACGCGGACCGCTTCTACATCGGCATAGCAGTCGCGCCCGTTGCCACCTAGGCTCGACGCCGGGTACGGCGCGAGACGCTCGTCGAGATATCGATCGCTCGTCAGGTAGTAGTTGAGACCTACCACGTCAGGCGGGCAGGGATGGTCGAGGAACCAGTGCAGCTCGGTGGGGGATGCGCCACGCTGCACCAGCCAGTTCCACAGCGGATGATTCTCGGATACACGCCCCGCCAGCACATCGACCGTCAGCCAGCGTCGGTGGTTTTCGAACTCCGCCTGCGCGACCAGTCGGGGGCTGCTGTAGGTGCGACCGGCATCCTCCGTTTGTATCAGCCGAGCGCACGGGTTGATCTCCCGGATCCGTGCCATCCCGAGCACGGTCGCACGCAGCTCGTGCAGCAAGGCTCTGACGAACGAGCGGTCGTCGCGGTGATGCGGATACCAGTGTCCGTACAACGCGCTGAACCGCGCCGTCGTGAGCGGCTCGTTGACGGGCGTATAGTCCTGAAGCCAGGGGTATCGAGTGGCCACCGCAGCGGCGTACGCCGCGAAGGATTCGGGGAACGCGGGATCGAGCAGATGCGTGTTCCGCGGGCCGCTGCCATGATGGAGCAGCGTCGCCACCGGCAAAATACCGGCCCCGCGCAGCAGCGCAAGCCGCTCGTCGGTCCACGTCCAGTCCGCGGTCGAGAGCCCGTCTGGCGCGACGCGCTCCCACAGGACGGGATACCGCACCGCGCGCAGGCCAATCGCGGCAAGGCGAGCGATGTCCTCCGGGCGATCGTGATGGCCTGATTTACGGACTTGATCGAAATACTTCTCACCGACCCGATTGACCGTGCACTCGACTCCGCCCCAGAGCTCGAGCGCTCCGTCCTGGGTCATGCCGACTGCGCGATCGGCTCCCGCGCGCGCTGCGTCAATCGGCCGTAAAGCGCAAGCGCCTGAGCGACCACCTGATCCATGTTGTAGTAGCGGTACGTTGCCAGTCGCCCGCAGAAGTGCACATCGGCCGTGCGTTCGGCGAGGGCCTGATACTGGCGGTACATGGCGGCGTTCTCGGGGCGTGGCACGGGATAGTACGGATCCCCCTCCGATCGTGGATATTCATACACGACGCTCGTCTTCGGGTGCTCCTGACCCGTGAGGTACTCTGAATTCCGTGCATCGCGTGTACGGATTCTCGTTCGGGTAGTTCACGACAGGCGCATCCTGAAAGACCGGACGGTCAAACGTTTCGAATCGGAACTCGAGTGAGCGATACGGGAGCTTGCCGAACCGATAGTCGAAGAACTCGTCAATCGGACCCGTGTAGATCATTTCCCCGTAGGGAATGACCTGCTCGATTTCGTGGTAGTCCGTGTTCAACATGATCTTGATGTTTGGATGCGAGAGCATGCGTTCGAACATCCTGGTGAAGCCGTTGACCGGCATGGCCTGGTAGGTGTCGGCGAAGTACCGATCGTCGCGGTTGGTGCGTACGGGAACACGGGCGGTCACGGTCGCATCCAGCTCCGACGGGTCCAGTCCCCACTGCTTACGCGTGTAGTTGCGAAAGAACTTGTTGTACAGCTCCCGACCGACCTTGCCCACGATCACATCTTCCGACGTGCGCGCTGGTGTGCGCGGCTCCGCCACCGACGCAAAGAACTGCTCGAGCTCGAACGAGGTCAGCTTGAGACCATAGAGGAGGTTGACGGTGTCGAGATTGATGGGAATAGGCAGCAGCTGACCGTCGACCGACGCCCGCACGCGGTGCTGGTAGGGTCGCCACTCGGTGAAGCGGCTCAGATAGTCAAACACATCGCGCGAGTTGGTGTGGAAAATGTGCGGGCCGTACGTGTGGATGAGAATGCCCGACGTGTCGTACTCGTCGTGCGCGTTTCCACCCACGTGCCGCCGCTTGTCGACGATGAGTACTTTTCGTCCCGCGTCAGCCGCCAGCCGTTCAGCCATGACCGCGCCGGCGAATCCGGCCCCGACGACCAGATAGTCAAACATGTCTCCTCCTTATCCACTTATGGCGGGACGTTTCCAGACGGCTGGCCCGTCGCCTCATTGACATCAGTTACGCGATGACGCGCGTCTGCGCCGTCTGCCTCGCGCGCACGGCGGCACGCACGCGTTCAGCGATCGCCGCCCACGTGGCGTCCCAGGACGTGCCGACGAGGAAGGCATCGGCTTGCGGCAGCCACTGTGCCGTGGGCTCGGAGAGGGCGGCCCTGATGGCGTCAACGAAGTCGTCAGGCGTGTCGGCGATTCTCGCGAGCCGTTCGTCACCGTAGGGCCGCACGACGTCGGGAATCGACGTCGACACGACAGGCTTGCCAGCGGCGAGATACTCTGGTGTCTTCGTCGGACTGATGAAGCGTGTGGCGTCGTTTCGAGCGAAGGGCAGCATGGCGACGTCCCAGCCCGCGATATAGCTCGGGAGATCGTCGTATGCCTTGCGTCCCAGGTAGTGGATGTTCTTGAACACCGGCAGATCAGCGTGGCTGATCTTCGCAACGGGGCCGACCATGACGAACTGCCAGCCTGGACATCGCTCGGCCACGCCGGAGAGAAGGTCGCGATCGAGCCGTTCGTCGAGTACGCCGAAGAACCCGATCCGTGGATGCGCGATGTCGTCTTGATCTGATGGATCGGGGAGTGGCTGCCCGCGCGCGAGCGAAATGAGGCACGTCCACGCTGCTTGGACACTCGTGGACATTGACGTGGAGCGAGCGTTTGGCCTCGTAGAGGCTCCGGCCGCCGGTCAACACCAAGTCGGCCCGCCTCAGCAGCGCGCGCTCCTTGTCTCGGAGTCCCGGTGGCGCGCCAGCGAAGGCGCTCAGCTCGTCCATGCAGTCGTACACGGTCGCGATCGGCCGCAAGTGCGCGGTGAATTCGAGCGCCATGGGCGTGTAGTACCACGCCACGAAGTCGGTGATGTCGTGGGCCGACAGAAGGAAGTTCAGCAGTGTCTGCAGGTGCACGGCCGCCAGCGTCACGCGGGAGGTGAGGGATCGCGATCGTGACGCCAGATGGGTCGCGCCGGGTCTCCAGACACGGGCGCGCCGCATCGTAATGCGGCTCCTCGATAAACAACACGCGTCTGGATTGGGCGGCACGGCTCAACAGGTGTTGCGGACGCTGGTAGACGAAGTCCCATCGCAAGTGACTGAAACAGACCAGGTCGAGTTCCGGCATTCCCGTGTGTTCACGACTCGAACCGATGGCGAGCTTCAGGTGCTTATCCGTCGTGTTCTTGTGCAACATGATCCTCTTCGGCTGTGTCCGAACGTCCGCGCCTGCCGTTGCCTACCCTCAGCACAATGCCATGTGAACGCGTCTGTGAGCTATTGGGAATGCCGGAGTCAAGGGCCTAGGGAGAGCCCCAATGTCGCGGGTCGCTGGATGGCGCCGCGCATCTAAGCACGTTCGTCGAGCCAATGCTGCGGGATCGAGCCGAGTCGCTGTCCTCAACGAGAAGCCGCTGCAGTTCCCATGCGTTGTCCAACGCCGCACCAGTCGCGGTGTTATCGAAGACACACCACACGTCGACCGATTCGGACATCCGCCGAACAAGCATCGCGAGGCGCGAGAGGTAGCTCGCGTCGTACCGCGACCAGTACATCCGCGGGGCACCGTGCAAACGAAAGTAGGCGATGCCACCCCAGCCCCCGGGGGCGTCTGCGCCATCGGTGATCGGAGGATCGGCGACCACTCGGGCAACCGCATAGCGCTGCATCACGGCATGCGGACGCGCCGCGAACCAGGTGGGATGCCGAGGCTCGCAGACCACAGGCCCGTCGTAGTGCGTCCGTACCACGTCGAAGAATCTCGCCGCGACGCGCGCCTCAAACTCGAACGACGGTGGAAGCTGGACTAACAGCGGGCCGCGCTGACCACCCAGGCCTCTGCTCTCAGCGAGAAACTGCTCGAATGGCCCGCGCGCACGGAGAAGCTTGAGTTCGTGGGTGATGAGCCGAGGCACTTTCACGGCAAACCGGAACGCGCCGGGCGTCGATGCCGCCCATCTCGCGTAAGTCGACACGGCGTGCGGCCGATGGAAGGACGAATTGATCTCCGCGCACGGAAACACTCGAGCGTAGCGCTGGAGGTGTGTCCCTTCAGTGGGGCAGAGGTGTGCCGACGCTCGTGGGATCGACCAGCCTGCCGTCCCGATGTAGATCCGTCCCGCCATCATCTTGGTTGCCGACCACACCTAGCGGCCGGTCTCGTCATGCGGCGCATGGACCGGTTTTGATTCCGGTGACCAGCGTTGTCTGAGATACACCGCCAGCCATACCATCGCGGCGATCGCGAGAAACTCACTCTGCCAGTTCTGGAACGATTCGAACCAGAACCGCGCCGAGACGAGATACTCGTTCAGCGTGGGACGACCTTGGCCGTGCGCCACCTGATCCGCGGCATACTCCGCAAAGCCACCCGCGGCGTGTCCCACCCAGGAAATGAGAAACAAGCCAATGAACGCAAGTCCCAGCGAGTGCTCGTAGAGGCGGAGGATCCATCCTCCGCGTCTGACCGGCCAGGGAACGTCGGGGTCGTTGGCAAAATCCCGTGGGTCTGTGTCGACGAGTTCCTTCACGCCGAGTCGCCGCGACTCGGGAGATCCCTTCTGCACCAAGCACGTCGTGAGGAGAACGAACACTGCCATCTGCAGGAATTCGCTCTCCCAGTTTTCAAAGAGCGCTTCCCACGGATGGCCCGTGGCTAAGTAACCGCTGAAGGTTATCCATGCCTGACCGTGCTGGCGCTGGGTGGCGTTGTACTCGTGCCACCCCATGGTCATCTGCCCGACCAAGAACAGCAGGAACATCGCCATCAGTACAAGGGTCAGCGCGCGGTTGCGAAACCACTGCATCACCCCTCCGCAGCCTCGTCCAGCAGCTGTATCGGGTGAGCCCGCACATGAATCGCGTCCTGCTGAAAGCGCTCGAGTAGGGTGGCGATATAGGTGTGCCACCAGTGCCGGTCAAAGCGCTCGGTGACGACTTCCACCATCACCACATCGTCTTGCTCCGTATGGCCATCTGGCGCGATCCAGATACCCTTCGCGGGGGAGCGAAGGTAGGCCGTCACCCCGTCGAACGTCTCGGCGAGTTCACGGTGGGTGTCGGCAAGTGCGGCCGTGGCGTCGTGCACCGCCGGCCCCTTTGGGAGGATGGTCGGCAAGAGCAGCTGGATCAACACCACGGCGCACTCAATGCTGGTCAGGTGCTAACGTCGTGAGCCCGACTTGGCCTTCGACGCCGCAGCGTTCCTCGCGCCGGCGCCGACGGCTGCCGGCTCTTCTTCGTCATCTTCAGACGAGCCGGCGTTCGCGGCACCTTGGTTGATGCCGCCTTCGGCGAGTGCGGAGAGTTTCTCGTCTGCCGCCTTTTCCTCGTCGAGCGTCTCCTGCAGCAGGTCTGCCGCATCGGTATGTCCCATGGCGCGCGCCCAGGCGACCAATGTGCCGTAGGCAGCCATCTCGTAGTGCTCAGCCCGCTGGCCGGACGCGATCAGGCAGGCGTCCATGGTGGCGTCGTCGAAGTCTTCTTCCATGACGGACTTGCCTTCTTCGATGATGCCCGCGATTCCGTCACAGTGTTTCCCACGCACCTTTTCGTCAAGGGTCTCGAATACCTGTTCGAGGCGTTCGATCTGTCCCTGCGTCTCTTCGAGATGCGCTTCGAAGGCCTCGCGCAGCTTCGGTGAGGTGGCGGCCTTCGCGAGTTTCGGCAGCGCCTTGGTGAGTTGCCGTTCTGCATCGTAGGCGTCGCGCAGTTCGTCGATGAAAGCGTCGTGGAGCGTACCGGTGTCAGCCATGTCGAATCTCCTATATGGGGTGTGTTGAAGAGGCGCTTAGTTCTTGCCGAACAGCCGCACGGCAATCTCGCCGAGCATTCCCGTGTCCACGCCGTCAGGCCCGATTGGAGACGTCAGTTGCGGCTCGGCGGGGTGCAGGGGTACTGGCCCACCTTCGGGCGGTCCGTCGACCACGCGTAGTTGGGATCCATCCTCTGGGTGCGGTCCGTTCCAAATCGCTCCCATCTCGCGGTAGTCATCCTGGCTCATCCGGTACATCACACGATGAAGACCCTTCGCTTCGTGTTTCAGCGCTTCCGGGAATCGCTTGTTGCTGATGTCGGGAATCGGTAGGAGCTTGCCGACGTCGACCCCTGACAAAGCCTCGAGCGCCTTGGCGTAGGCCACGATGTGCGTGCCGCCTCGGACGAGGAGGTAGCCGACCATTTCCCGGGCGACCGGATCGTCGACCATTTCATACACGCGGATCTTGTTCGCCCGAGCGCCGCACTCGAGGAAGAAGTTGTGGAGGAGGTCCAGCTTCAGGTTCCCGCTCGAGAACACGTAACTACCGTTCCAAGGATTTCCCATGGAGTCGATCGGCAGGGCGGACTGACCGCTCGCGATGAAGTGATAGTGATTCCGCATATTCGTGGCGTCGTCGAGCGGCGCCTCCGTTGGATCGCTTCCACGCATCGTCGAGCCGCTGAGCAGCATGTTTATTGTGTGACTCACGAGCTCGATGTGCCCATATTCCTCGGCCGCAATGTTCGCGATGAGATCGTAGAAGGGCTTCATCTGATCGCGCCCACGGAAGTTGAACGACTGGAACGTGTAGTTCATCAGCGTCGACATCTCGCCGAATTTGCCGCCCAGCAGCTCCTGTACGGCGGACGCAGAGTTCGGTGAGGGGTGTTCCGGCATGGGTAGCTCGATCGCAAGACGGTCAACTCGTAGAATCATTCGCTCTCCTCTTGATGCAATGTCACCCAGGAGGATGTCACGCGATGATCGGCGTCGGCTATTGGGAATGCCGGTAGTGCAGTCTTAGGGCCAGCCCTAACTGCACTTCCACGGCCGTGTTAGGAACAGTCAAGCTGCGTGTCATCGAGCGTCACGCAACTGCGCGAGTGGCTCGCCGCTCGCTGTTGGGACAGATAGAGTTTGGCGACTTCCTGCGAAAAGTACCAACCGGGTGGGAAAGGCGGCGGCTGACCCGTAAGGGACAGCGTTACGGCATAGGGCGAGCCCTAATAGAACTGAGCCTCGCGGTGTGACTACAATCGACCCTTCATCAGGCGTCGTGCAACCAACCTTGATGCAGCGCATATTGGAGGAGCTCGATCCTCCCGCGCAGACTGAGCTTCCGCATCGCGTTGGCCTTGTGGACCTCAACCGTTTTCGTGCTGACGTCGAGCTTGCTGGCAATTTCCTTGTTGCTGTATCCCTGGGACACCAGTCGCAGCACTTCAGCTTCGCGGTCGGTCAGAATCGCCCCACCGCGCCGCGCGCGACGTTGATCTTGTGCCGCAAACGGTGCGGCGAGGTGGTGGGTCAGTGCGGGGTCGATGTATTGCTGCCCGCTCGCGACGGCTCGAATCGCGCGAAACAGCTCTGAATGCGGGCTTTGTTTCAAGACGTAGCCTGACGCGCCGGCACGTAAGAGCTCCTGCAGAAAGGTCTGGTCGGCATGACGCGTCAAGCTCACAACCGCGAGGTTCGGGTGCAGGTCCTTCAAACGGCGCGTCGCGATGACGCCGCTGACGCCCGGCATCGACAGGTCCATGATGACGACATCGAGACCCTCGACGTTGGCTCGTTCTATCGCTTGAGTTCCGTTGCTGGCCTCACCGATCACCTGGAAGTCCGGTTCGCGCTCGATGAGGAGCTTCAAGCCCTGCCGCACGGTCTCGTGATCTTCCACCAGGAGTATCCTGAGCCGTTTCGTCACGGGGAGCGTCATCAGTCCAGTCTGGTCTGCCCGCGCGCAGTCGTCAACTGCTGTCGGCGTGGGCCTGGTCGACTCAATGCGTGAAGACCAGCTGCAGACCGATGCCGTTAGTGTGCGCGAGGACACGTTACCGCTCGCCATCGACAGCTTCGTCGAGCACGCGTTTGTGACATTGGACGCAGACGGGATCGTCACGTCGTGGAGCGTGGGTGCAGAGCGCATCTTCGGGTACGCGCGCGACGCCGCCATCGGCGTACATGTGTCGACGCTCTTCACGCCGCATGACGGAGAGTTCGGCATTCGAATAGCGGATCTGCAGTACGTAGAACGCCAAGGGTCGGTTTCCACGCAGCGATGGCTGGCCGGCGAAGACGGAAGTCGACGGTGCGTCAACGCCACCGTCGTGGCGATCCGTCAACATGGACGCTGCGTGGGCTACGCGGCCCTTGCGCATGAAGTGCCGTCGGCCACACCCGACGAGAAGCGTCGCAATACCCTGAGCGACTCCCTCGCGGCTCGGGTGGAGGACACGAGCCGGCGATTGTTGGAGTCGAACGCTCTCCTCGCTACCGAGATAGCAGACCGAACACATGCCGAAGCAGCGCGGATCCGTCTACTCCGTCGTCTCGTGGTCGTACAGGAAGAGGAGCGTCGGCGCCTCGCCCGCGACTTGCACGACGATTTGGGACAACGACTGACGGCGCTCCGGCTCACCCTCGAGGCACTCGACGCGAATGCGCGCGACGGCCGGGACGTGGTCGAAGTGCTCGCCCAGGCGCTCGGCATGCTGGCGCGTATCGACGGGAGTGTCGATTTCCTCGCGTGGGAGCTGAGACCGGCGGCGTTGGATGAACTCGGCCTCACCAAGGTCATGGACACGTACGTCCAGGAGTGGTCGCGGCACACCGGCATCCGGGCCACGTTTCATGCGGGAACCCATGACACTGTGCGCTTCGCGCCGGAACTGGAAGCCAGCGTGTATCGCATTGCCCAGGAAGCGTTGAACAACGTCGCCAAGCACGCCCAGGCCCAATCGGTGAACGTCCTGCTGGAGCAACGCGGCGAGACCCTCGTGCTGGTGGTCGAAGACGACGGGGTCGGATTCCCCTCGAGCGGTTTGGGCACGACGATGATGGGGCTGCAGAGCATGCGCGAGCGGGCCGCCGCGGTTGGCGGCGCCGTCGAGATCGAGCCGACGCCGGACGGCGGAACCACCGTGCTCACACGGATTCCGCTCTCGGCGCTGTGCGCCGTCGAACCTCCACGGGACGTGGGCTCTCGGCCCGGCACGCCTCCGACAGCAGTCCCAAAGACGCTGTCGTCCACGGGAGTGGATGACGTCAACGGCGTGGTGCTGACCTCCATCCGTGCGCGGCTGCAAGAGCTGCAGCACGCCGTCGTCGCGCGCGATGAATTCATCGCCACCGTGGCGCACGAGCTTCGCAACCCGATCGCGCCGCTGATGTTCCAATTGAGGCTGGCGATGGAGAAGTCCGAGCAGATGGCGTCATCGAGCGAGACGGTGCCGGTGGAGTGGGTACAGGGACAGCTGCGCCGAGTGGAGCAGCGGCTGCATCGACTGCTGGAGACCCTGGACCGGCTGCTTGACGTCTCGCGCCTGTCGACCGGACGGATCGATCTCCAGCCGGAAGCCATGGATCTGGCGCAAACGACTCGCGACGTCGTCGCCACATTCGACGCGGAGCTTGCAATCGCCCGGTGTCAGCTCACGTTCTCCAATCGAGGGAATGCGACGGGTTCGTGGGATCGGCTGCGCGTGGAGCAGATCTGCCGGAACCTGCTGTCCAATGCCATTCGATTTGGGGCTGGCCGACCGATTGAGGTGGAGGTGGATGCGGATGACCAGGTGGCACGACTGCGCGTGCAGGACCATGGCGTCGGCATCGCGCCCGATCAGCAGGCGCGGATCTTCGAACGGTTCGACCGGGGCGTCGAGCAGCGCAGTGGAGGATTCGGCATCGGCCTCTGGGTCGTGAAGAACATCTGCGTCGCCATGGGCGGGACGATCTCCGTCGTCAGCGAGCTCGGAGAAGGCGCCTGTTTCACGGCGGTGCTCCCGCGGCGCAAGGAGCGTGAATCCGTCAGCGGCAGAGTGGAGGGGACGTAAGTGGTTGAGCAGCGAGCGGCGTCGGCGCGTCGGCCAACGGGCATTGCGGGACTGGATCGGATCCTCGAAGGCGGGCTTCTAACGTCGGGGGTGTACATCGTGCAGGGACCGCCTGGTGCGGGCAAGACGATCTTGGCCAACCAAGCGTGCTTCCATCATGCATCAACCGGCGGGCACGCGGTCTACGTGACGCTGCTAGCCGAATCGCATTCCCGCATGTTCGGGCACTTGCGACGGATGTCCTTCTTCAACGAAGCGGCGATTCCCGATCACGTCTACTACATCGGCGGCTACAGCACGCTCGCATCGGAAGGGCTCGAAGGGCTCGTCACCTTGATTCGCGGCGCCATCCAGAAGCACAAGGCCACGCTGCTGATCGTCGACGGCCTGATCTCCGCGCAGGAATCATCGCCGACTGACCGGGACTTCAAAAAGTTCCTGGTCGAGATTCAAACCTTGGCGGATCTCACCGAGTGCACGGTGATGCTCCTAACCAACGCTGAGCGCGCGACCGGATTCTTCCCCGAGCACACGATGGTGGACGGCGTCCTGCACCTCACGGACGAACTGTCCGAATTGCGGCCCCTCCGGCACATCCGCGTCCTGAAACTCCGCGGCAGTGCGCCGCTGCGGGGGCTGCATTCCGTCCGGATTACGGACAAGGGCCTCGAGGTCCGGCCACGAATCGAGACGGCATTTCTGCAGGCCCCCGTCGGCAACGCGTCAGCTGCAGGCGGCTCGAAGCTCTCGTTCGGTGTGGCAGAGCTCGACGCCATGCTCCGGGGCGGCGTCCGGCAAGGCTCCATCACGATGCTGCTTGGGTCGTCCGGCAGTGGCAAGACACTCCTCGGGATGCAGTTCCTATCGGAGGGGATCAAGCGAGGCGAACGATCCTTGTACTTTGGCTTCTACGAGCGACCCGAAGCGATTCTGGCGAAATGCCAACGAGTGGGCATTGGCGGACTGGCACAAGGCGTCGAAGACGGTCTCGCGCAGATCCTGTGGCATCGGCCGGTCGAGGGCGTGATCGACGAGCTCGGGGAGAGCTTGATTCAGACGGTTCGCGAGTTCCGCCCGCATCGGTTGGTTCTGGACGGGATGGAGGGGTTTGAACACGCCGCTGACTTTCCCGAGCGGCTCTCTCACGTCTACAGCGCGATCGCCCAGGAGCTCGAAGGCTTGGGGGTCACAACCCTCTACACGACCGAGACGCGAGAGTTGTTCTCGCGAAGCATTCAGGTGCCCATCAATGGGCTGTCCGCGGCCACGCAGAACATCATTCTGATGCGTCATGTCGAGCACCGGGCTGCCATGTTGCGGGTGATGGTGATCCTGAAAGTGCGGGACGACGACTACGACGCGAGGATGCGCGAGATCCAGATTACGGATGCCGGCATTCGCCTCTTGGATACGTTCGCCGCCGAATTACAAGTGGCGTCCGGAGGAGGTGTGTCGAACGAGATGCGCCTCACGGAAGCCGGGGAGTAGCGGCGCCGTGTCCACCTCAGGCTCGATCCTGATCGTTGACGACGAGTTCGGCCTGGCCGAGATGTTGCGCGACATGTTGCGCGACTACGACTACGACGTGAGTGTCGCGATCAACGGTCGGCTGGCGCTCGACATCCTGAAGGAACGCCCGATCGGTCTCGTCATCACGGACATGATGATGCCGGTCATGGATGGGGCCGAGCTCGCGTCGGCGATGCGAGAGAGCGAGACATATCGCCATATTCCGATCGTGATGATGACGTCGCTCCCCTCGGCCATGCCGCATCAGAGTGCGCTGTTCCACACCGTGCTCAGAAAGCCGTTTACGCCGGAATTACTGCTCCGAACCGTGCGTGCCTGCTTTGCGGCGCATCCCCATGGCAATGGCGGTCCGCCGGTCGTCGATCGGAGTCCCAGCGCGGGTGAGGCCACCAAGCCAGACCGTAACCACTGATCCCAGATCTTCGCAAAGACGGGAGCGAACAATGAGCGACGCGCGGTTTGTCGGATTGTCGAACGAAGAGCTCGCAGATATCTGGTACGCGCTGGGAGGAGCCGAGACTCGCCATCCGGGCGGCTTCGGGGAGCTGGTCGATGCGGCGTTACGGGAGTTGAACAGCCGACTCGGGAACGATTTGCCTTCATTCCTGGAACCTCAGGTTTCGCCCATACCGGTTCATCGACTCGAAGGAGGATGCTGCCGCGAACGCCAACGCGGGGAACCGATGCTAAGCCGAAGCGGGTCCAAGAGGGTTTGTGCCCGACGTCTCAGTTGCCCAATAGGCGAGCAGGGCGGCGGGATCCTCGAGAATCACGAGTGCCCCTTGCAGGTCCGCATCAGACCAGTAGCCTCCGCACCGAAGCGCGATCGAATCGATGCCTGCTCGGTGCGCGGCCTCGACGTCAAAGGGCGTGTCGCCAATCATGATCGTTTTGTCAGCGGTCGCTTGGGCCCGTTTCAGCGCGGCCTGCAAGATGTCCGGGTCAGGCTTTGACTGCGTCGCGTCGTCCTTCGAAATGCGGAGGGGGATCAAATCAGCCACGCCGGCTTGCTCGAGCAGTGCGCGCATTTCGCGATCGTCAGCCGACGTGGCCACGACAAGCGTCTTTTTCAACCGGTGGAGATAGGCAATGAGGGCGCGAGCGCCTGGCGTGGGCGACAAGTGCGGCAATCGTTCGGCAAAGAGCGCCTTCTTTCGTTGTCCGATAGACCGACCGTCAGGCGAGTCTTCCTCGAGATGCGCAATCCGTGCTAGCAACTTGTCCCCGCCCATCCCGACCAACGGACGCACGTCCGCAACGTCGCAGGCAATCCCGTGTTCGCGCAACGCCTGCGTCCAGGTCTCTGCATGTGCCGCGTTGCTGTCGATTAGTGTGCCGTCAACGTCGAACAGGAACGCTGAGACATCGGCGACGCTGTGTCGGTTTTTAAATGGCAAGGTGAAGACTCCGGTGGTCGTTCTTTGCTGCTGAGCCAAAGGGCAGTGACCACACAAAAGCGAACCGC
>CAWAXG010000065.1:0-135909 GCA_963785755.1 uncultured Acidobacteriota bacterium | reverse complement strand
GCGCTTGACCCGCGGAACGGACCAGCGTAATACTTGTCTGTATTGGAGCGAGACATGGCCCTGACTGTCCGCCTCGGCCCGAAGGCCGAGCGCACCCTCTACCGGCTTGCCAGACGCCGCGGGCTGTCGCGTTGGACGTCGTGCGCGAAGCGCTTGTGCATTACGAGGCCGCCGACGCGTCCCGAGGCACCGATGGCCGTCCCTACGACGCCTGGATCGACGTCATCGGCGTCGTCCTGGCTCGGCCCTGCGCGATCCCAGCGCACGACCGGCGAGCAGTTCACCGTGATTGTCCAGGGCGCCCGTGGCCGACATCCTCGTTGACGCCGGCCCGCTCGTGGCGATCCTCGACCGTCCGGACCCGGCGCACCAGGAGTGTGTGGAATCGCTGGGCACCCTCCGCGGCTCGCTGGTCACGGTATGGCCCGCATTCACCGAGGCCCTGTATCTGCTCGGCAGGGCATGGTCGGGTCAGCGGGCCCTCTGGAGTCGCCTCGAAACCGGCGCGCTGGCCCTCGCACGGCTCGACGAGGCCGATGCGCCGCGCATGCGCGAGCTGATGGAGAAGGACCGCGACCTGCCGATGGATCTCGCCGACGCGGCGCTCGTGCGAATCGCCGAGCGCGATGCCCTGACCGACATCTTTACCCTGGACCGCCGACACTTCTCGATCTACCGACCGGGCCGCCGTCGGCGCTTCGCTATCGTGCCCGTTTCGCCCCGTGGGGGCGGCAGGCGTCGCCGCTTGTGACGGGGTATGTCAATCGGGGGGCAGTCCTTTTTTGAGGCTCATGCATGTTCGAAGCTGCCGAGTTGGGCCGCAAGGTATCGAGCACGGAATACAGGGCGCGGGTCCCTGCACTGCGTGCCGAGTTGCTGGACGAACAGCTCCGGCTCCGCGAGGTCGGCCGGTCGTCGGTGATCGTGCTGTTCGGCGGCGTGGACGGCGCGGGCAAGAGCGAGATCGTCAACCTGCTCAATGAATGGATGGATCCGCGGTGGCTGGTGACGCGGGCGTACGGGCCACCGTCGGACGAGGAACGCGAGCGGCCGGAGTATTGGCGCTTCTGGCGCGACCTGCCGGCGAAGGGGCGAATCGGCTTCTTCCTGAGCGCCTGGTACGCGCGGCCGCTCATCGAGCGCGTCCGCCGGCGGCTGCGCCGCGCCGAGTTCGGCGCCTGCCTCGACGAGATCGCCGATTTCGAGCGGGCGCTCACCGACGACGGCGCGCTGATCCTGAAGTTCTGGATGCACCTCGACAAGCGGTCGCAGGAGCAGCGGCTCGAGAAGCTGCACAGCGATCCGCTCACGCGCTGGCGCGTCACGCGCGAGCAGTGGGAGAACTGGAAGCTCTACGACCGCTTCATCCAGGCCGGCGAAGAGACCATCACGCGCACCAGCCTCGCCAATGCTCCCTGGATGATCGTCGAAGGTGGTGACGAGCGCTATCGGAGCCTGACGGTCGCCTCCGCCATCCGCGACGCGATCCGCAAGCGGTTGACCGAGCCGAACGACACTCGCGCGCAGGTCCCGGCCGGCGTCGTGCGCGGCAAGGTCCGGCGGGTGTCCGCCGTCTCGAGCTCCCGCTCGAGCCGTCAGACCATCATCAGCGAGCTCGACATGACGCAGCGCGCCGACGCGAAACACTACAAGGCCGAGCTCGAACGCCTGCAGGGGCGGCTCAACAGGCTTCATCGCCGGGCTCAGCGCCAGGGCGTGTCCACGATTCTGGTCTTCGAGGGCTGGGATGCCGCCGGCAAGGGTGGAGCCATCCGTCGCATAACCGCCGCGATCGACGCGAGCGCCAGCCAGGTCATTCCCATCGCCGCACCGACCGAAGAGGAGCGCGTGCAGCACTACTTGTGGCGCTTCTGGCGCCATCTCGCCCGCCGCGGCCGCGTGACGATCTTCGACCGGAGCTGGTACGGCCGTCTGCTCGTCGAGCGCATCGAAGGCTTCGCGTCGGAAGCCGAATGGACGCGCGCCCCCTTTGAGATCAACCAGTTCGAGAGCCAGCTGGTGGCCCATGGCATCGTGCTGGTCAAGTACTGGATTCACATCACCAGGGAAGAACAGCTGCGCCGCTTCCGCGCCCGCGCCCGCTCGGCCTACAAGCGGTGGAAGCTCACCGACGAGGACTGGCGGAACCGCAAACAGTGGGCGGCCTACGAGATGGCCGTCAACGACATGATCGAGCGGACGAGCACCGGGCAGGCGCCGTGGACGCTGGTCGAGGCCAACGACAAGCGCTTCGCGCGGCTGAAGGTGCTGAGGACGCTATGCGAGCGCCTCGAAGCGCGACTCTAGCTGCGTCCGCCCAACGGCCACGCCGACGACCAGGTGCGCCGCAACCATTTCCAGCCACGTCCTTATCAGGAAGTAGAGGTTGCCGAGAATCGTCTGATGCCGGATGTTCGGCGACGGCGTCACGTAGTGCTCCCCGTCGATCAACTCGTGCCGCTTCCCATCGTCGGGAAAGAGCAGGAAGTCGTCGTACGTCAGCTTGACGCGCGCCGGATTCGCCTTCATCTCCTCGCCTTCCGCCACGCCGCCATTCTACCGCCGTCTCGCGAACCTCGTGCCGGGGCGGATACGCCAGATTTGTTTTTCGCTAACCGATCCGATGACAGTCGCGCTACCCTTTTTGCGCCTCCTGCACTGGCAACCGGGATTCGAGGTTCATGGAGCCAGACCAGCGACACCGCCCGCTCTCCGACATCTACCACGCGGCCCTGGAGAAACCGCCGGCCGAGCGTGACGCCTTCCTGACCGAGGCGTGTGCGGGCGATGACGCCCTGCGGCAGGAAGTCGAGTCGCTGCTGGCGTACGAATCGGCTTCATCGGAGTTCCTCGAACGTCCGGCATCCGCCGTTGTCGCCGGCGGACTCGCGCGCGCGGATTTCGTCGGACGTCAGCTCGGCCCCTACACGATCGTCGCTCCGCTCGGCGCCGGCGGCATGGGCGAGGTCTATCGCGCGCGCGACAGCAAGCTCGGTCGCGACGTGGCGATCAAGATCCTGCCGTCCCACTTCACCGCCGATCCCGAGCGCCGCGCCCGCTTCGCGCGCGAGGCGCGGACCGCTCGCCACGCTCAACCATCCGCACATCGGCGCGATCTATGGGTTGGAAGAGGCGGATGGCGTGAGCGCGCTGGTGCTCGAACTGGTCGAAGGCCCGACGCTGGCCGATCGGTTGGAACGCGGGCGCGCTGCCGATCGCCGCAGGCGCTCACGATCGCTCGACAGATCGCCGAGGCACTGAACGAAGCCCACGAGCACGGGATCATTCATCGCGATCTGAAGCCCGCGAACATCGTGCTGCAGGGGCAGACCGATCTGAGCCCCGGCGACGTGCGCGTGAAGGTGCTCGATTTCGGGCTCGCCAAGCCGATGACGGTCGACCTCGCCGCCGGGCCGACGGCGGCAGCGATCCGGGTCGTTCGACGGCACCGCCGATGGACGGATTCTCGGGACGCCGGCCTACATGAGCCCGGAGCAGGCGCGCGGCCAGACGGTCGACAAGCGCACGGACATCTGGGCCTTCGGCTGCGTGCTCTTCGAGATGCTCAGCGGACGGCGCGCGTTCGACGGCGACACGGTCACCGACACGCTCGCCTCCGTCCTCGAACACGAACCCGACTGGACCGCGCTGCCGCACGAGACGCCGGAGGTCATGCGCAAGCTCCTTCGGCGATGCCTGCAGAAGGATCCACGGAGGCGCCTGCATGACATCGCGGACGCGTCCATCCAGAGCGACGACGACAGCTCGCCCAACGCGTCAGGCGCGTCAGCGGCGATACCATCGCCGGCGGCGCAGAACCGGAAACGCGAGCAGGCATCTGGATCCTCACCGTTGCGCTGATCATGGCGTTGTTCGGGATCGGGCTGCTCGCGGTCTCGTGGTTCGGCCTTCGCAACGCACAACCCGTGGCGACCCGCCGTCGTGGAGTTTGCGATCGCTCCCGAGGCGCGGCTCACAGTTCGCCGGCACGGCACCAGAATTTGCCATGTCCCCGGACGGCCGCCACGTCGCGTTTGCCGCGGTCCGCAAGGGTGTGCAGATGCTCTGGGTGCGATCTCTCAGCTCACGTGAGACGCGAGCGCTTCCAGGGACCGAAGGCGGGCGCAGCCCCATCTGGTCTCCCGGATAGCCGATCGCTTGGCATTTTTCGCGACGCGCCAGCTCAAGAGCGTTGACTTTGAGCGGTGGTTCGCCGGCCGTTCTCTGCGGTGCGGCCTTCACGATCGGTGGGACCTCGCCAGCGGGCGCCTGGAGCCGGAACAACATGATCGTCTTCGGCCCGATCGGCGGTGCGCTCCTGCAGGTCGAAGCACAGGGCGGCAGTGCCAGGCCAGCCTCCGTCCTGAAAGACGGGGATGGTGCCCACCGCCTCCCGTCGTTTCCTCCCCGGACGGTCAACACTTCCTGTACCTCGCCCAGACCGGAGTCACTGACGAGTTGCGCATCGGCTCGCTGACCTCAGGGGACTCGCGTTTCGCTCGGGTCATTCGAATCTCACGCCTCGTATGCCGCAGGTCATCTGTTCTTCGTGCGAGGCGGAAAGCTCATGGCGCAACCGTTCGACGCCGACACTCGGCCAGTCACAGGCGATCCCATGCTCTCGTCGAGAAACGGCGGTCGACCCTCCCTGGCAGCGCGGGATGTTCTCCGTGTCCGAGCCGGTCGTCTCGGTGTCTGCCGCGGGACGGCGTGACGTCTCACAGCTGACGTGGATGGACCGGCACGGGAACGTGGAATCGGACGGTCGGCGAGCCAGGCGTCTTTTTCAATCTCGATCTGAATCCGGATGAAACGGCACGTCGCGGTCTCACGCCTGACGCGCAGCCTGGCACCAGACCCGTTCAATTGGACATCTGGCTCATCGATCTGGCCGCGACCGGCACCACCAGCCGCCTGACGGACCACCCGGCCTGGGAGTTCGATCCGGCGTGGTCGCCTGATGGGATATGGATCGCGTTCAATTCGAGCAGAGATGGGGGCACACGTTTCGACTTGTTTCGCCGCCGTTCCAGCGGGGCAGGGGAAGACGAACCGCTCGTGCGTTCAGAAGGCTCCAGCTTGGCGCCGGACTGGTCCCCTCACGACCGCCACCTGCTCTACACCAAACTGAGCGCGACGACCCAACAACGAGGTTTGTGGACGCTGTCGCTGACGGGCGATCGCCAGCAGTCCGTCTTCCTGGATACCAAACACAACGAAACCAGTGGAGTGTTCTCGCCAGACGGCCGCTGGATCGCATACGTGTCGGACGAGTCTGGAAGTAATCAGGTTTACGTGCGGCCCTTCCCCCTCCGGGAAGGACGGTCGCCGATCTCACGCGATGGCGGGTGGGCCCCGCAATGGCGCGCGGACGGCAAGGAGCTCTTTTTCCTCGCACCCGACGGCGCGATGATGGCAGCGGGTATCAGGGTCGTCAATGGCAGTGTTGAGGCGACCGTTCCACAGCGGCTCTTTTCGACACGGGACTCGGTCCCACGACCCATGATCTCCCATACGCGGTCGCCGGCGGTGGGCAGCGGTTTCTCATCCCAGTTGCAGTCGGTCCGCCTGGTGCGGCACCGATCAATGTGGTGATGGACTGGCCGGCGGCGAGGCTGCCCAAGTAGTCGAGCATGCGTCGATGGTCATTCCGAGTCATTCGCACCGCACTCGTCGACGGCGAGGCGAAAGCTCTTCGCGTCGATCGCCGGATACCGGTAGAGTCGCGGTTCGATCGCCGAAAAGTACTCGAGCAGGCTTGCCGGTTTCGATGAGGCCACGCTCGAACATCTCACGGACGTCGACCGCGTCCTGCGCATGTCCGCGCTCGATCTTGGCGAGCGCCTGCGCGTACAGATCGAAATGATGGAATGCGAGCGGTCCTTCGCGTGCGATGAACGGGCTGCGATCCGGCCAATCCTCCCGCACCGGAATGAAGTCGTCTGGCGAGGCCCAGGCGAGCTCGACGTTGATCTGCAGCCGCTCCTTGATCTCCGGGATCGCGCGGAACACGCGATCGACGTCGGGCACGATCTTGATATCGACGTCGATGGTGCTCTCGCGCCATCCGTGGAGGACTGCGGTCGCGCCTCCGGTCAGGTAGACCCGGGCCGGACGGTCCGCCTCGCGGCCCAGCGCCTGCATGAACCGGTGAATGCGTTCGACGTCGGCTAGCGACCGCATGCCAGCGCGCGCTCGAAGCTGACCAGACGCCGGAGCAGGGCGTTGTAGCGGGCGTGTGCCGAATCCGGATCGCTCCGGCTCAACAACGCGTACAGCCGGTGCTCGCTGGATGGAAACGTGTCGGGAACAGCCACCCCGAGTTGCCGGAGGCGCGGTGCGCCGATGGACACGAGCAGCGACGCGGCGGTTTCCGCGCCGGCCGCGAGATCGGTCAGTCCCTGGTCGATCAGGTCGCGTCCCGGAAGATCGTGGCGCATATCGACGAATGAATCACGTCTGTCCTGCCGGCGCCACTCACCCTTCACGGCTCCTCCCCGATTGCTGCCGCGGCGGCGATGGCGGCCAGAAACCGTCGCAGTGGGACGAACCCTGCCCCGGCCTCGCGGTGCACGCGTTCGTAGTCGAGCAACGCGTACCCGTGAGCAATCCTGTTCCGCAGACCGGCGGCGGCCCTCAGAGCCGTCGCCGTCTCGCGATCGATGACGCCACGATCCGCCAGCAGGTCGAACGCCGACCCCGCATCGTCTGGTCCCCCCCACCCCTCGTCCGCCACCCAGTGCGCCGCCAGATCGATGCACTCCTGGATCGCGAGAAACAGGTAGAAGAGCGACAGATCGCGGCTCCTGGGATCCGACAGAAACGTCTCGAGAGGACTCTGCAGGGCTGAAGCTGCATCGTTCAGCCACGCGCGAGCCCGCGCGACTTTCGCCGCGACCACTTCACGACGAACCACGCGTGGCCTCTCGCTGGAGCCGCGACCGCACCGCCCGGTCCATGATCCGCGCGGTTGGAGCCCAGTCCCACCAGTCGATCATGGCGTGCGCGCGGAACTCGACCCAGGCGTCCGGGTCGCGTTCGATCAGCAACTGGCCGTCGCGGGCGACCTCGAAACGCAAGAGCGGCGGTGCCCTCCGGAGCGAGACGAGATCGACGGACCTCCCGACCGCGCGCTCGATCGCGACCCGGAGCGCCGGCAGCCCGTCGTCGTCATCGAGCAGGACACCGACATCGACGTCGCTGTCCGATCGGGCCGTACCACGGGCCGCCGAGCCGAACATCACGGCGAGCCGTACGCCCGTCGACCCTTCGAGCGCATGCGCGAGATCCTCGGTCAATGACATGACCGATTGTAGATCCGCTGCTCGCCTGGACCGCCAAGCGGACGCTCCCACGGGCCACTTCGGTGGCCGGCCCGTCTGCCGGTTGAGGGACGGGCGCCGGTGTGGTTTCACTAACCGGTCTGATGACAGTCGCGCTACCCTTTTTGCGCCTCCTTGCACCGGCAATCGAGATTCAGTCCATGGAGCCAGACCGGCGGCACAGTCAAATCTCCGACCTCTACCACGCGGCCCTGGATGAAACACCCGGCCGAGCGTGACGCGTTCCTGACGGAGGCCTGTGCGGGAGATGAGGCGCTGCGGCAGGAAGTCGAGTCGCTCCTCGCAGTACGAGTCGCAGTCGGTCGGATTTCCTCGAATCCCCGGCGGCGATGGCCGGCGCTCTCGCGGGTGCGCCGGCCGGACACACGATGGTGAACCGTCAGCTCGGCCCCTACACCATCGTCGCCCCGCTCGGCGCCGGCGGCATGGGCGAGGTCTATCGCGCGCGCGACACCAAGCTCGGTCGCGACGTGGCGATCAAGATCCTGCCGTCCCACTTCACCGCCGATCCCGAGCGCCGCGCCCGCTTCGCGCGCGAAGCGCGGACCGCTCGCCACGCTCAATCATCCGCACATCGGCGCGATCTATGGGTTGGAAGAAACGGATGGTGTCAGCGCGCTGGTGCTCGAACTGGTCGAAGGCCCACGCTCGCCGATCGTCTCGAGCGCGGCGCGCTGCCGATCCCGCAGGCGCTCACGATCGCGCGGCAGATCGCCGAGGCGCTCGACGCGGCGCACGAGAAAGGCATCGTTCATCGCGATCTGAAGCCCGCCAACATCGTGCTGCAGGGCGCGCCGATCGGCATATCGCGGGACGTGCGCGCGAAGGTGCTCGACTTCGGCCTCGCGAAGACGATGGCGGCTGGATCTCGCGCGGAGCGCCGACCCAGGGACCGTCAGTCGACGGCACCGCCGATGGACGAGTCCTGGGCACGCCCGCGTACATGAGCCCCGAGCAGGCGCGCGGGCTGGCCGTCGACAAACGCACGGACATCTGGGCGTTCGGCTGCGTGCTGTTCGAGATGCTGACGGGACGGCGCCCGTTCGACGGCGCCACGGTCACCGACACGATCGCGCACATTCTCGAGCGCGAGCCCGACTGGACCACGCTGCCGGCTGACACGCCCGCTCCAATCCGCACGCTGCTCGAGCGATGCCTGCGAAAGGACCCGAAGAAGCGCCTGCGCGACATCGCCGACGCAATCATCGAGTTGGAGGAACGTGCCGCCCTGGCGGCGGCTGGTCCCTCCAGCATCGAACCAGCTGCCGGAGCCTCCCGATCCCGCGAGCGCATCGCCTGGACCGTGGCCGGCGTTCTCGGTCTTGCGTTGAGCGGGCTGACGGTGCTCTACCTTCGCGATGCGCGGCCCACTCCCGCGGAAACCGTGGAGTTCGCAATTCCGCTGCCCGAGAACTCCCGTTACACGGGCACCTCGCCGGAGTTTGCCCTCTCGCCCGACGGCCGTCACGTCGCGTTCGCCGCCTCCTCCGACGGCATCTCGAAGCTGTGGATCCGTTCGCTCGCGACGCTCGAGTTGCGCACGCTGCCCGGGACGGAAGGCGCACGGAGCCCGTTCTGGAAGCCGGACGGCCAGGCCGTCGCGTTCTTCGCGTCGGGACAGCTGAAGTCGATCCTCCTCAGCGGCGGGTCGCCGGTCGTGGTGTGCGACGCGCCGTTCGGCGGCGCGGTTTCGTCGATCGGCGGTACGTGGAATGGTGCCGATCAGATCGTCTTCGCGGGGCCGGGTGGCCTGCTCTGGCAGGTGAGCGCCGCCCAGGGCGGCGCGAAGGCGCGGCAGCTCATGGCCCTGGCTGAAGGTGATATCTCCCATCGATGGCCTTCCTTCCTCCCGGGCGGTGAGCACTTCCTCTATCTGGCACAACGCGGCGCGATGGACGAACTGCGCGTGGGATCGTTGACGGGTCCGGACACGGTGTCGCTCGGCTCCTCCGAGTCGCACGCGGCCTATGCATCGGGCCATCTGTTCTTCGTGCGCGGTGGCAATCTGATGGCGCAGCCCTTCGACCCCGGCACGCGCCGGCTCAGTGGCAACGCGGTACCTCTCGGGGCCCAGGTCGGCGTCGATCCGCCGTGGCAGCGTGGGATGTTCTCCGTATCCGACACGGGGCAACTCGCCTACAGCAACACCGCGAGGGCGCCATCCGAGCTGACCTGGATGGACCCGCAAGGCCGGGTCCTCGGAACCGTGGGCAGGCCGGGGGTGTTCTTCAATCTCGATTTGAGTTCTGACGAACAGCGAGTGGCGATTTCGCAGCTGACGTGGCAGCCAAGCGGCAGAGCCGAGTTCGATATCTGGCTGATCGATCTTGCGCGTGATGGAGCCGCGTCGCGGCTGACCGACGACCCAGCCTGGGAGTTCGACCCTGCCTGGTCGCCGACGGGAGACCAGATCGCATTCAATTCGAACCGGCCGCTCCCGCAGCGAATCGCCCTTCAGTCTGTTCGTCCGGGCGTCCAATGGCAGCGGCCAGGATATTCTGCTGGTCAAACCAGAGGGCCCGGTCAGCTCGCCCGACTGGGCGCGCGATGGCCGCTTCATCGTCTACACGGCGGGTGGACGGCAAGCCGGCTCAGACCTGTGGACGCTGGACATGACCGGCGACCGTACGCCAGGAATTTCCTCAGCACGCGGCACATGGAAAGCGATGGCGTGTTCTCACCTGACGGACAGTGGATTGCCTACCATTCGAACGCATCAGGACGTCAGGAGGTGTACGTCCGGCCGTTTCCCGACGAGGGAATCCGTCTTCCCCATTTCCCGCGAGGGCGGCGGGGCGCCGCGCTGGCGCGGCGACGGCAAGCAGCTGTTCTTTCTCTCGCTCGATGGCACCATGATGGCCGCCGACGTCGACAGCACCAAGGGGTTCACCGCAGCCGTTCCCCGGCGGCTTTTTTCGACACATCTCCAGCCGCCTGCGAACGCTCGCCCGTATGCGGTGACCCGGGATGGCACCCGCTTTCTGATTCCCCGGATAGGCCAGGGCGCGCCGATCACGGTTGTCCTGAACTGGCGGGCACGACTCTCAAAATAGTTCAAGAGTTCAAGAGTTCAGGGGTTCAGGGGTTCAAGCGTTCAAGTCAAAGCTTTAATCGCGACGCGAGCCTTGGTCTTGATGGCCTCGTTGGCGGCGATGCACGCGCGCGCCGACCCGACGGCCTTGTCGGGTCCGCACGCGAGCGGCGTGCCGACCCGGATCGCCGAGCAGAACCGCCGCATCTGCAGGCGGGTGGCAGCCGGGCGAGCGCTGGGATCGCCGGCTCCTACCGTCGTCGTGGATCTGGCGGCAGCCTGATTCGTGTTGCCGGCCATCGTCTCGGACGACTGCGCCACCGCACCCCGGCCGGCCGGCGTCACGTCGATCGCCGTCTGCCGCCCGCCGGCGCCCTCCTCGAAGAGCAGCGCATCGCGCTCGCGCAGCAGGATCAGCGTCCCCTTCGTCCCGGAGTACATCTCGTAGTAGTCGTCGAACGCGTTGGATTCGATCGAGGAGAACACGGCGGTGCGCCCGCCCGGATACTCGAACGTGGCGTAGACGTGATCGAACACCTCGCGCTGCTCGGGGAACCGGTAGAGGCCGCCGGACGCGATCACCGCCTCGGGCGCCGATCCCAGGAACCAGTTGGCCGCGTTCACCTGATGGCTGCACAGCTCCGCCATGAGGCCCTGCGAGTATTTCCAGTAGAGCCGCCAGTTGATCAGGTGATCGAACGTCGGATAGCCCCACTTCGACGCGTCGAAGTCCGGCGTAGGCGGCTCCCCCTTGCGGCGCCAGCTGCCGTTGCGGTGCCAGGCGAGCCGCACGTGATAGATGTCCCCGAGGATGCCGGCCTTGATGATCCCGTCGTAGGCGGCGTGATAGATCGGGTTGTAATTGCGCTGGTAGCCGATCTCCAGGACCTTGCCGCTTCGCGCCGCGGCGGCGCGCATGCGCTCGCACCCCGCGACGTCCCAGGCCATCATCTTCTCGCACAGCACGTGCTTGCCGGCCTCGAGACACCCGACCGCGAGATCCGCATGCGCCCACAACGGTGGCGCCATGATGACCGCTTCGATGTCTTCCTTCTGCAGCATCTCGCGCCAGTCGGCGTAGTGGCGTGCCGGAGGCATCCCGTTCTTGGCGAGGACCGCGTCGGCGAGCGTGAGCTGCGACGGGTTGATGTCGCAGAGCGCCCGGACGTCTCCGTGCACTGCGGGTCGACGTTGGTCAGCTGCGCGCGCCCCTGCGAGCCGACACCGATGAAGCCGATGCGCACCCGTCCGCCAGGAACCGGGCCTTCGAGCCCGGCCGCCAGGCCCAGGGCCGCGACGGCCGGCGTTCCCGCCAGTACCTTGAGGAAGTTGCGGCGCCCCTGATCCATCAGTTCTGGAGTGAGATTCATATGACCGCCTCTTGCACGCTCACCGCTGGCGGCTGCGCGCGAAGCCGCAATCGATCGAGACCCGCGATGGATCCGGTGCGAAATGCCCACAGCACGACGACCGCGCACGCCTCGATGAGATTCTTGTTGACCAGCAGATACGTCCCTTCAGCCCGCGCATCGACTCCACCAGCGGGGATTGCCGACAGATAGAAGGCGGTCAGCAGCGCCAGCGCGCCCGCGCATCCCGCCTGCGTGAAGAGCCCGAGCATCAAACTGAGCCCGATCGCGGTCAGCGCCACCGCGATCGCGAGATCGAGCGATCCAATCCATGACGCGCTTCCGGCCCAGTGAAAGAGCGGCGCGAGCGGTCCCGTCGCCGCTTTCAGATACCCCGCAGACGACCACGGCTCGAGCGGCACGCCGTTCTGACTCCACGCTGGATGAAGGAGCTTCGTGTAGCCCTGGTACAGGAAGTGCCAGCCGATGAGCGTCCGCAGTACCACGAGCGTGGTCTGTTGCAGCGGCGCGAGTTGGATGATGGACATGATGATTCCTGACTCTCGATCAGTGCGGCACGAGCCGCACGCCCGCGTGTCTGCCGATCACGACCGGCCGCCGCGACCCGTCGTCCGGCGTGACGAGCGCGAGCACATCGTCATGCTCGGCGCAGTAGCGCGTCGCCAGATCGATCCCGCCGATGAGAAACGCAGTCGAGAGGGCGTCCGCACGCGCGGCGTCCGCGGCCACGACGCTGGCGGACACGACCCCAGCCGCCGGCCAGCCGGTGCGGGGATCGATGACGTGCCCGTAGCGGTGACCGTCGACGATGACGAACTGCTCGCCGGCGCCACTCGTCCCGACCGCGGCATCCCGCAGCCAGAGGCCGGCGATCGGATGATCGGGCACGAGCGGCGACACGAGATCGACCCGCCAGCCGTCGCCGCGGCCGCCCAGCGCGACGAGGCTGCTGCTTCCCGCGGACAGCAGCGCGTGCGTCACGCCCGATGCGCGCAGGATCGCACCCGCCCGATCGAGCGCGTAGCCCTTGCCGATTGCGCCGAGGTTCAATTCGATCCCTGGGCGATCGAAGCCGACCGAGGCGTCACCGCGAGCGATGTTCACGGCATCGAATCCCACGCGCATGCGGGCAGCTTCAATCGCGTCCGGATCCGGCAGCTGCCCTTCCCGCTGCAGGAACCCCCAGCACCGGCTGAGCGGTGTCGTCGTGATGTCGAAGGCGCCATCCGTCTGGCGATGAAGCTGCTGACAGGCATCGAGGAGGTCGATCAGGAAGCGCGGGACGGCAACTGGTTCGCGCGCCGCCCGCCGGTTGATCTCGGAAATCGTGCTCGTGTCGCGGAACACGCTCAGCTCGCCTTCCAGCGAATCGATTTCGTCGAGCGCCGCTGTGGCCGCCCCCACGAAGGCCCCGTCAGCGAGGTCGAGCGTAATCTCGAAGCGACACGCCATCGCGCGGCGGTGGACGCGGATCCAGTAGCCGCCTGCACCGTCCATCGCACGACGGGTGCCAGGGCGCCCCATGCGACCGGTAAGGAACCGGCGCCGGCTGGTCGAGCTCTCTGGAGACGAGGCGGAAGCGGTCATGCCGGACACGTGGAGGCGCTAGAGCAACCACCGATCCATGCGGCACAATGGCGACTTCTGGCCCGCGTCGCCCGAAGACCTGGGGTTTTTGACGGCGCGACGATCCGGCACCTGCGAGAAAATCACCGTCGCGGGGAAAAATCCCCACTTGCACGCGGCGACCGGCGCCACGACACGCCGGGTTTCGGGGTAAACGATGACGACATCCTCACGAGTGGCGGTGATCACCGGCGGCGCCAAAGGTATCGGGCGAGGCATCGGACTCGAGCTTGCGGCGCAGGGGTGGACGATCGCCTTCTGTTACCGCACGAGCGCCGACAGCGCGGAGAGCACGGCCGCCGCGATCCGGGACACCGGCGCGACCGCGCTTCCGGTTCGCGCGGACATCTCGCGCCCGGACGAGTGCGAACAGCTCGTGGCGACCGTCGTTGCGCAGTTCGGCCGCATCGACGCGCTCATCAATTGCGCCGGGCCATACCGGCGCGTCTCGCTCCTCGATGAGACCGTCGCCGGCTGGCAGGAGATGTTCGACAACAACCTGCACCCGGTCTTCTATCTCTCGCGCCTCGTCGCCCCGCACATGATCGAGCGGCGCTGGGGCCGCATCGTCTGCTTCAGCATGGCGAACGCCGACCAGGCAGTCGCGCAGCCGCAGATCACGGCGCACTACATCGCCAAGTCGGGCATCCTCATCCTGAGCCGCACGCTGGCCAGGCTGCTCGCGCCGCACAACATCACCGTCAACGTCGTCTCCCCGGGTTTCGTCAGCTCGGGCAGCGCGCCGGAGGAAGAACTGCAGAAGATGGTGAAGCACATCCCGGCCGGCTACATTGGCGAGGTGGGCGACGCGGTCAGCGCGGTGCGCTTTCTGCTCTCCGATGAAGCGCGGTACGTGAACGGCGCCAATCTGCACCTGAGCGGCGCGTGGGGCGTGTGATTGGGAGGGCGGGAGGTTCTGATCTCTTCGTCGGGGGTCTTACTTAACAGGGAGGGCGGGAGGACGGGAGTAAGAAAGTTTGGATCAAGCGCAATGCAGAGTACTTGATAATCCCAATAACTATGAATAACTCCCGTCCTCCCGTCCTCCCTGTGAGACCAACCACGACTCGTGTCCTCGTTCTGAGCGCGATCGTGGTTGCCGCGGCGCTCTCGCAGGCCGCGCGCGGCGATCAACCGCCTCAACAGACGACGGCCGCGCCGAACATTGTCTTCATCCTCGCCGACGATCTCGGCTATCGCGAGCTCGGCGTCTACGGCCAGAAGAAGATCCGCACGCCGCGGCTCGATCGCATGGCGGCCGAGGGCATGCGCTTCACCCAGTTCTATTCGGGAAGTCCCGTCTGCGCGCCGTCGCGGGCGACGCTGCTGACCGGCCGCCACACCGGCCACGCGCTGGTGCGCGACAACTACGAGCTCGGCGGCTTCACGGACGAGGAGGAGCGCGGCCAGTTGCCGCTGCCGCCGGACACCGCAACCGTGGCGCGCTGGCTGAAAGCGCAGGGCTATGTCACCGCCGCGATCGGCAAGTGGGGGCTCGGCGGGCCGGCGTCAACGGGCGTGCCGACGCGGCAGGGCTTCGATTCGTTCTTCGGCTATCTCGATCAGAAGCAGGCCCACAACTTCTATCCGACCCACCTGTGGAAAAACGAGACCAGCTTCCCGCTCAGGAACCCGTACTTCTCGCCGCACCAGACGTTCGCCGGCGACCCGAAGGATCCGGCCGCCTACGCGAAGTACTCGGGGACGGACTATGCCATCGACGCCATGACCGATGAAGCCGTGCGGTTTCTCGAGGCGAAGAAGGACGAGCGGTTCTTCCTCTATTTCGCGCCGACGCTGCCGCATCTCGCGCTGCAGGTCCCGCAGAAAGCGCTGCAGGCCTACGAGGGGACTTTCCCCGAAACGCCGTACCTCGGCGATCGCCAGTACCTGCCGCATCGCACGCCGCGCGCCGCATACGCGGCCATGATTTCGTACCTGGACGAACAGGTCGGCCGGATCCTCGATACGCTGCAGCGGACCGGCCTCGATCGCCGCACCGTCGTGTTCTTCACGAGCGACAACGGCGCCACCTGGGACGTCGGCGGCGTCGATCCGGTGTTCTTCGACAGCGACGGCGGGCTGCGCGGCCACAAGGGCCAGGTCTACGAAGGCGGCATCCGCGTGCCGATGATCGTGCGCTGGCCGGATCGGATCAAGGCCGGCACCGTCTCGGATCACGCCGGCGCGAACTGGGACATGTGGGCGACTTTCGCCGATCTCGCCGGCGCGCCGCTTCGCGAGCCGACCGACGGCATCTCGATCGCGCCGACGCTGCTCGGGCGATCGGGCCAGCGCGCGCACGAGGCGCTCTACTGGGAGTTCCACTCCAACGGCAGCTCGCAGGCCGTACGAATGGGAAACTGGAAAGGCGTCCGGACGAACATCCTGAAGACCCCGGGCGCCGCGATCGAGCTCTACGATCTCGCGCGCGATCCGAACGAAACCACCAACGTCGCCCCCGATCACCCCGACATCGTCCGGCGGATCGATCAGGTGATGCGTCAACGGACACGGTCGTCAGTGGAACGATGGAACTTCTGATTTGGGGGATGGGGTTTTTCATCTTCAGACTCCCCGCTTCTCCATAGACGAATTGCGCTTCGCGCCGCACGACGGCACGAAGGCTCGACGGCGCGAAGACCGCACGAGGGACGCATTGAAGACTTACGTGGCGACAACCGGCACACTCTTCGGCCTGATCACACTCGCGCATGTGCTGCGGATGTCGGCCGAGCGCCATCTGGCCACCGACCCGTGGTACCTGCTCCTCACCGCGGCCGCGGCGGCGCTGTCGGTATGGGCGTTCCGCCTGCTGCGGGCGCGGAACACTTAGACAAGGAGCAAGTTACAACACTGATGAAAGCTACATCCGCGTAGTCAACGCGCGCCGGCCAGACACATTTGTCGCGTTCGTGCCGGCGGTCCGTCGAAAGCTTCGATAAATCGACACGCGATACCGGGCAGCCTTCTTGCTGTGTGTCCCCGGTTCGGCGACAACCCGGAGGACACGTGACTGGCGACCCTGTTGCAACCGTTGAGGAACAACCCGCGCAGTTCTGGACCCTCGAGGAGCTGAATCAGCTCGTCTCCCGCAGCGGCAACCCTGCCGAGACGCTGGCCAACGTCGTCCAGCTGATTCACGGGCGGTTCGGCATGGACGTCTGTTCGGTGTATCTGCTGGAGCCCGATCGCGCCAATCTGGTCCTCGCCGCCACCATCGGCCTTCGCGCCGACAGCATCGGCCGCGTGCGGATGCGAATCACCGAGGGGCTCGTCGGTCTCGTCGCCGAGCAGGTTCGCCCCGTCGTCGTCCACGACACGACGACGCACCCGCGGTTCAAGTACTTCCGTGATGCGGGCGAAGAGCCGTACCGGACGTTCCTCGGCGTGCCGGTCACCGATCGGGCCGTCCTGCAGGCAGTGCTGGTCGTCCAGACCGCGGCGGCGCGCACGTTCTCCGAGGACGAAGTGGGAATGCTGGCGAGCGCGGGCGCGCAGCTCGCGCCGATCATCAGCGAGGCCCGCGCGGTCGGGCAGTTCGTCGCGCCGCTGCACCAGCGGCTCGCGGCGATCGCCCGGAACCTGTGGTGGAGCTGGGACGACGAGAGCGGCAGCCTGTTTCGCGAGATCGATCCGGTGTTGTGGCAGTCGTGCGATCACAATCCGATTGCGCTGCTCGAGCGGATCCCGATCGACCAGCTCGAGGTTCGTGCGTCGCAGCTCGCGCTGCACGGCCGCGTCAATCAGGTCTACCGCCGGCTGCAGGAATACCTGTCGTCGAAGGACACGTGGGGCGCACGCCACGCGAGCGTGCTCGGGGCACGTCCCGTAGCCTATTTCTCGGCGGAGTTCGGCCTGCACGAGTCGATGCCGATCTATTCCGGCGGCCTCGGCATTCTCGCCGGCGACCATCTCAAGGGCGCATCCGACCTGGGGATTCCGCTGGTCGGGATCGGGCTCTATTACGACCAGGGTTACTTTCGTCAGCGGCTCGACCGGGACGGCTGGCAGCACGAGGAGTACATCAACGTCGATCACCGGCTGCTGCCGAACGAGCCGGCAACCCGGGACGGCGTGCCGGTCACCATCGACATCGAAACCCGGACCGGCCGGATTGTCGTGCGCGTCTGGCGGATCGCCGTCGGCCGCATCACGCTCCTTCTCCTCGACTCCGACGTCGACGGCAACAGCCCGGAAGATCGCGAGCTGACCGCGCGGCTCTATGGCGGCGACCAGCGCGTCCGCATCCGCCAGGAGCTGCTGCTCGGGGTTGGCGGCGTGCGCGCGCTGGCGGCGCTCGGGATTTGCCCTGGCGCCGTGCACTTGAACGAAGGACACAGCGCGTTCGCCACGCTCGAGCTGGTGCGGCGGCGGATGGATGCCGAAGGCATCGAGTATGACGAAGCGATGCGCCGCGTCGCCTCGCAGGTGGTCTTCACCACGCACACGCCGGTGCCCGCCGGGCACGATCGCTTCGCGTCGGATCTCGTCGAGGAGCATCTCGGTCCGCTGCGCGACGCCCTGGGGTTGTCGGCTGACGCGTTCCTCGCGCTCGGCCGCGTCGATCCGCACGACGACGGCGAGGACTTCTGCATGACGGTCCTCGCGCTCAAGACGTCACATCGCGCCAACGCGGTATCGTCGCTGCACGGTCACGTCTCGAGAGCGATGTGGAAGCCCCTCTACCCCGCGTCGCGCGAGGAGCGCGTCCCGATCGGGCACATCACCAACGGCGTGCACGTCAACACCTGGCTCGCCCCGCAGATGCGCTTCGTCTACGAGCGTCATCTCGGCGCGAAGTGGGCGGAACGCGGCGGCGACACGCTGTGGGAAACGGTGGACGAAATCGACGATGGCGAGCTCTGGGAGGCGCATCAGACGTTGAAGTCCCGGCTGATTCACGAGGTGCGGCGGCGTGCGGTGCACCAGGCGGAGCGGCGCGGCGAGCCCGCGGCGACCGTCGCGCAGCTTCGCCGGGCGCTGAGCCCGGACGCGCTGACGATCGGGTTCGCGCGCCGGTTCGCCACCTACAAGCGCGCCAACCTGCTGCTGCAGGATCTGGAGGTGCTCGGCGACCTGGTCAACCACGCGCAGATGCCCGTGCAGCTGATCTTCGCCGGCAAGGCGCATCCGCTCGATTCACCGGGCAAGGCGCTGCTGCAACGCGTCGCCAGGCTGACACGCGACCCGCGATTCCTCGGCAAGATCGTCTTCGTCGAGGACTACGACATCGACGTCGGGCGCCATCTCGTCCAGGGCGTCGATGTCTGGCTGAACAATCCGAGGCGTCCGCTCGAAGCCTGCGGCACGAGCGGCCAGAAGGTCGTCCTGAACGGCGGCCTGAATCTGTCGGTGCTCGACGGCTGGTGGGCGGAAGCCTACGACGGCCTGAACGGCTTCGCGATCGGCCACGGTCAAACGCATTCGTCCACCGACATGCACGACTCACGCGACGCGAGCGCGCTGCTGACCGTGCTCCGCAAGGAGGTCGTCGCGCAATACTACGACCGCGATCGCGACGGCCTGCCGCGCGAGTGGATCGCGCGGATGAAGCGGGCGATCAGGACGCTCGGCTGGCGCTTCAGCGCTGACCGCATGGTGCAGGATTACGTGCTGAAGGTGTACATACCCGCGGCGGGTGGCACGAGTAGTGAGATGAATCGCGATTGATACTTCACGCGATTCTTCGACAGTTCAAACCTTCGTCCTTCGCAAACTCCACCACTCAATCGTTGCGCAGCGCGACGATCGGATCCACCCGTGTCGCGCGCCGGCCCGGCAGATACGACGCCAGCGTCGCGGCCATCCCGAACATCACCGCCATCGCGATGAACGTCGCCGGGTCGAGCGGAGTGAGGCCGAAGAGCAGGCCCTGCAGATGCCGTGTGATTGCGGCCGCAGCCCCGACGCCAAGCACAAGGCCGGCGCCGATGAGCAGCGCGCTCTGACCCAGGACGAGCCGGATCACGTTGCCGCGGGTCGCACCGAGGGCGATGCGGATGCCGAACTCGCGCGTCCGTTCGGCGACGGCGTAGGCGATGAGCCCGTAGATACCGACCACCGCGAGCAGGCCGGCGACGCCGGCAAAGATACCCGCCAGCACTGCGACGAGCCGGGAGCGTGACATCGAATTCGACACCACCTGCTCCATCGTCGCCAGGTTATCTACCGTCGCGGAAGGATTGAGATCCCTCACGATGGCCCGGATGCTCGACGCGAGCGCGGCCGGGTCGCTGTCCGTTCGCACTGCGAAGTACGGGCTGGGATTCCCCGCCGGGAGCTGCCGGATGTCGAAGAAGACCTGCGGATCCGCGTTCTGGTCCAGACCGTATTGACGGACATCGTCGACGACGCCGATGACCTCCCAGTGGAAGGGGCCAGCGGACACCTTGGCGCCGATCGGATTCGATCCCAGGAATCCGCTCCGTGCGAGCGTGCGATTGATCAGAATCACCTTGGGCTGGTCCGTGCCGTCGGTTTCGGTGAATCCCCGTCCGGCGACGATAGGCACACCCATCGCGGCGAGAAACTCGTAACTGACCGTGCGCGAGTCGATGGGTCCAGGAAGAGTGCCGGCTGGCGCCGATGGTTGCACCGGTTTGATCGGAATCCCGCTTCGGAAGCGGACCATCGGCATCAGCTCGGCGTAGCCCACGGAGCGGACGCCCGGCATCGTTCGCAGCCGGGCGGCCAGCTCCTCATTGAAGGACGGTGGCGTCTTCCCCACCGCGGGAACGTTGAACGTCAGGAGATTGGCCGGATCGTATCCAGGCTCCACATTCGACAGCTTGATGAAGCTGCGCATGAGCAAGCCGCCGGCCACGAGCAGGAGCATCGCGATCGCAATCTGGGCGATCACGAGCAGCCCGCGCATCCGGTTTCGTCGAAACACGTTGAAGCCTGCCTGTGCGGACGAGGCGCCGTCGCGGAGGTGATCGGTGAGGCGCGAGCGCGACTGTCGAAGCGCGGGCACGACCCCGAAGAGCATGTTCGTCAACACGACGACCGCCAACGTTGCAGCGAGCACAGCAGGATCGATCGCGATCTCGTCGAGTCTCGGAATGCTGACGCTCGGCGTCAGATCGGCTCGACCCAGGCTGGTGCCGAGTGTGCGCAGCAGCTGAAGGCCGCCGATCGCGAGCCCCGTGCCTGCCGTCGCGCCGGCTATCGCCAGCAGCAGGCTTTCAGTCAGCAACTGACGTGCAAGCCGCGCGCGGCCGGCGCCGAGCGCGACGCGCACCGCGATTTCCCGACGGCGCGCCACGGTTCGTGCCAGGAGGAGATTCGCAACGTTCACGCATGCGACGAGCAGCACAGCACCGACCGCGATGGCCAGGACGGTCAGCGCCGGCCTGATCGGCGCGACGAGCTGTTCCTGGACGCTTTGAACCTCGAACGTCGAAGCCCTTCCCTTCCTGGGCGAGGCGGCGGCCTGGAGTTGAGCGAGGATGCCATCGACTTGCTCCGACGCCGCCTGGCGTGACACACCATCGGCCAGACGCGCGATCGGCGACACTCTGCCGCGTGCTGCACCCAACGCGTACGGAATCCACAGCTCCGTCTGCGGGTCGGGAAACCGAAAGCCATCCGGCATTACGCCGACGATGGCGAAACTCCGGCCGTCGAGCGTCAGGCTCTGGCCGAGAACATCGTGCGAACCGCCGAAATACCGGCGCCACGCGGCGTGACTCACGATCGCGCTGGTGTCCGCTCCGGGTGTTTCTTCGCGCGGCTCGAACATCCGTCCGAAGACGGGATGAACACCCAGCATCGCGAACACGGATGGTGACACGCGCATGACCTGAACACGGATCGGCTCGTCGCGCCCGCTGAGCGTCATTGCCGTCCCGGCAAATGCGCCAATGTGGGAGAGCGTCGTCGCCCGCGACCGGAACGCCGGCAGGTCCGCCGTCTGGATGCTCGCGAGTTGCTGCGGATAACCGAGCTCACTTGCGGCGTCCGCGGGACGTCGCTCGATGATCCGGACCAGGCGATCCGAGTCGGCGTACCGCAGCGGCCGCACCAGCACAGCGGTGACCGCGCTGAAGATAACGGTCGTGACGCCAATACCCGCGGCGAGCGAGATGACCGCCGTGGCGGTGAAAGCCGGGCTCTTGCCGAGCGCGCGCAGCGCATAGCGAAGATCCTGGGCAGTCCGCTCGAGCCTGGTCCACCCCCACTCCGCTCTTGCATCTTCCGCGGCCAGCGTCAGGTTGCCGAGCTCGCCGGGGGCGGCCATCGCCGCGAGCGACCGCAGTTCCTCGTGCATGTCGCGTTCGGCCATGCGCCGGCGCCAGGGCAGCAGGTACTGAAGCCGCCTCCAGAGCATCATGAGTGGGCCTCCCCTGAAACCGGCTTCATGATCATCGCCACCGCACTTCCGAACGTTCCCCATTCGCTCTCTTGGCGCAGTTCCATATGGAGACAGTCTATATGATGGCGGTTCTCACCTCAATGGCCCGAACCCACCCTTCGTGGACTTCCGTTTTTGACGAGTCGCGGATTTGCGCGGATCAACGCGGATCAAGCGCACAATCGGCGAGCCTCACGATCCGCCGTGGCGCGAGCGGTCGTGCCCCGCGCTGCGCGCGGGTGTGGACAGGGCGCTCAACCAGTCACAAGCCGGCCTGCATTCTCGCGCCGGTTTGTGACTGGTTGAGCGCCCTGCCCACGAGACGCCGGCCGTTCGGCCGGCGTGCACGACCGCTCTCAAATCCGCGTAGATCCGCGATTCGTGAACGCCAGTTGCGCGCTCGCCGGAATCAGCCCGCGAAAAACTCGAGCGCCGTTTCGACGAATCGACCGGCCTGTGCGCCGAACACCGGACCATGGCCACCTCCAGGCACCACCCACAGCCGCGACCGTGGAATCGCGGTGTGCAGGTCGACGGCGAGCGACACTGGATAGAGCGGATCGCGGTCGCCAAAGACGATGAGCGTGTCAGCGGTGATCGTCGACAGATACGGCGGCGTGAAGCTCACATCGTCGTAGACATCGGCGAAGGCCCGGCTCTGCGCGAGCAGCTGCTGGATCTGCGGTTCGCCATGCTTGTGACTGCGGCGCATGTGGTCCATGGCGGCCTCGCCGACGAGCGCCTCCGACGTCTGCCGCTGAATCGCCCGGGCCTGTTCCGGAAAGTATGGCGGCGCGCTGACCACGATCATGGAGTCAATCAGCGTCTTGTGAGACGTAGCCAGATGCAGCAGCGCGATGCCGCCACCGCTCAGACCGATCGCCTTGACGTGTGAGAGGTCGAGGTGAGCGAGAAGCGCGCTGATGTCGCGTGCGGCTTCGCGGAACGTAAACACGCCGGAGGGATTCGTCGAGGCGCCGTGGCCGCGCAGGTCTGGAGCGATCAGCCGGTAACCGGCTGGAGGCTCTTGAAAGATGTGCCGCCAGTCATCGCCGCACCCGAAGAACCCGTGCAGCCACAGCAACGGCTCGCCCTCGCCAACGATCTCATAGTGCAGTTCGACCCCATTCACTTCGACGAACATCTCGCCTCCTTCGAAGTCGATTATCACGAGGGCGCGGGCGGCTGAACAGTCTGGTTCTGCCGGGTGATATGATCGAAAGGTCTCCACAAGCTGCCTGCTACTGAACTTCCTCAAGCCTTGAATTTCGATATCTCGAAAGGTTGCCATCCATGAGACGAGCATTCACGACAGTCGCAGCGGCGGCGATCGCCCTGACGCTCGCGCCGCCTGCGGGTGCACAGGCGCCGCCGGGAATCGCCGAGGGCTGGAGCGGCGAGTTCGACCACGCGATGCGCCAGATCACGCAGCTCGCCGACGCGATACCGGCGGACAAATACAGCTGGCGGCCGGCCCCCGGCGTGCGTTCCACCAGCGAGGTCATCATGCACCTCGCGATCGCGAACTACTTTCTCCTGGCGCAGACCGGCGTCAAGCCGCCGGTCGATCTGACCACGCTCGGGAAGGAACCGGAGAAGAGCCTTACCGCCAAGGCGGACGTGATCAAGTTCCTCAAAGAGTCGCTGGACTTCGCCCGGACGTCCGCGCCGGCCATCGATCGCACCAAGAAGCTCAAGCTGTTCGGCAAGGACGTCACGGCCGATGGCGTGCTGCTGCGCGTCCTCGTCCACAATCACGAGCACATGGGCCAGCTGATCGCCTACGCGCGCGTGAATGGCGTGACGCCGCCGTGGAGTGGCGGCCAGTAGCAGAGCTACTCCCATCCTCCTTGTGAAAATCCTGGTTCTGCGGCGGCGTCTTTTCTTCACAAGGAGGATGGGAGGACGGGAGGTTCAATTCCGGGAAACCCGCCCGACGCGCAGCTTCTGCGCTCCTTCGCAGCCGGCTGTCGGCATCATCGCTTTTCGCTTCGGCAATTCGCGTATGGCCAGCGGGCACGCGAACAGCATGCACGAGGACGATGCTAGGATGGAGGCGGCATGACGCTCGAGGAACTGCATCGAACCGTCGTGGATGGTTTGCGGACTGCCGACGACCGATTCGCCCAGGTCGACGCACGATTCGTTCACGTCGAAGCTGAATTCGGCAACGTCCGGCAGGAGATGCGGGAACTCCGTACCGAACTACTGGCACGGATCCAAGAGGATGGCGAGACGACGCGCCGCCATTTCAACGTGATGGTCGAGAAAGTCGAGGCGGCCGTCCGAATCGTCGCCGAAGTCACTGCCCACCATGCGGCCGTGCTCGGCAACCACGAGATCCGGCTCCAGGCATTCGAGAAGCACGAATAATCGCTGATGCGTCGCCCTTTTGCCCAACTGGGCCTAGCTGTCGTCAGCCTCCTGGCTCTGTCATTCGGCCTGCGCGCGCAGCAGACCGGCTGGCGCGCGGATCCCAAGGTCGTCGAGCAGACGTCCCGGCAGCAGCCGGCATTCAACTACGACGAGAGCCGGGTTCCGCGCTACACGCTGCCGGATGTGATGAGCGGCAGCGCCGGCAAGGTTGCGACGGCCGAACAGTGGAAGAACCGGCGCGCCGAGATCCTGGAGCTGTTCCGGGAACACGTCTACGGCCGCTCGTTCGGCCTGCCGCAGGAATTCCGTTTCAAGGTGATCGAGGAGAACCCGAAGGCGATGGACGGCGCCGCGACCCTCAAGCGGGTGGCGGTCATGAGCGCGCACAACGGACGCGAGCTCGTGTTCGAGCTGACGATGTTTCTGCCCAATGCGCGCCGCGAGCGTGTGGGCCTGTTCCTCCTCCTGAACAACCGGCCGCAGAACAATACCGACCCGACCCGGAAAGAGAAGTCGGGATTCTGGCCGGCAGAACAGGTGATCGCGCGCGGGTACGGGATCGCCGCCCTTCAAGTCGAGGCCCTGGCCCTCGATGACCGGTTCCGGTTTCGCGATGCGGCGATCTGGCTCTTCGAAGGCTCGCTCGCCCCTCCGGTGCCGCGGCCCACGAACGCGTGGGCGGCGCTCGCGGCGTGGGCGTGGGGCGCGAGCCGCGCACTGGACTATCTCGTCACCGATCCCCGCATCGACCCCGCGCGGGTCGCCGTCGTCGGCCACTCACGCGGCGGGAAGGCGGCGCTGTGGGCCGGCGCCGAGGATCAGCGGTTCGGCATGGTGATCTCGAACGACTCCGGCGAAGGCGGCGCGGCCCTGACGCGCCGGCACTTCGGCGAGACGCTGGCGCGCATCACGACGTCGTTCCCGGTACTGGTTCAACGAGAACTACCCGAAGTTCGCGGACCGCATCGACACGCTGCCGGTGGATCAGCACATGCTGCTGGCACTCGCCGCGCCGCGCCCGCTGTATGTCGCGAGCGCGGACCAGGATCTCTGGGCCGATCCCCGCGGAGAGTTCCTGTCGCTGGCGCACACGTCGCCGGTCTACGCGCTCTGGGGCGATGGGCGGATCGGTGAGGACGACATGCCGCCGCTCGAGCGCCCGCTGATCGTCGGCCGCCGCGGCTACCACGTCCGCACGGGCATCCACAATCTCACGCCGTACGATTGGGATCGATTCGCGGACTTCGCGGACAGAGTCTGGCGATGACAGCGACTTCTGGTCGGTTCACCAATTCAAGAGTTCAGCGGTTCAACGGTTCGGGTTCAGAGTTCAACGGTTCACGAGTTCGTGTTCAAGTGTTCGCGAGCGTCACTCTTCCCGCAGCGCGGTGATCGGTTCGACGCGGATCGCGCGCCGGGCCGGGATGTAGCACGCCAGCAGCGCGATGAGCGACACGAGGATCGTTGCGCCGGCAAGCGTCAACGGATCGTGAGGAGAGACGTTCGACAGCTGGCTGGCGAGGACCCGATTCGTCGCAAAGCTCAAGGCCAGCCCGATCCCGGCCCCTGCTGCGAGCAGCTGCGCTCCCAGTCGAAGGATGACGCGATACGACTGCGCGCGGCTGGCACCGAGCGCCACGCGGACCGCGATCTCCTTCCTCCGAACCGACACCGTGTACGCCATCACGCTGAAGACGCCGATACCAACGAGCAGCGTGCCGGTTGCGGCAAAGATGCCGAGCACGAGCAGACTGAAGCGAGGTTGCGCGTAGAACGACCGGTCGAGAAGTTCCGGCAGCGCCCGCAGCTGTAGAACAGCTACCTGACGATCGACCGAAGCCAGCTCCCGGCGAATTGCGCTCAGCGACGCCGCCGGGTCGCCGGCCGTTCGCACCAGCAGCTGCGGGTTGCCACGTGAGGCGCTGGACCACGGAACGTAGACCTGCGGTTGAGAGGGCTGACCCAGCCCCTGGTTCTTCACGTCGGCCGACGACTCCGATAATCTCCAGAAGACCGTGCCGGGTGGGATCGGATGGTCCGGCGAGCGGCGTCAGCCTGATCTGCTTGCCTGTCGGATCGTGGCCGCTGGAATACTGATTGACGAACGTCTGATTCACGATCGCGACTCTCGGCATTTCGTCAACACCGAGGTCCTTGAAGATCGTTCCCTGCGTGAGCTGAACGCCGAGCGTGTCGAAGTAAGCCGCCGTGACGGGCTGGACGACGGTCCGCCATTCGTCCGGCGACGGCGCACCCAGCAGCTCCAGACGGATGGCGGAGCCCACGTCGAACGGCGGGATGCTGGTCGTGGCGGCCACCGCCCGCACGCCCGGCAGCGATCCAATTCGCTCGAGCGATTCCCGATAGAAACGCTGCTTCTCCGCTGCCGTCGTGTAACGACCGGGCGGGAAGGCCACTCCCGCGACGATCAGCACGTGTCAGGGTTGAACCCGAGATCGACGCGCGTCACCGAGATGAAGCTGCGCATCAGCAACCCGGCGCCCATGACCAGCACGAGCGCAAGGGCGATTTCGGCGGCAACGAGCCCGTTTCTGACCCGGCCGCGGCCGCCGGCCACCTTGCCGGCGCTCCTGAAGCCGCCGCTCACGAGATCGCGTCTGGCCGTATACAGCGCCGGCGCCACGCCGAACACCACGGCCGAGAGGCTCGCGGCCAGGAGACTGAACAGAAGCACGGGCGTATTCAGCGCAATGTCCACTTCGCCGGGCAGCGGATTCTGCGGCAGCCGCGCGACAATCGCGTCGATGCCAGCGTAGGCAAGGAGGCACCCGAACGCCGCCCCGCCCGCGGCCAGGAGCAGGCTCTCGATCATCAGCTGGCGGACGATGCGGCCGCGGCCGGCGCCGAGCGCCATGCGCAGCATCATCTCGCGCTCGCGCGTGGTGCCGCGGGCGAGCAGCATGTTGGCCACGTTGCAACAGGCAATCAGCAGAAGCAGCGTCACCGCAGCCAACGTGGTGTAGAGCACGCCGCTGAACGGCCCGACCGTGTAGGCGATCACGTTCACCACCTGCATCCGCAGCTTTTCCGGGTAGTCCTTCGGATACTCGCGCGCGCGCCTGGCGGCGATGGTCTGGAGCTGCGCCCCTGCTTCCTCCAACGTGACCCCCGGCTTCAGACGCGCCTGGAAGTTTCGTCCCGCCGGCGCCGCACCCGTGGCGGTCCCTCAATCGGCGCAGGCATCCAGAGATCCGCCGCGTGCCAGGTGAATCTCGGCGGCATGACGCCGACGATCGTTCGCGGCACGCCATCGAGAACCACCGTTCTACCAACAACGGCCGGATCGCCGCCGAAGTACGTCACCCACGCCCGATGTCTGAGGACGGCGACGGCGGGCGCGTCCGGCCTGCCGTCCGCTGCGCCGATGGTGCGGCCGTGCAAAGCCTTCAAGCCCATGAAGTCGAAAAAATTCGGAGTAACCCACACCCCGCGCAGGTACTCCACACCGTCGGCCGCTTCATAGCGGACGCCCTGCCCGAGCGTGCCGATGACGTCCTCGAAGACGCTGCTCTGATCGCGGAACGCGAGCATCTCGTCGCGGGCGAACGTCCCGCGTACGCGACCCGTCTGGCCATCCTCGACGAACACGTTCACCAGCCGATCGGCATCGCGGTATGGCAGCGGGGCCACGACCACGTTGTGGACGATGCTGTAGATCACGGTGACCGCGCCGATGCCAAGCGCGAGGGTGAGGATGGAGACAGCAGTGAATCCAGGCGCGCGCAACAGACCACGGGCGCCGTACCGCAGATCGCGCATCATGACAACACTCGAGCGTTCAGGGGTTCAAGCGTTCGGGTTCGAAGGTTCCGAGACTCGGGATTTCATCACACATCGTCCGAGTCCCCCAAGTCGGAGCGGGAAACGGCAGCGCTCAGCGGATGAAGGCAATTCGCGGACTTCGCGGACAGACTCTGGCGGCAATAAACCTCCCGTCCTCTCCGTCCTAGAAGAAACTTCGAGCCTCCCGTCCTCCAGGATCAGTTTCAGCCCGCCAAACACGCACGAGGACCCTCGACCCAGCTCGGGCATTGCGAGAAACCCGCGCAGCCGCTAGAAAAATGCGACCCAGCGCGGCAATCACGATTCACGCTGCGAAACATGACAACTCGAGCACAACGTCCGTTGATCCGCCGGCAATCGAACGCTATCGTCGCGGCCTTTCCTGCTGGCAGCGCCGTCGCCAGCGTAGAGCGACTCATAGGGACGTGACATGACGAACAACCTTCGCATCGCGATCGTGACGACATGGGCCTGCCTGCTCTACCCCGCCACGCTGCCGGCGCAGTACGTCGCGGAAAATCTCGGCCGTGGCGTCATCGCCATTCGCGCGAGCGAGACGACGGTCTACATCGGATGGCGTCTGCTGGGCACGGATCCCTCTGATGTCGCATTCAATGTCTATCGCGCGACCGGCGCCAGCGCGCCGGTCAAGGTGAACGATGCTCCGCTGACCGCAACGACCAACCTGGTCGACGTCTCGGCCGACGTGAGCCAGGCGAACAGCTACGCTGTTCGACCGGTACTCGCGGGAACCGAGCTCGCCGCCAGCACGCCGTTCGTGCTTCCCGCGAACGCGCCGGTCCAGCAATACCTGACCGTCCCGCTCGATCGGCCCGCGGGCGGCAGCGTCGAAGTTCCCCCCGGATCGCCGACGAGCAACTTCACCTACAGCCCCAACGACGCGAGTGTCGGCGACCTCGACGGCGACGGCGAGTACGAGATCGTCGTGAAGTGGGATCCATCGAATTCGCGTGACAACGCCAGCGCAGGATTGTCGGGCCGTCAGCTCATCGACGCCTACCGGATCGATGGCACGCGGCTCTGGCGGATCGATCTCGGCCGGAACATCAGGGCCGGCGCGCACTACACGCAGTTCATGGTCTACGACCTCGACGGCGACGGCCGCGCCGAAGTCGCGTGCAAGACGGCCGACGGCACGGTCGATGGCCGCGGCACCGTGATTGGCGACGCGTCGAAGGACTACCGCTCGCTGATCGTGCCCACCGACGGCATTCAAGTCCTGGCGACGAACGACGCTCGCTACGGGAAGGTCCTCGCCGGCCCTGAATACTTCACCATCTTCGATGGCCTGACCGGCGCCGCGCTGGCGACGGCGGACTACCTGCCGGGCCGCGATCCCATCGGTGGCTGGGGCGGAGTCGGCGGCAACGGCAACACCGACACCAACGGCAACCGCGGCGACCGCATGCTTGCCGCCGTCGCGTATCTCGACGGCCATCTGCCAAGCGTGATCATGGCCCGCGGCTACTACGGCCGCTCCGTGCTGGCGGCATGGGACTGGAGGGGCGGCCAGCTCACGTCCCGGTGGGTCTTCGATTCAGGAGTCGCGACCGGGGGATTCCCCTGGGCCAGCGCCTCGCCCTACTCGGGTCAGGGCAATCACAACCTGTCGATCGCCGACGTCGATGCCGACGGCAAGGACGAAATCGTCTACGGCTCGATGGTCGTCGATGACAACGGCGCCGGACTCTTCACGACCGGACTGCGGCATGGCGACGCGATGCACGTCAGCGACATGGTGACGGAGAGGCCCGGCCTCGAAGTCTTCGGCATCCACGAGAGCGAAGGCCAGACCATCGCGCTCGGCACACCGGGCATGGCGCTCTACGACGCACGCACGGGCGCGATCATCTGGAGCATGCTGCCCGGCATGGACGTCGGACGCGGAATGGCCGCCGACATCGATCCCCGCTATCCCGGCTACGAATTCTGGGGCGCAACATCTGCAGGCTTGCTCGACGGTCAGGGACAGCGGATCGCCGATGCGCCGGATTCCGTGAATCACGCGGTCTGGTGGGACGCCGATCTGCTGCGCGAGATCGAGGACAGCAACTGGATCAGCAAGTGGGACTGGAATGCCGGTTCGCTGGTCAGGCTGTTGACCGCGACCGGTGCCGCGTCGAACAACGGCACCAAGGCGAATGCGGCGCTGACTGCCGACCTGTTCGGCGACTGGCGTGAAGAAGTGATCTGGCGCACGTCCGACAACACCGCGCTGCGCGTCTATTCGACGACGGTGCCGGCCAACAACCGGATCTACACGCTGATGCACGATCCTCAATACCGTCTCGGGATCGCGTGGCAGAACGTCGCCTACAACCAGCCTCCCCACCCCGGGTTCTTCCTGGGCGAGGGCATGTCGCAACCGCCGAAACCGCCGATCGTCCATCGCGATACGTCCCCTCCGGCGTTCAAGACCCTGACCGCATCGGCTGCGGTGCTCTGGCCGCCGACGCATCAGATGGTGTCCGTATCACTGAATGTCGAGCTCGTCGACCTCATCGATCCGGCGCCGACGGCGCGCATCGTCAGCGTGACGAGCAACGAGCCCGTCAACGGCGACGATGACGGCGATACCGAGCCGGACTGGGAGATTACGGGGCCACTGACGGTCGCCCTGAGAGCGGAGCGATCGGGGACGGGCACGGGGCGCGTCTACACGATCCAGGTCGCGGGCACGGATGCGGCCGGCAACGTGACTCTCCAGACCGTGGCCGTCGCCGTTCCGCTGAGCCCGCGGTAGAGGCCGGGGCTCAGGGTTCAAAGGTTCAGGGGTTCAGACGGCGACCCAGTTCTCGACCTTCGTCAGGTTGATCCCGAGCACACAGTCACCCGATCGAGCGCACACGTAGTTCGTGGAGCCGTGCTTTTCGCCTCCCAGCTGGCGCTGGATCTTGGTCTGGGGAAAGTGGCAGACCGGGCAGTGGTGCACGGCGGGACGCGGCGCGAGTTTGTGGTCGGTCATGGACGTCAACTCCTGAATGAGCCGAATCTGCTATACCGGTTGGCTTCGCGGCGTGCGACGTTCCAGACCTCGCCGCATGTGACACATCGCCAGTACGCGTTTAGTGTCACGGCCTTGCTCGTCGTGGTGATTTCAGACGATCGGCACGAGGGGCACGTCGTTGGCGCGGCGACGGGCTCGGTGGGTAAATTCTGGGCGGATCTCAAGTGATCTCTCATGGGCGTCTCACACGTCGAAGCCAATCCGGCGGAGGTTCGGCAGGAGCTCGTTCTCGACGACCTGTTCGAGGTGATCGACGCCGGCCGCCCGTCGCTGAAACTCGCGACGCGTGCCGTGATTCTCGCGCCGCAGCACGGCTACACAGTCGCGTACGCGCGCGACGGCGGGCTCCATCGCCTGGCGGTGCGCGAACACCGACCGCAGCTCGCGCGCGGAGCGCCGCACACGTCCAGCCGGATCCGCCCGGAGCTCTTTCGCCAGGCGCTCGATGCGCGTCAAAACCAGGTCGATGTCCGCAAGAGTCGCTGTCAAAACCGTCTCCTCACTGTCCCGTCGCCGGGGCCGGCGCATACGGCGTCCCTGCCACCTGCGCCCAGCGCTCGGCTGAACGGGTGACGTCCGGCTCTGAAAAAAGGAGGTTCGGGCACCGCGGCACCTCTGTGGCGTTCGGAACGCTCAACTAGGGTGTGGCGGCTCGCCCGGTGACGGGCTACGACATCGAAGTTGGACGCGGCCGTGACGCGACCGCACACAGAGCCTACTTCTTTTACTGTAAATGCGCAATGTTTTCGCGCATTGCGCTCGCGTTTCGGTGGATTGTTCCACCGGTCGCGCGCGGCAGCGATGCGAGGACGATCGCGACCCGATGGCTTGCCGTTCAGGTGCAGGGTGCCGGCGTCCCGAGGTCCCGGTCCCATAGCATCTGGATCTCTTCCGGGAACGCGGGATAGATGCCGCGGTTGACCGCCCGCAGGATGCAGCCGTTGCGCGCGTAGAACCGGCACGCCGCGACGTTGACGTTCTGTGTTTCTATCTTGATCTGACGGCAGCCAGCGGCCGCTGCCCACGACACGGCGGCAGCGAAGAGCGCACCGCCTGCGCCGCACCGTCGTCGCGACGGCGCCACGCGAAGGTCCCAGAGCGCGGCCAGGTCATCCCGCCCTTCCAGCAGATCGAGCCCGGCGGTGCCGCGAGCCACCGCGGCGCCGCCGATCCGTTCATCGCCGATGAACGCGGCAAAGAAGGCCCACCTGGACAGGTCGAGGCGTCGTGCCCATTGACGCGGGCCCTCGCCGCCGATGGCGTCGTAGTCTTTGATGTACGGGATAGGAACGCGGCGGGTGGTCAGCGTGAATCGGCTGCTGCCCGGATCGGTGGTGACCTCGATGATCTCGCGGACCTCGAACGCGATCGGGATGTTCGCGTACTGATCGAGCGCGGCGATCGATTCCTGTCTGATCTCGAGAAGCATGTGGGCCGCTGACAGAGAGTTCTCGTGCTCGTCGCGCACATCATGGCTCGGAAACTACTGTCAGGACTCGTGGATCACGTGTCCCGTTCGTATCTGATCGGCGAGACAGCCTGCTGCGCCGCCTGGCGATGAGAAGACTGATGAGCAGGCCCAGGCCGGCGCCCGCAAACCCGCCGGTCGCAAAGCCCGCGGGCCATGCCCAAATCGCCAACACCTGCCACTGCTGCCAAGCCCCTGGTGTGGCCGCACCATCCGACAACGAAGCGACCATGAATGCCAATCCCCAACTCCCGAGGCTCGCCGCCGCGGCTGACAGTGTTGGGACGATTAGTACAAAGATGCCGACCATCCTCCATCGCTTGCTGAAGCACATACCTACGCCGGCGATGAGCGACACCAGCGCGAAACCCAGGACGACGACGGTCGCTATCCCGAAGATCAGGAACAATAACAGCATTGCGGTATCTCTGGATTCATCACACATGCCGTGTCAAGGGGACCCACCGGTGCCCCGCCCGCGCAGGGCGGCCAACGAATTCTGTCACCGTCGATACAAATCCGCCATCGAGTCACGGCGCTGTCGCGCGCTGTCGCTTCGATGTCCCATCACCGACTCACCCGGCGAGAAGCTTGCTGATGATGCCGCGTGACCTTCCTCGTCACGCTCTGCATGTTCGTCGCCTGGGCGTACTGGATGACCCATGGCCAATCATCGAAGCCCGGCACCGTTGCCGCGCTGCTGATTGGCGGCTTCGGCGCGATGGCGGCGTATGACGGGCTCACCCTCGCGGTCCGTGAGCATGCCCGCTCCTCCGATGGCCGCGTCGTCGCCGGCGTCGTCCTCGAGAAGACCAGCCCCACCGATGACGACCCTCCCCGAACCCGGGCCGGCCGGCGATCGCGCCTGATCCGGAATCTCACGACCGAGGGCTCCACGATTCATGACGTCCTCGGCAGGCTGATTCTCACCGGCTCGCCGACCGCGTGGATCGTCGAGTATCGATATCCGTGCGGAGGGCCCTACGCCTGCCGTGGCAGGGACTTCGTCCCGGAAACGCTGTGGCGACGGCTGCACGTCGGCGAGAGCGTGGACGTCCGGCTGTCGCAGAACGGGACCGAACCCCGGCTCGCCGGGAACTCCAGATGGGCCCCGGTGGCGGTGAACATCGGCATTGCCGGAGCTTTCCTGCTGACGGCTGGCCTCGTGTCAGGCAAGTTGACGACGATGCGCCGCCGCTATGTGACGGCGCCGGCCGTGGTGACCGCCGTCGAGCCAGTGGAATACCTCGGCGCCAGACGATGGCGGATCCGGTTCGCTTACCTCGATGCGGACGGCGCCGCCCAGGAAAGCGCCGACGAGATCGCGACGGGCGAATGGAAGCCGGGTGACGACTGCCTGGCGATCTTTGAGCGCGAGCGGCCGGACCTGGCGACGTTCCGGCCGGTTCAAACGGCGTGAGCCGACCGTCGTCTACTTACTCTTCCTACTCCAGGGCACCGTGATCTTCTCGAACTGTTTGAGACCCTTCTTCGTCAGCGCCTCGAGCTCCTTCACCTGCGCGGAGTCGATCGTCTGGAAGTTGAAGCAGGCCTTGCCCTGCATGCGCTTGCGCAGCGCGGGAGAGACTTCTGCCATGAGCTCGGGGATCGCGTAGACCGGCATCAGGTGGAAGCTGACGTAGCTCTTCATGATCTGCGCCGCGGCGACGAACAGCGGTCTGCCCGTCCGGTCGACCAGTGTCGGCGAGGCCAGCTGAAAGGCATCGGGCTTGTCCACCATCACCCGCGCCTGCTTGGCGTGGCGCTCGAGGATGCCGCGAAGCACGGCGAACGTCTCGACCAGTCGCTCGTCCTTTTTCACGCGGCGATTATACCCAGCGACGCGGAGGCTGGTCAGGCCTGCGCGCGGGAAACGCAGGCCTGAAGGATTGGAATCATCACACGCCCCCCGCCCGATTGGCGGCTATCGATAGAAGTAGTAGTCCGCCTCGTAATCCACCAGCCTCCTGTTGTTGAGGGTGCCCGAAGTGCAATCGGCGGCCGGAGGCTTCACGCCGCCGACGGTGTTCACGCGCTGAATGAAGAGGGCCGACGACAGCTTGTCGCCGCCGGTTGGTCCCACCTGCCCGCCGGTCACGTCCAGCCGCAGCCATTCGATTGCGCCCGGCGCGACGTAGGTCGGGTCCAGCGACCCACTGAACCTGGTCGCCCACACCTGGCTCGTGTCGCGCGAATGCTGCCACGTCGCGTGCAGGTTGTCGTTTTTGAACGGGTTCTTGCTCTGATAGTGCGTGAGGGTCTGCTCCCCGGTTTCGTCGAAGATGGTCGCCTGCGGGCCGATCGGCCACCACTCGCCGCCGGTCGGGGTCGCGGCCGACACGCAGATGAAGTTCTGGGTCCCAACGGCGTGCCCGACGAAAAACGGGTTGAACCCCGCAGGCACTTCGATGTCGATGGGGACGGCCGGCGGGATGATCTTTTCGGCGGCCTGCGCCCCTCCAAGCAGTGCGAACGTCAGAGCAGCGGTGAGCGCGGTCGTGTTCCGGAACATGTTGAAGTTCTCCTTGTCTGTGACAGTCGTTTCGAGTTCCTACTGAAAACATCGAAATGGGTGGCACAAAGGCGACACGCGGGTTGAGGCCGGGGCGGCGACAGCCGCTCGTCGGGCGAGCGAGGAAATGGTCAGGAACCGAGCAGCGCCAGATACGCCGCCGCCCGGTCGTGCTTGCCGGAGGCGACGTAGAGCTCTACGAGCCGGGTGATGGTGGACTTGATCTCCGCATTCGGCGCCGGACGCGAGGTCTCGAGATCGCGGCGCGCATCGAGCAGCACCGCTTCCGCTTCGTCGTAGCGGTGGAGGCCGACCAGTGACGCACCGAGCAGGCTCTTCGTCGCGCCGATGCTCCAGTCGTCCTGCAGGCGTGTGCGGCGACGGCTCGGCACGAGCCCCGGAGCGCGAGCCCTGATCCGCAGGCCCTCACGAAGGAGCGCTTCCGCCGTCGCGGGGTCCTTTCGTTCGAGCTGCACGACCGCGAGGTTGATCGAATAAATCGCGACGAGCTGGTGATCGTTGCCGAGGGCGGCGCGGGCGATCTCCAGCGCCTCTTTCAGCATGGACGCCGCATCGGCGTGACGTCCCTGTTCCAGCAATACGCGCGAGAGGCTGTTGAGTGTGGTCGCGACGATGGGATGTCTGTCGCCAAGCGTCTTCCGCTGGCCCGCGAGCGCCAGACGCAGCTGCGATTCGGCAGCCGGAAGGTCGCCCTTCGTCGCCGCGATCAGCGCGAGATCGTGCAAGGCGGCGAACGTGTTGGGATGCTCCGGCCCGCGCGTCTTGCGGTTCGTGTCGAGACTCTGCGTGAGCAGGGTTTCGGCGCCCGGCAGATCGCCGTTCAGTCGCAGCACCGACGCCAGATCGCTCTGGCTGACCGCCGTTTCCCTGTGTTCTTCACCGAGCACTTTGCGCCTGATGGCCAGCGCCTCACGATGGAGCGGCTCGGCGCGATCGTTCAGACCCTGATCCTGATAGACGCGTCCGAGCTCGGCGAGCGTCACGGCGACATCCGCGTGCTCCGGGCCGAGGAGCTTGCGCCGAAGACCGAGCGCCTGTTCGAGGGTCCGGCCGGCCGCCGCGTAGTCCCCCTTGTCTGTGAGGACGACGCCAAGGTAGTCGAGCGTCTGCGCCACGCGGACGTGTTCCGCGCCGAACGCCTTCCGCCCGGTCGCGAGCGCCTGCTCGAGCAGCTGCTGGGCCTTGTCGAACGCCGCCAGCCGACGATAGGTCCTCCCCATCATCGTCAGCATCTCCGCCTGCAGTTCGGGCTGCCCGGCCAGCTCCTTCTGGATCTGCTCGGCGCCTTCATCGAGGAGCGCGCGGGGGTTCGTCTGCCCCGATCGTCCCCGATTGGTATACGGATCGGCGATCGTCAGCAGTCCCATGAGCAGCTCGCTCACCTTGACAGCTTTCGCCGTCTCACGCTGCGCACGATCACGCTCCGCCGACAGCCGCGAGGTATGCACCGTCGTCAATCCGGCGATCAGCAGGACGACGACCGCGAACGTCGCGACACCTCCCGCGTGGCGGCGGACGAAGGTCACGGTGCGATAGCCAAGCGTATCGGCTCGCGCGCTGATTGGCTGCTGGCGCACAAACCGCCGGATGTCGTCGGCGAGCGCGGTGACCGACGGGTAGCGCTCCGAGGCGTTCTTCTTCAACGCCTTCGCGACGATGGTGTCGAGGTCGCCGCGAAGGGCGCGGCGAAGGCGGCTCGAGGTCGTGCCGCACTGCCGGGCGTGCCGCGAGAGCGCCTCCTGCGGCTCGGTCTGCGACACGACGGCGTCCGACACGCGCTGGGGCTGCGTATCCACGATGGCGTGGATCAGCGTGGCCGGCGATCGAAGGGCGCGGCCCGCGGGATGCTGACCGCTCAGCAGCACGTACAGCAGCACGCCAAGCGCGTAGACGTCGGTCGCGGTGGTCACGGCGCCGCCGGACAGCTGCTCGGGCGCCGCGTACTCGGGCGTCAGCGCCGCGCCGCACTCGCGCGTGAGCGCGGTCGCGTCCGCGGTGCCGGGCCCCAACGGACCATCCCGCTCGATCAGCTTGGCGATCCCGAAGTCGAGCAGCTTGACCTGACCATCGGTGCTGACGAGCACGTTGGCGGGCTTGATGTCGCGGTGCACGATCAGGTTGGCGTGCGCGTGAGCGACGGCGTCGAGCACGTCGAGAAACAGCTGGAGGCGAGCCTCGATCCCGAGCGAGCGTTCGTCGCAATAGCGATCGATGCTTCGACCGTCCACGTGTTCGAGCACGAGGTAGGGTTGGCCCGCCGGCGAGACGCCGGCGTCGATGAGATGCGCGATGCGCGGATGCTGCAGGCGCGCGAGGATGGTGCCTTCGCGCTTGAAGCGCTCTTCGCCGGCGCGGCCGAGGAGCGCGATGTTCAGCAGCTTGACCGCGGCCCGTCCTTCGAAGCGGCCGTCGCAGCGTTCGGCGAGCCACACGCTGCCCGAACCGCCCTGGCCAATCGGGGACTGCAGCTTGTAGGCGCCGACGACCTGGCCGGCGAGCGACTCCATCGGCGTGAGCCGGGGATCCAACACCGCCCGCTCGAGGAAGCGGGATTTGTGGACCACCTGGTGCGCGGCCAGCATCGCGTTCAGATCGGCGGCCAGGGCCGGATCGTTCGCGGAGATCGAGGCCAGCCACGTGGCCCAGTCCTCGGTGGGAATCTCGAGCGCTTCGTCCAGATACGGACTGAGAACGCGCCAGCGATCAGGACTGAGCGGCGGCATCGGCGCTCACGGCGGCCGGATGGCCGCCGCCGACCGCATGGTGCAGGTACATGCGGCCCTTTTCCCAATTGCGCTGAATCGTCCGCTCCGACACGCCGCGCATGGCGGCGATCTCGGTGAACGAGAACCCGCAGAAGAATTTGAGATCGATGACCTGGGCGAGATCCGGATCGACGTCGGCGAGCTCGTCGAGGGCGTCGCTGATCATGATCAGCGAGGTCGGATTCATGACCACGTCGCCGTGATCGGTACAGAGCGACGTGATCTCGAACAGGCCGCCGCGCTTCTCGGACCGGCGCCGGCGCACGTCGTCGATGATCAACCCGCGCATGACGCGGGCGGCATAGCCCATGAACCGGGCGTGATCGACGAACACGGTGCCGTCTTTGCCGGACATCGAGAGGTAGGCTTCGTGCAGGAGGGTGGTGACACCAAGCCCGCCGACCGGTCCGCGCCGATTGAGCTCGCGGCGCGCGAGGCGATGCAGTTCGGCATAGAGCGTCCCGAACAGCACATCCGCGACAACCCGTTCATCACCCGTCCCGCTCGGTATTTCGGAGATTGCGTTCATTACAGCCATCTGTCGTCCTTCGCGGCCGCCGATTCCCCAGGGCGGCCGAAATGCCCCCTATATACAGAATCGCTAACGGCGGGGAAAAGACGACATGGCTGAGCTGGGGGTCAGGCCGTGAATCCGTGAATCAGGACAGCCAGACGCATGAGCGCCCCCTCAGAAAATGGCCTGAAATGCCAAGAAACCAGACCGTTTGACCGCAAATCGTTCCTGCGGCACGCTGTCCCCGTTCACGGATTCACGGCCTGACCCCGGAAGTGACATGCCTGACAAGTCGATCCCCCTCGCGGTTTTCGCGTGCACCTTCGGTATCGCCGTAACTCTGGGTGCACCGGGCGCCACGGCGCCGCAAACGTCCGCGCAAACAGCACCGCTCCGCGGCATCTACGGCGGCGTGCCCCAGGAGATTCTCGACGCGGGCACGCGTCTGCGCGACTTCGGCATCGACGCGGTGTGGCTGGGCGCGGGCAGCGTCACGCCCGAACGGCTGGCGCTGCTGCGTGCCGAGCGCGTGCAGGTGTATGCCGAGTTCAATACCCTTCACGCCGCCGAGTATTTGAAAGAACATCCCGACGCCGCGCCGATCGGAACCGACGGACAAGTGTCGGCGCCGCCGCAGGGCTGGCAGGGGATCTGCCCGACGCATGACGGCTACCGGCGATTCCGGATGGACGCCTTCAGGAAGCTGCTGCAGGACTTCGCCATCGACGGCGTCTGGCTCGATTACCACCACAGTCACGCAAGCTGGGAACGCGCCGACCCCGATATGCCTGATACCTGCTTCTGCGATCGCTGCCTGCGGCGGTTCCAGGACGCGACCGGGATCCGGTTGCCCGACGCGCCGGCATCCGAGCGAGCGGCGCTGCTGCTGTCCACGCACCGTCCTGCCTGGATCCGCTGGCGGCTGAACCTCTTCACGGACTGGGTCCGTGAGTTCCGCGACATCATCGAGGCCACACGTCCGTCGGCGCTCCTGGGCACGTTCCACAACGCCTGGAGCGACGAGGATCTCGGCGGCGCGCGGCTCGAGAAGCTGGCGATTGATCTCAAGGCGCAGGCAGCCTACGTCGACGTCTTCAGCCCGATGGTGTACCACGCGCGGTTTGGCCACTCAACGGACCCGGCGTGGATCGCACGTCAGGTGACATGGCTCGGCAAGCACCTGGGCATCAGCGGCGTGGCCGGCGAGCGCCACCGCATCTGGCCGATCGTGCAGATCTCGGACTGGGGCGAATCCGTTCCCGTCGATCAGGTGCCGACGGTGCTCGAGCTCGGCATACGGAGACCCGCGACCGGCGTGATGGTGTTCGCCTGGAGCGGCCTGCGGAAAGAGCCCGCGAAGATCGAGGCGATCGGCCGCACGTTCCGCGCGATGGCTGCCGGCAGATGAGGAAACGTTCGCGGCGGCGTCTTCTCTTCACAAGGAGGATGGGAGGACGTCCTCCTTGTGAAATACCCCTGGCTGGAATGCTCTTACCGCGTTCGGACCGGGACCGGAAGGTAGAACTCCGCGATCCCGCGCACGATCGAGTCCCGGTCCACATCTTCCGCATTCATGAGGACGATGAGCGTCACTCGTTCGTCGACGAACCGTGCGAACTGAGAACGAAATCCTGGCATCGAGCCGCCGTGATGCACCTGCTTGTGCGTGTTCAGCGCATCCAGCTCCCACCCGAAGCCATAGTGGTACGACGTGCCGTTGTTGAGCGTGACCGGAGTCCACATCTGACGCCGCGTCGCCTCGGTGAGGACTTTGTCCGTCGAGAGCATCGCGTCCCACTTCGCCAGGTCCAGCACGGTTGAGACGAAGGCGCCGCTCGGGCGGAGCGCTTTCCAGTCGTCGGCGACTCGCCGGTTTTCGTCACCGGTATAGCCGACGGCGCGGTTCGCGACGCGCTCTTTCGTATCGGTCGGATATGTCGTCGTCATCCCGGACGGCTTGAAGACCCGCTCGGTCAGAAACTCGGTCCACGGCCGGCCGGCAACCTTGCGGATGATCTCGCCGAGCGCGAAGTACCCGACATTGCAGTACTCCCACTTCTCCCCCGGCGCGAACCGCAGCGGCAGCGGATACGCCGTCTTGATCACATCGAGATCGCTCTGCACCTTCGCCGGATTGAATCCGGGCGCCTCTCGGACAATGCCCGACGTGTGCGTCAGCACATGGCGGATCGTGATCCCCTGCCAGGCTGGTGGCGCGCCTTCGAGGTACTTGTTGATCGGATCGTCGAGGGCCAGGCGGCCGTCCTGAACGAGCACCATGATGCCGGTGGCGATGAACTGCTTGCTGACCGACCCGATCTTGTAGACGGTCTCGGGCGTGGCCGGGGTTTTGAGGCCGTACATCCGCCAGTCCATATCCCGCCGACTTGATGATCTTTCCATCCTTGATGACGACGAGAGACAGGCCCGGAACATGCTGACGCTGCATCTCGGCCTTGATGTAGTCGTCGGTCGGATCCGCGCGCGCCGCCACGGTCGCGGCGAGCACCAGCACGACGGCCAGGAATGGAATGCGACTGCGCTGCATCAAGAGTCTCCGGTCGAGTGGAGTAGCAGACACCTAATCCGCTCTGAGCACCATGTTCGGATCCAGCCGCGAGGCGCGCCATGCGGGCAGCCAGCACGCGATCGCCGCCACCAGGGCAATCGTCAGGATCACCGTCACGAGCGTCGCCGGATCCGCCGGCCGCACACCGAACAGCAGCGCCGCGATCAAACGGTTGACGGCGAGCGCTCCGGCCACACCCACGACGACTCCGACCCCGGTGGCCTGAAGGCCCTGTTTCATCACCAGTGCGATCACGCTCGAACGGGTGGCCCCGAGCGCCATGCGGATGCCGATCTCGCGTCGGCGCTCGGTCACCATATAGGAGAGTACCCCGTAGGTGCCGACGCCCGCGAGGAGCAGCGCCAGTCCGGCAAACCCGCCGACCAACTGCGCCAGCAGCCTCGGGCGGCGGATCGATTCCCCGAACACCGCGTCCATCTCGCGCAATCGAACGATAGGAACCGCGGGGTCCGCGTCCCGGACCGCGGCCTCGAGCGTGGACGACAACGCCGCGAGCGGCAAGGTCGTTCGTAGTGTCACATTCATCGTGGGCGGAGCGTTGGCGCGCCACGGATTCTTGATCTCATCGACGGGCGGCGCCGGCTGGTCGAGGAAGATGTAGAGCTCGGTTCCAGCCGCCCGATCGACCCCGCCCTCTTTCACGTCGCCGGCCACGCCGATCACCGTGTGCCAGGGATTGTCCGCCGTGCCCATCGACGCCGACAGGTTCGGCCGGAGACGTTGCCCGATCGGACTGCGTCCGTTCCACAGCCTGCGCGCCAGCGTTTCATTGACGATGACCACGCGGTCGAGCGACGTCGTATCCGACGGTCCGAAGCCGCGGCCGGCGACGATCGGGATGCGCATCGTCTCGAAATACCCTGACATGACGAACTGGTAGTAGTCGACGATTTCAGAGGTCTGTCCGGTCGCGGCCGTCGTGTTCTCGACGCGCGTCGTGAAGCGCTGGACGAAGCGGTTCAGCGGCAGATCCGACATGGCGGTGGCTGCCTGCACGCCCGGTGCGGCGCGCAGCGTCTCGAGCAGGCGTTGATACACGGCCGCGCGGCCGCCGCCCTAGGACGTGCCTCCGCGGCAACGTCATCGAGAACGTGACCAGGCGGGATCGATCGAATCCAGCGTCAACACCTGTGAGGTTGTGGACCGTGCGGATCAGCAGACCGGCGGTGATGACGAGCATCACTGCCAACGCGACTTCCGCCGCCACCAGCGCCCGACGGACCCGAAGGCCGGAGCGGCTGGACCCTCGAGCCCCACCCTCGTTGAGGGCGGTCGCGAGATCGCCGACCGGTCTCTTCGCGCCTGGCGCGAGCCCGAAGAGCAAACCGGTCCCAATCGAGACGATGAGCGCGAAGAGCAAGACGGGCACGTCGATGGTGACGTCGCTGGTCCGAGGCAGGCTGGTGGGATAGGCGAGAACGAGCGCCTGAACGCCAACTCGGGCGAGCCACACGCCGAGCGCGCCACCCACGACCGACAACAGCACGCCTTCGGTCATCGCCTGGCGGAGCAGCCGGCCGCGGCTCGCCCCGAGCGATGTACGTACCGCGAACTCACGACGACGTGATTCGGCGCGGGCCATGGCGAGGCTCGCGAGATTCGCGCAGGCGATCAGCAGCACGAGTCCGACGGCAGCTTGCAGGACCCACAGCACGCGGCTCGCGTCGCCCACAATCGCGGCCTGCAGCGGCTGCATCTCGAGATTGTGGTCCTCGGCCCGCGACGGGTGTTTCGTGGGGACATGGCCCTTCGCGCCCGCACGCTCGGCCCAGTTCTCCAGGAATGCGTCCAACTCGGATTGTGCCGCCTGCGGCGTGACACCCGCTTTCAGCCGCCCCATGACGCTGAGGAGATGGCTGTTGCGGATCCGGCGGATCACCGGATGAGTCCCGAGCGGCAACCAGATTTCCGGGCGGGTGTCCATCAGATCGACGCCGGGCGGCATGATGCCGATGATCTCGTGAGGCCGGCCATCGACGGTCACGGTCTTGCCGACGAGCGGTTGTCCGGCAAACGCGGTCTGCCACAACTCATGCGAGAGGACCGCGATCGGCGGCCCGCCCAAGCCGGGCCGGTCGGCCATCGCCTCGGTCTCGCCCGCGGCGAAAAAACGCCCATGCGCAGGCAGAACCCCGAGCGCCGCAATCAAGTGCTCGTCCACCGCGGCGGAACGCACGCGCAGAGCGCGATCGCCTGCGGTGAGATTCACTGCACCGGTCCAGGATCCAGATCCACCGCCGGTGTTGCCGCCGCCGGTCGTGAATGCTCCCACGTGCGTGAAGGATCGAGTCATCTCCCGGAATTCCACGTACTCCGGATTGGAGAGCCCGACTCCAGCGGACCCTGCCATCGGAAACCGCGCGGTCAGACGCATCAACTGCCCAGGCTCGGGATATGCGAGCGGGCGCAGGATCACGCTGTTGACGATCGAGAAGATGGCGGTGTTCGCGCCGATCCCCAGCGCCAGTGTCACCACGGCGACCACCGTAAAGCCCGGACTGCGCCGCAGCGTGCGCAGCCCATGGCGCACGTCGCGCATCAGGTCGTCGATCCACGGCAGGCCTCGCTGATCGCGAAGCGCATCCATTGCCTGCGAGGCGCCGCCGGCCTCGAGCCGCGCGAGGCGTCTGGAGTCGATGGCGCTGACACCGCGACGCCGCGCGTCGTCTGCGGCCATCTCGAGGTACAGCCGGAGCTCCTCTTCCAGGTCGCGGTCGCGCCGTGCCGGATGCAGCGTTCCCCAGAGACGGACAATCAGTTCACGAAGGCTGCGCATCCGATCTCCATTCCTCCGCGGCCGCCCTGCATCGGCCGTGCGGATGAAGCCGGCCAGGGCGCCAGGACGTCGTGACGAATCGCCCTATTAGACGAACTAATGGAGTATCGCGTTGCCCATCAGATTGTCAAACAAAATACCGGCGTCCCCACGGCGAGGCGACCGGCCGGACCGCGACACAGCGGCTCGCACGGCGTGTCTATAATTCCGTCCTGTTCGAGATGCGCTCAAACGTCTACAACACGAGAAACAGCTACGAGCCCAGCCAGGATGGACGCCGGTTCCTCGTCAACCTGCTGCTCGATACGCCGGACGCGCCCATCAGCGTTGTATATAACTGGGCGGGTGAGATGAAATGAGCCCGGGGTCAGCAGCAGCACATGGCAGCATTCGACGATCTGCGGCTCGAAACGCCGCGCCTCATCTTGCGCCCGCCGCACGCGGACGATCTCGACGCCTGGACCGAGATGATGCTCGACGAACCGTCCGCCCGGTTCATCGGCGGCGTGATGCCTCGCCCCATCTGCTGGCGGCAGCTCATGACGATGATTGGCGCCTGGCACACGCAGGGCTTTGCGATGTTCTCGGTGATCGAGAAAGAGAGCGGACGATGGGTCGGCCGCCTCGGTCCATGGCAGCCGGAAGGATGGCCGGGTCCCGAGATCGGGTGGGCGATCGTGCGCGATCGCTGGGGACGAGGCTACGCCGGCGAAGGCGCCACCGCCGCGACGGACTGGGCGTTCGACACCCTCGGCTGGCCGAACATCATCCACTCGATCGCGCCGGAGAACCTCGCCTCGCAACGCGTCGCCCAGAAGCTCGGCTCACGAAATCTGGGTCCCGGCAAACTGCCGGCTCCGTTCGAACACGATCGCGTGGACATCTGGGGCCAATCGCGACAAGAGTGGGAAGGGCGGCGATAGTTAGGGTTCAGAGGTTTAAGGGTTCAAGGGTTCAGGGGTTCAAGAGTTCTCCGGATCCGTTTCGCGAGCCACTCTCGGAGGGTTGTCGAGTAGGCCGGCACGAATCGCTGCAGTGATGGCATCTCGGCGTTGCTGCCAAGCATGGCTTCGATCTGGTAGTGATTGGCCTTCGGAAGAATCTGCAGCGTGTAATCCGGGTGTCCGCCGGCTTTCAGGGCTGCTTCCCAGGCGGCCCGGTTTTTTTCCGCCAGGATGTTGTTATCGAGCTCGCCGAACAGCGCGAGCACCGGCGTCCTCAGCCGACGCAGTGTCGGCGCCGGATCGTAGAACAGCAACCGTCGAATGAACTGCAGCCAGGGATGATCCGGCGTTCCCGGAAATGTCTCGGGCGGCTTTCCCCCCAGGCGAGCCGCGATTTTTTCGCGAGCGGCCATGTACTCGTCCCAGCCCTGCCCGGTCCGGACGAATGCGTATTGCAGTTTCATCAGCTCGATGATCTGCTCGACCGCCTGCGGCCGCATGCCGCTGGCCGTCATCTCGTTTCGCGCCTGATCGATCGTGGTCTCGGCGCCGGGGATGCCGGCGCCGGACACGCTGATGAGAAAGGCGATGTCCGTTGCACGGACCGCGGCCAGGGGCATGATCCACCCTGCCTGGCTCACGCCGAGCAGGCCGATCTGCCTGCTGTCGATATCAGGCCGTGTCTTCAGGTACTCGACGGCGGCGACGACGTCGCCAGCCAGATCGTCGAACGAGGCGGTGTTCCAGTCACCCGTCGAGCCGCCAACACCGCGCTTGTCGTAGCCGAGGACCGCCATGCCGTGGCGGATCAAGAAGCGGGCAAACGGAAGGATCGACTCGCGGTTCTGCGGTCCCGAACCATGCACCAGAACGATCGCGGGATGTTTGCCGCCGGTGTTCGGCGCGATCAGCGTGCCTGCGAGCTGAACCCCGCCACCCGGGAACCGGACGTCTTCCTGTTGCTCGATGTCGACGCGCCGCGCGATTCGCGGCGCCCCCTCGCGCGTCCAGGTCAGCGTCGCGATCTTCCCGCTGCCATCGCGCTGAAACTCGACCCGGGATTCGATCGGGCCTGGGACCGCAATGCCGGGGCCAGTGAAGAAGGCGTCGCGATCCGTCGGGTACAACGCGCGAAGCTCTCCGGACTCATCGAACGCGCCGAGCTGGTGTTTCGGGAATTCTCCCCACATCTGGAGATACACGAACGCGTCCGGCCCCCACTGATACACGCCGGCGTATTCGCGCAGCGCTTTCTCGTCGAGCGGCCGCACGGTCGGCGTCTGAAGTGCCTGACGAGCGATCGCGACGCCGGCGAGCGCGATGACGAGTGATGCGCCGATCGCTGTGCGCGTACGCATTGCGGTCTCCCTGCTCAGCCGTTCGCCTGGCGGCGCACTCTGGCTCCCAGGGCCAATCGTGACTCGAACGCCCTGCGGCGGCGAGCGCTAATTGACAGGCGGCGGCGTGCCGGAATGAGCGATGCGCCCGGCGAGATGAGTGACGGCTTTATTGCGCAGACTTCCAACCCTCAGCTGACCTGGAACGTCTATGGAATGGCCACAAGAGGCCATCGATCGAACGCGCGAGAATCACGTGTAAAGTGCCTTCTATGCCGCAAAGAGATCAGCCGCAGCCCAGGGTCTGGACGTTCCTCGAACGCATCGGCCAGGACGTGCGCTATGCCGGACGGCTGCTGCGCCGCCGGCCCATGTTGTCCGCCACCGCGATCCTGACGTTGATGCTGGGCATCGGCGGCACGACCGCGGTCTTCAGCCTCATGGATGCGTTGCTCATGAGAGACCTCCCCGTCGAACGGCCGGGCGAACTCGTCCGCCTGGCCGAACGGCGTGCCGATGGCACGATGGCGGAGGCATTCACGCTGGCGACGCACGATACGCTGCAGCAGGGCGGAAGCAAGACGCTCCCGGGGGTGATTGCCAGCTCGATTCAGGTCGGACGGCCGGCCGAGATCGAAGTGGGCGGCGAGCGGCGCAACGCATTCGTGCAGCTGGTGTCCGACAACTACTTCGACGTGCTCGGGGTACGTCCCTTCAGAGGACGTGTGTTCCATCAACCGGAGCCTGGCGCTGCGGGAGAGCCCATTGCGGTCTTGAGCGAGGAGTATTGGCGGCGCCAGTACAACGCCGACCTGTCCGCCCTCGGCAGCCGCTTCCGCCGGGGTCCTCGCGAGTTCACGATCGCGGGCATTGCGCCTGCGGGCTTCCGCGGGACGGAGATCGACGTGCCCGTCGATATCTGGGTCGCGATCGATCAGATCGTCCCCGCTAATTCGGATGATCGCACCCAAGGCCGGTGGATGCGTGTGATGGGACGTCTCAGGCCCGGCGTCACACCCGCGCAGGCCGAGAGGGAAACCACGGCTATCCTCGGCCGCGCCGTCCAGTTTCAGCCCGGAGACATCGGATACTCGACGCTGCGGCGGCGTTTGTACCAACCCTTGCTCCTGGTCGGGGGCGTCGTCACGCTGGTTCTGCTGATCGCGTGCGCCAACCTCGCGAATCTGATGCTGGCATCGACCATGTCGCGTGAACGGGAGATAGCCGTCCGCGCGGCGATCGGCGCGTCGCGGGGCCGCATCCTCCGTCAGCTGATCACCGAGAGCCTGCTGCTTTCAACCGCTGGGGCCGCGCTCGGCCTCGGCGTCGCGTACTGGATCAGTGCAGCCCTCCTGGCGTTTCTTCCGCCGGAACAGGCGCTGGCGGTCCCGAATCTTCGATTCGCGTTGGATGGACGATCGCTTGGATTCGTGGCGCTCCTGTCGGTGGCCACGTGCCTCCTGTTTGGCGTGGGACCCGCGGTTCGGATCACCGCGACGGTCTCCGCCGCCCGATTGAAGGCGGGCGCCGGATCGGGTCAGCGAAGCCGAAGCCCGCTGAGCCGTTCCCTGCTCGTTGGCCAGATCGTGATGTGCACCGCGCTACTGGTCGTCGCTGGCGTGTTCCTCCGCACGCTGCAGAACCTGCGCGGCCAGGACGCGGGTTATCGCGAGGATCGTCTTCTCGTCGCCGACGTCGGCTTCCCGCGCGAGTATCCGGAGGTGCGCCGTGACCAGCTGATCGAGGAGCTTCGCGCGCGGACCGCAGGGTTGCCGGCGGTCGAGAGCGCGGCCTTCAGTCACATGGGACAGCTCTCGGGAGGGGCATTTGAGTACCGGATCGGATTTCCGGGCCGTGACAAGCCAGAGATGGCCGAAAGCATCGAACAGCGCATCTCGCCCGGATTTCTCAGCGCGATGGGGACGCCACTGACAGCCGGCCGCGATTTCCACGGCTCTGATGACGAGCGCGCTCCCCTGGTCGCCATTGTCAACGAGACGTTCGCGCACCGGTTCCTGCCAGGCGCGGATCCGATCGGCGTCCGGTTCTTCAGGGAAGGCGGCTCCCGCTCCGGCGAGCTGATGGAGATCGTGGGCGTCGTGAAGGACTCGAAGTGGATCAACCTCCGGGACGATTCGCCAGCGATGTACTACCGCCCGTACCGTCAGATGGGAGGGACGCCTGTCGTTCGCCTGGCCGTCCGGACGTCGGGAGACGCGGAGCCAGTGGCACGGGAGATGTTTCGCCTGGCTCAATCCATCGACAAGGGAATCACGCTCAGCAATGTCGTGCCGTTTCGCGAGATCGTCAATCGCACGCTCGTCATCGAGCGGCTCGTCACGCGGGTGTCCACCTGGTTTGGCGCGCTCGCCTTGCTGATTGCCGCCGTGGGGCTGTACGGCGTGCTCGCCTTCAGCGTCGCACGGCGGCGGCGGGAGATCGGGGTCAGGATTGCCGTCGGCGCCCAACCCGGGACGATCGAACGGCTGTTCTTGAAAGAGTCGTTGACGCTGGTCGCCCTGGGCGTCGCGATCGGGATCCCACTCGCGATCGTCGTCATACGTTACGTGTCGTCGATGCTGTTCGGGCTCAGCCCGCACGATCCCGCCAGCATCGGCATCGCCCTGGCGGCGGTGACGCTGGTCACGACGACGGCGGCCTACCTGCCGGCCCGAAGCGCGGCCCGTACCGATCCACTCGTGGCGCTGCGAGAAGAGTGAGCAGCCGCCGGCATCACTGGCGGCCCGCGGCGCTCTTCGCCTCTGCCAGCAGAGCGTCCAGCTCTCTGAACCCTTGAACGCCTGAACCCTTGAATATCGTCGGAACCGTGCCGCCACGAACCCTCGTAATCGATCGGTGGGATGCGCATGGATACCGGATTGTTGTTGTGGTGGTGGCCCGAGCGCAACGCATCAGGATGCCCCGGCAGAAAAGCCGGCTATGAGAAGATCGGTCGAGCATCTCGCAGGCCTTGAATGACGGACGCTCGATTTGCGCTGCAGTGGGATCGCCCGTTTCTTCCCGGCGTGAGCATGACTCACGTCACCCTGTTCGACGGCCCCCGCGAGCCCATCTACGTGGTGGCATCCGGACATGGCGCCGGCGATGCCGCCGCGCTCCTGGACCTGTGGACGACGTTGGTCGACGGGCGTGAGTCATCCGAGGCGATCGTGTTCGTGGCAGAAGAGTTTCGGTCGATGACTGGTGAGACCCCGAGCCGCTCGGGCAGGTGAACCAGGTCCTGTACCCGGAGTTCGAGATGCTGCGGGATCCTTGCCACTCCTCCTCGCCATCCTCGTCATCGCGCTCACGCGTTCGTTCATCCTCAATGCGCTGGCGCTGAGACGCGACCTCAACAAGCGCTTCGACGACCTGCGCGCGCGGCTCGAAGACGAGGCCAACTCCACGGTAGACCACCTGCTGAACAGCGGCCGGGATGGTTCGAGCTGATCACGGCGCGACCGCACGCACCGCCGGCATCCAGCTCTGTCGCGAGGTCCGTGATAGCTTCGTCAGCCGCTCTTGCGCTGACGAGCCGACGGCGCGACGCCGCGCAGCGGACCCATCTCGAGCTCGTTGGCGGTGGCCCCCAGCACGACATCGAAGTTCGCTGACAGCTCCCCCAGCTTCGAGCCGGGCAGCGGCGTGAAGTCCACGAGCAGCGTCTTGAGCTTGCCCGGGTCGAGGCTGCGGATGACGCTGTCGCGGGCGTTCGCGGGATGGCCGTTGACAAGCAGCTGAGACGTGAACACGCGGCGGCCGTTCTGGCTGACGGCGACATGAATGTGCGCGGTGCGGAAGATGCCGATGAGCGTGTAATCGATCGGCTTGATCGTGCGGAAGTAGTACTGGCCCTTCGCGTCGCTCAGGAAGCGTCCGTATCCCTGAAAGTTGCTGTCGAAACCGGTTGGCTGGCGGCCGCCCGTGTGCACGTACGAGCCGGTCCGATCGACCTGCCAGATCTCCACGAAGGCGTTGCGCACCGGTTGACCCGATTTCGTCAGCACGCGGCCGGTCAGGTGCGTGATCTCGCCGACGGCCGGAGTGACGCCGTCATTGATGATGAGGAGGTCGTTGTCGGTGTCGAGCGGGAGCTTGTCCGGATAGAACGGCCCTTCGGTCGTGGTCGCCGTGTCGACGAGCTGCTGCGCGAAAAGCCCCGGCGTGGCGTACGCCGCGATGCCGGCGGCAGTCAGCCCGTGCAGGAAGTGACGGCGATTCAGGTCGCGGACGCTCATGCGCTGACCCCCTGGTCCAGAAATAGTTGAGTCGCCAGGATTATAGACGATCCACTCCAGTCCGGCCGGCTACGATTGCTGCAAAAACTGAACGTTCTTGACACCTACGTCCCACCATGATTAAAGGTGCTGACCGGGTACCGCCAGCTGGTTATCCCCTCCTTGGCGGGATCCCCCGATCAGCGGGAAAACCTCATCTGCGACGCACCTCTAGAAGGAGGATGTCTGTGAGCGAGCCCCACATCCGCGTGAGTGAACGTTGTCGGTTGCTGATCCTTCAGTCGTGGATGGCTGTCGCATTGGCCGGCGCACTGTTCCTGCTGCCTGCCGCGACTGCCGCACAAGCGATCTACGGAACCTTGACCGGGACCATCGCCGATACGTCCGGCGCTGGCGTGCCCGGCGCGACGGTGACCATCAAGAACGAGGATACGGGCCTCGAGCTGTCCGGCGTGACCGACGAGACGGGCGTCTACACGATTCGAAATATCACCGGCGGGACCTACACGCTGCGGGCGTCGCTCCAGGGCTTCAAGGAGTTCGTCCAGACCGGAGTCCCGGTCACGGCCGGCGGCATCGTCCGCATCAACGGCAAGCTGGAGCTCGGCGTCTTGACCGAGTCGGTGACCGTGACGACGGAAGCGGTCCTGTTGAAGACGGACAAGGCCGACGTCAGCGTCGACCTCAGGCCGGAGGACGTCGTCAACCTGCCGCTTGAACCAGTACCGCAACTATCAGTACCTGATGAACCTCGTCCCCGGCGCGACGCCGCCGCAGTTCCAGAACGCGCAGACCGACACGCCCGGGCCGCGCGCTTGACCACCAACATCAACGGTACGAACCGCAACAACAACGTCACCCGGATCGACGGCGCGGCGAGCATCAACGTCTGGCTGCCGCATCACGCCGGCTACATCGCGCCGGTCGAGACCATCGAGAACGTCAACATCTCGACCAACAGCTTCGACGCGGCGCAGGGCATGACCGGCGGCGCGGCGACGGCGGTCATGACCAAGTCGGGCACGAACACCTTCAAGGGTTCGGCGTTCTACTTCCGTCAGCAGGACGAGCTCAACGCGCGGCGCGGCTATTTCGATCCGGCAAGGTCGACTCCAGCACCGTCGATCATGGGTGGAACCGCGGGCGGTCCGGTCCGCCGCGACCGCTTGTTCTACTTCGGATCGTGGGAGAGGAACGCGGAGCGCCAGGGCATTTTCAACACCTACACCGTGCCCACCGCGCGGATGCGGAACGGCGACTTCAGCGAGGTGCTCGCGCTGAACCCGAGCCTTCCGCATCTACGACCCGGCCACGGGAACGTCCACCGGCGCGGGCCGCACGTTCTTCGAGAACGCCATGATTCCCGCCAATCGCATCAGCGAGATCTCGAGGAGAATCCAGGCGATGTACCCGGAGCCGAACAATGCGGGCACGAACAACGGGCTCCAGAACAACCTGTACCTCCCTCGCCAACCCGAGGCCGATCGCGACAACTACGACGTCAAGGTCAACTGGAACCGCACGTCGTCGCATCAGATCTGGGGCAAGTTCTCGATGATGCAGGCCTCTGTTTTCGACTTGTACTACCTGCCGTTCGACGCGGCCGGCGGCGGGGACACGACGACGACCGTCTATACGGTGGGCCAGACCTGGACGCTCAGTCCCGACGCTCCTCCTCGACGGCAGCGTTGGCGCGAACGTGATGCAGCAGAACATGCAGGGTCCTGACTACGGCACGAATTACGGCACCGACGTGTTCGGCATCCGCGGCTTGAATGCCGATGGCGTCAGGGGTCCAGGCTCGGTCGATCTACAACGCTATAGCGGTATGCCCGTGTTCAGCACTGGCCTTGGAACGCTTGGCAACGACTCGACCTGGACACCGGTGTGGCGCGACGAGCGCAGCTACACCGTCTCGACCAACCTGACCAAAGTGGCCGGCAGGCACGAGGTCCGCACGGGTTCGACTTCGTGCGGCTGAGGCTCAATCACTGGCAGCCCGAGGTCGGCAACCCGCGAGGCGCGCTTACGTTCGGTGGCGGAGTGACCGGAACACCAGGGTATTCCGGCGTCGGCGGCTGGAACAGCTACGCCGGGTTCCTGCTCGGCGAGATGAGCAGCTTCGGCAAGAGCGAACAGTTCGAAGAACTGAGCGGCCGCGAAAACCAGTACGGCCTCTACGTGGCCGATCGCTGGCAGGTCAACGAGAAGCTGACCCTGAACCTTGGCCTCCGCTACGAGTACTACCCATTGATGTCGCGCGAGAACCGAGGCATCGAGCTGCTCGACGTTCAGCACGTACATCGTCAAGCTTGGCGGTGTCGGCGGCAACCCGGAGGATCTGGGGATCGACGTGAGCAAGACCCTCTTCGCGCCGCGTTTCGGCGCCGCGTACCGACTCAACGATGACACGGTGTTCCGCGCCGGCTATGGCAGGACGTTCACGCCGCTGCCATGGTCGCGGCCGATGCGCGGACGGTTCCCGCTGACGATCGCCCACAGTGACGCCGGGCCGAACGGATTCATCCCATACGGCAATGTGTCCAGCGGGATCCCCTTCGCGCCGAATCCTGACATCTCGACCGGGAACGTTCCACTCCCGCGCGGCGTCGACATGACGTCGCCCAACGCGGAGGACATTGTCAGGGGCGCCACACAGTCGTGGAACGTGTTCGTCGAGCGCCGTCTGCCGCTGGATATCGCGACCAGTATCGGCTACGTTGGCACGCGCACCGACGGCCAGTACGCCAACAGAAACCTGAACTACGCGGAATCGGGCGGCAACGCCAATCGTCAGTTGTTCGCACAGGCGGGCACCGCCAGTATCAACCTCTTCGCGGCGGCGGCCAAGACCCGCTACCACTCACTGCAGATCGCAGTGAACCGTCCCTACAAGAACGGGCTGCTGCTCAAGGGCGCCTACACGCTGAGCAAAGCCAAGAACGAAGTCGACGACGACGGCGGCAGGGTTCACCTGGCCGATGCCGTCGCAGTTCCACCGGAACTACGCGCTGGCCGGCTTCGACCGCCCGCACATGCTGCAGATGGGATTCGTCTACGAGCTGCCGTTCGCCCGCGACAACGGCAATCTCTTCGCGGTGATCGTCAAGGACTGGCAGGTCAACGGCATCGCGTCATGGCTGTCGGGGACGCCGTTCACCATCGGCGGCGACAACGGCCTGCTGCAACAGCAGGGCGGCTCACAGACGATCAACGTCACCGGCGATCCGCAGCCAGGCTTCGGCGAGGCGGGACCCGACGAGCAGTGGTACGACCCGTCGGCGTTCTCCCAGCCGGGCAATGCGTGGGGCAACAGCGACCGCAACGCGTTCCGCGGTCCGGGCAACTGGAACCTCGACTTCTCGCTGTTCCGGACGATCCCGTTCGGCCACTATCGGCTGGAGATTCGCGCCGAATCGCAGAACGTCCTGAACCATGCGCAGTTCGGGAATCCGGTGACCGGCTTCACCGACCCGAACTTCATGCGCATCCGTGGGCTCGCCCGCGCGCCGCGCACGGTGCAGCTCGGCGTGCGATTCGTCTTCTGATGTTCGAGGCCCGGAGCAGCCCGTTGGCTGCTCCGGGCCTTCTCTTCACACCGGGAGGACAGGACTCCCTTCCTCCCTGTCAATTAGCCCCGTCCTCTACCCCGTTTCGATTCAGCTCTCCCACACCCTGTTTCACTTCCGCCGCGCGCCTGGCGCCGCGCTCCCGCAGCCAGTAGCGGACAAATGAGGCCGAAGCCGAGTGGATGGGGGCGACGGTCGCGCGGCCGGCCGGAACAGCGAATAACCGGCGACGGGGAGATAGCCGACGTATGATCGTAGTCATCCGACCTGAAACAGGCGTCCCGAGGGCTATACGCAAGGAGTCTCGTGGAAGCTCGCAAGAATTCTGAGGGGATTATGAAACGCAACAGCTCACTCTCATTGATCGTCGTCTTCCTGGCCGCAATCTGGATCCCGATGGCTCCAGTCGATGTGCAGACACAGGACAAGCCGGTTCAATTGCCCAACCCGGCGTGCCCGAGATCATGACGCTCGAGGGAAAGTTCGTCCGGGCGGCCTACAACAACGAAGGCTACGTCATCATCGGCTACCAGCTGGTCAACCGCTCGGTTGGCGAGGAGTGGATGCTCCTCGAGGTCGGGATGACGGTCCTCGATCGGACACCGGCGTATCGGTTGACGCGCGAAGCCCTGTCGCTGGAGACGCCTGACGGCAAGACGCATCCCCTGCCCACGGTCAACGAGCACCGCGAGGCCAATACGATGGCGCTGCAGAATCGCGAGAGGGTCCAGCGCGATTCGATCAACTACTTTCCGCCAATGGCGAGCCGGCCCTGCCGGATCGCTTTCTTCACCGAGTTGGACTCTCGCACGATCCCGTATGACGAAGTGGAACTCAGCAACACGCGCGCCTGCCTGGGCCGGCTGTTCTTCAAGGTTCCCGGCGGCATCGCGTATGGCCAGCACTGGCTCAACGTGAAGTTCGAGAAGAGCGTGGTGCGCGTACCGTTCAGAATCCTGACCAAGGACGAAGAGAAGTTCCTGGAGCAGAACTACGGGGACATCAGGAAACAGGTGCGGGACGCGTTCTCGAAAAAGAGTTGATCGCTGGGTCCACGTGAAAGGCGACGGGTGAGCGTTCGGGATCTGGGCGCGGTCTCATGACGGCCTCGGACGATGCGTGACGTTTGGGATCGAAACCGCCAGGAGCAGGGAGGCAGGCGACGGTGCGACGCCGTGCGCCTGGCCTCTGACCGGCTGGCGGTCACGCGACCCTCACGGGCTGTCCGGATCGGTCAGCCCCATTCACCGTCCGCTTGAGGTTAGGCTGCCGCCCCGCATGTCGCTCCCCGCCGGTCGATCTCTCGCCCTTTGCCGCTCGATGAGTGGCTGACGCGCTTCCTTTCGGCCACGGGGTAGATCCGCTACACAAACTCGTTAGAGGTTGCCGAACCACCCCGGTTCGAAAGCGCGATGGGCGACGTGCGCTGTTCGTCCCACCAACGGCCCGTCTTACCAATCCAAAACGTTGAACTCCCCCACGTACATCGCTCGCTTCTGTGCCGGTTATCGCGCGTTCATCTGTACCCGTGCGGCTCACCGCTTGCTAAGTCGGGGCTGGATGGATCCGTGACATGCGCGATGGAGGCCAAACAAATGTCATTCGTCAAGCAGTTCGTCACTGTCCTGTTCGCAGCGGCTCTGCTGCTCTCGAGCGCGCCGCGGGCGTACGGACAGGCGACCACAGGCGAGCTCACCGGCCGGGTGACCGACGCGGCAAGCGCCGTCATTCCCGGCGTGACGGTCACGCTGCGCAGCCCGGACACCGGGCTGGTTCGCACGGCGGTCACCAACGATACCGGTGAGTACCTCTTCCTGCTGATCCCGCCCGGGCGCTACACCGTCGCGGCGGAGCTCGCGGGATTCAAGAAGGTCGAGCGGCCCGACGTGCTCATCAACGTCGGCACCCGCCAGACCCTGTCGTTGCAGCTCGAGGTCGGCGCGCTGAGCGAGGTGGTCCTCGTTTCCGGAGCGACTCCGCTCATCGAGACGACGCGCTCGGACCTCGGCGGGGTCATCACCCCGACCGAGATCACGAACCTGCCGCTGCTCAATCGGACGTTCGCGAACCTGTCGGTCATCATGCCGGAAGCGCGCCCTGCTGGAAACTTCGACCCGACGAAGACACGGACGGGCAACGTCGCGATGAACGGCGGCGACGGCCGGCAGCTCGACGTCAACGTCGACGGCGGCGACAACAAGGACAACGTCGTCGGCAGCCTGATTCAGAACTTCGCCTACGAGTCGATCCAGGAGTTCCAGGTCCTGCAGCACCGCTGGACCGCCGAGAGCGGCCGCGCCGTCGGCGGCGTCGTCAACGTGATCACCAAGTCGGGCACGAACACCCTTCGCGGGTCGCTGTTCGGCACCTACCGCGATCAGGACCTCGCTGCGAAGGACTTCTTCCAGGAGCGCGGCGGCGCCAAGCAGACGTTCGAGCGCTGGGAATACGGCGGTTCCGCCGGCGGACCGATCAAGCGCGACAAGCTGTTCTTCTTCGGCGCGCTCGAGCGCTTCGACGAGCCGAAGGGAGAGACGCCGGTGCGGCCTGACGCCCTGACCCAGTTGTCCTTGGTGCCCGGCGCCAACCCGGTGACGACGATCCCGACGCCCTATGAGGACACGCTCCTGACGGCGAAGGTCGATCACCGGCTGGCCAGCAACCAGACGATGTTCTATCGCTTCTCGCTGCAGCGGAATTCGTCGGACAACGATCAGGTGGCGAATCCGGCGCTCACCGACCTCAGCGGCGGCAGCACGAACGTCAACGACATCTACGACTTCGTCGCCAACCACACGCTGAACGTCGGCAGCGACCGGCTGAATCAGTTCTCCTTCCACTTCCAGGACTTCCAGAACGAGATCCTCGGCGTGTCGGAGGATCCGATTCAGATCTTCGCCGGCAACTTCCGCATCGGCCCGGCGCCGAACACGCCGCAGGCGACCACGTCGCGCAAGTATCAGTTCCGGAACGATTTCACCTGGCAGCGCGAGAATCACTCGCTGAAGGCCGGCGCGAACTACATCCATACCAAGCTGGGCGGCTATTTCTACTTCGGCGCGTTCGGCTATCAGCTGACGTGGTTCGACGCCCCGCAGACGATCGCCACCAACACGGCGCGGTATCCGCAGGGCTTCTCCACGCCCGGCGCCATCCGGCTGATCGACTACTTCGCCGGCGAAGCGATTCACGATCAGACGTTCCATCAGGTCGCGCTCTATGCGCAGGACGACTGGCGGGTGAACCAGCGGCTGACGCTGAACCTCGGCCTGCGCTGGGACGCGAACGTCGGGCTGCTGTTCGATCAGACGAACAACCGCACGATCAACCTGCTGCAGCAGCTCGACGATCCGCGGGCCCGGGAGATCACCGGCGACGCCGACCGCCTGTCACGGACCACGCCGAGCTGGAAGGAGTTCCAGCCGCGCCTCGGGTTCGCCTACGACCCGGCCGGCGACGGCCGTTCGGTCATCCGCGGCGGCTACGGCCTGTTCTACGACCAGATCTTCCAGAACCTGACGCTGTTCTCGTTCACGCAGAGCACGCCGGAGATCTACTCGCAGATCATGAACCTGACGAACTCGGACGTCGGCGTCGGCCAGGCGGCAACCTTCCGGTACGGCGTCGATCCGCTGCCCGCCCCTCCGGCGTTCGACTTCTCACAGCTGCCGGCGGGCGCCTTCGGCCGCATCAACGATCCGGACATGAGCGACCCGTACGTGCACAAGTTCTCGATCGGCTACCAGCGGACGTTCGCCCGCAACTGGACGGCCTCGACCGACTACGTGCACACGCGCGGCTACGACGAAGGCCGCGTGCAGGTGATCAACCCGCAGATCCGTTCCGTGTGCGACCCGGCGTTCCCGGGATCCTCGCCCTCGGATGCGCGCTGCGTAGCCGGCGCGTCCACGCGCTACTTCGACGCGGCGTTCGCCCGGGCCGGGCTGGGCGCGGGACGGCTTGGCCAGATCAACATGATCGGCACCACCAACGAGTCGAAGTTCGATTCGTGGACGACCACGGTGCGCGGGCGCACCGGCCGGGCGCTGCTGTCGCTCAGCTACGTGCTCGCGAACTCCCGCGCCTGGGGCGGCCAGCCGACCGCGTCGTACAGCGGCAACGGCATCGCGATCACGCCCGAGGATCAGTTCCTCGATGGCGAATGGGGACCGACCCGCATGGACGAGCGGCACCGCATCGTGGCGAGCGGGGTGATCGACATCCCGTACGGCTTCCAGTTGTCGCCCATCGTGCAGTTCGCGTCGGCACGGCCCTATACGCCGATCCTGGGATTCGACGTCAACGGCGACGGCCAGACCAACATCGTCGACCGCCTGTGCGAGGGCGTCAGCGTGCAGAGCGTGTTCGCCGTTCGCGGCGACCTCCCGGCGATCCGCGCGTTGAACCCGAACGGGTGCCGGCGCACGAGCGCGAACTCCCAGCGCGTGGGCTTCGTCGTCAACGCCGATGGCACGCTGGAGGAGCGATCCGGCAACTTCTTCAACGCCGACCTCCGGGTAACGAAGGCGTTCAACGTCGGTGGGCGAACGATCAAGGTGTATGCGGACCTGTTCAACGTCTTCAACACCGAGAACCTGTCGTTCACGCTGCGTCCGGAACAGAGCGCGGCGAACGTCGCGAGTTCCTTCATGCAGCCGGTCTCGCTCTACGGGCCGGGCTTCGGACCGCCGGTCGGGCGCCCGTTCACGGCCTCGTTCGGCGCGCGATTCGACTTCTGAGGCAAAGGACGTCTGGGATTCGATTCGCAGCGATCCACGATTCGCGGACCTGGTGCGCCGCAGCGACATCACGTCGTGACGGCCGTCGGGTTCGGCAGGTGAGGAGCCGCGCCGGTGGGCTCGAAGCGGGCCGGAGTTCGACGGCGAGCGCGCGTAAACATCACGAATCGCGGATCTTCGCGGATCTGAGAGCGGTCGGGCACGCCGGCCTGCAGGCCGGCGTCTCGTGGACAGGGCGCTCGATCAGTCACAAGCCGGACCTGTATTCGCGAGCCGGTTTGTGACTGATCGAGCGTCCTGCCCACGGCCGCGCGAAGCGCGGGCACGACCGCTCGCGCCCCGCGGATCGCGAGGCTCGCCGCTGAGTGGTTGATCCGCGTTGATCCGCGCAAATCCGCGTCTCGTCCAAAACGCACGCCATAACGAGTCGCCCCCCCGGCATTACCGATTCACCCGTTCGAAGCGCAGACTGCGCGCACCGGTCGAGACCAGCGTGAGCCCGTTGATCGCGCCATTCGAGTCGCGCGAGAACTTCATGAAGTCTCCGACGGTCGTGAACATGTCGGCGGCAAGCGGCTCGACGGCGGTGTCCGCTTTCCCAGGTCTCCGGATCACCAACCCGCCGTCGCGCTCCGCAATCGTCCACTCGACAGCCAGTTCAGCGCTCTGATAGGCGCCAGCGTATGCGCGCAACTGTTCGCGTGAAGGTGTGAACGGCTGGACCCGCTCGAATACTCCGTTCTGCGTCTGCTCGATGAAGTTGCGAAACCCTGGCGCGAGGCCGGACACGGGTGGCGCAAACTCGATGGAAAACGGTGTTCCGAGTATCGTGAAACGGTTCTCGCTCACGGGAGTGAGCATGAAACTGTCCCCGGTTCCGGTGCCCGATGCTCCCCTGAGCTGACCCTCCCGAACGAAGGCACGGAAGAAAGTCTCGCCACCGGACTCACGATACAAGCCGACTTTCCCCTGGAGCTGTTCACTCGACAGCGTGACGGCCGCGGCAACCGGCGCGGGGCTTCCGGCCACGGGATCGGCGGCTGATCCGCCGATGTAGAGATCGGCGATCCGTCGCGTGAGCTGCTGTGAACCGGTGTTGTCCGTGTTGCAGAGGACCGCTATCGCCAGCCGCTGCTGCGGGTACCAGGCGACATAGTTGTCGATGCCCCGGTCGCCTCCACCGTGGCCGACGACCCTCGAGCCGCGATGCTCGTGGATCTCGAATCCCAGGCCAAAGATGGTGGGCTTCCCCCCAACCTCGGCGGGCTTCTGCATCTCCGCGAGCAGCGGCGCGCCGCCGACCCGCGCGTCCGCCAGGTTCTGGCTCCATCGCAGGAGATCGCGGTGGTCGTCCAGAGCCCCGAGTTGCCGACGGCTCCGCGGGCGGTGCTGAACGGGACAAAACGCCAGTGACCCTGGTCGCGGACGTAATTCGAGGCGCGATTCGGCAGAATCACCGCGGGATCGTCCTGAAACCTCGTGCTCGTCATGCCGAGAGGATTGAAGATGTTGGCGCGGGCAAAGGCGGCCAGGGACTGACCGCTCACGCGCTTGACGATGATCGCCAGCAGCACATACCCGCCATTGTTGTATTGAAATTCCGTCCCGGGCAGCGAGTTCAGCGCACGTTGCCGGCTGAGGAGCTCGAGCAGAAGTCCGTTTCGATCGCCGTTGTCATCCTGAGGGGCGGACACTTCGAGCAGCAGGAACACATCCCGCAACCCGCTCGTGTGATTCAGCAGGTGCCGGATCGTGAGCGGACTGCCATAGTCGGGCAGTTCGGGGAGGTATTTCCGCGCGGGGTCATCCAGCGAGAGCTGACCGCGCTGGGCCAGGAGCATGATGCTCATCGCGGTGAACTGCTTCGAGAATCCAGGCCGCCTCGAACACGGACGCCGGCGTGATCGGAACGTCGAGCTCCAGGTTCGCCATGCCGTAGCCGCGTTCGTGAACGGGAACGCCATTGCGGCTGATGCCGACGCTGCAACCGGGCGCATCCTGCCTGTTCCGTTCCGCGAAGATCTCGTCGATCCGGGCGCTCAACGAGTCGTCGGGTCTTCGGCCCGCGCGCGCGACGAACACCGCTGCGCCGACGGCGGCCACCAACCCCAGTAGGATGGCAGACCTCTTCAGCACGCGCTGACTCGCGGAACGCTGGTCATCGGGGTCAAGCGTAGCGCCTCCCGGCCGTTCGTCACAAATAAGGTTACTTTACCGGTAAAGGAGAGTGTATGATGCGGCGGTCCCGAACATTTGGAGCGTCTACTATGAGAACGTCCGTCACATCGCTCTTGCTGGTCTGCCTTGGAGCCGCACTCCTGATCCCGCAGCCGGCGCACGCACAGGTTCTCTACGGCTCATTGGTCGTCGAAGCAAAGGATGACAGCGGCGCCGCGATTCCTCGAGCCACCGTGACGATCGCGCAGACCGAAACCGGGTGGACCCGGACCGCAGTCACCAACGACGTCGGCACGGCGACCTTCTCGACGGTGCCGCCCGGCACGTTCACGGTTCGTGTGAACCTCGACGGCTTCAAGGAGGCGGTCACGACCGGCGTCCTCGTAAGTGAAGGCGCCGTGATACGCGTCCCCGCCCTCCTCGCGCTCGGCCAGCTGACGGATACCGTCAGCGTGGTGGCCGACAACGCGATGCTGCAGACCGACCGCGCCGATGTCCGAACCGATCTGCCGTCGGTGCAGCTCGAGAATCTGCCGGTGCCGATCGGCCGCAATTACCAGAGTCTGCTGGTGACCGTCCCCGGCATCTCGCCTCCCGAGAACATGCACTCGGTGGCGGTGAATCCGGCGCGCGGCCTCGGATTCACGTCGAACGGGACGACGCGCAACGCGAACACGATTCGAATCGAAGGGGCGATCGCGAACAACCTGTGGCTGCCCCACGTGGCCGCGTACGTCCCGGCGCTCGAGGCGATCGAATCCGTGGGTGTCACGACGAGCACCTTCGATGCCGATCAGGGCCTGGCCGGCGGCATGGCGGCGAACGTCCTGATCAAGAGCGGCACGAATCAGTTCAAGGGATCGCTCTTTCAGTATCACTTCAACGAAAACCTGAAGTCCCGCCCGTACTTCCTGCCCGTGTCCGAACCCAAACCGGACGCCAGTCAGAACCAGTTCGGCGGAACGTTCGGCGGGCGAATCGTGCGCGACAAGCTGTTCTTCTTCGGCAGTTATCAGGGCACCCGCGACCGGAACATTTCGCAGCGCTTCGGCACCGTCCCGACCGAGGCGATGCGCAACGGAGACTTCTCGGCGTCGCCCAATCCCATCTACGACCCGCTGACCGGCAATCCGGACACCGGCGCCGGCCGCACGGCGTTCACCGGCAACATCATTCCGCGCGATCGCTTCGACCCGATCGTGCAGAAGCTCCTCACCGATCTGCCGCTGCCCAACCAGCCGGGGCTCACGAACAACTACTTCGCCAGCGGCGACTACACCTTCACCCGGCACAACGTCGACGCGAAAGTGAACTACAACCCGACCAACAAGCTCGGGCTGTCGGCCCGCCTCGGATGGCTGAACTACAACTTCAAGAACCCGACGATGTTCGGCAGCCTGGGCGGGCTGCCGATCAACGAGAGCGCGTCGAAGGCCGGCACCGGACTTGGCGACACCTACACCATCACCGGCAGCGCCTCGTACGTGCTCACGCCGAGCTTCCTGATCGACACCTACACCGGCATCACGCTGATCCAGGTGCTGTCCGAGCCCGATCGTCTCGACGAAAACCTCGGCCTGGAGTATCTCGGAATCCCCGGGACCAACGGCCCCGACCGCGTGTACGGCGGCTGGCCGCACTTCAGCATCACGAACTACTCCAACATCGGTTATGCCGGCAGCAACAACTCGCCCTACATCGACGACAACTGGCAGGCGCAGTACACGGCGAACGCGACCTACACCCGCGGCCGGCACACGCTCAGGTTCGGCGGCGACATCGTCCGGCAGGCGCTCAACCGGTTCGAGCTCGGAGACGGCTCCGGCAGCTTCACCTTCGGCGTCGGACCGACCACCCTGCCCGGCGGGCCGTCCGGCAACCAGTTCAATTCGTTCGCCACGTTCCTGCTCGGCCTGCCCACGACCATCGCCAAGAGCGAGACGCCGTACGAGAACAACCGCAACCGGACGCGCAACTGGCAGTTCAGCACGTTCGTGAAGGACCAGTGGCAGGTGACGCGCTCGCTGACCGCGTCGCTGGGCGTGCGCTGGGATTACTTCCCGATGGGCACCCGAACCACCCGCGGCATCGAGCGGTACGACCTCGACACGAATACGATGCTGATCTGCGGCGTCGCAGGCATTCCAACGGACTGCGACTACGACATGGGGGCCGGCAACCTGTCCCCACGATTCGGCGTGGCCTACCGCATCACCGAGAAGATGGTGGCTCGCGGCGGGTACGGCAGGAACTACGATCCCTATCCGCTCGCGTTCGTCCGCGATCTCATCGGCAACTATCCCTCGTCTATCAGCCTGTCCATTCCTGCAACCGGCGTCCGGTTCGCGGGACGGCTGCGTGACGGGATTCCGGCCGTCGTGGTGCCCGACGTGAGCAGTGGCGTCGTCCCGATCCCGTTGAACGTCGCCGCGCGTGCGCTGCCTGACGAACCGAAGCGCGGCTACGTCGACTCGTTCAACGTCACGCTGCAGTCGGAGCTGCCGGGCGGCTTCACCGGACAGATCGGGTACGTCGGCACGCGACAGCGCGATATCAATCAGATCTTCGACGTCAACGCCAGCCAGGTCATCGGCAGCGGCAACAACGGCCGGCCGCTGTTCCAGCAGTTTGGCCGCACCGCATCGACCGGCATTCTCAGCAATCCCGGCTGGAGCAACTACGACTCGCTGCAGACGTCGGTGACGCGCCGATTCGCGGACGGCGTGCAGGTCACTGCCGGCTACACGTTCTCCAAGACCTTCGGGATCTGCTGCGATCAGCTCAGCGACAACCCGCCGCGCGTCCAGGCGCTCGAGTATTTCCATCTGAACGAAGCGCGCCTCAACGACGATCGCCCGCACAACTTCCAGGCCACGTTCGTCGCCGAGCTGCCGTTCGGCCCGAACAAGCCGTTCCTGAACGAGGGCGGGGTCGCGGCGGCGGTGCTCGGAGGATGGCAGGTGAACGGCCTGTTCGGCGCGTACTCGGGCCGTCCCTTCACGGTCACCTCGGCGGATACGTCGCTCAATCTGCCGGGCAGCAACCAGATGGCCGATCAGGTCAAGACCGATGTGGAAATCATCGGCGGGATTGGCTCCGACAAATCGTGGTTCGACCCGCTCGCCTTCAGACCGGTCACGCAGGCGAGATTCGGCACGGCCGGCTTCAACAGCATGCGCGGTCCCGGCTACGTGAATTTCGACCTGAGCTTCTTCAGGGACTTCAATCTGGGAAGCAGCAGAGAGCTGCAGTTCCGCGTCGAGATCTTCAACCTGACGAACACGCCCCACTTCGGGCAGCCGAATGCCAACGTCTCGAATCTCCTCCTGAACGCCGACGGCACGATTCGCAGCCTCGGCGGATTCTCGACGATCACGAGCACCGCGAATACCGGACGGGAAGGGATTGACGAGAGATTGATTCGGCTGGGGCTCAGGTTCGGGTTCTGACGTCACATCCCGGACGCGCTAACGCGCTGCACGAAGACACGACGGCACGACGGCACGACGGTTGATTTTGCAAGGATCCTTCGTGTCTTCGTGACGTCGTGCCTTCGTGTGGCGCGAAGCGCAATTCGTCTTTTCGCGCGGGGCGTCGTTTCTCCGCGCGCGCTTGACCTTTCCCCGCTACGCTGGCACTCTCGTGCCGGGGCCTGACGAACACAATCCCGCGTTGCTGATTCTTAGAGAGCCGGTCATGCCAATTACCTGGGCCGTGAACGGCACCAGACGTCTCGTTCACGTGACCATTGCAGATCCCCTTCACCCCATCAGGAACCAAACCAACCAATGCGGTTTCAAATTCGTCTATTTGGCGGTGTCTGCATGAGGAACTCAATGGCGCGCTCGGGCCGGATCGTTCTTTTCTGCGTCGTGGCCTCCCTTGGCGCCGCGAACGCGGTCTCCGCCCAGGCGCCGGCTGCGGCGCCCCCGGCGGCGCCGGCCCCCGAGTCGATCGCGAAAGCAGAGCAGGTGCTGGTCGAATCGCGAAAAGCGCTCGGCGGCGAGAAGTTGGCCGCGGTCAAGACAGTGGTTGCGACCGGCCAGACGCGTCGCATTCGAGGCAACAATCTCGTCCCCATCGACTTCGAAATCCTGTTCGAACTGCCTGACAAATACCTCCGAGTGGACGAATTCCCGGCGGAGGACACCGACCCGACGTCGGCCGGCTTCAACGGCGACGCGCTGATTCAAATACCGGCGTTGCCGGCTGGCCCTCCGATGGGCCGGGGCATGGGTGCCCCTGGCGAAGGCCCTCCCGCGGCTCCTCCCCAAGGGCCTGCACCGGCGGCACCTGTCGCCGCGCCCGATAAGCCGGCTCCGCCCGCAGGGCCGCCGGGGACCGCCAGCCCGGGTGCTCCCGGGGCCATGCCCCAAGGTGCGGCTGCCGGGATGGGCCGCGGAGGACGGGGACCAGCGCCGGATCCCAGGCGTGCACGTGTGACAGCCGTCAAGCAGGACTATGCGCGGCTCGCGCTCGGACTGTTCGCCGCCTCGAGCGCCTATCCCCTGACCTTCTCGTATGCCGCGATGGCCGAGGCGCCGCAGGGACAGGCGGACGTGCTCGATGTGAAGGGGGAAGGCAGTTTTTCGCTGCGCTATTTCATCAATAGAGAGACCCGCCTCCCCATCATGGTCACGTGGACGACGCCGCCGACCAACGTGATTGTGACCGTTCCCGGACAGCCGCCACCCAAATCCATCGCCCCCGGCGCCGTCGTTGTCACCGGGCCGCCGGCCCCCCCGGCCAACGCGCCGAAGGACGAGATGGACAAATATGCCAAGGAAGTCCTGGCGATCCGCTCGAAAGCGCAGGCGACACCGGTCGAACATCGGCTGTATTTCGCGGATTACCGTGAAGTCGATGGCGTCAAGTTCCCGTTCCGGCTCCGCCGGGCCATCGGCGCAGAAACCACCGAAGAAACGACATTCGAGCGATTTCGTATTAACACCAAGATCGATTCCCGGAAATTCGAGCCCCTGAAATGACCATCCCGTCTGGAGGAGCTATGCGTGCCCTGCTCATTCTGTTGCTTGCCTGCCTGACGTCCGCGCAGGCGTTCGCGCAGGGCGATCGCAACGCAACCGTGCTGATCACGATCGTGGATGAAACCCGCGCGGTCCTTCCGGGCGCCATGGTGACCCTCACAGGAATTGACCCGTCGAACAAGGCAGAGGTCATCAAACCCGAGCCGACGAGTCAGCAGGGGCAGGTCAAGTTCGAGAATCTCCGGCCCGGCCGCTACTCCATCGCCGCCGAGTTTCCGGGCTTTCAAACGCGCGCGCTGCCCGACGTGCGGATCCGCAGCGGCGAAAACCGGCAGGTCCTGATGCTGCCGCTCGAGCGTCTCGAGGCTGCCGTGACCGTCGAGCGCGATCGCCAGCAGGCGGCCTCCGATCGCGACGTGACGTTCGGCTCGGTGATGACACGCGAGCAGATTGAGGCGCTGTCGGACGATCCGGATGAACTGCGGCGGCAGCTGATGGACATCGGCGGACCGGAAGCGAAGATCCTGATCGACAGCTTCGAGGGGCGCGAGTTGCCGCCGAAGGCGCTGATCAAGTCGATCCGCGTAACGCGGGATCAGTTCGCGCCCGAGGTCCATCATGCCGGCGAGGTCAGGATCGAGATCCTCACCCAACCCGGCATCGGCCCGGTCCGCGGCAATGTCCGCATGGGCTTCTACGACAGCGCGATGGACGGGAAGAATCCGCTGGTGGACGAGCGCGGCCCGGCACAGAGCCTGATGTACGGGATCGGCCTGAACGGCACGCTCATCAACGAACGGGCGTCATTCAACATCAACTTCAACGGGCAGGACAGCTATTCCACGCCTGTCCTGTACGCCGCGACGCCGTTCGGAGAGCGTCAAAGGCAATACGCGACTGCGCAGCCCCGCCGACAACGCCTTCTTCAACGGGGGCCTGGACTACGCGCTGACCAAGGATCAGGTGCTGCGCGTGAATTTCAACGGGTCGCGGTTCAGCCGGAACAATGAAGGCGTCGGCACCTACGACCTGATCGAGCGCGCCTATTCCTCCGAAAACAGCTCGTTCGGGATCTACCTGCAGCAGAACGGACCGATCGGCCGCCGGTTCGTGCTCAATACGCGCCTGGCGATCTACGGCAACGATTCCACGGCGAGCTCCGCTGTCGAGGCGCCGACCATCATCGTCAACGACGCCTTTACGAACGGCGGCGCCCAGAGGCGCGGCGGCACGCACTCGCGTAATTACTGGATGAATTCGGATCTCGATTACGTCCGCGGCATTCACTCGATGCGCACGGGCCTCGAAATCCAGTACGCGCGATCCCGCACGGATTCGGACAGCAACTATCTCGGCACCTACGTGTTCGAAAGCCTCGAAGCCTTCGAGGCGGGCCGGCCACGCAGCTACAGTCGGCGTATTGGCGATCCACGCATCAGCTACACGAACGTCCAGGGCGGCCTCTACATCCAGGACGACATCAAAGTGCGGAAGGGGCTGACCATCACGGGCGGCGTCCGCTACGAACTGCAGACGCACGTGCCCGACGCGCTCAACTTCGCTCCGCGCGCCGGTTTCACGTGGGCGCCGTTCAAGGGGGGCAAGACGACGCTCCGTGGAAGCTGGGGCATGTTCTACGACTGGCTGCCAACGGCCACCTACGCGCAGACCTTGCAAGTGGACGGTTTCCGCCAGCAGGAGGTCAACATCATCAATCCGTCGTATCCCGATCCAGGGACCCCCGGCGCCGCACCACCGACGAATCGCTACCTCCTGGCGGAGGAACGCGACATGGCGTACTCGCAGCGGCTCAGCGCAGGCATCGCGCAAACCATCTCGCGGCGGATCAACGCCAACGTGCTCTACAGCTATGCCTATCGCTATTCGCTGCTGACCGGGCGCAACCTCAACACACCGATCAACGGCGTCAGGCCAGACCCGCAGTTCGCGAACGTCGTCCTGGCCAGACCTGACGGCATCGGGACCCAGCATTTCGTGAACGCGTCGGTGAACATCAACCTGGGGCCGATGCCGGCGTCCGGCCCCGCTCCGCCTGGGGGCGGCGGCGGCGCCATCATGATGCCCGGCGGCGGGATGATGATGATGATGGGCCCGGGCGGCGGGCCCGCAGCGTCGAGCGGTCCACGCTTCTCCTGGAGACGCGGACTCACGGTGTCCGGTTTCTACACCCTGGGCAGGAACTACGACAATACCGACGGCGCGTTCTCGATTCCCCCCACCCTCAGCCTCACCGACGAGTGGGGACCGGCGTTGTTCGACCGCCGTCACAATGGCTTCATCGCGATGACGAGCACGGCGCTACGAAACATGACCGTCCGCCTCTCCGCCAACGGCTCGTCGGCGCCGCCGCTGACCATTCGCACCGGGTTCGACGACAACGGCGATCTCGTCTTCAACGACCGGCCCGCCGGCGTCAGCCGCAACTCGGCGCGGACGGTTTCGACGTGGAATTCGTCGGCGAATTTCAGCTACGCGTTCACCTTGGGGAAGAAGCAGGTGACGTCGGGCGGCGGCGTGCAGATCATGGGAGGGCCCGGCGGACTCACGGTGAACCCGACCGGCGCGCAGACCATGCCGCGCTATCGGTTGAACCTGAATGCCGGCATCCAGAACCTGCTCAACAGGCCGGTGTATTCCGGCTTCAGCGGGATCATGACGTCGCCGTTCTTCCTCCAGCCCACTCGCGCCGACGGCGTGCGCCGGATCACGTTCAACACGACGGTGAGCTTCTAGCAGGAAGAAAAACAAAAGACTCTGAAATCTGGTGGCCCAGCCGCTCGCGGCCAGGGACAGGAACCTGTCACTGCGACCCGGTCGGGGTCAGCAGCGCCGGCCAGTTGAGAATCACACCGATGCTGCTGCGGTTCCTGTCGTCGACGACCTTGAGCAGGAGAAAGCGCCGGCCATCGCCGCTCACGGCTACTGCTCGACATTTTCGACTGGCAGGAGTCCTGTTTTGAACAACTGGCGCGTCGAAAAGTGCGGAGGGCTCCCCGGCCGCACCTCGACGGCGTGCATGGTGCCGTCAAGCCCCAGGTAGTACAGTTCGCGACCGTCCTGCCGCCAGACCGGCTGCACTCCACCGCCGGAGGAGATTTGGACGGCTCACCGGTTGGCGGAAAAGGAGTGACGAACACCTCGAGCTGGCCGGATTCGTTCGAGTGATAAGCAATCCAGCGGCTGTCAGGCGAGAATTGTGCCTGATTGATACCGCCGGCCAGCGCCTTGCGCACGATAACGGGCTTTAGATCCCTCTTTGAGGGACACTGCCAGAAGCTGCTGACCGCGCCGGCGGTACCAGAGATACTGCCCGTCCCGCGACACGTCCTCGGTCATGTTCCCCTCCCCCGGGACCGGAATAATCGACTCGCGACGGTCTGGTGAAATCTGGACCACGGCCTGAGGTAATGGTCTCCACCTCGTCGCGACCAGTGTTTGACCGTCTGACATCCACCGCGATCGGCATGAGACGAGGCGCCAAACGTCAGCAGTTTCGTCTCACCGCGCTCCAGGTCGAGTACCCGGAGACTCGTGTAGCCAGACTCGGCCTGTCCGAAGACGAGCCGACTGGCATCCGCCGAAAGGTCGAAGGTGTAGTAAGGACCCGGCTCGCCGACGAGTTGCTGCGGGTCGCCGCTACGGCCCACCCACTGAAACTGCATCAGTGGGCGTTCGAACGATGGAATGGATCAACCTGCCAGTCTCAGAAACCGAGAATCCCAGCTGTCCCACGAGTTGATTGGCCGACACGGAACCCAACACGGCGCTTGGCTCTCCGCTGAACGTCAGGCGCCCAGGATCGAAGCGCTGGGCCATGAGGGTGTTACCTCGAAGAAACAGCAAGTAACCGGCAGATGCTGCATAGATTGCAGGGAGGTCACCATCGAGCAATAACTGGGCATCCTCAGAACCGATCCTGTCCGACGTACAGCCCGCTTCGAGTCACGTCCTTGTTTCGTCTGACATACAGAAACCGCACGGCATCCGGCAGGAAATAAGGATGGATGTGAATGGTCTCTCCTTGCGATCGATCCACGCTGGTCAGCTTCTGAAGCTCCCCGCCTGCAGCCGGGATGCCGAGCAGCGACCCTTCCAGAGTCGTGAAGACGATCATTCCATTGCGGCTCCACGTGCCGCCTCCCGCGGGCTGGCAGGAGTCGCAAAGCGGCTGGACCGTCCCGTCTGACACGCGAAGCTTCTTCAACTCCCGTGCAGTGGTGAAGGCCAACTGTCGCTGTCGGGCGCCCAGAACAGCGCCCTCGCGCCTTCCGTACCCGCGAGGGGCAGCGCAGCCAATCCGTCGAGGTTGCGCAGCCAGATGCGCGACCCCGATGTCACGATGAGGGCCACACGTCTGCCGTCCGGCGAGATCTGCGATATGGGATGCGAACCGCCGCCTTGTGTGAAGTCCGGCAGCGGAATCGTGAACCTCACGAGGGCTGGGGCATCCCTCGTTTCGCGCCATATGTCGGACGACGACGATCAGCATAGCGATGCCGGCCAACCGCCAGAGCGATGGTCGCGGCTCGGCGAACGAGAGGCTTGACAGAACGAGGCTGCGTCTCGGACGTCGACGAGATTGGCCGATCCCCGTCGTGGTGTGACACGGGCGACGAAGCGATACCCTCGGGTCGGGACGGTCTGAATGAACTGCTCGCCGTCCTGGCCGTCCCCGAGCGCCTTACGAAGCGCCGACACCGTAAACACGAGGTTCGACTCCTCGACGAAGGTGTCGGGCCACAGGGCGTTCATCAACTCCTGTTTCGTGGCCAGCCGTCCCGCGTGGTCGACCAGATACACCAGCAGGTCGAACGCCTTGGGAGTCAGGGAGACGTGCTGGCCCGCCCGCAGCAAGAGCCGCTCGGCCGTATCCAGCCGGAACGATCCGAAATCGTGAACTGATGGTGCTGCCGGCATCTGAATTCTCCGGCACCTGAATTCCGAGAGCCTCCCGACTATACGCCGATCCCACGCGGCTTTCCGCCTTCTAATGTCTTTCTAAGAAACTTCTTCGACGCTTCTGTTCCCGCTCACAGGACTGTTCATGAGCCGACGCCCGACTGTCGGTTCATGCGACACACACACCTTGTTTCGAAGTGGGCCGAAACGGGCATCAGTCAGGGCCTGTTCCGGCGGTCCCGATCCGTTGTTCTGTCCCAGCTCGGCGTCGCGCTGATCGCGGTCAACGTGTACGGGCAAAGCGCCTTCCTGTCGTCCCCCAAAGAGCTGCTGGCCGCGGACCCGCGCGCCTTTGCCCAGTGGCTGGAAACCAACCGGCCCAAACCGGTATCAGCAGACCAGAAGGCGCGCATCCTCAAGGTCCTGCCGAGCCAGGGCGAGCTCAAGCGCCTGGACCGCTCGTCGAGCCAGAAGCTCGCCAGTCTGCCCCCCCTGCTTCGTGCGACTGGCCGCGACTCGGCGTACGAGATCAAAGTGGTCGACGTGCCGCAAGTGAGGATCACTCTTTATGAGCGGACCATTCTGACGATTTCAGCGAATGCGCTGACGCAGCTAAAAGCCGAGGAACTGCAGGCGCTGGTGGCGCACGAAATCGGCCACGCAGTACGTCTGGGTCGACCATGCTCGCGCGTCCGCACGTAACGACCGCCGTCGTCTCAAGGATCTCGAGCTCTTGTGCGACGCCATCGCCATCGTCACGCTCCATGGGCTCAACCTGGATCCGTCCCGACTCGTAACGGGGTTGGAGAAAATCGACCGTTACAACTGGAACTTCTTTGCGGCGGAGGTCGAACGGAGAAGCTATCCGTCGCTCTCCGAGCGGCGAAGGTTTGCGCGCGAGGTCACGGCATGGGTGGCACGCGCAAGTCCTGCCCAGTCGCCGCGATGACCGGACGTTGCGTCCCGCCGAATGGTTTCTCCGCCAAGGAGTCATGGTTGCTCCTCGAAGTGACAGTTCCGGGACGTGAGCCGCTGCCGAAACGTAACGGCCGGATGTGCTGGCCGCTTCTATCTTCAAGCGGTGCGAGGGTCGCACTCGGCTGCCGGTCGAAGCGCCGAATTGATCCACCGCTTGCTCAGAAACGGAACGAGTACTGGAACTTCGCGGACACCTTGCTGTCCTGCGCCCGGAAGCGCAGGTTGTCGCCTCGTCTTCCTGGATCCAGCCCTGGTTGAACACGAAGAAGAATCGTTGCCGGGCTGCAGCGTCCAGCGCACGCGGCTCTGCCAGCCCAGATTCCGCGACCGGTTGTCGTACTGGATCGAGATTTGAGAACGACAGCCTCGGCGAGGCGGTGTAGTTGACGTTGCGAGGTGAGGATCCGCGCGGTGAAGTGGCCCTCCGGCAGCCGCGCGAACGTCTGGTTGGTGCTGACGCTGAAGGTGAACCGCGGCGGCAGCCTTGTAGGTGAGGCTGGTCGTCACCTGCTCTGCCCTGCCCGGACCAGTAGTTGCCGCACGTCACGTTGACGCTGCCCGACAGCCGGCGCTTCGTCGCCGTCGACAAGCAGATTGCTCCGGAAGCGCGTGAAGCGGTACTCGCCCGGCGGCAGCACGCACGCCGGGCGAGATCTCGAACGGCTCGAAGAGCCGCTCGTAGGTCGGGTTGAAGTCGAGCATGCCGTGGATGTTGTCGCCGGAGCTTGAAGTGCCAGTCGAGCAGCGTGACGTAGAGGTCCCAGCTCTCGACCTGGCCGTTGTCGAGCCGCGTGAAGCGCGTGTAGTAGACGTCGTGGAACATCTGCTGGATGTTGAGGAAGTTCTTCGGGCGCGGGTTGTAGCTGCCGCGACCCGCAGCAGCCGCACGTTGTCGCGCTGGACGAAGCCGAGCGCGGGGTTGAAGTTCTCCTGGATCTCCCGGAACGCGACCTGCGCGTTGAACTTGTCGTTGGGATAGTGCGCGGAGAATCCGTACGACCAGTCGCTTGCGCCTCGGACGCGTCCCTCGTTCGCACGCTCTCGACGGCGTAGCCGTTGACGACGAAGTTGCGGGAGCCGCCCAGGAAGCGCGACGTGGCCAGACGCAGGTCGGCGCCGTAGGTCTGGCCCGACGCCCGCGGCGGGATCGCCGTCCGTGAAGATCGCGCCGACGTAGGACTGCCGGAACAGGTTGCGCTTGACGCGCCCGACGAAGAAGTTCTTCTCGTCGACGATCGCCGATGCCCGCAGGTCGCCGGTGCGGACGGCCAGCACGCCGATGTCGGTGCGGCCGACCGTGCCGGTCAGCTTGACGCCGGCGTCGATCGGCACCTCCTGCCCGCCGAGCAGCCCGATCTGCCGGCTGAAGAACGGATACACTCGGCGCCGGCCGGCGGAATGCCGCCCGCCGGCTCCGGCCCGGTGCTGGCGAAGCTGAAGACGCCCGCGCCCTCGCAGGAAGAACGACCGCTTCTCCGGAAACAGCAGCGAGAAGCGCGAGAGGTTGATCTGGCGCGCGTCGACTTCGGTTTCGCCGAAGTCGGTGTTGAACGTCGCGGTCAGCTTCAGGCTCGGCGTGATGTTGTAGAAGATGTCGAGCCCCGGCTTGCCGCTCGAGTCATCGTCCTCGCCGCCGGATGCGCAGCCAGCGCCCGGCGAGAAACGGCCGCACGTCCAGGCCGATGCCCTGCGTGAGGCCCTCGAGGTCGGTGATCTCGCCGGCTTCCGACACCTGAGAACTGCGTCTCGAGCGCGCGCCGGACCAGCGCTCCTCCTCGAGCTTTCGGTGGATGTGCCGGGCGATGTTGAAGCCCCACACCTCCGGCCGGCGGGAAAGCTCAGGCTCTTGAACGGAATCGCGAACTCCGCGGTCCAGCCCTGCGTCGGTGCGCCGCGTGCGCACGTCCCAGATCGCGTCCCAGTCGGTATTCAGCTGGCCGTTCGCGAAGCCAGGCCGTCCACCAGCGCGCCCGCCGGGTTGGTCGCGAAATAGAAGGCGCTGCGCTGGTCGCGGAACGTGTCGAGCAGGATCTCGACGCGGTCGTCGGAGGCGAGGCTGCCGTCGCGCGCCATCTGCGTCCCGATGACCGCTCCGGCTCGGAGTCGTACGCGACGACGCCGATGTAGAGGTTGTCCCGGTCGTAGAGGAGCATGACGTCGGTCCGCTCCGTCGGGGCCTGCGCCGGGTTCGGGCTGTCGCTGGACCAGGTCGCCGATCGTCGGCGCCGCGCGCCAGATCGGCTCGTCCAGCACGCCGTCGATCGTGATGGCTTCCGTCGTCGCCGTCACAACGGCTGACTTCGTCGCGGGTTCAGGGGATCGTGGGCTGCTGCCGTGGGGCGGCGCTCGCCGTTGGCACAGCCAGCCACGCAGACAAACAGGCCGCGGCAAGCGACACGAGGCGCGTCATCGAGTGTGCTGGAAAGTGTATCAGCCCGATCGCTCACAGGACGCGGGCGGATACCCCGCCGTCGATTCAGTAGGGATCGCCAAAACGCGCGGCGCCCGGTCGACGGAGGAGTTCGTGTGAAACATCGTCAACTCCCAATCTCTAACTCCGAATCGTGTTTGGTTCGCGTCTCCCGCGCAGAACGCAGGTAAGAATCCGGCCGGACAGCGTGTAGTATCCGACTAACCAACAGGAGGGGATATGGCTCAAACACAAAGCTGCCCGTACTGCATGGGCACTGGGAAATCTGGCGCCCGGTCCCCTTCTTGGTGCGTGCCATGCGCAGGAACCGGTTATCTGACGACGTATGGATCGAGTTCATCAGGTGGGTCCGGCGGCAGAGGTGGTGGAGGCGGTGGGAGTCCGTTCGGGATCCTGATCCTGCTCGGACTCGCCTGGTTCTTCTGGGGGCCCGACACGGCTGAAAAGCCAGTGCGGCAGAATCAACCTCCGCAATCAACCAGGGACGTTGCTCCCGAGCGAACCGAGCGCAATGGCTCCGCCGCGGAACCGCGGCCGGCGCCTCGCGTTTCGACGACTCCGCCCACAGGACAACCAGCGATTCTGGTAGTGAAAGCTGAGCACAAACACTCGTTCGGCAAGGAATGCCGCGGAAACGTCGCGATCACGCTCGACGAGTTCCAATATGTTTCCGATGGGCATCCGCTTGCCATGTCACGGAGAGAGGTCGCCCGGATTGATGGTTCAGGTCTCGTGGACCTCAACGGCAAGAAGTGGCACTTCCGGCTGGAGGGGATAAACGACGAGGAAGTGGAAGAGCTGCTCACACGCTGGCTGGCGGGAGAAGACCTTGACGACCGGGAGTGAGACAGCCGTCGAAAGCCAACCGTCACAATCTCCAGATGAACGGACGCGCTCTCACGAAATCCCCAATCCCTAGTCCCTGATCCCGGATCCCGATCCGGACCGGATTCGGACAAGGATCAAGGATCCAGGATCAGGGACCAAGGATGAGGATTTCACATGACACTAACGCGCAGGCACAGTAACGACTTCCGGCGCGGCGCTCCGCTCCTCCAGCCATCTCCGCCGCGGCAGTCTCGGCGCTCGACGCCGGCAGCGTGAATCCCGAATTCCCCGTCAGCCGGACCTCGCGCAGGAAGTACTTGTCGCCGATGCGGTGGAACACCAGCCGCGGCGATGGGTCCGCGGCGTCCGGCCCATCCGGCTGACTGATCATGATCGCGGCGGCGCGAAGGCCTCTGATCTGATATGCGCTCATGTGGCCGGACACCTTCGTGATGGTGTAGGTGTCGCGCGGCAGCTCGGCCGAGCCCACGTTGAAGGTGAACGGCACGTTGCTGACCGTGTCCGTTGTCTGCGCAAGCGATACCGCCGAGGCGTTGAGCACGAGAAGGCCAGCCATGGCCAGGAGGCTTCGGAACCGGATCTTCATCACACTTCTCCAGAAATCACTCATGACGCCGGAATCCGGCGACTGGCGCGCGCGCTGAACACTGCGTGCGTCCTGATTGTTATGACGACTCTGGAGGGAATCCCGGTGTGTGCAGATGGTGAAGAAGCGGCGACAAATCAATGGCAGCCGCAGCACCAAGGCCTCCTCGCCGAGGGCGCATCGCCGCGAGCAGCACGAGATCGAACTCGGCAACCGTGGCGGCCGGCAATGTGTCAAGCGAGGGAAATTTCCTGGAGCGGTCTCAGCGTGACGGCGATTGCTTGAAGAAGAGGCGGCGGGCCGCCTTCTCGAACCTCGTCACGTCGGGACGCTGCGCACGCGAGATGAGGAGGAGCATCCCGAACGTGAAGACCAGACCGCCGGCCATGACGAGCGGAATGACGTAGCCGATCATGAGAGTTCGTGGCGCCGGCTGGAGCCAGACCACCATCACCTGCGCGAGGGGCGTGACGGCGAACAGGGCCCACATCTTTCTTGGCGATATGTGCGCGCAGTTTAGCGCTGCGCGCTGTTTTTGGCAGCAAGTTGCAGCGGGGACGGACACCTCGGTATCCTTGGCCTCAAATGTTCATCCAGGGAGTGGGAACGGCTGAGCGCACCTACGACGCTATCGTCGTGGGATCGGGCATCAGCGGCGGCTGGGCAGCCAAGGAGCTGACCGAAAAGGGACTCCGGACGCTCGTGCTGGAGCGCGGGCGCGACGTCAAGCATCCCGACTATCCGACCGCGATGATGGAGAGCTGGCAGTTCGCCGGCCGCAACCAGCTGTCGCGTGAGGATCTGAAGAAGCAGGAGAAGCAGAACCGCACCGGCTACACCACCCATCCCGCCTCGGCGCACTGGTTCGTCAACGACGTCGAGAATCCGTACTCCGAGGTCAAGCGCTTCGACTGGATGCGCGGCTACCACGTCGGCGGACGCTCGCTGCTGTGGGGACGCCAGTCCTATCGCCTCAACGAGCTCGACTTCGAAGCCAACGCCCGCGATGGCGTGGCGGTCGACTGGCCGATCCGCTACAAGGATCTCGCGCCGTGGTACGACCACGTCGAGCGTTTTGCCGGGATCAGCGGCAGCCGCGAAGGCCTGTCGCAGCTGCCCGACGGCCAGTTCCTGCCGCCGATGGAGATGAACTGCCTCGAGCGCCAGGTGAAGGATCGGATCGCGAAGCACTTCGGCGGCCGGCCGATGATCATCGGCCGCGTCGCCAACCTGACGCAGCCGCACAACGGCCGCGGCGGCTGCCAGTACCGGAATCGCTGCATTCGCGGCTGTCCTTACGGCGCGTACTTCAGCAGCAACGCCGCCACCCTGCCGGCCGCCTACGCCACGGGAAGGCTCACGCTCCGGCCGTTTTCGATCGTGAAGGAGCTGATCTACGACGCGAAGACCCGGCGGGCGACCGGCGTCCGCATCGTCGATGCCGAGACGAACCAGACGACGGAGTACTTCGCGCGCGTCATCTTTCTCTGTGCTTCGGCAATCGCGTCGACGTTCATCCTGCTCAATTCGACGTCAGACCAATTCCCGAACGGCCTCGGCAACGACAGCGGCGAGCTCGGCCACAACCTGATGGACCACCACTTCAAGGTGGGCGCCAGCGGCGTGTCCGATGATTTCGGCGACCGGTTCTATCGCGGGCAGCGTCCGAACGGCATCTACATTCCGCGCTTCCGCAATCTCGATGCGAAGTCCCGGCAGAAGGACTACATCCGCGGCTTCGGGTATCAGGGCAGCGCGAGCCGCGACAACTGGGCGCGCGGCATCAAGGAGCTGAGCGCCTTCGGCGCCGACCTCAAGGCGGATCTGATTGCGCCCGGGCCCTGGCGCTTCGGCATCGGCTCCTGGGGCGAGTGTCTGCCGTACCACGAGAACCGCATGTTCCTGAACTCGGCCCTGCGCGACAAGTGGGGGCTTCCCACCGTCACGTTCGACTGCGGCTGGAAGACCAACGAGCTCAACATGCGCAAGGACATGATGAACGCGGCCGCCGAGATGCTCGAGGCCGCGGGGCTGAAAAACGTCACGCCGTTCGACGACGGAAGCGCGCCGGGGTTGTGCATCCACGAGATGGGCACTGCACGGATGGGCCGGGAGCCGAAAACGTCCGTGCTCAACGGCTGGAACCAGGTGCACACGACGCCGAACGTGTTCGTGACCGACGGCGCGTGCATGACGTCGGCGTCGTGCGTCAATCCGTCGCTGACCTACATGGCGTTGACGGCTCGCGCCTGCGACCACGCCGTGAGCGAGATCAAGAAGCGGAACCTGTGAGAGCGGACATGTTGCCACCAGCCGAAGAACCAGCCGGGATCAGCAGGCGCGAAGCCATCCGCCGCGCGGCGCTCGTCGCCGGCGTGGCGTTGTCGCCGGAGTGGCTCGCATTCCTGGATGGCCCCCGGCTGGCGGCCCAGGGTCAGTCGTTCACGACCGCGCAGCGAGCGATCGTCACCGCGATCGCCGATCGCATCATTCCGCGCACGGACACGCCAGGCGCGGCCGACGTCGGCGTGCCCGCGTTCATCGATCTGCTCTACGGCCAGTTCATGACGGACGACGAGCGGAAGCTGCTCACGGACGGCCTGGAGCAGGTCGAGGCGGCAGCCCAGTCCGCGCAGAAGGCCTCGTTCGGTACGCTCGCCGCCGATCGTCAGGATGCCGTGCTGCGCGCGATCGCGGCCGCCGAAGAGGGCAAGGAGCAGGGTTTCTTCCGCCTGATCCGGTCGGCGACCGTGCTCGGGTACTTCACGTCAGAAGAAGTCGGGCGCAAGGTCCTCAATTACAACCCGGTGCCCGGCCGCTATGACGCGTGCATCCCGATCGAACAGGTCGGCCGTCGCAACTGGACGACCTGAGGCGATTCATTGTTTGTATTCGGCCCGGGCTGCTCTGCGGGCGCCGGTGCGTGCGGCGGACCCAAGCCAGGTCAGAAGGAAATGGTCCACGAGGCACCGGGCTTCTGAGAGCGTCATTTGCCCTGGTGGCGGCTGAGTGTTTTCGGGGCCGCCGTCCTCACGAGCATCGGCGGCGGCCACCCAGGCCGCCGTGCGGTAGAGCCGCCGGATCGCCGGCCTGACGACACCAGAAGCACCCGCGAAGGCGCGGCGGCCACGTGCGTGCTCGAAGATCTCGCAAACCCGAACCAGTTCAGGCCAGTCGAGATTGCCGGCGTCCCGCAGCTGGAGTGCCTTTTCCATGGCTGGATCGGACAACGCCTGGCGCAGTGATTTGAACAGCGACGATTGCGACCATGTCCCGAGGTCGCCCGATCTGCCGCTCGCTGTTCTGCCCCCACGTCCACGATGTCCCGGGTCACGTGGAAGATGGGTGCCCGGATCCTCAGATGCATCCGCGCCCGACTCGGTCACGTCCATGACATGGAGCGACTCGGTGCTGCCGAGCAGGATCCGGGCAGATCCTGACAGGATGGTGACAATGCGCTCGGCCTGGCACCTGACACTGCCGGCGTCGTCCAACGAATCCAGTCTGGATCCATGCAGGACGGAGACGCTACGACCAGCGACCAGCCGGATGTCGTGATCGGAAATCACGATGGAAAGCAGATGGACGATCCTCGGCGGACCTTCAATTCCCACTTTCCATCGCATCACTGGTCCTTCGCGGCGTGGCCGTTGTCTAACGCCTTCCGCCGCCGCCCCCGCGCGACCGGCCGCCTCCGCCTCCGCCTCCCCGGTAGCTGCCGGGGCTGCTGGCTGCCGCCGCCGCCGCTGCGGTAGTTGCCATAGTCGTTGGTTCGCTGTGAGCCCTCGCGGCGAGCGGCTGCATCGCGATCGAGTTGATCCTGGGTGCTGCGATCCATCGTGCTCGGACGTTCGGCAGCGGTCGACCGATCGGTGGGCGTCGGCCTCTCACCCGTCGGCTGCCTGTCGGTGTTCGACCAGTCGCCGTTTTCGTACTTCTGCCACGTGCCGTCCTGGCGCCGATAGGCGTTGCCGTCTCTCCCCGCGTACACGTCGCCGCTTCCACCGACGCCGACCATGCCGTTGTCGCCACGCCGGGTCACCGCCGATCCTTCGTCGGTCCGGACCGTGCGGGTCGTGTTGCCGGTTTGCCTGTTGGTATAGCGGTTGGTCTTGGCCCAATCGTCGCCGCGCTGCACGGCGGTGGATCCCCAGCTGCCATACACGTTCGATCCCTGCCGCGTCGCCCCGTAGGCACCGGTGCGGGGGTTATACGCGTGTGCCACACCGCGCGCGCCGTACGGGCCGTACGCCGCGGCGCCGCGCGCGTAGGTTCCCGTGCGCGGGTTGTAACGGGCGCCGACACCGGCGCCGCCGTAGGGACCGTAGACCCCTGCGCTCCGACCGTACGCGCCCGTATACGGGTTGTACCAGGCGGAGTACCCGTAGGTTGGGAAATGCCCGTAGTAGTACGGATAGTAACCGCCCCACCCGACGTACGGCGGATAGTACCAACCGGATCCCCACATGGTGCAGCCATACGCGACCATCATCCCCGTGTAACCCGCAGCCGCGGCGTACACGACCCAATCATCGTTACTGTCATCGTCTTCTTCGACGGTCACGTAGGTCACATGATGGGATGGCGAGCTCACCGGGATCTGGTAGATCTCCTCCGGCACCGAGCTGGCAACCTCCCACGGCCCCGTTGAGCCCTTGCCAACGAACCACACACCCTGGCTGCACATGTAGTAGAGGTCGCCGACCTTGAACACGTCCTTGTCGGTGTTCACGGCGCGCTCCACGCTGGTCGTCTCGATCGGGGTGAATTGCGGATCGCCCTGGAACGCCACCTCGGGGGCCTTCAGCTCCTTCTTGTTGACGCGCGCGGTGTTCGGGACCTGCGCGATCAGTATTGCTTCGACCGCCTGGTCGGTGCCGGGCACCGACGCCAGCACGCGCGACCGTTCGTGCTCGAGCGGAATCTGCTTGAAGTCGCCGGGCAGCGAAGGCGTGGCAAACGTCCAGGGTCCGGTGAAGTCTGGCGCCGAGAACCAGCGGCCAGCAACCAGGTAGTACACGGATCCCGTCTTGCCCAGCCGGAAGACATCGCTCTCGGTGTTGCTCACCCACAACAGGTTGGTGCCCTGGACGGCTCGATAGGCGGGTGCGCCAGTGAGCAGAATGAGCTCGGCCGGCTGAAACGCCACGAACACCTTCGGAACCGCCGCCGCCGCGATCGGCTTGCCGGGCAGACTGGCGAGGACCTCCTTCCAGTTCTCTTCCGCCGGGAGCTTCTTGAAGCTGCCCGGCAATGTCCCGGCCGGCGACCAGGGACCCTTGACGTCGGCGGCTTTCAGCCACGTAGCGTCGTTGCGGAGATAGAGGGTGTTGGACGGCCCGTGTTGAAACAGATCCCAGTTCGTATTCACCGCAAACTTCAGGTCGTTGTCCTTGATCGGGCTCCAGATCGGTTCGCCATCGAGGTTGACGATGACGGCGGCGGTGTTGCTGTAGAAGATCGTCGGGGGATCGGATTTGATGCCCTCGACGTTCTTGGGCACGATCTGGCTCTTGTCGAGATTGGCCAGCACGCGATCGAGCGCAATCACGCGTTCGTCATCCGGAATCGCGAGATCGATCGCGGTAGTCACCTCGCGCACCTGCTCTTTCGGCAGCGTCTGGAAGTTGGCCTCGGTGATCTTCATCTGCTGAAAGCTGACCAGGCGATCCTCGAGGGCAACCTTCGTGTCTGCCTCGAGCTTGATCGTGCCAATCGCCGGCTTGTCGACGCCCTTGGCACGATGGGACACGGCGCTGTACGCCACGAGATGCGCCTGCTTGTCCCAGCTCGCGACCTGGGGCTGGTAGATGAGGATGGTCCCGCCGCTCGGGAGATTGGCAAGACGCGGCCAGCCGCCGTCGATGGGAGCCGGGTTCGCGGCCTGCGCCGCCGTCGTCGAGGCAGCTGCCGGCTTCGCCGTCTGCGGAGATGCCGCGGCCGGCTTGGTTGCAGCCTGTGGAGACGGGCCCGCCGCCTCCATGGCGCGCATAAACGGCGCCGACGGCTGCAGCAACAGGCTCAACGCTGCAACGGTGGCGACGGCTCGGGTGGGACGTCTGTCATGGTTCATCACAATCGGATCCTTTCGGCTGTCAGGCAGGTCTTCAGGTTGACAGCCAGACGCGCGCATCTGCGGCCCTGTCCGGAGAGAAATACTCGACCGGAGCCCGTCGCAGGTCCGCACCCGCAAACATCAGCGACTGGCTACGCCATCGTTCATCCCCCACGATAGCGATACGCTCGATCGCCCCGCCGTGCTTCACGTAGAAGGTGAGGTCGTGCCAGTCATCGAGCGGCTCCCATCCCTCGAACCCGTCGAGGAGGAACAGCAGCCGGATGGCGCCGATGCGGCCGATCTCGGCGATCAGCACCTGCTGACACCGTTCGAGCTCGAGCTTGTGCAGCGTGCCGGCAACCTCGAGGCGATAGACGTTGTCACGCTCGTGACGCACGGTCATCGGCATCGGATTCGCCGCAACGCACTCCGTTTCCCGGCGCTCGCCAGGCTCGCCCCGCTCGCTCTCAGCCTTCGTCTCACGTCTCAGCGCTGAATGGTTCCTGAGCGTGCCGGCATCGCCCGGCAGATCGGACCCAAGTCGCCGGCAGCAGGGAGCATGCCGTTGCCGGCACGCACGGTGCGCCGCAGAAATGGCGTTCTCTCAGCAGGTTTCGCCTGAATTCACGAAAGTCGATGTCGACGGACCTACGGAAGATCGGAGTTCCTCCGGAATGCCGTGCGAGCCAGCATCGACACTATCCTTGGATTCGCGCGTTCTCATGGGCCCGGGCAACGGGGGTTTCCCACGGCTTGACATTTGCTGTGTTGTCACCGCACGCCGAAAATCAAAGGAAAGACTGAAAGGAAAAGGTGTATGTCGAAGAGACTCTTGACCGCCATGGCGGTCGTACTGGCGCCAGCGCTCCTCTTTGCTCAGAAAGTCAGCTACGACTTCGATAAAACCGCGAACTTTGCCGCCTTCAAAACCTACTCGCACAAGGACGGGACCAAAGTCGGGCAGCAATTGATCGACGACCGCATCGTCGCCGCCATCGAGGGGCAGCTCGCCGCGAAGGGCCTGACCAAGGCCGAAGCGAATCCAGACGTGTTTGTCGTCTACCACCTGGCGTTCGACAAGCAGAAGGACATTTCGACCTACAGCTCGGGATACGGCGGCGGCTACGGCGCTTACGGCTGGGGCTGGGGCGGCGGCTGGGGCGGCGGCACCACGACGACGCAGGTGCGGGACATCCTGATGGGCACGCTGGTGATCGATCTGGCCGACGCCAAGGCGGGAAAACTCGCCTGGCGCGGGATGGGCGTCAAGGAAGTCAACGTGCAAGCGAACCCTGAGAAGCGCGACAAGAGCATCAACGAGGCGGTGAAGAAGATCTTCAAGAACTATCCGCCGAAGCCGTAGACGTAGGTCCGGGTAGACGGGCGTGGAGGTTCCCCAGTGATTCGACGAACGACGATGACGCTCATCCTGCTCGTAGTGAGCGGTGCGGGTCCGCGCGCGCAGTCGCCGCAGAGCACCGAGCGGGAGACGAAATCACTCAATCTCAGCGCCTATGCGGAGCTGCTCCGCAGCGACGTGCGGGCGCAGAAGGTCGCGATCATCACGGAGGTCATGGGCCTTACCGAGGCCGAGGACGCGGCGTTCTGGCCGATCTATCGCGAGTACGATCTCGAGATGGCCAGGCTCGGCGACGAGCGGATGGCGCTGATCGCGGAATACGCGCGCAGCTATGCGCAGATGACCGATGCGACCGCCGACACAGCTCGCGAGGCAAGGCGCTCGATCTCGAGGCGCGGCGCCAGGCGCTCAAGGCGAAGTACTACGACCGCGTCAAGAAGGCGCTGTCGCCGCGAACCGCCCTGCGGTTCCTGCAGGTCGAGCACCAGTTGCTGCTGATCATCGACCTGCAGATCGCTGCGTCGCTACCAATCGCTCCAGTAAGAGAGGAAAAGAAGATGAACGCCCGTAGCGCTCCGTGGGTGACCGCGATGCTTGTGCTGATCGTGGGCGTGTCGCTCTCGGCGGACCGGGTTCGCCTGCGGTCCGGCAAGGCCATCGACGGCGTCTTCATCGGCGGCGACAGCAAGAGCGTCCGCGTACTCCTGGACAACGGCCAGGTCTCCGAGGTCGCGTTGGAAGAGGTGGTGGCGGTCGAGTTCTCGGCGCGGAAGCCGCCTCCGCCGGCGGCAAAACCGGCGCCAAAACCGGCGGCAAAACCGGAGGCAAACCCTGACCCGGCACCCAAGTCGGTGACCGTGCCGGCCGGGACGCCGCTGAACGTCCGACTCACACAGGCGATCGACGTCGATGCCTCGCAGGCCGGCATGACCTTCAAGGGCATCGTGGACGATCCGGTGATGATCGACGGCGTAGTCGTGATTCCACGCGGTGCGTCAGCCGTACTCCAGGCCGTCAAAGTCGAGCAATCGGGCACGATGAAGGGGAGCGACAAGATCTCGTTGAAGGTGAACGCCATCGGGTTTGGCGGCATGGTCCACGAGGTCGCCACGACCTACGTCGAGACGAAAGGGAAAGGCGAAGGGAAGCGAACCGCACGCAAGGTTGGTGGCGGCGCAGGCCTGGGCGCCATCGTCGGGGGCATTGCCGGCGGCGGTCAGGGTGCGGCGATCGGCGCCGCCGTCGGCGGCGTGACCGGCGCGGCGGTGGCCTCCAGCGGCGAGGAGCATCTCACGCTGCCAGCCGAAACGCGTCTGAAGTTTCAACTCACCGCCGCGGTCAACGTTCGATCGTAAGCCAGGCCCCGAGCCGGCCTCACGACGTCGTCAGCCGACTGAGTCGCGACTTGGTCATGCGCGTGTCAGACGTTCGTCGCGCGCGATGCGGCGCCCCACGGCATCCGAGCGTCCCTCCGGCATTCCGGAGCACTCCCCAGTATCCCGTGGCCGGGATAGCCGCTGGACTAACACGGCGTCGCCGGATCAAGTCCGACGCGTCATGGATTTAACGGCATTCCAGCACGCGGCGATGTCATGGCATAGCGAGTGCTGTCATCCCCGCGCAGTTACGGCAGAAGTGCCACGTCAGCTGTCACCGTTCCCGTCAGGGACACCATCAGGTCATGGCCATGGTTTCAGTTCGCGCGACAAGATCAGGACGTTGGACGATCCGTTCCGCCGCTCGTGTGATCGCGAGCGCACTGACGTTCGGCGTGCTCCTGTTACTACCCTCTGAGGCGCACGCTTCGCTGCTCTCGGAGGAGGCAGAAGACAAGCTGGCCACGTTTCTGGCTGTCTTCGTGATCTTCCTCGTCCCGGTCGTGCTCATCGTCCTCTTCTGGATGGTTCATATCCTCCCCGAGAAGATCGCGCACAAGCGCCACCATCCACAATTCGAGGCGATACGAACGTTGTGCCTGCTGTCGCTGGTGTTCGGAGGACTGCTCTGGCCACTGGCCTGGCTGTGGGCCTATTCGAAGCCGGTCATGTACAAGATGGCCTACGGGACCGACGTTAGTCCCGACGCACTCGAGCATGATTCGCACGAGCCGGGAAAAGAAGTAGCAGCGGAGGCGAGCCTTCATGACCGGCTGGCGCGCCTGGAAGGCCGGGTTCCGGCCTCTGAACTGGCGGCCCTTCGCAGCCGATCTCGAGGTGCTCGAGGCGAAGTTCGTGAAAGGCCAGGGTGCCGTAAATGGAAATCCTGCTGCTCGGCATCTATTCGTTCTTCGTCTGGCTGATCTTCATCAAGCTGAAGCTGCTGCCCTGGACGACGCCCTGGAAGGTTGCCGTCGCGATCTTTCCAATCGTCGCCATCGCGGCCATGCTGCTCCTGCTCAACATCTTCGCGCCGACGACGAGCGACGTCCGCGTGGTCAATTACGTCGTGCCCATCGTGTCGCAGGTCCGGGGACGCGTGGTCGAAGTACCGGTCGAGAACAACCGGCCGGTGAAGAAGGGCGACGTGCTGTTCAAAATCGATCCGACGCCCTATCAGAACGAAGTCAATTCGCTCGAGGCGAAGCTGGCGGCGGACGAGGCCAAGGTCGGCGCCGATCGACAGCGGCTGAACGAGGTCCAGGCACGGTTGACCGACGCGCGGTCCGACTGAGCGCCAGCTCGGCGAGCAGCTGAATCAAGCCACCGAACAGGTGAAGTCGTTGACGGCATCGCTGGATCTGGCCCGGATGCGAGTGAAGCAGAACACCGAGCTCGTCGCCGCCGGCGCCGGCAATCGCTTCGATCTCGAGCAGGCGCAAACGAACGTCAACGAGCTCACCGGCCAGATTGCGGCAGCGCGCGCCGCCGAGCAGCAGGTGCGAGAAAAGCTCTCCGGCCGCGTCAACGGAGACCTCGCGACGGTTGCCGAGGTCAAGGCACAGATCGCGACGGCCCAGGCGCAGGTCCGGATGTCGGAGGCGCAGGTCGACACGACGCGCGCCCAGCTCGAGACCGCCCGCTGGGAGCTGTCGCAGACAACCGTCCTCGCGCCGGGCAACGGGACGATGGTCAATGTCATGCTGCGGCCGGGATTCTTCGTGGCCGGCATGCCGTTCAACGAGGTGATGACCTTCATCGACGAGGAGTATCAGATTTTCGCGCTGTTCGGCCAGAACGAGCTCCATCAGGTCGAGCCGGGGAACCACGCCGAGATCACGCTGGACACCTATCCGGGGCGGGTCATCAAGGCCCACGTCGACTCGGTCATCTGGGCCCAGGGCCAGGGACAGATCGAGGCCTCCGGCGATCTGCCGCGAACGACGTTCGTTCCGCCGCCGGGCCGCTTTCCGGTCAAGCTCGTGGTCGGCGAACACGATCGCTCCGTCTTTCTCGCCGCGGGCGCACGCGGATCCGCCGCGCTCTACACCGAACATCTCACGCTTGGTCCACATCGTTCGCAAGGTGCTCCTGCGAGTGGCGTCGTATCTCGACTACGTCATCATCAAGCACAGCATCAGCCTGGGTCACTGAGGATGAACGTCATGCCGACCCACGCTCGTCCTCGCGATCGTGCACGTGCTTGCCGGCACGCGTCCGCGCTCGCCGCCGGTGCTCCTCTCGATCGTGACGACGGCGTGCGTCCTCCAGAAGCCACCCGATGCGGCGACCATCAGGCAGGAGGCGATGCCGACACTCCAGGTGCCTCCTCAGTGGACGGCGGCGGGCGCCGCCGCCGGCACCGTCACGGACAACTGGCTCGTGACGTTCGGCGACGATCAGCTGACCGCCGCGGTCTTCGAAGCGATCGCGCACAACGCCGACGTGCGCGTGGGCGCGGCGCGCGTCGAGCAGGCCATCTACTATGCCAGGCTCGCAGGAGCGAAGCTCTATCCATCGGTCGACCTGCTCGCTCGTGGTGGCGGCAAGATGTCGGGCGACGGCTCGGGCCTGACTGGAGGCGTGCTCAACGTGACGTGGGAGCTCGATCTCTGGGGCCGCGTCAGATACGGCCGCGCGGCGGCTTCCGCCGACGCGGCTTCCACACAAGAGGATTTCGAGTACGCCCGCCAGTCCATTGCCGCGCTCGTGGCCAAGAGCTGGTTCCTGGCCACGGAGGCCGGGTTACAGGCCGAGATCGCGCGCGGGACGATTCGAGACGACGAGGAGCTCGTGCGCCTGGCCGAGACGCGCTCGAAGATTGGCGTCGGCAACGACGAGGACGTCTACGTCGCCCGCGCCTCGCTCGGAAACGACCGCGACAACCTGCGCCAGATCGAGCTGGCGCGCGAACAGGCGATTCGCGCGCTGGAGATCCTCCTCGGCCGGTACCCCGCAGCCGCGGCCAAAGTCACGCCGCAGCTGCCCGGCCAACCGGATGCGGTGCCGGCGGGGCTTCCGTCCGAGCTTCTCGAGCGCCGACCGGACGTGCGGCGCCGCCGAACGGCGCGTGGCCGCAGCATTCAACCGCGTCCACGAAGCGAAAGCTGCCCGGCTCCCTGCGATCGCGCTGACGACCGGCGCCAGCTCGATCTCCAGCGAGCTGTTCGTTCTCCAGGATCGCAGCAATCCAATCTGGAACTTCGGCGCCAACCTGGTGGCGCCGATCTACAAAGGCGGGGCGCTGAAAACACAGGTCGAAATCCGAACCGCCGAGCAGAAGCAGGCGATCGCAGCGTATGCGTCGGTCGGCCTGCGCGCGTTCAGCGAGGTCGAGAATGCCCTCTCCGCGGAGATCGCCGCCCGCGAGCGCGAGCAGATCCTCGCGCAGACGCTCGCCGACAGTCAGCGCGCGCTCGAGATCGTGCGGACGCAATTCAAGGTCGGCAGCACCGATCTGCGATTCGTGACGCAGCGGCAGCTCGCGCTGAACGCGTCCCAGTCCGGGCTTCTTCGCATGCAGACCGAACAACGCGTGCAGCGCGTCAACCTGCACCTGGCTCTGGGCGGGAGCTTCGAGCCGTCGGGGAAGCCCTGACCTGAGCCTCGCAGCGCGCCACAAAACAGGTTCTGAGCCGATCGACCGAGACCTCGCACGCCCCATGCCTCGAGTGCTACGAAGGACCTTGTTCGCTTCATTGATCGTCTTCGCCGTGTTGCCGCCCACCGTCGTACGAGCCCAGGACACGCAGCAGCCGAAGCCCGAAGAGGAGCGCCCCACCGGGCTGCCATCGCGGATCACGTGGACGTTCAACTTCGATGCGGGATGGGGCACGTTCGGGTTTGCGAATTCGCTGTTCGACAACCCCAAGGAACCAGGCGTGGACGAGAACCTGAGCGATCAGTGGTTCGAGGGCTACGTCAAACCGGCGCTGTCGGCGAGCTATACGCTGGCCTCGTCGAGCCAGCTGTACGGAAAGGTGAGCGCCGTTGGCGAGCGCACCTATGGTTCGGTGCCGGCGGACTTCGGCACGGACGTCTCGTCGTTCGGGCCCGAGGATCTCTATTTCGGGTGGCGTTCGGGAAACTCGCTGACCATCGGCGAAAACGCGCTCGACTTCAGCATCGGACGCTCCCAGTACCGCCTCGGCCACGGGTTCCTGCTCTTCGATGGCGCCGCCGAGGGCGGCAGCCGCGGCGGCTACTGGACGAACGCGCGCAAGGCGTTCGAGTTCGCGGCGATCGGCCGCGTCAAGCCGGGCGCGCACACGGTTGAAGCCTTCTATCTCGACAAGGACGAGCTCGAGGAGAACGACACCGGGAGCCGCCTGTGGGGAACGAACTATGAGTACCGCATCGGCGAAACGACGACGCTCGGCGCCACTTACATGAAGTGGTTCGCCGATGCGGAGCTCCAGCCGGGCCGCGACGGCTTGAACGTGTTCAACCTGCGGGCCTACACGGCGCCGATTGCGAGCACCCCCGATCTTTCCTTCGAGTTCGAATACGCCTCGGAGCGCAACGGCGAGGCGCTCGACTCCGACGCATGGACGCTCCAGGCCGGCTATGAACTGAGCGAGACGATGTGGAAGCCGACGCTCTCGTACCGCTACGCGTTCTTTCAAGGGGACGACCCTGACACCGCGAGCAACGAAGCGTTCGATCCGTTGTTCCTCGGCTTCTACGACTGGGGCACCTGGTGGCAGGGCGAGATCGCCGGCGAGTACTTCCTCTCGAATTCGAACCTGAAGTCGCATCTCGTCCGCCTGCACGTCGCGCCGGGTGACGCCGTTGGCGCCGGGCTGATGTTCTTCAAGTTCAGCCTCGATCAGCCGCGATCGGTCGGAGACACCGTGACCGAGACGGACGCGGCATTCGAGTTCGATGGGTACGTGGACTGGAAGCTGAACACCAATTTCACCGTCAGTGTGGTCGGCGCCTACGCCGACCCTGGCAAAGCCGTCCAGCAAGCGACCGGCAGAACCAAGACCTTCACCTACGGAATGGTCTACGTCGGCTACAGCTTCTGAGAAGGAACGGTGAAGGAATAAGGCTGGCCTAGCCTCCGAGCGCGATGGTGATTCCGACCAGAACCAGACCCAGCACAACGATGCTCATGCCGGTGCGCCACGGACGGTACCCGCCGTGGCGGCCGAGCCAGATTCCGCAGACGAACATCAGCGCGATCGCGACGAGATTCGACGTGCGGAGCGCGAGCTGGGCATTCTGAAACACCAGGAACGGAATCACGACCGGAAAGGTGGACAGGAAGACGAGGAGGAACACGGCCACTGCCCCGAGCCAGTCCTCCCGGTGCAGACGCCGTGGCGGCAGTTCGGACATGCGTAGCAGGCCTTGACGCATGCTTTCGAGGGCGTCCCTGTTCAGAACCCCCGCCAGGACCGGCGGCACGGCGCCGGCGATCACGCTGTGGGCTTCCTCGACGCTGGAGGCGGTTTGCACGGCGCGGATCGCCATCAGTCCATGGCCGCGTTCGGTCAGCGAGCTCATGAGAAACATGACGGCATCCACGAGACCCCACGCGATGTTGCACCCGATCACCCCGATGAGCAACTCGCGGACGTCCTCGCGTCCGGCCGTCGCCGCACTGAATGCGCCGGTGAAGGTCAGCGCCATGATCAGCCCGAAGAGGATCTCGGAGACGCGGTGCGATCGGATCGAGCACGCGTTCGCGTCCCGACATCGGGATCACTGCACCGTGGCCCAGGACCCGTCGGGGCTGTAGAGCGTCATGCCCCTTGCGGCGCCGTCCGTTCCGGTTCCCAGGTCTTTCTCGCGGACGATGCCGTCGTGATTGACGACGAAGGTCATGACCCCGGTCACATCGTACTGGGCAGGCCAGGCGACGAGCGCGAACCCGCCGGACATCCCGCCGTTGATCGAATAGTTCTTCGCTCCGCCGGACGCCTCGGCACCCTGGGCGGTGCAGGATCTTGAAGTAGTAACCGTGAAAGGGCGTCGGCTGCCCGCCCTCTGCGGCTGGCGCTCGGCCTTCCGCCGCCGCACTGTGCCATCAGGTCGCCCAGCGGACTGCGCCTCTGCCCTGCCGCGGCCGGCCAATACAAGCCGTTCTGCCGGCCGGGCTCGCTGCGGAAGGACGTCGCATAGAGGCCCGCGGGCTTGCCATCGTGCGCCCGCAGTGCGTACAGCTGCTGCGCGACGACGTAGGTCCGGCAGATCCGGATCGCCGCGAGCTCGTTCCGCCCGATCCGCCGGGCCAGCACTTCTTCCTTTCCCGCCGCGGTATCGAATCGCCAGCCGTTCGTGTCGCGCGCAAGGGGCACTGGAAAGGGCCATTCTTCATTGCCGATGACGAGCACCTTGCCCGTGGCTCCCTGATCGACGAGCTGCCATCGCTCGGCGACCGCCGCCGTGAATACTTCCGCTATTCCGGCGCGCGGTCGCCGGATCGGAAGAGTCAACGAGCTCCTGACCGCCGGGCCCGAAGATGGCGACGACTTCCTCCAGTGCTCCCGCTTTGGCCGCCGCGACCAGTGCCTGCACCGCTGCCTCGGGGGAGGCGAACGTTCGATGGCCGGGACGCAGCGCGATTGCACGACACGAGCGCCGACAGCAGCGCACAGGTCACCGCGATTCGCGGGACAGTCATCGACCACCAGCCTCGATTTCATCGGCGTCGTCCTCCGCCGCCGCGCGAGCTGCTCCGGCTGCGCTCACCGCGCGAACTGGCCGCGCGTTCCGACTTCCCGCTCGAGTACCCCGAGAACGCGTCCGAGCGCGTGCCGCTCCGCTCACGGGTCGCTTGAGATGTGTCCCGGCTGTAGCCGCGGGCTTCCTGGCTGGTCCCGCTCGGTCTGGCCTGCGCCGCAGACTGCGCCTCAGTCCGGCGCTGCTCCCGCTGCGCCTGTGACTCCGGGCGATTCTCCTGCCGCGTCTGCTGCCGCTCGGTGCGCTGCTGCTGCGTCGTCCCCGCACGATCGCCCCGCTCGTCGGCCAGGTCTTCGCGCCGGTCGACGCGTTCCTCGGCCAGGTCCTCCCGGTGATCCTGCCAATCCTCGCGCACATCTTCGCGGTGGTCGTACCAGTCGTCCCACCCGTCGTTGTACATGTAGGCGCCGCCGCCATACCAACCGTAGGGACCGTAGTAGTAATCGTTGTCGATGGCCGCGCCAATCGCGATGCCCGCGGTGAACCCGATCAGGCCCGCCGCGACCGCTGCATCGCTGTCGCTCTCTTCTGACGACCACGGTGGTCGACGTGGGCTGGGTGTAGACGGTCTGCGCGTTGTATTGCGGAACGTAGACGACCTGCGGGTTGGCCGGCTCGATGACGATCACCTGCTGGCCGCTCGACGTGGTGCGGGTCTCGACGTCCTGCTGCGGTGTGCTCTTCAGCTTCCCGGCATTCTTGGCCGTCGCCCGCAGCCGCTGGATGCTGGCGAACACCGCCGTGCGATCCGCGGCGAACGCCTGCCCGAGCCGCGTCGTCCAGTCCAGCTGCTCCGCCATCGCGGCCACCACCTGAGGAAAGAGGACCAGGGCCACGAAGCTCGGTTCGAAGCCCGATTTCGTTGCGGCATCCTGGAGCTCGCTGCCCTTCTGGGTCTGGTGGCTGGCCAGCCATTCGTTGAGTGCCGCGACCTTGCCGGGATTCGACGCGGACAAGAGCATCTGCGCGAGCAGCTGGTCGGGATAGAGGGCGACCGGGGCGAGCAGCCGATCGAGCTCTTCCGGCTTCAGGACCGGTTTGGCCGCCGGCGTCCCCGCTTGCGCACTCGGCGCCTCACGTGCCACGGATGCGGCCGCGAGCACCAGGACCGATCCGGCAAGCACGAGCATCGCGCCGATGGGGATGACGGATTTCATCGTGCAGCCTCCGTCTCTCCGGTTCTCGGAACCAGCGGGCATGAGCGGGATTCAGTACGCCTCGCGCACGAATCGCCTGCGCGCGATCGACGCGTCGTCGTCGTACGCGCCCTTGGACGACCGCTTCGGCAACACCACCTTCTCGTGCGGCAGCTTCTTGTGGGGAATCGACGAGAGGATGTGCGCGATCGTGTTCAGGCGTGCGGCCCGCTTATCGTCGGATCGGACGATGTACCATGGCGACGCAGGCATGTCGGTCTTGTCGAGCATCAGGTCGCGGGCGCGAGAATATTCGTACCAGCGCTTCCGCGACGGCAAGTCCATCGGGCTGAGCTTCCACTGCCGGACCGGATCCTCGACGCGGGCTTCGAATCGCTTCTTCTGCTCCTCGTTGCTCACCTCGAGCCAGAGCTTGATCAGGATTGTCCCGCCGTCCACGACATATTTTTCGATTTGCGGGCAGATTTCCAGGAATCGCCGGTGCTGTTCCTTCGTGCAGAACCCCATCACGTACTCGACGCCGGCGCGGTTGTACCAGCTCCGATCGAAGATGACCACTTCGCCAGCGGACGGGAAATGCTGCAGATAGCGTTGCAGGTAGATCTGGCTCTTCTCCCGGTCCGAGGGCGCCGGCAGGGCGACGATCCTGAACACGCGCGGACTGAGACGTTCGGTGAGCGCGCGAATCGTGCCCCCCTTTCCCGCCCCGTCGCGTCCTTCGAGCAAGATTACGACGCGGAGACCCTTCTCCTTGACGAACTGCTGCAGATGGCACAACCGCACCTGCAGCTTCCGCAGTTCCTTTTCGTACTTGGCTCGTTTCATTATCAGGCCATCCTCAGGTTATCGGGCGGCGCGGCGCATCGCCTTCGGCGGCGGCGCACCGTCACTGCCCGGCGTCGGCGCGGACTTCCGCCACGTAGTCGAGCCCGCGGGTCTGCGTGACGAAGTCGAACTGCACCACCGGCTCCTGAGCGGCCTCGACGACGGCCAGCACGGACGTGAACCCGTCCGACAGCACGCGCCGCCGCATGTCCGCCTCGGTCGCCCACTCCTCGGCGTAGCGCACGGTCGAATCGGGATCCACCCACGCGGCACACCCCTGGCAGCCCGGCTCGAGCCGGGCGCTGACCGACAGAAATCGAAGCGCTTCGAGGAGGTCCTGCGCGCCGCGCGCGGACACAGCATTCAGCGCGACGAGGAGTCGCACCATGTTGTTCGTCACAGCACCAGTCGTTCCACACGCCGATCTCGCCGGCGGGCGGGTCTTACTGCCGTCGAATGAATACCTTGAGCTCACTCGCCCCCTCGCCGGGACGCGTGGCTATGAGGTGTGTCCCCCCGGTATCGCAGAGGGTCCACGGCATACCGGAGGTGAGGAGGCTTGGGGTGGCTTCGCGCGGGGGGACCGCGGCAGGCTCAGCGCCTGGGGGGCGCTAGTGGCCCGGCCGGACGATCCCGAGCTATGCCATGCGGGTCTCGAGCGTCGTCGGCTTCAGCCCGAGCCGTTCGGCCGCCCCGCCGACGCCGCGAATTCGCCAGGCGGTGCTTTCGAGGACGGCGCGGATGTGCTCCTTTTCGATGTCGATCAACCGCGCACTGCGCCGGACCGCGGCCGCGGTTGCCTGCGGCACCGGGATCGTCAGCCGCTGCTGCGTCGCCACGATCATGGCGCGCTCGACGACGTTCCGGAGCTCGCGGATGTTGCCGGGCCAGGGATACTGCTGCAGCGCCGCGAGATTGTCCTTGTCGATCGAGTCGATGCGCTTGCCGAACGCTTTCGAGAACTCTTCCACGAAGCGCCAGACCAGCAGCGGAATGTCCTCGACGCGCTCCCGCAGCGGCGGCACGTGAATCGGGAACACGTTCAGGCGGTAATAGAGATCCTCGCGGAACGTCCCTTCCGAAATCCGCTGCTCCAGGTTGCGATGGGTGGCCGCGATGATTCGGGTATCCACGGTAATCGGCCGCGGGCTCCCCAATCGCTCGATCTGCCGCTCCTCCAGCACGCGCAGCAGCTTCACCTGCACGTCGGGCGGCAGATCGCCGATCTCGTCGAGAAAGATCGTCGAGCGATGCGCCAGCTCGAATCGGCCGACCTGCCGGGCCAGCGCTCCCGTGTACGCCCCCTTCTCCCGCCCGAACAGCTCGCTTTCGATCAGCGTCGCTGGAATCGCGCCACAGTTCACCCGCACCATGGGCCGGCCTTGCCGCAACCCGAGCTCGTGGATCTGCGTCGCAAACAGCTCCTTGCCCGTTCCGGTCTCGCCCAGCAGCAGCACCGTCGAATCGGTCGCCGCGACTTGCGCGATCTGCTCCAGGACCCGCCGCACGGCCACACTCTTCCCGACGACGCGCGTCTGCCCCGACCGCTCGCGCGCCTCCCGCCGCAGGTACACGTTCTCGATCTGCAGCTGATCCTTCAGGCGCAGCGCTTCGGCCGCGGCCGCGCCCGCCGCCGCGTCGCGCCGTTTCCTCGCCAGGATCTCGCCGAACACGCTCGCGATCGCGGTGAGCCGATGGACGACCCCCGCCGACCACGTCCGCTCGGCCCGCATGGCATGAAAGCCGACTGCGCCCTCGACGCGGCCCTCCACCCAGAGCGGCACGATCACCGCCGATCTGATCCCGGCCGCCAGGTACGCGGCACGCTCGGTCTCCTGGGACACCTCGCTGACGCTGGAGAAGATGACGGTCTCGCCGGCGCTGACCTGGTCGATCGTCCACGGGAGTGGTGCATCGGCTCGACAGGGTCATCCACCTTGGGAACCCCAGGTACCGTCCAGCTGACGACGTCAGCCAGCACACCATCCGGGCCGATCTCGGCGAACGTGCCGCGATCGAGAGTCATCTGCTCGCAGATTCGGCGGAGGCCGTCCCGTATCGCGTCATTGATGTGATCGGCGGGAAGATTGATGATCTGCGCGGACAGCTCGGCGACGAGCCGTTCGAACGCGAGCAGCTCTTCGAGCGCGGTCCCGTGCGCACCGTGCTCCCGGCGCCGTTCGCTGATGTCCACGATGGACGCCAGGACGAAGAGGCCATTCGACGTCGGCACTCGAGTCAGGCCGACTTCAACGGTGAATTGCGAACCGTCCTTGCGCCGGCCGACGAGCTGACGACCGGCGCCCAAGGGCCGTGGATCGGGAGTCTGGACGAACGCCTCGCGTATCTCGCGAAGCGTCTCCGGCACCAGCAGATCGACGACCTGCCCGACGAGCTCGTCTCTCGCGTACCCGAACTGACGTTCCAGCTCGCGATTGAGGAGCACGATCTTCCCCTCGGCATCCACGACCAGGACGCCACTCGGCAACGCCTCGATGGCGAGCTGGAACGTTGCCGCGTCGAAGCCGGACTCCGTCACCGGGCCGCCTCCCATGTCTATTTCGCCTTCGCCCGGCTGACGCCGGTGAGTTTGACGAGCTCGGACGCATAATCCTCGACGACGAACACGCCCTGCTTGACCGTGACTTTCGCGGCCGGCGAGACCGTGCCCGAGCCGCTGCCTTTGGCGTCGACTTCGATGTCGATGATGGCGAAGTCGTAGCCCTCTTTCGCTTTCGCCCCCGGCAAGCCCGCTCCGAGAAAGGCGATTGGCTGGTCGGTCACGATCGTGAGCAGGCGTCCCTTGTCGGTGGGCCGCTCGATCGTGATCCGCGTCGGCGTGGGCGTTCCCGCTCCGAGCCGGATGGAGCCCGTGGGCGGCACGCCGACGAGCGCCTTGCGCAGCCCCGGCACGCCGCCGGCCTTGAAGGCGGCAATCAGGCTGTCCGCTTCGCTCTGGGACATCTTCCGGTCCACGGTAATCGTGACCGGTCCACCGGCCGTCGCGCTGCCGGCGGTCTTCACCGCTGCCGTCGCGGTGAACGTCTCGGCGCCTGCCTGAGCGTGCCCGATCGAGACCGCCACCACCACCGCGCCCGATAGGACTCCGCACATCGCCGTCTGTCGAAGCGTCATTGGTTCTGTTCTCCTCAGAAGTAAAACACCCCATTCAACTGCAGCAGGCGTACCGGAGAAAATCCCGGCACGAATCGGCGAGGAAGCGAATGCCTGCAGGGGGTTCACATGGCGCCGCGCCGACTATCCATACGATACACCTCCGGCATCGCGGAGTGGGTCCGGAATCCCGGAGTTGGACGTAGGCGATCGATTCAGGCCAGGCGACAGGAAATCGGTGGTGAGCGGTATGGATTCCGCCACTTCAGCTCTCGTCCTGCGGCCTCGGCGCCGTGGCATGGGCCGTGCTCAGACGCACGGAAGACCCACATGAACTCGCTCGACATTCTGTGCATCGCCCTTGCCGAAACCGGGAGCCACGGGCTGCCGCAGGCGGCGGTCGAGATCGCACGGCCCTTCGGCTTCCCGATCACGAACTCCATGGTCGTCACGTGGATCGTGGCGGTGGGCCTCATCGTGTTCGCTCAAGTCGCGACCCGCAACATGAGCCAGGTGCCAACGGGCGCGCAGAACTTCCTGGAGTGGCTCGTCGAAAGCCTCTACGGGCTGCTCGAGAGCATCATCGGCGCGCACCTGGTCCGGAAGACGTTCTGGTTCTTTGCCAGCATCTTCATCTTCATCCTCGCGGCCAACTGGGCCGCTCTGCTTCCGGGAGTCGGCACGATCGGATGGGGACATCAGACGGCGCATGGCTTCGTCATCGATCAGCCGCTGTTCCGCGGCGCCAACGCCGATCTCAACCTGACGCTGGCCATGGCGCTGGTCTTCTTTGCGTGCTGGATCGTCTGGGCGCTCCAGGAGACCGGTCCCCGCGGCGTGGTCAAGGAGCTGTTCGCGCCGAAGGGAGAAACCACCGGGGTGTTGAAGCTGCTCATGGTGGTCGTGTTCTTCGCGGCGGGGTGCCTCGAGATCATCTCGATCATGTTCCGCCCGGTCTCACTGAGCTTTCGCCTCTACGGCAACATTTTCGCGGGCGAGAACATGCTCGAGGCGATGGCGACGATCGTCCCGGGTCTGGGCTGGCTGCTGCCGATCCCGTTCTATTTCATGGAGCTGCTGGTGGGTCTGGTCCAGGCGATGGTCTTCATGCTGTTGACCGCCGTCTTCACGCTCCTGATCTGTCATCACGAGGAAGCCGGACCCGCGGCGGCGCACTGATGAACGACGGGCGCTCGAGAGCGCGATGTGAACTGCAGGAAGCAGAAAGGACAACAGCGATGACCGGAAGTTTGCACGTCGGGCTGGCCGCTCTCGGCGCAGCGATCGGCGTAGGGTTGATTGGCCAGGGCGCCTCGATCGCGGTCGGACGCAATCCCGGCGCCTCAACGAAGATCATGGTCCAGTCCATTCTGGCCATTGCCTTCGCCGAGGCAATCGTGTTCTACGCATTGTTCCTCGTGCAGTAGACCAGGCTCAGGACGCAGCGCGAGGTGGCGCCGCGTCCGCGCCAGGCGAGTTTGCCATCATGCATGCTCTAGCGTTGCAGGTCGTGGCGGAGAGTGGCGGACAGATCGGGGAGGTCGCCCGCACGTTCGGGGTCAGCTGGACTCATCTCGCTGCTCAGATCGTCAGCTTCGGGATCGTGTGTATCGTCCTGTATGCCTTCGCCTACAAGCCGATCCTGCAGATCCTCGACGCGCGGCGGCAGCAGATCGCGAGCGGTCTGGCCAACGCCGAGAAAATCAAGGCCGAACTGGCGCGGATCGAAAGCGAGCGTCACGCGGTGCTGGCAAAGGCGGAGGGCGAGGGCAAGCAGCTGATCGAAGAAGCGCGGGCTGCCGCCGCCACTGTCCGGACCGAGGAAACCAAGAAGGCACTGAGTGCGGCGGAGCAGATTCTCGTCCGCGCGCGCGAGGCCGCCGAACGGGACCGCGCACAGATGCTCCTCGAGCTCCGACGCGAGGTCGGCCGCCTCGTCGTCCAGACCACGGCGACCGTCACGGGCAAGGTGTTGACCGCAGACGATCACCGTCGCCTGGCGGAAGAGACGGCCAGGCAGCTGAGATGACGCGATGAAAGTGACCAGAAGGACCAGGCGGTCGGCGCGCCAGCTGTTCCGGCTCTGCATGGTTGACGGACGCGTCGATGAGGGCCGGGTGCGTCAGGTCGCGCGAGGGATCGCCGCGTCGAAGCGCCGTGGCGCGATCCCCGTACTTTCGGACTTCCTGCGCATGGTGAGGTTGGACCGCAACCGGCGTCTGGCATCGGTCGAAACCGCGACACCCCTGGCCGAGGACGTGCGCAACGACGTCCGGGCAGGCCTGGCGCGCCTCTACGGCCCCGGGCTGGAAACATCCTTCGCACAAAACCCCGGACTCATCGGCGGAATGCGCATCAGCGTTGGCAGCGACGTGTACGACGGCAGCGTGCGCGCGAAGCTGGCGGCAATCGAAGCGCGCTTGTGAGCTCGATTGACGCGGTGAGGTAAGGACAATGGCTGACCTGGTCCAGGAGATAGAAGCCCAGATCGCGGGCGCGAAAGCCGCGACCGCCAAGCAGACGGTTGGCGTCATCCGCGAGATTGGCGACGGGGTGGCCAAGGTCGAGGGGCTCGGCGACGTCATGCTCAACGAGATGCTCGACTTCGGTCATGGCATCACCGGCCTGGCCCTCAACCTCGACGAGACCGAGGTCGGGGTGATTGTCCTCGGCGACTACACCAAGCTCGAAGAGGGCGACGAAGTCCGCGCGACGGGCAAGCTCCTGCAGGTGCCGGTCGGCAAGGGCCTGCTCGGCCGCGTCGTCAACACGCTCGGCGAGCCGCTCGATGGCAAGGGCCCGATCCCCAGCACGGTCGCGTATCCGGTCGAGAAGCTCGCCCCCGGGGTCATCCGCCGCCGGCCGATCAGCCAGCCGGTGCAGACCGGCATCATGCCGATCGACGCGATGATTCCGATCGGCCGCGGCCAGCGCGAGCTGATCATCGGTGACCGCTCGACCGGCAAGACGACGATCTGCATCGACACGATCATCAGCCAGGCGCGGCTCAATCGGGCGGCTGAGGCAGCCGGCGACACGAGCTATCGGCCGCTCTACAGCATCTACGTGGCGATCGGTCAGAAGCAATCCACCATCGCCAGAGTCATAACCGTGCTCGAAGAAGCGGGGGCGATGCCGTACAGCATCATCCTCGCATCGCCGGCGTCCGATTCCGCGACCAGCCAGTACCTGGCGCCGTTCGCCGGTGCGGCGATCGGCGAATGGTTCATGGACAACGGCATGGACGCGCTGATTGTCTACGACGACCTGTCCAAGCATGCCGTCGCCTACCGCCAGGTCTCCCTCGTGTTGAAGCGGCCGTCCGGCCGCGAGGCCTACCCGGGCGACGTGTTCTACCTCCACAGCCGGCTGCTCGAGCGCGCCGCGCGGGTCGGCGAACAGTACGGCGATGGCTCGCTCACCGCGCTGCCGATCATCGAGACGCAGGCCGGAGACGTGTCGGCCTACATCCCGACCAACGTCATCTCGATCACGGACGGACAGATCTTCCTGGAGACGGATCTCTTCTATCAAGGCATCCGCCCGGCGATCTCGGTCGGCATTTCAGTGTCCCGGGTCGGCTCGGCGGCGCAGCTCAAGGCCATGAAGCAGGTCGCCGGGCAGCTCAAGGGCGATCTCGCGCAGTTCCGCGAGCTGGCCGCGTTCGCGCAGTTCGGATCCGAGCTCGATGCGACGACGCAGTCGAAGATCGACCGCGGCAAGCGCATCGTCGAGCTCTTCAAGCAGCCGCAGTACAGCCCGATTCCGGTCGAAGTCCAGGTGGGAGTGATCTGGGCGGTCCAGAACGGCTACGTCGATGACGTGCCGGTCGAGCGGATCAAGGAGTTTCAGGCCGCGTGGACCGACTTCCTGGCTACGAGGAAGGCGGGACTGCTGACGAAGATCGGTCAGGAGAAAGCGCTGAGCAAGGAATTGTCGGCCGAGTTGAAGGCCGCCGCCGATCAGTTCAAACAGACCTGGAAACGCTAGCTGAAAGCCTGAACCTGAAGCCGGACGCCGACCATGAACAGTCCACGCGACCTCCGCCGGCGCATCAAATCGATCGGCGGCACCGCGCAGATCACCAGGGCCATGCAGATGGTCGCGGCGTCCAAGATGCGCAAGGCGCAACAGCAGGCGATCACGGCGGCGCCCTTTGCGCGGCTCATCTATCGCATTCAGCGCAGCGCGACCACGCGGGCGATCGACTTCGCCCATCCGCTGCATGGAGGTGCGCAAGGTCCGCACGCGCGCGGTCATTCTGGTGGCCGCGGACAAGGGTCTCTGCGGCGCGCTCAACACCAACGTGTTACGGCTGGCGGCGCAGTTTCCTACCGAGTCGACCATCTTCATCACCGCCGGCCGCAAGGCCGCGCAGTTCGTCGCATCGCACGCGGCGGCGGCTGGCCGCGGAGTTCAGTTACGGCGATTCGCCGACGTTTCCCGAAGCGAGAGCCATTGCCAGCTTTGCGCGCGACCTCTTCTTGAAGGGAGAGGTGGACGCGGTGGACATCGTCACGACGAAGTTCGTCAACACGCTGACGCAGGAACCCGTCACCATGGAGTACCTGCCGGTCGGCGCGATCAAGGGCTTGCGGATTCAGGGCGCACCATCAGAGGAAACGCTGGCCGCCGATCCGCACGAGGTGGTGTTCGAACCCAGCGCCGAGGGGCTGCTCGCGTATCTGCTCGGGCACTATCTCAACATCTACCTGTACTTACGTGATGCTGAACGCGAAGGCCAGCGAGCAGAGCGCCCGCATGGTGTCGATGAAGAACGCGACCGACAGCGCGGAAGACCTGATCAAGGCGTTGAAGCTCGAATACAACACCCTGCGCCAGGGCAACATCACGAAAGAACTGTTGGAGATTGCCGGCGGTCAGGCGGGATAGTCGTAGGGCTCTCCCGGAACAGGATGGAGCACAGGAAGCAGTCATGAACATCGGAAAAGTCGTGCAAGTCGTCGGTGCAGTCGTCGACGTCGAGTTCCCCGACGCACTGCCTCCGATCTACAACGCGCTGAACGTGGCATACACCGTCGACAAGCAGCCGGTCTCGCTGACGCTCGAAGTCCAGCAGCATCTCGGCGACAAGTGGGTGCGCACCATCTCGATGGCGGGCACCGAAGGGCTCAAGCGCGGCTTCGAGGTGACCGACAGCGGTGGACCGATCTCGATGCCGGTGGGCGATGGCGTGATGGGCCGCGTGTTCGACGTGACCGGACAGCCCGTGGACGAGCGCGGGCCGGTCGTGGCAGACAAGCGTTATCCCATCCATCGCGCGCCTCCGCCGCTGGTCGATCAATCGACGTCGCCACAGGTGCTCACGACAGGGATCAAGGTCATCGATCTGATCTGTCCGTTCCTGAAGGGCGGCAAAGTCGGCGCCTTCGGTGGCGCCGGCGTCGGCAAGACCGTCGTCATCATGGAGCTGATCAACAACATCGCCAAGCTCCATGGCGGCGTGTCCGTGTTCGCCGGCGTCGGCGAACGCACGCGCGAGGGCAACGACCTGTATCACGAGATGTCCCAGGCCGGCGTCATCAATCAACAGGACCTGGGGGCGTCGAAGATCGCGCTGGTCTACGGTCAGATGAACGAGCCGCCGGGCGCGCGCCTGCGCGTCGCCCTGAGCGGCCTCGCCATTACCGAGTACTTCCGCGACGAGCGCGGCCAGGACGTGCTGCTCTTCATCGACAACATCTTCCGGTTCTCGCAGGCGGGCTCGGAAGTCTCGGCGCTGCTCGGGCGCACGGCCAGCGCCGTCGGCTATCAGCCGACGCTCGCCGCCGAGATGGGCGGCCTGCAGGAGCGAATCACCTCCACCAAGAAGGGATCGATCACGTCCTTCCAGGCGGTGTACGTCCCGGCCGATGACCTGACGGACCCGGCGCCGGCGACGACGTTCGCCCATCTCGACGCAACGATCGTTCTCGAGCGCTCGATCGCGGAGCTCGGGATTTATCCCGCGGTCGATCCTCTGGCTTCGACGTCCCGCGCCCTGGCGCCAGAGATCGTCGGCGACGAACACTACCAGGTCGCGCGGCGGGTGCAGGGTGTGCTGCAGCGATTCAAGGACCTGCAGGACATCATCGCCATCCTGGGGATGGACGAGCTGTCGCCCGAGGACAAGGTGACCGTGTACCGCGCGCGCAAGATCCAGCGGTTCCTGAGCCAGCCATTCAGCTCGGCGCAGGTGTTCACCGGCCGCGAGGGCAGGCAGGTTCCCGTGGCCGACACCGTGCGCGGCTTCAAGGAGATCCTCGACGGGAAGCACGACTCCGTTCCGGAAGGCAACTTCTACATGAAGGGCGGGATCGAGGAGATCCAGCAAACCTGAACTGGATGATTCGGCATGGCCGCAACGCTCAAGCTGGAAATCGTGACGCCCCAGGCAGTCGTCTTCTCCGAAGACGTCGAGATGGTCACCCTGCCGGCCGTCGAGGGGGAGATCGGCGTCTACCCGCAGCACCTGCGACTGATTACCCAGGTCGTGCCGGGTGAGATCATCGTGCACAAGGGCGGGCAGGATAGATTCCTCGCGGTCGGCGAAGGCCTCGTCGAGATCACTCCCGAGACGGTGTCGATCGCGACGGACATGGCCATTCCCTCGGACAAGATCGACGAAGCCAAGGTCGAGGAGGCGCGTCAGCGCGCGGAGGCCCGCCTCCAAGAAAAGATCTCCGACGAGGAAGTCGCCTCCGTCAACGCCTCCCTCGTGCGCGCGCTGGCGCAGCTCCAGGTCAGGCGGCGGCGCAGTCACAAGTAACAAGGAACAAGGCGCAAGTACCAAGCCCCCGGAATTCCGGGAGGACCTCCGGTGAGACGGAGTTCCACGGGCGCGCGGTGCGCGGGTGCCGTCCTCGACATCGCCCAACGTCTTTGCATTCTAGGAGTTCCGAGGCCTCGAGCGATCAGCGCCCGGGGCTCGGACTTTGCTCTGGCACAACGCAGGCTGCGATGCCGACGTGCGGCCATTAGAGGAAGCTTTATGACGGCGGCTCTGCTCGTGGCTGATCACCGCCGTGTACGACTTCTATCCGGCCGATCATCACCTTGGGCACGAACCTCGAACATGACCAGACCGCGTTCGAACCGCTGCTGTACGGCGTCGGCGTGGCCATCGTCCTGACTTTCTTCTTGAAGGAAACCGGTCCGGCGGCTCGCCGCCTGGCCGCGTGACCGCGCGAGGCACCATGACTCGAGCTACTGGAACCGGAAAGTACGAACTGCTGCTGGAGAAGTGCCGGAGCCTGGAACCCATACCGACGGCGGTCGCGCATCCCTGCGAGGAAACGGCATTGGCCGGCGCCATCGAGGCCGGCACGCAGGGATTGATCGCGCCGATTCTCGTGGGTCCCGCCGCCAAGATCCAGGAAGTCGCGATGAAGGCCGGCATCGACCTTGGCAAGACGCGGATCGTCGATGTGCCGCACAGCCATGCCGCGGCCGCGAAGGCCGTGGAGCTGGTCCGCAAGGGCGAGGCCGAGCTCCTGATGAAAGGAAGCCTGCACACCGACGAGCTGTTGAGTGCCGTCGTGGCGAAAGAGACCGGACTGCGCACGGGCCGCCGCATCAGTCACGTGTTCATCATGGACGTGCCGACCTATCACAAAGTGCTGATCGTCACGGACGCGGCGATCAATATCGCGCCGACCCTGGATGACAAGGTGCATATCTGCCAGAACGCGATCGATCTGGCGATCTCTCTCGGCGTCACCAGACCGAAGGTGGCCATTCTCGCCGCGGTCGAGACCGTGACCGCCAAGATGCAGGCCACGCTCGACGCCGCCGCGCTGTGCAAGATGGCCGAGCGCAAGCAGATCACCGGCGGCATGCTGGATGGTCCGCTGGCGTTCGACAACGCGATCAGCAAAGAGGCCGCGCGGGTGAAGGGCATCCAGTCGGAGGTCGCCGGCGATCCCGACATCCTGCTCGCGCCGGACCTCGAGGCGGGCAACATGCTCGCCAAGCAGCTCAGCTTTCTGGCGAACGCCGACAGCGCCGGGCTCGTGGTCGGCGCGCGCGTGCCGATTATCCTCACGAGCCGCGCCGACGGTGTGCGAGCGCGCATCGCGAGCTGCGGCGTCGCGATGCTCGCCGCTCATGCACGGCGGCGATCGCTGCAGAGTGCCGTGTCAGCCTGAACGGAGTGCCGCGAATGGACGACTACGCAATCGTACTGAATGCCGGATCGTCGAGCCTCAAGTTCTGCATTTACCGGAGGCCCGAGGTCGAGGGCTGGCGGCTGGAATCACGCGGCCAGATCGAGGGGATCGGCAGCGCGCCGCGATTCTCCGCCAAAGATGGCGCCGGCGGGCGTCTCGACGAACGAGCGCTCGACAAGAACGTCGTGCGGGATGGCCGCTCGGCGCTCGATGCCCTCGCCTCATGGCTGCGCTCGACCTACGGCGGCGCGCGCGTGCTCGGTGTCGGCCATCGCGTCGTCCACGGCGGCGCGGCCTTCGCCGGTCCCACGATCGTCACGCCGCAGGTCATGGACGAACTGCGCAAGCTGGTACCGCTCGCTCCGCTCCACCAGCCGCACAATCTCGCGGCGATCGACGCGGTGACCGAGCGGCTCCCCGGTGTGCCGCAGGTCGCCTGCTTCGACACGAGCTTTCACCGCGGTCAGCCGGCCGTCGCCGAACTGGTGCCGCTGCCCCGCGAGGTCTGCCGTTCCGGTCTTCAGCGCTACGGCTTCCACGGCCTGTCCTACGAGTACATCGCCTCGGTCCTGCCGCAGGTTGCGCCGGAGATCGCCGACGGGCGCGTGATCGTCGCTCACCTGGGAAGCGGCGCAAGCCTGTGCGCCATGAAGAATCGGAAGAGCGTGGACAGCACGCTCGGATTCACCGCGCTCGATGGCCTGTGCATGGGCACGCGGCCCGGTGCGCTCGATCCCGGCGTCGTCCTCTATCTCTTTCAGGGCCTCGGCCTCAGCGCCAAGGAGGTCGAGACGATGCTCTACAAACAATCCGGGTTGCTCGGCATATCGGGCACGAGCAACGACATGCGCGACCTCCTCGGCAGCCCCGAACCGGCCGCCAGGCTGGCCGTGGACTACTTCGTCTACCGCGCGGCCAAGGAGATCGGCGCGCTCGCCGCGGTGCTCGGTGGCATCGACGGTCTGGTCTTCACCGCCGGCATCGGCGAGAACTCCGCCGAGGTCCGCCGCCGGATATGCGAGGCCTCGGCATGGCTGGGCATCGAGCTGGACGCCGAGGCGAACCAGGCACGAGGCGCCGCGGATTTCGCGAACGGGCAGCCGGGTATCGGCCTGGGTGATTCCGACGAACGAGGAGCTGATCATCGCCCGGCACACGGCAGCGTTACTGGGATTGGTAGAAAGCCCGCACGCCGCGGGTAGGGCATAAAAGGAGCACTCGATGACTGTCACCGCATCGCAGGTGAAGACCGATCAGGCCGCGAGTTCCCCGTGGCAGGGATTCCACACCGGCCTGTGGAACTCGGAGATCAACGTTCGCGATTTCATTCAGCAGAACTACGAGCCCTATGACGGAGACGGGTCGTTTCTGGCGCCGGCCACACCGCGAACGCTGGCCATCTGGAAAAAGCTGACGGACTTGTTCGTCGAAGAGCGGAAAAAGGGAGTGCTCGACGTCTCCCAGATTCCCAGCTCCATCACCGCGCATGCGCCGGGCTACATCGACAAGGAGAACGAAATCATCGTCGGTCTGCAGACCGACGCGCCGCTCAAGCGCGCGATCATTCCCAACGGCGGCCTCCGGATGGTGGTGAGCGCGCTGAAGGCGTATGGATACGAACCCGACCCTCAGGTCGTGGAGGCCTTCACGAAGTATCGCAAAACCCACAACGAGGGTGTGTTCGATGCCTATACCGAGGACGTCAGGCGCTGCCGCAGCTCGCACGTCCTCACTGGCCTGCCCGACGCGTACGGCCGCGGCCGGATCATCGGCGACTACCGCCGCGTCGCGCTATACGGCGTCGCGCGGCTGATCGCCCACAAGCAGCAGGAGAAGAACAGGCTCGATTCGGCTCACTCGACCGACGAGATCATCCGCGATCGGGAAGAACTGAGCGAACAGATTCGTGCGCTCAAAGAGCTGCAGGCGATGGCTTCGAAGTACGGATTCGACATCTCGGGGCCGGCCGCGACCGCCAGAGAGGCCGTGCAGTGGCTGTACTTCGGCTACCTCGCCGGAGTGAAGGAGCAGAACGGCGCGGCGATGTCGCTCGGGCGCACCACCACGTTCCTCGACATCTACTTCGCAACGGGATCTCGCCGCCGGCGCCCTCACCGAGGAGCAGGCTCAGGAAATCATCGACGACTTCGTCATCAAGCTGCGCATCGTCCGGTTCCTGCGCACGCCCGAGTACGACGAGCTCTTCGCCGGCGATCCCACCTGGGTGACTGAATCGATCGGCGGGATGGGCGACGACGGCCGGTACGCTGGTGACCAAGTCGAGCTTTCGAATTCTCCAGACGCTCTACAATCTCGGTCCCGCCCCCGAGCCGAATCTGACCATCTGGTACTCCCCGCAGACTGCCCGACGGCTTCCGGCGATTCGCCGCCTCGGTCGCCATCGACACCAGCTCGCTCCAGTTCGAGAGCGACGAGATCATGCGGCGGACGTGGGGAGACGACGGGGCCATTGCCTGCTGTGTGTCCCCGATGCTGGTCGGCAAGCAGATGCAGTTCTTCGGCGCCAGGGCCAACCTCGCCAAGTGCCTGCTCTACGCCATCAATGGCGGGAGGGACGAGATCAGCGGGAAACAGGTGGCGCCGGCCTCCGAGCCCGTGAAGGGCGACTACCTCGACTTCGACGACGTACTCGGCAGGCTCGAGAAGATGATGGACTGGCTCGCGGGCGTCTACGTGAATGCCATGAACATCATCCACTACATGCACGACAAGTACGCGTACGAACGCGTGGAGATGGCGCTGCACGATTACGCGCCGCTCCGAACCATGGCGTTCGGCATGGCCGGCATGTCGGTGGTGGCAGACAGCCTCTCAGCGATCAAGCACGCCAAAGTGCGGGTCGTCCGCGACGAAACCGGGCTGATCACCGACTATCAGACCGAGGGCACCTTCCCGATGTTCGGCAACAACGACAACCGCGTGGACCAGCTCGCCACCTGGCTCGTCAGCACGTTCATGGGCAAGCTGCGAAAGTACCCGACGTATCGCAACGCGCTCCACACGCAGTCGGTCCTGACCATCACGTCGAACGTGGTGTACGGGAAAGCAACCGGCAACACCCCTGACGGGCGGCGGCGGGCGAGCCGTTCGCGCCGGGCGCCAATCCCATGCACGGGCGGGACAGCCATGGCATTCACGCGTCCGCAGCATCGGTCGCTAAAATCCCCTATCGCGACGCCGCGGACGGCATTTCTCTCACCACGTCCTTGGTGCCAACTGGCCTCGGACGGGTCGCCGAGGACCGCATCACCAACCTTACCGGTATCCTCGACGCGTTCTTCAGCAGCACGGGGTTTCACATGAACATCAACGTGCTGAACCGCGACACGCTCATCGATGCCATGGAGCACCCGGAGAAGTATCCCAGCCTGACGATCCGCGTGTCGGGCTACGCAGTCAATTTCGTCAGGCTCACGCGCGAGCAGCAGATGGACGTCATCAATCGAACCTTCCACGGGTGAGATCGGCATGGCTGAAGGAAAGGCCGTCCGATCAGACTCCCCTCGCCGCGGCGAGCCCCTACGAGCTCCGCGTCGGCCTCGGCAAGAACGTTCCCGAGTCGGACGTGCGGACCGCGCTCGCCACCGGCGAGATGGGTTTCCTTCACTCGTTCACGACCGGCTCCACCGTGGACGGTCCGGGGGTGCGTGTCGTGGCGTGGACGTCCGGCTGCATGTTCCGGTGCCTCTATTGCCACAACCCCGACACGTGGACAATGAGCAACGGCATCCCGGTCAGCGTGGCCAAGGCGACCGACGAGCTGCGCAAATACCGTCGCGGGCTGGCGGTCATGTCCGGCGGCTTCACCATCAGCGGCGGAGAGCCGCTGATGCAGCATCGTTTCACCGTCAAGCTGTTGCGCGCGGCCAGGGCGATGGGCGTCCATACCGCGCTCGATACGACCGGCTACCTCGGCGATCGGCTCGGCGACGGCGACCTCGAGGCGATCAGCCTGGTGCTGCTGGATCTCAAGACCTGGGATTCCGAAAGACATCGCCAGCTGACCGGCATGGACAATGGACCGGTCCTGGAGTTCGCGCGGCGGCTTGCCGCCCGCAAGCGGCCGATCTGGGTCCGATTCGTGCTCGTGCCGGGATTGACGGACGACGCGGAGGACGTCGCGAGGATTGCCAGCTTCGCTGCCGGGCTCGGCAACGTGGAGCGGGTCGACGTGCTGCCCTTCCACCAGATGGGCCGCTACAAGTGGGAAAGACTCGGCATCAAGTACACGCTCGACAGCGTCGAGTCCCCGTCGGCCGATCTGATCGAGCGGACGCTGGCGCTATTCCGGGCCGAAGGGCTGAAGGCGTATTGAGCTCACGCCAGGAACCGCACGCGTCCGGTCTTCAGTTCGTACACCGCACCGACGAGCTTGACGATGCCTTCTCTCATTCGCTTCTTGACTTCGGGCGTGTCGAGCAGTTGATGCATCGACCAGCGCACGTTCGCCTCGACGGCCGCGTCGAGCAGGTCCTGAGGCGGCAGCGTCCTGTCGAGGCTCGCCAGACCCGGCAGCATGTTCTCCAGCAGCAGCGCGATGCGCGCCCGCTCACGCACACCATGGACACTCATGGCCACTGCCGCCTGAACCGCGCCGCACTCCTCATGACCGAGCACCACGAACAGCGGCGTGTGCAGGTGTAACCCCGCGTACTGCAGCGTCCCCATGATTTCAGGTGAGATCACGTTGCCGGCGACCCGCACGATGAACAGCTCGCCGAAGCCGGCGTCGAAGACCAGCTCGGGCGGCACGCGCGAATCGCTGCAGCCGATGATCGTGGCGTAAGGCTGCTGGCCCTTGGCCAGCGCCGCGAGCACTTCCTTCCTGACGCTGGGAAATTTCGCCCGCCCGCGCACGAAGCGGGCGTTGCCCGCGATCAGCCGGGCCAGCGCCTCTTCCGCGGTATAGCGCGGAGTCGCGTCAGTGCTCGCGGCCACGGTCGACACGCTGGCTCGATCGCCGTTCGCGCTCCAGATACTCTGAAGCCACCGGCGCCTCTCAGGACTTGGGCCGGGTGAGCCCCAGCCTGGCCATCCGGGTTTCGAGCGTGGTGGGCCGGAGACCGAGCCGGTCAGCGGCGCCGCCCGTTCCGCGGATCCGCCAGCGCGAGCTCTCGAGGACGCTGCGGATGTGCTCCCGCTGCACGTCAGCGATCTTGTCGCTGCACCGTCGTTCTGTAGAACCTGACGCCGCGGGCAGCGCGATGGTCAGCTGTGGGCCGCTCGCCACGATCATCGCCCGCTCCACGACATTGCGCAGCTCGCGAATGTTGCCCGGCCACGCGTGCTGTTGCAGCGCGAGCATGTTCTCCTTGGAAATCGAATCAATCCGCTTGCCGAACGACTTCGAGAACTCGTCGACGAAGCGCCAGACCAGGAGCGGAATATCCTCGCTGCGCTCGCGAAGCGGCGGCACCCGGATCGGGAAGACGTTGAGCCGGTAGTACAGGTCCTCGCGGAACGTGCCCTCGGCGATCCGCTGCTCCAGATTCCGGTGCGTCGCCACGACGATCCGGACATTCACCTGCACCGATTTCGGGCTTCCGAGCCGCTCGATCTGCCGCTCTTCGAGTACCCGCAACAGCTTGACCTGAATGTCGGTCGGCACGTCGCCGATCTCGTCCAGGAAAATCGTCGAGTTGTCGGCCAGTTCGAAGCGCCCGATCTGGCGCGCCAGCGCGCCCGTGAACGCGCCCCGCTCGCGGCCGAACAGCTCGCTCTCCATCAGGGTGCTGGGAATCGCCGCGCAATTGACGCGCACCATGCTCCGCCCCCGGCGCGCGCTGAGCTCGTGGATGTAGGTCGCGATGAGCTCCTTGCCGGTGCCCGTCTCTCCCAGCAGCAACACGGTCGAATCGGTGGCCGCGACCTGCCGGGCCTGTTCCAGCACGCGGCGCACGGCCGCACTCTGTCCGACGATGACACTGGTGCACTGCGGCCCGTGGCTCTCCCGGCGCACGTACAGGTAATGGTGCTCTTCCTGGTGGTCGCGAACACACAATCCCCGCGGCTCTCTGGCGGTGGACGCGTTGTGGAGTTGTTCCCCGCCGGTGAACGGGTGAAGGCATTCTGATCGACTGGGGTTCGCCGCGGAGCCCCAAGACAATGGCGCGGTGGAGTGGTGTTCTGATGGTCCGTTAACCCGTGCAAGCATGGCTCTGCCCTTTCGTGTCGACGCCCGTTTCCTGGACGCGTTTTCGAACCGGCGCCGCGCAGCGTCTCAGACGGCGCTTCTCCAAACGCCTCTCTGTAGCTGGCAGCAAACCGTCCCAGTTCGTAGAACCCGTAGTCGGTGGCGACGCCGGTGACCGTAGTCGGCCGGGTACGCGCATCGCTGAGGGCACGGCGGACCGCCTCGAGTCGCGCGACGAGCATGCAGCGCTTGGGAGCCATCCCGCGCACGCGGTAGAACGCGTTGCGGAGGCCGCGCTCGCTGAGCCCGACGATGCGACAGAGGCTGGACAGGGACACCGGCCGGTCGAAGTGCGCCCGCAGGTAGGCTTCGGCGTGCTCGACGGCCTCCTGCCGCGAGGCCATCCTATCCCTGCGGGGCTGCTGACCGGCGAGAAGTGCGTCCCATGGCCGGGAACGATACCTCCGGCCGGAACGCTGGTGAACTGGCCGATCTGCCAGGGTGGACCGGCAAAATTGACAGGTCGGCGGAGTTGGTTTTGCCAGTCACAGCCGGCTGAGAGCTGAAAATGAGGAGAGATTCAACCCACGGTGGGCAATCGTTCGGCAGGTGCTGATTCGGCGGCGAAATCCTCGTCAGGGAAGGCGGCCCGGGGGAGTTCCGCCGGCCCCCGGACTCGAATCGTGGTTCCCTCCCCGGGTCCGGTGGCGATGTGGACCTCTGCGCCGGCCAGGTGCGCCCGCTCCTCCATGCTCACCAGTCCCAGCCCATTGCCGTCCCGGCGCACGGCCTCGAGATCGAATCCGCGACCATCGTCGGTGACCGACAACTCGAGGTCCTCGCCAGATCTGGTGACCGAGACGGCGAACCGTCGGGCACCACCGTGGACGCGCCCGTTTCTGATCGCCTCCTCAGCGATTCGAAAGAAACACACCGCGACATCGGGGTCGAGGCGTCCGACGTCTCCCCCGGTCGTGAGATTCACTTCGACATCATGCCGCTTCGCCACTTCGGCGCAATACGTCTTCAACGCCGGAACGAGTCCGAGGAGCCGCAAGGTGGCCGGATGCAAATCATGTGAGAGGCGCCGGATCCCGTCGAACACGGCATTCGTGTCGCGCTCGAGCTCTGACAGGGCCTCCTGCGTCTGCGGCTCCTGAATGTGGGCGGACGAACCCTTGAGGCCGGTCACGCCCATCGACACGTAGACCAGCTTCTGGCACAAGTCGTCGTGGAGATCGCGGGCGATACTCGCGCGCGCAATCTCCTGCTCGTTGATGATCCGTCCAGCGAGGTGCCGGATTCGTTGATAGCTCGCGCGAAGCGTGGCCTCCCGTGCCCGGATCGTCTCCTCGGCGCGCCGTCGCCTCGCCCGGTGGGTGAGAAGACCGGCGATGAGCAGCATCTGTGAGGTGACCAACACGATGGTCCCGACGATGTACCAGCGATAGGATTCCCACGCCGTCGGCGTCCTGAGTTGGATGTCGGAGCCTGGTGGGAGCTGGGACGGGTCGATGCCCCAGCGCTTCACTTGACGCCAATCGAAGGTCGGCACGAGGCGCACCCGTTCGATCGGAATGTTCTCCGGTGGTGTGCCGTTGAGGATCTGGCGGACCATTTGTCCAATGCGAGTTCCGGTCGCACGACTCCCGCGCATGATGCCGCCGACGACACCGGTGCCGATGTAGAGATCGGTCGTACTGTAAACGGGCACTGCGGAAGCCTGGGCGATGAGCCGCGCAATTTCGTCCGTATAGACCACGCTGGCAGCATCCTCCGGCGTGTAGCGCGTGTAGAGAAGCAAACTGCGAGCGGGGATGGCCTTCACGGCTTCGAGCAGCCGGGGGACTGTTTTCTCGCGGATGTAGACGACCTGGACCCGCTGTGAGAACGGTGTCAACGCCGTCCGTACCCTCTCCAGATACTCGGGGTTCGTCGGCGCCTGCGCGACAACGAACACCTGCAACACCGAGGGGTGCAGCTTCAGCGCAAGTTCCACCGTTTCGGCGAACGCGACATCGCTGACGACCCCCGTAAGCCCTACCGCCGGATCATCGAGCGTCGCAGCGGGCAATTGTCCTGCGACGAAGACGATCGGCACACCGGCAAACAGTTCGTCTTCATAACTGAGGACGAACTCCAGGGCAGGGCTCGCGTTCGCGATCACTACGTCGATGCGTCGGTCCGCGAACTTCTGACGGATGTAATCATGCAACCCCAGTGATGCCGTCGCCGCCGGAAACACTTCCGATTCCAGATACTCGGCGAAATAGTTGACCGGCTGAGCCGGGTCCGAATGCAGCACGTCGCGGATGGCGGCATCGAAGACCGCGGTCCCGGGAAAGTCTTCCGCACCCCAGTGGATAGTCAGGACGTTTCGCGGAGGCGCCGTCTGCGCCGAAGCCGTCGAGCCGACCCATGCCGGCGCGACGAAGGCGATGGCGATTGCCAGGAGGCAGGAGCGGACTCGGCGCCGCATCTCAAAAGGACAGCTTCGCCGCCGGATGGATCTGACGGATCGAGTGATGCGAAGCATGTCGGCCTAAAGTTTGCTAGCAGCCAAGGTTTTGGCCCGGGTAAGCGTATGCCAAACATACGTGCAGATCAAACGCTCAGCCTCAACGGCGCCCACGGGCGATTCGTGCCGATTTTGCATAGAAGCAACATCGGGCGGCCTGTATCGTTAAAGCTGTGCTGACTCTGGAACGCGTAGAGGAAGCTGCCGTTGCCCTTCTCGGAGGACAGGTTAAAGTACGCGCCATGACGCGCCCTCGAGTCCTGCTCGCCGACGATCACGCCCTCCTTCTCGGCGCGTTCGAGAAGCTGCTCGCCGGTGAGTGCGACGTGGTGGGCCAGGTCTCTGACGGACGGGCCCTGGTGACCGCGGCCGACAACCTCAAACCCGACCTGATCGTCCTCGACATCTCCATGCCGCTCTTGAACGGCCTCGAAGCCGGCCGTCAGATCAAGCAGAAGTCGCCGGGCGTCAAGCTGGTGTTTCTGACGATGAACGAGGACGCCGACCTGGCGGCTGAGGCGATGCGATCAGGTGCGTCCGCCTATCTGCTGAAGCGTTCCGCGGCGTCCGAACTGACTGACGGCGATCCGTGAAGTCATGCAAGGGCGATCGTACATTACGCCGCTCGTGACCGAGGGGGTGGTGGGATCGCTCCAGCAGGTCGACCAGCCGGCCCAGCAACTGACGCCTCGGCAGCGGGAAGTGCTGCAGCTCCTCGCCGAGGGGCATTCGATGAAGGAGGTCGGCAACCTCCTGAATCTCACGCCGCGGACCGTGGCCTTCCACAAATACCGGATGATGGAACAGCTCAAAGTCAAGTCGAGCGCCGAACTGATTCAATATGCCGTCAAGCATCACATCGTGTGAACTGCCGCGCGTCCTGCTCGTCGACGACAGCGAGACGATGTTGTCGCGCGCCGCCTCGGTGCTGAAGGACGGCTGCGTGGTGGTCGGAACCGCGAGAAACGGGAAGAGCGCGCTCGAAGCCGCCCGGGCCTTGCAGCCCGACGTCATCGTGCTGGACATTTCGATGCCGGGAATGACCGGCCTCGAGGTCGCCGCGTCTCTCCGCAAGGGCGGTTCGACCGCCGCGCTGGTGTTTCTCACCGTACACGATGGCGAGGAGTTCATCCTGGCCGCGAAGGCGGCTGGTGGCATCGGCTATGTCGTGAAGCCGCGGCTTTCCTCCGACCTCATGCTCGCGGTGCGGGAAGCGCGTGCTGGACGGCCGTTCGTGTCGGCGCACCGCTGACTCCCAGCCCGCGCTGGTTCATCCCCTCACCTTCGACACCGTCGCTCTTCCTCCCGCCGATCCTCCGAGCCCCTGCGAATCCGGAATGCGCGCGAGCGCCAGGTCGTCCGGGATGGCGTAGAGTGGCCCGAGCGCCAGATCCAGCCGCCGACGCTCGTCTTCGAGCGCCTGATGACGATGTGGCGGCAGTGACGTGATGAGATTGTCGAGCATCGCCCGGAGGCGGCGGGCGATCTGCACGTTTCCGGCACCGCAGTTGCGGATCTCGGTGCACGCGAGGTGGACGAAGTCCTCCCAGTTCGGGGTTCGATAGATCACACGGCAGTGTCCCCGCTCGTCGCTGATTGTCTCTCCGCGCAGCTGCCGCTTCCCCACGACGCGCAGCAGCCGTTGGATCTGGTCGATGGCGAGCACGGCTGTCGTCGGGTCGTTGATCGCCGGCGAGAGCGCCTTCAGCGCGATGTCGGCGATGATCCGGAACGAGAACAGGGGATCCTGCTCCATCGTCCGCTCCGAGCCAAAGGCCACTGCCGCCTGCAGCACGCGGTCGTCGATCGCGGCGGCACCGCCATGGAGCACGAAGAGCGGCTCCTCGCTCGCGACGAAATCGCCGACCTGGGGCACGAATTCGACCACCCCGTCGGCCCGCCGCGCCTCGTTGATCACCGTAACCAGATCGACCGCGAGCACGATCCCGGAGTGACCGGCGTGAGCGACGACTCGGCGCGCGTCAAGCTGCGCGGGCGGCCCGCCTGGCACATCAGCGTCGCCCGACATTTTCGGATAGACCGACTTGATCACCGCCACCCCTTCCTCGCCAACGCGCCCGACGATGCTGACCGGACGCAGCAGCCGCGCCGCGTAGTCGATCAGGAACAGGAAAGTCGCCATACAGGCGATGCCCAGACTCGCCGCCACGAGGGTAACCAGCTCGTGCACCTTCGTTTCCAGACGGTCCAGCGCCATGACGGAGAAGATGAGCGTGAAGACGAACAGCCCGACGCTGTACCTCACGACGTTGTCCCGCAGCAACGTCGTCGCGATGATCCGCGGCGTCAACTGGCCGCTCGCCACCTGAATCGCGACCAGCAGCGAGCCGAACGTGAACACGATGAACGACAGCGTCAGCGTGATCACTGTCTGGTACAGTGCCTGCGCGCCAGCCACACCCAATCCGGCCAGTCGCCACGCGAGCCACAGATCCAGCATGTGCAGCGGGGGCGCGATCGTGAGCACGAGCACGATGGAAAGGATAGGGATGATCCACAGCGCAGACCGGAGGTAGCTGGTGGCGCGGTAGATGTTGCTCCACACCAGGTGACTGTGGACGTACTGCTCCGCGTGGCGCCAGAGACGCTCGGCGCGGGCGAAGGCGGCGTGCAACCTGCCTGTCGACGGACCAGGGGTGTTGCCGGATGTAGATGTCATCGTGGGTCATTGTCGCCGACTTGGGGGTCAAGCGGCGGACTTACCGTCCCGTCCGGCCGGCCGGGGCCGATGCCCCGGCCGGACCGAACGAGGACCTCGCTGCCGCGGCGTGAGAAAAACGCGGTGGCGAGTTCGAAGCGAGCTCACGACCCTTCCGGCTCAGGGCTGGAGCTCGCTAGAAGCGGAGGCCGAACGTCGTCGCGAGGAACTGGCCGTTGGCCTTTCGGGTATCCGACACATCCACACCCGCGATGGGCTGAGTCGGTGTTAGCGGGCTCACCTCCGGTCCCCAGATGTAGTGATAGCGAAGCTCGGCGAACACGACGCCGAAGTTCACACCGCCACCGAAGACCATTCCGAAGTCGGTACTGCTGCGCTCGCCGATGATGTTCGTCGTTTCGACCCATCCACCCGGATAGCAGATGTAGAACCACGGGTCACAGTACCCAGGTACCCAACCCGCGCCGGGTGTCGTCAGGCGGACCGGGCGATAGTAGACGCCCATGCCCACGACTCCGTACGGCTTGACCGGACCATCCGGCTTCTGCACGACGAGGCTCGCGGTTCCGTACTGCATGTTCATGTCGCCGAAAAAGTTCGTGGGAATTCCGCCGCCGACGCCAGCGATGGGTGGGGTTGCAGTCGGCGGGAACACGTCCACACTGATCTGCTTTTCACCGAGGCCGTTGAAGCTGTACATGCCCTCGATGCCGATGACCGGCGTCACGTTGACCTGGAGGCCGATGTTGAAGTTGTAGCCGCCGCCCAGGCGATCGCTCACTTCTGAGTTCGGTTGGGTGTAGCCGCCGCTGAGCGAGAAGTCGACTTTGTTTTCCTGGGCCTGTGCCGTAATCGGCACAGCGGATACGAGAAGGCCTGCTGCTAACACGAAGGTTCCTGGGTGTCGCATGACACTCCTTTCTACACATCGATCAACTGAGCACCTTGCGTGCCAGGACGACATCCTCACGGCAGATCGCAGAGTGCGGCGTGTTTTCAGGCGGCATCTCGTACGATGGAGATTGAAAGGAACTCGCGGACACCGCCATCTTGCCGGAGGTCCTACGGGATGGCGGAGGCGGCGCCCGCCTAACTGAAGCCCCGCTCCGCCGTCTAAACGTCTTGCCAGGGACGGCGACCACTGTACGCCCGCCCCGTCATGGCTTCGCGAAGCGCAGCTCATCCGAAGGTGCCAAGGGAGATTCGTCATGGTGTCCGATATCGGTCGCGACTTCCGCTACGCCTTGCGGGCGCTGCTGCGCACGCCGGCCTTTGCGGCCACGCTCGATCGCGACCCTCTCCCTCGGCATTGGCGCCAACGCGGTGATCTTCAGCGCCGTGGACGCCGTCCTTCTCCGCGACGCGCCCGTCACTGATCCGGACCATCTCGTCGACGTCTATACGTCATCCAACACGCTCTATTCGAACTCGTCCTATCCGGATTATTTCGACTTGCGTGACAGCGGGACGTTCGCATCACTGGCCGCCTACACGCCAGTGTCAATCACGATGGAGGTGAACGGGCAGCCGGAACCCGTCGCCGGGCAGCTCGTGAGCGGCAATTATTTCGAGGTGCTCGGGGTCACGCTCCCGGTCGGCCGCGGCTTCACGCCAGACGATGATCGATTGGGGGCGCCCGTTCGCGTGGCGATCGTCTCGCATGCGCTCTGGCAGCGGGTGTTCAATGCCGACCAGTCGTTGATCGGCCAGACGATTCATCTCAACAGCAGCCCGTACACGCTCATCGGTATCGCACCGCCAGGGTTCGCCGGTCCTCGGGTCGGCGTGGCAACCGACGTCTGGGTTCCAACCGCGCTTCAGCCCGAAGTCGATCCGCCGTCAGCGGCCGTGCGGCGATCGCGCGGTCATTCGGGGATCTTCGACCTGCGCCGGTCGCGAGGATTGAGCCTGGTGGGCCGGCTGCCGGGTGGCGCCACCATCGACCAGGTGGCGGCGCGCGCCGAGGTCATCGCCAGCCGCCTTCGGACCGCGTACCCGGATACGAACGCCAACCGGCGGTTCATTCTCACGCCGCTCGGCGAAGGCCGAGGTCTCCGCGTCACGACTCGACCGGTTCTGCGCCAGCTCGCGGGTGCGGTGGTGATGGTGCTCCTGATCGCGTGCGTGAACGTCGCGAGCCTGCTGCTCTCGCGCGCCGTGTCGCGCGAGAGAGAAGTCGCGGTGCGCGTCGCCATCGGCGCCAGCCGCGCAAGACTTCTCCGTCAATGGCTCACCGAATCCGTGCTTCTCGGGATGTTCGGCTCGATTGGGGCGCTGCTCGTCGCCCGCCTCGCCACGCCGCTGCTCCACACGTTCGTGATCCCCGAGGCAGTGGACCTCTCCGTGAACGCGCGCGTCCTTGGCTTCACGCTCGCCGTTGGGATCGGAAGCGGAATGGTGTTCGGGCTTGCCCCGGCTTTTCAAATGTTCCGCCGGGAGACGCTGACGCCACTTCGCGCTGAGGGACGTACCGTGACGACCGGCGCCCGCGCGGCCAGGATGCGCGGGGCATTCGTCGTGCTCCAGGTCGCGCTGAGCCTCATGCTCCTCGTGGGCGCCGGCCTCTTCCTCCGCACGCTCACCAACGCCTATTCCGTCGATCTGGGCTACCGGATCGATCGCGTCCTGGTGGCCTCCCTCAACCTCGAGGCGCGCGGGTATTTTGAAGGAGGCTCGAGAGGGCCCGATGCCGGACTGGCGGTGTACGAACAGATTCTTTCCCGCGTAGAGGCTCTGCCAGGCGTTGTCGCTGCTGGCGCGGCGCGCATGACCGTTCTCAGTGGCGGCGCGCGGTCAACCGCCGTCAGCACGGATGGCCGCCCCCTGCAGAGGGACAACAGCAACGCTCTGGGCGTCCGCGCCAACGTTGTCAGCCATCGCTACTTCGAAACGATGAACATGCCGATCCTTCAGGGACGCCCGTTCAATACATCCGATGGTCCCAACACGCCGCGCGTGACCATCGTGACCAGGTCCCTGGCCGAGCGGCTCTGGCCGAACGAAGATCCGTTGGGCAAGACGCTGCGAGACGAAGCCAGCCAACTCCAGGTCGTCGGGGTCGTCCCCGATACGGTCTACACCACCACCCTGGAACGCGAGAGACCGCCAGCCTATTACCTGCTGCTGGCGCAGAACTATGAGTCGGGCGTCGCGTTGCACGTGCGCGCCGCCGGCAACCCCATGTCGCTCGTGCCGGCCATTCGCGAAGCCGTGCGGCAAGCCGACAGCCAGCTTGCCGTCGAGCGGCCGCAGCTGCTCAGCGACGTTCTCGATCGCACGCTGAGCGGGCCACGGATGATGGCCACACTCGTCGGCCTCTTTGGCGCCGTGGCGTTGGTCCTCGCGGTGCTTGGCCTCTATGGCGTGATGGCGCACGCCGCGACCCAGCGGACGCCGGAAATCGGCATTCGCCTCGCCATGGGCGCGCAACCAGCCTCGATTGTCACCCTGCTGTTGGGCCAGGGGATCCGACTGCTCGGGATCGGAGTCGCCGTAGGTCTCACGGGTGCGCTCCTGGGCATGCGCTACATCGAGGCGCAATTGTTTGGCGTGACGGCAACCGATCCGCTGACGTTCGTCAGCGGATGTGTCGTGCTCGGCCTGGCGGGTCTCATCGCGTCGGTGATTCCTGCCCTCCGCGCGATGCGCGTCGATCCCATCAGCGTGCTGCGGCAGACGTAACGACACCCACATCCTTCCGGCTGAAGCCGGAAGCCACGACCGTTCTCGCTCGCAGCGCTGGTGGCGCCGCCGGTCGCCTCACTCGCTCCGCAGGACGACCGCGGGATCGAGGCGCATCGCCCGGCGCGCCGGGAGCAGGCAGGCGGAGAGCGCGACGACAACGAGCAACCCGGCGACCGCGAGCAGGGTCATCGGATCGATCGCGCTCGTCCCGATCAACACGCTTTCCAGCAGCCGGCCGATGCCGGTGGCGCCTGCCATCCCGATCGACAGCCCGAGTGCAAGCTGCAGCGCCGCGCTTCGGGTGACGAGCCACCAGATGTGGCTCGCCCGCGCACCGAGCGCCACCCGCACCCCGATCTCACGCGTCCGCTGCGCCGCAGCGTAGGCGGTGACCGCGTAGAGTCCGACCGTCGCCAGCAGCAGCGCCACCACGGCGAAGACCGCGAACATCGTTCCGAACACACGCAGGCCGACGCGTTCGTCGGACGCGGCCAGCAGATCGTCCAGCATCATCACGTCGAACAGCGGGAGATCAGGATCGACGGCGCGGACCTGCTCGCGAAGGACCGTGGCCACCGCTGACGCGTCGCCGTCCGATCGCGCCACGAGATTTGCCCGCTGCAACGGATTGGTCGCGTACGAGACGTAGACAACTCCGGCGTTTCCGCTCGTGTCCTCGGTACTGGTCTGGCGGATGTCCGGCGCAATCCCGGCGATCGTGTACCACTCCGGTCCGGCTGCCGCTCCGTTCGGCACTGTCAGGCGGATGCGGCGGCCGATCGGATCCTCGCCGGGAAACACGGCGGTTGCGAGCCACTCATTCAGAACGACCGGCGCGGCATCATCCCCGGCGTCGAGGCGCGGCAGCTCCGAGCCGCGCACGATCCTGCTGCGGAATGCATCGAAGTAGCGGGGTCCCGTCGTCACCATCAGCACTCGTGGGCGGCGCGGCTCCCGGCTGACCGCCTCGTCGTCACGCCAGAGGTTGCGCGCGGCTCCCCCGCCGAACGGTGCGTTGCTGGCCAGTGCGGCGACCAGCCCAGGCACCGCCGTGAGACGGTCGTCGAGCTGTGCGTAGAACCGCGCGCGATCCTCGGCCGCGGGATATTTCGACTCCGGAAGATCCATGCGTGCCCACATGACCCGGCCGGTATCGACGCCGGCATCCATCTCGTGTTGCGCGACGATGCTGCGCATCATCAGTCCGCCGCCCGTGAGCAGGATCGGGGTCAGGGCCAGTTGGAACACCACGAGACCGTGAGCCCAGCGACGCGTCCGGACAGCCCCGGCAGTCGCGCGGCCAGCCTCCAGGAGGATGTTGGCGATGCCCGGCTTCGACGTCTGCAGCGCCGGGACGAGACCGAAGAGCAGCGCGGTCGCCAGGCACACGCCTGCCGAGAACCCGAAGACTTGCCCGTCGACAGTGAATCTGATCCAGTACGGCAGGCCGCCCTCGTGGAGCGCACGGGAGAATGCGCGAATCGCCGCCAGAGAGAGTCCCCAGCCGGCGGCTCCAGCGATCGTCGCGAGCAGCAGGCTCTCGATGAGCAGCTGGCGGATGATCTGCGCACGGCCGGCGCCGATCGCCATGCGGACCGATATCTCGTGCGATCGCACGGCCGCGCGCGCCAGCAGCAGATTGGCCACATTCGCGCACGCCATCAGCAGGACGACGGCGACAACGCCCATCAGCACTGGAAGCGTGGATCGACTGCGGCCGCCGACGGACCGCTCGCGGTACGGAACCACGATCGGTGCGACGTCGCGGTTCGTCTCCGGATACTGCTGCCCGAGCGCGGCGGCGATCCCGCGCAGATCGGCAACCGCCTGCTCGATGCTTCGATCGGGGGCCAGCCGCCCGAATGCGCTGAGGTCGCGGGCGTCCCGGCTGGTCAGCATCCTCTGCGGCAGCAGCGCCAGGGGCTGCCAGAGCCGCGAACGGGTGGGAAAGCCGAAGCCATCCGGCATGACACCAATGACCACGGAAGGGACGCCATTCACGCGGATCGTGCGGCCGAGCACGCCGGGATCGGACGCATAGCGATTCCGCCACAGGGCATGGCCGAGGATCACGACGCCGCCTGCGCCAGGGCGATCGTCGTCCGGGGAGAAATCACGGCCGAGGTCAGGCCGTTGCCCGAGCAGCCCGAACGCATTGGCCGAAATGTACGACCCGATGAATCGTTCCGGCGCCACCCGCTCGTCGCCCACGTTCATCGTCGTTTCTCTCGTGGCGCCCAGTCCCTCGAAGGTCTGAACCCCCGCGCGCCAGTCCTGGAAATCGGCGTACGACACGCCAGCATTGAGCGTGCGGACGCTGCCGGTCCTGGTCCCGATCGCCACGATGCGATCCGGACGGTCGAATGGCAGTTCGCGCAGCAGGATCGCGTTGACGATCGTGAACACCGTGTTGTTGGCGGCAATGCCAATCGCCAGCGCGACGACGGCGGCGAGCGTGATCCACCGGTCCTTCGTCAGCATCCGGGCGCCGAAGCGCAGGTCGCGCACGAGCGCGTCGATGCCTGGAAGCCCCCGCTGATCGCGGAGCGCGTCCATCGCCTGTGGGACACCGCCCGCCCGGATCCGTGCCGCGCGCACGGCGTCCTCCCGCGTCCCACCACGCCGTCCTGCGTCCTCGGCAGCCAGTTCGAGGTGCGAGCGAAGCTCGTCCTCCAGTTCGCGGTCGCGCCGGCGCGGATCGATCGTTCCCAGAAGACGATGGACCCATTCGCGAAGACGGTGCATCCTGTTTCTCCCTGTGTTCACGTCACGCCGGCGCAGCGTCTGAGCGGCCGGCCACCAGATCCCAGGCGTCCCCGGTCCTCAGCCCGCTCTCTATTAGACGAGCCAATGGAATATCAGTTCTTACATTAGAACGTCAAATGCAGGCGACGGGATCGGCTCGTGAAAGGCGGGATCGCAGCCGCAGGGCGGCGTCCGAGTGACGCCTTCGAATCCGGGATGAGGGGAATCCGAACCGCGGAAGGCGAAGGAACCAGGTCACCGCACTGCTCCGGCAGCTCGACGAATTCGTGCGGCGATCTGAAATTGCTGTGGCCGCGAGAGACCGGATCGTGGCGCGTTCAGCGGGTCGATTTCGCGCGACGTGCTGTCGTCGCAGTCTTCCTGGGTCGTCCCCCAAGCCGGCCGTTCGCGCGCGAAGCTCGCGCTTTGGTTGCGCTCCGACGCGCTCCCACGAGCGCCGCGACGCCTACGATGTCGATCTTCGTCTTTCGCCGGTCGGAGAAGCGCGCCACGCGTACCTGTGCGTCTGAGCGGCTGCCTGGGTGGGCCTCCAGATACGCCGTCAACACGGCTCGAATTGCGCGCTCGGCCTTCGTGTGACTATCTGCCGCGGCATAGACCGGCAAGCCGGGCACGTAGGCACTCACGACGCCGTTCGCCTCGGTCTCGAGGACAATCGGATAGTGGACGGTCATTCGACACCTGCCTCGCGCAGGATGCGATTGCCCAACCGACCGGCGTCCTTCTTCGTGTGAACGGCAACCCAGACTTCCTTGCCGGTTGCCGGATGCTTCAGCAACATGTGGCTTCCTCTTCCAGACCGCACCTCCACGAATCCCGCAGCCTTCAACTTGCGGATCACTTCGGCCCAGGTCACAGCATCATCATAGAACCTAACGTTAGGTTGCGTCAAAAAGCAGCCGGACTTTTCGCATCGGCGCCGGCTCGATTGAGCTGGAACGAGCTCGCCTACCGAGCCAGTCTTCAGAGACTTCTCGAACTCGAGCAGCAAAATCCAGTCTCACCGCAGGCGCAGTATCATGCGCCCATGCGCACCGACTCCCTCGCCTGTGTCGTCATCGTCATCGGCGCCATCGGCGCCCCGATCGCGCGCAGTCTGCCCGAGCGGGGTTCCGCATGGAGCTTCGCCGCACCTGGCGCACGGAACGAAGCGGGCCAGGAGACTGACGCTGCTCTTCGCGCGCGGGCGCGCACGTCACTGCGGAAAGCCGTGGAGTTCTACCGGACGAAGGTCGCCACTGAAGGCGGCTACCACTTCGCCTACGCCGAGGATCTCAGCTACGGCCGCTCGGAGATGAGCGAGGGACCGACGCGGGTCGAGATCCAGCGCGACGGAACGCCGCTGGTCGGCATGGCGTACCTCGAGGCCTACGCGGCGACCGCCGACGCCTACTACCTCGAAGCGGCGCGTGACGTCGCACGAGTCCTCGTGAAAGGGCAGTACTGCAGCGGTGGCTGGGACTACTACGTCGAGTTGGACCCGTCGAAGCGGGCGCAGTTTCCCTACCGGACCGACGGCGGGTGCGCCCGGCGTGAAGCCGCCGGCCCGGAGCGGCCGACGACGCTCGACGACAACGTGACGCAGGCAGCCGTGCGCCTGCTGATGCGGGTCGATCGCGAGCTCGGCTTCAAGGATGCGGCGATTCACGACGCCGCGCGCTTCGCTCTCGACAGCCTGGTCAAGGCGCAGTATCCCAACGGCGCCTGGCCGCAGCGGTATTCGCAGTTCCCGGCCGCATCGGATTTTCCCGTCAAGCGTGCCAGCTACCCCGAGTCGTGGCCACGCAAGTGGCCCGGAGCGAGCTATTTCACGCACTACACCTTCAACGACAACTCCATCGTCGATGCGATGGACGCGATGCTCGAGGCGGCGCGGATCTACAACGAGCCCGGTTATCTCGCATCGGCGGAGAAAAGCGGCGAGTTCATCCTGCTCGCGCAGATGCCGGAGCCGCAGCCGGGATGGGCGCAGCAGTACGATCGAGACATGCATCCGGCCTGGGCGCGCCAGTTCGAGCCGGCGTCGATCACCGGCGGCGAATCACAGAGCGTGCTGCGGGCGCTGCTGCTGCTCTATCGCGAGACCGGGAACCGGAAATATCTCGAGCCGATACCGCGGGCGCTCGCCTACTACAAGCGTTCGATGCTGCCCGATGTCGCCACGCCATCGGAGGCGCGCCGGCGCGCCTGCCCGGGTAACACGCCGTGCATGGCGCGCTTCTACGAGCTGCACACGAACAGGCCGCTGTACATCACGAAAGGCACGCGCGTGACGGCGATCGGGCAGGGAACCACGAACGTGGACGGTTACGAAGTGAGCTACAGTGACGCATCCGTGATCACGCACTATGCCGTGATCACTTCCGGCTCGGGGTTTGCCGGCATCGAGCGCGACTTCAATGCCGTCCAGAAGAGCGGCACGGCGTCGCTGAGAAGACCTGACAAGCTCCGCGGCCTCTCCCCATGGGCCGAGGTTCCGGCCGGCGGCGCGCGGGCTGCGGAGCAAGGCGCAGATCGCGAGCTTCCCTCGCGGGTGCGCGCGGCGATCGACGCCATGGATGCTCGCGGCGCGTGGGTCGAAGACGGAGTCATCGGGAAAGCCAATCGGCTCGTCTCCGTCTTTGCCGGCAGCGAACTCGTCGTGACGCTTGGCGGCAAGCCGCTGACGGTGAAAGAAAATGACACGCTGGAAGTGTTTGCCGGGCCCGAGCCGCCCCGCCAGCGCATCATCAGGTCGAGAACGTTTGCAGAGAACGTGGGTCTGCTGAGCGCATACCTCGCGTCGCGATCGCAATAAAGATCGATGCCCGCAGCAGGCGCCGCTACTTGGCGCCGATCAGGAACACGACACCTACCCGAAAGCAGGCGGCGCTCGGCATGTTGAACCCGCCGCCGACCTTGACCTTCACCGACGGCGCCAGGATGAACGCGGCCTGTCCTTCGACCTTTCCGAGCGGCTGATACACGGACATCACGGAACCTCCAATCAGCGACTGAGAGCTGACGTGAACGCGCCCCGGTGCGCATTCGGTTTGTCCGTTGAGAAGGTTGGATTGTAGCTCAGCAGTATCTGCAACTCATCACTAAGAAACAGCAGCTCATCACTAGCATTATCAGTTTGACCCCTGTCATTCAGCGGCGTATGCTTCGCCGCCTCAAACCGGTGCGCGACCGGAAAAGGGGGGCTCATGACGCGTTCGAGTCGCACGTTCGCCGCGATCGCCGCATGCTTGTCGGGAATCACTGTTGTCTTGGCAGGAGTCGCGTTCTCCGTGGCCCGCATGGCCCCGGATATCACAGCCGTCCGCCACGGCACCAGCAGGCGGCCGGCGGGCGTCGACGAACGCCTCGGGCGACTTCGTCAGGCGCTGCCGGGACTGGGCGGGGAATTCGGCGGTGGTGGATATAGCGACGAGAAGTTCGGAGCGCGCGCGTATCCGGACGATGACATCCCTCTCGAGCGCCTCACGAACGCGCGACGCGCGTTCGAGGAACTCGAGGCCAGGGGCTCTGGATCCGGCGGACCCGCCGGGTGGGAGTTCCTCGGACCGACCAGCGCCGTTTACCAGCAGACGTTCTATCGCTTCAGCTACGTTCCGAGTCAGGACCGAAGCATCCGGACGCATAACCGCCATGGCGATCGCGCCGACGTGCCGGCCAGGCGACTGTCGCATCTGGATCGCCGCCGCGGGTGGTGGCGTGTGGCGCACCGACAACGCCCTCTCAGGAAGCCCGCGATGGGAATACCTCTCGGGTAGCATCGGCATCAACGCGGTCGGGTCCATCGTGCTCGATCCCAACGACGCGTCGGGACAAACCCTCTGGATCGGGACCGGGGAAGCAAACGGGTCCGGTGACTCCGCAGCGGGCGTCGGCGTGTACAGGTCGACCGACGGCGTACCACGTGGTCCGGTCCGTTTGGCACAGCGCACTTCAGCGGGCGCGCTGCCGGTTCGATCGCCGTTGACCCGACCAACCCGTCCATCGTCTACGTCGCGACGACGCGCGGGGTCCGCGGCGTGTCGTCGGTCGGCGGCGCGACGGCGACGATCCCCGGCGCGCAGCCGCAGGGTCTGTGGAAGACCAGCGACGGCGGCGCGTCCTGGACGTTCCTGCACAACGGCGCGCCGACGGCGGCCCAGTGCTTTCCTGTCATCACAGCCGCCTGTTCCGGCCAGGGTGTACGCAGGGTCGTCCTCGATCCCGTGGATCCCTCCATCGTCTACGCAGGATCGTACGCGCGCGGGGTCTGGCGCTCGCCGGACGGCGGAACCACCTGGGTGCAGATCAAACCGTCGCTGCTTTCCCTCGACGGCGCGATGAGGCCGGAGATCGCGGTGACGACGTTGCCGAATGGCAAGACCAGGATGTATATCGGCGAGGGATCGACAGGAGGCACGGTGATCATCGGCGGCCAGCCGTTTCCCCGCTACAGCCGCCTGTTCCGCAGCGACGACGTGGCAACCGGGATGCCGACGTTCGTCGACCTCACCAGCCCGGACCCTGCGCTGCCTGGCTTTGGATCCTTCGACTACTGCACAGGCCAGTGCTGGTACGACAACCTGGTCTACACACCTCCGGGCTATCCAGATCTCGTGTATGTAGGCGGTTCGTATCAGTACGGCGAGCCCGCGGGCATTTCGAACGGCCGCGCGCTGATCCTGTCCACGGATGCCGGCGTCAGCTTCACGGACATGACGAAGGACACCACCGGCACCTTCTATCCGAACGGCCTCCATCCGGATCACCATGCCATCGTTGTCCGCCCGGGCAACCCCTTCCAGTTCTTCAGCGGATCGGATGGGGGGGTCATGCGATCGAGCGGCGACTTCGGGAACGCGTCGTCGGAATGCGATTGGCGAGCGTTGGGCGCCGTGCCCATGGCGCGGTGCCGCCAGCTGCTGTCGCGCGTGCCGCGCCAGCTGCACGCGATCAACCGGGGGCTCGCCACGCTGCAGTTTCAGAGCCTGTCGGTCGATCCGACCAATCCGCATCACGTGATGGGCGGCACGCAGGACAACGGCACGTTCCAGACCTCGGGGTCCACAGCGGTACTGGAAACAAACGATGTGGGGAGATGGCGGTCAGTCGGGATTCGACGTCGCGTTGAACACCTTCCGTTTCCACACGTTCTTCGGCGCGTCGCCCGACGTGAACTTCGAGAACGGGGCGATCCACGACTGGAACTGGATCGGGGACCGCCTGCTGCTCGAGCCGCAATTGTTCTATCCGCCGCTCATCTCCGATCCCGCCGTGAGCGGGACGATGTGGGCAGGGCTGGGCCACGTCTGGCGGACGAAAACGCACGGAACGGGCGGGCTCGCCCTTCCGGACTTCCGGGGGCGCTGCAACGAGTTCACCGGAGACTTCACGATCTACTGCGGCGACTGGGAACCGCTTGGCGCGCAGGGCTACAATCCGCCGGCCGCGCCGCCAGATCCGTGGGTACCTCCGCCGAACCCGGATGCCGCGACGCGCCTCACGGCTTCCGGTACGCTCTATGGCACCGATCGCGCCGGAGGCGCTGTGTCGTATGTGGCGCGGGCCACGCAAGACGCATCGACGCTGTGGGCGGCCACGTCGCCGGGCCGGGTTTTCATCTCGAAGAATGGGGACGCTCCTGCGAGCGGTGTGGTGTTCACGCGAATCGATCCCACGGCGTCGAACGATCCGAACCGGTTCGTCACCAGCATCTTCGTGGACCCCGACAACGCGAACCGCGCGTGGATCTCCTACAACGGATTCAACGCGGCGACGCCGGCGCTGCCGGGGCACGTGTTCGAGGTCGTCTACAACCCGGGCACGGCGACGGCCACATGGACCAACCTCGACGGATCGGGCGCCGGCTTCATCGGCGATCTGCCGGTGACCTCCGTCGTGTTCGATGCGCTGACAGGCGATCTCTACGCGTCAACCGATTTCGGCGTCGCGCGCAGGACCGCGGGCAGCAACGACTGGACCCTGGCCGCGCCGGGCATGCCCAACGTCGAGGTATCGGCGTTGACACTCGTGACTGGCGCGCGCCGGCTCTATGCCGCCACGCACGGACTCTCTGCCTGGGTGCTGACGCTTCCGGAGTAACAGGACCAGGAAGGTACGGGGAGAAGGGCCAGGCTGCCTGCCCTTCTCCCACGGGCAGCCTGATGGAAGGCGCAGTCTCTCGACTGTGATCTGATGAAGTGCCTCAGCCGGCAGGCCCTGTAAAGGCCGTCTCCTCTTGACATCCCACATGAGCCACCCTATACTCCTCTAGCCATCCCACAGGGGAGTACACATGGTGGAACCTCGGTCGGCCATCCTCCAGGGCACGCTCGATCTCATGGTCCTCAAGACGCTGCCCACCGTAGCCTTGGCGAAGGTGGAGAGCTGAACGCATGCGCGCGCTGTTCTATACGGTCGTCTCCCGGATCCGCGACTTCGTTCGTCCTGCCGCCAGCGATGCCGATTTCGACCAGGAGCTGGAACTGCATCTGGCGATGGCGGAGGAGGACAAGGTTCGCCGCGGCATGAGTCCGGAACAGGCGCGCCGAGAGGCGCGGCTGGAACTGGGAGGAGCGGCGCAGCTGCGCGAAGCGGCCCGCGCGGCGCGGGGCCTGCCGTGGCTCGAAACGTTCTGGCTGGACGCCAAGCTCGGTCTGCGCATGCTGCGCCGATCGTGGGGGCTGACGCTGGTCGGGGGACTGGCGATCGCGGTCACCATCGGGCTTGGCGCCTCGATGTTCACCATCTGGGATACGTTCGCCGGGACCAGGTTGCCGTTGGATCAGGGCGATCGTGTCGTTGCGATCCAGCCGTTCGACAAAGCCGCTCAACGCGTTCACCGCGAGACGCCGCTTCCGGACTTCAGGCGCTGGCGCGAGACGCTGAAATCGGTCGAGCACGTCAGCGCGATGCGCCCGATCGTCCCGGCAGTGATCGCGCGCGACGGCGCCGACGATTCGGTAGCCGCGGCCGAGATGACCGCCTCCGGCTTCCAGCTCGCGCGCGTCCAGCCGCTGCTGGGACGGCCGCTGATAGAAGACGACGAGCGCGAGGGCGCCGAACCGGTCGCCGTGATCGGCTATCAGCTCTGGAAGGAGGGGTTTTCATCCGACCCCGCCGTCCTCGGACAACGCATCCAGATCGGCGACACACTCCACATCGTCGTCGGCGTGATGCCCGGAGGGTTCCGGTTTCCCATGAACCAGCGCCTCTGGATACCGCTTCGAACCAATCCTCCTGGTGAGGTGCGTCCCGGAAGCACGAACGCCTTCGTCTTTGCGCGACTCGCTCCTGGCGCGACACTGGAAGGCGCGCACGCTGAAGTGACCACGGTCGGTCTCTTGCCTGGAGATACCGCCGCCGGAACGACCGCACAGCTCGAACCGCGCGTCGTGCCGTACGTCGCCGGCATTTTCCCGGCGGTCAACCGGAACAGCTGGCTGGCCGGTGTCATCTTTCTGCTGGGTGCTCTCCTTCTGATCCCTCCGTGCGCGAATATCGCGATCCTGGTGTACGCGCGGACCGTCACGAGACGGGATGAGTTCACGGTTCGGACTGCGTTGGGCGCCAGCCGCGGGCGCATCGTGATGCAGCTGTTCGTCGAAGTGCTCGTGCTCGCGGCAGGGGCGGGGATCGCCGGGCTCCTCCTCGCGCGCCAGTTCAGCGGCCGCTTAGCCGGGATCGTCATGCCGGCGACGGGTCCCCTGCCGTTCTGGATGGACTTCGAGCCGTCGCTGGCGACGGTCCTCTGCGTGGCGGGTCTCAGCGTGCTTGCCGCCGCGATTGCGGGTGCTGTGCCGGCGTTTCGCGTCACCGGACGGCGATCGGGTTTCCTGGGGTTGGGCAATCGAAGTGCGGGCGCTCGTCTGGGGAAGACGTGGACGGCACTGCTGGCTACGCAGCTCGCGTTATCGCTGGCGATCCTGCCGTCGGCCATGGAGATGCTCTGGGGAGTGTTCCGGCCGACGATCGTCGGGCCAGGGCTGCCGGTCGAGGAGTTTCTGACGGCCTCGCTCGTCATGGAGGGCGACTCGTCCCGCTTCGAAAATCTCAGGATCGAAGCGGTGAGACAGTTGACGTCCGGGGCCGGCATTTCCGGCGTGACGGTGTCAGCGGTCGCGCTCTTCGAAGAACCCGGCGCCGAGATCGAGGTGGAGGGGAGCGAGGCGCAGGATGCGGAGGCACGATTCAACTCGGTAGACGACAAGTTCTTCGAGGTCTTCGGCGTGCGCTTTCTCGCCGGGCGCAGTTTTGACGCGAGCGACTTCGGGCCTGGGCGTACGCCAGTGATCGTCAACCGATCGTTCGCAATGGAAGTCATGGGCGGCCTGAACGTGCTGGGCCGTCGCGTCCGCTACCGCGACAGGCCTGCCTCGCCGAAGCCCGCCACAGCGGGCGAAGGCGGGCATGAAATCGTTGGCGTCGTCGAGGATTTCCCGAGGAGTAACGATGATCCCACGATGTTCCACCCGATGTCGCGGGCACCTCACCCGGTGAGTCTGACGATTCGCGCGCCATCCGCCATTGGTCCGGCGGCAGGCCGGCTTCGGGAGGTCGCCAGCGGGCTCGACCCGCAGCTTCGCGTACGAGGCATCTGCAATCGCTCGACGAGATGTACTGGCAGCGGCGGTCATTCGACCACATGTTTGGGTTCATGCTGGGCGCGGTGACGCTGATCGTGCTCCTCTTCTCGATGGCCGGCATCTACACCCTCATGGCCTTCATCGTCGCCCAGCGGTGGCGTGAGATCGGCGTGCGGTCGGCGCTGGGGGCGCAGCCGCGGCGCCTGCTCATCGGCATCTTCGGCCGGGCGGCCGTTCCGCTTCTCATCGGAGCGATGGCCGGTTGTGCCTTAGCGCTCCGTCTTCATTCCTTCTTGCCGATCGCCGAGGCCGGTGGACGAAGTATTCCGGGCATCGTCCCGGCGTCGGCCGCATTGATGATCGTGGTCGGCCTGCTTGCGGTGGCCGGACCCGCGCGGCGCGCCATTCGCATCGACCCGACTGAGGCGCTGCGGGTCAACTAACTGGGTCGTTATTCTGGATCGTAGGGGTACTGGCGGATGGCCTCCATGCAGTCGCTGAGCGCGCGCAGCAGCGAATCCCCCCAGCCAAAGGGACGGAACGGCGCGGTCTTCTGGTTGACCTCCTTGTCCGCCTGCGCGTAGAACCGCATCTGCAGCGCGTTCCTGGACGCAAACTCCTTCACGGTGATCATGAACTCGATGTCGCCTTCCGGCCTGCGCTTCTTGAAGGAGAACAAATGAAGCTCGGCCAGCTCGTCGGCGGGGTCCCTCTGGGCGTACATCCACTCAGTCACGGGCGCCTCGTCTGCGTCAGATTCAGCCGAACCCGTGGCGCCGCCACTGCGGCGGCGCAACGGCTGACTCGACTGCGTCCGCATTCTACTTGACGCGGAGGCACCGTGTTGCGAACGCAGGGTGTCCGAGGCCGCTACTTGATACCGGCGGCCTCCGTCTTCCATTTATCGATCTCGGCTGGCGTTGCGGCGCGCCACATCCGCACTGTGCCCTCATTGCTCGACGAAGCCACGACCTTCCGTCGGGAGAAATCGCGACGCTGGACACGGGGGCACCATGTCCGCGGAGCACGAGCAGCAGATCGTTCGACGCGGCGTCGAAGACGGAAAGAGACGGGTCGCCGAGGCCCGCGACGATCAGCCGGCGGTTGTCAGGCGTGAAGGCCGCGGCGCCGAGGTCGCCGCCCACTGAAAGCGTGGAGAGGACGTCGCCTGTCGACGGGTTCCAGAACCTCACCGTGCCATCGAAGCTGGTCGTCGCGAGTCGCTTGCCGTCGAACGTGAAGCCGATCCAGATGACCGGTCTCTTATGACCGCCTCAGCACTGGCGGTCGCGCTGCGGGTCGGCCCTCGGCGTCGTCGGCGGCCGCGCCGCCGCCGCGCGCGGCCCGCGCGCGCGCGTCCCGCCGGCGGCCGCCGCCCGCGCCGGCCGCGCGGTCGCCCCCGCGCCGCGCGCCCCGGGGGCGTCGCGCGGGCGCGCCGCGCCGCCGCCCGGCGCGCGCCGCCCCGCGCGCGGCCCGCGCCGCCGGCGCGCCGCGCGCGCGGGCGCCCGCCGGCGCGCGCGGCGCGTCGCGGCGGCGCGCCGGGCCCGGCCGGCCGGCGGCGGCCCGGCGCGCGCGGCGCCGCCTATAGCGCGTCCAGCAGATCCAAGACAGGCGGCGATGCCTTCGCGCCTGCGCTCACCGGGCGCCCGCCGCGCGCCCGTCCGCGCGCCGGCCGCGGTGCGCGCGCGCCGCCCGCGGCCGCGCGGCGCCCGCGGCCCCCCGGCGCCGCGCGCGCGCGGGGTCGCGCGTTCGCGTCCGCAGATCCACACGCGATACCCCCCCACGCGCCGCCGGGGGCGGGCGGCCGCGGGGCGCGCCGGGCGCCGCGCGGGCGCCGCCCCCGCGCGCGCCGCGCGCCGCGCGCCGGCCGCGCCCGCGCGGGCCGCGCCGCGCGCGCCCGGGGCCGCGCGCCGCGGCGCGGCCCCCGGCGCGCCCGCGCACGCCCGCGCGGGCCGCGCCGCGGCGACCGCCACACCGGCGTGGTCTCGCTGGCTGACCAGCATGGCGTCGGGGAACTCGATCGCGTGACCGATCGGTGGCCGGCAAGCAACAAGCGCCCGCGCCGCGTCCCAATGCAGCGACAGCCGTTCGCGTCGTCCGCGGTGCAGCCATCCAGCCGTCCAGCGACAAAGCACCGGATGGCCATGACGCGCCTGCAAAGGCCCGCGCTCGGCATGCGTGGCTACCGGACAACGTAGCACCGCTCGAAAACGCGCAAGTCTTCGTCACCAGCGCGGCACGTGGCCATCGAGAATCGAGGCCGCGTCACCTGGCGGCGGCCCAGTACCTGCGCAGCAGTTCACTGCGACGCGTCCGGAACGCGATTGCTCGCGCGCCTGTCGGCCGTGCGCGCTCGACTGCGCGACACGGGTCATGCCGGGTCGACACGCCAACAACCGTCGCAAGCGGCAAGACACGGCGCGTCCCGACGCAAGCGTGCCGCCACAGACCGCGCACGGTAGGCGTCGGAACCGGCACGGCGGCGACCGGCAGCCGCGCCAGATGCCGTCCGATGTCGTCCGACAACTTCTCGGCGCTGCTGTAGCACTGCTCGGGAGCCTTGCGCAGCGCGGTCAGCACGATGGCGTCGAAGTCGCCGCGAAGGCGCCGCCGCAGCTCGGTCGGGCGAGTCGATGAGACACGTCGCTGACCGTTGGCCCCCGGCGCGGGTGATCGCCGCGCTGGCCGCTGCGGCTCCTGCTCGCAGATGGCGCGGCGATTCGTGAGGCAGCGCTCGCCACCCGGTACGGCCGATGCCGTGAGCAGCGTAGAGCAGCGACGCCCAGCTTAGACGTCCGTCGCGGTCGTGACCGGCTAGCCCGCGACTGTTCGGGACTCGCGTATCGCGTGAACGCCCGGTCCACTGACGGTCTGCTCGGCGAGGGCACGTAGCCGTCGGCCGAGCACTTCGGAAAACCGAAGTCGAGCAGCTTCGACGTGCCGTCAGCGTGACGAGCACGTTGCTCGGCTTGATGTCGCGATGCACGACGAACGTTGATGGCGTTGCACGGCGGCGCAGACGTCGCGGAAGACGCAGCGCGCGTCGATCGCAGGCGACAGCATCGCGACCATCGATGGCACCCGTCCGACGCTCCATGACGAGAACGGCCCGCCGGGCTGGTCCCGCCGTCGACAGGCGGCGATGTTGAATGCTCGAGGCCGGCCAGGATCTGGCGTCTCGCGAAGCGGCCGACGTGGCGACCAGGACCCTCGCGGCCGAACTTGATCGCGACGCGCTTCTGGTATTCATCATCGGCGCGCTCGGCCAGATAACCGCGCCCATACCGCCGCGCCGATTCCTGAGATGCGTACAGCCACGCGCGCGCCCTCGCGCTGTCGAGGTTCTCTCCAGCGCGGATCGCAGTCCTCGCCAGCGGCCCGCCAGCGCGCCACCGAGCGCAGAGTCGGTGCCGGCATCGTCGTCATGGCGGTGTCCCGGCTGCCGTCAGCGATGCGCTGCGAGCCACGCCTTGGCGCGCAGCCACTCCCGCTCACGGTCTTGGTGACACCGAAGCGCTCGGCTTCCGCTCGTGTACCGCAAGAAACGGCACTCGACACGCGCAGCATGCGCGCGTCGCCTCGCCCAGCGCAGAGCGCTCGTTGACGCAGAGCGATCCGCGTCGGCGGCACGCCTCTTCCCGGCCGTCGAGCGGCACGTGCGCGCCCTCCCCCGTTCCGCGTCTCGCGCCGCTGTCGAGATACCTGCCGCATCGCCCGCGCGACGGCAAGAAGGCCCCGTCGCCACGCACCGCGTCCGTCAGAGTTGAATACGTTTCCTGACACACGCCGTTCGAGCACCGGATCACAGCGCGGCGACAATTGCCGCCGCGCCACACGCCGGAGTCGATACACGATTCAACAGGCGATCGAAAGCGCCACATCCCTCACCTACCACAACTACCATTATCACCTCTCTTCCATCACCACACCCAAACTCCTCACCCCCCCAAATCATATTTTACCACCCTTCTTCCCCAACACCCAACACCTCACACCCAATCATTCCAACCATCTACTACCCATCTCAAACATCCCCCACACACGGTCTCATGGACTGGTTGCGCTACGATGCGCGCAATGCGTTCTCCCCTCGCTGCCTTTCATCGTGCGTCCAGTCTCCCCATCGGCGCGGCGGCGGCAACAGCCGCCCTCCGCGAGGAACTCGTCAACCAGCCAATTCCAGACGCCAATGATCCCCGAACAGTTCGACCGCAATTCCTTCCGAGCCCTATTCCTCGAGCGAGCTCCAGACGGGACGACCGCCGCCAGCGTCCGTGATCTCGAAGACTCCGCGCTGCCGCACGACGTGGAAGACACGGTGGTCGTCGACATCGCGTACTCCAGCCTCAACTATAAGGATGCGCTGGCGATTACCGGTACGTCGCCAGTGGTCAGAAGCTTTCCGATGGTCGCCGGCATCGATTTCGCCGGCACGGTGCGTGAAAGCGCCGACGAGCGGTGGCGCGCTGGTGACGAAGTCGTGCTCACCGGCTGGCATGCGAGCGAGACGCATTGGGGCGGGCTGGCTCAGCGGGCGCGCGTTCCTGCCACCTGGCTCGTTCGAAAACCTGAGAGGCTCACGCTGTTCGAGACCATGGCCATCGGCACCGCGGGCTTTACCGCCGCGCTGTGCTTACTCGCTATCGAGAAGCATGGAGTAGTCCCCACAACCGGCGACGTGCTGGTCACGGGCGCGACCGGAGGCGTGGGCAGCATAGCGATCATGCTGCTCGCGGCGAGCGGGTATCGCGTTGTGGCGTCGACCGGCAAGCTCCATCAAGCCGGCGGTCTCCGAGAACTCGGCGCGTCCGAAGTAATCGATCGCGCCACGCTCGCCGCGCCGGGAAAACCGCTTCAGGCACAGCGCTGGATCGCGGCTGTCGACACGGTCGGTTCGCACACGCTGGCGAACATCTGCGCGTCGACACACGTCAACGGCATCGTTACCGCCTGCGGTCTGGCGCAGGGCATGGACTTCCCCACCACCGTGGCGCCGTTCATCCTGCGCGGCGTTATGCTGGCTGGCATCAACAGCGTGTTCACTCCGGCAGAGACGCGTCTTCAGGCCTGGGATCGGCTCGAGCGTCTCGTCGATCGTCAGCAACTCAGGCGTGTAACGCGTGATATTGGCCTGAGCGACGTGATTGAAACCGCGCCGAAGTTCCTCTCGGGACAGGTGAGCGGACGGATTGTCGTCAATGTGAACGCGAAATGACGATCTGGCAGGTCACCCGGCGAACCGCTTTGCCAGGTTGTCCTGGTCGGCCGCCCGGAGTGCGACTGGCGTGAACCATTCGTAACCCGCCGCGAAGTAGCTCTCCGTGAGGGTCACGAGCGCGTCGTACTGAGTGGAGTTGAGCGCCTCGACACGGAAGCTGATCGGGTCAAGGTGATGATCGAAGCAGCCGTGAGAAAGAAAGCTGTCGAAGTGATCGACCGAGCTGAAGATCGAATCTGG
>CAWAXG010000064.1:0-23066 GCA_963785755.1 uncultured Acidobacteriota bacterium | reverse complement strand
AGAACGTCTCTACCACCGAGTTCGACAGGAATGACGTGGTGCCCAGCGAGCACGGCTCGAGCCGCAATGCCACAGGCGACACATGCTTTGTCGCGCCGAATCGCCGCCGCCGAAAGCGCGCCTAAACCGATAGTCATCTGTGGCGAATTATCGCCGCATCTGACGTTTGGTCCAGCTTCTTGCGGAGCCGATGCGAGTGCCATGACTGTCGCCACCAGCCTGAGAGGGTGGCATATGGCACGGCGGTTGGCGGCGCTCGCTGGGCGGCGGAGGGCTCCGGCTGGTAGGTGTGAGCCCCGACATCCACCATAACGTGGACAGGCGGACGAACTGGCAACGGCCGCATCGAAAACCGCTGCGGCGACGATGGAAGATCCCTGTATGATTTCCCAGCGGCGGGCTCACGGCGGTCGCGCCGCCATTGTCGAGCAATTGACGCAGCGACGAGAGCTCCCTGGCTTCGGACGGGCGTAGACTTAGCCGCCAGACTCAACGACTGCGTGTCGATAGGTAGGTTGAAACATGGCGCTGCCCGACCTCACTTCCCAAGATGCGGTGCTCCGCGCGCTCGCGGAGTTCGATACTCTTGGTCGGGATGCATTTCTAGCGAAGTATGGATTCCGCAGAGCGCGCGGCTATTTTCTCGTGCAAGACGGCCGCAGTTACGATTCCAAAGCGATAGCGGGCGCCGCGCACGGCTACCAGCATCCCGAACTGGGTCCACTCAACGCTGCGGAGTTCAGTGGCGGCAATGCGACCGTGCGCGCTCGCCTCGAGGCGCTCGGATTCACGGTGGTCGTCACCGAGCCGACCACGGGACCTGTACACCCGTTGCGGTTGTTCGATGACTATAGCCGACGGGAAGTGCGCGACATCTTCGCGCCGACTGCCAACTTCACTCCCGGTGCTGGGACGTGGGGCTTGGCCGGCATCGTGGAACATCAGCCGGGCGAGTTCATCTGTTCGTGACGTTCGGGCGAGAACAGGGCGACCATACCTTTGACGAGAGTGTCACGGTGGACGGCGTTCTGACCTGGCAGTCTCAACCGAATCAGAGGCTGGAGCGACCCTCAGATCCGCCAACTGATCGCCCATGACCCCGAGCGCTCCTACGTCCGGTTGTTTCTCAGAACCCGTGATCGAGGTGACGGTGGCGCTCCGGTTCCGTACATGTACCTCGGGCGCCTCGCGTATGTGACGCACGACGCGACCGTGAGCAGCCCGTACACTTTCAATGGCAACTGATCGACGAGTGGCCTCCACCAAGCGCCGTGCTGACGAGAATGGGACTGCAGCTCGTCCAAGCCCAGCCCTCGGCAGTTGCTCCGCCGCTCGACGTAATCACCGCGTCCGAACTCGTGGAGACGCCACCGCCGCGGGGACGACCTCGGTACTGGCAGCCACACTGCGGAATTCCGAGCTCGGAAAGTACCAGACCGTTCAGTGCAGGACAGGCTGAATCGGGATCTGGGTGCCACAGGGGAGTTGGCCGTTGTCGTCTCTGAGAAAGCCTGGCTTTTGGCGAACAGCCGCGCGGATCTTGCCGAACTGGTCCGCCACGTCTCGGCGGTGGAGGGCGACGGCGCTGGGGTGGACTCATTCGAGCTAGACGGTTCGCCGCGCTTTATCGAGGTGAAGACCACCAAGGGGGCAGCCGAGACGGACTTCTTCATTTCGGCAAACGAGGTGGAATTCTCGGCACGACACGCTGGTTCATACCTGCTGTATCGGCTCCATGGCTTCGATCCCGACACTCGCCGAGGAAGCTATTACGTCCGACACGGAGCCTTGCAGTGTGATGCTTCTTTGCAGCTGCTCGCGGTGCAGTTCAGGGTGCGTCTGGCGCCGGTTGCCGCGTCGCCTTTGGCGGAACTGCCTCCTCCAGTAGATGTGCCGTGACCAATCTGACGGTGCTGCGCGCCGTGGCAACGTCGGTCTCGGCACGGCTCCAACCGAAATCGACGAGCGACGAGCCTCGAGTCGAGGCGACAGACCTCAGCTGGATTTGTGGCCGGGGTTGCGAGCCTGGCCGGTACGGCCCCGTCAGCACATACACACGGCCACTGTCGGGTGTCTGGAGCCGAGAGCAACGCCCTCTCACAGCGGATCCTTGCCCATGCTTATCGATACATCGTTCGACTTCAGGACCGATACGCCGCCCGGGAGAGACCCTGACGCAGACAGTCCCACACTCCGGCGTACGACAAACTCCTGTGGAGCAAGACCCTGCCAGATGGCGCGCTCTTCGACCTGAATGACGCCAAGCGCGGCGTGTACCTGCATCATCGCTCGGAGCTTGGCGAGTTCTTTCTGTCCAGCGACTCGGCCATCGCCACGTTCACGAGGTGGGGATTCGCCAAGGTGCATCCCGAGCTCTACACTGACGAAGACAACGAAGCGTTCATGGCCATCGCCTACACCATTGGCGGCATGATGGTCTTCCCGGGTAGTCAATCTCACCCGCTTCGATTCCCTGCGACACCAGGGTGCTCCGGAGCGAGGGCAGGTCGGCAGCGTATAGATAGAACAGCACGTCCTGGGCGCTTGGGTCCACGGCGCGGGCGCTCCGCGTCACCATCAGATTCGGGCCACGCTTCCAATCGCTCGCTTTCGGCGCATATAGCCAAGCCCAGTGCATCGGCGGTTCCGCCGGAACGGAGTTGCCGATCACGAAGCCAAACAGCCCGTAAAACGCAGCCGACCGCTCGACGTCGTCGACGTGGATCATCGGCACTAAGCCCGAGATGGGTGGGCCTGCCGTCTCTACCGCCGCTGAGTACTCCCCACCGAGGCCATTCAGGGGATTTTAGCAAGCGACGCGACCAAGGCCGCTACTCCTTAATCCGCGCGTGGCGTCTGGACGATCCGAAGGCGACCCGACGAGGACCGTGTGGACGTACTTGCGCGGCACGCTCACCTGGTGAACCGCCGTGGCCGTTCGGTCGGGACAATGCGGCCGCCGGGGTTCGTTACTTCAGGTTGAGCAAGCCGTCCACAGCCCCGCACCCCAGTTTTATTGATCTTTTCTGTAAGGCTCGACCGCCACGGGGAGGTGGCGGCAGCGGGGGAGGATGGGCGGACGTGACCGTATGCCCCGTTAGGTCGGAAACCATAACGTGCTTAGGGCGCCGTGGCTCATAGCCGGGGGGCGGGCGGGAGCCGACCCAACGTCGGGACGCTCACAACGTGCCCTACGAAAGAGCTTTCCCGGCAGGAGGCAACCCCCCGCCCGGAATGGGGTGGGTTGAGGTGACCGGCAAGCGGTTGATTATCGGCGAACCGACTTCTTTGCCGACCTGGACTTCGCGGCCGGTCTTGACCGTGACTTCTTCGCCGCCGGTTTTCTCGCTGCGGTTTTCTTGGCGGTAGTCTTCTTTGCGGAAGTCTTCTTGGCGGTGGTTTTCCTTGTGGTCTTCTTCGAGATTCCGGCTTTGGCGGTGAGCGATTGAACGCCTTGCCGACAGGAACCCGGCTCACCTGCTTTGCGGCAGACTTCGCGGCAGCCACAGCTTCCGTTGGCACCGCGGGTTTGCCCTGCTCGACGCGATTACCCATCACGGCTCCCGCGAGACCCCCAACGATTGCGCCCGCGGGCCCGGCGATCATGCTGCCGGCGACTGCGCCAGTCACGGCACCGGCGGCTTGTTTGGTGAGTGGGACGTTAGAACTCGGGTTTGATTTCTTTGCCATGAAAGCAGTTTATATGCGATCTGCACGTGCTTGGACTATAGGCTAGGCTACGCCAAATATGCGTGACCTGGTGGGGTGAACGTTAGCAATCGTTCACAGTGCCCGCCGGCGGATTATCGACGGCTGCCAAACATGGTCCGCGCGACGATGATGACTACCATCACGGCCATCAGGAGCAGCACCAGTCTCGTCATGACGGCACTATAGCGTGCCGTGCAGCTTTGGAGCAGCCACTCCTGCCCTGGTTGCGGCGAGCGGAATCTCCGACAATCCCCGAGCCCAAGCGCACTGCGTGGGCCGCCGGCAACCGAACAACGACCTGGGTGAAAGGTGGCTCCTGTCGTGAGACGCGTCAAGGCCGGGTACGGCTCGATCGCTCGGCTGCAGGCTCATTGTCTTCGGGGGCGGTGCGGACCGCGCGGTCAGTCGGCGCGAGGTCCGATCCCTGGAACGCCAGTTGCTGCAGACGCATCCCGAACCCGCGGCGGTCGAAGTTGGCACCTCCAACGTCCGATCATTCCCGTTGGCGTGGGCAGAAGTGCTACAAAACGTCCTACCAGGCAGCAAGCCCCGGAGGCCCTGATGAAAACTCCTCGACGGTTCGCATCGTTCCTGACCGTGACCGTGGCGCTGCTGTCCGCGGCGCTCGCCGCCCAGCTGCGCGTTGTCGATCTCGGGGCCCCGCCCGATGCCCAGTTCAGCCAGGCATGGGCAATCAACAACCGTGGGCAGATCGCGGGCTCGAGCGGCGCCTCCGAAGGGATCGACCAGCACGCGGCGCTCTGGCGCGACGGCGAGTGGATCGATCTCGGGACGCTGCCGGGTCACACGTTCAGCCTCGCTCTCGACATCAACAAGCACGGGGACGTGGTCGGGTCGAGCCGGTCCACTATCGAGAACACGACAGCGGTCCTGTGGCACCGGGGAGAACCAATCGACCTCGGCACGCTACCAGGGGGTTCCTACAGCACCGCAGACGCGATCAACGACAGGGGACAGGTAGCAGGCACTGCGCTGGACGCCGACGGGCGGCTTCACCTCGTCCGGTGGGACAGAGGACAGATTGTCGATCTCGGCCTCTTCCCCAGCCCGCAGTGGCGGTGGGTCTCGGCGATCAACGATCGGGGCGTCATCGTCGGATACGGGGACGGCTCCAGTGCGTTCATCTGGCGGGACGGCGTCTTTTCCGAGTTGACTGCGCTGAACGGCTCCGCCTCCAGCGTCGCCCATGACGTCGACTCACGCGGGTGCGTCGTCGGCTACTCGGCCACACTCAATGGGGAAGCGCATGCGACGCTCTGGTGCGAAGGCCAGACAACCGATCTCGGCGCGCTGCCCGGGGCAGCATTCAGCCAAGCCACAGGCATCAACGAGCGTGGGCAGATCGTCGGCTGGGGCTACAACAGTGCGTTCGAGCCGCACGCGATCCTCTGGGAAGACGGCGAGATCATCGACCTCGGCACCCTGCCTGGAGGCAGCTCCAGCTTCGCGATGGACATCAACGACCGCGGCGTCGTCGCGGGATTCAGCAACGGCGAAGCGGTCCCTACGGCGGTTCACGGAACCGTGTGGACCGAGCGCCGGCGCCCGTGAGAATCAGTCAGACTGGGCGCAATATAGCGACCATCTCACTAACTTCTAACCGATCGTCATCGCACGCTGAAGACGCCGGTCGCCCGAACGCCGCTACTGCGGCTGCGAACGGCGTCCCCCACTGTTCGCGGCGTGCGCCACATGCCTGCAGCAGCAAGCAGTCCACAGCCGCACCCCAATTTTGTTGAGGCTTACTGTTGAGCTGCCTTCCGTCGAGGCCCGAGGGGGTGGAGGAGCGGGGCAGTCGGCGGGGCTTGGACTTAGGAGGTTTGGCGGCCCGAACCCGCGGCCTCTGCGTGACAGGCTGGCACCAAACCGCAGCACATCGCAGCCGACTCCGCAAAATCGGGGTCGGCCGTCCCGCACCTCAGACGGTCCGCCGCAGCGACGACAACTCGCGCCGAAAGGTGCAAGATGTCCGTGGAGACAGCTCGGCTGGAAAGAAGCTTGGCTGGCCACGCTCGCTAGCTCTCGCAGGCCCCGTGGAACCGGTTCGCGCCGGCACCTCAACTGAGATACCCGTTTTCGCGTGACTTTGACGGTTGGGTGTCTATCATAGCGACCGCCTCCTTTTATTCATCGGCGGTGCGTCACGGGGGATCGAGGCGACATAAGTGGACGCATCGCGCTTCGATGGAGTCCCTCATGGCGCAGCCGACTCGACACCCGTCCACGCGATCCCGGGTCGTCATCGCGATCACGCTTGCGCTCGCCGTTACCGGCACGCTGGCCAGCGCTCAGACCATCCGCTCCACGCTCACCGGGGCGGTGACAGATCCAAACGGCGCGGTCGTCACCGGAGTCCTGGTCACGGCCACGAACGTCGCGACCAACATCGCCACGACGACGAAAACGAACAACGACGGGCTCTATGCCTTTACTGCCCTCACCCCGGGCGAATACGTCCTCGCCGTCGAGCAGAAGGGGTTCAAGCGCTTCGTTCAATCAGGCATCGTGCTGCAGATTGCGCAGGCGACCCGGCTCGACGTGCCGCTGGAAGTCGGCCAGATTACCGAAGAGGTCTCGGTCGTCGGCGAAACGCAGCTCGTACGCAGCACGTCGAGCGAGCTCGGCCAGGTGATCGATTACAAACAGATCCAGTCGCTGCCGCTCAACGGCCGCCTGTTCCAGCAGCTCGTGACGCTCACTCCCGGAGCCGTGGCGCGCGGTTTCGCGGACTTCGCGGAGAATCCTGCCGCCGCCGGGGCACGGAGCTTCGTGCACCACAGCGTCAACGGCATGCCGTGGTCCGGAAACAACTATCTGCTCGACGGCGTCGCCAACAACGAGCCGCTGAACGCCTTCATCAACGTCACGCCGCCGCTCGAGGCGATCCAGGAATTCAAGGTCCAGACCAATAACCCGTCCGCGGAGTTCGGGGTGTTCGGCGGCGCTGTCGTCAACCTCACGATCCGATCCGGAACCAACCGCCTGAGCGGCTCGGTGTTCGAGTACTACCGGGACGATTCGCTGAACGCGCGCAACTTCTTCGCAGCGACGAAGGCCCCCTTCAACTCACACCAGTTCGGCGGCACGGTTGGCGGCCCGATCCAGAAGAATCGCGCGTTCTTCTTCGGCGATTTTCAGGGACTGCGGCAGGATCAGGGACGAACGTTCCTGTTCACCGTGCCGACCGCCGAGATGCGGGCGGGGAATCTGAGCGGCATCAGCAACGCGATCTTCGATCCGGCCACGGGCGAACGATTCGCCGGCAACATCATTCCCGCGGGGCGCATCAACCCGATTGCCAGACGGGTGGCCGACGTCTGGCCGCTCCCCAACAACGGCACCGGCCTGGTGAACAATTATCTCGAGAACAACGTACAAACGAACGACCTGAACGCCTTCGACGTTCGCGGCGACGCGACGCTCGGTCGAGCCGGAGCGCTGTTCGTGCGCTACTCGCGCGCGCACCGTGACTTCGTCGAGCCGCCTGCCGGGAACCAGTTCATGGAAGGCGGCAACGCATCCGAGTCGAGCAACTACAACGCGGTCGGGGGGCACACCTACACTTTCTCTGGCTCGATGCTGAACGAGCTGCGGGTCGGCATCAACAAGTTCGACCTGGCGCAGGTCGGGTCCGATTTCGGGATCCCGAAGAACAATGAACTGGGGATTCCGAACGGCAACATCGAAGGACATCCCTACACATTCGGCATCGCGGATTTCAATATTCCCGGCTACCGGCGGACCGGCTCGCCGGGCTTCACCAACTCCGTCCGGATCGGGACGACGGTGCAGCTCTCTGACACGCTGTCATGGCTGGTCGGCCGCCACTCCGTCAAGGTTGGCGGCGACTACCGGCACATCACGTCCACGCTGACCAATCCGCAGACGATGCCGCGCGGCCGGTTCACGTTCGGGTCGCAGTACACGAGCAACGCCGGCGCGTCTGGAACCGGTGACGGGTTCGCCAGCTTTCTCCTCGGCTTCCCCAACCAGATCGATCGGGACTTTGTCGATACCTATCCCAACGTCCTGATTCACTTCGTTGGATTCTTCGCGCAGGATGATTTCAGGGTGACCCGGAATCTCACGATGAATCTCGGTCTCCGGTGGGACCTGCTGACGAGTCCGGTGGAACAGGCAAACCGGCAGACGAATTTCAGCCTGCAGGACGGCCTGATTCACCTCGCGTCCGCGGACGACCGCGGGCCGCTGACCAGCAACTTCTACGGTGGCTGGGCGCCGCGGCTCGGCGTCGCGTACTCGCCGGATGACGGGCGTACCGCCATCCGGGCCGCGTTCGGCATCAGCTACTACCGCGACAATTTCGGCGCGAACGGCGGGACGCTGGAGCGCAACCACCCGCTGTTCCAGCAGATCCTGTTGCAGTCGCCGACACAGTTCACGCCTTTCCGCAGCCTGAGCGATGGACTTCCGGGGTTCACGCCGGTGCCGTTGACCGCGACCATCCAACCACCTCCGGGGTTTGCCGTGTTCTTCTTCCCGGAAGGGGACAAGCCGAACCGGGCGCAGATGTTCAACGTCGGCATCCAGCGGCAGCTCCCATGGGATGCGGTCGTCGATGTGACGTATGTCGGCACGCGCGGCTCGAACATCTTTCGCAGCCGCAACATCAACGTCCCGCTCCCCGGTCCCGGCGCGCTCGACCCGCGACGGCCGTTCTTCAACGTGGCGCCGAACACCCCGTCGATCAACCAGCGATCCGGCGACGGCAAATCGTGGTACGACGCGCTGCAGGTCAAGTTGGACAAGCGCTTCTCTGGTGGATTGCAGGGGCTGGTGTCCTATACGTATTCGAAGAGCGAGGATACGACGTTCATCCTGCATCCCTCGTTCGACACGAGAGCGCCGTCGATCGGCAAGGCGATCGACATCCCCAACAATCTGGTCGTCAGCTGGACGTACGAGCTGCCGTTCGGGCCGGAGAAGCGATTCGCCAACGGCGGTTCGGCGATTGTGCAGAAACTGCTCGAAGGATGGGCGGTGAACGGCATCACCATGTATCAGACCGGAGAGCCGCTCAACGTTACTGTCGCATCGTCGCTGCTCAATACCGGAAGCGGGAATTGGGCGAACGTCACCTGCACTGACATCGGCATCACCGGCCGGGTGGATCAGTGGTTCGACACGAGTTGCTTTGCCAATCCGCCGCAGTTCCAGTTCGGCAACTACGAAATCGGTCAGGTCCGGGGTCCGGCGCTCATCAACACCGATTTCTCCGTCTTCAAGCGCACACGTCTCGGCGGCGCGCGCTCTCTCGAGCTCCGTCTGGAGACGTTCAATCTCTTCAATCATGCGCACTTCGGCAATCCGAACACATCGTTCGGCAACTCGCAGTTCGGCCGGATCACCTCGACGCGCCTGCCGTCGCGGGAGATTCAGCTCGGGGCACGCGTGCTCTTCTGAGGTGTGTGCAGAGACGAGCGCGTGGTTCAGCGGAGCGGCAGTACATCGCGTTGCTGCATGTTGCAGGACCATTGATGGTCGACACGCGCTCTGAGCGCTCGCTCTCAATCGTTGGCGGGTGTCTCGCGGCAGCCGTCATCGGCGCCAGCGGATCTGGAAGCGCCGACGCGCAGGCGACGATACGGACCAGCATCACGATCGATGCCAGCTCGGTCCTGGGAGCAATCAGGGCCAATTCCTCGAGTTCATATTCGAGGGCATCAAGTCCGGCCTGACCACCGAGATGATTCGCGAATCGCGGGTTCGAGGCGGTCCCCAGTGTCATCGGCCTGCCGCGCGACTGGAATCGGTATCCGTAGAATCGCAACGACGACTATGGGCTGCCTTTTCACTGGGATGGCGAGGTCGCGTATGCTGTGGCAACCGACCACTTCCAGGCAACCCCGACGCAGTACGCCCTCCGCGTAGACGCCCGCGCAGGCGTCGTCGAGCGGCGCGGAATCTACCAATCTCGGTTGCCCATCCGATCCGGTGTCATCGATCGCGGCTATCTCTGGCTCAAGACGACGGGATATGCAGGGCCGGTGACGATCGCGCTCGAAGAACCCACCAGCGGCGGCGGCGTGGGTGGAGTACTGCAACGGGCCGGCCACCTCACGCTATGGCACGTCCTACGTCGACGTCCGCCGCACCTTCTCGGCGCGAGGCCCCTTCGGCCCGTCCCCCACCTCGAACTCTACCGAGTCGCGTTACCACACGGAGGGCTCATTCCTTGAGAGGATGGAGCCCATGGCACGACCGAGTCGATATTCTCCGGAGGTACGAGAGCGGGCCATTCGGATGGTCCGGGAGCACGGGTCCGAGCATCCGTCGCAGTGGGCCGCGATCGCCTCGATCGCGAGCAAGCTGGGATGCACGGCCGAGACATTGCGCCGGTGGGTGCGGCAGGCCGAGCGCGACACCGGCGACCGCAGCGGCCTGACGACCGACGAGCGCCAGCGCTTGAAGGAGCTGGAGCGCGAGGTCCGCGAGTTGAGACGGGCGAACGAGATTCTGCGGAAAGCCTCCGCGTATTTTGCCCAGGCGGAGCTCGACCGCCGACCGAAGTGATGGTCCGCTTCATCAACGACCATCGAGACCAGTACGGGATCGAGCCGATGTGTGCCGTCGTGCCGATCGCCCCGTCGACCTACTTTCGCCAGCGCGCGCGCCAGGGAGACCCGACACGCCGGTCGGCGCGGGCGCGGCGCGATGACGATCTGCGCCTCGCGATTCAGCGGGTGTGGGACGCGAATTTCCAGGTCTACGGGCCGCGCAAAGTCTGGCGAGCAGCTCCGGCGCGAAGGCCTGCAGGTGGCGCGCTGCACGGTGGTGCGGCTGATGAGGGCAATGGGCTTGGCGGGCGCCGTGCGCGGCCGGGCCTGGATCACCACGACGCGCGCCGACGCGGGTGCCAGCCGGCCGAGCGATCGGGTCGAGCGCGCCTTCACGGCTACACGACCGAATCAGCTGTGGGTCTCGGACTTTACGTACGTCGCGACGTGGCAGGGCTTTGTCTATGTGGCCTTTGTGATCGACGTCTTCGCGCGGCGGATCGTCGGCTGGCGCGCGTCGGCGGCGCCGCGCACGGACCTGGCGCTCGACGCCCTGGAGCAGGCGATCTACGCACGCCGCGGCGCGGACACCGCCGGCTTGGTCCATCACAGCGATCGCGGCACGCAGTACTGTCGATTCGCTACACCGACCGCCTGGCCGACGCCGGCATCGAGCTGTCGGTGGGGAGCCGCGGTGATGCGTACGACAATGCCCTCGCCGAGTCGGTGATTGGGCTCTTCAAGACGGAGGTCATTCGACGGCAGGGACCGTGGCGGCACCTCGAGGCCGTCGAATTCGCCACGCTCGCGTGGGTCGACTGGTTCAACACACGCCGGCTGCTCGAGCCGATTGGCTACGTGCCGCCCGCAGAATATGAGGCGCGGTCCTATCAGCGCCTGCACACCACCACGATTGAAGAGGGCGTCGCCGCGGAGATACTCCAACCTGCACCGCTCGATGATCATCGGTCCTGGGGGATCCGGTGAGGTCGAGCTCGCATCGACCGCTGCTCCATGTTCGTCTCCCGTCCTCGGTTCTCGGCGGGGGTGGGCGCGCGGCGGCCCGCCGCCGCGCGCTCGTACTGAAGACGCTATGATTCGTCGTCCATGTCGCTCGACTGCTTATTCAGCTATGTCACCGCATGTTTCGTCGCAGTGGAATAACTCACACTAACTGATCATCGGGCACACACGCACCAACGCGCGAACCGCGCCGGTCGTGGCTCCGAGGCCACTTGAGTCGTCGCTCGCTTCGTTGTCGTCTTGTGTTTGCTTCGCTCCTGCACCTCGCCATTCCGTTCACTTTCCTTGCGTCGGTTTATCCTGATTCGACTGCGGCAGCCACGTCATGTCCGAGCCATCGTATTTCTCGGGGTCAATCAGTGACACACCTAGCTGTTCCGACATTCGAATTGCCTCCTCTGTAGCAGCCCGCTGGGCACGCAACTGAGCGAGCGGGGGGGTTGCCTCTCCCATGACTTTCTTGGTAGATACGATCGACGAGACGTAGGATTTTCTCCTCGCGAAACGTAGCCGTGTCAGATCGCCTTTTGAGAGTGCGGACCCAGTCCAGGGTCTCCTGGAGGTGGGCAGAGCACCGTGCTGATCGCCGGAAACCGCATGCCACTCGCTTAGCTCACCCCTACCGTCGAAACAGCGACACGCTCATTCGGCTCGTGCGGGGTACGAACGCGGGTGCGGTCGGTGTATCCGCACTGACGATCGTCGCCGCAATTTTGGAGATTCGGCGTCGACGAGCACGGGCGAAGTAGGGTCGTCCTTGCGGCCGCCGCCTTGTCCGCGGCACGCGGTCATCCGTGCGACTTCACGAGCCGAGCATCTGCTTCACGCTTGCCCGCCGCGGGACTTCCGCGGGGCTGGTGGTGGCGGGCCGCCATGCGCCGGTACGCGGGGCGTCTCTGGATCGAAGCTGAAACGCTGGCGAGATCCGTTTCGAAAAGCCTCTCGTCACGTGCGGAGGATTGGGCCGTCGTCGTGTTCGTGAGCCGTTCGACCACAAGCCGAGCCGACGACAGTCGCTCAAGGAAAGTCTGCTCCTGGCAGAACGTTTGGTGCCTGCACAACTTCCCGCTTCCGTCGTGCAACCCCACCACAGCGAAAACGTCCCGTATCTCACTGATCGCTGCTTCGCTGCGCGGGCAGAGTTCTTGCGCTTTGAGCCAGAGGTGCTGATCCGATGCCAGTGACATGGTCCGTTCTCCCGGGAAGACCCCGAGCAGAACTGGTGCTCGTCGACCCATATACGTTCACCGAATGGGAAGACGGGATGCTCGCCATTCTCGACGCGTTTGCGGTGTCGGAGGACCTCCGACTCCTCATCGACCGTCGAGACGCCGCACGGCCGACCAGCACCTTCGTGGGCTGCATGGTGAACTTCTTTCGCGCCCACGAAGCACGCCTGGCCGGGACACGCGCCGCCGTACTTGTGAACAATACCGTGCCCGAACCCCTCCCCGACCTACGCGTTGGCCGGTTCCGCATTCGGACATTCCATGATGCAGTTGAGGCCGCACAGTGGCTGGACCCGGATTGGGATGACAACTGACCATCGTCGACGCGGACAGGTCGACTGGATCTCTAGTTTGGGGGTGGCTTTCGAAAGAGGACGGCGAATACCCCCTGCTGGCCCTGCCACGACTCATGAACGTCGACCCTCGTGCATCCCACTTCCGCCATCTGTTCCTCCAGAACAGCAGCCGTAGGACCGGCCCAGACTCCTCCCGGAAAGTCGATGATCAGGATGCGCCCACCGGGACGGAGCGCGCGCGCGAGCGACTCTCGCATGGCGTTCGGGTTGCGGAAGGCGTGATACACGAGCCGCAGCAGGATCGCATCGCAGCACTCACGCGGCAGTGTTGTGTCGGCCTGGCTACCGAGCAGCACAGTGACGTTCTTTTGCATCGCAGTTGTCGCTTTGATTCCGGCGACGAACTCCGGGCGAACGTCAGTCGCGAACACGTGACCCTCAGGTCCGACCCCCGTCGCGAGGAGTAGTGACCAACTCCCGTCACCAGCCCCAACATCAGCAACGACCATTCCCGGGTTCAGGCTCAGCAGTTCAGCGATTTGTCGGAACTCGGTTTGGGCATCGGTTTGCGCGGAGACTGGGAGCGCTAACCCGAGCGCTATTAAAAGCGCCGTCGAACAACCGTGCCGCATGGAAGGCATGATACGCCCCAGTGCTGGCCCGTCGAGGAAAAACGATGCTTGGCGAGAGGCGGGTATTTTCAAGGCGAAATCGAACCGGTGGACGTGGTGGGCACGACCTCACATCAGCACGCGAGCGGCGGAAACCCGCTTGCGTCGACCGTCAATCAGATCCTGCCCGACTACGCGGTTCCAGACATTCGGCATGCTTGGTCGCCCATTCGTGCTGCCACCGCAGATGCCACGGCGGCGCTGCCAACGACTTTGCTCTCTCGCCGCAACCAAACGTGCCCTGTCGTCCCCGTTATCTGAAGTTCGCACTCGACGCCTGACACCCGCCACCGCAAGGTAAACGACGCTCCCCAGGTTCTCAGCGGCCACATCCTACACGCTGCGTTCTCGCAGAACTCCTCACCGGCGTCCGATCCAGCGCCAGTAGGAGCAGCGAAGCAGCGCACACAGCGCCCCGAAGAACAATCCCTTCTGCCACCACGGTCGCCCTCGGTCGCCGCTCCGTCTTCCTCCGCGTCCCGATGAACGACGGCCACTCTGGCGGCGATCAGCAAGAGGGCGATGAAATGCGACCGGTCGCTCCTTACCATGATCTGCAAGCGGCTACCGCTTCTTCACCGCCGCTCTCGACCGATCACCTTGATCGCCGTGGCCGGATTTCACGATGGTCTTGGCTGAGCGGCGGTGATCTGCCGCCAGCGACTTCCCGCCATCATCCATCTCCTTGAACTGGCCCTGCACATCCCGCTTCGCATAGCTCTTGTTGCGGCCCGTATCGATCAGTTCCCGCTTGGTGCTGCTGCGCTTAGCCATTCGGTTTTGACCTCCGCGCTTGGCGTGGCAATGTGCGTGCCTCAACGCGCGATCTACCGGTCACGGTCGTGCCCGCGTCAATGGTCGTGCTGCCATCCCCGCCCCGTGCCCCTCCAAGTCCTCCAGCGCCGCCCTGGCACGGCATCCCATCGAGCTGGGTGATCTGTTTCGCCTCCACAAGAGAAGGCACGTCGCTTGCTCCGTTGACAACATAGGAGGTTCCCGATGAACTGGGACCAGATCGAAGGCAGTTGGAAACAGGTCAAGGGGAAGGCGAAGGAACAGTGGGGCCGGCTGACGGATGACGAACTGAATCAGGCAGCGGGCCGGCGCGATCAACTGGTCGGGAAGGTCCAGGAGCGGTACGGGTACGCCCGCGATCAGGCGGAGCGCGAAGTCGATGAAGCAGCGCGCCACTGGTAGCGTCTCGATACCGGATCAGCAACGTTCTGGCGAAGGGGCTGGACGTCCAACGTCCGGCCCCTCTCAGGAAAGGACTGGATTGCCCCGCGATCGACTTCGGGTCCGGACGCCGAACGTGTGCAGGTGGTGCGAAGGCGCCGGAACGGTCGCGCTCGAAGTCCGCATCGTTGGCGGTGCAGTGCGTCTGAGGTTCGTTTGCAGAGCCTGCGCTCAGCGATGGACCGCCACCGCCGCGGAAATCCTGCCGCCCGAGCGCAGGTTCGGTGCGAGCGATCGTCGGAGACAAACTCGAACGGATCGGCGAAGAAGTCCAGGCGGCTGAGTCCACCACAACCTCGCACGACGTAGCCGTTCGATTGCCGCATCGCCAACCTGCGAGCCATCTCCAACGCGTGAGATCGAAGCTCGTAGGGGATCACCCGTACAGCACGCCCAGCGGGGCGGGTGTATCGTTACGACCGAAGGCGACCCCAAGTGAGGGAGACCCCGGTTCGGTTCGCTGTTCCCGCCCAGTGTCGTTTCTGCGCCACCCTCGGATCTGTGGGCTTGGAGACGACGATTCACGGTCGATCCGTACGACTGACGTGGTGCTGTCGCACCTGCGGTCGCGATTGGCCGGTCCAGCCGCACGAACAAGTCACCGCCGACCGCCGTGCCGGCCCAACCGATAGGCGTCGAGTCACTCGCGCTCAGCGCCGGGCATCCTGAACCGTCTTGGTCGACACCATCTACGTTGGCGCCAACATGCGTCGTGGAAGAGTTGACAAGCGCTCTCGCGCTGTGCGAGCAAAGCGGCCGAGAGTGCCGCCTGCCGGCGAGTTGTCGCGATCAGACGAGGCGCGTAGCGAAGTCATTCGACATAGACCGGATCGCACTACGAGGGTGGTTTGTCAGACCGCCATTGCGATGGTCCCGCGAATTGCATACTGGATTTTCTTGGTCGCGATCCGTCCCGTATGCTGTCCTCTACACGCCCTGTCCTCAGTGGTCCCGTCGTGGCGTTGTGCTTCGCCATGCTCACGGTCATGGGCTGTGGCAACTCCGCCAACGTCAATGTGTCCGGCCCGTCAATTACCAGATGCGGGGTTTCGATCTCTGGCGGTAGTTCGCCAGCGCCCGCAACAGGCGGAAGTGGGACACTCTCCGTAACGACCGCGCGCGAATGCGCGTGGTCCGCACGATCCGAATCTCCTTGGATCGCCCTGAGCAGCACCGAAGGCCAGGGACCGGCGACCCTTGGATATTCGATCCTACCGAACCCGAACGGCACGCTCCGTCGCGGCAGTGTCACAGTCGAAGACCAACGCGTCGAGATCGCTCAGGAGCCGGCGCCCTGCCGCTTCGATGTGTCACCTGCGTCGGTCGACCTGGGAGGGAGCGGCGGGGCGGTCGACCTGAACCTCGGCGCGCCTGGCGGATGCGGCTGGACGATCCGGCCGTCCGACACCTGGCTCTCGCCGGAGCCCTCGTCCGGTGCCGGAGCAACAACGGTTCGCCTCGTCGTCGCGCCGAACCCTGGACCCGCACGTACTGGCACCGTGAGCATTGGCGGCACAACGGTGGCTGTGCGGCAGGCGGGAAATTCCACGGCACCACCACCTCCACCACCACCACCTCCTCCTCCTCCTCCGCCGCCGCCGCCGCCCGGCTGCACATACAGCCTCGTTCCCGTCAGTCGAACGGTGGGTGCGTCGGCCGAAGACGTTACTGTCGAGGTCCGCGCGGCGAGCGGCTGCGCATGGTCTGCGTCGAGTCGTGCCGGATGGATTACCGTGCGCTCCGGCGACAGTGGGACCGGAAACGGCTCGGTGAGACTCGCCGCCGCCGCCAACACGAGCCCATCGGCCCGCACCGGCACCGTCGTCATCGCGGGCGTAACCTTCACCATCGAGCAAGCCGGCGCTCCCGCCTGCAGCTACACAATCCAGCCGACGTACTACAACGCCGGTCGCGGTCCGGACGACGTGCGGATCGCGGTGCGCTCGACGAGTGGGTGCCCGTGGTCAGCGACGAGCAGCGCCGGTTGGGTGAGCGTTACGGAGGGAGCGACCGGCATTGGGAACGGCAGTGTCCGGCTGCTGGTGCAGGCCAACTCCGGGGGAGCCCGCACGACGACGCTCACCATCGCGGGTGAACTATTCACCCTCTCTCAGGAGGGCGCCTGCGAAGCGACACTCAAGCCGACCTACTACAACGCGGGAGCCGGACCTGATGACGTCAGGGTTCAGGTGAAAGTGGAGAATAGCTGTTCGTGGACGTCGTCCAGCCCCGTTCCATGGGCCTCGATCACCGAGGGGGCCGCTGAGGCGGGCAATGCGAATGTCCGTATCGCCATCGCCGCGAATCCCGGAGCCGGGCGGAGTGCGATCCTCATCATCGCTGGCGAGCGATTCACGCTGACGCAAGAGGCTTCGAAGAAGTAACCCCGTGGGTGGGGAGCAGGAGACGAACCGGCGCTGTCGGCGCCGCTAATTTGCGGAACCGAGTGGCTCGGGCGGTGGCCGTTTCTCGCGCCAGAGCCGACCGCACGCTAAGCACTGGCAGTAGTGCCACGAGCGGCTGGTGACCATCAGTGCCGAGTGTTCCCGATGGCACTTTGGGCATGGCGCACAAGTCTCTCTTGGAGAGTCGTCGTAGGGCCAATTGGGAATGTTTATTGTCCCCGGCTTTCTTGGAGGGGGCGAACTGTATAGGGAACGCCGCCCCGTCGGGGAATTTCCTGGGGGCGTGTCAGTCACGCCGATTGAAGACCCACCGCAGCGCACGCCTGTCGTGTGCCGTGGCGATCGCTTCGATTCGCACACGCGTCGGCGCAAAGGTTCGCGCATTCATACTCTGTGAACTGCAGGGGGGCGGTAAACAGAAGAATACGGCGGCCCACGCGGTGTTTATCGTCTGTCGCTAGCTTTACCCTTATCGGAATCGGCCGCCTCGAACCGCACGACGATGAGCGTGATATTATCGCTGGCCTCACCATCATTGGCTTGTGCAAGCAGCTTCTTCGCTGCCGCCTCTGGTGTGGGCTCCGCCTCGAGAGTGGCCGCGATCGCGTCGTTCGTCACCATTTCCGTCAATCCGTCTGAGCACAGCAGTAAGCGATCGCCATCCCGCACTTCGAGTGCGCGGGCTTCGACGTTGACTCCGAGCTCTGGGCCGCCGACGACGTTCGTGATGGTGTGCCGGAGCTCGTGTTCGGCGACCTGATCACGCCGAAGGGCTCCGCTGCGCACCATGTCGGCCACCAGGGTGTGGTCTTCGGTGAGCTGGTGCAACTCGTGATCTCGGTACAGGTACGCTCGACTATCGCCCACGTGGATCACACACAGCTGCGCACCCAGGTGGAACGCCATCGTCACCGTCGTCCCCATGCCACTCAATTCCGGGTGCGCCGCAGTTTCTTCGAGAATGCGGGCATCGGCGTGACGAATCGCGGACTGGAACTGCGCGAGAACTCTCTGCTCGTCGGGACTGCCCGACCCGAAAAACCATCGGAACGAATTGAGCATGAACTGCTCGATGGCCGCGACGGCGAGCGCACTCGCCCGTTCACCCGCTAGCTGCCCGCCCATGCCGTCGGCTACCAGAAACAAATGTGCGCGCTCCTCGCCCACTTGCAGCTTCGGTTCCGGCAAACTCGTCTGCCAGACCCGCATTGCTTTGGTGAGTTCGGCAATGAGGAACTGATCCTCATTGGTTGTGCGCACCTTTCCTTTGTCGGTGACTCCAAAGGCCTTCACCGTCAGCGGGCGGGAAGGCGTCGGCGTGACGGCCTCGTCGGTCATGGCAGCTCCGTTCGTTCAGGCGGCACGGTACCCTCACGCATCGTGGACCCATTCTAATGCTTCCCTTAGAGCAGAGCAGTGCCCGTGATCGTGAGGGTCCACTGCCCGGCAACGTTGACCCGTTCCGTATCGCTCAGGAAGCAGCCCGAGGGCCTGCTCCTGGCGTGCTACGATCCCGCCCCCATGGCCCTCCAAGTCCTCCAACGCCCGCACTGGCACGGCACGCCCATCGAGCTGGGCGATCTGTTCCGCCTCCACAAAGACCGCCGCGAAGCACGAGCCGCCCTGTTCACCCATCAACTCGGGTGGGAGGTGCGGTTGTTGATCGGCTCCCAGCTCGAAGTCGTCCAGACGCAGGTCTGTCGGGATCAGGAGGAGGTGTTGGCGACGGGGGAGCGGTGGAAGGCCGCTCTCGTGGAGCAGGGGTGGCGATGAGGTAGGCTAGCGACCGAGAAGTCTCCAACGCACTGCACCCTCGAAGAATTGCACCGTTTCAGGCCGGATGAGGAGCAAGCCAATGGCCGACGAGCGAGATGCGGACGCCACCCTGGCCAGAGACTTGGCGCGGCAGAGAGAGGCGAGAGCCAAAGAATCGTCCGGCTCTCAGCGCCAGCGGTTGAACCGCCGCAAAGAGGAGCCGCCGGAGGAACGCGAAACGGAGCGTGACCGGCCGCCCCGGAAACCGAGAACTTGAGGGCCGGGCCGAAATTAGCCACATTGAGATTTGCTACCGCTGCGGAGGGAATGCGTTGGCCTCTCGGTGCCGCTGACCATGACCGAACCCGAACATCGTCACCTCGTCATCTGGGAAGCCCGCCACGACAACGGGTGGACGACGCTGGTGATGGAGCAACCCGATGGGACGTCCGTCGCCTGGGCGGGGCCGGATGAATCGGGGGCGTCGATTATGTCGAGGACAGCCCCGAGCACGCGCAGGCGGCGGCGATGTTTGCCCTCAAGCGCAAGAGCGGCCACGCCGAGTGCTCGCCGCGCTGTTTGGGGTTCGAGATGCGGATGCACACGATGCTCGAATTGCCGTCAGGGCGGTCTCCGCGCCACCCTCCAATCAGCAGTGAAGTCGCGACGGAGCAGTCGCTACTTCCCCTTGAGCTTCGCCAAGGGGACCGTTCCTCCATCGTTCTTGGGATTGAACTGCAAGGACTTCTCGTCGTTTTGGATCGCCAGGTAATTTTGCCCTGCGCAGGCGCGCGTTGCGTTCGACTTGAGATGTCGCTCATCCCAGAACTTCGGGCGCGCGGCTGACAAAGCGGATCGACAAGTGGCACCGACAAGACGGTGAAGGAGACGGAGGCGCTCGGCCAGACCAGCCAAGACCCTCCGCAAGTGGGCGCTCGAGTCCGCGCACTCCGGAAAGTGAGCGCCCGTGGTGGGCCTCCGCGCGCGCCGGCGGCCTCGTTCCGCGCGTTGAGCCGACGCGGCCTCCCGGAGCGCCGAGGACGTCGTGATCGGGGCGGGACGCGTTATCCGGCGAGACTGCCTTTGACTGCCGCGACGTACCTGGGATCGCCCAGGCGGTAACGCATCGGCACACCGAGGAGTGCCATGCAGAGCGGCGCGATGTCGACCGAGCGCATCGTTCGCGGCAGCTTAGGGACGCCCGGACCGCCGGCGATGGCGATGCTCAGGGAATCGAGCGCGTGCAGGCCGCCATGGGACGCCCCGCCGACGTGGGCCTTGCCGCCCGGGACTTCGAACTCGCAGCCGGGTTGAGCCGTCAGCCACAAGTCGCCGCTGTCGGCCGCGTCGACCGCGCCGGCGATGCGCTCGAACGCGTTGGGGTACTCCGTCGACTCGACGAGGCCTCCGTCGACTTCGAGCTGCAGCGCCGCCGGATTGCCGCTCCAGCTCCATTCCGTTCCGAACGCATCGAATGCCCGGGTCTTGCCGCCGCCGCGCCAGAATGCGAGCCGGCCCCGCTGGCTGTCGACAACGTAGTGGTCGCTCCCCTCGACGGTCAGCCGCCCGTGCCGGAGGACGAGATCGACGCGAGGGTCAGCGAGGACTGCCCGCGTGATGCGGTCGACGATCCCGGCGTCCGGCTGCTTCAGATAAATCTGGGCCGCCCGCATGTTCGGGCAGATCATGATGTCGTCGCCGCTGCGCCACGCGCGGCCGATATCCGCCTGCCGGAAGTCGGCCAGCACCTGGTCGAGGCGGATGACCGCGCGCTCGGCGTCGGCGAGCACCTCGCAGTGGCCGTGATCCGAGGTCACCACGATGCACGTGTCGCGGATGAACCGTTCGAAACCGCCGGCCGCTTCGAACATGTCCCCGAGCGCGCGATCGACGCGATCGATCACCGGCAGCGCGGCGTGCGGGCCGACCTCGTGCCCGCGGTAATCGTTGTCCGCGAAGTAGGCGACCGTGAAATCCCCGAGCGCGTTGCGGGCCGCGAGGTCGCACAGCCTCGCCGCGCTCGACGCGTCGTCCATGCCGAAGCGGTGAAGAGGTCCGCCCGGGTCCGCCAGGTGGTGGACCACTGACGCATCGGATGCGACGAAGTCGCCCAGGAACAGCGTCTGGGGCCCGTCGACCGCTTCCGTAATCGGGACACCGGGCAGCATGGCGAGCAGCCACGGAACGTGGACCCTGTGCCGCGCGCTGCCGCGAAAGACGAGATAGTTGATGCAGGCGGCCGACCGGCCCGTGCGCTCGATCAGCTCGAACAGCGTCGGCGCCGTCAGGCGGTCACCGTTCAGCCTGACGAGGAAATCGCGCAGGAACTCCCCGAGCCCCTCCTTCGCGATCACCCAGAAGTCGTCGCCGTAGTACGCGACCTTCTTCCGGACGGCGTCATACCATGCCGCGCCGGCGATCCCGTGCTCCGCGGGATACGCGCCCGTGATGATGGAACTGGTCGCCGCCGGCGTGATGGACGGGAAAATCGTGACGGTTCCCTGATGCATGCTGCCGGCATCTGCCACACGCTTGAGGTTCGGAAGTCGGCCCGTGCGGATCGCAGGACATACCACCCGCGGCGTCGCCGCGTCGATGACGACGAGGAGGACTTTCATCGACCTTGGCCTTTGCAATGTGAATGCCTCCGACGAGGCGTGTCGCGGGCAGCGGGATGGCCGCTGCTGAACTGCCCATACGAAGTAGCCTGCGACGCCGCCGTTCGGCTGAAGGGGCGCGGGCGTACCGCCAGTGGCTCGGCGATGAGCCGGTGTCGTGTACGAGGCCGCGCCGTCCGCGATCTGGAACGAAACCGGCCGACCGCAAGTGAATTGCCGCGAGATACGCGAAGGCGCGCGTGAGACACCGTCCCCAGCAAGACGGAGGTGTCGAGACCTCGACGACCCTGGACGCCGACCACGCATGGATTACCTCGCGGTCAGCAGAGCAAAGCGGCCGTACAACTGGAGAACCCGACCAGGGCCACACCGGCAAGCAGGTAGAGGTTTCTATATTTCACCGATCGTGACGGGGACGATGTGGCTGGCGCGGTTCAGCTCATCAACGGTCTACCGGACGCTCCAGCAGCAGACGGCAGACGTCGTGAATCAGAGGAGGACACTACGCTCTTGGTTCTTCGTCTGCCTGATCCAGCCGGACGGTACAGAGCCACTCTAGTTCTTTGACCCGGTCCTTCACCTGCGCGAGCTAATCGGTCCACACTTCCACGCTCGTTTATTGACCTTTCGACTTGATTGCCATCTGTCACCTGGACGGGGAGCGGGCGAGGAGGTAGCAATCCGGCGGAGTGGCGCCCGAAAACGATCTTAGATGGGGGTTCGTACGTCCGGATCCTCTGCCGCTCAGCGGTACCGTGGCATGCTGCGCGCGAACGCCGAGCCAGAAGCCTTCGGGCAGCGAGTTGTTGGGATTGCTGATCGGCTGATTCATGTGCCAGTTGGGCGGCATCCAGGGCGGCAATGAGGGCGGCGAGGTCACATCCGAGTTCGAGAAATCCCGGGAGAACACCACCACCGTAGAGACGACACCTGAGGGGTTGATCGAGTCTGGCTACCGGCAAGTGCAAGCGGCGCTCGCGTCGGATTTGCTGGAGCGCGTCAAAGCCGCTCCGCCCGCGTTCTTCGAGCGGCTAGTCGTGAAATTACTCGTGGCGATGGGGTATGGCGGGTCCATCGAGGATGCGGGAAAGGCCCTCGGGAGACCGGGAGACGAGGGTATCGACGGCATCATCAAGGAGGATCGTCTCGGGCTTGATGCGATCTACCTCCAGGCCAAACGGTGGGAGCGGACAATCGGGCGACCCGACATTCAGCAGTTCGCGGGGGCTCTCCAGGGCCAACGAGCGCGGAAGGGCGTTTTCATCACCACCTCCACCTTCAGCGCCGACGCGAAGTAGTATGCCGAGCGCATTGACACGCGGATCATCCTGGTCGATGGGACGGAGCTGACGAGGCTGATGATCGCCCAGGGCGCGGCGTGACGCCGGGCTCTACGAGTTGAAGCGGGTGGATTCTGACTTCTTCGCGGAGGAATAAATCTGCTCCGATCAGGCGCGAACCTCCACCACGATGGCGCTGTGGTCGCTCAATCGCTCCCGATCAATCGTGCCTGGCCAAGCATCCACCACCTGTGCCCGTTCCGCCCAGGAATGAGGCAAACAGATGTGATCGACGTGCGGCTC
>CAWAXG010000063.1:0-94863 GCA_963785755.1 uncultured Acidobacteriota bacterium | reverse complement strand
GACGAGCGTCTGCAACTCCGGTGGGGTCCCGCTCGGGGGAATAAGAACAGGAACCGGTTCTCCGGTGAGGATGGCGCCGATCAGCCGGGCCTGCGTCGGTTCATCGAACGCGCGCTTCCCGCTCAGCATTTCGTAGAGGATCGCACCGAACGCATAGATGTCCGAGCGCGCGTCCGCATCACGTCCGTCGAGGCGCTCGGGAGCCAGGTAGTGCAGCGTGCCGACGATGGATCCTTCGGCCGTGACCCGAACCGGCTCGGTGGCAAGCTGCGCGAGTGTCGCGTCGGTCGCGCTGCGCATCGCCGAGAGCCCGAAATCGAGCAGCTTCGCGCCGCCCGATCGCGCGATGAACACGTTGGCCGGCTTGAGATCGCGGTGGACGATGCCGTGCCGATGCGCGAAGTCCAGGGCGTCGGCGATCTCGATGGCGAGCCCGATGACCTCGCGAATCGGCATCGTCCGCGGGCCAGCCGCGCCGCGAGCGTCTCCCCTTCGAGATACTCCATCACCAGGTAGGGCCGTCCGCGCTCGAAGCCGGTGTCGTAGAGCGCGCAGATGTGGGGATGATTCAGCGCGGCGATGGCGCGTCCCTCCGACGCAAAGCGCTGACGCGATTCCTCGAGGTCCTGCCGCTCGTGCGCGATGACCTTCAGGGCCACCAAGCGGTTCAAGCGGGTGTCCCGTGCCTTGAACACTTCGCCCATGCCACCCGAGCCAATCGACTCGATCACGGTGTAGGGCCCGAGACGGTCGCCGGACTGGAGCGGCATCGTAGGGATCCTGCCCGTCAATCGCGCAGCTTCAGATTGCGAAGCAGGCGGTGCAGATAGTTGGGATGGAGACCGAGCAGGCGGGCGGCCTCCGTGAGGCGTCCGTTCGCTTCGTCGATCGCTTCGAGGACCACCCGCCGCTTCACTTCGGTGACCGCCGCATGGAATCGTGACTCGCCGGCGGCCTCGGACGCGATGCTTTCGGCCAGGACTTCCGGCAGATCGTCGGGGGAAATCTCGGACCCGGTGCCGAGCACCACGGCCGACTCGATGGCGTTCTCGAGCTCACGGACGTTGCCTGGCCAGTCGTAGGCAATCAGACGACGCGTCGCCGCGGGAGCGGACCGGCGCCCGGCGGAGCCTCGCGGAGATCAATCTGGAGAAATGCTCCGCGAGCGCAGGGATGTCGTGCCGCCGCTCGCGCAGCGGCGGCATCTGCAGCTTCAGCACCTTGAGCCGGAACAGCAGGTCCTGCCGGAACCGGCCCTCGGCCACCTCCCCGAGATCGCGGTTGGTGGCAGAAATCACGCGGATGTCCACCTTGATGGACGGGTGCCGCCGACCCGGTCGAATTCATGGAACTGCAGCACGCGCAGCAGTTTCGCCTGGGACCCGGCGACAGCTCGCCGACCTCGTCAAGAAACACCGTGCCGCGGTTCGCGATCTCCAGCTTTCCCGGCTTGGTGGCGATGGCTCCCGAGAACGCGCCGCGCTCATGGCCGAACAGCTCCGACTCGAGCAGATTCTCGGTGAACGCGGCGCAGTTGAAGGCGACGAACGGCCGCGAGCGCGCGTCCGCTGTCGTCATGGATGCGCGCGCGCCACGAGCTCCTTGCCGGTGCCGGTCTCGCCGGTGAGCAGCACCGTGGAGTCCGCGTGGCTGACCCGCTCGATGAACCGATAGACCCGCTGCATCGCCTCACTGTCGCCGATCATCGTGTGCGTGATGCGGAGTCTGCTTCAGCCTGTCCGTCTCCGCGAGCAGCTCCTCGAGGCGGCTGACGTTCTTCATCGCCACCGATCCGATGCCTGCGATGGCCGTGACCAGCTCGAGATGCAGCCGGTCGAACGCCACCTGCGGGTCCGACGTCATCAGGTACAGCAAACCGGCAAGCCACTCGCCGTCGAAGACCGGAACCGCAAGCAGGCTGCTGATCCCGCGCCCGGCGACACTCGGGGCGGCGCCAAGCTCGTGGTCGTCGACGGCGCCGTTGGTCAGGATGGCTTCGGATTCGGCGACCGCGCGACCGATGACCGTGTCGCTCGGTGGCACGGCGGCGTGACCGTCGCGGGTGCGCGTGTCGACGACCGACCGGCCGTGAGAGACCGGATCGAAGCGGATGAACGACGCCTCCGAGGCTGGCGTGACGGCGAACGCCGCGTCGAGCAGCTCGGATTCGAGCCGCCGCCGTTCGCGGATGCCGGAAATGGCCGTCCCGATCCGCACCAGTGCCAGCAGGTCGCGCTGGGTACGCGCATGCGTCAGGGAGCTCTGCGGAGGGGCGCAGATACAGCGCATCCTCCAGCCGCAAGCTGGTGGTCACCGGCAGGTCCGCCGGCGCGGGCGCTGGATCGGCCACGGCGTGCTCCGCGTGAAACAGCAGTACCGTCGCGCCGATTCGTAGTCGATCCCCGTGAGCGAGCTTGCTCGGTGACGCGTTCGCCGTTGACGAAGGTGCCGTTGAAGCTGCCAAGGTCGCGAACGAGACAGCCAGCCACTTCGCGCACAACCGCGCAGTGCCGGCGTGAAAGGGAGGGGTCCGCGATGCCCGTGCCGTTCGCCGTGTCCCGGCCGAGGACCGCCTCATGCGGATCCAGCACGTACAGCCTCGCCGGCCGCCGGACCGAAGGCGGTAATGAGCCGAGGGGATTCAGCGGTGGTTGCCATGAAGCCCAGTGGCGGAGGATAGGTGGGTAATGGTGCGCGGGAGCCGTGTTCCCACGACGGCCGATCCGCGGGTCTCAACAAGCCTAGCGTGTGGATCCACCGTCTGCAAGATGCGCGATACCTCAACTGTATGGAGGACGTGGATGATTGCGACATGGTGCAAACCTCGCGCAGACGATGCCTGTGGCGGGAGTCGGCTTCAATGCTCGCGCCGCCCGGCTTCAACACACGGATGCTGTGAAATCACCCTTATTTCGAGTGGGAAGGGCGTCGACGCCCCAGAGCAACGCGCCCCGCCTATCCGGAAGGTGGAGCCGCGCTATCTCGAATGCGTGGCCCGCGTGTGCGCTGGGACGAACGTTCAGAGTGCGCCAGAGAACACGAGTCCGCCCCCCACATCACGCCTCCGGCATCCCGTGCGGCCTCTGCACTGCCGGGGGATCGCTTCGCTTGACCCGTCCTCTCGATCCTTACGCGATGCTCCTAAGGTCTTCATCCTCTCGCGGTAACAGGTAAGGCCGAACGGCCAGGACCCATTGGCACGGTTGGTGCGCGAACGGCGGGGATGGGAGAACTACCGTGGCCAAGCTGCTGACGCAAGAACCGGACGTCACCCACCGCTGACGACACGCCGCTGTCGAAGGACAACCTGGAGTTGATGAACGCCTTCTGGCGGGCCTGCAACTACCTCGCGGTGGGGATGATCTACCTTAAAGACAACCCTCTGCTCAAAGAGCCTCTGAAGCCCGACACGTGAACACCGGCTCCTCGGCCACTGGGGGGCGAGCCCGGCGCTGTCCTTCGTGTGGACGCACCTGAACCGCCTGATCGTCAAGCACGACCTCGACATGATTTTCGTGGCCGGACCGGGCCACGGCGCGCCCGGCGTGCTGGGGCCGGCTATCTCGAAGGAACTACTCCGAGATCTATCCGGACAAGAGCCAGGACGCCGAAGGGATGCAGAAGTTCTTCAAGCAGTTTTCCTTCCCCGGCCACATCGGCAGCCACGTCACGCCGGAAACGCCAGGCTCGATCCACGAAGGCGGCGAGCTCGGCTACAGTCTCTCGCACGCCTACGGCATGGCGTTCGACAATCCCGATCTATCGTCGCCTGCGTCGTGGGCGACGGCGAAGCCGAGACCGGGCCGCTCGCGACGGCGTGGCACTCGAACAAATTCCTCAATCCCGCTCGCGATGGTGCGGTGCTGCCCATCCTGAATCTCAACGGCTACAAGATCGCGAATCCGACCGTTCTGTCGCGCATCAGCCACGAGGAGCTCGAAGCGCTGTTCATCGGCTACGGCTACACGCCGTATTTCGTCGAAGGATCCGACCCGGCCGTCATGCATCAGAAGATGGCCGCCACGCTGGAGCGGGCGATCGGCGAGATTCGTGCGCAGCAGAAGGCCGCGCGCGACTCGAAGACTCCCGTCCGCCGCGCTGGCCCATGATCGTGCTGCGCTCGCCGAAAGGCTGGACCGGGCCGAAGAGATCAACGGACACAAGGTCGAAGGCTCCTGGCGATCGCACCAGGTGCCGGTCTCCGACGTGCGGGAAAATCCCGCGAACCTGAAGATGCTCGAAGACTGGATGCGCAGCTACGAGCCCGAGGAGCTCTTCGACGCGAGCGGGCGGCCTCCGAAGCTCCGCGCCCTGCGCCGGCCGGGATCGGCGGATGAGCGCCAACCCCCACGCCAACGGCGGGCTCTTCGCAAGGACCTCAAGCTCCCGACTTCCGCAACTACGGCGTCGAGGTGCCCTGCGGGGATCGGCGATGCACGAGAACACCAGGCCCCTGGGCGAGTTCCTGCGCGACGTCATGAAGTACAACCCGACGAGCTTCCGGTGTTCGGCCCGGACGAGACGGCGTCGAACCGCCTGCAGGCCCTCTACGAGGCGAGCAAGAAGACCTGGATGGCGGACATGCTGCCCGAGGACGCCGACGGCGGCGAGCTCGCGCCCGACGGGCGCGTCTGGAGATGCTCTCGGAGCACACGCTGGTCGGCTGGCTGGAGGGGTACCTCCTCACCGGCCGCCACGGCTTCTTCCACACCTACGAAGCCTTCGCGCACGTCATCGATTCGATGGTCAACCAGCACGCCAAGTGGCTGGACATCTGCAAGAACACGTGCCGTGGCGGGCGCCGGTGGCCTCCGAGAATATCCTTCTGTCCTCCACCGTCTGGCGCCAGGACCACAACGGGTCTCCATCAGGACCCGGGTTCATCGACCTGGTGACGAACAAGGGACCGTCCGTCACGCGCGTCTATCTGCCGCCCGACGCCAACACGCTCCTGTCGGTCGCCGACCATTGCCTTCGCAGCACCGACTACATCAACGTCATCGTCGCCGACAAACAGAAGCACCTGCAGTTCACGACCATCGACGAGGCAGTCTCCACTGCCCAAGGCCTCGGTATCTGGGCACGGGCGAGCACGGATGCGGGCGAGGAGCCGGACGTCGTGCTGGCCTCCTGCGGCGACGTGGTCACGATGGAAGCGCTGGCGGCGGCCGCGATCCTGCGCGATCGCGTGCCGGACTGAAGCTGGTTCGTCAACGTCGTGACCTGTTCCAGCTGGCGCCGGCCTCGCTAGCATCCGCACGGTGACGGAACGCGAGTTCGACAGCCTGTTCACGACGGACAGGCCGATCATCTTCAACTTCCACGGCTATCCGTGGCTCATTCACAAGCTCGCGTACGCTTCAACGGTCACGAGAACTTGCACGTGCGCGGCTACAAGGAGAAGGGCAACATCAACACGCCCCTCGAGCTGGCGATGCTGAACGAGACGTCGCGTTCAACCTCGTCATCGACGTCATCGATCGGGTGCCGAAGCTGAGCACGAAAGCGGCGCACCTGAAAGAGGAGATGAAAAACGCGATCCTCGACAACATGAACTACGCGCACAAGCACGGGTCCCCGCCGGCCGGAGATCACCAACTGGACGTGGCCGTATTGAGGCGCACGAGCGGACGCTGCTAGCGCGCGACCAGCTTCGGCACGATGCGAGGTGAGGCGTAGTCCGCCGACATGTCGATGCAGGTCTTCTCGGGGCGCGGACCGATGACGAACGGAGTTCGGGCGCGTCCCGCCTCGGGCGCACTCAGCGGATAGAGGCGCGTCTCGCCCGCCCGCGCCGTGGCGACAGGACCGCGATCGAGCTTGGCGAGCGCCTGCTGACCGCGGAAACGTTGCCGGAACTCGGCTTCCTCCCGATCTTCGAGCACCGCATACGTCGCGACGCCCCGCTCGCGCAGAAACGCCACCGCGCGGTCGAGCCACTCGGGATTCAAGGTGTCCCACCGCACGATCACTTTCCCGGTGTAGTAGCGGATGCTGCCGCTGTGCTGCATCGAGATGATGACGGCGTCAGCCAGCAGCGCCGATTCGATGTCCAGCGCGGTTTCCGGGTAACGCTCCTCGCCATAACCCGTTCCCAGCACGTCGTGGACCTGGATGAATTGAAACGCGTGCCGGCCGGCGAGGACTATGAACAACGCCATGGCGATCGCAAGCGTCCTGTGAGTGCGCCCGGGCGGCCCAGCTGACGGCGTCCGCGCAGAGCAGCAGCAGGACCGGGATCGCCAGCAGGACGAAGCGCCAGTTGCACCCAGGCATCGAACGGCAGGTAGAAGAGGTAGAGCAGGATCACGCTGATGGCGAACGCGATCGTGACCAGGAACTCCCGCAGCACCGCACCGCGTCGTCGCCACAGCGAGACCACGCAGAGGAGCCCGATCGGACCCTGGCTCTCCAGCCACCACGACGGATACAACTTGATGTTCGCGGCGGCGTTCGCCAGCGAGAACGCGGCGCCCACGTCCCCGTATCCCGAGCTGAACGGCGATCCGTACAGCAGGTTGTTGATCCACGCGACCGCGATCGGCGCCCAGATGCTTCCCGCCGCGAACAGCATGGTGCGCCTGGCCGCCTCGCCGACGGACTGGCAGCGGACGACTGTCATCAGCCAGGGAAACACCGCGAGCGGCACGAGGTTGGGACGGATCACAATCGCGACGCCGGTGAAGATTGCCGCGACGACGGTGGTGGTCGGGGTTCCGCGGATCGCCATCGCCAGCGCGCCGATCCAGAACGCCGCCGCCGGCAGGTCGGCCATCGGCGTGAGCGACATGAAGACCATCACCGGGCTGCACGCCACCAGCGCGGCGCCGGCGAGCGCGGTGCCGGTGCCGAACAACCGGCGCCCCAGGTGGAACGTAAAGAACACCAGCATCGCCGCCGACAGGGGCATCACGAGGAACAGCCCGCGCACCCCCCGCGACACGCGCCAACGCCATCAGCAGCGGGAGGCCGGGGGCATAAGGTCGGCACCATCGCGCCGCCGGCGCCGATGCGATAGCCGAGCGCATCAGCGAGTCCTTGGCGTCCGGCCACGGCAGGCTTGCCGAGAAGCCGACGTCAATCCGCGGCGTGCCGCGCGCCCACAACGCCGACTCGCTGACATAGCCGGATTGATCGGACGCCGCCACGGCGTGGCTGCCGTAACGTGCACCTATGGCCAGCACGCCGATCGCCATCACGCATGCGAGCAATGGCGCGAAGCGGCGGACGCTCGAACGCGACCGCGCGAGCCAGGCATCGAGCCGCTCGACATAGGCCAGGCGCCACGCCCATATCGCCGGAACCGCGCCGAGCAGGAAGACGCGGAACGCATTGCGCGACGAAATGCGGAGGCCCCAGAGCTCGAGCCGAATACCGCCGGTGATGGCAATGACCGCCGACCAGGTGAGCAGGACGGCGGCAACAATCAGCAGGATCCTGGCGCGGCGTTGCGCCTTGGCATCGGGCATGAGCAGGCCCCGAAGCATCGCACATTTTGCGCCCTGTCCGCGGCCGCCGCTGCGCCTGGCGCACGATAATCCCGCATCGCGACAACAGATGCCGCTTAATACCGGGGCGCGCCTCGGGCAATACGAAATCACCGGCTCGCTCGGCGCCGGCGGAATGGGTGAGGTCTATCGCGCACGCGACACCCGGCTGCATCGCGACGTCGCGATCAAGATCCTCCCGACGCCTTTCATGGCGATCCCGAGCGCCGTGCCCGGTTCGAGCGCGAGGCGCACGTCCTGGCCGTCGCTCAATCATCCCAACATCGCGCACATCCATGGCATCGAGGAGTCGTCCGGCCAACCGGCGCTCGTCATGGAGCTGGTCGAGGGCCATACCCTGGATCAGCTCGACGTCCCCGCTCACGATCGCCGACACCATCGCCATCACCCGTCAGATCGCCGAAGCGCTGGAAGCGGCGCACGAGCAGGGGATCATTCATCGCGATCTCAAGCCAGCCAACTCAAGGTTCGCGGCGATGGCACGGTCAAGGTCCTCGACTTCGGGCTCGCCAAGGCGTTCGACGCGTCCTCACGCGGCGACGTCGATGCCATGAACTCGCCGACGCTGACCGTGGCCGCCTTCGCCACGGGCTACGAGATCGGGATGGTCGTCGGCACGGCCGTGTACATGGCGCCGGAGCAGGCGCGGGGCAAGCCAGTCGACCGCCGCGCCGACATCTGGGCGCTCGGCGCGGTGCTGTTCGAGCTGCTGACGAACGCTCGAGCCTTCGAGGGGGAAACGGTCTCCGACACCATCGCCGCGGTTCTGACTATAGATCCCGACTGGTCGAAGATTCGGCCGACGCACCCGCGTCGCTGATTCAGCTCACGAAGCGATGCCTCCGGTCGAACGAGTCCGGCAGCTTCGAGATCTACGTGCGGCCCTCCCGGACCCGGGCCGAAGCACCAGGTGTCCGGCGATCGAGAGCTTCGATGTGCACTACTGGTCGGCCGATGGGACGAAGCTGTTCTATCGCAGCGGTGACGGCCGCCGCATGATGTCGGTGCCGGTGCGAACCGGCGGAACGGAGTTCGAGTCCGGCACGCCGTCCGTCCTGTTCGAGCTGGATCCCGATCAGTATCCCGACATGGGCTTCTGGGGCGGCTTCGCGGCGGCGCCGGATGGCAGTGGATTCGCGCTCGTCAAGCTGGTCGAGCGCGAAACCGCGGCGCGCAACCACCTGATGATGAAAATCGATTGGTAGGCCACGCCGTCACTCCGTCACTCCAGCAGCGTCACGCCATGGCGAGCAGGCGATCCTCGAAGGCGTAATCGGCCGGCCGGCGCGGCCTGGCGCGGTGCCAGGCGAACCCTCTTGCGAGGGCGATCTCCAGATCGGTCGGCATCACGCCGAGCAGCCGCACCGCTTTCTCGACCACCTCGGTGTGCGGCGGCAGATCCAGGTATTCGCCGAAATACAGGTTGCCCTTGAAGATGTCCCCGCCGGCGGCGTGAATCTTCTCGCGGGGCAGCGCGACGAACTTCGGCTCCCTGCCGGCGGTCCGCCCCAGCGCCTCGATGAACCCTCGCTGTGTCGTCGGCTCCACGTGCGCCATGTTGAACGCCTGCCCCACCGCCTCGGGCACCTCGATCGCTCTCACGCACGCGTCGGCCAGGTCCTCGACAAACACCCACTGCATCGGCGACTCGCCGTCCTCGGGCAGGATGATCGGCCGGTCATCGAGCAGGCGATCCCAGAAGAACTGCTCACGATAGAACGGCTGTCGCGGCCCGTGCACGAAGGGCGGCCTGAAGGTGGTCACCGGGAAGCCTGACGTCTCGTGCAGGCGAAACAGTGCCCGTTCCGTCGAGGCTTTGTGCTGCGCGTAAGGATTCGGCGTGTCGTCTGGCGCCAGGGGATCGCTCTCCAGGCGATTCAGGCCTGGTCCGTACGCGGCGATGCTCGACATGAAGACGTACCGCGTCAGCCGGTCGCCGGCGTTGCGCGCCGCCGCCAGGACATCGACCGCGGTCGTGCCCTTTCCCCAGTCGTAGGCCAGGTCGAAGACCACTTCCGGACGCTCCTGGCGCAGCACCTTGGCAATGGCCCCGAGGTCGCCGCGGTCCGCCTGCAGGTTGCGGACGTGCGGACCCAGATCGTGGCGATCGCGCCGGTGCAGCACGGCGACGTCGTGCCCGCGCTTCACCAGGCGCTCGACAATGTGAGGGCCGATGAACTCGGTGCCGCCGATGATCACGGTGCGCATGGTCGGATGATAGCGCGCCCGGAGACGTCCCGAGCTGGGCAGCGACGAGTGCCTGTCAACCTCCAACTCCCAACTCCCAACTCCCAAAAGAGAACCGATCGTACCAACTCGGTGGAACTCGTCACGACCTGCCCATTTGTCACGTTTGCCACGCCGATGGTACGAATCGATTCCCTTGGGAGTTGGATGTTGGAGTTGGGAGTTGACTCCGACTCGACGCATAACCCGTCAGAACGTGAACCGCGCGGCGAGCTGGATGCGCCGCGCGCTGGTGGTCGCGCCGGTCAGGGATCCGAACACCGTCGGGTTCGTCAGCGCGCGCGGTCCTGTAGTCGAACTCCGCCTTCGTGTTGCGGTCGTCCAGAACGACTTGTTGAACGCGTTGTAGAGCTCGGCGCGCAGCTGCAGGCGCCGGCTGCCGCCGAGCGGGATGGACTTGAACGCGGAGATGTCCCAGTTGACGAAGCCTGGTCCGTGGAACTCGTCGCCTCGAGCCGTCCCGAAGTTGAAGGGATCGTCCGGCGCGGCGATGCATTCGGTCCTGAACTGACGCTCGAATGTTCGCTGGGAGCGCGGCAGCGTCGGATCGCAGACGATCCGCGGCCGGTTCGGGCCGCCGCCGATCGAGCCGTTGCCGCTGAGCGTGCCGGTCGGCACAGGCAAGTAGGTATAGGTGAACCCGCCCTGCGCGCCGCTGAGCACGGTCGTGACGCCGGAGATTTGCCAGTAGTCGGCCAGTGCCCGCCAGGCCGGATGCGCGGTGCGCGCGAGGTTCGGCACCGAATACGAATAGTGAACCGTGAACGTGTGCGGCCGGCGGCCCGCGGAGTTGTAGTTGCGCGCGCGATTGTCCGGCAGGAACGGGTCGATGGCGCCGAGCGTCCTGTTGACGATCTGGTAGGTGTAGGCGGCCCCGAACGACAGGCCGTCAGTGGACCGACGCCGGTTCAGTGAGAACTGCATCGAGTGGTAGTCGGAATAGCCGGTGAACTCACGCTCGAGGATCGAGCCGTAGCCCCGATAGGGCCTGAGCAGGTCGTCCGGGAGCGGCTGCGGCTGTCCGTCCGGCGCGTTCGTCGAGTCGAGGCTGGACGGTTGATAGGCATAGCCGTAGGGACGGCCATTGAGCTCGCGCGAGATCAGCTGATTACGGGCGGCGTTGGCAACATACGCGACGTCGGCGACGATCTTCCAGGCAATCTCCCGCTGTACCCCGAGGCTCCAGTTGTAGACGACGGGCGGGACGAACGGCGGCGAATCGCCTGACCGCGTTCGGAGTCTCGGTCGAGCGGACTGTCCAGGAGCTCCTCGATCGTCGTGTAGTTCGTGGTGTAGGTCCGCACCAGCGGCGGGATCTCGACGAGCTCCAGCAGGCTGTTGTCCGCGTAGCGATCGTAGAAGGCGCCAACACCGCCGCGAAGCGCCGTCCGGCCGTCGCCCGTGACGTCCCAGGCGAACCCGAGACGGGGCGCGACCTCGAATGGCGAATTCGCGTGCGGCGTTCCCTCGTACAGCTGCATCCCATTGACCGAATCTCCCGATCCAGGGACCAGCCTGCCGATATACACCGCCGGAAACACTTCGCCGGTCAGCGGATTCTGTGCGCGCCGGCCCTGTGTCGTCGTGACCGGCTGAAAAAGCAGCCGGCGCGGCCGACGGGTCGAACTGCTCCGGCTCGAACTGCGTCACCAGGCCGTCGCGGTTTCGGGTCGGGGAGATGACGTAGAAACGCACCCCCGCGTCAATCGTGAATGTTCGCGTCACCCGCCAGTTGTCCTGCGCGTAGAACTCGACATTGACGAACGCGCCGTCCCCGGTGGGTTGCACGTCCGACTTCTGGTACGACGTGATGGCGCCGACCAGGGCATTCGCGAAGCCGACGTTCGTGTTGAGCGGGTTCGATCCGTCGGCGCTGAAGTTGATGGTTCCGTTGAACGCCGACCGCTGCCGCCCCGGCCGCGAGAAGTCCTCGACGAAGACGCCGGTCTTGATGTTGTGGGCGCCAGCGACCCTGGTCAGGCTGGCCGAGACATTCCACAGCCTGTTGTAGCCGTAGAAGGGAAACCGCTGCTCGTACTGGAAGACCGCCGATCGTCCCGGGCATCGCATTGCCGTTGAACATCGCGTTCGGCAGGAGGTCCAGCGGATTGGCGTCGGGAAAGAACTGCGGGAGCCCCGGCAGGACCTTGGATCTCGTATTGGCATCGAGCGCCGCCTGGCTCACGGCCGACGCGTGCTGATCCTGCCAGTTCACGCCCGCGGTGACGTCCAGAAACGTCCTCGAGCCGAAGCTGTGGAGGAGCGTGTTGACGTAAGCTGATCGACTCGGTCTCGAACCTGCCCTCCATCTGCGGCCAGCCGCCCATGAACGCGAACGTGTTGGTGGCTCCCGTGCGCTTCTCGTTGCCGAACTGCACTCGCCCGTAAACGGTCGTTCTCGGCCCGACGTTCCAGTCCACCCGCAGCACCTGATCGTTGCGCGGCCAGTCGGTGACGGTCTGGAACGTGTAGTTGTACAGGTTTCGGCCGGTCGGGTCCGATGCGTTCGGCAGCGGGAACATGTTGAGCAGCGCCTGGGCCGTGGCATCGATCCGGTTCGCCGGGATCACGTTCCCGGCGAAGCAAGCGGGCCCGCCGCCCACGGCGGTGCAGTTTCCCGGTAGCTGCGGATCCCGGATGAAGACCAGCCGATCGCGGCTGTCGCGGGTCTGGGAGAAATCGCCGCGCCGCTCGAGCGCCGTGGGCATCCGGCGTTGATTGAGCACGCCGGGATCGGTCCGCGCCAGCACATCCTGCGACCAGAAGAAGAACAGCCGGTTGCGCCGCCTGTTGAAGGCCGTGCCGGGCACGAGTACCGGGACCGCCGAGCGTCCACGCGACGTTGTCGAACTCGTAGAGCGCAGGTTCGCAGACGTCCTTCTGACCCTGACGGCATTGCATCACACGCGCATACTCGTTGCCGTTCAGCGCCGCGTCGCGCTTGTAGAACGCCGCGCTGCCGCGAAAGTCGCTCGACCCGCTGCGCGTGATGAGCGTGATCGACGCGCCGGAGCTGCGGCCGTACTCCGCCTGGAAGTTCGACGACTGAAGCCGCATTTCCGCAATCGAGTCCAGCCCGGGAGCGGCGAGGTTGCCTCCGTGGGATTCCCTGTTGGTGATGCCGTCGTAGGTGAGGTTGATGCCGGTGCTCCTGCCATTGATGTTCAGCCCGCTCAGCAGGTTCCAGCTCGGCGCTTCCCGCGGGTTGGTGTCGATGACCCCAGGCTGCAGGCTCAGCATGCCGATGACGTCCCGGCCCTTCAACCCGATGGTCCTCGATGTTGTCGCGCGTGATCGATGCGCTGCGCGCCCCGGTCGCTGTCTGCACGAGCGGCGCGTCGTTCCGGACGGTGATCGTCTCTTCCAGGTCACCGACCTCGAGGACGACGGCGGCAGATTCACGCGCTCCGTCGCCGCGACGGGAATGCCTTTCCGGACGAGCGGTCTTGAAGCCGGGGAGCGCGACCGTCACATCGTAGGTTCCGGCGAGGAGATCGACGAAGGCGAACGCACCGTCCGTCGCCGTCAGCAGCTCTCGCGTCCAGCTGGTCGCCGGATTCGTGATCGTGACCGTAGCGCCTGGCACCAGCCCGCCGTCACGATCGGTCACGATTCCGGTGACCTGCGCCGTCACGCCCTGACCGGCGACTGCAGCCGGCGCCGCGGCGAGCAAAAACGACGAGCAGCCATCAGGACCGCTCTCACGGCCGCTTTCCCGCGAGCCTCTCCTTCACCTCGACGTCCCAGTTCAGGATGACCTCGAGCGAGCGGATGTCGACCTCCGGCGCCTTGATGAAGAGAAAGCGCTGACCGTCTGGCGACACGTCGTAGGTCGGTCCATCCCGTCAAGCGTGCCCACCGGCTTGACGACGCGCACCGGCGAGTGACGCTTGAAAGACGGGCTCGTCGTGATGGCGGCACTCATCACCGCGCCATCCTCGGTGCGGTAGTAGAGCGTGCGGCCGTCACGCGACCAGATCGGCTGCCGTCCGAGGCCTTCCGAGATGACCTGACGCTCGGCGCGAACGTCGGGAAACGGGCTGACGATGATCTCGTCCTTCGTAGCCGCCCGGTCGATTCGCCGGACTGATAGACGAGCCAGCGGCCGTCCGGCGACAACCGCCCGTCCTGCTCGGTGCGCGAGTCCCCCATCAGCAGGGTCAGCGCCGGCGGCGGACCGAGCTCCAGGACCCGCAGGTCGACTTCCTTCGGCAACAGGTCCCAATGCATCAGCAGCCGTTTGCCGTCGGGCGTGATGGACGTGGCGTGGAGCCGCTGCGGAGGCGGCAGCTGGAAAAAGATTTCGGGAGGCTTGGAACGGTCGGCGGGGACGACGCTGATCTTGCGCTCCGCCGTGGTGAAGAAGATCTTCGAGCCGTCGGGGGACCACACCGGCATCGCATCTCTGGCAGGGCCGGACGTCAGGCGCTGAACGAGCGCCCCGTCCGCACTGAAGATCCACAGGTCGCCGCCTTCGTCCGCCACGTTGGCCGCGATCCGCGTCCCGTCCGGCGACAGCCGGAGATGCGCGAACATCCGCTCGTCCGTCTTGACGTACTCCTCTTGCCCGCTCCGATCCACCCAGACCAGGCGTCGTCCCGCTGCTGGTTTTGCGTAGACCAGCGTGCCGTTGTTCGACAGCGCGTACATCGGGGCGCCGAATACCGCGTCGTCTGCACCTGCAGGTCGAGCGCACGGGGCTCACTCGATAACCGGATGGCGCGGCTGTCGAACCCTGCCGCCATCAGCGAGCGTCCCTCGCGCAAAGACGATCGCCTCGTCCAGGAGTCGCGGAGTGGTCGCGTTCGGCACGAGCTCGCGCGTCTTGCCCGCCTCGGTCCCGTCCGGCGGCCACACGGCGATGCTGTTCAAGTTGCTCGAGAAGCTGCCGCGCAGGATCGTGAACAGCAGCGAGCCATCTCGCATCAACAGCGGTGTGCTGTGGCCGTCCTCGCTCTTTCTCGAGAGTGGTGATGGCTTTGTCGGCATCGCCGATTTCACGCAGGGGGCGGTACCGGTTGCGAAGACGATTCTGTCGTCCGCAAGCCAGGTCAGCTGACGGGCCGCTCCTGGCCAGACCAGCTGGATCGGCCCGCCGGCCGCCGGCACCTTCCGCACGCCGGCGTTCCCTGTGCGAACGCCACCCACTGGCTGTCTGGCGAGAAGGTCGGATTGACGGCGTCGCGCGTATCGGGGACGTCGAGGGTCTTGCCGCTCTCCAGGGTGTGAATGAAGAGCGACTGCCGTCCGTCGCGCACGCCGAGGAACGCGATCCGGCTTCCATCGGGGGCGATGGCGAACGAGATTCCGTTGACCGGGATGTCGAGCGTGACACCGGGCGGGAAGTTCAGAGCCAGCCTCGTGACCGTTCGCAAGGGTGGTGGTGCGGCGGCACGCCACAGCATGACTGCCAGCAGGACGGCTGCGATCGTCAGGAATGCCCGTCACCAGGATCTGCCGCCAGCGTCGACGGTGGCTGGTTGCCGGCAGTGGCGTGCGCGCCCGCCCCGACTCCTCTCGCCCCTCGCGCACCCAGATCAGCTCGCTCTTCAGATCGCGGGCCGTCTGCCAGCGGTCGTCCGGGTCCTTGGCGAGGCACTTGCGCACGATGCGATCGAGGCCGCTCGACGCGAGCGGTTGCAGGTCGCTCACTGCCGGCGCCTGGTGCTCGAGAATCGCCGCGATGAGCGCGGCTTCGGAGTCCGCGTCGAACGGCCGCCGCCCCGTCAACATCTCGTGCAGCAGCGCGCCAAACGCGAACACATCGCTGCGTGTATCCACTCTCTCGCCGCGAAGCTGTTCGGGCGACATGTACGGGAGCGTGCCGAACACCATCCCGGCGCTCGTCAGCGGCGCGTCCGGCCGGACGCGGCCGCGCCGTGCGCGATCGCCCCGTCCGGCTTTCGCAGCTGCGCCAGGCCGAAGTCGAGCAGCTTCACCCCGGTGCTCGTCACGATGACGTTGGCCGGCTTGAGGTCGCGGTGGACGATGCCCTGCCCGTGCGCCATGACGAGCGCGTCGGCGATGTCGATCCCATAGCTCAGCGCTTGTTCGACGGGGAGCGGGCCGCGAGCAATGCGCGCCGCCAGCGTCTCGCCGTCCAGGAGCTCCATGACCAGGTAGGGCACATCCCGGCCATCGATCTCAGCGACGCCGATGTCATGCACCGTGCAGATGCGGGGATGGGACAGCTTCGAGATCGCGCGCGCCTCACGCTCGAACCGTTCCCGGCCGCGAGGCGCCATGTCGATGTCCGACGACAGGATCTTGATGGCGACGAAGCGGTCGAGCCGCGGATCGCGGGCTCGATAGACCTCGCCCATGCCGCCGGTCCCGAGGAGCGCCAGAATCTCGAAAGCCCCGAGTCGCGTACCGGCGGTGAGCCGGGTTGACGCGCCACTCTGTGTGGCAACGGTCTGGACAAAGGGTGTGAAAGAAGATGTGGACGGGGGTGTGAAAGCGGGGGGACTCAGGAAGTGATCCGCGTCCCCGATGCGCCGCAAGCAGCGATTCGATTTCTCGCCGGAGCGCGTCGTTTCCCTGCGTCCGTTCGTCGAGAAATGCGGCGCGTTCATCGACTGGGCGTTCCAGGGCGCCGTCGAACAACTCGCGCAGCGCCTCCCAGTCAGCGGACATGGCTATTCCACCTGCCGGTACCCTTCGCGAAACAGCCCCCGGCTGCAGCGATCCGCAAATCGTAGCTTCCGGCAAGGAGATCGACGAAGACGGCTACCGCCGGCGCGGTGCCCAGCGCAAACACGAGCAGGCTCAGGACAGCTCTCACGGCCGCTTTCCCGCGAGAACGTCTTTCACTTCAACGTCCCAGTTCAAGACGACCTCGAGCGAGCGGATATCGTTGTCCGGCGCCTTGATGAAGAGAAAGCGCTGACCGTCAGGCGACACGTCGTAGGTCGGCCCACAGCACAGATCCTGAAGCGTGTTCACCGGCTTGACGACGCGCACCGGAGGGTCACGCTTGAAAGACGGGCTCGTCGTGATGGCGGCGCTCATCACCGCGCCATCCTGGGTGCGGTAGTAGAGCGTCCGGCCGTCACGCGACCAGATCGGTTGCCGTCCGAGGCCTTCCGAGATGACCTGACGCTCGGCGCGAACGTCGGGGAACCGGCTGACCACGATCTGTCCTTCGTCGCCGTGGGTCGATTCGGCGGACTGATAGGCAACCCAGCGGCCGTCCGGCGAGACCTGCCCGTCACTCTCGGTGTGCGAGTCCCCCATCAGAAGGGTCAGCGCGGCCGGCGGGCCGAGCTCGAGGACCCGCAGGTCAACCTCCTTCGGCATCAGGTCCCAATGCGTCAGCAGCCGTTTGCCGTCGGGCGTGATGGACGTGGCGTGGAGCCGCTGGGGAGGCGGCACCTCGAAAAGGATTTCAGCAGGCTTGGAACGGTCGGCGGGGATGACGCTGATTTTGCGCCCCCCCGTGGTGAAGTAGATTTTCGAGCCGTCGCGGGACCACACCGGCATCGAATCTCCGGCAGGGCCGGACGTCAGGCGATAAGCGAGCGCCCCGTCCGGACTGAAGATCCACAAGCGGCCTTCATCCCCCACGTCGACAGCGATCCGCGTGCCGTCCGGCGACAGCCGGAGATGCGTGAACATCCGCTCATCCGTCTTGACGTACTCCTCTTGTCCGCTCCGATCCATCCAGACCAGGCGTCGTCCCGCTGCTGGTTTTGCGTAGACCAGCGTGCCGTTGTTCGACAGCGCGTACATCGGGGCGCCCCAACGGGTCGTCTGCACCTGCAGGTCGAGCGCACGCGGCTCACTCGATAACCGGATGGCGCGGCTGTCGAACCCTGCCGCCATCAGCGAGCGTCCTCGCGCAAAGACGATCGCCTCGTCCAGGAGTCGCGGAGTGGTCGCGTTCGGCACGAGCTCGCGTGCCTTTCCCGCCTCAGTCCCGTGCGGCGGCCACACGGCGACGCTGTTCAAGTTGCTCGAGAAGCTGCCGCGCCGGATCGTGAACAGCAGCGAGCCATCTCGCATCAACAGCGGTGTGCTGTGGCTGTCCTCGCCTTTCTCGAGAGTGGTGATGGCTTTATCGGCATCGCCGATTTCACGCAGGGGGCGGCTGCCGCTGGAGAAGACGATTCTGTCGTCCGCCAGCCACGTCAGCTGACGGGCCGCTCCTGCGCCAGACCAGTTGTATCGGCCCGCCGGCCGCCAGCACCTTCCGCACGCCGATCGTTCCCTGTGCGAACGCCACCCACTGACTGTCTGGCGAGAAGGTCGGATGGACGGCGTCGCGCGTATCGGGGACGTCGAGGGTCTGGCCGGTTTCCAGGGTGTGAATGAAGAGCGACTGGCGCCCGTCGCGTACGCCAAGGAACGCGATCCGGCTTCCATCGGGGGCGATGGCGAACGAGGTTCCGTTGACCGGGATCTCGAGCGTGACACCGGGCGGAAGGTTCAGAGCCAGCCTCGTGACTCTTCGCACGGGTGGTGCAGCGGCACGCCACAGCATCACTGCCAGCAAGACGGCAGCGATCGCAGGAATGCCCGTCACCAGGACCTGCTGCCAGCTTCGACGATGGCTGGTTGTCGGCAGTGGCGTGCGCGCCCGCCCCGACTCCTCCCGCCCCTCACGCACCCAGATCAGCTCACTTTTCAGATCGCGGGCAGTCTGCCAGCGATCGTCCGGGTCCTTGGCGAGGCACTTGCGCACGATCCGATCGAGGCCGCTCGACGCGAGCGGTTGCAGGTCGCTCACCGCCGGCGCCTGGTGCTCGAGAATCGCCGCGATGAGCCCGGCTTCGGAGTCCGCGTCGAACGGCCGCCGCCCCGTCAACATCTCGTGCAGCAGCGCGCCAAAAGCGAACACATCGCTGCGTGTATCCACTCTGCTCGCCGCGAAGCTGCTCGGGGGACATGTACGGGATCGTGCCGAACACCATCCCGGCGCTCGTCAGCGTCGCGTCCGGCGGACGCGGCCGCGCCGTGCGCGATCGCCCCGTCCGGCACTCGCAGCTGCGCCAGGCCGAAGTCGAGCAGCTTCACCCCGGTGCTCGTCACGATGACGTTGGCCGGCTTGAGATCGCGGTGGACGATGCCCTGCCCGTGCGCCATGACGAGCGCGTCGGCGATGTCGATCCCATAGCTCAGCGCCTGGTCGACCGGGAGCGGGCCGCGAGCGATGCGCGTCGCCAGCGTCTCGCCGTCCAGGAGCTCCATGACCAGGTAGGGCACATCCCGGCCATCGATCTCGGCGACACCGATGTCATGCACCGTGCAGATGCGGGGATGGGACAGCTTCGAGATCGCGCGCGCCTCGCGCTCGAACCGTTCCCGGCCGCGAGGCGCCATGTCGATTTCCGTCGACAGGATCTTGATGGCGACGAAGCGGTCGAGCCGCGGATCGCGTGCTCGATAGACCTCGCCCATGCCGCCGGTCCCGAGGAGCGCCAGAATCTCGAAAGCCCCCAGTCGCGTGCCGGCGGTGAGCCGGGTTGACGCGCCACTCGTGTGTGGCAATGGCCTGGGAAGAGTGATCGATGGAAGAGGGTCTGAAAGCGGGCGCACTCAGGAAGTGATCCGCGTCCCCGTGCGCCGCGAGCAGCGATTCGATCTCGCGGCGGAGCGCGTCGTTTCCCTGCGTCCGTTCGCTGAGATATGCGGCGCGTTCGTGGACCGGGCGTTCGAGCGCGCCGTCGAAGAACTCACGAAGCGCATCCCAGTCTGCGGACATGGCTACTCCACCTGCTTGTGCACTTCGCGGTACAGCCACGCCTTCGCGAGGGCCCAGTCACGCTTGACCGTGATCGGCGCGACCTCCAGGACCGCGGCCGTTTCCTCGACGGTGAGGCCGCCGAAGAAGCGCAGCTCCACGAGCTGACTCTGACGGGGATACTTCGCCGCCAGCCGCTCCAGCGCCGTGTCGAGCTCGAGGACGTCCAGGTCGATGGGATCGGACGCGGCATCGATGTCCTGGAACGGCACGCGCGCGTCGGCCCGCCTCTTGGCCGCGTACCGCGCCCTCGCATGATCGACCAGGATCCGCCGCATCTGATGCGCCGCGATCGCGAAGAACTGCACGCGATTCTGCCAGCGCACCCGCCCTTGATCGACGAGCTTCAGATAGACCTCGTGGACGAGCGCGGTCGGCGGCAGCGAATGGTCCGGACGCTCGCGCCGTAGATAGCCCCGCGCCAGCCGGCGCAATTCCCCGTAAACCGCCTCGATCAGCCGCGCTCGCGCCGCCTCGTCTCCCTGGTTCCAGGCCACGAGCAGTCCCGTGACGTCCGCCTGGGCTGCGCGCATGGACCAATTAGACGCCACTTCGGGGCCGATGAGACCGAATTCCGCGGCCTGCCGCGTTTCCCCTGACCCGCCCCGCGCCTCACGCCGGGGCAGGGAACAGGGGGGCCGACATGGCACGTCATTCCGGGGTTTTCGCCACAGCGCGACATGCCGCTTCGCTCGCGGTTTTGCTGGTTGTTCTGGGTTCCAGCCTCACGATCGGGTTCGCCCAGGAGGGCGAGAGCCCGGCCCGGACGCCACGCCGGCCCTGCCGGCTGGTCGTCACGGGCACTCTCGAGGGGGCCGTCGACGACGGATTGGAACGCTCGCCGACCCTCCGCCGGCTATGTGAGGAACTCGCCGCCGCGCGGGCGGTGGTTGCCATGGAATGGGGCCGTACCGATTCGCAGTCCAGGGCCATATCGAGGATGGAAGTCCACGACGGGGTCGTCGTGGCCGTCGTCTCGATCCCGCCCGTCGCCGAAGCGCATCGAGCTCGTGGCCCACGAGCTCCAACACGTGATCGAGCGGACGCGCGGGCTGGATTTCGAAGCGGAGTCCAAACGGCCGGGTTCAGGCGTCTGGCGGGCGTTCGGCGGATGGGAGACGCAGGCGGCGATTGATGTCGGACGTCAGGTGGCCAGGGAGGTCCAGGAAGCGCGTCGCGCGCGGCGGTGACGCACGTGACGCACGTGCCGCGTGCCACGTGCTGTGTGCGAACGTGCTTTTCGTGCCACGTGCCACGTGCCACGTGCCACGTGCCACGTGCTGACGGGCCGCGCGCGGCGGTGATCAGTATCGATGGCAGGTGACGCTCGCTGCACCGCGGCGCCGTCGTCGGTTACCGGCCCGGTATAGTGGGTCGCACGGCATAGAGGACCGCACCCTCCGGCTCATCGCCTGTCGCGATCTGATAACGCCGCCAGCGAAGTCCCATCGACGTGAGGCGCCTTTCGAAGAGGTGATGAGGATCGGCAGACCAGACCATGAGAACACCGCCGGACCGCAGCGAACGGAGCAGGCGGGTCAGTCCCTCGCGTCCGTACAGCGCGCCGTTCCGCTTCTGCACCAGCCAGTCCGGCCCGTTGTCGACATCGAGCACGATGGCGTCCCAGACCGGCCGCCCGGTCGCGAGGTTGGCGACGTCGCTGATGCGAAGCCGGACGCGGCCGTCGCGCATCGGGTGTCCTGAGAGATGACCGAGATGGCGTCGGTTCCATCGCGCCACCGCCGGCAGCAGTTCCGCCACGACGACGCATGCGCCGGACGGCAGCCGGTCGAGCAGTGAACGCAGCGTGAACCCCATGCCCAGTCCGCCGACGAGGACGCGCGGCCGCGCGCGGCCGTGGACCAGCCGCGCGGCGATCCGGCCGAGCGCCCGCTCCGATCGCGTGTCCTCGTTGGTCATGAGAATGTGCCGGCACGACGTGATCGCATAGCGCCGGCCGCGCCGGAGGAGCGCCACGGGGCAGTCGCGCGTGGCGGTTTGCGCAACTCTCCGATATCCCGGAAGGCCGGCGAGTTCGGTCGTCATCGTCTTCTCGTTACGCTCGGATGCGTGTTCACGCCGCGCGGCGCGGGCAGCGGCGGAACGTCGGCTGATCCACGTTCGGCGCGCGGACGCCGCGACGTCGGCAGATGTCCAGGATCCATCGGATGACGTCGCACGTCAGCCGGACGCCGCAGTTGTGGATCGGCGACCCGGCAGTGCGGACACCGCAATTGAGCTGACCTGGCGGGACGCCGCTCTCCACCTGCTGCGACTGGATCGCCAGCAGAATTCGTGTGCCGCCACTTCCGAGCAGCCAGACTGGTCCGCCGCTTTGACCCGGGCACAGATCGATCTGGTACATGAGATGTGTCGGGTTGAGTGACAGGACACGATCGGAATGAGCCCACATCGTCCCGAACGGCATGTCCCCTGGATAGCCGGCCAGGGTCACCAGGCGAGTCCGGGTCTGGGCATCGCTCCGCGGCTGCAGCAGCATGAATCGCGTCGGCGCGCGGAAGGCTCGCGGCAGGACGATCAGTCCGATGTCCACTCGCGGGTGGGCGAATTGCGCCGCTGCCGGCGCTCTGATCGCGAACGGCCGCGCGATGGTGCGCTGTCCTGGCCGCTGCGTCTGATCCAGCCCCGGGCGGACGATCACCGCTCCTTTCGACCTGGTTGTGGCGGTGGACAGTCGTGGGCCGCACGCTGGAGGATCGATATTCGCGAACAACGCGTGCTTCACGGTGAGCACCACACGTGGGGCGACGAGCACACCGGAAAAGAAGCCGCCGCCGCTTGCTGGCCGGATCAGACAGACGGTGTTGAACGGGAACAATCGCGTCGAAGGTTGTCGCGGCTGCGATCTGACCCGAAAGCGATTGTCGGTCCCGAAGGTGAATTGGTCGGCTCCGCGGTCGGAGCCGAACGCGTCCAGTGAGTCCCAGTCGGCCCAATCAGCCTCGTCATCGAGCGCAGCGAAGCCCTCCTGGTCATCGAGGAAAGCCGATGCATCGAGATCGTCGAAGCGGAGGCGGCTCGATCGGCCGCACATACATCCAGGACGCCCGCACATAGAGATCTCCTTTTGCGCGCCGCGCATTGTTGCGCGACCCGCCGGTCGCCGTCTCGTCACACGTTCAGGCGAGCGCACCGCGCGTCGGAGCCACACACGCCGTGTCCCTCGGTTGCGCTACAGCGAACGTGTGACTAGTCCCGGCGGCGCCGCCCTGACACGATGTGCGCCGACCGGAGGATTCCATCAGCGGAGGGCGCAATGAGCCAGGCACTCATCGAAGAAGATCAGCTCGAAGGCGAAGACATCGAGGCCGCTGACGGTTTCGAAGAGGCGGACGAATTCGAGGAGGACGCCTTCGGGGAGGACGACGAGCTCGACGAGCTCGACGAAGGCGACGAGTTCGAGGACGTCGACGCGCTCGACGAGCTCGAGGAGGCGGACGCGCTCGGCGACGAGTTCGAAGACGAGCTGGCCGCGGGCGACGAGCTCGACGAGGGGGATGAGTTCGGTGACTTCGCGCTCGACGAAGCCAGCGGTCTCTACCTGCCGTCAGCGCCACGCTTGATTTCCGGCGCGGCGGCCTCCGCGATCGCGCAACGCCTCAACCCCGCCGTCCTGCAGGCGATGGATGCCGACGACGCCGAAGCGTTCTTCCGGCGCGTCGGACGCGGCCTCCGTCGTGTCGGACGCGGCCTCCGCAGTGTCGGACGTCTTGCCGCGCGCGGCGTGCGTGCGGCGGCGCCGCTGCTTCGGCGGGCGCTGCCGATGATACAGCGCGTCGCCGGTCTCGCGGGACCGTGGGGCCGATTGGTGTCGGCCGGCATCGGTGCCGCACGAGGGCTCGCATCAGGACGGGGCTTACGAGGCGCCCTTGCCGGCGCCGTCGGCGGGCTGGTTCCGGGCGTCGGCGGCCGCATCGCGGGAGCCATCCTTCGAGGAGGCGGAGATGGTCTCGACGACGACGCCGCGCTGGATGCGCTGGCGGACATGTCGGACGCCGGGTCAGGTGGCGCCGGGGGTCGCGCTGCCGCTCGGCGCCGGCCTCGCCACTCGCATCGCCACGCCGCGCGTGGCCGGGAACATTCCTCCTCCGATTGCACGCCGTGCCGCCGCTGCCGAACGCACGATGCTGCGGGCTGCGTCTGCCGTGGGCGGGGGTCCCGGACGCCGGTTGCGCATCCTCCGGATGATCGCGCGAATCATGCGCCGCCGGCTGCAGCAGCGCCGCTCGGCTCGTGGCGCGGCCGCGGCGCTTCCCGCGACGGCGCGCGCCGTCGCGCAGCAGGTCGTGCGCCGCGCGCGGATGCGGCCGGGACTGGGTGCCTCGAGCCCGGCGGCGGCCGCGCGGCGCGTGGCGGCGCGCCGCCGCATCCTGCGCACCGTGCCGGCCGGAGCGGTCTACCCGAGGATAGCTGTCGCGAGATGAAGGAGAAGTCCCATGCAAAGCACTGGCTTTGAAAGCGATTTGTTCGAAGAGGACGTCAGCAGCGACGCGCTCGTCGACGCGGGCGACGGCTTTGCCGACGGCTTCGAGGACGCGTTCGGCGAGGACGCCTTCGAAAGCGCTGAGGCCGGCGACGAGTTCGAGGAAGACAGCTTCGAAGACGACGGCTTCGAAGAAGACAGCTTCGAAGAGGACAGCTTCGAGGAAGACAGCGCGGACGAAGACGCCCTGGCCGCCGAGGGCGACGTCGATGCGCTGGAGGAGGAGGACGCCGACCTCTGGGCCGAGGAGGACGCGGGCGACGGATTCGAAGAAGGACTCGAGGACGGATTCGAAGGCGACGCCGTCGAACAGGCGTTCGCCGATGCGGCCGACGCCGAGGACGAGGACGAGTTCATCCGACGCGTCTGGGGCCGCCTCCGCCGTGCCGCGTCGCCTGTGCTGCGACGCATCCGCCGCCGTGCGCTGCCCATCGGTCTGCGCCTGCTGCGCCAGGGCGCCAGGCGCATTGGCGGGATCGCGGGACAGGAGATTGGAACAGCGCTCGGCGGTGGCCTCTCGAACGTCATCGGGGGGCTGCTACGCGCCGACGCCATGGACGCCTTTGCCGACATCGCGGCTGACGAGGCGGCCAGTGAAGACGAAATGGACGAATTCGTTCCGGTGCTGGCCGGCATGGCTGGCCGCTACGCCGTCCGCACGCTGACCACGCCGGGCGCTCGTGCGGCGCGTCCTGCCGCCGCTCGTGCGCTTGGCCGGGCGGTGACTCGCGCCACGAGTCAGGCGGCACGCGCGATCGTCCGCCGTCAGGGGCCACAAGCCATTCGCGCGGTGCCCCGAGTCGTGCGACGGGTGACGATCATGATCCGGCGCCGGCGCGGGACGCCGCGAACGGCCCCGCGCCTGATTCGTCGCACGGCCGCACGAGTCGCCGCGAGCCCACGCGCGGCCGCACGACTCTCACGTCCATCGCGCGCGGCTCGACGCCTGCGCGCACGCGCCGGTGCCGCGCCTGGCGTGGCGCTCCGTCGGCGCGGCCGGCGTGGCATGGGGGGCCGACGGCGGAGACGGACCTTGTCGTTCCGCGGCCCGGTTCGCATCTCCATCGCGCCCGCATAGGTGACGGCGATGGTCCCCGGGTGGTTGGTCGGCGACATCCTCGGTCGAGGACGAAGTGAAAACGGAGCTGTACGCATTTCTCGATGCCAAGATCCGCAGCCTGGCGGCGCGCGCACGCCGGCTCGCGACCTTCAATCGGCAGTCGGTCGGCATCCGGCCCGAAGATGTGCCGTACACGCCATCGCCGGCGCATTTCGCCGCGGCGAACACCCGGCTCGGGCAGATCGATCGGCACGTGCGCACGCAGTTGTCCGCACTGGCGAGGGAGCTGCGGCGGCCTGGCAGCCGCTACGACGATCTGTTGCGCCGGGCTGCGCTCGTCGAACGGGAGGTGGATCGGGCACGTCGGGCGTACGGATTGTTCTTCGACGTCTTCATCCAGCGCGGCACGGCGTTCGCGCCGGCGTTGGCGGCGTGCGACACCATCGCCGCCGACTGTTTTCAGATCGTCCGGCAGGCGGCGCCGGGTCTCATCCGTGGTCCGCTGCTGAAGCCGGTCACCTATCTCGAACACAGCTTCTCGCCGGCGACGTTCCGGCGCGGCGTGATGCTGCGGCGCCTGCTCGGCGAGCACAATCCGTTTCCGCTCGTGCGCGTGCCGTACCGAGCGGATCGAATCGCCCTGGGGAATGGGCGTGCTGCTGCACGAGATTGGCCACAACCTCCAGGCGGATCTCGGGGTGTGGCAGGAGACGCAGCAGGCCGTCCAGCGCCGCGTCTTTCAGGTCAGCCGCAACGCGTGGGTGACGCGAATTTATGCGCGGTGGCACAAAGAAATATTCGCAGACTTGGTGGCCATCTTGTTGGGCGGACCAGCGTCGGCGCGGTCGATGAAGGATTTCCTGGCGTATCCCGCGTCGCGCGTGCTCTCGTTCCGCCCGCTCGGCGTGCACCCGACGCCGTACCTCCGCATGTTCATCCAGGCGGAGATGCTCAGGCGCATGGGGTTCGTGGGACAAGCCCGGCGCATTCAGCGGATCTGGGGGACGCTCTATTCGAGCCACATTCCGCGGGGCCGGGTTCCGGCACAGCTGATTGCGACCGCCTCGCGCATCATCCCGCACGTGGTCGACGAGATCGCCTATCAGACGAGGCGCGGGTTCGCGCAGCGCGCACTGGTCGACGTCGTGCCCTTCTCGTCGGCGGACGAGCGCACGATTCAGCGGACCGCGGCCGCTATCGGACGCGGCAGGCTGCCAACCGATGTGCCGCCGCGGTTTGCGGTGAGCGCGAGCCGCTATGCGTTCGAACGGCAGCTGGCTGAGCCCGAAGCGATCGCGCGCACCGTGCTGACGAATCTCGCCAGGCGGGGGGCTGCGGACACGGACCCGACGGTGAGGATCAGAGCGGTCGCGTAATGCGGCCGGAGGCCAACCACACGAGGACATCATGAACGGCACCTACGGGACGACTGGTACGACGACCGCGCTTCAAGTGACCGGGTCCAGGATGATCGACGACTTCCTGCGACGCGAGCTGCGGGTCGGAGATCCACGCAACGTCGTCGAGGTCGTGACCGCGCTGCGCAAGCGCTACGCCGCCGACGCGGCGCGCATCGATCAGGAAGTGTCGGGCCTGCCCGTCCGCTACGAGGCGCAGCCGATCGCCCTGCCCGCGGTCACCGGCCCGGCCGACCACTCCCGCCACGAAAGAAGAACGGCGGGTGCTGACGGATCTCGACTCGGATCTTGCCGCCCTGATCGACTCGCGCGACAACCGCGAATGGGCCACCGAGATTCGCGGCTGGCGCGACACCCTGCTGCGGGAGTTCGCCGAGGGCGGCGCGGCCGCGCGCCTCGCCCAGGACCCCGCGATGCGCGATCGCGGCTTCCTCGCGGTGCGCAAGCTCGGCGAGTTCGCCCGCGTCGCGCGGCTGGTCGGCGTGATGAACCTGCCGCTCAATACCGACTACCGCCGCCTGGCGACGACGCTCGACAACGCGGCGAACGTGGTCCGAATCATGATGGGCGAGGCGCTGTTCAACGCCGGCCTGTCCGAAGGCGGGTTCATCATCCAGGTGCCCGTGTTCGAGCTCCGCGACCGCCGCGACGCGCTCGTCTTCGCCGTTCGCAGGCTGTCCGGCACCGAGATCGACACGGAGAACGACGACTGGGGCGACGCGCTGGAAGCGTACCGGGCCCTGCTCAACGAGCTGCAGCTGCGCGGTGCTCCTGAGCTCCGGGTCTATCTGCGCGCCGATCTCCTCGCCGCCATTGTCGATGGACTGGTCGGCGAAGTCGCGCGACAGGATCCGGACGCGCTGCGTCAAGTCGCGGCGACGTCGCCAGTCGAGATCGCCCGCATGTCGCGGCTGTTCGATATCGCCAGCCGGCTGCTGAGCAGCACGCCGACCGGACCGATCACCGCGGCGCTGGCGCTCTACGTCCGCTCGCTCCAGCTGTTTCTCGACGGCTTTGCCGAAACGCGATCGGGCGCCCGCCTCATCGATCTGGCGATGCCGCTGCCGCTTGCGGCGCAGCAGGCCGATGAACCCGATCGTGAAGGACGGCGGATTCTGCGCGATCTCGTCAGCCTGCGAGGCGAGTACGCGCGCGAAGTCGAATGTTTCCTCTCCGGGTGCAGCTGCGGCGGCGAGGATCTGAAGTGCCAGGTGCAGCTCGACAAGGTCCTCTACGACGTCGATCGCGCCATCGACCTCTACGCGCAGGGCAGCGGGATCCCGCCGACGTTCGGCGTCGAGGAACAGCGGGCGAGTGTCTACGGCCTGATCGCGCGCAACCTCGCGAACGAGGGGGCCTGCGTCACACCGGTGGCCGCGTTCGAGGTGCTGCTCGAGGGCGCGCGCTCTGCGCTCGACCTGATCGAGGCGGTCGAGCCGATCGACACGACGGCGACGGCGCGCATCACTGCCGGATTCCTGCGTCATGCCATCGTCGCCGCGGAGGCGGGCGCGGCCTCCCGGACGGTGTCGGAGGGGATTCGCCGGGCGCTGTTCCTGGTGCCGACGCTGATTGAAACCGACGTGAATACGAACACCCACCTGCTGTTCGAAATCACCGGAGACTGCCCGGGCCGTTCCGCTCGGAATCGAAGAGGCCATTCTCGTGCTGATCGACGTCATCGAGTTCGCGGTCGGCGTCACGACGAGCGATCCGTCGAGTGACATCGCCGACGATCCGGCAGACGCCATTCCTGATTTCTCGATTGCCGGCGTGGATCGCGGCGAAATGGCCGACGGCTACGACTTCGTTGGCACTCACCATCGACGGCGCCGGGGGATTGAGCACGAACCTCGACATTGCCGTCGACGCCCTGTTCGAAGCCCGGGTCGCGCTCCGTGCCGCGATGCTCGCCATCGCCGATGTGACCGGCGCCAATATCGGACCGAACCGGCAGGCGGCGCTCGACCAGGCGGAAGACGTTCGCCAGGCGATAGACGAGGCCAATCAGGCGCTCAACACGCCGCCGGTGACTGCCGACGAGCAAGCCGCGCTGAATGGCGCGATCGATGCCGCGACTGTCGCGCGCGCCATGGCCCTGCGTGTTGGCCGGTTGCCGGTATCCCAGGGCATCGAGCCGATCACGCTCGGGCAGACGTTGAACGAGCTTGCGGCGCTGCTGCAGACCGCGCAGCCGGGCGATCAGAGCGTCGTGCAGGCGGTGTTCGAGGAGCAGTTCCGATCCGAGCACGACTGGGAGATCCTGGTGCGATCGCTCGCGCCACGATGTCTCGGACCCGGTCAGTCGGAACTGGTGCTCGCGGGGCTCGAACTGCTGCGCGCCAGCCCGCGCTTCAAGCGCGACACGGCGCGCACCATCAACCTGCCCGCGGAGGAACGCGTCTCGCTGGCCAGTCTCGCTACCGATCTGGGCAGAAATCGGCAGATTCACCGTCGTTCCGGTCGACGACTTCGACGATGTCGATCGCGAGAGCGGAACGGGGCGTGTGCGCGGCGGACGGCGAAGACGCGGGCGGCGGAGCGCTCGCGCCACACAACGGAGGAAATCTGCGCCGGCGCTCCCCGCGGTGTTACGCGCGCGAGGCACGGTCGCCGTGCCCGCGCCGCGCGAGGCCGAGGCTCCGCGTCCGCGTGTGCCGACGACCTCGGATCTCCCGCCTCTTCGCGACTTCGTGCAGCAGATCGCGCCGTACTCCAGGACCCGAGGCGAGGTGCGCGCCGCGGTCGAGGAGCACCCGGAGCTGCTGCGGCAATGGGAAGAGATCAAGACGAAATATCCGGCCGCCGGGCAGCCGCTCGATCGGGAATTCGTGACCTGCGTCGACGATCTCTTCGATCCCGCGAAGCCGGCGAAGTTGACGGTCGAGGAACGCAAGCGCCTCCAGAGCGTCTTGCAGCAGGCCGTCTATCCGTTTCCGTTGAGCAAGTAGCTTTCGGGACTAGGTGACGCCATGAGCCTGAAAACCAAAGATGAACTTCAGCGGCTGTTCTCGCAGTTCGTCCGCGACGCGCTGGCGGCGGTCCCGACCGAAGAGCGAGCACGCTACCAGGAGGAGTTCCAGAAGCGCGCGGAAGAGCTGCTTCGCGTCGGCGCCGACGGCTCGGGTCCGACCGCGTTTCTCGACCTGGTCGGCCTCGGGGCGAAAGGGCCCATGGCCTTCGAGGACGTGTCCACTCAGCGTCTGCAGCCGGACTTCGACGACTCCGTCGTGCAGAGCCAGATCCACGCGGCGGCCGAGCTCTATTACATCTACCAGCACGAGCGGATGAAGGTGTTCCAGGTCGTCGGGGTCCTGCTGCGGATGTTCCACGACGGCCGCATGCGCATCCAGCGCGGACCTGGCGCGCGCGCGTTGTACCTGGTTGAAAAACATCACCCGCTTCGCTACAAGCCGCGCGACCGGCAGCTGGCCTACCGGAGGGCCTTCAACTACGGCGTGATTGCGCCGCCGCCGCGCGCGGTCGTCTACCGCAACTTCCACCGCCAGTTCGTCGCGTTCAACGCCGCGATTGCCCAGTACTTCCGTGACCTGCTGATCGGGGAAGTCATCCGCGGCAGCCAGTTGATCAATCAGCGTCCGTTCGGCAGTCAGGCAACGATTCAGCGCCTCGGCACGGACCTGCGATGGGGACTCGATCGGGCCACCTACGGCAACCTCTACGCGTTGACCGTGGAAACCGGCAACTATCTCAAAGTCGTGCTCGACATGCTCGAGACACCGGACATCAAACGCGCCTTCGACGCCAACACGAAGTGGGACGTGATCGAGTTCGTGTCCGAGCGCTATCTCGGCGGACAGGCGGAGATCTCCCAGCGCATCAAGCTGGCCGACGCCGGCCGGCGGCTGCTGGAGTTCGTGGCCTCGGAGCCGTTCTCCGTTCGTGACTTCAACCTGTTCCAGGCGCAGATGCAGCCGCTCGGGCCGGTCGCGGAGGAATGGCTCGCCGCTTACCGGATGGTGCCGGAAGGCCGCGCCTTCGGCGGCGTCGCATCAGCCCTGCGCGGGATCCTGCAATCGCGGCCCGACGTGTCCGGGGCGATGGCGGCCCGTTAGGCGGTGGGATCCGCGAGCGCCATGTGGGGGGAGGTTTCCCGTACGCCCTGTGTGGTCGACGCGCGCCTCGCGCTCTCGCGCCACGGACAGCTGCTGGTCGCGCGGCTCGCGCGAAACTTCGCGGTCTGGCTGCCGCAGGAGCTGCAACGCGTGCTGCGCAATACCCGCGGCTATCTCGACGACGCCCGCCGCCTGACCCCGAGCCCGTACTGCGCCGCGATGCGCAAGCTCGACATGGATACCGAGGCAGACATCATCGGCGAGGAGCTCGCGCAGTGGGATCGGCTGCCGTACGACGACGATCTCGCGGCGTTGCCGCTCTATTACGTCGGCGAGCGGGCCGATGAGTGCTTCACGCCGCCCGACGTCGATCGGAAGCTCCGCGATCGGTACGAACAGCTGCAGCGCGGCGTGCATCACGCGATGACCGAGTCCGAGTACGACTTGCCTCGCGGCCAGACGGTGGCCGCCTGCATCGGCGATGCCGTCGCGCTGTGCGCGGCCCTCGAGCCCTATGGAGCCTTCATCCTGACGCGGCTCGAGGCGGACGCGAAGCGGCGTCCGGCACTCTGTGATTACCTCGATGCGTGGGGTGTCACGACAACCGAGGTCGCACACGCGGACGCGCCGTCGATCCGCTGGCTGCGGGTGGCGCTCGCCCGTACCGGACTGGCGCCGATCGGCTGGGCCGGCATCGTCCTGGTCGCGGTGCACGTCATCATCCCTGGTTTCCCGGTGTTCGGCGGAGCTGACCGAGGACTCGATGACGATGGCGTCGCGCGGTTGTGGGGACGTGCGTCGGTGTTCTGGCATCGGGTGTGAACATGTCGGTCCCGAGCACCCGACGAACGCCTCCGGCCCGAAGGCCCGATGCGCCGCGCACCAATCGCGAAGCGCTGGTCGCCATGGCCGTGTCCGGCCAGGTCGCCAACGCACTCGTCCGGGGTGGCGCTTATCGCATCGGCCGCGACGGCGTGCTGAGGATCGTTCCCGGCACAGGCGGCATCGCGCTCAACAAGCGGGTTGGCGATCGCGCGACCGGACTCGCCGCCGATCACGTCGAGCCGGGGGTGTCCGTACGCAACAGGGATCGCGAGGCGGGTGGCAGCCCGGGGGCTCCCAATCGCGGCCTGCTGCTGTATTCGTGCGTCGGCAACGTCGCCAGGGTCGTCAGCGGCCCGGCCGCCGGTAGTGTCGGCACCGTTACCGGCAAGCATGGCGGCATCAACAATCTGCTCATCGATTTCCAGCCCGACGTCGTCAGGCGGCTTCTCATCGGCGATCGCATTCAGGTGACCGCGATCGGGCAGGGACTTGCGCTGCGCGATTACCCTGGCGTGCGCGCGATGAATCTTTCACCGCGCCTGCTGGCCCGATGGGGCGTACGTGGACACGGCTCCCACCTGCACGTGCCTGTGACGCACATCGTGCCCGCCGGCGTGATGGGTTCGGGACTCGGACGGCAGGAAGGGGTGTTTGGCGATACCGACATCCAGCTGTCGGATCGCGGGCTCGTGCGCCGCTTCAGGCTGGACACGCTGCGCTTTGGCGATTTCGTGGCCATCTGCGGGCTGGATGCCCGGTTCGGGGCGAGCCGGCGTGCCGGCGCCGTCACCGTGGGAGTCGTCGTCCACTCGGACAGCAGCGTCGCCGGGCACGGGCCAGGCGTCACGCCGCTCCTCATCTCCACGGCGGGCGCCATCCTTCCTGTGTATTCCGGCCGCGCGAACATCGCGCTCACGCTCGGGATCCGGGACCGCATTGCGCCATCGACGCCGCCGGGCGCGGAAGAGCGTTCGCTCGTCTGGCGGAGAGCCGCGCGGCCAGCGCTCGGCCTGGCGGTTCGCCCTCGCGCGCTGATCGCGGACCGACGGTCGTAGCGTCACGTGGGGTCTGTGGTCGCCCTGGCGATTGCTTCGAGGCAGCGGGAGACCATCGCCGCCCGCGTGTCGACGCCGAGCTTCGCGAAGATTCGCCGCAGGTGCGTCGACACCGTCCACTCGCTGATGCGCAGCACGTCGGCGACCTGCTTGTTGACGTTGCCGGCGGCGACGAGCGCGACGATCTGCAGCTCGCGAGGGGTCAGCAGTTCAACGATGGAGGACGGCGTCTCAGCCGTTTCTTCGGGATCGACAAGGACGAGGCGGTACCTGCGGCCGGCAACCTTCAGCTCCGGCGCTGTGGACCTGCCCTGTGCGTCGGTGAACGCATCGGGTTGGCGTGCCGGGCCGATGAAGTCCAGCACTTTCTTGCTTCGATTCAACAGCGGGGCCTTCGGCATCGGCGCCCCTCCGATTAACAGCGGTTCGTTGAAATCGCCGTCACTCCGCCGCCAGTTCCGGAGACGACGCGATTCGCAGGACTTCACTGACATCGTGCTCCCGCTTCGTGTGACGAAGCACGCGCACGACGCCACTCAACCATGCCTCCTCGTCATCGTTCGGGCGGCACCGCTCGTTGACCGACCGCTGGAGCCGGATCGCGGCCCGGTGTCCGTGACGACGAACGAGATACAGGAGGACGGCAATGCTCCGTGGTGATTTCAATACGTCGAGGGTCAGGCGCTCACCGTCGGCCGCCGTGTCCCAGGGCTGGAAGAGAATGGGGGTGACCCAGTTCGCGAGCGCCACTTCCACCTGAGTCTTCTGCGCCGCCGCGTCGCGACCCGCGCGCGCGAGAACCGCGAGCAGCTGCGGCTCGGACGCGATCGCCCATTCAGCGGCCCGGCCCTGGAGCTGCCGGCTCTCGGAACGCACGCCCAGGATCGGTTGGCCGGTCCCGTCTTCGGTGTCCGTCACATCGATGCCAAACGCGCCGCAGTAGGCCGCGAATGGTTCTGGTTCCTGCCGCTTCCATTCATGGAGGCACCTGACGAACACGTCGCCGGCGAAAGGCCAGAACCCCCAGCTCAGGATCCGATCGTCGACGCGATGGAGATTGACGGCATCGAACGGGAATCCGAACCAGGCTGCGATGAATTCGAAGGCGCGTCTCACGTGCCCAGGCAGCCTGATGTCGCGGCATGCGGCTTCGACCATGCCGCTGCCGGATACCGACACGGTGCCGCGATGCTGCAGACGGCCATCGACGTGGAACAGTGAAATCGATCCACCCACGCTATCGCTGAATGTGGTCTGCAGGCCTGCCGACTTCAGCGGCAGCGGTTGGTTCCGGGTCGGGGGTGCCGGAGCCTCCGGCTCGGCAACGCTGTCGGTCCGCCTGGCGCCTCCAGCCAGACGGCTCCACTCCGAACGCATCTGAGCGATTGACCTCGGGCGGTCCTCGACGCGAGCGCGTTTCGGCGGCGCCGGGGATCGCTCGGACTCATCCCATTGCGCACCGGTATCAGACTCGAATTGGCGGACCCACTCGTCGACCAACTGAAGCACATCGTCAGGATCGTCGCGGTCACGGGGTGGCGTGAGCATGCCGAGCTCGAAAGCTGACCGGTCCATAGCGCCCTCCACGTCGCAGTTGCACGAGCGAGACTGCTAATGTCAGCGCAATGTCGTCGACGCGACTAGTCGCTTGTTCGTGGTAGCAGACGAACCGTAGATCCCCGCGGCGTGCGCAGTCAATGGATCGAGCGGGCAAAAGAGGCCGTACTTTTGGCCATCAGGCCGCAGCACGAGGGTTCACCGGAAATGCAGGGCGCGGCGAAGTTCGGACAGCACGACCGCGTCACGGATCAGCACCTGACTTTCGAGGAAGGCGTCGACGTGCGGCGGCAGCACATGAGAAGTCGCGCCACCGAAGGACAGCAGCCGCGACAGCGTCCGTTGATCTACGACATCGAGCGAATGCTCAGGTCGGATGCCGTTGGCATTCTGCCGGATCACCGCGCGAAGCAGGCGTCCGAAATCGAGCGAGCGCTTCGACGAGAGGCCGATCGTGCGGCACCAGTTCTTCAGCGTGCCGCGGGACACGCCGATGGCACGACCCCATCCGCCAATCGTCTTCGGATCAGCGGGTAAGTCGATGATTCGCGTAACGGCGGTGGCCCATCGGCGGGCGCCGTGGGCCTCGGTCGTTACAGAATCGTGAGATGCCGGGTCGGGCCGAGCCGCGGCATGACTCGACAGGCCGTTTTCGACGGCTCGAATCACGTCTTCGCCAATCAGCGGCTTTTCGATGTAGTCGACGGCGCCGAGCCTGATGGCTTCGACGGCCGATCGAATCGTCCCGAATCCGGTCACGAGAAGGGCGGGCGTGCTGAGCCCACGGGCCCTCAGCTGCTCGAGAAGCTCGACCCCCGACATATCCGGCAGGCGAAGATCGATGACGATGATGTCGGGCCCGTGGTGAAGCGCGAGCTCCAGTCCACGCTCGCCCGATCGTGCCGCCAGCACATCGAAGCCGTCGCGGCGCAGAAGGGCGCCCCACGTTTCCAGGTACCGGGGTCATCATCGACGAGCAGAACACGGGCCATTGGCGGACGTGGCGTTTGCACTTCGAGCGCACGCGGCCGGCGAATGGAAAAGCGCCGCGCAGCTCGGCAGTTGCGCTTCAGGAGCGGCGGCGCGAGTGCAACCGCAGGATCGATCGTCCTGCGGTGATTCTAGTGCCGGGAAAAATCGGCGGCAACGTGATTGTCCCGACGCGCGGCGCGATTGCGAGACGCACGGAGCTGTCCCTTGAACGTGCGACTGGTTGTTGCGCTCGACGCGTGCCAGCATCCTTCCGCGATGTACGACCTGTTCCACGACGATCTGCTGACTGACGAGGATGTACTCGCACCTCCTGCCGCAAGTGGGGGCCCGGATCCATTCTGGCCGCTGGTGCTGCGGGTGGCTGCTGTCGGCGCCCGTGGCGCCGCCCCTTTGTTCCGCGCCGTGGGCAGGCGGCTCGCCCCCGAAGCCGCGAGGACTGCCGCGCGTCGAATGCCGGGCGTGTTCGTCCGCGGCACGGCACGACAAGTGCGACAGTTTGCCCGGCGTGTGGGAGGTCAACTCGTCGGCCCCGAGCGCCACGGCACCGGCCTGCCTCACTTCCACCTGATCAGAAACGGCCAGCGCACGCACGTGTGGTACGGACGCCGGGTCCCGCGCGGCACGTTCTTCGAATAGTTCGGCACTCCTACGCTCGCACTACACGTCCCGCAACGCCTTCCGCCCCCCTCTCTCAAGCTTCAGCCTTTCACGAAGGATTCGTGTCCGGGCGCAGTGTGCTTTCGTTCGCATTCAACTATAGCAAGTAATGCTATAGTCGCCGGGTGCCAGGATCGATGCACGCCAGGACCGACAGCTGGAGCACGAGAGCCTTTCGGGCGCTGCTGTCGCTCTATCCGGGAGCCTTTCGCGACGAGTATCAGCGCGAGCTTACCCTGCTGTTCATCGACCGCTATCGCGACGCGGCGGGCCCGGCGGAGCGCGCCAGGCTCTGGTTCGAAGCGCTCGGCGGCATCGCCGCGGAGGCCCCGAAGGAGCATTACTCCATGATGGTTCAGGACCTGCGCTACGCGCTGCGGATGCTGCGCAAACACCTCCTCGTCACCTCGACGATCGTCATCACGCTCGGACTCGGCATCGGCGTGAATACCGCGATCTTCTCCCTGTTGAACGCCGTCGTCCTGCGAACGCTGCCGGTCGCGGATCCCGATCGCCTGTTCGCCGTGCGCGCACCGCTGCCGATTGCATCCGGGAATCGCTTCTCCGGTCCCATGTTCGAGCGGCTCCGGCAGAACGCGCCGGACGGCGTCGACATTGCCGCGATGAGCCGCGTCGCGCGCGTCCATACACGCGTCGACGGATCGAGCGAACCCGAGTCGGCCGCCCTGCAGCTCGTCTCCGCGAACTACTTCGACGTCCTCGGTCTTCGCCTTCACGGTCATCCGCTGCCCGAGAACACGCCGGGCTCCTTCGCCCCGGCTCCCGTGGCGATTGTCAGTCACGGGTACTGGCAGCGGCGCTTCGCCGGGGCAGACGGCGTGCTCGGCCGGACGCTGACGATCAACGGCACCAGCTACACGATCGCCGGTATCGCGGCACCAGGGTTCGCCGGCGTCTGGCTGGAGTTTCCCGTCGATGTCTGGGTGCCGCTCTCGATGCAGCAGGCCGTGAAGTACTCGCAGAACTTCAGCGCGGATCGTGCCGACCAGAGCCAGCCGTGGATGACGCAGGAGCGAATCTGGTGGCTCGACGTCATCGTCCGCGCCCGGCCGGAGGGATCCGCCGCGACCGCGAGCGCGCTGAATGCCGGCCTGCAGGACCTCGCGAACACCGATGCCCGCGTTGTGCTCGAGCCGTTCGCCAAGGGGTTCTCGCTGTTCCGGCAGCAGTTCGATACGCCGCTGCTCGTGCTGATCGTGATGGCGGCGCTCGTGCTGCTCGTCGCCTGCGCGAATGTCGCCAACCTGCTGCTCGCCAGGGCGGCCGCGCGTCAGCGCGAGATCGCGGTGCGCATGTCGATGGGAGCGGGCCGCCTTCGCCTGGTCCAGCAGCTACTCACCGAGAGCGTGATCCTCGTCATGCTGGCCGGTGCGGCAGCCGTCCTCTTCGCGCGCTGGGCCGGCGATCTGCTCCTTCGCACCGCGACCGCGTCGACCACCGGTCCGGCGCCATTTACCGCCGCCCTCGATCTCCGCGTGCTCGGCTTCACCGCGGGTGTGGCGCTCGCGTCGGTCCTGCTGTTTGGCCTGCTGCCGGCCTGGCGCACGACACGGTTCGACATCGTCGGCGCGCTCAAGGCGGGCGGTCGCGGCGCAATCGGACCTGCCGCAAGACCCGCGCGTCTGCTCGTGGTGTTGCAGGTGGCGCTGTCTCTGGTCCTCGTGACCGCCACCGGACTGCTCGGGCAGAGCTTTCACAACCTGATGAACGTCGACGTCGGCTTCGACCGAGAGCGTCTGCTGTCGGTCACCATCGATCCCCGCCTGGCAGGCACACAGCCGGAGGAGATGCCCGGGCTGCAGCGGCGCGTGCGCGACAGCGTGGCAGCCCTTCCCGAGGTCAGTTCCGTGTCGCTGGCGATGTGCGGCGTACAAGGCAACTGCCGGGCGCGCGAGGACGGGTTCGAGATCGAGGGGTACCAACCAGCTCCTGACGAGCAGGTTGTCTTCCTGGTCAATTCAATCGATCCGAACTACTTCTCGACGATGGGCATGCGTCTCCTCGGCGGCCGGCCGTTCACGGATCACGATCGGGCGAAGAGTCCGCGCGTCGCGATCGTCAACAGGACGCTTGCCGCGCGGTATTTCAAAGACGGACATGCGCTTGGCCGGCATTTCGGTCCGTCCGGGCCGGACATCGAGATCGTGGGCATCGTGGACGATGCGCGCCTGCTGAACGTGAAGGATGCGGCCGTGCCAACCGCGTTCTTCCCGTTGGAGCAGCGGCCGATCGTCGCTCGCGTCATCGAGGTCCGGACCAAGGGTCAGCCGGCACACGCGATTGCCGCGGTCCGACGAGCGGTCGGCCAGGCTGCTCCGGATATGCCAATCGGATCCATCAGCTGGGTCGATGAGCGGATCAGCGCCAGCCTCAGCCAGGAACGCGTCGTCGTATTCCTGGCCTCCGGCTTCGGCGCGCTAGCGCTCGGGCTGGCCGGCTTCGGCCTGTTCGGCGTCCTTTCTTATGCGGTGGCGCGGCGCACGTCCGAGTTCGGCATCCGCATGGCCCTCGGCGCATCCCGATCGCACGTGCTGTGGAGCGTCGTCCGCGAAGCCCTGTGGCTCGTCGTGGCCGGCTTCGTCGTCGGCGCTCCGATCGTCTTCCTGGGTGGGGACCTGGCATCGACGCTGTTCTTCGGCGTGAGCCCGCGCGACTGGTCCATCTTTCTTGCCGCGACCGCTACGCTCCTGATCGTCGGCGTGATCTGCAGCTTCTTCCCGGCGCTCCGCGCGGCTCGCGTGGAACCGGCTATTGCACTGAGACAGGAATAGAGTCGGTTCAAGGGTTCAAGGGTTCAAGGGTTCAAGGGTTCAAGGGTTCAGGGTTCAGGGGTTCAGGTCGTGGTCGGTTGGACGGTTCAACGTTAACAGATTCGGAAGTCGATATCCGGAGGGCACGTTTTTAGATAGCGCACCAGGCTCGAGATTCCTTTCTGGAGCCGGATGGTCAGGACTCGATAGCGCTCTCTGTCGGCACGCGAGATCCGTATTGCCGGCGTTTTCTCGTGGCCTGCTTTCTGCTTCCTCGATCGGCATGCAGAGTGCCAAAACGCTGGAGGAGCTGGTCGTCTGGCAACTCGCTTGCGAACTCCGCGATGCGATTGCTGTAGCCGTTGAGGCGGGATCGGCCACGCGTGATTTTGACTTCAAGGATCAGATCCTTCGTTCGTCGAGATCGACGGCCGCAAATATTGCAGAAGGATTCGGTTACTTCCGTCCACGCCCGTTCGCGAACTATCTGCTCATCGCCAGAGCGTCGTTGATGGAAACCAAGAATCATGTGCTCGGCGCCGGACGGCATCACTTCCTGGCGTCAGATCAAAGACGCTTCCGAATCCTCATATTTCGTCTTCAGAAAGGGATCGCGAGTCTGGTGCGCTACCTTCGATCGTGTCCGCCAATATGATTTCCGAACTATTGAGCCGAACCTCTGAACCTTTGAACCCTGAACCCTCTGAACCTCTGAACCCTTGAACCCGAACCTATGAACCCCTGAACCCCTGAACCCTTGAACCGTCACGCCCGTCCCCCCCAACATCGAGTCCCACCGCCCGCATCAGAGCGATTGCGTTACTCCGCGTGACCGGTCCCGGCTTCATCAGGTAGTCGAACCTGATCTCGTTCCCCTCGAACCAGTCCTGGAAGTGGACGTTCACCGCTCGTGGTGACAGCTGGTCGGCGACCGCCGTCAGCGCCAGGTCGTGCGTCGTGATGAGCCCGACGGCGCCGCGGTCGAGCAGGCTGCGGAGCACGCCTGACGCGCCGACGAGGCGATCCTGCGAATTCGTGCCGTGGAAGAGCTCGTCGAGCAGGAAGAGCAGCGGGATCGGGCCGGCCGCGAGGTCCGCGATCTCGCGGATCCGCGTGATCTCGGCGTAGAAGCGCGAGCGTCCCTCGAGGAGCGAGTCCTGGATGCGCAGCGTCGCCCCGATCGCGAGCGGCGTCAATCGTAGTGACGCGGCGCGGACCGGGGCGCCGGCGAGCGCGAGCACGGCGTTGATGCCGACGGTCCGCAGCAGCGTGCTCTTGCCAGACATGTTCGAGCCGCTGACCACGAGCAGCTGCGTGGTGCCGGCAAGGTGCACGTCATTCCGGACCATGGTCGCCGAGGGCAGCAGCGGATGGCCCAGCTGCACGCCGTCGAACACCGCGGGCGCGCCGGAGCCGACCGCCGACGTGATGATCTCGGGAAACGGATCGCTGTCGCGTTCGTACTTGTACGACGCCAGCGACATCAGCGCCTCGAGCTCCGCGACGGTTTCGAGCCAGGCGCGAACCTGCGTGCCATGGCGCTTCCGCCATCGATCGACCGCCAGCGCGACGTGCGGGCGCACCAGCTGGAGCAGCGAGCCGAGGATCAACGCCGCCTCCAGCTTTCCGATGAGAAAGAGCGCCAGCGGAAAAATGATCGTGTTGCGCTCTGAGTCGTGCAGCACCGCCAGGCGGTGCAGTTGCCTGATGATGCGTGAGGCGCCGACCCCCTCGACGTTGAGCTTGTCGCGAAGCGCGGTCAGACGCGGACAGGTGAACGGCTCCCGCTCGAGGGTCTTCAGCAGGTCGGCGACGACGTCCAGATCGTGGGCGCGGTGAGTCAAGGCATCGGCGACGAAGTCCGCCGTGCTCTCGGGATCGCGCGCCGAGACAATCGCGTTGATCTGATCCTTGAGGCGGTGAAACACGACGGCCTGCAGCAGAAGCACGATGCCGAGCGGCAACCATGTCGAGGTGATCGCCAGGAAGGTGATGCCGCCGAGCGTCGCGGCGGTGAAGAGCCAGGTGAACGCATTGAGCGCCTGCGCGGGCTGCATCGGCATCTCCGCCCATTCGAGCAGACGATCGGTCTGCACGCTCGTCCGGACGTCCGCGCCGGCCATCGCGAGGCGCTCGCGAAGATCCAGCGCCGGCGCGAGCTCGGCGACCGCGTCCTGCCGGGCGCGAATCTCGGGCGCGTCTGCCGGAGCCGTCAGCCATCGCGCCAGCGTCTCTTCGCCGGTCCGGGTGCGCGCCACGGAGAGCAGCTGAAAGAGCGAGCCATGCCCAAACAGGTCGAGATCGTTCGCATACACGTGACGATCGTCGCGGAAGCGGTCGCCGGCTTCGCCGGTTCCGACCCAGCGATCCTCCAGCCGCGCGAGGCCGCGCTCGTAGAGCGCCATCGCTCTGGCCGCGCCGTCGCGCGCCCGCAGCACGCGATCGTGCCGGCGCATGAGCCACGCGAACACCACGACCAGCACGGTCAGCCACCAGAAGCTGAGCACTGAATTCCAGGCGAGAATGCCGATCAGAACGGCGAAGCCGACGGTCGCCAAGCGGCCATTGGCGTAGCGCGCGTCGGCGGCGTCCAGCGCGTCACGCGTCGCGCGCCGCGCGGTCAGCCGGGTCTGATATTCGTGAGAGGCGGCGTAAGGCACCAGATATTCTGGCCCATCCGGTGGGGAGGACGGGAGCAGGCTGAATGTTCAGCCGAGCGCACCGCTTTAGCGGCGCGTGCCGAACGTTTTATCCTCCCCCTCCCTTACTCGTACCGCAGGACATTCAACGGGTCGAGCCGCGCCGCTTTGCGTGCAGGGAAGAAGCACGCGGCGAGCGCGACGCTGACGAACAGCAGCACGATGAACCCGATCGTCGTCCACCCGGTCACGCCGGTTTGAAGCAGAATGCCCCGAAGCAACTGGCCGGCGAGGAAGGCGCCGACGAGCCCGAGGAAGAGGCCGATCCCGAGCGGCCACAGGCTGCAGCGGACGAACAACCAGACGACCTGACGAGGCTGTGCGCCGAGCGCCATCCGTACGCCGATCTCGTGGGTTCGCTGCAGCACCGCGTAAGCGGTCATCGCGTACAGACCAACCATCGAGAGCAGTAAGGCAATCATGGCGAACGCAGAGAGCACCGTTCCGACCAGACGCGGCTGCAGGCGGGAGTCGGCGCGGAGCTCGTTCAACGGTCTGACGTTGTGCAGCGTGACCGTGGGATCGAGTGAGGCGACCGTTTTTCGCAGAATGGGAGCCAGCGTCGCAGGATGGGCCACGCGGCCGGCGAGGATGGCTGCACCCGCTCCGGCATGGGTTCGGAGCGGCAGGTAGACTGCGGGCCGCGCACCCGACGCCACCGCCTGCCGGATGGTCGGGGAGACGCCAACGATGGTGAGCCACGGCGACGGTCGCGGATCGGTCTTGTCCTGACTCAGTCGTATCCGCTGGCCGAGTGGATTCGCGTTCGCGAAGTGCGCGTCGGCGAAGCGCTGATTCACGATCGCGGCGTCATGACCTGGCGCGCCATCCAGAGTGGTGAAACCGCGGCCTCGCTGGACCTGAACGCCCAGGCTCTCGAAATATCGGCTGCCGATCCACACCACTGCCACCGATGGCTGTACGGCTCCAGTGGCCCCGGCGGGCCGGTCGCCGAACGAGAGCGTTCGCGACGGCGCGGCGACGAAGGGGCGACTGCTCGCCACCGTCGCGAACGGGATACCCGGGATGGCGCTGAGACGCTCATCCAGTTGCTGATACAAGCCGGCGCGCTGCTCGGGCGTCGCATACCGCTTCTCCGGCACCGTCAGCGCGATGGTCAGGATGCGGGATGCATCGACGATCGTGTCCGTGCGATAGAGGGCGAGGAAGCTTCGCATTATCAAGGCCGCGCTGGCCAGCAGCGTGAGCGCGACCGCGAGCTCCGCGACGAGCAAGGCATTCGTCCATTTCCGCGCTCGAGGTGATCCGCTGCGTGCGGCTTCCTTCATCACGGCCGCGGCGTTCGTCTTCGACACGAACAGCGCCGGCGCAAGCCCGAAGACGAGGCTCGTGACGACGCAGAGGCCGACCAGGATTGCCAGCACGCGGCCATCCACGGTGAATCGCATCCAGTAGGGCACGTTCCGGCCGAAGGCGTCGGCGATGAACTGCACGCCGAACCTCGACAGCCAGAGTCCGAGTCCTCCGGCCGCGAACGCGAGCATCAGGTGCTCGACGATCAATTGCCGGACGATCCGCCAGCGCGTCGCCCCGACCGACGCGCGGATCGCGATCTCGCGCGCCCGGCCGGCCGACCGCGCCAGGAGCAGGTTGGCGACGTTCACGCAGGCGATGAGCAGGACGAACGCGGCCGTTGCGATGAGCGCGAGCGGAGGCTGCTGATCCTGCAGCCGGCCGACCTGCCCTTCACCGAAGGGCACTACCATTGGCTCGATCTTCTGGTTGGTCTCCGGGTATGCCTTCGCGAGCGCCGCGGCAATGCCAGCCAGCTCCGCCTGGGCCTGCGCCGCGCTGACGCGTCCGGCGAGCCGTCCGAAGACGCCGAGCCCGCGCTCGTCTCGCCGCTGCGTCTCAATGCCGGGCATGAGCGCAAGCGGCAGCCACAGCTCCTGGCGAAACGGGAACTCGAAGCCGTCCGCCATGACGCCGATCACTGTCACCGGGTTGCCGTTGATGGCGATGGACCGGCCGATAACGTTCGGGTCCGCTTCATACCGCATCGTCCAGAGGCGATGACCCAGAATGGCGACCCCTGGAGCGCCCGGGCGGTCGTCGGCGGGCAGGAAACCCCGGCCGAGAACCGGCGTTTCGCCCAGAATCCCGAACGCCGACGCGGAGACGTAGGCGCCGCCCGCGCTGTCCGGCGACAGGTCTTTGTCGCCGATCGTCATGACGGCGCCGGCAAACGCGGCCGTCCCGGCGAAGCTCCGTGACGTGCGCCAGTCCTGGTAGTCCTGATACGACATCCCGCTGGTGCGCCCACTCTCGTTACGCGTGCCGAGATACAGGATCCGATCGGGATCGTCGACGGGCAATCCTCGGAAGTGATAGCCGTTGATGATGGTGACCATCGTCGTCGTCACGGCGATCCCGAGAGCGAGGGCGCCGATCGCGCTGAACGTGAACCAGCGCTCCTTGATGAGGAGGCGCAGCGCAAATCGGACGTCTTGCGCGATGTCGTAGATCCAGCGTTGACCAGCGGCCTTTGACGTCATCCGGCCCCTCCAGGGACGATTAGCAGGTTGCTGACGGGTAGTCTCGCACGAGCTGAGCGGCACGACGCACAAAGACTCAGCAAACCGAAAGGTCGGGCATCGCGTCGAGTGTCAACCAATTTGTAACGGCCCTCTGTCTAATACAAAAGGGCATGACGATCATTTCCCGGCCGGGCCGCGTGCAACAGGAGCTCCAGATGGACACTTTCGAACAGCGGAAAGGTGAGGCCCGCCACGCACGGGGTCTGGCGCTCGTCGACAGTCTTCGCCAGGACGTGAGCTACGCGTTCCGCGCCCTGCGAAAGAGCCCAGGGTTCAGCGCCGTCGCGATCCTCTCCCTCGCGCTCGGCATCGGCGCGAACACGACCATCTTCACGTTCGTGAATGCCGTCCTGCTCCGGCCGCTGCCGTATCCGGATTCCGAGCGGATCGTGACGCTGCGTGAGCGCGTGCAAACTTCTGGAGCAACCGTCAACGTCCATCCCGCCAACTTCGTCGAATGGCACGCGCGTGCGCGGTCGTTCGAAGCGCTGGCCCTGGTGCAGACACCGCCGCTCACCGTCCTGAGCGCGAACGGCGCCGAACAGATTCAGCGGGCGCAGATCACGTCCGATCTGTTTCGCGTCTTCGGTGTCGCGCCGGTGTTCGGACGCGACTTCACCCTCGAGGAAACCCGTCCGGGCCCTGACAACGTCGTGATTCTCGGCCATGGCTTCTGGCAGCGCTGGTTCGGCGGGGATCCAGGCGTAATTGGACGGCAACTGGCCGTGCGCGAAGGGCCAGCCACCATCGTGGGCATCGCGCCGGCGGGCTTTCGAATCGGGTTGACGGAACCCGAAGTGTTCAGTCCCTTGAAGATCGATCCGGCCAGGCCCGGGGCCATCGGGGCGCGGTCGTTCCAGTCTTACGGCCGGCTGAAGCCAGGCGTCAGCCTGGCGGGCGCACAGGCCGAAATGAGCGCAATCGCCTCGACCTTGTCGCGGGAGCGGCAAGGCCGGCAAGACAACGAGGGATTCGGCGTGTCCGTATTCACGCTGCACGACTTTCTTGTCCGCGAGGGCCGTCCAGCCTTGCGTCTTCTCATGACGGTCGTCGCGACCGTGCTCGTTATCGCCTGTGTGAACCTGATGGCGCTGCTGATCGCCCGGGGTCTGCAGCGGCGCGGCGAATTCGCGCTGCGTGCATCGCTCGGCGCGAGCCGTGGCCGGCTCATCCGGCAACTCGTCATCGAGAGCCTCGTGCTGTCATTCCTCGGCGGCGCTGCAGGTCTCGCGGTCGCGTACTGGGCCACGGAAGCGCTCGTCATGGTGAGCGCGGATGCGCTCCGGCTCGGGACCGCGGAGCCGATCGCGCTCGATGCGACGTGCCTCATCTTCACGATTGCCGTCTCGACGGTGACCGCGCTCGTGTTCGGCCTCGTGCCCGCGGTGCAGGCCGGCGGCGCCGATCCGCAATCCGCCTTGCGCGAGCGGGCTCGCGGCGCGACGGCGGACCGGCGTCAACAACGGCTGCGGGGCGTGCTCGTGGCGGCCGAAGTGGCGCTCGCGGTCGTGCTGCTCGTCGGCGCCAGCCTGCTGCTGCGCACGTTCTCCGCGCTCGTGCGCGTCGACCTCGGCTTCCAGCCGAACGAGACGGTGACGATGAATCTGTTTCTGGGGACCGGCCCGCCGGCGTCGAGGATCGCGCTCGTGGATCAGATCCTGGACCGCGTCGAGGCGCTGCCTGGCGTCAAGGCGGCCGGCACGATCCAGTTCCTGCCGCTGACCGGCCTGAATTGCAACACCGGCGTGCGCATCGAGAACCAGACTCCCGCGGCCGCCTCCGGCTCGCTCGGCACGGACTGTTCGCTCATCAGCCGTGGATACTTCGCGGCGATGGGCATTCCGATCCTGGAGGGGCGATCGTTCGATCGGCGCGATCGCGACGGCAGCCCGCGCGTCGTGATGGTCAATCAGACGTTCGCGCGCCGGTATTTCCCGGGCGGCGCCGCGGTGGGCAAGCGGATCCTGGTTCAGTCGTCGAACCAGCAATGGGCGGAGATCGTCGGCGTTGCCGGCGACGTCCGTCACAACGGCGTGACGACCGAGCCTGCACCCACGGCGTTTCTGCTGCACGCGCAGACGCCCGGCTACATCACCAACCTGATCGTTCGCGCGACCGGTGAGCCGGCCGCCCTCGCCGCCGCCGTTCGTCGCGAGATCAATCAGATTGACGTGACGCAGGCGGCCGCGAATGTGAAGACACTGAATCAGTATGTCGAGTCGGTGCTGGCCAGGCCGCGCCTGTATGCGATGCTCGTCAGCTGTTTCGCGGCGATAGCGCTCGTGCTCGCCGCGATCGGCATCTATGGCCTGATCGCCTACACCGTCGCGCAACGGACGCACGAGATCGGCATTCGACTGGCGCTCGGCGCCACGCGCTCGGCGGTCTTCGCGCGGGTGTTTCGACAGGGTGCGCTGCTCGTCCTGATCGGCCTCGTCGGCGGCATTGCCGGCGCGGTGGCACTGAGAGGCCTGACCGCGACTCTGCTCTTCGGCGTCACGGCCGGCGATCCGGTGAGCTATGCGATTGCCGGTGCGGTTTTGCTGAGCGTCGCGCTCGCGGCGGTGGCAATCCCGGCACGCCGGGCGTCCCGGGCCGATCCGATCACGGCGCTGCGGTACGAGTAAGTTCAATTCTTCCGCCTGTGAAGGCGGAAGGAACCTTTTTGAATCCCTTATCGCATGGGTCCCGCCGGCGGCGCTCAGCGGCTGGCGGACGGTGCTGCTCAAGGAGACTCACCGGCGGACTGGCTTACGCGCTCTACGCCCACGACAACGCGCCGCGCCCCGCGTCCTACGTCCGGATCGGCAGCAGCGACTCCGGAGCGCCCGGCACTGCGCAGCTCGCGCTCAACACGTGGACGCATCTCGCCACGACGTATGACGGCGCGGCGCTGCGGTTGTACGTCAACGGCGCGCTGGCCGGTACCGCGCACCATTGCCGGCAGCGTCACAGCCACGACCGGGGCGCTGCGCATCGGCGGCAACAGCATCTGTGGCGAGTCCCTTTTCCGGACTCATCGACGATCTGCGCATTCACCGGCGAGCGCTGACCGCCGGCGAGCTGCAGTCGCTGATGAACGTATCCGTTGGGGAAGCGGCGCGCTTCCACATCATTTCCTACAACGATTCGGTCACGATCGGTCGATCTGATTCAGCGACCTACTTTCTCGAACTGTCTCCCACGCTTACCGTGCAGCCGCGAAGCACAGCCGGGTCGTGGCGTCAGGAGGCGATGGGCGATACGCCAGCGCTCTTCTACGGCGCCATCGTCGGCGACATCGGGAACATTGGCCGGCAGCGCGTCATCGCCTCGGGCGGCGACGGCGTCGTCTACGCCTATGACTACACCGGCGCCGCGTCGACGTTTGCGCAGATGCCGTTTGGTGTTGCGGCCGACGGCGAGATGCACAACGGCGAGGTTGGCCCCGGCCGGAACGACGGCGTCAACCGGCTGTATCTCGCAGCCGCCAACAGCAGCCAGGTGTACGAAGTCTCGTGGGTCAACGGGCAGTGGCAGGCATCGGTGATGGCCACACTGAATGGCAGCACCGACATCGTGATCGGCTACGGCCGCAATTACGGGACCAGGCAGGTCTACGTGTCGTCGATGAACGGCCTCACCGAGTTCACCTGTACGGGAACAGCGTGGCAGGCGCTGACGCTCAGCAGCAACGAGCCCGGCTGGCCAGGCTTACCTGTTCGAATGGGTGCCTGCGGGGCCGGCAACCGTTCCGAGCGTGCTCGGTCTCACACAGGCCGCCGCGGGCACCGCAATCGCCAACGCCGGTCTCGTGGTCGGCACCGTCACCTCGGCACCGAGCAGCAGTGTTCCCGCCGGGCGCGTCGTGAGTCAGAACCCGTCGGGCCGAGCGCAGGCGCAGCCTGGATCCCAGGTGTCGTTCGTGATCTCGGACGGCGCTCCGCCCGTGAGCGTTCCGGACGTCGTTGGGCTGACGGAGCAGGCAGCAGCTGACGCAATCGTCGGCGCTGGCCTCGCGGTCCGCGTCGTGTCGACCGGCGCGAGCAATACCGTGCCGGCGGGAACCGTCATCAGCCAGTCGCCGCAGGCCGGGGCGCAGGTCGCGCAGGGAGTAGCCGTCAATCTGGTCGTCTCGACGGGCCCGCCGCCACCGGGGCCCGTTCAGAGCAACGTCATCGTGTCGAATCGATCGGGGACGCGTACGACCGCGGCTTTCAGCACGACGGGACCGCGGCTGCTCGTCGCCTTTGCCGCGTCCGACAGCCCGGCGGCTCGACCCAGACACTGGCCGTGAGCGGCGCCGGTCTCACGTGGACCCTCGTGCGGCGTGTCAACGCCCAGCGCGGTGTGTCGGAGATCTGGGTTGCGAACGCGCCGAATTCGCTGACGAACGTTCAGGTGCGCGCGCAGCAGCGATTCACCCTCTACCGCCAGTCGCTGACGGTCGTGCTGTTTACCGGCGCGACGGCCGTCGGCGCGTCGGCGATCGCCAGCGGGCCTCAGGCGGCCCGACGATCTCGCTGACCACCACGGCGCCAAACTCGCGTGTCTATGCCGTAGGAAATGATTCGACCGCGCCGTTGCCCGCACGCTCGAAGCCGACCAGGTCATGGTGCAGCAGTGGATCGACATGACGTCGACCGGGACGTACTGGGTGCAGACCCGCTCGACGGCGATCGCCACTCCAGGGACTGTCGTGCAGCTGAACGCCACGGCGCCGACCAACGATCGCTGGAACCTCGCGGCGGTGGAAGTGCGGTGACGCACGAAGAACTGACGTAACAAGTACCAGGTCGCAAGTACCAACGGAAAGAGCATCGCCGATCTCTTTGTTCCTTCCGTTGTACTTGCCCCTTGCGACTTGACCCCGTGGAACCCTCGTCATATCGCCTTTGCATGCGGAACGGTATACTCCTGCCTGCCGCTCATGTGCGCCAATCAGGATCGGTAGCCGCCATGCGAAGAGCTCTTCTGACCCTGCTGTTCGTGCCCGTCGCCCTCTCGGCTCAGCCGCGAGCGCGCAACGTGATTCTCTTCCTCGCGGACGCCGGCGGCACGTCGACCATAGCCGCCGCGAGCCTTCACGGGTACGGCGCGCCGCGGCGTTTGTTCGTTCAACGGATGCCGCACATCGCGCTGTCGGAGACCTCGAGCGCCTCGAGCCTCGTCACCGATTCGGCGGCCGGCATGACCGCCATCGTCACCGGCGAGCGGACGAACAACGGCGTGATCGGGCAGTCGAGGACCGCGGTGCGGAAGAAGGTCGATGGTGAGCCGCTGAAGACGATCCTCGAGTACGCGGAGGAGCGCGGGCTGTCGACAGGCGTGATCACGAACGATTCGCTCACCGGCGCGACGCCGGCGTCCACCTACGCGAAGGCCAACGACCGCGGGCTGACCGCGGTGATCTTCCCGCAGATTTTCGCGCCGCGCTTCGGCGATGGCGTCGACGTGATGATCGGCGGCGGACGCGGGTCGGTCGCCAAGGCGTTGTCGGAGACTGGCGTCGATATGGAGACGCTGGCGCGCGAACGCGGCCGTCCGCTGCTGTCCACGTTTTCGGAGATGGCTCCGGACGCATCACGGACGATCGTCATGTTCGACTCAGGAGAGTTCGATCTTCAAACGGCAGTGGACCGCACCATTCCGATCCTGTCGCGCAATCCGCGCGGCTATTTCCTGATGGTCGAGTGGGACGTCCATACGGACCGGATCCGCCGCGGTCTGGACCGGATGGTCACATTCGATCGCGTCATCGAACGGATCGCGCGCACGGTCGGTCCGGACACGCTGTTGCTGTTCACCGCCGATCACTCGTTCGACCTGCGGCTCCGCGGCGGGACGCTCGATCAGCCGCTGCTGGAAGGACTCGAGAAAGCGGAAGCGGAAGCGCCGAAAGGGCCCCTCCGCATCCCGGCGCTGCGCATGGACAACGGCCACACCGGCGAGGAAGTGCTCGCCGCCGCGCAGGGCCCGGGCGCCGAGCGCGTGCGCGGCTACCTGGCGAACACCGATCTCTTCAAGGTGATGATGGCCGCGTACGGCTGGGAGACGAGCGGCACCTCGACAGCAGGCGGGAAATAGGCAGTTCGGTTGAGGATCAGTGGATTGGTGTCGTGACCGGTGATCAGTGATCGGGGATCGAATCCACGGGTCTTCAGCTACTGGCTGTCGCCGATCACTGATCACCGATCACCGATCCCGACGTGATCAATAGCGGATGGCGGCCAGCGAAGCCCCCGCCCACCACCCCGAGTCCCCAGTCCCGTTCCCTGATCCCCGTAGTCTGCCGGGTTCTTTCCAACCGTCACGTCGGGCGCTATCCTCTGACAGTCCCCTGTGACCACCAGCCCTCCTGCGCCGCAGCCGTCGTGGACCCTGCCCCCCTTTCATCTCGAGAAGAAGGATTGGGTCACGGCGTCTGCCGTTTTCGTGCTTGCCCTGACGCTCTACGCCTTTACGGTCCTTCCTGATATCGGCGGCCCCGAGGACACGCCCAAGTTTCAGTTCCTGGGCCATGTCCTCGGTACCGCGCATCCCCCGGGCTATCCCCTCTACGTGCTGCTCTCGCATCTCTTCGTGCAGCTGCCGATCGGGACGATTGCGTATCGGGCCAATCTGTTTTCAGCGGTGATGGCCGCGATCGCGGCTGCGGTGGCGTTTCTGGTCTGCCGGCAGATCGGCAGCTCGCGCGGGGCCGCCGCGTTCGCGTCGCTCGGTCTCGCGACCGGTGCAAACTTCTGGCGTGGCGCCCTCTTCGCGGAGGTCTACAGCCTTGCCGCGGTCGTGGCGGTCACGGCTGTCGCGCTCCTGCTCGGCTGGGGGGCGTCTCGGGACCGCCGGTTGCTCCTCGCGTCGGCGGCGGTCGCCTCGGTAGGGCTGGGGAACCACCTGACCATCATCGGCATTGCGCCGGCGCTGGTCATCTACGTCCTGCTTCGCGATCGGCGCGTCATCACGCTTCGACTGCTGCTCGTGATTCTGGTCATCCTGGTTATCGGCGTTGCGCAGTACCGGCTTCATCATTCTCCGGACGTCCCAGGCGGCGCCCTACCTCGAGAGCAGCGCGATGTCGGTCACTGAGCTGGTCGGGATCGTGACCGCTGAGCGATTTGCCGACCAACGCTTCGCCTTCAGCCCCGCGGATCTGTTTGGCTATCAGATCCCGACGGTGTCGTCGTTCATCGGCGTGGACCTCACGCCACTAGGCGTGGCGGCGATGGTGATTGGCATGGTGACCGCGTTGCGCCGGCGCAATCTTTCAGCCGTTCTGGTGATGCTTGCGGCCGCGGGCACGTTCGCGATGGTCGTGAATCTCTCGGGGGATGTCTCCGGTTTCATCATCCCGGTCGTCGTCCTGGTCTGGCCGCTTGCCGCCGTCGGCCTGGACGCGGTCCATGGAGCCGTGCGCACGCCATCCTTCGCGCGGCTGATGGCCCTGCTCACCGGCCTCATCGGCGTCGCGCTCGGGGCTGCAATTCCGATCAGGAACCTGCTCACCAATTACCTGGCCGTCGACCAGCGTGGTCAGACCGCTGATGCCGAGTTCGTTCGCGCCGCCTATCAGCAGCTCCCCGATCGCGCAGCGGTCGTCGCGGATGGGTACGCGCGCGACATGACGCTGATGTATCTCGCCGTCACGGGAGAATCCGGACGGACGAGCGAACTCGAGAGCATCCCGTACGGAGGCGACGCGGTGCGCGAGGCGCTTCGAAAGGGGCGGCGCGTGTTCGCGTTCGATACGGCTGCGACGTACCTGGCCACCGACGGTCTCCACTTCGAGCGGTCACCGGTTTCCGGACCGCCCGTCGACGACTGGGTGCGCGGCCTGCCCCGTGGAACGGTGATCGTCGCCGGCAGCGCGAATTCCCCGCTTCCGCGCGAGCTCGTGGGCGAAGACCTGTGGCGCACCGGATCGGTTGGTCGCCAGCGCGCGCACTCTGCATTCGCTCGCGTCGTCGGCACGTCGGCGGCGGCGTGGCAGCAGGATGGCGCGGCGGCGTCGCTGACACTGGACGAGGCGACGCTCAAGCACGCGCTGCCTCTGTTCGCCGGCGCCGTGAGTGCGTCGGCTGATCATCGAGGGGCGCGGATCGAAATCGGCGGCCGGAGAATCAGCTACACCACACTGGGAACCGCCGTCGTGATGTTCACGCCCGATGGCCGGATCGGACGCACGTTCGAATTGCCGCCGGGCGAAGCTCGCGTGCCGTTTCCGGCGCGTTTCTACGAGGTCAGGGGCGAGAATGTGTGCGTCGAGGTCGGGACCGAGCAATGGAACGACGTGACTCGGGTGCTCGAGTCGGGAAGCTGGGTCACGACCGTCTTTGCGATCGGCGGAGTGGTCACGGTCGACATGTGGTTTCCTGAAGCCACGGGGGTGCGCGCTCGCGGATTGGACATGCTGAGCCAGAGCTCTGCGCATGTCGTGAGCGCGAAAGAACATCCAGAGGGCGGATATGTGCTCGCCGTGGAGCTCAGTCGGCTCCGCGGCTACCGCCCGGCCTTTCGAGTCGCCTTCGATGGCATTACCGGCCAGGCACGGGCGAAGCTCAAAGCTGGCGGCAGCCAGCCCTCGGTGAAGTTGTGCGGATACGCTCAGCTGCCTCTGTTCACGTCATCGTCCGACGGTGCGCTGCTGAGACCGGACTCCGAGAGCGAGGCGTACTTCGGCGTCGGCTGGGGGCCGCCAACACGAACCGATACCGGTCCGGTTCGCGGCGCAGAGAATTTCGCCGTGCTGCGCCTGCCGCTTTCACCGACGCACGACTATTCGATGGTGCTCAACCTCATTGCCGAGGGAGAGGTGAGCGTCGGCATGACCGTCAACGGCGCGCCGGTCGGCACGTGTGCGGTCGATCCCACATCACGCTGTGAGGTCAACATTCCATCAGCGCTGCTCGGAGTGGGCGCGGCGTCGCTCGCTCTGTCGTCACCCGCGCCCGTGCCGTTCGTGCCGGGCAAGAAGCTGCTGACCCTACGGGGCGGCTACATTGCGCGACATCCTCGCGGCGCTCCTGGCACGGAGCGAGGCGACGTGGGAAGAGCACCACAGCGCTGACGTGCCGATTGCGCCGGCGAGTGCCGCCTTTAATGCGACAGTTGACAATGTGACAGTAACTGTCTATATTCGTCTTCGTGGACGACGCAACCCGCTATGCCATCGGCGACCTCGCCGAACTTGCCAGCGTCTCGCGGCGCACCGTCCGCTACTACGTTCAGGAAGGCCTGCTGCCAGCCCCGCTCGGCGTGGGCCGGGGCAATCACTACGGCCAGGAACATCTCGATCAGTTGCTGCGCGTCAAGGCGATGCAGGAGGCTGGCCGCTCGCTCGACGAGATCAAGCACACACTCGCCGCACCTGGCCGGCGGCAGCAGGCTGATGCGCGGGCGCAACCGCGCGAGGAGCCCGCGTTGGAGCGCACGCTCTGGCGCCGACTCACGCTGGCGCCCGGCGTCGAGCTGAACATCGCGGGCAACATCCGACTGCCCCCGCCGGGAAAGCTCCAGGATCTTGCCGACTGGTGCCGCGTACATTTCCGTCCGTCCATGAGAGTCGAGGATACCGATGCCTGAAACAGCCACACTGCCGCGCTCCGGCCTGATCACCACGGACAACGTACCGGTTCCGCTGACGGGCGTTGCGATCGACGCGGAAATCTCGAATCTGTGCGGGCGAGTGACGATCACACAGCGCTTCGTCAACCTGGAGGAGAAGCCGATCGAAGCGGTCTACCTGTTTCCGCTGGACGAAGGCGCAGCGGTCTGCGCGTTCGAAGCCGTCATCGACGGCACGCTCGTCGTCGGGGAAGTGAAGGAGCGCGAGGAAGCGTTCCGCATGTACGACGATGCGATGGAGCAGGGGCACGGAGCGATGCTGCTGGACGAGGAGCGGCCGGACGTGTTCCAGGCCAGCGTCGGCAACCTGCTGCCCGGAAAGGAGGTGCTGCTGAAGATCAGCTACGTCACGGAGCTGAGCGTGGACGGCGGCAGCCTGCGGTTTGCGATGCCGACGACCGTCTCACCCCGCTATGCGCCGGCCGCGGACCACGCCGGTGTGGGGCGGCCGGATGCCGAGACGCTCAATCCTCCGCTGATGTGGAGCGTGCCGTACGGCCTCGAGCTCAAGGTCACGCTGTCGATGGCCGGCGCGATCGAGCGCATCGAATCTCCGTCGCATGCCATCTCGGTTGGCCTGAACGGCAACAATGCGACAGTCGCCTTGTCGCAGCGTGAGACCGCTCTCGATCGCGACTTCGTGCTGATCGTCGATGCGCCGGCGTTCGAGGTGCCGCAATCGTCGATCGAGAAAGACGAGGCCGGCGCGCACGCGATCGCGCTCGCGCTCGTGCCGAAACTGCCGGACCAGACCTCGCCTGCGGAGATCGTCTTCGTGGTCGACCGGTCCGGCTCGATGCAGGGCACATCGATCGCCGAGGTGCGGAACGCGCTGCAGCTCTGTCTGCGATCGATGATTGCGGGCTGCCGGTTCAACATCATCGGGTTCGGCTCGACGACGGATGCACTCTTCGCAGGGTGCCGCGACTACACCGAGGCGAGCCTGCAGGAGGCCAGTAGGTACGTGGCAAACCTCGAGGCTGATCTGGGTGGCACGGAGCTCCTGCCCGCGATCACGGCCGCCCTGGAACAGCCGCTCGGATCGCTGGCCCGGCGGATCGTCGTGATCACCGACGGTCAGATCACGAACACGGATGCCGCCCTGCAGCTGGCGGCGACGCACGCGCCCCGCGCGCGGATCTTCACGTTCGGAATCGGCGCCGGTGCGAGCCCTCATCTCGTCAAAGGGCTGGCGCGGGCCGGTGGAGGCACAGCGGAGTTCATCTACCCCGGTGAGCGCATCGAACCAAAGGTGGTCCGTCAGTTCGGGCGTCTGCTGTCGCCCGCGTTGACCAATGTGTGCGTGGATTGGGGGGGCCTCGAGGTTACGGCCGCGCCAGCCTCGCCGCCGCCGATCTTTTCGAATGGGCGGCTGATTCTCTATGGCTTCCTCCGCAGCGTTCCGGCGCCATGGCAGCCCACGACGGTGCGATTGACCGCCGACGCCGCGTCCGGCCCCGTCAGCTTCGAGCTGCGTCTCGATCCCTCGCGAGTTGCGGCCGGCCGCACTGTTGCCACGCTCGCGGCGCGAGCCCGCATCCGCGAGCTCGAAGAGTCCACGGAATGGACCGCGACCCGAGGCTCGCGTCAGCACGGCCGGAAGCAGCAGTCGGTCACCAGCGAGATTGTCGAGTTGAGCATCCGATACGGCCTGATCTCGCGGGAGGCGTCGTACGTCGCCATCGAACGGCGGGATGCGCCGGTCGCTGGTGATGTGGAGCTTCGTCGCGTGCCGATTGCACTCACGACGGGATGGGGCGGCCGTCGCCGCAACGTTACGGATTTGCGGCAGACCGGGTCCTTCGTCAGTCTGTCAGCGTTGTCCGACGCGCAGGTTTTTAGCCGAGGCAAGACTCGAAGTATCGGGACGAGCGGACGGGGCAGCAGCTCATCGGCGTTCCATGGAGGATGTGTCGTTCATGAGGAGCGCTTCACCCAGGAGTTCATGGCTGCGACGCGGGCCGGTAGAGCGCGGAGCGGCCGGTCCGCCGCAAGCCGTCCGGCGATTCGTGGCCCTGATCAGCCTGCAGCGCGCCGATGGATCGTGGGAGCTCGACGACCGGTTCGCCGCGACGATCGGCAGCAATCTGGTGGACCTTGAAGCCCCCCTCGGAACGGACGCCAGCGTCGCCGACGCTCGCCGTGCCTGGGCCACCGCCCTTGCGATCATGTGGCTGCATCTGAATGCGTCGGAGACACGTGGAGAGTGGCGGCTGGTCGAGGCGAAGGCGCGTGAGTGGTTGGGCGCCGTGACGCCTGCGGGGCCAGACGGGTTGAACTGGCTCGAGGCCGCGGAAAGATTCTTGAGCCGCGGCTGACGCGGATCGTGACGTTGATCGTGTCGTGACCGGTGATCTGTGAATCGCGTCGTGATCGGTGATCGGGGATCGAATCCACGAGTCTTCGAGCTACTGGCTGTCGTCGATCACCGATCACCGGATCACCGATCACCGATCACCGATCACCAGATCACGACGCGATTCACCGATCCCCGATCACGACACCGATCACTGTTCACGACTCAGCCCAAGATGATGCCGCGTCAGCAGCTCGAATCCCGTCGCCGTGATCAGATAGTTCCGCTCGAAACGCATGCCGCCCACGCCTTTCACGTACAACCCTGGCTCCAGCGTCACGACATCCCCGTCGAAAACGTCATCGTCGCTCTCGGAGGTGAAATACGGGGGATCGGGATGGCCGAGGCCGAGGCCGTGGCCGCTGTGGTGAGGGAAGTGCTCGAGCACGTCGTGCTTCTCGAAGACGCGTCTGAGGGCCTCGTCGATGTCGCGCCCGCGGGTTCCAGGCTTCAGCAGACGCTCGCCGGCGTCCATCGCTTCGAGGCAGAACGCCGCGAGCTCGCGCTGGCGCGCCGTGGGCTGGCCGTCGACTACCCACGTGTTGGTGAAGTCCGCACGATAACCGTAGAGCACGGCGGAGTAGTCGAGCAGGAATAGATCACCTTTTTCAATCTGTCTCTCCGTCGGCGGACCGCCTTTCTCCGCGCGTGGACCCGAAGCGAGGTCTCCATACACCAGCGCCTGCTCGCCGAGCTGCTCGTTGACGACCGCGCTGACGAGCGCGTACGCCTGCAGTTCGGTCATGCCGTGATGGATCTCCGCCGCGGCGCGCGTGAACGCGGTCTCCATTGCGGCGATCGTGCGCCGCAGCACCGCGACTTCATCCGGGTCTTTGCGGCGCATCAACTGCTGCGCCGCGGAATTGATGAAGATGGACCGCGAGGCCGGTCGCGTGGAGGCGAGGTGCAGGCACAACGCGGCCGGCGCCAGCAGATCGAAGCCGAAACGGTCGCCGCCGCGACTCTCCATTGCGTCCCGGCCGGCCTTGACCAGGACGCCCTGCCGCTCGGGAGCGGACGTCCTGCCGTTGTACCACTCGGCGACGACGCGCTCGTCGACGTGCGCCTTCTCCGCGTAGATCGCGAGCATGTTGTCGGTCACGAGCGTGCTCGTGCCGTCTCGGCCGAGGATCAGGAGCGCGGATGCGTTCTGCGTGCGAAAGATGAAGGGGGGCGCGTAGAAGTTGGCGAAATACATGAGATGGCGCGGCTCGGACAGGAGAATCCAGTCCGGCTTCTCCTCGAGTGCGCCCCAGAGTCGCGCGCGCCGTTCACGGCAGCCGATGGCGGTCAGCATGTCGCAGCAATCTAGCACGATGCTGAAATCGAGTGAGGGCCGGGAAGCGGTAGAATCGCGCGCTATGACCAGCAGACGGACATTCCTTCAGGGTCTCGCCGCCGCTGCGGCGATGTCGCGACTGGGCCTTTCACACAGCGTGTACGCGCCAGGGAGCGCTGAAACATCCGGCGACCGGGACCATCGGCCTGCAGCTCTACAGCCTCAGGCATCTGTTCGAGAAGGGAGACGTGCCGGGCACGCTCGCAATGGTGCGCGGGTGGGGGTTCACCGACGTCGAGGCTGCCGGCACCTATAAGCTCCCTGTGTCCGACTTTGCCGCGCAGGTGAAGAAGGCGGGGCTGCGGATCACCTCGACCGGAGCCGACTTCAACGCGCTGGCGAAGGACGCCGGCAGCGTAATCAAAGACGCTCGCGAGCTGGGTGCCCAGCAGGTGATGTGCGCGTGGATTCCCCACGAGGGACGCTTCTCACGCGCCGACGTGGACAAGGCGGTGCCGGTGTTTTCGAAAGTCGGGCGCGCGATGCGCGACGCGGGCTTGCGCTTCCTCTATCACGTGCACGGCTACGAGTTTCAACAGGGCCCGGATGGCACGTTGTTCGATGCCCTGGCGAAACAGACCGAGCCAGGTGTGGTGGACTTCCAGATGGACGTCTTCTGGGTCGTGCACGGCGGCGGCAACCCGGTCGAGCTGTTCGCGAAGTATCCGGGACGGTTCCCGTCGACGCACCTGAAGGACATGAGAAAGGGCACGAAGATCAACGAGCCGACCGGGGATGCGCCGGACGACACGAGCGTGGTCCTCGGCGAAGGAATGGTGGACATTCCCGGGATCCTGCGCGCGGCGAACAAGGCGGGAGCGAAAGTCCACTTCATCGAGGACGAGCACCCGCAGTCCGAGAAGCAGATTCCGCGTTCGCTCGCGTATCTCGCGTCGTTGAAACTGTAATACGTCGTGATCTGATCGGTGATCGGTGACTAGATTTTTCCAGACGCCAACACGTAGCGGTGCCATAAATCGCGCCCCGACGTCACCTGCAGCGGCTTGAGCGCCAGCAGTCCCGTGCGGCCAATCGACCCTCGCAGGTACTCGATCTCGCGAAAGCTGTCGTGCAGATCGCTGGTGATGGGCACCTCGAGCCCCGACTCGCGCGCCAGCAGCATCGCCTTTGCCTGCACCGAGAGCTCGAGCTCCAGGCGCAGCAGGCAGAACATGTCGATGACGACGGGGCCGCTGAAGTGCTCGCGCAGCTCCTGCAGGTATTGCCCGAAGCGGGTGAACGCGAAGTGCTCGGAGCGGACCAGGTCGAGCAGCTCGAGGTCGAGGTCCAGGCCGGCGCCGACCCACTCGCGCGTCGCGTGCTCGCTCCGCTGAAACACGAACACGACGACCAGCGGCAGCACCAGCAGCAACAGGGCGGTCATCGCCAGCGGCGGGAGCGGCAGATGGTTGAACGCCGAATGGACGCCTGCCGAAACGGCGAACCCCGGGATCAGCGCGAGCTCGCGGCGATCGGCGCGCCGATCCACCAGCGTCTTCGACATCATCGCGAACACGGCGGTCGTGGCGCCGTGAAGAACCGCCGTGCCGAGGCCCCGCACGATCCACAGATTCAAGCCGGCACCGCCGAGGTGCCGCAGGTAGTCCACGTTCTCCACCAGCGCGAATCCGGCTCCGACGGCGAATCCCTGCACCGCCGCGTCGACCAGGAAGCCGACCCGGTGCCGCCAGAGCAGCAGCACGATGAACGCGCCCTTGCACAGCTCCTCGGTCACCGGCGCGACGTACCGCGTGAACAGCGTCGCATCGATGTCGGCGCGCGCGAGGATCACCTCGTGCAGCGACAGGCAGACAACGGCCGCGAGCGCACCGGCGGCGATCGCCGTCCCTACCGATCGAAGGCGCACCAGCTTGAAGCTGTCCATCAGCTGCAGCAGAACGAGCAGCAGCAGCACGGGCAGGAGCGCCACGACGATGTTCATCGCAGGAGTTTGAGCGAGAGCATCGCTTCGCGCCTGGGTGGCCGTCCGTCCTCGGCCGCGATTGCGGCACCGGCCGAGAACGTCATGTCGAGATTGGACAGGATGGTGAATCGGACGTCGATCTGACCGCCGGCGCTGACCGCCGTCCTCCGGAACGCGCCGTCGTCCATGTTGGTCGTGAGGCCGGTGACGAAGATGGCCGGGCGCAGCCACGTCGCGTGCAGGCCCGGCGTCCCCAGCCGCGCGAAGCGCCACGGCGGGAGGTTCCATTCGAGCGTGGCCTTTGCGAAGTTCCGGCCTGGGATCTCGTTCAGCTCGACGCCGGGAAAACTCTCGAGGTGCCGGTAGCGCTTCTCGTCGCCATGGTCGACGTAGTTGTTGCCGAACCCGCCGAAGAAGAAGTTGCTGAACGCCTCGGTCCGGCTGCGCGGTGAGAATCCGGCTGCCGTCCGCATCCAGAACGACGAGTGCCCGAGGCGCAGGCCGATGCCGCGATCGAACGTTCCGAACAACTTCGGGAAGGGCTCCCCGTCAACGACGTCGGTGCTCAGCTCCAGCGACCACTTGCGGCCCGTCTCCTCGTCCACGTATCCCAGCGAGTTGCGGACGTAGCTGTAGGCGAGCCCCGCCTTGAGCGTGACCAGCGTGCCGACGTCCACCGGCACGTTCTGATAGTCGGGCAGCTGATCGAGGTTGCCCGACACGCGGCCGCTGAGATCGAGCTCGAGGCGCCGCGGCTCGTCGAAGATCAGCGTATTGCGGTGGCCGACGAGCGCGCTGTACCCCTTGCGGCCGACCTTCGTCGGGCCGACCAGGTCGTAGAAATCCGCGTCGTTGAACGACGCCGACGCCCGCCAGTCATAGCGTTCGTAGTCAGCTGACAGATGCAGCCGCTCGTGCATCGGCAGCGACGTGGTCGGCGACCAGCCGGCGGTGATGTGGAGCCGGTTGAGCATCAGCGGATCCGACAGGTTGAGCGCGACGCCGACCGAGGCCGTGTCCTTGTAGCCCTCGATGATCGGGAAGATCGATTCGCGGCGGAGCCGGCCGCCCAGGCCGTAGGTGCCGGTGGTCTTCTCCATCGTGTCGAACGGGACCTTGGCCGGCGAGTCGAGCATCCAGCTTTTCAGTACCGGCTGTTCGCTGATCAGCCGTTCACCGAGAAACTCGATGGCGCTGACGTCCTCGAGCGGCTTCGGATCGATCCAGGCGGGGACGAAGCCACGTCCGGTATACCGGAACACGAGCAGGCGGCCGTCGGCGAGCGGCACCGGGCGGAAGAAGCCGGTCTCGGTGTTGCTGACCGCTTCCGACCTTCTTCGCCTCCAGGTCGTAGCGGAAGATGTTCGACACGCCCGTGTAATACGAGCTGCCATAGAGGTAGCGTCCGTCGGGAGAGAAGACGAAGCCATTCGGGCACGGACGTATCGAAGTCGAACCGCACCAGCGGCGTGGTATCGCCGGCGCGCAACGCGGCGATGTCGAACACCCGCACGTCCTGTTTGCCGCTGATCTCCCCGAACGATGCCGACACGCGCGTGCCGTCGGGCGACACGTCGAGGTCGTACATCACGGTCCCGTACGGCCACGTGATGACGCGCTCCCAGTCGGTATACGGCGGCTTGATCTGCACCAGGCTCACCAGGCCGTTGAGGTGGCGAATCCCCCAAAGTGATTGATCGGCGGCGCTGTACGCGAGATCGCCGACCCGAAGATCCTTCTGCAGCACCTTCGTGCGCCCGTTCGCCGGATCCAGCCGGACCAGATCGCGGTGCGCGCCGTTGTCGGTCGTGTAATAGAGGTGGCGATCCGCGGGGTTCCAGACCAGCGACGTGACCGTATAAATGAGCGGACCCTTGATGTCCACGAGCCGCTCGATCGCGCCGGTTTTCGCCGAGATCCGCGCCACGTTCGAGCACCGCGCCGGGATAGTTCAGCCCGGCATAAATCGACCCCGTCTCTCCGTCGTAGAACGCGCGCGACATCGACCCCAGCGGATTCGCCGTCACATCGGTATGCGGCGTGATCGGGTACTTCCGCACCGCCGCGAGATTGGCCTGCTGAAACGCACGCTCGTCCTCCACCCATGCGCCCCAGGCCTGCTCGAGAGACATCCCGAAGACCTTGCGGAACTGCGCGGCGTAATAGCCGCGGCTGTCCTCGCCGCGCGAGACCCATTCGATCAGCTTCTCGGGCGTATGGCGGCGCGCCAGCCAGGTCATGAACCGCGTGCCGTAGAGATAGGAGTTCGCCTGCACCTGGAAGTCGATCTTCGTGCCCTCGGAGACGAGTCCCAGCGGGTCGTAGAAGGGCACGTCGTCGCGAACCATCGCGCGGAAGACCATCTCGTCGTAGCCGCCCTGCGCGCGTCCCATGCCGCCGGCCATCCACGTGTCGACGAACACCGCGATGCCCTCGTGATACCACCGCGGCGCGGCGACGCGCGGAGCCGTGAGATACCAGTAGAGAATCGACGCCGGGTGATCGGACGAGGGCGCGACCTTGCCGCCAAACAATCGGCGGAAGGCGCGATCGGCTCCCGCCGGCTGATCCATCGTGATGACGTGCACCAGCTCGTGGTTCATCAGCATGGTCATGCGCTCGTTCGCCGCGATCGTCTCGAAGGCGAAGTTGAGCGGCGCGATCTGGATCGCCATGACGTTGCGCGGGACCGCCCGGCCGCGGCGTTGCCGGCATCGGAGAAATCCGCCAGCAGGATGGTGATCCGATCGGCCGGCTTGAACTTGAAGAGTTCCTCCTGGAACTCCAGCGCATTGAGGAAGGCTCGCGCGGCATGCGGCACGAGATAAGACTCGGACCCGTCGAAGTAGACCAGGCGAACCTGCGGTGTTTCGACCGTGGCCAGCTGCGCCTGCGCGTATTCAGCGAGGACAAGACACAGCAGCGCCGTTGTGAGGGTGCAGGAGATCGGTCGGAGGTGCAACCGCCGCAGGGAGCCGGGCATCGAGAGGTGGGGAGAGAGTAACGCCGAACGCCAAAACTCCCAACCCCCAGGCCGCTCCAATGCCTGCCTTAGGGAGTTGGGAGTTGGGAATTGTCTCGAGGGCGCGGTTTACTTCGCCCCGGCGCCCGTGTGCGCTTCCAGGTCCGCGGCGCGCGAGTTGAGAGCCTGCCGCATGGCTTCGCTGTTGAGCGCCTGCCGGAACGCCTCGCTGGCCATCGCCTGCCGGAACGCCTCGCTGGCCATCGCCTGCCGGAGCGCATCGTTGGCGAGTACCTGCCGGAACGCGTCGTTGGCAAGGACCTGCCGGAGCGCATCGTTGGCAACGACCTGCCGGAGCGCATCGTTGGCAACCACCTGCCGGAACGCATCGTTGACAAGTACCTGCCGGAACGCATCGTTGGCAAGTACCTGCCGGAACGCATCGTTGGCAACCACCTGCCGGAACGCATCGTTGGTGAGCGCCTGCCGGAGCGCATCGTTGGTGAGTGCCTGCCGGAGCGCATCGTTGGCAAGGACCTCCCGGAGCGCATCGTTGGCAAGGACCTCCCGGAACGCATCGGTGGCAAGGACCTGCCGGAGCGCATCGGTGGCAAGGACCTGCCGGAGCGCATCGGTGGCAAGGACCTGCCGGAGCGCATCGGTGGCAAGGACCTGCCGGAGCGCATCGGTGGCAAGGACCTGCCGGAGCGCATCGTGGCGAGGACCTGCCGAAGCGCCTCGGTGGCAAGGACCTGCCGGAGCGCATCGCTGGCAAGGACCTGCCGGAACGCATCTGTGGCGAGTGCCTGCCGCACGGCGGGGTCAGCCATCAGACGCGCGACAACATCACTCTGCAGGAACTCCTGCGTCTTCGTGTCGCCGAGCTTCACGTCCTGCGACGTCATCTGCTGTGCCTGGTGGCGTTTCGCCGCACCGATGGCACCTTCCGAGCCGGGCATGGTCGGAGGCCACCCGGTTGTCACGAACACGCCAATCAGAACCGCGGCCGCCGCGGCGAGCCCGAGAAGAGCCTTTTTCGCCATGCGAGACACTCCAGTCGTTCGGGTACCGTCCAGGGGTGGAGGTTGTGCGGATTATCGTCATCACGTTGCGCACGATTCCGGGAGCTGTCGGATCCGCGTCCTTCAGCTCGTTGAGCAAGGCATCAAGCCGATCCCCGTCCGGATCGGCGTGGGTGCGGTTGTCATTGGGCCAGTCGGTCATGTTTCAGTCTTTTCGAGAACGAGCAATTCAGTGAGCCGTTGACGCGCGGTGTAGAGCCTCGATTTGACCGTCTTCGGCGCGATTCCGAGTGTCGTTGCGATCTCGTCGTACCCGAGCTCGGCGAAATGCCGCAGCACGATCACCTCGCGATAGTCGTGCGGCAGCGCGAGCAGCGCCTGCTGGACCCGTTGCCGGCGCTCGGAGGCCTCGAGCGCCTCGAGTGGGGTGCCTGCCAGAATCATGTCCGCGGTGATCGGTTCCTGCGGTCGGCGATCCCGTTTGGCGTTCAGGCACTCGTTCAGCAGGATCCGGTATAACCAACTGAAAAACCTGAGGTTCGGGTCGAAACTGCTGAGCTTTCGATAGGCGCTGACGAATGCCGTCTGTGTCGCGTCGCGCGCGTCCTCGTAGTCGCCAAGCATCCGCAGAGCGACCCGGAACATCACGCTCTGATATCTCGCGACGATTGCCTCGAATGCCGCCGGATCTCCTTTGAGCGTTCGGGCGACCAGCGCGCCGTCCTCTGGGTCCTGACTGAAATACACGGTACCCTAGTGGAAAGTTGGTGGGTAGAGGGGTGAGTTATAGCACAGGCGTGCCGAATGGTAGATTTCTGGTGACAAATGGGCGATCCGGGCACTCATCGACGGTCCCCGCGGGCACGGCTCTGGACCCTGGAGATCGCCCGTGACACCCGGGAGGGGGTCCGAATCCTGGGGGTCAGCGGCCGGATCGGCATCGCCGCATCTTCTTTATTGGCGCAGGCGCTGAAGGATGAGTTGGCGGGGCAGACCCGGATCCTGGTCGATCTCGGGGAGGTAGATTACGTGAGCAGCGCGGGGCTGCTGGTGCTGCAGGACGCGGCCGCCAGCGCCCGTGAGCGCGGCGCCCGGCTGGCGCTGTGCAGCCTGTCCGAGCCGGTGCGCGTCGCCTTCGACCTGGCCGGCCTGACCGGCGAGTTCGCGATCGAGCCGTCGTCCGAGGCGGGGGTGGCGCGGGTGCTCGCGGCGGAGCCCTGAGGCCGTTCCGGGCGCTGCTCGCCAATACCCCGACAGCCGCTTCGCTTCGGCGACCGTACCGCGCGGTATGTCCGTCCCGCCGCCAGCGATCGCGGAGACGATGAGAGCTTCAAGTCATCTCGAATTCCCGCAACCCTGCTTCACCGGAGCCTGGCATGGTTTAGAGCGCGCCAGGGCGGACCGATGCTCTCCACATCCCGCAGCTATAATCCGGCCCGTGCAGGCCTGGGCTCGCGTCGTTGTTGCGGTCGCAGCCGGGCGCGTGGCCGTCGCGCTGGCCCTGTATCTGTCCGGCCAGGTCCTCTATCGAGTTCTGCCGCCGCTTCCGCTCGCCGTTTACGGGGCGCTGTCAGCCGCATTCATCCTTCTCGGACTCACGCTGGCTCTCGCGAATCGTCACGATGTACGCGCGACGTGGCTTGGCGGGCTCTTCGTATTGATCAGCCTGCCGTTGAGTACGCCGCTGCTGGCGGTCCACGGATTCGGCTGGCTGCTGTCCGTTCGCGCGGACGCATTCCTGCCGGCCTTTCTTTGGCGATTCGTCACCGTGTTCCCCTCTCCGCTCGGGGGACGACCGGGACAGTTCGCGCGTCCCGTCGGCAAGGCCTGCGCGGTAATGGGGCTCGTGGTCGCATTGGTGAATCTTTCATTCCTCGTGTGGCCTGCGACCGCCGCCGCCGGGTGGCGGCTCTCGCTGCAGCCAGGTGCCAGGCCGGGCAGCCTGTACTACCCGCTGGTGTTTGGGCTGAGCGCGGCGGCCTTCCCGTTGCTGCTGTTGCGAGTGGCGACGGCACACCCGCAGGAGAGGCGTCAGGCGCTCCTGTTCGCGGGAGCATTGATCGGCGGATCGCTGCCCCTCGTGCTGCAAGTGAGCCTCGAGGCGATTCCCGCGTATTACGCGTTCGTGCACCGGCCGGGCGTCGAGCTGGTGGTGGGATTCATCGTTTTTGGTGCGCTGGCGACGATTCCATTCGTTACCGCGTATTCGGTCCTGTTCGATCGAGTCGTCGAGCTCCGCGTGGTGCTGCGCGCGGCACTGCAGTACGCACTGGCGCGTTACACGATCCTGTTCGCAGCGCTCGTTCCATTCGGCGCGTTTGCGCTCATCCTCTTCAGGCATCGTGCGGAGCCGATGACGACACTCCTCGCGGGCCCACGGCCGGTGATTCTCGGGTTGATGGCCGTCGGCGGATTCGCGGCGCTGCGTGGACGACAGAGTTGCCTTGATCTCCTCGATCGCCGGTTCTTCCGCGAGGATTACGACGGGAGGCAGCTCCTGAATCGGCTGGTCACCGACGCACTCCACGTCAAGACGGCAGCCGATCTCGAAAGGCGCGTCGGCACCGCCATCGACCAGGCGCTGCACGCGGACACGAGCCTGTTCGTCGCGGACGACGCCGTCCATCTGCTTCGCCGCCCCGATGGCAGCAGCGATCCGATCAGCAGCAGCGGCGTGATTGTGACACTCGCCGCGGCCGATGCGGAACCGATGGATGTCGACCTCGACGACACCCGATCGCCATTCCGACGATTGCCCGAGGAAGAGCAGCGCTGGCTGGTGAGCGCGAAGTATCGCCTGCTCCTGGCGCTCCGGACACCCGACAGCCGGGCGGCGGGACTTCTCGCACTCTCCGCGAAACGAAGCGGCCTGCCGTACTCGGACGACGATCGCCGCGTCCTGAGTGCTGTCGCCGCGTCTGTCTCACTGTCGCTCCATAACCTGCGACTGCGTGCCGCAACGGCCAATCCCTCCGCCGAGTTGCCGGCGCAGGAGTGCCTGACCTGTCGATCGCTGAATCCGCCTGACTCGACGATGTGCGCGTGTGGGGGCAACGTGATTGCCGCCGCGGTGCCGTACTTGCTCCGCGAGACGTTCCAGATCGATCGCCGCATCGGCTCCGGCGGCATGGGTATCGTCTATCACGCCCGCGATCTCCATCTGGATCGATCCGTGGCGATCAAGACGCTGCCGCGTGTGTCGCCGGAATGGGCCGCACGGCTTCGGCGCGAAGGGCGGGCGATGGCCGCGGTGGCGCATCCCAATCTCGCGATGGTCCACGGCATCGAGACCTGGCAGAACGTGCCGCTGCTCATCGAAGAATTCCTCGCCGGCGGGACGCTGGCGGACCGTCTCAGGTCAGGACACCTCACGATTACGGCAACGCTCGACCTCGGCATCGCGCTCGCCGGAGCCCTCGAACAACTGCATCGGGCCGGACTAATCCATCGCGACGTCAAGCCGAGCAACATCGGATTCACCGAGTCGCGCGTGGTCAAGCTCCTTGATTTCGGATTGGCTCGCCTGGCGGGCGAAGTGGTCGCAGCGGCGGGCGACTCGACGATCACGGCGTGGCGGGGCCTTGATTCGCGGAGCACCGAACTCGGTCTGGTCGGCACGCCGCCGTACATGGCGCCCGAGGCCATGATGGGGCATCATCCCGGGCCCTCGTTCGACATCTGGTCGCTGTCGATCGTGCTGTATGAAGCGATGACCGGTCGCAGGCCTTTCGACGGGGCAGATGTCCTGGAGACGCTCAGTCGCGCGTCGGCGGGGCTCACGAAGGCACCGAGTGCGTTCTTGCACGGATGCCCACCTGAGATCGACGAGTACTTTCTGCGCGCGCTCGGGCGCGATCCGTCCCGTCGACCAACTGACGCACGATCGGTCAGATTGGAGCTCCTGCGATTTCGCGATCTGGCGGAGATCAAATAGACTGCGCCGTCCGATGACACCCTCAACACTTCCCTCGACGTTCTGGAGGTCAAATGTCGAAGAAGCCCCCCGCGAAACCGACGGTTGAGTCGATCATGAAGGAATGCGAGAAGGAAGTGAAAAGAGGGCTGGGGGCGAAAAGCCTCGGCAAGGAAGCGCGCTATTTCTGGGTCACCACCTACACGAACAGCATCACGGAGCGTCTCCAGCAAAAAGATGCGGACTGGACCAAGGATCGCATCCGAGTACTGCCGGTGTCCAGAAAGCTCGGGAAGGTCGCCGCCGCGTTGACGTCGGGCAAGGTGGTACCGAAATGGGCCGCCGAGGCCGCAGCGGTGGCGATCAAAGCGGATCCGAAATGCCCCAGCGGTCCGCGCAGGGGCGGCTATTGCGACATCGCTCCCTTGTAACGCACAGATCGGAAGGCCGGCGCTACGGCCGCCCGCCGCTGAGCGCTCTGCCCGGGTTCATCACCATCAACCGTCTCGTGTCTTCATCGCTGAACCCCGCGGCCTTCAGCTCGGGCACGAACGTCGTGAAGAGCGTGTCGTACGGGCGGAACTGGCCGCCGCCGGCTTCGCCGACGCGGTACCAGCCGGCGTCGTGCGAGACGAGCGCGTGAGCGAGCAGACCCTGCTCCTTCATGGCGCGCACGAGCTCGACGTGGCGCTGCACGGAGGCCGGGGCGATGCCGTCGAACTCCACCCAGGCGCCGCGTTTCGCGGCTTGCACGTGAAACGCGGCATCGCGTTCGTTGTGCGCGTGCACCCAGATGAATGCAGACGATGGCACCTTGGCGTTGTCGAGGATGTCGAGCTCCTCCATCGCCGCGCGGCCGGTCGAGGTGTGCGACGCGATAGGCAGTCCGGTTTCCCGGTGTGTGATTGCGGCGGCGCGAACGAGCTTCGCGTCCACCTCCGACAACGGCGCTTCGTCCACGCCGATCTTCATGAACGCGGGCTTGATCGACGTGCCGTCGATGCCGGTTTCGAACTCGCGGATCCACCGCGCGGCGAGCTGCTCGGCGGTTTCCGTGAAGGCGTGGCGGGGCAGATGGCGGTCCTTGGCCGCGCCGTAGTAGCCGGTGTTGGTCAGGAGGCGAACCCCTGATGCCTCCGACAGGCGCTTCAGCAGCGCCGCGTCACGGCCGAGGTAAGCGGGCGTGCACTCGACGAGTGTCTCGCATCCCAGCTTGCGCACCTGCTGGAGATGAGGCAGGACCGCGGCGAATACCTGGTTCGCATCGTACCGGCTGGGGCTGACCTGATCGGCGCCGATGAAGTCCACGAGCACGTGTTCGTGCATCAGCGTCAGGCCGAGCCGATCGGCTGATATCGGGCCGGTTGCGGTCTCGACCTGGCGTCCTGTTTTGCCACCGCTCGACGGATTGCCCGCACCCTTCGAGGCGCAGGCACTCGCGCTCAGCGCGAGCAGCAAGAGCGAGCGTCGAGTGATGCTCACGGCTTCACGCGGGTGAAGTAGTCATGAAAGACTTCGGCGAGCTTCTCGCCGTAGGTCATCCAGTGCCGGCCCGACGGGTAGGCCTTCAGTCCCTCAATCCAATTGCAGTTGAACTCATGGACGACGGCGTCGATGGCGTAGCGCTGGAGCCAGCCGTCCCCCAGCGTGCCGCTGTTGCGGAACGCGGCATTGGTGCTGCCCTCGGTGAACCACGTCTTCGCGCGCAGCAGCTCTTCGAAGATGCCCATCCGCGCGAGGTGACGCTCGAGCTGCGGCACCGGCGGCCGGCTGATGTGAAGACGGCCGCCGCCGTCGTTGTGCAGCTCGATCGCGAAATGCGGCCGCTGTCCGGCCGCGATCATGCCTTCCAGCCACTTCTCGAGCGCCGCGTTCTCAGGCGTGAGCCGCGGATCCGCCGGCGCGTCCCAGTTGCGATTGAGGTCCTTGCCGTGCAGATTGAATCGCGTGCCGCCGCGCGCCACCCCGTCCTTGTTCGCCATCGGCAGCATGTAGACGCTGTAGACGCTCAGGAACTTCTTCGCCTCGTCGTCATTTTTCAGGAGCCGCTGCAACAGCCCCTGCGCGATCCAGTTGCTGCCAGATTCCCAGGGATGCGCCCGCGCGCGCACGAACACGCGATAGGGGGCTGATGCGTCGCCGACCCGGACGATCTCCAGGTCGCGCCCGGCGACAGTCTTGCCGATTGACGCAATCTGAACGAGGCGGTTGGTGCGGATCGACGCGAGCAGCCGGTCGAGATCCGACAGCCGGTACGGTTCGAGGCGCGCGACATAGAGCTTCGGTCCTGGCATCTCGACGCGGAGCTGCACGCGATCGCCCGGGAGACTGTCGGTAGGCACGGATCTCCACGTGTGCCCGTCCTCCGAGATCACCACGGTCTTCAATTCGCGCGCGACCGAACCAGGCTGGCTGTTCCAGACGTTGTCGAGATTCTTGAATTCGAGCGTCAGCTTCGAGCCGGGCCTGGCGTGAAGCAGAAAATGGATGTGCCCCGCCGCCCGATTCGGCGACGCGCGTTCGTGATCGTAGAGGAGGTTGATCCGGATAACGCCGTCCGCGACGTCATACCAGAGCGGCGACGCGTTCTCGAAGCCGGTGTCGATGAACTCGAGCCCCGAGGCTGCGCCGGTGGTGCTGGACGCTGGCGCCTGTGCATCGACCAGGACGCTCGTCAGCAACAGGGGAACAAGAACAAAGTGTGCGCGCACGGTGTTCAACGTTTTGGCCGCCGCCGGCGGGGGCGATTGTCATCGCCCTCCTGCAACAGCGCAATCCGGCTGATCACTTCCTCGTGCAGCACGAGCATGTGGCGCTTCGTGTCTTCGTTCAACTCGAACATCAGCTTTCGCGTCTCGCCGTTGAGCTCATGCATCTCCCGGCGCGTCTTGTCGTTCAGCTCACGCATCTCCCGGCGCGTCTCGTCGTTCAGCTCACGCATCTCCCGGCGCGTCTCGTCGTTCAGCTCACGCATCTCTCGGCGAGTCTCCTCGTCGCCGGCACGCAGCTCTGTGCGGATCGCAGAAAACTCGTCGTGCATTTCACTGCGAAGTTGCACAACCTGCGACTCGAGCGCGTCGAGCCGGGCGGGCAACTCTTCAAGCCTGGTCACGCGTTCCTCGAGCCTTTCTACTCTCAATTCAAGCGGTTGCGACGAATTCGGCATGGGGTCCTCTGCACCGGGCGTTCGGGAGCCTGACGCCCTCGCTGCTGCCGACCAGCGAACGCCATGCCGCAGACGACGATACCATCGTCCGGCGGGTTACCTCACGTTCCTCGCGAGCCGAAATCCATAATCGGTATACCGGAACTCCGGATCGATCCGGCTTCGCGCCGCGCACCGGCTGATCGTGATCGCATGACGCCACGACCCGCCGCGCGAGGCGCGTCGAACGCCGCGCTCCGGGCCGAGCGGATTGCGTTCCGGTGACGCGGCATAGAACCCGGACGAATACCAGTCCGCACACCATTCGTGAATGTTCGCGGCGATTCCGTAGAGACCGAACGCATTCGGCTCGCCGAGTGTCACGGGCCACGGGCCGGCAAGTGGGCCGCGGCCGTTCTCGGGAATCCAGCCGGGGATGTCGTCACCCCACGGGTAGCGCCGCCCTTCGACGTCGCCGCGTGCCGCTCGCTCCCACTCCGCTTCGGTCGGCAGCCGCAGCTCCGCGCCTTCCGCCGCGCGCCACTTGCAGTACGCCTCGCAATCGAGCCAGCTCACGCCGACGACGGGCAGATCCGGAGATGTCCCGAACAGCGTCCAGTCGCGCGGCGCATCGTGGCGCGTCGCAGCCAGGAACGCGGCATATTCCCCGCACGTGACGGGATACACGGCGAGCTCGAACGCATCGACCCAGACGCGATGCACCGGCCGCTCATCGTCCGATCCATCGGCACTGCCCATGTCGAACCAGCCCCCCGGTATCCGGACGAACCGCGGAGGGGAGGATGGGAGATCAGGGGAGGGCAACGAGGATCTCGTAATTTACAGAGAGGACGGGAGGACGGGAGAAGGAACTCTTGGAATTGTCCTCGGCCCTGCCTCACTTTCTCCGCTGCCCGATCACCCACATGTTCGCATCGGTCTTGACGAACAGCTGTCCCTGCGACACCGCGATCGACGCGAGGCAATAGGGGGCGCACGGGTCGTTGAACGTGTTCGAGGCGAGGATCTCGAACGTGGGACCGGCGCGGAAGACGGTCGTGACGCCGGTCGATTCTCCCGTCACGTAGATCTTGCCGTCGGCCAGCACGGGCGACGAGCTGTAGAAGTCGTTGGGCAGTCGGCTCGGCCCGTAGACCTGCGTGCCGGTCTTGATGTCGAGGCAATACACGACGCCCTGCTCGCTCACCAGGTAGAGATAGGTGCCGTCGCTGACGGGAGAGGGTACGTCGGGGCCGCGATGGAACGTCCAGGCGACGTGTGATTTGGAGATGTCGCCCGTGCCGCCTGGTCGCAGCGCGACGAGCGGGTTGACTCGAGTCGGCGCGATGATCAGGCCACCCGCGACTATCGGTGAGGAGATGATCCGGTAGTTGCGGCTGTTGCTCGGATTGAGGACGTCGGCGCGCCAGACTTCCTTGCCGGTGGCGGGGTCATGACCGGTGACGACGTCACCGCCGGTGATCACGATCTCGGTCTTGCCGCCGTGCTGCAGGAGCGCCGGTGTCGTGTAGGAGTCCGGCGATTCGTGGAGCGCATCGGTCGGCCGCTCGACGTGCCACACGGTCTTCCCGCTCATCTTGTCGATACGGAGCACGTACGACGGATCGTCCGTGTTCATCCCATGCAGCACCTGGAGATACAGCGCGTCGCCGTGGAGCAGGGGAGACGAGGCATAGCCGAACTGAATGCCGAACGGCCCGTAGTCCTTCTGGATATCGCGCGACCAGAGCTCCTTGCCGGCGAAGTCGAAACCCTTCAGGATCCCTGTGCCGGTCATGACCCAGACGTGCTTGCCGTCGGTCACCGGCGACGGCGACGACATGTTCTGCTTGTTCCCGATCTTGTTGCCGCCGGAGAGCGGACGCTTCCAGATGACCGCCTGCTTGTTGCGATCGACGGCCCACAGCTCGATCTGGCCGGTCGCGCGCTCGGTGGCCACGTTCAGAAAGATGAGGTCGTTCCAGATGATCGGCGTCGAGCCGCTGAACGCCGGCAGCGGCAGCTTCCACGCGACGTTTTCGGTCGCGCTCCATTTCGTCGGCAGACCCTTCTCGGTGCTGATCCCGTCCATCGATGGTCCACGCCAGTGCGGCCAGCTGTCCGCGACGAGTGACGCACCGACGGAGGCGATGAGGAACGCGGTAAGGACGTGTTTCGGCATGGAGAAAAGTTTACCTCACGTGCTACGTCCTACGTGCCGCGTGCTCACGTGCTCTACGTGCTGCGTGCTGACGTGCTTATGTGCTTCTCGTGCTATGTGCTACGTGCGTCACGTGCTTTACGTGCTGGGTGCTACGTGCCACGTGCTCTCGTGCGAGGTGCCACGTGCTCTGTGCCGCGTGCTGCGGGCTGGTTACATCAGGCTGGCCGCGATCTCGAACGAACGCACGCGCGCGGCGTGGTCGTAGATGTGCGACACGACCATCAGTTCGTTCGCGCCGGTGGTGTCCGCGAACGTCCGCAGGCCCTGCTCGACGGCCGCTGGAGCGCCGATCATGGCGATTGACGTGAGCTCCTCGATCGGCAGCTGGCCGAATGGGACGACTTCCTTGACGAACTCCTGTGACGGAGGCGGCAGCTGGATCGGCATGCCGCGCCTCAGGCTCGCGGATGCCTCGCGGCCGGACGACGCGAGAAACCCGGCCTCCTCGTCGCTGTCGGCGGCGATAACGTTGACGCCGAGGATGACGTAGGGCTCGGGGTGTTCGGGCGAGGGACGGTAGCGCTGCCGGTAGATGGCGAGCGCCTGCGTCATCTGCGCGGGGGCGAAGTGGGACGCGAACGCGAACGGCAGGCCGAAGAGCGCCGCGACCTGTGCGCCGAACAGGCTCGAACCGAGGATGTAGATCGGCACGCGCAGCCCCGCTCCGGGCACCGCTTTCACCGCTTGGCCCTCCTCCGGCGCGAAATACGACATCAGCTCGGCGACGTCGCGCGGGAATTCGTCAGGATCGGTGGCGAGCGTCCGCCGGAGTGCACGCGCGGTGGTGTGGTCGGTCCCGGGCGCGCGGCCCAGTCCGAGATCGATCCGGCCGGGGAACAGCGATTCGAGCGTCCCGAACTGCTCGGCGACCACGAGCGGCGCGTGATTCGGAAGCATGATGCCGCCGGCCCCGACCCGGAGAGTGTGGGTGCCCGCCGCGAGATGCGCGATGACGATGGCGGTCGCGGCGCTCGCGATACCTGGCATGTTGTGGTGCTCCGCCACCCAATAACGCCGGTATCCCAGCCGTTCCGCATGCCGCGCGAGATCGAGACTGTTCCGAAGCGCGATGGCGGCGTCGCTGTCACGCGTGATAGGGGCAAGGTCGAGGACGGATAGCGGGATCATCCCTCTAGTGTGGCATGCGCTATTCGCCCAGGTCGCGTTTGCGCCCTGCCCGATTCCCGATCCCGATCCCCGATCGCCGATCCCGTCTAAAATCCCCCTGACCCCATGTCCCTCCGGCGCGCCCTGATACTTGCCGCATTCACGGTCCTCTATTTCGGCGCCGGGCGCCTCGGCCTGTCGCTGGCCTTCGTCAACGAGAGTGCGTCGGCGATCTGGCCGCCAACCGGTCTGGCCATCGCGGCGTGTCTGCTCGGGGGCCCCTGGTTCTGGCCGGCGATCCTGGCCGGCGCGTTCCTGGTCAATCTCACCACGACGGTCGCCGTGTTCCCGTCCATGCTCATTGCCTGTGGAAACACGGCGGAAGCGCTGATCGCGGCGACGCTCGTGCGCCGGGTCGTGCGGGGGCCGGACATCTTCGCGAAGACGTCAAGCATCCTGGCGTATGTGGCGGCGGCGCTGCTCGCCTCCGCGGTGGCCGCGACGGTCGGGATCGCGGCGCTGCTCGGCGGCGGTCTTGCCGAGCCCGCGACTGCCACGATGATCTGGCTCACATGGTTGACCGGCGATTTCTCGAGCGCCGTGCTGCTCACGCCGGCGATCGTGACCTGGACTCAGGCGCGCGAGCGGCCATGGACCGCGCGGACCGGACTCGAAGCGTTCGCACTGCTCGCGACGGTCATCATCGCGGGATACTGGGTTTTCGGCCCGACCGTGCCTGGCATCCGCAGCTATCCGCTCATGTTCGTGATGCTGCCGGTGCTGCTCTGGGCGGCGCTGCGGTTCGGACTGGTGGGGGCGACGAGCACCGTGCTCGTCACGGCGGGCGTGGCGACGCTCGGGACGCTCAATGGCTACGGTCCGTTCTCGCGCGGCACTGCCAACGAGTCGCTGTTGTTGCTGCAGGCCTATCTCGCCGTGAAGATGGTCGTGATGTTGACGCTGGCGGCCGCGGTCGCGGCACGCCATCGTGCCGAGCACGACATCCGGCAGCTCAATCTCGATCTGGAGCGCCGGATCCAGGAACGAGCCGAGGACCTGCAACGGCTGCACGGACGGCTCGTCGAAGCCCAGCACGTCGCGCACATCGGCAGCTGGGAATGGGATGTGGCCGCGAATTCGATCTGGTGGTCCGACGAGATGTACCGGGTCCACGGCCTGACGGTCGGTTCACCGATCACGTACGAGCGGTTTCTCTCGGCGGTCCATCCCGACGATCGGGCGCGGGTGCAAGAGATCGTCGGCACGTCGGCCAGCACCGGCGACGCGTTCACCTTCGAGCACCGGGCCGTCAAGCCTGACGGCGCGGTCGTCACGCTCTACTCGCGCGGACGCGTGGTCATGGGGGAGGACGGCCGGGCGATCCGGATGCTCGGCATCGGCCATGACATCACGGAGCGGAAGCGCGCGGAGGAGGAACGGCTCGAGCTGGTGCACGAACAGGCGGCGCGGCGCGAGGCGGAAGAGTCCAATCGAATGAAGGACTACTTCCTGGCCACGCTGTCGCACGAGCTCCGGACGCCGCTCAATGCGCTGATCGGCTGGACTCAAGTGTTGAAGAAGTCGACGCTGGACGACGGCCTCAGGGACAAAGCCACCGAGGCGATTCAACGCAACGTCACGATTCAGGCGCAACTGGTCTCGGACATCCTCGACGTCGCGCGGATTCGCAGCGGCGCGGTCAGCATCGAGGCGCAGCCGACCTCCATCAAAACCATCATCGAGGGGGCGCTGGACATCATGCGGCCAGTGATTGCCGAAAAGCAGATCGAGGTCGTGGCCAACCTGCCGGACGGCGCCATCGTGATGGGGGACGCCCGCCGCCTCCAGCAGGTGTGCTGGAACATGCTGTCGAACTCGGCGAAGTTCCTCGACCGGGGAGGCTTCATCGCGATCGCGGCGCGCCTGGACGGCGACGCCGTCGAGCTCACGATCGAAGACAACGGACCGGGTATTCCGGAGGATTTCCTGCCGTACGCCTTCGATCAGTTCCGGCAAGCGGATCCAACGGTGACCCGGCAGCACGGTGGTCTCGGACTCGGGCTCGCGATCAGCAGGGATCTCGTCCAACTGCACGGCGGCACGATCACGGCGGCCAATCGCGCGCAGGGCGGGGCCGTGTTCACGGTGCGGCTGCCGGCGGCGACGACACAGACGACGGCGGGGTCGTGAACTTTGTCGGTTCAAGGGTTCAAGGGTTCAAGGGTTCAGGAGTTCAGGGGTTCAAAGGTTCAAGAGTTCAGTTCTGCGTCGCACGGGCAGCACGCGAGCACGGAGCACGTGGCACGCCGCACGTGGCATAATCCCCAGCCTTCCCCCATGACATTGACAGCAGGCACCCGGCTCGGGCAGTACGAGCTGCTCCATCTGGTTGGCGCCGGTGGCATGGGCGAGGTGTATCGGGCGCGCGATACGAAATTGCACCGCGACGTCGCGATCAAAGTCCTGCCCGAGCTGTTTGCGTTGGATCCCGATCGGCTGTCCCGCTTGGAGCGTGAGGCGCAGACGCTGGCCGCCCTCAACCATCCCAACGTCGCGCAGATTCACGGCGTGCTCGAGAGCCCGGCGGCGCTGGTGATGGAGTTCGTGGAAGGCGAGGACCTGTTGCACCGGCTCACCCGCGGCGCGATCCCTGCCGAGGACGCGCTGCCGATCGCCAGGCAGGTCGCGGAAGCGCTGGAGGCGGCGCACGATCGCGGCATCGTGCATCGCGATCTCAAGCCTGCCAACCTCAAGGTCCGCCCGGATGGAGCGGTCAAGGTGCTCGACTTCGGGCTGGCGGGCTGGCGGACGGCACCCGCGCCGTCCTGCTGAGTGGCACGAGCGGCAGCGGCGACGTCTGGATCTACGATTTTGCCAAGGAATCACTCGATCGTCTGACGTTCACGGCGACCAACGCGGCGCCGATCTGGTCGTCCGACGGACGCACCGTCTACTACTCGTCGTTCGACCAGAACGGACCGCGAACGACGGTCATGCGTAGACTCGCCGACGGAAGCCGCGAGGCCGAGACGCTGGCGACCATCGCCGGCCGGTCCTATGTCGCGTGGGTCGACCCGCTGGAACAGATGGCAATCGTGGACTCGGCGGACTTGACCGATCGCGGCAACATTTTCAGGATTTCGTTCAAGAGCGCGATCCCGCCAGAACCGCTGGTGGTGTCACGGGCGAACGAGTTCGGGTCCGCGGTCAGTCCTGGAGGGCAGTGGCTCGCGTACCAATCTGACGACACCGGCCGGGCAGAAATCTACGTGCGCGAGCTCGCCGGCGCCGGCACGCGGCGGCAGGTGACGACGGCGGGAGGTGAAGAACCGCAGTGGTCGCGAGACGGCCAGCGAGCTGTTCTATCGCACCGCGAACCGGCTCATGGCGATCCCGATCGAGCGCGGCCCGATGTTTCGTGCCGGCAACCCGCACCCGCTGTTCGATGGCCTCCACACTTCCGGCATCGAGTCGGGCAGGAGCTACAGCGTCGATTCCGCCAATCCCCGGTTCCTGCTGGTGCGCCCAGCCGACGCTGGTGTCTCGGCGTCCGCCGTTCGCGTCGTGCTGAACTGGTGAGAGACACGTCCTACGTTATACGGGCTGCGTGCTCACGTGCGGTGCTCACGTGCGAACGTGCTCATGTGCTTCTCGTGCTACGTGCTCACGTGCTCGTGCTAGTGCTACGTGCTACGTGCTCGACGTGCTAGCCTCGATGTCTGATGAACGTCCCGTTCCGCACGTCTTCGATCGCCTGACGCAGTTCCGCCTGCGTGTTCATCACGATCGGCCCGTGCCACGCGACGGGTTCCTCCAGGGGCTTGCCCGACACGAGGAGAAAACGGATGCCGTGCTCGCCGGCTTGTACGGTCACCTCGTCGCCGCGATCGAACAGGATGAGCGAACGATCCCGCGCGTCGTTGTAGACGGCATTGTCCACGTCACCGGTATCGTCGGTCTTGACCGGCCGCGGTCCTGACGCATCGCGGAACGTACCCGAACCGGCGAAGACATACGCGAACGCGTGGCGCGTGACTGCCACCGGCAGCGTCTTGCGCTTATGGGGCGGCACCGACACGTCCAGGTACTGCGGGTCGGCGGCGATGCCATCCACCGGACCGCGTCTGCCCCAGAATTCTCCGCAGACGACCTTCACGAGCGTCCCGTCATCATCAGTGATCGACGGGATGTCGCGGCCCGAGACGTCCTGGTAGCGCGGATTGGTCATCTTCAGCGAGGCGGGCAGGTTGGCCCACAGCTGGAAGCCGTGCATCCGGCCCTGCGGATCGCCTTTCGGCATTTCCTGATGAATAATGCCGCTGCCCGCGGTCATCCACTGGATATCCCCGGCGCCGAGGGTCCCCTCATTGCCGAGGCTGTCGCCATGCTCGACGGTTCCGGCCAGGACATACGTGATGGTTTCGATGCCGCGGTGGGGGTGCCAGGGAAACCCCTTCAGAAAATCGGCCGGCCGATCATTCCGGAAATCATCGAACAGCAGGAACGGATCGAACTCGGTCGTGTTGCCGAAACCGAACCCGCGGTGGAGCTTCACACCGGCCCCTTCCATGGTGGGCCTGGCCTGAATGACTTCCTTGATGGCTCGTATGGACACGTCAGCCTCCTCCTGGGACTCGTGTCTATGACGCCGGCCGGCCGTGTTGCGGTCCAAGAAGAGCCGGGTTCTTCGCGTGACCCGGGGTCCTGCCCCGGGACACGATATCCTCCAGTCGAGGTGCACGTGAGAGAAACTGCCGCGATCTTGATGCTCATCGCCATGCCGGCGCTCATGTTCGCGCAATCGCCGGCGGCCAAAGACAGCGAGACCATCGCCATCCTGGCCGCGGTCCAGAAATTCTTCGACACCATGGCGACCCGTGACGTCGAAGGTGCGCGGAGCGTCCTGATGCCCGAGGGCCGGCTGTTCTCGGTTCGCGAGCAGAACGGGCAATCGGTCACGCGGGTGTCGTCAACCCAGGACTATCTCGAAGGTCTCGCCAAAGGGCAGCGGGCCCACCGCGAGCGGATGTGGAATCCGGAGGTCCGCGTTCACGGACCGATCGCCAGCGTGTGGACGCCCTACGATTTCTGGGTGGACGGCAAGTTCAGTCACTGTGGCATCGATGCCTTCGAGCTCGTCAAGACGAGCGACGGATGGAAGATCTCCGGCGGCATCTACACTGTCGAGTCGACAGGATGCGCGCCGAGTCCGCTCGGGCCGCTGAAGTAACGAGGGGCCGTCATGGTCAGCATCTTCGATCCCGCCGTCCGACCGGCGCTCGAGCGGCGCGTGCGCGCGCTCCGCGCGGACAGTCCGCGGCAGTGGGGGCGGATGTCGGCACACGAAGCGGTCTGCCACATGAGCGACGCATTCAGAATGGCGTTCGGCGAGAAGGCCGTCGTCGCCAGGCCGGCCGCGTTCCGGCCGATGCTCCGGTTCATCGCGCTGCGCCTGCCGATGAAATGGCCTCGCGGCGTGAAGACGCTGCCGGAAGTCCAGCAGGGTTGCGGCGGCACGACGCCAATCGAGTTCGAGCGGGATCGCACGGAGCTGCTGGCGCTGCTGGCGCGCTTCAGCGCGTCGGTCGAGAGCGATCGCGTGACGGACCACCCGATCTTCGGGCCGATGAGCACGGCGCAATGGGGCAGCTGGGGTTATCGCCACATGGATCACCATCTCCGCCAGTTCGGCGTCTGAACCGGCACTGATCGAGCCATGGCCGACACGCTCGACTCGCAAGCCGCGGCGTTCGCCCACCTGCTCGGGCTGTCCGGCGACGATCCCGACGCGGCGTTCCGCAACGCCATTGCGCTCGCCGACGGTCTCTTCCCGCACCAGATCGAAGGCGTGGCATTCCTGCTCGGACGCCGGCGGGCGATCCTCGCGGACGACATGGGCCTGGGCAAGACGCGGCAGACGATCGTCTCGCTGCGCCACCTCGCGCCGTCGGGACCCTACCTCGTGGTGTGTCCGGCGTCGGTGAAGCGCAACTGGGCGCGCGAGATTGCGATCGTCGCCGCCGACGCGTCGATTCTCGTGATCGAAGGCAGCGCGCCGGTTGCGCCAACAGCCCAGTGGATCATCGTCAACTACGACGTCCTCGGCCGGCATGTGGAGACCCTCGAGCGGGTGCCCTGGACGGCGCTGATCTTTGACGAGGCGCACTATCTCAAGAACCACACGAGCGCGCGCAGCAAGCTCGCGCGTCAGTTGACGAACCGCGCGGCGGACAGCGCCGCGCAGCCGCTCGCGGTTCAGCTGCTCACCGGGACGCCGCTGACGAGCAGGCCGCGCGATCTGTTCGTGCTGCTGCAGCTCGTCGGGCACCCGCTGGGACGCAGCTTCCTGGCGTTCGCGCGGCGGTACTGCGCGGCCGAAAAGGGAGACTTCGGGTGGAAGACGGGCGGTGCTTCGAACATCGAAGAGCTCACCGTCCAGCTGCACGGCGTCATGCTGCGGCGATCGAAAGACGACGTCCTGGCGCTGCCGCCGAAGCTGCGCACGTGGCTTCCGGTTGAAGTCCCGTCCGGGACGGGGTCGCAAGCCATCAAGAAAGTCTTCACGCTCCTCTCAGGCAAGAGCGACGCTACGGGCCAGCCGCCGTCGAGGGTCCTCGATGCCAGGAAGCGCGGAAGGCTCCTCGCCTACATCACCGAAGCGCGCCAGGCGCTTGCGTTCGCGAAGGCCTCCGCGACGCTCGATTTCGTCCGGGGCGCGATCGATCAGGGCGAAAAGGTGATCGTCTTTTCGTGCTTCGACGATCCCATCCAGAAGCTCGCGAAAGAGCTGGGATCGATGGCCGTGGTGGTCACCGGCAAGACGCCGGGAGCAAAGCGGCCGGAACTGGTCGATCGATTCCAGCAGGATGACGCGGTGCGTGTGTTCGTGGCGAACATCATCGCGGGCGGTGTCGGACTGAACCTGACGGCGGCGACGCAGGTCGTGTTCAACGATCTCGACTGGGTCCCGACGAACCACTGGCAGGCCGAAGATCGCGCGTACCGGATCGGGCAGACCCGTACCGTCAACGTCACCTACGTCGTCGCGCAGGGCACAGTGGACGACTTCGTGCAGGCCGTGCTCGAGACCAAGGCTGCTCTCGTCAACGCCATCGTCGAGGGAGAGGCGATCGCCGGGGATCTTGGCGGCGACGTCCTCGACGAGCTGCAGCGCGCGCTCCATTCGCTCTCGTCGGGTCTTGCCGACACGCCGGATGGCATCGAAGACGACGAGCTGATTGCGCGGCTGCTGCGGCAGGCTTCCGATGAGTTCCGATTGTCGCACCAGGCTGACGTGCATCGGCCGGGCGGTGTCCGCAGCGCGACGGAGATCGAGGCGCTCAAGCGTGCACTGCAGGGGCTGCTGAAGGTGCTGTCCGGTCCAACGTCCAGGCGATTCCGCATCGCGAGCACATCGCACAAGGGTCTCGAGTACGAGATCGCGGTCGTGGACGCCGACGTCACGTGCACCTGCCCCGGGTTCGAATACCGCGGGCAGTGTCGTCATGCCCGGGACGTCAAGGCCGCGCTGGCCGCCGGCCGGGGCGTGCCGGCGCCGTACGCGGAGGTCGGGGTCAGGCCGTAAATCCGTAAAACCGCCGTGTTGACCTCGTTGCGTGGCCGCGTGCTGCGGCGCGTGGCTTAGCCAGAAAAAGAGCCGCACACGGGTCCTACTCGCGTGTGCGGCTCAAACCAGAAAGAAGGCAGGAGTTTACCTGTCGGGAGGTAACAGTGCCAAGTCCGTACTTCGACCGATACCGCCGACAAGAAGCTGAAGCCTGGGCCGAGAAGACCGCTCGGGTCGCTGCCGAGTGGGAGGCCTATGCTCGGAAGCTGCGGGAAAAGGCCGAGCTCATGGCGGCTCAGGCTGGCATGACGCCCGACGAGGTGATGGCGCTTTGGGAGCAGCCCGTGCCCCGCGACGGGGATGCTCCCCAGCCCTGATGCCCCCGTCAGCCGTCAGGGCGTGACGGCCAACACAGCGACGGTTACAGGGGTCAGGCTCGCACGGCCTCAGGGCCTGCGGCTTACTGTTCACATGATTCGCGCGGTGCTGGTGCAAGCGCCGCGTTTACATCATCCCGAGAGCGGACCAGAAGCCAACAAGCGCCCGTACTGCGGTCCCGTAGGAAATATGAATGGGCACCGAGTGTCGCGAGGGTCCCCACGTGACTTGCGGTCAGTCTTCACCGCTGGGAGCCCGCTGCGCCCCCAGAGACCCGGACGCGAACCATCCAACGAGAACGCCAAGCAGCAGCAATCCGAAGAGTTTCGCACTTCTCATATTGCCTCCTGAAACCATCTGACGACTGGAACTGACGCACAGCCGACAAATACAGTCGGCAACAAAAAGAGAGCCGCAGACTGTCAAGAGGTGGGCGACGCGATGCGGCGTAGCTTCACGTTTCTGTTTTCGAAGGTGGCAGTCCGTTGAGGCCGAGGCCCCCGGTTGGCGGAATTATGCGAGTATCCTTACGCTCGCCATCGACACGAACGGTGTATCCGTCTCGTGTGCGTTGGCGATTCGCCCCCGTTCGCCCCTCCCCGAGTTGGCAACTGCGAGTCGTGAATCCGTGAATTGATACGGTCGAGGTCGGACGGTGTTGCGAGAGTGAGGCGCGAGTGTTGCAAGAACTGCGATCGCGTTCACGAATTCACGGCCTGACCCCGGAGGTATCTTGGCGAAACGAGCATCGGCAGCGGCGAAACGGTCGGCTAAGGCGAGGACATCAAAAGGACGATCCCGATCGAAGGCAAGTAAAGGTGTAGCCAAGAAGGCGACGACCGCGAAGCGGGCGGTCTCGCCGCGGAAAGCGGCCAGGCGAAAGGCGGCCGCGCGCGCCTCCGCTTCACGGGCTGGACGTAAGGGCCCAGTGGGCCGGAAGCCTTCGCGGCTTGCCGCCGCCGCGACGCTCGTACGCGGCGCCGCGGCAGGTGCGGTGGCCGCGGTTGTCGAACGGCTGCCCTGGGCGACCGATGAGAACGATCCCATCCTGCTGCTCCAAGCCGAACATCGCAGGTTCGAGGATCTCCTCGAGAAGGGCGAGGCGACGACCGAACGCGCCGTGAAGAAGCGGAGGGCGCTGCTCGCGACGTTGTCGTCCGAGCTGAACGTGCACGAATTGATTGAGGAAAAAATTCTCTATCCCGCCCTCAAACCGCACCGCGAGGCCCGCGACGTCGTCCTCGAGGGATACCAGGAGCACCACGTCGCCGACCTGCTCGTCAAGGAGCTGCACCAGCTCGCCACCGACGATGAGAAGTGGGGGGCGAAGTTCAAGGTCCTGAAGGAGAGCATCGAGCACCACATAGAGGAGGAAGAAGGTGAGATGTTCCGCACGGCGCGTGCCGTCCTGGGTCGGGATGAGCTGCACGAGTTGGGTGCCCGCATGAAGGCGATGAAGGCTGAGCACGGCGGGTAACTGACAACCGGTCAGACGCCGCCGTGGCCTCGCTCGCTTCCCTCCCTCCCTCTTCAGTGTCCCGCCGCACACGCGCGATCGTCTGCGTTGTCGCGGTTGCCGGCCTGCTACTGCTGCGCGACACGCCCACGACGGCGCCGAGGTCGGCGACACCGCGCTCTACGTCGATTCCCCGGCGCGCCACATCATGGTGGAGTTCGCCTTCGACGTGCTGCAAGTGGCGAGGGGTGTGTACGCAAGGAGTGTGGCAGGAATTGCGATCCCGTTCACGAATTCACGGCCTGACCCCGACTGTCCTGATTCACGGATTCACGGCCTGACCCCAAACCCAGCTTCACCGCCACGAGCGTGGCGAGGAGCGTGCCGGTCAGGGGGACGGGGTGGCCGGTGAACGGCGTCAGCAGGACCAAGGCGGCGGTGACGGGGCCCAGCCATCGGGTTCGTCGGTATTCGGGCCGATAGTGCAGGACCCACAGCGACACCAGGTAGACCGCGACCGGAATGACCACGGCGGCGCCGGCGCCGATCGCTCCGACCTTGGCCTTGTGGGTCGCGTGATCGACGGCAACCGCCAGGCCCGCGCCGACGGCGGCGGCCGATCCGAACACGAAGTAATGCCCGTACCCCCAGACGATCGCCTTGTTCAGACTGGTGAGCAGATCGTGGACGGGGCGATCGAAATACATCCACCACATCGCATACACGATCAGGAGTCCTCCGACGATGACCGGGGCCAGCGCCGCGAGTTTGTCGCCAGAGGCCAGCGAAGACCGGACCGCGACCGTGGCGGCGAGGATCGATTCTCCCAGCACGATCAACGTCAGCAAGCCGTAGCGCTCCGCTATGTGATGGGGATGCCAGGTGGTGGGCGTCGAGTGTTCCGCCCAGAGGGGCACCGCCAGCTCCAGCGCGGCGAACGTGATGAATCCCACCGCCCAGTAGTCCGGCACGAACAACATCGCGACCCAGGCCAGTTGCAGGACGGTGATGCCGATCGCGTATCGCCGGGCCGTGGTTCTCCGCTCGGGATCCGAGACGGCAGCTCGCAGCCACTGAGCGACCGCCGCCATGCGCATCACGACGTAGCCGCCCACCGTGGCGATGTTCGGGGTCCGTGTCTCGAACATCTCCGCCACGCCAGCCGCGAGAATCAGCGCGCCGGCCATCTGCACGAACACGGCGAGGCGGTACCGCACATCATCGCAGTCGTACGCCGAAGCGAACCAGGTGAAGTTCATCCAGGCCCACCAGATGGCGAAGAAGACCATCAGGTATCCGAGCAGTGCTTCGACGGGGTGGGCGTCGGAAATCGCGTGGTGCAGACCGCCGGCCGCCTGAGCGATCGCGACAACAAAGATGAGGTCGAAGAAGAGCTCGAGGGGCGTCGCGGCGCGGTGCGCTTCGTGCGGCGACCGCGCCGTCATCCTTCCGCGAAGCTGAGGGCCGTGATCGGCGTGAGAGTCTGCGATCGTGTATGGAGTCGACATCGGTTCCATCGGATCGTAGCTGAATACCATCCGGGCGACTCCGGTCGACCGCCAACTCGAAAGACAACACGACTGCCGCGTCTCGCCGCGCCGCACGGCGGCCACGCAGCGCGAGGCGCTGTCGCGATGCTGTCAGAGCTGCCGCAGCGCCGTGGCCGGATCGATCCTCGACGCCCGGACGGCGGGCAGCCACGCGGCCGCCGCGACCACGGCGACGAACGCCACGGTTGCGGGGAATACGAGCAGGAGATCGAGCGGCCCAAGCTCGAGGAAGGTCGAATGCAGGACGTTCCCCGCGATGACGCCGGCGAGACCGCCGCAGACGAGGCCGATGGCGACGATCAGGATGCTCGGACGCATGACCAGCTGGACGATGCTGGCGCGCGTCGCGCCAAGGGCGAGGCGGATGCCGATCTCGGCCATGCGACGCTGGATGGCGTACGCGACGAGACCCCAGAGCGCCATCAGCGCAAGAGCGAGCTGCAGGGCGCCGGCCGCTCCGCCTCCCCATTGCGCGACTCGTGCCCCGATCGCGAACTGATCCAGATAGCGCTGTATGGACATCGGAGCGCCGATCGCGATGCGTGCGTCGACCGTCCGCAGGTGGCGATCGAGCGCGACGATTCCCTCGGGACCGGTGGTCAGGCGCAGGTGCAGGATGAAGCGGCTGTGGGGCGCCTGTGCGAATGGCAGATAGATGACCGCCGCTTCGGTGTCCGTATATGTGCGGTACGGACGGTTCGGGACAATGCCGACGATCTCGACGGCGCGATCGTCGACCTCCAGCGTGCGCCCGACCGCGACCGCCGAGCCCCAAACTCGGCGGGCGAGCGCCTCGCTCACGATCGCCACGCCTGGGGCGCGTTCGTGATCCCGGTCATCGAAATCACGACCTGCTCGGAGCCGGACACCGGTCAGGGGCGCGTATCAGCGCCGGCCGAGGTTGCTTGAAGTCTGCTGCAGGGGATGAAATATTTTGCGCGCGCCGGTAGAAATTCTTGAGAAGCCTGCGCCACGCTCGCAAAATTGCGTATCATTTAGGAAGGGCGGCATCCGAATCATGACCGTGGTTGCCGACCCCTAAGCCGAGTGTGGCAGCGCAGCCTCCGCCATCGTTGCGGCCCGGTATAGTTCCGAAAATTGTCTCGTCGGGTTCTCCGTAGTCGTGCCGGTCCTGTTCGGCATTCTCTTGCCGGTTGACCAAAATCTCATTGAGGCTTGCGGCTACAGCGTTGGATTGCTCGCATTCTATTCTTACCGCTGGCATCGTCGCCGCGCGCAAATGCGCTACAACTTAACCGCGCGCACGATGATCGACGATCCACTGGGTTTTATCCTGTATCTGAGATCGTTCATCACCTCACGCCGTCTCCCCCGAAGAATACCTTGTGTCCGTGTCTCTATCGCCTTCTCGTTGGCCGGTTTTGGGATGCGGAGCTTGCACTCCAATTCGCATTCGAACGCCAATGCGCGCTGCTCGCCCCCAACTGCGGACATTCGGAGCTACGTCCACTTCCTGGGGAGGTCCCAATGCAGTTCGCAATCTCCGCCTCTGCTCTCACCATATTTGCCAGCAGCGGGTCCACCTTGACCGCTATTGCCCTGGTGGCGGTCAGTTTGCTGGCCGATCTGCCGGAAGCGAATGGGCAGGCAAGCGACTTTGGATTCGTTGCGACGCTGAAATCGCAATATCGGCGCCCGCCGCCACGGCCGATGGATAACCAGGCGCTGGTCGATCTCAGCGCCGACCTGTTCTTCGATCCCGCGCTATCGGCCTCGGGAAAGACGGCTTGCGTCACCTGTCATCTGCCGCATCTTGGATGGGCAGTTTTGCTGAAGCAAAGAGTTCGCAACGATTTCGGCAAGCTCACCTCGCGCCGCTCCCAGACCCTTGCTCGGCATCGGCTATGCCGAGGCGGCGCCCAATCGGCTGGGACGGGCGCCGTGCGACGCTGGAAGCGGAGGCCAAGTCTTCGATAGCGACCGGCTCGATGTCCATGCGCACACTGCGACGCCGGTGAAAGTCGAGGAGATCCAGGCAGCGCATCCGTTCGAACCCCGCCTATGTCACGAAATTCAAGGCAGCCTTGGCTGCGGCCGCGATCAATCTGGACAGTATTGCTCAGGCCATCGCGGCCTTCGAACGCACCATCGAGCCGGGCATCGCGCCGGGGAGCCTACAGGGCTCGTCTCATGCGTGGATTGCCTCCATCAATCCGCCAACGCCTAGAATCTCATCACGCGTTTCATGTTGTAGGCCAGCACGTGTAGCGCCATCTCGGAGGCGGCCCGCGTCAGCGTCTTGGTCAGGAAGTGCGTGGCCCCCATCCATGACTTTATTGTTCCGAACGGATGCTCGACCGTCTCGCGCCGCTGGCGGATCTTCTCCGGATGCTCGTCGAGCCGGCGCTGGACCGCTTCGAGAATGTGCTCGTGCTCCCATCGAGTGATCCGTCGTTCCTTGCCGGTGGTGCAAGTCTGCTTGATCGGGCAACTCTGGCAAGCGTTGGTCCAGTAGCGGCGCAGGATCAATCCGCTTTCCTCGTTGGTGTAGCGGTAGGCGAGCGTTTCGCCAGCAGGGCAAATATAAACGTCCTCGTCGGCGACGTAGCGGAAGTCCTGCTTGCCGAAGCGCCCTTCCGCCTTTGAGTTCGAGGTCATCGGCTTGGGCAGCGTGACCGTGATGCCCGCCTTTTCACACGCCAGGATCTCTTCACCGCTGAAGTAACCCCGATCGGCGACGACATCGAGCTTCTTCGCTTTCAACGTCGCCTTCGCCTCTTGGCCATGGGCGAGCGTGCGACCGGTCGCTCCCGACGTTGGTCACCTCATGCGTGACGATCAGATGATGCTCGGTATCGACGGCGACCTGGACATTGTAGCCCACGATGCCGGAGCCTCGGCCACTCGTCGCCATCGAGCGAGCATCAGGATCGGTCAACGATATCTGCTGGTCCGCGTGGCGAGCATCCGCGCCTTTAGTCCACGAGGCGCTGCATCTCCTCCTTCAGCTTCTCGATCTTCTCCTGCAGGCGGCTCCTCTTGGTTTTGCGCGCCTCCGATGGCTCTTGCCGATCGGCCCTGTCGAGTTGCTGCAGATAACGGGCGACGCTCTCCTCGATCTGCGCCAAGCGCCGCTCCATCTTGGTGCGCGTGAAGTTCTTGTCACGGTTGTTCACCGCCTTGAACTTGCTGCCATCAATCGCAACGCTGGCCTCTGTGAACAGACCTATGGTGCGACAAAGCACAACAAACCGGGCGCAAACTTGCCGGATGGCGAGGCCATTGTCCTTGCGGAAGTCGGCAATGGTCTTGTGATCCGGAGCCAACCGACCCGAGAGCCACATTACTTCAACGTTGCGCAAGGCCTCACGCTCAAGCCGGCGGCTCGACTGAACCCGATTGAGATAGCCGTAAATGTAGAGCTTCAGCAGTACCGACGGATGATACGAAGGCCGCCCGGTTATCTCGGGATCGACACCGCTGAACCCAAGCACGCACAGATCCAGTTCACCGACAAAGACATCGATCACACGAACCGGATTGTCCTCAGCTGATCCAGTCTTCCAGGCATTCAGGAAACAACGTGCTTTGCCCCGATCCATTCCCTCAACGAAGCGCCGCATCCGATCCCCCCGCAAATCGAGGCACGGAATCATATTGCCGCAATCACATCAAGCGGTGCGTTTTCACACAGCCAGGGGTCATAGTCGGCTGTGCGAGCTATCATCAGACGTCGCGGTTTGATCACTCGAAGTGCCCATGCACGGCCATTTTTCCGGACACTTCGGCTTTTGACCCGGCTGTGCGAAAACGCGGTTGGTGACTGGTGTGAGCGGAGATCCGCGGGATTGCCCGGCTCGCGCGGCCAATTCGGCGGAATCCGTCCGTGCAGACGCCTAATGGCTCCATGAGGCAAGGAACGCGGGCTATAGGAGCCTACAGGGCTCGTCTCATGCGTGGATTGCCTCCATCAATCCGCCAACGCCTAAAATCCTCATCACGCGTTTCATGTTGTAGGCCAGGACGTGCAGCGCCATTTCGGTGCCGACGTGCTTGAGCGTTTTCATCTGGAAGTGCGTCGACCCCATCCATGACTTTATCGTTCCGAACGGATGCTCGACCGTCTCGCGCCGCTGGCGCATCTTCTCCGGATGCTCGTCGAGCCGGCGCTGGACCGCATCGAGAATGTGCTCGTGCTCCCATCGAGTGATCCGTCGCTCCTTGCCGGTGGTGCAACTATGCTTGATAGCGCAACTCTGGCAGGCGTTGGTCCAGTAGCGGCGCAGGACCAATCCACTTTCCTCGTTGGTGTAGTGGTAGGCGAGCCTTTCACCGGCAGGACAAATGTAAACGTCCTCCTCCGCTACATAGCGGAAGTCCTGTTTGCCGAAGCGGCCTTCCGCCTTTGAGTTCGAGGTCATCGGCTTTGGCAGCGTGACCACGATGCCCGCCTCTTCGCACGCCAGGATCTCCTCGCTGTTGAAGTAGCCCCGATCGGCAACGACATCCAAGTTGTTTGCTTCCAGCGTCGCCTGCGTCTTCTTGGCCACGTGCGCGAGCTGTGACCGGTCGGTCCCGACGTTGGTCACCTCATGCGTGACGATCAGATGATGCTCGGTATCGACGGCGACCTGGACGTTGTAGCCCACCATACCGGAGCCTCGGCCGCTCGTCGCCATCGAGCGAGCATCAGGATCGGTCAGCGATATCTGCTGGTCCGCTGTAGCGAGCATCCGCACCTCGAGTGCATGGAGGCGCTGCATTTCCTCTTTCAGCTTCGCGATCTTCTCCTGCAGGCGGCTCGTCTTGATCGTGCGCGCCAGCGACGGCTCCTGCCGATCGGCGCTGTCGAGCTGGTGCAGATAGCGGGCGACGCTCTCCTCAATCTGCGCCAAGCGCCGCTCCATCTTCGCGCGCGTGAAGTTCTTGTCACGGTTGTTCACCGCCTTGAACTTGCTGCCATCAATCGCCACGCTGGCTTCTGTAAATAGGTTTAGGGTGCGACAGAGCGCAACAAACCGGGCGCAGACTTGGCGGATGGCGCGGCCATTGTCCTTGCGGAAGTCGGCAATCGTCTTGTGATCGGGGACCAAGCGGCCCGTGAGCCACATCACCTCAACGTTGCGCCCGGCCTCACGCTCGAGCCGGCGGCTCGACTGAACCCGATTGAGATAGCCGTAGATGTAGAGCTTCAGCAGTACCGACGGATGATACGAGGGCCGCCCGGTTACCTCGGGATCGACCCCGCTGAACCCAAGCTGGGACAGATCCAGTTCACCGACAAAGACATCGATCACACGAACCGAATTGTCCTCGCTGATCCAGTCTTCCAGGCATTCAGGAAAAAGCGCGCTTTGCCCACGATCCGTGCCCTCAACGAAGCGCCTCATCTGATCCCCCCGCAAATCGCGGCCGGAATCATATCGCGAGAATCACATCAAGCAGGGCGTTTTCACACAGCCTGGGCCAAAAGCGGACTTAAATGGAATCACTAAGGTGCTGAGTCTTCTCCGCCTGCTGGACGTGAGCGTGGTCTCCGCCACATCGAGAAATATGCGAATGAGACGGCCGCGTATCGACGCTCTCATCCAGAGCGCGCCGACCTGTCTGCCGAACGCATTAGCGGGGAGCGCCATTTTCGTAACCGACAGACCTTCCGGCCAGGGCGGCGGCCAATCGTGCACGAGCGCGACGCCGAGGCCATGGTCCACCAAGATGGCAATCGGCTCGAAGCCATCGATCTCGAACCGCTCGTGCGGTCGGATGCGAGCGCTGCGCAAATAGCCGTCAATGAGCTGACCGGCCCAGGTATTGCGGTCCTGGCGGATGACGGGCTCCGACGCCAAGATGATGTGAGGCTTTCGCCTGGGCATCGATTTGGGCGTCAGCAGCACCAAAGCTTCCTTCCGCAGTTCGCGCCAATCACACGCTTTCGGAATCGAAAACGAAGGGTGTGCGGCGATAGCGACGTCGAGCGTGCCATCCAGGACCTTCGCGTAAAGCTCAGCGGAGCTCGCGCGCGTGATGTAGATCGCGACCTTCGGATAGGTCCTGGTCATCGAGGTCAGAATACTGCGCGATCTCGATCGTGCTCAGGCTTTTCGAGGACGTGCAGAAGGCCAACGGCGCGCGCGACCGCCGCTTCCGCGTCGAGCACTCCCAGCACCTCGCCCCGAAAGACTTCGAGCGCTTCGCGGCGCTGAAAGTGATCGCCTCGGTCCAGCCGTATCACGCGATCGACGACGGCCGCTGGGCGGAGCGGCGGATCGGCCCCGAGCGCTCGAAGACGACCTACGCCTTCCGGACGCTGCTCGACGCGGGCGTCCGGCTCGCGCTGGGCACCGACTGGTCGGTCGCGCCGCTCGACCCGATGCTGACGCTCTATGCCGCGGTGACGCGCGCGACGCTCGATGGCAAGCAGCCCGACGGCTGGGTGCCCGAGCAGAAGATCACGATCGCCGAGGCGATCGCCGCGTACACCGCGGCATCGGCGTTCGCCGAGTTCCAGGAACGCGAGAAGGGCCGCTCGTTCCCGGGCAAGCTCGCCGACCTCGTGATCCTGGCGACGACGTGTTCGCCGTCCCGGCCGAGCGCATCAAAGACGTGAAGGTCGAGACCACGATCGTGGGCGGCCGCGTGGTCTACCGCCGCTCGCCGTGAGCGGCCGCCGTCAGGGACGAGAGCTCGGCTCCGGCGCCAGGTAGCGCCGCAGCCCCGTGCCGCCGAGGCTGTTACGCAGCGCGAAGACGCAGAGCAGCGCGAGGAGCGGCAGCGCCAGCAGCGTCGGCGCCGCCTTCCACGAGGCGAGGTCGGTCGTGAGCGGGAAGACGTACAGCACGGTGTAGACGAGCTCGCCGATCCACGCCGCGAGCAGCCCGAAACGCAGCAGCAGCAGGATCCAGGTGACCATCACCGCGACGGAGATCGGCACCCCGAGCCAGAGCGACTCGCCCATGCTGAAGCCGTTCGGGCCGATCAGCACCAGCGCGAGCGCGGCGATCGCGAGCGCGTCGCGCCGCAGCAGCATCCGCAACAGCACGAACAGCAGCAGCGACCCGAGCGCGAGGAGGATGCACTCGTTCGCGGCATTGAGCGCCACCGAAAGCAGCGGCCCGGGCCCGAGCAGCGCGTCGAGATAGCTGTACGACGGCTCGGGCGCCGGCTGGCCGAAGAGCGGCGGCACCACGTAGCGCAGCGTGTTCAGGAAGTAGACCAGGATCGCCCAGGCGACGCCGGCGAGGATGTCGCGGCCCACCACCGGGTCCGAGAAGCCGCCGCCGAGAAGGCGCGTCCAGGAAACGAGCGTCCAGGGGCGGAGGCGGCGAGCGTAGGGCTCGACTGCGAGGTACACGAGCCAGACGAATGTCGCCTCGAGCACGACGGCGCCGGCCCCGCGGAAGACGAGCCCGACCTGCGCGTTCCAGTCGGCGACGTTGTGCGCACCGAGCGCCCACGAGAGCAGGCCGACACCGGCCAGGAGCAGCGAGACGCGGAAGGCGCCGCGACGATCGCCGCGGCCCAGCACCAGGTTGCGGCGCGCCATGAAGCCCGCGGCGCCGAGCAGCAGGAACACGAGCGTGAGGAAGAGCGCCTGGCGCAGGATCTTGGCGGTCGGCCACAGGAGGACTCCATGCGCTCGGGACGCGTCCACGGCCAGACGATCTCGAACCATGCCGGGCGGCCGCCGTGGGACGCGACCTCGATCCGCACGGGAATATCGGGCCGGCCCGGCCACGAGCCTTCCCAGGCGGCGCGACTGTCCACGTAGAAGGCCGGCGTCCAGCGCGGCGCGGCCGGACGGAACCGGACGATCGAGGCGCGCCTCGGCGAAGAACGGCGCCCAGTCGGGCGCCGGCAGGCGCCGTCTCTCCGCCTCGAGCTGCGGAGGAACGGCGTACAACTTCAACAGCCGTCCCTCCATGTCGTACTGGAGCCCCCGCCATGCCGCTGATTTCGAGCGCCGGCTTGGTCCAGTAGATCTTGCCGTTCGGCTGCATCGAGACGATTGGGCGCGGGCTCTGGCGGTACCAGAACTGCAGCACCGGGGGGTGCGCTCGCGAGGTCGCCCACGTTTGGGCGAGGAGTCGCTCTTGCCGATATGCCCGAAGTAGTCGCCGTCCACGGAGAGGCCCCTGCCGTCGTCCGTCGGGTATCGGTGGCGAGGCGGCGCACGAACTCCCGCGCGCGGTCCTCGAGCACCGCCGGCGGCTTCCCGAGGGCACGAGCCCGTGAGCCGGAACGTGTCCGCGCGAGCGGACGAGCCCCAGCCCGGCGAACACGAGCGAGCAGGCGCCAGGCCGACGGCCGGCCGCAGCCCGGCCGCCTCGCCCGCCGCGGCGACGATCTCCGGCGAGGGCGTCTCCCCGCCGCGAGCGCCGCCCGAGCGGATCGCCGCCGGTAGCATCGCGGAGACGACGTGCGGCGAGGACGGCCGCGCGGCGCGGCTCCTTCTCGAGGCAGCGCAGGATCGCTCGCTCCACTGCGTGGTCGAGCCCGGCACGAGCGCCGACGGCTCGGTCGGCCGCTCGGCCCGCTGCTTGCGCATCTACTCCGCCAGCGTCTTGCCTTCGAACGCGCGCCTGCCCGTGAAGAGCTCGTAGAGCACGAGCCCCAGCGAGAAGATGTCGCTCCGCACCGTGACCTCGCGCCCCTCGAGCTGCTCGGGCGACATGTAGGCCGGCGTGCCCGAGCGCACGTCGTCGCCCGCAGATCGTCTCGGCGACGCCGGCCAGGCCGAAGTCGGTGATGCGGCACGTTGCCCTGGCCGTCGAGCATCACGTTGGCGGGCTTCAGGTCGCGGTGGAGCACGCCCTTGGCATGTGCGGCGGCCAGGCCGGCGCACAGCTGGCGCGCGATCTCGAGCGCCTTGTCGGTGGGCAGCCGGCCGATGCCGCCGCAGCAGCGAGGCGAGGTCCTCGCCGTCCACGTAGCTCCATGGAGAGGAAGGCGTGGCCCTCCGCCTCGCCGATGTCGTAGACGCGGCAGACCGCCGGATGCGACACCTGGCGGGCGATGCGCACCTCGCGGTAGAAGCGGCCCAGGCGCTCGGCGTCGCCGTCGACCGCCGTCGGGCAGGAACTTGAGCGCGACCGGCTGCTCCAGCTCAGGTCGTCCGCGCGGTACACCTCGCCCATGCCGCCGCGGCCGAGCAGGCCGCCGATGCGGTAGCGGTCGGCGAGCACGGTCCCCGGCACGAAGCGCTCGCCCAGGAGCTTGCCGCCCGCGCCGTTCGAGGGCGTGCGGGGCCTATCGCCCGACGGGGTCTTCGACACAAGGGCGGGTGGGGCGCCGTGCCGGTCGGGCTCTCGGCGATGTCGAGCTCGGAGCCGCACTGCGGGCACGCGTACTGGCCCGAGGCGACCGGAGTGGCGCACGAGGGGCACGCGAACATGGCGAGGTCCAGGCTCTACAAGAGACTACGTCAAATGCCCTCGAAAGTGCCGCTCCGCGAGGCGTCCAATGCATGGAAGGCGAGCGTCAGGCGGGGGTCGACGGGACACGTCGCCGGTGAGGTAGCGCCGCATGCCCGCGTGGCCTCCGAGGGCGTTTCGGAAGGCGAGAACGGCGACCAGCAGCAGCAGCGGCACCACGAAGTAGACGCTCGAGCCGGTCCAGCTTCGAGGGTTGTAGAGCAGCGACGGACCCACCAGCATGTCGGCGGTCCAGATGCAGGCGATCGCGGCGAGCACCCCGAGCCGCAGCAGCACTGCCATGAACACGCCCTGGGCGGCCGTCGCGATCAGCAGGAAGAGCCACGGCTCTCGCGGGACACGCGCGAGTCGATCAGGTCGCCGGCGACCAGGAACGCCGTGATCAGCGACCGTCGCGATCCAGTCTCGCCGCGTCGCGAGCCGGAGGACGAGGAACAGAAGCAGGATCGCGAGCCCGTAGAGCACCGCGGCGACGGGCAGGCTCACGGTAAGCTCAGCAGCAGCGGCGTCCCTAGGAGCGTATCGATGCCGTAGAGGTCGGGGGCGGGCTCGGGGCAGCCGAGCGCGCGGGCGAGCGACCGCGAGAGCACACGCACGAACACGAGGCCGGTGCCGACGGCCACTCCCACCAGCAGGTCGCGGCCCACGACGGCGGCGCGCCAGCCTCCGTTCAGGAGGCGAGTCCACGAGACGAGCGTCCAGGGCCGCAGGCGCCGCACGTAGGGCTCGAGCGCCAGGTAGAAGAGCCAGACGTTCGCCGCCACCAGCACGGCGAAGCCCATTCCGCGCGCCGCGGAGGTGAGCTCGCCCATGGGGTCTTCGACGTGGTGCGCGCGCAGAGCCCAGCCGACGGTCGTGAGCGTCGCGAGCGCGAACGCCAGCCGGAAGGCGCCCCGGCGGTCCCCGCGGCCGAGCGAGATGTTTCGATAGGCGAGCACGCAGCCCACACCGACGAGCGCCACCAGCAGCAGGATCGAGAAGGTCTGCATCCGGCGCTGGCCCGGGGTCAGCGGAAAAGCCTGCTCGCGCTCGGCCCGCGTCCAGGCGTTCTTGATCTCGAACCACACGGGCCCACCGCGGTAGCTCGCCGCCTCGATGCGCAGCGGCAGGGTCCCGGCGCGCCGGCCAGCGTCCCTCCCAGGCGACGCGCTTCTCGACGTAGAAGGGCGGCGTCCAGAGCGGCTCGGCTCGCCGGAAGGCCGAAGGCTCGAGCCGCGCCTCGGCGAAGAGCGGCGCCCAGTCGGGCTCGGCGTCGTCG
>CAWAXG010000062.1:0-14295 GCA_963785755.1 uncultured Acidobacteriota bacterium | reverse complement strand
GGAGGCATTGTCAACTTGAGGCGACCGCGGGCACAGTAGCCGGATGCCCGACGATGTCGTCCGCTATCCACGCTACCGATTCCCGCCCGCCATTATCAGCCACGCCGTCTGGCTCTACTACCGCTTCACCCTGAGCTTCCGCGACGTCGAAGACCTCCTCGCGCAACGCGGCATCACCGTCTCGTACGAATCCATCCGGCACTGGTGCGAGACCTTCGGCCTCGCCTACGCGCGGCGGCTCCGGCAGCGGGCCGGGCCCGTCGGCGACACGTGGCATCTGGACGAACTCTTCGTGACCATTCGCGGCCAGCGTCAGTATCTCTGGCGGGCCGTCGACCAAGACGGCGACGTCATCGACATCCTGCTCCAGCCCCGCCGGGATCGCCACGCCGCCGCGCGGTTCTTTCGCAAGTTACTCAAGCGGAGCGGCCGTGTCCCGCACCGCCTCGTCACCGATCGCCTCGGGAGCTACCGCGCCGCGCATCGGGTCATCATGCCGTCCGTCGTCCACGACACCACCCGCTACGCCAACAACCGGGCCGAAGTCTCACACCAGCCGACGCGCCAGCGCGAGCGCCACATGCGGCGCTTCAAATCGGTGGCACAGGCCCAGCGGTTCCTCGCGGTCCACGATGCCGTTCGCAACCTGTTCACCATTGGACGACATCAGCTCCGCGCCGGCCATCAGCGCCTTCTGCGCTCGCGCGCGTTCATTGCGTGGAACACCGCGGCAGCGGCCTGACGCGTTCGGCGTCGCGATAACGCCCTAGCAGGCTGCTGAAATAGTGACGAAAACGAGCGCGCGGCTGTCGAGCATGTGTTCCCTCATTCCGCTGAACAGTGGCCGGGGGCGCTCGTCGTTCTCACGCCGGCACCGCCATCAAGGTCTTCAGGCGGACGACGTTGTAGGCCGCCGCCGTGAAGGTGAACATCCAATCGACGAGTCGTCCGCCGCGATGCCGGAGCTTCCGCAGCAGGCCCACGGTTTTCATCCACCCGAAGGCTTCTTCGACGCGTTTACGGCGCAGCTGACTGACCGCGTAGGCGCGGTGCGCGTGGTGCGCCGGTCGATCGCCCGTGTAGGCTGCTTCTGCGCGACGTGCGGGGTGATGCCCATCCGACGGCACGCGGCGACGAACGCGCGCGTGTCATAGCCCTTGTCGGCACCGACCGTGATCCGTTGACCTTGTGGCAACTCGCCGAGCATCGTGATCGCCGCATCGACTTCGGCATACCCGTCGGCACTCGTCACCGCCGTGTCGACGATCAGGCCGTACGATTCTCGATCAGCAGGTGCGCCGCGTAACTGAGCTTCGCCTCGCGCCCCGGTCCCTTGCGCGCGAGCCGCGCGTCGGGATCCGTGGTCGACTGATGCGTGTCGTTCCGTCGGTCTCACCGCGAAAATTCACGTCGGCGTTGCCGCCCTCGCCGCCGCGCCGGTCATCATCACGTGGCCGAAAGCTTTTCTGGCTGGCCCCCGCCTCCAGCAGCGTCCCATCGACCGTGAAGTGCTCGTCCGACAACAGACCGCACGCCGGCGGTCGGCCAGCACTTCCCGCAGAACGCCGTGGCGATGTCGCCGGTCAACAGCCGGTCGCGATTCTTCGTAAACGTGGTGGCATCCCAGACGGCGTCGTCCAGCGACAGACCGACGAACCACTGAAACAGCAGGTTGTACTGCAGCTGCTCGACCAGCTGCCGCTCGCTCCGAATCGTGTACAGCTGCTGCAACAGCAGTGCGCGCAGCAGTTTCTCCGGCGCGATCGACGGCCGGCCCCAGCGCACGTACAGCCGCTCGAATTCCGGCGAGAGGCGGTGCAGCACCTCGTCCACAATCGTCCGCACGCGGCGCAACGGGTGGTCCCCGGGCACGCGCGCTTCGGCCGACACGTAGCTAAACAGATACCCAGGCTGCTCGTCGGATCCACGCATCGAGGCGCTCCCTTCCTGAATGGTGGGAGCATCGTAGTACGACCGGATCACAGTGTCGATCCTGTTTCGGTACTTTTTCAGCAGCCTGCTAGTGTCCTGACCGCGTGGTTCGCGCAATAAGTGGCGCGGCCTGAAAGTCGAGTGTTCGCTGGGCGAAGCGCGCAATGCTGGCGAGGATCTCGTCGGCGCTCTTCGTCCAGACAAACGGTTTCGGATTCGCATGATGCGCGGCGATGAACTCGCGAATCGCCGCCTTCAGCTGCGCGACGCTGCGGTGGACGCCGCGCCGCAGTTGTTTGTTCGTGAGCTCGGCGAACCAGCGCTCCACGAGGTTCAGCCAGGAGCCGTAGGTGGGCGTGAAGTGGACGTGAAAGCGCGGGCGCTTCGCGAACCAGTTCCGGATCAACGGCGTCTTGTGCGTGCCGTAGTTGTCCATGATCAGATGCACGTCGAGGTGCCGCGGGACGGCGGCATCCACCGCATCCAGGAACTGCCGGAACTCGGTCGAGCGATGCCGTTGATGAAACTGCGTGATGAGCTCACTGGTCTTGACGTTGAGCGCCGCAAACAACGTGGTCGTGCCATGCCGACGGTAGTCATGCGTGCGCCGTTCGACCTGGCCGGGCCGCATCGGCAACACGGGTTGCGTGCGGTCCAACGCCTGAATCTGCGATTTCTCGTCGACACAGAACACGACGGCATGGGTCGGCGGATGCATGTACAGGCCGACGATGTCGCGCACCTTCTCGATGAGCAGCGGATCCGTCGACAGCTTGAACGTCTCGGTCCGATGCGGCTGCAGGCCAAACGCGCGCCAGATCTGTTGCACCGTCGTGCGACCCAATCCGCTCGCTTTCGCCATGCCGCGGCTGCTCCAGTGCGTCTCGCCGCGCGGCGTCTCCTCCAGCGTCCGCACGATCACCTGCTCGATTTGCTCATCGCTGATCTGCCGCGGCGCCCCCGGACGCGGCTCGTCGTACAACCCGTCGAGGCGCTCGCGCACAAACCGGCCGCGCCACTTGCACACCGTGGTTTGCGACATCCGCAGCCGCTTCGCGACCGACCTTGTTGTCGTGGCCCTCCGCGCACGCCAGAATGATCCGCGCGCGCCGCGCCAGGTGCGGCGCCGTGCGAGATCGATGGGCCAACGAGTCGAGTCGCACGCGTTCGTCGTCCGTCAGAATCAGCGCAACCTTCGGGCGTCCCAGTGCGCATGCTCGCCTCCTTGTAGACGAGTACCGACTGGGCCGCGCCATTTATTTCACATTCTTCGCGGTCAGGACACTAGGTGGCCGCGGTCGACGTTAACTTGACAGTGCCCTACCGAGAACTCCATCCCGATGTCTGGGACGACGAGTTCAGGGAGGATGCTTACTCCGACCACACGCCATCGAAGCCACATCCGCGCCCAGATCGGGAAGAGTCAGCGTCCTTTGGCAGGAAAGGGCGGCGCGAGAATGGTGGCCGGGAGACTATGCGGCGGCGCGGTCGTAGCGATGGTGCAGCCCGTTGACCTCCGGGACCGCGACGATGCGTCCGGCCGTCGGCGGCATCACGGGCCGCGGAGTGGGTGAGTCCTTGTCGAGGCTCAGATGCGTCCGCGAGCGCATGTAATACGCGACGTAGTCCGTTCACGACGCGCTGCAGTCCTGCGGCGCTCAACGACGATCACGTGGTCGAGGCATTCGCGCCGAATTGATCCGATGAAGCGCTCGACGTAGGCGTTCTGCCAGGGCGAGCGTGGGGCGGTCACCACGTCCTGGATCCGCATGGCGGCGATCGTGCCGGCGATTCCGGCGAACGCGCCATCGCGATCGTGCAGCAGGTAGGACGGGCACTCGTCGTCGGGAAAGGCGTTGCGGAGTTGCTGCGCCGTCCACGCGGAGGTCGGGTGATCGGTGACCGCGACATGCACGACGCGTCGGCGTTCGTGGGCGAGGATGACCAGCACGAACAGCAGGCGATACGTGGCGGTCGGGACCACGAAGAAGTCCGCGGCCATGATCTGGCCGACGTGGTTCGCGAGGAACGTCCGCCACGTCTGCGACGGTGGGCGTCGGCGACGCACCATGTACTTCGCGACGGTGGACTGACTCAGGACGATCCCGAGCTTCCGCAGCTCGCCGTGGATGCGAGGCGCACCCCAGAGCGGATTCGCGTGAGACATCGTGCGGATCAACGCGCGGACGTCGGCCGGTACGGTCGGCCGGCCTGTGCGGTGTCGGCTCTTCCAGGTCCAGAACAGGCGGAACCCGCGCCGGTGCCACGCGACGACGGTGTCCGGTTGCACCAGGACGAGCGCCGGCCGCCACTCGGTCCAGATGCGCGAGAACCACACCCAGAGTAGCCGGTCGGCTGCGGTGAGACGGAGGCGCGGTCGGCGCGAGCGTTCCAGGACCTGTAGCTGGTGTCTGAGCGCGAGAATCTCGAGGTGCAGCGCCGCGCGCGAGCGAACCAGCGAACGGAGCGACAGGAGTACGGATACGACGATGGGCATCACCGATCGAAGGCTATTCGACGGCGACGAGAAACCTCAATGAATCCGCACGTACAGGCTTTCTGGTAGGGACAGGATCCCCGCGGGCGTCTGCACACCAAACGGCACGGGGACGGCCGATTCGGTCGGACGCACGCGGCGTTCGGGCGTCGGCCTCTCGGTGTGGCGGTGTTGCTGCCGGATGCGCTGATGTTTGCTCATTCGCCACCACCGCGTGTTGTGTGAGCTGCCATCAGCGTTCCTGCATCACTCCACCAGAGTGAGATCCTGAATCGATTGTCGTGTGTTTCTCAGCACCACACTGGGTTCGCTGCTGCCGGCTGTTCGTGGTGACGCTCTGTAGCGTGTCTTTGTGCGTGAAGAAACCGCTATCGATCGATTCAGGGCGCTATCGACAAGGGAACTGGAGGTCACCGCCCGCAGTCTCTATGAGCAGCTATAGTGATCGGTCAGCCGATGAGTCCGCGGGTAGTGACCGCGCGGGCCTACACGACGTCTTGTCGCTGCGAGTCGTCCTATTCCAGCCAGGAGAAATCCACGCTCTGCCAACCAGCCGAAACGACCATTCCATCTCATACGGTTTGCGTAGCAGAACCGCGCGAGGTCGCCTGTCAAACGCGTCTGCGCGCGAGCGACGACCCTAAGGCAATCGCCGCAGCTGACAACGGCACGGCGACAGCGACATTCCAATCATCGTGATTGATTCGGTACGAACCCGATTCGAAGCTCTCGCGGGACGTCTGTCTGTCCGACGCAGCCCACTCGACGGTGTATACGACGGCATATAGAAGCCCGAGCCCCAGGACCGCACCGGCTAACTTAACCGGCGCTCCATGCGTACGAACGGTAGTAACGCACATGATCACGGCAAATGCGCCAAAGAAGTAAGCCACGACAGCGAACTCTTCCTTGCTAATACCCCCCTGTGAGCCGATGGCGACCAGTAAACTCAGCAGAAACAGCACGGTCAGGACTATCCCGAATACTCCGAACGCTCTCATAGTTACCTCGCAGTCATGTTCTGCGTCCGAGCTGCCTACGATTACCGCGCAGTTCCCGCCCACCGGCCGCCGCGGGCCGAAGGGCTGATCGTTCCGAGGACTATCTCTGCCATTACGGAGGCGGCCGCCGCCGGCCTTGGTGCCGTGTACAGGAAGGCCCCGACGAGACGCATTCTCTGGGTCGAGTCCGAAGCAGCGCTTCAGGACCACCCCGCCCAGTGCGTCTGATCTCGAGAAACGTGTCAGCCGACAAGAGCGAACAGGAGTGGCAGCGATGTCGCGAGGGTGTGCCTATGGAAGAGTCCATCAGGGACCTGGTCGTGGACGATCTGAAATCGATTCGGCCTTAGGTGATTTCGTTCTTTCTGCCTGAATCTGGGGGTTGACATTCGGCCGCCAGCGGCAGACACTCCGCTCCGGCGTGGCGGCCGCACGGTAGACACGCCCCTCTTCGTCCTTTCGAGGACGCTGAGGCTTCAACTCGCGATTCACGGACCTCATGGCCGGGTACTTCCACGCTTTCGGTGCATACCGGAAATGAAGGAGGCCTATGCGGACGTTGGGCTCGCTCTTTCTCCTCGGACTTCTGGCCGTCGCCCTCCCCACACGCGCGTTCGCGCAAGCCACGATTACTGGAGTCGTCGCGGACGCGTCGGGCGCGGTGCTGCCCGGCGTCACGGTCGAGGCGTCGAGTCCTGCGCTGATTGAAAAGGTCCGGACCGTCGTCACCGACGGAACCGGTCAATACCGGATTGTCGACCTGCCGGCGGCAACCTACGTGCTCACGTTCACGCTCACCGGCTTCAGCACCGTCAGGCGCGAGGGCATCAGGCTGACTGGCAGCTTCACCGCCACCGTCAACGCGCAATTGAGCGTTGGCGCCCTCGAGGAGACCGTCACCGTCACCGGCGAGAGCCCGATCGTCGACGTGCAGGGGGCCAAGGTCCAGCAGACCATCGACGACTCGACGATTGCCGTGATCCCCAACGCGAGGCAGTACTTCAGCTTCACGGCCCTCGTGCCCGGTATCAGCATTCAGGGGGCTGACGTCGGCGGTTCATCGGGCCCCACGTTCAGCGTTTTTCAGTCTCATGGCGGCCGCCGGAACGAAGGACGGCTTCAGGTGGACGGCACCGAGGTGGCGTTTCTCGGCGTGTCGTTCTATGTCGCCGATACGGGCGCCGCTCAGGAGATCGCGCTCACGGTGTCGGGTGGCATGGGCGAAGCGGTCACCGGCGGCCCCATCATGAACGTCGTGTCGCGTTCGGGCGGCAACACGTTCCGCGGATCGTTCTTCGTCAACTTCGCGAACGATGCCATGCAGTCCGACAACATGACGGATGCGCTTCGGAACGCCGGTCTGCGCACACCCAATCCACTGCAGAAGCTGTGGGACACCAGCATCTGGTATGGCGGGCCGATCAGAAGAGATCGCATCTGGTTCTTTGCCAACGCCCGTCACCAGGGGAACCGGAAGCTGGTGGCAGGCATGTGGCGGAACCTGAATGCCGGCGACCCCAACAAATGGACCTACGAGCCCGACCTCGATCAGCCGGCAGGCGAGGATGGCACCTGGAGAAACGCCGGCCTCCGCTTGACGTGGCAGGTTACGCCCCGCAACAAGATCGTTGCGTGGTGGGACGAGCAGGACGTGTGCAGGCTGTGCCTGGACGGGGCCGGGACGACCACGACGTCGCCCGAGGCCACGTCCACGAGCGGCGCGTATCCGGAGAGCGTAGCGCGATTCAGCTGGACGTCACCGGTGACGAACCGCCTGCTGCTCGAAGCCAACATGAGGCGCCACTACGAGCAGCCCGGCGGGGAGGAGACTCCAGCCAACAATCGTCAGCTCATCCGCGTCACCGAACAGGCCGGCATCATCCCCGGCCTCACGTATCGATCGCAGAACTGGACCCGCGGCGGGATCCTGACGCTTTCCCCCACGGTGGCGGTGTCGTACGTCACCGGCGCTCACAGCATGAAGGCGGGTTACGTTCTCACCAAGTACAGGCGGCTCTTCGGCGCCAATTACACCAACGACCAGGACCTGGCGTACCGGTTTCGCGACGGCGTGCCGAACCAGCTGACGATGACCGCCATCCCGGCGATCACCTGGAATAACACGATCACCCAGGCCAGCTACGTGGAGGACCGGTCGACGTTCGGCCGTCTGACCGTTCAGGGGGGGCTCCGTTTCGAGCACATCGGCGGCTCGTTCCCCGAATCGCGACTCGGACCCACCCGCTTCATGCCGGAACAGATCGTCTTTCCGGCGCAGGACAGCCCCGTGAAGTTGAACGACGTGTTCCCCAGGGCTGGTGCGTCGTTCGACATCTTCGGCACCGGCAGGACGGCGGTCAAGATGGTCTTCGGCAGGTATCCCCCGGACGTTGCCGGCACCGGCACGATCGACAACGTCGGCAACCCCGGGGCGAACGTCGCGACCACGACGAATCGGGCCTGGACCGACGCCAACCGGAACTACGTGGCGGACTGTGATCTGTTGAATCCTGCGGCGCAGGATCTGCGGGCCAGCGGCGGCGACATGTGCGGGCAGTGGTCGAACCTCTATTTCGCGAAGAACGTGGCCACCACTACCTACGATCCCGCGATCCTCGCTGGCTGGAACCTCCGCCCCTACAGCTGGGATCTCACGGCGTCGGTTCAGCACCAGCTCCTGTCACGCATGTCGGTGGAGCTCACCTACGCGCGCCGCATATATGGGAACTTCGTGGTGACCGACAACCGTGCTGTGGGACCGCAGGACTACGATCCGTACACGATCACGGCTCCGGTCGATCCGCGCCTGCCTGATGGCGGCGGCTATCAGGTCACTGGCTTGTATGACATCAAGCCCGAAAAGTTCGGACAGGTCGACAACTTCGTGACCGATGCGAGCCGTTTCGGCAAGCAGACGGAGCACTACAACGGGGTGGACATCAGCGTCAATCTTCGCCCGACCAACGGCTTGACCGTCCAGGGTGGTTTCAGCGCCGGACGGAGCTCGACCGACGCGTGTGACGTCACGCCGAAGATGGACGACCCGAGCCCGCGGTTCTGCCACCTGCAGACGCCTTTCCACACCAACCTCATGGGCCTCATCGCCTACACCGTTCCCCGGATCGATATGCAGGTCGGCGGGACGTTCGTGAGCAAGCCGTACCAAGGGGTCAACGTTCCCTCCATCTCGTCGCAAAGCCTCGCGGCGAACTGGGTCGTGTCGAATGCGCTGATCGCCCCGTCGCTCGGCCGTAATCTCGCCGGAGGCGCCGCCAACGTCACGGTCAACCTCGTGGAGCCGGGCACGCTCTACGGCGATCGGCTGAACCAGCTCGACGTGCGCGTTGGCAAGCGCTTCACGTTCGGCCCACGCGCGGTGACGCTTGGTCTCGACGTGTTCAATCTCTTGAACTCGAGCGCCGTGCTGACCTACAACCAGACCTATGGACTCACCTGGCTGACGCCGCAATCGATCCTGGTGGCGCGCTTCGCCAAGGTGAGCGCGCAGTTCGATTTCTGAGCACGACCCGGACGCGCAGCCCCTCGCCCGCTTTCGAGAACGTCACCCGTTGTGGCTATCGAGAAGTCGAGATGACCGAAGATCGTGGCGCGTCCAGAGCCCCGTGACTCGTGTCGCCTATCTTGCAGGGATGATCAAACATGACGACCAGGTCAGCTGCCCTCCTTCTCATTGTCCTTCCGTCGATCCCTTTTCTCTTTGGGCAGGAGCTTCGCAGTGCCGCAGTCGCGCAAGCGCCCGCGGCCGGGCAAACGACGAGCGCTGAAAGCCTGAGACGAATCATTCCCGGCCACTTCATGTACTCCGCGTTCACGGCCGGCAGGCCTTTCAGCAGCGGCATCATCGTCACGAGTGAAGGAGCGGTGGTCGTCGATGCCCTGGGTTCGGAAGCCGTGGGCCGCGCTCAACGCGAGTCGATTACGAGCGTTATCAAGCAGCCCGTTCGCTACCTTGTGTCCTCTTCGTTCCACGATCAGTACAGCAAGGGGAACCTCGCCTATGCGGATGTCTTCAAGGTCGGACACGACAACTATCGCGCGGGCCTTGTCGAGCAGATGCAACGCGGAGGCGCGTCTGCCGACGAGCAGCGGTCGCGGCTGCCGAACGCAACGTTTCGCGATCGCATGACGCTCCACGTCGGCGGAAAGGAAATTCAGATTCTCTATTTCGGCCGGGCCCATACGACGGGAGACTCCATCGTGTTCGTGCCGCAGGACCGAATTGCCTATCTGAGCGAGCTGTTTTTCTGCGAGGAGTTTCCGAACATGGCGCAGGGCTACGGCGTTTCGTGGCTGCGAGTGCTCGACGCAGTCCAGTCCCTCGACGCCGATATTTTCGTGCCGGGCCACGGTCCCCTTCCGGCTGACCCGAGGGAAACCCGGGCGAGCCTCCGACGCCTGCGACAGCTGCTCGTCGACACACGAGACGCCATTCAGAGCGAGATCGCCCGCGGGGCGAGCGAAGATCAGGCGGTCGCCGCGGTGAAGCTCCAGCCGTATGAAAAAATGCCAAACTTCGCGGCACAACGGGAAACGACAGTGCGGCGGATGTTCAAGGAGTTGACGGGCAGCTTGCCCTAGACCTCATTCAACGGCTCCAGGCTATAACGGGTCCAACTCGCCTTCGGGAGGGCGCACGACCTCGATTCGATCGACGCCAGAGAATCCGACACTCGTTCCGGGCGCAGGGTACGCGATTCCCTGCATCTGCTGGATCTTGCGCTCGACGATCCGCTCGGCAAGCGCGGAGATCGTCAGAAATGGGTTGACGCCGAGAGCCGAGGGCACCAATGCGCCATCGGCCACGAAGAGGCCCTCGTGTACGGCGCCGTCTCCGGCGAACACGCGACCGTACTCATCGACTGCGCCGTGCTGATAGTCCTCGCCGATCGGGCAGCCGCCGAGCGGATGCGCCGTCAGCAGCGGCCGCATCTCGAAGAGCGCCCACAGTGGACTCGAAATGAACCTGGCGCCAAGCACCCGCGCGTGACGCCGCAACTCGTCGTCGAGGCGCCTGAAGACCCCCTGCGCGCCGACGTCCTGCCAATGAATCTCGAGGCGTCCATCCGGATGAAGCGGTGACGTCTTCAGCACCATCGCTCCGCGTGCATCGTCAAAGCCCATGCACAGGTACACCATCGTGTGATTGAGCGCGCCATCGGGATGCACCGGCGTGAACGGCGCGACATCCCGCTGCACGCGGCGCGCTTCCCTGCGTTGGTCGCCGGGATCCGTGTCCTCGCCGCGAAGCAGCGCCAGCGCGAGGCGCGCGGTGTCCACATAGCCGCTGGCGAACGAGAGGTCCTCGATCAGCATTGACTGCTCGAGCCGGCCATCCGGATAGCGGATGCCGCCGACGATCGTCGGCCCGGGAGCGAATGCGGCGGCGGGCGCGTCCGGATGGTTGCCAAAGCCGCACACATTGGTCCTATCGCTGCCGTTGTAGGCCAGGCCGAAGAAGTCCCCGTTGCCGCTGAAGTTTGAGCCAACCTTCGGCGAGACGGAAAGGCCGCGCATCGCCGATCGAAGGAGGATTTCCGTGGAATTGATCGACCCTGCCGCGAGAATGACATTGGCGGCCGTCATCTCGAACGGCTCTTTTGACAGCGAGTGGTTCACTCTCGATCCGTGCACGCGCCAGCCGCCGCCCGGCCGCCTGCTGATCCGCTCCACCTCCGCCTGGGTATAGATCTCCGCTCCGGCCGACGCGGCCATCGGCAGGTAGTTCATCGCCAGCGTGTTTTTCGCGCCAACATTGCAACCGGTAATGCAGTCACCGCAGTCGGTACATGACTTCTGCTCGGCGCCGTACAAATTGGCGCCGGTGACCGTGAAATTGACAGCGATGTCCAAGGGGAAGGCTTCGGCGCCGATCTCTCTCGCGCGCCGGTCGAGCGCCTGCACTTTCGCGAGCTGTCTCGCGTTGGGATGCGGCGCTGCGGCAAGAACCTGCCGCGCACGATCGTAATAGGGCCGCAGCGTATCCAGCGAGAGCGATGCCGGCCAGCCAGCCAGGCGGAAGACATCGGATTCCGGCACAATCGCGACGTTGGCGTTGACGAGCGAGGTGCCGCCGAGGCCGTTGCCCTTGATGACTGAAATATCGGGGAAGGTCAGGAGGTCGTAGAGGCCCAGCGGGTTCAGCGGCCCGCGCCGCTCCCGCAGGATCTCGGGCACGGTATCGGGAAACGATCCGATCGGCCACTCGCGGCCACGCTCGAGCACGCAGATTGACGGGCGCGGCGCCACCTTGGCCGTCGCGAGGCGCGCCGCGGCAATCGCCCCACCGTATCCGGACCCGATGATGAGGAAATCGTAGCAGGCACGGTGTGCGCGCCAGGATCGCGACAGCATAACGCCTCCGCGGCGAACCAAAGGTTAATGGAGTTGTCCCTACCAGACTCTGTACGCGCGAATTCATCGAGGTTTTTGTCGCGCTCCGGCACTAGTTCACCTGGCCTGGTCGTCCGCAACGTCCCGATCGAGGTCCTGGTAGCCACTGGAGATCGCCGAGGGCTGGGCGCGGGACAATCTGCCGTGTGCCCAAAGAGGGGCAGGGTAGATTACATAACGGATCTTCGCAAATACGAATCGTGCGCTAATCGTTGCCACCGTCCAGACCGCGGCGGCTCGACTGAGACCGCGTCAACGACTAGACTGACCGCGGCTTCCGGAACTCTCGTGAGTTGATGCAGGGCGGGTCCTGTTCTTGGGGCCCGCCGGACCATGGCGGTCCACGGAGCAAGACGCGCTGCATGGCAACTCGAATGAGCCCGGGACTGTGAAGGAGAGCGGGGGATGCGGTTCCTTGCATGTGCGATCGGAGCGGTGGTGCTGACGTCGGTCGTGGTCCAGGCGCAGTGGCCGACCTATAAGACCGAAGGCGTGCCGCGGACCAGGTCTGGCGAGATCAATCTTGCGGCTCCGGCGCCCAAAGCTCCGGACGGCAAGCCCGACCTGTCCGGGCTGTGGGAGAACCCCTCGACCCCGTCCACGGTCAATTCGAGCATCGCCGGGACTGGTGGTGCCCCACCCATCCCGGGCACGCCGCCTCGCGCCCCGCAAAGCCAGGGCGCGGCGCCAGGCGCCGGCGGAGGCCCGGTCCGGCTGTTCTTCGACGTCGGCGCCGGCATGCCCGGCGGCCTTCCGTTTCAGCCCTGGGCGTTGGCGCTCAAGAAGCAGCGCATGGCAGACAACATGAAGGACAACCCGGACGCCCACTGTCTGCCGATGGGAAACATGCAGTTCCACACTCATCCGCAGCCGCGCAAGATCATCCAGGCGCCGAAGGTCATCGTCATCCTCTACGAGGGGAACGCCGGCATCCGGCAGATCTTCCTGGACGGGCGGCCGCTGCCGAACAACGACCCGCAGCCGTGGTGGTACGGCTACTCGACGGGCAAGTGGGAAGGCAACACGCTCGTGGTGCAGACGAGCGGGTTCCGTGACGGGGGATGGCTCGACGTCGCCGGCAGCCCGCTCACCGCGCAGGCCACGATGACGGAGCGCTTCCGCCGTCCGAATTTCGGCACGCTCGAGATCGAGGTGACCGTGAACGATCCGAAGGCGTACACGCGGCCGTGGACCGTGAACCTCACGCAGCGGCTGCTACCCGACGAGGAGCTCATCGAGTTCATCTGCGCCGAGAACGAGACCTCGACGAAGCTCTTCGACAAGTGATGCGGGCGCGCTGACGGCCTCGATCGAGAGCCGGCAGCGTGCGAAGGAGGGTATGAGGATGTGGCGTCTGGCGCTCGGCGTGCATGGACTAGTCGTCTGCGGCGGTCTGCTGCTCGGTGCGGCGTCCATCGCGGCGCACCACTCGTTCGACGCGGAGTTCGACCGGAACAAGCCGGTGACGGTCACGGGCGTGGTGACTCGGGTGGACTGGTTCAACCCTCACGCGCACGTGTTCGTGGACGTCAAGGACGAGTCGGGGAAGATTGTGAATTGGGACTTCGAGTTGGCCGGCCCGAACGGCCTGATGCGGCGGGGCTGGCGTCGCGATTCGCTCAAGCCGGGCGAGACGGTGACCGTGGCCGGATACATGGCCAAGAACGCCCCGCACGTCGGCAACGCGTCGGCTATCACCACGAAAGACGGCCGCAAGATGTTCGCGGGGTCATCCATCGGCAACTGACCGCGTTCGCGTCGACGGCAACGCCGCGGGTGTGGCTATCGAGAAGTCGATCCGCGCGAGATCACGCTCGCGTTGAGCGATGCGCCCGGCGCATGTTGCCGTCCCGACGCCATGAGTTCACCCACCGAAGAGCCGACGAGCACGAAGAGCGATCACACGAGAATTCGGTATCTCCCTGGGACGGTATCGGCGCCCTCGCCACGGTCAAAACCTGAACTCACCGCTGATTCAGAGGAGCCGCGGCGTCATGATTGTTGTCGGGCTGCAGCCTGTGCCTGTCGAAAGTCGATGTGAAGACAGGCCTTCGTTTTGAAGCTCGGAACCCGCGTTTGAGTCCTCGCCGTGTGCCCGACGATGCGCTCGGGAGTCGCGGACATCGGCGGCCCGCGCAACGTCGATCAGTGTTCCGCCTTGGTCGCGACGGCCATCGGCTCTTCACGCCGCAGGAATGCACTAATTTCGTACGACACTGCGGCTATCAGGCCGTACTGTCCCGATAGGATCGAGCGTCTATGGCGCGATCAATGAGAACGTGCGGTTGGTAGGTAGTGGCGTGGACCACCGGTGCCCTCGTCGTTGTCGAAGGCGACCAGCCCTTCGAGACGGACAAAAAACTTGCGTCCGATTTGCGTCCGATAACGCCCTAACACCGGCCAAAACCACTTACGACTCGATACCAGCAGGCCAGGCGGGACAACAACATCCAC
>CAWAXG010000061.1:0-16593 GCA_963785755.1 uncultured Acidobacteriota bacterium | reverse complement strand
TCAGGTGAACCCCGTCGATCCCGCGATCAAAGTGGACGGCACGCAGCTCTCGGGCGGCTACATCTCCCTGCAGGCGGAAACGGCGCCGATCGATTTCCGGAAAGTCGAGCTGCTCAACCTCGAAGGCTGCATGGATCCGAAGGCGTCGAACTACCGGCCTGTACTTCGTCAAGGCGAATCCCGCGTCGTGCCGCCGCTGACGCGGCGGCACCTCAATCGGTCTCCCGTCCTCCCTTCTATCAGGCTGTCGGTTGTCAAGCCCCGAAGTCTTCACCGACGTTTCGGACACACCTCCGCCGGAGCGGGCTCCTCACACCCAAGGAGCCGCGGAGGCGCGCCGCAAATCATCCGGACGCCGCGGACACGGCACGAGCACCGTTCTCGCTGGCGGTCCGGGGAAATCGAGCGCCAGCCCGACACCTTCTATCCGTGGTGACGACGTCACACACCAGCTGCATTATGCGCGGACCAGAGGGCGCGCCGCTCCATCTGTGAGACGGTTCCCTGAGGGGACCCGGAGGACAAGCGAGCGGCGCGCACCAGCGGGTGCTCGCGCGACGAGGCGCGGCGATCCCATTACGCCGTCGCTTTGAACACCGCGCCTTCGGGAATCACCCCGTGTTCAACGTAGCGCCACAACGCGATCAGCAATTTGCGCGCGAGGCGACAATCCCGATCCGGCGCGCGCGCTTGCCGGCCTGCGCGAACCGGCGCGCGAACCACTGCGTCAGCGCGCTCCCGGGTTGCCAGCGGACCCACCCCCACGCCAGTTGAATCGCCACGCGCCGGATTTCGCCGCGCCGGCTGACCGATCCCCTGGTCTTGCACGCGTTGGTCACTGCGATAGGGGACCGGCACCAAGCCGGTCAGCGCGCCGAGCTGCCGCGCATTGGCGAACTGCCGCGTGCCGAACAACTCGGCGCTGAACATCGCCGAGACCTCGGCCACGCCGCGCAAGGTGGTCAGCTGCCGCGCGATGGCGGCGACGCGACTTTGCCCCTGCGCGACCAGCGCATCGCGTCCGCCTCCACGCGGCCTGGCGCGCCTCGATCGTCGTGAGCTCGGCCCACTCGCGCTCAAGGCGCGCCCGCAACGCCGCCGGCACCGCGCGGCCATCGCCCGTGCGGGCGGCTGCCAGCGCGCGGCGAACTGCCCGTCGAGCGCGAGCACGACCCCTTGCGTGGCCAGCAACCCGTGAATTCCGGTTCCGCACCCGCTGGCGATCCACCGCGACCGCGGCGATCTCCCGCGTCACCTGCCGCGCGTCCTCCGCCTCGGCCGACGGGCCCGCCACCACACTCCAGACTTTCCGCTCCCCGTCGGCCCAGCGCATCAGCAGCTGGAGTAGCGCCGGGCATCCAACCGATCCGTCTTCGCCCGATGGCGCCGCCGATCGACCTCGATGCTCGAGGAGTCCACCACCAGATTGTGGATGCCCGCCGCCACAGCCAGCGGTGCAGCCAAAAGCCGTCCCGGCCCGCTTCATAACAACTGCGCACCGGCGCGCCCGGCGGCAGCCCAAACCGCGCCTTGCCGGCGAGCAATTCCCGCCGCACCGCCTCGAGATCCCGCGCCGGGATCGTGCGCAGCCGGGGCCGCTGCGCCGGCGCCGTCGTGAACCCCAACGTCCATTTCGTGCTGCCCAGCTCAAACGCCAGGTTCAACGTCACCGCCGCTACGCTACACTCGTTGCCACGGGTCGTCGCAGTCATACGCTCCTCCTTGTGCCCTCGAGCACGTGTTGTCGGAGCTTAGTGCGGCGGCCCGTTCTCGTCCTCGCCGCCGAGCACCGGCCGGCCTACATAGCATCTGTGAACCTCTACTCGTAAGAAACATTCCCATCCTCCAATTTGACATCGCCGACGGGCTGGTGTCAGGCTCCCTCCCTGTAAGGCGGAAAGCCGCCTACATCCGCGCCGCCACCGCGACGCCGAATAATCTGATCGCGAAATAGAAGGAGTGCGGGTCCGATCGCGCGATGTGAAATGCGCTTGACTCCGGCGCGCGAGAGGTCCATGCTGGCCTCAACTCGCTTGGTCGAAGGAGGCCACCAATCGTGGATGTGCCACCGGGCCTAGAGGGCGCCTGACGGGGTTCTGCCGCACACGCGCCGCGCGGCTTCCGGATGTTTTCATCCGAGCACGCGCGCTCAACCACAACTGGCGGCAGTGCCCCGTACAGGCGTTTTTGTTCACCCTCTTCAACTCCCAACCTCCAACCTCCAAGCGAAACCTCGAATCATCGAGGTGAAATTCGAAGTGTCGGGGGGTCGTTACCGCCGCGAGCGCTGCACGACGGGAGTTGGCAGTTGGAACGAGGCCTACGATCCTTCGTCACTTCGTGGCTCGCCTTCGTGCGGCGCGACGAGCTCTTGAGAAGCTGGAGGTTGAGAGTTGATTGGCAGGCGGGAGTGGAGTGCCACGATAGCTGCCGTCCTCCGCTCACCCCACCCCGCTCCCGCTTGCCCCATCTCCATCGTGCCGCGATGCCCAATCCGGGCATAGTCGCTCCGCACCGTCTGAAACCTGGTGCAGGAGGCGTGAAACATGGCGCGTTTGAAGCTCATTGGGCTGTGGCTGATCTCGTGTTTGCTGGCGCTCGTGATGGTCGGGCCTGGTCTCCAGAAGTTCACCAGCCCCGTCTGGCAGCGGATGTTTCGAACCTGGGGCTATCCGGAACACTTCTATCTCGTCATCGGCGCCATTGAAGTGGTCGCCGGCCTCGGCCTGCTGATTCCGAAGACGGCGGCGCCGAGCGCGGCCGTGCTGAGCGTAGTGATGATTGGGGCGGCGATCACGCAGTTGACGGTTGGCGGTCGAAGCGGCGTCGGCGAATTCGTATTCGCGGCGCTCCTGGCCCTGATCGCCTACGCGCGCCGCGAGCCCTGGCTCCAACGGTACCGGCAGGCGGCCAGGGGGACGGTGGTCGCGGGATAGCGCTTTAACGCAGTCAATTCCCCCGCCTCCGCGCGCTGGGAATCAAGGCGCGCTACGGCGCGGCCTCGCCAGAGCTCGTCGGCGGCGAGCGAGCGACGAGCGGCGGCGGGCAACTTCCAACTACCAATTCCCAAACCGATCCGCTCGTACCGTCTGGGTGAAGGCCGACACAACGAGCCATGTCGTCGCAACTTTCACCCAGCTGTCTCGAGCCGATCGCCTTGGGAATTGGGAGTTGGAAGTTGGGAGTTGACGCTATTATTCAGCGAACCTGTGCTAAATACCCGCATGCCTCGACGGTGGGCGTGGTGGCTCGTCGTGCTCGCTGCCTGGACGCTCCTGGCGTGCGTGTTCGCGGTCAGCAGCTCGCTCACCTACATGCTGGCGTACCGGCCGCCCCAGTGGCGCCAGACGTTCGGCATGGCGTTCACCGAGTGGTACGTGTGGGCGGCGATGACGCCGCTGGTCGTCTGGCTGGCGCGCCGCTTGATGCTGCGCCGCGGCGGCTGGGTGCTTCGCGCGCATGGTGCTTGCCGCGATCGGTCTGCCGGTTGCGGTGATCAAGGTCACGCTCACGCGAGCGCTCCGGGGACTCGCCGGTCCCGACGAGTACTTCCTCATCAGCAACCTGACGACGCATTACCTCATTTACTGGGGGATCATCGGTATCGTCCACGCCGTGGAGAACTACCGCGCCGGACGCGAGCGCGAGCTGCGCGCGGCGCAGCTCGAGGCCAGGCTCGCGGAGGCGCGGATGCAGCTGCTCAAGATGCAGCTGCACCCGCACTTTCTCTTCAACACGCTCAACGCCATCTCGGAGCTCGTCCACGAGGATCCGCACAATGCGGAGAAGATGATCGGCGGCCTCAGCCACTTGCTGCGCGAGACGCTCGAGGCCGGCATGATTGACGCCGTGCCGCTCGCGCGCGAGCTCGATCTGCTCGACCGGTACACGGCGATTCAGCGGACCCGGTTCGGCGACCGGCTCGACGTGCGCGTGAGCATCGAGGATCCGGCCGCGCGCGACGCGCTCGTGCCGATCCTGATCCTCCAGCCGCTGGTCGAGAATGCGATCAGGCACGGCATCGCCGAACGGGCGCGCGCCGGCCGCATCGACGTCCGCGCGCGCCGCCACGGCCAGCGCCTCGTGCTCGAGGTCGAGGACGACGGCAGCGGGCTGCCTCAGGGTGCGGCCAGGGAAGGCGTCGGCGTCGGCAATACGCAAGGCCCGGCTGGCGGAGATGTACGGCCGGAATCAGGAATTCGAATTGATCGGCTCGAAGTCCGGTACGGTCGCGCGCGTGTCCATCCCGTGGCAGACGGACCACAATCCGGCGGGAGAGGTATGACCCTGCGAACCCTCATCGCGGACGATGAGCCGGTCGCGCGGCGGCGGATGCGCCGGCTGCTGCGACAGGCCGCTGACGTCGAGGTTGTCGCCGAGTGCGGCGATGGCGCGGCGACGGTCGAGATGATTGGCTCGCACAGGCCGGACCTCGTCTTTCTCGACGTGCAGATGCCGGAGCTCGACGGCTTCGGCGTGCTGCAGGCGATCGGCGCCGAGCGCATGCCGGTGGTCGTGTTCGTCACGGCCTTCGACCAGTACGCGCTCCGCGCGTTCGAGGTGCACGCGCTCGACTACCTGCTCAAGCCGGTGGACGAGGACCGGCTGCTCGGCGCGCTCGAGCGCGCCCGGGTCGCGATCGCGAGCCGGCAGACGTCGGCGGTGGATCCGCGCGTGCTGGCGCTGCTGGGAACGCTGGTCTCCGATCGGAGGTACCTCGCCAGGCTGCCGGTGCGCGCCGACGATCGTCTCCTGGTCGTCGATCTCCAGGACGTGGACTGGATCAGTGCGGCCGACAACTACGTCACCCTCCATGCCGCCGGCCGCGAGCACGTCATCAGGGACACCATGGGACGGCTGGAACGGGAGCTCGATCCGGCCCGCTTCGTGCGGATTCATCGCTCGACCATCGTCCAGATCGACCGCGTCCGCGAGCTCCTGCCTGACTTCCACGGGGACTTCGAGGTGGTCCTGAAGAACGGCGTCCGACTGACGCTCAGCCGCCGGCACCGGGCGAATTTCGAGCGGGTGCTCGGGAGGGAGTTGTAAGCCGGCCTGCGAACGGAGAATGGGGCGGTACCATTGAAGAAGAACCTGGAGACGGCGGCGGATATCTATACGTTCATCATGTTCAATATGGGCGTGACGCCCTCGGCGATGGGCGTGGGGACTAAGGAGTAGTATCGAGTCGTCGAAGCGCAAACTCGACCCGGCATTCGGTTTGCGTCAGTGAGGCCGCCTGCCCCGGACGCATGAGGAAACCCGTCATGGTCTACCTGCGCGTGTTGTCGTTCCTGGTCGTCCTCAGCCTGGCGATTGGTTCCGGGCCTGTGCTGGCGCAGTCGCCGTCGGCGTCGCCGTCTCGAGTCGAGGTCGGGGCGCAGTTCTCGACGCTGACACTCACGGACTTCGATGCGACCAATGCCGGGCTTGGTGGACGCGTGTCTGTACGACTTGCTTCGTTGGCTGGCGGTCGAAGGGGAGTTGAATTTCTTTCCGCGTGATCGAGTCGAGGTGAAGAGCGAAGGGATAGCGCCGGCGGGCCTCCGGATCGGCTACAGGCGGACGCGGTTCGAGGGGTTCGTCGGGCCCAAGATCGGCCTGCGTCGCGAGCGCTACGGAGTGTTCGGATTGGTCCAGGCTGGATTCGCGCGGCTGACCGACAAGGGCATCAACTGCCTGGGTGAAGTCTGCACGCGCATGCTCTTCCTGCTCGCGCGCCCCGAGTACCGCACCGAGTTCGCGACGAACCTGGGCGGCGTGTTGGAGTTCTATCCGTCGCCCAGCATCGTCGCACGCGTGGATCTCGGCACGACGCTGATCCGGCATCGCAGCTTCGCGCCGCCGTGCGACGACTGCACGAGCACCAACTTCAGTTCACGGGTGGGTTTCGGATTTAGGTTCTGAATTAACGTCAACTCCCAACCTCCAACTCCCAACTCCCAAAGCGCGTGGATCGTAACGATCGGGGTGAAATTCGCAGCAACAAGCCCAGTCGCCGCGACTTTCACCCAGATCTGTGAGGCACGCGCTTTGGGAGTTGGAAGTTGGTAGTTGGAAGTTGACTGTTTTAGTCCAGAGGCTTGACGCGGATATTCCGGTAGAACACAGTGCTGTTCGCGTCGTGGGCCTGCAGCGCGATGGTGCCCGGGCCCGTGATGCTCCGCCCCGCGCCTTCGCGGCCGCCGTTCCAGTCGGCCGGCTGCTTCCAGGTCACGGTTTCCTTCCCGTTCACCCGGATCGTAATCGTGTCGCCCTTGACGATGATGTGCTCGGTGAACCACTCGTCGTCTTTGGCCGGCGAGTTGTCGAGGACGTCCTGCACGTGATAGAGGCTGCCCGTCTTGACGCGATCCTTGACGTAGCTGTTGTTGACCTGGATCTCGAAGCCTTTCTTCGGCCAGCTCTTCTCCTGCCATTCGGTGAGGACGTAGATTCCGCCGTTCGAGTTGTCGCGGGTCATCACGTCGACCATCAGCTCGAAGTCGCGGAACATGTGCTTGCGGAACTCGCCATCGTAGAACACATGGCTCGGCTGTCCGTTCGCCTTCATCGCGCCGTTCTCGATCGTCCACGAGGCCGTCGGCTCCTGTACCTTCCATCCGGTGAAGTCCTTGCCGTTGAAGAGCGGCGTGAAGCCGGGCTCGACTTTCGGAGCGGTCTGGAGGAAGAACGCGAGGAGCAACGGTGAAAATCGGAAGAGGTTGGTCATCATAATAGGGCAGACTCTAGCACAGCATGCGATCCCCGCTCCAACCGCGGGATCGGATCACCACTCCGGTCTCCGCAACGACATTCCGCCTATCGCTTCATGCCGGCATCGGGGCCTGGAGGCAGGCGAAGACCTCACGATAGAACGCCGGATGCGCCTGCCACGTCGGCGCCGAGACCATGCGCTCGTCGCGCACGACGTCGGCTTCGATCCACTTTGCGCCAACCGCTTCGACTTCGATGCGCACGTGCTCATAGCAGGTGACGCGCCGTCCCTTCAGCAGCCCGGCCGCCGCGAGCAGTTGGACACCGTGGCAGATGCTGAAGATCCATTTGCCGGCGCGGTCGAAGTCGCGGATGATGCCGATCAGCCGCTTGTCGTTGCGCAGATACTCGGGCGCCCGCCCGCCGATACAGACCACGGCCTCGTAGTCATCGACGACGACGTCGGCGAAGGTGAGATCGGACTCCATGCAGTAGCCCGGCGCCTCCTTGTAGGTATCCCACCCCGGCTCGAAGTCGTGCATGACGAGGTGCAGGCGCCGCTTGGACGGCGCCGCCACGCGCGGCTCGTAGCCCGCCTCGCGGAATCGATGCACGGCGAACAAGGTTTCGTAGCTTTCGCCGCCATCGCCGGTCACGATCAGAATCTTCTGCATAGGAAATCCCTGATCCTTAATCGCTCATCCTGAATCCCGATCCCGATCCAGATCCGATCCCGATCACATGCCCGAGTCACCCAGATCACCGATCACCGATCACGACGCGATCCAGCGTCAGTTCCTACTCGAGAAACTGCGGTTCCTCGCGGGTCGTGTCCGGCGCTTCGAGCTGCGGGTTCTGCCGCAACACCCGCACGCACGCGTTCCAGCGCAGGATGGCGTCGTCGTTGCCGGCCGGGCGCAATTGTTCGGCGCGTTCGAAGTAGTCGAGCGCCTCCATCAGGTACTCGTAGGCGCCGCGAGCGGCGAGGCCGCCGCGATGCAGGTGCGCTTTGGCGCGGCGTTCGGCGACCAGCCCGCTGTAGGTACAGGCGCTCGTATTCCCCGCGCAGCTCTCTGGCGACCTGCTGCGCGCGTGCCGCGGTTCCGGCGCGGTCCACGAATTGATCCGAGAGCGCCAGCAGCAGCCCGATCCGCGCGTGCTGGTTGTCGGGATCGACCTCGAGCACGTCGAGGCAGATGCTTTCGGCCTCGCTCGGCTCGTTCAGCAGGCGGTAGCGTTCGGCCTTCGCGAGCGCGGATTCAACGGCGTCCTTCGAGAGCGGCTTGAGATCGAACATGTGGACCTCGATGCCACGCGCTCATGACGTGAACACGCGCAGCAGCCTGGTGAGCGGATCGTAGAACCGATCCACGACCCGTTCCTTGAGCGGAATAATCGCGTTCTCAGTGATCGTGATGTGCTCGGGGCACACCTTCGTGCAGCAGCGGGTGATGTTGCAGTAGCCGATGCCGTCGCGGTCCTTGAGCTCTTCGAGGCGGTTCTCGACATCGAGCGGATGCATCTCGAGCGCCGCATTGTAGAGCAGGAAGCGGGGGCCGACGAATCCGTCGTGCAGATGGTGATCGCGCAGGATGTGGCAGACATCCTGGCAGAGGAAGCACTCGATGCACTTGCGGAATTCCTGGACGCGATCGACCTCGCGCTGCTGCATGCGCCAGGTGCCGTCCGGCGCGTCCGGCGGCCGCGGCTTGAACGGCTTGATCGCCTTCTTGACCTTGAAGTTCCAGGACACGTCGGTGACCAGGTCCTTGGTCAGCGGAAACGCCTTGATCGGCTCGATGCTGATCGGCTCCGACAGGTCGAGCGAATCGAGGCGCGTCATGCACATCAGGCGCGGCTTGCCGTTGATCTCGGCGGAGCACGACCCGCATTTGCCGGCCTTGCAGTTCCACCGGACCGCCAGGTCGCCGGCCTGCTCCGCCTGGATGCGATGCACGGCGTCGAGCACGACCATGCCCTCGCTGACTTCGGTCGGGTAGTCCCTGAAGCCGCCCTGTTCCCGGTTACCGCGCCAGATACGGAAGGTCGCCGTCGCCATTCCTCGTTACGCCTCACCTGTTGCGCGGAGTTGCTGACTCCGCGGAATCGTTTGCCAGCGCGTCATCGAGGTTCGTCACGCTGGTCAGACGCGAGATTGAAGTCTCGCGCTACGGGTGTCTCGTCATTTGTTCTCTTCGATAATCTGCTTCAGCTCCGGCGGCATGGGTGGAATCGGCACCCGCGACACCTGCATCGTCCCGTCTGCGCCGCGACGGACCGCGATGTTGAACGTCGCGAACGCCGGATCCTTTTCCGGGTAGTCCTGGCGGAAATGTCCGCCTCGACTCTCCTTGCGCTCGACCGCCGATCGCGTGATGGCCTCGGAGACAATCAGGAGATTGCCGAGATCCAGCGCCGTGTGCCAGCCCGGATTGTATTCACGGTGCCCGGTCACTCCCGCCTGTGCCGACCGCTGTGTCAGCTCGTTCAGTCCGATCAGCGCCTGCTGCATCTCCCGCTCGTCGCGGACGATCCCGACCAGTTCCTGCATGAGGTTCTGCAGATCCTGCTGGATCTTGAACGGGTTTTCGGCGGCATTGCCGCGCTCGAAGGGATCGAGCGCGACCTTCGCCGCCGCCCCGACCTGACGCTCGTCGAGGGCTGCGGGGCTGCTCGACTTCGCGAACGCCGCGGCATGCTCGCCGGCGAGCTTGCCGAAGACCAGCAGATCCGACAGCGAGTTGCCGCCGAGGCGATTGGCGCCGTTGATGCCCGCCGCGCATTCGCCGGCGGCGAACAGCCCCGCAATGCTGGACATCTGCGTGTCGGCGTCCACCCTGACCCCGCCCATCACGTAGTGCGTCGTCGGTCCCACCTCCATCGGCGTCGTCGTGATGTCGAGGCCCGCGAGCTCCCTGAACTGGTGGTACATGCTCGGCAGCTTGCGGCGGATGTGATCCGGGGCGTTCGCGAGCTTCTCCTTGATCCACGAGATGTCGAGGTAGACGCCGCCGTGCGGTGTGCCGCGGCCTTCGCGGACCTCGCGCATGATGGCGCGCGCGACGTGATCGCGGGTGAGGAGCTCGGGCGGCCGCCGGGCGTTCTTGTCCCCCTGGGTGTAGCGCCAGCCTTCCTCGGGGTTGTCAGCCGTCTGGCTCCGGTAGTTGTCGGGGATGTCGTCGAACATGAAGCGGCGCCCCTGGCTGTTGCGAAGGACGCCCCCCTCGCCACGCACGCCTTCGGTCACGAGGATGCCCTGCACGCTCGGGGGCCAGATCATGCCGGTCGGATGGAACTGCACGAACTCCATGTCGATGAGCTCGGCGCCGGCGCGATAGGCCAGGGCGTGGCCGTCCCCGGTGCCCTCCCAGCTGTTGCTGGTGATGCGGTAGGCGCGCCCGATCCCTCCGGTCGCGAGCACGACCGCCTTGGCGCGGAAGGCCTTGAAACGGCCGCGCTCGCGCTCGTAGCCGAAGGCGCCGGCGATGCGTCCGCCGTCGAGCAGCAGCGAGACCACGGTGAATTCCATGTGCACGTCGAGGCCGTGATGGATGCCGTGATCCTGCAGCGTGCGGATCATCTCGAGGCCGGTGCGGTCGCCGACGTGCGCCAGGCGCGGGTACTTGTGGCCGCCGAAGTTGCGCTGCAGGATGCGGCCGTCAGCGGTGCGATCGAAGACCGCGCCCCACGCCTCGAGCTCACGCACCCGATCCGGCGCCTGCCTGGCGTGCAGCTCCGCCATCCGCCAGTTGTTCACGTACTGGCCGCCGCGCATGGTGTCGGCGAAGTGCACCTTCCAGCTGTCTCGGTCGTCGACGTTCGCGAGCGCCGCCGCGACGCCGCCTTCGGCCATCACCGTATGCGCCTTGCCCAGCAGGGACTTGCAGAGGAGGCCGACTTTCACACCAGCTGCCGAGGCTTCGATCGCCGCCCGGAGTCCGGCTCCGCCGGCGCCGATGACGAGCACGTCGTGCTCGTGGGTTTCGTAGCTCAGATGATCCTCCAGTCGGTGAGCACGCCCATCGAGCAGAGGCGGACGTAGACATCAGCGAGCGCGACCGAGAACAGGCTCGCCCAGGCCCATCGGCTGTGGTTGCAGTTGAGCGCGCAGGCCGCATCGTACAGTTTCGTTTGCACCGGCCGCCCGGAGAACTGATCCAGCCGGCCTCCCACCAGATGGCGCAGTGAGTGGCACCCGAGCGTATAGCCGGAGAGCAGAACCACGTTGATCGCGAGCACGATTGTGCCGACGCCGATGCCGAACGTGCGCTGGCCGGTGGCCGGATCGGGGAACCACATGGCGACCCACACGTCGTAGGTCAGGACGATGAGGAACCCGAGCGCGAGGTAGAGGAAGTAGCGATGGATGTTCTGGAAGACCAGCGGGAACGTGTTCTCGCCGAGATACTTCTTGCGCGGTTCCCCGACCGCGCACGACGGCGGATCCGCCCAGAAGGCTTTGTAGTAGGCGCCGCGGTAGTAGTAGCAGGTGAAGCGGAAACCGCCCGGCGCCCAGAGGATCAACATCGCGGCCGAAAACGGCAGCGCCCCCGGCCACCATCCCGGCTGCGGCCAGGCCCCGAACCAGCTGTGCGGCCCCTCGCCGAAGAGGAGTGGGGAATAGAAGGGCGAGAGGTAGGGGCCGTATTCGTAATGATTGCCCTGCAGCGCCGCCCAGGTCGCGTAGACGACGAACCCCCCGAGAATCACGAACGTCACCAGCGGCTGCACCCACCAGGCGTCGCGCCGCATTGTTTCGCCGAACCCCCGCTGCTGGAGCGGGATCACCGTCTGCGCCATCAAGTCCCTCTGCTGGAGTCAGATCTCGATCGTCGAGTCCCCGATCGTGCCGGGGTCGGCGTACAGAAAATCGAGATCTCACTCAATTATTTGCGAAAACGATACTACGAATGGAGTGGATTGCTGAGCGGCCGAGCCGCGGGGAGGCGGCTCGGCCATCGAGGGGGTAACCGACTGGACCCGAAAACGTCAGCGCTGTTCGCCCGTCGCGAAGCAGTAGAAAAGCCCGGCGCCGCCCGTCGAGACGAGCCCCTGCTGACTGCATCCCTTGCTGGCGTGGACCGAGTTCCACGACACGCTCGGGCCGCCGGCGCGATCGTGATGGCCGACCTGTGCGGACCCGGCATCCTCGCTCGTCCAGTTGTTGCAGGTGTGGTCCTGGCTATCCGTGTAGGCGCGGCCATCGGGCTGCGACCCGGTCAGGATGTCGTGCAGATTCGGCGTGTCGCCGGCTCCGCTGACGCGTTCGCCCTTCTCGGTCAGCGCCGTGACGCGCGACAGCTGGTTCCCGGTGCGCGCGAGATCCAGCGTGTCTCCATGCAAGTGCTCGAGATCCCGCGCGACCGGCTGGCCCTTCACGTTGTGCCATGGCCCCTTGCCGATGCGATCACGGGCGTTGACCGCATTCGCGCCCTGCGTGCTGAGATAGGCGCGCCAGGTGCGCCCGGTCGCGCCGGCGGCCGTCGCCAGGGCCTGGCAATGCGCGTCGGCTCCGGCCAGACCGCCGAGGTTCGCGCCCTTGCCGAGGCCGGCGCTCGTGATGAAGAACGTCATCGGCTGTGCTGGCTGCGTTGCAGCGGGGGCGGGGGGCTTCGGTGCCTGCTGACGTGCTTCAGGCATAGCGAATGCCGCGCCGATGATCAACGACGCAATGGCAGTACCTGTGATGCGAAACCGACTCATAGCCATCTCCTGTCAGGGCCGCGCTCACCGACGCGCGGCGGCGTCATCGTAGCAGAATCGTGGCCCAGGTTATCGCATGCGGAACACGGTCACCTGACCGGACTCGGCGTCGAACTGTCCAATATTCCGCAACCCCGATTCAGTCAAAGCCTGAAGGATACTCTCGAATTCTGCAGGCTGGTATCCGTCGGCGTGAACTACGACGTAGGCAACATGGCTGTTACGCAGCAGATCGATCGCGGGCCGTGCGGGAAATCGCTCCAGCGCATCCAGGCGCGTCAGGTAGGAACGCGGATAGTAGCCGCTGTAGCCGTTCAGCAGCGGCTTCCAATGAAACGTCGACATGTACGCATAGATCGGGTCGCGGCCCGGCAAGTTCGACCCTTTCGGCATCGGAAAATGCGCGACGACGCCATGGCGCTGGCGGGCCAGCCACCTGTAAAGCGACGGTGGCTGGTTGGGATAGGGAACCAGTCCCAGCGGCGCGACCCAATACTCGATCACCAGCAGCGCGACGAGCCCGGAGGCGAGCACGCCGTGGAACCGCGATGGCAACGTTGACTTGATCGCGGCGTAGCCATGCGCGGCCAGGACGCCCAGGCAGAACAGCGCGTAGATCGAGGCTCGAGCGGGCGCGCGAAGCGCCTGTAATGCGCCGACGTGCTCGTACAGAATGGGATATACCAAGCCGTGCATGCCGAGGGAAAACTCGAATGCCGCGGCTCCGCCGATCGCATACGCGACCATCGTTGTCCGTGGCCTGACGAGGAGCAGGCCGATGAGCGCGAGGAGCGGGGGGATGACTCCCGGGAACAGGCGGCGCTCGGCTTGACCGCGGCGCTCGGCATAGAGAAGATTGCTTTCGGTCGCGACCAGATAATCCCGCGGCTTTGCGCTGTACCTGGTCACCTCGGGGACCTCTCGTGCGCCAACACGCGCGGACTGGCGCGAGTACGGCATCGCATACAGCGCTGACGTGCAGCCGGCAATGATCGCGCCGATCGCGAGCCGCCGCAGGATTCTCACCGCGTCATGTCTCGGCAGCGCCAGCAGTTGCACGATCGCGACGACCGGCAACAGCAAACCCAGGAACATACCGTAGTAGATGCAAGACACCACCTGCAGCGACGTGAAGATGCCGGTCAGGACTCCGTACTTGACGGCGCCGGTTTCAATCGTCCGTTGCAGCGCCCAGAACGCCCACGGAATCCACATCGCCCATTGCAGCTCCATGTGCATGTAGTGTTCGAAGCGATAGGGCGCGAACGAGAACACGATGGCGGCCAGGACGGCAGCGGCGCGGCTTCCGGAGAGGTGCTCGGCGAGCACGAACATGCCCCAGGCCGAGGCGACGAGGGCGCCGAGCAGCAGCAGGTTGTGCACGAGCATCGGCGGAAGTCCCAGCCAGAACAGTGGCGCGGCGAGGATCCCTTCGAAGAGCAGCGCGTCCGAGAGCGTGAGGGCGTTCCGTTCGGGGTAGAAGATGTTGCCGTCGAACAGTCGTTGCGGGGAAGTTGCCAGCGCATGGGCGATCCAGCGGAGCCGCCAGAGGTTGAAGGGCACGTCGTGGTGGCTCACAGCGTGCGTGCTCATGACCAGCGGCTGCGGCCAGGTCATGATCGCGGTCAAGGCCGTGAACAGACCGGTCACCGCGGCGCGGCGCAGCCATCGCTGAGATCCGGTCGGTCCGGAGGTCGTCGACATCTCCGTCCCGGGAGGCGGTCGAGGTGGATCCGGTTGAGGCTGGGCAAAACTGCTGTCTGGCATCGCAGCGTCGGGCAGTGGGCGAGTTATCAGATCAGATCACCGCCAGAGATTCAAGAACAGTGTAATGATGAGCGCGTTGGTGAAGTCGATGAAGAATGCGCCGACCATCGGCACGACGAGGAAGGCCTTCGGCGCCGGGCCGTATCGCTGAACCAGCGCTTCCATGTTGGCCATCGCGTTGGCCGTCGTCCCGAGCATGAAGCCGACGAATCCGCCGGACATGACCGCGGCCTCGTAATCCCCTCCCATCACCCTGAAGACGGGCCCAGCCGCAACCAGAGCGATGGCGATCACCTGGGCGGCAAGCATGATGACGAGCGGCACCGCCAGCCCGACCAGATCCCAGAGACGCAGCGTCATCAACGCCATCACGAGAAACAGGGACAGTGCCGTGCCGCCGAGATCGTCGATCGTCCGCTGTGAGATGCCGATCACTTTCGTGGCATCGTCCAGGTTGCGAAACGCCGCCGCGATCAGCATGGCGCCAATATATGCCGGCAGCGTGATGCCGACGGACGCGAACCAGACCGTGAGCCACGATCCGATCCACATCGAGACGAGAATCAGCACGACGGCCTTGAGGAGACCGTAGGCTTCGACGTCCTCCCCCTCGGGCGCGCGCAGCGGCGGCTCGGCCATCTGATCTTCGGCAATGTTCGAGGCAACCGGAACGCGGCCGCGCGCAGGCGGCGTGGCGCGTTCCGTTCTCGTGCGGCCGATCAGCCACGTTCCGAGGGGCGCTCCCACGATGCCGCCGGACACGATGCCGACCATCGCGGCGGCGACGGCCAGCGTTGCGGCGCCCTGGATGCCGGCCGCTTCGAACAGCGGGGCAAAGGCCAGTCCTGTGGCCGGGCCCCCGGTCAGCGTCACCGAACCCGCGAGCACGCCGAGGAGCGGCGGTTGACCGAGAGCCAGCGCGACTCCAGCCCCGATCGCATTCTGCGCGACCGCCATGGCGGTCGAGAGGAGAAAGAACACCAGCACCGCGGGTCCACCGACACGCAGCAGCGCCAGGCTTGCGCCAAACCCGATGGAAGTGAAAAACGCGATCATCAGCGGCGTCTGCAGGCCCGTATTGAAGGTGAACAGGGTCACGCCGCGCGCGCGCATGATGGTGATCACCGTCGCGACCAGCAGGCCGCCGACGACCGGCGCGGGGATGTTGTAGCGGGCGAGGATCGGAATGACGCGCCGGATGCCGTAGCCGAGAAAGAGGATGAGGCCGGCAAACGCGACGGTGTGGACCTGATCGAGTGTCAGCATGCGAATCGTCGCCTCAATAGTAGGCGAACCCTCGCATCGCCTCGCGTCCGATCGACGTTCTTTCCTCCCGTCCTCCCGTTCGCGGAGTTCCTCCTACTCGATTTTCGGCAGCGAAGTCGATTGCAGGTGGAGGAGGAATAACGATCTGCCCCGCGGTTATTCGAAGACCCGGACGCGGCGGAGGACGAGGTCGGCGAACCACAGCAGCAGCGCGAGACTGACGAGCGAGGGCCAGAGGGGGCGGCGTTGCGTCCGCCGATCGCCCGCCGCGTTGGCGAGCGCGGCGGCGTCGGGATGGTAGGCGCCCCCCGTGGACGACGCGATCGAGCGGAGCAGCCCTTCGTCGGGCGGACGAAAGCGGTACTCCGCTGCCGCATCAGGCAGGACGGTCCGTGACGTAATCCCGGTGCCGGCCGCGGCGCCCTCGACGGAGACGGTGAGCGGCTGCGTCGCGTCGGCGACGACCGTCGCCTGGTACCTGCCCGGAGAGACCTGCCGGGCCGTCAGCCGCGCAGGCGTGGTCGCGTCGGCGGCGCGGACCTGAAGGACGGGATTCTGCAGATTGCGATACTGACCGTCGGGTGCACGGGCCTCGACGGCGATCGACACGGTGCGCGTGTTGCCGCGAATCGGGCCCTCGAACAGCTCGAGCGCGACCAGCGGCGTGCGCTGGCGCTGCAGCGCGCGTGCGACTGACGCGAAGAACGGTCCGTAGCCGCGCCACGTGACCCACGACGCGGCCCAGCGATCCTTGACGTCCGACGCGAACACCGCGGTCCGGCCGAGGCCGACGGGCCAGAACGCGAGCAGCGGATCCTCTTCGTCGGTCGCGAGCAGCTCCATCGCATCGTCCTTGAGGACGGTGGCCGTGCGGCCTTTCAAGGTGGGAATGCGCGCGAGATCCACGCCCGTCAGAAAGCCCGGCGTTTTCACGACCGGCTTGATGACCTTCTCGTCGAAGGCCGGCGAGATCGCGTTCTTGGCCTCCTTGACGAAGATCTCCGGGACCTGCGTCGCGTCGGCGACGGCGTAGGAGCGGCCCTTGCCCCAGTTCGCCAGATTGCGGAGCAGCTCGGGATCCGCCGACGGCCCGACGGCGACGGCAGACAAGGTGATGCGCGCCTCCACCATCTTCCTGACGAGCGCTTCGTATTCGCCTGG
>CAWAXG010000060.1:0-156565 GCA_963785755.1 uncultured Acidobacteriota bacterium | reverse complement strand
CACAGTCGGCAGTCCTCACTCCGCGTCGAGAGCGCGGTTGTAGTGTCCGGTCTTCAGCGGGACCGCCAGTGGACGCCGCATCCGACCATGAAGTGTGATCCGTTCGCCTCGCCGCTGAGCCGCGCGCGGAACGTGACTTTCCACTCGAAGTAACAGGCTCGCTCCCGTGTCAAGCCGGAACGGTCCGGCGAGGCATCTCCCGCGAATCCATCTTTGATCGCGGGCGGCGGAACCGGCGCGATTACCATGCCGTATATCATGCTAGGCGGTACAAGGTATCAGCGCATGCTGGAAAACTGGCTCGAACAGCTCCGCCGCGGCACCTTCGAGCTCGCGGTCCTCTTGTCCGTCGCGGGCGGACCGCGATACGGGTTCGAGATCATCCGCCATCTGGAGGAGTTCACGGATCTCGTGCTGACCGAAGGCACCATCTATCCGTTGCTTTCACGGCTGGCGCGCGACGGTTTCCTGACGTCCGAATGGGTCGCCGGCGAGGCGCCGCATCCCCGGAAGCACTACTCTTGATGCCTGCCGGACGTGGCCGTGTGAACAACATGTGCCGTGAGTTCCAGGTGTTCACCACGAAAATCGAGCGCCTGATGAAGGCGGCCGGGAGAGACGTATGAAGCTCACCGACAGCGAGAATCGCGAGTCCGCGGCTATCTGTACATGTTCGAGCGATCGCTCCGTTCCTTCCTGTCGACGGAGGTTGCCGCCGACGCGGTGCGCGAGGTCGAATCACACATTCGGGACGCCGTCGTGGAGGCGGGCGACGTCGCCGATGAACGGCTCGCGCTGGAGGGGATTCTCAGCCGCCTCGGCCCGCCGATGCGCGTCGCACAAGCGTATTCGCTCGAGCTGGTCATGGACGAAGCCGCGGCGACAGGACGGCTGATGGCGGTCCTTCGATCGCTCTTTCACGGCGCTACGACCGGGTTATGGCGTTCCTCGCGGCCTTCGGGTTGTTCGTCGGCTACACCTGGGCATCGCGTTCATCATCATCGCGATCATGAAGCCCATTTTTCCGAACAACGTCGGCTTTTGGATGACGCCGAACGGCATCCTGGTGTCGAGCGGCTTCGATTTCCCAGCGATTCGCGACGGTCTCGTGTTCTACACGAGTTACTGGATTGTCCCGGGGGCCCTGCTGACGGGCCTCGGCCTGGTGCTCGGCACGCATGTCCTCGCGCGCCGCTGGATCGCATGGTTCAGGAATCGCCGGAAATGGCCCTATGCACCAGGTAGCCGGAGCTGGTGCACCGGATGCCGCGGAAGGGCGATGATTGTCGAGCGGCGGCGATATTTGGCCCTCGGTACCGCCGAGCCCCTCGCTGCCACGTCAGGCCGCAATTCCTTCCGAATCTCACGTTCCAACCTTTCGCAAAACCCCGTACCGGTGCCAACTCTCCATCCCGCGACTTCTCAGTGACTTGTAGCGGAGGCCTGCGGGGTCTTGCCGTCTGCGAAGTGCGGTTCGGTGGGATTCTAAAGAGTCTTGAAAGTCTGTCCTTAGCTTCGGTTTTCGGATCGAACGTTCAACTCGGTGTAGTCGCAAGGCTCATTTTCAGTCGACCCGGACGTGCTCATAATTGAACAGACATCCCCTTCGTCCCAAGCTAGGTTGGTGCGCGGAGCATCGATCGCAACAGCTTCTTGACTCGAAAGGACGGAGTATGCAGAAGAGACTTGCAACCCTCGCGCTCGCGATGGTTCTGACGCCGGCGCTGGCCATGGCCCAGAAGACCAGCTACGACTTCGACAAGGCAGCGAACTTTACTGGCTTCAAGACCTACGCCCTCAAGGACGGAACCAAGGTCGGGCAGCCGCTCATTGACGACCGCATCGTCGCAGCGATCGACACGGAGCTTGCGGCCAAGGGCTTCACGAAGAGCGAAGCGAACCCGGATGTGTTTGTCGTCTACCACGTGGCATTCGACAAGCAGATGGACATCTCGACGTTCAGCTCCGGATACGGTGGCGGCTACGGCGGGTACGGTTGGGGATACGGTGGCGGTTGGGCGGGCGGCGGCGGTCGAGCACCACGACGGTGCGTGACATCCTGGTCGGCACCCTCGTCATCGATATGGCGGATGCCAAGAAGGGTCAAATGACGTGGCGCGGCATGGGCGTCAAGGAGGTCGACACGGGGGCCAATCCCGAGAAGCGCGACAAGAGCATCAACAACGCGGTGAAGAAGATCTTCAAGAATTACCCGCCGAAGGTGAAAACATAGCCACGAGCACGGTCCTCGAAAACGGACGCTGTGGCCAGCAATGGCCGTCGGCGTTCCGTTCTCCGCCGCATGTCAGACGGCCATGCGTGGGCGTTTCGTGACCGTGCCTTTTCAACGCGTCCACGCGTAGTTGTAATCACGCCAGTCAGATCATGGCCGCCGACCTCTTCGTAGTACCGACGGTCACATTCCGGCTGCTCTTCGTCCTCGTTATTCTCGCCCATGACCGCCGACGGGATCGTCCACGTGGCCGTCACCGCGCATCCGACAGCGGCCTGGACGGCGCAACAGCTCCGCAACGCCTTTCAGAGAACGAGGTGCCCCGGTATCTACTGCGCGAGCGCGATGCCATCTTTGCGCAGGTTGCGTCCACCATCGCGGGAATGACATCCATGACGTACGAACGGCGCCGCGATCACCGTGGAGAATGCCTATCTGGGGCGCATCATTGGCTCGATCCGACGCGAGTGCCTTGATCACGTCATCGTTCCAACGGCCGTGAGGAGAATTCAGAATGAAGCAGCATGAACTTTCACGGCGCGCACTCTTTCGTCATGCTTGCTGCGGCGCGTTCGGTCTGGCGGGGAGCTTGGCCTTGCTGCCAGCTCGCGCTGAGGCGCAGAAGAAAGCGAACCTTACTCCCGACCAGGCGCTGGCTAGGCTAAAAAAGGGCAACGTCGATTTCCTGGCCGACAAGACGGAGGTTTCGCCGCAGGACCACAATCGGCGACTGGAGATCGCTCGCGGCCAGGCTCCTTTCGCGGTGCTTCTCGGCTGCTCGGACAGCCGGGTTCCACCTGAACTCTTGTTCGGCACCGGCCTGGGCGAGTTATTCATCGTTCGCAACGCCGGAAATACCGTCGATACGGTGGCGTTGGGCAGCATCGAGTACAGCGTGCTAATGCTCGGTGTGCCGCTGATCGTGGTCCTCGGACATGAGCGCTGCGGCGCCGTCGACGCGGCGCTTGCGGTGGTGCAGAAAAACGCTACCTTCCCCGGCAGCATCGGGCAGATGGTTGAACCGATCATCCCGGCTGCACTCAAGGCCAATAGTGCCGGCGGGCTCAAGGGAGACGCTCTGCTCGATGCGGCCGTTCGGGAGAACGTGCGCCGAACCGTTGATCGGCTTCGCAACTCCGAGCCTTCGCTCATCGATCCGCTGCGCGCCGGCACGCTCAAGATTGTTGGCGCGCATTACGACCTCGACGACGGTAAGGTGGATTTTCTGGTGGAGTAGCTTGGACAGCTGTGGGCCGCCGTTTGAGGCTGCGTCGGCTCGCGTCTGCCATCGCGCACTTGAAAGATTCTTGAAACTTTGCGCACGAAAGCGGCCATTCCGACCGGAGACAGCCCGAAGGTCAGTGCGAAAGCCCGAACAAAACCGAGGCAACCGGAGACCGTCTGCGGATTCGAACGTCTTGCCCCCTTTCAGCCGTTCGACGGCGGCCTGCAGCGCTTCCAGTCGCTGATTGTCGTAGCGCTCGGTCGTGAGGATCGACGCGTGACCGAGCCGGTCGCGCACCTGGGCAAGCGGGACGCCGCGCTCGACTAGCCGTGACGCGTACTCGTGCCTCAGGTCGTGCCAGTGCAGGTTGATGTCACGGAACCGCTGCGGGCACTCGACCGAGAGGTCCTTGTAGATCCCCTTGCGCCAGCGAGGGTCAACGCCGTGAGCCTTCTCTCTCCTCTTGACATCCCACATGACTGTCTGTGACACTCCTCTGTACATCCCAGAGGTGATCGGCATGTCGGATACTCAGTCGTCCATTCTTCAAGGCACCCTCGACCTGATAGTCCTCAAAACGTTGGAGCACCTCGGGCCGCTGCATGGCTACGGTCTCGCTCGTCGCATCGAGCAGGTCGGGGAACGTACCTTGATCGTGAACCAGGGGACCGTCTACCTGTGCTTGGTCCGCCTGGTTCAGAAGAAATGGATCAGGGCAGAGTGGGGCGTGTCCGACAACAACCGCAAGGCCAAGTTCTACTCCCTGACCAAGGCCGGTCGGAAGCAGCTGCAGGCCGAGACCGAGAATTGGGAACGCGTTGCTGGCATGATGGGCCGGGTGTTGCACCCGCAGACTGGAAGCTGAATCGTGCTCGCGTTCTTCCATACGATCGCAGCCCGCATTCGCGGATTCCTCCGTCCGGGCGACGTCGAGTCAGACTTCGACCAGGAAATGGCTGTCCACCTCGAGATGGCGGAAGAAGATGGCCTACGCCGGGGGCTCACCGTCGAGGAGGCGCGCCGGGCCGCCCGCGTGCAATTGGGCGGCATCACGCAGCTGCGCGAGTCGTGGCGCGCGGCGTGGGGCCTGCCGTGGCTCGACGGCTTCGCGCTCGACGCCAGACTGGGGCTCCGCATGTTGCGTCGATCCTGGGGCCTCACGCTCGCCGGGGGGCTGGCGATGACGATCGTGATCACCATCGCCGCGGTCGTCTTCGTCTTTCTCGACGAATTCATGGGGCGCACCGCGCCGCCGCTTGATGAGGGCGAGCGCGTGGTCGCGCTTCAGAGCTGGGACGTGGAGGCGCATCGCCGGCGTGATACGTCCCGGCGCGATCTCGAAAGGTGGGGCGCGACGCTGCAGTCGGTGGAGGATCTCGGCGGGTTTCAGACCATCGAGCGCCGACTGATGGTCGAGAGCCGTCCGGCCGAGTGGGTGCGCGTCGCCGAGATCACCGCCTCGGGCTTCCGGCTGGCGCGGGTCCCGCCGCTCTTGGGGCGCTGGATCGCCGAGGCCGACGAGCACGTCGCAGCGGCGCCTGTGGTGGTGATCGGGCACGACGTCTGGCGGTCACGGTTCGCGTCCGATCCTGCGGTCATCGGCCAAACGGTGCGGCTCGGCGAGGTCTTCCACACGGTGGTCGGCGTGATGCCCGAGGGCTTCGCGTTCCCGGTGAACCACCGTTACTGGATCCCGCTCCGATCGGATCCCTCTGGCTGGCTGAAGCACGCGCCCGAAGGCGTCGTGTTCGCCCGGCTCGCGGCCGGCGTCTCACTGGACGGCGCCCAGGCGGAGCTGACGGCCATAGGGCTGCTGCCGCCGGCGACCGGGCCCGCGAGCGGAACGCGGCAGCGCGACACAACCAACGACCGCCGACGCGCGCCGCCCACGCGTCGTGCCTTATACGTTTGCGTTTACCGACGATGTCGAGCGCGGGGAGCTAGCGTGGCAGCAGCGGATCATCCTGTTTCTCGTCACCCTGCTCCTCGTGCCACCATGCCTGAACATCGCCATCCTCATCTACGCACGAACGGTCACGCGCCAGGAGGAGTTCGCCGCGCGCTACGCGCTCGGCGCGAGCCGCGGTCGCATCGTGGTGCAGTTGTGCGTGGAGGTGCTCGTGCTCTCCTCGGCGGCGGGAGCCATGGCGCTCGCCCTCACACGCCCGATCCTCACCCAGATAGGCGAGATCATCAGGCGCTTCCCGCAGCTGGACGGCTCGCTCCCGTTCTGGGTGGACTTCGGCTTCTCGTGGCGCGCCGCCCTCTTCGTCGCCTGCCTCAGCGTGCTGGCCGCGCTGATCGCCGGCCTGGTACCTGCGCTGCAGGCCACTGGCCGGGTCCTGCCCACCGCACTCCGCTCGTTGGGTAGTCGGACAGGGATACCGCTCGGCGCGACGTGGACCGCATTGATCGTCGCACAGGTTGGCGTGGCTCTGGCCGGGCTGCCGTCCACGATGGAGCTGGCGTGGGGGCACCTGCGGCCCGCCGTCCTTGGCCCCGGATTCGCCGCCGGGGAATTCCTCACCGCGCGGCTCGCAGTCGATTCCCAGCGCGTGCCGAGCGGCGGAGGCGGACCTGCCTGCGTTCGCCTCTCACGTCCGAAGCCTCCAGGCCGAGGTCGTTCGCCAGATCGAAGCGGAGCCCGGCGTATCTGCGGTGACGCTCGCCGCGGCATTGCCCGGCGCGGAGCCTGTGACGTTCGTCGAGATGGACGAGGGGGCCGCGGGCGGCCGACGGGTGAGGCGTTACGTCAGAGCGAATCAGGTCGACCGGGCCTTCTTCACGGTATTCGACGTCCAGGCCCTGGCGGGCCGCACGTTCGACGGCCGGGATTTCGGCGGGGCGGCAACGGCGATCGTGGACCAGACGTTCGTGCGACAGGTGGTGGGCGACGACAATGCCCTCGGCCGCCGGGTCAGGCCGGTTCCTGCCCCAGGCTCGGAGGCCGGCCCCTGGTACGAGATCGTCGGGATCGTTCCCGACCGTCCCGCGAACACGTCCCTCGCACGAATGTATGTTCCGGCGCTAGCCGGTGCGCGTGGACCCGCCAGCCCACTCCATCTGGCCCTGCATGCCGGGCCCGATCCGGCCGCGATGTCGCGTCGCTTGCACGAGATCGGCACGAGCCTCGATCCCACTCTGCGCCTGGATGATGTACGTCGTCTCGATGAGGTCCACGCCGAGACGCAGATGTCCAGCAACCTGACGTCCTACGCCCTTGCTGTCGTGACGCTGAGTGTGCTCCTTCTGTCCGCGGCTGGACTGTACGCCCTCATGTCCTTTACGGTCACCCGGCGGCGCCGCGAGATCGGCATTCGGATGGCGCTCGGCGCGCGGCCGGGGCGAATGCTGGCGAGCATCTTCGCCCGCGCGCTGTGGCAGATCGCGGCCGGCGTTGTTGTCGGCGTCACGGCCGCGCTCGTCCTTCATCGCAGGCTGAACATCGAACTCGAAGGCGGGTGGCACATCCCCGGTATCCTCCCGGCGGCCGCCATCTTCATCATGACCATCGGCCTGCTGTCCGCCGCCGGACCGGCTCGTCGCGCTGTCCGGGTCGACCCGACGGAGGCCCTGCGGGACGGCTAGCACTCCTTGTCACCTTAGCGGCTGGCGATCACCGAGCAAAAGTAACCGCGGCGCGGTTATATAACCGCGCGAAGCCCGCGCCCCGGGAATATCCTTTCCGTCGCGGCGCGACTTTAGCCTACTATTTGGTTCGGCCTATTGGTTCGGCGTATCGGAGACCCCGGCACTAGCGAAGGAGGGGAGCATGAACGCGGACGGTAGCTTCACAGGCCAACCGGCACCCTGCGGTCAGATCGTCGACGGAGAGAACTACGAGGATCACGACGACGAGGTCGTCGTCACGCGGGAAACCATCTACAAATGCGGCTGTCAGAGCATCCGGCATGAGTACCACGACGGCAGCCTGAGCCAGCGCATCGTCCGGCACGACGGGCGCGTGCTGGTGGACGAGCTGCTCTCCGCGGAATAGCGCCGGCGACCACACGTGACGCCTTCACACGACGTAGTGCTGGTCGGCGGCGGCGGCGCGGGGCTGCGCGCCGCGATTGCCATCGCAGAAACCAATCCGCGCCTCAACGTCGCCGTCGTGTCCAAGGTGTACCCGATGCGCAGCCACACCGTCTCCGCCGAAGGTGGAGCGGCGGGTGTCGTCGGTGCGGACGACAGCCTCGACGAGCACGCCTACGACACCATATCGGGCGGCGATTGGCTGTGCGACCAGGATGCGGTGGAGGCTTTCGTAAAGGAAGCGCGCGAGGAGCTCCTCCGCCTCGAGCATTGGGGCTGCCCGTGGAGCCGCGAGGCCGACGGGCGGATTGCCGTGCGCCCCTTCGGGGGCATGAAAAAGATGCGCACGTGGTTTGCCGCGGACAAGACCGGCTTCCACATGCTCCACACGTTGTTCCAGACTTCCCTCAAATATCCCAGCGTCGTTCGCTACGACGAGTGGTTCGTTACCAGGCTCCTGGTGGACGATGGCCGCGTCGAAGGCGTGATCGCCATCGACCTCAAGTCGGGACGCATCGAGGCGATCACCGCGCGCGCCGTCATCCTCTGCACCGGCGGCTGCGGCAAGGTGTTTCCCTTCACCACGAACGCCGCTATCAAGAACGGTGACGGCATGGCGCTGGCGTACCGCGCCGGCGCGCCGCTCAAGGACATGGAGTTCGTTCAGTACCATCCGACGGGACTTCCGTTCACCGGCATTCTGATCACCGAAGCTGCGCGCGCTGAAGGCGGCTATCTGATCAACAAGGACGGCTACCGATATCTGCAGGACTACAACCTGGGCAGGCCGCAGCCGCAGCCGGTGTTGCGATCGATGGAGCTCGGCCCACGCGACCGGTTGTCGCAGGCGTTCATGAAAGAGCTGGAGAAGGGGCGTACGATCGAGACGCCGTACGGTCACGTCGTGCACCTCGATCTCCGCCATCTGGGCGCGAAGCGGATCAACGCCAAGATCCCGTTCGTGCGCGAGCTGTGCACGAAGTACCAGCATCTCGATCCCGTAAAGGATCTGATTCCGGTCCGGCCCGTCGTTCACTACATGATGGGCGGCATCCATACCGACATCCACGGCGCCACCCCGATACGAGGGCTCTACGCCGCCGGCGAAGCCGCGTGCGTGAGCATCAACGGCGCGAATCGACTCGGCTCGAACTCGCTGCCCGAGCTGCTGGTGTTCGGGGCGCGGGCGGGCAGAGCCGCTGCGGAGTACGCCTCCGAGGGCTTCGACATTCCCCCCAGGGTCATCGCGCAGAAGACCGACGAGCACCGCCGCCTCGAGCACGACCTGCTGAACAAGAAAGGGCGCGAGCGCCTGGCCGATCTGCGCGACGCGATGCAAGAGGCGATGGAGCAGAGCGCCGGAATCTACCGCTCAGGCGCGGCGCTGAAGGAGGGGATCGACAAGCTCAGCCGGGTGCGGGAGCGGTACGGCGATCTGGCGATCGACGATCGGAGCAGGACGTTCAACACCGAGCGCATCGCCGCATTGGAGCTCGCGTTCATGCTCGATGTCGCGGACGCCATCGTCCATGCGGCGCTCCGCCGCGAAGAATCGCGTGGCGCCCATCAGCGCACCGATTTTCCCAAGCGCGACGACGAACGCTTCCTCGCGCACTCGTTGATGTATCGCAACGCCGATGGTTCCTGCCGGGTGGAGTACTTACCAGTGACGATCACGCGCTGGCCGCCGGCCGAGCGAGTTTATGGAGAGGCCGCACCGCATGGCGAAGCACATCACACTGCAGGTCGCGCGCTACCGTCCGGAACAGCAGTCTGACATCACCTTCGACGAGCACGAGGTGCCCTGTCCGAAAGACTGGGTCGTGCTGGACGGACTGAATCACATCAAGGATCGGCTCGACGGCTCGCTGTCGTACCGCTGGTCCTGCCGCATGGGGATCTGCGGGAGCTGCGGCATGACGGTCAACGGTGAGCCCAAGCTGACCTGCGCCACCTTTCTCGAAGACTACGAGCCGGGTCCGATCCGGATCGAGCCGCTGCGGAACTTTCCCGTCATTCGCGATCTCGTCGTCGATATCGGCGACTTCATGCGCAAGCTGGTGCGCGTCAAGCCCTGGCTCGTGCGAGCGGCGGAGAAGCCGCTCGCCGACGGCGAATATCGCCAGACGCCGGAGGAGCTGGACGAGTACAAGCAATTCAGCATGTGCATCAACTGCATGTTGTGCTACTCGGCGTGCCCCATTTACGCCCTCGATCCCAAGTTCATCGGGCCCGCGATCATCGCGTTGGCGCAGCGATACAACCTCGACAACCGCGACGAGGGCGCGCCCGAGCGCCTGGAAGTGCTGTCCGAGCATGCGGGGATCTGGGGGTGCACGTTCGTCGGCGAGTGCACGAAGGTGTGTCCCAAGAACGTCGATCCCGCCGGCGCGATTCAACGCTACAAGCTGAGCGCCGCCGTGGAATCGATGAAGACATTCTTCATGCCGCGGGGGGCGCAATGAACAGGTCCCACGTGTATACGCTGTACCATCCGCGCTGGCTGCGGCGGCCGATGTCGACCTACTGGTGGCTGGGCAAGTGGTGCTATTTCCGCTTCATCCTGCGTGAGTTCAGCTGCATGTTCGTGGCCTGGTTTGTCGTCTACCTGCTGATGGCGATCGCCGCCGTCGGCCAGGGCCCCGATCGGTACACGCGTTTCATGGAATGGTCGGCCAGTGGGCTGGTGCTTGTCACGAACGTCGTCGCCTTTCTGTTCATCGTCTTCCACGCGGTGACGTTTTTCGAGGCGGCGCCGCAGGCGCTCGTCCTCCACGTTGGCACAAGGCGCGTGCCCGGAGGTCTGGTGTTGGCGGGTCATTATGCCGGATGGCTGGCGGCCTCGGCGATCGTCGCGTGGCTGCTCGTGGGTTAACGGAGATCGCGCAATGATCAAACGACACCCGGAACCGCTGCTGTGGATGCTCTTCAGCGCCGGCGGCATTGTGTCAGCGATGCTGATGCCGATCCTGGTGTTCTTGTTCGGCATCGCCTTTCCGCTGGGTTGGCTGGCGCCCCCCCCGTACGAGCAGATGCTGCGCGTCATGACCAACCCGATCACCCAGCTCGTGCTGTTCGCGCTCGTCGTACTGTCGTTGTTTCACTGGGCACACCGGTTTCGCCACACGCTCTATGACGGCCTTCAGATCAAGCACTTGAACGAGGTGATCGCACTCGCGTCCTACGGGCTCGCGGTGGTTGGCACGATGGCCGCGGCTTACTTGATCTGGCAGATTCCATAAACTCGACGGACCCCGGCGACCCGACCTTCCGCGCTGGTGTAGAGCTGGAGGAGCGGACGGTCACGCGGCAAAGAACCGTTTCGCGAAATCCTCCCAGAGGGTTTCCGCCGGGACCGGCGGACCCGATGGATTGGCGAGCATCTTCATCAGGAACGGCACGTAGGTGTCGCCGTTCAGCATCACCATCAGTCCCGACCGCCGCTCCGTGCATCCCGACGTGAGGCAGTAGTACCCGTCGGCCTGGCCAGCGTGGCTGAACAGCACCGGGATCCCCTCGATCTGTTCGAGGTGCCACGCCAGTCCTTCCCATGTGGTATCCGTCTTCTTCACCTGCGGCCGCAGCATCTCGGCGCGGCTGGTGTCGTTCAGCCGGAAGGCGTCGGCCGGCTTCGGATCGAGGAACTCCAGCAGAAACGTGGCGTAGTCGGTCGGCGTCGTCATCAGCATGGCGGCGGCGCCGTACCGCGCCATGTCTTCCGCACGTTTCTGCGGCGTGACCGGATTGTCCGGAATCCGCTTGCCGTTCTGGTCGTGGCGCCGGGCGACCCGCCGCGCATATTCGGTCCCCTCCTCATAGGTCACGCGGCTCGCCGTCATCCCCAATGGCTTCAGCACGTCGTCGTGCATGAAGTCGACGAACGACTTGTGTGTGATCTCCTCGACCACGGATTGCAGATAGCTGAATCCCTCGCCTGAGTACCTGGTTCCGCGATCCCGGGTCGAATTCGATCGGGAGATCCTTTCCCTGGCGCCAGTTCGGGAACCCGGTCGTGTGATTGAGCACATGCCGCGTGGTGATTCGCTCGATCCGTGGATCGGCCGTGATGCGCCGCGTCGTGTACTTCGTCAGCGGCGTATCGAGATTCAGGACGCCCTTCTCGCACAGCTTCAGGACGCCATAGGCGAAGACGGGCTTGGTATCGGAGCACGCCGCGAACGCCGAGTTGACGTCCACCGGCTCGTTCGTGCCTGTGTCCTTGACGCCGAACGCACGCCGCCACGCGAGCTGGCCGTCGCGAATGATCGCGATCGACACAGCGGGCATCTTCGTCTCAGGGAGCCACTGCGGAATTCCCGCCTCCCAGGCGGCGACGAGCGACTCGAGGAACGCATCCTTCGGTGTGCTTGGGGGCCGTGAAGAGCACGCGGAGAGAAAGAGTGCACCGACTCCGAGCGCCGCTCGACCACCCTCGAAGAGGAACTCGCGCCGTTGCACGCGGCGATATTACACCGCCGATTGTTGCCCGCGTGGACGCATGGCGCAACGGGGCCGAACGCTCAGGCCGCGCGTCCGGAGCTCAACTCCCAAGATATCCGTCGCAAGCTCCGCTTCCGTTGACCCTCATGGCTATCGGACGCCCGCCACCAGCACGCAGGCCTTCACCTGGACCGTCACCCACTTCAACCCCCCAAACTAGTTCTTCGAGCGCCTGACCTGGCCCCGCAACCAGACGGTCACTCTTCCGGCACGAGCGCCGGATTGTACGCAATCTCCCAGATTCCAGCACAGCACCATATGTCATGTGGGACAATCGCTGCGATCCTGCGTTCGACAACCGGGGAAGGTCGTCATGATCGCCCTGCACGATTGCAGATCACGATGCGAACCATTTTCCTAAGGAGGCTGTGATGGCGCAGACAGTGGCGAAAAGGCAGGACTCTGCCGGAGGAGATTGCAGGGGCGATCGCAGATAACCATGCCGCGGCCGTCGAATTTCCCGCCATGATGTTCCCCGATGAGGGGCCCGTCGGCCTGATCGCCCAACGCATGGCCGACGGGCGGTACGACAAGGCGTTCCTGCTGAGCGAAATCGAGCGCTTCACGGGTCTGAAAGTCGACATTCCCCAGAAGCCAGGGAAGATCGTCGCTGTCATCCCTCAGCACGGATACTGGGCTTCCGAACTGACGCTGACCGACCAGGTGTTCCGCGCGGCTGGGTACGAGGTCGATTACGTCACGCCGCGCGGGGAACGACCCTTCCCGTACGGCGTGAGCCTGGAGCCCGGCTTCCGCGATCAGGCATGGAACGCCGCACAGGTCTCGCCGGGCGAAGCGGCGTTGGGCAAGCGCTACAACGATCGAACGACGACCGAAGGGCAGCGGCTGAACGAGCCGCGCAACCTGCACACCTGGCTGCCGCCGACCCCGCGGCCGCAGCACGGCGAGGCGTCGCGCGAGCCCTTCCGGCAGGCCCTGGTCAACGGCCTGCGCGAGGCCACCCAGTACGCCGGCATGTTCATCGTTGGCGGCGCCGGTGCCTACATGGACCTCGGGGGAAATACGTCGATCCGCCCCCTGATCGCTTTGCTCGCCGGCCTCGGCCGGCCAGTGGCGGCGATCTGCTACGGTGTGGAGGTCCTCATCCAGGCGACGGATCCGAAGACGAAGGTCCCGCTCGTCTCGGGCCGTCTGGTGACCGGTCATTCCGAGCAGGACGACTACACGGACGGGACAACGGACGTCCCCGTCGAAGGCGGCTACGGCCCGAACTATGGCTCGGCGACCATCACCCTCGAGCAGATGATCAAGCAGTACACCGGGCCTCGGGGAGGCTTCATCTCCAGGAATGGCAGCCCGTACATGGCGGTTGCCGATGGGCCCTTCATCAGCGCGCGCACGACGCCCGACGGGTATCCGGCGGCTTTGCTGGCCCTGGCGCGGCTGCACGGGGCGGGGCGGCTGCCGGCGAAGTATGTCCTGGACGATGACGGCCGTGGTCACGAACCGACCGATGCCGAGATTCGCCGCATCGGGGCTTGAGCAGGCGTTCATGTGCGCGGTGCGCCTGGAGGTCCGCCTTGGCTGAAGCTACGGTGGACAACCTTCGTCTGGCTTGCCAGCCGGTAGCTCACGCACCGTTGGCAGTCGTGCGCGGGAACCTTCAACCCGCAATTAAGAGTTCCAATGGGCGGTGTCCGCTGATGCCGCCCATGTTGTCTCAGGCTGCGGAGGATGACTCGCACCACGATCCACTCTGGCCTGGTTTGACATGCCACTCCCCGAAACGGACAATCGGCAACCGCGAGCGCCCACTACATGCTGCCGGGAACAAAGCTCGGCCCGTACGAAATCATCGAGGCACTTGGCCACGGGGGAATGGGCGAGGTGTATCGCGCGCGCGATACGCGGCTGCAGCGTCAGGTCGCCATCAAGACGGTCACGGCCGCCGCGTTGACCGACCCGCAGTCCCGTGAGCGGTTCGATCGCGAGGCCCGCGCGGTTGCGGCACTGTCGCACCCCAACATCCTGGCCATCCACGACGTCGGCAGCCATGATGGCGTCCCCTACATCGCGGTCGAACTGCTCGAGGGCGAGACGCTGCGATCGCGCATCGGCACGTCGCCGCTGCCGCTGTCGACCACGCTCGAGTACGCCGTGCAGATCGGCCGCGGCCTCGCCGCCGCACACGATCGGGGCATCGTCCATCGCGATCTCAAGCCCGAGAACATCTTCGTCACGCGCGACGGCCAGATAAAGCTGCTCGATTTCGGACTGGCCACCGAACCGGTACGCGAGTCGGCAGACGATCCCACACGCCTCGAAACCGAGCGTGGCATGCTGCTCGGGACCGTCGGCTACATGTCGCCGGAACAGGCGGGCGGCAAGCCCGCCGACGCGCGTTCCGACATCTTTTCCATGGGCTGCGTGCTGTTCGAGATGTTGTCCGGCCGGCGCGCGTTCATGGGCGACAGCCGGATCGAGACGCTGCACGCGATTCTCAAGGAGCATCCACCCGACGTCGCCAGCCTGCGCCGCGATGTGCCGACGGCGCTCGACCGCGTGGTCCGGCGATGTCTCGAGAAAGCGCCGGACAGCCGGTTTCAGAGCGCGCGCGACCTCGTTTTCGCGCTCGAGACGTTGTCGGGCTCCGGCAGTCGGGCGTTCACTGAGCCATCAGCGGCGCCCTCGCGACGCTCCATCCCGTGGACGGCCGTCGCAATACTTGCGCTCGTTGCGCTCGCGGGCGCCGCCGTTGTCCGGTGGACGATGATTCGCAGCCGCCGGCGCAGCCGTCCGAAGCGCCAGCGGCGTCGGCAGGCGATCCCCGTCGCCTGCTTGCTGTGCTGCCGTTCGAAAACATCTCCAAAGGCGGCGAGGGGTACTTCGCGGCCGGGATGACCGAGGAGGTCACCAGCCAGCTCTCGAAACTGAGCGGGCTGCGCGTCGTCGCGCGAGCCGCGGTGGCGCAGTTCAAGGATCCGCGACGCGAGCTCGCGGCGATGGCGAAGGAGCTTGGCATCGGCAGCGTCGTGACCGGTACCGTCAGGGAAGACGGCACCCGCGTGCGTGTGAACGTCGAGCTGATCGACGCGACTTCGGGACAACTGATCTGGTCCGAACAATACGATCGCGAGGGTGTCGACGTCTTCGCGGCGCAGAGCGACATCGCGCTCCGGGTTGGCGATGCCCTGAACGCGAGCGTCACGCTCGAGGAACAGGCACGCGTCGGCAAGCGCCCTACCTCATCGGTCGCTGCATACGAGCTCTACATTCGCGCGCTTAACGCCAGGGGGAAAACCTCAGAAGAGCATCGGGCGCTGCAGATCGAGCTGCTGCGCAAGGCTGTCGCCCTGGACCCCCGGTTCGCGCTGGCCTATGCGGAACTCGGCAACGCGCACTACTTCCAGGGCGCCTACGGGGATCTGTCCGCGCTCGCCCGAGGTGTCGATGCGGCGAACAAGGCGATTGAGATCGACCCGCAGCTCGCCACGGGCTACCGCATGCTGGGATTGAACCTGAACCAGCTCGGACGGCAGCGCGAGGCACTCGCGGCCAACCGCAGGGCGGCGGAACTTGGTCCGAGCGATTCAGGCGTGATGAACGATCTGAGTCACGGCCTGAGGATGGCGGGACAGTACGACGAGGCGCTGAGGGCTGCCAGGCGTGCGGCTGAACTGAGGAGCCCGGCCGCGAGCTACCACGTGGGCGTCACGCTCCTGCTGCTCGGGGACGACGCGCAGACCGAGCGGTATCTGACCGAGAAGGCTGAGCGGTCTCCCAACCTCACGCGTCTGCCGCTGGTGCTCGCGCTCCTCGAACTGCGGCGCGGGCAGCCGCGGGCCGCAGTCGAGCGGGTCCGTGCGCTCGCCGTCGAGCGGCCGGGGAGCATCGAGGTTCTTCTCACGCGCGCGGAGATCTTCATGTTCGCCGGGACCGCCGATGCCCCGGAGATCGTGCAGTCGCTCATGGCGCGCGCGGCAGACGGTCTTGTCCACAATGCGCCCTACCCGGTGAAGCTGCTGCACGCGTACTACCTGCACCGGGCCGGGTCCACCGCGGAGGCGGCGAAGATCCTCGACGCAATCCTCGCCGCCAACCGGACCTCCCTCGTGGCCGGCGCCGACGGCTCGACGATGTTCATGCAGAACGCCGCCGTGCACGCGCTCCGGGGCGAGACAGCCGCGGCGCTCGACGAGCTCGAGCGTGCCTACGGCGCCGGCTTTCGCGACGCGCGGACGCTCGCCATCGATCCCTTCTTCGCGTCGATGCGAGCGGAGGCCCGATTCACGCAGCTGCTGTCGCGCATCGAGGCCGACGTCGCGGCGATGCGCGCGCGCGCGGATTATTCGACGACTACCCTGACGATCGGCACGCGTCGGCGGAAGAGCCTGGTGGCGCTCGACCTCGGGCAGCCTTGATCGATCATCGCGTAATGGTGGCCATTGCGCCGTGCGCGACACGGGCTGTTAACCGCAGCGGCGCGGGCGCGTAATTACGTACACGACGAGAAACCCAGGAGGCAGTCACTTGTCCGATCTGCGGGTAGAGCTGATTTGCCTTGAATGATGATGCCCTCGCCAGCTTGCCCGAGTGAGTGAAGGAGACAGGCGGACCATGCGCGGCGTTCAGGCTCTCGACACCGTGCGCCAGGATCTCCGATACGCGCTGAGAACCTTCCGCCGAAGTCCGTCTTTTACGGTCACTGTTGTCTCGATGATCGCGTGCGGCCTCGCGTTGAATGTCGCGGTGTTCACGCTGTTCAGCCACTACGTGCTTCGCCCTTTCCCGGTTCGTGCGCCGGCCAGCTTGTATGAGTTCAGTTGGGCGGATCGTTCTGGAGCAGTACAGAGCTTTTCCTGGCCGGATTACTCGCGGCTCGAGAGGGAGCCGGGAGTCTTCTCGAACGTCGCAGCGTTCAGGACGGTGTTCGCCAGGGTGAATGGGCGGCCGCTGCAGGGTGGCCTGGTGACCGGTAACTATTTCACGATGCTCGGCGTCGGAGCCGGGCTCGGTCGGACGCTCGGGCCGGCCGACACATCGGCTCCCGGTCAAGACGCCGTCATCGTGCTCAGTCACGGCACCTGGCAGAGCCGTTTCGGCGCCGCGGCAGACATCGTCGGCAGGCGTCTCGCACTGCGCGGGATCCGGCTCGAGGTGGTCGGCGTTGCAGCGCCGGGATTCAACGGCGTCGGCGAGACTCCTTTGGATTTCTGGGTTCCGGTGACCATAGCGAATCAGTTGGAGATGGGACCCGACTTGTTCGGTCCTGAGCAGCCACGCAGCCTTCGGATTCTAGGAAGACTTCAAGCACACCTGAGCACTGGACAAGCCGAGGCCAGGCTCGCGACATGGGTCGAGCCCCTGACGGCACAGCGTCCCGAAGCGGACCGGCCAGTGCGCGCGATCCTTCATTCAAGAGCGACCGCATTGCCGCTGACTCCGCAGGTTATCGTTGCCTTCAGCCCCGTCGCTATTGTGTTCGCGCTGGTGCTCGGTTTGGCGTGCGCGAATGTGGCGAACATGATGCTCGCACGTGGCTTGGGACGTCAGCGCGAACTCGGGATCCGAGTGGCCGTCGGAGCCACGCCAGGCAGGGTTGTACGACAGTTGCTGACCGAATCGATGCTGCTGGCATTCGCGGCAGGCTGTCTTGCCGTTCCCATCTCGCAAATCATCATCAGGGGAAGCGTGAAGGTCATGTTCGCGACCCTTCCTGCGGGCATGGAAGATCTCGTCCACCAAATACCGTTGCAGACCGACCCGCGCGTCCTGATCTTCACGATGATCGCAGCGCTGTTGGCGACGATCATGTTTGGACTCATCCCGGCAGTCCAGACCACACGCGGCGACGTCATCTCAGCCACGCGGGGCGAGTTCTCGAATGATTGGCGACCCGCCCGGCTGAGAAACGCGCTCGTCGTCGCGCAAGTCGCGATCTGCGTCCTCTTGTTGATTAGTACGGGTGTTCTCATTCGCGGGGCGCAAGCCATCGGAGGCTTCGATGTTGGATATACGACGGATGGCGTGATTGTCGTCGGGGTAGAGCACACGCACAAGGCACGTGTGCTCGACGCCCTGTCGTCCGACTCGATGGTGCAGCGTATTGCCGCCGCCTCATCAACGCCGATGAATGGAATGCTCCCGTCACTGGTGTTGACCGACAAGGTTGGCGGAACCGAGAGGAGAGCCTGGTACAACGACGTCTCCCCTGAATATTTCTCGTCGCTGGGCATTCCGATTCTGCAAGGTCGTGGGTTCACGCCGGAGGAAGGCACGTCACGCGCGCCTGTAGTGATCATCAGCAACGCCACGGTGCAGCGGCTCTGGCCCAATCAGAACCCAGTGGGCCAGACGGTGTACATCCAACGCCGCCGGAGAGACGGAGGTCCTGAAGAGCCGACACAGGGCCAACTCGTGACCGTGATCGGTGTGGCGCGAGACATCGTTAGTTGTTGCATCGCGTACGGAAGAGATCCATCGCTCATTTACCTCCCCACGACTGCCAGCGCAGCTCAGAGTTCGCTGATCATTCGGGTGCGTGGAGAAACAGGGGCGGTGCGGCGCGCACTCGATGCGAAACTCGAGGCGATTGCACCCGGGGCGGTACAAGAGATCCGTCCTCTCACGGAGTTCCACGCTAGTGGAATCTATCCGTTCCGCGCCGCATCCTGGATTAGCTCGGCTCTGGGAGGAGTGGCCTGGTTACTCACGTTGTCGGGCGTGTATGGCGTGCTGTCTTACCTGGTGGCGCAGCGTACCAGGGAAATCGGAATTCGAATGGCCCTGGGCGCCACGAGCGTCGCGATTCTCCAGCTGGTATTGAACCAGACCATGAGAGTCGCCACGACAGGCATGATAGTGGGGACTGCACTCGCTCTCGGCGTTTCTCGGGTACTCAGCTCGAAACTGTTGTTCATCAATCCGTTTGATTCGTTGGCCTATGCCGGCGGCTTGATACTGGTGTCGTTGGCCGCAATCGGCGCAGCCTGGTTGCCCGCTCGACGGTCTGCACGCATCGATCCCACGACGGCGCTGCGGTTTGATTGATCGGCGCTCAAGTTGATATTCAGGTTGTGAACTGCAACCGCAATTGCCAGTTCTGGTCGCAAGCTCCGGACTCAATGAGATTTCGCACGTCTTCAAGAACCCCTCGACCTCGTTGCGGAACACTGGACTTGGTGTTGACAAACGACACCAGCCGGCGTTAGTGTCGATATCCGACATCATGACGCGACAGCCCGTTCCCGACCTGCTTCCGGGTACCCTTGACCTGCTCATCCTTCGGACGCTGCAGACCCAGTCGCTGCACGGCTGGGCGATCTCGGAGCGCATCCAGCAGATCTCCCAGGATGTCCTGCAGATCAACCAGGGCTCACTCTACCCGGCGCTCCACCGCCTCGAGCACCAGGGATGGATTGAAGCCGAGTGGGCGGTCTCGGAGCTGGGCCGGCGCGCCAAGTACCTACCAGCTCACGCCGGCCGGACGCCGGCAACTGGCGGTAGAAGCCAGCGAGTGGGAGCGCATGTCCACGGCCATCGGCCGTGTGATGAAGCTGGCGTGACGGCTTGCGCCTTCGCACAGCTTCGGCGAGACAAGATGACCCTCCGCGACCTGTTCCTGCGGATTCGCGCGCTGATCGCTCGCCCGGCCGTCGAACGCGAACTCGACGATGAGCTCTCGTTCCACATCGAGCGCGAGACCCAAAAGCACGTCGCCGCCGGTCTGAACTCCGTCGACGCTCGCAGGCGGGCGCTCGCACGCTTCGGCCCGGTGCCGCTTGCCGCCGACCAGTGCCGCGACGCGCGCGGCACCGGTTTCGTCGACGACCTGACGCGCGACATCCCGTACGCGTTCCGCACGTTCCGCCGCGCCCCGCTCGCCGCCCTGACGATCGTCGCGACGGTCGCGCTCGGCCTCGGGCTCGTCGCCGTGGTCTTCACGGTCTACAACATCCTGTTTCTTCGTGCCGATGCCGTGCGGGGCCCGGACGAGCTGTTTGCCGTGACGCTGACGCAGCGGATAGGACCCGACAACGAGCCGGCGGTCGTGTTCACGCGGGCCGACTACGACGCGATGCGCCGCGAGACCAGCGTCTTCACTGATGCCTTCGCGATGGTCGGCGTAACCCTGACGCGCATCGAGGGCCGTCTCGCGACTTCAAACCTCGTCACCGGCAACTTCTTTCAAGTGCTGGGAGTCCAGGCCGCGCTCGGGCGGCCGTTGTTGCCCGAAGACGACGAGCGGTTTGCGGGCCGGCCGGTGGTGGTGCTGAGCCACGCGGGATGGCGCAAGTTGTTCGGGGGCGATCGGGAGGTGATCGGACGCCGCGTCGCGATCAGCGGCGCGCCGCATGAAATCGTCGGCGTCATGCCCGACGGCTTTCGGGGCCTCGCCGTCACGCCGCCCGATTTCTGGGCGCCGCTTGCGCTCGCCGGGCAGTTCCGCGGCACCTCCGAAGGAAACGAGGGGATTGAGGTCGTCGGACGGCTGAAGCCGGGCCTGTCACCGGAGGCGGCAACACCCGCCCTCGCGGCGTGGGCATCTGGACGAGCCGACCTGCCGCCTTCGCGCGCGGAGCGCGCTTCGGCGAGCCCCGCCGAAGCCTCCGGCGGAGGCGGGAGGTCCCCGGCCATCCGATCCATGTCTCGCTGACGCCGCGGCAGGGCACGTTCTCGGTCGACGCCATGGATGCGCTGCTCACCTTCTTACCCCTGTTCTTCGCCTTCGGGCTGATCCTGGCCATCGGCTGCGCCAACGTCGCCAACCTGCTGCTCGCGCGCGGCATCTCGCGCCAGCGGGAGATCGGCATCCGGCTTTCGCTCGGCGCATCACGCCGGCGCATCACCCGGCAGCTCCTCACGGAGAGCCTCCTCCTTGCGCTCGCGGCGGCGGCATGTGGTCTTGCCGTGTCGCGCCTGTTTCTGGAGGGTGCGCTCTATGCGGTAGTCACGACACTCCCGCCGGAGATCGCGCAGTTCGTGAATCTCTTCAACCCGGCCGTCGTCACCCGGGACTGGCGCGTGCTGGTGTTCATGGTGGCTGGCGCTATCGTGTCCACGGCGATCTTCGGGCTCGCACCGGCGCTGCAGGCGACCCGCCTCGACCTGGTGCGGACCATGCGCGGGGAAGTGACGCGGGATGCGCGTCCGCGCCGCGCCCGCCAGGCCCTGGTCGCCGTTCAGGTCGGCGCATCGGCACTCCTCCTGATCTGCGCCGCCGTGTTTCTGCGAGGCGCCTTCGCCGCCGCGACGAAGGATCCGGACGTACGGACGAGCGACACGTTGAGGATCTCCTTCGAGAGCTCACCACGGCGTGCCGCGCTGCTCCAGGCCCTGACGGACCATCCGCTGGTGGCGCTCGTGGCGGCGGAGTCGCGGACGACGCGTGGAGCGATCGAAGCGTCCGTGTCGACGAGCACGGTGCCGGTCGACCAGCTGGGCGTATCGTCCGAATACTTCGAGGTGCTCGGCATTCCTGTCGTGAGCGGGCGCGGCTTCACGCCGGCGGAACGCACCGCGGAGGCGGGTGTCGTGGTCGTCTCCGAAACCATCGCGCGCCAGCTGTGGCCGAATGGCGACGGCGTCGGGCAGCGGGTGCGCCTCGACGCTCCACAACCGGCGTCGCCGGGCGCGCCGTCCTCGTCCGCCGACGCGCCGAGCGCGAAGGTGGAGCTCGTGTCGCGCACGGTCACGGTCGTCGGCGTCGTGCGCAATCCGGAGCGCGAATCCGGGCGCGTGTACGTGCCGACCAGTCTCGAGACGCCGGAGACGGCGGTGTTCCTGCGCGTCCGCGGCAACCCCGAGCAGGCGCGCCAGGTGTTGCTGGAGCGCCTCTCGAGCATCGATCCTGCGATCGCCAACGTCATGACGCTGCGAACGCTGGCCGGAATGCAGACCTACCTGCTGCAGGTCGCCTTTGGCGCCACGATCGTCCTGGGCGGACTGGCGCTCCTGCTGACGGTGTCGGGCCTGTTCAGCGTGCTGTCGTATCTCGTCGAGCAGCAGGCCAAGGAGATTGGTGTGCGCATGGCGCTCGGCGCGGCCACGAAGCACGTCGCGCAGCTGGTGCTGTCACAATCGCTCGCCCCGGTTGCCCTCGGCCTGGCGGGAGGCGTCGGCCTGGCCGCGGCGGTGGCGATCGTGCTCAGGGCGACGCCCATCGCCGCGGAGATCGGGGACTCGGTCGACGTGCTCGATCCCGTCGCATACGCCGCCGGCCTGCTCGTCATCGTCACCTCGTGCGTGCTGGCGGTCTCGGTTCCCGCGTTGCGCGCCGCCCGCATCGATCCGATCGCGACCCTCAGGAAGGACTGAGTCGCCCGCAGAACCAACGACTTTTGCGGTGTCCAATCCACAAGCGTTCTGCATGCTCCCTGTTCGCGAGGAGCGAGGAATCCATGCGATCTGAACCAGCGACGCATGGTTCACGTGGCGATTTTCGTTGTCGTTACGTGGCCTTGACCGCTTTGAGCATCTGGCTTGGCCTCGGACCAGTTCTGTGGTCACCCTGAAGGAGGCGGCGGACCGCCGTGTGCCGTTGACCATGCCTCGACGGGCCGCTCCTATCGGCTCGCAAATCCATTGCATCCTTCCCGGAAAGGAACGACTCCCACCTGTTCGACATCGCACTGACATCCTCCAGCCCATGAGCGGACGCCGGCGATCAGGAGGAGTCGTGCCCGGATTCCGCCGCGTCCAAGTCTTTGGAATGGCGCGGTCGACCCTCTCGTTCTGGCAGGATCCGCGCGCTCGATGCAAGCGCCAGTGCCCGGCTCCAGCTCAGCTGCTTGTTCGTGCCGACAGTCCACCAGAGGGCTGTGGCACAATGAGCGGCCCCGCCCATAGAGGTGGAGACCATGAGTTTCAGTCGTTTCGCAAAATTGACTGCAGCAACCGGCATGGCAGTCGCACTGACGTTCGGAGTCGTCGTCATCGCGGATCTTCCGTGGACGGCTTCCACTCGGCGCGCACGACGTCTTCATTCGATTTGACAGTCATCAACAGCACGACTCGGATTGGGATTCCTACGTGAAGCAGGCGATTGGCGACTGGTCTCGATCCACCGTGCTGACCATCATCGAGGATCCGAACGGTTCCACGTCGGACCGGGATCGTCGGCAGTGCCGCGGACCAGCGGGCGGCGTCCGCATCTCAATCTGGCGTCCGGGTTCAATGGCTGGCTGGGGATCGCCGGGATCTCGATCGACGCCACGCTCGATATTGTGAGCAGGTACACGAAGCTGAATGACTCGTCCTTAATACCTCGACCTACGACGGCGCCACTGGAAGCAGAGCGTCGCGTGCCAGGAGCTCGGACACAACATCGGCCTCGATCACCAGGACGAGGACTTCGACAACGCGTCGCTTTTTTCGTGCATGGACTATCCGGATCCGCCTTACGAGTACCCAACGGCCATGACTACGAGGAGCTCGAGGCGATCTACGCCATCGGGACTCCTACGACTCGTTCTCGGGCGGCAGCGGCGGCGGTGGCCCCTGCAACGCGCCTCCGGGAAAAGGCTGCAACAAGGCCGACGCCCCCACGATCCGCCGGGGAATGCCTGGGGCATGCTCGGCCGCAAAGGCCAGAAGGAGAAGTTCCTGCAGATCGTCCGGACGGACCCGTCGCATCACTTTCGTCATCTGGGTCGCAGGCCACTGAGCGACGCGCTGATGATCAGTGCGGGATGCACGTTGCAGCACGGCATGCGAGGCTCGGCTCGCGTTTGACTCCCTGATAGCACGGTCGCGGGCCCCACGTCGCGTCTCTGACGCTTCGCCCGAGGCTCTCGTTCTACGTTGACTAGAAAGATCACAGCCGGTCTCCTGCTCGGTCTCGGCGCAGCCACGTTCGTGCTGGTGCTCGCGTGGACGCGTCAGCTCGATGTCGCCGAGATGAGGACGTACGACTGGCGCATCAACCAGGCGGCCGATCCCGCGTCGGTCCATCGAGACATCGTGCTCGTCGAGATCAACGACACGAGCCTGCGCGATTTCGCCCAGCTCGCGGGCCGCTGGCCCTGGCCGCGTGTGGCGCTCGCGACCGTCATCGATTTTCTGCAACGCGCTCCCGCCAAGGTCGTCGCCGTCGATCTCAGCATCCTCGAGCCCGACAACCGGCTGCTGTTCCGATACGGCGACGGCAAGATGACCGGCGAGGAGTCGGACGCCGAGCTCGTCGCATCGGTGGCAAAAGCCAGGAACGTCATCATGCTCGCCGATGCGGTCTACGAGGGCGTAGTCGGGGGAGAGCTGGCAAACAAGACGGACGACTGGGTCAGCCCGCCCTTCAAGCTCGGTCCGGCCATCGAGCGGCGGCCGCTGCTCGTGCCTCCTGTGCGGGCGCTGGCGGAAGCGTCCGCGGGGATTGCGCACAACTGGCTGGTGCTCGACCCCGACGGTCCCGCGCGGCGCTTCGCTCCGTTCATCCGGATTGGAGACAAGTTCGTCCCCTCGCTGGGCGTCGCGGCCGCACTCCATGCCGCGAACGTGCGTCCCGAGGATGTCGTGCTCGACGGGAACAAGATCAAACTCGGCTACCGCGAGATACCGCTCGTCGCCACGCCCGTGCCCAATCTCGACGATCCCACCAGGACGCACGATCGTCTGACGATGCTCGTGAACTACCGTGCGCCGGAATTCGTGGATGGTGCCCGTCCGTACACGTCGTACGAAATCCGGCACGTGATTCTTTCCGAGGAGCAGATCAGGGCGGACGTCAAGCCGATGATCGATCCCGCGCAGTTCAAGGACAAGATCGTCTTCATCGGTCTGACAGCGTCCGGGCTGGTCGATATCTTCAACACGCCCTTCGGCCACACGTTTCCTGGAATCCAGCTGCACGCGAGCGTCGCCGACAGCATCCTGCAGAACCGCTTCATCAGGCCCGGCGCAAAACAGTCGGCTGTCTGGAGCACGATCGGTTTCGCGATGCTCGTGGGCCTCATGGCGACGCTGCTCCCGTATATCGGCGCGGCGGCCGGCACGCTGCTAGTCGTCGCGGGCTGGACGTGGTTCAGCCTGTACTCGTTCCAGCATGGCGTGTGGTTCAACATGGCGCAGCCGCTGCTCGGCTGCGTCGTCGCGCTTTTTGCCGGCACGGCCTATCAGTATTTCGTCGAAGGCGCCGAAAAGCGCGTCGTCAAGAAGCTGTTCGGGCGCTACGTGTCCAAGGATGTCTACCATCAGCTGCTCTCGAACCCCGAGCTCGCCGAGCTGGGAGGGAAACGCAGGGCGATGACGGTGCTGTTCTCCGACATTCGCGGGTTCACCGCGGTGACCGAGAAAGGGAATCCGGAAGAGCTCGTCGCGCAGCTCAACGAGTACTTCTCACGGATGGTTGCGGTCGTGTTCCATCACAAGGGGACGGTCGATAAGTTCGTCGGCGACATGGTCATGGCGCTCTTTGCCGCACCGCTCGACGATCCCGATCACGCCGAGAATGCCGTCGCGGCGGCCGTGGAAATGGTTCGGGAGCTGGGGCAGCTCAACAGTAAGTGGGCCGCCGAGGGGCGCCCGCAGCTGGACATCGGCGTCGGCGTGAATTCCGGGGACATGATTGCCGGAAACATCGGATCGTCTTCGATCATGAGCTACACGGTCATCGGCGACAACGTGAACCTGGGCTCGCGGCTGGAATCGCTCAACAAGGAATACGCCACCCGGATTATCATTAGTGACGCGACCCGGTCGCTCCTCCGAGGCCAGTATGAGATTCGCCCGCTTGGCGACGTTGTCGTGAAGGGCAAGACTCGTCCGGTCGCCATTTTCCAGGTGGTTGTCCCATCGCCGCTGCAGGCGGCATCCGAGGAAGCAAAGCTATGAAGAAGATCGTTTTGGCAGTCGCGATCTCGCTGTCGGCGGGCCCGGCATACGCGCAGTTCGGCGTCGGCGAGATCACCAGGCGTGCAGGACAGGCGAAGAAGTTTTCCGAGATCAACATCAGCGAGAAGGACGAGCGCGCGATCGGCGAGGCGGTGAGCGCGAAGCTGATCGATCGATTCGGCATCTACCAGGATCCGGCAGTCACCAAGTACGTCACGCTCGTCGGCACGGTCCTGGCGCAGGCCAGCTCGCGGCCCAGCCTGGACTGGAAGTTCATAGTCGTCGACTCCGAAGGCGTGAACGCGTATGCCGCGCCGGGAGGAATCGTGCACATCACCAAGGGCGCGCTCGGGCTCATCAAGAGCGAATCGGAGCTTGCCGGCGTCCTCGCGCACGAGCTGGCGCACGTCACGGAGAAGCACACGATCAAGGCCATCCAGAAGGCGAAGATGGTCGATGTGGGCACGCGACGTGGCGGGCAGCGGAGGGCGGGCTTGCCGGCAGCGTCCTGAGCCTAGCTGGCCGATGCCAGCTACAACGATGCTGTTCGAGAACAAGTTCGATCGGGACGACGAGAACGAGGCGGACAGGGTCAGTGCCGCGATGACCAACAGGGTGGGGTACTCGCCGAAAGGCCTGATTGAATTCCTCACCCATCTGGCGGCGAGAAACAAGGGCGTCGCTCAGCCGAACGGGCTGTTTGCCTCGCATCCGCAGCTCGAGGAGCGCGTCAGCAAAATCAACAAGGCCATCAAGGACGCCAGGCTGTCAGCGACGGCGACCGCGCAGCCCCGCTACGCCAGCTTCATCAAGTTCGACGCGAAGCCGGTCGTCGAGGTCACGACGGTCGAGGAAGGCACGCGCGGTGTCGCCGGCGGCGGATCGTCCACGAAGGATGCCGAACTGCCAAGAAGGAAGAGGAGAAGAAAGAGGAGCCGAAGAAGAAAGGCGGCTTCGGGGTCGGCAGCATCGCCAGCAGCCTTTCCGGCGGGCAGCAGTCGAGCTCGGGGCAGTCGGGTTCGTCGGCAGGCGGCCGCATGATCGGTCCGGACAACAAGGCCACGGGCGGCCCGAACAAGACGCCGGTCCGCGTTTCGGTCTCGGCCGCCGACATCGCCGAGTTCAAGAAGGGGATTGCGTAACGTGAGGATGGGCGTCGCGGCTCTGGCCGCGACGCCCCGTCCGAGCGCTCAGAACGTGTAGTCGAAGCCGAACACTGGTGTGACGCTGGACTTCAGTCCGGCGTCGGTCAGCGGAAACAGAATGTTCGTCGTAAAGAGGAACGTACTTCCCACGTTCACCTTGAACCCTACGGCGCCGAGCGCCACGTGGAGGTTACCTTCCTGAAGCTGGAGCTGCTGGAAGGTCGTTTCCTGCAGCGCCGCTTGCGCGGCCGTCCTGATATCGAACGTCAGAGGGCCCTCCTCGAAGCGTCCCACGTCCCGCAGGACCCGTCCGACGATATCAGCGGCGACGCTCAAGCGCGGCACGATGCTGGCGTCGAAGCCGAACACGTAATTCCATTCGTCAGCGACGTCGCCTGTCGAGAAGGTATAGCCGGCGTTCACATGCGGCGAAACGCGGCCGACGTTGAAAGCTCCGATACCGAGAAGCTTGATCTGAGTCTCCCCGATTCCAGCCAGATTCTCCTCGTCACCCGTCGGCAGCCGCAGGTCGAGTGCCACCGCGCCGGCCCCGCGTGGTGACTGACCGAGGTTGAGCTTCGTCCGCAGCAGGATGTCGCCAATGCCGCTGTAGTTGCCCGACTCCGTGCGCACCGAGCACGTTCGCATCGGAACCGGGGAACTGACTGATTTGCTCCTCTGTAAACCGTATGGATAGTCGGGTTCGTTTCGGTTGCCAGACGCACGAGCGAATTCGTCAGCTGTTGCCGACATGATCGACACGGACGATTGGAACGGCAAACCCGAGGTCGAGCCGATCGGTCAGACCGTAGTTCCCGAAGAAGGAAAACATGTCGGTCTTCAGGTCCATCGCCAGCCCGACCTCGGTGAGGTCTCCTTCGAAGGGCGGCTCCAGGAACTGCTCGGCGGCGGATTGGCCGCCGGACAGCAGTTGTTGTGGACTCATATAGAACTTCATCTCGCCGCCTTCGAGATCCTTCCCTTCGAACGAGTCGTAGCTCGAGTGCTGCACGTTGAACCCGAAGCTGAATTTGCCCCGCCCGATCGTGAGCGGCCGCTCGGCGAACGAGGGTCCGAAGCTTTCACTCGATCGCGTGAACGATCCGAGGGCGGCATCGAATGCGTAGGTCATGCTGCCGGACGATGAGCCGAGCGGATAAGTAGAAAGCTGCGCGATGATCGCCTGGTTGATGAGGTCCGGCGCACTCCGCTGATCGGTTCCGGCTGCGAAAAAGTGCTCGCGGTGATTGACGGCAGGTGGTCCCGCAATCGCATTGGTGAAGGTGTTCTCGATCCAGAAGGCCAGGCACGATCTCTGAGAGCGTCTGGGCCTGGGCCGCGGCGACGCCGGGAATGAATGCTGCCACGATGAACCCTGTCCATGCAGCGTGCCGAATCCGCATTACCTTACCTCCTGAGAGTTCCGTCTGCCTCTTGGGGAGGCTTCAGAATGTATGACCGCCTATCCCTTGTCAATGGAAACCACACGCGGCTCACGGCAGCACTTCCCGCGGCGTGCTGCCTTACGGCAGCACTTCGACGCGTGTGCTGAGCGCCAGCATCTCGGACTGCCGCTCGGGTTCGAGATCGCGTTCCACTGCGGCGACCACCGTCCTGGCGAGCTCGCGCGCGTTCATGATGCGCGGTGAAAACACGAACGACGCGCCCTGGGCGTACAGGTCACGAACGCCGGTGAACGTTTCCGCCGTCACGATCGTTCGGGCGTGCGGCGCGAGCTTCTCGGCGATCTTGATCAGCTGCGCGTTGGTGGTTCCCTTGAGCACGCTGTCGGGAATCGTGCTGACGATCACGCGCGCATCGTGAATGTTGGCGTGGTGCAGCGTGTCGGCATGGCTGATGTCGCCGTAGATCGCCAGAATCCCGCGACGATCGAGCTCTTTCTTCACGTCCGGGTTGAAATCCACGACCGCGATGCGATGAGCGAGCTCGGGGTCGAGCGCGATCAGCTCGTGCAGCAGTGAGCTCGCGTAGCGGAAGAAACCGAGGAAGACGATCGGCCGTCCGGGCGCGTGCGTGTCGGCCGGGGTCTCGGCGACATCACGCATCCCGAGCCGCCGCAGGAGAGGATCCAGGATCGAGTAGATCTCGTAGTTGTAGAGAATCGCGTAGGTGCTGGCCACGGCGGTGATGACGAGCGTCAGGACGACGACCGACAGCACGCGCGCGTCGATGTGGCCCAGACCGACGCCGAGCGTGCAGATGACCAGCGAGAACTCGCTGACCTGAGACAGGTTGATCGCGGGAACGAGGCTGACCCGCGTGCCGCTGCCGAGCAGGTAGAGCACCGACGTCACCGAGAGGAATCGCGAGAGCACGACGAACGTCGACGCGGCGATAGCCGCTCCGAGAATGTCCACGCTCGGCCGTGGAATCTGCGCACCCAGGATGACGAAGAACAGCGTGATGAAGAAGTCGCGGAGGCTGATCACCTTCGAGATCACGTTGAGGTTGTAGGGGAACGTCGACAGCGCGACGCCCGCGATGAGCGCTCCCATCTCCTTCGAGAGTCCCAGCTGCGCGGCGATGAGCACGATGAGGAAACACCACCCGAGGGCGCCGAGGATCATCAACTCGGGCAGCTTGGCGATCGATCGGAACAGCAACGGCAGGATCCAGCGGCTCGCCGACATGGCAAAGAGCACGACGGCGACGCCTTTGGCCAGCGACGCCAGCAGCACGAGCGGTGCCGGGTTCCTCAGGTCGGGCTGCAGCGCGAGGAAGAGGATCGCCCAGATATCCTGGAAGACGAGGATCCCGAGCGTGATGCGCCCCGGGACCGTATCGAGCTCCGACTTGTCGTACAGCAGCTTCACGACAATCATCGTGCTCGACAGCGCCATCGCCACGGCGAAGTAGACGGCCGCGAACGATCCGCCTCCGCGCGGAAAACCGATCAGCGGCGCGACCAGGAGGCCGAGCCCGGCGCAGATCAGGAACTGCGTCCCGCCGGCCGTGGCCAGTCTCGTCCCCGCCTGCCGCAGCTTTTTCAGGTCGATCTCGAGGCCGATCATGAACAGCAGGAGGATCAGGCCGAGCTCGGCGATCGGTTCGATGTCGTGCGGGGTGATCCACCCGAGCCCCTCGGTCGGGCCGATCGCCACACCTGCCGCGATGTAACCAAGGATCAGCGGCTGACGCGTGAACTTCGCCACGAACGCGAACACGGTCGCCGTGACGATGGCGAGGGCGATCTGGGTGAGGATGTCTGGATGCATGTGGGCGGAACGCTGCGCCGCCGGGCCGAACTAGGCCGGCCCTGGCTCGCGCCGGATCACGACCATCGTGATGTCGTCGAACTGAGCCGCCGTCGAGATGTGCGCCACGAGCTGCTCCTGGATCTCGGACGCGACCTGCTCCGCCGCCATCCCACCCATCCCTTCGACGATGCGAAGGAGCCGGCGCTCGGTGAAGAACTGCCCCTGCGGATCACGCGCGTCGGGGATCCCATCGGTGAACGCGACGAGCAGATCTCCTGGATCCATGCGCGCCTGTTCGACGAAGAACTGGAATCCCGGCAACATTCCGACGGCTGGTCCCGTGGTCGGAAGCCGCACTTCCTTTGACGCGGCCGTGAGAATGACGGGTGGATTGTGCCCCCCGTTCACGTACGCGACCCTGCCGTCCTCGAGGTTGACGACCCCGGCGAAGACGGTGGCGAACATGTTCATGCTGAGGTGGTTCTGTCCGATGTAGTCGTTCGTGAGAATCACCGCCTCTTTGAGCGCCATGCCTCCGGCGCCGATCGCAGCCGGCCCTTCGCCGCCGAACGATGCCGCCGAGGGGTCTGCCGAAAGCACGGAGTACCGCTGCTGGGTGTAGACGCGGATCAGACTTCGCACGAGCGCCATGAACAATGCCGCACCCACGCCTTTGTCGCAGACGTCCGCGACCACGAAGCACAGGTGATCCGGCGCAATCATGAATGCGTCGTAGAAATCGCCCGCAACCTCCCGCGCGGGTGAGAATCGTGCGGCGATCTGCCATCCCGGCGGGGAGGGCAGGGTCTCGGGAAGGAACCCCTGCTGAATCTGGCGGCCGATCTGCAGATCACGCTCGAACTTCAGCAGCTCCTGCTCGCGCAGCCGGAGCAGCTGATTGTTGAAGACTACGGCCGCCTGTGAGGTCAGCGATTCGACGACGAGCTGGTGGTACGACTCGAAAGCGACCGCTTGTTTCGTGCCCGGACTCAGCGCGTTCAGGAGCTGAAGCACTGCGATCACCTGATCGGCGTTGTTCTTCAGCGGCACGGTCAACGTCGATACCGACCGATAGTTGTTGCGCTTGTCGAACTCCCGTGTCTTCGAAAAGTCGAAGGCTTTCGTGCTGTAGATGTCGGAGATATTGACGGATTGGCCGGTCAGCGCGACGTGCGTCGCGATGTTGCGATGGTTCGGCGCGCTGGTCGCCGGATCGAACAGCCGAAGCGGCTCGAATGGAATCGGCTTGCCCGTGGTTCCGCCAAGGGCGATACCCAGCGAATCCGTCAGCATGATCGAGAACTGGAGCCTTTCGTCCTTCGTGCGGACGTAGAGCGTCCCGGCGTCTGCCCCGCAGAGAGACTTGGCTTCGAGAAGAATGCGTTCGAGCATGCGGTTGCTGTCCTTCTCGGTCGACAGCGAGATCCCGAGCGGCAGGATGACCTCCTGCAGGTCGTGAGACAGGCGCTGGAGCTGCTGCAGGCTCGCGTCCTCGATAGACCGCAGGCGCGCCCGCTCGAGCCATCCCTCGACGGCCCACCTCAGCAGATACGGATCGAACGGCTCCTGCAGGTAATCGTCGGCGCCAAGCTCGAGCGCCTTCCGCAGCGTGCCGGCCGACGTCTCGCGCGGCGCGAGGGCGAGCAGCGGCACCGACTGCAGCCGCGGTTCGCTGCGGCGCGCCAGCAGGCTGTCGCCGTGGCTGCCGTTCTCTCTGAGGCCGACCAGGACCATGTCGAAATTCCGGGAGCGCAGTTCGGTCAGCGCAGCGTCGATCTGTTCGATGGCGGTGACGTCGTAGCCCGCTTCCGACAGGTTCGTCCGGAGCGTTGTCGACATCTCCGGGTCGCTCGCGACAAGGAGGATGCGTGCAGGTTGAGAATCCATCAGAGGAAGGTCTCGGGCGCGTCAGCGGGCGCCGGCGGTCGCCGCGTGCCGGCGCATGACGAGCGTGTTGCGATTGATTTCGCCGACGCGATCGTCCTCGAAACTGTCGACGTTGCGAATCGCGAGGAACACGCCGAGGCCGCCTACCTGGCGGTTCTCGGCTGGCCGGTCCAGATCGGCGGGGTCCTGCTTGTCGAGCGGGTTGAACTGGGGTCCCGTGTCCTCCAGGACGATTCTCACGGCGTCATCATCGATGATGGCGTTGACCAGGATGATCTCGTCAGCCTCGCCCGCGCCGATGCCATGCACGACGATGTTGGCTGCGACTTCGTCGACCGCGAGCTGAAGGCGGTAGGCCGCGCTCTTGCCGATGCCGCCAGCGTCCGCCGCACGCCGCACGTACTCCCGGATGGTCGCGAGCGCCTCCAGCCGGGCAGGCACGCGAAGCGGATCCATGCCTATTGTTCAATGCGCGCCGCGTCGTATTCGTCGAGCAACACGGCGCTGTGGTGGAACCCTGTCATCTGCAGCGTTTCGACGATCGACGGCTGCGCGCCGACGATGAACAGGTCGGTGCCGACGCCGAGCTTCTGTTTCGCGAAGATCAGCACGCGCAGGCCGGCGCTCGCCATGTATTCCAGTTCCTTCATCAAGAGCACCAGAGATCGAGGACGCTGGCCAACGATGCTCTCGATCGCCGCCTTGAAGTCGGGGGCCGAGCTGGCGTCGAGCTCACCTGCCAGCGTAATGCGGGCAATGCCGCTCGTCACTTCAGTCGTCGCACTGAACGCCATCGTTCCTCCTTGAGACCCGATCCACGTGTCTACTCTGGCGCCTCAGAATGCGCCTGAACTTACATCTCACTACGTTGTCGCACGCCCGACGAGAATGGCCACCGACCGTGCGCCGGTCACAAACCGCCGTTGATCGTGGAGTACCGGCTCGGTCCCTGGCTCCCATACGTCCTCGGGAGCTGTCGCGGCCGTGTTCGCGAAGACGCGCCAGCGGTAGGGCTCGGGAAGGCCTGGCAGCCCGAATTCGCAGCCCTCCCAGTGCATGTTCATGATCACGTACAAGTGATCGTCTTTTACCGTGCCGCCGCGTGCGTGGTGCCCACAGAGCATGAACGCAAGCGTCCGGCTGTAGCCGCTCCAGTCGGCGGCCCAGGGCGTTACACCGTGCCAGCTGATATCGGGAAAGCCGCTGCCAACGTAATCGGTATTGCGAAAGTGGTGCGCACTGCGGAGCACCGGATGGGCGTTGCGGAACGCGATCAGCGTCCGCACGAACCGGAACAGCTCGTGGTTGTCCCGGTACAGGCGCCAATCGAGCCAGGTCAGCTCGTTGTCGTGGCAGTAGGCGTTGTTGTTCCCCTTCTGGCTGCGCCCCATCTCGTCACCCATGAGGAGCATCGGCACACCACGGCTGATGAACAGGATCGCCATGGCGTTCTTCATCAGGCGCTGCCGCAGCGACGTGACCTCCGGATCGTCGGTCGGACCTTCCCATCCGCAATTCCAGCTGTAGTTGTCGTTGGCGCCGTCGCGGTTCTCCTCGCCGTTCGCCTCGTTGTGCTTGTTGTCGTAGGTGACGAGATCCGCCAGCGTAAAGCCGTCGTGGCAGGTCACGAAATTAATCGTGGCCGCGGCGCCGCGGGCGGCTGCCGCGTAGAGGTCCGGCGAGCCTTGAACGCGTTGTGCCATCTCGCCGACCAGACCCGCATCTCCTTTGATGAACTTGCGCACCGCGTCGCGATACTTGCCGTTCCATTCGGCCCACCGGCCGAACGCCGGGAACGAGCCCACCTGGTACAAGCCGCCGGCGTCCCATGCCTCCGCAATCAGTTTGCACTTGGCGAGGATCGGATCGTAGGCCAGGCTCTCGAGCAGCGGCGGATTCGACAACGGGGCGCCGTTCTGGTCGCGCCCGAGAATGGCCGCCAGATCGAACCGGAAGCCGTCGACGTGGTACTCGGCCGCCCAGTAGCGCAGGCAATCGAGCACCATGTTTCGCACGATGGGATTGTTGCAGTTGAGCGTGTTCCCCGTGCCACTGAAGTTGAAGTAGTAGCCCTCGGGCGTCAGCATGTAGTAGGTCTTGTTGTCGATCCCCCGGAAGCAGAGCGTCGGGCCCTGCTCGTTCCCCTCCGCCGTGTGGTTGAACACCACGTCGAGGATGACCTCGATGCCGTTCTTGTGCAGCTCCTTGACGAGCGTCTTGAATTCGTCGACCTGCATCCCGAACCGGCCGGTCGCGGCGAAGCCGGCCTTCGGCGCGAAAAACCCGACCGTGCTGTAGCCCCAGTAATTGAGCAGCGTGTCGCCGGTGACCGGGCTCGGCCTGCTGTTCTCGAACTCGTCGAACTCGTACATCGGCATGAGCTCGACGCAATTCACGCCAAGCTCCTTCAAATACGGGAGCTTGCCGCGAATGGCCGCGAAAGTTCCCGGCGCTCGTTCGCCCGACGACGGGTGGGCGGTGAAGCTCCGCACGTGCATCTCGTAGATGATCAGATCTTCGGCGGGCCGTTCGAGCGGCCGCTCACCCTCCCAGTCGAAGTCGTCCAGGACCAGTCGCGATCGATGCGGATAGACGTTGTTCCAGTCCGGCTGGGCGCGCCACGAGTCCCGTCCGCCAATCGCGCGCGCGTACGGATCCTGCAGGATCTTGGTCCGGTCGAACCGGTGTCCTTCGTGCGGCGCGAACGGTCCGTCCATCCGGTAGCCGTACTCCACGTTCTCGAAATCGAGATCGAACACGATCATCGAGAACACGTTGCCGATGCGAAACGCATCGGGGAACGGGATTTCCGCTTTCGGTTGCGCAGCGCCTTTGTCGAAGAGGACGAGCGTGCAGTCGGTCGCGTGACGCGAGAAGACCGAGAAGTTCACGCCGCCGGGTACGAACGTGGCGCCGAAGGGAAATGCGCGACCCGGCCGAAGCTTGTGTCCCGCGACGGTGTGAGTGGGATGAAGATCGATCCGTTCCATTCAGCGATTCACCCTTCGGCCTGCAGCGCCTGCACACCGCTGTCTACGTCATCGTGAACGGTGAAGAACGACAGAAAGCCGGTCGCCGACATCGTGTCCTTCAGTTCGTCGGTAAGGTTCGCGATCGCGACCTTGCCGTTCCGCGCGGCGACCTCGCGATAGGTCGTCAGGAGCAGACGCAGCCCGGCACTGGACATGAACGTCACGCCGGTCATGTCGAGCAGAATGCGCGCCCCCGGACGTGGCCAACGGCAGAATCTCCTGCTGCGCGACCGGCGACGTGTTGGCGTCGAGCTCACCCGAGAGCGCCACGACGTGCACCTGACCGACTGTGGAGACTTTCACCATATCGCTTTCTCTGAGAGCGTCAGGCCTTCGGCACGAGACGGGCCTTGATCCGCACGGGGGCGTCGCTCGCCGGAATCTTGACCGTCAGCTTGTCGGCAGCGAAGTTCGTGTACGGCTGATCGTCGACCCAGACCTCGCCGATTGAAACGCTGCCGGGCGGCAGGATGTCGGGCGCAACCCGCAGCGTCGCGTTCTTGAACCCGCCGGGCTTCGGCTTGAAGTAGAAGTCCATGGGCTGCTTGGTGATCAGCAGGTTCGTGTAGACCGCCGCGAGGTAGCACAGCTCGGAGGCGTGATAGTTGCTCATCGAGTGGCTGCCCTTGAACCGCTCCGTTCCCATCAGGTACGGCAATCCATTGGCGAGCACATTGAAGTACACGGCGCCGTCGTCGTGGTCGAGGAAGAAGGCGTTGTAGAACGCCGCCGACTCACGCGCGAGCCTGAGTGCCCGCTCGTCGCCGAGCGAGCCGGCCAGGATCAGATAGGCGAGGATCGCCTGCTCCTGCTGCCACCAGGCTTTCCTGTCGTGCCACGTCAGACGGTGGAACTCCTGGCCGGACTTGAGCGTACGTTCCATGACGTCATACCAGCCGCCGCGCTGCTGGTCGCTGCCCGCCGCCGGCATGATCTCGCCGATCTTCTTCGCCAGCGCGACGTACTTGTCGTTCGGGCGCATGTGATGCATCCGCATCAGGTTCCACGCGATCTTCAGATTGTGCCCGACGACGGCGCGGTTCTGCTGCCAGCCCCACGTCGTGTCGTGGCTCCAGTCCTCGAAGAAGCGCTCCTGCACGAACGGACTGCTGCCGTAGTCCGGAAAATACTTCTCGATCGTGTCGCCTGTGTACGCGAGGAAGTCGGCGTAGCGCGCCTCGCCGGTGGCCAGGTAGGGGTTGATCAGGAATGCCGGCGCATGATCCCCGACCGAGTTCCAGTTCTTCTTCCCCTGGTTCCGGCCGAGGCTCTCGGCACGCGGATCCATCGCGATCGGATCCAGGTGGGAGAAATACCCGCCCTTGTGCCGATCGAGGTAGAAGCGGTCGAAGAGCCGGATGGTTGCCTCGATGTCGCTGAGGATTCGCGGATCGCCGGTGATCCGATAGGTCTGCGTCGGACCGGCGAGCGCGTAGATCTGCTCGTACATCGGAATCGCGTCGTAATCGTCGCCGAACTCCGACGCGAAGATCTTCTGCTCCTTGGTGCCCTGGATGTCGATCCCGTGGTACCAGTAGACGATGTCCTCGTCGGCGTCCACGAAGCGCATGTGGTCGCGCAGATATTCCGTGCCCTGCTCCGCCGCATTGAGGTACTTGTCGTCGCCGGTCATCAGGTAGGCCGTCGCGAAGCCGTAGACCAGGCGCGAGATGGTGTCGGTTTCCTGGCGGACGTCACCCTTCTTCGCGCCGGAAAGATTCAGCACGGTCCGGTATGCGCGATAGTCGACATCGCCGTCGCCGAACTGCCATTTCAAATAGAAGTCCCCGAGCGACGCGACCTGCTTGACCCACCAGTCCTGCTTCTCGAAGACGTAGTCGCCCTCTTTTTTCCCGACGAAGACCAGCCGCTTCGCCTCGAACGCGTGACCGTCCCCTTGGGGATAGAAGATGCCGTAGGCGAACATGAAGCGTCCCGGCACCAGCATCTGGTGCACGAGTCCGCTGGCGTCCTGGTAGGGCTCGTTGAGATTGCGGACCAGCTCCGCGGACATCGTGTCCGTGAGGGCGACGGTGAACTCGCGGCCGTCGGACGTGCGCAGCCCGAATCGGCCCTGCTCGCGGTCGAACCCTGTCACATACCCGGCGATCGTGTCTGAAAACGAAAAGCGAAGATGGCTCATGTTATCCCCGACAGTAATCCGATTTACGCCTGCGGCGGATTCTCTTCGTCCGTGTACCCCTGACTGATTTCCACGATGTTCCCGTCCGGATCAGCGACCCAGACGGTGCGCCAGCCCGGAATGAAAGCCCCGAAGTCCAGCGGCCCTTGAGTGACCTGCGCATCAGCGCCCATGGCCTTCAGCGTGGAATCGACCTCGTCCACCTGGAACGCGAGATGCCGCACCCCGCGGTGTCCCGGTCCATCCTTTTCGGCCGGGCCGCCAGGCGGTTCCCCCTGCGCCTTGAACAACTCGAGGTACACGGCACCCGACTTGAGGAACACAATCTGGTCGGATCCGAGCGGGATCACCCGCGCCCGCCGGAAACCGAAGTGCTTCGCATAAAACCGCTCGGTCGCCAGCGGATCGCGGCAGTTCAGCGCCACGTGAGAGAAGATCAGGCCCATTCACTCTGCTCCGTACGCTCGTGATGCCCGGGGCCGTTGATGCGGCGATGCGAGCTCATCCACGTGCGCCGAGTATATCGATGATTTTCCTGGCGAACAGATGACAGTGGCCGCCCGTCCGCCCGCTCACCAGATCGCCGTCCACGACCACGTCCTCGTCCGTGTAGATTGCGCCATATGCGTTCGCGTCGCCAATCAAATTGTTGTGCACGGTCATCCGTCGGCCTCGCACCAGTTCGGGCGCCGGCGCCGTCAGCCACAAGCCGTGGCAGATGATGCCCTTGACGATCTGCTTGTTCGCGAATGCGCGCTTGAGGAACTCGGTTGCCGGCGGAATTTTCTTGACGTCCTCCGTATACCGCAACCGATCCGACACCATCCCAGACGGAACGATGATCGCCGAGTAGCTCGCAAGCGTCTGGTCGTCCATGCCCTCGAAGGACTCCCGGCACTCGAACGGGTATTTCTCCTCGTGCCCGCGGAAGGTAATCGATGGCTGGCCCCAGAGACGTGTCAGGAAGTGCAGCTCGGCGCCCTCTTCGGGAAAGCGATGCTCGTAGTAGAAGATCTCCTTCTCGTAGAAATCGCTTTCGATCAGGACGCCGATTTTCTTTCCCGCGAGCTTCATGCTGGCCTCTGATGAACGGTCCTGGAGCCGCGCCGCCTAGGCGAGCGAGCCATCCGGGTACTGGACCATGCCGGCGAAGTGGATCGCGATCCGTCCGTCCCGCAGCACCCAGCTGTCGCCGAACCGCATGCGCGCTTCCCCTTCGGCGGATTTCGCCGTGACGTCTTCGACCACCATCAGCGTCTCCGGACTCTCGGTCTCCGCCCAGAACGTCAGGTCCACCTCGAGTCCCTGGAGGCCGAGGATACCCTGAAAGTGCTCGCGCAATTCCTTGTGGCCGCGGAAGAACTGCGGTTTGCGATCGCCACTGAAGCTGCTGATCAGCAGCGCGTCAGGCGTGTACTGGTTGAGGATGCCGTCGATGTCCTTGTTCAGAATGAGCTGGATGTGCTCTTTGTACATCCTGCCAAGCTTTGTGTCCGGTGCGTGTCCCATCGCTGACTCCTGACGGTTTTCCCGCGGCGGTCGCGGGCACGAAAGCGGCGGCTCGTCAGAGCCGCGCGAACCCTGGCGCGTACTTGAACGGCTCCACCGTGGCGTTGTAGGTCACGATCTCCAGCCCGTACGCGTTCTTCGAAGAGCGTCGCACCGTCCAGCGCTGGGTCGCATCCATTGACGTCCGCTTGCTCTTGGCCGCGGGCGCCTCGAACCAGCTTGCCTGCCAGCCGACCACGATGTCCACGACCGCCTCTTCACCGGAGATCTTCGCGGCGACGCTCTGAACGTTGTGGTTCTCGTCGAAGAAGATGTTCGTCACGCGGTCGTACCATTTCTTGAACGAGGCAGAATCCTTGATGTCGCCGTCCGGAAACTGCATGTTGAGCCCCTGGTCGGCCAGAAAGCGCGCGCATTCCTCGAAAGGCGCGTGCACGTCGAGCGCGACGTACCAGGCGATGGTGAATCGCCGGATGTTCTCTTCGGTGAGGGGATTGCTGTTGCTCACGATGATTGCTCCTGTCGCAAAAGAAGGGGCCTCGCCGCGCCGTCCGCGTTCGTCATTGGCCGCAGGTATTGCCCACGCGTTCGGGATGGGTGTCGCCCTCGAGCACGAGATCGATCAGAAATGGTCCGGGATGGGCCAGCATCTGGCGAATGGCAGGTCCCACTTCCCACGGTTTTTCGACGCGGACGCCCATCACGCCCATCGAGCGGGCCATTTCGTCGAAGCGCAGCGGCGGCTGAGACAGGTCGAAGGCCAGCGGGAAATCGTGTTTTGGAATCTCCCGCTCCTGCCAGTACGTGTCGATGTTGAGCTGCAGCAGCCGGTACGACGCGTTGTTGCACACGACGAACTTCACGTCGATGTTGTGGCGCGCGGCCGTCCACAATGCCTGGATCGTGTACATGGCCCCCCCGTCACCGGTGAAGCCAATGACCCTGCGGTCGGGGAAGGCCAGCTTCGCGCCGATCGCTCCCGGGATTCCGACGCCGAGCGAACCGCCGCGCGTCAGAAAGTACTCGCCGGTGTTGGTCGGCGGTGCGTAGCGGACGACCGGCGGCGAGTTCGTGAGCGCTTCGTCGAAGAGGATGGCGCCCTCGAGATGCGGCGCCAGCTCCTCCATGAACCGGGACATCTTGAGCGGCACCGCATCGCGGACGGAACGGTCGCGCTCCATATCCTGCGCGCGCTTGGCGGCTTTTTGATCCGCGTGCTGCTGTCGTCGCGCCGCCGCCGCCTCTTTCTGCGCCGGCGTCAGGATCGAGTCCAGTTCGTCGCCGAGCGCCGCCAGCGTCGCTTTGGGATCGCCGAGTAAACCCAGATCGACCGGATGGTTCTTGGCGATCTCGTAGACGTTGAGATCCACGTGAATCACCTGAGCGCCCGGAGCGAAGATGTTGCCAAGCTCCGGGAACACCTCCGGCAGCAGGTAGGTGCCGCACACGAGAACCCCGTCCCCTTTGGACGTGATCGGCAGGCTGTTGCGCCCGAACATATGGCCGGTCATCCCCTGATACAGGGGATGCGCGTAGCTCATGTTCACTTCGCCTGAGTCGGCCTCCCAGACTTCCGCACCAAGTGCCTCGGCAACTCGCGTGAGCTCCGCCTGCGCGCCTGAATACGCGACGCCGTCGCCGACGATGATCACTGGCGTGCGAGCTCCGGCGAGCGTACGCGCCGCCTGACGAATCTGCAGCATCGTCGGGACGAACGCGAGTGGACGGGAATGACGTTGGACGCACGTCCTCGACTACGGGCGCGTCGAGGATGTCCATCGGCAGGCATACGTAGACTGGACCCATCGGCGGCGTTGCCGCGATCTTGATCGCCCGGCGCAGGACGCGAAGCAACGACGACGGATCTACCACCATCGTCGACCACTTGGTGACGGGCTCGGCAAACGCGACGAGATCGCCCGCCATCTGCGAGTCCATTCCCAGGTACTTGACCCCGGCATCCCCGCCAATCACGACGAGCGGCGAGTGACCGCGCTTGGCTTGATACAGGGCGCCGATGGCGTTGCCCACACCAGGCGTGCTGTGCAGCTGTACCAGCGTCGGCTTCTGGGTTGCCCGCGCGTACCCGTCGGCCATCGTCACGGCGACCGACTCCTGAAGCGTGAGGATGTAACGCAGATCCGGGTAGTCGCTGAGCGCGTCGAGGAAGCCCTGCTCGACAGTTCCGGGATTGCCGAACATGCAACGCATCCCGTCGGCAAGGAACTGCTCGAGAATCGCGAAGCGGCCGGTCTTTCGCGTTGCCGGAGCCGTGGTCGCGGTCACGGTAGCCATGCCGACCTCCGTGGATGCCGATGGCCTACCGCCTGATGGAGCGACGTCATGTTGTTCACCAGCCCCAGCGGGTCAGGCCCTTCTCGAGGACTTCCACCATCTTCTCGCCGGTCAAGCAGGAGTCTGGCGTGGACCTGCCGGTGACGAAGGGGTAGTCGACGATCACGGACGTCTCGTGTGGAGCAACGCATCGTACTTGCTCTGGACCTTCTGTTCAACCTTGTCGAGCGCTTTGTATTACGCGTCCATCGATCCGACCCGCGATCCGACCCGTCGAGCTGAGGCCTGCCGAAATCGACGCGATAACCGCTCTTGTCGAACGTTTCAAGCGGACCGATGAGTTCCTCGCCCCAGTGTCCCCATTCCGACAGCACAATCAGAACGCCCTTTTTCGGGACCATGCCGTGTCTCCCGATTCAAGACCGCACTCGGACGCCGCAGGCGAATCCGGGAGCGATGAACGTACCTCGAGAAGAGACCGAATATCCCGCGACGATTCACTACGTGTCAAGGGCTGCGTGCATCCGTGTCGCCTTGACGCGGCCCGGCAAAAGTGCTCATATCGCCTGCTTGGGCCCAATCGAAGGAGAATCGATGTCGAAACCAGTACACCGTGACGTTACACCGATAGATCCTGCGACAGCGCCTCTGTCGCGCGGAACGCTCGCGCCCGAATTCACGCTGTCGAGCACACCAGATCAGCAGATTGCTCTCAGCGAGTATCGCGGCCGTCCGGTCGTCCTGGTCTTTTATCCCGCGGACTGGAGCGCCGTCTGCGGCGATCAGATCGCGTTCTACAACGAGCTCCTTCCCGAGTTCCAGCGCCTGGGCGCGGAGCTCCTGGGGATTTCGGTGGACAGTGTCTATTCGCACGTGGCATTCGCGGAAGCGCGCAATCTGCGGTTTCCGCTGCTGGCCGACTTCGAACCGAAGGGTGCCGTTGCGCGGGCGTACGGCGTCTACCGGCAGAAGGACGGGATCGCCGAACGCGCACTCTTCGTGCTGGACGCGAATGGTGTCGTCGCGTGGAGCTATGTGTCGCCGATTCTGACCAATCCTGGCGCTGACGGCATTCTCGCCGCCCTCGAATCGCTCCGCGGGCAGCAGGTCTCGGCATGACGCTCACGGTTCCCGTGAGCGACCGCGATCACGGCGCCGGCCCCGACACGGCGCCGATCACGCTCGTGGAATACGGCGACTACGAGTGTCCGCACTGTGGCGCCGCGTATCCGATGGTGAAAGAGCTTCAACGCGTGCTTGGCGATCGCCTCCGGTTCGTCTTCCGGAACTTCCCGCTGACGCAGATCCACCCTCACGCGGAGCATGCGGCTGAATCAGCCGAGGCCGCCGGCGCCCAGGACCGGTTCTGGGAAATGCACGACTGGCTCTTCGAGCACCAGAGACATTTGGCCGATCCGCAGCTGGTACGCGCGGCCGAGTCGCTCGGCCTCGATACGGCGCGGTTTCAGCGCGAGCTCGAAGATGCCGCGCATCAGGCGCGTGTGCGCGAGGACTTCATGAGCGGCGTGCGCAGCGGCGTCAACGGGACGCCCACGTTTTTCATCAACGGACGGCGTCACGACGGTTCCTGGGACAGCGCCCCCCTGCTCGCCGCTCTCGAGGCGGCTGACAAACGCGTCGCCAAGTAGCCCTGTCCCGGCCCCGGCAGTCAACGTGGAACATCGGCTCGACGTTGTCCGACGGTCCCCTCAATCCCATCGTTGCCGGTCTTGAAAGGCGGGGCGACCGTCCCGCCACTTTTGTGATAAACATAAGCGCCGAAAGGCATCCTGATGTATAGACCGGTTCGAGTTCTGGCGTTGATCGCTGCATGCCTGCTCCCTGTAGTCGGTGGGGCCCAGGAAGACCGTGGGAGCGAAGTGAGGACCTTTGCCGTCCTGCCGGAGACTCTCGCCAGCAGCCCGAACGACCCTGGTGAACTGCTCCCCGTCGGCCACCCGGAGGGCCTCACAGCCGATTCGAACGGCAATGTCTACGCGGCGACATTCGAGACCGACCAGCCGAACTTTATTTACGTGTTCAATCCGCTCGGTGGACTGAGCGTCAGCCTCCCGATCCCTCAGGGCCGCGCGCCTCTGGGCATGGTGACCAACGAGCAGTTCCTCTACGTCAATGACGTGCTCAATGGCGACATCATGCGGTACCAGCTGCCCGTCACGAATCGGAGCGAGCCCGTTGTCTACGACATCTGCGGCGGGTTCCTCGCGGCGTTCGGGATCGGCGCCCCCATGGATCAGTTCTGCGCGCTGAACGCCAATGATCTCGGTCCGGATGGCCGGCTGTACATCACCGACAACGGCGCCGGCCCCAGTTTCGTGTTTTCCGAACGGTTCAGGAACGGCCGGATCTTCGTGCTCGATCCGCGCACCGGCACGTCCAGCGTCTGGTTCGACGGCGATACCCGCGGCGAGCTCGACGTGGCTATCACCAGCTTCCCCGAGTTCGGCGTGAACGGCATCGCGTTCTCGAACGACGGCTCCGAGCTCTACATGGCCAACATGAGCACCGACGTCATCTACAAGATGGGCGTTCGCGGTTGCGGGAGTGGCTGCCAGCCGTCATCGCTGCGCCAGTTCGTGAGAGGTCAGGGCATCAACGGCCCCGACAACATCGCGTTCGACGAAAACGGCCTTCTGTGGGTCGCGTCCGGGCAGAACGACCGCGTCGTGGCGATCAACCCCAGGGGACAGGTCGTCGCGAAGGTTGGGGCGTTCGAGGGCTTCAGCCGCGGCGGCGCCCCCATCGGCCTGCTCCAGCCGTCAGGGATCGCGGTGGTCGGGGATCGGGTGTATGTGGGCAACGAGTCGAGCCGCGGCCTGCGTCCCACACCGGATCTACTGCCCGAGGACGTCTGGGATCAGCTCAGGCTCTTCACGGTTTCCGAAATCAGAGCGTCGATGGTCCTGTTCCGGTAAGGACCGGCATCAAAACGCGAACTCCGTCAGGAGCATGACGCCGTTCATGTCTCTCGGCTTCGCCGTTTGCGTGTCCTGATAGAACTTGCCCGCGAAGAAATGCAGGTAGGTCGCGTAGAAATTCACGTGGCGGGTTGCCTGCCAGAAGAATCCGAAGTCAATCTGCTGCCCGATCTCTCGTGAGGCCGAGTCGAGATCCGGAAAATTTCCGCCACGCGACTGGAAATCCGGCCTTCGGGCGATCTCGTTGAAGGAGTTGTAGACGCCGTCGTTCACCTGCGCGCGCCACATGATCGGGAAGTAGCTCGTCCTGAAATACGTAGTCTTGTGCGCCCCTTCCAGATGAAACCCCCCGGCCACGAAGTTCTTTCGATCGAACGCCGCGTGGAACCCGTAGAAGCTCCAGGCGAGCGGGTAGAGCGGATCGAAGGTCCCCAGCGAGGTGTCGTTCGGGTCTGAATCGCCGCTCGAGTATTCGAGGCTGATCGACGGTCGTGGCACGAACTTGACGTTCCGCAGTCGGTACCCGACTTTGGTCACCCAGGCGTACGCGTTGATGATGCCGCGGTCGAACGGCGTTTCATACCGCCCGTACTGGTAAATCCCCTCGGCCTCGAAATCGAGGCCTGTCGAGCCGAGGTCGCCCTGCGCGAGCGCACCCATCGTGTAGCGGTTCTCGTCGGCTGTCCCTTGCACGAACGTCACGTCTTTTCGGCTGATGTCGAGAAGATAAGGCTCGAACCGGATGTTCTGCTGCGGCTTCGGGGCGAAACTCGTCGAGTAGAAGACGCCTGAGAGGACTGTCTCGTCATCCCGGCGGGTGAACCGATCCGGGATCGGGACACGCGGGCGCGTCACGAAGCCCTCGAAGCGATGTTTCCTGTTGTTCAGCCATCCGCCCGCGCCGTCGAACGTGTGCCGGTTCAGCAGCCAGTTTCCAGGCGAGATGATGCGCTGGTTCCCCATCAGCAGCTCACGGCGTCCAGCCCACACGCCCGCTTCCCACGTGCCGGAGACCCCTGTCTGGTACTCGCCGAAGAGATTGAGGACGTCCCCCGCCGTATTCGGCGCGTCGAACCCGAGCCTGGCGGAGGGGGCGTTGAAGGTGTCGACCAGGGCTTCGATGCTGGAGTACCGAGTAGATGTACTCTCCGAACGCGCGGAACTTGCCTAGGTGGAGATCAGTGTGGCCCCGAACTCGCCCGGTCCACATCGTGGGTTCGAATTCGAAGGGGCCGCCGAATGTCACGGTGCTCTGGTAGGCCAGCCGCCCGCGCACCGACCCACCGAAACCCATCCAGGCGGAGCCGCTCTCGTTCAGGGGCAGGGCCTTGATCTTGTCGAAGATGTCGCGCGCGCCCGCCTGAGGGTTCGCCCAGTCGAGGGGCCGCCAATTCTCGTCGAACCGGCGTTCCGCATACCGCGGAGGCCAGGGACGCGGCGGCGGGGGCGGCGGCGCCTCCTGCGCCGGTGCCGCTACTTTCGCCTTTGCCGCGTCCTGTGCCGGTGCCGCCTCTCCTTCGTTGGCAGCAGCCGGTTGCTCTGCTCTCTCGCCGCTCGCCGTCTGGGCTCCCGCGGTCGTGCCGGCGAACAGCAGCGCGGCAGCCGTCAGGCACACTCCCCGATGAGCAACCCGCCGCCGCACGTCTGCCGACCGAAGAACGCGGCGGGCGATCGCTGCGCATGTAACGAACGAGGACACGCAATTCGACATGAGATCCCTATCGATCGAAATGACAACTCACGGGCGTGCAATCTGCCGCGGGATTTCCGTGTTAGCTCTTCGATCCCGCCGTCCCCTCGCCGATCTTGTGGGCGAAGCTGTAGTGGACGTCGATCTTGCCGCCGCGCATGTGCCACGCATCGCCGACAACCCACTTGCCCGTGCGGGACGTGAAGATCGCCTGGAAAAAAATTGAATCGTCCGTCTCGGCGAAATCGTACAGCTGCTCCACCTGGATTGCTCCCTGCCAGGAGATATAGGTGTGAAAGAACTCCTTGAGCGCTTTCTGGCCGCGGACGACGTGAGGGGGAGGCGTGTTCAGGACATCGAAGGGGGAAAACAGGACCGCGTCCTCCGCGTACTGATTCTCGATCATCTCGTCGATCTTGTTGGCGTAGATGTAGGCCATGTGCTCGTCGAAGAACTTCCGGCCTGGTGTGGTTGTGGGCACGCTCGTTCTCCTAGTCTCGTGGTTCGTGGCGGGAGGCGCCCGCCCGTGACGTTGTCATTGCTGACCGGCTGCTTCTTGCATCGCTCGCTTCAGGGCCCGAGCCGTCAATACTCCGGCGAGGTGGCGCCTGTACTCCGCCGACGCGAAATGGTCACTGAGGAAGGTGCCCGCATCGTTCGTCGTGCGGGCCGCCTTCGCGAGCAGGTCATCGGACGGCGGCTGACCCGTGAGCGCCTTCTCGGCCGCGACGACACGCAACGGCCGATCGACGGCGCCAGTCAGAGCGACGCGCGCGTCGGCCAGCGTCCGATTGTCCGCGAGCGCAAGATGCACGGCAACGCCGCAGATCGCCCCGAGTGTTGCCGGATGCAGGAACTTTTGTACGCGATGCCGGTGCGCTTGCCACGCGCCGGGATGACGACCGCCGTGATGATGTCGTCGGGGCGCAGGGACGTCTGTCCCGCACCGGTGTACAGGTCCGTCGACTCGAGCGTTCTCGAGCCTGCGGAGCCTGCGACCTCGATTCTGGCGTCCAGCGCCAGTAGTACCGGGGGAAGATCCGATTGGGGATCCGCCGCCGCCAGGGTTCCACCGAGCGTGCCGCGATTGCGTACCTGTGCGTCGCCGCTGCCGCGGGCGGCCTCGGCCAGCGCCGGCCAGGTACTCTTCAGCGCATCGTCGGCGGTCATCGCCGCCAGCGTCGTCATGGCGCCGATTTTCAGGCTGCCATCGCGCAGCCACCCGACACCAGCGAGCGTCGGAATCTGCCGAAGGTCGACCAGCAGCGTCCCGGCGAGGCGGCTCCGGGATGGTTCGACCAGTAGACCCTGTCCTCCCGCGAGCACACGGGCACCCGGCGTGCTGGCGAGCAGCGCAACGGCGTCCTGCACGGTGCGGGGCGCGGCGTATCCGGCGGAGGTCATCGTTGCTCCTGCATCGCGCGCCATATTTTCTCCGGTGTCACGGGCACGTCGAGATGGCGGACGGACAACGCGTCGCAAATCGCGTTGACGATCGCCGGCGCCACCGCCGGCTGGCTGACGTCGCCGGCGCCCTTCGCGCCCATGGGGTTCAAGGGTGTCGGTGTGACCGTGCGCTCCAGCTCGAAGGTCGGCATGCGACTCGGGCGCGGAACGGGGTAGGACTTGAAGTCGTTGGTGAGCAGACGCCCGTTGTCGTCGTAAACGACCTGTTCCATCAAGGCGGGTCCCATTCCGAACACGACGTTCCCGTGCATCTGCCCCTCGACGATCATCGGATTGCCGACCATGCCGACGTCGTCCACGCAGATGTAGCGGACGATGTCGACGGCTCCCGTTTGCTCGTCGACTTCGACGATCGCCACGTGGGTGCCGAACGGGAAGTTGAAGTCTTCCGGATTGAAATAGGAGGTCGCCTCGAGGCCTGGTTCCACGCCCCGCGGGAGATCCCACGCGTACCACAACGCGGAGGCAATCTCCTGCAGCGGCTTGGCGCGGGCCGGATCCGCCTTGACCCGCACCTGTGCGTCTTCGAAGACGACGTCTTCTTCCTTCGCCTGCAGCATATGGGCGCCGACTTTCGTCGCCTTCTGCTTGATCGCCTGCGCCGCCTGAAAAATCGCGGCTCCCTCGACGCTGAACGTTCGGCTGCCATAGCTTCCCTGTGCGTAGGGCACGCCGTGGCTGTCCGAATGAATGACCTCGACGCGCGCCATGTCGACGCCGAGCTCCTGCGCGATGATCTGGGAGAACGTGGTGACCTGTCCCTGGCCGTGAGGCTGGGCACCGGTGATGACCGTGACGTCGCCCGTCTGATGGACGCGTACGATCGCGCTCGCCCAGGTGCTGCCGATCAGTCCTTCGCGGCCCATCCGGGGCGAGGGTCCGACACCGGCGATGGTGACATACGAGCCGATCCCCAGACCAAGCCGTTTGCCGCGCGCGCGCGCGGCCTCTTTCAGCGTCGCGACCTTGTCGGATCCGGCCATCTGCAACGCTCGATCGAGTGCCGCGGCGTAATTGCCCGTGTCATATCTCCACCCGAGGCCGTTCTCGTACGGGAACTGATCCGGCCGCACCATATTCCTGCGACGGACCTCGGCAGGATCCATCCCGATCTCGCGGGCGAACATGTCCACCATGCGCTCGATGAGGAGGATGGCCTCCATGCGTCCGGCGCCACGCGCCGGGCCGATCATGACGGTATTGGCAAATGCCAGGTACGCCTCGTAGAACGGATGGGGAATGGTGTACGCGCCGGTGATGCTCCGGCCGGTGAGCACGAGAGGCGCGCCAGGCCCGTTGGTTGCAGGGTACGCGCCGAGGTCGACGTAGTTCGACACCGAAAGTGCGGTGATCTTGCCGTCGCGATTGCCAGCGAGTGTGGCGTGCTGGAGTTGTCCGCGTGCATGCACCGTCGTGCGCGGTAGCCCCTCTCTCGTATCGACCCATTTCACCGGGCGGCCGACGGCTTTGGCGAGCACCAGCATCAGCGGCGCGTCCTGATACAGATACCCCTTGGATCCGTATCCCGCACCAATGTGCGGCACGATGACCCGCAGCTTGTTGTACGGGATGCCCATCACGAGGTTGCAGATCATGAACCGGTTGCCGTGCGGGATCTGCGTGTTCGTCCACAGCGTGTACTCATCGGTCGCCGGGTCGAACTGGGCGATCGTCGCGCGCGTTTCCAGCGCCTGGTGGAGCTGGCGCGGAATGGTCAGGTTCTGGCGGATGACGACCTCCGCCTTGCTGATCGCGTCATCCACAGCCGATTTGTCGCCGTAGGTCACGTGCGCGCACAGGTTGCCCGGCACCGAGTCGTGCAGCTGGGGCGCGCCGGCCTTCAGCGCCTCTTCTGCACTACGGACGATGGGCAGCGGCTCGTAATCGACGTTGATCGCCTTCACGGCATCGTAGGCCTGCTGGCGGGTCTCGGCGACGACCGCCGCGACCCACTCACCCACGTAACGCACCCGATCGGTGGCGAGGGCGGTCTGCGCCCCGGGGAGGCCGTACGGATGCGGGGGAAAATGACTCTCGACGCCTGCCGGTTTCCAGATGCAGACCATCGGCATCATCTTGTTCGCCAGATCGGCGCCCGTGAAGATGCGCACCATGCCAGGCAGCTTCATCGCCGCCGTGGTGTCGATGCCACGAATCTTCGCGTGTGCTTCCGTGCTGTGCAGGATGGCCACGTGCGCCATCCCGGGCAGGTTCACGTCCGCCGTGAATTTCGCCTCGCCACGAAGGAATTCGGGATCCTCACGGCGCTTGATCGGTGTGCCCAGCAGCTGTGTTGCCATCGCGGTGCCTCGTTAGGTTATTGACGGCCCGCGGCCAGGCTCTGGACGGCCCGTACCACGTTCTGGTAGACGCCGCACCGGCACATGTTGCCGTCCATCCATTCGCGAATCTCCGCGTCGGACGGGTTGGGCGTGCGACCGAGAAGATCCATGAGCGAGAGAGTCAGACCCGGCGTGCAGAAGCCGCACTGCACGCCGTGGTTTTCCCACAACGCGTTTTGAAGCGGCGTCAGCTGCTCGTCGGTCGACACGCCCTCGATCGTCGTAATCGCGGCGCCCTCGGCCTGGGCCGCGAGCATCGCACAGCTCTTGACCGACACGCCGTCGACGAGGACTGTACACGCACCGCACTGGCCTGTCTCGCAGCCGATCTTCGTTCCGGTCAGGCCGAGCGCGTCGCGGATCAGATCCACCAGCAGCAGGTGCGGCTCCACGGTCGTGGTGTGCACGTGGCCGTTGACTGTCAGTGTGAGGGGGATGGCTTCAGGTTGTGTCGTCATGTCGACCCGGTAACGGGAACTTGTTCTTGGGGCAACGGGAATGGTTCTTGGATTGATTCGTTGCGCACCGCCCGCCCGCAACGCGCGGGGAGCGCCGCTGTAGGGACCGCTCGCCACTCCCGCCGACGCTCGAGCAGACGTAGTTTCTATCACAAAAACGGTGTGGTCCGGCAGCGCGATCGCCACGGCTCTTTGGTTCCTTGCGGGATGGGCCGCTCGGTCGGGCACTCGGTGCTGGCTTCGGCTCGGTGGGTCTGCGCTTCGTCAAAAGACGACCTACCCGAGTACACTGGCGCCCGGACGCTTCGGAGGCAGGCCAATGAATATCGGGATCATCGGGGCAGGTCGGATTGGCAGCAATGCCGCGCAACTCTTCGCGCGCGCGGGACACGACGTCCTGATCAGCTTTTCGCGCGACCCGGCGAAGCTTGCCGCCATTGCCAGCGCCGCTGGTCCAACAGCGCGAAGCGGTTCGCCGGCCGAGGCCGTGAAGTTCGCACCAGTCGTCATGCTGTCGGTGCCATGGATGGCGATCGATCTGGCCCTCGCGCAAGCCGGTTCGCTCGACGGGAAGATCGTGATCGACACCAACAACCAGTTCGGTCCGTCGGGTCTCCAGCCTTTGCCCCCAGGCCGCACCGCCGCCCAGGTCAATGCCGCACGTATGCCAGGTGCTCGTCTGGTGAAGGCCTTCAACACCCTGACGTCACGATTCCAGGCAGAAGCTTCCACCCGGCCTCCCAACGAACGGGCGGTCCTGTTCTATTGCGGGGACGATCGTGACGCCAAGGCGACGGTCGAGACCTTGATCGAGAACTGCGGTTTTGCGGCCGTGGATATCGGCGGATTGGGCGACGCGGCGCCCATGGAGGCGCCGCGCCGCAAGGGCGCCGTGTACGGCGAGGAATACCGGCTGCCTGACGCCTTGAAGTTCGTAGAGGCGCTGAAGCGGCACGAGCCCCCACCGCCGCTGCCGGACTATTACACCCGCGCGTAGCCCGGCGGTGCTCCTACGGGTTGGAACACGCGCGGCGTCAGTCAGTACGCACATTCCGGTCAAATAGGGTTCACGTCCGCGGAGCACGCGCACATCCATGTAGACGTTGCTGGTGCTTGTTCGGCGTTCGGTGAGATACTTCAGCCCCCTCAATCAGGAGTTGGAATCATGAACGATGGTTTGCGTCGCCCGATGTGGCGACAATGTGTTCTCGCCGTGCTTGCAGCTGCCGCTTGTGCCAGCTGCGGATCTCCTACGAGCCCGTCCCGCACGGTTGCGGATCTCGGGGCCGGTGCAGCGGGGCCGAGCCAGACGGCCGCGCGGCCGGAGACGGGAACCGCCGGGACCGTCTTCGTCGAAGTGCAGCCCGGTGTATTTGGATTCGCTGCAGGGGTCGACAACGGTGAGACTGGCCGCGAAGTTCAGCTGACCGGGGACATCGTGGGCATCAATTTCGAGCCAGGTCAATGTGTGCCGGGCGTCGACATGACTCTCGGGTTCCCGACGAGCTGCGTGGTGTTCGGCGATGGACCAGGACAGTTTAAGCGCGCGCATCCGGGCGGCACGGGGTTCACGACGTGCCACTGCACGGTAGCCGGGGTCGGCAGCCCCCCTGACTCTGTCGGCCTCAAAATCAACTATCCGACAGCGGCGCCGCCTCAGTATCCGTTCGGGTTCACGAAGTTCGCGTTCCAGGATGGAACGGGCGCCCTGGCAGCCCTGCGTGGCCAGGGCACGCTGGACTTCGCGGCCAACCCGGCCGTGTCATTCAGTTATCACTTTGTCGGCGCGCCGTAACGATTACGCCCATCGCCCGCACCTCGCCGGCAGGTCGGCCCATCGCCACTTGCCGGCGTCGCGCTGGTTCAGCGTCAACACTGACGTCGCGACAAGCATCACCGCAAACCCCACGAACAAGACAAAACCAATAGTTCGCCGCTTGATATCTCTCGCCACACATTCGAGGGGGACCAGGTTCAGCGAGGTGCCGGATGCTTCAGCAGTGAACGGACGACGGAAGCGATCAAGCACGACGCGTTGGTACTGGTCAACGGGCGATTGCAGGCTCATGCTTGTCGTTTGAACGACGGCACACGCCCCGTGCAGTCGTCAAGCGAAGTCTGAACCCGCGTTGACCGCGAATCGGCGGCGGCGGTACAGTGTCAAACCCGACGAGTGATTTTCGCTCAGACATGCCCGTTGCCCTTATCGTGCCGGGCCGTCCAGCAGGGCACGCCCGAGGAGAAGCGTATGGCGAACCGCGAGTACGACTACATCGTGATTGGAAGCGGCATCGGCGGCTGCGTGGTCGCCGGCCGCCTGTCGGCGAACCGTGACACCAAAGTGCTCCTTCTCGAAGCAGGGCCCAGCGATGATGACCCGGATATCCACAACGTGGAGCTCACGTCGCTTTTCGCCGTGTGGTCGAAGCCGCAGTTCGACTGGGGCCTCACGACGGTGAACGAGCCGGGGCTCGACGGCCGTCAGATGCAGCTTCTCCAGGGGAAGGTCGCGGGCGGCGGCGCTTCCACGAACGGACGGATCTTCATTCGCGGCCACCGGCGCGACCTGGATCACTGGAATTACACGGGGGCCGAGAACTGGTCGTTCGACCACGTGCTGCCCTATTTCAAGAAGTGTGAAGACTACCTGGGGCCGAAATCGGATTTTCGCGGTGTCGGCGGTCCGCTGCCGGTCATGGATCTTCCGGAGGATCGGCGGAGTGCGGCGTCGAAGGCATTCGTGGCGGGTGTGAGCGAGCTCGGGTTCAAGAGCGACTGGGACTTCAACGGTCCGAAACAGGAAGGAGGCGCCGGCTTCATCCAGTCGACGACCACGCGCGATTTCAAGCGCGCCAGCGCGTTCACCGCCTATATCGAGCCGGTGAAAGCCGAGCGCGCGAACCTGAGCGTCGAGTACGAGGCGTTTGCGACGCGACTGCTCCTCGAAGGGAAACGTGCGGTGGGCGTCGAATACCAGCAGAACGGCGCGACGGTACAGGCACGCGCCTCGCGCGAAGTGATTGTCAGCATGGGACCGCTGAACACGCCGAAGATCCTCCTGCTGTCAGGGATCGGTCCGGCCGAGCAGCTGCGCAAGTTCGACATTCCGGTCGAGGTCGATCTGCCGGGCGTCGGCGAGAACCTGCAGGATCACCTGAACGTGCGCATGTGCTGGGAATCGAAGATCGAGCAGATGATCCCGATGATCATCTGCGAAAGCTCGATGTTCACGTTCACGCGTCCGGGCGTGCCGCTGGCCTCACCGGATCTGCAGCTGTTCTTCGGCGGCTTCGCGTTCCCGGGCCTCGGAGCGGATTTCAATCGCGGTTTCGCGCTCGTGCCGGTCGTCTGCCGTCCGCAGAGCGTCGGGCGCGTGTGGCTGCGGTCGCGCAATCCGATGGATCCGCTCAATATCCTGACCAACTATCTGACCTGCGAGTACGACATGTCGGTGCTGCTCGCCGGTATCGACCTCGGGCGTCAGATCGTGGCGACGCACGCCTTCGACGAGATGCGCGGCAAGGAGCTCATCCCGGGGCCGGCAATCGGCAACGACAAGCAGAAACTGCGCAAATACATCAAGGACACGTGCATCACCGACTGGCACCCGTCCGGCACCTGCAAGATGGGCCTCGACGCCAGGGCCGTCGTCGATCCGCAGCTCCGCGTCTACGGCGTTGACGGGTTGCGCGTCGTGGATGCGTCCATCATGCCGTCGGTCGTGAGCGGCAACCTGCAGGCGACGGTTTACATGATCGGCGAGAAGGCCGCCGACATGATCATGCAGAAGGCCTGATCAGGAATCAGCAGGTTTTCATCGCCGGCGCCTTACCGAAAGGCGCCGGCGTTCGCCTCCGCCCACTGACGGAAAGTGTGCGGGGTGCGACCCGTTACTGTCTGGACGTCGCGCGTGGGCTCGATGCGGCCCAGGCTTCGCAGCTGCTGAATCATCCCGACCATCGCGTCGACGAACGGCACGGGCATCCCCATGCCGACCATGGACTCCCGTGCGGCCTCGTCCGGAACGTTCACATACTTGAGAGGTCGGCCCAGAACGCTTCCGAGGGTCTCCACCTGCTGCGCCGTCGTCAGCGTGTCGGGTCCCGAAACGTCGTAGGTTTTCCCCGCGTGTCCCGGTGTCGTCAGGACCTTCGCTGCGACCTCGGCAATGTCGTCGGGATCGATCACCGGCAACGAGGCCTCGCCTAGAGCACCGTAGACGGTGTCGTGCGATTTGATGGTGTCGGCCCAGTAAAGGGCATTGCTCGCAAATGATGCCGGCCGAATGAAGACGTACGGGAGTCCCGACGCTTCGAGCCGCTCCTCGCCGGCCCGGTGCCAGCGCGCGAAATCGTTGCCTTTGTATGGCGCGCCGGCGACCGAGTGCTTGACGACGAGATCGAGCTTGGCAGCCTTCGCCGCGTCGATCGCGTTGGCCTCGTGCTGGGAGAGCTCGGGCCCAGCCGACAACAGATACATCTGCGAGACGCCGTCCATCGCGCGACGGAGGCTGTCCTTGTCCGTGAAGTCGCCCACCGCGACTTCGACGCCAGCTCCGGACGCTGCCTTTTCACCCTTGCGCGTGAACGCACGGACCGATTGGCCGCGGGATGACAACAACTTCACGAGCCGGGACCCGACATTTCCCGTGGATCCCGTCACGAGGATCTTCGACATGAATGCCTCCAGAAATCAGATCGACGCTGCGCACGCCAGCTGAGCTGACGCCGTTTCACCGAGCGTTGCGAACGACGTTATCAAACCCGTCTAACGTGAGTCCAACTTTCGGCAGTTCGCTCGTGGTCTCGCGTTCAGAACACTTCATACACATCGACGCTGGTCTGTCTGCCGCGCAGCTGAAACGAGCCGATCAGCCGTGCATCGATGGCTCCCCCGAGCTCGTCGACCGTTGCGCGGCTCACCACGATCTGGCCGGGCAGGCAGACGTTCGCCTGCATTCGGGCGCAGGTGTTCACGACGTCGCCAAGCACCGTGTACTCGCGGCGTTTGGGCGATCCGATGTCGCCGGCGGTCGCCAGCCCCGTGTTGATGGCAATCCGGACCTCCAGGGGTCGGTCCGAATGCTGGTTGAGCTGCTCCAGCGCGCTGCGCATGCCACGGGCGACACGGACCGCGCGCAGCGCGTGATCGGGCTGGTCGAGCGGCGCGCTGAAGACCGCGAGAATCGCGTCTCCCAGGAATTTGTCGAGCGTGCCCTCCGCCTCGAAGACGACGTCGGCCATCTTCGTGAAGAAGCGGTTCAACACCTGCGCGACCTCGTTTGGTTCCATGCTCTCCGACATCGTGGTAAAGCCGACGATGTCGACAAACAGCACACTCACGGTCCGCTCCTGCGCGGAAAGCGTGATATTCGCCTCCTCCCCCGTCTCGCTGAGGATCCGGTCGATGACTGCCGGCGAATGGTATCTCTGGAGCCGTTCGCGCCGGCGCGTCTCCTCGAGTACGCGCGAGGTGAGCCGCGCCTGTTCGATGGCGACCGCGGCATAGTCCGACAGCGATGTGAACAGATTGAGGTCGCTGCTCGAAAACTCCTTCGTGAATGGGTTGTCGATGTAGAACACGCCGATGACTTTGTCCCCGTTGAAAAGCGGCGCACACATGAAGGATCGGATGTTTGCGTTGTGGATGCTCTGCACCTGAGCCAGACGTGTATCTATCTGGGCATCCCGGGCGAGTACGGCGACCCGTTCGGTCATCGCCCGGCGCACGATCGTGTTGCTGATCGACGTCGGTGGGGGCGTCGTCCCATCCCGGTTGCGAACGACGCGCGGGACCACGGCGCCTGTGGCCTCATCGGCCAGCATGAGGAAGGCCCGCTCCGCGGCGATCGACTCGAATGCGAGATCGACCACGCGGTTCAGCACCGAGATCAGCGGCTGTGCGGTCACCAGTGTCCTGCCGATTTCCGACATCATCGCCAGGACGCGCCGGCCGTCGAGCCCCTGTTCGGTAACGGCGGCTTCCTCAGGACGTCCAGGCTGTTCGCCGAGTGCTTTGTAGACCGTCCCCGCCTCGAGAACCGTGTGGTTCTCCGACAGCGACAGCTGGTCTTCTGCCGAGTACTCGATGTGCGTGGGAACGACGCCGAAGACGACTTCGTTGCCGTCCGTCAGCTCAGTTTCGGTAACCGGCTCCCGGTCCACGAACGTGCCATTGCGGCTCTCGAGATCCTGGAGCTTACAGCGGCCCCCGATGACGGTCAGCTTCGCGTGTCGGCGGGAGACGCTCGGATGGTCGATGACGACGTCACAGCCGGGCAGCCGCCCAATCACCGTGTCGCCCGGTTCGAGCGTGAAGCGCTGGGGTTCGCCACCCTTCGAATAAACCAGGTTGAACATTCGTGTTGACGCGGTTTGATAGAATCAGGCCGTACATTCCGCCACAAGCCGGGTGCCCTGTAAAGAGGCCTCCATGTTGACCGCACACGGCGCCACGCATCCGGGGCTGGTCCGGACGGTGAATGAGGACACATTCTTCTGTGATCCGGTCCTGGGCCTGTTTGCCGTTGCCGACGGAATGGGAGGGCATAACGCCGGGGAGATTGCTTCGGCCATTGCCACTGAAACGCTCCAGAGCTTCCTCTGTCGGACGCGCGGGAGCGACAGGTTTACCTGGCCCTTCGGGTTCGACTCGCGTCTGACCTACGCCGCCAACTGCCTCGTGACATCGATGCGCCTGGCCAATCGGCGAGTCTTCAAGGCTGCGGAGAGCCAGCGCGACTACACCGGTATGGGCACGACCTTGACCGTCGCGCTCATCTCGGACGGCAAGCTGACGTACTCGAGTGTCGGCGACAGCCGCCTCTATTCCTTTCGCGATGATCGCCTCGAGTTGCTCACGGTGGATGATTCCTGGGTGGCGACGCTCTTGAGGGACAACCCCTCGATGGATCCGAGCGCCCTTGCGACGCACCCGATGCGGAATGTGCTCACCAAAGTCATCGGGGTGGGTGAAGACGTGCAGGTCAGCGCGCACGAACATGCGCTCAGCGAAGGCGAGGCGCTTCTGCTGTGCACCGACGGCGTGCATTCCATGGTCGATACAGAAGAGATTCGGCGGGCGCTGAGTCGTGATTCGATCGTGGACGCCGTCGATCAACTGATGCAGCGGCCGCTTGATTCCGGCGGCAAAGACAACATCACGGTGGTGCTCGTCCGCTACTCCGCTTCGGCCGCCGATGCCGTGGGTTCCCTGCCGTGACAACGGATCCAATCACCATAGGGCGCTACAAGGTCGTCAACCGGCTCGGTCACGGCGGGATGGGTGCACTGTTCCTTGCGCACGATCCGGCGATCGATCGGATGGTCGCCATCAAGGTGATGCGCGAGGGCATGGACAATGCCGAGCTGCGCGCGCGTTTCGGGCGGGAAGCGCGTGCCGCGGGGCGGCTGCGCCATCCCAACGTCGTCACCATTTTCGACGTCGGCGAGGATAACGGTCAGCCGTTCATCGCGATGGAGTACGTGCCGGGCGAGACGCTCGAGGCCATCATCCAGCGCCGGTCGCGGCTGCCTCTGTCACGCAAGCTGAAGCTGATCGAGGAGCTCTGCGACGGCCTCGGGTACGCGCACAAGGCCGGCGTCGTGCACCGTGACATCAAGCCCGCCAATCTGATGCTCGATTCCGACGGGATGTTGAAGATTCTCGACTTCGGAATCGTGCGCTTCGCCCAGTCGGGGATGACGCAGGCCGGGATGCTGGTGGGGACGCTTGCCTACATGTCCCCGGAGCAGGTCGCGGGGAAGCCAGTCGATTACCGCAGTGACATCTTCGCGGTGGGTGACGTTACCTACGAGCTGTTGAGCGGGAAACAAGCCTTTCCGGGGAGCCTGCAGGACGGGATCATGAACCGCATCCTGCACGAGGCCCCGAAACCCCTCGAACAGCTGGTGCCGGGGCTCGATCCAGAAATCAGCAAAGTCGTATCGCGGGCACTCGAGAAGGAGCCGGCGGACCGCTATCCGGATCTCGCGAGGATGCGCCGCGATCTCGCGCGCATTCGGGAACGGCTTGAAGAAGAGGAAGAGGAAGAGGCCGCCGAACAGGACAGCTCGGGCGCGGAAACGGTCGCCGCGGGGCCTGGACGCGCTCAGAAACCCGATTCGTCCGCGGAAACGATGCCGCGGCTGCCCACCGGCTCGGACGCGCGGGCGGCCGGCCGCCGCGAGATGGAGCAGCGTCGCCAGGCGCGCATCCGGCAAAGCCTCGAAGAGGCCATCCGTGCGTTCGAGGCCGGCGATTTCCAGGCGGCGATCGCAGCGGCCGATGACGCCGCGATTCTCGATCCCAACAACGAGCGCGCGGTTGACATCATCGAGCGGGCCCGAGCGGCTGACGAAGACAAGCAGGTCCGCGACTGGCTGGATGAGGCGCGGGAACACCTCAATCGTGGTGACGCCACGCAGGCTGCCGCGCTCGTGGAGCAGGCGCGCGGGTTGCGGCCGAGCTCGTCCGACGTCCGTGGCGTGCAGCAGGCCGTCGACGAAGTGCGCCACGAGCTCGAGCTGGCTCGTGAGCGCGCGCAGATCGTGCGCGAAGCCGTTACACGGGCGCGAACCGATTTTGCCGCCGGCGCGTTCGAGCGGGCGGTTCGTGCCGCTGCCGAAGCGCTCGCGCGGCAGCCCCAGCACACCGAGGCGCTCGAGATCAGGGAGCAGGCCCAGGCGGCGCTCGAGCAACAGCAGGCGCGCGAGCGTCACGAGCGGGCGGCGGCGCAGGCGATCGAAGGGGCCCGACGTCAGTTCGAGGCGGGGCAGCACGACGAGGCGATCAAAAACCTCGAACAGTTCGAGCCGCCACATGCTGACGTTTCCAGGACTCTTCAGGACCTCCGGGAGCAGGCGCTCGAAATCAAGCGCCGGCGCGAAGAAGAAGAGCGTGAAGCACGCAGCCGCAAGATTGCGGCGCTCACGGCGGCCGCTCAGCAGGGCGCGGCGGCAGGACGATTTGACGACGCGATAGGCCTGCTCGAGCGTGTTCGTGAGCTCGACCCCGAGTCACAGGCGACCGCAGCATTGCTGCGCCAGGTCCTCGATCTGAGATCTGCCGCCGCGGCTGCGGCGCGGCTGCGTGCGGAAGTCGAGAGCAGGCTGTCGCAGGCGGCGGCTGCGCTGGAGCGTGATGACGTCGGTGGCGCCGCGCAGATCTGGGCGGACGCGCTCGAGCTCGACCCGCAGAGTGCCGCCGCGGCTTCCTTCCAGAAGATCATCGAGGACAAGGCCGAAGGGCTGCTGTCGTCGGCGAGACAGGCATCAGAGGACGGTCGCTACGAGCAGGCCATCGACCTCGCGACCCGTGTCCGGGCGCTTCAGTCGCACGTTTCCCCCGCAGACGCAGTCATTCAGGAAGCGCTGCAGCGACAGGCGGCGGCGGAAGCAGCAGCGCGGACGCGTGCGCTCATCGCCGACAAGGCCGCCGCCGCAGCGGCCGCGTTGGAAAGCGATGAATTGCAAGAGGCCGCGGGCTTGTACCGCGAAGTACATGCGCTTGATTCCACGAACAATGCGGTCGTCGAACTCGGGGATGTACTTCAGCGCCGGTCCAAAGAGCTGCTCGCTGAGGCGAGGGCGGCATTCGATGACGGCCGGCTCGATCAGGCGCTCCAGCTGCTCCAACGAGTCCGCGAACTGGAACCTGCGTCGCCGGCGGCAGACCTCCTCGATCGCTCGATAGTCGAGCGACAGACCGCGGAAGAGGCCGCGGCGCGAATCCGCGCGCGCATCGAACAGAACATCGCACAGGCGTCGGCGGCGATGGTGCGGGGAGAACTCGGCCTTGCGGCGCGGCTTCACGCGGACGCGGTAAAGCTCGATGCCGGTCATGCCGACCTGGCCGCGCTCCAAGCGGAAATCGAGCGGCGGCGAAGGACGGTCGAGACCCACACCGCCGCGGCGCGCGAGGCGATTTCCAGACAGCAGTACCGACGAAGCGCTGACCGAGATCGATGCGGCACGCGCGATCGACGCGGACGCGAAAGCCCTTACCGAGCTGGCCGAGCAGGCGACTTCAGGTCTGGCCGCGATCGAACGCGAGGAGCGGCGTCGAAAACAGCTGGCGGCGGCCCTGGCCGGCGGGCTGGAACGACTGGAGCGCGGAGAGCTGGACGACGCGCTGCGGCTTGCGAACGAGGCGGCAACGCTGGATCCGGGAAACGCGAAGGCGCTGGCACTGCGAAAGCGCGTGCAGCACGCCCTGGATGCGCGTGCGGAACAGGAACGGCTCGAGGCCGAGCGCCGCGCCCGCGACGCGAGAGTCGCCGCGGCTCTCGAGAAGGCCCGGAAGACGCGGGCGCACGATCAAGCCATCCGCATTCTGCGCGAGGCTCTCCAGGTCGACGCGGCGCACGATGAACTGCTCGCGCTGCTCGGCGAGCGCGAGCGTGCGCAGGAGGCCGAGCGCGTACGCGCGGAGGAGGAACGCCGCGAAGCCGAGCGTCAGATCCGGGAGGCGAGAGTCGCCAAGGTCCTCGAGAAGGCGCGCAAGACGCGTGCGCACGATCAGGCGATCCGCATGCTGCGCGACGCGCTCGAGACCGATGCGGCGCACGAAGGACTGCTCGCGCTGCTCGGCGAGCGGGAGCGCGCGCAGGAGGCCGAGCGCGTTCGCGCCGAGGAGGAACGCCGCGAAGAGGAACAGCGGGCACGCGAGGCCAGGCTTGCCAAGACACTCGACAAGGCCCGCAGGAGCCGGTCGCACGACGCTGCACTCCGAATCCTTCGCGATGCGCTCACAACTGAACCCGACAGCGCGCCGCTGATTGCGGCGATCCGCGAGCGCGAGGCCGCGCTCGAAGCCGAGGCGCTCGCGCGCGCTGCCGTTCCAGGATCAGCTGCTGAAGCGGAGTCGACAGTAGCAGGCGAGCGGCCGACGGTCACCTCACGAGGTAAGTGGCTGGCTGCGATTGGAGGCAGCCTGGCGGCGATCCTCGTCCTCTACCTTGGCGTGACCAGCCTCCGAAACCGCGAGACGCCAGAGCAGCCGCAAGTCGGGGTTTCCCCGCCGGGCACAAGCACGCCTGCCGAGGCCCCGGGTACAGGGGCCCCGGCCCCCACCCCCGCTGATCCCCCGGCGGCTGGGCCACCAGCATCGTCGACAGGAGCTCCGCCGGACGTGGCGGCCGCCCCTGTAACCGATCCGCCGCCGGCGAAACCGGAAGAGCCGAAAGAGGATCCGGCGAGTGCTCTCGAACGGCAGCTCGAGCCGTTCCGGCGGCGCGCCCGCCTGGAGTTTGCGCGCGGTCAGTTCACGCAGGCACTGGGCACCGCGGAGTCCGGATTGAAGTCCAAGGCCGACGATCCGGCCCTGCTCGCGGTCCTCGCGGACGTGGCGTCCAGGGCATCCGAGGACGCGTCCCGGGCGCGCAGCGCCGCGGAGAAGAGCGGCGCTCCTGCGAACGCCGCCGCGACGTATCAGCAGGGGCTGAGACAACAGAGCGGTGGGGAAGGCGATCGCAAAACAGGCCGCCACGCCGCTGCGGCTCGCGGCCTGTGGGCCGCTCGGGACACGTTCGTCCGCGCGACGGGTGAAGCGACCGAATTTGCGAACGAATTGGAACGACAGCGGCAGCTGCAGCTGGCGGAGGCAAAGAAGAAGACAAGCGAAGTGCCTCCGGTCAAGCCGGATCCGCCAAAGTCGGCGACGACGACTGCGCCGATCACAACACCGCCGCCAGGACCTTCCGCCGGTTCGCCGTCGGGGCCCGCTGGGCGTGGCGAGTCGCCCACGCCTGGTGGGACTGCGAAGCCAGCGGAACGGCGCCGCCGGCTGCGCCGCCCGCGATCGACGAACGCGCCGCGATCGCAGCAAACGATCCACGCGTACGAAAGCGCGTTCAACTCGAAAAACCTCGATGCGCTCAAGCAGGTTTGGACCATGTCTGCCGGCGAAGCGAAGCAACTTGAGACCACGTTTCGCGAAGCGGACGAATACAAGGTGAGCGTCGACGTGCAGCAGATCACGCCGACGGGCGGTCAGGCGACCGTCACAGGCCTGCGGCGAATCACGTTTCGAAACCGTTTCGGGACCCAGAATCCAGCACCTGTGCAGACAGTATTCACGCTGCAGAAGCGTGGAGCTGGCTGGATCATCGTATCGGTGACTGCGCGACGATAACTATCAGGGTCGCCCGCACTGCAGGCTACATTCAGAACGACCACTCGAATCCGCCAACCAGCGTCAGATCGTCGCGCAGTCCACGGTCGTTCAGCGGAAAGAGCACGTTGAACGAAATCAGCGATCGGCTGAAGGGGTTGAGCTTCACGCCAACCGAGCCGAGCAGCAGCTTGAGACTGCCTTCCTCGCTGCTCCACTCGCGGTAGGGCCCTCCGAATTCCGTCGGGACATCCGTCAGGCGCAGATTGAATCGGTCAGTATCTCGCAACGTGCGCCCGACGATATCGCCCACGACGGTGAACCGCGGGGTTACGGCGAAGTCGACGCCCGCCGCGTAACCGACTTCGTCAGGTGGATCAAAGACGAACGTGTCGGGATCGCGCGCGGCTTCGGTGTCTCCGGAAACCGTGAGGCCGAGATTGAAATGCGGGGAGAACTTGCCATGCGCGCTCGACGCGGCGACGTAGAATTTTCCCTGCGCTCCCGCGATCCCGAGCAGTTCCTCTTCGTCTCCCGTCGGAAGGCGCCAGTCCACACCGGCGGCCACGCCGCCGCCTCGTGCTTTCCAGACGCTGTATTTTCCTCGGATAACGATGTCACCGATGCCGTTCGCGCTATCACTCACGGTTTCCGTGAAGAGCTCGTCGGGATCGACGCCGGTGACGGTGTTCCCGATCCTCGTGGTGAGCGCCGCGCGCATCTGCACGTTCATGATTGGGATGGCTATTCCCAGATCGAGACGATCGGTGACGCCGTAGGTTGCGAAGAGTCCAATCGTATCGGTCGTCAGCTTGAGGTCGAGCGAATCCTCGAAGAAGATGCCACCAAGGCTGCCGAGATTGACGCCCGTGTAGAACTTGATATCGCCGCCGCGGAGGTCCTTCGCCTCGAGATTGTCGAATGTACCGCGCTGATAGTTGATCCCGACATTCAATCGATTCCTGCCGATCGTGAGCGCACGTTCGGAGAAGACCGGGCCGAAGCTCGGGCTGACGCGGTTGAAACTGCCCAGCGCCGGATCGAACGTCCAGCTGAAGCCTCCAGCGGATGAACCAAGAGGAAACGACGAGACCTGAGCGCCAATCAGGCTGTTCATCACGAAGGGAACCTCCAGCTGATTCCGCAGAGACTCCAGCAGTTCGTCCACGTCGATTACGGGGCCGAGGACGTCTATGATTGCTTCCGCTTCCAGTAATGCCGCCTCAAAGTACAGATTCCCGACGATCTCCGACAGCTTCTGATCGGTCTGTTGCGCCTGGAGGGACCACGGAGCCAGAAGGGTCAGACACACGAACAGAACAGTGATGCGACCTGCCGAACGCGCTCGTGCCATGGGGATTTCCTCGTGAACGTCAACGAAACCTGCTCACCGACGGCCTGATAGAGGATCTGGTCACGCCGTAGTGCCTGTTGTCCGAAAAGGTGCGCGAGTATCACGCCGTCCGCGCGAGCCTGTCAAGCCACGCGCGCGTCAACCGGACATTAGCGGTCCGGACGAAGCGGGAACGCCAGCGGCCGGAACTGCACGGCAGCCGACCCCCGCAACGGTGCGGCGATGAACGCGAATTCGTACACGCGATCGCGTGCGAGCTCGCCGAGGTTGTCCACCTGGATGATGGCAATCCCGCGTTGACGGAGAAGGTAGTTGTGCACGGGGACGGTCAGGTCCGGTTGACCGACCCGATACAGCTCGAGGCTCAGGTAATCGCCGCCGATAATCATGGCCTGGTGTGTCTCGGCCAGCCACTCTGACGCGTCCAGGGTGATCTTGCCGCCCCGAATCAATACGATGTCACCCGGACGCAGCGAGACGCGCTGCGCCGCCAGCGCCGCCTCGAGATCGCCGCGAGTGATCCGATACGCGTCCGGGAGCGCCGTGACGTTCTTCAGTCCGGCGACGTCGATCAGCACGGCGCGTGCAACGATCGGCGGAAGGTCATCGTTGTTGCCGTACCAGCTTGGCAGCCCGATGAAGTACTGCACCGACAAATCGTAGACGCGGTTCCCGTCGATGCGCGCGAGCACGGCACTGCGGGAGGATGGCGTAATCATGCTCAACGTGCCGATGTTGACGGCCGTTCGCCGGGGGCCGCGGTCGACTTCGACGGGAGCCTTGGGGGCTTCGTATATCCACGCGGGATCGGGCTGACCGGCAGCCACGCCGGCAAAGCCTGGGACGATGAGCGCCGCCATGAACAGCGTGCGGAGAAATCTGGCTGACATCGCTGAGCCTCCTGAAGCGATCGGTCGCTGATGTGCCCATAATACTGCGAGCAGGGGGAGAACTCGCATGAGCTCACTGATGAAGGCCGTGCAGCACAACGACCCGGCGGCCGTAAAGCGGTTGATCGCGGAGGGCGTGAATGTCAGCGAATTGGACGCGAACGGCGATGCGCCGCTCGTGATGGCCGCTTACAAAGGGTATACGGAGGTCGTCAGGCTGCTCCTGGAGGCAGGAGCGGATGTCACGGCGGTCGATCCGGGTATGAAGGCCACGGCGCTCCATGCCGCCGCATACGCCGGACGGACCGACGCGGCGAAGCTACTGATCGAGTACGGCATCGACATCGACAAGCAAGGTCCGAACAACGGCTATACGGCGCTTCACGATGCCATCTGGCAGAACAACGTCGAAACCGCCAAGGTTCTGATTACCGCCGGGGCGAATCTCACGCTCAAATCGCACAGCGGCGAGACGCCGATTCAGTTTGCGAAATCGCACAAGCGAAAAGAAATCACCGCTGCCATCGAGCGGCATCTTGGCACGGGGTCCTGACCGTCGATCTGGATAACACGCGTACCGACTTCGGCCGCGCCACCGTCCGAGCAGGGGAGGGTGGCCGTACGCGTGTCACCATCGGTATCTCTCGCGGTATCCGCGATCGTACCCCTGGTTGAATCCCTGGCGATAGATGTTGCGGTAGGCCTCCTTCGAACCGTAGTCATCCCGATAGTCGTGATCGCCCGAGCGGTACCGCGAGTGCCGGAGCACGTCGTAGCTGCGGTTCTTACGGGCGTCTTCCTGCCCTTTCTCGTATCCGTCGCGTGCGCCGTTGTCGAAGGCGGGCGTGTAGTAGCCGCCAGAATTACGGCCATATCCGCTCCAGCTGCCGTATCCGCCCTGCGCGTACGGTCCCTGGCGTCCGTATTGCCCCTGTCGCCCGTACTGTCCCTGCCCCCCATCGTCTCGGCGATAGCCCGCGCGGCGTGAATATCCGTCGGAATACCCTGCCACGTAGCCATCACGAAACAGCTGCCGATACCGCTCGCGGTCGCCGTAGTTGCGGTGATAGCCATGGTCGGCGCGCTGGAAGTCCTTCTCGTCCTCATAGCCGAAACGTTCGCCGCGCCGCGCCTCGGTCTCCCCTTCCTTGGCCCCTGCGCGGTATCCCTCGTCGTAGGCCATGCGTCGGAACTCTTGGTACGAGATCGGTGCGCCGTCCGCATATCGAGCAATCGCGACATCGGGGCCCGGCTTCCAGTCCACCGTCTGAGCGACAGTAACGACCGGCGCCACGAACATCGCGACGGCAAACGTTGCCAGCAGTTGCTTGAGCGCCATGGGGGTTTACCTCTGGCGCAGTCAGGGGCAAAAAGCACTCCGTTGTGATGTCGCGTTTTTCCGGGCGTTTTTCCCGGGATTTTCAGTGGGCGTCGCGCGGAGAGGACAGACAGTGTGATCCGCCAAGGACGGCGGACTCTGAGGCTCGGTTATCTCGACCAGACGAGGACTCGCGTCCCGTCTTTGCCCTTGTGGTCGACGATGAGCGCTGGTCCGTAGCGCTCGAGATCCTCGACGGAAAGCCTGAGGTCCTCGAGGTCCATCCGGTTGCCATTCAGATCGATCGTGGTGTCGCCCATCTTCATCCTGAGCACCCAGAACGGCAGTTTGAATCGAACCACGCGTCCCTCGTCAGGATCGAATGCGAGCAGATGCAGCTGCTCGGGGATGGTGACGTGCGCTGGAACCGGCCTGTCGGTGTTCGCGCGAAGGAACTGGCCGCGGCTGTCGAGCTCGACGAGCGGCTTCTGGCCGGCGAAGTCAGCCTTCACCGCGTCGAACTGCTGGGCCGCGGATGCGGGAGTGGCTTCCGCCGTCTGGACGTACCTGGTGACAAAGTAAAAGCCGACCGCCGCCATCGTCGCCAGGCCGAGAATGCCTATGACGGCGATCGCGACGACGACCCAGACCCATTTCTTGACCTTACCGGCCACGCGAGCTCCTCGCCAGGTGCTGCGCGTCACTGACGCATGCCGGATCGCTTCCTTCCTGACACAACGACTCGGCCCGGGTGGCGAAGGTCAGGGCGCCTTTATGATCGCCGCGCCGGATCGCCAGCCGGGCGAGCTCGGCGTGCGCGCGTCCCCTCACCCAGGCCTGGGATGCGGGACCGGCAGCCGCCTCGAGATCGGCGTGCGCGGCGTTCAATTGATCGCGAAGAAGCCGTGCCGCGCCGCGCTTGTACCGCCACAACCCTTCCTCGCCGGGCATGAGCGCGCGCTTCTCGGTCGCAAGCATCGACAATCCCTGGGTCAGCAGCGCGTCGGCCTCGGCAGCGCGGTTTGCGCGTAGAGCAGTCGCACCGGCCTCGAGCACCACCAGACGGTTACGGGGATACAACTTCCGCAGTTCCCCCAGCACCTTCATCGCGTCGTCGTACTGCCGTTCCCGGTTGTACAGAAGAACGAGCGCGAACCGGGCGTCGGTCTGCGATTCGTTCCCCCGGGCCGCTGTCTCCTGCAGCATCTGAATGCCCAGTTCGCGTCCGCCGCCGAAGCCGACGACGTAGGCCATCATGCGAAGCGGCATCGACAGCGTCGACACGATGTATCGGTATGTTCCGACAATCAAGCCGGCGTCCTTGCGCGACGAATCGAGCTCGAGCACACGTTCGTGCTCGTTGTAGGCACGGCGGGCCGCCTGGAATCCCGCGAACATCTTGCCCTGCACGGTGGCGATGTGCGACGCCTGCAGCCCGATTGCGGCGCCGAGATCGTAGCGCGCCTGCGCATCGCGTGGTGCCTTCGCCGACCGCGCCTCGGCAAGCTGAATGGCTCGACTCACATGGTTGCGGAATTGCGCGTCGACATCGGCCGGCGGCTTGCTCAACTCGACCTGGGTGCGGCTGAACGAGCCGAGGTAGTGGTCGACGGTCACCGCTCCGCGCTGGAAGAGCATGTTCAGCCAAAACACCGAGGCCAGCGCCCGGTGATTGGCGGGATCGTCCGGATCGATTGCCGCGGCTCTCCGGAGCAGGGCGATCGCTTCGTCGTGATCGAGGTTGTACGCGAAATCGAAGGCCTGCTTGCGGAGTGCCGCGCCGTCTTGCGTGCGGGCACCCGGATGCGCCGGACTGACCAGGAAAACCAGGGTAAGAACCGCCGCACACATGGGCCGGCGCGCGATCATGCAACTATCATAGCCCTTTGCCGCTGAGCTGTTGCCCTGCGCCATCATCCTGGCAGGAGCAGGTCTGCCGGGGCCGCGGACAGGAGTTTGGTCCGGTTGTTGTCGGGGTCGAACGGCGGTACGCCTACAGCGTGACGTTGGTGCCGAGGCCGCGTGCGGTTGCCCTCGAGAACGCGAGGTGTGCGGCGGCCACATCCTCGACGGCCATGCCCAGCGATTTGAAGAGCGTGACCTGCCGGTCCTGCTGCCGTCCGGTGACGTTTCCCGCAGCAAGCTCTCCAAGCTCGCCGGCGATGTGGTCGGGTGTGATGACGCCTTCAGCGATCGCCATCACGATGTCGCCGGCCTCCGCTAAAGCTCCGATACGTGAATCGACGAAAGTACGCGACCGCGCCACGAGCCCTCCGTCCATCTCCCGGTGATTGGGCCGGCAGGCTCCGACGGCGCAGATGTGAGTGCCCTCCGCAACCGAACCCTTCAGCAGCACAGGCGTTTGCGATGCGGTCGCGAGCACGATGACGTCCGCACCATCGACTGCCTCTTGCACCGACGCAGCCGCGGCGATCGATGCTGTCGTGTGCGGTTGGACCTCGTCGACGAAAGCGTTGCGCCGCGCCTCGGTCGGGCTCCAGACACGGATGACCTCGAACGGCCGGACGCAAGTGAGCGCCTCGACATGGCTGCGCGCCTGCACACCGGCGCCGATGACGGCGAGGGTGCGGGCGTTCGCCCGCGCGAGTAGATCCACGGATACAGCCGACACGGCGGCCGTCCGTGCCTCGGTGATGTATCGGCCGTCGAGGATCGCGAGCAAGGCTCCTGTCGCCGGGTCCAACAGCACGATGGTCGCGAGATGAGAGGGCAACCCACTGTCTCGATTCGCGGGAAAGACCGTAACCATCTTCGTGCCCATGGCCGCCGGGTTCTCGAGCATGGCCGGCATGACGGCCCAGAATGCCCGACGCTGAGCGACTTCGAGCACGGTTCGAAGCGGCTGTTGCACGCGGCCGGTCGAGAACTGCACGAGCGCGGTCTTCATCGAGTGGATCAGGTCCGGCATCGACAGAACCGCGCGAACGTCCGATTCGGTGAGCACGATGGGCATGATGGGACACAGCTTACAATCGCGCTTCCGGCGATCAAACAACCGCGGTGACCCGCGCCGGTTGAAGACAGTGCCGATGATCACCATCAAGACTATCGATGCCCACACCGCCGGTGAGCCGCTGCGTCTGGTCGTAGATGGGTTCCCGGAACCGCAAGGCACGACAATGCTCGAGCGGCGGGACTGGCTTCGTGAACACTACGATCACCTGCGCACGGCGATCATGCTCGAGCCCCGCGGTCACGCCGACATGTACGGCGCGCTGCTCACCCCGCCGGAGCGCGCGGACTCCGACGCCGGCGTGCTGTTCATGCACAACGAGGGCTACAGCACGATGTGCGGCCACGGCGTCATCGCCGTCACCATGCTGGCGTTCGCCCGGCGGCTGCTGACGCCGCATCGCCGTGACGAGCTCTGGCTCGACTCTCCGGCCGGGCAGATCCGCGCCCGGGCGGAGCTCAGTGGCCCGGGTTCAAGTCCCACAGTGACGAGCGTGAGCTTTCAGAACGTGCCGTCGTTCGTGCTGCATCCCGCTGTGGCCCTTCGGGTCAATGGCCGGGAGGTGCGCGCTGACGTCGCATTCGGCGGCGCGTTCTACGCTATCGTCGACAGTGAGGCTAGCGGAATTCCCATCTCCGGATCCCGCCTCGACGAGTTACGCCGGACGGGAATGGCGATCAAACATGCAGTCGAGGCTGCGGTGAAGGTTGAGCATCCCCTCGAGCCCGGCCTGCGCGGGATCTACGGCACCATCTTCACCGGGCCCGCCTCGTCTCCTGATGCCGACCTGCGCAATGTCACGATCTTCGCCGAGGCGGAAGTCGATCGGTCACCCTGTGGCACCGGCACGTGCGCGGTGATGGCCGTGCTCGGGGCAATGGGCCTGCTCGGGCCGGAACAGACATTCACTCACGAGAGCATCATCAACAGCCGCTTCCGAGGCCGGGTCGTTGGTGAAACGACGGTGGGAGAACTGCCGGCAATCATTCCAGAGATTGAAGGGCAGGCCTTCGTCACCGGCGAACACACGTTCCTGTTGGACGAGAACGACTCGCTCAGGCACGGGTTCCGGCTCTAGGCATCAGCGCAGACCTGCTCCTGCTTCAGCGGATGGCAAACGCGTGTCCTGTTCACATTCACACGCGCTGAGCGGATGGCTCGCGACACCAGGCGGGCGGATGTCCCGGTCGCGGAGTGTTGCTTCGATGGCTGTCTGTGACGACTCGAACCAGGATCGAGAACAGGCCCGCCTGGTGGAGAAGGATCGCATTCTTACTTTTGCGTCGCGACGTAGACGCCGGCCCAATCGGCGGGCGGCGGCGTCGCCATGAACTCGCGGCACCGTTCTGCGAGCAGCGCGGCCACGCGATCGTGCGGCCGGCGCTCGAGCATCGTCTCGAAGCAGGCCGCGGCGCGGCCGAACTCGCCCGCGACATAGGCGTCGAAGGCCTCCGCCGCCGTCGATGCCATCTCGGCTACGCCGTCCTCGTCCTCTCCGGCGAGCCCCAGCAGCTCGTAGACCTTCACACCGCGGGATCGTCCCTGGACCTGGACGAGATCCACGGGCCGGCCGATCACGCGCGCACGGGCCGCATCATAGGTGGGCTCGGTGACGAGGATCGACGTTCCATACAGTTTGTTCAGGCCTTCGAGGCGCGAGGCCAGATTGACCGTGTCACCCATGACCGTGTAATTGAACCGTTCGGGAGAACCCATGTTGCCCACCACGACATCGCCTGTAGCGATGCCAATGCGGGCATGCTGCGAGGCTTCCCACGCGGTGCCCGCGCTCGCCCGGATCCGGGCGAGCGCGCGCTGACAGTGGATCGCCGTTTCGCACGCGCGCGCGGCGTGATCCGCGACCGGCGCCGGAGCGCCCCAGAACGCCATGATCGCGTCGCCGATGAACTTGTCGACAGTTCCGCCGTGGGCGGCGATGATCCGGGTCATCTCCTCCAGGTAACGGCTCATGGCGCTCACCAGCTCATCGGGCGTCATGGTCTCGGCTTTTGCAGTAAAGCCTGCGATATCGGAAAAATAGACGGTGAGCTCGCGGCGGTGTCCGGACAGCGTGGCCTCCTGCCCTGAGGCGAGCATCGTTCGAACGAGATCGGTCGGGACGTAGTACGCGAACGACCGCAGGCTGCCCTTCATTCGAAGCAGCGCCTCGTCCATGAGCGCGACCTCTTTGAAGATCGTCCGCTGGGGCGGGCGAGCGGTGAGGTTGAACGCGCCGGCTTCCTCCATCTCCGATGCGAGCCGTGTCAACGGGACCGAGATGCGGCGCGCGAGCACGAACGTCAGCACCATCCCGATGCAGAGAGCGGTTGCCGCGACCGCGATCGCGATCACGTGGTTGCGCTCCAGGACGTCCAAGAAATCGTCCTCAGGCGCGAAAGCCCCGACGATCCAGGTCAGACCGTTATCGATGTCGACGCGCCGGATGGCTGCGAGATACCGCTCGTTTCCGTGATTGAACGTGAATTCCTCGGCGCCGTCGCCGGCCAGCAGCGTCCGCGCACCCTCGTCCGTCCGGGCCGCCGCCGCGAACGACTGCAGCATCGGGTCAGGCACATCCGGCGCCCGTACCAGCTTGCCTTCCGACTGCTGACCCGTGACCTCGACCACGCGCAACGTCGGGTGCGCGATGACCGTGCCGTCCGGCGTAAGAATCGACGACGCGTCCGTGGCGGCCGAAGGAGAGCTCCGAGACGAAGCGCGAGAGAGCATTGAGGTTGAAGTCGACGGTGAACACGCCAAGCAGCCGCCCGTCCGGCGCGAAGTGGGGCGCGGCGCACGTCATGCCAGGCACCCCTTCGTCGAAAAAGACGTAGGGACCGACCCACACCCGGCGCCCCGCGGATTGTGCAGCTTCGTAGAAGCGATCGCGCCGCGGGTCGTATCCGTAGTCGGTCTTCTGCAGGGACGGCGTCCAAGTGCCCGCATCGTCGACCGTGTATTCGGTCAGCTCGCTCCTCCCGCTCGCGCAGCCGCGTATAGCTGACCCGCAGCGTCCCGTCTTGTGCACGGTAGGCACCGGTGAAGCTGCCGGCGGCGTCGCTGTAGCTCACCCACGAGAACGTAGGATTCGCGCGCAACACGAGGATGAACTGGCGGCTGAGCGCCTCCCGATCGGACGGCAGCAGCTTGTCGCGGATGAGCATCCGCGACAATTCCACCGATGGCACGGCCGCCAGCATGTGACTCCGAATGCGGACGCCGGTCTGGACGAGGAGTTCGCGCGCGCGATCGTGCGCAAGGTGCACGATTGCCTTGTACGTATTCACGTAGGTGACCGCCGCGAGCGTAACCAGGGTGATCGCCAGGAGCAGGCTCACAGTAGCCCCGAGCCCCACACGATAGCGCACGCGCCACGGACGGCGCTGGTTCGCACCGGCCCCGGCGGTCGGTTTGGTCATGACGCGGATGATTATCAGGGAACTGCGTCTCTAACGCGCGTCGGATCTGAAGGCGACGCCCCTCCGACCTGACGATCAACGACGCTGACCGAAGCAGCTCGGTCAAGTCGACCTGTGCGGCGTCCGGCTGGAGCCGCTTCACGATCTACAAGTGCCCGGAGTGTCGTTCGTCATATGGATGCGTATCTACATAGCCATCATCAGCAAAAGCCAAGCACCGCGGTCCGGGACCCGCTGACGATGCTGTTTCCCCCTGAGCTTGGTGCGACGAATGGCGGGCCGCGCGAATTTGACTTACCCGCGAAAGGCCTCCTAGACTGGCTGACTCGGCCTACCATGGTTGGCAAAACTGTCGGAAAGTACCGAGTCCTGGAACGGATCGGTCGCGGCGGAATGGGCATCGTCTACAAGGCGGTGGACGAGACGCTCGATCGGGATGTCGCCATCAAGGTCCTCAACTCCGACTTCACCGACGGCGATGTACTCAAACGGTTTCGCGCCGAAGCCGTGACGCTCGCACGCCTCAATCATCCGGGCATCGCCACCATCTACGAGCTCCATCGGCAGAACGACGAGCTGATGATGGTGATGGAGTTCGTGCGCGGTGAAACGCTGCACCAGCTCAGCGATCGGATCGGACCGCTCGACCCTCCCCAGGCTGCTCACCTGTGCATGCAGGTGCTGGACGCGCTCAGCCACGCGCATCGCGCCGGCGTCATTCACCGTGATTTGAAACCGGCCAACCTGATGGTCACCGAGGGCGGTGTCGTCAAGGTGATGGATTTCGGCATCGCGCGCGTGCTCGGGAGCGAGCATTTCACGATGGGCGGCCTGATGATGGGCACGCCCGCCTTCATGTCGCCAGAGCAGGTGACGGGACAGCCCATCGACGTGCGCGCCGATCTGTATGCGATCGGCGTGATCTTCTACCGCCTCGTGTCGGGCCGTCTTCCGTTCATTGCCGACACGGCGATCGCGATGGTGCAGAAGCAGATCTCGGGTCAGCCGACCCCGCTCGCCGAGGTCCGGCAGGATCTGCCGGCGTGGTGCACGACGGTCGTCGAGCGGGCGCTGGCAAAGGATCCGGCGCAGCGATTTCAGAGCGCCGAGGAATTCCGTGGAGCGCTGACGGCCGCCGTCGTGCCGCAGAACCTCGGTGAGCTGCCGACACTCGCCACGCCTACGCTCGGTACCGTCTTGCCATCCACGGCACTCTCGCGTGGAGCCGCGCTCGAGTCCGACGCGATCGCGCTCCCGACACCTGGTCACCGCCACACGACCGGCACGACCGTCGTGCTCGGTGGGACGCACCTCCTGGCGCTCGCTGCCTTGTTCGTCGTTTTGACGGCAGGAATCGTCGTGCTCGCAATGGCGGCGTTTCGTGGTGCAACTTCGTCATCACCGAACACGCCTCCGCCGGCAGCGAGTGCGGCGCCAGCTGCGCAGCCGCCTGCGGATCAGAAAACTGAACCTCCGGTCACGGACCTCAAACCGACTGCGCCGCAAGCCGCCCCGGCTCCACCGGGCTCGACTCCGCCGGGCGCGCGTGGAACGAATCTGGAGGCCGATCGCGCGCCGGGCCGCACGCCGCCATCGCCTCCGGCAGCGCCGGCTCCAGTCGTCGCCGGCACGAAGCCCGTGGACACGACGAAGCCCACGCCTCCTCCACCAACCGACGCGCCGCCCCCTGCGCCACCGGCCGCTGCCGAAGCCCTCCCCGTCGTGGCGTTCGGTGATGTCAAGGTGCTGGTCATGGATGCCGATCGGCTGCGAGAGCGCGCCGGCATTCTGCGCGTGGGCAACGGCGAGGTGGCCATAGCGGAGGCGAACGGTTCGAGAGTGCTCACTCCGCTCGACGCCATCACGAGCCTGCACTTTTCCCGGTCGAAACAGCCACGGTGGCGAGACGCGAATGGCAAGGAGGTGGAGACGCGGGTCGACCTTGGCCGCTTTGGCGTGTTTCGCAGCGATCGGAACTGGCTGATCCTCGTGACTTCGGGCGAGCCGATCATTCTGAGCATCGACAATGCGCACGTGCGGCCTGTAGGTCAGGCGCTGCAAGCGCGCACAGGGCTCACCGTCCAGCGGTTTCAGTAGCCGATCGCGAGGCCATCCTTGCGCGGATCGGAGCCTCCCATCATGACTCCGCGCGCGTGATCGAACAGGATCCCCTGGAACCCGCCGAAAGCACCGACGCTGCTGATGACTCGATGCCCGCGCTGATCGAGGCCGAATCGCGCGTCGGCCGAGATTGCTGACTCGAGCGCCAGTCCTGCGGCGGAATGACGGAAGCGCGCTGCCTCGCCCGCCTCCTGGATGTTCATCCCGAAGTCGATCAGATTCAACAGCACCTGCACGTGGCCCTGCGGCTGCATGTCGCCGCCCATGACTCCGAACGAGAGCCACGGCCGTCCTTCTCTGAGCACCATCGCCGGCACGAGCGTGTGGAACGGCCGCTTGCCGGGGGCGACCACGTTGGCGTGGCTCTTGTCGAGGCTGAAGAGAGCGCCGCGATTATGCAGCACGATGCCGGTTTCACCCGCGACGATGCCGGATCCGAAGTTCTCGAAAATCGACTGGATCAACGAGACGACGTTGCCGTCGCGATCCGCGGCCGTCAGATAGATCGTATCGCCTCGGCCCTGGGGAGGCTCGGCGGCCGGTCGCGGCGGTGAGCCCGTCGTCGACATCGGGCGATAGTCGCGGGCCGCCCGCTCGTTGTTGATCTCACGCCGCCGTTCGGCGGCGTACTCCTTCGATAACAGTCTCGCGAGCACGGTCTTGTCGACGGCATCGAAATCTGCGAGCCAGGCTTCCCGGTCGGCGAACGCGATGCGCTTGGCCTCGACCAGCAGATGCACGTAGGCAGCAGAGTTGTGCCCGAGCATTCTCAGATCGAATCCCTCCAGGATGTTCAGCATCTGCAGTGCGGTCACGCCCTGCGTGTTCGGAGGCATTTCGAGCACGCGGTAGCCGCGATACTCGGTCGCGATCGGATCGACCCAATCGGATCGATGCGAGCTGAGGTCGGACTCCGCAAGCAGTGCGTTGCGGCGCTTGAGATCGTCACCGATCGCCTTCGCGATGGGCCCTCGATAGAACGCGTCCCGTCCGCCACCCGCAATCTGTTGGAGCGTCGCCGCGAGGTTGGGATTCCTGAATACGTCACCGGCCCGGGGCGCGCGTCCGTTCGGCAGAAACGTGGCTGCCGCGGCGCGGTCCTTCGCGAGAACAGCAGTCGCATCGTCCCATTGGTTGGAGATGATCTCGCTCACGGCGAAGCCGTCACGGGCATAGGCAATGGCGGGCTCGACGGCCTTGGCCAGCGTGATCGTCCCGTGCTTCGCCAGCAGCTCGTGCCAGCCGTCGACGACGCCGGGGACGCTGATCGACAGTTCGCCGCGATACGGGATCGCGTCGAGCTTGCGGCGGCGGAACTCGTCGAGCGTTGCCGCCGCGGGAGCGCGACCGCTGGCATTCAGCCCTCGGATGCTCTTGGTTCTCGCGTCGTAGACAATCGCGAAGAGGTCGCCGCCAATCCCGGTCATCGACGGTTCGACCACCGCGAGCACGGCGGCCGCGGTGACCGCAGCATCGATCGCATTGCCACCCTGCTGCAGCACGCGGAGGCCGGCGGCGGATGCCAGTGGCTGACTCGTGGCGATCATGCCGTTCCGCGCCAGCACGACGGATCGCGTCGCGCGGGGATTCGCTGCCGGACGATCGCCCGGCGCCTGCCCGCTCATGATCGTTGCGCAGAGCAGCGCAGCAAGAGCTCCCGGAACTCCGTCACGCATGTCATCACCACGTTGAAGTTGGCCACTCAGAGTGCGGTACAGCTGGCATCGATCGCGTGCGACGCTGGTCGGCGCGGACAGCCGCGTCGGTCGCGCATTGTATCAACCGCGCTGTTGGTTCCAGAAGGGAGCTGCCGGCGACGAAGATGTACTCGGCGACACAACGCTCGCCCGTACATGCGATCCCGGGGGGCGGTCGAGGGAGATGCTTGAGAAGCCTGAAGTGATGACCCAGAGCCCGTCACATGCTCAAGCGGCGGGGCTGCCGCTCGTCGATCCGTTGCGGATCGACGCGTCGGTCATTCAGCAGCCCGACCGGTTGAGCACATCGACATGTGAAAAAAGTGTGGCGAGAAGGCGGAGCGTCTCAACTCCGCCCTACACCGCGAGGACGGCGACAATGACCACTGCGAGAAGAATGGCCACGAGCCGGTCCGCATTGCTTGAGATATCCCAGTCGTACATCGTAGGTTCCTGCCTTTCTGATCGTTAGACGGGCAGGACCCTGCGGAAGTTTACTGTTACTTCGATGGCCCCGAATCAGGTCCGACAGTAGGGACGATCGGCGCGGCGACGTAGCTCCTTCTGCCACGCACGGTCATGCCCGCGCGTTTGACCCGGACCTCGAGCTTGTGCACCTTGCCGTCGAGGACCGCTGGCGAGAAGCCGAGCACGTACTGGCTGTGCAGCTCCTGCGCGACACGGGTGAACGTCGGGCCCAGCTCGTCTTTCTTCGTCATCTCGAAGAACCCGCCGCCGGTTTCTTCCGCGAGCCCCTTGAGCCGCCGGTCGGGCCGCGTCCGCTGCCTCGACTGGCCGATTATGATCTCGCTCTGCATCCCGACCGCATACACCATGATGTCCTTCTCACGCGCGCGCTCCGTGACTTCGCGCACGCCGAGCTTGCTGGCGCTGTCATCGCCGTCGGTGAAAACGATGACCACGCGCCGGCCTTCGAGCGGTTCGAGATGAACGATGCTTTCATCCACCGCGTCCCACAGCCTCGTGGGGTATCCGAAGTCGAGATCGTTCTTGAGGATTCGAATCAGCTGATCGCGGTTATTGGTGAACGGCTCGTTCCTCGGCAGGACCTGGATCTTGTCGTTGAATGCCCCGACCTTGGCCTTGTCCTCCGGCAGCATCCGCATGATGAACTCTTCGGCGGCGTGCTTCACCAGATTGAGGTTGAGCGTCATGCTGCCGCTCGTGTCGAGCATGACCACGGCGCTGAACGGCGTGAGCCCGTTGACGAAGTTGGTCAACGTCTGAAGCTTGCCGTTGTCGTACACCTCGAAGTCTTCCTGCATTAGATCCGTGACCAGCCGCCGTTGACTGTCCATCACCGTGGCGTAGATCGGGACTGTATGCGTCGACACCTTGATGCGCTGCGCGCCGGCCGATGTCGAGAGCAGCAGCAGAGCCGTCGCGAAGACCAGAAAGGATCGAATGTTCATATAGAAACTCTGGGTTGATGCAGAAATCATTCCTGTCCGGCCCGCCGGACGATTCGTTCGATCACTGGGCGAATGGCGGCGGCCATGGCGCGATATCCGTTTGGCGACGGATGCAGCTGGTCCGGAGTTTCGGACAACATGTCCGGGTTTCCCGGCGCCGCGACTGCCGCGCGCGTATCGACGTACCCCAGCGCCGGATCCTCGTCGGCCAAGCGCCGGATCCAGTCGTTGACCTCACGCATCCTGGCATTCTGATCGGCCGTGGCCGTGTTGTAAGGAATGATTGTACCCGCGATGACCCGGATGCCTTCACGTCCGGCCCGCTCGTACATCCAGCGCAGCTGCTCGATCACGAGCGCCGCCGGGCGCCCCTGATAGACATCGTTCACCCCGGCGATCAGGACGACGATCCGCGGCCGCGCCTCGATAACGTCCCGGTCGAACCGCGCCCGGATCTGGTCGCTGCGTTCACCGTCGACACCTTTGTTCAGCACCTCCCAGTCCGGATGAGCCTGCATCAGCCACCACGCGTATTGACTCGTCTCGTCGCCGCGACCTGAAGGAGGGGCCTCGAGCGGCGAGCGGAAGGCAGGCGTCCCTGCCGTCGTGGAATCGCCCATGGCCACGATCCGAACCCGCTGCTCGGCATCACCCATGGCACCGCAGAGCGCGCAGACGAGAAGGAGGCCAAGGCGCAGCGCCATGATCGCCGATGCTCATTTGCTGAACAGCAGCGGCGATGGCGCGCGCTCGGCCTGAAGTTTTCTGGCGATCCGCTCGACCTCCCGCATCACCCGCAGCACGTTCAAGCCGTTGATCTTCCTGATGTCGGAATCGCTGTAGCCGCGCCTGAGCAGTTCGGCGGTCAGGGTGGGATACGTCGAGACGTCCTCCAGCCCTTCGGGAACGCTGCTGATCCCGTCGAAGTCCCCGCCCAGGCCCACGTGTTCGATTCCCGCGATCTTGCGGATGTGATCGATGTGATCCGCCGCGTCTTTGAGGGTCGCGCGCGGCGCGGGGTTGGCTTTCGTCCACGCCGCGACGCCCGCCTTGACCGCATTCTCATCGGTCGGATACTGCAGCTTCAGACGGGCCTCTTCGGCTTCCTGCAGCCGCGACCACGCTTCGACTCTTGGCGACAGAAACCGTGGCACGAACGTCACCATCACGATGCCGCCGTCCTGAGGCAGCATGCGCAGGATCTCGTCCGGCACGTTTCTCGGGACGTCGTTGACCGCCCGCGCCGACGAATGCGAGAAGATGACCGGCGCCTCGGATACACGGATCGCATCCGCCATGGTATCGGGCGACACGTGAGAGAGGTCCACCAGCATGCCGAGCCAGTTCATCTCGCGGACGACCTGCTCACCGAACGCGGACAGGCCACTTAGTGCCGGTTTGTCCGTCGCGGAGTCAGCCCACGGGGTGTTCAGGCTGTGGGTGAGCGTCAGGTAGCGCGCACCGAGCCGGTGGAACATGCGCAGAGCGCCGAGCGAGTTGTCGATCGAATGTCCGCCCTCCATGCCGATCAACGACGCGATCCTTCCGGCCTTGAACACCCGCTCCACGTCGTCGGCGGTGAGCGCGAGCTCGAACGTCTCCGGATACTTCCGCATCATGCGATGGACGATGTCGATCTGTTCGAGAGTGGCGGTCACAGCCGCCTGACCGGCGAGCTCAACCGGGACGTAGACCGACCAGAATTGCCCGCCGACGCCGCCGGCGCGGAGCCTCGGGATGTCGGTCATGATCGAAGGCTGCGGTGACTTGATGTCGAGCTTGTCCAGATCGCGCTGGGCCTTCTCCCGCAACTCCCATGGATAGTCGTTGTGCCCGTCGATGAGTGGCGACTGCTTGTGCAGGGCCCGCGCTCTTTCAAGGAGCCTGGTGTCGGGCTGCCCGTACGAATACAGGTTCAGCGCCGCGGACGCCGCGAAAAGTGCTCCGATGATGAATGCCGAATTCCGCCGCATGAGTGCTCCACGAAGTTGACGGTGACTATAACAGCGCCCCAGGCTGAGCTTGCGCGCGCTCGGTCCGTCCAGCGGCCGTGTCCGCGGTTTTTAATATCCGACTTGACTGGTCGGGGTTCGCCTGTATAGTCTTTTTGAGACTGTTTCTCAATTTGACGGGGACCCGACATGTTTCAGGCGTTTGTCATCACCCTCCGCGAAGGGCTCGAAGCGTTTCTGATCGTTGCGATCAGCCTGGCATACCTCAAGAAGACTGGCCGAAGCAGCCTGATTCCCGCAGTGCACTGGGGAATTGCGGGCTCGGTCGTTCTCAGCATCATTGCCGGCCTGCTGTTCGCGCAGGCAAATAATCAGGCGCTCTGGGAAGGCATCCTGGCCCTCGTCGCGGGGGTGCTCGTCGCGTCACTGACCGTGCACATGTGGCGGGCGGGGAGACGGATGAAGAAAGACATCGAGGCGCGGCTGGAAGCGTCGTCGGCGCGTCTGGGTCGTGGCGCATTCCTCGGCGTCCTGGGCTTCACGCTGCTGATGATTACGCGTGAGGGCATGGAGACGGCGCTGCTGATGAACACGTTGCTGTTCAGCGTTGGGGCCCCGGAAATCATTGGCGGTGCGGTGGCCGGCACGATCGTCTCCGCATTCATCGCCTGGCTGTGGTCGCGCTACGGCTATCGCGTGAATCTTTCCCGATTCTTCCAGGTCACTGCAGTCTTCCTCTTCGTGTTCGTGGTGCAACTCTTCATCTACGGATTCCACGAGCTGACCGAGGCCAACATCATCGGCTCGCTCGGCGCGTTCCACGATGCCACCGAGCCCTTCGGGCCCGACGGCATCTACGGCCAGTATCTGACGTACATGCTCGTCATCCTGCCGGTTGCCTGGCTCGCGCTGTCGACGTTCTTCGGTCAGCGGATTCCGGACAATCCACGCCAGCGCTCGCAGACGGCGTAAGCGCTCTCGAGCCAATCGTCCGCCACCGTGGCAGAATTGCCTGATGGCGGAATCGCAAAAGCCCCCGACCGTTGTCGAGCTGATCTGGGAACACGATTTGGTCCTGTCGGGCAGGTCGGGCGACGCGAAAATGACGCTCGACAGCGACTCTGCCGAGGCCCCGTCGCCCATGCAGACGCTCGCATTTGCGCTGGCCGCCTGCATGGCCATGGACGTTGTTCACGTGATCAAGAAAGGCCGCCACGAGTTGCGCGGTCTTCGGGCCGATCTCATCGGAACCCGCGCCAACGAAGCGCCTCACCGCTTCACCAGAATCGAGCTGCACTTCACCGTGACGGGGAACGTGGCGGACGATGTCGTGTCCAGGGCGATTCAGCTCTCACGCGACAAGTACTGCTCGGTCTGGCACTCGATGCGCCAGGACCTCCAGTTCGACACCTCGTTCACAGTTTCCGAGGGAGTGTAACGCCCGCGATGCCGGACGCGCGCGCTCCCGTGCGAACGCGGCGTGAGTATCTCGACTGGCTGCGCGGCGTCGCCGTGCTCCTGATGATCGAGGCGCATCTCATCGACAGCTGGACGAGCCAACCCGATCGGGGGACGACGATATTCGGCTATGCAGGGCTCGTCGTTCTGGACGTCCTCACCATCCTTCTTTTTCATCCGCGTCGGCGTGGTGGCCGTCGGGGTCGGAATCGCCTACGTCTGGATGACGCGGCTGCGAAGGCTCGAGGCTTCGAGTCCGCTGGTCCAGTTGGGAACGGCGTCTCTCTTCATTTACTGGATCCGACGTGGAATTAGTCTACGGCGCGATCTCCCGCCCGCTGCGTCAGGCGCTGAGTCTGCGCCAGACGGCAATCGCGTATGTCCTGTTCACGGGCTTCATGCTGTTCTGCACGATCCGCAAGGATCACCTGATCGAGCACTATCGGGCCCGAAAGGCAGCCAGCTACCGTGGCGTAACCGGGGCTTTTCAGTGCGGGTCGGGCGACGACACGCTTCGCGCTGGCCGCAGGATCACGTCATAGGACGGCCGCATGCGGCCGTCCTCGAACCTGACACCAGCGTCCGACTTGGCCGATGCGAATATGCCGTCACCTGTCGTGAAGGTGACCGATAACGCCGTAATGCCGTGATCGGACAAGGAACGTACCTCGCCTGAATCGCTCGTGCCGCTCTGATTCCGGTCATGCCAGATCGCCAGATAGCGGAGCTCCGCTCCCTTCAACTGACCGTCTGCATCATCGTCCAACGCACCGAGCGCCTCGTAGCCGTTGTTCCAGAACAACCAGAAGGTGACGTTCCCGAACAGCTGGAGGGCCGACTCGATGTGGCCCTTGCGCTCCGCGTCGTATACGAGCCACCCGGCGGCCGGCGTGATCCACGTCCACCGATGGTGCCGACCACTCCCGTCGGCGTCGAACCGTACTTGAGCATCGAGGTCGACGATGTTTCTAGCCGTCACCCCGTCTCGCAGCGGAATGGCGAGAGGCGTCACCGGTCGTGGCAGGCGGTCGAGCTGACCCATGCGAGTGCGCAATTCCGAGATTTCCTTGGCATCGACCTTGGGATCCAGGAGAGGGATCAGATATTCGGCGGCTTCCACGGTATAGAAGCGCTGGCCTAACTCCGCGAACTTCGCCGAACTTTCTTTCGGCCACGCCCGTTCGACTACCGCGCGATAGGCGGCGATCGCACCAGGTTTGTCCCCCGACTGGTCCAGGGCCCAGCCCAGACCGAGGCGGGCAAGCAGGCTGTCCTGATTCAAAGACACTGCCTGTTTATAGTGTTCCAGGGCTTTCGTGAGGTATTCCCTCGCCGCCGCTGTCCGGGTAGTTTTTTCCGATTCTGTACGGGGCACCAGATTCGGTTCATGTCCGAACCAGACTTCCTCGGTGGCGCCCTTGACCGGTACATCCTCTCCGTTGAGCGCGTACGCCATCCCATATAGCCGGGCTAGCTTCAGCTGCAGGTCCGCGTCCTGGGGTTTCGCGGCCACCTGCTTTTCGAGATTGGACACAAGCCGGGCTACCGGGACTCGCCGGCTCTCGACCCCCATGTAGATGCCGCTCAACGGGATCACGGCCAGCACGATTGCCATGCCAGCGAGCGGCGCCATCCATCGGCCTGTCATCAGCCCTTCTCCCTTGTGATTCTTAGACCGACACAATATAAGATCGGCCGCGCAACAGCGCGCCCGCTTTCTCCAAACCCGACGGAAGGAAAGACATCAGCCCCTGAATCATCATGATCAGCGTAGCCGCGATCCGTATGCAGCAGTTCGGCGTTCAGTTCTACCAGGCCTCGCTGAGCGCCAGCGACATTGACAAGCTCGTGCGTTTCGAGGTCCTGAGCTATGGCGAGCGCACTCAGCCAGTGCGCGGAGGCCGGCGAAGGGGAGCGCCTCCCCCCTCCAAGGTGAACTGGGATCTGCTGGAACGGCGGATCGCCGCCAACGAGAAGGCGTACCAGCGCCAGATTATCAGGAAGAAGATCGACGAGCTGGTGCAGTACTACGAGCAATGCCGGCAGGCGCGTGACCTGCCGTCGATTCCGGGTGCGGTCATCATCTCGTGTGACGAAACCCTTCGTTTCGAGGAGGCGATTGAGGGGTCGTGGGTAGGGGTGCTGAAAGTCCCGGAGCGCGAAGGCATTCTTCGAGCGATCGACGGTCAGCACCGGCTGCTGGCTCTGCATGCCGACATCGAGCGGTTCGGCGGCGAGCCATTTACCGTGCCCGCCGTGATCTTCGATCGGCTCCCCGAAGATCACGTCGTCCAGATGTTTGTGACGATCAACGCCAAACACACGCGGCTGAATGCCTCACATCTCGTGTCCCTCTCGGGCAGGCAGCTGTATCGCGACGAAAGCCTCGCCGCCGCGCACGATATCGTCCGCGCGCTGAACGATCGGGAAGACTCGCCGCTGGTCGGTGAGATCAAGCTCCTTGGTGTGGGTCGCGGCCGGGTCGCCCAGGCGCCGCTCGCGCAGGAACTGAAGAAGCTTTTTGCGAACGACTCGTTCGGCGCCGGCCGCAAGGGCGACGCCTTTCGCGAAGAATCCAGGCGGTTTTTCGTGAACTACCTCAAACAGGTCGCGCAACTCTTCAACGCCGCCTGGAACGGACGGAAATACAGCATCAAGAGCGCGACCGCGCTGCGGGCGTTCGTTCGCGTGGCGCCCGACGTGGTCCGCCGGCTCGATCAGGAACATGCGGATCGCGCTGATTTTCGAGCAATCGGTCGGGTGATTTCCCCGTGGGGCCGAAGAATCGGGGACCTGCGGTTCGAGACGGAAGGCGCCTGGAAGCGGACGGGGACGACCGTGGAGTCCCTTGCCAAGGAACTGCGGTTGGCGCTGCAGTATCCGGAAGGTGCCGCGGTTTAGATGAAAAAAAAGGGCACCGCATTGAGCGATGCCCTTTGGTTTTTTGCGAGCGACCCGGCTCCCCAGCAACTCACGGCTCCCTGCCGTAAATATCAGGCCGCCTGCACCACCCTATAGAGCAACCGGTGTACCGCACCTGGACTCGTGATTTTCGGGAGTTTTCGCGTATCCCCGTCAGATGGTCGGGGAGAACCACCGACGGAAGTGTTCATCGAATTACAAAACTGATCGCCCTGGTCCTGTTCCTCCTGACTTCCCAGGCGTTCGCACAGGATTCGACCACCGGAACCGTGCGCGGCACGGTCGTCGATGCCAGGACTGGCACGCCGTTGGGCCGAGTACCTGGTCGCCGTCGAGGACGGGCCCTCGGCTGAAACATCATCCGACGGTGCGTTCCTCCTGGAGGACGTCGCCTCAGGGACGGTCCGCATCTACGTCTCCGCGATCGGCTATGGCCTCGCTCAGCGCACCCTCGTCCTGCGGCCGAAGGAGAACATCACTCTCCAGATCCCGCTCAGCGAAGGGGCGGCCACCTACACCGAAACCGTCAACGTGACCGCCGATCGGTTCCGGCGATCGGAGCCTGGAGTCCCGGCGCAACACGCGATCGGCGGCGCCGATCTCCAGAACCTTCGCGGCGTGCTGGCAGACGATGCGCTCAGGGCCGTCCAGGTGCTGCCCGGAGTCGCGACTGGCGACGATTTTCGGAGCGAATTCACCGTTCGAGGCAGCGATTTCGGACACTTGAACTTCACCGTCGACGGCTTCGCGACGCCGTTTCTGCTACACATGGTCCGGGCGGTCGAAGAACGTGCCAATACCGGGTCGGTCACGATGATCAACAGCGATGCGCTCGAGGAGGTCACGCTGTCGAACGGCAGCTATGCTCAGCGATCGGGGAATCGGACGGGGGCCGAGCTCGCTTTCGTGATGCGCGAGGGGTCGCGCGATCGCAACGCCGTGCGCGTCGCGGTCAGCGGCACGAGCGCCTCGGCCGTCGCGGAAGGTCCACTTGGCCGCTCCAAGCGCGGGTCATGGCTGCTGTCAGGCCGAAAGAGCTACCTGGATCTGCTCATCGATCGATTGAGCGATGAAGGACTGAGCTTCGGGTTTGGCGACGTGCAGGCAAAGTTCCGTTACGACCTCACGGAGAGGCAAACGGCCTCCCTGACCTTCATCGCCGGGCAATCGACGCTGAAAGAAACCCCTCAGGAACCTGGCGATGACGAGCTCTTCATCGGCAACAACGCATCTGCGATTGTCATTGCGAACTGGCGGAGAACGCTCCAGAAGGGCACGTTCAGCGTGGGGGTTTTCGGGGCGACCAACAGCTTCGACAATCACACCATCCTCGGCACGAACCTGGAGAACGGCACCAACGATCAAGTGGCTGTCCGCGCGGATGTGTCGCTCAATCTCTCGAGGACGGTGCAGGTCGAATCGGGCGTCCTCGTCGAACACGTCGACGAACGCCAGCAGCGCAACCGGCTGATCACGTCGACAACCACCAGTTCGGTCAACGACTATCGCGGTCACGCGACCCGGCAGGGAGGCTACGCCAGGGCCCGGGTGAGCCTGGGCAGACTTCAGGTCCTGCCTGGAGCGCGCATCGATTACTGGCAGCTCACGAACCAGACGACATACTCGCCATGGCTTCAGACCGAGCTTGCTCTGGCAGCCGGCCTGGTCGTCCGGGCCGCCGGTGGTCTTTATCAGCAGTTCCCCGACTTCGATGAGGTGGTCGGCGCTTTCGCAGGAACCGGCCTGCGGCCCGAGCGATCGATTCACACGGACGTTGGTATCGAGCAGCGCCTCACTCCGTCGACCAGGCTGCAGCTGACGTTTTACAACCGAAAAGACGATGAGGTCATCCGCCGGCCTGGCGCGGACACCAGGCTCGAGGCGGGGCGCCTGGTCAGAGGATCAGTCACCGCCTCCTATTCGAATCGCCTCGAAGGGTACGCGCGTGGGGTCGAGTTTCTCCTTCAGCGGAGCTCGTCGACCGGGCTTTCGGGCTGGGTTTCGTATGCGTATGGGCGCAATCGCTACGAAGACCAGGTCACCGGGGAGCAGTACCTGGGGAGATCTCGATCAACGCCACACGCTCAACGCCTACGGTTTCTACCGGGTGTCGCGGCGGTTCACGGTCGGCGCGAAGTATCGCATGGGGACGAATTTTCCGATTCCTGGCTATTACTCCCAGCAGGGTCCGCAATACTTCGTCAGCGACCGGCGCAACGAGCTCAGGTTGCCCTCGTACGCACGGCTCGATCTGCGGGCCGATCGGACCTTCGACTGGTCCCGTAAACGATTGACAGTATTCGTCGAAGTCATCAATCTGCTGAATCGAGAAAACGTCCGGTTCAATCCGCCGCGAGTGACGACGTCGACCCGTCAGGTGACCCGCCTTTTCGACTCTCTCGTCCCCATCGTGCCCTCCGCGGGCATCCTCATCGAATTCTGAAGGCTTCGTCCGGGGGATATTTCATGCCTCGGCAGGATGCCTTAGGGCCACGATCCAGGACTCTTAGTCTCCCTAAAAGCGGACTTTTACACTCTCGACGTCCGGGGCAGTCCGGAATCCCCCGCCAAGGAACGGTCCGCTCCATCCGGCGCCTTGGCGACCCCTTTGCTCTGCCAGACCGCCGAACTCAACTAACCCCCAGCAACTCACCTGGCGCCACCGCCGCCGTCAGGGAGGATTACGTTGTTGGTCGGATCGGAGCCACGGACGTTTGCCCACCAATTGGATCGTCGCCCCGCGTCCGAACCGCAGCGCCGCGGTTCGGCTGGTCTGTTTTCCCCATGCCGGTGGTGGGGTCGCCTCCTTCAGGGGCTGGGCGGAACGCCTGCCCACAGCCGATGTCGGCATCGTCCAGCTGCCGGGCCGAGGCACGCGGCTGCGCGAGCCCCTCGTGCAGTCGCTGACCGACGCGGCATCAGGCATCGCGGACTCCATCATCGGGGCCCCGCCGATGCCGCTCGTGCTCTTCGGGCACAGCCTCGGGGCGCTGATCGCGTTCGAAACGGCGCGCCGTCTTCGCGACCGAGGCTGGCCCCTGCTCGCGCTGTTCGTCTCGGGACGTCGCGCCCCAGGGCTGGCCGACCCGTTGACCCCTATCGCGTCGTTGCCCGTCGAGGCCTTCGTCGCGGAGGTACGTCAGCGCTATGAGGCCATTCCGGACGCCGTCCTCGCGGACGCGGACATGATGCAGCTGCTGCTGCCCGGGTTGCGGGCCGACTTCGCCATGCTCGAAACCTACCGGTACGAACCGGGTGCGCCGCTGGCGTGCCCGATCGTTGCGTGTGGCGGCTCCGCGGACAGGCATGCCTCGCGGCTGGAACTCGACGCGTGGAGGCGTGAGACGAGGAGCCGCTTCAGCCTGCATACGTTCGGTGGCGGCCACTTCTATCTGCACGACGAGCGTGAAGCGGTGACCACACTGATCGCGAACCAGTTGACCGTGCTGGTAGGTGCGATGACGCGGTGGACGGGCATCGCGCGGTGACACGCGGTACGGTCCACGTCTGGACGGTGGCGCTCGATGCCGATCCAGGCGGTGTGCCGGCGCTGCTCAAGGTGTTGAGCGGTGAAGAGCGTGTCCGGGCGGCACGGCTGCGTACGACCGAGCTGCGCTTGCGATTCATCGCCGCGCACGGGGCGCTGCGCAGGGTGCTCGCGCGTTATCTCGAGACGGCGGCGGACGCGATTCGCTTCGAGACCACGACCTTCGGCAAGCCCTTCGTAGTGGGGACGCCGGTGTCGTTCAACCTGTCGCACTCCGACGGCCTCGCACTGTGCGCGGTCACCGTCAACGGGCAGGTCGGTGTGGACGTCGAGCGGATCCGGCCGGTGACGGATGCGGACGACATCGTGAAGCGGTACTTTGCCCCGCTCGAAGCGAGGGAATACGCGCGGCTGCCGCCGTCGGAGCGTCCGGCGACGTTCTTCAGCACGTGGACGCGGAAGGAAGCGTTCCTGAAGGCGACGGGACTCGGGTTGCAGCGGCCGCTCGACTCGTTCGAAGTCGAAGTGGACCCCGGCGTGGCGCTGCCGAAGCTGACGATCCTCGGCGCGTCTTCGCCGGCGGAGCCGACTTTCTGCCTGCGCTCGTTTACGCCGAGAAGCGGGTACGCGGCAGCGATCGCCCTCGATCGGGAGATCGACGCCGTTGAGTTCTTCGACTGGACGAACGCCGACGCGGCGATGCCGTTAGAGCAGGACCGACGACGGGATTCACCAGCCGTATGACCTTACCAGCCCCTTCGATTGGCCGCGCCGATCGCGAGCCGATAGCCATTGTCGGCATCGGGTGCCGATTCCCCGGCGCTTCCGATCCGGCTGCGTTCTGGCGGCTCCTCCTCGACGGCGTCGACGCGATCCGTGAGATTCCGCGCGACCGCTTCGACATCGACGCTTTGTACGACGAGCGGCCGCACAACCGCGCAAAGTGAACACTCGCTGGGGCGGGTTCGTCGATGGCCTCGATCAGTTCGACGCCGAGTTCTTCGGCATTTCACCGCGAGCAGCGGAGCGGCTCGATCCGCAGCAGCGGCTTCTGCTCGAGACGTCGTGGGAAGCGATCGAAGACGCGGGGCTCGTGCCCGCGAAGCTGCTGGGCAGCGCGACCGGCGTGTTCGTCGGGATGTGGATCAACGAGTACGAGTCCCGGCTGTTCCGCAACCCGGCCGCGATCGACTTCTACATGACCACCGGAAGCGGAAGGTACGCCGCGTCCGGCCGTCTGTCCTATCACTACGGGTTGCAGGGCCCGAGCCTCACGCTCGACACGGGGTGCTCGTCTTCTCTCGTTGCGGTTCATCTGGCCTGCTAGAGTCTGTGGAGCGGTGAATCGGAGCTCGCACGAGCGGGCCGAGCTGGTCGTGGCCATCGAGTCCCGAATCCACCCGCCGATCCTTCTCAATCGTGCCGCCAATGCCCTCGTGTCGGTGTCGCGGTCAACGGCTATGTCCCCCGCCGTTACGATGGCCGGATTGAGGTGATGTGGGCGGAAGCCGAACCGTTCGACCCACGCACCTGGCAAATGGTTGGTCCTGACGTGCGGTTGACACCAGTCGCCGGCAATCACAATACGTGCGTCACGACTCAGGTCGCGTCGCTCGGCGGGTCCCTTGCCCGCGCGCTCCGCGAGGCGCAGGGATCGGCTGCCCAGCGGCACGGCGGATCGCCGGCCCCTCGCCGCCTGCTCAGATTCCGGCGGGCATCGGCACAGCCGGTGTTCGGTCCCGAGGCGGCGGAGTGTCGACCCGGCCAGGCGGCGCTCGCTGCCTCGCATACCAAAGCGACGGCTCGCTAAGCCCAGCCCTGTCGGTTCCTTCCAGTGCGCCCGGCCGCCGTCGGGTACTATGGCAGGCGCTTCCGCGTCTCCTGCACTCACACTGGCAGCGCCATGACGAGCCCCGTTCGGATCGACCTCAATTCGGACCTCGGTGAATCGTACGGCCACTGGACGCTCGGAAACGACGCGGAGGTGATGAGGAGCATCACGTCCGCGAACGTGGCCTGCGGCTATCACGCGGGTGATCCCGGCGTCATGCGGCAGACCGTTCGTCTGGCGCGCGCCGCCGACGTGGCCATCGGTGCCCATCCCGGGTTTCCGGACCTCGCGGGCTTCGGCAGGCGCAACATGGCCGCGTCGACGCGCGAAGTTGAAGACTTCGTCCTCTATCAGATCGGGGCGCTTGCTGCGATCGCAGCGGTCGAAGGCGTCCGCTTGCAGCACGTCAAGGCGCATGGCGCCCTGTACAACATGGCCATTCGCGATCGGGCGCTGTCCGACGCCATCGCCCGAGCGGTCGCGGCATTCGACCGGACGCTCATTCTCTTTGGCCTTCCCGGAACCGAGCTCCTCGCCGCGGGCGAAGCCGCCGGCTTGCGTGTAGCCGCCGAAGGCTTCGCCGATCGTGCGTACGAGCCCGACGGATCGCTGACTCCCCGAACGCGCGCCGGCGCCGTGATTCACGACACGGAGGAGGTCATGGCTCGGACCGTGCGGATGGTGCGCGATGGAATCGTGCGCGCCACGAACGGCGAAGACATTCCGATGCGCGTCGATACCATCTGCACCCACGGTGATACGCCCGGATCGCACGAGCTGACGCGCCAGCTGCGCCTCAGTCTCGAGCGCGCGGGCGTGACCGTGACGGCCGTCGGCTCAGTGCAGGTCGGCCGGCCATGACGGCCGTCGCGGTTGGATTGCCCCGGACATCCGGCCTGCTCGGCTGGTGGAGATCAGGGACTGACGAGGGACGCAGGGCGCTCGTGGCCGCGGGGCTCGGCTGGATGCTCGATTCGTTCGACGTGATGTTGTACGCCCTGGTGCTGGCGTCGATCATGTCCGACCTTCGGATCGGCAAGGAGACCGCCGGCCTGCTCGGATCCGCCACGCTGCTCGCCTCGGCCGCCGGCGGCATCATCTTCGGCATTGTTGCGGATCGATATGGACGCACCCGCGCCCTGATGGCCAGCGTCCTGATTTACTCCGTCTTCACCGCGGCATGCGGGTTCGCCGGTTCGGTTGCGCAGCTCGCGATCTTCCGCGTGCTTCTCGGCATCGGCATGGGAGGGGAGTGGGCGAGCGGCGCCGCGCTCGTGTCGGAGACCTGGCCCGCGCAACATCGTGGCAAGGCGCTCGGCCTGATGCAGAGCGCGTGGGCGATTGGTTACGGCGCCGCCGCACTGGTAACGATGATCGTGTTACCGCGCTGGGGTTGGCGCGCCGTCTTCTTCGTTGGAATCCTTCCCGCTTTCTTCACGATCTGGATCCGGCGCCACGTCGAAGAGCCGGCGATCTGGCGGGAGATGAAACAGGGCGTGCGCCGCGCCGGTGACCTGGGCCCTTCGGTCAGCACGCAGTTTGCGGATGTCTTCCGGCGGCCGCTGGTGCGCCTGACCGTGCCTCTGACGATCATGAACGCCTGCACCATGTTCGGGTGGTGGGGGTTCAACCTCTGGTTGCCTGGCTATCTCTCGCTTCCTGCGACGCAGGGCGGGATGGGACTGACGGCGACCGCGATGACGTCGTTGATCGTCGCGATGCAGGTCGGGATGTGGTTCGGTTACGTCACGTTTGGATTCATCAGCGACGCGATCGGACGCAAGCGCGCGTACGTGTTCTATACGCTCACTGCAGCAGTCCTGATACTGGCCTACGTCTCAATCAGTCTGCCGGTGGCGCTCCTCCTCCTCGGGCCATTCGTGGCGTTCTTCGCAACCGGATATTTCAGCGGCTTTGGTGCGGTGACCGCCGAAATCTATCCGACCGCGGTTCGAGCTTCAGCCCAGGGTTTTACGTATAACATCGGCCGAATCGCGAGCGCCGCCGCCCCGTTCGCCGTCGGGTCGCTGGCTCAGACGCGCGGCTTCCAGGCGGCGTTGTCCTTGACCGCGATAGCCTTCGTTCTCGCGGCGGTGTGCTGGCTGTGGATCCCCGAGACCAAGGACCGCGCCCTGGCCTGAGCGGCCCGGCTCCGACGGACGGGGAAGGACCTTGGGTTGCATCCGCCGACCCGCCGAAAGCAGCTGACGATGAATATGTTCTGGCATTTCACAGAACGTCGGTGCCAGCCGCAGCGACATTTTTTGGCAAATGACATATCCACCCGCGCGGCCAGTGCGCCCATCGAACTGGGGCAGGGAGACGGCAGATGTTGAAGGGGTCCAAGCCTGCAGTTGTCAAGAAGATACAGCCGGTCAGCATTCACGGGCAGATCTCGTTGGACGTCTATGTCGTGGATCCCGAAGACCTGCAGGGGCAGGTGAGTCTTGCCCGGATCGGGCCGGAATCGGTCCCCAGGGACTTGGAAGTGGGAGACGCCGTCGAACTGCATTATCTGCTTGGGGTGGTTACCCAAATTACTCGGCGTCCATAAAGTGGACCCGAGATCCAGCTCTGCCGATCGAGCCATTGTCTGATGCCGTTGATCGCTGTAAACTATTGATGTCTCCCCGCCTTGCAGGAGTTTCCCGCATGTCTCAGCAGGACCGTTCGTGGCGGGGCCGTGCCCTGTCTGCTGGTCGCATCGTGACATCCGCAGGAGCGGCGGCGCTGATAGCCGCCGTCCTCTCAGCGGACGCGTCGGCGCAGCTTCCAGCCCCGGCCCGTCCTCCGAAGACGTCAGCGGACGCACCCAAGGCGACGGCTCAACCGGCGCTACCGGCCGCCCGCGTCATCGTCGATCGGCACCTGGCGGCGATTGGAGGCCGGGAAGCCGTGCTGAGCCACAGCTCCACCGTCGCAAAGGGCAAACTGAGCATGCCCAAGGCTGGGATGGAGGGAAGCCTCGAAGTCTACGGGGCCAAACCGAACAAGTCGCTCCTCAAGATCACACTCGGCGGCGTTGGCGAAGTCACTGAGGGGTTCGATGGAGTTCGTGGCTGGAGCTTTTCACCGATGACTGGCCCCATGCTCCTCGATGGCAAGCAGCTTGAAGAGAAGCGGTTCGACTCCGAGTTCCACAGTGAGCTCCGCGATAAGGATCGCTACGTGTCGATGACGACGATGGAGCAGACGGATTTCGAAGGACGCCCCTGCTACAAGGTCAAATTCGTGCGGAAGAGCGGCGGCGAAGACATCGAGTTCTATGACGTCGCGACCGGCCTGAAGGCGGGAAGCATCACGACCCGCGAGACGCACATGGGAACGGTCACGGGCACCACAGTGGAAGCGGACTATCGGAAGTTCGGCAATCTGCTGCAGCCCACGACCATCAAGAGCCAGATCGGGCTCGTGGAGCAGGTCATCACGATCACGAGCGTCGAATACGACACCGTCCCGGCTTCGGTATTCGAGATGCCTCCTGCAATCAAGGCACTCGTCAAGTGAACAGACTCCCGGAGGCCTGGCGGTGCGGCTTCCTGGTCGCGATGCTGTGCGCCGGCGCCGTCGCGCTGAACCCGGCGGCAATCGCGCAGGTGCCCCAGGGAGTCGAAACGTTTGACTACGTCTGGCAGACCGTTCGGGATTCGCATTTCGATCGGACGTTCAATGGCGTGAACTGGGATGGCGTGGCGACCGAGCTCCGTCCCAAGGCCGCCGCCGCCCGTTCCATTGGCGAAATGCGGGCAGTGCTGCGCGACATGCTCGGGCGGCTCGGCCAGTCGCACTTTGCGATCATTCCGGGCACTCCCGATAGTGTCTCCGACCTGCCGCGCGATCTCGGCGGCAGCGCCGGGTTCGACGTGCGTCTGATCGACCGAGACCTCGTGGTTACCGAAGTCGATCCATCAGGAGCCGCGATGGCGGCGGGCGTGAAGACCGGCTGGAAGCTCGTCAGCGTCGACCAGGCCCGTATGGAGACCCTACTCGCGACGCTGTCGGAGGCGTTGGAACCGCGTATTCTTCAGGTCGAAGCGTGGCGGCTCGCGCACAATCGCCTGAGCGGTCCTCCGGGATCGCGCGCGAACATCACGTTCGAGGACGGTGTCGGTAAGCAGGTCGCGCTGACGGTCGAGCGACGCGAGGAGATCGGGCAGCGGGTAACCGTCGGCAATCTGCCGACCATGTTCGTGCGCGTCAACGCCCACCGCGCACAGACACCACGCGGCCGGATGGCCGGAGTCATCGGCTTCAACGTCTGGATGACGGCGGTCGATGAGCCGTTCGCCGAAGCCGTCGACGACTTCCGCTCGTCGAACGGGATCGTCGTCGACCTTCGCGGCAACCCCGGTGGTCTCGCTGCGATGCTGATGGGAATCTCCGGTCATTTCATCGACGAGCGAAAGGCGCTTGGCGTGATGAAGACCCGCGAGAACAGCGACCTCCGGTTCAACGTGAATCCCCGGCGCGTGAATGCGAAAGGGGAGCGGGTGACGCCGTTTGCGGGACCGGTCGCGATTCTCGTCGACGCGCTCAGCGGCAGCGCCTCCGAGTGTTTTGCCGGCGGTATGCAGTCACTCGGCCGCGTGCGGGTATTCGGGCAACGCAGCATGGGGCAGGCGCTTCCCGCGCTGTTCGCGCGGTTGCCGAACGGCGACGTGCTGATCCACGCCTACGGGGATTTCGTCACATCGGACGGCACTCGGCTCGAGGGACGCGGCGTGATTCCGGACGAAGTCGTGCCTTTGGAGCGCACGCATCTGCTGGCCGGACGCGACCGGCCGCTCGAGGCCGCGCTCGCGTGGATCGACACAGCGGAGAGGGTAATTACGGATCGGCCCGCACGATGAGGGCGGGGTGCGTTACTGTTGCGCTGCCAGGGGGCCTCTGCTACACTCAGGCCCACCTGCGCGAGCAATTTTTCCAGCCAATCTACACAGGAATATCGGGGGAGTGAATGGAGCAGCGCCGGCTGCGTCTTGGTGACATTCTGGACGACTATTGTCCGCGCGAGCGCCGCGTGACCAACCACGCGGTCGTCGCCATGATCGAAGAAGACGTCAAACAGACTCGATGCACGACGTGCGATGCCGAGCACGCCTACAAGGGCGCACGTGTGCCGAAGCGCAGGAAAAAGGAAACCCCCTCGACGCTCTACAAGGAAGTGCTCGCGGGGATGCCGGAAGCCGACGCTCCGATCCTGACCGCCAGCGCTCATGCAGCAGCAGCCGTTTCCCCCGCGGCCCCCGACGCTGTCCTGCCCGACCTTCCAGACGTTGATGCGAGTCCCCTCGTGGACTCACCCCCCGTCAACCATTCAGCAGAGGACGTTCACCCGCCGATGCACAGCCAAGACGACGATCAGCGAGACGACATCGACCAACCACCGACGCAGGAGAACGTCGACACGCCGACCGCGGACGGTCCCGTCCATCGGCCTCTGATTCGTGCGACGCTGCCTCGGCCTGAAGGCCAGAAGGACACGAGGCCGGTGCCGGAGTTCACCATCCGCCAGGCCCCGCCGCGCGGCAACGGACACGGCAACGGTCACGGCGGCTTCCGTGGCGAACGAATGCGGATGCGCGCTGGCGCTGGCAATGGCAACGGCCAGCGGGAAGCCAACGGCAATCGTGCGCCGGGCGGCGGCTCACGCTTCCAGAGCAACAGGCCGTCCGGATCCGGGCGTCAACCGATGGGTCGTGGCGGGTCGGGTTCGGGCTTCCGCAACGGCAGCGGCGGTTCGAACGGCAAGCGAGGCCGCGGATCTCGAGGCTGAACGTGACGGGCGGGAGCTGAGCGTCGATGCTTGCCAGCCTCGTGTTTCTCGCCCTCCTCAGCCAGCAGTCGCCCGCCACGCCGATCAAGTTCGAGCCCACGGCGGGCGTCCCGACATTCGCCGTCCGCGAACCCGTGCTTCGACTGAAGCCCGGCGCCGTCGTCGAAAGCCGTACCTTCTCCAAGCCAGGCGACTACTACGAGCGTGCCGGCGGGCCGTGGCCGGGCGAGGTCGGCCCGTTCTACATCGAAGGGGCAACGCCCGACGATACGCTCGTCGTGCGGATTCTTCGTCTGCGCCCCAATCGCGACCGCGCCGTGTCGGCGGTGAATCCGGGCGGCATCAGCGCCGTGGCCGGCGATTCCCGCACCCGCATGCTCAACGATCCGCTGCCGGCCCGACGCTTCGAGTGGCGCCTCGATCTCAACCGCAACGTCGGCATTCTCGACATTCCCGGGTCAGCGTCGAAGCGTATCGAGTTGCCGTTGCGTCCGATGCTCGGCCGGCTTGCGGTGGCCCCCGCGAATGGTGAAGCATTCGGCGGCCTCTGGCCGGGCAATTTCGGTGGCAACATGGATGCGTCGGACGCGCGGGAGGGCACGACCGTGTTCCTCCCGATCTTCTACGACGGCGCGTACTTCTATTTCGGGGACGGTCATGCGCTTCAGGGGGACGGCGAGATCGCCGGCTCGGGGCTCGAGACCACAATGGACGTCACCCTGCAGTTCGATTTGATCAAGGGCCGACGCATCCGCTGGCCTCGAATGGAGGATGCCGAGGACATCATGGTCGCCGGAAGCGCTCGACCGCTCGTCGATGCTTTCCGCATCGCTCAAGTCGAGCTGATTGAATGGCTGATCGAAGACTATGGGTTCGAGCGGATGGATGCGTACCAGATCGTCTCGCAGGGCGGTCACTCGCGCATCGCGAACGTCGTCGATCCGAACTATACGGTCGTGGCGAAGTTCCCGAAGAAGTTCCTGCCGCCGAAGCGCTGACAGGACCGCCATCGGTTCCTGCTTCATCGAACACAAAGGTCAAAGATGAGCGATCTGAGTGGCAAGACAGGCCTCGTCGTGGGCGTGGCCAACAAGCGGTCGATCGCCTGGGCGATCGCCGAGGCCGCGGCGCGCGCAGGAGCGCGGCTCGCGGTGACATACCAGGGCGAGCGGCTCGAGGAGAACGTGCGCGAGCTGTCCGCGACGTTGACCGACCCGTTGATCATGCCGTGTGACGTCGCAGACGACGCGCAGATTGCGGCGGTGTTCGCGAGGATCGAGCAGGACTTCGGAGGACTCGACTTCCTGGTTCACGGCGCGGCCTACGCTCCCCGCGAGGAGATGGCGTCAGGATTTCCTTTCGTCCAGACCTCGCGCGAAGGCTTCCGCCTGACGCTCGATATCAGCGCGTACTCGCTCATCGCCCTTGCGCGCGGGGCCGCGCCGCTGATGGAACGGCGCGGCGGCGGAAGCATCCTGACCCTGACCTATCTCGGCAGCGAACGCGTGTTTCAGAACTACAACGTGATGGGCGTGGCCAAAGCCGCGCTCGAGGCATCGGTGCGCTATCTCGCCGCCGACCTCGGCCCGAAGAGCATTCGCGTCAACGCGATCTCGGCCGGTCCGATCAAGACGCTCGCTGCGTCCGGGATTTCCGGGTTCTCGAGCATTCTGCAGGTCTATCGCGATCGCGCGCCCCTCAGGCGCGCTGTCGACACCGCAGAGGTTGCGGATGCCGCCCTGTTTCTGCTCGGTCCCGCCGGCCGTGCGGTCACCGCGGAGGTACTGATGGTCGACGCCGGCTATCACGCGACCGGCATGTAGCTTGCTCCTCAATCGGCGGAGAACGGTCGAGTCGACCTGTCGATTCACGTTCTGACGGAGGCCGGTTATGAAGAGGTACAGTCATCAATCCGCAATCATCCTCACTGTCATTCTGCTCACCCCGCTCCTGCTTGCAGCGTGCGGCAAGACGGTCGGCGACACTATCGATGATGCGACCGTGACGACGCGCGTGAAGACCGCGCTGCTGAACGATCCAGTAGTCGGAGGTCTTCGCATCGATGTCGATACGTTCAAGGGCGTGGTCACACTCTCGGGGCGTGTGAAAAGCAAAGATGAAGAGGCAAAGGCGATCGCGCTCGCGCGGAAGATCGGCGGCGTGACCGACGTGAAATCAACGCTGCAGATAGAGCCCTGACTTCACCTTGGTGAGGAGGAGGAGGACATTCTCCCTCCTCACCATTCCTCAATCCGTATCCTCTCGCCGTCGACGCCGAGCTCGACGAGCATCCGTGGCACATCGTCGACCATCGCCGCCGGACCGCAGACGAAACAGAGCGTTTCCGGCGTTCTGAGCAGGCGCGCGAGATGAGCGGACGTGATGCGTCCGCGGTCTCCACGCCATCTCTGAGGCACCTCGCGTGTGGCCGTCAGCAGGAGGTCGAACTTTCCTTCTTTCGCATACCGCTTCAATTCGGGCAGGTAGGCGAAGTCCAGCGGCGTCCGCGCGCTGTACAGCAGATGGAGACGGCCTCGCTGCTGGGTGATGGAGGCATGAGCGATCATCGACCGCAGCGGCGCGATACCAGTGCCGCCCGCCACGAACAGGAACTCGCGCTCGTCGGGATGGCGAGGGAACACGAAGGTTCCCATCGGCCCATCCACCTCGATCTTCGATCCCCGCCTCAGCCTGGCCAGATGCGTGCCCCAGCCTCCCGATTCGAGCTTGAGCAGGAACTCGAGGTACATCCCTCGCTCGGATTCTTCGGGGGCTGACGCGATGGAATACGGCAGGCGTTCCGGTTGGCTCGGAATGCCGAGAAGTGCCGCCTGGCCCGCGCGGTACATGAACGGGACATCCCCCAGGGCGAGACGCACGATGCGCGTCGACGGTGTGGCGCGGCGAAGGCTGATGACGGGGAGGACGAGTTTTGCCAGACCCCGAATGTTATCGAAGTCGGGCCGCGGGAGTGACCAGCTGTCGCGGAAGCCTCAGAGAATGCCGGTCGCCGCTTTCTGGATATCGCCATCCGTGAGATCACGCTGCGGAGAAGGCACCACCAGGGTGAGCTCGGTCTGGGACCCGCCGCGGCCGCCGCCGGAGCGTCCCGAGCGGCGCTTCCGATTCGCCTTGTCCTGATACATGCGATTGTCCGCGGTGGCCAGGAGTGTCTCGTACGATTCGCCGTCCTGTGGGAAGACCGCCGTGCCGACGCTGATCCCCAGCGGCAGCCGCTTGCCGGGACGCGCTTCGAAGTAGACGGCGTCCACTCCCTGCTGCAGCTCCAGCCGCTTCTGTTCGGCCTCGTCCGCGCCGCATCCGGACAGCACGACGATGAACTCGTCGCCAGCGTAACGCACGCAGATGTCGTAAGGCCGGATCGCGGCGCGCAGCACGCGCGCCACTTCGACCAGCGCGCGGTCGCCGACATGATGGCCGTGGCTGTCGTTGATCTCTTTGAAGTTGTCGAGGTCCATGACCATCAGCGAGAGCTCTGATTTCAGCCGCTCCGCGCGCGCCAGCTCGCGCGTCAGGTGCATGAACAGGAATCGCGTGTTCGGCAGCCCGGTCAGCGGGTCGGTCAGCGAGTCCTCCTGGGTCTGCTCGAACAGCATCGAGTTGTTGATGACCGCCGCCGCCTGTTCCGAGACGCGGTCGAGCAGCCGGCGGTGGTCGTCCCGGTAGAAAGCCGCGTCGAGGTGATAAACGGACAACGTCCCGATGAATCGTTCGTTGAACAGCAGCGGGCAGACCAGCGCCGACTGCAGGTGCGTCGTCGCCGTCAGGCCAGCGGCCTCGAGATCGGCGCTCGGCCGCGCATTGACGAGCGGACGCCGATTCCGCGCGACCCAGCCGGTCAGGCCCTCGCCTGATCTGACGGTCACCTGCTGAATGATGTCCGAGTCGGTACCGGTGGCGAACCGGCACCGCAGCGTTTCGGTGTCCTCGTCGAACAGGAACAGCGCCGCGCACGAGAACGGCACCAGATTGCTCAACTTGGCCGAGATCAGCGCCATCGTATCGGACACGCCAAGGCTGGTCCCCATCGCCTGGGCGATCTCGTAGAGCGCGTAGATCTCCCGATGCGCGAGCGCGATGTCGTCAAAGACGTTCTTCTTCGTCGGCTCTGGAGTGAGTCCGGTCGCGGGCTGCCCGAGCGTGGGTTGCGCGGCCGGCACGGGCTTCCGCATCGATTGTTCGAGCTTTGCGGCCTCGGCCTGCAGCCCCGGGATCAGCTCGATGAATTTGCCGACGACGGTCGGATCGAGCCCCTTTCCGGCCTCCTGCTGGAGCAGACCGATCGCGGCCTCGAAGCTCATGGCCTTGTGATACGGCCGCTCGGCCATCAGCGCGTCGAAGTAATCGACGACCGACAGGATGCGCGCGCCCAGCGGAATCTCCTCGGCCCTGAGGCCAGCGGGATAGCCCTTGCCGTCCCAGCGTTCGTGGTGGCTCAGAATCAGCGGCGCCACCGGATACGGGAACGGAACGGAGCTGACGATGTCCGCCCCTACCTTCGGGTGCGCGCGGATCTTCTGGAATTCCTCGGGCGTGAGCGGGCCCGGCTTCGAGAGGATGTGTTCGGGAACCGCGAGCTTGCCGATGTCGTGGAGCAACGCGGCCGTCTTCACCCCCTGAATGTCGTTCTCGTTCATGCCGAGCGCGCGGGCCACCGCCGTGGCGTAGAGCTGCACCCGGCGGATGTGCGACTGCGATGTCTGATCTTTCGCGTCGATCGCGAGCGCCAGCGCTTCGATGGTCGCGAGGTGGAGATCGGCCATCTCACGGACGTGGCGCTGCTCGTCGTCGATACGTCCGAGGTAGACCTTGTAAGTGCGGTAAGTGAGATACAGCGGCGCCGTCAGCAGTACTGCGAGCCAGTGCGCGTGATCGACAACCATCCAGGCCGAAACGGCGGCGACGCCGGCGCCCACGAAGTAGCTCGGAGCGCTCCAGAGAAAGTTCTCGTTCCAGACCTTCAGGACCGACTGACGCGTCGAGAGCGCAATCGCGCTGGCGACGGCCAGCGTGTTGACGACGAAATACGTCGTCGCGGCGCCGACGAGCGGCTGCGCAATGGTGTTCCAGTCGAACACGCCTGGGACGCCGTCCAGCAGCCAATAGACACGGCCCGCTGCCTGAACGGTCAAGACGAGGCAGGCCATGCTGAAGAGCGTACGGTGAATCGGATTGCGTTCCTGAATGCGGAACGTGCACTGACTGTAGGCGCTCGCCGCCGCCACCACCATGGTCTCGTGCGGACCGAGAAGGAGCAGCGAGGCGAAATCCACGGCGTACGACACCGACATCGTCGAGCCGCTGCGCGCGATCGGCAGGTTGACCTTGAAAACAGACGTAATGGACGACAGCGCGAGCAGCACCAGGAACAGCCATGGGGACGCGAGCGTCTCCACGGGGAAGAAAGCGATGAGCAGTCCTCCTCCGAGGGCGATGACCGAGCCGACGTACACGCGCGCGAGGAATGGCAGGCTCTTCATTCCTCTGTCCTCGTGCTTCCGCCGTCGTCGTGCGCGCGCGTCCTCTTGGACTGATGGCGGCGTCGCCGGAGCGGCTGCCTGGTGCGGCGGTCCCAGAGGATTGTTTCTGAGGCGGACGTGGTGACCGCGGCGACTTCGCTCCCGAGCTCCTCGAAGCATCCCGGCTGCTCGGTGCACGCGGCGGTCAGGTAGCGGCAGTCGATGTCAGTGGAATCGCACGGCGCGGTCCACAGGCCTTCTTCGACCTCGAAGACTTCAACGAGATCGTCGAGCAGTTCCGCTGCCGCCGGCGTCTCGGCGAAGCTGCGCGCCACTTCGACGGCCGCCCGCGCATTGAGAAATCCCGCGCCCTGCGCCAGCGTGCTCTCGGCGTCGTGCGGCTCCGCCGATCCCCGCAGGATGGCCTTGACCGCAGCCGGTGTGAGGGTCGGATTCGCCTGCACCATCAGGGCGACCGTGGCCGCAACCACGGGCGAGGCCATGCTCGTGCCGCTCAGGCTCAGATAGGGTTCGGTCGCCGTCGCAGCCGTCCCCCACAATCTCGCGTCCGGGCGTGACATGAACAAGGTGCTGCCGGCGTCGGCGGTCGACTCGATTCCCACGCCAGGCGCCACGAGATCCGGCTTCGCAACCAGATCGATTGCGCTGGGTCCCATCGAGCTGAAGGGGGCAACCGAATCATCGGACCTGTCGATGGTCCCGTTGTGGCTCGAGGCGCCTACGGTCAGCACCCACGGGGCATTTCCGGGCGCTGTGATTCCGCCGGTACTGAGTGCGGCCGTTCGAGTGGCGTCCCAGGTTCCCCGCTGCCGTCACCACGACGATTCCAGCGTCGACCGCGCGCGCCGCAGCGAGGGTGAGCGGGTCGGTTTTGTACGACTCGTAGACGCCCGCCGCCACAGAGAGATTGATCACGCGAATGTTGTAGGCCGCCCGCTGTTCGATTGCGTAGTCCAATGCCGCGATTGCGTTGCTGATGTAGCCGTCCCCCCGGCGATCGAGCGTCTTCAGGACGACGAGGTGCGCACCCGGCGCTATGCCTCGGCGGGCGCCGTCGGAATGCTGACCGCTGCCCGCGATGATTCCGGCGACGTGCGTTCCGTGGCCGTAGCCGTCGTAGGGCTGTCCCTGAAAATCCACGAAGTCGACGAAATGGACGACGCGCGTGGCGAGATCGTCGTGCGATCGCGTTACGCCCGAGTCGATGATCGCAACGCCGATTCCTGTGCCGTCTACCCCGAGATTCTCGGCCACCCACCGGGCGCCGATCGTCGCCGCGGTCCGCTCGAGCGTGCCCCGGATGGGCCGGTCGAGGTCGACGGCGCGGACGCCGGGATGGGCGGAGAGCACTTCGAGTCCCCTGACCGGGACTTCGGCGACAACTCCGGGAACGCTCGTCAATCGCCGTCCCGTCCTGCCGCCAAGCGTCCGGACGACGCGCTCAATGGACTCGGGGTCGGTCGTCTGCACGATGACTCGGACGAACCGGCGCGAGCCCGAACTCCGGTCGCGCGGCGACTGGCCAGCCCTGTGGACCTCCGGCGTGGCTGCGAGCGCGGAGCACGCCAGCGCGAGGACCGCCACGAAGGCGAGCAGAAGGGAGCGTTGCATAGACGGATCAGGACACCGACCGCTGTGCAATTCGATTGCCGCACAGGGCCACGAGCGCTTCGCAAAATGTCCTTCGAAAGGAGGACCTTGCAGTGACCCCTCCGGAAGGGGACCGACGATTTTCGTCCGTGTGTGTTCCAATTCGGAACACCGTTGTTGCAACAGCTTACTGGTCGAATGCAGGGAAAGTTGTTACTTGGTTCGCCCCTTCGCAGGGGGGGCGCCCGCTTCGAGCCCGTATTCCACGATCTTGCGATAGAGCGTTCCGCGGCTGATTTCCAGCACACCCGCAGCCTGTTTCTTATTCCAGTTGACGCTCTCGAGCACCCGCACGATATGCGACCGCTCGGCTTCGGCGAGCGTGGGCATTCGCTCGCGGGAGGCCTCGAGCGTTGTTTCCGTCGCGTGCAGGAACTCGATATCCCCTGGGCGGATGACGCGCCCGGGGGAGGATAACGCAGCCCGGGAAACCGTGCTCTCTAGCTCGCGGATATTCCCCGGCCAATGGTACTGCATCAGCAGGTCTATTCCCTCTTTCGAGAACGACTTGCCGTCGAGAGGCAAGCCGTTGCCGGCGCAGTACCGTGCGAGGAATCGTTGCGCGAGCACCGGGATGTCCGACGCTCGTTCGCGCAGCGACGGAAGCCTGATGGAAAACGCATTGACGCGGTAATACAAATCCTCCCGGAACCGGGAATCCCGGACGAACTGGTCGAGGGGACGGTTGGTGGCGGAGATCAGGCGGAAGTTCACCTCGATCGAAGCGTTGCCCCCGAGCCGCTCGAACCGGCGTTCTTCGAGCACGCGCAGGAGTTTCGCCTGAGCGACGAGCGACATATCGCCGATTTCGTCGAGGAACAGCGTCCCGTTGTTCGCGAGCTCGAGGCGTCCCGGCTTCCGATCGTGTGCGCCGGTGAACGCGCCTTTCTCGTAACCGAAGATTTCGGACTCGAACAGCGTGTCGGGCAGCGCCGCGCAGTTGACTGCCTGGAACTTGTTCGTGCCGCGGCGGCTCAGCTCGTGGATCATCCGGGCGACCACTTCTTTGCCGGAGCCGGTGGGACCGAGGATCAGCACCGAAATGTCCGATTTCGCCGCGGTCCGAATCCATTCGAAGACGACGAGCATCTTCTCGTCGCGGCCGATCATCTCGCGGAAGCGCTGAACGGCGGGGGAGCGATCCTCGTGGCTGACGGTTGCCCGACGCTCGAGAAACTGATCCAGCCGGTCGCGAATCAGCTCGCTGTCGGGCTGGACGAACGAGTACTTCGGCGCGCCAGGACCAGCAATCCGCTGCGCCAGCCCGAACCCGGCGAGCTCGCGAATGCAGTTCTCCACGTCGAGCCGCATGCGCCCGAACGTCTGCATCAGCGCTTCGAGGTCGAACGCTTCGTCCGGCCTGGCGCAGAGGAAGCGCAGGATCGCCGCACGCAGCGGCGACTGAACGAGCGATTGGAATCGCGCTTCGGCCTCGGACGCGTCAATCCGGCGCCCGCTCACTATTACGTTCTCGACATTAGTCGCCATCATCGTGACCGGGAGAGGTAGTCCGTTTGATACTGCTCGATGAGCTTCTTCATTTCGACTGCATCGCGCTTGCGATGGCCATGACATCGAACCGGGCTCGTCCCGCCGCTGCTCTCGATGAGCACGTCGGAAAAGAACAGGTTGCGATCGATGAGCACCGATGCAACATGCGAGATGTGCATCGAATGCTCACGGCCGCCAAACAGTTCCGGCGTGAAGTGCACTACCGCCTTCGGTGTGACGGCAACCTGTGTCGGAAACCACAGATTGCCACGGCTGAGCCGGCTCGCGCGAAACACCTGATCGCCGGGAATCGGCCGCCCCTTGTACCAGAGGAACACCGCCAAGAGACCGGCGACAGCCAGAACGACAGCCGCAGCGAGCCACAGTACATCGCCTGAAATGGCGGTGCCGGGTTCGTTCATGACGTAAGGACTAAGTGTCGGGGAACGGACAAGAGTCGCCCGTAGCGTGCCTTTTGTCAAGGGATTTCCCCGGCTGACCCTTCCCCGCTCGTGACTTGGTGCTAAGCTAAAACGGTCGATCGACCGTCAGACGGAGGGCTGCCAGAGTGCCGCATCGCGCGCCCGGATCTCCGGGCCACGCACCCAAGGATTACCTTAAAGGCAAGCCCATCAAATACTACCGGCCGCGCGGGAGCAGTGATATCCGGCAGCTCATCGACGACGGGTTCCAGGCCTTCAATGCCGGACGCCTCTCCGAAGCCTGTCACATCTTCACCGAGAAGATGCTTGCTGCCGAAAACGACACGACCATCGGCCTCACGGTCGCCGGCGCGCTCACTCCTGCCGGTCTCGGCGGCTGCGTCATCGAGCTCATGGATCGCGGCCTGATCGACTTCGTCATCAGCACCGGCGCCAACCTGTATCACGACCTGCACTACGCGCTGAACTTCACGCTTCATCGCGGGTCCCCCTTTCTCGACGACGTCGAGCTGTACGAACAGGGAATCATCCGCATTTACGATGTCCTGTTTCCCGCGACGGTGCTGCTCGAGACGGACAAGTACATTCGAGACTTTCTCGTCCGCTCAGGCCTGGCCGGACCCATCTCCACGTCGGAGCTCCACTACCGGCTCGGATTGGATCTGCTGACGCGCAATCCTGGGTGCGAGGAGTATTCGGTCGTCGCCCGCGCGGCCGTTGACGGCGTCCCCATCTACACGTCGTCGCCGGGTGACAGTTCGATCGGCATGAACATCGCCTACCACGAGCTGATCAACGGCAGCACGCTGATGATCGATCCGAATCGCGACGTGAACGAGATCTGCGCGATCATCCTCGCCGGCCAGCAGAACGGCTGCGTCATCCTCGGCGGCGGTTCCCCGAAGAACTTCTACCTCCAGGGACAGCCGACGCTGTGGGAGGTGTACGGCATTCCCAAAGGGGGCAACGACTACTTCATCCAGATCACGACCGACCAGGTGGTCTGGGGCGGGTTGTCGGGCGCGACGCCCGCCGAAGCGGTCAGCTGGGGCAAGGTCAATCCTGGTGTCCTGCCCGACACTGTGGTCGCTTACTGCGATTCGACGATCGCGTTTCCGCTGTTCTGCGAGTACGCGGTCAGCTCGGCAAACAACCGGCGGGAGCGTCGCCGGCTCATCGAGAAGCGTGACGATCTGGTTGCGGATCTGCTCCGGCAGGCGAAGGCGGCCGGTGAATCGAAGCCCATCACACACGAACCGGCAGAAATCGACAGGCATCGCTGACGATGGGAACGCTGGCGTCCGAGCTTGCGCCGCATACGACACGCGGGGACGTGCCGCGGATCTATGCGGACGCGAACATCCCCTGGGGCATCGTCGGCTTCATGAGACGGCGGCTGGGTTGGGATGTGCTCTTCGTGCTCGAGCACGAGGACCTGCGGCGCGCGCGCGACATCGAGCATTACCGACTCGCCCGTCAGCTGTCGCGAACGCTCGTGACGCTCGATCGGGACTACGAAGACGATTCGCTGTTTCCCCCTGCCGAGGGCGCCGGTGTGATCGTGTTCATGGCGCCGGACGAGAGACGTCTCCAGAAGCTGGTGTCACGCGCGGATCGCGATCTGTTTCGAGTTGACGGAGCTTCGGCCCTTCCCCTCGAGGGACGCAAGATGCGGTGGCACATCGGCGCCGCCGAGGAAATCGGCACCGAGCCTTCCCAGAGCTGACCGAATGAATGCACTCGGTATTCACCTGATCCGTCGAAGCGCCCGTGCGGTGCTCGTCGGCAACGACGGCGCCGTGCTCAGCGCGGCGACCGCCGAGGCGTCGGATCCGGTAGCGGCGATTGTGGAAGCCGCGACCGCGGGCGACCTCGAAGCCATCACTGCCGATCACGTCTTCGAAGGCGCACGAAGAGGCGACGGGGTGTCGGTCTCGGTCGTCCGCGATACGGCGAAGTACATCGGGATGGCGGCCGCCAATCTGGTGAGCGCCATCGATCCTGAAGTGGTCGTGATCGGCGGCCCGGTCGCATCGGCCGGGGACCTGTTGATCGAGCCGGTCAGGCAGGAATTCCTCAAACGCCTCCCCCCGGCGCTTGCCGATCAGGTCCGCTGCGAGATGTCTCCGCTCGGTTTCGACGGCGTCGCGATTGGCGCGGCGCGCTTGATCCACCCAGAGCGATGATCGTTCTGTCCGGCGCCGAGGTGGTTCTGCCAGGTGGCTTGCTCTCACCGGGCACTGTCATCATCGAGGGCAGTCGCATCGTCGACGTCAGCTCCGGAACGCGAGCCGCCGATCCGGTCAACGAACATCTCGATCTGGCCGGCCGGTATCTGGTTCCGGGCTTCATCGATGTTCACGTGCATGGTGTCGAGGGAGTGGACACGCTGGAAGGCGAGGATCCGATCGCGGAGATGTCGCGCCGGATGCCACGCCACGGCGTAACCGCCTTCTGCCCGACGTCGATCGCGTGCGATCCATCGACGCTGGCCACCATGCTGGCGGGAGTACGGCGGGCGCGTTCGATCGGTGCCGCGGCCGGCGCCCGGGTACTGCCGGCACATCTCGAGAGCAACTTCATCAATCCTGAATACAAAGGTGCGCAGCCTCTGGAGTGTCTGCGGGCGCCGCGCGGATCTCCGGCGGAGGGAGCGTTCACCGGCGCCGAGATCCTCGACGTCATCGCGGCCGCCAGGCCTGATGTCGGGATCGTGACCGTCGCCCCGGAGCTCGACGGCTCACTCGAACTGATTGGAGATCTCGTCCGCCACGGTCACTACGTCTCGCTGGGCCATTCGGGCGCCACCTACGAGCAGGCGATTGATGGCATCGAAGCGGGCGCGACTCAGGCGACACACCTCTTCAACCGGATGCCGCCGGTCGGTCATCGCGTGCCGGGACTGGCGGGGGCTGTCCTCCAGCACGATGCCATTGCGGCTGAAGTCGTGTGCGATCTCGTTCACGTCCACCCCGCGATGGTGAAGATGACGTTTGCCGCGAAGAGCGCCGAGCGCTTCATGGCGATTACCGATGGAACCTCCGGTAGTGGCCTGCCGTCTGGCTCGACGGCGATGCTCGGTGGCCGGCAGATCACCATCCGCGACGCCGCGTATCTCCCCGATGGCACGATCGCAGGCAGCGCGATTACCATGGTGCGCGCTTTTGCCAATCTCGTCGAGACCGTGGGGGTGAGCCTTCACGAGGCGGCGCTGGTGTGCGCGACAACTCCGTCCCGCGAGCTTGGGTTGCAGGGCCTGGGGTTGATTGCTCCCGGCGCCCTCGCGGATCTCGTCGTCCTCGATCGGCAGTTCCGGGTGCTGAAGACCTTCGTCGATGGCCGCCTGGTATTCGACGCGAATCCGGCAGCGTAGGCCAACATTGCGCAGACAGGGGTCTGGTGGAGGCCCTGATCTGTGACAGTCCAGGCGAACAAGTACCGAAACCACTCTCTATTTCCGGGCTCCTGGCTCATCACCCTGGAACATGCCGCTGGAGGCGGCCGTCTATGCCAGTCATGACCGCCCTCCTCCGCGCCGGAACTGTTGTGTTAGCCGGCGCGGTTGCCGCCGGATGCGTCGTCAGCGTCGATTCACAGAGCCAGATTGTCCGCGAGGAGAAGCGATTCTCGCTGGATGGCACGCCTGAACTGCATCTGAAGACTTTCGACGGCGCCATCCAGATCCAGTCGTGGGACAAGGCCGAGGTCTTCGTCGAGATCGAGAAACGCGCCGCTACGCGCGAACTGGTCGATCAACTCACCATTGAAGCCACACAACAATCGAACCGGATCGATCTGGAAGTGAAGCGCCCGCGGACCGAAAGCTTCAGCGGCTTCGGATTCAACCAGGGCTCCAGCGCGAAGTTGATCGTCTCGGTTCCGCGTCGCGTCGACGTCGTCGCCCTGACCGGGGACGGATCGATTCATATCCAGCGGTTGAACGGTCGTCTGGATCTGCGCACCGGTGACGGATCGATTCGCGTGGAAGATGCCGAAGGCGACCTGATTCTGAACACCGGTGACGGGTCCGTGACGGTCGATCGCGCGGAAGGCCGCTTGAACATCGATACCGGCGACGGTGGTGTGAACGTGAGCGGCAGGTTGTCAGCCGTCCGGATGCATACCGGCGACGGTTCGATTGTCTATCGCGTCGATGACGGGGCGACCATGAGCGACGACTGGGACATCGGTACTGGAGATGGTTCCGTCGCGCTCTACCTGCCTGCGTCGTTCGGCGCCGAGCTCGATGCTCATACCGGTGACGGCGCGATTCGCAACGATCTCTCGATCGCGTCGTCGACGACGACGGACGAATCGGACAAGCGTACTCTTCGCGGCCGTCTCGGCGACGGCGGTCGACGCCTGCGCATCCGCACCGGAGATGGCTCCATCAGCCTGAAGGTTCGCTGACCAGTCCGATCATCGCAGCGGGCGCTCGGCGTAGCTGGTCGGATCGGCAATCCCCGCCGCCACGAATCCATCCCTTCGCTCCCGGCACTTACTGCAGCGGCCACAGTGTTGCGAGTCGACCGGCTGCATGCACGAGAGCGTCAGCTCGAAAGGCACACCGAGCTCCGCGCCGCGTCTGATGACGTCTGCCTTGTGCATGGCGGCAAGGGGTGTCTCGATGGCGATTGGTGTCGCGAGGCCGAGCGACAATGCCCGCTGGAGCGTCTCGAAGAACTCCGGTGTCGCATCAGGAAAAGGGTTCCCGGCCAGCGGTCCGAGCAAGACGCGCGTCAATCCTGCCCGGGCCATGAAAACCGATGCCTTCGCCAGCAGCACGATGTTCCGGCCGTCGAGGTACACATCTTCGTCCGGAGTATCGAAAGCGGGCGCCTGTCCGCGCACGGCCCAATGATCCGGGGGGTAGACGTCACGCATGTCGACGCTCAGCGTCGCCAGCGGCCGGATCCGGCCCGAGAACGACCGATGTTCGAGAAGCCGCTTTGCGCAGGACAGTTCGTTTTTCTCCCAGGCGAGGCCGGTACTGACGTAGATCGGCTGAGCGGGCGCATCCTGTGCCGCCAGGGCGAGCAGCACCGCACTGTCGAGCCCGCACGAAAAAAGCACGGCTGACGGTTGCGCCGGCTTCGCGGCGTTCGTTACCATCGCATCAGATCATGTACTTAGTGACGAAACGGATCGAGTTCTGCTACGGCCACCGGCTGCTCGACTACGACGGCATCTGCAAACATCCGCACGGCCACAACGCTCTCGCCGAGATCGAGGTTCGTACCGAAAGCCTGGACAGCCGCAACATGGTTGCGGATTTCAGCGATATCAAGCGGCTCGTGAAGGGCTGGATTGACCGCGAGCTGGATCACAAGATGATTCTGCGCCACGACGATCCGCTGGTCGAGCCGCTGCGCCGGTTGGGCGAGCCGATGTATCTGCTCGAGAGCAATCCCACCGTGGAGCGAATCGCCAAGCTCATTTTCGAGGAAGGACGGAAGCTGGGCCTGGACATCGTCACGGTCCGCGTCTGGGAGACGCCGAGCTCGTTCGCAACCTACTCTGAGAAGTAGTTCAAGGGACAGGCCCTAAGCACGTAAGCACGTGAAGCACGAAACGCACGTCAGCACGTAGCTCCGTAGCACGTAAAGCACGTGCGCGCTCAGGACGTGGCACGTAGCACGTACCTAGACCCACCCGAACAGTCGCGCGACGGTTGCCGTGGCGAAGGTGACGATGAAGGCGACCACGAGCGGCATCAACGCCCCGAGGGCGGCCCACTTGGCGCTGAGCGTTTCCTTGTAAATCGTCATGATCGTCGTCGCACACGGGTTGTGCAGGAGCGCGAACAGCATCAGGTTGACCGCTGTCAGCATCGTCCAGCCGTGTTGATCGACGAGCAGCGTCCGGAGATCGGACATCGAGTCGAGCTCGGTCATCATGCCGCCGCTCATGTAAACCATCAGCATGGTCGGCACGACGATCTCGTTGGCCGGGATGGCGATGATATACGCGAGAAGGATGACGCCATCCAGGCCGATCGCGTTCCCGAGCGGGCGCAGCGCATTGGCGGTCAGCGTGGCCAGGCTGGTGCCGTCGATGTAGATGTTTCCAAGCAGCCAGATCACCGCGCCGGCAGGGGCCGCGGTCAATATCGCGCGCCACAAGACGAACAGGGTGCGATCGATCAGCGAAGTGTAGAGGATCCGGGCGACGCCCGGGCGGCGGTACGGCGGGAGCTCGAGCGTGAAGGCCGATGCCTCGCCCTTGAGCACAGTTCGAGACAAGACCCAGGACATCAACAATGTGAAGCCGACGCCGAGCACTACGACCCCCACGACAGCGCCGGCGGCAGCGATCGAGGCGAGTACCGGTGGAAACGCGGCCGCGACGAAGACCGTCGACAGCATGATGAGCGTCGGGAACCGGCCGTTGCACGGGACGAAGTTGTTGGTCAGGATCGCGACCAGCCGTTCGCGCGGCGAGTCGATCACCCGGGTTGCGATCACGCCGGCTGCGTTGCACCCGAACCCCATCGCCATGGTCAGCGCCTGTTTACCGTGCGCGCCGGCACGCTTGAAGAGAAAGTCGAGATTGAACGCAACCCGTGGCAGATATCCCAGATCTTCGAGGATTGTGAACAGTGGGAAGAAGATCGCCATCGGCGGCAGCATGACGCTGATGACCCACGCGAGCCCGCGAAAGACACCGTGCCAGACGAAGCCAGTCAGCCACCAGGGCGCTCCGATCGCGTCGAACACGCCCGCCGCCTGATCTTCGACCCAGAACAGCATGCTCGCGAGCATGGCCGACGGCACATTTGCTCCGGCGATCGTCAGCCAGAACACGACGGCGAGGATCAACAGCATCAGGGGCAGGCCAAAGACCGGCGAGGTCACCAGTCGATCGATGCGTTGATCCCAATCGAGGGTTCTCCGTCCCTCGTGCTTCACGACGCGGCGCGACAGCCGTTCCGCTTCCGCATAGATGGAGCTGACCGCTTCATCGCGGAAGTTGCCCGTCAGTCCTTGCCTGAGTTCGTCAGCGCGACGGATCACCGATTCCGGGTCGAGCCGGGCGTCATGGGCTGGAGGCTTGGACTTGACCGCGCCGACTCCGGCCAACGGCAGCACGTGGCTTTCGCTACTCACTGAGCCCCCTGCAGCGCAATCTTGCGGCTGAAGCGATCATCCGGCCGCTGCTGCCGCTCGACGAGCGCGGTAAGTTCGCCGGTGCGCAGCGCGCGCTCGACGCGGCCATCGCCATCGAGCAACCGGATCGCAATCCAACGGGCGTTGGGCACGCCTGGTGCCACAGCTTCGATCATGGGAACCAGCTCCGAAACCGCGGCATTGAATTCCGCAGTACCTTCGGCTCGCCGCGGCTTGGTCGTGATCTCACCGCTGACCACGCCAGCCACGGAGGTCAGCAGCGCTTGAAGCCCTTCTCCAGTGCGCGCCACGACGGGCATGGCGGGCACACCGAGGTCTCGCGACAGGCTGCGCATGTCCACCTCGATCCCCTTCCGCCGCGCCTCGTCCATCAGGTTGACGGCGAGAACGACCTTGTCGGTGATTTCGAGCACCTGGAGAACGAGGTTCAGGTTGCGCTCGAGGGCGGTCGCGTCAGCCACGACGATGGTGCAGTCAGGCGTGCCGAACAGCAGGAAGTCACGTGCGATCTCTTCGTCGTGAGAGGCTGAGAGGAGTGAGTATGTGCCGGGCAGATCGACGAGCTTGTAGCGCACGCCGTTGAACTGAAAGCCGCCTTCCGCGCGCGTCACGGTCTTGCCCGGCCAGTTGCCGGTGTGTTGCTTCAAGCCAGTGAGCGCGTTGAACAGCGTGGATTTCCCGGTGTTGGGATTCCCCGCGAGCGCGACCACGCGGTCGAATCGCTCGACCTTCAAACCCATCTGCGCGAGGTGGGCATGCGCCGGGCACGTTTCACAGTTGTGTGTACTCATCGAACCTGCTTCCGGACCTCTTCATCCGATTCCTGGATCGGTCTGACGAGCACGTGGTTGGCTTGATCGCGACGCAGCGCCACCAGCGTGCCGCGTACGCGATAGGCACGCGGATCGCCAGCGAACGTGTGCAGCGCCGGCGCGAGACGCGCGCCCGGGGTGAATCCGAGATCCATCAGGCGCCGCCGGCTGAATCCCTGACAGCCGGCATCCAGCGAAACCACTTCGGCGGCTTGCCCGTGCGGAAGGCTGGCGAGCGTCACGAGTCCCGTTGCCGCAGGGTGCTCGGCCGGCGCCACGAAGACATTTGCCGCCACGGCCGGCGCCAGACGGAATTCGTGTTCGCCGTCGGTGAGCACGATCCGTTCGGGTGTCGACTCCAGAATCCGAACCACCTGACCGATGCTCAATCCTTCTGCGAGGATCTGCGCGTATGCGAGCGGCGGCTCATCCTCGAGATGCGTGATCCGGCCGAAGCGATCCGAAGGCCACGCGGTCACCGGCGTATCTTTGGCCGGCGAAATCTGGCCATCGCGCGACGGGATCGGATCGCCGTGCGGATCCAGCCGCGGATGACCGAGCGATGCATCGAGATCGTCGACTTGATCAGGCGTGAGCGCGTGCTCACCGCGCTCCGCAGCGGCGTGGATGTCGCGCAGTGGAAGGCGGGCCTCGTCTGCGAAATATCGCTCGAGCAATCGATGAGCGCGGACTATCTGACGAGCGCCTCGCTCTCCGTCCGGAGTCAGCTGGAACTCCTGCCCGTTGGGTTCCACCAGGCCCTGCTGCTGCATGCGTCCAAGCAGCTGCATGAGTCGCTGGTCTTTGACCCGCAGCACTCCGCTGAGCGACGCAAACGATCCATGACGCCCGCGATACTCCAGATCGAAAAGATGTTTCAGTGCATCCTCGATTTGTGTGCGCCGACGGACGTTGCCACGCCAACGGATATGGCGGATGAGGACAACAAGGGCGCGCGTGAGAATCACCGCCGACAACACGATTAGCGCAGCAATCGTCATTTCAGCCTCGAACCGACGCGCCGGACCTGCTGACTGGCCACGCCGGTAAGCGCGACTGAGGTCCTACGTTGGTCCCATTCGGTAGCTCGACGGAAATCACGGGCATTCGCCATAGAAGCTGACTCGAGAACCGCGCGGGAGGCTGGAGGGATTGGCGCCGGGCGTCGTGTCGAACCCATGTCATTTCTCTAATTCTCGGCACCGGCGAGAATTTTGATTAATCAAAATCATAACCAGTCCGGGGACAACTGTCAAATGACGGGCTTAAAATCTGAAGTTTTTAGACGGGAACGACGAGCACCTTCGAGGCGGCGCGGGCTCCGATCGTGGTGAGCCGACCGGTTTCGCTCCTGACGGTCACGCTATCGGATGCCGGGTCCCGGGCCTCGATTTCGACCCGTTGTCCCGGTTTGAGGTCGCGCTGCTCGATGAACCTGAGGAATTCGGCATCCTGAGCGGTGACGCGCGTGACCATCAGCCGGCAATGAACCGGCGCTGAAAGGAGGTCCGGATAGGACTGACGGGCGAGTTCCCCTTCGGGACCAGGAATCGGATCGCCGTGAGGATCGACCGCCGGCCGGCCGAGCATGTCGTCGATGCGGTCGATGAGCCGCTCGGAGACGGCGTGTTCCAGCCGTTCCGCCTCGTCATGCACCTCGGTCCAGTTCATCCCGAGCACTTGAACCAGGAACTGCTCGATCAGTCGATGGCGTCGCAGCACGAGTGCGGCCAGCCGCTCGCCCGCGGGGGTCAGGCGAACCCCCATGTAGGGCTCGTACCGAACAAGGCCGGATTCCGCCAGCGCTTTCACCATGGTCGTCGCAGTCCCGGGCACGACGCCGAGGGCGGCCGCCAGCTGACCCATTGGGACGAGCCCCTGCGCATCCTCGTGCGCCCCTTGTGCGACGTAGATCGCCTTGAGGTAGTTCTCGACGGTCTGCGAGGCGAGCATCGAGCCGTAGATTATCATCCGGTCCTGCGCCATGCGTCCCGACGGACAGCCCGCTTTACGAGACGCCCTGAACACACCGGACACCAAACGGACCTACGTCCGCCGGCTCTTCTCAGTCATCGCCGACCGTTACGATCTGATCACGGTGCTGCTCTCGTACGGGCAGGACAGAAGGTGGAAGCGCAGACTGGCGGCGATGGCGCCATCGAGTCCGTCAGCGCGCGTGCTCGATCTCGCGTGCGGAACGGGCGACATCGCGTTCGAGATGGCCGCGGCGGGAGGCCGGGTCACGGGGCTCGACATCACGCCGAGGATGCTCCAGATCGCGCGTGGTAAACCTGACGCGCGGCGCTATCCCGTTACCTTCGTCGCAGGTGACATGATGGCGCTTCCCTTCCCCGACGCGTCGTTCAACATCGTCACGACCGGTTATGGATTGCGCAACGTTCCAGAACTACCGGCGGCGCTCGCCGAAATCGAGCGCGTCCTGGTACGAGGCGGTGTGCTGCTCTCGCTCGACTTCGATCGGCCGTCGAACGCGTTCGTTCGGGGAATCTATCTCACGTATCTCACGATCGTCGGATCCATCCTGGGCGCCGTTCTCCACGGCGAGCCGGATACTTATCGATACATACCGGAGTCGATTCGCCGGTATCCAGGCGCCGCGGGCGTTTGCGCGCTCGCTCGGGGGGCGGGCTTCAGGTCCTGCGTCCATGAGCCGGTGCTCGGCGGCTTCATGGCGATCCATTCGGCCCTGAAGTGAAGGTTTTCCACCGATCTCCGCGAGACTCTGCTACCATCGGTCAGTGACGCTCCAAGGCCACGGGCCACGGCGGCACACCCCTGCACACCCAGACAACTTACGCCGGATCTGTGGCTGCCTTGTCACCGATCGTGTCCCGCATGTCGAAAGCGGGCCAGCAGCCGCGACGGTAATGCGCTCCTCGCGCCAGACCGAAACACTAGCGGGAATCGTCCGCCAGTCGTGCGGACCTGTGCACACGCGTGAATTTGCTTGATTCTCTACTCGACGCCATAGTGCGCCTCGACGGCGATGCTCTCGTCATGCACGTGGGCGAAAAGCCGTACGTCGTGACGACATCCGAGGCGACCGGTCAATTCCGCGGCCCGCTGGCCTGGGGCCAGGTCGAGCTCTCCACGCGTGTTCTCACCCTCGAAGCCGTCAACGGCATGCTCGGCCAGATTCTGCCGATCGACCAGCGCGCCTCCCTCGACGAGTACGGCGCAACCGAGTACGAAGTCCGCGGCGCGAACGATTCGTCACAGCGGTTCACGATCATTGCCGCTCGTGGCGGCGACGACATCTGGCTCGAAGTTCGGCGGCATCCGAAGGCGGAAGACGTACCGGTCGCGGTGGAATCAGAACCCGCTGCGGCCGAGGTCGAGCCTGCCGTTGGAGCAGTCGAATCAGCTGTGCCAGCCGTCGTGGCTGTTCCAGCAGTGGCTGAACCCGCCGCGGAAGAAGTCGGGCCGGAGACTCCGGCTGTTGAACCAGCGGTGGCGGGACCGGTCACACAGCTGCGTCAGGAAGCCGAAGCTGCCACCGAGCGCGATCAGGCTGAAGTGGCAATTCTTCACGAACCTGCACATCCCGTTGGAGCCGAGATCCCGGCTCCCGAACCCGTGCAGGTCATCGAGCAGGTTGCGAAGGCAGCCGAAGTGGAGGCGGCCGTGTCAAAGCCTGCAGACGAACCACCAGTCATCCCGGTTGCATCGCAGCCGGAGCTCGTGCCTTCTTCGGATGCCTTCAAACACGAGGTCGAGATTCCGCTGCCGGCGCGCATCGACGAGGCACCAGCCCAGCCGACCGCTTCGGTACCGCCCGTAGAAGAAGACCGGTTCAGCGACAATCAGCTCGAACCCGGACACGTTCTGCTGACGTCCGAACCCGACTGGGGTGATGACGTGATGACGGAAGGGGACCTCAACGAGCTCCTGCGCGCTTCAGCCGCGACGATCATCACTGGCGAGACGAGGGCCTCAGAAATGGTGACCGATGGCGAGCCGGAAACACCCTATTTCCTGACTGCAGAGGACTCTTCGCTCGAGATCTCTCTGGACGACGCGATTTCGTTGGACGACGAAATGCCAGCCCCTGCTTCCAATCGCGAAGGGGAATCCTCGGAATTGCCCTTCGGACCCGATGATTCGGCCAGCGCCACGCGGGCCGCGCTTCTCGCGGAACAGGAGGAGTTCTGGGGGGCACGGGCGTCCGCCAGCTCGGAGGACGAGGATCTCCCGGCTCCGTCAAGTGCCGCGGAGCCTCCGGGCGAATTCATGTCGGCCCGGGACGAAGCCGCACCGCTCTCGATCGAAGAGCCCGCCGAACTGGCCCGCGAACTGGCTGCGGTAATTGTCCCATCGCCTGCTGCCGATACACCGACGGCAGAGGCCACCCCGACGACCGTGACAGAGGAGCCGACTCCGATTCTGGCTTCGGCGGAATCAAAGTACACGCCGCCTCCCGACGCGTCCGATGATGACGAAGTGGAGGAGGAGGTCGCGCATCCGCGTCCTACGGCCGTCATCGTCCCGCTCAGCCGGCACGTCCGCCCCGAGCCCCCAGTCGACATTCGCGCTGGAGCCAACACGCTCGAACGAGTTCTCCACCTCGCCGCCGCCCGCGGCGCGGCGACCGTCTACGTCGTCGCCCGATCGGCGCCGATGGTGCGGATCGATGGTGAATTCAGTTCGCTCGAGGGTGAGCCGGCGATCACGACTGCGGTAGTCGAACGCCTGACCGCCGAGCTGGCGCCACACGGACGTGACGCGGCTTCCGCCGACGCCGAGTGGACCATCGACGTTCCGGAGATCGGTCGCGTGCGGTGCATGACCTTCCGGGATCACCGCGGGCCGGGACTGATCTTCCGCATGGTGCCGCAGCGCGCGATTTCCGCGGACCAGCTCGGCCTCCCGGCCGAAGTCCAGGCGCTCTGCAGCGAGGCCGACGGTCTCGTGCTCGTGGCCGGCGGCCGCGGCAGCGGCAGGTCGACGTTGCTCACATCTTTCGTGGACCTGATCAATCGCACGCGAAGCGAACACGTGATCACGGCGGAGACGCAGATCGAGTTCCTCCACGAGAACCGGCGCTCGTTCATCAGTCAGCGCGAGGTCCGGGGTGACGCCGACGCCATGGCCGCGGCCGTGCGGGCCGCGTCTCGCGAAGAGCCCGACGTACTCATCGTCGAGGACCTGCGAACGCCGGAGCTCGTGACGCTTGCGCTCGAAGGGGCGCAGGGTGGGCGCCTGGTATTCGCGTCAGTGCCGGCGCCATCCGCCGTCTCGGCAGTCGAGCGGATGATTGAGATGTTTCCGCCGGAGCGGCGCGAGAAAGCGCAGATGCTCCTGGCAGGCACGCTGCGTGGTGTGGTGTCCCAGGTGCTGCTGCGCAAGCTTCGGGGCGGCCGTGTTGCGGCTCGCGAGGTGCTCCTGAACACCCCAGCTGTCGCGAATCTGATTCGCGAAGGAAAGACCTTCCAGCTGCCCGCCGCGCTCGAAAGCGGGCGACGTTTCGGCATGATGCCGCTGGCGGAATCGCTGGCCACACTGGTGCGCGAAGGAACGGTCCATCCCTCGCACGCCTACCGGAAGGCGCCGAATCGCGAGCAGTTCCTCGCCATCCTGCGCCGCGACGGCGTCGACACGTCGACCGCCGAACGCCTGGCCTGAGCCGCTCGATGGAAGTCTCAGAGATCAGGCGCCGATTGCGCGCCGCGATCGACGCTGCCCGGAAGGGAGCAGTCGAACGCAGAGCGAGATCCGATCAGGCAGCGCGCGACTACGAGCAGTTCCTCCGAGAGTGCGCCGTCCCTGTCTTTCAGACGGCTGCATCAGCCCTCATTGCCGAAGGGTACCGCTTCAAGGTCTTCACCCCGGCGGATGTTGTGCGGCTGGCCGTGGACTCGAGCGCCGACGATTACATCGAGTTGATGCTCGATCCCTCGGTCGATCCTCCGCGCGTGCTTGGCCGGACGAGCCGCGGACGCGGCCGGCGCCAGATCACCTCAGAGCGGCCGATCAAGGAGAACGCCGCGATCGCGGACCTCACGAGCGAAGACGTTCTCGCGTTCGTTGTCGAGGAAATCATTCCCTTCGTCGAACGCTGAGGCGTCAGAGCCTTTGCATTCAGACAGCCTTTGCCGAACGCAAGTCGTTGATCTCCTGATCGGTCAGCCCAAGTTCACGCAGCACGGCCTCGGTATGCTGTCCGAGCGTCGGCGGCGCCCGACGCACCGCGCCGGGTGTTGCCGAGAGTTTGACCGGCACTCCCAGAACTCTCAGCTGTCCGGCAGCGACATGATCGACCCGCTCGATCATCTCCCGCGCGTCGAGCTGCGGGTCGGCGAGCACTTCTCCGACGTCGCGCACGCTGCCGCAGGGCACTCCCGCCGCCTTCAGGATCTCGATCCATTCCGATCGGCGTCGTGTGTGAAGCCGGGCCGCGACCAGTTCCCGAAGCGTGTCGTAGTGCTGAACGCGCGACGAGTTCGTAGCGAACCGCGCGTCATCGGCGAGCTCCCCGAGGCCGACGGACGAGCAGAATCGCCGCCACTGCTGATCGTTGCCAACCGCCAGGACGAAGTCGCCATCCGCGGCCGGAAACGTGTCGTACGGTGAGATCGTCGGATGCCGGTTCCCCATCCGGCCTGCAGGCTGACCAGTGGCGAAGTAGTACGAAGCTTGATAGGTCAGCAGAGCGACCGTCGCATCCAGCAGGCCGACGTCGACCTGCTGACCGACCTTCGTGCGCGATCGCGCCAGCAGCGCGAGCAGGATGCCCTGCGTCGCGAACATCCCGGTGACGATATCGGAGATGGCGACGCCGAGACGATAGGGCGTGCCGTCAGCGGCGCCGGTGATGCTCATCAGTCCGCCCTCGGCCTGCACAACGGCGTCGTACCCGGCCTCGTCTTTTCTTGGCCCTGACTGGCCGAACCCCGAGATCGAGCAGTAGATGATGCCGGGCCACCGGCTCGACACCTGCTCGTAGCCGAGGCCGAGGCGGGCCATCGTTCCCGGCCGGAAGTTTTCGACCACCACATCTGCGCGATCGAGCAGCCCATGCAGGATCGCCCGTGACGATGGGTGCTTGAGATCCAGCGTGATGCTCTCCTTGTTGCGGTTCACGCTCAGGAAATACGCGCTCTCGCCGGCAAGGAAGGGAGGGCCCCACGCACGCGTATCGTCGCCGACGCCGGGCTGTTCGATCTTGATCACTCTCGCGCCCATGTCCGCGAGGAGCATCGTGCAGTAGGGACCGGACAGCACTCGGCTGAAATCGATGACGGTGATGCCGGTCAGCGGCGCATCCTGCTCGGCGCCCATCGCCGTCAGGCCGCCGTTCGCCTGAGGGCGATCAGATCGCTCATCAGCGCGTACGCAGTCATGGTCAGGTCGCCGCCGAGCTGATGGATCGCGACGTCACCGAGGAGATCGGTGTGGAGCACCAGCGCATTCGCCGGGCCGCGAAGGCTGGCGAGGAGGTCATCGGACGCCAGTTCTACAGGGCCCACGGTGGCCTGAATCGCGCCGGAGATTGAACGCGATGCGGTCGCGACCAGCCGGAGACGGTTGCCGCGGGCGCGCGCGGAACGGGCACGATCAGCGGTCTCCGGCCCGATCCCGGTCCGGTCCACGCCCTTGGGGTTGAGATCCGCTGCCATCAGCACGTTCGCGAGCGCCGCTGTCTTCGCCGCCGCGTCCCAGCCATCGACATCCAGCGACGGGTCGGCTTCCGCGATCCCGGCCGCCTGCATCGCGCCAAGCGCTGGCGCGAACTCCTCGCCATCTTCGAGCGCGCTCAGAATGTAGTTCGTCGTGCTGTTGACGACCCCTCGAAACCCGCGAATCGCGATCGCCGGCATCGCCTCGCGGACGAGATTGAAGATGGGAACGCCGTCCATGACGGCACCTTCGAACAGGAACGATACTCCGGCTGCGCGTGCCCTCTCGCTGAGCTGGCGATACGCGAAGGCCGCCGGACCTTTGTTCGCGGTTATGGCATGGCACCCGGCGTCGATCGCAGCTTCGATGTGCGCGATGGCAGGCTGGCCGTCGGCGATCGTCAGGGGAGTTGTTTCGATGAGCACCCGCAGCGGCGCATCGCTCGTTCCCAGCGCGTCGATCACGTCAGCCGCTGTGTTGACTGGGCGATCGCCGTCTGGCAACAGACGGCCCGCCGAGACGCAATCGAAAGCCGCGGCGACGTCCAGGCCGCCCGTCGAGAACGCCGCGCGATGCCGGCGTGTCGAGATGCCGACGATCCGGCAGTCGAGATCGTAATCGCGCTGCAGCCAGGTGCGCCGTTCGGCAAGCAGCGTCACGAACCGGCGGCCGACATTGCCGAATCCGACCAGCGCGAGATCGGCCCGCATCAGGGCGATGTGACGGTCTGTGCGACGCTGTCGAGGACCTCGCCGACGCGATCGAGCGCGCCAATCAGCAGCTCGGGATCGCAGCCGAACCCGATCCGCAGGTAGCCGTCCATCTCGAAGTGATCGCCGGGCACCACCAGGACGCTCTGTTCATCGCGAATGCGTTCGATGAGAGCCGTCGATCCGATCTGGTACTGATAGCGGACGAACGTGATGGCTCCCGCCTCGGGCGGAATGTGACTGAGGAAGGACGACCGCCGTTCCATCCAGCGGCGGAGGACCGGATAGTTCGTGCGCAGGATGCCGCGCGTCCGGGCGAGAAGCAGCTCGCGGCGGTTCGGCGACAGCGCGATACGGGCGAGCAGATCGCTTACCGCTGCGGGTGCGATCGTGCTGTAGTCGTGCGCGCGCCATAGCTCCTCGATCAAGGCAATCGGTCCGACAACCCAGCCCGTCCGCAGGCCCGGCAGCGAATACGCCTTCGACAGACCGCTGGTAACGACGGCCCGCTCGTACCGGCCCCAGATGGTCGGCGTTTCGACGCCGTCGAGCTCCGCGCCCCGGTAGATTTCGTCCGAGACGACCCAGGCGCCGGATCGTGACGCGATGGCGCAGATCTCGTCGAGCTCGCCGGACGTCAGTCGGGCGCCGGTCGGGTTGTTGGGATTGCAGATGAAGATCGCGCGTGTCCGGTTCGTGACGAGCCGCTTCAGGGCGTCGATATCCGGCCGCCATCGGGCAGGTCCCCCCGGTGTGCCGTTGTCTTCGAGGAGCGGCCACGGTTTGACGTCGACACCGAATGCGCGCGCCAGGCCGCGCACCTGCATGTAGTTCGGCAGCATCAGCACGATCTCGTCGCCACGCTCGACCAGCGTCCACAAGGTGAGCCAGTTCGCTTCAGACCCCCCGGTCGTCACCTGAATGTGCGCCGGCGAAGCTCCGCTGTACATCGACGCGATGGCGGAGCGGAGCTCGAGCGTGCCGTTCGTCTGGGTGTAGACGAGCGGCTGCTGCAGCAGCGCGAGGCGATCCTCGGGAGACTCGGCGAGCTCCTCGACGCGCAGCGGATGCACGCCGCTCTCGGCCAGATTCCACGCGACTCTGTGCTCCCAGATCGACTGGAGCCGCTCGATCGCAAAGGGTTCGAGTCTCATTCGAGAAGTATCCCACCACTGACAACGGCACGGAAGGAGTTGAGCTATTCTGAGGGCCTTGAATGCACGTAGAGCTCATCCCTGAACTGGCGACGATTCCTGCCGGGGACTTTCTGATGGGCAGTGATGAGGGTGAAGAGGACGAGCGTCCCGCCCATCGTGTGCATCTCGACGAGTTCCACATCGGCGTTCAGCAGGTCACCAATGCCGACTACGCGCGGTTCGTCAACGAAAAGGGCCATCGCTCGCCGGGAGTCTACGAGCTTCCGCTGGTGGTCACCGCCGGTGACGGCGAGCGCGAGGCGCTGTTCCGTCAGAACAGTGCCGCATACTCCTGGAGCGGTTCGAGTCCTCCGCGCGAACGTCTCGATCACCCGGTCACGCTCGTGCGCTGGGATGATGCCACCGCGTACTGCGATTGGCTCACGGCCGTCGCCGGCCGTCAGTTCCGGCTCCCCACCGAGGCCGAGTGGGAGAAGGCCGCGCGCGGAGGTCGCCGCGGTCAAAAGTACCCCTGGGGCGATCGCTTCGATCAGACGAAAGCAAATTTTCTCGCGGATCCCGCCGATCGACCGAATCGCGGCACGACGCCCTGCCGGACATTTCCTCCAAACGCCTACGGCGTGTTCGACACCATCGGCAACGTTTGGGAGTGGGTGCACGACTGGTATGCGAAAGACGCTTACGTCGACGGCCGGCGGACCAATCCTCCGGGCCCTGAGAGCGGCCGGCTGCGCGTCGTCAGAGGCGGTGCCTGGCTGGTCGGGGACGTCCGGATGCTCCGGTCGAGCCATCGCCACAAAGTGCCACCCGATACGTACTCGTACGCGATCGGGTTTCGTGTCGCGTCGTCTGCTTGACGCGTCGGGCGTCCTAATCGTGAGACCGATCCGGTGCCCTCTGCCGTTCAGGTCGAAGGAGATTTGTCGTGATGCGCCATGCCCTCGTGTTGATCGGATTCTTGTCGCTGAGTGCGGCGGCGGTTGCGCAGACAGGTCAGCCCGGAGTCGATGGTCCAGCCGTCGTCACGTCGGGTGAGGGGATCGTCAAGCGTGCGCCCGACCGGGCGTGGCTGCAGATCACCGCCGAGTCGCGCGCGAGAAATCCCCGCGACGCACAGAAGACCAACTCGGATGTCATGTCGGTGGTCGTGCAGAAGCTTCGCGGCGCCGGCCTGGCCGCCGATGCCCTTCAGACCCGCGGCTACGATCTGCAGCCGGAGTTCGACTACAACAACGGCCGTCAGACGTTGAAGGGCTACGTCGCCCGCAACAGCCTCGAGGTCAGGGTCGACGAGCTCGCTCGCCTCGGCGAGATCCTGGATCTTGCCGTGACGTTCGGAGCGACCACGGTTGGAAACGTCCGCTTCGATCTGAAGGATCGGGAAGGCGCCGAACGTGAGGCGCTGCGCCTCGCGGTCCAGGACGCGCGCCGTCGCGCCGACGCGGCCGCAGCTGGCGCGAGCATGAAAGTGGACCGCATTCTTCGGCTCGAGGAGCAGCGCGCGGGTCCCGAGCCGCCCCGTCCGATGGTCGCCATGTCGGGGATGCGGACCGCCGAAAGCGCGGGGCAGCCACCGATCGAAACGGGGGAGCTGGAGATCCGCGTGAGCGTCAGACTCGTCGCCGTAATCCGCTGATCGCCAGTCAGACGTTCAGCGTTCGTCTACGACCACGCCCTCGATCGGCTCGTCGTCGAACAGTCCGATGAGCTCCGCCGCGCCGAGTGGCCGCGGCGTCTGATCGATCGCTTCAGGTTCCGGGAATTCCTCCGGCGCCGTCACGCCTTTGTCTTTCAGCCGGCGGGCCGTGACGAGCACACGGCTTTCGAGCGTACCGACGGCACTGTTGTACGCCTGGACCGATTTCGCCAGGCTGCGGCCGACGGTCTCGAAGTGCTCGGCAAGCTTGGAGATCCGGTCGTAGAGCTGGCGGCCGAGGTCGCTGATTTCCTGCGCGTTCTTCGCGATCGTCTCCTGCTGCCAGCCGTATGAGATCGCCCGCAGCAACGCGATCAGCGTCAGCGGACTGGCAAGCATCACGCCCCGATTCATGCTGTATTCGAGGAGGGCGCCGTCCTCCTGCAATGCCGACGTGAGCAGCGATTCCCCGGGAACGAACATCACGACGATGTCGGGCGCGGGCTGGAAATGCGCCCAATACGATTTGTTCGCGAGCCGCGTGACGTGATCCTTCACCTGACGGGCATGGTCGCGCAGCTTCGCCGCGCGGATCACGTCGTCGTCCGTTTCGGCGGCTTCGAGATACGCGGAGAGCGGCACCTTGGCGTCGACGACCACGTTCTTGCCGCCGGGCAGCTTGACGATCGCATCCGGTGTGAGCCGGCCTTCCTCGCCCTGAATCGATTCCTTCAGCTCGTAATGGCTGCCCGCGACGAGACCGGCGCTTTCGAGCGCGCGTCGTAGTTGAAGCTCACCCCATTGCCCGCGGACGTTCGGAGAACGAAGGGCGCGGGAGAGACGGCTCGTTTCCGACTGCAGCACGTGGTGGGCGTGGGTGAGCGCGCGCATCTGTTCGGTCAGCTGAGCCTGGGTGGCAACGCGGCCCTGCTCCACTTCCTGCAGTTTCGTGTCGACGCGCGTCAGCGAATCGCGCAGCGGCTGGACGACGGCTTCGAGCGCCTTGTGTCGTCCGTCGAGATCGGTCGTCGCAGCGCGCTGGAACTCGCTCAGTGACGCGCGCGCCAGCTGCAGAAAGGACTCGTTGTTCTGTTGCAACGCCGCGGACGACAGGGCGGCGAATGCCTCGCGCAGGCGCACTTCGGCGGCCTGGAGCAGCGCGACCTTCTCCGTGGCAGATGACTGCGCCGCCTCGAGTTGGGCGGCCACGCGAGCGCACTCCTGGCGTGAGGTGCTGAGGTCCCGCTGCGCTTGGACGAAGGCGGCCTCGCGTTCGAGGAGCAGCGCACGAAGTTCAGCGGCCCGCCGGGCTTGGAGCAGGCTCCAGACGATCGCACCGACCGCGAGGCCGAGCGCCACTCCAGCGACGGCTGGAGGTGAGAAGACGGTGTCGATCACGGTTCCGGACGTTTGTACCACGTACGGGTCGCCGGGGCATCTAGTGGTCCAGTAGGGCCAGTCCAGTCAGGCATTTATCGAGCACCTTGACCGGGGCGGCCGCGATGTGGGTAAACTAGGACTATTGTGGTCGTATTTCAGGGACAACCGTAGGGCCATGGTGCAGATTACCGAGAACGCGGGGAAGCTCATCAATAAGATGACCGCCAAGAACGGGATCCCGGGTGGCGGCCTTCGAATCGGGATCAAAGCGGGCGGGTGCTCTGGGCTCAGTTACACGTTTGCCTGGGAGGCCGCAGCGCGCGACGGGGATCATGTGTTCGACGGGCCGGAAGGATCCAGGGTGTTCGTCGACCCCAAGAGTTACCGGTTCATCGAGGGGACGACGCTCGACTACGACACGAGCCTCGTCAGTAAGGGCTTCATCTTCACCAACCCGCACGCCAAGAGCTCATGCGGCTGCGGGACGTCGTTTTCTGTATAAGGATTCGCGGCGGCGCTTTGCGCCGCCGCTGGTTAGCCGCGCCTGAGCCTGGCTTGCGGCATTCGGCGGGACGGTCTTAGAGCAGGTAAACGCCAGGCCTTCGGAAATCAAGAATGTCGACATCTACTGAAACCATCGAACAGCTCGCCACACGCGAGTACAAGTACGGCTTTTACACCGACGTCGAGACGGAGACGATCCCCAAGGGTCTCAACGAGGACGTCATCCGGCTGATCTCGGAAAAGAAGCAGGAGCCGGACTGGCTGCTGCAGTGGCGGCTGAAGGCTTACCGCTTGTGGCTCACGATGAAGGAGCCCACCTGGCAGAACGTCAAGTACGAGCCGATCAACTACCAGGACATCGTCTATTACTCGGCGCCGAAGAAGAAGAAGTCGCTGAACAGCCTGGACGAAATGGATCCCGAGGTGAAGGCGACCTTCGACAAGCTCGGCATCCCGATCGACGAGCAGAAGATGCTCGCGGGGGTCGCGGTTGACGCGGTCTTCGACAGCGTCTCGGTCGCGACGACGTTCCGGGAGCGGCTCGCGAGCGTCGGAATCATCTTCTGTTCGTTCTCCGAGGCCGTGCGCGAGCATCCGGAGCTCGTGAAGAAGTATCTCGGCTCGGTCGTACCTGTACACCGACAATTTCTTCGCGACGCTGAACTCGGCGGTCTTCAGCGACGGATCGTTCGTGTACATCCCGAAGGGCGTGCGCTGCCCGATGGAGCTGTCGACCTACTTCCGGATCAACGCGAAGGACACCGGCCAGTTCGAGCGGACGCTGATCATCGCGGAGGAGGGCTCGTACGTCAGCTACCTCGAGGGCTGCACCGCACCGATGCGCGACGAGAACCAGCTGCACGCCGCCGTCGTCGAGCTGGTGGCGCTCGACAACGCCACGATCAAGTACTCGACCATCCAGAACTGGTACCCGGGGGACAAGGACGGCAAGGGCGGCATCTACAACTTCGTCACCAAGCGCGGCCTCTGCGCCGGCTACCGGTCGAAGATTACGTGGACGCAGGTCGAGACCGGATCCGCAATCACCTGGAAGTATCCGGGCTGCATCCTCCAGGGCGATCACTCCATCGGGGAGTTCTACTCGGTTGCCACGACGAACAACCGGCAGCAGGCGGATACCGGCACCAAGATGATCCACATGGGCAAGCACACCCGGAGCACGATCGTCTCGAAGGGCATCTCCGCCGGCCACGGACAGAACACCTATCGCGGCCTGGTGCGAATCGGCAAGAACGCGAAGCACGCGCGGAACTACTCGCAGTGCGACTCGATGCTGATCGGCGACAAGTGCGGCGCTCACACGTTCCCCTACCTCGAGATCAAGAACACCTCGGCGAAAGTGGAGCACGAAGCGTCGACGTCGAAGATCGGCGAAGACCAGATTTTCTACTGCCGGCAGCGCGGCCTGACGACCGAGGATGCAGTGAACATGATCGTCAGCGGCTTCTGCAGGGAGGTCTTCCGCGAGCTCCCGATGGAGTTCGCCGTTGAAGCACAGAAACTCCTGAGTATCTCGCTCGAGGGTTCAGTCGGATAGGGCGTCACACAGCCGACGCACCAGAGCATCTATCGAAGCGGCCGATTGCCGCTAGTCAGCGGCGCGAGCGGAGCGAGCGCTGGCGGGTCGTGGGGGTGCCCGCCTTCGCCAAGGCTACGGCGGGTCCGCCGGAGCTCAGAGAGCGAAGGCGGAGGGCCCCTCGACAACGAAGGAAAGAGATAGACACAAACAATGCTTGATATCAAAAACCTGCAGGTCAAGGCCGAGGACAAAGAGATCCTTCGCGGGATCGATCTTCACGTCAATAAGGGCGAAGTCCACGCCATCATGGGGCCGAATGGTTCCGGCAAGAGCACGCTGGCCCGGGCACTGTCGGGGCATCCCGAGTACGAGGTGACGGGCGGCACGGTGCTGTTCGAAGGCCGTGATCTCCTCGACATGGATCCGGACGAGCGGGCTCGCGAGGGCGTGTTCATGGCGTTCCAGTACCCGGTCGAGATTGCCGGCGTCAACAACGCCTACTTCCTCAAGGCCGCCCTGAACGCCAAGCGGAAGCACGAAGGCCTGATCGAGCTCGACGCGGTCGAGTTCATGCAGCTCGTGACGGAGAAGGCGAAGGCGCTCGAGATCGACAAGAGCATGCTGAGCCGGTCGGTCAACGAAGGCTTCTCGGGCGGCGAGAAGAAGCGCAACGAGATCTTCCAGATGGCGCTGCTCGAGCCGAAGCTCGCGATTCTCGACGAGACGGACTCCGGCCTGGACATCGACGCGCTGCAGATCGTCGCCAAGGGCGTGAACGCGATGCGAAGCCCCGAGCGCGCGACGATCGTCGTGACGCACTACCAGCGCCTCCTCAACTTCATCGTCCCCGACTACGTGCACGTGCTCAGCGGCGGGCGGATTGTGAAGTCCGGCGGCAAGGAGCTCGCCCTGGAGCTCGAGGCCAAGGGCTATGGCTGGATTGAAACCGGGGCGGAGGCGGTCCGGGCATAACCATGACGCAACTGGCCGAGAAGCTTCATCCGTGGGTCGCCTCGACCCGTCCATCCGGCGGGCCGCGATGGCTGCAGGATCTCCGCGAGCGCGGCGCCGCGCGGTTCACCGCACTTGGCTTTCCGACGGTGCGCGACGAGGAGTGGCGCTTCACCAACGTCAGCCCGGTCGTCTCCAGGGAATACGCGCCGGCGGCGCCGGCGGTCGCGTTGACTCCCGCGCAGATCGAGCGCCTTCCGTTCGGCTCCGCCACCCATCGAGTCGTCGTCGTCAACGGCCGTTTCTCGTCCGAGCTCTCACGACTCAAGGGGCTGGCGACGGGCGTCCGGGCCGGGTCGCTCGCGGGATACGTCAACGGCGAGCTGCAGGCGGACAGCGAGTTCGTCCAGCGGTATCTCGGCAGTCTTGCCGACTACACCGATCGCGCATTCGCCGCACTCAATACCGCACACCTCGATGACGGCGCGTATGTGTACGTGCCGGACGGCGTCGTCCTGCGCGATCCGCTGCACATCCTGTTCGTCTCTGCGAACGGATCGGGTGCACAGCCGGCCGTCACCTATCCGCGGTGTCTGATTGTCGTCGGCGATCGAAGCGAAGTGCGGATCGTAGAGACCTACGCAGGAACCGACTCGACCTACTTCACGAACGCCGTGACCGAAGTGTCCGTCGGTGAAGGGGCGACTCTCGATCATTACAAGATTCAGCAGGAGAGTCTTCAGGCCGCGCATATCGCGAGCATGCATGTGCACGCCGCGCGCACCGCGACGTTCTCGTCGCACTCCTTCTCGCTCGGCGGAAAGTTCGTGCGGAACGACGTACTGGCGACGCTCGACGGCGAGGGGGCTGAAGTCACGCTGAATGGGCTGTATCTGGCCGACGGCGATCGTCTGGTCGACAATCACACGCTGATCGATCATGCCCGCGCGCACTGTCCGAGCCATGAAGTATACAAAGGCATCCTGGGCGGCCGGGCCCGGGCGATCTTCAACGGCAAGATCATCGTGCGCCAGGACGCGCAGAAGACGAACGCCAAACAGACCAACCGCGCGCTACTGCTCTCGGACGAGGCGCTGATCAACACCAAGCCGCAGCTCGAGATCTTTGCCGACGACGTGAAGTGCACCCACGGGGCGGCGATCGGGCAGCTCGACGAGGATGCGATCTTCTACCTTCGCGCGCGCGGTCTGACCTACGCAGAAGCTCGTGACATGCTGATTCACGCGTTCGCGGGTGAGATTCTCGACCGCGTGCAGATCGAGCCGCTGAAAGCGGAGCTCGAGTCAGAGTTGTACGCACAGCTCGCCAAGGATCTCGAGGAGATCGACGTCGCATGAGCGAACCGGTTGCCGGCGTCACCGGAGCGTATCCCGGGACCATCGTGGGCATCGCCCCGGGGCGCGCCCGCGCGCCGGTGTTCGATGTCGATCGTTTGCGGGAGGACTTTCCGATTCTCCGGCGTCAGATCCGCGGCCGGCCATTGACGTATCTGGACAACGCCGCGACGACACAGAAGCCGAAGGCTGTGCTCGACGCGCTGGCTAACTACTACACGACCAGCAATGCGAACGTGCACCGCGGCGTGCACCTGCTGAGCGAGCTCGCCACCGAGGCCCATGAAGCCGCCAGGGAGAAGGTCCGGGCGTTCTTCAACGCGGCATCGACCCAGGAGATCGTGTTCACGCGCAACTCCACCGAAGGCATCAACCTGGTGGCGCACGCGTTCGGCCGCTGGCGCGTCGGGGCTGGTGACGAGGTGGTGATCAGTGCGATGGAGCACCACTCGAACATCGTGCCGTGGCAGCTGCTGTGCGAGGAGCGCGGCGCCCGGCTCCGCGTGGCGCCGATCGACGATTCAGGTGAGCTCCTGCTCGACGCCCTCGACGCGCTCCTCGGACCACGCACGAGACTGCTGGCCGTCACGCACATGTCGAACGCGCTCGGGACGATCAATCCAATCGATGCGATCGTCCGCATGGCTCACGCGAAGGAAATTCCGGTCCTCGTCGACGGGTCGCAGGCGGCCTACCACATGCCCGTCGACGTGCGCGCCCTCGACTGCGATTTCTACGTGGCGACAGGGCACAAGCTCTACGGCCCGACCGGCATCGGCGTGTTGTACGGGCGCAGGTCGCTGCTCGAGGCCATGCCGCCCTTCCTCGGCGGCGGGGACATGATTCGATCGGTCACGTTCGAGAAATCGACGTGGAACGACTTGCCGTACAAGTTCGAAGCGGGAACGCCCGATATCGCCGGCGCGGTCGGCCTCGGTGCGGCGCTGGACTATATCAACGGCGTCGGGCTCACGGCGATCACGGAGCACGAGCGCGGTCTGCTCGCGTACGGGACCGAGGCGCTGCAGGACGTCCCAGGCGTGCGGTTGATCGGCACGGCGCGGCAGAAGGCGAGCATTCTGTCGTTCGTGATGGAGGGGGTGCATCCCCACGACATCGGCACGATCGTGGATCAGGAAGGGGTCGCCATCCGGACCGGTCATCATTGCGCGCAGCCGGTCATGGAACGGTTCGGCGTGCCGGCGACGGCGCGGGCCTCTCTCGCGATGTACAACACGCGTCAGGACCTCGACGCGCTGATCCGATCACTTCGTCGCGTTCACGCGGTCTTCGCCTGAGATTCGTATCGCGCGGCTGAATGACCCTGGCCGCGCAAGGTCATCAATCGAATGTCGGACCTCAACGAGCTCTACCAGGAAGTGATCCTCGACCATAACCGCCGGCCGAGGAACTTCCGCCGCATCGAGGGGTCGAGTCACCATGCCGAGGGCTACAACCCCCTGTGCGGCGACCGCGTCAGCGTCTTCGTGCAGGTCGACGACGGGCGTATCTCGGATCTCGCCTTCGAGGGCTCCGGCTGCGCGATCTCGAAGGCCTCGGCGTCCCTGATGACAGATCGCCTGAAGGGATGTACGGTATTCGAGGCCCGCGACCTGTTCGAGCGGTTCCACCGGATGGTGACGACGCCGACCGATCAGACCGTCGAGGACCTCGGCAAACTGTCCGTGCTGGCCGGTGTCCGAGAGTTCCCCGTGCGGGTGAAGTGCGCCAGTTTGGCGTGGCATACGCTCAAAGCCGCGCTCGACCGGCAGGAGAAGACATCAACGGAATGAAGCCGCTCCCTGTTGTTCAACCGCCGCTCGCCGATGCGCCGGGCGAGACTAATGAAGCCGGCGCCCTGATTCCGGACACGGCCCGCACCGGCGAGCTCGAGACGGCCATCCTCGACGCCATCCGGACGGTCTACGATCCGGAAATTCCGGTCAATATCGTCGAGCTCGGCCTGATTTACGGCGTGGTCGTCGATGCCAGCGGTGTGGCGGGGATTCGAATGACGCTCACTGCCCCCGGATGTCCGGCCGCGCAATCGCTGCCGGTCGAAGTGGCCCAGAAAGTCAAAGCCGTCCCCGGCGTCACCGACGCAAAGGTCGACGTGGTCTGGGACCCGACGTGGACCAAGGACCGGATGTCGGATGCGGCCAAGCTGCAGTTGGGAATGTGGTGAGCGCGAGCCCCGCAGCACGTGAGCACGTGAGCACGTTGGCACCAGCAGTAGCACGTTGCACGTATAGCACGAAAGAGCACGTGAGCACGCGCACGTGAGCACGCGCACGTGAGCACGCAGCACAATAGCACGTAGGACGTAGATGCTCCGTTTATCCAAGAAAGCTGATTACGCGTTGATGGCGATGAAGCACCTCGCGATGCGGTCGGACGCCGCCTCGGCGAGCGCACGCGAGATCGCCGAACAGTACGACATCCCCATCGAGCTGATGGCGAAGGTGCTGCAGCAGCTCGCGCGCCGGGGACTCCTGACGTCGCATCAAGGTACGCGCGGCGGCTACCGGCTCGCGCGCGGCGCGAGCGGCATCTCGGTGGCCGATATCATCCAGGCGATAGACGGCCCGCTGACGGTCACGGCGTGTTCGACCGACGCCGAGAACTGCGGCCAGTATGCGAAATGCAGCGTCCGCGACCCGTTGTGGCGGATCAAGGATCGGATCCTCGCGGCGCTTTCCACCTGTTCGCTCCAGGAGATCGCGACCGACCCGCCGGTTCCAGAACAGGTCGCGTCCGCGCTGCCGCTGCGCAGGTCGTGATGTCACGTCCGGTCTATCTCGACTATCACGCAACGACGCCGGTCGATCCCCGCGTGCTCGACGCGATGCTGCCGTACTTCACGGAGCGTTTCGGCAACGCTGCGAGTAAACAGCACGCGTACGGCTGGCAGGCGCAGGAAGCGGTCGAACAGGCCCGGAAGCAGGTAGCAGCGCTCGTCAATGCGTCGGCTGGCGAGATCATCTTCACCAGCGGCGCCACTGAGTCGAACAATCTGGCCATCAAGGGTGTCGTCTGCGCGCTGAAGGATCGCGGCAATCACGTCATCACGGTCGCGACCGAGCACAAATCGGTCCTCGACTCGTGCGCCAGGTTGAAGAAGGACGGCTGGAACGTCACGGTTCTCCCGGTTACACCCGACGGCTTCGTCGATCTCGACCAGCTTCGGAGCGAGCTGACGGACCGGACGGTGCTCGTGTCGGTGATGGCCGCGAACAACGAGATCGGCGTCCTGCAGCAGCTCGATCGGATTGCCGCCGTCGTCCACGAAAAGGGGGCCCTTCTCCACAGCGACGCGGCACAGGCCTTCGGCAAGGTTCCGATCGACGTCGCGGACGCCGGCGTGGATCTCCTGTCGCTCACCGCGCACAAGTGTTACGGGCCGAAGGGGGCCGGCGCGCTGTATATACGGCGCCAGCGACCGAAGGTGCCGATCGAATGTCAGATTGACGGCGGCGGTCACGAGAATGGCTTGCGATCGGGCACGTTGAACGTTCCCGGGATTGTCGGCCTCGGCGCCTGCGCGGAAGTGGCTCGCGAGCTGCTGCCGCAGGAGTCGGCGCGACTGGCCGCCTCCAGGGATCGGCTGCTCGCCGGACTCCAGGCCGCGTTCGATGGCATCCGCGTCAACGGATCGCTCGAGCGACGGCTCCCTCACAACCTGCACGTCAGCTTCGATGGAATCGAGGGCGAGGCGCTCCTCATGGCGCTCGGCGATATCGCCGTGTCCACCGGTTCCGCCTGCAGCTCGGGAAGTCAGGCTCCGTCGCACGTGCTGGTCGCCATCGGGGCGGTCGGCGAGAGCACCGGCGCCTCGGTCCGATTCGGCCTCGGACGCTGGACGACCGACGCCGACATCGATTTCGCGATCGATCGTGTCACCACCGTCGTGCGCAGCTTGAGGCAGCACCATCCGGTTGCGCGCTCCTGACCCGGCGCAACCACACACAACCATGTCAGACACGAGAATCACCGTCGCCCATAGTCCTGATTCCGACGACGCGTTCATGTTCTACGGCCTCGCGAGCGGCGCCGTCGATACTCACGGCATCGTTGTCGATCAGGTTCTGGCGGACATCGAGACCCTGAATCGGGCCGCGTTCGAAGGACGGTACGAAGTGTCGGCGGTCTCGTTCCACGCGTACGCCCACCTGGTCGACAAGTACGCGCTGCTGCCCCACGGCGCCAGCATGGGCGACAACTATGGGCCGATCGTGGTCGCGCGGGAAGGCGGCGTGACACGGGTCAAAGGATCGCGGATCGCGATACCAGGCACGCTCACCACGGCGTACCTGACGCTGCGGTTGTACGAGCCTGGCTTCGAGTTCACCATCGTGCCGTTCGACGAGATCCAGCAGGTGGTCCTCGACGGCAAGGCGGACGCCGGCCTGCTCATTCACGAGGGGCAGCTGACGTACGCCGAGGAGGGCCTCCGGAAGATCGTCGACCTCGGCGAGTGGTGGGCCGATCACACCGCCGGTCTGCCGCTTCCGCTCGGCGGCAACATCATCCGCCGCGATCTGGGTCCGGAGATGATCCAGGTCGTTTCGAAGATTCTGCACGACAGCATTGCCCACGCGCTGTCGCACCGCGAGCAGGCGGTCGAGTATGCGCTCCAGTTCGGGCGTGGACTGGATCGCGCCCGCACCGACAAGTTCGTCGGTATGTACGTGAACAAGCTGACGCTCTCATACGGCGAGCGCGGCCGGCAGGCGGTCGAGCGGCTGCTGAGCGACGCGTTCGAGCGCGGGTTCATCCCGCAACGCGTACCGGTCGAGTTCGCTTAGGCTTAGGTGTTCCTTCCATTCTTCAACCTGACATCCGCGAAGACGAAATCCCCGCGCACGACCACCTCGCCAGCCTCGACCTCGAGCGCTCGCTCGAACATCGGGCCGCTGACGACGCAGCTGTGAAATTCGCCGCGCTCGCCGCACGGGTCGACGCCTTCTGGCAGATCCCTCAATAGCGCATCGTCGAACGAGCGGCCCGCGAATGCAGCCGGCAGGATGCGCTGATCGATGCAGCTCAAACGCGCCTCGAGCCCTTCGCGGATCATCTCGCGGGCCAGCTCGCCGGTTGGCAGGTCCCAAAGGGGGAAGAGCGGCGTCAAGCCGGTGCCCGCCAGGCGCTCTTCGCGATACTGGCGAACGTCGCGCAGGAAGAGATCGCCGAATGCGACGTGGGTGAAGCCGTTGCGAACGGCCGCGGCGACAGCCTCGGCCATGCGCTGTTCGTACACTTCGTTCGGACAGGGCGAAGGAAGGGGGACGGTGATGAGCGGCAATCTGGCGGCCGCTGCCTGCGCGCGAAGCACCTCCGCCCGGACGCCATGCATCGCGACTCGATCCACCTCCTCGTTCATCGTCGTCAGCAGCGCCGCGGGGTGTCCGATACGGTCGCGTCGCAGCACGTGCAGCATCCAGGCGCTGTCCTTGCCGCTGCTCCAGGAGACGAGGATCTTCATTTCCGTTCGTGCAGCGCCCGCCAGAAGAGCTCGGCGCCTTCGGCAACACGGGGTCCGGGTATCACCGTGCGCTGATCGGCAATGATGTGAACGCGCCCGAGCTTCACCGCGGGAACTGACGACAGGGCGCCCCACACTTTGAGCTCTTTCGCCTCGGTCGCCGCATCGATCGGATCCGCGCGAAGCTCGAGGATCACGTCCGGCCGCCGCGCGATCAGGAGCTCGGTCGTAGCCTGCACCGATTCCCGCTGGACTTCGGCGAAGACGTTGTCGCCGCCTGCGGCCGTGACCATGTCGTGGATGAACCCCTTGCCGCCGCTCGCGAATATGCCACGCAGCGCGAACGCGTCGCGGCCGAAGATGACGAGCGTCCGCGGCCGCGGCTTGCCGGCCGTTCGAGCACGTATGGCGCCGATGCGTGTCTCGATGTCGGTAGCCAGATCGTGCGCTCGCTTCGCCTCGCCGACGCGTTCGCCCACCTGACGGATGGTGATGGTGACGTCGGCAAGGCCCGAGTGCGCGTAGGAGAACCACTGGATCCCGGCGCGTTTGAGCTGGGTCATCAGGTCTTTCTGCGTGTGATACAGGAAGACCAGATCCGGACGCAGCGACAGAATGCGCTCGACATCGGGATCCAGCAGCGCGCCCACGCGCTGGCGCTGATTGACCTCGGGCGGATACCGGTCGAAGTTGCCGACCGCAACGACGCGGTCTCCCGCGCCGATCGCGAACAGCATTTCCGTCACCGCCGGCACGATCGAGATGATCCTGGCCGGCTTGGAGGGTGCTTGTCCGGAGACGGCCGGGTGTGACGCCAGCGTCAGCGACCACACCAACGCCAGAAGCAAGAAGATCTGCCTAGTCATGAGACTTCACCCGGCCATGAGCCCGAGTCCCGAGCCCCAAGTCCCAAGATGCGCCCGAGTCCCGAGTCCAGTCCGAACCCCGAGTCCCGAGATGCGCCCGAGCCCCCAGTCCCGAGTCCCCAGTCCCGTCACAATCACACCTTCCCCCGTCGCACCAGCAACCACAAAAAAAACGGGCCTCCGATCAACGCCGTGATGACGCCGACGGGCAGCTCGAGCGGCGCCATCACGCTCCGCGCCACCGCGTCGCACGCGATCAGGAACGCCGCACCGAACAGCGCCGATGACGGCAGGACGATGCGATGGTCGGCGCCGACGATGAGCCGTACGAGGTGCGGCACGATGATGCCGATGAAGCCGACCGGGCCGCCGACTGACACGGCGGCGCCGGTAGCGAGCGACGCGCTCACGAACGCGACCCGCTGCGCCCGGACGACGTTGAGACCGCGGGACTCTGCCGCATCGGCGCCGAGGCTGAGCAGATTCAGCGGGCGGGCGAGCCACGCGAAGGCCGCGAAGGCGGTGACGACCAGCGGCAGCGCCATGACCAGCGGATCGTAGCTGCTGACGTCGAGATCTCCCATCAGCCAGCGCAGGATGCGGAACGTCTCGGCGAAATCGGCGAAGTACTGCACGAACAGGATCAGCGCTGAAAAGAACGCGTTCATCGTGACGCCGGCGAGGAGCAGGACCTCGGTGGACAGGCCGCGGTGACGCGCTGAGGCCAGCAGGTAGACGATCGCCACCGCAATCAGCGATCCGGCGAAGCTGGCGAGCGGCGCGAGCGAGACGCCGAGCCATTCGAGCGCCGGCCGGAAGGTGATGGCGAGCATGGCGCCGAGCGCGGCCCCCGCCGACACGCCGAGCGTGAACGGTGTCGCCAGCGGATTGCGCAACAACCCCTGGAACACGACTCCGGCCGTCGCCAGCGTCGATCCGACCAGCGCCGCCGCGAGGGTGCGCGGCAGCCGCGCGATGAAGAAGATCTGTGCGTCGGCATTCTCCGCGAATGGAATCGAAACGTCGAGCGCGCGCCGCAGGCTGATCGGCGTGGACCCGATCAGCGGTGCGGCCGCGATCGCGCCGATCGCCGCTCCGCCGAACAGCACCAGCGCCATCGCGAGCCGTCGGCTGACCGGTTTCACGGCTGCGGCCCGCGCTCGACCACCCTGACGGGTATGACCGTCAGGTGGCCCGTCGGTTGATGCCGCGCGATCTCGACGTCGACGTCGTACAGATCGCGGATTCGCCCAGGCGTCAATACCGTCTCGGTCGGCCCGGAGGCGAGCACCCGTCCGCTCTTCAGCATCACCATCGTGGCGCAGAGACCCGAGGCAAACGCGAGGTCGTGGGTCGAGACGATGACCGTGAGTCCTCTTTCCCGATGGAGCGACTGCAGCAGCCTGGTGACGCCAAGCTGGTACTTGAGGTCGAGCGCGGCCGTTGGCTCGTCGAGAAGAAGCGCGGTGCTCCCCGCGCCCTCTGTCGTGATCTGGGCGAGCGCGGCGGCGATGATCACGCGCTGCTTCTCCCCGCCGCTCAACGTCGAGAACGCGCGTGACTCGAACGAGTCGGCGCCGGTTGCGGCCAGCGACGCGCGGGCAATCGCGATATCGCGCGGGCCCTCGACCGCGAACGCGCCGAGGTGTGCGTAGCGACCCATCAGCACGACCTCGAGCACCGAGTAATCGAATGCCAGATGCGTTTCCTGCGGGACGACCGCCATGCGGCGTGCAATCGTCCCGCGGGACAGCGACGCGAGCGGCACGCCGTCGAAGGTGACCCGCCCGCTTGCAGGTTTACGGGTGCCTGCAAGCAGGCGGAGGAGCGTCGTCTTGCCCGAGCCGTTCGGCCCGATCAAGCCGATGAGCGCGCCAGTCGGCACATCGAGCGACACGCCCTGGATGACCGGGCTGTCGCCGTAGCCGAAGACGAGATCAGTGGCCTGCAACAAGGCGAAGACCCGCGGTCGCGCGGCGGCCGAGTGCGGGGAAGCCGAAGGCTTCTTCGTACGACCGATCGAACAGGTTCTCGACGCGGCCGAACACCTCGGCGAACCGCGCGACCCGCCACGCCGCGCCCGCGTGCCAGACCTGGTAGCCGCTCGCGTCGAACAGCCCGCCAAAGGTGCCGAACGACGGCTCGACATCGAGCGCCGCGCTGCGCCCGCCGCCGCGGAGGAATGCCGACACGCTCGCAACCGACGCCGAGAAGTCGGCGAAGAACTGATGATCGGGACGCCGCAGCAGCGCCTGCCCGACCGTAAATGGCGGCGGCGCGGCGTCGTCCTGATCGACCGCGAGGATTTTCGTGGCGAGGTGCGTGTAGCCGACGCGTCCCGACAGATCGATCGGCCGCCGCCCGGGAATCCGGCCGCGCAGCGTCAGCGCGAGCTCGAGGCCGCGAGCGCGTGCGTTCGAGATGTTGTCGGTTCGATACCGGCTCGATCCGCTGAACGAACCGACCGCCACGATGAGGTCGTCGTACTCGTTGAAGAAGGCGGTTGCCTCGACCAGTCCACGTCCGGAGGCGAAGGCCTGATCGATGCCCGCTTCGACGCTGAAACTGCGCTCCGGACGCAGCTCGGGGTTGTCGGTGAACGCAAGCTCGAAGCCGTCGGGCGGACGGATGCCGGTGCCGATCGCCGCCTCGTACCTTGGTGTAGGTAGCCGTGTTCCCGCGTGTGATCCACGCCGCCGATGCCCGGGGATTGACGGACACGACGGTGTCCGACGGCAGCACGGGCCGCGTTCCGGATTCCTCGATGCGATCGCGGCGAATATCCTCGATGCGAAGCCCGGTGACTACGATTACGCGATCCTGCCAGTTCCAGCGGGCCTCACCGAAATAGCCGACGGTGCTGCGCTCGACCGGGATCTGCTGGAATGACGAGCCGGTGATGTAGGTACTGCCTGCGCGCTCGCCCTGAAGCTCGACGCCGGCCGACAGGTCGAGTCCCGAATAAAGTGCGGTGTCGGCCTGCATGCGCCCGACCCATCGGCGCGAGAACGATTCCGACGTGTCGAACTGACTCGTGAAGTCACTTTCGAGCCGGTTGTAGCCGACGAGCCCCTGGGCGCGGACGCGATTGGACAACGGCACCGAGGTTGACACAGACGCCTGCGTTCGGTCGTTCGTGCCCCGTGACACGGCATCGATTCCGCCGTAGATCCCGATCGGGTTGCTGCCGAATGGTCCCGGGAATCCGCGTTCGTCGGTCGAATGCCGAGCGTCGGCGCGCACCCAGAAGTTGCCCTCACGCCATCCGCCAGAGGCCGCGCCAGCGTGCCGCTCGTAGTCGTCGTTGACAACCTCTTCGCCGCTCGCCGTGCGCTCGCCGTTGAATCCGTCGCTGCCGAGCCCATCGTAGGACGCGCCCCATTCGAACCCACGGTGCTGTCCCGTGGTCGACGTCGTCACGCGCGATGTGCCGTAGTGACCTCCTTCGACGCTCAGCTTCGCGGCCGGCGGTCCGCCGCGGCGGGACACGATCTGCACTACTGCGCCAATCGCATTGGCGCCGAAGAGCGCGCTCTGCGGTCCGCGCACGACCTCGATCCGCTCGATGTTCGCCGTTGGCACCTGTGAGAAGTCGAAGTCGCCGCCGAACGAGTTCGCCGGAACGCCATCGATCAACGCCAGCGTGAAGTTCGATTCGCCGCCGCGCGGGAACACTCCGGTGGTCGTCCCGAGACCGCCGGTGCTGGCCAGCGTGAGCCCTGGCACCATGCGCAGCGCGTCCGCCACCGTGTGGATCTGCCTGGCCTCGAGCTCGGCGCCGCTGATGATCGTCACGCTCGACGTGACCCGCGTCAGCGGGATCTCGACCTGTGACGCAGACACGACGATCGACTCCGAGAGGGCGCTGATGGCGAGGGCGATCGTGCCGACATCCTTTGGCTCCGCCGAACCGTCGACGTTGACCGCCTCGGCCCTGAATCCGTCGGCGGCCACGCGAATCGTCAGACGGCCGGTCTCGGGCGCCGCAATCGAAAAGCGGCCATCCTCGGTCGTGATGGCAGACTGCAGCGGCACGCCGGCGCCAGACAGCAGCACACGCGCGCCGGCCACCGGCCTGCCGTCCGGATCGACGACGCGGCCGGCGACGTCCCCGGCGGCGCTGGCATCGGTCGCGAAGCCGGCGGCGAACACCAAGGCAGAGGTGAAGCGAAGGAAAGAATCGGACGGAGGGAACGTGCATGAGGCTCCTTCCCGGCGTGTCTCGCGCCGATGGAAAAGGACGGCCCGGCCTCCAGGTATCCTGGCTCGCGGATCGTCGCGTCCATCGCAGCCTTCCCATGCAGGCACCCTGCACAGTGGCATCCGGCTCTGGCCGGAAGAAGCGATGTGCTCCCCGCTTACAGTGGCGGCACCGCGTGGGCTTTCCACCCACTTCGCATGGCCGCCGGGCACAGTCAGTTCCGACCAGTATAGCCCGCGACGCTGCGGTACAATGGAAAGTGCCTATTCACGCGGATTTCCTGTGCTAGCGGAGCAGGAACGAGAGTCCGCCGGGTGTAGAACCTGTCCGCGATGGACGAGAATCCCCGGGGAAAGGCGCGATCGACCACCGCACAATGTCCAAGAGCTCGAGTGTGACCATTCGCGAAACGCCGCCACAGCCCGTTGCCACCACCGGCTCGATGTCGGTGCATGCCGAATCGCTGCTGGTCCAGACCGACCGGCGCATCGAGCTGGTCGACATCACCGATACGGTCATGGACCGGGTGCGGCGATCCGGCATTCGCGAGGGCATCGCGAGCCTGGTGTCGATGCACACGACCTGTGCGCTGTTCATTAACGAAGCGCAGAAGGCGCTGCATGCCGACATCCTTCGCGTGCTCGAGCAGGTCGTTGATCGCGATGCCGAGTGGCTGCACAACGATCCGAAGCACTCGGACTGCGATCGCATGAACGCGGATTCGCACCTGCGCGCCATGCTGCTCGGCCATTCCGTCAGTCTGCAGGTCAGCGGCGGCGAAGCCGTGCTCGGCCAGTGGCAGCGCGTCCTCGTCGGCGAGATGGATGGGCCGCGCGCGCGGACCATCCGGCTTCAGGTCATGGGGCTTGCCTGACCGTTTCGAGATCAGCTACGTGTTGAAGCGCCTCGCGGCAGCCGGAGTGGCGGATATCGCCGACAAGGTCGAGGCCGGCCTCCGGCTCACGCTCGACGACGGCGTCCGTCTGTTCGAGTGCCCGGACCTGCTCGCCATCGGCTGGCTCGCCAACCGGGAGCGCGAGCGCCGGCACGGCGACTGCACCTACTACAACTTCAACATCCGTCTCGAAGCGACGAACGTCTGCGTGGCGAGCTGCCTGTTCTGCTCGTTCGCCAGGCTGCGGCCGGGAGATCCGGGGTCCTACACCATGTCGCTCGAGCAGCTCTGGGACAAGCTGCGCGCGCGTGCCCACCAGCCCCTGACCGAAGTCCACGTCGTCAACGGTCTGCATCCCGAGTTGCCGTTCGACTACTACCTGGAAATGCTGCGCGGGTTCAAACGCATCCGCCCGGACGTGCACCTGAAGTGCTTCACGGCGGTCGAGATTGCGTTTTTCGCGGATCTGTACGGCAGAACCGACGAGCAGGTCCTGCGCGAGCTGATGGCGGCGGGCCTCGACTCGCTGCCCGGGGGCGGCGCCGAGGTGTTCGCGGAGCGCGTGCGCCGGAAGATCTGCCACGACAAGTGCGGCGCCGACCGCTACCTCGAGATCCATCGCCTGGCCCACATGCTCGGCATGCGTTCGAACATCACGATGCTGTACGGGCACATCGAGACTGCCGCCGAGCGCGTCGATCACATGATGCGAGTGCGCGCGCTGCAGGACGAGACCGGGGCGATCCAGGCGTTCATCCCGCTCGCGTTCCATCCCGACAACAATCAGATGCGCAAGCTGCCCGGGCCGACTGCCGCGGACACGCTCCGCGTGCTCGCGGTGTCGCGGCTGATGCTCGAGAACGTGCCGCACGTGAAGGCGTTCTGGATTGCGACCGGGGTCGAGGTGGCGCAGGTAGCCCTCTGGTTCGGCGTAGACGACCTGGACGGCACCGTGCAGGAGGAGAAGATCTACCACATGGCCGGCGCGAGAACTCCCGAAGCCATGAGCACATCGCAAATCCGCCGGCTGATCAGGGCGGCGGGCCGAGAACCCGTCGAGCGCGATACCCTTTACAACGTCGTCAACGGCCCCGAGGCTGCTGACGAGGTTGGCGCCTCCATGGCATGACTGACGCTCGTTTCAGTGTCTAATGGGCCGTCGGGCCCGCATGGGGCGTCGTAAGTCTTAGCGAGTAAGGACGCGCAAGCGCGCCCACAGGCGCGGCAGGGGGTCCGGGGGACGAAGTCCCACGGGTATGATCGCGAGTGAGCGGAGCGAGCGAGCCACGGGAGCGGAGCGGGGCGAAGGGGCCCCCGCGAGCGACCGTGTAAGGGGGTCCGGGGGACGAAGTCCCCTTGGTGGAGATCGCGAGGGAGCGGAGCGAGCGAGCCACGCGGAGCGGAGCGGGGCGTCAGGGGCCCCCGCGAGCGAGCGTGTAAGGGGGTCCGGGGGACGAAGTCCCCCGGAGAAGAATGGACATCAAGATACTCACCGACTTCGAGAAGCAGAGCATCGGCGAGCGCCAGCCGCTCCCGGAACGCTTTCTCCGCCTTTCTGACGATGAGCTCGATGCCCGCATCGCGGCTGCAAAAGCGTCGCTCGGCGAACGCGTCGTCATCCTCGGGCATCACTATCAGCGCGACGAAGTGATCAAGTTCGCCGATTACATCGGCGACTCGCTGAAGCTCGCCCGCGCGGCGGCCACGCGTGACAAAGCCGACTACATCGTGTTCTGCGGCGTGCACTTCATGGCCGAGAGCGCCGACATCCTGCGCGCGCCGCACCAGAAGGTCGTGCTGCCAGACCTCGCCGCCGGATGTTCGATGGCTGACATGGCGGCGCCGGATCAGCTCGAGATCTGCTGGCGCGAGCTGGAGCAGATGGGCGTCAGGACGGACGGGGTCGAGAACGGCAAGGCAGGCGTCATTCCGGTCACCTACATCAACTCGTCAGCCGGCATCAAAGCGTACGTCGGTGAGCACGGCGGGATCGTCTGCACCTCGACCAACGCACGCGCGATCATGACGTGGGCGTGGGAACGCGGCGACAAGATCCTGATGCTCCCGGATCAGCATCTCGGCCGGAACACCGCCTTCAAGATGGGCGTTCCGCTCGACGAGATGGTGGTCTGGGATCCGAACGAAATGTGGGGCGGTCTCGACGCGGCCGGGCTCACGCGCGCGAAGCTCCTTCTGTGGAAGGGACATTGCTCCGTTCACACGCGCTTCACGGTGCCCCAGATCGAGGCGTTCCGGAAGAAGTATCCGCACGGACGCGTTGTCGCGCACCCGGAATGCACGCTCGATGTCGTCCGCGCCGCGGACGAGAGCGGATCGACCGAATACATCGTCAATACCGTCAAGGCGAGTCCGCCCGGAACGGTCTGGGCAGTCGCGACCGAAATTCACCTCGTCAATCGGCTGACGCACGACGTGCCGGACAAGACGATCGTGACGCTGGATCCCTTCGGCTGCCTGTGCTCCACGATGTTCCGCGTCTCACCCAACCACCTGCTGTGGATCCTCGAGGGGCTGGCCGAAGGCCAGGTTCACAACCAGATCGTCGTCCCCGAACCGACGAAGTCGCACGCCAAGCTTGCGCTTGATCGGATGCTTGCTCTCTAAGATCAGATTGACTCCAACCTCCCAACCTACGAGCTGCCTGGATCGACGCCGCTCCGGCAGACTTCCCAAGGCTCGAAGGATCTGCGCGTAGGATCCATCCGCTCATCGCAGCCAGCGTGCCATCTTGCCTCGTGTCGGCTTTTGCCCAGGCGTTACCAGCTGTTGCGGACGTTGGGAGTTGGAAGTTGGGAGTTGAACAAGCCCCGCTTGATGTACGATTCCCTTTTGGAGGATTTGAAGAATGGCTCACGAAGTACCACCGCTTCCTTATGCCTACAACGCGCTCGAGCCGCACATCGACGAACAGACGATGCGGATTCATCACGACAAGCACCATGCCGCCTACGTGACGAACCTGAATGCGGCGCTCGAGAAGCATCCCGAGCTTCAGCAGAAGAGCATCGAGGACCTGCTCCGGGGGATCAATTCGGTGCCTGAGGACATCCGCACCGCGGTTCGCAACAACGGCGGCGGCCACGCGAATCACACGATGTTCTGGGAAATCATGGGGCCGGGGAAGGGAGGCGCCCCCGCGGGCGCGCTCGGCGACGCCATCAAGTCGTCGTTCGGCGATTTCGACACGTTCAAGAAGCAGTTCGCCGACGCCGGCGTGAAGCGGTTCGGCAGCGGCTGGGCATGGCTGATCGACGCCGGCGGCAAGCTCGTGATCGAGAGCAGCGCCAACCAGGACAGTCCGCTGATGGAAGGGAAGAAGGCGATCTTCGGTCTGGACGTGTGGGAGCACGCCTACTACCTGAAGTACCAGAACCGCCGGCCCGACTACATCGCTGCCTGGTGGAACGTCGTCGATTGGGATGCGATTGCCAAGAGGTTCAAATAGGTTCAGGGGTTCAGCTGATCCAGGGCTTGGAGGATTTCGTCGTGTGAGGGGAACTCTTCCTGAGACTCCGCGATGAACGAGTAGCGGATCGAGCCACTCGGATCGATCAGAAACAGGGCTGGGCGCGCGATGTTCCAGGCGTCCAGCCCGATTCGGTGCCACACGCCGTACGCCTTCAGCGCCTCGCGCGATTCGTCCACGAGGATGTTGAACGGCAGCCCGGTTTCCTCGACATAGCGGCGCACCGCGTCCGAGCGCTGCGCCACCACGGTCACGACTTGCACGCCGCGTCGCGCGTATTCAGGGGCGTTGCGTGCCAGTTCACCGAACCGGCGGCGGCAGTTCGGTCACCAGGTGCCGCGATGGAAGGCGAGCAGAACCGGACCCTTCTCGAGAAAGCTTGCGAGCGAGCGCGGTTGTCCCTTCTGTGTCGGAAGCTCGAACGCGGGCGCGGTCGTCAGTGTCGAAGTCTTTGACATTGGCACCTGATCAAAACAACTTCACGTCCACGAGCTCGCCCGCTTCGACGATGTCGGTCTGTGCCGGGATCTCGATATAGCCGTCGGCCTGCGACATGCTCGTGATGTCGCCAGAGGCCTTGAACGCGGGCATGGCGGCGCCGTCGACGACCCTGACGGTGTAGAACTGATGCCGCCCGGTCGTCGAGACGATGCGCCGCGACAGCGGAACCCTCACGGTGTGCGGCTTGTACTCGGGAAGCCTCGCGATGAGGCGGAGGAGCGGCGCGAGCAGCAGATAGGCGTTCGAGAGGCACGACGTCGGGTTGCCTGGCATGCCGAGCAGCGGCTTTCCCCGGAGCCGGCCGAAGATCGTGGGCTTCCCGGGCTTCACGGCGATGCCATGGAACACGACCTCGCCGTACTTCTGCAGGAGGTCGAGCATCAGATCCTTTTCGCCGACCGAGCTGCCGCCTGAGAACACGATGAGGTCGGCGGACGTCGCGCGCTTCGACCGCCGTGGAGAGATCCTCGAGTGTGTCTGCCGCAATCTCGTGGACCACCGGTACGCCGCCGTGCGCGGTCACGATCGACGACAGCGTGTAGCGATTGATGTCGTAGATCTGCGCCGGGCCCAGCGGCCGCCCCGGCTCGACGACTTCATCCCCCGTCGACACGATCGCCACCACGGGTCGCGCGTAGACGTCGATTTCACCGGCGCCCGCCGCGGCCGCGGCGCCGACGCGGCTCGGATTGATGAGCTGACCCGGGTCGAGGACGACGCTCCCGGCGGCGAGATCGCTGCCCCGCCGTGAGACGTTCTGGCGCGGATACACCGGCGACATGATCCGCACCTCGCCGCTCGCGCCCTTCTCCGTCACCTCGACCATCACGACCGCATCCGCGCCTTCCGGCACCGGCGCGCCGGTGGCGATCTGCATGCACTCGCCTGGCTGGATTGCGCGCTCCGGCATCTGGCCGGAGTGAATCGTCCCGACGCATCGCAGAATCCTGGGCTCGTCGCGGCCGGCGCCGAACGTGTCCGCGGCGACGACCGCGTATCCATCCATTGCCGCCTTGTTGAACGGAGGGACATCCGCGGTTGCCACGATCGCCGCGGCCGCCACGCGCCCGCAGGCGTCGCGCACCGGCACTCGCTCCGTGCGCTCGATCGGAATCGCCGCGTCCCGGATCAGCGCGAGCGCGTCCTCGACCGGAATCGTCTCGCGTATCGGCCTCATCGTCGGCATGTTCGTGTGACCTCGAGGTTCAGCGTTTCAGCTCGCGGACGATGTGGCCCAGCTCGGGGATGAGGAGCTTCGTCATGGCCAGCTTCACCGCCTTGTCCGATCCCGGCAGCGAGAAGACCGCGGTCCTGCGAATCGTCCCGGCGCAGGCGCGGCTCAGCATCGCCGCGGCGCCGATCTCCTCGTAGCTCAGCATCCTGAACAGCTCGCCGAACCCGTCGAGGTGCTTGTCGAGCAGCCCCGAGATGGCTTCGTAGGTGCTGTCGCGCGACGTGATGCCCGTGCCGCCCGTCGTGATCACGACGTCGGCCGACACGGTCGCGCGCCGGATGGCCTCGGCAACCGGGCCCGGATCGTCGCGAAGAATCTTGCGGCCGGTCACCACATGGCCCGCCGCGGTCAGCGCTTCGACGATGGCCGCCCCGCTCGTGTCATCCGCTTCGGTGCGGGTGTCGCTGATCGTCAGCACGAAGCAGCGGACCTGACCTGGCGCGGTTGCGCGGTGGGAGGTGACGGCGTCCACGTAGGCGATTATAGGCGTCGGGACTCGGGACTGGGGACTTGGGACTCGGGCGCTCAGCGTCGGGATCGGCGATCGGGGATCAGGGATCGCTGGATACCGGACCAGCCTTGGGGCGGACGGGCTGGCCGGGACTGTGTGATAGAATTTTGGTTTCTGTGCGTGTTTTTAGCGTGCACAGAACACACCTCTCGCGCCCATAGCTCAGTTGGATAGAGCGTCTGGCTACGAACCAGGAGGTCGCACGTTCGAGTCGTGCTGGGCGCACCATGTCCCTTCGGGACATGCATTTAGCCGCGAAAAACGCCAGACAGGAGGTCCGAGAGGAGCTTCTGTCTCATGTCTGTCCTCTCTACGCTGTTCGAGCAATTCCTCCGTGAACGCCGGTATCTGAGGAACGTCACGCCGAAGACGGTGATGTGGTATCAGACCGCGTTCGACGCGCTGACGCGGACCGTCGGTGCGCCGGATCCCAGGCAGCTCGGGAAGCCCGTGTTGCAAGACTTCGTCGTGCGACTGCGGGAACGTGGGCTGTCGCCCGTCTCCTGCAACACCTACGTCAAGGCCATCAACAGCTTTCTCGCGTGGCTTCATGCCGAGGGCCACGTTCGGGAACCGCTCGCCCTCCAACTGCAACGGACCGAGAAACGGATTGTCCAAACACTCACCGTCGACCAACTCAAACGGCTGGTCGCCATCAAGCCCAAGACCGTCGCTCAGCTTCGCGCCCGCCTGAACCGGTCAGTCCAACCGGCTCCTTTGCTCCATCCGAACATGGCGGACTTTTACCTGGAGAAAGCGCCGCAGCTGGCGCGAGGCCTGGACCACGAAAAAGAGCCCACACCGCCGCCCTGAAGCGCTTCGCGGCCCTATCGACGCGATCGTCCGCACCCGCTAGAGGGAGAGCTCAAATCGAGTTGCAGGGCATCGTGCGAATCAGCCTGCGGACGTCGACGGGCACGGTGGGTCGCCCCATCCGGCGGCGACTCTTCCACGTCCACCACAGCCGGAAGCCCCGTCGGTGCCAGCCGATGACGGTCTCCGCCTTGACGATCACGAGCGCCGTTTGCCATCCGGTCCAGAGGCGCGCGAGCAGGACCCAGAGGCACCGGTCCGTCTTCGCGAGTCGCACAGCCTTGGTCGGTGCGCCTGCAGCACCTCCATCACGAGTATCGTCTTGAGGCTCTTGAGGCCGCCGCAGCGTGATTTCTTGCGGAGCACACCAGTGCCTTGACTTGTCGCGACACGCTTCCTATCCTGAGCCGCGCCCCGACGTCGCAGATCTGGAACATCGGGATATCGGAAGGGGGACTCTGTATGAAACCCGCTATCCGTGCACTCCTCGACGACAGTCACCCGGCGGTCGATCGGCGATCGTTCTTCAAGCGCCTCGGGATCGGGGCCGGCGCCGCGATCGCGATGACGGGTGAACCGGCCGCGGCCGCGGCCGCCGATTTCGTGCAGTCGAACGTCAATCGCGCGTCCGAACCGTCGGCGCTGAAGATCACCGATCTGCGCGTGGCGGTCGTGACGGGCGCCCCTTTCACGGTGCCCATCATCCGCATCGATACGAACCAGGGGCTGGTCGGCTGGGGCGAAGTGCGCGACGGGGGCAACGAACGCTACGCGCTGATGCTGAAGAGCCGGATCCTCGGCGAGAACCCGTGCAACGTCGACAAGATTTTCCGGCGCATCAAGCAGTTCGGGGCGCCGGCGCGGCAGGCCGGCGGCGTCTGCGGCGTCGAGATGGCCCTGATGGACCTCGCCGGCAAGGCCTGGGGCGTGCCGTGCTGGCAGCTGCTCGGCGGCAGGTTCCGCGATCGCGTCCGCCTCTACGCCGACACCACGTCGGCACCCGACCCCAAAGCGCAGGCCGCGCGGCTCAAGGAACGCATGGACCGCGGCATCACGTTCCTCAAGCAGGATTTCGGCATCGGGCTGGTCGAGAAGGAAGCTGGCGCGCTGTCGTACCCATCCGGCACCAACCTCGGAGGCGGCGGGCAGGTGATGCACCCGTTCACCGGGATTGAGATCACCGACAAGGGGCTCGACCTGCTGTCGGCGTGGGTCGGCACGATCCGCGAGGTCATCGGCATGGAGATCCCCTTGTCCACCGACCATTACGGGCACATCAGCGTGAACAGCTGCATCAAGCTCGCGCGCACGATGGAGAAGTGGAACCTCGCCTGGATGGAAGACATGGTGCCCTGGCAGTTCGGCCACCTCGTCAAGCAAATCAGGGAGTCCACGACGACGCCCATCCTCACCGGTGAGGACATCTATCTGAAGGAGGACTTCGCCAAGCTGATCGAGATGGGCGCGGTCGACATGATCCATCCCGACCTCGCCAGTTCGGGCGGCCTCATCGAGACCAAGAAGATCGGGGACTACGCGATGGAGCACGGCGTGGCGATGGCGATGCACTCGGCCGGCACCGCGATCAGCCTCATGGCGAGCGTTCACACGGCGGCCGCCACCGAGAACTTCATAGCGCTCGAACACCACTCGCTCGACGTACCGTGGTGGAACTCGATGGTTACGGTGTCCGGCGGCGGATCGCTCTTCGACAAGGGGTTCGCCGTGCCGCCCAACGCGCCAGGCCTCGGCCTCGATGTGAACCTCGAGGTCGTCAAGCAGCACTTACGCCCGAACTCCGGGTTGTTCCTCCCGACGCCGGAGTGGGACAGCGTCCCGTCGAACGATCGACCCTGGAGCTAGCGACTTATGACTCGCGCCACTTGCGTGATCGTTGCGCTCTCGACGGCGGTTCTGGGTCTGACCGCCAGCATCGACGCCCAGCTCTTCACCCTCAGCAAGGACGAGATGACCAGGTGGACGTCGGAGAATCCGTACGAGCGGTTCCCCGACGGCCGGCCGAAGGTGCCGGACTGGCTCGTCGAACGGGCGCGAGGCTTGTCGGCCGAAGAAGTGCTCGCGGTGCTGCCCGGCAAGGGCTACCGCAACCAGTTCGCCAACGGCTTCCAGGTTCTGCATCCAGGCCAGAAGCTCGTGGGTCGCGCCTTCACGGTGCAGTTCATGCCGGTGCGTCCCGACCTGGACGCCGTGGTCAACGCCAACGCCAAGGCCCTGGGCGTCGGCCGCATGAACAACCAGGTCGCGATCGACATGCTCCAGCCCGGCGATGTGCTGGTTGTCGACCTCTTCGGGATGGACGAGAACGGGACCATCGTCGGCGACAACCTCTTCTACTACATCATGAAGAGTGCCAGGGGCGCGGGACTCGTCGTCGATGGCGCGATCCGCGACCTCGAAGGGATCCGGAGCATGGCCATGCCGGCCTACTTCCGCACGGCGCATCCGACGGCCATCGGCAACGTGATGCTGACCGGCACCAACGTGCCCGTACGGATCGGCAGGACCACCGTGATGCCGGGCGATCTCGTATTCGGCGACGTCGAGGGCGTCTACTTCATTCCGCCGGCGCTCGTAGAGCCGGTGCTCGACAACGCGGACGTGACCCACGTGCACGACGAGTGGACGCGCATGAAGTTCGACGAAGGCAAGTACAAGTCGCGCGAGATCTACGGGTCGCCGTCGGACCCCGCTCTCAAGGCCGAGTACGACGCGTATCTCAAGAAGCGGCTCGCAGAGATCCGCGCGAAATACCCCAAGTAGTCACTCTGCCGCCCACTCTGGCGCTTCAGGTCCGGGAAAGGCAGTCCGTAGTGTCCCACGTCTCAGACGACCTGGTTGGCCATGCCAGATCGCGCAGCGTTCCACATGTTGCTGCTCACTGTCACCAGCTGGCTGGACCGACGGGAGTGGGAGGTGCGGGCGTACCTGATCGAGGAGAATCGGGTTTTGCGGCAGCAGCTGGATGGGCGGCGCCAACGGCTCACCGATGACGACCGGCGGAATCTTGCCGCGCGAGCCTACCGGCTGGGTCGTCAGGCGCTGGCGAGGTCGCGACGATCGCGACGCCGGACACGTTGCTCCGCTGGCATGAACGTCGTCCCGGGACTTCTCGGTGTTTGCCCTCCCCTCGCATTGGCGTCTGTTCGCGCGCGTCGTCTTTGGCAGCAAACCAGCAGGCATCCGAGCTGTGGTAGCTGGCTGGTCAGCACGGGCGCTTGGCGAACGGCCCCGGCGTGCTCCGGATCTCGCTCGCGCCTTCGAAAACTCCCAGCGCAGATCGAGATCTCTCCTCAAGCGGCGCGAAGAAGGAAGCCGAACTGTTGGCGATTGCCGCACCACAAGCGGCGCCGTGTGGCGCAGGAGTGGCTGGGATCCGCAGGCGGTCCCTGATCGTGATTGATCGGAGTCCGCCTTGCTGTTGCTCATCCAAACTCCTGCGTAGTAGGCACCGGGGATCCTCACGTTCTTCGCGTGCGCATGCATCGAGGCGGAGCAGGAAATAGCGATGCCACGACAAAAACCGTACGCACCAGGTCCGCCGTGGCCGAAGTTGACGTTGTTGGTCGACGGTGTATTGGCGTTCTGAATGTGTTGCGCTCGGCCTCGAATAGGCTCGACTCGTGGTGTCCGTCGTCGTTTCGCTGGTCTTCGCACTTCGGTCAGCAGCTCGATCGCGCGCGGCTCTGCACCTCGAGATCCTCGCGCTCCGGCATCAGCTGGCGGCTGCTCGTCGGCTGGCGGGCGCGCGCGCTCGATCGGATGGTGATGCTCGACAACGGCCTGACACGCCGACATCGCATCGGTCGATTAATGGGACATTTCGCGCGCCCCGAGGCGTTGGTCCATGACATTCGCGTGCCGTCAGGCACGGTATGGTCCACCGGGAGCGCGCCTCCCCGTATACTCGCGGGCGAGTCGCACCGCACAAACCCATACGCATGGCCGATCCGAACCTTTCGTCCTTCATCTGGTCCGTCGCCGATCCCCTTCGCGGCAACAGCAGTTCGCCACTTCACCCGACCTCAACACGGAGCTGCTCAACGCCATCATGGGCGCGCTCGACGCGCACAACGCGATGAGCACGCGGACGCTCAACTCGCGAGAAGTCCAGCAGGGACTGAAGGAGATCCTGCTGAACCATTCAGAGCTCTACGAGCGCCTCCGATCCGTGGGATCGTCGAGAACGTGACGTTGCACCCCACCCGTTGTCGTCGTTCGGCGCGAGTCGCTTCGGTCCTTCTGTCCACGGCGCCGTTGCATTCGGAGCGTCGACCCTGCGCGCAGCTCATTCTCTCGAACCGCTCGGCCTCTGTCATAAACTATGGTGTATGGCGGAGACGTTATTGGCAACCAAGGTGGACGGGGCGCGCGGCGTGCTCGACCGGCACGTCGTGGACATCGTTGACTGGCACTTTAATCCGGCGACAGGCACGCCGTTCTGGCTCGACTGGGTCGCGAAGGCGGGTTGGGACCCACGTCGCGAAATACACTCGTTCGCCGATCTCGTCAAGTTCGGGCACTTCGAGGACGAGTGGCTGCGCGGCGGGCCGGTGCGGCGGTGGGTGCCCAAAGGGCTCGCGGATCGGCCCGTCTTCGTCTTCGAAACCGGTGGGACGACCGGAATACCAAAAACACGGATCAACATCGACGACTTCCGCACCGACTACGAGCTGTTCTCGCGCACGCTGCCCGACGAGCACTTCCCGCGCGGCTCCAACTGGCTGATGCTCGGCCCGAGCGGTCCACGTCGGCTGCGCTTGGCCGTCGAGCATCTGGCGCAGCATCGCGGCGGCATTTGCTTCTGCGTCGACCTCGACCCGCGGTGGGTCATCAAGTTGATCAAAAAAGGATGGATGGATCACCTGAAGGCATATCAGGACCATGTCATCGACCAGGCCATCACCACCTTGTCCGCGGGGCATGACATCAAGGGCCTGTTCACCACCCCGAAGCTGCTAGAAGCGCTGGCGCTCCGTCTGGAGCAGCAAGGCACGACGATTCGCAAAGCCGGGATTACGGGAATCTTTTCGGGTGGCACGGAATTCACTCCGCAGTGGAATCGCTTTGCCCACGAAGAGCTGCTCGACGGTGCTTATATGACGCCGACTTACGGCAATACCTTGATGGGGCTCGCGGCCAGCGCGCCGAGCGGTCCCCACAACGACTACAAGATTACGTACTATGCGCCACAGCCTCGCGCGGTCATCGAAGTCGTCGATTCGGACGCTCCCGATCGCACGGTCGAGTACGGCGCCACCGGGCGGGTGATGCTTACGACCCTCACGCGAGAATTGTTCATGCCCCGTTTCCTCGAGCGAGACGAAGGTGAACGCGAGCCGCCCTACGAGGCGTATCCGTGGGACGGCGTCAGCGGCGTCCGCCCGTTCTCGAAGCTGGCAGCGACGACGACGGTCGGCGTGTACTGAGCGGAAGCCAAAGTGCACTCATGATCCACCTACCTATCCTTCGCTGGGGACAGCCTTACAAGAGTCTCGACTCCGATCGCGTTTTGCACTTCCTGACCGGCGAGCCGGTAGCGGAGGTCAGCCAGGCGACGGCCGGAATCATCGGCCGTGACATGCGGTTCAGTCATCGGGCGCGCAGCGTACTGCGCGAGCTTCCAAGTGCGGAGCTCGTGGCGCGCGTCGAGCGTGCCGCCGACTTGTTCGTCAACGCCGACCTGCCGCTCGGCGATGGCTCGCAGTCACCCGCCGACTTCGTGCGTCAACAATCGGCCACGACCGGACTGCCTGAACGTCTGTGCCGGTTGAACATGGAGAAGCTGCAGTTCGTGCTGCGCAATATCAGCGGCATCCTGAACGCGCTCATGCGCGGTCTCGATCGCGAGATCCTGGCGAGGGGGTACGGCGAGGAGAACGGCGTGACGCGCAGCTACCAGGCCCATTCACCGGTGCTCGGGCTCGTGTTGCCGTCCAACTCGCCGGGCGTGCACAGCCTCTGGATGCCGATCATCCCGCTGCAGGTGGGACTGGTCCTGAAGCCGGGCCCGCAGGAGCCGTGGACCCCTTATCGGATGTCGCAGGCGTTCTTTGAAGCCGGCATCCCCAGGGAGGCTATCGCGCTCTATCCGGGTGGCGCCGAGGTTGGCGCCGCGGTGATGGCACACTGTCCGCGCAACCTGATCTTCGGCGGCACGCCGACAGTCGAACGCTATAAAAGCCATTCAGGCGTACAGGTGCACGGGCCTGGCTTCAGCAAGATCCTGATCGGCGACGACATGGCAGACGAGTGGGAGAAGTATCTCGACTTGATGGTCGAGAGCGTCGCCATCAACAGCGGCCGGGGCTGCATCAACTGCTCCGGCATCTGGACACCGCGCCACGGCAGGGCGATCGCGGCGGCACTCGCAGAACGACTCGCCGCGATCACTCCCAAGGCGTCCGACGATCCCGAGGCCCAGCTGGCGGCCTTCACGGTGCCGGGTCAGGCGAAGGGGATTTGTGCCGACATCGACGCGGCGCTTGGCGAGGCCAGCGTCGAGGACATGAGCGCTTCTCATCAGCCTGGCGGTCGGCTGGTCAGTCTCGAACGCTGCGATTACCTGCTGCCGACGATCGTTTTCTGTCGTTCGGCGGACACCGCGATGGCCAAGAAGGAATATATGTTTCCGTTTGCGACCGTCGTCGAATGCCCGCAGGCCGAGATGCTGGACGGCATTGGTTCAACGCTTGTCGCTACGGGCCTCACGAACGACCCGGCGTTCCGTCGTGCGCTGCTGGATGCTGAGCACATCGATCGGCTGAATCTTGGTCCCATCCCCACGACCAGACTCAACTGGTTCCAGCCGCACGAAGGCAACATCGTCGATTTCCTGTATCGCGCCCGCGCGTTTCAGATGGCGTAGAACGGTCAGTCAGAGGAAGACGCATTTCAATGGTGCGAGCGATCGAATTGTCTCATTGCTTGGCCGACGGTCTGTGGGCTTGAAATCGGTCGGGTGGTATAGACTCTCGCGCCGTGCTCGATGCATTGTCCTTCCGCATGCTCCTGGCGGCGTTGATCGGCTGGCTCGACCAGCGGCAGCAGCATGCTGTGGCCTATCTGATCGAAGAAAACCGCATCCTTCGCGGCCACGTGCGCGGCCGGATTCGCTTGACCGATGCGGAACGCCGTCGGTTGGCCGTGCATGGATACCGGCTCGGCCGTCGCCACCTTTGTGACGTCGCCACGATCGTCACGCCCGACACGATTCTCCGCTGGCATCGGCAGCTGATCGCACGGAAATGGACGTACGCCAAGCGGCGAGGCGGTCGTCCGGGCGTGCTCGCGGAGATCCGGCGCCTGGTGGTGCGGATGGCGGAAAGAATCCCACGTGGGGCTACACGCGGATCCTCGGCGCGCTGAAGAACGTCGGCCATCGGGTCAGCCGAGCCTCGATCGCCCGGATCCTGAAATCGCATGGCATGCCACCGGTGCCGGAACGCCCCACTTCGTGGCAGACCTTTCTTCACGCACACTGGGGCGCGATCGCCGGCGCGGATTTCTTCACGACGGAGGTATGGACGTGGCGCGGCTTGGTCACGTACTACACGGTGTTCGTGATCGACCTGGCCTCACGTCGCGTGCAGATTGTCGGCTCGACGCCAATCCCCATGATGTGTTCATGCAGCAGGTCGTGCGCACGCTGACGGCCGCGGATCACGGGCTGCTGGCCCAGCATCGCGTGCTGATCTGTGACCGCGACACGAAGTGGAGCGTGCCGGTGCGCGCCAGACTGAGCGCGGCTGGGATCCCGTGGTGCTGACACCGTATCGAGCGCCCAATGCCAATGCCTACGCGGAGCGGTTCGTGCGCTCGATCAAGGACGAGTGCCTCCGTCGTGTGATCCCGTTCGGGGAAGGCCATCTCCGACGGACGATTGCGCAGTACGTTGAACACTACCACCGGGAGCGGAATCATCAGGGAATTTCGAACGAACTGATCGCGGGCGCGCCGGCGGCCGGCACCGTCGGTCGAATTCGTCGGCGTCCGCGCCTCGGCGGATTGCTCAACTACTACGATCGCGCGGCATGATGATCGCGAAGATGGATCCGACGGCTCGGCTGACGAAAGAGACACTACGGGCGTGGCTTTTCGGGCAACTCTGCAGCGTTCCGGTCAACGGCAATCACGGTGGTGCATTTCCGAGCCGCCGCCCATTCTATTTGCGCAGCAGCAACTGCTTGAGCGCGCCCAGGTCGTAGCTGACGCCGGCGTGGCCTTGCCAGAATCCCTTGTCGGATTTCACCAGCTCGGTTCGGCTCGAGTACGTGACCGCAAGCGGAAAGCTGACACCCTGTGTGGCCGGGATGCTGACGCGGAACTGTGCCACATGGATGTCGCCCTTGGTGTTGAGGAGCTCGATCGCCGCCTTCGGGAGGGGGATCGCCGCGCCCCCGGGGGTGATCGCCGTCTTTTCGAACTTCAGGGCACCGTTGGCAATCATGTACTGGAAGTCATAGGCTGCCGTGAAGGTGGCGCGGAGCGTGGCGGTCTGGTTCGGCGTCCAGTCCAGTGCGGCTGAGAACTGGCTGTCGCGGACCTTCCAGCCGTCGTCCGGCGTCACCTGCGGGTTGAAGAACGAAGCCCGCGTTCATCGTAAACGCCCCCTTGGGTGCCGGACCTCGAAGCCGTCCTCCAGCTTGCGGCCAGACGTCGAGAACACCACGCGCACCTGCTCCAGGTCTGGCTGGCCGCTCGGACGCTCGTGGAGGTAGTCAACAGTGAACGCCTTGCGATACAGCTTCTCGGCGAGGAGCTTGTTCTGCGCCACGACGTAGGCGCGGTCTCCTTGAACGCCGCGGCCCGGAGCTGCGTGATTTCGGCCGACGCTTCGACCGTCGCACGAAGCGATTGGTAGCGGCGCAGCAGCGCGGCCTTGCGGGCGGCCGCGGACGTCTTCGCCTCGAGCAGCTTCAGCGTCTCGTCCTTCCACCCGGCGTCCATCGCCTCCTGGATGCGGGTCTCGAGCGCCGCCTGTTTCGGGAGGAACGCGGGGCCGCCGCCTGGAGCGCCGTGCGCGCCTCCTCGAGAGCCGCTTGGGCCTTCGCGACGTTCCTCTCGCGCACCATCAGCTCGTAGCGGATAGAGAGCGCGGTAAGCTGGTTGTCGTCGACGATCGCCGCCGTCTCGTCGGCGTTCGCGCCGTCACCACGGCGCCGCTGTTGCCCATCGCGAACGTTCCGGAACCCGAGAGCCCGCGCAGCCATCGGCCGGGGCCCTGACGACCGGCGTCGTCGAGGCTGCCGCACCCGCGCGGGATTTGGCCGCGAACCACCTGGCTGAGCAGAAGCGCGTTGACATTGAGTGTCAACGACGTGTCGTCGGTTTTGCGCGCCACCGCGCCCGATTCGAGCGCCGCGCTCAGGGACTCGGAATTTGCCGGTCGCGCAACAATCGAGGTCGAGCCCGTGCGGCCGGTGAGCGCGCCAAGCTGCAGGTCGCCTCGGAGCTCGGCCAGTTCGACCACGTCCGGGTGCTCGTCGAGCACGCGGTCGACCAGGTAGTCGGTGAAGACGTCGGTGCCGACCGCGTTCAGTAGTTCGTCGCGGTCCTTCAATCTTTGGACTCGTCCAGGTGCAGCATCACCCACTTCGGGAGTTGGTCGGCAGCCGCCGCGGCAGGCCGAAGGACGCCGACGAGTGCCAGGCAGAGCAGGACGCGCATAGTCGTCACTTCCCTTCGATGTCAAGCGTGGTATGGAAGTGAGTGGAGTAGCAGAAGAAGTTGCGCAGATGGCAGACCTCATTCCCCGACAGCTCCACGATTTTCATCCGTTGGTCGCCGACAACGCCTGCCGGCTGGGATAGCAGCAGCTTCTGCCTCCCCTTCTGGATAGTGAACTCGAACGGCGGGGTGCCATGCGGCTCGCCCGCGTAGATTGAGCTGCACGAGCGTCGCTGGCTGCTCCGACTGCACGTCCACTCGGGCTTTACGCCCGACCGTCCCGACGAACACGCAGTCCAACTGCTACCGCTTCAGGCTGCACGCCATGCCGACCTCCTCCTAGA
>CAWAXG010000059.1:0-15121 GCA_963785755.1 uncultured Acidobacteriota bacterium | reverse complement strand
CGCGGTGCCTGCCCCCGGGCAGGTCAAGTTCACGCAGACGCCGGAGCAGATCGCCGTTGAAATCGACGGCAAACCGTTCACTGTCTTCTACATCGGCGGCAAGGACCTCAACCGTCCGTATCTGCACCCGCTGCGCTCGGCCTCGGGCAAGATCGTCAACCGCTCCGTCCCTGCCGGTCAGCTCCCTGGCGAAACAACCGATCACCCGCACCATGCCGGCCTGTTCTACGGCCACGGCGACGTGAACGGCTACAACTTCTGGGCCATCCAGAACGTCCCGACCCCTCCCTCGAAAGCCGATTCGACGATGGGGCGCATCGTGCTGAAGAACGTGGCGTCAGTCAAGAGCGGCAAGGAGTCAGGCACGGTGGACGTCGTGCTCACGTGGCTGAAGCCGGATGGGAAGCCGCTGCTGACCGAAACCCGCAGGATGACGTTCTACGCACATCCCGAGCTCCGCATCATCGATTTCGATTTCGACTTCGCCGCCATCGACAAGGTCGTCTTCCGCGACACCAAGGAAGGCACGTTCGCGATGCGCATGGCGACGCCGCTCGACGAGCCGCCTGCCAAGGAGAAACCGGGTGGGCCCGCGAGAACAGGCAAGCTCGTCAACGCACAGGGCGGAGAGCGGGAAGCGAACGTCTGGGGCAAACAGTCCGCGTGGGTGGATTACTCGGGCGTGCTCGATGGCGAGAAGGTCGGCGTCGTGATGATGGATCATCCTGGTAACCCTCGACATCCGACCTACTGGCATTCACGCGGCTATGGATTGCACTCGATCAATCCGTTCGGTCTGCACGATTTCCTGAACGACCCGAAACAGGACGGCAGCCTGACCGTCGAGCCTGGCAGGCACGTCCGGTTCCGTTATCGCGTCGTCGTTCACCCGGGTGTGAGTCCGGCGCGGATCGCCGACTTGTATAAGCAATACGCGCAGACCAAGTCGTCGTCGTCGAATCAGTAGTTTCGCGGGTCCGCGGGATCGCGGGTCCGCTGAGCCTGTCTCGCCGTAGCTCGCGAACGAAGCTGCGAGCGGAGGAGGAGTCATGAGCACAGTCGATCGCCGGCACTTCTTGATGAGCTCTGTCGCGCTGCCAGCGGCGCTCAAGGCCAGTGCGCTGCAGAGTCCGAACAACACAGTGAGGGTCGCGGTCGTCGGATTCAACGGTCGGGGCAAGGCACACATCTCCGCGTACCTGAAGATGCCAAACGTCGAGATCGCGGCGCTCTGCGACGTCGATCAGTCGGTCGTCGATGCCGGCTGCAAGACGATCGAAGCGGCGGGCAAGAAGCGGCCGGCGACCTACGCGGACTTCCGCAAGCTGCTCGACGACAAGAGCATCGACGCCGTGTCGATTGCGACGCCGAACTTTCACCACACGCTGCAGACGATCTGGGCCGTTCAGGCCGGCAAGGACGTCCTGGTCGAGAAGCCGGTCTCGTACAACATGTTCGAAGCCCGCCAGATCGTCGCGGCAGCACGGAAGTACAACCGGATCGTGCAGGACGGCACCGGGGCGCAGGGCTGGCTTCACGAAGCGCGGCAGAAGATCAGGGACGGGATCATCGGCGACGTCTACATGGCGCGCGGTCTCGTCTTCAAGTGGCGCGACACAATCGGCCGGGCCAAGGAAGAACCGGCGCCGCCCGGCGTCGCCTACGATCTGTGGACCGGTCCGGCGCCGGCCAAGCCATTCACGCGCAATCGCTTCCACTACAACTGGCACTGGCAGTGGGACTACGGCAACGGCGACATCGGCAATCAGGGTGCCCACCAGATGCACGCGGCGCGCTTCGCCCTCGGCGTGAAATACCCCACGAAGATCAGCTCCATGGGCGGGCACTATCTGTTCGACGACGACCAGGAGACGCCCAATACGCAGGTCGCCACGTTCGAGTTCGAAGACGGCGGGAAGAAGAAGATGCTGGTGTTCGAGGTCCGCCACTGGATCTCGAACAACGAGGCGGGCATCGGCGAACGGTCGGCGCCGACGGGCGGTGGCGCAGCGGAGCCGGTGCAGACGATCGGCAATATCTGGTACGGATCGAAAGGATATCTGGCCACCGGCAGCGGGGGATGGCGCACGTTCATGGGGCCGGAGCAGGCGCCCGGTCCCAAGTCCGAAGCTGGCGCCGGCGTCGGCGGCTTCGTCAACTTCATCGATGTCGTCCGCAGCCGCAAACGCGAAGATCAGCTGGCGGAGATCGAGGAAGGCGCGATCTCGACGATGCTGATTCACCTGGCCAACATCTCGTACCGCACCGGCCGCACGCTGAATTTCGATCCGGTCAGCTACACGTGCAAGGGAGATCCCGAGGCGACCGCGATGTTCACGCGGCAACAGTACCGGGCGCCGTTCACCGTGCCGAACGTCGCAGGGTCAGGCACCGAGTAGGACTGGAACTATTCCGACGGAAAGAGGCCGGCGACAGAGAAGGCCAGGCCGGCGATGGTAGGTGACTCGATGACGCCCTCGCCGGACAAGTCTGCGAGCAGGGTGTAGGAACCCCGCTCGAGGTGGTAGACCTCGAAACGGCGCGCTCGCGGGTCGACGATCCAGTACTCCGGCACTCCGAATCGCGCGAACATCTGCATCTTGCGGCCGCGGTCCGTCTGCTGCGTCGACGGAGAAATCACCTCGACACAAAGGTCCGGCGGGTGCCGGATTACACGGTCGAGATCTACGAGGTGGCGTCGATCGGCGCTGAAGAAAGACGACATCCGGCTGCAGGACGTCGTAGTCCGAAAACACGATGTCGATCGGTGACGGGACGGCAAACCCACCGCGGTTCGCCGCGTAATCCCGAAGCATGTCGGCGATCAGGTGCTGAACCACCTGATGCCGCGGCAGCGGAGCAGGAACCACGAACACCTCGCCATCGTAGAGCTCGTACCGGCGTCCATCTTCCGGCGCCCGCTCCAGATCGGCGAAGCTGATTCGCGGCTGCACGACCTTCACACGCGCCATATTACACCCCTCACTCGACTGCCATTCCTCTGCCATCTTCGAAACCGAGGATTTTTGCGCGCGCGCTGACCGCCGGTTGTGGTTCCTGCGTCGTTTGGGGCACTTCGTGTTGGCAGGATCTGCCACGCACGCCGGGCCGCGCCGGTTGGACCGCGGAACGATGAAGCCGGTAAAGTCTCCCGGCATGGATTCCCGGAGCGGTTCGGACCTGCGTCCGTCCCTGACTCGCCTGAATGCTGTCGCCCGAGTACGTCGAAGAGCTGAACAGCCGAGCATTCGCGTTCGTCGGTTCGCGTCACCTACGACGCAGACGGGCAATCCCTGCGTGCACTATCCGGGCGACTACAACATCCTGGTGCCGGGCCACCGCGACATCGACTACCGCCAGCGTGTGCTCGATCGAGCATGGGGTGGATACCCAGGTCCTCTCGTTCACGACGCCGGGCGTGCACGTCGAACCGCCGGCCATTTCCGTCCCGTGGGCGCGGATGATCAACGATGCCTTCGCGCGAGTGGTCCGCGAGCGCGGCGGACGCTTCGTGGCGCTGGCAACGCTGCCGCTCAACGATCCGACGGCTTCAGTGGTTGAGCTCGAGCGTGCGATGAAGACGCTCGGCATGCCGGGCGCGATGGTCTTCAGCAACGTCAATCACGTCGCCCTCGCCGACGAACGCTTCTGGCCGCTGTGGCAGAAGGCGGACGAGCTCGGCGCGGTCATCTACATTCACCCGACGGATCCGGCCGGGGTCGAGGCGATGCTCGACTACTGGCTGATGCCGCTGGTCGGGTTCCTGTTCGACACGACGCTCGCGGCGGCGAAGCTCGTGTTCAGCGGTGTCGTCGATCGGCACCCGAACATCCGGTGGGTGCTGACCCACATGGGCGGGGCGATTCCGTACCTCGCAGAACGGCTGGACCGCGGGTATCGTGCGTTCGCCGACTGCCGCGCGCATACGAGCCGGCCGCCGAGCGAAACGCTGAAGCAGTTTTACTTCGACACCGTCAACTTCAATCCGTCGGCCATGCGCCTCGCGCTCGAGTTCGCGGGCGAGGACCACCTGCTCGCCGGCAGCGACTATCCCCACCAGATCGGCAGCATTCCGTTGATGCTCGAGTCGATCGAACGATTCGACGTCGACGGCCGCGTCAAGCAGAAGATCCGGGGAGCGAACGCCGCGCGGCTCCTCGGTCTGTAACTGCTCACCGCCCGCCAATCGCAATCAACTCCTGATCCGTCCGCCAGTACCACGTCCCGTCGACCAGCGCCGGCGAGGCCAGCACCTGCGCGTTCAGCTCGTTGACGTGCAGCAGCTTGAACGTCCGGCCGGCCTGCACCACGAACGTCTGGCCGTTGTCATTCGTGAAGAACAGCCTGTCTCCCACCGCCACCGGCGACGACGAGAAGCCTTCGCGCGTCGGCTGGCCGAGGCGGTCCTGGTACACCGCCTGACCGGTCTTCGCGTCGAGCACCGTCAGCACGCTCTGCATGTCGTTGATCATGTAGAGCAGATCGCCGTGCAGGATTGCCGACGGCACGAACGGAGATCCGCGCGTCGACGCCCACTGGACGTGAGTAGCGGTGACGTCGCCTTTGCCTCCCGGTCGAATCGCCAGCGTCGGGCCGGCACGGCCCGACGAGCAGAAGACCAGCCCGTGACCGACCACCGGCGTCGGTATCACCTCCATCGTCGTGCCGTTGACCCGCCACAGCTCCGCGCCGGAGTTCGGGTCGTACGCGTAGACCCGGTACTGACTGTTGACGATGAGCTCGTCGCGGGTGCCCGTGTTGACGACCACGGGCGTTCCCCACCCGACGGATTCCTGCCGATCGGTTTTCCAGATCACGTCGCCGGTGCGCGCGTTGAACGCGGCGACGAACGACCCGAGCGTGGCGCTGCCGTTGTGATCCTGATAGAGAAAGATGCGGTCCTTGTAGAGCACCGGAGAGCCGGCGCTGCCGTGATAGTTGCGGAGATCGCCGAGCTTGCGATGCCACACCAGCGCGCCGTTGAAATCGAAGGCGGCGAGACCGTGCGTGCCAAACGACGCGTATACGCGCTGCCCGTCGGTCACCGGCGTCGCCGACGCGTGGCTGTTCTTGCGGTAGGCGCGCTCGACCCCGCTCGTCGGCACGTCTTTCTCCCACAGCAGCGCGCCGTCCGAGCGCCGGTACGCGAGCATCGATACCTTCGAGCCGCCGTCGCGCGCGGTCGTGATGAAGAGGTGATCCTTCCAGACGATCGGCGAGGAATGGCCCCGGCCGGGGACCTGAACCTTCCATCGGACGTTCTGCGTGTTGGACCAGTTGTCCACGTAGTTCGCCCCGGCGACGTGCCCCTGTCCCGACGGTCCACGCCAGCGCGGCCAGTAGGCGGCGCCCTCTCCTTCGACGGGGATCAGCGCGACCGGCGCCGGAGCCGCGGTCATGTGCAGGGCGACGGCAGTCAGCACGCTCAGGATTCGCAGCATGGGGCCAATTATTGCGTCGGTCGCGCCGTGAAGGAACAGTGAATGCGGCCGGGCTGTTTCCCGCATCGCACGGGATGTGCGACGATCCCGTTCAAAGGCGCTTCGGCGAATAGCGCGGACCTCAGCGCTATCGGGGGAAGGCCACGGGAAGGGGAGAGTCATGACGAGGTTGACGTTTTCCACGACTATCCAAGCCCCCAAAGAGCTGGTGTGGCGCACCTTGCTCGAGGACGAGACCTACCGCGAGTGGACGAGCGCGTTCCAGGAAGGCTCGTATGCAGTGACCGACTGGAAGCCTGGCAGCAAGGCGCTGTTTCTCGCGCCGGATGGCAGCGGGATGGTCAGCCGTGTCGCCGAACACCGGCCCAACGAGTTCCTCTCGCTCGAGCACCTCGGCGTCGTCAAGGAAGGCATCGAGGATACCGAGAGCGAGGAGGTCCGCAAGTGGGCGGGCGCGCGGGAGAATTACACCCTCACTGAAAACCGAGGGGTTGTCAGCCTGCGCATCGACATGGACACCGTTGAGGAGCACCAGAAGATTTTCGAAGAGGCCTGGCCGAAGGCGCTCGCCACGTTGAAAGACCTGTCAGAACGCCGCGCCGCTGTGCGGGCTTGAGCAGGGAGCGTCCGGCGCTGATGAAAACGCCGCGTGCAGCCTCGGTCTGCTTGCTGCCGGCGAGCTCATCGAATCTGGGTCGCGCGCTCTGAAAAGCCGTTGCCGGTCCGCTCGCTGACAGGGCGGCGAGGTTCAGTCTCGTCGCCAGCGCCATCCCCCGTGAGCGCCGTTCGAGCGCGACGCGGTGCTCGGCGAGCCTCCCGCTGGCGTTCATTTGCCGTCTTGCTTGCCCGCGGCGTTCTTGAGAGTCGAGATCGAGACTCCGCCGGTCATGGACTGTCCGTCGGTGAACCGTTCTGGCTTGCCCGCGGCGTTCCGGAGAGTCGCGATCGAGAATCCGCCGGTCATGGACTGTCCGTCGGTGACCAGCCAGTCCTTGATGTCGCCCGTCTGGATCGTCACGGCATCGCCGAGATTCAGCCCGATGTCCTCGACGGGAGCGTTCCCGAGTGTGCCGGAAATCGTGCCGCTGCCCAAGGCGGTGACCATGATCCAGATTTGCTCGTCGCCCCCGCCTTTGATGGGCGCGGCGTATTTCACAGCGCACTTTCGCCCTGGCCGGTGCTCGTTGAACGCCGCAACGAACTCGGGCCAGCGGCGCTTGGCTTCAGCGGCCGCGGCCACAAGGCCCGGGTCGTCCGCGCCGAGTTGCACGACGTTGCCCCCCTCGGTCTTCGTCTTGCAGGACGATAGGAAACATTAGGGCCATCTCGCGGTTAGACAATATGGAATGACCGGCTCGCCATCGTAACGTTGTAGTGCGTTGCAGCACTCAACACGGTGGACAGAGCCACCTTGAATCGCGGGTTAGCGCCCGAAGGCGCCAGAGCCGCATCGAAGGGAGCCGGTCATGAAGGACGTTACCACGTACGTTGGCATCGACGCGCACAAGAAGGACCTGTTCGTGGCGATGTTGATTGGTCCTGCGAAAACGCCCGTGACGTGGCAGCTCGCGAATGAGCCGAGCGCGGTCCGCCGCTTGGTGCGCAAGCTCGAGCGCGAGTCGCCCGGACCGGTGCAGGTCTTCTATGAAGCCGGGCCGTGTGGCTATGCGCTGCAACGGCAGGTGACGACGTCGCGGGTGAGCTGCGACGTGGTCGCGCCCGCGCTGATTCCGCGCAAGCCCGGGGAGCGGGTGAAAACGAATCGCCGCGATGCGCGCAAGCTGGTGGAGCTGGGACGCGCGGGGTTGCTGACGGCGGTGCAGCCGCCGACCCTCGAGGACGAGGCGGTGCGCGACCTCGCACGGGCGCGGGATGACGCCCGGGAAGATCTGCAACGGTGCCGGCATCGGTTGGGCAAGTTGCTGTTGCGGCGGGGTCTGCACTACGCGGGTCGCAACTGGACGCGCGCGCATCGCCAGTGGATCGACAGTCTGACGTGGACGCATGCCGCCGAGCGCACCGTGGTCGACGATTACCTGCTGGCCATTGATCAGACCGAGACCCGGCTTCGGGAGCTCGATGCACGGTTGGCGGAGATCGCAGCGACCGAGCCGTATCGGGAGCCTGTCGGCTGGCTGCGGTGCTTTCGGGGCATCGATACGTTGACGGCGATGCTGATCCTCGCGGAGCTGCATGACTTTCGGCGATTCGCGGCGGCTCCAGCCTTGATGGCGTATCTGGGACTGGTGCCAGGCGAGGACTCCAGCGGCGAAAAGCATCGGCGTGGCCGCATCACTCGTACCGGGAACGCGCTGGTCCGACGGCTGTTGGTCGAAACGGCGTGGCACTATCAACATCGCCCGAGTGTCGGCGCGGCATTAACGCGGCGGCGCAAGGGGCAGCCCGGGCGCGTGATTGCGATTGCGGACAAGGCGCAGCAGCGGTTGTGTCGGCGCTTCCGGAAATTGGCGGCGGAACATAAGCCGGCCCCAAAGATCGCCGTCGCGATCGCGCGGGAGCTCGTGGGGTTTCTGTGGGCCGCGCTGCAACCAGTGCCGGTCACTGCCCAGTAGCGACAAGCGCTCGACTGGCACCGAGGTCAAGGCGTGAGGATGCGGTTCGGGGACAGACCGCGCAGACGGCGGATGATCAGAGGCACGATTGTGAGGATCGGCGGGTTATGCCTGCGATACGGACCTTCGTCCCAACTCGCGATGTTAGACTGCACGTCCTCCCGACGAACCACTGTCATGTGTGCTCTGCCGCGGGTGACCGCGGTAACCACCGTATATCAGCGTGACTCGTCGTCGAAGCGCCCTCGAGCATCCGTCGTCTCCGCGGCCTGGTTACCGGCCCAGCGGAGTACCACGTGGCAGGCACGGCGTCCAGGGCTTCGCGCCCGCTGGGCGGCGCCTTCGGCGCCCCTGGACACCGCGCCCGCCACGTGGTTGGATGCATCTATGCGAGCCCGCTGACGCTTGCTCGCACGCGTCAAGCCACCATCGAAAGATCGGGGACTTGACAAGGGGTCATTCCATATCAGTATAACGCTCCTTCTCGGACTCTGCTCAGCCCCTTCCCCCTTCGACAGCGCGGATGAGACCGCTGTCGGGCTCGATTGTGGGCAGGGTGGCAGAAGATCGCAAGGGCAAATCATCAGCCGGGGAAGCGAGGCAGCGGACCGAGCCGACACCCCTCCCAGCGGGACGCCGCGCCCTCACCACGCGGCGTCGAATTCGGGGGCGTCTTGCGACTGATCTTCGCTCGGGTCAAGGAGCCGAGGCGGCGCTCGTGCAGGGCGCGACTCCGGTACCTCGGTCGGGAGCCCGAGGTGACGCAAGATTCGCTGGACCACGGACGCCTGCTCAATCAGCGCCACGAGGCGCAGCCGCCCACCGCAGCGTGGACACGCCAGCACGTCCACGCCAAACGTCCGCCGCATCAACTCGGCCCACTGGTATCCACCCGCCCGTGAGGGTTTCGCACAGGCTGCGTCCTCTTCCGTCTCCACCGAGTCCGCCCCTCCGAGCTCAACACCGTCTTGCAACGTCGCCGGGACCACCGCCGCGCGCCACGCGGCGCGCGGCGCCAGCACCCCATAGTACAGAATCAGGTTGACCCGCGGGCGCGGCGTCAACACCGCCAGCCGTTCCAGCAGCTCCAGCGGATCGAAGCGCAGATGCGTCGTGCCGTCTGCCCAGCGGTGCCGCAGCGCCAGCCAGATCTCGCCGTCACTCGTCCGCTGCAGCCGCTCACGCGCCAGGGGCGGCCGCAGCGCATAGCGGCACACCCGCTCCAACCGATCGCGGTGGCCCGCTCGAACGACGAGCCCGGCATGCAGATCGAACCCGGCGGCGCGCGCGTGACAGGACCCCAGCGTGGTCGGCGCGACGTCTTCTGGTGGGTCGCCGCACCGGCGGACGCGCGCGCCGGCTCGCGGCCCGAGTGCCACCCGTCCGTCGACCGACGCGGCCGCCACCGCCGCCAGGACCGGCGCCTCCTCCGACCACGGGTCCGCGCCCTCCCCGTCCTCGGCGCGGCCCGCGAGCCCGCGCCGCTCGACCAGCCGCGTGACCCGCCGCGCGACCCGCGCCACCACGTCAGCCACGTCCTCGCGCGTCAGCCGCGCAACCGGCTGAAACCGCACGGCGCCACTGGCGTGGGTGAACACGCCGTCCAGCACGAGGGCGTGCAGATGGATGTTCAGGTTTAACGCGCCACCGAAGCGCTGGACGACCACCACGGCGCCGCTGCGCCCGTCGCCGACGCCGTCGCCGCGTGCGCGGCGCCGGAGGAACCCGAGCACCGCGCGGATGGACACGCCGCTGACCGCGCGGCACAGGTCATGATCCCACGCCAGCAGGTACCGCAGCCGATGCGGCAGGCTGAGCACCCACTGACGGACTGGCACATCGGGCCAGACGTGATCGACCAGATGCGCCGCACGCTCCGCCATGCGCCGGCCGCCACAGCGGGGGCAGAACCCGCGGCCCTTGCACGAGAAGGCGACCAATCGATCGAGCCCGCAGGCGGCGCACCGAAAGCGGGCGAAGCCGCCGGCCAGGCAGCCGCACCGAAGGAAGTCACGAAACTCTTGCTCGACAAACTTCGGCAGCCCGTCGCCATGCCGCAGCGAGGCAGCTTGGGCGCGAAAGGTCTCGAAATGCTCCCGGACGATCCCGTAGAGGACGGTAGACGTGGGATCGCCCAGCTCATAGGTTGTCGATGGCTGCGCCACGCGTCGTGGCGAGGCGCTCCTCGTGCCACGGCGCGAGACCCGTGAATCCGGGGCGAATCGCTCATGACGTCGCCGAGCGTGCGACGGCTGACAACCGCCGTTGCCGCCGTCGTCGGGGCGGTTCGAGTGGAAGTGACGTTTCCGGCCCGGCTTTCGGCGTCAATGCGTAATCCGGCAACACCCTGCGCTGAGCAACCGCAGTTGCCCGCCTCGCCACGACGACTCTCGCCCGCGTGTGAAGTCGTGCGCACCACGAAGACACCTCTTGTGCAATGTGATGCAGTCCTGGCGCCGCGGAAGGCGCGGACAGGGCGATACCCTCCACGCAAGTGGGCTGCGTCAGCAGGATGGCCGTCGGTAAGAGCAGATGCCACGTACGGCGCGGAGGCGGTGTCAAGGGCGGCGAAGCTGCCGAAGGGCACCCTTGACACCGCTGAGCACCGTGGTCTGATTAAGACCCGACGGCCATCGTGTGGCCGTTCGATTCACTTCGAGAGATCTGGCCTTGCGTGCCTTGGTCCGATGCGGACGATAGCTCGAGCGCCGATCGATGCGACACGTCGCGACCGAGCGCTCGCGTGAGCGTGACCTTGTCGTCGGTGTAGATCCGGGCGTCATATTGCCCACGCGACACCGCGATGTACGCCAACCGCTGGTTCACCAGCTTCTCGCTCGCGCGATCGGTGTCCACGTGGACCAGGACGCGTCCTGCGGTTTGCCCCTGGCTGCTGTGACTCGTGACGGTGTACCCGTAGTCCAGATGGCGCCGTTCGCTCGGTTCGAATGACGATGTCCGGCCGGAGTCCCACCGAACCTCCATGGCGGCATCTCGAGGCGGTCGAGTTCGCCACGCTCACGTGGGTCGACTGGTTCAACACGCGCCGGCTGCTCGAACCGATCGGCTACGTGCCGCCGGCGGAATATGAGGCGGACTACTATGAGCGTCTGACGGCCGTGCCACGATCGACGATGGCGGCCACCCGGGGATACTCCAGCCTGCCCGGTCCGACGATCGCCACGCAGGGGCACCCTGTGAGGTCGAGCTTGCACCGACCGAGCTCAATCGTCACCTTCCGTCCTCGGTTCTCGGCGGAGGTGGGCGCGCGGCGGCACGCCGCCGCGCGCTGGTACTGAAGACCAATGACTCGGTGCTTATCGCCGAATCGATCTGTGGGCGAGGTCGCCGCGTGTTTTGTCGCAGTGGCTTAACTCACATTAACTGCCCTCCGACAAACCCGGGGCGCTTCAGAGCGCCTCTTGGGTTGTGGATGAATCGGGACCAGCCGAGACTTCCCGAATTTCGTGCGCCGAATGAGGAGCACACCCGCCTCGACGTCTACGTCCGATCGATCAAGGTGGAGTGCTTCATTAATTCGAAGGCCGGTGACCGCCAGCAGGCCAAACAGCGTGGCATACGTCCGCCCTCGGAGGTGCTTGGTGGACGGCAGCGCCGCCGCGCTCTGGATCACGCGGACCATGTCCTGATCGCGATAGAGCCACGGCGGCTTCCGGCGTACCGCTGACCGACGAAGTCGGCGGGCGGCACCTCGGTGCGCCGATCGGTGGCGTGACGCCATACGGCGAAGCGCCGTGCGATCAGCAGTCGGCCGGCCCACGTGCTGGGTTGGGCGTCGGGGGGTTGAAGCGCCCACTAGGGTGTTCTCACAGCTATCAAACAATCGCCGCCTCAGAGCCCAACTAACAGATCTGTAAGCCGTACGCGAAAAAGCGGTTCAAGCCGAGCCGGCTCATCTGAGAAAAACCCTGCATTTCGGCCCTTCGCTATCAGGTATCCCTCTTGCTCAGGGAGCAAACACCTCACCACCAGGTCTGGATGGTTTCTGGGTATCGGTAATTTGCCGGCCACTTCGACAGGAAGTGGTTGAGCTGAGCGTCAAGGCTCCGGCGTTACCCCAGCGCTCCGGATCGCACCAGCTGCAAACGGCTCCACGGTAAGGCAGAGCATTCTTCGCTCGAGTACGCAGGCTCTGCCCGCCGTATGCACGATCGAAGGAGGCAGAACACGTATGAATACGCTCACACGTTTCGCGCGGTCTGCCCCGATTTCTTCTGCTCTTTTTCGCTGCGATTCTCCTGCCCCTATCGGTGGGAGCGCAGCCAGTGCTTTCAGTCAGCCCGACTTCCGTCAGCGTGCAGGCGAATGCGGGCACCAACGCACCATCCCAGACCGTGCGAGTAAGCAACGCGGGAAACCGAGCGCTCAAATGGTCGGTTGTGCAGGCGAGTGCGAGCTGGCTCAGCGTATCGCCGACGAGCGGCGTGAACAGCGGTACCCTGACGTTGACCTTCAGAACGTCCGCACTGGCGGCGGGGCCGTATCAGACCTCGTTCCGCGTCGAGAGCACGACGGATCGGCTATCACGGTCAATGTGCAGGCGACCATCGTCGGCTCCGCCCGCCCCCGCCGCCCGCTCAGCTGACCGTCACCTGCCCGGCGAATATATCCGTCGCCTCATCGAACGGATCGCCAGTGGTCGTGACCTACAGTGTCATCACGTCGGGAGGGGTCGCCCCCGTGACTGTAACCGGCTCGCCGGCTCGGGGAGCAGCTTTCCGGTCGGGACGACACCCGTGCAGGTCACCGCACAGTCGAGTGATGGGCAGACGGCGAGCTGCGGGTTTTCGGTGACGGTCACCTATTCGCACCCCCGCCCCCGCCCTCGCCATCGGCGGTTGGGCCCCAGTCGACGATTACGTGTCCAGCCGGCGCCGTTGACATCTGGCCCGGCCGAGCATCCAAAACGTCGTCAACAGCCATCCGGCGGGACCGACGTTCTGTCTGCGAGCCGGGGTACATTCGCTGACCAGCTCGATCACGCCGAAGACGGGCAATACCTTCGTCGGCGAGTACGGCGCGATCCTCGACGGCACCGGCTGGACGACGACCGATGACACGCAGGCCGCGTTCCGGGCGCACAACCAGGACATCGACTACGTGACCATCCGCAATCTCGTGATCCGCAACATGCCCCAGCAGGGCATCCATGCGGTACTACTGGATGTCCGATCACTGGACGATCGAATACAACGAGATTGCCTATAACAAGTGGGGCCTCGAATTTGCGCCCGACTTCACCATCAGGAACAATTACATCCACCACAACGTGGGCAACCCGTCATCCTCCATTCCGGCCGACCGGGGCGGCGGCTACCTGGCGGTTCGCGCCCATAACACGACCTTCGACAGCAACGAGATCGCCTATAACGGCCCGGAACAGAAGGTGGTGCAGTCGGCGAACGTGACGTTCCGCAACAACTTCGTCCATCACAATCTCCGCGACGGCATCTGGTACGACAGCAACACCAATGGGGGCGCACTCATCGAAGGCAACCGCGTGGAGGACAACGGACGCAACGGGATTTCCTTCGAGGCCAGCATCGGCGCCACCATCCGGAACAACACGGTCCGGCGCAAGTGCGGGCGACGCGGTGTTTATCTCCATGTCCCAGAACGCCCAGATCTACAACAACACGCTCGAGGCCAATGTCGGGGGCATCGAATATTTCCTCTACTGCGGCGCGCTGTCCCTGGGGGAGGATGTCAAGAACAATGCGGCGTACGCCAACACGGTCGTCGTCGGCACGCAGAGCTACGCGTACGCGAGCGCCTTCAGCTCCACCGCGTGCACCTCAGCACAGCTGGGGCCGTATCTGAATGGCTCGAAGAACCTGACCTTCTCCCGCAACACCTACTACGTGCCATCAGCCACTGGCCGGTACTTGCTCTGGGGCGAGCTGGAAGTATTGGAATGAGTGGCAGGCACTGGGGCACGATCTCGACGGCAGCATGTCCCAGTAGCTGCTGACGAGAGCTCACGCCCGGCGCGTTCGCCGCCACCGGCGGGACGCTCCGGGCGTGAGCATCATCCGAAACGCTGTAAGCTGGGAGCAGGCAGCGAAGATGTCCCGGTCGCTCAGCACATACGCACTCTACGGTTCGACGTCGCCTCGCATGCGCCTGGCGGGCCCGCTGGCCGGCGCCCGAGGTTGTCGCTTACTTCATCGAATTGCCCTGGTCATAGGTGCTGTGGTCCAGCGCTACCGCCTTGGTCATCAATGTGGCCGCTCAAGTGCAAAGGAAGTCGTTGACGCCAAAGATTCAGCCCCTTCTGGTGTTGGCGCGCAGCCGACGATTACATGTCCGGCCGGGGCTATCAAAATCCGACCTGCCACGTCAATCCAGACCATCGTTAACGCACATCCAGGAAAGACGACGTTCTGTCTGCGAGCCGGCGTGCATCAGTTGACCAGCTCGATCAGGCCGAAGACGGGCAACACGTTTGTGGGCGAATACGGCGCGATCCTCGACGGCACCGGCTGGACGACGGCCGATGACACGCAGGCCGCGTTCCGGGCGCACAACGAAGACATCGACTACGTGACCATCCGGAATCTCGTGATCCGCAATATGCCCCAGCGTGGGATCCATGCCTTCTACCGGATGTCCGATCACTGGACGATCGAATACAACGAGATCGCCTTCAACAAGTATGGGCCTCGAGTTCGCGCCCGACTTCACCATCAGGAACAATTACGTCCACCACAACGTGGGCAATCCCTCGTCACCGACTCCGGCCGAGCGGGGCGGCGGCTACGTGGCAGGTACGCCCATCAAACTACTTTCGACAGCAACGAGATCGCCTATAACGGCCCGGAACAGAAGGTGGTCGAATCCGCAAATGTGACGTTCCGGAACAATTTCGTTCATCACAATCTGGGCGACGGCATCTGGTACGACTGCAAATAATACCGGCGCTCTCGTTGAAGGCAACCGCGTGGAGGAAACAGACGCAACGGAATTGTGTACGAGATCAGCAACGGCGCCACCATCCGGAACAACACCCTCCGGCGCAATGCGGGCGACGCAGTGCTGATCTCCGTATCCCAGAACGCCCAGATCTACAACAACTCGCTCGAAGCC
>CAWAXG010000058.1:0-193782 GCA_963785755.1 uncultured Acidobacteriota bacterium | reverse complement strand
TGTCGGTCTCCCCGCCAATGAATCCGCCGTACGACTTGGGAGTCAGCATCGAGGGTCCGCCTCGCGTCTCGGTGTTGTTCTGTGTGGCGCGAAAATAGTAGACGTCGCTGAACACGCGCCAGTAGTTCTTGAACTGCATGTTGCCGAAGAGGAACGTGCCATCGGCCTGCACCTCGCGGCCGTAGTTCCACGTGTAGAACTTCGCGACGGCCAGGAACTTCTGGCGCGAGAACCGTTTGACCTCCTGATCCCGCCACTATAAACGGCATGCATGCCGCCACGATCGCTCTTGAACGTGAAGCCGGCATCGCTCGAATCGAAGCCCGGGCTGACTCCCCACAACGCGGCGTTCACCAAGTGCACGCCGCTCTGGCGGTTCAGATTGATGCTGCCGGTCCAGCCGCCGAGGTCCGATGCCGCCGGATCCAGTTCGACGTAGCTCGCATCAGGCCGATCGAAGTAGCGCTGCGAGGATTCCTGCACGCGGCGTGATCGCGCCGGTCGAGCCGCGCAGATAGCTGCCGGCGACGCGTCCGTTGATCACCCAGTCGCGCTTGGCGTCGAGGAAGAAATGGCCGTCGACGCCCGCGACATAGGACTGGGCCGGCAGGGTCTCGCGCAGCGACGGCTCACGCAGGTCCCGGTTCACCGCGGTCGCGATCACGCCAACGGCAGCGCGGCGGCCGATCTCGCGCTGCGCGCGGCCAACGAAGTAATTCGACAGCGGCTCGACTTCTCCTTCGCCGCGCGTCGTGTCGTCGACCGTTATCGCGTATTCCCGCCCGGTCACCGCCTTCAGCGTCCCGAGGCTCCAGCCGTTGCGCGTCTTCCCCGTCACCTTCGCCGCGCCCAGGATCGTCGTGGCGGTCGGCGTGTCGACGAACTCGGCGTCGACCGAGCCCTGCGGCGACCGCCCGATGCGCCGCGAATAGAAGATCAGCGGCTCGGCGCGGTTGAAGCCCCAGAAGTTGTTCGAACCGGTGCGCCCGAAATCGCCGAAGATGTTCGCCCCCTCGATGAAGAACGGGCGCTTCTCCTCGAAGAAGGTCTCGAAGGCGGTCAGATTGACGACCGCCGGATCGACTTCGACCTGGCCGAAGTCCGGATTGATCGTGCCGTCGAGCGAGAGGTTGCTGCTGAACCGGTACTTGAGATCGATGCCGGTGCCCGCAAACATCCGGGCGCCGTCGTTGAACGGATCCCGATCGCTCGACGGAGCGATGAACTCGGCGCGGCTGACCACGTACGGCAGGAGCTCGAACGTCCGCCGCGGAGAAACGCCCTCCAGACCTTCGAGATGGCCGAGCCGCGACGCCAGCCCGCTCTCCTTCTTCGGCACGTGCACCAGCCACGCCCGCTCGTTCTTCCGCTGGATGTAGCGCATCGCATTGATGCCGAAGGTGTGGCGATCGGCCGCCGGAAAGCGCAGCTGTGAGAACGGAATCCGCATCTCCGCGACCCATCCGTCCTCGTCGATCCTGGTCGCCGACTCCCAGACGGCATCCCACGTCCCATCGTTCCAGCTGTCATTGAAGATGGTCGCGTCGCTCTGGACACCGGCAGCGCTCACGCTGAACATCGCACCGGTCAGATGGTCGTGATGCGGGTCGAGGTAGAGCGAGAAGCCGTCCGCCTCGCCTTCCTGATCGCGCCGCGCCAGCTGGCGCGCGATACGCGAAGGCTCGCGGTCGCGAAGCCGCGCCCCGACGTACAGCGCGCGGTCGTCGTACGCCACGCGCAGTTCGGTCTCCTCGCTGACCGGTTTGCCCTCCTCGGGATCACGCTGGATGAACGCGGTCGCCGGCGTTGCGCGCAGCCACGCCTCATCGTCGAGGCGGCCGTCGATGACGATCGGCCCGGTAGCCCGCGCGGCCTGGATGACGGGAACGGGCCCGTGTGCCGCGGGTGTGACGGGTGCGTCCTGGGCCGCCGCGGCCGCGGTGAGCAGCAAGGTCGTCAGTAAGATGGAACACGCGCGGCGCATCAGGTTTGAGCCAGCCAGTATGACGAACATTTGGCAGGGATAGTTTGACGATCACGTCGCGTGACAAGCGCGCGCGGCGCGCGATTGTCTCAGTCGTCCCACGTTCGCACATCGATCGTCGGGACTGATGCGCGTAAGACGCTCGTCGGTGCCATGACGTTAGCGGTCGTTCCACGCAGTGGCGAGATCCCGCACCATGTCGTCCCGACCTTCCATGGCCTGCCCGCCTGGTCGGATCCCCGGTGGTCTTGCATGCAGAAGTGACGGGCAAACCGCGCCAGCAGCGGATAAAGGCTGGGGGTGAAGCTTGAACTGCATGCAGGAATCACTTAGACTCCGCCCGTTCGGACACGAGCGGCGGTTGCTGTCTTTGCACGGGCCGGAAGGAGCAGACACATGGCGCAGGTTACGTCCAGCCAGACGGTGCACGACGTCGTCATCATCGGCTCGGGCGCCGGCGGCGGCACGGCCACGAAGGTCCTCGCCGACCTGGGCATTTCAGTGCTGCTCCTCGAAGCGGGTCCGATGCTGAACATGGCGGATCTGAAGGAGCACATGTGGCCCTTTCAGTTTCCGCATCGCGGCGCGGGCGCGCGCGGGCAGGCCTATACCGGCGGACCGACCGGATTCACCTACAGCGCGACCTACGGCGGCAATCAGCTCGAGGGCGAGCCGTACACGGTGGCGCCGGGCAGCGATTTCTCCTGGTTCCGATCGCGCATCCTCGGCGGCAGGACGAACCACTACGGCCGCGTTACCTTGCGATTCGCCGATTACGACTTCAAGCCGCGTTCGACCGACGGCCTGGGATTCGACTGGCCGATCACCTACGAAGATCTGGCGCCGTACTACGACAAGGCGGAGCGGCTGATCGGCGTCACCGGGACGGTCGAGGGAATCCGCAGCGCGCCCGACGGCATCTTCAATCCGCCGGGAGCGCTGAAGGCGCACGACGTGCTCGTGCAGCGCGCGTGCGCGAAACAGGGCATTCGCGCCGTCGCGGCCCGTCAGGCGGTCACGACGGTGGCGCGCGACGGCCGGCCGCCCTGCCACTACTGCGGACAATGCGGACGCGGCTGCCTGACCGCGTCGAATTACGCGTCGAGCTACGTCCAGATCTTCCCGGCGATGAAGACCGGAAAGGTGCAGGTCATCGCGAACGCCATGGCGCGCGAGCTGATCACCGATGACACCGGCAAGGTCACCGCGGTCTCGTACATCGACAAGACCACCGGCAGCGAGCGGCGGGCGCAGTGCCGCACGGTCGTGCTCGCCGCGAGCGCGTGCGAGTCGGCGCGCCTGCTGCTCAATTCCAAGTCTCCGCGTCACCCCGACGGCCTCGCGAACTCGTCGGGCGTCGTCGGCAAATACCTGATGGACACCGTCGGCTCCAGCATGTCGGCGAGGGTCCCTGCGCTCTCGGGCATGCCGCGATACAACTCCGACGGCTACGGGTCGCATCTGTATGTGCCGTGGTGGGGATGGGAGAAGCAGAAGGAGCTCGGGTTCCCTCGCGGGTACCACATCGAAGTCGGCGGCGGCTACGGCATGCCGGGCATCGGCTCGTTCCAGGGAGCGGTCAGCCGATCCGAAGGCTACGGCCTGAAGATGAAGCAGGCGATTCGAGACGATTACGGCACGTCCGTCGGATTCTCGGGCCGCGGCGAGATGATCCCCAACGAGGACTCATTCTGTGAGATCGATCCCACCGAAAAGGATCGCTGGGGAATCCCGGTGCTGCGCTTCCACTGGAAGTGGAGCGAACACGAGCTCAATCAGGTCCGCCACATGCAGCAGACGTTCCGCGCGATTCTCGAATCGATGGGCGGGCAGATCAACGTCGCCGGCCGCGGAGGACGCGGTGGCAACCAGGCCGCGGCAGCGGGACAAGGCGGCCAGCGCGGCGGTGGTCAGGCTCCGCAGACCGGACAGGCGGGACCGCAGACGGGACAACCGACCGCCCCCGCGGGTGAGCCCGCGACGATGGGTCAGGCGCAGAACGCCGGCGTGCCGATCTCGCGCGGCGGCGCCATCATCCACGAAGTGGGCACCGTTCGCATGGGCAACGATTCGAAGACCAGCCCCCTCAACAAGTTCTGCCAGGGACACGAGGTGAAGAATCTCTTCGTCGCCGACGGCGCGGTCTTCGTCAGCAATCCGGACAAGAATCCGACTCACTCCATCGTGGCTCTGGCGTGGCGCACGGCCGAGTACCTCGCGGAAGAATTGAGGAAGGGCAATGTCTGACATCACGCGCCGCGACGCGGTTCGACGGCTCGGGCTCGTGCTCATGGCGACCGGCGCGCTCGACCGGGTGGCTGCGCAGGAAGTCCATCACCTGACCGCGGTGGCGCAGGCCGGGGCTGGAAGCTGTACTCGCCCAGGTCGTTCACCCCGCACCAGTTCGCCACGCTCGAGCGGCTGACCGACCTGATCATCCCGGTCGAGAACGGCAAGCCTGGCGCGCTCGCGGCAGGCGCCGCGGCCTGGATCGACCTGATCGCGAGCGAAAACGACAAGCTGAAGGGCATCTATACGAGTGGCTTCGCCTGGATCGACGGCGCGATCAAGAAACACGGCGCCGCCAATTTCGTCAGCGCGAAGCCGGGGCAGCAGACCAAGCTGCTGGACTTGATTGCTTACCGCCGCAATCAGACCGAGAACCCCGAGCTCGCTCCCGGCATCGAGTTCTTCACGTGGGTGCGGCGGATGACCGTCGACGCGTTCTACACCAGCGAGATCGGCATCAAGGATATCGACTACCGCGGCAACGCGCCGATGGCGTCGTACCCGTCGCCGACCGAGTCGATCGCCTACGCGTTGAAGAGGAGCGGCCTGGGATCGCTGTGACCGGCGCTCCTGCGGGCTCACATTCAACACCGCGGGCCACCTGAAACGGGCGTCGCGAGAGATGCGTATACCGGACGTCTGTTCATACATCATGTCACCTGCAAGGCTGGGTCGCGCGACGGACCTGAACCAGCGTCGGCGCACGAGAAGGTCGCGCAGGACGAACGCTCGTCAACCCGCACGACTCGCCACCGGTTCTGCGTCGAGGCCGCCGCGGACATCCGCTGACTGTCTACGGCAAGGCGGACAGACGCGGGCTACATCGACATCCGCGATACGGTCCGCTGCGTCGAGCTGGCGTGCCTGACGCCGGCGCCCCGGCGAATTCCGGTCTTCAATCAGTTCACCGAGCAATTTCGGTGCTCGAGCTGGCGCGGAGGTCCAGACCGCCGCGAGCACATGGGAGCTCGACGACCGGATCGAGTACGTGCACGATCCGAACATCGACATCGAGGAAGAGCACTACTACCATGCGAAGCACTCGAAGCTGCTCGACCTAGGACAGCGGTCGCACCTGCCTGTCGGAATCGCAGCCGGTATTCGTTGCTGATCATCGCTGTCCAAGGTGCAGCGATCGAGCCGACAACATCATGTTCACCTGCAAGGTCTGGCTGGTCTGCGCGCCACGGACCTGAACCAGGGCGTCGTGTACGGCACGATGACCGAGGAGGTCGCGCAGGACGGGGAGTTTTCCGGAGACCGGAGCTAGCGTACGCGGCGTGTGACGAGCGTGAACACAAAGGAGTACGTGATGGAGACGAGACGCGATTTCCTGAAAGCCGGCGCCGCGGCGCTGACCGTAGCGGCGACCAAACCGCTGTTCGGCGTCCAGGGCGCGAATGACCGCATCCGCATGGCGGTCATCGGCTGCGGAAACCGCTCGGGACGCGTGTTCGATGCGTTCGCGCGGCAGTCGAACGTGCAGTGGGTCGCCGGCGCCGAAGTGAACAAGCTGAAGCTCGAAGGCACGAGCGGCGGACCTGCCGGATTCATGACGCCGGCGCGCCAGACGTTCAAGCTGGACATGGTCACCGACTACCGGCGCATCCTCGATCGGAAGGACGTCGACGCCGTGCTGATCGGGACACCCGATCACTGGCATCATCAGCAGACGATCGACGCGATCGCGGCGGGCAAGGATGTCTACGTCGAAAAGCCTGCCGCCAACACCATCCCCCGCCTGAACGCGATGCTCGACGCGTACAGGAAGGGCAAGCAGATCGTGCAGGTCGGCACGCAGCAGCGCAGCTGGGATCACTTCATGGAAGCGAAGAAGGTCCTCGACAGCGGCATCCTCGGCAACATCACGCACATCTATATCGTCCAGCCCGGCTCCTACGCGCGGCCGAAGGAGGCCGAGCAGCCGGTGCCGGCAACCCTCGATTGGGACATGTGGCAGGGTCCGGCGCCGAAGCGGCCGTACAAGCCAAGCCGCCTGGGCTTCCGCGCCTGGTACGAGTATGGCGGCGGGCTGGTGGCCGACTGGGGCGCGCATCACGTCGACGTCGCGCACTGGTTCATGAACGCCGACAACCAAGTCCCGATCAAAACGGCCGCGACCGGCGCGTTCCTCACCGTGCCCGACGCCGATCCCGAGCAGGTGCCGGATACGTTCTCCATTTCGTGGCAGTACGACAAGTTCCTCATGACGTTCGCCAATGGCGAAGTGCCCCGCGCGCAGGACGATCTCGAAGGATGGGGCGTGTTCTTCGTCAGTCCGAGCCGCGGAACGCTGCAGGTGAATCGCATGGGCTGGGCGGTCCGGCCGACCGTGGCGCGCACACAACGCAAGCAGGGACTACCGCCGCCCCCGACCGCTGGCGGCATGAGCCTGTCGGGCGGCGCCGCTCCGGGCGGAGCGCCTGGCGGCGGCCCCGGAGGCGGCGGTCCTGGTGGTGGTGGCGGCGGGAGAGGGCGCGGCGGCGGTCGTGGCTCCGATCAGCCGCCGGTCGAATACAAGGTGTACCTGAACCCGAAAGGCGGCGTCGAGGAGGACTACCCGCTCGACGCCCACGTGCAGAACTTCCTCGCCTGCATGCGGTCGCGGCAGAAGCCGGCCGCCGACATGGAGATCGGCTATCACGCCGCCCTGCCCTGCCTGATCGCGCTCGAGGCGCTGCAGCAGGGGAAGACGCTCGGGTGGGATCCCGCGGCTCGCAAGACAAAGGCGTAACGGTTCAAAGGTTCAGGGGTTCAAAGGTTCAGATTCAGGCCGTGCAGAGAATGCTTTGCACGGCCTGTCTTTCATCGGGTTAATCTCACGACGACATTGTGATGAAGCCGGAACTGCGAGTGGCGCTGCTTGGGCAGGGGTTCATGGGCAAGGCGCACTCGAATGCGTACTGCCAGGCGCCGCACTTCTTCGATCTGCCGTTCCGCGTCCGCCGGCAGCTGCTGTGCGGGCGGGATGCGGCGGCGCTCTCCGCGATGGCCGAGCGTTGGGGATGGGAAGAGACCTCGACCGACTGGCGGACCGCGATCGATCGCAAGGATATCGACGCGATCGACATTTCGCTGCCGAATCATCTGCACGCCCCGGTGGCCATCGCCGCTGCACAGGCGGGCAAGATGGTGCTCTGCGAGAAGCCGCTGGCGCTGTCCCTGGACGAAGCGCAGACGATGGCCGACGCCGCCCGGGCGGTGCCGACGCTGGTGTGGTTCAACTATCGGCGGGTGCCCGCCATCGCCTACGCCCGTCAGCTGATCGACGAGGGGCGGATTGGCACCGTCTATCACTACGATGCCGCCTACCGTCAGCAATGGGGCGCGGATACGTCCCGCTCCGCGACCTGGCGGATGGATCCCGCGCTCGCGGGGTCGGGCGTCGCCGACGATCTGCTGACCCACCTGCTCGACACCGCGCTCTATCTGAACGGCCCGGTCAAGGAAGGCATCGCCGTGACCCGCACCTTCGCGCCGAACCGCGCCGTGGACGACGCGTTCGTGGCGATGGTGAACTTCGAGAACGGCAGCGTCGGCACGTTCGAGGCAACCCGATTCGGGATCGGCATCAAGAACGGCAACACGTTCCAGATCCACGGGTCGGGCGGCATGCTGCGCTTCAACCTCGAGCGCCTCAATCATCTCGAGTTCGTGGACGCGTCCGGGCCTTCGGTCGAACAAGGCCCGCGCGACCTGCTCGTGACCGACATGAAGCATCCGATCTTCCCCAACTTCTGGCGGCCCGGCCACATCATCGGCTACGAGCACACGTTCATCGCGGCCCTCGCGCAGTTCCTCGAGTGCGTCGCCCGCGGCGAACGATTCCGCCCCGATTTCGCCGACGCCGTCGAAGTCCAGCGGATCCTGGATGCGCTGCAGCGCTCCGCGAAGACGCGGCAATGGACGGGCTGCTGACCCGTGTCAACTCCCAACTTCCAACCCCCCGCCTCCGCGCGCACAGAATCGACGCGCGCTACGGCGAGGCCTCGCCAGAGCTCGTCGGCTGCGCTCGAGCCGACGAGCGGCGGCGGGCAACTTCCAAACTGAGTCGATCGAGGCATTGGGGTGAAACTCGCCCCGTCATCCCCGGTTGCGGCGACCTTTACCCAGTCGGCACGAGCCACTCGTTCTGGCAGTTGGGAGTTGGAGGTTGGGAGTTGACAGAAGTCATTTGACCTTTATGACCTCAACCGCGACCGACTCCGTCCTCTCGCCCCGCACCCGCTGGACGATCGTCGGGCTGCTCTCGGCTTCGATCACGATCAACCTGCTCGATCGGCAGGTGCTGTCGGTGCTGGCGTCCGAGCTGCGCGCGCAGTTCCAGTGGAGCAACGCGCAATACGCCTACATCGCGGTGGCGTTCAATCTCGGCATGATGTGCGGCCAGGTGCCGGCCGGTTCGCTGATGGATCGCGTCGGCGCGCGGGTCGGGCTCGCGGCGATCTTCGCCGCGTGGTCCCTCATCACCGTGCTGCACGCGTTAGCCGGGCCGGGGACGGTCATCGAAGCCATCGCCGGCACGCTCCTCTCCGTGATCCCCGGACTGTCGACCCTCGGCGCCGGCCTGGCGGGCTTCATCCTGCTGCGGTTCATCATGGGCCTGAGCCAGTGCGGCAACTACACGGCCGGCATCAAGGCGCTGGCCGGTCTCTTCCCGGCGGCCAGCCGTGCCCGCGCCGGGGGTCTCTTCAACGCCGGCGCGCAATTCGGCTCGGTCATCGCGCCGCCGATCGTCGTTTTTCTCGCCACGCAGTTCGGCTGGCGGATGGCCTTCGTGATCCCCGGACTCGTGGGCCTGCTCTGGCTGATCCCGTGGCTCGCGACGTTCCCGGACAAGCAGGCCATGGCGGCGATCTCCATCAAGCCCGCCGGGGCTCCCGCGGCCGCTCCCGCGTTGACGCTCGGCGAGCTGGTCGCGAACCGCAAGGTGCTCGGCCTGTTTCTGATCCGCGTGTTCACCGGACCGATCACGACCTTCTACTGGACATGGCTGCCGCTGTACCTGCGCGACCCCAGAGGCCGTGCCATGTCCTTCCTCGCCGTCGGCTTCTTCGCGTCGGTGCCCAACCTGATCGGGATGAGCGGCAACGTCGTCGGCGGCCTGCTCACCGATCGCTTTGTCACCGCGACGGGTTCCGTGGATCGCGGCCGCAAGCTCGCGTTCACCTGCGCCTTCACGCTCGGCGCGCTCAGCATGACGATGCCGTTCGTCACGAATAACTATCTGGCCGTCCTGCTGATGGGACTGGCGCTGTTCGGCAACCAGTGGGTCGCCGCGACCTACATCGGCACCGTCGGAGATGTCGTACCTCAGCAGCTGGCGGGCCGCGTGAACGGCATCGCCGGATTCGGCGACAACGGCGCGGCGCTGCTCGCCGTGCTGTACACCGGCGTCATCGTCGATCGCTATGGCTGGACGCCGGTGTTCCTCGGCGCCGGGATCATGCCGTTCCTCGCGATGACGAGCCTCTTTTTGGTGCTGCGACGCATCGAACCGGCAGTGTTTGGGCGGCGGGGGGCGCGATGAGAAAGAGCCGGCGTCAACTCCCAACTTCCAACTTCCAACTCCCAAACGGAGTCTATCGGCGGATTGGGGTCGAAGTCGCCTCGACATCTCCAATTGCTGCGACCCTCACCCAGTTGGTACGAGCCAACTGCCTTGGGAGTTGGGAATTGGAAGTTGGGACTTGACGTATTAGCAGCCAATGCGCTTAGAAATCACGCGCACAGAAGGCCTGCGGAACGATCTCGTCCTGCAGATCGATCGCTCGGAGATCCAGGACGCGCTGCTGAGCGTCGCCAACCGCGAGCGCCTGCTCCAGCTGCCTGGCATCCCGCGGCACCGGGCCGCAACGGTGGAAGAAGCCGCTGATCTGGCCGCTGCGAGGATGCCGCTCGACGATCACCTGCGGCAGCTCGACGTCGCTGGTCCGAACAGAGCGCCGCGGCGGGCCGTTGTCGTCAGCAACCGGAACCTCGGCACCAATCATGGACACGTGGCCTGGCAGCGGAACCAGAAGCCTCGGGCGCCTCGATGATTGCGTTCGAGCTCAAGGGGCCGGCACTCCTCGACGTGCCGGGCGGCAGCGTCTCTCCGACCGTCGTGTGAGTGACGTGCGGCGATGGCCTGGCGGTCCCTGCCGGTCGCGCGAGGCCTCGGCCGGACCGGATGGCGAGCACAGCGCCGGTGCGGGGTTCGTCGTCAACATCGTCACAGCGGTGGCAGCGATTGTGAAGAATCGCGTCAATCCATGGAATACATGAAGGGCAAAGACCGGCACGCCTCGGGAGTTGCAACGCATATTCCCGCCGGCGTGCCGGGATGCCGACGATATTTCACGACGCCTTGCAGCCGGCGGATTCCGAAGTTGTAAGGCGAGCACAAAGGTGTAATCTGAGGAGCCGATGCCGCTCGATTTGCGTCCCCTGACACTCGGTGAATTGCTCGACCGTTCGTTCCGCCTGTATCGGCGTCACTTCTGGCTGTTCGTCGGGCTGATGGCGGTGCCGTCCGTCCTCGTCCTGATCCTCAATCTCGTGATGCTGGTCGCGCCGGAATTCGTCGACACCAATGCCGCCCCCGACGACCTCAGAGTGCTCGCTGCGATGGCCATGGCAGGGGTCGTCTTCCTGGCGCTGATGATTGTCTATTTCATCGCATACATCGTGGCGCTGGGCGCGACGACCGTGGCGGTCTCGGAACTGTATCTCGATCGGCCGGCCACGATCGCCAGCGCCTTCGCACACGTCAGAAGCTATATCGGCCGGCTCGCGCTGCTGATGATCCTGATCGGGCTGCGGCTGCTGGGGCTGTTCCTCCTGGCCATGGTTCCGCTCGTCGGCCTCGGGTTCGCGTTCGCGATCACGGCCGGCCAGGTTGGCGCCGCGTTGGCCGGCCTGGTGACCGTCCTCGGCACGTTCGCAACGATGCTGGCCATCTTCCTGTATTCGTTGCGCTATTCGGTGGCGGTCCCCGCGCTCGTGCTGGAACCGATCACCGCGAACGAGGCAATCCGGCGCAGCGTCTTCCTCATTCGCGACCATTTCTGGCGCACCGCGGTGCTCGTCGTCTTCGCGATCGTGATTACCTATGCGGCAATGATGATCTTCCAGGTGCCGTTCATGGCGGCGGCATTCGCGGCCGATCCCGAAAGCCGCACCGCGTTCGTGCTGCATATCGTCGGCAGTGTCAGCGGCGCGATTGGCGGCGCCGTGACCGGACCGCTGGTGATCGTCGCACTGGCCCTCCTGTACTACGATCTGCGCATTCGCAAAGAAGGGCTCGACCTCCAGATCATGATGGCCAGCCTGGATCAGCACGTACCGCCAGGAGCGACCGGCGTTCTGCCGTCCACGAGCTGACCTGCGTTGCGTCCGCACCTCTTCGCTGCCGCGATACTCGCCCTGCCCGCGCTCCAGTCGCCGCGTGCGACGACCACGGTCGATGTTCCTGCCTACCTCGTCGAGCTCGAGCGCGTCACCGCGGCGATCGCGTCGGCGCAGACGCCGGAGGACGCGCGAGCGGTCGCGACGGCTTTTCCCGATCGCTGGTGGGTCACGGCAGAAGGACAAGTGGTCGTTGTCGACATGCAGTGGGTCGACGACCGCGTCAGCACGGCCGCGGCGGACCCGCCGCGCTGGCGTTCCGTGCAAGACAGCATCGGGCAGCGACTGACGACGATGCGCGCGATCGCGGCGGCGCCGGTCGAGTCCGGCAGCGCGGCCCCCGATCGAGCTCTCGCGGCGGTGCTCGCGCGTCCGGAATTCAATCGCAGCCCCACGTCGCGCTGGCTCGAGGAGCAGCGCGCCCGGTTCGCAAACTGGCTCTCCCGGATCTTCGATCGGATGGCTGGCTCCGGCATCAGCAGCAGAACGATCGCCATCACCGTCGCCTGGACCCTCTCGACCATAGCGCTCGTGGCGCTGACGTTGTGGATCGTCAGGGTGTTGACGCGCCGTTCACGAGCCGCCGCGCTGGAGCTCGGTGCGGCCGCGCCAGTCCGAGCACCGGCGCGCGAGTGGGCCATGCGTGCGCTGGCGGCGGCGCGGGCCGGCGACCTGCGTGAAGCCGTCCGCTGCGCCTATCACGCCGCCGTCAGCCGGCTGGATGAGCAGGGCGCCTGGACGGCAGACGAGACGCGAACGCCGCGCGAGTACCTGCGACTGCTCCGCCATGACGACCCGCGTCATCCCACGCTGCTGGCGCTCACCCGGCAGTTCGAGCAGGTCTGGTACGGACGGCGGACGCCAACCCTGGACGATGCGCAGACGTTGGCGGCGCATCTGGAGCGGCTCGGATGCCTGCACGCGTCGGAACGAGCGATCTGACCATTCTCATCGCCTCGGGCGTGGCGATGGCGGCGCTGACGATCGTCAGCGTCCTCCTCGCTCCGGCCGACTCGTCGCCGCAGGTCCCCGGATCGAGCTACTCCACGGAGCCCGACGGCGTGAAGGCCGCGTACCTGGTCATCAAGGACCTCGGTCACGACGTCTGGCGATCGTTCGAACCGATTACGTCGCTCAGATCCACTCCGGCCGCGAGCGCGCTGGTGCTGTCGAACCCCCGCCTCCGGCCGTCGCAAGGCGATCGCCAGGCGCTCGAGTCCTTCGTCCGCGCCGGCGGCATCGTGATCGCGTTCGGTCTCGCCGCCGAGGCCTTCCTTCCGGGCGTCACGCCGAATCCGCACCGCCGGCGGGATGCGCCGGTCGAAGTCTTTCGCGCTGCGCAGCCGGGCCGGCTGACGCACCACACTCGCGAGCTCAGCGCGCATCGCACGCCGCTGCCGGCGCTCGATCCGTCGTATGTCACGGTGTACGGCGATGGCGACAACCCTGCCGTCGTCACCGCGCGCTTCGGCGAGGGCCAGGTGATCTGGTGCTTCGATGAGACGCTGCTTCAGAACGAGGGCATCACGCGGGGGATGAACATCAACTTCATCGCGAACGCCGTTGGCGCGGCCGGCGCCCGGACGATTGCCTGGGACGAGTATTACCACGGCGCGCGGCGTTCGTTCTGGTCCTACGTCGCGGGCACACCGCTCGTCTGGGGCGTCGCGCAGTCCGGCGTGATCGCGCTCACCCTGCTTGCCGGCGTCTCGCGGCGCCGCGGACCGCTCCGCCCGAGACCGATCGAGCCGCGCACGTCGCCGCTGGAATTCGTCGACACGATGGCGTCGCTGTACGAGCGCGCCGGCGATGCCCGGTCTGCGGTGCAGTCGACGCGCGACCGCTTGCGCCGGCGGCTGGCGATGATTTCAGGCCTGCCGATCTCCAGCAGCGACGAGCAGCTGGCAGCCATCGGGGCGCCGCGGATCGGTCTCGATGCCGAGCGGCTGCGCGCCGCCCTGGCGGCGGGCGCCGATGCCCTGCGCGGCGGCGTCGCCCGCGACAGCGACGCGCTCGCCATCGTCGCGGAACTGCAGGATCTCGGCGCCGCGGCGACCGCGGCCCGCGCCGGTTCGAAGCGTCAGCAGTCCTAGCAGATCATGAAAAAGCAGCCCGTCAACTCCCAACCTCTCCGCCTTCGCGCGCATGATTCGACTTGCGCGCTACGGCGAGACCTCGCCAGAGCGTGGCCGGCGGTGTCGGGCGTGGGCACGCGGCGGCGGGCAACTCCCAACTACCAAGGTGCTGTGCTTGCGCTTTTCACACGTTTGGGAGTTGCCCGCCGCCGCTCGTCGGCTCGGTCGCAGCCGACGAGTCTCCAGCGAGTGCCTCGCCGAAGCGCGCCTCGATCCCGTGCGCGCGGAGGACGGGGGATAATATTGGAAGTTGGAAGTTGACTTCGGCCTATTTCAGCAGCCTGCCAGAGAGCCAGAAGCAACAGTCTGGAGTGTCATTCAATGAGCGGTGCCCTCGAGCGAGTAACCAGCCACGCACGGCGCGAAGTGGGAAAAGTGATTGTCGGCCAGACGCCGATGATCGATCTCGTGCTGCTCACCATCGTGTGTGGCGGCCACGCCTTGCTCGAAGGCGTGCCCGGGCTGGCGAAAACGTTGACCGTCCGAACGCTCGCCCGGATTCTGCGCCTGCGATTCAACCGTGTGCAGTGCACACCAGACCTGATGCCCGCCGACATCATCGGCGGCGACGTGTTCAACATGGCCACGAGCACGTTCACCATGCACCCGGGACCCGTGTTCACCGATCTCCTGCTCGTGGACGAAATCAACCGGATGCCGCCGCGGACCCAGGCCGCGCTGCTCGAGGCGATGGAGGAACGGCAGGTCACCATCGGCGGCGTCGGCCACGTGCTCTCCCCCTCCTTCACCGCGCTGGCGACCCAGAACCCGGTCGAGTTCGAAGGGACCTACCCGCTGCCCGAGGCGGAGCTCGATCGCTTTTTCGTGAAGATCCGCCTCGATTATCCGGATGCCGCCGCCGGGGAAGAGGAAGCCATTCTCGAGCGGCATCATCGTGGCTTCGACGTCCGCGCGATCGACGCGCTGAACCTCGAGCCGCTCGATCAGGATGATTTCGCCGCGGCGCGGCGCGAGGCCGCCGCGGTGGCGGTCGAACCCGCGCTGTTCACTTACATCGCGGCCATTGCGCGCCGGACGCGCGACTGGCCGGCGCTGACCCTCGGCGCGAGCCCGCGCGCGGCCGTGCATCTCATGCAGCTCGCCAAGGCCATGGCGGCGATGGACGCGCGGGACTACCTCCTGCCCGACGACGTGAAGCGCGCTGCGGCGCCGGTCCTGCGTCACCGCATCGTGCTGACGGCGGAAGCGGATCTCGATGGGCTCACGCCGGATCAGATCGTCGCCGACGTGCTCGCGGCCGTGGACGTCCCGAAATGAGACCTGGTCGGCTGGCGGCGCCGCCGGTCTCCGCCGCCGCCCGTTCCGTCCGGCGATGGGCAGGCGCACCGACCGCGCGTGCCGCGCTGCTGTTCGGAGTCGGCCTGCTCTGGCTGGCGCCAGCCTGGATCGATCGGCGCGCCGTCGCAGTCATGTTCGTCTGGAACGCGATCGTCGCAGCTGCGGTGGTGATCGACGGCTGGCGTCTCCCGCGCCCGGGTGCCCTTCGAGTGACGCGGTCATGGGGAGGCGCGCTCACGCTCGGGACGCCGGTCACCGTTTCACTGCAGCTCTCGAACGACGGCACGATCGCGATCATGGCGCGACTCACGGATCACGCGGCGGCGGCGCTCGGCGGTGATCCGGCGCGTCTCGACCTCGTGGCGCCGCCGGGCCGATCGGCCGCCGGGCAGTACGACGTCGCGCCACGTGAACGGGGCGACGCCCGCGCCGGCCAGGTCGTGATCGAGTGGCGCAGCGCGTGGGGCCTGCTGGAGCGCTGGGCGGAAGCGCCACTCGAGCAGACCGTGCGCGTCTATCCGGATCTGCTCGAAGCGCGCCGCCATTCGATGTATCTGATCCGCAGCCATCAGGTCGCCGTCGAGAAGCGCCGCGCGCGGCGCGCCGGCGGCGGACGCGAGTTCGATCGGCTGCGCGAATACCGCGCGGGAGACGACCGCCGTGACGTGAGCTGGAGCGCCTCGGCGCGGCGCGCCAGGCTCGTCACGCGTATCTACCAACCCGAACGCAGCCAGACCGTGTGGCTCCTCGTCGATGGCGGCCGCCTGCTGCGCGCGCGAACCGGCAATCAGACGCTGCTCGATCGGGCGACGACCGCGGCGCTCGCCCTCGCGCAGGTCGCGATGACCTCGGGCGACAACGTCGGCCTGCTCGCGTACGGCCGCCGGATTCAACATCGCCTGGCCCCCGCGCGCGGCGCCGGTCATCTGCGCGACCTCACCGAAGCCATGGCGCTGGTTCGCGCCGAAGCGGTCGAAGCGGACCACGGCGCTGCCGCCGCTGCATTGCGCGCCGGTCAGAAGCGCCGGGCGCTGATCGTCTGGCTCACCGAAGTCGCGGAAACCGCCGGCGTCCCCGACGTCATCGAATACGCCTCCGGCCTCGTGCCGCGGCACGTCCTGCTGTTTGCGACGATGCGGCAGCCGGAGATCGAGGCGGTCACGACGCTGCGGCCGTCGACCGCCACGGACATGTATCGCGTGGTCGCGGCACAGGAGGCGAGCGACCGGCGCGAGTCGCTGCTGCGCGGCCTGCGCCAGCACGGCGCGCTCGTAATCGAATCGTCTCCCGATGGCCTCGCCGGCGGTCTCGTCGATCGCTATCTCGAGGTGAAAGAGCGGGGTGTTCTCTAGACACCCGTAGTGCGGCGCTTCGGCGCCGCCTTCGGACAGTTCGACGCGATCGGATCCGGGGCTGAAGCCCCGCGCTACGAGCGAGGACCAGAGAGGGTCGACCCCCTTTTTTGCCGCCCGGCCGTGGGACAGCGGGCCCGGAACTGAGCGATAATCCAGCCCTGCCGTTCATGGACCCATTGGGAGCGTTCCCCTGCAGATGATCACGTGCCCAGCGTGCGGAACGAAGGCACCGGAATCAGCCAAGAGCTGCGTCGTCTGTACGACGCCTCTCCCCTGGCTTGGCGGCGCCGCAGCGTCCCTGACGCCGCCGGATAGCTTCCGGATCGGAGCCGCGCCGGACGCGGAGACCGTCGCCGCATCGGCGGGCGGTCTGTGGACGAACGGGGGGACCGCTGGCGGCGGCATGGTCCCCGGCCAGACTTTCGGGCACCGCTATCAGATCATCAACCTGCTGGGCACCGGCGGCATGGGCGCCGTGTACCACGTGTGGGACTCCGAGCTCGGGCTCTCGCTGGCGCTGAAAATCATCAAGCCCCAGTCGGATCCGTCAGCCGTGCAGGAGCTCGAGCGGCGGTTCAAACGTGAGCTCGTGCTCGCGCGGCAGGTCACGCACTCCAACGTCATCCGCATCCACGATCTCGGCGAGATCGACGGCGTCAAGTACATCACGATGCCGTTCGTCAAGGGGACGGACCTGGCTCGCCTGCTCGCCACCGCGGGCAGGCTGCCGGTGGTTCGTACGCTCTCGCTGGCACGCCAGATCGTGTCGGGATTGCGCGCGGCACACGAAGTGGGGGTCATTCACCGGGACCTCAAGCCCGCGAACATTCTCATCGACGACACCGAGAAGGCCCTGATTACCGATTTCGGCATCGCACAGTCGATCGATGCGGGGACGGTTGCGACGGCCTCCGGCGCGATCGTGGGGACGATCGCGTACATGGCGCCGGAGCAGGCCCTCGGGAAGCCGGTCGACCAGCGGGCCGACATCTACGCGTTCGGGCTGATCGTCTCCGAGATGCTCGTCGGAAAGCGCGGGTCGAGCGTCGGCGACACGGCGCTCGCCCTGCTCATCGAACGGGCATCGCACGCGCCCCCGCGGTTGCGCACGATCGACCCGGCGATTCCCGAGCCGCTCGACGCGCTGGTCGCGAGGTGCCTCGAGCCGGATCCGGCGGCGCGGTTCCAGACAACGAAGGAGCTCCAGGAGGCCCTCGATCGCCTCGACACCGAAGGGCACGAGCGTCGGACGGCGGCAGTCGAGGCTCCGAAGCGCGCAATCCTGCCGCTCGTCGCGGCCGGCGTCGCGCTCGCGGTGTCGGCCGTGCTCGCGGCGTGGATGTTCCTCCGGCCGAACGCCAGCCCATCGCCTGAGCCAGCGGCGGCGCGCGACCCTGTGTCGGTCTTGATTGCCGACTTCGACAATCAGGCCGGCGATCCGGTCTTCACCGGATCACTCGAGCAGGCCCTCGGCATCGCCATCGAGGGGGCGTCGTTCATCACGAGCTATTCGAGGGTGACCGCGCAGTCACTGATCGCGCAGCTGAACCGGCTCCCACCCGGCTCTCCCGCGCCGCTCGACGCCGCCGCCGCGCGCCTCGTGGCGGAGCGCGAAGGCATCAAGTTCGTGTTGACCGGCGTCGTGGCGAGGCGCGGCAACGACTACAGCATTGCGGTCAGTGCGGTCGACCCGGCCAACGGCAACGTCCTCGCCGGGCACGAAGCGCAGGTCTCCGACAAGTCACGAGTCCTCGCCGGCGTCGAAACGGTGGCCTCGAAACTGCGCGACGCCCTCGGCGACACCACCCCGCAGAGCGCGCGCCGGCAGGCAGCCGAAACGGTGACGGCCGCTTCGCTGGAGGCGCTCCAGAGCTACTCGGTCGCGCAGGACCTGTCGTCGAGCGGACGCCAGCAGGAATCGATCGCGCACTACCAGAGGGCCATCGCGCAGGACCCGAACTTCGGTCGCGCCTACTCCGGCCTCGCAACGGTGTACTTCAATCTGGGACGCCGCGACGAGGCCACGGTGGAATGGAAGAAGGCCCTGGAGTTCATGGACCGGATGACGGAGCGCGAGCGGTTCCGGACCCTCGGGTTGTGGTTCGCGGGACCCGGCGCGAACAACGAGCAGGCGATCGAGAACTTCGAGAAGCTGGTGGCGTTGTATCCCGCGGATCGAGCCGGCCTCAGCAATCTGGCGTACGTGTACTTCCATCGACTCGACTTCCCGAAGGCCATCGAGATCGGCCGCCGCGCGGTCGAGCTCTACCCGAAGAACCCACGGACGCGTCAGAACTACGCGCTCTACGCGATGTATGCGGGCGACTTGAAGACCGCCGAGGCCGAGACCCGCACGGTGCTCGCACAGAGCCAGACGCAATACAGGGCGTATCTTCCGCTCGCGGCCGTCGCGTTCGCAGCATCGGACTTTCAACGCATGCGCGAGGCGTACGACGGCATGGCCGCAACCGGGGCCGCCGGCGCGTCCCACGCGGCGCACGGCCTGGCGGATCTCGCCATGTACCACGGCCGATGGGGCGAGGCCGAGAAGCTGCTCACGGATGGAATTGCCGCGGACGCCGCGACGAACAACCGGCTGGCCCGCGCCGCGAAGCTCGCGGCGCTCGCCGAGGTTCATCTCGCGCTGAATCGTGGATCCGACGCGGTCCGCGTCGTACAAGAGCGATCGCGTTGACCCGGGAAGACGCGACGCTCGTGCCCGCCGCGTTCGTGCTTCTACGCGCGGGCCGCCGGGCCGAGGCGCAGGCCATCGCGTCGGATCTCGGCAGACAGTTCCAGCGCCGCAGCCGCGCCTACGCGGCGATCATCGAAGCCGAGATCGCGCGCACCGCCGGCCGGTTCGCCGACGGACGCGACGCGCTCGATCGCGCGAAGACGTTCTCGGATCTCTGGCTCGGCCGCTTCTTGCTGGGCATGACCTACGTCGGCGGCGGCGAGCCGCGATCCGCGCTCGTGGAGCTGGAGCAGGCCGAGAAGCGCCGCGGCGAGGCGACGGCCGTCTTCCTGGACGACGTGCCGACGTTCCGCTACCTCGCGCCGATTCCGTACTGGCTGGGTCGCGCGCACGAGGGTATCAACAGCACCAGCCCGGCCGCCGCCGACAACTATCGAAAGTTCCTCGCGTTGAGGCCTGACGACTCGCGCGATCCGCTGGCCGCCGACGCCCGCAAGCGTCTCGCGGCGCTGCCGTCCTCTCGCTGATTCCTGAATGGCTCAGGGTGTGATCACGACCGTCCGTACGCCCTGCGCCGTCGTGATCGTGTTGAACGGTCCGGTCGCCCTGACTGTCGTGCTGCCGGGGGCCAGAGGATCGAACGCGAGCCCGTAAAATGTCCCGCCCGGCACCGGCTGCGGGTAGTAATAGCCAGGCTGGATCGGCTTGGTCACGCTCTGCCCGGTCGCCGCGGGCTCATCCGATGCGAGCTGTGCCACACCTGCCGTCCCGTTCGTCAGCGTGATCACGAACCCCGGCGACCCGCCGCGCACGTTCTGCACCTGGGTCAAGAACGTACCCAAATCGTTCGGCAGCCCCACCTGCACGTACCAGCCCATGACATTCGCGGATCCGGCCGCGACACTCACGGGCAACCCGTGTATTTCGACCGCCGGCGGCGAGACCGTCACCGTGATGTTCGCGCTCGTGAACCCGGGCGCCGACAAGGTCAACGTCGCCACCCCTGCGGCATTCTCGAGGCCCTGGATGTAAAGGGGCACGTGGGTCGTACCGTTTGCGACCGGAATCCCAATCGAACCCTGACCGGCGGCGGTGTGGTCGGCTGACACCACCATCACCGAAGGGGCGCTGCTGGTGACGGTGAGCGTGACGCCGCCATGCTGTGAGGCCCCGAGGAACGCCGACGCTGACACCTGCAGACCCGCTCCGACGGTTACAGAAGTGGGCGATGGAACAATCGTCGGCGTCGTGACCGTGACAGCACGAACTCCGGTCGCCGTCATGGTGAGCACGCCGGCCGGACCTGAGACGGTGACCGAAGTCGTGCCGTTCGCCAGCGGATCGAATGCGAGCCCGTAGGACGTCCCAGTGCCAGTAGGCTGCGGGTAATAGAAGCCTGGCTTGATTGGCTTGGTCACGCTCTGGCCCGTCGCGACGGGCTCATCCGAGCGCAAGCGCCCGACGTTCTGGTTCGAGTTGGCGAGGGTCACGACGAAGCCAGGACTGCCGGCGCGCACGTTCTGCACGCTGCAAAGCTGGGTGTTGCCGGCGCAAGGCAGCCCGACCTGCACGTACATGTCGATGTCTTCGGGTGAAAGATTCGTCTGCATCGCGTCCAGGTTGTGGATTTCCACACCTGAAGCCGCGACCTGCACGGTGTACCTCGCACTGGCGAACCCGGGCGCGGACACTGTCACGTCCGCCGAACCGATCACGTTTTCCACGCCCTGCACGTGATACTGAACGAACGTCGCGCCGTTGGCCACGTTCGTGGTGAACGATGCAGTCCCGGGCGTGGCCGCGTCGGGCGAGACGAGAACACGCGTTGGATCGCTGCTCTGGACGGTCATCGTCACGCCCCCGTGCTGCGACGCGCCGAGGATGGCATAAGTGCTCACCTGCAGCCCGGCGCCGACAATCTGCGCGCCCTGTACCTGTGATGACCGGACCCGCGATCGTGACGGGCCGCACTCCCGTCGTCGACATCGTGAGCACGCCCGCCGGGCCGGTGACGGTGACCGATGTCGTGCCGGCGGAGATCGGATCGAACGCAAGGCCGTAGACGGTGCCACCGGCGATGGCCTGGGGGTAGTAGACGCCCGGTTGGATCGGCTTGGTCACACTCTGGCCCGTGGCAGCAGGCTGGTCTGATTTCAGCTGCGCGATTGGCGTCTCGGCGTTGGCCAGGCTCAAGGTCACGATGAAGCCTGGGCTGCCCCCGCGCACGTTCTGCACGGAGCACAGCTGAGTGTTGCCGGCGCACGGCAGGCCGACCTGGAAATAGAAATCCACGTCGTCGGGCGAAAGGTTCGTCTGGCCCGCGTCCAGGTTGTGGATTTCCACTCCCGTCACGGCCACCTGCACGCTGTGCCCCGCGCTGGTGAAGCCTGGCGCGGACACGGTCACGTTCGCCGAACCGGTGACGTTTTCAACGCCTTGCACGTGATAGGGAACGAACATCGTGCCGTTGGCCACATTCGTGGTGAAGGATGCCGTCCCGGGCGTGGCCGCGTCGGGCGACACGAGCACGCGCGTGGGATCGCTGCTCTGGACGGTCACCGTCACGCCCCCATGCTGCGACGCGCCGAGCTGGGCAGATGTGCTCAGCTGCAGCCCGGCTCCGACGGTCTGCGTGCCCTGCACGGTGATCACCGGGCCGGAGATCGTGACGGGCCGCACTCCCGTCGTCGACATCGTGAGCACGCCAGCCGGGCCGGTGACGGTAACCGATGTCGTGCCGGCGGAGATCGGATCGAACGCAAGGCCGTAGACGGTGCCACCGGCGATGGCCTGGGGGTAGTAGACGCCCGGCTGGATCGGCTTGGTCACGCTCTGCGCCGTCGCGGCAGGCTGGTCCGATTTGAGCCGCGCGATTGGCGTCTCGGCGTTGGCCAGGCTCAAGGTCACGATGAAGCCTGGGCTGCCCCCGCGCACGTTCTGCACGGAGCACAGCTGGGTGTTGCCGGCGCACGGCAGGCCGACCTGCATGTACCAGTCGACGTCGTCCTCGCTGAGCGTCGTGATCCCATCGTTCAGGTTGTGGATCTCTACCCCAGCGGGGACGACCTGCACGCTGTGCGTGCCGCCGGTGAAGTTCGGCGCGGAAACCGAGACATCTGCCGATCCGGTGACGCTCTCGAGCCCCTGCACGTAGTACGACACCGAGGTCTGACCGTTCGGCACGCTGATCTCAATCGAGGCGGCCCCCGCCGTGGTGGTATCCGGCGACACGAGCACGCGCGCCGGGTCGTTACTCTGGACGGTCACCGTCACGCCGCCATGACTGGTGGATCCGAGCCAAGCGGTAGCCGACGCCGCCAGGCCGGAACCGACGGTGGTCGCGCCAGGCATGGTGATCACGGCCTGCGGGTTGGCGGTCACGGTCACCGTGTCCGAGGTGAGGACGCCTGACGTCGCGGTGACAACGGCGCTGCAGGGAAGCGACGCGGTTCCGCCGTATGCCGGCTGGAATGTCGTGCTCACCAATCCCGCCGGTATCGTCACGGTCGCCGGAACCGTCACGCACGCGGTGTTGTCGGACGACAGCGTGACGACGAGGCTCGACAGCGCGGCCAGCGGCGTACCGCTGGTCTCGAGGCGCACAGTGAGAACCGGAGGCGGCAGGCCGTTGTTGAACGAGGCCGAGCCCTGGAGGATGTTCAGCTCGGCGCTGCTCGTGACGGCCGTCGACGACGACGCGTAAAGCGGGTTGCTGACCGTGACGTCCGCCGTACCCAACCCGGCTCCGCGCACGGTCGCATTGGCCGACAACGCTCCCTCCAACACGGTGACCTGTGGAGTGATCACTTCGATGATCGACGGATTCGCGCTGACGATGTCCACCGTAAGCCCGCCGGCCGCCGCCGGGCTGGGACCGATGCTCACGGGCAGCGTGGTCGTCTGTCCGAACGCGACGTTCAGCGTCGCGGGCGTGTTGATCAGGTTGAGCGTGACCGCGATGGCGAGCGTGCCTTCCTGATAACCAGGGGCGTTCGCGCGGAGCGTCGTGCCGCCGGCGTCGACGCCGTTGACCGTGACCTGTCCCGTGGTCTCGCCCTCCGGGATCGACGCCGTGCCTGGCGCCGAGATGGATGCGATTCCCGGCGCGTCGCTCGTCACCGTGACGACGGTTCCCCCCGCCGGCGCCGGCTCGTTGAGGGTGACGGTCACGGTCTCGCTGCGGCCGACGCCAATCGGCTGGACGCTCGCCCGCGAGAGCGAGATTCCTTGTGTGACCTCCACGCACGCCGAGAACTCGGACGTGTTGTTACTGGCGTTCGTCGCCGTGGCGGTAACGAACTGGCCGGCGGCAACGGCGATGAACGGAACGTTGGCGTTTCCGTTGGCATCCGTGAAGATCCCGACGGTCCCGAGGAACGTCACGCCTTCACCGTTGCCCGTTCCGTCGCAGACCGGGCTGGCGAAGTAGTCGATCTGGATCGCTTCGTTCGGCAGCGTATTGATCGTGCCGCGGACGCCTCCGACTTCGGCTGTCAGCACCGGATAGTTCTGGAGCGTGTTCGCGCCATCATCTGCATCGGCCGCGTCGTTGGCGGTAACGCCTGCAACACCAAGGTCGATCCCGAGCTGCGCGTTCCCGTGGATCGAGTTCCCGCGAACGCCATTGTTGACGCCCGACTCGAGCGCCACGCCCGATTGCTCATTGAATGCAATGACGTTGGCGGTGAGTGCGCCAAGCGCGCCGATGGAATTGTCGCCCGCATTGGCTCTGATGACGATGCCCGAACCGCCATTCGGAACGGGCTCGCTCCCGCCTGCGTCGGCGCCAATGACGTTGCCGGCGATGTTGTTGAAGCGCGCGGTCGCTCCGCTGATCCTGATCCCCGAGAGGCCGTTGCCGGAGATCACATTGCCCTCGGTGATGCCGATGAAGTTCGCTGGTGCGTCGAAGATCTCTACGCCGTAGCTGCCGTTGGCGCTGGCAGACTGCCCGCCGGGATCCGTCCCGATGCGGTTGCCGACGACGAGCGTTCCCGCCGTCTCCACGCCGTTCAGCGTGATGCCGTTGCGGCCGTTGCCGGAGATCACGTTGCCCTCCCCATCGAGGCCGCCGATGAAATTGCCGGGGCTGCGATCGATGAAGATGCCGTCCGACCGGTTCGGCTGCGGCTGTCCGTTCGCATCCAGGCCGAGGTAGTTGCCCGAGAAACCATTCGAGCCGACGCCTTGGAGGACCACAATTCCCGCTCCTCCTACGTCCTCCGCCGCGCCGCCCGTACCGAATCGGGTGATGGCGAGCCCGTAGACGAAGGAATTGCCGGCCGTGATGGACAGGCCGTTCGAGAGCGGTCCTGCTTCCGTTCCGTCCAGGACGATCACCGGATGATCGATATAGCCGGGCTGAGAGGTGCCGTAAATCAAGGCCGGGTCGGCGATCGTCGGCAGCGCGGACGCTGGTCTGATCGTGTGCGGTCCAGCTCCCGGAATATTGAAGAGAATCGAGTCCTGGGCCGACACATTCGCGTTGGCATCGAGAATCGCCTGCCGTAGTGATCCTGCGCCGCTATCGTTGGTGTTCGTCACCACGAACGTCTGGTTCGCATTCACCACATTGGTGCCGGCCGTCGCCGTGTTGTTCGCAGCGACGGAATCCACGGACGTCGTCGCGACGGTCGCGGTGCTGCTGATCGGCCCCGTCAGCGTCGGGGTGACGAAGATGACAATCGTGGCGGTCGCGCCATTGGGGATTGTGCCGAGGGTGCACTCGATCGTTGCGGTACCGGTGCAGGCTCCCTGGCTGGGTACCGCCGAGACGAATGTGACCGTGGGAGGCAGCGCGTCGGTGACCGTGACGTCGGTCGCCGTGCCAGGGCCGTTGTTGGTGACCGTCAGCGAATACACGAGGACCGTACCCACCGCAACCGGGTCAGGCGCATCGAGGTTGGCGATCGCGAGGTCCGCGCCCGCGCCGCTGCCGACAACGAGCGTCACGCCCGTTGGCGTGTAGCTGGGCGTGTAGGTCTGACCGCTTCCGTCGATAGCCGAGAAGACGCCGGTCCTGCTGCCGAAGGACAACAGCTCGAACTGCTCTCCGTCGGTTGGCGTGAACCCGGGGACGAGCCGCACTTCGAGGGTGCCCCCGAGCGCGCCGGCCGCGTCGGACACAACCCGGTCGCTCACCGGACCGAGGCGCATCTGCAACGCTCCCGTCGTGGTGAACGAGACGCCGCTGAGCATCAGCGTCCCGGACGGGCCTGTCTTGACCATTCTGCCGGCGTTCGAGAATCGACCCGCCGGAAATCGGGAAGTTGTCCTGCACTTCGAAGATGCCGCCAGCGTGGTTCACGATCGCCGCACTACCGAGCGTCAGGCTGGGCTGATTCCACCTCAGCAGGCCGAAATTCGAGATGTTCCGGACGAGCGAGCCGCCAGTGCCAGGGGTGTCGACCGCAAGCGAGGCGCCATTGAGGATGGTCATGGCGCCAGTGCCGACGATGGTGCCGCCGGTCCAGAACGAGGTGCCGCCGAGCGTCAGATCGCCCGTTCCACCCAGGATTCCAGACGACATCGTGAGCCCGCCGGTCAGTACGGCCGGGCCGTCGAACGACAGCACGCCGGCCTCCACCACCAACGGCTCCGCACTCGTCAGGCTGGCGACGGTTACGCCGCCCGCCCCGATCGTCACCACTGGATTCGCCGCCGGACGATCGATCACGACGTGGTCGCCGTCCCTCGGCACGATCCCGTCGCTCCAGTTGGCGGAATCCTCCCAGAATCCGTCCGCGTCGGAGATCCAGGTCCGGGTCGTCGTGGGGTCGGGCCGGACGCACGCCGAGAACTCCGATGTGTTGCTCGACGAATTGGTGGCTGTCGCCGTGACGAACTGCGTCGGCGCGGCGGCAAAGAAAGGAATGTCCGCGTTCCCCGCGCCATCCGTCGTGACTTCGCCGAAGCCAAGCAACGTGGCCCCTTCCCCGTACCCGGTCGCGTCGCAGGCGGTGCTGCCGAAGAACTCGATCCGGAACGTCGTGTTCGGAATGCTGTTCAGCGTGCCTTCTACGCCGTCCGCGGCCGCGCTCAGCACCGGGAAATTCTGTCGATCGTTGGCGCCCTCGTCGCCGTCGCCCGCGTCGTTGGCCGTCACCCCGTCCGCGTTGAGATCGATACCAAGCGCGCCGTTGTCGCGGATGGCGTTGCCCCGGATGGCGTTGTTGGTGCTGAGACCGGCGACGCTGATGCCAGCGCCGGTCGTTGAAGGCGATGAGGTTCCCGTGTCCGCTATCGGTTCCACCAATACTGTTGCTCGACGCGCCGTCCGGCCCGAACTGAATCCCGATGCCATTCGGCAGTGCGGTCGTTCGAGTGGCATCGGTGCCGATCGCGTTCCCAGCAACCGTGTTGGCGGTCGCGCCGCCGTCGAGCAGTATGCCCGCCTGATTGTTTCCTGAAATCAGGTTGCCGTTGCCCTGCGCCGGCCCGCCGATTGTGGTGGCCTCGCCGAGGACGCGAACACCCGCCTCCGTGTTGCCGAGATCCAGCGCGCCGGTATGGTCCGTCCCGATGTAGTTGCCGACGATCGTGTTTCCGAGCGCCGACGTCGAGTCGATGTTCACGCCGATCGTATTGCCCGAGATGACGTTACGCTCGGCGGTCGTCGACCCGCCGATGGTGTGGCCGGATGTGCGGATCAGGACGCCGTTGCCGTTCCCGGCGGCAGAGGCGCCGTCAGAAGCCGTGCCGATCCAGTTCCCCGCCACCGTGGCGAAATGCGGCCCCTGGATCACGATCCCGCTCCCGGACCAGCGGTTGATGATGAGGCCCCGGATCACTGTGTCGGGCGCGCTCACCACAAGACCGTTCGCGCCGGCCGGCGCTTCGGAGGCCGTCAACTCGACGAGTGGCGTGCCGGCAAAACCGGTCTGCGTCGTGGCGTCGATCGTGACCGGGTCGGTGATCGCCGGCAGTCCAGCCGAGGCAATGGTCCGCACACCCTCGCCTGGGATGGCAAACGTGATCGAATCGGGGCCCTGCCTGGCATTGGCGTCGAGAATCGCCTGCCGCAGCGAGCCCGCCCCTGAATCCTGCGTGGTCGTGACGACGAACGCGAACGGCCCGGAGGGAGTCACCGTCGTCGACGCGGTCGCCGAGTTGTTGGCCCCATCGGGATCGGTCCCGCTCGCCGACACGGTAGCGGTGTTCGACACCGACCCCGCGATCGTCGGCGTGACGACGATCGACACCGTGGCGTTCGCGCCGACCGCGAGCGAGCCGAGGTTGCAGGTGACGGTCGATGTACCGGTGCAGGATCCGCTCGATGCGTTCGCCGACACGAACGTCACGCCGGCCGGCAGGACGTCTGTCACCACCGCAGCGCTCCCCGCGTCCGGACCGCTGTTCGAGACGGTCATCAGGTAGGTCAGCGGCGAGTCAGCCACCACGGGATCCGGTGAGTCGCTCACCGTGATCGCGAGATTGGCGGTGCCTGCAGTCGCGTCGACCTGCTCGCACTGCGAGAACTCCGAGGTGTTGTTCCCGCCATCAGTCGTCGTCGCGGTCAGGAAGCTGCCGGCTGGGACCTGCGCCGCCGGGAACACGCCCTCGAAGGTGACGGTGGGGTTGGTGCTGACGCCGAATGACGCCACACCGATTGGAGTCTGCCCTTCGCCGGCTCCAGACGGATCACACGCCGGGTTTGCATAGAAGTGGACCGTGAAGGGTCCAGCCGGTGTGGGATCGAGTGTGACCTGGACCCTGACGTCGCTTCCCACGATTCTCGCCGAGCTGAGTACCGGGGAAGTTCACCAGGGTATTCGGACCGTTGTCTCCATCGCCGGGATCGTTCGGCGTCACACCAAGAGGTGCGAGGTCGATGCCCAGGCTGCCGTTGGCGAAGATGCGGTTGTTGACGATCGCATTGCCAGTTCCGGAATCGACGTGCACACCGACGAAGCCGTTGTTCGCGATCGTATTGCCGGTGCCGGTCGCGGCGCTGCCGATGCTGTTGCCGCTCGTCTGGATGTAGACACCGGTGCCGCTGTTGCCGAGAGGCTGGCTGCCGGTGAAGTCGGTGCCGATGAAATTGCCGACCAGCGTGTTGCCGCCACCTGCTGCCGTCCCGAAGAAGCCAACGCCCACTCCAAGATTGCCGGAGATGATGTTGCGCTCGGCCGGCTGGCTTCCACCAATGACGTTGCCGGCTGCCCCGTTCGTCACGCCGACGCCATTGATCTGGTTCGGAATCGCCGCGGTGCCTGCCGGATTGGTGCCGATGAGATTCCCGACGACGCTGTTGGCCGTCGTGCCGGCGGCGTTGATCACCACGCCCGACGAGGCGTTACCCGAGAGCACGTTCCGCGCGCCCGCCGTCACGCCGCCGATGATGTTGTTGTTCGCGCCGCCGGCGACCCAGACGCCCTGGAACATGTTCGGCAGGGCCGCGGAGCCATCGGCGTTCGTGCCGATGAGATTCCCCTGCACCACCGTGCCGCTCACGCCTCCGCCGATATCGACGCCGTCGTTCAGATTCCCCGAGATCACATTGCCGGCTCCGGCGGTAGTTCCGCCGATGGTGTTCCCGCTGCTGCGAACGACGACACCGTCCACGCCATTGCCGAGCGCGGCCGTGCCCCCCGCGTTGGTCCCGATGTAGTTCCCGAGAACCGTGTTGCCGGTTCCAGCAGTCGAGATGAAGAAGACACCGTTGCCGGTATTGCCAGAGATGATGTTGCGTTCGGTCGAGTCCGTGCCACCGATGATGTTGCCGGCAGCCCCTTGTGTCACGGCCACGCCCGACAGCTGATTCGCGACCGCCGCAGTGCCGTCCTGGCTCGTCCCGATGAAGTTCCCAATGACGCGGTTCACCGTCGTGCCGGCGCCGCTGATGAAGACTCCGTAGGCGCCGTTGCCCGACAGAACGTTCCGCGCCGTCGCCGACGTTCCTCCCACCGTGTTGTTGGTGGCTGCGTTGACGAGGGTGATGCCGTGGGAGGTATTGGGAATCGCAGCGGTCCCGTCCGCGTTCGTGCCGATGCGGTTGCCTTGCACGATGTTGCCCGAGAACGCTCCAGTGATGTCGATGCCGTCGCCGAGGTTCCCCGAGATCAAGTTGCCGCTGCCGGCTACGGTGCCGCCGATGGTGTTGTTATTGCTGCGGACGCTGATCCCATCGGCGCCGTTGGGGAGCGCCGCGGTTCCGGCGAGGGTCGTGCCGATGAAGTTACCCGACACGAGGTTGCCCGTGGCCGCGGCATTGGCGATGGCAACACCTGCAAATGTGTTCCCGGAGATCAGATTCCGCGCCGACGCCGTCGATCCTCCGATGACGTTGTTGGGCGACAGGATGAGGACCCCTTGCCGATTCGGAAGTGCGACGGTCCCGCTGGTGTTGGTGCCGAGGAAGCTGGCTTCGATCGTGTGGCCTCCGGCTCCGCCGAGCCCGATGCCGGCCTGCGCCGCGAACCGGTTGATGGCCAGACCCCGAAGCAGGCTGTTCGTACCGTTCACGATCAGTCCCGGTACCGGACCGGCGAGCTCGCCGCTGATCTCGATGAGCGGAGTGCCGGCGTAGCCTGGCTGCGTTGTGCCGTCGATCTCGACCGGCTGATTGATCTGCGGCAGCGGCGAAGATGTGGTCGGGCGAATCGTATGCGGGCCCCCGCCAGGAATGTTGAATGTGATCCTGTCGCGCGGGCCAGGGTCGTTTGCTCTTTGGATTGCGAGATGCAGCGATCCAGGGCCGCTGTCGTTCGTGTTGGTGACGACATGCGTGGTGGCAGCGGCCGTGATGTCGGTCGTCGAATAGGCCGCATTGTTGGCCGGGTTCGGATCCGACGCAGTACCGGTGACACCGACGGACTCTCCAGCGTTCCACCCGCAAGCGGCCGGACCTGGATGGTGAACTGTAGCGACGTCCCACTTGCGACAGGTCCCGAGCTGGCACCTCACCGCCAGCGGAACGTCGCTGCACGTGCCAGTCGAGGTGCCGACGGCCACGACCTCCGCCGACGGCCCATGGGTGAAGTCCAGCTGCACGCCATTCGCCGCATTCGGTCCGCTATTCGTCACGTCAATGGTGTAGGTGAACGTCTCGCCCTCGACGGGTGGCGCTGCGGGCAGTTGTAGAGTCACCGCGAGATCCGCCGGTGGTTGATCGCACGTGTTCAGGAACACCAGCACCTGGCTCTGGCCCATGAACTCATTCCCGACGGCCAGCGCGAGATCCGGCCGTCCGTCGCCGTTGAGATCGGCGACGATGGGCTGCGATGTCTGTAGCGTGGAGAAGTAGATCGGCGCCCCGAAGTTCCCGTCGCTATCATTCAGCTGAATTCCGACGCCGCCGCCGGATCGCGCCCAGACGAGATCCAGATCGCCATCACTGTCGAAGTCGCCGACATTAGGCGCGTCATCGGTCAGCGGGCTGCCCACCTGGCCGGACGCCGTGAATCCGCCCGCGCCATTGCCGGCGAAGAGCCACAGCTGGCTGCTCCCGGTTGGTGGCACGGTTCCGACGATGAGATCGGCCTTGCCGTCGCCGGTGAGGTCTCCGACTTTGATGACGCCCGACGCGTCCGTGACTGGAATGCTCGCCGGCGCCTGGAAGCCGCTGGCGCCGTTGCCGAGGATGACGGTCAGGCCGACGCCGTCTATGTGCAGGACCAGGTCGGGGTTGCCGTCGTTGTTGAAGTCGTCGGTCTGTACGCTCGACGACTCGGTAGTGGTACCGATGGTCGTCGGCGCCTGGAACGTTCCGTTGCCGAGACCGTACAGGATGGTCAACAGCGGGCCCGCAACATCGCCGGCCAGCGCGACGTCAGCGTTGCCGTCACGATTGAAGTCCGCAGACACTACGTTGTCCATGGTGGTCGGCAGCGCCACCGTCGTGGTGAGGCTGAATCCGCCGAGACCATTGCCGGCCAGCACCCAGAGCTCGGCGACGTCATGCGACAAGACGACGAGGTCTGCGTTCCCATCCTTGTTGAAGTCGGCGACGGCGCCCGCGTCGGGAGCGCCAGGAATGGTCAACGTCATCGGCGCGCCGAACCCTCCCGTGCCGTTGCCGAGCAGGATGCCGACGGTGTTCACGCCCGCGGGTCCGTATGCGAGATCGACGAAGCCGTCGTTGTTGAAGTCTCCGTGGACCGCGCCGAACGACGTGCCCACGTCACTCGCGAAGTAGCTGGTCGGGCCGGAGAAGCACACGGTCGCACACGCGGTCACCCCGCCTGTGGTCGATGTCGTGCTGACTGAGCTGTTGTTGGTGACGATGGGATCGGCCTGGTCGGCGGACACCGTGGCGGTGTTGCGGTGCGAGCCGCCGATTGTCGGCGTGACGGTCAGCACGATCGTGGCAGCGCCGCCGCTGGGAAGCGTTCCGAGGTCGCAGATCAGCGTTCCGTTCGCGTGGCGGCACGATCCGGCCGTCGTCGTCGCGCTGACGAAGGTGGTGCCTTCCGGAAGCGTGTCGACAAGCCGCACGTTCGTCGCCGGGCCCGGGCCGGCGTTCGACACGTTCATCGAATACGAGAAGGGCGTGCCGATCGAAACCGGATCGGCTGGTGCGGTGGCGGCGATATGGAGGTTGGCGGCGGAACCGACTGCGCCAACCGTGATGGTGACCGTCCGGTAGTCGGTGATCCCCGACGCCGTCTGGCAACGCGCCGTGAACGTGAACGTGCCCTGGGTGGTCGGCGTGCCGGTGAGCGTGCCCGACGCGTCGAGCGTCACTCCCGGAGGAATGGTGCCGCCAGCGAGGGTCCACGTGCAGGGCAGCGTCGACTGGAGCGTGTCCGAGTAGCCGCCGCCCGTCGTGCCGCCGGCAACCACTGTGTCCCCTGCCAGCACGCCCGCAGCCGCCGGTTGCGTAATTCCCTGCTCGACCTCCGGAGTGCTTACTGCCTGCGCCACTGCGACGGGCGACACGCCCTCTGCTGCCCGATACGTCACGGTATCGCGGCGATCCGGGTCGAACACGCGGAGCGTGATGCGCGCCGTCTCGCCCGGCGCGAGAGCAACAGTCAGGTTCTCGAGGTCGGGGTTTTCCAGATCAGGATTCACCAGTTCGCCGGCAGAGACAAAGGTTGGATTCGGGATGTTCGCGAGGAGCACCGTCTGCGATTGCTGCAACAGCGAGCAGCCCAGTGCCGCCGGCGTCTGATACACCTTGTGCGCGATCAGCTGACTCTTGAAACCGGTGGGCAGCGCCCGGTTGAGGGACAACTTGACCGTGAATGACCCGGCAGTGTTGCCCTTGTTGGTCAGCACCCACGTCGTGTCGCTCAACCCGCCGTTGACGAGATTGGCGTTCTCGAGATCCGGGTTTTCGAGGTCGGGGTTCTCGAGATCGGGGTTTTCGAGATCCGGGTTCTCGAGGTCGGGATTGAGAATCGAAGGATTCGCGACCGTCACGTTCTCGAGGTCGGGATTCTCGAGGTCGGGGTTTTCGAGATCCGGGTTCTCGAGGTCCGGGTTCCGCACGGTTGCGTTCTCGAGATCGGGATTGTGGACTTCGGCATTCTCGAGGTCGGGGTTCTCGAGGTCGGGGTTCTCGAGATCGGGGTTCTCCAGGTCCGGGTTGGTGGGATCCGGATTCAGGATGATCGTCCCCTGCTGTCCGCCCGGAACGGCGGCGCCGCCGGGCGCCTCAATCTCGGTGACCGAGACGTTGACTTGCGCATATGGAGCAGTGGAGCGCGCGAAAACGGTCCTCGCCACCGTGGACCTCGGCGGGACCTCCACGTCGAGGCTCGTCAGCTGCTCGAACTGTTTGAAGGACGCCGAACCGCCAACGGGCTGGTTCACGATCCTCAACCGATAGCTGCGCACGACCCGACCGTCGTTCTGCGCGAATACCGGGAAGCTGCGCTGCATGTCGTCGAGCCGCCGCGTATTCCCGATCGCGCCGACGACCAGACCTCTCGTGATGCGCGACGTGTAGATGTTCTGGTTGCGCATCCCAGCCTGCCCGGGCACGCACGCGGGGACGGTCTGTGTCGGATCGAAGGCGCTCGTCGTCGGACGCGCAAACGGGGGATCAGGCGGTGTATAGGCGGTCCAGTCACCGTTGCCCGGCGGCCGGATATCACGGTTGTCCGTCCAGATGCCGTGAAACACGGGATTCGCCGTCGCCGCGGTATTGAAACTCCACGTCGATCCAATCCGAACGAACGGCGTTTCCGGCGCCACATCCAGGTAATCGCCGAGGAAGGGCGTCGTGCCCAGCCGGAAGAGGGGGAGATTCGGCGGGTTGAAGTCGAGCTGCTGGAGCGTCTTCGATCCCGTCGCCCCGCCGAACCGATATTGCGACAGGCGGAACGGCGTGAATATCGGGAACGGTCCGGGATCGGCCTGCGCGCCCTGGACGTCGATGGTGTGCCGCACGCGAGGCGGCGGTCCGTTGAGGATCGGCTGTTCGTCGACGTATGGCCCGAAGAGCTGCGACTTGTCTTCGCGCAGGTCGTAGTAGAGCAGCTGAAGCTTCCCCTGCGCAAACGTCAGCGCCGGCATGATCTGATGGCCGGGTTCGTTGTGGTTCTCTACCGGTACGGGTGTCGACCAGGTCCTCCCGTCCGTAGATGACGACAGCACCACTCTCGCGTCGCCCGAGACGGGATCAGGGCGAAGACTCGCATACCCTCGCGCCGACCAGGCGAGATAGACTCGCCCGGCGCCGTCGAACGCCATGGTCGGGAACGCATTGGTCCTGAACGACGTATCGGTCGTGCCCTGATCGAGCGGCCTGAGCACGGTGACGACGGTGGGAGGACCGAAGCTCTCTCCTCCGTCAGTGGTGCGAATGGCCACGATCGCGTCGCCGAGCGCGCCGTCGTTGAACTGCCGCCACGCGAGCTGCAGCGCGCCCGTCCGCGGGTCGATCGCCATCGTGACGCCCTGGGAGAGCCGTGGCTGCGTCGGGACCGGCTGGCCGATGCCGCGCGTGATGAACAACAGATCCGCCGGATCGACCCGGCAGTTGTTGTCGATGTCTGCGTTCTCGAGAAAGCGCTTCTGGCCGCAGCGTGAGCCGAGCGTAACCACCGCCTGCGACGCGTCACGGGTGTCGGCGACGCCATCGTCATTCACGTCGGCGCTCGGCACCCGGCCGAGCAGACGCGGCGCGCTCCACGTGCTGCCGCAGTCGGCCGAACTGCTGAACATGATCCGCCCGCGGGTTTCATCCGGCCCATCGAATAGCGCGTACGCCACATACACGCGCCCGCCCGGGAACGTCTGCCGCGGCACACCCGTGCCGCCTCCCCCGATCGAGCAGGTTCGGGCCCCCGCGCGTGGGACGTCCACGGCAATCCAGGGTTTGTCGACCAACTGACTCGCGTCGGACTGTTCCGCACCGGCCCGAACGCGCGTATTCCGCGGCGCGGCCTTGCTCGCGGTCACAGGCGCACGACGATCCGGGCGATCCTGACGACGCGCCACGACTGGCGGTGACCCGATCCGGTGGACGATGGACGCGCCGAGATAGTCGATGGGATCGCCCGCCGTTCCTTCCTGGTTGTTGCTGTCGGTGAATCGGGCGACGAAGATCGCGCTGCCGCCTCCTTCCTCGCGGTTGAACGCGAGACCAGCGTAGTAGAAGAGCCCGTTCGTGCCCGCCCGGACCACCGGGTCGGCACCGGCGCGGTAGCCGCGCAAGGGCGATGCGAGACCAACCGGCGAGGTGTCCTGCGGGAATCCCGGCAGCAGCCGCGTGCGCCAGGTCAATCCGCCGTCGCGCGTCGTGTACCAACCGAGCCACGCGTCACCGGTGATCTTCTCCCCGCTCGCGGGAAACGGAATGTCGACCGTTCGATAGTCGTTGGCGCCCGCCAGGCAGTGAAGCGGGTTACGGCTCGAGCATGCGAGCGACGGCTCGTTCTGGCGCTGCAGCGTCCAATCGCCATCCGCGCCGGTGCCCGAGATGACGTTGACGTTGGGACTCGATGAGGGCGCCTGTTGGGCGCGCACACTCTCGAGGCCGAGAAGAAACGCACAGGCGAGCAGGATGCTCGCGCGCCAACTGGTTCGTCGCCGCGTGCTCTCTCGACCCATCTGCAGCTCCGCAGGAAATGGCGGCCGCATGTAGCGGCCCTCGAGCGCCCAAGTGATTCGTACCGGTTGATGTACGAGGGGTCGAGTGGAGCCGACCCCTCACCTCGATGCGCCAGGAGGACACGGGTAGCGGCGACGCACAGAACAGACGGCGACGTGCTCACGCGCGAGCGCCGGGTCGCAGCTCACCGACACCGCCGAGGAATTGATCGAGAGGCGGAAATTCTAGCTCAGCGGCAACGAAAAATCGCCAGTAAAATCACGTCTTTTTTCGTTATTTGAAGGTCGCAGCAGGGAAGACTAAAGGTTCGTGACCGGCAGCCTCGAATCCACACGCGCCGTCCCGCCGACATACAGCGACAGCAACACGAAGAGCGCCGCGCCGATCACGAACTTGACGGCGGGGTCGATCGGCGTGGGCGACACGAAGCCTTCGATGATGCCCGCCAGAATCAGCAGCGGGAAGACGCCGAGCAGCAGCCGGATCGCGGCGGCGCCCGATTCGGCCAGCGCGTCGCGCCGCGACAGCAGACCGGGCGCGAGGATGCCGCGGGCGAGCAGCAGCCCGGCGCCTCCGGCGATGAAGATCGCCGGCAGCTCGAGGGCGCCGTGCGGCGACACGAAGCTCCAGAGCGGCACGCTCATCCCCGCGCGGTGGCACGCGGTGCCGATGACGCCGATCATGATGCCGTTGAACACCATGATGTAGATGGTGCCGAGGCCGGCCAGCATCCCCAGGGCGAAGGCGCTGAACGCGACGCTGAGGTTGTTGGTGAGAATGGCGCTCGACGCGAGCGGCTTGACCGACAGGATCGAATGCGTCCACATCTCGCGGCGGTCGATCGTGTCGATCATCGTTCCGCCGAGGACGAAGCGTTGAAAGCCGGGATCGCTGAGCGAGAGGCCGATGCCGGCGAGCGCGCCGACCGCGAACAGCGCGGTCGCGGCCGCGGTGTACGCCCACGTCTCGCGAAAGACCTGGGGAAACGTGCGCCGGTAGAAGGTGATGATGCTGCGGCTGCGGGCCGGCCGTGCCGCGTAGACGAGGTTGTGGGCGCGGCCGAGCAGCTGATTCAGATAGGCGGCGAGCTGGGCGTTCGCCGCGTACTCGCGCGCCGCCGCGAGATCGGCGGCGGCCTGACGGTACAATAACGCGAGCTCCTGGAGCTCCTGATGCGTCAGCACGGAGACGCCGCCGCGCCCGCGCTCCAGCAGCGCCTCCAGCCTCTCCCAGTGACCTTTCCGTTTTTCGATCCAGCGGGAGGACAGCGCCGGTGCCGGCATCGGAAAAGCTTACCATCGAGACACCGGAGCAAATCGCGCTCGAGTTCCCGCTCGCCAGCGCCGGCAGCCGCTTTCTCGCGGTCGCGATCGATACGCTGATCCAGCTGGGCGGCTTCGCGATCCTCGGACTGCTCGCCCTCGGCGCCACCCTCATCCGCATCGATCTCGACTCGACCCTCGGCACCTGGGCGCTCGCGGGGCTGGTGATCGCCGGCTTCGTGCTGTACTACGGCTACTACGCCCTATTCGAAGCGCTCTGGAACGGCCAGACGCCGGGCAAGCGCGCGATCCGCCTTCGCGTCATCACCACATCCGGCCGGCCGATCACCGTGTTCGACGCGCTGCTCAGAAACCTCCTGCGGATCGTCGATCAGCTGCCCGGCATCTACACCGTCGGCCTGCTCTCGATCTTCCTCACCGAGCGCAACCAACGCCTCGGCGATCTCGCGGCCGACACCGTCGTGGTGCACGAACAGCCGATCGAACGCCATGAGATCCCCGAGCGCCGCGTCGCGACGAGCCGCCGCGGCGCCGCACGCCTGTCGCCGCAGGAGATCACCGTGATCGAGACGTTCCTGGCCAGACGACGGAGCCTCCCCGATCACCTGCGAGCCGGCACCGCAAAATCGCTGGCGGAGCGAATGCGCGCAAGACTCGACGTTCCGGCCGAATCGGTCATTGCCGATGAACTGTTGCTGGAGGAGATCGCTGCGGAATTTCGCGGGCGGTGAAAGGAGAGCTTCTGGGCTCACAGCGCGGCGCTTTAGCGCCGCGTCGCCGTCGCGCCGCTGAAGCGGCGCGCTACGGGCGTGATCGTCAGCCCCCTCGCACCGTCCACAGATAAAGACTCGAACCGTCTTCCACCGTGCGTATCGTCCTGTCCGGCGCCCAGTCGCCGATCCCGAACTGATGGGACACGATGCGGGTGCCGGGGCGAAGCTCGCGTTTCAGCTTGGACTCGAGCCGCCGATTGACCTGCGGGGACAGGAAGAGGGTCACGACGGTGGCATCCGCGATCCTGGCGGTGAAGAGATCGCCCTCGAGGAACGTCACGCGATCGGCTACCTGCGCGTCGCGCGCGACCTGGCGCGAAATCGCCACCAGCTTCGGATCGATCTCGATGCCGACGCCCCGCGCGCCGTATTTCTGCGCGGCGAGGATGACAATCCGTCCGTCGCCCGAGCCGAGGTCGTAGACCACATCGTCTCGCGTCACGTCAGCGAGCTTCAGCATGTCGTAAACGACCGGTTCCCAGGTCGGCAGGAAGAAGATGTCCGGGGGGCGGGCCGGCCGCCGCTCGGACGACGGCTGAGCAGGCAGGCTGCCGCCGGTTGCGCCGACGCACACCAGCAGGCAGAGCCACGCACGGGTCAGGTGACGGATCGACATTCCGGCTTTTCGTCCGTCTATGCTATGCGCGGCCTCATTTTCTCGCTTATCAGAGCGATGGCCGTCCAGAGAGCTGAACCTGCGATCTGACTGTAAGCCCTTGAAACGGTTACGGCTTCTGTAACTCGTTACGCATCGGGAAAACCCCTGTGACACTCCATTTTGACCTTGTTTTTTCCCGGGCCCGGAGGAGAATAGCGGCTCAGATACAGGTCTGCGAGCCGCCAGCGCGACACCTGGGCATCGAAATCCATTTGTGCCGCGGATGCCGCGTGTGGCGACGTTTCGTACAGTTGCGGAAGTGGCACGTGCTGCGCGGGCGATTCTTTCCCACTGTTCACGCTGCGGTCCTCGGAGTCTTTGCGCTCACCAGCGTCGCGCGCGCCGAGAACACGCCTTCAGCGGGCACGATCCACGAGATCCCGCTGCGCGGGGGTCTGCACGCCGCGTTGAACGTCTTCGGCGATCGGCTGGCAGGCGACCGCGGGCTGTTTCTCCTCGAAGTCATCCGCCGGGTCTACGACTCGCCGATTACGGTCCAGAAGAACACGCGCGAGGCCCTGCTGCAGACGCTGCTCGCGCATCTCGATCGAGCTCCCGCCTCGGCTGATCCGTCCGAAACCGTGCCGCTGCCGCTGAGTCCAGCCATCTGGAACGAAACGGTGTTCAACGGAACCGCGGACACCGGAACGCTGGTCAGCTCCATCCTTCGATCCCGGAACGCCTCGCTGCTCTATGCCGGACTCCTCTCGCTCGATGACTCGACGCGTGCCTGGCTCGCGACGCAGCCGCAACTGTTGAAGGAGCTCGCGACGGTGCACGCCCCGTCGCTGGTGATTGCGGCTGATGCATTGCGCGTCGAAGGCAACGTGGTGCGGGTCCCCGGTGGCGAGGCGGCCGAACCAGCCTGGCGCGCGCTCGTCGGCAAGGAGCCCCGCGAAGCCGCGGACTTCATTCGCGCGGTGTTGACGCTCGGCGAAGGCCGGCTCGCCTACTTCTATGGCGCCATGGCACAGCTCACGCCCGCCCAGCTGCGGTTCGCGCTGCGCCTCGACGCCAAGGATCCTGCGGACCGCGTCAATGCGGTCCGGCGTCTCTTCGACGTGTTCGAACGCGTCGGCGGGATCTGGAAGGTTGGCGAACGGGTGTTCTGGCGGCCCACGCTCGACCCGGCGCTGCTTGCCGCCGACCTCGCGCAGGAGGCGGACGGATCGCCGCGCCTGCCAGGCACGCGCGCGTTCTGGACTGCCGCGTTCGACGCTGGTGCGCAGGGTCGGCCCACGCCGGCCAGCGCGGCCAAGGCGCTGGCCGGCGGCGAGCCTGCCGACTTCCCCTGGCTCTGCGATCAGATCTTCAAGGGTGGCGCGGTCGCCCAGCGCCAGCCCTACGAGATGGTGCTGTTCGCATCGCGGGTCATCAAGCGCATCACGGCGGAGAACGTGCAGGACGCGCTCGACTCGGTTCACGCGGTCGCCACCTATCCCGCGCTCGTCACGGTGCTCGAGCGGGCGCGCGTCACCGACCCCGCCGTGTACGGCATCGCCGCGCGCCGCGCCGGCCAGCTCGCCGCGATCGGTGATTTCGAGAAGCAGCGCCGGCTGCTGGGACAGTTCCAGGGCTCGATTGCCCTCCTGACCCGCGCCGCGATCCGCAAGAGCCTGTCGACCGACGCCGTGTCGGCGCTGATTGCCTCGTTGTCCGCCGTCGAATTGAGCGAGCGTCAGGAGTACGAAGGCGGCATTGCCCGGTGGTGGGTCGAGGCGATCAACGCGCACGGCCGAACGGGCCAGAACCCACCGGGTGGTGCGGCTGACTGGATCGGCGACCCTTCGACTCAGCGGTACCACGATGCGGTCGGTCCCCTGGACCGTGAGGTGGTCCGCCTGCTCGCCGGTGCGGTTCCCGCCGAGCCGACGCTGATCGATTGGGAGGGGACGCGCTACCGCGTCGATCCGTCATGGGCCGAGGGCACGCGCCTCGGCAAGCTGCTCGGCGACCGGGCTCGCCCCTATCTCTCGTCAGCGGCCGCGCTCGCCGAAGTCGCGGACGCGCTGACCGCATCGCGGTCGACGGCGCGGTCGACGACGATGGAGCAGATCGCGAAGGCCGCGCGGGCGCTTCAGGCGATCGAGTGGCAGGAATCGGACAAAGTGCTGGCACCTCTGCGCCGCGCCGCCGAGGAGGTCCGAACCTCGAAGAATGCCGGCGCGGTCGTCGCTCCCCTTCAAATGCTTGCCGACGACCTCCTGGCGCGCGGGCTGATCGAGCTCGCGTATGCGGTGGCGTTCGGTCAGGCCGACCGCACGCTCATCGAGTCCGCCGATGCCGCGGCGCGGCACGATTTCGGCCTGCGCCTGTTCGGCCGACTCGGCGCGTGGCGGTTCCCCGTGGCCGGCTCGGATCGCATGCGCGACTGGCGCGTGACCGGATCGCTCCTCGGCCTCGACGTGCGGCTCGCGGAGTTCTCGCTCGTTCGCGTCTCGTCGCGTCCGCCCTCGGTGCGCCCCACGATCAACGATGCGGACCGCCGCGTGCTGATCGAGGCGGTCGCGCTCGTCGAAGCGGCGTCGCTCAACGACGCGGATCGCGATCGGATCGTCGCCAGCATCCAGAAAGGGCGCGCGAGACTCGGCGCGGCACGAACGCCAGAGCTCGCGACTGCGCTGGCGGATGAAATCCGGATCAGCGGCGCCCGCCGGAGCCTGCTGGCGTGGGTTGCCGGAACACGATCCCGCGCGCCTCGGCGCCTGGCTGTCGCCGATCGAACTGTTCTGGCTCGGCCTCGAAACGAATCCGGTCGCGCCCGCACTACATGTGTGGGGGGCTCCCGCCGAGCCGCGGCTGGGTTGCCTGTGCCTGCATCTGCCCGATCGCCGGCCGCTGGACGCCCTCACCGGCCGATGGGAGTCGGGAATCTTCGCCTCCGGCTTTGCCGATCTCAATCTCCGCCTCGCGGAGATGCTCGGGGACTTGCACATGCCGGCGGTGCTCCTCGCGTCGGTGCTCCCGCCGGCCACCGCCGATCTGATCGACACCGCAGTGAATCGCGGCCCGGACGACCGGCGGGGTCTCGTCGAGTTCGTGCAGGGGCTGCAGCTGGATCGGATGGAGTTGTATCTCGCGCTGCTGACAACTGATGGTCCGCTCGTCGCGCTCGGCGAAACGCCGGAGCCCGAGGCCGGCCGAACCGTGCGGAAAACGGAGGTCTCTCGATGAAGCCTGTGTGCTTCCCCGCGTGTGCCGCCCTTGCGCTCGCTTCGCTGACCGCGATCGCCAGCGGACAGCAGGCGCCGGCGCTCCGGATTCTTTCGCCAGCGCCGGACAGCGTCATCAGCGGGGCAACGCGGGTCGAAGCCACCGTTGAACCCGCGGACGCGCGCGCGATGGTGCAGACCATCAGCTTTTTCGCAAACGGACGTCTCGTCTGCACGGCCGAGCGCCCGCCCTACGGATGTTCCTGGGATCCGGGAACCGCCGTGCGCGGACATCACCTCCGCGTCGTCGCGAGCCTGAAGGACGGCCGGAAGCTCGTCGGAAACGTGCGCACGAAGGATCTCGGCCACACCGAAAAGGTGCGGGCCGAGGCGGTCCTGGTCCCGGTCATCGTGACCGACGACGGGCAGTTCGTGCGCGGGCTGAAGCAGCAGGACTTCGAGGTGTTCGAGGACGGTGTGGTTCAGCCGATTGCGAGCATGGTCAGCGAGAACGCGCCGCTCGATCTCGTCGTGGCCATCGACATCAGCGGCAGCATGGAGTCATCGCTGGACGAGGTGAAGCCGGCGGTCAAGCAGCTGCTCTCGAAGCTCAGGCCGGGCGATGCCGCGACCGTGCTGGGATTCAACGACACCACGTTCATCGTCGCCGAGCGCGAGAAGGATCGAAAGACCCGCGAAGACGCCGTGGATCTGTTGACGTCATGGGGCGGCACGGCGCTGTACGACGCCACGATCCGCGCGCTCGATCTGGTCGGCCGGGATTGGGGCCGCAAGGGGGTCGTGATCTTCTCCGATGGCGATGATCGCAACAGCCTGACTCGGCGCGACGCGGCGATGGCGCGCGTGCACTCGAGCGACGCGATGCTGTACACCATCGGGTTCGGCGCCGGGGCGACGGTTCCGCAACTTCGCACCAGCCTCGAAACTTACGCCCGATCGACGGGCGGACGTCCGTTCTTCCCGCGGCAGGTCGCGGATCTCGACCGCGTGTTCGACGACATCGTCGCCGAGCTCGCGAACCAGTACGTGCTGTCATACGCCTCGACGAATTCCAAGCACGACGGCAAGTGGCGCGAAATCAAAGTTCAGGTCCGCAAACGCAAGTACGACATCCGAGCCCGGCGTGGATACACGGCCAACGGTCCACAGCAGGCGGGGAACTGACAATGCAGACGCACAACAGCGGGCACATCGTAGCGGCGGCAGCGATCATCCTGTGTAGCGGCGTCCTGCTACCGGCCGACCAGACCACGGCTCCCGGCCAGGCACCGGTCTTCCGGAGCGGCGTGGAGCTCGTCACCGTCGACGTCGGCGTCGTCGACCGGCAGGGCAATCCGGTCAAAGGACTCGGTGCCGGAGATTTCGTCGTCAATGTCGCCGGCCATCCGCGCAAGGTGGTCACCGCCGAGTTCGTCGATGTCGCGGGGGCGCGTCCGCAGACCGCGACGGCACCGAAAGAGACGGGGATCAGCACCAACGAGGGTGTCGGCGTCGGCCGGATGTTCGTCTTCGTGGTCGATCAGAGCACGCTCGAACCGGGCAACGTGCGTCACGTGGCCCGCGCGGCCTCCCGGTTCTTCACCGGTCTCTCGTTCGTGGATCGTTCGTCGCTCGTGCTGATGCCGGCCGGACCGAACGTCGACTTCACCTGGGCGCACGATCGCGTGCAGAACGCGCTCGGCAAAGTCATCGGCCAGGCCAGCCCGATCACGAGCTGGGAGCTCGGCAGCCTCACCGAAGCGCGTGACATCGCCAACCGCAACCTCGTCGCCCTGCGCACGGTCGGACAGCGCGAATGTGGCGGGACCTTCGCCGGCGGCGTCGGGGGGGAGGATTCGATCCCATCGGGTCGGCGGCCGGACCGCCCGCTCCAACCGGAGGGCCCGCGAGTCCCACACCCGGCGGCGGCGGCACGACGACCGGCGGACAGGGCGGCGGAGGCACGACGACGGGAGGCGGTACAACCAGCGGCGGCGGCACGGGACGATCCGGCGGCGGCGGGAGCTCCGGTGGCAGGAACTTCGGGACTGACAGCTGCACACGGGACATCCAGATGCGCGCGGAGTGGACGTGGCGCGGCGCGCAGATGACATCACTCTCGAGCCTGACCGCATTTCGGCAGGTACTTTCCGCGCTCGAGCCGATCCCCGGCGACAAGACGGTCATTCTGATTTCCGGCGGCTGGCCGCTGGACGAACGGGAACAGACGGCGCTCCTTGCATCGGTCGCGGATGAAGCGGCGGCCGCGCGGGCGACGATGTTCTCGCTGTTCGTTCCCGGATCGACGTCGACCGCGAGCCGCAGGATGGCGAGCGCGACGCCGACGAGCGACCACTGGCTGCACTCGTGGCCGCTCGAGACGCTGGCCTCCATGAGCGGCGGCGCGTCGTTCCGCGTGGACGTCGGCGCCGAAACCGCATTCGAGCGCCTTGGGCGCGAGATGTCCGGCTTCTACCGGCTGGGTGTCGAGAAGGAGCCCGCGGATGCCGACGGCAGGAGCCGCCGCATGCGGGTGCAGGTCTCGCGCGGCTCCACGACCGTCCGGGCCCGTGAAATCTTCGACGCCCGCACGTTCAGCGATCGCAACGCGTCGGCGCGGCTGGCGTCGGCGCTCGATTCGCCGATTCCCGCGACCGGCATCGGCCTGAGAGTGACCAGTTATCTGGCCTCGGATCCCGAAGACGCGTCGCGCCTGAAGGTCGTCCTGGCGGGTGAAGCCTCACGCGTCGATCCGGGCGAAGCGGAAATCCAGCTGCTCGTGCGCGATCTCGAAGGCAAGAAAATCCTGATGGGCGAGAAGCCGCTCGGCGAACCCACCGGCGACGGCCTGTCGTTCTCCGCGAACGTCACGCTCGCCCCAGGCAATTACATCATCCGCGTGGCGGTCATCGACGGAACCGGGCGCGTCGGCTCGGTCGATCACCGCACCGACGTACATGCGTCGCCGCTCGGCGCAATGTCGGCGACGGGTCCGCTGCTCGTTCGCGTGCCCACGGCAGGAGCGACGCAGCCGCGGATCGCCATCGACAGTGTCAGGCAGGACGAGCGCCTGGCGCTGCAGGTCGACCTTGCGAGCGACGCGAGCCTGACCGACGCCGACGTGGTGTTCGAGATCGCATCGACAGCGGATGGTCCGTCGCTGGTGCAGTCGATCGCCCAGGTCTCGCCGGGATCGCGCGGCGGATATGCGCTCGCCCAGGCGGTCGCCGACATGCGGGTCCTCCCGCCGGGACCATATATCGCCCGCGCGAAGGTTCGATCGGGCACGCAGGCAGTCGGAGAGGTACGGCGGTCATTCAACGTCACGGAACCTCTGCCGGCGGCGTTGACCGACGCCACGGTCGTCTCCCCCACCATCCTCGGGCGCATGGCGCCGACGCGCGCCGCGACGCGCCCGGTCATGAGCGTCGCGCCGTTCACGATCGATCAGGTCCTCGCCCCGGCGGTGCTCGGCGCGTTTCTCGATCGCGTCGCGGCGCGCCCCGACGCGAAGTCGGCGTCGATCCGCGACATCGTCGAGCTCGCCCGTTCGGCGCCGATCGAACAGCTGCAGGTCTCGGACTCGCTCATTGCCGAATCGCCGGTAGCGTCCTTCCTGAAGGGGCTGTCGCTGTTCGCGAACAAGAAGTTCGATCCGGCCGCGGACGCGTTCCGCAACGCGATGCGCGCGTCCTCTGATTTCTATCCCGCAATGGTCTATCTCGGCGCGTGCTACGCCGCTGGCGGACGGGACAAGGAAGCCGCCGGAGCCTGGCGGACGGCGCTGATCAAGGAAGCGGACACGCTGCCGCTGCACATGCTCCTCGCCGACGCGCAGCTGCGCCAGAACTACGGCGATCAGGCGCTCGAAACGCTCGACGGTGCCCGCACGCGATGGCCGGCCGACGACGGGTTGAACCGGCGCTTCGTGCTGGCCGCGCTGCTCGCCGGTGAATATGCCGAAGGACTTCAGACGCTCGACGAGCTGATCGAACGCCACACGGATGATGAGCCTACGCTGGCCGCCGGACTCCTGGCGCTCTACGAAGCCTTCATGAGCGGGCGGCCGGTCGAAGATCCGGACAAGGATCGGGTCCGGATGACGCGCCTCGCCGATTCCTATCGCACGCGCGGCGGACCGTCGATGGCGCTCGTGGACACCTGGCTCGCGGCCGCACTGGGCAAGCGCTGACACGATTCGCCGCCAGATCGGAAGACACGGCTGACGCTCCGCACTGCGTCATCAGTGCGGAGAATTGAGTCAAGGAACAAGTACCGCGGAACGTGGCTACTTGCTGCTTATCGAATTTCTCAATACTTACTACTTGTTCAGTGGTTTCCAGCCGCATTGCCTGGCGGCTGACGCGAGGTGGGCGGCCAGTCCGTCGACTTCGAACGTCGCGACGACCGGATCCGCGTTGTGCGGCGAAAAGCCGAACTTCAGCTGACGCGCCGAGACCAGGCGCTGGACGAACGCGGCGCCGTCCGGCGCGAACAGCGCATCGTGCTCGGAGGAGTCCGCCCATCGTTCGGTGGCCGCTGCCCCACCGTCGAACTGGATGCGAACGGTATGGTTCTCGTCCTCCGGCTCCATTTTCGCGGCGGATGACGTGAAGACGAACGCCTCGGCCTTGTGCGCCTGGCAGCGCACGACGAGCACCGGCTGCGCCTGCCGCATCCAGACGTTGACCCTGTTGATCGATGGAAGCTCGAAGGCGGCGCTGTTCCGCTCGCGCCCGACCCAGGCCGCCGCGTTGCTGGTCCACCGTGGAGTCGCCGCTCGAGCCGGAGCGGACTCGGGCGTCATCGCCGAGCCCGGCGTCGGCGAAGGCGCCGTTCGCGCCGGTTTCGCGGGGTTCGACGCAGAGGTCGCGGTGGCTGCCGGTGCGGCGACGCCGCGCGCGCCCATCATCGCGACGATCAGGATGCCGCTGGCGACCGCAACGCCCAGGCCAATCATCATCTCGACCCGGCCGAGACCCGATCGCGCCGGCGTCTCCGGCGCAGCCTGCATCGCGACGATCACCGCCGGCTCGGGGACTGCGGCCGCCGCCGCTTCAGATACACCAGCTGATTGCAGCTCGGGAACATCGACTGGATGCTCATCGGCGGGATCATCGACTGGAGGTTCATTGACGTCCAGGCCATCGAACCACCGTGTCGCGTCTTCCGCATGCACGTCGGAGGAATGCTCGATGACCGGCGGCATCGCTGAACCGGCGGGCTCGGCGACACTCCTTTTCGGCGAGAAGTCGAACAGGGGCGCGGTGTGCGCGTCCTCACCGTCGTCCGCCCCGGCGGGTTCCTCAACCGGTGGCGGCGTTGCGGCGGCGCTGGCATTTGGGGTGCTGTCGTCCGGCGACAATTCGAACAGGGACTCGAGGTCCATGCGATTCTTGTCTACGCCGGGCGCGTGCGCGATCGGATCCGCAGCCTGGTGGCCGCAATAGTCACAAGCTGTGGCGGATTCGACGATCGCCCGCGCGCACCCCGAACACTTCTTCAAACGCATTCGCCGGATGAAGGGCAAGGCATGTACCGGCAGGGCCGGCCGTCCCCCGCACCAACCAGCGGATGTGCAAAAGCCCAGACATTTCAGTCGCTTCGACGGATTGACCGGCTTCACGGTGCCGGGCGCGCACTCGAGGACCGCGGCCCCGCACACGCAGGATCAGCGACAGAAGTGCACTCCGGCTAACAGCCTTGTGACGCTGGCGGCGCCGGCGGACAATTTCAGTCGTTCCGCAGGACGGTGACCGGATCGACGGCTGCCGCGCGCCGGGCGGGGACGAAGCCGGCGGCCAGCGCGATGATCAAGAGCAAGATCGTGGTGCTCGCGAGCGTCGCGGGATCGTACGGCGACAGGCCGAAGAGGAAGGTGGAGACGGTCCGGGTCGCCGCCAGTGCCAGCAGCAGCCCTGCCGCGATGCCGGCAATCGAGACGGTGAGCGTCTCCCGGAGCACGCGCCACAGCACCACGCGCGGGATCGCGCCAAGGGCAATGCGGATGCCGATCTCGCGCGCGCGCCGTGCGACGTTGTAGGACATCACCCCATACAGCCCGACGCACGCGAGCAGCAGCGCGCCCAGCGCGAAAGCGGTCGACAGCTTCGCGAGCAGCCGTTCGGGAATCAGCGTCGCGTCGATCTGCTGTTCCATCGTCCTCACCGAATGGACGAGGACGTCCCGGTTCAGGCTCTGGATCTCGCCGCGCACGACGAGCGGCAGAGCGGCTGGATCGGCGTCGGTCCGGACGGCAAGCGTGAGCTGTGCTGGAAGCAGGGTCCTTCCCTCCAGGTCGGCGCTTCGCTGAAAGAGCGGCGTGTAGACCATTTTCGGCGGCGCCACGGTCCGGAGCGCCTCGTGCCGCACGTCGTCGACAACGCCGACGATCGTCGTCCGGTGTTTGTTGCCACCGAGCACAAACGTCTCGCCGGTCGGGTCGCGATCGCCGAAGTAGTAGCGCGCCATCGACTGGCTCACGAGCGCCACGCTGGCGGATGATTCACGATCCGCTCCTACGAGGCCGCGGCCCCGAATGAGATCGATGCCGAAGGTCTCGAAGTATCCCGGCGTGACGGGATTCACCGACACGCCGCCCTCTGGCGTCGGCGGCACGGCGCCCACCTCGATACGCCGCAGCTGGGAACTGCGGTCGATCGGCGTCCGCGCCGCCAGGGTGACGGATCGAACGCCTGGCCGCGTGTGCAGCCGCTCGATCAGCCCCGCGTAGAAGACCGCTCTGGCCTCCGGCGACAACGTCGCGGGTGTGGTGTCGAGGTCCGCCACGACGATGTTGCTGCGCACGAAGCCGGCGTCGAACCCTTCCAGGTTGCGCAGGCTGCGTGAAAGCAGCGCCGCACCGGCGACCATCATGACGCACAGCGCGAACTGCGCGATGACCAGCGACTTTCCCGCCAGCGGTCCACGTAAGCTGAAGGCCGGGCCGCTGCCTTGCTTCAGCGTCGGCGCGAGCTCGACGCCGGTGCCGCGGAGGGCAGGAACGATGCCGAATGCGACGCCTGTCAGCGTCGACACTGCGGTCGTGAACGCCAGCACCCTGCCGTTCAAGGCCGCATCGAGCAGAAGCGGAGACTGCGGATCGCTGAACAAGGCCAGAATGGCCTGCGTTCCCGCAGGCGAGAGCAGCACGCCGAGGGCCCCGCCCGACAGTCCGAGCATCAGGCTCTCGGTCAGGAACTGGCGAACCAGCCGGGCGCGCGACGCGCCGATGCCGAGCCGGATCGCGACTTCTCGCGAGCGCGCCGTCGCCCGCGCCAGCAGCAGATTGGCGACGTTGGCGCAGGCCATGAGCAGCACCACCGCCACCATTCCCATCAGCACGAGCAGCGGCGTCGAATACGTGCGGCGGAGATTCCACGTGCCGCGCGCCGCGGGCTCGATCGTTCCGGCGCGAAATCTGCCGCGCGCTCCCGCTTTGACCCACGCGCTGGGCGGCTCCGAGAGAAATTGCTGGAAGATGGCGTCGACGGCGGCAATGGCTCGAGGCTCGGCTACTCCTGGCGCAAGCCGGCCGACCAGGACCAGCGACGTCCAGCCGTCGGTCGCGTCGAAGAACGTCGGCGCATCCAGTGCCATCACGGACATCGGCAGCGTGATATCCACACGGCCGCCGGGTTCGAGGCCCCGGAACCCCGGCGCCGTCACGCCCACAATCGTCACGACGCGGCCGCCAACGTTCAGCGTTCTGTCGACGACGCCGGGGCTGCCGCCGAATCGGGTCATCCAGTAGTCATGGCTGATCACCGCGACGAAGCTCGCCGGGCCGCGATCTGCTTCGCTCGCGAAGCCGCGGCCGAGGCTCATGGGCGCGCCGAGCACGGCGTGGTAGTTGCCGCTGACGAACTGTCCGGGCAGCCGCTCGACACCCTCGGCCGTCGACACGTTGAACGTGCGCCCACGGTATGCCGTGACGCCGCTGAACACGGGCGCTGCGCGGTAGCGCTCGAAGATCGGATAGTTCGAGCTGGTACTGACGTCGGGGCCCGGATCGTGCGCGAGGAAATACAGCGCTTCAGGCTCCGGCAGCGGCAGCGTTCGGAACAGCACGGCGTCCATCAGGCTGAAGATCGCCGTGTTCGCGCCGATGCCGAGCGCCAGCGAGAGGATGACGGCGATGGTGAAGACCGGCGTCTTGACCATCATCCGCACCGAGTAGCGCAGGTCCTGCCTGGCCTCGTCGATCCAGCGCATGCCGCGGTTCTGCCGGCACTCCTCTTTGACGGCCTCGACGGCGCCGAACTGCAGGCGGGCCCGCCTCATGGCCTCGTCGCGGGGAACGCCGGCGCGGACGAGGTCGTCGGCATAGGCCGCCATGTGAAATCGCAGCTCGTCGTCCATCGACGACTCGAAGCGGTTGCGGTGAATCAGGCCGGCGAGAAATGAGCGCAGGCGGGCGAACATGTCACACCTCGTCCGGAGTCGCCGCGAGCGCCGCGGCGATGGCGGCGGCGAGCCGCTCCCAGGCAGCGGTGTCCTGCTGGAGGCGACGGCGGCCGGCCGCGGTCAGCGTGTAGTACTTCGCCTTGCGATTGTTCTCGCTCTCGCCCCACTTGGTCGCCAGCAGGCCCTGATGTTCGAGGCGGTAGAGCGCCGGATAGAGCGAGCCCTGCTGAATGTTGAGCGCATCCTTCGAGATCTGGCCTATCCGCAGCAGCACGCCGTAGCCGTGCAGCGGCTTCAGCGAGACCGCTTTCAGGATCAGCATGTCGAGGGTGCCAGGCAGCAGGTCGGCGGCTTTCGGCATTCGCGGCTACTCTCCCAGAAGGACTAGGAGTGTACCCGTCACTCTCCTAGCCGGTCAAGGAGAGAGGGGCCAGGCGCCTATCGGACCTTGCGGCCGTCGATGCGCGTCGCCGTGGCCGGATCGTTCCGGTCCGTCCGCCAGCTCGGATGACTGAAGTGAATGACCGAGTCGCCGTTGGACGAGATGACCGCGTTGTCGAAGATCAGCGATCCGATCCGCCGCCAGTTCTTGAACGTCCGGCGCTCGCGCACCACCGGACCGGTCGTCTCCCCTTCGTCGGTGACCTCGATGTGGAACTTCAAGGTCCGCTTGGGGATCGGATCGCCCCGGTCGAAGATCTGCGCCATGATCTCGTCGCGAAAGTCGAGGTCGGCCCCGGAAATCCGCGGCTGCTCGGGCGCGACCAGCAGGCGCATGAATTCAGGGGCGCGCGTCGGTTCACCGGCCGGTTTGCCGAGCTCGGCGACCGGATACAGCTGGCGGATGCTCGGCTGATTGTCGACGCGCCGGAACACCAGGCCGACGACCAGCAGGACCGCCGCGCCGGCGCCGCGGCGTGACACGGTCGTATCCGGCGCGTTGCGCAGCTCGATGTCGTTGATGTACTCGGTGTCGGCGCCGCCGATGTCGTCCTGCGTGACGAAGTTCGCCGTCGGCAGCGGATCGGCGTGCTGTGGATCGGCCGTCGGAAAGAGCTTGCCGACCATCGACAGCGATCGCGTGTGGCCGCGCCGGGTCTCGGTGCAGCACGTCGAGTAGCGCGCGAGCACGAGGGCCGTGCTGCCCTTTCGGAAGTAGCCGGAGTAGCTCGTGTCCTGATCGATCGACCATCTGCCGGTCAGACAGACGCCATTCGGGTGCACGAGACGGCGGAAACCCTTTCCGTCCGAACCCCAGCGCAGATCCGCCCGCGAGTCGATGATGCGCGCGCTGTCGATTTGAAATTGTTTCGGCAGTCCGAGCGTGGCGAAGCCGACGACGGTCTTGAACGAGACTTCGTAGACCGGCAGCGGCGGCTCTCCCGCCGCCCCCCAGACGCGCTGGTACGGATTGGCGAACACGGCCCTGACGACCTCAGAGAATCGCGAGCCGGCGTAGTTCCGATCCTGATCGGCCGCCTGCGGTTGAGTTTTCGCGCCGGGTGCCTGGGCCACGGCGCAAATATACGCCGGCTGACACCGCAAGGCCGAAGTCGGTTCAAGAGTTCAAGAGTTCAGAGGTTCAAGGGTTCGGGTTCAAGGGTTCAGCGGTTCGGGTTCAAGAGCGTCCCCACGGGAGCTCTGAACCTCTGAACCTTAGAGCCTTTGAGCCTTTGAACCTTTGAACTTCTGAACGCTTGAACCCCTGAACCTTGAAAGCGCGACTGAGCTACGATTACCACCGACACCGATCAGTAGAGGAGAAAGACTGCGATGAAGCCTTCAGTGCCCGTCACGCATCCAGTGGATTCGACCTCATCCGTTTCGCGGCGGCAGTTTCTGCGGGGCATCGCGGGGACCGCGGTCGTCGCGCCGTGGATGTCGCCGTCGGCGGCGGCGCGTGGGCAGGACCGCAAGATTCGTCACGTCAGCGTCGGGGCCGCCGGCCAGGCGCTGTCCGACATCCGGGCCTTCTCCAGCCATCCCGCCTTCACGCTCACCGCCGTGGCCGACACCGACCTGTCGCGGACCGCGCAGGTCAAGAAGCTCTTTCCCGAGGTGCGCGTGTATCAGGACTGGCGCGAGATGTTCCGCAAGGAAGGTGACGCGATTGATTCGGTCAACGTCTCCACGCCGGACCACATGCACGCGCCGGTGGCGATGTCGGCGATGGCGATGGGGAAACCGGTCTACGTGCAGAAGCCGCTGGCGCTGACGGTCCGGGAGACGCGGGTGCTCGCGCTCACGGCGCGGCAGAAGAATCTGGTCACCCAGATGGGCATTCAGATCTCATCGCACGAGACCCAGCTCGTCACCGAGCAGCTGATTCGCCACGGCGTGGTCGGCAAGATCCGCGAGGTCCACACGTTCTGCGACAAGGCCTGGGGCGACGTCAATCCAATCCCGGCGGGCTCGGATCCCATTCCGGAAGGCCTCGACTGGGACGGCTGGCTCGGCGTCGGCGAGCGCCGCCCGTTCAAGGCCACGGTCTACCATCCGGGCAACTGGCGCAAGCGCATCGGGTTCGGCACGGGCACGCTCGGAGACATGGGCTGCCACATCTTCAGCACGCCGCTCAGAGGCCTGGGCCTCTCGCTCCCGCATCACGTCACGTCGCACGGTCCCGCACCGGTGCACGAGAGCTGGCCGATTCAATCGAAGATTCAGTTCGTGTTCGGCGCCACGCCGTACACCGCGGGCGACTCGCTCGATTTCTGGTGGTACGACGGCGCCGAGCGTCCGCCGCAAGCGGTCATCGACGCCGCCGGCGGCAAGCTGCCAAGCTCGGGGGCCGTCATGATCGGGACCAACGGTGCGATCCTGCTCCCCCACATCGATTACCCGTCGCTGCACCCGCAGGCAAAATTCCTCGAGCACGAGATCCAGAAGGGCGCCTCGCGCAATCACTACCACGAGTTCCTCGATGCGGTGCTGACCGGTCCGGGAACGAAGTGCTCGGCCGGCTTCGACTACGCGTCACTGCTGACCGAGGTGGTGCTGCTCGGCACGCTCGCCTGCCAGCATCCGTCCGAGACGCTCGCGTATGACGTCAACGCGATGCGATTCGAGGGACGCAAGGTCTCGGATGGCTTCGCGCGCAAATACCGGGAGCAGTATCTGAAGCCCTGAGGAGCGGGGAGAAGGGAGTCCTTCCTCATGTTGACAGGGAGGACGGGAGGAAAAACCCTTCGTGCCGTTGTGCCTCGTACCGTCGTGCGGCGCGTAGCGCAAGCGTCCGCCGGCCGAAGAGCGCCCCCGGCCGTTCGTCTAGCGGATTGCGGCGATCGCAGCCTCGAGCCGTTTCAGCTCCTCCCGGCGCCGCGCCTCCAGCTGACTGACGCGGCGGTCCGCGTCGAGCGCATCGACCTGACGCTCGATGGCGGCGATCCGGCGATCGACGTCGAGGGCACTGATGCGTCGTTCGACTTCGGCAATCCTGGCATCGAGATCGAACGCCTTGATGCGTGCTTCGATTGCCGCGACCTTGCCGTCGGCGTTGAAGGCCGCGATTTCCTTTTCGACAGCGGCCACGCGTGCATCGGCGTCGTAGGCGCGAATCTCCTGCTCGATCCGCTCGATCTCCTTGTCGTGCTCGGCAATCCTGGCGGCGATGCGAGTGCGATCGGCCGGGTCGGATCCGTACCGGCTCCCGTGCAGGCTCGAGATCGCGCCATTCTCCGAGGAGATCGCGCCGCGCAGGGAGCTGAGATGTCCCTGAATCGACGAGATCTCGCCGCGCAGGCTGCTCTCCTGGCCGCGCACCGAAGACATCTCGCCGCGCATCGAGCTCACCTCTCCACGCAGCGACGAAATCTCCCCGAGCAGGCTGCTCCGCTCGCCGCGGATTGAAGAGATCTCGCCGCGCAGGCTGCTGACCTGACCGCGCAAGGCGCTCACTTCCCAGGTGGTATCGAGCACCGCCAGCGTCTGACGGCGCCACTCTTCGAACGCCCGGTCCACGGGACGAATCGCTCCATTCACGATCCAGGTGGCCCGCTGGCTGCCGCCGCGCTCACGCACGATATCGAGCCGCAGCACGCTTCCCTGCCGCTCGGTTGCCAGCACAATCCTCGAGGCGTAATCGATCCAGTGGCTCGGGTGATCGGTCGAGTCCCTCTCACCCACGTCCTCTGCCACCATGCACACGCGGAGACCGTCGAAGGTCCTTTGGATCACGCGGTCATTGCCGCGCCAGCCAACGATCTCGCGCATGCCGTCGGGAGCAACCGTCATGCTGCCATTGAAGGATCGGTCGCCAGGAAGCTCGGATGCGCACGCGGCGCCGGGCGTGCCGCTGCCCTGCGCGCGCGCGAGTGAGATCTGCCCTTCGAATCGGATCTCTGTCTGGGGCCCTGGCGCCCAGGACGGAACGCGCTCACTGGGACTGAACGACGGCTCCGGGACCGTCTCCTGACTGGGACTGACGACAGTTCGGGGACCGTCTCCTGGGAGCTCTGCACCGCCTGGGAGACAGCTGCGGGCGGGGCAATGGCCCCTGGCTGAGCGACCGCCGCCGCAAGCGTCAGCGCAGTAACAGCGAGAACGGGCAGCAGCGCCGTGCGTCGCGCGGCCGGCCGCCCATCGTCATTCAGAATCGCCATGAGCCGTTTCTCCAGCATCGACGGTTGCACCATCGGCAGTGCGCCAATCGCCGCGCTGCGGGGAGTCACTGCGTCGGCAAAGTCGAGCAGAACGCGTGCATACGTCGACGGGCGCGTCCCGAGCGACAGGACGGCCTCATCGCACGCCTCTTCGCGGGCAATCGAAGCGTGCCGGCCCGCGATCCAAGCGAGGGGATGGAACCAGTAGCACGCCAGGGTGAGCCGGGCGAGCACGTGCCGCAGCGGATCGTGCCGGACGAGATGCGCGATCTCATGCGCCAGGACGATGTCGCGGCACTCGGCGGACCAGGCGGGCGAGGCATCGGGAAGAAAGATCGAGGGGCGGAATACACCGCCAGCCATTGGCGTCGTCACGGCGGAGCTCAGAAGCAGACGCACCGGCCGGCGGAGACCGAGGCGACTGCCGATGTCGTCGGCGGCGGTCCGCCATGCGGGATCGCCCAACACGTCGGAATCGAGCGAGAGAATTCGAACCCGCGCGAGTGAGAGGACGAGCATCGCGAGCGCGACGCCTGTACCGATCGCCCACGCGGCGAGCAGACCCGTGCGCAGGTCCGGTCGTTCGGCCGTGGGCTGCAATGGCTGGTGAAGACTGGTGCGACCGTCCGCTACGGCGGCTGCGTCTGGAGATACCGGTTGCCGGTCGATGGCTGCGGTGCGCGGTGCTTCACGAGATGCCGGCCGCTCTTCGGCCGTGTCGTCTGCCGTGCTGCTCACGATCCAGGCTGCGGGTATGGGGACGTGAACCGCCGGCAGCACGAGCGCCAGGAACGGCAGCGCAAGGAGGGCCGGAAACACGCCGCTCCAGAATCGATGGCGCGAACTGGCCGGAGCCTGGCGAAGCAGGCGCGCGACGCCAAGCGACGCGAGCAGCAGCAGGGTCAGCTTGAGCAGCAGCAGTGCGGTCATCTCAGCGCCCTCCTTTCGCGGCCTTGTCGATCAGCCGCTTCAGCCGCCGGCGCTCCTCGTCTCCGAGCTCTCCCGGCTGCAGATCGAGCAACGTGGCGAGCGCGCTTTCCGTCGAGCCGCCGAAGAACGTCCGCAGAATGTGTTGCAGCTCGGAGCGCCGGGCCGCTTCGGGCGATACGGTCGGCCAGTAGTCATATCGCGGGCCGTCCTGCTCGATGCGGAGATGTCCCTTGGCCACGAGGATGCGCAGCGTCGTCCGCACCGCGGCATCGGTCGGGGGCTCCTGCATCGCCTCGCGCACCTCGGCGGCGGTAGCGTGGCCGCGGGCGTAGACGATGTCGATGACTTCCTGCTCGCGGCGGCTGAGTTTGGGCTTCGCGCGCACCATTCAAGGCTCCTCGGAGTCGAATGATCAGACCTTAGCAGCGCGATGTTTAAAAATCAACATAATGTTTAAAAATTAACAATTGCTAGCGTTCGGCAGCAACTTATCCATAAGTTCGCCACCCTCAGTCGACTCTCGTCCTGCCTCGAATGAAAGGGAATCCTCATGTGCATTCCACGTCCGTCGGTCCGCTAGCCGCAAACTGTCTCCCACTGGGATGGCAGATTGGTGTCGGCAGCTCGACTTTGCTCGTCGTGCGCTCGGCGTCTAAGTGCTGCCGCTCAGCGTCAAAGCGGAGACCGGTCGGACGCCTTCACGATTTGGATATGCGCGGACCGCGCCTCTGTCTTCCGAGCTGAGCCGGCTTAGCCGCGGACGGCCCAAGCTGCCACTCGTGATCGGCCGCGGGTAACAATCGAGGACCTAACGATGTTGCCGTCGGCCTCCACACCCATACGCGCGGTAGTGTGAATCCGTCCATACGCGAAGCCGACCAGTACACAGCGGTCCGATCTTCTTGAAGTGTAGCGACGGATGCAGCAGGACGCCATTTCCAGGGTGCGCAAAATTCGCACAGCCAGCACTTGGATTCCTGGTGCAGCGCGGGATCGCGCGCCAGACCGAGCGCTGGCGGAGTGCTTCACTCTTTCGGCCTCTGCAGGTAACTCACGAAAGGATGTCTCCTCTTCGACGCCGGCGATCCCACGTTCTGCGTCGTATCAAAAACCAACGGCGAAATCGTGCGAGTTCCCTCTGGGTAGTCGCTCAATTGCTGTCCAGATCTCGAATGCTACTCATATCTCTACGCGTAAAGCGTGATGACGTCCCGTGGCAACCCGCGACCCACTTGCCCGCCCAAGGCAATCCCGCCACCAGAGCCAGGCCCCAGGCTTCTGCCGGCAGTGCGTTGGCACGAGCATTCGTACGGCGCGCGTCGGCTGTCGACTGCGGCCATCCCGCGCCCCGCACGAGGTAGCGCCAATACACCCAGAGGTACATCGCCATGACCGGGACGGCCCACGGCAGCGCCGATTGATACCTGGTGTTCGCCGATACCATGGCGGCCCACGGCAAGGTACCGGCGGCCGCGGCAGCGACGCCGATGAGGACCGCGCGCCCAAGGACCGGGAGGCGAGGCCAAAGTCGATTGACGAACGTCATTGTGCCGCTGTCGTCCGCTCGTGCGCAGCAACGATACTTAGTTTAGGAGCCTGGCGGACGAACCTTTCACCAGTTCCAATGGCCGGGAGATCGAATTCCCTCGACCGGCGTCCAGTCCCGAGGCCGGTCACGGATCTGATGCCGAACGGCGGGAGTCCGTCGCGGTAGTAGAGCCGGCGCTCGACGCCGGTGAACCGCCCGCAACAGCGGAGGTGCCGTCAGTGCTCCGCGTCAGCACCGTGCACGCCCACGTCCACCCCCGCTGGAACCCTATGCCCGAACCGGTGCGCCCCGATAACGCAGGACCAGGACTGTCAGATCGTCACTCTGTTCGGCACCAGCAGTGAAGCGCTGAACCGTGTCGAGCAAATACTGCAAAAGATCCGTCGGCGATGATTCGTGGTTTGCTTGCACGCACGAGAGGAGGCGCTCCTCGCCGAATTCTTGATCGTCGGCGTTGAGCGCTTCCGAAAGACCGTCGCTGAAGACCACCAGAGTGTCGCCCGAGTCGAGCTGCAGTGTCTGTTCCTCAAACGTCATGTGCTTGAAAGCCCCAACGATAAGACCACCCTTCTCAAGCCGCTGCACACCGTGTCTACCCACAAGAACAGGCGCATTGTGGCCGGCGTTACAGTACGTCAAGCGGCCATCGTACGAGAGCATGCCGTATACGATAGTCGCAAAGCGCGATTCCACTGCACGACGAACGAGTGATTCGTTGACGCGTTTTAGGATGTCGGCGGGCGCGCCACCCACGTGAACGTGCGCGGCGAGGATGCCTTGCAGCACGGCGGCCAATAACGCGGCCGGCGGCCCTTTACCGGCGACGTCGCCAAGCGCAAACCCGAACGCTCCGTTTGTCAGATCGAAGTAATCGAAAAAGTCGCCTCCGATCGCGCGACACGGTGCCGACGCCGCCGCGACTTCAAAGTTTGCGCCTGCGTATCGCCTCTCGGGTAGCAACGCACGCTGAATCTCCGCAGCAATCCTGATGTCGCTTTCCAGTTTTGCCCGCGCGAGCGTATCCCGGTATAGTCGGCTCCCCTCGTTAACAGTCCCGACTTCTCCGGCTAACTGCAGCAGTATTCCGCTGAAATCGAGGATCCGGCGCTCCCGTACGAACAGATCGGCCTTCAGCTCGAACAGGAACACACCGCGCACACGAAACGGCTTCCCGGTGGGAGGTAGTCCCAGGAAGCCACCTGTGTTGGTTCCAGACACGGTGGCCATCTGAACGACCCGGTCACCCACGATCAACAGCTCTTCGGTCTCGACCTTCAGATCCGGGAAACCGTCAACCCAGACGCGGTAGACCTCCTCTATGGCTTCTCGTCCGATTACCGTTCCGGAAGTTGGACTCTCAAGAACGCAGTCCTTGGCGTAAGCAGCGGCGAGAGCGACGCTATCGCGAAGCGCCCATGCTTCGTCACGACGAGTGAAGAGCGCCCTGACCTCATCCGCAGTCATGACGCACGCATGATCGCACCGGCCTCCGCCGACTGCAAACGCTTGATTAGGTGTCAGGCGGCCGCTGCCGGCATCGTCGAGTGACGACCACGTTAATTGAATTCTCGAAGCACTGGACGCAGTGGGTGAGCGCGTCGCTTGCGGGAGCGAGGCCGAAGAGGAAGGGCGGCTGGACCGACACTAGAAGTCGACTCGCGGGTCACATGTTGGTCGCTCGTCAGCTCAGTCAATCTCTCCTTCGCTCGACCACGGCATCCGCCTCGAGTTCGACCAGCCAGTCCGGATCAATGAATCTCGACACCTGCATGATCGTATTGGCCGGTCGAATTGCGCGAAGTCCACCGTGGACCGACGCCACGGCTTCCCAGTCTTCGATCCGGGTAAGCAGCGTCCGTGTCCGAATCACGTGATCGAGTGATGCGCCCGCCCGCTCCAGCGCCTCTTTGATGATTTCGAGACAGCGTCTGGTCTGAGCCGTCGGATCTCCCTTGCCGACGGTGTGGCCGTCGGGACCGAGCGGCGCAGTCCCCGACACCGCGACAATACGTCCAACACGAACAGCGCGGGATATGCCGACCCGCGGCTCAAACGGGCTGGCGCTGGAAATCAGGCGTCTCATTCGTGTTGTCCAATCGATTTGTTCAGCCGCGGCGGCCAGCGCGAGATCCTTCCGCCTGACCGCCTCTCCGCCTCTCCGCCTCCGCCAAGGCGCCGGCGAGACAGGCTGCCAAGGCTCTGGCGAGACAGGCTGCCAAGACTCCGGCTCGCGACAGGCTGCGCCGAAGCTACGGCGAGTCTCGCCGACCCCGAGCCTCCGCGACAAGCTACCGGTCCCGAGTCCGCCGAGAGCCTCTGTCGCGAACGGCGGAAGGCGTCCCCCTGCCTGCCGACGAGCCCCTTCATCAACCGCTGCATCTCGGCGACAACCTTCGCGTGCTTCGGATCGCTCGCCAGGTTGCGGAGCTCTCCCGGGTCGTCCTTTTCGTTGTACAGCTCCGACCCGCGCTTGCCGTTGTCCCACTCGGTGTAGCGCCACTGCTCGGTGCGGATGCTGTAGCCCATGAACGTGGCCGGCGGCATGCCGCGACGCACCTGGGTCAGGGCCGGACGATCCCAGGCGGCGTTCGGATCCTTCAGGAGCGGCGTCAACGCGCGGCCGTGCAGGCCTGAAGGCGGCGAGAGTGTCGTCAGATCGGCCAGCGTCGGATAGACGTCGAGGAATTCGACGATGCGAGACGTCCCCCGCCCCTTGGAGGTCACGCCTGGCCCGGCGATGACGAGCGGCGCCCGGGCGGAGTTCTCGAACAACGACTGTTTCATCCACTGACCGCGCTCGCCGAGGTGATATCCGTGATCGCTGATGAAGACCACGATCGTGTTGTCAGCCAGCCCGAGGCGGTCGAGCGCATCGAGGACCCGCCCGACGTTGGCGTCGAGAAAACTGATTGAAGCGTAGTACGCCCTGATCGATTCCCGCTGCCCCTCCTCGCCCACTTCCCAGTGGGGCGGATTCGTGAACAGCGCGGGGGGCGGAATGTCGGCGACCGCCTCCTTCGAATACGCGGGCGACGGCGCCGGGATGCGATCGAGCGGATACATGTCGAAGTACTTGCGCGGCGCGATGAACGGACAGTGCGGGCGATAGAAGCCGGCGGCGATGAAGAACGGGCGGTCCTTGTTCTTCTCGAGCAGGGCGATCGTTTCCAGCGCCACCTTGCCGTCGGTGTGCTCCTCGTCAGCGCCCGGCGACGCGTAATAGGCCAGCGCCGATCCGAGCCCGCGCTTCGGCGTCAGGTTGGTGAGCTTCGTCTCTTCGTCCTTGTCGATGCCGCGCGGATTGACGAAGACGTCCCACGACTGCGGATCGTCGAGCCCGCTCGTCCCGATCTGACCGGGATTGCCATAGTGGTAGATCTTCCCGACTCGCGCCGAGAGATAGCCGTTGCGCTTGAACATCTGCGGCAGCGTGACGGCATCCGGCAGAATCGTCCGGAAGTCGGTCATCAGCTCGTGCACGCGGGTCGTGTCCGGCCGGAGGCCGGTCATGAGCGAGACGCGGCTCGGGCTGCACAGCGGGAACTGGTTGTACGCCCGATCGAAGCGCACGCCGCGCGCCGCCAGCCGATCGATGTTCGGCGTCTTGACGATCGGATGCCCGTAGGTGCCCAGCGCGTTGCTGAGATCGTCCGCCATGATGAACAGCACGTTCGGACGCCGCGCCGCCGGCTGCTGTGACACAGCGCCGTGGATCGACACCAGCCGCGACCGCAAGAAGGACCACCATCAGCCCGAAGCCGCGCCATACTTGTCTCTTCATGCGCTGAATAGTCGCTGGCACCGGTTGCGAGGTGCAAGTGGCAAGGTGCTCTAAGGCGTCGTCATTCTTTCGACTGTTCTCGACCGTCCGGGCACAATCAAAAAGTTCACAGGGAGGATGTGGAGGAACAGATTCTGCTTAAGCAATATTTGACCTCCACGTCCTCCCTGAATTACTGCCCGCTGATCGTGGCAAGAAGGCGCAGAGAACAGCTCATCCGTTCCGTATGGCCCGACGTTGTGCCTTAGAACCTCGCAACTTGTCAGAACCATTACCGTTCACTTACCCGTCTTTCATGATCAGCGGGAGTGAGGCGACTACGCTGATTGTCATGATTCGACCTTTGGTTTTCGCGGCGTTTCTCGTCTTGCCTACCGTCACGTCCCGTCCCGGCATCGTCGCGCGTGAGATCGGCGAGAGCAACCTGCCCCGCATCACGATCAACGACAATCAGCGCCCCGCCGGTAGCCTGGTGGCGGGGACGCTGGCACTGAAACTGCGGGCGGGTGCAGGTCGCTGGCGTCCCGAGGGCAAGGATGGACCGGCGGTGGAGATTGAGGCGTTCGGCGAGCTGTCGGGTGCCCTGCTGATCCCCGCCCCACTCATCCGGGTGACCGAAGGCACCGAGATCGCCGCGAGCATCAGAAACGATCTCGCCCATCCGATGAGAGTCCACGGATTGTGCGCTCGCGACGGATCGCCATGTCCACCGATCGAGATCCCGCCGGCAGGTGAGCGCGCGCTGCGCTTCAGCGCCGGCCGTGCGGGCACCTACCACTACTGGGCCACGACGACGGGCGTGCCGCTGCCCTTTCGATCGGTGGACGATACGCAGCTGTCGGGTGCATTCATCGTCGATCCGGCCGGCCAGCCCCGAGGCGCGGATCGTGTCCTGGTCGTCACCGACTGGACCAGCCTGACGCGCGCCCAGCTCGCAGAGCTTCCGAACGCCGATGATATCGGCCGCGCGTTCTTCGCGCTGAACCCGCGATTCGCGTTCATGGTCAACGGCCTCGCCTGGCCTTCGACCGAACGCCTCACGTATCGCCTCGGCGAAGAAGTGCGCTGGCGCGTCCTGAATCTCAGCTCGCAGGCGCATCCGATGCACCTGCACGGGTTCTACTTCACCGTCGACGCGCTCGGCGACGGTCAACGCGACGTCCCGTTCGACGCCGACCGGAAACCGCGCGTCGTCACCCAGCTGATGAACCCCGGGGCGACGATGGCGATGACCTGGGTGCCAGAGCGCGAAGGCAACTGGATCTTTCACTGCCACATTGCCGAGCATATCCGTCCGGAGCGGACGCTGGCTGAACGCGCGAACGCCCACGGCCACCATGGTTCGCACGACGGAACGGCAGGAATGGCGGGACTGGTTCTGGGACTGACCGTCACGGGAAACGGGCGGTCGACTGAATCGCCTGCCACGGCGTCCACCACTCCGCGCAAACTTACGTTGACGGCGCGAAGCGAACCCGGACGTGACGGCGCGCATCCGACGTACGGGTTCACGTCGAGCGGCGCCGAGGACGCTCCGCTGGATGCGAAGATCTCCGTGCCGGGGCCCACGCTCGTGCTGCAGCGAGGCGAGCCGGTCGAAATCACGGTCGTCAACAGGCTCGCCGAGCCGACCGCCATCCACTGGCACGGTATCGAGCTCGACAGCTACTACGACGGCGTGCACGGCTGGAGCGGAATCGGCAAGCGCATCACGCCGCTCATCGAGCCGGGAGGAACGTTCCCCGTGCGCTTCACGCCGCCACGCACCGGAACCTTCATCTACCACACGCACCTTCATGATGATCATCAGCTCACGTCGGGGATGTACGGCGCTCTAATCGTCGTCGACCCGGGCGAGACCTTCGATCCCGCCGAGGACCACGTCGTCGTCCTCGGCCGATCGGGACCCGGACGAGATGCGCCCGTGGTTCTGAACGGCAGCCGCGACCCGCTGCTCGTCTGGAAGGCCGGCAAGCGCCACCGCGTGCGCCTCATCAACATCACGCCGGATGACATCTTTGTGACGTCGCTTGGAAAGGCGGACGGCCCGGTGCAGTGGCGGCCGCTCACGAAGGATGGCGCGCCGGTGCCGGCGGCCGACGCAGAGCTGCGATCAGCCACGCAGACGATCGCGGTCGGCGAGACCTACGATTTCGAGTATCAGGCGCCGCCAGGGCGTCACTCACTCTGGATCAATGTGAGGACTCCAGGGGGCAAGTGGGCGGTGCAGGGGCGGATCGTGGTCAAGTAACTGGCAGTTGCCAGTTGCCAGTTGCCAAGTTGCCAGTTGCCAGTGCAATGCAGTTGCCGTTGCTAACTGCTACTTTCCGTTCAACTGGCAACTGGTTACTGGTTACTGGTTACTTGTCATTTCGCTCCAGGCGATCGAGCAGGAAGCCCGCGGCCAGCGCGGTCAGGCCGGCGGCGACCACCGCGACGGCCCACGCCGGCCGATCGAACCACTCCCGGCGATGGGCGATCAGGATCAGCGCGGTGCCCAGGTTCAACACCCCGGCGTAGTAGAAGCTCTTTCGCTGGCGGCGATGGCTGAGCACGATCACGGCGCACGCCGCCGCTGGTACAGCCAGTCGATGCGGGTCGAGTATCTCGTGGCTCCTGACCAGCCAGCCGATCGGCTGCAGCATGGCGAACGGCGCAATCGTGTAGAGCAGACCGGATGCGACGCGCACCGGATCGGACTGGCGCTTGTCGAGCGCGAGAGCAACGGCGTAAAACAGCCATCCGTTGATCGCCATCGCGACGACGGTGTCCAGCAGTGACGGATCGCTGACGCCGGGGGGTTGAAGCGGCTTCAACGTGATTCCCAGATACTCGAAGGCCTTGCCGTGCAGCGCCAGCAGCTCCAGCACGATGACGAGCAGCACCGCGGCGCCCGTGTACGCGGGCCGGCTGGCCCAGGCGCGATTCTGCTGTTCCGCGAGAACACCGATGGCCGCATACGCGAAGACGAGCGGCAAGAGGTGCAGCGCGAGCCGATGCCACAAGCCGTTCTCGAGCCACTCGCGCAGCCCGAAGTCCGTGGCGATCGCGAGCGTGAGCAGGAAGGCGAGCACATGGAACACCGTGCTCAACGCCGTCGTTTTCGTCCGCAGCGCGAGCCAGTTGCCAGCTTCCCGATCCCGATCACCGATCACCGATCACCGATCACCGATCCCGATCCCCGGTGAGCCCCAGTCCCGAGTCCCGTCGCGATCACAGGATCGCCCTTCATCGTCTCGCAGCGCGCCGCGGCGGCCGTCGTGCGGCGCGGCGGCTCGCCTTGTTCATGGCGTCGCGCCAGGCCATTTGGAGCAGATCCTCGAGCGCGTCACGGCGGATCCGGCTCAGCCGGACGAGCACGGACGGGTAGCCGACATAGTGATCGGTCAGGTAGTAGGTCTCGGGCTCCGCGGCAATCAGTTCATCCCGGCTGTCGAAGTCGATGCACACCACCAGCGTGTCTGGTTCCGCCGACTTGTGGGACGCGATACACGCGAACATCCGGCCCCGCACTCTGAGCGCTGGCGTCCCGAACATCGTGCCTTCCTCGACGCCGGGCAAGGCGAGTCCCAAGGCCCGGACGGGATCGAAGGGGTCGCGCTTCCGTTGCCGCTTGGCTGCCGTGGTCTCCTTCACTTTCTTCATCGGCACCCCTCGCGACCTCACCCGAGATGTGACTTGAGGAACCGCCCGGTGTGGGACGCCTTGCAGGCCGCCACCTCTTCCGGAGTCCCCGTCGCGACGACTTCCCCGCCCGCATGCCCGCCTTCCGGCCCGAGATCGATGACGTGATCGGCGGTCTTGATCACGTCGAGGTGATGCTCGATCAGCAGCACGGTATGTCCGGCGTCCACCAGCCGGTTCAATGATTCGAGCAGCTTCTGCACGTCCGCGAGATGCAGCCCGGTCGTAGGTTCGTCGAGGATGTAGATCGTGTGCTTCGATCGCTGCAGGGTGCTGAGCTCGGTCGCGATCTTGACTCGCTGGGCTTCACCGCCCGACAGCGTGGTCGACGACTGCCCCAGCGTGAGATAGCCGAGCCCCAGATCCGAGAGCACCTGGATCTTCCTGCTCACCGCGGGCTCGTTCGCGAAGAACGTCACCCCCTCCTCGACCGACATGTTCAGCACGTCGTCGATCGTCTTGCCTCGATGGGTGACTTCGAGCGTCTCACTGTTGAAGCGCGCGCCCTTGCACGCGCCGCAGGTGACCTCGACGTCGGGCATGAAATAGAGCTGCGTGGTAATCGCGCCTTCGCCCTGGCACTCCTCGCAGCGGCCTCCTTTGACGTTGAAGCTGAATCGTCCCGGCTTGTACCTCGCGCTCGATCGACAACGGCGCCTGCGTGAACAGGTCGCGGATCGTGTCGTAGAAGCCGATGTAGGTCGCCGGATTCGAGCGGCTGTTCCGCCCGATCGGCAACTGATCGATGTTGACCACCTTGTGCACGTGTTCGACGCCCTCGACGCGATCGTGTTCGCCGGGAAGACTGCGGGTGTCGACCAGGTGCTTCCACAGCAGCTTGTACAGAATCTCGTTCACGAGCGTGCTCTTGCCCGAGCCGGAGGCGCCGGTGATCGCGATGAGCTTGCCGAGCGGGAAGGTGACGTCGATCGACTTGAGGTTGTTCTCGCGCGCGCCACGCACGATCAGCGACTTGCCGTTCCCTTTCCGGCGGTGCTTCGGGGTCGCAATCGACCGCTTCCCGGACAGGAACTGGCCGGTCGGCGACGCCTTGCACTTCAGCACGTCGCCCATCCTCCCCTGCACGACCACGCGGCCGCCGTGCACGCCGGGGCCGGGCCCCATCTCGACAATGTGATCCGCCGCGCGGATCGTGTCCTCGTCGTGCTCGACGACGATGACGGTGTTGCCGATGTCGCGCAGGCTGGCCAGCGTCGCGATCATCTTGACGTTGTCCTTGGGGTGCAGCCCGATGCTCGGCTCGTCGAGCACATAGAGCATGCCCATCAAGCCCGATCCAATCTGCGTCGACAGGCGGATGCGCTGCGACTCGCCTCCAGACAAGGTGCCCGAGCGCCGGTTGAGACTCAGGTAATCGAGGCCGATCCCCAGGAGCAACTCGAGCCGCCCGCGAATCTCCTTCAACACCTGGCGTCCGGCGTCCGAGCCGCGACCCGAGGGCTTGACCGCCCCGAGAAACGCATGCAGCTCGTCGAAATGGAGCTGCCCGAGGTCATGAATCGTCTTTCCCGCGATCGTGAACAGCAGCCTGGTCGCCCGGACGCGCGCGCCATTGCAGTCGGGGCAGGTGCGCTCGACCATGACTTTGTCGAGCCACTCCTCCATCCGTGAATTCGCTTCTCCCTGCTGGCGGTACCGCCGGTAGTGCCGCTCGATCCGGCGGGCGATGCCATGAAAGCCGACCTGGTGCCCCTCGTGATCGTCGCGCTTCATCTTCGCGTCAGGCGGCGTCCGCATCGGGATCTTTCTTGGATCGATCCCGTAGAGAATCGCCTGCCGCGCCGCGTCGGACAGCTGCCGCCAGGGCGCGTCGAGCGGGAACTTCAGCGCCACCGAGAGGCTGAACATCATCCGCCCGTCCCACGTGTCGGGGTTGTACTTGAATGCCTCGCGGACGAAGCAGCCGCCGAGGATGCTCCGCTGCGGATCGGGGATCAGGAGCTCCGGATGCGTGAGCTTGTCCACGCCGAGGCCGCCGCACGTCCGGCAGGCGCTTTCGGGATTGTTGAACTGGAAGTATTCGGGCGCCACGTCGCCATACACGAAGTGGTGGGTCGCGCTGCAGACGCCCGCGTAGAACCGCTGCACCTCGGCCTTGCTCGCACCTTTGATCACCTCGACCTGCAGCAGACCGTCGCCGACGAGCAGCGTGGCGGCAATGCCGGCCTTGATCGCCTTCTCGTGCTTTCGGCTCACGACGAACCGATCGACGACCGCGTCCATGTGCTCGACTTTCGACTCGTCCAGGTCGACCTCGGCGGAGATGTCGACGGCCCTGCCGTCGACGATCAATCGGCGGCAGCCCTTTTTCCTGATGTCGGTGAAGACGAACTCGAGCTCTTCACCGTAGACCTTGAAGACCGGCGCACGCAGCTCGACCTCGGCGCCCTCGGGCAGTGAGAGGATGGCTTCGAGGATCTGGCTGGCGGACCGGGCCGGCGTCGGCTCGCCGGTTCGCGGGCAATGGGCTTCGCCGATCGTGGCGTAGAGCAGATTCAGGTAACTCGCGATGTCGGTCATCGTCCCGACGGTCGAGCGCGGGTTGCTGGTCAGCGTCTTCTGTTCGATCGAGATGACCGGGGACAGGCCGAAGACGAAGTCGACGTCCGGTTTGGAGACCTGCGCGACGAATCGCTTGGCATAGCTCGAGAGCGATTCCATGTACCGCCGCTGCCCCTCGGCGTAAATCGTGTCGAACGCCAGGCTGGACTTGCCGGAGCCGGAGAGGCCGGTGAGAACCGTCAGGCTGTCACGGGGAATCTCGACCGAGATGTTCTTGAGGTTGTGGACGCGCGCGCCCTGTACAGCGATCGTCGTCCGGGCCGAGGCTTTCGGTTTTGGGCTTTTCATCCGCAGGATTACTCTATCGCCTCTGCCTTGTACACGACGGGACGGCATCGGGATCGGCGAAATGCATCCGACTTCAGGCCAGTAATCAATCGACTGGCTCTTCAGCCGGGCCAACCTACACGTATCGAAGCCAGCGATGCCGTCCGCTCGCCTTGACCGACACAAACCAGCGGCAGGGAAAATACAGGATGGTCACCGCGATCGCGAAGACGAGATACAGGAGCGGCAGTCCCCATCGGTGCGACGCTTCGATCGACACGAACGGCGCCGTCGCGAACCACTCCGTATGCGCCGTCCCATCACGCAGGATCCAGACGACGAGCGCGAGGGCGTGAATGAGGGGGATGTGCAGCACGTAGTAGAACATTGGCACGCGGCCGAACGTCCCAAGCACGTCCGTGATCCACATCCGTGTCCGTTCCACGGCCGGCATCAGCGCGATCGTCGGTCCAAGCGTCATCAGCAGGAACAGCTGCGACGCCGGATACTTTCGCTGGTTCAGGAACTGCACCCACAGCGGCGGTGCATTACCGGCCGTCCGGCTCATGAACGCGGCGAGCCCTGCGAACACGACGAACAGCGCGGTCGCCACCAGGCCGATCCGAAGTACCCTGCGGCTCCCGGCGCCGGCGCGAACGACCAGCGCGCCGAACCCGTAGCCGGCCGCCATCACGCCAATCCAGGGGACGATGCTGTACAGCACCGCGATGGATGGACCGCCTTCTCCCAGTTTGACCTCGACGCCAATCGGATAGATGAATTCCCAGAACGCCTTCAGTCTGCCGGGCAACGCCTGCCCCAACGGGCCGAAGACATCCTGAAAGGCGATCACCAGGACGCCGATGACGGCGACACCCCACCCCGGCAGCCAGATGAGGCCCGCGAGCAGGACCATGCACCACCCGAGCATCCAGATGACGCCGGCGAGAATGAACGTGGAGTAGTCGACGCCGAAGGTCCAGGACGCGCGGATGACGGTCAGCTCGAGGGCGATGAGCAGCGCGCCGCGGGTCACGAGATAGCGCGCGAGCCGGGTCGTGTCGCCGAGCTGGCGCCCGTGCAGAAAGGCGCTCGTTCCGGCCAGGAAGACGAAAGCGGGCGCGCAGAAGTGCGTGACCCAGCGGGTGAAGAACACGCCTGGCGAAGGGCCGCCGGCGGGCACGCCCGAATACACGCGGACGTGATCGATCGCCATCAGCACCATCACCGCGCCACGCAGGACGTCGATCGATGTAATCCGCGTTCTGACGGTTTCAGGTGCAGGTGCCATCGGCGCAGGCTCGTGTTCGTTGCCCGATATCGAAGTCCGATATAGACTGCGAAGCTTAGACGCGGGTATCGTGTGGCGTCAAGTGGGTCTAGTGAATATGTCAACTTCCAACCACCAACGCTCCGACACGAATTGCGCTTCGCGCCACACGACGGCCACGACGTCACGAAGGCACGAAGAATCCGTGAAACATCTGGCGTCGTGCCGTCGTGCCGTCGTGCCTTCGTGCAGCGCGGTAGCGCCATCGTCAGTGATCAGGGCGATGTCCGGGCGTGCGTACGGCGAGGTTCAGCATGCGCCCTGAATCGGCACTGAATGGCATCGTGAGCGATGCCGCGTACGCGCTCCGGAGCCTGCGCCGCGCTCCCGGCCTGCTCGCCGCGATCCTTCTGACGCTGGCGGTCGGCGTCGGAGCGAACGCCGCCGTGTATTCGGTCGTCCACTCGCTTCTCATTCAGCCGCCGCCCTACCGCGCCGCCGACCGCCTGGTGTTTCTCTGGGCCCACATGGGCGCGGCCGGCCTGCCCCGCGCACAACTGGCGGGACCGGAGGTCACGGAGTTCGCACAGACGGCGACGACGCTGGAAGCAGTCGGCGCCATTCGCGCCACATCCGCCGCGCTGACCGGTGACGGCGATCCGGAACAGGTCCGGATTGGACGCGTGAGCTGGAATTTCTTCGACGTGCTGGGCGTTCACGTCGTGCGGGGCCAATCCTTCACCGACGCCGATGGGCGGCCATCCGAGGCGCCACCCGTCATCGTGACCTGGCCGCTCTTTCAGCGTCGATTCGGCGGGGATCCCGCCGCGCTCGGCGCGCGCGTCGTGCTCGACGGCGTGCCGGTGGATCTCGTCGGCGTGTTACCGCCGGGATTCCGCCTGGACTTCCTGGTCACCGGCCTCCAGGGAGAGGTGCAGATCTTTCAGCCCGCGGGCGTCGATCTGGCGCAGGAACACCGGCTGATCCGTCCCTATCGTGTCATCGCCCGGCTCGAGGACGGAGTCACGCTGGAACAGGCGGGCCATGAGATCGACTCGATTCGCGCCGACCTCGCCCACCGCTTCTCGTTCTACGGCGACAGCGACCACCGGTTTTTCATCGCTCCCATGCTCGCGGAAACCACCCGCGAGGTGCGGCCGGCCCTGGTGGCGCTCGTCGGCGCGGTCGTCGTCGTGCTGGTCGCGTCCTGCGTGAATGTCGCGGGGCTGCTCGTGGCGAGAGCCGCGGCCCGGCGTCGCGAGATCGCCACTCTCGTCGCCCTCGGCGCCGATCCACGCCGCCTGACCCGGCAGTGTCTGATCGAGGGGCTGCTGATATCGGCGGCGGGCACGCTGGCCGGACTGGCGGCCGGCTTCGTGGCGCTTCGCGTCGTGGTCGCGCTTCGTCCTCCCGGACTCGATCGACTGGCACAGGTGCAGGTCGAGATGCCGGTCGTGCTCGCCATCGCCGGACTTGCGGCGGTGTGGGGATTGATTTTCACGCTGGCCCCGCTGATCGAATTCCGCCGCGGCGACGTCGCCGGCGCGCTGCAGAACACGTCCAGAATCGCCGGCCGGCTCCGATGGCGTACGCGCTCGGGGCTCGTCGTGACGCAGATCGCGCTGAGTACCGTGCTCATCGTGTGCGCCGGCCTGCTGGTTCGGACGGTCGAATCGTTGAACCGGGTGGACGCGGGGTTCGATCTGACTGCTCGCGCGCTGACGTTCCGGGTCAGTTGGCCGGCCGGACGCTATGCAAGCAGCGTGGAAGTCAACGCGTTCAGTCGCGAGCTGGAAGCCCGGCTGAGCGCCGTGCCCGGCGTGACCGGCGTCAACGTCATCAATCAAGTGCCGTTCGACGACAGCGCGAACTACTCCGGGAAGTACTTCATGAACGAGGCCGCGGTGCGTACCGGCGTCGCGCGGGCCGCTGACATGCGCGTGGTTGGTCCGGACACGCTGCAATCCCTCGGCGTGACGCTGCTGCAGGGACGGTGGTTCTCCGAGCAGGACACGTATGGCGGGGCGCCCGTCGTCATCGTGGACGATCAGCTCGCGGCGCGCGCCTGGCCGAATCGCTCCGCGATCGGACAGCGTCTGCGCGTGCCGCTGTACCTCGATCGACAGGTCGCGGCCATCTGGACCACCGTCGTCGGTGTGGTGCGGCACGTGCGGCATCGGCAGCTCGACGTCGAGGGCCAGGAGCAGGTCTACGTGCCGTTCCGGCAGGTCCTTCCATCGTCGATGACGTACATGCTGCGCACGGCGAACGATCCGGGCCGGTTGTCTCCGGACGTGCGGCGGGTTCTGGCAGACTTCGATCCCCTCCTCCCCGCCTACGACATCCGGCCGCTCGAGACCTATGTCGCCCGCGCCATGGCCACGCGCCGCTTCACCGCCTCGCTGGTCTCGTCGTTCGCGCTCATGGCGCTGGCACTGGCGGGCGTCGGCCTTGCCGGTCTCGTGAGCTACTCCGTGACCTCGCGCCGGCGCGAATTCGGTGTGCGGATGGCGCTCGGCGCGACGCCGGCCAGGGTCCGCTCGAGGGTGCTGCGGGAAGGCCTGGCGCTCGTGATGGCAGGACTCGGCCTCGGCCTGGTGAGCGCGGCGCTGGCGGCCAACGCGATGAGGGCACTGCTGTTCGGCGTCGGCGCTGCCGACGTTCTGAGCTACACCGGAGCTGTCGTGCTGTTGTGCCTGACCGGCCTCGCCGCCAGCTGGTGGCCGGCGCGTCGCGCAAGCAGCGTCAATCCGGTCGAAGCGCTCCGCGCCGAGTGAAAACTGGGGATCGGGGATCAGGGCTGACGGTGGCGGGCCAGTCCCGAGTCCCTGATCAAGAGACAGCCTGCGCGCCGAACGAAGGACTTCAGTCGCCGCGGAGCGCCTCGATCGGCGCGATGCGGGCGGCCTTGAGGGCGGGACCCGCAACGGCCGCCGCCGCCACGATCGCGAGGATCAGCGCCGCGACGGACAGCGCCGACGCGTCGAACGAGCTGACGCCGAACAGGACGCCGCGCAGCAGACGGTCTGCGGCCGCGGTCAGACCCAACCCCAGCACAATGCCGATCACGAGCAGCCGGCCGGCGCCGGCCATGACGAGCCGGATCATCTCCCACGGCGCCGCCCCGATGGCGAGCCGCACCGCGATCTCGCGAGCGCGTTCCGCGACGATCAGCATGAACAGGCTGTAGAGGCCGACTGCGGCGAGGATCAAGGCGGCGCCCGCGAACGATCCGAGCATCGCCGCGTCGAGCCGCGGCTGGCCGAGAGCGGCGCCGAGCACATCGCTGAGCGGGCGCATGCCGAAGATCGCACGCGACGAATCGAGCTCCCGCACGATCTGGCGGAGATCGGCGGCAAAGGCGCGAGCATCGGTCGTCCGCGCGACGTATTCGGGATCCGGCCACCAGCCTGCGGCCGTGCAGGCGTACACGTAGGGCACGGCACTCGCCGCCGGACCATCCTCCGCGACGTCGCCGATGACGCCGGCGATTGTGGCCGGCGCGCCGACTTCCGGTTGCCGCAGCTGACGGCCGACCACGTTCTGGTTGGCCGCATGCTGCTCGACGAACCGCTGGTTCACCATCACGGCGCGCGGGGCTTTCGCATCGATCGTCGCTGCCGGACACCACGTGCCGGCGGTCAGCTCCGCTCTGATGGCGCGGAGATAGCCGCCCGTGATCATGCGCATGCCGACCGTGATCGAGCCATCCGCGTTGGGCCCGGTCAGCCCCTCCACGCGCACCTGATAGCGCAGTGTCGCGCCGGCCACCGGCAGGAAGTTGGTCATGCCGGCCGCCTGCACGTGAGGCCGCTGCTCGAGCCTGTCGAGGAGCTGCGTCTGGAGGGTCGCCACGCGGGCGCGATCTTCGTCCCATCGCGCGCCGACGTGAAAGGTCACCACGTTCGAGGCATCGAAGCCGGTCTCGACCCGCGTCAGGTTGTAATAGCTCCGCAGCAGAAGCGTCGCAGCGCCGACCAGCAGGATGCTCAACGCGACCTGTGCGACCACGAGCGCCTGTTGGAAGCGATGACGGCCGCCGGCGACGCCGCGCGCGCCGGCGGCGATCACGTCGTTCAGCCCCGCACGCGTGCCAGCGAATGCCGGGATCACGCTGAATCCGCATGTCGCGGCAAGGCTGGTGGCCACGGTGAAGAGCAGCGCTCGCCAGTCGAGTACCGAGCTCGTTGATCCTTGCCGTGCCGCTGAGCAGCGCCGGCATGACGCCGACGAGGAGCGCACCGAGACCCGCGCCAACGGCGCTTCCGAATAGACCGATGATGGCCCCCTCGCGGATCACCGTGCCGATCACGGCCGACCGCGACGCGCCGAGCGCCGCGCGAACCGCCAGCTCACGCGCCCGGCGCCGGACCTGCACGAGGGTGAGCCCGGCGATGTTCGCGACGGCGATGAGCCACAGCGACACGACGGCGCCGAAGAGGAGCAGGAGGCCGCGCCGCGAGGTGCCCACACGGACGTCCTTCAGCGGTCGCACTTCCACCGACCAGCCGGCGTCCGTTTTCGGAAACTCCTGTCCGAGCGCCGCCTGAACGGACGCGATCTCGCGTGCCGCATCCTCGACGCTGACTCCCGGTCGCAGGCGGCCGATGCCGTTGTGGAAGCGCGCGTCGCGCATGCGCAGGAGGCGCGCCCCATGCTGCGCCGGCAGCCAGACGTCGGTCGCCGCCGCCGAGAACGTCGCGGGCATCACGCCGACGATCTGGTAAGGGCGGCCGCCAATCATCAGCGCTCGTCCGAGTGCGGTGGGATTTCGGTGAAACCGGCGCGTCCACAGGCGCTCGCTGATCACCGCCGCGCCAGGACCGTTCTCCCGCTCCTCTTCGTCGGTGAACGGCCGTCCGGCGAGCGGCGGTGCCGCATACACGTCGAAGAACCGGGCCGACACGCGCAGACCGGCGAGGCGCTCCGGCTCCGCGCCGCTGGTGTCGGTGACGTTCTCGGAATAGCTGCCGGCGATCACCACGAAGCTGCGGCTCAACCGGTTCCAGTCCGCGAGCCGCGCCGGAGCGACGAGACTTCTCCGCTCTCGCGCCGCCGGGCTGAACTCGTACACGGTAACCAGCCGATCCGAGTCGGGGTACGGCAGCGGTTTGATCAGCACAGTGTCGACGAGCGAGAACACGGCCGTCGTCACACCCGCGCCAAAACCCAGCGTCAGCACTGACGCGACCAGAAATGCCGGCCGACGTCTCAAGGAGCGCAGCGCCTGACGCCAGTTGGAAGGTTCCATCATCCCGATCCCGGTCCTGCGAACGGCGTGGTCGGCGCGGGACGCCGGCGGGAACGGCACGCCGGCCGGGCGATCCGCGCGGCGCGCCACGAGAAGATCGATCGCTTCACGGATGAAAAGGCGGCACAGGGCACCGGTTCCGCGGGCACCGGCGTCGGCCGAGGCCGCCTCGAACGTGGCGATCATTTCCGCCCGATATCTGCGGCGAACATCGCGCGGAGCAAGCGGGAGCATGCCCCTCTGCAGCGCCCGCACGATCTGCACTTTGCGTGACACCGGCGGCGTCACGATCGCCTCTGCCCCGCCGGCGCGGCAGAGGGCCGGATACCTCTGGCGTGCGCGTGATTGACGAGCGCCTCGAGCCGTCGCGTCTCCGCCCGGAGCACCGCGCGCCCGATCGGCTGCAGCCGGTAGTAGCGCCGCCTATCGTCTTCACGCCCGCTGTCGGCGATGAGGCCAAGCTCGGCGAGCCGCGCAATCGCCGTATAGAGCGTCCCGGTGCCCAGCCGAAGCTCACCCCCGGTCCGCTGCTCGACCTCCTGGATTACGGCGTAGCCATGACGCTCGCCATCGGTCAATGCGAGCAGGATGTGGAACTGATGCGGAGACAGCGGCAGAAATCGATGTGGATCGTCGCTCATACGTCGAACCTCGATGCATTGGAGTTAGACGTAGCCGCGCTTGGAAGGGTTGGCGCGGCGCGATTTCGTCGTGATCGGTGGATCGGTGATCGGTGATCGGTGGGCGAGATCGTTCGCTGACCAAGAAAGCGCCTGAGCTTCCAGTTCCCGAGTCCCGATCTTGATCCCCGATCACCGATCACCGAGCACGACGCGAATACTCGCGAAGCCCCCAACCTTCTCCTTTCGCCCGTCGTCTAAGGCCTGTCAGGGCTTCGTCAGATCTTCGTGGAGAACGCGATGAACGGCTTCCTCCAAGACCTCCGCTTTGGCGTTCGGTCGCTCCTCAAACACCCCGGCTTCGCGGCCATCTCGATCCTGACCCTCGCGCTCGGCGTCGGCGCGAATACCGCGATTTTCAGCGTCCTTCGCGCCGTGGTCCTGCGCGACCTGCCGTATCACGATCCCGAACGCATCGCCGTGCTCTGGACCAACAACATCCGGCAGAACCTCCCCGATGGCTCCTCGTACCTGAACTTCCGTGACTGGAAGGAGCAGAGCAGGGAATTCGAGGACATGGCCGCGTACATCCGGCCGGAGTTCACGCGCGGCACGATCGGCGGCAGTGCCGATACAGCTCGAGTGCAGGTCGGGATCGTCGGACCGGGATTCTTCGAGCTGCTCGGGACGGCTCCCCAGATTGGACGGGTGTTCGAGGCGGCCGACTTCGCCGCGACCGTCCGCGCGATCGTCATCAGCCACAGCCTCTGGCAGCAGCGGTTCGCATCCGATCCGAAGGTCATCGGACGTTCGATCCAGCTCAACGATGCCACGGTCGAGATCGTCGGCGTGATGCCGCCGCAGTTCGCCCTGCCGACCGCGGACGTCGAGCTCTGGCAGCCGTTGTTCTTCGGTCCGCAGTGGCAGAATCCCGGCAGCCGCGGCGCCGACGCGCTGGTGGTCCTCGGCCGCCTCCGACATGGCGCGACGATCCCGTCAGCCCGCCGGGAAATGGACGCGATTGCCGCGCGCCTGCGCGATCAGTATCCCGCGACCAACGCGAGCTTCGGCGTGCTGACCGACGCGCTGACCGATCGGGTGATCGGACGGACGACCGAGCGTTCTCTCTGGCTGCTGTTCGGGTCGGTCGGATTCGTGCTCCTGATCGCCTGCGCCAACGTCGCGAGCCTCGTGCTCACGCGCGCGACCGCACGGCGTCATGAGTTCTCGCTGCGGACGTCGCTCGGCGCCGGCAGGCTGCGGCTCATTCGTCAGGCGCTGACCGAGAACCTCGTGCTGGCGGGTCTGGCTGGCGCCGTCGGCATGTTCATCGCCTGGGCGGGGACGATCACGCTCCGGAGTCTGGCGCCGGGAGCGCTGCCGCGCGCCGAAACCATCGGCGTGGATACTCCCGTCCTCCTGTTCCTGCTTGGCGCATCGCTGGCGAGCGGACTCATGGCCGGCGTGCTGCCGGCGCTTCAACTCTCCACCACGCGACCGGCCGACGTGCTGCGCGAGGGCGGACCGCGCGCGCTCGGAGGCCCCGGCGGGCGGCGCATCCATCAGGGCCTCGTTGCCGCCGAGATCGCGCTCGCCGTGATGCTGCTGTGCGGCGCGGGCCTGCTGATCCGCAGCTTCGTCCGCGTTCAGAACGCGAACCGCGGGTTCGATTCGCAGAACGTTTTGCTCTTGCAGGTCGATCTCCCCGGGAGTCGTTACGACACCTCGGCAAAGTCCGCCGCGTTCTTCCAGGAGGCCACCAGGCGGATTCGCGCGCTGCCCGGCGTCCTCGCGGTCGGCGCGATTTCTGATTTCTTCATCCACCGCCAGCCGGACTATCGGATCGCCCTCGAAGGCCAGCCGCCGCAACGCCCAGAGGATCCCGCTCCCCCGCTGACCGAAGACGCCATCGTTCCCGGCTACTTCGAAGCGATGCGCATTCCGCTGCTCCGCGGCAGGCTGCTGCTGGACAGCGATCTCGCACAGGGCGCGCCGCGGGTCGTCGTGATCAACGAGGAAATGGCCCGCCGGTACTGGCCCGGACAGGATCCCCTCGGCAAGCGGTTCAAGTACGGGTTGAATCCGGGCGCCGACGCGCCATGGAAGACCGTCGTCGGCGTGGTGGCGGACATGCGACGCCAGCGTCTGGACGAACCGGCGATTCCATTCATGTTCCAGCCTGGCGTGTTTTCACAGATGGATATCGCGGTTCGCACGGCTGGCGATCCCGACACGCTGCGGACGGCGATCCAGGCGGAGATGCGCGCCCTCGATCCCGCGGCGCCCCCTTACGGCATCGTCAGCGTCGAACAACGCTTCGAGCGGACAGTCGCGCTTCGCAGGCTGCAGACGATGCTGCTGGTGGCGCTGGCGGGTGTGGCGCTGATTCTCGCCATCATCGGCGCGTACGGCGTCATTCATCAATCGGTTGCCGCACGCACCCAGGAGATCGGCATCCGCATGGCGCTCGGCGCGAACTCGCCGACCGTCCTGCGGATGGTCCTTCTCGGCGGACTGGCGCCCGCCATCGCCGGCCTGGTGCTGGGATTGATTGGATCGGTGGCGCTCAGCCGTACGCTCGCGACGTTCCTCTACGAGACGAATCCGCTCGACCCGGTGACTTACGCCATCGTTCCGGCGCTGCTGCTCACCGTCACCACCATCGCCTGCCTCGCGCCAGCAAGCCGCGCCGCGCGCTTCGATCCGATGCTGGCGCTTCGCCACCAATGATAAGAAGGTTCAATAGTTCAGGGGTTCAGGGGTTCAAAGGTTCGGGTTCAGGGGTTCAAGGGTTCGGGTTCACGCGTTCAAACGTTCACGTTGCGAAGGCCGCTGAACGCCTGAACCTGAGAACCTTTGAACTCCGGAACCTTTGAACCCGAACCCGTGAACTCCTGAACTCTTGAACCCTTGAACTCTATTCATAGCGCAGCGCGAGAATCGGATCGATTCGGCTGGCGCGGTGGGCGGGAATGAGGCCGGCGGCGGCGGATACCACCGTCAGGAGCACCATCGTCCAGATCGCAATCGCCGGGTCGTGTGGACGGATGTCGTAGAGCTGCGTCGAGACGTAGCGGCCGAGGGCCATCGCCGAAGGAATGCCGATGATCAGCCCGATCGCCAGCAGCATCAGGACCTCGCGCATGACGGACCACAGCACCAGGCTGCGCTGCGCGCCTAGCGCCAGACGGATGCCCAGTTCCTTCCTCCTGCGCGCGACGACGAAGGCCATGACTCCGTAGAGGCCGATCGACGCCAGTATCGTCGCGAGCAGGCCGAAGCCCGCCGACAGCAGGGCGATGAGGCGATCGGTGAGCAGCGTCTGATCGAGCTGGTTCTGCACCGTCTTCAAGCCGTAAACGGGCATCGCCGAGTCGAGCTGCTTCACTTCATTGCGAATCAGGTTGAACGCGCTGGACGACGCCGTCTGCGTGCGGACGTAGATAACGCCGCTGTTGCGGCCCCAGTTGGGAATGAAGACCTGCCGGTGCACGCCTTCGCGCGGTCCTTCGTAGAGCGAGTCGGCCACGACGCCGATGATTTCGATCGTCAGCTTGGCGTTGGGTCCGCCGCCAAAGCCAAGGCGTTTGCCGATCGGGCTCTTGCCTTTGAAGAAGTGTTCGGAGAACTTGCGGTTGACGATGGCGACGGTGGACTCCTGCCTGGCGTCCATCACGTTGAAGTCGCGCCCTTCGAGGATCGGAATCTGCATCGTCTGGAAATAGCCGGGCGAGAGCGCGTTCATGAAGGCCTGCATGTCTTCGCCGTCGGCGGCGCGATGTCCTTCCACGGCCATCGAGCTGTCCCATTCGTCGCCGGCGAGGATCGCCACGGTGGCCATCGCCGCCGATTTCACGCCCGGCGCCGAACGAAGCCGTTCGAGCAGCTGCTGATAGAACTGTGTGGCGCGCTGATTGTCGTAGCCACTCAACGCCGGCGCGAGCTGGAACGTCACGAGGTTGTCGAGCGCGACGCCGGTGTCCGTGGTCTTCAGATTCTGAAGGCTGCGGACGAAGAGGCCGGCGCCGAACAGCAGCAGAAAGCTGAGTGCGACCTGCGCGGTGACGAGCCCCTTGCGCACGAAGAGCGAGCCGCCGCCGCCGGCGATGGAGCCCACTGTATCCTTGAGCGTCGTCCAGGGATCCGGCCGGCTCGCGCGGAGCGCCGGCAGCAGGCCGAAGACGATGCCGGTGAGGAACGTCAACCCGAGCGTGAATCCGAGGATGCGCAGATCGGGTCGCGCGCTGATCAAGAGCGGGTTGCCTTCGGCGGGAACCAGCGCGATCAGACCGCGCGTCAGCACGACGGCCAGGGCGAGCCCGACCAGACCACCGACGAACGCGAGCAGGAGGCTCTCGACGAGCATCTGCCGAACGAGCCGTCCGCGCGAGGCGCCGAGCGACAGCCGGACCGCCAGTTCCCTCTGCCGCATGAAGCCGCGCGCGATCAGCAGATTGGCGACGTTCGCGCAGGCGATCAGCAAGACGAGGCCGACCATGCACATCAGCACGATCAGGGCGGTGGAGAAATTGTTGCGGAGCCCCGAAAAGCCCATCGGCGCCCCTTCCACCAGCAGCTGGCCGCGCATGAACTGCTCACGCGAGTACTGCGACCACTCCTTCGCTGCGGGAAGCGTCATCTCATAGGTGCGGATCTGCGTGAACAATCCCTGGATCGGCGCCTTTGCTGATTCGACCGTGTAGCCGGGCTTCAGCCGTCCGAACACCTGAACCCAACGGGCCCGCCGATCCTCGATCCGGAGCCAGGTCCACTCGGGCAGCATGATCGGCTTCATCAGCACGGGAACGCGGATCTGAGGGGACTGCGCCGGATCGATGCCCGCGAATCCCTGCGCCGAGACGCCGACGATCGTCATCGGGTGGTTGTTGACGAGGATCTTCTTGCCGAGAACGGAAGGGTCGCGCGCGAAGCGGCTGACCCAATAGTCGTAACTGAGCACCACGACCGGGTGCCCCCGATAAACCTGATCGTCCTCCTGAGAGTTGAAAACCCTTCCGAGCGCCGGCTTCACCCCGAGCATCGTGAAGTAGTTGCCGGACACCAGCTCGGCGTCCACGCGCTCGGTGCGGCTGTCGATGCTCAGCGACGCGGAGACCTCCCGGCGGCACAAGACATCGGCCAGCGGCTCGGCTTTTGCCTGGATGTCCTGATACAGCGGATACGAGTGCATCCTTGTGCCGGCATTACTGCCCATGTTCTGTCCCTGCTGATAAAGCATGACGAGCTGTTCCGGATGCTCCACCGGCAGCTTGCGCAGCAGCAACTGGTCCATCAACGTGAAAATCGCCGTATTGGCGCCGATTCCCAACGCGAGCGACAGGATGGCGACGGTGGCGAAGAGCGGATTACGGCCGAGGCCGCGCACCGCAAACTTCAGATCGGCAAGGAGTGTCATCGGTTCGTTGGACGAGGCCAGTCCCTTAATGGTTTGTGCTGAATCGCCTGGGAAAGCCGATGCTGTCACCCGCTCGATACATGCACAGCGTCGCCTTGTCCCCGGTGCATGCCGCCAGCCCGTCAGTCGATCTATGCTGATCGAACATCCGGAGCCCGATGACCCCCCATCAAGCCAGCTGGCGCCCGCCATTGATTCGCCCGCATGAGACCGCACGGCGAGGCGTCCGATGAGCCACCCGCAACCCTCGCGGCGGCGTTACCGGGCGTTCGTGCAGGACTACAAGCAGCGCCGGCTCGACGACGGGACTGAGCCCGGAAAGGAATCGCCGCCCTCCGCGTCGCCGATGCCGTGGTCCGGCAAACGCCGCGACTATTTGCGCGACTATTTGCGCTGGCTCTGGCCGCATCGCTTCGAGCTCGCCGGCGTTTTCGTCCTCGCGCTGATCGTCGCGGGACTGGAGATGATCGAGCCGCTCTTCATGCGGTTCATCATCGATCGCGTCCTGCTGAACACCTCCATGGATACCGCCGCGAGGCTCTCCTCGCTGCACCTCGCCGGCACGGTGTTCGTCGCGGTGATCCTGCTCTCGAATCTCACGCGCGTGCTCAAGGACTACCGCCAGAAGCTGTTGAACGCGAAGGTCCTGCTGTCGCTGCGCCAGTCGCTGTTCGATCGACTGCTGCATCTGCCGTTATCGAAGCTGTGGGACATGAAGACGGGCGGCATCCTGTCGCGCCTGACCGGCGACGTGGAAACCACGACCGGCCTGCTGCAGATGGCGGTCATCTCGCCGACGCTCTCGCTGGTGCGTCTGATCATCGCGGTGACCGTCCTGATGGTGCTGAACTGGCGACTGGCGCTCACCGCGCTGACCATCATCCCCGGGGTGATGGTGATGAGCTTCGCGTTCACCCGGCGTATCCGGCCGATCTACCGATCCGTCCGCAAGGACGCCGAATCGATCGACGGCCGCGTGGGCGAGACCTTCTCCGGCATCCGCGTGGTCCGCGCGTTCGCGCGCGAAACGCGTGAGCTCGTCGGCTACATGCTGGGACGGCACACCGTGCTGCGGAAGGAGCTGTTCGCGCACCGCCGTGAGCTCATCGTGTGGACGTCGTGGGGCCTCCTGACTGCCGCGGTGAACGTCGTCATCGTCTGGTACGGCGGATATCTGAACGTCATGAACCGCGCCACGATCGGCGACATCATGGCGTTCCAGTGGTACACCTTCCTGCTGATGAACCCGGTATGGAACATCGTCAATTCGTTCTCGGAGCTGCAGCGATCGCTCGCCGCCATGGAGCGGGTGTTCGAAGTGCTCGGCATGCAGAACGACAAGCCGGACCGCCCGGACGCGCGGAACGCGCCCACGCTCGTGCACGAAATCCGATTCGAGGACGTCGAGTTCGAGTATCGCGAAGGGCACCCGGTCGTCCGTGACTTCACTGTCGTCGTGCCGGGTGGAGCGGTCGTCGCGCTCGTCGGCCGCAGCGGCGCCGGCAAGACGACGGTGACCGATCTGGTGGCCAGGTTCCACGATCCGACGCGGGGACGGATTCTCCTGAACGGCACCGACATTCGCGAGTTCCGCCTGAGCACCTACCGGAAGCTGCTGGCCATCGTCCAGCAGGACGTGTTCCTGTTCGATGGATCGGCACGGGACAACATCGCTTACGGACGGAAGGATGCCTCGGCCGAGGAAGTGGAAGACGCCGCGCGGCGGGCCAACGCCCACGAGTTCATCGCGCGGCTGCCCGAGGGCTATGAGACGTTCATCGGCGAGCGTGGCGTCAAGCTCTCAGGCGGACAGCAGCAGCGGCTGGCGATCGCGAGGGCCGTGCTCGCGTCGCCGCAGATCCTCATCCTGGACGAGGCCACGAGCAACCTGGACACGGAGAGCGAACAGCTGATTCAGGAGTCGATGGCCACGCTGCTCGCCGGCCGGACCACGTTCGTCATCGCGCATCGTCTGTCGACCATCCGCCGCGCCGACCTGATCCTGCTGATGGAGGACGGCAGAATCATCGAAAGAGGCACGCACGAAGAGCTGATGAGCGCTCGGGGCACGTACTACCGGATGGTTCGACGGCAGATGCAGTACTCGCGCGAGCACGAGGACAGCGAGGCGCTCGAGCTCGATCAGATAGAGTCGCTGTGAATCGCACGGCGGCAGCACTGCGCTTCGCGCCGCACGACGGCACGACGTCACGAAGGCACGAAGGATTTTCTTAAACATCTAACCGTCGTCGTGCCGTCGTGCCTTCGCGCCTTCGTGGAGCGCGGTAGCGCGGTCGTCCACCGATTTAGCGCTCTAGTCGAGGCGCTCGAGCACATACGCGACCAACGCCAGGCTCATGGCGAACAAGCAGATCGCGTACACGACCGCGACGGCCGCGGACTTGACGATGGTTCTTTGCCACGGCTCTCCGAAGAGCCGCCTCGCGGCCACTATCCCGTAGCCCAGAACGTAGACTGTGACGGCGGCGCCGATGACCGTCTCGAGCGTCGCCGACCGGGCGAACGCGGTGACGATGGTCGACAGGGCGAGCGCGCCGAACCAGGCCGCATGCAAATGCAACGCGAAATACAGATGCGCGGGAAACCGCGGCAGACGGCTTCCCCACGCCAGCCGCGTGAACAGCGCGAAGAGGGGCAGCAGCACGAACATCGATTTGGGCAGGATGAACTCGGTCTCGCGGTCGAACTCTGCCGCCCTGGCGGCCGCACGCTCCATGCGATCGATGCCGAAGATGCGCGCGGGCAGTCCCCCCTCGATGGCGGCGCGCGCTTCGGGCGCCAGCGTCATCGTGCCGTCAGGATTCCGGGTCACGAGGTCTGAGAGCCTGCCATTCCCGCGATAGGTGAACGCATCGACCAGCGACTGGCAGACGAAGAACGCGACGCCGCAGAGCAGATACAGCCGCAGCGGCGACAGCCACCGGGCCCGCCGCCCCGCGAGGAAGTCAATGGTCAGCACGCCTGGCTGGAAGAACAGCGCCCTGAGCGTCGCGGGAATCTTGCCGTCCCAGCTGGTGAGCTCCTGCGCCGTTTCGGAAACGAACGCGCCGACGGTGACATCGACGCTGCTCTGCTTCTGCCCGCAGGCCGCGCAGTACGCGCCCGTGACGTCGCCGCCGCAATTCGGGCAGCCCACCGGCTGAATCACGTCCACCTGGCTCACAGGAGCCTCACTGGAGCAAGCAAGGAATGAGCATCTGTGAATGAGAGGAGCTCCCTTGCCCCGACTGAGCACCCTCTTCCTCAGCGAGCCTCGAGTGAATAAAACGCGAGCTCCTGGACCGCGACGTTGCTGCGCTTCGTGAGACGCATGGGCGCCGCGGCCTTCCCGATCAGCCCCTGGTCGGCGAGGTACTCGCAGGCGGTGATGACTTCGCCGACATCGAAGTTGCGCTTGAAGTGGCTCTCGATCTCGCTCGCCGACCGCACGTCGCCCACCTCACGGAGATAGGCAAGGACGGCGGCGAACAGCTGCGGCGCGCGGGCTGCGATGTAGCCGTCGATCGCCTCGAGCGCCGCCTCGACGATCTTCCGTGTCTTCGGCGCGTTGATGAGATCCGAATAGATCTGCTTGAAGAAGGCGGGATTGAGCGTCGCCGCCTGCGGGATGACCTCGCGATCGGCCAGCATGCCGGCGCCGATGACCTCGATCTGCGCGAGCGGCGTCGCCGCGTACAGCACCCACAGGCTCGCGTAGTCCAGGTCGCCCCGCGTCACGAGCCACTTGTGCGCTTTGTACAACGGCGGCAACGCATGCGTGGCGGCACGCAGCAGCTGTACCTGCCGATCGCGCTCGCCCATGTGGGTCAGCGTCGCGCACAGGTCGGCGATCGTCGGGTCGTGCGTGTAGAGCAGACGCCCTTTCGTGAGGAACGAATGCGCGAACGAATTCCGGATGGAGCCCTCGACCATCTTCCGGAAGTCGCCGCGCGCGACGAGCCAGGCGTGGATGTTGACACCATCGGCATTCAGCGCGACGGCATTGCCTTCGGTCTTCCGATCGTCGACGGTCACGAAGACGAGATCGATATCGGACTTCGCCCAGACCATATCGTGCGACAGGCTGCCGCAGAGGATAGTCGCCAGAATCGACCGGTCGGTCTTGACGCTCTCGAGCAGCTCATCGAGGGCATCCGAGTACTTCTTCTTGATCGCGTCCTGGTTCATTGTTCGCGCTCGAGTGACTACACAACACTGGCTACGACCATCGCGCTATCGCGCCGCACGACGGCACGAAGGCACGACGGCACGAAGACTTAACAGATGGCCCAACGGATCCTTCGTGCCGTCGTGCCGTCGTGCCCTTCGTGCGGCGCGAAGCGCAGGGTCGTGCCTTCACTGCTCAACTCCCGTGACTCCCACTCTGGTAAGCCCGCGCCTGAATCCCATACAACTCCCCGTACGTGCCCCCCCTCGACACAAGCTCCTCGTGAGTCCCGACCTCGACGACGCGGGCGCCGTCGAGGACGACGATCAGATCGGCCATGCGGACGGTCGAGAACCGGTGTGACACGAGGACGGTGATGCGGCCGTCGGGATTGGCGGCGCGGGTGGCCGCCGCGTATTTCTCGAACAGCGCGTGCTCGGTTTCGGCGTCGAGAGCGGCCGTCGGCTCGTCGAGCGTCAGCAGCAGCGGCCGATCCCGCATGAAGCCGCGCGCGAGTGCCAGCTTCTGCCATTGCCCGAACGAGACTTCGACGCCTCCCGGCCAGGTCGGTCCGAGCTGCGTGTCGAGTCCGCTCGGCAGGCGTTCCACGACGTCGCGGGCGCCGGCACGCTCGACCGCGGTCTGGATTGCAGGCAGATCGTCCCTGCGTGGCACGTCGCCAAGACCGACCGTGTGACGGGCCGGCAGCTCGAAGCGGAAGAAATCCTGAAAGGCGCCGGCCAGCCTCGAGCGCCATTCGTCAGCGGCGATGCGGGCGAGCGGCGTCTCGTCGACGAAGATCGCGCCAGACGATGGCTCGTACATCCTGGCCAGCAGTTTCACGAGCGTGGTTTTCCCTGCGCCGTTTTCGCCGACCACCGCCACGACGGCTCCGGCGGGCAGCGACAGCGACACGCCGTCCAGCACCAGCCGCGACGTTCCGGGGTAGGCGAACGACACGCGATCCAGGCGAATGCCTTGCTTCAGCGCGGCGGGCGCGGGACGGTCGGCCGATGCCGCGAGCGCGGTCGCATAGTCCTCGAGCCAGGCGAGCCGCCGCGATCCGTCCATCCAGAATCCGCGAAGGTAGCCAAGCTCGCCGACCGTCGCGCCGATGTACGCCGACAGCCGCGATCCCGCGGCGAGCACGAGCAGGACGTCGCCGGGAGGAGATCCGAGCCCCGACGACACGAAGACCACGGCGCCGACATACGCGGCGCCGAAGACCGCCCAGGCCGCGGTGTGCCATGCGGCGGAGCTCCACCGCACGGAGGAGACCGGCGCATAGCCGCGTTCCCACGCCTCGCGACGCTGGTCGACCAGGCGATTGCCGATCCCCGTGACCCTCACTTCCTTCCCGGGCGCCGCGGTCGTCGCGATCGTGAACAGGTGACGCGCCAGGCGATTGGCCTGGGCCGCGCCCTCGAGCGCGGCGCGCTCGACCGCCGGGCGCCAGGTCGAGGTGAGCACCGTCGGAATCGCGAAGACCGCGAGCAGCACGAGGGCGGGATGGATCGACGCGAGGAGTGCCACCGTGACGGCGAGCCGCAGGATCCAGCCGCACGTCGAAAACAGCGACAGGTACATGTGGTCGAGCACGAACACCTGATCGCGCAGCATCTCGAGCCGATCCAGATAGTCGGGACGCTCGTGGTGCGCAATCGTCGGAATCGACGCCTGCAGCCGCGCGACGTGCGACTCGAGCGCGATCGTGATTCTGTCGCGGAATCGCCGCTGGACGCGGGTACTCACCGTACGCAGGAACCAGGTCGCAGTCGCCGAGATGCCGAGGCCGATGGCGGCGATGCGGACGAGGCCCGGCCGGTCGGCCAGGATGCCTTCGCCGAGCAGCATCAGCCACAGCGCGATGAGCGCATCGGGCAGCGCTGCCAGCTGCGAGAGCACGAACGCGGCGAGCATCAGCCGCGGCTCGTGGCGATATCCCAGCTTGCAGAGCCGCCACATCGAGGACAACGCCGGCGGCAGCGGATCGGGTGCGACCGCGGCGCGCTCAACTGAGGACGTCATATGTCCTCCCTTCTTCTTCGGCGGCCTCGGTGAAGCGCTGCGCCTGCAGTTCGAACATCGTCCGGTAGCGGCCGCCCCTGGCCATCAGCTCGTCGTGCGTGCCGAGCTCGATGACGCGCCCCTGTTCCAGCACGCAGATCCGATCGGCGTGGCGCACCGTCGAGAAGCGATGTGAGATGAGAATGGTCGTGCAGTGGCGCGTCGCGGAGAGGATGCGATCGAAGATCTCGGCTTCCCCGCGGACGTCGAGCTGCGCCGTCGGTTCGTCGAGGAGCACGAGGCCGGCGCCGAGCCGGACCGCACACAGCGCCCGCGCGAGCGCGACGCGCTGCCACTGCCCGCCGGAGAGATCCGTTCCCCCTTCGTAGCCGCGATTGAGCACCGTGTCGAGGCTCGCGAGGTTCGCGGCGCCGGCCGAGGCCAGCGCCGCCGTCACCGCGTCATCGGGCGCACCGGCGGGCGCGACGTTGGTGCGCAGCGGCAGCTCGAAGCGGATGAAGTCCTGAAACACGGCGGTCACGCGGCTGCGCCACGACTCGAGCGACAGGCCCCGCAGGTCGCGGCCGTCGATCTCGATCCCCCCCGACTGCGGGTCGTACAACCGGCACAGCAGCTTCGCAAGCGTGGTCTTGCCCGCGCCGTTCTGCCCCACGATGGCGAGCGAGGAGCCGGCGGGAATGATGAGATCGAAGTGATCCAGGACCGGAGCGCCGCCCGGGTACGCGAACGTGAGATCGCGGAACCGGATCTCCCGTGCGGGCATGCCGTCCGCAGCTTCAGTGCCTGCCGGCAGCGCGCCGGCGGGAGCCATCGCCGCTTCGAGCCGCAGCACGGCCGCGACCGGCGAGGCGGCGCCGTCGAGGGCCCAGCTCAAGCCGCCGAACGCAATCGCGGACGCGCCGACGGCGCTCTGGGCATAGATGACGACCTCGGCGAGCGTGAGCCGATCGTTCACCGCGTCGGTCGCGAGCGACCAGAACAGGAGCGTGTTGGCGCCGACGAGCAGGACCACGCTCCAGGCCAGCGGCCGTTCACGCAGCCGGGTCGCCTCGTACTGCAGGGTGTGCAGCCGCGTGCGCCGATTGACGAAGCGATCGATCGTCCAGCCGACGAGACCGAACAGCCGGACCTCTTTGGCGGGCGCGGGATCGACCGCGAGCCGGAACGCATAATTCGCGTCGCGCTGCGCACTCTTCACTTCGGCGGTATTGCGGTCCTGCCAGATCGCGCTCTCGCGGAGCAGCCAGTGGGTCACGAGCCACGCCCCGCCGAGCAGCAGCGGCGCCCACCAGGCGTAGCCGAAGAGCACGACGGTACAGGCCAGGCCGGCAATCATCTCGACGAGCCCGTCGGCAATGAAATCCATCGAGATCGAAATCGGCGGGCCGGTGATGCCGAGATCGAAATCGCGCGCGGCGATCAAATCGTTCGTGAGCGACGGATCCTCGAGATGGTTCATCCCGGGTGGATGCACGCACGCCTCGGTCAGGCGGTCGTAGAGCCACGCGGCCACGCGATCGCCCAGGTTGGTGCCGATCGCCTGATGGATCGGACTCAACACCTGGAGCAGCATGAAGACCACGCCGGCCAGGGCGAGCGGACCGGTGAGCCGGTCGCCCCGCTGCACCGCGCCAACCAGCGCGCCCATCGCGATCGCGAAGACGGCGGGCAGGACGCCGCGAAGCGCGAGCACACTCCACCAGGCCACGGCCAACCGCCAGTCGGCCTTCGGGAGGACCGCGAAGAACTTCCATTCGTTCCGTTCGCGCAGACGGCGCACCTGGACCTCTCAGCTTTAGTCCAACGTGCCAGGACCGGCACAGCAAACCATGTGATTCGCGCTTCCGTCAAACCGCGCTGAATCCGCTGGGTCTGCGCGCGGGCCAGGGCCCATCAGCACGGCCACGGCTCACGACACCAAGACCACAAAGGCACAGCAAGACCACGAGAATGACAATAATTAGCGTCGTGATCCCGGTGGTCTCCGTGGCCTTTGTGTCGTGCCGTCGGCGCGTTGAAGCACGGCCCGGTGGTGCGGCAAGGAGCCTGACATGATCGAGAGCCTGCTCAGCGATGTGCGCTACACGCTGCGGATGTGGCGGCGCAGTCCTGGATTCACCGGCGTGGCCGTGCTGACGCTCGCGCTCGGAATCGGCGCGAACACCACGATGTTCTCGATCGTGAACGCCACGCTGCTCCGGCCGCTGCCATTCCCTGACGCGGATCGGCTCGCCACGCTCTGGCGCGGCCCGGTCAACAACCCCGACCGGTTCAACATCGTCTCGCTGCCGAACTTCCGGGACTGGCGCGACCGCAGCCGGAGCTTCGAGAGCCTGGCCCTCTTCGATTCAGCCGGCCGGGGCTACAACCTGACCGGCGGCGCCGAGCCCGAGCAGGTGTCCGGCGTCCGGGTGACCGCAAGCTTCTTCACAGTGCTCGGCGTCCAGCCATTGCTGGGGCGGACGTTCGTCACGGATGAGGAGGCGCCGGGCAACGATCGCGTCGTCGTGCTCAGCCACGCGTTGTGGACGCGGCGCTACGCCGCGGATCCCGGGATCGTTGGCAGGACGATTGAGATCGACGCGCGATCGTACACAGTCGTCGGCGTCATGCCGCCGACCTTCCGGTTTCTCTTCGGTGGAGGCGGCGTCCGCCAGCTCTGGGTACCGGCGGGCTGGACGAAGGGCGACATGGAACGCGGATCCAACTCGTTCATCGCGATCGGGCGGCTGAAGACGGGAGTGTCCGTCAGCGAAGCGCGCAGCGAGATGGACACGATCGGCCGCGCCCTCGCCGAGGCGTATCCGAGCGACAACAGCGGCCAGACGGTGCGCATCGTGCCGATGGCGGAGTTCGGCCTGGCGCGATTGCGGCCAACGCTCGTCGCGATGCTGGGCGTCGTGGGATTCGTCCTCCTCATCGCCTGTGTCAACGTGGCCAACCTGATGCTCGCGCGCGCAGCGGCGCGCACGCGTGAGCTCTCGATCAGATGTGCACTCGGTGCCGCCCGCCGCCGGCTCGTCCGGCAGCTGCTCACCGAAAGCGTCCTGCTCGCCTGCGCCGGCGGCGTCGGTGGCGTCCTGCTCGCGTACTGGGGCACGAGCGCCCTGTTGCCGATTCTCCCGAACAACCTGCGAGCGGTGCCGCTGCGGCCCGTGGATCGCATCGGGATCGACCTCACGGTGCTGGCCTTCACGTCCGCGATCGCGGTGGCCAGTGGAATCCTGTTCGGTCTTGCGCCGGCGCTGGCGTCGTTCCGGACGGACCTCACTCTCGCCTTGAAGGATGGCGCGCCGGGCGCGACGGGCGGCAAGAGCAAACTGCGCTACGCACTCGTGGCTGCCGAAGTCGCGCTCACCCTCGTGGTGCTGGCCGGGGCCGGCGTCATGCTGCTGAGCGTCTCGCGACTGCTCCGTGTGGATCCGGGACTCGACCCGAGCAACGTCCTCGTGCTGCAGATGTCCCTGCCGCAGGAGAACCTCTACTACGGTCCTCCCGACAACCCGCGATTCTGTGAAGCCCTGGATCGGCAGGTCGGCAGCGTACCGGGCGTGCTCTCGGCGAGCGCGATCGCGCATCTGCCGTTGTCCGGCGCCAACGCCGGCCGTGCCATCGCAATAGAGGGGCGTCCCGATCCAGGGCCGCAGAACCAGCCCGGCGCCTCCTACAGCGTCGCGTGCCCGCATGTGCTGCGCACACTCGGCATGACGCTGACCTCCGGCCGCGAGTTCACGTTGCGCGACACGCTCGAAGCGCCCGGCGTCGTGCTGATGAACGAGGCCATGGCCAAACGCTACTGGGCGGATGAAGAGGCGGTGGGCAAACGATTCAAGATCGGGCTCTTCGCGAGCGATGGGCCGTGGCTGACGGTGGTTGGCGTCTTCAAGAATGTCCGCCAGTCCGGCCTCGACAACGAGCCAGGTCCCTGGTTCCTTCGCCCGTACAACCAGGCCGGCTGGCCGTTCATGAGCGTCATCGTCAAGACCTCGTCTGCACCAGCGACCTTCGTGAATCCGATCAAGCAGGCGATCGCGATCATCGAGCCGAACCAGCCGGTCTCGGCCGTTCGCACGATGGAAGGCGATGATCGGCACTGTCGGTGTCCTCGCGGCGCTTCCCGATGCTGCTGCTGAGCGGATTCGGCCTGCTCGCGCTGACCCTCGCCGCCGTCGGCATCGCCGGCGTTGTCGGCTACTCCGTCGTGCGCCGCACGCCGGAGATCGGCCTGCGCATGGCGCTCGGCGCCCAACGCGGCGACGTGCTGCGGATGATCCTCGGACAATCGCTGCTCTGGACGATGATCGGCATCGGGGTGGGAGTGGCGGCAGCGTTCGGTCTGCTCCGCTTCCTCGATACTCTGCTCTACGGCATCGAGCCTGCGGATCCCCTCGTGCTCGGCGCGGCCTCGACCCTCCTCGTCACCGTTGCCATTGCCGCGAGCTACCTGCCCGCGCGGCGGGCCATGCGCATCGACGCGGTTCGGGCGCTTCGTGAGAGGCAGCCTTGCATCAGCCTTCGCGAAGCGCCGCCAGCGGATCGATGCGCGTGGCGCGGTACGCCGGCACGAGGCAGGCGACGACGGCAACGGTCGTCAGGATGGCGGTGACCGAGAGGAAGGTCACCGGGTCGTTCGGCGTGAGCCCGACGAGCACACGCTCTATGACCCGGCTGAGCAGGACCGCGCCGGCGCCGCCAATCGTCAGTCCGATGGCGACCTGCACGAGCCCCAGCCGCAACACCATCCACCTTATCTGACGTGGCTGCGCGCCAAGCGCCATCCGCACTCCGATCTCGGGTGTGCGTTGCGTGACCGCATACGCCATCACAGCGTAGAGACCAAGTGACGCCAACACCAGCGCGACTATGCCGAAGATTCCGAACGTCGCACCGAAGAGCCGGAAGGGCCACCGCTCCTCGTCCATCATCCGCACGAGCGTCTGGATGGTGAACAGCGGCTGATCCGCATCGACCTCCTGGACCGCGCGCCGAAGCGGATCCACGAGCGATCCTGGCGGCAGCGGACTGCGCACGATCAAGGACGCCGCCGGTGGCGGATCCTGCCGCAGCGGCTCGTAGATCACGGCGTCGCTTTCCACTTGTCGTGTCTCGGCGTGACGAATCGTCGGGCTGATGCCGACAATCGTTCTCCACACGGGAGCCGCCGAGCCTGCCGCCGCGTCACGCCTGATGAATCGGATCCGCCGCCCGATCGGATCTTCTCCGGGAAAGAACTGCGCGGCGAACCGCTCGTTGACGATGACGCTCTCCGAGCCTGGCGCGCCATCGGCGACGTTGAAGCCCCGGCCGCGGTGCAACGGCGCTGACAGCACGTCGAAGAACTGCGGACTGATCGTCACGACAGACGATCGCAGCTGGTCGTCGTCGTTCTGCGCCGCAGCACGGCCATCGACCTCGAAGGCGCGGCCAAAAGCGCGGAAAGGCGGGACTGTCGTGGTTACCGCGACCGACTCGACACCAGGGATAGCGGCGAGCCTGGGAGTGAGACGATCGTAGAAACCAGCCTTGGCCTCCGACGTCGCGTATTTCGACTTCGGCAGCTCCAGCCGCATCGTCACGACGCCGTCGGGCGGAAACCCGAGTTCAACACGCTCGAGGTTCATGAAGCTCCGAACCATCAGGCCGGCGCCGGCGAGAAGCACGACGGTCAGCGCGAGCTCGATCACGACCATCGTGCCGCTGAGCCAGCTCGCGCGTCGATTGCCCACCGTGCCGCGGCCACCCTCCTTCAGGACCTCGTTGCTCCCCGTCCTGGATACGTGCAGTGCCGGCGCCAGCCCGAAAAGCAGGGCGGTGACGACACAGATCCCCGCGACGTAGCCGAGCACGACGGTGTCGACACGGAAGTCGATCCAGAACGGCTTGCCAGGATCGCTGATGGCGGCATCGAAAGCGGCAACTCCCGTGTAGGTGAGGAACAGGCCCAGGCTGCCGCCGATGACGGCGAGGACCAGGCTCTCGAGCAGAAGTTGCCTGATGATGCGCCAGCGGGTGGCGCCGAGCGCCGTTCGCACGCCGATCTCCCGCGCGCGGGAAGCCGACCGCGAGAGCAGGAGATTGGCGACGTTCGCGCAAGCGATGAGCAGGATGAAGCCGACGGCGCCCATCATGGCCCAGAACATCGTCTTGGCCGCGCCGCCGACGTATCGCTCGGTGAATGTCTCGACACGAACCGTGGCTATGTTCTTGTAGTCCTGCGGGTAGGCAGCAATGAGACGTTTGGCGATGCCATTCATCTCGCTCCGAGCTTCTTGCCGGGATGAACCAGCGCGCAGCAATCCGAAGACGTCGAGCACGCGCGCGTCCCTCTTCTCCCGTGCGTCGTCCGGAATTTCCGGCGCCCAGACTTCGGTGTTGTTGGGGAATCGCATCCCTTCCGCCATGACGCCGACGATAGTCGCCGGGCTGCCGTTGATGCGAATGGGCGTCCCCAGCACCTTCGGATCGCCGCCATAGCGGTTCTTCCAGAAAGCGTAGCTGATGATGGCCACGGGTTCGGCGCCCTTCTGCTCGTCGGCCGAGGAGAAGTCGCGCCCGAGCAGCGGCGGCTGACCGATGAGGCCGAAGGCGTTCGACGTGATCCACGTGCCTCGGGCCTGCTCCGGCAATGCCCGCGCATCGCTGATGTTCATCGTCCCGTTGCGTGAGGCGCCGAAGCCTTCGAAGGTCCGGCTCGATTCCCGAAAGTCGCGTAACTCCGGGTGTGATATCGGGGACCTGAACCGTTCCTGCCAGGTCAGCATGAAGAGCCGGTCGGCGTTATCGAACGGCAGCCCGCGCAGAAACGCGGCGTTGACGATGCTGAAGCCCACGGCGTTGATGCCGATGCCGAGCGCAAGGGCGACGACGGCGGCCGCCGAGAACCAGCGATCTTTGGCGATGAGGCGAAGCGTGAAGCGCAAGTCCTGGAGCATGAGGCATCAGACTGCTCCAGGCCACGAAATGTTTCGCAAATATCTGGAAGCTGAGACTATTTTCAAGGCGCTCGGCGTCAACGTCATCGAAGGACGTGAGTTCGACGGGCGCGAGACTGCAACCGGGCCGCGCGCCGTCATCGTGAACGAGACACTCGCGCGCCACTTCTGGCCCAGGGGCGGCGCGTTAGGCAGTGTGGTGCGCAATCGGCGCCGATCGTCCGGGCATCGCCTGCCGGCGTCGCGTGCGTCGAGGTCGTCGGCCCGTTCCTCGCCGCACCTGCTCTATGGCGTGAGCCCGCGCGATCCCGCTGGCCATCACCGCCGGGCTCGGCGTGCTGAGCTACGTGGTCAGCGGCACTGCGGTCTCGCTGCCAGCCCGTCGCAGCCATTCAGCAGAATCCGATCGTGCGCGCCTGCGGGCCGAGTGACGGACGGCGCGGAGGCCAGATCCGACGTCCTCTCAATCGACCGCGCTCGTTCCCCACGGACGCGACCAATGGCGCTCGTGACGGTGTTTCCAGACCGGGGAAGCTCACGAGCGACACAAGCGGCGGAACCAATGGTTCGCCACCGCGGTGCTCTCACGCGTCAGCATCACTTCTGAGCACCGGCACGATTCGGCAGGAAATTCTCGAGCACCCAGGTTTCCGTCTGGTATGACTTGCCGACGACGTACGCCAGCTGCTCGCCATCCGGGCTCAAACGAATCTTTCCCAACTGACCAGGGACCGCGGCGCTGAGATCGAGGTCGAGCCTCCTCGGACCGCTGCCGTCAAGAGGTATCAGCCACAACTCCCCGCCGCGAGTGGATCGATTGACGTGGCTCGGCGTACTTTCGGACGATGATGGCGTCGCTTGTCGGCGTCCACGGCATCGGAATGACGTCGAGTTCGCCGTCTGGCAGGCGGAAAATCTCGCGGGATTCGCCGCCATCGACAGCGCGGATCACGACGGCCTGGAGCAAGTCCGACGGACGCTCGTAGGACGCAATCCATCGTCCATCAGGGGACACGCTGATTGGTCCCTTTTTCGCCAGTTCTGCCGATCTGATCGTTCGCTGACGGCCCGTGGTCGTGTCCCACTCGTAAATGGCCTCGTTGTTAATCGGTTGAAAGTAGAGCCGTTTCCCATCAGGCGACCAATGCGGGCCCTGATACGTGAGAGGTATTGGATAGGCAATTGGCGAAACGTCGCCGGTGTTGACATCCACGCGAAAAAGACCGCAACGCCCCTTCAAATCCACGGCCGTCAAAGCCAGCGATCGACCGTCAGGCGCCCAGCTCAGTCCCTGGGCCCAGGCCAGTCTCAATGGCGCTAGCTCCCGAAGTTCTCGCATCGTGACGGTGTAGATCGCGATGGTTCCGGCGAGATCGTCTCCAGCGCGTTTAGAGACGTAGGCAAGCTGCTTGCCGTCGGGTGACCACGCCGGCTCGAGGTTCGTGCCGGGAACCGACTGGGGTGGTCGAGCCGGCGCGCCGACGCGTCTGCCTGAACTCAAATCGATGGAGGCCAGCTCGACGTCGACTTCGTTGGCCGGCGTCCTGAAATACAGCGAACCAGCGTTTGTCATTCCGACGGATCGGACGTTGCCGATACCAGCCTTCAACCGCTCCGGGATGCCAGGCGCCCCACGGTTCGACAATGGCGCTGCCCAGAGATCCGTCGTGCCGCTCCTGTTGCTCGCGAACAGGAGATAGTTGCCATCCGGCGACCATCCCATCAACACGTCATTCGCCGGGCCGACGACGGCCGGAATGCGATCGCTGCCATCAATGGGCATGACGAAGATGTCTCGCTGCGACTCCGTGTCGCTGGCAGGGACGTCGAACGCGAAGGTTCGTCCGTCGGGTGAAAAGAACGCCGTCGAACCCCGCCAGTCGATGGGCGCCAGAGCCGCGAAAAGATCCATCTTGCACGGCGACGATGCCGATCTGGCCAGTGCCGTCGGCACGCGATCTCTCAACGAGGATCGATTGTCCATCCGGCGACCAATCCGCCGGCCGCAGCCGAACGTCGGGATCTGGATCGACGCAATAGCCGGCGCGATGCCCCCGTGCTTCCGGAGTTCAGCGGCCCGACTCGCAGCTCGCACTGCTGGAAAGCTGTGCACCACTCGTAAGCAATCTGTGTCCCATCCCGCGACATCGCCGGCCCGAGTCCCTGCCCCACCGTTTTCGCTCTCCGGACGCCATCGCCGCTGCACGCCCGAAGCCAGGTCCTGGACGAAGGCCCGCCGAGGAGGTAACGGCCATCTTCCGAAACACTCGCGGAGCCTCGATTCAGGATCCTCCGCAGCGACAGAGTCGGCAGACGTGGACGCCGGGCCGGCAGCGGCAGCAGGGGACTTCGGCCGTATCGCCAGAGCGCGAACGAACCAGCGACGACTGTCAGCACGACCGTGGCCGTCGTCAGCACGTGCCGCGCGGTCCATGCGCGTTCGCTGGCGCCTCGCAACGCCTGGGCAACGGCGTCGGCGTCCTGAAATCGATCGGCTGGATTGGGCGCCAGGCATCGATCGACGATGCGCGACAGGCGCGCAGGGACATCCGGACGCACCTCCCGCACCCGGCGGCGCTCGCCGGCGGCGTGAGCCTGGCGCAAGTCGTCGATCGTGCGGCCGACGAGCGGGAACGATCCGGTGAGCAGATGGAACAGCACCACGCCGAGGCTGTAGATGTCGCTCTGCGGCGATGCCGGATGCTTCGCGCAGTACTTCCGGCGCCAGATAGAGCGGCGTGCCAGCAAGATCGCCGGCAGTGGCAGTACCGAGCTCCAACGCGTCGCTCCCGGCGCCGAAATCCGCGAGCACGATGCGCCCATCGGCGGCGCGCATGACGTTCTGCGCCTTCACATCGTGGTGCACGACGCCGGCGCGATGCACGGCGTCGAGCGCGCCGCACAAGTCCAGACCGATGCCCGCGACAGTCAGCGGATCGAGCGGGCCTTTCGCGCGCAGCTCGTCCTCGAGCGTCGGGCCGTCGATGAGGCTCATCCACACGCCGACCTGACCGCCGATCCGCTCGGCACCGTAGACGGTCACCACATTCGGATGGCTGACGCGAGCCAGCAGGCGTGCCTCTGCGATGACGGCGGTGGCTTCGGCGGGCTGCTGGCGCCGCAGGATCTTCAGCGCGACCGTCCGATCGAGCCGAGGGTCGTGTGCCCGATAGACGTCGCCGGACGTTCCTCGCCCGATGTGTTCGAGGACGGCCAAGGGGCCCCATTGCGCCGGCAGGACACCAAGCGACGGGCTCGCGACACCCTCAGCTGCGTCAGCACGTGGCGCCGCTGTGAACGCGCGCCACCTGCTCCAGCACCCGCAACTCGTCGACGAGCGCGGGGTCCGTCGATGCAGGTGCGTTCACCTCCAGCGCGTCCCAATCGACGGCCGCGCGATCGGCAATCGCTTGGGCGACGTCAGCGCGCCAGTCGTCGTTCATCTTTCATCGCCTCCGCGAGCCGGACCAGCGCCCGCGAGGTCGCCATGCGCGCGGCGTTCGCCGTGGGTCGTCCTGTCGCCTCGGCCACGTCCGCGTAGCTGAGATCCAACTCCACACGAGCCACGACGAGCTCGCGATCGTCCTGCGACAGCCGTGCGAGCGCGGCATCGTAGCGTTCGATCGCTTCAGCGCCGATCGCCGCCTCGAGCGGCGACTGATTCGAATCAGCCAGCTCCGGATCCAGTTCCGTGGCGCCCGGCCTGCGGCCCGCTCGCTTCAGCTCGTTCCGGATGCGGTTGAGGATCGATTGGCGCAGGTACGCCTGCAGCGCGCCATGGCCCCGATGGTCGAATCCGTCGACGTGCTTGAACGTCTCGAGCAGCGTGTCCTGCACGAGATCCTGCGTATCGGCGAGATCTCGCGCCCACGCCGGCAGGCGCCCGCGCGCCCAGCGCCTAAGGCTGGGAAGATACCTCGCGAACAGCTCGTCGAGAGCACCTCGATCGCCCTCGCGCGCCCTGGTGAGCAGGGTCAGCGTCGAGGGCCAGGCCGGTTGTGGTGGTGCCACCGGGCCCGATTCTACCTCCGTCATGTGCGGTTTCGGTCCGGCGGTTGTTTCACCATTCATGAAGCTCGTCCACCATCTGGCGTTCCTACTGCCGATCTGGTTGTTCGTGCCCGCCCAGGGTCTCACCGGTCAGGCCCCGTCACCGGGCGGAGGCACGTCGGGTCCGGCTCGCGCGCTCTCCTTCGGTGTCCCGATCGAACGCGACGTCCGTTCGGGTGAGGTTCACGAGTACGGATTCACGGTCGGTGCCGGTGATTTGATTTCGGGCACCACTTACGTTGCCCGGATTGGCTGCCATTGTCGAAATCGTCGGCAACACCGGCCAGGTCATTCGGTACGACCTATCGCTTCGAAGACGGCCGGCAGCGATCCGGAGCGTCTGGGATTCGTCTCACCTGCGGCTGGCGTCCATCGTCTGCGGATCAAGGCGTTCGATCGCTTTGACAAGGGTGGTGGCCAAGTCGCCCCGGGGGAACCCGTTCCGGTCACCGGAACGGCGGCCGGCCGCTACACACTCCGGCTGGAAACGGCGTCGGTTTCGGCTCGCATGCAGGGCCCGGAGCCGCCCGTTCGAGAGGACTATTCGAGTCCGCGTTTGAAGCGACTGGCCGAGGATGTGAAAACGGGGCGTGCTGGTGCGGTTCAAGCGTTCTGGCAGGAGGTCGCCGGCAAGGGGCCCCTCGTGGAGGACATCGCCGGCAACGATCGCGATGCTGACGTGACGTTTCTCTGGCGTGAAACCTACGACACTCGAAACGTCCGGTTGATGGGGGGCCCCATATGAAGACTACATGTCGCACTTGTCCGGGACCGATGTCTGGTACAAGACTGTGCGGCTGCGCCGGGGGACGCGTTTGTCATACGTCATCTCACCGAACGATCGACCGGCGACCCGGTGGGCGACGGCGCAACTCGATCCGCTGAACCCGCGGCAAGTTTCCCGACGATCCGACCTATCGATTTGTCAGCCAATCGGTGCTTGACATGCCGGGTGCTCCCGACGAGCAGTGGGCGCTGCGGACGCCGGTTCGACGCGGTCTCATCGAGGAGCGGACGGTCAAGTCGGCGCTGCTCAAAGACCCGGTGTTCAAGGACGAGCGGCCGATCTGGATCTACACGCCGCCCGGCTACGACCGAACCGCAGGTCCGTATCCGTTGCTCGTGCTGCTCGACGGAGCCGCGTGGGTCAGCAATCGTTTTGGCAACGCCCCGACGACGCTCGATAACCTCATTAACGACGGGCGGATCCGGCCCGCCATCGTTCTCTTCGATCCCGGCAATCGCCCCGCAGGGGCTGCGGGCCACGCCGGCTACGGCGAAGCGCTCGTCCGGGAGCTCATGCCGATGCTGCGCGCGGCCTATCCCATCAGCACGAACCCGGCCGACACGGTGATTGGGGGCTACAGCGCCGGAGGAACCGCCGCTGCCCAGATTGCACTGTTACATTCGGACGTGTTCGGCAACGTGCTGTCACAGTCCGGCGCGTTTCGCGGTCGGGACCCGGGCGACGAGGAACCGAACGCCACGGCGCGGAAGTACCTTGCCGTGCCGCGCCGGCCGATCCGTTTCTATCTCGAAACCGGACTCTACGACAACGTGCCTGGTGCCAACCTCCCGCTGTACAAAATGGTGCTCGATGAAACCAACCTGATGGGCAACCGCCATCTCCGCGACGTCCTTCGCGCGAAGGGCTACGACGTCACCTATCGCGAGGTCGGCGGTGGCCATGACTATGTCCACTGGCGTGCGATGCTCGCCGACGGGCTGATGACGCTGCTGAAGCGATGAATCAGCGCTCCCGCACTTGGGCGCTGTTGCGTTCTAGCTCTCGATGAGTCGCGAGCCGTGGCTAGGAGCACCTGCGAGGTACTTCGGCGTCGGCGCGGCCGGTTCGCTCAACCTCGACCTGTCGCTGGACGCGCGGATCGCGCTGATCGGCCTCGGCGTCGCCCTGTTCACCGGCGTAGCCACCGGGATCGCGCCGGCACTTCAGTCCACGCGGCCCGCTGGCGATCTCGCTGCCGGCCCGGCGCGCCATGCAACAGAATCCGATCATCGCCCTGCGCGCCGAGTTAGGAACGGCGAGGGACCATTCCAGATCTTCAATCCCTACTCCCTGATCCCTCATCCGAGATCCGAATCGCAATCCGAATCCCGATCCCGATCGCTCATCGGTCCGGAATCGCCGATCCCGACAAGAAAACAAAAAATGGACGGCGGCCAGCGAAGCCTCCCGCCCACCACCCCCGAGTCCCGAGTCCCCAGTCCCCAGTCCCGAGAATGATCCCCGATCACCGATCACCGATCACGACGCGATCCAGAAGGCAACGGCACTTCGACCGGATACGCCTTCTCCCCCGCCAGGATCTTCACCTGCAGGCGGTTCTCAGGAAGGGGAATCGGACAGGTCGTATAGGGATTGAACGCGCAGGGCGGGTTGTAGGCCATGTTGAAGTCCAGGACCGTCGTGCCGTCGTCTCGCAGATCCGAATAGAGGAACCGCGCGGTCTTGTAGGTCTCCGCGCCGCTCGACGCGTCACGGAAGACGAAATAGAACCGCTTCGGCCGCGTCGTGAACGGGCGCAGGCGCACCGTCTCTCCGAGCAGCGTGAACTCGACGACTCCTTCGGTGCTGTATTCATCGGTGTCGCCGTAGGTGTTCACGACCTTGAACCGCTGCGGCTGGGCATCGCGGATCAATTTGCCGGTCATCCGGTAGCGCTCATCGATCGGGAACCAGGTGAAGCCGACAAAGCCGCGGGCGAGCGGCCCGTTGGGATCGCGCACGCGAACGGAGCGCGTGTCGCCGCTGACGTGGATCACCAGGCGTATGTCTCCCGCGATCAACTCGTCGGACTCCGCGGACCGATCGTCGCGCAGGTCGATCGCCGTGGTGACCGGCTCATCCTCCAGGAGAACTCGCGCGCCCGGCGCCGGCTCGAAGCGGACCTCTTCACCGTCGAGCATGAACCGCCCGAGCGTCGGCGGCGCGGCGGCAGGCAGCACGATGTCGCTCGCCGGCGCGCTGCCGGCGACGTTCGCCCCCGGCTTCAGCGGATGCAGACCCGAGATACTGACGAAGTCGCGACGGTAGACCGCTTCGTGCTCCGCGCGCCACGCCGCCACCGCGGCGTTCGCCTGCTCGGCGCTCATCGGCGCGGTCTCCTCCGATCGGCATGCGGCGATCAACACAAGGACGCAGAGGCCGGAACATGAACGTAACCAGCGCATCTTCAATCCTTATCCTTAATCGAATCCCTGCAGAGTTTACCTTTTGCTTTCGCCCCCGATCCGCGATGTAAGCTCAGGTCCATGAGCATGGGACTCAATGGTCGAGCCGGTGACGCGCAGCTGTTTCCCAGCGTGCCGCTCGACCCTGATCTGACGCTGCCGCGTGTCGCGACAACCCTTCGCACGATGGCGAACGGCGCCAGTGTGATCCCCGTGGTCGTCGGCGCGCTCGCGTTGATCGGCTGGTCGATGGACGTCGAGGCCTTGAAGCGGATCGTGCCCGGGCTCACCGCGATGAATCCGGCGACCGCCATCGGCTTCATCTGCCTCGGATGGTCGCTCGGCGTGCTCTCGGCCGGATTGGCCGGACCGGTGCGCCTGCTGGCACAAGGCCTCGCGTTGCTCACCGTCGTCTTCGGCCTCTCCAGGGTCGCGGCCCTCCTGGGATTCGGAGATCTTCAGCTCGACCAGTACCTCTTCCGGGAAAAGCTCCCGTTCGCCGACTTCGGGCGTCCGAATCGAATGGCGCCGAACACGGCAATCAACTTCGTGCTGCTCGGGACGGCGCTGGCGATCATCGATCGTCCGATCGGCCGGTTCCGGCCGGCGCCGCTGCTGTCGGTCATCGCGGCCGTGACCTCCTTGCTCGCGCTGATGGGCTACGCGTACGGCCTGCGCCCGTTCTACGGCATCGGCTCGAACATCGCGATGGCGCTGCCGACGGCCGCGACCTTCTTCGTGCTCGCGGTCGGCGTGCTCTGCGCCCGTCCGACGCACGGCATCATGGCGGTCATTTCGAGCGACAGCAGCGGCGGCACGATGGTGCGGCGGCTGCTGCCGGCGGTCCTCGTCTTTCCACTGGCGCTCGGCGGCCTGCACCTGGCCGGCCAGCGCGCGATGATTTTCGATACCGCCTTCGGCCTGTGGCTCCTCGCCGTGGCGATCATGACGGTGTTCGCGGTGCTGGTCGCGTGGAACGCGCAGCTGCTCTTCCGATCCGACATCGACCGGAGGACCGCCGATCAGACGCTCGCGCATCAGGCCGCGCACGACGCGCTGACGCAGCTGCCGAACCGGAGGCTCTTCATCGATCGACTCGCCGCCGAATTCGAGAAGCCAAAGGACGACGCGCTGACAATCGCGGTGCTGCTCGTCGATCTCGATCTCTTCAAGGTGGTCAACGACAGCCTGGGTCATGTCGTCGGCGACGAGCTGCTGATCGCCGCCGGCAAGCGGATTGCGGGATGCCTGGGGCCGGATGATGTCATCGCCCGTCTGGGTGGCGACGAGTTCACGGTGCTGCTCCCCCGGCTCGCCGGCCGCGATCGCGCGATCGAGGTCGCCCAGCGGATCCGGCAGGAGTTCGATCAGCCGTTCATGGTGGGCCTGCACGAGGTGTTTACCTCGGTCAGCATCGGGATCGCCTTCAGCGACAGCCACGAATCGCCAACCGATCTGATTCGCCAGGCGGACATCGCGATGTATCGCGCGAAGGCCCGAGGCAAGGCGCGCCACGAGGTGTTCCATCCCGCGATGGATCTCGCCGCGCGCGATCGCCTGCGGCTGGAGAATGGCCTGCGCCGCGCGATCGCGCGCAACGAGCTGCGGGTGTACTACCAGCCCGAGGTCGAGATCGTCAGCGGCCGCCTGGTCGGCATGGAAGCGCTGGTGCGCTGGGAACACCCCGAGCGCGGCCTGATCCCCCCGTCCGAGTTCATCGGCGTCGCGGAAGAAACCGGGCTCATCGTCCCGATCGGCCGCTGGGTGCTGTTCGAGGCGTGCCGCCAGGCGCAGGAATGGCAGCGGAAATACCGCCGCGATCTCGCGCTGATGGTCGCGGTGAACCTCTCGGGCAAGCATCTGCAGCAGGCGACGCTGATCGACGAGGTGCGCGACGTGATCCAGACGACCGGCATCGAGCCATCGAGCCTGATCATCGAGATCACGGAGACGGTGGCCATGGCCGGAGCCGAAACGACCATCGAGATCCTGACGAAGCTCAAGTCACTCGGGGTCCGGCTGGCGATCGACGATTTCGGCACGGGGTTCTCGAGCCTCGCCTACCTGAAGCGCTTCCCGGTCGACCTGTTGAAGATCGACCAGTCCTTCGTCGCCGGCGTCGCGCATCGGGGGCACGATACGGCGATCGTCGAAGCGATCATTTCGCTCGGGCACGCGCTCGGCCTCGGCGTGATTGCCGAGGGCGTCGAGACGCCCGATCAGCTGCTCGAGCTGCGAACGCTCGGCTCGGAGCTCGGTCAGGGCTACTTCTTCGGCAGACCGTTGTCGGACGACCTGGCGAGCGGGATGCCGTCGCTCCTCGAAGCGCATCTGCGCTGGACGGCGGATTACGTCCAGCCCGGCGCTGAGACAACGCGCGCCTGAAGGTCGAAGGCGCGCGCGCGTCAACTTCCAATTCCCAACTCCCAACTCCCAAACACTCTCGGTCGATCGACTCTGAGCTCCTTGGGAGTTGCCCGCCGCCGCTCGTCGGTTCGATCGCAGGCGACGAGCTCTGGCGAGGCCGCGCCGTAGCGCGCCTCGATCCGTGCGCGCGGAGGCGGGGAGGTTGGCAGTTGGGAGTTGTCACCGCAGTGGTTTCGACACGCCCCTATGTCTTATCAGGCAGCACGTACGGCGCCCGATACGTCCGGCTGAGGAGCTTGTCGGCCTCTTCATCGCCGATGAAGCGCTCGGTCGATCCGTCGAACTTCACCGATCGCCCGACGCGATACGAGATGTTCGCGAGGTGGCACAGGGCGGTGGAGAGGTGCCCCTCTTCGATCGACGCGCGAAGGTTCTCGGGCTTTCGTGAACGCATGCACTCGATGAAGTTCTCGAAGTGCACCTGCCCGGCATCGGTGGACTCCTCGGCGGTCACGACCGGACCAGGCTCGTTCTTCTTACCGAAGAACACCTGCGCCTTGCCATCGCCGGCTTTCATCCAGCCTTTCGACCCGAAGACGTAGATGCCCTGGGCCTCGGGTGGGCCGGTGTACCAGTTCCGCAGGTCGCAGTGCAGTTCCGTCCCGTCGGCGTACTGGTAGATCGCGGTCTGCGTATTCGGCGTCTTCTGATCGGTTGGTGCGCCGGCCTCGAACAGACCACCCGAGCAGTAAGCCGTTCGCGGATGCTCCTGCTTCCCGAGCAGCCAGCGCACGGCGTCCAGTGAGTGCACGGCCGTGTTGCCCATGTCCGAGGTGCTGTACTCCCAGAACCAGTGCCAGTGGTAATGAAAATGGTTTTCGTTGAACGGACGCAACGGCGCCGGCCCCAGCCACAGATCGTAGTTGACGCCGGCGGGCATGGGGCTGTCGGCGATGACGCCGATCGAATCCCGCTGCCGGTAAATCACGGTCTTGGCGCCGTAGATCGTGCCGAGACCGCCATCGCGGAGGAACTGCACCGCCTTGCCGAGCGCGGCGCCGCTCCGGCGCTGCGTGCCGACCTCGACGATCCGGTTGTAGCGCCGGGCCGCCTCGATCATCCGCCGACCCTCGACGATGTTGTGGCTGGCGGGCTTTTCGACGTAGACGTCCTTGCCCGCCTGGCAGGCCATGATCGTCATGAGCGCGTGCCAGTGATCGGGCGCGGCGATGGTGACCGCGTCGATCTCGCGATTGTCGAGCAGCCGCCGGAAATCCGTCTCGGTCTTCGGCGTCCCGCCCCACCGTTCCTTCGCGAAGGACAGCGCGGTCTTGAAATGCCGTTCATCGATATCCGCGACGTGCGAGATGCGGACGTTCTTGATCCCGGCAAGGTGCTCGTAATGATCGAGTCCGCGCCCTCGGGCGGTCCAGGTCGGATGTCCCTTGTTGTCGCCGCGGAGGCCGATGATCGCGACGTTGATGGTCTCGTTCGGGCTGCGCTGTGCGTAGCTCTGCTTCGGCAACGCCGCGGCGAGCCCCGCGGTCGCGGCGGCGGTTTTCGAGAGAAACGCTCGACGAGTCACCATGCGGACCTCCTTGCTGGGCGTCACTCTATCATCGACGGCGCCGGGACTCGGGACTCGGACGGCCGGGATCGGGGCTCGGGACTGGGAGCTCAGGCTGATCTCGCGATCGGGGATTCGTGGGCGCGGGATTCGGGCTGGTCTCGGCGAACGGCGATCACGAGGATCATCAAAGACGGCGGCCCATCGAAGACCCCCGCCCACCGTCGCCGAGTCCCGAGTCCCGAGTCCCGTTACTGCTCGCCGATCGCGATGCGAGCACATAATGATGCGCCGAGCGGCGCCATCGCCGTTCCCTTTCGAGGAGTGACCATGAGACGTGCCGCGCTGCCGACGGCGTTCATCCTGCTCCTGGGGCTGGTGGCCCTGGGTCATGCCCGGCAAGGGCCGTCCGGCCGGGTCGGACAGATCGCGCCCGGCGTGTATTGGCGTCTCGGGGACCGGGACACGCGGCAGCCGGCGAACACCGGATGGATCGAGTTCCGCGACTTCGTCGTCGTCATCGACGCCAACACGCCGTGGGGGATCCGCGCCGCGTTGCCGGAGATCAGGAAGACCACGAAGAAACCCATCAAATACGTGTTCGATACCCACTATCACTGGGATCACACCCAGGGGAACAGCATCCTCGCGGACGAAGGTGTCACGGTGATCTGTTCGCAGGACTGTGCGAGCGAGTTGAACACCAAGGGCAAGGTCGAATGGCAGCAGATGTCCAAGAACGAGAAGTACAGCCTTTCAACCTTTCGAATGGAGCTGCCGTCGATCGTCTTCGGCGAGTCGATGGCGATTGACGATGGCGAGCGGAGGCTGGAGTTCAAGAAAGTCGGACCCGCGCACACGATTGGCGATGCCGTGGCATTCCTGCCGAAAGAAGGCATTCTGTTCACCGGCGACCTGTGCGTGAGCTGGCGCTCGGGAAACAACGTCGGCGATCGCGACGCGGACCACAGGCGCTGGGTCGAGGTGCTGACCGACCTGGCGAAATGGGAGGTGAAGACGGTGGTCCCCGGCCACGGCGGACTGGGCACGGTCGCCACGTTGAAGGCGCAGGCCGCGTTTCTCGACGATCTCTGGAATCAGGTGGCCGCTGGCAAGCGCGCCGGGAAGCCGGTCGAACAGCTCGAGAAGGAAGTCGATCTGTCCCGGCATGGCGACTTCGCCGCCGATCCGCAGCAGAACCGGTCGGCGATTCGCGCGGTCTTTCGCAAGGCGCCGGGCTGATCAGCACCTTTGACCGCAACGTTGGATGCGCTGCCGCGCTACACGACGGCCACGAAGGCACGGCGGCACGAAGGATCTCTTGAGAATGCGACGTTACTTCGTGCCGATCGCAATCAATTCGTTGGCCGTCCGCCAGTACCACGTGCCCCCGACCAGCGCCGGCGAGGCGAGCACCTGCGCGTTGAGCTCGTTGACGCGGACGAGGTTGAACGTGCGTCCCGCCTGCACGACGAACGTCTGGCCGTTGTCGTTGGTGAAGAACAGCTTGTCGCCGACGGCCACCGGCGAGGCGGAGAAACCCTCGCGCGTCGGCTGGCCGAGGCGATCCTGGTACACGAGCTTGCCGTCCTTCGCTTCGAGCACCGTCAGCACGCTCTGCATGTCGTTGATCATGTAGAGCAGATCGCCATGGATGATCGCTGAGGGCACGAACGGCGAGCCCCGGGGCGACGTCCACGCGACATGCGTGCCGGTGACGTCTCCCTTCCCGCCCGGACGAATCGCGAGCGTCGGCCCGGCGCGTCCTGACGAGCAGAAGACCAGGCCGTGCCCGACCACCGGCGTCGGAATGACTTCCATCGTCGTGCCGTTGACGGTCCAGAGCTCCGCGCCGCTGCCCGGGTCGTACGAATAGACCTTGTACTGGCTGTTGACGATCAGCTCGTCGCGCTCCCCCACGTTCACCACGACCGGCGTCCCCCAACCGACGGATTCGCTTCGGTTCTTCTTCCAGAGCACTGCGCCGGTTGCGGCATTGAATGCCGCGACGTAGGAACCGGTCGACGAGGTGCCGTCGTGATCCTGATAGAGGAAGATTCGATCCTTGTAGAGCACCGGCGATCCGGCGCTGCCGTGGTAGTTGCGCAGATCGCCCGGCTTCTGATGCCAGAGGATCTTGCCGTTGAAGTCGAACGCAGCCAGGCCATGGGTGCCGAACGACGCATAGATGCGCTGCCCGTCGGTCGTTGGCGTGGCCGATGCGTGGCTGTTCTTCCGGTACACGCGCTCGACGCCGGTCGTCGGTATCGACGCTTCCCACAGCAGCTTTCCGGTCGTGCGCTGATAGGCCAGCATCGACAGCTTCGTCCCGTCGTTACTGGCTGTCGTCAGGAAGAGATGATCCTTCCAGACGATCGGCGAAGAATGGCCTCGCCCCGGCACCGCGGTCTTCCAGAGCACGTTGGTCGTGTCCGACCACGTATCCGGATAAGCCGTGCCCGTGACATGGCCCTGCCCCGAAGGACCGCGCCAGCGCGGCCAGTATTTCGCGCCCTCACCGTCAACAGTGATCAACGTGACCGGCTCGCGCGCCGCGACGAGCATCGAGCCAGCGGCCACGATGACGGCCAGAACAATGGTCGAGCCTAGAACCTTGCGCACCATGGGCTTCATTATCGATCGCAGAGGAAGGGAGTGGAACCTCGTGGGGACGATCGCAGGGATCAACAGGGAGTAAGGGAGGAAACGAAGCACAGTTGGCTTCAAAGGCAGACGAGTCGCGGATTTTCGCGGATACCGCGGATTCCTTACATCGGGCGAGCGCTCCGATCAGCGGTGTGGCGCGCGGTCGGGCCCGCGCTCCGCGCGGCCCGAGGTGAGGATCAGAGAGAAATCACAAGCCGGCCGCGACAAAGAGCGGTTTGTGATTTCTCTCTGATCCTCACCTCGGGATGCCGGCCTGCAAGGCCGGCGTGCACGACCGCTCGAGATCCGCGTAGATCCGCGATTCGTCTCATCCGATTTCGCGCTCGCCTCACTCCACGCTCGCCCAGCGACAACGGTGCACAGCGAGCGATCGACCGGCAGCACGTTCGCCCAATCTCACGCACCGCTCACGTCGCCGGCGACCACTCGGTCAGGCTCGCAACTCGGTGGAACCGGCCGGCCGGTGTCACGCCGCGGTAGAGATCTTCGGCCCAGGCGTACGCAGGCGGGAATTCCCCGGCGATCACGATCGGTGTTGGATAGAGCAAGCCCGCGACCTGTGCCAGGTCCGCATGGCGCAGGCAGTTCAGCATCTCGATTGCCGGCCCCTTGCCCGTCGGCTGACTGGAGGCGTTCTGCGTCGGCGGCGGCGAGTGCAGGAAGACGCCGCTCAGCCGTCCGTCGAGCAGCGCCGCGTAAAGAGCCACCGCCGCCATCTCGCCGCGCGCCGCGATCGCGATCTGTTTGGTGTCGACGCCCGGCAGCGCGCGCGCCGCTTCGAGCGCGCGGAGCGCATCCCAGACGCGCATGCTCGCCACGGTGCGGCCCGTCCAGGCCGCGGCCCGCCGGATGTGCCAGTTGAGATCCTCGCCCCACGAGGTGTCCCCCGTTCCGCGGGTTTCAACGATCAGTCTGATCCAGGGCGCCCGGATCGTGGCCGCGAACGTGTCAGAGTCGTACCGCCCTTCACCAGGCGAACGCAGGACCACCACCGCCGGCGCCACGCCCTTGCCCGCACTGGGATTCCGACGAATGCCATGAAGGCGCCAGCCGTCTTCGGAGGTGAACGCGAACCGTGTCCCTTCGCCGCCGTCGAGCGCGTACTCCTCGTCGACATCGAGCCGGGGCGCCGTTCGCGGGAAGTGATTGAACGTATCGCCGCGAAGTTTCGCGACCAGCTGCTTCCTGAGATCCGCGATGCCAGCCGCCGACGACGCTGACGGCGGAGCCGCAACCGTTATCAGCTCGTTCTGAATCGTCAGGGCGCGATTGCCTTCTGGACCCCCGCCTGAATACACCCTCAGCGTGTCTGGCGGCTCCAGTTTGGCCGGATCGGTTTCGAAGTCGGCGGCCTCCGCAGCGGTCGGCGCCTTGGCGGTCAGATGTTTGACGAACCACGCCGCGATCGCTCGGCGCGACTGCTCGTGATAGTTGTGCCCGCCGGGCGTTTCGACCAGGCTGAGGTTCTCGGCGCGATCGAGCGTGCGATACAACCCTTGCAGCTGCGAGTGCACCTCGCGGATCGCATGAATCGGGAAGATGCCGTCCTGATTCGCCGACGCCAGCAGGAGCGGGCGCGGCGCGATCAGCGCGCCGATGTCGGCGAGATCCCACATCGCCGTGTTGCTCCACCACATGCAGTCGCAGTGGCCGTCGATGACCTTGTCGTAGATGTGCGACGCCAGCGACGCCGTGGCGCAGACCGGCGAACACGCCTTGACGCGCTCGTCGGCGGCGGCGATGAACCAGGTCTGCGCACCGCCGCCGGAGATCCCGGTCACGCCGAGTCGTTCGGCATCGACTTCCGGCCGCTGCGCCAGCAGGTCGAGGCCGCGAACGCCGTTCAGGACCTCCACCGCCGAGGGTGAGTAGCCGCGGCTGTACCAGTGGAACCAGCCCTCGCGATAGCAGCCGTGGTGATACCCGGTCACTTCGCCAAGCTGGACGGTCTCCACGATCAGCGTGGGAAAGCCGAGCTCCGCGAACCGCCTCGCGTGGCCTTGATAGTGCTCTTTCTGACCAGGGACGTGCCCGCAGACGTAGAGCATGCCGGGACGGCGGGACGCTTTGGTCGCGGCCGCCGGCACGTAGAGATTCGCGGTCACGTGGAGATTGGGCAGGCTCTCGTAGTGAAGCTTCTCGATGCGGTAGCCGGAACGCTCGACCACGCCCGTCACCTTGTACGGCACCTGACCGCGGCCAGACGCTGAGAGCAGATCCGTCAATCCCATCATCTGCATGAACTGCGCGCGCCGGGCGGTGAGGCGCCGCTTGAAGTCGCCTGGAGTTCGCAGATCGGACAGCGCGTTGTCCGTGATCCGCCGGGCCTCCCGGCACAGATAGTCGCGCATGGTCAGGTTCGTCGGTGGTGGCGCCTGTCTTCGCTGCGCCGCCGCCGGCTTCGCCGGTGCGGGAGCCTGCGTCGCTGAACGGAGTGGAATGCCGGAGGCGACCGAAACCGCGCCCGCGGCAAGGAGTTCACGTCGGGATACCTTCATGTCGGGTCCCTCACCATCGAATCGTATTCGCGTCGGGATCGGCGATCGGGGATCGGGGATCCGCCGCTCGGAACAAATCATCCGGTCTGTGATCCCCGATCGCCGATCCCCGTGTGACTCTATATCGACGCGGTTGAGCCGATGTATAGTGACGCCGCAATGCGCACGCTCTTCGCTCTGCTCGCCTGCGCCGCGCTCCTGCAGCAGCCGCAGCGCTACTCGCCGATCCAGGATGGAGACAGCCACGGCGATCCTCCCTATCTCCTCGAAGAGGGTTGGGAGCCGCTCCTGAACGGCAAGGATCTCGCCGGGTGGAAGGCGTGCGACGCCGCCGCGAAGAACGAATGGTACACGACGCGTTTCGTGCGGTTCGAACGCTTTCTCGGACCGACTCAGCTCAACGGCAGGGCCGCGCCGAGCGGCGTGATGCTGAACGGCCCGACCGGCCGCACCGCGAACCTGTGCACCGAGCGCGCCTTCGGTGATGTCGAGCTGTACGCCGAGTTCATGCTCGCGAAAGGATCGAACTCGGGCATATATCTCCAGGGCCTGTACGAGATCCAGATCTTCGACAGCTGGGGATCGGGCGACGCGATGAAGACGTCGGACGGCGGCGCGATCTACCACCGCTGGATCGACGAACGCGGCGTCGGCGGATCGCCGCCGCTCGTGAACGCATCGCGGCGGCCCGGTGAATGGCAGTCGTATCAGGCGTGGTTCCGGGCGCCGCGGTTCGATGCCGCCGGCAAGAAGCTCGAGCCGGCGCGGTTCCTCCGCGTCCTCTTCAACGGGCAGGTCGTTCAGAAGGACGTCGATATCGACGGCCCCACGCGCGCGCACCTCGCGATCCCCGAATCAGCGCAGAACCCGCTGATGATCCAGGGCGATCACGGGCCGGTCGCGTTCCGCACCATCTACGTCCGCCCGCTCAGACCGCTCATCGTGCGCTGACCAGTTTCTTTTGAGCCTCCGCCACCCAGCCGCGCTCCAGATCGCCGTCACGCCAGAGCTGCGACGAAGCGTGCATATTGCTCGCGCGCGCGAGCGGCATTGCCCCGCCGCTCTTCGAGCTGGGCGAGCAGGAAGAAACTGCGCGCGTAGGACTCCATCGCCACGGCGCGCTCGTGGCCGGCCTGCAGGCGTTCGAGCAGTGGCGCGGCGTCCGCGTCGCGCCCCGCCCTGATCAGCGCTCCCGCCGCCGCAAACCACAGATCGCCATGCGGTGACGGCGGCGCGGTCACTGGGCCCCTCACGGAGAGCATCCGCGAGGCCTGGGTCAACTCCGCGGCGGCCGTCTGGACGTCGCCTTCGAGCAGCGCGATCTCTCCCCTGGCCCAGTGCACCCGTCGCAGTTCCCGCTCGCTCGGAAGTCGTTTCGCGTGCGACTCGAGCAACGCGATGGTCTTCATTGCGTCGTTCCTGCGGCCGGTCGCGGCCTGGGCAATGGCAAGTGCTTGCAACGCCTCGAAGATGGAGTCGTTGCCTTGCCCGTCGGCAACGGCGCGCTCGGCGTAGCCAAGCGCCTTGACAGCGTCGCCACGGCGCAGCAGGTACATCGCGATCCGGCCATGGATGAGGCCACGGTACATCGCCGGCAGCGCGTCGAGGCTCACCGCGCGTTCGGCGGCGCTCAGCATGGCCTGGCCACGGCCCTGCGCCGCCTCGACCATCACCTGGCCGAACGCGCCAATCAGCCGGGGAAACGGCAGCGGCGACCTGTCGAGCGCCTGGTTGACCGCCTCGGCGTCTTTCCAGCGGTCCTGCATCAACGCCACGTTGCGGCTGCCCATCCGGGCAAACGGGTCGAGTGGATTCAGCGCCTGCGACTTCTCGAACGCGGCGCGCGCCTCGTCCAGCCGTCCTTCCGCGACCAGCGCTCCCCCGAGCATTCGCGCGGCGCCCGCGTTGTCCGGGTAGCGGCGAGCGAAATCCTCGACCACTTCGCGGGCGCGGCGGAGGTTGCCGGTGACGATGAGCGCCTCGGCGAGGTTCTCGTAGCTGGCCGGATTATTGGTGCCGCGACGGACCAGCTCTTCGTACTGCTCGATCGCCTCGGCGTGGCGTTCGAGGGTCAGGTAGTGCAGTCCGAGGTTGTGGCGGGCCGCATGATGCTCCGGATGCAGTGCGAGGCCCTGCGTGTACGCCTCGATGCTTCGCGCGATGGTCTCGGGCTTCAGGCCGTAGGCGTATCCCTCGATGTCAGTACCGTTCGCGGCTGTTCAACCGATCGATGAGCGCCAGCGCGCGGCCGGCGTGCTCGTTACGCTTCGCCACCATGCCAAGATTGCCGCTCACGACCGCCAGCTTCGCGTGCGCCATCGCGAAGTCGCGATCGAGCTCGAGCGCCTTCTCGAGGAGCGGCGCGGCCTGTGCCCACAGGCCGCGTTCGTGAAAGTTCATCGCGTCTGCGTAATAGCGAAACGCCTCGATGGACGAGGTCGTGATCTGGGTGACGTCGCGGTCCAGGCCCCGCTCCGCGGCTCTCGCCGGGCGCTGACAGCAGCGGAGTGGCGCCACGACCGGCGGTCAACTCCGTCAGCTTCGACCGGAACCGCCGGGTCAGCTCGTCGACCAATCCGAACAGCGCCGACTCCCCTGCGCCCTTCGACCCGCTCGGCGCCGATGATCCGGCCGGTGTGCCGCTTCCTGGAGCCGCGCGCTGATGCGGATTGTGCCGCCGGCCCTGATGTAGCTGCCGACCAGGACGTTGTCGACACCGGCCCGGCTCGCGATCTCCTTCACCACGTCCGCGGACACGACTCTGTCGTCCGCGCGTTTGAGTTCCTGGAGAATCTGCACGAGCTGATCGGTGCCCATCACCTCGATGTCGGTCGACTGCGACAGGTCGGTCACGATCATGTCGGTGAGGCCGGTCCGCATCCAGTCGAGCGACTGATCGCCGGTGTTGTTCTCGAAATACAGCACGGCGATCGTCGGTTTTCCCGACGGTGACACCGCCGGCGGAGACGTCCGTCCCCGCCACCAGAACGACGCGGCTGCACCGATCACGGTCATCGCCGCGATGGCCGCGACCACGAGCGTCCGGACGCGAGGGCCCGAGCGTGCGCCGGCGGCGGAGACCGCGCCAGTCGAAGACGATTCCAGCCGTCGCCGCGCCGTACGCAGATCGACGATCAGATCCTTCATGCCCTGGAACCGGTCGTCGGGTTCCTTGGCGGTGCACTTGCCGATGATTCGCTGCAGTTCGGCCGTCGACTCGGCCGATGACCCCACGCCCGCGGACAGCGGCGGCACCGCCTGGGTCAGGACGGCCTGCATCGTCTCGATCGCCGATCGACCCTGGAACGCCGGCCGGCCGGTGAGCATCTCGTAGAGAGTCACGCCCAGGGCGAAGACATCGGTGCGGTGATCGACCCGCTCGCCGCGCGCCTGCTCGGGCGACATGTAGGCGGCGGTGCCGAGCACGACCCCGGCATCGGTGCGCGGCCCGTCGATGCTGATGGTCGCGGCGTCGGACCCGGTGAGCTCCACGACCTTTGCGAGACCGAAGTCGATGATCTTGGCGTGGCCGTCGTCGGTGACCATGACGTTTGACGGCTTCAGATCGCGGTGGATGATGCTCTTCTCGTGTGCGCGCGCGAGCCCTTCGGCGATCTCGGTCGCGAGCGAGAATGCGCGCGACTGCGGCAGCGCGCCGCGGCTGAGCGTCTCGCTCAGCTTCTCGCCGCGAATCAGCTCCATCGCGATGAACGTCACACCGTCGGCCTCGCCGACCTCGTGGATGACCGCGATGTTCGGATGCTCGAGCACGGATGCCGCACGAGCCTCCTGCAGCAGGCGGTCGCGGCGCACCAGGTCGTGCACGAGATCGTCGGGAAGGACCTTCAACGCGACTTCGCGGCCGAGCTTCACGTCGACGGCGCGATAGACGATGCCCATGCCGCCGCGGCTAATCTCGTCGACGATCTCGTAGTGAGAAAGGGTCCGGCCCACCATTCGCGTTTTCAGGCGATCGCTGGGAACAGGGTCCACGGCGCCATAGGTGCGCCGACATGATATCGGACTCGCGCCGCGCGCGGCGACGCGCTCGCGTCTCTCCTCACCACACCGCCGCTGGGCGCACATTGACGCAGCCCGCGAGCGGCGGCCGCCCCGCTGAAGGACGCCGGCCGGGCAGCGCATTCGCGACGTCGGACGATTGGCCCCCGTCCAGTTCCACGACCGCGGCTCGACTCAGGTTGGAAAACTGGCGGAGCGCGACGATCGCTCCCAGTTCGTCGAGTTCCCGCAGCAGAAGGTCCTCGAACCCGGCGCGTTCGTCGCGGAATCCCAGGTAGACGAGGACACGCCGGTGGCCCTGCAGCATGTGGGCGAGCCGCCGCTGCTCGCACGATCGGTCGTCCAGGTGCGAGACTTCGAAGAACGTCCGGCGATCGAGGACACGCATCCCCGCCGTGCGGGGATCGCGCACCGCAATCCGGCCGTACCACAGGATGGCCGGCCAGGTGAGGCGCGTGCCGACGATGGCGTCGCCGGACCGATGCTGCTCCAGCAGCCATTGGACGCTGCCCGGATCGTCGAGCCAGTGTTTGTTCTCCCGCGCCCCCACCATCTCGCGGTGATTCCATCCACGCGTCACGATGTCCGCACACAACCGGGCCGCAAAGACGACGACAGCAATCGCGCAGGCGACCCGGAGCAGACGCCGTCGGCCCTTGCCACTTCCGAACCGCACCGCCCGGTCCACAGCGAGTGCCACACTCAAATACAGCGAGGGAACCATCCAGAGCGACAGGCGCTCGGCCAGCGGCACCTGGCCGAGCCCGGCAAAAACGAACGCCGAGAGCGTCGTGAGCGCGAGCACGATCCCGAGTGGCCTGGGAGCGCTGAGAGCGAACCCCGCGAGCGCGAGCCCCCACAGACTCGTCCACAATGCGGTGCCGCCGGGATTTCCCGCGAGCGGTTCGACGCGGGCGGCCAGCCATGCGACTGTCGACCGAACCCCCACCCCGTCGGGTGGCAGAGCGCTCGCCCAATACCCATGCAGATACGAACTGCCATGCGTATACCGAACCGACAGCAGGTAGTGTGCGCCGAACGAGACGATCCACAGTGCGCTGGAACGGACAGCCGCGACCGCCGCCGGCAACCCATCGCGGCGCCAGGCCGCGATGAGAAGAAACAGCCCGCATGCCGGGGTAACCAGGAACGCGCCGTTGGCAAAGAACTGTCCCAGCGCGGCGACCGCCCACCACACGGTCGTGCGGCGGATTCGCTCGGACGCGCTGCGGCCCTCGAGCGCCCACATCGCCAGCGCGGGCAGCAGCAGGCCCCAGAACGCATCGGCGGTGTAGTGTTTGACCTCGAAGCGATAGTGCGTGATCAGCGACGCGGCCCAGCACAAGAGGACCAGAACCGCGGCGCCGAGTCGGGTCATCCACCTCGCTCCGATCCACACCGCGGCTGCCACCGTCGCGATGCCGAACAGCAGCGGCACCAGACGCAGCACCAGTTCGGAGCTACCCAGCGTGAGCAAGACGGCGCGTTGCAGGACCAGCCAGCCGAGCGGTGCGCTCTGGCCGAACCAGAGCGGTCCGGCCAGTTCGAGGAACCCCCGATCGCGGATGTTCAGTGCGATGGTTTCTTCGTCAAGCCAGAACGGCGGAGGACCGGCCCATTGATAGATGTCGAACGCGATGCCGATGACCGCGATCGTTGCGGCGGATGCCAGCGGCAGGAGCGAGCGGCAGACTCGCCACACGAGCCTCGCGGGCGCAACTGCGCCGCCTCTCCACCAGGCCCATTCGTCGCGGAGCGATCCAGCGCGATGCGGCGCCGACAGCACCCACACGCCGCCAGCCATGAGCATGGCCAGGATCACGACGTTTCGCGGGTTGCGCGAGGAGAGCCGGAACGCGCCCAGCTCGAGGACGAATCCTCCGGTGCGGGCGGCGGCGACGGCCCATGCCAATGCGAGGCCGGCGAGGACGAGCAATATCCGACGAAGAAGAACCAGCCGGCGTCGAGTCACCTAACCTGAAGCCTACTCACGAGCGCGGCGAATCAGCAACGAGGAACTCGTTCATCGCCGCATGCTATTCTCGCGAAGCGGCCTTTCTCGTCGAGTTCATTGATGTCGGACGGCGAGCGTCGAGTGCTGGATCACGAATCGCGGATTCTCGCGGATCTGCAGCGGTCGTGCACGCCGGCCAAGGCCGGCGTGTCGTGGACAGGAAACCGGATCAATCACAAACCGGCGGATCTCTGCAGGCCGGCTTGTGATTGATCTGGTTTCCTGTCCACACCCGCGCGAAGCGCGGGCACGACCGCTCGCCGACCGCAGATAGCGGCTCGCCTGGCGTCACAGAAATCCGTGGAGATCCGCGTTAATCCGCGACTCGTGAAGAATGAACGGCCGGCCTGATACATGACATGAAGCCATCCGCCTGGTTCGCGCTCGCCGTCTGCTCCCTGGTTTCGCTCGGGCAAGGCCCCTCGCCGATGCGTCCCGACCCACCCATCCTCTGTTCGAGCTGCGACGCCTGGAACGCGCCGCACGAACCGGCGCGGATATTCGGGAATACGTACAACGTCGGCGTCGCGGGCCTCGGGTCCGTGCTGATCACGTCTACCAGGGGACACATCCTGCTCGACGGCGGTCTGCCGCAATCGGCGCCGCGCATCGACCAGAGCATCCGCAAGCTTGGCTTTCGGACCGAGGACGTCCTCCTCATCGTGAACTCGCACGCCCACTACGATCACGCTGGCGGGATCGCCGCGCTGCAGCGCGTGTCAGGCGCCACGGTCGCCGCGAGCGCGCCGGGCGCGCGCGCGATCCAACAGGGGGAGCCGTCTGCCGACGATCCACAACACGCGTTCGGCCCGGGCGTGAACCGATTCCCCGCCGTCAAGAACGTGCGGTCGGTGACCGACGGCGAAGTGTTGCGCGTCGCCGATCTGGCGATCACGGCCCATCTCACGCCCGGTCACACGACCGGCAGCACGACCTGGAGCTGGCAATCCTGTGAGGACACTCGATGCCGGACGATCGTCTATGCCGACAGCTTGAACGCCGTGTCGGCGCCAGGGTTCCGATTCACCGGCGACGGCACCCACCCCAGTCGGATCGCTGAATTCCATCGCAGCATCGACAAGGTCGGAGCACTCCCCTGCGACATGCTGCTCGCCGTGCACCCGAGCTTTGCTGAAGGCAAGACCTGCAACTCGTATGCGGATGATGCACGGAAGCGCCTGGTGCAGCGAATCGCCGAGGAGAAGGCCGAGGAGAGAAGGAATAAAGACCATCGGAGCGGCATCGGAGTCATTGACGATAGAGGGCCCCTTCGGTAGAGTCGGACGACCTTCCCTTCCATCGGAGTCTCGCAGCAATGAGCAGCGTCGATCACGCGGCGAAGGGTAAACGCGCCATCACGCCGCCAGCGGTTCCTACGGCGACTTTCGCGGACGTCGATATCAGCAGCGAGCTGGATGCGCGCTCGTGTCGCGCTCCCGATTACGAACGAGAGCGGCAGACACTCGGCCGGCTCGCGGCCGCGCTTGCCGACGACCCACGCAGCATGCTCCAGCGGCTCGCGGAGGCGGCCGTCGATCTCTGTGAGGCGCACAGCGCCGGGATCAGCGTCCTCGATGGCGAGCACGTGCGCTGGGAAGCGGTTGCAGGCGCGCTCGAACCGGCACGCGGCGATACCAGGCCCCGTCTGCTGAGCCCCTGCGGTGTCAGCATCGATCGCAATGCGACACAGCTGCTGCACCTGCCGGATCGCTGCTTCCCGACGCTGCCGGCCGAGCCTCGATTCGTGGAGGCGCTGATCGTCCCGTTTCAACAGCGCCGGAAGAGCGTGGGAACGGTGTGGCTGGCCAGTCACTCGGCCGATCGCAAATTCGATCGCGAGGACGAGCGGGTCGTGCGCGTGCTGGCGGAGTTCGCCTCCGCCGGCTGTCAGCTGTGGCAGGCGTACGAGGCCGTCGACGAGACGGCTCGCAAACGGGACGAGTCAGGCAGGAACCGCACCACCATCCAGGAAGCGAAACCCGACATCAAACGCGTAAATCTCTGGCCGATTATCACGGCAGCCGTCGAGGGTCGCGGACGTTGGACCGATCGGCGCGTCATCATCACGCTCGGAAACGAGCCGATCTGGATCAACGCCGATGCCGTCCGCCTGCGACAGGTCTTCAGCCAACTCATCGATCATGCGGCCAGCGTCAAGGACGACATCCCGGTCGCCCTGGGCTCCTCGGTGACGGATGCCGAGGTGAACATCTCGATCGATCACACCGATCGCGGGCTTCCTGAAGGCGCGCGGATCGCCGCCGGCGATTCAGCGGCCGGCGTGTCAGCGAATCCGTGCACGACGGACGACCTCGAACCGGAGCTCTCCTGGATTCGAGGCCTCGCGGAGCTCCACGGCGGCGCCCTCACGGTCGTCAACCGCGAGGCTGGCAGCAGCAGTTTCAGGGTGCGGCTGCCGCTGCCGCCGCAGAGGCGTCACGAACGGACGCCCACTCAAGCTAGTCCGGGGAAACTGGAGTTTCGATCACCTTGTCCGGCTGACGACTGCGCTACCGCGCTGCACGACGGCACGAAGCCACGACGGCACGACGATGATAGATATTCCAACGGGTTCTTCGTGCCTTCGTGACGTCGTGCCGTCGTGAGGCGCGGAGTGCAACCGGTGTTTTCGGTAAGGGAGGAGGCAGGCCAACCGGCTCCCGTCCTCACTGCGCGGTAACCACCTTCACCGTCGTCGCAATCTGCCCGGCATGACGCTGCGTGTGCTCCGCGGCATGGAACAGCAACCCGAAGACTGAGGACGGCAGCTGGTCGCGGCCGACGCCGCGAAAATCGAGCAGCGTGTCCTCATTTGTTTCACGCAGCTGTTCGAGCGCCCGCTCGACCGTCTCCTCGAGAGCCGCCAGCAGCCTGGCGCCCGCGTTGGGCGCAAGGTCCGGATGCGGCTCGGCGGCCAGCGCCGCACGCTGATCGGATGACAGCCGTTCACCGCGCGCATAGGTGAAGAGACGATCGAGGCTTCCCGCCACATGCCGAAGGTGGAATCCGATCGCCGCGGCGCCGCCGGGCCGTGCCCACAACTGCTCGGACGTGAGCCCGGCGGTCTGCGACAGGATCTCCTCGCGGCACTGCAGCAGCGCGTGCGCAACCGGCTGGAGCAGAGGCGGTACTCCGGCGACCGGTCCACGAAGCCAGACTTCGGGCTGAGTGTCGTTTGCCATCGAGCCATTATGACTTCCCTGCTATCATCCGGGCTCCGACCACCAATCACACGGGAGGCTCGAGGACCATGCTCAACGGCGCAAACGCTTCAGGCCGCCGGCGCGTGACGGTCCGCAGCCTCTGCGCGCTGGCCACCAAGGCCGCGCTGACCCCGGCGTCGACCGGGGATGCCCGCCGCCGGGCGAAAGAGCTGCTCGAGGCGATCGAGCGCGCCAGCGGGCGCTGAGGAATTCGTGCGGGTCGCGGCACTGTACGACATTCACGCGAATCTGCCCGCACTCGAGGCAGTTCTCGACGAAGTCCAACAGGCGGACGTCGACCTCCTGCTGGTCGGCGGCGACGTCGTCCCGGGTCCGATGCCGCGTGAAACCATCGCGTGTCTCATGGACCTGGACATGCCGGTGCAGTTCATCCACGGCAACGGGGACCGCGAGGTGCTCGCGCAGATGCGGGGCATCGAGAGCGCTGCCGTCCCGGAACAGTTTCGAGAGGTCATGCGCTGGACCGCACAGCAGCTGCACCTCGAGTACCAGCAGGTCCTGGCCAGCTGGTCCCCGACGCTGCGGCTGCGCGTCCGGAGCCTGGGCGACGTCCTCTTCTGCCACGCGACCCCGCGAAACGACACCGAGATCTTCACGCGGCTGACGCCGGAGTCCCGCCTCATTCCGATCTTCGCCGGGATCAACGTCGCGCTCGTCGTCTGCGGCCACACGCACATGCAGTTCGACCGGACGATTGGCACGATTCGCGTCGTGAACGCCGGCAGCGTGGGCATGCCGTTCCAGGAACGGGGCGCATACTGGCTGCTGCTTGGACCTCACGTCGAGTTCCGGCGGACGCTCTTCGACTTCGAGTCGGCCGCCGATCGCATCCGGAACACGCAGTACCCACAGGCTGAAGACTTCGCCGCTCGCAACGTGCTGCAGCCGCCGTCGGAAACGGACTCGCTCGAAGCGTTCAAGCGCGTCGAATTGAGATAGCCACCGCGCCCCCGTGTAGCAGCGCGATGATCGCCGGGTCGGGGTCAGGCCGTGAATGGTGAATCGGGGATTTGCCAGAACCCGGCGCCGACGCCCTCCCTCCGGGTAGAATCCCGTCAGCCCGCTGTCTTTTAATCAGGAACGCCAGCACGACACCTGATGCAGCGGAAGGACGACCACATGAGACGACTCATCGGCGTGTTCATCGCCACGGCGACCGTGGCGATGGTGGCAGCCACTGACGCGCGGCAATCGAAACCGGCCGCGCCGCCTGCGCCTTCGACCGAATGGCCGACCTACGGTCACGACCCGGGCGGCATGCGATTCTCACCGCTGACGCAGATCAATCCGGCTAATGTCAATCAGCTGCAGGTCGCGTGGGTGTATCACATGCGCCCGCCAGCGCCGGCGACAACTGCTCCGCCCACGACGGCTGCTTCTCCGGGCGCGACCGCTCCGGCGACGGCGACAACCGCTCCGCCTCCAGCGACCGCTCCAGCTCCAACGGCCGCCGCCAACCCCGCCGCCCCTGCCACACCTGCACCGACACCCCCTCCACAGGGCCGGGGACGCGGTCGCGGACGTGGCGGCTCCGGGTTCGCCCCGAGCGGGACGACGCCGCTCATCATCAATGGCGTCATGTATCTGACCTCGCCGTACGGCCGCGTCGTCGCGCTCGATCCGACGACCGGCAAGGAGGTGTGGACATTCCAGGTTCCGAATGGCGGTCCATCGACGCGCGGCGCCGAGTACTTCGCCGGCGACGCGAAGACGCCGCCGCAGATCGTGTTCGGCACCAACGACGGACGGCTGTTCTCGCTGCACGCGAAAACGGGTGAGCCGAACGAAGCCTTCGGCGTCAAGGGGATCGTCAACTTGAACACGCCCGAGATTCTGCAGGGCCTCCCCGGCAACAACGGGCTTGGATCGCCGCCGACGATGTATCGCCATCTGATCATCACCGGCGGGCGGACGCAGGAGAATCCGCCGCGAGGACCCGCCGGCGACGTGCGCGCGTGGGACATCCACACTGGAAAGCTGGTCTGGACCTTCCGTTCGATTCCGCAGCCGGGCGAAAAATACAACGACACATGGGGCGGCGACAGCTGGAAGCAGCGCTCGGGGGTCAACGTCTGGGGCTTCATCACCGTCGACGTCGAGCGCGGCATCGTCTACATGCCGTTTGGCGCTCCGTCGGTCGATCAGTACGGCGGCGACCGTCCGGGTGACAACCTGTTCAGCTCGAGCATCGTGGCGGCCGACGCCAATACGGGAAAGTACTTGTGGCATTTCCAGGTCGTGCACCACGACATCTGGGATGCGGACCTGGCGGCGGCGCCGGCGCTGATCGATGTCAAACAAGGTGGCAGGACGATCCCCGCTGTCGCCGTCATCAACAAGACGGGGCTCCTGTTCCTTCTCGATCGGGTGACGGGCAAGCCAATCTACGGCGTCGAGGAACGCCCGGTGCCGCCGAGCGAGGTGCCGCTCGAACGCCCGTCGAAGACACAGCCCTTCCCGCTGAAACCGCCGCCGCTCTCGCGCATGACGATGACGATGGCGGATATCGCGACGGTCACGCCGGAGCTCGAAGCGGCGTGCAGGAAGCTGATCGAGGGCGTGCAGATCGGCGGTCCGTATCTGCCGCAGGGGTACAAGCGTCTCCGTCTCCAGTTCCCTGGCAATCATGGCGGCGTGAACTGGGGTGGCGCGTCGTTCAACCCGCAGCTCGGCTATCTGTTCGTCAACACGAACGAGTTCGGCCAGCTGGCCGGCGTCACCGATCGCAATCCGAACAACACCGGCCGGGCACAGGCCGATGGTGTGGGAAACCGTGTCGATCCCGACGGTCCGTATGAAGGTCTGCCAGGCGGCGGGCGCTTCATGGATACCGCAACGAACATGATGTGCCAGCAGCCGCCGTGGGGAACGCTGACGGCGGTCAACGTCAACACCGGTGAGTTCGCCTGGCGCGTGCCGCTCGGCATCACGGAAAGCCTGCCGCCGGAGAAACAGAACACCGGCCGGCCGGGAAACGGCGGCAGCATCGCCACGGCTGGCGGGCTCGTGTTCGTCGGCGCAACGGACGACGGACGGTTTCGCGCGTTCGACGCGAAGAGCGGCAAGGAATTGTGGGCCTTCAAACTGGGCGGCGCCGCGAACGCGACCCCGAGCACCTATCTCGGCAAGGACGGCAAGCAGTACGTGGTCATCGTGTCGACCGGCGGCGGCTTCTTCAATGCGCCGCTGACCGATGACAGCATCATGGCGTTCGCGCTGCCCGCCTCGAAGTGAATGATGAGGGGGTCCGGGGGACGAAGTCCCCCGGTAAGGGACGACCGACTGGAAGCGCCTGGCAGCCGCGTGCGGAGCGCCGTGTATCGCCTCGCGACTCCGCTCGACCGGGTCGTCCACTGGAAGGACCGTGACCTTCTTCCGCCGGCGCACCTGCGCATCTATTACTACGGGACCTGGGATCCGAAGGCCTTCGCGCGCGCCCGCGATGACATCACCGCGGAGCTGACCAACCGCGGCCTCCGGCGGAGCATCGCGTCCTCGACATCGGTTCGGGGATCGGGAATGTCGCGCTCGGCCTGATCGGCTATCTGCATGGCGGGTACGACGGCGTCGATATTCACCCCGAAGCGGTCGCGTGGTGCCAGCAGGCCATCACGCGACAGCATCCGGGATTTCGATTCCACCGCGCCGACGTGGCCAGCCGTGCCTACAATCCGCGCGGCCGCGTCTCCGCATCGGCGTACCGGTTTCCCTTCCCCGACCGGACCTTCGACTTCATCTTTCTCGCGTCGGTCTTCACCCACATGCTGCCAGACGAGGTCGAGCACTACGTGCGCGAGATCGCGCGGCTGCTCGCGCCGGGCGGCACCTGCGTCGCGAGCTATTTCCTGCTCAACGACGAGACCCGCCCCGGCGTGGAGTCCGGCCGCAGCTTCATGTCCTTCGACGTTCCGCACGATTCCGGCCTCTGCCGCCTGCACGACGCGGCGGTGCCGGAGTCGGCCGTCGCGATCGAGGAAACCTTCGTGCGGCGCATCCACGAAGAGGCGAACCTGCAGATCCGCGACATCCGCCGCGGCGGCTGGTGGAACGGCACGGCGCACGAGCAGGATGTCGTTACTACCGCTGGACGGTGATTGGTTCAAGGGTTCAAGGGTTCAGGGGTTCAGGGGTTCACGGGTTCAGGGGTTCAGGGGTTCAAGGGTTCAGGTTCAAAGGTTCAGCGGCGAACATTGCGGACAGATGAACCCCTGAACCCGAACCAGCTGAACCCGAACCTCTGAACCCCTGAACTTCTGAACTCTTGAACCGTCGCGGCGCGCCCATTGACAAATGCGCGCAGAGGCGAATATATTCGCCAGAGGCGAAAATATTCGCCTCGACCCGGGAGTCCAATGGCCAAGCCGAAGACGGTCGACCTCACCCGCCGCGAAAGTCAGATCATGGAAATCCTCTATCGCCGCCGCCGCGCGACGGTCGAGGAGATTCGCGCCGAGCTGCCCGATGCGCCGACGCCGTCGAGCGTGCGCAAGCTGCTCGAGATCATGATCGAGCGCGGCCTGCTCGCCCGCGAGTACGATGGGCCGCGGTATGTCTACTTCCCCGCCGTGAAGCCGGAAAAGGCCAGCCGCTCCGCGCTCAAGCAGCTGGTGCGCACGTTCTTCGACGATTCACCCAGCTCGGCCATCGCGGCGCTGCTCGACATGACCTCGACGCCGATCTCGCCCGCCGAATATCAGCGGCTGAGCAAGCTGCTCGAACGCGTCCGTGAACAGGGAGACGAGCGATGAATACGTTCCTTCAGGATCCCGTCCTCTCCACTGCCGCCTGGATGGTCGTCAAGGCGACGGTGCTCCTCGGCGTCATCGCCGTCGTCCAGGCGGCGTTCCAGCGGCGATCCTCGGCAGCCATGCGACACCTCGTCTGGACGCTGGCGATCGTCGCGCTCATCCTGATGCCGGTGCTCTCGCTGGCGCTGCCGGAATGGGCCGTGATCGTGCGCACGGTCAGCGCTCCGCCGGCGAGCGCTCAGCCAGGCGTGGAACGGGTCGAGGAAGCCGCGCCGCCACTGCAGGCCACGGACGCGCCCGGCGCAGCCATCTCCTCATCTGTCACGCGGCCGGCGACGGACATTTCATGGACCCGGGTCATGGCCGGCGTGTACGCCGCGGGCGTGCTCATCATGCTGATGCAGATCGCGGTACAGCTCTGGTGCGTCCGCCGGCTCGCGCGCGAGGCGAGCGACGTGCGCGATCCGGACTGGACCAGGCTCCTGCGTGACTCGGCGGCGGCGATGGGCATCCGCCGGCTGATTCGGCTGGTTCGCAGCCGCGAGCGGAGCATGCCGATGGCATTCGGCACCCGGCAGCCGACGATCCTCATTCCCGCCGTGGCCGATACGTGGCTGGACGATCGCCGGCGGGCCGTGGTCCTTCACGAGCTGGCGCACGTCGCGCGGTACGACTGTCTCACGCAGTCGCTCGCCTTCGTGGCCTGCGCGTTCTATTGGTTCCACCCGATGGTGTGGTGGGTATCCCGGCGCCTGCGGGTCGAGCGCGAGCTCGCCTGCGACGATCGCGTGATCCTCGCCGGCGCGCCGGCGCGCGACTATGCGGGGCATCTTCTCGAGATCGCGTACGCGGTCGGCCGTCATCGCGCGCCGGCGCTCGCGGTCGGCATGGCCCGCCGCCAGCAGCTCGAAGGGCGCCTGCTCGCCGTGCTCGACGCGGCGCGCAACCGCCGGCTGCCGTCGTGGCACGTGCGGGCGGCGTCGGTCGCCATCGCCCTGGCGGTGATCCTCCCGCTGGCCAGCGTCACGACCGCGATCGTGGAAGTAAAGCCACCCGTCGAACACTCTCCTGCTCCGGCGGCTTCCTCACCGGCGACGCAGGATGTCCCGCGCCTCGACCCCGCGCTGAAGCCGTTGAGCGAACTGGTCACCGGGTCGGTGGCATCGGCAGGCCGCGCCGTCCGCGCCGCCGCCGCACGCTTCGGCATGCAGGACGGCCTGCCGGGCACGTGGGAGATCCGTCCGACCAAGACCGAAGGGACGGTTCATCTGCGCATCGTCGAAGTGAATTCCTCATCGGGCAGGAACTTACCGATTCAGACTCTCGAGGGACTGACGTCTGCGCAGCTGACCGGCGCAGGCGGACCGGTTCAGTTCCGGCTGCGGCGCGACGCGGGCACGTTCACCTTCGAGGGCGTCCTCCGCAACGGCGTCGGCGCCGGCACGTTCTCCTTCGCGCCGAACCCGGCGTTTCCCGACGAGCTCGCGAAGCGCGGCTTCGCACGCCCCACCGCCCGCGAGCAGTACCAGATGGCGCGCCACGACGTCGGGTTCGTGCTGATCGACGAGCTGAACAAGCAGGGCTACGGCAAGCCAGAGACCTCCGAGCTCGTTCGCGCCGGTCAGCACGGCGTGGACGCCACCTACGTCCGGGAGATGGGCGCGCTCGGCTACCGGCTCGGCACGCTGGCGCCCCTGATCGAGCTGCGGGATCACGGCGTCGGTCCGGACTACGTGCGCGATCTGGCGGACCTCGGATACAAGGGGCTGCCGGCCGGCGAGCTGCGGCGCGCGCGCGACCATGGCATCAGTGCCGAATTCGTCCGCGGCATGCGCGAGGCCGGTTACGGCTCACTGCCGATGGATCAGCTGATCACCGCGAGGGATCACGGGGTCACTCCCGAATTCATCCGCGGACTCGGCGACGCGGGACATCGAAAGCTGCCGCTCGATCAGGTGATTCGCGTGCGCGATCACGGCGTCTCGGTGGAGTACGTGCAGGAGATGCGCAAACTCGGCTACGGCGTGCCGCTCGAGGAGCTCGTGCGCGCACGCGACCACGGGGTCAACGTCGAGTTCGTCCGCGAGCTCTCGGCGCTCGGCTATGGCAGTCTGCCGCTGGACGGGCTGATTCGCATCCGCGACCATGGCGTCACGCCGGCCTTCGTGCGTGAACTGAAGGAGCTCGGATACGACAAGGTGCCGATGGACGACCTGGTGACGCTGCGCGACCATGGGATCACCGCGGAACGCATCCGCGCCGCCAATGCGCGCGCCGGCACACGGCTGCCGCTCGATCTGCTCAGATCGTTCGGCCGCTGACACCGTAACGGGAGGAAGGGTGGCCGAGGTTTCGTTTCAGAAACCCTGAGCAGTCCCGACCTCCCGTCCTCCCGTCCTCCCTGTTCAGTGATCAACCCTCTCGAATAATCTTTTCGGGATGAACTGTCAGCGGTTACTCGGTCCTGAGCGCCTTGACCGGATCGGTGCGCGAGGCGCGCCGCGCCGGCAGATAGCAGGCGAGCAGCGATGCGGTCGCCAGCAGGATGAAGACACCGAAGTAGGTCGGCGGATCGGTTGGCGTGATCCCGTACAGCAGACGCGCCAGGACAGTAGCGACGCCAAGGCTCAGGGCGAATCCGATCGCAAGGCCGATGGCTGTCGATCTGAAGCTCTCCGCGATAACTGACGCGATGAGCTGCTGTGACGACGCGCCGAGCGCGATCCGGACGCCGAATTCGCGGCTTCGCCGCCGGCCGTCGAATGCGACCACGGCATACTGCCCGATCGCCGCAATCAAGAGCGATCCCCCCGCGAACAGCCCGAGCAGCGTCGTCAGCATCCGGAGCGGCGCGACCTCAGCGGCGATGTGACTGTCGAGCGATCGCACTCTGGCGATCGCCACGCGCGAGTCGACCTCGCGGAGCGCCTTCGCCACGGCGGGCACCACGGTGTCCTGCGCGCCCTGGTGCCGGATGTAATACGTCGCTTCGCCCGGCCGACCTGGACGCTCAGCGCTCGAGAAGAAGATGAAGCGGGGTAGCATGTCACGCACGAGGCTCATGCGGCCGGTGAAGTAGGCATCACGGACTACGCCGATCACCTCCACTTCGACCGATCGATCGGCGGGACCGGCAATCAGCGTCTTGCCAACCGCGGGCTCCGCCGGCCACAAGGTCTTCGCCAGCTGCTGCGTGATGATCACGCTCCGCCGCGGTCGCGGCGTCGTGATCGCCGGGAAGTCCGTTCCGGCAATGAACGGCACCCCGAGCGTGGCGAAATACCCTGAAGCGACGTGATTGTCGACGGTCACCACTTCTTCGGCGGAGCCTTCCCGCCGTACGGGAAAGTCAATCCAGTCCGACACTCGTAGTCCCGGCACGTACGAGACGGCGCCGACGCCAGGCAGCCGCTCGAGCCTCGCTCTCAGCGCTTCGAGCAGAACGCCGTTGGCCACCGCCTCCTCACCGCTGGCTGCCGTGTTCACCGTGGTCAGCAGCACGCCGCTCGTGTCGAATCCGACATCGACGCTGTCCTTGAGCGACATCGACCGGTGCGCCAGCCCCGCACTGGTCAGCAGCAGCACCGAAAGCGCCAGCTGCAGTACGACCAGGCCGCGAGAGAGCCTCGAACGAGCCTGCACCACTCCCTGCTCGCCGATCTTCAAGAACGGCAGCAGCTGCGTCCGCCACAGTCGCAGCGCCGGCCCGACGGTGACGGCGATGGTGCAGAGAAGCGCGAGCGTCAACGCATAGCCGACCACCGTCCAGTCGGGCGTCGGATCCGGCAACATCATGGGATCCGGGGAGTACGGCGCCAGGAAGCTGACGACCAGTTTCGCTACCATCCACGCGAACAGACACGCGGCGATCCAGGCGACGACCGACAGAACGAGCCCTTCGGCGAGCAGGCCACGGACGATGCGGAGGCGCGAGGCGCCGAGCGATTGACGGAGCGCTATCTCGCGCTGCCGGACGACGGCGCGCGCAATGAGCAGGTTCGTGACGTTGGCGCACACGATCGCGATCGTCAGCAGCGTCACGACCGAGAAGATCGCGAGCATCCGGTTCCCTTGCATCGCCACGATGCTGTTGCCGCCCGCGGTCGCCGAATACGGAACCAGCCGCAATCTGACCTTCGGATGCAAATCCGGAAACGCCCGCTGCATCTGCGACCACAGCGTCGACAGCTCGGTCTGCGCCTCCTCCAGTGTCGCGTCCGGCGCCAGCCGGCCGATCATCGCGACGTCGACAGTGGATCGATTCGGCTGGAGCCGCGGACGAACCCGATCCGACACCGGGATCCAGAGATCGGCGAGCTCGGCGAGCCAGGCGCCGCGAAATCCGGCCTCCGCAACGCCAACAATCGACGCCGGCTGCCCGTTCAGAGCAACGGAGCGGCCGGCGATGTCGTCCGCCGCCTGGAGGTGGTTCTGCCAGATATGATGCGCCGCTACGGCAACGAGGGCGGAGGACGCGTTGGCTTCCTCAGCGCTGAACGTCCGCCCCTTCACCAGATGCACGCCGAGCGTCTCGAAATAGTTCGCCGAGACGATGCCGACGCGGACCGCGAAGCTGCCGTTCTCGGTGGTCAGGGTGAGACGCGCAAAGTCGACCGCCATCATCGGCCGCACGGTCGTGCTGTTCGCGAAGAAATGCGAATACACGCGATAACTGTTGTGCGTCTCGACGTCGCCGTTCTCGCCGACCCAGCTCACGGTCGTCAGGCCGGGGCCCTTGACGCCGGGCGAGGGCTTCGCGAGAACAGCGTGGGCGAGCGAGAAGACGGTGGTATTGCCGCCGATCACGAGCGCAATCAAGGCGACGGCTGTCGTACTGACGGCAGGAGACTTCGAGAAAATCCGCACTCCGAACCGAAGATCCTGGACGAACTGCTCGAACTTCGTGGCCACCCACACGGCCCGGGTGTTTTCCTTCGCCAGCGCGACGCTGCCGAAGGCACGCCGGGCGGCAGCGGCGGCCTCGTCTGCCGGGAGCCCGCGATCCGCTTGCTGCCGCGTCTCCTCGGCCAGATGGAAGCGAATCTCGTCGTCGAGGTCGCGATTGGCCTGCGCCGGAAGGAACAGGGCGCGCTGGACGATCGCTCGAAACCGGCGCCAGGACATGAGAGTCTCCTCGTCAGGTGGACGTGCCGCGTCTAGGCCGGACCGAGCACGCGCGCGATGGCTGCCGACAGCCGGCTCCATCGGGTCCGCTCGACCGTCAACTGGCGGCGGCCGGCCGGAGTCAGACGGTAGTACTTCGCCCGCTGCCTGTTCTCGGTGACCTTCCAGTCCGCATCGATCCACCCTTGCCGCTCGAGCCGATGCAGCGCCGGGTACAGCGAGCCGTGATCGATATTGAGCACTTCGTCCGAGCTGGTGCGGAGGGCGACGCCGATGCCGTGGCCGTGCTGCGGGCCCCACTGCAGCGTGCGAAGGATGAGGAGGTCGAGCGTGCCCTGGAGCAGGTCGGGCTTGTGACGCGTCTTCGCCATAGGTAGGAGGCAATCTACCACCATGGTGGGAGGATGTCTACTACTCGGGACTCCGGGACTCGGGCTTGTTTCGGGATCGGTGATAATCGGTGATCGGCATCAGGGATCGCACACAGGATCGTCGATGAGTGGTGGTTTCGATCACGGATCACCGATCACTGATCCCGACAGCGACATCGGTGATCAGTGATCAGGATCATCGGGCTCATTACTGGCTTCTGCGTATAGGATTCGTTGCTATGCGTGACCTTCGGTATGCGGTCAGGACGTTGCTTGGCACGCCGTCGGTGACGGTTCCGGCGGTGCTCGTTCTTACGCTCGGCATCGGGGCGACGACGGCGATTTTCACCGTCGTGAACGGTGTGCTGTTTCGGCCGTTGCCGTTCGCGGCGCCGGATCGCCTCGTGGAAATCGGTACCGTGGGCATTGTCGAGTTCCAGGCGTATCGCGAACGGAGCCGGGCGTTCGAGGCGCTCGTCTCGGTACTCGACGGCCAACAGAACGCTCGAGGGGCGCGACGGGCCGGAGCGCGTCACCGCGGTCACGACGGAAAAGGGGCTGTTCGATCTGCTTGGCGTCCGTCCGCTCGCGGGCCGTGTTTTCACCCACGCGGACGCTCCCGACGTCGTCGTGCTCAGCGAGGGCTTCTGGCGGCGGAGGTTTGGAGCGGGAACCGGACTCGACGATCGGACGATCGTCATCGACGGACGCCGGCACACGGTCATCGGCATCATGCCCGCCTCGTTCCAGTTCCCTTACCGCGTGACGCCGACCGATCTCTGGGTTCCGACGGAACTGCCGCGCACCGATAACCGGTTTCAACGAATCGATGTCGCGGTCGGCCGGCTGAGTCCAGGAGTGACGCTGGAGGGCGCGGCCACGGAGTTCCGCGCGATCGGCGAAGGGCTCGGCCCGCTGTCGCAGTCGAATCCACCGCGCAGCGTCGCGATGACGCCGCTCACCGAGTCGGTCGTCGGCCGGTCACGACGAGGCGTCCTGATCGTGTTCGCTGCCGCCGCGGTGGTGCTGTTGATTGCCTGCGCGAACGTCGCGAGCCTGCTGCTGGCACGGGCGGAAGCCCGCAGGCGCGAAGTTGCCGTGCGCAAGGCATTGGGCGCGAGCACGGGCCTGCTGATTAGACAGTTCCTCGCCGAAAGCCTGCTTCTCGCGCTGGCCGCGAGCGCCGCGGCGCTCTTCATCGCGAACGCCGGCACGCGCGCGCTCGTCTGGATCACCGCGGCCGAGATTCCGCGTGCGCTCGAAATCGGCATCGACTGGACGACGTTTGGTTTCCTGCTCGCAGTCGGCGTTTGCACCGGCATCGTCTTCGGACTCGTCCCGATTCTGCACGCCGTCCAATCCGATGTCAGCGGCACGCTGTACGGGCTTGGCGATCGCGGCACCGCAGGCCGGTCATCGGTAACCGTCAACAGAATCCTCGTCATCTCCGAAATCAGCCTGGCTTTCATTCTTCTGGCAGGGGCCGGGCTGCTCTTCCGCGCCTTTCTCGGTCTCGAGGGTGCGCCGACCGGACTCGTCCTTGATCGAGCGCTGACGATGCGGCTGGAGATGAGCGCAATTCAAATGCGGCAGCCAGCGGAGCCGGAGGTGGATTCGAGCGCACAGGGCCGCTATCTCCAGGCGATCGAGGATCGCGTGCGCCAGATTCCAGGTGTGCGCGCCGCGGGCTTCGTGACGCGGCTTCATGTCCAGAGTCCTGGCAACACGGGCACGTTCACAATCCCCGGCCGGCCGGCGCCACCAGATGCACGCGGCTTCTTCGTCCGGCTGCGGGAAGCCTCGCCAGGCTACTTCCGGGCGCTGGGTATTCCGCTGCGCGCCGGCAGCCTGTTCACTTCTCGCAGCGATGCCATCGTCGTCAACGAGGCCCTCGTGCGGGAGTACTTTCCGGGAGAGGACCCGATCGGCCGCGCGCTCGATCGGGGAACGATCGTCGGCGTCGTGGGCGACGTCCGGCAGAGGCTTCGCCTGGCCGCGGAGCCGGAGATCTACCGGCCGTTGTCGCGCACGTCCTATTCCGCCGCGACGCTGGTCGTGAGCGGTGACATCGACGCGACGGTGCTGACGGCGCCAGTGCGTGCCGCGATCCGCGACGTCAATCCAGGTCAACCGGTCTTCGACGTGCGCACGATGGATCAGGTCATCATGGCCTCACACGGCGACGTGAACCTGTCGCTCGCGCTGATCGGACTCTTTGCGGGTCTGGCGCTGATCCTGGCGTCGGCCGGCGTCTACGGTGTCATCTCTTACACCGTCGCCCGGCGGCGGCGGGAGTTCGGCATCCGGCTGGCGCTCGGCGCCAGTCCGCGACGGCTGAAGCAACTGGTGCTCGCGCAAGGCGGTGGACTAGTCCTGGCGGGTGTTGCATTCGGCGCCGCAGGTGCAGCCGTCATGACGCGGTTCCTTCGAGCGCTCCTCTACGAGGTCACGCCGACCGATCCGCTGACGTTCTTGGCGACGGCTCTGCTGCTGGCCGGTGTCGCGTGCGTGGCATGCCTCACCCCGGCACGACGTGCCATGCGCGTGGATCCGATCAGCGTGCTGCGCCAGGACTGGTGAACTCTTGTCGGTTCAAAGGTTCAAAGGTTCAAGGGGTTCAGGGGTTCGGGTTCAGCGGTTCGAGAGTTCGGGTTCAGCGGTTCAAGGGTCCGTCTGGCTCGCGTTTTTGTTTCGATAGGGGAGGTCTTCATGCGACTGCTGAGGTTTCGACTCCTGGCCGGCTTAGGGGTCGTCACCGCGCTCGGCGCGGCCTTGGCCGCCCAGACATCGCGGACGACGGAAGGCGATGTACTCGGAGCCTTGCTGGTCGAAGTTCGTGGACTGCGTCAGGCCATGGAGAACATGGCAACAGCCGGCCCACGCGTGCAGCTCGCGCTCGGGCGGCTGCAGCTGCAGGAACAGCGGGTCAACACGATGCTCCGCCGCCTCGAAAGCGTACGCGACGGCGTCAGCGGCGCGCAGCGGCCAGTTGATGAGCTGCAACATAAAATCGCGCAGCTGGAGAACGAGCTGAAGTCCGCCGACTCGCGCACGGACTCAGAGGCATTCATCAAGGGCGCGACATTCGAGATCGGAGAAATGAAAGTGCGCCTGCGGGCGGCGACCGCGGAGCTGCAACGCCTTCAGGAGGAACAGTCGTTCCTCGAACAGCAGATTTCCGCCGAACAGTCCCGATGGGCCGACATCAACAGGGCGCTCGAGGAGCTCGAAAAGGCCATGACGAAACGTTAAATCATCGTCATCGCCATTGTGGCTTGAGATCGACGACCGGAGTGCCGTCGATCGCTTCGATCGGCCCGATGCGCAGACGCGTTCCCGCGATGGCTTTCACGGTCACCGGGTGCAGGCCGAGGGGATTCGGACGATCCGGCGATCGTGTGGCGAAGACGCCGGTCAGGGGACGCCGCATGTCATCGCGAGGACGGACCTTCAGCACCTCGCGGCGCGCCTGGTGCAGCCACGTCACGACGAGAATCTCGTCGCCGACGGAGATGCCGTCGAGCCCTTCCGCCAGTGACGGACGAATGTCGAGCCACGCATCGGGCGCCCCCTCGCGGCCCTGTCTCGGCGCCTCCGCTCGACTCACGAGTGTCGAGCGGATGACGCCGATCGCCCTGAGCGTCTTTCGAGTACCGCGTGCCGTGCGTGGCTTTTTTGCCGCGCTCCTGCGAGCCATCAGTCCTCCCGTGCGTCCGATCGCCAGTGCCATCAGCCGGCACACCAGTGTAATCGGCCTCGCCCGGTTCAAATCCTTCACTCCAGCGCTCGATCTCGCGGTCCTCGGCGACTGACGCGCGCTCCCGAGCGCGTACACTTGAGGGTGATGCCGGACGGCAATGCCTCATCCTCGACCCGACGTCTCGTCGCGTGGGTACTCGTCGTGGCGATCGCACTGGTCGTCGGGTGCAGGCGCGCACCTCGCGTGTCGGACGCGATCTACCGCCAGGCGGTGGTGGCTTTCTACGTGTCGCTGGCGGCGATGCAGACGAGCCAGGACCTCCTCGCACGCAAAGAACTCGATCGCCTGATTCAACTCGTACCGGAGGAACCGGCGGGCTGGGCGAATCTTGGATTGCTCCTGCTGCGGCAGCAGCAGTTCGACGACGCGGCGGCGCGGCTGGCGAAGGCCGCCGAGCTTGCGCCGCGGAGCGCGCCGATCGAAGGGCTCCAGGCGCTGGTCGAGAGCCGGAAGGGCAACCTCCCCGAATCTGTACGCCACTGGCGCCGTGCGATCGAACTGGATGGCGCGGATCTGAAAGCGCCGTTCGCGCTGGCGCAGGAGCTCGAGCGGCTTGGCGGCGACGCGAATGAAGCGGAAGCGCTGCGGCTGCTCGATTCGCTTGCGGCGCGGTCGGGAAACCTCGCCGTTCAACTCGAATTCGCGCGGCTGGCCGCGAAGCGCGGCGACGCGCCGGCTCTCACCCGCGCACTCGATGCGCTGGCGCAGCAGTCGTCGTCGTGGCCACCCGAAGCGCAGGAGCGGCTGAAAGCCGTGCGTCAGGCGGCACAGGCCAATCCCGCGAGCGCGACCACGCCCGCCATCTTTCTCAAGAACGTCCTGATTCGCGAACCGGAGTACCGCGCGGCGTTCGCCGCGGTCAGCACGCCTCGCAGCGAAGTCGGCGAGCCGTTGACGCGGTTCATCGCATTGCAGAACCCTCCGCCACAGCCTGCGCCCGCCGACGAGCAGCTCGCGTTCTCCGTCGATCCGGCGCCGGCGATCGCGTCCCCCGGCACTCTCTGGGCCGGAGCGGTCTGGCTGACCGGCGACGGACGACCCACGGTGCTCGCCGCCGCACCGCGCGAGGTGCGCCTCGCGAACGGCGCAATCGTGCCGCTTCCCTCGGGTGTCTCACTCGAAGGCGCCGGACCGGACGGCATCGCGTCCGCGGATCTGAACTACGACTTTCGCACGGACCTCGTATTCGCCAGCGGCGCAGGAGTGCAGATCCTCAGACAGACCGAGAAGGGCACGTTCGCGCCGGTCACCGCCGAGTCGAAGCTCCCCGCTGACGTGACCGGTACCGCAATGCACGGCGTGTGGCCGGCGGATGTCGATACCGACGGCGATCTCGACCTCGTCCTGGCGCCTCGCGACGGCCCGCCGCGTGTGCTGCGGAACAACGGCGACAACACGTTCACGGTCCGCGCCCCGTTCGGCAATGTGTCGCGGCTGCGCGGCTTCGCCTGGGCCGATTTCGACGGCGAGGGTGTGCCCGACGCCGCGCTCCTCGACGATCAAGGTGTGCTGCGCGTGTTCCTCAACCTGCGCGGCGGCGAGTTCCGCGAACGGGAGGTCCCTTCGCAGTTCCCGCGGGTCGCGGCCATCGCGGCGGCAGAGGTCAGCGGCGACGGGATTCTCGATGTGATCGGCATCGGCGCTGACGGCACCGTCATGCGCCTCTCCAGCGACACGAATGGCTCCAGGCTCGAGGCCGCGCGCATCGCGCAGGCCGAGGCGCCGTCAGGCCTGGCGCCAGGCGCCGCGCGAGTACTGGTCGCCGATCTCGACAACAACGGCGCCGGCGATCTCGTGATTTCCAGTCCGGCCACGTCTCGAGTCCTGCTCGCCGCGGCAGGCGGAGCCTTCCGTCCGATCGCCGGCACGCTGCCCGGCCGTATCGCATCGACCGCGGATCTCGACGGCGACGGTCGACTCGAGCTGATCGGCACGGGCGATGACGGGGCGCGAGTCGTGCGGGTGAAAGGACAGAAGGCGTATCACTGGCAGGCCATCCGGCCGCGTGCGGTCAGCGCCACCGGCGATCAGCGGATCAACTCATTCGGAATCGGTGGCGAAGTCGAGGTGCGAACCGGTCTGCACGTGCAGAAGCAGGTGATTGCCGCCCCCGTCGTGCACTTCGGCCTCGGCGACGCGACCGGGGCGGAAGTCGCGCGCCTGACCTGGCCGAACGGCTTCCTCCAATCCGAATTCGAGCTGGCGGCGGATGCCGCGATCGGCGCGAGTCAGCGGTTGAAGGGATCCTGCCCGTGGCTGTTCGCCTGGAATGGCACCGGCATGAGTTTCGTCACCGACTTCATCTGGCGATCACCGCTCGGCCTGCGCATCAACGCGCAGGCGACGGCGGACGTGCAGATGACGGAGGACTGGGTCCGCATTCGCGGCGATCAGCTCAAAGCCCGGAACGGCGAGTACGACCTGCGGATTACCGCCGAGTTGTGGGAGACGCACTTCTTCGATCTCGTCTCGCTGCTGGTGGTCGATCATCCGCCGGGGACGGAAGTGTTCGTCGACGAGCGGTTCGCCGTGCCGCCGCCGCGACTCGGCGTGATTGCGACGTCGCCGGTGCAGGACTTCGCGAGCGTCCGCGACGACCAGGGCCGCGACGTGCTCGAGGTCGTGCGCGCCCGCGACGATCGACATCTCGACTTCGCGGGCCGCGGCCGGTACCAGGGCGTGACCCGTGAGCATCACATCGAACTCGATCTGCCGGCCGCCGCGCCGCGGACAGGTCCGCTCTGGCTGATCGCGCAGGGCTGGATTCATCCGACGGACAGCTCGATCAACGTGGCGCTCGGTCAGGGCAGCCACGCCCCGCCGGCGGGACTGTCGCTGCACGTCGCCGACGCCGCGGGACGGTTCAAGCCGGTGCGCACGGGACTCGGGTTTCCCGCCGGCAAGGACAAGACCATCCTGATCGACCTCAGTGGCCTCTTCCCTGCGACCGGCGCGCGGCGGCTGCGGCTCACCACGAACCTCGAGATCTTCTGGGACAGGCTGGGGTGGGCAGCCGGCAGGCCGGACGTGAAGCTGGAGCCGCGCAGGCTCGGCCTGAAGGCGGCCGAGCTTCGCTTCCGCGGATACTCGGTCACCGAGCAGAAAGACGCGAGCACACCCGAACGGCCCCGCTACATCCTCGAAGGCGTTGCGCCACGCTGGCGCGATCTCGAAGGGTTCCACACCCGGTTCGGCGATGTTGCCGATCTGCTGCACACCGTGGACGATCGCTACGTCATCATGAATGCGGGGGACGAACTGCGGATAGCGTTCCCGGAAGCTGCCCCGCCGCCGCCGGGATTCGTCCGCGATTTCGTGCTCGTCGGCGATGGCTGGGAGAAGGACGGCGACTACAACACGGTCGCGTCACGGACCGTGCTGCCGCTGCCCACCCATCGATCGGCGACCTACACACAGGGCACGGGCCGTCTGGAGGATGACCCCGTCTACCAGCGGCACCGGGCCGACTTCGAGCGCTACCATACGCGCTACGTCTCGCCCGACGCGGCCCGTGACGCGCTTCGCGTTAAGATCGATCCCAATCAGCCCTGACAGGTTCCCCCGGCCGGCACCTGGAAATCGCGAAGAAATGAAGCGCTACGCCCGACCCGCTCTCGCCGTCGTCTTCGTGGCGATGCTCGCAACGCCGGCCATCATCCGGCGCATGGGCGACCGTGCCGCGCCGTCTGCCGCGACAACAGACGAGGCCGGCCTCCGCTACGGATTCCGGCTCACCGAAGCCTCGAAGGCGTCGGGCATCCAGTTCGTCCACGAGGCGCCGACGCTCGACGCCAAGCTGACGCACATCATGCCGCAGGTGGCGTCGATGGGCGCGGCGGTCGCGGTCGTCGACGTCGACGCGGACGGGCACGCCGACCTGTACGCCACGAACAGCAAGGAAGGATCGAAGAACCGTCTCTATCGGAACCGCGGCGACGGCACGTTCGAGGAAGTGGCCGAGCGCTACGGCGTCGCCGATCTCAACGCCCGCGAGACGGGAGTGTCGATGGGCGCCGTGTTCGGCGACTACGACAACGACGGGTTCGAGGATCTGTTCCTGTACCGATGGGGCCGGCCCGAGCTGTTCCGCAACGACCAGGGCCGCGCGTTCACGCGCGTCACCGACACGGCATCCCTGCCGGCGTGGGCGAACATCAACACCGCGGTGTGGCTCGATTTCGATCGCGACGGGCGGCTCGATCTGTTTCTCGGCGGCTACTATCCGGAGCGCGTGAACCTCTGGAACCTGGCCGACACGAAGATCATGCCGGAGAGCTTCGAGTACGCCAACAACGGCGGGCGGAAGTCCCTCTATCGCAATCTCGGCGACGGCCGGTTCGAGGAGGTCAGCGCAAAGGTCGGACTGATCTCCACCCGCTGGGCGCTGGCGGCGGTCGCGGCGGATCTGCGTGGAACCGGCTACCCGGACCTGTTCATCGCCAACGACTATGGCGTGTCCGAGCTCTTCATCAACGAAGGCGGCCGCTTCCGCGAAGTCGGCCGCGAGGCGGGCGTCGGCTACGCGCCGAAGAGCGGCATGAACGCCTCGGTCGGCGACGTGTTCAATCAGGGCAAGCTCGCCATCTACGTCTCGAACATCTCCGAGGAAGGCATCCTGCTCCAGGGCAACAACCTGTGGGTGCCAACGGGAGGATCGAGCGCGCTGCCGGTCTACGAGAACATGGCGCGGGCCATGGGCATCGACCTGGGTGGATGGAGCTTCGGCGCGCAGTTCGGCGACCTCAACAACGACGGCTTTCTCGACCTCTATCTCGTGAACGGCTACGTGTCCGCGTCGCGCGAGGACAGCTACTGGTACGACTATTCGAAGATCGCGGGGGGACATCAGCTCGTCATCGGGGACGCGGCGAACTGGCCGGCGATGGGGACCCGCAGCCTGGCCGGTTATCAGCCGAAGCGGGCCTGGATCAACGATGGCTCGGGCCGATTCGTCGATGTCGCGCAGATGGTCGGCGCGACCGATCGCCACGACGGCCGGGCGGTCGCGCTCGCGGATTTCAGGGGCCGCGGCGTGCTGGATGTCGCCGTCGCCAATCAGCGGGGACCGCTGCTCCTTTACCGGAATGAGGTATCCCCGGAGCGCCAGTGGATCGCGTTCGATCTCGAAGGCAGTTGCCGGAACGATGCGCCGGCGCCGTCGTGCAGCAACCGCAGCGCGATCGGCGCGCAGGTGCAGGTGTTCTGGAACGGCCGCCAGCAGGTGCAGGAAGTATCCGGCGGAGCGGGCTTCTGCGCCCAGAATCAGCGGCGGCTCCACTTCGGCCTTGGCCCGCAAGCGTCCGTCGATCGCGTCGTCATCCGGTGGCCGTCGGGCAAGACGCAGGAGCTCAAGGCGCCGGCGGTGGGACGCGTCACCCGCATTCAGGAGCCGGCATGACGACCACAGGGCTCCCGGCTGATAGAATCGGCTTCGTGGCTTCCGCCTTCAGGCGGAAGGCTGCTCGGTCGCATCGACAAGCGCTACCTCGCGCCGATCCTCGTCACGATCGTCCTGCTCGTCGGCCAGCTGACGTTCGCGTTTCTCGAGAGCTGGTCCCGCACCCTGCTGGCGATCGCCACCGCCATCGCCGTCGAGATCGTCCTCGCGCGCGTGTTCTCCGGGACCTGGCCGCACCTCGCGAGCTCGTACATCTCGGGCATCAGCGTCGGCATGCTCGTGCGCTCACCCGCGATCTGGCCCTATGCGCTGTGCTCGGCGATCTCGATCACGTCGAAGTACGTGCTGCGGGTCGACGGCCGCCACATCTGGAACCCGTCGAACTTCGGGATCGTGGCGATGCTGGTGCTCGCGGCCGACACCGTCGCGAGCTTGAGCGTGCAGTGGGGCAACAATCTGCTGCCGATGGTCGTGGTCTGGTGCTTCGGCAGCGTGATCATCCACAGCCTCGGCCGCTTTCACATCACGCTGACCTATGTGGCCTCGTTCGTGGCCCTGGCCTTCGTGCGCTCCGTGCTCACCGGGCATCCGTTCCTCAGCGAGGTCGCGCCGATCACCGGCCCGATGTATCAGCTCTACATCTTCTTCATGATCACCGACCCGAAGACGACCGTGCGATCGTTCCGCGGACAGTGTCTGGTCGCGTTCCTCGTGGCGCTCGTCGAGGCGGTGTTTCGGCTGCTGCAGTTCGTGCACGCGCCGTACTACGCGCTGTTCGTCGTCGGGCCGGCGGCAAACCTGGTCGAGATCGCGCTCGCCCGCCGCAAGCGGCTGGTTCCGGCTGCGGCCTCGGTGTCCACGTCCTAGTCGCCGCCCTTCCGCCTGCCCAGCCTCCGCTGAAGCTACGGCGGGTCCGCCGGAGCCTTGGCGAAGGCGGAAAGGCGGAAGGCCAACGCTACTTCGGCCGGTGCGACGCGATGTAGTTTTTCGCGAACTCCTCGAGATGCGGGGCGTCGACGAGACCGACCTTCCGGCCTTCCTCGAGCGCCGCCTCGACCGGAAGCCCGTCGCGAACGGCGCGGCGGATCGCCCAGAACGCGCCCACGCGAATCGCGGCCGTGCAGTGAATGAACATCGGCCGGTTGGCCGCGTCATCCGTGATGCGCAGGAATTCATCGACCTGGGCCTCGGTCGGATCCCTGTAGACGACGGGAATGTTGAAGTAGCGCAAGCCGGCGCGCTCGACCGCCTCCTTCTCTTCATCCGCGCGATGTTCGGTCGGCTGGCGCAGATTCAGCACCGCCTTGACGCCGTCAGCCTTCAGCTTCGCGAAGTGCTCGATGCGCGGCTGCCCGCCGGTGCAGAACTGCTGGTTGACCTGCAGGAAGTTGCGGATCGGCGGCAGCTCGGCTTGCGCCGCTGAGGTCTGCAGAATCAGCGAGAGAACGATCGTCAGCATCACGCGATTGTGCCACAGGGGCAGTCGCGTTTACTGAAGCGCAGCGGTGACAACTCCCGATGTATCTAGTTAGCGGGTCAGACCTTCGAAACCGCATCGCTCCCCGCGGCGCCGTGACGGGCGAGCCTCCTGGACGAAGAACACGAGACGCGGATGTGCGCGGATCTCCAGCGGTCGTGCACCGCTAACGCCGACCGCAGATGGGCGCGCTCGCCCGCGTCGCACGATCCGCGAGATCCGCGTCGATCCGCGACTCGTGCCTGACAGCGGTACGCCACGAGCCTCGCCGTCCGCCGCGGTCACGGCGATGTTGGACCGTGCGACGCGGTATCCACAGACCTCCCAATTCCCAACTTCCAACTCCCAAGATCTCTGCCGATCGACCGGGAATCCTTTGGAAGTTGGGAGTTGCCGAGAGGTTGGGAGTTGACAGGTTCTTCATTCTTCTAGTGGCTCCGTCGCCGTCGAATCAGCAGTCGCCCCCACAACAGCCCCACCACCAGGAACGGCGCGAGATAGACAGCCAAAAGTGCACGCGGCGGGCGCACATCATAGGTCGCGTCCGTGGTGGCCTCGACTGTCGCCGTGCCCAGTGGCCCATCGACTGTGACACGGACGGTAAACCGGCCTTCGTGGTCCATGACGAGCGCGGCGAACTGGTTCGAGACGTCGCCGCGGACCGGTGAGGCCGCGGCGCGCAGCTCCGGCCCTGCCCTTTCGACCGGCGCGATCGTCACCGTAGCGCGCGTTTCCGGCGGCACCGGGCCCGGCTGGCCCGCACGATGAACCCGCACCCAGAACTGTCCGCCCGGAGATCCGTCGTCGGTCGTATCGGGGTCGGTCCAGATCGAGATCAGATACGGACCAGTGACGTGGTCGGACAGGATCGGGAATGGCGGACCATCGTGCGCATGCGCGGCGACCATCGACAGCGCGAATGCGGCGGCGCATGCCGCGGTCCGGATCCGGGCCATCATCCCGTGCCGCCCAGCCCGCGCATCTCCATTGGTTGCTCGAGAATCCACAACACGATTGCCGCCAGCACCACGAGCGCCGCATGCCATGGCACGGACGCGGCGAACGCGCGGGCTGGATAATCGCGCAGCGACGTCGCCTGCACGAGAGCGATCGACCCGCACGCGCCCAGCAGAATGAATCCAAGCTGCATGGCGTAAACGGAGCCGGGCGCCATCCCGGCCCATCGCCAGGCCGGCTCACCGAGCAGCGCCGAACCGAACCCGTCGATGATGGCGCTCTGCGTCACCGGTACGACCGTGAGGATGCCCGTGAACAGGTGGAACCCGTAGTGCGCGAGCCACACCCCGAACCCGAAGGGAATCAGCGCAAACGCGTAGGACCGGAGCGTCGAGCCAAGCGGCATCGCCGCGGCGCCGGTCATGGCGCGCGTCACCGCGGCGGCCGGCACCAGCAGCACGGCGGGCAGGACGATCAGGGCGATCGCGAACACGACTCCAAGGACCACGGCCTCCGATGACACGTGCAGCGTGCCCGCGAGCCAGCGTTCGAAGGCGAACGCCGGCCCCGTCATCGCGAATGCGTTGACCAGCGCCGCAAAAGTGAACGCGATCGCGAGCGCGGCGATGTCGGGCCGCTGGGCCAGGCGTCCGATGCCGGATCGCCGGCGGAGATCGAGGAGCTCGAGTCCGGGCACGCGCGCGACCAGCGCGATGTTGTCATGCGGACAGGCGTGGACGCAGTCGAGGCACAGCGTGCAATCCAGGTTGCCGACCTTGGTCGGCAGAAAGAGGCCGAGCTCACATCCGCGCCGCGTGATCCGCACCGGGGCCGCTTCAGTCCGCGTCCCCTTGATGCAGTCGTAGGTACGGCAATCGTGGCAGGTGGACGCCTTCCGCACCTGCAATTCCGCCGGCGCCATCGTCGAGGCGACGAAGTTGAACTGGCCGATCGGGCAGATGTGTTTGCAGAACGTCGCCCCCTTGAAGAGAAGGTCGACGATCAAGGCCGCGGCGAAATAGCCGAGCACGAGCCACGCCGTTGCGCGCGGCAGCGCCCACAGATCGAACAGTTCGTACGAGAAGAGCACGAGCACGAACAGCGCAAGGCCCACCCATTTGCGTCGCAAGCGCCGCGGCCACGAGAACCGCGGCGCGACAAGGCGCCGGCCCGCATCGCGCGCGAGCACCATCGGGCACGACGTGCAGAACAGGTTGCCCACGACGAGCACCGCGACCACCAGGAGGCCGCGCCAGTGAATTGACGTCAGGACCGTTGACAGGTTGCGCGGCGCAATCTGAGGACCGAAGAAGCCGTGCAGGACGATGGCGACCGCAATCGCCAGCAGAACGAGTTGCAGCACCAGGCGCACGTGCCGCCAGCGAAGGAACGCGCCGACCAGGGGGAGCCGCAGCACATCCACGGAATGGTCCTCGGCGATCCGCGACCCTAGCAGCCCGCGGACCTCACGGCTTGAACCTTGATCTCCTCCGAGATTCGGCTGCCGTCGGTCAGCTGGCCGCTCATGACGAGGATCCAGTCGCCAGCCATCGTCAAATGGAGACGTGCTTCGTAGATCCCGCCATCACGCTCGTGGACTTCACTCGTGACCGGCGCCATGCCCGGATGAGGCATGTGCGCCTCGAGCCGGAGCGTCGCTCCGCGCACCTGGCGGCCGCTCCCGTTCTGAATCGTGAAGCGCACCAGGGTTGCCGCGTCCGTGACGGGCGGCGAGGGTTCGATCTTCCAGGTGACCGCCACGTCCGGCGCGGCGCGGCTGCACGCGACCGCGATGCAGCAGCACACGAGGACTCCGGCTGTTACACGGACGGCGAGAGCCTCCGGTGCCATGCGCACGTGCACGCCATTCGCTCGGTCTCGGCCGGCGGGAACATGTGGTAATACATCGCCACCACCATCGGCACGAAGACGATGGTGTTGTAGAACAGGTGCAGCTCGACGCGGGGCACCCAGAACTGGATCAGACTGGTCGGCACCGGCCGATCGAACAGGTTCTGTCCGAGCAGATACTGCGCCTGCAGCAGGAAGTGCTCGATGTGATGGAAGAACTGAATGCCGAGCGCGATCGTCCACCAGCGCCTGTCCTCGGTGCCGGTGAATCCCGGCCGCAGCAGCCAGAGTCCCGCCAGCATCACGACCGCGTAGCCGTAATGCAGGATCTCGGACGACATGAGGAACGGGAAGAAGTAACCGACCACTCCACGCGCCTCGGGGACCCGCCAGCCAAGCCCGTATATCTGGAACGCCTGCAGCAGATGCTCGGCCCAGTGCGCGAGCACGATGACGACGAAGAGCCGCAGCGCCGTCTCGTGCTGTGGACCGTTGATCCGTTCGAGAAAGCCCTTGGTCATGTTCCCTCACGCGACTCGCCCGCATTATTCATGAGCGCTGTGCGGTTCTGAATAATGCGCCGGCGGCATCCAGTATTCTTCATGCCGCCGGTTTCGACACCGCGCTTCGCGCGGCGCTCAAGACGTCGCCCGGGCGAGTCCTGAGCGAAGGCCCGGGAATCGGGCCGGAGTCGAAGCCCGAAGGGCGGACTATTCGGGGCCTTCATGAATAGTCCGGGCTCGGTGTCAGGTACTGTACGTGCCGGCCGCGCATGACGCAAGCCGCAGCCGCGGTCTGATTCCTGGACTAATTGATTCAGATTAGCGCCGGCGCCGGCCTCGGCGCCCTACAGAGTCGGTCTGGGCCGCCAGAGAGCGACCAGGCCGACGATGCCCGCGAAGATGCAGAGCGTCAGGACGACACGGCTGGCGATCGCTTGCGCCGCGGGCAGATTGCGCCCCGCCCACAGCCAGCCTGACACCGAGATGCCGATGAGCACCAGCAGGAACATCGAGATGACGATCCGGACGATGTTCATCGAGGCGTCAGGCCGTGAATTGCGCGAATCGGAGTGAAGCTGGTGCCCCCCCGTCAGGAGAGCCTGGCGAGAATCTTCCGCTGATTCGCGAGAACGTCATCGAGTTTTTTTTGATTCCGGAGCAGCCGATCCAACTTGCCCTGATTGGCTTCGATCCGTTTCTGATTCGCGAGAATCTTCCGCTGATTGACGAGCATCTGCCGCTGATTGGCAAGCATCTGCCGCTGGTTCGTGGCCGTCGCGTCTGACATCCGCATTCCTCCTGGACACGGAACGGTAGACCGGAACGGCGCGAGGGTCAACCCGCTGCGTCATACGCCCGGCGAATCCACGCGACGAGTTCCGCGTCGACCTCGGCCGCCTCGGCGACCTTGACCTTGTACTGACACATGCCGCCAGGCTTCTCCGCGACGAGCCGCCCGGTCGCCGACACGTCCTTCATGTTGAGGCCGACGTCGACCCGCGTGTTCGTCGCCGGACCGATCATCGCGAACTGCTTCTTCCGCCGCAGGCTGACGTAGCCCTTCTTGGGCGCGATGTCGAATTCGCCGAATCGCTGGATCGCCTCCATCAACCGGTCGTGAATTGGCCGCAGCGACGCTTTCGCGCCGGTGTAGATATCGTCCAGGACGTCCGCCGTGTTCTTCCCGGCGGCCTCAGCGGCCGACGGCCCGTCCGACTTCAGCACGTAATGGACGAGCGTGTTCGCATCCCCGTGACCCATCCCGAGATCCTGTTTGAGCATGTCCCGGATTTCGCCGTGTTTGGTCAGACCGCTCTTCCGAACGACCGCGGCGAGGGCATCCAGCGACTGTCCCGTGCGTTTCTCGATATTGGCCAGCTGCGTGGCCAGCGCCTTGTCCATGTGCCCCTCCAGGTCGAACCCGGTCCGTCATTGCGATCGTCGTGGCAGCGCCAGTCGAAAGTACTATTACGCACTCGATTGCGTTTCCTGTACGACGGGCAGAGGATTCCATCCGGGTCCGTCCACGCTTCCGTCGGTGCGCCCGGAGCGAGCCGCAGACGAAAGGTATTCTCCCGTCCTCCCGTCCTCCTTGTGAAACCTGGTTCTGCGGCGGCGTCTCTTGTTCACAGGGAGGATGGGAGGACGGGAGGTTCAATTCTAGGAAACTGTCCTCATTCACGGATTCACGGCCTGCCCTGAGCCTGTCGAAGGGCCTGCCCTGAGCCTGTCGAAGGGCCCGCCCTGAGCCTGTCGAAGGGCCCGCCCTGAGCCTGTCGAAGGGCCTGCCCTGAGCCTGTCGAAGGGCCTGACCCCTCTGGCCCGGTGTCCGCTTCCCCGGCACCGCGCGGGACGACGAGGACGGTGGCGAAGGCCAGGGCGGTGTATCCCGCCATCATCAGGAACAGCGGACGGTAGCCGTCCACGAGATCGAAGATGCTCCCGTTCAGCGGATCGCCGATCGCGCCGCCGAGCGCCAGGCACAGCACGAACATCGCGGCGAGGATGCCCCGGCGTTCGCGTGGAATCGGCTCGACGAAGAGCGGATAGGCGTTCACCATCGGCAGGGTCCAGCTCGCAGCGGCGAGAGCGAGCAGCGGTACCGCCTGGTTGAGATCCGTCACGCGATCGAGGGTGATCAGGCAGCCTGCCATCACGCCGAACCCGGCCAGCATGGCGTTCCGGCGGCCAATTCGCGCGCCGATGACACCCGCCGGCAGGGCGCCCACCACTCCGCCAAGGGCCCAGGCAATGAATCCGATCGCCACCTCCTCCGGCCGGACGCCGAAGCGCTCGGTGCTGTGGAGCGCATACCAGGTGGTGAACGTCTGAAACGTCAGTTGCATCAGGAATGTAGCGATGAAGATGGCCCGCATGCCGGGCACCACGCCGCTCAACGCGGACCACGCAGCGTCGAAGAGCGATCGGAAGGTCGCTTCGGCGGCGCGCGAGCCTGGCGCGGCGGGCTCGCGAAGCGCGAGCGCAAAGGCGACGGCAATCGCAACCACTGCGCCGGCCGCGATCCGGAATGCCGGCGCCATCCCGAGGATCCGCCCGAGCATCAGAAACACGACCGCGCCAACGCACATCTGAAACGTCACCGAGCCGGTCGCGAGCGATCGGTATCGGGATGGCACGACGTCGGCCACGAGCGCGTGGAACGGCGACCGCTGGAGGTTGATGCCGGTGTAGAGCACGACCATCGAGCCGATCAGCCCGGCGAGGCCCAGCGTCGAAGACGAGGGGAACACCGCCATCGCGGCGGCCGCGAGCAGGAAGCCGGCGAGCACGATCGACAGGCGGCCGCGGCCTCGCGCGGTGGCGCGGTCCGAGGCCGCCCCGGCCAAGGGCACGAGCAGGAGGAGAAGCACGTTGTCGATGGCCATCACGGCCCCGATCGCGGTGCGGTGATCGCCAAGCGCGTCGCGGACGAGAGGCGGAACGAACGTACTGAGGAGGGGTCCGGTCGCCCCCGCAAAGAGTCCGCCCAGGCCAACGAGCACGCACAGGGCATAAGGCGGACGTGCAAGGGGATCCGGGATCATTCGCGTCAACGCCCAGACCCGTAGCCCACTTGAGTGGAGCCTGAACGCGCCGACGGCAGTACACGAGGCCACAAAGGTCACAATGCACACGAAGCAAAACTACTTGCAATTCTTGGTGGGCTTCGTGAGCTTTGTGCTCATCGTGTTTCAAGCCGTGGGCCGTGCAGATTGGCAACACAAGTCAATTCTGGTTCCAGATGATACCGGCCCCGGCCCGGCCCCGGCCCTGCTTGACACCTGACCGACAGCCGGCATAGCTTCCGTCGTCATTCGAAGGAGTCCCGACAGAGTGGAACAAGTCAAGGAACGGGTCCGGGTCAGCACCACCGGGGCAAGGGTCGACAGCCTCGCGCAGGATGTGCGCTACGCGAGCCGCGCGCTCAGATCCTCGCCGGGCTACGCGGTCTGGGTCGTCGGCAGCCTGTCGATTGGCATGGCGGTGACCATTGCGGCCCTCGCGTTGCTCAACGCCACAATGGTTCTCCCGTTCCCCGGCATCATCGAGCAGCATCGCCTGGTCCGCGTGTCGGTCAGTCGAAGCTGCGGCCGGCCGAACTGCTGGATCCGGATGTCGTCCCCGTCAGACGTCGCGGCGCTCGAGGAGGGGCTGACGGGCCTGCAGGGATTGGCCGGCTACACGGCGGGTGAGATTCCGGTCGCTCTGCCCGACGCGCGCTCGATGCGCGGCATCATCGCATCCGCGGCCTACTTCGAGGTCCTCGGTGTCCGCCCTCACCTTGGCCGCGTCTTCGACGCGCGCGATGCTGGCACGAACGCCGCGGTCGCCGTCCTCGGCCACAGCGCCTGGCAACGGGAGTTCGCAGCCGATCCGTCGGTGATCGGCCGATCGATCCGCGTCGCCGACGAGTTCGTGCACATCGTCGGCGTGGCGCCCGCGCACTTCATCGGCATCGATCGCATCAGACCCGGAGGTCGTGCTCCGGATATCTGGCTGCCGATGTGGCTCGCGGACCGCGTGCTCGCGCTCACGGCGGCCGAACAGAGCCGGCAGGAACGGGACCTCGCGCTGGTCGGCCGGCTGCGTCCGGAATTTGCCCTTCCGCAGATTCAGGCGGAAGCCGACGTTCTGGCGCGGCGGCTGACTGCCTCGCGCGGTGAGGAGGCACAGGGCGCGCTCGCTGAGGTGTACCGAGTCTGGAGGGTGAGGCCCGAGAGCTGGCAGTTCGGCATCATCATCGTGATGCCGATTCCCATCCTGGTTCTCGTGATCGCGTGCGTGAACGCCGCGAACCTGATGCTGGCGCGCGGGTCGCAGCGGCAGCGGGAGATTGCCATTCGACTGGCCATCGGGGCGGGGCGCGGCCGGATCATTCGCCAGTTCCTGATCGAGAGCGCGATCCTTGCGCTCCTGGCGACCGCCGTAGCGGTTCCGATCGCCTGGTGGGGCCTTCAGCTCGCCAGCAGCCCGATCGGCGGCCCGATACCGCTCGATTCACTCGTGCTCGCGCTGACCGTGCTGACCGCGGCTGCCACGACCGTGGCGTTCGGCCTCGCGCCCGCCGTGCGTGTGAGCGCGCAGCGCCCCTCGAGCGCGCTCGGCCCCGCCGGCGCGCGCAGTGACGCGATCCCGAGACAGTCGCGCATGCGGCGCGGCCTGGTCATCGCGCAAGTCGCGCTTTCACTGAGCCTCCTGGCGACGGCGTGGCAGCTGGTCGCGACGGTGCGCGCACAGGCCGTCTCGGGCGGCACACCTGCCGACCGTCTTCTGATCGCGCGATTCGATCTGCGGCCGCTCAAGCTCGCGGATGCCGAGACCGACCGCTTCTATCACGAGCTCGCCGCGCGCGCATCGCGGCTGGAAGGCGCCGAGGCGGCCGGTCTCGCACGCCACACGTCTGTGTGGACGTTCGGACAGGCGTCAGCCGCGCGGTCGATCGTGGTGTGGCGCCCGACGGATCCCACCGACGAGGGCCGCCTCACGATTGGCGGGTACGCCGGAGCCGATCTGTTCGAGGCGGTCGGCCTGCGGATCATCGCGGGACGCGGCTTCACTGACGCCGATCGGCAGGGCCGCCCGCAAGTTGCGGTCGTGAACCAGACGTTCGCTCAGGACATGAGTGAGTCGCCAATCGGCAGCACCCTTCGAGTGGCCCGCCGGAACCAGGACTTCAATTCGTCGATCGATGTGCGGATCGTCGGCATCATCGAGGCCGCGGTAGAGCCGAGGCTGAGCCCAGACGGCCCGCCGGCGGCGAAGGTCTACCTGCCCTCGCCTCTCGAACCCGAGCCGGCGCTGGCGCTCTACGTCCGTACGCGCGCAAGAGCGACCACCATCGCCCAGCCGGTCCGCGAGCTGGTCGGCGCGATCGCCCCGCGGGTTCCAATTCTCGAGATCGGATCGCTGGAGGAGTTGAACGAACGATCGTACGACACGCAGCTGTGGCTCGCCCGGGCGGCGGCGTTCCTCGGAGTCATCGGCCTCCTGCTCGCCACCGCCGGCCTGTACGGTGTGTCCTCGTACGTCGTCGCGATGCGATCGCGCGAGATCGCGATCCGCATGGCGGTCGGGGCGAGACCAGGGGTCATCCTGCAGATGGTGCTCGGTCAGTCGATGCGGGTCGCGCTGATCGGGCTGGTCGTCGGCGGCGCTGCCGCGGTCGCCGCCAGCCGGGTGATTCAGTCCGAGTACCACGGCATCCAGGGACTCGACGGTGCCGCGTTCGGCGGCGCCGCCGCGCTGTTCCTGATCGCCATGCTGCTTGCCAGCGCGATTCCTGCGGTTCGCGCGTCACGAGTGGATCCGGTCGAGAACCTGAAGGACATCTGAGTTTCCGTAGACGGCCGGTCCGCCTCTCACCATCACGACTCACGTTCCTCTGCTGTTTTATCAGCGTCCGCGCCCGCACAGGCCCGTCCCATCATCGAACACCGGAGCGCCGCCTCAGGTGGCTGTCGTTCCTCGACTTCGCCTGCTGGTCGTCGCTGACGCGGTGATCTCGTGGCACTTGCTTTGCTGTCCGGCATCCTCATGCGAAGCATCGGACAGGACCTCCGTTACGCGATGCGCCTGGCGCTGCGCCGGCCGGCGCTGACGATTGTCACGATCCTGACGCTGGCGATTGGGGTCGGGGGCAACACCGCGATCTTCTCGATCGTCAACGCCGCGCTGCTGCGTCCACTCGCGGTGCCAGAGCCGGAACGACTCGTCCGCGTGTTCGGCGCCACCGACACTCAGGCCTACGATGTCCTCGCGTATCCGAACGCGATCGATTTCGCCTCGCGGGCCACGACGCTGCGGTCGCTCGCGATCCATCAGCAGACCTTCGTCGCCTCGGGACTGGGCGACGCCACCGAAAGCGCGGTCGTCGAGCTGGTCAGTGGAAACTATTTTTCGACGTTCGCGGTGGCCGCGGCCCTCGGTCGCGTGGTCCAACCCCAGGACGATCGACTGAATGCCGGTGAGCCGGTGGCGGTGCTCAGCGATCGCTGGTGGCGCACGCGGTTCGCCGGATCGCCATCCGCGCTCGGCAGCTCCGTGCATCTCAATGGCGCGACGTTCACGGTCGTTGGCGTTGCCCCGCCCGCGTTCCGCGGCAGCTACGAAGCCGTCGCGACCGATATGTGGGTACCGTTGATGACCTACAACACGATGCGGCCGCGCGGGCTCGACATCACGAGTCGCGGCTGGGGCTGGTTGTTCACGACCGGGCGGCTGAACGACGGGGCCACGGTCGAGCAGGCGCAGGCCGAACTCACCGGCATCGCGTCAGCGCTCGCGCGGGAGCATCCGCGACAGAACGAGAAACTGAGCGTGAACGTCGTCCGGGCGCTGCCATTCCCCGAGGCCATGGCGCCGACCCTGCAGCGCGTCCTCGCGTTTGCCTTGATCGTTGTGGTCCTGGCATTGGCCGGCGCCTGCGCCAACGTCGCGAACACGCAGATGGCCGCGGTCATCGCCCGCCATCGTGAGATCGCCGTCCGGCTGGCGATTGGCGCGACGCGGGGGCGCGTGCTGCGCCAGTGGCTCACCGAAAACGCGTTGCTCGCCTGCGTTGCAGCGGCGGCGGGCCTGCTCGTCGCGGTATGGGTGCGTGATGCGATCCTCACACTGCGGCCGCCGGTGGCGAATCTCCAGAACCTCGATCCGGACCTGGCGTATGACTGGCGAGTACTCGGATTCACCGCACTCGTCGCCGTGCTGGCGACGGCGCTGTTCGGCGCGCTGCCGGCGTGGCGTGCGACCCGCATCGATCCGATCGCGCCGCTCAAGGAGGACGGTTTGACGGCGGCGGGCGGCAGACGCCGCACGCTGGCCCAGGGCACGCTGGTGATCACGCAGGTAGCGGTCTCGCTCGCGCTGCTCGTGTCCGGCGGGTTGCTGGTGCGCAGTCTGACCGCAATGAGCGCACTCGATCTCGGTTTCGAGAGCGCGAACCTCGTGATCGCACAGCCGGATCTGACCGGGCTCAGTTACGACCCCGACCGCATCCGCGCCTACTACCGTGCGACGAGCGAGCGGGTGCGGGCGCTACCCGGCGTCGGGCAGGTCACCTTTGCGGCCGTAGTGCCGCTCGGTGACGCGCGGGAATCGCGCGGCGTCGCCATCGACGGGTATCAGCCCCCGGACGGCAAGCGATTCGTCTCGATCGCCACGAACATGGTCGCCACGAACTATTTCGACGTGATGGCGATTCCGATCGTCCGAGGCCGCGCCTTTGCGGCGGCTGACGGCGACGATCGAGCGCCCGTGGTCGCGATCGTGAACGAGACGATGGCGCGGCGCTACTGGCCGGACGGGAATCCAATCGGACGGCGGCTGCGCCTCGGCGAGACCCCCGTCGAGATCGTCGGCATCGCGAAAGACATCGCGTATTACGCGATCGGCGAGACGCCGCGTCCCTACTTCTATGTGCCGTTTGGTCCAGTGACCATGGACAGCCTGGCGCTTCACGTCCGCGCCAGCGGCGACGTGCCTTTGACGCAGGCGCTGCGCCGCGAGCTGCGAGCCGCGGATCCGCGAGTTCGCGTGCACGTCAGCATGTCGTACGAGCAGTTGCGCCAGATTCCGCTCTATCCGAGCCGCGTGCTGGCGACGGTCAGCAGCGCCTTCGGGATCATGACCCTGCTGCTCACGACTATCGGGTTGTACGGTGTCGTGATGTATCGCGTCACGCAGCGTACGCGGGAGTTCGCCGTGCGGGTCGCCCTGGGCGCGCGCCCCGCCGATATCGTGCGCGGCGTGCTGCACGGCGCTCTGTGGATGATGGCGTCGGGTATCGTGCTCGGGATTGCCGTCGCGTTCGTGCTTGGACGGCTGCTGCAAGGCTTCCTCTTCGGCGTGTCCAGCTTCGATCCGTTGACCTTTGGCGCGTGGACGATCGTCCTGGTGAGCATCGCCCTGATGGCCGCCTACCTGCCGGCGCGGAGAGCGACGAAGGTCGACGTCGCCGCAGCGCTGAACGGCCGCATCAACTGATCGACAATGTGTTCCAAGAAATCTTCCCTGGGTCTCTCCCTTTCCTCCTCCTCGCTACCTCGCTCGCCGATCGACTAGCGGAACCCCCGCATCCTCCATACGAGGGACGCGGGCATGCTCGACGAGATGCATGACCGTTTCGGGATCGATCGTCGGAGCCGCGAGCTTCATCGAGAGCCAGAGCGCAATCGCCAGGACGGCGGCGCCCGTGAGCACGACTACCAGCACGAGATACCAGACCAGCGATCGGAACGGTGCGCGCAGCTCGTCGACGTCCATCGAGACGGCGGTCATCCACGAGAGCTCCGGATAGCTTTGCGGAAGCTGACTCGGAGCGATCGCGATGATGCGTCGAGCGCCGTTCTCCACCGCCTGCGCCTCATACGTGAACGGCCCCGGGGGCTCCTTGCGGCTGGCCCGCTCCTCGAGGCGCTGAATAAGGAGGTCCGACGCGAAGACGCGATCGCCGTCGCGATATGGCCGCCGGCTGAACACGATCGAGCCGTCCGCGCGCACGAGCATCGCTTCACTCGTCGAGCCAAGCTCCAGTCCCGCGATGCCCGCCAGCATTTCGCGGCTGTCGGCCACGACTTTCATGATCCCCGCGAGCTCGTCGCTTCCCGGCCTGTGCACCGGCACGGCAATCTCGAAGGCGTAAACGTGGGCGCTTTCGTCGCGTCGCACGTCGGTCACGCTGACACGGCCGCGCCCGCTGTCGAACGCACTCCTCCACCAGGCTTCGTCGGCCTGAAAGTAGTCGGAGGTGACGTTCGAGGCCGCGACCAGCCGGCCGTGGCGGTCGGTGAGCAGCACTTCGCGATAGACGGAGTCGTTCTTGACCAGATCGGCGAGGAACTGAGAGGCAGGCGAGGAAAGAAGACCGATGCGCGAAGCGACTGCCGCGCCGTCTCTCTGCCATTCCTTGTCGAGCTCGGTCGCTTGCGCTTGATTGTACTGCTGACCCGTGCCGGCTGCCGCGGCGGCCCGGAGCTCCGGCACGCGGCCGAGCAGCGCCGCGTCGAGGATGCGCCGGAACACGTAGGCATCGACCGCTCCAGCGGTGTACTCGGCAACCTGCCCGAGCCGCGCACTCTCCGATTCACGGAGGCGGTTCTGACCGATGTTGACGACGAGGGCGGTGCCGACGATGAGAACAGGCAACGCCACGAGCAGGATCACCGTGAAGACGCGCTGATTGAGACTTTCCAGGCGTGATGGCATGCCCGTTCCCTCCAGGAGACCGCCGACGAAGGAGGCGCACTGGGCACAATCTCGGCTCGCAGGGGCAAGACGTCAAGTAGTGGTGGGCAAGCCGGTACGGTCGAGCTGCCGTGTCAGTCTGCTTGCTTGCAGACGCTAATCGCAGCCGCGAAATGGATGGCTGAAAGAATCGGTCGACGGTTCGGTCAGCTCGCGTCCAGCGGGTGACTCCGCCAGCTCCACAGAAAGAGCACGCCGACCGTCAGCAGCGGACCGGATATGGCCACGATCCAGTCGAGGCGAAGCCTGACGGTCACCGCATAGCCGAGGGCGAGAAGGATGAAGGCCACCCCCCCAAGCCACGGCCGGTGCCAGGAAAGCGCCACGAGCGCCAGAACCGCAGCGGCGGGCGCGAGGTGAATCACCAGATCGGGGAACGCACGCGCGAGTGGCTGACCGGGCTCGAACGCGTCCAGCGCGAACAGACTCAGGAACAGGCTCACGGCGATCCCCAGAATCCGCGGACTCCAGAGCAGCAGCAGGTGTTTTCGATGCATGGCTCAGGATGAACCGGCAGTCCGACGAAATCGTGAGCGCGGGCTGATGAACTCTGAAAAACACTGAAGACACGAGTTGCCTTCGAGCCGACGACCGGCAGGCGTGCCTCGGCTCGAAGGATCGGGATCCCGCTCCTGTCCCCCTTGCCTGTCCGCTCTTGCCTTGCGCCTTGCCTTCCCCCTTCACTCGTACCTGATCGCCGTCAGCGGATCGATTCTGCTCGCTCTCAGCGCCGGCACCACGCACGCGGCCGCGGCAATCACCACCATCACCGTTACGGCCGCGGCCACGTTCATCCAGTCCGTCGCTTCCAGGCCGAACAACAGGCCGGAGATGAAGCGGCCCGCGATCCGCGCGGCGGCCAGCGCCGCGACCGACCCGGCAATCAGTCCCCAACCGAACACGTGCATGGTTTCCCGCAACGATTCACGGACCGCGTGCCACGGGGTCGCGCCGAGCGCCATCCGCAGGCCCAGTTCGCTCGTGCGCCGGACGACCGCGAAGGCGGCCACGCCGAAGAGTCCGATGCCCGACAGCGCGAGTCCCAGCACGCCAAAGAACCCGCTGGTCATCGCGACGAGCCGCTCACGCGCGATCGAACGGTTCACGACGTCGTCCACCGTTCTGATTGAGACGGGTAAACGCGGGTTCACGCTCGACACGGCCTCTTGAATTGGCCGCATCACCGCCTCGGGATCGACGGCCGTTCGAACCAGGAGCGCCGACATCAAGCGTGCCTGCCGGAGGCCCATCCGGTAGACGAACGGCTCGACGTTCCATCGCAGGTTGTCGAGTTTGGCATCGCCGACGATGCCGATTACTTCGAGATTGCCGAAGCCGGCGCGTTTGCCGATCGCGTCCTCCCCGGGGAACATCTGTTTGGCGAACGACTCACTGACGATCGAGAAGCCCTCCGGCCGCATGGCGTCCGCCATCGTGAACAGACGGCCGCGAACGAGAGGAATGCGCATCAGCTCGAAGAACCCGGGTCCGACGATTCCGGCGGCGTAGTCCGAGGGCTGCTCGGCGGCAGTCGCCCAGGCGGGAAAGAGCGGGGTTCCAAACGCGGTCACGGCTTCCACTCCCGGGATCGCGACGACACGCGCGAGGAGCTGATCGTGCAGCGCCGGAACCTGGTCCGGCCGGATGCCGGCGGACCGGGCCGCCAGTTCAACCTGAATCAGGTTTCGCGGATCGAACCCGAGGTCGGCATGCGCGAGGTTGCGAACCGTCTGAACGAAGAGTCCGGCGCCGGCGAGCAGAACCACCGACAGCGCGACCTGCGCCCCGACGAGCCAGAGCCCGAGCCGGCGCGTACCCTGAGCCGTTGCCGTCGTCTGGCTCGATTTGAGGGTGACCGTCACGTCGACGCGGCTCGCCCGCCACGCCGGCACGAATCCGAACAGCATCGCGGCAATGAAGGACAGCGCCACCATGAACAGCAGCACGCGAACGTTGGTCTGAAAGGCCAGCTGCTCGGGAATCGTGGTCACGGGCAGCAGCGCGAGCAGCGCGGACACGCTCCAGCGGGCAAAGACCCATGCCGCCGCCGCCCCGACCAGTGCGATCACCGCGCTCTCGACGAGCAGCTGACTGACCAGCCGCGATCGCCGCGCCCCGAGCGACGCCCTCACCCCCAGCTCGTGGAGACGCGCCCGGTTGCGCACGACGAGCAACCCGCCGATGTTCGTGCACGTCGTCAGCAGCACGAGCGCGACCAGTCCTGTCAGCGCCACGAGCGGCCCCCGGTACTGCTCGCGGAGAGTCGAGTCGCCGTGAGCGGCCGGGAGCACCTCGGTCAGGATCGGCCCGTCGGCCGGCGGCGCGGCTGACTGCTGATCGAGGTGCGCGAACATGGCGGTGGCAGCTGCCTGCGCCTGATCCGAAGCGACGCCCGTCTGCAGTCGAGCAATCGCGGACGGCGGCGCGAACTCGGTGGCAGACGACAGCAGCCAGACGTCCACCGACGCGTCCGGCGACAAACCGAGGAAGCCGGCGGCGGCGACGCCGATCACCGGATGCGGCCGGTCGTTCACGGTCAACGTGCTGCCAAGCACTCCCCGATCTCGTCCGAATCGCCGCGTCCAGAATCGTTCGCTGACGACGGCGACGCCGTCCGCGGCGCTCGTGTCGTTGCCGACCTGCGGCGATTCAACGCGGCCGATTGCCGCACCAACACCGAGCACGCGGAAGAAGTCGTCTGAGGCGCGCATCACGAGCCGGTCAGGCTCCGCGACGCCATCGATCGTGATGACCGGCTGCATCATCGGCACGCTCACCGCGACGCCGGAGAAGATGTCGCGAAGCGCACGCAGGCCATCGAGCGCGGGCCGATCGACAGGGATTCTCTTGCCGGTGGACTGCGCTGTCCGCTGGACGAAGACCATCCGATCCGGCGCCGCCACCGGGAGCGGGCGAAGCAGCAGCGCATCGACGAGGCTGAACAGGGCGGTATTCGCGCCGATGCCGAGTGCCAGCGAGATCACGGCGACGCAGGTGAACCCGGGACTCTTCCACAGGGTGCGCACGGCGTAGCGGAGATCCTGCGCGACGATCTGCAGAGCGGGCAGGCCCCGTGACTCACGATGACGTTCGGCGAGGATGGCCGGCTGTCCGAGTTTCACGAGCGCCAGCCGGCGCGCTTCCTCCAGGGGCACTCCCCGCGCCTGCTGCTCTTCAATGAGCAGCGCCAGATGCTCTCGCAGCTCGTCGTCGAAGTCGCGATCGCGGCGCGCCCGCGTCACGACGGCGTGAATGCGGGAAAGGATCGATCGGCCCCACGACGTCAGGTTCGGCGCCGGCATGTGTCTCCTGTGGTTATGCTACATGAGCATATCCCGGGCTGATGTGGCATGTCCACAGAAGAGCCTGGCCGGCCGCCGGCCCATCGTCGATCACGCCGCGTCCTGCTACTTGACCTGATAGGTCTTCGAGTATCCGTTGCGGCTGTTGGTGAGGGTGTACGAACCATTGGCGTCGAGCCGCGCACGGATCCACGCGCCTGCGCAAACGTCCGTGCCCTCCAGGTTCGCAGTCAATCGTTCCGGAGCGTTGTGTGCCGCGTCGTTGTTGAGCGCCCGGTGGAGCGACCACAAGTCCTCGAGCCCTGGCGAGCGCAGCACCGTCTCGACTGCGACCGGCCCGGCCCCCTTGGTGGCTCCGTTGTTCATCACGGCGACGGTCGGAGTCATCGGCCACATCTGCTGCGGCACGACATCGTCGCGGACGCCGTGGTGAGGGACCTGAAAGAGATCGACTTGCCCCAGCAGATTTGCCGGGCACGCGAGCTGGTGCTGAAAGTTCCAGGACAGGTCACCGAGATCGAGGAATTCGAACTTTCCGGCACGAAGCAGGTAACCCAGGCTCCTCCCGTTTTCACCGCGGTCCTCAGGCTGTGCCTTGAATCCCTGACACGTCGAATTGGGGGCGGCGTCCGACAGAGAAGCCTTCAAGACCTGACCGTGGGCCGCGACAATCACCAGCTCGACGCCCTCGAGGGCCAGCCGCTCGCCCGGCTTCACGGTGCGACGCTGCTTTCCAGCAGCGGCGATGTACTGCTCGAACAGCGCACGGGCCGCCGGGTTGTCCTCGACGAGGTCGCCATGGTCGACGAAGCTACCGATGGGCACGCGCTTGGCCAGCGCCGCGAGTCCACCCGCGTGATCGGCATGGAAGTGCGAGATCAGCACGTAGTCGAGGCGGACGAGTCCGGCTTCCTTCCGGATCACCTGCTCGATACGCGATGCGTCCCGATCGTTGAATCCAGCCCACCCCGTGTCCATCAAGACGGACTGCCCTTGCGGTGTGACGATCAGGGTCGAGGCGCCGCCTTCGACGTCAATCCAATAGATGTCGAGCGTGCGCGTTGTCTGCCCCGCCGGCCCAACGAGCCATTGCGGTCGCGAGAAAGAGACCACATGCGAGCCTGCGAACGTTCCGAAGCGGCGTGGACCGCACCTGAGATTTCATCGGCTGCTCCTGCATTCGCCACCATTGTCACAGGTTTGCGGATGAGCCGCGATCGAGCTCTGGCGCGGCGCACGCCTCAATGAAGACAAGGCCACCTTGACGCTTGACTACTAGATCACCGCGCACTGTCAGCTGCGGCCCTCCGAAGACCACAGTCTCGTCGAGCAAGGGCATCAGCAGCAATTGACACGCCGAATCACGGGCCTCCCCGAGTTGATACACTCGAAAGCCCATGGCTCGGAAGCTCGTCCGGCGATTGGCCCTCGGCGCGGCCGTGTCAGCCGGCGTGCTGCTGATCGCCTACGCGGCGCTCCACCTGCCGTTCGTTCGGGCCGCCGTGCTGGAACGCGTTCGGGGGTATGCGCTCCGAGAGCTGGGTGTGGTGATCGACGCCGCGAGTCTTCACTACGCGCTGCTCTCGCGATCGGTCGAACTTCGCAGCGTCAAGTTCGCCTCCGCCGCGGGGGAACCTCCCTTTCTGCAAGCTGAGGCGGTACGCCTCGTTCTGGACCGCAGTCTCTTCCGCGGCACGGTTGCAATCGACACGCTGGATCTGGTCGGTCCGAAGCTGACCGTCGTTCGTCACGCGAACGGGACAACCAACCTGCCGCTCTCACGTGCCACCTCCAGCGACGCACCGCCGCTGGATCTCGGCACGGTCACCCTGAGCGCGCTGACGGTCGCGCTTGCCGATGAATCGACCGGACGCGCGGTGGCCCTCGGGCCGTTGGACCTGTCGCTCGATGCGTCGCCTTCAAGCTCCCGCCCGGGCGCATTCGGGCCGAGCCCGTTCAGTGTCCGGCTGCCCGCGCAGACCGGACAGACCATCACGCTCTCCGGCACGCTTGCCGGACAACTCGCGTTCGACGGCGTGCGAGTCACGATCCCGGATCTGCGCATGGACACGCCGGAAGGCCGGATCGTCTTACGGGGATTCGTCGAGGCCGGCGGCCGAAATCCGAGTCTCGAGCTGCACGGACGTCTGGACGCGGACCTTGCGCGAGCGGCGCGACTCATCCCGGCCAGCCTGACTCCTCCAGCGGCGTCCGGCGATTCCGCCAGCGTCAGCGGCGCTTTAGAGATCGTCCTGACCGCACGCGGAGCGGTCGCCTCGCCAACCCTGGATTTCGTGGCAACCGGCCGTGAAGTAGCGTACGGACCACTCCAAAGCGTTCGCTTCGTCACAAAATCGTCGCTCGACGGGAACCGCGTCCGGGTTCATCAGCTCGACGTCTCATCGCCATCGGGCTCCGTACAAGCGAACGGCGAGATTGCTTTGCCAGGCGCGGCATCGGAGCCCAGCCGCCTCGTGGTGGAATGGGCGGATGTCGATCTGGATCGCGCGCTGTCAAGCGCCGGCTATGCGCTTCCCACGTCGATCGGCGCGCGCGCGTCGGGTCGTGCGGAGCTGCGCTTTGATTCGACCGGCGACCGCGTGGACAGCCTGTTGTCCCGGCTCGCGGCTGATGCTTCCGTCGAGCTGCAGCCGGTTCGAGATGCAGCCCGGCGTGGCGCCAGCCTGGCGCTCGGCGGACACGCCCAACTCCTGTTGAAGGACGGCTCGTGGTCGGCACGACACTCGTTGACGGCGGGCAGTTCGACGGCGTCGCTCGCGGGCACGATCAACGGACACTTCCGTCCCGAGCGGAGCGACTCGACGCTCGGCGGACGCACGCGACTGCGAGTCGACGATGTCGGCGCGGCGGTCGCCGCGCTGAGCGACGCAGGCGTGTCGATTCCCGAGCACTACAGCCGCGGCTTGAAAGGTTCACTCGATTCGATGCTCGAACCGACGGGCACGATCACCCGTCCGGCCGTTCGCGCCACGCTCGCCGCGCGTGAGGTGAGCGCGGCCGACTGGCCCACGGGCACAGTCGACGCGGTACTTTCAGCCGACCGCGAGGGCATGCGCGTGCAGCGGCTCGACGCGAGATCAGACCCGGCACGGCTCAGCGCTTCCGGCGACTACGCCTGGAGCGGCCGGGGCAGCGCCCGGTTCGACGCGTACGTCAGCGACATCGGCGAGCTGGCTCGCAGGTTTCAGGCGACGCCGCTCGCAATGTCTGGCAGCGCGCGCCTCGAAGGCCACGTCGCGGGAACGGTCGACGTGCCGCGTGCCCAGGCGACGCTCACAGCCGACGACGTGGCGATTGAGGGAACGTCCATCGGACGAGTCGGCGCCGTCATCGCACTCGCCGGCGGGCAGGCTCAGATCGATGCGGACGCGCCGGCTCTCGCCGCGCGCGTCCGAGCGGATCTCGACGTTACCAGCCCCTATCGCTACAAGGCCGAAGCCCGCTTCGAGCGGACGTCGATCCCCGCTTCCATTCCTGCCGATCTGCGGAACCAATTCGCGATCGGCGAGGGCGTCATCACCGGCAGCGTGCGAGCCAGCGGCATGCTGAGCAGTCCGCTCGAGGTCGCGGCGAAGGCCGATCTCGACGAGCTCGAGGTGACCCTGAAGGACACGCGCATCAAGCTGCAACGATCCGCAACCCTGGATGTCTCGCCGGACCGGATCACCGCCGAGCACGTTGACCTCGTCGTCGGCCAGACCACGCGTGTGCAGATGGCGGGAACGCTCGCGACGACGGTTGCGGCGGCGCCGCTTCGTCTTCAAGCCAACGGTCCGCTCGCCGATCTCATCGCGATTGCCGGTCCGCTGCTTCCCCCGGAGACGCGCATCAGCGCTGACGGGACGCTTTCGCTTGATCTGACAGTCGCTGGAACGATACGCGCGCCCGAGCCGTCAGGCTCGCTGACCGTGCGCGCCGCCACAGCGGGCTACGGCGATCTGCCGCCGGCGACGGATGTGGCGCTCACGGCCACCGTCGATCGCACGCGCGTCGTGCTGCAGACGCTCGGCGCGACGTGGCAGACGGCAAAACTCTCGGCCCAGGGCCTGCTGCCCCTGCGACTGCTGCCAGCCAAATCCGATCAGGCTCGTCCGTGGCTGTCGCAATGGCTCTCTACGCTTCCAGACGAGCCTCGCTCAGCTGCGCTCAACGCGCGCGTCACCGACATCACCCCAGCCGTGCTCCTGCCCTTTCTGACGCCGGACACGATTCGAGAGGTCGGGGGCAGGATGGTGCTCTCGATCACCGCCGAGGCCGATGCGCTCGCGCTCGAACGCGTGCGTGGATCGGCCGTGCTGGACGAGGCAGAGCTCACGCTGGCCGGCGTTCCGTTCAAACAGGTGGTTCCCACGCGACTGCGGCTTCAGGACGGTTACGCATCGATCGCCGATCTGCACTGGGATTCGCTCGGCAACGCCATCCGCGCTTCCGGGGGAACGAACATTGCCGCGGACGACGCCTCAGGTCGATGTGGCCGTGAACGGTGGACTCGACCTCCGTCTCCTCGGAGCGTTTGCAACCGACATCGCCACGGGCGGGGCGGCACAGGCAGACTTCACCGTGAGCGGTCCTCTGCGGTCGCCGCACGTCGTCGGTCGCATCGGTGTGACGAACGGGGAGCTGCGTCTGGACGCGCCGCGCGTGGTCGCGTCGGAGCTGGAGGGTTCGGTGCTGGTCGACGAACGTCGCACCGCAACCATCCGCATGGCCGGCACGGTGAACGGCGGCGCCGCGGAGCTCAACGGCGAGATCGACGTCACGACGATCGGCGATCCCAGGGGGCGCGTGACGATGTTGGCGCGAAACGTGGCGCTGGAATACCCGGAAGGCCTTCAGACGGAATCGAACGCCAACCTCACGCTCACGCTGGCGGCCGCGGGCGCCACGCTGGCCGGGCGCGTCGACGTCCTGGGCGGCTCGTATCGCGAACCGCTTCTCGTCTCCAGCCAGGTGCTTTCGGGCCTGCGCCAGGGCCTCGACTCGCCGGCGCCCATGTCGCCGTTTCTCTCGCGATTGCGGCTCGATCTCTCGCTGGCCTCGGTCGAAGACGTCCGCATCGACAACAACTACGGCCGGCTGGACCTCTCGACCCGTCTCCGGATCGTGGGCACCGTCGAACGGCCGGGTGTGATTGGACGCATCGAGGCCAGCCCCGACGGAGAGATCTATCTCGCGGGAAACACCTACCGGATCGAGCGGCTCATCGTCGATTTCGCGAACCCGCGCGCCATCGTGCCGGACCTCAGCTTTCTCGCCGAAACCCGGGTCGGGAGCACGCCCATCGAGGTCGAGCTGACGTGCGCGGCGACCGGCGCTTGTGAGCGGAGCGTGCGTTCGCAGGCGGCCGGCGTGACCGACGAACAAGCCGAGGAGCAGCTCTTCGGCGTGTCGGCGGATCCCTCGGCCGCGGGCGCGCAGCTGGCGCGGCTGCTGTCGGGCGAGGTCCTCGGGATCGTTGGCCGGCGGGTTGGCCTCGATACGCTGCGGCTGGATCAGGGAGGAAGCGGAGACTTGTTCGACGATCCCACGCTCATCGCCGGGGACGTCGACCCGGCTTCGCGCTTGACGCTCGGCGAGCGGCTCGGCGACAGCGTCGAGCTCGTGTATTCACAGAATCTCGCCGAGAGCGGGTTCACGTGGAGCACGACCTACGAGGCGCCCTACGGCCTGTCGTTTCGCGCGCTGCTGCTGGACGATCAGAGCCGTTCGCTCGAGTTCCGGCACGAGCCGCGCTTCGGCGCGACCCGGCGCGGGCGGAGCTCGCGTCAGCCCGGCGGACGGATCGCCGCCGTCCGCATCACGGGGAGTCCTGGCTTCCCTGAACGAGAGCTGCGAGGCGAACTGAAGCTGACCGAGGGCGACCGCTTCCAGTTCTCGTCGTGGCAGCGCGATCGCGATCGGCTGGCTGACTTGTACGAGAAGCGCGGCTTTCTGGAGGTCCGCATTCGGGCGCGGCGGATTCCGGCCGCGGCCCCGGACGCAGAATCAACGGCGGCACAAACGCCAGAAAAACCAGACCCCGGCGCGGCCGCGGTCGAGCTCGAGTATGCGATCGAACGCGGTCCCGAAACGCGGCTCGACCTGCGTGGGGCCACGCTGCCGTCGGCGGTGAGCGAGCGCATCCGCGATCGGTGGTCGAGCACCATCTTCGACGGCTTCCTCGAGCGCGACGCGCGCACGATCGTTCGAGATCATCTGTACCGCGAGGGTCATCTCCAGGCGACGATCGCAACAACGTTGACCGCGGACGCGGCGAGCGGAACCAAGACGTTGACGATCGAGATCGATCCCGGCCCTGTCGTGGCGTCGCGCGTCGAGTTCAGCGGCAACGCGCACCTCGCGACGTCACGACTCCTCCAGGCGGCCGATGCGGTGGGCACGCTGACGGCCTGGATCGACCCGGCGTCCTTCGAGCAGTCGATCGAACGGGTGTATCGCGACGAAGGGCTGCTCGCGGCGGAAGTCGACGTCCAGGAGCCCGAGATCCGGAGCGGGACCTCCACCGTGTCCGTCGTGGTGCGCGAAGGCCAGCCGTACGTGGTCGGGCAGGTTGACGTCCAGGGTGGCGGTGGGCTCCCCGAGACGGAGGTGCGCGAAGCCCTGCGGGTCGCGCCTGGCATGCGTTATCAGAGCGCAGCGCTCGCCGACGGTCTCGATCAGGTCGAGGTCCGTTTCAGGCGCGCGGGATTTCTGGAGGCGCGTGCGTCCATAGCAACGAAGGTCGAGGCGAAGGAGCCTCGTGTCGACATCGACGTCCTCGTCCTCGCCGGTCCGCGTTCGATCCTGCAGGATGTCGTCGTCGATGGCGCAGACCCCCAAAAGCCGCTGGTGGCCAAGTCGATCACCCTCATACCTGGCGCTCCCGTGGACCCGCAGGCGCTTGGCGAGACGCGGCGACGTCTGTACGACACTGGCCTGTATCGCAGCGTCGCGATCGATCTGCAGCCGCTGAATCCTGCAGCCGCCGAGACAACCGCGACGCCACCTGACGTGCCGGCCGAGGGCGATCGACCTGTCGCCGCGCGCATCCAGCTCGAAGAGCGGCCCGGTTACAGCCTGCGCTACGGCCTCGCGTTCAACGACGAAGTCCTCGGACCCGACATGCGCGAGCAGCGCCTCGGCTTCGCCGCCGATCTCGCGAAGCGGAATCTGTTCAGCCCGGGAACCACGGCGGGCGTCTCCGCGCGGCTCCGGCGCGACTTCCAGGTCGGACGCTTCTACCTGGGAGCGGAGCGCTTTTTCACGCTGCCCCTGCGGTCCAACATCTTCGTCTCACGCAGCCGTGAAGCGCCTGACTCGGAAGAGGCTCTCGCCTTCGTGAGCGACGTCACCGAGATCTTCGGCGAGCAGTCGTACCGGTTGCGCCGGCTGGTCGAGCTCCGGTACGGCTATGGGTTCGGGCAGAACCGCACGACGATCGAGGGCGAAGACATCGAGGTGAAGTTCAAGGTGGCGCGTCTCACGTCGAGCGCGCTGATCGACCGGCGGCAGAATCCCTTCGATCCTCGCGGCGGCTGGTTCTCGGCCGCGGGCTTCGAGCTGTCGAGGCCAGGGCTCGGATCCGACATCAGCTTCCTGAAGGGATTCCTGCAGTACTACCATTTCGTTCCCATCGGACCGCACATGATGGTCGCCTCGGCCGCGCGTGTGGGCCTTGCGGGAACGTTCGAGGGCCAGGACCTCGTACCGAACGAGCGCTTCTTTGCCGGCGGCGCGACGACCGTGCGTGGCTATCGCGAGGACGACCTCGGTCCCCGGAGCCTGAGCGGCGACAACGAAGCCGGCGGCGGTCGCGCCCTTCTGATCCTCAACGCAGAACTGAGATTCCCGATCTATCGGTGGGTGCGCGGCGTCGGGTTCGTGGACCTGGGCAACGTCTATCCCACCGTCGGCGACATGTCGCTCACCGATCTTCAGGCCGGCGTCGGCGCAGGACTGCGCTTCAATACGCCGGTCGGCGTCATCCGGCTGGACCTGGGAGCTCCTGCCAACCCACGTGACTTTGATCCCGGTGTGAAGGTGTACTTTGGGCTAGGGCATGCCTTCTAGAGGGAAGGAAGGCGCGTCACCTGTTCCGTCCGCTACCGGCCCCGCACGGTCTTCATGATCGACTGGACGGCCGGCCTCTCCGGTGCATTCGGCGCCAGCTTGAGGAAGTTCTCGAAATAGACGGCCATCTTGTCGATGCGCTTGGCTTTGTAGAAGCTCATGCCGGCCTGATAGTGCGCGTAGGCCATTTGCGGCGCACGTTCAGCCGCCTTGGCAAATGCCTCAGCAGCCGGAGCGTTGTCGCCCTTCGCGCTGAGCGCTTGTCCGAGTTGAAACTGCGCCTCCGCCAGATCCGCGTTTCGCTCCACCGCCGTGCGAGCGGCTTTCACCGCGTCGTCCACGTTGCCATCGGCGAGCGCGACACCGGACTCGCCAACGGCCCGCCAGTCATCGCCCGCTCCCTCCAGCTGACGAAACGTCTGCTTCGCCTCATCGTTCTGATCGAGCTTTCGATGGGCGAGCGCCTTGAGAAAACGCGCCTCGGGAGGGCTCTCGGCCGAGGTTTTGTCGACGACTTCCTGATACTTGCCGGATTCAAAGAGCTTCCGTACGTCGTCCTGGGCCGCGGCGGGTCGAATCAGGGCCGTGGCGGCCACAACGAGCACGACCGTCCTTGCAAGCGATGTAGTCATGAGCAGTCTCCGTGTCGTGCTGAGCTAGCCTGGGATTGCAACACCGACTGGATCACCGTAGCACAGCCCTTCCGCGCGCGCTGCGTTTCTTTGGGCAACGCTCCACCGAGCGAGGATGCGCCATTTCCCTGTTCTGCTCCTCGAACGACAGTCTTCCGGGTGTGCTCGCCTTCCCGCGTTGACTCACGAGTCGCGGATCGTCGCGGATACCGCAGATCCCTGGAATTGGCGAGAGTTCCGATCGACGGCTCGTGATTCTCTTTTACGCCCGCCCCCGCCCTGCGAAAATTCTCGCATGTTGCGAGAAAAACTCCGGGGGTCCCCAGACCCGGAGCGCTGGGCAGATTCGCATTTCTAAAGTGGGGCTGAGGATTCAGAACAGTTCAGTCTGGCGCCGGCGTGGCATCCATGTTGCGCAGATGGGATCGCCATGCCACTCAACCCCTGCGAGCTCGAAATCGACCTTTTCTGTCGGGGGCTTCGCGTCGATGATGCGGCGCTGGAGGGCGCGCGCGGGATCCGCCGGACGCGCGCCGGGCTCGGCTCCGGCCTCGAACTGACGATCCCGACCGGGTCGTGGTTCAAGCCCGCCATCTGGGTGAACGCTCCCGTCGTTGAGCCGTTCGTACGGAGATCGCCGTACACGCTCGTCGGGCATCAGGGTGCCTATGAGATCGTCGATCAACGTAACGACTGGAAATACCCAGTCACCATCCCACGTCAGCCGAACTGGTACCAACGATTGACGTCGCGCGACATACCGATGTCGCGAGTCGGTGTGCTTCAGGGCACCTATCTCGGCATCTACATCAATCCGGTCTGCGAGTTCTGGGCCTCCGACCTGAATTGCCGGTTCTGCACGACTGGACAGAACATCGGCGGCGTGGAGGCGGCGGCAAAAACGGTCGAGGATGTCGTCGAGACCTGCTGGGCCGCGAAAGAAGAGTCGAACGTGACGTTCGTGCATCTGAACGGCGGGTTCCAGGGCGGCCATGCGCTGGAGTTCGCCGCTCCGTTCGTACGCGCCATAAAGGAAGAAGTCGGAATGCTCGTAGGCGTGCAGCTGACCCCGGAGCGTGACTTCACGCGCTACGATCGTTTGATCGACCTTGGCGTCGACCATTTTTCGTTCTGCCTCGAGCTGCTCGATCCGGTCTGGTTCGCCAGGGTCTGCCCGGGAAAGGCGCGAACGCTCGGCCACAAGCTCTTTTTCGATGCCATGGAGTACTGCGCGTCGCGGCTCCCTCGGGGCGCCGTCTCTGGCGAGATGATTGCCGGCATCGAGCCGATCGAGAACACCGTCGAAGCCATCGAACGGATCACGTCGATCGGCGCATTTCCAACCATCTGCATCTTCCGTCCAACCATCGGATCGCAGATGGCCGACTCGCCGCCACCGTCGTACGCCGAGATGCGCCTGCTGATGGCGGCGGCCTACGACGCGTGCAGACGGCATCGGGTGCCCATAGGCCTGGCGCCCAACATCGAAGTCAGCCTCGTGGTCAATCCGGACGACGCTGCGTTTCTGGCGCCGCGGACCGTTGATTTCTACGTGTACGAGGCCTGGCGGCGCACGCTGCGAGTGGCAGCCAAACCGGTGTTTCACTACCGAATGAGGACGGCCGCGCGGAGGGCATCGGGCGGCCGCGCCAGGCGAGACATGGATCCGCACATGCAGCCTTGGATCGATCCGATCCTCCCGCCTGGGCGTCGCTGACCCGTCGTCCCGGCGTCGATGCCGTGATCTACTTGGCCTCGGTCTCAAGCCGATCGAATCTGACCGGCAAGCGAGCGTGACGTCTCACCACCCCTGCAGGAATCCTCCCTCGTACCAGTCCCAGAGCAGATAGACGATGACGCTCTTCTTGCGGACGTCGGCGTCCGTGACCGGCAGCCGCACACCGCCGGCAAGTCGCACGTGCTGGCGCGCGTTCAGCGTCACTTGCATCCCTGGCAGCACATCCCATGAAGTCTTCGCATCGCTCGCAAGCGGACGCGCCGCGAGGATTTCCAGCATGGGCGACCACGCCCTGCCGAAGCGGCCCTGCTCGAACGACTTTCCGACGGCGGCACGCCAGAAGACTTCGTCGTCGTGGCCGCTCTCCAACGGTATCGCGAAGCCGGCCTGCGCCTGAATGAAGCTGTCGCGCGGCAGCACCTGACCGAACGTGGCGAACGGCTCGAACACCCCATAGCCCTTGCCGAGGCCCCTGCTCTCGCTGCCCGTCGGCAAGACGAACTCGCCGGTGAGGCTGAAGATGCTGCCGCGATCGAGGCTGTGCGCGAGCGTGCGTTTGTACTCGAGCGCGATGTCGCCGAGGCTCGTGGAGCGGCCGTTGGTCGCGGTTTCCACCGAGGACACCGGCAGGATGATCTCCACCATGTTCAGAGGCCCGAACCTCCGCTCGTAGTGGACCTTCGTGGTGACGCTCCCGGACTGTCCGGCGGTGCTGACGACCATCTCGTCTTCAGGAAACGCCTTGGCCGTCACCAGTGGGCGCGGCAGGTTCAGCTCGCCGCGGGGCCACCGCCGATCGGTGCAGAACGTGCGAAGGTGCAAGACGGCGAGCCGGAGCTCGTCTTCGGTGTAGGTGCCGCCCCACGGCGCCATCAGTGGCGAGAAGCCGCGGGCCGGTCCGCCGTTGTGGGCGACGGCGAGAAATCCCCGGTCCGGTTCACGCGCCGCGAAGGCGCAGTCCGTGAAATCCGGTGGCTTGACGATTTTCTCGAGCGCGGGATTGACGCCGCCGCGACCGTCTGGCCCGTGGCAGGTGATGCAGACCGCTTCGTAAACCTCATGGCCGGTGCGGGAAGGCGCGGTTTCCTGTGCGGCGACGGGGCGAGCGAGGAGCAGGAGCAGTGCCGAAACCGCCAAGGCAGCCGGCGTGCAGCATTTCTGGCGAGTCATACGCACCTCGGGGGTGATGGACGCCAGCGAGCCGAGCAAGGGCGGTGCCTCCCGAGTCCTGGCGGAATCCGTTGGTTTGTTGGCGTTTTGCCCGAGCACCGGGGTGGCACGCCACGGCAGCGGCTGGCAGCCGTGGGTTCTTTCCCCATGGCGCGAAAAATTCGGCTTTCGTCCATGGCAGCCTCGGCCGGAGCAAATCCCCATGGCCGAGAGTCGCCCCTGATCACATCCGGACCAGCTGCCGGAGCACCTCCACGACCACGGTCGGCAGCTGCTCCGGCCTGTGCAGCACGGCGAACCCCGACCGGCCGAAAATCCGCCCGGCATAACTGGGTGCCTCACGATCGATCGTCAGGCAGAACACAGTCACGCCCTGTCGGTGCGCCTCCGCGACCGCCTGTCGCGTATCCTCGAGACCGTAGCGTCCTTCGTAGAGATCGACGTCGTTCGGCTTGCCGTCGGAGAGGAGGAGCAGCAGGCGGGACGTGGCTCGCTGACGGCACAGGGCCGCGGTGACGTGACGGATTGGCGCACCCAGACGCGTGTACGCATTTGCGTCCAGCGCGGCAATCCGGCGCCGCACCAGGAGACTCGAAGGTTCCGAAAACCCCTTCAGCGAAGGGACGGCGACATGCTCCGCGCTTTCACCGGAGAACGCGAAGAGCGCGTACGCGTCGCCGAGCGCGTCGAGGGCTTCGCAGACGATCAGCATCGCCTCCTTCGCCACGTCGACAATGCGGCGGCTGGGCGAGACCCAGGCATCGGTTGACGCGCTGACGTCCAGCAGCAGCGCCACGGCAAGTTCCCGCCGGGCGGGCCGCATCGCAACGTAGAGCCGGTCGTCCGCCGTCACTCCTGCCCGGCGGTCCGCAGCGCGCCGTCACGTACGCCGCCACGTCGATGTCGGCACCATCCGGCTGACGGAAAAGGCGCACCGGCCGCGGTCGCAGCCGTTCGAAGCGAGTCCGCACGCGCCGCACGAGCCGCGCATCCCGGGCGAGCATCGCATGCACCCAGGCGACGTCACCTGCGGCGGGGTCCGGCTGTCGCACGATGGCGCCGTGATGGCGATAGTGCTGCGTGCGGTAGTCCCATTCCGGATACGCAATCCCTGTCCGTGATACCGGGGCCGCGTCGGCGCGTGCCGCGACCCGTAGCGAATCGCCGCTTCGGAGCACCTCGCGGGGTGGCTCCGGCGTACGGACCACGCGGGCCGCCGGGAGATCTGAAAGAGAATCCGCGAGCCCGTCCGGGTCTGCGTGCTGGTCGCGGTCTGCCGGACGCTGCAGCCCGAACGCATCCTCAACGCTCTCCTGGGGCTCATCCGCGCGAATGACCCATGTCCCCGACCCCTGATCATCTTCATCATCCTCCGCCTGACGGGGGCGAGGGCGGCGGCGCATCTCCGCCACGCGCGGCGGCCGTGGCGGGCAATCTGCCGGTTCGCTGCCGGACGAGTGCCACGGCGATGCGCAGAGCGCCGTCGCATCGAGAAACTGACCCCAATACAGAACCGGCGCGATCGGCTCGTAGTTCGATCCATCGAGATAGCTCGGCGCCGAGCACTCCGCCCAGGCGGCGACCGCGTCCGCGACGGCGCCTGGCGGCAGTTCCAGCGTGGCGACGCCCGCCTTCGCAGCGAGGAGCGTTCGGGCAGCGCGCTCGATATCGTTCAGTGGCCGCTGCCGTCCCGTTTGACGTGCGCCAAGCGCTGCCGAGCGCGCGCGGTTGACATCGTCTGCAAACCCCGGCGCATGCTCGACAACCCAGCGATCCACCGCCTCGGCCTCGGCAAGCATGAACAGGTCGCGCATCACCGGCGTGCGCAGACGGACGAAGGCCCGCTGCGAGCCGCGAGCGCAGCGCGCCGCTTGCTGCACCGCGAGCAGGCGGTACATCCGCAGCGTCTCGTCCCTGCTGCCCGCGAGGTCGAGGGTGCCGGCGAGATAGACGCGGATTCCGTCCGTCGCGCAGATCGGCGGTGTTCTCCGCGCGTCTGTCCGGCCTCGCGCAAGTCTTCCCAGCCATGTCACCGGCGGCGGAGGCTCGAGGGCGGCGATCGGAATGGCGGCGCCGAACAGCGCAGTCAGGAATAGTTCCAATCGCCTGCGGACGCTGGCGAGCTGCACGGAGGTGGGCGACTGCCCGGCGGCATAGCGTGCCCATGCATCGCGGGCCAGCCGGGTTGCGAAGTGCGCCCCTTCGAGGATCAGCTCTTCGGGTTCGGACATGACCAGGCGATCAACGTCGCGCGTCGAACCTTGCCAGCCGTCTGACCGCCGCCGGCCACTGAACGCCAGAGACGGGAAGACGGCATCTCACATCGTCGCCGTGACGAGATCGTGCATCGCGGCGAGCAGATCGGGATCATCCGTGAGTGGACCCAGCAGCGCCGTACGACAGGCCGTCCGCACAGGGATCCCGCTGGCGAGTAGCCGTGCCGTCGCCACTATCAGCCTGGTGCTGGGGACCTCTGCAAGGCCGCGATCTCCCAGCTGGCGCAGCCTGTTCGTGAGCGTCACCAGGGCGACTGCAGTGCTTCGCTCCACGCCGCCCTCATGCGCGACGATCTCTGCCTCATGCTCAGGTTTTGGAAAATCGAATTCGAGCGCGACGAACCGTTGCCGTGTGCTCGGTTTCAGATCCTTCAGCCCGTGCTGATAGCCCGGGTTATAGGAAATGACCAGCTGAAAGCCTGCCGCCGCTTCGACAATCTCACTGGTCTTGTCGAGCGGAAGAAAACGACGATCGTCCGTGAGCGGGTGGATGACGACGACCGTATCGGTCCGGGCCTCGATGATCTCGTCGAGATAACAGATGGCGCCAGCGCGAGCAGCGAGGGTAAGCGGGCCATCCTGCCAGACGGTCTCGCTGCCGCGAATGATGTAGCGGCCGGTCAGATCGCTGGCCGAGAGGTCATCGTGACACGCCACGGTGACGAGCGGCCGGGCCAGCCTCCATGCCATGTGCTCGACGAACCGGGTCTTGCCGCATCCGGTGGGTCCTTTGAGCATGATCGGCAGGCGCCGGGCGTGGCAGGTTTCGAACACCGCGATTTCGTCACCGGTCGAGACGTAGTACGGGGCGTCTGGTCCCGGATAGCGCAGTCCATCGTGCTGGTGCTCGCCCTGGCGCAGGCGCTGCGCTCGGCGCTGTTCGTCCACGGATTCCGGTTTCATGCCGTCGTCGTGGCGGTCCGGACCGGCGCATCCTGTCAACGTGCGCGTCCGAGGCGCCAGGAAGAAGAAGTCCCAGAGGAAGAGCATCACTCCGGCGGTGAAGAGGATGCCGGTCGCCACGAGCATCAGGAAATGGACCTGGATCTTTGCCTGTGTCTCAAGGTATCCGAACCCGAGGATTCGCTCCAGATAGACCTGGCCGATACCAGCCGCCGCAAACGCCATCGTCATCCCGAACATCCCCCCCACCTGGAGCCAGAACGCCCAGAGACCGACTTTCGATTCACGCTGCGATTCGGAGTGGCCCATCAGATGCGGCGTCGCGTAGGTGATCACCGCAAGCACAATCATCACGTACGCGCCGAAGAACGCGGAATGGCCGTGCATCGGGGTGATCAGCGTGCCGTGCGTCCATTTGTTGACCGCGGGCCAGGTGTGCGCCAGGCCCAGCAGGCCTGCACCTAGTGCCGAGAACAGGGCGCTGCCCATGGTCCAGTGAAGCGCCAGCGTGTTGGGATGCGACAGCCCCGATCGCCGCATGGCCTGATATGCGTAAGCCGACATCGCCACAAAGACCAGCGGCTCCAGCGCGGAGAAGAACCCTCCGAGCGGCAACCAGTACGAGGGGACGCCGACGAAATAGTAGTGATGTGCGGTGCCAAGTAGGCCCGAGATGAACGTGAGCCCGACGATGACGTACAGCCACTTCTCCATCTGTTCACGATCGATCCCTGAGAGGCGGATGAGCAGGTATGCCAGCAGTGCGCCTTGAATCATCTCCCACACGCCTTCTACCCAGAGGTGAACGGTCCACCACCTGTAGAAGATCGCCACGGTGTAATTGTTGAACTCGAACAGCGCGGGCAGGTAGAGGATCGCCGTGAGCGCAAGGCCGGCCATCAGGATGCCTTCGGTGGTCGTCAGCCGCTTCGCTTTCCAGATCGTCATGCCGAGGTTGTACAGAAACATCAGCATCACGATGACGATCGCGAGCTTCACCGGTAACTGCTGTTCGAGAAGCTTGTTTCCCGCCGTCCAGCCGAACAGATAGCCCACGATTGCCGTAACCCCAGCGACCGTCCACAGACCAAGAGCCGCAGTGCGCCATCTTCGGGCTGTGCAGCTCTGTCCTCGACTCTTCCGGCACGAGCCAGTACGCCGCTCCCATGAACCCGGTCAGTACCCACACGATCAACAGATTCGTGTGAATGGCCTTGGAGACGTCGAACGGCAGCCAGGCCTTGATCGGGTCCGGCCCCAGGTACTTCGCGGCCGACAGGAGCCCGAACGCCATCTGCAACCCGTAAAGCAGCAGCGCAACGACGAAATACGGGTAGGCAACCGCCTGGGTCCGAAAGCGCATGGCCACTCCTCTTACTTGATCGTTGCGAGGTACGCGACGAGATGTTCGATCTCCTCAGGCTTGAGCATCGAGCCGTACGCCGGCATGATCGACTGGCCGCCAGCCGAGAACGTCTGGCCAGGTACGATGTGCGCGTGCGGATTCGTGATGGATTCGCGGAGATAGTCCGGAAGATTCTTTGCCGCGCCTTTGTACTCGCCGCTGCTCAGCAGCGCCTCGGTGCGTGTGGCGATCCCGGCGAGGGACGGACCCACGAGCACCACGCCCGGCTGCAGGGCGATGGCACCCGAAACATGCCGGCGGCGTACGCTTGAACAGCGCCTCCCCCTACGGCGACCGGGTCCGCCGATGCGGCTTCAGGCACAACGGTCCCGAGGACGATCCCCTGCGGAGATGCGGCCGTCACCAGGATCGGACGTGGTGGCCAGTTCTGGTTGTCGATCCGGGAAATCCAGTCGAGGAACGCGATGACAGCGGCAGATCTGTTCTTCCGAAAGGTTCGGATTCGGCATCAGCCGGCCGTGGCGTTCCTCCGAATAGAACTTCGACGGATCCCGGAGGAACTGGCGCAGGTAGGCCTCTCCCCGATGCTGGGTGATCTTGGTCAGATCCGGCGCGAAGTACGCGCCCTCGCCAAGCAGCGTGTGGCAATTGATGCAGTTCTTGCGGTGCCAGACGTGCTTTCCCTCGATCACTGCCGGCGTGATGGCCTCGGCGTGGGTCAGCTCGTCGAACTTCGTGTGGCTGTGGATCGTGAGGGCAATGAAAATCGCGGCGAACAGTCCGGTGCCGACAACGAAGAACATGCGCGTCTGCCGTCTCGTCACGGTGGTTACCTCGACGTGAAAAACGGACCGGAGACGTTAGGTCGGCGAGTCACACGCGTATGCGCGAAAAGTTGATCGCTCCGATCCAGCCGGCATAGAGGCCGGCGAGCAGCACGAGGACCAGGACGACGAGACAGAGAATCCGTTGAAGACTGTCTACGCCAAGGCGAGCGGGAGTGGATGCCACCGTGGACTCCTTTGCAGCGCGCCGCAGTGCGTGTGCGAAGGGTACATAGAACGCGGGACGAGCTCAATGCGGAATATTTCACGGACCGCGACGACCGACTTTTTCTTCGAAAATCTGTGGCCTCTCACGCTTCGCCGCTCGAGCGAGTCGGCTCCTTCGCCTCGTGGTGCGGTTCGAGTGTCGCGCAGGTAGATGTCTAACTCGTGATTCCAACTCACGCTCGCCTCCCTTCCGATGTTCCACAGTGGACCATCGGCTGAGGACTGCGCAGGAGAAAACGGCGCAGGTGCTCAAGGCGTTTGCGACCGCGCAGCGTGGATGATTCGTCAGACTCGGCAGTGACGCTCGCGGCGATTGCGCCGCGGTGTCGTGGTCACCGTCCGAACAGCCTCTTCAACAATGAAGGCTTCTCAGTCGACGAAGTCTCGACCAGTACCTCGAACGGCTCAGCGACGGCCCCCGGAATGTCGGCATCGTGGCGGTACCCGGTGAGCGTCTGTGCCAACTCCACCGGAACATCGAAGATGTGATCGACATCCGCCCGGCGTCCTCCCGCTTCCTGCTGCTCCGCGCGCAGCCGGTCTCGAATGCTGGTGAAGACGGCCGGCAACTCCCCCTCCGCCTGCAAGTGCTCCATGTCACGCTGCGCATCGTGTGTGACCGACCACACTCTTTGACCGTCCTTCCAGCCCGTGGCGACGCTGACCATGACGTGCTCCTCGACGTCAGCGGTGATCACTTCGCAGCCGGCGGACAGTCGCTGCACGATCGGGTCGCGCATCAATCGGTGGCCCGAACCATCTGCCACGACCAGATACCAGCCGCCCGGCAACGCTGCGCCGACCACCGGAGACCCGGCAATAGCCTCGCGTGCACCAGTGGCGCGCAGCCCGAGCGTCTCGAGCACGGCTTCTGGCGGCTTACCCTTGACCGCCAACCATGACTGTGCGTAGCCCATGCTCGAAACGATACCTGACGTTCGGCCTGCCTGCCTTCGCTTTTGGTTACCGCCTTCGCCAGGGCCTCGGCGAGGTCGTTCTCACCCTTCTTCACTCCCCCTTCAGGACTTCTCAGCGGGGTCGGTCCTATCCTTCCGTGTATGGACGCACGTATCACCGAAACCGCGAAAAGCCTCGACGGGTGGTGCGGCTGCCGGGAGGACATCATGACGCGAAGTGTCGAAATCGGCGGAGCCGTTGTCATCGCGCTCGTCCTCGCGGCATCGCCGGCGGGAGCGCAACAGACGAGTGCATCGCCGGAGCGAGTGACCGTTCAGGAGCTGATCCTCGTCGATGGATCGCGGTTCTACGGAACGATCGAATCCCAGGACGGTGCGGAAGTGATCTTCAGGACGACCGCGGGCGTCGTCGTCCGGACGCCGCCCGCGCGGATTGCCTCGATTCGGGCCGTCTCCGGACGGTTCGTCGGTGAGGAGTTTCAACGCGAGGACCCCACCAACACGCGTTTGTTGTTCGGTCCAACTGGCAAGGCGCTGCAGAGAGGCGTGGTGTATCTCGGTGTGTACGAGTTCATGATGCCGTTCGTGCAGGTCGGGATCACCGATCGGATTTCGATCGGCGGAGGCACGCCGCTCGTCGTTGGGTTTAACGAATCGGAGCGGCCGTTCTGGGTGACGCCGAAAGTCCAGCTGCTGTCGCGGCGCGGGACGCACGTTGCCGCCGGAGTATTTCACGCCTTCAACCCGGAGGGCGATGGCTTCGGCATTGCCTATGGTGTCGTGACGAAGGACGTGGGCGGCGGCGCGGTGACGGGCGGGGCCGGCATGGGCTATACCTCCGACGGCGATCGCGGCCCGGTGGTCATGGCCGGCGCCGAGGCGCCGATGCGGCGGAACATGAAGTTCATCAGCGAAAACTACGGGTGGCGATCCGGCGGCGTCGTCTCGGCCGCGATCAGGTTCTTCGGCGAGAACCTGTCGGCCGACGTCGGAATCGGGTTGTTCTTCGAGGAAGACGAGGGCTTCCTGTTCGGGGCACCGGTAGTCAATTTCGTGTATCGGTTCTAGCGCAAGCTTCTGCGCGGCTTCACTGATGCGCGACGGCGGCGCGACCCGATCGCAGCTCGCCCTCGAGCGGATGCGTGACGAATCATTCCGGAGCTCAGCGACGGTGCTGCAGCAATACCCAAAGTCCGGGCGGTGCGCAGGGCGTCGAGCTGACGCACGCCTTGCTCGATCAGCCGCCGCACCTTCTCGCTGTTCTTGTGCTCAGACAGGAGTGTGCGGCGGCTGCTGGTATAGGCCTGGTCCATCGCATACGCGAGCACCGTCTCCATCACCACGCCTTCCTCCGTGTTCGTCTCGCGGAAGCGGCGCTTGAAGTTCTGCAGTACAGGCGCAAAGGCCGGATCGTCCCATTGTTCAGGGCCCGGGTCGAGGCGCAGGAAGTCATCCAGCACCGCCACATACGAAGCGCTGGGCGGCCGGCGCCAGAACGCGACGTCAGGACCAAACTCGCTGACGTAGTCTGGAAGGTAGAGCGTGGCGTGAGCGGGAACCCGTTCGACGAGTGCCGGATTGAACCGCCGTAGCTCGTCGGCAGGCAGACGCGTTCGCTCGACGATCTCGGCCAGCGAAATCGGACGCGGCGTACGCATCGCGCTGATCGGCGTCTGCGGCGTCGTCGCGATGAGCCTGCTGATGTTGAACGTGTTGCCGAACACCATCTCCGCGTAGAGATACGAGCGCGGGCCATAGCTCTTGTAGACGTCCGCATACTCTTTGCCCGGCAGGTCCCGCAGGTCGAGGGCCAGCCTGGAGCCCAGAAGGTATCGCGTCCGGACATCCTCCCCACCGAGGTACCCGCCGTTGATCAGCGCCCGCCCGACATTCGTGCCGCCCGCATTGTGCTCCGAGAGCGCCGGGATGAACGAACCGTACTTGGTGGCGAGCACGGACAGGTAGGCGGCGCAGTAAGGAGCCTGCGTCGTCTGGTTCCGGCCCTCGATGGGTGTCGGTGAGAAGTAGTTCAGTCGTTTCCAGTTCTTCTGGAGCCACTGGCAGAAGCCCACGGCGTTGGCTTCCGAGCGCCTCGTACCGCTCAGGCCAGATTCGAAGATGACTTGAGCCAGGCCGATTTCCGCAGGTACGCCGAACCGCTCGTAAATTGCGCCCCAGTCCGCGAGGAAGGCGCCATACCTGGGGGCGTTGGTCAGCAGGGCGTCCCCACGTGTTGAGTTGTGCAGCACCGACCCCGTCGCGTCCTCCAGGAGGAGCGCCACCTGTTGTCGCCGTTCGCGCAATTTGGGAGCGAGTTGTTGACCGTCGAGGATGCGGGCGACCGCGGGATCGCCCCACTCGGCCTGCCGCGTCCACACGCCTTTTGCAGGAAACGTCGCGAGAAGCCGTCCGTCAACGGCGCTGCCGAACGCGATCGAACCGTCGGGAATGGTGAAGACGTGCTGCCAGAACGCGTAGCCGGGCCTGAACGCCTGCATGGCGGCGAAGTCGGCGCGCCGGCGCGCGTCGACGGGGTTGTCCGCTGCGTCCGGCGCAGGAGCCGGCGCCGCAGCGACGACCGTCGCGCTCGAGCGGCGTGTGACGACGGTCCACGCGGCCACCGGAATCGCCGCGGCCAGCGCGGCGAGTGCCAGAATGGCCTTCGTGCTTGTCCACCGTAGCGCGCAGCGCGACGGTGGGCCCATCGAGCCGCTTCGGATGGTGTGTCTGAGCATGGCGCTTCAGGCTGCGGATCGCGAAGCGCCGCGGCCCGGACCGCGGAGGTGTGCAATCGATGCGCCCGCGCAGCCGGTGTGAAAATCCGGCCTTCAACGCGAGAGCCTCGATGGGAGTGTCCCAATCTGGATCAACGGGGGGATGACGAGTTTGAACTTGCTGCGACAGAGATGTGGACACGACTTCGCCAGGCCGATCACCTTGTTCGATGAATGTTTGCCACGCATTTTCTCGCGTCGGACATGCCGTTCACCGCACGTCGTCGCGCAAGAGATCCTTTCGAAGTTCGCGAAACAGCCATGCCTTCGCGAGCCGCCACTCACGCTTGATGGTCCGCGGCGAGAGACCCAGCACCGCCGCGGTCTCCTCGACGGAGAGCCCGGCAAAAAACCGGAATTCGACGATCCGCACTTGCTCTGGATCTCGTGACGCCAGGCGCTCGAGCGCCTTGTCGATGGCCAGCACATCGCAGACCCGTCCCTCAGGGGATGTCCCGGCCAGGTGACCGACGTCGCTCAGCGAAACCATCACCGCAGAGCCGCCGCGTTTAGCCGCAAGCCGCGCACGCGCGTGATCGACGAGAATGCGGCGCATCATCTGCGCGGCAACCGCATAGAAATGTGCGCGGTTCTCCCATCTCGCGTGCCGCTGATCGACGAGCTGCACGAACAGGGCGTGGACCAGATCGGTGGGCTCGACTGGCGCGCCCTGGGGTTGCCGGCGCAGCTGGCGGGCGGCGATCTTGCGAAGCTCGGCGTAGACGAGCGGCACCAGACGATCCAGCGCGCCGCGATCGCCCAGACTCCACTGCGTCAACAGGGTCGTGATACTCGAGCGGGCCGCGCTCGCGCTCTCAGTCACGGCAGGCCAGCCGCACGCAGCACCGCCTGGAACCGCGGTTCCTGCCGGATTGCGTCATACACGGGCTCGACTGCCAGATACGCGATGTTATTGGTGCGCTCGCGATACGACCGCTCGAGCCAACTCAGCGCCTGTTCGGTTCGTCCCAGTGCCGTATACGCATTTGCCACAGCGCCTGAGGACACATACCGTGCCGGCAGACCGCCGACCAGCTGGTCCAGCAATCGCTCGGCGTCGCGCGGGCGGCCCGCCGATCCATATGCCTGGGCGAGAGCCGCCAAACTCGATGTACTGCTGTTGCTCAAACGAACCACTACCTCACATTCGGCGATGGCATCGTCATGTCGACCGGCAAACGAGTACGCGGCGCACAGCCGGCTGTGGGCCTGGATGTACGTCGAGTCCATCGCGAGCGTCCGCTTCAACTGCACAATCGCTTCGTCGTATCGTCGCGCGTTGATCATGACCCAGGCAACATTGGTGTTGATCACCGGTGAGAGTGGATCGAGTTCCTGCGCAAGCGTGACCTGCCGAATCGCTTCGTCGGCACGCCCGCGGGACGACAGGTAGTTCGCATACCAGATGCGCCCGAGCGCATAACTCGGATTGAGCTCAATCGCCCGGCGAAGAGACTTCTCCGCGGCGTCGAGGTCGCCGCTGTAATGCCGGACGTATCCCAATGTCGCATGGGCTTCGGCCAGCCCGGGATCAATCTGCAGGGCCTTCACCGCGGCGTCGGCGGCACGGGGACGCCACTCTTGCGGTGATCCGCCCCCAACCATGACCGTCCCAAGCTGGTTATAGCAGTCGGCCAGCGCGGCGTAGGCGGGCGCGTAGCTCGGATCGAGGGCGATCGCGGCCTCGAACTGCGCGACGGCCGTCTGCAGCGATTCGCTGGTTCGCTGATTCCAGTAAAAGCGGCCTTTGAGGTACGCCTCGTAGACATCCGGATCGACCGCGCGCCTCAGCGACACTCGACGCGTGTCCTCATCGTCCAGGTTGACTTCGACCGCCGCAGCGATCGCCGCAGCGACCGAGCCGTACAGTGCGTGCAGATCGCGGACGGCTCGTTCGTATTCTTCAGACCAGATCAGCCGCCCCGTGGCCGCTTCGATCAGACGGGCCGACAGTCGCACGCGTTCGTTCGATCTCACGATCGAGCCTTCAAGCACATGAGCGGCACGCGTCTCGCGTGCCACATCGCGAATGGCATTGGCGTTGCCGCGGAACTTCGCCGTCGAACTCGTCGCAATGACACGCACGGCGTCGAAGCGCCCGAGCTCCGCGACCAGCGCCTCGGTCATGCCATCGGCAAGGTAGCGGTGAGACTCGTCGCCAGAGGTGTCGCGAAGTGGCAGGACTGCGAGCATCCGCGCGGCAGGGTCGAGCGTGACCGTCCCCTCCGACCGTCCCGTCAACCAATATGCCGAGGCGGCGAGCACAGCAAGCAGCATCGTCGCAGCGGAGAGCCACGCGCTCGAGCGACGGAAGGTATTGCCCTGGACCCGGATCCCGTTGAGTGCGTCGCGAAGCGCCGAGGCGGTTTGATAGCGTGCGTCCGCATTCTTCGAGAGACACCGCATGATCACTCGCTGGAGCCCCAACGGAACACCGGATGGCAGGGGCGGAGGCTCGGTCTCGAGAATGGCGTTGGCCGTCGAAAAGGGCGTGTCGCCCTTGAACGGCAGCTGGCCGCTCGCCATCTCGTACAAGACCACGCCAACCGCCCAGATGTCCATCCGCGCGTCGATCGATCCTCCTTGCAAGACCTCGGGCGCGATGTGCGTCAAGGTGCCGGCGACCGACGCGTCGGTCAGGACAGCCGCCGCCGTCGCTGTCGCGTCGTCCGCGCTGAGGCGGCGGGCGAGCCCGAAGTCCAGCACCTTGACGTCGCCGTCAGGGGTGACCGCGACATTCGAGCCCTTGAGATCTCGATGGACGATGCCGCGCCTGTGTGCGTGGTCGAGCGCCTCGGCAATCTGCGCGCCCCACCGCACGATCTCCGCTGCGGAACGTGATCCTGCCTTGACCATGGCATGCAGCGTCTGCCCTTCGACGTGTTCCAGGACGATGAAGGGCAGGCCGTTCACTTCTTCCACTTCGTGGACGGTACAGATGTGTGGGTGGTTCAGCGTTGACGCATGTTGCGCTTCCCTGAGCAGCCAGGCGCCCGCATCCGCCACGGTCGCATCGGTCTGCAGTTTGACGGCCACAGTGCGGCCCAGCCGAGTGTCGCGCGCCCGGTAGACCTCGCTCACGGCGCCGGCCCCAAGAAACTGGAGGATTTCGTAGCGTCCGAGCGTGTCGCCTGCATCGAGCAATCGCGAGACTGTTCTGTCGGTGGTGCCGAGGAGCTCGATCACCGGCCGTTCGATGAAGTCGCCGGCCAGGTCGTCGCTCTTCAGAAGCGAATCGACCTCGTCACGAAGCCATCGATCGGCTCCGCAAGCGGCCTCCACGAACGACGCGCGGCTCTCGGGAGAAGCGTCCAGGGCGTCGTAAAACACTTCTTTGGCTCGATGCCACCGTCCCGGGTCTATGTTGTCCATGCTGGCGAGGAGCCAGCATACGGGCCCGGCGGCCTGCCGGGCAAGGTCCTGGCCCCCTTTTTCCTCGGTTTACGCGTACATGTTCGGGGAAGGTGCCACTCTCGGAGCGATTGCACCCCCAGGTGAGGTCTTATGGACTGGAAACGCGGGTTCCAACTCGCTGCCGGCACCGCCGTTGCCGCAGTGGCCTTCGGAGCATGGGCACGGGCAGCCGATGAAGTCAGCGGGATCATCACACGCACGTACATGATCGTCGAAGACACCGATCTGACTGGCAATGTGACGTGCAACGTCCCGGCTGGTAACACCTGTTTCGCCTTCGGCGCACCAAATGTGGAGCTGCGGCTGAACGGCTTCACGATCACCGGGACAGCCGATGCCACGACGGCTTGCGGCGGCCCCAACCCCGCCGGCGAGAATGGCATCTCGACCAACAGCAGCCGCAACGTCGGGATCCGCGGACCAGGGCTGATCCAGCGGTTCCGCACACACGGCGTCGCCGTGATGGCGTCGACCGACGCACGGGTGGAGAACATGACGACATCGACCAACTGCGCTTCTGGCGTGTTCATCGCGGCGACGTCGTTTGGAACTCTTGTGGAAGGCGTTACCTCCGTCCGGAACGGGTCGACCAGCGCGCCATGCGGCGGCATATGAATCGCCGGCCACAACAGCCGGGTCCGGCTGAACGACATACACGGAAATGGTTACTCGGAACCTGCAGATGATTTTGGAATCGGCGTGATCGCGACGGCCACCGGGAACCTCCTCGACGGAAACAACGTGACGGGCAATACCAACGGGATTTTCGTGGCGTCCGGAGCGCGCCGGACGGTGATCCGGCAGAACGTGGTGGTTGGGAACCCCGGCATCCAGGTGGCGAATACACGGCCCGAGGCTCAAGCGGTCGACATCCTGAATCTTTCGCCTGCCGGCCAGACAACGTTCGAGCGGAACATGTGCGTCACATCCGTCAATGCCCCTTGCCCGGCGCTCCAGCGGCCACCGGAGTGAGCGCCAGGCATGAGAAAGCTCGCTCGCAGACCGCCGGGCTCATCTCGATGGTGTCTGCGCTGCTGGTGCCCAGTTGATGACTGCTGCCTCAAGTCCTGGCAGGACTTGGCGCCGTGTCGGTCGTCAGCGCGAGCTGTCTGCTGTGGCTCGAGCGCCTGCAGCCGGTGTTTGGACTCGTTGCAGCAGTCTCGTTGACCTACGAAAGCTGGCTCGTCTGGCGGCGCCCGCCACCTAGGCGCACCCCCGCGATGATCGTGATCCTGTGGGCCAGCATCGGGCTGAGCGGCCTGGTGTTGAGCGCGTGGATGGCGCTATGGCTCCGCTATCGCTGATCCGCGATCGCTTATCAATGCGATGCATCCTCGGTCTGGTGCTCGTCGCTTTCGCCGGCTGTGCCCCAGCGAGGACACCAGAGCCTGAGCACGAGGGCGTGCAACGTGTGTTCGCTCACGTTCGAGGCATCACGTGACCGGCCTGCGCCGCCACGATGGAGGTGGCGTTGCGACGGCGCCTGGCAGGCGTCGCTGAGATCTCGATCAGTCAGAGCCAACAGACTACGATAGTGACGTTCGCTCGGGGCAGGCACGCCTTTTCGCCCGTGGAATTTCGTCGGGCGCTCAGCGAGGCTGATGTAGAAGTCCTCAGGATGGAGATCGATCTCTGCGGGGCTATCGAACAGAAGACCGGCGAGCGCTGGATTACGACCGCAGGAATGCATTTCGTCCTGCGCGGTCACGCACCCGCGGACGGCATCAGTTGCGTCACGGGACAGCTGAATGATCAGGTCGAGCCCCACGTTCTCGAAGTGACCAGGGCCGACCCGGCGGGTTCCGCCGTCCGCTGAATGAGATCGAGGAGGAGAGCATGCCCCAGAGTTCACTCATCGAGCTGCTCGAGCTCGAGTCCGCACCCGTGGCCATCACGTTTGTCGATCGACCGCCCGCGGGCGTGCCCCGCGTGTCGACTCCAGAACCCGCAGGATGCGGGTACTGGCGCCGCGCTGCCGCCGGGGAGGTCTTCTTCACGCTGGCGGACGATCACAAGCGTTGCCCGGTGGGCGCCCATACACACAACGTCGCACTGTCGCCAGCGGAAGAGGCCGAACTCATGGGCCTCGTCAAGACGATGGTCGGACTGTCGTACATGAAGATGGAGGACGTGCCGCACATCCCGAGACGGCGCACGCCGCTCCAGGCAGCGGTGTACGCGCCGCTGACACGGACGCCATTGACCCCTGACGTGGTGCTCGTCCGCGGGAATGCCAGGCAGTTGATGTTGCTCGCCGAGGCAGCCCAAAGCGCAGGCGTGGTGGGTACCGGACCAGCTCTGGGCCGTCCGACATGCGCGGTCCTGCCCGAGGCCATCAACACGACCCGGACGGCCGCCAGCTTCGGTTGTGTTGGTAATCGCGTGTACACGGGTGCCGGCGACACCGACGCTTACTTCGCGATCCCCGGCCAGCACCTCGAGGCCGTGGAGCGAAGTCTCCTGACCATTCTGCAGGCCAATCAGGAGTTGGAGAAATTTCACCGCGCGCGCGCCGGCGGGTCCGTCACCTGAGCGGATGGCTGACTAATCGTTCCGTGGAAGTCAGCAACGGTGCCCGATCAATCCCACGCTTGTAGTTTCCGCCTTCAGGCGGACTTCAGTTATGTTCTCCCCATGCTTCCGCTGCTTCTCGCCGCTCAAGTGACCGCCGCCGCCGCGGCCGCGCCCTGCACCGCGGCCGAGCCGCGCTGCACGCAGTTCGTGACGCTCAAGGGCGGACCCGCGCGGTCGATGATCTACACGACGTATCCGCTCGACAAGCGCAACGACCGCATCCGCCGCGCGCTGATCATGATCCACGGGACGAATCGCAACGCCGACCGCTACTTCCGCAGCGCCACGTCGGCGGCGTTCCTCGCTGGCGCCCTCGAAGACGCGATAGTCATCGCGCCGCGCGTCGCGTCGGCCGACGGCAACTGCCGCGACAAGCTCGACACCAACGAAGTGAGCTGGAGCTGCGGCGGCGACAGCTGGCGATCCGGGGGCGTCTCGCCGGCGAACAAGGACTTGACGTCGTTCGACTTCGTCGACGAGATCCTGCGCCGGCTCGCCGACAAGAGGACCTTCCCCAACCTGTCCGCCATCGTCGTCGCCGGCCACTCGGCCGGCGGACAGTTCGTCGCCCGCTACGAGATGGCGAACAAGGTCCACGATACGCTCGGCGTCCCGGTCAGCTACGTCGTCGCCAACCCGTCGAGCTACGCCTGGCCGGACTCGACGCGTCCGCTGCCGGTGGACGACGCGACGCCGGAGAACGCGGCGCTCGGCTGGAAGACGGAGACGCCGCACACGAACTTCTCCTACGGCCCCTACCAACCCTCGGGGAACTGCGCCGGCAGCGCGCAGACCTACGACCGCTGGCCGTTCGGCCTCACGCAGCGGACGAGCGGCTACACGGCCGGCATCCAGGACGATCAGTTGAAGAAGCAGCTGGCGGCCCGTCCGACGACGTATCTGCTGGCGCAGGTGGACACGCTGCCGCTGGGCGGATTCGACTCGTCCTGCAACGCGATGGCGCAGGGCGCGACACGCCGCGCCCGCGGCGAGGCCTACGTGAAGTTCGTCAACGAACACCTCGGCGCGAAACACAACGTGCTGATCGTCCCCGAGTGCGGGCACAACGACCGCTGCGTCTATACGACCGACGAGGTGCTGAAGGTCATCTTTCCGCTCAACTAGCCAATCCCATCGCCTGTCACGCACGTACGGACGGAGCTCGCAGAGAACGCAGAGCTCAGACAGTCAGTCTTCCTTCCACGGATTGTTCGCAAACACGGCCAGCTCCGGCCACAGGGTTCGGCGCGGCATGTTGAGCGCCGCCATGATCGTCTCGGCGATATCCGCGGCGAAGAGCTTGTTCGGATTGTTGCGACCCGTCCTGCCGCCAAAGTTGGTCTGGACTTCGGACGGGCACACGCAGACGACGCGTATGCCGTGCGGTCTCAATTCCGCCTGCCAGCACTGGCTGATGCCTCGGAGCGCCCACTTGCTGCCGGCATACGACGTTGCGGTCGCGGCGCCCTTCATCCCGGAAGTCGAGGCGATGTTCACGATGTCGCCCGCCCCGCGCGCCTTCATCTGCGGCACGACCCGATTCGTGATGTCGACCAGCCCGAACACGTTCGTGTCGAACATCTCCTTCATGCGGTCCACGTCGAGCGCGCCGATTTCACCCCGATAGGCGTACCCGGCGTTGTTGACGAGCACGTCCACGCCGCCCATGCGCTCCATGCACGCGTCGATGGTTCTGGCATTGTCGTCGCTCGCAGAGACGTCGGCCCGAAGGCCATACGCGCCGGTGTCGCGGGCAATCGTCTCGATGAGTTGTGCGTTGCGGCCCGTGAACACGACCTGGTGACCGGCCTTCCTCGCCAGTTCGACAACGGCGGCGCCGATTCCCTGACTCCCGCCGGTGACGAGAAAACGTGATGGTTGCATAGACAGCAGTCCCCCTGACTGCGAATTCTATCGAGGCTCGAGTGTTCCCGATCCCTGATACAGTTCGCCCGGCGGAGGGCCAATGCCACGACTGAGATGGCTTGTCGCGGTGATCATCGCCGGATCGGTTCCAATCCTCGGGCAGTCGCCGCCCGCTGGCGTCACCGTCTTCGAGGGCGCACGCGTCATCGTCGGCGACGGGCGCGTGCCCATCGACAACGCGTCGTTCGTCGTGAACGGTGCGCGTTTCGTGCAGGTCGGCAGGGCCGGCGACGTGCGCGCGCCCGCGGGTGCGACCAGGGTGAATCTCGCCGGCAAGACCGTGATGCCGGCGATCATCGATACGCACACCCATCTGAGCCAGACGCGCGAGATGCTCGTCGACGATCTGCGTCGACGGGCGTACTTCGGAGTCGGAGCGGCGCTGAGTCTGGGTCAGGACACGGCCGGCGATCCATTCGACGTTCGCGCACAGACGATGCCCGGGCTGGCGAGGTTCCTTCACGGCCGGGCGCGGCATCACGGCGCCGGAACCCGGTCGCACGACCGCGCCGTTCTGGGTCACGACGGCCGCGGAAGCGCGCCAGGCCGTCCAGCAGAATGCGGCCAGGAAAGTCGACATCATCAAGATCTGGGTCGACGACCGCCTGGGGAAAGTGACGAAGCTGTCGCCCGAGCTCTACAGCGCCGTCATCGATGAAGCGCACAAGCATGGCCTTCGCGTGATCGCGCACATCTACACGCTCGAGGATGCGAAGGCCACGCTCCGCGCCGGCCTCGACGCGTTCGCGCACGGCGTGCGGGACAAGGATCTCGACGAGGAATTCCTGGCGCTCGTGAAACAGCACAAGGAGCTGGTGCTCGGGCCGAACATGCCCGATCGCGGAGTGGTGGCCGAGATCGACTGGCTGCGGCGGAGCCTCCCGGCGGAAGAGTTCGAGACGCTGCAGAAGGGCAACACCGACCGGACCGACGCGCAGGCCTTCTGGGCGATCCAGGCGCGCAACCTGGCGAAGATGAACGCCGCCGGCGTACGGATCGTCGTCGGAACGGACGGCAATACGCCGTACGCGCCGCACGTCGAGATGCGCGACATGGTCGCCGCCGGGATGACGCCGATGCAGGTGATCGTCGCCGCGACGCGCAATGGCGCGCAGTTTCTCAAGCTGACCGACACAGGCACGATCGAGGCGAACAAGAGCGCCGACTTTCTCGTGCTCGACGCGAATCCGCTGGACGACATCACCAACACGCGCAAGATCGCGTCGGTCTATCTGCGCGGCGTCGCGGTGGACCGGTCGTCGTACAAATAGGCGGCGCTAACCTGCCGCGGGAAGCGAGCGGCTGGCGCCTTACCGCTTACGGACGCGCTCCCACACGAGTATTGAACCGTCGTCGCGTGTTCGCCCGGCCGCGTCGGTGATCACTCGGAGCTCGAGCCGATCGGGCCCGATGAAGCGATAGGCCCTGACCAGGGTGCGACCAATCCAGTCGGGCGCCATTGCGCCTTCGACGTGGTGCGACACGGTGCGAGCCTTGGTGTCGACGGAGAACGTCCCGAAATACGTGTACAGCCCGCTGTAACCAGGCTGTGCCGGCGCCGACGGAGTTTCCTTCGCGATCTCGCCGGCACGCGGACGACGCGGATCGTACAGTTGCGCCGACACATGCCCATCGGCGGTATAGACGATAAGGCCCGTCGGGTGCTCACCCCACACGGGGCGTTGCTGACCCGTCGAGTCCGCGCTGACAAAGGATACGAGCCGCCAGGTACCAACCATTACGTCTGGCGTCTGCGCTGTGGCAGTAGTGGTCAGCAGTGCGGCCAGGAGGCCGAGGATGATGTTTCGCATATGCTCAAACCGGACCGAAACCGTGTGGAGAACCTCGCGAGATCGCGACTGAGACCGAGCAGCCTAACGCTGACGCTGAGTTCAGGGATCCTGACCGGCTACCTGCTCGCCTTGACGAAGCTCTCACGAGGGTATGCGTAAGTCACCTCGTCCCCGCTCGGTAGCGGAACGGCGCCGGTGCTCGTATAGAGGCGGGTTGCCGCAACGTTCGAGCGGCCAGTTGGAACCCACATCTTCATCACGTCTGCCTCCAGGCAGATGGATTTGAGTTCTCCGATCAGTCGCTTGCCGACGCCCCGGCGACGATGCGATTCAGCGACGCCGATTTCGTAGAAGAACATCATCTGCTGATCGCGGTCGACGCGATCCAGCAGATATGCGACGAGGTAGCCGACAGGCACGCCGTCATTGGAAGCGACAATCAAGACACTCTCAGGGCGAGACAAAAATCGAAGGAGATAGCTTGCGGAGGGAATCGGATAGCCGTCCGGTGCCTTGAGCAGCCGGATGGCGTCTACCCCCAACTGGGAGTCGTCTGATCCAAGACGTCGGACTTCCATCTGAGTTTCCTAAATCCGTAAGCAATCCACGGTCATCGAAGGCACCTATTGAGTCCGCCTACATTTCCGCTTCAGCCGTCGGCCGGTTTACCTGTCCGGCGGAGATCCGCTGGTCTTTCGCAACAATATTCGGCGAAGTGGGCTTGCCGAACATCTCAGCGGTTCGCAGCGGCCGGCCGGCTGATCGTGGGGGCAAGTGGCGGCGCCATGCAGCTCACGCGCAACGTGTCTCTCTTCCGCTTGTTGTCCGCGACCGTCGATGCCGTTGTCGCCAACCGCGACGAGTTCGGCGGCCTGGGGATCGTTGGCTGCGAAATCCTGCCGCATCTGGACAAGCACGACGCATCGTTCTTGGAGAAGGTACGGAAATACTCCGAGTTGGTTCTGGACGAGATCGTGGCTGTGGAGGACGGTGGCGCTCTCGTTGTCGACGACTGCGGCGACTTCAAGTGCTTCGGAACCGCAGTCCGATTTCGCGGTCGGAGCCCAATTGAGGCGGCGGCAGCACACCCGCTTGCAGCCGACGCGTCCGCTGCGTTTGAGAGGCGCCTTGGTTCGTGTGACTGCTACCGCCGTATGGGAATGCACCATTGTCCGGAGGCATTCGACTTCGGTTCAGCGATGGTGACTGAACCAACTTCGAGGATTGCTGTTCGGCACACCTCCACGCTATCCTGAGGCACTACGAACGTGCTCGACAGCAAGAAGAAGTCGCCGCCCTTCGCAACGGACAACGGCGAGGTCCTGGTTATAGTGGCAGTCTGATCGCTAATCCGCAGGCTCAGGCGGCCGGTCTCTGCCGAGGCCACCGAGTAGTAGCCCTGCAACCACATCGTAACCGTACTTCCTGGTGTGAATTCGCCCAGGTGCGCCTGACCAGAGGCGATGCGCAACGCATCCTCGGCTGTCACCACAAGGGCCGCGGCAGCTTCTCGACCACGATACGACGCCGACACAACCGCCTGTCCCGCCGATCGTCCGTTGACGACTCCCAGTGTATCCACAACGACCACCTCCGGACGCGTCGACGACCACGATGCGTCGAAGGACACGATCGGAGTTTGCCCCGAGCGCAGACGCGCCACAGCAAGACATGGCGCCCTTCTCGCCAACCAGAAGCGAGGCCGGGCAACTCACCTCGAGCGCCACTATGTCCGATTGGCCGTTGGTGGCACCGCCGCTCGGTGACGTCGGCACCGCGCCGGCGCCTCCGCACGCCGTCATACCAAGCGTTGCAACAACAGCGGCGACGCTTAACCCAATACTGAACCAGGAGTAACGCATGGATGCCCGCTCCGTAGCAACCGGAAACGGCAGCGCTCAACGAGTTCGACCCACGGATTGAGGCCAAACTGGTACGTCCGATCGGGTGTTGAGACAACGAGGACGCGCGCTAAGCCGACGTGGTAAGCGTCGCACCGGTGATTCGCGCAATAGGTATGCGCCAAATCACCACATTCCAACCGATCCGTGAACACTTGAAGCCAGGCGCGCCGCGACATCAGCCAGTTGGCAGAGTAACGCGGCGGGCCCGCTTCACGATCGGTTGCTTTGGTCCAACATTTGTAGACTGGGGTGGTGCTCATAGATGTGCTGCCTGACGACGTGCCGCAGCGGGTTGTAGGCTGTCATCACAAGCGCCTCTCAACAGCGTGAAACATCGGCCACTCACTGAAACTGGGGCTACGGAACGAAAGCACGATACGACTCCCACTTTCGTTCTTCAACGGCCATGCACTGGACATCGTGGCTAGCGACCTGGCTCCGAACGTCTTCGTGAATCTTAGCGATGTCCGCACCTGGCGCAACATAGAAGACCCACTCCTTCATCACGCCTGTCGTCAGCGTCAATGCGTGCACCCCAACCACCGTCGAAGACACCCGCCGCACAATGACGTCTTCGATCCCCAGCAGCTCTTCGTTCTCGGCTGGATCCGGCAGTCCTCCCTCGTTCGGGCGATTGAGCGGGACTGCAAATCCCAGCTTTATTGGAAGGTCGGGGTGCGCGACCCACTCACCTGCCGTCTCATTGAAGCGCACCAAGACCGGCCCCTCTCGAGTTCGGCCTAGAGCGACGCTCCAACGCTGTTCGTCGTCAATGGGGGGTTCCAACTTCCGAATTTTCTTTGAGAACGGCCACACCGCTACACCTCCGAGCGACCAGCCATATCAACGTCCGCTCGTCTGCTGCGGCTCTCATCGTTCCGTGCGGCCGTCGGGTGCAGCCGCTTGTTGGCAGGTGCCGCTGCGACACCGGCGCTCCGTGATCGGATCATCGCCGGAACCTCGCCAAGCTCTTGATCCACCTCGGCTGACCGCCAGACTCGGTGAGATACCCGGAAAAGAAAACTGGCGGCTCCGTCCTCACACCCTTCCGCCACGTCCCGACCGCCAACGACAAGTAAAGTTCCGATTGCCGCCCAAGCTAAACCTGGACCTGCGCGCACATCGGGAAGTCCCGCCCCTGATCCACGCTGGGATTGCCGGTCTGCTCCCCGCAGTCGTTCACTTCCCACTTGGTAACCGCTTTGCGCGCCTACGAGACCCCGCAACCACGTCTCGAAGGTCGTGCGCGGCAGTGCCGGATCGATTTGGCGAACGATGGCCTTCTTCGCCGCCTCGATGGCCACCGCCTCGCGCGAGCCGTCGGCGGCTGACCAAGGACGATTGCCAGAGTCACCAACGCGTAAGCGCTCATGCGTTATCTCCAGTCTGCCCAAACCGAGGTGACGTCTAACGTCGCGCTTCAGCCGCGGTGCGCGATGTTCATTAGACGTAACGCTCCGCCGTCGGCTGCAAGCGCTGCTCAGGCAGCACGACGTGCGCCTCAGCCAATGGTCGTCATACAGAGCCCATGGTCTGGTCGTCATCCAGCGCCTCGAGCATGCCCCGCGAAGCGTCCGGTGAGCGCAGCGTACAACCAACGAGTGCCGAGTGCCGCAAGCAGCGCGAGACGACGAGCGCTGCCCCCCATCCTAGAGCGTCGTTCGCGGAATCAAGGAACCCCGACCCGAGGATTAGGAAGTAGACGATCCTCGAAATGCGGCCCAGACCCGATAGTGTGATGGCGGGTCGTGCCGGCGGCCCAGCGATCGCACCAGCGCCGTCGGCTCGTTCATGCGATTCTCGATGTTAGACGGCTCCACCGCCCTGCGCGACGATCCACATCGTCGACGACGTGCCTGGTTCGAACGGTGTTCCGTCAGGATTGCCGAACACGTCGACGACGGAGAACCCGGCGTGTCCGATGGCGGTGCGCAGTTCTTCGACTCGATACAGGCGCTGGCGTCGCTGGTACTCGCCGTGCCCGCGGCTCCCACGGACACTGATTCGCTGGGTCATGCGGGGCGGACCGAATGTCAGCGTGTTGACAACCGAGACCACGACACCGTCCCGTTCCTCACGCTCCGTGGCGCGGAAGTCATCGAGCACAAGGCCGCCGTTCACGACCTTCAACGCCAGGCGCCCACCGGTCGTCAACACCCGGGCGGCCTCACGCAGGACCGCTTCGTGCTCGTCTTCGGTGTCGAAGAAGCCGAACGCATCCATCATGATGGCTCCGTCGGCACACCCGGCTCGAAATGGCAGGCGCCTCATGTCACCGCGAATCCAGCCGCCTCGGATGCGCAGTTCCTCCGCGAGCTGTTGGGCCCGATTCAACAGCGCGACGGCGAAGTCGAGGCCGACGACCTCGGCTCCACGTTCGGCGAGGGCGAGCGCATGCCGCCCATGACCACACCCGATGTCGATGACGCGAGAGGCCGGCGACAGCTGGAGCAGATTCCAAAGGGCCGCGGCCTCTCGCCGCACGTGATCTGAAGGGGGCAGCAGCCCCCAGCGTTGGCCGTAGCCGCGCTCGAAGTACTCGCGAGTCCAATCGGGCACTCCCATGCGGTCCAGTTCGTTCAACGTTTCCGCTTCAGCCGCTCTGCCGGCCGTCGTCGGTTGGCCGGAGCTTCAGACTTCATTTGACCCTCGGTTCGCCATTCGAGTTGCCGGTTCGCCTAACCTCTAATAGAGGCGTTGCTCTTCGTCTTCCTTGATCACGCCTTCGATGACTTCGACCGGGGCGGCGATCGCAGCGGCATCCTTCATCGTCTCGGCAAGTGTCGGCAGGCCATCGAGCGCCGGCCACTGCTCATGCTGCCAAAGATGCGAGCGGATCATGCATTTCGAGCAATGAAAGAAGGCTTCGTCGACATGGACCGCGATGGCCAATGCGGGGACCTTCCCTTGCGCGGTCAGGGACTCGAGCAACGCGGCGTCCCGCACCACTTCGGCTCTCCCGCCGATGCGCAAGGTTTCGCGCTTGCCGGGAACGAGGAAAATCAGCCCGACGCGCGGTGACAGAAGAAGGTTGCGGAAGGTGTCGAAGCGCTGGTTGCCCGGGCGATCGGGAATCACCAGCGTCTTCTCGTCCAGCACGCGCACGAAACCCGGCGCGTCGCCCTTGGGCGAAATGTCCATCCGCCCGGCCCCGTCGCTCGTGGCGACAAGCACGAAAGGCGAGCGGGCGATGAAGGTGAGGCAATGCCGGTCGAGTGTCGACAAGGTCTTGTCCACGACCGACGGGGCGACCGGATCGCCCATCAAGGCGCGCAGTTCCTCTTCCGATCGGATGACATCCCTGAATTCCATGCGAGCCCTCCAGGGCACGTGAGCCACACGAAAGATACGATCCTGCCGCGTGCGTTCTTCTCCGCGGCCATCGCGGCGCCGTCTGTCGGCCCAACCGATCAGCGCTTCAGCCGCGAAGGCGCGGACGTCGCTCCCGCTACTGACTGACGCGCCTTCGCCGGCTGCAAGCGCTTGTCAGACCGCATCTACTCAGCGCGGAGAGCGGCGACGGGATCCAGACGTGCGGCGCGGCGCGCCGGAATGAGCACCGCCGCAATCGTGAGCACCAGGAAAAACAGCGCGACCGATGCGGCAACCAGCGGATCCGATTCGCTCACTCCGAACAGCAACGCGCGCAGCCCCCGGCTCGCCATGATGCCGGAGGGGATACCGAGCGCGACACCGATCGCGGTCAGTGTCACGCTTTCGCGCAGCACCATCCGCAGCACTGCGCCGGGCGTGGCACCGACGGCGACGCGCACGCCGATCTCGCGCGTGCGGCGGACAACGGCATAGGCGAAGAGGCTGTAGATGCCGACAAATGCGAGCAGCGCCGCCAGCGTGGCCACCGGCATCGCCAGCGTCGCGCCCATGCGTTCGTTGACCGCGTTTCGTCGCAGCCGTTTGTCGAGGGTCGTGATGCTGTATGCGTATTCGCGGCCCAGGCCCCGCAACGTGTCTTGCAGCGGATCGACGAGCAGCCACGGATCGCCAGAGGCTGCAATCTCGAGCGTTGAGTAGAGCCCATAAGGGCCGAGCTGCGTTGCGACGCCATAGAACACCGGCGGCGCCGGCGAGCGCAGATTGCCGAGCGACGCATCGCCGACAACCCCCACGATTTCGACGTCTCGGAACAGCGGGTCGGAGCCAAACGAGACGTGCTTCCCGATGACGTCGCCGCCGAGCGCACGCGCGAGACTCGCGCTCACAAACGCCACACGTGGTGCTTCTGGTGTGTCCGACCAGCGTGGTCCACGCCCCTGCAAGATCGGAATGCCGATCGTTTCGAAGAATCCGGGCGACACGACGTCGAGTTGCGCGGTGAGGTCACTCGGCTGCGTACCGACGAACCCAATCGGCATCCGGCCAACGTCGTCGCGATCCGCGTTGCCGAATGCGCGGGCGTAGCCGACGGATCGCACGCCGGGCAGTGCGGCGATCCGCTCCAGGAGCACTGGGTAATAGTTCAGGCCGTTGTTGAACGCGCGATCGCGGTACGCGCCGGGAAGCGGACGCAGCCGCGCACTGAGGATCCTGGTCCCGTCGAAGCCAGGGTGGTTGTGAAACAGGAGGTAGAGCGAGCTGGTCAACAGTCCGGCGCCCATCAACAACGTGACTGAAAGCGCGACCTGTGCGACGAGCAATGCGCGGCCCGGCCGCGATGTGGCGGCGACGGTGCGATCGGTGTGGAGCTGGAGCGTCGCGCGGCGCGACGCCAGCCACACGGGGAGGAGGCTCGCCAGAAACGCCGTCACAAGGCCGGCAAGCGCCGTCACGAACAACACGCGCGCGTCTGGCGCGATGTTGAGCGTGGGCTGTAGTCCGCCGAAGGGGAGCGCCGACGCGATTGGCTTCACCGCGACCCACGCCACGCCGATCCCAAGAATCGTCCCGGCGCCGGCGACGGCGAGAATCTCGAGCACAAGTAGGCGCGCGAGTCGCAGACGACTCGCGCCCAGCGCGGTTCGCATCGCGAGCTCGCCGCCGCGCGCGACCACGCGGGAGAGCGCCAGGCCTCCGACATTGACGCACGCGAGCAGCAGCAGGCCGAGCGTCAGCGCGCTGCCAATCCACAACGGCTGTTCATAGCGGGTTCTCAGGAGCGAGAAGCCCGTGGCCACCGCGTCCACGCGGATCGTGACGTCGCGGAGGTTACGTTGCTCGGCAGGCGACAGGGTGGTCGGAATCACCCGATCCATCAACGGCGGCCACCGGGTCGCGAGCTCGGCGCGCGCGGCTTCGAGTGTCACGCCGGGACGGAGCCGGCCCAGGATGTAACTCGCCAATAGTCGATTGGCCGGACTGGGAATCACCGTTCCAAACGGCGCGATGATGTCGACGCCGTCGTCCACGCGCAAGCCGCGGAAGCCGCGCGGCATGACCCCGATGACTGTCACCGGGTCGCCGTCAGTTTGGAAGCTGCGGCCGACGACGTCCGGAGCGCCGCCGAACATCTTCTGCCAGAAGTCGTAGCCGATGACCACGACGCGCATGCCTGGCCGGCTGGCCGGAGCTTCGTCCGCGGTGAACACGCGTCCCAGCAGCGGCGCCACGCCAATGGTCGCGAAGCATTGATGCGTCACGATTTCAACGGCAGCATAGACAGGAATCCCGTTTGCCTCCACGCCGACAGAGCTGCTGCCGTACGCGCACACACTCTCGAGCGGTCCGTCCTCGAGCAAGTCGGCCACCGGCGCCAGCGTCGACGTGCGCTGGCCCCGCGCATTGATCGGCCACACGCCGATGAGGCCGCTCGGGTCCTTGATTGGCGCTGGCCGCAGCACGAGCGCGTTGAGCGCGCTGAACACCGCCGCGCTCGCGCCGATGCCAAGCGCGAGCGTCAAGATCGCGCCGAGCGTGAACGCGGGTGAGCGCCGCAGATGGCCCAGGGCGTGTCGAAGATCCTGACGGAAGGCATCAAACATCGTTC
>CAWAXG010000057.1:0-79349 GCA_963785755.1 uncultured Acidobacteriota bacterium | reverse complement strand
CCGAGTCGCTTCCTGACCTGGTGACGATGGCCGCCGATTTGGGCCTTCGGCCTGCGCCGAAACACTGACAGTCGGCCGACCATCGGCTCCCATCGTCCCGTACTGTCGTCCGCTCTCTGCGACTCAAGAGGCGGCCTCAGCGCGCCGTGGCAGTTTCCAGCCAGGCCGCGGGAAGTGGCAGGTATTCTTTGTACAGCTGATGGTGGTCAGAAAGCTGATTGGGGTGTGCCCAATCGCACAGCGGACCTCGCGGCAACCAGCCATACTTCCTGACAGCGGGTCGACCGGGGACGGCCGGTGTGGATCGAAGTCTTACCGGTCACCGCAAAGGGAGAGTCAATGAAGACAATGACCGGAAGCTACCTCGCCGCGACGGAGCCCACAGGTCCGACGGGGACCGCTGGCACGGAGAAGCCGGCGCCGGCAGCTGACGCGAGCAAGCCACTGCGCACTCTCACCGTCAAGTCGTTGAAGATGATTGCCGGCTCCTGCTCGGAGGCGGTGAAGTAGCTCGAACAGTTTCGACGCGCCTGCCATCTCGTGCAGGCGCGCCTGCTTTCCAATGCTTGACACCACGTCGCCCGCGCCGAACCTTCCCGACCACTGTCCCGGCGGCTGCCCGAACTCTGCCCGGTTGAACCTGCTGACCTCGATGATGCGCTACTACGTCTGTGACAACTGCAATCGGCACTGGCACGTCGCGCGCCTGGACGTCACCGAACCGCTGAGCACGCCCGCTTGGGATGTGGCCGGCTGACGCCCATGCTCGTCGTCGCTGCGTGCTTACCGGGGTCGCCGTGATCATCGCGGTGTCGAGCGTGTGGTCAGATCGGGACCAAGGGGATGAAATGAGCGTTCCACGGTGACAACCCCGGCCCTCAGCCCAGCCTGGACCTTGCGTCCTTCGCCAGAGCGATTAGAGCCGCGCGCACTTCCTCCGGTGTGCTGACCGGCGTGGCGAAGGCCAGACGGACGGGTCGTGGTCCCATCGGGGTCATCACCGACAGATCGAACCCGTACCTGTCGACGCCCGTCATGCTCGCGGCGGTGATCTCGGTCGCCTTTGAAAAGGCCCTGCAGTACAGGACCATGGCGTCGGCGTGGTCGGCGTTCATGTGGGCAATCATGCCGGCGGCCGACTGACCGAGGGGATCCGGTTCGGCGGCCCGCCAGTCAGCCTCGCTGATCCAGGACATCCGGCCATAGCCCCCGATGTAGCGGACGTGTTCTACCTGCAGCTTCCAGAACGCGAAGTCGCGGAAGTCAGCGTAGTAGCTCGAGTTCGGATGAGCGGCAAAGAATGCGGCACGCGCGCTGCCGCCGTCCCCTTGCACCCGCGTGCACGGTCCGAGCATGGTGACGCGGCCGTTGGCGAGCGGATCTGCAGAGCCGCCCTCGGCCACCAGCAGCGACGCGCGAGGATCCCGCTCCAGGTTCTTGGTGTGCTCGGCGAGTCCGCTGATGAGGAAGATCGGGTTTCCGCTGTCGAAGGCAACGGTCACGAACGACCCGTAGGGATACCCTTCCGGATCCAGGGCCAGAGTGCACAGGGTCCCGGTCGAAATCCGGGCGACCAACGTTCGCGCGCGCTCCGCGTGCGTGGGTGTCGGGATGTTTACGTCGTACAGCGGCTCGGGCGCTTCGCGAGTGGGCCTGGCGTGCGCATCTTCGCTCATGATTCTCCCTGACGGGCGATCGGCGGCCTGCCCGCTGGCTTTGCCGACGACCGCCTGCTCTCGCTTACCTTCGTGCTATGGAGTCTTTGGCCTCGCCTTGTCCTGCTTCTTCTGCTCCTCTTCTTTCTGTTTCCTCATCTGCTGTTGTTTGTTCTTTTCCTTGTCTTTCTTGCCGCCCTTGTCTCCCATGCCGGCTCCTTTCCAACCATCATGCCTCATCACGGCCGCGCATCAACGGATGTTTCGCTGTGTGCAATTCAGCACTGCGCGCGCACTGTGACGGTGCTAGGTTCAGGGTGCTACGCCATGACGGACAACGACGACTGGATCAACGAGCTCGGCCGGGAGTGGACTGGCCGACAGCAAAAGGCAGAGGGCGAGAAGCGCCGGCGGGTTGACGAGGAACGCCCACGCCGCGAGGCGCGTGAACGCTTCTGGTCGGAGTTTCGCGCAGCCGTAGAGCAGATCGTCCGCGACTTCAATACAGCGGTTGGCCAGTCGCTTGTCGAACTATCGGCGGGGCAGCAGAACGTCTCATCGCTTGGCGTCAAAGCCCGGAGCACCCACCTGCGCGCCACCATCGACTCCGATTCCAAGCTCCGGATCGAGCAACCCGGTCGGGTCGGCGTGGCAGCCAAGCGAGTGTTCGGCATCGTGTATGTCGACGGCCGGGTCCTCATCACCGACTTGCCTGCCAGCGCAGATGCCGTCGCCCGCCAGTTCCTCGAGCCGTGGCTCCAGTCGGTTGTGCGAGGACGGTAAGTTACAAGCGGTACGCCTTGGTAGTCACCCTCTAAATGCTGACTCGCCGCCACGGCCGACGGCCAGGTCATCTGCTTCGGATAACGCCAAACGCCAACAGTTGACAGCCTCTCCCCAAAGGGACGAAACTTCTCACTTCCATAGTTCGTCTATGCAAAGAGAAGCTGATGAAAGAAGCCAGGACGAAGAGCAAGAACGAGCTGCTTCCGGGCACGCTCGAGATGTTGATTCTGAAGACGCTGTCGATCGAGTCGATGCACGGCTACGGCATCGCGCAGCACATCCAGATGCTGTCGGCGCACGTGCTGACGATCGAAGAGGGATCGCTGTATCCGGCGCTGCAGCGGATGCTCGTCAAGCGATGGGTGTTGGCCGAGTGGAAGATTTCGGCGAACAACCGGCGAGCGCGCTTCTACACGCTCACGACTGCCGGGAAGAAGCAGCTCGGCGTCGAGGAATCGCGATTCTCCCAGATGTTCGGCGCGATCATGCGCGTGATGAAGACGACGTAGACAAGCTATCTCACAAATGGCCGATGCGTTGAGAGCCTGCGAGCGAGCATCGCGAGCGAGCCACGCGATCGGCCCGCCTTCGCGCCGGAGGCGCTTCGGCGCGGTCTCGCCGGAGCTTCAGCGTAGGCGGAAGCGAGCCGGCGCAGCGGCGAGCGAGAGCGCGTGTAGGGGAGTCCGAGGGGCGAAGCCCCTCGGATAAAAGACGTAGTGTCCTGATTCGTCAGGGGTGTGCCGTGGGTTCTGTGCTCCGACGTCTGCTGTTCTTCTTCCAGCGGAATCAGTTCGATCGGGATCTGAAAGACGAGCTGCGCTTTCACGAGGAGATGAAGGCGCACGCCCTCGCCGACGCGGATGGCATGAGCGGCGACGAGGCGCGGGCGGCCGCGCGGCGGCGGATTGGCAATCCGCTGCGGCTGCGCGAACAGTCGCGCGAACCGTGGAGCTTCGCGACGGTCGAAACGTTCGCGCAGGACGTGCGTCACGCGCTGCGATTGATCCGGCGCGATCCCGCGTTCACCTTCACCGCCCTCGCCACGCTCGCGCTCGGCATCGGCCTCAACACCGCGATTTTCTCCGTCGCCTACGGCGTGCTCTGGCGTCCGCTGCCGTATCCCGATCCCGATCGCCTCATCATCGTCTCGTCAGCGCAGCAGACCGAGACCGGCGTGAAGACGTTCTCGACCTGGCCGCCCGTGACCTATGAGGGGCTGCGCCCGCGCGTCACCACGCTCGATCATCTTGCGGCCTATACCTCCATCGACGTGCAGCTCACCGGACGCGGCGAGCCGCTGCAGTTGCCCGCGCTCGGCGTGAGTCCGAATTTCTTCGCGACGCTGGCCGTCAGTCCCGCGCGCGGCCGCGCGTTCCTCACCGGCGCCGCAGCTCAAGACGACGACCGCGCCGCGATCGTCAGCGATCGGCTGTGGCGCACGTCGCTCCAGGCCGATCCGGCGATCGTCGGACAGTCCATCACCATCGACGGCATCCCTCGTACCGTCGTCGGCGTGCTGGCGCCGGACTTCACCTTCAGGCTGATGATCCCCCGGCTCGGGGCGCTGCCGGACGCGGACGTCTTTCTGCCCGGTCGCTGGTCCGACGCTGCCGGCAGTAACGCGTCTCTCTTCCTGCTGGGCCGCATGAAGTCAGGCGTGACGAAGGAACGCGCGGAAGCGGACTTGACGGCGCAGGTGAACGATCCGTCGATCGCGCCCACCGGCGCACTCACGATGGCCGGCAGATTCTCGTCGACCGCCCGCACGCTCGCGCGCGTGGGCGGCTTGCAGGAGCAAGGCACACAGTCGGCGCGTCCGCTGCTGCTGATCCTGCTCGGGGCCGTCTCGTTCGTGCTGCTGATCGCCTGCGTCAACGTCGCGAACCTGCAGATGGCGCGCCTCACCGCGCGCCGCGGCGAACTGTCCGTCCGCATGGCCCTCGGCGCCGGACGCCGGCGGATCGTGCGTCAGCTGCTGACGGAAGCGGTCGTGTTGTCGCTGCTGGGCGCGTCGCTGGGCGTGATGCTCGCGTGGCTCGCGATCGGGGTCACCCTGCCGTTCGTGCCGCAAGCCGTGCTCCCACGCCTCGGCGGCATCGTGATCGACGCCCGGGTCATGATGTTCTGCCTCGGTTTGTCGCTGGTCTCGACGCTGCTGATTGGGCTCGTGCCGGCGCTGCGCGTGAGCGGGGCCACGTTTGGCGAAGGCCTCGCGCTGCACGCCGGCGCCACCCGCACGACCGGCGACCGTCAGGGCGAGCGGCTGCGGACGCTGCTGGTCGCCGGACAGATCGCGATGACGCTCGTCCTGCTGATCGGCGCGGGCCTGCTGATTCACAGCTTCGTGCGCCTCACGTCGGTGTCGACGGGCTTCGAATCGAGCCGGCGCGACGGCGTCGTACAGACCGTGAGGGTGACGCTGCCCGAACGCCTCGCCGACGAGCCCGAACGCATCCACGCGTTCGCACGCGGCGTCCTCGATCGCGTCCAGTCCCTGCCGGGCGTGACGTCCGCGAGCCTGATCAACTCGATGCCGTTCGGCAGGATGTTCATCCAGGGCGACTTCGACATCGAGGGGCAGCCGAAGCCGACGCTCTTTGCCGGCACGCCGAAGATCGAGCCGGGCTATTTCAAGACCATGGGAATTCCGCTGCTGGCGGGACGCGAGTTTACGCCCACAGGACTCGGCGGCCGCGATGAAGGTGGCGATCGTCAGCGAGCGCATCGTGCGCGAATGCTTTCCCGGGGGTCCGGGACATGCGCTCGGCCGGCGCGTGCGCGTGAACGTGATCGATAGCAGCGAGTGGCTGACGGTGGTGGGCGTGGTCGCGGACATCCGTCAGATGAGCCTCGAGCGGGACGTGCAGCCGATGATCTACGTGCCGTTCCAGCAGGACCATAGCGGGTTCCTGCGGTTCGTGGCGTTCGTCGCGCGCACGCCCACACCCGGCAGCGTGCTCGAAGGCATCCGGGCGGAAATTCGCCGCGCCGCGCCCGATTTGCCGATCCAGAGCACGGTGACGATGGACGAAGCGGTGGCGGCGTCGGTGGCGCAGCCGCGTTTCCGGACGCTGCTGGTGGGGCTGTTCGCGATGACCGCGACGTTGATCGCGACGTGCGGCCTCTACGGACTGATGGCCTACGCGGTGACGCAGCGCCGCCGCGAGATCGGCGTGCGCATGGCGCTCGGCGCCGACCGCCGCGACGTGCTCCGCCTCGTGCTCGCGCGCGCGCTCCGCATCGTCGTCGCCGGCCTGATCGTCGGCCTCGCCGGCGCCGTCGGCGTGACTCGCGTGCTGCAGAGGTTCCTGTTCGGGGTGACGCCGACCGATCCGATGGCGTTCACGATCGTCACGCTGCTGCTGATGGCGGTGGGACTGATGGCGGCATGGCTGCCCGCGCGCCGCGCGACACGGATCGACCCGTGCGCCGCGCTGCGCGCGGAATAGCCGTCACGACGTAGCGGCCTGCGAGCAGGTCCCAGAGCTCGCCCGTACTTGCGGATCACCTCAGGCTCGCTGAACGAGTTGGGCCGGCTTCCCGGTATCGTGTCGGTACCTGAAGACCAGCGGAAAGACGATGCCAAGGACCAGTGCGTAGCCGGAAAAGGTCAGCCAGATGCTGTGCCAATCTTTGACGCCGTTCACCGTGAACTGATCCACGACCCAGCCGCTCGCCATGCCGCCGAGAAAGGCGCCGAGACCATTCGTCATGATCATGAACAGGCCCTGTGCGCTGGCCCGAATATTCGAATCTGATTCACGTTCCACGAAGAGCGAGCCGGAGATGTTGAAGAAATCGAACGCCATTCCGTAGATGATCATCGACAGCACCAGCATCCAGAGACGCGCGCCTGGATCGCCGGCCGCAAAGAGCCCGAACCGGAACACCCAGGCAACAATGCTGGTCAACATGACCTTCTTGATTCCGAACCGCTGCAGGAAGAACGGGATCGTCAGGACGAACAGGGTCTCGGAGATCTGCGAGATCGATAACAGCAGGTTCGGATGCTCCACGCCGAAGGTGCCCGGATATGTGCTCTTGAAATCATCCAGGAACGCGCTGCCAAAAGCGTTGGTGATCTGGAGCGCCGCGCCCAGCAGCATCGCGAAGACGAAGAACACGACCATCTGCTGATGGCGGAATAAGACCAACGCATCGAGTCCAAGCACCGAGGTCAGGCGACGGGTTCCACCCGGGTTCGCCGGTGGGCACTTCGGTATCGTGAATGCGTACACACCAAGAAGGAGCGCAGCGCCCGCGCCGACATTCAGCTGAACAGCGGTCCTGCTCCAGCCCGAAAGATCCACCATCCACATCGCGGCAATGAAACCGACCGTGCCCCAGACGCGGATCGGCGGAAATTTCTGTACGAGATCGAGGCCACTCCGGGTCAGAACCCGATAGGACACAGCGTTGTTGAGCGCGATCGTTGGCATGTAGACCATTGCGTTCAGGAGCATGACCGCGTACAGGGTGTCGAAGTCTTCGACGGTCGAGGCGTAGAGCAGGAGGCCGCCGCCAACTACATGACAGATTCCGTAGACGCGCTCCGCGTTGACCCAGCGATCAGCAACGATTCCCAAGACGCCGGGCATGACAATCGAGCCGATCCCCATCGTCGCGTAAATGCTGCCCACCTGGCTGCCACTGAAACCGAGCGTGCCGATCATGTAGGCGCCAAGCGAAATCAGCCACGTGCCCCAGACGAAGAACTGCAGGAAGTTCATGACGGTGAGGCGGACTTCGATGCTCATGGAGAGTCGAATCGACGGCGCGGCGGCTTCGCGGGTGAAGCTACCAGTGTCCGTCGACCGTGCGCAATCAGTTTCGTGGCTTCAGTGTGCGAACCCGCCCTCGCTGGAAGCGCCATCGTTCGTGCTGTTATCCTGTCGCCGATATCCTGGGCCCTCACGGCTCACCTGGAGCTCGTCAAGTCTCACCGGAACAAGCCGTAGACACCCTACGTCTAAGGCCGTAGACCCTCTACGACTATGGCCAGGACACCTGACGATCATCGGCTCGAGCTCAGATCGGAATAGCTCAGCCTTCGCTCACCGACACACTCGGCTGGAGAGGCCCAGGCATGCCTATAGAGCAAACCGACCATTCTTCCCGGCGGAAGCCGCTTCGCCTCTGGCCGGGCATTGCCCTCGCGGCGCTGCTCGTTTGCTTCCATCTCGCCGTTCCGTTGCTCGGTCCGGCAGGGCCCCCTCTCAGGTTTCTCGGAGGACTCGCTGGTGGGTTGCTGATCCTCCTGTGGTGGCTGTTCTTCAGCCGCGCGCCGTGGTCCGAGCGCATTGGCGCGATCGCCCTGATGGCTGTCGCGACGCTGGTGACGTCCCGCTTCCTCCACATTTCGATTGGGGACCCGGGGAAGGGACCGCTGTTTCCGATCCTCGCAATCCCGGCCACGAGTGTTGCGCTCGTCGCTTGGGCTGTCGCCACCGCGCGGCTTGCTGACCGCGTTCGCCGGGCATCGCTGATCGCGACGATTGTGGCCGCCTGTTCTGCCTGGATGCTGCTGCGCATCGGCGGCTTCACCGGCGACGGCGGGTTGGAGCTTCACTGGCGATGGACGCCGAGTCCGGAGTACCGGCTGCAGGAACTTGCCGCCAAACCGGGGACGCCGGCACCCGCGCCGACAAAGCCCGACGCGCCCGTTCCCGCATCAGAACGGACTGCGGCGCCGGTGGATCGGCCCGCGGTCGAGCCTCGTCCAGCGACTGCTGCCACAGGCGAGCCGACATCCGCGGCGGTCCCAGAGGAGCCGCATGTCACGCTGGCCGAATGGCCCGGCTTTCGCGGGCCTGGTCGGGACGGCGTCGTCCGCGCCGTGACGGTCGCAACCAACTGGGAAGCGTCGCCGCCCGTAGAAATGTGGCGTCGGCCGGTCGGCCCCGGCTGGTCGTCCTTTGCGGTCCACGGAGATCGGCTCTACACACAGGAACAGCGCGGCGACGAGGAGGTCGTTGCGTCCTACAACCTGCGCACCGGCGAGCCGATCTGGCAGCATCGCGACGCCGCGCGGTTCTGGGAGACGGTCGGCGGAGCCGGTCCGCGCGGGACGCCGACGCTGAGCAACGGCCGCGTCTACACGTTCGGTGCGACGGGAATCCTGAACGCTCTCGACGCCCGGAGTGGAGCGGTCGTGTGGTCGCGCAATCCCGTCGCTGATACGGGCGCGGAGGATCCCGGCTGGGGGTTCACCAGTTCGCCGCTCGTGGTCGACGATATCGTCATCGTGGCTGCATCCGGCCGGCTGGCAGGCTACGCCGCCGCGACGGGGGAGCGCCGGTGGATGGGGCCGGAGGGCGGCGCCGGGTACAGCTCGCCGCATCTGATGACGATCGACGGCGTCCGGCAAGTCCTGCTCATGAGAGGAGCGCGCACCACGAGCGTTTCGCCGGCAGACGGCACGATGCTGTGGGAGCACAGATGGGTGCCGAACGCCAGCATCCTGCAGCCGGCGCGGACGTCGAATGGCGACATCCTGCTCGCCGCCGGCGACGCGATGGCCGGAATCGGCATGCGCCGGATCGCCGTCAAGCGCGGCGCCGGCGCGTGGACGATCGAAGAACGGTGGACGTCGCGCGGCCTGAAGCCCTTTTACAACGACTTCGTGGTGCACAAGGAGCTCGCCTTCGGCTTCGACGGCAGCATCCTCGCGTGCATCGACCTCGCGGACGGCAGCCGGAAGTGGAAGGGCGGACGCTACGGGCACGGGCAGATGGTGCTTCTGCCGGAACAGGACCTGCTGCTGGTGATCTCGGAGGAGGGTGAGCTGGCGCTGGTGAGCGCAACCCCCGATCGGTTCACGGAAGTCGCACGGTTCAAGGCTATCGAGGGCAAGACCTGGAATCACCCGGCACTGGTTGGCGACGTCCTGCTGGTGCGCAACGGCGAGGAGATGGCCGCGTTCCGGCTGTCTCGCGTGCGCCAGTGACATGCAGGCACGAGCCCACACCAGCAAGATGCCTGACCAAGCCATCTGAAAAACAGGATTGCCACCAGGCCAGCGCCGCCACGATCCTGGTCATTCTTCCGACGGCTCGCTCTCAACGTGCCATGTTCCTTCGTCGCCGCTGCTCGCTCTCCTTCATCATTTCGCTCACATCCGCAACCGGCCGTATCTCAATCAGTCATTGGGTCATGGCACGCGTGGAGTCGCGACGATCCAGACCGCGTCGTCCAGTTCGCGCCGGTAGAAGACCCGCGGATGCTGCGCGCCGTCGGTGTCGCTGTCGCCCCTCGGCGCGGCACCGAACCGCAGCGATCGACCGAGCTTGCGCGCTTCGTCCATTTTCTCAATCTGAATGAGCGGAACCCGATTCGTCGCATAGTCGAGCCACTCGCGCGCGATGACTTTGCCATCCTTCGGCGTGGTGTCGGCCGCACCTTTATCGAGCCCTTCCGTCACGAGCGCATACGTCAGCAGCCCGTGTCCGAGCTGCGAGACTTCCTGCGCCGCTTGAAAACTCTGGGACGCCGTCAGCACGTACATCCCTTTCTCGTAGGCCAGTTGCGCCAGCCCCTTCGAGTTCATCGGCCCACGGCGCTTCTCCTCGGCCTCGAGCGCCTGCCCCGAATTGCACGCATCGATGACGAGCAGCAGCCGACCCGCGTTCATCGGCTCGAACGCCTGCTCGAGCTCCTGATCCGAGAGGCTGTGGGCGAGGATGGTCTCCACAGATTTCTCGTCGAGCTCGGTCCGTTTGCCCATGTATCCCAAGTCCGACGGAATCACGTAGAAGCGATCGGCGGCCGCGGTGCCGTGGCTCGCCACGAAGACGAGCACGTCGTCTTCCGGCTGCGCACGAGCCGACAGGTCAGTGATCGCTTTCAGGATGTTCGCCTTCGTCGCATCCGTGTTCGTCACGAGCGTCACGTCTACGCGGTCGAACCGGTTGAGCCGCTCGAGTTGCGCTTTCACGTCCGCGCTGAAACTTCGCGCGTCCGCGACCGCATAGCGCAGGTTGTAGTCGGGATTGACGTACTCGTCGATCCCGATCGCCAGCACGTGCGCGACCCCTTTGCGGTTCAGCGATGCCGCGCCCACGACGTTCGCGGACGCATCCGTGCTCTTGACGTTGTCTTTATTGAATACGTACGCCGTGAAGCGATTGTTGCCCGCCACGATCGGCACCGTGACCTCGAAGTTGCCGGCCTGCATTGCGTCGCCGTGCCAGATCTTCACGAGCGACCCGTTGCGGAACAACCGCAGATCGCGCGCGCCCGCCGGCGCTTTCGTCACGTGAACCTTGACCGTCACGTCGCGCGTCGAGATCTCGCCGCCGGCGGCGATCCCGGGCAGCGCGACGGTCACCTCCGCCTGCCGCCGGTCTTTCCGGGCAAGATCGACGGCCGCCCGCGGCCGCTTGCCCGACAGCAGATCCGCGAGGAGGTCCGGATAGTCAGTACTCGTTGAAGAACACCTCGACCGGCGCGACGTCGAAGGTGTTCTCGCTGAAGCGCCAGAGAATCTTGTTCCACGCCACGGGCGATCCATCGAAGAGGCCGTCCGGCGTGACGACCAACCAGTCGCCGCCGTCGTTCACCGACAGCAGCGTCGCCACCTGCTCGCCCTTCGTGGTATCCCACAAACGCGTGGCACCGTCGAAGCCTCCCGTCGCCAGCAGCTTCGCGTCGGGGGACAGTGCGAGCGCGTTGATCGTCGACGATGCCCGGCCGATCTTGCGAATCTCGCGTCCAGTCGCGACATCCCAGAGCGTAATGTCGTTGTCGTAGCTGCTCGTGGCGATCGTCTTCCCGTCCGAACTGTACACGGCGTGACGGGTACCGTCGGGGTGGCCAGGCAGCTCGGAGATCTTTCGGACCGACGCCACGTCCCAGATCTCAATCGGTCCTCCCGTGACCGCAAGTCCGCCGCTTCCCGACGCGGAGCGATTCGGCTGCCCCTTGCCGGACGACCGCACGCGCCCCTGAGCGGTGTTACCGCCCTCGAGGTTCTGGATCGGCACAGCCATCTGACGGCCGTCGGGACTGAAGGCGATCGTACCGGTGAACCGCGCACCAAGACGAGAATCGGCGACGAGATCCTGCAGGCCCTGCGGAACGCCCGGCTGCGGGGGCTGCGGCGTCGCAACCGGGCCCAGGGCCACGCGCTGGCCGGTCGCGAGATTGAAGACGAACGGATCGGGGGAGAATCGATAGCTCACGGCCACGCGCGTGGCGTCGGGGCTGAATTCGAGACTCTGTGCGATGGCACCGATCGACACCGGGCCGGTCAGCGTCGAGACCTCCTTGCCGGTCGCGGTCTCGAACACCTTGATCTGTCCGCTCAGTCCATCGCCGCCCTTGCCCATGACCAGATTCATCATCTGCTCCTGGATCTTCTCCAGCGCAGCGGTATCCATCACCGGTGCCGCGCCCTTGCCCTTCCCTTTGGCCTGCGGCTGCTGTCCCATGAGCTGCGCCGGATCGAAGCCGAGGCCCGACAGCAACTCGGTCGGACTCTTCAGTTGCGGAGGCGCGAAGTAGCTCACTGCGGCCAGCTTCCCGTCGCGGCTGAGCCCGACGGCCATGGCGCGCGCGGTGCCGGCGGGCGCCAGCGTCGACACGCGAGTCTTTTGACTCGCGTCCCAGATCTCGACCGCCGGGCCGCTCATATGCGCGATCGCGAGGGTCCGGCCATCTTCGCTGATGGCGGTTGCGATGCTGAAGGGTCCTCCGGTCACCCTCTCCGCGCGACCTGAGTCGAGATTCCAGCTGGTTCGCTCACCCGAAAACAAACGGCGGCCCGCCTGGGCAAATGCGACGGAAAACGGGATGTTGACACCGCCAGTGAATCGCGTGATCTCGCGTCCGGTCGCACGCTCGCAGATCAGGATCACGCCGTCCATCGTGCCAATCGCAATCAAGCGGCCGTCCGGACTGAAGTCGAATTTCATGTCCAATCCGGCGGTCCCCGAGGCTCGACCGGTGTCGATCCGCTTGACGTAAGCAGGAGTCGGACGGCTGACATCCCAGACGGTGACGGCGCTGCCCGACGCGAACGCGACCGCACGGCCGTCCTTGCTCACCGACAACGAGGTGGTCAGGCCGGACAACGGGTCCGGGGATGTCAGGATTCGCGGGTTCCCACCCGCCAGCGCGTCTATCACGTGGATGGTGTCGTTCATGACGACGGGGACCAGGATGCGGCCGTCCGTTGTCGTCACGGCGCACGTCCCGCCTGGTCTCGTCGGTCCCACACCGCGGATCGATTTTTTGGTCGTCTGTCGGCCGGAGTTGATGTCCTTCAGCACGAGGTCGGCGGAGAAGAAAGAGCCGGGCACCATGGCCCCCGATTGCCCTTTCCTCATCTGCTCCATCAGCTTCCTCGTCTCCTTCTGCGAGTCCCTGGCCGAGGGCATGCCCATCTCCAGCGTGATCAGTTCCTTTCCGCTGGGCGACAGCCCCGCGGCGCAGACCGCCTGCGACCTATCGCTGCTGCGCTCGGCGCCCGAGGCGAGGTCCCAGATGCGCGTCATCTCACCGGTGCTTCCGATGAGCAACTTCTCGTCGCGGTCGAACCCGACGAAGGTCATCGCGGTAATGGAATCGCCACGCGGTGCGGCGAACTCCCGGACCTTGCGCCCGGTCGCGATCTCCCAGACCGCCGCCCCGCCGTCCATGAAACCGGCGGCGACGAGCCGATTGGCGGGCCCGAAGGCAACGGCCGAGACCCCCAGCTGACCGAAGTCGCCGCTGGCGGCCGTCGGCTCGAGCCTGCGAACCTGAAAGCCGGTCGAGACCTCCCACAAATGCAGGGCGTTGTCGTAGAAACCGCCCGACGCGAGCAGTCGCCCATCAGGACTGAACGCGAGGTGACTCACCGTGGACTGGCCCGTCTGCAGCACGAGCTCGGGTTTTGGCGCGGCGGCCGGCGTCTGCATCGCGCGCGGCGCGTCAGAAGAGAGGACGGCCAGCATCAGAACACTCGCGAACATTCGGACCGATCCGGTGACGGCAGGTGCCATAGGGTTTATCTCTCGGTGCTGTCTGATTGCGGTGAGCGACTGCTAGCGAGGCTGCGCCTCAGACCCTCGAGGCTCCGCCTCGCTAGGTCGCATTCTTTGATTACGCCGCGCTGACGCGCGGACGGCCTTGACCGGAAACTTTGACTCAAAAATTGAGATTCGAACCGGTCAAGGCCTCTCGGCGCGACCATCACAGTCGTCCTGCGCGCAGCTTCTCGGCCGCAGCGAAATCGTCCTCTGCAAGGGACTGCGTGGCTGGAAGCTGCTGGTACACCTCTCCGCGCCGTTCGCGCAGGTCTGCGCGGTTCGGAAAGCGCTGGATCAAGTCGGACCACGCCGAAATCGCATCGTACCAGAGCCGACGATCGGTGAAGACCCGTGCGCTCCACTCCATCGGATCGGCCGCGCCTGGACCGGCCGCCTTGAGTTGTTGCGAGACCTCGGCCAACTCGGCGGCGCTCAGCCGCTTGATCGTCGATTTCGCGGACGGTCCACCGAGCATCGCGGCCCGCGGCTGCACGCCCCATTGCAGCGTGCTGCCGGGCTCGAGCTGATGATCCGCCGGAAGGACGGCCTGCCGCCCCGAGACCGGCATCCGATGCACGAGCGTGCCGGCCTGATCGAACAGCCGCACTTCGAAGGCCTGCACCTGTGCCGTGTGCGTCCATGCGAGGGACGGTGTCGCGCTGTAGCAACGACCGATGACCGGTGCGAGCAGTGTCGTCTCGCCGCCCGTCGAGCGTGTGCCGCCGCCGATCTGGGTGGAGGATTTTGGAGGAGGCGCCTTGCCCAGCTCGAAACCAGTCAGGTCCACACGCACCCGCTTCACCGGCGTCTTCGGTTCGATCCCCTTGTCCTGCCCCGTCTGCGGGGGATTCTGGGCAAACGCGGCCGCAACGGCCAAGGCCATCGAGAGCACGAGCATCCCTGCCCTGGGTACAAAGAAGGTGGTCATGACTGTTTGACGGGCTCCTGCACCTCTACTGCATAGATGTGAATCTTGTCCGCGAATCCGCGGACGGACGTTTCGCCGAGATCACGCGTGGAGGGAAACTCGGATCGAATCGCGTCGGCGGTGGCCTGACTCATGATGATCGACGTGTGAAACTCTTTCGTGAGGCTCTCGAGTCGCGACGCCAGGTTCACGGTCTCCCCGATGACCGAATACTCGAGCCGGCTGCTCGATCCGACGTTTCCGCATGTCAGCTGCCCAGTATGCAGCCCAATGCCGATGCGGAGAGGCCCAAACTCGCGATGTAATCCGCCGGTTGCATTCATCAGATCGAGCCGCTCGATCATCGCCAGCGCCGCTCGCACCGCGCGTGCGGCGTCCTTCTCGACGCCGTCGCTCAGCGGGACGCCGAACAAGACCATGATCCCGTCGCCGATGAACTTGTTCAGGAACCCCCCGTGCGCCCGAATCACATCGTCCATCGCGGTGAGATAGCTATTGAGCCATTGAAGCACGATGTCGGACGGCTTTCCCGCCGTCATCGCCGTGAAGCCCCGAATGTCGGAAAAAAGCACCGTGGCCACGCGTTCCTCTCCGGCCAGGACGAGCTCGCCGCGGCGCGCCCAGATTTGCTGCGCCACATCCGGGGAGACGTAGCGGCCGAACAGGCCCATGATCTGTTCACGTTCCTTCGTGATCTCCGACCGAAGCAGCTTCTCCTGGATGAACCGGTACGCCAGCCCAGCGGGCACGCTCAACACTGTTCCGAACGCAAGTGTCGTGTAACGCAGCCAGACATGGTACCAGGCGAGTGCTGCCTGAGCGCTGGCGTAGAGCGCGATCAGCATCGCCGCGATGGCGATGCTCGCCGGTCCCAAATCCAGGTGAAGCACCAGCCAGACAGCCGCAGCGCAGGCGAGGAACAGCAACGTCCAGGTCACTGCGGGGGAGACCGCGGCCACCGGTCGGCCGGTGAGCAGCGTCTCGATCGCCGACGCGTGAATCTGCACGCCCGGAAGGCGCAGGCGGGGCCGCGGGGCGCCGGCGGCGCCCGCGGCCGGTTCGGGCCTGAACAGCGGCGACATCAGGAGATCGCGCGCGGCATCATGGCTCTGGCCGACGAGGACGAGCTTGTCTCGGAACTCCCGTGCCGGATCCGTGCGAGATTCGAGCAGGTCGATCGCTGAAATCCGCTTCGCGATCATCGGGCTCCACGCACCGATCCAGACAGTCCGATCGGACCTGTCCGCATATGGAATGGGCCGGTTCAGAAAACTCGCGCGATCCGGACCGAGCGGCTTCAGCGCTTCACCCGCGTATTGCTGCGCCAGCATCGCGGGAAACGAAACGCCCGGATGCGGCGCGGCCGAAAACAGAAAGAACCGGCGAACGAACCCATCACTCTCGATCGGCAGATTGACGAACGCGTATCCGAGCGCCCGGCCGGATCCCGGAGGGCCTTCCTTGCAGAATCCGGAGATCTCTGACGGCTGTTCGGGCTCGCAGAACATGGGCAGCGGCCTGACCTCAGGCACGCCTCCCGCGCCAGCCTGACTCGCCACGATCACGTTGCCGGCCTCGGCAAGCGCCCGCTGCAAGGCGGCGTCCTCGTCCGGACTCCGTGCTTCGCTCAGGAACACGTCCAGCCCGATCAGGCGCGCGCCGCCGGCGGCGACTCGCGTGATGACGTCGGCAAACGCTCTTCTCGAGATCGGATACTGGTGCAGCCGCGCGAACGTCGCATCATCGAAGTCGACGAGGACAATGTGCTGCGACGCCGGCGCGTACCCGCCGTGATTGACGAGAAAGTCGTAGCCCCAGAATTCGAAATCAGTAAACGCGATCGACCGCTGACAGACGAGGACGATGCCGCAGACCGCGACCGCAAGGATTGCGGCGACGAGCACGTCTGTCGACCTCCCGCGAGTGCCTGGAGCCGGCGGCATGAGCGGAAACTATATGCGACATACCGTGCGTCCCTATCGCCCCCGCAAGCAGGTGCTCGACGGAACGTGGGCGTTCCCGAGGCGCAGCCAGGATGAGCGTGCCGTTTCTCGACACGTCGACCTCACCAAAGCCTTAATACGGCTTATATCGTCTCTCTGTCGCTAGACCTCACGGCCGCTGGGATATAGTGTGCCCTCCCATACTTAACAATCCGGAGGAGGTTCAGCCATGCGTGTCAAATGGATGCCCCTGGCAGTGGTGATGCTGACCATGGGCGGGTGGATGGTGACGACCGCTGTCAAGGCGCAGGTGCGAGGCGCCGACCCCAACGTCAACATCATGGACAACTGTTCCGAGCACGACACCGATTACGACGAATTTGGCGGCTGTCCAGAGGAGGCGCCGTTCCCCGGCTCGAACTCCTATACAGGAGACGTGAGCGTGGCGGAGTTCTTCGGGCTTCTCTTCAGCCCGCTCGCTCCCGGAGGGCAGGTGATTGGCCACCCGTCCTGGCGGAACGAGCCCTCGTATCTCTCCATTCGCGCGGGTCAGAGCCTAAAGGTGAACAATCGGGGCGGCCGGGCGCATACGTTCACCGAGGTGGCCGACTTCGGCGGCGGCTTCGTCGCACCGCTCAATGGATCGCTCGAGACCGCGCCGGAATGCGCAAATCCTGCCGCGCTGACCTTTGTGCCCTATGGCGGATCGGAGGCGGTGACGGGGCTGCAGCCCGGGCTGCACAAGTTCCAGTGCTGCATCCACCCCTGGATGCGCGGCGCGGTTCGCGTCAACTAGACCGCGCAGATGATCTCGAGGAAGGGCGGGTTCGACGAAGCACGGTGAGCCCGCCCTTCTATTTCGCGCTCGCCATGAACTATTCCGCAGTCGCAAACCACGTCGTGAACCTGACTGTTCGCGTCTACAGCCACGTTCCAGTCTCGTCTCTCCACCCACCAATCCACCGGCCGGGATGACCGTCGTCTTGAACTGGGCGGGACGCTGACAGGATCGTTCTCTTGACGTGAAACGGCACATGGCGTCGTCAATTTGACCGACGCCTGAATAGTGCGGTGGCAAGCCGTCGTCGGAATCGGTAGTGGGTCAGTTTGAATCTCAGCGCACGCGTTTGGGTGCCCAGCGTTTCAAGTCTTTGATCACGTTTTTAGGCAAAACGGCATCGGCGTGGCGCCATTCTCCGTTGTCCGTGCGGGCGAGAACCTGACCTTCTGAATCTAAGATCACGACGTACGGGATTCCCGTATTCTCTTTCGTCGTGAACAGTCTGTATTTTCGCACCAAGTCCGTATTCAACTCGGCGTAGTTACGAAGGACCATCCTCCCGACGTGAACTGACACGACGATGAAATTCGCCTCTAGGAACTCGGCAACCGAAGGCTCCGCGAATGTCTTAGTGAGAAGTCGACACTCCAAGCACCATTCCGCTCCAAAATTGAGCAGCACATGCTTCCGACTCGTCTTGGCCGCAGCGAGAGCGTCGGTCACCGCTTGTGCGGCGTCGTCAGCGGTCGATTGCGGGACAGTTGCCGTGCTGCTCGGCACCTGACCCAACACTGAACCTGCAAGGCCGACTGCGACCACAATCAGGCGTGATGCGGCCCCCACGATGCCGGTTCTCATATGCAAGCTCGCTTGAAGATCGGGTGCCATCTTACCCTGCGAGTCCTACGATTTCTTCGATTTCCCACACGTGGTCGCTGACGCCTGCTTCCATCGCAGGAGTCACGCGGAGCGTCTGATGCACGCGCCCGAAGTTGTAATACATAAAGTAGAGTCACCAAGGCTCCTGCGAAGCGCCACGGACAGCCCGACGACGCTTCCCGCGGCGCCCAGCAAGGTGCACAAGAATCTACCTTTCACGTGCAGCCGGAGACACAATCATGGGGCGCTTGGGCCGTCGCGTGAAAGACGGTGTCTATGGTCTCGGGGGAGTCCGGCTGTGGAATTCCGACATTTCGTGCAACTCATCGCCATCGGGTTACAGGCCCGTATCCCGATGCACATGACCGGCTTTCCCGGCGTCGGCAAAACGGAGTTCACCAAGAGCCTCGAGGCGGGATTCGATCGCGTCGGGATCAAATGCAAGGTGGTGGTCCTGGTCGGGTCGATTCGGGAACCACAGGACTTCGGCGGCTTTCCGGTGTCGACGCCGGACGGCGTGCGCCTGCTGCCCATGGCCTGGGCGCGCGACGCGCAGCGCCTCGCCGAGGACGGCTACCTGGTGGTGGTCTTCCTGGACGAGCTCACCACCGTTCCGCCGACGACGCAGGCGGCGATGCTGCGCCTGCTGACCGAGAACGTCTGCGGTGAGCTGCGGCTGCCGGACTACGAGCCGGGGAAGGGCGGCGTCGTGTATCTGTGCGCCAGCAATGCGGTGGAATGGGCCGCCGGCGGACAGGAAATCCAGGCGCCGATGGCGAACCGGTTGTGGCACGGCGAGTTCCCGATGGATCACGAGACGTGGTGCGATTTGATGGTGAGCGATTTTCCGGCGCCGGGCAGCATGCCCGTGCTGCCGGCCGACTATCTGGGCCGATACCATCACGGCCAACGGGCGACGATTGCCGCGTATGTGAGGGCCGCCGGTCGTGAGGCCTGGCTGGCGCCTCCCACCGATCCGGCCCGGCGGAGCGGTCCGTGGCCGTCGGGCCGGACCTGGTATCTGGCGTCACGGTTCCTCGCGGCGATCGACGCCGTGTCGCCGGGCAATCGCGTGCTGCAAGGCGCGGCGCTCGCCGGCCTGGTGGGCGACCAGGCGCTGCCGTTCCTGGAGTACCGCGAGACCCTGAATCTGCCGGATCCGGAGGACATCCTGAAGGATCCCCGCCGCTTCGTGCTGCCCGATCGCGTCGATCGCGCCTATGCCGTGTGCTACGCGCTCGCCGGTGCCGTCATCAACAACAACACGCCGCTGCGGTGGGAAGCGGCGATGATCGCGCTCGGCGTCGCGTGCCGAAAGAACGCAGACATCCCGACAGCTGCGGCGCGCACGTTGTGCGACCAACGGAACCGTCCCGAGGGCCTGATGAAGCTGCCCGAGGAGTGCCGTCCGTTCTACGAGCTGATGCAGATGGCGAAGCTCGTGCCGCGGGACTGACGGTGAAGTTCACATTCCGCGATCTGATTCGCCGCTCGGATCGAGAAGCCGACGGGTATTCCCGTGCGCTGCAGGCGGCTCGCGTGCGGGCGGCCTATCAACGCAGTTATTTCGCGCCGGCGCTCTTCAGCTTGATTCCGGTCGCCACTGACCTGATCGACAGCATGGCCGTCGACGCGCAGTGGCGCCTGTACTACAACGACGCGTGGGTGGCGCGGCACACGGTCGAAGAGAACGCGACGCTGCTCATTCACGAGGTGGGGCACCTGCTGCGCGACCACGAGGCGCGAAAGAAGGCCGCCGGCATCACGGATCATCGGCGCTGGAACACTGCCGGCGACTGCGAGATCAATGACGATCTCCACGCCGAGGGCCTGCCGCTGCCAGGCGATCCGCCGTTACCCGCCAAGTACGGACTGGAGAGTGGCGCCACTGCCGAGGTTTACTACAAGCAGCTGCCGGCACCACCCCGTGCAGATAGACGCCAGGCGGCTGGTGAAAGCGGGCACGCCGGGCAGGACTGCGGGTCGGGCGCCCACGGCGAACGGCGATTCTGGGAGTTGCCGGCAGACGATGAGGGCGAGGGAGGGACACCTGGTGTCGACCGCTTGAAGGCCGAGCTCGTGCGGCGCGAGGTGGCCCGGCGCATCGACGAGATCTCGCCCTACGCTGGCGAGGTCTCACCTGCGTGGCGCCGGTGGGCCCACGCCACCCTCGCACCGAAGGTCGACTACCTGGCCACGATCCGTCATGTGGTCCGCAGAGCCTTGCGCGAGAGTACGCTGGGCCGGTACGACCGCACCTACAGGCGGCCGCATCGACGGCAGGCGTGCTACGGCGAGTTCCTCATGCCCAGCTTCCACCAGCCGCGGCCGCGGCCGGGATTTCTGATCGATACCTCCAGCTCGATGGAAGACTCACAGTTGGCGCGAGCCCTGGCGGAACTGGCGGGCCTGACCCGCCAACTCGGGTACGGCGCAGACGTCGTCGTCGCGTGCTGCGATGCCGCGGTCCGCGACGTGCGGAAGGTCTTTGGAGCCGGGCAGGTCGAATTGTACGGCGGCGGCGGCACGGACCTGGATGTCGGGCTGCGCGCGTTCATCGAGAGGACGCACGATCCGATTGACCTGCTGGTGATTGTGAGCGACTGCCACACGACATGGTCGAACGATGTGCCTCCGTTTCCCGTGATCACCATCCGCGTCGGCGACGGCGCACCGCCGCCATGGGGAAATCGCGGCGGCAATACGGTGATTTCAATCGAGGACAGACGTGGCTAACTGGACACCGCCGCCCGAGATCAGCCCGTGGCGGCGCCGCGGGCTGAAGATTCCACCGGACTCGTTTCACGCGTGGGTCAGGCTGGGCACATGGGAATTCGGCATGGGCGTGCTCTTGTACGTGGTCTTTGGCTTCGGCACGCAACTGATCGCCTCGGCGCCTCACAGCATCGTCACCGTGTTCGACTTCACGAACTGCTATGCCGCTCCGCCCGTCGCGCTGCCATGCGAACGCGTCGCGTACCGAGCGGGCGCCCTGAACGCGGCGCTCAACGCGTGGTGTGGTCTGCTGCTGATGGCCGTCGCGGCGTGGCTCGTGTGGGACCTGTGGAGCGCGGCGGCGCCCAGGCCGATCACCGACGACTTCCTGAAGCTGCTCGAAGACTCGTTCGCGCGGGACTGGCGCAAGCCGCGCACCTGGCCATGGACACGAGTGGCGTGGGCCTACGGCTTCGCGCTCGTTGGCGTCACATCGGGAGTGGGCATGTCGCTGCTGATTTCAGCGCTCTCCGCCTCACCGCCAGCCAGGGCGCCGACCGTTCTTGTTGAAACGTCCCAGCAGTTCAGAGTGATTCAGTAACGTTGCTCGATGACCGCGGCGTTCGCGCGGTCACCGAGATCAGAGGTCGTCCCGCTGCGCGGAATGGAGCTGTGAGGGCGAGCGCGCCCCAGATGAGGGCGAGGCCAAGGTATTCCGTCAGCTCGAACGGCCCAATGGCGCCACCGGTCCAGTCATACGTCATCGCTGAAACGAATGCGATGGTGTTGCCAACCAGCAACGCCCACCATGACCAGCCGTCACCACGGCGGAAGGCGGTGGCAGCGACGTCGGGACGATCATGGCCGCCGCGCAAAGTCCGGGATTGATGACGCAGCCGTTTCCGTGCGCTGCAAGAGGCGGTACGCCATCAAGCCGTTGGCGAGATCGACGGTGGCGTGGACCACGATTGGCGCGACGAGCGATCCCGTCAGCAGATACAGGCCCAGGAAGACGGCGCCCATGACACCGGTCCAGACGATGCCGCGAATGCCCTGGTAGGCGTGGGCAAGGCCGAACGCGACAATCGCCACGACAACGGCGCCGCGGCCCAGCCCCAGCGACTGCAGGTACCACAAGAGGTAGCCGCGGGAGAGAACTTCCTCGCAGATCCCGGCGGTGACCGCGACCCCTCCGAATACGCGTGCTTCGCGGACGGTCACGGGCAGAATCATCCGGACATTGGGCTGGGACTCGAGCTGCTTCCGGAGGCTGGCCTGCGCATCGGGCGACGCCGCGACGGTGCGCACCTGCTGCGCATAGAAGCCGATCCCACCGATGCACACCAGGAGTGTCCACCACGCGCCCGCGCCCTCCGGCAGAACGACACCCAGCGCCGGCAGAGGGCGGGCCGCCCATTGCCACCACGCGAGCAGCGCGAGCGTCAGCCCCCACTCCATCGCGATCGTCCAGAGGTCCTCGTTCGTGCGGGCGTTGGGGTCGGTAGCGATCCGCCGCGCGAGCCGCGCGATATTCCGCGCCGTCGAATTCCACGCCCCCCACACCGGGAGCCCGACCAGGAGGACGAGCGCGAAGAGATGATCGAGAAGGGTCATGGGCGCTTCCGCCCGAGCGGCACGAGCACGCTCGTCCATCGATAGATGTCGTCGGCGCGCCCGCGGGGCGAACGTTTCGCGTGCCGCAGCGTGGCTTCGATCTGTTCGAGCAGCCGGATGACGCGCTTCGCCTCGCGCAGGGTGAGCGCACCGCTGAGCTGCGCGCCGTAGAAGCGTCCGCGCAGCAGCTCGGGTCCGCGCGCGAAGCCGGCCTCGACGTCGCGGCCGGCCTGCCTGAGTACCGCGCTCAGGGTCTGCAGCGCCTGCCGATCGCCGCCGCGCGACGCGCCCGCGGCGACGGCCAGGCGGTCCGCAACGGGGGCGTAAAGCGCCTCGGGACGACGGGGACCCCGCCGCGTGTCCACCTCGGCGATGAGGCCGGCCTGCTCGAGCCTGCGGACGTGGTGATAGACGGCGCCGGGCGGCCGGCCCAGGTGGGCGGCCAGGTCGCGCGCCGACGCGGGGCCGAGGGCGGACAGCGCCTCCACGATCTCCAGGCGGGCGGGGGAAATCAGGGTGCCGGTCTGCCGGCGGTTCAGGACGAGCGTGCGCGTCTTCGCCATGCCGTTGCCGTCTCGTGCGGAGCCCGGGCCGACGCGCCCGTGGCCCGCGTCAAACAAATCCATAAATATATAAGTTTGAACTTAATGTCAAATGGATTAAAACTCCGGACATGTCCGCTTCCGATCCGGGGCGCGTGGCGCTGGTGACCGGCGCGAACCGGGGGCTCGGGCTGAAGACGTCCCGGCAGCTGCTCGATCGCAGCCTGCGCGTCGTCATGACGGGCCGGGACGAGCGCGCGCTTCAGCGGGCGACCGGCACGCTCGGCGCCGGCGATCGCGCTCTCGCGCTTCGCATGGACGTCACGGACCCCGCCAGCATCGAGGACTTCCCGGACTTCAATCGGGCCGTACGGGTTTACGGCCACCGCGTATAGGATCCCGTCCTGCGACATGCCCCAGATGGATCCTGCCCGATGGCGTGCGGCGAGCCTGCGCCTGGACGAGGCGCTCGAGCTGACCGGAGACCAGCGCGCGCAGTGGATGGCGGCGCTTCGCGAGCAGGATCCCCAGCTGGCAGACGACGTCCATGGCCTGCTCGAGCGGTACGACGTCATTCACCAGGAGCGTTTCCTCGAAGGGCAGTTCGGCCTGCGTCCGGGCGACGCCGCTGCTGATGCCGCCGCCGGCCTGGCTCCAGCAGGGTTCGCGGGACGGATCATTGGTGCCTACCGGCTGGTCTCCCCCATCGGCCAGGGAGGGATGGGGATCGTCTGGCTCGCCGAGCGCTGCGATGGTCAGTTCGAAGCACGCGCCGCCGTCAAGCTGCTCGCGATCCGCTTCGGCCGCTCGGAGGCCCGATTCCGTCGCGAGGCGAACATCGTCGCCCGCCTCACCCATCCCAGCATCGCGCACCTGATCGATGCGGGTGTCTCGTCCGACGGCCAGCCGTACCTCGTGCTCGAGCTCGTCGACGGCCAGCCGATCGATGACTACTGCGACGATCGCCGCCTCAGCGTGCCCTCACGGATTGCGCTCTTTCTCGACGTGCTCGGCGCCGTCGCGCACGCGCATACCCACCGCATCGTTCACCGCGATCTCAAGCCGCCAAACGTGCTGGTGCGTACCGACGGCCACGTGAAGCTGCTCGACTTCGGTATCGCCAAGCTGCTCGAACCCGACGGGCAACCGGCCAAGATGTCGACGCTGACGCTCGAGCAGGGCGCAGGACTGACACCGGCCTATGCCGCACCCGAGCAGGTTCGAGGAGGACAGGCCACGACGGCGACGGACGTCTACGCGCTGGGGCTGCTTCTGTACGTCCTGCTGGCGGGACAGCATCCGTGGAGCGAGCTCACCTCGCCGGCCGACCTGTTCAAGGCCATCGCCGAGGTCGACGCGCCCCCGCCTTCGGCCAGCGTTGTCGCCGGAAAGGTTCCGGCACGGGATCTCGCAACCCGTGCGGCCAACCGCGCGACCACCCCGGACGGCTTGCACAGGCTGCTCAAAGGGGACCTCGATACGATCGTCGGCAAGGCACTCGAGAAGAATCCGGCAGAACGTTACCCGTCCGTCGGCGAGCTGGCCGAGGACCTTCGCAGGCATCTCGCATCAGAGCCGATCCGCGCGCGCCGCGAGTCGCTCGGCCGTCGGGCGGTGCGGTTCGCGCGGCGTCATGCGGCGCTGACGAGCGCGGCAGCGGCCGGCACACTGGCGCTCGCCGCCGTGACGGGGTATTACGCGATTCGGCCGCCCGTGGCGCGCGAACAGGGAGCCCCTCCTGAGTTCCAAGCGCCCGCGCCGGTCACGAGTCAGCCAGGCGATGAGCGGTGGCCGAACCTCGCGCCCGACCATACCCGCATCGCGTTCGCGTGGATCGCACCGGCAACACCGGGCGGCCGGATTGCCACCAAAGCGCTCGGATCGGACGAGGTGTCCCTGCTGACCGATGGCGCAGACGACTCGAACCCGGTGTGGTCTCCGGATGGACAGCAGATTGCCTTCGTCCGGACCTACCGCGAGCCTGAGCCGCGAACGCAGATTTGCGTGATTCCCGCGATCGGCGGATCGCTACGCGTGTTGCATACCACCGGGCTCAGCTTGCCCGGTCTCGCGTGGTGGAAAGAACGCAACGCCCTGCTCTTCGCGGCACGACCTGCGGCAAGCGGCCCCTTTCGCCTCGCCGCCCTGGATCTCTCGACGCTCGAGGTACGGCTGCTGACCGATCCGCCGCCCGCGCCGCAACTGCGGGCGCCGGGCGACTTCCTCCCCGCTGTGGCGCCGGATCGACGGACCGTTGCCTTCGTTCGCGAGACCCACGAAGGCCGCGACGTATTCCTGCTGGATACGGTCAACGGGGCCGAGAGGCGGCTGACGCGCGAGAAACACCGGATCTCGGGGCTCACCTGGGCACCCGACGGGAAGGCGATCATCATGTCGTCGCCGCGCAGCGGCCTCGATGCGCTGTATCGGGTCTCGCTTGCCGACGGAACCATCGTGCGCGTGCCGAACACCGGTGATGGGACGTCACATCCGATGGCGGCCGAGCGGGGCCTCGTCTACAGCCAGGCGCACGACGATTCGAACGTCTACCGGGTCGAACTGCGCGCGGGGCGGGCCGTCGGCGCCGCGCGTCCCATCATTGCTTCTTCGCGCGCTGATGGCGCTCCCCACATTTCCCCGGACGGACGGAGCATTGCGTTCGTGTCGACGCGCGGTGGCGGGGGCGAAATCTGGGTGGCGTCGGCTGACGGCTCGAGCCCGCGGCGCGTGACCCTTCTCCCGGTCACGAGCGGACCGCGATGGTCGCCGGATGGCCGCTCGATTGCGTTCGGCGCGCTGGCGGCCGGGCTCGTCCGACCCGACATCTGGATCGTCGATGCCAGCGGCGGCACACCGAGACAACTCACCAGGGATCCCTCCTACGAAACGCTCCTGTCCTGGGCAGCCGACGGCAGGTCGCTCTATGTCATCTCGGATCGGACCGGGATGTGGGAGGTGTGGAACATCCCCGCCGATGGCGGAGCGGCGACGCAGGTGACGCGAGGTGGCGGCCTGCGTGCCCAGGAATCGCAGGACGGCGCGTTTCTGTACTACGCGAACGACGTGCCTCAAGTGTGGCGGCGCTCGCTCCATACCCGCTCATCGGACGAATTGGTCACCACGTTCCCGCCTGGGACGCACTGGGGTGGTGACTGGGTCGTTGGCGCCGGCGGGCTCTACGTCCTCAACGAGCAGCGGCCGGGCATCGACTTCCTGCCATTCGGAGGGCCCAGCCCGCGCCCGGTTCGCGTCGCCCTGCTGACGGCCGCCGCGGCGCGAGCCGTGTCAGCGTTTGCGATCGCGCCGGACGAATCGTGGCTCGTGTGGGCCCAGGACGACTATCGCAATACCGACATCATGATGATTGCGCATTAGACTTCCGGCCACGTTCTCCGTGAACTCATGAGCCGCGCTACCGTTCTGCGTTACAACTTCGTACGGTTCAGTCGGGTCAAGTTGTGGAGTTCCACATCGTGAGGATGATTGTGCGCGCATCACCAGTCATCGGCGGCGAGAACCTGAAGTGCAGCCTCCAACCTGACGTGGATTACTCGGGGTCGTTCGGTCCGCGCAAGTTGTTCTTGTAGATGAACGTCGCGATGTCGCGCCCCAAGCGGCCACCAGCCTCCTGGTCGCATCGAAAATGGATTCCGCCGTACACGCGCGCGTCGTCGATATCGTCGGTGATCTGCTTGAACGTGGTGTAGTGCAGTTAGAATGGCGGCGCGAGATGCGGTGACACCAGAGCGCTGGAAGCGGACTGAAGACTAAAAGCCGAACACTCTCTTCACGAGCCCTCCGTACTGTGGTCCTGTAGGTCAGGTCTATGGAGTTGCCCTGTCTGGAAGCTGGCGACCAATACCTGATACACTTGGGGCTGGTCTACACGCCGCTTCTACGCTGAGCCTGAACTGCATTCGCCTCGCCCACCCTCCCGGTGGGCTGCACGAACCCCTTCTGGACCACGCAGACGAGTCGGAGACAATGGCGCGGGATTCTCCGCGCCTCGGCCCGATAGGCGTTTTTCGTTCAGATGAACTGGGAGTTTCACATGTCATCCAAGGGCACCATCAAGCGTATCGTCTCGGGCAAGGGCTTCGGCTTCGTGGCCGATGAGTCGGGCCAGGAGTACTTCTTCCATCAGTCGGCGTGCCAGTCGTTCGACTCGCTTCGTGAGGGGCAGGCCGTCACGTTCCAGACCGGGCAGGGCCCCAAGGGTCCGCGCGCCGAGAACGTCCGCGAAGCCTAGGCGGATCGGCACCATTTCGTGAGAGGGCGCCATGGCGCCCTCTCCTCGAATCCCCGGCCCTCTCCTCCTGCCCCCGCTCAGTTCTCTAACAGTGATGGCGGGCGGAGACAATCTCATACGGGCCGAGACGGGTGCCTGGAGTCAGGGTCAAAACGTTGTGGATCATACGGTCGGGCTGACCGAGCGGACGGGATTACTCCTGGCTGACGCCGCAGTGGCTTCCGACTCCAGCTCCCGTTTCAGAAGCCACTTAGCGACTGCTCGTTAGTAATCCGACGTGGACCCTCGGCGCGACCGCCGATTCGATTCCTGTGTGGCTCACCAGCTCTAACGTGCTGATATCGAACTCTCAATCCCAAGTAGTCAATCGAACCGCAACGTGCGCGTCTGGTGCATTGACGGATCTGCGCCCCAGCACCCGTCGCTGCAAGGGTCGCAGCGGTGAAGGACGAACGGTTCTGCGCGTGGCCCGTGGCTTACCGACCGCGTGCGATTCATAGGCCTCTTTCGGTAAGGCCGACCAGCCGCCCGCGCGCCCGCCGCCGCCGGCGGCCGATCCTCCCGACGAAGCGGAACAGGAGCCGATCGAGCCGTACCACTTCCTGCAGGAGAACTTCGTCGTCACGCGCGACATCCTCAAGCATGAAGGCATCGGGTTCGATCAAGTCACACCCGAGTGGATGGCCTTCTGCAGGAGCTCGGGTTCGAGGTGCCGGTCTACGCCAAGGACGAGGAGACGCTGGCGCCGTCCTCATCTTCGGCTTCGTCGTGGTGTGCGTGAGCGGCCCGGCCGCTATTCCGCTCTGAGCGCGCAAACCACGTCCACGCGCGAGGCCCGCGCCGCCGGCGTCAGCGACGCAACGATCGCGGCGACGACGAGGACGAACGCCGCGCCGGCGATCGGCGCGATCCCGGGCATCTGCGCGTCGGGCACGAAGCTGCCGACGATCCGCGAGAGCAGCACCCCGCCGATCGCGCCCGCGACGATGCCGCCGATGCCGATCGCGGCGCCCTCCCGCAGGACGCGCACCAGCAGGTGCGTCGGCGTCGAGCCGATCGCGAGTCGCACGCCGAACTCGCGCGTTCGCGCGCTGACCGAGAACGCCAGCACGCCCGCCACGCCGACGATCGCGATGAGCAGCGCCACCCCGGCGAATCCGCCGAACACCAGCGCGTTGACCCGCGTCGGCGCCAGCACCTCGGCGCGGATGTCGTCGAGCGTCGCCGCCCGCTCCACCGGCTGATCGTTCGCCAGCTCGCGGATCACCTTCGTCACCGGCGGCACGAGCGCATACGGATCCATCTTCGCGTGGATGAAGAGCCGGCCGCCGCTCATCTCCTGCTCGATCGGGTGATACACCGTCATCGTCGGCTCGGGCACCAGGTGCTCGTCGTCCACGTCGGCGACCACCCCGACGATGCGCCGGGGGCCGGTGCTGACGCCGATGAACTTGGTGACCGGATCCGTCCACATCATCCGGCGATTCACGGCGTCCATGCTCGGCAGCATCCGGCGCGCGAGGCTCTCGCTGATGATGACGACCTTCTCGCCATCCCCGCGATCGCCGTCGTTGAAGTCGCGGCCGGCGATGAGCTTCACGCCGAGCGCACTGAAGAAGCCCGGCGAGACGGTCCGGAACTGCGCGCGCGGATCCTCTTCCCCATTCGCCTTGCGGTAGCCTTCCACCGTGAACTGGGCGGCGAAGAAACCCGGATCGCGCCACGGCACGACCGTCCCGAGCGCCACGCGCTCGACCCCAGGCAGCTCCGAGATCCGGCGGATCGCTTCCTGGTAGAAGCGCGCGACGTCCGCGGGTTTCCGCGTGTAGGACACGACCGGCACGTTCACCGCCAGCAGGTTGCCGCGGAAGCCGGTCTGCTGGCGCTGCAGCGCGAAGAGCGTCGTGATCAGCATTCCGGCGCCGGCGACCAGCACGAACGACGCGCCGATCTGCGTCACTGCGAACACGCGCAGCCGGCGGTTCGTGCCAGACGTCAGCCGGACGCCGCGGCCCGACAACCCCATCCCGTTGGCGGCATCCGCCGACGGCAGCCGCGGCACGAACGCCAGCAGCACCGCCGCGGCGATCGCGAGTCCGCCGCCGACCCAGAGCAGGCTCGAATCGACCGTGACGTCGTGCGCGCGCACCGAGAAGCGCGCCGCGTAGAGCGACAGCACCGCAACCATCGGCCGTGCGATCGCGACCGCAAGCACGGCGCCGGTGGCACAGAGGAGCACGCTCTCGGCGAGCAGCGTCCGCCGCAGCGCGCCCGTGCCGGCGCCGAGCGCGGCGCGAATCGCCAGTTCCCCCTCGCGGCGCACCGAACGCGCCAGAATCAGGTTCGCCACGTTCGAGCACGCGACGATGAAGACGAGTCCGGACGCTGCCAGCAGCACCAGCAGGATCGTCCGCGCCGGCGAGATGATCTCGTCGCGCAGCCCCTTCGAGTCGATGCGGAAGTCGGCCTGCTTCTCGTAGGCCTCGGGGTGCCCCTGCACCATCGCCGTATGCGCGACGCGCAGTTCCGCGAGCGCCCCCTCGAGCGTCGCGCCCGGCGCCAGACGCCCGAACAGCTCGGTCATGCGGTGCACGCGCCCATCGACCATCGTCGCGTCGAGGTGATGCGGGCTCGTGACGACGTTGGCGATGATCTCGGTCTCCTGAGGATAGGGAACTGACGGCTCGAGCACGCCGACGATCGTCGCCGGCCGATCGCTCAGCCGGACCTGCTTGCCGATCACGTTTGGATCGCTCTTGAACGCGCTCGTCCAGAACCGGTACGTCAGCACCGCCGCGCCGTCCGCCTTCGGCCCATCGTCCGACGGTCCCAGCAGCCGGCCCATCACCGGCCGCAGGCCCATCACCTCGAAGTAGGAGCCGCCGACCACCCCCGCGCGGACGGTCCGCGGATCGCCGAGGCCGACCATCGTGAACTCGATGGTCGAGAAGTCGCCGAACGCGCTGAGCGACCTCACCGACTCCCGCAGATCCTTCAGCTCCGGCACCGAGAAGTTCGCGTTCGCCACCCCGATGCCCGGCGCGCTCTGCCGGATGTAGATGAGCCGGTCCGCCTCGCGATTGACAAGCGGCCTCAGCAGCACGCCGCGGACGAGGCTGAAGATCGCCGCGTTGGCGCCGATCCCCAGCGCGAGCGTGAGAACGACGGTGATGACCAGGCCCTTGGCTCGGGCGAGCGACCGAAGGGCAAAACGAAGGTCGGTGATCCAGCTCATAGCGCTCGTGCCGGGCCCGTGATGGGCCCACGCATTCCCTTTCAGGCAATAGTCGAAGTGGCCGCCGGGATTTCGACAGTGCCTCCGGCTGGCCCCGTACGATCTTTCGATCTCGGGCGTATCTTACTGAAACACGAATGGTTCTTCGCCAGTCCTTCGGTCCTTCGTGCCTTCGTGGCGAGCGTCAGCGAACGCGCCGCGAAGGACCGAAGGCGCCCGACCTCGCTGGAGTGTTTCTCGGCCCCTAAACCCGTTCATCGCGGTCGATCGAAGTGATCGCTGCCCTCCTGCCCGGCGCAGAGCGCGGCTTGGATGATCTCGGCGAGGTAGCCGGCACGCCCGATCACCAGATTCCGGGCCCGGTAGCCGCCATTGGTCCGCGGCACGAGCTCAACCTGCGTTTCGGCAAGCACCCTCGGTGGACGGCCGCTCGCCGACTGCTCCTTCGTGATTCCACTTGATTAACAAGTGGAGATGAGGCAGATTCTCTACTATGCCTTCTAGTGGAGAGGTCCCGCGTGTCGAGCTGCTGCCGGGTACGCTCGATCTCATCGTGCTCCGCACGCTCACGACCATGGGACCACAACACGCCTACGGGATCGCTGCGCGGCTCGAGCAGATTGCCGAACAGCCTGTCAGGCTGAACCAGGGCACGCTGTATCCCGCGCTCGTCCGCCTTGAGCAGAGAGGTTGGATCAAGGGAACGTGGCAGACGACCGAAAGCAACCGCGAGGCGAAGTACTACGCGATCACGAAGTCAGGGACGCGAGCCCTTGAGGACCAGATTGACCGGTGGCACCGTTCGGCGGCTCTCGTGAATCGGCTGCTGTCGAGCGAGGCCGAGTGATGGGTCACCTCAAGAGGTTCCTCCGGCGACTCATCAACGTCATTCGACCGGGTCGCGAGGAGGCCGGACTCGAACGCGAGATCGTCTCGCATCTCTTGTTGCTCGAAGATGAGCATCGGCGTCGCGGACTGTCCGCTGACGAGGCCCGCCGCTCCGCCCGGCTCGCGCTGGGTGGCATCGACCAGACCAAGGAGCGGCACCGGGATGCACGAGCGTTTCGCTGGCTCGACGATGCGCGACGCGACGCGACGTATGCGGTGCGAATGTTGCGACGCCATCCGATCGCCACGGCCACCGCCACGTTGTCGCTCGCGATCGGCATCGGGCTCAACGCAGCGGTCTTTTCCGTCGTCGATTGGGTGTTGCTCCGGCCTCTGCCATATCCGGCCTCCCGCGAACTGGTCCGTGTCTTTACCGCCGGCATGTCGCCCGTCACCAGCCCGAGTGCGCTGACCTATGACGAGTTCATGACCTTCGGGGACGCGACGGTGTTCCGTGAGTCCGCGGCGTTCACGACTGCCACGCGGGTGATGGCCGCCGCCGGCATTGACCCCGTCCACGTCGTGGTCGCCCGGGTCGCCGGCGACCTGTTCGCGACGCTTGGCGTGTACCCGGATGTCGGCCGGGCGTTCAGCACGGAGGAGATGGCAGCGGGTACACCGGTCGTCGTCCTCGGGCACGGTCTATGGCAGCGTCGGTTTTCAGGAGATCGCACGATTGTCGGACGCACAGTCACGATCGACGGCGCCCCGCACACGGTCGTCGGCGTGATGCCCGCGGGTCGTGGTTACCCGAGCGAGCCTGAGGCGTGGCGGCCGTTGAGGGCCAGCGAACGCGAAGACAATGACCGAGAACTGAGCATGGTGGGACGGCTTCGAGGCGAGATGACCGTCGCGCGGGCGAGCACCGAGATCGCTACGCTGGCGCAGGTCGCGTCCAACGGCGCGCGCACAGCGTGGGCCGATGATCTACAGCGAACGGACGTGGGCCACGTGAGCGCAGCTATTCAAGCGCTCTTCGCGGCAGCGATGCTGACGCTGCTCATCGCCTGTGCGAACGTGGCCGCGTTGGTAGGGGCACGCGGCGCGGACCGTGCCGGAGAAATGGCGGTCCGCGGCGCGCTCGGTGCGACCCGCGCACGGGTACTCGGACAGCTGATCACCGAAAGCCTGGTCCTTGCGCTGGCCGGTGGTGCGCTGGGCTTGTTGTTCGGACGCTGGGCGGTCACCGTCCTGGTCGCAATGGCGCCGGTGAGTATCCCGCGGCTGGCGGAGATCTCCCTCGATGGCCGGGTTCTCGGCGTCGGGCTGGCCGCCACTATGCTGACCGGCCTGGCTGTCGGCGTCGCACCTGCCCTCCGCCTCTCGCGCTTGACTGGATCGGCGGGACTGAGCCGCGTGGGGTGGCAGCGCACGACGCCACGACCGAACGGCCGGCGCGTGTTGGTTCTCGTACAGATCGCGATCGCCGTCGTCCTGACCGTCGGCGCAGGATTGCTGACCCGCAGCTTGCAGCACCTCGTCACGCTCGACCACGGATTCGCGGTGGACCAACTCGTCGCCGTCGACTTGTACTTGCGCGGCGCATTCAGCGGAGACACTCGACAACTGTTTCGGGAGCTGGTCGCGCAAAGCGAGACACTGCCGGGCGTTCAGGCTGTCTCGGTGTCGATGCGGTTGCCCACGCAGGTGACAGGCCTGCGGGCGCCGGTGCGTGTGTGGGGTGAACGTGAGCTCAATTCGCCGGCCACCTGGCGACCCGTCAGTCCCACCTACTTCGATACAGTGGGGATTCCCGTCACGGCTGGCCGGCGGTTCGTGAGCACGGATACGCAGCTCGCTCCGCGGGTGGCCATCGTGAACACGACCTTTGTGCGCGACCTCCTCGGCGGGCGCCCGGCGCTGGCCGCGCGGCTGACGACGTCCTTCAGTAAGGACCCCTTGACTGTTGTCGGCGTCGTCGGGGATGTCACGCCAGCCGGCGAACCCGACCGTCCCGCGTTGTACGTGGCGATCGAGCAGTTCCCAATAGGGGAAGGGTACCTGATCGCCCGCGCACAGGGCGATCCTCGGTCGATGATCCCGGCGCTCACGAGTCGCATTCGTACAACGGCGCCGTACCTGGCGGCGGACCGGGTGCGTCGTGTGGTGGAGGGGGTGGAAGAGAGCCGGGCAGTGACCCGCTTCACCACGCAGGTTGCAGCGACGTTTGCGGGATTGGCGTTGCTGCTTTCGATGATTGGCGTGTACGGCCTCACGACGGGCGACGTGTCCGCGCGATGGCGCGAACTCGCAGTCAGGTTAGCTCTGGGGGCCTCACCCCGCGAAGCATTCTGGACAGTGATCCGGCCGTGCGCTGTCATCCTTGGAGCAGGAGCGGCGCTTGGCATCGTTGGCGCAGTGAGCGTTGGGCCAGCGCTGGCGTCGCTGCTGCATGGGGTCGGCCCCGCCGATGTGCCCACGCTGGCGGTTGCGCCAGTCCTCTTGGGTGCCATGGGGATTCTGGCAGCTGTGCTGGCAGCGAGGCGCGTGATACGAGCGGATCCAGCAGCGACCTTGCGCAGCGAATAGGTGCGGGTCTGGAAGGACATTGGCGTGCGGATGGCGCTCGGCGCGACCACGAGAAACGTCGTGGGGCTCGTGCTGTCACAATCGCTCCGCCCGGTCGGCATCGGCCTGATAGCCGGCGGAAGCCTGGCCGCAGCGTTGACGATCGTTCTGATCACGACGCCCCTCGCCTCGCTGATCGGTGGCCTCGTCCATGTCTTCGATCCCGTGGCGTACGCCGCCAGCCTCCTCGTCATCGTCACATCGTGCGTGCTCGCCGCGTCGGTTCCCGCATTCCGCGCCGCCCGTCTCGATCCGATCGCGACGCTCAGAATGGACTGAGCTGCGCCACGGCGCAAAAAGCGAGCAGCGGACCACGGCCTACCGCGCTGACGAGCCGTCGCGGGATTTGTTCCGGACAACCAGCCGAACGACGATATCGAGTGCCGCAGCGTTTACGAGTGCGGTCGCGAGGACGTTCGTGCGCTCAGGCCGAGTTTCGAAGTTGTTGGAGCCGCCTGAGCCATTCCCCAATGCGGTTCCAACTCGCGAAATTTAGGTTCACCGGCTCCGAGCGCCCTGCTCTCACCGCCAGGGCCTGGGCCTCGGCTGTTGAGCAGGTCGTCCCATTGATGACTCGCCTTGACATCCTAGGTGGAGAAGCATAGCGTCGACACCTAGCATGTCTACTAAAGCGGAACGCGACCGGATTGAGCTGCTGCAGGGCACGCTGGATCTCCTGATCTTACGGACGCTGCGGCTCGGACGGATTCACGGACACGCCATTGCCAAAGCCATCGAGCGTGGATCAGACGACGTGCTGCAGGTTGAGCAAGGATCGCTGTACCCGGCGTTGCACCGTCTGATTAAGCGAGGGTGGATTGCATTCGACGACGGCACGTCGGACAACAACCGGCGCGCCAAGTTCTATTACCTGACCCCCAAAGGCCACAAACAACTCGCGATCGAGACCAGCCGGTGGGACAAGCTGGCTGGCGCCATAGCCCGTATCCTCCGCCCCGCGGCCCAGGAGGGAGGACGATGACCCGCGACAAACGAGCGCTGGATGGTGTCGACGAGGACATTAAGGATCACATCGAGCGCCAAACTCAGGACAACATCGACGCGGGAATGGCGCCCGAGGAGGCACGCCGTCAGGCGATGCTCAAGTTTGGCAACGTTGCGCTCGTGAAAGAGGACACGCGCGCGATTTGGGTGTCGCGACGACTGGACGAGACGCGCCAGGATGTCCGCTACGCATTGCGCGCGATGCGCAGGACTCGTGGGGCCACCATCGTGGGCATTCTCGTCATGGCGCTCGGGATCGGGGCGAACACCGCCGTGTTCAGTGTCGTGCATGCGGTGCTTCTCAACCCGCTGCCATACGCGGATCCGGACCGGATCGTCACGCTGACCTACGTCTCGACCGGTGGCAATGCCTCGGGCGAACGGTCGAGACAAGTATCGGTGCCGGACTTCCTGGACTGGCAGTCGCAGAGTGCCTCGTTCGACTCGATGGCGTACTACACCTCGGGGCGAACTTCGGTCATGGCTGGTTCCGTAGCTGAGTACGCCGTCGTGACGACGGTGACCGAAGAATTTTTCCGCGTCTTTGCGGCACAGCCCTCTGTGGGACGGCCGTTCAGCCGCGAGGAGGCAAAGGAGGGCGGCGCAGGGGCGGCAATGATCAGCGACCGCTACGCCCGGCAGCAGTTCGGAGAACCCGCACGTGGGCTTGGACGCACCCTGCGGCTGGGCAATCGATCCGTAAGCATCGTCGGCGTGATGCCACCGGCATTCGACTTTCCGGTGGCCACCGACGTCTGGTTCACGGCGGTTGGCAGCCGGGCTCAGCTTCCCCGGCGCGGCAACAACTTTCGCGCAATTGCCCGATTGAAGGCAGACGTCAGCGTCGAACAGGCACACACGAAATGACAGGAATTTCGGAGCGTCTGGGAGAGCAGTATCCCGACACGAACAAGAATATGCGCGTCATCGTGACGCCTCTTCAGCGCGAGATGGTCGGCGATGTCGAGTCCATGCTGTACCTCCTGCTTGGCGCGGTCGCCCTTGTTCTCCTGATCGCCTGCGCGACGATGGCTACGCTACTGCTGGCCAAGGCTACGGCACGCATTCCGGAAATGGCGGTTCGCGCGGCGCTGGGCGCAAGCCGCTCGCGGATCGTGAAGCAGATGCTGGTCGAGGCGTCGGTTCAGGCGGTTGCCGCCGGGACGATCGGCGTACTGATTGCGATCTGGGGCACCAGAACACTGGTGGCTTTCTCGCCGCCCGATGTACCTCGTCTCGACGAGGTCGCGGTCAATGGCAGCGTGCTCCTGTTCACGCTGGCCCTCTGCGCGCTCGTCAGCTTTCTGTTCGGACTGCCCCCGGCGCTGCAGGCAGCCCGCGCCGACGTGAATCAGCCGCTGCGCCTCAGCACCGGCCGAATCTCGGGCGGCGGGCGGAGCCGCACGCGCGAGGCACTCGTTGTTGCCGAAATCGCGCTGGCGGTCGTCCTCGTCGCGACCGGCGCGCTGCTCGTCAGAAGTCTCGTGGCCCTCCAGCAGGTCCCACTCGGATTTCAGCCGGCCAACGTGCTCCTGATGCAGGCAACGGCGCGGCCAAACGGTTCGGACTGGAGCGTCAGCCGTGCGTTCTTCGAGGGCGTGCTCGGTGATATCTCGCAGCTGCCGGGGGTCGTGGCCGCCGGCGCCATGATGGGACCGCCGGGAAACGTCGAATCCGATAGCGGCTATTGGGTCGATCGGATGCCAAAGGAGTCGGCGCTGAGCGCAGCGCGTCCCGCCGCGATGAACGTCATCGCGCCCGGCACGTTCGCGGCGCTCGGGATCCCAATCCGCCAGGGGCGAGACTTTCACGATGGCGACCGAGGCGGCCGTCCCCAGGTCGTGATCATCAACGAGGCGCTGGCGCGGGCCGCGTTTCGCGAGCCGGATCCGATCGGTCGCGTCATTATTGCTGGATACGATTCGATGGATCCGATGACGATCGTCGGCGTGGTCGGCGACGTGCGGCAGTACGGGCCGGCTCGAGAACCGCAGCCGGAAATCTATATGCCGTACCAGCAACACTTCTACAACGGCGCGACGCTATTTGTCGTCGTGAGAACGGCGACGGATCCGACCGCGCTCGGTCCATCGATCCAGCGGAAGGCCCGCGAGCGATCGCCAGAGGTCTCGGTGCGTCTCACGACACTGAACGCGCTTCTGGCGGAGCACGTCGCGACGCCGAAATTCCGGGCCTGGCTGTTGAGTCTCTTCGGCGCCGTTGCGCTGTGCCTCGCGATGGCGGGTGTGTATGGTGTGATGGCGTTCGTGGCCGGGCAGCGCTCGAAGGAAATCGCCGTGCGGGTGGCGCTCGGTGCAGGCGCGCGCAGCGTCTTGTGGCTGATGCTCAGCCGCGGATTGAAGATCACCGCCATCGGGCTCACCGCAGGCGTGCTTTGCGCCATCGCATCCACGCGCCTCGTCAGCGGCATGCTATTTCAAGTCCAGCCACATGACGTGGTGACGTACGCAGGTGTCGCGGGGGCACTTGGTCTCTTGTCGCTCTTGGCGACCTACCTGCCGGCACGTCGAGCCACGCGGATTGATCCCCTCCTCGCGCTTCGTCAGGAGTGAGTCGAATCCCGCGCCGCTCTTCGGCCACCGCATTCAGGCGGCCTGTCGGAGGGCCTCAAGCCGTCTTAACTCCGTACGACGAGGCTGAAACTGCGAACCTCTTGACCGGTTGACTGCCAACAGCTGTGAGGTGTAGGCTCCCAACAGATGACGCCCGACAAGAATGACGTTCTCTACGGCACCCTCGGCTTGATGGTCATCAAGACCCTGGAGGCCCTGGGGCCGCTGCACGGGTACCGGATCGCGCGGCGAATCGAACAGATCAGCGGCAATCAGCTCGCACTCAACCAGGGCACTCTGTATCCGGCGTTGCTCAAGCTGGAGGAGATGGGGTGGATTTCGTCCAAGTGGGGCACCTCCGAGAGCGGCCGTCGCGTGAGGATCTACGCCCTGACACGCGCCGGGCGCAAGCAGCTCCAGAAGGAAGAGGCGCAGTGGCAGCGTGCGGCGAGCATCGTTGAACGGTTCCTGAAGATCTCTGAGAACCCGTCATGACACGCCTGCGGATCTTTCTGTTCCGGCTGTCGGCCCTCGTTCGTTCCCGGCAGATGGATCGCGAGATCGACGACGAGATCACCAGCCATCTGGCCGAAGCGACAGAGGAGTACGTCCGGCAAGGCCTTTCCGCGGAGGAGGCGCGCCGGGCCGCCCAGCGCAGTTTCGGTGGCGTACCGCAGACCAAGGAGGTGTACCGGCAGGTGCGGTCATTCATGTGGCTGGAGGAATTGCCGCGTGACCTGCGGTATGCGCTTCGTACGCTCCGCAAAAGTCCGGCTTTTACGATGACTGCGGCAGCCACACTGGCGCTGGCGATTGGCACCAACACCGCGATGTTCAGCGTCCTGAATGCGGTTCTGCTCCGGCCGCTTCCGTATCGGTCGCCGGAACAGCTGGCGATGTTGTGGACCGAGGATCCGACGCAGAACCGTCGCGAGGGCCGATCGGCCTTGTGGGATGTCGAACAGTGGCGGACGCAAAGTCAGAGCTTCGCGGACATGGCCACCTTCGATTCCGTGACCACGACGCTGACGGGAGCGGAAGGGACGGAACAGATCGTCGGCGTCAGCATCTCCCCCAACCTCCTTTCAGTCCTCGGTGTCCAGCCGGTGCGGGGACGTAACTTTTCGAGGGAAGACACCGAGGAGCAGAAACGACTGGTCCTGATCAGTCATCGCTTCTGGCAAGCCCGCTTCGGAGGCTCGAACGATGCGATCGGGGCGACCCTCGTGCTCAACGGGCTTCCTTCCCAGATCATCGGCATCCTCCCTGCTGATTTCCAGGTCGCGACGCTGGACGCGGACGTGTGGTTGCCGAATACGACCCGCCGCGGCGTGCGCGGTGCTCAAACGTGGTTCGTCGTTGGAAGACTTCGACCGACCGCGACGTTCGACCAGGCCCAGGCGGAGATGAGCGCAGTCGCCCGCCGGCTCAACGATCAATTACCAGCGGCCGAGAGGAGCCAGGGCATCAGCGTCGTCCCCCTGAGCCTTTACGTGGTTGGACCGCAATCGCGGTTGGCCTTGTGGATGCTCGGCGGCGCGGTGTTTTGCGTGTTCCTCATCGCCGCAGCCAACGTCGCAAGCCTCTCGCTGGCGCGCAGCACCGCTCGCGCACGCGAGATGGCCGTTCGCGCTGCGCTTGGAGCGAATGCCGGTCGAATCCTGCGGCAGCTGCTCACCGAAAGCGTCGTGCTCGCCGCCGTCTCGGGAGTGATGGGCACACTGCTGGCCATTGGAGGCATTCGGCTGATCCGTGCCTTCGGCCCTGCCGACTTGCCGCGTCTGAATGAGGTGAGCCTCGATCTCCGGGTCCTCGTCTGGGCGCTGGCCATTTCTCTTCTGGCGGGAATCCTGGTCGGAGTGGCGCCAGCGATCACGACCATGCGCCGCGACCTGCGTCCGTCCGGCGAGGAGGGTGGCAGAAGTGTCTCGGGCGGAACATCCAGCCGTCGAATCCGCCGCGCCCTCGTAGTAGCGGAGTTCGCGCTGGCGATCGTTCTGCTCGTCGGCGCAGGCTTGCTGGTCCGCAGCTGGTGGTACGTCAACAACATCGATCCAGGATTCAGGCCTGAGCGGGTCCTGGTGATGCAAATCACACCCCCGCCGACCATCAGTGTCCCCGCACAACGGACCGGCGTGTACCTCCGCGTGCTCGAACAGATTCAGGCGGTGCCGGGTGTCGAGAGCGCCGGCATCATCGACGATCTGTTCATTGGTAACCCCAGGGAACAGATCCTGACTGTCGAACGGGACGCCGGAACGCTTTCCGAGCGCCTGCTGTTGACGAGAGACGAGGTCAGCGCGGATTTCTTCACCACCCTCGGAACGCCGTTGCTCCGCGGCCGTTTCTTTTCGATCGGGGATCGGCCCGAGGCTCCGCGGGTCGCGATCGTCAACGACGCGCTGGCTCGGCGCTCGTGGCCCGGGCAAGACCCGGTCGGCAGAAGGTTCAAGTTCGGTCCGCAGGATTCCGACGGACCGTGGTACACGGTGGTGGGCCTGGTCGGCAACATGCGGCGGCAGGGACTGGAGCGCGAGCCGCTCCCGCAGATGTTCGTGTCGCTCGCGCAGAATCACCCACCCAGCAATGTGGCTCTCTTCATACGAACCTCGTCGGACGACCCGCTGGCGATGGCCGGGGCACTTCGAGCGGCCGTGCGTCGCGTGGAGAAGGATGCGCCGACCTTTGGGGTGGCGCTCCTGGAACAGCAGCTCGGAACCTACCTCACACAGCGCCGCTTCCAGACTTCGCTCCTGACCGGCTTCTCCGTCGTGGCGCTGCTGATCGCCGCCGTCGGGATCTACGGGCTCATCCAGTACTCCATCGCGACGCGCACCCGGGAAATCGGCTTGCGCATCGCTATCGGCGCACAGCGAGGCGACATCCTCCGGATGATTATCGGTGAGGGGCTGACGCTCAGCCTGACCGGTGTCGCAATCGGGCTCGTGGGAGCCTTGTGGCTCGGGCGCGCGGGCTCGAGTCTGCTGTTTGGCGTGACCGCCAGCGATCCGTTGGTGTTCACGACTGTCTCGCTGCTGCTGACGGCCGTTGCCATGGCGGCCTGCTATTTCCCGGCGCGACGTGCAATGCGAGTGGACCCGATCCTGGCATTGCGCGTGACGTGATCAGAACTTCACCAACTGCCACGTCGCATCGAACGTATTGAAATCCGATCCTCGCAGCCTCCGTCGGGCCGGGCACGTTTCCTGCTGTCCCTGACAACGATAGGTTGGATGCCGCCGAGTTTCCTCCGGCAATCCCGGTGATCGCCTGAGGACTGCTGCCTGCGATCTACGAAATACCGTATGTCAGACGGCCGGCCGTGGCCTGCCGTCCCGGCAGACTTTCTGCGGTCGGCGACCCGACCTCGAATGAACAGACAGGAGAATGCGTTGTGGCAGCTGTAACCGTCCTCAAGTTTTCTGAACCGGATGGCGCCGAGAACGCCTTGAGCCAGATTCAGAGTTTGCAGAAAGAGCACCTGATTAAGGTGCATGACGCGGCGATTGTGTCCTGGCCCCGCGGGAAGAAGAGCCCGAAAACGAGGCAACTCGTCGACCTCGTGACGATCGGGGCCATGGGCGGCATGTTCTGGGGATTGCTCCTCGGGGTCATCTTCCTCACGCCATTGTTCGGCATGGCCATCGGCGCGGCGTTCGGGGCGTTGGGGGGCGCCTTTCGGGACTATGGCATCGACGACGATTTCATCAAACGGGTTCGGAGCGCCGTGACGGAGGGGACGTCCGCCCTCTTTCTGATGACCAGCGACGCGGTGATGGACCGTGTCTCCGAGCGGATGAAGAACATCAAGTTCGAGATCATCGCGACGAATCTCTCGAAAGAGCAGGAAGACAAGTTACGCGAAGTGTTCGCGGAAGCGTAACCCAACGCCCGCGTCACAGCCCGAAGAACAGCGGCCCGAGGAAGAGCGCCAGGTTCACGACGACAAGCGTGACCAGTGGGCGGGTCAGCGCCTCCAGGCGCACGCCCGAGAACATCATGCGCTCGGCGTAGGTGCTGGCGACCACCGCTGAGAAGACCGTGCTGCCACGTGTGAGTTCACACTCGGCATTCCAGCGGACAGAGAGCTGTTCAGGTTGACAGTGCGTCGCCATCAGCTCCCATTCGATCGGCGGAGTCATTTTCTCAGTATGCTGTTCGCATGTACGCGCGCGCCTTTGCGGTGGCGCTGAGTCTGGCAACGCTCGGCTGTGATGAGTCGCCGCCGACGACCCCATCCGGATCTACCACAGCAACCGTCCGCATCGTCTTCATGGGTGCGACGGCACGCCGGACCGATCTCCCGGCGTCAGCGCAGGCGTGCGTCAGCGGTGTCGGCACGACACACACGCATCCGAGCTGGCGCAGCTTCGCGACCGTTCCGATGCAGCCAGTCCCTCCGGACCGATACGAGATCTCATTCACGGATGTCCCCGTCAACACGCGCGTATCCTTCAGAGTGAACGACCAGAACGCCTGCGACGAGAATCCGACCGGTGCAGTGACGCGAAATGTGTTCACGAATGACGTCCGGTTGATCCAGAACACCACCACGCCCGGTAACGGCGACGAACCGGGTTTCGCCTTCAGCGTCGCTCCGAACGGCACGATCAGTCAGTGATCGGTCGTTAGCTCAGCGAGAACGGGATTGATGATCTCGGTGACGCCATAGGTCTCGAGATACATCCGGCGTTCTTCCTCGGCGACCACCAGCACGCGGCCTCCGCGTCGAACGAACTCTCGGAGGAGCCCCAAGTAGATGTGATAAGTTTCCCGCCAAATTTGCAGGCTGTTCGGCAGGCGTCGCTGTGTCTCAGAGCAGGTCTTACGTTATGGTTTCGGCAGGAAAGGAGAACGGAACGGCACTGATCGATGCTCCGCGTGAACAGTTGCTGAATCGCGAACTCGCGGCTCGGATAAGCGCCGGACCAGAGGGACGCTCCGCCGGGGCATCGCTCCGCACGGTGGGCTTCGTCCTGGCGAGCACCGTCTGCTATTACGTCGCCACGCAGATGGCCTGGGCGCTGACGTTCCCCGACAGCAAGGTCTCGCTCTTTTTTCCTCCGCAGGCGGTTCTCCTCTCCATCCTGCTGCTCGTCCCCACCCGGCACTGGTGGGCCTACGTACTCGCCGCCGCCAGCGCTCATTTTCTGGCAACCCGGCAGGCGGGCTGGCCGCCGTTGTACGCATTGACCGCCGAGGCTTTCGACGCGGTGAAATGTGTCGCGGCAGCGGCGGGGATTCGCCTTCTGATCAAGTCTCCGCTCAAGGCGATCACGCTTCGTGACGCGGTTCTCTTCGTCCTCATCGCCGTGGTGTTCGTGCCTTTTGGAGCCGCCTTCTGGGGGGCTTCCTTCACGCTCTCCTACGGGTTCGGCACTCGCTATTGGATCGAATGGCGCAACCTGGGCATCTCGAATGCGGTCACGACCGTGGTCCTGGTGCCGGCAATTCTGCTGGGTGCGCACCATCTGTTCGTCAGACGGCCGGGAGCCCTGTCCCCCCGGCGCGTGCTGGAAGCGGCTCTCCTCGGTGCGTGTACGGTGGTGCTGGGAATCTTCGTGTTCGATCGAACATCCGCGGGTCCCAACACGTCGCCCGCTCTCTTGTACACGCCGATTCCTCTGCTCATCTGGGCGGCGCTCCGCTTCGGCCTTGGCGGGATCAGCGTCTCGATGTTGATCATTACGTTCGAGGCGATCTGGGGAACGATGCGCGGGCACGGCCCGTTCCTGGCCCAAACCCCCATCGAGAATGCGACGGCACTGCAGCTGTTCCTCCTGGTGACAGCCACTCCGCTGATGCTGCTCGCGGTCGTCATCGAAGAGGAAAGACGCTCGAAAGAAGCGTTGCGTGAGAGCGCGAACCTGATGGCTCTCGCCGCGGAAGCAGGAAACCTGGCCATGTGGGTGTGGGATGTTTCCGGCAACGATGTGTGGATGACCGAGCGGGGGCGCTCGCTGTTTGGCCTCGAGCCAGACGCGCGCCTCGATTTTGCGGCAACGTTCGATCGCGTGCACCCCGAAGATCGCGCCGCGCGTGACGCCGCGATCAAACATGCGCTCCAGACGCGAGGCGAGTACGAAATGGAGTATCGCATTCAGGACGCGGATGGCGTGGCCCGCTGGATTCATGGGCGCGGTCGTTGTGTGGAGCCTGACGACGGCACCGCGCCAAAGCTTTTCGGCGTTTCGATGGATGTCACGGCTCGCAAACAGGCGGAGGCGTCGGCCGCGCAAAAGCGGGCAGAACTGGAGCACGTCGCACGCGTTGCCACACTCGGCGAGCTCACCACAACCCTGACGCACGAACTAGGGCAGCCACTCGCCGCGATCCTCACCAACTCCTACGTCGGAAAGCGTTTGCTCGACGCACCCGAGCCCGATCTCCAGAAGGTGCGCGACACGCTGGCCGACATCCGCGAGGTCACCGAGCACGCCGGCGAAGTCATTGCCGGGCTGCACGCCATGCTCAAGCGCGGCAGCACGGCGGCGCGCTTGACCAACGTCGATGTGAACAATGTGATCCGCATCGTCGAGCGCATCGTGCACGGCGACGCGAATCTGCACCAGGTCGCCGTCGACCTCGACCTCTCGTCCGACGTCCGCCCGGTCAAGGGTGACACCGTCCAGCTTCAGCAGGTCATCTTGAACCTGATGCTCAATGCCTTCAGCGCCATGAGCGGAACCGGACTCGACGGCGCGCGGCGCGTGGTCGTGCGCACGAATCCGATTGATGAATCGAACGTGCTGATCGAAGTTCAGGACAGCGGCACTGGAATCGCCGCGGAAAAGCTCGAGTCGATCTTCGATCCGTTCATCACCAGCAAGCCGGAAGGACTGGGAATGGGCCTTTCGATCTGTCGCTCCATCATCGAACGCCACGGCGGCAAGATATCGGCTGCGAACAATCCCGACGGCGGCGCGACGTTCTCGATCACGCTGCCGGTCACCCGCGAGTGAATCTGACCGTGCGGCACGTGCACCTGAATCTCGTCGTCGAGATGCAGCGTGTTTTTCCCCAGGACTAGCCCGACCGCAGCCGAGGTTAGCGCTTTGGATGCGTCTCCGACCCCGTATGAGCCGACGAGCACCGCAATCCAAACGTATGCGGCGGCCGTATCCATGGCGGATATGCCGCTTGCGGGGTGCTCACCCTCGGTTCAGGCCCCATCGCGGTTCGGCCAACCGCGGCACTCGCCGCACGCGAGCGAACGGCCGTGCTTGATGCGGTCTCCAGCGCTATGCAATGGTAGGTTCACCGTGGACTCCAGCAGTTCCGAGGTCGACGTCGGTCTCCTCCAGCGCATCGCCACGCGCGACGAAGCCGCACTGGCAGCGCTCTACGACCGGCACAGTCGTCTCGCCTATTCCGTCATCATGCGCATTCTGGGCAGCCCGTCGGACGCGGAAGACGTGCTGCAGGAAACGTTCGTACGCGTGTGGGCGCGCGCCGATACCTACGACCCGCTGCTGGGATCGCCAGCCACGTGGCTCACGCGCATCGCGAGAAATCGCGCCATTGATCGTCTGCGCGCCCGCCGCGTCCGGAGACACCTCGCAATCGAACCCGCAGTCGACGCCGCCGACGACGGGGCTCGTTCGGGGGAGCCCGTCACGCGCGACACACCCGAGACGCTTCTGGACAGCTACACGACGGCCGGCGCGGTGCGGACGGCGCTGGCCATCCTCACGCCCGCTCAGAGGGCGCTGATCGAAGCGGCGTACTTCGAGGGCTACACCCACAGCGAACTTGCGACCCGGTTCGGCGTGCCGCTCGGCACGGTGAAGACACGCATCCGCACTGGCCTGGCCGCGCTGCGCGACCATCTGGAGCAGGCCATATGATCCCCGACGAGCTCGAGGCCCTGGTCCTGGCCGATTCGGTCGGTGCGCTCGACCCTGACGAGCGGCTGGAGCTGGAGGTTCGCCTCGACACGCTGACGCCGGAACAACGATCGGAGGTCTCCCGTCTGTACGACGCCGCAACGGCGGTGGCGTTGAGGGTTCCGCCGTCGGAGCCCCCCGCGCACGCGCGCGAGCGCCTGCTCGCCGCGGTGCGCAAGCCCTCGACCTACACCGTGTGGGCGGCCGGCGCGACGTGGACCGACACCGGGCTGCCCGGCATCCGTGCCCGGGTCCTGTCCGTGGACAAGGCGCGATCGCTCGTCACGCTGCTGATTCGCGCCGAGCCGGGCGCGGTCTACCCGTCGCACAAGCACCACGGACCGGAGGAGTGCTTCGTGATCAGGGGGTCCGTGGTGATCGACGGCCGCGTGCTGCGCGCCGGCGATTTCCATCACGCGGACGAGGATTCCGATCACGGCGAGATCACCACGACCGATGGCGCTGAGGTGCTCCTCGTCGGCGCCATCGAAGACTACCTGCCAGCGGCCGCGACGCCGGCCGAAGAGTCCGGCCGGTCCCTGGATCGGTAGGCGCGCCGCGTTCGAGAATTGAACCTCCCGTCCTCCCGTCCTCTCGTCAATGCGTCCTTCTCGGGAGGCCCCGCATGAAAAGCGTCCGGGTGTTCGTCTCGTCGACGTTCCTCGACATGCATGCCGAGCGCGACCAGCTCAGTCGCGTCGTCTTCAAGGAACTGCGCAGCTACTGCGCCCGTCGCGGAGCCGACTTCGTCGGCGTGGACCTGCGCTGGGGACTGGAAACGAGCAGCCGGGACGCCCTCGAAGCCTGCCTGAAAGAAATCGATCGATGCCGCCCGTTTTTCGTCTCGCTGCTCGGCGACCGCTATGGCTGGCTGCCGCCACCGGAGCGCATCCCGCGCGATGTCATGGAGCACGCACGGGATCGCACCGATCCGCGTTCACCCGATGCGGCGCTGCTCGACGCGTACAGCCTCGACGAGACTCTGGAGACGCCGATTTACCGGCTGCGCCACGACCGCGACGTGACGCAGGACGACATCGCCAGGCTCGCGACGTTCTGGGAATCCGCCGGCTTCGAGGAGGCGGGACAATCCATCACCGAGGGAGAAATTCGCTACGGCGCGCTTTCTGAGAAGGCCGCGAGCGGCCACGCATTCTTCTACTTGCGGCGGCTCGACCTTGACTCGACGCCCGGCTTTCCGGACGCGTTGCGACCAGTGTTCATCGAGCAGGGCGAACGCCGGCTGCGGCTGGAACGGTTGAAACGGCGAATCCAGGAGGTGCATCGGCCCACCGCGCTGGTGCGCACCTATGAAGCGACGTATGAGGGGCTCCTTGTGGACCCGGACATCCTGCCTTCGCTGGTCTCGGGCGAGGAACTGACCTATCTGAATACCGCACTGAGGGACGGTGTGCTGCAGCCCGATGAAATGCTGCACCTCAGCGCCGCATCGCGAGATCGGGTGCGGTCCGCTGCGGTCGTCGCCCTCCGGGGCATCGAAGACCTTGGCCAGCAGATGCTGGCGGACCTCCGTGCGGCAATCGACGACCATCTGGGAGAGGTCGCCAGCGACGTTGACTCACACACTGACGCGCGGCACAGCCACGATCGATTCATCGACCGCGCCACGCAGACCTTCGTCGGCCGGGACGAGCTGATACAGCAGGTGTTCGATTACATCGGCGACGCCAGCGAACGGCGACCGTTGGTCGTGACCGGCGCATCGGGCGCCGGGAAGTCAACACTGCTCGCCCAGTGTGCCCGTCGGTGCAGCAGGGAAATGCCTGATGCCATCGTCGTGCCGCTGTTCATCGGCGCGGCGCCCGGTTCTACCGACCTCACGACGACGCTCCGATCGCTGTGCGAGACCTTGCGGCGCAAGGCCGTCATCGATGAAGAAGTCGCCGCCGACCCCGACGAGCTGCCGATTCAGCTGCGGACGTTCCTGGCGAGAGCGGGCGCCACGCGAACCGTCGTGTTGTTCGTCGATGCGCTCAACCAGCTCGATCCGGCTAATCGCAGCCACGCCCTCAACTGGTTGCCGTTCTACGTGCCGCACGGGGCCCGCCTCATCGTCAGTACCGCTCGAGGGCGATTGTTACCAGGCGCTCCGCAAGAGGCAGCTGATCCCCGATCGCGAGCTCTCTGTCCCGTCGCTCACGACGCTCCAACGTCAGGAGCTCGTCCGCAAGCAGCTCGCAGTCCGATCCAAACAGCTGACAGACGACCAGCTCGGCCGCCTGGTCGACGATGGGAAGAAGAAGGACGCGGGGCTGCCGCTCTACCTGCAGGTTGCGGTCGAGGAGTTGTCGCTCTGCCGCGATCGCGACGCCGTGGAGCGGCGACTGACGAATCTTCCTGAAACCGTCCCCGAGCTGTTCGCCGAGGTCCTGCAACGCCTCGAATACGACCATACCGCGGACGCAACAGAACGGACCCTGAGCCGCATCGCCGTGTCCCGTTCGGGACTCTTCCAATCGGAAATCATGGACGTGCTGTCGACCAACGATGCGAGGTTCTCGAAGGAACGGTGGCTGCAGCTCTATCGTGCGCTCGAGTTCTACCTGCGCCCGATGGACGAGACGAATCGGTCGGGGTTGATTGACTTCTATCATGACCAGCTGCGGACCGCCGTCTTCCATCGCTATCTCCGGATGGCGTCACCGTCGAGCGCTCAATCAGTGGAGTGCCGCGCCGCTCATCAGGAGCTGGCGGTGTACTTCACAGCCGTTGCCGCCGACTCGCCCGGCGAACATCGCCGCTGGAGGGCCGATCGGCCGCATAGCCTGGCGGAGCTTCCCTACCACCTCGTGCAGGCGGATCTCCATCCCAGGCGCGCGCGCTGCTCCTGGATTTCGAGTGGCTTCAGACCAAGCTCCAGGCACTTGGGCCGGCTGCGGTGCTCGCCGACTTCGCCATGTTCGACGATGACCCGGTGCTCCGCAGCGTCGAGGGAACGCTCCGGCGGATGGCGGTGACGCTCGAGAAAGACGACACCCAGCTTGCCGGTCAATTGCTCGCACGACTCTCGTCCTACCCTGCCCCGGAGATACGGACGCTGCTCGCACAGGCCGCGCAATGGAACGGAGGCGCCTGGCTCCGGCCGTTGACCGCCAGCCTCGCTCCGCCCGACGCGCCGCGAACGGAGCGATTCATCGGCGTCCAGGCCGTGGCGATCTCGCCAGACCTGCGCCAGGCGCTCACCTGCTCGGACGAGGGCATCGTGAAGGTGTGGAGCTTTGAAACCAACACCGAGGTTCGCACGCTCGGACACTATTCACAGGTCAGATCCGCGTCGGCTGCGACACCGTACGGTCACCGCGCGATCTCCGGCACGGCCGACGGATCGATGACCGTCTGGGCTCCGTTCGACCGGACGGAACCAGTCTGTGTGCTGCGAGGGCACACCGCACCGATCACCGCTATTGCCATCACGCCGGATGGCCGTTATGCGTTATCGGCGTCGGAGGATCAGAGCCTCAAACTCTGGGACGTCGAGCGCGGGACCGAGGTGCCGCGCTTGGCGCGGGAGGTCTTGTCGGCCAACCGGCTCGCGATCACACCTGATGGCCGCCGCGGCCTCTCGTCGTTTGGCGGGTCGATTCGGTTCTGGGACATCGAGAAGGGGGCAGAGCTGCGTTCCCCGGTCGAGCACGGGCAGCCGATCAAGGCGCTGGCCATATCCGTCGACGGCACCCGCGCGGTGTTTGCGAGCGGCAACACGCTGCACGTGCTCGATATCGAACAGGGAACCGACAGCGAACTCAGCGGGCATGTGGGCATCATCCGCACGCTTGCGTCGACCGCCGATGGCGTTGTCGTGTCGGGATCGGACGACGTCAGGCTGCGGGTGTGGGATGTGAGTCGCTGCACCGAGATCCGCATGCTCGAGGAGCATTGGTGGTCGGTGACGTGCGTCGCTGCCACACCAGACGGACGCTACGCGATCTCCGCCGCCGGCGACGAAATGATCAAGATCTGGGATTTGCACGCGTCCGGGAACGAGCCCGTCGAGAAGAAGGCGCTCACCGCGCCGAGTACGTGGATCAACTCGGTCGTCGTGACGCCAGATGGACGTCACGTGCTCGCAGCCTCGCGCGATACGTCGATCAAGGTCTGGGACAGCGCATCCGGCTCGCTGGTGCGGACGCTTGCAGGACATACAGGCTGGGTGAGTGCCGTCGCGATTACACCCGACGGCACGCGCGCGGTGACCGGCGCCGACGACAACACCTTACGCGTCTGGAACCTGTGCGACGGAACGACGCTCAAGACGCTCGAGGGGTTTACCTTCGGCGTCTCCGGTCTTGCCATCTCTCCAGATGGACGGCGTGTGGCATCGGGCTGCTGGGATTCAACGTTGCAAATCTGGGATCTCGAAACGTATGCCAAGGTCCACGATCTGCCAGGACACAAGAACAGCGGGGGACGGCCCTGGATTCGCTCCGTGGCCATCACGCCGGATGGCACCCGCGTGGTTACTGCGGCACAGGACAATACCCTCAAGGTGTGGGATCTGACCACAGGGCGCGAGCTCCGCACGCTGGTTGGCCACGATCATTGGGTCATGGGCGTGACGATGTTCCCGGACGGACGGCACGCGCTCACCGGGTCCGCCGATGGAACGTTGAAGATCTGGGATCTCGAGACCGGCGACGCCCTCAAAACGCTGCGCGGCCATCAGGCGTTCGTCACGTCGGTGGCCCTGTTTCCCGGCGCGCGGCTGGCGGCCTCGACCTCCGAGGATGCGACGCTGAGAGTCTGGGATCTGGCCAGCGGCCGCACCGTCATGGCATTCACCGGCGACGGGGAGCTGAGAACATGTGCGGTCACGCCCGACGGTGCGACGGTCGTCGCGGGAGAAGACTCGGGACGGATCCATTTCCTCCGGTGCAGCTGATGGACGATCCCGACAGCGTATGGCATGGAAACTCCTCGGCCTATCGAACGACGACGGTGCCGTGCAGCATGTTCATCCCGCAGGAGAAAGCGATGTCTCCCGACCTGGCGGGCGTGAACTCAATCACGACGGGCTCATTCAGCGGAAGCGCTCGTTTGATGTTCAAGGACGGAAATACCACCTCCGTGCCGCAGGTCTTGTCGGTTGTGCGCACGAACGTGATGCGTGCCGGTGTGCCGGCGCCGAACGTCACTGTCGCAGGCTCATAGCCCTGCTCGTTCACGACCACCTTCGCAGTCTGGGCGGCCTCGTTGCGGCGTCCGTCGCTCGATGAGGCTGGCGTTGCGCTCGCATTCGCCGTACTTGTCGCCGGCCTGAGACCAAGACGCTCACGCTCGGCCCTGACGTAGAAGCTGCCCTCGGTCACGACCACATCGCCTGGCTGAACGCCTGACACGACTTCGACCTGTTCTCCGGAGGTCTGACCGAGGCGGACCTCTCGTTCAACAAACTTCCCGGGTTCCTTCGGATTCGCCAGATAGACGACCGTACGGTCACCAACGTTCTGCACGGCGCGGCGTGGGACTCCAGGAGCCGACGTGCCAGACGCTCCGGCCACCACGACATCCGCGTACATCCCGAGCCGCAGCTCGCCGCCGGTGTTTGGCACTTCGATCCGCACCTTCGCAGTTCGAGTGTCGGCGCTGACCTGCGGATCGACGTAGCTGACGCGGCCGCGCAGCGTCAGGTCTGGACGGGCAGACGTTGTGATCGCGGCCTCACTGCCAATGCGCGCTGCCGGGAAATCCTTCTCGTACACGTCCGCCACGACCCAGACCGTTGAGAGATCGACCACGGTGAACAGCTTCGTGGCTGTGTCCACGTTGAGCCCGACATTCGCTCCGCGCTCGGTCACGACGCCGTCAATCGGCGCAGGGACGGTGGTGGTGGCGCTCACATCATGGCCAGGAGCCACATTGTCGAGCGCCGAGGCGGAGACGCCGAGCAGCTCGAGCTGCGAGCGCGCACTCTGGACGGCTGCTGTTTGCGCCGCGTGCTCGGCGTGAATCTTCTCCAGCTCCTGGCGGCTCGCGGCCCCGATCTCGACGAGCTTCTGGGTCCGCTGCAACTCGCGATCGTGCGCGTCGAGCATTGCCAGTGCCGACACGTACCGCGTCTGCGCCTCGGCGAGCGCCGGGCTGTAGATCTCGGCCAGGGTTTGACCGCGACGAACACGGTCGCCGAGCGCCGGCCCGACCTTCGTGACGCGCCCGGCGACGAGCGGAGTCACCACCACCTGCCGGTAGGCGTTCGGCTCAACGACACCGGGCAGACGAATCGCCGTCGCTGACGTCCCACTCGCGACCGGCGCCACGACGATCCCCGCGCGTTTCACCGCATCCTGACTGAGTGGAACGACGACGTCAGCTAGCGGCGCCTTGCTCGCGCCAGCGGACGCAGCTGGAGACGGCTGCGCGCCTGTAGGTGACGGCATGTCTGCAGCGTGTCCGCCGGCCCCGGCATCCCGTCGCATCAATAGATACGTGGCTCCGGCTCCGGCTGCCAGAAGAGCGATGGCGACCAGCGCTGCGGCGCCCCTGTGCATCGTCACGCGTGTGTCGCTCGTCATCGATTCTCTCCAAGCGCCCGTTTGAGCGCTGTTCGTGCCTCGTACGCCGCACGCAAGGCCTCGGTATAGGCACGCTCCACATCCAGGTATCGCCGCCGTTCGGCCAGGACCTCGAAGATCGTCACCCGCCCGAGCTCGTAACTCTGGCCGACCACGGTCAGGTTCTGGCGCGCCAGTGCCTGCGCGCCGGCGCCATAGATCTTGACGGCCTCCCTCGCACGCTCGTCCCGCGCGCGGGCGGACGCCAGTTCGGCCTCCGCGGCGAGCCGCGCGGCATCGTAGGCGGCGGCCGCGCCCGTCCGCTCTGCGTGCGCCACCGCCACTTCTCCCTGATTCCGGTTCAGCACGGGAATCGTGAGCATCGCGCCGGCAGACCAGTAGTTGAACTGCCCCCGAACGCGCTCGAGACCACCGTCCGGCGCGAACCCACGCTGCGGGAACCCTGAATCCATGCGCATGTAGTTTGCGAACACGCTGACATCGAAGCCGCCCTCCGACCGCGCTCGGTCGATCTTCGCCACGGCCATGTCGATGCGGGCCGCCGCCTCTCGCACGTCAGCCCGCTGTTCGACGGCCGTCGACACCTCCCCCACCTGTGGCGCTGCAGCCGACTCGCGTTGGACGAAAACGTCGAACGTGTCACGCACGGTGAGCATGGCATCTGCCTTCATGCCGAGCACGCGTTTCAAATCGAACATCGCGGCCTCCGTGCGGCCTGCCTGGAGCAGGCGCTCGGCCTGGACACGTCTGAGCTCGACATCCAACAGATCCCGCTCGAGCGGGGGTGAGGCTCCCTGTTCGACGCGAGACCGGAGCAGGTCGAACTGGTTCCGTGTCGCGGCCACGATCTCGTCGAAGAGCGCGAGATCTCGAATCGCCGCCAGGACGTCGCCGTATCGCGTGCGGACCTCGGCTGCCAGCAGGCGCTCGCGATCTGACGCAGACAGCTGCGCAACCGCAACTTCGCGGTCCGCGACTGCAAGACGCTCGCTCCTCCGGAAGAGATCGAGCGGCCATTCCACCCCGATCGTCGTCAGGTGGTCCGTGCCTCCGGGTTCTTCGCGCCGCTCGAATGAGAAGGCCGGGTTGGGTCTGAGGGACGCCTGAAGCTTTGTGCCGTGCGCCACCTCCACCTGACTGCGCGCCGCCCGGAGTGAGGGCTCCTGCTCGATGGCACGCGCAATGGCCTGTTCAAGTGACAGCCCGTTCGCAGCATCCACGAATCGGCCAGCAAGCGGCGCCTGGCCATCGGGTGATTGAGCCGAGGTAGAGAGACCGGTCAGCAGCGTCGCAATGAGGACGCTCAACGCGATTCGCGTGGTCATTGCACGCCTCCGTGAAAACTCACCGACCCTTGGCCGGAGGGTCCGTTCCACTCGACCGCCATCTGCCAGGCGCCGGCCATGCCGAACTCCGCGGTCGCGGCGTACCGGCCGGGCACCCCGGTCGGCGTCACCTGGAGACCGCCAGACATGACCATGCCGGGCATCGGCATATTGGCGCTCGCGCGCACGCTGCCGACGTCGACCAACGTGGTGGTGCCCGTGCGTCTGAACTCGAACGTGAAACTATTGCGGCCTTGCCGCAGGGTGCCGGTCGGCGACAGCAGCGCGATATCGAGGTCGCCTGCGCGAACCGTTTGCACGACCGTCCCGGCACTCTGAGCCGTGGGCTCGCCGCCTGGTCGCGTCCGCCACACCACGAACGAGAGCAACGCGATGAGGGCAACGACTCCCACAGCCATTGCCACACGCCGGGGACTGCCGCGTACGTGCTCGTCTCGCGGCGGTGGCTCGCGCTGAAGCCCCAGGCGCCTCTCGCGAATCCAGAAGAAGATCACCGGCGTGACGATCAGCACGTGGAGCAGCGACGACACCATGCCGCCGAGCACCGGCGTCGCGAGCGGCTTCATCACCTCGGCGCCGGCGCGCGTGCTCCACATGATCGGGAGGAGTCCTGCGATGACGGTGGAGACCGTCATCACCTTCGGCCGTAGACGGAGTAATGCGCCCTCCATCACCGCATCCCTGAGTCCGTCACGCGTCAGTGCGCCGCCGAGCTCGTGCTGCTTCCGCTCGACCGCTTCCTCGAGATAGATCACCATGACGACACCGGTCTGCACGGCGGTGCCGAACAGCGCGATGAAGCCGACCCACACCGCGACCGAGAAGTTGTAGCCCAGCATCCACAGAAGGTAGATGCCGCCCGTCAAGGCGAAAGGCACGGCCAGGAGCACGTGGGCGGCTTCGAGCGCCGAGTGATACGTGAAGTACAGGACCACGAAGATCACGAGCAACACGATCGGCAGGACGATCTGCAGCCTGGCTCGCGCCCGTTCCTGGTTCTCCCACCGTCCGCTCCAGCCGATGTAGTACCCCGCTGGCAACGCGACATCCCGTGCGACCGTCGCGCGGGCTTCCTCGACGAAGCCCCCGACGTCACGGCCCTGCACGTTCAGGAGCACGGTCGCGAGCAGCAGGCCGTTCTCCGAGGAGATCATCGCGGGACCACGGGCGTGCTCGATCCGGGCGACCTGGCTGAGCGGGATCTGCACGCCATTGGACGAGGCGACGAGGACGTGGCCGAGCGCCTGAGGATCCGCGCGGTACTCGAGGGCATACCGAACCCTTACGGGAAAACGCTGGCGGCCCTCGACGGTGGTCGTCAGGGTGGTCTCCCCGACGGCCGTCTCAATCACCTGCTGGATGTCCCCGACGCCGATCCCGTAGCGCGCGGCGGCGCCGCGGTCCACCTCGATGTTGAGGTACTGACCACTGGTGACCTGTTCGGGGTAGACGTTGCTGGCGCCCGGTACTCGGCGCACCGTGTCCCCGACCTTCCGCGCCAGTTCCTCGAGCACGGCCAGGTCGGTACCGAAGATCTTCACGCCGACTTCCGAGCGGATCCCCGTCGTCAGCATGTCGATGCGGTTGATGATGGGCATCGTCCAGATGTTGGAGACTCCCGGAAGTTGCACGGCTCGCCCCATCTCTGCGCGCAGCCCATCGAGCGTCATTCCCGACCGCCATTCGTTCTTCGGCTTCAGATGGACGATGGTTTCGGTCATGTTCAGCGGTGCCGGATCGGTTGACGTGTCGGCTCGCGCGACCTTGGCAACGACGTAGGCGACTTCCGGGAACTTCATCAAGGCGGCGTTCTGACGCGCTGCAATCCTGGTGTTCTCCTCGAGTGAAATGCTGGGGTCCGCGATGGGCATGAACATCAGGTCGCCCTCGTTGAGGGACGGCATGAACTCGCTCCCGATCCCACGCGCCAGGACCAGCGCTCCGACGAAGAGAGCGGCAGCGGCCGCGATCGTGACGGCCCGATGCGCGAGCGCGCTCCGCAGCACAGGCCGGTAGACTGCGCGGAGCACACGCATGACGGGGTTGGCCTCTTCCGGATGGAACTTCCCCCCGAGCAGCAACGTGCAGAGCACCGGGACGAGCGTGACGGCGATGACCGTCGCCGCGAGCACGGCAAACGTCTTGGTGAAAGCCAGCGGATGAAACAGCTTGCCTTCCTGGCCGGTCAGCGCGAACACCGGAATGAAGGCGAGCAGGATGATCGCCATCGAGAAGAACACGGGCCGCCCGACCAATCGCGTGGAGTCCCGAACGGTCTCCCAGACCCGGCGGCGGTCGCCGGCGTCGACTCCGCGCTGCTCGACGAATCTGAACGCGTTCTCCGTCACGACGATGCCCGCATCCACGAGCACGCCGATCGCGATGGCGATGCCGGCGAGGCTCATGATGTTGGAGGAGATCCCGGCATAGTACATGCCCAGGAACGACATCAGGACGGCGAGCGGCAACGGAAGGGTGACGATCAGAATCGACCGGAAGTGCATCAGGAAAATCACGTGCGCCAGCGTGACGAGCGCGATCTCCTCGACGAGCGCGGTGCGCAACGTCCCAACCACCTGTTCGATCAAGTCCGAGCGGTCGTAGAACGGCACGATCGTGACGCCCGGCGGGAGGCCCGGCGCAATCTGGGCGAGGCGCGCTTTCACCGCGTCGATGACGTCCTTCGTGTTGACGCCGGTTCGTGCGACGACGACACCGCCCACAGCTTCCTGTGTTCCCTTCACGAGCGAGGCGACCCGGAACGCGTTGCCGATCTGGACGTGCGCCACCTGCTCGACGTAGATCGGGACTCCGTTCGCGCCGCCGACGACGATCCGCTTGACGTCATCGACGGACTGGATCAGGCCCACGCCTCGCACGATCAGCCAGGCACCGTTCGACTCGAGCACGTTGCCGCCGACGTTGAGATTGCTGGCGCGTACCGCCGACACCACGGCGCTGAGAGGCAGGTTGTAGGTCCTGAGGCGATTCGGATCGACATCGACCTGGTACTGCTGGACGTGGCCGCCGACCGACGCCACCTCCGCGACACCCGGCACGGCATTGAGCTGATATCGGATGAACCAGTCCTGCAGAGTGCGGAGCTCACGGAGTGAATGGGTCGGGCTCTCGACCGTGTACCAGAACACGTGGCCGACGCCGGTCGCATCTGGTCCGAGCGTCGGCGTGACGCCCGCGGGCAGGCTCTTCGTGACGAGGCTCATGCGTTCGAGGACGCGAGCCCGAGCGAAGTACAGCTCCACGTTGTCCTCGAAGACCACGTAGATCATCGAGAAGCCGAACGCGGACTGCGACCGGACCACGCGTACACCGGCGAGCCCCTGGAGGTTCGTGGTGAGCGGGTACGTGACCTGGTCCTCGACCTCCTGCGGGCTATGCCCAGGCCAGTCCGTAAAGACGATCACCTGGTTGTCGGACAGATCAGGAATCGCGTCGATCGGCGTGGACGTCAGCGCCCACCATCCCCAGCCTGCGAGGCCGAGGTACAGGACGACGACAATGAAACGGTTTCTCAGTGCAACGTCGATGAGTCGATTGATCATGCTTGCCTCGCCGAAGCCCACACGTCGATCACAAACCTGTCTCGCCGTAGCCGCATGGAGCTCACGCGGCGAAGGCCTACGCTGCCCGGACGTGAGTCCGAGCAGGCACACGACGACGGCGGATGAGATGGCTAGACGAGGAAGACGGAGAGGAGAACGTGCTTCGGCACTGGCGCGACGGGTATCGGCGCAGACGTGCGCCATCCGTCACTCAGAACGAGAGCAGGGACATTGGCGGGAAGAACAGTCCCGGCGCCGAGAACCGCCGCAGTGATGGCGGCAACAAATGTAGGGTTGGACTCGTTGGAATTCCTGCCCTCTGATGACGCGCAGCAACTGTCGGCCTGGGCCTGCGTGAGAACGCGCTGAGACCCGGAGCTGTGCGAATCGCCCTTGTGCATCGGGCATTCGGCGCCATCAGCACAGCACGCCATGCGCGCTTCAGGGGTTGGCATCCACCCTGCGCAGATCGCGGCGTTCCCGGCCATCAGGCCGAACGTGAGCGCGAGAGCCGCGAGACGCTGGACGAGCCTCATCACATCCCTAGGATGCTTGACGGCGGGGACGCTGTCAAACCGGCGCGTCACCCGGCTCACACATGCACTGCCGCACGCACACGAAGCCCTCGAGTCTCGGGCAGGCCGGTTCTACCTGATGGCGGCGAAGGACAAGGGTCGGGCTGCCGGGCGCGCCAGCCGTACCTCGGAGACTCCGCGGGGGATAAGCCAGAAAGAAGCGCGGCGCTGATTCGAAGCCCCAGGCGCTTAGAACTCTCGAGCTGGGCCGGCGGGCTGCGAGCGCGTCAGGGTGTAGGTGTAGGCGGACGTGAGATCTTCCTCGACGAACTTCACCGTCAGCGTCGCCGCGTCTGCATCGAGAACGGCAAAGCCGCGGGCGCTTCTGGCGAAGAGCGAGCGGGGTCCGGGCGTGATCGGCCGAAGCTTGCCGCCGGTACCGGCGACGAAGAAGTGCAGGCGCCCTTCGGGCTTGAGGTGCTGCATGTCGTGATCGTGCCCGGCGAGGTAGATGTCGGCGCGATCCTTGAGGACGGGCAGCAGCTGCGCGATCAACTCCTCGTTGTCCTCGTGGTCGCCCGCGGAGTAAATCGGGTGGTGCCCGTAGACGACCTTCCATGTCGCCTGGCTCTTGTCGAGCGCCTCGGTCAGCCAGAGGAGCTGAGCCTCGGAGATGATGTCGGTGTCGAGCGCGAAGAACTGCACGGGACCGGCCTCGAACGTGTAGTACGCGGCCGGCATCCGCCAGCTCGGGCTGCGCTCGGAGAACAGGATCTCGGCGGCGGGGCTGTTCGGCTGGTTCCAGTCGTGGTTCCCGAGCGACGCGTAGAACTGAATCTTCAGCGGATCGTACAGGGCGCTCCACCACGACTCCCACCGCGGATCGCTCGGGCTCTCCATCCCCCGCGGGTAGAAGTTGTCGCCGAGGGTAATCGCGAAGTCGAACGGCTGCCGCTGATGGTAGCGGAGCATGGCGGCGGCGACGCGCTTCTGCGGATCGCTGCCGTCGCCGAAATCGCCGAACGCGAGCACGCGGAGCGGTGATCCCTGCGGTTTGAGGGAGAAGAGTGCCGGCGGCTTCTGAAAGAACGTCGGGAGCAGGCCTCCGCGCACGATCGTGGCCCAGCGCTCCTGCTCCGCCGCCAGTCGGGCGACCGCGTCAGCGCTCCCGCTCTTCCGTTCGGCCGTCAGGCGCCGCTCCAGCAGCCGCATCAGCGGCGCTTCAGCGCGCGCCCGCAGCAGCTCGAGCGAGGCCAGCGCGAGGTCGAGATCGGGAGTCGACCAGCACGCGCCGCTCGAGCGCGGGATCCACGCGCGGATCGTCGACGCTTTCCAGCTCGTCGACGATGTTCTCGCGAACGTCCGCGGAAGGATCGGTGTCGAGGAGCGTCAGCAGGAAGTCGAGGGCGTCGATCGCATGTTCGTCCGCGAGCGCTTCCGCAAGGTCCGCCCGCATGTCCTCGTCGGCGGCCGCGAGGATCTGACGACCCTTCTCGCGCAGGCCTGGCGGCAGCTTCGCGAGACGCGGGTCGTCCTGGATCGAAATCGATGTCGATGTCGCGGACGAGGGCGCCGGCGTTTGCCCCGCGGGTGTTGAACCCATCGCCAGCGTGAGCGCGCCGAGCAAGAGCAGCTTGGTTGTCGTCACGGTTGCACCATTGTCCTTGACTTGACGCAGTTGGGGCCTATACTCGGCCCAATTCGGAGCCAGATCAAGCCATGACGGTCTGGAGAGAGGGGCATCAATGAGAGCCAGCGCTGGAGTTCGGCTCGCGATGAGGGCGGTGGGTGCCACTGCGCTACTCCTTGTTTTCCTGGTTGGTCCAGTCCGCGCCCAGTCGGGGGCGAGCACGGGACTGATGGGCCAGGTCACCGATTCGAGCGGGGCCGCCGTTCCGGGCACGGCGGTCACGCTCACGCACGTCGAGACCGGGCGCGTACGAACGGTCATGACGAACACTACCGGCGACTGGGAAGCCCGCTTCCTCTCCCCGGGCGCGTATCGCGTGACCTTCGAGCTGAGCGGGTTCAAGTCGCTGCGGCGGGAAGGCATCAGCGTGTCGACCGCGGAGATGGCGACGGTCAACGTCGTGCTCGAGGTCGGCACGGTGACCGAGGCCGTCGAGGTCATCGCGAACGCGGAAATGGTGTCGTCCGGTTCGATGACCGTCCAGCGCACGCTCGATCAGAAAGAGCTCGATTCGCTGCCGACGTCTGCCAGGAACTTCACGCAGCTGCTGGTCATCGAACCGGGCGTCTCGGCCGACATCAGCGAGCTGCTGTCGAACGACAACGCGTCGATCTCCCCGAGCGTGAACGGCGCGCGCACGACGAACAACAGCTTCGTGTTCAATGGCATCGACGTCACCAATCTCCTGTGCTGCAACAGCCGTATCAACGGGTCGAGCGGCACGATCGAGAACGGCGGCGGCTCGCTCTCCCGCAACGTGGCGCCGGCGCCCGAGACGCTCCAGGAGGTCAAGCTGCAGACCAGCCTCTACGACGCAGGCACGGGGCGGAACGGCGGCGGCAACTTCACGCTCGTCGGCAAGAGCGGCACCAACAGCTTCCGCGGCAGCGCCTACTACTTCAACCAGAACGACGCGCTGATGGCCAACGATTTCTTCTTCAATCGCGCCGGGATCGAGAAGCCGATCCTCGATCGCCATGAGGGGGGCGGCACGATTGGCGGCCCGATCATCAGAGACAGGACGTTCTTCTTCGGCTCGTACCAACGGACGCAGGCGGAGACCTCGTTCGTAGACGAGGCGAGCAACACCGTGCTCCTGCCGCAGGCGCTCACCGACGATCGCTCCGACGCGGGAATCAACGCCTTCGCCGCCGCCATCTGGGCCCCTCGGCATGGGCCGGTCAACTTCAACGTCATCAACCCCATCTCGCGGGAGCTGCTGAAGGCCAAGTTTGCCGACGGCACGTACCTCATCCCCTCGGGCAGCGGCGGGATCAACTGCCGCAGGAATGGCACCCAGCTGTTCGAAAGCTGCCAGGTGACCTCGGTCATCCCGGCGACCTTCGAACAGGATCAGTTCACGACGAATGTGGATCATCAGCTGACGACGGCAAACCGGTTCAGCGGGAAATACTTCTTCTCGAACCAGCCGAGCCGCGATCCGCTCGCCAACGGCAACGCGCTGACACGGTTCGAGCGCGAGGACACGACGTATCAGCGGACGTTCTCGCTCACCAACCTCCACATCTTCAGCCCCTCGGTGCTGAACGAGTTCCGCGCGGGATTCTTCCGCAACACGAACGACAGCAATCCAATCCGGTACTTCACGAACGCCGAGTTCGGCATCCAGAATCCGCTCGACGCGCAGGTGCCGGATCTCACGCAAATCAACATCCGCGGGGACCGCGACGTGGGAGGCCAGCTCCGTGTGGGCACGCCTGCCGACGGGACGCGCATCTACGATCAGCAGACCACCTACACCATCGGGAACACGCTGACGCTGACGAAGGGCAGACACTCGATTCGTACCGGCGCCGAAATGCGGCGCCACCATCTCGACGGCGACCTCCGCGAGGGTCAGAACCGCCGGCACAACTTCCGGAGCTGGTTCGATTTCCTGACCGTCGGCTACCGCAACCCGTCCGACGGGAACCGGGCGCGTCAGATCGACGACACGGCCATCACTTACGGCGAGACCGCGCGCGCGTACCGGATGACCGACGTGAACGCGTTCATCGCCGAGGACTGGAAGCTCTCCTCGAACATGACGCTGAACCTCGGCGTCCGGTGGGAGTACTTCGGATTCCCATCGGAGAAAAACGGCCTGCTGGCCGTGTTCGACTACCCGGCCGCGCTCGCCACCGGCAACGTGCAGGACGGGTTCGTCTTCGCGTCGAACTTCAACCCCGACTCGGTTCCGGGCGCCGCCGGGCTCCCGCTGACAATCTCGGACAGCGAGAACATCATCCCGGGGGATTACAACAACGTCATGCCCCGCGTCGGGTTCGCGTGGACACCCACCGATCGGAAGAACTTCGTCTTGCGCGGCGGCTACGGCATGTTCTACGAGCGGACCACCGGCGGCTTCGCCAACTCGCTTCGTCAGGCGCCGCCGTTCTTCCGCGAGCTGCAGCTCAACAACCTCGGCGACTGGAACGTGGTCCCGAGGGATATCCCCGCGCTCCCGATTCCAGCGTTCAGCATCGCCTTCGACGACGCCGAGCCCATCCTCATCGGATCGAACGATCCCGACAACGAGTTCGAGGCGCTCGAGACGCAGATGGTTTCTCCCGACCTCGAGACGCCCTTCATGCAGCAGTGGAGCATCAACACGCAGTGGGAGTTCAGGAACAACTGGCTCCTCGAGGTGGGCTACATCGGCAGCAAGGGAGACAACCTGCTGCAATTCATCAATCAGAACCAGGCGTTCGACATCGACGCGATCGGCGGGTTCCTGCCGCGCGCGGGTGTGCCGGGAGGCGGGTTCACCGGCAACTACTACGACCCCGACGAGGACGACTTCGTCAACCTGAAGACGCCGCCCGCGAGCTGCGATCTCCTCGACGACCCCGGTGAGTGCATCATTTCTCCGGAGCTCCGGGGTTCGCTGCTCGGGCTCGACGAAGACGAAGGCGCGAACATGCTGGTCTCGAACGGCAAGTCGTGGTACCACGGGCTCCAGACCAGCCTGCAGAAGCGGTTCGCGGATGACTACCTGCTCAACGTGAACTACACCTTCTCGCGGTCGATCGACTACTTCTCCGACGAAGGCCTGTTCCAGGTGCCCCACGACCAGACACGGCCGGAGAACAACAAGGCCCTGTCCGACTTCCACCGCAAACACCGGCTGATCCTGAGCTGGGCGTGGGATTTGCCCTTCCGGGGCAACCTGTTCGTCGAGGGCTGGCAGATCGCGGGGATCGGCACGTTCCAGTCGGGCCGCCCGTTCACGGTCATAGACGGGGATTTCAGCGCGGTCCTCGTGGGCACGACCGATCCGCGTCCGGATCTCGCACCTGGCGCGACGCACGAAGATCAGACGACGAGCGGATCGACCTCGTCGCGTATCAACAACTACCTGAATCCCGACGCATTCGTCAGTTCAGGCACGAGCTTCGGCGACCTGGGCCGGAATACCGTCATCGGCCCGGATCAGCGGCGCCTCGATCTCAGCATCTCGAAGGTGACCCGGCTGATGGAAAATCGATCGCTGGAGTTCCGGATCGAGGCGTACAACGTGACCAACACGCCGACCTTCCGCAATCCCGGCCGGGACATCGCCGCCGCGAATTTCGGCCAGATCACGCGGACGCGCGGCGGCCCGCGCGTCATCCAGCTCGGATTGAAGTTCAGGTTCTGACGCTGCGAATCGCACTCCATCTGACGCTGACGGCAGCCCTGGCGCTTTCCTCCGCCGCGGGCTGCCGTCGTGGATCCTCACCGCCGCCGGACGAGGACTCGACCAAGCCCCCGCCGGCGCCCTCTCGACTCTCGCAGGCGCTCGAGATCGAAGCCGAGTACGCCACGGCACAGCTCTCGAGCGATCCCGACGACCCGGCGATCTGGGTCCACCCCACGGATCCCGGCCGAAGCCTGATTCTCGGAACGATGAAGGTCGCGGCGCCTGCCGGCGCCATCATCGCGTTCGGCATGGACGGCCAGATCCGGCAGCTGATCTCCGGCATCGACCGGCCAAACAATATCGACGTCGAGTACGGCATGCAGCTTGGCGGCCGGCGCGTGGACCTCGCCGTCGCCACGGAACGCCTGGGCCGCCAGCTGAGGATCTTCCAGATCGATCCCGCGGAAGGCCGCCTCGTCGATCTCGGCGGCGTGCGCGTGCTCGAAGAGCAGGACGGTGAGGCCGGCGCGCCGATGGGTGTGGCCCTTTACCGGCGCGCGCGCGATGGCGCGGTGTTCGCGATCGTGTCACCCAAGGAAGGGCCGCGACAGAATTATCTCTGGCAGTACCGGCTGGTCGATTCGGGCGGCGGCCGCATCGGTGCCCGATTCGTGCGACGCTTCGGAAACTTCAGCGCGACCACGCTCCGGGAGGAGAACGAAATCGAATCCGTGGCGGTGGATGACGCGCTCGGGTACGTCTATTACTCGGACGAGGCGGACGGTATCCACAAGTGGCATGCGGATCCGGACCACGCCGACGCGAGCCGCGAGCTCGCGCACTTCGCTCGCAGCGGCTTCCGCGGCGACCGGGAAGGCCTCGCCATCTACGCGCTCCCGGACGGCACCGGCTACATCGTCGGCACCGACCAGCTGGACGAGGACAGCGAGTACCACCTGTACCCGAGAGAGGGGGAACCGGGGAACCCTCACGATCACTCGCGGGAGATCGCCATCCTGCGCGGCGGCGCGGATGCGACCGACGGGATCGAGATCTCGTCGAGCCCGCTCGGTCCGGGACTCCCGAGCGGCGTGCTCGTGGTCATGAACAGCGGTCCGCGGAATTTCCTGGTGTTCCGCTGGCAGGATATCGCACCGGCGGTGAAGCCTGCGTTACGGGTGGCCGGCGGGAGCTGAGGGCGTTTCTCATCCTCGCGGGCGGCCTGTTCGCCGCCAGGGGGCATTCTTGCGGCGCCAGTTCCTCGCGGGCGGCCTGTTCGCCGCCAGGGGGCATTCTTGCGGCGCCAGTTCCTCAGCCAACCTCTCACTGCCCGCTCAATACGATCTCCCCGAAGCGGTTCATGCCTGCTCCACCCTCCGATCCCGCGTCATAGATGTAGCCGTAGACCCTCGCGCCATCTCGACGGGTGTACACCGTGCCGCGGATCCACGACCCGAGAATGCGGTCGACGCGGAGCGTCGACGGCTGCCAGCCATCGCGATCGTGAGTGCTGAAAATGCTGCGCGACGATGGCTCGATGAACAGGACCTGAACTGCCCTGCCATCCAGGACGGCGTCGGCGCCCGGCTGCTGCGAGTCGACCGCATCGGTAATCACATCCCGATCCGTCACTCTCACGGCGGGCGTCGGTGGGCCGTCGTTCACAATGCGCCGCTCCCAGAGTCTGCCGGACGCCAGCCGGTACACGATCACCACGGTGTTCGTCTGCGGAATGTAGATCAGCGGCAACACCGAGCCGTATTCGGCACGCGAGGTTCCGGCGCCGGTCGCGATCTGCACCCGGGAGGTCAGCGCGCCGTCGGGCAACAATCGCCGGTACCAGATCGTCCCGTCGGTGCCGTAGTAGGCCAGGTGCACGGTGTCATTGGCGCCGCGCACGGCCTGCGGGCCGGCGAGGTTGGGAGCGACGTCGGGGTCGATGACCTTCTCCGCAGACCATTGGCCGGACGGCGACCGCACCGTGTAGTGGATCTTCGTCGGACCCACGTAGAAGGCAACGACGCTCTTGTCGGCGCGCACCTCCAGCGCCGCCGCCTGGGCGACCGGGGCGACGTTTGCAACCAGCTCTCCCCGCACGTCCCACGTATCGGGCCGTGCCGGGTGGTCGGAGGTGCGGAACGAATGATAGCGGGCCGATTTGCTGACTTCGTGGAGAACGTGGATCGTGTCACCCACCTGACGCGCGTCGACCGATTCGAGATCGCGAGTTGGCGGGCGATTCGGCCCATCGACCTCGCGCCAGGTGAGCCCGTCGTCGGTGGACTTCACCATCATGAAGAGATTGCTGGTTTCAGCCGGCTCCATGATGAAGTAGAGATCACCGTTGGCCGCCCGGAACGGACCGATGCGTCCCGGCGTCTCGACAAATGTTCCTCCGACATGGCGGGGAGGAATCGTCAGGCGAAGCACCGGGTTTCGCGGCGCACCAGCCGGCGGTTGGCCCCCGGCGATCATCCGGAACTCGAACGCATCACCCTGCTCGTTGGTTTCCGCCCCGTCTGCGAACCGGCGAACGACCAGCGGCCATTCAAATTCACCATGAGAGGCTTCACCGGTCCAGGACGGTGTGCGGCTGGCAAGGCTGATGCCCGCGCCCGCCTGAAATGAGGCGGCTGAGCCCGCCAGAAGGTTCGCCGTGGCGGCGCCATTCTCGATCGCAGCGCAGGAGACGATACTCACCCGCGGCGTCTTGGCATCGTTGGAATCCGGTTTGGGAAAGTCGTGCGCTTCGATGTCCGTCCAGTCGCCTCCGTTGCGCCGGTATTGAAGCCCGAACTGCTGGCTTCCGGATGCCCCGCCGCTCTCCACCTCGAAACGGATCCGAAACGGCCGATCGGCGATGACGCTGAGGTCCTCGTTGAGCGCCCCGGCCCAGCCGTGATCGGCATTCAGTGGGGCCGTGAAGTCGGAGCGCACCCGAAAGCCCGGCTGCGCGCCGGATCGCACCTGCGCGAACTCAACGCCGCATGCGGTGAATGCAACGGTTGCGACCGACGCCACCATCCACGTGTATCTCATTGCTAACCCCGCTTCCACGACCGAGATCGCAACAGGCGGTGACCAAAACCCGTCGCGCAGGTCACGGTATTTTGTGACCAAACCAGAATCGCACCGCTCCAGCTTCTTGGAACCGCGGCTTTTCGGCGGAAAAACGGCTGGATCAGATGGTTGCGCGTGGCCGTTCCGCTGGACGCCAAATTGCCAGCTGTTCATACTGCTTCTCCCCGCTGTCCGGGGAGATCTCTGCACCATGGGCCTGGGGCACGACTGTCTATGACCTTCATCGTCGCCGCCGTTCTGGGCGGTCTTGCGATTCTGGTGCTGGCGATTGTCGCCCTGCTGGTCCAGCGCACGCGACGCAGCCGCACCGAGCGCGCGTTGCGCGAAGGTTACGAGCGCCTTCGGCTCATCGTGGAGCAGACACCCGCCATGGTGTGGACGATGAGACCAGACTCGACGCTCGACTTCTTGAATCGCACGTGCATGACTTTTTCGGGTCTGCCGATCGAGAAGTTGCTCGACGACGGCTGGCTGGATGCCGTCCATCCCGACGACCGTGATCGCTGCGTCGGCATCTACGTCCCCGCAGTCGAAGCACGCAGGCCGTTTCTCGCGGAGTACCGCCTTCGCCACGCTGACGGCAGCTACCGATGGCTGCTGGCGACGGGCGTTCCGAAGTACGAAGCGGACGGCAGTTTCTCCGGCTATATCGGCTGCGACGTGGATATCACCGAACGGAAGAACGCCGAAGATCGAGCGCAGCCACGAAGGAGGATCATCAGAGTTCAGTATCTGGCCGGCCGGTTGATCGGGGCGCAGGAGGTCGAGCGGGCGCGGATCGCGCGGGACCTGCACGACGACGTCAGCCAGCAACTGGCTGGTGTCTCGATCGCCTTCAGTGGTCTCAAGCAGCGGTTAGGCGAGTATCACGTCAGTGAGGAGCTGCGACAGGAACTCGTGGAGCTTCAGCAGCAGACGCTCAAGCTCGCACGCAACGTTCGCCAGCTCTCTCACGATCTGCATCCGGCCGTGCTGCAGCATCTGGGGCTCGTGAAGGGCCTGACTTCGTACTGCGGCGAGCTCGGGCGTGCACACGGTGTGGCGATGACGTGCACTGCGGAGGGAGATTTTGGAGCCATCACGCCGGACGCTGCGCTCTGCGTCTACCGAATCGCGCAGGAAGCCCTGCGGAACGTCATCGCACACGCCGGCGCCAGCCGCGCGGATGTGAGGCTCCTCCAGATGGGTGACCAGGCGCAGATCACGATCGCGGATGATGGGCGGGGATTCGATGCCACCAACCGCGTTGAGCGGGACACGGGTCTCGGGCTCGTCAGCATGTCCGAGCGCGCGCGGATCATCGGAGGCACCGTCAGTATTGTGTCGGGGCCGAATCAGGGAACACGGGTGCAGGCGACGATTCCGATGCACGCACGCGTGAAGGTGGACGTCGGCTCTGGAATGGAAGGACAGGTCGCATGACCCGCCGACACACTGTCCTCCTGGCTGACGATCACACGATTGTCACCGACGGTCTGTCGAGAATACTGCGAGAGGCCGACTTCGAGGTGGTCGGCGCGGTTCGCGACGGCCAGGGTTTGATCGACGCCGCCACGCGGCTTCGCCCCGACGTCATCATCACCGACCTCTCGATGCCAGGGCTCACGGGTCTCGACGTGCTCGCTCGTCTGAAAACCGAGCGCCTCGACAGCAAAGTCATCGTGCTCACGATGCACCACGATGCGGACCTGGCGACCGACGCCATTCGCGGCGGGGCCTCCGGCTTTCTCCTGAAGGAGTCGGCCGGCGACGAACTCCTGGTCGCCGTTCGGCACGCGCTCGACGGGAAGGTCTACATCACGCCGACCATCACGAAGGATGTCATGGAGCGCATGGCCGGCGCTTCGAAGGCGAAGGAACCGCAGCTGACGCCACGACAACGCGACATCCTGCGGCTGATCGTGAAGGGCCAGCGCATGAAGGAGATCGCTGGCGAATCTTGGCCTGTCGACCAGGACGGTTGAAGGCCACAAATACGAAATGATGGAGACCCTCGGGGTCACGTCCACCGCCGAACTCGTGAGGTACGCGCTCGACCGTCGGCTCAATATGGACTAAACGGCGCACCGTCGGCGAGAGTCTCCTGACCCCGTAGTTTTTCGGGTCCCCTCCTCCCGTACTTCTGCTCTCCCTCCTCCTGCGGCACCGCAACGAGAATGCGGTGCCGATTGATGAACACCATGTACCGCCCACGAGTGCTGCTGGCCGAGGATCACGCGGAAACGGCGGAACGGCTGCGCAAGCTACTCCGAGCGGACTTCGACGTCATTGCGTCGGTCGAGGATGGTGACGCTCTGGTGGACGCGGCGGAGCGGCTCTCACCGGACGTGATCGTCACCGACATTGCCATGCCGGGTGTCGACGGTATCGAGGCGGTCATTCTGATCCGCCGCCACAACCCGAACGCCCGCATCGTGATCGTCACGGTGCATGCCGAGCTGATGCTGGTGGAGGCAGGCCTGGCGGCCGGTGCGCTCGGATACATCCTGAAAGATACCGCTGGCGACGAGCTCGTCCCTGCGGTTCGCGCGGCACTCGGCGGTCACCAGTACGTCAGTCGTGAGCTCGATGGGTTCGATCGCGAGACAGAGAACTGAGACGCGCGTATGGCTTTCTTCAGAAAGGGACGGACGATGAAGCGCTCGAGTGTCCTGCGATCGGCTCCTGTTCGGTGTGCTGACATGCGTCGGCTGCGCTCGCCGTACCACAGCCTGCGTCCGCTCAATATTTCGGCAACAACTTCCACGGCGACTTCGGAGTCAATTCCGGCACTCAGGCCGGGCCCGGATTCTATGTCGCCATTCCGTTTGCGCAGTGGAACGCCGACAACATCAAGGACGCCGACGGCAACACCCTCGCGGCCTCGCGGTTCCAGGGTTTCGATGTGCGAGCGCTGTTTCCGACGATCATCGGCGTGACGCCAAAGAAAGTGCTCGGCGCCAACTACGGGTTCATGGTGGCGCTGCCCTTCTCGACCATCCGCCCCGAACGCACCATCCCGGAATCCTTTGAGCCGGACTGGGGGCTCAACGACATGTATGTCGTACCGCTGTATCTCGGATGGCATGCACCACGAGCGGACTTCGTCGCGGGGTATGGCTTTTATGCGCCGACCGGGCGGTACGAGGCGGGCGCCAACGACAACGTCGGGCTGGGCATGTGGTCGCAAGAGATTCAGGCTGGCACCACGGTCTACCTCGACGCGGCGAAGAAGATCAGTGCCGCGACGACGGCGTACCTCGAGCTCCATTCGAACAAGAAGGACCAGGATCTGAAAGTCGGCAACCTGCTGACCCTCGAAGGCGGCGCGGCCTACAACGTGCCGAAAATCGGCGGCGCGTTTGGCGTTGGCTACTACCTGCAGACCAAGCTGTCGGATGACAGCGGCGCCGATGTGCCGGTGTCGGCTCTCCAGGCCCTCAATCTGTACGGGAAGAACCGGCTGTTCGGCATCGGCCCGGACGTGACGATGGCGGTCTTCCAGAAGGGCGGCACGATCGGCCTCGTGAATGCCCGCTATCTCTGGGAATCCGGAGGACACAGCTCGTTTCAGGGCGGCACGTTCCTGATTGGGTTCACCATCGCCCGGCCGAAGACCAACTAGGCGGAGGAGCCTTGTTATGAAAGCGATGCGGCGTTCGAAACCGGCCAAGGTCGAATCACGTCCCCGCCGTTCCCTGAGCAGGTGGACGTGGATCGCCGTCGCGACGATTGCTGGAGGGCTGGCCGTTGCCTTGGCAGCGCCGCGCGCGAAGCCGGCGGCCACCGATCCGGTCCTGCCGGACCAATTTCAGCCGACGGTCGAAAACAAGAATCGGCCGCCCGGGCCCGCGCCCGACGGCATGGTGTGGATTCCCGGCGGGGAATTCTCGATGGGGGCGCAGGACCCGCTGGACATGCACGACGCCGTCGGCATGCAGGACACGACTGATTCGCGGCCAATGCACCGCGTGTTCGTCGACGGCTTCTGGATGGATGCGACCGAAGTGACGAACGAACAGTTCGCCGTGTTCGTGAAAGCGACCGGCTACGTCACCGTCGCCGAGCAGACGCCGCGCGCCGAAGATTTTCCCGGCGCACCGCCCGAGACCCTGGTGCCCGGCTCGGTGGTGTTTTCCCCTCCCAGCCATGCCGTTCCGCTCACGAATCCGTATCGATGGTGGTCGGACGTCAACGGCGCGAGCTGGCGCCATCCGCTGGGCCCGGAGAGCTCGATCGCGGGCAAGGAGCGTTTTCCCGTCGTGCATGTCGCGTACGAGGATGCGCTCGCCTACGCGACATGGGCCGGCAAGCGTCTGCCGACCGAAGCGGAATGGGAGTTTGCGGCGCGCGGGGGTCTGACCGGGCAGCTCTTTCCCGTGGGGCGACGAATTCACGGAGGGCGGCCGGTGGATGGCCAACACCCATCAAGGCCACTTTCCCGATCACGACACGGGTGCGGACGCGTTCACGGGTATCGCGCCGGTCGCGCAGTTTCCGCCGAACGGTACGGCCTCTATGACGTGGCCGGGAACGTCTGGGAGTGGGTGAGCGACTGGTATCGCCCGGACTACTACGCCACAGCTGGCTGCGACGGGGGCCGTCGCTCGCAACCCGCAGGGTCCGGCCACCTCGTTCGATCCGAGCGAACCCGGCGTGAAGAAGCGCGTCCACCGCGGCGGATCGTTTCTCTGCACCGACCAGTACTGCTCGCGCTACATGGTGGGCACCCGCGGCAAGGGGGATGTCGGCACCGGCACGAACCATCTCGGATTCCGCTGTGTGAGGCTGAAATGAAAGAGTCCAGGATCCTTCCTCGTCACCTCCACACTCCTCCTTGGCGTTGGTGGTCAGGACGCTCGCGCAATCCGCCGACCCGCTTCCGTCGTGGAACGATGGCCGAACGAAGCAATCGATCCTGGACTTCGTCGCCGAGGTCACCAGGGAAGGCGGACCGGATTTCGTGCCGCCCGGTCGAACGGATCGCCACCTTCGACAACGACGGCACGCTGTGGGCCGAGCAGCCGTTGTATTTCCAGATCGAGTTCGCCTCGACCGCGTCAAGGAGCTCGCGCCGACCGCACCCGGAGTGGCAGGACAAAGGAGCCGTTCAAGTCGGTCCTCGCCGGCGACTTGACAGGCGGCGCTCGCCGGCGGCACGCGTGCGCTGATTGCAGATCGTGGCGTGCGACGCACGCGCGAACATGACCACCGACGAGTTCGACGCCATCGTCAGGACTGGCTCGCGACCGCGAAGCATCCGAAGACCGGGCGGCTGTACACCGAGATGGTCTACCAGCCGATGCTCGAGCTGCTCGCCTACCTGCAAGCGAACGGATTCCAGACCTGCATCGTGTCCGGCGGCACCGTCGATTTCATGCGCGTGTTCGCGGAGCCGATCTACGGCATCCCGCCGGAGCAGGTCATCGGCAGCATCGTCAAGCTGCAACTCCGAACTGCGCGACGGCAAGCCGGTGCTGCTCAGGCTGCCGGCGCTGGACTCCTTCGACGACAAAGAAGGCCAAGCCGATCGCCATCCATCGGCACATCGGCCGCCCGCCGATCGCCGCGTTCGGCAATTCCGACGGCGATCTGCAGATGCTGCAGTGGTCCGTGGGACGGCCGTGGACGCGCGTTTCTGCCTGTTCGTGCGCCACACCGACGACGAGCGCGAGTTCGCCTACGACAAGTCGCCGATGGACAATTCTCGACAAGGGTCTCCACGAAGCCAACGCGAACGGCTTCACGGTAGTCGACATGAAGAGCGATTGGAAGACCATCTTCCCGTTCCAGAAGAAGTAGTCGGACGGTGCAGCGGATGCGTTGACGCTCATGTAACGAGGAGATCATGAGCAGACTCACTATTCGCGCCGCCGTTGGCGTCGCTCTGGCCACTGCGGGGGTCGGCTGCAGCGCGCCGCCGCCGGAGCAGACCGCCACACCGGCCGCGCGCTGCGGGCGGGATCGACCGCACGGTCCTGCCCATCGCGGAACCGGCCCGCCAGACCTACAAGGAACTCGACGCGCGGAACACCAAGCCGCCGGCGCGGTTCGAGGTCAAGGCGCCGAGCCGCGCACCCAATGTCGTCATCGTGCTGATCGACGACGTCGGCTTCGGCGGACCGAGCACGTTCGGCGGTCCCATTCGCACGCCAACGATGGACCGGCTGGCGCAGGGCGGCCTGCGCTTCAACAACTTCCACACGACGGCGCTGTGCTCGCCGACGCGCAACGCGCTCAAGACCGGGCGGAACCACCACACCGTCAACACCGGCTCGATCATGGAGAGCGCCACCGCCTTCCCCGGCAACACCGGGCAGAATCCGAACAGCGTGGCGCCGCTGGCGGAGATGCTGCGGCTCAACGGCTACAGCACCGGCGCGTTCGGCAAGTGGCACGAAACCGCCGCCTGGGAGACCAGCGTCTCGGGCCCGTTCGACCGCTGGCCCACCCACCAGGGCTTCGACAAGTTCTACGGCTTCATCGGCGGCGAGACCGACCAGTGGTATCCGCTCATCTACGACGGCGTCGATCAAGGTCGACCCGCCGAAGATGGAGAACTACCACTTCACCGTGGACATGACCAACCAGGCGATCAACTGGGTGAAGGCGCAGCAGTCGATGACGCCGGACAAGCCGTTCTTCGTCTACTTCGCGACCGGCGCGACGCATGCGCCGCACCACGTGCCGAAGGAATGGGCCGACAAGTACAAGGGCCAGTTCGACAAGGGCTGGGACGCGGTCCGCGCCGAAACGCTCGAGCGCCAGAAGAAGCTGGGCGTGATCCCGGCGAACACGCAGCTCGGCGATCGGCCGAAGGACATCGTCGCCTGGGACTCGCTGCCGGCCGATCAGCGGCGCCTGTTCGCGCGCCAGGCCGAAGTGTTCTCGGGATTCCTGGAGCAGACCGACGCGGAGATCGGCCGGTTCGCGAAGGCGCTCGAGGACATCGGCGAGATGGACAACACGCTGTTCATCTACATCGCCGGCGACAACGGCACCAGCGCCGAGGGCGGCTTCGTCGGCATGTACAACGAGATGACCTATTTCAACGGCGTGGCCGAGAAGGTCGAGGACCTCATTCCGTTGATCGACAAGTGGGGCGGTCCGGAAACCTTCCCGCACATGTCCGCCGGATGGGCGGTGGCGTTCGATACGCCCTTCACGTGGACCAAGCAGGTGGCGTCCGACTTCGGCGGCACGCGCAACGGCATGGTCATCCACTGGCCGCAGGGCATCAAGGAGAAGGGCGGCCTGCGCAGCCAGTTCTCTCACGTCATCGACATCGCGCCCACGATCCTCGAGGCCGCCAGCTCTGCCGGAACCGAAGTCCGTCAACGGCACGGTGCAGACGCCGATCGAGGGCACCAGCCTGGTCTACGCCTTCAACGATGCGAAGGCGCCGGAGCGGCACAAGACGCAGTACTTCGAGATGTTCGGCAATCGCGCGATCTACCACGATGGCTGGTTTGCCCGAACCATCCACCGCGCGCCGTGGCAGACGACCAATCTGCCGCCGCTGACCGTCCGATGTCTGGGATCTCTACGACGTGAGGAACGATTTCAGTCTCACGAAGAACCTGGCCGGCGAGCAGGCCGCGAAGCTGAAGGAGATGCAGGCCCTGTTCATGACGGAAGCCGAGAAATACCACGTGTTGCCCATCGACGACCGGACCATCGAGCGCATGAACCCGGCCCTCGCGGGCCGGCCGGACGTGCTCGGCGACCGCAAGTCGCTCACGCTGTACGAAGGCATGCAGGGCATGCTGGAAAACACCTTCATGAACATCAAGAACCGGTCGAGCAAGATCACCGCGGAGCTCGAGATCCCGGCGGTCGCGCCAACGGCGCGATCCTGTCGCAGGGCGGGCGCTTCGGCGGCTGGTCGCTGTACATGAAGGATGGCAAGCCCGCCTACACCTACAACTTCCTCGGGCTGTCGCGCTACACCGTCACCGCGCCGCAAGCGCTCCCGCCCGGCCCGGCGACCGTCACGCTCGACTTCGCCTACGACGGCGGCGGAGTCGGCAAGGGTGGCAAGGCGACGCTCTACGTGAACGGCAAGCAGGTCGCCGAGGGACGGGTGGAGAAGACGCAGCCCAACGTCTTCTCGGCCGACGAGACGGCCGACGTCGGGCTGGACAATCAAACGCCGGTGGCCCAGGGCATCGGCATCGGCGCGGAGACTCGCTTCACCGGCAAGATCAACAAGATCACGCTCGAGGTGCAGTGAGCGGAAGTGGAGAACTGCCGTGGCAGACGCGAGCAGGCTGGAATCGATGTGGCGGTACGCGACGATCGTCAGCGCGATCGTCGCGGCGACCGTCGGCATCTCACAGTATCGGCGTGGCGTGTCACAGAGCATCAGAGAGCTCGAATGGCGGCAGGCCGAAATGGCGCGAACCCTGATCGACGGCATGATGGACGATGAGGGTTGGCAGGCGATGACGATGCTCGACTGGGAGGAAGGCCGCGACTACGAGGTCGCGCCAGGCAGGAGAGTGCATATCCTTCCGGTCGATGTTCCCGTGGCCATCGAAGCGTCCTTGCGAGCGGACGGGCCGAAGCGCACGGAGACACAGCGATTCATTACGGACAGATATGATCGCTTTCTGTTCCGGGTGAGTCAGTTGCAAGCGGCGGTACGCTCGGGCCTGGTACGACAGGAAGATGTACGGTTTCCGCTCGAGTGGTACGTCGAGAAACGGATCTGTCGCCACAAGAAGCTGCTTCTTGCGTACATGGCCGAGAACTCCACGATTGAGTCGAAGCAATTCTTCGAGTCTCTCGATGCCTGGCGGCGGTGCTCATCTGACTAGACAAAGGAGACACGACGTTGCGATCGGAGTCTATGATCCGGCGGAATCGGCAGCGGTTCAGGAGAACGCTGCACACGCTGCTTCGTCGCAGCGTCTGGACCCGCTTGAACGTATCAACAAATTCCGACTGGCACCATGACTTCTCTAAGTGACGCGTCGATTGTGATAGGAATGCGATACGTGCCCTTCGAAACCTCGATTCACATCGAGGTTTACGGACGCACACGGAGTGATCGTTTTGGGCAGCTAAGTCGCTGAAGGGTTACGCGATAAGGTGTGTCGGCGTTGCTCCGTGTCGCTCAGGGAATCGCTTTCCAAGCGTGCTCGATCGACCACTCTGACATCTCTCCGTATCTTTAAAATCAGCAGCTTACAGGCTAGTGGATTCGCTATGTGCGGGTCATGGGTTAAAAGAAGAATCGGTTCAGGGATAGGCTTCAAAAGCCTGGCGATCTTCCACCCGGGCATCATCGCAGGCAATGCCCACACACCGAGCTATGCTGCTTGGTTGGGGCGTCTGATTCCTGGTCCATTCGGGACGATTGAGCAGGACGATATCGGGCGCGCCTTTGTTGCTCGATCGATCAGCAGCTCGGCTTCAATCGGGTCTGTTCTGTCTGAAAATCCGGCGACGAGACAAGGTCGGTGCGTCGCAAACAGTCGACTATTTATGAGAAATCTGTACTCAGTTTGCACCCCATCGCGAAAGACACCAGCCCCTGCGATTGCGGTTGGCAGGATGGAATGGACCGCCACGCCGCCACGACCGGCTTCTCTGGCCAGCACTTCGACGAGGAATTGTGCAGCGAGCCAGGCGTTCGCTGAATCGCTTGAGAGCGCCCGATGTCGCGCCGGCACGAAGAGCCGTGCCTCATGTCCAAGCGCGCATCGAAGATAACACCCAACAGCGACGGAACGCGGCATGGCGGCCCTCGTTGGAGTCCTCGATTCCTTGGGACCGTGGCGTTGAACTGCGGCGCGCTGCTTTGGTTTTGGTGGGTTACGGGTTCGTGACCTTCGAAGCTCTCCGCAACGAAATCGCGCGTCCACCGTGCTGGGACAAACGGTCGTTTGTTGAAGCTATGAATCGTCGGCAGCCGGCTACCTTCCGCTCTTGGCTTGCCTCCAGACGTGCCTTACGCCACCTCGATGCGACGGGTATAGCGCCCGTCGCTCTTCAGACGCAACACGCCCTCCTCGATGAGATGCGACAGAATGCCTGCACACACATCGGGCGAAATCCCGAAGAACTTGATCGCCTGGACCGACGTCAAGGACAGTCCCGGCATTTCCACGAACTCCCCGCGAATTCGAAGCACTAACTCCTCGCGAACCCGGTGATGCTGCTCGCCGGCAGGGCCGGACCCAGCACAGCAGGAAGCAACTTGATGTCTTCGGGACCCGACCGCCGAGATGTGGCCGCGTTCTGTTCCTCCATGAGGTGATCCCTCAGTAAACCGCAATCGGCATTATCAAGTTGACGACGTCTTCGGTCGTAGGCACGATGCGAACTACGGTTCCGAGATCCCGTGGCAACTTGAGAATGCCTGCCGGTCACCGGTTTGAAGAATCTCGCGTTTCTGGCCAGAATTGAGGCGCCCGACAAGACGCGAACCTCCGACCTCGGCGCGAAACACGAGGCGGGGTCGAGTAACCCCGCCTCGCTGCTGCGATTTACGCTGCTGCACTTGAACCTTAATCTGCTTGGGCTTGGCTTCCTCGCGCAGCGGCAACCGGACCGTCAGCACGCCGGCCTTGTACTCGGCGCTGACCTTACCAGCGTCGACCGTCGGCGGCAGTGCGAACGTGCGCGCGAACGAGCCATAACTGCGCTCGATGCGATGGAATTGCTCCTCCGTGACTTCGGTGTCGAGCTTCTTCTCGCCACGCAGCGTGAGCGTGTTGTCTTCAACCGTCAGTTCGATCTCCTCCTCCTTCATGTCGGGCAGCTCGGCCTTCAGCACCAGCTCGTGCTGACCGGTGCTGTAAATGTCGACCGCCGGCACCCACGCACCGCGGGTGAGGTCTTCCTGAGGACGGACGTAGAAGCCCTCAAGCATCCGGCTCAGCCGCTCCTGGTGTGCGGCCATGTCACGCGACGAATCCCAGCGAACGATAGTCATGATGATTCTCCTCTGCTGATAGCGCACTGTCGCGGAGGGATTCCCCCACGATCGCGCGGACCCGGGATGCCGACACCCCGGCCGAGAGCGCTACTACAGGAAAGGCTTTGGTGAGGGCTGTTGCTCGGGGTCGGGGAGGATTCCCCGGCAGGGTGCGGCAGTGCTCAGGAAAGCAACGCGAACTAGAGTATACGCCCTTTCAGAGGCTGGCGGCAGAATGCCGTGGCGGACCTCCACAAGCGGCGGCGCGACGTGCAACAGAGACCCGATCGGGGTTATGAAGATTCGATCGGGGAACCCTTTGTCCCACTTACACTAAGCCGTTCGACCTGCTGTCACAGGGAACGAAACTGGAAGGTGGCGGGGTCGACGGGGCTCGAACCCGCGACCTCCGGCGTGACAGGCCGGCGTTCTAACCAACTGAACTACGACCCCGCTAGGTCAATCCGAACATCCGAATCTAAAATCTAAAAACTAGAATCTAGATTGTCGATTTCAGATTATAGATTCTAGATTCCAGATTTCAGATCTCTGAATCTAGTGGGCGGTACAGGGATCGAACCTGTGGCAGCCGGCGTGTAAAGCCGGTGCTCTACCGCTGAGCTAACCGCCCGCCGAACACCACATTATACATGCACGCCGCGGTTAACGATGCCACGCCACCTTCAGCGCAAAAATCGCCGCGACGAGTACCAGACCGGCAACGGCTTTGTACTCTTTGTTCTTCATCACTCGGCTCAGGCTGAAATGACGCTCCACAGGGCGCGCGCGCGATTCGGCGTACGCATCGTACGCGTCGCCGAACGCGGCACGCATGCTCGCCTCTTCGTGGCGAATCGCCGAAACAATCGTAATGGCCATGTAGGTGCCGATCAGAATCGCCACGCTCGCGCGCGCCGCAGCAATGGCGGCGCCGACAGCAATAGTCGCTGACCCGACATAAAGAGGATGCCTCGTCAGGCGATAGGGCCCCGACTGTGTCACCTCGCGCCCCTTTTCGAGATGGCCGGCCGCCCAGATTCGAACGAGCTCCCCGAGCATCGCGATCGCACCGCCTGCAGCAAGCGAGCGCGGTGTCGGCCGCGCGAGCCAGAGCACGGCACCGGCACAGACAAATCCAACCGGCACCCGCATCCGGGCAACCATTGCCGCCAGTTGCTCCATGCCTTTTTCGTTCTTCCCTTTTCCTTGCTCATGCATCGAATCGCAGCCGTTTCTCAACCAGCTCCATCACCTCGCGCGGTGAGATGTCGAGCAGGCACCAGCCCTGGATGCGGCACTGCCGCTCGTAATGGCAGGCGCATGCGCGATAGCGGGAAGCTGTGAGGTCGGGTTCCGCCCACGGCCCGTTCCGGTGCGGATCGGTGGGACCGAAGATTCCGATAAGCGGCGTGCCCATCGCGCCGGCAATGTGCATCGGCCCGGTATCCCCGGAAACCATCAGCGCCGATGCCTTCGCGAGCGACACGAGATCGGCCACAGTCGTCGCAGCCGCGACGGTTGCCGCCCCATCGGACGCCGCGGCGACATCGTGCGCAACCTGCTGCTCGCCAGGCCCCCACAGCACCAGTGACCGCAGGCCGTGGCGTGTCGACAGCGCGCGAGCCACTTCGGCGAAATACACGGGCGGCCAGCGCTTGTTCGGCCATGCAGCGCCCGGGTTGATGAGCGCAAAGCGCTGTCCTGCCGGCACGCCGAGCCGCGATCGGGCCTGGGCGGCGACGCCAGGATTCCGATCGTCGAGTGGAAACTCGATCTCGGGCATGCGAATGCCGACGGCTTTCAACATCGACAGGTTCTTTTCGATGACGTGAGACGCGGGCTCTCCGGCCGTCTCAGTGTAGAAGATGCGGGCAGCGCGCTCGCGCAGCAGCTCCGAAGGAAACCCGATCACCCGGGATGCACCCGACAGTCGCGCAAGAACCGCTGATTTCAGAAGTCCCTGAAGGTCGAGCGCCACTTCGTACCGCGCGCGGCGCATTTCGCGAACCGCGCCGACGATCGAGCCCAACCGGCTCGTCTCGATCGGAATGCTCCGATTGACGACCGGCACCAGCTCCAGCAGCTCGCGATGGCGGACGTCGACCAGCCAGTCGATTCTGGCTTGCGGACAAGCCCGGCGAACCGCAGCCGCGGCGGGAACGGCGTGGATGATGTCGCCAAGCGACCCCAGACGGACGATGAGGATCCTGGATAGGCCTTGGGCGCCGAAGCGAGAAGCGCGAAGGCGGTTCAATCGCGGGCATCCCTGCTGGACCTGAGTCGCGCGAGCAGATCGCGGGTCGAGTGATCTTTGGGGTCGCCGACGATGGCAATGCGGCCACCATAGGCAAGCACGGTCTCGCGCTCGGGGACGGTTTCCGGAGTGTAGTCGGTGCCCTTGCAGTGGACGTCGGGTTTGAGCAGCTGGAGGAGCCGATGCACGTCCGGATCGGGAACAGCACGACGTAATCCACGTCTTCGAGCGCAGCCACCAGCTCCGCGCGATCGGCGGCGCTCAAGATCGGGCGGCCGGGCCCCTTCAACGTCCGTACGGATTCGTCACGGTTGATCGCAACGATCAGCGTATCGGCTTGTGCCGCGGCACCGGCAAGGTAACGGACGTGCCCGACGTGCAGCACGTCAAAACACCCGTTGGCGAACGCGACGGTCCTGCCGATTTCGCGCTCGGCCTGCACGGCCGTCACAAGCGCGTCTTCGGTGAGCACCCGTCCCATCTAACCCCTAATCCCCGTTCCAAATCTGAAATCTCAAATCTGAAATCTCAAATCTAAGCCAGCCCTCAGCCCTCAGCCCTCAGCCCTCAGCCCTCAGCCCTCAGCCCT
>CAWAXG010000056.1:0-227571 GCA_963785755.1 uncultured Acidobacteriota bacterium | reverse complement strand
GAGCCTGCCGATGCGGATGGTATTGTTCTCAACAACAGGTTTGGAATCGTGGCGCGCGCCGATGTCGATGTTGTTGTCGCCGCTTGCAACGGGGCACGACCGGGTGCGCTCCGCCGGGCACCGCAGCAACCGCTCAAACCGGAAAGGATACCCAGATGTCTCGCTCTGCTTATCCGTGGCGCTTTTCGCACTCTAACTTGACATGGGTGGCGATCCCTCTGCTCTTGCTGTTCGGAGCAGAGGGAGCCGGTATCCTTGCTCACCAGCCAGGATTCACCTCGGAGCGACAAGCACTCGACATTCAGAGCACTGTGGACGGCAGCTCACAACGGTCTTACCTTGTCGTGCCGCCGAATCAGCCCAGCGGTCCACGTCCGCTTCTCGTAATGCTGCATTCCTGGGGCAGTAACAATGAGGGAAGGTCCCCGACCATTGAGGCCCAGGCAGCGGCTCGGGGATGGTTCGTGCTCGCCCCGAACTTCCGAGGGCCGAGTAATCATCCTGAGGCCTGCGGCTCGCCGGTCGCGCAGCAGGACATCCTGGATGCAGTTGCCTTTGTGCGTGGCAAGTTTCCGATTGACGACAAGCGTATCTATTTGATGGGTTATTCCGGCGGTGGGTTTATGACGCTGTTGATGGCGGCCCGCTACCCAGGAACGTGGGCTGCTGCGAGTTCATGGGCGGGAATTACTGATCTTGCCGCATGGTATGAGGAGGCGGCAGAGAACACACGTAGGTCGCTCGACGGATGCTTTGGTGATGGTCCGAAAGACGACCATCTGAAAGGCCGTTACCGCGAACGCTCACCCATCGCATACCTGCGACCTACCTTGGAAGTTCCGATTGCAATAGGCCACGGCGATCACGATCCGCAGGTTTCGGTGAGTCACGCACTCCGTGCCTTCGACCTCCTCGCGCCGGGAGTGTTTCGGCGTCCGAACGCGACGACATCGCGTCCGGGGCCGCAGCAACCGCCGACCGTGATCCGCTGATCGACGCGGACATCCTGTTGCGACGAGTGGTTGGATCGTTCCGGCTCACGATCCACGACGGGGGGCAGACTATTTTGCTCGCGCGGGAATGGCGTGGCTCGCGGAGCACCGCCGGCCATAGAGCGCGGGCGATCCGGCCAAACGGGCGACGAGCGCACAATCCACTTCGCCCTGTCGCTTCGCCGGATTGGTCTTCCGCTTGACAGTTCCCGCTTAGTGTTTCGGATTCAGCCCGATAAAAGGGCTCGTTTTGGGTTTCCGCGGCGCACCAGCGATGGCCTGCACCAGCCGTTCGATGCGCTCCTCGGTCTCCTGGACTCGCGACGGAGCCCTTCGCGCACGCGCTCCGGATGCCCGGGGTCTGCGAGGTTCCGGGTGACCTGATCCACGACCGCTTCAACGACCTGTTCGCGGAGCGCGACGCCCGCGACGGCTTCGAGGACCGCCGCGTCGACCCGCTCCATTGCCACGTAGTTCGCGTTCGAGCAGAGCGAAGCGCCCTTCTTCCGGCGCCCCCAGCACCGGGCGTACCGTGAACGGCCGCACGCGTCAGGCGAGCGTCAAGCGGACGAGAGGCGCCAAGAAGGGAGCCGCGAAGAAAACCCGCCGGAAGCGGTCTCCCAGCGGCGTGATTTCCTTAACGACCAGAGCCCCATTCTGAGCGGAGGAGCGATGGACAACTACGAGCGACGGCGGCGCGAGTTGGATCTCATCTTCCAAGAACTCGAAGACCGTGAGGCGACGGCACGACGGACAGACTGATCGCGACCCTCGAAGCCGATGGCACGTCCGCAGGAGATGACCGCGCTCCGTCGCGACCTCCTAGCCGTGCCCGTTTACTTCAGGCTGCCGCGGCCCTGAGGCATCACAACGACGAGAAGAATCCAAACACGTCGGCCGCCCACAGCTTGGGTTGCTCCGCCGCTGGGAAATGTCCTCCGCGAGGAAGTTCAGCAATCTTGACTACGTTTGTGTGGCCGACCTTCGGGTCCCATAGCGAACGGGGTGCGGAGCCGAAGGGATAATTCGGCACCAGAAACGATGTTGGAACCGTGATAGTCGTGTTCGGGAGAATAGCTTGCGTATTTTCGTAGTAAATCCGTGACGCCGAGAGGACCTTTTGTCAGCCGGTAAAGCGTGACGTTGGTCAGGACGTGATCGCGGCTGATCACGTCCCACAAGTTGCCGTCGTGGTCGGCCCACGACCAATACTTTTCCAAAACCCACGAGAGTAGCCCCACCGCAGAATCCTGAAGGGCGTAACCGAGTGTCTGTGGCTTGGTATTCTGGATCGCAGAATAGCCCACGCCCGTAGCCGAGAACTTGTCTCTCCGCGACAGATACGCCTTCACCTCCTCGGATGCTGTGTCGGCGGACGCTGGCCGTGAGAAGGGAGCGCCAGCGCGATGGAGACCCACGACGGCATCGGGATACTGGCGGGCGAGGGCTTGCCCGATGGGAGTGCCCCAGTCATACCCTTGGACGCCGTATCGGTCGTATCCCGATGCATGCATCAGGAGGTGCATCCGGTCAGCAACGCGGCCGGGATGCATCCCCGCAGCGCGAGGTGCATCGGAAAACACGAAGCCGGGTAACGAGGGCACGATGAGATCGAATCCGGGGCGCCCCTCAGATCCTGCGGTCAGGAGGGGCGCGGCCGCTTCGAACTCCAGGAACGTGCTGGGCCAACCGTGCAGCAGGAGCAATGGAAACCTCTGACGTGCTCCAGAGCCTCGATACCAGACGAAGTGAATATTTTCCCCTTCGATGGCGAGCCGGTGATGCGGCAGCTTGTTGAGGCGTTCCTGCGTCTTGAACCAGTCGTAATCGTTGCGCCAATACTTCGCCAGGTCGCGGAGAACTCGGTCATCCGTGCCTGTTGTCCACCCGGTCTCGTAGGGAAGTTCTGGCCAGATTGTCGCGTCGATGCGGCGATGCAGGTCTGCGATCTGGTCCTTGGTAAAGGCGATGCGAAAGGTTTCCGGCTTGCCGTCAGATGCGCTCGCCTGCTGTCCGAAACGAACGTGCGCAGTTGAGGCAACACCGAAAGGCCACATGTCGCAGCACCCAAACGCAACAAGTCTCGTCGTCGCACGATAGGCTTCTCCTTGGCGAGCGGCAGCGCCGTCGTTCGCAAAAAACGTGGCGCAGAATTTCACGCGAACCCTGGGCAAGTCAAGTCGTAGGCTCGGCCTCGTGCATCCATTTACATCGATGACATGTACGTTCGCGACGCCGTCCAAGGGGGCGCTGGGACGTCATCCGAGCGCCCCGCCACATTACGGACCGGTCAACGGCTCTGCTGGTGACCCTGGCCAGCGACATGACAAGGACATTGGCCTGCCGGGAACCTTCACACTAAAGTGGTATGGGGAACGGCGCCGACCACCGGCTACGTTGCGCGCGCTGCGGCTGGGCGACCGTAGGGCTCGGCTCTGCGTTGCACGGATTCGACTCGGCGTCAACGTTGCTCCTCCTCGGCTCAAAAGGAGCGATGGCCAAGCGCAGCACGAGCAAACGGGAGCTGATCGATACGGGTAGGAACAAGATGTTTGCGAAGCGGAACGCGGAGGGACAATTCAAGGAGATGGATGATGTGGGGCGGTCGCTCAGCGCCGATCGGCCGACGAGCGCCAAGCGGTCGGTGAAGGCGGGGCACGGCGACCAGCGAGATCGATCTGTGGTGAGGAAGCGATAGCTACAGAATGCAGAAGGTCGCTCCGCCCCTTCTCGGTTAACTCGCGAGCGTGAGCGCAGCTCTACCACGCTGGATTCACAGTTCGCCATCTAGTGAATGCCCCCTTGTTGTCGAGGGTTTCATTTCTAACATTTCCATCAGGCAGACTTCTACGCACAAGATTTGTCAGTGGAGCGCAAATAGGCAGACTTCTGCGGATCAGTGAGGGCGGAGCGGGGCGGACGTTCGTAGCAGCGACGACTGTCCTTTTAAGGGCAGTGTTGACATAGTGCTCCACTGGTTCGTCGATCTCACCGCTCCGCCGCGGCCATTCTGCCAAAGATTTTCATGACGTTTCGCGAGCTATGCGCGGGAGGGCCACCAGGGTCGCGGTGCGATCGCGTGCGAGATCATTTCACCGGTACATGTTGCTTCCGCTCGTCGAGCCAGTTGAGGACCATGGTTATCGGCTCGCTGATGTTTTCCTCCACCGGCTTCCCGATGAGGAACCGGCTGCCGTCGCCGGTCACCGCATAGTTGCGACGCACGCCGGACCGAGGAAGGGGAAACAGCACCTTGCCCGCGCCGGGCTCGAAGGTCGTCACCGTCGCGCGGTACGGCACGGCCATCAGATTTCCATCAGCCGCGAGATAAAACAGTTCCCCGCCGTTCTGGCTCCAGGCCGCGTCGGTACCGCCGCCAGTGGAAATCCGCACCTTCTGATTCGTGGACGGAAAGTCCTGTACGTAGATTCCGCCGGCCGGATTCGTCCGATTGGTACGCAATCCACCGTCCATCCGGCGAGAACATCCCGTTCACTTCGTCGAACTGCGAGCCGAGGTATGGGAACGGCTTTTGTGGTTCACCCGAAGCGTCACCGGTTTGCGGGGCGATCCAAAGGTCCTGGCCGGTCTTCTCGCCGGGCCGCTGATATAAGAGGAACTTGCCGTCGCGTGACCAATCGGTCGCCCAGCCATTCATGGTGCCCATTGTGATGAACTTTTCATCTTGGCCAGTCCCGCTCGCTGCGTTGATGTACAGGTCGAAATTGCCGCTGCGACGTGAGGGCCAAAGAATCCGACGTCCATCCGGAGACCAGATTGGAAGATTGTCCACCGCGCGATCGAACGTGATGCGGGAAGGCACGCCTCGCACCAAATCCAAGACCCAGACGTCGGCATTCGCCTCCTCGGCCCGATCGAATGCAATGCTCTTCTCGTCCGGAGACAATCGAAAGGCGCGGTACTCTGCCGCCGCAGCCGCAACGCCGAGCGGCCTGCCGCTCGATCGACCCAGAGCAGCTCCTGGCGGGGTTCTGGCCGCCCGCCATGTAGGCCAGCGCGCCGTTCTGCGAAACGGAGAATCGGTCGACGGATTCGGCGACCGGAAACATCTGACCCGTCAATGTGACCGTGTCCGCATCGAATGGCTGCGCCATCAACGTCGTTTCGCGCACGAACAGCAGGTAGCCGCTTCGGCCGGGCACATCGGAAGGGACATATGCCGTGGCCGTGCTGTCGGGCAAAAGCCGCGTAGTCTGCGCGGCATCCTCCAGCGACGCCACGTAGATGCCGTTGGCTTCAGCGCTGACTCCGGTCACGTAGTAGAGAAAGTGGCGCCCGTCTGGGAGGAAGTGCGGCTGGAACCGCGACTGCCCGTCGATCTTCTTCGTCACGTCGACATTGGCCACCGACGTCAGGGACGCGCTGGATTGGCGCAGCCGGACCGCGCACGAGCAGGATGGTGCCATCTCTGCCCCAGGCACCACGCGTTGTTGGCGTCACGGCGGAGATAAGCGTTTGGGCCGGACCGCCATTGGCTGAGACCTTTTTCAGTTTCCCGTCTTGAGTGACGAAGCCGATGAACTCGCTGTCCGGGGACCAAAAGAATTGGTCTGGCAGAACGCTGGTTCCTTCGGTCCCCGGCACCGCGCGCGCGTCGAGCGAATCGATCGGGCGGAGCCACAGCTTACTCGGTCCGCCTTGCACGCCACGGAAGCTACCGCCCGTCGCGAAGGCCAGGTACCGCCCATTTGGAGAGAGCGCGAATGCAGCGATCGAAGATTTTTCAGGAGCGGGTACCTGGAGTCGGACGGTTTGCTGTGCCGGGGGCTTCTCGTGGAAGGGAACGAATGTGAGCGCCGCTGCGCCCATCAGGGCAACGGCCGCCACGGCCCATGGCAGCGCTCGAGCACCCGAGGGTCGCGTCTGCGATGGCGCCGCCGCAATGCCTGCCGCCGGATCCGGCACGCCGGCGATGATCTGATCGAGCACGCGACGTGCGTCGCCAATATCAAGGAATGCTTGTTCGGATCGCGCTTGGCGCGGTCCTCTCTGGACAAGCTGATCAACCGCGTGGAACGTTTGGTCAGTTGACGCTGTTCCGGCGGGGCCTTGCGCGGGACGTCAGAAGCAGCCGTTCCCAACCGTCTCCTCCACCAGAGCCCCCTGGCAAGGGGGCAGCTCCACACAAAATCTCAATAAAACTGGGTGCGGCTGTGGACCTCCGCATCTCGGCGTCCAGCCGGGCCTGCACCGGCTGAGAGGAACATGGTTGCCGGTGGTCAGCGAACCGGACGTGTGGCGGCAGGCTTCGGACTGGCTGCTGAGGACATCTTGGCTGCGATCGCGGCCGGGCGCGGTATCCGTGGAGGCAGCTTCGGCGCACCCAACATTAGTGGCAGTGGCGCCGGTTTGCTCTGGGCAACGCGTCGCCCTTCCCTCCCGACCCACGCGCAGGCACTCCTCGCCACGAGTTCTTCCCGGCACTGGGCGTCAGCCACGCTGCCGCTGCTGCGTGTCCGCGGGGCTCGGGAGGTCGGAATCGACTGCCCCAGCCGCCTCCGCCACCCCGGTCCCAGGTGACAGGGCGGCAGCTCAACACGAAAGGCCAATAACAATGGGGTGCGGCTGTGGACCTGATGTTGCGCAGGAAGACCAGCGACGTTTTCGATCCTAAAAGAGGTCCTGGTGGTCGTCGCAGCCCCTGATGGGTAAGGATTCCGCCATTCCGCGAACGCTTTATGGGCCGTGCGACATGCCGGGACGCAACTTGTGAAGAAGGCGGGTGTTTGCCGGTGCTCTCAGCAGCGCGGTTCGTAGGTGAAGCGTGGCCCGCCGGCATCGAGTTCCGAGTCCTGCCGCCGTCGGTCACTGTCAGCATCATCGACCGCCGAGGGTCCAGTTGATAACCACGTTCAACACCGGCGCCTCGTTATGCGGGTTCTCGACGACAAGGAATCGTTGCCCGTCTGGTGCCGGCGAATACGCGGAGCCAGACGCCAGGGAATGGCGGTCGAACGACGCTCGAAAAAGGGGCTGGGGGACCACCGGTCGAATGCCGGCGCATCCGGCACCGGCACGGCCATCAGCGTCTCGTGATTTGACCGTCAGTCCAGTTCCTTGCCGTCCTGTTTCCATTGCACGTCCTCGCCTCCCGATGGTGAGACGCGCCATCGACTACTCGGCTTGGGGAACGTCGTCACGTAGACTGTCGCTCGTCGCGCTCCCTTCCCGAGGTAGCGACCCAGCGCCCATCTGGCGAAACCTGTCCTTGCGACGCTTCGGCCAGCGGATACCCCGGCGATCGACCGTCAAGGGGCTGGCACCCACAACCTGCGTCCGCTCCCGATCAACAGAATCTGCCGTCACGGGTAATGTGGCGAGGCCATCCGAAGGGCTCAGCGTAGGCGTAGGCAACAATGATCTCTTCACGACCGCTTCCGTCTGATGAGCGCGCGTAAATTTCCCAAGGACCTGACCGCGTCGATCCGTACACAACCTTGTCGCCGTTGGGTGTCCAGAGTGGAAATCCTGCCGTCACCGGCTCTTTGGTGAGCGGTTCGTCCTGACCGCGTTCGACGTCGATCAGCCAGATGTCCCGAATGCCCGTTTTCGGGTCGCGCTTGGCCACGGCCAGCCTCTTGCCGTCCGGCGAGAGCGAGGGGTAGGCACCGCTTCGCCAACCCGGCCCAGGGTCCGGCCGGGAATACCGCGTCGGTCCATCCAGACAAGTCGGGTCTGCGATTGCTCCGCCGGACGGTAAACGAGGGCGCGACCGGCAACAGCAAACGGTGCGAAGCGGCCGCCTTCGCCGGGAATCACTTGGCGCACCACGATCACTGCATCGCCGCTGAGTTGCCCGCGAGGCATATCGAACTTTTGTGCAAGCAGCTCGAGGTCACGGACGAAGAACAGGTAGCTCTCGCCGTCCGCGCCAACGCCCAGCGAGCCGTTGAGTCATCAGGGACGAGACGCCGTTTCAGTCCAGGGTCGTCCATCGCGCCTAAATAGAGGCCGCGATGCGTATCTGCGTACTTCGGACCAAGTAGAGAAAGCGGCGACCGTCAGGCAGCAGCACGGGAAATCGGTGTGCCAGCTCCCCCAGCGATCGGTCGATCTGCGTCAGCATCCTTGGCTCGCCGCCAGCCGCAGAGACGCGAAAAAGCCCGGTGGTCCCGGCGAACACAATAGTGCCATCGGCGCTCCAGGTGCCACCGAACTCCGCGGTACACGTGCAGATGTCCTGCGCGGCGCCATTCCCGGATACCGCGATCTTCCGCAACCGGCCCGCTGACGCGAACCCGACGAAATCCGCATCCGGTGACCAGAAAGGAAACAACGGCTCGGCGGCGCCCGGCAGGGCTCGTGCGTGCATTTCGCCCACTGTCTGCACCCAGAGCGTCGGCCTCGAATCGACCTGCGCGACAAAAGCCAGTTGCCGGCCATCGTGCGATAGCGCCGGCTCGGGTGACATCGTGCTTCGGGCGAACTGGCTACCTTGAGGCGCCTGCATGGCAAACGAGATGACCCGGTCATCGCGCGCGACGGGCAATCCTCGCATGGCCATCATCACACGATGCTCACCATCAGCGTCGCGAGCACCCAACTCAACGAGCGCCGCCACGGCTGCGGCGATGATGACCGGGTCGTCGCGCTCTTGTCGACCTCCGCTTGCACGTCGAACGCTCCATCGAGCGCCAGGCGCACGTCGGCGATATCGTGAATCCGCTGCCTCGGGTCTTTCTGCAGGCAGCGCCTGATGTAGGCGCCGAGCGCGGGCGAGAGCCGAGCCGGCAGCCGCGCCCAATCCGGTTCATCTCGCATGATCGCCATGAACGTGTCCTGCACGTCGAGGCCTGCGAACGCCCGCGTCCCGGTCAGCATCTCGAACAGCACGGCGCCGAACGCCCAGATGTCGGTGCGCTTGTCCAGGGGCGTCCCCGGCCTGCTCCGGACTCATGTAGGCCGCGGTCCCAAGAATGATCCCGGCCTGCGTCATCGCCGGCGAAGTCAATGTTGGCGAGTTCGCCAGCGCCGCGGCGCCGGGCGCCGATCTCCCACTATGACCGGGCAACCCTTTGGCGAGCCCGAAATCCAAGACCTTGACGGTTCCATCGTCACGGACCTTGATGTTTGCGGGTTTGAGATCGCGGTGAAATGATGCCCTGCTCGTGCGCCGCCTCGAGCGCCTCGGCGATCTGCCGCGCGATCGGCAGTGCTTCGTCCACTGGGATCGGACCGTGAGCCAACCGCTGCGCCAAATCCTCGCCTTCGACCAGCTCCATGACGAGGGCACGAACCCCCCGCTCTCCTCCAGACCGTGGAGGTGCGCGATGTTCGGGTGATTCAGCGCGGCGAGCGTCTGCGCCTCCCGTGTGAACCGCGCCAGCCGATCGGGATCCGAAGCGAACAGGTCGGGTACCAACTTCAACGCCACATCACGACCGAGCTTTGTGTCCCGTGCGCGATAGACCTCGCCCATGCCGCCCGAACCGAGATGGCCGAGGATCTCGAACGAGCCGACCCGGCGGCCAGCGGATAGGGACATGCGCGGAGGATATCCCCTTTACGGCAGCCTCCGCATCTTCCCTCGCTCCCTCCACCGTCCTCTGGCCTCAACCGACGGAAGCCGAACGAGGAACCTCAATAAAACTGGGGTGCGGCTGTGGACCGCTCGGAAGTCCCAGAGAGCCGCGCTCGCGATAGGCGGAGCCGCGGCAAGGCATCCTCGTCGGACGCCACTCTTGGGGGCTTCGCCTGTCCAAAACGTACAGTCCTCAAGACCTGGGTTTCGAGAATTCGCCGGTATTTTCATCGCACATACGCCTCGGCCGGAGACGACTGCGCGGCCACGATCCTTACCTCGCCCAGAGCACTGCATGCGCTTCGCCCGTCGCGGTACCCCCTTGGCCGACGGCGACACCTCTATCGTTGATCGCCAAACCGATTGCCTCCGTTGCACCGGGCAGCGCGCCCAAGTCCATCATCGCCCCCTTGGCCCAGAGAAATGGGCGCTGGCCGCTCCGGCCGACGACCTGACCGTGCTTGTTAATTCCCCATGCCTGGCTAAAGTCGGTCCCGGGCAGTGTGCCCAGCATCGTCAGCTCGCCGCGATCCCACACCACCGCGAATGGCGCGAGGGAGCGAACATTGCTGAAGCCCGCAATCTGTGCGCGCTCGTTGATCGCCAGGGCGTTGCTAACGGTGCCACCCGGCAGATACCGAGATCGGTCATCGTGCCGTCCTCCCACACGAAACCATGGAATTCACCTGAGGCGGTATCCGCCAGGCCGACCGCTACTCCGCGGTCGTTCACCGCCAGTGCGATGCTGAAGGAACCTCCCCGAAGGGTGCCCAGATCGATCATGCTGCCGTTTTCCCAGAGAAAGGCGTGTCCGCCGCCGCTCACAAGATCGCACGATCCGACGATGTGGGCGTGTTTGCTGATGGCATTCGCGCTGCAGTTGGTGCCGCCGGGGAAGGATCCGAGATCGAGAATGGTTCCGTTATCCCAGAGGACAGCGCGGGATTCGAACGCGGCATTGCCGCTGGTGCCGACGATCTGTCCCCTGTCGTTGATGCCGCTCGCGCCGCTGAAATGTCCGCCCGGTAGCCCACCGAGATCGATCATGCGGCCGTCCTCCCACAGAAATGCATGAAGGGTGACGAGGTCGGTATTGCTCACGCCGACGACCTGATCGCGGTTGTTGATGGCGCTCGCCGAGCTGAAAGGTCCGCCCAGCGTCCCAAGGTCCATGATCGCGGGCTGCGCGGCGATCGGAACCCGACTGACCCACATAGCAACGCACAGCATTGCAACGGATAGATATCGCGCAGCAGACTTCATGGGGTCCCCCCGTTTCCGGCAGGTGCTGGTTCATGCTGGCTTCGTCCGCCAGACCGTGACAGACGGAACGGCCCGCACGCGGAGGCTCGCATGGGTCCGCAGGGGTGTCAAGGGGCCGTATCGCGCCATGCTAAATGTTACCGAGCAAGGGATCGTCGCGCCAGAAATTGGGTTACCCATGAAAGGACGGATTCATGGGAGCGACCCGAGTGGGACCACAGGCGACACGAGAGTATCTGGGACAGATGCGGGATCGATATCAGCGGGCCGACCGGACGGCCAGAGGGCATTTGTTGGATGAGGTATGTGAGGTGACGGGGTATCACCGAAAGGCCGCCATCCGTCTCCTGCGGCGGGCCGGAGCGGTGTCGAAGCCCCCCCGCCGAGGCCGACCCGTGCGATATGGGCCGGAGGTGGTGGCGACGCTGCAAACGATCTGGACGGCGGCCGGCTATCCGTGGTCGGTGCGCTTGAAGGCGCTGTTGCCGCTGTGGCTGCCGTGGGCCCGGAGGCGGCTGCGGCTGACACCCGCGACCGAGGCGGCGTTGGGGCGGATGAGTGCCCGCCAGATGGATCGGCGGCTGCAGCCCCACAAGCGCCAGGTGGGCCGCCGGCTGTACGGGCGCACGAAACCCGGTCCGCTGCTGAAGCATCACATTCCCCTGCAAACGACGCGCTGGAATGTCACAGTCCCCGGCTTCACCGAGATCGATCTCGTCTCGCACGCGGGCGACTGCGCGGATGGGGCGTGTCTGCACTCGCTCAACGTGATCGACATCCACACCACGTGGGTGGAAACGCGCGCGGTGATGAGTAAAGGGCAACTCCCCGTCCGGCAGGCGCTGGACACCCTGCGCCGGACGCTGCCCTTCCGCCTGCGCGGCATCGACTCGGATAACGGGGGCGAATTCATCAATGAGCCGTTGTATCGGTACTGCCAAGCGCAGCAGATTCAGTTCACGCGCGGGCGGCCGTACAAGAAGGACGACAACGCGCACATCGAACAAAAGAACTGGACGCACGTGCGCAAGCTGGTGGGCTATGACCGCTATGACTCGCGCGCGGCGCTCGAGGCCCTCAACACGCTGTATGCCGACCTGCGCCTGTGGCAGAACCTCTGGCTCCCTTCGGTCAAACTCGTGAAGAAAACACGCGTGGGCAGTCGACTCCGTCGCGAGTATGGCCCGCCGCAGACGCCGTTTGCGCGCCTGCAGGCGTGCCCGGAGGCCGACCCGACGAAGCTCGCCGAGTTGGCGCGGCTGCGCGAGCGCCTGGATCCCTTTGCCCTGGCCGCGCGCATCGACCAGCAGCTGGGCCGCCTCTACGCCTTGGCCAACCATCGCCGGAATGTCGCGCCGAAGAGGCCTGTGGACGGTGCCGGAGCTGTGGAAAACGCACAGAACGCGTTTCCCACAAGCTCCTTGGAAAACCCAACGAGCGGGTTTTCCACACCGCCCACAGGCCGTCGTTCTCTCGCTAAACAGAAATGCACGAAGAAAACTCCGGTAACCCGATTAACGGCGCGACGATTCAGCGCTCGGTAACATTCTCAAATGGCTTGACAGGGGGGCGACGATCGCTGAATGGTGAATACCTGCGAAGACTGGGGCGTTCCGGTGCGGCGCCCTCGGTGAGCCCAGCAACATTATGGCCTCCGACCTCTAGGGCTCATCCGGTCATCTTTGTCCCATCCTCCCCCGCTCCCTCCAGCGCCCTCTCGCGTCAACCGAGGGGAGCGTCACGAGAAACCTCAATAAAATTGGGGTGCGGCTGTGGACCGATTGCGTCAACCGCCTACGCAGGCGGTTGCCAACAAGAACGGGCCAAGCGGCTGGGGGCAGGTGCATTTGACCGTATCCCACCGCTGCCAGCTATCGACGGGCGATGTTTCTGTAGGTGTTGTCGGAGTCGGGGCTCGAACCCGCGGCCTCCGCGTGACAGTCATAGATTCACGCGGCTAGTTTTTGTGTCGACAGCGAGTTGCAGCGGGTCAATCTGGAGTGTCCTCGCGAAAAGCACCGGACACCGCAGTGTGGAGCCTTTGTGTACCGGCGCGCATTCCGCTAAACGGCCCCAGGCTCGTGAAAAAGAAGGCGGGAACAGTTGGGTGCCGGAGCAATCGTCAGCGGTCCGCGTTGTCGAGTATCCAGATGTTACCAGTGGTTTCCATGACTGGCAGGACAAGTCTCGTCGACGAAACAGACAACTCGGCACTCCCGAGCATGGTCGAGAACTGACGGCGTTGGCTATCGAACCTCGTGACTTGGAACGCAGAGCCGATGGGCTTTCCCGTTTCAGGCTCGAAGCGTACCATCCAGACATTGTAGAATGCCCCCTGCCGAACGATGAGGTACAGCTGCTTCCCGTCAGGCGACCAGCGCGGCTTGTCCGCCCAGCCACGCGCGTCTGTGAGATGCGTCCACTGACTCGAAGCCGTTTCCGCATTGGGTATCACCGCAATCGTCGCTGCCTCACCTTCTTCGCGATTCTGGGCCACGAAGGCAATCCAGCGGCCGTTCGGTGAAAGTCTTGCCTGCCAGACGCTGTGCTTGGGATCAGACGCCACAAGTGTCGCGTGTTTCTCTGCCTGCGGCGCCGCGGCCAGCGGCAGCCAGTACAAGGAGTAATGCGGCGGCGTGAACTGATCCGAATTAGCGAGCAGTCGTTCACCATCCAACGACCAGTCCGTTGGAATCATCAGCAAGGACCGCCACCGACCTCCGGCGCCTCTCCGCAAAAACTTCGTGAACGTCGTTACCTGTTGCTCGTCGCTGCCGTCGACTGCCCGAATCTTGACGGCAGTTTCTCCTTGTGTTTGCGTCTTGTCGGTCCAGCGGAACACTTCATAGGCCAAGCGGGTCCCGTCCCGCGACCAGTAACCCGTCCGCAGTGCCTCGTCGGAAGTCAGGAGTCGCTTCTGGTTCGTTAACGAGTCAGCGACCCAGAGTTCTTCTCGACCTCCACCCTCGCGCGCCAATACGTACGCGAGCCTTCGACCATCGGGCGACAGATCCGAGGTGAGCGCCCGTGCGCCCTCTTCAGTGACCGGTGTCCCTTCGCCCGTGATGCGGCCCGCGGATCCGTCGAGCGGGAACGACCAGAGTCGAACGGATTGATTTTGACTCGTGAACGCCAAGCGAGTGCCGTCAGGGGACAGGACCGGATCCGTGTGGACCCCGCCTCCAGTCGTCAAGCGCTCCGCCCGCAGCAAATCCAGGGTTGTCGGATCGACGGCGAATCTCCAGAGGTCCGACTTCGACTGTTCCAAGCTTTCGACGTAGATCGCCGAGCCTGAAGGAGACCACACGAATGATGAAAGGCCCCCAGCGAGTGCCTGCTGACGTCGCACGTTCATATGGTCTTTCGATAGCACGGGCGGATCGTCAGACAGGGAAACCGTGAAAAGTCCCTGTTCGTGGGTTCGGGCCGTCGCAATCGCGGACATGCGGCGGCCGTCAGGGTGCAACGACCACGCTCCCATGGTCAGCAGGCGTTCTGTAAACTTTCGCAGAACCTGACGCGGTTGACGCCCGTCCAAGCCGACCATGTAGAACTTGGGCACAATGTTGAACGAATCGGTTGATGCGAACAGCACCGATTCACCGTCAGCCGTCCACTTGGGCCGCACGCCGAATGATGCCAATTGATGTTCCGATCCGCCCAGCGCAGAGACAACATACAAACCTCCACCGCCACGTTCCGATCGAAACACGAGGTTGTTGTCTCGTGACCACGCTGGCTGACGGTCTTGTTCGAGTGACTTGGTGACCTGCACGGCGTTGCCACCCGTGACGGACTGTACCCAGATGTCGAAATTGCCGGCCTGATCGGATGTGTACGCGATGAACCGCCCGTCCGGAGACCAGGTCACATCTGTCTGCAAGCCTGGCGCGAACGTAAGGCGTTGCTGGTTACGCTGAGTCACTCCGCCTTCAACGAGTTCGTTGCGCCCGGGTCGATAACGTACCGCCCACCATGCTCCGCTCGCGAGCAACACCAGGAGGCACGCCACGAGAGTTCCAATGACTCTGCGGCTGGCTGTCGGCGTTCCCACAATCTCCGCGCTGGACTGCGATCGAGCCGTGCCCGCGGCGGTGAGGTCAAGCTCGATCAGCGCATCCGCGATGTCGTGAAGTCGCTTCTCCGGATCCTTGCGCAAACACCGCTGAAGCAGCGTACGAATCGATAAAGGTGTGCCAGCAGGTAGAAATGGCCACTCCGGTTCATGTTCCAGAATGCGCGCGAGCGTATCGGTTACAGTATCGCCACCAAACGGACGTCGTCCCGACAGCATCTCGAACAGCACGCAGCCGAACGCCCAGATATCCGTCCGCTTGTCCACTGGTAGCCCACGCGCCTGCTCGGGGCTCATGTAGGCGGGGGTCCCAAGAATCCGCCCCTCAGCCGTGCCGTCCAGTGACCACGCGGGTTGCGTTGGTGCACCGTCACCGCCGACGGCGATAGGCTTGGCGAGACCGAAGTCGAGCACCTTTGCGCGCAAATCCTTTGAGGTGGAGCCTGATGTTTCTTGCAGCACGATGTTGGCCGGCTTCAGATCGCGATGGACGATCCCCTTGTGGTGGGAAGCCTCGAGAGCCTCGCCAAGCTGGCGCGCAATGGTGAGTGCGTCGGATAAGGCTAACGGTCCGCGCTCGAGCCGCTCTGCGAGGGTCTGGCCTTCGACCAGTTCCAGCACCAGCGCCGTCAGGTCCTCGGCTTCTTCGAGTCCATAAATAGCGCCGATGTGGGGGTGATTGAGTGTGGCAAGCAGGCGCGCTTCCCGTGCGAATCGGGCGCGACGCTCCGGATCCGTGGTCAAGTGCGCGGGCAGAATTTTGATGGCTACGTCACGACCGAGTTTGCTGTCGTGAGCCCGGTAGACTTCGCCCATTCCGCCAGCGCCCAGCGGCGCAAGGAGCTTGTAGGGGCCCAGCTGCCGGCCGACCATACTAGCCGGCTCCGCGAGGCCCTTCGCCACAATCTCAGCTGCCGGTACCTCGAGGAATCGCGCGGCGCCGGAGTTATGGCGGAGGAGAGATTCGATTTCCTGCTGGAGCGCGGGATCCCCTTCGCACGCCTGTTTCAAAAATGCGCTGCGCTCCGCAGACGGCCGTTCCAAAACGGCGTGATACAGGTGTGAGATCAGCTCCCGTCGATCAGTGTCCATCGGTTGGAGGCAGGCTGCCCGAGCCGGGCGCGCAGGTGGGCGGGATTATAGGGCAGGACCACGTCTATGCCTTCCGACGTGACCGGTTGAGCTCGGCGTCAGCTCTCGCGCCCCATCCTCCCCCGCTCCATCCTCCCCCGCTCCCTCCACCTCCCTCTCGCCTCAACCGAAGGCAGCCTGACAGAAAACCTCAATAAAATTGGGGTGCGGTTGTGGACCCGATGTTGCGGGCGAGCGGATCCTTCCGGTCCAAGCGGCTGCGTCGATGACCACCCCCGCCTATCGGTCAACAAACGGCGACTTGAACGAAGCCGCTGGCGCGGCGGCCGCTACGCGTGGAATACTGAGCCAGCCATGACCTGGGTCGTAGGCCGTATCGAACGTCAGCGTGGCTCGTAAGTCGTTGATTCTTCAGGGCGCACAATAGTAGCTCCATAGCGGCACCGCGCCCGCCTTCATCGCCACCGGCTCCCTTCAAGTCTCGTTATCAAAAGTGACTCGGCATCTGAGTCGGCGCCCGCCCGATCATCTCGCGCCGAGTCACTTCCGATGAACGCTAGCGACTTTCAATTACTGTTCTCAGCGCAGGGAGCGGTGGAGGTCTGTACAGCGGACGGAACGCGATCAGATTCCGGTGAATCCGTCTAAAGCGGTGTTTCCCAAGCTTCGCGAGAGCGCGTCGGCTTCGGCCTTCGGCATCACCTTCCACGACCCGCGCTTAGAGGAGAGCGGCTGGTGGTCGCGGAACATACCCCACTCGTCGATCTTGAAGCGGAAGTGGAGCGCGATCATGATGAAATCCTCCACGAGCCCGAAGAAATTTTCCCAGGTGATATCCATCATCGTGGCGAGCCGCTGTTCGGCGGTCCACATCGGGACGTTTAGCGTGGAGTCAGGGTTTCGGAAGACAGCAACCGTTTCGACCTTGAGGCCGCCGTCGAGATTGTGATTTGCCCGATCGCGCGTTGCGATCACAGCCTCCAACCATTCGAAGTTCCGCTTCGTGAAGACGAAGGCCTCCATCATCTTCACTCGTCCGACGTAGTGCTTCCCGGTATTCCGCTGCAGAGACGTGAGAACACCCATGCCCTTATCGGCGAAGGTGTACATCGTCCACTTCCGCCCGAGCATCGGCCGCATTATCTTGACCATGTGATCGAGCGTGCTCTTGATCTGGACGACGAAGACATCGAACTCCTCGAACAGTTCCTGGGAGTGGACGCGCGGTGTGGCAGGATCCGCTTTGAACTTCTCCTCGAGGCGCCGCTCCTCGGCGTGATACGCCTCCTTGTGCTTGTAGACGGAGAGCATCTTCCGGGCGATCAGGAGTATGAGATCGATGAAATCGTTCATCTCCTCACCCTTTAGGTCGGTGCACTTCGCCGCAACCCCCATCGGGAACTCAACAATGCGTTTGAGGATGACGGTGTTCGGCGTCGGGTCGTCGAAGACGAGGACGGCCGTGAACCCCGGAGGAGGGAACGCAATCTCGTCGGCCATGCGCTGACTCTACCGCGTGCGGGCCTTCAACTGCTTCCGCATCGCCGCCATTGCCTCCGGCCAGCGCTTGCGGTGCTTCTGCGCCTGGGTCGACTGGCCGCGGAGAGCAGGCTCTTTCATCAGGTCGAACCGCCAGGCACTGTCTCAGTTTGAAGCGTTTCCCGATCAGTGGTGTCTAATCAGGCCGAGGTGCAGCGATGACGACTCTCAACGGCTGGCAACGCCTTTGGCTACTGGCTTCGATTCTTTGGGCTGTTGTGATCCTGGCACTTGCAGGAATGCCCGATCGCGGTTGGACCATGCAGAGTGCCCTGTTCGTGATGCGGCTGTGGATCTTGCCAGTAGGGTCGCTTTATGTGTTCGGCCTTGGCCTCGCTTGGGTCATGCGCGGATTTCAGGCCGAGGCAAGGTAGCCTCAATCCGCACAACATGACGGCGGCGGGCTGCTCGCCAGATTCGCAGGCCTCGGCCGCGACTGGTGGCCGCGCAACGGACCATTTTCAAACTGAGACAGTGCCAACCGCCAGGGTGTGGCTGCGCCGCACGGGACGCGGTTCACTGCAGCATCGCGTCTGCGTGCAAAGTAACGAAAAAACGCCGCAGGGTTTGGCTGAAAGGGCCCGACGATCGGTGAATGGTCCATGCCTGGGAAGATTGGGCGTGCCGGTGCGCGACCATGCTGACCCCGAGCAAATTATGGTCTCCGACCTAATCGGCTCATGCGGTCACCTCCGCCCATCCTCCCCCGCTCCCGCCACCTCCCCCGCGCTTCAACCGAGGGCAGCCTCACAGAAACCTCAATAAAACTGGGGTGCGGCTGTGGACCTGTTCCTCCAGCGATCAGCACAGTGAACTGAAGGGAATCCCAATCGCGAACGACCCTTTCGTCGACGACGAGGTGCCACTCGATTGCAGCCGCGTCTCAACCGCACTTGGCACGTGCCGGAACCAGCCCGCCCTGGAACGCACGCAGGTCAAGAAGCCACAGCAAGTCCGCAGTAGCGGCGTCTTCGGCTCGGATTAGGAGCGATTCCTCTAATTGGAGCATGGTCCGTGCAATGCTTATGCGGATCGAGTCGAGGTGCGCCCACGATGCGCGCCCACCAGCTCCGGTTCTCAGGTGGAAAGCGCCATGGCCGGTTCGATTCCTGATTGGCTCACCTCTCAAAACACAGCAGTTAGACTGTTCGCCTTCGGTGTCAGGACCCGCGACTGGTTGCACCTGGGTTGCAAGTGGATGTTCCGGCGCATCGTCGTCGGAGGCGCCTGCAGGCACCGCTTTTCAGTCTGCCTCTTTAGGTCCTTATAGCGACTGCGGCCAATCGGCAATCGAACGCCGCTCTTCAGGTGCCTCGCTCGGAGATTTCGCGAATCTGACACTGACGCCGGGACGGCCGTAGGCTCGACGCTGGCCTGGACGAAATAGTCCTGATCGGGAGATCGCTCTCGGCATCACACCTCGCAGGTCGACCGATCGTGCCGAGAGAGGCGGAAATCAGTGCCCGCATCACGACGCGCTCATGAGGTGCAACCGATGCGACAGGTTCTTCTATTCCTTACCGCTGTCAATTTGGTTCCATGGGCTTTGTATTTCCTCCTGCGAGACCCGGCGGCCGAGGGCGAGGTCTGGGCCTTGTTTGCATGGTTACTGCCCACGGTATGGTCGCCGACGATCGTTGCACTGCTCCTCACACGATGGGCTGATGGTCCAACGGGCTTCAGGGAGGCGCTCGGACGGCTGCGCTATCCACGCGACGGGATCCGATGGCTTGCGATCGCCGCGGCTGTGCCTGCAGGCGCAACGGCGACGGCTGTGTTCGTTTCGCGGGCGGCTGGAGAGGGAGCGCCATTCATACCGCTCGTGGCTGTCCCCTTTGTCGTCGCGATGCAGTGCCTCACGGGAGCAGTCGGCGAAGAACTCGGTTGGCGCGGGTTCCTCCTGCCACGTCTTCGGACGCGCTACGGGAGGTTGCCGGCAGTGTGGGCAGGCGCCAGTCTCTGGAGCCTGTGGCACGTCTCCTCGTTCTTCTTCCCAGGTATGCCGCAGCAGTTGGTGCCACCGCTACTGTTTCTTCTTCCCGTGGCGTTCACAGGAGTCTTTCTGGGCCTGGTGTTCATGGAGGGTCGCGACTCTGTGCTTGCCACGATGGTCGGTCACCTGTCGGTCAACATCACGATGGCGCTGAGAGGTGCGGACGGCTCCTCCGTTGTGTTCTGGTGGACGCTGTGTGTCGTTTACGGAGCCGTCGCTCTCGCTGGTACAGTCAGGTTTGGATCTCAAACGCCTGCGATCCGGTGACAGCGCTCTGCGACGCGGTGGCCGCGCCAGCAGCCGGCCACCAACTGGCCAAATCTCTTGCGATGTAGGCGGGTGCGCATACTCGGCGACGCCGTGCCACGTTCCCTCGGCCGTTTCCCCGAGGCGCAGTGACGTAGGAGCAGCCGAGAACTCGCGGTTGATCAGGGAGCGCCTCCACTGCTCGCCGTCGTGACGAAAAACATCAACGAGCAACCAGCCAGCGGCTCCGGTCCTTAACTCGCCACGAGTCCACAGCAGGGCGCCGTCCGAGCGGCCGAAGTATGACTGCCTGCAACCCTGGAGGTGTCGCCAAGATCTGAGTGCGCTCGATGGTGCCGACGCGGTGCGGCGGGTCGAAGTTGTGGCCAAGGAGCGGTGCGGTGGCTCAGGGGTCTGCACCGCCGATCGATCACTGCGTGCGCGACGAAGGATTCTCGGCGCGCGCTGTCTCTTTGAGGTTGTTATTGCCCTCGACGTCGATCAAAAGGTTCCGCGGGTCTATTCCCGCTCGGGTTGGCTGGCTCGGCACCGTGACGGTGATGCGCTGCTTGCCGGAGCGGATGCGATGCATCTGGAGGTACAGCGCCTCGCCGAGCTCTGTCCCTGGAGCGCCCGTGAACACGCCGACCTCAATGAGATCGTCCATCGGACGTTCGGTCTCGACGCCGGCGGTGTCGACCACCACTTTGCGCGCCTGCACGTCGAGCGTCACCTGCCACTCGCCGGTGCTGGTCTGCTCCGCCGCCACCCTTTGCGTCGCCAGCTCCCAGAAAGTGTTCGCCTCGAAAGATCGACCAGCAGAGAGTGGAGCGACGCCGGTGTCACCGCTCGAAGCTCCCGGTAGAGATCGAGAGAGGTTGCCAAGGGAGGCTTTCCCCCGCCGTGCCTCTCGAGCAGGCGCCGCAGCGCACCGTTGACCGGCACGGCTCCGACGTACTCGCGGAGCGCGTACATCGCAAAGGGGCCCTTGCGATACGCCAGGAACCAATCGTCGGCCCGGAGCAGCGGAACGTTGGCACGCGCGCTCGGGATCAGGTAGACCCCCCGCATCATCCCCAGGAGCCGCCGCAGGTGCTCGCGGCCGAAGGTCTCTTCGACCACGCCCAGCGCCGAGTACCACGCGAGGCTCTCGCCGAGGAGCGCCCCGCCCTCGACCGGTGCGGGTGTCAGCATGTGGCCCCACCACTGGTGCGCCACCTCGTGCGCCGTGACGGCGAACGGAAAATCGATCGTCCGGGGATCGCTGTCCGGGTTCAACAGCGAGAACCCTTCCTCGTACGAGATGTTCACGGGCGACGCGTGGAGAAGCACCGCGTCGCCAGGGTGCTCGACGAGCCTCACCTGACCGTGCGGGTAGGGACCGAACTCCCTCGTGTAGTAGTCGAGCGAGGCCCGTACGCCTCGCACCAGGCGCTCCGCGTTCCACTTGTGTTTCGGGTGGTGAAGGATCTGGATCGAGACGTCCTGCTCCGTGCTCGTCGAAGGGTTCCATCTTCCTTCGTGTACCGCGTAGGCCGCGGAGAAGATCTCGACATCATTCGGGATCGGAGCGTCGGTCACGTAGTGGAAGTAGCGCCGTCCGTTCTCGGTCCACGCCCGGCGCAATCGTCCGGGCGCCACCGCCACCTGCCCCTCGGCCGTGCCGACCACCGCCTCGAAGGCGAGACGAACGGACCGTCGTGCATCGTGACGTCCCTTCGCGTCGTCGAAAGAGGGCATCGCGGGACGCGCGGCGAGTCCGTGCGCGCGCCGCTCGGCGGCACCTGCGAGCTCGCGGTCCGCCTGATAGCCGATCGCCGGCAGCCACGCGCTGGTTCTGAAATACGTGCCGTTCGCGACGACGGAGGGATCGATCCCGGCGTTCGAGAACCCGCGCGGCTTGAAGCACACCTCGAAATCGAGCCGCAGCGATTCTCCAGGCCCGAGCGGCGTCTCCAAGGCGTAGATGCTGTGGCCAAGCTCCGCGTCAGCGAGCACGTCCTTCGCCGGTCGATCGAAGCGGATATTCTTCGTCTCGACCGCGGAACTGGTCGCGAGATGCACGGCGCCGATCGCTTCGGCGCTCGTGTTCGCGAGATTGAACGTGCCGCGAATCTCGACCTCCCGTCGATCCGGGTAGATCTCGATTCTCAGGTTGGTGCCCGTGAGCCGCGGCTGTGGAATCTCTTTGTACTGTTCGTACCGACGCTCGTATTCCGCGCGCCGCGCCACGCCATCGGAGGCCGTGCGGTACGCGTTCAGAACGTTCGTGTTGTAGAAGATGAAGCCGCCGGACGACAGGACGAGCGCTACGGCCGCCGCGGCAACTCTCCCGGTTCGGCGCGTGAGCCGGCGGCGTGCGAAGGCCAGCCGTGAAATGACGTCCGCCTCCTTGCCGCGCACCCAGAAGAGCGTGGTGGCCACCGCCAGCAGCAGCGCCCACGCGGCCCAATAGAGCTTGAACCAGAGCCATGGCCCGATGAACGGTTCGAAGCCGCGGATATCAGAGTACATCCAGCCGGGATCGGATCCGTAGACAAGCAGATGGTGCCGGACTCCCACCAGCGAGCCAAAGGCCATGAACAGGTAGGCCATGACGACGACGAGATGCCCGACGTACTTGTTGTTCACCAGCACGTGGACGACAAGGGCGAGCAGGGCGAAGAGGACGTAGTCCGGCAGCTGGAGTCCAAAAAGAACGCGCCCGTACAGGGCGAGCTCGAAATCGTAGTGGCCCTGCAGCACCTGGATGAGCAGCCCTGCCCCCATCATCAGCGCCTGCACCGCGACGAGCGCCAGGCTCAATCCCACGAACTTGCCGAGTGCGGACACCCAATCCGGGACCGGCGCGGCGTCGGCAATCTCGTTCAGGCGCGCCTCTCGCTCGCGCCACACGAGCTCGCCGGCAAAAAAGACGACGAGCAGCGGAACCATCAGCGACATCACTTCCTGAGGATCGGTCAAGCGGTCCGACAGGAGCCTGACCGTGCGCGCCGACGTCGCAACGAGCGGCACGCCCATGTGTTCGATCTGCGTTCCGCTGGCGACGACGAGCGCCGCCGCCATCAAGGCGAGAGCCATGGCGCCCCAACTCGTCACGATCGTCTGGAGTGACTCCCGAGCAACCGCGAGCGCCTGGCGCATGTGAGTGGCGATGCCGAATGTCCGCTGGACCCGCGGCGCCACGTGCGCCGGCGCGCCATGGATCGGGGCGTCTTCCCTTTCGGCTGGGCGCGCGCTGCGGCGCCGCCGGCTCCCTGCGGCGTAGTGCGCCAGGCGAAACCGGGCGTGCGTCATCGCGAGCACCGCCACGGCAATTCCGATCCACACGATGCGGTTCCAGACGAGAGAGCCTTGCAGCCCAACGAGGAGCGTGCTCTTCTCTGCTGGCGTCCAGGTCATCGAGAGCTCGCTCAACGCGGTGAGGCCGAGGGGATCCAGCAACGTCGCCAGCTTCCACCGCCCCAACGTTCCGGCCACGAAGGTCCTGCTGAACACACACGCCGCGAAGAGCAGCACACCACCGAGATAGCTCACGATCGCGCGCCGGTTGAGCGTCGCCAGCGAAAACATGAACGCGGTTGCGACGAACGCGTTCGGCAGCAGGAGGACCAGGTAGGCAGCCAGATACGCGTCCCGACGAAGGGGACCGAGCAGATCCGCGTCCGGACCCGGCACGATCGCGGCGAGCAGCAATCCGAGCGGCACGGCGACAAGAACCAGCGCGAAAAGGCTGAAGGCTGCCAGAAATCGGCCACCGAGGTGCTCGGCCTTGCTGACAGGCGTCGTGTAGAGGAGCGGAGCGATCCGCGCCTGCACGTCTCGCGCAGCGGCATCACCGGTCACCGAGCTTGCGATGAGCAGGCCCATCATGCTGCCGAGAAACGCCATCGTCGCGATGACGAACGGCCCGTTGAACAAGTAGCCCTGGTTGCGCGCGTTGTCGATATAGATTTCCCTGGTCATGTAATACGTGAGCACGAGCAGGAGCGCGGCACAGATCCACGTCGAGGCGCGGCGCGACTGATGGCGGATTTCGAAGCGGAAAATCTCCCAGAGCTTCATCGCCCCGCCTGCGCCGAAGCCGCCCCTGGCGCGCCTTGCAGTGTCTTGCCGGGGTCCTCGTAGTGGCCCGCCATCGCGCTGAAGTACACGTCTTCCAGGTCCGCCTCTACCGGGTCGAAGCCGGCGCCCGGAGATGCCACGCCGTGGACGTGCACGACCGTGCGTCCCGCCAGGAGCTTTGTCGAGATGACCGAGTGGGCCCGCTGAAGCTCGGGCAGCTCGGTCTTCTGGATGATGCGGCGCCAGATTCGTCCCTGGATCGCCGCGACCGCACGCAGCGGCTCGGCCTCGAGCAGGATCGCTCCCTTGTCGATGATCGCCAACCGGCCGCACAGCTCCGACACGTCGTCGACGATGTGCGTCGAGAGGATCACGACGGCGTCCTCCCCGAGCTCGCTGAGCAGGTTCAGGAACCGCACACGCTCGGCGGGATCGAGGCCGGCGGTGGGCTCGTCGACGATGATCAGCTTCGGGTTGCCGAGCAGCGCGACCGCGACGCCGAACCGCTGGCGCATTCCGCCGGAGTAGCCTCCGAGCTTCTTTCTCCGCACCTTGTACAGGTTGGTCTGGTGCAGGAGCGCTTCGACGGTCTCCTTGCGAGCCCGTCGCTCGGTGATGCCCTTGAGCACGGCGAAATGCTCCAGCAGGCGCTCAGCGGTCACGTTCGGATAGACCCCGAACTCCTGCGGAAGGTAACCGAGCGTCTCGCGCATGCGGTCCTTTTGGCGGAGCACGTCGATCGCCTGGCCCGACGGATCGCCGAAGTGGATCGAGCCTGCGTCGGGCTCCTGCAGCGTGGCGATCGTGCGCATCAACGTGGACTTGCCGGCGCCGTTCGGGCCGAGCAGCCCGAACATCCCGGGTGGGATCGTCAGCGTGATGTTGTTGAGCGCGCGCACGCCGCTGGCGTAGCTCTTCGAGAGATTCCGAATGTGTAGTTCCATGCGATCAGGCTCGCCGGGACTCTCGGTGTCGAGAGGCCGCGGCCACGAGGGCAACCAGGCCGGCTGCCGTCCAAAGGAAGGTGGCGGCCGCCCACTGCCCGAGATCCGGCAGCGCCCGCCACACCACGACCGTTTCCCCGGTCGAGAGGGTCGCGGAGACCTGGAGCGACTCGGTCCTCGCGGTGAGGAGCGCGTCGACTCCGTACGGCCCGCGCATGAGCCACGCCAGCAGACCGTCGTATCCGTTGATCGGGAGCTCTACGTTCGCCGCGTTCTTGACGACGACGAGAAGAACGAGGCCGAGCACCGTCCCGGCGATCCACCGAAGGGGGTGGCGCGTTCCGAGGGTCAGAGCGCTGGCCGACAGGTACGTGCCGGTGGCCGCGGTGAACGGGACCAGCCAGAACACCAGTCCCCGCGTCCACCGCACGTCCTGCAACGCGCTCGGGTCGAAAATGCGCGGGGCGGTGCCGGAGAAGGACGGGAGCACGCGCAGCGTTTCCTCCGAGAACACGTTCCCACCCGAGAGGAGGGCGAGCGCGAGCAGCCAGAGGAGGAAGAGCGCGACGGCACCCATCAGCCATACCCATCCCGCGAAGACTTTGATGAGCACGTGCCAGCGGCGATCGACAGGGAGCGTCCAGAGGAAGCCGGTCCCGAAACGCTCCTCTCCCATCCAGACGCCAATGGGGAGCAAGAGGCCCAGCGTGCCGAACAGCACGTGCTGCTCAGGTTGAAAGTCGGTCGGCTGGCCGGTGCGCAGAAACTCAATCGTCACGAGCAGCGTCGTCAGGGCGATCAATGCCGTGACGACAAGCGCCGGCCCGCGGAGAGCAAGGCCTACGGCGTGGATTTGCGCGACGAGCACGTCTTGCGGCCGCGGCGCCGAGTGAAGGCCGGTCTCGGTCACGGCGTCACCTCCTCGGTGAGAAACGCCAGTGTCGCGTCCTCCAACGCCAGAGGCTGTACGTCGCGCACGTGGGCACCGGCAAACGTGAGGCGATCGATCAGGTCACGCTGATCGCCGACGAGTGTCCACTGGGCCTCGCGACCGCCGTTCGAGCGCACGCCGGCGACCTGAAGCTCGCGCGTGGCCTGCCATCCTTCCGGTATTTCGACGCGGTACCGTCCGACAGTGCGCTGCAGCTCGTCGCGCGACATCTGCGCGACCAGCCTGCCGTTCCGGAGGACGCCCACGTGGTCCGCCAGGCTCTCCAGCTCGTGAATCTGGTGCGTTGATATCAGGATCGTCGTCGGCGTATCGGCGAGGTGCTCGGCCAGCAGCGACAGCGTACGGCCGCGCACCACTGGGTCGAGACCGTCGGTCGGTTCGTCCAGGAGGAGGACGGGGGGGCGATGGGCAAGCGCCAGCACCAGCTGCAATCGACGGCTCTCGCCCTTCGACAGGGTGCCAATTCTGCAATGCCGCCGCAGACTGAACGCGAGGATCAGGCGATCGGCATAGGCGCGATCCCATGCCGGGTAGTAGGCCGCCACGTGCTCGATCAAGCGGCCGCACGTCATCCAGCGGTAGCCGTGGTCGGGCCGGTCCGACACGTAGCCAACTTGCGCGCGCGCCTCGGGGCCACGGCGGACTGTGTCCAGGCCGAGGATCTCCGCGGTGCCGGCGTCCGCGCGCTCCAGGTTCATCAGTACCTTGAGCGCGGTGCTCTTGCCCGCGCCGTTCGCTCCGACCAGGACGTACACGGCGCCATCGGGCACGCGAAGGCTGACGCCGTCGAGCGCGGTCTCGCGACCGTATCGCTTCGACAGATCGTGAGTGGCCACGGCATCGCCACCCGTCATTTCTGATGCCCCTGTTTCCCGCCTTCGCTCAGGCGAGCCCTCGGCGCGAGTTTCGGCGAGGCCGCGCTGTAGCGACCTTCTTCGTCTTTCTGTCCTTCGTCTTCTCCCTCTTCGGCCGCCACTCTCCGGATCGTCTTGATCAGATCCCCTACGCCCAGTCCGTTGCGCCGCGCGTCGAGCAATGCCCGTTTCGCCACGTCCCGGGTGAGTCCATGGCGATCGACGCGGGCGTCAGGCGCGACGAACGTGCCTTGCCCCCGTCTGACGTAGAGGACGCCCTCGCGCTCCAGCTCCTGGTATGCCTGCAAGACGGTTCGCGGATTCACGACGAGCTGCGAGGCGAGCTCGCGCACCGACGGTAGCGGGTCCTCCGCCCGAAGAGTGCCGACGACGAGGGCACGCCGCACTTCGTCCATGATCTGGAGGTATAGGGGCCGCCCATCTCGAGGGTCGAGGTTTACCGGTAGCATTGGCGAGGTGGTGTAGCAGTGTGGCACATTAGCGCAACACTGTATCAGACGTGCGAGCGGATGCGGAGGTTCCCTGAAGAATCGCGACCGCTGCTGCTCCTGAACGATCTGCGGTACCCGTCAAGATCGCGCAGGAACAACTCGGTCACGCGAGCATCTCGACGACGCTGAACATCTACATCCACGTCGTCGATGCGTCGCATCGCAGGGCGGTGGAAGCGGTTGCAGAGCGGTTGTTCGTCAAATTGGACCCAAATGGACCCAAGTTGGCGATCGTGCCGCGGCCGGCTCCGACCGCAATGCGCGGAGTGGCTAGTACTCAGGATTGGGGGCGCCGCCCATCCCGAAACGCGCGCTGACGCCGAACGTTGGGCCGCCGAACGGCGCGACGTCTTGGCGATCGCGGGACGTGTTGCCGAAAGTCCGGCGTGAAGCCGGCACGCCGTGCCCGACGGGCTTGCCGCGCTGGCTTTGCGCGGATCAGCGAATCGCACGTCGTTGAATGCGCGACAGTCGTTCTCCGGGGCCGTTCTGCCGCCTGCCTCTTCGGACCTCGTGATGACTAGAACCGTTCACCTGCGGACTGCGCGAGGATCGAGGAGGTCCTATAAACCTCCTCCCCTGCGCAGATCGCGCGCTGACAACTCGCCGCTAGCCAGTGATTTACAGAAGTCGCTCTTCGGAGCGAAGAGCAAATTCGAGGGCTTTTGGGAGCAATAAGAAATCGCCCGCGGACGCAACGAACGCACCCAATCACGCTAATTTCCTAAGGATTTTGGAGGCGCCGCCCGGATTTGAACCGGGGATGGAGGTTTTGCAGACCTCTGCCTTACCACTTGGCGACGGCGCCGCTCGGAATGCTCTGTGGATGCCTTTCGGCCGCGTGCAAACAAGGATCTTAACACTCGCTTCGAAGCCCGTTCAACCGCACAGCCGGCCCTGCGGGGCGCCGAGGCAGCCCGGCCGTGCATGCAGACGGGCCGAGAATTCACGGCCTAACGCGGTGGCGGGAGGGTTGATGCGGGCGCCGGCTTCCCGTCCACGGTGTCCGGCTCCATCAGTTCCACACGCGTGCCGTCGGGATCGAACAGGTTGACCTGCCGCTTCCGGTTGATGCCGGTCCGGACTTCGATCGCGCGGGTGTAGGCCTTGCGCGCCGGCCGCGACTCCAGCGCGGCGACGGCCTTCTCGGCGTCCGGCACGAGCAGGCAGAGATGATGCTGGGTGCCGCGGCGATCGGGCGGCGGCTTCTGGTCGTAGAGCATGAACTCGAGGTAATCGGTGCCGTCGGGCACCTTCATGTTCACCCAGCTCAGCGTCGCCGACTTCGCGGCGCTGCCGCGCCAGAACTCTTCGAAGCCGAGGATGCCGGTGTAGAACTCCGTCGCCCGCGCGAGCTCGCCGACCAGGATGCCGACGTGCAGGGCGCGTTCGGCGATGCGGGTTGCCGGCAAATGCGTTCCCGCGTCTTTCCCCGTCCGGCTGTCGCGCTGGTACTCGAGGATCTCGACGCGGTGACCGTCGGGATCGGTGATCGTGAAGCTCTTGTCGCCGGTCGGACCGACACCCACCTTCTCCGGCACCTGCACGCCGCGCGACGCCAGGTAGTCCCGCATCCGTTCGGCACCGTCCGTGGACAACGCGACGTGATCGAGCTGCCCTTCCCCGCCGGTGGGCCGGTTGATCAACTCGATCCATTGACGATCGTTGATCTTGACGAACGCGACATCGACCGAGCCATCAGGCTTTGGCAGCGTGAACGACTCGTCGAAGCCGAGCAGGTCCCGGTAGAAGCCGCGCGCGGCGGTGAGATCGCTGACGAACACCGCGAGATGCGCGATGCCGAGGATGCGCGGGCGCGCTACCGGCGCCTGAACCGTCAGGGTCAGGGCAATGCCGGCCGCGAGGACCGATTTCATCAGAGTCTCCTTGATCTACTCCGTCTGCGTGCAGATTCCGAGCCGCTTGCGCTACACGCCGCACGAAGCGTACGACGACGATAGATGTTTCCAACGAATCCTTCGTGCCGTCGTGCCGTCGTGCCGCTGCGGCGCGAAGCGCGACTCGTGCCTTCTGAGCCGACAAGGATAGCTCCAGGCAATCACCGCCGCAGCAAAGCCTCCAGCACCCCGAAGAACGCCGGCTTGGCCACGTACTGTTCGTCGAACAGTAACGGATCGTCGGCCCCGAACCGGCTGTCGATCCACGAATGCGCGTCGGTAAACCCCCAGAACGTCACCGCATCACATCGCGACTCCTCGACGCAGACGCCCACCATCGATTTGTACACGGACTTCTGCAGCTCGAGCCGCATCTGCGCCGTTCCCGGCGCATCGCGGATGCGGACGTCCATTTCACTGATGTTCACGGTGAGACCGAGATCGGCGAGTCTCCGCATATTGGAGGCGACGCTCGCGGCGTTCGGCGGGTTCGAGGCGGTGATGTGCATCTGCAGCCCGACACCGTCGATCGGCACGCCTGCCGCGACGAGAGACCGCACGAGCTCGTAGATGCGGTTCGACTTCGCGTTCAGCCCTTCCCCGCCGTAGTCGTTGTAGATCAGCCGCGCGGACGGATCGGCCTGACGCGCCAGCCGGAACGCGTCGGCCACGTAGCCATCACCAAGCTTCCGCCGGAACACGGTATCCCGCAGGCCCGACCCATCGTCGGTCACAGCTTCGTTGACGACGTCCCATGCGAACACCCGACCGCGATAGTGAGCGGCCACTTCGCGGATGTAGTTCTCGAACATCGGCCGGAGATCGGCCGGCGAGAGCGCCTCCACCCAGGACGGCACCGACCCGTGCCACACGAGCGCATGCCCCTTGACCCGCATGCCGTTCGCCATTGCGAATCCGACGATGGCGTCGCCGGGGGCGTAGTCGTTGAATCCGGGGCTCTGGGCGATGACCCCCATCTTCATCTCGTATTCAGCGGTGAGGTAGTTGAAGTGGCGCGCGGCGACGGTGTCGTATTGCGGCGTGCGAAGCAGCCCCGATTGAACGGCCGTGCCGATCATCTTTCCGGACACGTTGGCCGCGTCTCGCAGCGGATCGGCTGGCGCCGTCGGTGTGGGAGTCGTCGGCGTCACGGGCGTCCGATCGTCGCCGCCGCAAGCGGTCAGCGCGAGGAGCGCAACGGCGGAAATGACTCTGAACCGGGGATGCATCGGCCGACGCGTCTCACGGCAGTGAGACGCGTCGACGGATTATAGCTGCTCGCTCTTCCGCCTGACCGCCTCTCCGCCTCCGCCAAGGCTCCGGCGAGACAGGCTGCCAAGGCTACGGCGAGTCGCGCCGACCAGCCTCCGCTAAAGCTACGGCGGTCCGCCGGCCTTGGCGAAGGCGGAAGCGCTGCGCGCGAAGGCGGAAGCCACGCATTAGGCAAGTAGCAAGTAAGGAGAACGGGGAACTCTCAGTACTTGCTACTTGCTTTCCTTCAACTGCCGCGCAAGGCTGCTCAACCGGTCGGCGAGCTCCATATTGGTCAGCAGATCTTCGCGGCGGCCTCCTGTTACCTCCGCCCCTTTCGACAGTGTGATCTCGCGCTCCATGATCCCTTGGTTGAAGACAGGGACGTTGCGACGGGTCAACACCAGTGAATGAAGCGTGGCATCGGCGGCTTTCACGTCGTCGAGCACGGTCTGGTGATAGCGCTCGCTGAAATCCGGTCCCTGCGCGGTGATTACGATGATCACCGGACGGACGGATCCGCGCGCCCGGAAATCGCGCGAAGCGTCGGTGATCGCATCCAGCGCATATGCGCCTGACTGCGGCCGCGAGAACAGCCGGCCAATACCGGCCTCCAGACGAGCGTTTTCTGACGTGTAGTCCACCAGCCGCGTCGCCCGATCGCCGAATTCGAACAGCGCGATCTGACGGTCAGCCGGCAACTCGCGGAAGAAGCTGTGCAGCGCGCGGCGCACTTCGCTGATGTGCCGTTCCATCGACTGGCTGGTGTCGACCAGAACGGCGATTCGCATCGGCTCGGATGCGTCCGGTTCCGCGGCATCGACTATGGCTGAGTTTCCCTGCGCCCACAGGATGACCGCGATCGCGACCGCAACACGCACGGCGTGCCGCGCAAAAGGTCTCAATAGAAACATGATCCCTGCCACCGTCACTTTCCTGCCGATCAGGCCGAGGCGCTACTTGTTTGGACGACGGCGATCGGCTCGACGGTTCCCCGAAGAGCTGAATTTCAGCTTCCCTTCAACGAGCCCAGATAGCTGACGATGTCGGCGACCTGCTGGTCGGTCAGCTTGCCCTGCACCGACGGCATCAGGCCGGTGTCGACGATGGTGTACTCGCGGATGCTGGTTCGGAGGTAGGTCTTCAATTCTTCCTTCGGATTCATCAGCTGCACGCTGGTCGCGTCCTGGTTGAGCAGCTTGCCCGTGATCGTCGTCCCGTCCTTCGTGACAATGCGGACGAAGCGGTTGTCGGCGATCACTTCCTCATCCGGCGCCAGCAGCGCCTGTCGCAGTCGAACGGGTGTCCGACGGCCTCCGATCGTCGAAAGATTGGGCCCGACCCGCGAACCGCGGTCGGCGATGCGGTGGCAGTCGAAACAGCCGCTCGACTCGACCAGCGCCTTGCCGCGCGCGGCGTCGCCAGTCAGGACCTCGTTCTGCTCTCCGCGCCCTGCCGCCGGAGCGGCCGCCACCAGGGCGGACATTGCCGCCATCAGCCATGGCAGCCATCGCCACCATCGTCTCGCGCAGGTTCGTCATAGCCGGCCTCACTTCGTTGTTTCGCGGCGCTAGGGTAACCCGAATCACCTCATGACGCTTTCCGCAGTTTGGCCAGCGCCGATTTGGGCAGCTTGGCCGCGATGCTCACCTGCGTGCCGACGAGATCGACGACGTCGTACTTGATCGCGAATCCGACGACGACAGCGGCCTCGGACGCCGCCAGCTTGTAGTCGCGCTCGAGCCACCGCAGAATGCCGGACGTCGCCATCTGCAACGCTTGATCGAGAGTGCCGCCGATGCCGATGCTGATCAGATATTCCGCGTTCTCCGCGAGCGGATGGCTGAAATTGCGCCCCTCGATCACATCGACCGTGAACTCGATGTCCATGGACGTCTCGAGGGCGTCGCCGGTCAGCTCTCCGTCTCCCTGCGCGGCGTGGCCATCGCCGACGAACAGCAGCGCGCCCGGATGATTGACCGGTAGATAAAGGGTCGTCCCTTCGACGATCTGGTTGTAATCCATGTTGCCGCCGAACCGCCCGGAATCGGTCGTGCGGATCGCGGATTCCTGGCCGGGCGCCACCGCGACGCACCCAAGCATCGGCTTCACGGGAACCGTGAAGTCCTTGAGACTGTCCGGCGGCTTCTCGAGGCGTGCGACACCTGCGGCCGCATCGATCGTCCAGCGGCTGTTGAACCCCTTCGTCCACTTCAGGTCCGTGAGATGGTACGGATCGATCGCGTTCGCCATGACGGTGCTGCCGCTGACCGCCCAGTTCCGATTCGTGCGGATGCGGGTGAGCCGGACGACGAGCGTGTCGCCGGGCAACGCGCCGTCCACGAAAAACGGACCCGTCTGCGGATTGCCCCCGGGCGAGCGCCGTTCATCTTTCGGATCGGTGCCGCCGGCGTCGACGCTCCATGTCCTCACGGTGTCGCCGGGCGCGATATGGAGCACCGGCGGCACACGCGAGGTGAAGAACAACTCGAATTTCGTCGGCTCGAACGTGTGCGCGCGCGGCTTCGCGGGGCGCGGCGGAATCTTCACGGCCGACCATTCGAGCGTCCGCCCTCCCTGCGTGACCTCGCCCGCCAGCGTCTCGTCAGCGACCTTTCCGGTCGCGGTACGGTCTCCGACCTTGAACGAGAGTGCCCCGGCAGTGACGCTCCCTTCCAGCGATTGAGTGCCGAGCGTGCCGGTGAGCTTTTCACCGTCCTGCTCGAGCACCATCCGTGTCGTGTTGGGCCGGCCGAAGTCGACGACCGTAACGGCCCACGCCCCGGACACATCGGTCTGCAGCGGCGCGAATACCCCGAGGACGAAAGCCAGCAGCAAGAAGGTGGTCATGTGAACCTCGCAACAGCGTGACTTTACCTGACTAGCGCTCGTCGTGATCCCCCATCCCCGATCCCCAGCGCGATCCCCCTGGGAAGGACATGGATGAGTGCGAGAGAGTTGTCACGGGTAGAGGTGTTGAGCCGCGTGAAGGCGGGGACGCTGAGTCTGGGTTCGGCGGCGACGTTGTTGGCCGTGAGCTATCGCCAGGCGAAGCGTCTGGCGCGGCGGTATCGAGCGGAAGGGGCGAAGGGACTGAAGCATCGAAGCGCGGGTGGCGCGTCGAATCATGCGCGGCCCGCGGCCGAGCGAGCGCAGGTGTTGGCGCTCGTGCGGGGGAAGTACAGCGGGCCAATCGACGTGCGGTTTGGACCGACGCTGGCCGCTGAGCATCTGGCGAGCGAAGACGGCATCACGGTGCACCCCGACACGCTGCGCCGGTGGATGCTGGCCGCGGGGTTGTGGAGTCGCGCCCGGACACGGTCGGTGCATCGTGCGCGGCGGGAGCGCAAGGCCCATTTCGGCGAGCTGGTGCAGCTCGATGGCAGCTTCCACTTGTGGTACGAGGCCCGCGCCCCGCGCGGCTGCTTGATGAGCCTGGTGGACGATGCGACGGGCCGGACACTCGCACGGCTCGGGGACCAAGAAACGATCTGGGCGGCAGTCGATGTCTTGCGGCGGTGGATCGAAGTGTACGGCGTGCCGCTGGCGCTGTATACGGATTGGAAGAATGTCTATGTGCGAGAGCCCACGGCGGCGGAGCAGGCCACGAAGGTCGTGCCCCTGACGCAGTTTGGCCGCATGTGTGCGTCGCTGGGGATTCAGATCATCGCGGCGAGCTCGCCGCAGGCGAAGGGGCGCGTCGAGCGGAATCACGGCACCCATCAGGATCGCCTCGTGAAGAAATTGCGGCGGTTGGGGATCGCGGATGCGACGGCGGCGAATGCGTTCCTGGAGACGACGTATCTCCCCGAGCACAACCGCCGCTTCGCGCAGTCCCCGGCGTCGGCCGAGGACTTTCATCGGCGGACGCCGAGTCGGAGCTGCGCTCGATCAGGCGCTGCAGCTCGAGGACACGCGGGTGCTGTCCAACGACCTTGACAACGCGAGCGCGATCGACCAGCCTCTGCCCGAGATTCACACTCCGGAGAGGTGTCCGCCATGAACGTTCGGCTTTTGATGCTCCTCGTGCCGGTCGTCGCCGTCTCTTCGTCAAGCGTTACTTACGATCGTCTGGTGCATGCCGATCGCGAGCCGCAGAACTGGCTCAGCTACTCGGGCAACTACGCGGGCCATCGCTACAGCCCGCTGTCCCAGATCAACCGCAGCAACGTCAAGAACCTGCAGCTGAAGTGGTCCTACCATCCGCTCTACACGAAGAACACGAACTCGCAGAACAAGATGGAAAACTCCCCGCTGGTGGTGGACGGGGTCATGTATACCGGCACCGCCCTCGAGGTCGTGGCCCTCGACGCGGTGACGGGACGCGATACTGGAAGCTCTCGCGGCCGCTCGACCCCAAGGCGTACTACAACGCCTACGAAGTCAACAAGGGGGTAGCGATCGCGGGCGACACGCTGTTCTGGGCGACGGTCGATTGTCATCTGCTTGCGATCGACGCGAAGAGCGGACAGGTGATCTGGGACAAGACCCTGGCCGACTACAGGAAGGGCTACCAGTACAACGTGCCGCCGCTCGTCGTGCGGGACAAAGTGATCCTCGGACCGGCGACCAACGAAGCGGGCGCCAACTGCTGGGTCGCGGCGTATGACGTCAAGACCGGGAACGAACTGTGGCGCTTCGACACCGCGCCGAACTCCGCGGATGCGCCCGAGGCGAAAACCTGGACCGGCGACTCGTGGAAGCACGGCGGCAGTCCGATCTGGAATGCCGGCAGCTACGATCCGGAAACGAACCTGACGTTCTGGGGGACCGGCAATCCGAATCCTGGCTGGAACGGCGACATCCGGACGCCGGCCGACAATCTGTACTCCGACTCGGTGATCGCACTCGACGCCGATACGGGAAAACTGAAGTGGTACTTTCAGTTCACGCCCGGCGACGAGTACGACTGGGACGCGACGCAGGTGCCGGTGCTGGTGGACATGGAGTGGCAAGGAAAGCCGCGCAAACTCATGTTGTGGGCGAACCGCAACGGCTACTTCTACGTGCTCGATCGCGTGACCGGAAAGTTCCTGATGGGCAAGCCCTTCGTCAAGCTGACGTGGAGCAATGGCCTCGACGAGAACGGCCGCCCACTGTTCAACCCCGAGTTCTGGCCCAAGCCGATGGGCGGTATCGTCGTGTCTCCCGGGACGCAGGGGGGCACCAACTGGTATCCGCCATCCTATAGCCCGCGCACTGGGCTTTTCTATGTGCCGACCTGGGATAACTACTCGTCGCGCTCGGCGAAGTATCCGGCCGGCGAATGGGTGGAGGGCAAGCGGTACACGGGATCGACGCCGCCTCCCGGCATGGAGGTGCCAGGCGGCGGCCGCCAGAGCCGCGCCAACCCGGCATTCAAGAAAGAGGATGAAGGCTACGGCGCGATCCGCGCGCTCGATCCGAAGACCGGCGAGAAGAAGTGGGACTACAAGATGGTGAACTACACCGAGTCGGGCGTGCTCTCGACGGCCGGTGATCTCGTGTTCGGCGGAGGCATGGAGGGGAACTTCGTCGCGCTCGACGCCAGAACCGGCGAACGGCTGTGGCACGTCAATCTCGGAGGCCCCAACGCGAGCGGTCCGATCAGCTACGCAGTGGATGGCAAGCAGTACATCGTCGGCACCGGCCAGGGCACGATGTACGTGTTCGCGCTGCCGGATTAGGGTGCTCTTCGAGGTGGTGCCGAGCCCGGCCGTTGCCTTGCCCGCAGTCGAAGGCGTGTGGTACGATAAGTTCTTCTCAGACAGCGGTTGGCGGCGCCTTAGGCACCGCCGCGCGGTTGAGCGAGCGGGAATAACTCAGTGGTAGAGTGCGACCTTGCCAAGGTCGAAGTCGCGGGTTCGAATCCCGTTTCCCGCTCCATCTATTAGATCGGCGGGGTCCCCTGCACCCCGCCTGGCAGCCTTCATTACGTCGGCGCTTCGCCGCCGACTCCATTCCGGCTGCTCTCCATGTCCCTGTCTTGAACTCCAAATCCCTTTTTACATCGCGTGAGATGAACTCGACTTCGCAGCCCTGGCGCGCCGTAGCCTTGGCGAAGGCGGCCCCACTCCACTCCGCGCGCTATGTCTGTGACGGGGTCCCCCTTGCCCGCCGGAGCCTTGCTTACCTCTACGACGCGTCGAAGGCGTTCACGAATACCTCGATCGACGGTTCGACGGTATCGAACATGATCGCGACCACATCGAACCGGCAGGGGCGATCGTCGATCCGCTCCCGGGTCAGGTAGTCCCGCGCCATGCGCACGAGACGACGCTGCTTCCATGGCGTGACGGCCTCCGCCGCGGTCCCGAATTCGGCGTCTGCCCGTGCCTTCACCTCGACGAAGACCAGCGTCCCGCGGTCGTCCGCCACGATGTCGATCTCGCCGCATCGGGTCCGGTAGCGGCGGGCAATAATTGCGTACCCGCGAGACTCGAGGGCTGAGACGGCGAGCTCTTCGCCCTTTTTTCCCAGCTCCTGCCTCGCCATCGTCATGATGGTGGGAACGGACGCAAGGACGGGGCCGGCCAAGAGGCCGGAGCGCGAACCGATCGCCGCTACCCTGACTGGAGAAGAAGATGATCCTTCACCATCTGCGCGCTGACGTCCGCTACGCGCTGAAGTGGCTCGCGCGCAGCCCGGGGTTCACCGCGATCGCGGTGGCGGCGCTGGGCATCGGCATCGGCTTCAACGCCGCCCTCTTCTCGGTAGTGGACGCGCTGCTGTTGCGGCCGCTCACAATCGAGCGTCCGGATCGAATCATCGACGTGTACACGCGCGGCAGCGACGGCGATCACTACTTCGCCACACGCCGTTGATAGGCCGTGACGAGCCCGACCTTTGCCGGCCACGCGGCGCTCTCGCGCTCATACGTGTCCACCACGCGCTGGTACGCTTTCAGGGCATCCGCCCGGCGGCCCGAGACATCGTGCACGCGCCCGAGCTGCAGCAGGGCCGCGGCCCGGAGCCAGTCGGGACTGTCCGTCGCGTCCGCGATGGCGGCGAACTCTTCCGCGAGTCCCTGGGTCTCACCCTTCCGGAAACGCATCTGCGCGATTCGATAACGGACCTGCCTTTCTTTATTGGGATACTGCTTTCGCACCGCCTCGTACGCGGCAGCGGCCTCAGCCCATCGCCCTTCGAGCGTCAAACGGTTTGGCTGGACGAGGGCCGCATAAACCAGCGCGTCGCCTGACTGGTACTGACGGTCGATCCAGGCCTGCAGATCGACTGCTCCCTTGTGGTGGTCCTTCCAGTTCGTCTCCGCGAGCACGCGTCCAATGTCGTCCTTGGCCGCACGCTGATCCCCGAGGAGCGCGCGATAGTTCGCGCGGCGCAGCAGGAACGTGGGGCTCACCCAGGATGGCGTCTCCGGTCTCGCGTCAATCGTGGGTGTCAACAGCGCGACGGCGTCATTGATCCGCCACTGTTCGAGCAGTGATGCCGCGAGGCCGAGCTGCGCCTGGAATCGCGCCTGGCGCGGCGTTCCCGCGCGGCGCGCCTCGCGGCTCAGCACGGCCTGATAGCGTTCGCCGGCTCGGACGGGATCCTCGACGGCCGGACTGCCATAGAGCTCAGCCAGCGTGAACTGATACACGGGGTTGTCCGGATACTCCTGCGCCAGCCGCTCACCGACGCGCACGCCGTCGGCGGGACGCGATTCGAACGTGCCGTAGATCTCAATCAACAGCAGGCCCGCCTGCGGCGCCAACAGGCTGCCTTGCGTGTGAGCGCGCTCGAGCTGCTTCAGACCCTCAATGCGATTTCCGGCCGGTATGAACATCAGGAATCGCATGACCTTGGCGAAGGACGGCACCAGCTCGACGTAGTAGTTGTATGCGCCAAGCGTGAAATAGGCGTCTCCATGCTCGGGATGGCGCTGGACGTAGGCCTCGGACAGCTTCTTTGCCCGAGCGCCGTCTCGAGCCGCGCCCCACATCCCCCGGTCATAGTCGTACCGGTATCGGGCGCGGGCCATATGACCGTTGGCGAGATAGAACAACGCCTCGGAATCGCTGTCCGCACGGTCGTAGCGCGACTGGCAGTCGGCGATGAACCCGTCGATGAGGCGCTCGAACGCCGGCGCCTCGCCGCGGTTCTCGCGAAGGCGTCGCTCGAGGACGTAGAGCAGCCCGAACCGCGCCGGCAGATCGGCCGGTCGAGTGCTCAGGATCCGGTCGAACTCCTGGCGCGCGCCATCGAGATCGCCGCCATAGGCCTTTCGATACCCGGCGAGCACAGCGGCGTCATCGGCGAAAGACGCCGCGAAGGCCGGCTGCGAACCTGCGATGACCGGCGCGAGGAGAAGCAAGATCAGGATGCGCGTGTGCATGGCGATCTACGTGCGCGTCAGTCGAGCAAGAACTGGACCGCCTGCGCGGATGCGCTGCTCGCGCAATGACGTCAGCGCTGCGCGGAAACCTCCGCGAGGCTTTCGTCGATCACTCGCAGCACTTCGTTGGCCTGGTCGATGGTCAGGACCAGCGGCGGTGCGAGCCGAAGGGCGTTTCGACCGGCGCCGAGCGCCAGGACGCCGTGGCGGAACATGGCCTGGACGAGCGCGTTTCGTTCGTCGACGGCACGCTCCTTCGTCTGCCGGTCACGGACGAGCTCGATGCCGATCATCAGGCCCAGGCCGCGGACGTCGCCGATGAGTACGTGCTTGTCCTGCAGCGCGCGCAGGCCGTTGCGGAGGTGCTCCCCCACTTTCGCGGCGTTGGCGACCAACCCGTCCTTCAACAACTTGATGGTCGCGTTGGCCGCGGCACATGCCACCGGATTGCCGCCGAACGTGCTGGCATGGGCGCCCGGCGGCCACGTCATCACGTCGGCCCGCGCGCAGGTGACACCCAACGGCAATCCCGACGCGATCCCTTTCGCGATGTTGACGATGTCGGCTTTCAGGTCGAAGTGCTCCGCCGCGAACATCTTCCCGGTCCGGCCCATGCCGGACTGCACTTCGTCGATGGCCAGCAGCATGCCGTGCTGGCGCGTCAGCTCGCGGAGGCCCTGGAGAAATGCCTTCGGCGGGACGACGTAGCCGCCCTCGCCTTGAACTGGTTCAACGACAATGGCGGCGATCTCGTCTGGTGACGCGAGGTGGACGAGGATCTGATCGCGGATGAACGACAGCGACGCCGCGGCGCAGGCGTCGGCGCTGCCGGTGAACCGGTACACGTCCGGGTAGGGCGCGTGATAGACGCCGGGCATGAACGGGCCGAAGCCGCGGCGCTGAATGGCCTTGCTGGCGGTCAGCGACAGCGACCCCAGCGATCGACCGTGAAATGCCCCGAAGAACGCGATGATCCCCTGGCGCTTCGTGAAGTACCGCGCCAGCTTGATCGCGGCCTCGGTGGCCTCGGTTCCGGAATTGGCGAAGAACGTCCGCACCTCACCGTCGATCGGCGCGACCGACGCCAGCTCTTCCGCGAGCCGCACCTGCGGCTCGTAGTAGAAGTCCGTCCCCGACATGTGAATGAACTTCTGCGCCTGATCGACGATCGCCTTGACGACGTCCGGATGTGACACCCCGGTCGAATTGACCGCGATCCCGGCGGCGCAATCGAGAAAGCGATTCCCGTCGACGTCCTCGACGACGGCCCCTTCCCCGCGGGCGATGACGAACGGGTAGTCCCGCGTGTAGGACGGCGAGACGAACCTGGCATCGCGCTCGATGAGCGCCTTCGCCTTCGGGCCAGGCAAGGGGGTTTTTATGTCGGGTGCGTGCATCGAGTTCTGGAAACAACCGTTTCATATCGGTGAGGCTACGTGCGTTTTGTAAGCACTTCGGAGTTTGGCCTTGCGCGTTGGGCGCCGCAGCCTTCGTCATTTCCTTTTCCACCTGGTCGTGGTTCCGGTGTCCTCGAGGACGATGCCTCGGGCGTCGAGCTCGGCGCGGATGTGATCGGCTTCGGCGAAATTCCTGGCCCGGCGGGCGGCACGCCGGGCCTCGATCTGCGACTCGATTTCCTCGATCGGCACCGGCGGCTGTTCGTCCTCCATCCTGCGGAGCGACAGCACACCGAGCACGCGATCGAACTGCTCGAACGTTTCGCGCACCTTCGCCGCGTCACTGGCGCCGAGCTCGCCGGCGTCGATTGACGAGTTCAGCGCCCTGACGAGATCGAAGATGACGCCGAGCGCAGCCGCGGTATTGAGATCCGCGGCGATGTGATCGTGGAAGGCCCTGCGAGCCTCGTCGAGCTTCGTGGCGACTTCAGCATTGCCCCCGCCGTCAGGCAGCGTGTCGAGACGTGCGAGGAAGTCGGTCAGGCGCTTCAGCGCCTCTTCCGCCTGCGCCATCGCCATCCAGGAAAACTTCAGCTGCTTCCGGTAGTGCACGCCGAGGTAGAGATACCGCAGCGCTGAGGGGCGGAAGCCGCGGCTCGTCACGTCGTTGAGATTGAACGCGTTCCCGAGCGACTTCGACATCTTCTCGCTGCCGCTGTCGTCGTCCTCGATCATCAGGTGCTCGACGTGGAACCAGAAGCGCGAGAACGGCTTTCCGGTTGCCCCTTCGGCCTGAGCGATTTCGTTCTCGTGATGCGGAAAGATCAGATCGACGCCGCCGGCGTGCAGGTCGATCGGCGGATCGTTCAGCAGGCGCAGCGCCATCGCCGAGCACTCGATGTGCCATCCGGGCCGGCCGGGACCGATGCCTGGGTCCCAGGTCGGCTCTCCTGGCCTGGTCGCCTTCCACAGTACGAAATCGCGGGCATCTTCCTTCTCGTATTTGTCGCTGTCGACGCGCGCGCCGGACTTGATCCCCGCATGATCGAGACGCACGAGCTTGCCGTAGTCCGGCAGGGTCGTGATCTTGAAGTAGATCGATCCGTCGCTCCGATACGTGTGGCCGTTGCGCTCGAGCGCGGCGATCGTCTCCCCCATCGCCGCGATGTTTGCGTCGTCTGTGGCGCGCGGCATTTCCTCCGGCGTTTCGAGGCCGAGCGCGGCGGCATCCTCGCGGTATGCGTCGACGAAGCGCGTTGTGTACTCGCGCAGCGGCACACCCGCTTTCTGGGACTCGGCGATCGTGCGGTCGTCGACGTCGGTGAAGTTCATGACGTGGCGCATGCCGAATCCCGCTTCGTACTTCAGCGCGCGGCGCAGCACGTCGCAGACCACGAACGTCCGGAAATTGCCGATGTGCCCGCGGGCGTAGACGGTCAGCCCGCACGAGTACATCCGAACGGTGTTGTCGCGGCTGGGCGCGAAATCCTCTTCACGGCGAGTGAGCGTGTTGAACAAACGCATCAGAAGCTGTTGGAGCGGTGGCCGACTGGGACGGTCGCGGCGTCAGGACGGCAATGGATGACGAACCACGGAGGCCTCGTCGTTCCGGCGGGCCTCGATGACGAGCTCGCCATCGACCTGACGAAAGCTGAACGTGATGTCCTGCTCTTCGTGCTTGCCGAAGTTGCCCAGCTGCGCGGCGAGCTTCTCGACCGCCGCGGCGAGCGACTGCGCGTCCGGAGCGGTGGTCCCGAGGTGTTGCGCAATCTTGGCCGCCAGCTCGCCGGCGAGGGAGCGGAGCCCCCCTTCAGCGGGCACGGACAGTCGCAAGTCGAGCGCGGGGCTGTCCGGACCATGACCCGAGTTTTCCGGCATATGGGGGATTCTACAGCGAAATCCGGCCGAACAACCGCCGCGCGCTGCGGCAGTCGGCCTCGATCTGGGCTCGCAGCGCATCGACGTCGGCGAAGGGGCGCTCGTCGCGCAGCCGCTGCAGGAACGACAACCGCAGCCGCCGATCGTAGAGATCGCGCGAGTAGTCGAAGATGTGCACTTCGATGACCGGACGCAGCACGTCGCCGAAAGTCGGCCGCATCCCGATGTTGGTCACCGAGGCATACACGATGTCGTCGATGGTCGCCGTGGTCGCATACACGCCCGACGGGGGCGGCAGCTCGTTCTCGCTCTGCAGGTTTGCGGTCGGGAATCCGAGCTCGCGGCCGCGGCCGGCGCCGCGGACGACAACGCCGTCCACGAAATAGTGATGGCCGAGCAGCGCCCCCGCTTCATCGACCCGCCCTTCGCTCACGAGCCGGCGCACCCGGGTGCTGCTGACCACGAAGTCCTTGTAACGGACCGGATCGATCTTTTCGGCACGGAAGCCGTATCGCGCCCCGAGCGTGCGCAGAACCGTGAAGTTCCCCTCGCGGTTGTGGCCGAACAGGAAGTTCGCGCCGACCCACACTTCCACCACGTGCAGCCAGTCGACGAGCACCGTGCGCACGAACGTCTCGGGCTCCCACCGCGACAACTCGGGCGTGAACCGCACGACCGCCACGCCCTGCATGCCGGATCGGCCGAGCGCCTCGATGCGCTGGTCCTTGGTCATCAGCAGCGGCGGCGCCTTGTCCGGTCGGACGACCCGCGGCGGATGCGGATCGAAGGTCATCGCCGCGGGCGTGCCGCCGCGCTCTCCGGCGCGACGGCGCACGCGGTCGATGATCTTCATGTGCCCGCGGTGCAGCCCGTCGAAATTCCCCAGGGCCAGCACCGGCTGATTCCACCGGGGAGCCGGGTCGTCCGGGAAGTGAACCACGTGCATGCGTCAGCCTTCACTCACGGTGAGCCTGAGCCCATCGTACGCGAGGGTGACGCCCTCGGGCAGCCGGGCGCAGGTCTCGGCATGCGCGAGGTCGTGACACATGTGAGTGAAATAGGTCCGCCGCGCGCCGATGCGCCGCGACGCCTCGACCGCCTCGTCCAGGGAAAAGTGTGTGGGATGCCGCCGGATCCGGAGCGCGTCCAGCACGAGGACGTCCAGGCCCTCGAGCAGCGGCCACGAAGCATCGGGGATCGCGCTGCAATCCGTGAGATACGCAAACGGACCGAACCGCAGGCCGAGAATCGGGCGAGCGCCGTGCAGAAGCGGAACCGGAACGATCTCCTGACGGCCGAGGCAGAATGGACCGGCGATCGGGAACAGCTCCAGCTGCGGCACGCCTCCACCTTTGGCCGTGCCGGCGTCGAAGGCATAGCCGAACGTCTTGCGGATCTCGCTCAACGTCAGGACATCGCCAAAGAGCGCCATGGGCTGCCGCATGGTCCAGTTGTAGCGCCGCACGTCGTCCAGGCCGAGGATGTGATCGGCGTGGCCGTGCGTGAACACAATCGCATCGACGCGAGTGACGTCGTAGGTCAGCGCCTGCGCGCGCAAATCGGGTCCGGCGTCCACGAGGATCCGCTGTCCGTCGTCGGTGCGAATGAAAATCGACGGGCGCAGGCGGCGGTCGCGGGGGTCGTCGGAGCGGCAGGTGCTGCACTCGCAGCCAATCATCGGCACGCCGTGCGACGTGCCCGTGCCGAGAAACGTTATCTGCAACAGTCTACGGCTCGACGATCCGCCGCTCTCCTTGCTGAGCCTGCACGAAGCGCAGGCGGAGCTCGTAGAGGAGGTCGTCGACGAGCTTGGCTTCCTCTGGCGTCAGATTCCCTTTGGTCTTGTCCTGCAGCATCGCAATCAGCTCGATCATCTGATGGGCTGCGTGCAGATCCGGCTGCTGGATTTCACCGGTATTCGGGTCGGCGAAGTCACCGAAGTGAACGGCCGCGGTCGTCGCCAGCGAGATGATGAATTTGGCGAACGAGAGTCCGTGATCTTCCTGTGTCGTCACCCCGGAATGCTAGCATAGCCGCACCACATCACGATGCCACCACAGACCAGAACGGAATCGGTGCATTCCGCGGGCGAGGCCTTCCAGAAGCTCGTGGACATCATGCGGCGCCTCAGGGGCCCGGGCGGATGCCCCTGGGATCGAGAGCAGAGCATCCACTCGCTGCGCGGCTTCGTGCTCGAGGAGACCTACGAGGTGCTCGACGCGATCGACAGCGACGACCACGACGCGCTGCGCGGCGAGATCGGCGATCTGCTGTTCGAGGGCGTGTTCCTCGCCCAGATCGAAGCGGACGAAGGGCGCTTCACGGTTGTCGATTCATTGAATGCGATCAGCGAGAAGCTCATTCGCCGCCACCCGCACGTCTTCGGCACCACCGCCGGCGTGGACACCCCCGGCAAGGTCGTCGAGCAGTGGGAGCACATCAAGGCGCGGGAGCAGAAGGAGGCCGGCAAGAAACGAGCGCTGCTGAGCGGCGTTCCCAAAGCCATGCCCGCGCTCCTCCGCGCCCACGAGATCGGCACGCGCGTCGCCGCGGTCGGATTCGACTGGGCGCGAACCGCGGACGTCGTGGACAAGATCGAGGAGGAAACCCGGGAGCTCCGCGCCGCCGTGCGGGAAGAAGGCCACGCGCGCGCGGAGGAGGAAATGGGAGACCTCCTGTTCGCGATCGCCAATCTCGCGCGAAAGCTGGGCATCGAGCCCGAATCAGCGCTGCGCAAGGCGAACGAGAAGTTCAGCGCCAGGTTCGAGCGGCTGGAGCAGCGGTTCGAGGATCAGGGCCGCTCGGTGCACGACGCGACGCTCGAGGAGATGGAAAAGGAGTGGGCAGCGATCAAGGGCGGCGGCTGAGACGGGGCACGACGGCCATGGCGCTTCGCGCTACACGAAGGCACGACGACATTTCACACACCGCTCAGCGCTTCGCGCCGCACGACGGCACGACGGCACGACGGCACGACGGCACGAAGCCACTTGGTTACTCTCTAGTTCACCACTCTTCCTCAACCCTTGTTTCAGAACTTCTGCGCTGAAATTCATCAGGAGGCCGATCCTCAGGTCCATCGTCTTCAGGTACGACAAGACCTGCTTCCGGTGAATCGGGCCGCAGCCGAGGAACCGTTTTGATTTCCACGAGGACGATTTCCTCGACGATGAAATCGACGGTCTGACCCGGAATGGTCCACTGCTTGTACCTGACTTCGATCTTCTTTTCCCGCTTCGAAGCGCAGCTCGCGTAATTCGAGTTCGAGACAGAAGGCCTTGTGGTAGATCTTCTCCCTGAATCCAGGCCCGAGCATCCTGTGCACCGCGAAGCCGCAATCCATGACTGCGGTATACGAGCCGTTCCTCAGATTCGGATAGTGGCGAAGCAACTCTCAACATTCGACCTCCTTGTAATGCTCCATCAATTCGTCGTGCCGTCGTGCCGTCGTGCCGTCGTGCCTGCGAAGCAGTAAGCGTGTTGTCGTGTGCCGTGTGCCGTCGCTTGCGTGCCATGCATGCGTGCCGTCGCGGAGCAGCACATCAGTGCCGTCGCGACGCAGTGAACGCCGCCCGCTTCCCCCTCCACCCCCAAACCTCCACCGTCGTGCCATCCGTCTCCACGAACACCGCGCCATCCTGCGCGGTCGAGAAGATCTCCGCGCCGATCTCCCGATAGCGCGCGACCACCGCGGGATGGGGGTGGCCGAATCGGTTTTCCCGGCCGCAGCTGAAGATCACCGCCGCGGGACGCGTGGTCTCGAGGAATTCCTTCGTGCTCGATGTCGCGCTGCCGTGGTGCGGGGCTTTGAGGATCGTCAGGCGGCCGGGTTCGAGCGTCGGCAGGATGGCGCGCTCCGCTTCGCGGCCGATGTCGCCGGGGAGGACGATCGAGATGGCGCCGATCCGCACCTCGATCACGATCGAATCCTCATTCCGGACGCGCTGGCGTTCCCACTCGGGGCGCGCCGGGTGCAGTATGCGAACCTCGGCGCTGCTGAAGCGTTCGGCGTCGTCCCTTTGCACCGTCCGCCAGGTCATGCCGTGGGCCGTAGCCAACGAGGCGAGCGCGCGGAGACCGGCGTGTGGAGGGACAGGTATCCCCTCCCACACGCTCGTCGCCGGGACGCGGCGCAGAAGGCCTCGCGCGCCGCCAAGGTGATCGGGATCGCCGTGCGTGATCGCGAACGCGTGCAGACGCGAAATCCCGAGCGCGCGCAGCGCCGGCGCGACGACGCGCTCGCCGACGTCGAAGGTCGGAACAGGGGAGGACGGTGAAACAGACGGAACAGGAGGACGGGAGGACGGGAGGAACGGTGTTGGGATCGAGTTCTCCGGCTCGGCTGACGAGAAGGCGGCAAGACCACCCGTATCGACGAGGAGCTTGCGGCCGCCGGGAAGCTCGATGACCGTCGCATCGCCCTGACCGACATCCAGCACCACGACCCTCACCGGGCTGCGGCTTGGTGGCATCGCGTCGCGGGACGTCTGCCGCGGCCCGGCAAGCAGGACTCCGGCGGCGGCCGCGAGAATCCAACCCGACATCCACCGTGTGCGCGTGCTGAGGAGGCCGAGAGCGGCCGCGTAGTAGAGCGCCATCAGCCACCAGACCGGAGGAGGCACACTCGCGGACAGCCACGGGGCGAAATCCACCAGCGATGAAGAGTGGATCAGGCCAGTCGCGGCAAGGTGGGCGGCCCATGCGGCCGCATCGGCAACCGCGTTCGCCCAGGGCGACGCCAGCGCCAGCACGAGGCCGCCAATCTGGACGACCGTCATGAGCGGAATCGCCGCAAAGTTGAGCACCAGGCCGGCGAACGGCACCCGGCCGAACAGCGTCGCGCCCACGGGCGCCAGGACGAGCTCGGCGCAGATGGTGGCGGCACACAGCGTTCCGGCGGCTCGCGCCAGGTAGCGGACAACCGCCATCGCCATACCCGAACCAGGCGGTTGCCGAGGAGCGACCAGCAGCGGGACACCAAGCAGGATGGCGAGGGTTGCCCCGAACGACAGGATGAAACCGGCGTCGAGGATCGCGATCGGTGACACGGCAACCGCAAGCGTCGCGGCGGACGCGAGCGCATTCAGCGACGCGCCCCTGTGGTCGAGGGCGCGCGCCGCGAGCAGGATGGCCGCGACCGTGACCGCGCGCGCGACCGACGCCGCCCCTCCGGCAACGAGCCCGTAGAACAGCAGGGCCACCGCCGTCACGATCGCGGCGGCTCTCGCCGGCACCAGCAGGGTGCGCCAGATCAACAATCCCAGCACGGCAAGAATCGCGATGTTGCCGCCCGAGATCGCGATGACGTGATAGGTGCCGGCCTCCTGCAGCCGCCGCTCGTCGTCCGCGCTCAGCCCGCTGCGATCGCCGATCAGGACGGCCGCCGTCACTCCCGCTGATCGGGCGTCGAACGCCATATGCGCAGCAATGCGCGCTCGCGTCCAGGCGCGGATCGCCGCTGCGCACTCGCTCAGGACGCCGCCAGGCCGGACGACGTCGACGAGCGCCGCGCTCTTGATGCTGCCGACGAGGACGATGCCGCGTCGCGCGAGCGGCCGGCGCTCGTCCGGCGTGCCCGGGTTGAGATAGGTCGATGGCCGGCGCAGAAATGCCGGCGCCCGGATCGTGCGGCCGGCCCGCCAGCGATCGATCTCGCGACCGGCGAGAGCCCCGCCGACAGAGAGCCGGACACCGCCGAGCGGCGACCGTCCCGCGATCCGATCGCCGATCGAGAGAACGTCGACGGTCAGCGACACACCGGCCGGTGTCGGCGACGCGTCCTCGCGCAGGACACCCACGATCGCGGACGGCTCGGTGGGTGCGGTTCGCTCGAACCACTCCAGGAGTGGGGGCCGATACGCATCGAGTGCCGCGGCGGCGCCGAGCGATGCCCCCGCGAGGGCGCATCCCAGCGCGACCAGCGCGCAGGCGGCGTCGCCATCGCGCTGCAGCGCCGATGCCGTCGCGGCGATCAGCGTGAGCAGCGCAGCCGCAGCGGCCAGAAACGCGAACCGCTCATCGAGCCGGTCGAAGGCCAGGATTGCGGCGGCGGCGCCGGAGAGGAACGGAACGGCGAGGAACAGGGCGGGCGCAGGCACCCGCACCCGAGTGCAAGGACTGACGCGCGCGAAAACCGGCGCATCTCTGGCGCGGACGCGCACGAGCGGCGCAGATTCCGCCTAGGTTCTACGCTTTGCCGGTGGCAATTTCTGCGTGGTATTCCTGCAGGGCGCGGACGCTGAGGTCTTCGCTTCGAATCGCCTTGATCGCGTTGACCGTCGCGGCCGCGCCGGTGAGCGTGGTGATGCACGGCACGCCGTGCATCATCGCGATCCGGCGGACGGTTCGATCGTCGAAGAACGATTCGCGGCCGAGCGGCGTGTTGATGACGAGCTGGATGTGGTTGTTCAGAATCTCGTCGCCAACGTGCGGCCGTCCTTCGTTGACCTTGAAGACGATCTCCGCCTCGATGCCATGGGCGCGGAGAAAATTCGCGGTCCCGCGCGTGGCGACGAGCTTGAACCCGAGATCGCGCAGGTCGCGCGCGATCGGGACGACGGCGGGCTTGTCGTGATTGTTCACGCTGATGAACGCCGAGCCCTCCGTCGGCAGCCGCTGGCCGGCGGCCAGCTGTGCCTTCGCGAACGCGCTGCCGAACGTCGCCGCGCCCCCCATGACCTCGCCGGTCGACTTCATTTCCGGCCCCAGAATCGTGTCGACCCCGGGGAACCGGACGAACGGAAAGACCGGCGTCTTGACGAAATAGCCGGCGACGTCGAGGTCCTGGGTCAGCCCGAGCTGGGCGAGCGTCCGCCCGAGCATCACGCGGGCGGCGACCTTCGCGAGCGGCACACCGGTGGCCTTCGACAGGTAGGGCACGGTCCGCGACGCGCGCGGATTCACCTCGAGCACGTAGACCGTGTCGTCCTTGATCGCGAACTGCGTGTTCATGAGGCCGACGACCTGCAGGGCCTTCGAGATCCGGCGGGTGTAATCGCGGATCAGCGCCACGTGCCTGTCGATCACCTGATAGGGCGGGATCACGCAGGAGCTGTCGCCGGAGTGAATCCCGGCCTCTTCGATGTGCTCCATGATGCCGCCGATGATCACCTGGCCGGTGGAATCGGCCACGGCATCCACGTCGAGCTCGACCGCGTCCTCGAGGAACTTGTCGATGAGCACGGGATGGCCCGGGGACGCCGCGACCGCGTGGATCATGTAGCGGTCGAGCGCGCCCAGGTCGTAGACGATCGCCATGGCGCGGCCGCCGAGCACATAGGAGGGGCGCACGACCAGCGGGAAGCCGATCTTGGCCGCGACTTCGCGTCCTTCTTCAACCGAGGTGGCAATCCCGCTCGGCGCCTGCGGAATGCCGAGATCCCAGAGCAGCTTCGCGAAGCGCTCCCGGTCCTCCGCCAGGTCGATCGAATCCGGTGAGGTGCCCAGGATCCGGATCCCCGCGCGCTGCAGCGCGAGCGACAGCTTCAACGGGGTCTGGCCGCCGTACTGCACGACGACCGACACGTCGGCGCCGGTCTCCTGCTCCCGCGCGATGATCGCCGAGACATCCTCGAACGTCAGCGGTTCGAAGTACAGCCGATCGACCGTGTCGTAGTCGGTCGAGACCGTTTCGGGATTGCAGTTGATCATCACGCTCTCGAAGCCTTCCTCCCGGAAGGCGAACGCGGCGTGGCAGCAGCAATAGTCGAACTCGATCCCCTGGCCGATCCGGTTCGGTCCGCTGCCGAGAATGACGACCTTCGGCCGCGGCGTCGGGTCCGACTCGCAGTCCCGCTCGTAGGTGCCGTAGAGATAGGGCGTGAACGATTCGAACTCCGCGGCGCAGGTGTCGATCCGCTTGTACGCGGGCTTGAGGTTGTTCTCGAGCCGGATCGATCGCACCGCGTCTTCGTCCGCGCCGAGAATGCCGCCGAGCTCGCGATCCCCGATGCCGGCCCGCTTCAACGTCCGCAGCATCTCGGCCGGAATGCCGCGCAAGCCGCCGAGGCTGGCGGATCGAGCAAGCTCGACCAGCTGGGAGAACTGCGTCAGGAACCACGGGTCGATCTTCGTCAGCTCGTGAAGGTCGTCGACGCTCCAGCCATGGTCGAGCGCACGGAAGACCGCCCACATCCGGCGGTCGCTCGGGACGCTCAGCTCGCGCTGCAGCGCGCCCTCTTCTTCCTCCTCGGTGAGGCCATCGTCCGAGGTCCGGCGAGGCTGTGAGAACAGCAGGCCGCTCGCGCCGAGCTCGAGCGATCGGAAGGCCTTCATGAAGGCCTCCTTGAACGTCCGCCCGATCGCCATCGCCTCGCCCACCGACTTCATCTGCGTCGTCAGCGTGCGATCGGCGCGGGGGAACTTCTCGAACGCCCAGCGCGGAACCTTGACGACGATGTAATCGATCGTGGGCTCGAAGGAGGCGGGCGTCAGCCGCGTGATGTCGTTGGGGATCTCGTCGAGGTGATAGCCGAGCGCCAGCTTCGCCGCGATCTTCGCGATCGGGAACCCGGTGGCCTTCGAGGCCAGCGCCGACGACCGCGACACGCGCGGGTTCATCTCGATGACGATGATCCGGCCGTTCTTCGGGTTGATCGCGAACTGGATGTTCGAGCCGCCGGTCTCGACGCCGACCCGCCGGATGATCCGCCGGGCGAGGTCGCGCATGCGCTGGTATTCACGATCGGTGAGGGTCAGCGCCGGCGCCACGGTGATGCTGTCGCCGGTGTGCACGCCCATCGGGTCGACGTTCTCGATCGAGCAGATGACGACGAAGTTGTCGGCCTTGTCGCGCATCACCTCGAGCTCGAATTCCTTCCAGCCGATGACCGACTCTTCGAGCAGCACTTCGTGCACCGGGCTCAGCTCGATGCCGCGGCCGGCGATCTCCTTGAACTCCTCGATGTTGTAGGCGATGCCGCCGCCGACGCCTCCCATCGTGAACGACGGGCGGATGATGACCGGGAAGCCGACCTGCCCGACCGCGGCCATCGCCTCGGCCATCGACCTGACGTACCAGCTGTCGGGCACGTCGGCGCCGATCTCGCGCATCGCGTCGCGGAAACGGAGGCGATCCTCGGCGACCTTGATCGACTCGACCGACGCGCCGATCAGCTCGACGCCGAACTTCTCGAGCGTGCCGTTCTCGCCGAGCGCCACGGCCAGATTGAGCGCGGTCTGTCCGCCGACGGTCGGCAGGATCGCGTCGGGACGTTCCTTGTCGATGATCTTCGCCAGGACCTCGGGAGTCAGCGGCTCGACATACGTGCGATCCGCGAACTCGGGGTCGGTCATGATCGTCGCCGGATTGCTGTTGACGAGCACGACCTGGATCCCCTCGCTCCGCAGCGCCTTGCACGCCTGCGTGCCGGAGTAGTCGAACTCGCAGGCCTGACCGATCACAATCGGACCGGAGCCGATGACGAGGACGCGTCTGATATCAGTGCGTTTGGGCATTTCGAAGGAACACGTTACGTCGTGAACGCCGCGTCACGCTCGCTCTTCCATCACATCGAGGAACTGGCGAAACAGATAGTCGGCATCGTGCGGACCCGGCGCCGCTTCGGGATGGTACTGCACGCAGAACACCGGCTTGGTCTGGTGCCGCAGCCCCTCGATTGTTCCGTCGTACAGGTTCACGTGCGTCACCTTGACGTCGGACGGCAGCGTCTCGGGGTCGACGGCGAAGCCGTGGTTCTGCGAGGTGATCTCGACCTTCCCGCTCTCGAGCTCCTTCACCGGGTGATTGGCGCCGCGATGCCCGAATTTCAACTTGTAAGTCTGACCGCCGAGCGCGAGCGAGAGGACCTGATGCCCGAGACAGATGCCGAAGACCGGCAGGTCCGCTTTCACCAGCTCCTGCGCGTTCCGGATCGCGTAATCGAGCACCGCCGGATCGCCGGGGCCATTGCTCAGGAACACGCCATCGGGATTTCCCGCAATCAGCTCGGAGGCCGGCGTGGTGGCGGGATACACGCGGACGTCGCAGCCATGAGCCGTGAACCGCCGGAGGATGTTCCACTTCATCCCGAAGTCGTAGGCGGCGATTCGCAGCGGCCGTCGAGCCCGCCGCTCGGGAACCGGCGCGAACTCGTCCGAGGCCACGGGCGTCCAGTCGAAGGGGCGCTCGCACGTCACGCCGACGACCAGGTCGGATCCCTCCATCGGCGCGATCGCGCGCGTCTGCTCGATGAGCTCCCGCGGGTCGTGATCTCCGGTCGCGATGATCCCGCGCATCACGCCGGACGACCGCAGGATCCGGGTCAACGCCCGGGTATCGATATCCGAGATGGCCACGATGTTGTGCTCGACGAGGTACTCGCGGAGCGTGCTGGTGGCGCGCCAGTTGCTCGCGACCGGCGATTCATCACGCACGACGAAGCCGGCGACTTGCGGCGAGCGCGATTCCGCGTCATCCGCCGCGATGCCGTAGTTGCCGATTTCGGGCGCCGTCATCGTGACAATCTGTCCCGAATACGACGGATCGGTCAGGATTTCCTGGTAACCGGTGAGGCTGGTGTTGAAGACGACTTCCCCGCCGGTCTCGCCCGGCGCGCCCGCGGATTCCCCTTCGTACCAGATACCGTTTTCGAGAGCGAGCGTGGCTTTCATTGAATCCGTTCGAGTGATCCGGTGACGCGGGACTGCTGACCGGCGGTGACGGTGGTCGTGGCCGACCAGATCTGGTGATCCGGCAACTCGAGCCTGACCACGTGCGAGCCGATGCGAATGTCCGGCACGCTCAACGGCGTCGTGCCGATCGGCTTCCCGTCGATGAAGACGCGCGCGCCACGAGGCCGCGAGTCGACGAACACCGACCCGGTAAAGGTCTGCGATTCCGCGGCCGGCGCCGATCGGGTCGGCTCGGGTCGCGCGGCGGGTGGCGGCGCCGCCTTGCGCTGCTGAAGACGAAGCGAAAGGGTTTGCTCGGGGTCAGCGGGCGACAGGGTGACTGCCTGGCGCGCGGGCGCGTATCCCGACTGCACCACGCGGACGTCGTATCGAGCGAACGGGAGGTTCTCGAGCACCAGCGGCGTGCGGCCCCGCCATTGACCGTTCACGGTTACACCGGAGCCGTTCGGCGTCGATCGCACGATCAGGATTCCATTCGGCGCCGGCGCTGCCGAACCACGGCCGGACGTCCGGCCCGGCGCGGTTCGGGATGCGGACGGCGGCGCCTCTGAAACAACCGGTGGTGGCGCCGCAGGTTTCGTCGCGCCGGGCGTGGGTTTGCCGGTCGGCGCACCTCCACCCGTAGTCGGCGCCGATGGCGCGGTTCCTGAGGCACGGGGCGCCGGTGCTGCCGTGGATCCGGGATCCGACGATGGGGGCGCAACCGCCTGCTCGCTGAACTCCCGGCTCGTACCGGCTCCAGGCGTCGTCGCCCTTCCCCAGAAGACATAGCCGCCGATAAAGCCCGCGAGGATCCCGAAGACGAGTGTCATCGCCAGCGGCAGGCGCGAAGACCTCGGCTCCGGCTCGGTGTAGACGGTGTCAGGCTGACCGAACGTCGGAGCGGCGGAGTACGCAGCAACGGCCGGTTCCTTCTCTGACTCGTCGCGACGAGGTTCGGGCGGTTCGTCATCGCGCAGGTCGTCGGTATCGAACAGGCGGGCCGATCGTTCCTTGACGACCACGTCATCTTTGTCGAGCGCCGGCAGGTCGAGCGGCGTTTCCTTGCGGGAACGGAACTCGTCGGCCGGCGAGGTCTCGCGCGCCGACGCGGCCCCTGCGGCATCGAGCAGGAAGTCGTCGGCCGCGTAGCGATCCGCCTCGGCCTCCGCCTCGCTGTCTTCGTCCATCGGGAGGTCGGGGACGCGTTCCAGTTTGGCATCCCGCACGGCCGTCGCCTTCACCTCTCGCAGCGTGAGCTCGTGATGCGCTTCGTCCTCATCGCGCTCGGCCGCCACGTCTTCTTCGACCCGGTCTTCTACCAGTCCGGGCGGTGGTTCGACGACTTCCTCACCTTTGACGATCGAGTCCTGCTTGCGGCGCGGTGGATCGGGGAACTTCACTACCGGGTTCGGCATCGCGGGCGGCGGGATCGAGACGACCGGTGCAGGAGCCGAGACGACTGGCGGCACCGGCACGACTTCCGGAGCCGGAAGTGGTGCACTCGCCGCGGCGGTTGAGGCGGTCTCCGACGCCGCCTTGCCATGCGCGGCGGTTTCGAGCGCCGATGCGAACGCGAGCGCGGTCGGATACCGGCGCGAGGGATCCTCGTCCATCGCCCGCACGAGCACCGCATGCAGGGGCCCGGTCGCCGCCGAATCGGCAGCTCCCGGCACCAAAGAGCCAATCTCGGCGCCCACGCCTGCCGGCCGGCGGCCGGTCAGCAACTCATACGAAATCGCGGCCAGCGAGAAAACGTCCGCCGGCGTCGACCACGAGCTGCCGGCGATCCGCTCGGGCGGACTGTATGGCCGGCGCACCGGAGCGCGGAACCCGACGCGTTCGAGCGCGTCGACGACTCCAAACCCCGTGACCCGCGCCTCTTCGGGCAGCATGAAGACGTCGCGCGGGTGCAGCGCGCCATGGCCGACGCCCGCGGCGCGGGCGAAGTCGATCGCACCGGCGAGCTGCGTGATGAACGGCAACACCGTGTCGATCGCGGCGGGCGCGTAATGGCGCATCGCCACGTCGAGCGATTCAGCCGCGACGTACTCCTCGGCGTTGTAGGCGACGCTGCCTTCGACTCCGGCCGCGATCGGCTCGACGATCGAGGGATGAAAGAGACCGGCCTCCGCCGCGCGCGAGAGCTCATCGGCGAGCGACCGGGCCTGCTCGGGCGTGATGTCGATACGGAAGACCTTGACCGCCACCAGCCGATCGCGGTCGGGCTCGTAGGTCCGGAAGACGGGACCGAGCGCACCGACACCGATCTGATGCAGCACCCGAAAGGGGCCGAACTGGGCGGGCGCCGCGAATGAGGATGGATCGTCTCTGGTCAGGAAGCGCCTCTGGGGATCGAAAAAATGTAACACAAATCGAAAGCTCGAGTCCTCGACCCGGCTCGGCCGGCACCCGCGGCGATCCGCTGAGGGATCCTGTTGGAGGACGTCGGCGTCGAACGTCTCGACGACACGTGAATCGCGCGAAATCCCGGCGCCGGTTGCCTTGACATGCTTCGGAATGCTCTGAGAGAGTACGACTCGGTGTCCGCAGACTCAACTACTGCCGCTGGGGAGACGTCGGCCGCTCGCCTGGCGGTGGACGTCCGCCGCCTGCCGTGGATGCGGCCCCTCGCCGGCGACTACGCATTCAACTTCAGCAAGATCGCTGCCTTCTACGCGGGCGATCCCCAGTCGCCCGACGCCTGGCACGATGCCGCTAAGCGGGTCCGGGCTCAGCGGCGCAGCCGGGCCGAGATGGCGCAATGCCTCGCGGCGCAGCAGGAGCGCCGCGGCGCGCCGCCAGCGTGTCGGGACGCCGCGGCCAGGCTGACCGATCCGCAAACGGTGGCAGTCGTCACCGGTCAGCAGGCAGGGGCCTTCGGCGGTCCCCTCTTCACCCTCCTCAAAGCCATCTCCGCACTTCAGCTCGCCCATCAGGCATCGACCCTCCTCGGCAGTCCTGTGGTCGCCGTGTTCTGGGTCGACGCCGAGGATCACGACTGGGACGAGATCGCGAGCTGCACGGTGCTCGACGCGCAGTACCAACCGCGAACCGTGACGCTGCCGGCGCCGGAAGGGGCCGGAGAGCTGCCGATCGCGAAACTGCGACCCGACGAGCGAGTACTCGAGAGCGTAGAAGCGCTCGGCGCCACGCTCCCACGCACGGAGTTCACCGACTGGACCCTCGATCTGCTTCGCACTTCGTATCGCCCCGGCGTGGGGATGGCCGAGTCGTTTGCCACGTGGCTCGAGTCCGTGCTGGGACCGCATGGGCTCATCGTCTTCGATGCGGCCGATTCGAGCACCAAGCGGCTCGTGGCGGACGTGTTCAAGACCGAGATCGCCTCGCCCGGCCAGACTGCCGCACTGGCGGCGAAGGCCGGCGAACGGCTCGCGGCGCTGGGCCACGCGCCACAGGTCGTCCCGCAGGCTGACAGCGTGTCGCTGTTTTACCTCGATGGGGCACGTAAACCGATCAAGCGGCAGGGAGATCAGTTCGTCGTCGGCGACCGCAGCTACCCGGCTGAAGCGCTGGCCGCCGAAATCGCTGCCCGTCCGGAGCAGTTCAGCCCGAACGTTCTGCTGCGTCCGATCGTTCAGGACACGCTCTTCCCGACAATCTGTTACGTGTCCGGACCGAGCGAGCTCGCGTATCTCGGTCAGCTGCGGGAGGTCTATCAACACTTCGGCGTTGCGATGCCGCTCGTCCATCCGCGCGCCAGCGCGACGCTCGTCGATTCGGCGACTCAACGCTTCCTGACGAAATACGGCGTGGCGCTCGAGGATCTGCAACCGCAGGACGAATCGGCGCTGAACAAGCTGCTGCAATCGCAGCTGCCGCCGACGGTCGAGGCCGCGATCAAGGAGGCGGATGAGGCCGTCGCCCGCGCGATGCAGCGCGTCGTGCAGGTCATCCCGGCCGTCGATCCCACGCTCGCCGGCGCCGCGAAGACGACGCTCGGCAAGATGGAACACGAGATCCGCAGCCTGCACGGCAAGGTGATTCAGGCGGTGAAGAAACGCGACGAGACGCTCCGCCGCCAGTTCACCCGCGCCCAGGCGCAGACCTTCCCGCAGGGCCAGCCGCAGGAGCGCGTGCTCGGCGTGCCGTTCTTCCTCAATCTCTACGGATCGGCGCTGGTCGATCGGTTGTTACAGGAACTGCCGAGTGACGTGGGCCGGCACTACGTGATCACGATCTAGTCGCGCTCAGAGCGAAGCGACAGCGTCTCTGAGCGCACCTTGCGCCTTGTGAAGGCGCTGCGTCGCTGCAGCGAACCATTCATCGTCCGATACGAGCGTCTTTTCCGATGCGGCGATCGCGCGGGCGGTTTCCTGCGGGGCGGGGCCGCCTGGCGTCGTGCGGACCTCGACGAAATGACGCGGGCTCAGCACGCGCACGAGCGACGTTTCATCGAGCTCCACCGGCCATCCGAGAACCGCTTCCGAGACCGTGCGCAGGGCGCTCGACAGCGGCGCCGCGGGATCCGCTGCCTGGCTCGCGACCAGGCGCGACGCGATCGCATGGGCGGCCTTGAAGGGAACGCCGTGCTCGCGGACCAGCGTATCGGCGAGCTCGGTGACGGTGATCCAGCCTTCCGAGGCGCGCTGCGCCATGCGCGCCGTGTTGAACTCCGTGCCGCTCAGGGCGGCCGTCACCAGGCGCACGGCGCGGACAGCGTCGCGGAACATCGTGAACACCAGCGGCTGAAGATCGTCCTCGGTGTCGACGATGTCGCCGAAGGGCGTGTTGTGAACCGCGAGCAGGACCGCCGAGCACTGGCCGAGCGCCTTGCTGCCGATGGCGCGCGCGTGCTCGAGCGCGACGGGATTGCGCTTCTGCGGCATGATGCTGCTGCATTGCACGAACCCGTCCGCGAGCCGCGCGTATCCGAATTCCCTCGTGCACCACAGCAGGAGATCCTGCACGAACCGGCCGAGCCCCGCCAGCATCACCGCCGCCGCCGACACGCTCTCGAGCAGGTAATCCACGGTCGCGATGCTGCCGTAGGTGTTGCCGGTCGCGGCGTCGAACCCGAGCAGCGCCGTCGTGCGCTGACGATCGATCGGAAAGCCGGTGCCGGTGATCGCGCAGGCTCCGAGCGGGTTCTGGTTCGTGCTGGCATACGCCGCGCGCAGGCGGACGGCATCGCGCTCGAGCTGTTCCACGACCGCCAGCAGGTAGTGCGCGAGCGTCGTCGGCTGCGCGGGCTGCGTGTGGGTGTGCGCGGCGAACACGTCCGCGCGATGACGCGCGGCAAAGTCCAGCAGCACCCGGCGCAGCCGGCTGGTCCCTTCAATCAGCGCGAGCACCATTTCCCGCTGTTGCATCCGGAACATCGTCATCGCGATGTCGTTGCGGGAACGCGCGGTATGGAGGCGGCCGGCGGCATCCTCCCCGCAGCCCTCGACGATCAGGCCATCGACGTAGAAGAACAGGTCTTCGTAGCTGCCGTCGTAGCGGACCTGGCGAACCTCGTCGAGGTCGATTGCCTCCAGAGCCGTGCGGATCGCGCGGGCATCCAGGCTGGCGACGATCCCCTGCTCGGCGAGCATGACGAGGTGCGCGAAGTGGATCGCCATCAGCGGCGACAGGAACTCCGCCTTCGCGTCCTCGAAGTTCTCGTTGAGGACACAGCTGACGTATTCGGGCGCGAACCTCACCGCGGGCTCCCGAGCGACAGGAGATTGGCCATCAGCTGATACGCGCCGTCGGCCCCGGCCGGCAGCTGCCGCCACAGGCCCAGCCCGATGTATATCCAGCGGCCCTTGCCGACCTTCGCCTCGACCAGCGCGCCGGTCTTCGAACCCTTGTTGAGCGGGAAGGGATCTTCGAGCCGAATCAGGTCGCGATAAGCCGGATCGCGCTCCCCCAGGAAGTACAGCCCACGCTCCTGGACCCAGCCTTTCCAGGCAGCCTCGCCGATGCGATTCGGCCGCGTGAACGCGGGATGATCGGGAACCAGGATCTCGACGACCGAATTCTCATCGGTGACCCGGCCGGAGCTCACTTTCGCCGGATACGGCGCGTACTGCGCTTCGTTGAATTCGAACTTGTTGTATTGGACCAGGACCGTCCCGCCGTTCGACGCATAACTGAGCAACCGGTGATTGTTCGCGCGCAGGTCGGGGCGACGTTCGTAAGCGCGGACGCCCGTGACGATTGTGTGGTACCGGGACAGGTCGCCCGACGCGAGCTCCTTCGGCGTGATCTGGTGCACCTCGGCGCCAAGTTGCTCGATCGCCGGAGGAACCTGATCGCCCACGCCCATGATGTAGCCGACGCGAAGATTGGCGGCTATCGCCACGTCGATGACTTTGAGCCGTGCCTCCGCCGGCTGTACGACATGACGCCGGCGGATGTGCGGGTACTCGACGACCTCGTAGCCGACGGTGCTCTGGAGCGATCCGGATCGCACGAGCGCGCTCACCTGATGTTCGCCTGACTTCAGACCGGCTGGCGGCACGACGACGAATGAAACGGCAGCCTGCTCGTCCTCGCGGGAGAACTTGACCGGCGCCGACTCCGGCTCGCTGCGCCAGCCGGCCGGCACCCGCAGCGAGACGTCGGCGCTGACGGCGCCGGTCGTGTGATTGGTGACCGTGACTTCAACCGTTCGCCGTGCCGCCGCAGCGGCGGGGACGACGGCGATCGCGGGCGTCATCGTCATCGCAAACGGGGGGACGACCTGCAATTCCATCCGCTTCTCGCCAGCGACGATGTGGTCGTAGCGGTACTCCACCGGGCGCGCGATCGAGATGTCCGCCCCGGCGATGGTCAGCTCGAACGTCGTGGTGAAGGGCGTCGGCGTGAACGGCACCCCGAAGGGAACCCCGGGCGCGAAATCGTAGCGGGCAGCGTCCGTGCGCGGCTTCCAGTACGGCGTGGAGAAAACGGTCTCCGAGGGGACGACCAGCTGTCCCTTGCACGAGAAGGCCTGGCCGCGGTGGACGGATCCGCCGCACGACTGAGCTCCGGATGCGCGGGGCGCCACCGTGATATTTCTGACGGTGATCGGCTCGGCCGCCTGATTGCTCACGTACGAGGCAATCTCGACAGTCTGCCCCGGGATGACGAGACCGTCGGACGCGAGCGACTCGAGCCGTGCGCCGCTGGCGAGCACGAGCGCCTGCTGGAACTGCGTTTCCTTCTGCGCCAGCCTGAATTCCACTTCGAACGCGTCGGCTGAAATCCCGTTGCCTGACTTCAATCGTGATCGCAGCGCCCGTACATTCGCGAGCCCGGCCGCCAGGGCGGGCGCCGCAGCCGCAGGCCCTTTCGACTCGAATGCGGCAGTGGCTTCCGTGATCCGCGCGGCGATCGCTTTCAAGGACGGCGACAGCGTCGCCGCGAGACTGGGCGCGAAGCGCGCCAGGCCCGGGATCGTCGTGTCGATGTCTTCGAACATCGACGCGGGCGCGATTCCAGGATCGCCGCCGATCGAATCCATCAGGCGGTAGGTCCTGTTCGAGCCGGCGCCGGGCAGCAGCAGGAGCTGCGACGTCCCCTGGCACTTGTGCATGGAGCGTGCTTCGAGGCCGAGCTCCGCATACGTGCGGCCGAGGGCCGGATCGAACCCGGTCGTGACTGCGGTCAGCAGGTCCGCGGTACGCTTCTGCGGGGCGGTGCCGAAGCCGGAAAAGTCGGTGCAGAACAGCCGGCGCGCGCGCCAGGGCCTCAATCCCTCCTCGATCTGTTCCGGGTATCTCGAGGGATCGCCGGCCGCCTTGAAGGCCTCGGCGGTCAGCCGGGTAGACGCCTGATGATGCTGCCCTCCCCCTTCGCCGCCGCAGAGAAAGCCGGCAATGACGTCCGGCCGCGTCGCTCGAATGAGCCGGACGAAGTCGCCGACGATTTCATCGCGGCCCCACTTTTCGAACGTCTCTTCGACGCTGAACGAATAGCCGAAGTCCACCGCGCGCGTGAAGTATTGCTCCCCGCCGTCGAAGCGATGCACGGCGAGCAGTTCCTCGGTGCGCAACACGCCGAGCGCCTGGAAGAGCTCCGGGCCGATCTCATTCTGGCCGCCGTCACCGCGCGTGGCGCTGACGAGCACGGTCCGCAGTCCCTGGCCGTGACTGAACATCGCCAGCAGCGCGTTGTCCTCGTCGTCGGGATGCGCGGACGTCTGCATGAACGTCCCGGTTGACGCGAGCCGCCGGAGCATCAGCGTCATCGCGGCGTTGCCGGGCAGCTCGCCGACGGGCTGCGGCCTCAGCTGCGCGGGGGCGCCGCGATCGAAGCACAGAACGAGGAGCAGGGCGAGAGCAAGAAAGTAGCGGCGCATGCTCCGTCAGAACACAAACTTGAATCCGAGCCGCATCTGGCCATTAGCGGCCTGCGCCTGGCCGAACGCGGCGGCCGGCACAGCCATTGCCACGAGCACAATCCACAACATCCTGAAAGCCGCGCTGTCCATCGTGAGCACTCTTCCCAGCTGTCGGAAGGCGGCGGCCGCTCGTGACCGTTCGTCCCGCGAAATCGCCTGCTATGAATCGCTTACGGCGAGTATACAATGCGGATTCGAACCATACGGCTGGGCACGCCGTCTCAATACTGACGCGCGAACCGCCGATATCGATCCTTGGTGAAGACCAACAAATCTGAAACCGCTTCCCGACTGGGCCGGCTGCTGGCCGCCGTGCGCCGTAGGCTGCCTCGACAGTGGAAGAAGTACGTCCTGCTCGGGATCGTCCTGCCGATGGCGCTGATGATCTCGGTGATGGTCTATTACTGGATCGTCTTCTCGCGGATGATCGACGCGCGCATCAGCGGGGAAATGACCCGGACGGACCCGCGGGTCTTCGCGCGTCCATTCGAGCTGCATCGCGGCCAGGCGGTCACTCCGCGCCAGTTCGTCGATCGGCTGAACGATCTCGGCTACGCGCACCGGACTCGCTCCGAGCTGCCCGGGGAATTCACGATCGGTCAGGACGCCATCGTCGTCATCCCGCGCGACGGCAACCGCAAGGGCGACACACTCCGGCTCGTCTTCGGCGGCCGGGTCCCGAAGGGCGGAGAGCCGACACGCATCGAGCGCATCGAAGCGGTCAAGAACAAGAGCTCGGTCGAACGGGTCATCCTGGACGCGCCGCTGATCACCGCGCTCGTCACGACGGGGCGCGAAAAGCGCCGTGACGTCCCGCTCCAGGTCATTCCCAAACCGATGGTCCAGGCCGTGCTCGCGATCGAGGACCGACGCTTCTACGATCATCGCGGCATCGATCCCATCGGCATTGCCGGCGCCGTCTACCGCAACGTCTTCGGCGACAAGGCGTATCTCGCCAGCGGCAGCACCATCACCCAGCAGCTGGTGAAGAACACGTTCCTGACCCCGGAGAAATCACCGAAGCGGAAGATGATCGAGTGGTTCATGTCGGTCGTCCTGGAGACGCGGCTGTCGAAGGACGAGATCCTGCAGCTGTATCTGAACGACGTGTCCCTCGGGCAGCGCGGCTCGTTTGCGATTCACGGCGTGGCCGAAGCGGCCCGGCTGTTCTTCGCGAAGGACATCAGCAACGTCTCGCCGGTGGAAGCGGCGACGATCGCCGGCGTCATCCAGTCCCCTTCGCGGCTGTCGCCGTTCAACAACCCCGATCGAGCGAAAGAGCGCCGGAATGTCGTGCTCCGGTCGATGGTCGAGACCGGTTTCCTGACGAGCGACGCCGCCGATCGCTTCGTGCGCGAGCCCCTGGTCATCTCCGCGCGGGCGCTGGAAGCCGAGGCGCCGTACTTCGTCGACTACGTGAGTCAGGAGCTGCAGGCGAAATATCCGACGGCGGGCACCGTCGATGTCTATACGACGCTCGACGTGCACCTGCAGCGGCTCGCGCAGGATGCGCTGCGTGAGGGACTGACGAGGCTCGACGAGATCCTCGCGCGGCGGCGCCGGCGCGCGCAGGCCGCGATTCTGGCTGTCGATCCCCGCACCGGTGAGGTCCTGGCGTTCGTCGGCGGCAGGTCGTACAACCAGTCTCAATACAACCGCGTCGTCAGCGCGAGGCGTCAGCCTGGCTCGGTGTTCAAGCCGTTCGTCTATCTCGCCGCGTTCGAGCGTGCGCAGTCGGAAGGGCGCAACGATCTGACCCCGGCCACGGTCGTCTGGGACGAGCCGACCGCGTTCACGTTCAACGCCCAGACCTGGAGCCCGAACAATTACGACGGTGAATACGACGGCCCGATCACGCTGCGCCGCGCGCTGGCGTTGTCGCGCAACATCGCCGCCGTCAAAGTCGCGGAGAGCGCCGGATACGAGGAAGTCGCGGCGCTGTGGCGCCGCATTGGCGCAGGCGCCCCGCCACGTCCGTATCCGGCGATTGCGCTCGGCGTGTTCGAAGCCACCCCGTTCGAGATCGCGACGGCGTACACGATGTTCCCGAACGGCGGCATCATCCGCCCGCTGCGCACCATCTCGCGGCTGGTCGCGTCGGGCCGCGAGCTGCCGATCCAGTCGCAGCCGGCCCGAACCGTCGCGCGACCCGACACGACCTATCTGGTCACGAACATGATGCGGAGCGTGCTCAACGAAGGCACCGGCGCGTCCGCGCGCGCCGCGGGCTTCGCGCTCGATGCGGCCGGAAAATCGGGAACGACCAACGACCTGCGCGACGCCTGGTTCGTCGGCTTTACCCCGGAACTGCTGACGGTGGTCTGGGTCGGGATGGACGACAACCAGCCGCTCGGACTCAGCGGAACTCAAGCAGCCCTGCCAATCTGGACGACGTTCATGTCGCGGGCGCTCTCGGGCCGGCCGAACAGCACGTTCACCACGCCGGAGGGCATCGCCTTCCTGGAGATCGACCGCGACACGGGGAAGATCGCCGCGCCCGGCTGCCCGCGCATCTTCCGCGAGGCGTTCGTGTCGGGAACCGAGCCGACTGAGGTGTGTCAGCTCCACGGATTCTGAGCCCGCCTGGGTCAGGCCGGCGCGCCTCCACCCGCCTTCGAGGACGGTCGCGAAGGTGCGTTAACATCAGATGATGTCCCGGCGCCTGCGGGCCCTACTCATTCGAACCCTATTCAGGATGTGCACGTGAAAACACGGTTCTTCGTTGCTGTGACGGTCCTCGCCGCCTGCTTCTGCGTCTCTTGCCGGAAGGGACCGGCAGCTGAACCGACCGCCTCGGCCCAAACCGCGAAACCCGACCAGCCGCCCGCGCCGCCCAAGCCGATGCCCGCGACGCTGCCGGATGTGCTCGCGCGGGTCAACGGCGAGCCGGTCACCAAAACCGATTTCGAGCGGTTCATCAAGAACCTCGAGGCGAGCCGCGGGCCGATTCCGCAGGAGCGGCGGGACGAAGTCTTTCGCACCGCGCTCGATCAGCTGATCACCTACAACGTGATGAAGCAGGAGGCGACCGGACGGAAGCTCGCGATCGACGACGCCGAGATCGAGAAGCGCGTTCAGCAGATGCAGGGGAAGATGACGCCGGAACAGTTCGGCAAGGCGCTCTCGGACCGCAACACCTCGGTCACCCAGCTGCGGACCGACGCGCGGATCGACATGATGATCGACAAGATGATGGAGGGTGAGCTGGCGACGATCACCGCCGCGACCGAGCCCGAGGCGAAGGCGTTCTACGACGGCAATCCCGACAAGTTCAAACAGGGCGAGCTCGCGCGCGCCAGCCACATCCTGGTGATGGCGAATGAACAGGCCGACGAGGAGACGAAGAAGAAGGCGCGGGCCAAGATCGAAGACCTCATGAAGCGGGTGCGCGCGGGAGAGGACTTCGCCAAGCTCGCGAATGAGAACTCGGACGACGGCAGCAAGGCTCAGGGGGGCGACCTCGGCTTCTTCAAGCGCGGCCAGATGGTCGGTCCCTTCGACGAGGCGGCGTTCGCGCTCAAGCCGGGCGAGGTCAGCGACATCGTCACGACGCAGTTCGGCTATCACATCATCAAGCTGATCGAGCGCAAGGATCCGACCGTCGTTCCTTACGAGAAAGTACAGCCGCAAATCGTGCAGTTCCTCAGCGAGCAGAAGAAACGCGACCGCGTCAACGCGGTGATCGAGGACGCGAAGAAGCGGGCGAAGATCGAGGTGCTGGTCTGAACGAGGAAGTCCTCGCCGCCGCGGCGGCGGCGCTGAAGCGCGGTGAACCGGTGGCGCTCGTCACCATCGTCCGGGTGCGCGGCTCCACGCCGCAGCGCGCCGGGGCGAAGATGCTCGTGTTCCCGGATGGCCGGACGATCGGGACGATCGGCGGCGGCTGCTACGAGAACGACGCTTTCTGGAAGGCCCGGGAAGCGCTGGTCAGCGGCAGGCACGCGCTGCTCCACTACGAATTGAACGACGACTTCGCACAGGAAAACGGGCTCGTCTGCGGAGGCCAGATGGACATCCACATCGACCCGCTCGAACCGACCCCACACCTCTACATCGTCGGGGCGGGCCACGTCGGATTTCAACTCGGCCGGGTCGCCGGCGATGCCGGGTTTCGCGTGCACGTCGTCGACGATCGCGAGAAGTTCGCCAACGCCGAACGCTTCCCTGCCGCCGAGGAAGTCGTCGCCGAGCCGATCCCCGAGTGGCTGCATCGCGCCGAGCTGCCGGTTTCGGCGTTCGTTGTCGTGGTGACGCGCGGGCACACCCACGATCTCGACGCGATGCGCGCGCTCGCCGCCCGCGACCTGAAGTATCTCGGCCTGATCGGCAGCCGGGCGAAGGTCCGGCGCATCTACGACATGCTGCTGGCCGAGGGCATGCCCGCGGAGTGCCTCGATCGCGTGCATGCGCCGATTGGCGTCGACATCGGCGCGGTCACGCCGGCGGAAATCGCGATCAGCATTCTCGCCGAATTGATCGCGGTCAGGCGGGGCGTGGACACGGCCGCCCTCGCGATGAAGCGCGTGAATGCCAGACCGGCGAGCTCCGCGTAAGTTGATCTCCACACGTTCGTGCCGTCGTCCCTGATCCGCAACGCCACGATCCTGACGATGGACGATCGCCTGTCGATCGTTCGGGGAGGCGTCGCGATCCAGGACGGCATCATCACCGCGGTCGGCAACGTCCCGGACGCACGATTCGACAACGTCATCGACGCCGCAGGCGGATATCTTCTGCCCGGCTTCATCCAGACGCACGTCCATCTGTGCCAGACGCTCTTCCGCGGATTCGCGGACGACATGCCGCTGCTCGAGTGGCTGCGCCGCCGGGTGTGGCCGATGGAAGCGGCGCATTCGCCGAAGACGCTGCGTGCGTCGGTCCGGCTGGCGGCCGCGGAACTCCTCCGCACCGGCACGACGTGTGTGCTGACGATGGAGACGGTCCACGATACCGACGTCGTCTTCGAGACACTGGCCGCGACAGGCCTGCGGGCGACGGTCGGCAAGTGCATGATGGACTCGGACGCCCAGGTTCCGGGCCGGCTCCAGGAAGACACGCAGAAATCGATCGACGAGAGCCTCGCACTGAAGGCGCGGTGGCACGGCCAGGCGGGCGGCCGGCTGCGCGCGGCGTTCGCGCCACGGTTCGCTGTGTCGTGCTCGCGTGACCTGCTCGAGGCGGTCGCGTCATTGTCGAAGTCCGAAAACGCGCTGGTCCATACCCACGCGTCGGAGAATCGGGAAGAAGTCGAGGTGGTGCGGCAGCTGTCGGGCGGGTTGTCGAACCTCGAGTATCTCGCGGACACCGGTCTCGCAACCCCTCGGTTGTGTACCGCGCACTGCGTGTGGGTCACCGAAGCCGAACAGCAGCTGCTCGCCGATCGCGACGTCAAGGTCCTCCACTGCCCCGGCTCGAATCTGAAGCTCGGCTCGGGCATCGCGCCCGTCGTCGAGATGCGGGGGCGCGGCATCTCGGTGTCCCTGGGCGCGGACGGCGCAGCCTGCAACAACCGCCTCGACGTCTTCGACGAGATGCGCCTCGCCGCCACGCTCCAGGCCATGCGCCTGCGTCCCGGCGCCCTTCCGGCCCGGGATGTCGTCTGGATGGCCACACGCGAGGGAGCCCGGGCGATGGGCCTCGAGGACACGATCGGATCGATAGAGGTTGGAAAACGTGCGGATCTGGTCGTGGTCGACGCCCAGGCTCCGCACCTGGCGCCGGGGACGGATCCCTGGTCCACGATCGTCTACAGTGCGAGAGGGACCGATGTGCGGTTCGTGTTGGTTGGCGGCGAGCTGCTCGTCCAGGACTTCCACCTCACGCGTGAGGATCCCCTGGCAATCGCCGAGGAGGCGCGTGCCGCGGCGGCCGAACTGGCCTCGAGGGCCGGGATCACGTGATCAACTCACAAGTGCGGAGAACTGGGACAAGTGACAATTACCGCGGAACGTTGAGTCTCGGTCAACACGAGCTGGGAGCCGACTCGGTTATAATCGTTAGCAGTCGCTCACGACGAGTGCTAAACGATCATGTCGACACATCCTGAGCTGCCCGAACGGGATAGACGCATTCTCGGCGTCCTGGTGCAGCGCTACATCGACGACGGTGAACCGATTTCGTCGCTGTGGCTCGCGAACCGCGGCTTCGGAGTGTCCTCCGCGACGCTGCGGAACATCCTCGCGCGGCTCGAGGAGCAGGGATTCGTGCGTCAGCCGCACACGTCAGCCGGTCGCGTGCCGACCGATCGCGGCTACCGCTGCTACGTGGATCAGCTCCTCGGAGCGCGCCGATCGTCACGCCCGACGCCTGAGGTCGAAGCCAGGCTGCGGCTGGCGGGAACCGTCGATGATCTGCTGTCCCACGCGTCCCAGGAAATGGCCCGGGCGTCCCAGCAGTTGAGCTTCGCGATCGCGCCGGCGGCCGAAACCGCCACGCTCGAGCATCTGGACTTCGTGCTGCTCGACGGCGGCAAGGTCCTGGTGGTGGTCGTGCTGACGGGCGGACACGTGTCGCACAAGGTCGTCGAACCGACCGAGCGCTACGACGCGACCGAGCTCCAGACCGCGGCGAACTATCTGAACGGAGAGTTCAAAGGCCGGTCGCTCGTTGCCGTGCGGCAGGCGGTTCTGGAGCGGCTGCGCGAAGAACGAAGTCTGTACGACGAGCTGATGGCGCGCACGCTCCGGCTCGCGAGCACGACGTTCGCTGACATGGCGTCGCAGCCGGCGGTCTTCATCCAGGGCACGTCGCTCCTGCTCGAGGATCTCGGCGGCGAGAATGCGGACGTCACGATCGAGACGCTGCGGACGCTGCTGCGAATGATCGAAGAGAAGACCCGGCTGGTACAGCTCCTGGACGATTACATCAGCGCCGACGGCCTGACGATCGTGATCGGCTCCGAGCATCATTCCCCGGATCTGCAGCGCTTCACCCTGATCGCCGCGACCTACTCGGATGGTCACGGCACCGGCGCCGTCGGCGTCATCGGGCCGACCCGCATGCGGTACTCGCGGGCGATCAATGCCGTCGAGGGGCTGTCGAAGGCGATCAGCCGCATGGTCACCCCACGGTGACAACTCCTCGCATACTCAAAAATCATGGAAGACAATCGCACTGAATCGGATATCACTGAAAGCGAAGCCGCGGAACCCGCGGGCGCCGCGCTTGCGGCCGACGCCCCGGTCGACATCGATGAAGTTCAGCGGCAGCGCGACGAGTACTACGATCGGCTGCTCCGCAAGACCGCCGAGTTCGACAACTTCCGCAAGCGCACGGAGCGCGAGCGACAGGCGCACGCCGACTCGGCGGCCGCCCATCTCCTCGAGGAGCTCCTGCCGCTCGTCGACGATCTCGAACGCGCGCTGAAGGCGGACGCCGGAACCGAGGGGGCCGAGGCCTACCGCCGGGGCGTGGAGCTGATCCATCGCCAGCTCTCGGAGATCCTGCGCAAGCGCGGCGTCCGGCCGATCGAGGCGCTCGGCGCCGACTTCGATCCGCATTTCCACCAGGCCGTTGCCCACGAACCCTCCGGCGAGCACCGCGAGGGCGAGGTGACCGAGGAGTTCAGACGCGGCTATATGCATGGCGACCGGCTGCTTCGCCCGTCGATGGTGAAGGTCGCAAAAGGAGAGGCGTGAGGACCAGTGAGCAAGCGTGATTACTATGAGGTCCTCGGCGTCGAACGCCAGGCAAGCGATCAACAAATCAAGAGTGCGTATCGCAAGCTCGCGCTGAAGCACCACCCGGACCGCAATCCCGGCAACAAGCAGGCCGAAGAGCACTTCAAGGAAGCGGCCGAGGCCTACGCCGTGCTCGCCGACGCGCAGAAGCGCAGCCTGTACGACCGCTTCGGCCATGCCGGCGTCAGCAGTGCCGCGGGTGCCGGCGGATTCGATCCGACGATCTTCGCGGACTTCTCCGACATCTTTTCCGGACTTGGCGACGCGTTCGGATTCGGCGACCTCTTCGGATCGCGGCGGCGCCGCGGCGGCCCGCAGCGTGGCGCGGATCTGCGCTACGACCTCGAGATCACGTTCGAAGAATCGGCCGCGGGCGCCGAGACCACGATTCAGATTCCGCGCGAGGAAGCCTGCGAGACCTGCTCCGGCAGCGGCGCCGCTCCGGGAACGACCGCGGAAACGTGCTCGCAGTGCCGCGGAACGGGGCAGCTGCGATACCAGCAGGGATTCCTGACGGTCGCGCGCCCCTGCTCGAACTGCCGGGGAACGGGCAAGACGATCGCGAAGCCCTGTCAGACCTGCCGCGGGGCCGGACGGGTTGGCCGCGAACGGGCCTTGACCGTCAAGATCCCGGCGGGCATTGCGATGGGACAGCGGCTCCGCCTGTACGGCGAGGGGGAGCACGGCACCGGGGGCGGTCCTCCGGGCGATCTCTATGTCGTCGTGCACGTGCAGGAGCATTCCTTCTTCCATCGGGAGGGCGACGATCTCTATTGCGAGATGCCGATCCCGTTCCCGACGCTCGCGCTGGGCGGCGAGATCCAGGTGCCGACGCTGAACGGCCGCGAAGACCTGCAGATCCCCGGCGGCACCCAACCGGGCACGCGGTTCAAGGTTCGCCACAAGGGCATGCCGAACGTCTCGGGACGCGGGCACGGCGATCTCTACGTGATCGCGCGTGCGGCCATTCCGAAGAAGCTCTCGAAGGAGCAACGCCGCATCATCGAGGAGCTCGCCCGCGCCATGCCGGTCGAGAAGGTGGACGTGGACGGCGACTCGGACAAGCCTTTCTTCGAACGGATGAAGGACATGTTCGGGTGAGCGACGATCGCTCCCCCGCGCTCACGATCAGATTCCCGTCCATCCCCACCCTCGCCGCCAGAGATCGCCTCTCCGCGTTGCTCGCCGATCACGAGCTCGTCGCCATTCACGAAGACGACGTCGCCGCGCCCCGAACGTGGACGGCGCATTTCGGCAGCCCGGGCGCGCGTGAGGTCGCGGCGGCGGCCCTCGCGACCGCCGCTACGGCGGCCGACCTCGCCGGGCTCACCGTCGAGTCCGTGGACATCGCAGACGAGGACTGGGCGCGCCGGACACAAGCCGATCTCCCCGCGATTCGAGTCGGCCGCATCGTCGTGGCGCCGCCATGGGACCTTCCTCCCGTCGAGGATGCGCGGCTTCCGGGCGTGCCGCCCGCCACGATCGTGGTCGAAATCGAGCCGTCGCGCGGATTCGGCACCGGGCACCATCAATCGACGCGCCTGTGCCTCGTGCTGTTGCAGAACCGCGAGCTGCAGGACCGCGTCGTCATCGACGTCGGCACCGGATCGGGTGTCCTCGCGATCGTCGCGGCCAGGCTGGGCGCCGCGTTCGTGTCGGCGATCGATTCGGACCCGGACGCAATCGAGAACGCCCGCGAGAACATCGAGCGCAACGGGGTCGGGAACATCGTGGAGGCTCACGTCCGGGACGTGACGGAGTCGCCGATGACTCCGGCGGATCTCGTCGTCGCAAACCTGACCGGCACCTTGCTCGCACGGTACGCGCGGCAGCTTGCCGATCTCGTACGCCCTTCCGGAAGCCTGATCGTGGCCGGGTTCACGATCGACGAGAGAGACCTGGTCGTCGAGGCCTTCAGCGACCAGTTCCACTTGACGGAGTCTGCAGAAGAAGACGACTGGTGGGCTTACGTGCTCACGCGAAAGTAAACAGCCGCGAAATCCGTCGGGGTTTTATTCGTCATTCCTCCCAGATAGCCAGCAGCGTGGCCGCCGCCGCAAGCGGGACGGCATCGGCGCGGAGCGTGAGCCGCCCGAGCGAGAGGGGGCGGCACCCGGCGCGGATCGCGCGATCGCGCTCCTCTGGCGTCCAGCCACCTTCCGGCCCCACGACCAGGGTGGCCCGGGCCGGCGCGGCCGCGCGCGCGAGATCGCGGATCCGAACGGTGTCCGGCACGGCAGCGGAAGGCTCGAGCAGGATGAATGCGCTGTCTGAATCCCCACGTCCTACCCACTCTTCAAAGCTCGTCACCTCGTGAACCGTGGGGAGGCGCGACCGGCCGCACTGCTTGGTCGACGCCAGCGCGACTCGGCGCCAGCGCTCGGCTGACCTCCCGGCCAGCGACGCCTTTACCGTCGTCCGTTCGCTCAGCACTGGCTGAATCGACTCGACCCCAATCATCGTGGCGTCGCGGACGGCCTCGTCCATCGCGTCCGTTTTGAGGATGGCCTGCACGAGCGTCAGCCGAACGGCAGGAGATGGAACCGGCGGCAGGGGATCCTGGAGGCTGACGGTGACGGCGTCGCGAGCGATCGACGCCACCCGAGCGCGATACTCCAGGCCACGGCCATCGAACACGGCAATCTCGTCGCCCGCCTTCATCCGCAGCACGCGGCTCAGGTGATGCGCCTCGTCACGCGGCAGTGCGACGTCCGCCCGCCCGGCGTCGAGATCGGGAACCAGGAAGCGAGGAAGCATACACGTAGCGTATACTCGCCAGAACACATCCAACTCGAACACACCAAGCATTGCTGTTCAGGGGCCAGACACTCGGCAAGTACAAGATCATCGCACCTCTCGGCAGCGGTGGTTTCGGTACCGTCTACCTCGCGCAGGATACGTGGATCGACAAGAAGGTCGCGATCAAGGTGCCGCACCGGCAGGGCCTGGATTTCGGCGAGCTGCTTCGCGAACCCAGGCTGCTCGCGAGCGTCAGCCATCCCAATATCGTGGCGATCACGACCGCGGAGAAGCAGGACAACCTGTTTTTCATCGTGATGGAGTACGTCCAGGGGGAAACGCTCGAGAACCTCATCGCCACGCACGGGATGCTCGACGTCAACCGGTCGCTCGATTTCACCTGCCAGATCTGCAACGCCGTCGACCACGCGCATCGGCAGGGTGTGATTCATCGCGATCTGAGGCCGGCCAACGTGCTGGTCACCGAGAACGACATGCTGAAGGTGGCCGACTTCGGCACGTCGCGCTTCCTGGAGATCGCGGCGCACGGGACGACGGTCATCGGCAGCCCGCCGTACATGGCGCCGGAGCAGTTCCATGGCAAGGCGGTCTTCGCCTCGGACCTGTATTCCCTGGGCGTGACGATGTACCAGATGTTGACCGGCGTGCTGCCGTATGACACCCCGGCGCCTGCCGAACTGGATCGGCTGATGTCGGGGGAGCTCGTCACGCCGCCGCGTCTCAAGAACCCGGCGATCCCCAAAGCGATCAACGACATCGTCATGCGCGCGATGGCGCCGGACGTCACGGCGCGGTACCAGCGGGCGGCCGATCTGCTCGAGGACCTGCTGGCGGCGCGCACCCCGGCGCCCTCACGCCGCACGCCTGCTCCGCCGCTCCGCGACCAGGGACGCACCGCCCGGGGAGACGACGCGCAGACCATTCAGTCCCGGCTGCGCGCGCGCGAGACGCCATCGGCCAGGTTCTGCTGGCACTGCCGGAAGCCGCTCCACGCGCGCACGGATCGGTGCCCCTTCTGCGGCGAAACCCAGTAGTTCTCGTAGCTTACGGGCACAGGCCGTCCGGATTGCTGTGCTAAAATGGCTTTTTTGCAGAGTTCGGGGCATTCGCGCACTGGCGCCGCCGTACGGAACCTGCGCTAGCCCGGGCCCACCGGCTTGCCGGTTGCCCCGTCAAACGGCCCGAGATCCTTCATGCACATAAACGATCTCCTCAAAGTCGCTGTCACCAGCGGAGCGTCCGACCTTCACCTGAAGGTCGGCAGCTATCCCATGATGCGCGTCAACGGCAGCCTGGTCGTCGTGTCCGAGGAGAAGCGACTCGACCGGCCGGACACCGAAGCGATGGCGCAGGCCGTGTTTTCCGCCGATCACCTCGACAAGTTCCGCAAGTCGCAGGAAGTCGACCTCGCGTACAGCATCGCCGGTCTGGGCCGCTTCCGCGTCAACGTCTTTCAGCAGCGCGGCACGGTCGGCCTGGTCCTGCGCGTGATTCCGACGCGGATCAAGACCGTCGACGAGCTGGCACTGCCGCCGGTGCTCAAGCGCATCGCGTCCGAGGAGCGCGGCCTGGTGCTCGTCACCGGCACCACGGGCAGCGGCAAGAGCACGACGCTCGCCGCGATGATCGACTACATCAACGCGACGCGCGCCGCACACATCATGACGGTCGAAGACCCGATCGAGTATCTGCACCGCGATCATCATTCGATCGTGAACCAGCGCGAAGTGGCGGTGGATACGAAGTCCTTCTCGCACGCGCTGCGCAGCGCGCTGCGTCAGGATCCGGACGTGATCCTGGTCGGCGAGATGCGCGACTTCGAGACCGTCGAAACCGCGCTGCTCGCGGCCGAGACCGGGCACCTCGTGTTCTCCACGCTGCACACGCTCGACGCGACCGAAACAGTGAACCGCATCATCAGCGTGTTTCCGCCGCATCAGCAGCGCCAGGTCAGGATTCAGCTCGCCTCGGTGCTGAAGGCGGCGATCCCACAGCGCCTGCTGCCGCGCGCCGACGGACAGGGCCGCGCGCCCGCGGTCGAGGTCATGGTGTCCACCGCCTTCATCCGCGACGCCATCGTCGACAAGGACAAGACGTCGATGATCCACGGCGCCATTGCCGCCGGCACGTCGCAGTACGGCATGCAGACCTTCGATCAGTCGATCTTCAGCCTCTACCAGTACGGCATCGTCACGCTCGAGGAGGCGCTGCGGTGGGCGTCCAACGTCGACGAGTTCAAACTGAAGGTGCAGGGCATTTCCACGACCGGCGACATGGCGCGGGAAGAAATGGCCAAGAAGCTCGGGTTCGGCGGGGGCGGGTCCCCGGAGATCACCAGGTTCGGTGGATAGCGCCAGCGTGTACAACGAGGGGCTGAAGATGCTGGCGCGCCGGGAGCTCCCGGTCGAAGGCGTACGGGCGCGTCTTCTCGATCGCGGATTCGCGGCAGACGATGTCGAATCCGCGATCGTGCGGCTCTCCGAGAGCGGCGCCCTGGACGATGCCCGGGTGGCCCGGGCGTATGCGCGCACGGCGGTGAACGTGAAGGGCCGCGGCCGGCTTCGCGTCAGGCAGGAGCTGCTGCAGATGGGCATCCACGGCGACGTCATCGCCGAGGCACTCGCCGAAGTGTTCGGCGACGTCGACGAGCGGGCGCTCATCGCCCAGGCGCTGCAGAAGAAGCTTCGCGGCCGCACGAAGCTCGCGGACCGGCAGGAGTACGCCCGGCTGTATCAGGTACCCGATGCGGCAGGGCTTCTCACCGGCCGGCGTCGTGGCTGCGCTTCGACGATTCCGCACCGGCGCGATGGCCGATCAGGACTGAGCGCTTGTGAATAAGTCGCCGACAAGCAGCGAGTGAACGCAGCGAGCGAGCCGCCGGAGCGGCGCGGAGCGGAGGGGTCCCCGCAAGCGACGGCGTAATGGGGTCCGGGGGACGACGTCCCCCGGGAGATGAACGACTCGCTGACAGCAGCGAGTGAGCGAAGCGAACGAGCCACGGGAGCGGAGTGGGGCCTAAGGGGCCCCCGCGAGCGACCGTGTAAGGGGGTCCGGGGGACGAAGTCCCCCGGGAAAGAGATGCGTTCCAGAGACATCCGTAAGAGCTTTCTCGAGTACTTCCAGCGCCAGGGGCACGCGATCGTGCCGAGCTCGTCGCTCGTCCCGAGCGAGGATCCCACGCTGCTCTTCACCAACGCCGGGATGAACCAGTTCAAGGACGCGTTCCTCGGCCGGGAGAAGCGGCCGTACACGCGTGCCACGACGTCGCAGAAGTGCATGCGGGTGAGCGGCAAGCACAACGACCTCGACAACGTTGGCCCGTCGCTGCGCCATCACACGTTCTTCGAGATGCTCGGCAACTTCTCGTTCGGCGACTACTTCAAGCGCGAGGCGATCCCGTTCGCGTGGGAGCTGCTCACGAGCGTGTGGAACCTTCCCGCCGATCGCCTGTTTCCGACCATCTTCCGCGGCGAGGCGGGCATTCCGCGCGACGACGAGGCGCACGCGATCTGGACCGGCTTCGTGCCGGCCGGCCGCATCACCGAGCTCGGCCTGGCGGAGAACTTCTGGCAGATGGGCGAGACCGGGCCGTGCGGTCGATGCTCCGAGATTCACTTCCATCGGGGCTCGCACGTCCCCTGCGAAGAGGAGCGCGCCGGCGGCGTCTGCCGCGGTCTCGATTGCAGCTGCGACCGCTACGTCGAAGTCTGGAACAACGTGTTCATGGAGTTCGACCGCCAGGGCGACGGCACGCTGAATCCGCTGCCGGCGCCGTCGATCGACACCGGCATGGGCCTGGAGCGCATCACCGCGGTGATCCAGGACAAGCTGTCGAACTACGATACCGATCTGTTCACGCCGCTGCTCGCGGCGATTGGCGAGCGCGCCGGCCGCCCGTACGGCGCGACCATGGCGGATCCGCGGGACGTGTCGATGCGCGTCATCGCCGACCACCTGCGGGCGATGACCTTCCTCATCGCCGATGGTGTCGTCCCCTCGAACGAGTGGCGCGGCTACGTCCTGCGCAAGATCATGCGGCGCGCGATGCGTCACGGCAAGAAGCTCGGCTTCAGCGAGCCGTTCCTCCATGCGCTCGTGCCCGTCCTCGTCCGCGAGATGGGCGAGGCCTACCCGGAACTGATCAGCGGTCAGGATCAGATCGTCAGGACGGTCCGCAGCGAGGAAGAGCGATTCGACGCGGTGCTGACCGCCGGCCTGCCGCGGCTCGAAGAGGCGCTCGACCGCGCGGAAACGACCGGGCGCATGGTCTCCGGCGAAGAGGCGTTCAGGCTCTACGATTCGCTCGGCGTGCCGCTCGATTTCATGGAGGACCTGGCGGGCCAGCGGCAGCTCGCGATCGATCGGGAAGGCTACGACCGCGCCATGGAGTCACAACGCGAGCGGGCGCGAGCGGGCAGCGCGTTCAAGACCGCCGAGAAGGGGCTGACGATCGCGATTCCGCCCGAGCAGGAGCATCGCTTCATCGAAGCGGGTGACCAGTTCACGGGCTACGACTCGACCGCGCTGTCAGGGATTCCGGTCCTGGGCGTCTTCGATCAGTCCGGCGCCTGGGTGGAGGAGCTGCCACAGGGCAGCACCGGGTACATCGCGCTCCCCCGCACGCCGTTCTACATCGAAGCGGGCGGTCAGGTCTCCGATCAAGGCCGGCTCTTCGGCGCCGATGGGTCCGAGGCGGCCGTCCGGCGCATGGTGAGGTACGCGGCGGGCCGGCCGCGCCTGCACCTCGTCGAGGTGACGCAGGGGGCGTTCCGGGCCAATCAGGTCGTCTCGGCCCAGGTGGAAGACGACACCCGCGATGCGACGCGGCGGAATCACACCGCCACGCACCTCCTCCATGCGGCGCTCCGGCAGATCCTCGGCAGCCACGTCAAGCAGGCCGGCTCGCTCGTGGCGCCCGATCGGCTCCGGTTCGATTTCGTCCACTTCAACGCGGTCGCGCCGGAACAGCTGCTGGAGATCGAGCGGCTCGTCAACCGGCACATCCGGCTGAATACTGCGGTGAACACCGAAGTGCGGTCGACCGAGGAAGCGATCGCGGCGGGAGCGATGGCGTTGTTCGGCGAAAAGTACGGCGATCGCGTGCGCGTCGTCTCGGTTCCCGGCTTCAGCCAGGAGCTGTGCGGCGGCACACACGTGCGGGCCACCGGCGACATCGGATTCTTCGTGATCACCGAGGAGAGCGGCGTGGCCGCGGGCGTGCGCCGCATCGAAGCTCTCACGGGAGCAGGAGCGGTCGAGAAAGCGCAACAGCAGCGGGCCTCGCTGCAGGCGGTGCTCGCGGTGCTGAACACGCCGCCGGAGCTGGCGGCCGACGCGGTGCAGCGCCTCCAGGCCGAGGCGAAGCGTCAAGGTCGCGAAGTCGAGCAGCTGAAGATGAAGCTCGCGCTCGGCGGCGGCAAGTCCGCCTCCGACTCCGGCGGAGACACTCAGGATGTCTCGGGGGTCAAGCTGATCGCCCGCCGCGTCGAGGGTCTCGAAAAAGGCGCGCTTCGCGGTCTGTCCGACTCGCTGCGCGATCGACTCGGCAGCGGCGTGGTCGTGATCGCGTCGGAGTTCGACGGCCGAGTGGCGCTGGTCGTCGGCGTGACCAAAGACCTCACGTCGAAGGTCCAGGCCGGCCGCCTCGTGAAGGAACTGGCGCCGCTCGTCGGCGGCGGCGGCGGCGGCCGCGCCGATTTCGCCGAGGCGGGGGGCAAGGACCCCGCCGGCATCGAGAACCTGCTGGCGCGTGCGCCGGAAGTACTCAGATCCCAACTGCAGAATTGAATTCCGGGCGTGCAGTTTTAGCACACTAACCCGGCAGATCTGCCGTAAGTACCTGATTCCGCGAGGGCATCCCCCTTGCGTTCAGCACTGCGGCGGGAGACCTCCACGTCTGCCCCGCCGCATCCCTCGAGCTGAACGCCTTGAACATCCGCACCGCGCTCCGTGCCGCCGTCTGCGCGACGGTCATCGCGCTGATCTCTCCGGTCGGCGCCTACGCGCAGATCTATGCCTGGCGCGATGGGGCCGGCAATATCGTCCTGTCCGACAAGAAGAAGGACTCGTCGGCGAAGACCTACAGCGTGACGTCGGGGGCCGTCTACCGGACCACGAAACCGCTGAGCGGCCGTGCCGCGCAGTATCAATCGCTGATCGAGGAACACTCGGAGCTGAATTCGGTCAGCGCAGATCTCGTGCGCGCGGTGATACAGGCCGAATCCGCCTTCAATCCGCGGGCGATCTCGCCCAAAGGCGCGATGGGGTTGATGCAGCTGATGCCGGCGACCGCGGCCGAGTTCCGAGTGCGCGACCCGTACAATCCAGCCGAAAACGTACGAGCCGGCGTCGCATATCTCAAACAGCTGCTCGATCGCTACGATGGCAAGGTGGAGCTCGCGCTCGCCGCCTACAACGCCGGCCCCGGGGCGGTGAAGAAATACGGCGGCAAGGTGCCCCCGTATCGCGAGACGCGTGCGTACGTCGAGAAGATCAGCAACAGCACCGCAGGAACCGGCGGCTCGCTCTCGGGTCCCAGCAGGCGCATCTATCGGACCGTCGAGGTCGTGGACGGCCGCGAAATCGTCCGATACACGAGCAAGGCCGTCGCGGGCGCCGAGCAGGTCAAGGCCGTCGAACGCCGCTGAACGCTGTTCTCGCTGGAGCGATCAGCGCTCCGATCCTTCCTTCAATTTCCTGATTCGTCGCCGCTCGCGCTTGTCGGGCGTGGCCGGGCGCGTCCCGCTCAACGCTCGCGTGAGCCGTTCCAGCCGGCGCATCTCGACCTCCTCAGGGCTCGGCGGCGGCGTGCGGTCCTCGTAAAGAGCGCGGGCCTCGGCCTTCGCGATGTGCTTCTCCGCCAGCCCCCGTACGACCAGGGACTGCTTGCGGCCGAACGGACGCGACACCACGACCTGGTCGCCTGCCCTGACCTCCCGGTTGGGCTTCGCGGGCTGGCCGTTCACGGAAACGCGCCCCGTTCTGCAGGCCTTTTGCGCCTCCGATCGCGTCCGGAACAGGCACGTGATATCGAGCCAGACGTCGAGCCTCTGAGTCTCCATGCTATAATCGGGGGTTTGTAAAGGCTGCTGCGGCGGCCATCTGGCGCGTTGGACTTGCGTGGTGCGACGTGCTGCAACCCATAGAACGAAGGATTACTTCAAGTGGCCAGTCACGATTCCGCTCTGAAAGCGCATCGCCAGAACGTCGTCCGGCGCGAACACAACCGGCAGATGCGCACCCGGCTCCGCCGCGCGCTCCGCGACATCCGCGCGGCGATCGACGAAGGGGATGCGGCGCAGGTCAAGGACGCGCTGCGCAGTACGATCTCGCTGGTCGACAAGATGGCCGGCAAGGGCCTCATCCATCGGAACACGGCCGGGCGCTACAAGTCGCGCCTCGCCAGCCGCGTCGCGAAGAAGTCAGCGGCATAGCTCCACGACCAGCCGCTCGAGCAGGATGCGGGGGTCGCCGCCGGAGCTCTTCAAGTCCAGATCCGTTCTGAACAACGACTCGATCGCTGCCGGCACCCGTCGCGGGTCCGGCATCCGTTCCCGTACGAACCACGCCAGCTGCCCGAGGATCTGATACGGCACGCCGCCTGCCTCCAGGCTGAGCGCGAGCTGCCGCAGCGCCTCGGGCGCATCCCGCCGCTGAATCGCATTGGTCACCGCCCAGTCGTCCTGCGCTGTCTCGGCGCTGACAATCTGACGGGCATCCTCGAGGGTGATCTTCGGACTCCCCGTCGCATACAGGAGCAACCGCTCGACGTCGCCGCGGAGACGCGAGATGTCGGTGCCTGCCCTCCCCGCCACCAGCCTGGCAGCATCGGCGTCGATCTGCTGCCCGGCCTGCGCGGCCGCCTGACGGACGAGCTGCTCGGCCGTCCGGGCGACCTCGCGCAGGTCGACTTTGACATCGCGCCCGGGCTTCAGGCCCCAGCACTCGACGATGGTCGCCTGCTTCTGGATCGTCTTGTAGATCTTCCGCGCGCGATCGACGTCGCCCGCGACCAGCACCAGCGTCGTCTGCGGGACCGGATCCTTGATATAGGCGTCGAGCACATCGAGCTCCCCTGGCGGCTCGGCGGCCTCGTCGGGGGTCTCGGCTTCGATCGCGGCCTTGCCCTTGCGCCTGGGTTTCAGCAACCTCTCGGCGCGCAGCACGACCACCACGCGGCGATCGGCCATCATCGGCAGCAGTCGAGCGGCCTCGACGATCGCGACCGGGGTGACGCCCTTGTCGCCGGCGTACAGCCTCTCGGTGTTGAACGCACGGAGCGAGTCGTCGACGATCGCGGTGATATCCGCCGCGAGCCGTGACATCGCGGCATCATCGTCGCCGACGATGAGATAGACAGGGTCGGGTTTTCCCTGCGCGATCTGCTTGCGGACCGTGGCAGGCGTCGAGGCGGGCATCTCAGAACGCTTCGAGCAGCGCGCTCACCACCGATCGCGCGAACTCGGCCGCGAGCCGCTCCAGCGCGTTGGTGTCCTGGCCGAAGAACGCCGACGGGTCGATGGCGCTCGTGCCCGTCGTCGGCTCGAACTCGTCGCGGAACTGCATCGCCGGATTGGACCAGAGGACCTTCCCCGTCTTCAGATCCTTGAACTCCACCTTCGCGGCCATGATCAGTACGTAGCGCGTCGCCTGCTGCTGCTGGTTGAACGATGCCGGGGTAATGGCGATGTAGGTGATCTCGCCGGTCAGCACCGCATCCGCGCCGGTCTCGGCCGGCAGGACCTTGTACTTCCCGCGGTTGGTCAGCTCCGCGCGCACACGATCCGAGACACGCCGGTCGATGTCGAACACCTGGGTGTGGTTCGTGAACTGCGGCACGCCGATCGTCCTGATGTATTCCGGCAGGAACGACCCGCGCCCGGCCAGGGAGTATCCGCACCCGGCGAGCAGAACGCTCGACGCCAGGATCTGCGTCAGGATCAGGCGGCGCACTGTAGGGCGCATCATTCGGTTACCACGCTCACCAGACGGCCATTCACAACGACCACCTTTCTGATGACTTTCCCCTCGAGATGTTTGCCGACCTGCGGGTCCTTCAGCGCCAGTTCGCGCAGTGCCTCTTCAGAGATATCCGCCGGGACCGTCAGGCGCGCGCGCACCTTGCCGTTCACCTGCACCGGCACGACGATCTGCTCCGCGCGGGCAACCGCCTCATCGTACCGCGGCCATCCCGCTGCCGTGATGCCATCGGGATGCCCGAGCCGTTCCCACAGCTCTTCGGCCATGTGCGGCGCAAACGGCGAGATCATCAGCGTCAGCGCTTCGACCGCCTCTTTCAATACTGCCACCGTCTCGGGTCGGACGGCGGTGCCAACGGTGCCAGGGTCCCCCGCCTCACGCCCGATCAGCGTGCAGCCAGGACGGGCGCAGAACGCGTAGAGCTCGTTCACGAGTTCCATCAACCCCGACACCGCCGTGTTCAGGTGGGCGCGCGGATCCAGGTCCAGCGTGATGCGTCGAATCGTGTCGTGCGCCTTCCGCCGCAGGCCGCGCTCGTCGGCATCGAGCGTCAGCGCATCCGGGCTTGGAATACCTTCGCCGCCGACCGTGTCCGCGAGCTGGTCGACCAGGCGCCAGACGCGCGCCAGGAACCTGAAGCTGCCCTCGAGCCCGGCGTCGGTCCACTCGATTTCCTTCTCGGGCGGCGCCACGAACATCACGTATAAACGCAGAGCGTCGGCGCCGTACTTCTCGATCATGTCGTCGGGGTCGACGACGTTGCCCTTCGATTTGGACATGACCTGCCCTTCCTTGAGCACCATGCCCTGCGTGAGCAGTCTGGCGAAGGGCTCGTCGAGATGGGTCAGGCCGATGTCGCGGAAGACGCGGCAGAAAAACCTCGAGTAGATCAGATGCAGGATCGCGTGCTCGACGCCGCCGCTGTAGAAGTCGACAGGCCCCCAGTAGGCGACCATCTCCGGATCGAACGGCAGGTCCTGGTTGTGAGGATCGCAGAACCGGAAGAAGTACCACGACGAATCGACGAAGGTATCCATCGTGTCGGTCTCCCGGCGTGCCGGTCCACCGCACTCGGGGCACTTGGTGTTGACGAATTCCGGCACCTGCGCCAGCGGCGAGTCGCCGCGCCCGCTGAACTCCGCCAGCTCAGGCAGCACTACGGGAAGGCTGTCGTACGGCACCGGCACCATGCCGCACTTCGCGCAATAGACAACCGGGATCGGCGTGCCCCAGTAGCGCTGGCGCGAAATGCCCCAGTCCTTCAGACGATACTGGACGGTCGCCTCGCCGATGCTCCGGCGTGATGCCTCCTCGGTCAGCGCCATCCGCGCGTCATCTGATGGCATCCCGTCGTAGCGGCCGGACTGCACGAGCACGCCGTCGTTCGAGGTCGCTTCGGTCATGGCGTCCGGCGATGCCGCCTCGCCATCGGACGGACGAACGACGACCCTGATCGGCAGGCTGTACTTGCGGGCGAATTCGAAATCGCGCTGATCGTGCGCCGGGACCGCCATGACGGCACCCGTGCCATATTCGATCAGGACGAAGTTGGCGACCCAGATGGGAATGGGCTGATTCGTGAACGGATTGATCGCCCGCCGGCCGGTGTCCACGCCCTCCTTCTCGACCTCCCCGGTCATGCGCGCTGTGCGGTCCTGCGCCTGGAAGCGCTTCAGCCCCTCCGCCAGCCGATCGCCGCCGGGCTCCCGCGCCCATCGCTGCACGAGCGGGTGCTCAGGCGCGAGCAGCACGAACGTCGCCCCATGGATCGTGTCGATCCGCGTTGTGAAGACCTCGATGGCCTCTTCCGCTGACCCGCCATCCGCGAGCGGGAATTTCACGCGAGCGCCGACCGACTTGCCGATCCAGTTCCGCTGCATCGTCAGAACCTTCTCGGGCCACTCGGTCAGCCGATCGGTGGCTTCGAGCAGTTCGTCGGCGTAGTGGGTGATGCGGAAGAACCATTGCTCCAGCTCGCGGACCGTGACGACCGATCCGCACCGCCAGCACTCGCCGTTGACGACCTGCTCGTTCGCGAGAACCGTGTTGCAGCTCGGGCACCAGTTCACGCTGGAGCGGCGCCGGTACGCGAGATCGCGCTCCAGCATCTTCAGGAACAGCCACTGGTTCCAGTGGTAGTAGTCGGGCAGGCAGGTCGCGATCTCCCGCTCCCACGCGTAGCTGATCCCGAGCCGCTGCAGCTGGCCTTTCATGTGCTCGATGTTCTCGAGCGTCCATTTCTGCGGGTGGGTCTTGTTCTTGATGGCCGCGTTCTCCGCCGGCAGGCCGAAGGCATCCCATCCGAAAGGGTGGAGCACGTTGTAGCCGCGCATGCGCTTCATGCGGGCGATGACGTCCCCGATCATGTAGTTGCGAACGTGTCCGACGTGCGCGTGGCCGGAGGGGTAGGCGAACATCTCGAGACAGTAGTATTTCGGCTTGTCTGAAGCCTCGGTCACCTCGAAGGCGCGGCTGGCACGCCACCGGTCCTGCCACTTCCTCTCGACTGTCTGGGGTTTGTAATCGGCCACAATCTTTCGATTATATCGGGCATTCAGCAGCCGTGGCGGCGGCCGCCGCTGCTCTACAGGCGCCAGTAGCGGCTGTGCGCCGTGCGCACGGCGTCGATCGCACGCTCACCTCGGGGCGCAGACGCCTGGTCCGGCGCGGACCAGGCGCCGCCGGCATGCACGGCCAGGAAGGACGCCTCCAGGCATTCGGTCAGCGCATCGAAGTCGTAGCCACCTTCGGTCACGAGCGCGAGTGCACCGTGACTGCTCGCAATCGCCGACGTGGCCGCGACGATGACCATATAGCCCGCCGTGGTCACGCGCATGGACGCGAGCGGATCGCGTTCGTGCGCGTCGTAGCCGGCCGAGATGAGGGTCAGCTGCGGAGCAAACTGCTGGAGCACCGGCACCACGATCCGTGTGTAGGCCAGCTGGTAGTCGGCATCGGTCGCACCCGCCTCCAGCGGGATGTTGACCGTGAACCCGGCCCCTTTGCCTGACCCGACCTCATCCGCGGCGCCCGTTCCAGGATAGAAAGGAAACTGATGGCTCGAGATGTAGAGGACTGACGGATCGCTGTAAAACATCCACTGCGTGCCGTTCCCGTGATGGACATCGATGTCCACGATCGCGACGCGATCGACGCCCCGCGCACGCGCCGCCGCCGCCGCGACGGCGACGTTGTTGTAGAGGCAGAACCCCATGGCCTTGTCCGGCTCCGCGTGATGCCCTGGCGGCCGCACGAGCGCGAATGCCGGCTCCTGGTGATCGAGCGCGTGTTCGGCGGCCTGAACGGCGGCGCCGGCGGCCAGTGACGCAATCTCGAGGGACTCCGGCGATGTGTAGGTGTCGGCGTCGAGCATGACCGCACGTCCCGCGGTGGCCGCCAGTCGATCCAGATAGTCCACATCATGCACGCGCTCGAGCTCGACGCGCGTCGCGGCCCGCGGGCCGATACTGCGGCCACCCTGCTTCACCCAGCCGGCAGCGACGGCATTGAATACGCGCGCGCGCTCCATGCGCTCCGGATGGCCGGGCGGCGTCACGTGCTCCTCGAACCGGGGGCTTGCGATCAACAGCATGTAATGGAGTATGGCGTCAGCGGTTGGCAGTACGCGATCACGGCTTCAGCAACGCGGCACATCTCTTCTCCAGCAGCTCGAGACGGCGCTCGAGGTCGCGGCAGCTCTCGCGGACCAGCTCGTCGTCCGTACTTGGAACCGTGAACGGCTCGCCGATGGCGATGGCCACCGCGGAGAAGGGCTTCGGCACCAGGGTCCGATCCCAGCTGCCCGCGCTCCACGAGCGCGCGGCTTCGATATGGAACGGCAGCACCGGATGACCCGTCGCACCGGCCAGCCAGACGGCCCCTGGCTGTGCGACCCGCGCCGGACCGCGCGGACCGTCGACGGTGAACGCTGCCACCTGTCCCGCCGCGAGCTCGCGGCGCAGTTGCACGAGCGCGCGAGACCCGCCCCGCGACGTGGATCCGCGAGCGGCGCGAAACCCAAAGCGCGCCATCAGCCGCGCGACCCACTCGCCGTCGAAGTTCTCGCTCGTCATCGCGACGATGCCGCGGCCGCGCCAGTACAGCGTCGCCGGCAGGATGCGGCCATGCCAGAGCGCCAGAATCGGCGGCCGGCCCGAGCGCACGAGCTCATCGTAGTGGCTCGCGCCCTCGACCCTCCAGTCGAGCGTCCGGCCGAGCGCCGCCACCAGCGGATAGGCGGCCGCGGCGACGGCGGCCGCTTTCGCTCGACGGGTCGAAGTCAGGGCGGCCAATCACATCCCTTCGTACTGCGGCCCTCCGCCTCCTTCCGGCGGCACCCAATCAATCAGCTGGTAGGGGTCCATGATGTCGCAGGTCTTGCAGTGCACGCAGTTCGAGGCATTGATCTGGAGCTTCTTGGTTCCGTCGCCCGCGTCGACCATTTCGTAGACGTTCGCCGGACAGAATCGCGTGCACGGGTTGCCGTACTCCTCTCGACAGCGCGTCCGGCAGATGTCCACGTCGTGCACGATCAGGTGCGACGGCTGGTCCTCGGCATGCCGCGTTCCGGAATAGTGAACGTTCGTCAGTCGATCGAACGTCAGCTGGCGATCGATTCGCGCGGGGTTCACGGTCGAGTCCGGATCCGGGGGGCCGTCGCGATAGTAGTCCGCGATCTTCTGCATCCGCTCGAAGCCGGCGCGTGAGGGCATCGGATCCTTGAACCACCACCCGCCCGAAATCAGCGAGAACCCGGCATACAGGAGACCCGCGACCAGGCCGTAGCCGAAGCTCTGATGAACGTTGCGGACCGGGTACAGCTCGCTCTTCACATCGCTGGCGTGGATCCTTCGTTCGTACGACTGCAGTCTCGCGGCTGAGACGTCGTTCGCCCGGACAGCCTCGAACGCCGACTCGGCGGCGAGCATGCCGGTTCGCATCGCCAGGTGAATCCCCTTCAACCGCATCGAGTTCAGAAAACTGCCGGCGTCGCCGGCGATGAGCACGCCGTCCGCGTACACGCGCGGAATGGTGTGCCAGCCTCCCTCGGGCAGCGCTTTCGCGCCGTAGCGGACCATCTGTCCATTCGCCAGGAGCGACGCGACGAGAGGATGTCGTTTGAAGTGCTGGAACGCGACGTGGGGGTCGAACATCGGATCGCGATAATCGAGCCCGCAGACGAATCCAACCGACACGAGGCCATCGGGCATCGCGTAGATGAAGCCGCCGCCGAACTCCTCCATGCGCAGCGGATAGCCCATCGTATGGATCACGGTCCCGGCCGCGACGCGGTCCTTCGGCACTTCCCACAGCTCTTTGATGCCGAGCGCGTATTGCTGCGCGGCACGGCCATCGTCGAGGGCGAGACGGCGAATCAGCGCTTTGGTCAGGTTGCCGCGGACGCCGTCGCTGAGAATCGTGACGCGCGCCCGGACATCGACACCCGGCTCGAACGTCGTCTTGATCTCGCCGTGGCGTCCGATACCGCGATCGCCGGTCCGCACGCCGGCGACGCGGTTGCCGTCGTACAGGAGCTCCGCCGCGGCAAAGCCGGTGAAGAGATCGATGCCTTCCGCTTCGACCAGGCCGCCCAGCCACTTGACGAAGCGGCTCAGCGAAATGATGTAGTTGCCGTGATTGGCGAGCGGCGGCGGTGTGATCGGAAAACGGAATTTGCCGCCGCGGGTGAGGAAGTACACGTGGTCGTGGTGCACTTCAGCGGCTAATGGAGCGCCTCGCTGTTGGTAATCCGGAACGAGGTCGTTCAGGGTCCGGGGATCCAGCACGGCCCCCGACAGCATATGGGCACCGGTCTCGCGCGCTTTCTCGATCACCGCGACAGTCAGCGGCTCGCCGCCGTGCTGCTTCTGCAGTTGTGCGATCCGCAGCGCCGCCGAGAGGCCGGCCGGTCCACCGCCAACGATCAGGATGTCGACTTCCAGCGTCTCGCGGTCCAATACGGCTCCTCAGCGGCCGGCGGTCGTCCTCGGTCGGCGCTACTTGTTCAGTTCCGCAATGATCGCCGGCACGACCTCGAAGAGATCGCCGACGATCCCGTAGTCGGCGACTTCGAAAATCGGCGCGTCGGCGTCCTTGTTGATCGCGACGATCGTCCGCGATCCCTTCATGCCCACCAGGTGCTGAATCGCGCCCGAGATGCCCAGCGCGACGTACAGCTTCGGCGCGACCGTCTGGCCGGAGCTGCCAATCTGCCGATCCATCGGCAGCCAGCCCGCATCGCAGATCGGCCGCGACGCCGCCACTTCCGCGCCGAGCGCCTGCGCGAGCTGCTCGGCGAGCTTCAGGTTCTCCTGGCCCTTGATTCCTCTGCCTACCGCCACGATCCGTTCGGCCTGCGACAGATCAACGGCTTGTTTGGCCTCCTTGAATGGCGCTTCCGGCTTCTGACGGATTGCCGACGCGTCGATCGTGACGGCGGCCTTCTCCACCGGCGCTGCCGAGGCGCCGCGAGCGGCGCTGTCCCCTCTGAAGGCGCCGATCTGGATGGTGATCAGGTGCGGTCCAGGTCCTGATGCCGCGACGTCCGCGCTCAGTTTCCCCTGGAACATCGGCCGGACGTAGACCCGGCGGTCGCCATCCGTCTTGACGGCGGTCACATCGGTGATGAGCGACGTGTTCAGCCGGGCGGCCAGGGCCGGAGCGAAGTCACGCGTCTGATAGGTATGCGGCATGAGCACCAGCCCGGCCTGCACCTGCTTCAGCAGCGCGGCGAGCGCCACGACATGCCCGTCGGCCGTGTAGTGCTCGAGCGCCGGATCGTCGACGACCAGCACGCGCTCGCATTGCGCGGCAGCGACCTCGGCGGCCACACCGTCGACACCCGCGCCGATCACCGCAATGACGATCGGGGACGCGCTCTGCTGCGCCGCGGCAATCGCTTCCCAGGTCGCACGATTGAGCTTGCCCTCGCGCTGCTCGGCAATGACCAGCGTGCTCAATGAATCACCCTCGCCTCGTCGCGCAACTTGCCGACCAGCTGCCGCGCCGCGTCTGTCGCGGACCCGGCAATCATCTGCGTCTTCTTGCCCTTCTCCGGCAGATACAGCGCCAGGATCTGCTGCGATGGAGCGGCGCCGGAGGCGGGCGTGACTTTTCGGATTTCCTTCTTCTTGGCGGCCATGATGCCCTTGAGCGTGGCGTATCGCAGCTGGTTGATGCCGCTCTGAATCGTCAAGAGCGCCGGCAGCGGCAGCCCGAGCCACTGGAACCAGCCGCCTTCGAGCTCCCGCTTCACGCGAAGCCCCGGCTGCCCCTCTGTCGAGACCTGGACTTCCATGATGATCGTCGCGTGTGGGATGCCGAGCCGCTCCGCCAGCACGACGCCGACCTGCCCGAAGCCCTGATCGTCGGATTGCAGACCGGTCAGCACCAGGTCGAACTGCTCTTCCCTGATCGCGGCAGCCACGGCCTCGGCGACGGTGTTCGCGTCCGCGGACGCGAGCGCATCGGCCTCGACATGAATCGCGCGATCGGCGCCGCGCGCCAGCGCCTCGCGAATCACCTGGGTCGCACGCGCCGGCCCGGCGCAGCAGACCACGACCTCTCCGCCGTGCTTCTCCTTCAGCCGCAGCGCTTCCTCGAGCGCGTAGGCGTCCGGCTCATTCAGTTCGAAGCTGGCGTCGGCATCACGAATCCAGGTCTTCTGATCGTTGACGCGCAGCTGCCACTCGCGGGTCACGACCTGTTTGATGCACACGGCTATCTTCATCGGTGAATCTCGTCAACTCCCAAAGGCACGAAGGAGCCTTGCTCGAGGCAGACGACAACGCTACCGCTGTGCACGACGGCACGAAGGCACGACGGCACGGTGGATCTGTTGAAACATCTACCGTCTTCGTGCCGTCGTGCCGTCGTGGCCCTCGTGCGGCGCGAAGCGCGACTCGTGTTTCCTGAGTCCTTGGTAGTCGGGAGTTGGAAGTTGGACACGCTGGACCCTAGCCCTCGTAGCGCTTGAACAGCAGTGCCCCGTTGGTGCCGCCGAACCCGAACGAGTTGGACAGGGCATAGTCGATCTTCATCGCCCGCTTGGTATTCGGCACGTAGTCGAGATCGCACTCGGGATCCGGGGTCTCGTAGTTGATGGTCGGCGGCGCGACCTGGTGCTTGATGGCCAGGGCGGTGATCCCCGCCTCGAGCCCGCCGGCCGCACCGAGCAGGTGGCCGGTCATCGACTTGGTCGACGAGATCGCGAGGCGGTTCGCGTGCTCGCCGAACAGCCGCCTGATCGCGAGCGTCTCGAGCTTGTCGTTGTACGGCGTCGAGGTGCCGTGGGCGTTGACGTAATCGACCTGGTCTGGCGTCACACCGGCGTCGTCCAGCGCGGACGCCATGACGCGCATGCCGCCGTCGCCGTCCTCGGAGGGGGCGGTGATGTGGTACGCGTCGGCCGACATGCCGTAGCCGACCAGCTCGGCGTAGATCGGCGCGCCGCGACGCGTCGCGAGCCCCAGCTCTTCGAGCACGATGACGCCCGCTCCCTCGCCCATGATGAACCCGTCGCGATCGCGATCGAACGGACGGCTGGCGTGCGCGGGGTCGTCGTTGCGCGTGGACAGCGCACGCATCGCGGCGAAGCCGCCGACCCCCATCGGCGTGATCGCGGCTTCCGATCCGCCGGCGATCATCACGTCGGCGCGGCCGCGGCGGATGATCTCGAGGGCATCGCCGATGGCATGCGCGGACGCCGAGCAGGCGGTGCAGGTCGCCGAGTTCGGTCCTTTGGCGCCGAACCGGATCGAGACCTGCCCGGCCGCCAGGTTGATGATGGATGCGGGAATGAAGAACGGGGAGATCCGGCGCGGCCCGCCCTCGAGCAGCGCCTTGTGCTCGCGTTCGATGGTGCTGAATCCGCCGATGCCCGAGGCGATGAAGACCCCGACACGCGACGCGATGTCCGGCGTCACCTTCAGGCGCGCGTCGTCCACCGCGAACTGCGCCGCCGCGATGGCGAGCTGGATGAAGACGTCCATCTTCTTGACGTCTTTCTTCTCGATGAACCGGAGCGGATCGAAATTCTTGACCTCACCCGCGATTCGCGCCGAGTGCAGCGTCGCATCGAACCGGGTGATCGGTCCGATGCCGTTTTGCCCGGCGCACAGCGCCTCCCAGTTCACGTCCGTGCCGATGCCGAGCGGCGACACCAGGCCGACGCCGGTCACGACGACTCGCCTGCTCAAACAGCCTCCGATATGCGGCAGACCTGAAGGCCTGCGCTACTTCTTCTTTGAATGCGACTCGATGTATTCGATGGCTTCGCGGACGCGGGTGATCTTTTCCGCGTCCTCGTCGGGAATCTCGATGCCGAATTCCTCTTCGAATGCCATCACCAGTTCCACCGTATCGAGCGAATCGGCCCCAAGGTCGTCGACGAACGACGCATCCGGCGTCACTTCTTCCTCATCCACTCCAAGCTGTTCCACGATGATGCTTTTCACTTTGTCAGCGACGGCCATTCAGCCCTCCACGGCGGCTCGGCGAGAGCCGCACTACTTTGACGCCGATCGCGCCGCGCGCGCGGCGCCGTTGCGCGCACCATGCACGCGGCGCCCTACGTGTACATACCGCCATTCACGGCGACGACCTGACCCGTAATATACGATGCCTCATCCGAGGCGAGAAAGCAGACGGCCGCGGCGATATCGTCGGGCGTGCCGAGCCGTCCCAGCGGAATTCTCGCGGCCCACTCGTCGCGCGCCGCGTCGGTGATCGCGCGCGTCATGTCGGTCTCCACCAATCCCGGAGCGACGACGTTCACGGTGATGCCGCGAGACGCGACCTCGAGCGCGACCGACTTCGCGAATCCAATCAGGCCGGCCTTTGACGCGGCGTAGTTGGCCTGGCCGGCGTTGCCGCTCTGGCCGACCACCGAGCTGATGCAGATGATGCGGCCGCGGCGCTGCCGGATCATCGGCTTCAGGACGGCCTGGGTCAGCGCGAACGCGGCGGTGAGGTTGGTCGCGAGCACCGCATCCCAGTCCTCACGCTTCATCCGCAGCATCAACTGATCCCTGGTGACGCCCGCGTTGTTGACCAGCACGTCGATCCGGTTGTGGCGGCCCATCACCTGCTTCACCGCGTCATCCGCCGCGCCAGGCTCGGTCACGTCGAGGGTCAGCGCTTCGGCGCGCCCGCCCGCGCTCGTAATCTCGTCGGCAACCGGCTGCGCGTTCGCGCCGCGCGCCGCCGCCACGACATGGGCCCCCTGCTTCGCCAGACGGAGCGCAATCGCGCGGCCGATGCCGCGCGAAGCCCCCGTCACCAGCGCCACGCGTTCCGAGAGATCGATCATACGCAATGCCGCCGGCGACTCACTGTGGTCCAGCGGGCGCCGACGGCGCGCGGACCGCGGCGACGGCCTGTTCGAGCCCCCGGCCGTTTTCGATGCTCATTGCCGTGACCGACGCATCGATCTTCCTGATCAATCCCGCGAGCACGGTGCCGGGACCGACTTCGACGAACGTCCGCACGCCTTCGCGAACGAGCCGCCTGACCACCGCCTCCCATCGCACCGGCGCCGAGACCTGCCGGATGAGCGCCTCGATCGCCGACGCGGCGTCTGTCTTCGGCTCGGCATCGACGTTGGCCACGACCGGTATGCGCGGGCTGCGAGCGGCAAGCGCACGCAACTCCGGCGCGAGACGCGCTTCAGCCGGCTTCATCAACGGGCAGTGGAACGGAGCACTGACCGCCAGCGCGATGACACGCCGGGCGCCGCGCGCCTTGGCCAGTTCCCCGGCTCGCGCCACGGCCCGCGCCGCTCCGGCAATCACCACCTGCCCCGGTGCGTTCAGATTCGCGGGCGTCACCACGCCGACCTCGCTGGCCTCGGCACAGGCTGCGGTCACCGCGTCCTCATCGAGCCCGAGCACCGCTGCCATCGCTCCCTCACCGACCGGAACCGCCTCCTGCATGTAGCGCCCTCTCTGGCGTACTGTGCGAAGGGCATCCGCGAAGGATAGCGTACCGGCAGCGACATGCGCCGAGTACTCGCCGAGGCTGTGACCCGCGGCGAAGCTGGCTTCAATCCCTTGCGATCGCGCGAGCCGGTGGATCGCGACGCTCACCGCGAGGATGGCGGGCTGCGTGTTCTCGGTCAGCAGCAGTTTCTCTTCGGGCCCCTCGAAGCAGAGCGCGCTGAGCGGCTCGCCGAGCGCCGCGTCCGCTTCGGCGAAGGTGTCGCGGCAGATCGGAAACGCCGCCGCAAGCTGCCGGCCCATGCCGACCTTCTGCGCGCCTTGTCCGGGAAACACACATGCAATCATCGAGCTGTCACCGTCTGGATTCCCGCTCACAGCGCCGGATGCGAGGTCATCTCGCGAGCGAGCTTGTCGAGCAGCCCATCAGTCACGCCACGCATCGCCATCGCGACGGCATTGCGCACGGCCTTCGCCGACGACCGGCCGTGACCGACGATGCACAACCCGTTGAGACCGAGGAGCGGTGCGCCGCCGTACTCGGAATAGTCGAGGCGCTTGCGAAAACGGCGATACGCCTGCCGCGACAGGAGGTAGCCGACGCGGGTGCCGAACGTCGCCGAGAGCTCATCGTGGAGCAGCGACTCGACGGTCTCGACGAGCCCCTCGCTGATCTTCAGCGTGACGTTGCCGGTGAAGCCGTCGCAGACGATCACGTCGGCCTGGCCGGCGTACACATCGCGCCCCTCGACGTTACCGACGAACTGCACCGGCGCGGTCTTGAGAAGCTGATGCGCCTCGCGCGTCAGCTCGTTCCCCTTGCTCTCCTCTTCGCCAACCGAGAGCAGGCCGACCCGTGGATCCGGGCAGTCCAGCACGATCCGCGCGTACGCCGCCCCCATGATGGCGAACTGCACCAGATGTTGCGGACGGCACTCGACGGTGGCGCCGGAATCGAGCAGCACGGCAGGCCGGTCTCTCGTCGGAATGATCGTGGCGAGCGCAGGGCGGTCGACGCCGGGCAGCCGGCCGAACGCCGCGTGCGCCGCCATCACGGTCGCCCCGGTGTGGCCGGCGCTGAAGAGCGCGGCCGCGCGGCCGTCGCGCACGCTCTCCGCGGCGACACGGATGGAGGCACGCGGCTTTCGCCGCAAGGCTGCCGCGGCCGGTTCGGCCATCTCGATCCAGTCGGGGGTGTCGATGGTTTCCACGTCGAGCGACGCGACCCCCGGATGACGGGACAACTCCCGTTCGATGGTGTCGCGGCTGCCGACGAGCAGCAAACCTACCTGAAGGTGACGCGCGGCCACGAGCGCCCCGTCGATGATGCTGCCGGGGGCCTCGTCGCCGCCCATCGCGTCTATGGCGATGCGCAATGTGAACGCTATTCAGCGGCCAGTTGGAACTGGATCTAGGCCTCGTCGACCGGGCGGACCTGACGCCCCCTGTAGTAGCCGCAATGCGGGCAGACCTGGTGCGGCGCCTTGGCCTCCTGGCACTGCGGGCAGGTGCCGGTCGGCACTGGCTTCAGCGCATCATGCGTGCGTCGCTTCGACGTCCGTGTCTTCGAATGCCGGCGTTTCGGATTGGGCATCTCAATTCTCCTTGTCTCGCGTCAGCAGCGACTTGAGGGGCGCGAGCCGGGGATCCTCCCACGTCGGCGCACAGCCGCACTGCGTCTTGTTCAGGTTGGTTCCACACTGCGGGCACAGACCGCGACAGGCTTCGGTGCACAGCGGCTTCATCGGCAGCGCCAGCATGAACTGCTCGCGCAGCAGATCGACCAGATCGAGCATCCCGTCGCGGTAAAAGGCCGTCGTAAGGTCCTCTTCGCCGACCTCTCGCTCACCTTCACCCATGTTCGCGGCCTGGGGCATATAGCGGAGGTCAAAGTGGCGTCCATGGGCACCCGGATCGGCTCCACGCACCGGCTGCACTCGACTTCGAGCTCGGTCCGGGCTTTGCCGGATACGGCGAAGGCCTCGTTCCCCTGTTTCTGGACATCGAGCGTCAGCTCGACCGGCGCCGCGACCCTGTATTCGTCGTCCTGCGGGTCGAACACGGAGGGCTGAAAGATCCGCTCGAGGTGCTCGCGAGAGCCGCGCAGCTTGTTGAGGTCGAACAGCATCGGTCCAAGACGCGCCTTCCTGTGAGGCGCGAACCCGTCATTATACCTTGAATTCTCGTCGGGACTGGGGGCTCTGGGCTGGGGACTCGGGCTTGTCTCGGGACTGGGGGACTCGGGACTTGGCTGGGTCGCGTCGGATCCAGCGGTCAGCGCCGATCCGCCGGTCGGCAGGTCTGCGATCCCCGATCCCTGATCACCGATCCCGTCTATGTGATTCTCGAGGGCTTCCACACTTTGGCGGCGTTGCGGATCGCTTCCAGGCGCTCCCAGTGCTCCTGCAGCCCTTCGCGGCCCTCGGGGGTCAGCATCACGTAGGTGATCGGCTGCTTCCCTTCGAACTGCTTTTGAATCGCGACCAGGCCTCCCTGCTCGAGCTTCGAGAGGTGGCTCGACAGATTGCCCTTGGTCAGGCCGGTCACGTTCAACAGGAACACGAAGTCGGCCTTCTCGCACGCCGAGAGCGCGGTCAGGATGGCGAGCCGTGACGGCTCGTGCACCAGTCGATTGATCGCGGCGAGATGGTCAAAGGGTGTCGGCATGTTCAAGGTCTTCCTGCACAGCGCCAGCGCCTGCCAGCGTGCGAACGAGCAGCCGGTGGTCGAGCGCTCCAGTCACGATCGCTGACAGACCGATCCAAAAGAAACCCGGATAGTAGGCAATGGGAGTCAAGTGTGGCGCCAGGTGCAAAGGTCGTGCATCGACGAACACGATGCTCGCGACGAGGGCGCCACAGACGTCGATGACGAGATATCGGCGATGAGGCCAATCGCGCAGGCAGTGCCACGCGCGCCAGCCCGCGAGCATCAGGAAGAGCATGCCTGGCAGACCCACATCGGCGCCAACGCGCGAATCGATTTGCATAGCGATCGCGGCCACAGTGCCGGTAATCACCCCTTTTCGCGTCGAGCCGTCGGAATCGACAGGTCTTACGCGCCCGAATCTGCGGGAGATGGTACTGATTGCACCACCTGTGTGTCGCGAATGCCCATGGAAGCATGAGGAGCGTCGGCGCCACAAACCAAAGGAAACGGTCCAGCGGCACGAGCGTCGCGATCCAGGAAACTCCCATCAGATAGATACCAAAAGCACACACCCGCAGGCCCTGCAGTTCGCGATAGCGCCGCGTGACCAGGTCGATGCGTCTGACATCCATCGCGACGCCTCAGTCGGTAGCCGCGTCCGCTTGCGCCAGGGCCGCGTCCGGGTTGTGCGGCAGCGACCGTGTCAGCAGGCGATGATCCATGACCGCTGTGAGGAGCAGGGGCAGCAACAAGATGGTCATGGGGATCTTGATCGCACCCGGAGCGGTGCCATCACGCATCTCGGGGACGGTCGCCGTGAGCCACACCCCGACGGCGCAGACGACCGCAGGCACGAGGTAGTACCCGCGCCAGGGCCAGTCGCGGATCGTCACGTGCAACGAGACGACGGTGCCGGCGATGAGGAGTGCGCTTGGCCCGTGCGCTTTCAGCCACGTCATGTCCAGCAGAAATCCGACGATCACGAGCACGGCATCGGGCAGGAACATCGGCCACTCAACCTCCAGGTCGGTATCCACCATGCCGAAGCGACGGCTGTAATAGCGATCGAGGAGCGGCTTTACTGCCAACACAATCATGAATGGCGCGACCGTCGCGAGCAGGCCCAGGATCGCCCCTTCTGGACCGGCGTAACGCAGCAGCTTGAGATACGGCTGCATCCAGAACGCGGCAAGGACTGCCGGGATGACGACCAGATGGCGCAGCCCCTGGAGGGCTCTGAAACGTTGCGCGACGAAGCGAATCCTGTCGAGGTCGATTTGGTTCATCCCAAACTCCTCTAGCCTCGCACAAACCTGTCTGCAATGCAAACCGTGACATCGACGGACCCGTCCGCCGCAGGGTTCGAGCTGCTACGGCCTCACAGAAACCCAGGGCTTCGGAATGAACAACTGCTCGTAGAGGGCGACCGCGTAGCGGTCGGTCATCCCAGCAAGGAAGTCCTTCACCGCGACGTCCAGCCCTTCCTTCTCGATCGTCGGCTTGTCGAGATGGTCTGCGGGAGAGGCGCGCAGCTTGTCCCAGAGCCCGCCGAGGATCCCTGCCGCCTTCGTGAACTCCGCCGTGGCGACGTCGTTCTCGTAGACCGCGTCGAACAGGAAACTGCGGAGTCCGACGGTGGCCTCGAGGATGGGCTCGCTCATGCGGATCTCGGTCAGGCCGCCGTTGAGCGTCTCGATCACAACGTCGGTCACCATGCGGCCGATGCGCTTCGACGACGACGCCCCGAGCACGTCGACACGCGTGGCAGGCAGATCTTCTTCACGCAGCAACCCGGCCCGCACGGCATCGTCTATGTCGTGGTTCACGTAGGCGATGATGTCGGCGACCCGGGCAATCTGTCCTTCGATCGTGCTCGCGCGATGTTCCGGATCCGCGCCGACCGGCATCCCGCTCTTGCCCTTGGAGTGACGGGCGATGCCATCCCGCACTTCCCACGACAGGTTCAGCCCCCTGCCGTCGTTCTCGAGGACGTCGACGATGCGAAGGCTCTGCTCGTAGTGGTTGAAGCCGCCGGGGATGAGGTCGTTGAGCACGCGCTCGCCGGCGTGGCCGAAGGGCGTGTGGCCGAGGTCGTGGCCGAGGGCGATGGCCTCGGTCAATTCCTCGTTGAGTCGAAGCACCTTGGCGATGCTGCGCGCGATCTGCGACACCTCGAGCGTATGGGTCAAGCGCGTTCGATAGTGATCGCCGGTAGGTGCGAAGAACACCTGGGTCTTGTGCTTCAGCCGCCGGAAGGCCTTGCAGTGAATCGACGCGATCACGATCGCGTTGGAAGGCCGGCCGGATCGGATCTTCGGTCTCGCGCCTGATCCGGCCGCGCGAGTCGGCGCTCTTCGCGGCTTGTGGAGCGAGGATTTCGCGCTCGCGCTGCTCGAGCTGCTCTCGTATCGTCATGGCTCCGTTGTTTCACCCGCACGCTGCATTCGCTGGCTCCACGAGGCCTCGGTTTGTGGGCAGCCCACAGTCGAGCGTCTATGCTGACGCGCTTTTCACGATTTGATCCAGGAAACTCGTCCCGTGCGGCAGAGGCTCGACACCAAAGTTCTCCGCGATGGTCTGCCCGAGATCCGCGAACGTCGGCCGCACGCCGATGTCAGCGCCGGCACGCACACGGGCGCCGTACAGGAGCACGGGCACGTACTCGCGGGAGTGATCCGTACTCGGTGTGCACGGATCGTTGCCGTGATCGGCCGTGATCACCAGCAGGTCGTCTGCCGCGCAACGCGGCAGCAGCGCGGCAAGCCGCGCGTCGAACCGCTCGAGATTCGCGGCGTATCCCTCGGGATCGTTCCGGTGTCCGTACACCGTGTCGAAGTCGACGAGGTTGGCGAAGATCAGTCCTGCCGGCACTGACGACATCGCCGACTCGACCTCGTCCATCCCATGATCGTCGCTCTTCGTGTGTACGGCGGCGGTCATACCGCGCCCGGCGAACAGATCTTCGATTTTCCCGATCGCCATGACGGCATGGCCGGCATCCTTCAGTCGATCGAGCAGTGTCGGTTCGAATGGCGTGAGCGCGAAATCGCGGCGGTTCGCGGTTCGGCTGAAGCTTCCAGGGACGCCAACGAATGGCCTGGCGATCACGCGCCCGACACCGTGCCCCTTCGCCACGAGGTCGAAGCCGATCTTGCAGATGCGATAGAGCTCTGGTACCGGGATGACCTCCTCGTGCGCCGCGATCTGGAACACGCTGTCGGCAGACGTATAGACGATCGGTCTGCCGGTGCGCATGTGTTCGGGACCGAGCTCCTCGATGATTACCGTGCCGGACGCCACCGTGTTGCCGATCGTCCTGCGGCCGATGCGACGCTCGAACTCCTCAATGAGCTCGCCGGGAAAGCCACCAGGGAATACTGGGAACGGCCGCTGCAGCACGAGCCCCATCAACTCCCAGTGACCGGTGACGGAGTCCTTGCCGGGCGATGCCTCCGCCATCCGGCCGAAGGCGGCAACCGGCGCGGCGTCAGCCGGACCGGTCTCCGCCAATCGTGCCGCGCGGGTCAGACCGAGAGCTCGCAGGGTTGGGATGCGCAAGCCGACGCGCCGGGCGATGCTGCCAACGGTATCGCTGCCGCGATCGCCGTACTTGTCGGCATCCGGCAGTTCACCTACACCCACGCTGTCGAGAACGATGAGAATGACTCTGCGGAAGCGTGCCTGGTGGGGCAGACGTCAGGCCTCGTGCGTCGAATAGTAGTTGCCCATTGTCCGGGGCGAACGGATCGTGGCGATCGCATGCTTGAAGACCATGTGATCGGCACCGTTGTGCTCGACGATCACTGCGAAGCGGTCGAAGTTCTTGACGCGGCCCTCGAAGTCCGTCCCGTCCATGAGGCGGATGTGCACGGGCAGCTTCTCGCGCCGCGCGTAATTGAGGAAGACGTCTTGAATGTTCGGCTGCGCGGCTGCCGGACGCGGCTCACGGATCTGCTGGGCCATCGGGAAGACTCTCCATGGCCGCGAGGGCACGAGCGACCTCCTCCAAAGTCTCCTCTCGTTGGCCTGCGGCGTGAATCCATCGTAGATTAGGCTCTTTTTTGAACCAGATCAACTGGCGCTTCGCATATTTGCGGTTCTCGCGAACGATCAGCTCGCGCGTCTCGCGCTCTCCCCGCACGCCGTGGAGATACTCCAGGGCCTGGCGATAGACGAGCCCGGTGAACGGGTGTGCGGTTTCGGGCACGCCGGACGCCAGCAGGCCTCGTATTTCGTCCATCAGGCCGCGTTCGAATTGCGCATCGACGCGGACCGCAACGCGCTCCGCGTTCTCCCGGGCGGGAATCGTCAGCGCGAACGCGGCGACCTCGTATTCGGGCAGCGCCGGCCTCGTGTCTTCGAAGTGCATCGTGATCGGCCGGCCGGTCACGATATATACCTCGAGCGCGCGGATGATGCGCTTGAGATCGCGCGAGTGAATCCTGGCCGCCGAAGGCGCGTCCACCCGCGACAGCCACCGGTGCAGCCGCTCCACGCCCCGCCGATCGGCGACGCGCTCGAGTCGCGCCCGGAGGGCCGTGTCGCGTCCAGGTCCGGGGAAGAACCCTCTCGTCACCGCGCGGTAATACAGCCCCGTTCCCCCGACGAGGACCGGCAAACGTCCGCGCCGCGTGATCTCGCGGATGGCTGCCGCCGCGTCCTTCGCGTAGCGCGCGGCGGAGTACTCCTCGGTCGGATCGGCGACGTCGATCAGATGATGGGGAATCCCCCGTTGTTCGCCGATCGGCACCTTGTCGGTGCCGATATCGAAGCCCCGATAGACGGCGGTCGAGTCGCAGCTGACGATCTCACCGCCGAATCGCTCGGCGAGCGCGATACCGAGCGCGCTCTTGCCGGTGGCGGTGGCGCCGAGGATTGCGACGAGCCGTGGCATTCACGGAAGCGCGGCGTGACCGCACGCACGAACGAGTGCGAGAGCGACCAGCGCGGCCAGCACGAGCAGCATGCCGGTCAACTGCGTCCGACTCGGCCGGATCACGGCGTGCCGGGATTCTCGTTGAAGAAGAACGTGACGGTGAAGAAGGCCTTGTCGTCGGGGTATTCCGGCGGCAGCGGCACCGTCGGGTTCGAGGTAAGTATGGCATTCCGCGCCGACAGCGTGAACGCGTCGACCGTCGATGGTCTGGCGACGATCACGTCGGTGATCCGTCCATCCTTGTGGACGTTGAACGTGATCACGACGCGGCCTTTCATCGACATCGCAGCCATGGGAATGAACCAGTTGCGCCGGACCTGTGCGACGAATCGCGCAATCCACGGTCCGAACTCGACGCCCTTCGAATCGAAATTGATGAAGGGATCGTCCTGGTTGCCGCTCCCCTGCAGGTTCTGGAACTTCTCGCTGGTCGCGTACTTCTGGACGTTGCGAATCGCGTCCGCGAGGATGCCGGTGTTCGGCCCGCTCGGCTGCGGCCGCTGCGGCTCCTGCGATCGCGCGTAGCCGTTGGGCGATTCGGGAACGGGCAGCGGCGGGGCTTCAGGCGGCGCGCCGCTCGGCTCGGGCGCCGCAGAGGGCGAGGGCTTCAGTGTGGGATCGGGATTGCCGTCCAGTCGTTCGGTCGTGTTGCCACGCGAAAACGGCATGTCGTTCCTGGGATTGGGCGCGCGCTCGGGCGATCGCGCGCGCCGATCGATGTCCGACAGCTCGGCGCGCGCTGGCGGCGGCGTCGGCTTGTCCAGGCGCGGAGACATGAAGACGAACCGCGCATTCTCCTTCTGCCGCTCGAGCTCCTGCCGTCGAAGCTCCTCTTGCGCCTGTTCCTGACGCTGGAGGATCGCTTCAACGAACGGGATCTTGGGACCAAGCAGGATCATCACCAGCATCACGAGGTGCAGGTTGACCGTGATCAGGACAACCTCTCGGGTGGACATCGTCCGACCGATGGTCGGCGTATCCGGCCGATGATCTTCGAAGTCGAAGTACATCAGGAGTTTAGCCAGTATAACAGGTTGAGCAACCCCGGCCGGAGCAGCCCAGCCGCTGAACGAAGCACCCGACGCTCTGGCGGCCGCCCGGCGGCCGGCGAAGCTCATTCGAGTAGCTGAAGCTCAGCGACGCTCGGCGCTATACAGGTAGACGATGCCGAGCGTAAGAGGGACGGCCGCGACCTGTGAAAATCCGGTGGCAGCGATGATCCGCGAAAACTCCGCAGGAGCGGGAAAGGTATCGACCGACGCTGGAAGGTACGAATAGGCGCTCTGGTGTTTCGAGACCACGCGGCCCACGAGCGGCAGCAGATACTTGAAATACCAGGAATACATCGTGCGGATGCCGGGGAGCCGCGGCTGCCCGAACTCGAGGATGGCCAGCCGTCCGCCAGGTCTCACGACCCGCGCGATCTCCCTCAATGCTTGCGCGGGATCGACGACGTTCCTGATGCCGAAGCCGATGGTCGCCGCATCACACGAGGCATCGGTGAGAGGTATCCTCATCCCGTCCCCACGCACGAACCGGATCGATCGGCTCAGGCCGAGCGCACCGAGCTTGACGTGAGCCAGCCTGAGCATCTCTCCGGCGAAGTCGACGCCGATCACCGACGCCTCGGGGCACTTCTGCACGGCCGCGACGGCAAGGTCGCCGGTGCCGGTACACAGGTCGAGAACCCGGGTGCCGGGTGCGAGGCGAAGCTCCTGGACGGCGCGGGCCCGCCACCGTTTGTCGAGCCCCGCGCTGAGCACGTGATTGAGCAGATCGTAGCGGGGAGCGATCGCATCGAACATCCTGGCGATGCGAGCCGGGCTCTTGTCGACGTTCAACTCCCCCATCGCGGATACAGCTCGTGGGCGAAGCCGAGCGCCGAGAGGATCTTGCCGGTCATGAAATCGGCGAGGTCGTCGAGGGTGCGCGGCATCTGGTAGAACGCGGGCATCGCCGGCAGGATCACGGCACCCGCTTCGGCGCAGAGCACCATGTTCCGGAGCTGCGGCAGGCTCATCGGCGTCTCGCGCGGAACGATGACGAGCGGACGCCGCTCCTTCAACATCACATCGGCCGCACGCTCGACGAGCGTCCGCGACAGTCCGTGCGCCACACCGGCCAGCGTTTTCATCGAGCACGGGACGACGACCATCGCTTCGCAATCCTGGCTGCCGCTGGCGATTCTGGCGCCGAGATCGCGGTTGCTGTGGAGCGTGTAGCTGCCCGCGAGAACGACCTCTCCGAACTTGCCGGCAAGATACTCGGGCAGCTTTTCGATCGCGGCCGATTCGCCGAGCTCGTCGCGCAGCAGACGCCGGCCGTACTCGGAGACGATCAGCTCGATGTGGCAGCCGCGCTCGAGGAGTGCAGCCACGGTGCGCGTCGCGTACAGCGCGCCGCTCGCGCCGGTGATCGCCACGGCAACGGAACGCCGGCGCGGCTCAGTGGACATAGATCGCGGCAGCCGTGGACACGAGATAGAGAATCCCGACGTAGCCGTTCAGATCGAACGCCCGCTTCACCTGGGACAAGTCGTCGGCGGTGACCAGCGACTGCTCGTAGACCAGGAGCAGCGCCACGCCGCACACGCCGGCCGCATAGATCCAGCCGAGCCCGGCGACGGGCGTCAGCAGGGCAAGACAGATCACGGTGATGACGTGCATGGCGCGCGAAATGCCCAGCGAGTTGGCGACGCCGAAGCGCACGGGGATCGACCGCAGGCCGTGCGCTCGATCGAACGTCAGATCCTGGCAGGCATACAACACGTCGAATCCACCCACCCACGTCCCGATCGCCAGGCCCAGCAGCCACGGCTCGAGCCCGCCGCGCCCCCCCGCCGCGAGCCAGCCGCCGACCGGCGCAACCGCCATCGCCAGCCCGAGAAAGAGCTGCGTGTAGGACGTGAAGCGCTTCGCGAGCGAATACCAGAAGACGATCAGGAGCGCAAGCGGCGAGAGCGCGAAACACAACGGTCCGAGCCGCCACGCCGCGAACACGAAGACCACGCTCGAGACGGCGATGAACAGGACGGCTTCCCGCGAGGTCATCGCGCCGCGCGGCAGCTCGCGCATCGAGGTCCTTGGATTGAGCGCGTCGAGCCGCGCGTCCGCCAGGCGATTGAATCCCATCGCCGCACTGCGCGCGGCCACCATCGCCACGACAATCCACCAGAGGCGCCAGCCCACGTTCGCCGCACTCCAGTCCCCGGATCGGTGCAGCGCGAGCAGCGCCCCGGTCAGCGCAAACGGCAGCGCGAACACGGAGTGGCTGAAACGGACGAATGACGCGTAGGTGCTCAGTCGGTTCAAGGGTTCAGGGGTTCAAAGGTTCAAGGGTTCGGGTTCAGTAGTTCAAACGTTCAACGGTTCACAGGCTCTCGGTCGCTCGAGAGCCAGTGGATGGCCTCGGGCTGGATGCCGCTGAGCAGATATTCTTCCACATCCTCCAGGCCGGCCGGGATGCGGACGGCGATCAGTTCGGCGCGTTTGTGCGGCTCGATTGTGCCGAGCTGGTCGCCGAAGCCGAGCGCGTCGGCGCCCGAGCGCGTGGCGCTCTCCAGAATCCGCCGCGCTGGAACATCCGCCGCAAGCTTGCGGACGGCTGCGAGCTCGGTGAACAGGTTCAGATCCTCGACGCTGGCCAGGCTGTCCGTGCCGATGGCGACCCGAACGCCGGAAGCATAGAACCGCGACACGGGAGGATCCCCCGCCCCGGTCCACCGATTGCTCCGCGGGCACGTGACAACGGTTGCGCCGGCCTTCGCAAGCCGTTTCAACTCCGCGTCGGTGAGCTGCACGCCGTGCACCGCAAGCAGCCGCTCGCCCACCAGACCGAACTGATCGAGATAGTCCACGGGTGAGAGACGTGGCGGCGTCCATGAGGGAGTCCATACGCCGAGAGTCTCCAGCAGGTGGCGCCAGGCCCCCCCGCCGCTGCGGAGGAACTCGATCTCGTCCTTGGACTCGCCGAGGTGAACGCTGACCCGGCCGTCGCGCTGCTGTTCGGCAATCGCTCGAAACAGCTCGGGGGAAACCGAGAACGGCGCGTGGGGCACGATCGAGCAGCGCAGCCATTCGACCGGGGTCAACTGCTGGAGTGAGGCGGCGGCGTTGGCGACGAGGCGATCGGCGTCCTCCGGCCTGAAACCGAGGAGCTCGTTGAAAACGCAGGCAGACAATTCACTGTCGAGCAGCGGCTCGTAGGACGCGAGCGTGTTCGATATGTCACCGACCAGCGTCGTCCCGCACCTGCGCGCTTCGGCGATCGCCGCGGCAATCGTGCCTTCGGTTTCGTGGAATGGCGGCCGCGGCCGCGAGATCAGATCGGACGCCCACTTCGGCATCGACGCGGCCGGTGACACCTGCCCTCTCGCCCACGAGAACTCGAGATGCGTATGGGCATTCACGACCGCCGGGAGAATGGCCGACGTCGCAACGGTCACGTCGATCGCGTTGGACGGAGGCGCGATCTCAGGGCCGCCGACTGCGGCGATGTGGAAATCTTCGACGGCGATCCACCCGTCTCGAACGGGCGGCGTGGCGATGGGCAGGATCCAGGGGGCGCGATAGATTTTCAATGCCCGGTGAGCCGCGCTTTCTTTTCGGCGGCGCTGCGGGCGGCGTAGCGGTCGATCTCCGGCGGACGGCTCGTGTCGCCGTCGGCGCGGGCGACCGCCAGCTCCAGCATGCGCGGCACCTCGCGTTCGCGGAAGATCGGATCGCCCAGCACTTCGTAATGCATGTTCCGCCGCTTGGGGCTGAATCCGGCGTTCTCGATGTTGCGGACGATCTCGATTTCGTCCATGCAGTAGCTGGCGCCGGCGGCACGGACGACGTTTTCTTCGATCATCACGCTGCCCATGTCGTTCGCGCCGTAGGCCAGGCTGAGCTGCCCGACCTTGCCTCCCTGCGTCACCCACGACGCCTGCAGGTTGTCGAAGTTGTCGAGCACGATCCGGGCGAGCGCCAGAGTTCTCAGATACTCGATGCCAGTGGCTTCCCCACCACCGAGCTCGGTATGTTCGGGCTGATAGCTCCAGGTGATGAACGCCGTGAACCCGCCGGTTTCGTCCTGGAGCTCGCGCAGCCGGATCAGATGCTCGATCCGCTCCTCGGCGGTCTCCACGGTTCCGTACATCATGGTCGCGGTCGTACGCAGGCCGGCGCGATGTGCATATCTCATGACCCCGAGCCACTCGTCCGCGGTTGCCTTCCCGTAGCAATTCAGCAGCTTCCGGACGCGATCGACGAGAATCTCCGCGCCGCCGCCTGGAATGCTGTCGAGCCCCGCGGCGATCAGCCGGCCGATGACCTGCGGGACCGGCAGCCTGGACATCCGCGTCAGATGCACGACTTCCGGCGGTGAGAGGGCATGCAGCCGGAACATCGGGTACCGCGCTTTGATCGCCCGGAACAGATCCTCGTACCACTCGAGCGGCAGATCGGGGTTGTGGCCGCCCTGCAGGAGCAGCTGCCCGCCGCCGAGCGCGATGGTTTCGTCGATCTTCTGGAAGATCTCATCGAAGCCGAGGACATACCCCTCGTTCGATCCGACGGGTCGATAGAACGCGCAGAAGTTGCACCGCGCCACGCACACGTTCGTGTAGTTGACGTTGCGGTCGATGATGTAGGTGACCACCCGCCCGGGGTGCTTGCGCGCGCGGATGTCGTCCGCCAGCCGGCCGAGAAGCGCCGTGGGCGCGCCCAGATAGAGGTCCAGCGCCTCGGCGGCGCCGATCCGCTTGCCTGCCGCGACCCTTTTCCCGATCGACTCGTAACCTGACTTCACGGCGACACTCGATTACGGCTCATCACCTGGAGCCCGCTACAACCGGTAGAAGACCGGCGTACGGGCTTCGTCGACGATGCCGTGCTTATGAGCGAGCTCATAGTATGTCTCGAGACCTTCGAGCTCACGGGCGCCCCAGTCGTACCGGACATTCTCCTTCAGATACTGCTTCGCCAGCGCGGCCCGGCTCGGGCCGCAATACGCGGCGGCGATTGCGTCCGAGGCCGCGACGCCTGCATCCCGCGCCTCGAGCAGGAGGCGCACCTGATCGCTCGTGAGCGCTGTCGGGCGGCCGGCCCAGAACGCCCAGACGAACGGCAGACCGGTCAGCTGGGTCCAGCGCTCGCCGAGATCGAGCTTGGTGACACCGTGAAGCTCGTGGTCGAGGAACAGCGCGGCGTCGCCGATGAGCAGCGTGGCATCGCAGCGCCGCAGCATCTCGGCCGGCCGGGGCGGCATCGGAACGAACTCCGGGTCGATGCCGAGCGCCTCATAACAAAGAATCCGCATGAGCGCGCTCGACGTGCGCGAGCTGGTGTCGGCCGCGATCGTCTGGATATCCGCGATCGGCTTCTTGCTGAACAGCGCAACCGACGCCACCGGCCCTTCGGACACAATCGCCACGTCGGGAACAGCCAGGTATGGCGCGCCGCGCACGTACTCGATGCTGGGGATCATCCCGACATCGATCGAGCCTTCATGGAGCAGCGCGGCGCACTTCGACGGCGGATCGAACTGCAGCGCGAAGCCGTGGCGCAGCTCGAGGCCGAAGACGAGCGGGCGCGCGTTGAGGTAGTCGACCGCTCCCAGGCGCACCGGTCTCATTGGCGTCCACGGATCGCGAATCTGCCGTCGCGCTCGATCGGCTGCAGACCGGCGGCACGGATGTTCCCTTCGATCTCCGCGATGGCGCTGCGGCGCGTGCCCAGCGTCCCGGTCTCCACCGCGGCGATCCCGTCCACGTCGTCCGCGCCCACGGTCAACGCCACCTGCGCGAGCTTGGGTCCGTACAACGGCCAGTCCACCTGGATCGACGGGATCTCGCGTATCAACAGCCGCGCCAGCGCGACGAGCTTCACATCGTCGTAACCGGTCGTCGGAGTCGTGACCGACATCGTGCGCGGAAGAGGGGCGAACGCGCGGAATCCACCCGCGGAAGCCTGCAGCATTCGCGCGGCATGAATGAGATCGAGCGCGCTCTGCGGCGGCGCATGAACCGTCAACCGGTGCAGTGACAGGCCTGCTGTCCGGGCCGCCTGAACGGTCGTGACCGGTGTCCGGTCAACTGGCGTGTCCGCGACCGCGTCGAGACCTGCGTCTCTAAGCCGGCCGAAGGCGTAGCCGCCGGAGGATTCGAGAGCGGCAAGGTCGCTCAGCGAAAACCCCGTCACCGGCGTCCCGCCGGCCAGACGCTTCGCCTGCGCGACGGCGGCACAGGCGGCATCCAGAGACGACGGCGCACCGACGAGACGAAACTCACCGGCCGAGACGCCTTGCGGCAGCGAGGAAGGGACCGCGTCGACGTGTATTTCGAGCACGCGCACGAAAGTGGTCTCTACGCCATGCTGCTGCCTCCGGACGTCGTCGGCCATCATGCCGATGGCGATGAGGTCGCGACTCTCGAGCAGAAGCGGGATGTCCGGTTCGTTCAGCTGATCCCCCTGCGCCACCCGATCGGCGAGCATCTGCAGAGTCGTCACGCCTTCCAGCCTTTCCGGATTCTCTCCCACTGCTCCTCAGCCGTGGCGGCCGCCGCCGGGGTGGTTCTCAGCTTTTTTGGCCACGGACGCGAAAACCCTTCACTCGGCCATTTACGGGTCGCGTCGATTCCCATCTTGCTGCCGTATGCGGGGAGGTCGCTGGCGTCCTCGAGGTCGTCCACCGGGCCACGGGTGAACTGGACGTCGCGCTGCGGATCGATATGAGTCCCGACGATCCAGGCGACCTCGGACTGGTTCTGCACATCGACGTCCCTGTCGACGACGATGATGGTCTTGGAAAACATCAGCTGGCCGAGTCCCCAGCAGGCGTTCATGATCTTGCGCGCGTGTCCCGGGTAGCGTTTGTCGATCGAAATGATGACCAGGTTGTGGAAGATCCCTTCAGCCGGGAAATGCATATCGACGATTTCCGGGAGCGTCTTGCGGATGAGCGGCAGGAAAATCCGCTCGCTCGCCTTGCCAAGATAGTAATCCTCCATCGGCGGGATTCCGACGACCGTGGTCAGGTAGATCGGATTCTTGCGATGGGTGACGCAGGTCAGGTGGAACACCGGGAACTCATCGGGATTTGAGTACACGCCGGTGTGGTCGCCGAACGGACCTTCGCGCCGGCGTTCACCCGGCTCGACGTATCCCTCGAGCACGATCTGTGAATTGGCCGGTACCTCGAGATCGTTGGTCACGCACTTCACGAGCTCGACGCGCTCGCGGCGCAGGAAACCCGCGAGCATCAGCTCATCGAGGCCTTCGGGCATCGGCGCCGTCGCGGAATACGCGAGTGCCGGATCCGGACCAAGGGCAACGGACACCGGCATCCGCCTGCCGAGCCGTTCGGCAACGCGATGGTGCTGCGCGCCGCCTTTGTGCCGCTGCCAGTGCATGCCGGTCGTCCGCGGATCGTAGACCTGCATGCGATACGTCCCGACGTTCCTGATCCCGGTCTCCGGGTCCTTGGTGAACACGAGGGGAAACGTGATGTACCTGCCGCCATCCTCGGGCCAGCACTTGAGGATTGGAATTTCATCGAGCGTGCCGTTTCGGCGGACGACCGCCTGACATTCGGCATCGCTGACCGTTTTCGGCATCAGATCGCGAAGACGGTTCACGGTCGGCAGCATCTTGAGCGCGTCGACGAGGCCGGACGGGATCTTCGGCGTCGAGAGCTCTTCTATCTCGCTGGCAAGGTCGTCGAGATTCTGCACGCCGAGCGCCATGCACATCCGGGTCAATGAACCGAAAAGGTTCACTGCGACCGGCATCTCGAATCCGGTCGGGCGCTCGAAGAGAAGTCCGGGACCGCCGCCAGGCGACTTCGAGACCCGGTCGGTGACGGCACTGATCTCGAGATCGGGGCTCACCGGATCGGTGATGCGTGACAGCTCGCGTGATTTGTCGAGTGCGGAGATGAAGGCGTTGAGATCCTTGAACATCGCTGACGTAGCGGCGCGGCTACGATCCTTTCACAGTTGGAGGCATCCGATATTCTTCCGCCGGCGGAAGAAAACAGTCGCTGCCGGTCGCACTCACCCGGCGACGCTCTCCATGCGGCCGGCAATCTCCGATGCCAGGGCGAGCGCCCGCCGGCCCGCGGCGCCATCCACCAGCGGCGCCGACCGATCGCGCACGGCCTTGACGAAGTCCGCGAGCTCGCGGCGGAGCGGCTCGTCGCGCTCGACCGGAATCGGCCCGCCCTCGATGCCCGGACGCGGCTCGCGGCGCACCAGCCGCCACGCCTCGACCTCCTGAGACGCGTAGTCGACCGACAGGTACGCATCCTTCTGAAAGAACCGGATCTTCCGCACGCGATCCTTGCTGATGCGGCTGGCGGTGATGTTCGCGATGCAGCCGGACGAGAAGCGCAGCCGCACGTTGGCGATGTCGTATTTCGGCGTCAGCACGGGCACCCCGACCGCCTCGATCGAGACGACGTCCGAGCGTACCAGCGCAAGGATGATGTCCAGATCGTGGATCATCAGGTCGAAGACGACGTCGATGTCGAGGCTGCGATCCGGGAAGGCGCTGAGGCGGTGCACTTCGATGAACCGCGGCGCGATGACCAGACGCATGGCAGTGGCGACCGCGGGATTGTGACGCTCCGTGTGACCGACCGCGAGCATGGCACGGCCGCGGCTGGCGGCATCCAGCATCAGGTCGGCATCCTCGATCGATCGCGACATCGGCTTCTCGACCAGCACCGGAATGCCGCGCTCGAGAAACGGGACCGCGACCTCGCGGTGCGACTCGGTCGGCACCGCAACCACGACCGCATCCACTTCGTCGAGCAGATCGCGGTAGTCGGTCAGCGCCCGGGCCGACGACGCCGAGGCTACCTCCTGCGCGCGCTCGGGAATCGTGTCGACGACCGCGGTCAGACGCGCGCCCTCCATCGACGACAGAATGCGCGCGTGGTGACGGCCGAGGTGGCCGACGCCGATGACCGCGATGCGCACCGGATCTGGAGTCATGAATCGCTCGCCCGCCGCCGGCCGACAATCACGATGGACGCTTCGTTCGCCGACGCGAAGAGGTGCTCGCTGTCGAACACGAGCGTCCTGCCCGCATCCACGGACAACGCGGAGGCGCCCGCGGCGCGCATCGCCTGGATCGTGGCCAGGCCGATCACCGGCACGTCGAACCGCATGTCCTGGTTCGGTTTCGCAACCTTGACGATCCGGACGCCGGCACCGGCAAGACGGCCGGCGCGGCCGATCACCTCGTCGGTGCCCTCCATGGCCTCGACCGCGACGACCGCCTTGTGCCTGACCGCGATGGTCTGTCCGACGTCGAGCGCCGCAATCGCGTCGGCCATCCGGTAGCCGAATTCGAAGTCAGCGGCCTCTTCGTCCGTCGGAGCGCGCGAGCTCAACACACCCTCACGTGCGAGCAGCGGCGACAGGAACGCTGTCGAATCCAGCAGCTCGATCCCCTCGTCGCGCAGCACGTCAGCCACCGCCGAGATGAGCGCGTCCGTGTTTCGGGCTTTCAACCGGGTGAGCACTGACAGCAGCGCGCGGTCGGGGATGATGCCTGAGAAAATCTTGACGTGCTTGACCTGACCGGTCATGACCGCGCGGGAGATCCCCGCGCTCTTGAGCAGCTTGATGCACTTGCCCAGCTGGCCCAACGAGACCCAATGGAGCGCCGCGCCGACGGCGCGCGCGGCGTCTTCCAGGGCGGGGGACGCCTCTTCCTTCACGGCCACGACAGTCACGTCGTGACCGAGGTCGCGGGCGCCCTGCAGTGCGAGAAAGGGAAACTTGCCGTTGCCGGCGATGATGCCAATGCGAGCCACTGACCGGCTGCTGACTACGGGTGCACGACCTCGATAGTGTAGTCGGCCGTCTGCCCGGTGGCGAGATTCCCGACATCGCTGATGCGCGTGCAGAGGTTGCCGGCCCCGGTCATCGTCCCTTCGAGCTTGGCTCCGCCAGTGGCCCTGTCGTTCGCGAGGGTGACGAGACAGGAGTCGTTGCTCCAGGTGCCGAGGGCAAAGCTGACGACCAGCGTGTTGTCCGTCCCGATGGCCTTCAGCGTCGCGGTCACCGCCCCGCGGGTCGTCGCGGAAAACGTGTGGGTCGTCGCCCCGTTCGGGGCGATGTTGCCCGTGAACGTCTCCGTCACCGCCGGCGCAGGCGTCGTCGGCGCAGTCGGTGGGTCATCGTCATCGCATCCTGCGACGACGCACGCCAGGAGCAGCATGCCAAGAATTCGTCCGTTCACCTTCATTGTCTTCCCTGTTATTCGTCCATGACTTCCTCGAGCCTGCGGCTCGGCCGACGAAGGCCGACGCCACGGCTCGAAGTGCGAATGAAATCGACGACGTACTGCACCTCGTCGCACTGCACCGTCTGGTCGCGCTCGATCTGCGCCAGCGCGCGGCTGGTGTTCGAGTGCAGCAGATGACGATAGGCGCGGCGCAGCTTCGCGATCGCGTCCGCCGAGAACTTGCGCCGGACCAGGCCGATCGTATTGAGGCCGTAAATCCGGGCCCGGTTGCCCACGGTCTTGGCGAACGGCAGCGCGTCCTTGGTCACCACGGAATACCCGCCGATGAACGCGTGCCGGCCGACGCGGCAGAACTGGTGCACGCCCGAGAACGCCCCGACGTTGGCGTAATCCTCGACGATGACGTGTCCGGCGAGCGTCGCGCCATTGCCGAAAATCGTGTCGTTGCCGACGTGGCAGTCGTGGGCGATGTGCGCGTAGGCCATGAAGAGATTGTGATCACCGATGCTCGTCAGCCCGCCGCCGCCAGCCGTTCCGCGATGAATCGTCACGAACTCCCGGATGATGTTGCGGTTTCCGATGACCAGCTGCGTGCGCTCGCCGCCGAACTTGAGGTCCTGCGGGATCAGCCCGACCGAGGCCATCGGAAAGATCTCGTTCGCGTCGCCGATCTGCGTCCAGCCATCGACCACCGCCGACGCGCCGATGCGGCAGTCGCGACCGATGGTCACGTGCTCGCCGATCGTGACGTAGGGACCGACGATCGTTCCGCGGCCGATCCGGGTGTCGGGATGCACGATCGCGGTCGGGTGAATGGTCACTCCGGCGCGGGCATCCTTCGCGACGCCGAGCAGCCCGAGCAGCAGTTCAGCCTCGGCCACGATGCGATCGCCGAGATAGGCCGTGCCATGCGCGCGCGCCATGCGCGTCCGGCGGGGACCGAGCGTGACCTCGAGCCGCAGCCGGTCTCCCGGGACGACTCGGAGCCTGAACTTCGCATTGTCCACGCCGCGCAGGAAGGCGCGCATGTTGCCGTCGGCCCCGTGCATCAGCAGCACGGTCGCCACTTGTGCCAGGGTCTCGATCATGAGCACCCCGGGCATGAGCGGCTCGCCGGGAAAATGCCCCTGAAAGAAATCCTCGTTGACCGTGACGTTCTTGACGGCGACGATGCGGCGCCCCGGCTCCAACTCGATCACCGCATCCACCAGCGGCGATGGATAGCGGTAACACAGCCGCTCGATGACCTGCGGAATGTTCACGAATTACTTTTTCACGGGCGGCGGCGCAGCGGCCGGTTTGCTCGCGTCGAGGCGCTTCATCACCTCGGCCGAAATGTTGAGGCCGGTGTCGGCCCAGACGGCGCCCGAATCCGCGATGCTGAGCACCAGCTGGAGACCCTTCTCCTTGGCTACCTGGTCGATGATCGGATTGAGCTTGGTCTGGAACTCGGTCTGCAGCTCGTTGGTCAGCTGCGTCTGCTCCGACTGCGCGTCCTGCTGCGCGTACTGGAGCTCGCGCGTCATCTTGTCGATGTCTTTTTCCATCTGGCTGCGCGCCTGATCGCTCAGCACGGTGCCGCCCTGCAGCAGCTTGCTGCGCGCCGCTTCGAGCGCCTTCTGCTTGCCCTCGAGCTCGGCAGTCTTCTTCTTGGCGAACTCCTGGATTTTCGTCGTCGCCGATTTCCCTTCGACTGAATTGGATGCGATGAACTGAAGATCGATGTAGGCAATCTTCGCCCCTTCGGGGAACGGGCGAGGCGCCGCGGGTGCGCGCCGGCGCGGCGGGCTGCTGCGCGGCCGGCGCGGCGGGCTGCGGCGCGGCCGGCGTCGTCGCGGGAGTCTGTCCTCCAGCCGGCGGCTTTGCCTGCGCGAAGGCCGGGCCCGCCGCGAGCACAACGCCCAGGGCGGCAATCACTGTCATCGTCTTCAACGGCTTCATTTAGAGAGTCCCTTTCATCATTGAGGATTATCCAACGGCGTCAGAACGTCGTCCCGACCGCGAACCGGAATTTGTATTTCTTCTCGGGCTGCAGATTGTTGTCGTACACGCCGTAGCGGCTCGGATTCATCGCGAAGATCAACCGGAACGGCACGTTGAGGACCGGCATGAAGAAACGGACCTCCGCGCCGATCGAACTCTTGAACGCGGCCGCCTCGCCAATCGAGCGACTGGATACGGCCGGCTCGACGGTGATTGGATTGAAGATGAAATACGGATCGAGAATGCTGTTCGCCACCAGCGACCCCTCCACGGTGCGCTCGATCACCGGTTCGGTCCAGGCGAAGTTCTGGCCCGCGTTGCGAACCTGACCGGCATCGGCGAACAGCACGAGCCGGACCGGTCCGGCGATGTTGATCAGGTATTCGGCGTTGAACAGCAGGCTCTTGTTGCCGCCGAGCACGATGCCGGTAATCGGATCGCGCGGACCCACCGAACGGATGTCGAAGCCGCGGATGCTGTACTCGCCGCCCAGGTAGAGCCGCTCGTAGATCGGAATGTAGGTCGTGCTGCCGAACGGCTGAATGTACTCGGCCTGGGCGCGGAACCCGAGCGACGTCCGCCGATTGAGCGGGAAGTACCAGATGCCCTCGGCACGCGGGTTGGTGAAGTTCGTGTCGCCGCCGATTCCGGCGAAGTCGAACGACAAGGTGTACCGCGTGCCGCTCGACGGGAAGATCGGCTGATCGACCGTGTTGAACACCCAGCTCGGCGCGATCTTGCTGATCGTCCGGCGGCCGCCCAACCCGATGAGCAGCGAATCCTGCAGGAATGGATTACGCCCGACGACGATCGGGTCGTTGTAGAGCGGGTTCAGGTCCTTCACCTTGACCTGCTCGAGGCTGTAGTTGACGAACATCCGCGAGAAGTCGCCGGTCTGGAACCCGTACACGAGGTTGCCGCCCCTCGACGCCTGCGTGAACTGGTTGATGTAGCGGATTTCACGGATGAACAGATCGATGCCGGCCGTCTGCGGCCGATCGAACAGGAACGGCTCGGTGAAGGCGACCTGATAGTTCTTGGCCCGGTTGCCCGCCTGCGCCGAAATGCTGAACGTCTCGCCGCGGCCGAGGAAATTGGAGGTCTGGAACGCCAGCTGCCCGAAGAACCCGTCGAACTGCGAGACGCCGGCGCCGAACGTCAGCTGGTTGCGGTTCTGCTCCTCGAACTTGAGACCGATGTCGACCTTGTTGTCGGCGCCCGGCGTCTTTTCGACCTGAATCGCATCCCCTTCGATATTGCGGAAGTATCCGAGCTGATTCAACCGCTTGATGCTGTACTTCAGCGCTTCGGTGTTGAAGACGCCCGCCTCGAGCAGCCGGATCTCGCGGCGGATGACGTTGTCCCGCGTGGTCGTGTTGCCGCTGAACGTGATGCGGTTGACGAAGTACTGCTTGCCCTCGGTCACGCGCATGGTGACGTCGACGATGGGCGGACTGCTCGCGGCCTGAACCGAGGGACCTGGCTGAGACGGACCCGCGGGTTCGTTTCCGTTCGTCTGCCCCATCGGCGGCAGGTCGCGCGGCTTCAGATCGGGGTAGGCGACGAACTCGTAGTAGCCGATTGAGCCGTACACCTCTTTCGCCTTCTCGAGTCCCTTGCGGACCTTCTTCTCGCTGTAGGTCTCACCCTGTTCGACCTTGAAGAGCGCAGCCAGCGGCTCGCTCTTCACGATCGTGTTCCCCTCGAAGGTGAAGTTGCCGATCTTGTAGCGATTCCCTTCGGTGATCGGGATGCGGAGCTGGACCCATCGCGTCCGTCCATCCGCCTCGTCTTCGATGATCTTCAACTCGGGCTGGCCGACCTGCGCCGCAATGTAGCCCTCGTTGCGGTAGTGCTCGATCACCTTCTCGGCATCCTCGCCGAACTTCTCTTCCTTGTAGGTCCCGCCGCCGGTGATGAAGCCGAGGAATCCCTTGGACTTGTTCTCCTTCATCTTCCGGTTGAGCGAGCGATCGCTCACCTTCTGGTTGCCGAGGAATTCGACCTCGCGGATCCGGACCTTCGGGCCTTCGTTGATGTTGAACGTCACGTGGACCAGTTTCGGCCCGCCCTCGACAGACTTGACCTCGGGCTTCACCTCGGCGAACTGATAGCCCTTCTCCGCATAGAGCTCCCGGACGACGCCGGTGACCCGGCGGATGACGCCCGGATCGATGAACGAGTCGAGATTGATCTTGATGCCGCGATCGCGGAGCTCTTCCTCGATCTTCGATTGATCCACCTTGTCGGAGCCGATGTAGTCGACGATCTTGACCCGCTGACGCTCCTCCATGTTGTAGACCACGACCTTGCCGATCACCCCATTGGAGAAACGGACGTCGCGAACCTCGATACTCAGGTCGTCGAGGAAGTTGGTGGCCCAGAGCCGGCGGAAGTCGCCGAGCATCGCCTGCTCCATGTCCTCGGTATACGGAACCCAGCGGTTCTCGGCAGGGCTGCTGACCCGGTTCCGCATTTCCATGTAAAACACGTAGGTCTGCGCATCGACGACCGGCTGGCCGCCCTGCTTCTCGAAGCAAGCGAGGATGGCGTAGGTGTAAGGGCCGGTTCCCGCGGGAGGCAGCGTGGAGGGCGCGCCAACAGGAAGGCCGCAGATGGTGGTCGGGAGCGTGACCGCCTCGGACGCTCCCTGGGCCGGAGCGGGCGGCGTCTGCGCGCGCACCTCGGCCGCGGCCGCGAGGACCGCAACAGCCAAAACAAGCAATCGCATAGATCTGGAGATCAGCACGGGGTTCTTTGCCCCAAAGGTAACGGTGTTTTGGGGCCTGCCGCCGCACGGGCCGGGAGGGCCGTGCAGCGCCAAGCCATGATTCTACTGGATTTTAGACGTGAGAGACCACCCGTCGGACTTCGTCGGGGCCAGGCCAGCGGCCGCGGCGACCGGTCCTGGCCGCCGCAACGGGGGTCGGGTCAGGCCAGACGCCGGCCCTCGGCCGCGGCGTGTCCCAGGGCGCGATAGGCCAGTGCGCCGGCATCGAGATACACCTCGATATCGCCGCCTTTCAGATGCCCACGGATGAGCTCTTCGGACAGCGGATCCTCGATGTAGCGCTGAATGGCGCGGCGAAGCGGCCTGGCGCCATACGAGCGGTCCTTGCAGGTCTGCTCGATGATCCAGTCCACGACGTCGGAAGCGAGATCCAGCCGGATCTTGCGATCGACCAGGTTGTCGTTCACCTGCTTCACCAGCAGCCGGGTAATCGTCCGCAGATCGTCGTCCGAGAGCGCCTCGAACACGATGATCTCGTCGATGCGGTTGATGAACTCGGGGTTGAACGTCTTGCGGACTTCCCCCAGCACCATGTCGTTGACGCTGCGGCTGATGGTCTGGCTGTCACTCGACTGGAACCCCAGCGACGCCTTCTTCTGGATGAAGCGGGCGCCGATGTTCGACGTCATGATGATGATGGTGTTCTTGAAGTTCACCCGGTTGCCGAGGCCGTCGGTCAGATGGCCGTCCTCGAACACCTGCAGCAGGATGTTGAACAGATCCGGGTGCGCCTTCTCGATCTCGTCGAGGAGCACGACCGAATACGGATTGCGCTTCACCTTCTCGGTGAGCTGCCCGCCTTCTTCGTGGCCGACGTATCCGGGCGGCGAGCCAATCAGCTTCGACACCGAGTGCTTCTCCATGTACTCGGACATGTCGAAGCGGATGAGCGCGTGATCGCTGCCGAACAGGAAGTTCGCCAGCGCGCGAGCGAGCTCGGTCTTGCCGACGCCGGTCGGCCCGAGGAACACGAAGCTGCCGACCGGACGATTCGGGTTCTTCAGCCCGGCGCGCGAACGGCGGATGGCGCGTGACAGGGCGGAGATCGCCGTCTCCTGCGAGATGACGCGCTTGTGCAGCTCGTCTTCCATCCGCAGCAGCTTGTCGCCTTCGTCCTGGTTGATCGAGGTCAACGGCACGCCGGTCCACTTGGACACGACCTCGTCGATCTCCGCTTTGCCGACGACCACGCGGCGCGAGCTGGACTTCACGTCGAACCGCTCGCGCACGAACTGCAGGTTCTCACGCGCCTGCACTTCCTGCTCGCGGTAGAACTGCGCCTTTTCGAAGTTCTTCTCGGAGACCGCGTTCTCCATCTGCTCGACGGCGACGCGAATGCTCCGGTTGATCTCGCCGAACTCCTCGCTGTAGCCGGCCTCGCGCAGCTTCGCGCGCGCGCCCGCCTCGTCGATGAGATCGATCGCCTTGTCAGGCAGGAAGCGATCGGTGATGTAGCGGTTCGACTGGTACACCGCCGCTTCAATCGCCTCGAAGGTGTATTCGACGTGATGGAAGGCCTCGTACCGGTCCTTCACGCCGCTCAGGACTTCGATCGTTTCTTTTTCCGACGGCGGATCGACCTTGATCGCCTGGAACCGCCGCTCGAGCGAGCGATCCTTCTCGATGTACTTCCGGGTACTCGGCCGGAGTCGTCGCGCCGATGCAGCGAATCTCGCCGCGCGACAGCGCCGGCTTCAGGATGTTGGCGGCATCGAGCGAGCCTTCCGCCGAACCCGCCCCGACCAGCGTATGGAGCTCGTCGATGAAGACGATGATGTTCGGGTTCTCGGTCAGTTCTTTCATGATCGCCTTGAGGCGTTCCTCGAACTGACCGCGATACTTGGTGCCGGCGACGATGAGCGAGATGTCGAGCGCCAGAATGCGCTTGTCGGCCAGGAAATGCGGCACGTCGCCGTAGACGATTTTCTGGGAGAGGCCCTCGACGATGGCGGTCTTGCCGACGCCCGGCTCGCCGATGAGCACGGCGTTGTTCTTCGTGCGGCGGCAGAGCACCTGCTGCACGCGCTCGACCTCGAGGTGACGGCCGACCAGCGGATCGAGCTGGTTCTTCATCGCCGCCTCGGTCAAGTCCCGCGAGAACTCGGCCAGGAGCGGCGTTTCCTTGACCCGCGTCAGCGTGGTCTTCTCGTTCAGCAGGGCAACGATGTCTTCACGGACGGTGTTGAGGCGCATCCCCTTTTCCATGAGGATCGTCGCCGCAACGGACCGCTCTTCCCTGAGAATGCCGAGGAGCAGGTGCTCCGTCCCGATGTAGTTGTGGAGCAGCCGGTCGGCCTCTTCCGCCGCAAACTGCAGCACGCGCTTCGTTTCGGCGCTGAAGGGGATTTCGACCGAGGTCGAGACCTTCTCACGGAAGACGGTGCGGCCCTCGATTTCCTTGCGGATGCTTTCGAGGGACAGATGGGATCGGGCAAAGATGCGGCTCGTGAGCCCCTTGCCTTCGCGGATGAGACCAAGGAGCAGATGCTCGGTTTCAATCGAGATGCTGCCCAGCTGGCTGGCCTCGTAGCGCGCGAAGAAGAGGACGCGTCGCGCTCGTTCCGTGTAACGTTCGAACATCCGGTGTACCTATCGTGAGGAGGGGGCGTCGCCTGTTGTCATTATACGGCAAAGGCGGCGATCCTCCAATCGGTTTCAGCGGCTAAATACGCCTTTCTACAAGGTTTAGACGACCGACCCTGCACCGAGATTCAACCCTCGCCGGGATAAGCACCCCTTTTGATCCGCAGCGATGGATCGGGCAGTCGACCAACCAAGGAGGACCCGCCTGTACGACGACGTCGACGAGGGACACGTTTCTTTTCGGTTCAAGAGTTCAAGCGGTTCAAGGGGGTGCAAGGGTGCGGGGGTTCTGAACCCCTGAACCCTTGAACCCTTGAACCGACAAACGTAGTGGGCCACCCGGAATCGTTAGCACACATGTGCGGGGATCCCGCCTAAGTGATTGACCCGCCGACGCCGGCGTCATGGCCTGAAACTCGCAGCTCAGCAGGCGCTTCCCCCTTCCGAGGAGACCTGCTATGTCGGCGGGAACACGCCTGTGCGTGGCGGTGCTGGCAGCTGGGCTCATTAGTGTGCCCGGGTCCCAGATTGCGATTTCACAATCGCGCGGGGCCCAACCGCGTCCAGATTTCGATATTCGCGACCGCCGCGAGGCGGTCAGCCCTCGAGTGACTGCTGAACCGTCCGCACGCGGAGCGGCCGCTGAACGGCGGCGTCTGCGCTTCAACCGCGACAGCGGGTCGGTGCGCATGCTGGACAATCCGGGGCTGGCGATCTCGACCGTCAGTAACGCCCCCGCCGTCCGGGGACTCCTCGTCAGCAACGCCCGCCGCCTCGGGCTCGATCCACGTGACCTCGCGACGCTGACGCTCGATCGCGACTACGTCAGTCGCTCGAACGGCGTCCGTCATCTCGTCTTCAAACAGGTCGTCGATGGCTATCCGGTCTTCGATTCGGCAGTGGGCATTCACCTGCGGCCCGACGGGACGGTGGCGCGCATCACGTCGAACGCGGCGTCAATCGATGGCCGTGACGACACGATGTCGCTCGCGGCCGCCGATGCCCGCGCCGCGGCGCTCACGCACGCCGGCGAGGGCGTGGCCAGCGTCGCGTCTCCTGTCTGGCTGCCGCTCGATGGCGTGCTGCATCTGGCCTGGCACGTCGCGGTTACCGCACCCGAACAGTCGGGGGTCTACGACGTCCTGATCGACGCACAGAACGCCGAGCTCCTGATTCGCCGCAATCGCGTGCAGCATGCCGAAGGGTTCGGCCGCGTGCTCCAGACGTCGTCGCCTGCCGATCCCCGGCTCCCGGATCCCATGCCCCAGGGTGGCAACGGCACCGGGTGTCCGCCGCCGGCGAATCTCGTGCTCCGGAGTCTGAACAGTCCGTTCCGCGATCCCGCCACTGTCCTCGGTAACAGCGGGCGTCTCGACGGCAACAACGTCCGCGTCTTCCGCGGCAGCGCGGGGGAGCCCTCGGGGTCGGGCACGTTCGACGGCTCGGCGTGGACCTTCGACTTCCCGTTCAATTCGGCCGGCGCGGCAGAGACGTCGTTGTTCTTTGCGCTGAACTACGCGCACGACTTCTTCTACGACCTCGGATTCGACGAAGGGGCCGGCAATTTCCAGCAGGACAATTTCGGTCGGGGCGGCGCGGGAGGCGACCCGGTGAAGGCGAACGCGCGCGCGACCGGACGCAACAACGCGAACTACGTGCACGCGCCCGATGGCGGCAGCCCGACGATCAACATGTTCCTGTGGGACGGCAGCGGCTGCTGGGGCGAAGACGTCGACGGCGACGGGACCGCCGATCTCGATGGCGACCTCGACCTCGACATCATCGTTCACGAGTTCCACCACGGCGTCAGCCTGCGGCTGAACACGGCCTGGACCGGCAATGAAGCCGGCGCGATCGGCGAAGGGGGCGGCGACTTCTTCGCCTACAGCATCAACGGCGACACGCTGCTCGCGGACTACGCCCGCCCCGGCGGACTGCGCGGCGTGAACGGCAAGCACTACGGCGACTGGGTCTGCCTGCTCAATCTGTTCTGCAGCGTGCACGACAACGGCGAGATCTGGGTCAACACGTTGTGGGACGTCCGCGAGCGGTTCAGAACGGACCTCGTCCGCGGCAGCGAGAGCGCCGCGATCAACGAGGCCCATCAGCTCTACATCGACGGCTTGAAGCTTTCACCGCCGGCCCCGACCATGCTCGACCTGCGCGACGCGATGCTCGAAGCCGATGCGCTCCGCAACGCCGGCACGCCCGTCAGTCAGAACTACTGCCGGTTGTGGGAATCGTTTGCCGGGCGCGGCATGGGGCTCAGCGCCACCGACACGTCGGACAATGGACTGAATCGCGTCGTGCCGGCGTATGACGTTCCGGCCGGATGCGTTCCGCCGCCTGCGCCACCGTCAGTGACCGTCACCGCGAGCACGCCAACCGCGCTCGAGGCCGGTCTGGTTCCTGGCGCATTCACGTTCAGTCGAGGCGCGGCCACCCAGAGCGCCCTCACCGTGCAATATCTCATTGGCGGCACCACCACGGCGAGCGCAGACTACACGGCGCTTCCGGCCTCGGTCATCATCCCGGCGGGAGCGGCGACGGCGACCGTCCCGGTCGTGCCGGTCGATGACACGGTCGTCGAAAACAACGAGACGGTCATCGTCACGATCACTTCCGGCAGCGGCTACATTCTTGGTTCCCCGGCGTCCGGCACCGTCTCGATCGTGAGCGACGACGTCGCGCCGGACATGCTGGTCGCCGATCTGCAAACGCCCCGCTCCGCCGCGGAGGGCAGCACGATCAGCGTGACTGACACCACCAGGAATCAGGGTCTCGGGGCCGCTCCACCGACTCAGACCGCCTTCTATCTGTCCGCGAATGCGATCCTCGACGCCGCCGACCCGCTCATCGGCAGCCGCGTGGTGCCTGAGCTCGCCACGGGCGCCGCGACGACGTCGGTCACCCCGCTGCTGATTCCGACGCCACTGAGTGCCGGCACCTACTACCTGTTCGCCAAGGCCGACGCACCTGGCACGCTGTGGGAAACGAACGAGTTCAACAACACGAAAGTCACCACGATCGCGATCGGACCCGATCTGGTGGTGACGACGTTCACCGCGCCGAGCGTCGCGGGACCGGGCACGGCGATCGTCGTATCCGACACGACCTCGAACCAGGGGGCTTCGGCGGCGACGGCCTCCACCACGCGGTTCTTCCTCTCGAGCAACGTCTTCCTTGATGCCGGCGATGCGGCACTGGAGGCGCGCCCTGTTTCCGGCCTCGTCCCCGCCGCTTCCTCCGGGGGCTCGACGATTGTGAACATCCCGGGCGGCATCGCGTCCGGCACCTACTATCTCTTCGCCCAGGCAGACGCGGGCCTTGCGGTGGGAGAAGCGAACGAGATCAACAATGCGAAGTCGGTGTTGATCCGGATCGGCCCGGACCTGAGCGTGTCGGCGATGACCGTGCCGACGCGTGCGGCGTCCGGCGCCACGATCACGATCACCGACACGACGCGCAACGTCGGCGCGGGCCCGTCGCCCGCTTCGGCGACGGCGTTCTTCGTGTCGACCAACTACGTATTGGATGCCGCCGACATCAGGCTGGGGCAGTCCCGCCCGATCCCGGCTCTCGGGCCGAACGAGTCCAACACCGGCTCGACCCCGGTCACGCTGCCGCAGCTCACACCGGGCAGCTGGATCCTGATCGCGAGCGCCGATGACGGCGACGCCGTCGTCGAGACCCAGGAAACGAACAACGCCCGTTTCGCGATCGTGCAGGTCGGGCCGGATCTCGTCTTCCTCACCGTCTCGGCTCCGTCGGCTGGCGTCGCTGGCGGGTCCATCAACGTCAACGCGACCGTCCGCAACGGTGGCGGTGGACTCGCGGCCGCCTCGAACGTCCGCTTCTACCTGTCGAGCGATGCGACGTGGGATGCGTCGGACATTCAACTGAACGCAGTGCGCAACGTGCCCGCGCTGGCGACCGACGCCACCCATCCCGGCTCGACGAGCGTGCCGCTGCCGGCGAACCAGACCGGCCCGTTCTATCTGCTCGTCGTGGCCGATGGCGATCAGAGTGTCGCGGAGTCGAATGAGCTGAACAACGTGGCGGTCCGCTTCATTCAGATCAACGGCAGCTGAACGTCAGCAGCGCTCGACTCGTGACGGGCATCGCGGGCGATATACTGCCGCGATGCCCACACGGAAGAACATCTCCAGCGGTACGAAATGGGAGCCGCTGGTCGGGTACTCACGAGCCGTCAGGGTCGGCAATGTCGTGCACGTGTCCGGCACGACAGCGACCGATGAAGGCGGCGACCTCGTCGGCCAGGGCGACGCGCGCACACAGACCATTCAAACCATCCAGAACATCGCCCGCGCCCTCGAGCGGGCCGGCGCCTCGCTCGAGCACGTCGTCCGCACGCGCATCTACGTCACCAACATCGTTCGGGACTGGGAGGCGATCGGCAAGGCGCACGGCGAAGCCTTCGGCTCGATCCGTCCGGCGACGTCGATGGTGGAAGTGTCCAGGCTGATCGATCCGGACATGCTCGTCGAGATCGAAGCAGAAGCGATAGTGGAGTAGCGCCCGCTCAGGCCGGAATCAATCGCCCGTCCTCGAGCCGCAAAATGCGGTCGCACGCGGCGGCGAGCCGCGGATTGTGCGTCGCGATGATCGAGGTCAGGCCGCTTTCGCGATGCATCTCGCGCAGCAGCTCGTGGAGCGATTCGGCGGTGTGCTCGTCGAGGTCGCCGGTGGGCTCGTCCGCGAGCAGCAGGTCCGGCTTCATGACCAGGGCACGCGCGATCGCCACCCGCTGCTGTTCCCCGCCCGAGAGCGTGCCGGGTCGGTGCACGAGGCGATGCGCAAGTCCCACCCGCTCGAGCAGCTCCGTCGCCCGTGCCGCCCGTTCCGCAGGCGGCATCCGCGCAATCCGCATCGGCATCTCGGCATTCTCGAGCGCCGTGAACTCCGGCAGCAGGTGGTGGAACTGGAAGACGAAGCCGACATGACGGTTGCGGAACGCGACGAGGTCGGCGTCAGAGAGCTGGCTCAGATCCGTGCCGCCGATGCTGACCGAACCGCCATCGATGCTGTCGAGTCCCCCGAGCACATGGAGCAGCGTGCTTTTCCCGACCCCCGAAGCCCCGACGACGGCGACCATCTCACCGCGCTCGGCTGTGACGTCGAGCTCGCGCAGCACGCTGACTCGTGACTGCCCCATCTGGTAGCTCTTGGTGAGCTTCACCACTTCAATGAATGGCATCGCCGCTCACATCCAAGTGCTCAGAAGACACGACCTGCGCTTCGCGCCGCACACCGGCCACGACGGCACGAAGGATCTGTTGAAACATCATCGACTTCACTGATAGCGAAGCGCCTGAGCGGGATCGAGCTTGGCCGCCTGCCGTGACGGATAGATCGTCGCGACGAAGCAGATCAGGATCGCCGACACAATCACGACAGCGAAATCGAGCGGTTCCAGGGTGAACGGCATGTGCGAAATCTGATACACGTCCACCGGCACCGTGATGAGCTTGTAGTGATCGAGCACGAAGATCAGTGCCAGACCGCCAATCGCACCGGCGGCCGTCCCGACCAACCCGATGATCAGCCCCTGCAGCATGAAGATGCGGCGGATGCTCGCTGCCGAACTGCCCATCGTCTTGAGGATGGCGATGTCCCGGCTCTTCTCCATGACGAGCAGAATCAGGGAGGCCACGATGTTCAGGGCGGCGACCATGACGATCAGCCCGATGGTGATCGAAATCGCCATCTTTTCCAGCCACAACGCTGAGAACAGGCTCCTGTTCCTGTCGCCCCACTCCTCGGCGATATATTCGGTGCCGTGGCGCTCCACGATGCTGTCCACGACTTCCTGGGCGCGGAACATGTCGTCCACGCGAAGCTCGATGTAGACCGGCGCCTCCGGCCCGAGAATGCGTTGCGCCACGTTGAGACTGGTGAACCCATAGCCGGCGTCGTAGGGGTACAGCCCGAGGCTGAAGATGCCGACAACCTGGAATCGTTTCGGCCTGTAGATCTGCATGAACGGCGTCAGGTCGCCTTGAGGCGTGATCAGCTGAATCTCGTCTCCCACAGCCACGGAGAGCTGCTCGGCGAGATCGGTGCCGATCAGTATTCCAGGCACTTCGTCGGGGCCACGGGTGAGACCGTCGGCCGACCCCTTCTTGATCGAGTTCTGCAGCTGCGTCACGGTTCGCTCCCGGACCGGGTCGATGCCCTTGAGCTCGATGAAACCATCCCCTTTCGGGCTCCTGATCAGCGCCCTGCCGAACGCTGCCGGCGCGGCGCCGATCACGCGCGGGATGGCCATCAGCTTCTTGAGGTCATCCTCGACGTTCTGCACGCCGCCGACCCGATAGACGAAGACGTGCGCGGCGGAGCCGACGATGCGGTCGCGAAGCTCACCCTGCAGCCCGGTCATGAGGGCCAGGGCGATGAGCAGCGCCATGACGCCGACCGCGACGCCGAGGACCGAGATCAGCGAGATCAGGGAAATGAAGGCCTGCTTTCGCCTGGCCATCAGGTACCGCACCGCGACGAACAGCTCAAACGGCATTGTTCGTCCTCGCGGGCGGCCTGTACCAGCAGGGTTGCCCTTCTTGCGGCTTGCGTTCCATCCTCGCGGGCGGCCTGTACCAGCAGGGTTGCCCTTCTTGCGGCTTGCGTTCCATCCTCGCGGGCGGCCTGTACCAGCAGGGTTGCCCTTCTTGCGGCTTGCGTTCCATCCTCGCGGGCGGCCTGTACCAGCAGGGTTGCCCTTCTTGCGGCTTGCGTTCCATCCTCGCGGGCGGCCTGTACCAGCAGGGTTGCGCTTCTCGCGGCTTGCGTTCCATCCTCGCGGGCGGCCTGTACCAGCAGGGTTGCGCTTCTCGCGGCTTGGGTTCGCGGGCGGCCTGCTGCTTCGTCATTCGCTTCTGGGCCGCATCAACGGGAACAGAATCACATCGCGGATTGACAGGCTGTTGGTCAACAGCATCACCAGCCGATCGATGCCCACGCCTTCTCCGCCGGTCGGCGGCAGCCCGTACTCGAGGGCGCGGATGTAGTCTTCGTCCATGGCGTGGGCTTCCTGATCGCCCGCCGCGCGGTCGGCGATCTGCATCTCGAATCGCCGCCGCTGCTCGGCAGGATCGTTGAGCTCGCTGAAGGCATTGGCCACTTCGAACCCGCCGATATACAGCTCGAACCGCTCGACGGTGTCCGGATCGTCAGGCCTCTGCTTCGACAGCGGCGAGACTTCGGTCGGAAAGTCGTAGACGAACGTCGGCTGCACGAGCGAGTCCTCGGTCAGGCGTTCGAAGATCTCGGTCGTGATCTTCCCCGCGCCCCAGGACGGCTGCAGCTCGAGATGGAGCTGCCGGGCAATCGCCGCCGCGGAGTCACGCTGACGCAGATCGGCGTCGCTCACGGCAGTGCCAAGCCGCTCGGACGCGGCAATTCGCGCCCCCTCCCTCAACGACACGCGCCGGTAGGGCGGGGCCAGCGAGATCTGGTGCTCGCCAAACGTAATCTGATCGGTGCCGATCGCCTCGCGCGCGACGCTCGACAGCATCTCCTCGGTCAGGGTCATCAACGCCGTGTATTCGCTGTAGGCCTGGTAGAACTCCAGCATCGTGAACTCGGGGTTGTGCTGTGTCGAGATCCCTTCGTTCCGGAAGTTCCTGTTGATCTCGTAGACGCGCTCGATGCCGCCGGCCGTCAGGCGCTTCAGATACAGCTCCGGCGCAATCCGCAGGAACAGCTGCATGTCGAGCGCGTTGTGGTGCGTCACGAACGGTCTGGCGAGGGCGCCGCCGGGGATCGGCTGCATCATCGGCGTTTCGACCTCCAGATACCCGCGCGCGTTCAGGAACGACCGAACCGCGGCGAGCACCCGGCTCCGGACTTCGAAGACACGCCTCGAGTCGGGATTGACGATCAGATCGAGGTAGCGCTGGCGATAGCGCGTCTCGACGTCGGTCAGCCCATGCCACTTCTCCGGAAGCGGCAGGAAGCACTTGGCCAGGAACTCGAGGCTCGAGGCCCAGATCGTCAGCTCGTTGGTCTTGGTGCGGAACAGACGTCCCTCGACGCCGACGAAATCGCCGAAATCGAGCAGCCGGAAAATCGAGAAGTCTCGCTCGGGCAGCGAGTCCTTGCGGATGTAGATCTGGGTCCGCGTCCGTCCATCCGAGATGGCGAGGAAATTCGCCTTGCCGAAGCTCCGAATCGCCATGATCCGGCCCGCGGTCCGGGTACGGATCTGTTCGGCCTCGAGCTCGTCGTGGGTTCTGCCGCCATACGCGGTCACGAGCTCGTCGACGGTGTGCGTGCGTTCGAACTGCTTCGGGTAGGGATCGACTCCGAGCTTCACGAGCTCCTTGAAGTTCTCCCGGCGCTGCTTCAGCAGGTCCGATTCTCTCGAGTTGTCGTCAGACATCGCTACTCGCGTTTGAGCTCCTTCCTCACGGCGTCGAGCACACCGTTGACGAAGGCGACAGCCTCTTCCCCGCTATACGCGCGCGCGAGCTCGAGTGCCTCATTGATCACGACTTTCGCCGGCGTCTCGGGCTCGGCGAGCAGCTCGAACGTGGCCAGCCTGAGCACCAGACGATCCAGCACCGCCATCCGCTCGACCCGCCAGTTCTGCGTCCGCGAGCTGAGCAGCCGATCGATCTCGTCGACCCGGGCGATCGTCCCCCGCACGAGGCTGTTGGCGAACTCGCGATGCCCTTCGGAGATCCCGGCATCCTCGCGCCCGGGCCAGTACGTGAGAATCGCGTCGCCGGCGGAGGTCTTCCCCACTTCCCACTGATAGAGCATCTGCAGGGCGGCTTCCCTGGCTCGATGCCTCGCCTTCGCTTCTGCCGGTTTCATCGGCGATCGTCGGGTCGCAGCGTCCGGAACAGCGCCGCCATTTCGAGCGCGGCCGCGGTCGCCTCGAAACCTTTGTTGTCCCGGCCATCGCCAGCCCGCGCCTCGGCCTGTTCCCAGGTGTCAGTCGTCAGCACGCCGAACGACATCGGGACGCCGGTCTCGCCGGCGGCCGCCATCAGGCCATGGGCGGCCGCCGCGCAGATGTACTCGAAGTGAGGGGTCTCACCGCGGATGACGCAGCCCAGACAGATGACAGCGTCGAACCGGCCGGTCTCGGCGACCGCGCGCGCCGCCTGCGGCAGCTCGAACGCTCCGGGAACGCTGAACGTCTCGATCTGGCTCTCGGAAGCGCCCGCTTCAGCCAGCGCGCGTCTCGCACCATCCCCGAGCCGGGTCGTGATGACGTCGTTGAAGCGGGACACGATCAACGCGAACCGCGCGCCGGCCGCGGCGCTGAGCGGCACCTGCGCATCAGCCTGACGCACGTCTACTTCCCCTTGAACTCGGGCTTGCGCTTCCCGAGAAATGCCGCCGTCCCCTCGCGCATGTCCTCGGTGCTCGCGACCAGGCCGAACAACGTCGCTTCGAGCATCTGCGCTTCGCGGAGCGGCAGCTGCGCCCCGCGGTGAACCGCATCGAGGATGTACCGCACCGCGATCGGCGCTTTCGCCGCCAGCGTGGCTGCAAGTCTTCGAGATTCCGTCATCAGTTCGGCAGCCGGGACGACTCGGTTCACCAGGCCGATCCGATGCGCCTCCGCCGCGGTGATGTGGTCGCCGGTGAGAAGCAACTCGAGCGCGCGGCCGGCGCCGACGAGCCGGGCGAGACGCTGCGTCCCCGCATAGCCCGGAATGATCCCGAGGTTGATTTCCGGCTGCCCGAGCCGCGCTGTGTCGGCCGCTATCCGGAGCGTGCACGCCATCGCCAGCTCGCAGCCGCCGCCCAGGGCGTAACCGTTGATCGCCGCAATGACTGGTTTGCCCAGGTCCTCGATCAGGTCGAAGACCCGCTGCCCGCGCAGCGCGTGCTCACGACCCCCCGTCGGCGACTGCTCCGCCAGCTCGTTGATATCCGCACCGGCGACGAACGACTTCTCCCCGGCGCCGGTCATCACCACACACCGGACCCGGGCGTCCTGCTGCAGACCGAGCATCGCCTCGTGGAGCTCGCCAAGTGTCGCAAGGTTGAGCGCGTTCAGGACCTTCGGGCGGTTCAGCGTGACGACGGCGATGCCCGCGTCGATCTCGACCGTGAGATTCTGGAATGGCGTCTGATCGGTCATCGCGGAGAGCCGGAGACGAACAGCCTCAAAGCGGCAGCGGATACATCAACCAGCTGAGCGCGATTGCGGCAACGACGAAGCCGGCGAACATCAGACCGGCGGTCCGCAGCTGGGCCCGGGGTTCATCGCGCGTCAACGCAGCGAATACGGAGGACACGAGGGCTGCGAACAGAATCAGGGACAGGAGATGGCTGATCACTTCCGTCCCGTAGCGATATCGAACGCGTCGAGCACGACGAGAAAATTCAGGAGCCCGGCGACGATGAGAAAAGTATTGCCGTACTCCCACGTCACCGACGTCACCACACCGGTACCGAGATCGAACGTCCGGGCGATGATCCAGGGCAGGCCGAGACCGAAGTTCGCGAACGCCGCGAGCGCGACCAGAACCTCGCCGAACTCGAAGGGGAACAGCCGTCCGTTCAACAGCAGTCCGGTGACGAACATCGTCGTCAGCGCCAGGAAGAAGACGAGCCCTTTCTGCTTGCGGCCGAGCCAGAGATGACCGGCGCCGGGGATGGCCCAGGCGGCCAGGCAGACCAGGACCAGCATGCCGGGCTCCGTCGCGGGACGCGCGCGCTCTGCCGCCGTCGATTTCGTCGACATAGACTCACGCGATCATAGCGCATGTGGTTGGCGCGCTTTCCGCGCGTAGCATGCGGACGAACAGCCAGCCGGCTGCCCCGCCGAGCGGCAGCGCCGAAACGGCCCTGACCAGATTCGATGAGCCGGCGATCCCCGACCACTCCGCCGCCACGGTGAGAATCGTCGGAACAGCCGCCAGAATCATGATCAGCCGCGTACGCCGGGGCCGTCTGGCAAGGCCCATCCAGCCAGCAATCGCGCCCGCGGCGCCCGACACATACAGTCCGGTACAGCGCGCGCAGACCGGAAACCGTCGATGATTCGTGTGAAACGAGCGATCGGGCCGTTGATGGCACACGAGAGACCCGACCGCATGCACGGCGGCCGTCAGTTCCGGAGAGGCATGTGAGCCCGGATTGAAGGCGACAAGAAACACAGCCGCCGTCCACGCGACAGCGGCTGAGGAGAGAGCGATCGCGAGAGCTCGGGAAAAACCTGAAGACGGGGGCACGCCCGCGACCGGCCTCAGCGGGTATGTTGAACGGCCGGCCCCGTTCCAGCCCGTTCGTTCGTCACGGTATACCCGGTGCGCGTGCGAAGCCGAAGCTCGGGACGGGTGGCGACCCGGACGACGATGCGCCGGAACCGTCCATCGGCGCGGCTGTTGACCGGCATGTAAGCGAGTGAGTACCTGGCTCGAGAGCTCCTGGGCGATCGAACCGTAAATGCCCTTGAGCTCGAACACCTGGAGCGGGAAGAACGCCTGGGCGCCGGTCTCCTGCGCGAGCATCCGCATCGAATACTCGGACTCGGAGAAGTAGCGCCGCTGCCCCGTCGCAGCAGTACGGGCCGACGCCTGTCGCGACTGGAGTGAAATCGGGTAGATGCACACGCCGCTCTTCCGGGCGAGCGCGAGCACGTCGTCGAAGCTGACCAGGCTCGACGTGTCCTCTCCATCCGACAGCACCGCGATCGCCTGACGCCGGATGTCCGACTGCTGGCTCGCGCGCCGCGGCCGAACTCCTTCAACGCGATATACAGCGCATTGTGCAGCGAGGTGGCGCCACGCGCCGTCGTCCGCCGGATAGCCTGTTCGAGCGCCGCGTGATCGGGCGTCAGCTTCTGGACGACGTCGACGCCGTCCGCGAACGTGACGACGGCGCCGCGGTCGATCTCACGCAACGTCTTGACGAAGCCGACAGCCGCCTCGTGAACGATGTCCATCTTGTCCGACATGCTCGAGCTGCTGTCCAGCAGGATGATGAGGTCGAGCGGAACGGTGCTGGCTTCGAAGAACTCCACCTGCTGCTGGACGCCGTCCTCGAACACAGCGAAATCCGCGACGGTGAGCCCCTTGACGAACTGATTGTTCCGATCGGTGACCGTGACGGTCAGCGGAACCAGGTTGGTGGCGCTGCGGAAGACCGGCTGCTGAGCGGGAGGAACCGGGGGGGCGGGCTGTTGCGCGTCGAGCCCCGAGGCCAGCGCGAGCAGCAAGGCGGGAGCGACGACGGCACGCTTCACGAATCCTCCTCGGCCAGCCGCGGTGCAAGCCGCATTCCGTCGAGATCTGCTACCGAAGGCTACCAGAGGCACGGAGGAACGGTCGGACGGCAGCGACATTTTACTCAATCGATGGCGTCGAGAGGGCCAAAATTGACGTCGAACCGCGCACGAAACTCCGGCCAGGAGTAGGTGTGACTCTGACCGCCGAGGTGCTCGAGGGCATAGGCGGCCGCCACGGCGCCAAGCTGCGCCGACACGACGAAATCGGCGCCTCGCGCGAGGCCTTTCATGAATCCGCCGCGAAACGCGTCGCCCACGCCCGTCGGATCGACGATCCGCACTGGAGGCACGGCTGGCACATCCGTACGGCGTGCCGACTCGAAAATCGAGCACCCGTGCTCCCCTTTCGTGACCACGAGCGCCTGCGCCCGCTCGAGGATGCCTTCCTCGCTCAGCCCGGTCTTCTGACGCAGCAGTTCCAGTTCGTAGTCGTTGCAGATGACGATGTTGGCGCCGACCAGGCCGGCGTAGAGGTCCTCGCCGGACATGCGCGCGCACTGCTGACCCGGATCCCAGATGAACGGGATGGCCAGGGCCCGGCATTCTTCCGCGTACTGCAGCATCGCGCCGGGATCGTTCGGGGAAACAATCGCGAGATCACAGTTCTCGACCGTGCGGAACGACAGCTCGGCGGCGTTGGCCATCGCGCCCGTATAGAACGACGCGATCTGGTTGGCATCGGAATCGGTGCTGCAGAAGAACGAGGCGGTGAACTTCCCCGGCACATCCTGCACCAGCGACGTGTCCACGCCGGCCGCCTCCAGCCACTGCCGGTAATCGCCGAAATCCTGCCCCGCCGTCGCCATGAGACGCGGCTGTTCACCGAGGAGAGCCAGGGTATAGGCGATGTTCGGCGCACACCCGCCTCGGCGTTTGTCCATCGAGTCGACGAGAAAGCTCAGACTGAGGCGGGACATGTGCTCCGGAAGAAAGTGCTCGGTGAACCGCCCGGGAAACGACATCAAGTAGTCGAATGCGATCGATCCGGTGACGACAATGCTCATAGGTGTGAGGGATGAAGAGGGATCGTTCAGCTGACGTACTTGCCGACGAGCGGGGCCAGCTCGCGTTTGACATCCGGCGGGATGGCGTCTGGCCGCGTGATGATCGCGTATTTCAACGCGCTCGCGCATTCGCAGCTGCGCTCGTACGGGAGCGCGCCGACTGCCGCGGCAATCACCTGCTGCGCGGTCTGCGCGTTCTGGGTCAGATTGGCGACGATCATCTCGACCGTCACCTGATCGTGTTCGGGATGCCAGCTGTCATAGTCGGTCACGAGCGCGATCGTGCTGTAGCAGATCTCCGCCTCGCGGGCGAGCTTCGCCTCCTGCAGATTGGTCATACCGATGATGTCCATCCCCCACGATCGATAGAGCTGCGATTCGGCGAGCGTGGAGAACTGCGGGCCTTCCATGCAGACGTACGTGCCTCCCCGGTGGATCGTCGCGGAAGAAGACTTTCCGGCGGCGAACGCGACCTCACTCAGCCGCGCGCAGAACGGGTGGGCGAAGCCGACGTGCGCCACCAGGCCACGGCCGAAGAACGTGGAAATCCTGCCGCGGGTGCGATCGAAGAACTGATCGGGGATGACGAGATCGAGCGGCTTGTACTGCTCCTTCAGGCTGCCGACGGCGCTGGCCGACAGGATGTATTCGACGCCGAGCGTCTTGAGGCCGAAGATGTTGGCGCGGAAGTTGAGCTCTGAGGGCATGTACCGGTGGCCGAGGCCGTGGCGCGCGAGAAAGGCGACGCGCTTGCCGCGCAGCGTGCCGATGACGTAGGGCGCGGAGGGATCGCCGAACGGCGTCTGCACCCGCCGCTCCTCGCGGTCGCTGAGCTCCGCCATGTCGTACAGACCGCTTCCGCCGATGATGCCGATCGATATAGACATAGTTCGTGGCTACGCACCTGCCGTGTTCACGGGCTCGACGAACCTGCGCCCGCCCCGTTCACGGATGTACCCGGCGGCGATCGCCGGATCGTGCTCGAAGAATATCAAATACTCGCGGTCGATCGCTTCGCGGATGAAGGTCCGCTTGAATGCGAGCGTATCCATCGGATAGAGGTCGTATCCCATGATCCAGGGCTCGTCGATGTGCGCGGCCGTCGGAACCAGGTCGGCGGCGAACACCGCCGTCCGTCCGCCGGATTCCACAAAGACGATCTGATGGTGCATGGTATGGCCGCCGGTCCGGACCACGCGAACACCGGGCATGACGACGGCGTCAGCCTCGAGGAAGTCGACGACCCCCGCGTCGAGCAGCGGCACGAAGTTCTCCGCCAGGTAGCTCGCCCGGTTCCGCTCGTGCGGATGCGTCGCATCGCCCCATTCCGCTCTATGAATGACGTAGCGGGCGCGGGGAAACGCGGGCCGCAGGGCGCCGCTGGGGCCGCGCTCGGTGAAACCGCCGGCGTGGTCGAAGTGGAGGTGTGTGGCGAGCACGATCTCGATGCCGGCAGCGTCGAGGCCGGACTCGGCCAGACCGTCCGAGAGGGTGCGGGCACGATCGATCGCGTAAATGCTTTCGCTCTTCGCGTCCATCTTGCCGCCGATGCCGGCATCGACGATCATCGTGCGTTCGCCGCGCACGAGCAGCGGCCGGAGACCGAGCGTAATCCGGTTCCGGTCGTCTGCCGGTGCCCGTCGCTCCCACAACGGCTTGGGTACCACGCCGAACATCGCGCCACCATCGAGGCGGAAGAAGCCGTCGAACAAGGGCACGAGCTCCAGCTCACCGAATCTCACAGAGCGCTCCAGACGCCGCTGTCCACCTGACGCTACAGCTTCTGCTTCAGCTCGACGAGCACGCCGTGCGCTGAGGCGGGATGGATGAAAGCCACGAGCGATCCGTGCGCTCCTTCCCGCGGCGCCTCGTCGATCAACCGGACACCCCGGGCCTTGAGCTGCGCCAGGACGGCCGAGACATCGTCGACCCGGAGCGTGATGTGATGCAGCCCTGGCCCCTTCCTGGCGACGAAGCGTGCGATCGGTGAATCCTCCGCGGTCGCTTCCAGCAGCTCGAGGGCGGCTTCGCCGGCCGGGATGAAATGAGCGCGCACCCGCTGCGACGCGACGTCTTCGGGGCTCTCGATCTCGAGGCCGAGCGCGTCACGGTAGAACTTCAGCGCCTCGTCGACGTTCGCGACGGCGATTCCAATGTGATCCAGCGTGGCTTTCATACGTCCTTTCGGGGCGCGCGAACACTGCGGTCGATGATGTCATCCACGACGCTGTAGGGATCGATCTCGCGTGAGGCGATCCGATCGAGCAGCCGGGGGAATTCTCCGTCCTGGAGCACGCGGTTTTCGACGTGCTCGGTAAAGCGCTGGGCCAGGAGCTCGCGCACGCGGTATTCGGCGCGCGCGCGGCGGCGGCCGCCGGCTGACGCGGCGGTATGCGTCTTGAACCGCTCCACGGCCTGCAGCAGCTCGGCAACGCCCTTTCCGGCGGTGGCTTCGGTCTTGACGATCGGCGGGCGCCAGTCCTGTTCGCCGAACATCTGCAGCGAAAGCATGGATTCAATCGAGGCGACGGTGCGATCCGCACCTTCGCGATCCGCCTTGTTGACGACGAAGATGTCCGCGATCTCCATGATGCCGGCCTTGAGCGCCTGAACCTCGTCGCCCGCGCCCGGGACCAGCGTCACGAGCGAGATGTCGGCCGTTCGGACGATATCGACCTCGTCCTGTCCCACGCCAACGGTTTCGATCAACACGACGTTCTTGCCTGCGGCATCGAGCACGAGCGCGGCGTCGCTCGTCGACCGCGCGAGGCCGCCGAGGTGTCCCCGCGTCGCCATGCTGCGTATGAACACATCGGGATCGCTCGCATGCATCTGCATGCGGACGCGGTCGCCGAGAATGGCACCCCCCGTAAACGGGCTCGTGGGATCGACGGCGACGACGCCAACGGTAGTGCCCGAGGCTCGAATGGCGGCAATGAGCCGATCGACGAGCGTGCTCTTCCCTGCCCCTGGCGGCCCCGTGACACCGACGAGATAGGCCCGGCCGGTGTGGGGAAAAATGCGACGGATCAGGTCCGCTCCTGCCGGCGACTCGTCTTCGACGAGGGAGATCGCCCGCGCGATTGCCCGCGGATCGCCGTCGAGCACGCGCTGAGAGAGCGGGATCCGTGTCACTGCGCGAGCAGCTGCCGCGCGATCACGAGCCGTTGGATCTCGCTCGTGCCTTCGCCAATCGTCAGGAGCTTGACGTCACGAAAGTACTTTTCGGCGGGATAGTCCTTCACGAACCCGTAGCCACCGTGGATCTGCACGCACTCGTCGGCCGCGCGGACTGCCGTCTCGCTGGCGAACAGCTTCGCCATCGATGATTCACGCGTCATGCGTACGCCGCGGTCCTTCAAGTGCGCGGCGCGATACGTCAGCAGCCGCGCCGCCTCGATTCGCGTCGCCAGGTCTGCGAGCTTCCACTGGATCGCCTGGAATGCCGCAATCGGCTGCCCGAACTGGCGGCGTTCGCGGGCGTAGTCGCGCGCCGCTTCATACGCACCCTGCGCAAGGCCTACCGAGAGGGCGGCGATCCCGATGCGCCCGGCGTCGAGCACCTGCAGCGTATTGACGAAGCCCTGGCCTTCCTGGCCGAGCAGCTGGGACGACGGCACACGACAGTCCGTGAAGATGACCTCGCTCGTGTCGCTGGCGCGCATGCCGAGCTTGTTCTCTTTCTTTCCCGCGGCCATCCCGGGTGTGCCGTGCTCCACGATGAAGGCGGAGATGCCGCGGTGGGCCTTCGAGCGATCGGTCACCGCGATCACGACCATCACGCCGCCGATGCGGCCATGTGTGATGAAGGTCTTCGAGCCATTCAGCACCCAGCAGTCTCCCTGGCGCGTCGCCGTCGTCCGCATGCCGGCAGCGTCACTCCCGGCGTTCGCCTCGGTCAGCCCCCAGGCGCCGAGCACTTCGCCCCTTACCAGTCGCGGCAGAAAGGTGCGCTTCTGCTCATCGGAGCCGAACATCCCGATGTGCGCCGAACAGAGCCCGTTGTGGGCGGCCACCGACAGGGCGATCGCGGGGCAGACCCGAGCCAGCTCCTCGATGCAGATGCTGTAATCCACGGCCGACATCGCGGCGCCACCGTATTCCTCGGGAAACTGAATGCCGGTCAGTCCGACCTCGGCGAGCTTCGCCAGCAGGGTCATCGGAAACTGCTGCGCTTCGTCCCATTCCATGACGTGCGGGCGGATTTCCGATTCTGCGAATTCGCGAACGCTGCGCCGGAGGATTTCCTGATCGTCGGACAGCCGGAAGTCCATGGAGGAAATGTATCAGAAGGGGGTCGATCAGGAGCGGGGTGCTCAGCCTCGGCCGGCTTACGATCGCGCTTTCGCGCCACACGAAGCCACGACGGCACGGCGGCACGAAGATTGTCTTTTCCAGGATCCTTCGTGCCCTCGTGACGTCGTGGCCGTCGTGCGGCGCGAAAGCGCAATATTCGTGCTTCTGCGCAGGAGCGGAGGAAGGGGTCAACAAACGTAGGCATCCGCGCCGGAAACCGGCGTCCATTCGAAATCGCACGAGAGCAGATGCCCACAGAGAGTCTGCCTGGCATGTGTCTTCTGTCAGCCTGTGGCTCGCCTAACTCCTCAGCCGAGCGGACTCGCCGCAACAGACGTCCTTGCTATGCTTGGAGGCACATGAAACGACTGACTGCGCTCCTGGTCTTTCTGGCGGCGCTCGCGCCGTCGGCAGCCTTTGCCGATATCACCGCATTTCTCGGAGTGAATCCGACACCCACGAACCGTACGGTGAAGGGATTGTCGGGCGGCGTCGGACTGGTGATCGTCGCATTCGAGTTCGAATGGGCCGACACGAGCGAGGACCTGGACGAGGGCTCCCCTCGCCTCCAGACCTACATGGTGAACGGCCTCCTGCAGACACCTATCCCGATTGCGGGGATGCAGTTCTATGGGACGGCCGGCGGAGGGATGTACCGCGAGTCGTTCGATGAGGCGTCCGAAACGCACGTCGGCATCAACATCGGCGGCGGGGTGAAGATGTCGCTGGTGGGTCCGCTACGGCTGCGCCTGGACTATCGCGTGTTCACGCTGCAAGGCAGCCCGCGGCATTCGAAGCCGCAGCGGTTCTATGCGGGGCTGAACCTGAAGTTCTGAACGGCGGTGCCTGAAAACGAGAAAAGCGGAAGATCGCAATCTTCCGCTTTTCAAAAGGCTCGGCGTTGCTTCGTCGGTGTTACTTACCGCCGATCGGCGTGACGTTCAGCTTGTTCACGCCGGCAAACGCGGCCGCGTACCGCTTGAACATTTCCGTCGTTTCCGGCGCGCGCTTCTGTTCGTCGGTCATGGTCTTGAACAGCACGTCAATCGGGTTGTATTCGGCGCCCGGCTTGGTGGGATCCACGACGACCACATACAGCGAATTGCCTTGCATCCCTTCCGCCGACTTGTAGGTCTTCCACGACGAACCCAGCGCTTTCAGATCGGGATCGGTTGTCGTCGACAGGGCGGTCGTCAGCTTCCCCATCAGCTCTTCGAACGCGGCGGTCTGATCGGGCTTGATCTGCACGAGCAGCAGACCGGAGGGAGTGGTAAACCCGAGTTTGGGTTCGCTGGGTTTCTCCTGCGCGGCAGGCGCGGTGGCCGGCTGGGCGGGAGGTTGCGCCGGCGTCTGCCCCGCGGGCGGAGTCTGGGCGACGAGAACGGCCGACAGCGCGAGAGCCAGAGCACCGGTCGAAATCACGAAGGGGCGACGCATTCACATTCCTCCTGGTTCAAACGTGGCAAAGACATTGAGTGTACCACCAACTCGCGGCTTCAGACGAAAACCGCCATGATTTCGTTGGCCACGAGCATCCCCTCGCGGCTCAGACGAATCCGCGCAGCGTCGCGGATCAGCAGTCCTTCGTCCACGAATGGTTCGAGGCCGGCACCAAACCGGCCCCACACATCCACATCATACCGGCAGCCGGTCGCTTCAATATCGATCCCGCCGGTCAGGCGCAGCCCGGTGAAGAGCGCCTCTTCCAGACGTTCATCCCTCGTGAGCTCGCGGCGCTCGGCGACCAGCGGCTCACTCGAAGCGGTCCGACGGACGTACTCCTCGGTCGCTGACACGTTCTTCCACCGCACCCCGCCCATCGTCGAATGGGCGCCGCAGCCGAATCCGAGCCACTCGCCGTCGGTCCAGTACTTCAGGTTGTGGACCGACTCCACTCCCGGCCTGGCCACGTTCGAGATCTGGTACTGGCGGTAGCCGGAGCGGTCCAGCCGGCCGAGGCTCCACAGATACATCTCCGCCGCGTCCTCGTCGGGCGCGAGCGACCAGCCCGAGCGGGCCATCTCTTCCTTCAGCGGTGCGTTCGGATATAGCTCCAGCAGGTACAGCGAGGCGTGGTCGGGCCCGACCTCGATCAGCGCTTCGACACTCTCCTGCCAGTCCGCGCGCGATTGCTGCGGCAGCCACATCATCAGATCAAGGCTGACGTTGTCGAAGCCGGCGGCGCGCGCTTCGGCGACTGCCTCCCTGGCGCGATCCGCCGTGTGCAGCCGGCCGAGGCGGCGCAGCTCCGCCTCCCGGAACGACTGGACGCCGAAGCTGATTCGATTGACACCGGCGGCGCGAAAGCGTTCCATCCGATCCCCGGTTGAGGTCTCGGGGTTCGTTTCGAGCGTAATCTCCGCCCCCCTGACGAGATCAAAGGAGTCGTCGCAGGCGCGGATCAGTCGGCCGATTTCCTCGGGCTCGAGCAGCGACGGCGTGCCGCCACCGAAAAAGATGGTGTCCGCGGGCCGGCCCGCCCCAGCCGTCCCCGACGCCGACCGACGGATCTCCGCCTCGAGCGCGTCGACATACCGCGCCTTGAGCTCGGCATTGAAGAGGCCGCGATTGAAGTTGCAGTAGTTGCAGATCGAGCTGCAGAAGGGAACGTGAAGGTAAAGACCGAGCATGGCCACAGCGACAGTGTGTGCGATCAGCTTCCCGCTTTCCCTCCCGTCCATCCGAGATCGCGGCCGCGACCCTCGGGCTGGCGGAGTTGCGCACGGATCGGCCCCTTGGATCGGGCCGGCAGCCGGCGGTTCGGACCCGCTGCTGACTTTCGCTTCCACATGGTGAGCAGGTCGTCGGGTCCCGCGTTGGGCGGCGCATGCCGATAGTCCGCGCCGTCGAACTCGAGGAACTCGCACATCTCGTGCAGCCGCGAGTGGATCCGGAAGCCGATGCGCTCCTTCAGGGTGAAGTCCTGGCTCTCGGACGCTTCGTCCGGCGTGTCATCGTAGTTCGATGTGAAGATCGTGAGCCGGCGCTCGTTGTAGCGCGTGTTGACGATCAGGTTCATCGTTTCTTCGACCCACTCCGACGTTTTCTCGGAGCCGAGATCGTCGAGCACGAGGAGGTCCGCCTCCATCACCGGCCGCAGGATGTCCATCTCGGCGGTCTGCACGAGCGGATTGTAGGTGCTGCGAATGACCCGGAGCAGATCGCGCGTGTCGTAGAAGAGACCGCGCGCGCCCTTCGTGAGAATGACCCGCCGCAGGACCGCCACCGCGAGGTGTGTCTTGCCGATGCCGGGAGGGCCGAGCAGGCAGAGTCCCCGGCCGACGGTCGGGAACTCGTCGGCGAAACGTCGTGCGCGCTTCACGGCCGCGGCGAGCTTCTCGTTCGGGTAACCAACAAAAGAATCGAGGTCGCACTTGCGATAGCGCGGCGGCACGCGCGCCTGCTCCAGCATCTTCGCCGTCAGCGCCTCGCGCCAGCAGTCGCAGCGCTCGACGCGACGCACACCGTCGACTTCAACAGGTTTCCAGCCGGTGTCGTCGCAAAGAGGGCAGGCCATGATTCGGTGAGACCGTTGATTGTAACGGCGCGGCGGCCGTCAGTTCAAATAACTTCTCAACTCGTTCGCGCGCTTCGAGCGTCGCAGCTTTTCTTTCGCACGCGCTTCGATCTGACGAATCCGTTCGCGGGAGAGATTGAGCGCGTCGCCGATCTCCTGCAGCGTCCGCATCTCGCCGTCGCGATCGAGGCCGAAGCGCAGCGACACGATTTCGCGCTCTTTCTCGTCGAGCTCGGTGAGCGCGGCCCTGACCCGCTCGACCAGCGACTGGCGGACGAGATCGGCTTCGAACGTCGGCGCGGCGGATTCGATCAGATCGCCGAGCTCCGGCCCCGCCTCTTCTCCGTCGCCGCCTGGCCGATCGCTCAGCGAAACGTCGCGGGCGCCGAACTGCAGCAGCGCGGCGACATCCGCTTCGGTCATGTCCATGTCCGCCGCGATCTCGCTCGAGGTCGGCGTGCGCTCGAGCTGATCGGTCAGCTCCGCGACTTCCCGATTGAGCCGGGCGGCCGCGCCGGAGAGCTTCTGCGGCACGGAGAACGCCCGCGTCTGCATCGACAGCGCGTGGGTCAGCGCCTGACGGATCCACCAGACCGCGTAGGTGATGAACTTGACGTTGCGCTCCGGATCGAACCGGCGCGCCGCTTCCATCAGCCCGAGATTGCCTTCGTGGATGAGATCGAGGAAGGAGACGCCGAGGCCGCGGTACCGCTTGGCGTAGCTGACGACGAACCGGAGATTGCCTTCGACGAGTCCCCGGAGCGCGTTCTGATCGCCGTCGCGCTGGATGCGGCGGCCAAGCTCGCGCTCCCCGTCCGGGGTCAGCCGCGGCAGCTTCGAGATCGCGCGGAGATAGGCCTGCAGCGCATCGGACTCTGACCCCGCGCCGGTGCCTCTGCGCATCGGTCCATTGTACGCCCCTGCCTACTTGGTTTCTTCGTGCAGTGAGGTGGTGGTCGTGGTCTGCGGCGTGCTTCTGACGAGATCGGTCGGAGACGACTTGACCATCGCCGTACTGAGACGCTGTTCCCAGTCGCCGATGCCGCGCGTCAGCTCGCCCTTCACGTAGTCCATGAACTCGTTGACCTCGTGCTGCATCGCCTCGATCTTGCGGCGCATGTTGAGGATGATCTCCACCCCCGCGAGGTTGACCCCGAGGTCACGGGTCAACGAGAGAATGGTCTCGAGCTGCTCGAGATCCTCTTCCGAGTAGAGACGGGTATTGCCTTCGGTCCGCGACGGCTTCAGCAGGCCCTCGCGTTCGTACAGCCGCAGCGTCTGCGGGTGGATGTTGTACTTCTGCGCCACCGCGCTGATCATGTAATACGCCTTGCCGCTGCGCTTAGCCACGCTCACAGCCTCAGTTCCTTCCTGACATCCTCCGCGTTGATGCGTCCGAATTCGCGCATCAGCTCCTTCGAGCGCTCGTCGACGATCTCCGGCAGGACCAGCTGGACTTCCACGATCAGGTCGCCGCGTTCCCCGGTCGCCGCCGGGCAGCCACGGCCGCTGACGCGAAGGCGGCGGCCCGCTTGAGTCCCGGGAGGAATGCGGAGCTTCACCGGGCCATCGATCGTCGGCAGCTCGATTCGAGCACCGAGCACCGCTTCGTGCACCGCGAGCGGCACCTGCATGATCAGATCGTCACCCTCGCGGCGGAAGAGCGGATGCGGCACGACCTGCACCGTCACGTACAGGTCGCCGGTACGGCCGCCATGCCTGCCGGCGTGCCCGTGTTCGGCGATGCGGAGCCGCGTACCATCCGCGGTGCCGGGCGGGACGAAGACCGGCACCGCTTCGCTCCGCACCACGCGCCCCTGAGCCGCACAGACGGCGCATCGCTGCTGCCCCAGCCGGCCGGTCCCGCCACACGCGGCACACGGCTTCGCAAAGACCATGTGCCCGCGTGCCCAGCGCACGTGTCCGGTCGCGTGGCAGTGCGAGCACCGCGCTTCGGCGGTCTTCACGTGACCGCTGCCATGGCAGGCAGGACAGACCTCCTGCCGCGTGCTCACGACCTGACGCTGGACGCCGCGCACGGCATCCAGAAACGAGACCGTCAGCGTCGCGTGGAGATCGGCGCCCGGCTCCGGCCGGCCGCGATCCCCAGGACCAACCGGGTGCAACACTTCAGCGAAGAGCTCGGTGAACGTCGCCGCCTGCGCTCCGTGGGCCGACACGGAGAAGTCGAACCCGGCGAACTCGAACGACTGCGTCGCCGCGGGCGGCGCGCTGCCGCCCTTGCCAGTCGAGTCGTAGTGCTGGCGGCGCGCAGGATCGACCAGCGTTTCGTACGCTTCCGTGATGCGATGGAACATCGCCTCCGCCGCTCGATCCCCCGGGTTGATGCCCGGATGGTAGCGTCGAGCGAGCCGGCGGTACGCCCGCTTGATGTCGGCGTCGCTCGCACCCTGCCCGAGACCGAGAAGTGCGTACAGATCCATCGCCGTCCGCTACTTCTTTTCGTCCTCGACCACTTCCGCGTCGATCACGTCGCCGGCGGCGTCCGGACCAGGCGCGCCGCCGGTCGAACCGCCCGCGGCGTCCGACCCACCGCCGGGTGCGCCGGTCGCGCTCGTCGACCGGTACATCGCCTCGGCCGCCTTGTGCTGCGCCACGTTCAGCTTCTCCATGGCCCGCTTCATCTCGGTGGTGTCGTTGCGCTCGATCGCCTTCTTGAGGTCCTCGATCGCCGATTCAATCGCGGCGCGATCCGCCGACGGCAGTTTGTCGCCGCTGTCTTTCACCATGCGCTCGGCGGCGTAGGCCGCCTGGTCCGCCTGGTTGCGGGTTTCGATTTCCTCCTTGCGCTTGCGATCGTCTTCCGCATGCGACTCCGCCTCTTTCATCATGCGGTCGACCTCATCCTTCGTGAGACCGCTCGAGGCCGTGATCGTGATCTTCTGCTCCTTCTGCGTCGCCATGTCCTTCGCCGACACGTTCACGATGCCGTTGGCGTCGATGTCGAACGTGACCTCGATCTGGGGAACGCCACGAGGCGCCGGCGGCAGACCGGTAAGATGGAAGCGTCCGAGCGGGCGGTTGTCCCGCGCCATCGGCCGCTCGCCCTGCAGGACGTGCACCTCGACGCTCGTCTGGTTGTCCGCCGCGGTCGAGAACGTTTCGCTCTTGCGCGTCGGAATCGTCGTGTTCCTCGGTATCAGCGTGGTCATCACGCCGCCGAGCGTTTCGATGCCGAGCGACAACGGCGTCACGTCGAGCAGGAGCAGGTCCTTGACCTCCCCGGCGAGCACACCCGCCTGAATCGCGGCGCCGACCGCCACCACTTCATCGGGGTTGACGCCCTTGTGCGGATCCTTGCCGAACAGCTCTCTGACGATGGCCTGCACGCGGGGGATACGCGTGGATCCGCCGACCAGGACGACTTCGTCGATCTTCGACGCGTCGACCCCGGCGTCCGACAGGGCCTGCTTGGTCGGGCCTACCGTTCGGGTCAGCAGATCCTCGACGAGCTGCTCGAACTTCGCGCGGGTCAGCCTCAGCTGCAGGTGCTTCGGGCCGGTCTGATCCGCCGTGATGAACGGCAGGTTGATGTCGGTTTCCATGACCGTGGAGAGCTCCATCTTGGCCTTCTCCGCGGCTTCCTTCAGGCGCTGGAGCGCCATCCGGTCCTTCCCGAGATCGATCCCTTCCTGCTTCTTGAACTCCGAGATGATCCAGTCGATCACCCGCTGATCGAGGTTGTCGCCGCCGAGGTGGGTATCACCGTTGGTCGCCTTGACCTCGACGACCCCCTCTCCGACCTCGAGAATCGAGATGTCGAACGTGCCGCCGCCGAAGTCGTAGACGGCGATCGTCTCGTCCTTCTTCTTGTCGAGGCCATACGCCAGCGCCGCGGCCGTCGGCTCGTTGACGATGCGCATGACTTCGAGGCCGGCGATCTGCCCCGCGTCCTTGGTCGCCTGGCGCTGCGCGTCATTGAAGTACGCCGGCACGGTGATCACCGCCTTGGTGACCGACTGGCCGAGATACTCCTCCGCCGCCTGCTTCAGTTTCTGCAGAATCATGGCGGAGATCTCGGGCGGCGGATATTCCTTGTCCCCAGCCTTCACGCGCACATCGCCGTTGTTGGCGCGCTCGACCGAGTAGGGGACCATCTTCATTTCCTCGTTCACTTCGTCGAACTTGCGCCCCATGAAGCGCTTGATCGAAAAGACCGTGTTCTCGGGGTTGGTGACCGCCTGCCGCTTGGCCACCTGTCCGACCAGCCGCTCTCCGGACTTCGTGAAGCCCACGACCGACGGCGTGATCCGGCTGCCCTCCGGGTTCGTGATGACGACCGGCTCGCCGCCCTCCATCACCGCCACGACGGAATTGGTCGTCCCGAGATCGATCCCGATAATCTTGCTCATTGTGTCGTCCCTCGCGTCTTGCCGCCTTCCTGGAGGCAGCCATACCTAACAACATCACTAACATAAAATCTCAGCGCGACGCTGTCAAGGCTTGAGAGATCCAGTCAATAAATTAGCGGCGCGTCTGCAGACGAGCCAGCCACGGCGTTCCGGCTCCCGGTTGTCACTGCGGGGCAAAAGGGGGGCATAAAGGACGTGCTCCTCGCCCGGACAGGCACCCAGTGACCGGAGAATGGGGTCAAAGAATCCGAGCGATTGAGACCAGTGATATACTCGAGTCGCCACCCTGCCGCAGCGGCTGCCGCTGCAGTTCCGGAGCACTTGGGCTCCGGGAATCCGAGGCTCCCATGGCCCGCCGCACGGCTTCTCTCCTGGTTCTGGCCCTGGTCTGTTTGTCCGGGTTACCTGCGCGTGCGCAGGAGACTGCACCCTCGATTGAAACGCCCGCGCACATCTCCTTCGTCGACGGCGCCGCCGTCCTGGAACGCGACGGGCGCATCGATTCCGAGATCATGTCGATGCCGCTGCTCGAGGGCGATCGCGTCCGGACCCAAGGCGGACGCGTCGAGGTGTTGTTTGCCGACGGGAGCGCCCTCCATCTCGACGCCAACACCGTCGTCGATTTTCAGTCGGACGATGTGATTCGGATGCTCGACGGGCGGATTCGCCTGGCGATCGCCGGACGGGCGCGGGACGTGTCATATCGAATCGACGCTCCGTCCGCGTGGGTCCAGATCAACGATCCCGGCGAGTACCGCGTGGCCGTGCTCCGCGAGGCCGACGTCGAGCTCGCGGTTTTGCGCGGCGCGGCGGAGCTCGTCAATGAGCAGGGACGGAGCTTCATCCGTGCGGGCGAGCGCACGTTCGCCCGCGCCGGCTCCGCACCCTCGGCGCCATATGTCTTCAACTCCGCGGCCTGGGATTCATTCGATCGGTGGTCGGAAGCCCGGCGCGATCAGCGCATCGGCGTGTCAGCGCAGTACCTGCCGAATGACGTCCGCCCTTATGCGTCCTCGTTCGACACGTATGGCGACTGGCGCTACGAGCAGGCGTACGGATACGTGTGGTACCCGCGTGTCCGAGTCGGCTGGCGGCCGTATCACTACGGCCGGTGGATGAGCCTGCGTCCCTACGGCTGGACATGGATCGCAGGCGATCCCTGGGGTTGGCCGACGCATCACTATGGGCGCTGGGGGATCTCGGCAGGCTCATGGTTCTGGATTCCCGGACGCCATTGGGGACCGGCCTGGGTCTCGTGGGCTTACGCGCCCAACTACGTGAGCTGGTGTCCGCTCGGGTGGAACAACCGGCCTGTTTATAACCTCGTGAACGTCAACGTGTACGGCGGTCACCGCTATAACCCGTGGCATGCGTGGACGGTCGTACCGCGGCACCATTTCAACGCGAGCTACGTGAACGTCCGGACCATCAACTCGGTACCGGTTGCTCAGCGGACCCGCAGCACGTTCGTCGTGAGGGACACCGCTCCCGACGCCCGGCTTGCCGTCGGCCGTTCCTCGCCAATCCGTACGGCGGGACGATATGCCGTACCACGTGGCAGCGCGCCTGGGGCGTTCTCAACCGCGTCAGGCGCCGTAACGCCAAGGATCAGCGGCGATCGTGGTTCTCTCGACACCGAGCGACGGCTGCCCTCCGCCTCGCGTCCATCGCGAGTCCCATCCGCTGCCCCGCCGCAGACGACGGAGTCCGGATCGCGAATCGATCGGCCAACCGGTGAGCGTGCGGTCTCTCGCGATCGCACCGCTCCTGCCGCGGGGGTGCCTGCATATCGTGGAAGTCCGACTCCTAGCGGGAGCGCGACCGAGAACCAGACGGTCGTGCCACGCGAGTACCGCCGCGCGCCGGAGGCCCGGCGTCCGAGTGAAGCACCGGGCGATCGGCCCGTCACCGCAGCGCCTTACGGCGCGGTGAGAGCAGTTCCCCGCGTTCGACAGCCATCTGACGCGGCACCGATCGATCCGCAGGCCGCCCCGAGCGAGCGCGCGCGGATGAGACAGGAGCGCGCGCCGGCCTATCCGGCGCCCTCGGTGGAGCAGCCATCCCGACCGGCGGCGGATCCGGGCGCGTATCGATCGAGCCCCGGATATCGGCGCGCCCCTGATGGCGACGCCGGGTCTCGGATGCGGGCCGTCCCGCGGAGCGATCCAGCGCCCTCGGCTCCGCCGGCGCCGTCGTACCGGTCGGCGCCCGAACAGCGTCAAGGTCCATCCGGGCCTCCCCCGTCCGCGGCGCCGCCGCCTCAATCGGGTCCCTCCGGAGATCGCGGGGATCGAGGCTCAGCGGCGGGTTCCCGTCAGCGTTCCGGCGAATCGCAGTCTTCAGGGCAGGGAGCGCAGCGCAGGAGATAATAGAACCACCATATGGCGCGGTACATCGTCCGGGTCGCCCGCCGAGCAGGGCTCGTCATCCTGTTTACGTTTGCTGCCGTGCTCGGCCTGGCGACCGGCGTGTTCTTCGCCTACGCGGGCGATCTGCCCAGGATCACGGCGCTCGACGACTACGCGCCGAGCACGATCTCCCGCGTTTACGGCGCTCGTGGCGAAATCGTCGGTGAATTCGCGGTGCAGCGCCGCGAGGTCATTTCCTACGAAGCGATCTCGCCGATGCTGAAACAGGCGATTCTCGCCGCGGAAGACGATTCGTTCGAGCAGCACTTCGGCCTCAGCATTCCCCGAATCATCGTCGCGCTCGTGAAGGACATCATCGAGCGGCGCAAGGCCGGCGGCGCAAGCACGCTCACCCAGCAGCTCACGCGCAAGCTGTTCCTCACCGACGAGAAAACCTGGGAGCGGAAGATCAAGGAAGCCATCCTCGCGATCCAGATCGAGAAGCGCTACACGAAGAACGAGATCTTCACGCTCTACTGCAATCAGATGTATTTCGGGCACGGCGTCTACGGCGTTCAGGCCGCGTCCCGGCTGTATTTCGGAAAAGCGGCGAAGGATTTGACGCTCGACGAGGCGGCCCTCATCGCCGGCATCCTTCAAGGCAACGTCCGTCAGAGCCCGTATGTGAACATGGACGCCGCGCTGCGGCGGCGCAATTACACGCTGTCGCGCATGGCGGACGTCGGCTACATCAGCGTGCAGGAAGCCGAAGCGGCCAAGAAGAACCCGATCGTGCTCCGCGGCGAGCCAACGGCACAGCCGTCCCTGGCGCCGTATTTCGTCGAAGACGTACGGAAGGAGCTCGAGGCACGTTACGGCGCGAAGCAGTTGTACGAGAACGGCCTGTCCATTCAGACCGCGCTCGACATCCCACTCCAGGAAGCCGCCAATCGTGCGCTCGAAGACGGCCTGCGGCGGATCGACAAGCGCCGGGGCTACCGCGCGCCGCGCCGCAACGTGCTCGCCGAGGGGCACAAGATCGACAGCTTCCGTCTCTCGCGATGGGACCGGGCGATGCGCGAGGGCGACGTTGTCCCGGCGATCGTGCGGAGCGTCGAGGCGGCGGCGATTGAAGCACGCGCCGGAACGCTGCGGGTCACGATCGACAAGAAGGGATTCGCCTGGACGAGCAAGCCGGTGGCGACTCAACTCGTCAAAGTGGGCGATCTCATCGACGCCCGGCTCCTCACGATCGACGCGGCGACCAAGGTTGCCACCGCTTCACTGGACCAGCCGCCGGCGGTCGAAGGAGCGATTCTGGCAATCGACAACCGAACCGGCCAGGTGAAGGCGATGATCGGCGGCTACAGCTTCGAGCGAAGCAAATTCAACCGCGCGACGCAGGCGCTGCGGCAAGTCGGTTCGTCATTCAAGCCTATCGTCTATACCGCTGCGATCGATCGCGGCTACACGCCCGTCTCGATCCTGATGGATGAGCCGGTGAGCTTTCCCGCCGGGGCCAATCAGCCGCCGTATTCACCGCAGAACTACGACCACAAGTTCGAAGGCGGCGTCACGCTGCGGCACGCGCTCGAAGATTCGCGGAACGTTCCCGCGGTCCGGCTGATGGACCAGTTGGGGCCACGTCAGGTGATTGCCTATGCGCGGCGTCTCGGTCTCGAGTCACCGATTCCCCCGTATTTGCCCGTTGCGTTGGGCGCGGCTGAATCCTCGCTCGTCGAGATGACCGGTGCCTTCGCCGTCTTCCCGAATCAGGGCGTCCACATGAAGCCCTATCTGATCCAGAAGGTCAGCGACCGTGAAGGCAACGTGCTCGAAGAGAATCGGCCGGAGCCCAAGGATGCCATCCGGGCCGACACGGCGTTCGTGATGACCAGTCTGCTCCGTGGCGTCGTGCAGCGCGGGACCGCGACGAGAGCCGCCGCGCTCAACTGGCCCATCGGCGGCAAGACCGGCACGACCGACGACTATACGGACGCGTGGTTCATCGGCTTCGACCCGGACATCACGATCGGCGTCTGGATCGGCATGGATCAGAAAAAGCCGATCGCGCACAACGTGACCGGCGCGGACGGCGCTCTCCCGATCTGGATCGACGTGATGAAAGCGTGGATTGGCGACCGGAAAGAGCCCCCCAAGTTCGATGCCCCGGGCAACATCGTCTTTGTCGCTGTCGACAGGAGCGGCACCGCCGCCGCTGCCGAGACTCCCGGCGCAATCTCTGAAGCGTTCATCGCCGGCACTCAGCCCGGCGGCATGCGCTAGGTCTCCGGGTGCTGCCCTGGCTCGCCGGCGGCGGCATCCTCCTGCTTGGCACGCTGATCGGCTGGCTGCTGGCGCGAATGTAGCGTCCCGGTCAGTCCTCGTCGGCGACTGACGGCTGTCCCAGCGTCCCGGCAGCCTTCTTCATCAGATAGGTCTTGATGAACACGTCGAGGTCCCCGTCGAGGACCCGATTGACGTCGCCGACTTCCTCTTTCGTCCGGTGATCTTTCGCCATCTGGTAGGGATGCAGCACGTAGCTGCGGATCTGACTGCCGAAGGCGATGTCCTTCTTCTCCCCACCGAGCTGTTCCAGCTTCGCCTGTTGTTCCTTCAGCTTCAGATCGTAGAGGCGCGCCTTGAGCACTTTCATCGCCTGCGCCCGGTTCTTGTGCTGCGACCGCTCGTTCTGGCAGGACACGACAATGCCCGTCGGCAGGTGGGTGAGACGAACCGCGGAGTCCGTGACATTGACGTGCTGCCCTCCGGCGCCGCTCGATCGATAGGTATCGACGCGCAGGTCCTTCTCTTCGACCTCGACGTCCACGTCCTCGGGCAGCTCGGGCCAGACGAACAGCGACGCGAACGAGGTATGGCGGCGTGATGCCTGATCGTAGGGTGAGATGCGCACGAGCCGGTGCACGCCGGCTTCGGCGAGCAGCATGCCGTACGCGTAGTCGCCCAGGATCAGGAGCGTCGCGCTCTTGATCCCGGCCTCGTCGCCCGGCTGCAGGTCGATCACTTCCCGCTTGAGGCCCTTGCGCTCTGACCATCGCACGTACATCCGCAGCAGCATCTCGGCCCAGTCCTGCGACTCGGTGCCACCCGCTCCCGGATGAATCGTGATGATGGCGTTCTTGCGATCGTGCTCGCCGCCGAGCATTTTCTTCGTTTCGCCCGCGTCGACCTGGGTCGCAAAATCGTCGAGGGCGCGGCCGAGGTCCTCGAGCACCGGCTCGCCGGCCTCCGCCCATTCCGCGAGGACCGCGAGATCGTCGGCGCGGGTCCGCAGCGACTGGCTGAGGTCGCGATCCTCCTCGAGGCGGCGCCGCCGCTGCAGCAGCTTCTGCGCGGCCGCCTGATCCTTCCAGAAATCCGGTGAGGCGACGCGTTCTTCTATTTTCTGGAGCTCGCCGGCGGGACCGGCAGCGTCAAAGATAGCTCCGCAGGTCGGAGGCGCGGCGGGCCAGATCCTGGTACCTGCGAAGCTGTTCATCCAACTGCAGAGGCAAACGTGGGGCTCCTCTCGACGGGTGAAACCGTTATTGTAGCTGCATCTTCCTGGTCGCCAGAAGCGCGGCGACGCTGAGCGCGAGCGACAGCCACGCCACCAGATCGCCGATGCGGCTGTATATCGTGCGGTGCTGGAGGAAGCGGAGATCGGCGACCATCAGCCGCTGCTCGAACAGGCTCGACTTCGCGATCACGCGGCCGTAGGGATCGACGAAGCCGCTGATCCCGGTATTCGCGGCGCGGGCCAGATAGCGACCCTCCTCGATCGCCCGCATCGACGCCTGCTCCCAGTGCTGGTACGCGGCCGACGAGCGCCCGTACCACGCGTCATTGGTGATCGTCGTCAGCAGCTCGCTGCCGTTCAGGACGAATCCCCTGATGAGACTCGCAAAGATGACCTCGTAGCAGATCGCGGTGCTGACCTTGTGATTGCCGACCGGCAGCAGCACCGCTCCCTGACCCGGAGTGAACGGGGAGATCGCTTCCACGATCGGGCCGACGAAGAACAGCAGTCGCTGGAGCGGAACGTATTCTCCGAAGGGCACGAGGTGCATCTTGCGATACACGGCGCCGATCTGTCCGGTGGGTTGAACGAGAAATGCGGCGTTGTAATAGCGCTCCGTCGGCTTGGTCCCGTCACGCTCCGCGCGGATCGGCTCGACCTGGTCGCTGCCGATGAGCAAGGTCACACCCGCGTCTCTCGCCAGCTGACGGATCGCGGCCCCCCAGAGCAGGTCGTGCTCGAAATAGAAGGGCGTGGCCGACTCCGGCCACATGATGAACGTCGCGCCCGCAGCGACCGCCTCCCGGGTCATGGCCAGATACCGGTTGGTGATGGCGCCGGCCAGCGCCCGATTCCACTTGTCTTCCTGGGCGATATTCCCCTGCAGCACCGCGACTCGAACGGCTTCACCGCTTTGCAGCAATGGGGATTGGCTCAGCCGCCACCGTCCAAAGAGCACGCACACCACGAGAAGGCCGACCGTGGCGGCCCCGATCGTCCATCGACGATGGTTCGACTCCACGGCGACATACGCTGCCGCGGCCGCGGTGAGCGCAAGCAGGCCCGAGAGCCCGTACACGCCGGTAATGCTGGCGACCTGCGCCACGGGCAGCCACGTGACCTGGCTGTAGCCGAGCAGCACCCATGGAAACCCGTCCCAGACGTACTGCCGTCCGAGCTCGGTCGCAACCCAGACCGGTGGCGCCATCAAGGCTGCGGACGGACCGAGCGCCCGCGCGAGCCGCGCCAGAACCATCGCGAAGACGCCCGGGAAGAGCGAGAGGTAGGCGACGAGCAACACGGCCGCGATGACGGCGACCGCAATCGGAAGGCCGCCAAAGGTCGTCATCGTTTCGATGAGCCAGTACAGCGTGCCGAAGAAGTAGACAGCGCCGCTCGACAGCCCCAGGAAGAAGGCTCGCCGCATCGACAGACGCGGATCTCCAGACACGCGTCGCCGCACGATCGCGACGACGAGCGGCGTCAACGCAATCCAAGCGAAGACCGGATACCCGAATTTCGGGAAACTGAGCGCGAGCAGGGCGCCCGACAGGAGGGCTAGCGCGTAATCCAGGGGTTGAACTGTTCCTCTTTCTTCAGCCGGTCGACGATCCGCAGCGCCTCGTCGCGATCCTTGAAGCGGCCGACCTGCACTTTGTACGAGCCCGTTGGCGGACCGGCGGCGACGAGAAAGGCCGGGTATCCCTTGGTAACCAGACGCTGGACGATGCCGCTCGCGACGGTGCGGTCGCGCAGGGCATGCACCTGCACGATCCAGACTCCGGGCTGCGGAGTCCCCGTGACCGGCTGCGACGTGGCCGGCTGCGGGATCGCCGCGGGCTGCGACGGAGCGGGCTTGACCGCCGGCGGTGATGTACGCGGCTTCAGAGATTCCTTGGTGGCGGCTTCGCTTTCGAGCCGCTTCTTGTAGCTCAACTCGTCGGTCTCGGCCGCTGGCGGCGGCGGTTCGACGGCGGGCGGTCCGGCATCGGCCGCGGCGGGAGGTGGAGCGGGAGCCGGCGCCGGTGCGGGAGCAAGACCCGACGCAGCGACGGTTGGATCGGCAAGCGGATCCGACGATTGGCGCACCGGCACACCGCGGCCAACCATGACACCGAGCAGAAAGATCAGGACCGACACGACCGTCGTAGCCATGAACAGGAAGACGAGCTGTTTCCCACTCAGGTGGATCTCGTGAAAGCCGTCGTCTACCGTGCCGAAATCGTGTGTCGCATCAGTCACTGGACATCCCTCGTCAGCGTCTCGAATCGTGCTCGGACGCGGCCGGTCTTGCCGCACCAATCATGTTCACAAGCTCGATCGGGAGGGGAAAAATGATGGTCGAATTCTTTTCCGATGCGATTTCCGTGAGCGTCTGGAGATACCGGAGCGTAACGGCGATCGGTTGAGTGGCGATAACGGCTGCCGCCTGGCTGAGTTTCTCGGACGCATCCAACTCGCCACTGGCGTGAATGATCTTAGCACGCTTCTCCCGCTCCGCTTCGGCCTGACGCGCCATCGCACGCTGCATATCGGGCGGAAGGTCGACATGCTTTACCTCTACCGCCGACACCTTGATCCCCCAGGGGTCGGTGCGCTGGTCCAGGATGTGCTGGAGGTCCACGTTCAGCCGCTCTCGTTGCGACAGAAGGTCGTCGAGCTCGACCTGCCCCAGCACGCTCCGGAGCGTGGTCTGGGCGAGCTGGGAGGTGGCGTAGTGGTAGCTCTCGACCTCGACGATCGCGCGCCGGGGATCCATCACGCGGAAATAGACCACGGCGTTCACCTTGACCGAGACGTTGTCCCGGGTGATGACATCCTGCGGCGGCACGTCCATGACGATCGTCCGCAGACTGACACGGACCATGCGGTCGATCGGGAAAAAGACCAGAACCAGGCCCGGCCCCTTCGGTTGAGGAAAGAGTTTTCCGAGCCGGAATATGACGCCCCGCTCGTACTCATTCAGGACCTTGACGGCGCTGAGCAGATACAGGGCGGCCACCAACAACAGCAGCAGGACGGGTGAAAAAATCACGGCATACTCCAATCAAATCATCGAACCGGTTGGACCACCTGAGGCGGACACCGACCTCTCAGGCCTCACGGTGAGGAGCAAACCCTGCACGCCCGTCACGCGGACGGTATCCCCTTCGGTCACCGGCTCGGTGGCCGTTGCGGTCCAGATCTCGCCATGCGTCCGGACGCGTCCGATCCCTCCAGGAGCGATGGAGCTCAATGCCTGGCCGACTTCATTCAGCATCCCCGATGTACCGGTCACGGGAACCATCTTCTGCGCACGCACTGCGAGTCCGACGAGAAAGAGGATGATGCCGGAAATGCCGAGCGTGATCGGCAGGATGACCCGCATGCCAATCTGCAGCGCGGGCACAGGCGAATCGATCAGAATCATCGATCCAAGCACCAGGCTGACGACGCCGCCGATGGCCAGCACGCCGAAGCTGGTGACTTTGACCTCGAGCACCAGCAGGAGGATGCCGAACATGATGAGGGCAACTCCAGCGAAGTTCACCGGCAGGACCTGGAACGCGAAAAACGCCAGCAGCAGGCAGATGCCGCCGGCGACGCCCGGAAGGATCGCCCCCGGATTCCAGAACTCGACGGTGAGTCCCAGCATGCCGAGCGTGAGGAGCAAGTAGGCGATCTGAGGATGTGCGAGCGCGCTCAGAATCTGCTGGGCCCGGGTCATCTCGAGCCGTTCGACGTCCGCACCGGCGGTGCGAATCGTTTGCGCCCGCCCGTCGAACCGGAGCACGGTTCGCCCATCGAGCTTACGGAGGAGCTCCGCCGTATCGGCGGCAATGAGGTCGATGAGCGGCGGCGACGCATTGAGCGCTTCCTGTTCGGTGAACGATCGGCTCTCGGTCACCGCCTCTTCCACGAGCGCAACATTCCGTCTGCGCTGGGTCGCGAGCGTGCGGGCGTAACTCGCCACATCCGACGTCATCTTCTTCGCCATCGTGTCGTCCACCCGCTCGCCGCCGCCGGCGACCGGGTGCGCGGCGCCGATGTGCGTGCCCGGCGCCATGGCGGCGATGTCGGCCGCTATCGTGATGAGGAACCCGGCCGAGGCGGCCCGGTTGCCTGACGGTCCGACCCACACCGCAACGGGTGTCCTGGCGCCGATGATGGCGTTGTTGATATCGCGCGTGGAGTCGACGAGTCCCCCGGGCGTCCGCAGCGTGAGGACCACCAGGGCCGCTTCCCGGGCGTCCGCGTGATCGAGCACCCGCCGGATGTACTGGACGGCAACGGGATGGATGATCCCATCGACCTCCGCAGTGACGACGACCTGGCTGCGGCCCGCGACTGCGGACGCGGCGATCGTCAGCAGCAGCATCAGCAGCGTTCCGGCGACCGGAAGCCTGGATGACGAGGGGATCCTCGATCGGGGCGTCCGGCGAGACAACAGAATCCGACGACGTGAAAACGTGCCGGCCATGATGGCTCCTCGCTATTTGAGTGTATCCAGGAGTCGTTTCGCGTCCACGTATGCAGGATCGAGTTTGAGCGCCCGCTGCAGCTCGGTGCGCGCGGCGTCGGTGTTCTTCATCGACAGGTACGCTTCCGCGAGCACGACTCGCGCCACCGCGGTGTCCTCGCTCCAGACCGATATCTTCAGCGCGTCAATCGCGTCCTCGGGCCGGCTGGCGCGCAGGAAAATGCGGCCGATCAGCAGGTGCGCCGACGCGTCGTAGGGCGACAGATACACGGCACGTCTGAGCTCCGCCATGGCCTCGCGGTCCTGTTCACGCTCGAACAGGCGCTGGCCGCGGTCGAGGTGAAAGGCGGCGAGCTCGCGATGCTCCCGCTGCGCCGAGTTGGCGATCGCGTGATCCGCCCGGGCGGCTCCCGGCCCGATGAGATCGGTACGTAACCGTTCCAGTCCGCCCGGGACATCGGGTTTGTCGGCGCCTGCGCGCTGATCGATGCGCTCGTATCTGGATGCCAGCTGGCGGGCGAGATCCTTCTCCCGGGCGGCCTCGACCGCGCTCCCCGTCGCCTGGAGCGCCACGGCGAGCACATGGTGCGCATCGGCGTCGGTCACGTCCCGCCGCAGGGCCTCGCGCAACCAGTAGATCGCCGCCTTGTAGTTCCGGTCCACGACGTACGCGTATCCCAGGTTGAACTGGTAGTCGGCGTCGTCCGGATCGGCGTCGGTGGCGCGGGTGAAGTAATACGCGGCGGAGCCGGCATTGGCGGTCGGTCCGCGGCGCAGCTGCACGACGCCAAGATTGTTCAAGACCGGCGCGTACTCGCGCCCCGGAGGATCGGTGTTTTTCAGGATGCCGGGATCGAGGAGACGGGTGAAGGCCCCGGCGGCTTCCGCGTACGACTCCTGCTCGAGCAGAGACACGCCGGCGCGGAGCTGCGCCCGCCGCGTGAGCGGCGAGCCCGCGGGCACGCCTTTGACGATCGCCAGAGCCGCGGCGTGATCGCCCTGCTCGTTCCGCACTTCCCACAGCGCGAGACGGGCGCGATCGAACGTGGGATGGTCGCGAATCGCCGTTTCGAAGAACGTCGCCTGCGTCGCCGCGCTCTCGGCGAGCAGCCCCTTGATGTAGCTCTCGAACGCCCCGAGCGGCGGCTGCGTCGATGCCGCCGCGCCGCGGGAGGAACCGCCGGACAGACGCCGGGCCAGTCGATCGAACACCGCGAAAAAGTCGCTCAACTGACCGCGCTCGACGACATGTGGCTGCAGGCGTCCGACATCGATGCGGATGCTCCGTGCCTCGACGGTGAGCTCGTTGCCAGAGACGCCGTACCGACCCCAGACAACCTCGGACGCGCCGAGTATCTGTCCGACCTTGATGACGGTGGCACGGCTCAAGACGGCAGATACCGGCAGGTGCAGCTGATCGAATGCCTGGACGCGTTCGGGGCGGGTGAAGGCCGGCCTCCCGCGGGCGTTCAATTCGTCGGCGAGGACCACGGCGGCCGCTTCTCCCAGCCACACGAGGCGAGGCTCACGTTGTGTGTCCTCGAAGGGGACGACCAGAATCCTCGCTGTCGCGGTTTGCGCCTGCGCGGTTCCGTGAAAGAGCGCGATCAGCGCGAGTAACGCGAGGGTCCGGCAACGGGGCATGAATCCTGCTCAGGCTGCCGCCGGTTCGTCCGCGGCGGCCGGCCGCACGACCACCGACATCAGGCATCCTTGTCCGCCACCGGCGGCGCGGCACGCATCGAGGCGCGCTTCGGCCGGCACGGCGAAGTGCTGAAGCACACGCGAGATGGCTGCCGCGTAGAACCCGCACAGCGGTTGCACGGACGCGACACGGACTTCGCAGAACAGCGAGCCCCGCAGATCCACCGACACCGTGTCCTTGCGAAGCCGCACGATGGCGCGCGACCCTGGATAGGTCGCCCGCACCAGGCCCCGCGCGGTCCGAAGCGCCCCACGGGTCCGCCATCGCAGCGGCAACGTCCGCAGCAGCGTACGCTCGAGCCGCGGAAGGCTCGTGACCGTCCAGTCCGCGGCATGCTCTCCGGCACGAGCGACAATCTCCTTGTAGATCTCCCCTTCGCCGCGGAGAAAGCTCAACACCGCGAGCAGTGGCGCCAGGCCGATCGTCCCCACGCGGAGACCCGAGACGCTCAGCCAGTTCTCGTAGAAGTCGAGCCGGTCGGGCAGCAGCTCCGCGATGGCCTGATGGAGGCTCGCCACGAGCACTCGTCCGATTCGCGGCTCACTCATAGCGGACTCCGCCGGACCAGATAGGATCGTCCGGATGGCCGGGCGGCAGCCCGATCGAGGCAACGATGCTCAGGCGCGAGAGACAACCGATTGCCGCGGCGATTCTCGCCGGCGGACAGGCGCGCCGGATGGCGGGCGCGAACAAGGCGACGTTGCGCATTGGCACGAAGACGATTATCGATCGACAGCTGGCGCTGGTGCGCCAGGTAGCTGATCCCGTCTTCATCGTGTCCGGCCGCCCCGACACATGGGACGGTGTTGCGGCAACGGCCACGATCGTCCCCGACGTCCTCCCCGGAGCCGGTCCGCTCGGCGGGATTTATACGGCGCTCGTCTCCTCGCCGCATCCACGAACCCTCGTGATTGCATGCGACATGCCGTTCCTGACGCTTCCGCTGCTCGAGTTGCTCACTCGCGACAGCGACGCCGATCTGGTAATTCCGCGCTCCGCGCGCGGGTACGAGCCGCTGTGCGCCACCTGGTCCACGGCCTGCGCGGCGGCTGTCCGGCGGCGCATCGAGGACGGTCAGTTGAAGGCCGCGCTCGTCGTCGAAGACCTGCGTGTCGAGGAGATCGGGCCGGATAGTCTGGCAGCCTGCGATCCCGACGGCCTGCTCTTTGTGAACGTCAACACGCCGCATGATTACGAGCAGGCTCAGGAAGTCAGTCGCCAGAAGCCGACGACGTAGCCCGTGAAAAGCTTCGGACGCAACGGTAAGCACGCCCTCTGAGTGACGACCGGCCGTGCGCGAGGACAACAGTTAAATCGCCGGGGATCGTATCATGGATGTTTCCGGAGCTGCCTCGAGCCCGCATGATCCTTCCAGTCCAACGCATCGTCCGCGCGCGAATGGCCGAGGCCGTGACGCGCCTCTACGGCGTGCCCGCCGATGACCCGCTGCTGTCGGCGTTCGCCATCGACGTGCCGCCGCGCCGCGCGCTCGGCGATCTGGCCTCACCGCTCGCCTTCGAGCTGGCGCGGCGGCTGCGAAAGGCGCCGCGGGTCATCGCGCAGGAGCTCGCCGGAGCGATCGGGTCGGTCGAGGGTGTCTCCCGGATCGAGGCGACACCGAATGGCTACGTGAACTTTTTCCTGGACCGGCCGCGCCATCTCTCCACCTGGCTGCAGCCGTCGGAGGCTGGCGGTCCGGCCGCACAGGAGAAGACCATCGTCGAGCACACGGCGATCAATCCGAATAAGGCGGCGCATATCGGCCACCTCAGGAACGCCGCGCTCGGCGATGCCTTCGGACGGCTCCTCCGGTATCTGGGCCGCCGGGTCGAGATCCAGAACTACATCGACGATACCGGCGTGCAGGTCGCGGACGTGGCCGTCGGGTTCAGCGAGCTCGAAGGAAAGGATCTCGACGCGGTGCGCCAGATTGCGGACACCACGCGGTTCGACTACTACTGCTGGGATCTCTACGCGCGGGTGACCGAGTGGTACGAGCAGGACAAGGACCGGCTCAAAATCCGGACGGCTGCTCTTCACGCAATCGAGCACGGCGGCAACCCGACCGCCGATCTCGCCGGGTTCATCGCCGATCGGATCGTCCGGTGTCATCTGCGGACGATGCGCCGGCTGAATATCGACTATGACCTGCTGACCTGGGAGGGAGATATTCTCCGGCTCCATTTCTGGAGCCATGCGTTCGAGTTCCTGAAGCGCACGGGCGCCGTCTTCCTGCAGACCGAGGGAAAGCTGAAAGGCTGCTGGGTCATGCGGATCGACGACGATCCGGCGCCTGCTGAAGACGAGGCAGCGGCGAGCGACGGGGATGCGGAGTCGGCGGACGAGCCGCGCGAGAAGGTGATCGTGCGGTCGGATGGCACGGTCACCTACGTCGGCAAGGACATGGCGTATCAGCTCTGGAAGTTCGGGCTCCTCGGGCGGGACTTCTTCTACCGGATTTACGACAACCCGACCGATCGGCCGCTGCTGTGGTCGACCGCCTCGGCGGCGGTTCCCGGAACGCCGGCCCCGCCATCGTTTGGGCGTGCGTCTTCGGCCTGCACCGTGATCGACACGCGTCAGTCGTACCTGCAGAAGCTCGTGAAACAGGCGCTCGCGGCGCTCGGCTATCACGAGCAGGCCAGCCAGTCGATTCATTACTCGTACGCGATGGTCGTGCTGTCGCATTCGACGGCGCGCGAGCTCGGGTACGACACGAGTATCGACGCGGACCGGCCGTTCGTCGAGGTGTCGGGGCGGAAGGGCCTCGGCGTGAAGGCCGACGATCTGATCGATCGGCTGACCGACAAGGCGATCCAGGAAGTCGTCAAACGCAACACGGAGCTTGCCCAGGACGAGGCGAGAAAGACCGCGGAGACAATCGCGATCGCGGCCGTCCGCTACTTCATGGTCAAGTTCTCGCGGGGAAAGGTGATCGTGTTCGACATCGACGAGGCGTTGAGCTTCGAGGGCGAGAGCGGTCCCTATCTACAGTACGCGGTCGTGCGCGCGAACAACATCTTCAACAAGCTGAGGGAGCGGGAGGGGATCGACGAGCGCGCGGTGATCGAGGCCCTGCCTTCGACCGCGCCTGACGCGATCGCCTCCGGCGACGACGAGTCCCACGATCTCTGGGGTCTCGTGCTGGAGGCGGCACGGCTGGACGAGGTCGTGGACCAGGCAGTCCGCACGCTCGAATTGTCGGTGCTGGCGAAGTACGCATTCGGCCTGGCGCAGGCCTTCAACGGTTTCTATCACCGCTACCCCATCCTCAATGAAGAACGGCCGGCGGTGCGGATCTGGCGGGCGGCAGCCGTCGCCTACTGCCGCAATCAGCTGGCGAAGTCGCTCGAGCTGATGGGATGCGCCGTGCCCGTCAGGATGTGAGGTCATCGACCGGAGTGCTTATGTCGGAACGTGCACCAACCATCGGCGTCACGCGGTGCAGCAGGCTGGACGATTACATCGCGTCAGTGGAACAGACCGGAGCGCGGGCCCGCGTGCTCGACGTGACGGAGAGCCCGCGCAAGGTGCTCACCGAGATCGACGGCCTGCTGCTGACCGGTGGCGGCGATATCGACCCTGTCTTCTACCGGGAGGAGCGTCATCCCTCGACCGATGACGCCGAGCCTGGCCGCGATGAATTCGAGATCGACCTGGCCCGGCGCGCCATCGCCGTCGATCTCCCTACGCTCGCGATCTGCCGCGGTGTCCAGGTGCTGAACGTCGCCGCGGGCGGCACCCTCGTTCAGGACATCCCCTCGGCGGTCGAGTCCGACCTCACGCATTCGGTGGCCGAACCGAAGAACTTCGAGTGTCACGACATCGCCGTCGCGCCGGGGTCGAAGCTTGCACAGATCCTCGATCCGCAAGGAGACGCGCCGTGCAGCTGCCGGGTCAACAGCCGTCACCATCAGGCGGTGGGCCGGCCGGGGACCGGTCTGGTCGTCAGCGCGACTGCCGCCGACGGCGTCATCGAGGCCGTCGAAGCGCCCGGGAATCGCTTCTGCATCGGGGTGCAGTGGCACCCGGAGAATTTCTGGCAGACCGGAGAGTTCAGGCCCTTGTTCGAGGAGTTCGTCAACGCCGCGCGAGAGCGGTTACCCGCGATGTCACCGCTCGAAGACGCCTAGCGATTCGACGTGCGGTGTATTCGGAAAGAGATCGAATCCCCGCAATGACGCGATGCGGTATCCGGCATCGAGGAGCCGGCGGGCGTCGCGCGCCATGGTCGCCGGATCGCACGACACATAAATGATTCGCGCCGCGCCGTGCCCGGCAACGGCCTGCATGCCGTCGCGCGAAATGCCCGTTCGTGGCGGGTCGACGAGGATCGTCGGCGCGGCGGGACCGCGCCGCCGCTTCAGATAGTCCTCGACGCTGTCCACCCACACACGGATGGACCCGGCACAGCCGGCAGCGTTGCGCTGCAGATCGCTGCCGCTGCTGCGATCGCCCTCGACCGCTGTGATGCCCCTCCGGCCGCACGCGGCAAGCGAGACCGAGAACAGGCCTACTCCCGCGTAGAGGTCCAGCACTTCCCCGTCCGCATCAACCGCGTCGAGAACAGCGGTAACCAGGTGCGGCAGCAGAAACCGGTTGGCTTGAAAAAAGGATTCCGCGTGGCGCTCGAGGATGCCCGCGGTCGCCCTTCCCGCCGTGAGTACCTCGAGCGGATCCGTCACGATCGGTACGCCTGACGTCCGCAGCATGCCCTTCGACGTCCGGACCGTGGCTCCCGTCAGCTCCGCGGCCTTGACGGCGTCATCGAGTGCCGCCGGGGTAATGCTGACGCCGGGCACTGGCGTCAGGTGCAGAGCGCGTTCGCTGGCGGCGATGTTTTCCGTCAGTTCAACGGCCGTGACACCGAATCCGGCGTGCTCGAGCGAATGTACGGCACGTGTGGCGGACTCGATCGATGCGTCGCTCAGCTGGCGAGTGGCTGCGACATCGCACAGATCGTGACTGCCCTCGCGGTAGAAACCTACGCGGCCGCTGCGCACGTGCAGTCGCGCTCGCATGCGGTAGTCGCGCTCCGGTGACCCCACGACGGAAACGGGCTCGCTCAGCGGAATCCGGCCAAGCCGCGTGAACGCATCCTGTATGACCTCGCCTTTCAATCGCAGCTGACGCGGGTAGGCAACGTGCGCGTAGAGGCACCCGCCGCAGAGCAGATCGACGCCGCTCTCGCGGCGGTCGGACGATGGCTCCAGCACGCGAACCGTCGAGGCGAACGCGACCTGCCGCTCTACCCGCTCGATGCGGGCGATGACGCGTTCGCCGGGGATCGCGCCAACGAGAAGGACGACTTGCCCGTCGTGCCGCCCGATCATCCGGCCGCCCGCGGCGGCCTTCTCAATCGAGAGCTCGAGTTCCTGACCTGCGTGCAGACCCATGGAAGGCGCAGATGATCGGCCGGCTACTCGTAGCCGATGATCGGAAGGTTCGTGGCCTCGCGCGCCAGCCGTCTGAAAGCGCTCTCCTCCGCGCGTTGCCGCGCATCAGCCGGCATGCGCGCTCCAAACGGCGCCAGCTCTTCGGCGGCCTCGCGGCGTAGGTCCCCTGCGCGGGCGGAATCGAGCTGCTCGATCGCCGAGTCGACCAGCGCCGCATCGAGCTCGCCGAGCCGGTTGACGAGCCTGGCCCGCGCCTCCCCGCGCGACCCCATCGCCGCGGACGCCATGTCTTCGAGCTCCCGAACGATCTCGTCGATGCGTCTCTGGAGTCCGGTGCCTGCGCCCTCGACGCCACGGACATGGGCGAGTCGCGCGATCGCACGTTCGATGTGCGCGGCGAGCGCAGGCTTACGTGACGGCGGCTCGGTGGTTTCCTCCGCCGCCGCGGTGACGCCGACGGCCCGGCGCCAGTCGTCGAACGCGTCGAGGACGTCGGCCTCGCAGAATTCGAGGCGGACCGGACGCCGGCGGCCCGCCTTGCGCTCGTGGCGTTCACAACAGCGATCGATCCCGCGAAACGCCACCTTCAGCGGCACGCCGGTCGCGGCCCAGCCACGAACCAGATCGAAAGCCGGGCCGACCACGCGGATCAGATGTCCACGGTTCTTCTGGCACAAATAGGTCTCGATCTGCCGCGCGAATTCCGCCGGGTCGGTCACGGTCGCTGGTTCCTCTCCCAGATCAGCCGCAAGCCGTCGAGCGTCAGATCGGGATCGACGTGCTGAATCGTCCGCGTCTCGGCCGACAGGACGCCGGCCAGCCCGCCGGTCGCAATCACGGTGGTCTCGCCGTCGGCCAGTTCGCTCCGAATCCGGCGCACGAGCCCGTCCACCATTTCGACGCAGCCGAAGAACAGCCCGGACTGCATCGCGTTCACCGTCGTCTGGCCGATGACCACGCCGGGGTTGCGGACTTCGACGCGCGGCAGCCGCGCCGCCCGTTGGAACAACGCCTCTGCCGAAATGCCGATGCCGGGACAGATGATCCCGCCCACGTATTCGCCGCTTGATGAGATCACGTCGAACGTCGTGCCGGTGCCGAAATCGACCACGATCAGCGAGACGCCTGCCGCACGGCCGTATTTCTCGCGCGCCGCGACCGCGTTGACGATGCGATCGGCGCCGACGTCCGCGGCCGGGAAGTACTTGACCGGAATCCCCGCGTTCGTCACGTCGACGAGCAGCGCCGCCCGGCCGAAGTACCGCTCGCACATTTCCTCCATCGGCCGCGTCAGAGGCGGTACGACAGATGCCACGGCAATGCCGGAAACGGCACCGATGTCGACCTTGGTCTGTTCGAAGAGCCGCGTGACGAAAATGCCGAGCTCATCGGCGGTCCGCTCGCGCAGCGCGGCGAGCCGCCAGTTGTGGACGAGGCGAGCTCCCTCGAACACGCCGATGGTGACGTTGGTGTTGCCGACATCGATCGCTAGGAGCATGCTCTGTATCTCACCTGACGGCGGTCCTCATGACAGCCAGCTCACTTCTCCCGCAACGATCCGCTCGATCCGGGTGCCCACGCGCACCAGCAGTGCCCCATCGTTGTCGATGCCCGACGTGATGCCGCGGTGTCTACCGCCGCTTACCGTCCATTCGACCGGTTTGCCGACGGCGGAGGGCGCCAGCGCGCGCCACCGATCCAGCATCTGTCCCGTCCGGCCCGCGGCGATCGCGCTCATCTGGTCGTTGAGCGCCGCCAGCGTTTCGGCCAGGACAGCACCGGCCTCGACCGGGCGGCCCAGTTCGGTCTCGACTGACGTCACGCGGTCGGCGATGTCCGCCGGATACGCCGCTCGCTGCAGATTGATCCCGAACCCCAGCACCACATGCTGCAGTCCCTCGGCGCCGGTCGACGCCTCGGCCAGAATACCCGCCAGCTTCCGCCGGCCGGCTGGCGCCAGCCGATCGCTGACCACGATGTCGTTGGGCCACTTGATCGTCACGGGCAGGCCGGTCGCGCGCTGGATGCCCTCCGCTACGGCGACGCCGCCGACGAGCGTGACGAATGGGACCGCCCGATCGTCGCGGCAGATCACCGAAGCATAGAGTCCTGCGCCGGGCGGCGAGAACCATTGGCGCCCCAGCCGGCCTCGACCGGCGAGCTGCGCCGACGCGACGACCGTCGTGCCTTCAGGAGCTCCCGCTTCGGCCAATCTGGCGGCGACATCGTTCGTGGATCCGGTTTCTTCGAAGAAGACGATCGTGCTGCCGAAATGGCCGCGCCGGCTGGCGCTGTTGCGCAGTGCCGCCTGCAGCTCCTCGGGGAGGGGATCAGGCATCCGGCTCCAGCTCGAAGCTCAAGTCCGCGGACGGCGCTGAATGCGTGAGCGCCCCGACGGACACGTAGTCCGCGCCGGTGGCGGCCAGCTCGGGAATCCTCCCCACTGTCACACCGCCCGATAGTTCCACTTTCGTGCGTCCGCCAATCCGCCGGATCGCCTCCCTGGTGTCCTCGATGGACAGGTTGTCCAGCAGAATCACGTTCGCGCCTGCGTCGATCGCCTCATCGACCTGCGCCATGGTCTGCGCCTCTATCTCGATCGGCATTTCCTGGCGGGCGGCTTTCATGCGCCGCATCGCTTCGGCGACGCCACCCGCGAGCCGGATATGGTTGTCCTTGATCAGGATCCCATCGTCCAGCCCGGATCGATGGTTCGACCCGCCGCCCGCCCGCACCGCGTACTTCTCGAGCGCCCTCAGGGTCGGCGTGGTTTTGCGCGTGTCGAGGATCGTGATGCGGCCGGCGGCGGCATCGACGAAGCTGCGCGTCAGCGTCGCGATGCCAGACATCCGCTGCATCAAGTTCAGCGCCGTTCGCTCCGCCGTCAGCATCGCGGCCGCCGCGCCGTGGACCTCGGCGACGACGTCGCCGGGCGAGCACCATTGACCGTCGGACCGCCTGGCGCTGAAGGTCACCGCCGGATCGAGCTGCCGGAATGCCTCCGCGGCCACATCCACGCCGGCGATGACACAGCGGGATTTCGCGACAATGACGCCACGCGCGCGTTGATCGCCCCGGACCGTCGCTTCCGTCGTCACGTCACCCCATCCCAGATCTTCGGCGAGGGCTCGGCGCACGATCTCGCGGTACAACGCCGGATCCAACGGTTCGAATGGGACGCTCCTCACGCGGGCGCTCCCGGTGCGCTGTCCTCGGTCGCGAACGCTATCGACATCGACAGGCGATCGCTGGTTTCTGAGTAGACGAATCGGTCGACCGCCGCCGCCGTCCGAAGATCCAGCTCGACCTGGCGCAGCAGACCGACGACCTCGCTGCTCCAGGAAACCTCCGCCACGTCGATCCGGGCCTTCTGCGGCCGCTTCTCCACCGACTTGACGCGACGAATCTCGCCAAGGACCCCGATCGCGGCCTCCAGAGCGCGCTGGGCGTTGGGATCGGCCGGCGTGAGCCGATCGATCTCCGCGACGTCCGGCCACGCCGCCGCATGCACCGACCCCGGCTGCCACCAGGACCACACCTCCTCCGCGGCAAACGGCAGATATGGCGCAAAGAGCCGATCGAGGACCGAGAGCGCGCACCTGAGCGTCGCGTTCGCCGAACCAGCCGCCTCCGCGCCGTGATCGCCGTAGCGCCGCGACTTGACCATCTCCAGATAGTTGTCGCAGAGGGACCAGAAGAAGGACTCCGTGGTCTGAAGCGCGCGCGCATAGTCGAAGCCGTCGAGCGCGCGCGTCGCATCATCGACGAGCTCCCTCAGAGCCGTGAGCAGCCCGCGGTCGAGGATGTGGGTCACCGGGCCAACTGGTTCGGGCCGCGCCAGGACGAACTTCGACGCGTTGAGCAGCTTGATCGCGAGCCGCCTCCCGACCTTCATCTGCCCCGTGTCGAACGCGGTATCCGTGCCGGGCCGGCCGCTCGCCGCCCAGTACCGGACGCCATCGGATCCATGCTCCTCGAGCAGCCCCATCGGCGTGACGACGTTCCCCTTCGACTTCGACATCTTCTTGCGGTCCGGATCGAGCACCCAGCCGGAGATGGCGGCATTCCGCCACGGCAGCGTGCCGTGCTCGAGCTCGGATCGCAGCATGGTCGAGAACAGCCAGGTCCGGATGATGTCGTGGCCCTGTGGCCGCACGTCCATCGGAAACACACGCGAGAACAGATCGGGGTCCTCTTCCCATCGCCCGGCGATCTGCGGCGTCAACGACGAGGTCGCCCACGTGTCCATGACGTCCGGATCGCCGATGAACCCTCCAGGCTGATTGCGCTGATCTTCTTGAAAGCCATCCGGCAGATCGGTCGAGGGATCGATGGGTAATTGATCTTCGCGCGGCAGCAGCCGGGCATCGTGATCCACGGACCCGTCATCCCGCACGCGGTACCAGACCGGGAATGGCACGCCGAAGAACCGCTGCCGGCTGACGCACCAGTCGCCATTGAGGCCGTTGATCCAGTTCTCGAGCCGGCCCTGCATGTACGGAGGGTGCCAGCGGAGCTCGGCCCCTCGTTTCAGCAGCTGCTGCCGGAACTCCATGGTTTTGATGAACCACTGGCGGCTCGTCACGATCTCCAGCGGCCGATCGCCTCTTTCGTAGAACTTCACTGCGTGAGTAATCGGTTTCGGCTCCGCGGTCAGATCGCCGGTCTCGCGCAGCTGCTCGACGCTCCGCGCCCGCGCCTTCGAGGCGGACAGGCCCGCCAGCTGATCGTAGAAGAGCTGCGCGCGCGCGGTGTCGGCCGACTCAAAACCTGCCTCGCCCCATTTGATCGGGCGAAGCGTCCCGTTCGACTGGATGATCGCGCGGACCGGCAGCGAGAGCTCGCGCCACCACACCACGTCCGTCACGTCGCCGAACGTGCAGATCATTGCGATGCCGGATCCTTTCTCGGGATCTGCCAGCGGATGGGCCTTCACCGGGACCTTTGCGCCGAACAGTGGCGTGATCACCTGGCGTTCGAACAACGGCCTGTATCGCTCGTCGTCGGGATGCGCGACCAGGGCGACGCACGCCGGAATCAGCTCCGGACGAGTGGTCTCGACCTCGACGTAGCCGTCACCGTCGGTTCTGGCGAAACGAATGCGATGGTAGGCCCCGGGCTGTTCCCGGTCCTCGAGCTCGGCCTGCGCGACCGCGGTTCTGAAGTCGACATCCCAGAGCGTGGGCGCCTCGAGCTGGTACGCATGACCGCGCCCGAGCAGCCGCAGGAAGGACAACTGCGAGATCCTCTGCGCGCGCCGGTCGATCGTCGCGTAGGTCATCGACCAGTCGACCGACAGCCCGAGATGCCGCCAGAGATGTTCGAAGGCCTTCTCGTCCTCGGCCGTCAGGCGCGTGCACAGCTCGATGAAGTTCGGCCGCGAGACCGGCACCGGCTGTTTGCCCGGCTTCTCGGGCGGGCGGAATGCCGGATCGTACGGCAGCGACGGATCGCAGCGGACGCCGAAGTAGTTCTGCACCCGGCGTTCGGTCGGCAGGCCGTTGTCATCCCACCCCATGGGATAGAACACCGCGCGCCCGCGCATGCGGTGAAACCGCGCGACGACGTCGGTGTGGGTATACGAAAACACATGGCCGACGTGGAGGGATCCGCTGACCGTCGGCGGCGGCGTGTCAATCGAGAACACGCCGGAGCGCGGCCGCGACCGGTCGAATCGATAGACGCCGCTCTCTTCCCAGCGGCTGGTCCACTTCTCTTCGAGACCTTCGAGGGCGGGTTTGTCGGGGACGGAAATCTGCGTGGCTGGCTCCTGACCGTCGGGCATATCGTCTGATCCTATCGGATCAGCGGGAGCGCGGTCCCGCGCGGACGCCAGGGGTCAGCCGCGCTTGATCCGGTCGATTTCCTCGCGCACGACACGTTCGGCCGTCTCGACCACCAGCCGGCGCATCGACTCGTCGCCCATCCGGAGGAGCACCCGGCGGACGATGTCCTCGATGGCCCCTTCGGAGAGCTCCGCGGGCGGCGCGATCATGGCCAGTTCCGGCGCCGCGTGCCCTTCTTCTGCCGCGAGCAGCGCCGCGAAAGCGCTGGCGAGGTGCGGTTGGCGCGCCGGCCCGAACTCCCGCACCATCTCCGGATCCCACGCGGTCACTGGATCCGCGGCCGGAGCGCGTTCCGGCGGAAGCTCGTGGAGGTCGACCAGCTCGTCGCCGAGATTTTCCGGCTCCGGCGGCGCCTTCGACGCCGGCGGGGCGATGTTCGCGAACGCGGCATCGAGCCGATCGAAGTAGTCCTCGAGCGAGTCGCCATCGGACTTCTGGTGGTCGAAACTGGTCGGCGGCGCCAGATCGCTGTCGATCTCGGCCGGCACGTGTGACGGCCCAGGCGGCGGCGCGGCCGCCCGGTTGAGTGGGCGCTGGCCGGAGAGCAGCTCCATGACGCGGTCGATCACCATTTGCGGCTCGAACGGCTTGACCAGCACGCCGTCGCACCCCACGGTGCGCGCGCGCTGCTCGTCGATCGGCTCGAACGCCCCGGTCAGCAGGACGACCGGGATATGAGCGAGCTGGGGCGTGCCTTTGACGAATGCCGCGACCTCGTAGCCGTCGCGCTCGGGCATGCCGACGTCCGCCAGGACAATGTCCGGGCGATCGGACTGGATTCGATCGATGGCCTGTTTTCCATCCCCGACGACCGCGACCTGGACATCTTCATCGGCGAAGGTGAGCTCGATGACCCGCTGAATGGTCACCGAATCGTCGGCCAGGAGTAGTTTGTGCGACATCAAAGCGTTTCCACTCGCGACCGGATGTTACCCGTGATGAAGTCGATGATCTCCTGCATGGGCGTGCCAGGCAGGAACACGCCTTTCACTCCCATCTCGCGAAGCTTGGGAATGTCGACGTCCGGAATGATCCCCCCCACCATGACGAGCACGTCATCGAGCTCCTTCTCGCGAAGCAGCTCCATGAGGCGCGGGCAGATGTGCATGTGCGCGCCGGACAGGATCGACAGGCCAATCGCGTCGGCGTCCTCCTGCAGCGCCGCGGCGACGACCTGTTCCGGTGTCTGGCGCAGCCCGGTATAGATGACCTCCATCCCGGCATCTCGAAGCGCGCGCGCGATGACTTTCGCGCCACGGTCGTGGCCGTCGAGGCCGGGCTTGGCGATGACAACGCGGATTTTCCTGGTCAAATGAGCGGGACCTCTTCGTATTCGCCCCAGACCTCTCGAAGCGCATCGCACATCTCGCCGACGGTGGCATAGGCGCGGACACAGTCGAGCAGTGGGTACATCGTGTTTTCCCTGCCGCGCGCCGCGGCGCGCAGCGCGTCGAGCGACCGGCGGACCGCATCGTTGTCGCGCGTCTGCCGCAGCTGCGCGAGACGTACCAGCTGGGTCTCGGCGGTGCTGTCGTCGATGTAAAGAATCGGGACCGCCGGCTCGTCGGCCTGCACGTAGTCGTTGACGCCGACGATGGTTTTCGCGCCGCGCTCGACCGACTGCTGGAACTTATACGAGGCCTCGGCGATCTCCTTCTGCGGGTAGCCGTGCTCGATCGCGGCGACCATGCCGCCCATGCGGTCGATCGTCTCGAAGTATTCGTTGGCGCCGGCTTCCATGTCGAGCGTCAGCCGCTCGACGAAGTACGAGCCGCCCAACGGATCGACGACGTTCGTGAGGCCGCTCTCGTGGGCGATGATCTGCTGCGTCCGCAGCGCGAGCGTCGCGGCTTCGGCCGTCGGCAGCGCCAGGGCTTCGTCCAGCGAATTCGTATGCAGGGAGTTGGTGCCGCCGAGCACGGCGGCGAGCGCCTGGAGCGCCGTCCGCACGACGTTGTTGTACGGCTGCTGCGCGGTCAACGAGACGCCGGCCGTCTGGGTGTGGAATCGCAGCTTCCACGATCGCTCGTCCCGGGCGTGGAAGCGTTCGCGCATCACCTCGGCCCACAGCTTCCGCGCCGCGCGGAACTTGGCGATCTCCTCGAAGAAGTCGCTGTGCGAGTTGAAGAAGAAGGACATCCGCGGCGCGAAGTCGTCGACGTCGAGACCGGCATCGATGCCGTGCTGCACGTATTCGATGCCGTCGCGCAGCGTGAAGGCCAGCTCCTGCAGCGCCGTCGAGCCCGCTTCCCGGATGTGGTAGCCGCTCACCGAGACGGTGTTCCAGCGAGGCACTTCCTTCGAGCAGAACGCGAAGACATCGGTGACGAGCCGCATCGACTGCCGCGGCGGATAGATGTACTCCTTCTGCGCGATGAATTCCTTCAGGATGTCGTTCTGAATCGTGCCCGACAGCTTCTTCCAGTCCGCGCCCTGCTTCTCGGCGACGACGAGATACATCGCGAAGATCATCGACGCCGGCGAATTGATGGTCATCGACGTCGTGATGTCCCCGAGCGTGATGCCGTCGAACAGCCGCTCCATGTCGGCGAGCGACACGATGCTGACGCCGCACTTGCCGACTTCGCCGAGCGACAGTTCGTGGTCCGGATCGCGCCCCATGAGCGTGGGCAGATCGAAGGCGACGCTCAGGCCGGTGCCGCCCGCTCTCAGCAGGGTCTTGTACCGGGCGTTGGTTTCCTCGGGCGTCCCGAACCCGGCAAACTGCCGCATCGTCCAGAGCTTGCCGCGGTAGCCAGTCGGGTGGATGCCGCGCGTGTAGGGGTACGACCCGGGATGGTTGAGATCGCGGTCGTAGTCGAGGCCGGCGATATCCTCCGGCGCGTACAACCGCTCAATGGGCCGGCCGGAAATCGTGGTGAAGGGGACGTCGCGCTCGGGAGATCGCTTGAGCGCCGGCTCGACAGCGTCGCGCTCCCAGCGCTGCTTGTCGGTCTCGGCCGTGACGCTCTTCATAGCTGCGTCATTATAGCCCGCCGAATTGCTAACCCCTTGTGACAGCGGTCTTTTGCCGTCGCAGTGGGGGTCGCGCGAACGTTGCCGGGCGCGCACCAAACGGCGCAGGGCAACCGGCTATCCTCGCTGAACCTACTAATTCCGTCGCGTGTGTCCTGAATCGGCGCACTTTTGACGTCGCATTAAGCGGATGCACAGAACATTGAACAAATTCGTCGTTTCCGGTCTGTCGGGTGGTGTCCCAGAACGTCGCACAGCTGGCCGCCCCCTCTCCGGGCCCCCCGGAACCGGGGAACCGCCGTAAGTAATTGCGCCGCCGTCGATTCCCCTCCAAACCGTCCCGTATGGCTCGGCTGGCCCTCCACTTGCTCAACTGAGGGCGAGTACGTTTCTGGAGGAAACCATGGAGAGCGCACGAACCGTCGCGGCCTTTGTTGCTGCGATTTTGGTGATTGGGGCCTCGAACGCGCACGCGCAGGCGAGAGAGCCTCAGCAGGTGCAAAAGCAACTCGTGATCCTGAGCGCGACCGTCGATCGCGCCAACGACACGGTCACGTTGAAGGGAATGAACTTCGGCCCGCGTCGGCCGTACGTTTATTGCGAGACCTACCCGATGACGCTGCTCAGCGCGACCGACGATGAGTTGATCGTGTCGGTTCCCACGTCGGCGCTGAACGGCACGTATCTGTTCACGGTCATCCGGGGCAACTCGACTCTCGATCGTGACGAATTCTACGTCACGACAAACCCGCCCGTGATCATCGAGGGCAAAGAAGGACCGATGGGCCCCGCGGGGCCGCCCGGACCTCCAGGCCCCAAGGGAGACACAGGCGCTCAGGGGCCGAAGGGAGATACCGGCGCGCAGGGCCCGAAGGGTGACACCGGCGCGACGGGCCCCCAGGGAGCACAGGGTCCGCAGGGTGCGACCGGAACGCAGGGTCCTCAAGGACCGCAGGGCCTGCAAGGGCCTCAGGGACCGCAGGGATTCGTGGGACCGCAGGGAGCACCCGGCACCAACGGCGTCAGCGGCTACGAGCGGATCGTCGGGGATACGGGATCGATCAACGTGGGTTTCTTGATTTCCTCATCGATCATGGCCACCTGCCCGACGGGGAAGCGCGCGGTTGGCGGCGGGCACGAGCTGCTCGGCAGCCAGTCGCACCTGCTGACCATCATGGCGTCGGCGCCGCATGAGAACGGGACCTCAGGTTGGAGGGTGACCTACCGTAACAGCTCGCCGGGCGGCCTGACTGGCGTGCAGATCCGCGCGTGGGCTGTCTGCGCGACGGTGCAATAGAGCGAGCGGCTTCGTAGACGACGCGGCCACCCGCGACCGTGTACTGCACTCGCGCTTCGAGCAACCTGGCGGGTTCCGACCGTCCGACACGAACGAGATCGGTGTCGAAGACGGCGAAATCCGCCAGCTTCCCAACGGCGATCGTCCCCTTGCTGTCCTCTTCGAACGAAGCCCACGCCGGCGCTTTGGTGTAGGCCTCCAACGCCTCCTCGATCGTCAGACGCTGGTCTGGAAACCAGCCAGCCTTCGGTTCGCCCTTCAACGTCTGACGGGTGACCGCCGCGTAGAGCCCATACACCGGATTCAAGAAGTAGCGGGCAGCGTTGGTGCCCGGACTGTCGCTGCCGAAGATCAGTACGGCGCCGGCGTCCTTCAGCTTGCGGAACGCGTAGGCGCCGCGCGACCGGGCGTGGCCGATCCGCTCCTCCATCCACCGCATGTCGTCCGAGATGTGGTACGGGTTGACCTCGGCCACGAGTTTCAGCCGGCCGAAGCGCGGAAAGTCGTCAGGGTGCACGACCTGCGCATGAATGACCCGCCACCGATGATCGCTCGCCGTCAGGCCGTGTTTGGCGAGGATCTTCTCGTAGACGTCCAGGATGATGCGGTTGCCCTTGTCGCCGATGGCATGGATGTGCGGCGGAAGCCCGGTGCGGACGGCCTGCTCGAGGAGCCGCTCGAGATTGCCGGGTGGGAAATCGGTGTAGCGATCCGCCGCGGTCATGTTCATGGCGGCGCCGTCGCGGCCTTCCGGGCGCATGATGTCCCGGAGCAGCCCCTTGTTGCCGGCGTCGTGACTGTACGGCTCGAAGAACATCGCGCCGCTGCTGCCCATGATCCCGTCGACCCACGCCTTGTAGCCGATGAACTTCAGCCAGTCATCGCCGAAGCCCGGCGGAATCCCGATTGCCTCGACATGTCCGACGTTGTCCAGCGTCGGACGAAGCATGAGTCGCGCGGTGAGCTCGTCGTGCTTCTGCAGATGCCGATACGCGCGCAGCTGATCAGCGCTGGTGAGATCCTGAATGGTCGTGACGCCGCCCTCACGCGCTTCCCTGAGCACGGCCCGCACCTGCGCGAGCCGTTGTTCGAAGGGAATCGGTGGAATGACTTTGCGTACGAGATCGGCGGCAGATCCCTTGAGGATTCCGGTCAGCCGGCCCGAGGCGTCCTTCCCAATCTCTCCCCCAGGCGGCGCCGGCGTGCGATCGTCGATACCGGCGCGCGCCAGCGCCACGCTGTTCGCCAGGAACATGCTGCGATCGAAACGGTTGACGAACACCGGGTGATCCGGCGTGACCTGATCGATGAGATCGCGTGAAGGCGTGAACGGCCCGCGAGCCGCGGCCGCGCTCGCCTGCGTTGCCGGCTGCCCCGGGGACCCTGGGGCCCACTGCTGGTACGCCCCCCAGTCACCACGCGTAATCCAGCTTCCCTTCGGCAAGCGGCCCGCCGCCTCACGCATGCGCGCGGTGAAGGCATCCGGCTCGTGCACGTCGAGCAGGTTGACGCCGAGCAGCAAGGCGCCGGTGCTGTCGATGTGCACGTGGGCGTCGTTGAAGCCAGGGACGACGAAGGCGCCGGCGAGGTCGATGACGCGCGTGGAGGACGTCGTGAGCGCACGAATGTCTGTCGTCGTGCCGACGGCGGCGATCCGCGAGCCGGCGACCGCAACGGCCTCAGCCCACGGCCGCGACGGCTCGAGCGTGTAGACGCGAGCGTTCACCAGGGCGAGGGTCGGAACCGGAGCAGCGGCCTGCTGCGCGCCGGCCAGCGCGCCGAGACCGCAGATCGCCACGACGGCGAGCGCGGCGTTCTTCATGGGCATCTCGCTTTTCTCACCGGGGGACTTCGTCCCCCGGGCCCCCTTACACGCTCGCTCGCGGGGCCCCTTTCGCCCCGCTCCGCTCTCGTGGCTCGCTCGCTCCGCTCACTCGCGGACGATTCTCCGGACGATTCGCAATCGGCAGTTCGACGCGCGTGAGCCAGGGTTGACTTGCCGCATTCTGTCACAGTAGCTTGGCCTGTTTGACTTTCGCCGTGCGACCGGAAAGGGTCCGGTCGGCGCGAGACAGGAGTCACATGGAAGCAGGCGGCAGCATTTTCAACGCGATGCTCCAGGAGTTCGACGGAGCGGCCCGACTGCTGGGACTCGATCCGGGCATCTGGAAAATCCTGACCCATCCCAAGCGGCAGATCACCGTGTCCTGCCCGGTGCAGATGGACAACGGCGAAATCGAGGTGTTCACCGGATACCGCGTCCAGTACAACATCACGCTGGGCCCGGCCAAGGGGGGCATCCGCTACCATCCGGACGTGACGCTCGACGAAGTCACGGCGCTCGCGGCGTGGATGACGTGGAAATGTGCCGTGGCGCACGTGCCGTTCGGCGGCGGCAAGGGGGGCGTCATCTGCGATCCGACGCGGATGTCGCGCCGCGAACTGGAAGCGCTGACCCGGCGGTACGTCGCCGAAATCATCGACTCTATTGGCCCCGCCAAGGACGTGCCGGCGCCGGACGTGAACACCAACGATCAGATCATGGCGTGGGTCATGGACACCTACAGCATGCACGTCGGCCACACCGAGACGGCGGTGGTCACCGGCAAGCCGATCGAGATGGGCGGATCGCTCGGACGGCGCGAGGCGACCGGACGCGGCGTGATGATCGTGACCCGGGACGCGGCGGCGCACCTCGGCCTGGACATCAAGGCGGCAACGGTCGCGGTCCAGGGCTTCGGCAACGTCGGCTCCGTCTCGGCCGACCTGTTGTCGAAGATCGGCGCCAGGATCGTTGCGGTGACCGACTGGAAGGGCGGCGTGTACAATCCCGCCGGGCTCGACATCGCCAAGATGCTCGATTACGCGAAGCAGCACAAGACCATCGACGGCTTCCCCGGCGGCGAGCCGATCGAGAACGAGCAGCTCTTCTCGCTCGACGTCGACATCCTCGTGCCGGCCGCGCTCGAGAATCAAATCACGCGCGAGAATGCCGGCTCGATCAAGGCGAAGATCGTGGCCGAGGGCGCCAACGGCCCGACCACCCCGGACGCGCATCGCTACCTCCACGAGCGCGGCGTGTTCGTGATCCCGGACATCCTGGCCAACGCCGGCGGCGTCACGACCTCCTACTTCGAATGGGTGCAGGATCGGCACGGGTATTTCTGGGAGGAGGAGGAAGTCAACAGACGCCTCGAGGCGAAGATGGTCGAGGCATTCCGCGACGTCCTCGACACCTCCGTCCGCTATAAGACGGATATGCGAACCGCGGCCTATATCGTCGCCATCAACCGCGTCGCGACGGTCACACGGATGCGGGGGATGTACGCTTAGTCAGGGTTCAGGGGTTCAAGGGTTCAGGGGTTCAAAGGTTCAGGGGTTCAAGGTTCAAGGGTTCTTCCTCCGGTAGTAGTCATCTGCACAAGGCATTTTTTCGGACTTTACTTGGCGGCTTGACAATATTTTAGTTTTAACTAAACTTAATCCCATGACTGAAGCCGCGGCCCTTGCTGCGCTGGCGTCGCCTCGGCGGCGCGAGATTCTGCGGCTGGTGTGGACCGGCGAGCTGATGGCCGGGGACATTCATGCGGCGATGCCCGACGTCACGTTCGGGGCCGTGTCGCTGCAGCTGCGCGCGCTCGCCGAGGCCGGGCTGGTCGACGTGCGCGCCGAGGGGCGGCATCGCTTCTATCGCGCCCGGCGCGAGGCGCTCGGACCGGTCGCCAGGATGCTGGAACGGATGTGGGCCGACTCGCTGTGGCGGTTGAAGCTGCAGGCCGAGCTCGAGGAATCCCGGCGCGGGCCGCGGCCGGGGCATTTGCGCCGGAGACGCACGCGATGACTGAGAGCGCCACGCTGATCCACCACCTCGAACGCACGCTGATCATCGGCGCGCGGCGCGAGACGGTATTCCGCTTCTTTACCGATCCGGTCCGATGGGCATCGTGGTGGGGCGCCGGGTCCACGATCGAGCCGCATCCGTCCGGGCGCGTGTTGATCAGATACCCGGGCGGCACTGAAGCCGTCGGCGAGGTCCTCGAGATCGATCCGCCCGAGCGGCTGGTGTTCACCTACGGCTACGCGAAGGGCGTGCCCGTCGCCCCGGGGGCGTCGCTCGTGACGATCGCCCTCGAAGACCACGGCGGGTCAACACGCCTTCGACTCACACACGCATTTTCGGAGCCGCGCGTTCGCGACGAGCATCTGCAGGGTTGGCGCTATCAGCTCTCGCTCTTCGCCAACATCGTCGCCAACGAGCTGCACGGGGACAGCGCGCGGCTCGTCGATCGATGGTTTGCCGTCTGGTCGGAGGCCGACGCCGGCACCCGCGAGTCCGAGCTGCGGGCCATCGCATCGGGCGACATCCGTGTACGGGACCGGTTCAGCGCGCTCGACGGCATGGACGATCTCGCGAGTCACATCGCCGCATCCCTGCGCTTCATGCCGGGCGTTCGAATCCAGCGCGCTGGAGACGTCAGGCAGTGTCAGGGCATGGCCGTGAGCGACTGGCTCGTCCTGAACGATGCGGGCGAGCAGCGCGCCACCGGCCTGAGCGTCTTCGAGCTCGGTGCGGATGGTCGGATCCGCTCGGTCACGGGATTCTGGTCGCAGCATCCGCTGGCGCCCGCGTCTGGCGATCAGACATGAATCCGGTCCTGACCGCCGGCGTCGCGGCGGCGCTGGCCGCTGCACTCACGGTCGCGCAGGGCGGCGTGCGGTCCGGCCGGACGACGTCGGGAATCGCCTACGACGTCCAGGGCAGCGGACCACCGGTGGTCTTGATTTCCGGGTCGAATCTCGATCGCCGGATGTGGGCCGCGGAAACCGACTGGCTGAAGCGCGACTTCACCGTCGTGCGATACGACCTCCGGGCCCACGGCCAGTCCGATGTGCCAGTGTCGCCCTTCAGCCACACGGACGATCTGTTCTCGCTGCTCGACGAGCTCGGCATCGCGTCGGCGTCGCTGATCGGGCTCTCCGCCGGTTCGACCATCGCGCTCGACGCAGCGCTTCAGGCGCCGACACGGGTCACTCGTGTGGTCCTCACCGCGCCGGCGATAAGTGGATACGTCCCGAAGGAACGGCCTGCGTTCTTCACCGATCTGATCGCGGCGCTGCAGGCGCGTGATTTCATCAAGGCACAGGAAGTGATGCTGGCGTCACCGCTCTTCGACGTTCCGACGGAATCGCGTCAGCTGGTGCGGACGATGGTGACCGAGAATGGCCGGCTGTGGAACGTGCCGCGGGAGCTGATGAAGGCGCCGTCGCGGCCGGCGGCGGAACGGCTGAAGGACGTCGCGGTACCGACCCTTGTCCTCGTTGGCGAGCGTGATCTTGCTGCTCAGCGTGAGCAGGCGGTCGTGCTCGAACGCCAGCTGCCAGGGGCGACGCTCGTGGTCGTTCCTGCCGGCGGTCACATGCTGAACCTGACGTCGCCCGAGGCGTTCCGGAGCGCGGTCTCGTCGTTTCTCCGGGCCGGGAAACCGTGACGTGCGCGTCCTACCGGCCGACTTTGAAGGCGACCAGCTCCTGTGCGGCGCCCGTTTCGGTCTTCGCGTTCACCTCGATCAGATAGTCGCCAACCGGAAGCGCCGACAGCGGCAGCTCGACCTCGCCTGCACTCCCCTGCGCCTGCACCGGCAGATCCGCCATCTTCGCCCCTGAGCGATTCAAGAGCCGCGCGGTCATCGCCGGCACGGCGCCGCCTGGCGCGTACGCCTCGGTGCGAACCAGCAGCCGATCGGTGCGGGAGAACTCGCGGTCGGCGGTCGGCGGCGTCGCCGGATTCGCTCTGATGTTCGCGAGATCGCGAACCGTACGGCCTCGGAACACGCGCGCCGTCGCGAGTGAGACCTGCACTCGCGTGAAGTCCGGCAGCGTGAGCTCGCGCGTCACCGAATCGATGACCTGCCCTTTGACCCCCTCGATGACGATGCGAAGCTGCGCCTGGCCGGGAGGGGCATCGAAACTGACCGTTCCGCCGACCGGAGCAGGTGTGGTGCCGGCGGCAGCCGCGGGTGCCGCCGCTGCAGCGTCGTCCGGCGTGCGTCCTTTGAAGAGTCCGCGCCCATCGGGCGTGCTGGCCACGAGCAGGATTCGAGCGGCCTGGTCGTTCGCGCTCGCCTGCGCGCTCGCTGCCGCCGCGACGGCCTGCCAGGTGAACGTCACGCGGGTCATTCCGTTCTCGCCGCGCGACGTGCCGATCCAGAAGCGGGCCGGGCGGCCGCGCTCGGGCTCCGCAATCGAATTGAGCGCCGCGGCGACGGCGGGCGGCGCTCCCGGCTTCGCTGGCGCACTCGCCCGGGCGGCGTCATCAGCCGTTAACGCCCAGTACCCCTTCCGGTGACGAAGGTCCACGCCGCGGCGCGTCACGCGCACCTTGATCTCGTGGAACTTGCCATCGGTCGGCGCCGGCGTCGAACTGTAGCCGATCAGATAGTAGGCGCTCGAGTCGCGGATGATCTGCTTCATGCCCATCGCCAGATCGTTGCGATTGATGATCGCGCGGCCGTCCGTATTCGACGCGAGCACCCGCAGCGTATCGAGCGACGCGTTGAGATGATTGCGGTCCATGGTCTGCCCGACGCCCTCGTTGATCCCGTACTCCACCGCCGCGAGCCCGCGCGGATCGACGGGATAGATCGAGGTGTTCTGTTTGTTCGCGATATCGAACACGTCGCGCATCTCGTTCAACAGATCGGCGGAGTTCATGAAGTCGGCGCGCGTCGCGGCGGCGTCGGTCGCCGGGGTCTGCGGCAGCGGGCGCCGCGAGACGGGGTTGCCGACACCGGGCATCGCCGCGATCGGATCGTTCAGCTGCGCCGGCAGCGTGGTCGTGAAGCCTTCGCTGACGAAGATGATTGACTTGCGCCCTTCGCGCAGCCCGCCGAGGCGCACCGAGGCACCCTTGAGCGCGCCCATCGTCACCTGGTTCCTGATCCGCTCCACCGTCGCCGCCGGGTAGTAGGCGTACTGCTCCTCCATCGGGTTGCGCGGCCGGTAGTCGAACTTGCGCCCCTCGAATTGCTCGATGGCGCTGATGAGCGCGCTGCGATTGCGGGAGAAGCTGATGTCGGCGACCGGCGTCAGCGGGTACATCACCGCCACCATGTCCGCCGGGTCGAGCTGGTTCTGGACGAAATCGACTAGCGGCTTTCGCACCGCCATGTCGTTGCCGCGCCGCACGTGGTAGTCGTCGAGCAGCAGCACGAAGAGCCGGACATCGGGACGCGCGGCTTCGCGCTCCTCGTCGTAGTTGCTGCGGATTGCGGACGTGGGGCGGTTCTCAGTCTGCGCGACGGCGTCGATCTTCACGACCGAGAACTGTTCGATCTTCTGCACCTTGCCATCCTCGGTCACCGAGAACTCGTCCGGCTTGAGGTCGAGGATCGGCTCTCCCTTGCCGTCGGTGGCAATGACGTCGACGCGGACGAAATTGATCCCCGACCGAATCGGTGGCTGCTGGGGTTGCGCCGGCTGCCCCGCCGGCGGCTCGCCGGCAGGCTGCGGCGGAGTCGGCTGCTGGGCGGCAGGTTGCGTGGGCGGCTGCTGCTGTTGTTGTTGTTGTTGTTGTTGTGACGCGGTCCCGGAGCCGGCCAGCACAACTGCGGCGCCGGCGGCGAGAACCGCGATCAGGACGAGTGCGGGCGTTGTAGTCCGGGAGTATGCGCGCATATCGATTGGACGTCCCTCCGCTGAGCGCGGCTTCCGAGAAGCCCAATGATAACATCGCCTTTTCTCGCGAATACACAGGAGATCCCGTGGCGCAGGAGACTGCCGAGGCCGGCCAGCCGCTGACCGCGTTAGCCGAGGATGAGCGCATTTTCCGCAACAGCGTGCGGGACTTTGCCGAGGCCCAGGTCCGGCCGCTGGTCCGGGAAATGGACGAGGACGCGAAGATCCCCCGGACGCTGATCGACCAGCTCTTCAATCTCGGCGTCATGGGGATCGAAGTACCGGAAGCGTACGGAGGGGCCGATGGCCGCTTCTTTCACTCCGTGCTGGCCGTGGAGGAGCTCTCGCGCGTCGACCCCTCGGTCGGCGTCCTGGTCGACGTCCAGAACACGCTCGTCATCAACGCCTTCCTGCGGTGGGGCACCGACGACCTGAAGAAACGGTATCTGCCCCGTCTCGCGGCCGAGACCGTCGGCGCGTACGCGCTGTCGGAAGCGGGTTCGGGCAGCGATGCCTTCGCGCTGACGACCCGGGCGCGGGAGGAGGGCGACGGATTCGTCCTCAACGGCCGCAAGCTGTGGATCACGAACGGCAACGAAGCGGACGTCTTCATCGTCTTTGCGACGATCGATCAGGCCGCCGGCTATCGCGGTATCACGGCATTCGTTGTCGAGCGCGGCTTCGACGGGTTCGCGGTGGGTAAGAAGGAGGACAAACTGGGTATCCGCGCGAGCAGTACGTGCGAGCTGCTGTTCGATGAATGCCGGGTGCCGCGCGCGAATCTGCTGGGTGAACCGGGCAAAGGCTACAAGGTCGCGATCGAGACGCTGAATGAAGGACGGATCGGCATCGGCGCGCAGATGATCGGCCTGGCCCGCGGCGCCCTGGACGCGACCATCACCTACGTCAAGGAGCGAAAGCAGTTCGGCAAGGCCATCGCCGAGTTCCAGGCGGTGCAGCACCAGATCGCGCGGGCCGCCGTCGATGTGGAGGCCGCGACGCTGACCGTGTACAACGCCGCGCGTCTGCGTGACGCGCGCCGGCCGTTCCTGACCGAAGCGGCGATCTGCAAGATCTTCGCGTCGGAAGTGGCCGAGCGCGTCGCGTCGCTCGCGGTGAACCTCTTCGGCGGCAACGGATTCGTCAAGGATACCCGTCGAGAAGTTCTACCGCGACGCGAAGATCGGCCAGATCTACGAAGGCACCTCGAACCTGCAGCTTCAGACGATCGCCAAGCAGATCCTCGGCTAGCGATTACAGCTTCCCGGGTCGCGGGTCGTGGCCGCTGACCGCGTACTCCGCGTCCTGCCGCGTGTTCTCGTCCTCACTGGTCTCGCCGACTGCCTCGGCACTCGACTCTGCGGCATCACTCGGGGGGTCGACGCGAGCCGCGATTCTCTGCAGCCGCTCGGGCACATATGCCGCGCTCCTCCACCACTCGGGCTGCGAATAGTGGCGTCTGGCATCGTAGCCCCAGCTCGGGACCGAGACATTCTCGAGCGGCTCATCCGGGCAGCACGCAATCACCGTGTTCCGTTCGAAGGCGCGAAGCTCATCGTCGGAGAACGCCCGGAAGGCATCCTCGTCGAACTCGGGAAACCGGCGCAGCGCGTCGCGTGACACGTCGACTTGAAGCGATTTGCGGTCGTCGCCGAGCGTCGCATGGCCGATCGGCAACAGCAGCCGGCGTGACGTGAACCAACCGCCGGAATCGACGACGACGTAGTTCACCCGGCGGGCCTCGGCGTCGATGATGAAGCCATCGACGTTCCCCAGCCGGTGACCGTCGCGGCCGACGACCTTGAGGCCGTCGTAATCCACGACAGCAGCGTCAATATCCTCGGCATCGAGATAGCGCAGGCGTGCGGCATAAGTGGTGTTTTCCATCACATCCCCCTTGGCTGCCCATTCCAGCCGCGGGACGAAGCAAGGAGCGCGCCCGACGCGGGAGGGCGGTCAGCCCGTAAGGATGTGCTCGGCGATCACCATCCGCTGAACCTCCGAAGTGCCCTGATAGATCTCGGTGGCGCGGACGTCTCGGAACAGGCGCTCCACAACCGAACCGCGCCGGTACCCCCGCGACGCCAGGATCTGCATCGCTTTGTCGGCCGCGCGATGGGCGGCTTCGGACGCGAACAGCTTCGCCATAGCCGCGTCGAGGGTGACCGAACTGGCGCCCGACTGACTCGAGGTCTTCCGCCCCCGCGAGTCCGCGGCCTTGAGGGTGAGCATGCGCGCGGCGTCGAGATCCGTGGCGATGTCGGCGAGCATCCACTGGATAGCCTGATAGTTGCCGATCGGCTGGCCGAACGCCTCGCGCGATTTCGCGTAGGCCAGCGCCTCGTCGAGCGCCGCCTGCCCGACGCCGAGCGCCTGCGCGGCGATGGCGACGCGGCCGCCATCGAGCGCCCACATTGCAATGCGAAACCCATCCCCGGGCGCGCCGAGCAGCGCGTCCGCGCCGACCCGCACGTCGTCGAGCTCGAGATCCAGGCAGCCAAGCCCGCGGACGCCAAGCGAGTCGCCGCTCGCCTGTCGAGTCAGACCGGGCGTATCCATCGGCACGAGGAAGGCGCTCACCCCGCGGCCGCGGATTCCCGGCTGGGTCGCGGCAAAGACGATGACGACGTCCGCCGCTTCCGCATTCGCGACCCAGACCTTCCGGCCGGAGAGCGTGTAGCCGCTCTCGTCGAGGCGCGCGATGGTGTGCTGATTCGCCGCATCCGAGCCGGCATCCTCCTCCGACAGCGCGAACGCGCCGAGCGATTCTCCAGACGCCACGCGGCGGAGCCACAACTGTTTCTGCGCGTCACTTCCGAACTGCGCGAGCGGCTCGGCGACCAGCGAGTTGTTGACCGCGGCAATGACCGCGACCACCGCGCTGGCCTTCGCCAGCGCCTCGATCGCGAGCGCGTACGAGACATGATTGCGTCCCGCGCCCCCCCAGTCCGGCGCGAGCGTGACGCCCATCATTCCAAGCGCCGCCGCTTCGCGCACAAGGTCGCGCGGGAACGCGTTCGTTTCGTCGATCGCAGCCGCAGCCGGCGCCACTCGCGTGGAGGCGAACTCCGCGACGCGCCGCTGGAAGTCCTGCTGATCGGGCGTCAGATCGAGGTCCATGCGTCTAACGATACTTCCGCCTGCCCACCTTCGCTACAGCTACGGTGGGTCCGCCGACCAGCCTCCGCTGAAGCTACGGCGGTCCGCCGGAGCCTTGGCGGAGGCGGAAAGGCGGAAGCCACGGAGTTCAGTGGGCTGAAGGCGGAAGCTACGCCGACGAACGCGCCAGCCGCTCGAAAATGGGCCGCAGCTTGTCGGCGGTCACCGGCAGCTCCTGCGGCAGGACGCGTGTCTGACCGACCACGGTCATGAAGTTCGTATCCCCGCTCCAGCGCGGAACGACGTGGAGGTGCAGGTGCTCGAGGATTCCGGCGCCGGCCGCCTTGCCGAGATTCAGCCCCATGTTCATGCCCTGCGGCGAAAAGGCTTCGCGCAGGGCGATCTCGGTACGCCGGGTGAGCTCCATCAGCTCGCAGAGCTCCTCGGACGTTGCATCCACGAGCGACGCGATGTGCCGGTTGGGCACGATCATCACGTGGCCGCTGTTGTAGGGAAACAGGTTGAGGATGACGAAGCAGGTGGAGCCGCGGAACACGATCAGCGGATCGGCATCCTCGCTCGACAGCGCCGCGCAGAAGACACAGTCGGCGGACTTGGCGGCGCCGGTCACATATGCCAGGCGCCAGGGCGTGTAGAGCCGATCGAGGGTCACACGCCTGCGGCGTCACCGTCGGAGGCAACCGGCGGTGTCGAGCCGCTCGGAGCCGGCTGATCGGGCTCACGGTTGATCAGCTCTTTCAGCTCCTTGCCGGGCTTGAAATACGGCACTTTCTTGGGCGGCACATCGACCTTGTCACCGGTCTTCGGATTGCGCCCCTTCCTCGGCTCCCGCCGCCGCAGCCGGAAGCTGCCGAATCCGCGCAGCTCGATCTTCTCACCGCGATGCAGCGCATCGATGATGCTCTTGAACACCGTGTCGACGATTACTTCGGAGTGCTTCTTCGTGAGGTCCGATACTCGTGACACTTCTTCGACGAGCTCCGCTTTCGTCATGCTCCCGGTGGTGTTCATAGGGGTCCTTTCCTATCGTCTGCCTCACCGACACCCGTAGCGCGGGACCTTCAGTCCCGCGCCAGAACCCTTTCGAACGGCTGTGGCGCGGCGCTGAAGCGCCGCGCTACAGGTGCCTGTGACTACTGCTGGTGCTTGAAATGATCCCCGAGCGTCACTTCCGGCCGTCCGGTCGTCTCCGTATACGCTTCCCAGTCCGCACGGAACTCGTCGTTCTTCAGCGCGCGGATGCTCAGGCCGATCTTCCGTTCCGTCGGAATCAGCTTGATGATCTTCATCTGGTAGCTCTCGCCGACCTTCAGCTCAAGCTTCTCTTCCTTGCCGGCGTGGTGCGAGTCGTCGAACTCCGAGACGTGGATCAGGCCTTCGATCCCTTCGGCCAGCTCCACGAACGCGCCGAAGTTGGTCAGACGGACGACCTTGCCCTCGACGAGGTCGCCGACGTGATGCTGGGTGAAGAACTCGTCCCACACATCGGTCTGCAGCTGCTTGAGGCCGAGCGACAGGCGCTGGTTCTCGGCGTCGATGTTGAGCACCATCGCCTCGACCGTGTCCCCCTTCTTCAGCACCTCAGAGGGATGCTTCAGCCGCTTGCTCCATGACATGTCGGAGATGTGGATCAGGCCGTCGATGCCCTCCTCCACTTCCACGAACGCGCCGAACTCGGTCAGGTTGCGCACCTTGCCGGTGATCGTGGTGCCGATCGGATACTTCTCGGTCAGCTCGTGCCACGGATTGCTCTCCACCTGCTTCAAGCCGAGGGAGATGCGCCGCGCGCCGGGATCCACACCGAGCACCATCGCTTCGACGCTGTCGCCGACATTCAGCACCTTCGACGGATGCTTGACGCGCTTGCTCCACGACATCTCGCTGACGTGGATCAGCCCCTCGACGCCGGCCTCGAGCTCGACGAACGCGCCGTAGTCGGTCAGGCTGACCACCTTGCCGCTCACCCGGGCGCCGACCGGATACCGCTCGATGACGTTCGACCACGGATCGTTCATCAGCTGCTTGTGGCCGAGCGACACCCGTTCGGTCGCCGGGTCGTACTTCAGCACGATGACGTCGATCTCTTCGTTCACCTTGAAGAGCTCGGACGGATGCGAGACGCGGCCCCACGACATGTCGGTGATGTGGAGCAGGCCGTCGATCCCGCCGAGATCGATGAACGCGCCGTAATCGGTGATGTTCTTGACCACGCCGCGGAGGACCTTGCCGTCGGCGAGTGTGTCGAGCGTGTGCTTCTTCTTCTCCGCGTTCTCCTCTTCGAGCAGGACCTTGCGGGAGAGCACGATGTTGCCGCGCTTCTTGTTCACCTTGATGACGCGCATCCGCAGCTCCTGGCCGCGGAGCGCGTCGAGGTTGCGGACAGGGCGGACGTCGATCTGTGAGCCGGGCAGGAACGCGCGGACGCCGATGTCGACGGCGAGTCCGCCTTTGATGCGCTCGATGACCCGGCCGATGACGACCTTCTTCTCGGCGTACGCCTTCTCGACGTCGTCCCAGATCTTCATCTTCTCGGCTTTTTCGCGCGAGAGGACGACGTAGCCTTCACGGTCTTCGGTGCGCTCGAGCAGCACGTCGACAATGTCGCCGGCCTGGACCGCGACCTGGCCGGTCTCGTCGATGAACTCGTCGATGGCGATGATGCCTTCGGACTTGTAGCCGACGTCGACGATGACTTCCGACGGGGTCACTTTGAGGACAGTGCCCTTCACGACCTCGCCTTCCGCGATGTTGCGGAAGCTGTTATCGTAAAGGTCCAGAAGGCGTGCATATTCCTGCGGATCGACCTGATCGTCATGCGGGGAGAATCCCGTGGACTTGTCAGCGGTCCCAGTCGCGTCACCTCCTCGTGGATTGTTGTGCTGTTGGTCTTCAGTGGGCATGCGAAACGGATCCTCCTCGATCGTACTTGTGCCGGGATTTCAGCTCCGGCGGGCTGTAGATTGCCATCGCTCGTGTTGCGATAAGCAGTAGAAGATACATCACTTAGGGGCGTTTAGTCAAACGCACGAGGGCCCAAGCCCAAGCGCGGCACCGCGCGGTGCGGAGAAAAGAAACGGTCATGGCGAAAAAGAGCGCGAAGAGCAGGGAACTCAAGCGGGGCGCGTCGAAGAAAAAGGCCGGTGCGGGCCGAAAAGCCGCGGCGCCGGCCCGCGGCGCCAAGCGCAAAACGGCTGGGGCAAGGACGGCGAAGGGCAAGGCCGCGAGAAAGCGGGCCGCCACCCCCTCCAGGCCCGCGAAACGCAGTGCCGCCAGCAAGGCCGCGCGATCCAAGGCTCCAGCCGCAACCGGACGCCGATCCACCACCGCCCGCCGCGTGGCCCGGCAGGCAAGAGCTGGAAGCACGGGCCGCGAAGAGAAGCTGGCTCAGACGCCGGAAGCCGGCAGCACGCGGCGCGGTTCGACCAGTCCTCTGCGGACGAAACGTTCAACCGGCACGTCAGCCGGCACCGCGCGGACCCACCCCCCGCGCCTCGAACGCGAGCGGAAGATCTTGAGAGAAATCGAAGAAGGCGTCCCGACGCCTCCCTCCAGCCTCGACCTGGACCGCGGCCCCTCAGCCGCTCGATCCGGACGTCAGAAGCTCCAGGACTCGCAGCAGGACCATAACGAGACCAGTCCGGTCATGACCGGCGGGGATGTCGATGCTGATTGGGAGGATGCGTATTCAGTCGGCGACGAGGCGCCGGGGGGAGACAATCCGACGCCCGATCAGGATCGTGTCGATGACATCGGCAAGGCGCTGGGCGTTGTCTACGATGACAACGAAGAGCTGAAGGCCTCGGACAAGATCACCGAGCGCGACAAGCACCGCTGGGAGCTCGATCCCGCGTCGTCGGAGGACTACCGGGACAGGGATTGACGCAGTTCTGCGCCAGTTGCCAGTTGCCAGTTGCCAGTTGCCAGTTGCCAGTGCCAGTGCATCGATCAACTTGAATTCTCAACTGGCTACTGGTAACTGGCAACTTTTTCCCCGTTCATTTTTCCGCCACGCAATAGAGATTCTCATACCCCCTCAGATACATCTCGCGATCGACCAGCGCCGGTGACGCGTCGAACTTGTCCTTGAGCGTGTTCGTCGCCAGGACTTCGAGAGACGGACCGTGCTTCAGCACGACCGCGGTGCCCTGTTGTCCGACAAGATAGACGCGGCCCGCGGCGCCGACCGGTGAGGCGAATACGCTGGGGAGTGCGTCGATGCGCTGCGCCTGGTAGAGCGGCTTGCCCGTCTTGGCTTCGAACGCCGACAGCAGTCCGTTGTTGCTCTTGAGGAAATAGAGCACGCCATCGTAGAGCAGCGGCGAAGGCACGTACGGCGTGTCGCGATCGAGCGACCAGACCACGTTTGGCGTTCCGGTGATGTCACCCTTCGCGTCGCCGAATTTGATCGCCTTCAGACTGTTGCCGCGGAATCCACTCATCAGGAACACCAGGCCGTCGGCCGACACCGGAGACGGGATCGGATTCATCGTGAGGCCGCCGGTTTCCCACACCACCGCGCCGGTGTCGGCGTCGTAGGCGCGAACGCGGCGCATCGCCCCGGTCACGACCTGCGCCTTGCCGCCGCTCTCGACGACCAGCGGGGTCGCCCAGCTGTCGATCTCGTCACGCTTCGACCGCCACAGCTCCGCCCCCGTCGCCTTATTCAACGCCACGATGAACGACTCGCCCTGATGGTCCCAGACGATGAACAGCTTGTCCTTGTAGAGCGCAGGCGACGACCCTTCGCCGAACTCGTTTCGCATCGTCTTGTCGCCGAGATCCTTCTGCCAGACGAGCTTGCCGTTCATGTCGAGCGCATAGATGCCGCGCGATTCGAACGACGCGATGACGTGCTGCCCGTCGGTGACCGCCGAAGCCGAGGCCATCGTCCCGAATTCCTGATGAGTGCCCTCGTGCGGCGCTTCCTCGCGGGCGGTGTGCTGCCACACGACCTTTCCGTCCTGACGGTTGACCGCCATGACGAGGAACCGATGCTGCGCGCGAGCGCCTGTGCCGCCGACGGGGACTGCAGTCGAAACATAGACCCGATCCCCCCAGATGACCGGCGTGGATGCGCCGCGGCCGGGCAGATCGATCTTCCAGCGGATGTTCTTCCCCTCGCCCCACTCGATCGGCGGAGTCGCGGAGCGGGAGACGCCGCTCGCGTGCGGCCCACGCCACTGCGGCCAGAATTTTTCACCGGTCCCCTGCGCGGCGAGCGGCAAGTACATCGCGGCAACCGCCGCTACGACGATATTTTTGTGCAGCTTTCGATACACGCGTCCCCTCCAGGCGGTCATACGCCGCCGCCTTCGAGACCGTTTATCCGCGGGGTGATTGGATGGGGCGCGCGGCTCAGCCGCCGGCTCCGTCTCGATGTCAAATGTGCGAGGGCCGCCGGCTCAGGACGGCCTCGATGGTGGCCATCACGCGGTCCACCACCGCGTCGACGCCAAGGCCGGTCGTCTCGATGTGATGCGCGTCGGCCGCGCGGGCGAGCGGCGAGGCAGCACGGGTCGAGTCGATCCGATCCCGTTCCGCGAGCGCAGTGGCCACATCGCTGAGTCCGCCCGGTTCCGACGCGCGATGGGCGGGGTCGTTGGCGCGGCGGCGTGCACGCTCTTCCGGGGAGGCATCCAGGAAGATCTTGATGTCGGCGTCCGGAAAGACCGCGGTTCCGATGTCGCGTCCTTCCATGACAATGCCGCCGCCGATCCCGAGGTTCCGCTGGCGCGCGACCAGCACGCGCCGCACGGCCGGATGCCGCGCGACGTGCGCCGCGGCCGCGTCGATCTCCTGTGTGCGGATCGCGCGGGTCACGTCGTGACCATCGATGAACACCCGGCCCTGATCGAGCTCGAACGCCGCTCGTTCCGCGATCGCCGCGGTGGCGGCCTCGGCGCGAATATCCACGCCCTGCTGCATCGCCTTCCAGGCGACGGCCCGATACATCGCCCCGGTATCGATGTGACGGTACCTGCAGCCGCGCCGCGACGGCTCGCGCGATCGTTCCCTTCCCCGCGCCGGACGGACCGTCGATCGCGATGATGAGCTCTCGAGTCATCCTCCCCTACGCTATCACCAGTATGGCTTTCGAGGCCGTCCCTGCCGCAAATGGGTATGATCCCGGCGTGCTGAGTCGCGGCCGCAAGCGTCTGGCGATCCTGCTCCTTCCTCCGGCGCTGGCGGTCATGACCTACGCCGCCGCGCAGGACTACTTCGAAGCCGCGGCGTTCGTGGTTCGCGCTGCGGGGATGCAGGGCATTGCGCGATCGGCCGCCAGGCTCGAGGCGGAACAGGTCGCGGAATCACAGACCGAGATTCGCTGGCGCGGTGGGGAACTCCGCGGCCGCGTCTACCTGCCGGCGGATGTCAGCGGCCGGCCGATTCTGCTCGTCCCCGGCGTCCATGCCGGCGGAGTAGACGAGCCGCGTCTGATCAACTTCGCGCGCGAGATTGCCGCCACCGGGCATCCGGTCACCACCGCGGAGCTCCCCGATCTCGCCCGCTACCAGATCACGCCGCGAACCACCGACATGATCGAAGATGCCGCCGACTGGGTCGGGCAGCAGTGGCGCGATCGCCTGCCGGCTGACGATCGCACCGTCGGCTTGATGGGGATCAGTTTCGGTGGCGGGCTTGCCGTCGTGGCCGCCTCGCGGATGGGCGACCGCGCCGCCTGGGTCCTGTCATTCGGCGGGCACGGCGATCTGCCCCGGACGCTGCGGTATCTGTGCACCGGACAGCAGCCGGATGGAACGATGCGGCCGCCGCACGACTATGGCGTCGTGATCATTCTGCTCGGCGTGGCCGATCGCGTGGTGCCTGCCGACCAGGTGCAGCCGCTCAGAGAGGCGATCCGCTCCTTCCTTCAGGCCTCGCATCTCGACATGGTGGACAAGGCGAAAGGGACCGCTGAATTCGCGCGCGCGAAACAACTGGGCGAGGCGCTGCCCGAACCGGCACGGACCTTCATGACGTGGGTCAACGAGCGGAACGTCGATCGACTCGGTGCGGCGCTGCTGCCGCACGTCAGCGCCCTCGGCGGCGATGCGGCGCTGTCGGCAGAGCGTAATCCGCCGCCGCGCGCGCCCGTCTACCTTCTTCACGGCGCCGACGACAACGTGATTCCTGCCGCCGAATCGGTCGTGCTCGCCGCCGATCTCCGGAAGCGCGGCGCCGCCGTGCTGCAGCTCGCGACGCCGCTCATCACGCACGCCGAGGTCGACCACCCGCCCGGCCTGGTCGAGATCTGGCGCCTGATTCGCTTCTGGGCGGCGCCTCTATAGTCCGGGGAAGGCTGTGACTACCGTCCGCCGAGACCTTGCGCAGCAGGGCCACCTCGCGCGGAGTCAGATCCCGGAACTCCCCCGGGCGGATGTGGTCGTCCTCGATTGGGCCGATGCGAACGCGGCGCAGGCGAACGACGGGATGGCCGATCGCATCGCACATGTCCCGCACCTGCCGGTTGCGTCCCTCGCGAATCACGAATGACAGCAACGCCTGCAGGCCGCTCTCTGCGTCGATGACCTTTTTCAGCTGGACGTGAGCGGGCGCCGTCCGCCGGCCGTCGAGCGAAATCCCTCGCGACAGGCGATCGAGCTCGTGATCATTCGGCACGCCCCGGACCCGAACTTCATATTCGCGTTCGACCGCATGGCGGGGATGGGTCAATCGCGCGGCCAGATCGCCGTCGCTCGTCAGCAGCAGCAGGCCTTCGGACTCGTAATCAAGCCGGCCGACCGGATAGACGTACTCGCGCACGCCGCCTTTCGAGACGAGATCGATGACGGTGGGACGGCGCTGCGGATCGGATCGGGTGGTGATGTAGCCGCGAGGTTTGTAGAGGAGCAGATAGCGGCGTCGCTGCGGGCTCTTGACCCGCCGGCCATCGACGCGGATATCGTCGGCGTCAGGATCGGCCTTCGTGCCCAGCGCGGTGACGGTCGTGCCGTTGACGCTGACGCGCCCTTGCGCAATCAGCGATTCCGCCGCGCGACGGGACGCAATGCCCGCGGCCGAGAGAATCTTCTGAAGCCGCTCGGCCATGCATCAATGCACTTTTTCTTCCGCTGGCTCCGCCCGTTCCGACTGCGCGTCCACGCCCGTCGCGTCCGAGGCCGCTTCGCTGTCGAACGGCAACGGCGTCGTCGTTTGCGCCGGCTCGGCGAGCGCCATCGGAAGCTCGAACCCGAGCGCGTCGGACAACTCCTCGACTTTCGGCAGATCGCTCAGGTCGCTCAGCCCGAACCGCTCCAGGAACTCGCGGGTGGTCGCGTACATGAACGGCCGGCCGATGACCTGCTTCCGGCCGACGGCCTTGATGAGCCGACGCTCGATGAGGGTCGAGAGCACGCCGCCGCTGCTCGTGACGCCACGAATCTCGGCGATCTCGGCAGACGTCACCGGCTGCTTGTAGGCAATCACCGCGAGTGTTTCGAGCGCCTGCACCGACAGCTTCTGCGTCGTGCGATCGTGGAAGAGCTTGCGCACCCATTCGTGCAGCTCGGGCCGGGTCACGATCTGATACCCGCCCGCGACCTCGACCATCTGCAGGCCGCGTGTCGACTCGTAGTCCGCTTTCACGGCCAGGAGCGCGGCATCGACGTCTTCCTTGGTCTCCCCTTCCAGCAGCTTGTAGAGGGTCTTGCGCGTCACCGGCTCGGGCGATGCGAATATCAGCGCTTCGACGATGGGTTTCAGATGATCGGACACGGGGTCAGTTCCTCAATCGCCAACATTACGAAACTCGCCGTCCACAGCCGTTACGAGACGTTCCCGAAGTCGGGATCGCCAAGCGGCTTGGGCGCATCCGACGGCCGGGCGCGCTTGTAGATACGGACCGCTCCCATCGCCCCCGATTGAAACACGCGAATGAGCTTCAGCCGGATCATTTCCAGGAGCGCCAGGAAGGTGACGATCATGCCGGCGCGCGACTGCATGTCGGCAAAGAGATCTTCGAATCCGCAGGCCTGCGTCTCCGAGAGCATGGCCAGCAGCTGGTCGATCCGCTCCTCGATCGGAATCTGCTCGCCCGGGAGGTACATCTTCGGCCGTTGCTTGGCGCGTTCGACCACGCTGCGGAATGCGGTGATCAAGCTGAACAGATCGACCTCGATCTCGGGTTCGGGGGCCTCCCCCGCGATCTGCGCGATCGGGCCGTCGGGCCGGGTCCACTGCGCGCTGCGCAGCGTCTCGCGCTCGTGCAGGAGCTCGGCGGCCGCCTTGAACTTCTGATGCTCGAGCAGCCGGCGCACCAGCGCCTCGCGCGGATCCTCTTCAGCGTCTTCCTGCGCCGGATCCGGCCGCGGCAGGAGCATTCTCGACTTGATGTGGATCAGCGTGGCGGCCATCACCAGGAACTCCCCGGCGACGTCGAGATTCATCTCCTGCATCAGGTCGATGTAGTCGAGATACTGCTGCGTGATCAGGGCGATCGGGATGTCGTAGACATTTACCTCGTGCTTCCTGATGAGATGGAGCAGGAGGTCGAGCGGGCCCTCGAAGTTTTCGAGCCTGACCGGGTACGCCTCGAGGATTGATTCGAATTCGGGGTCAGTCATGGATTGCCCACCACCGCCAAGATTGCCATCATCATCAATCGGATCGCTACGATTCTCGCCGCGGCCATCCCCCAAGGCCGGATGCCCTAGCCGCCCTGCTCACCCGTTCCCCAGCTTCAATATTGGCACTCGGGGCGCTCTTGGCAACCGGCGCACGTCAGTAGTTGAGCCTGACAGCCCTCCGCACGCGTTCCATCGTCTCGATCGCAACGGCACGGGCCTTTTTCGAGCCTTCGGCGAGGATCTCCTGGAGCCGGGCGGGGTTGGCCAGCACGTCGGCCCGCCTGGCGCGAATCGGCTCGAGATGCGCGTTCAGCGCCTTCGCGAGCTTCGTCTTCACTTCGACGTCGCCGACCTTGCCCGCGCGGTAGCGCGTTTTCAGATCCTCGACCTCGGCCACGTCGGGATTGAACGCATCGTGGTAGACGAACACGGGATTGCCTTCGACCGTGCCGGGAATATCGGCGCGGATCCGCTTCGGGTCCGTGTACATCTGTCTGACCTTCTGCTCGACGGTCTTGCTGTCGTCGGAGAGGTTGATGGTGTTGCCATAACTCTTCGACATCTTCCGGTTGTCGAGCCCGGGCAGGCGCGGGAACGTCGTCAGCAGCGGCTGTGGCTCCACGAACAGCTCGCCATAGAAATTGTGGAAGCGCCGGACGATCTCGCGGCTCAATTCGAGATGCGGGACCTGGTCTTCGCCGACCGGCACGAAATGCGCGTTGTAGATGATGATGTCCGCGGTCTGGAGCAGCGGGTAGCCGAGAAACCCGAGCGTCGAGAGATCCTTTTCCGACAGCTGCTCGATCTGCTCTTTGTAGGTCGGAACCCGCTCGAGCCAGGGCGTCGGAATGGTCATCGAGAGGAGCAGGTAGAGCTCGGCATGCTCGGGCACCAGCGACTGGACGAACAACGTGCTGCGTTCCGGATCGAGACCCGCCGCAACCCAGTCGGCAACCAGGTCATACGCGTTGGCGACGATCTCCTTGGTATCGGCGTAGTCGCTGGTCAGCGCGTGCCAGTCGGCGACGAAGTAGAAGCAGTCGTACTTGTCCTGGAGCGAGGCCCAGTTCTCGAGCGCGCCCACCAGGTGGCCGAGATGCAGTTTCCCGGTCGGGCGCATTCCCGATACCACGCGCGGCTTCACGGCAGCAGCACGCCCAGAAAGAATCGCGTGGGCGGAATGATCAACTGGTTCAGAATCCCGCTCAACATCAGCACGTAGAGAAGAATGAAGCCGAATTGCCGCATCGTGTCAATCACCGCGGCGGCGCGCTCGGGGACCAGACCCGCAAGGACATTGCCGCCGTCGAGCGGCGGGATCGGGATGAGATTGAAGAATGCCAGCAGCAGATTGATCACGACAGCCTGCCGGAGAATCTCCAGCGTGACCGGCGGGCTTCCCTGCCCGGACACCACCTCGATGGCGATATGGTACAGCCCGGCGCACACGATCGCCTGCGCCATGTTGCTCAACGGCCCGGCGGCCGCGATGATCATGAAGTCGCGGCGCGGGTGGCTCAAGCGGCTGGTATTGACCGGCACGGGCTTCGCCCATCCGATGATTGGCAAGTCGGTATAGGCCGCCAGCGCTGGCAGCAGGAGGGTCCCGATCGGATCGATGTGCACGATCGGGTTCAGCGAAATCCGTCCAAGCATGCGGGCCGTCGGATCGCCGAGTCGATCGGCGGTCCAGGCGTGTGCGGCCTCGTGGATGGTCAACGCCACGAGGACGATCGCGAAGTCGATGGCGATGGAAGCTAGTTCCGGCAAGAACTGATGAACGCCCGAATGCAGAAGCCTACGATCACAGGGAACGTCAAGGTTACGGCAAGAATACCCCGTTATCAAGCCAATGTCGCCGCGGTCAGCCGGGCCGCACGAGGGCACGCGCCGGCGGCGGTTGCCGCGGCTCCTCCGGCTGGTGTCAAATGGCGCCGTAGGGAGGCGGTGTGATGGCCGCTCGACTCTGGACAGCGTCGGCAGGACTGATCGCGGTCGCGCTCGGCGTTCCGTCCGCGACGCAGGCGCCGCCCGTCTTTCGCGTCGACTCGGAGCTGGTCGTGGTCGACCTCGTCGCGACCGACCGGACCGGCCAGTTCGTTGGCGATCTACAGCCAGCCGACATCGAGCTGCTCGAGGATGGACGCCCGCAGAAGCTGCAGTTCGTGCGGCTGACGCGTGGCAGCGCGCGCGTAGACGGTGCAGTCGCCCCATCGGCCGGCGAACCGGCCCGGCCGGCCAGCCCCAGCACCACTCCCGCGGAGACCTCGCGCCCGGGTGGGGCGGGCGCGTCCGACGGCGCCGCGATCGCGATCGTCCTCGACATGTCCACGATCCCTGCCGACGCCATCGGCCGCGTGCGAGAAGTCATCGTGGGAATGGTCCAGAAGGACCTGCCGGCGGAGGCGCGGGTGCTGATCGCCAGCGTCGCCGACGGCCTGACCATTCATCAGCCGTTCACGACCGATCGCGCGGCGATCAGCGCGTCGCTCGGCGCCTTGCCCGGGCCGGCCGGTACCCCGGTCGGCTTTGCGCAGATGCTGGACGCCGCGGACCTGCTCTGTGATGCCGCCGCGAGCCCGATCGACCCGATGCCGGCCTTCGAGCAGTTGATCGCCCTCGGCAAGGCAATGATGTTCGACAATCGGAGACAGCTGACCGCGATGGCCGACGGCATGAAAGCGCTGTCGCGGGCCATGGCCGCAACGCCCGGCCGAAAGCACGTGGTCCTCTACTCCACCGGCTACGCGCTCGATCCGCTCAACCACATCGTCGAGCTCGCGACGTCCGCGAATGCCGCGTGCGCTGGCACCGACCCGGCCGGCGCGCCCAAACGGATGGGTGCGACGGGCCGCGACCAGTCCGCTGGCAGTCTGCGGCGCCGGGTCGCCGAGGAGCTCTCCCCGGCGGCGGCGGCATTCGATGCGCCGGCAACGGTGCAAGGGCTGATCGATTCCGCCAACCGTTCGCAGGTCTCCTTCTACACGATCGATCCGCGCGGCCTGGTGACCACGTCGGCGCAGGCCACGCAAAGGGTTTCGGTCAGGTCGACACGGAGCGGACAACTGCAGCGCTTCGTCGCGCTCGAGACCACGCTGCCGCAGGAGTTCCTGCGGGCGGTTGCCGGCGATACCGGCGGCCAGTCGTTCCTGAACACGAACGATCTGTCGGCCGGCCTGCGGCGCGCCTGGGTGGATGCGGGCGAGTACTACCTGATTGGCTACCGGCCGGCGGTCACGCCGAAGACCGGGACCTACCACAAGATCGAAGTGCGGCTGCGGCGGCCCGAGCTCGATCTGCGCTACCGGCGCGGCTACTATGCCGCGACACCGAAAGAGATCGCGACGAGGGACATCGAACAGGCGCTGCGCACGCCGGCCGCTTTCGAACAGACCGGGCTCGAAATCGATGCGTCGTTCACCCCCAGCGGCAAGCTCCGCATCGTCGCGTTCGTGCCGCCCTCGGCGATCCGGTTCACACCATCCGACCGTGGACACGTCGCCGACATCACCGTGCATGCGACGCTGCGTGATGAAAAGGGCGCCCTGTTCGGCGGCAAACCGCTTTTCGGCAAGGACGTCGGCCTGCGCCTGAACGCCACCCAGCTCGAGGCGCTGCTGAAGAGCGACAACGTGGAGATCCCTGTCGAAGTCGATGCCCCAACCCCGGCGAAATACCGCCTCACCGTCGCGGCACGCGAAAGCGGCGGCTGGATCGGCGCCCGCACGATCGACCTGACGCTGCAGCGTTGATCACAAGTGGCAAGTTGGAAGGCGCAGGTAGCAACGTCCGTGATGCTGCGCGAAGGCCGCGCAAGTCGCACGTGACGCACGTCGCACGTGGGCACGTAGCAAAAGCGTCGCACGTGCGCACGCAGCACCGCACGTGCGCACACAGCGCGTAGCACGCAGCACGTGGCGTGGCGTCATCCTCGCGCGAAGTGCGCGAGCACGGCGTCTGCGGATTTCGCGCCGACGACGCGCACCAGCTCCTCACGGGTGGCCCTCCGGACGCCGGCCAGGCTGCCGAAGGCCGTCAACAGCGCCTTCCGCCGCCGCGGACCAATCCCGGCAATCACGTCGAGCTCGGAGCGCAGGTCGCGCTTCGTGCGCGAGGCCCGATGGAACGTCACCGCGAAGCGGTGCGCTTCGTCGCGGATGCGGCGGATCAGGAGCAGCGTCGGGCTGTCCTCGCGGAGCGCGATCGGATCCTCGCGATCACGCGTGAACAGCAGTTCCTCTTTCTTCGCGATCCCGACGGCGACGAGGCTGCCGAGCCCCAGCCCCTCCAGCGCCTCGTAAGCAGCCGACAGCTGCCCTTTCCCGCCGTCGATGAGGACGAGATCCGGGAACGGCCCGCCGCCTTCGAGCAGCTTCCGGTACCGCCGCATCACCACTTCCCGCATCGCTTCGAAGTCGTCATTCCTTGCGCCGTTCGCGCCGCGGATCCGGAACTTCCGGTAGTCCGACTTCTTCATCCTCCCGTCTTCACAGACCACCATCGACGCCACCGTCTCGCTCCCCTGAATCGTGGAGATATCGAAGCATTCGATGCGACGCGGCACGCCGGGCAGCGCGAGCACCCCACGCAGCGTCTCGAGCGCGTCGTAATTCGCGGCGACGTTCTCGTTGAACCGCGCCTGATACGCGACCTCGGCGTTGCGCGCGGCCAGTTCCAGCAGACCGCGCTTCTCGCCTCGCTTCGGGACGACGATGCGGACGCGGCGTCCGGTTCGCTCCGACAACCAGCCTTCCAGCAGCTCGGTCTCGGCGTCGGCCAGAGGCACCGGCACGTGGATTTCGGGTGGGGGCGTCCGGTCGGCGTAGAACTGCTGCAGCGCGGCCTCGAGCACATCGCTCTCCGCGAGCTCGGGCAGTGGATCCGGCCGCTCCTGGCCGGCAGCGTCAGCCTCTCCGCTCCCATTGTCGGGGCCGGCGGCGGTGGAATCTGACGCCGGCGTGCCGAGGACACCGGGGTCGGTGACCAGCTCGGTCCGCTCCACGACACGGCCGCGGCGCATCTGGAAGATCTGCACGACCGCGCCGGCCGGACCGAGCTTCAAGCCGAACGCGTCGCGGTCGCCGAACTCCGGGCTCGCCATCTTCTGCTGCCGGGTCCGCAGCGTTTCGATCGTCTTCAACGCGTCGCGCAGCTGGGCCGCCTGTTCGAACCGCTCCTCGGCGGCGGCTTCGCTCATCCTCTGGCGCAAGGTCACCGCGAGCTCGTCGTTTCTCCCCTCGAGAAACAACTGCGTGTGCTCGACGGCGACGCGGTATTCACCCTCCGAACAGAGCGTGTGGACGCACGGCGCGGCACAGCGTTTGATGTCGAACTCCAGACACGGTCTCGGCCGCTCGCCGGTGATCACCTCGTTGCACGAGCGGATGCCAAACAGCTTGTGACTGAGCGACATCGCCTTGCGCGCGAGCGATGCCGGCATGAAGGGACCGGCATAGAAGTGGCCGTCGCGTTCCACTCGTCGGGCCACCAGGACCCGCGGAAAGGCTTCGGCGGTCGTGAGCTGCAGGTAGGGGTAGGTCTTGTCGTCGCGAAGCAGGATGTTGTACTTGGGCGAGCGCTGCTTGATCAGGTTGTTCTCGAGCGCGAGGGCCTCGACGACCGAGTCCGTGACGATCACCTCCAGCCGATCCGCTTCGTCGAGGAGGGCGTCGATCCGCGGACTCATCCCGTAGGCGCCGAGGTAGCTCCGCACCCGGTCGCGAAGTACTCGCGCCTTGCCGACGTACAGAGTGGCCCCTGCCTCACTGTAATAGAGGTAGACGCCCGGCTGCTGCGGCAAGCGGGCGATCTGGGCCTTGAGTTCGCCGATCGGCATGGGCTACACTGCGAGTTTTGGCGCAATTCCGAACCCTTTATTATAGCGCCGCCGGGCAACCCAGCGGCCCCGCTCGGCAGCCTGCGCGGCGCTGGTACTACGCGGCGAACGACACCGAATCATGACTTTTACCGGGCTCATCGGGCGGATCTGCATGTTTCCGCTGCGTCTCATCATCGAGACCTGCGTCAGGCTGCGGATCCATCCGAACACGCTGACCTTCATCGGCGTGCTCATCAACTTCGCGGCGGCCTGGGCGCTCGCGCTGGGCAAGTTCGTGACCGCCGGCATCATCATGATCGTCGCGAACATCTTCGACTTCATCGATGGCAAAGTCGCGGTCGAGCTCGACGCGGTCAGCGCCTTCGGCGGCTTCTGGGACTCGGTCATCGATCGCTTCTCGGACATCTCGCTCTTCATCGGGTTGATCTATCTCTACTCCCAGCTGCGGCGGACCGACTACGTCATGATCGCCGCGCTCGCCATGATGTTCGCGATCATGACCAGCTATACGCGCGCGCGGGCCGAGTCGCTGATCAAGAAATGCAAGGTCGGGTTCATGGAGCGGCCCGAGCGGATCGTGCTGTTCATGATCGGCGCGTTCACCAACCGGATGGCGGCGGTGCTCTGGGTCATCCTGATCCTGTCCATCTTCACGGTCGCGGATCGGATCATCCTCACCTATCGCGAGCTTCGCGATACCCAGGAGGCGATGGCATGAAGGGGACGGCGACGCTGCCGGCACGCATCCTCTGGAATGCGTTCTTCTGGACCTACGAGCGCGCCACCTGGCAGTACGACGTGATGGTGGTCGCGATCCTCGCGTTCGTGTGGTTGACGCCACCCGACTGGCTGGCCGACCCGACCGCGTCCGGTTCAGGACCGATCGGGTGGCTCCTCACGCTCCTGAAGTAATCGTGCGCCTTCACGTAGCGCGTAGCGCAGCACGCAGCACCTAGACGTCGTCGCGCTCGTCGTGGAGGCCGAGATCCAGCGTCTTCCCGGTGAAGTGGATGTCGTGGGTGGCGATCTTGTCGCGCAGCAGCCGGCGCGCTTCGCCGTAATAGGTCTCGGGCACCGCGAGCCGCCGGGCGAAATTGCGCATCCGATACATCATGACGAGCGTCGGCTGACCCTCGTCGCGCCAGGTGAGCCCGCCGATTGCGGAGTACGGCACGAACCCCCCGTCCGCCCAGATGCCGTCCTGGTAGAATCCCCGGCCGATCTTCAGGCTCAGCGGCTGCACGTAGCCGTAGTACACGAGCATCATGCTTTCGCCGAAGACGTTGATCGGATGCTGCCGCAGTACCGCGAGCTTGCAGACAATGACGATGGCGAGCAGGGCGCCGACGGTGAGAAACACGCCGTAATAGGGGGGCGTGCGACCGGGCCAGGTCAGGAGCGCAGACGAGCGGATACGAAGAAAGCGGACGAGCTGAAAGACCAATCGCAGGTTGGCGATCAGGAAGCCGACGCCGAGGACGATCAATATCCGGGGCAGCTGCTCCATGGTGGAGTCAGACCCCATTTTACCGGCTAGGTTCCAATTGCGGAACCGCGTCGCGGTCCGCGGCGGCCGAACCCGCTCAGCTCCCGAGCCGCGGATCGAAACAGCGCCGGCATCTCGCCTCGTAGGTCCCCTGCGCCCCGACCAGCACGCGTTCGCTGCTCGCGACCAACCGTTGTGTGTGATTGGCGGGCGCGCCGCAGACCATGCAGATGGCGAGCGTCTTGGTGATGTACTCGGCAATCGCCAGCAGCTGGGGAATCGGCTCGAACGGCTTCCCGAGGTAGTCCTGATCCAGGCCGGCCACCAGCACGCGGCGCCCCTGATCGGCCAGCGTGCAGCAGACCGCCGGCAGCTCCGCATCGAAGAACTGCCCCTCGTCGACGCCCACGACCTCGGTGTCCGCGCGGACGCGATCGAGCAGCTCACGGGAGGACTCGATCGTCTCCGAGGCGATCCGCATGTCGCTGTGCGAGATGATGTGATCCTCGCCGTAGCGGTTGTCGATCTTCGGCTTGAAGATCTGGACCTTGCGCCTGGCGATCTGCTCGCGGCGCAGACGGCGGATCAACTCTTCGCTCTTGCCGCTGAACATGCTGCCGGCAATGACTTCAATCCAGCCGAGCCCGGGGCGTGTGTGAGTGATGTCCAACGCGGATCAGGCTCGGGAGAGATATTCGCCGGTGTCGGTGCTGACCCGGACCTTATCGCCGGTGTTGACGAACGGAGGCACCTGGACGACCAGACCGGTCTCGAGCCGCGCCGGCTTGACCTGGGCGCTCGCCGTCGCCCCTTTGATGCCGGGCGCGGTCTCTTCCACCTTCAGGTCGACGGTCACCGGCAGCTCGATGCCGACCGGCTCGGCACCGTAGAACTCGACGTTGATCACGGAGTCGGGCACGATGTAGTTGACGGCCTCCCCAAGCGCTTCCTCGGAGATGTGCAGCTGCTCGTAGGATTCGGTATCCATGAAGTGGAAGGAGTCGCCGTCGCGGTAGAGATACTGCATCGCCCGCTCGTCCAGCATCGCCCGCTCGACCGAGTCTTCCGACCGCAGCTTCTGATCGGACAGAGTGCCGTTACGGATATTCCGGAACTTCACCCGCACGAACCCGCGCAGATTCCCCGGGGTGACGTGCTGGAGCTCGAGCACCCGGAACAGGTCCTCGCCGACCTTGATCAGCATTCCCTTCTTCATTCGCGTCGCTTGAATTGAACTCATGATGTCCTGCCGGGGCGAAATGGGACCCCCAAACCTACGGATTTTAGCACGCGCCGGAGGGTGGACGGCCCGGCCACGCTCGAGGGCACGGAGCCAAGCCGCCCGGCCCCGGGCACGTAGCACGAGGGCACGTAGCACGAAAGGCACGTCAGCACGTGAGCACGTCGGCACGAGGCACGTGAGCACGTAGGACGCAGCCCGTAGCCCGTGGTACGATCTCCCCATGCCATGCGATCCCCTCAGCGATCTCCGGGCCTGGCAGGAGCGTCTCGAGCGGCTGGCACGTCACCACGGCGACTCCTGGTCGCCGCCGATCGACGTCTACGAAACCGAGGAGTCCTACATCATCAGCGCCGAGGTGCCGGGTCTCGCCCGCGAACAGGTGGAGCTGGCCGTCGAGGACTCACGGCTCACGATTCAGGGCCGCCGCGAGGGGACGGCGGTGACCTCCGGCGCGCGGCATTACCATCAGGTCGAGCGCGGCTACGGCGCCTTCAGACGCACGTTCGAGTTCGCCGAGCAGATTGACGCCGACCACGTCACGGCGAATCTCGCCGACGGCGTGTTGACCGTCTCGGTTCCGAAGGTTCCGCCGCCGCCTGCCCGGAAGATCGAAGTCCGTTGAGCGCCGATGAGAATGAGCACGATCATCATGATCAGACGATTCCTCGTAGTCGTGACCTTCGTCTCCCTCGGCTTCATGGCCGGACTGGTGCTGACCGGACGGATGCGGACCGCCGAGGTCAGCGATGCCGCCCCGAGCCAGGCGGCGGCCGAGGCCCAGCCGGCACGCACGGCGGCGGCGCCTGCCGTGGCCGGCCTGCCGGATCTGACCAACATCGCGCAGCGCGCGATCGAAAGCGTGACCAATATCTCGTCGACGCAGGTGGTGCGCTCCCCGATCACCAACGATCCCTTCTTCCGGTTCTTCTTCAGGGAAGACGACCTCTATCGCGAGCGCCGTCAGCAGAGCCTCGGCTCGGGCGTGGTCGTGTCGACCGACGGCTACGTCCTCACCAACCATCACGTCGTCGGCAGCGCCGGCGCCGACGTGCGGGTCGGATTCAGCGACAAGCGCGAGCTGCGGGCGAAGGTCGTCGGCGCCGACGAATGGACGGACATCGCCGTCCTCAAGCTCGACGCCACCAATCTGCCGGTCCTGCCGTGGGGAGACTCGTCCAAGCTTCGCGTGGCCGAATGGGTCCTCGCGATCGGCAACCCCTTCCAGCTGAATCAGACCGTGACGCTCGGCATCGTCAGCGCGACGAATCGCCGGCTCGAGGGGCGCGTCGCGACCTACGAGGACTTCATCCAGACCGACGCCGCAATCAATCCCGGCAACTCCGGCGGCGCGCTGATCAACGCGCGCGGCGAACTGGTCGGCATCAACACGGCCATCTACAGCGAATCGGGCGGGTATCAGGGGATCGGGTTCGCCGTGCCGAGCAACCTCGCGCGGCACGTGATGGACGACATCATCAAGTACGGCAGCGTGCGCCGGGGCACGCTGCGCGGCCTGCAGCTGCAGCCGATGACGCGGCAGATCGCCAAGGAACTGGGGGCGCCGAGTGCGCGCGGCGTGCTGATTCTCAGCATCGATACGCGGTCCGACCCCTACCGCGCCGGCCTGCGCCAGTACGACATCATCACCAGCTTCAATGGCACGGCGATCGAAGACGCGTCGCAGCTCATCCGGCTGCTCGCCGATGCCGAGATCGGCAGCAGCGCGACGCTGACGGTGATCCGCGACGGCCGCCAGACGACGGTCAAGGTCGTGGTCGAGCAGGCCTCGGGCGCGCGGGCGAGAGTCTGAGCTCGCGAACTACACGCGAGTGATCTGGCGCGACGCGCGCGTCCCGATCTTGAATACCGACACCGACGGACTGCCGACGGCCGAACATCGCCAGTGATGTTCCTGGCCGACGCTGATCCCGACGCGCATCCCCCAGACGACGTCGCGCGCCGGCAGCCCGCGATCTTCAATCCGCAGCGCGCCCCTCGTCAGATCGCGCGTGTTGTGCTTCAGCGAGATGCCGAGCGCGCAGGTGAGATTGCCGGGACCGCGGCAGAGATCCGGCGTCGCAAGATCGCTGGCCCGGCGTCCAGCGCCTCGAGTACGGCGGCGGCGCATCAAGCCTTCGCCTTCGAGCGGTTCCAGCGCCCGGATGAGGACGGCGGCGGGAGACCCTTCCGGTTCGGTGACCGCGTTCACCAGGTAGTGGATGCCGTAATTGAGATAGACGTAGGCGACGCCGGGCGGACCGTAGAGCGGGGCGTTGCGCGCGGTCGGCCCCGGTGCCGCATGACATGCCGGATCCGATTCCCCGATGTAGGCTTCGGTCTCGACGATCACCCCTGAGACAACGCCGGCGGGCGTCTGGTGGACCAGGACCTTTCCGATGAGGTCGCGCGCCACGTCGAGCGTCTGGCGTGCGTAGAACTCGCGCGGCAGGATCACAGCAGCCGGCGCATCCTGATCCGCTCCACCGCGCGCGCGGCGGCGTCGACGACCTCTTTGCTTCGATCCTTGAGGTCCTGCAGCGCCTTGCGCGACGTGTCGCCGCCGATTTCACCGAGTACCTCGGCGACAGCCGCGCGGATCTCCGGATCCGGTTCCTGCAGGCTGGGCAGCAGCTCGTGCTCGATCGGCGCTCCGAACTCGATCAGGTATTCCTGGACCTGCACCGCGGTGTTGGTTTCGTCCAGGAACTCGACCAGCCGGGCGACGTAGTTGCGCCCGAGCTTCTGCAGCGCGTACTGCATCGCCGCGCGCACCATGTTCGATGGATCGTTGCCGGCACCGGTCTCGAGCGCGCTCATCGCGCCCTTGTCTCCGGCCCGCCCGAGCCCCTCGGCGGCGGCACGCCGCACGTACTCGTCCCGGTCGGTGAGCCGCGCGGTGAAAATCGGCACGCTCGAGGCGTGCGCGATGCGCGCGAGTCCATCGAGCGCCGACCACGCGCCCTCGCCCTTGCCGTAGTACTTCAGCTGCTCGGCGAGCGTCACGACGGCGCGCTCGTCGCGCAACATGCCGAGCGATCGCATCGCCGCGTGGCGCACGTCGGCGTTCGAATCATTGACCGCCTTGATCAGCGCGTCGGCCGCGGCTTTGACCTGAAGCCGTCCCGCGACGCGGGCCGCGCCGGCGCGGATCGCCGGATCGTAGTGATCGAGCGCCTTGATCAGCAGCTGCTCGGCGTCGGCCGTGAGCGGCGGCCTCGCGATCGTCCCCATCGAGTAGATCGCTTCGATGCGCACCCGGGCGTTCTCGTCGTCAATGGCCTTGAGCAGCGCCGCGATCAGCTCCGGCGGAGCCGGACGCGGCCAGACCGCCAGGGGGCCAAGCTCGAACGCGGTGGCCGCGATGCCGCGGTTGCGCACCTCGACGAAGCCGACGCGACGCCGGGCGGGAACATCCTCGACCAGGAAGAACGACAGCTCCGCCGCGATGGCTTCGAGCTGAATCGGATCGAGCGGATCGTTGACCAGCGGCGCGAGCGGGATGATGGCCTCGGGGTGCTTGGCTTCACGGAGCATCCGGACCGCGTCCAGCCGCGCCCGCGGCTCGGGATTCCTCAGGTTTCGTATGGTGTCGTCGAAGCGCGCCTGTGCGGTCAGCGCGGCGCAGACGCTGCCGGCCAGCAGCGCCGCGCCCAAGATCGTTCGCGTCATCCGTACCTTCCCGTGTGTCGCGTTATACCTCGTGGCTTAGCTCTTTGAGGAGCCATACGCGTTAGCCCGGCCCACGGCGAGCACGTCGCGGAGATAGCGCCCGGTATGCGACGCCTCGTTCTGCACGATCTGCTCGGGCGTGCCGGTGGCGATGATCGCTCCGCCTTCGGCCCCTCCCTCGGGCCCCAGATCGATGATCCAGTCGGCGGTCTTGATCACGTCGAGATTGTGCTCGATGACCAGCAGGCTGTGACCGGCCTGCAGCAATTTGCGGAACGCCGCGAGCAGCTTGGCAATGTCGTCGAAATGGAGCCCGGTCGTCGGCTCGTCGAGAATGTAGAGCACGCGATCGCCGCTCTGCGACGACAGGTGGGCCGCGATCTTGATCCGCTGCGCTTCGCCGCCCGACAGCGTGGTCGCCGGCTGCCCCAGGCGCAGGTAGCCGAGACCGATCTCATCGAGCACCTGCAGCCGGCGCAGCACTTTCGGCGAGCTGCTGAAGAACGTCAGCGCCTCGCGGACCGTCATGTCGAGCACCTGATCGACGCCGCGGCCGCGATATTTGACTTCGAGCACCTGTGGCTTGAAGCGCTTGCCCTCGCACTGATCGCAGGGCACGAAAACGTCGGCGAGGAACTGCATCTCGACCTTGACCACTCCCTCACCCTCGCAGGCTTCGCAGCGTCCGCCCGGAACGTTGAACGAGAAGTGGCTGGCGGTCAATCCGCGCGACCGGGCGTCCTTGGTGGCGGCCAAGAGCTCCCGAATCGGATCGAACGCCTTCAGATAGGTCACCGGATTCGATCGCGGCGTCCGGCCGATCGGCGCCTGGTCCACCAGGACCACGTCGCTGATGAACTCGGCCCCTTCGAGCTTCCGATGATTGCCGACCCGGCGGTCCCAGTCGCCTTTGGCGCGCTTCAGGGCCGCGTAAATGACATCGTGGACCAGCGTGCTCTTGCCGGAGCCGCTCACGCCGGTCACGCACGTCAGCAGACCCAGCGGGATGTCGACGTCGACGTTCCTGAGGTTGTGCTCGGACGCCCCCAGCAGCCGGATGCGCTGATTCGACGGCCGGCGCCGGGTGGCCGGAACGGGAATCGCGAGCTCGTCCCGCAGGTATTTCGCCGTCAGCGACCGGGGCTCCTGCAGGAGTCCCTGAAGCGTCCCGGAGAACACGACGCGGCCGCCCTGTTCCCCCGCGCCGAGGCCCATGTCGACGACGGTGTCCGCGACTCTGATCATGTCGGCGTCGTGCTCGACGACGAGCACCGTGTTGCCCTGATCGCGCAGCTGGCGGAGGATGGCGATCAGCCGCTCGTTGTCGCGCGAGTGCAGCCCGATGGACGGTTCGTCGAGCACGTACAGGGTGTCGACGAGCGCCGACCCGAGCGAGGTCGCAAGATTGATCCGCTGCGACTCTCCACCCGACAGCGTCGAGGACAGCCGGTCGAGCGTCAGATAGTCGAGGCCGACGTCGCGCAGGAAGGCGAGGCGCTTGCGGATCTCGCGCAGCACCTTGTCAGCGATCGCGGCATCCTTCTCCGAGAGCTCCAGCGACGCGAAAAAGGCGTCGGCCTCACGAACCGTCTGGCCGCAGACGGTGTCGATGGTACAGCCGCCGACTTTGACGTCGCGCGCCTCGCGCCTCAGTCGCGCGCCGCCGCACTCGGGACAAGTCAGGTATCCGCGATACCGGCTCAGAAACACGCGGACGTGCACTTTGTATTTCTTCCGCTCCAGCCAGCGGAAGAAGCCTTTGACCCCCTCGAAGCTGGCGCCGTCGCCATCGATCACGTACCGCTTTTCGTCGACCGAGAGGTCGGCCCACGGCACGTCGAGCCGGACGCGGCCGCGGGCGGCGCGCTTCAGCTCGGTCAGCTGCGCGCGGTAGTGCGGTTTGCTCCACGGCTCGATCGCGTTCTCGAGGATCGATTTCGAGGCATCGGGCACGACCAGCGCCATGTCCAGCTCGATGATGTTGCCGAACCCATGACAGAGCGGGCAGGCGCCGAACGGATTGTTGAACGAGAACAGCCGCGGCTGCGGTACCTCGTAGGGGATGTTGCACATGCGGCACTCGAAGCGCTCGCTGAACCGGTGAACGCGCGGGGCTTCCCCGGCTTCTTCAGACAGCTCGATCGCGAAGGCGGCGCCGCCCCCTTCGACATAGGCGGTCTCGATCGAGTCGGTGAGCCGCGTGCGAAGATCCCCGTCGATCTTCAGCCGGTCGACGATCACCTGCAGCGCCGGACGATCTTTCAACGCCAGCGAGTCCACGTCCTCGAGCGCGACGGTCTGGCCGTCGACGAACAGGCGGCCGAAGCCCTTACGGCGAAGGGCCGCAATCGTCTCGGCGATCGAATCGCCCAGCCCCGGGAGATCGAGCTGGGGTGCCGGGGGCTCGTCGTCCACAACGCCCTCCCCGACCGTCGATTCCTCGTCGTCCAGATCGTGCACCGGGGTGAGCGGCGCTGCCGCGATCACCGGCATGTCGAACCCGATCATGATGCGCGTGCCGGGAGGCAGCTCACAGAGGCGGCGCGCGACCACCTCAGCGGTCTCTCGCACGACCTCACGGCCGCAGTTTCGGCAATAGGTCCGGCCCACGCGGGCGTAAAGCAGTCGCAGATAGTCGTGTATCTCGGTCGTCGTGCCGACCGTGGATCGGGGATTCCGGATGCTGTTCTTCTGCCGGATCGCGATGGCGGGACAGATGCCCTCGATCGAGTCGACGTCCGGCTTCTCCATCCGTTCGAGGAACTGGCGGGCGTACGCCGACAGCGATTCGACGTATCGGCGCTGGCCTTCGGCGTAAATCGTGTCGAAGGCCAGAGACGACTTGCCCGAGCCGCTGACCCCGGTCATGACGACCAGCGACCGCGGAGGCAGCGACACGTCGACATTCTTCAGATTGTGTGTGCGGGCGCCGCGGATGATGATATGGCCGCGCTCAGCTGCAGTGCTGGACATGTTCTCTACGGTCCGCTCCCCCGGGAAATCCTGAACTGCCCATGGTAACGCAGGGCTGGGGGGCCATCAACCTCGGCCTGCCGGCTTGAACGCATCAGAATCACGCCAATGTGTTATTTTGATGGGACTTTCCCGGGGGTCGATTGGACGAATCCGACCGACGTACCGGCTTTTGAGAGGGAGCTGTGTCAGTCCGTCTGTTCATCGGTAACCTGCCCTACACCGCCACCGAGGCTGAACTCCGCGAGCATTTATCAGGCGTCGGTCTCCCATCACAGGTTGTGCTTCCGGTCGACCGGGAAACCGGACGCCCCCGTGGGTTCGCCTTCGTGGATTACGCCGACCGCGGCGTCGCTGAAGAGGCGATCAGGCGGTTCAATCAGCAGCCATTCAAGGGGCGACCACTTGCCGTGAGCGAAGCGCGTCCGCGAGAAGAGCGCGGACCTGGTGGATTCAGCGGCCCTCGACCTGGTGGATTCAGCGGTCCTCGACCCGGAGCGCCTGGAGGCGCGCCGTCCGGCCCGCGTCCGGGCGGCTTCGGTCCGCCGCGCCCGGGGGGGTTCACGCCGAGACCGGATGCCGGGGGCGCTCCGGGAACGGCACGCAACCGCAACTTCGGTCCGGATGCCCCACCCAAGAACAAGCGCAAACCTCCGCGGAAGGATGGGGAGCGCGGGCCGAAGGGACCAATCAAGGAACGGCCCGTGGGTCGCCTGTACGACGCGGACGAAGACTGGCGCGCACAGGACGAAGAACTGGACGTTGACAACGTCGCCACCAGCGCAAAAGACGACGACAAAGAAATCGACAAAGAAATCGATAAAGAAATCGATAAAGAAGTCGAGAAAGAACAAGACGACGATCAGACTTAGACCGGCCGCGCGGTCGAGAGGAGCTCGATGGAAACGCACGTCAAGGTGCTCGGCATCCTCTACATTGCGGTCAGCGCGCTGTCTCTGATCGGCGCGCTGTTCCTCATGCTGGTCTTCGGCGGCACTGCCGGGATCGTCGGCGCGACCGCCGATCCCAGCGACGCCGCCATCGCGATCCCGATCCTCGGGATTGCCGGCACCGCTCTCGTCGCCCTGCTCATGCTGCTGGCCCTGCCCGGGCTCATCGCCGGATGGGGTCTGCTCAGCTTCAAGCCCTGGGCGCGTATCCTGGCCATCGTCCTTTGTGTCTTGAATCTGATCAATTTTCCCTTCGGCACCGTTTTGGGCATTTACGGCCTCTGGGTGCTGCTCAACAAGGAAACTGAACGGCTCTTCGAGCGCGCCGCAGTGAGAACCCCGGCATAGCACCTCGACAACAACCCTGAACGGCGGGGCCTTGCTGCATGAGCTGAGGGGGCCGGCCTCTCCTGCTGCCTGTCCCGCTTGCCTGTCCCGCTTGCCTGTCCCGCTTGCCTGTCCCGCTTGCCTGTCCCGTCTGCCCGGTCTGCCCGGGCTGCAACGGCCGAGCGCGATCTTTGCATTGGCCCGTCGCGTGGCTCAGTCGCACACAGCGACGGATCAGTGGCAGAACTTCGAGCTTCGAATGCGCCGCCGGCGCATCGACCGCTGCGTGCGGCGGGCGACTGACGCATTTGGCGCGGGAACCCTGGACGTCGCGACAGACGCGATCGAAGAGGCGTCGCGTCTCGATCCAGGTGACGAAGAGATCAAGTCGCTCGTCGCGAAAATCAGGGCCGCCGCCGTGCCGCCCGCGATCGTCCCCGTACGACCCGCGATCGTCGCCGTACCACCCGCGATCGTCGTCGACGCCGCACCGCCCCGCAACATCAGCACGGTTTCGCTCGGTGCCAGCGACACGCCGGCGCCGAGCGCCGCTCCTCGGGTTATCGCTCCGGTCAGCGATACGCTCGAGACGGACTCGCTCGACGGGACGATCGCATTCGAGGAGGAGGAGTCGTCCGGCGGCTCGCGTCACTGGTTCGCAATAGCCGCCGCGCTGATTGTGCTCTCCGGGATGACAGGGTGGATCTGGACCCGCGCGCAGCGCGCCTCCGAGCCGCTGGAGCGCGAGTCGGCGGTTTTGACCGCGCCGACAACGCTCGCAGCTCGCGTCACGGAATCCAGGTCCCCGGCCACAGACACCCAGCCGCCGGAACCCGTCGCGCCCAGCCCTCGGGCGGCGGCTGACTCATCGCCTGATCTCGCGTCAGGAACGTCCGGATCGGCAGCAGAGCCGCCGGCTGCAAAACCATCGACTATCGCGAAGCCGCTCGAGACATCGGCTACACCCGAGCCGGCAGTGCAGCAAGCCGCGGCCGGATCATCGGCTCTCCCGGCTGTGGCGCTGCCGGCTGCGCGTGCCGCCAACGACCGGGCCGCAGCGACATCGACGCTAGCGGTCAGTAACGCAGCGCCACCCCCAACGCCCGACGCCGGGCCTGCATCTGTTCCTGCGACGCTGGCTGCGGAACCGGCGCCAACCGTCGCTCCGCCACCAGTTCCAACGGCCGAGGGTTCGTCGCTGTCAGCCGCGATTGGCGAATCCGTTGCGGCACGTGCACCGCAGGTGGCGGCCGGCATCGACAGCGCCGCGGAGGAGCGCGCCATCCGCGCCGTGCTCGGCCGGTACGAAGCTGCCTACAATCGGCTGGATGCTGCCGCGGCGAGCGCGGTGCGGCCCTCGATTGACCGTCAAGCACTGGCACGCGCGTTCGAAGGCCTGGTGTCGCAGACCGTCAGGCTGGGATCGTGTGCCGTGACCGTCACGGGCGTCTCGGCCCAAGCCGCGTGCACCGGCACCGCGCAGTGGATTCCGCGGATCGGCGGCCAGACGCAGATCGCAACGCGTCAGTGGCGGTTCGACATGAAAAAGACCGGCGCCGACTGGATCATCCTCTCGGCGACGGTTCGATAGCGTTCACCCGCAGCCACGTGCTGTCGATAACCGCGCCGCCGGCGGAGGCAGGTCTGAAGACCTGCGCTACAAGCGCAATTATCGCGCGCCGGGGTAGCGCGGGCCTTCCGCCTTCGCCGAGGCTCCGGCGGACCGCCGTGCCTTCAGCGGAGTGTCGCCTGCTGTTCCAGCGCGCATCGACGCGACCACGGCCGAAATCAAAACGCATACTCGAACGACAGAGAGGGCGTGACCGGCGCGGTCAATCCGGCCGTCGTCAGATACCACCGGAGGCTGGCTCCAATCACGACCTTGCCTGCCGGATTCCACTTCAGCCCGGTCAACGCTCCCGCGATCAGGCGTCCAGGATCTCCACCAATCAATCTGACCGTCTCGATTCCCGCAATCGTCGGATGAGGCCGCGCCGAGAGCTCGATCGGGCGGAGATCGACGAGGTACCGTGCGAGGGCTTCGCCCATCAGTGACAGCCGCGGATGAACCGCAACCGCTGCGGCGCCTCCAAAGGTGTATTCGTCGGAGATTCCACCCCGCAGCAGCCCCGCATTCCCGGACACCATCCAGGGGCCCTGCTCGTATGCGCCAATCCCGATCAGACGAAGACTGGCCGATCCGGCGCCGAGGAGATTGTCGACATCCCCGGTGGGCAGGCGGAACTCCGCTGCGATCGCGGCGCCGCCGCGCCGCCGCGCGACGAGGGTGTATTTGGCGCGAATCGCGGCATCGGCGATGCCGCTGGCAGTGGCCGATCCGCTCGCCTGAAGAAACGTCTCGCCTCGGTACACATTGACGCGCTGCCCATCGAGCGTGAGGCGAACGAACGGAAGCGCGCCGCCAATCTCCAGTCGATCGGTGATCCCGACGCTGGCGTACGCCGTCATCGTGCTGCTGCGGACGCGAAGCGTCAGCGTTTCGGTATCGAACGGCGAGGCCTCATCACGAAAGCGGTTGGCAATGGTGACAAGCGTGCCGTCTTGAAGACTCGCGCCATCGAGCTGTTCGAAGCTCGATGACCACGCGGAGATGCCGAACGACGCGCGGCCGTGCCCCGGCGTCAGCGCTCGTTCGATGAAGAAGCTGCCGAAGGTCTGGGTGGCCCGCTCGACCGTCCCCAGCTCCGGATTCAACCGGTATAGAAACCCGCTCGATGAGCTGGCAATCGGAACGGAGACGAGATTGACCAGGAGCGCGCGCGAGATCGTGTCACGCGCATTCTCGGAGGCCTCCTGATCACGTTCGAAGTCGCCGGTCCGGACCGCCTGATTGGTCATCAGGAACTCGACGATATCGGCTGCCGTCGATTGAGCGTAGGCGGTCGACGGCACGATCGAAATGGCCCACGCGCTCAGCAGGATTCCCGCAACAGTTCGCTTCATGACTGCAACCCTTCACAGATTGGCTCACGAGCGCGGCCGTGGCCACCTCGAGCGGCAATGCACAACGGCCGCCAGCGCCACCAGGTCCGGCGTGAACTGTTTCGAAGGGCGTTTACCGTCGCGGTCGAATCACGCGGATCCGGCTGCTACACTTGTTGTAGCCCACGCCACACTGTGATGAGCTTCATACCCTCGTACCGCACTCGCGTCGCGCTGATCATCGCGGCACTCGTCAGTACGCTCGGTGCTTATGGTTGTGCTGTCGGCGAGCACCGGCTCGTCGCCCCGCAGCCGCCAGCGGCCGAGGCATCGGCGGGGCCATCGGTTTCGTGGCTTGCACCCGAGCTGGCGAGGGACGTGACCTCGCTGAGCCGCTGGCGGCGCAGCGTCGGCCCGGCCGTGGCCGTGAAGGCCGAGACAGCCTCGCAGGCATCCGATCAGCTCGTCGTGGTCAACTGGAACATGCACGTCGGCGGCGGCGACCTCCATCGGCTCTTCGCGGACGTGCGGCGCCAGGCTGGTCCCTCAGTGCCGATCGTCTTCCTGCTGCAGGAGGCGTATCGCAGCGGACCCGAGGTTCCCACCGTGCTCGATCGGGATGCGACGTTCGCGTCCGTGATCCGCGGACTCCGGAAAGACGGCGGCCGCGAAGAAATCGAAGCCCTCGCCGCGTCGCTCGGCCTCCACACGTATTACGTCCCGTCGATGCGCAACGGCGGCCCGTTGACGTCCGACGAAGACCGCGGCAATGCCATCCTGTCGACTGTGCCCCTGGCCGACCTCGCGGCGATCGAACTGCCCTTCGAGCGGCAGCGGCGCGTCGCCGTGGCGGCGACGGTGAGCGGGTCGACGGCCCGCGGCCGGCCCTGGCGGCTTCGCGTGGTGTCCGCGCATCTCGACAATATGGTCGGCGCCCGCCGCCTCTGGATCGCCGGCGGTGAATCCGCCCGCACGCGGCAGGCTCGAGGTCTGCTCGCGGCACTCGGCACCCAGGCGCCGCTCGTGCTCGGCGCCGATCTGAACACCTGGTTCGGATTCCGGGACGGCGCGTACAGGGAAGCCGCGCAGGCCTTTCCCGAGACGCAGGTCACCGATCGCCGCGCGACATTCCGCGGGATGCTGCGCCTCGATCATCTCTTTTTCAGGCTGGACGACGGCTGGCGGGCGGCGTACCGGCGCGCCGACGATCGGTACGACTCGGATCACTATCCGCTCATTGGCACCATCGATTTCGCCGATTCCACGAACTGAGGCTCCCCTTCCTCGCGTCCGCCTGTTGATGCAATCCGGAGGATTCACATGAGGACGGGAGTGGAACACCGGCTCTGACGCCGCCGCGGAAAGTGCGGCGGTTCCGCGAGGTATAATCCCCGTTCACCCCCATGGGCATCCCTGCAGGCACCCCAGTTGGCCCGTACCATGTCATTTCGCAGCTTGGGGCCGGCGGCATGGGCGAGGTGTACCGAGCCTCGGACCCGCGCCTGTCCCGGGAGGTTGCGCTCAAGGTCATTCGACGCGTCCTCTCCGTCGGTCCCGATGCGCAGGATGACGCCCTCGATCGGCTGCTGCGCGAGGCGGTCCTCGCCTCCGCGCTGAATCACCCGAACATCGTCACCATCTACGAAACCGGTGTCGTCGATTCCGATCGGTACATCGCGATGGAGTTGATCGAGGGCAGCACGCTGCGGCGCGTGGCGCAGCAGGGCCTGCCGGTCGGCCGGGCCATTGGCATCGCGCGCCAGGTCTCGGAGGCGCTCGCGGTCGCGCACGCGGCCCAGATCATCCACCGCGACATCAAACCGGACAACGTGATGGTGCGTCCCGATGGGTACGCGAAGCTGCTCGATTTCGGTCTTGCCCGCACGCAGCCCGAAACCGTCACGATCGGGTCCACCTCCCCGGGTACCGAGCCGGGCCTGCTGCTCGGCACCATCGGCTACATGGCGCCGGAGCAGGCGCGCGGCGAGATTGTGACGCAGGAAGCGGACGTGTTCGCGCTCGGCGTGATGCTCTACGAGCTGGTCACGGGAAAACATCCGTTCATGGCGGCCTCGCAGATCGGCACGTTGAACGCGCTGATGTGGGAGAACCCCGAGCCGCCGACCTTCATCAATCCCGAGCTCCCACGCGCGATCGATCAGCTGATCATCGAGATGCTGCAGAAGGACGCACGCCTGCGCCCGGGCGCGAGCGAGGTGATGTACCGGCTGAACCTCGCGCACGATTCCACCATCGCGGTGGCGTTGTCCGCGGTGACGGTGTCGCAGCCGCGCCGGGCGGCCACGCGTGAAGTCGTCGGCCGCGACCAGGAGCTCGACGCGCTCCAGCACGAGTTCGAGCGGGCGCAGCGCGGCAAGGGACGCCTCGTCGTCATCTCGGCGGAAGCCGGGATGGGCAAAACGACCCTGGTCGACGCGTTCCTGAAACAGCTCGAAGAGCAGCAGGAACCGGTGCGCGTGGGCCGCGGCCGGTGTTCCGAACGGCTGGCCGGCACCGAAGCCTACCTGCCGATACTCGAAGCGCTCGACAGCCTGCAGAAGAACGAGCAGCTCGGCAACATCGCCCGCCTGATTCGCGCGCTCGCGCCGAGCTGGTACGCTCAGATCATGCCGCCGTCCGAGAACGACTCGTCGGCCGAGCGGCTCGCGGCGGAAACCTCGTCGGGCTCGCAGGAACGCCTCAAACGGGAGATCGCGTCGCTGCTCGAGGAACTCGGCCGGCTGCAGCCGGTGGTGCTGTGCTTCGACGACGTGCACTGGGCGGATCTGTCGACGACCGATCTGCTCGCCTACCTGGCGCGCCGGATCGACAGCACGCGGCTGCTGATGATCGCGACCTGCCGTCCGTCGGATCTGGCGCAGGCGCGCCACCCGTTCCTGCCGATGAAGCTCGATCTCCACGCGCGCGGCATGTGCCGCGAGATCATGCCGGGCTCGCTGGATCTGGGAGCGGTCGCGAAGTACATCGCGCTGCAGTTCCCCGAACATACGTTCCCGTCCGACTTCGCGCGGCTGGTTCACGAACGCAGCGAAGGCAATCCGCTCTTCATGGCCGATCTCCTGCGCGACCTGCGGCGCCGGCAGCAAGTCCGCCAGAAGGACGGCCGCTGGATGCTGGCCGACGATCTGATGGCCGTCGAACGCGAGCTCCCCGAGTCGATCAGGAGCGCGGTGCAGCGCAAGATCGAGTCGCTGGACGACGCCGATCGGCGGCTGCTCGGCGGGGCCAGCGTGCAGGGCGTGGAGTTCGACACCGTCGTGGTTGCGACGGCGCTGCAGCTGCCCGAGGAGGAAGTCGAGGATCGTCTCGATCGGCTGCAGCGCGAGCACGCGCTCGTGAAGTTCGTCGACGAACACGAGGGCCGCGATCGAGCGCTCACCCTGCGGTATCGCTTCGCCCACCAGCTGTATTACACCGCGTTCTACGAATCGCTCAGAGGGACGCGGCGCGTCGCGCTCAGCCGGTCGATTGCCGAGCGCCTGGTCCGGCGGATGGGCGACGAAGCCTCCGAGGGCGCCGCGCCGCTGGCCGTGCTGTTCGAGACCGCGCGGGACAACGTGCGGGCGGCGCACTTCTGGAACCGCGCGGCCCAGGCGGCGGCCCGGCTCTACGCCCACGACGAGACCGCACGGCTCGCCAAGCGCGGCATGGATCTGCTCGGGTCGGCGCCCGACAGTCCGGAAAAGCCGGAAGTCGAGCTCGAGCTGCAGATCACGTTTGCGATGGCGATCAAGACTAGCCGCGGCTACGCCGTCCCGGAGGTTGGCGCCGCATACGCGCGGGCCCGCGCGCTCTGCCGTCAGGTCCAGGATCCCGGCCGCGTCGTTCCGGTCCTGATCGGCCTGTCGGCGCACCACATCGTCGCCGGCGAGATCACGACCGCGCGTGACGTGGGGCTGGAGATGATGCAGCTGTTCGAGCGCATCGGCGACCCGAACCTGCAGATGGTGGGCAACTGGTCGCTCGGGGCGGCGCTGTTCCACCTTGGCGATCTTCAGGTCGCGCACTCGCATCTGACGCGCGGGCTCGAGCTCTACGACCCGGCGTTCCACCGCGATCGCGTCTGGCAGACCGGCATCGAGCCGGGGATCTTCTGCCGCTGTGAGTACGCACGGACGCTGACGCTGCTCGGTTTTCCCGATCAGGGGCTTGCCGCCGTGCGTCAGGCGGTCGCGCAGGCGCGCGCGATCGATCATCCACAGCCGCTCGCCTTCTCGCTGCTGTTCGAGATCCTGACGCACATGGCGCGCCGCAATCCGCGCGAAGTCCAGCGCACCTACGAGCAGCTGGCGGTCGTGTGCCATTCGCACGGCATCGCCCAGGAGATTCAGTGGGCCGCTCCCCTGTGCGGACGTGCCCTGCTCGACCTCGGGGACACGAAGCGCGGCCTCCGCGTGCTCGAGGAGGGGTTGGCCGCGCACACGATCACGCGGTCGACGCTCCTCCGCCCCTATTACTTCCTGCTGCTCGCGGGCGCGCTGCTTCGGGTGCAGGAACACACCCGGGCGCAACGCGCTCTGGACGATGCCCGCGCGGTGGCGATCGCGACGGAGCAGAACGCCTACGCGTCAGAGCACGCGCGTCTGCAGGCCGAGCTGTTCGCCGCGACCGGGCGTCTCGCAGAAGCCGAACAGACCTACGTCGATGCCTTGACCGCAGCGCGTCTGCAGGGAGCGCTGTGGCTCGAGCTGCGCGCGGCGAGAGCCTTCGCCAACTTCCTGGCCGCGTTCGGCCGGACCGATGAGGCGCGCCAGACGCTGTTGCCGGTCTGGCAGCAGATGAGCGAGGGCCACGACACGCTCGACTACGTCTACGCCGAGTCCCTGCTGAAGACGCTCGAATAGGCCGATGTCACTGCGCAAATGGCTTGGATTGTCGGATGACGACGAGGACGAAATGGGCGGCCTCGAGGAGATCGAGCAGGCGCTGACGAACCTCGATCCGATTCAGGCTCGTTTCATCGCCTGCTTTGCGTATATCCTCGGACGAGTTGCCCGGGCGGACCATCAGGTCACCGCGGACGAGTCGGCCAAGATGGAGCGGCTGATCGGCGAGCGGGCCGGGTTGCCGGAAACGCAGGCGGCGCTGGTCGTCAAAATCGCGACCGCGCACGGGATCCGTCATGGCGGCACCGAGGATTTCCTGGTGACCCGTGAGTTCGCGCGCATCGCCGACCGGGATCGGCGATTGGCGCTGCTCGAGTGCCTGTTCGAACTGTCTTCGGCGGATCGGTCGATCGTGACGCTCGAAGACAACGAGGTGCGCCGCATCGCCAGCGAATTGAAGCTGGAGCATGCGGATTTCATCAGCGTCCGGGCGGCGTACCTGCAGCATCTCGAGGTGCTGAACAAGGATCGCGGGCGTGAACCCTGAACATTTGAAACGAGCTCTGTAGCGGTATGGCAACGACGATCAGCAGCGGCCTCAACATCAAGGGCACACTCACCGCGGATGAGCCGGTCATCATCGCGGGGTCGCTGAACGGCGACGTGCTCGTCGCCAATCACGCCGTCACGGTCGGGACCGGCGGACGGGTGGACGGCGCCGTGACCGCGCGGGTCATCACCGTCCAGGGCGGCAGCATCGGCCGGCTCATCGCGCGCGACGTGGTGCGCGTACTGGAAGGCGCGACGGTCAATGCCGACGTCGCGTCGCCGAAACTGGCGCTGGAAGAGGGGGCGGTGTTCAACGGCAAGGTCGATGGCGGCGCCCGCGCCGAAGCCGCGGCCCGCGTGGCCGCGTACCGCAACCACACCAGCCCGGCCGAGCCTGGCGCGCCTCGGCCGTGAGTGGTACAATCTGACGTTCCCGCCTTTGCCGGCGTAGCTCAGTTGGTAGAGCAGCTGATTCGTAATCAGCAGGTCGTCGGTTCAAGTCCGACCGCCGGCTCCAGTAACTTATAGACACGAAGTAACTTAGCGAGACCGTCCCAATCGGGCGGCGAGCGTCGGTGGCGTTAGTCACACGCTAGCCCCACCGCGACAGATCCGCAGGTCAAGGGCGCATGAAGACGATTTCCATCCGTGATTTTCTTCTTCCCGTGGCCTTCACAGGAGTGTTCCTGGGTCTGGTGTTCATGGAGGACCGCGACTCTGTGCTTGCCACGATGGTCGGTCACCTGTTCCGAGCAGTGCTCGCGGGCCGGGACAAACCGCGTTTGCATTACAATCCACCCTTCTCCATGGCTTGCTTCACCTCGGCACGCGCATGTGGGCGCTGGATCGCAATGTTCCTCCTGCTCTCATCGACGGTCGATCGTGGGCCTCTCGCGCTAACTACTCCGACAGCCGCACAGGTGCACACCCACCGCATCACACCCGGGGACTTTGATGGCGACGACAAGACGGATCTCACGATCTTCCGACCGTCGAACCAGACTTGGTACACTCGGATCTCCAGCACGGGATCGTCTACGGAGGCGGTCTGGGTCTCAGAGACGACATCCCGATGATCGGGGATTACGACGGCGACGGCCATGCCGACCGGGCAGTGTTCCGGGCCTCCGACGGCACCTGGTTGATTTCGCGATCCGCACTGGGCACGGCGTCCGTCACGTGGGGTGCCCCACACGATCGTCCTGTTCCGGAGGACTTCGACGGCGACGGCCGAACCGACATCGCGATTTACCGCCCCTCCACCGGCGAATGGTACCGTCTTTACTCGAGTACCGGCGGCGGCGAGGCGACAGCATGGGGGAGCGACGGCGACCTGCCGGTTCCCGCCGACTACGACAGTGACGGACGGGCGGACCTCGCAGTGTACCGCCCGACCAATGGCATTTGGTACATCGTCTACTCCGGTGCCGGATCGACCGAGGTGCAATGGGGCCAGGGCCGCGACGAGCCGGTCCCTGGGGACTACGATGGCGACGGCGCCGCGGATCTCGCCGTGTTCCGGCCGGCCACTGGGGTGTGGTGGATCCGCGCGTCATCCGGGGGTGCGGTGACAGCCCGGTGGGGTGTCGCGGGCGACGCTCCGGTTCCGGGCGACTATGACGGCGATGGCCGCACGGACATCGCGGTGTACCGGCCAGCCACAGGCGTTTGGTACATCATCCACTCGAGCACCGGTGCATTTGCCACCATGCAATGGGGCGTTGGCGCAGATGTCATCGCGCCCGCCGACTACGATGGCGACGGCAGCACCGACATCGCGGTCTTCCAGCCACCCACGGGCAACTGGGCTGTGATCAATTCGAGTTCCGGAATGACCATCACGATGCCGTGGGGCGCCGCGATGGACATCCCTGTGCCGGGCGACTACGACGGCGACGGCAAGGCCGATCTCGCCATCTTCCGGCCGTCGACGGGCACCTGGCACATTGCGCGATCGACTGGCGGCGCCACTGCGGTGGGGTGGGGCGCACCCGGCGACGAGCAGGTGCCAGCAGACTACGACGGCGACCGCAGGACGGATATCGCTATTTTCACACCGCAAGATCGCACGTCCTGGCGCGTCGAACCAGGCGGTTGGGCGATCCTCCAGTCGAACGGAGGGATCTACCGTGCCGCGTGGGGGAGCAGCGCCGAAGTGCGGGTGCACGCTGACTACGACGGCGACGGCCTCGCCGACATTGCGTTCTATCGCCCGACGGACGGGCGATGGGACATCGTGCTGATGGGTTCGCAGACGTTCATGTTCGTCGGCTGGGGCGACGCACTCGGCACGCCGGTGCCCGGGGACTACGATGGCGACCACCGGGCTGATGCCGCGCTGTTCCGGTCGTCGGATGGCACCTGGTTGATTAATCGGTCGACGGAAGGCCCGTTGATTGTCAACTGGGGCACCGCGCGTGATATCGCGGTCCCGCGGGATTACGACGGTGATGGGCAAACTGACCTAGGCGTGTTCCGGCCGTCGAGCGGCGAATGGTTTATTTTCAATTCCCAGAACAGCACGATGCGAACGGTGACGCTAGGTCGTCCGGCGGATGTGCCCCTGTTGAAGAAGCCCTAGAGAGCCGCCTCGGTGCCGAAACTGCCACCTCTGCGCGTTGCAGTTTCTGCCACCGTTGAAGCGCCAACAGACTAAATTCCTGCGGTTCCTGCGAGGCCGCGAGAATTGCTCCGTATTCGGTCGATGGACGACCGCTGCCGGCGACATTCGCGTCGCGTTCACCTGGGATCGGCATACCCGCGTCGGCCTTGAAGCTCGTCTGAGGCGCCCCTGTTACCCGCCCGCACGTTAGGGAGGATAACGGAACCGGCCACCGTAGATCCGATTTGATCCTCCACTCGAGCACTGGCACTCTGGCGAGTGTGGGGGTAACTGACCCGAATGCGGAAGGACCGCGGGCCGACTACTCCCAAGCGCTCACCGTCCGGCGCCATACAAAGCTGGGGCGGCAAGCATCAGGGGCACGTAAGTTGTGTTCGCTGTCCCGCGTGGTGCGAGCGGAATACAAGACCGCACCCGCCCCGCCGACCGCGTCACGCCGGCAGCTGCTGGACGCCAAAGCCCAGTGAACCTGACAGACGTACGGCCGCGAAATCAAGTGCAGGCGCTGCTGGGAAGCATCCTGCGACCTCAGACCCGAAAGGGAAAGGCCGGAGCGCGGTGGATAAGTAGCGTCGGCGGCGGCGGCACCCGAAGGGTCGCTGCGCCGCGACGGGATTGAGAAACCCGTCCGCGGTCACGATCGGTGGCAGCGTGAAGAACCAGGCGAGGAACGCCGCGCAAGTCAGTTGAGCACCACGACGCGATCGTCAGCCCGTGGCTGTGGCAAGAGCCGGGTCGCCTTTCAGGTTCGCCTAATACTGAGGGATAAAAATCCCCGTTTGGTCAGCCTCGAGATAGGCCACGGACTCTAGCCGGATGCGGCGAGCAGCCACTGAAACCTGCATCTGCTCACCGGCGGTCGCCGCGAATCGCGGACGCGTTCTCGAGGTTCGATCCGGCGATCCAGATCGTGCTGGCGTCAGCACTCGTCGTGACGCTCTCGGGGATGGCGAAGATCGTCGGGACGCCCTTCCGAGGTTCGAGGCTCCGCGATTCCGCGAGGTCCAATGGTCCTGGAACGCCTTCGACGGTGAGGTCGCAACTACTCCTGCCTAGTCGCCAAGGGATTTTCTATGTTGCGCCGACGGGGTCGGCAGCCAGATCGGCGTTACACAGGACCGACCGCACAGGTCCAAGGCGATTAGTTGGCGGCATGACGTCTCGCGTCCCGCTGCCATTCGGCGACGGCCCCGCAGAATGAGTGGTGTCATCCTGATGAGAGCCACGGACCAGTGTGGACTCTGACCACACTGTCAATGCGCTCGCCGCCAGCCTCAAAGGTTGACGCGCTCCACTGCAGATCACTGCTTCGATGACGGCACGAGCTGCAGGCCGAGCACGACAGCTCCTTGCATCGGCGGAATCGTCACGCCGGCCGCGGCAAGTTGCCGCCACACCTCAAAGTTCAGATCGCTCTTTAACGTGCCAGCGGTCTTCAGATGCTCAGTGCTCCACACCTGGAGCTGAAACCGGAGCGCACCGAGCCCCACCTCGACAAACTCGACTTCCGCCATGGGATCGTGCAGGACATCGCGGTGGCCGGCCGCGGCAGCGAGCAACACCTGACGCACCAGCTCGGGGTCGGACGTGTGCGACACGTGAAACGACAGTGTGTAAGCGGTCAGCTTGTCCGGTCGACTCCAGTTCGTCACTCGCTCCGACACGAACTGAGAGTTGGGCACAATCATCGCCACGCTCTCGTCGGTGACGATGGTCGTGGCGCGTGCCCCGATCTCCCGCACTTCGCCAACCACACCGCCAATCTCAACGCGGTCTCCCATCTTGATCGGGCGTTCGAACAAGAGAATGAGGCCACTGAAAAAATTGCTCGTGATGTTCTGCAGACCGAAACCGAGTCCCACACCGACGGCGCCGACGAGGACGTTGAGGGAGGTGAGGTCAATGCCAGCGCTCTGAAGGATCACGAGAGCACCCAGCGTAATAATGACGTACCGCACGATGGCGCCGAGCGCCTCGCGCATGCCGATGTCGAAGCCGCGGCGCGCCAAGGCAGTGTCGACGAACCAGCGCGTGACGCGACGTGTCACCCAGATCAGGACCGATGTCAGCGTGATGACCGTTAGCAGCCTGAGCGGAGTGAACTCGCTGCCCGCGATCCCAGAGCGCAGAAATGTTTCGATGCGATCCCACACGTCGGTGAAAGACTGCATAGGTAGATCTTAAGACCGCCGGCCCCGCTTCTCTCGCGGACACCCGCGTTTTTCGACGCCAGCTCATCGTTGGTGTCGACCTGACGCGTTGGAACGCGGACAGCAGTCGCGAGACCGATTCACTTCGACATGCCGTTTGGGAAGCCTTGAGCGCCGAGCAACGGAACCTGATGCGATTTCACGTCCCAACTGATCGATCCTGTGTAGCCAAGGCTTTACCAATCGCCATGCGACGCGATGCTCGCGACCTCGGGCCGAGCCAGCCAGCGATCAGCGCTCTCACGGCACTCCGCCATTCAGCCAGATGTCTCCGCCAGATGCGGCTCGAGCCCCAGCCGCGAAGCCGCTCGTTCCACCTGAGTCGACCAGGATTCCACAAGCTTCGGAATTCGTTGAGATTCCGACAGCCCTGTCAAGAGCCCAGGCGAACGATCGGCACGAGTTGCCAGTCGAAATCCCCGAGCCGATCTGGCCCAAGCTGCTCTACAGCCCTCAGCGCAGTCGTGGCATCGATCAGGAGCATCTCGACATCGACGCCCTGACATCGCGGCGGGAACGGTGTCAGGTAGCGCGCGCCGCGCGTCAACATGTACACCGTCCCGTGGTAGTTCCGGCGCCGAAGATGGTGAAACGCGACGCCAATCTGCAGGATGCCTTGATAGAGGCGGCGTACCTCGCGCTGCTCAGCCCGCCACAGCAGCTCCAATGTCTCGTGCTGCTCGAAGTACTCGCCGCGGTTGAATTGGGCGATCCCCTCCCGCAGAAGGGGTGGTGGAGATTCGTCGCACTCACGCATGGTGCTGGGCGTCGCCAACGGCCTTCGGAATGTCGTCGTCGCACTCTGTCGACATGCCGCAAAGTGTAACGCGAATCGTTGACCAAGCCGGTCACTGTTGGCTGAGCGACCGTTGGCATTCAGCACGATAAGGGCATCGATTACGTCGAAAATGTGTTCGGAACCAGCGCCGCCGACAGCCAACGCATCGGCCCGCTCAGTCCATGCCGATTTCGCGCGGCGCGCCACGGCCACGAGACCCCTACTCGAACGGTATGATGAGATCCACGTGTCGACCCACCCAACTCCACGAGCGCGAGTCGCGTCAGGCGTCGCTCGCGACGGTGTACCGCTATCACGACGGGACGAAACATCATTTCCACGCGTTCGCTCAATCGCTCGGATACCTCGACTGGGCGTCGCAGCCGAGCCCCTTTCGTGGGTTTGCCGATACGCCGGTCTTCCCGCTGTACCCGGCGCCCAGTGTCGCAGCAGACTGGTACGCACGCAATCGCACGACGTTCGATCAGGCATGCGAGCGCGAGCTGGCGGCTGCACCGTTGAGCGCCCCGGCGCTGGGTGACATGCTCAGGCATGCGCTGGGGCTCTCGGCATGGAAGCGCTTCGGCTCCTCGCGGTGGTCCCTCCGGGTGAACCCGTCCAGCGGAAACCTTCATCCCACCGAGGCGTACGTGATCTGCGGAGCGCTGCCGGGCCTCGTCGATCAGCCGGCCGTGTACCATTACGCGGCGGATCGTCACGCGATCGAATTGCGCTGCGTCTTCGACGAGGGCGTGTGGCGCGAGGCGTTCGCCGGACGACAGGACAGACTGCTGGTCGCGCTGACATCGATCCATTGGCGCGAAGCGTGGAAATACGGCGAGCGGGCGTTCCGCTACTGCCAGCACGACCTCGGGCACGCGATAGCGGCCGTGTCGGTCGCCGCCGCGCTCATCGGGTGGCGTGCAGTCCTGCTGCCGGCGTGGTCACGCCGCGCGATCGCGGCGGTGATCGGCATCGATCGCGAGGAGGATTTCCCGGAGGCCGAACGCGAAGAGCCCGGCTGCATCATGGCGATCGCCGCCGCGGAGTCGGCCGATTGCCCCCAGCACACCGTGAGACAACTCGTCGACGGCATCGCATGTGGCCGGTGGTCGGGCCACGCGAATCGGCTGAGCGAGCACCACATCGAGTGGTCCTTCATTGACGAGGTCGCACGGGCTACCGAAGATCCGGGGCGGTCGAGTGTGCCTACCGCCTCTGTGACCGATTGCGATCGACGTACCCGTCGCACTCGTGAGATCGATGCGCGTGTGCTACTGCTGCAGCGCCGGAGCGCGCTCGCCTTCGACGGCCGTTCGACGATCGCCCGCGCGACACTCGTCGACATGCTGTCATGTGTCCTGCCCGGCGCGAGAACACCGTGGAACAGCGTGTGGTGGACGCCGCGCGTGCATCTCGCCATTTTCGTCCACCGCGTCGATCAGTTGCCGCCGGGGTTGTATCTGTTGATGCGCGATCCGCAGGCGTTCGACCGGCTGCGAGCCGCCTGCCGCCCTGAGTTTCTGTGGGAACTCGCCGACGAGGGACTGCCGCTGCGATGCCTGGCACGCGGCGATGCGCGCTCGCTCGCGGCTCGCCTTAGCTGCGACCAGGACATCGCGGCTGACGGTTTCTTCAGCCTGGGGATGCTCGCCGACTTCGACGCGAGCCTGCAGACGTTCGGTCCGTCGTTCTACCGGCACTTGTTCTGGGAGACCGGCATGGTGGGACAGGCCCTCTATCTTGAAGCTGAAGCCGCCGGCGCGCGCGCAACCGGGATTGGGTGTTTCTACGATGATCCCGTGCACGACGTGCTCGGGCTACACGGCCACGCATTCCAGAGCCTGTACCACTTCACGGTCGGCATGCCGGTCGATGATGCCCGCCTGACAACCGACCCAGGGTACCCTTGGGAGGCGCCCTTCGACGGCTGAGAGCCGATAAGGGGCACGCGGACTGAGGCTCGCTGATGATGAGAGTTTCCGTTGGCGGAGCGTCCGAAGAGACCCAAAGCCGTCGCGAAGGCAGGATTGAGGTTCGAACCGCATCCTCAGAGATGACATGGCAGACGTCCCCATGTTGATTGAGTTCGCGCCCCATACCTCCCTCTATGGTGAACGGGAGCTTGTCTCGCAGCTCCCGATCATCCGGAATGGGCCGGCGGGCACGTTTGTCGTTTTTCCACGCGGCCTGAGAGTGTCTCTGCCCACCGATCAGATCATTTTCGCCGACGATACCGGCGGCTACGCTCGAGTGGGGTTTGGCGGGATGCAGTTCGCCGGATTGGAAGAGGGACGCCTGATGTTCGTACGGATTCGCGAACTGTTCCCGGAGGATCAGCTCTCGCCAGCTCGGAGTCACAAGATGCTGCTCGATCCGCAGTGGGTGGCCACAATTGCCGTAGACGGCCGCCCTGTCTGGTCCGCGCGATCGCGGTCGCGCTAGAGCCCTCTGCTTCCGCATCTGGCTGCGGTGCTGCGCAGCAAGTTGCCTCGGCTCGTTGCGACCGTCTCCGGCGGCTGCTCAAACGTTCAGAAATCCTACCGCGCCTCAGGGCTAGTAGGCGCAGTCGTCGTGGGGCGCACCTCGGTCAACTGTACGGCGTTTCTCGCGGGTTAACCCCCTCGCCGACGACGGCGGTGTCGGTACGATGGCGATGCCTTCTGTTGGCTCTCAGACGATGAGGACGCTGCTCGGGGGTGGGAGGCCACTGGCTCGGCGCGACCAGCTATGGCCGGTGTCGGCCGATACGTAGAGGTTGCCCTTCCGATCGACGAGCGCGACTGCCGAGCCGCGCGTGGCGATGCAACCGGTGTCGATGATGCCGTCGGTCCATGCGGGCAGGCCGCCGCCGACGGCGACCAGCGAATCGTGTCCATCCACCCGTCGTCGGTAGATTGCGCCCTGCGCTGCGAAGTGGTCTACCGATGCGGACACGAAGACGTCGTCGCCCGCAAACGCGACCGCGGAGCAATACGAGGCATGCAGGCCCTCCTGTTCGACGTCCCATGTCACCCCACCGTCGCGGCTGGTGCAGAGCCCGATCGCGGCGGCGGCCATCACGACGCCTGGACGGTTCGGGTGCGCGCGAACCTCGTGGACGTCGCTCTCGACGTCGATGGTGGGCTGCCACGTTACGCCGCCGTCCGTCGACCGAGGGATACCGCCGACGTGGACGTTGGCGAGGAGCACCGCGCCGTCCGGGGTGGCGGTGATCGAGCGGATCCCGAGCGGCGGTCCCACGCGCTGACCGTTGATGACTGCCGAGCCCGCGTACCATGTCTCACGCCCCGCGACCGCGTCGAAGCCGCGGAGTTGCTCGAGTCCTCCGTCCGCGCCGACGCGCAGAACGCGTGCATCGTCGGTCCCGACGTAGATGACGTCGCCGACCGCCACGCAGCACGCGAGATCCATCTCCGTGGTCGCGATGGTGCTCCACACGCCGTCGGGCGCGCGCCGGCGAAGTGAGCGTCCGTTGACAATGGCGAGAGCGCCGCCACTGCCCGTCGGGCGCGAGCGCTCTGACCGACTGATTGCCGAGCTCTTGGTCGCGGGTCTCGCCGGAGACGACGAACAGCCCGTCGCGCCAGGTGGCCACAAGCACCATTGGAGTCGTCACGACGGCATCCTCTCAGCGACCAATTGCGACGACTGTCGCAAATTACTCCTCATAAGTCGCCCAGTGTTTGGTAATCCGCCGAGGACGCGATCAAATCGGGCCATTCAGTGGGGCGACGAACTGCACCGGCTCGTGCCGGTCAGGGCAGGCGATAACAGGCGTGGAGCCAAAGCGCCTATCCGCGGTTTTGTGGGCGCGCAAGCGATTGGATCGGTCGTGCGACACCGCCTCGCGTGCGCGGGCGTCTCGGGGCCCACGACAGGCGCGCATCAATTTCGCCACGCCCTGGCGGTTCAGATGCTGCGCCAGGGCGCGTCGCTGCCGGAAATCGGCGAGGTGTTGCGCCATCGCCATCCCCAGACCACCGCGATCTACACGAAGGTCGATCTCACGGCCTTGCGGACGCTCGCGCTGCCGTGGCCGAGAGGTGGGCGATGACCTCCTTGCGAGCGGCGGTGCACGAGTACCTGGCCCTGCGGCGGAGCCTGGGGTTCTCGCTGCACGATGCCGGCAAGAAGTTGTCCGCCTTCGTCACGTTCATGGATCAGCATCGAGCCGCCTTCATCACCGCCCCGTTGGCGCTCGCGTGGGCGCAGCAACCGTCGACGGTGCAGCCCGCGGAGTGGGCCCGCCGACTCAGCATCGTGCGAGCCTTTGCGCGCCATCGGCGCGCGACCGACCCGCGCACCGACGTGCCACCAGACGGCCTGCTGCCGTATCGTCCGAAGCGCGCCCGCCCGTATCTGTACCGACGAGGAGATCCGACGCTTGCTCCGTGCGGCGATCGCGTTACCCGCTCACGGTGGCCTGCGTCCCTGGACCTACCATTGCCTGTTCGGATTGCTGAGCGTCACGGGTCTGCGCATCGGTGAAGCGCGTAACCTCGAGCTCCAGGATGTCGATCTCGACGCCGCGGTCCTGACGATCCGTGGCACCAAGTTCGGCAAGTCACGCCTGGTCCCGGTGCATGGGTCGACCCGTCAGCTGCTCGGACATACCTCGCCCGCCGCCAGCGGTGTTGGGCGACCCGACCGGTTTCGTCCGTACGTATTCGTGTCCAACTGGGGAATCGGTTGGATGGCGGCGAGATCCACCGCACGTTTTATGCGCTCTCCCGGCAGATGGGGTTGCGCGGTCCACACGATCGGCATGGGCCGCGTCTGCATGATCTACGACATCGCTTCGCCGTGCAGACGCTCCTCCGGTGGTATCGCCGCGGCGATGACGCCGAGCGACGCTTACCCTCTTGTCCGCCTACCTGGGCCATGTCCATGTCAGCGACACGTTCTGGTACCTGAGTGCATGGCCCGAGCTGATGCGAGCCGCCATGCGCCGACTCGAGCGCAGCTGGGAGATGCGATCATGATCGCCCCGACCACGCTCGCCCCCCTGTTGGAGCGCTTCTTCACGCAGCGTTTGATGCAACCGCGGCAGGCCAGCCCGCACACCATTCGCTCCTATCGCGACACGTTCCGCCTCTTCCTCACGTTCACCCAACAGCAGCTGCACACCCCGCCTTCGCGTCTGCACTTCGCGGCGATCGATGCGCCATTGATCGTGGCGTTTCTCGATCATCTGGAGCGACGCCGCGGGCTGAGCGTCCGCAGCCGCAATCTGCGGCTGACAGCCATCCATTCGTTCTTTCGATTCGCGGCATTCGAGGCGCCCAGGGCGCTGCAAGGTCATCATTCCGCCTAACCCTGGAACGGTGCAATTCTTCGACGGCGCGTTGCGGTTCTGTAAGTGAGGTGACATCATCTCCATCCGTTCTTAACCACTGTTTTCTTCCACCCCTCCCCCGTCGTCAGCACCTTCTCCTGATCGCGCTGATCGCGGCAGACCTGCGCGCGCACCATCTGGAGCTGCGCGGCGACGAACAGCCGATTCCATGCGAGCTGACGCGGATCGCCTTTCTCGACTATCGACGTGGCGTCGAGCCCACAGGCGTGGGCACCATCGATCGAGCGGCAGCGATCTGCCATCCAGCATCATCATTCGCTTTCACCAGAACATACGTGACGCGGCCCCGTCTGCTCCCGCCAGTTCCTATGTTCGCGATCTCGAACGCGCCGTCAACAAGTGCGACCGTCGGTACGAGCATTTGTACCGCCTCGACCTTGGTCACATACGTCCCGCCCCGATACGCGCCAGCCATCGTTTGGGCAACACCCTTTTCGATCGCGGCCCGTCCTCGCCGCCACTCGCCCGCAGACGTCAACTGCTCGGCGTCTTCCCTGAAGAGCTGCCCGAGCGCCTTCCAGTCCTCGCGATTTCGTGCAGCGTCGTGCCGTTCCACAACACGGCGGATCGCCGCCTCGTCCCCTCCACTGGCGGAGGGGGTTTGGGTAACCGTTGGAACCATCAGCGCGAGTGACAACAGCGTTGTGGCTACAGTTCGCATCTCTTACTCCTATGTGAATCCCGAAGTTCTTCGTCGCGCTTCGACCATTGCGAGCCACGGTTTGATGCGAAGCCGCCTTACGTAACGCGCAACTCTTTGATGGCTTCGCGGACGCCAGCGGCGACCAGCTACTTTCCGGTGAAGAAATGACCGCGCAGGAGCCCACTTCTCCGTTATGGCGGCCGGCCTGCTGGCGGGATCATTTCAATTCATCAGGTTTGGCGATCCGTCTTTATCTGCTGGCGCGCGCGTTCAAGAATGTCGCCGTGCTCACCAGGTTATTCGCAATGACGCCGAGCCCGACCCAGCGAGCGGTGCCATCGGCACCCCGATAACGACAGCGCCGCAGCCCATGCCGTCGTTTGATTACACTGATGCGCCCTTCGCACCCGACGCGCCACCGCTGACCGCGGCGGAACCATCGCTGCCGCTCATGCGCACGCCGCGCCGGTGTTTTCCCTCCGG
>CAWAXG010000055.1:0-23032 GCA_963785755.1 uncultured Acidobacteriota bacterium | reverse complement strand
ATTCAGCTCCCAGATCCATTTCGGGTCGCTGCGTGCCACCCGGTGATCTATCCTGCCGCTGGCGACAGCCGGCCACCGATAGTCGCTAGCCGGGTCGTAGTTCCAGTCGACGACGGCACCGAGTTGGCACTCGGGTATCCGAAGTAAGCGCGCTCTCCGGCTCGTAGTCGCTCAGCCTCGGCGATCAGCGCCTCTACTTCCGCCGGGTATTCGACTGCAATCCCGCTAGCACGACCCTGATCAAGCAGCACGGGCCGCGCGATGCCGTCGCGGAACCCCTGCGACAGTGCGTCCCAGTCTTGCGTGGACCTTGCCAGCATCCTTGAGTCGATTTGCTCGTACGAGCGATCACGGCATACCAGAGTGTCGCCGGCGCGCCGGGTACGCCAAATTATCTCGCGGGGCGACATCGCCGCCGCGCGACCAACGTACCAAGCGAGATCAGGCACCGTAACTCCCCGCAGCTGAGTAGTGAAGCGTTCGCGACATGAACAGTACAGCAAAGAAGAATAGATCGCCATCTCGATCGACAGCAACTGAAATCTCACAATCCGCGCGACCCAATCCACAGTGGCCCCGGCACCCACGATCCACGTCTCGCCGCAGACGGTCGGTAAGAGAACGTGACGCTGCTTTTCGCCCGGTCCAAGTCTTTGCTTAGGCTCAATCCATCCTAGTCAAGCCAAGGGTTACTAGTTGCTCCCCACCGAATACGTTCACGCCGCCGGTACGGGCCCATTTAAAGCCCAAATGCTGGTCACGAAGTGCGGCCGCTGATTGCAAGATAAGTTGTCCACTTTCCGACTCTTGAAAAGGCCGATCGCTCCGGGCTGATTGTTAACTCGAGCGAACATCCGATCATGCGGATTTCGTCCTTTGAAAAATCGGCTCTTGTGACGTTGTAGTGGGTCCGTGACCTGGTGATTTGGGGGGGGCAAACGCCGTGTCTGTCTTACGTTTTGGACTGTTCACGGTTCAAGACGACGAAGGGCGTACGGCGTTGCGCATGTCCAGAGTATTCGCATCTGGGCTCCGGTGGCCCGAACATGGTGATCGAGGACATCGATCTGGAGGTCGAGAGCCGGCGGCAGCGAGGGCAGCTGGTGTCGAGCGAGGTGCTGGTGATGACCGTGGGTCCCAGGGTGGGCGCCGCGCGCCGCTGCTCGCGATGCACCAGGCCCGCTGCCCCGGCTAGGACGGCGGTGACGGGTTGCGTCGGTGGCGGACCGTGGATGTCGGTACGACCAGGTGCTTCAGCACCACCGCCTCCTGCCCACCGGTCTGCCCGAACTCGCCAACCCCCGACCGCACAGGCCAACTCAAGGCAGCCGCCATCGCCTACCGCAAAGCGGTCGATACCCTCACCGTCACAACACAATTCGCCGCATGAACGCAAGACCGACTCACCGAATACAAATTTGACTCACAATGTCGGCTTCGCCGACCGTAGCTTCGCTAGTCCGCCTCGGCGCTGACGATTGCTCCGTCGGCCGGCGGGCGATGGCATACACCGACGGTGCGGCGACTTCACGCAACCGCGCGAGCACACGGCGCCCAACAACGGTTCGGGAAATCGTTCGCCGTACTTGAAGCGCAGGTAGTCGCCGGTGAGGAAACGATATCGGTGAACTCCGCCGCCAGCAGGCCGTGAAGCTCCTTCTCCGAGAAGCCTGCATGTGCCCCGACTCGTTGCGGAATCGATTGGTGATCCGCGCCCGGTAGTCGCTGAGATTCCACCGTAGCTTCTGCTGGTTGTCGCGTCGAACGAACCGAGATAGCCGACTGCGCGGTGCCGATTCGGCGTTCCGACGTAGATTAGCCCGCCGGGGCGCAGGATCCGGGCCAGTTCGCGCAAACTGCCAGCCGGCTCGCTGACGTGCTCGATCACGTGGTGGTAGAACACGCATCGAAGCTGTCGTCGGCGAACGGGAGATCAGATGCTGCCGGCGAGCAACCGGAAGTCCGGGACGTCAGCGCCCAACTGCGATCCCATTTTTGTCGATGTCGACCCCGACCAAGCGACCGCCGAGTTCCCGGCGGATGAACAGCGCCTCGTGACCCTTGCCGCAGCCTGCGACGAACACCCGTGGCTCGGGATACGCCGCCGACCGACTGGACGGTTCGGCAGAAATGCTGTGCGCCTGCGTGGGTTTCATCGCTGGACAGGGTATTGTTCATGGCTGCGTGCTCCTAGTCGTTAATTGTTCGGCTGTGTTGACGTCGAACAGCGCCGGATCTACCCCAGTTGTGGATGATGCGAATCTTGTCGTCGGGCTAGCCGAGTTCGTCCACGAGATACCGCCGCTGCGCCTCGGCAACACCGAAATAGCCACTCGTCCAACGGATTAGCGCGCGATCGACGATGGTGCGGACAGCCACCGCGCGGCTGGGTATCGCCGATGTTGTGCACCCACACGATCGTGTGCTCGACGCCGGCGACGCGGGCCGCGATGCGGCCCAGGGTTTCCGCGTTGTAGCCCCGCACCACGACGACGTCGGGCCGCGCCCGCCGGATGATCGAGACCAGTTCGCGCAGCGCGCGCGCTGCCTGCCGCTTGCGCAGATGCAGTGCCCTCGCCTCGATCCCCGCCGCGGGCAGGGCGGCGAAGAGGTCGCCCTCCTCGCCGATGCAGACGACCGACGGGGTGAACCGTGCCGGGTCCATCCGCGGCAGCAACGTGGTCACATGCCGCTCAGCGCCGCCGACCCCCAGATCTGGGACAACGAACATTGCCCGGATCGGCCCCCGTTCACCGAGACACCTCGCGGTAGAGTGCGTCGAGCCGGCGGCCACGGTCCGGACGTCGAACTGATCCTCGACTCGTGCGTAGGCGGCGGCACCGTATCGGGCGCGCAACTCATGGTCGTGAACGACAAGCCGCAAAGCGGCAGCAATCGCCTCGATGTCGTCGGGCGAGACGAGCACGCCGCACCCGCCGCCGATCATTTCCGGCAACCCACCGACGTCGCTGGCGATGACGCACAGCCCTCGTGCCATCGCCTCCAGCACCGCCATCGGCTGGCCCTCGATGCGTGACGGCAGCACCAGCACCTGGGCGCGGTCGAGCAGTTCGCCCGTCATCGCTCTCCGACAGCCACCCGCGCACTTCGACGGTGTCTTCCAGGCGAAGTTCCCGGATGCGGTCCCGCGCCCGCTCCACCTCGCCGTCACCGGCTATCGTCAAGGTTGCCGCCTTCCCGAGATCCGCGTTGAACTCCGGGTCGCGCGCCAGTTCGGCCCACGCGTCGAGCAGCCGGAATGTGCCCTTGCGTCGCCGATGCGGCCGAGGAATACGACGTGCACAGGCTCGCCCGGCGCGGGCTGGGCAGTGCGGCGCGCGAGTCGAACCGCGTTGGGGATTGCCGTTATCCGCGCGGTCGGGGCGATCACCCATATCCGGGCCGCCCACGCCTCGCCGAGCGCGACGACGGCGCTCGCCCGGCAGAGAGTCGCGCGGATCACCGCCTGGACCGCCCGCGGTGAATTCTCGTAGTACTCCTGGAAACCGGACGCCGTGTATGTGCAGGACAACGGGCACGCGGGCAAGCCGGCTGATCCAGAACAGGATCGCCTTCCGGACGAAGCTCGCGCCGGCAGCTGGCGTGCAGGTGGACCACGCTCGGACGGAACCGGATCAACTCGATGACGAACAGCACCGCTCCACGCGCGAACACCGCGATCTTCGCCGCCGCGGAGCCGTCCCGGTGGGTCGCGACGTGCCGGATGTTCCAGTCGGTCCACAGCGACGTCTGCTGCATGGCCCGGACGTATGTTGCGATACCGCCTCGGGTCTCCGTGCTGGTCGACACCCACAGTGCCCGTCGCTCAGCCATGTTGGTGGGAGCGCGGTTCGGTGATGACGCCGCCCGCCGCCTGTGCCCGCTTATGGCGATCGGACCAGCCGATCGCGATTCCGGCGAGCAAAAAGGTAGTGGCCGTCGGGAAGTCGAAGAACCGGAGGTCGACGGTCAGCCCGCTGCTGAACAGGATGGCGACCGCCGATGATCGCGGTGACCGCCAGCGGCATGCCGCACAAATCGTCGTCCGGAAGCGTCCGGTACGCATCCCACAGCCGGTATGCGACAAGCACCAGCACGCAGATCCAGAGCGTGAGGCCGATCACGCCCAGCTCGGCCAGAATCCCCAGCTCGTTTGTGTGCGAGACGATGGCATAGCCACGGATCCATGGTGTTTCCGGGGACCACTGCTGATGGTGGTAGGTGTTGACGATCGGAAACCGGCCGATGCCCCAGCCGGTGAGGGGTTTCTGTGCGGCCAGCCAGAGCGCCGTCTGGGCGGTGTTCAACCGATCTTCGACCTCGCCCACGGAGGCCACGCCACCGGCTTCCCGGTCACTGCTGGTAAACACCGACCAGTTGATTGCGACGATCGTCGCAACGAAGCCCAAAGCGGCGATGAACCCCTTGCGGTACCCCTTTGCCAGCAGTGCACCGATGATGAGCATGACCGCTCCGCTGAGCCAGGCTGCTCGGGTGTGGGTCAGATAGAGGCCATAGCCGCAGGCGGCGGCAGTCACGAATGCGAACCACCTCCGCCAGGCCGGCTCCTTGCTGTACCGGCTCATCAGCAACATCGCGACCGCGAAGCCGAGCGCCAGCAGCATTCCGTTGACGACCGGCTGGTTGAAGACGCCGACGGCCCGGCCGCCCCAGTCTATCTTCCGCCAACGACCCATCGACGATGAAGCGCGGCCAGACCAAGTCGGTCGGGCCGTTGAACTGCATGATGCTCACCGCGGCCGAGTATGCCGCCAACGCCAGGATCGTCCACAGCAGTACTCGCACCGCGGCTGCGCGTTCGAACACGTAGCGCCCGACCACGTACATCACAAACGGGATCACCGTCGAGACCATGATCATCCGGGGGATCGCGTAGGGCTCGGCGGTCCAGCGGATCGATCGCGGGGTACTTGTGCGGGGCCACCATCGAGTAGGCGTTCCACATCAGGTACAGCGCCATCGCCCACTCAACCGCTCCGATGCCGTGCAATCGTGTGCGGTTCGCATCAATCCACAGCACGGTTGTGATGACGACGACAAGCACGCAACGCCAAGAACACTTTGTTGGGGAGCACGCCTTGTAGCCCGACTTTAAGGAACATCAAGCCCACCAGCACGAGGCTGGCAATTACCGGGGCGGACATCCACCCCTCAGTCGGTTGCCTTCGGCCTGCGGGCTGGTCCTCGCAAACGATCCGGTTACCGGCGCCAACTCAGCGTTCCGATGACGACGTGGAGGCGGACCCGCAGGAATTCCACCGGCTGTGGATGCGGAGGTGATGACCATGTCCTTGTTCGCCGGCGTCGACGCGGAAGCCCTGCTGCTCAAACTGTCGTCCATCTTGGCGCTCAGTCCCGGAGGGTGGCTGACGGCGGATGGACGGCCCCATCGCTTGTCGTTCGACCTGTCGACCAACACTGCCCCCAGGAGAGATGCGTGTACCTGTTCCAGCGTCTCGGCGGCGGAGGTGACGTCGCCGGCTCGCGACGACCCTCTGGTCACGACTAGGATCGTGACGTCCGCCGCCGCACACACCAGCTGCGCCTCGGCGGTTTCGGCGATCGATGAAGCCACCACTATAATGGTGTCGGCGCCCTTCCGAAGCTCGTTCAGGACAGCGACGATTTTTTCGCGGGTCATGAGCGGGTAGCGATCGGCACGGGTCGAACCGGCGGGCAGGATTTTCAGTGACTCGACATCGCCGTCTTTCAGCATCCCGTGAACCAGGCTGCTGTCGACAAGAGCGTCGTTGAAACCGGCACCGCCGACCGGCTCCGACGGGTCGTTGTCTGCGTAGATCAAAACGGTCCGACGCCGTTGCTGCGCCAACAACTCGGCCAGCCCTTCGGCGATGTCCCGTGCTCCCCGCCCCCCACGGCTATCGGTCAGGGCGATCACTGTCGACTTGGGCAAATCTTCAAGGCTGACGAGGTTGGCAAGTGTGCCCAAGCGATCTCGGCGCACGCTGTCCAGCTTGACCGAGCCGGTTTTGGGCATCTCAACCAGCGGTTCGACACCGGTCGTATCCCGTAGGTCGGCCGAATTCGTCAGCCGTGTCGATAATGCGGCCAGACCCAGCGCGGCGAGAATGCCGAGCACTAATCCACCCGCGGCCCCCAGCACGAGCTTCAACGCGATTTTCGGCGTGTTCTCGGTGACGCCGGCGCGGGACTGGAGGACCTGAACTAGATTGTTGGTCGAGTTGGACTGCACCTGGTCGATTCGCTCCTGCAGGGAGGCGAAATACGGATTCGCTGAACCGTCAGGCGCCACGGGGGCTATTCCGGCGAGTTGGCGCCGCAGCTCCGCGACGTGACCCTCAGTTCCTTTCTCCGTAACCGCGTTGACGTCAGCACGGAACGCCTCGGCCATCTCCTCTGCCGCATCCTGCGCAACTTCGGGGCTGTTAGCGGTAGCCTCGATGCTTGAGAATAGGGCTGGCAGCAATGGTCCTGGCCTCGAACGTGACGTCCTTGGGCATCTCCGTCGTGGCGGACAATCGGGCGATCGTCGCCGGGTCGTTGAAGATTGTCATATACCCGACGATGTATCAGCGCGCCATCAACGGCACCTAGTCCCGGAAGCGCCAGTGTCGACTTCCCTGTGTACGTCGGACGCGCAAGTATAGAAGGTGCCACCGCGACCGCCAGGGCTAGGACGGCCACCACCACGACCACCCACCACCGCTGCCGAATCTGCTCAATGCGGCGCTTCCAGGTGGGATTCAACTTGTCTCTCCATTCAAAGCGATTCGGATGTCGAACCGGCGCGATACAGCCGGACGCCGTCACTGCTGACCGGTCCATTCGGGCCACCCCTTGCCGTCTCGACCGAAATATATTCGCGCAACCTACTCTGATTTGCTCACAACGCCTGAAGACTACCACGCAGTCCGCGTCCGCAAAAATTTTGAGCGCGCTCCAGCAACCTCTCCGGGCGGATTTGCACAACTCGATCCCTCGGCGGCGCACGGCCCACTCCTTGGGTGTTCTGCCCGCATCGAACTCTACTTGCTGACGTGTTCGCGATGCCACACTTCGAGTGACAGCAATGTCCAGAGCCGTGACTTGCTTGTTGCGATCGCCGGATGAATGTGCATCGCGCAGTTTGCCCACCGCCGCCGGGTCGAATGCGGTGCGGACGAAACGAGGATGGCCCCGTAAGCAGATCGAACGGTCGCAGGTGCTGGCGAGCAACTTCCTTGACAGCCCACTTCGTGGTTTGGCCACGTACCTTGTACCTTCACGTGCGAGGCGAGTTCCACAAGGCTGTGATCGAGGGGCGGTGGACCCAATTCCAGCAACGCGGCCACCGACATCGGACGTCGAGGTTTAGGAGCGAGGGAGCTTCAGCCTGGAGGCCGACCAACAGGACGGTACGTTCCGACGCCGTGAACGGCGCGAACCAGCCCCGCCGCCTCGCCCCCAACTGGCCCGTCAGCAGGTCAAGGTCGTGCTGTCCGGTGAGGGCAGCGACCAATTGTTTGGCGGGTACCCCCAAGTAACAGTTGGCGGGCACAACACGCTGAGGGGAGGTGGCCAAGACCGACTGCCAGCGGCGCTTCGCCCGGCGGATCGCCAAACGGTCGGCGCGGCTGGCGGGCAAGCGGATCGCGCTCCTGGGTTGGACCTTCAAGGCCGACATGGACGACTTCCCCACATCCCCCAGCCTAGCCCCGGCGCGGCTTCTGGCCAGATTTCGCGGGTACCTTGACATGATGCATCACGGATCTTGAAGACCTTCGGGCCACCGCTTCGGCAGCTGGCAGGAAATCGTGACGGTCCTCCGGTCCCTCCCGGATCTAGCGGGAGTTTCCAGCCTTTCTTGAATGTGGGTCTGGTTTTGCCTGGTGGGGCGGTGTTTTCGGGCAGGGTCGGTGTATTACCCAACTCGTCGTGGTTTAGCGACTGGGTGCGTATTGGTGGATGTCGAACAGGTCGGCCAGTTTCTGTTGGGGGTCATGTCGGTGAGCATGCGTTGCACGCGTGGGCGTCCCTTGGCGCCGTCGTGGTGGAGCAGCACGGTTTCTTCGATGGGTGGTGTCGACGTAGCGCAGCCCGGGGTAGCGGTCGTGGTCGACCGCGGTAGGCGCGGTCGCCGATGGCCAGCAGCTCGGCGTGATCGGACGGCGGCAGCGACCCGACGAACCCGATCGACTGCTCCTCGACGACCGTATGGTTGTCGCCGCTGTTCTGCCCGGCGTCGTAGACCACGGTCAGCGACTCGACCGAAGACACCAGATCCCGGCAGCGGGCCACCAGCTCGTCGATGACCGTGGCGAACTGGGTCACGTCGGGCCGGTCGGCGGGCTTGGCGTGGCTGATCACCGGCACCCCGCCGTCGCGGGTGATACCAGCGCCAACCCGACCAGCCGCAGGTCGCTGCGTTTCTGTTTCGCCTTGCCGCGCTGCGCGATCGACGCCTTCTCGTTGCCGGTGTCGATGAAGGTGGCGAAGTTGGTCATATCTAGCCGGGCTTCGCCCCCTCCCGACGGGCCTGCTGGCTGGTGTCGGTTTGGGGGCTTCGGTTCGGACGGGATGAAGACCCTGGTCGAAACGTGTCGATCGGGTGTATGAACCGCCTGTAGCGGTTGGTGGGCCGTTGCCGACCGCCCGTCCGAACCGGAGCCCGATTATGACCGTAGCGCGCAGTGCCGGCGATGTCTTTGTCCGATCACACGGTGTTCGAGGTCGAGTGCATCGACCGGGTGTATCTCAACGTGTGGGTACCGCGGTTGGCCTACGGCGCCGGGGTGCAGGGCTTCTGGTCGGTCACCGCGGCCAGCACTACGCCTCGACGGCGTTGATGGATCCGATGACCAAGGCGTTCGTCAAGCAATGCGTGCCCCTGCAACTTGGTAACGTTGCATCTTGTAGGACCCCGTCCACGACGGCGAAGACTCCGCTGGCGCCTTCACCACTCGAGACGCCCCCCGAGCCTCATCGTCCGCATCCCGGCCTGCTGAATGAAGCCGGCGGTGCCGCCGATGGCGCTGATTCGCCCGGCGTTCACGTTCGTCGGCGAGACGTTGGTGTCGGGCGCGGCATATTGCGGGGTGTTGAAGATGTTCGTCGACGTCAGCTCGATGCGAAGCGTCGGTGCGGCCGCGCCGCCGGCCAGCCGGAACCGCTTGTGCACGCCGAAGTGCCAGAGATTCAGGCCCGGCCCGGTGATCGAGCCGCGCTCCGCGGTTCCAAACCGGCCGATCGGCGGGGCCGCATACGCGCCCGGGTCGAACCAGCGATCGACGGTCGGGTCGCCGAGATCCGGATCGCGCGACTTCGTCGGGGCGAAGCGTGACGGTCGGTCGGTTCGCGGTGCTGGTGAAGCGCGTGCCGGTTGGATCGGGCACGGAGATCGTCGGGGTCAGGTATCCCCCGCTTTGCAGGTAGCTGACCAGAGACACCTGCCAGCCCCCGAGCGCCAGATCAACGAGCGTGGGCGCAGAGGCCAGCCACCTCTTGCCCTGTCCGAACGGCAGCTCGTACATCACGGCGGACGTGAAGCGATGCGCCGGCGTCGTCAGATCGCCGCCGCGCTCGCGCTCCAGATCGAAGGGATTCTCAATGGTGCCCGAGTCGGTGCCGAGATCCCGGGCAGCGGTGTACGCGAGCTGGAAATACAGACCGTCCGACAGTCTCCGCTCGGTTTCGACGGTCATGGCGTGGTAATCGTGCGTGGCCCCGTTATCGACGTAGGCGATATCCGGATATCGCGGAAACGGGCGCGGCTTCTCGACGTAGAGCCGCCCGTCCGGCTCCGGCGCGTTGATGTCGCGCGTGTACCACATCTCGCGGCCGAGGGTGGCGACGTAGGAGACGCGGAATGCCGTGTTCCACCGCTCGTGCTCGACGGTGGCGTTCCACTGATGACTGTAAGGGAGCTGGAGGTCCGGGTTGACCGCGCGCGGCAGCGCGATGGTCGCCGGCCCGGACGTCCCAGCCGACGGAAACACGGCCGGCAGGACCACGGTGGGGACCGCGGGATTCGTGAACGTCGTCTCCTGGAACACGAACGGCGACGCCGAGGCCTGCAGGTCGATCGGCATCATGTCGAAGTAGAGGCCGTAGCCGCCGCGGACGACCGTTGACGCGCCGCCGAACGGCCGATAGGCGACGCCGAGCCGCGGCGAGAAGTTGTTGCGATCGGTGTTGACGATGGTCTTCGGCCGCAGCCCGACGCTGCTCGCCGACACGATGTCCACGTAGCCGGCTGGGATCAGCGGCGAAATCTTGTCGAGCCCGCCGTCCGCCACCGCGATCTTCCCGCTCGCGACGTCGAACATCGCCAGCCGGTTGTTCTGCTCGTACCAGCCGGGATGGATGTCGTAGCGCAGCCCGAGGTTGATGGTCAGATCCCGCCGAATCTTCCAGTCGTCCTGGACGAAGAAGTCGTAGGTCCACCGGCTGCGCAATGCCGGCACTGGCGGGAACGCCCGCTGCGCCGTATTGGGCACGCCGAACAGGAAATCGGCGTACGGGTGACCGCTCGCGGCCACTCCCGGAACCGCGGTGGCCGTGCCGTTGAAACTGAGGTTCCCGAACAGATTGGCATTGGCGTTGAGCTCTTCCCAATCGACGCGCCGGATGTCGGTGCCCGCCTTCACGCTATGCGTCCCGCGCAGCCAGGTGATCTGATCCTGAATCTGGTTGCTGCGGTTGAGAAAGCCGGGATTGCGCCAGTCCACTTGAGTGAGACCCTGAAGCGCCGTTCCTGGGAACGCGATCTTGAGGATTCCGCTGACCGCCGGCAGCCCCGGAGCGAGGCCGGTGAGTCCCAGCGATGAAATGACGTCGGACCCGCTCAGCGGCCCGGCGATCGGATTGTTGTTGTAGGCATAGCCGGCGCGCAGCTCGTTCACAATCGACGTGCCGAAGATCCGCGTGTACGAGAACGTCAACGCTTTGTTCATGCGCCGCTGGTTGCGCATCCCGAACGCGGGCAGATTGCCTTCCCACACCGGATTGGTCGCTTCGTGGAACGTGAAGCGCCCGAAGATGCGATCGTTCGAGCCGAAGTTGTGATCGACACGAGCGGTGGCGTAGTACGGTTTCGAGCGTTCCGTCGCCACCGTCTCGCGATAGTTCTGCGCCACCAGGGTCGTGGCGCTGCCGGTGTTCGGCAGCGGATAGAACTGCTGCTGGATTGCCAGCGCCGTCGCATTCAACGCCGCCGCGGGAATGCGGCCATCTGCATACACTTCACCGGTCAGTGGATTGCGGATGGCGCGGCCGAGCGCAGAGAAGTCTCCGCGCCGCCAGGCCTCGATGGGAACCGTCGGATTCAGGTCCTGCGATGTCGAGCTGCCGGCGACTGTTTCACCCGACACGAACCAGAACGTCTTGCTGTGGCCGTCGTACACCCGCGGGATGGTGAGCGGACCACCGACGGCCAGGCCCGGAAAATGCGTGACACCCGCGGACCGCACGCCGGAGAAGGGGTTGCGCGTTCGGAAGATCGGGCTCTGGTAGTAGTCGAAGAGGACCCCCGAGAACCGGTTCGTGCCCGACTTGGAGACGATGGTGACCTGGCCGAGGCTGGCGGACTCGGCGCTGTTGCTGGCCAGATCGATTTTCACTTCCTTGAAAGACTCGGTGTAATTGGCGAGCGGCCCGATCACGTTCTCTCCGACGCCATCCGTCATCGACGTGCCGTCGATGGCGAACGTGGACTGATTGCTGCGGCTGCCGGCGAACGAGTAGCCGCCGCCCCGCATGGAAAGCGACGGGGTGATGGCGAGATAAGACCAGACGCCAGGGTCGTTGAGCGGCAACGTGCGCAGCTGTTCCGCCGTACGGACGTCGCTGACGCGAGCGGTCTCAAGCTCGATCGGAGCGTTGCCTCGCACGTCGAGCGACGTCTCGAGCCCGCCGACCGCCAGGACCGCGTCGATCCGCCGTATGTCGCGCGTCACCAGGACGATGTCGGCGGCTTTGAAGCCGCCGAGGCCGTCGGCGGTGATCGTCAGAGTGTATGGACCTTCACGAAGCTGGGTGACGGAGTACACGCCGTCACTGTTGGTGGTGGTCTTCGTCTCGAGCGCGGTGTCGAGGTTGGTGGCGACGACCGTGGCACCCTTGATGACGCCGCCGGAGGAGTCGGTGACCGTGCCCGTGATCGTGGCGTATGTGGTCTGGGCACCAGCAGACGCCACGCTGAGTCCAAGCAGAACGATGATGCACGGCAGAAACCGGAGCGATTTCGGCATGGTCCGTTTCCTCGTCTCTTCCTCACTGCTACGGCAGAGTTGGAATCGTCCGTCGCCGGCAATAAGGCAGATCGAGTTTAGGAGTTAGGAGTGGCCACTTCAAGAACCGCGATTCGCTTGCGGCGTTTCATCGTCCCAGGAGGTTCCATGGGAGTTTGGCGGCGTAGCGAACTGAAGTCTGGCGTGTACGACGAGATCGTGAGCGCACGAGTAGATCGCCAATTGGCGGAACTTGGCGCTGCATTCGAAGTGCATCGCGGCGACCTAAGGGTTGGCGATCCCGTCGGCACAGTGCTGGAATCGCTGCTCGGGGACGGGTTCGCGATGGCACTGGAGGAGCTGAAGACCGACTCGACGAAGGGACTCAAGCTCGCGGAAGCGCTGCTCGCGGTGCTCCGCACGCACGCGCCACGGGTGTTTGAGCGCGATGACGAGCTGCGGCTGAAGAACGAGCGACTCACCGCGATCGTCGCGAGACCGGGAGAGGCGCCCAAGCGGCCGCGCGGGTCGCTGCATGCCTCGAGCCTGATCGTCAACGCCGAGGGTGACCAACTGCTCGACCACCTGCGGAGTGAGTTCGATAGCGCCGACTCCGTCGACCTTCTGTGCGCGTTCATCAAGCTCAGCGGCTTCGAGAAGTTTCGTTCCGAGATCGAGCGGCACTGTGACGCGCGTGGTCGCCCGCTGCGCGTGTTGACTACTACGTACATGGGCGCATCGGATGCGCTTGCGATTGAGAGACTCGCGGGGTTGCCGAATGCGACGGTGAAGATTTCGTACGACGAGAACGCCACGCGGCTGCATGCCAAGGCGTGGATTTTCCATCGCGACAGCGGGTTCTCCACGGCTTTCGTGGGTTCGTCGAACCTCTCGTACGCGGCGCAGACCGACGGGCTTGAATGGAACGTTCGCATGACGCAATCGGATCAACCGGCGCTCGTCGCGCAGATGCAGGAGACGTTCGATCAGTACTGGGCCGATGCGCATCAGTTCGAACAGTACGAGACTGGGAATGTCGTGCATCGCGCGCGGCTCACGAGGGCGCTGTCGGCCGACGCCCGCTACGATCCCGGCATTGACTTCCTAACGTCAACACGCTGTTTTTCTTCCGCCCGACCGAGAGTGCGACCGTGTTCCTCCAGCAGTTCGGCCGCGGCCTGCGCCGTGCGCCTGGCAAAGCTGAATTGGTCGTGTTCGACCTCACCGGGCGACAGCACCTTCAGTTCCGATTCGATCGACGGCTGCGATCGCTGCTCGGCCACACGCCGCGCGAACTGGGCGAGTTTGTGTCCAAGGGATTCGGGCGGCTTCCGGCCGGTTGCCTCTTGCGCTTCGACGAGCAGGTCCGCGAAGACGTGCTCGCGCAGATGCGCCGCGCGATTCCATCGGACCAAGCGGGCATTCGTGCGTTGCTCCGCGAGCCGGCACACGCGGGGCTTTCACTGGCGGCGTTTCTTCGCGAGACTGACGTCGCACTCGATGACGTTTATCGCAAGGATCGCTCCTGGTGGGGGCTGCGGCAGTCGGCGGGTCTCGACGCGCGGACGGTAGGCCAACAAGAGCAAGCGGCGCTCGAGAACGTTCACAAGCTGATTCACGTCGGCGATGAGCGTCGGCTCGGGATGTGGGCGCGGCTGACGTCGCTGGAATCACCTGTCGACGAGGCCGATCGTCGGCTGGCCCGCATGCTCTTCGCAGTGCTCTACGGCAAGGAGATCGCCGCCGATGCTCGCGCGGAGGCGCTGTGGGCCGAGCATTCGTTACTCCGTGAAGAAATCGCGGGCCTCGTGCCTGTCTTGCGCGAGCTGAACGCAGTGCTGACCCCGCCACACGCGCTCGGGCCCGAGATTCCGCTGGTCCTGCACGCGCGGTATCTCGGCGTCGAGCTGAGCGCAGCGTTCGATCATCGCACGGCCCAGGGAAACTTCCGCGACTACTACACCGGCGTCGAGCCGACAAATGGCGGCACATTTGACTTGCTGCTCGTGACGCTCGATAAAGCCGCCGCGACGAAAGAGCACTTGCGCTACCGGGACTTCCCGCTCAATGAAAGGCGGTTCCACTGGCAGTCGAAAGCCCGGACCACGCGCGACTCAAACCAGGGACGGCGGCACCTCAGACCAGCGCAGCATGGCGTGACACCGCTGCTGTTCGTTCGGGAGCGGGCCGATGACCGGCCTGGGGTGACGATGGGGTTTCGGTATCTTGGACCCGTGGAGCCGGACGGGGACAAGGAGGAACGCCCAATCACTATCGAATGGCGCTTGCAATTTCCCATGCCGCACGAGGTACCTACGGTGGGGCGCGTGGCGGTATAGAGCACGGCATGGATTCCTGGCTCTGGAGAATGCGCTCGATGCGATCCTTCCCGGGCCCTCCATTCCTTCAGCAATCGCGCCTCGAGGAATTTCTGTGATTCATCGAGCCGCAATAGGTCAGCAGGATTCTTTTTCGGCCCCCATGTGGCGGGTGTCAGACGTGTTCGCATCCGCCGCTTTGCCTGAGCGCGTCCGCCAGCGCGCCGCGCCGAGCGAGTGAGGTTGTCGTTGTGTCCAGGGGCGAAGCCCCTCGGATGAAACTAGGGATGGACGATGAACCCCCGCGGCGCGGCACTGCACGCGATGACGCCACCCCCGGCGGCGACCGCGTCGACACGCCACTGGTAGCTGCCAGGCGGCAGATCGGAGTCGATCTGAACACTGGTGACGCCGTCGCCCAGGCGCCATCCCAGCGCGGTCCAACTGGTCCGGTCGAAGAGGTGGACGATATAACCCTTTGCGTCCGGATATGCGTCCCATCGAAGAACGGGACGGCTGCCAACGGACTCGTTCTGCGCCGGCGAGCCGAGATCGAAAACGTGGCAGACGTGGAAATCTTGGTTGAACCTATGAACGACCATCTTGGACTGTTCGGCGGCAGTGACGAACGGTTCGCCACCGCTGATCCGGGACACGCGTTGGTTGCCGTTCACACCGACGCGCTTTTGCCCCGGCGGAACCCCGGTAATCGAAAAACGCCCTTGATTGTCGGTGGTCGTCGATCCGTAGCGGGCGGACCCAAACGCGGGGTCGTCCTCCACGTAGACAGTCGCGCCCGCGACCGGCTGTCCCTTCCAGAGCAGTCTGCCCTGTACGACACCGCCGATCGACGCAGACAGACCGGCTGCTGGCGGAACGTAGATGAACGGTGCCCAGCCGCGGTTCACGGCACGCGCCAACAGATAGGCGTGAAGGACGGTTGCCGTTTTCCAGAATCCGACTCCGCCTCGTTCGGCGACCTGCGTGGGCGTCAGCTCTCGGCCGTCAATCAGGTTCAGCTTGGCGCCATACTTCAGGAGGACCGTGGCGATGTCCGGGCTGTTTCCCGCGGCCGCTCCGTGCAGGGGCGTCCACGCGCCGGCGCTCTTGAATGTCTTCAGGTTCACGTCGGCGCCCGCTTGGATCAGCATCTCCACCGCCGACGGATCGGCGCGGAATGCGACGGACGTATGGAGCGGCGACGCTCCAGCAACATTGACGATATGGACATCGGCCTTCTTCTCGAGTAGGAGCCGGATGATTCCGTCGTAGTCCGCCTTCGGAAACGTCTCGTGCTTGATACGCTTCACCGCGAAATGCAGCGGTGTGTTCCCCTCGTTGTCCTGGGCGTTGACGTCCGAGCCCGCGTCGACGAGCGCGCTGACGACGTCAAGTGACGCCTTTCTGGACGTGGCGAGGTGGAGGAGCGTCCAGTGCCAGTGTGGCAGCAGCCCGGCGCCGGTTCCCCGCACGAGCGACGGATCCTGCGCAAGCAGCCGGCGAAGTCCGTCGGCGTCGTTCTTCTCGATGCGCTTCACCGCCCGCTCGAGGGGGCGGTCGGCCACCCGTGCGGCTGGGGAGACAGAACACAGACATACTGCCATCGACGTCAGAGCAAAAAGCCGCATGTCGACCTCACGTGTTCGCGACCCGTCCGATTCCAGTGTCCAGACCCTCGAGCTCAGGAGTCAGCGACACATCGCTGCGGCCATCAGGACTCGTTTCGAGAAAATGATTGGCGGTGCCATGCCCGCGAGACTACGCACTCGTCGGGCCGGAAGTCGTGAGCAGGCGATGAGGAAACGCTGAATTTGACTGAAGGCTGCACGCGACGCGATCGGTGGTTTCGGATACGTGGCGAGCTTCTCCCGCCTACCGGAGTGGCTTGCCTAGGAGTGTTTCGGCGAGGGCAACGGCGCTCCCAGTCTCGAAGAACTCAGAGCCAGGGGCTGGCCCTTGGAACTTGACAACAGCAACGTTGCCAAAATGTCTCCAAAACTCCGGTAGAATCCCGAGGACTGACGGGGACTGGAGCGGACGACGAGAAGCCGGCAAGTGATTGGAACTCGAACCCTTAGAACCAGAAGTCGCGCGCCATCACCAGTTAGAAAGACGCGGTCGTAGGGTTCGAATCCCTGCCTCACCGCCAGCCTTCGCCAATCGCTCGCTTCGCTCGCGGCTTCGGCTAGGCAGGCCGCGCCTGCGAGCGTGCCGCGAAGGCGGGTTCGCAGTTGCGGAAATCGTCCCAGACAGCAAGCCACCCTTCGCTCATCACTCGCCGCGAAGGGTGCCGGCGCAAGCCCTTGCCGGACAGCACCTCCAAATGGAAGTCAGCTCGACCGGCGCGCTACACGGCGACGGCCGCAGGCGTATCGAATTGTGAAGTTCGAGCGACTGTGCCGCCGTCCCGCGTCAGAATGTCGCAGGAGAGTGCGATGAAGATGATAACTGCCGGATCGTGCGCGGTTCTCGTCGCATTGATGATGCACGGACAAGGGCTCAACGCCGCGGCGTCGTGCGAGAGCTTGTCGTCCATGACGCTACCAAACACCTCGATCACCGTCGCGCAGATGGTGCCGGCCGGAGGATTCACTCTGCCTGGAGCGGGCCCTGCGGCGGTGCAGCTGTTCAGCCGACTGCCGGCTTTCTGCCGTGTGGCAGCCACGCTCACTCCGTCGGTCGACTCCGACATCAAGATGGAGGTCTGGCTGCCAGCCGCATCCTGGAACGGGAAGTTCCAGGCCGTCGGCAACGGCGGCTGGGCGGGGACCCTCAGCTATGGCGCGCTGGCCTCGGCACTTCAGGAAGGTTACGCGACGGCATCAACGGATACGGGACACACGGGCGGGAATGCGGCGTTTGCAATCGGACATCGGGAAAAGGTCATCGATTTCGCGTATCGAGCCGTCCACGAGATGGCAGTGAAGTCGAAAGCCATCATCGGTGCGTTCTATGACCGCGCCCCGCGCTTCTGGTACTGGACCGGCTGCTCCACGGGCGGACGGCAGGGCCTCATGGAGGCGCAGCGTTATCCGGAAGACTTCGATGGCATCATCGCCGGCGCTCCGGCCAATAATCAAACGCAATTGTGTGCCTGGCGGCTCGCAGTCGAAGCGAAAGTCCTCCAGGAGCCGGCCAGTGTCGTCCCTCGCGCCAAGCTCTCACTCGTAAACACGGCTGTACTGGCTGCGTGCGACGCGCTCGACGGCGTTGTCGACGGACTCTTGACGGATCCGCATCGGTGCCATTTCGATCCCGCCACACTCTTGTGCCGCGCGGGCGACGGCGACAATTGCCTGACAGCGCCGCAGGTCGCGTCCGTCAGGATGGGGTACGCCCCGTTGAACAGAAAGACGGGCGAATTGATCTACCCCGGTCTGGTGCGCGGCGGCGAGACGGGCTGGGCCATGCTGACTGGCGCCAACCCGGAACCTGGAGGGATTGACGTGGGCATGTTCAGGTACGTGGCCCACGAAGACCCGGCGTGGGACTGGCGGACGTTCGACGCGGACCGCGATACGGACTTGATTGACAAGAAAGCCGGCTTCATCGACGCCACGAATCCGGATCTGTCGGCGTTTCGGGCTCGTGGTGGAAAACTTCTCATCTATCACGGCTGGAATGACGGAGGATCCGGTGGAGCCATCTCGCCGCAGAACACCGTCAACTACTATTCCAACGTGTTGGCAAGGATGGGACCGCACCAGCAGGAGTGGCTGCGGCTCTTCATGGTGCCAGGCATGGCGCATTGCGGAGGCGGCCCTGGTCCGAACCAGGTGAACTGGATCGCCGCGCTGGAACGTTGGCGCGAATCCGGAATCGCACCAGATCAGTTGATCGCGTCGCGCGTCGACGACAACCGGGTAAACATGACGCGGCCGATCTGCCCCTATCCGCAGAACGCACAGTACAGTGGCGTGGGTAGCACGAACGATGCGGCGAACTTCGCCTGCAAGGTGCCCTGATCTCTCAAGTTCGAGCGACTGATGGTTAAACGTCTGAAGCCCTACCCTCGAGCCGCTCAACCAACATCGGAGGTCCGAATGCGAAGAGTCACAGGCATCGGCGGTATCTTCATGAGCGCCAAGGATCCGAAGTCGCTATGCGCTTGGTACAAGAAGCACCTTGGAATAGACGTTCAGGACTGGGGTGGAGCAGCCTTCACCTGGACTGACTCCGAAGGCAACCCGACCAAGGGAACTACGATCTGGTCGGTCGGCCCAGCGGACGGCAACCACTTCGCTCCGAGCAGGTCGACCTTCATGGTCAACTATCGAGTGGAAGATCTGGCGGCACTTCTCAAAGTACTGCGCGAGGAAGGCTGCAACGTGCTCGAGAAGACCGACGACTCGGAGTACGGGAAATTCGGATGGGTCATGGATCCAGAGGGCAACAAAGTTGAACTCTGGCAACCGCCACAAGGGCAATGAAGTTCGGTTGCTCGCGAGGAGGACCGACGTCTAACCCCTCGCTCAACCGGACGCCCAACAGCCGGCTTCGCCGTCTGTCGGCCGCCGGTTAGCTCGAACGTCAGGCAGACGCGACATGAATGCCATTATTGCGATCCATCCGTACAAGCACGAAGGCCTCTGGGTGTTCGATGATCCGAAAGTAGGCCTTGTTCAGGAGCCGTTTGTTTCGGGTGCCGACGACATCATCGAGAGGATGGTTCAGGGCATCTCCGGAGCGCAATCCGGATTCACCCTGCTCTTTTCAGCAGCGCCATTCCCTGGTCATCAATCGACGTTCGAATGGCGACGGAGCGACATGGGTGGGAACTGGTACTACAGTGCGGACCTGGGAATCGAAGGCTGGTTGTGTCCCGCACTTTTCAGGTACTTCGAGAGCGCGCCGGAGCGAATCTACGCGCAGTTCAAGCCAAAGGCTGCCTGACGCCGTTGCAGCCGCCGAGCGCCGGGTCGCTAGACCGCGCGACGATAACAGCCGGCTGCTTATCGCGGGGCCGGTGGGGTTTCCGATATCTCTCCTCCCGCGCGCGCGGTTTCGCGCGCCCCCGCTTCAGGTGCAAGATAGACGCGGAGGATCACATGTCACGGGCGACGTCAGTAGGGGTGCTGGCGATCTGGAGCTTGATGTCGTGCGGCGATGGCGCGTCACCGCAGGCGCCATCCACGCCCTCTCCCTCTTCAACGTCGCCGGGAACACTCGTCTGGCAGGACGAATTCGATGGCCAGGGCCTGCCCGATGCCGGCCGCTGGAACTATGAAGTTGGCTTGATCCGCAATAACGAGCGCCAGTATTACACCAGGGCGCGCACCGAGAATGCCCGGCTCGAGGGCGGCCTGCTGGTGATCGAAGCGCGCAGGGAATCGTTCGAGGGGGCCTCGTATACGTCGGCGAGCCTTACGAGCCGCGCCACCTGGACCTACGGACGCATCGAGGTCCGCGCCAGGCTTCCGAAAGGCCGCGGCACATGGCCGGCGATCTGGACGCTCGGCGCCAACATCGGTCAAGTCGGCTGGCCCGCATGCGGCGAGATCGACATCATGGAGCATGTCGGCTTCGATCCCGGCCGCATCCACGCCAACATTCATACCCGCGCCTACAACCACGTCCAGCGGACCAACAAAGGCAGCAACCTCATGGTGGCGCGCGCCGATGAGGAGTTTCACGTCTACGAAGCCGTGTGGACGCCGTCATCGATCGAGATGCGCGTCGATGGCCGCAGTTATTTCACCTTCACCAAGGAAGCGGGTGGCGACGCGGTCTGGCCGTTCGACAAGCCCCAGTACCTGATCCTCAATCTTGCGATCGGCGGCAGCTGGGGCGGCCAGCAGGGGATCGACGACGAGGTGTTCCCGGCGCGCTACGAGATCGATTACGTGCGCGTCTACGGGTGATGAGCCTTCTTTCTGAGAAGGCCCGCCGGGACACCCGATTCGGTCGAGCGCCGTATCGCCGGCGCGCGTTGGCACAGTTGAGCGCGAGCACCAGAACGGGCGACGCCGACTATCTGAAGATCGTTAACGAGTATCGAGTGTCCAGGGGCCGGTAGACGGCAATCTGCGGAGCTGGGTGTGACTCGGCGGCGGCGGGAACTCAATTTGCACTATTCCTGCCTCAGGCATGGGTATGTCGCCCGTACGGCGCGCGTTCGTCATCCTGCTCGTCGCCGCCGCGGTCGTCGCGCTCGGCCTGATGTTCGCCCAGGATCAAGTCACGATCCGCGTCAGGAGCGCCGTCTCAGCTACTGAATCCGGCCACGCCGAGTACGTCGCATCTCTCCTCGGCGCGCAGCTCTCCCGGGGCAACGACTTCAAGGTCCTCACCAACGGCAATCGGATCTTTCCTCCGATGCTGGCCGCAATCGACGGCGCCCGCCGCCGGATCGCGTTCGAGACCTACATCTACGACACCGGCGACGCCGCCAACCGATTCACCGACGCGCTGGAGCGTGCCGCCCGCCGCGGCGTCCACGTCAGCATCGTCGTCGATGCCGTCGGCGCGAGCTCGATGGAGAAGGAACATGTCGAGCGGCTGCGCAGCGCCGGCTGTCACGTCGCGCAGTTCAACACGCCGTCGTGGTACTCACTCGAGGAAGTGAACTACCGCACGCATCGAAAGATCCTGGTGGTCGACGGCGAGGTCGGATTCACCGGCGGCGCCGGCGTCGCCGATCACTGGCTCGGCAACGCGGACAGCCAGGAGCACTGGCGCGACACGCAGGTGGAAATCCGGGACCGATCGTCAGGCGGCTCGAAGGCGCGTTCTACGAGAACTTCCTCGAAGCGGACGGCCCCACAGCACCCACGCTGAATCCCGCCCCGCCTCCTGCCGGCGACGACGGCGCCGCCGCTGGTCATCCGCAGCTCACCGTCCGGCGGCAGCAACGACCTGAAGCTTCTCTATCTCCTCAGCCTCGCGGCGGCGCAGAAGACGATCGAGATCACGACGCCGTACTTCGTCACCGACGAATCGACGATGTGGTCGCTCGAAGATGCCGTGGGTCGCGGTGTGAAGATCCGGCTCCTGGTCGAAGGCGACATCACCGATGCGATGCCGGTGAAGTACGCGTCGCGGCACTCCTACGAACGTCTCCTGCAGCAGGGCATCGAGATCTACGAGTACCAACCGACGATGATGCACGCGAAGGTGCTGGTGGTCGACGGCATCTGGAGCATGTTCGGCTCCGCCAACTTCGACAACCGCTCGCTCGAGCTCAACGACGAGTTGAACGTCGCCGTGAGCAGCCGCGATCTCGCCTGGCGATTCCTCGAGGACTTCGAACAGGACCTCAAATCCGCGACGCGAATCTCGCTGGCCGAGTGGCGCCGCCGCTCGCTGCTGCAAAAGGCGCGCGAGTGGTTCTGGGTGGGGTTTGGGGAGATATTTTGACGGGACTCGGGGCTCGGGACTCGGGCTCGGTGACTCGGTGTCTCGGGAGTGGGGACTCGGGCGCTCGGTTCTCGGGACTCGGGCTTATCTTCGAGTTCGTCCATCCGATGTTGGCTTTGATGCCTCCAGGATTTTTCGCTCCAGGGCGGCGGCAGGCGATGGAGCATTTGGCCGACGTTCCTCCAGGTGCCTGGTCACCACCGCCATTTCTTCGTCTACACACTTCAGTCGAACGGCGAGCTCCAGGACGGTGTCCAACTCCGCCTGCGAACCCAGCGCGATGCTGACGTGGTTGCGGTACACGGTGGTCTGACGCGCTTTGCCCTCGGCGACGTTCGACGCGATCGATGTCGCGGCGCGGCGTGTCTGTGACGTCAGACTGTAGAGCTCGTGCTTTGGATATCTGACGTGAGTCGATAGCACTCTACCGCGAGCTCCATCGCCCGCTGCCAGACATCCAGATCGCGGAAGCTCTCGATTGCGCGTCTCAGTCATCTCATCCTCTTCCAATTTCTCATCGTCCAATAGCTGGCACGTACGCATTTTCTGCAATCGTTCACCTGTAAACGCCGGGTCAGCGAGCCGAAGAGAGCAGGCAATCACGAACATCAAGCTGACCCCGAGTCCCGAGCCCCGAATACGCCCGATCCCGAGACGCGCCCGATCCCGATCCCGAGCCCCGATCCCGGTCACAACTCAAGATCCCGTATGTTCCGTCTGCGCTTCGCCCCCTCTCCGACGGGCTTTCTCCATGTCGGTGGCGCGAGAACCGCGCTTTTCAACTGGCTCTACGCGCGCCGCCATGGCGGGACGTTCGTGCTTCGGATCGAGGACACCGATGCCGAGCGGTCCTCGTGGGAGATGGTCACGGGCATCGTCGAGGGCCTGCGCTGGTTGGGGCTCGATTGGGATGAGGGACCGGATGTTGGCGGACCGCATGCGCCGTACTTCCAGTCGCAGCGGCTCGATCGGTATCGCGCGATGGCGGCGCAGCTGGTCGCGGAAGGCAAGGCCTATTACTGCTACTGCACGGCGGAGACGCTTCAGGCGAAGCGGCAGGCCGCCGAGGCCGCGGGCGGCGGGTGGATGTACGACCGCGCGTGCCGGGCGTTGACGGCGGACCAGATTGCGCAGCTCGAAGCCGCGGGC
>CAWAXG010000054.1:0-55866 GCA_963785755.1 uncultured Acidobacteriota bacterium | reverse complement strand
GAACGGACGCGAAGGCCGGCCGTTCGTCGTGCGCACCTCCGACGGCGGGCGCAGCTTCTCGTTTGTCTCGTGGATCGGACCCGAGCCGCCCGAGGGCTTCGTGATCATGCCCTCGACGGTGAAGCTCGATGACGGGTCGCTCGTTACTGCGACCAGGCGTCAGGTGCCCGCGGGCAATGGCATCGACATCTATCGCTCGGCCGACGCCGGGCTCACGTGGACCTTCGTCACGACGGCGGTCAGCGACACGGGCCGCGGCAATCCGCCGAGCCTCGTGAAGCTCCGCGACGGACGCCTTGCCGTGACCTACGGCTATCGCGCACAGCCCTACAGCATCAGGGCGCGGATCAGCCGCGACGGCGGGAAGACGTGGGAAGCCGAGCGCATCCTGCGCTCGGATGCCGCCGACTGGGACCTCGGTTATACCCGCAGCGTGCAGCGGTCCGACGGCAAGATCGTCACGGTCTACTACTACAACGACCCGTCGGCGGCCGAACGCTACATCGCCGCAACGATCTGGGATCCCGGCGTGTGACCGGCCGGCTGCCTGCGCCCGTGCGGTTCTGGTTCGCGATCGTCATCGCGCTCGCCGGCTTGCCGCGCCATCGGCCTCAGCCGCTCCGGTTGACCTGCGCGCGGCCGCGATCGTGATCCCGCGGCGCGGGGCTGACGCCGCCGCCGAACGGCTCGCCGCGGACGTGCTCCGTGAAGAGATCGAGAAGCGCACCGGTTTCGTCTGGACGACGACCGATCAGTGGCCGGCACAGGGTGTCTCGGTCGCGATTGCTGTCGGCGCCAGGCCCGAATGGGGCGCGTCGATGCCGGCGATCGCAGTGCGACCGGAAGCCTATCGCCTGGTGTCCGGCACGCGCGAGGGAAGGCCGGTCATCTGGATCCTCGGCGCCGACGCCCGCGGCGCGCTCTTCGGCGTCGGACGACTGCTCCGCACGCTCTCGTGGGGCCGGGGAACCGCGACACTCGATGCCGCAGTCGACGTCGAGACGGCGCCGCGGTATGCCATCCGCGGCCATCAGCTCGGCTACCGCCATCACTCGAACACCTACGACGGCTGGACCGAAGCGCAGTTCGACCAGTACGTCCGCGAGATCGTGCTGCTTGGCGGCAACGCCGTCGAGAACATCCCGTTCCAGGACACCCGCGTCAGCCCGCTGATGCCGATCTCGCGCGAGGCGATGAATCGACGCCTCAGCGCCATCTGCAAGAAGTACGACGTCCAGGTACTGGCTGTGGACGCCGGCGGACTTCGATCTGAAGGATTCGGCACGGCGGTCGGAGGCGCTTCAATCGCTCGACGCGTTGTTCGCCGACCTGCCGAGACTCGATGCGATCTTCCTGCCCGGCGGCGACCCCGGCGATAACGCGGCGTCGCTGGTTGTGCCCTACCTGGCCGACATCGCCGCACGCCTGAAGCGCCGTCATCCATCCGCGAAGGTCTGGCTGTCGCTTCAGCATTTCGACAGGAGCGAGATCGACTTCCTGTTCGCGTGGATCGATCGCGACCAGCCGGACTGGCTTGGGGGACTGGTGGCCGGTCCAGGCAGCTATCCGATTCCCGAGACTCGAGGCCGGCTCAACCGGCGCTATCCCCTCCGCGACTACCCCGACATCACGCACACGGTGCGGTCCCAGTACCCGGTCCCCTGGTGGGACCCGGCGTTCAACTTCACGCTCGGCCGCGAGCCGGTGAACCCGCGCCCGGTGTTCTACGCGAAAGTGCACGACGCGCTCGCGCCGTACACCGACGGCTTCATCAGCTACTCCGACGGCGTCAACGACGACTTCAACAAGGCGTTGTGGACGCGGAAATCGTGGGACCCGGACGCGGACGTCCGCGGCATCGCGCTCGACTACACTCGCCTCTTCTTCGGCGCCATCGTCGCCGAACGTGCGGCCGACGGTCTCCTGGCCCTCGAACGCAACTGGGAAGGCTCGCTCGCCGCCAATGGCGGCGTCGACGCCACACTGGCCTTGTGGCGCGAGTTGGAGGGCGCCGCGCCGGAACTCGAGACGAACTGGCGCTGGCAGATGCACCTGATGCGCGCGTACTACGACGCCTACACGCGCCATCGCCTCATTCACGAGACGCGGCTCGAGTCGGATGCGCTCGATGTGCTCGCCGCGGCGCCCGCGCTCGGCGCCGGCCGCGCCATGGACCGTGCCGCCGCAATCCTCGGGCGCGCGATGCCGGACGACTGCTGCCTGGCATGGCGGAAGCGGATCGAAGCCCTGTGCGACGCGCTCTTCGGCAGCATCCGCATGCAGACGAGCATGGAAAAGCATTCGGCCAGCGGCTACGAGCGCGGGGCCGTGCTCGACTTCGTCGACCACCCGCTCAACAACCGCTGGTGGCTCGAAGACCAGTTCACCGCGGTGCGCGCCCTGCCAGACGAGGCGGCGCGGCTCGCGCGTCTGCGCACGCTCGCCACGTGGACCCGTCCAGGCCCCGGCAGCTTCTACGACGATGTGGGGAACGTGGCGGCGTCGCCGCACGTGCTGCGGGGCGATTCGCTCGTGCCGGAGACCCTCAGGCCGGAGGATCCGATACCGCACTTCACCTGGGAGGGCGGCCCGAGCCGCACGCGACTGTCGTGGCTCACCAGCCTGCGCTGGCCCAAGGGGATCGTCTACCGCCACCTGGATCCCGACGCCATTTATCTGGTCCGGCTCAACGTGATCAGGCCGAAGGCGCCCGGTGAGGTGCGCCTCCGCATCGACGGACAGGCCGTCGCGCCCTCGCGCGCCGCGCGCGAGCGCGGGGATCTCCTCGAGTTCGCGGTGCCGGCCTCGCTCGTGAAGGATGGCGTCATCACGCTGACCTTCGACGACATCGACGAGAGCGCCGTCAACTGGCGGGAATACTCGCGGCTGGTCGAGGCCTGGGTGATTCGGCAATGAAGATGGACCGTTCGCTGGCGACGAACTACAAGTGGCACGTCGTCGCGATGCTGTGGTGCATCTCGTTCTTCAACTACGCCGACCGCCAGGCCATCTTCTCGGTGTTCCCGCTGCTCGAGCAGGAAATGCAGCTGACCTCCGTGCAGCTGGGCCTGCTCGGATCGGCGTTCGCGTGGGTCTACGGGCTCGGGGCCCCGTTTGCGGGCTGGATCGTGGACCGCGTGAAGCGGCGGAGCGCGATCCTCGGCGGCCTCTACGCGTGGAGCGCCATCTGCATCGCGACGATCTTCTCGTGGGACTTCAAGCACCTCCTGTTCTGGCGGGCCGCGGAGGGGCTCGGCGAGACGTTCTACTACCCGGCCTCGATGTCGCTCGTGAGCGACTACCACGACAGCCGGACGCGCTCGCGCGCGATGGGGCTGCACCAGACGAGCGTGTATATCGGCACGATCGGCGGCGGGTTCTTCGCCGGCCTCATCGGCCAGTACTACGGATGGCGGCTCTCGTTCATCGTGTTCGGCGGGCTCGGCATCCTGCTCGGCCTTGTGCTGCAGCGCCACCTGGTCGAGCCGCGGCGCGGGGCGGCGGATCTCGCCGAGGCGGGCGGGCACGGCCATGCGGTCGCCGGACGGCTTCGCTTCGGCGAGTTCCTGGGGCTGGTCGGCCGCACGCCCACGCTGCTCTGTCTGATGGGCGCGTTCATGTGCGCGAACTTCGTCGCGGTGGTCCTGCTGTCGTGGATGCCGAAGTTCCTCTACGACAGGTTCCACCTGGGCCTGGCGATGTCCGGGCTCACCGCGACCGTGTTCGTGCAGCTCGCCAGCATGGTCGGCGCGCCACTCGGCGGCTGGCTGGCGGACGCATGGCGCCGCCGGTCGCCGCGCGGCCGGCTCGCGGTGCAGATGGTGGGCGTGCTCGGCGGTGCGCCGTTCGTGGTGCTGTGCGGGATGACGCAGTCGATCGGGTGGCTGATCGTCGCGCTGACGCTGTGGGGGCTCTTCAAGGGTCTCTACGACGCGAACATCTTCGCGTCGGTCTTCGACGTCGTGCGCCCGGAAGCGCGCGGCGCGGCGGCGGGGTTCATGAACACGATCGGCTGGCTGGGCGGCGGCGGCACGGCGCCGCTGGTAATCGGTTTCCTCGCCGAGGACCGTGGCCTCGGCACGGCGATCGCGCTGGCGTCGACCGTCTACCTGGCCGCTGGCGTGCTGCTGCTGATTGGGATCGTGTTCTTCGTCACACGCGACGCCGCGCGATTGCAGCAGGAGCTGGCGGCGCGCTGATCGCTACGGAGGAGACGAAAGTGCGTGCACGGACGGCCGAGGAGATTGCCGCGCTCCGCGCGATCGACAGCCCGACGCTCTCGAACGCGATCGAGCGTTTCGACGTGCGACCCCGTACGACCGGCTATGCGGGCCTCGATCTTCGGTGCGCGTTTCCCGAGCTGGGCACGATGACTGGCTATGCCGTGACCTGCACCGCGGAAAGCACGAGCGACACACGCCAGGATGCCGACGGGCTCCTTCGCTTGTGGGAGGCCGTCGAGCGGGCACCGAAGCCCGCGGTCATCGTCATCCAGGACATCGGCCGCGACCGCTCCCGCGGGTGCCACATGGGAGAGGTCATGGCGACGACGGCGCGTGCGCTGGGCGCGGCGGGATGCGTCTGCGACGCAGGACTGCGCGACGCCGCGGAAGTGCGCGCCCTCGGATTCCACTACTTCTGTCCCGGCTTCGTCGTCTCGCACGGCAAAGCCGTAATCGTGGACGTGGGCGTGCCGGTCGAGATCTTCGGCATGCCGGTCGCGCCCGAGGCGCTGCTCCACGGCGACGTCAACGGCGTGTTGACGGTCCCGGACATCCCGACCACGGACCTGCTGGCGGCGGTCCAGCGGGTGCGCGACGACGAGCGCGCGCTGATGGACTTCATCCGGACGCCCGGGTTCAACGTCGAGCAGCTGCGACGGAGGAAGTACGGACACTAGAAGAGAGCGAGACATGTCAACTCCCAACCTCTCCGCCTCCGCGCGTGCCCGACGCAGTCGCGCTACGGCGAGACCTCGCCAGAGCTTGCCTGAGATTCGGACGGCAAGCGACGGCGGGCAACTCCCAATTCCCAAAGGATTCCGGGCCGGTCGCTTGAGAGTCCCTTGGGAGTTGGGAGTTGGGAGGTCTCTGGTTAGCGCATCCCACCGTCCAACATCCCCAGTGACCGCGGCGGCCGGCGAGGCTCGTGGCGTACCGCTGGCAGGCACGAGTCGCGGATTGACGCGGATCTGCGCGGATCGTGCGACGCGGGCGAGCGCGCCCATCTGCGGTCGGCGAGCGGTCGTGCCCGCGCGTTGCGCGGGTGTGAACGGGAACCCGGGACAGGCACAAGCCGGCGGAGAGAGGCAGGCCGGTTTGTGCCTGTCCCGGTTCCCGTTCACGACACGCCGGCTTGCAGCCGGCGTGCACGACCGCTGGAGATCCGCGCACATCCGCGTCTCGTGTTCTTCCCCCCGAGGCTCGCCCGTCACTGCGCCGCGGGGGACGATGCGGCTTTCGGCGCGTCTGACCCTCTAAACAGAGACGTTGGGAGTTGGGAGTTGTCGCGGACGCGTTTTTTCACCTGCCTGCTGTGCGTGATTCTGGCCACGGTCGGTGTCTCAGCACAGACACCCGCAGGTGGCCTCTCGATCGAACGCGTATTCGGGCCCGAAGTACCGACCGGCCCGTACAAGCATCCTGCCTGCCTGACCGAGCTCGCCAACGGCGACCTCTACCTCGTCTACTACGGCGGCCAGGGCGAGTACGCGCGCGACACGGCGGTGTTCGGATCGCGGCTCGCGAAGGGCAGCCCCACCTGGACGCCGCCGCAGGCTATCGCGCGCGATCCGTTCCGATCGCTCGGCAACGGCGTCGTCTGGCAGGCGCCCGATGGACTCGTGTGGCTCTTCTACGTTGTCCGATACGGCGAGACGTGGTCCACGTCGCGCATCCAGGCAAAGATCTCGCGCGACAACGCCGCCACATGGTCCGACGCCTTCATGCTGCACGAGGGCGCGGGGATGATGGTGCGCAATCGTCCGATTGTTCTGCAGGACGGCGATTATCTGCTGCCCATCTACCATGAGACCGGCAATGATCCCGAGATCGTCGGCGCCGAGAGCACTTCCCTCTTCCTCCGGTATCAGAAGGCGTCAGGACAGTGGAAGCAGACCGGCGCCATCCGGTCGAAGAAGGGCAACATCCAGCCGGCCGTCGTCGAGATCTCGCGCCGGGCGCCTGATCGCCTACTCCCGCCGCGGCGGCGGCTACGGACCGACCAGCGATGGCTGGATGGTCCGCGCGGAGTCCACCGACGGCGGATGGACCTGGAGCGAGGGACGCGACTCCACGTTCCAGAACCCGAACGCGGCGGTGGATTTCCTGAAGCTTGCGAGCGGGAACCTGCTGCTGGTGTTCAACGACAGCATGAGCAAGAGAACGCCGCTCGTCGCCGCGCTTTCGACTGACGGCGATACGACCTACGCACGCCGCCGAAACATTGCTGAAGGTCCGGGAGATTTCGCGTACCCGATTGTGCTCCAGGGCGCCGACGGCCGCATTCACGCTATCTACACGTCGAACCAGCGGCAGGTGATCAACCACGCGGTGTTCACCGAGTCATGGCTGCTGGGCGGCGCAGCAGCGCTGACGGCTCGGACGCAGCCTGCCTGGATGCTTCATTTCAGAGAAATGGACGATCGCCGGGTGCGCAGCGAACCAGCGCCAGACGCAGGCTCGAGGAACTCCCGGCGCTGCCCAGCCGGTGGATGTCGCTGGCTGCGCGACGCCACCAGTCAGATTGCTCGACAACCGGGACCCAAAATCACTATCCGGCGATCGAGCTCAAGTGTAGGATGGACACCGTCACCTCAATCTCAACAAGGAGCAAACGCTTTGAAGAATCGCTTAATCCGGTGCTTGCGGCGGTGGTTCTCTGCGTCGGGTCCGTTGCCGACGCCCAGACGCCAGCCGCGGCACCCGCGCCGACCGACGTGTACCACGTGCAGTTCGCCAAGGCAGCACCCGGGCAGGCGGCAGCGCTCGAGAAGAACCTCAAGACACGGGATCCCAAGAATCCGATGGCCGCGCATTACATCCTGCTGCGCCACCAGGAAGGCGCCGACTGGGATTACTGCCTGATCGAGCACGTGGGCCAGCGCGCCACGGTCGAAATCACGCCGCCGCCTCCCACGGCGACCAGCGCGACGGCCCCGGGCGCGTGGCACGAGGACACATTTGTCGGCGGTCCGTCCTGGGCCGAGTTCCAGAAGACGATGGACTTCGCCGGCTCGGGCAACTCGGTGTACATCGTCTCTGTGCATCGGCAGGCCCCGGGGCACCGCGTCCAGCTGCAGGAGCTGCTCAGCCGTCCGGATCCGACATCGAAGGCGGGTGGCAATGCCGTGCTGCAGCATCTCGAGGGCGGCGCGTGGACGTTCCTGACCATCACCCGATACAACTCGTGGCAGGACTTCGGCGCCGATCGGACGAGCGCGGCCGGTGGACAGGGCTGGCAAGAGACACGGCAGCATTCGGCGTTTCATAACGACACGATTGCCGATCGTGTGCGCTGACCGGCGGCCCACGGCATCGGCGCGTCACCTTCCATCACACGCCGACGCATGCGTCCTTGATCAATCTCATCGAAGGCTTCTGTTGCATCCACCGGGGAAGCAGGGCCTCTCTCAGCGGGTCGACTGGCCGAAAACCTCGCTACGGGCCTTTCTCCTGCAGTACCTCCGCGTTTTCGGCTGACGGCGATGCGACCTACGCACGCCGCCGAACATCGCCGAAGGTCCGGGAGATTTCGCGTACCCGATTGTGCTCCAGGGCGCCGACGGCCGCATCCACGCTATCTACACGTCGAACCAGCGGCAGGTGATCAACCACGCGGTGTTCACCGAGTCATGGCTGCTCGGCGCTGCACGCTACGGCGGTTGTGAAGGACGAGAACGTTGCGTGGCTTCCGGCTTTAGCCGGAAGTGCCTTGCGCGACAATAACTTCCGCCTGAAGGCGGAAGCCGCATACGCTTTGAAACCAGTTCCAGTAGAGCGGACGATCGCCGGGCGCGCGCAACCGCCCGAGCGGCTCGAGGAACTCCCGCACCCCTCGCTCGAAGAACCCCAGATCGGACGCCGCCTGGAAGAGCGTGAAGCCTTCGTCGATCAACTGCCGTGCCTGCGCGGCGTCGGCCACCGGGCGTCCGAGCGCCTTGCCATGGCGTCGAGCCGCATCTTTGATGCGGTCGATGGCCTGTTGCAGCCGAGGCTCGTCCTGCCGCCCGCGGAAGCCCAGTGAGAACGACAGGTCGCTCGTGCCGATGAACAGCGCGTCGAGGCGCGGCGTCGCGGCAATCGCCTCGATCTCGTCGAGCGCGCGCGCTTCCTCGATGATCGCGACGATCAGGACGTTCGCGTCGGCCGAGTCGTAGTAGCGCAGCGGCTCCGGCCAGGACGACGTGGCCAGCCCGGCGCCGGATCCGCGGCGCCCCGCCGGCGGGTACTGGCAGGCCTGGACGGCCTGTTGTGCCAGCGCCGCAGTGCTGGTGAACGGGAAGATCACACCGGCCATGCCCATGTCGAGCGCGTGCTTGGCGGTCCACAACTCGTTGACCGGCAGCCGCGCCACCGGCATCGCGCCCAGCCCGCGTGTCGCCAGGACGATGTGACGCGCGGTCTCGAGCGTGATGGGCGAATGCTCGAGCTCGATCCAGAGGAAGTCGAAACCGAGACCGGCGGCGCGCGCGGCGACGTCGAGCGACGGCGTCGTCAGCGTCACGCCGAAAACCGGCTCGCCGTTCTGGAGCTTGCGGCGAACCGGATTCTCCCACCGCGCGTCGGCGCCGGGCGTCGTCACCGGGTCTCTCGCGCCGGCACGCGCAGCAGCCACACCTCGGCGATCTGGTTCCCGCGTCCCGCGCCGCCCGCGCCTGGCTCCTGCTGCCAGGTGAGCGTCAGCGCGCCATCCGCCGTCGCCGACGCCGGCACGTCGTACTCCACCGGCTTCGGATGGCCCTCCTTGCTGATCCAGCCGTGCACCTCGTTCGAGCCGTCGGCGTCGAGGCGCAGCGTCCGCGTGAAGCTGAAGACGTCGCCCGCGTAGACGACGCGGACGCGGTAGCGCGCCGTTCGATCGAGTCCGTCGTAGCGCATCTCGACGCGCCCGTCATAGAAGGACTCGGCGTGCGTCATCCACGAGAGGCGCCAGCCGGGCCGGTAGCCGAATCCGGTCGCGGTGGACTTGAACGATCCAGGATCGGTCGGCAGGCCCGGACCCCGAATCAGGTGCGGCTGACGGGAGGGATCGCCGAGGTCGTCGTAGAAGCCGCCGGGCCCGGGGTCAGTCCAGCGCAGGATCGTGTCGATCGCCGCAAGCCGCTCGTCCTCCTTGGCGAGGCCGCGGATCTCCTTGAAGCGCTCGGTCAGCCAGACGCGATCGTTGAGCGGCATGTCCACCGTGTCGAGCGTCGCGCCGCGGCCGACGGCAATCGCGCCGTACGGCTTCACCGCAAGCTGCATGCGGATGCTCTGGAAGAGGGCCTCGGCAAGCTCGTCGACGCGTTTGCGAAGCGGCGCTGCCGCCTGGACCGTCGTCGCGCGCGCCAGCGCGGCATCGGCGGCGTCAAGCGCCGCGAGCGCGCCCGTTCCACGCCCGCGCGAGAGTGCCGTCATCGCGTCCGCCTCCAGCGCGCGCTCGTGGAGCAGGCGCTGACGGACGTACGCGTCGTAGTACGCGCGGTAGAGCGCCTGCTGGAAGCGCCAGTTGAGCAGGTCGCGAGGAGCGGCGTCACGCTCCATGGCCTGGAACTGCTGCAACGCCGTATCCACGCCCGCGTTGCTGGCGAGCGGCCCGCGCCAGTTGCGCTCGAGCGACAGCAGCCCCTGCGCGAAGCTGTCGGTGTAGCGATCGCCGATGAAGTAGCGGCTGTACTGGCGCAGCGTCTCCAGCGGATCCGCGTTCCGGTCCCAACCCAGATTGCTCCAGACGATCTTGTTGACGTCGTCGTTGCAGCCCTCGGAGTAGGTGATGAAGCCGATGGCGTGCTCGTCGAGCGCGCGGTAGATCGCGGTCTGGTCGAGCGGCCGCGGGTTGATCGGCTCGCGGTTCGACGTCTGCGCGTGCGCGATGTCCCAGTCCGGCATGGGGTACTGCGCGCGCAGGCTGTGGGTGATGTCGGGGTATCGGCGGATCTTGTAGCGCTTGTCGATCTTCGCGCGCAGCGTCGGCAGCGGGTCCCGCACCTGAGGGCCGAAGACGAGCCCGGTGAGCCAGGCCGGCTGCTTCGCCATCAGGTCGTAGAACTGGTTCATCCAGTCCAGCGTGAAGCCCTGCGGCGACAGCCACATCGTCGCCTTCGGGTGGAACTGGCGGAGGCTCGCGGTCTGGCGCTCGAGCAGCGTGAACATGTGCCGCGGCTCGGTGTGGCCGGGATCGCCGCCGGGCACGAGGATCGCGTCGATCCGCGGAAGCCGCTTGAAGACACTCGGCCCATTCCTTGACCGCGAAGTCCACGTCGCCGGGTCGCCGTAGTCCTTGTCCAGCGCCGGATACCAGATCCAGACGTCGAGGCCGTACTCGTCGGCGATGCGCGACATCTCGACCATCATCTCGATCGGCGGCAGGGAAAAGTGCGGGCTGTCAGCGTCGTCGTCCGACCGCGGCGGAATGAGCTCGATGGCGTTGTTCCCGAAGACCGCCAGGTCGCGGATGTACTGGTCCCACATCGCGACGGTCCAACCGTCGTAGGAGTTGGTCTTGGGCCGGTAGCCGAGTTGATGGCCGCGCAGCGGCGTCTGCGGCGTGGTCGAGAGCCGCAGCGACGGCGCGACGGCGAGGGTGCCGCGATCCATGCGCAGCTCGCGGAGCAGGCGTCCGACGCCGAAGAGGACGCCGCGTTCGTCGGCGCCCGCCACGGTCACCTCTGCTGCCGCGCCGCTGCCGGTCGCGACGAGCTGAAACCCTTCGGCGCCGGGGTTGGAAAGACCCGACGACGAGGACCTGGCGCCGCCAGGCAGGCTTCCGATGCGGCCAATGTTGATCGACGGCCGTCCGGCGGTCGCGCTCGTGGCCACGGGGAGCGTAATCAGGGTGCGCTTCTGCACCTCTTCGACCAGCACCTGCACGGCCTTCTTCTCTCGCGCCGTCGGGCGGGCGGAGGTCACGACGACTGCCGAACGGAGGTCGATCAACGCCGGAGCCGGAGTCACCTGCGCCACGGGCGCAGCCGGGGCGGCCATGGTGGCCATGGTGGCAATGACGACGGTCGAGAGCCCGACGAGAAGACGACGACAGGACACGCGCATGCACCCTCCGGGGCGAACCAACGCCGCGAAATTCCTCGTAGCGCAGCTTTCAATCTGCCGCGACCGTTTGCCAGCGCTTCGACCAACCTGAGGCCGCGCTACGAGCGGCGATCAGCCGACGCTATATTTGAAACGCGTTCCATTTTTACTACAGGTCAGACCACAGCGCAAGCCGCGAAGGCGAGCGTGAGTTGGAATTGACGAGTTGCGGATCAACGCGGATCTGGAGCGGTCGGGCACGCCGGCCTTGCAGGCCGGCATCCCGAAGTGAGGATCCGAGAGAAATCACAAGCCGGTGTTTGTCGGCGGTCGGCTTGTGATTTCTCTCGGATCCTCACTTCGGGCCGCGCGTAGCGCGGGCCCGACCGCGCGCCAGCCGCGGATCAGAGCGCTCGCCGTTGTCAGCGATCCGCGGTATCCGCGAAGATCCGCGATTCGTCAATAAACGTGGGGCATCGTCAACGCCAGCGGTTCGCTCGGGAAGGGGGCGGAAGCGTTGCGCTACCGGCGGAGCTCTTCGCTGATCTCGGCGGCGGCGCGTGCGATGGCGGCCATCACGCGATCGCGCTCGGCATCGGACCGCAGCCGCATCTTCGGCATGGAAAGACTGATGGCGCCGATGACGGCGTGATCCGCGCCCCGAATCGGCGCGCCGAAGCAGGAGCCCTCGAGCGCGCTCTCTTCGGCGTCGAAGCTGCGTCCGGTCTGCCTGATGCGCTCGAGCTCCCGCTTCAACTCGAGCTCGTCGGTGATCGTGTGCTCGGTGAAGCGATGCAGCCCGTAGCTGTGGATGAGCGACTCGCGCCGTTCCTCGGGCTGGAAAGCGGTGATGGCTTTTCCGAGGGAGCTGGCGTGCGGGGGAAGGATACGGCCGACCGTGTTGCCCATCCGGATGAGATGCGGGCTCTCCATCGTCGCGACCACTTCGATGTGGTTGTCGAAGAGCATCGCCAGGCTGACGGTTTCGCGGAACTCGCGGTTCAATGCCTTCAGTCGAGGCATGGCGGCGTTGACGAACTGCTGCTGGAGGCGGCCCGAGGCCATCGGGCGCAGCGACTCCGGCGCGCGGTAGAGTCCTGCCGCGTCGCGCTCGAGGTAACCGGCCTTTTCCAGAGTATGAAGGATGCGGAACAGCGAGGTCTTCGCCAGCCCGATGCGCTGCGTCAACTCATTGAGTGACAACGCCTCGGGTGACGCGCGTAGCTCGTCGAGCGCCGCGAGGGCCTTGCCGACGACCTTGGAAAAGTACTTGTCCGGTGTTGGCGGTGCCGCTCGGCGCAGGGCGGCCGCGGTCGGTGCCGATTGTCGGGCTCGTGGCATCAGCTCGGAGGTTGTGCCCCGGCCAAGGATTCGGACAGGCGCGCCAAAATCGTACACGACGCGCCATGAAAATGAAACGTAATTCGAACGGGGCCGTTTGAAACCGCCGCGGGCCGATTTCGACCAAATCGAACGCCTCGAGACCGCCGTCGCCGCGACTGAAGCGCGCATCGGAGACGCGCTTGGCCCCTGTCTGATCGGAGCCTGGTGTGTGAGCGCGTCAGTGGCGAGGCGAGTTCGAATCCCTGTCTCCCAGCCAGCCTTCGCTCGCGCTTCGCGCGAGCTACGGCTGGCAGGCTGTGGCGGCGTCAGTTCCATCAGCTGCCAGCTCCAGCGAGCCTCCCACAGGCGAAGGCTGTCGCGCCGTAGCCCCGAAGGGGCGAAGCGGACTTCGGAGTCCTCCAATCATCTCCCTGAGTGCAGTTTCTGCGAGCGGCGATCCGGTGACGACATCGCAAAAGCTGCGACATCTCCCACGCGTGCCCTGATTTCTTGCGTCCGTTTGGATGGTGCAATCCGTGCGTCCGACGTCATCCATGCACGGTATCGAAAAGCGGATCGTTTACGTCATCGTCAGCGATCGTGATCCCAACCGACGCTACGTCGGTCTCACGAACGACCTGGTCGCGCGCCTCGAATGGCACAATGCAGGTCCGTGCGGGTACACCATCCAACATCGTCCTTGGCGAGTCCTCGTCACGATCGAGTTTCCCAGCGAATCAGCCGCCGCGCGCTTCGAGAAATACCTGAAATCCGGCTCCGGCCGCGCCTTCGCGAAGCGGCACTTCGATCCGGACTCTAATAGCCACTGACAGGTAGACAGCTACAGGGCCAATGCTCTTCAGCGTTAAGCCTCCAGCGCTACCTCATCGCCCCAGCAGCGTCATCAGCCCGTCGGCCAGCATCGCACGCCAGTGGACATAGTCATGGCCGCCGCCGACCTCGCGATAGGTGACGTCGTAGCCCTTCGCGCGAAGGACGTCGCGGAGATGGCGGTTGCCCATGAGGTTCGTTTCATCGAGCAGCATTTCGTACAGAGGGAGGTCGGCACCAGGCACGTTGTCGTAGAGTCCGGTTTCGAGATAGAAGCGGATCGGCCGGCGTGGCACGGCAAGGTACTTCCGCACCGTGGCGTTCGGTTCCTCGTCGCCCGGGTCACGTCCGCGGAAGGCGCCGGACTGCGACAGCACGTTACCGAACACGTCCGAGTGTGACAGCGCGATCTCGGCAGCAGCGAGCGCTCCGCCGCTGTAACCGCCGATCACCGTGTCTGCCGGGTTCGTGCTGATGGGATAGGACGCGCGTAGCATCGGCACAATCTCCCGGACGAGCGCTTCGCCGTAGCTCGTGCGGCCCGCAGCTCCTCCGCCGCGATTGCGCGGATCGAAAAGGACGATGGCGGGGCGGATCCGCCCGTCGTTGATGAGATTATCGAGCGTCGTCGGCGCGTTGCCGAAACGATTGCTGACATACGCGGCTCCGTCCAACAACACCACCAGCGGATACGGGCCCGCCGTTGGCTGGTAGCCGGGCGGGGTGTAGAGCCAGATCTGCTGCTCGCCCGAGACCTGCGGGTTCTTGAGCAGCGCCGATGTGACCGTCCGCTCTTCGATGCGACCGCGTCGAACCGGCATCCGCAACGCCCACTGCTCGTCGGGAGCACTCGGCATGTCGAGCACCGATTGGCTAAGAAATCGATAGGTCGGATCGTCGGGAAACTTGCGCGGGTTCAATGGATCGAGCTGTGCTGTCGCCCACTGGGTGGCCGGTCGATCGTTCGGTGAGATGAGGTATGTCAAACGCGTCCCGCGACGCAGCCGCACGGTCTTGTACCAGACATCCGTCCCGGACAAGTGCGACATGTAGTTTCCATAGAGGGCGCCCGCCAACCGGACGTTTCGCGTGTCGTAGGTTGCGCGCCAGAGAAACGTCACGTCAGCGTCGCGATCATTGCCGGTAATCTCCTCCACCAGGGGCCCTTTGCGGGCGACCTCGTTCCAGAACGCCTGCACCGCATCGGCGCGCCCTGCTTTAACGTCCTCGGACAGTCGCTTCAAACGCCGACTTGAATAGTCCTCTCGAACGGGCGGCTCCGGGCCCTGCATGCGAGCCGAAACCGACGCCGTTTCCAGCCGGAGTGTGTAAAGGCCGGTCGCAGTTCCGGTGACCGGCACGGGTTCCCCCGGGGCGACTTGGCCACCATTGTCAAAGCGATCGAATGCTTTGATCCGCACACGATGGATGCCAGCGGCCGGTGCGACGAATCCCAGACGCAGCGGAGCGCGGTCGCCTTCGAAGCCATAGGTCGTCCGGATCACCTCGCCGCTGTTACCGACGAATTCAACAATCGCAGCCAATCCGGGCAGGGTGAGTGTGCCGGAAATCAAATCCCCGGCACCGGCCATGAATCTGTACTCGTGAACCTCACCGGACCGGACGGCCCGCTCAATCGGAACTCCGAAGGAGAGCGCTGCCGGCGCCTGAGCGGTGAGGCCAGGCGCGGATGCGAGCAGACAGATCGGCAACATCACCGCCAGACCGGGGACGAGCTTCATGTGGTTTCCCTCCTACGATGAAACAACCGCCGGACGGAAACCGCACATGCGGACGTACAATCGGCGCACGTGGCTGCAGCCGAGCCAGTCTGGCCGTCGACGCTGACCCTGCTCACCAGGGCGCGGGAGGGCGATCGCTCCGCCCTCGACGAGCTGTTCTCGCGATACCTGCCCAGCCTTCAGCGATGGGCGCGGGGCGCCTGCCGGTGTGGGCTCGCGATCTGGCCGACACGCAGGATCTCGTGCAGGACACGCTCTCCGAGACGCTCAAACACGTCGACGGATTCGAGCACCGCGGCCACGGCGCGCTGCAGGCGTATTTGCGCCAGTCCATCCTCAACCGCATCAGGAACGAGCTGAAGCGGGCGGCCCGCCGGCCGGCCGTCACGGAAGTCGATCCCGAGTGGGCTGATTCGAATCAGTCGCCGCTCGAGGCGGCGATCGGCGCTGAAGCGATCGCACGCTACGATGCCGCGCTCGCACGGCTGTCCGAGGATGATCGCGAGCTCGTCGTGGCGCGGCTAGAGCTGGATCTCAGCTACGCGGAGGTGGCGGAGGCGACCCGACGGCCGACCGCGAACGCCGCGCGGATGGCGGTCTCGCGCGCGCTCGTGCGGCTCGCGGAGTCGATGAGAGATGAGCGACGACTGGTGCGCTGACGTCGCGCGGAAGATTTCCGATCGCGCGATCGTCGATTGGGACGGGCTCGGAGGCCGCAGCCGCATCGACCGACCCCTCGCTCATCGCCGAACTCCGCGTCCTCGAGCAGGTCGCGCGCGTGCACACGGCGCCACCGGCTGACGCGGCTGAGCGTGTCGCGAGCCAGTCCCTGGATGTCCTCCCGGTTCAGTGGGGCCCGTTGACCGTCCTCGAACACATCGGCCGTGGCACATTCGGCGATGTCTATCGGGCACACGACGCTCGACTGGATCGGATCGTCGCATTGAAGATTCTGCGTAGCCGGCAGCCCGCAGAAGCCACTGCCGTCATCGCCGAGGCGCGCCTGCTGGCTCGCGTCAGCCACCCGAATGTGGTGACGGTGTACGGCGCCGAGCGGATCGACGGCCAGGTCGGCGTGTGGATGAGCCTCGTCGACGGCCCGACGCTCGAGGACGAGCTTCGAGCAAAGGGTGGTCCGTTCAATCCGCAGGCGGTCGCGGGCATAGGTGTCGACCTGTGCGCCGCCCTCGAGGCCGTGCATCGTGCCGGCGTCGTGCACCACGACGTCAAGACGGCAAACATCATGCGCGCTGCCGATGGCAAAGTCGTGCTTGGCGACTTCGGCGCCGGGAGCGACGCGTCGGAATCCCGGGCGGCGATGGCCAGCGATCTTGCCGGCACGCCACTCTATCTGGCGCCAGAGGTGATCGCGAAGCACCCGCCGTCGCCGCAGAACGACATCTACAGCCTCGGCGTGGTGCTGTTCCATCTGCTCACCGGATCGTTTCCGGTAGCCGGACGCACGATGGATGAGTTGCGCCACGCCCATGCCGGGGGACAACGCCGGCTCGTGCGGGACTTTCGCCCCGACGTCCCCACACGCCTGGCGCGCATCGTCGATCGATGCCTCGCACCCGACCCGGCCGATCGATTTCAGGACGTCGCCACCGTCGCCCGGGCGCTGCGGAACGCCACCGAACCCGCGTGGACTGCGCGACCTGTGCTTGCGACGGCTGCCATCGCGCTGACGGTCATCGCTGCGACCGTCGCCCTCTGGGCCCAGCGTCGAAGTGCAGCCCCGGCTGACCCGGTGTCTACATCTGCCGACGTCCTGTCGCTGCGGAGAATCCTGAACCGAGGCGCCTCGAGTGTGTCGGGGAATGGCCGGTACCTTCTCGCCGGTGCCCTGGTTCAGGACCTCGTTTCGGGCGTAGAACGGCGATGGCTTTCGGCAAGCGAGGATGGCTCGCTGGGACTCGGCGCGGCCATTTCGCCGGACGGGACACAGGTTGCATACGAGTGGTGCGCCAGTTTCCAGCGTTGCGAGCTTCGCGTCGGGCCGCTGGGCTCCGACAGCGCGGTGGCATCGCACCGGTTGTTCTCTGGTTCGCATCCCAGTGTCCGGTGGCGGCCGGCGGACTGGTCGCCCGACGGACAGCGGATCCTCGTTGAGAAGTCGCATCCAGACAGCACGCGCGAAATCGTCCTCGTCGAGGTGCGCGATGGATCCTTTCGCGTCCTGACACCCGTCGATTGGCGCGGTTCGACCGCCTATTTCTCACCCGACGGACGCGCTTTCGCCTTCGACCTCGCTGCGAGCGGCACAGCGTTGCAACGAGACATCTTCGTGATGGCGTTGGACGGCAGCAATCCCACACCAGCCGTCATCAGCGCGGCGAACGACGTGTTGATGGGATGGTCGCCTGATGGCCGCGCACTCTTGTTCGCCAGCAACAGAAGCGGCACGACGGATCTCTGGACAGTGCCAGTCTCGAGCGGTGCGTCGCCCGGCGTTCCGGAGCGGTTGAAGGCTGGTATCGGCAACGTCCGATCCGTCGGCATGACGAAGACTGGCTCGTTGTATTTCAGGACGCCGGCGAACGAGGTCGACATCGAGCTCGTCTCGATCGATCTGAACTCGGGCAGGCCCATCGGGGCGCCGGCGCGTCCGCCTCAATCAGTTGCCGGCACGAACCTCGAAGCTGCATGGTCACCCGACGGCACGCTGCTCGCCTACTTGTCCGAACGCGCTGGTGCTGACCTCGCGGGCACCATCGCGATCTACTCCGTCACGACTCGGGAACTTCGGGAGCTGCCGCCACTGAAGCTGGCGTGGGCCCGGGGTCTGAGCTGGGCGCCAGACGGTCGATCGCTTGCGTTTACGGCACTCGATCTGAAACCCGGCTTCGGCCTCTTTCGCATCGACGTGAACACCGGCGCCATGTCGCCCATTGCGTATCCAATACCGCAAACGTTTCAGGGCCCGTTCTGGTCACGTGATGGAAAGCGGCTCTACTTCCAGCCGAATGACGGGGCAATCCACGAATGGGACGTCGCGCTCGGACGCTTGGGAACGATCAGCCCGCCGCCGGAGCGCGATGCCTGGCGGAATCTTGGACCCATCAGCGTGTCCCCTGATGGACGATGGATCGCTTCCTACGACCGCCCGGCAGGGCTGCTCCAGTCGGTTGTGATCCGTCCGATAGATGGCTCGAGATCTCGCGAGATCTTCCGGGTGTCAGACGGCGAACTGGATGTGGTGCCGATGCCCTGGACGCCGGGCAGTGATGCCGTCATCGTGCGCAAGTTCGCGACTCGGCGCGACGCGTCTACTCGCGGGGGGAGCTGTGGCTGATACCTGCTGAACGGTGAGGCGCCGACGAGACTCGAGGTCGACTTGAGCGCTGCTGTCGGTGGCCAACTCGGAAAGATTCGGCTGAGTCCGGATGGCAAGCAGTTGGCCTATGTCGTCGGCAAGTCATACCGGACTGAAACCTGGGTGCTCGAGAATTTTCTGCCGAGGGGCGCCCACCCTCGCCAGTAACAGGCGACTGGCCCCATTTCTCGGGACCTGTCCTCGGCCGCGTGGTCCCGAGGGTCGTGCTGACGGCGACCGTACACGCGCCAGGCGGCTACGCCGCACGCACCAGCCAGGGTCGAAGATCGTCGACCGACGAGTCTTCATGGCCTTTCGCGGACGGCAGGTCCTGCTGAACAGTTGCGGAAATCGTCCCGAATACAGCCACAGGATCGTGAAACCGACAAGGCACAGAAGGAACAGACGTCCGCTCGCTTGCTGAATCGCAGGAACCCACCGCTTCGCGGCCGGGAAGAAGCGTCCGATGACAAGCCCAATGCCGAGCGGAAGCAGCAGCGCTCCCACGGCCACGCTGGCGACGGTCAAAGGGCTGAGGTGCAGATCCTCTCCGTAGAGCACGTTGATCACTTCAATTGCAAGCGGCGTGAGGACGACGGAGAGCAGAGTCGTTGCCACGAAAAGCCCGTGGGCGTGCGCGCCGCGCTCCGGCCTCACGAGGCCGAGCATGCCTTGGGGAACAAAGCACCGACGGGTGTCATCGAAAGCGTGCGACGACGCGCTCTACGCCTGGTCGGTCACTGGCGAAGTTCACGACGACCGAGGCACCGGCGGACGACATCGCCTTCGCTATGCCGGCTCCAATGCCCTTGGCCGCGCCGGTGACGAGCGCGACCTTACCAGTCAGGGCATGGGCCATCAGCGTGCCCTGTCGAACCCGATTCGCAGCTCGGCGATCTTCCCCTCTGCCAGCGTGAATTCATGGTCCATCACGAGAGGATCGGGTAATCCCGTGCGATCGAACGTTCCGTCAACCTTGAGTGTGACGATGGTTCGTCCCTGGCGCTCTGTGACGTTCAGGACGTCGAAGTGCACGTGAGCCCCGAAGATGTCGGTGCGGGCCCAATCCGCGATCGCGTCGAGACCGCGCAGCTCGCGGTTCACGTCGACCACAACCGCATCGTCGGCGAAACTTGTCGCAAATTCGTCCGCGGCGCCGGTGTTGACCGCCCTCATGTAGTTGGCGACCGGCCCGGGCAGGCTCAGTTTCGTCGTGAATCGATCGATCTGAGGCATCGCTCACCACCCTTTCTGACGCCACTGTGCCAAAGGTCGAGCGATGCGTCCAAGATATTGTTCATATCGGACCAATCGCGATAAGGTATCGGTGTGGAACTGCGGCATCTTCGATACTTCGTGGCGGTTGGCGGAAGAAGAACATTTCGGGCGCGCGGCACAACGCCTGCGAGTGGCTCAACCAGCGCTATCGCGACAGATTCAGGATCTCGAACGTGAGATCGGTTTCAAGTTGTTCGATCGCCTCAGTCGCGGCGTGAAGATCAATTCAGCGGGCAAGTTGTTTCTCGAGGATATACGCGGAATTCTTCAACAGCTGAACGAAGCGACGGAGCGCGCGCAACGCGTAGCGCGCGGCCAATCAGGAACGCTGCGCGTCGGATTCACTGAGAATGCCTCATGGCGGGGCGTCGTACCCGACTCGCTCCACCTCTTCCGGGAGCGCCACCCCGACGCAGAACTGCAGCTGGATCCGCTGCCGAGTCTGCAACAGCTCGAGGCCGTTCGATCTGGCCGACTGGATGCCGCGTTCATGTTCAACCCGCCGAAGCCAGATCGGGAGCTGGATCAAATGCCGGTCGCCGTGAACCGCCTGGCATTGGCTGCTCCTGCCGCGCATCCACTCAGTAAGTCCAAAAGCGTCCGGCTGCGCGACATGACGGATGCGCGTTTCATCTGGTTTCCGAGGCGCGAGAGCGCGGCATTCTACGACCGCTTGATGTACGAATGTTTCCGTGGCGGCCTGAAATCGCCTCGAATCATTCAGGAAGCGTCGAACGAAGCGACGATACTGACACTCGTCGCTCAAGGCATGGGCGTAGGTTTCGTCGTAGAAACCGCCCGCTGGCGATGTCCGGACGGCGTGGCGATATTGAAAGTCGCCGACCTCAAGCTGTCGTTGCCATTGGCTCTCGTCTGGAGAAAGGACAACCTGTCCCCGCTGCTCTCAAAATTTGTGACCGACGTGGGGAGCTTGGTTAAGCGGAGGCCGACGACGCTGCAGGATGGCCGGTTGCGGGATCGTCTCTAGCAGGATGCGTCCTCGCGAGGAGGTCGCCACAACTTCCTCGCGGTCCTTACAACCCTCCCCCTGTCTCCGACCATCCCCGTTTCCCAATCCAACCATTTCGGCCGCTGACCCGTCTGAGGGTGTAGTATCTGCTTATGACAGACATTAACCTCTCGGCGCTCGAACATGCCTGATTGGAAACCGCACATTCGCTCGCGCCTGGCGTCACTGCGCCTGTCGCCGTCCCGTGAGAGCGAGATCGTCGAGGAACTCTCGCAGCATCTCGAAGATCGCTGGCGAGAGCTCGTCGCAGGCGGCACCTCGGCGGACGAGGCGACGAAGCTGGCGCTCGCCGGGTTCCGCGATGGAAATGTACTCGCACGACACCTCGCGCCGCTGCGACAGGCGCACGCACCCGAAGCCATCACGCCGGGGGTTTCCGCCGGACGCCTGCTTGGCGATCTCTGGCAGGACCTCCGCTATGCAGCCCGCGCCCTGAGGAAGCAACCAACCCACGCGCTCGCGGCCATCCTGACGCTCGCCCTCGGCATTGGCGCCAACACCGCCATCTTCACCGTCGTCAACGCCACACTCCTGCAACGCCTGCCGGTGCCCGACCGCGATCGGCTGGTCTACGTGCAGCGGGAGAAGAACGGCGGTGTCTTCCCGTATCCGATGTACACCGCGCTCCGCGACGGCACTCAGACGTTTGACGGCGTGGCGGCCTGGTCCGGATTCGTCGCCAGCCTGAATGCCGGCAACGGCGCGGATCGCACCCTCGGCTATCTCGTCACCGGCAACTTCTTCGACGTCCTCGGCCTCGCCGCCGATCGCGGGCGACTCCTCTCGCCCGCCGACGACGTGACGCCAGGCGGACATCCGGTGGTCGTCATCAGCCGCGAGCTGTGGCAGACGCGCTTCGCCGGCCGGCCCGACATCATCGGTCACGAGATCCGTCTGAACGGGAACGTCTTCACGATTGTGGGCGTGACCCCGGCGGGCTTCCCCGGTCCGCGAGTGGGGACCGTGCGTCACGTGTACGTGCCGATGATGATGCAGCCGGTCCTGCGGCCGCCGAGCGACCGGCTGCAGAGCACCGTGAGCTGGCTGTTCCTCCTGGGCCGCCTCAGGCCGGATCGAACGGCCATGCAGGCGCGCGCGGAGATCGAGACGCTGGGGACGACCCATGCGCGCGCAGTGAATCCGAAGACGACTCCGGAGCGGATGCCCGTCGTGCCCATCGACGAGGACAATCCCGAATCGCGTCAGCGGATGCGCGCGGTCGGATTCCTGCTCGGCGGCGTCGTCGCGACGGTGCTGCTGATTGCGTGCGCGAATATCGCGAGCCTGCTGCTTGCGAAGGCCACGGCGCGCCGGCGCGAGCTGGCCGTGCGCCTCGCGATCGGCGCGAGCCGCGCGCGGCTCGTGCGGCAACTGCTGACCGAGACCGTGCTGCTGTCGCTCGTCGGCGGCATCGTCGGGCTCAGCATGGCCTCGGCGATGGTGCTGGCGTTCCGGGCCTCGCCGCCGCCGCCGGGTGCGCTTCCCGTCGCGCTCGACCTCGCGATCGATCGGAGCGTGCTGCTGTTCTCGATCGTGCTCTCGCTGATCACCGGCCTGGTATTGGGTGTTGCGCCGGCGCTGAAGGCGTCGCGGCCGGGCCTGGTCCCGGCGCTCAAGGATGCGTCAAGGGCGGGCAACGACGGCGGACGTCGATACGACTTGCAGAAGCTGTTGGTGGTTGGAGAGGTCGCGCTGGCGGTGCTGCTGCTGATTCCAGCCGGACTCTTCGTTCGCAGCCTGCAGGCGGCGCACGCGCTCGATCCCGGGTTCGACGCGGAGAAGCTCGTGTCCGCCCCTCTCGAGATCAACCTGCTGCGCTACACGAACGAGCAGGGACGAGAATTCTATGGGACGATCGTCGAGCGGGCCGAGCGCCTGCCGGGCGTCGAGTCGGCCGCGATCGCGCGCCTCGCCATCATGACGGGCGACGGCCGGATCATCGGGCTCATGGTGGAAGGGCGGCCGGAGTACCCGGACGAGTTCGTGTTCGGCCAGGGCGCCGGCGTCGTGACCAGCGATCCCACCCGGATCAACGCCAACGTGGTTGGGCCCGGATTCTTCCGCACGCTGGGGATCCCGCTCGTGTCCGGCCGCGATTTCGACGCGCACGACGTGGAGGGCCGGCCGCCGGTGGCGATCATCAACGAGACCGCCGTGCGAATGCACTTCAAGAGCGGCAACGCGCTCGGCGCGCGCGTGAGCTTCAACGGGCGGCAAGGTCCGTGGCGAGAGATCGTGGGCGTCGTGGGCGACAGTACCTACGCCGAGCTCGGCGAGGCCTCCCTGCCCGTCGCGTACTTGCCCGTGGGTCAGAATCACGAGTCGGGCATGACGCTGTACGTGCGCGTCTCCCTCCCGCCCGCGTCGATGATCGCAAGCCTGCGCCGCGAGATCCAGCAGCTGGAACCGAACCTGCCCGTGTCGGGCGTCGAGACGATGACGCAGACGATCGGGACGTCGCTCTACTCGGCGCGCATGGGCGCGTGGCTGCTCGCGGGCTTCGGCAGCCTCGCGCTGCTGCTCGCCGCGATCGGCATCTACGGCGTGCTGTCGTTCTCGATTGCGCGTCGCACGCACGAGATGGGCATCCGCCTGGCACTCGGCGCGGCGCCGCGCGAGGTATTCCTGTCGGTCGTCCGCGGCGGCATGACGCTCGTCGGCGCTGGGGCCGTCATCGGCTTGATCGGCGGTTTCGCGACGGCGCGATCGCTCGAGAGATTCCTCTACGGCGTGCCGACGTCGGACCCCGCAACGTTTGCCGGGGCGGCGACTCTCCTGATCGCCATTGCCCTTGTCGCCTGCATCGTTCCCGCGCGCCGGGCGATGCGCGTTGATCCCATCACGGCCCTCCGATCCGATTGAGCGCGTTGGGAACGCAGGCCGCCCCCCTGGGCTTGGCCGCGGCGGCCTTCCCCTTACTTCGAAGGTTTCGACTTGCCAGATCTGTTGAGGGCGACCGCCTGGCGAACGAGCGCCTTGAATGCGGACCCGTCAACTTCTTCTCCTTCGTGGATGTCGATCGCGCGGCGTACGTTTCCGTCGAGACTCGAGTTGAAGAGACGGGCCGGATCCTTCAGAGACGCGCCCTTGGCGAAGGTCAGCTTCACGACATTCTTGTACGACTCGCCAGTGCAGATGATGCCGTCGTGCGACCAAACCGGGACACCAGGGTTGGTTGCTTTGACCCACTTGCACTCCTCGACGACGTCCGGGTCTGCTTTCTTGATGAGCGCACGCATTCTGCTGAGGGTTTCCCCCCGCCAATCCCCGAGCTCCCTGATCCTTGCATCGATCAGTCTGGAAGCCTCGCTCCCCCGTTTCGCCGCAGTGTTCATCGACTCGACCTTTCAGAAACCCGTATTTTAGCCGGGTTCATCTCGCTCGCCGGCATGGCCTCCAGGCGGCGCCAGAAGAAGTACGAGAGCCCCCAGAGCACGCCGGTGCCCGCCGCAAAGCCCCACGCCTCCGGGCCGTCTCCCACCGAGAGGTGGGCGATGAGCGCCGAGCCGAGGGTGATGGCGAAGCCGGCGTAGGCCCACTCCTTGAGCCGCGCCGGTACCGGCGCAAGCAGCAGCACCACGCCGAGGAGCTTGGCCCACGTGAGCTCCACCCGGAAGTAGTCGGGGAAGCCGAGGTGGGTGAACGCCTCCGCCACCTGCGGCAGCCGCATTTGCGCGTAGGCGGTGAACCCTATCTGCAGGCAGAAGAGCGCGGTGACGGTCCAGAAGCCGATGACGATGCCTTTGGGGCGCGGCAGGCTCAGGTCCATGGGGGAAAGGGCGCCGCTGCGTTCCAATGTCACATTCATGTCCATGTCGTCCTCCTGTCAGCATGACGGATCGGACAGGCTGAATGTGACGGCTGCCCGTTTCGGCCTGGTCACATCAGCGGCGTTTCGTCCGTCTGTACCATGACGGAGCGCGACGGAGGAATGTGACCGATGCCCACGCCTGAGTCGCTCGCTGAGCAATTTCAAGCGCCTCGAAGGATCGTTTCATGCACCTGGTTACCAATCACAATCCTCAAACCGTAGGAGAAGAAGAGATGGCGCCGACCGAAACAACCAAGGCAGCTCAGGAGAAGCGCGGCGGAACACACGCATTCGTCCAAGGCGTACACGGCGTCCGGTATCAAGTCAGAGACGTGGCCCGCTCGGTCTCGTTCTACACAACGCACCTCGGCTTCGCGCTCGAGCATCAACAGCTTCCCGCATTCGCCAGTGTCTCGCTCGGCGATGCGCTGATTCTGCTCAGCGGTCCAGCAGCGTCGGGATCGCGGCCGATGCCGAACGGTCAGCGTCAAGAACCGGGGGGATGGAACCGCGTGGTACTTCGGGTCCACGATCTTCCGACGTTCATCGAAACGCTGAAGAACGCCGGTCTGCATTTTCGGAACGCGATGGAAACCGGGCCGGGCGGCAGGCAGATTCAGATCGAGGACCCTGACGGGAACCCGATCGAGTTGTTCGAGCCCGCACGTTAGCTCAGGCCGGAGGACCGACTCCACCTGTGCTCCGTCGGATAACAGTCGGTCTGCGTGAGGCCCGAGACCGACACCGTTTCGAATCCAGTGAGCTCATGAAGCTGCTCACGCGTCTTCCTGATGCGGATATGAGCCGGGCCGGCTAGCTTAAGGGCTCACCGGGTTTCCAACGTGCGTTTGCGAAGCCGGAGCAGCTGTTTCTGGTGATGCCGTCCGTGCACCAGATGGAGCGTTCGCCACTGTGTCGAAGTCAGCGCACCCAGGATCGGATGGTCGAGCAGCTTGACATGGCGTCCGAAGCGGGCTTCACACTGCGCGATGATCGCATCCATCGCCGCGAGCTTTGCCCAGAACTCGTTTCGCACCTGCTCCACCGGCAGCCCCCTCGGCCGCACCATTGCGGGGGCCTCCAGTCCGGCAGGTATGTAGCCCAATTGCACGACCACGAAAGTCAGCACGCGTTGGACCATGGATGGCCTCGTCGCGAGCGGTGCGCCACGGGTCATCACTTTCTCCAATCCTTTGATCGTTCCGGTATAGGTCAGGTACAGGTGTTCGAGCACCTCCGCCGCAGACCACTTCCCCGGGAGATGCCAGCTCAATTGCTCGCTGGACATTCCTTCCATGGCCGACTCCAGCGATCGTTTCAACGTGTCCAGACGGGAATCCATGGCACTACCTACCATATGTGCGAGGAGACCCTGGCGAACAACTCGAGATAGACCGGATCGGCGAGATTCAAACCGCGCGCCTCGCTCGGTGTGAACCAGCCAAGCTCGACGTGCTCCGCGTTTCGGAGATACGGCTCCGGCCCGGCCCAGCGGCGAACCAGGAAGACGTGATACACGCCTGGACCATGCGCTTCGGGGTAGGGTTCCGGCGCCGTTTCGAGGAGCGAGAATTCCGTTGGAATCGAACCAATTTCTTCTTCGACCTCGCGGAGGAGCGCTGCTTCCGGCGTCTCTCCGGGCCTCGCGTGCCCACCGATCAGATCCCAGACGCCGGGATAGAAACGCTTTGCCGGGGATCGTCGTCCCAGCAGAAGCCGTCCATCGCGAACGAATAACGCGCACGAGCAGTGTCGCAAGGATCGAATTCTCTGTCAGAGGTCATCGTCAGGACGTCAGGGCGCCGATCGGCTCTCATAAAGGAGAACGCGACAGATGGACCGTTGTGACACCCCCTGTGTTCCCTGTCGATGAACTTGTCGCTGGACGGCTCGCACCTTTCGATCATCATTGATGGGCCGCCCGCTGCTGTGCATGAGTCGTCTTCGCTCACGAGCCTCCCCACGTCGGTAGCCGCGCAGTCCAGCCGGTGGCGTAGTACGACCACCCGATCAGCGCGGCATTGTGCACCGCGTGAACGATGACCGTTGGCACCGTTGAACCGGATCGCTCACGCACCCAACCGAAGCCGAGCCCCAGAATGAACGCGAGGGGAAGAATCGCAGGGAAGCCATGGATCGCGGCATGTGCCGCGGCAGAGACGGGGATCGCCGCGCTCGCCGGAAGCCGCTGCCGGAGCCACGTGTACAGCACGCCCCGAAATAACGTCTCCTCTGCCAGCGCGGCGAGCACGCAGGCGCGAATGACAATGATCCCGGCCACGGCCGGCCCCGCCGTCGCGAGGCGGCCGTCATCGGACCCCATCGCGTTCAAGATCGCGATCGAGCTCGACCAGGGCCACGGTCCAACAGCCGATTGAATCGCCGCCGCTATGAGGTACGCACCCCCGCATGCGGCGAATGCAAGGCCGACGTCGGCGCCGCGGCAACGGACCAGCCCCAGCGCCTGTGCCGTGCGCGGGCGAAAGACGATCATCAGGGCAACAATGAGCAGCGTGTAGACCTCGGCGACCACGATCGCCGTGACGGCGGCTGCACCGCTGCTGCGAGCGGCGAAGAAGGTCGCCGTACCGATGACGACCGCAGCGATCAGCCAGAGCCCGAGGGCGAGGAGCACGCGCTTGCCGGTCACGTCGCTCATGTTCATGCTCTCCCCTACCAGCGCTTCAGCTGCGTGACCTGAATGAGATTGCCGCAGGTGTCGTTCAGCATGGCGATCTTGGAGGCGGTCACGTCTGTTGGCGGCATGGTGAACTCGGCGCCGCGCGCTTTCATCCGCTCGTAATCGGCCTGCACGTCGTCGGTGAAGAACATGGCCGCGGGCTGGCTTTGCTGGAACATCGCCTGCTGGTAGGCTTTGGCCGCCGGGTTGTTGTTGAGCGCCAGCTGCAGCTCCGTGCCGTCAGGGTCCTCTGGTGAGGCCACCGTCAGCCAGCGAAACGGCCCCTGGCTGAAGTCGGCCTTCTTCACGAAGCCCAGGACGTCGGTATAGAAGCGCAGGGCCTTCTCCTGGTCGTCGACGTGCACGCTGGTCAGTTTGATCCTCACCTTTTCCTCCTTATCAGATCCGGGGGCTTCGCCCCGCGGCGCCCCACGCGGCCGTGGCGCGCCGAGAAGCCTCGAAACCAGTTCTAATGTCACATTCGCGGGCGCGGCCGCGTCACTGCTATGACGGAACGCGACGAGGAAGTGTGACCGATGAACGAACGCGAGTATCTAGCCGAGCGATTCGAAGAGCACCGAGCCCATCTGCGCGGCGTGGCGTACCGGATGCTCGGCTCGTTGAGCGAGGTGGACGACGCGGTTCAGGAAGCGTGGCTGCGGCTCAGCCGCGCCGATAGCGCGGAGATCGACAACCTTGGCGGATGGCTGACCACCGTCGTCGCGCGCGTGTGCCTCGACATGCTGCGGTCGCGCCAGTCGCGGCGCGAAGAGCCGCTCACCCCGGACGCGCCGGAGCCGGTCGCGACCGGCACGCGCGGGAGCAGCCCCGAGCAGGAAGCGCTCCTCGCGGATTCGGTCGGGCTCGCGCTGCTCGTCGTGCTCGACCGGCTGACGCCGGCGGAACGCCTCGCCTTCGTGCTGCACGACATGTTCGGCGTGCCGTTCGAGGAGATCGCGCCGATCGTCGGCCGTTCCGCAGAGGCGGCGCGGCAGCTCGCCAGCCGCGCGCGGCGCCGTGTGCGCGGCGGCGGGGCGCCCGACCCCGATCTCGGCCGGCAGCGCGAGGTCGTCGAGGCCTTTATCGCCGCATTACGCGCTGGCGACTTCGAAGGCCTGCTCGCCGTCCTCGATCCGGATCTCGTGGTTCGCGCGGACATGGCGGCCGGCGCGCCGACCGAGATCCGCGGCGCGGCGGTCTGGGCGAAGGGGGCGGTCGCCTACGGGCACATGGCGCGGCTCACGCAGCCCGCGCTCGTGGATGGGGCCATCGGCGTCGTGGTGGCGCCGCACGGACGATTGGTGAGAGCGCTCCGCTTCACGATCGCGAACGGCAGGATCACCGAGATCGAGGTCATCGGCAATCCGGCGCGGCTCGGCGAGCTCGACGTGTCGATCGTCGACTGAGAGATGCCGATCGATATAGAACGTCTCCGTTTAGCGGGTCAGACGCGCCGGAAGCCGCATCGTCCCCCCGCGGCGCAGTGACGGGCGAGCCTCCTGGGGGAAGAACACGAGACGCGGATGTGCGCGGATCTCCAGCGGTCGTGCACGCCGGCTGCAAGCCGCAGCGGCGTGTCGTGACGACCCGCGCTCCGCCGAGCCGCGAATTGGCGCGCTCGCCCGCGTCGCACGATCCGCGCAGATCCGCGTCAATCCGCGACTCGTGCCTGGCGGTACGCCACGAGCCTCGCCGTCCGCCGCGGTCACGGGGGATGTTGGACGGTGGGACGCGCTAACCGGAGACCATAGAACTCTATGGCGCCTTACTTGCCGAAGGACACCAGGCGATCTACCTTCATGTCATGAGCTCCCGACCACCACAGCGCCGTCAACTCGGGGCGAGCGGCCCCGTCGTCTTTCCGTTGGCCCTGGGCTGCATGGGGATGTCCGACTTCTACGGTCCGGCGGACGAGACCGAGAGCATCGCGACGATTCACGCGGCGCTTGACGCCGGGATCACCCTGCTCGACACCGGCGACTACTACGCCGCCGGGCACAACGAGCTGCTGATCGGACGGGCGCTGCGCGATCGTCGCGACAAGGCGCTGATCTCGGTGAAGTTCGGGGCGTTGCGCGGCCCGGACAAGAGCTGGCTCGGCCTGGATACCCGGCCCATCGCGATGAAGAATTTTCTCGCGTACAGTCTGACGCGCCTCGGCCTGGACCACATCGACATCTATCGTCCTGGCCGCCTCGATCCAAGTGTGCCCATCGAGGACACCATCGGCGCGATTGCGGATCTCGTCAAAGCCGGGTACGTCGGCGCCGTCGGGTTGTCAGAGGTAGGACCGGACACCATCCGTCGGGCGCAGGCGGTCCACCCCATCAGCGATCTCCAGATTGAGTACTCCCTCGTGAGCCGCATGCCCGAGACACGGATCTTTCCGCTCCTGGCGGAACACGGCATCGGCGTCACGGTGTACGGCGTGCTGTCGCGTGGGCTGCTCAGCGGTTCGAGGACGACGTCGAGTGGCGACTTTCGCGCGCACCTGCCGCGTTTCACGGGCGAAAACCGCGAACGCAATCAGCGTCTGATCGACGCGTTGCAGAAGCTGGCGTCCGAGAAAGGCGTGACAGTCCCGCAGCTCGCTATTGCGTGGGTGCTCGCGAAAGGCCCCGGCATCGTGCCACTGATCGGCGCGCGAAAACGAACGCAGCTCGCCGAATCGCTTGGCGCCCTCCAAATCGAGCTCTCACCGGCAGACGTCGCTCGGATCGAAGAGGCCGTGCCGCCATCGGCCGTGGCCGGCACGCGCTACGACGAACATCAGATGCGCATCCTGGACAGCGAGCGTTGACAGGAACGTCACTCACGCGGCCGACGCCTGACCGCCGGCGCTGATGTGCGGCGCTCATGCGCCGACGTTCAAGAAAAGCGAATGGCGCGCTCCCGGAGGTAGGCGGTCAGCGTCGGCGCCGACTGTTCCGGTGCCGCCAGCGCGACATAACCATCCGGCCGCAGCAGATATAGTGCGTCTCGCCGAAGACCGGCGCGCTCCATCGAGGGTTGCCAGCCGAACTCGTGCAGCGCGAGGTGGCGCTCGGCGCATACCGCACGAACCTCCGGGACCACGGTGCCGTAGACGTGCACTTGCCACTCGAGTGACGTCAGTGGTGTGAAGTTGTCTGCGCCGCGATCCGAAGCATCGAGAGGCACCCACGGCAGCCGATCGCCGCCTTGGACTCGACCGGCCCGCCCTTCACTCAGTGCGCTGCCGCGATAGTCGATCGCCGTCTGGGAGACCGTTCGAAACGCAAGGCGGCGGACCGCTTGTATTGTCAGCAGTCGCGGCAGCAGCGCTGGCACGACGTGCAATCGCAGCGTGCGCGCGGTGACCGAGGAGCTCGTCACGCCGGTAAATGCCCGATCGGTCGTCGCCACGAGCCGTCGAGCAAAGGCGATTCGCTCCGGCTCGTAGGTGTCGAGAATTGGAACGCCCGCGCGTCCGCGCAGAACCGCGGCGAGCTTCCATGCGAGATTCACCGCATCTCCGATACCGGTGTTCATACCCTGCCCGCCGACAGGACTATGGACGTGCGCCGCATCGCCCAGGAGGAACGCGCGTCCGCTGCGGAAGCGGTCGGCGACCCGATGATGCACGTGATACGTCGAGAACCAGTTCACGCGTTCGACGTCGATACGCATCCACTCGATCACGCGTGTGCTGACATCATCCCAGGTCAGGCTCTCGCGCCGGGCTGCCTCCGCCTCGTGTCGAACGGTCCCGACGAGGCGTGCGCGATGTGCGTCGGTCAGAGGGAACACGGCGAGGAAGTCAGTGCGGTCGAGCGCGACGTGGATGTCGCCGTTCATCACGGGTCCGTGCGCCTCGACATCGGCAACGTAGAAGAGGTGCTCGTACGTCCCGCCCGGAAAACCGATCGACAACACCTCGCGCAGACGCGAGTGAGCGCCGTCGCAGCCGGCGACGAATGCGGCTTCGCAGTAGTCGACGCCGCCGCCTGCGCGCTCGAGCCGCGCGACGATGCCATCGTCGCGTTCCTCGAGCCCGACGAATTCCGTCTCCCGCTCGACCCTGACTCCAGCGTCGCTCAGCCGATCGATCAGCAGCCGCTCGTGCTCGTCCTGCGGAAAGATGAACGCATAGGGGTACGGGCTGAGCCCTCGGCCCATCGGTCCGAACACCGCGCGCGCAACCGGGCGGCCCGAGACCCACAGATTCGCAGCTGACACTTCACGACCGCGCGCGATGACACTATCCGCCAGCCCGACCTGACGATAGAACTCGAGCGTGCGGGCCTGCACGGCGACTGCGCGCGACGTCGTCGCCGGCTCCGCCGCCTTATCGACGATCTTGACGTGAACGCCCAGCCGCGTCAGCCAGAGCGCCAGAACCAGACCGGTTGGGCCTGCGCCGACGATCAGCACCTCAGCTCGGTCCGCGGCAGCCATTCACCAGATTCTGTGTCACATCGACGGATGCTTGTCGGTCGTTCTTACTGGCCGACCCGACTGGTGCTCGCGCCGCTCGTTGTCCTGAGACGCCGATCCCGCCTGGCCGCGTGGCGGATCAGGCTGACGCGTGCGTAGCCGCCGCGGCCTCGGTGGTGCCTGGCTGATACGAGCCTACCTCGGCGCGGTACGGGATCGCGAGGCGGTTCCAGCCGTTGATGGCGATGACGGCGAACGTCAGGCCGACCAGCTCCGCTTCGGTGAAGTGCTCACGTGTGCGGGCGTAGAGCTCGTCGGAGACGTGGTGGGACGCAATCAGCGTCAGCGTCTCGGCCCACTCCAGCGCGGCACGCTCGCGGGGCGTGTAGAACGGCGTCTCCTGCCACGCCGACAGGCCGTACAGGCGCTGCTCGGTCTCGCCTTCCGCACGCGCATCCTTCGTGTGCATGTCGATGCAGTACGCGCAGCCGTTGATCTGCGACACGCGCGTCTTGATCAGGTGCAGCAGCTTCCGCTCGATGCCGCGCTCGCGCGCGATCCGCTCCAGGCCGTACATGCCTTCAAAGCATCCGGGTACTTCGTGACGTCGATTCGTGGTGCCATGATGATCACTCCTCCGCTCAGGGTCCGTCAAACGCTCAGGGTCAGCCGATGCGGCGGGCGCGCGCCAGAGCCAGCCCACCGAGGGCCATGCCGATCGGCCCCACCATCATGGTTACGACGTCGGCAAGGATCCGTTTCCGCCGTGCCCATCTGGACATGTCGCTCCTCCTGTCTCCAACAGTGAGACGGGATAGGGCCTCGGAATGTGACATGACTCGACGTCCGTCTGGTTCAGCTTCGATGTGCCGCGCTTCCATGTTCGGCGAATGAGCAGACCTCGCGTGTCAGGTCCCCTTCCGCATCACGAGCACATTGCGGCCATCCTCTCGGCGGTACTCCACCTGGTCCATCAACGAGCGAATCAGATGGATGCCGAGTCCACCGATCGGGCGCCCCTCGAGCGGCGCATCGAGATCAACGGGCGGCGCATCGAGCGGATTGAACGGCCGGCCCGCATCCTCCACGTGCAGCACGACGGTCCCGGCCTCCATCCGGATCCTGACGACGATCTCGCCTGCTTCGCCGGCGGGATAGCCGTGCCGGGCGATGTTGGTGACGACCTCGTCCATCGCGAGCGTGAGGGCGAACCCGACATCATCGGACAGGTGGTGGCGCGCGGCGAACGACTCCAGGAACCCGGTCACACGTGCGATCTCCTCCAGCCGGTTGGCCAGGGTGATCGACGCTGCGCCCGCATCTTCCATCACTCAGACATCATCACTCAAACATACGCCCGCTTCAGCATCTCGGCCGCGGTCTCGTCGAGCTGCTCCGCGCGGCGAACCTCTTCGAATCGCGCCAGCAGGTCCTCGACGCGCAGCCGGCGCTTCTCGGCTCCTCGGAAGTCGTGGATGATCCGGCCGTGATACATCATGATCAGCCGATCGCCCAGGTGCGTGGCCTGTGCCATCGAGTGCGTCACCATCATCGTCGTCAGGCGATCGCGCTCGACGACCTCCTGGCTGATCCGGATCACCTGGTCGGCGCTCTTCGGATCGAGCGCCGCGGTGTGCTCGTCGAGCAGCAGCAGCCGCGGCCTGATCCAGGTGGCGATGAGCAGCGTCAATGCCTGCCGCTGCCCGCCGGACAGGCTGCCGATCGCGTTGTCGAGTCGATCCTCGAGGCCCATCCCCAACCGGCTGACCCGATCGCGCAGCTCGCGGCGCGTGTTCCCCGACAGCGCCCACCCCAGCCCGCGGCGCTGCCCGCGCCGCGCCGCCAGCGCCAGGTTTTCGGCAATCGACATCGTCGGCGCCGTGCCGCTGAATGGATTCTGGAAGACGCGTCCCACCAGCGACGCCCGGCGATGATCCAGCCACTTCGTCACGTCGACCCCGTCGAGCCGGATCGATCCGGTGTCGAGCAGGAACGTGCCGGCGACCGCATTGAGCAGCGTCGACTTTCCCGACCCGTTCGTCCCGACGACGATCACGAAGGAGCCGTCGTCGATCGCGAGATCGACCCCCCGCAGCGCGCGTACTTCGTTCGGCGTGCCGGGGTTGAAGGTCTTGAACGCGCGTTGGATGTCGAGCATGCGTCTCAGGCCACGCTTTCGCCGGGCCGAGTCTTCTTTCCGGCGCGCGCGACGAGAGCCGGCAGCACGAGCGCCGCGAAGACGAACAACGCCGTGATGATCTTCAGATCGTTCGGATTCAGGCCCCACCGGAGCGCGACGGCCACGAGCAGCCGGAACAGCACCGACCCCAGGATGGCCCCGACGATGACGTAGCCGAGCTGCCGGGTGCCCACGAGGGCCTCGCCGATGATCACGCTCGCCAGGCCCCAGACGACCATGCCGATCCCCATCTGCACGTCGGCGAAGCCCTGATACTGCGCGAGCAGCGCTCCCGACAGGGCCACGAGTCCGTTGGACAGCGCGAGCCCGATGACGATCATGTGGCCGACGTTGACGCCGAGGGCACGAATCATGTCCTCGTTGTCGCCAGCCGCACGCATCGCGGTCCCCAGGTTGGTTCGGAAGAACAGGTAGACCACCACGCTGACGACCGCGGCCGCGCCGAACGCGAAGACCAGGATGGACAGATCGCGCGCGCTCACCTCCCACCCCGCGACATTCACGCGCGCGGTGCGGAAGATGGACGTCCCCAGTTCTTCGGCGATCGACGCCAGCGTCCGAGCGGACATCAGCGGGACGTTGCTCGTGTTCATGACGTGCAGGTTCACGGAATACAGGGCGGTCATGACCAGGACGCCCGAGAGCAGGTTGTTGATCCCGAACCGTGTGTGCAGGATGGCCGTCGTCGCGCCGGCCAGCGCGCCGGCGCCCGCGCCAGCTGCCGTCGCCACCACGGGATTGACTCCGTGCACCAGCAGCGTCGCAGCGACCGCCGCTCCAAGCGTGATCGACCCATCGGCCGTGATGTCGGGAAACGAGAAGATTCGGAAGCTGACGAAGACGCCGAGCGCGAGCAGCGACAGGATCAGTCCGATGGTGATGGCCCCAATCAGCAGAGACATGGCTCGGCGTCAGCCTCCAGTCTCCGTCGACCAGGCCGTAATCGGGCCGACCCAGCACGCGCCGCGGATGAACGCGCTCTGGCCCACGCCCACGATCTCGCGATCGTCGTGCAGCAGGTGCAGGACGCCCAGCAGGGCCTCCGAGTGGAACAGCGTCGCGACCGTTTCCTTCAGATCGACGAACCCTTTCTTGAGCGGCCGGAAAGAGAACGCGGCAGCATGGACGTGGCCCGACAGATCCGAGCCTGCTCCGAGCGGTCTGAGGAGCCGCTGTCCGGGGCTCGCCCCGGAGCGCGCGACGACGCCAACCCCGAGCGTCAACGCACGCGCGAAGGCCGGTTCCGCGGTGAAGCTGAGCCAGCCGCGAATACCGGGGTGAGTGAAGATCTCCCCATCGTGGCCGCTGTTCGCCGGTGAGCGGCGGAGCGCCGCTCCGACCAGCCCCGCCGATTCGGCGACGAACACGATCCCCACGGCCTCGGCCTGCGCGATCGCGAGGCAGCTCGCCGCCAGGTCCGACAACGGGAGGGGCCCGGCCCGCGCCGCGTCGAATCGCACGAGCCAGGCCGGGGGTCCATCGCACGCGAGCCCATACAGGACCCGCAGCTCCGGCCCCTCGCCGCCAGGCGACACCAGGAAATCGGCGACGTTGGTGCCATCGGTCGGCAGGCACGCGGCAGCCCCCGCAACCGCGAGAAACTCACCGAACCGGCCGCGGCAATCGGTGAAGCCGTCGCCGAAACCGCCGAGGCCGAGCGCGAACGACGAATCGGGGCAGCGCAGGTCGACGCAGTCATCCGCCGCAAACGCCGACCGGGTGAGCGGCGAATCGCTCCCGATGGTCCGGCACTGGAGCTTGCCACCTCCGGGCAGGGTGAAGACATCGAACGCCGTTCCGGCCCACTCGAATGGGCGGCTGACGATCTGCGGAGCACGCGCCGCGGGTCCCTCCGGAGGGCTCAGCAGCCCGGTCAGCCGCGTCATGTCGAGCACCGTCTTCACCGGCTTCGACGGGTTCGCCACGATCAGCCACCCGTGGATGGCCGTCAGCTGCTTGTGGTACTTCATCACGACGCCGATGCCGACCGAGCTGATGAAGGCGACGTCGGAGAGATCGATGCGGACGCGATCGTGCCCGGCGCGGACGGTCTCCGAGAGGGTCTTGTCGAGATGATCCGCCCAGTAGCCGTCAAGGCGGCCCTTGATGCCCATCTCGACAACCCCGTCGGTCACGCTGCTGGTGATCTCCATGTCAGCGTCCGTTCGGCCCGGGAGCTCTGTTGTGCGTCCCGGCCTCGTCGATCACCGTCTCGGCCTGGCGCAGCATGTCGGGGGTTACACGCCAGGGGTCCTTCAGATCTCTGAGGGCCAGCATGTTGATCATCACGCGTGAAACGACCAGATTCTCGACCGGCAGCACGGCTGGATCGGTCCCCTCGATCACCTTGGCCGCCAGGCTGGCCATCGCTTTGCCGTTCTCGTACAGATTCGCGCCGTAGTCGAACAGCGAGCCTTTCTCGGTGTTTCCGGGGATGATGGTGAACACGGGCACGCGGCCGCCCTTCCCCGCGGCGACGAGCGACGCGGACGCCGTCATCACGGTGTTGTCGCCGCCCAGCCAGAGCGCGTCGGCGCCGCGCGCCACGAGCGACGCGGCCGACTCGGCGACCCCGTTCGAGTTGTCCACGTTGGCCTCGAGGACGGTGATGCCGAGCTCCCGGCAGACGCCGCGTGCGGCCTCCGTGAAGACCCGCGAGTTCGACTCGGCCGAATTCCAGACGATCCCGACCGACTTCAGGCCAGGAAACATGCGCCGGGCCATGCGGAACGAGTCGCCCGGGCTGATGTATGTGCCGACGCCAATCAGGTGCCGCGGATGATCCAGCGGTCCCTTGTCCCCGATTCCGACGCCGGCCGTCTGCGGTGCGGCGACGACGCCGAAGACGTGCGGCACGCGCCCTGCGCGGTTCGCGTTGGCCACCGCCTGCAGCGCGGGCGTCCCCAGCGTCACAATCAGATCGAACTGGCCGCTCGTCAGCTGCCTGGCAATCGCGTTGGCCACGCCCATGTCGGCTTCAGCCTTGTACCAGGTCAGCGCGACCCGGCCGCCGCCATCGCGGAAGCCAAGCTCCCCCAGACCGTCGACGAATCCGCGCGCCCCGTCTTCGAGGGGCGGGGTCGACGAGTACCTGCAGCACGCCGATTTGTCGCACGCGCGTCGCGTTCGAGGTCCCTGCGGCGCCGGTCCGCCGATCGAGATCGGAGACGAGCAGGAGCCCTGAGACCAGGACAATCAGCAGCACACCAAGGGTCAGCCTCCTGGCTCCGCGCCAGACACCATCCCCTATTGATCGTGTCGCCATGGTCGATCCGCTGAACGAATATCCACGCCGGTCGATGCCACCTGGCCCGGCGGCGGGAAGGAGACAACCGCAATTATCCCCACCACGTTTCTCCCGGCGCCAGGTGTGCGCGAACAACGTCCGGATTCAGCTCGATGCCGAGTCCCGGCTTGTCGGTGACCTGGATGAATCCATCCTTGATGTAGGGGCCGTCGAGCACCAGGACCTGATCCATCCAGCCGCCTTCGCCAGTAATGGTCTCGAGAGCGATGTAATCGCGGATCGACGCCGCCCACTGGGCGGATGCGTAGGTGCAGACCTGGCTGCCGGTGTTGTGATTGGCCATCGGCAGGCCAAAGACGTGAGCCATGTCCGCGATGCGTTTCGTCTCGAGAAAACCGCCGGCATTGCGCAGGTCGGGATGGAGGATGTCGCAGCCCTGATTCAGGATGAAGTCCTTGAATCCCTCGCGGCGCGCCAGGTTCTCACCCATGCAGATCGGCACCTTCGAGGCGGCGCAGAGGCGTTTCCAGGAATCGGAATAGTCGACGGGCAACGGATCCTCGAGCCACACTGGCTTGATCGCCTCCACGGCCTCGCTGATCTGAATCGCGGTCCTGAGGTCTGTACTCCCAGTGGCAGTGCACCATCAGATCGTGATCCCATCCGAGCGCGTCGCGGCAGTTCTCGAATCCCCGCTGCACGGCAATCAGCTCTTTGGTGGTCAGCACTCGATTGGATGGATCGCGGGCGCGGTCGGTCGCCGGATCGCTGTGGGGAAAGCCGAACTTGTGGCAGGTGAAGCCGCTCGGATGCGCTTTGGCCCTGGCCGCCCAGTCGGCGACCGCCGACTTGTCGAGCATGGTCTTCGGCGCGGCATGGTCGTAGACGCGCACCTTGTCGCGAAACCTGCCGCCGAGCAGAGTCGACGTCGGCACCTCCAGGATCTTCCCCGCCAGATCCCACAACGCCATTTCGATGCCGCTGACGGCGCGCATCAGGTTGTGGGCCGAGCCGTCCGTACGAGTCCCGCTCAGGCTCGGCGTGCCCTCGCCCATCTGCGTGTACAGCACATCGATCTCGAGCGGATCCTTGCCAACGAGCCACGTCTTGAGCGAGAGCACCTGCTCTTTCACCCCGACGCCTGGTGATCCGTACGCCTCCGCGATGCCGTGGTGACCGGAATCCGAAGTGATCCTGACGAGCGTGTAGGTGCGGCCGGGACCCTGCAGCATCATGACCTGGAGGTCCCGGATTTTCGTGCGTCTCCGCTGCGCGGCCGCAACGTGATCAACGAAGGGCCATGCAGCCGCCACGAATGGTCCGGCGGCGACGCCGCGCAGAAACCGACGGCGCGAACACGTGTGCGACAAGGCCATCGCCGTCGCTACCTTTTCAACCCGATCGTCATCTGTGCCGCCCTTCCCCTGGTGCTTATAGTCGTTTGGGTGACGGTCCACAAGGGCATGCGTCAATGGTCTCCTGGTCATGGACTGCAAGGCGTTCATGTTCAGTCAGTTACAGTCGTGCATTCCCGTCACAGGATATGCGCCGGTTCTTCTTTCAACGTCTGCCGGGCGATCGTCTGCAACCCCGGCCAGCTTCGCATGCTTGCGCCCCGCGCAGCGGGGGGGGGGGGGGGGGCGTTCCACTTCCTCGCGTCGATGCAAGGACGCCGCGCATGTGCTGGGACTCACAGCAAAGCAGAAGGCGGATCTGGTCGAGTTCCTGAAATCGCTTTAGGAGACTTCGCCGTACACATGACCTTGCCCACGATCGTCGATGGGTCCATTCTGCGATCAGGGTTCATGAGGGATGACACATGGACAAGTCACGCACCTGCGGCAAGGGCCTCGCCGAGCGCTCGGCGCTTCCCGAGAGACTGAGCGCGCTGGCCGCTGCAATCGCCGACGTGCTCGAAAAGCACCAGCAGACGCTCGACCTCACTGACGACAACGCCAGGGCGGAACACACCGCGTACCAGCAGCTCGCGGGCGAATACCGCAACCTTACGTCGCAGCTTCGCGCGACCGCCGACCGCATGGCCGGATATCGGGATCTTCCGATGGCCCGCCACGAGGCTGACGCCATGGTCGCGTCGGACATCCGCGAGGCAGGCGCCAACCTCCTGGAACGCGAGCGCGATGTCGCGGCGATCCTCGAATCGTGGATCGAGGAGGATCAGGCGATGCTCGCCGTTTCAAAGGAGTCACCATGAGCACTGTCCAGGGAGAGAGCCTTCTTCTCACACGGGTGCCGATCACGGAAACCGGCATGCTCATTCGAAAGCCGGTCGCCGACGTGTTCGAGGCGATTGTGAACCCCGAGATCACCACGCAATTCTGGTTTACCAGAAGCAGCGGACGGCTCGTGGCCGGGCAGCCGATTCGATGGGATTGGGAGATGTACGACGTCTGATCCAGGTCACCGCCAGAGTCATCGAACCCAACCGTCGAATCGTCATCGAGTGGCCGGGATACAGCGGACCCACGATAGTTGAATGGACGTTCGCGCCTCTGGATGACGGCACGACGTTCGTGACGGTTACCGAGTCCGGCTTCACGGGCGACGGAGATCAGCTCGTGAAGGTACATGGCCGATTCGACACAAGGGTTCACGCTGATGCTGGCCGGACTCAAAGCGCTCCTGGAGCATGGCGTGAGGCTGAATCTCGTGGGCGATCGTTATCCCAAGGGCGTTGCCGAGCACGAGCTCACGAAGGATTAGCGAGCGCGGCCGGCCGACGACAAGCCCAACAAAGCCTGAGGGTCGTCCCCGTCTCGAGCCGCTCGTCATTACTATCAAATTTTTTCGCTTTACTACCGCCCTTCGAAACTTTCACACCACGAAAAATTGCGATAGCCCGCGCGCGACGCCTCCAAGCAGCGTGGCCTGGCCGGTGAAAAACGATTCCGGGCTCATCGTCGGGATCGCGCAAACGAATGTCGAACATCCGTCCGCGGCAACGTGGAGCTGCGCCTCGTTCTTCCCGGGGCCGGACCGGTTGCGGTACACGTGCCGTGGCGTCGCCTGGGAAGAAGGAGTGATGAGGGCGCTTCCGACACTCGGCGGAGGCATCAACGGGTACGCGGCCCGAGCGAACAACCGGCGCGAGATCGTCGGCTGGGCGGAAAACGGCGTCGAGGACACCGTATCGTGCGAGGCGCCCCGCACGATCCAGTTCCGCCCGGTGCTCTGGGGACCGGGAACGGAGGAGATCCGTGAGCTGCCGCTCTGGGACGTGGATGACACCTCCGGCGCCGCGACCGCGATCAACGACGTCGGTCAGGCGGTGGGCATCTCCGGCACCTGCGATCAGGCGGTCGGCCGGCACACCGCGAAGCACGCGGTGATCTGGGAGAACGGCACGGTGGACAACATCGGCACGCTTGGAGGTGACACCTGGAACACGCCGACGGCGATCAACCGGCACGGCGTCGTCGTGGGTTTCGCCAGCCAGGCGGGTGACCCTCCAAACAATCCCAGGTTCCGCGCGTTCGTGTGGACGCGAAGCGAAGGGATCAGAGATCTCGGAACGCTAGCGGACCATACGACGGCGCTTGCGCTGGGCATCAACGACAAGGGCCAGATCGTCGGCACGTCGTGCCCGGTTCAGGGCTCCTGTCATGCCTTTCTGTTCGAGAACAGCGTGATGCGGGATCTCAACGCGTTCAGGACTCCCGGATATGCGTTCCACCTGACACGCGCGCAGGACATCAACAACGAGGGCGCGATCACGGGAAGCGCGGTGGAGCTGCCGGTGACGACAGCGAGCCAGACCGAGGCGTTCCTCGCCTTTCCGACCGGGCTTCGGACCGCGTCATTCGGTGCTGCGGCCGGCGCACCCAGACCCCGGATCATCGAGGCCGTCCTCGAGGATCCGGCGCATCCGATGGCTCCGCGACGGAACGCGCAACGACGGTAAAGGACGGATCAACCGCAAACCTCCCGTCCTCCTTGTGAAAATCCTGGCTCTGCGGCGGCGTCTCGCCTTCACAGATGCTATGTAGGTGGCCGTCGCGGCTGAGAAGCGCGAAGGGCCGCCGCGGTAAGCTCCGACAGCGGTGCTGGACTGGCACGAAGGAGGAGCTGATGACCACGACGACCCGTTCGACCGAGTGTAGCGCACGTGCGGTGGTGTTGTATCTGGCCTTTGAACTGGGGAGCCGAAGTGCACGCTGGGCTTTACGACGGCGCCGGCGAACGCCCGCGCCTGCGCACGATCCCTGCGGGCGACCTGGCGGCCCTCGAGCGAGAAGTGCGCGCCGCCAAGGTCCGCTTTGGCCTGCCGGGGGACACGCCAGTCCGGAGTTGTTACGAAGCGGGCCGCGACGGATTCTGGTTGCACCGCTGGCTGGGCCCGCAGGGGATCGACAACGTGGTGGTGGACTCGTCGAGTATTGATGTGAATCGGAAATGGCGGCGGGCGAAGACGGATCGGCTGGATGCGTGCAAGCTGCTGCAGCTACTGATGCGGTGGGCGGGCGGCGAGCGCAAGGTCTGGAGCGTGGTGCACGTGCCCTCGGCGGCGGCGGAGGACGACCGGCAGCTGCCCCGAGAGCTGGACACGGTGCGTGCGGATCGGACGCGCCTGCGCAATCGGATCCAGGCGTTGTTGGCCACGCAAGGCGTGCGGCTGGTGCTGGATGCGACGTTCGCGTGTCGCCTGGGCGCCGTCGGGACCGGCGATGGGCGGCCGTTTCCGGCGGCGCTGCGGGCGCGGATCCTCCGCGAGTGGGCAGCCTTGGCGACCGTGGAGGCGCGCGCGGCCGTGTTGAGCGACGCGCGGACGGCGCTGATGACCAGCGGGCCAGACGCGGGTGGCGCGGGTGGCGCGGCAGTTGACGACGCTGCGCGGCGTCGCGGACATCAGTGGCGCGCTGTTCAGTGCGGAGTTGTTCGGCACGCGCACGTTCGCCAATGGGCGGCAGCTCGGGGCCTTGACGGGGCTGGTGCCGGTGCCCTATCGGAGCGACCAACGCGTGCAGGATCAGGGGATCAGTAAAGCCGGGCGCGCCGAATTGCGGCGCGTCGCGATCCCAATTGCGTGGGGCTGGGTGCGGTGGCAACCGAGTAGTGCCTTGACGCAGTCGCTGCGATCCAGCAGTTCACGCTCTATTCGTTCAGATAGTTCTTCTCGTCTCACAGCCCGAAGAGAGAGAGTGCTCGCCGTTCGAGTCGGCGCTTCGCCACGCCGATCTCCATTCTCGAGAGCCTGCCCGGCGGCGGCGGCGAAGAAGCTGCTTACGCTGGCATTGTGGGCTCGGCGCGCGACAACATCACGCTGTGGCGTACAGGTTCGATGCGGCCTGATTCCAGTACAGGTGCAGTTCGCGACACACGGTGAGCACGGCGTGGGCCACCCACACCGCGACGGCCTGTCGCGACGGTCCGAGCGGGCCGGTGGAGCTACTGAGGGGGATTGCCCTTCTGCGGCGCCGTCTTGCGCAGCTGCTGCGCCTCGTCGAGGTGACGGCGCACGATTGGAAGATTCCTTGCCGCCCACTGGGCGACCTCGGGATCGTCCCCTTTCGCGGCGTTTTCGAGGTCGCCGACCGCATCCTGATGGTCAGCGATAATCTCGTCGAGATATTCGCGGTCGAACTGCTCGCCAGAAAGCTTGGACAGCCGTTCGCGTTCGACCTTCAGCTGTTCGTTCTCTGCGCCGGCGTTCACTTGCTGTCTTGAGGCAATCTGCCGCAGCTCCTCACTCGCCTGCCGGTGATCCCGCAACATCATCTCACCGAGTTTCCTTACAGCTGGACGCGTGGCCCGCTCGGACGCCAGTCGCGCGAGGCCCACTTGTTTATCTGCGACAGCGAGTTGTTCACGCAAGAAACCAGCGTCTCGAGTGCCGCGAGTCGCGACCGGGTCGCGAGCGGTTGGCGTGCCGGTACCCACCGGTTCAGTCTGTGTTTTCAGCTCATCTCTCCCGCATCCCACCACGACGATGGAAACAACCAGGGAAAGCAGCAGTTGAGGCATTCGGTTCATTGGACGTCCCTTCTTCAGCATTCCGACGGAACGTTGCAACATCCGCCCCACCTGCAAAAGCTCAGTTGAGGTGCAGCGCTCACCCATCCACGACACCGGTCGACGGTAAAATCCCTGGACAGGAGGTTCTGGTGCTCCATCGCAGTCTGCTGTTCATAGTGGCCTGTACGGTCGCGGCGCCAGCTCTGGCACAGGTCGGTCACGATCACAAACACGGGCCGGAGGAGCTGGGCGTGGTCGAGTTCCCCATCACGTGCGAGGCGATGGCGCGCGTGGCCTTCGACCGCGGGCTCGCCCTGCTCCATTCCTTCGGCTACGAGGAGGCGCGCGGGTCGTTCCTTGACGCCGTCGAATCGACCCCGCGTGCGGCATGGCGCAGTGGGGTGTGGCGATGACGTACTACCATCCCCTTTGGGCGCCGCCCAACGAGCAGGAGCTCGCCGCCGGACGGGCGGCGGCCTTGGCCGGCGAGCGCGCTGGCGCCAAGAGTGATCGCGAGCGGCGCTACATCGCGGCTATAGGTGCCTACTACGCGCAGGGCGAGGGACGCGACCCGAGGGCGCGGGCCGGCGCCTACTGCACGGCAATGGAACAGCTCGCCTCCGACTTCCCGGAGGATGCCGAGGCCCAGATCTTCGTCGCGCTGGCGCTGCTCGGTACGGCGCCAGCCGGCGATCGGACCTTCGCCCAGCAGAAGCAGGCCGCCGCGATTCTGAACGGCCTCCTGAAGACGCACCCGAAGCATCCTGGAATCCATCACTACACGATTCACGCCTTCGACTATCCGGCGCTCGCCAGCCTGGCGCTCCCGGCCGCCCGCAGCTACGCCAAGACCGCACCGGCCTCGCCGCACGCGCTCCACATGCCGTCGCACATCTTCACGCGGCTCGGGCTGTGGGACGAGTGCATCGCCTCGAACCTCGAGTCATCTGCCGCGGGCAAGCGGGTGGCCGCGCGTGCCCATCCCGGCGCGGCGTCCTTCGACGCGCTGCACGCGATGGACTATCTCGAGTACGCCTATCTGCAGCAGGGCAAGGATACGGACGCGCGGAAGTTCGTGGACGAAGTACGGCGAGCCGACAGGTTCGACGAGCCGAACTTCGCGGCGGCGTATGCGCTCGTCGCCATCCCCGCACGCTATGCGCTCGAGCGGCGCGACTGGCGTGCTGCCGCCACCCTTCCGTTTCCAACCGTGAAGATGCCCTGGCACGAGTTCGTCTACGTACGCGGCGTCACCGACTTCGCGAACGCAATCGGGGCGTCCCGCACGAACGATCTTCCGCGCGCCCGACAGGCGCTGGCATCGCTCTCGGCGACGGAGGCCCAGCTTGCGAAGCAGCCCCCGGCCGGGCCCTACGACTGGGCCGGACAGGTCGCCTCCATGCGGCTGGCCGCGGCGGGATCGATCGCCGCCGGTGAAGGCCGGGCCGACGAGGCAGTGCGTCTCCTCACCGAGGCCGCCGAGAGAGAGAAGCCGTGGGCAAGCATCCCGTCACGCCGGGAGCCATCCTTCCGGCGCGCGAGCAGCTGGGCGACCTGCTCCTCGAGCTGAAGCGGCCTGCCGACGCCCTCGCGGCCTACGAGCGCTCGCTCGCTGATGCACCGAAGCGGTTCAACACACTCGCGGGCGCGGCGCGCGCAGCGGATGCCGCCGGTCAACGCGTCACCGCCCGCAGAGTCCTACGAGGAGCTCGTGGCCCTCTGCGGCCCGCGCTGCGCACGTCCGGAGGTCAAGGCGGCACTGTCGTTCCTATCGCAGCGGTGAGCCGCGGCGGCGCGCCTTCGGCCGAGTCTGCAACGATTTAGTCGAGTCTAGGTAGGGTCGCTTTGCCGATTCCCCTTGTCGGCTGAAACAGCGCGCTGGCCGTCCCGCTCGCCTGGGCAAGCGGCAGTTCTTCCGGAGCGCTCTCGCTGCCTCTCTTCCTGCCCCTGATCCTCTTCTCCGAAAGACTCGACTCTTGTCGATCCTACGCGCGCCGGCGGTTCAACAGTTTGGCCTGCTACTAACGACTGGCAACTACCCCTCAGTTCACCCGACACTCAGCATCCGCAAACGGGCCTTGAACTCCGGTGTGCCCGGCGCGAAGTGCTTGTCGGCCCACTTGCGGTCCGGGCGCAGTGCGAATCCCGTATTCGCCGGCGCCGCCCCGCTCTGCTTGAAGGCGATGAACCTGGCGCGAGCCCGGTAGTGCTCGTACAGGCGGAGGAACTCGGCGAGGTAGATCCGCGCCAGCCGCGGCGAGCCCGTGATCTCGAGCAGGTTCTCGTCGTTCTTGAACACCGAGTTGCCGCTCATGTTGGCCGACCCGGTGTAGATCACGGGCGACTCGGTCTCGGCGTCGATGACAACGAACTTGTGGTGGATGATCACCGGCGGGAACGAGGGCGGATTATCACCGGGGAAAAGGTTCAGTTCCACCGCGAAGCCCTGCGGCACGGTTGATGGATGGAAAAAGGCGGCCCCGATCACGTCCTTGTTCTCTTTCGACCGGTGGAAGATCTCCAGCGCCGCGATCTGATCGGCGGGAATCTTGCCCGATTCGGTCGGCGTCAATTCCGGTTCCTCCTTCGCGATCCGGTTGACAAGGCCGAACATCATCTTGCCCCCGTCGCCTACGGCGAAACAGGCATCGCGTAACGCCTTGTCGGTCGGCATGAACAGGCAGAAGACGACCGAGCTCGTCGCCTTGTGTGGGCGAGAGATAGGCGCGGGCCGCAGTGACGGACATGGGACCTCCTGGCGGAGCGCTGACCCCGATTGCACGGGCTACCCTCTTAGACGGTCGGCAACGCCCGGTTTCCCCACCGATCGATCTGATGTCCGCATGTTGCAGCGAGCCTGCTGCCTGAAGAACGAACCCGCGCCGCGGCGCGAAGCGACAACCCTTTTCGGGCGCCAGCGATCCACCTCACTGGGGTGCCTTGATGTCGGTCGTCGTCGACACCGAGAAGCGCTTGAAATCCGCGTACGTGAACGTCACCCGGCCGGCGACGCGCACCGCGGGAGGGGCGTTCTTTTCGCGGACCTTGTCGAAGAACGAGACGACGATGCGCTTCGGCGTCCACAGCCCGAAAGCACTGGGCTCGTACTCGTGTTCATACCGCACGACGGCGACCGGCGTCGTGATGTCGCGATCGGACACCGTGATCTCGTGTTCCCAACGGAGAAGCCGACCATCCGACGTATCGAGCCATGCGCGCCCGCGCATGGCCGAGCGGGGGGCATCGAAGTGCCGGTAGATGCCCTGCGCCCTGATGGAGCGCAGCTCCTTCAACCGGTAATCGAGGACGATCGCGTCACGCCCCGCCACGCCTTCGCGTCCGGCAATGGCGAACTCCACGCCGAGCCGCTCTTGCCACTCGAGCATCCGGAGAGGGTGAAGCGTCGCGCCCCACATGAAGTATCGCAGCCCATGCTTGAGATTCGCCTGCTTGAGCCGCTCGGATTCCTGTGCCAGCGTCTTCGAGCCCGCCAGCTTCTGGAACTGCCTGATCGCGTCTTCCGTGGAAGTGCGGACCGGCCTGCCGTCCACCGCGCGCGCGATGCGGTACTCGCTGACGAGATCGTCCCGAAGGCCTGAGCGATAGACGAGGAAATCGGACACGACCACGCGCTCTTTCTCGACGCGTCCGTTCCGGTCGATGATCTCGGTGAGCCGTGTCTCGACGGCGATGAGGTTCTTGAAGGCTTCGACGTACTCCTGGCGGCGCGCGTCGCCGCGGCTCAGGAGATTCCCGAGATCGCTTTGCTGCGCGAGCGCGCCAAGCGCCAGCGAGCAGAAGACCGCGTTCAGGATGGCGTTCATTACTAGTCGCCTGCCGGCCTGCACGTGACCGGCACGATCGCTGACGACGACCTTGACGTGAGCCGCGTTACGATCGCCATGGAAGACGGACGAAGCATCGCACAATATTGCACTTCCAGGTAACCAGCCATGGCGCGAGGCAAGTACAACGTCGTCGGTGAGGTCACGGGAATGAGAAGCAGCAGGAAGGGCCATCCGGGCCAGAATGGTCCTGCCGCGATCTGGCGATTGGCTCCGACCCCAAAATCGGTCGCCAGATCGCCGTCAGGCAGGATTGATCCCGCCCGCGCGACCATCCGGCCGATATAATCGCGTCACATTTGGCCCTTACGTCCGGCTCACGCCTCGGTCCCTATGAAGTCATCGCCAGCATCGGCGTCGGCGGGATGGGTGAGGTATTTCGCGCGCGGGACACGAAGCTCAATCGCGATGTCGCGCTCAAAGTCCTCCCTGATCTATTCGCCAGTGACCCGGACCGGCTCGCGCGATTCACGCGCGAAGCGCAGACGCTGGCGTCCCTGAACCATCCGAATATCGCGCACATCCACGGGCTTGAAGAATCGACCGGCGTGCGCGCGTTAGTGATGGAGCTCGTCGAAGGGGAGGATCTGTCCCAGCGAATTGCGCGCGGGGCCATCACGCTCGATGAGGCGCTGCCGATCGCGAAGCAGATCGTCGAGGCCCTCGAAGCCGCACACGAGCTGGGCATCATCCACCGCGATCTGAAGCCCGCGAATGTGAAGATTCGACAAGACGGCGCGGTGAAGGTGCTGGACTTCGGCCTGGCGAAGGCCCTCGATCCTGTCGGTGCGGCCTCGCCGATCGTCTCGCAATCGCCGACGATCACGACTCCGGCCATGACGCAGGTGGGAGTGATTCTCGGCACCGCCGCCTACATGAGTCCCGAGCAGGCGCGCGGCAAGCCGGTCGATCGTCGCGGGGATATCTGGGCGTTCGGTTGCGTGCTCTACGAAATGCTCACCGGCCGCAGACCGTTCGACGCCGGCGAAACCGTATCGGACGCGGTCGCGGCCATCCTGCGGAGCGATCCCGACTGGACGGCGCTTCCGGCAAACACACCCGCACACGTCCGCACACTGCTTCGCCGGTGTCTGCAAAAGGATCCGAACAAGCGGCTCCCGCATATCGGCATTGCGCGGCTCGAAATTGACGAAGGACCGGCGGACCCCGTGTTCGTGACGTCGGCGAAGGCCAGCGCACCAGCGCCGCGCTCACGATGGCGCCTCGCAGCAGCGATCGGATTCGCCGTCCTCACGACCGCCGCGCTGACTGCCACGGCTATGTGGTACCTCCGCCCGTCGCCGCGGGTGGCCCTCTCGAAGTTCCAGTTCACGTTACCTCCCGGAGAGCTGCTGGGCGGTGTCAACCGCCATGTCGTGGCGGTTTCTCCCGATGGTTCCGAGATCGTGCTCGTCGGCACACCGGGGCGGTTGTATCGCCGATCGCTGGCGGACGTGGACGTCGAGCCGATTCAAGGCACCGAAATTTTCCAGCGGGTCTTGAGTCCAACCTTCTCGCCGGATGGTCGGTCCATCGCTTTCTGGGCGGGCTCAGATCGAACACTCAAACGAATCACGCTCTCGGGTGGCGCGGCGGTGACGCTCTGCCGCGCTGAACCCCCGTCGGGCATGAGTTGGGGTCCGGACGGGATTACGTTCGGCCAAATGGCTGGCGGCATCCTGCGCGTTTCCGAATCGGGCGGCAAGCCCGAGGTGCTCGTCAAAGTCAGTGCGGGAGCACTCGCACAGAGTCCCCAGGTCCTTCCCGATCGGGACCATGTTCTGTTCACGTTGGCCGTAGGTCCTCCCTCCGATTACACCCGATTCGACACCGCGCGGGTCGTCGTTCACTCGTTGAAGACCGGCGAGCAGAAGACGCTCGTGGAAGGAGGAACGGATGCGCGCTATCTCCCGACTGGGCACATCGTCTATGCGTCAGGGGGCAATTTGCTGGCGGTAGGTTTCGACCTCGACCGCCTCGAGCCGAAAGGTACGCCCGTGCCAGTTGTCCAAGGGGTTCGACGCGCAGTGGCCGCAGCGACCGGTGCGGCTCAGTTCAGTGTGTCCGCGACAGGCTCGCTCGTCTTCGTTCCGGGGCAGACTCTTCCGTTCTCGGCCAGCGATCTCGCTCTCACGGACCGGCAGGGATCCGTCAGGGCGCTCAAACTCCCGCCAGGATCGTATGAATATCCGCGCGTGTCACCCGATGGCACGCGGATCGCGTTTGGCAGCGATGATGGACGCGAAGCCGCCGTCTGGGTGCACGATCTGTCCGGCACGACCGCACCGCGGAAACTGACGTTCGGAGGCCAGGATCGCCATCCGCTGTGGTCCTTGGACAGCAAGCGCGTGACATTTCAGTCTGATGGCGAGGGGACTCCCGGCATCTTCTGGCAGGTCGCCGACGGATCGGCGTCAGCCGAACGCCTTACTACGGCTGCAAAGGGTGAAGCTCACACGCCGGAGTCGTGGTCCCCAACGGACGGCCGACTTCTCTACACTGTCCGGAAAGACTCAGCGTATTCACTCTGGGTGCACTCTCTGCAAGACCGGAAAGGGGCGCCGCTCGGGAAGATCAGCTCGTTGACGCCGACAACCGCGGCATTCTCACCTGATGGACGATGGTTGGCCTATTCGGTCAATCGGACCGGTGAGTTGAACGTCATCTATCTCGAACCCTACCCTTCTACCAGCGCGCGCTATCAGCTTCCAGAGACGGGTGTGGCCCTCAACGCCCACCACCCCCTCTGGTCGAGAGACGGGCGCGAGCTCCTGTTCGTGGCACAGATCGGCACGCTGTGGGCTGTCCCCGTGACGACGTCGCCGACGATCGCGTTCGGCACTCCGGTCGCGGTCCCACGGAGATTTCCTGTCGCCAATCCTATGACACCGCGGACGTTCGACATCACGCGCGACGGCAAGACGCTGGGCGTCTTGACGGAAGGCCAATCACCATCGCAGGCCACGGATCAAATTCAGGTCGTGCTGAACTGGCACGAAGAGTTGAAGCGCCTCGTGCCGCCCCGGTAGCCCTTAACGCGTCCGTTCAGATCGGCGAGGCGATCATGCCGATCACGCAAGATCGACGTCGCCACCATCGAGGAGGCGCGGGGCTGAGGTGGACCCGACGGACCCGGTCACCTCGTTACTCCAGGGCGACCGGCCCACATCACACGACTCCATTTGTAGACTTCGTTGGAAGACTGAGAGGCGCGACAGCGTCAATCGTTGTCCCGTGCCCCCGCTGCGAGTGGATGAAAAGCTGCCCGCCCACAACCTTCAACCGCTCCTTCATGCTGGTCAAGCCGAGCCCCGGCCCTCTGATGGCTTCGTGAGGGTCGAAGCCGGGGCCCGAGTCCTTGACTGTCAGATTGATGGTGCTGATTTGACCGTTCAGCGAGACCTGGGCGCGTCGCGACACGCTATGCTTGACGACATTCTGGAGGGCTTCCTGCAAGACGCGGTAGAGACAGAGGGAGATCTCCGGTGGCAGCGTCTTCGGGATGTTCTCGAAATGCACGTCAATCGTGACGCCGTGTCGATTCGACAACTCCTTGCAGAACCCGGCCACCGCTGCTTTCAGCCCTATGAGTTCGAGCTTCGCGGAATGCAGGCCGTGCGACAGCGCGTGAATATCGGACGCAAGATCCCCGATCTGTCGGTCCATCTCCCCAATCTCCTGCTGGAGATCGGTTGCTGAAGCCGGAAGACTCTGCTTCACGACACCGAGCTGTATACTCAGCAGCGCAATCCGTTGGCTGATGTCGTCGTGAAGCTCGCGGGCGATTCGAGTCTTCTCTTCCTCGTGCGCTTCGATTAACTTTCTGACTGGCAAGAGCCGCTTCCGCCAGCTTCCGCTCGGTGATGTCGACGCTCGTGCCAATGTAGCCAACAAACGACCCGTCCGCGTTGTATCGCGGCACCCCCGCTGTCACCACCCAGCGATATTCGCCGTCGTGGCGCCGGAGCCGATGCTCCAGCTGAAACGGCTCACGCTGCTCGAAGGCCTTCTCGTACACCTCGCGGCATCGCTCCGCTTCGTCTGGGTGGAGGACCATAGCCTGTAGCTTGTCCACCGCTGCATCCGATGACCGTCCCGCGTAATCGAGCCAGGTCTGATTGAGATACGCGATCTCATTGTCCGTGCCCGACATCCAGATCATGACCGGAGCGGTATTCGCGATGAGGCGGAAGCGTTCTTCGCTTTCGCGCAGAGCCTCTTCGGCGAGTGTGCGCTCGATGAGATCCGCGGCCTGCCGGGCGAGCACGTCGAAGAATCTGAAATCATCTTCGGTCGAGGTATGCGGCGTCCGCCAGTGCGTCGAGAGCATGCCGAGAAGCCGGCCCGTTCGCGATCGCAACGGCGTTGACTGCACGCCTCGGACTCCTGCGCGGCGATATTCCACCTGTTCCTGCGTGCCAGCCATGAATTCGCACGCTTCGATATCTGTGACAACGACGCGCTGGTTGTCAACGAGCGCTTTGCTGCAGGTGCTCCCGGCCCCAGCGGCCACCCGTTCCCAGAACGGCACACGGTCAGGGTGAAAATTCGTCCACGCGAGGAGCCTGAGCGACGTGTTGTCTGCTGCGACCATCTGGAGGCAGGCCGCATCGGACGCCATCAACTCCATTGCTGCGCCGAGAATTTGATCGTACAAGGATTCGGGCGTCGACTCGGAAATCAGTCGTGTGCTGATCGACTGGAGCGTCTTGGCGCCCGCGACTTCGCGTGTCAGCCGTTGCTCGCTTTGCCGCAGGGCGGCCTCAGCCTGCTTGGCCTTCGTGATGTCGCGAGCAATCGTGGAGCATCCGATAATCCTGCCCGCGGGGTCTCGCAACGGCGAGATCGTCAGTGAGACAGCGATGCACTCGCCTGCTCTGGTGACGCGGACAGTTTCATAGTGGTGGATTCGCTCACCGGCTCGAAGGCGCCTCAGAATCTCGTACTCCTCCTCGTGCAAGACCGGAGGGATGATCATCGTGATCGGCTGTCCGATGGCCTTGTGCTCCGTATATCCGAACATCCGCTCGGCAGCGGCATTCCAGGCTGAAATCACACCGTCGAGAGTCTTGGCGATGATCGCGTCATCTGAGGACTCCACGATCGCCGCATACCGCAATCGGATTTCCTCCGCGCGCGTGTGGTCGATGGCGGCCGCGGCCGCGGCGAGCACGTCTGGTGCATCCTCTGTCACACGCACCTGCAGCGACTTCAGATCCATGCAGCTCGGCCACTTGATATCGCGCAAAAATCAATCCGGCTGAACTTCTTCGGCCTTGCTGAAGGGCGTTCCATCCATCCGCCGCTCGAAGATCTCGAACTTCTGCTCGTCATTGAAGAGTCCCTTGTTCGCATGGACGATGATGGAGGCTGGCAGATGCCGCGACCGCCGGCCTAACGGTGTCACGCCCTCGGGATCGTCCGTGAACCGGATGGTCCACCGCTCCATCGCTCCTGATCGGCGCCTCATTCTTCCTTCGTGAGCGGTCCGCCGTCGTCCGTCATCACTCCGCCGGACCGTTCGGCCTCAGGCGTGTCGCGATCGGACGGCGCAGCCGTGAGTTCTTCGATTCGGTTCACGGCGTCCTTGCGCAGGGCCGCCGCCTCGAGTGCGATGCGTGCCTCGCCCAGCCGTTCGACGTGGGCCACTCGGCGATCGAGCGCGTCAACAAGCTCGCGGAGCGCATGCACGACGAGGTCGCGATCTGCCATAGGCACGCCCTTATCCATCTGAAGCTGTTGCGAAGCGCTCCGAGCCAGCGGTCATTGGCGCGGACTAAGGGGATCGCTTCGATTTGCTCATTGCGGTTGCCGTCCTGTGGCGGGCCTCCTACTGGACACAGTTCACGGTGGCGGGACCCCTCTTCCATCAGATTGACATGAGCGTCCGGTGTTGGCAAATCATCAGGCAATCGCGCGATCAGCTCTTCGAGCTCATGCGTGACTGGCTCACTGAGAGGGGACCGCTGGTTCGAGTGGCGAAATGTATTTGGACACTCTCGTCCTGCGAAGGCGCGAGTCGAGCCGTACATCGTTGAACCCGACGTAGCCGCCGGCACCAAAGGTGCATCTAGGATAAGCGCCCGTCAATCTGGTGCCACGCCCATCGTGACGTCGCCTCAGCTTCCGAGCTTTCCGCAGCCGATGACCTGCCGGAGGGGAGCGTCACGTGTCCAACCTTTCCACGTCGAAACGCACTCTGATGGCCCTTCGGGACGAGTGCGACCGCTTGTGCCTGGTTGCGCGACGGCACGATGAACGATTGCGCGACGTGGTTCAGGCGTTGGAAGCCGCGCGAGATGTGAACGGGAGCTCGGCTGAGGCCGTCAGACTCGCCGAACGCGCACTACACAGCGGCAGCCAGGTGCAGGAGATGGCGCAATCGCTTCTGGCCCGGCTGGAGGCGGAGGCGGCCGAACGGACCCACGCCGGCGCCCATCCGATCACGGCCGTGCTGGTGGTCGACGATATCGAGGATGCCCGCGTGCTTATCGCCGAAACGCTGCTTCAAGCTGGCTTCCTTGTGAGAACAGCCGAGAATGGCTTGGATGCTCTGATTGCCGCGTACGAATGGCAGCCGGCCGTCATAGTGATGGACATCACGATGCCCGTGCTCGACGGCATCGAGGCGACTCGGCTCATCAAAGCCGGCAAGGCGACTCGCGATGTGCGCGTCATCGCACACACCGCGAAACCCGGCAGTGCAGCAATCCATTTGCGACAGCTATTTGATGCGGTGGTGCCGAAGCCGTGCATGCCTGACATGCTGCTCGGGGCTGTCCGAGAGGCAGCATCGCGGCCCGGACGTGGAGGATTGCTTTGATCAAACGTATTCGGTCAGGGACCTCGGTTGTCGCACATGAGCAATGGCAATGGCGAAGCCTCGACGACTCGGTCGAGGTGGAGCTGACGTCGGAGGATCCCGAGTGGCCGATCGAGCACGCTCTCCTGGATTACAAGTCCAGCGGCTGGCGTGCGGCCGCCGCTGGCGCTCAGACGATCAGTCTAGTGTGGCGTGAGCCTACAACCATCAAGCGAATCCGGCTGGTCTGCGAAGAGCAGTCCCGAGCTGTACGCAGGAGTTCACGCTCCGCGCGTTCACGATTGATGGTGAACGCGAGATCGTTCGGCAGCAGTTCACATTCTCACCCCCCGGGACGACCATTGAACGCGAGGAGTACGCAGACGAATCTGAACGCGGTCTCGCGACTCGAACTCGTAATCATCCCGGCGATTGACGGCGGCAACGCAGTTGCCACATTGAAGGAATGGCGAATCGCCTGAAACGAACCCGTGCAGGACCGCTTAGGTCACCTTTGGCGACGTGAGCGTCCGTCGCGGCGCGATGAACAAGCCAAGCCCAATGCTGTGCAACGCACGTTCTGCGCGTCCGCGAGCGAGCGGTTCGAAGACGTATGGCAGCACCTCTGCGGGAATAGGGGGCTAATAGTGCTGTCCAAAACAGCACAAGGCGGTGAGGGCTTTTCCGATATGGACGCCAAGAGGGACTGACACGCGTCCCATCAGGGCGTTACGGCCGACAGGTCGTTCGGAAAGCGGCTCGCTCGCGATTGCAGCACGAAGACAATGCCGGTCAGGCCCGCGCTAACACGTGATGTTTACGACTTGGTTCATAGTCGCCGGCGCATTGCTCATCGGCATGGCGCTCGCCGGCTCCGCTCTAAGGCGAGCTCCGCTGACCGCATCGATGTTCTACCTCGGAGCCGGTGCCGCTTTGGGGCCCTGGGGCGCTGGCCTTCTGCAGATGGACGCGGTGGAGGACGCCTCGGTTCTCGAGCGCCTGACCGAGATTGCCGTCATCATTTCGCTGTTCACCGCTGGGTTGAAGCTGCGGTTGCCAGGGTCCGATCAGCGCTGGCGTGCACCGATCCTGTTGGCGGCGCTCGCGATGGTGCTCACTATCGGGGGCATCGCCGCGTTCGCGATGGCGGCTCTCGGTCTGTCGGTTGGGGCGGCCGTGTTGCTCGGTGCGCTGCTCGCGCCAACGGATCCCGTCTTAGCGTCTGACGTGCAGGTGTCACACGAGCACGATGCCGAACCGGTCCGCTTCAGTCTCACCGGAGAGGCCGGACTGAATGACGGTACTGCATTCCCGTTCGTCATGTTGGGTCTTGGATTGATGGGCACTCACGGGATTGGCGCATACGGCTGGCGCTGGCTCACCGTGGACCTCGTGTGGGCTGTAGCCGCGGGCCTCGGCGTGGGGACCCTCTGCGGGGCCGGTATTGGGAAGCTCGTCCTCTATTTGAGGCGCGTCCACCGCGAGGCGGTTGGACTCGACGAGTTCCTCGCTCTTGGGCTCATCGCGCTTTCGTATGGCATCGCGCTGCTGGTTCACGCCTATGGCTTTCTCGCGGTGTTCGCCGCAGGGCTATCGGTCAGACGTATCGAGCGTCAGCAAAGTGAGGTCGCGGCACCCGCGGATGTCGAGCATGCGGGGACCAGCACCGAAGAACAGGCGACGCATCCGAATACCGCCCCTGCCTACATGGCGCGTGCGGTCCTCGGTTTCAACGAGCAACTGGAGCGCCTGGGTGAATTGGCGATCGTTCTCGTCGTTGGAGCCATGCTGGCGGATATCCAGGTAGTGGGACCGGGCATCTGGCTGGCACTCAGCCTGTTCGTGGTGATTCGACCGGCGGCGACGCTGCTCACGCTGTTCCGCGTACCCCTGTCAAGACCACAGCGAGCGTTCATTGCATGGTTCGGCGTGCGCGGCATTGGCTCGATTTACTATCTGGCCTACGCGCTGTCTCATGGCGTACCCGCGCCGTCAGGTCGGCTGCTCGCGGATGTCACGCTGGTGGTGGTCGCCGGGTCAATTGTCCTGCACGGCATCTCGGTGACGCCGCTAATGCAGCGGTATTCAGCGTTCACTGGGGAGCGTCAACCGCAATGAGTTTACCGCGCGTGTGATGACCGCATTCTGGCACCCGTCGATTGTCC
>CAWAXG010000053.1:0-92501 GCA_963785755.1 uncultured Acidobacteriota bacterium | reverse complement strand
GGCGGAGGAGTTGGGAGTTGTCTTCTTACATTCCTCATCGCCCTGACGCAGTTTGCGTCGGCGCAGGGTTCGGCGCCGCGCCGCGTAACCTGGGACGACGTGGCGCCGCTGCGCGCGACGCTGCAGGCGCGTGGCCTCACCGCCGCCACTTTTCCCGCCTACGTCGAGCGCACGCATGACGAGAACCTGCGCCGCGTGCGCGAGGGCGATCTCGATCACCTGATCTTCTACATCCTGCAGTCGACGCGCTTCACGTCGGCGCCGGCGATCGAGCCGGCGATCAGCGCGAAGGCGCTGGTCGACAGCCTTGGCGCCGACGAACGCGGCGTGTTCCTGAAGGAGCCCGTTCTCCCGGCCGCGCGCGTGCCGCCGGCGGTCCGCGATCGGATTGCCGCCTTCCTGCGGGCGATCGCCGGCGATCCGGGACGTGACGCGCGCCTGACCTACTTTCGCGCCCTCACCACGACCGTGTTTCCCGACCAGGCCCGGCGGGCCGATGGTCTCCGCGCCGAGTACCTGCGCGTGATGCGGTTCGTCTACGAGAAGGAGTTCGTGGCGCAGCGTGCCGCGCAGCCGGCCGACGCGATCGTCGAGCTGTATCGCACGCGCGGGCTCAGCACCGACACCGCGGTCGAGGCCGGGTTCCTTGTTTATTACGGGCTCGGCATCGCGCAATCCCTCGATCCGCAGCGCCGTATCCGGCGGGTGCTGATCGTCGGTCCCGGCCTCGATCTCGCGCCGCGCACGGCCCTGCAGGACGACAGGCCGCCCGAAAGCTATCAGCCCTGGGCGGTCATCGACGCGCTCCTCACGCTGAATATGGCTCGTGCCGACGACCTCGAGGTCGTGGCTGCCGATATCAATCCGCGTGTCGTGGAGCATCTGCGCCGGGCCGCGAGCGAGCCCCCGACGCTGACGATGATTGGTGAGATTCGGGAAAGCGAGACCGTCAAGCTCTCCGAGGACTATCGCGGCTATTTCACGCAGCTCGGCCGCGGCATCGGTGACCCCGAGGCGAACCCGGCCGCCGTGACTGACGGGAGCCCGGGGAAGCGCATCAAGGTCAAGGCGTCAGCGGCCAGGATCCTGACCGCGGTCCCCCTCGACATCGTCACCGAACGACTCGCGGGGCCGCCATTCGATCTGATCGTGGCGACCAACATCCTGCCGTACTTCGACGATCCGCAGCTGGCGCTGGCGACGAGCAATATCGCCGCGATGACGTCGCCTGGCGGCGTGTTCCTGCACAACGAATCACGCGCGATTCTCGGCGATCTCACCACGGCGGTCGGCCTGCCGTTCGAGCAGTCACGTCACGCGATCATCGCGACGGTCCGCGGCGCCAAGGCGCCGCTGTTCGACAGCGTCTTCCTGCACCGCAAGCGGTAGGAGGGCTGCGTCAACTCCCAACCTCCCGCCTCCGCGGCAAGCGCTACGGCGAGGCCTTGCCAAGCTCGTCGCTGGATCGGTCGACGAGCGGCGGCGGGCAACTTCCAACTCCCAGAAGCGTCGCGACCGCTGAAGCCGATCTGTTGAAACCTCTACGAACGTCGTGCCGCCGTGCCGTCGTGTCTTCGTGCAGCGCGTCAGCGCGGTCGTCGGCCGACATAGGCGCTATGCTCCGGAGTTGGAAGTTATCCGAGATCCACCGCCATGAGACTCTTGCGGTCGCGGATGTAGAGCCGCGTGCCGACCAGCGTTGGCGGCGTCCAGGACAGGTTCGTCAACAACGGCGCCTTCGCGGTGATCTTGAACCCCTGCGTCGACGGGTAGGCCATCATCAGATTGCCGTCCTGATCGAGCGTGATGAGCTTCTGATCGGCCCACACGAACGTTGCCTTCTCGATGCTGCGCTCCTGCCAGTGGATCTTGCCGCTGGGCACGTCGACGGCACTCAGGATCGCCTGGCTGCCTTTGCCGCCGCTGGAGAAGTAGACGGTTTCGCCGATGCGGATGGCGTTGCCGTGATGCAGCCGCAACCGGATCGAATTCCACAATTCCTTCGGCGTGATCTGCATGCCGCTGCGCTGCAGCTCGACGACCTTGGCGCCGGCGTTGTATTCGGACGAGATGAAGATCCGCTTGTCCGCGCCCCAGACCGGCGTGGCGACGGCGATCGAGTAGTCGGCCTTGAACGGCACCTGCCATTGCAGGTCGCCGTTGTGCGGATTGACGCCGATCAGCGCGCCGTCCATCAACGACACCAGCTGCTCGAGGCCATCGACGCTGACCAGAATCGGCGACGAGTAGACGTTGCCGTAATTGGTCTTGGCCCACGCGACCTTTCCGTCGGCCTGCTGGAACGCCATGATGCCCTTGTCGCGCGCGCCGACGGGAACGATCACCGTATCGCGAAAGGCGATCGGGCTCGACGCGTAGCCGTACATCAGCCGTGAGCCCTGATGGGTCTCCCACAGCTGCTCGGTCCAGAGCAGCTTGCCCGTGGCCTTGTCGAGGCACTGCAGGCGCCCGGCCACGCCGGTCGTGAACAGCCGGTTGCCGACGATGAGCGGCGCCGCGTACGGGTCCGTTCCCCATCTCGGGCGCGTCGCTCGCAAAAGACATCGCTGTGGTGTGCTCCCACAAGGTCGCACCGGTCTCGGCGTTGGCCGCGAGCACGACCTCCTCGCGCGGCTTGCCGTACATCGTGTAGAGGACGTTGTTCTCGACGGACGGCGCCGAGTAGCCTTCGCCGAGCGCGCGCTTCCACACCACGCGCGGTCCGGATGCGGGCCACGTGTCCTTCAGGCCCGTCGCCTCCGTCTGAAAATTGCGATTCGGGCCGCCCCATTGCGTCCAGGCAATGCCCGGCGACCTGGCTGGGGGGGTGGGTTTCGGCGGCGTGGGTTTCGCCGGCGCCGGTTTCGCTCCCGGCTTGGGTAACTGCTGGGCGGCCTGGCCGAATGCTGGCGCAGCCAGGGCGATGCTCAAGAACGTTCGTCTGTTCATTGCTGAATCCCTCTCACGCAGGACCACCGAATGGCGGAGTACGCCGTGCGCCAGGAAACCAAATCGCGTGCCGGCTGGCCTCTGGAGTCATCCGATTGAGACTCCGCAAGTTACCGGAAAGACGGGTCGCGCCGACTGACCGTTATCGGGACACGCCGGTTCGCGCACGGACAATCTCTGGTTCAAGAGTTCAGGGGTTCAGGGGTTCAAAGGTTCAGGGTTCAAGGGTTCAATGGTTCAGGGGTTCAGGTTCAGAGGGTTCAATGGTTCGGGTTCAGAGGTTCAGCGGTTCGGTTCAGCTCTAGTCAGAACTCGAACGTTTGAACCGTCTGAACCTCTGAACCCGAACCTACTGAACCTCTGAACCCTTGAACCTTTGAACCGACGCTATGTCGTACCGCACGATTTCCTAACGACCAGTTCGCAATGCAGCAGGATGTCGCGGGTCGGGAGGTCGGAGCGCTCGATGCGCTCGAGCATTGCGGCGAGCGCCGCTTCGCCGATCTGACGGCTTGGCTGGCGCAGCGTCGTCAGGGGCACGGGCAGCAGGCTCGCGGCCTCGGCGTCGTCGATGCCGACGACCCGGATGGTGTCCGGGATCCGGTGTCCCAGTCGAAGGAGGGTGTGCATCAGGCGTGCGGCGGTTCGATCGTTCGCGCACACGATGCCGTCAGGCGCCGCCGTGGCGACGAGCGCGCGGACCGATTCCTGATCGAGAGGATCGAGTCGATGCACCAGCGTCCGTTCGACCGGCGCGTTCCAGCTGTAGAGCGCTTCGCGATAGCCGGCCTCGCGCGCGTCCACGGTTGGCGCGGTGTTGGGCAGCGCGACGAACGCGATGCGCCGCGCACCGCTTCGCAGCAGGTGTTCGGTGATCACGTAACCGGCGCGCCGGTTGTCGATGCCGACGAGGTCGTGACGGCCACGCTGCGGGTAGGGCACGACGGTCCGGTCGAGCAGCACCACCGGAATGCGCGCGGCGTCGAGCGCCTCCGCGATGCGGCTGTTGACGTCATCTTTCGCGGCCGTCAGTTCGAGCGGCGCGAAGAAGACTCCCGCCACGCGGCGGTCGATGTATTGGCGGCACAGGCGCCAGGCGTCGTCTTCGCGTGAACGCTCGGACCCGTTCAGGCTGCCCCAGATGAGCGCGTGCTCCCGCGCCAGCGGCGACGCCATCATGCCCTGACAGATCGGCTCGAAGATGTCGGTCTCCCCGAGGTCGGGGATCAGCAAGCCGAACGATAGGGCGCCGGGTCTCGCCGCGGTCTTCACGTAGGTGCCGGAGCCGGCCCGTCGTTCGACCAGGCCCGCCGTCTGCAGATCACGAACCGCCCGTCCAACGGTGATCCGTGATGCGCCGAACTGCCGGACCAGTTCCGCCTCGCTCGGCAGACGGTCGCCGTGTCCGAGACGGCCCGACTGGATGTCCCGGCGGAGCGCCGTGTAGACGCGCTGATATTTGGGCGCCTCGCCTTCTGCCCTTCGCACGCCAATATGATATGACAGCTTTGTATCTACTGCAAAATGCACGTCAAATTTGTTGGAATTATTGCGATTCCAACTGCTGGCTGTTATGCTCGATTTCTATGTATTGTTATATCAGCAAGATCGGCGGCGGGGAGGCATCATGACGATCGGCTCTATGGCCAGGCATTTCCTGATCGCGTCGGATTTCGATCAGACGCTCAGTTTCAACGATTCCGGTCTCGTCCTCAGCGAGCTGATTGGGGCGCGTGAGTTTCAGCAGAAAGTTGATGGGCTGGCTCGCAGCAACCTGGTGCAGCAGGGTGGCGAGCTCGCATATCTCATCCGGCACGACCCGGAATTCCGGGGGGTCCGACGCGAGCATCTTCAGGAAGCGGGCCGCCGCGTCCGGCTTCGCAGCAACATTCCCGCGCTCGTCGAGTTCCTCGAGCGGGGCGTCGATGGCTGTCAGTTTTCCTTTTTCGTGATCTCGGCCGCGCCGCGGGAGGTCATTCAGTCGGCGCTCGAAGGGGTCGTGGCTCCCGACCACATCTTTGGCACGGAGCTGGAGTATGACCCGTACTCCGGAGAGGTGCGCGCGGTTGCGCGCGTTCCCGCCGGCTACGGCAAGGTCGCGGTCGTCGAGGAGCTCGAAGCGCGCCTCGGGACCGCGCCGGACCGCACGATCTACATCGGCGACGGCAGTTCCGACGTGCACGTCATGCTGCACGTGAACAACCGTGGCGGCTTCACGATCGCGGTCTCGGAAAACCGCCAGTTGTCGCGGATCGCGCAGCGTACGGTGCTGAGCGACGATGCGTTTGGTGTGACCGTGCCGATTCTGGAGCAGGTGCTCGGGCTCGGCGTGTCGGAGATCCGCACGCTGTTCGAGTCGAACGGGTTGTCCCTTCAGGAATGGGAGAAGGCCCGCACCGATCGCGTGATCGTTCGCGAGACGCCCGCGCCGCCGGCCGCCGTGGCCTGAAACGGATTCAACCCGGTAGCTTCGAGCCACCGGCGCGAGCGAAGCGAGCGCTGGCAGGCTGTGGGGGTGGGGCCCCACAGCAAACGAAGTAAGGCGAGGCGGTCATGATCGAGTATCTCGGCTGGGCGGCGACGGCGGTCTTCGTCGGTTCATATCTGTGCAAAGGCGCCGACGCGCTCAAACGCGTCCAGATGCTCGGCGCGTTGATGTGGGTCTGCTATGGATTTCTGATTCGCGCGACGCCGGTCATTGCCGCCAACGTGCTGGTGTTCGCGGCCGCCGCCTGGGCGCTCTCGCGGCAGCGTGCGGCCGACCCTCGCTCATAAGATCGTCGTCAACTCCAACCGCCAAACTCCCGGCTCGAAAGAAAAACGATTGCGCTTCGCGCCGCACGAAGGCACGACGCTCACGACGGGCACGAAGGCTCTGTTGAAAAACTCTCCGAACGCGAGTTCCGACCGCCTCCGCTTGTCGGCCATCGAAGCCACCGACAAGCTACGGCGGGGCCTCGCCGAAGCGCGCGTGCATTTGGCGGGCGCGAAGGCGGGGGGAATTGGAGGTTGGGAGTTGACGGAGGCGCGCCGTAAAATACTGACTCTCAATGATGAACAGGTTCCTGGCGTGCGCGCTCGCCATAGTCTGGATCTCAGCGGTTCTCGTGCGCGTGCAGGCGGCGGGTGGCTGGCAGGACCGGCCCGCGGCCGCCGCAATCGTCGACTTTGCCCGGCAGATCCAGCCGATCTTCACGGAGAACTGCCTCGAATGTCACAGCCAGGACAAACGGAAAGGCGGCCTGTCGCTCACGACCTACGTGGATGTGCTCGACGGCGGCCGGAGCGGGCCGGCCGTCAGGCCTCGCAACGGTGAAGGCAGCCTCATCTTTCATCGGCTCAGCGGTGGCATCGAGCCGCAGATGCCGCTCGACGAGCTGCCGCTCAGCAGCGAACAGATCGCGCTGATCCGGCTCTGGATCGATCAGGGCGCCCGTCCGAACCCCAACGCACCGCCTGCGCCGCCGCCGTGGGAAGCGCCGATGGCGCTCGATCGGCCGGCGCTTCCGAGCGTCGTGTGGTCGGATTGGTCCACGCCTTTCGACCGGATGGTCGCCGACTATCTGTCGAAGCGGCCGGGTCGCGCGCCGGAGCTGGTCTCCGACACGGTGTTCGCCCGGCGTGCCTATCTCGACGTGTGGGGCTTGCCGCCGGGTCCCGAGGCGCTGCAGGCGTTCGTCAACGATCGCGCCCCCGATAAACGCGCGCGCCTCGTGGCCATGCTGCTCGCCGACACGGGCAAGTACGCGGAGCACTGGCTGTCGTTCTGGAACGATCTGCTGCGGAACGAAGACGGCGTCTCCTACTTTTCCGAGAACAACGGCCGGCGCAGCATCACCGACTGGCTCGTTCGATCGCTGTCGAGCAACCTTCCGTACGATCAGTTCGTCACGAAGCTCCTCAATCCCGCGGGCCCCGACGATCCGGAGGGATTCCTGATCGGCGTGAACTGGCGCGGCGAAACGAGCGCCGCGGTCATGCCCTGGATGCAGGCGGCGCAGAACACCGCACAGGTGTTCCTCGGCGTGAACCTGAAATGCAACGCCTGCCACGACAGCTTCGTGAGCAAGTGGAAGTTGAAGGATGCGTACGCGCTCGCCGCGTTCTTTTCACCGGATCCCAGACTGCAGCTGTTCCGGTGTGACGTCGCCCGCGATGAATTCGCCGAGCCCGCGTTCCTGTATCCGGAACTGAATCGCGTCCCCGCGTCGAGCGGACTGGCCGATCGGCGCGCGGCGGCGGCGGCGATTTTCACCGATCCGCGCAACGGCCGCATGCCGCGTACGGTCGTCAACCGCATCTGGACGCGTCTGCTCGGACACGGCATCGTCCCGAACGCGGACGAGATGGATGGCCAGCCGTGGAGCCCCCAGGTGCTGGACTGGCTCGCGAGCGACTTCGTCGAGCATCGCTACGATCTGAAGCACCTGATTGCGACCATCATGTCGTCGCGTGCCTACCAGATGCGCGCCGTCGTCCGCTCTGGTGAGCCGCCGGCTCGCGGCTACGTCTTCGCCGGACCCGAGGTGCGGCGGGTGACGGCGGAGCAGTTCGCCGACACGATTGGCCTGATCACCGGCGAGTGGAACATCTACTATCCGCCGTCGCGCCCTGGCCCCGCCGGCGCGGCGCGCCCGCGCACGTGCGTCGGATCCGGTGTCGGCCGGCCTGTACGGCCGCGAATGGCGCACGGCCTCGACCAGGTTGACCCGTGCGCTGGGACGGCCGATCCGCGACCAAGTGCACTCCGTCCGTCCGGTCGAGGCGACGACGCTGCAGGCGCTGGAGCTGGTGAACGGCGAGATCCTGACGAAGTGGCTGTCGAGAGGAGCGAAGCGGCTGGTTGGTGAGCTTCCACAGGAGCCGCGGAGTCTGTTCAACGCCTCTGTGGCTGGCCGCTATGCGGCCGCGCGGAGCGTTCGACGTGGACGTGGCGAGCGCGTCGAAGCTGTGGCTGGTCGTGACCGACACCGGCTCGAACGCGCCCGAACGCATCGAGCCGATGTGGGTGCAGGCGGAGTTCGTGCAGGCGGATGGGACGGCCGTTCCGCTCTCGATCCTTACGCCGAGTGATGCGTCGGGTCTGCGAGGCGCGATCGAGGCCGGTGGGCCGCGCGTCGCCGTGAAGAACTCATCGCGAATCGTCTACGACATCGCCGGCAAGGGCTTTACGAGATTCCGCGGCAGCGTCGACGTGGCCAACCCGCGATCGGAGATTGGATCCACGTTGAACCCGCAGCTGCGGTTCTTCGTGTTCGACCGCGAGCCGAATCCGGATCGACTCGTGCCGCCGGCGCTCGAGACGCCGCTGCCGGCGCCGCCCGTGCTGACCCGCGTGCCGGACATCGTCGATCGCGTGTTCTGGTACGCGCTGAACCGCGCGCCCTCGAACGCGGAGCGGAAGGCCGCGGAAGCCGCGCTGCTCGATCCCACGCGCGCGGGCCGGCCGTCGGCCGAGGGGCTCGCGGACCTGCTCTGGGCGGTGCTGATGAAGCCGGAGTTCCAGTTGATTTATTGAGACCACATGTCAACTCCACTCCGAGGAGCGCGACTGACCCGCGAGATAAGAAGTTGAGGAAGAGCGGACCAACATGCCTGATCTCCTAACCCGCGAAGAACGCCACATCTACTCCCGTCTGAGCCGGCGCGGATTCATGGGCGCGACCGCGGCGGGGACGCTGGGCGCGCTGGTCGGGCGCGAGCCGCAGCTGGTGCGGGCGCAGGCGAAGGCTCCATCGCAGGCGACGGCCGACGCGGTCATCGTGTTGTGGATGGCCGGCGGCATGGCCCAGACCGAGACCTTCGATCCCAAGCGCTACACGCCGTTCGCGCCAGGCGTACGGGTCGAGCAGGTGCTCAGCACGTTTCCGACGATCGATACCGCGGTCGACCACATCAAGTTCACGCAGGGGCTCGAGCAGATCGGCAGCGTCATGGATCGCGGCGCGGTGATCCGATCGTTCATGGCCGCCGATCTCGGGTTCATCCTCCATTCACGGCATCAGTATCACTGGCACACGGGGTACATTCCGCCGCAGCCGATGGCGATGCCGCATCTCGGCGCGGTCGTCTCCAGAACGCTGGGCTCGAAACACCCGGATGTTCCGGCGTTCATCGCCATCGGTCAGACCGTCGAAGGCGCCGGTGAAATCGCGACGCTGAAGGCGTTTCACACCGCCGGCTTTCTCGGCGCCGATCACGGGCCGTTCCTGATCATCGATCCGCAGGACGCCGCGTCCGCGGTGCGCCCGCCGAAGGAGCTCGGAGAGGCGAGGTTCCACAGCCGGCGTGAGCTGCTCGAGACGCTCCTCAAGCAGGAGCCCGTGTCATCAGTACGGCTCGGACTTTCAGCGCCAGTCGGTGGTGAAGGCGCTCGACGCCGCCGATCGACTCCTGCGATCGCCCTCGGCGAAGGCGTTCGATCTCTCGCTCGAGCCAAAGAAGACGTTCGACGCCTACAACACCGGTCGATTCGGCCAGGGCTGCCTGCTCGCGCGCCGTCTCGTCGAGGCAGGCGCCCGGTATGTCGAGGTGACCTCGGAATACATCCCGTTCGTCTATTGGGACACCCACGAAAACGGCCATCAGCGCGTCGTCGACATGAAGAAGGTGATTGACGCGCCGGTCGCCCAGCTGATTCGCGATCTCGACGAGCGCGGCCTGCTCGAGCGCACGCTCGTCGTCCTCGCCAGCGAATTCGGCCGCGACGCGGTCACCGAAGGCAAAGTCGGCAAGGAAGTCCGCGATCAGGCGATCAACATTCCCGACGTGATGAGCGAACCGCGTCACTACGGCATGCACCGGCATTTCACCGCTGCCGGCTCGGTCCTCATGTTCGGCGGGGGCGTGAAGAAAGGCTTCGTCTACGGCAGGACGGCCGACGAGCGCCCGTGCACGACCATCGAAGGGGCGATGCCGGTCGAAGATCTGCACGCGACGATTTATCATGCGCTCGGCATTCCGCCCGATACGTCGTATCTGGTCGAGAAGCGGCCGGTGTTCGTGACCAAGGACGGCATCGGCAAGCCGGCCAAGGCGTTGTTTGAGAGATCGATATGAAAACGAACCGACGCGAGTTCATCGCCGCAGCCGCCGGGCTGCCGCTGGCAACACCGATCCTGCTGGGCATGCAGGACAAGTCCGGGACGAAACTGCCTGTCGTCGGCGAAGGCGCGTACAAGTACGAAGCCATTCACGACTGGGGGCAGCTGCCGCCGCAGATCAAGTGGGGGAACACCCATGCCGTCGTCCAGGATGCGCAGGGCCACATGCACGTCCACCACACCGTGCACGCCACGAGCGACAGCGCCGACACGGTGGTCGTCTTCGACGCCAACGGGAAGTTCGTCAGGTCCTGGGGGAAGGAGTTCCGCGGCGTCGCTCACGGTCTGCAGATCAACCGTGAGGGACGCGACGAGTACCTGTATCTGACGGTCAATGCCACGAACCCGAAGATGTCGCCGCAGCCCGAAATGCAGGCGGTCGTGGTGAAGGCGACGTTGAAGGGAGAGGTCGTCTGGAAGATTCAGGGGCCGCCGCCCTTTGATGGCTACAAGCCGAACGCTGAGGGAACGCCGGCGCGCTACAGCCCCACCAACCTCGCCATTGCCCCGAACGGCGACGTCTACGTCGGCGATGGCTACGGTTCGTCCTTCGTCAACCAGTACAACGGCAAGGGGGAATACATCCGGAGTTTTGGCGGCCGCGGCGCCGAGCCGGGACAGTTGAACCAGCCGCACGGCATCTGGATGGACATGCGATCGAAGCCGCCAGTCATCCTCGTTGCCGATCGCCGGAACAATCGCGTGCAGCGATTCACCCTCGAGGGCAAGCACATCGACTTCGTGTCCGGATTCCGGTTGCCCTGCCATTTCGACGAGCACCAGGGCGCCGTCGTGGTCCCGGATCTCAACGGCCGCGTGACGCTGCTCGATCGGCAGAACACCATCGTCGCGCATCTGGGCGACTCGGGCATCGCCAATGCGACCAACCCGCTCAGACGGGAGCCCCGCGACAAGTTCATCCCGGGCCAGTTCATGTGCCCGCACGGCGCCTGCTTCGATCGCGACGGCAATATCTTCGTCGCGGAATGGGTCGAAGTGGGGAGGGTGACTAAGCTGAGAAAGGTCGGCTGAGCGAACTCCCAACTCCCAACCTCCAACTCCCAAGGCGCTCAGAGCCTATCGACCGTGAGTGTTTTGGAAGTTGGCGATCGCCGCTCGTCGGCTGGATTGTGCGACGAGCTCTAGCGAGGCCTCGCCGTAGCGCGCGTCGATCCGTGGTGCGCGCCGGGCGGGGTTGTGGCGCTCGTGAGATTCCGGCTTTAGCCGGACGTCTTCATCCGGCGTTTCTGTCCCGCGCGCATTCCTCATTACGTGTCCGAGCGCAGCGCATCCGAGGGATCGATCCGCGTGGCGCGACGCGCAGGGTAGTAGGTCGCAACGGCCGCCGCGATGGCCAGAATCGCCGCGCCGGCCGCGAACGCTCCCGCGTCCAGAATCGAGACGTTCTCCAGCGGAATGATCGCGTTGAGCGCGCCCAGCACCGAGAACGACACGAGCAGGCCGGTGCCGGCGCCGATCACGACGAGGCGCCCCGACTGTGCCATTACGAGCCTCACGATGGCCGCAGATGTCGCGCCGAGCGCCATCCGGATCCCAATCTCTTTGATCCGCTGACTGAGGCTGTAGGTAACCACGCCGTAGAGTCCCGAAACGCTCAGCACGAGCGCGATCGTGCTCAGCAGCAGCCCGATCCACGAGGCCACCATCAGCGGATACATCTGCAGCGCCAGGGCATCGTCCAGCGACAGGAGTGTGAACGCGAGCGGGCTTGGGTCGACGGTCCGAAGCACGGCCTGCAGCCGGTCGTGACGGATGTCGCTCGTCGACCTGCCGCGTGCGAGCAGGGCCTTCGCGTTTGCTCCTGACGGATTCGTCGGCAGGTAGATGTGCGCGTTCCGCCCGTCGTAGACCAGGCCGCTCACCGCGTCCCGCGCGACGCCGACGACAACGACGTCCTCGCCCAGCTGGCCGAGCTCGCTCTTGGAAACGAGACGATCGCGTTCCATGACATCGGGCCGTTCCTTGGGCTCGAGCCAGACTCGAATCGTCTTGCCAACGGGATCCTCTCCCGGCCAGAGCGCGTGCGCGGCGGCCGCGCTGACGATGGTCACGCGGGCCTCGGCCAGCGCCTCGTCTGGCCGGAATTCCCGGCCGCGGACGATCGGAATCTGCACGGTGTCGAAGTACTCGGGAGATACATGAACGTACGACACCGGCACGATCGCGCCGGTTGGTCCCAGCACCGGTGTCTTCGGCCCTTCGCCGGTCAGCGGGTTGTGGCTCGTCACCGCGACGCGTGCAATCTGAGGATCCAAAGCGAGTGCGTCATGGGCCCGCGTGATCAGGCTGGGCCCCTGACTCTGTTGCCTGATGGAGACGATCGCATGCGTGTCGAACCCGATGTCGGTCGATTGCAGCGCCGATCCGTTGCGGACGAGCGTCGCGGCCACCACGATCAGCACCAGGGATACCGCCACCTGGCCGATGACGAGCACGTTTCTCAACCTCGATGCGCGCATTCCCGATCCAAGCTCGCCGCGGAGTGCATTCGTCAGCGTCAGCCTGGTCGCCTGAAGCGCCGGGAGCAGCGCGAACATCACGGTCGCGATCGCCGACACGATGAGCGTGAACAGGAAGACCCGGTGGTCGAGGTCGAGCGGCAGCACGCGGGCGACCGCGGCGAAAGATGGCGGCAGCGTCAGGAAAAAGACCGCCAGGCCTGTCTGCAGCACGAGAACGGCGGCGCCGAGGGCGGCAGCGCCGGCAAGCGCGGCGATCATCAGCCCTTCGGTCATCAACTGGCGGACGACGCGCCATCGGCCCGCGCCGAGCGACAGGCGGATGCCGATTTCGCGGTGCCGGCTGTTGGCGCGCGCAAGCATCACGTTCGAGACGTTCGCGCATGCCGCGACCAGTACCGAGGACGAACGCCGCAAAGACGGGAGACAGCCGCGCGATCAGTCCAGCCGTCAGGGGAGCGGGCGTCGCCTGCGGCAGGACTACGGCGCGCACCGTTCCCGATCGATCCGAGAGTCGCTCCATGGCCGGAGTGAGCGCGGTGACGACCTGATCGACGGAGACGTCGCGCCTGAGCCGGACGATGATCGCGAGCTCGCGAGGCTGATTGGCTCTGAACAGATCCTGTTTGAACACCGGTCCGTACATCGTCACCGGCACCCAGAGGTCGGGCGGCGTGTCGTTCAGCCCGAGGAACTCCTCGTTCATGATCCCGACGATGGTGAGGATCTGATCGTTGAGGCGTACGGTGCTGCCCACCGCGCCCGGGTTTCGATCGAACAGGCGGGTCCATGCCTCATGACTCAGGACCGCAACGGGATCGGCGCCAGGCGATCGCGCGTCGAACTCGGCGAGCGCGCGGCCGGCGGCGACGCGCCCGCCCAGCGTGTCGAAGTAGTTGCCCGATACGAACGCCGCCCACAGCGGCCGGCCCTCGGATTGCGCGGCCCGGTGCCGCTCGGCGATCACGCTGTCGAACAGATCGGTCCGTTCGCGGAGCTCCTGATAGTCGCTCCACCTGAACGCGCGTCCGCCGGATCCGCCGCCGGCCGTCCGCGCGCTCCAGCGGATCTCATACAGGCTGTAGGGATCGCGGACCGCGTAGGGGCGGAGGACGTAGGCATTGAAGATGGCGAAGACGACCGTCACGAGCGCGAGCGCGACGGTGAGCGTCGCGACCGTGGTGAACGTGAACGCGCGGTCGCGGAGTAGCCCGCGGGCGCTGTAGGAGACATCCTTCCAGAGATGTTCGACCATCGCTCCTCCCCGGGTTGTCCCCGGTCGCCCTGACTGTCCACATTCACGGATTCGACGGCCTGCCCCTGAGCCTGTCGAAGGGCCTGCCCCCGAAGACGGAGGCGTCGAGGCATTGGTTCCGCACGATAGAATCACCGGTCGATGCAGCTGGCTGATTTGTTCGCGATATCTCTGCAGACGCAGCGCGATGCCGAGGCGATTGAGTTCGACACCGCGGAGGGGCGGCCCGCGACGGCGACGTTCGGGCAGCTCGATCAGCGGAGCAACCGGCTCGCCCGGCTGCTCATCGGCCGCGGGTTGAAGCCAGGGGACCGCCTCGCCGTCTATCTTGCCAATCGCATCGAATTCGTCGACTTGATCCTGGCGTGTCTCAAGGCCGGCATCATCCTCGTGCCGGTCAACATACTCTATCGCGAGCGCGAAGTCGGTCACATCCTCCGCGATGCCGAGCCGGGGGCAGTCGTGACGACCCGGCCGGCGTTCGACTTGTTCGAGTCGGTCCGGGCCTGGGACGCGGTCGAACTGACGGCGGCGGCCGGGAACGAATCCGCCGATCCGGTCCGGATCACCCTCTCCGGCGACGCACCTGCCGCGATCGTGTACACGTCGGGGACGACCGGCCGCTCGAAAGGCGCCGTGCTCTCGCACGACAACTTCCTCGCCAACACGGTGAACCTCGTCTCGTGCTGGCGGATAACCTCCGCCGACCGCTACCTTGCCGTGCTGCCGCTGTTCCACGTGCACGGCCTCGCGAATGGTCTGATGACCTGGCTGGCGAGCGGCTGCCGCATGCGGCTGGTCGAGCGGTTCGAGGCCGCGCGTGCAGGTGAGCTGTTCACGCAATTCCAGCCGACGTTGTTCTTCGGGGTGCCGACGGTCTACGTCCGGCTGCTCGAGCTTCCGCCCGATGCGGCACAGACGATTGGTGCCCGGATGCGGCTGTTCGTGAGCGGGTCGGCGCCACTGCCTGCGACCGTGTTCGACGCCTTCCGCGATCGTTTCGGCCACACGATCCTCGAGCGCTACGGGATGAGCGAGACCCTCATGAACATGGGCAATCCCTACGCGGGCGAGCGGCGCGCCGGTACGGTCGGCACGCCATTTCCGGGCGTTTCTGCACGCATCGTTCGTCCCGACGGCACCCAAGTCGCGCCCGGCGAGATTGGCGAGCTGCATGTACGGGGACCGAATGTCTTTTCGGGCTACTGGCGGCAGCCGGACGCTACTGCCGCGGCCTTCGACAACGGCTGGTTCAAGACCGGTGACCTCGCGGAGCGGACGGAAGACGGCTACTACACGCTGCGGGGACGGCGGACCGACTTGATCATTTCCGGCGGCTTCAACATCTACCCGCGCGAAATCGAGGAAGTGTTGACGGAGGTGCCAGGGATACGCGAAGCGGCGGTGGTCGGGGTGGCCGACGCGAAGCGCGGAGAGGTGCCGATCGCCTACGTCGTGTCGGACGGCCCGGTCGACGAGCCCGCGCTCGACGACATCTGCCGGCGCGCGCTCGCGTCATTCAAGGTGCCAAGGGCGTTCGTGCAGGTCGATGCGTTACCCAGAACCGCGCTGGGGAAGGTTCAGAAGCATCTGTTGCCTTCGGTGAAGCCTGAGTAGCGTTGTTCGCAATCTCCACCACCACCAAACGGCCCACGGCTTCGGCCACGAAGGCCACCGGAAGTCTGCGTCTCGTGTGGGATGTCCGGCATATGGCTGAGCCTGACTGAAGTACCATCGTGACGTGATCGGTGATCGGTGATCGGTGATCGGCCGGCCGTAGCTTGTCCGGCCGTTCTACATCTCCTACCATTCACTGCACCAGCATGACGCGCTCATCGGGCGAGGTGACAGGATGCATCTGACGAAGGGGTTACTCGCGGCGGCCTGCGCGGGATTCATGGTCGCCGTTGCGCATACGGCGGCGCAGGATCCACAAACGGCGAAGCCCGCGCCCGCTCCCGCGGGTCAGCAGCCGCCGGGCGGCCGCGGGCAGGGACGCGGCGGGCCGGCGACGTTTCCGGCGCAGCAGCGTCCGCCGGGGGATCCGGAACTGATCAAGCGCGGGCAGGCCATCTATGGCGCGAGCTGCCGTTTGTGTCACGGACCTGACCTGCGCGGCGGCGACATGGGAGGCGTCAACCTGCTTCGGTCGCAGCTCGTGTTGAACGACCAGAAAGGTGAGCTGATCCTGCCGGTCGTCCGCAATGGCCGTCAGACGCCGGGGTTGCCGCCGATGCCGCCATTCCCGCAGATCTCCGATGACGATGCGAGAGCGCTCGCGGAGTACATCCACAGCGTCGTGGCCTCGATGCGCGGACAGGGGTCGCCTCCTCCTGGCGCCGAGCCCGCCGATTTGAACATCCTCGTCGGTGACGCGACCGCCGGGCAGACCTACTTCACGGCGAAATGCGCGTCCTGCCACTCGCCGACCGGCGATCTCAAAGGGCTGGCGTCGAGAGTGTCCGATCCCCTGCAGCTGCAGAATCTGTGGGTATCGGGCGGAGGCGGCGGCCGGGGCGGGCGCGGCGGGCGAGGCGGTGGCGGCGATGCGCCGGCGTCGAACCGTCGCGAGGTACGCGTGACCGTCACGCAGCCGTCGGGTCAGAAGGTCGAAGGGCGTCTCGATCGCATCGACGACTTCATTGTCATTTTGACGCCGGCCGACGGCGTGCAGCGCTCGTTCCGGCGCAACGGCGATGTGCCGAAGGTCGATGTTCGCGACCCGCTCGAGGGCCACAGGAACCTGCTGACCGTGTACACCGACAAAGACATTCACAACGTGACCGCCTATCTGGTGACCTTGAAATGACCTCGAGAAAACTCATTCTCGCGACGTGTCTCCTGGCCGCACCGGTGCTGCTCCTGGGGCAGGAAGCGGCCCAGAACGGCGGACTCGATCCGCAGTCCATGCTGAAGCCGCTGTCCGATTCGTGGCCGACGTATTCCGGCGACTACACCGGCCGCCGCTACAGCTCGCTCACGCAAGTCAATCAATCGAACGTCAAGAACCTGACGCTGGCGTGGACCGCCCGCCTGGCCGGCGGCGAGCCAGCGGCGGGCGGGTTCGGTGGCTTCGGGCGCGGCGGCGGTGGCGGCGGCGGGGTGGCAACGTCATCGTCGGCGGAGAAGGGAAGGGGGACTTCCCGATTGGCGGCGTCAGCGTCAAGGGCGCGATCCTCCAGGTGGGCGGTGTGCTCTATGTCACTTCGCCCGACAACGTGTGGGCGCTGGACGCGCGTGACGGACATGAGCTCTGGCGCTATTTCTGGCGGACCAAGGGAGGGACGCACATCGGCAACCGCGGCGCGGCGATGTGGAAGAACTATCTCTTCTTCGAGACGCCCGACAACTATCTCGTCTCGCTGGATGCGAGGACCGGGAAGGAACGCTGGCACGTCGAGATCGCGGACTTCGACCAGCAGTACCTCTCCACCATGGCGCCCATCGTCATCGGCGATCACGTGCTCGTCGGCACGGGAAACGATCTCGACGCGCCCGGGTTCCTGCAGTCGTTCGATCCCGAAACGGGCAAGCGCAAGTGGATCTTCTACACCGTGCCGATGAACCCCGGCGATCCGGGGCTCGAAACGTGGCCCAGCCTCAACGCCGCTCGCCATGGCGGTGGTCAGGTGTGGATTCCGGGCGTCTACGACCCGGAGACCAAGCTGTATATCTTCGGCACGGGCAACCCGACACCGGGTTACACGGGGGCCGGCCGCAAGGGCGACAACCTGTTCACCTGTTCACTCGTTGCCGTCAACGTAGAGACCGGCAAGATGGCGTGGTACTTCCAGACGTCCCCGCACGACACGCACGACTGGGACTCCGCGCAGACGCCGATCCTGATCGACGGCACGATCAACGGCAAGCCGCGGAAGCTGATCTCGACGGCTTCGCGCAACGGCTACTTCTTCACCGTCGACCGCGTCACCGGCGAGCACGTCGTCACGAGCAAGTACGGGACGACGACGAACTGGGCGAAGCACGTCAGGCCCAGCGGTGAACCGGAACCGAACCCCGAGAAGGAAGCCACCATTCCTGGTTCGCTCGTCTCGCCAGTCGAAGGGGGCGTCGTCAACTGGCAGCCGCCGGCCTATTCCCCCGATACCGGTTTGTTCTACACGCAGGAGAACAACGGATTCCAGCTGTTGTATCTCACCGATCCCGATCCACGCGGTTCGATGGGCCTCGGCGGCAAGCTGGCGGTCGGCGTCGGCTCGGCCGGGAACGCGCTGGCCGCGATCGATTACCGGACCGGCAAGACCGTCTGGCGGCACGCGTGGCCGCTCGGCGGGGGTGGCGGAGCCGGCATGCTGACCTCGGCTGGCCGGGTGCTCTTCACCGGCGATGGCAGCGGCAATTTCGTGGCCTTCGATGCCGTCAAAGGCAAGCCGCTCTGGCATGCGCGCATCGGCAACATTTCGAATGCGCCGCAGACGCACATGCTCGACGGCCGCCAGTACGTGCTGGTGGCGGTCAACGATACGCTCTACACCTTTGTGTTGTACTGACGGAGGACAGGGTCAACTTCCAACTTCCCCGCCTTCGCGCGCCCGACCCTGCTGGGCGCGGCTTCGGTGAGGCGGGGAACTCCTCGAGACCACGAGTTTGCGCTTCGCGCCGCACGACGGCCACGACGGCACGACGGCACGACAGCGATCAGTTCAAGACATCTGCTCAGCATCTGCTCGTCGTGCCGTCGTGACTTCGTGCCTTCGTGCAGCGCGAAGCGCAACTCGTCTGTGGAGATCGGAGTGGGGTAGGCGATGCCTCTCTCGCTAGGCCTGAATCCCTACGGCCTTGCCTACACCGTTGGCCTCCAGGGCGCCGGCACTCCCCGCGCGAATCCGTCTCCGATCGGGATGCAGGGCTTCATCGCCTTTGCGCAGGAGGCCGGTGTCCGGTGCATCGAGCTCGATCACCGGTGGCTGACCGGCCTGTCGGATCGCGATCTCGCCCAGACCCGCGACCGGCTCGGCAGCGTCACACGCGTCGCCAGTTTCTGGCTCGCCCACGAACCGGGCGAGACGCTGGCGAACGCGATCAGGTGCACCAGGGCCATCGGGGCATCGATCATCCGATTTCATCTGACGCCGGTGCTCGAAGGAGGACGGGCGGCGCTGGGCCCGCGCTGGCACGACATGGTCGCGCATGCGCGCACGACGCTGCTCAGGGAGGCGCCGAAGGTTGCCGACGCGGGGCTGATCCTCGCCATCGAGAATCACCAGGACTTCGGCAGCGAGGAGCTGCTCGAGCTCTGTGAATCGCTCGGCGACCACGTCGGCATCGTCTTCGACACGGGCAATCCTTTTTCTGTCGGCGAAGATCCGGTTGCCTTCGCGAGCCGCGCGGCAGCCCGGATCCGCCACGTCCATCTGAAGGATTACGTCGCGCAATTCACCGACGAAGGATATCGGCTCGTGCGATGCGCGATCGGCGATGGATGTGTGCCATTTGCCGACGTTCTGCGGGTGCTCGACTCCACGGGTCGATCTCTGGCCGCCTCGATCGAGCCCGGCGCGCTAGAGGCGCGACACATCCGGCTGTTCACCGCCGGATGGTGGCAGGGATATCCACCGCGCGCCGCAAGCGAGCTGGCGGTCATGCTCGGCCGCCTGCGTGAGAAGCGTCTCCGCGCCCGACGCCGACTACCGCACGCCCTGGGAGTCGAACGCGCCACCCGAGACCGTGATCGCGTACGAGCGCGCGCAGGTGCACCGCAGCCTGGAGAACCTTCGCGCGTCTGGATGGCTGTAGATGGTTCGCGGTCTCGCTGCGGCTTTGTATCTTCGCACGTAGGTGAGCACGCAGCACGTGAGCACGTCGCACAAGCACGTGAGCACGTGAGCACGTGAGCACGTGCACGCACAGGCACGTGAGCACGTGGGACGTAGCACGTCGCACGTTAGAGAACCGGTTCAGGTGGGGAATGGGGTTCGTCGGCGGCGGTTCGGGCGACGGTTCCGGCAACGGCAGCGGCTCTGGGGGCGGCAGCGGATCTGGCGTGGGCTCGGGGGGCTTCGGCAAGGGTGTCATCCGTCGAGTGTACGTCCCGGCCGAAGGCTTCGCCATCTGCTCAGCCGTGAGAAAATCAGCGTGAGATGAATGTGGCCCGTGCCGTCAACATCAGCGATCTGCGGCTCGCGGCGAAGCGCAGGCTGCCGCGCGCCGTCTTCGACTATATCGACGGCGGCGCCGAGGCTGAGCTCACGCTCGCTGAAAACTGCCGCGCGTTCGAGCGGCTGACCCTCCGCCCCCGCTGCGCCGTGTCCACCGCGACCTGTGAGCTGGGGACGACGGTCCTCGGTACGCCGCAGGCTCTGCCGTTCATCCTGGCGCCGTTAGGCAGCAGCCGGCTCTTCTATCCGCGCGCCGAAGAGGTGGCGGCCCACGCCGCCGGCGAGGCCGGGACGGCCTACACGCTGTCGACGTTCTCCGGCTGCCTGCTCGAGGACGTGCGCCAGGCATCGAAGGGGCCGGTCTGGTACCAGCTCTATCTCGCGGGTGGCCGTGATGTCGCGAGCGCCAGCATCGATCGCGCGCGCAAGGCCGGCTACAGCGCGCTGGTCGTGACCATCGACACGGCGGTGGCCGGCATGCGCGAGCGCGACGTGCGAAACGGGATCGCCGCGCTGATCACGCGCAACCCGCTGAAGATGGCGCCGTATGTCTCGCAGTTTCTCCTCCGGCCCCGCTGGCTCGCGAGTTTCTTCCGCGACGGCGGTCTCATGACCTTCCCCAACGTGGTCCTTCCCGGCGGTCCGATGCTCTATGCGGATGTGGGCAGGGCGCTCGAAGAATCCATGGCGACATGGCGCGATCTGCGCTGGATTCGCGACGTGTGGGGCGGCCCGATCGTGATCAAGGGCATCCATACCGAGGAGGACGCGCGGCGGGCGGTCGGCGAAGGCGCCGACGCCCTGGTCGTGTCGAATCACGGCGGGCGGCAGCTCGATGGCGTCCGCGCGTCGATCGATGTGCTGCCCGGAAGTGGTTGAGGCGGTGAACGGGAGGATCGAGGTTCTGATGGATGGCGGCATCCGCCGCGGCAGCGACATCGTCAAAGCGCTGTGCCTCGGCGCGCGTGCCGTTCTGGTCGGGCGTGCCTATGCGTATGGCCTCGGCGCGGCCGGCGGAGCGGGTGTGACCCGCGCGATCGACATCCTTCGCGCGGATGTCGTCCGTACGCTGAAGCTGCTCGGTTGTCCGTCCGTGACGGATCTGAATCCGTCGTATCTCGATCGTCCGGCGATGAAGACCGCGGAAGTGCGAGTCGGTGAGCCGATCGCGTGAGCCCTTCTCGCGCCGGCGCACCGCCGCGGTCCTCGCAGCCCGTGGTAAAACGCCAGCTGCATTCGGCCGGCGATGCATCCCCGCTGGCGGCGTTGCTCCTCCCTCAAATACTCCCGGTATTCTCGGTCGTCGCGCCTTGCCAGCGGGGCGCCTCGCCGCCCTCGGTGCGACGCTGGCGTTTTACCACGGGCTGCTCGCCGCCGCGGTCTTCGCCTCGTCTCTGCTGATCGGGCAGGAACAGGAACCGCAGCGCCCGCCGACGTTCCGGACCGGCACGAACGTCATTCGCGTCGACGCCACGGTGACCGACCGCAACGGCACGCCGCTGACGACGTTGACGGCGGACGACTTCGAGATTCAAGAGGACGGCAAGCCTCAAGCGATCACGTCGTTCAAGTTCATCTCGGCCGACGGCCAGCCGAGCGACGATCGATCGCTGGTGATTCGAAGCCCGTCTCACGCGGCCTCCGAAGCCGCGCGTGATGACGTGCGGACGTTCCTGATTTTCTGGGACGAGTATCACATCCAGCAGTTCGAGCCGGCGATCCGGGGCCGGGCCGCCCTCACTCGCGCCGTCCTCGACCAGTTCGGTCCGACGGATCTCGTCGGCATCATGGATCAGCTCACACCGATCAGCGCGATTGAGCTGACGCGGGACCGGCGAGCGCTTGCCGATCGCATCCATACGCTGCAGGGGCGCATGGGGGAGTACTTTCCGCCGCGAAGCGCCGTCGAGGAAGCACACCTGCAGGTCGTCCGCCAGCTTGGCGAGATCGAGCGGCTGCGCACCCAGGTGAGCGTGACCGCGATCAAGGCGGCTGCCGCGCACCTGGGCACGCTCAGTCAGGGCCGGAAGACGCTGATCGTCGTGAGTGAAGCCCTGATAGGGCGGCCGAGCCGTGCGTCCGCGGATCCGATGTCCGGTTCGTCCAGCGGGCCGGGCCTGACGCCGTCCGACTTGAACAACATGGCGATCGACATCGTCCGCGCCGCCAATGACAGCAACACGGCGATTCACGTCGTCGACCCGAGGGGTCTGCAGGTCAACAGCTCGATATTCGGCGGCCCCCTCGAGATCATCGCGTCAGGGACGGGCGGCGACTTCCTGCGCACCAACGACATTCCCGGCGCCTTCGCTCGGATGATCAAACAGGTCAGCGCGTTGTATCTGCTTGGGTATACGCGGGAGATGCCGCTCGACGGCTTGTTTCATCGCATCAAGGTGCGCGTGAAGCGGGGAGGTGTCGAGGTGCGGGCCCGCGAGGGCTATTGGGCGCCCCGTGCGCAAGACGTCGAAGCCGCGCGGACTCGGGCCGCCGCTGCCGTCCTGGAGCCGTCGGTGGCCGCTGCGTTCTCGACGCTCCTGGCGCCGAACGCGCCGCGGCTCGTGGATCTCTGGTCGGGTGCCGGGCCGCCGGTGGACGGCCGCGTCGAGCTGACGCTGGCGTGGTCGCCGCGCACCGAGCGCGGCGACACGACCGTGCCAGCGTCAGTCCTCGCCACGATTCAAGCCGGAACGGATGCCGCGATCGAGCGAACGATCGAGCGCGATGGCACGACGGTCGACCTGCCAGCCGGCGTCGTGCAGCTGGCGGTCACCGTCACCGACGCCAAGGGTGAAGTGGTCGATCGCGAGAAGCGGACCTTGAAACTGTCGCCGGCGGCCGAATCCGCGCTGATGCTGAGCACACCCGCTGTCCACCGAAGCCGCAGTCCGGCGGACCTGCGCGCCATCCTGACGTCGGAGAAGCCGCCGGTGTACGCGGGACGCACCTTCTCCCGCACCGACCGCTTGATTGTGCGCACCAGCGTGATTGCGCCGCGAGACCCCGCCGGCCCGGTCAAGATCGCGGCGCGGTTGATCGACCGTCGCGGAGCGACGATCGTGCAGCTCCCGGTAGGCCCGGCGTCAGCCGGTGGCGGCTATCAGCTCGATCTGCCAGTCGCTTCGATCGCCGCCGGTGAGTTCGCGGTCGTGTTCGACGCGACGAGCGGCGACGCTCGGGCCGAAGCCTTCGTGCCGTTTCGCGTCATCCGCTGATGGTCAAGTAAGCCTTACCAGCCTTCGCTGTCGATCGGAGGCAAAGGCTGTTCGCCGAGGTCGTCGCGCCCGGCGCGACGCGCAGGTGCACCGGCCGCGGTGGCGATCAAGCCAAGACCGGCTGTGGCCGCCAGGCACGTAACCAGCTGCTTGGTCGGGGACCACGGGCGGTGCCTGATTGCCGCGTGTTCGCGGCCACCCTGCAGTGCCGGGATGTTCTCCGCGCTGGTATAAGCGTCGAGCTCGTCGACGACTTCACGAACGCCGCTGATATGCGCAACGGCATCGCACATGCGCTCCACTTCGGACTGGAGGATTGCGCCTCGCATCGTCACGATGCCGTCCGAGACGTCGACATCGATCGCCCGGGGGTGCGAAACGACGCGCCCGAGCTGAGCACGGATGCGTTCGGCAAGCACGCGATCGTCGACGGGTTCGCGGTGACGCGCGCCCCGAATCCGCGCCGCGACGCCGGCGACACGGTTGGCGACGTCGCGGGACGTCGCGTCGGCGGTCTCGCTCACGACATGGCCCGCGTGAACGACCTTGTCCCGGACGAGCGCTCGCCGTCGCCCGCCGCCGTTCGGGTCGAGGAAGTACATGAGGCTCGCCCCGATACCCATCCCAACCAGCATCGCTCCGCGATCGTGCACCATGGTTGCCCCCTTTTAGTCCAACGTGCCAGGTCTAAACCCACCGCCTTTCAGGCAGTCAGCTTCCAGCCGGTCCGGTCTACCGGCTGCTTAGAGCTGACCGAGCACGTTGGACTAGCGGGACCACGGGTCCCGCCTATGAAGAAACTACCGCTCGCAGGCGGCGCAGCTGCGACTTTCAGTCGCGCGCGGAGTCTACCGCCTTTCAGGCGGTAGTTTCTTCAAAAAGCACAGCAACCGGAATGCCATCGTAAGGCACTTCACTTGCACGAGCCGGCAGTGACATACGGAAGTACCCGTGAACCTCGACCGTCCGATGCCATTCTCGAACCGCAGGGAAGCCGGCGTCGAGCTGGCTCAACGCCTGGAGAAATACAGGGACGACCCCGACCTCGTCGTCCTCGCGCTCCCGCGCGGCGGCGTGCCGGTCGCCTACGAGGTTGCGCGAGCGCTGGGCGCCCCGCTCGACATCTTCCTCGTGCGTAAGCTCGGCGTTCCAGGGCATGAAGAGCTCGCGATGGGGGCCATCGCGTCAGGCGGTGTTCGTGTACTGAACGAAGACGTCGTGCGCTGGTACAGGATTCTTGATGAGGTCATCGATGGCGTCGCCGCCCGGGAACAGGCCGAGCTGCAGCGTCGGGAGCAGGCCTATCGCGGCGGCCACCCGAGCATGCCGCTGGAAGGCCGCACGGTCGTGCTGATCGACGACGGGTTGGCGACGGGCTCGACGATGAGGGCCGCCGTCGAGGCAGTGCGCGCACGCGGCCCGAAGCGGATTGTCGTGGCGGTGCCGGTCGGTGCGGAGGGCACCTGCCGCGAGCTCGCCCAACTGGCCGACGAGGTCGTGTGTGTGCACGCTCCCGTTGATTTCCGCGCGGTGGGACTCTGGTATCGCGATTTTTCGCAGACGTCGGATGACGAGGTGCGCGAACTGTTCCAGGCCAGCGCCGAGCCGGCAGGGAGCCGGAGATGACGGCAGACTCTGAGCTGCGACGGGACCTCGGGATCCTTGCTACTCCGCGGACAATTTGCCAAGGTTCGGCGATCGGCTGACGTTGTGCGGCTGCATGGGCAACGACGGCCCGGCAGCACGACTCGGATTGGTTCCTAAATGATTTCCGTCAGGTACCCAGTCAGACGTCGTGCCGTCGCGCGGCAAGCACGATCTCTGAGATTGAACGCCTGCGAGTTCCCCGATCCCGGAGACGAAGTCCCGAATCACCGAGGCCGGAGTCCTCGGAATCCCGTTTCCTGCAGAGCCGTCAGAGCCGCGGCACGGCAAGGCCGCCGTCGACGTGAATGACGGTACCGGTGGCGTAGGGAACATCGCCGCGCAGCAGCGCCGCGACCGTGCGGCCGACATCTTCGGGCTGGCCCCAGCGTTTCTCGGGCACGAGACCGTCCGCAATCCGCGCGTCATAGATGTCGCGAACGACCGCGGTCATGTCCGTCGCGATGATGCCTGGCCGGACTTCGTAGACCGGAATGCCGAGGGGAGCGAGCCGCACCGCAAACAGCCGTGAGGCCATCGCGAGGCCGGCCTTGCTGACGCAGGTACTCGCCGCGCGCGATGGAGACCATCTCGGCCGACACCGACGTCACGAACACGATCGCGGCGGAGAACGCCGGGTCCGATGCCTTCTTCGCGGCCATCTGCCGCGCGATGGCCTGGGTCAGGAAGTACGGCCCCTGCAGATTGATTCTCATGAGCTCTTCGAAGCTCTCTTCCGTCGCTTCGAGGATGTCGGCGCGAACTCGCGGCGCGCGGCCGGCATTGTTCACGAGCGCGTGAACCGCGTCGTACCGTCCGGCAATCGCGTCGGCGAGCCGCGTGCGGTCGGCCTGACTGCCGACGTCCGCCTGGAAGTACTCGGCGCGGCCGTCGAACGTGGTCAGCAGCTCGGCGACATCAGCCGGAGGACGGACGCCGCACAGGGCCAGCCGCCAACCTTCGGCGGCGAGCGTACGGGCAATGCCCAGACCGATCCCGCGAGTGCCGCCGGTGATGAGCCCGACCCGCTCCTGCCGCGCGTCAACTGCCAACGTTCAGCCCTTCATCGAAGTCGCCAGACCGTCCGGCGCGTGTGTCAGCTGCCAAAGAACGTGAGGTAGGGTTCGTTTCGCGCCAGCCGTCGGACGAGGAGCGCCGCCTCCCGCAGGTGATAGTCCCCCCACTGGCTCGATTCGCCGCGGGGAATGCGCGATCCGTCGGGCACATGGTCCCATCCATTCGGGCGATGGTAGATCGAGTGGAGCAGCAGCCCTTGATGCGTCGCGCCGGTCGAGAGATAAGGTCCACGATCGTCGACCAGGGTATCGAGCACCTGCAAGCCGGCCTGCTCGTAGCGGGAACCGTCCTCGCCGCGCCGATCGAGCACGCGGCCGAGCCGCAGCAGCCCCTGCGCCGCAATCGCCGCCGCGGAGCTGTCGACCGGCTCGTGGTCGTTGAACGGATCCGCGGGTCGTGAGGCCCAATCACCCAGGCGCGCGAGCCCTGGCGCGCCAGTGTCCCAGTAAGGCACGCCATCGGCGGCGCTCGCGGACTCGATGTAGAAATCACAGGTCGCGCGCGCCGCTTCGAGCATCCAGTCGTCGATCGTCTTCCGCCTGCCGAACGTCGCCAGTTCCTCGTCGGATCGCGTTTCGAGGAATTCGATCTGTTCGGCGAATCCGGCCATCGCCCAGGCCAGGCCGCGCGTCCAGGTCGAAAACGGTGAGTAGCCCTGCTGGCTGTTGGGGCCGCGGTAAGTGCCGTTGGCGACGTTGAAGAGACTCTCGTGCGCGGTCCGTCCGCGCAGATCGTACGAGTCCCGGCCCTTGCCGTAGTAGATCGCGTACTGAGCGGTCGCCCGCGCGTGCTGCAGCAGCCGGTCGAGCAGGTTGATCGAGGCGTCCTGCTCCTCCGACAGCCGATGACCGAGCAGGTGCGCGATCGCCAGCGCGCGCAGCGAGCGGATCGTGTCGACGAACAGGGAGTGCGCGCCGTTGAACGAGTAGATGTAGCCGCCTTCGGGCAGGCGCGTCCAGCGCCGCGCCTGCACCGCGCCGCTGATCTTCAGCGCGAGCTCGTAGAAATGCATCTCCCAGGGGTCCGCGCCGGTACGGCCCTCACGGGCGAGCCGCCATAATCCGCCATACGTGCTGACGTTGTTGAAGCCGTGATCGTGAACACCGACGTGTGAGATGTGCGGCGCCATCCGCTCGACCGTTCGCTTGCACGCCATCTCCAGGAACTCGCGATCGTCGGTGGCGTCGAACTGCAGGACCGCCGATCCGAACTGAAAGCCCTGCGTCCACTCCGTCCACCCGCGTGAGTGGTACTTGCCCTCGACCGTGAACACCGGCGCGCCCGCCGAGTCGGGCCACGACTCGTCGAGCGCCCGAATCTTCCGGGCCGACAGCTCGAACATGCGATCGATCTTCGGGAGGAGGTCTTTGGCGGAACGGCGGGTCGTGGTGGTCGCGATCATCGAATCCGGGCTGATCTGAGGCTTCACGAGTATCGGCTGCCGAACGGGACGAACGGGTCAATCATATCGCGCTCTTCAGTACGTCCTTCGACGGTGCCCGAAAGAGACCCATTGGCGCTTCGCGCGGCACGACGGCACGACGTCACGACGGCACGAAGGATCTGTTGAAACGTGCGGCGCGGTAGCGCGATGGCCCGCTGATTAGGGGCGATGCGCAGGGAATCAATACGCGAACGCGTAACAGTCGCGGCGGGGATCCGCGCCCGCGATCCGGTTACCCGTCCGCGGATCGATCAGGACGCCGGTGGCGCACCCGGAGATCGAAACCGGCGGCGCCTTCCGGACATTGTGACCGCGCGCTTTCAGCTCGTTGATCACCTCATCGGAGACGCCGGTCTCGACGTCGAGCCGATTCAGCTCGATCGGGTGGGGCCAGAACGAGCCGAGGAAGTGGAACGTCTGCATCCGCGGCCATTCGAACGCGGTATGCAGGTTGGGGTACCACCGGTCGCGAAACTCGACGATGTTCAGGAGGGCCTGAAGGACGGTCTGTTCCTGGTTGTCGCCGCCAGGGGTGCCGAGCGCGAGATAGGGCTGGCCGTCGCGCAGCACGATGCCGGGCGTCAGCGTGTAGCGCGGACGGGATCGCGGCCGCAGCTGCGCGGCGCGGGTCTTGTCGAGCCAGAACTGTTCGCCGCGCGTCGACAGCCCGATCCCGGTCTTGCCGAGAATGACCGCGCCGCTGATCCAGCCGCCGCTCGGCGTCGCGTCGAAGATGTTGCCGGCCGAATCGATGATTGCGATATGGGTCGTGTCCTTGAGGCTCGGGTCGGTTCCCGTAAACGGCGCCTCTCCGGTCGCGGCAGCGCTGCGCCCGGCGATCCAGAACGGCCATTCCCGCACCTCGGGATCGAAGGGCAGCGGGTCGCCGGCGGCCTGGACCGAGATGGCTCGCGACATGTCGATCTGCGCCGCCCGCGCCTTCGCGTAGTCCTTCGAGAGCAGGCCGGCAGCCGGGACCTTCACGAACGTCGGATCGGCATAGTAGCTGTCGCGATCCGCGTAGGCCATCTTCATGGCTTCGGTGATCACGTGGAGATAATCGGCGCTGTTGTGGCCGAGCTTCTGCAGATCGAAGTTTTCCAGGATGTTGAGGGTCTGCAGCAGCGCCGGCCCCTGGCTGTTGAAGGCGTGCTTGTAGACGGTCAGGCCGCGATAGGTCACCGAGGCCGGTTCCTCGACGCGCGCGAAGAAGTCCGCGAAATCGCGTTCATCGAACGGCGTGCCGTGCTGCTTGAGGAAGGCGACCATCTCGCGCGCGATGTCGCCCTTGTAGAACCGGTCACGGGCCGCGGCGACCGCCCGGGCGCGGCCGCGACCCCGCGCGGATTTCTCAGCCTGAACCATCTTCGTGAGCGTGTCGGCGAGATCCGGCATCTTGATGGTGTCGCCCGCCACATAGGACGTTCCGTCCGGCTTGAGCCAGGTTTTCTGGTTGCTCGGCCAGGCGTCGATGAACTTCCGCATGCGGTCGATCGTTGCCACGGTGCGCGGCCGCAACGGGAAGCCCTCGCGTGCATATTCGATCGCGCGCTTCGACACATCCTCGAAGCGGAGCGTGCCCCACCGTTCCAGCACGGTGAGCGCGGCGTGGATCGCGCCGGGCACGACAGCCGGGTCGAGCCCTTCGCCCTGCAGTGTCTTGTTTCGCTCGAGATACCAGTCAATCGTCGCGGCCTTCGCCGCCCACCCTTGCCCGACGACCGAGGTGACTTTCTTTTCCTTCTGCGGATAGACGAGCACGAGCCCTTCACCGCCCAGACCGTAGAGATCCTGTTCGACGACGCCGCCAACCAGCATCGCCGCGACGCCGGCGTCGAACGCGTTGCCGCCGCGCTGCAGGATCTCGACCGCCGCCGCGGTGGTCAGGGGATGACCTGCCGAGACCCCCGTGGTGCGGCCCATGACCGGGGGCCGCTGATACGCCCCGGGCGTAACCGCGAGAAGCAGGAGAGCGAGAGCGAGAGGGAGAGGAGCGAATCGGGACATGGAGGATATTCTACGGTGCTCGGTGCTCGGTGCTCGGTGCTACGGTGCTGGGTGCTTGGTGCTGAGTGCTGCTGCAGGGGGCTACTTGCTCCGGGATTCTTGATGTTCTGCGGGTGATCCGCACCTTCCGGTCTCCCGCACGGCACCGAGCACGATCACGTAGCACGTAGCACGTAGCATCAAGCACGTAGCACCCAGCACCTAGCACCCAGCACGTTTGTGCCCCGTGCTACCCTGTGCCGCGAACATGCCTGACCACCTGAATCGCCGGCATCTCTGCATTTTCGTGACGTGCGCGGCCCTTGCGATCGTCGCCGGCGCGTGCGCGTCGCAGACCGTGCGCGACGCTGACCAGAAGCCCACTGTCACCGGTGGCCGCGGGCTGACCGCCAGGCAGGATGAGCAGGCGGGAACCATCTCCGTGTTTCGCGATGGCGGTTCGACAGCGCTGCTCACGCAAAACGCCAGGCCGGACTTTCGACCGTATCTGCATCCGATTGCTGCGCCTGACGGGAAGGGTGTGCTGACCGAGTACAGCCCCGGACATCACAAGCATCAGACCGGGTTGTATTGGGGATTCACGCGCGTCAATGGGCGCGACTATTTCCACAACCCCGCCGGCGACTACTGGCGGCGTGTGTCGGCGAGTGTGCTGGAGGCGGCCGGACCGGAAGTGCGCTGGCAGACGGTCTACGAGCTCCTCGACGCCTCGGGTGCGGCCGTGCTGACCGAGACGCAGCGCTGGTCGATGCGCGAGCGCAACGGCAGGTTCGAGCTCGATCTCACCTGGCGCGGCGAAGCCAGCGCCACCGTCACCATCGGCAAGTACGACTACGGCGGCCTGTTCCTGCGCATGCCGTGGCGCGAAGGCATCGCCGGCGAGGTCGTCAACGCCGCGCGCCAGCGCAACGAGCGGGCCGAAGGGCAGCGCGCGATGTGGGTCGACGTCGGCATGCAGGTCGAAGGGCGCACCGATCTGGTCCACGTCGCGATCTTCGACCATCCGGACAACGGCGGCTATCCGCAGACCTGGCGCGTCGACGGCCAGCTTGGTGTCGGCTCGGCACGATCGCGCGCGGCCGATTGGACGATTGCCAGGGGAGAAACCGAAGTCATCCGTCATCGGTTCGTGATCTACACCGGCACGCTCAATGACGTGGAGATGACCAACGCCTGGACCGAATACAGCGGCAACCGGTCCACGTATTCGACCGCGGCGCTCTGGGGCATCGCGCAGCGTGAGGGCAGGGAAGCGCAGTTTCTCGATCCGCAGCAGGCGGTCGCCGCGATGACGACGGTCGATGGCTACAAGGTGAACGCCTGGGCCGCCGAGCCGATGCTGACCCAGCCGATGGCGTTCTGCTGGGACGACCGCGGCCGGCTCTGGATTGCGGAGAATCGCGATTACGAATCACGGGTCGCGGGCTTCTCGAATGCCGGCAACAGCCGCATCCTGATTCTCGAGGACACCGACCGGGACGGCGTCGCCGACAGCCGCAAGGTGTTTCTCGAGGGGGTTCCGTTCCCGGCGGCGATCGCCGTCGGCTTCGATGGGCTGTTCCTCGGCGCTCCGCCGAACCTGCTCTTCGTGCCCGATCGCGACGGCGACGACAAAGCGGATGTCGCGAACATCGAAGTGCGGCTCACCGGATGGGGTATCCGCGATCGTCACGAAACGATCAACAGCCTGCACTGGGGTCCGGATGGCTGGTTGTACGGCCTGCAGGGGTACGCCACACCGTCGAAGATTCGAAAGCCGCAGGGCAAAGGGCGCCTCTACAAGCACAAGGAGCCGTTTCCCGAAGACATCCTGTCTGGCGACGGCGTCGAGATCAACGGCGGCGTGTGGCGATACCACCCGACCAAGGACGCGTTCGAGGTCGTGGCGCACGGGTTCAGCAACCCGTGGGGCGTCGACTACGACGCGAAGGGACAGCTGTTCATCAGCGCGTGCGTCATTCCTCATCTCTGGCACGTGATCCCCGGCGGGATCTATCACCGCCAGGGAGGTCAGCACTTCAACCCCTACGTGTACAGCGACATCAAGACCATCGCCGACCATCGGCACCGTTCGGCGCATGGCGGCGCCCGCGTGTATCAGTCGGACGCGTTTCCGGCGTCACAGCGCGGCCGCATCTTCATGGCGAACATCCACGAACACGCCGTCCTCTCGGACGTGCTCGTGCCGAAGGGCTCGGGGTTCACCGCCCATCATGGCGACGATTTCATGATGGCGAACAACGCCCAGTGGATCGGCTTCAGCGTGGAGATCGGTCCGGATGGCGCGCTCTACGTGCTCGACTGGCACGACGGCGACATCTGCGGGCAGGACGTGCTGCACCAGGAGAGCGGCCGAATCTATCGGATCGCCCCGGCCCGATCGCTCGCGGCCGCGTGGGAAGGACGCTACGCCGATCTGCGAACGTTGACCGACGCGCAGCTCGTCGATCTCCAGACGAGCCGCAGCGACTGGCACGCGCGCCGCGCGCGAGTCATCCTGCAGGGCCGGGCCGCGGCCAGGAAGCTGAAACCCGACACTCACCAGAAGCTGCAGGAGCTGTTCCGGTCAAAGGTGGACGGCGATACGCGCCTGCGCGCCATGTGGGCGCTGCACGTGACCGGCGGCTGGACGCCCGACGCGCTGATTCAGGTGCTCGCCGATCCCGACGACCATGTCCGCGCCTGGGCGATCCAGCTGCTCACCGAAGACCGCGCGCCGGCGCCAGGCGCGTTGGTGAAGTTCGCGCAGCTGGCACGCGACGATCGGTCGCCGGTCGTCCGGCTCTATCTCGCGTCCGCGCTTCAGCGCCTGACTCACGCCGACCGGTGGAGCATCGCGAGCGAGCTGATGATGCACGCCGAGGATGCCGCCGATCACAACCTCCCGAAGATGATCTGGCTCGGCGTGGAGCCGCTCGTCAACGAGAATCCGGCGCTCGCGCTCGACCACGCCTCACGCGGCCGCATTCCCCTCCTCGCGCAGTTCATCGCGCGCCGGAGCGTCGACGCCAACGCGCTCGGCCCCCTCGTGGCGGCCATTGGCAAGAATCCGAAGTCGTTGAACAGCCTGCTCGAGGGCATGCGCGATGGCCTCGAAGGACGCTTCGACGTGACCGCGCCACCCGAGTGGGCCGCGGTGTACGACCGATTGAGACGATCCGGCGATCCGGTCCCATCTCTCGCCCGTGAGATCGCGGATCAGTTCGGCGACACGGAGGCCGCCCGGCAATACCTGGCGACCGCCCGCCGCACCACGGCCGCGGTCGACGAGCGCCGGCGCGCGCTGCAGATCCTCACCGCGCAGCGGCGTCCCCAACTTGTCCCCGAGCTGCCTGCCCTGCTCGACGATGCGGCCGTGCGCGCCGACGCCATCCGCGCCGTCGCCGCGTTCGACGATGAGTCGCTCGGGAAGCTGCTGATCGATCGATACAAGACGTTCAGCGCCGCCGAGAAGCTCGAAGCCGTGCAGACCCTTGCGTCACGCCCGCGCTACGGCCGCATGCTGACCGAGGCGCTGGCGAAGCAGACGATTCCGAAGTCGGATGTGCCGGTTCACGTCTCCCGGCAGCTGCTCAGGGTTGTCGGCACGAAGTTTCTCGAGGTCTGGGGGCCGGTCGAGCGGAGCGCCACGGTCGAGAAAGAATACGCGAGGTATCGCGCGCTCCTCAACGACACGGCAATGAGCGCGGCGAACCTGCAGAACGGCCGCGCCGTGTTCCAACGCACCTGCGGCGCCTGTCACAAGCTGCACGGCGAAGGTGGCACCATCGGTCCGGACCTGACGGGCTCGAATCGTCCGAACCTGAACTATTTGCTGCTCAACGTCCTCGAGCCGAACGCCGAGGTTCCCGACGCCTACAAGATGGTCGTGGTCACGACGCGCGACGGCCGGACCTTCAGCGGCAACGTCGTCGCGGAAACCGATCGCCAGCTGACGCTCCACGTCGTCGGCCGCGACGCCGCGGTGATCGACAAGTCGACCGTTCAGTCGCGCGAAGCGACGGCCGTCTCGATGATGCCGCCCGGCTTGCTCGATGCGCTGACCGATCGCGAGGTCGTCGACCTCATCGGTTATCTGCAGCGCAGCGGCGAACGCTGATCGAGGGGCGTCAGGTATTTCAGAACAGTCTTCCCTCCGTCCTCCCGTCCTCCTTGTTAACCCGTATCCCTGCCTCCTGTGACGAGATAAGATCCCATCCTCCTACTGATTCGAGGACGAGCCCTTTTCGTTTGCGTACTCCCTGTAGAGCTCCGCGAGCCTCTCGCGCCCTCGACCGGGGTGGACGATGACCCTGTAACGGAATCGCGCGTGCCCGCCCGGCTCGATGGTCAGGCTCCCGTTCTGCGTCTTGTCGTTGAGGAAGTCGCTCACGCCGAACGGATTGATCGAGTGCAGGCCGTATCCGCGCGAATGCCAGTAGGTGGGATGCCTCGGGTTGCCGGGGTGATCCATCATCACGACGCCCACCCGTTCTCCGTCGATCTCGCCAGAATAATCGACCCATTCCGACCGCTTGCCCCAGACGTTCGCTTCTCTCTCGGCGCCCTGGGCGTTCATCAGTTTCCCGGTCCTCACGGGCGCGCCAGGCTTCTCCTTGGCGGCGGGTTCGTCGAGCGCCGTTGCCATGCGCATCGCGAACGTGCCCTCCTTGGTGTCGCGGAAGACGACCTTGTCGATCGCCCTGAAATCGAAATCGAAGTCGATGATGCGGAGCATGGGGTGTGCGTAGAAGGTCATTTTCCGCGTTTCGGTCAACAGCGGCTTGCCTTCGGGCGTCAGCCAGGTCAGCACGATGTCCACCGAGCCGGACTCTTTGCCGCTCTTCACCGAGGCCACTTCCTTCAGCACGATCCGGCCCATCGTGGCATTGGCCTTCGACGGCTCTGTCGGGACGTTCTGAATGGCCCAGTAGTTGTACCCATTCACATCGCCGTGCCCGTAAAAGAGCCCCGCATGGTGCGGATGGTCCGTCGTCTCTCCCGGCAGCTGACCAGCAGGAAACGAGCGATTGACGATTTTCCCGGAGGCCGAGCGCAGCGGATGGAGGTACGGCCGGTTGAGATCCTTGCCGCCAAGGTAGAACACCGTGAACGGCTTGCCATCGATCTCGACGGTGATCTGTTCCGGTGCTTGTGTGATTGTGACCTGTGCCCACGTCGGAATCGCCGTGCACAGCGAGAGAACGCCGAGGAGGGCCAGCCGCTTCAGCGATACGAGGGATGCGCCAACATTCATCGTAACTATCTCCAGTCGATTGCCGAACCGACGATAGCGTAGCAGGTTGCGAAAAGAAACAACTGAGCAGTAGATAATTGGCGCTTCACCACCTCACAGAGATGCTGCGAGGGGTGCACCAGGATCCTGAACCTAAAAAACCCATGCAACAACCAGCACGAATTCGCGTTTTGACAGCGGCCCTGGCCGCGTTCATTTGCGCGCTCTCTTCCGGGGCGGCGGCGCCTGGCCAGGGCGCCAACGACGAACGCCCCGAGGTCTGGATGTTCGACCGGCTCGATCGCATCGGCGGCCATCCGACGACGATGCTGGGAAGCCCGCGGGTCGTCGACTCCGCAATCGGAAAGGCGGTCGAGTTCGACGGGATCGATGACGCATTGTTCGTGGAGGTGCATCCTCTGGCCGGAGCCAGGACGTTCACCTGGGAGGCCATCTTTCGACCCGACGGTGGCAACTTCGAGCAGCGGTGGTTCCATCTGCAGGAGACGGGCTCCGAGAACCGGATGCTCTTCGAGATCCGCGTCGTCGGCGACCGCTGGTTTCTGGACAGCTTCAACTTCAGCGCCACGGGGAGCGCGACCCTGATGAACAAGAAGAGCCTGCATCCGCTGGGTGTCTGGTACCACGTCGCGGTCGTGTACCGACGGCAAGGTCCTCAGCAACTATGTGAATCGCGTCAAGGATGGCGCGGCAGAGGTCGAGCTCGCGCCGCAGGGCCCCGGGCGATCGTCAATCGGGGTCCGCATCAACCAGGTGCACTACTTCAAGGGCGCAGTTCATTCGGCGCGTTTCACACGCCGCGCCTTGGCTCCCGAGTCGTTCCTCGCGTTGCCGGGCCCTGGGAAGGGGAAGGGCTGAGAACGGGAGGTCGGGAGTTCTTGGAGGACGGGCTTCTACTCGTGTCGAATCGCGGCGACCGGATCCAGCGTGATCGCCCGCCGCGCCGGAATCACGCACGCCACCATCGCCGCCACGAGCAGAATGCCCGCCACCATGGCCAGCGATTGCGGATCGCTCGCCGAGACGCTCGAGCTTCCGCTCGGAAATATCCGGGTCCACAACCACGTGCACGCGATGCCGGCGAGGAATCCAATTGCCAGCTGCGTGAGCGCCTGCCGCAGGATCATCCGGATGATCTGCGGCGGCCGTGCGCCGAGCGCCATGCGGACGCCGATTTCCTGCGTCTGCCGGCCGACCGCATGCATCGTGACGGCGTACAGCCCGACGATCGAGAGCGCGGCCGCGATCAGCGTCAGGGTGAGAATCAACCGGTTCGACAACCTGCCGTTCCACTGCGTGCTCCAGAAGACATCCTTCATCGTCTGGACGCGAGTGACCGGCAGGTTGGCATCGAGGGCCGCGACTTCGTCTTTCAACCGCGCCGCGAGATCGGCGGATTCCGTCCGGCCGCGAATCAACAGTGTCACCGTCGCCGACGGGCTGGCGGCGTACGCGGTGTAAACGATCGGCTCCGGATCGGCGACGGGGCGCTGCCGGATGTCGGGGGCCACGCCGACGATGACGTTCCAGGACTCCGTCTTTTCGGGCGCGTTGGTCGCGCTGATCGAAATCCGGCGGCCGACGGGATCCTGCTCGCCGAAGAACACCCGGGCGAACTCCTGATTGATCACGACGGCGGGGCTGCCAGCAGGGTTGTCGGTCTCCAGGATCTCGCGCCCGCGCACGAGTGGCAGTGCCAGCGTATCGAAGTATCGCGGCCCGATGGCGACCGTCCTCGCGGTCTGCTGCGTGTCGCGGTCGGCTGGAGGATGGTCCGCAACGCCGATTCGCGCATCCGGTCCACCCATGAGCGGTACGGCGGTCGCCACCGACGACGAGGAAACGTCCGGCAGCGCGCGAAGACGCTCCGTCAATTCACGATGGAAGTGCAGTCGCTCTTCTGGGGTTCGATACTTCTGGTCCGGAAGCGTCACGCTGGCGGTGAGGACCTGCCGCGTATCGATCGCGCGGTCGGTCGGCAGCGGTGGACGCCTGGTGCGGAGACTGACCGCGATCTGCGCCATCAGGATGACGGCCAGGGCGAACTCCGCCGCGAGAAACACGGTCGTCCATCGTGGGATCGCGCGGCCGCCGGTGCCGCGGCCGCCGTCCTTCAGGACGCGGTTGATGTCGGTCTTGGACGCCTGCATGGCGGGCAGCAGCGCGAAAACGATCACCGTGGCTGCCGAGACGCTCACCAGCGCGGTGATGACCGTTGCGTCCGGCGAGTAGTCGATCCAGTAGGGAAGGGCGTTTTCCGGGATGGCGCTGCGAAACAGCTGGAGGCCGCCGATGGCAACGCCGAGACCGAGACTGCCCCCGATCGTGGCGAGCACGCTGCCCTCGATCAGCAGCTGCCGGACCACGCGGCGGCGGCTCGCGCCGAGCGAGCTGCGGATCGCGATTTCGCGGGCTCGCCGGGTCGTGCGGCTCAACATCAGGTTCGCCACGTTCGCGGACGAGATGAGGACGATCAGGCCTCCGGCAGTGATGAACGCGAGCCAGACGGTATCGTTCCACCGGCCGAAGTAGCGATCGTTGACCGGGGTCACCGGCGCGCGGACGTTCTTGTTGGAGTCGGGATGTTCACGTGACCAGCGATCGGCGATGACCTGGACCTCGGCGGTCGCGTCCGCCATCGAGGCGCCATCCCTGAGACGGCCGAAGACGCGCAGCCCGCGATCGGTTCGCTTCTGTGCCTGCAGGCCAGGCATGCGTGAGAGCGGCAGCCACACCACCGCCGTGGTCGGGAGTCCGGATCGATCGTCCATGACGCCGACGACCGTCGCGGGCGAGCCGTTCACGAAGATCGACCGGCCGACCACCGCCGCATCGCCGTGATAGCGGGTGCGCCAGGTCGTCGTGCCGATCAGGGCGACCGGCGCGGCGCCCATCCGCTCGTCAGCCGCTGCGAAACTGCGGCCAAGCACGGGCCGGTCGCCGGTGATCGCGAACGCGTCGCCAGACACGTAGAGTCCTTCCACGCGCTCGGCGGCAGCGCCGTCTCCGCTCAGGATCACCGGCGCCTGCGCGAACGCCACGATTCCTGAGAAGCTCTTCACGGCATCGCGCAGTTGTTCGTACTCGGGATGCGAAAGCCCGCGGTCCTGATTCTGGTCGTTGATGGTGGTGATGGCGGCGACCCGATCGGCTCGAGGGATCGGCAGCCCGCGCAGCGTATGTGCATTCAGGATCGCGAAGAGCATGTTGTTGACGCCGATGCCGAGCGCCAGTACGAGAACGGCGGTGATGCTGAATGCGCGGTCCCGTCCGAGCAGTCGAATGGCGAACCGGACATCCTGCCCGATCGTCTCCAGCAGCGGCAGACCGCGCTGCTCGCGAAATTCTTCCTTGGTCTGCAGGACCCCGCCGAACGAACGCCGCGCCGCGTGGGCGGCATCCGCAGGCGAGAGTCCACGCGCCACGTACTCGTCGGTGAGGAGCTCGAGGTGCATGTGAATCTCCTCGTCCAGACGGTCGTCGCGCCGGCGCCGGAGGAGGACGTCGGCGGCCCTGGAGAGCAGAACGCGGAGCGTGGTCATGATTCACTCTCCAGCAGGCGGTTGACCATGGAGACGGTGCGGGACCAGAGCGCGGTTTCGGCGGTCAGCTGCCGCCGGCCGGCAGCGGTGATGGAGTAGAAGCGCGCTCGCCGGTTGTTGTCGCTGGTGCCCCACGCACTCCGGATCCAGCCCTTCTGCTCGAGGCGCAGCAGCGCGGGATAGATCGTGCCCTGATTGAGCGCGACCCCACCGTCGGTCGCCTGCTCGATGCGCCGGGCGATGCCGTAGCCGTGAAGCGGCCCCATCGCGGCGAGGGTCTTGAGCACCATCAGGTCCAGTGTTCCGTACGGCACCTCGGAATCGGCTGTGCCCACCGCGGCCTCCCTGTTGAAAGTCAACAGGAGAATCGCACGATTCCTGTTGAAAGGCAACAGAAGTGCGGAAGCTAGGGCTCGGACGCAGCCGGAGACCCACGGGCTCTTTCCCATGTTTCAGCACCTTACGTCTGCGTGGCTTCCGCCTTTAGGCGGAAGGATCTGTGTCGTTATCGGCCGATGACCAGGGCCCAGTCGCCTTCCCCAGGCGTGTCGAATCGCACCACCGCATCGGCGCGGACGCCGGCGGCCTTCGTCCGGGCGCCGGTACGCGGGTTGTGCCAGGTCGATGGGCCCTTCGGAACCATGCTGGCCCTGAGCTCGATGGTGCGCGGACCCGGACTGTAGGCGACGAGCAGCTCTCGGGTCTCGGACGCGCTGGCGGCGATGAAGTCTGCCGGCGTCATGCTCCCGGGTTGGCTGGCGATCGCGTCGGGCGCCGGCCTCAGCCGCCAGAAGTCGATCGACGTGAACAGCGAGGCCACGTGCGCCATCTGTTCCGCGCCGGGCATGAGGATCGCCTTTCTCCACGGCAGCGCGATCCCGGTGTTCGGATGATCGGCCGGCGTCTTCGTTCCGTCATCCCATCCCCAGACGCCGTGCCCGCCATAGGTGACGCCGGCGGTCGGCGCATTCAGCAGGCTCCAGTAGACGGCACGGCGGACGATCTCCGGCGTGATCGGCTTCCGCGACTGATACGCGAGGTGATACTCGTACGGCGGCTCGAGATTGATGAAGGGGCGGACTGGCTCCACCGTCCAGTCCTTCGACGGCGGTCCCTCGATCATCCATCGCAGCGTCTTGTCGTCGTCTCCGTGGCCGCTTTGATAGCCGTGAACGTCGAGCCAGGTCTCGTCCTGGAACTCGCGCAGCACCCAGTGCATGCCGCCGGGATGGAGCACCACCGGCGCATGACCGCCTTCAGCGAACACGGCGCGGCCGATGCGCTTCCACTTCTCGGCTCGATCGCCGCGGTAGTCGCCGTCGCCCGGCAGGATCCAGACGACGTCGTAGGCCTGCCAGCGCGCGATCATGTATTGCGCCAGCCGGATGGCCTGATCTTCAGGCAATGAGAAGCCAGGATTGATCGCCGGGTTGGAGCCGCCGCCGATGGCCCACAACAGCACGGGCACGTTCAGCAGGCCCGCTCGATCGAGCGCGGCGGCCTTGGCGTCGAGCCGCTGGAAGAACGCGGGATTGACCGCGATGCGATCGGTCCCGCTGTAGGCCAGCTCGTTCAGCCGATCCCCGTTCGGCGCCGCTCGCCACTGCGTCGTCACCCACTGGACCGCCGTGAATCGCTGGCGCGCCCGTTCCTTGATGTAGTACTGCCAGTCGTCCGGAGTCGAGTGCAGCGCGGCGTTCCATCCCGTGTCGGCGAGCCAGAAGAACGGGGTGCCATCCGCGTGCTCGAGGAACCGGCGATTCCTGGACACGCGGACCGGGCCGTGGCGATCGAACTTGTTCGCTGCCTTCGACGGCACGACCCGAAAGCGTCCGGTCTGGCCATGAAGACCGCCGTCCGATCCCTGGACGACGTTCGTCTCGTACGACCACTCGCCGATCTCATCGGGCGCGAACCGGACGCGCCACGTCCTGTTGCCATCCCAGAACCCGCGGACCGTTCGGGTCTGCCGGGACGGCGCCGTGAATGTCACCCGCAGCTCGACGTCGTGCAGCGGATTGTCCATCGTGCCGGCGCTCGTGAATGTCGCCTCGAAGGGACTCCATCGGGCCACGATGCTCTCGGGATTGCGGCGCTGAGCCATCGGCCAGGCTGCGAGCAGCAGGATGAACAGACAGCCTGGCAGCAACGCTCGGGGTTGAGTCAGCATGCTCATCACGCGGGCCATGGGAACCGGGACATGCGATCAGGCACTGGTTCGACCAGGCTTGGACCGGCTGGCCCGTCGCCGCGCGACGAGGTTCCAGAACCGGGTTTCGTTCAGCAGCGTAATCCGATAGCCCTTCTCGCGGAGTCTCTTGATCTCCATGAGCTTCAAGCCGCCATCGCGACCGGCGGCCTGCTGCGCGTTCGGCCGGCCGCGGACCACGACGGTGGTCTGCGCCGTAGGCATGCCATGGACGATGGCGCCGGCGCGGCGAGCCGCCGCGATGGCGTCGGCGCGGCGACGGGAGAGGATGCCGGTGAAGGCAATGTGTACGCCCTTGAGCGTCCGCAGCACGCCGGGCCGCAGCGATGCCGGCGGCGTGCGCAGGGCCAGGATCAGCTCGTCCGCGCTTTCATACCGCTTGCGTCGTTCGCCGATGCAGCGGTAGATGATTTCCTTCAGATGGTCGCTGCACGCCAGCGTGCGCACCTCGGCCGGGCGGATGCGCGCGCGCGCGTTTCCTTTCACGAGCATCGCCAGCAGCTGACCCATCTGAAACACATCGTCTCTCGTCTGCCACTTCGGCACGGTGCCGGCGATGATGTCGCTCGGCGCCGTCAGCGCGTTCATCGTCCGGACGGTGACGCCGCGCTGGTCGCTCTGCTGCCGGACGATCCCGAAATCCCCCAGCTTGAGCGTGTTCTTCTCGCAGACGAACACGTTCATCGGCGTCAGATCGCGGTGAAGGAGCTGCCCGCGATGCAGCTTGCCGAGCACCTCGAGGATGCCGGCGATCTCCCGGCGTGCCCGTGATTCCGGCCAGCCTTTGGCGTTGCGCGCCAGGAATCCAGCCAGGTCGCCATGGCACGCGTACTCGAGCGCGAGGTAGTAGAGCACGCGGCCATCGGCGCGCATCAGGGGAAACATGTCGAACATCGTGATCGCGCGCGGATGCCCGTCGAGCAGCTTGCCGAAATAGGCCTCACGCACCCAGCCGTCGACGCTGTCGCTGACCTTGATGCAGACGTCCTCGGGCACCGAGGTCGACCGGTTGAGCCGCCGCGCGAGATAGACCTCGCCGAAGCCGCCTTTGCCGAGCATCCGATCGATGCGATAGCGCAGACCGGTTTCGGGGCTCTCGATGACCTGACGGGGCGCGAGCAGATCCTTGGCGCCGTGGGAAGGAATGTAGGGAACGTGGATCGACGTCGTTCTGCGCGTCGTCGCGGCATGGGTCCGGGTCATGGGGTCTTTCGAGGATACGGGGACTGCGCGCCGGGGATCAACACGCCCCTCCGATTCGACATGTTATGCTCCGCGCACCAAGAAGGAGAGGATCGATGCGTCCACATGCCTGCCGCTCTCGCGATTGCCGCGCATCCCGATGACATCGAATTCGTCATGGCCGGAACGCTGTGCCTGCTGCGCGAGGCCGGCTGGACGATCCACTGCCTGAATCTGTCGACCGGCAACCTCGGCAGCCTGACGATGTCGCCGGCGGAGACCGCAAAGGTGCGTCGTCGGGAGGCGCAGGCTGCGGCGAAGGTGCTCGATGCCACGTGGCATCCGCCCCTCTGCAACGATCTCCAGATTTTCTACGACGACCGGACGCTGCGGCGCGTGTGCGCGACCATCCGGTTGGCGGCGCCGTCCGTCATCCTGACGCACTCGCCTCAGGACTACATGGAAGACCACATGAACACCGCGCGCCTGGCGGTGACGGCGGCGTTCGCGCGAGGTCTCAAGGGCTACCGGACCGTGCCGACGCGTGCCGCGGTGTCCGGACCGGTCACGATTTATCACGCGAGTCCTCATGGCCTGCGTGACGGCCTGCGCCGTCCCATCCCTCCGCACGCCTTCGTGGATACCTCGACCGTGCACATCCGGAAGCGCGAGGCGCTCGCCTGCCACGCCAGCCAGCGCTCGTTTCTCGATAAGACGCAAGGCATGGACGACTATTTGCGCACGATGGAGGATTTCAGCCTGGCGGTGGGGAAGCTCTCGCGGCGCTTCAAACATGCCGAGGGCTGGCGACTCCACTCGCATCTCGGCTTCTGCGAGGAGCACGCCGACCCGCTGCGCGACGCCCTCGGCGCCCGCTATCTCCGCACGTCTCGCGTCGGCTGACGGCTCTGGCGGCGAACCACAACGAATACGTCAACTCCCAACCTCCAACTGCCAACTCCCAAACATTCTCTGTCGATCGAATCTGAGTTCCTTGGGAGTTGGAGGTTGGGAGTTGGGAGTTTTCACTGCTGCGTTCTTCAGCACCCGCTAGGAGGAGACCAGTTCCTTCAGCAGCCGGACTCGCGCAGAGGAGACTGGGGCAGTGGGCACGTCGCCGGTCCGCGCGGCCCGGCCGACGTGCACCTCGGTCACGCAGCCCGCGCGGGCAAGGACGCGCAGGACGGCTTCATCGATTCCGCCACCTGCGAGGATGGTGACCGATGGGCCAGCGGCGCCAGCGTATTCGCGGAGGCGTTCGCAGCGAGCGGTCCATTCCCCTGAACCGCCCGACGTCAGGATCCGGTCGATCTGGCCGAACTCCCTGACATCGCCGATCGCGGCCAGCGGATCGCGCAGGCTGTCGAATGCCCGGTGCAGCGTCACGCGAAGCATCGGCGCCGCAGACAGAACCGCATGCATCGCGTCCAGATCGAGGTCTCCGCTGCGCGCGAAGCCGACGACGGCGCCGTCGACTCCCAACTCGCCCAACGCGATCATGGCGCGTCTGAGGCCGTCGAGCTCGCCGAGATCGTGCAGCGCAAAGCCGTCACTGTCGCGGACCATGACGCGAAGCGGGAGATGGCTCTCCGCCGCGATGGCCTGGACCAGATCCAGCGATGGCGTCAACCCGTCGCGCTGGATGTCGCGTACCACCTCGAGCCGATCCGCCCCGCCGGCTTCCGCGGCCCGCGCATCTTCGACCGACTGGACGATGACCTCCAGCAGCAAGTGGTCAGGTGAACTTGACGCAGACCGGGGCGCCGACAGCGGCCTGATGGCCCGCGGGGGTCAGGCGGCCGGTCGACCCGTCGAGGCGGAACACGACCACCGAATCCGATCGCTGGTTTGCCGCGATCAGATACCGGCCGCTCGGGTCGATCCCGAAATTGCGCGGCGTATTTCCCTGCGTCGATTCGTGCTGCACGAGCGTCAGCGCGCCGCTCTTCTGATCGATCGCGAACACCACGATCGTGTTGTGACCCCGGTTCGACCCGTACAGAAACCGCCCGGAGGGATGCACCTGTACCTCCGCCGTGCTGAAGCCTTGTTCGACGGACTGGCCGGCTGGCAGCGTCGAGATCGTCTGCGCCGCCTTCAAGCCGCCGTCTTTCGTGTCCCGGCTGAACGCCGTGATCGTGCAAGGCAGCTCGTTGATGACGTATGCGAATCGGCCATCGGCGTGCATCGCGAAGTGACGCGGCCCCGATCCGGGCTCGACTGCCGCGAACGCCGGATCGTTCGCCACGAGCGACCCGTCCTCGGCGTTGTAGCGATAGATCATCACTTTGTCGATCCCGAGATCGGCCACGTACGCGAAGCCGTTGGACGGATCGACGTTGATCGAATGAGCGTGCGGCCCCTTCTGCCGCTGTGGATTGACGCTGGCGCCGGTGTGCTGGACGAACGCCGACGCGGGACGAAGCGTGCCGTCCTGCGCGATGGGCAGCACGGCCACGCTGCCTCCCCCGTAGTTGGCCACCAGCACGTTCCGTCCGGTTCGATCGACGACGAGATGCGCCGGGCCAGAGCCGCCCGATGACTGCTGGTTGAGCGGCTTGAGCGTCCCCTTCTGTCGATCGATCGCGAACGCGCTGACCGCGCCGACGCTCTTCCCTTCGAAAGTCACTGACTTCGTTGACCGCGTAGAGAAAGTCGCGGGACGGGTGAATCGCGAGGAAGCTCGGGCTGTTCGCCTCGGCAGCGAGCTCCGGGCTCGACAGCGCGCCCGATCCGGTATCCAGGCGGGACACATAAATGCCCTTGCTCGTCCCGGTATTGGTATAGGTGCCGAAATAAACCAGCATGTCCCCCTTGGGTTGCGCGCGGACCAGACGCGTCGTCGAAAGCAGCGCCAATGCGATGAACTGCCGTCTTTGCATGGCGCCATCAAATACCGTCATCGGGCAGAATGCAAGCAGGACGTCCGTGCCAGGACACGCGCAATCCAGCGTGTTCGTTATCATGACGGAGACTTTCCGGAGGTATCTCGTGAACTCTTCGGTTGCGATCGCGATCGGCGCCGCGTGCGTTCTGGTGCTGCTCGAACCGCCGCGTCCGGTCACCGCTCAGTCCGGCCAGGATCGGAGCGCGGCTCGCGACTGGCCGGCGCTGACGTCCGAGATGAAGCCGTGGACCAGATGGTGGTGGCACGGCAGCGCCGTCGAACCGGCGTCTCTGACGCAGCAGCTAGAAGCGCTCCGGGGCGCCGGGCTCGGCGGCGTCGAGATCACGCCGATTTACGGCGTTCGCGGGGCGGAAGACCGGTTCATCCAGTATCTGTCGAGCGATTGGGTACGGATGCTGGACCACACCATCGCCGAAGCCTCGCGTATCGGACTCGGCGTCGATATGGCGACCGGAACGGGATGGCCGTTCGGCGGTCCGTGGGTCGACGATGACCTCGCGCCGCGATCGGTCGCGCACAAGGTCTGGACGGTCGCCGGCGGAGCGCGGCTCACCGAACCGATCCGCCTGCAGCAGACACCGCTCGGTACGCGCGATCGGCAACCAGATTCACATCGTCAACGAGGGCGCGCCCGGGGATCCGCCGCGGACGCAGTCGCAGCAGCCGGTCATTCGTCAGGGAGCGCGCGCGATTCAGATTACCGACCTTGCCGAGCCGGTCAGCGCCAATCGGAATCTGCAGGCGCTCGCGCTCGAGCAGGTCAAGTATCCGCGAGACCTCCCGCTCGTGACGTTGATCGCGTATGGCGAGAAGGGCGAGGTGGTCGACGTCACCGCTCAGGTCAACGCCGATCGGATGCTCGAGTGGACCGCGCCGCCTGGCACCTGGACGCTCTATGGATTGTTCGGCGGCTGGCACGGCAAGCTCGTCGAGCGGGCCGCCCCTGGTGGAGAAGGCAATGTCATCGATCACTTTTCTGCCAGCGCCATCGGGCGGTACCTCGGAGCATTCGATCGCGCGTTCACCGGCAATCGAGGCGTGGGGCTTCGCGCGTTCTTCAACGACTCGTACGAAGTGGACGATGCGACCGGGCAGGCCGACTGGACGCCGGCGCTCCTCGACGAGTTCCGGAAACGCCGCGGATACGATCTGCGCCAGCATCTGCCCGCGCTGTTCGGGCGCGACAACGACGAGCGCAACGCGCGCGTTCTCGCGGACTATCGGGAAACGATTTCGGACCTGCTCCTCGACACGTTCACTGCCGAGTGGAACCGCTGGGCGCACGGCCGCAAGGGCCTTACCCGAAATCAGGCCCACGGATCTCCCGCGAGCCTCCTGGATCTTTATGCCGCGAGCGACATTCCCGAGACGGAGGGCGCCGAGATTCAGCGTTTCAAGTGGGCGACGTCCGCGGCGCACGTCGCGGGCCGGCGTCTCGTGTCAGCCGAAGCGGCGACCTGGCTCGGCGAGCATTTCAGGTCGACGCTGGCAGACGTCCGGGCCACGGTCGATCGCTTCTTCGTCGGGGGCGTGAACCACATCGTCTATCACGGGACGACGTATTCGCCGGCGAACGATCCGTGGCCGGGCCGGCTGTTCTACGCATCGGTTGAATTCGTGCCGCAGAACGCCTGGTGGGACGACTTCACCGCGCTCAACATGTACGTCGCGCGTGTCCAGTCGATGCTTCAGAGCGGGACCGCCGATCACGACGTGCTGCTGTACTTCCCGCTGTACGACGCGCTGGCCGTTCGCCAGAAGGCGATGTTGACGCACTTCGGCGGCGCAAATCCTCCGGCGCAAGGGACGGCGTTCGAGAGCGCGGCGGCCATGCTGCAGTCCCGCGGGTTCACCTACGACTTCATCTCGGATCGCCAGCTGCGTCAGACACGGGTGGAAGGCGGCGGTCTCGTCACCGGTGGCGGCGGCAAGTATCGCGTCATCGTGATGCCGGCGGGGAGGTTCATCCCGCTCGAGACGCTGGAGCAGGTCCTCACGCTCGCGCGAGGTGGCGCGACGGTCATCGCTCTCAATGGCTGGCCGTCGGATGTATCCGGGCTGGCCGATCTCGAAACGCGGCGAGCGGGCCTCGAGAAGGCGCTGGCCGGCGTGCCATCCGGCGTGGCCGACGCCGAAGGCGTGACGGAGGCGCGAGCCGGTCAAGGACGGATCCTGCAGGGAAAGGACCTCGCACGCCTGCTGGACCGCGCGGGCGTTTTGCGCGAGCGGATGGTGGATCTTGGCGTCCTGTTCGCTCGACGCGCCGACAGCCGTGGCCGGATCTATTTCGTCAGCAATCCGGCCGAGAAACCGATTGATGGCTGGGTCCCGCTCGACACTCGTGCACCGGCCGTCACCGTCTTCGATCCGATGCGCGGGACCAGAGGCAATGGCCGGGCGCGTCGTTCGAGCTCCGGAACGATCGAGGTTCATCTGCAAATTCCCGCCGGCGGGTCGCTGCTGCTCGCGACCGCGCCAACCGCGCGGCTCGAGCGCTACGAGTCGTACGAGCCTGCCGGTGAGCCGCGGGAGATCTCCGGCCCGTGGACTGTCCGATTCGTCAAGGGCGGGCCCGTGCTGCCGCCGGAGCGCAAGATCGATCGGCTGATCTCCTGGACGGAATTCGGCGGCGAGGAGGTCCAGCGCTTCTCTGGAACGGCCGCGTACACCGTTTCGTTTCCCAGGCCGGCGGCCTCGGCGCAGGCGTGGCGGATCGATCTCGGCTCGGTGCGGGAGAGTGCGCGGGTTCGTCTGAACGGACGCGACCTGGGAACGTGGATTGGTCCGGGGTTCAGCATCACCGTCGCCGCCGCGCAGCTCTCGGCGACCAATGTGCTCGAAGTCAGCGTGACGAACCTGTCAGCCAATCGCGTCGCCGATCTCGATCGGCGTGGTGTGGCCTGGAAGAAGTTCTACAACGTCAACTTTCCGGCGCGCCTTCCCGAGAATCGGGGAGCGGACGGACTCTTCACGGCGGCGGGCTGGAAGCCGCTCGACTCCGGGCTCATCGGGCCGGTCACGCTCACGCCGCTGCGCGTAGTGAAGTAGGACGTCAACTCCCAACCGCCAACTCCCAACTCCCAAAAAGAGCCGCTCGTACCATCTGGGTGGAAGGCGCGACACTCTGCCTGCGTTGTTCCGCCTTTCGCCCAGACTGGTACGGGCGATTCACCTTGGGAGTTGGAAGTTGGGAGTTGGGAGTTGATGTGAAGGCGTCAGAAGCGCGCGTAAGGCTCGACGCCGAGCAGCGCGTCGTTCGGATACAGGTGATCGACGTTGTCGCGGGTGACGAGCTGGTGCTTCACGAAGAAGGCCGGGGGCACCGCGCGGCGGCCAAGCAGATCGAGCGCCATCCGGATCACGCCGTCGCCGTACTTCTCCGGGAAATAGCCGACCGACGCAATCAGCGGGCTGCCTGCAGCGCGCAGCTCGGCGCGCGCGTCCGGCTCGGCGTTCTGTCCGACGATCGCGCACATCTCCCCTTTGCCCGCTTCCTGAAACGCCCGCGCGGCGCCGAGCGCGCTCGGGTCGTTGGCGGCGCCCACGAGCGTGCGCGTCGCTCGCGTCTCCCTCAGGTGCTTTCGGACGCGTTCGAGCGCGGTCTTGAACTGGCCGTCCCCGTCGATTGACACGACCGGGAAGGCGGCGGCGTCGTGCAGGACGTCGCGCAGTCCCGCGATCACGCCGCGGAGCCGCGCGGCCGGGACCGACCCCGCGCGTGCCAGTTCGAGCAGCAGCACCTCGTCGGCCTGTCCGCCCCAGTGCTGCTTCGCCCATCGCCCCAGGTGACGCCCGGCCATCAGTCCCGCTTCGTAGTTGTTCGCGCCGAAATAGGTCGCGCCGGGATGCGGGATGTCGATCGCGATAATCGGAATGCGCGCCTGGTGGTACGCCGACGCGATCGCGGGCGCGACGGATTCGTCGGTCTGAAACTCCACGACCAGATCCACGCCCTCGCGAATCAGCAGCTGCGCGTTCTTGAGGGCAATCTTCGGCTGATACCGGTTGTCGACGACGACGAGCTCGATCTGCGCGCGCTCGGCCGCCCGGACGAGGCCGCTGTGGACTTCGTGCGCGAACGAGCTGTCCTGGCCCTGTCCGGCATAGCCGATGCGGTACTTCCTGCGGCGCCGGATTTCAGCCGTGAGGCGATAGCGGTTGTTTTCGACCTTTTCGATGAAGCCGCAATACCGGAGCGTGTAGAGCAGCCGGAAGCACATCCCCTTGGCAAAGCCCGTTCGGTCCATCACATCCCGCAGCCTGAGGGTTTCGCCTGGATGGTGAAAGGCCCAGAGGATTTGCGACCCGTGCACGAGGGATTTCACGAGATACAGCTCGTGGACGGCCCGGCGATCAGTCGGAGGGGGTTCTGGATGGCTCATCTGAGAGTTTTATATACCAAAACTCCTGCCCGTTGGGGAATGCTATGTCGTCCGTCGGGATGAATCGCTGCCAACCCCGAAAGGAGGCCAAAACACGAAGCCGATTTCGATCCCGCCGAATCCACGGACGCCGGCGCTGTTTACTTAGCCAAAACTCAGGCCTCGTCAAAGGCTGACCTTGGCTCGGGGGCGCAAGAGGTCGAATCTAGTCCATGCACACGTGTCCAAACGCCAGAACTTGTGAGGGTTACGCATGAAACCAGTGAGAGTCGGACAACTGCTTGCGACCGTGCTCCTCGCCGTCGTAACGCTGGCCCTGCCAGTGTCCTCGGCAGCGCAGGAAGCCCGCGGCACGATCACCGGCACCATCCTCGACGCCAGTAAAGGCGTCATCCCCGGGGCGGCGGTGACGGTGACAAACATTGCGATGGGCACGGACGTGTCCGTCGTGACGAACGAGCAGGGGTTCTTTCAAGCGACGTACCTGATTCCAGGTGCCTACCGGATTACCGTCGAACTCTCAGGCTTCAAGAAGCTCGTGCGTGAGGGTATCGAAGTTCGCGTTGGCGATCGACTGGCGCTGGAGCTCGCGCTGGAAGTCGGCGGAGCCGCCGAGGAAGTCACGGTCAGTGCCGCCACCCCGCTTCTCGAGACCGCGACCGGATCGATTGGACAAGTCGTCGACGCCCGCCGCGTGGCGGAGCTGCCGACTCCTCATGGCGATCCATATGCCCTCATCGGTCTGGCGCCCGGCACCTCGTTCCTGCGTTCGTCGCGTCTCGACCGTCCCTTCGAGCCGACGCACATCGTCGGGTACACGATGAACGGTACCCGCGCGAATCGCAGCGACGTCACGATTGACGGCGTCCCGAGCTCGGCCACGGCCAACGCCGGCGAGATCACCGCGACCTACGTGCCGCCGCAGGGGCTGGTCCAGGAGTTCCGCGTGCAGACGGCGACGTTCGACGCGTCGCTCGGCAATACCGAAGGGGGCGTCACGAACCTCGTGCTCAAGTCGGGCACGAATCAGTTCCACGGCGAAGGCTACTTCGTGAAAACGCCGCGCTCGATGTTCGCGAACGACTACTTCGCCAACGCGAACAATATTCCGCTCACCGATTTCAGCTACACGCGATGGGCGGCCAGCGCGTTCGGTCCGATCGTGCGCAACCGGACGTTCTTCACTTACGGATACGAATCGATTCCCGAAGCGCGTCCGCGCAACAACGGCACGCCCAGTGTGCCGACCGACAAGATGCGCAATGGCGACTTCTCCGAGCTGCTCGCGCTCGGCTCGTCGTACCAGCTCTACAACCCCTTCACCGCGCGGCTGAATGCCGCCGGGCGTGTGCAGCGGGATCCGTTCGTGGGCAACATCATTCCGCGCGAGCTCATGAATCCGGTGGCGCTGAACGTGCTCGACTACATCGCGCGGCCAAGGACGCCAGGCAGCGCGAGCGCGGATGGCAGCGGAAACTTCCAGCGGCCGGAAATGAAGGAAGAGACCGAGTACGGCTCCCATACCGTGCGCATCGACCACAACCTGACGCAGAACCAGCGCATGTTCGGGCGCGTGAGCTGGTACGATCGGAACAGCAACTACAACAACTATTTCGACAACCTCTCGACCGGGCAGTGGTTCCGATTCATTTCCCGGCAGGTCGCCCTCGACCATGTCTGGACGATGAACTCGACGACCGTCCTGAACGTGCGCTACGGCTTCGACCGGTTCACCCGCGGCGACCAGGGCAATCCCGCGAACCACGGCTTCGATCTGACCGAGCTCGGGTTCCCGGCGTCCTACGCGAACGCCACTCCGGCGGAGATCCGCAAGTTCCCGCGCTTCGATATCGCTGGTTATCAGGGCACGGGCGTAGCCGGCGAGGATCGGCCGATCGAGAACCAGACCTTCATTGCCACGGTGAACAAGGTGATGGGGGGGCACTCGTTCCGAACCGGCGTGGAATATCGCCGCTATCAGGAGACCAGCATCCAGACGCCTCCGACGATGACCGGGCAGTTCAACTTCGGCGACGCGTGGGTACGCGGTCCGCTCGACAATTCGCCGGTGCCTCCTCGCGGCGGATCGGTCGCCGCGTTCCTGCTGGGGCTGCCGGAGAACAGCAGTTTCGTGCAGCGCGCGCCCGGGTACGAGGAATCGTCGAGCACCACGGGCATCTACCTGCAGGACGACTGGCGGGTCGGCTCGCGGCTCACGCTGAACCTTGGCGTCCGCTGGGAGTTCGAGACAGCGATGGTCGAAGTGGAGAACCGGACCGCGCGTGGCTTCGATGCCGGCGTGTCGCAGGCTTTCGAGGCACAGGCCCGGGCGGCATACGCAGCGAGCCAGGCAACGAACCCGACTCCGGAGCTGCCGGCATCACAGTTCAACGTGCGCGGCGGGCTCACATTCCCGGGCGTCAACGGCGAGCCCGAGGGTCTCTACGACACGCCGATGACCAACATCATGCCGCGCCTGGGCTTCGCGTACAAGCTCAATGACAAGACCGTCGTGCGCGGCGGGTATGGCTTGTATTACGGGTTCCTCGGCCAGCGCCGCGGCGACGTCTTCCAGATCGGCTACAGCGCGTCGACGCCGATGACGGTCAGCACCAACAACGGTCTGAGCTTCATCGAGACGCTGTCGAATCCGTTCCAGGGCGGCATCCTGGAGCCGAGAGGATCGGCGGACGGCATTGCCACGTTCCTCGGCCAGGGTATCAGCTACTTCGATCCGAATCCCAAGTCACCCAAGAATCAGCGCTGGCAGGTTGGCCTGCAGCGTGACCTCGGGGGCGTCTGGGTGACCGAACTCAGATACGTCGGGAACTACGGATCGGAGCTCGAGACCGGGCGCAACATCAACGCGCTGCCCAACGAGTACCTGAGCACGAGCCCGACGCGCGATCAGGCGCGCAACGACTATCTGACCGCGCAGGTGCCGAATCCATTCGTCGGCCTGATGCCGGCGTCGGCGCCCGCCGCCTTCCGCGGCGCGACCATCGCGCGGCAGCAGCTGCTCCGGCCGTATCCGCACTTCGGCGACATCAACACCACGACCAATGAGGGCCAGTCCTGGTACAACGCGATGCAGTTCAGCCTGGAGCGGCGGATGTCTCGCGGCTACACGTTCAACGTCGCGTACACGTGGTCGCGCTTCGAAGAGGCCCTCAACTTCCTCAATGCCGGCGATCTGGAGCCGACCAGGATGATCTCGGACATGGATGCGCCGCACCGGCTGGCGGTCAGCGGCATCTGGGAGCTGCCGTTCGGGCAGGGCCGCTCGTTCGCCACGAATGTGCACCCCGTGGTCAACGCGTTCATTGGAGGCTGGCAGATCTCAGGCATCTACCAGTACCAGACGGGCGCGCCGGTCAACGGTTTCGGCAACTACATCCTGGTCGGATCGGTCGACGATATCGCGCTCTCAGGCAGCGACCGCACGCTGGAACGCTGGATCAACGTGGAGGCGTTCAACCGGAACTCGGCCCAGCAGCTCGTGTCCAACGTCCGCACGTTCCCGATGCGGTTCGACGACGTTCGCGTGCATGAAACCAACAACGTCGACCTGTCGCTCATCAAGAACACGCCGATTACCCACGGCGCGACGATGCAGCTCAGGCTCGAGGCCCTGAACGCGTTCAACCACGTGCTGTTCCCGGGGCCCGGCGTCGGCACCGTGACGGCGACGGCGTTCGGCCAGGTCGTGACCTCGACCCAGGCGAACTACTCACGCCGCGTGCAGGCCATGGTGAAGTTCCTGTTCTAAGGTGTGTCCTGGTCCGAACGGGAGTCCGAGTGGGCTCCCGTTCGGGCTTCCTCTTCAGCTCGCGCTGAGCGATCCCGTCGTCCATTCTTCATCCCGCCGAAAAATCAGGCACCTACCAAATTCCGGCGAGCGTCCCCAGGTTTTACGAGTCGCGGATTTTCGCGGATTTGAGAGCGGTCGTGCGCGCCGGCTGCAGGCCGGCGCCTCGTGGACAGGACGATCAATCAGTCACAAGCCGGCCTATAGTCGCGAGCCGGTTTGTGACTGATTGATCGTCCTGTCCCGGCCGCGCGGAGCGCGGGCCCGACCGCTCGCGCGTCCGCGGAGCGCGAGGCTCGCCGATGTTTATGTGATCCGCGGTGGATCCGCGCAAATCCGCGATTCGTCATAGAGCAATCCTCTCTTGGTTACGCAGCTGCGCCAGATGACAAACGCGCCGCCGGGCGGATGACCCGGCGGCGCGTTGTGTTTTCTTGGTGGTGTTCCGGAGTGCGCTACAGATCGGTCAGGTGCTCGATGCGGCCCGTGCTGTCGCCGATCTTGTCCTCGCGCACGCCCACCCGATCGAGCAGCGTGAGGAACAGGTTGTTCATCGGCGTGCCCTTCTCATAGACGATGTGCGTGCCGCGCTTGAAGTTGCCGCCGCCGCCGACGATCAGCACCGGCAGATCCTCGTGGGTGTGGCGGTTGCCGTCGCTGAGGCCGCTGCCATATACGATCATCGTGTGATCGAGCAGCGAGCCGTCGCCGTCCGGCGTCTCCTGCACCTTCTTGATGAAGCCCGCGAACAGCTCCATGTGGAGCGTGTTCACCTTCGTCACCCGCTCGATCCAGTCGGCGTTGCCGCGGTGGTGCGTCAGCGGATGATGCGGATCGGGCACGCCGATCTCCGGATACGTCCGCATGCTGCCTTCGCGGCCCATCATCAGCGTGATGATCCGGGTCATGTCGGTCTGGAAGGCGATGAGCTGCAGATCGAACATCAGGTTGACGTAGTCGGCGTAGAGCACGGGAATGCCGCTCGGCTTGTCGATGGTCGGATTCAGTCCCGTGAGATCAGCCTCGGCCCGCTCGATGCGGCGCTCGATTTCGCGAATCGACGTCAGATATTCGTCGAGCTTCCGGCGATCGGACGGTCCCAGGTCCGCCGAGAGCTCGGTCGTCCGTTCCCGCACGAGATCGAGGATGCTGCGGCGATGCATCAGCCTGCGGGCGCGCGCTTCCGGCGTCAGGCTGGTGTCGATGTCGCCGAACAGCCGCTCGAACACCAGGCGGGGATTCGTCTCGGGCGGCATCGGCGTCGACGGACCGCGCCAGGCGAGGCTGTTGGTGTAGGCGCAGGAGTAGCCGGAATCGCAGTTGCCGACGGTGCGGGAATCATCGCACCCGAGCTCGAGCGAGGCGAACCGCGTCGCCGACCCGATCTGCTGGGCCGCGACCTGATCGACCGAGATGCCGTTCTGGATGTCGGCGCCCGCGGTCTTCCGCGGATGCACGCCGGTGAGATACGAGGCCGCGGCGCGCGCGTGATCCCCGGGGCCGTCGCCGAGCGCCATGCCATTGCGCTGCGCCAGCCCGGACAGCACCACCGTGTCCTTGCGGAACGGCTCGAGCGGCTTCATGACCCGCGAGTATTCGAACGCCGCCCCTTCACCCTTCGGCGTCCAGTCGGTCATGGTGATGCCGTTCGGGACGTAGGTGAACGCCAGGCGCACCGGCGCGTTCCCCAGCCGCCGCGGCGCGGCGAACGCCGGGGTCATGGCGTCGAGCACCGGCAGGGCGACGGCGGCCCCCATGCCTCGCAGGAACGTACGGCGGTGGAGATGTTTGCGCGTCAGGAACATGATGGGCTGCCTTTTCTTTTTTTCGTTTGCTGTGGGGCCCCACCCCCACAGCCCGCCAGCGCTCGCTTTGCTCGCGCCGCTGGCTTGCGGCTACCGGGTTGAATTCGCGGCGTCTACTTGCGCCTTGTTACGGTTACCGGTTACTGGTTACCGTGCCCTGCCTGCGCCAATATGGCGCCATTGTCTCTCGAACCGCGCCGGGATTGGAACGGGAGACTGTTGACGATCTCCAGGACCAGGGCCGAGAACCGGTACTGCTTGGCCGGCAGCCGGCTCGCGATCGATTTGATCGTCTTCGAGTCGTAGCGCTCCAGGCCCCGGCCGAGCGCGTAGGTCAGCAGCTTGGACGTCAAGGCCCGCGCGAAGGCGTCCCGATCGGACATCAGGATGGTCCGGAGTTCCTCCGGCCCGCTGAACGCCCGGCCGTCGGGCAGCGTGCCCGACGCGTCGATCGGCAGCTTGCCGTCCATCGTCCGCCACGCGCCGACGGCGTCGAAGTTCTCCAGCCCGAATCCGAGCGGGTCCATCCGGCGGTGGCACGAGGCGCACGTCGGGTTCTTGCGGTGCTCTTCCAGCTGCTCGCGCATCGACTTCGAGGTGCCGATCACCGTCTCGTCGAGGTTCGGCACGTCTGCCGGGGGATCGGGCGGCGGGGCATCGAGCAGGTTGTCGAGAATCCACTTGCCGCGCAGCACGGGCGACGTGCGCGTCGCATAGGAGGAGACGGTCAGCACGCTGCCGTGAGTCACCACGCCGCCGCGCTGTGAGCCGGTCAGATCGACGCGGCGGAACTCGGGTCCGGTCACGTTGTCGATGCCGTAGTGCCGCGCCAGCCGCTCGTTCAGGAACGAATACCGGCCGTCGACGAAATCGAGGATGCTGCGATCGTTGCGGATGATGTGCTCGACGAAGAGCTCGGTCTCCCTTCGCATCGACAGGCGCAGGTAGTCCTCGAACTCGGGGAACTTGTCGCGATCGCGCGTGACCGATTCGAGCGCGCGGAACTGCAGCCACTGGCCGGCGAAGTTCTCGGCGAGCGCGCGCGACCTGGGATCGCGCAGCATCCGCTGCACCTGCGCGGCCAGCACCTGCGGATTTCGCAGCGTGCCGGCGTCGGCGGCACGGCGCAGCGCCGCGTCCGGCATGCTCGCCCACAGGAAGTACGACAACCGGGTCGCGAGCTCGTGCTGCGTGATCCGGAACGACGGGGCCGCTGCCGTGGCCGGTCGATCGCGCTCGATCCGGAACAGAAAATCGGGCGAGACGAGAATCGCCTGGATGCCGACCACCAGACCCTCGTCGAAGGAGCTTTCCTTTTCCTGCGCCTCGTGAACGAGCGCGACGTATCGATTGAGCTCCCGGGACGTCACGGGCCGGCGGAACGCCCGCGCGGCGAGGCTGGTCATGATGCGGCGGACGCAGGCCGGCTGGTGCCCGCCGTGCTGATGACCGCACGTGTAGATCTTCGCGGCGCTCTCCGCCGATGCCGCCGTCACCTGCGAGTACGGGCCGCCGACCTCCACGTTCGCGACCCGCACGCCGTTCAGCGCGATCTTGTCGAGCACCGCCTGCGCTTCGTCGAAGCGCTTCTTGAGCACCGGGAGACGATCGGGCGGCGTGTCGGGTGGCGGCTTGAATTCCCGCGGCGGATCCGGCCGCTGCGAAGGATTGGGGCCGTTGTACCGCACCGGCAGCCCCTCGAAGATGCGTGGAATGGCCACGGCGATCTTCCGGTCGCCTCGATCGAGCTTGATGCGGAAGTCGGTCGTCTGTCCGCCGAAGTCCTGCCGGTCGATCTCGAACCGGCCGTAGCGCTCGGCGTCGTGCACCACGGTGGCAACCTCGCGGTCGTCCACCCAGAGCGCGATGGTGATCGGGTCGGAGTTGATCGGGCGAAGCCCCCCGAGGAACACGCGCACCAGGTATTCACCTTCGACGGGGATGCGGTGCATGCCGTGGAAGGCATTGGGCATGCTCAGGCCGGTGACATCGTAACGAGCCGGGAACGCGCGCGCCTCGGAGACCCGACGGGGTTCCGCGCGCAGCCGCGTCAGCGTCGGCTTGAGCACCGGCGGCCCGAACACCGCCTCGCGCGCGACGCGATCCGCCGCCGTCACGTACTTCTCCATGAGCACCGGCGACAGCGACAGCACGTCGGCGATGTTGTCGAAGCCGTAGCCGGAATCGTCTTGAGGGAAATCGTCAGCCGGCCGCGACTCGATGCCGAGCAGCTCCCGGATCGTGTTGTTGTATTCGGCGCGGTTGAGCCGTCGCGCGGTGACGCGGCCCGGATCGGGAGGAGTCACGCGATCGATCCGGGCGAGCTCGCGCGCGACCCAGGTCGCGACTGCCTGCCGCCGCTTCTCCTCCGGCTGCTCCTCTTCCATCGGCGGCATCTCGCTCCGCTTGAGCATGCCGACGATGTCTTCCCAGTGATTGCGCTGGTTGATCAGCGATTCGACGGTCTGGAAGGACTGGATGTTGAGGCCGTTCTTCGGCTCGCCCTTGTTGCCGTGGCAGGGATAGCAGAACTCGGAGACGAACGGTTTGACCACCGATTCGAAGCCGCGCACGCTCGCGGGAGTGACAAGGACTGGGGCGGTCCCCTTCGACGGGCTCAGGGCAGGCCTCGTCGGCGAGATCCGGGCAGGGCCCGTCGGCGAGCTCGCGGCAGGGCCGCGGCTGGTGAGCGGCTTGACGTCGCTCGGTGCCGAGGTCGGCTCCGGTTTCGACGCGACCGCGCCGCGCGACGGGTCCTGCGCGCGAAGGGTCGCGCCCACGACGAGAGCACACGCGAGCAGCACGAACACAATCAGCCGACGCACGGACACCCCACAGTGAATGAGTCGAGGCCGCTTCTTCACGGCCGCTGCCGCGCCAAGGCGAATCCGCTGAACCCGCCCGCAAGAGCTAAATCGTTACGCGACTAGTAATTATGAAGATCAAACGGGAGAAAGATCAAGGCTGATCGAACCGCTACCATACGGCCGGACACGGCCTCGGCCGCCGTGGCCGACGGTAATCGACTGAACCCGCGCGCCTTCTGCGGTTCAGGCGCCTTCGGAGTCGGCGACCGCCAGGGCGTGGCGGGCGGCGTTCCTGGACCGGCGGCCGGCCTTGTCGCGATACATCCGCGCGTCGGCCGAGGCCAGCAGTTCCTCGAACGTCGTGCCGTCGACGGGGAATCGCGCCGGGCCGGCGCTGATCGACAAGGACACACCAGGCCGCCGATCAGCTTCCCTTCGAACGTCAGGCGGCAGGGCAGCAGCGCGGTCTTCATCGAGCGCCACCGCGGCGTGGAGCTCGTCGGCCACAGCGGCGATCAGAACGGCTTCATGTCCCACCTTTACCTGCACCGCCCTTCGCGCTCCGGCTACGTGGTCGCGTTCAATACGAACGCCCGTTCGAAGGAAGACGCGCGCCGCACGACGCGCGCGGTGGACGCGGGCTTGCGGGAGGTGATCATCGACGAGCTGTTCAAAGGGCGCTGACTGCATCAACGCCCAACTTCCAACTTCCACTCCCAAAGCTGCGAGGAACGACAGGGCTTCGGTGAAAGTCGTCACGACTTGCCCCTTGCAGCGACTTCAACCCAGATAGTGCGACCGACTCGCTTTAGGAGTCTGGGGTTGCCAGCCGCTGCTACGTCGGCTCGATAGCCGCCGACGAGCCTTGGCGAGGCCTCGCCGTCGTGCGCTTCGATCCCGGCGCGCGTAGGCGGGAGTTGGGAGTTCGTCAGCGAGGCGTCGGTTGTGTATGCGCCGAGTCTGAATGAGCTCGCCCCGCGCGAAGCGGTCGCGATCGTCGGGATCGTAGATGCGGACGTAGCGATCGATCTCGGTGATGGGCGGCCACTCGAGCGCGCCGAGGCGCTCGCCGGCGAATCGATCCTTGAACAGCTTCTCTTCCCATTCCTCGAACAGCAGGTACGGCTTCAGCCCTTTCTGCTGGAGAAAACGAACCGCGACATCGAGGCGCCCGCGCTCGATGTCTCCCCAGCCGGCGGTCGTGCGGCCCGAGTAGAACCGGACGCTGCCGGTTTGATGGCTGGTGATGATGGCGGCGTTCTTCGGGAGAGTGGCGACGTACTCCCCGGCGGACCTGAAGCGCCACTCGTGGTAGTACATCAGGAACGCGTCTCGACGGATCCCTGTCTGAACGTAGAGCGTCGGGATCGTGACGCCGATTGCGCAGAACACCAGCAACCGTGCGGCCGGCGGCAGGCGCTGAAGAAGCGAGGCCACCACGGCTGCCGCGAGCGCCAGCAGCGGCAGGATTGCCGGCAGCACGAATCGCAGGTACCACCACGCGTCGAACACGACATAGAACAGGTAGCAGACGAACGTCGCCGCCGCGAACGCCAGCAGCCAGACGGCGTATCGACGCGACTCACGCGGAAGCACGAACGGCGCCGCGAGCGCCGCGGCGATGAGCGGCGTGTGGGTCTCGATCAGCCACCGGGGATACCGCTGCAGGTTCGGAATCAGGTTGGACGCGGCAAACAGCGCGGAGAGAGATCCGTAGCCCGACGCGAGCGGCGAGCCGTGCATGGCGCGTTGGAGGGCCATCACCACCAGGACGCCGGGAAGCGTGGCGAGTCCGAAGGCCACCAGCGCGGTGAAGCGTTGAACGAGGGTCCGTTCGCGCGGAAGGAAGGCAACACCGAGCGCCACCACGCCCGCGAGCGGAACGAGATTTGGCCTGATGGTCACCGCAAATCCGCAGACCGCTCCCGCGAGAACGGCTCGCGTGGCGTCGCGATGCCTCGAGGACGAGGCGATCCACAACACGGCCGACCACATCGCCGTGGCAGGGACATCGGTCATCGGCTGCACGATCTGATAAAGGACGATAGGGCTCGATGCGGTCAGCAGGGCGGCAAGGACTCCGGCGGCGTTGCCGGCCGCGCCGCCAGCCGCGCGGCGTGCAAGCAGAAACGCCAGATAGACGGCGAGGGCGCCCATGATCGGAGTCACCCAGAACATCGCGGTTCGCCCGAACGTCATCCGCGCCGCCGCGAGCACGAACGGATAACCGGAGGCGCAGATCGGCACGTAGAAGCCCGGCCTATTGCTCGCGGGTCTGTGTCCGGTAGGCGCGAACGACCAGGCGTTGCCCGGCCACCCCGGGTCCGTGGCAAGCGGCTCGTAGTCCCGGATCATCCCGCGCGAGAAGAGCTCTGCAGTGTTCAGATAGCAGTAGGAGTCAGATCCTCCCGCAACGAAGGTGCCCCAGGCGATTCCGACGGCGAGTGCGGCGGCCGCCGCGACCAGGGCCGCCTTCGCTCCGTGCCGCTCGATGACGCTCCACCACCATTCGAGGGCGTTCCGGACAGCGGTCGTTCCGCCGGCGAATGCGGCAACTGCCAGGACAAATGCGGCAACTGCCGGGCGGTAGGGATTGTGGGAACGGATGAGGAGTCCGCCGATCTTGATCGCGCCCCCGCCGCTCATCGCGATGACCGCCGAGGCGAACGCCAGCAGCGCCGCTCCCGCGAGGAGACCCCGGACGACCCTCGGATGGACGCGAATCACGCGTGCGGCCGCCCCGCGAAGCGGCGGCGGAAGAGAAGGCGCACGGCCGGCTCGATCGTCAGAAGTCCTCCGACCGCATACGCATCCCGCTGATTCTACGGCAGAGTACGGGTGACTGTCGCATTCAGCGCAGCACGAGCGGCGGCACGTGAAGCGGCGGATCGCAGCCCGGCTGATCCTTGAACGCTTCGGTGATCACGACTGGCCGCTTCGCCGGATCCGGCGGCTCGGTGAGATCGAACAACCCGGTTTCGGCAGGTTCGTAGACGAGGATCGGATGGTCGAACGCCGCCGCCGTTCGCTGGGTTGCGAACCGCTGTTTCGATTCGGCGACGTGCCGCGGGTCGAGAACCGCGTAGACACGGACGCCTCGCGCGCCAAGCCACTCGACCGCCCGGTCCAGCCACTGCCCGTCCAGGATGTCGTATCGCAGCGTCGTGCGGCCGGCGTAGTAGCGCATGCTGCCCGATCGCCCGAGCGCGAGCACGACGCTGTTCTCCGGCGTATGCGTCCGTACGAGGTGGCCGATCGGCGCTTCATGACGCGCCGCCTGACGCTGCCCGAAAACCTCGCGTTCGAGGGCGATGTTCGCCGTCCATAGACCGAGTGCGAAGGCGGCTGCCCCGGCGAGCCAGCGCCCGCCCATTCCATACACGTTCGCGGCCACGAACACCGTTGCCAGGCCGAGCATGATGAAGGGCAGCCCAGGGAGAAGGAATCTCAGATATCCCCACGAATCGAATTCGAGATACGCGCAGTAGAAGCCCCACAACAGCGCGAGATAGAGGGCGATGACGGCGAAGACCGTCCGGTCCGGAACGTGGGGCCAGAGTTTCCGCGCGGGGAAGAAGAGGGCGAGAAAGCCGGCCAGCGCGAGCGGCGTCTGCGTCTCGATGAACCAGGACAGATACCGGCGCAGGTTGGGAACCACTCGCGACCAGGCCACCTGATCCTCGAGGCGGCCGTACCCGGACGTCATCGCCGAGCCGTACAGATGCTGGTTGATGAGCGCGACTGCTGCGGCGCCCGCGACGACGCCCGATGCGAACAAGGCGCCGGCGACGAGGCGCGATCGAACCGACGCGTCGCCAAGGTCGCGTCGCACGAGCAGCCATGCTCCCATCGGCGCGGCGAGCGGGAAGAGGTTCGGACGGATGAGAATCGCGAGCCCGGCCAGCACGCCAGCGGCAAGCGCGGAGCGTGCTGATGTGCCGAGCAGGAAATAGAACGCCATCGTCCAGGCCGCCATTACCGGCACGTCGGTCAGGGGCTCGAGCGATCCGAGGACGACCGGGCTCGTCGCGACGAACCACGCCGCGATGAGCCCGGTGATGGACGATCCCAGGCGGCGGCCGATGCCGAAGGTGGCCAGCACCGTGAGCCCGGTGAGCAACGGAACAACGGCGAACATCGCGCAGTGCCCGCCGATCGCCTTCGCGGCCGCGAGAAGCATGGGCAGCCCGGGCGAATACGTCGGAACAATCGACCAGTCCTCGGGGTCTGCGGCGGGGCGGTAACCGAGCGGGGTGAAGGTCCATTTCGCCTCCGGCCATGGCACCTGCGCCACCCAGGGCTGGGCCACCTTCAGCTGCCCATCGAGCCAGAGTTCCGCCTGACTGAGATAGCCGTACGCATCGGCTCCGCCGGCGATGCGCGTGCTGCCGGCAATCGAGATCGCGGTCGACGCGGTGGCCAGCGCCAGCGCAATCCAGCCTGGACGGCGGGCAATCGCCGCGGCCCAGCCTCTCAGGTGATCCGAGATTCGCTGAACGGGGATCCTGCCGCCTGCGAGAAAGAACCCGATCGCAGCGACCAGCGTGATTGGCAGCACCCGCTGCGGATTGTTCGAGCGAATCCGGAGGCCAAGCAGCGTGAAGTCGAATCCGTCAAAGACGACGAGCCAGAGCGCCCACGCGAGCGACGCGCACGCGATCACCAGCAGGGTCTTGCGAAGGAACAGTCGGATCGGCATCGGGCGAGCACTATTGTCTTCCGTTTGCGGCGGCATCGAGCGTCAAGACGGTCACGGGGAGATCGCGATTGGCGACCGCGGTATTGCCCCGGATGTCCGTCGCGGAAACCCGAAGCAGGTAGTCGCCCGGCGGGAGCAGGGTCGTGTCCCACGCGTGCGCCGCCGCGACACCGTCGCGAAACGTATTGCTGGCGACATAGAGGAAACGCGTGACGCGGCGGCCATAGAACGGAATGCCGCTTCCTGGTGCGTACACGAGCCGCGGCGCCTCCGGACTCGCGGCGATTCGATCGAAGCGGATGTTCTCGTCGGTCTCCCCGTCGAAGCCGGCGACCGGCGATCCGTCCCGATTCAGGACGCGGTAGCCGACGCCATAGAGCCCAAGCCGCCGACTCGGACGATTGCCGTCAGCCTGGTCCCATGCGTCGACGACCACGTGCACTCGACCCCACACCAGCACGCGTCCGCGATCGCGCCGCACGAAGGGCTGCCACGCCTCGTCGTACACCTTCACGCCGCCGCGCGCGATGGTCGGCGGCAGGTGATCTTCGAACTGCGTGAGCCGGAAGCGCAGGGGATTGTGCTCTTCGCCGGGCCAGCCGACATTCAGGTGGACGTGATTGAAGGGATTGGCGGTCGCGATGGTTTCGCCGGTTGTGAACCGCGCGCCGCGCTTCACTCTCATCTTCATGAGCTTGCCGGTGAGATCGTAGGTCGGCACGAAGCGGCGGCTGTCGACGATCGCTCCATCCCGGGTGCGCCCGGCCCGGACGTGCACATACGCGAGCTCGCCGATGCGGAGCCACTCGTTCAGCGAGCCGAAGTCGCCGCTCGCGATCGGGCTCGAGATGACGCCGTCGCGAACGGCGAGCACCGTCGTGCCTTCCTCCACCCGAACATCGACGCCGGCGTGAAAGCGTTCGCTGTTGCTGCCGCGCGCCTCGCCGAGCGTGCCGGCGATTTCATGCGGCCCTTCCATCGGGAACACCGGCCAGAGCATCGGGACCGAGTCGAAGGCGTCCGCATCGAAGCGCGGCGCGATGAGCGGCGAAGGGGGCGGCCGGAGCTCGAGTCGTGCCTGCGCGGCGACGAGACGCACGAGCGCGTTGCCGGAATCGGCGACGACCAGACGTCCTTCGCCCGCGACGGCCAGACCGGCCGGGCGCCTGAACCGGGCCTCGCCGGCCGGCCCATCCCGGAAACCAGGCGCGCCGCCGGCAAGCGTCCTGGTGGCGCCGCCCGCTGCACTCTCGATGATGCGCCCGCGCTCGTCGCTGAGATAGACGTCGCCGTTGCCGCCGACGGCAATGCCGATCGGCCGCCCAAAGCCCCCATCGAACGCCGCCGGCGCGGTCGTGACCACGCCATTCGCGTCGATGACCCGGATCGCGCCATTGCCTGTGTCAGCCACCAGGATGTTGCCGGCGCGATCGATGGCCACGCCGCTGGGCGTGTCGAATTGCGCGGCGGCGGCCGGCCCGTCGACGAAGCCCTGAACGCCTCCCGCGATCGTGCTGACCGTGCCGTCCGGTGCGATCGCGCGGATGCGATCGTTGTAGGTGTCTGCGACGATGATGCGCCCCGCGGCATCGAGTGCGACATCGATCGGACCGTTGAACCGAGCCTCGGATCGCGCGCCATCGTCGGCCCCCCCGATGCCGTTGCCGGCAACGGTCGAGACCCGGCCCTCGAGGCTGATCCGCCGGATCGCGTTATTACCCGTGTCGGCCACGTAGATCGTTCCCTGGGCATCGATCGCGAGCCCGGACGGCGTGTCGAATCTGGCCTCGGCGCCGCTGCCGTCCGCGAAGCCGTGGGGCCCGCCGGCCAGCGTGAAGACACGGCCATCCTGCGCGATGACGCGGATCCGCTGCGCGGCGCCTGCGTCAGAGACGTAGATCGTACCGTCCCCCGCAACCGCCACGTCGAATGGATCGGAGAACCGCGCGCGCGTCGCGTCGCCGTCGCGCCAGGCACTCATGCCGTCGCCGGCGAGCACCATCGTGGTCGCGGCCCAGCCCGGTTCGAGACGGGTGATACGAGGCTTCGACCAGTGCCACCATCCGGCCGCGCCGACACCGGCGAGCGCGATGACCGACACGACCGCCAGCAGGACTCGACGCCGTCGTCGAACACCAGGCTGGTCAGGCTCGCGCGCGCACACTCCTCAAGTGTGTCGGATTCGGCCTCGAAACGTAAGCTCGGGCCGCGCGGACCCGCGCCGTCGGCATCAAGCGGCTGAGGACGGGAGAGCTCTGTTTAACAGGGAGGACGGGAGGACGGGAGGAGTTCTTTCGGGAAGAATTCTTTGCAGAAGGATGTTGAAAAAATAACGGTCCACGCCCTCCAAACCAGCCTGCGCGCGCGAAGTCGCGGCTACCGTGCGGAGTCTGCCGGCATCCGATCGGGATTGTCGGTGATCACGCCGTCCACGCCGAGCTCCTGCAGGTAGTGGCGCATCTCGGCCTGCACGTCGGCGAACCCCGTGACCGCGGTGGACCGGAACGTATAGGGCGTGACGAAGAGGCCCAGTTTGCGCGCCTGCGCCATGGCTTCCGGGTGCTCCTTCACAATCGTCTTCTCGGGGCTGAGGCCGGTAGCGAACGTCTTGACCTTGGCCAGTCCCTCGGGAGTGATCCACGGCGCCGCGTCGCGCGCCCCGACCAGGAAGTGAACCGGCAGCCGCGTCCCGAGCGTCTGCGTGAAGATCTGCAGGCTCGACGCGGTGAAGGACTGGATGAGCACCGGCGTGCGCGGATCCGCGCCCGGCTGCGGTCCTGGCGTGGCCAGAGAAGTAATCTCTCGAAGAGCGACCGCGGGACTGGCGATCGTTGCGGTCAACGGGGTGCTGCCCTCGACCGGGAGGATCGGAACCACCACCGGCGTGACCCAGACGAGCGCGATCAGAAACTTGGCGGCGGCGGCCCACCACAGCATGGTTCGCGCGGCGGGAGACAGCGTCCGCACTGCGCGAGACAGGATCCAGACGATGGCCACGAAAAACGCGCCGTCGATCGACGCACTCAAGAGAGTCGGAGGCATCATCGTTCCTTTCTCGGCGTCGCGTTGAGTCTCGCGACGATCCCCTCGAGCTCGCGCAGCTCGTCGTCAGAGACCCGGCCGGTCTCGGACAGATACGCGATGAACGGGGAGACGCTGCCATCGAGATTGCGCTCGACGAAGCGCTGGACCGCGCGTTTCAGCAGGTCGGCGGAGGTCGTCCGCGCCCGATACCGGTAGACGCCGTCGAGCGACCGCCGCGCGAGGTGCCCCTTCCGGCGCAGGCGCTCCATCATGGTCAGGACCGTCGATCGCGCGAGGCTGCGCGCCGTCCCGAACTCGTCTGCCGCTTCGCCGACGGTCGCCGTGCCGCGATCCGCGATGTAGCGCAGCAGCGCCAGCTCCTGCTCCCCGATCGATCTGTCCGTCATGTCGACTCCGTGACTACAGCTGTCGTCAACAAGCTAGCACTGACGACACGTGTAGTCAAGCGGGGTGAGGCTATAATCCCGGTGGGTCCTATGAATGTTGTCAACTTCCAACTCCAACCTCCAACTCCCAAAACTCTCGGCCGATCGGCTGTGAACTTCTTGGGAGTTGGGGGAGGTGGAAGTTGGGAGTTGACACTGCTGGGTTTCTCGACGAAGTGAAGCCATGACCGAACAAGAAAAACAGCAGCTCGACGAGCAGGGATACGTCGTCCTCGACAGCGCCATGGGGGACGACCTGCTGCGCGACCTGCGCGACCGGATCTGGCGCTTGTTCGACGAAGAAGGAGATCGCGCGGGGAGCGAGTTCCGCACCGAGGAGCACGCCCACCGGCTCGCCAACCTCGTCGACAAGGGGGAGGTCTTCCGCCGTGCGATAGCCCTCCCCGCAGTCCTCGAACGCGTCCGGCACGTGCTCGGCCGCGAGATCAAGTTGAGCAGCTTGAACGCCCGGTCGGCGGATCCGAAGTCGGACGTGGGACAGCCGCTGCACGTCGATATGGCCGCGATCCCCGACGAGAACGGCTACTGGGTCTGCAACACCGTCTGGATGCTCGACGACTTCACGCCCGACAACGGCGCGACCCGCATGATCCCCGGCTCACACAAGTGGAAGACACGGCCTCAGGACGTGCTCGACGATCCAATGGCGCCGCACCCGGATGAAGTGCTGCTGACGGGAAAAGCCGGCGGGATCGCGGTGATGAACGCTCACATGTGGCACGGCGGCACGGCCAATCGCTCGCCGAAGCCGCGCCTCGCCATGCACGCCTTCTATTGCCGCCGGGACAAACCGCAGCAGCAGTATCAGAAACAGCTGCTGCGCCAGGAGGTACAGGCCAGCCTGACCGGGGATCTTCGAGATCTCCTGGCGCTCGACGATCCGTTGAACGATGCGCTGAGCGCTGCCGTGACGGTGAAGAGCGGGTTCCTGAAATAGTCCGCCAGCCGCGCGCGGCGGGTCACCTCACCATATCGACCACGACCTTCATCACCTGCCCGCCGCCGAGCGCTTCTTCCATCCCCTGCTGCAGATCTTCCAGCGGGATCGTCCGGCTCACGAGCGGGCCGACGACCACGTGGCCGGCCGCGATCAGCCGAATCGCTTCTTCCCAGGCGGCTCGCGTGTACAGCCGGCTGCCATGCATCTTCAGCTCGCGAGCGAAGAGGTGATACAGCTGGAAGGGCACGGGCTCGGCGTGGATGGCGATGATGCTGACCGTGCCCCAGACGCGCACGACGCCGGTCACCAGCTTGGCGGCGGCGGGGTCGCCCGTGACTTCGAACGCGACGTCGGCGCCACTGCCATCCGTCCATTCATTGACGACGGCGTTGACGTCCTCGCCCGGCCCGATGGTCTCGAGGCCGAGCCGCTGCATCATCGCGACGCGATAGGGGTTGATCTCGACGACCTTCACGTGCGCGCCGCGGTGCCGCGAGACGAGCGCGATCAGGCATCCGATCGGCCCTCCACCGAACACCACGACGGCATCGCCGGCCTTCACCTCGGCGCGTCCGACGTCGTGGGTCGCGACCGCGAGCGGTTCGATGAGGGGCGCGTGATCGTCGCTGATGGAGTCGGGGACCTTCAGCAGACGATCGGCGGGTACGGCCCAGTAATCCTGCATGCCGCCGGCCACGTCGACACCGAGCACCTTCAACTGGTAGCAGAGATAGGTCGCTCCCATCCTGCACGCCTTGCACGTGCCGCAGTAGAGGACCGGTTCGACGACGACGCGGTCACCTTCGCGAAAGCCGCTGCCGTCGGGCGCTGAAGCGACTTCGGCAAAGGTCTCGTGTCCGATGATGCCGTCGCGCGGAACCCGGTGATCGAGATGCCCCTGGAAGATGTGCAGATCGGTTCCGCAGATGCCGACGCGCCGAACGCGCAGCAGCGCCTCTCCGGGCGACGGAACGGGCATGGTGGCGGAGCCTGTTTCGAACCTGCGATCCCGGCGGTAGTACGACGCGCGCATCAATCAGTCCTCCCGAATCAGTCCCCGAGTGTGCGCTGGCGTTACACACTGGAGCAAGCGGTCGCTCCGAGACGCACGCTTCCAAGCTCGGTACCCAGGTCGAAGCACCTGGCGCGATCCCCGCTTCAGTCCGCCCGAATGACGGACGCGTCGCCTACTTCTTCACGTCGGGCTTGCTCACGACCTGACTCAGGCCGTTGACGAGCTCCAGCTGCTGCGCCGGATCGGTCGTGCGCGCGAGGCGTTCCGCCAGTACGCGCACGGCTTCCTGCGTCCTGATCGCGGCGATCCGCTGCACCATGAACGGAAACACGCGCGGCAGCTTCGAGTCGAGCGCGAGCGTGAGCGCGCGCTCCATGTTCAGATCCGCCAGCGGCTCGGCGGCATACCAGACCATCAGCGGCTGGTTGTGATCGAGGGCGTCCTCCGCGCGGGCGAGCAGGCCCGCGACAACCTCCCAGCGCTTCGCCGCCGGCACCCGCTGCAGCGCGCTCGCCAGAGACAACCGCACCAGCGCTGAGCCATCGTCGCGCGACATCGCCGCGAAGCGTTGCAGCGCCGCGTCAGGCGGGTTGCGGTCCTCGGCCAGCAGGGCGATCGCCCAGCTCCGCACGTACTCGCTGTCATGCCCGAGCAGCTGCAGCTTGTCCTCGGCGCTCAGCCCCTCGGTCACGTGCAGCGCCCAGAGCGCCCGCAGCTTGCGGGTCACGTCCGGATTGGTCTGCAGGATGTTCTTCAGCCGGGCGTGAACCTTCGGATCCGGGCCGCGCTCCTGAAGGATCCGCCGCGCCTGGCGGACGTACCAGTCGTTGCGGTGCAGCTGCATCTCGACCAGCCGATCCGATGACTGCGCCGCGAGATCGACCTGGACCCAGCGATCCTTCTCGTGGCTGATCTTGAAGATGCGCCCGAGCGTCTTGTTGTGCACGTCGGGATTGGTGCTGTGGCACTGGTTCTTGTCGTACCAGTCGATGACGTGCACCGATCCATCCGGACCGTAGCGGAAATTGAGCATCTGGCTCCACGAGTCGTTCGCGTTGAGGAAGTCCGGCCCGTGCGTGGCGGTGTAGCCCGAGCCGTTCCGCTGGAGCAGGTCGCTGTTGGTCCGGTGCCCGTGGATGTTGTTCATGAAGATCGCGTCGCGGTACTCGCGCGGCCAGTTGTCCCCGCCGAGATAAATCATCGCGCCGACGTGCGCATGGCCGCCGCCGGCGGAATCGGAGCGGCCGTTGCCGGCATGGGGACCCTTCCGCCCGACCCAGTGCACGTGATCGGCGACGGTCTTGATGTCGTCGTAGATGTGGGGATTGAAGTGCTTGCCGGACTGGCGCTTGTACCGCGCGCCCTGGACCACGTGATAGAGGTGCTCGATCACGCACGCGGTCGTGAACGCATGGCCGTAGTCGTTGAAGTCGAGCCCCCACGGATTGCTCGTGCCTTCCGCGAAGACTTCGAAGACGTGCCGCGTCGGATGATAGCGCCAGATCCCGGCGTTCAGCCGCTGCCGCTCGCTGTCGGGCGCGCCCGGCTTGCCGACGTTCGAGTGTGTGAACACGCCGTGGGTACCGTAGAGCCACCCGTCGGGGCCCCAGATGAACGTGTTGAGCGTCTCGTGGGTGTCCTGGTATCCCCAGCCGTCGAGAAGGATCTGCGGCGGACCGGTGGGTCGATCGTCCTTGGCGGGAATGAACATCAGATAGGGCGCGGCCCCGACCCAGACGCCGCCGAACCCGACTTCGAGTCCGCTGACGAGATTCAGCTGCTCGATGAAGACCTTCCTGCGGTCGAGCCGTCCATCCCCGTTCGTGTCCTCCAGGATGAGGATGCGGTCCTTGCCCTGGCCTTCCGGCGCACGCGTTGGATAAGTGTGCGCTTCGGCGACCCAGAGGCGCCCGCGGTCGTCAAGCGTGAACGCGATCGGCCGCACGATGTCTGGCTCCGCGGCGGCGAGCTTCACGGAAAACCCTTGCGGTACCTTCATTGCCCGCGCAGCCGCTTCTCCAGACAGCCCGGCGTTGGTCGCCGGATCCATCGGCGGCAGCACGTTCACATCCTCGGCCACGGCCTCGTTCGGAAAGAACGGCCGTGAGTCGTGGAACCGGAAATGATCGAAGTTGATGTGCGCCCACGGATTCTCTTGGATGTACGCCGCGGTGGAGGCGCCGGTTTCCTCGTCCACCAGGCGAATGAAGATGTCCTTTCCCGCATGCGGCCGCAGATCCACGACCGCCGGCCGCATCATGCCCTGATGCGCGCCCGAGATCGTGTAGATGACGACCTCCTGGGGCGCCGCCAGCACCACCTCGACGCGCGTGCTGGAGAACGCGCCTCCTGAAATCAGGAAGCTCGCGTACGGATGCGTCACGCGGAAAGGCGCGGAGGTCAGGGTTCCCTTGCGGGCGCTGCCGCTGAACCCGCTGCCGACCCAATGCGTGCCCGCATGTCCGACGCGCTTCTCGGGTCCCGGCGCCACGGGCCGGTCGCCCTTGACGAGCTCGAACGCGTCGCCGCTGGCCTTCCAGTCCTCGAGCGTGCCTTTCTCGAAGTCCAGGTTGAGCGCGCGGTCGCCCGCGGACGGCAGCACGCCTTCGGACTGCACGCGGGGCACGTCGGAGACATCGATGCGCCCTTCCATGCCCGCCGCGCGATGGCCGGGGATCGAACAGAAGTAGGTGTCGCTCCGCTCGGCCTTGAACGTGATGTTGGTGCTCGCGCCCTTGTCCAGGACCTCAGTGCTCTTGACCGCGAGCTTGTCCAGGGCGATGTCGTGCAGCATCAGCTCGGCGTTGACGATCGTGATGCGGACCGTTTCGCCGGTCAGCGCCCACAGCGTCGGATTGCGAATGCCGTCGATCTCACCGCCGACGCCCCGATAGCCGAGGATGGATGATTCGAGCGTGTATTCGCGGTCGAACGGCTTGGGCTTGGCGGCCGCCGGCGCCTGGCTCGCAACCTGCGCCGTCGTGCCGGCAAGAAGGGCGACTGACACCACGAATCGTACGGCGAATGACGCGTTCAGCATGGGTTCTCCGGCCGGTAGCGTAGCAGAAGGAGGGCGCGCCGCGCCCGGGTCGGGGGGGCGGTCAGCGCGGAGTTTCGGCCTGTTCCGGCCGGAACGTCACGCCCGCGCGCTCGCGCGCGAGCGACGACCGCCGCCTGGCTTCTTCCTGGAGGTGCTGCTGAACCCTGAAGGGCTGTTCGTTGGACGCCCGCGTTTTGCGTTCGTACGAGCCGTCGGCGAGCAGACATCGCGTCTTGACGTTGTCGCGGAACATCGCCCGCAGGGCGTACATGACCGAGGCTTTCTGGGTCTGATCCTCCACCGGGAACATCAGCTCGACGCGCTTGTCGAGATTGCGGCTCATCCAGTCCGCGCTCGAGAGATAGACCTGCTCCTCGCCGCCGTTGAGGAAGTAGTAGACGCGCGAATGCTCGAGGAACCGATCGACGATCGAGATGACCTCGATGGTCTCGGAGATGCCCGGCATGCCGGGACGGAGCGCGCAGATGCCTCGTACGTTCAGCTTGATCTCCACGCCCGCCTGCGACGCGGCATAGAGCGCGCGAATGATCTCCTCGTCCTCGAGCGAGTTCATCTTGGCGACGATTTCGGCAGGCTGGCCCGCCTCGGCGCGCCGGCGCTCACGGGCGATCAACTTGAGGAAGCGCGGCCGCAGATGCGTGGGTGCCATCACGAGCTTCTTCAGCCTCGGAGGATCGGAATAGCCGGTGAGGGCGCTGAAGAACGCCGTGGCGTCTTCGGCGATCGCCGGCGACGAGGTCATCAGGCCGAAGTCCGTGTACACCCTGGCGGTCCGCTCGTTGTAGTTTCCGGTGCCGAGGTGCACGTATCGCCGCAGCCCCTGCGACGTTCGCTTGACCACGAGGCAGATCTTGGCGTGCGTCTTGTACCGCCGCACGCCGTAGATGACGTGGGCTCCAGCCTCCTCCAGCGCGCGGGCCCATTGAATGTTGCGCTCCTCGTCGAATCGGGCGGTCAGCTCGACGAGGACGGTGACCTGCTTGTTGCGCTCGGCCGCAAGCTGCAGCGCCGAGATGATTGGCGATCCGACGCTCGTCCGGTACAGCGTCTGCTTGATCGCGAGGACATCGGGATCGTTGGCGGCCTGCGCCACCAGCGCCACGACCGGATCGTAGGAATCGTACGGGTGGTGCAGCAGGATGTCCCGTTCGTTGATGATCTCGAACAGCGGCCGCTCGTCGCCTTCGAGCACGCTGGCTGGCTGCAGTGCCGCATCGCGCAGCGCGTCGAAGCCGGCGACTTCGGTCAGGCCCATCAGCACGCGGAGGTCGAGCGGGCCGGGGACTTTGTAGACCTCTTCCTCGGTCAAATCGAGCTGCTCCCGGAGCAGCGTCAGCAGCTCCTCGGATGCCGCGGCTTCGACTTCGAGCCGGACCGCGTCGCTCCGCCGGCGGCGGCGTACCTCGCGTTCGACCATTTCCAGGTGCGTGCGGCCGCCTTCGTCATCGAGCTCGAGCTCCGCGTCGCGGGCGAGACGGATCACCGTCGAATCGAGAATCACCTGGCCGGGGAAGAGCTGCGTGAGCTGCGCGCGAATCACGTCCTCGAGCAGGACGTACGTCTGACCTTCGCTGCCGGCGACCTGGACCAGCCGCGCGAGGCCGGCCGGCACTTGCACGATCGCGAGACGGCGCGCGGTTTCATCGGGCGGGGCCTCGAGCAGGAGCGCCAGATTCAGGCTGAGCGAGGAGAGCAGCGGGAACGGCCGCGACACGTCGATGGCCAGCGGCGTCAGGACGGGCAGCACCGCCTCGCGGAAGAACGTGCCGAGCGCGGCGCGGCGGGTATCGCCGAGGTCGGCGAGCGGCACGATTCTGATGCCTTGCGCGGCGAGCGTCGGCAGCAGCTCTTCGTTGACCAGGCGATACAAGGCGCCCACGAAGGCGTGCGATCGGCGGCGGATTGCGGCCAGCTGCTCGGCGGGGGTCAGGCCCGACGGATCGCGGGCCGTTTCTCCCTCTTCAATCGCCCGCTTGACGGCGGCGGCGCGGACCATGAAGAACTCGTCGAGATTCGCCGAAGCGATCGCCGCGAACTTCATCCGCTCGAGCAGCGGCGTCGTCGTGTCGGCCGCTTCCTCCAGGACGCGCTCGTTGAACGCGATCCACGAGAGCTCGCGATTGATGAACAGTGCGCTCTCCTGGCTCACGACACGACTCCGGCCGGGCGGATCACGAGTTGCCTTCCGTAGGTCTGGGCGAACATGTCGGCTCTCGCGGTCGCCGCGAGCAGTTCCATGGTCAGATCTCCGGTCCCCTCGAGCTCGAGGATCCAGCTGCTTTCGCGCCGCACCAGCCGGATGTCCTGCACCTTCTGCGCATGCTCGGCGTCGAGCGCGTTGGCGACGCGCAGAATCGACGCGAGCTTGTTGACGATCAGGCGGTCGTTGCGATCGAGCGCGATGAACGGCAGATGGCTCTTCTGCGGCAGCCCGCGGCGGTGGTAGCGCGCGATGTTCGAGACCAGCGCCGTTTCTTCGTCGGACAACCCGAAGATCTGCGATGCCGCGAGGATGTACTGCGAATGCTTGTGATGCGCCCGCAGGCTGACGTAGATGCCGACGTCGTGCAGCAGGCCGGCGACCTGGAGCAGCAGCCGCTCGCGGTCGCTGAGCCCGTGCTCCTCGCGCAGCTCGTTGAACAGGCGCGTCGCGAGCCGCGCGACGTGGTGACCGTGAGCGTGATCAAATCGGTACCGCCCGCCAAGCGTGTCGGCGCTCGCCAGCACCTGGCGCTCGAAGTCCTCCTCGCTCAGCCGGTTCTTCGGCTCGGCGGCGTCGAAGACCACGCCCGCTCGCAGGGACGCGTCCGAGATGACGACCGTCTTGGTCGCGGTCTCGGACAAGAGCGCGCGGTAGACGAGAAGCGCCGGCAGGAGCGTCTCCGCTTCGACCGCCGGCAGCCGGAACCGATCGACGAGGGCTTCATCGTCCATCCGTTCGATGTCGTCGCAGAAGGCGAGGAACCGTTCGCGTGGAATCTCGCGCCCGTCCGCGTCCGGCGCGCTCTCCGCAATCTGCGACGCGGCAAATCGCACGTCGCCGCCGATCGCGATGATGTGGGCGATGCGATCGAGTGGAATCTCGAGCCGGATTTCCTCGACCACGTTCGCCACGTACCGTTTCAGCAGCGCGACCTGCAGCTCCTGGCTGTGGCGCCGGAGGTCGAGCTGCTGGCGCAGCCGGACCGATCCGAGCGCGTAGACCCCGGATCGTGTCGGTTGTCCGCGGCGCAGCGCGGTCAGGCTCGTGCTCCCGCCGCCGACTTCGATCAGCAGCGTGCGCGCCGCCTTGAACGCCGCATGGCGGTGCAGCGCGTGACGGACCGCCAGATACACGAGGCGGCTCTCTTCCGCCTCGTTGATGATTTCGAATCGAATGTCGGTGCGCCCCTGAATGCGGTCGAGGAACATGTCGGCATTGCGGGCTTCGCGGACCGCGCTGGTCGCCACCGCCCGCACGTCGCCGACTCCGTAGCCGTCCATGATCTCGCGGAACCCTTCCAGCGCCTCGAGCGCGGCATCGACGGTCTGCGACCGGATCGCCCCCGTCGAGAAGGTGTCGCGGCCGAGCAGGACCCCGCGGGAGGCTTCCTCGATGACCCGCACCGTCCGCTTGGCATCGATTTCCGCCACTACCAGCCGGATCGCGCTGGCCCCCATGTCGAGGACCCCGATCAGCTCCGTCCCGGATCCGGTCGTCTCCACCATTACTGCATCATCCCTCGAACGTACAAGCGGCGATGATACTGAAACTTGCGAAAGACGTGCGGCCGGGGGTGTAACAACGGCGAAACGACAGGGCCGCGCCTTCCGCCGCGTGCAACGGAGTCGGCGGAAGGTGACCGAGACGGGACTGGGGACTCGGGCCTGGGGACTCGGGTTCTTTCGGGATCGGGGATCGAGGATTGGGGTGGTGAGCCGAATGACGGGCCGGGCCCGCCTTCGCGCTGCGCGCTACGGCGCACAAGACGGAGCGGGGCGGAGGGGTCCCCGCGAGCGAGCGTGTAGGGGAGTTCGAGGGGCGAAGCGCCACCTCGGACAAGTACGCAGAAAAAGGACAGGAGCGAACGAGCGGCAGCGAGTGAGCCACGCGACCGGAGCGGGGCGTTGGGGCCCCCGCGAGAGAGCGTGTAGGGGAGTTCGAGGGGCGAAGCCCCTCGAATAAAATTGGCGCGCCCGGCAGGATTCGAACCTGCGGCCTTTGGCTCCGGAGGCCAACGCTCTATCCAGCTGAGCTACGGGCGCAATTGACTTTATTTACTTATGCTTGCTCTCATTTAACTTCAGCTTACCTAGCCTGTCAACCTAGCCCACTGCCCTCCTTTTGTGTCAAGCCCAAATCCACACCCTCATCCATTTTTCTCGCGGCTTCACGCAAAGCGGAGGCAGGGGGATGCGGAGACTGCGGATATCCCTAAGAGATACATTGTTGACCAACGCGTGCTTGTCAAGGCGCTCAATTTCGTGAACACCCGCGTAGGGCTTGAAAACCCCGCTAGGCAGCGAAATCACGGCATCGAGTTTTTGGTCCTCAATCAGAAGCCGTCGGGGTTCCTTGTGCGCTTTCGATGACCCGGAGCGTATTCACTCCTACCACCAAGTGGTGTATCAACTCGCTCGGGACTTCGACGCTGCGGTGATTTGTGCGGCTCACCCCCGAAAGAACTCCGGGGCCAAGGCGGACAAAATCACCCTCGAAGGTGACTCGGAAGCGTTCTTCGAGTCCATCATGGGAAGTTCTCACTTCATCAACTCTACTGGGAGTTTGTGGGGACTTGAACGGAATCGAGAGAAGAACACAACCTTGTTCGTGGGCGGTCGTCAGCGAGGAAACGGCCAGGAACACGCAATCCACTACACCCTGGCGACGGCGCATCGAACGACGTTCCACGTATTCAGCATCTCAGCTGACAATTGGACGCTCTATTGGTCCAGCAACCGGCCTGGCGGCCGGACGCCTTGAAACCACACCAGATAGGATTCTCGAAGATCGATTCAGCGAACGGGCACTCGAATGGTCAACGGCGCGGCGAGCCTCGTCGAAATATCTGTCCCCGGCTCGAGCCGCACTTCCTTGCCGCGTGTGGCCATAACGACACCGGTGCCCGCACCGCCGCCAATTGCGGCGCCTTTGGCCGCCCCGCTCTTGCCACCCACGATGGCGCCGATGACGGCTCCGGCGCCGGCGCCAACGCCGATCTTGGTTGCGTCTTCACCCTTCGTTGCTTCGGCTTCGCGCACGATTGGATCGGTGCGCAGCGATACCCGCTCGCTATCGGGCCGCACACTCGTGAAACGAAATGCGACGCGCGCGCGGCCCTTGACTTTCCCTGATCGCTCGGCCTCCATCACGTGGCCCGCGAGCTCGGTTCCGGCGGGCAGCACTTCTTGTCCGTCGAGCGTTATCGGTTTGCGGAGCGTCGCACGAACGGTATCCTCCACTTCGCTCGCGTCCGACGCGACTGCAGATGTCAGCTCCAACGGGAGGACGGTGCCGGTCGGCAGCGTGAGCTCCCGATAGACAGGTGCGTCGGCAGGACGTCCCGTCCGCGCTGAGACTGCTTCGTCACGAGCTGATTCATTTCGAGGAGTTGCTGCCGATCTTGACGATGCGGGACGGGCCGAGGCACCAGATCGCTGATTTCTGGACGACACAGCGGCCGGCTGTTCCGAAACGGGTCGCACCTGTGACGCCGGGGCAGTTGATTCGGCTGGAGGCGCAGCCGCCGAGAGTTCCGGGCCGTTGCCGCTGCTGCATGCCGTGCCGAACACTGCGATCGCCAGAATTCCGGGAATCAGCTTTACCATCGGCGTTCTCCTGAACACTTACACACACGGAATCGTGACCGGAACGACAGTTCTTGTGGTTCGAAAGGCCTCGATCGGGTTCTTGACAGACGGGCTGCGAGAAGTGTGCCTGCGGGAAACGTGCCTAGCGAGACGATCCCAAAAACCAGCACCCCTGCCAGGTGGCAGCTGACTTCGCTTGGGTTCAGCCGCTCCGAATCACAATCCTGGGCAGCCAGAGCAATCGAGGTGTTTCTTTCATCAGTCCACCAACCATCGAGGTCGAGCGCAGCGAGCAAATGAGTGAGATCCGACCCGTCCCGCCAGTAGCGCGTATGCGGAAATGGCCCTTGCGGTGGGACCTGATTGGTGACGATCCACTTTCAGTTCACGTTCAACTGAAACGACAGGAATACTCGCGGAGGATGTACAGAAAGGTATAATTGAAGATGCTGGTCGGGCTGTTGAAGAAGTTGAAGTATTCTTGTTCGGTCAAGACCAACTTATCGAACGCTTCTTTCTCAGCGTCTTGCGCTTTTGAGTCGAAGCGCAGGAAGCCATGCATGTAATAGAGATTGATTCTGGCCGCGTCCCGTGATTTGGACGCCCGCTCGACGGAACGAACCAGCGGGCGCTTGTAACGAACCGCGACGTATTCTCTCAGGAGGGCGTCGAGGTTGAAATTGACGACCGCGTGAATCCTGTCATTACGGACGAACGACCGGGTACGGTCATCCCACTTGGCGCACAGCGCGGCGACCGCCCGCAAGGTGTAGTTCTTGGCGCAGGCCCGTTGAAGTACTGTCCAGGTCGAGATGTCGCTCGTGGCGTTGTTTGTATGGTTCGAACTTTTCGTAGAGAGCGTCGCGGACAACCTCACTGAACTCGACCCTCCAGCGGGCGCTGGCCCGAAAACCCGCCGAACTCACCCTCTAATTTGCTGGGAAAATGGGCCACTCCGACACGTCGTCAGAGCGGCCCGCATTCAAGTGATTGCGGACCATCCGAGGTCTGGGTATCGTCCACTGCAGATGCCTAAGCCAATCGCGCCCGTACGGGGCGCTGGGATCGTTTTAGAGGCATTTCGAGAGGCAATCAGCCCGCCCGCCGCCATCCTGTTCACTGAAGTACTGAGAGGGATGTTATGTGCACGACCGAAACGCGAAAGCCGTTCAATCGACTTTGAGAACCCGACACTGATGCACGAACGGACGTCTGGAGATCGTCCACCACCACCCTCCCTTCCAGTCGCCGCCGAGCTGGCGTTAACAAATTCGGCCAGACGAAAGGCGAGGACGTCATCCCGTATTCGGTGGCATCGCAGGCTTCGAATTGAGCTACGCGGCGCGAATCGATCCTTCGGAAGAATCGTCGTGGGAGCGAAGAGGGCTGCGATGGCAATCAGACACGCGGTTCTGCGTCGACCGCAACGCGCAAATCGCGTGCTGATGCGTTGCGCCACATAGCCGGCTCCGTAGAACACTTCCATCCCGGATTTCGCGGCATCGCTGGTCCGGTGCCTCAGCAACAGCGCAATCGCGGAAAAAAAGGCCGCAATGGCATGTCGAAAAAAGTACGCGGTCACCGGCTGCCGCTGACCGTCAGCCCGCACCCCATCGTCGGTACCGAGCAGTGCATTTCCGTATCCTGACCAGAAGAACCAGCGTGAGTAGTACCCAAGCCGAAGTCTTTCCTTCGGCACCCAATGTTTCACACAGACACCAGGATGGTAGACACATCGATAGCCAGCACGCTGCACGCGGTGGCAGAGTTCCTGGTCTTCGACACCGAAGAGCGATCCCGATCGCCGAGCGAGATCAGGTCGGACGCCGCCAAGCGCTTGGAGCACGGTGCGTCGAATGGCCAGATTCGCGCCGACCGCCGTTCGCGGCCCGAGTTCCTGTGCGTGCCCGTAATGCAGTAGCGCCAGTGGAGATGCCATGGTGCCGTAGCAGTCCTCCTCCTGCACGCTGAGCCACTCCGGAGGTGCGGCTTCCCAGTTCGGATCGACTCGACCTCCGACCAGGGCTATGACTGGATCGCTGAAGACTCGACGAATTCTGCCTATCCAGTCGTCCGCAACCAACACGTCGTCGTCGGTTAGAGCGAGTATGTCTCCCGTCGCCGCCGCAAGGCCCGCCGCCAGTGCCGGGCCTTTACCTTTTACTGATTCGTTTAACACACGGAGGGTGACTGGCAGTTCCCGGGTCGCGGATGCGAGCACATTGGCCGTATCGTCGGTGCTTCCGTTATCGACGATGATGACTTCGTCTCCCGGCAGGAACTGCTGCTTCCGTAGTTGATGGATGGCGGCGCGAAGCAGCGGTGCCCGATTGTACGTCGCGATGACGACGCTGATGGCGGCCATGGGTACCTCCACGCGCTCGCAAGGGAACGCATTGCAAACGCTGTGTCGTGAGGTTCGAAACACGACGCAGATGGCAAGTGCGAAGAAACGATTCTTCTTACGAACATGTGGCACTGTTCGAAATTGCCCCGCCCCTCCCGCTCCGCGGGGAGGTGGGGGGAGAGGTTTTCGAGACACCCGGAGAGGTTGGACACGTTGTCGTCAGCGGATTGCCGAGGACCGCATCTCGTCACAAAGGACGATGGCACCTTGCGTGTCGCGCAGGTTGCCGTCGCGCCCATGGCGGGCGTGAACTCCGGGATGTCCACTTCAGTTTAGCGAGCGGCGGACGTGGGGGCAAGAGCGAGAAACGTAATCACCGAACATGGCGAGCGGGACTCAATTTCAAGGGCTGGGGCGTCAACCGGTGAGCGTCACTTGGTGGGCGGAACCGTCGCGTGGAGTTCACACCCTGTCCGCGTTTAAACGGCACCTTGACCCCCGAGGGGTAGCAGCAGGGGGGCACCAGGGGGCAGGTCATTCACTGCTCATCCCCTGCCGCGCAGGTCTGCGGCGACACCAGCGGAGTGCATGTCAAGGCGCGTGCTCCAGAGCCCGTAGAACGCCTCAGGAAGCTCGGAACTCCGGGGGAACCGGCATGGGACCGAAACTTTCCCAAGCGCCCGTCAAACATCAGAGCGAATCGAGACTGCCCTGATCGAGCCCCCATCAACAACGCGAGGCGAAGTCAGACCCCGCCGGCCCTCCTTCGCGCGACGCGCCTCGCGCGCTCGGGCCTGCACCTTTCGCGATGGCTTGCCAACCGAAGCTCACGGGCTCGTTAGCAAACGTGAGCGAAAGTTGGCGCGCCCGGAGGGATTTGAACCCCCGACCTACGGGTTCGAAGCCCGGCGCTCTATCCAACTGAGCTACGGGCGCGCGGCCTGATGGAAACGCCGATAGTACCAGCCGCGGTCGGAGTCACGCAAGGGTGCTGCCGGGATCACCGGGCCGTGGGGTTGATCGCGCTAGTGATCGTGAAACCTGCACGCCCGTCGAACGGTGCGGACCAGATGGTCGGGATCGAAGGGTTTGGACAACTTGGCGAAGGCATCCAGCGAGTCGACGCGCGGCTGATCCGCGACCGCGGACAGCACGATGATCGGCACGTTCGCAATCATCGTGTCGGCGAGCTGCCGTCGGCGGAATTCCTCACCGCTGCACCGCGGCATCATGATGTCGAGGACGATCGCGCAGGGGAGCCGAGGGTCTTGCGCGCGGAGCTCGTGGAGCCGCTCGAGCCCTTCGAGGCCATCGCCGGCTTCGATCACCGCGATACCGTCCATCTCGAGGATGAGCTTGACGACCTCGCGCGTGTCACGGTCGTCTTCGACGACGAGGACGTGCGGGTTGAGGATGGTGCCGGTCACGCGATCGGCTGAGCCGGTCGCCGGCGACCCGTCCAATGGCCGCGCCAGACCAGCCGATCCGATGGGGCGAGGAGCAAAGTTAGTCGACATAACTCGGCCGCGCGCCGACCGTCCCATTCGGATTCCTGCACCGCCCACCGGGCCGTCATCGCGAGTGGAGAATCGAGCGTATGCGCCGGCATCGGCCGACCGAAACCGTTCACCCGTCGGCACCTTGTGCAACACCTGAATACAGTCGGGCCGACCGATCGGCGCATTCCCGAGGTACAGCGCAACGACCGTGCCGTCGCCAGCGTTCTTCCCGAACCGCGATCCGACCGCTGCACGAGTCCCGTCCGTGAGGCGGGTTGACCGAGAGTTCGAGAGTAGTCAGCCTCAACCATTGGGCCAGACGTACCCGAGAAAGATCGTCCCTACTGCACACCTCTGCCGTGTGCTAGCATTCGCGGCGCGTGAGGAGGTAATCATGAGATCGTCAGTCATCGGGGGATTGGTTCTGTCCTGTGCCGTCTCGTTCACCTTGACGGCCGCCGCGCAAGAGGGGAAGAAGCCGCCGCCACCGGCCGCGAAGGAGCACAGCATGACGGGCTGTGTGCAGAAGGGCGCCACGGCCGACACCTTCGTGGTCTCCAACACCGACAAGGGACCGAAGATGATCGGCATCGTCGAGTCGAAGGACAATCTGGCGCCGCACGTTGGCCACAAGGTCACGATCACCGGCGTCGACGTGCCCGCGAAGGAAGCCGAGAGCGCAAAGGCATCGAAGGCGGATCACTACATGAAGGTCTCGGCAGTCAAGATGGTGTCCGCGACCTGCCCGTAGCGTTCGGATCGCACCCACGGCGACAGATGGCGCGCCGCGGCGCGCCGTCTGTCGCCGGTCACTGTTGACCTCGCCTGACTCCAGCGCCCTGCTACCGATTCCCCAGACCGGGCATGTATAATGGAGCGTTGTTCCAGACGATCGAGTCCGATCCGTAGGGGACGCTTCCTCCAGCGCACTGCGCCTGTGGGCCGCTAGCTCAATTGGCAGAGCAGCAGACTCTTAATCTGCGGGTTCTCGGTTCGATTCCGAGGCGGCTCACCACTTTCATTCAGTGAATTCGCGAGATTCGTGACGGCCGTCACCATCTGAAACCCAAAGTGAAACCCTAAAGGGCTCAGCCACCTGCAAGGCTGGCGTAGCCAGCCGTTGCAGGTTGGTTGGAGCGAGGGGTTAGGCAACCTAGGCACGGTATGTCGACACCACGAGAAGCAAAGCGCCCAGGAGAAGCGTAATGATGTGTGGCCCAAGCCACAACGCATGCACTGGAACTCGCACGCAGGTACGGCGCCTCCGATTTCCAACGGCGGTCGGCTCCGGCGCGAAGCTTCTCAATGTCGACTGTTGTTATGCGCCTTGAAAGTTCTTCGCGAAAGACGCGAGCACGCGCGGTGTGTTCGCGATAGAGCTACCAACAGCTTCCCCACGAAAAGCACGCCGAGAAGGCCAACAAGCAATAGCATCGCGCTGAGTGCCGGGACAATTGCCGCTGTCTCCTTCCACTGAAACGCAATGGCCGCAAGGATCGCGCTCGAGACAGGAATCAGGACGGTCGCTATCGTGGACCGCTGCGTCTCGACATGACGAACGTAGGTCATCTCCTCCGAGTGAAGCCTCCAGAGTACTCGCATGCATCGTCCATTGTGTCCTCCCGCGCTTCCAGTTGCCTTTAACGGGTCAAAATCGCATCCAGCTTAGCCGCGGCGTCGGCCTGCAGTGCGGGCAGCACGTGGCAGTACGTGTTCAGCGTCAGGCTGATCTGCGAGTGGCCGAGGATTTCCATGATTGTCCGCGGGTCCACGCCCTGGGCGAGCAGCAGCGTCGCTGCGGTGTGCCGGAGATCGTGAAAACGGACAATCGGCACCTCCGGCGCTCACCAGCATTGCGCGGAATTCGCGCGTGACATTTCGAGAGTCGAGCGGTGCGCCGATCGGCGACGTGAACACGAGGCCGGAATCCGCCCACTCACCGCCGGCGGCGAGTCGATCCTCCAGCTGTCGGGTTCGGTGTGATTTCAGCGACCGCTGACAATCGCCGGCATGCGGATCGTCCGACGGCTGCGAACCGACTTCGGCTCCGTCGTGCGCAGCGTCGTCCGCACCTTGCGCCAGCTGTCTCTCAGGATCTTCAGCTGCCCGCGAATCTCGCGACGTTCGGCGCTTCGCTTCGGAGCAGCGGCCAGCCGCTTCAGGAGCTCGCTGCGCTGCACGATGAGCGGCCGGCGCGCGGCACTGTCTCCCCCGCTCCGTTCGAGCGCCTGACGAACGCTGAGCGTGCCGGCGTCCAGGTCCACGTCAGCCCATCGGAGGCCGAGCGCCTCACCGATCCGCAGTCCCAGCGCTGTCGCGACGGACACCACCGCACCGTATCGATGCCCCTTGGAGGCCTCGAGCAGCGTGCGCGCCTGTTCCGGCGTCAGCGGCTGAATCTCCTCGAGCGTGGTAGCGCGGAGGGTCGACGAGCGCTGCGACGTTCTCAGACACCGCTCGCCACTTCCGCGCCTGGTTCAGCGCTGCACGGAGCACGGTCCGGGCGTACCGGATGTTTCGCGCGCTGGTGCCGTTCGCCTGATGCGTCGCAAACCACGATTCAAGCTGCGACGGCCGAAGGCGCGCGAGCGGGACCTTGCCAATGCCCGGGACCAGATGCAGCCGGACCGCCTGCTCGTACGTGGCCCACGCCCGCGGCCGCAGCTTGCTCCGCTTGTGTTCCAGCCACCGATTGAGGAATTGCCCGACCGTCTGGCGCTCGTCCGGCATCGCGGCGCCTTCCTGGGCTGAGCGAGCTACCTTCGGCAGCTTGTCGGCGACCTCGCGGCGCGTCCGACCGTAGACGGCCTTCCGCTGCCGCTTGCCGTCCTGCCAGCCGAGGTCGACTCGACCGACCCATCGGCCGTCTGGCCGCTGCGTGATGCTACCTTCACCGCGTCCGCGTCTTCTTGCCATGAACCGCCTCCCGTTCGGCGCGCTCCTCGGCGCGCTTATTTCTCATGAACACCCGCTGATAGCAGGTGTCGGAGCAGAAGAGCCTCTTCCCAGTCCTGATGAATGGCTTCGCACAATCGCAGACCGTAGGCGATTCGGCCCAACAGACCGCAACAACACATAGACCTGCATCGCCAGCAGCTCGCCGAGATCTCCGTCCACCTGGAGAGATATTCCGGTCGGCACACGAATGATGTTCATTGAGACATTCGTAATGCCCTGACCGATGAATTGCTGCTGGTTTTTGGCGTCCTCGAGCAGCCGAAGGTATTTTTTCGCCTTTCCAGCGCTCGATCTGCTTGTCCGAGGTTTTGTGCCGCAGCGCATCTCGCGCCTCCGCTGTCGCGCTGACCTGCACAACGTCCCCGATGCGCGACGCAAGGAGGTCACCCGAGGCCGCCTCGCCTGCGGTGTCGTCGACGTCGGGAGCCCGATCAGCTTCTAAGAGAAGCGCCAAGCTGCCGGCGTTAGGTTTTTGCGCCATAGATTCACTCACAAGACTGTATAGACGCGGAGGGTATCAGCGCGTAAGGTATTCGTCACACTGAAACTAACCGTCTGGACGGAGGTAGACGCACCATGACCGAGAGACTCGCCTATCGAGTGACCGAAGCCGCACACGCGATCGGTATCTCGCGCGCGAAGGCATACGAGCTGATCGCTTTGGGGAGATGCCGTCGATCGGTGGGATCGTCGATTCGTGTCCCAGCTGACGCGCTGCGCGAGTGGATCGACAGACAGCTCGCAGGGTCCGCCGCCTAAAACGGCGAACCGGCGCCCGCGGGGAATGCGGAGACGCCGGTCATCACTCATCGGTGGAGACGATGAACGATATCAAAAACAGTAACACAGCCTGCCCACGGTGCGCGCGGCGCGAGGCACTCCTGACGATCTACGCTCGATGAGATTGTGCGCGTTGAGCTCGAGCGGCATTTCGTGCGCGGCGATGTCGCGGCCGACCGTGAGCAGGTCTCTGATCCTGCTCGAGCAAGTCAGCGCGATGACCGCGGCGACACGTCACCAGCGTGACCGGATCGCGGGAGCTGGTGACCCGACTGCGCGAGATGGAGCGGGCACAGTGCGCGAGGCGCGCGCTAGGCGTGCGGCCGCACCCGTCGACGTCTGGAGCAACGATGCGCCGGCGATCGCCGGCCGCCGCGAGTTCTCCATCATCGGCGACGGGGAGCGTTACGTGTTGACGCTGCAGGATGTCTCGATTGAGTTCGAGGCGACGCACGTTCGGCGCTGTGCGCGACGACCTCCACGCCCAGGTGACCGTTCGCTGCGCGCTGTCCGGCGCCACGCGTGCTACAGGACACGCTGACCATCTCGACGGAGAACCTCAGTTCAGCATCCGGGCGGCGTATCGGTTTCGCGAAGATCTGGCGAGAACGTCAGTGCCCGGACCCCGCAGATCGACTGGGCGCGGCCTCATCGACGAGTTCGCGATTCGCATCATCGACGCCGAAGACGCAGGGGCATCCGTCCGCGCTCCTGCCGACGTTCCCGATCGCGCCGACGATGGCTATCACGACGTCACGGGATCAAGCTCGCCACGCACGGCATCAGCGGGATCTCGTACTGACGCGAAGGGCGACTCTGGCAAGAGCTCTGATCGCGCTTTCATCCTAGGGGAGCTGGCGAAGCGCGGCATCCCCGTCGCGCTGCTCGACTATGAATGGGAAGGCCTGCCGCATAAGCGACGCGCGGCGCAGTTCTGGCCGGACGGTCCTCCGCCGATTCGCTATATCCAATGCACGCGGCCGCTGCGCGATGAAGCCGAGAGCATCAGGCGCGATTTCCTGCATCACGGCATCCGCTACTTCGCGATCGATTCCGTCGTGCCCGCCTGCCACGACAAGCCGGAACTCTCCGAGACGGTGACGGCGTTCAACCGGGCCGCCAGGTACATCGCCGGCACGCAAGCCGGCCAGCTCTGGCTCGGCCACGTGGTGAAGAGCAAAGAGATCGCCGACGGCGACGAGACGTTCTTCGGCTCCGTGTTCTGGGGCAACTTCATCCGCGTCGGCTGGTTCGTGAAAGCCGCAACAGAACGGCGACGGCTCGCTCATCTGCGCCTTCCATCATCGGAAGCGCAACGGCCTGCCGCAGCTCCCCTCCGTCGGCGTGGCCGTGCACTTCGAGACCGGGCGCATCCGCGTCGTCACCGGTGCGACCTGGCTGAGGATGCCCCGGACCTGGCCGGCAGCATGCCGTTGTGGCAGCGCATGCGCGACAGCCTGAAGCAGGGCCCGCGGACCATCCCAGACCTCGCAGAGGAGCTCGACGCGAAGCCTGACGCCATCAAGAAGGCGGCGCAGCGCGGCACCCGGATGTTCACCAAGTTGGAGGGCGGCCTTGGTATCCCAGCCCGCCTCGCTCTGGTGGACCGGAGGCAGTCATGACCTCGGGACAACTTTGTCCCGGGACAGCGGGACAGACAGTCCCGGGACAACCACGGGACAGGACTCTCTCTCCCCCGTAGGGGGAGAGTCTCTGTCCCAGTCTGCGAGTGTGAGCCATGAGTAAGCAGCGAGTCTGTCCCGGCTGCGGAGCCGAGAAACTCCCGCATCGACGCTTCTGCCGTCCATCCTGCGAGGTGCGCTCTCACCAGCGGCCGCTGTTCGTCGCGCCGATGACGTTTTGCGTCCGAACTACCGGCGCCGCCCGTCAAAGGTACTCCGCCGACGACCGCCGGACGGGTGCGCGCCACCGCAAGGGACGGCCAGATTTTTAGGAGCCCAGAGGGCTAATGAGTAACCCCCTCGGAGAACACGATGAGCGACGCGACTGACCCGCTGTCCTTCGCCGACCTGCAGCGGGCCGCTGAACGTTTCGGCCCGCGCTACGACGTCAAGTACCGCTCCTGCCCGTCGTGCGGTCTCGGAGGCACTCAGCCAGCCGTACTCGTCACGCCTGGCCAGGACGACAACTCGCCCCGGCATTCCGTCACGTGGATGCTCTGCGGGTTCTGCGGCACGGCCTGGCCGGCCGGTGAGGACCTGTTCGACGTTCCTCCGGCGCCGCGCGACGTCGAAGAGAGCGTGTACGCCTTCTTCTTCAACGAAATCGCGGTAGCCGAAGTGTTCCAACCTTTCAAAGGAGCTTCTATGTTCAGAAAGAAAACAGCGCCGGGCGGCGATCCGAACGCCGATCTCGCGGCCGCCTTGTTTGATCCGTGGCACGGTGTGCCGCCAAGTCGGAAAAACGATCCGGACGACGTCTCAACCCCGCCTGCCGGATGGGACCGGTTGCACCCCGATAGCCGCGCGCGCGTCGGGCTGACGCTACTCGAAGCAGATCCCCCGGGCGTTCAGGCCGGCCCGTGGCGGCGCCTCCGTGCGAGGCACTTACGCGGCGGAGATGGTGGAGACGGTCAGGCCATGAGCGACGTGCTTTTGCCCTACTTCATCAGCGATCCGATCGAGCGCCGGAAATGGCTGAAGGCAGAAGTCGAAGTCGGGGACCAAGGCCCCTACTTGCTGGTCCACGCGTTGCGGAAATTGAGGGCGAGCGGCGACCTCCTGACCACATTGCGGGCGCGTCGCGAGGAACTCGACGCGCAGATCGTGCGACTCGAGCGCCGGCTCGGCCTGGCGAGCACCGAGACCGCGGGCGCCGCCGATGCAAGTTGACGTCCTCGATCCCGGGACGTTCCTGGCGACGATGCGGGAGATTGGCGTCGCCCCCGACCCGGCCTGGGTCCGCTTCGGCCACCCAGAGAGACGCTTGTTGCTCAGGAAGCATCGTCGAAACTTCCTGACGGCGACACCCGAGGGGCGGACACGGTTGCGCGCGTGGCTCGATGCTGGGATCGCGTTACCCCCGATGCCGCTGTCGGAGGCTCAAGCCTACGTGTGCCGCCGGCTGACGGTGTTCGGGGAGCTCGGCGCGTTTCTGTCGATCATCGTGCGCGCGCTGCTCCTGGCCCCTGAGTGCCTCCGTCACCACGTGTTGACCAATGTCGTGTTTGTCACCGTCGCGAAGGAGTCGCGGGCGTGGACCTCGTCGTCGCTGCTGGAGGACAACACCGGGCGCAAGGCGAGGTTGATCGTGCTCGGCCCCAACGCTGACGAAGAGACCGTCATCCACGAGTGCCTTCCACGTCTGGCACGCGCCGCTGCCGTCCGCGATCGCGGCGCCCGCGGTCTCGGCGCTCGGCGGGGCGGCCCTGTACGCGGCGGCGGTCCGCGAGGGATGGCACGCGCGCATCGACGCACACGACCACCACCAGGAGCGTCTCGCGCGTGGCGCCGCGATTGCGTGGACGTGGCGAACGTGAGGATCTGGACGCGACTGCGCGGATGGTTTCGGCGACGTCAGCCGCCACAGCAGCCGGCCGGCTACCGCCACTGGCCCGAGGCGCGAGGCGTATGGGCCCGCGACCTCACGCCAGACGAACTGGCCGAGCCGATCGCGCCGCCTCCGCCTCGGCGCCGGAGCTGGCTTCATGATGGCGCGAGCAGACGCCATTGGCTTTGAAAGATTCGTCGGGCGAACTGCTCCGCCCGGCGGGTGTCGGAGGCCGCGCCCGACCGTCAGCGTTGTCGAGAAGATTTGTCGTCTCGCTCGACACGCACGCGGCAACTTTTTCGAACGATTCGACAGCCGGACCCGCCCGGCCGACAGGTTCTCCGCTTCGATTTTCAGCTGAACGGGCGGGCGCGCACCGAAAACCGGCTAGTCCCAGCGCGCGGCAAGTGTTGACACGCCCGGTTAACAGCGTGACCGACGGAGGGTGACAGGGTGACAGCGAATAACGGCAGCAGGCCGCTCTCGTTCCGCAAATACGCGAAACACAGGGGCTGCAGCGTGCAGTCTGTGTCTCGGGCCGCGAAGACGGGCCGTCTCCGAGACTCGCTCGTGATGGTCCGAGGGAAGGCGCAGATCGGGTCGATTGCGGTGGCCGACCGAGAGTGGACGGACAACACGGATTTGTCGAAGGCGCCGACCTACGTGAAGGAACGCGCCGCCCGGGGCACGCCGCTCCTCGGGCGGGCGCGGTCCCTTCGCCCTGACGGCAGCCGCGGCACCATCATGGCGATGCGGGAGGAGCGGCCTGAGAACCGCCCCACGGCCTTGCGCGATACGCCGCGCGAAGGGATCTCCGTGCTGGTCTGGCACGACGCTGCCGGCGATCACGTGACGATTTTCGGCGAGGACCCTGCGATCGGCGGGGATGAGGTCGATCGGTTCATTGCCCGGCTCACGATGTCGAAGGACGTCGCCGCCAACTTGGCCTTGAGGATCTGGATTGAGACAGGCGGGTCGATCGACGACCTGCCAGGCGTTCGGCAGTAGCTCGGCCGAGTTTCTCAAGCTCTGACAGCAAGATCCATCACTTGCCCGTCACCGGCTACTCCCCGCGCCGACGTCGTGGCCGACGAGCGCTATGGCAGTCTCCGCAGGGCCAACCCAGGCAGTGTTTGTCGGCTCAGCCAAGTCGTTGAATGCGCAAAGAGCGCCGAAGAAGAGCGCAACCGGAACTGAGCACAGGATCCATGCAGCCACGATAAAGAAAACAACGCGCACGCAACACTCCTTGGAAGCGCGGAGAACCCGCAAATTTATGGCCTGTCCGTGCCAGGAGCAAATGATTGACCAGCTTTACACACGTGGCGTCCTGACTGGACCTTCCGCTTACGTCGTACGAGGGAGCAGGGGGGAAGCGCCTTGTGTACTGTCGGTTACGCGGTGGCGTGTTCTTATGAGCATTGCGCTGGTTCGCGCAGGGGGCTACGTCGGCGACCCCGTCGCCTTTGTGGCTCCTGGCACAACAAAGGCGGCAAGACAGTGGCGTCGGGGGAGGGTTGATCCTGCCTCTGACCAGGCGCCGATCAACGTAGCGAGAGAACCGGAGCAGCGAACCGACGAAGCGGCATGCCCCCATGCTGCCGACGATCGAACAGCTCGTGTCGGGTCAACGATCTGGCTGTAGTGGGATTCTTCGATCGGCACGCTGCGAACCCACCAGAGGCTCCAGCCATCGGCTGCAGGAGCGTGCTACCCTCTGCGTTCTGCCAACTGAACCACTCCGCTTCCGCGTTCCGCCGGAGTGCCGTCAATGCGGCGCCAAAGGCACCGTCCATCCGGAGGTGACCATTGTCGGCGGCAGTGTCGCGCTGACCTGGTGTTGCAAAGCATGCAGCGCGGAATGGCCGATCACCCGTGGCGAACACCAGACGGACGAACGACGGGCGGGTGTCGCCGGCCGGACGCGAACCACGCGTCAGGACCGCCGCGGGAAGGCTTAGCATCTTGGGCGGATGTCGCCCGCGCGATGCCTCGGGATAGCCTGCCAGGCGCAGCAGGCCGGCTACCTCGTCGAGCTGCAGTCTCGCGAGTCAGCGCAAGTGTAGAAGAGGCGCGGCGTATCGACGGCGGGTAGTGGGTCAGTTTGGCTTCTTGCGACCAATGTCATAAACGTGCAGACAGACGCCAAACGCTCCAACGGACCATCCAAGGATCGCCAATGGCGCCAGCAGATAGTTGGGTGTCCTCCACCCGGCGTCAGCCAGCATCGCACCGGTCATACCGAATAGTGCAAATGCTGCCAACCGCCGCATATCAGCGCCCATTTCAGTCTCACCAACCGGGAGAGGTATTCGTGCAAGGATGTCATGGCATTAGGGCGACGATTTCCTCGACGCTCCACACATGGCTCGTGACGCCAGCTTCCATCGCGTCGATCTTGGGCTCGTAGATGAAGTCGGGATGATCGAACGGCTGCGGGATGCGGAGCAGCATCGGGGTGACTGGGATCATGGTGAACCGCGTTTGGGGTCGTCCTTTAGGAGCCCATAAAACGTGACACGACGTAAACGATGGCGAGCACCAGCAGCACTGCACCGATTACGGCGGCCTCCATGTTCGCGGTCAGGCGTTCAAATCGCTTCGACATTGGGGTTCTTCGTCATTCGGTCCAGTCCTTTTCGAGCATGGCGGCCTTCCATGTCTCAGAGGTGCTGAGCACATCATCCTGCGACTTGCAGACGGCCGTCTGGAGGAACTCCTTGCCGGAGATGAGGCGCAATTCCCATCCGAGGGGATGCGACCACAGCTCGCATGCGGCTGTCAGCCGACCTTTCCGAAGGCGGAACGTCTCGCCCTGCTTGCGGGGCGCGCCTTGCCAGTCGTCTCGCCGCAGCACCTGGATGGGCATACTGGCCGGATCGTAGCATGATGGATTTCGCCAAGAGCCGACACGCTCTCAAGGCGCTCCATCCGACCTTCGTTGCATGGCTTGCAAACTTCTTTCACCTCGACACCCATGTCGTCTTTCTTGCTCCAGTGTCGCGGACGATCATGAGGTCGATGTTGAGCGACCGACATCATTCCACGGGGGGAAACAACTTCCGCACTCAGTTGGACCAGACGTGTTCGCCGCTGATTTTGCGGTCGGTGCGACCACAAAAAAGCGCAGGGTGTTCTGTTCACAGAGCGGAGCGAAGGCTACTGAAGCTCAAGTTGAACGCGTGTTGGTCTCGGGGCCAAATGCCTTCAGCTCGAAAACAGAATCGGGGATGCATCGGCGGGCTACAGTGTGATGGCGCCATACACACCCGCCAGGACAAGCAGGCCTTCCGTCGTCAGCAGTGCCGGCCATGACACACCACGACGGTCGATCACCGCGCCGACGATGAGCGTAGCCGCGCCTGCACACATCACAGCCCATCCCCACTCAAGCTGCACTGACTGCGTCATCGCCTCAGCCAAGCCACGGAACGGGTTGTCCTTCAGATCGTCACTCATCGAAGCCTGCATTGATGCGATTCGATTCCTCAACCCGATCCAGACGATGGTCAGAAGCGACGCGGCGAATACTCCGGATGGGAGCAGCCAATCGTACCGGCGTCGAACGGCCGCAAAAGCCGCGAGGGTGGCACACACCAGGACAATGGTGCCGTCACCGCTGCCGTTGCGAAAGTAATTGATGCTTCCGACTATAGGCGCGCGAGCGATCGGCGTGAACACACCGATCGCGAGAAGGCCCGCACCGATGAAACCTAGAAGCCGACCGCGGTCCTTCGGGGCGGCCGCTGTTTCTGTTCCGCCAACAAGATCCCGCCCACAGTGCTTGCAAACGATTGCGGCCTCTTGGATCTCCTCGGCGCAGAACGGGCAGAGCTTCATTTCCAGCCCTTTAAGGGATCAGATCGATATATGTTTCGATCGCCTGACCGAGTTTCGTCGCGCGCTCGGCGATCGCGCTGACGACATTCAGGTTGCCAAGGAACCCCCAGATTCGGTTGCGATCAGGCTGGCGGCGCTGGAGTTCGAGCCGGATCATCTCGACATCCGCTTCGGCATCCTGCCGCTGGCCGGCATCAGCTATTGCGCGCACGGCTGCGCGTATTTCCTCGAGAGCGCGTTCCACCGCGACCCGCTCCGGCGGTCCACTGACGCTGACCTGAACGGACTGATCGACCGAGTCGATGTTGACCCTGTTCCCCTGCCCCGTCACGTTGATGGTGTGAGACGTCGGCGGGCGGTTCTCTCGCTGCCATTGCGACAACGGAACAATCGACGCTTCCCAGTAGCTGATTGAGCCATCGAGGCTCGTCACAGGGTGGACGGCGGCAATTACACGCGGCTCGTCGAAGATCGGAGAGGTAAGCTGCTCGCCCGTCACCGGGTGATCCTCGGGCTGAACGAGAACTGTGTCTCTTAGGTTCCCGCCGATGAGCGCTTCCCGTCGCTGCTCGTCGGGAGACCCAGGGTTCCGCGTGATCGTAACGTGGATCGGCCTGCCGAAGACTACAGCCATCCTGACCCCCTATCTTGACCCCATAACGCCGCCGGTTGATGTTTGGGAAGTCGCAACGAGCGGCGCCAGGTGGCTCGATCGGGATCCGAAGTCCTCATGTGCGGTTGCGAGCTAAGGGCTGCTCTGTGGCCAGTTCAAGATCGTTGCGCCGCCGTCGCTTTGCACTCGGGCGTCGGGAGCACGTTCGCTGGCTATCCCGATACCGCGAATGACGGTCCACGGCACGAGGAAGTCGATGACCGCGCCCTCCCCAGCTGTGGGGTTTGGTTATCCAGCCGAACGAATACCCCAGCGGATCGGCGAAAGTCGCGTCGCGCAGCTCGCCTCTGAGCAGGTGATACTCCGTCGTGGACGTGCTCTTCGGGACGCGCATCACAACGGCCAAGGTGCCGTGAACGAATTGCTACTCTCGACCAAGGCGGTGACGAATCGTCGGTTATGCTCGGCATATGGGGCCCCGATTCAGTCTAGCAGCGCGCCAGGCTGAAACCCTAAGTGAACCCCTAACCGCTGGATTCCGGGGGAATCACCGGACGCATGCAGACAGCGACCGCCTGAAAACAGAGCAATCGACACGTCCGGACATCGGCGGACGCGAGCCTGGAACTCTTAATCTGCGGGTTCTCGGTTCGATTCCGAGGTGAGCGCGCCACCATTCGACTCACCTTCAGCTCGCTGTCGCGAGCCGAAGGCTCGCTCATGGCGGGCCATCCTTCAAGGCGAATGCCCTGAGCGAGCGCTGCGAGTCGAAGGGCCAACACACGC
>CAWAXG010000052.1:0-37757 GCA_963785755.1 uncultured Acidobacteriota bacterium | reverse complement strand
GCTTCCGCGCGCGCGTGGCTTCCGCCTTCCGCCTTCGCGCGCAGCGCTTCGGCGGACCGCCGTAGCCTTGGCGGAGGCTGGTCAGGCGGAAGGACCGGGGCCGGACGAATTCGTCGTGATCGGTGATCGGGGATCGCGTGCACGGTGAGGGTCCCGCAAATTCGCACGTATTGATCAATACGTGCGACGTAGCGCAGCCCTAGACGTCGGCCAGCGTCAGCGCACGCGGCGTCGTTGCCGTCGACATCGGTAAAGCCGGTACTCGCCGGCGACGGCGGCGGCGACGAGCACGGTTCCGCTGTGGCGAAGCACGTCAGGATCGGCGGCGAGCGCCGCGACGGCGCGTCCGATGAACTCGGGCGACTCCGAGTTGCTCAGGTCGAGCCAGGCGGCGGCCTCCATCACCTTTTCCGTGCGCACCATGCCGGGATAGAGCGAGACGACCGCGACGCCGTGTGGACGGAGCTCGATCGCCATGTCGGCCCTCATCTTGTCCGTCGCGGCCTTCGAGACGCCGTAGGCGACGTTTCCGATGCGCTTCTGCGCGGCCCAGTGCGACACGTTCACAATCAGGCCCCGTTGCCGCGCGATCATCCCGGGCGCCGCGAGCCGGGCGGCATGGTAATGCGCGCGCACGCCGGCGCTGAACATCGCATCCCATCGCCAGAGCGGCTGTTCCCAGAACGGCTTCGGCCACGTGAACTCGCCGCCGTCCACCATCCGCTCGTAGCCGCCCCAGACGTTGTTCACCAGGATGTCGATGCCCCCGGCGTCGCCGAGGATCCGGCTGAACGCGGCCTCGACCTCTTCGTCCACGGCATGGTCGCAGCGGAGGCCCGTGACCGCGGGGTCGGCGGCATCGGGTGCGGTGCGGCCGGTCACGAACACGCGCGCGCCGGCTTGCGCGAGCTCGCGCCCCACGCCTCGCCCCACGCCTCGCGTCCCGCCGGTCACGACCGCAACACGTCCTTCCAGGGTCGGCATGCGGGTACTGTACGCGCAGTCACGTGCGACGTGCCAAGCGCAGCGTGCGAACGGGCTGCCTGTGGCGTGCGACGTGCTCCCGCGCGAACGGGCAGCCGCGTACCCGTTACGCGATCACCGATCACCGGTGGGGGGCACTGATCCCGACGAATTCACCACGCTCGCGTCACTGAACGGGTGGCTGATCACTCAGCGCCCCCACGCTCCCGCAGGAGCGTCACCGTGCTTCTCTGCGGCGGACCGCCAAACCTGAGCGCGTAGCCGAGCGCCGTGCACTCGACGATCTCATCCGGCCGCTCGTAGTCGCCGGGGAGTGTCACCCGGACGCCAAGGTCCGCGCCGCGCGCAACCAGCACCTGCATCACCGCGAACCCGTGGTCGTCGAACTGTGAGACCGCGTGGAAGAGCGCCGTCTGCCCGCCGATGCCCGCCTCGTCGACCGCCGCGCGGGCGTTGACGTCCGCGCCACGGTCGAGGAGCAGCGTGGCCGCGGCGGCGTCGCCGAATTCGGCGGCAACATGCAACAGAGTTCCTCCCTCGAGTGTCAGGCTGCGGCCGCCGGTACTGCCGCAATCGAGCTCGGGGAACTGCCTGTGCACGAGCGCAGGGTCCGCGTCGATCTGCGCCGACAGGCTGTCGAGACGGCCGCGGAGCAGGTCAAGGACGGCTGGTGCGTCGTACTTGGTTTCACCGCCAGCCGCGATCAGCATGTCGATACACGTACGCAGCTTTGGCGATCGCGCATACGACGCGATGACGTAGTCGAGCGCCGTACCGGGATAGGCGTGAGCGCCGACCGTGAATCCGTGGTCGCGGCAGTTCGGATTGGCGCCGCGATCGAGAAGCCACTGCAGCGCGACCGGGTCCACCGACTCGCAGGGCGCGAAGATGATCGGAAAGTGACCGTGCCACCTGGCGTTCACATCCGCGCCGCGGGACACGAGCAAATCCATCATCGGGATGCGATAGCCGTTCAGGGCCGCTCGCATCAGCGGTCCGTCGCCTCCCTGATGCACGTCCGACCCGTGCGCGATCATCCACGCCGCCATGGCCAGCCGCGCCGGGCTCGGCGGCTCCCACGGCACGCGGCACTCGGCCACCCAGGTGAGCGGGCCGTCGTGGCCGTAGCCAAGGGGCGCGCGGTGCAGCGACGGATTGCGCGTCATCAGCGCCGTGACGCGATCGATATCGTTGCTGTTGATAGCCTGCTCGAGCTGCCCGATCTCGTCGCCGGCTTTCGTCAATGCGTCGACGTGAGCCTTGAGCTTCGGCCAGCTCGCGAATCCGTAGAGACGCGCGATCGTGAACTGCGCGTCGCTGACCGACGCCGCGGCACCGGACGCGATCAGATCCCTGGCCTGGTCCTTGAGATGGCGGAGATTGGGGCGGTCGGGAAGCGGACGCGGGGTGTCGGGACGATCGGTCGACATGGCGGCCTCCTTTCATCGAGCGCCCGGTGTCCGCACATCGGGCTGAAAGAAGGTGGCGAAGACGTGCAGCTGACAGGTGGGCTTCTACCCTTTCCGCGGACCGGATGCGTCCTTTACGCGAGGTGATTCTATCGCACCCTTGCACACTTGAACTCCACACCGGCTTTACGACGACGGGCACGATGGAGGAACCCTCTCTCCTCAGGCACTGGTGCGCGCCGGCGCATATAATCCACCGCGGATCTGTTGGCTCTCACCGCCGGCGCCCGCTTCGGACCGTACCAGATCCTCTCAGCCCTCGGGGCCGGCGGCATGGGCGAGGTGTACCGCGCCAGGGATACCAAGCTCGATCGCGACGTGGCGCTGAAGCTGCTGCCGGCGGACGTGGCGAACGATCCCGACCGCCTGCGACGCTTCGAGCTCGAAGCACGCGCCGCCTCCGGGCTGAATCATCCCGCGATTGTCGCCATCTACGATCTCGGCCAGGTCGAATCGCAGCCCTACATCAGCATGGAGCTGGTCGACGGCAGAACGCTGCGACAGATGCTGGAGACCGAGCCGATCCCGCCGCGGCGAGTGCTGCAGATTGCCGCCCCGATCGCCGACGGACTCGCGAAGGCGCACGAAGCCGGAATCGTTCACCGGGATCTCAAGCCGGACAACCTGATGGTCTCGCACGACGGGTTCGCCAAGATTCTTGACTTCGGCCTGGCGAAGCTCACCGACAAGGCCGAGTCGGGCGCGGCCCTGCAGACCAGGACCAACCAGGGCACCCAGCCCGGGATCGCGATGGGGACGATTGGCTACATGTCCCCCGAGCAGGCGAGCGGCGGCGTCGCCGACAGCCGCTCCGATCAGTTTTCGTTCGGTCTCGTGCTCTACGAGATGCTGACCGGCCGTCGACCGTTCACGCGGCCAACCGCGGTCGAAACGCTGTCGGCCATCATTCGTGAGGATCCGCCGCCAGTCGCGGAGCTCAATCCGTCGGTCCCGGCGCCGGTCCAGTGGATCGTCGATCGGTGTCTCGCGAAGGCCCCTTCCGACCGTTACGGGTCCACACGCGATCTCGCGCGGGATCTGGCTGCCGCCCGCGATCATTTTTCCCAATTGACGTCGTCTGCCGGGACAGCCGTCACGGATGCAGCCGGTCCCCGCGCGCGGTTCGGAGGTCGCGAGATCCTCGCGTGGGGGCTCGTGGTCACGCTTACGCTTGCCGGGTTGGCGCTCCTGCTCCTCCGCCCCTTCGGCAACCGGGCGGCCGCTCCTGCCCCGAGCGTCCGTTTCTCCCTCGAGCCGCCGAAGGACGTCACCTTCGCCTGGAGCATTGGCGCCCCGCCATTCGCCGTCTCACCCGACGGGCGTCATCTCGCGTTCACCGGCATCGGCGCCGACAAGAGACGCAGGCTCTGGCTCCGCTCGCTCGATTCGATCGACTCACGGCCGATTCCTGGAACGGAGGGCGCGTTCGGCGCGTTCTGGTCGCCCGATGGTCTCTACATCGGGTTCTTCACGCAGGACAGCCTCAAGCGAGTGCCGGTGGCGGGTGGGGACGCGCGTGGTCATCTGTGATGCTCGCTTCGGCGGGGGCGCGACGTGGAATCGCGACGGCGTGATCGTCTTCGCGCCTGAGGTGGGCGGCGCGCTCTTCCGGGTGGCGGACGCGGGAGGCACGCCGGCGCCGCTGACGGCGTTGGATCAGGCCCGGGGTGAAAGTGTTCATCTGGCGCCGGTGTTTCTGCCAGACGGCCATCACTTCGTGTTCACGGTCATCGGCGGCGACGCCGCCGGCCTCTACGTGGCCTCGCTCGATTCCCCTGAACGCAAGCGTGTGTCGCCCGTCGCATTGACGCCTGGCTTCAGCTCACCCGACGTCCTCCTGTTCCTGCGCGACACGACCCTCCTGGCCCAGCGGATCGACTTGAAGCGCTTCGATCTCATCGGCGAGCCGATGCGCGTCGCGGAAGGCGTGGACAGGATCGGGCCCACCGGAGCCTTCGCCGTATCTCCGAGCGGGACGTTCGTCTCGTGGACCGGGCAGCCGGACCGTGACACAGCCGACGTGGTTTGAACGTGACGGTACCGCCGCGGGCACGTTGGGACCGCCGGCGCCGTACATGAACCTGGCCCTCTCACCCGATGGGCAATACGCAGCTGTGGATCGATTCGATGCGACACCTGGGATTTGGCTCCTCGACAGCGCACGAGGCACGACGACCAGGGCCACGTTTGGCGAGGGGTACGAATCGACGCCGGTCTGGTCGCCTGACGCTGCCGCCTTCGTGTTCGCAGCAGGGCGGGACACGTCTCCAAACCTGTACTTGAAGCGGATTGGCACGGCCGGTAAGGACGAGCACCTGTTTCGAACCACCGTCCAGATCCTTTCCGCAGAGTTGGTCTCCGGATGGCCGCTTCCTCGCCTACGTGACCGTCGACGTGAAGACACGGAACGATATCTGGCTGATTCCGATGGCCGGCGAGCGCAAGCCGACGCCGTTCATTCAACTCATTCGTTGAACGACATGCTCGAATCTCGCCCGACGGTCGATGGATGGCGTACGCCTCGAACGAGTCCGGGAGGGAGAGCGTCTATGTCACGCGCTTTCCGCAGCCAGGCGGAAAATGGTCGGTATCCCCGAATGGCGGCGGCTTTCCCATTTGGCGCCGGGACAGTCGCGAGCTGTTCTACCGTGCGCCCGACGGGCAGATCATGGCCGTGCCGGTTGCTGCCGGCCCCGACTTCGCGCCCGGCGTGCCGATCCCGCTCTTCAAACCGCCAGCGTTCCTTGGCGGCCTCGGGGTGGGAACGTTCTATGACGTCGCGCCCGACGGTCGTTTCCTGATCAACACGTTCGTGGAACGGACGTCGCCGCCAGCCACCGTCGTCGTGAACTGGCGGCCCGGCATCGAGGCTCCCAGGCCGTAGCTCCACGCTCTCGATCGCGGCACATTCGAAGAACGACAAGGCGGAAGAAAACGGGCGAGCGCGCGGCTCACTTCCGCCTGCAGGCGGAAGCCACACCACACAACACCGTCCGCCCTACGCGTCGCCGCGCAGTGCGTGCATCGGATCGATCCTGGTGGCGGTGCGGGCGGGCAGCCAGGTCGCGGTGGTGGCAATCGCGAGCAGCGCCGCGGCCGCGAGGCCGAACGTCAACGGATCGCGCGCGCTGACGCCGTAGAGCAGCGTCGAGAGCGCACGGGTCGCGGCGAGCGAGGCCCCGAGTCCGACGATCACGCCGGCCACCGCGAGCACGGCGCCTTCACGCACCACCAGCGAGCGCACGCTCCGGAGCTGCGCACCGAGCGCGAGCCGGATGCCGATCTCGCGCTGCCGCGTTCCCACCATGTAGCTGAGCAGCCCGTACAGACCGACCGCGGCGAGCATCAGCGCCAGCAGCGCGTAGGCCCCGACCACCAGCATCGCGAAGCGTTCCTGGGCGATGGCTTCGCCCGACGACCTCGGAGAGCAGGCGCGGCTGATGGAGGACGAGCGCGGGATCGAGCGTGCGCAGCTCGCGCCGGACGTCGTCGAGCACGGCGGCCGCGGGCCGGTTGAACGCGACCACCGCGGTGAGCGCCCAGTTGCGATCCGCGGCGAACTGCCGGTGCAGGTGATAGACGATCGCCGGCGGCGGCGTGCGCGGGGCATTGGCGACGTCGGCGACCACGCCGATGATCTCGCCTTCGCCGCCGCTGACGCGCAGCCGGCGGCCGATCGGATCCTCGCTGGGAAACAGCGTGCGCGCGAGACGGTCGTTGATGACGATCCGCCGCGGCGTCGCGCCGTCGGCGCGATCGAACGTGCGCCCGCGCAGCACCCGGATGCCGAGCGCCTCGAACGCGCGGCCCTCGACGACACGCTGGTCGGCCGCGACGTCGACGTCGGGCTGATCGGTGCGCCCGTTGGTCCAGGTGTGATACGAGCCGGTGACCGGCAGGCGCGACACCGCGCCGGCCGCCTCGATGCCGGCGATGGCATTGAGCCGGTCTTGAAGCGCGACGTGGAAGTCGGCGCGGCGCTGGGCGTCGCCATAGCGGCCGACCGGAAGGTTGACCGAGAACGTCAGCACGTTGTCGGTACGAATGCCGAGATCGACGTGCGAGAGATGCTGGAAGCTGCGCAGCAGCAGACCCGCGCCGGCCAGCAGCACCACCGCGAGCGCGATCTGGCAGACGACCAGCACCTGCCGGAAACGCGCCTGGCGGCGGCCGCCGGTGGCGCCGCGCCCTGATTCCCGCAGCACGCTCTCGAGGTTCGGCCGCGCCTGTTGCAGTGCCGGCACGAGGCCGACGGCGAGCCCGGAGGCGAGCGCGGCCACGAAGCCGAACGCGAACACCGTGACCCCGCCGCCGGTCCCGCCCGCCGTGCGCGCGACGATCTCCGGCGCGGCGGCCAGCAGCATGCGCGTCAGCAGGCGCGCGCTGAGCAGACCGACGAGGCCGCCCGCGAGCGACAGCAGCACGCTCTCGAGCACGAGCTGCCGCGCCAGCCGCCACCGTGAGCAGCCGAGCGCGGCGCGGACGGCCAGCTCGGGCTCGCGCGCCGCGCCGCGCGCCAGCACCAGGCCGGCGACGTTCACGCACGCGATCGTCAGCAGCAGCGCGACCGCGCCGAGCAACATCCACAGCAGGGCGCGCGCGGTGCCAATCGTGTCCGCCTGCAGAGGAGCCACGCGCGCGGATGGCTGGGACGTATCGCCGTAGTTCCGCTCGATCAGCGCGGCAATGCGCGCGGTATCGGCCTGCGCCTGCTCCAGCGTCGCGCCGGGGCGGATGCGGCCGACCACGCTCAGATAGTGGTTGCCCCAGCGGTTGCGCGCTGGCGTCTGCAGATCGATCGGCGACCAGACTTCGACGTTGGCGACGAGCGGATCCGCGAAGCTGTCGGGCAGCACCGCCACGACCCGCTGCCGCACGCCGTTGAGCGACAGCGACTGGCCGATCGCATCCGGCCGTCCGCCGAAATACTCGCGCCACAGGCGCTCGCGGATCACGACGACACCGGCATCGGCGCGCTCGTCGATCCGATCGAACGGCTGACCGACGATCGGCTGGACGCCGAGCACGCGAAAGTAGTCGGCGCCGACCCGCAGCGACGTGACGCGCTCCGGTTCCGCGCGATCGGTGAGGTCCGCCCCCTCGGTGGCGTAGGTGTAGACCGGCGCGAGATCGATCGTCGTGCTCTGGTCGCGGAAGGCGAGCACCGCCGGACCCGGCAGGTAGTTGTCTTCGCCGCGGTTGAACTTGTAGAGACGGATGAGCCGATCGGCGGATGGATAGGGAAGCGGCGTGAGCACCACCGCGTGCAGCACGCCGAACACGGCGGTGTTGGCGCCGAGCCCGAGCGCGAGCGTCAGGATGACGGCGGCGGCGAACTTCGGCGCCGCGCCGAGCGATCGCACCGCATAGGCGAGGTCCTGTCTCAAGCCGTCCACTCGTCACCCCTCTCGCCTGTCGGCGGCCCGGCTACCGCCACCCGCGACTTTGACGAGAAGACGCCGGGAAAGGTTGGTGGCGGTCCCTCTTGACGCGAAGGGTCCGCTGGTAGACTCTGGTCCGTGACGACGTTCTGGCGCTGGCTGCGGCGGGCACTCTACGCGGTGGTGCTGGTCCTGCTGACGCTGATTGTCGGCGGCGGGTACGACGCGCGCCGGCGGCTGCCCGATCTCAAGCCGTGGCACCAGGTCAGCCTCGACGAGATGACCGCGGCGACGCTGGACGATCAGTTCACGTTTCCTCAGTATCAGGCCCGCGAAGAGCAGCTGTTCGCGCGGGTCCGCGCGTTGGAGTCGACGATCGATGCCGCGGATCGGACGCCGGTCAACCGCTATCACCCCGGCAGCCTGTCGCATCCGTCGAGTGCCGGCCGCGACTGGAATCGATCGTTCGAAACCTCGCCGGCCGCCATTCGCGGCGGCGCGCTGCTCCTTCACGGCCTGACCGACTCGCCCTACAGCATGCGGGCGGTGGCCGAGGTGCTGCGCGACAACGGCATCTACTCGCTGGCGCTGCGCATGCCCGGCCACGGCACGATTCCCTCGGGCCTGGTCTCGGCGACGTGGGCCGATTGGCTCGCGGCGGTGCGGATGGGCGTGCGGCACGTCCGCAGCAGGATTCCCGATGGCGCGCCGCTCGTTCTCGTGGGCTACTCGAACGGCGGCGCGCTGGCGCTGAAGTACACGCTCGACGCCATCGAGGGTCACGGCGGCCCGCGTGCCCTCGAAGCTCATTCTGCTGTCGCCGATGATCGGCGTGACGCCCGCCGCCGGCCTGGCCTGGTGGATCAGCCTCCTCGGCGTGGTGCCGTACTTCGAGAAGGCGAACTGGCTGGACGTCTTCCCGGAATACAACCCGTTCAAGTACAACTCGTTCGCCGCCAACGCCGGGTTTCAGACGGCGTCCCTGACGCGAGCCATCCGAAGCGATCTCGCCCGGGTCGCGGCAAACGGCCGGCTCGACGCGATCCCGCCGATCCTGACCTTTCAATCGGTCGTCGATGCCACCGTGAGCACCCCGGCGGTGGTGCAATACGCTCTACGATCAGCTGCCGGCGAATGGCAGCGAGCTGGTGCTGTTCGACGTCAATCACGTCTCGGGCATCGCGGTCTTCATGCAGCCGGCGGATCGATCGCTGGTCCAGAGCCTGCTGGAGCGCGCGCCGCGCCGCTATCGGCGGGTGCGTCGTGACGAACATCTCGGCGGACACGCGGACGTCGAGGCGCGCACGGCCGAGCCCGGTTCGGTGAGCGTGTCGCGGCGTCCGCTCGGACTGGCCTGGCCGCCCGAGGTCTTCTCGCTGACGCACGTGGCGCTGCCGTTCGCGCCGAACGACCCGCTCTACGGCATCGACCCCTCGGGCGGGACTCGCCGGTCTGCTGCCGATCGGACGATTGAGCCCGCGCGGCGAACGCGCCGTGCTCACCGTCGCCACCGATACGCTGATGCGGCTCTCGTCGAACCCGTTCTTTCCGTTCGTCGCCGAGCGGATCGCGCAGTGGCTGGAGTGATTGGATGGATGTGTCAACTTCCAATCTCCAATGGGCGACGTTCTTCGCGAGACTTCGTGGCTTCCGCCTTTAGAGCCTGTGAATTAATCGGATCTTGTGGCTTCCGCCTTCAGGCGGAAGGCGGCGGCTGTCGACCAATTCGCACGCCTCACGCATTCTTCCGGCTAAAAGCCGGAAGCCACGAGTGGATAGTTTCACAGGCGCGTCACTGCTCGCGAAGCGCCCGCGTCGGGTCGAGCCGAGCGGCGCGGCTGGCGGGAACCGCCGCGGCCCCAAACAGGCGGCGACGATGATGAGCACACTCACGGTGTAGGCGACGGGATCGAGGACGTCGACGATCTGGCCGATGATGCCGGCGGCCGGCGTGGCCAGCAGGGACGCCGAGAGGATGCCGGCCAGGACCGCGCCGATGATCAGGCCGGCGGCGACCGGCCGGAACGACTGCGACAGCACCAGCCGCGTGACGTGCCAGGTGGTCGCGCCGAGCGCCATGCGCACGCCGATTTCCCTGGTGCGCTGCTCGACCAGGTAGGACAGCACGCTGAACAATCCCGACAGCGTCAGCGCCAGCGCCAGCGCGCCGAGGCCGACGGTGAACCAGAACCCGATCTTCAGCAGGTAGGTCTCCATCCGGATCACCCATGCGATGGTCCCCACCATCTCCATCCCTCCCTGCTCCACCGCGGGATCGATCGTGGTCAATCGCTTGACGAGCGCCGCCCGCGCGCGCTCGGGATCGCCATGCACGCGCGCGACCAGCGCGGTGCGTGGCATCGAGGTGCTCGCCGGCAGGTAGACCATCGCTTTGGTGGCAGGTGCGAACCGGAATCCGGCGACGTCGCGCACCACGCCGACCACGGCGAGCGTTCGCGACTCCAGCCGCGGTTCATTCTCTCTGCCCGCGTCGGACCCGGGTTCCGGGTCGAGGCGCAGGGTCTGGCCGACGGCATCGCCACGCGGCCACAGCGCGCGGGCGGTGGTTTCCGACACGACCGCCACCGGCAGACTCGGCAGACGCTCCTCCGGCGCGAAGGCCCGCCCCTGCACGACCGCGATGTCGAGCACGCCGAAGAACTCCGGCGAGACGAACTTGCAGCCGACCGCGGCCTTTTCACCGGCGGCCTCGGCAAACGCCCCTCGGCCAGGACCGAGCGCGCCCGGCCACGACGCGGCGACGGCGGCGACGGAGGGTTCGGCGGCCACCGCCTGCACCATCGTCGTGCGGTTCACCTCGTTGGCGATCTGGATGACGATGGTGTCGGAGGTTCGCAGGCCGGGATCGGCGGTCGCCGCGGCGAACGCACTTCTCAGGAACACGGCTGCGCAGATCAGCAGCAGCGCCGACGCGCTCACCTGCACGCCGATCAGAAAATCGCGCGCACGCCCCGGCCGCGCATCCCTGACGATTTCGCCCCGCATCGTTCTGACCGGTTCGATCCGCGTCGCCTGCAGCGCCGGAACGAGCCCGAAGAACAACGCCGAAACAGCGCCCCCGACGATGAGGAAGAGCAGCACGCGCCAGTCCGAATCCGGCACCAGCAGCTGGATGTCTCCTATCTCCGGCGGCCAGCTGGTCAGCATCGCGTTGACGAGCCCCTGTAGCGCGACGCGCGAGACCGCGTAGCCGGCAGCCGCGGCCACGAGCGCGAGCAGCAGGCTCTCCGTCAGCAACTGGCGGACGATGCGGCCGCGGGCCGCGCCGAGTGAGAGCCGGATCCCAATCTCCCGCTGTCGTGCCACGGACCTGGCGAGAAGCAGGTTGGCGACATTGGCACAGCCGATCAGCAGGATGAGGCCGAACGCGAAGAACAGCGGTCCGGTCACGAGGACCGCTTCGAGAGGCTGCGGGACGGTGCCGTGCCAGGGAACCAGCGTGATGCCCGGCTCTCCGCGCGTGATCGGGCGGGCGTCCGGCTGGCTGGCAGCCCACACGGCGAGTCCCGCCTGCGCGGACTGCCGCGTCATGCCTGGCTTGAGGCGGCCAACGATGCGAACGCCGACGTTCGCTTCGCGTCCCCGATCGATCGGGACGGATCTGGGCGACCATCGACAGTGGCACCCAATAGTCCGGTGGAACGACGGCCAGCCCGCGAAACCCCCTGGGCATGACCCCGACGATCTCGAACGTGAAGCCGTTCACGACCACGGTGCGGCCGAGGATGGCCGGGTCGCGCCCGAACAGCCGCTCCCATCCGCGGTCGCTGAGGACCATCACCGCGCGGCCCGCGAACGGCTCGTCGTCGGCCGCCATCAGCGTGCGTCCCATTGCCGCGTTGACCCCGGTCACCTGAAAGAAATTGCCCGTGACCAGCGAAAACAGCAGGGTCCGGCCGTCGACGGGAAAATCGGTGCCGGACAGTTCCGCGTAGGCGTCGGTGAAGACGTCGCTCTCGCGGCGGAGCGCGTCCCATTCCGCGCGCGTGAACGAGTTGCGCTCGCGATCCCCGGTTTGCGGCCGTTCAATCGCAACCATCTCGTCGACGTTCGGAACCTGATCGACGTTGAACAGGAGCATGTTGAGCATCGTGAACGCCACGGCGACCAGGCCAAGCCCGAGCCCGACCGTGGAGACGATGGTGAAGGCGACGAGAGGCGCGCGCTTGAAAGTGCGCAGGGCGTAGAAGACGTCCCGGACCGTGTCGTCGACGAAGGCCGTGCCGCGCGCGTCGCGACACTCCTCCCTGACTTGCTCGACGCCGCCGAATGTCCGGAGCGCCTGAAGACGCGCCGCGTCGGGGGACAAGCCGCTTGACCGCAGCCGCTCGGTTTCCCGATCCAGATGGCCCTGCAGTTCCTCGCTGAGATCGGATTCGCGGCGACCGCGGAAGAACAGCGACCGCAGGCGAGTTCGCAGGATGTCCCAGAGGCGCAAGAGTCAGGTCCTGTGCAGGACGAGGTTGACGCCGGCCGAGAGGCGTTCCCACTTCGAGACTTCGACCGCGAGCTGCGTGCGGCCCGCCTTCGTCAGGGAGTAGAAGCGGGCGCGGCGATTGTTCTCCGACGCGCCCCAGGCGGCGGTGATCCAGCCCTGGTGCTCGAGACGGTGCAGCGCGGGATAGAGCGAGCCCTGCTGGACACGCAGCAGCTCGTCGGAAATCTGCTGGATCCGCTGCGCGATCGCCCAGCCGTGCATCGGCTCGAGGGCAATCGTCCTCATTATCAGGAGATCCAGGGTTCCTTGCAGGACGTCGGTCTGATCGCTCACGCCACCTCTCTTGTAGATTGGCATAGGGGAAGACGGAGCTGGCCGGAAAAAGTTCAACCGGCCGCTTCGTCCGCCACCGTCGGCATTGACGGGATGTCCGGCCCGCCGTACCGTTCGTCACATGCGCGTTCCTGCCCTGCTCTCTCTCGCTCCTCCTCAGTGCCGCCGGCGCGCTGCACGGTCACCGCTTCGCCCAGGAACCGGCGACGGCGCCGCGAGCCTTCATCGACGGCACCGGTCCCGGCTGGCGCACGCTGGGTCCTGGCGACTTCGCGGGCGTGAACGGCAACCCGGATACGTGGGCCTGGGAGGGCAGCCTCCTGAAATCGACCGGCGTGCCGATTGGCGTGATGCGCACCCGCGACACGTTCACCAACTTCGAGCTCGTGATCGAGTGGCGTCACCTGAAGGCGGCGGGAAACTCCGGTGTGTTCGCGTGGGTGCCGATGCAGGCCCTGGAGGGCCTTCCGCCCAACCAGCTGCCGAGATGGGGCATCGAGGTGCAGATGCTCGACCACGGCTATCGCGAGTATTACGCGAAGCGCAGCGGCGGGAAGCCCGCCAACTGGTTCACCACCAACGGCGACATCTTCGCCGTCGGCAACTCGAAGCTCGAACCGTTCGAGCCGCGCTCGCCGGATGGATCACGCAGCTTCCCGCGGGCGGAGCGGAGCCGCGGCGTCGGCGAGTGGAACCATTACTACGTGCGCGGCATCAACGGCGAGATCCGTCTCTGGGTCAACGGCGAAGAAGTGTCGGGGGCCGTGGCGCGGATCCGCGCACCGGCTTCCTCTGCCTGGAGGCCGAAGGATCGCCGATCGAGTTCCGCAACATTCGTGTGCGAGACCTCCCTTGATGTTGACTGAATCCGCCGGCCTGCGACGCGTCACGCTCGGATCGCTCCTGGCGCTCGCGGCGTTCGTGTCCATGAACCCGGTGGGCACCGCCGGGCAGGACCACGTCGGGCAATACGCGCAGGGTGACGTGCTCAAGGGGTCGCACGTCTACACGACACAGTGTGCCGTGTGCCACGGCCTCGCCGGCAACGCCGTCGCGACGGTCGACCTGCGGCAGGGCCGCTTCCGGACGGCGGTCTCTGACGATGACCTGAAGCGCGTGATCCGCGCCGGCGTGCCCGCGGCGGGCATGCCGCCCATGAAGATAGAGGATGCGGAACTGACTGCCGTCGTCGCGTTCATTCGAGCCGGCATGGACGCCACCGGTTCCGCGCTCACGGTGAACGTCGGCGACGCCGCCCGCGGCCGCATCCTCGCGCACGGCAAAGCGCAGTGCCTGAAGTGTCACCGCATCAATGACGAAGGGGGACGATCGGGACCGGACCTGAGCGCGGTCGGATCGTCGCGGTCCCCGGCCTCCCTGCATCTCTCGCTGATCGAGCCGAGCAAGGCGATGCTCCCGATCAACAGGCCAATCCGCGCGGTGACCAAAGCCGGCGAGGTCATGACGGGGAGGCGGCTCAACGAAGACACGTATAGCGTGCAGATTGCGGACGAGGATGGCCGCCTGGTATCGGTGCTCAAGAGCGATCTGCGGGAGTTCCGGGTGCTCACGACGTCGCCGATGCCGTCATACAAGGATGTGTTGACGCAGGAAGAGATCGCGGACGTGTTCGCGTACCTGCTGTCGTTGAAGAATCCGGCCGCGGTGGCGGGCCGAGGCCGGGGCTTCTAGACCAGCTGGCTGCTAAGAAAGCAGTGTCAACTCCCAACCTCCAACCTCCAACTCCCAAGATGCCCAGAGCCGATCGACCGAGAGCGTTTTGGGAGTTGGGAGTTGCCCGCCGCCGCTCGTCGCAGCGTCTTGTACCAGCCGACGAGCTTTGGCGAGGCCTCGCCGTAGCGCGCCTCGATCCGTGGGCGCGGAGGCGGGGGAGTTGGAGATTGGAAGTTGACGTGTTCTTCTCTCTCTCGAGCGGGTTTCGATCGCATGCGGACACTGTCACGGGTCACGATCGTCATCACCGCGCTCGTTGCGGCGGTCCTTCATCTGAACGCGCAGGTGACGCACGAGCGCCTGCTCGGCGCCGTGAAAGAGCCGCGCAACTGGCTGATGTACTCGGGCGACTACTCGAGCCGGCGCTACACCGAGCTGCACCAGATCACTACCGCCAACGTCGCGAACCTCGAGCAGCAGTGGATCTTCCAGGGCAGCGTCGTCGGCCCCTGGCAGGCCACGCCGCTCGTGCTCGACGGCATCATGTACGTGACGCAGCGCCCCAACGATGTCGTGGCGCTCGACGCGAAAACCGGGCGGGCCTTCTGGATCTACCGGCATGCGGTGCCGGATGACCAGGCCGCATGCTGCGGCGCCAACAATCGTGGTCTCGCGATCTCGGGCGACACCCTGTACCTCGCCACGCTCGACACACGGCTGATTGCCATCGACGCCAGGTCGGGCAAGGCCCGCTGGAACGTGAGAGTGGCGGAGTACAAGGACACCGGCTACTCGATGACGCTCGCGCCGCTCGTCGTCAAAGACAAGGTTCTCGTCGGCGTCGGCGGCGGAGAGCTCGGCATTCGAGGATTCCTCGCTGCGTTCGATGCGGCAACGGGCAAGGAGATCTGGCGGCGCTACACGATTCCGGCCCCTGGCGAGCCGGGATCCGACTCGTGGCAGGGCGATGCCTGGAAGACTGGAGGGGCATCGATCTGGCTGACCGGATCCTGACGATCCGAGCCTCAACCTCACGTACTGGGGCACCGGCAACCCGAGTCCCGACTGGTACCCGGCGCAGCGGCCCGGCGACAACCTCTACACGGACTCGGTCATTGCCGTCGATCCGGACAGCGGCGAGTTGAAGTGGCACTTCCAGTTCACGCCGCACGACGCCTACGACTACGACGCGGTGCAGATTCCGGTCCTTGTCGATCGGGACTGGAACGGCCGGCCGGCGAAGTTGATGTTGTGGGCGAACCGCAACGGGTTCTTCTATGTGCTGGATCGCGCGACCGGTGCGTTTCTCTTTGGCAAGCCGTTCGTGAAGGTGAACTGGGCGAGCAGTCTGGATGACCGCGGCCGGCCGATTCAGACTCCGCCGGCAGACGGCGAGGCGATCTGGCCGGGCGTGCAGGGTGGAACCAATTGGTACTCACCCTCTTACAGCCCGCGCACCGGTCTCTTCTACATTCCGACGTGGGAGAACTACGCCTCCCTGATCCGTCGACAGGAGGTGAAATACGTGCCCGGTGGACGCGGGTTCACGGGCGGAGGGTGGACGGTGGTGACGCCGACGCGCGACGCGCCGGGTACGCCCGCGCTGCGGCGGGGCGCGTTCAATCTCTGGACCGAGGCGACGGGGACAGGCGCCGTCATTGCGCTCGATCCGGCGACCGGAGAGCCGCGGTGGAAGTTCGAGATGACCGATGTGACCGACAGCGGGATCCTGACCACGGCGACGGACCTCCTCTTCACCGGCGGCCGTGAAGGGTACTTCCAGGCGCTCGACGCGCGCACCGGGAAGCTCCTCTGGAAGACGAACCTCGGCGGACAGATCGTCAACGGGCCCATCAGCTACGAGGTCGGCGGCAAGCAGTACGTCGCCACGATTGCCGGCCTGAATCTCGTCGCGTTCGCGCTGCGCGACTGAAGTTTCCCGCAGAGACCTCCTGGCAGGATCGACGCTGGAGGGCCACATGGATACGGCTGCTGCCAGCCGGGTCGCGAGGCTCATCCGCGATCAGGAACTCTTCTGCGAAGCCTGTTACATCAGCGGCCGCTGGCGCCACTGTGATAAGGCGTCATCGTCCGCCGGTCAATGTCAAATTCACACACCGCCTGCAGGTGGTGCCGGGCAATCCACCAGTCCACGGCTTCCGCGTATCCCGATTCCTGTGGATTCGCCAGAGACCATCCCCCCGGAGCCCAGGCGCTGTAGCCGTTCAACGTTGGAAGTGCGTGATTGACTGCCACGAACATCGCATCGACGTTGTACAGGCTCCACATGTGCCTCGAACGGGACATGTATTCGCCCGATGCTCCCTTGATGAAGAAGGAGCGACACGAGGGATCGATTGCGATAGGCGCCGCGACCCAGCGGTCGTACATGTCGTTCGACCGAAGGGGCTCGAACGTTTCCCGATTCTGGGACGCGACGAGCAGGTAAACGAGCAACACGCTCACGCCGATCCGAAACACAGAGGTCGTCGGTAACCGTGTCAGGAAGACGCCGGTCGCCAGCACGAGCGTCAACTCGTACACGTACACCAGACGCTTGGGATCGCGGATGGCGGAAAAGCCCGGCAGCCGGTCGAGCCGCAGGAATGTCCACAGAGTGAAACCACCAAAGCTGGCGGAAATCGTCAGCACGAAGACTGAGATCGCAATCAACCAGAGCCATGACACGCGACTGTGTCGATCGATGTTGAACCATGGGACCCAGGTGAGGACTCCCACGATGGCCGCGAAGGCAAACGGCCGCAGCGTGTCATATGCGCCGAGCTCCGTGAGAAAGTTCAATGGACCGCGCCAGTGAGCGAGATCTCGCGAGATGAAAGAATTCATCAGTTCATCTCGCGGAAATGCCGGGTGATCGCTATACGGGCCTAGATAAAGCCAGAGGAACACGAGACAGCCAACACACGCGCCGAGCGATACTGACAATAACCACGGTCGGCCGAGGAGGACACGGCCGCCGCGGCGAAATCCGCCACGGAGTTGCGTATAGGTCGCCAAGCTCGCGAGCGCAAGGATGGCGGGCTTCCGCCAATTGTTCGACGAGATCCGCACGTTCAGAACCTCGAGGCTCGCGCCGTGGAACATCCAGAGATAGAACGTCCACATGCCGCCGATCAGAGCAAGCACGAGAGCCCCCCTGGCGAAGATGCGACGGTCCCCGGTCCAGAGAGTCCCGACGTGCGTACCGAGCCAGGACCATCTGCCGATACCGAGGTACGCAACCAACGCGATGGACGCCAACATGGCCGCAAAGAGGCCCGTGTAAAACTCCTGCGTGAGCAACAGAGAGAAAAGCAGCCCGGAAAGCGCGGCGAGGGCGAGAGGTACAACCCATTCGACGCTAAGTCCCGATCCCCAACTGGACACCCCTGATCCCAGTTCCCTGAACCCTGATTGCTGACCGCTACCCCCAGACCCCTTTACCCTCACCGTCATGCGCCTGGAAGCGAGCAGAATCAGGAGCATCGGTGGAATCAGGAAAACCGACGCCCGCTGGCTCCACGTGCCGGTGCCGCCGTTGATGACGTTGTGTGACGTGAAAAAGAAAGTGGTCAAGAGAAGCGACTCGGTCACGCGCAGCCGCAGAAACGTGCGGAACACGAAGTACAGGCACATGATTCCCGTCTCGAGCACGAGGAAGAGCATCACGTTGTAGGCTTGAAACGGGTGTAGGAATGTTCGCGCCGCCATATAGAACGGCGCGTAGAGAATCAAACCGTGTGAATAGCCCAGCGTGCCACGGGCCGGGAAATACATGGGCGGCGATGCTGGATCTGTCAGGCCTGACACGCTCACGTGCCAATGCTCGAGAAGGAAGTTGATGAAATAGGGATCGAGCCACTCACCGATGCCTGCGTTCCAGAAGCCAGCGTCGAGCACGTGAAAAACGAATGACAGGTACCCGAGGGACAGCACGAGAATGGGAGCGGTTCGGCCGACGCTTGCGACCACTTGCGTCAGCGAGCGGGTGGTGTTACGCACGAAGCTGAATCACGGAGCAGAGTCTGCGCATCTTCGCCGTCCATGCAACAAGGTCGACGCGCCTGCGATGAGCTGTACATGTATACACGACAGCGCGGCCCGATTCATCCTGCCAGATGTGGTGGAAGAGTACGTCGTCTGGACGGCTACCAAGGACCGCAAGCGGAAGGGCTGATCGATCTCAAATCGCGGTAGGAATCCTGGCAATCACTCCCGCAGCGAAAGTGCAGGATCGATTCCGAGCACGCGCCGCGCGGGCAGGTAGCAGGCCACCATCGTGACGAGCCCGAGGCCCAGCGCCGCCGCCGCGAGCGTCAGCGGGTCGAAGAGCGACACACCGACGAGCACGCCACCCATGAGACGACCCGCGACGTAGATCCCGGGCAGGCCGATCAGCGTTCCTATGCAGACGAGCGCCATTCCCTCGCCGAGCACGAGCCGCAGCAGACGGGCGTGATCGGCGCCGACGGCGAGCCGTACTGCCATCTCGTGCCGCCGGCGCGTGACCGACGTCGAGATCACCCCGAACAGCCCCATCGACGCGAGGAGCAGGGCGCCGATGGCGAACCCGGCAATGAGCACGGCGCTGATCCGTTGACGACGGAGCGCGTCGCCGACCACGTCGTCCATCGGACGCGCGTCGGTGAGCGCGAGGCGCTGGTCGACGTCTGGTACGACACGACGCAGATCGGGGATGACGGTCCGCGGGTCGCGGCTGGCCCGCAGGACGAACGAGAGATTGCGATACCCGAAGTCCTCCGCCCGGAGGTAGAGCTGCGGCCGGCCGTCCTTGTGCACGTCGTAGAGCCGCGTCTGCTGGACGACGCCAACGACCGTCAACGGCGGATCGGTCTGCTGTCCGAACGGAATCCTCGCGCCGAGCGGGCTGCCCGTGGGGAAGAATTGCTTCGCGAGCGCGGGCCGTACTCCAGAGACGAGGTCGGTCTTGAGGCCCACGGGATACAGCCGCAGGCCCCGGCTTCTGAAGGTCCGCGCATCAACGATTCGCCCGACCGCATCCACCGCGGCGGCGACGCTCGCGGGCGGCGTCCCTCGCTTCGCGCGGATCACGCCGGCATACGAGCCCCCGTTCGGATTCACTTCCGCGAGATTGATGTTGAACGGGACGAACGCGTCGACAGGCTGTGGCGGACCGAGGCTCGAGTGCTGCGCGAACGCGAATGACGGCGGCATGACGCCGATTACGCTGAACGGCTCGCCGTTCAGACGGACGTCGCTCCCGAGAATTCCGGGCTGGGCGCCGAGGCGCGTCCAGAGCGCGTGGGTCAGGACATCACGACAGATCGATGAGGCGCTCGCGCATCACTTCGCCCCCTTCGTCAACAGGCCACCGATCCGGGCGGCGCGCATCAGCGCTTCGAGCCGTCGTGCTTCCGCGCGGGCGACGCGCAGGCCCGTCTCGGTGATCCGATAGTAATTGCGGCGCTCGTCGGCCGCGTCGGGAGCCGCCCGCCGCGCCGTCGCCTCAATCAGGCGGCTCTCCACCATCCGCGCGAGCGCGCGGTACATGGTGCCGACGTCGGGAACGGCGCTCTCGCCGCGTGCTTCGATGTCGCGGATGATGCCGTAGCCGTGGCGCTCACTCGAGGCAAGGCTCAGCAGGATGTGGAACTCGACGCCGCGCAATGTGGCGCGCGGCTTCCTGTCGCGGCGTTCCCGATCCATTCCCATCGTGTCCGGCCTCCCTCAGGTGCTGCGTGACACATATATGCAGCACGCATATAGACTGTCAAGCGGATTGTCCAGGTGAGAATTCTCTCGCCGGCGCCGCTTCAATTCTCCCGCACCATGTAATAGTCGGCCTCCTCGTGCGTCATGGTTAGTGAGGCGGACGAGGTGAACACAGCCAGCATCACGCAAATCGACGAGCTGCCGATCCCCATGCCTTCCACGACCCCGGTAGCGGGGTTTGCCGAGCTGTACGAGCGCCACTACGAGGCGGTATTCCGCGCGGCCCTGCGCGTCACCGGGAATCCGGCCGACGCCGAGGACGTCCTGCAGACCGTCTTCCTGCGCGTCCTGGCCGGAGGTGGAGACGTCGAGGATGTTGCGCTGCCGGCCGCCTACTTTCGGCGCGCAGCCGTCAACGCGGCCGTCGACGTGCTGCGCCGCCGGGAGCTTCGTGGGGAGTCGGTTTACGACAATCTGGCGCAGCCCGCCGCCGTCCAGCCCCCTTTGCTGCTGAAGGAGCGGCTTCGGCGTGCCCTTGGCATCCTGGAGAGCGAGGACGCAACCCTGTTCCTGCTGCGTCACGTCGAGGGGTTGTCGAACGAAGAGCTGGCCGGGATGTTCCAGATGGAGAAGAACAACGTGGCCGTCAGGCTCCACCGGATCCGCCACCGGCTGCAAGCCGAGATGAAGCGCTAGGCGCGCCCGCCTTCGCAGCGCGGAGCAGGCGTGCCGAGGGGCGAAGCCCCTCGGAAAGTGAAGGAAGGATGGCGATGTCCGAAGACCGTCTGGAACGAGCACTACAGGAGATGAAAAACGAAGACGTGGGCGCCGGCACGCTCGAGGCCGCGCGGGCTCGCGTCTGGCAGCAGATGACGAGCAACGTCAGCGCCACCTGTGCCGAGTTCCGGCAGGACTTCCGCGCGTATCTGGGCGACGAGCTGGGCGCCAGCCGCCGCATCCTGGTGGAAGACCATCTCAGCCGCTGCCCCGCCTGTCGCGCCCGGATCGCCGAGATGAAGGGCGAGAGGCCGGTCGTCGCCCGCCTGCGCCAAGGCTACGGCGGGGCAAGCCCCGTGGCATCTTCCTCCCGCTGGGGGCAATGGGGAACCGTGGCCGCTGCAGCCGCACTGCTCTTCGCGGTCCTTTATCTCGGACGCGACGCCATCGACGCCATGATGGCTCCCGGCGGCCCGCGCGCCACGGTCGTTTCCGCCGACGGCGGCCTGGACCGCCTGGGTGGTGGCTCCCTCGAAGCAGGCGCCGCGATCGGCGAACGTGAGTCGGTCCGTACGGGCCCGGGAGCCCACGCGGTGTTGCGGCTCGCCGACGGATCGATGGTGGATGTCAACGAGGGAACGGAGCTGTTCGTGAGCGCCGCCTGGAGCGGCCAGGCGATTCACCTCCAGCGCGGTGACATCATCGTCAAGGCCGCCAAACAGCGGCGGGGCCGCCTGCGGGTTCTGACCCGCGATTCCATCGCCTCGGTGAAGGGAACCGTCTTCGCGGTGTCCTCCGGCATGGGCGGCTCGGTGGTCTCGGTGGTCGAGGGATCGGTGGCGGTGAACCAGCCCGGCAGGGATGTGGTCCTCAGCCCCGGCCAGCAGGCCGCCTCTATCCCGGCGCTGGCGAGCTCGGTCGCGGCAGCCGTCTCCTGGAGCCCCGAGGCGGACTCCTACCTGGAGCTGCTCGGGTCATTCGTGAAGATCGAACGTGAGCTCGCGAACTACCCCGCCCAGCTGCGGACCAACTCGGCTCTGCTCACGTATCTCCCCGCCGGAGCGGTCGTCTACGGCACGGTCCCAAATCCGGGCCTCACGATCGGCCGGGCCCTGGCCCTCGCCGAGGAGCAGTCGGCCCAGAACGCAACGTTCGGGACCTGGTGGAATTCCGAGGCGGGACGGCTGTTGAAACAGATGGCGGACCGCATCCAGTCGGTGAACCCGCTGCTCGGGGACGAAATCGTCTTCTGTGCCAGCCTCGCAGGCATCGGCGAGCCCGTGCCGATCGTGATGGCCGGAGTGCAGCCCGGCAAACGGGCGGATCTCTCGAGCGCGCTGGAAGCGCTCTTCGCCGCGGCGGGCGAGCCTCCCGGATCGTATTCGGTTTCAGACAACCTGATGGTCGTTTCAAACTCGCCGTCAAACCTCGCGTGGGCCCTCGCTCACCAGGGGCAGGGCGCCGTCTCCCCGTTTGCGGCAGCCATCGGGGAGCGGTACCGGCGCGGCGTGGGCTGGCTTATCGGGATGGATGCGCCCCCATTGGTCACGATGGCATCCGGAGACGACGCCCCCCCAATCGAGCTCGCCGGCATGATCGGGATGAGGTACCTCTTCCTCGAGCAGCGTGCTCCCGCGGGAGCGGAAGAGAACGAGGTCACGTTCGCATTCCAGGGTGCACGAACGGGAATGGGGTCGTGGCTGGCTGACGCCGGCTCGGGCGGCGCGGCGGAGTATCTACCGGCCGATGCCCTCGCCGCCGGCTACGTTTCGACCCGCGAGCCCCTGCAGCTGTTCGAGGAATTCACCGCGCAGATCACCAGGTCGGAGCCGGACTTCGAACGCGGCCTGGCCACGATGGACGAGAAGCTCGGCGCCGGATTCATCCAGAGCCTGACCGCCGCGTTGGGGACCGAAGCGGCTCTGGCGCTGACGGGATTCTCGACCAGTGGCCCGACGTGGGTCATGGCGATCCTGGCGAACAACCCGTCGGTCATCGACAGCTCCCTCCAGAAGCTGGTGGAAACGTTCAACGCGGAGCTTGGGCCCGACGAGCAGAGCAAGCGGATCGTGTTCGAGCAGGTGAGCGCGGGCGGACGGACCTGGAGCTCGATGAAACCCGGAGGACTTCCGCTCGCCATCGTCTGGACGTACAATCAGGGTTACATGGTGGCGGCCTCCGATCGCGCCTTCGCGGAGCGTGCCATCGCGACCCGGAACGGTGGCTCCCCGCTCGTCTGGTCGCCGGAGTTCCTCGGCCAGCTCCCCTCGTCTGCCGGACTCCATCCGTCCGCCTTCGCCTGGCTGAACACCAAAGGGGCACTCGGAATCCTGTCGGCGCTGGCCCCGAGCCCGGCCCTTACCGAGCTCGTGGCCGGGCGCGATCCGATTCTCGTAGTGTTCGATGGAACGCCGGAACAGATTCACGCGGCCAGCCGTACTCGTGTCTCAGGGTTGATCCTGGACCTGATGCTGATCGAGAGACTGGGCCAGGCGACACAGCAATAGAAACTTTGAACACCATACCGGTCGTCGAACTCGAGAACCTGAAGGTCACGCTGGGACGGCGGGAGATCCTCCACGGGATCACCTGCCGTCTCGGCGTTTCTGGCACCGGAAAGGCGGTGGGGCTACTGGGGCCCAACGGCGCGGGCAAGTCCACTCTCATCATGACGCTGCTCGGATTTCTCCGGCCCAGCGACGGACGCGCTCGTATCCTGGGCCTGGACAGCCGGCGCAGCAGGGGTGAGGCCCGATCGAGAATCGGCTATATGCCCGAGAACGACTCGTTCATCGGGGACATGACGGCGGTCACGTTCGTGCGCCAGATGGCCGAGCTGTCGGGCCTCCCGTCGAAGGTGGCGCTCGAGAAGGCGCACGAGGTCCTGTTCCACGTGGGGCTCGGTGAGGCGCGCTACCGGGAGCTGCGGACCTACTGGTACGGGATGAAACAGATGGCCAAGCTCGCCCAGGCGATCGTCCACGGGCCGGAGCTGGTCGTGCTGGACGAACCGACCAACGGGCTCGATCCGGCCGCGCGCCGGCGGATGCTCAAGCTCGTCATCGAGATGAAGGAGGAGCAGGGGATGAACGTGCTCCTATGCTCCCACCTGCTGCGCGACATCGAGCAGGTGTGCGACGAGGCCGTGATCATGAAGGACGGCGCGATCGCGCACCACTGCAACCTCGAAGAAGAGCGCCGGTCGAACAGGTCCTTCGTCGAGCTCGAGGTGACCGGCGACGATCGGAACCTGCGGATGGCGCTGCCGGAGATCGGCGCCGAGGGCGTCTCCGAAGGCGGCGGGCGCTGGCGTATCGTCCTGCCGGCGGGGATCGAGGTCGAAGCCATCTGGGGGCTCGCGGCGCGGCAGAACCTGCTGGTGAGAAAGCTTACGCACCGCCGGGACACGTTGGAGGAGATCTTCCTGAAAGCCATGGGCCACCTGGCGCAGACGCCAGGGGAAAGCGCCGCAGTCGATGTGGGCCGCGCGTGATGCGAGCGGCGAGCGAGCACCGCGAGCGAGCCACGCGATCGGAGCGCGCCGGCGAAGCGGCGCGCGAGAGCGCGTGTAGGGGAGTCCGAGGGGCGAAGCCCCTCGGATAAGAATGCCATGGCGGTATACAAGCTCGGATATCGGCGGTACGCGGGACCCCTCACGGGGCGCTGGACGCGGTTCATGGTCCTGCCCCGCTCCGCCTGGCGGAGGCTCTATGAGCAGCGGCTGGTTCTCCTGCTCACGATGGCTTCGTTCGTCTGGCCCCTCCTGTGCGCCGGCTTCATTTATCTCACTAATCATGTGGAGCTGCTCCAGGGGCTCGAACCGGAGTTTCGCGCGTTCATCCAGGTCGACGGCAGGTTCTTCGCGATCTTCATGTACGTCCAGGGGGCTTGCGCGGTCTTCCTCGCCGCGCTGGCCGGGCCCGGCCTGGTTGCGCCGGACCTGGCGAACAACGCGCTTCCGCTGTACTTCAGCCGGCCCCTCACGCGCTGGAGCTACGCGCTGGCGCGTCTGACCGTGATCGTCGGCATGCTGTCGGTCGTCACATGGATCCCGGGCCTCCTCTTGTTCGCGCTGCAGGTCGGCCTGGCCGGCGGCTGGTGGTTCCTCGCGAACTGGACGCTGGGTGCCGGCGTCGTGGCCGGGTTCCTTCTCTGGCTGCTGGTCCTGGGCCTGGTAGCGATGGCCAGTTCCGCCTACGTGAAGTGGAGGGTCGTGGCCGGGGCGGTAAGCCTCGCCTTCTTCTTCATCCTGGCTGGCGTGTCCGCGATGATCGACGAGATCTTTCGCGTGACGTGGGGGCACATCCTGGATCCAGCCTGGGCGGTCAACCGCGTGTGGTGCACGCTGCTGGGCGTGGATCCGCCCGACGGCCCGGGGGCCGGCGCCTCCATGTTGTCGCTGACAGCGTTCGTTCTCCTGCTCGTCCTCGTGATCGAACGGAAGCTGCGGCCGGTGGAGGTGGTCCGATGAGCATGGGCCATCGCCATACGGGCGTCTCGCACGAGCACGCCCAGCCGATTGAGCGCGAGCGAGCGCAGCGAAGCGAGCCACGGCGGAGCGGAGCGGGGCCCTCGGGGCCCCCGCGAGCGACGGTGTTAGGGGAGTCCGAGGGGCGAAGCCCCTCGGTGATTTTCGAGGAGGTCTCGAAGTTCTACGGCGAGGTGCTCGGCGTGAACCGCGTCACGTTGAGCATCCCGCCGGGAATCACGAGCCTGGTCGGGCCGAACGGCGCCGGCAAGACGACGCTGATGAACCTGATGACCGGCCTGATCTTCCCCGACCACGGCCGCATCCTCATGCGCGGGATCTCCCCGCGCGATCCCGAAGCGCTGATGCGGATGACGGGATACGCCACGCAGTACGACACCGCGCCGCGCTGGGCAACCGGGTTCACCTTCATCACCACCGGGCTGCTTCTTTTCGGATACGGGCGATCGGAAGCGGAGGAAAGGGCGTGGAAGGCGCTCGAGCGCGTGAGTCTGACCGACGCGGCGAACCGCAAAGTCGCGGCGTATTCCAAGGGCATGCGGCAGCGGGTGCGGCTGGCGCAGGCCATCGCGCACGATCCCGACCTGCTGGTGCTGGACGAGCCGCTGAACGGCCTCGACCCGCTGGTTCGCGCGGAGACGATCGACCTGTTCCGCTCCTGGGCCGCCGAGGGGAAGCACGTCATCCTCTCGAGCCACGTCCTCCAGGAGGTGGACGTGATCAGCGACCAGGTGGTGCTGATCGCCAACGGGATGATCGTCGCCGAGGGGAAGATCCGCAATGTGCGCGACGAGATCGACGAGCATCCCAGTCAGTACATCGTCCGGTGCCGCGAGCGTGACGCTTCCGGCGTGGCGGCGCTGCTGTTCGGTGAGGAACACATCACCGAGATCAAGCTGAACGACGACCGCATGGGCATGCTGGTGATGACCCGGGACCGGGAGCAGTTCGCGCGTACGCTCGGACGGATCGCGCTCGACGGCCACCGGATCGAGAGTGTCGTGCCGGCTGACGAGAACGTCGACGCGCTGTACCAGTACCTGATCGGCGGCAAGTCGTGATGAAACCCTCCGGTTCCTTCCGCGGCCGGGTCCGTCAGGCCTGGACGATCGCAAAGATCGAGCTCCGGCGTGTCTTCTTCGCCAAGCGCTCTTTATGGGTCTACGCGCTGGCGCTCCTGCCCTCGCTGATGTTCTTCGCGCACGGTCTCGACGCGAAGATCGATAGCCAGCGGCTTGCCAGGAACGGCCTGACAGCCCCGGCCCTGATGGACAGCGTCCGGGACGGAGAATCGGCCGAGGACGTGAAGAAGCGGCTGGGAAAGCCGGCCGTGGAACGCGGGGGGATGCGGGTCCGGCGCGTCCGGCAACGCGCCGGGAATTCAGGGACGACGACCCACGTCATCGAGCCGGCGGTCGAAGCCCGCTTCGTCCGCCTGAATGTGAGGAGTCCTTCCTACAACGGGGAGCCGGTGGCCAGGATCTACGAGTTCGAGGTTTACGGACCGGATGGCCGGGTGAATCTCGCGCTCCACCGTCCCGCCACGGGAAGCGTGCCGTGTAGCCCTGATCAGGGGCCGGAGAAGGCCGTCAACGGCAGCGTGGCGGGAGGCCAGGCCGACCGGTGGTGCGCTCAAAACCCGCCCTTGTTCGTGCAGGTTGATCTGGGAGCGGTTCGTCCGGTGACGCGCTTCGTCGTGAAGCACGCCAGTGCGGGAGGCGAAAACGAGGACGCCGATACCCGCGAATTCAACATTCAGCTGAGCAACGACGGAAAGATCTTCAGCACGGTTGCCTCGTCCACGGGCGCCGGGTTCGTCGACGAGCGGACCGACTATCGCGAGATCTTCTACTTCGACGGGCGGCGGGCCGCCCGGCTCGAGTTCGTTGACGGCAAGCTGCAGCACAGGAATTTCAACCGCCTGCTCGACTTCGAAGAGGACCGGATGATCTTTGCGGGGATCTTCCAGTACTTCTACCTGCGGCTCGCGATCTTCTTCGGCTGTCTGGGCATCTTCATGTATCTCTTCCGTGGGGAGATGAGCAACCGGACGCTGCACTTCTGGTTTCTCGCGCCGGCCCGGCGCGAGGTGCTGCTCGCGGGTAAGTTTGCTGCCGGGCTGATTGCGTCTACCGTGATCTTCGGGGGCGGTGCGCTGCTCACGCTTGCGGCCATGATCTGGCCGCACGATGCGGTCGAAGTCCAGGCCTTCTGGAACTCCGGGGGCATGAGACATGTTTTCTGGTATGGGGCGGCTGCCGCGCTCGGCTGCGTCGGCTACGGGAGCGTCTTTCTCGCGGTCGGACTGTACGTCCGCAATCCCATTATCCCGGCGGCCGTGCTGCTCGCCTGGGAGGGGGTCAACGGCATCCTTCCGCATGTGCTGCAGAAGATGAGCATCCTGTACTACCTGCAGTCCCTGTGTCCCGTCCCTGCGCCGATGGAGGATGACGCCCCGACGCTGATCCGGCTGCTGGCGGCGCCCGCCGCTCCCGCCTCGCGTCCCGGAGCGATTCTCGGGTTGCTGCTCCTGTCCGCGTTCGTCCTGTGGATCGGAGGTGTCGCCGTCCGGCGCATGCAGATCTCCTACGGCGGCACCGAAACGTGATGTGCAGACGGGGTCGATCGCGTCAGATGCGGCGAAGCATTGCGTGATCGGCGGCGTGTCTTGCGAGATAGGCGACGCGGTCGCCGAAGTTGGCAAATCGCGGATCGTCGGTCTGACCGTTGACGAAACGGTAATAGATCTGTTGAACGACGACCGCGATCTTGAACAGGGCAAAGACTTCGAAGAAGCGCAGGCCTGACACGTCGCGTCCGCTCCGCTCCGCATAGCGCGAGACGATGGCGTCGCGGGAGAAGTAACCGTCGCGCGACGTCACCGCGGTCAGCGCGTCGTGCTGCTCGGGCGGCGCCGTCGGCACCCAGTAGGCGAGCAGAATCCCGAGATCCACCAGCGGATCGCCCAACGCGCTCATCTCCCAATCCAGCACAGCGACAACGCGGCCGGCATCTTCCGGATCGGTCATGAGGTTGTCGAGTTTGAAGTCTCCATGGACGATGGCCGCGGCGGCGGGATCCGGGGGCAGATTGTCGGACAGCCAGCGCGCGAGCGCGTCCATTTCCGGCATCGCCGAGGTCCGCGAACGGTCCCATCGCTCCGTCCATCCCCGCACCTGTCGTGCGACGAAGCCAGCTGGTTTGCCGAGGTGCATCAACCCCCGCGCGGCGACGTCGACCGCGTGAAGCTCGACGAGCGCGTCCACGAGCGCTTGACTCACTTGCGCCCTGGCGACCGGCCGATTCAGCAACTGCGGCGGTTCCTCGTGGCGAACGACCAGTCCGTGCCGGCGCTCCATCACGTAGAAGATCGATCCGGCAACCGACACGTCGTCGCAGAGGACGTAGGCGCGCGGCGCGCGTGGGAAGACCGGGTGCACGGCGGACAACCACCGGAATTCGCGTGCCATGTCGTGCGCCGTGGGCGGAACGGGTCCGAGAGGCGGCCGTCGCAGCACGAGCTCGCTGTCGCCAAACCGGATCAAGTAGGTGAGATTCGAGTGGCCGCCGCCAAATTGCTCGACCCGCATGCCGCATGACAGATCCAGTCCCGGGATGTCACCGGCAGGCAACCGTTCTCGCAGCCACGCCTCAACGACTGGCCAATCGAGCTGCTCGGTGGCCCGAACCGGCCGCGTCTCTGTCATGTACGCCCTCGACCGACGTGATAGCGGACCAGCCATTCGGCGGCGAGACACGGCTTCTCCGATCCCTCACGGTCGACGATGACGTTCCAGAGTACCTGAACGTATCCGCCGTCGATCTCCTCCATGCTCGCCGGCGTGACGCGCGCGCGTATCCGCGCGCCGGCAGGAACCGCCGAGATGAAGCGCACACGATTGAGACCGTAGTTGATGGCGTGGTTCACACCAGCAATCGACACCGCGTTCCTCACCAGGGTGCTGATGAGCGAGAGGCTCAGAAACCCGTGCGCGATCGTCGTCTTGTACGGTGATTCGCGGGCGGCGCGCTCCTCGTCGAGATGAATCCACTGATGATCGCCGGTGGCGTCGGCGAACACGGCGATCCGTTCCTGCGTGACAGTGAGCCAGTCGCTCGCCGTGAGCTCGCGTCCGAGATGCGCGCGCAGCTGCGAGACGTCGGCGATGTCGATCATGAGCCGGAGGAGTGAAAGCCGCGGCCTTCCGCGACCAGCCGTTCCAGCAGCGGAGCCGGCTTCCAGTAATCGCCGAATCGTTCGCGATAGCTCCTGATGCGTTCGAGCACGGTGGACAGTCCAATGGTGTCCGCGAAAAACATCGGACCGCCGCGGTGACGCGGGAACCCGAAGCCATAGCAGTAGATGACGTCGATATCGCCGGCGCGAATCGCATAGCCATCCTCGAGCACGCGGGCGCCTTCGTTGATCAGCGCCGAGGTTATCCGCGCGATGATCTCGTCATCGCTGATGCCGTGACGTGTGAGGCCCCGTTTCGCGGCCTCCGCCGCCGCCACCTCCTCGACCACCGGGTCCGGAATGCGGGTCCGGCTGCCCGGCTCGTAGCGATACCACCCGGCGCCGGTCTTCTGGCCGTAGCGGCCCATCTCGTACAACCGGTCGGGGACCTCCGACTGCGGACCTTCGGCCCGGCTTTGTCCCATCGCTTTCAAGTGCTGCCGAATCCGCCAGCCGACGTCGATGCCGGCGATGTCCTGCATCCCGAAGGGGCCGACCGGCATGCCGAAGCCGGTCAGGGCGCCGTCGATCTGCGACACGCTTGCCCCCTCTTCGAGCAGCAGGCAGGCCTCGCGCATGTAGTACGCGAGCATGCGGTTGGCGACGAACCCGAAGCAGTTCCCGACGACCACTCCGATCTTCTTCAGTCGGCGACTGAGCGTCAGCGACGTGGCGATCGCCTCCGCGCTGGTCTCTCTCCCGCGGACGATCTCCATCAGCTTCATCACATTCGCGGGACTGAAGAAGTGGTGGCCGATGACCTGCGCTGGCCGTCCGCTCGCCGTGCCGAGCTGGTCGATATCCAGCGTCGACGTATTCGACGCGAGGACCGCGTCGCTGCGCGTCGCGCGTGCGAGCTCGGCGAACGTCTTCTTCTTCAGGTCCATGCTCTCGAAGACCGCCTCGACGACGATGTCGACGCGGTCGAAGCCGTCGTAGGTCGTGGTAGGCGTGATCAGGGCCATCGTCCGTTCCAGCGCATCCTGCGTCATGCGGCCCTTCGCCACCGTCGATTCGTAGTTCCTGCGAATCGTCGCCAGACCGCGATCGAGCGCCGCGCCATCGACCTCTTTGAGCAGGACGGGAATCCCGGCGTTCGCATACGACATCGCGATGCCGCCGCCCATCGTTCCGGCGCCGACCACGGCCGCGCGGGTCACGGCCTGCGCCGGCGTGTCACGGGCGACGCCGGGGACCTTGGCCGCGTCGCGCTCGGCAAAGAACAGGTGGACCATCGCGCGCGACTCGGTCGACAGCACGCAGTCGGCGAACAGTTCACGCTCGCGCGCGGAACCCGCCTCGAAGTCCATCGTGACGGCCGATTCGATCGCATCGACGCACGCCAGCGGCGCGCGCGCACCGCGCGCCGTCCTCGAGAGTGTCGCGCGCGCGGCCTGACAGGCCGCGATCCCCTCGTCGCGGCCGGCCACCCGCGGGCTCAGATCGCGGGTTTTGCGCACCTCACCTGCCCTCGCCCGCGCCAGCGCAAATGCCACCGCGCCGTCGAGCAGGTCGCCGGTCACGATCTCGTCGATGATGCCCTCGGCGCATGCGCGTGGTGCCGCGACGAATTGTCCTTCCGTACACAGCTCGAGCGCCGTAGCGAGGACACTGAGCCGCGGCAGCCTCTGTGTTCCACCCGCGCCAGGGATGATGCCGAGCGTCACCTCGGGCTGACCGACCTTGGCACTCGCAACGGCCACGCGGTAGTGACAGGCCATGGCGAATTCCAGGCCGCCGCCCAGGGCGTGCCCGTGAATGGCCGCCACGAGTGGCTTCGCCACATCCTCGATGTCTTTCAGCCGCTGGTGAAATGCCGCGGAGCGCTCGAGTGATTCATGGCGCGTTCGCAGAGTCTTGAAAACGTTGATGTCGGCGCCGGCAATGAACGTGCTGCCAGCGCCGATGAGAACGATGGCGTCGGCGGCAGGGTCGGCATCGGCACGGGCGACGGCGTCGCTGATGCCTTCGGGCACACCGGGACCGAGCGCGTTGACGGGTGGGTTGTCGATCGTCACGATCGCCACGCGGTCTCTGAGCTGGACCTGTACCAGCGACATGGCGCGGCTACAGTATCATGCGCGCGGAGCGCGCACATGCCACACGACGAACCGCCGGCAACGCAAAGCCTCACCGTCCGGCTGTTGACGTTCATGGACGAGCACGTCTATCCGAACGAGGCCACGTTCCGATCGCAGATCGCCGAAGGCGATCGGTGGCAGCCGGCGCCGATTGTCGAGGAGCTCAAACAAAAGGCGCGTGCCGCAGGGTTGTGGAATCTCTTCCTGCCGGCAAGCGACTACGGCGCGGCGCTGACCAACAGAGATTACGCGCCCCTGTGCGAGATCATGGGGCGCTCTCCGGCCTTTGCTCCGGAGATCTTCAATTGCTCTGCCCCCGACACCGGCAACATGGAAGTGCTGGTGCGCTACGGCACGCCGGAGCAGAAGCGCCAGTGGCTCGAGCCGCTGCTCGCCGGCGAGATTCGGTCCTGCTTTGCCATGACCGAACCGGACGTGGCATCGTCGGACGCCACCAACATTCGATCGCAGATTCTGCGGGACGGCAATCACTACGTCATCAACGGACGCAAATGGTGGATCTCGGGCGCCGGTGATCCCCGCTGCCGGATCGCCATCTTCATGGGTCAGAGCAACGCGGACGCCCCGAGACACCAGCGTCAATCGATGATCCTCGTCCCGCTCGAGACGGCCGGCGTCGCGATCAAGCGGATGCTGCCGGTCTTTGGATATGACGATGCCCCGCACGGACATGCGGAGATCGAGTTCAAGGACGTGCGCGTGCCGGTGTCGAACATGCTGCTGGGCGAGGGGCGCGGCTTCGAGATCGCGCAGGGACGCCTCGGACCCGGGCGCATTCATCACTGCATGCGGTTGATTGGCGTCGCCGAACGGGCGCTCGAGCAGATGATCCGGCGCGTGAAGTCGCGCGTGGCCTTCGGCCGGCCGCTGGCGGAACAGGGAACGATCCGCGCCGATATCGCGATCTCACGCATCGAGATCGATCAGGCGCGACTGTTGACATTACGCGCGGCAGAGCTGATGGACAGCGCCGGCAGCAAAGCGGCGCGGTCGGAGATCGCGCAAATCAAGGTCGTGGCGCCGCGCATGGCCCTGGCCGTGCTCGATCGGGCGATTCAGGCGCACGGCGGCGGCGGCGTGAGTGACGATTTCTTTCTCGCGCAAGCCTGGGCGCATGCGCGGACACTACGCCTCGCCGACGGCCCGGACGAAGTGCACCTCGAGGCGATCGCCAGGATCGAGCTGAACAAGGTTGCGCCTTCGACCTGAGGCGGCGGACATCTCGTCTGGTACGGAGAGCCCGCAGTGAGTGACGCGGAAGGGGCTTCCGCAACACGTCGCGGCCTGGCTTCGGGTTCGATTCCCGTCTGGCTCACCATCTCCCACGGTCCTCTCATCAGCGACTTAACGATGGTTCAAGGCGTATCCGCGGAACGGAATCGAACCGCGAGGTCCACGGCCGGGCGTGGCGAGTCAGTGCGCAGCGTGTGGCTCGATGACGATCCGCAGGCGCGTGCGGGTCGCCTGAGCGAGACGCTCCAAATGCGATTGCCAGCCGTCTGCCGCAGTGCTATGGTCGTGACCAGGCGTGCAGGACGCCTCCCGTCCGCGGGCAGGACCGAGTCCACCTGAGCCAGCTACCGTCGCGAGCGTTCGATTCGAACCTCCTTCGCCCGGCGCATGCGGACCACGGGCATCCAGAGGAGGCTCGACATGCCCGTCCGTCAGTTCCCGTCCCGTCCGAATCTCGATCAGCTCCGCCACCAGGCCAAGGATCTCCTGCGCGCGCTTCGCAATGGGGATCCCGCAGCGATCGATGACTTCCGTGCACATCATTCGCCAGGATTCGATCTCGCCGACGCCACGCTTGCCGACGCGCAGTTGGTGCTGGCTCGCAGCTATCACGCAGCGAGCTGGCCCGAGCTCGTGTTCGTCTGCGAGGTGCTTGACGCCACTGCTCATGACGACGTCGAGGCACTGCGCGATCTGCTCGCGCGACATCCGCACCTGACGCGTGATGCGTGGAAGGACGCCGCGAGCGGCTGGATGCCGGTCGTCGCCCATGCCGCCGAACTGGGCCTGCATCGCGTCATCGGGATGCTCCAGGCACGCGGCGCGCGCGGCGTGAGCGAAACGAGAGCTCAGCCCCGACTTGCGCAAGTGGCTCGACATGCTGCGACTGCTCGGTCAACTCGGTGCCCAAGTGCCGCGGGACGCGGTCGGCGGCGCGGTCGAAATACTGAATGGCGAGGACTTCGCGTTCATGATGGAGGTGGGCACGGACATCGAGGACTGGCGCCCGAGCGTCGCGCTCGCCCTCGAGACCTATGCGCGCAATCCCGATGGCAAGCACCGGATCCTCGACTCGATCGATCGCCATGGAACGACGCTGCCCGACACCTCGCCGATGGCCGTTCACCGTGGCCGCCTCGACCTGCTCGCCCGTCATCTCGAACGGGATCCGGGCCTGCTCACGCGGAGGTTCTCGCACGAGGAGATCTATCCGCCCGATCTCGGCTGTCACGCCGATCATGCGCTGGCTCTGCATGGCGCGCCGCTCGACGGCGCGACGCTCCTGCATATGGCGGTCGACTACGAGGATCTGGCGGTCGCGCAATGGCTGCTCGACCGAGGAATGGACGTTGACGTTCCCGCAATCGTGAACGGTGACGAATTCGGCGGCCACACACCGCTGTTCAACGTCGTGGTCACCTACAATGCAGGACGCAGCTCCGAACCGCTGGCTGAATTGCTGCTCGATCGCGGCGCCGATCCCAACCGTCGTGCTTCGATTCGCAAAGGACTGGCTTTCGCGCGCGATCCGTCGGTTCACGAGTATCGCAACGTGACGCCGCTCGGCTGGGGCCGCCAGTTCCACGACCAGTCCTATGTCTCACAAGCGGCGATGCGGCTGCTCGCCGAGCGGGGCGGCCGCGAATGACTGCCAGCCGGAGTGGCGATGAGGTCCCGGTCGCCCGCTCATTCTTCGACTGCTGATGCCGTTATGCGGGTGACTCCCTGCGAACTTCACGCTGCCCGTCACAACGCATTCACCTGCCGCAGCCATCGGTCCAGCTGGTTCCAACTCGCGAAAATGCGGCTCACTGTTCCTCGATCGTTTCCAACCAGCGGTTTACAGACCCCTCTCACTCGAACCCAAACGGGATATCGAACCGCCTGAGGACTCGGTCTGCTGGCGTCTGCGCACGCCGTCGCGCAGGCTTACCCATTGAGTGCAGGCTCTCCAACTCGCCTTGGTCCCCGCGACCACAGTCACGCGGGGCAGAATGCTCAAAGGGGGTCGCCGCGAGAAGACTAGCGCACGGGCAGCTAGCATGCGAGCGCCCCCATGGAGAGCAGGTTCACAGGCGCCATTGTTACTATTGGGCCAGACCGCGCCAGCGTTTGGTAGGGAGGGTAGATGCAAAGCGAATGCAGCCGATGTTGCTCGCTCGCGCTGACGGTACTTTTGCTTCTCAGCAGCTCAACTGCGCCACGAGCGCAGGACGCCACGACTTCACCACCGCTTCCTCCACCGGGCCGGCTCGTTGATGTCGGCGGGTGGCGGCTGCATCTGAACTGCGCGGGGAAGGCACGCACCTCACAGCCAATTGTCATCCTGGAGGCCGGCGCCGGCGATTTTTCGGTGGACTGGAGTCTGGTCCAGCCAGGGGTCGCTCGCTTTGCGCGCGTGTGCTCGTATGACCGCGCCGGATCCGGGTGGAGTGAGCTTGGTCCGCGGCCGCGGACCATGCACCAAATCGTCTATGAGTTGCACACGCTGCTCGACAAGGCTGGCGAGAGGCCTCCGTACATGCTTGTCGCACACTCATTTGGAGGTCTGTTGGTGCGCTTGTACCAATCGAGGTATCCCGCGGATGTCGCGAGCGTAGTGCTGGTCGACGCGGCAGCCGACAATCCATGGCGCAAGACGCCGGACAAAGGATTGGTCCGTTCGTCCGACCTCGCGACCGGGAAACCGATCCCTGGGGTGAAGACGTCGGACCCGCTCCGCTACAGCGATATTCCCGAACGGTTCGTGACAATGATTAAGGATCAGGTGCCTCAGCTCAGTGCTCACGCAAACGATCCGCCTCGCAACAAGCTGCCAGCCGATGCGCAGCGCATGCGCACATCGTCGTACGCGCAGGTGAAGATGCACATCTCGAACGACAATCCCGTCGAAGCTGAGGAACTTGGAATGCTGCGCGCCCAGCGGACCAGTACGGCGCATGTGCTGGGCGATCTCCCGCTAGTCGTCCTGTCGCGAGGCCTTCCAGAAGATTCGAGTTCGGCGGGTCAGAAGGGAGAAGAGGAGCACAAGCGAGATCAGGCCGCATTGATCGCGCTGTCGCGTATAGGCAAGCAAGTCGTGGCCATGCGTAGCGGCCATCACATTCCGCTCGATGAGCCTGATCTCGTAGTCGCTGCAATCCGTGATGTCATCGCGGCAGCGCGACGGTGAAGCCGTTCAGCACTCGTTCCTCGCAGGGTGTGCGCGATCCAAGGTCAGACCGATCGTCGCCAAGAGAGGCGGAAATGAGGGCCGGCATCACGACGCGCTCGGAGCTGGGACCGATGGGACAGGTTCTTCTATTCCTTGCCGCTGTCAATTCGGTTCCATGGGCTCTGTATTTCCTCTTGCGAGACCAGGCGGCCGAGGGCGAGGTCTGGGCCCTGTTTGCATGGTTACTGCCCACAGTGTGGTCGCCGACTATCGTCGCACTGCTCCTGACACGATGGACTGATGGTCCAACGGGCATCCGGGACGCGCTCGGACGCCTGCGCTATCCACGCGATGGGGTCCGATGGCTTGCGATCGCCGCCGCTGTGCCTGCAACTGCAACGGCGACGGCTGTGTTCGTCGCGCGGGCTGCCGGAGAGGGGGCGCCCTTCATACCGCTCATGGCTGTCCCCTTTGTCGTCGCCATGCAGTGCCTCACCGGAGCAGTCGGCGAAGAACTCGGCTGGCGCGGGTTCCTCCTGCCACGTCTTCGTATGCGGTACGGGAGGTTGCCAGCCGTCTGGGCAGCCGCCAGTCTCTGGAGTCTGTGGCACGTCTCCTCGTTCTTCTTCCCAGGCATGCCGCAGCAGTTGGTGCCACCGCTACTGTTTCTTCTTCCCGTGGCCTTCACAGGAGTCTTCCTGGGTCTTGTGTTCACGGAGGGCCGCGACTCTGTACTTGCCACGATGGTCGGTCACCTGTCGGTCAACATCACGATGGCGCTCAGAGGTGCGGACGGCTCCTCCCTTGTGTTCTGGTGGACGCTGTGTGTCGTTTACGGAGCAGTCGCTCTCGCTGGTACGGTCAGGTTTGGATCTCAAACGCCTGCGATCCGGTGACAGCGCTCGGCTGCGGGGTGGCTGCGAGAACAGCCGGCCACCAACTGGCAGCCACGCGTCTAAGGACGCCGCAGTGTTGAGGGGGGGGCCTTCGGGCAGTATCGCAGGCTCTGGGCTCCTTACACCTATGCCGCACGCCTGAGCGCCTCAAGTTGCCGCAGCCAGCTTAACAATGGGTTCGAACTGGTGAAAATCTGGGTCACCCCACGGCAACATCGAGCACGAAGGTTCGCCATCATCGTGATGTAATCGAGTGGAACGCTACTGAGCGACGGGAGGATCAGAATGCAGATCAAACGCCCGTTAGTCATCGGCCTTTGGGCTCTTCTCTCATCCAGTGTACTTGCGCATCCTGGCTCAGGTATCGTGGTCGATCCACAAGGCAACGTCTTCGTCGGCGATATCAACCGCGGCCTGTTGAAATTCACTCCCGACGGAAAGGTCGCAGTGGTCCTGAGAGAAGCCGGACACTTTCTGGCCGTGGACGCCGCCAGAAAATTTACACGGATGGATTTTCAACAGTCCGAGCACTGGCCGCGCTGGTTCAAGCATCGAAATCCTCCTGGCTCGGAACTCGCGTTGATTTCCGATGGTGGTTCGCCCCTCGTCATCCACCGCGACGGCAATCTCTATTACGTCACCAATGATGACCTCATGATTCCGGGTGGACTGCAAATCGGCCGTCTTTCGCCCGACGGCAAGCTCGCACTTATCGCGCCCGCGTTGAAAGCGCGCGCCCAGGAGCTCGGCGGGATCAAAGGACTGGCGTCCGGCCCAGACGATTCGCTCTACGCAATTACTCCGGGCGCTGTCCTGAAAGTGAAGCTCGACGGTACCTTCACGATCGTGAGGGAATCGATTGCAACTCCGAACTGTGATCGCTACCTGCCACCGAATACACCACGCGCCCACGAGCCCTTCTTGAGCGGCCTCGC
>CAWAXG010000051.1:0-24366 GCA_963785755.1 uncultured Acidobacteriota bacterium | reverse complement strand
AAGCGTTGCGGATGCAGCTGCCGGTCACCAGGATGTTGGCGGCCGGCCCGGAGACGAAGCCTTCGTCTGGATGTTGCGGATACGGCACCCAGCCCCGATATTCCTGTACAGCAGTAGCAGCGCTCCAATGCAGAGCACGACGAGGCCCGCGGTCCAGAGGCGCACGGTCCTCCGTGGGACCGTTTCGTCCAAGGCCATCGCGCCATCGTCCTGGAGTCGCCATCGTCCTCTCTATCTGAGCTCGGGAGATGCATCGCGACAGACGGCCCGCCTACGTGGCCCAGTGGGGCTGCGTCTGCAGCCCATAGGCAGCGACGAGATCCCTGAGCGTGTCCTCGAGTGACACGCGCGGGCTCCACGCCGTCGCGCGCCGGATCTTGCTCATGTCGGCGACGAGCACCATCCGCTCGGTTGCGCGCACCCGTGAAGGATCCTGGACCACCGTGATCGGCCGGGACCGAATCGGCTCAAGCGATTCCACGATGTCCTGCACCGAATGCGCCACGCCGGTCCGACGTTGAACACGCGGAGCCCGCGCGACGCTCCGCCACGGCGTCGGATCTGCCTCGGCGATGTCGCGCGTGTCGATGTAGTCGCGGCACGGCGCGATGTTTCCCAGCCTGATCGACATCCGACGTCCGCAGCGACTCGAAATGTGCGGGACCACGTGCGGGTTCGTCTCGTTCCGCCCGATGGCGTTGAACAGGCGCAGGATGCCGTCGCGATGCCGGTCTCCTCGTGGAACGCGCTGCGAGTTGCTCTCCGCGCGAGCTTGGATTCCCCGTACACCTCCAGCGGTCGGAGGGGAGTCGCGTCCTCCAGGCAGGGCGTCGGTCGGCGCGTATACGGCCGCCGCTCGAAGCGAAGATCAATGCTCGCACCGAGCCGCCGCGGCAGCCTCGAGCACACGACGGGTTCCCTCGACGTTGACCTCCATCGTTTCCTGCGGGCGCGCGACGCACTCCGGTATGAAATGCATCGCCGCTAGATGAACGACCCATCGGGCTTCCAGGCCGTCAGAGCTCCGTTCAGCCAGCGAGCGGTCACGGATGTCCCCTTCGACGAAACTCACATCTGGCGGGAGGTGCTCGCGGCGGCCGCGCGAGAGGTTGTCGTAGCCGACCACTCGATGTCCCAGGGAGACGAGCCGCGGCACAGCGCCGAGCCGATGAAGCCGGCAGCGCCCGTGACGAGGACGGTGCGGTCGAGCGGATCGCCGTGCGCCGGTCACGACCGCGCCCTCACGAGATCGGTGAACACGTTCCAGTAGCTCTCGCACATCGCCTGCAAAGAATATCGCTCGACCGCCACGGCGCGGCACGCCTGTTTCATCTCCGGAAGCCGGTCGCGATTGCGCGAGCACCTGTCGCAGCGCCGCAACCACGCTCTGCACGTCTTCCGGATCCTCCACGTACCATCCGGTTTGGCCGGCGTGATCGGCTCGCGCACGCCGGGAAGATTGGACACGACGCAGGGCACGCCGGACGCGAGCGCCTCGAGCGTGGCAATCGACAGGCCTTCGCGCATCGACAGCTGCACGAACACATCGGTGTCGGACAGGATCGCTCGTTTGCGCGCTTCGTCGATGAACCCGAGAAACGCACGGCGCCTGGCAGCCGCTCGGCGAGACGCCGATCCGTTCCTCCTCCGGGCCCGGTCCCGGCGATGACCAGGGACAGCGCGGCGCCCTCGCCGACCAGCTGCTCGACCGCCGCAATCAACACTCGATGTTCTTGCGCGGCACCAGTCGCGAAATGGAGAACAACGTGAGCGCCGCGCGCGAGCCGTGCCCGGGGTGGAACTCATCCACGTCAACCCCGTTGGGGATCACCGTCACGTTATCGACGCCCATGATGTTCCGCAGGTAGTCGCCGAGGTCCTTACTGACGCTGACCACCACGTCGGCGCGCTTCAGCACCGCGCGCGTCAAGGGCTCCATCGCACGCGGCAGCTCGTACACGTCCGCGTTGCCGTGGACCGTGACGACGAGCGGCCGTTTCACCAGCGCGCGCACCATCAGCACGCTCAGGCCGAGCGGCAACGGGAAGTGCAGGTGCACGAGATCCGACTTCGCCATCAGCCTGCGCAGCGGCCCGAGCGCGCAGAAGACATCGATGCCCGTGACGATGCTCCGCTTCCAGAACGGGACGTGATGAACGCCTGTGGCGTACTCCTTCCAAACGGCCGGCGACGGGTTCCAGAAGCGCTGAACGGAGAGGTACTCGTAATCTTCACGCGCCGGCGTGTCGTGGAGCCGGCGCGTGAGCACCGTGTTCGAGATTTGTGGCGAGAGTCCCTGCGCGATCGCCGCCAGAACCATTTGTCCGCCGCCCTGTCTCGGCCAGAAGGTCGGATAGACCGACAGCAGGCGGATGGGCGTCCCAGTGGATTGTCTCATACGTGATTCGCAGCGCGTCGTGCACGGTGCGCAAGCCCGCCGCGGGCGAGCTCCTGCAGCTCCTCCAGCCGTGTTGTCCGCCAGCAGGTTCTTGCAGCCCCTGCATCTTGTGCGGCTCGCGGTTCGAGAGAACCTGTGCCGGCTTGCCGAGCGCGGCGGCGCAGATGGCGGGATGATACCGGTCCGACACGACGCCGACGAGCCCGCGACGACCTGCACCAGTTCCGTCACGCTGCGGCAGGCGACCCAGGGGACCCCGAGTCGCCGTGCCGCCCTGGCGAGGAAACGTCCGTCGCGGCGGTAATCGCTCGTGGCCAGCACGATCCGGTCGCGCGACGCCGCCGCAATCAGGCGGGACCCCTCGAACAGCGCGCCGCCTTCGAGCCTGAGGCTGCTGGCGTCGAGATTGTTCGAGCGCAGGAAGATCACCCGATACGGCGGCTCGGTGCGCTCCCGTGCGGCGGTCCCGGCGTACGGATACAGGAACGCCAGGTCGGCCGACAGCACCGCCGACAGGCCTCGCTCGCGGAGATATTGATAGGTCGAGGCTCGCGGGCGACACGCACGGTCGCCTCGGCGACCACGGCGAGCCTCCGCGGGGCCAGCGGACCGACGGAATGGCTCGACAGCACGACCGGCAGGCCAGCTCCGCTGCGACGGCGATGTCCGACAGGGCGCTGGTCGCGCGCGGGTCGTAGTCGGCAAGGTAGGGCCCGGGCGCACAGACGATCGCGTCGTAGCGTGAGAAGAGCGCCCGTGCGCCGCCTTTTCCACCAGGGCTCGAACACCACCGTCCCGACGAGGGCCGGCGCCAGCTTCCAGTACCAGGGGAAGGCGTCGGGCACATAGCGATCGGTGAGCCTCAGTACTTCCGCGGTCTCCTCGGGGGGGCGGCCGGGAATCCCGCCAGATCGAGTGCATCGGGCTCAGCTCCCGCAGGGCCGAAAGCAGCACCGAGAGCTGCAGCACATCCCCGAGATTCCCCTTCAGCCATGCATGAAGAACGAGGATTCTCATGCGGCTGGTGTAATCATACCCGAGCCATCCGGCGGGACAGCACGGCGCCCGGGCGCGTTCACGGCCTTTTCCCGACCGCGAGCCAGGCCGATCCGACAGCGCGCCCGCCGCCTGGGCGACGAGCGAAACGCCCCTGAACGCGAGCGCGACGATCAGACCGGTGGTGAGATCGAACGCGAGCACCTTGCCGACCAGCGCCACGACCCATTCGGTGACCCCGACATTGCCGGGGGTGATGTTGACCATCCGGACGGGGCTCGTCAGCGCGTAGACGAGGCCGCCGGCCAGAAAGTCCGCCGGGTCGCCTGACAGCGCCCGCGACAGCACGCCGAAGGTCACGAAGTTGAGGACGTGGCGAACCAGGCAGAGCCCGAACACCCGGATCGCCACGGCGCGACTGCCGCGAAGGCTGCTCATCCCGGACAGCCAGCGCCAGCGCTGGAACCTGCGCCGGCGGGTGAGGCGCGGAAGGTACTCGAACACCGCAAGCGCCGCGACGCTCAGCGCCAGCACCCCCGTCGACACGGCGAGCACGGGGGCCGGCGGGCGCCCCGCCAGGCTCCAGAGCGCTCCTGTCGCGGCGACGGCCACGACAGCGGCAGCGACCAGCGCGAGCACGTTGCTCAACATCGTCGCCCACGTGAAATCGAGGTAGGTCACGCCGCGCTTCCTGAGGTACGCCAGCCGAACGGCAAGGCCGCCGGCGACCGGCACGAGCGAGCCGACCAGGAATCCGCCGGTTCGCACCAGGTACAGCTCCCAGAAGCCGAGCCCCGTCACAGACGTCCGGAGCGGCAGCAGCAACGATGCGTTCAGGGCGAGCTGCGAAGCGAACTGGAGCAGGCACGCGGCGGCCAGCACCCGCACCGACACGCGCTGCAGGGAGGAAAGCTCTTCGTGCGTTCTCGAGAAATGGATGGCCATGGCGGCCAGCAGCGCGACCACGACGCCGCCGTCGCCCATCGCCGGGCGACGGCCGCCTCGGCGGGGCCTGGGTTGTCGTCTACCACATTATCTACGGCCGCTGCCGAGCGGCCACGCCGGCGGAACGGGGAGGCCGCACGCTTCATCGGTGCTCTCACTCCGCTTACACGGGCGTTCGCGTCTGCCGGCCGTGTCCGACGCAGTACTTCAACGGAAACTCCTGGCTCCTGTCGCGGCTCATGTTGACGATCAGGTCGGCCAGCAGCCCGGTGAACACCGTCTGCCCGCCGAGCACGACCAGCAGCACGCCGAAAGTCAGCAGCGGCCTGGTGCCGATCGGAATGCTCTGCGTCCAGAGGATCGTCAGGTACACCAGGCACGCGACGCCGATCGCGATCAGCGCCGACCCGATCCGCGCGAAGAAGTGCAGCGGCCTCGTCGTGTACTTGATCAGGAAGAACACCGTGAGGAGGTCGGGCATCTCGGTGAGGATCTTCGCCGGCGAGATACTTCGACGCGTCCGTACTTTCTCTCGTTGTGGCTGACCGGGCACTCGGCGACGCGGTAGCCCATCTCGCTCGCGATGAGCGGGATGAAGCGGTGCATGCCGCCGTAGAGCGGCAGCTCCCTGGCGACCTCCGCCCGATACAGCTTGAGGCCGCTGTTCATGTCCTTGAACGAGGAGCCGAACAGCAGGCGGATCATCAGCCGGTTGAAGATCCGGGACGACACGATCTTCAGCAGGTTGTCCTGCCGCTCCTTTCTCCATCCGCTGACGATGTCGGCGCGCCCGGCGATCAGCTGCTCGTAGAGCCGCGGGAGGTTGCCGGGATCGTCCTGGAGGTCGGCGTCCATCGTCAGGATGTACTGCCCGGCCGCCTGGCTGAACCGCAGAGGAGCGCCGGCGACTTCCCGAGGTTCCGCCTGAAGGAGAAGACCCGACGCGCTCGTCCGTCTCGGCGAGGGCCTTCAGCTTCTCGAGGCTCCCGTCGGTCGACCCGTCGTCCACGAACACGATTTCGTAGCTCTCGCCCGACGGCGCCATCGCCGCTGCGATCGACGCGAGCAGCTCCGGCAGGCTTTCCTCCTCGTTGTAGACGGGAACCACGAACGAGAACGTCGGCATCGCGCCATCCGGCCGGGAGGGGTCATCACGGGGGGCTCGCCTGCCTGATCCGCCTGCCGCGAAACCTTGCGGGATCGCAGCGCCTCGAGCTCGCCGTAGGCGGGCCGGGGTCACGGTGCACAGCACGGCCCCGTCGGCGTGCGCACCTGGTGCAGCGCCGGCCGCGCGGCGAGCTCCCGGACCCCGTCGATCGGACCGCGCGCCAGCGGACGTGCAGGTAGTGCCGTTCCGCGCCAGGGGGGTGAAGTAGACCTCGCGGAAGCGCTCGGCGTCGAGCTGGACGAGATGCCACGGGTTGCCCGACATCGCAACCGTGACGCCGGACGACCGCGCCGTCTCCGCGCCCCACTGAACGCCCTGCAGCACGCAGTTGCCCCAGTAGTCCATGTCGTAACGCGCGAACGCCCCGCGCGGACCGCCAACCAGCGCGTTGAAGTACACGCCCTGATTCGGGTGGAACCGGACGTCGAACATCAGCATGCTCGCGATGCCCGCCGCCAGCCCGGAGGCGCGATCCGCCGCCGCCACGGAGCGCCCGGGGCGCTGAGCAGTCCTGTCCACCCGCCGGCCGCCAGGACGACGAGCACGGGATAGATGAACTGCAGGTGCCGCACGCCATCGTAGAGCGTCGAGCCCATGACGATCGAGGCAGCGACGGGAAACACGGCGACGGACCACAAGGCCACCTTGCGCCAGGCGTCCGCCCGGCCGGCGAACGAACAGCAGCGAGAGACACGCCCCGGCGAGGACGGCCGGCGGGGTCGCGATCAGGAACCACCACGGCGCATGGTACCAAGGCAGCCTTCTGCCCGATACTCGTGGCCATTGAACAGGATCACACCGGTCCAACGATAGCTGGCGGCGCCGAGCAGTGCCTGAAACGGACGTGTCAGCGGCGCCCCGCCAGCCCAGGGCCAGAACACGGTGCCGAGCAGCAGCACCCCCAGGACGACCCCCGCCATGCAGGCTGCCGTGACTGCAAGGCGACGCCAGTTGGTGCAGCGCTCGGCAACGACGAAGCCCGCGACGAGCAGCCCGAAGTAACCGACGTACAGCAGCCCGCCGACCCGGATGTTCAGCGCCAGCGCGAGCGAGACCACGATCTTGATCGCTGCCGGCCACGAGAGGTACGGCCACCGCGGCGAGAGCGCCGAGATGTAGTACAGCGCCACCATCGTCATCGCGGCGAACGGCAGGTCCTTGGGGTTGTTCATCGAGTCGGCGAAATAGCGCGGCGACGGCGCCAGCAGGATCATCGCCAGCAGCCCGGCCCATGAGCCGAACAGCCGCCCGGCCAGCCGCCCGCAGTACACCACGCCGACCCAGCCGAACGTCGCGTTGACCATGTGCCGCAGCACGTAGCGGTTCACCGGCACCCACGTTTCGAGAGCCGCGCACATCACGTCGAAGAAGCCCGGGTAGAGGTGCCCCCCGGTTTCAGCGAAGGCCGAACGGCTCCGCTGGCCTCGCAGGAACTCCCAGACCAGCTCGCCGTTTCGATGGCGATCCTTCTCGTCCCAGGAGACGCCGAAGTCGAAGGACGAGAAGACCATCATCGGCAGCAGCGTCGCCGCAAGGGCGAGGAAGGTCCACTCGAGCCAGGTCGTGGGACCGCCTGGATCCGACAGCCGCCGGATCGGATCCCGGCCCGGGTTCGGGGGTTACAGCAGGTGTCACAGCGGGGGATGAGCTCGGACTACCGGCCAGAATGCGCAGCCGAGGCCCGGAAGGCATTCTACCTGTTTCTGCTCGAGGCCCTCCTCACCGAATCGTCAGCGGCTCGCGACATCGGTTGAGCCCCTGAGATTTGAACCCGACTGAGGCCGATCCGGGCCGAAACTGATGTTCGGCCATCCGGCGGATGAGGACATGGTTAGGGTTCGAAATGTACACTCCTCGGTCCATGGCGTTTTGTGATGTACGCAGGACCTTGTCCTGCTCCTGATCGCTGGACTCAGGCCAGGCCGCTGACGGAGAGCCCCCATCATGAAAGCATCGTTTGTCTTCACGATCCTCTTCATGCTCCTCGGACCGATCAAGATCATTCCGGGCTTCCTCAAGCTCACGCACGGAGCACCTCGATCCTTCAAGCGAGAAGTGGCGATCAAAGCAGCGCTGATCGCGTCGGCCATCGTGGCGGTGGTGTCGCTGCTGGGAACGAACATGCTGGCGAAATACGGGATCTCGCTCGACGGCCTGCGGCTCGCCGGTGGCCTCGTGCTGCTGATCTCGGCGCTGAAGCTCACCTTTCCCGACCCGGAGCAGTCGAGCACCGACGGTCCCATGCCGACGGCACTGCAGCTCGCCATCTCGCCGGTGGCCCTGCCACTCATCGTACCGCGGCTGGCATCGCGGCGGTCCTGATCTTCACGACCCTCGCTTCATCTACACCGGGGATGAACGCCGTGGTCGTTCAGGTGCTGGCAGCGCTGATGGTTCTGGACTTCCTGGTGATGTTCTTCATCGACCCGATCGTCAAACTGCCGGGGGTGTTGCTCGTGCTGAATGTGTTCGGGGCAATCCTGGTGTTCATTCAGATCGCGCTGGCACTCGAACTGCTCGTGATCGCGTTCAGAGGGCCTGGGGGTCGTGCGATGAGCATGTCGATGGCGGCCGCGACCTGAGCAGCCTGAAAGCACCAGTTATTCACGCGGCCCGCAAGATTTTGGGGTTTTAGCAGAGCCACGCCGCCTGGAAGAGGAGGATAATCAGTGTGTGCGAAGGCTTGTGGCCGCCGCGATGCTCGTCTTGTTCGCGTCCCTGAACGCGATCGATGGCATCTGCTGTCCTGACGGCTGCACCCACGAGCAAGCATCGACCTCGCAACACAACGACCGGGAATCATCTGACGGCAGCCTGCGTCCTGTGCCTCGGCGGCGTTGAATCAGCCGTTCCGCAAACGCCGTCAGCATCCGGCACCGTCACCGAATCGCTTCGCACCATCCCTGCTCACTCATCACCTCGACGCGCCGACGGACCCACCCGACCACCCTCCGCGCTCATAAGCGATTCCGAATCACTCGACCGGTTGAGAAGACGGATGGACTGGTGCGTACGGAAGCACCCGCGGAGATGTGTATGCGCTTGCTCGTGTTGACGATCACTGTTCTTGTCTGCTTTCCGCCTGCCACGATCGGAGCCCAGAATCAGACGGCGACAGTCCGTGTTCAGGTCCGTGCCGCCGAAAAGCCTGTCGAGGACGCAGAAGTAGTCGTGGCTGGCACAACCCACCGGACCGATGCGGCTGGTACGACGACGATCATCACCGTCCCCGGCACAGTCGAAATCACCGTGCTGAAATCGGGCTTCGCTCCGACGACGGCATCGGTGCAGGTGGCGGCCGGCGCCACTCAAGACGTGGTGGTGGAGTTACAGGCACAACCGACCGTCGAAGAGACCGTCACGGTCGTGGCGTCCACTCGCACCGACAAGAGGCTCGAGGATCAGCCGATGCGGGTCGAAGTCCTGGCTCGCGAAGAGATCGAGGAGAAGATGCTCATGACGCCCGGAGACATCGTCATGATGCTGAACGAAATGGGCGGGATGCGGGTGCAGGCGACCTCGCCGTCGCTTGGGGCCGCGAGCGTTCGCATTCAGGGCATGCGGGGCCGGTACACGCGCGTGCTCTCCGACGGCTTGCCGCTGTTTGGTGAGGTTGGCGGGCTCGGGCTGCTGCAGATCCCGCCGATGGACCTCGGGCAAGTCGAGGTCATCAAAGGCGTGGCGTCCGCGTTGTATGGCGCCGGCGCGATGGGCGGCGTCGTCAATCTCCTGTCTCGGCGTCCAGGCCGCGAGCCCGAGCAGGAGTTCCTGCTGAATCGCTCGACCCGCGGTGCGACGGATGCCGTCACCTTTCTTTCCGGCCCGCTGTCTCGCGGCTGGAGTGCCTCGCTGCTGGGTGGCGGACACTGGCAGGAAACGAACGACGTCAATGATGATGCGTGGGCAGATCTGCCGGGGTATGAGCGAGCCGTCGTGCGCCCTCGGGTATTCTGGGATGGCGGCAACGGTCGGACATTCTTTGCAACGACCGGGTTCACGTACGAGGACCGCGACGGCGGCACCCCCGAGGGTCAGGTGCTTGCGGCCACTGGCCAGCCGTACGTGGAAGCCCTGGAGACCCAGCGGTACGACGCCGGCGCCCTCGGTCAGTTCCTGTTCAAGGGCCGGTACGTGGTGACCGCACGCGCCGCGGTCGCACGCCAGAGCCACGACCACCAGTTTGGTGAAGTCATCGAGCGCGATCGGCACGACACCGTCTTCGGCGAAGTGGCCGTGCGTGGGACCGCAGGTCGCCAGACGTGGGTCGGGGGGCTCGCCATCGAACGGGACGCGTACACGGCGCGCGATGTGCCTCGATTCGATTACACCTTCACCGTGCCAGGCGCATTCGCGCAGTACGACATCACCGCGTCACCAAACCTATCGCTCTCTGCAAGTGCTCGGTTGGATGTTCACAGCGAGTACGGCACGTTCTTCAGTCCTCGCGTGTCAGCGCTGGCGCACGCGGGTCGCTGGACGAGCAGGCTCTCGGTCGGAACCGGCTTCTTCGGGCCCACGCCGATCACCGAAGAAACCGAGGCCGCCGGCCTCACGCGTCTCGAAGTCCGCCAGCCTGTCGAGGCCGAGCGTGGGTTGAGCGCGTCGTTTGACGTATCCCGCACCGACGGACCGCTGTCATACACCGCCACACTGTTCGCCTCTCGCATCAATGATCCGTTGCATGTGGAGCGATCGCCATCGTACGTCCTCAGCACGCTGCCCGACCCGACCACAAACGTCGGGCTCGAGCTCCTGGGGACGTTGCGCAAAGAACCGTTCTCGGTCACCGCGACCTACACCTATGTGCGAGCTCGCGAGACCGTCGATGCCATTGAACAAGACGTACCGCTGACACCGCGTCACAGCGCAGGAATCGTCGGGATGTGGGAGGCGGAGGACGTCGGGCGGGTCGGAATCGAGTGGTACTACACCGGACGCCAGAGCCTTGAAGAGAATCCGTACCGAGCCGTCAGCGAGCCGTACATGATTCTCGGTCTCCTGGCGGAAAAGCAGTTCGGGCGGGTCCGACTGTTTGTGAACGGGGAGAACTTGACGGGGGTGAGGCAGACGCGCTGGGACCCGCTGCTTCTCCAGACGCGCGCGGTCGACGGCCGCTGGACCGTCGATGCGTGGGCACCGCTCGAAGGCCGCAACGTCAACGGCGGCCTCCGCGTCCGATTCTGAGTCGCCTCCCTCAACCAGTGTTATTCGACATTTTCCCGGGCCCGATCCATCTCGTCGTCGATCTGGCGTTCGGCCGCGAGCCAATCTTCCAGCGCCGTTCCGTGCTGGCCACCTCTCGCCCCATAGATCTCGTGAGCGCGTCTCGCGATCCGGTTCATGCGGGACTCTGGGGGTTCAGGCGTCGATTCGCTTTGTATGACCGAAGCGACGTGGCTCTTCATCACCTGTGGCTCAAACCGTGTGCATTGACTGGCGCGGGGGACGCCGACAGGACAGGACTCGCGTTCCCCTCAGCTCTCGCCATTCGTGATCGGATGGGACCGCCGTCGCTGCCACGTGCATCGCTTCCATCGAGCCCCTTGTGGAGGAACTTAACACTCTGAGGCTACAAACCGAGGCGGTCGAAATGTCCTCTCACAGTCGCGTAGCACTCGCACGACGCTGTCTTCCAAGCTCTTCCGGTCCAGAATCGTGATCCGCCCATGCGTGTACTTGATCAGCCCCGCTTTCTGCAGCGTCCCCGCCACAAGCGTCACGGTAGGCCGCGTCGACCCCAGCATCATCGCCAGAAACTCATGACTGAGGTGAAACTCATCCTGGCGGACGCGATCGTGGGTCATCAAGAGCCAACGGCAGCAGCGCTCCTGGACCGGATGCAGCGCCATGCAGCCGGTCGACTGCATGATCAGCATCAGCAAGCCCTGTGAATAGCGATGGACACACTCGTGGAAGGGACCGCCTCGCTCGAGTTCGCGCTTGAAGGCGGCGGCGGACATGACTTCCGCATCGGTGTCCGGCACCTGCATCATCGTCTCGCCACTCAGCATCGCGCCGCCGAAGAAGGCGTTGATTCCGACCAGGCCTTCGTCACCGACGGTGGCGATCTCCACCATCGCGCCATTCTGCATGACCGTCGTCATCGAGGCGACGCCGCCATTGAGGAAGTACACGTCCCGGACCGGTTCGTTCACGGGATGGAGGATCTGTCGGACCGTGATTGGAATCGTTTTCAGGTGGGGGCGCAGACGTTCGAAGTCTGCGCGAGGGAGGCACGCGAGCAGCTTGTTCTTGGGTCGGGCATCGACAGGCGGCGGACGAATCGCCTTCGCACGTTTCGGCATGTGAGCTCCAGACCCAAAGGGCCTCAATGAGTCTGGGCTTGACCGAACTCGCGCAAGGCGGCGGCAGGCTCAAAAAGCGGTGGCGCTGGAGTATGTCACACGTCGTGAGGGCGGTGCGGGTCGATCGAGCTTTCCTGGGTCGGCGGCCGATTCACACGTCCAATGTTGGGTGGGTCCGACTGTTCGGTTGCCGACAGTTTGGCCTTACCAAGACATCCTCGGGGCGATTCCGTTCAGGTAACCGATGGTGCGCGCTGGAATGAACAGCGCTATCGGACCCTGTTCGACTTGGGTGCGGTCGCCGTCTAAAAGGCCTGACCATCGGAGACCGTGGCTCGGTCGGTCATCTTCCAGCAGAGTAAGAGTGCCATCGGTTGCGCCGAGCCAGATATGGCGGAGAGGGGCGGGATTCTTCCCCGTGGCCCTCTCCCCCCGATGAGCTCAGCCGCCAACTGAAGCCCCGAGGCCTTGCTGGCAGAACGCGAGCAAGTCGCGGTTGACGAGATCGGCATGCGTGGCGGTGAGGCCGTGCGGCAGGCCCGGATAGTAGATTTCCACAGCCCCCTTGATCAGCGTTGCTGACTTCTTCGCCGAATCCTTGACGGGCACGATCTGGTCGTCCTCACCGTGCATGACCAAGGTCGGGATATCGAACTTCTTGAGGTCTTCAGTGAAGTCGGTTTCAGAAAAGGCCTTGATGCTGTTGTACGCGTTCTTGAGGCCGGCCTGCATGCTCCAGAGCCAGAACTGATCCAGCGTGCCTTGGGACACCTGCGCACCAGGTCTGTTGGCGCCATAGAACAGGGGAGCGAAGTCTTTGTAGGCCTGCGAGCGGTCCTTGGCCAAGGCGCTCCGCAAGCTGTCGAAGACTTCGATGGGGAGTCCTTCCGGATTGGCCGCAGATTTCAACATGATCGGCGGCACGGCGGCGATGAGGACCGCCTTTGCCACACGCTTCGTGCCGTACCGTCCGATGTAGCGCGCGACTTCTCCGCCGCCAGTCGAGTGGCCCACCATCGTGATGTCCTTGAGATCCAAGGCCTCGATCACGGCGGCCAAATCGTCGGCATACCCGTCCATGTCGTTTCCGGACCAAGCCTGGCTGGATCGGCCATGGCCACGACGATCGTGTGCCACGACTCGGAAGCCGTGCTGTGCGAGGAACAACATCTGGCCGTCCCACATGTCGGAGTTCAGGGGCCATCCGTGCGAGAGGGTGACGACTGGTCCCTTGCCCCAGTCCTTGTAGTAGATCGTCGTGCCATCCTTGGTTGTGATCGTGCTCATGGTGCATGTCTCCTGAAAGTGCGGAGCGTCACGCGCTCTGCGTGACATCGAGAGCGCCACAACTAGTGGCGCGGCCCCCTGCGTTCGTAAAGACCGGGGATCATATCGCGATGTGACAGACTGGCGAGACGTTGAACGAAGTCGATGGAACCGTCGCGGCATCAGGTGCCGCGAGTGATTGCCGAGACGGAGTGCGACATGAGCACCGTTGAGCTGGGCCCCGGTCTCTGGCGGGAACTTGGCCGGGGAGGATTCGACGAGCCTGGGCCGCAGACTGAAAGTTCGATCGAGCGCGGGTTTCGCCTTCGTGGACCTGTCGACGATGAGTGGGGTCTATCGGAGAGTCTCGATCCGGACAACGTTGGCGATATCGCCGACGAGGGTACGGGCCACCGCGGCTAGTGGTCGAGCGCCGCAGCATATTCCGTGAGCTTTGGCTTCAAGCGGATGCGTGGGTGTCGTCGATACCTTTGTCTGATGGATCCCACCCCGCGCATGACGAGGATGCAGCCATGACGCGCGCCGATACACGCTCGGCACCATTGAATCGGATCAACACGAAAAGGGACATCGATCATGAAACTCGTCATCATCGGCGGCACTGGGCTCATTGGATCAAAGCTCGTGACCAGACTGAGGGAACACGGCCATGAGGCCGTGCCGGCATCGCCAGACACGGGCGTCAACACCCTCACCGGCGAGGGCCTGGCAGAGGCCCTTCAGGGCGCATCGGTCGTCGTCGACGTCTCGAACTCTCCGTCGTTCGAGGACGCGGCGGTCATGGAGTTCTTCACCACGTCCACGCGCAACCTGCTCGAAGGCCGCCGGCGCCGCCGGCGTGACGCACTACGTGGCGCTCTCGGTGGTGGGAACCGAGCGTATACCCGACAGTCCCTACCTCCGAGCGAAGAACGCTCAGGAAACGCTGATCAAGGGTGCCGGGATCCCGTACTCGATCGTTCACGCGACGCAGTTCTTCGAGTTCGTCAAGCGCATCGCCGATGAAGCCACTGACGGAACGACGGTTCGGCTGCCACCGGTACTCATTCAGCCCATGGCGGCTGATGACGTCGCCAAGGCGGTCGGCAGGATCGCCGTGGGCGCGCCACTGAATGGCACGGTTGAAGTGGCCGGTCCCCAACAGTTCCGTTTCGATGAGCTGATCCGTCAGGGCCTCGCCGCGCGCAACGACCCCCGCGAGGTTGTCGTTGACCCGCACGCGCGGTACTTCGGGGCCGAACTCGGCGAGCGCTCGCTGATTCCTGCCGACGACGCGCGACTCGGCGAGATCCGCTTCCAGGAGTGGCTCGGCCAGCCGGTGCTCCAGCAGCGATAACAAGCGGCAACATCGTGGTCCCGCGCGAAGGGGCTCGTGCTCGCTAGTTGCTCTATGGATCCAAGCAAGCCACACCGACGGCATGCTGATGACGTCGTCGCGGTGCTCCGAACCGACCTCCGGCGTGGCTTGACCGACGCCGAGGTCAGATCGCGACTTGAACGGTACGGGCGCAACGAGCTCGCGACTGAGAAGGCGACCCCGGCGTGGGTGCGGTTCCTCGCGCAGTTTCAGGACGTACTGGTCATCCTGCTGCTCATCGCCACCGGTATCTCCGCCGGCCTGTGGGCCTACGAGCGTGACGCGGCCCTTCCGTACGAAGCGATTGCCATCCTGGCGGTTGTCCTGCTCAACGCCACTTTGGGCTACGTTCAGCAAGCACGAGCCGAGGCCGCGGTAGCGGCCCTGCGAGCGATGTCCGCAGCGGACGCTGCGGTCATTCGCAACGGAGAACGACGCAGCATCCCCGCCGCGGAGATCGTCCCCGGCGACATCATCCTGATCGAGGAAGGCGACACCATCCCGGCCGACGGACGGCTGCTGGAATCGGCAGCCCTGCAGACCGCTGAGGCCGCGCTCACTGGCGAAAGCCTGCCAGTGTCCAAGGATACCGATGTCATTGCCGACGAAGTGGCGTTGGGTGACCGCCACAACATGATTTTCAGCGGGACGGCAGCCACCTACGGACACGGTAAAGCTGTCGTGACCGCGACTGGCATGCAGACCGAAATGGGACGCATCGCCGGGCTCCTGAAGGAGACGCAGGACGAGGCGACGCCACTTCAGCGAGAACTCGATCGGACGGGCAAACTCCTTGGGATAGTCGTCATCGCTATAGCCGTTGTGATGATCGCGACGATCATCATTGTCGAGAACGTCCGGGGCCTGTCCGCCATACTCGACGTGCTCATTCTCGGCGTGGCGCTGGCCGTAGCGGCGGTGCCTGAGGGGCTGCCTGCTGTGGTCACTGCGGTGCTGGCGATCGGCGTTCAACGGATGGCGCGGCGGAACGCCATCGTCCGACACCTGGCCGCTGTCGAGACGCTGGGCTCGGCGAGCGTCATCGCTTCCGACAAGACGGGCACGCTGACCAAGAACGAAATGACGGTGCGTGTCGTGGTGACGGCGAGCGGGCGCGTGACGTTCGGGGGGTCGGGGTACGCCCCGGACGGTGAGGTGGGACGAGATGGCGGTGGACCTATCGAAGGGGCGCTCCAGGTCGAACTGGAACGCGCGCTCTGTGTCGCGGATCGCGCGAACAACGCGGTCGTCGAAGCGCGCAATGGCCGGTGGACCGTGCAGGGAGACCCGACCGAGGGAGCCCTGCTTGTTGCGGCGCGGAAGGCGGGCTTGCAGGCGGAGGCGCTCGAGGCGCGTCTGCCGCGCGTGAGCGAGGTGCCGTTTTCCTCCGAGCGAAAGCTCATGAGCACCATGCATCGTGATACCGAGCAGCAGGATAGGGGGATCGTGTTCACCAAAGGGGCGCCTGATGTCCTCCTGACCCGCTGCAGCCGCGAACTCGTGGGTGCCGAGCGGCGTCGGCTGACGCCCGAGCGCCGAGCGGAGATCCTGCAGGTCAACGACGCGCTCGCCAGTCAGGCGCTGAGGACGCTCGGCGTCGCCGGCCGATGGTTATCGGGCGATGCGCTCGCGGCGCATGCTGATCGCCCGGACGAAAGCGTCGAACAGGACCTGGTGTTCGCCGGGTTGATCGGCATGATCGACCCGCCGCGCGCCGAAGCCCGAGAAGCGGTTGCGCGAGCGCGACGCGCCGGGATTCGTCCGCTCATGATCACCGGCGATCACCCGCGGACGGCCGCCGTCATCGCTCAGGAACTTGGCATCGCCGAAGACTGCCGCGCCATCACCGGAGGGGAACTCGAGAAGCTGTCGGACGAGGCGCGCGCGGCCACGGTTGCCAAGGTGTCGGTCTACGCACGCGTCAACCCCGAGCACAAGCTGCGGATCGTCGACGCCTTGCGACGAACGGGCGCCGTCGTGGCCATGACGGGCGACGGCGTAAACGATGCGCCAGCACTCAAGAAGGCTGATATCGGCGTGGCGATGGGCATTACCGGGACGGACGTGTCGAAGGAGGCGGCCGACATGGTGCTCGCCGACGACAACTTCGCAACAATTGTCGCGGCGGTCGAAGAGGGCCGCGCGATCTTCGCGAACATCCGAAAGTTCCTGCGCTACCTGTTGTCGTCGAATATCGGAGAGGTGCTGACGATGTTCTTCGGTGTATTGCTTGCGGATCGCATCGGCCTGCAGGCGGAGCGCGGCGCGGTTGTCCTGCCACTTCTGGCCACCCAGATCCTGTGGATCAACCTGGTCACCGATGGACCACCGGCGCTTGCACTCGGCGTCGACCCGGCCGGCGAAGACTTGATGCACCAACCACCACGTCCTGTCGGCGAAGGCGTGCTTACGCCGCAGATGTGGCGCGGCATCGTCTTCGTTGGAGTCATCATGGCAGCTGGCACGTTGTTCGTGCTCGACGTCTCCTTGCCAGGTGGCTTCGTCGACGGCTCGGGCACTTTGCGCTACGCGCAGACGATGGCGTTCACGACGTTGATGCTGTTCCAGATCGTCAACGTCGTGAACGCGCGTTCGGATCACATCAGTGCGTTCGTCGGACTGTTCACCAATCCCTGGCTCTGGAGCGCGGTGGCGTTGTCGGTCGCACTGCAGGTGACTGTGGTGTACGTGCCAGTTCTTCAGCAGGCATTCGGAACCGTCGGACTCAGCGCCGGGGACTGGCTACGTTGTATCGCCATCGCGAGTTCGGTGTTGTGGCTCAGGGAGATCGGCAAGCTGTTCGCGCGGAATATGCCCGCGTCACAGCCCGAAGATTAGCCTCGCCGCAAGCTCCAGGAGCGTATCCATCGGGAACGCCAGGAACACGAGCGGCACCATCGGCGCGAGGGTGGCGGCGACCAGAACCAGGACGAGGCCCATGCCGAAGGGCACAACCCGCATTCGCCGGATGACCTCGTAGCTCCCCGCCAGATCATTGAGCGATTGGATGTCGGGGTTTCCGAGGAAGGGCTCGCCCGCCGGGGTCCTCGGCCCGGAGCCACTTGGCGTCGAATCCACGGACGTACGCGGTGGCGAGGACGCCGTACTCGCGCTGACCTCGGCGCTTGACCTCCAGCAGCCGCGGGCCGAAGAAGAACAGTGGCCCGAGGAAGAGCGCCAGGTTCGCGACGACAAGCGTGACCAGTGGGCGGGTCAGCGCCTCCAGATGCACGCCAGAGAACATCATGCGCTCGGCGTAGATGCTGGCGACCACCGCTGAGAAGACCGTGCAAAGGATCTCGAAGTGCCCCTGTGCGACCGGGAGGTATCCGAGGCCCCCCGCCAGATCCGGGTGCGTGGGCAGCGAGCTGCAGGCGCACGCGGGAGAGCCGCCAGAGGAACACCGCCCACGCGAGGAGGCGCCAACCCCACCGGTAGATCAGGAACTGATAGACGGGGAGTGCCACCAGGCCATACCACCACCCCGCCCACGTCAGCCTGGCGTCCGCCCCGACGCCGATCGATCGCCAGGACCAGATGTCGCCGAGCGGGGTAAAGGGGCGAAAGTCGAGCTGCACGAGCGTCAACGCGAGGATCGCGAGCCCGAGCTCGGCCACCACGGAGTCCCGGATGCGGTGCGTGAGGCGGATGGCTCGCGTGAGCGCGCGCGTCTCGGTCCCTGTCACGAGACCGGCGACAACCAGGTCCTGGACGAAGTGCCGGAGGCGCGGGTCGATCCACACCTCGGCAAAGAACATCAGCGGGATTGCTACCAGGAACCGGACGTGGGTGTTGATGCTGGCGAGGAATGAGCCGGGCTGGCCGAGGCCGGGTCCGACGCGCTCCAGCACGACCAGGAATAGCAGGGGCAGCCACGTGAGAAGCGCCAGCGCGACACCGAACCCGACCGGGCCGATCGGCCGCCCGCCGACCCGGGCCCTTCGGATCAAGCCATGGAGCGGGCCGCCCCCGACCAGCGAAAACTCCGGCAGCGCCGAATCGACGGCCTTCCCGGCGGCGGGCATCATCGGGTGATCATCGAGCGCGGTTCACTGAGTAGACGCGTCGGTCAGGGCTGCGACGCATCAGAATCCGCGCGGTCGCCTCCGAGCAGTTGCTCCAACTCGGCGATCTCTCCTGGCTTGACCAGATACGCATCGAAACCTGCGGCGAGGCACGCGTCGCGGATGTCCGCGCCCGCGTAGCCACTGAGGGCGATCAGGCAGAGCTGCGCCGGAGGAAACCGCTGGCGGAGACGACGACCCAGCTCTATCCCGTTCATCCCCGGCATTGAGAGATCCACGATGGCGCACTCGGGCTGGAATGCTTCCGCCAGCGAGAGCGCACTCGGGCCGTCGGCGGCGACGGCGACCTCGTGACCCCAGCCGCGGGCAAGACGCGTGATAGACGTCCTGATCTCTTCGTGATCGTCGACAATCATCACCCTCCGGGCGCGCAATGCCACGAACGGCGCCGAGGTTTCCACGACGTTCTCGGACCCTCGGTCGTCCCGTGTGTCTGCCGCCGACACCGGCAGCGAGACCACGAACTCGCTTCCCGCGCCGGAACCCGCGCTGGTCACCTTGACGTGACCACCATGCAGTTCCACTATTCGGCGCACCACGCTGAGTCCGATTCCCAATCCACTGGAGGGGCTTGCCAGCGGTTGGTGTGATTGCGTGAACGGCTCGAAAATTCGCTCCAGATTCTCGGCGGCAATGCCGATGCCGTTGTCGCTCACGGCCAGCACCGCTTCGTCGCCGCGCTGTTCGAGCGTGACGGTGATCCTGCCGCCCGGCTCGGTGTACTTGGCGGCATTCTCGACCAGGTTGCTGACGACCTGACGCAATCGGCCCGAATCGCCACGGACGTACAACGGGCCGCCGGCAGGACGAGCGACACCACATGCCGTCGTTCTTCGATGAATGGCTGGAGCGCGTGCACCGCGTCTCGTGCGACCGCGGCCAAATCGAGACGTTCCGGCCTGATCTCAATCAAGCCGTGACTGATGCGCGACAGGTCCAGGAGCTCGTTCACGAATCGCAAGAGTGTTTGCGTCTGGGTATCGATCGTCTCGAGCAGTTCGATGGTTGCGGGATCCGGGTGGCCCTTCCGCAACAGGTAGATCGCGTGTGTGATCGGCGTCAGCGGGTGTCGCAGCTCATGTCCCAGCATGGCGATGAACTGATCCTTCCGCTCGCCGCTGGCGACGAGCCCCGCCGTGATGTCCGCGCGAGCGGTGACGTCTTGGATCGCGAGCAACAACTGTTCGGCCCGGTCAGCATCGCCGGGGATTCTCCTCGCGCTCAGCGACATCACCTGGCGCCGCTGTGGAGGAAGGTCCCGGGTAACCTCCCAATCTTCCAGTGGCTGGGCGTTGGCCAGAAGTGCGCGCAATCTCTGGTGCAGGTCCGGGATGTTCCACCTGGCATCGCCCACTTCGTGAAGGAATCGGCCTTCAATCTCTTCACGGGGGATCTCCAGGTTCGCCGCGAATGCTGAATTCACCCGCAGTATGCGCAACGTTCCATCGAGCACCGCCAATGGCTCGCGGACGGACTGGATGATGGTGTCCGCATAGGAGCGCGCGGCCTCGGAGGCCCGGCGCGCAGCGTCCAGCTCCATGTTCAGCCTGGCGAGTTCCTGGTTTCTGCTCCGCAGCTCGTCGATGGTCGTCGTGAGCTCCTCGTTGGTCGACTGCAGTTCCTCCTTTGACGTCTCGAGTTCCTCGTTCGTGCTCTGAAACTCCTCGTTGGCAGACAACATCTCCTCGTGCGCCGAGCGAAGCTCCTCCTGGACCGCTTCGTGCTCCTCGATCGCCGCCCGCATGTACTCACGCATGCCCTCGAGTTCGCGTTCCAGGTGCGCGAGCCGTCTGTCCTTCTCGGATTCGGTCAACGCAGGTACGGCCGCAGGCATGCTCCTATCCACCGGGAGACGGGACCCGTCGTCGAACAGGATCAGAAAGGACTGTCGGCCGCCAGATCCCGCGAGCGGAATCACCTCGATGCTGATCTCGCGCGTATCGAGACGGACGTCGCGGCGTGACGCCACGCCGGTCTTGCTGGTCTCTCCGATGGCAGGAAGGATCTGGACGAGCAGCTCCGGGCGAATGACCCGTCGCAGGTCGAAGCTGGGTGGGCCTCCGGCGGGCTCGAGATAAGGCCCGGTCTGGCCGCGAAACTGCAGAATGGTGAGGGCCTGGTTCACGAGCACGCACGCCGGCGCAAAACGCGCCAGCAGCAGACGGTCCGCTTCGCGCGGCAGCGAGTCTGCCTCGACGCGAAGCGGCGCGGCGTTGCCTTCGGGCTCGAGCGCCAGCGAGGCCGAGCCATCACCTCGCTCCGCGATGGCTCCTCCGCCGGTGTTCGGCATGCGACGGAACACCCGCAATCGGCTGTCGATCTGCTCGAACAGCTCAGGCGACTGGGCGACACTCTCGGCGGGACCAAAAAACAGCATGCCCTGCGGACGAAGCGCGTAGTGGAACGTTCGTAGGACCCGGCGTTGAGCGACGTCGTCGAGATAGATCAGGAGATTGCGGCAGCTGATCAGGTCCAATCGCGAGAACGGCGGATCGCGCGTCACGTCCTGACGCGCGAAGAGACAGAGATCGCGAATGTCCTTCGAAATGCGGTACTCGCCGTTTTGCCGGATGAAGAAACGCTCGAGGCGTTCGGCCGACACCTCCTGCAGGGCATTGACGTGGTACACACCCGCGCGCGCCTTCTCCAGCGCCGCCTCGCTGACATCGGTCCCGAAAATCTGGATCCTCAGCGGCGGCAGGCCGTCACCGAAGTATTCGAGAACAGCGATGGCGACGGAATAGACCTCCTCGCCGGTCGCGCAGCCGGGCACCCAGATGCGGATCGGCTCTTTCGGAGACCGGCCTTCACAGAGCGCGGGAAGCACGTCCTGACGCAGCGCATCGAACGCCGTCGGATCACGAAAGAACTCGGTGACCCGGATCAGGAAGTCCTGGTACAGCGCGGCGAGCTCGCCAGGATCGCGATCGAGCGATTCGCGGTACTCGTCGAGGCTCTCGATCCGTCGCAGCATCATTCGCCGCTCGATGCGGCGCCTGATCGTGGTTCGCTTGTAGTGGGTGAAGTCCACGCCGTGCGCCGAGCGAAGCCTCTGGAAGATGTGCGCCAGGACCGCATTCTCGTCGGTGCCAATGTCGAGCGTGCCCTCCGATGTGGATTCGAGGCTCGGCTCCGCCATGCGAAACCGCCGGCTGAGACGCGCGAGCTCGCCGGCAATCTCCTTCGGGCGCAACACCAGATCCACACAGCCAGTCTCGATGGCATGCCTGGGCATCGTCGGGAAGCGCGCCGATTCAGGCTGCTGCGCGAAGGTGAATCCGCCCGCGTGCTTGATCTCGCGGAGCCCGAGCGAGCCATCCGCGTCCGCACCTGAAAGCACGACGCCGATTGCGCCTTCGCCATACGCCACCGCGAGTGACGAGAAGAGGAGATCCACCGGGAACGGTCGTTCGGGAGCACTCGTCCGCCGCTTCACCTCGATGAGGCCGTCGTGCACCGTGAGGAGCGCATCCGCAGGGATGACGTACACGTGGTCGGGCTTCACGGCCTCTCCCGCGGTGGCGAGCGACACGGCCATCGTGGTTTTCTTCGCCAGAATCTCGGCGAGCAGGCTCTCGTGGGTCGGGTCCAGGTGCTGAACCACGATGAAGGCCATGCCGGTTGCGGGAACGGCGCCGAGAAGCTCAACCAGCGCTTCGAGGCCTCCGGCAGAGGCGCCAATTCCCACGACGAAGAGGGGCGGGTGGCGAGCGGCTTCTGACACAGCCTGAGTATAGGCCTCGAAGAAGCGGCGAGCGATTCTCTGAACCGGTCCCGGACGCACCGAAGGTAGTCGCTCGATGAAATTGAGCGGCGCGTCGACAAGCATTGGCGCCTTCCGGCGGACGTCGGATGGCCAAGCGTCGATGCCGCCGCAGCTCACGGCGAAGACGAGGATGAGCCCAGCTTCATCTGGACTCGGCCGCCGCGCATTTGTACGCACTCGCCGAGGTGGGCTCCCCCTTGCGGTATCGCGGATAGGTCGGATACGAACAGAGCGGAAGACTCCTCTCGCCGGCCGTGACAGTCACCGACATGCCTGGTGCCGTGTTGTTCTCGACCCAGTCGAACAGGAGGCCCAGCTGGTCGTAGCGATTCGGGATCGGAACCGACACGAGAGTCTTCCCTTCTCCGCCGACACCGTAGCTCGTCCCGCTCAACCCGTGTCCGGTCTGCGGCATCACGAAGAAGCGTGCGAAGCGATCGACGGTGGCGCGGCCCATCCGATCGATCACCGACTGGTAATAGTCCAGCTGAGCACCCGGCGAGGCGAGCGTGTCGTTGGTGCCGATCGTGACGATCATCTTGCCGCCTCGCTTCTGGAACGCCGAGAGATCGGGGTTGGTTCCGTCGAGGATGGCTGAGAGCTCTTCCCGGCGGCGGTTGAACGCGCCGCCTTCGACGTAGTCGAGCGGATTCGCCGACAGGTTCTTCATCAGGAACCCGGTCACGCCCAGCACGCCGAGATGCGCGTGCATCGGCGCGCCCTCGGCTGCGCCTTCCTGGCCTCGAAAGCGGGCGTTCAGGATCAGCCCGCTGCCCGATGGATCGGTGTTGGGCACCCACATGCCAAACGTTCGCGCACCGTGCGCGAGCGGCGCGGCGAAGGGTAGCGCGAGTACGTGAACTGCAGCGTCGAGATCTGGCCGTCGGTGAGACACGCGTTCGCGCTCGTGTCGTCAGGATTCGGATCGACGTTGTTCGCGCAGCGCTTCGCCACCCACGGCCGCCGGTTTCGCGCGCCTTGAGAGACATCGAAGATGGCGCGGCACGCCATGTAGTTGTTGATGATGCCGTCGGCGAGGCCGTCGAGCGAATCGCACTGACGCATGAACTCGCCGCGAATGGCGTTCACCTTGGCCGGCGTCACCCAGTTGGCGAGCGGCTCTTCGTGAATGCGAATCAACTCCGGCGCGAGCATGAGGTCGAGAAGCTCGACGATGGGCACGTTCGCGGCGATGCCGTCGTAGTCGGCCGGGATACCGCTGCGCTACTGTCAACGCCTCTCGTCCGCCTTGTGACTTCCCGATGTAGTAGTTGAACCGTGGTCGCTCGCCATACGCACGCTCGATGACGACCATCGCGGCATCGTGCGTCTTCTTCATCTGCGCGTAACCGAGGTTCTTGATGGCCTCCTCGTTGAGCGTCCAGTCGTCCGAGACGTTGACTCCGGGCGGCGATGCCGCGGCCCGCGCCACCGCGGGCGCCGAATGCCGCCTGGTGCCCTGAGTCACTGCCGTATGTGGCAAAGCCGCGATCGAGCAGCGACGGTCCCTGCGCGCCCGGTCCACCGCCGGTCAGATTGGGGATGATGCCGTTCATCCCTCCGCCGCCAAGCTGCGCCGCACGCCGCGACCACGACGCCGGCAGCACCACGCTGAAATTGATTGGCCTGGCGGTGCTGGCGGTATCGATCGGCGCCATCGATCCGTTCACGCGGCAATGTGCCGGCGCGCCATTGGCGGACTCGACCCAGGACGGCGCGGACAGCGTGACACTTCGCACCGGCTCGCCGATGGCAGACGCGGCAATTGAACTCCCCAGCCGCTCGGCCGTGCATTCCGCCGTTGTGATCGCCTTCCCCGCGGTGGCGGATTCGCCGCCGGTGCGGGACTCGCCTGATCTGGCGGCACCGGAGTTGCCGCGAGAGACGCGACGGTCGCCACAACGAGCACGGCGAGCGGAGCAAGCACGCCTGGAATCATTCCACATGTGTGCTTCCTCGGCGACCCCCGATCGGCGGACTAGGCCGACCGGCGGATCGACCCCGTGATCCTACGGCGTTCCGCGCAGGCGCCGCATGAACTTCTCGTTCTCGAGACAGA
>CAWAXG010000050.1:0-260496 GCA_963785755.1 uncultured Acidobacteriota bacterium | reverse complement strand
TTCATCGATTCCAACCATCCTCGCACACGTCCGCGAGCACCGCATGGCCGTGATCACTGCTGCCCCCGGTACGGGAAAGACCACACGGGTGCCGCCGGCGCTCGCGGCCGACGGCGCCGTCATCGTGCTGCAGCCGCGACGTGTTGCAGCACGCAGCATCGCGGCACGCATCGCGGCGGAGCAGGGCTGGACCCTCGGACGCGAGGTTGGCTGGCACGTACGACTCGAGCGCCGGTTCACCGGCGCCACGAAGCTGCTCATCGCCACCGAAGGAATCCTGACCGCACGGCTGCAGCAGGATCCGCTGCTGTCGGACTTCCGCACGGTGGTGCTGGACGAGTTCCACGAGCGCACCATCCACGCGGATCTTGCCATCGCCCTCGCACGCCAGGCCTGGCTGGCGCGCGACGATCTGCGCCTCGTCGTCATGTCCGCAACGCTCGACGCCGCGGGGGTGGCCGCGTGGCTCGGTGGCTGTCCGGTCATCACGATCCCAGGTGAAACGTTTCCGCTGGAGGTCGTCGTATCGGCCGGAGACGGCTGTCGTCGCGGCTGCCGCTGGGGCGCTGTCCTCCAGTTCCGGGCAAGTCCTGTGCTTTCTTGCTGGCGCGCCGGAGATTGCGCGGGCGATGACGGAGGCAGCCCGAGTGGCGCCAGGCGTGGAAATCGTGCCGCTCCACGGTGGGTTGCCGGCCTCAGATCAGGACGCGGCGATTGCCCAGACGCCGGCGCGACGGATCATCCTGGCGACGAACATCGCTGAAACATCGTTGACCGTCCCGGGTGTTCGGGTCGTCGTGGACACGGGATTGCACAAAGTCGCCCGCTACGATGCCGATCGCGCCGTCGACAGCCTCGAGACCGAGCGGATTTCGTCCGACTCGGCGGACCAGCGAGCGGGACGCGCAGCCCGCCTGGGGCCTGGCACCGCCGTCCGGCTCTGGAGCGCCGCCGACAAGCTGCGGCCCCACCGCCAACCGGAGATTCACCGCGTCGATCTCTCCGGGCCGCTGCTCGACGTCCTTGCCTGGGGCAGCGACCCGTGGAAGTTCGGCTGGTTCGAACGACCAGCCGACGACGCGATTGACGCTGGCATGGCTCTGCTCACCAGACTTGGCGCGGTCGAGGGTGGGCGTCTCACCAGCTTGGGCGCCAGGCTCCACGGCATCCCGCTGCACCCGCGGCTGGCGCGCCTGCTGCTCGAGGCCCGCGGCTCATGGAGAGCCGCGCTGGCCTGCGCGGTTCTCTCGGAGCGCCACTTCCTTCCGTCGCGCACGGCGACGACGACGAGCGATCTGCTGTCGGCGGTGGAGCACGAGCAACAGCTGCCGTCTCACGTGTTGCACACCGCTCGAGCGCTTCAACACACGAGCGGCATCGAGGCGTCGTCGGCGGCGCTCGACGAACGGAGCTTCCGCCGCGCGGTCTTTCACGCCTATCCGGATCGCGTTGGCCGGCGGCGCCAGTCCGGCTCGCCGCGCGTCCTCCTCGCGTCCGGGCACGGCGCCGTGCTGTCGGAAGCGAGCGGCGTCCGCGGCGGCGAGTTCGTCGCTGCAATCGACGTTCGCGCCAGCCGGCGCGGCGAAGCGGAAGCGAAGATTCACCTCGCCAGCAACGTCGATCGCGAGTGGCTGACGGCGTCGCACACGGCAACGGTGCACGAGTTCGACCGGGATGCGGGGCGCGTGCGTGCCTTCAGGCGGGAGTACTACGACGCGATCGTACTGACCGAACATCAAGTCCCGCCCGACCCGAGCGCAGCAGCCGCAATGCTGCGGGACGAGTACGTCGCGCGCGGATGGGCCGAGGCTGAGGAGCAGCTCGCGCGCCGCATGCGCTTCGCAGATCTACCGCTGGACCTGCGCGCGCTGCTCGAGCGTGCGATAGTCGGCCGAACTACGCTCGAGCAAATCGACCTTGCCGAGCACCTCACGTGGGACGAGCGCCAGCGGCTCGAACGTGATGCCCCCGCCGAACTGGCTGTTCCCAGCGGCCGCACGCGCGCGCTCGAGTACCACGACGACGGCACCGTGTCCGCGTCCGTCAAACTGCAGGAGCTGTTCGGGCTGGCCGAGACGCCGCGTGTCGGCCCGCAGCAGGAGCCCGTGTTATTGCTGCTGCTCGCGCCGAACGGACGGCCGGTGCAAACTACGCGCGACCTGCGCAGCTTCTGGGAACGGACGTATCCGGAAGTGCGGAAGGAATTACGAGGTCGCTACCCGAAACATCCGTGGCCGGAAGATCCCTGGAGCGCGGCGCCTACCGCGCGAACGAACCGGCGCGTGCAAAGGGACCGCTCCGGTGGGCGCTGATCGATGGCTTGCAGGGCTATGATCGACTGACGAACGGGAACAGCAGCGCGATGCCAAAGCTCACCCTGACGGTAAACGGCCATTCGTGGAGCGGCGAGGTGCGCGCCGGCACCAGCCTGCTCGATTTGCTCCGGGAGCAGCTCCATCTCACGGGGGCAAAGCTCGGGTGCGGTGAGGGGCTGTGTGGCAGCTGCACGGTATTGGTCGATCGACGGCCGGTCGCGGCCTGCACCACCCAGGCAGCGACGGTGGCGGGCGCCACCGTCACAACGATCGAGGGGCTCGCGCCACAGGGCCGCCTCCACCCGGTGCAGCAGGCGTTCGTCGAGGCGCAGGCTTTCCAATGCGGATTCTGCACATCCGGCATGGTGACGGCAGCGGTCGCCCTGCTCGAGCAGACGCCATCGGCGGGCGAGGACGAGATCAAGCGCACCCTCAACGGGCACCTCTGCCGGTGCGGCACCTACCCCAGGATCATCGAGGCGGTGCGCGCCGCGGGCGCGGCGATGATCAAGGAGCGCCGGCGTGGCTGAAGACCTGCGTGCGGCCTACAAGCGGCGGTTCGAGCAGACGCTCGAACCCGAGCGCTACGAGATCTTCGCGTTGCTCGAGACGCTGACGCCAGACCGGCGCGCGTTCCTCAAGGCGCTCGGCGGCGGGCTGCTGTTCCTCGTCACCGTCCGCGCCCAGGATCGAGACGTCCCTGTACGCGTGCAGGTGGCTGACGACGGCACGTTCCGCGCCTTTACGGGCAAGATCGAGATGGGTCAGGGGTCGCGGACGCTGCTGGCGCAGGCGTTCGCCGAAGAACTGCGGGTGCCAGTGGAGCGCGTGCAACTCGTCATGGGCGACACGCTCCTGTGCCCCGATGATGGCGGGACGTGGTCGAGCCTGACGGCGCCGCAGACGGTACCAGTCATCAGGCAGGCAGCCGCGGCGGTTCGTGCCGCGCGGACCAGCGGCCGCGGCAGCAGCAGTAGTGATGACGCGCTCACCGCGCCGGCGGCCTGGCAAGTGCTCGGCGCGCCCGTCAGGCACGTCGACAGCACCGCCATTGTCACCGGCGCGAAGAAATACCCGACCGACCTCCGGCCCGCGGGCGTCCTGCACGCGTCAGTGGTCCGCGCTCCTCACCATCGCGCGAGCCTCGTGTCATTCGATGCAGCGGCCGCAGAGAAGATGCCTGGCGTTCGCGTCATCCGCGACCGGGACCTGCTGGCTGTCGTCGCTCCGGACGTGGCCACCGCCCGCCTCGCGGCCGCCCGAATCACCAGCGAATGGAAGCCCGATCCGCTGACGCCTCCAGCCGAATGGCCGGCGCTCTTCAAGAAGACCGCGGTTGCGCCCGTGGAGCAGCCAAAGGCGCGTTACCCGCCGCTGCTCCGGCGAGGCGACGTGGACGCGGGCCTCCGCGCCGCGGTCCGACGGAAGGTCTCGACCTACTGGCTGCCTCCGGTCGCGCACGTGCCGCTCGAGCCGCGCGCCGCCATTGCGGAGTGGAGCGGCGGCGCGGTGACGATCCATTGCGGCGTGCAGGCGCCGTTCCTCGTGCGCCAGGAGGTGGCGCAAGCGCTCGACGTCGCGCAGTCGCAGGTACGCATCATCGCGATGGACTCGGGCGGCGCGTTCGGCGGCAAGCAGCGGGGCGAATGCGAGGTCGAGGCGGCACGGATCGCGCGGCTGGCCGGCGCTCCAATCCGGCTCGCGTGGACGCGCGAAGAAGAGTTCACGTGCAGCTACACGCGCCCGGCGGCCCTCATCGAGGTCGAGAGCGGCGTGGACGCGGAGGACCGGTTGGTCGCGCTCCGATTCGCGAACTACAACAGCGGCGCGGCCGGCCTTGCATCGCCCTACGACGTTCCCAACGAGTGGCTCGGCTTCTACCGCACCCGCTCCGACGTGAGGCAGGGCAGCTACCGTGCGCTCGCCGCCACCGCCAACGCGTTCGCTCGCGAATCGCACGTGAATGAATGGGCCGCTGACCTGAAGCGGGATCCCATGGACTTCCGCCTGCGCCACATCGCGGACGCCCGGCTGCGGGAGGTCGTCGAGCGGACGGCGGCCCGATTCGGCTGGGGCCGCGCACCCAGCGGCAAAGGGCGCGGGTTCGGTATGAGCTGCACCATCGAGAAGGACGCGCGGCTCGCTCTCTGCGTCGAGGTCGAGGCTGAGGGCACCAGGCTCCGTGTCGTCCGGATGGCGGCGACCGGCGACTTCGGCGCCGCGCTCAACCCGGACAACCTGCGGAACCAGATGACCGGAGCGCTGATCCAGGGGATTGGCGGCGCGCTGTGGGAGCAGGTCACGTTCGATGGGACGTCGCAGGTCACGCGGCGGCTGGCGCAGGTACCCCGCGTGCCGCGCTTCAGCGACGTACCTTCCATGGACGTCCAGCTCATCGATCGCCGCGACGTTGCGCCAGCGGGTCGCCGGGGAGTCTTCCGATTACCCTCACCGCGCCCGCGATCGCCGCCGCCGCGTATGCGGCGACCGGCATCAGGCGCAGCGAGCTGCCGCTTACGCCGACGGTGGGGCCGTCAGAGGGAAGAGCCGAGGTGCGACGCCGCCGACAAGGCCGCACATGCGCACTCCGGCCCGCCAGTTGTGCTGCGTTTCAGTCGGCTCTAGGTTGTCAGGCCGTCTGCTCGCTGAAGCAGAGAATGTAGCCGTCGGGATCTTCGACGTAGAAGTCCCTGCACGACCACGGCCTTGCTTCAAGCGGCTTCGTGACCAGCGCGCCGCGGGACCGCAGTTCGTCATGCAGCGCGGCTGCGTCGCGGAGAGCGATGTACGCATCGAGATGCTCGTGCCGCTTGCGATGATCCCTGTCGGCTAAGGTCTTTGGTGCCGCCTTGAGATGAATCGCACATCCGTCCCGGCTGACGCTCGCGTAGAAGCCCTCGTAGTTGAAGTCGAGCACGAAGCCGAGGCACCGGCAGTCGTACTCGATCGAACGCGGGAGGTCGTCCACCAGGAATTGCGGCGCGATGCCGGTCAGATTCGCGATGGATGCCGGTGCGGCTTCCATTGTCTTGATCCTCCCACGCGCAACATTCTCGAGGCGTATCTCAGAGGCCACTTCTACCAGCCACCACGGGCTTCGGCTGACTTCATGAGCTGGAAATCCCCGTCGTTCGATTCTTGAAGCCTAAGCCACCGAACGAACACTCATCTCGAGCGCCCATGCCGTTGCGCCGATGGCGAAGCCCGCCATGATAACGACATTGCCAATTCGGCCGAGTCTCTCGAACTGCAAGACAAGCCTCCGAACCGCGCTACGGGTCTGCCCAACGTCTCTGACGGGCCGACTGCACGTCGCAGTGTTGCACCGTCGCACGTCACACGAAACATGTGGCCGCCGCCTCGGGTGCCGCCGCGCGTTAGGCGGCACAGTATCGCGCCGCAATTCTGGAAATCGGGGCCGTTGGCCCACTTCAGTGAATATTCCCTATGAAGACGAAGCCCAAGATGATGAACTCCATGGTCCCGAACACGGCCAGTAACCCCACATGAGTCGGAAACAACGCCCACGCCCCCGACAATAGCCCTACATTCTGTGCCGCCGAAAGCAGCCGACGCCGAGCTGCAATCCTGAACACCGCAACAGTCACGGCAGCCGAAAGAACAACACCGGTCCATGCAACGTTGCGATGTGCCGGAGCGATTTCGCGTGGGAACCCGAGAAAAAGCAATATCGGAGCGACCAAGAGCGCGGTCCCTGCAAATCCGGCGACGACGTAGCGCCATGCCAGCCAGCGCGTCGACGCCAGAACCCAAGCTTGCGCCAAGCTGAGGATCATCGCGCTAACGAGCGCATAAAGTGGAACCACGATTAGGAGAAGGACCATTGTTCCGAACATCTGCAGATGGCCTCGCCTTCGAAGGTCCGTTCTAACGTCCTGTGGGTCCGCCGCGAGCGGCGCTACAAATCCTCCGAATCAGCTTCGTGCGCCAGCGGCGCTCGTCGGCTGCAGCGACTGGATTAGGCCGCTACTCGACATGGCGCCCAATCGAATGTTCCACATCTCCAAACCCACCGCTGTGAGGGTCTCGTTATCGCGGACGCTCGCCCGAAGCGCGCGAGCCTCCAAAATGATCGGTCGCAAAGAAGAAAAACCGGTAAGGGCCGCTCCTGAGGACCGTCGGACTCACGGGACCATTGTCGCAGAGTGTGACAGATTCATGCCGAGGGCGACGCTGGGCACGACCGGCACCAGCTACATGTTGTCGACGGCATCCGCGAAGGAATCGTCGGCATGCCTCCGCGACGTCAGGTTCGAGGAGGAAGTGTCGCGGCGGACCGCCATCGCCATCAGCGTGCCATTCTTGAATGTCCAATTGCGAAAAGGACATATCGGCCGACGCCACTCGGGTGGACTGCGCTCGTAACTGCCACAACAGCAAGATGTTAAGACGGGACTGACGCTGGTCCGGATGTTGATGGACCACAGGCACGACCGCCACCGCAAACCCACGCGGTGATGAGAACTAATCGATCCCATTCGATGGCTGAGGAAACCGCGACATCGCCGCCACAGTCGACTCTCAAAATAGCCTGGGCAACAGTCACCAGCATCGCATGCGGCCTGTCGCTTTCGCGCATTCAGGCCGTCGTCGCCACTCTGGCGGGGGTCGCGACCGTCGTTGGCGCGGCGTTCCCACTGGTGCAACTCGCCCGGCCTGGCAACACAGGGGAACTCGTCGCGATCGTGCACGCCGCGGGCTCCCACCGAAGCGTCACCGATGCGACAGTTGAGGTGCTCACGACTGAGAACGCACTCGTGGCCACTCTGACGCCCGACTCTGCGGGCCGGGTTGCACAGGAGTTGAGGGAGGGCGTCTACGTCGTACGCGTCAGCCACCCGCGCTATGCGGCCGAGGTCCGTCGCATCCAGGTGCAGCCGCAACAGACGATTGAGATCAAGACTACGCTGCGCGCAGGTTCGTCTTCGCCGATCGAACGCGCTGCCAAGAAGGGAGTGGGCGCCGTCCGAAGGAAGCTTGGGTTTTGATCGTCAGCCGAATCCTTCGGCGCTTCAGCTTCAGCGGCTTTGTTAAGGAGCACGCTCAACGACGAGCACTCGGCGGATGCTGAGCTCAAGAGCGATGCCGAGCCTACCTGCTACGCGCACGAGGGACGCCGGAAAGCGGCCTCGACCTACCAACGTCCTGCGTTTCAGCCGCGGCGGCTCATCATCGCGCCGGCCGCGGTCGGCTGCAAGCGCCGGCCCGTCGGCGCAGCGCCCCGAGACGCGCCGCTCGCCTTCCCGATCGCTCGCATCGTCACCAGCCCTCTGAATCACGCTTCCACACGACTCGTTCCAGGACAGGAGATGTGTGACTTGACCGCGCCGGCTAACTGTTGCGCAACAGCCGCCCGGCGTCAGCATCGCGCTTGGGCGGGTGTCCGGCCAACGACCTGCCGCTCAGCCGCCGCGTTTTTCAGCGGTCGGCTGCAGGGCTGGTCAGGCGCACGGTCGATCAGGATCTGAACGCACTTATACCTGCGACAACAAACGCCGGCAAGCAGATGACCGGCAGCGCAACGGCAGTGACGCCCGCGATCACGCGCTGCTCACACTCTGAAAGCTCCGGGTCGGAGCGCAGAGCGCGGATATCCTCGACGGCCTGAAATAACTCCCAACACATCGAAGCAACAAACGCCAGAGGTGCTACCAAGCCCCAGGGCGAGCGAAGCGACGAATGCCAATAGGCCACGAACAAATAAATGACTGTTAGATTGGAGATGACCGCACATCCGAGAAACCACGCTGGTCGACGGTCGCGGACATCTTCCCAGACACCTGCTGCCGCAAGCATTCCGAACAAGGCCAGATAGGTGATGGACCACAATGACATGTGAGTGCGCCTAACGCCCGATTTAACCAAGCCGCAGGGCTGGAGTTGTTAGTGCGATTGGAGCCTAACATCCGCGTTTCAGCCGCGGCGGCTCATGATGGCACCGCCCGCCGACGGCTGCAAACGCCTGGGGGCGATCGGTGTCCGTCTCGGACAAAAGAAAAGGGCGATGGCCTCTTCTACCATCGCCCCACAGTCCTTCCGCCTAAAGGCGGAAGCCACGACCTTTTCTCGATCCCGATCCCTGATTCCGTCGCGGACCAGCGACAGCGCTACTCGATCTCGTCCCTCGTGAACGCCTCCTCCGGCTCCACGAAGTACTCCATCTCGCGCTCCAGCTCGAGCTCCTCCGGCGTCGGCGGCGGCGGCGGCGGTGGCTCGTCCGCCGGGATGCGCACGTAGCGGTAATACTCGAAGCCGGTGCCGGCCGGAATCAGGCGGCCCATCGTCACGTTCTCCTTCAGGCCGCGCAGGTGATCGACCTTGCCGGAGATGGACGCTTCGGTGAGCACGCGCGTGGTTTCCTGGAACGACGCCGCCGAGATGAACGAGTCGGTCGAGAGCGACGCCTTCGTGATGCCGAGCAGCAGCGGCCGGCCGGTTGCCGGACGTCCACCACTGGCGATCACGCGCTCGTTCTCTTCCATGAACCGGAAGCGATCGACCTGCTCCTCGATCAGGAACTCGGTGTCGCCGACATCCTCGATCTTCACCCACCGCATCATCTGCCGGACGATGACCTCGATGTGCTTGTCGTTGATGTTGACGCCCTGGAGCCGGTAGACCTCCTGGATCTCGTTGACCAGATAGGCGTGCAGCGCCTTCTCGCCGAGGACCGACAGGATGTCGTGCGGATTGCTCGGCCCGTCCATCAGCGGCTCGCCGGCCCGGACGCGATCGCCTTCCTGGACGTTCACGTGCACGCCGCGCGGCAGCGAGTACTCTCTCGGCTCGCCGCCGTCCTCCGGCACGATGATGATCTTGCGCTGCCCCTTGACGATGCCGCCGTGCTTGACGATGCCGTCGATCTCCGAGATGACCGCGGTCTCGCGCGGCTTGCGCGCCTCGAACAGCTCGACCACGCGCGGCAGACCGCCGGTGATGTCCTTGGTCTTCGTCGTCTCGCGCGGAATCTTGGCGAGGACCTGACCGGCGTAAACCGTCTCGCCCTCCTCGATCATGAGGTGCGCGTGTGACGGCATGTGGTACTTCCGCACGACCTTGCCCGCCTTGTCGCGGATCTCGATCAGCGGCTGCTTCTTCTCGTCCGGACTGTCGACGACGATCTTCCGCGACAGGCCGGTGACCTCGTCCAGCTCCTCGTGGAACGTGAGGTCCGAGATGAGGTCCTTGTACTTCACCGTGCCTGCGTCCTCGGTGAGGATGGAGAACGTGTACGGATCCCATTCGACGAGAATCTGCCCGGGCTCGACCGCCTGGGCGTCGTGCACCTTGAGGCGCGCGCCGTAGACGATCGGGTAGCGTTCGCGGTCGCGGCCCTTGTTGTCCTGCACCACCAGCGACCCGGTGCGGTTCATGACGATCAGCTCGCCCGCGGCCTGTTCGGTGCCGCCCTTCGCCTCGACCACCTGCAGGCCCTGGTAGCGGACCGTACCGGCGTGCTTGGCATCGAGCGTCGACTGCTCGGAGACGCGCGACGCGGTGCCACCGATGTGGAACGTGCGCATCGTCAGCTGCGTGCCGGGCTCGCCGATCGACTGCGCGGCGATGACGCCGACCGCGAGGCCGAGCTCGACGAGGCGGCCGGTCGCGAGATCGCGGCCGTAGCACTTGGCGCAGCAGCCGCGGCGGCTGGCGCAGGTCAGCACCGACCGGATGCGGACCTTCTCGATGCCGCCTTCCTGGATCGCGTGCGCCTTCTCCTCGTCGATCTCGTCGTTGATATCGACGAGCAGGAGGCCCGAGAGCGGGTCGACGATCCGCTCGAGCGTGACCCGGCCGATGATGCGGTCGCGCAGCGGCTCGATGATCTCGCCGATTCGACGATCGCTCGCGCTTCGATGCCGTCCATCGTCCCGCAATCGATCTCGTGGATGATGACGTCCTGCGCCACGTCGACGAGACGGCGCGTGAGGTAGCCCGAGTCCGCGGTCTTCAGCGCGGTGTCGGCCAGACCCTTACGGGCACCGTGGGTCGAGATGAAGTACTGGAGAACCGTCAGTCCTTCACGGAAGTTCGACGTGATCGGCGTCTCGATGATCTCGCCCGACGGCTTGGCCATCAGGCCGCGCATGCCGGCCAGCTGCCGGATCTGCTGCTTCGAGCCGCGCGCGCCGGAGTCGGCCATGATGTAGACCGGGTTGAAGTTGCGGCCCGACTGATCGAGCTCCTCCATCTCGGCGAACATCTCGTCGGCGATCTTCTCGGTGACGTCCGACCAGACGGCGATGACCTTGTTGTAGCGCTCGCCGTTGGTGATCGCCCCTTCGAGGTACTGACCTTCGACCTTGATGACCTCGTCGCGCGCCCGTTCGACCAGTGCGTGCTTCTCCTGCGGAATGATCAGGTCGTCGATGCCGATCGACAGCCCAGACCGGGTCGCGTAGGTGAAGCCGAGATGCTTGAGGCTGTCGAGCATCTCGACCGTCCGCTCGAGGCCGAAGTGCAGGTGGCAGTACTGCACGACCTGCTGCAGCCCCTTCTTCTTCAGCAGGCCGTTGACGTACGGCATCACCGTCGGCAGCGAGGTGTTGAACAGCACGCGGCCGACGGTCGTGTTGATGATCTTGTTCTTGACCTCCTGCACCTCAGCCTGCAGCACGGCCTGGTCGTCGCGGGCGACGGTCAGGTCGAGCAGCTCGCCGCTGAAGCGCAGACGGATCGGGGTCAGCGTCTCGAGCTCGCCCGCTTCCAGCGCCAGGATGACGTCGTCGGGATTGCCGAAGACACGGCCCTCGCCCTTCGCGCCGGCGCGCGCCTTGGTGAGGTAGTAGCACCCGAGCACGATGTCCTGCGACGGAATCGCGATCGGCGCGCCGCTGGCCGGCGACAGGATGTTGTTCGAGGACATCATCAGCACCGATGCCTCGATCTGCGCTTCCGGCGCGAGCGGAATGTGCACGGCCATCTGGTCGCCGTCGAAGTCGGCGTTGAACGCGGTGCAGACGAGCGGATGGATCCGGATCGCCTTGCCCTCGACGAGGACCGGCTCGAACGCCTGAATACCGAGGCGATGGAGCGTTGGCGCGCGGTTCAAGAGGACCGGGTGCTCGCGGATGACCTCTTCGAGCACGTCCCAGACTTCCGGACGCTGCTGCTCGACCATCTCCTTCGCCTGCTTGATGGTGGCGACGAGCTGCCGCTCCTCGAGCTTGTTGTAGATGAACGGCTTGAACAACTCGAGCGCCATCTTCTTCGGCAGCCCGCACTGGTGCAGCTTCAGCTCCGGTCCGACGACGATGACCGAACGGCCCGAGTAGTCGACGCGCTTGCCGAGCAGGTTCTGGCGGAAGCGCCCCTGCTTGCCCTTGAGCGTATCGGACAGCGACTTCAGCGGCCGGTTGTTGGCGCCGCGCAGCACCCTGCCGCGGCGGCCGTTGTCGAACAACGCGTCGACCGCCTCCTGCAGCATGCGCTTTTCGTTGCGGATGATGACGTCCGGCGCCTTCAGCTCGATCAGCTTCTTCAGCCGGTTGTTCCGGTTGATGACGCGGCGATACAGGTCGTTGAGATCCGAGGTGGCGAACCTGCCGCCGTCGAGCGGAACCAGCGGCCGCAGCTCGGGCGGAATGACCGGGATGACGTCGAGGATCATCCACTCCGGCTTGTTCGTCGACTTGCGGAACGAGTCGACGACCTTCAGCCGCTTGGCGTACTTCAGCTTCTTCTGCGCCGACGGCTCGCCGCGCATCTTGTCGCGCAGCTCCCCCGCGAGCTTCTCGACGGTGACGCGCTTCAGCAGCTCCTTGATCGCTTCGGCGCCCATCTGCGCCCGGAACTTCACCGGACCGTAGTCCTCGCGCGCCTTGCGGAACTGCTCTTCGGTCAGCAGCTGGTTCTGCTTGAGATCGGTATCGCCCGGCTCGATGACGACGTAGGCCTCGAAGTAGAGGACGCGCTCGAGGTCGCGGAGCGAGATGTCGAGCAGGTGGCCGATGCGGCTCGGCAGCCCCTTGAAGAACCAGACGTGGCTGACCGGCGTGGCCAGCGTGATGTGGCCGAGGCGCTCCCGGCGCACCTTGGCCTGCGTGACCTCGACGCCGCACTTGTCGCAGATGACGCCGCGATGCTTCATGCGCTTGTACTTGCCGCACAGGCACTCCCAGTCGGTGACCGGGCCGAAGATCTTGGCGCAGAACAGGCCGTCACGTTCGGGCTTGAACGTCCGGTAGTTGATCGTCTCCGGCTTGGTCACTTCGCCGTGCGACCACGAGAGGATCTTCTCGGGCGACGCGAGGCTGATCCGGATGGCGTCGAAATCGGACGTCAACGAGCCGCGGGTATCAAAAGATGGTCTCATTTTGCAGTTTCACCACACTCGTAGCGAGGGGCTTCAGCCCCGCGTCCGCGGCGCGGAGCTGAAGCTCCGCGCTACGGGTGGAAACGAAACGTTAGTTCATCACTCAGCGAGCACCGGCGTCTCTTCCGCCGCGGGCTCGGCTGCGACCAGTTTCTTCTTCGTCTTCATCAGCTCGACGTCCAGGCAGAGGGCCTGGAGCTCGCGGATGAGGACGTTGAACGACTCGGGCAACCCGGGCTGGAACGACGCGTCACCCTTGACGATCGCCTCGTAGATCTTCGCGCGACCGGTCACGTCGTCCGACTTCGCGGTGAGCAGTTCCTGGAGGATGTGCGCGGCGCCGTACGCTTCGAGCGCCCACACTTCCATTTCCCCGAATCGCTGGCCGCCGAACTGCGCCTTGCCGCCGAGCGGCTGCTGCGTGATCAGCGAGTACGGCCCGATCGAGCGCGCGTGGATCTTGTCGTCCACCAGGTGCGACAGCTTCAGCATGTAGATGTAGCCGACCGTCACGTCCTGCTCGAACGCCATCCCGGTCATGCCGTCGAAGAGCTCGGTCTTGCCGCTCTTGGGCAAGCCCGCCTTCTCGAGCCAGTTCTTGATCTCCTGCTCGGTCGCGCCGTCGAAGACCGGCGTCGCGAACCACAGGCCGAGCGCGTGGGCGGCCCAGCCGAGGTGGGTCTCGAGAATCTGCCCGACGTTCATACGCGATGGCACGCCGAGCGGGTTCAGGACGATCTCGACCGGCGTGCCGTCCGGCAGATACGGCATGTCCTCTTCCGGCAGGATGCGCGCGATGACGCCCTTGTTGCCGTGACGGCCGGCCATCTTGTCGCCGACCGACAGCTTGCGCTTCATCGCGACGTAGACCTTGACCAGCTTGATGACGCCCGGAGGCAGCTCGTCGCCGCGACGAACCTTCTCCTTCTTCTCCTCGAACTGGTTGCGGATGACTTCGACCTGCCGCTCGGTGCGCTCCTCGAGCTCGCGGAGATCCTCTTCGAGCCGCGGATCGTCGCTGGAGACCTTGAGGCGGACCACCGCTTCGTATGGGAGCGACTGCAGCACGTCAGGCGTGAGGTCAGTGCCCTTGCGGAGGAGACGCTCGCGGCCGTGCTCGTCGTAGAGATCGGCGCGCGCCTGCTGCCCCTGCAGCATTCCGAGCACCCGCTTCTTCACTTCGTCGTGGAGAATGCGGATCTCGTCCTGCAGGTTCTTCTCCATCATGTCGAGCTCTTCCTGCTCGATCGCCTTGGCGCGGTCGTCCTTCTCGATGCCCTTGCGCGAGAAGATCTTCACGCCAACGATGATGCCCTCGATGCCCGGCGGGCAGATGAGAGAGGCGTCACGCACGTCACCGGCCTTCTCGCCGAAAATCGCGCGCAGCAGCTTCTCCTCCGGCGTCAGCTGCGTTTCACCCTTCGGCGTGACCTTGCCGACGAGAATGTCGCCCGGCTTGACCGACGCGCCGATGCGGATGATGCCGCTCTCGTCGAGATCCTTGAGGTAGCCTTCGCCGACGTTCGGGATGTCGCGGGTGATTTCCTCCGGCCCGAGCTTGGTGTCGCGCGCCTCGATCTCGAACTCCTCGATGTGGATCGACGTGTAGTAGTCGTCCTTCACCATGCGTTCGGACACGAGGATCGCGTCCTCGAAGTTGTAGCCGCGCCACGGCATGAACGCGACCAGCACGTTGCGCCCGAGCGCCAGCTCGCCCAGCTCGGTGCACGGACCATCCGCGAGGATCTGTCCTTTCTGCACCTTCTGTCCGTCCCGCACAATCGCCTTCTGATTGATGCAGGTGTTCTGGTTCGAGCGCTTGAACTTCGTCATCGGGTAGATGTCGGCGCCCATCTCACGCGAGGTGGCCGTCTCCTCCCCTTCGACGCGCACGACGATGCGCTGGCTGTCGACGAAGTCCACGGTGCCGGTGCGGCGCGCGACCACGACCGCGCCGGAGTCGCGCGCGGTGATGTACTCCATGCCGGTGCCGACATACGGCGATCGGGCGCGGAGCAGCGGCACCGCCTGGCGCTGCATGTTCGATCCCATCAGCGCGCGGTTCGCGTCGTCGTTCTCGAGGAACGGCACCAGCGAGGCGGCGACCGACACCAGCTGCTTCGGCGACACGTCGATGAACTCGACCTTGTCGCGCGGCGAGAGGATGAAGTTGCCGGCCTGACGCGCGTTGACCCGGTCCTGCACGAAGCGGCCGTTGCCATCCACCTGCGCGTTGGCCTGCGCGATGATGTACTGATCCTCTTCCCACGCCGACAGGTAGTACCAGTACGGCTCGTACTCGAGCCCGCGCCGGCGTCGAGTGCCCTTCTCCTCGGCCCCCTTCGTGTCGGCGCCGATCTCCGACGCCTCGACGATGTCGCTGACCTTGTACTTGGTGTTGCCGCCAGCGTTGGTGATGATGACGTAGTCGACGACGCGGCCGTCCTTGACCTTGCGGTACGGGGACTCGATGAACCCGAACTCGTTGATCCGCGCGTAGCACGACAGCGACGAAATCAGGCCGATGTTCGGGCCTTCCGGCGTCTCAATCGGGCAGATGCGGCCGTAGTGCGTCGGGTGCACGTCGCGGACCTCGAATCCGGCGCGCTCGCGCGACAGACCGCCGGGCCCGAGCGCCGAGAGCCGGCGCTTGTGGGTGACCTCGGACAGCGGGTTGGTCTGATCCATGAACTGCGACAGCTGCGACGACCCGAAGAACTCGCGAATCGCGGCCATCACCGGCTTCGCGTTGATCAGGTCGTGCGGCATGGCGGTCGCCATTTCCTGGTAGACCGACATCTTTTCCTTGATCGCGCGCTCCATGCGGACCAGGCCGATGCGGAACTGGTTCTCGAGCAGCTCACCGACCGATCGCACCCGGCGGTTGCCGAGGTGATCGATGTCATCCACGTTGGTGGGATTGCGCCGCAGCTTGAGCTGATACTTGATGACCTCGTAGAAGTCCTGCGGGTGCAGGATCTTCTCGTCGAGCGGCGTGTTCAGCTTCAGCTTGGTGTTCAGCTTGAGCCGGCCGACGCGCGAGAAGTCGTACTTCTGCGGGTTGAAGAACATGTTCTCGAACAGCGACCGCGAGCTGTCGAGGGTCGGCGGATCGCCGGGCCGCAGACGCCGGTAAATCTCGATCAGCGCCTCTTCGTGGGTGTGGATCGGATCCTTCTTGAGCGTGGTCGAGAGCACCGGCCCGACCTCGTCGCGCTCGGGGAAGAAAATCTCGATGCGATCGACGTTCTTCTCCTGCGCCATCGAGATGACCCGCGGCTCGACGGCTTCGTTGGCTTCGAGAATGACCTCGCCGGTCGACGGATCGACGACGTCCGCCGCCGCGAAGGCCCCCTCGAGCTCGGCGTCGGCGATTTCGACTTCCTCGACGCCCGCCTTCTTCAACGCCGCCAACCCGCTCGACGTGATCTTGCGGCCGGCGTGGGTGACGACCTCGCTACCGACGGTGATGTCCTTCGACGCGCGCAGCCCCTGAATGCTGTCGCCAACCGCCCAGAAAATGGAGCCGCCCTTCAGGTGGAGCTTGTCGACGGTGTAGAAGCTGCGGATGATCTCGTCGGCGCCGCGCAGGCCGAGCGCCCGCAGGAACACCGTCGCCAGGAACTTGCGCTTGCGGTCGATGCGGACGTAGAGCAGGTTCTTGGTGTCGTACTCGAACTCCACCCACGAGCCGCGGTACGGGATGATCTGCGCGATGTAGAGGGTCTTGTCTTCCGAATGGAAGAACGCGCCCGGCGAGCGGTGGAGCTGCGACACGATGACGCGCTCCGTGCCGTTGATGATGAACGTGCCGTTGTCCGTCATCAGCGGGATGTCGCCGAAATAGACCTCCTGCTCCTTGATGTCGCGGATGGTCTTGACCCCGGTCTCGGGGTCCTTGTTCCAGACCACGAGCCGGATGGTGACCTTCAGCGGCACGGCGTAGGTCATGCCGCGCTCCTGACACTCGTCGACGTCGTACTTCAGCTTGAGGCCGACGGTGTTGCCGCAGATGTCGCAGATGTCGCCGCGCGCCTCGTTCGGCTTGCCGCAGCGCGGGCAGAGCACGTCGTGCTCGCCGTACGGATCCGCGACCAGGGTGTGGCCGCAGTTGACGCACGGCTTGCGCAGGTGGTGCAGGCCGGCGAGACGGCCGCACTTGCACTCCCAGTTGCCGATCGAGTACTCGATGAACTCGAGCGACGAGTTCTCGCGGAAGTCGCTGATCGGAAAGACCGACTTGAACACCGACTGCAGGCCGGCGTCTTCGCGCTCCGAAGGCAGCCGGTTCATCTGCAGGAACCGTTCGTAGGACTTCTTCTGTATCTCGATCAGGTTCGGGATCGGGATGGTCGTCTTGATCTTGCTGAAGTCGATCCGTTCGCGGTAGACGTTTTTGGGGAGGCTGTACATCGTGTGAAAAACCTCGAGGCCGAACAAATGACTCGACGCCGATCGACCCGATGGTCTCGACGCCGCTCACGCCGGGGCCAGAGCCCCGGCGCTACCAACAGACGCACGCGACAGAACGCGTGCGGCGTTATTTGATCTCGACCTTCGCGCCGACGTCGGCAAACTTCTTCTGGATCGCCGCCGCTTCGTCCTTGGGGATGCCTTCCTTGATCGGCTTGGGCGCGCCCTCGACCAGGTCCTTGGCTTCCTTCAGACCCAGGCTCGTCACTTCGCGGACGACCTTGATGACGTTGATCTTGTTCGAGCCGACTTCGGTCAGCGTCGCGGTAAACTCGGTCTTCTCCTCGACCGGCGCCGCGGCGCCCGCGGCCGCACCGCCACCGCCCGGCATCGCCATCGGCATCGCCGCGGCCGCCGAGACTCCGAGCTCCGACTCGAGCGTCTTCACGAGCTGCGACAGCTCGAGCACCGAGATCCCCTTGATGTAGTCAACCACCTGCTGCTGCGTCACTTCGGCCATTGCTCTCTCCTGAAATCCTTCCGCCTGCAGGCGGAAGCCACACTGTTATTGATTAGTGTCGCTGTAGCTGCCGCCTTCAGCGGCAGCACCACCTTCGGCGGAAGCCCCGCCTTCGTCTGTTTTCTTCTTTTCGTACTGCACCAGCACGCTCATCAGATCGCGCGGCGCGGCATTGAGGACGCTCACGATCTGCACCATCGGCGCCTGGAGCACGAACAGGAGCTTCGCGTAGAGCTCCGGCTTGCCCGGCAGCGTGGCCAGCTCGCCGACTTCGGCGGACTTGATCGCGCGGCCCTGCACGACCGCGGCCTTGATCTGCAGCGCCGGCGTCGTTTTCGCGAACGTCGTCAGGACTTTCGCGAGCGCGACCGGATCCTCGCCGCTGTAGGCGACGGCGGTCGTGCCGATGAAATGACCCGCCAGCGCCTCGAACGGCGTGCCCTGCATCGCCCGCCTGGCCAGCGTGTTCTTGACGACCTTGTACTGGCCCTTCGCCCCGCGGATCTGGCGGCGCAGCTCGGTGACCTCGGGGACCTTCAGGCCCTTGAAGTCGACCACGACAGCGCTCTCGGTGCCCTTGAACGCCCGTTCGAGCTGCGCGAGCTCTTCGACTTTGTCCGCTTTCGTGACTGCCATTAGTGCTTCACCACTTCGGTTACATGGGTCGTATCGATCACGATCCCGGGCCCCATCGTCGAGGACATCGTCACGCTCTTGAGGTACTTGCCCTTGGCCGCCGACGGCTTCGCCTTCACGACGCTGTCGACGAGCGCATGCGTGTTGTCGATCAGGCTCTGGGCGGGGAACGAAATCTTGCCGACCGGGGCGTGCACGATGCCGGTCTTGTCGACGCGGAATTCGACCTTGCCGGCCTTGATCTCGCGCACGGCCTGGGCGATGTTCGGCGTGACCGTGCCGGTCTTCGGGTTCGGCATCAGCCCGCGCGGCCCCAGCACTTTTCCGAGCTTGCCGACCGCCCGCATCATGTCGGGGGTGGCGACGACGGCGTCGAAATCCATCCAGCCGCCCTGAATCTTGTCGACGACCTCTTCGCCGCCGACGAAGTCCGCGCCGGCCTCCTGTGCCTCACGCTGCTTCTCGGCGCCGGCAATCGCGAGCACGCGCTTGCTCTTGCCGAGACCGTGCGGGAGCACGACCGTGCCGCGGACCATCTGGTCGGCGTGCTTGGGGTCGACCCCGAGGCGAAGCGCGATCTCGACGGTCTCGTCGAACTTCGCGTACTTCACCTTCTGCATCAGGGGAATGGCCTCCTCGATCGTGTGCGGACGATCGGGCACCTGCTGCCGGGCGGCAGCGAACTTTTTGCCTGAATTGCCCATGACTGCTCCTGTGGTTCCGGCGGGCTTTTGTAAAGCCCTCCCACTTCCGAGTTATGGGGTTATCCGAGCCACGGAATCTTCATTTCTTTGTGGCTCGCCGGGGCCCCACCCCCGGCTCGCGTCGTGGGGCCCACCCCACGACCTGCCAGCGCTCGCTTCGCTCGCGCCGCTGGCTATTGGCCCTTTGCCGCTTTCAGTTGCGGCCCGACGGGATTTGCTCGGGCACCGCAGCTTAACCGCCCCGACTCCTTTGGCAGTTGGGAGTTGGAGGTTGGGAGTTGATAGCTACCCCACCACGTCGATGCCCATCGACCTCGCGGTGCCGGCGACCGTTCTGAACGCCGACTCCAGCGACTCGCAGTTGAGGTCGGGCATCTTGAGCTTGGCGATGTCCTCGACCTGTTTCCGCGTGACGGTGCCGACCTTGTTCTTGTTCGGCTCGTTCGAACCCTTGGCCAGATTCGCCGCGCGCTTCAGCAGCACCGCGGCGGGCGGCGTTTTGGTGATGAAGCTGTAGGACCGGTCGGCGTAGACGGTGACGACGACCGGAATGATCAGCCCCTCGTCTTTGTTCGTCTTCGCGTTGAAGTTCTTGCAGAAGTCCATGATATTGACGCCGTGGGGACCCAGAGCGGTTCCCACCGGCGGCGCCGGGGTGGCCTTCCCCGCCGCGATCTGGAGCTTCACCATTGCCTGTACTTTTTTTGCCATCTTTTTCTTATTGCCGTGGGGCCCCACCCCCACGGCCTGCCAGCGCTCGCTTCGCTCGCGCCGCTGTTTAGCTGCCCTTTGCCGCTTTCAATCGCGGCTTCGTCTGCGAGCCCCTTGGGCGCCGTAGCCTTGGCGGAGGCGGCCACCCCCATGGCTGCCAGCCCTCGCTACGCTCGGGCCGCTGTTCAATAACCCTTTGCCGCTCTCAGAAGCGTTCCGCCAAGATGGGCCTCTTCGAACCCCCCAAGCAGGAGAAACCTGAACCGATTCAGAGCTTCTCCACCTGCAAGAAGTCGAGCTCGACGGGTGTTGCGCGGCCGAAGATCGTCACCATCACCTTCAGCGTGTTGCGATCGAGGTTGACCTCATCGACGACGCCGTTGAAGCTGGTGAACGGTCCCTCGTTGATCCGCACCTGGTCGCCCTTCTCGAACGTGTACTTCGGCTTCGGTTTCTCCGCCGCCTCGGTGACCTGATTCAGGATCTGATCGACCTCTTCCCGCGAGAGCGGCGTCGGCTTGGCGCCGGCGCCGACGAAGCCCGTGACCTTCGGCGTGTTCTTCACCACGTGCCACGCATGGTCGGACATGTTCATCTCGACCAGGATGTAGCCGGGGAAGAACCGCTTCGAACTGACGACCTTCTTGCCGCCGCGCATTTCGGCGACCTGTTCGGTCGGGATCAGGATTTCGCCGATCTCGTCCTGCAGGCCGTACGCGTGCACGCGCTGCTCGAGCGACTCCTTCACTTTGTTCTCGAAGCCGGAGTACGTGTGAACGATGTACCACTGCTTCGTGCGATCGTCCGTCATGCTCGACATTTTTCCGACGCTTTCAGCCTGTTCCGATCGACTGCCGACCACCAGTTACGGCCGCGGCGCCCAGTGCCACCCGCGATCATGCCGCGCCGAGCGCGCGGAACACCCAGAGGATGAACCGGTCCAGGAACAGGTCGAGCGCGCCGAGATACAAGCCGAACGCGAACGAGGTGAGGATCACGACGAAGGTCGTTGCGTAGACCTCCTTCTTGGTCGGCCACGTCACCCGGCCCATCTCGTTGCGGACCTCGGCGAGAAACCGCCGGGAACGGCCCCACCAGCCGGTGACGCTTTCCTTGGCCCGTCCTCCGAATGAGTCGTCGTGCTCCGCCATTGCGGTTTTCATCTCTCATCCTCGGCGGGTTCCGTTGCATCCCCGCCTGGCTCGCGAAAAGCGACCCAGTGCCGCTGATCCCCAATCACTGATCCCCGGTTTTTGGCAGGACAGGAGGGAATCGAACCCCCAACCCCCGGTTTTGGAGACCGGTGCTCTGCCAATTGAGCTACTGTCCTTCTTACCCGAGGGGCTTCGCCCCTCGGACTCCCCTACACCGTCGCTCGCGGGGGCCCCTGGCCCCGCTCCGCTCCGGTGACTCACTCGCTTCGCTCGCTCGCAGCTTGCCTCGCCGAAGCACCTTTCAACTCACCGGTGCGAAGGAGGGCCGGCTCGCTCAGTTCCGCTCGCCCCGCACCCTTACTTCGTTTCGCGATGCGCCGTGTGTTTGCGGCAGAAGCGGCAGAACTTGCTGAACTCGAGCCGCTCCGTCGTCTTCTTCTTGTTCTTGGTCGTGCTGTAGTTGCGCCGCTTACATTCCTGGCACGCCAAGGTGATGATGTCTCGCATGGCTGACCCTTATCCTGCGCGGAGCGTCGCTCGCCGCCGCAATCTACTCGACGATCTCGGAGATCGTGCCGGCGCCGACCGTACGGCCGCCTTCACGAATGGCGAATCGGGCCCCTTTCTCGAGCGCGACCGGCACGTGGAGCTCGGCGCTGATGCTGGTGTTGTCACCCGGCATCACCATCTCGACGCCCTCCGGCAGCTTGAGCGAACCGGTGACGTCGGTCGTCCGGATGTAGAACTGCGGACGATAGCCGTTGAAGAACGGCGTGTGGCGGCCACCCTCTTCTTTCGAGAGGATGTAGACCTCGCCCTTGAACTTCGTGTGCGGCTTGATCGAGCCGGGCTTCGCCAGCACCTGGCCGCGCTCGACGTCGTCTTTTTCCACGCCGCGGAGCAGCACGCCGATGTTGTCCCCCGCCACGCCCTCGTCGAGCAGCTTGCGGAACATCTCGACGCCGGTCACGACCTTCTTCTCCGTCGGCTTGAAGCCGACGATCTCGATTTCCTCGCCGACCTTCACCTTGCCGCGCTCGACGCGGCCGGTGACGACGGTGCCGCGGCCGGAGATCGAGAAGACGTCTTCGATCGGCATCAGGAACGGCTTGTCGATCTCGCGCTCGGGCATCGGGATGTAGGTGTCCAGCGCTTCCATCAGCTTGAGCACGGTTTCCACGCCGTCCGGCTCGCCGTTGAGCGCCTTGAGCGCCGAGACGCGGACCACCGGGATGTCGTCACCGGGGAAGCCGTAGCTCTTGAGCAACTCGCGCACTTCGAGCTCGACCAGATCGACCAGTTCCTGGTCGTCCACGGCGTCGACCTTGTTGAGGGCGACGACCATGTACGGCACGTTGACCTGCTTGGCGAGCAGGACGTGCTCGCGCGTCTGCGGCATCGGGCCGTCGACCGCCGAGACCACGAGGATGGCGCCGTCCATCTGCGCGGCGCCGGTGATCATGTTCTTGATGTAGTCGGCGTGACCGGGGCAGTCCACGTGGGCGTAGTGGCGGTTCGGCGTCGAATACTCGACATGGCTCGTCGCGATCGTCAGGATCTTGGTGGCGTCGCGGCGGCCCTGCGACTCGGACGCCTTCGCGACCTCGTCGTACGGGACGAACTTTGCCCAGCCCTTGTCAGCCGCAACCTTGGTGAGCGCGGCGGTCAACGTGGTCTTGCCATGATCGATGTGACCGATGGTCCCAACGTTGACGTGTGGTTTGGAACGATCGAATTTCTCTTTAGCCATGTCGTTGTCCTGCCCTCGTGCTGCGGGGGTGTCGGCCCCGCGTTGTAGGGCGGGGTCATTGCCCCGCCGCGCGATCGGCGGACCCCACGTCCGCCCTACATGCTCGTTATCGAGCCCTCTGAAAACTTGCCAACGCCTGCCGTGTCCACCTTCGCTCGCTCCGCGAGCTACGGTGGACACCCTTCGCGCGGCGCTTGGCTTGCCATCCGAAGCTCGCGCTACCGTCACCGTCGGCCCACCTCCGCTCGCTCGCTGGTCGATCGAGCTATGGTGGGCATCCTTCGCGTGCATCCGCGAGCGAAGGATGGAGCCGATGACCAGGATTGAACTGGTGACCTCGTCCTTACCAAGGACGCGCTCTGCCAACTGAGCTACATCGGCCTACGCGGCTCGGTCCTTTCGCTTGCTCGCCGCTACGGCCGACAAGTCGGCCGTCGTTTCGTTGGTCGAGGGGCTCGCGCCCCTCGAACTCCCCGACGCGTCGCTCGCGAGGCCCGCCACCCGAGTCAGCGGTCAGGGCGGTCCACCGACGCGCTGCGCGCTACCGGAGCGAGCGGAGCCCTCGCGGGCCCCCGCGAGCGACGGTGTCGGGGACTCCGAGGGGCAAAGCCCCTCGAACGAATTGGAGCGGGAGACGGGGATCGAACCCGCGACCAACAGCTTGGAAGGCTGTGACTCTACCACTGAGTTACTCCCGCCTTCGTCCCGCGACTCGCCTGCCACCGAGCGCTCGCTCGGGACTACGGCGGGCAAGCCCGCTTCACTTCATGCGGCGTCTGCCGCGCCTTTCCTTCACCCCAGGATTCGATCACCAGCACTCGACGTCAATCGTCCGGCCTGCCTTCCATCAGCATCCGCCGCGCCCCTGCCACCACCATTCGAACCCGCCAGCGACGCGGCCTGCCACGAGCGAGCCGCGCAGCGGCGAGTCGAGTGGTGGCGAGGGAAGGATTCGAACCTTCGAAGCCCGATGGGCGACAGATTTACAGTCTGCTGCGTTTGACCGCTTCGCTACCTCGCCGATGCTTTCGCGGCCAGTACCGGAGGCGTGCTCCGCCGCTCACCGCTGAATCATTTATTTTGTCAGGATTTGCGCAGCTTCGCGATTTTCTTTGTTGTGAACTCGTGGAGCTGGCGAAGGGATTTGAACCCCCGACCGGCTGATTACAAATCAGCTGCTCTACCGGACTGAGCTACGCCAGCCCAGACAAAAGAGTAGTTGTAGCACAGCGCATGCCACGTATGCAAGCTACTGGGCTGCATTTACTTCTTTTTCTCCCAGTTGTTCCCGGGGACGCTTCACCGATGCGCCTGGGACCTCTGCCGTAACGCCTCGAAGAGGGTCACCCCAGCCGCAACCGACGCGTTCAAACTGCTAACCCAGCCGTGCATGGGAATCGACACGAGCCGATCGCAGCGCTCCCGGACGAGCCGTCTCAGGCCGGTTCCCTCGGCGCCAAGTACCAGCGCCGTCGGAACCGTGAAGTCCACGTCGAAGTACCGCTCCCGCGCGTCCCCCGCCAGGCCGACGGTCCACACTCCCGCCTCCTTCAGTTCCTCGAGCGCCCGCGCGATGTTGACGACTGTGGCGACGCGGACGTGGGCGGCCGCCCCTGCCGAGGCCTTCATGGCCGCCCCGTCGAGCGCCGCGGCGTGCCGGGCCTGGCGGATGACACCGTGGCACCCGGCACCATCGACCGCACGCAGCACGGCGCCGACGTTCTGAGGGTCCTCGATGCCGTCCAGTACCGACCAGGAGAGGCGTCTGCGGCGCCGCGGCGGCGACGAGCTCCGGCACGCTGTAATCGCGCGGCGGCACGAGCTCGGCCACGACTCCCTGATGCACGCCGCCTCGCGCCGCCCGTTCGAGCGCCTGCGCATCGACGCGCTCGATGCGCGCGCCCTTCTGACGCGCCAGCGCCAGCACCTCGTCGATCCGTTTGTCGCCGCGGCCGCCGACCTGCAGCCGCCGGACGCGATCGGCGCGCAGCGCCTCGAGCACGGGATTGATGCCGAAGATGATCACGGGATCAAGAGATGGCCTTCGCGAACATCTGCGCGCGTTCCTTGCAGCCGATGATCCTGGCGACCGTACTCTGCGGCGGCAGCGTCGCGCCGCGATCGATGGCCGGCAACGCCAGATCGAGCTCCGGCCCGCCGTCCGAACCGGTCAGCGCGATGCGGATCGGATGGAACAGCGCCTTGCCTTTCAGGCCGGTCTTCTCGCGGACCTTCGCCGCCGCGGCGCGGAACGCCTCCCGATCGACGAGCGGCCGGTCGACCGCGTCGGGCAGCGCGCGGATGACCTCGCGGGCGCCGCGCTCCTCCAGCACGTGGCGCACGTCGTCACGGTGCAGCGCTGAAGCAGGATCGAACTCGAAGATGAAATTCAGCCGATCGGGAATCTCCTCGAGCCGATCGACGGAGCCGACCGCCATCGGCAGCAGCGAGACGATGAATTCGAGCGCCTCGTCCGTGCGCCGCTTCACGTAGCCGCGCGCGATGAAGTAGCGAATGGACTCGGCCGCGATCCGCCCCGCCGACGCCGCCTTCATGTAGTGGCGGTTCATCCACGACAGCTTTTCGACGTCGAAGATCCCGGCGCTGTGGCCGACATCCTCGATCCTGAACCGGCGCGCCAGCTCGTCGACAGGCAGGATCTCTTCGATCGTGCCCGGATCGTCCGCGGCAGCGCCCGGCGACCAGCCAATCAACGCCAGGTAGTTGACGAGCGCCTCGGGCAAGAAGCCGCGCAGGCGGAACTCGGCGACCGACGTCGCGCCGTGCCGCTTCGACAGCGGCGTGTGATCCGGCCCCATCACGAGCGCGAGATGCGCGAATTGCGGCGGTGAAAAGCCCAGTGATTGGTACAGGAGCAGCTGGCGCGGCGTGTTCGAGATGTGATCCTCGCCACGAATCACATGCGTGACCTCCATCAACGCATCGTCCACGACGACCGCGAAGTTGTAGGCCGGGCGGCCGTCAGACCGGACCAGCACCGGATCGCCGATCACCTCGGTATTGAACGTGACCTCCCCGCGAACGAGGTCCGTGAACGTGACCTCGGTCGATTCCGGCACCCGGAAGCGGACGACCGGACGCTCTCCAGCCTCCATCCGGGACCGCGCCACTTCGAGCGGAATGTCCCGGCAGGTACCGTGATATCTCGGCGGGCGGCCCGCGGCGAGATCCTCCTTGCGATCCGACTCGAGCCTCGCCGGCGAACAGAAGCAGTAATACGCATGCGTCGCGCCGATCAGCTCGTTGGCGTAGGACGCGTAGAGATGCAGGCGCTCGGACTGGCGGTACGGGCCATGCGGTCCTCCGAGATCGGGCCCCTCGTCCCAGTGCAGCCCCAGCCACCGCAAGTCGTCGAGAATGCTCGCCTCGGACTCGCGAGTCGAGCGTTCGGTGTCGGTGTCCTCGATGCGAAGGATGAACGTCCCGTCGTGGCCGTGGGCCAGCAGCCAGTTGAAGAGCGCCGTCCGCGCGTTGCCGACGTGCAGCTGACCGGTCGGAGAGGGCGCGAAGCGGACTCGCATCATGTCCTTCGCGCGGGGGCCCCACACCCGGCGCCCGCCAGCGCTCGCTTCGCTCGCGCCGCCAACTTGCAGCGACTATCTGCTCTAGTGATCATTCGTAAAACACAGATTCGAACCGGCAACTCTCGCACCACCAGGTCGAGCAACTCGCCGATCAGTCGTCATTGTTCGTGAGCAGACACACGGCGTGCGCGGCGATCGCCTCGCCCCGGCCGATCGCGTCCACACCCTCGTTCGTCTTCCCTTTGACACTGACCTGCTCCACCGGAATTCCGAGCACGCCGGCGAGGCTGGCGCGGACCCGGTCGATGAATGGCGCGATTTTCGGCCGCTCGAGGATCACGACGACGTCCACGTTCACCACGCGAAATCCCTGCTGGCGCACCAGTTCCATCGCCGCGCGCAGCAGGTCCAGGCTCGACGCGTCTTTCCACTTCGGATCGGTGTCCGGGAAATGACGGCCGATGTCGCCGAGACACGCGGCGCCAAGCACCGCGTCGGTCGAAGCGTGGCAGATCACGTCAGCATCGGAGTGGCCGAGCGCGCCGCGCTCGAACGGAACCTCGATCCCGCCGAGCACCAGGCGGCGGCCCTCGACGAGCCTGTGCAGGTCGTATCCGGCGCCGATACGTCCGCGAAGCTGGCCCGGTGCTTCCCCGCTCGCGCGGCGCCGCGCCCGCTCCAGGTCGTCAGCCGTCGTGATCTTCACGTTGTCGGGAGTACCGGTCACGATGTGCACCACGTGGCCGGCCTGCTCGGCGAGCGCGGCCTCATCGGTCGCTTCGACCCCGGACCGCCCGAGCGCGACCGCTTCCCGCAGGATGTCGCGGCGGAAGGCCTGCGGCGTCTGCGCGAGGAAGATCGATTCACGCGGCAGCGTCTCGACCACTCGCGCGCCCGACGAACCCGTCTGCGCACGCTTCACTGTGTCACGGACCGGCTGCGCCACGATCGCGGCGCCGTACTGGGCCGCGGCGTCGATCGACTCCGAGATCAGATCCGCGGTCACGAACGGCCGGGCCGCGTCGTGCACGAGCACGACATCCGTCGCCTCGCGAACGGCATCCACGGCGTTGGCCACGGAATCCTGCCGGCGTTCGCCCCCTTCGAGCACGCGGATGTGGGGACGTGCCTGCAGCCAGGCCGGCGGGGACATCGCCACATCCCGAGGCACGACTACGATGACATCCTGCACGCGCGGATGATCCGCGAACGCCTCGATGCTGCGCTCGAGGATGGTCCGGCCGCCGAGCTCGAGCAGCTGCTTCGGCACAGCCGCCCCGAGCCGGCGTCCGGCGCCGGCAGCGGCAATGATGGCGGTCACGTGCATGAGAACGCTTTCAGCTGCACGAACAAACCCCGATTATCGCACCGCTTCGCGACCGGCGTCACGCTCGACTTCGGTTACGGTCACGGGCTCGTCGACGTCATGGCGGACGATCTCCCGCACGCGATCGACGAACTCGCCGATGTGCGGACGCGTGACCCCGGCCGTTGGAATCGGATCGTGGACGGTCACGCGCACGTCGCCTGGACGGACCATGAGCCGCCCCTTCAGCATCACGTGCCGGCTCCCCGTGACGCTGATCGGCACGATCGGCAGCCCGGCATCGATGGCGACGAGGAAGCTGCCCTTCTTGAAGCGTCCGACCCGGCCATCGATGCTGCGGGTTCCTTCGGGAAAGACGATGAGCGAGTGGGATTCGCTCACCAGCCGCCGCATCTTGTCGACGATGTCGGCGCCGGGGTTGCTGCGGTTCACGAGCAGATGCCCGGTTCGTCGAAGGTGCCAGCCAAGGAACGGAAACCGGCCCAGGGACGCTTTCGCGGGAATGCGTACCTGCAGCGGCAGCGTCGCGAACAGAATCGGGATGTCGTAGATGCTCTGATGGTTCGACGCCAGGACGTAGCTCGGCCCCTGATCCAGTTTCTCGACGCCCGTGACGCTCACCCGCACACCCGTCGTTCGCAGGATGAGCGACGACCACAGCCGGGCGCAGCGATGGCCGACGTCACCCGACCGATCGAATAACGATGACAGGATCGATATCGTGCCGAGCACGATCGTGTAAACGCCGATGACCGGAATCAGGAAGAAGACCGTCCGCCACCAGTGGTAAGGCGGGATCACTTCGCGTTCTGCGCGCGCGCCTGCGGCACGGCAGCCACCGGCTGCGGCGGCTGCACCGATGCGGTTCCGGCCCCCGACGCCCCCTCGATGAACCGCCCGAAAATCATCTTGCCCGCCGTGGTCTGCAGCACGCTGGTGACCACGACGTCGATGTTCTTGCTGATCATCCGCCGCGCGTTGTCCACGACGACCATCGTCCCGTCGTCGAGATAGGCCACACCCTGGTTGTATTCCTTGCCTTCCTTGAGGATGAAGACCTTCATGAATTCGCCAGGGAGGACGACCGGCTTGAGCGCGTTGGCCAGCTCGTTGATGTTGAGCACGGCGACGCCGCGCAGCTGCGCCACCTTGTTCAGATTGAAGTCGTTGGTGACGATCTTGCCCTGCAGCGTTCGCGCGAGCTCGATCAGCTTGAGGTCGACTTCGCGGACGTCGGGGAAGTCGATGTCCGAGATCATGACGTCGACGCCCGCCATCTTCTGAATCTTCTGAAGAATGTCGAGGCCGCGGCGGCCGCGGTTGCGCTTCATCGAGTCGGCCGAATCGGCGACGAGCTGCAGCTCCTTGAGCACGAACTGCGGGATCACGAGCGTACCGTCGAGGAAGCCGGTCTCGCAGACGTCGGCGATGCGGCCGTCGATGATGACGCTGGTATCGAGCACCCGATAGCGGCGCTGCGGACCGGTGTCGCGGAACAGGGCGGCCAGCCGCGCCGGCTTCAACCATTCACTCTTGCGCGCCCCCATGACGATCCCGAGGTAGGGGAACACGAGCAGCACGAAGCTGTGAAGGAACACGACGCGCGGGTCGGTCGTGTCGGCCCAGAAGAGCGCGGCGCCGATGGTCTTGGCGAGACCCAGGCCGACCGCGCCCCCGACCAGGGCGCCGAGCAGGTCGGTGACCTCGGCGTCGCGCATGCGGGTTTCGACGCCAATCATCAGCAGGCCGAGCGCCACCCCGGCAACGAGGTTCACCGGCATCTGGCTGCTGAACGGATGTGTCAGAAACGCCGCGTACGTCACCGCAAGGACGAACAGGGTACGGACGAGCAGGAACCAGGCCATGGAATATGACTCCGGGTCCTATGATACCGCTGCGCTCGAACCAGTGGTCCGATCGCCGCGATTACCACTCGATGAGCTGATCGACGGCCTCGGTGACGGTGCGGACCGGCACGAGCTCGATCGCCGGCGGAGTGTCCTCGCTGGAGCAGTTGCCGTCGGGCAGCACGCAGCGCGTGAAACCCATTTGCGCGGCCTCGCGCACGCGCAACGACGCCTGGCTGACGCCGCGCACTTCGCCGGCCAGGCCCACTTCGCCGAACACGGCAGTACCGGCACGGATGGTCCGGTTGCGCAGGCTGGAGGCGACCGCGCCGGCGATCGCGAGGTCGGCGGCCGGCTCGTCGACGGCGATGCCCCCCGCGACGTTGATGAACACGTCGTCCGCGATCAGATTCAGGCCGGCGCGCTTCTCCAGCACGGCGAGCAGCAGCGAGAGGCGGTTCTGATCGACGCCGCTGGCGGTCCGCCTGGCGTTGCCGTAGGTGCTGCTGCTGACGAGCGCCTGGACTTCCACGAGCAGCGGACGCGAGCCCTCGACGCAGCACAAAACCGCTGATCCCGGCGCCCCCGCCCGGCGCTCGGCGAGGAACAGCGCTGACGGATTGGGAACTCCGCGCAGCCCGCGCCCCGTCATCTCGAAGACGCCGAGCTCGCTGACCGCGCCGAATCGGTTCTTCACGGCGCGGACGACGCGATGCGAATGGTGCTTCTCCCCTTCGAAGTACAGGACCGTGTCAACGATGTGCTCCAGGGCCTTTGGTCCGGCAAGGGTCCCGTCCTTGGTCACGTGGCCGACGAGAAACGTCGGTATGTTCTGGCCCTTCGCCGCGAACAGCAGCTGCGTCGCCGACTCGCGCACCTGGCCGATGCTGCCGGGCGCCGACTGGAACTTCAGCGAGAACACCGTCTGCACCGAGTCGACGATGATGAAGGCGGGCCGGAGCCGCGCGATTTCCTCGAGAATCCGCTCGAGGCAGGTCTCGGCGAGCACGTAGAGCGGAGCCGGCTCCACACCAAGGCGCTCACCTCGGGACTTGATCTGATGTTCGGATTCCTCGCCCGAGCTGTAAAGCACGGGCCCGACCGCCTTCGCAAAATGCGCGGCGGCCTGCAGCAGCAGGGTCGATTTCCCGATCCCCGGCTCGCCCCCAATCAGCACCAGCGAGCCTGGCACCACACCCCCGCCGAGCACACGATCGAATTCGCCGATACCGGTGGAGATCCGTTCCGCGACGACCGTGTCGATATTTGCATACAGCTGTGGCCCGGCAGCCGAGGCAAGACTGTAGCGCGGCTGCGTCGGAGAACCCGCGGTTGCGCGCTCGGGCAACTGGCGTTCCTCGACGAGCGAGTTCCAGGCCCCGCATTCGGCGCACCGTCCGAGCCACTTCGGGGACTGCGCGCCGCACTCCTGACAGGCGAAGACTGTCCTTGTTTTCATTCGACCTTCGTTGAGAGTTGGCGCCTTTCAGGAATAAACCCTCTCGATGCGAGACCCGACGCGGCAGAGCAACTCGTAAGGAATACTGCCAATCGACGCGGCGATCTCGCGCACGCCGATCGATTCCTCTCCTTGCGCGCCCACGATGACCACCTCGTCGCCTGGTGCCACATCCGTGCCGGTCACGTCGATCATCGCCATGTCCATGCAGACGGAGCCGACGATCGGCGCACGGCGGCCCCGGACGAGCATGTGGCCGCGGCCGGCCAGACGCAGGTCGAGGCCGTCGGCATACCCCGCGGGCACGACGGCGAGGGTCAGCGGACGATCGACGACGCCGCGAAGGCCGTAACCGGTGCCTTCACCGGGCCGAATCCCCTTGACCGACACGATACGACTCCGCAGTGACAGGGCAGGTCGCAGCGGAATCGTCGCGGCGAGCGGCGGCGGAACGATCCCGTAGAGCAGCAATCCAGGACGGACGAGGTCGTACCAGGTGCGTTCGTCGCGGAGCAGCGCCGCGCTGTTCGCGGCATGGCGCAGGGGCGCCTCGATCCCGATCGCGGGAAGCCTGGAGCACACCGCCTCGAACCGCTCGCGCTGCAGCGCGAAGGCCGGGTGGTCCGGATTGTCGGCGGTCGCGAAATGCGTATATACCGCGGCGATCTCGAGATGCCGTGACGCGACGACCTGCGGCAGCGAGCGATCGATGTTGTCGTGCCGGAAGCCGAGGCGGTTCATGCCGGTGTCGATCTTCAGGTGACAGCGCAGCCGCACGTCGTGCCGCGCCGCGGCGGCCTCGAGCGCGAGCGCCGCGCCTGGCGTCGAAATCGTCGGCGTCAGATCGTAGGTGAAGATCCCGTCGAGATCGCTGACGCTGAGGGCGCCGAACACCAGGATCGGCGCCCGGATCCCGGCCTCGCGCAGCACGATCGCCTCCTCGATGTCCGCGCAGGCGAGCATCGCCGCGCCCGCCTGCTCGAGCGCCGCCGCGACTTGCGGGGCGCCGTGCCCGTACGCGTTCGCCTTGACCACGGCGACGACGCCGGGCGGCCGGCCGGGCCCGGCGGCGAGAAAACCGACGATGGCGTGAAAGTTCGACCGGATGGCGTCGAGGTCGACGTGCGCGACCGTCTGACGGATCACGATGGAGCCGAGTTTCCGGCGTAGCTTTCGAAGCGGGTGTACTGAGTCAGGAACGAGAGCTTCACGCCGCCGATGGGGCCGTTGCGCTGCTTGCCGACGATGATCTCGGCGATCCCCTGGTCCTCGGGCCTGGTTTCTTCCTTGTCGTAGACCTCGGGGCGGTAGATGAACAGGACCAGATCGGCATCCTGTTCGATCGCGCCCGATTCGCGGAGGTCCGACAGCTGCGGCCGGTGATCGGTGCGCCCTTCCGGGGCGCGGCTCAGCTGCGACAGGGCGATGACCGGGCAGCTCAGCTCCTTGGCCAGGCCCTTGAGCGAGCGCGAGATCGCCGAGACTTCCTGCTGCCGGCTCTCGAACCTGCCGCGGCCCTGCATCAACTGCAGGTAGTCGATGATCAGCAGATCGAGGCCGTGCTCCTTCTGGAGCCGCCGCGCTTTCGCCCGCATCTCGAGTACGCCGATCGATGCAGTGTCGTCGATGAACACGCGCGCCTCCGCGAGCGTTCCGAGCGCGTGCGACAGGCGGCCATAGTCCTTCTCGTTCAGGAAGCCGGTCCTGAACCGGTGCGCGTCGATCCGTGCCTCGGACGTGAGCATGCGCATGAACAGCTGCTCTTTCGACATCTCGAGGCTGAAAAACCCGACCGTCATGGCCGTGTGGGTCCCGACATGCTGCGCGATGTTCAGGACCAGGCTGGTCTTGCCCATCGACGGCCGGGCCGCCACCACCACCAGGTCGCCGGGGTGGAAGCCGGTCGTCATCTCGTCCAGGTCGGGAAAGCCGCTCGGCACGCCGGTGATCGCCCCCTTGTTCTGCTGCAGCTTCTCGATCGTCGCGAAGCTGCTCTGCACCAGGTCGCGAAGCGGCACGAAACCTTCGCGGATGCGATCTTCGGCGATCGCGAAAATCGCGCGCTCGGCCTCGTCGAGCAGCACCTCCGGTTCCTGCTCCGCCTCGTACGCTTCCGTGAGGATCTTGTTGGCGGAGTGAATCAGGTTGCGGAGCGTCGACTTCTCCTTGACGATCCGCGCGTAGTAGGCGACGTTGGCCGAGCGCGGCACACCGTCGGCGAGCGCCGCGATATAGGTCGGGCCGCCGCACTCGTCCAGCTCGCCGGCGCGCTGCAGCTCGTCCTTCAGCGTGATGAAGTCAATCGCACGGCCGCGCTCGCTGAGCGCGACCATCTTGTCGAAAATGCGACGGTGGGCATCGCGGAAGAAATCGCGCGAGTCGATCAGCTCCGCCGCGTGATTGAACGCGTCGTTGTGGATCAGGATCGCCCCGAGGACGGATTTTTCGGCGTCGAGATTGTGGGGAAGCGTACGCTCGGGTGCAGCGGAAACGTCAGGCATCGATCGGGACCAACAAAATCGGGTGACCGGATGATAGCACCATCCAGGTCACCCGAATCGTGATCGCGATCGCCATCGTGCAGGGCATTCGCCCTGCTGACGCGTCAGTGCGTCTCTGGAACGACCTTCACCTTCACCTGCGTCGTCACTTCTCGATGCACCTTGATCGGAACGCTGACCTCGCCGATCGCCTTCAGCGGGTCGGCCAGCGTGATCTTCCGCTTGTCGACCTGGAAGCCCTTGGCCTCGAGCGCGTGCGCGATGTCGGCGGAGGTCACCGATCCATAGAGCGTATTGTTCTCGCCGACCCGGCGGGCGATCTCGATTTCGACCTGGCCGAGCCGCTGCGCCAGCGCTTCGGCCTGCTGCTTCTCCTCGGCGTCGCGCAGATCGGCGAGCTTGCGCTCGCGGTCGATCTGACGCTTGTTCGCCTCGGTGACCTTCAACGCGAGGTTGCGCGGCAGCAGGAAATTGCGCGCGTAGCCGTCGGCGACCTTCACCACGTCGCCGCGGCGGCCGAGATTGTCCACGTGTTCACGAAGTATCACTTCCATGGCTGTCCTCTCGGCCGGCTAGTCGGTCACGTACGGAATCAGCGCCAGCTGGCGCGCCCGCTTGATCGCCGTCTGCAGCTTGCGCTGATGCAGCGCGCAGGTCCCGGAGATGCGGCGCGGCTGAATCTTGCCGCGCTCGGGCAGGAACGGCGTCAGCAGCCGGACGTCCTTGTAGTTGATGTAATCGATCTTCTCCGCGCAGAACTTGCAGACGCGCCGGCGCCGGAAGAATCCGCCGCGGGGACGATCGCCCTTGCCCTTGTCGCCGTCACGGCCCTTCGACCCGCCGCGCCCCCGGCCTCCTCGTTCGTCGCTCATCGCTGCACCTCGTACTTGTCCCCGCGATCGTATCGATCGCCGCGATCGTCGTCCTGATCCATGTTGTCGCCGCGGCCTTCACCGGGCTGCGGCTCGGGCGGGAGCCCGCGCGCGGTGCGCCGGCGCGCCTGCGTCGCCTTGCGCGCGTCGCGCGTCCGTTCCGCCACTCGCAGCTCATCATCGACGCGGACGATGAGGTGCCGGATGACCTGATCCAGCACGCGCAGCCGCCGATCGATCTCCTTCATCAGCTCGCCGCTGCCGGTGATCGTCTCGACGACGTAGGTGCCTTCGCGATGGTGGCCGATTTCGTAGGCGAGCTTGCGGCGGCCCCAGTTCTCGCTCTTGTCGAGGGTGCCGGTGAAGCGCTGGACGATCTGCTCGATCTGCGTGTGCAGCTCGGCGATCTGCTCGTCCGACGCCTCCGGCGTCAGGATGTAGACGAGCTCGTACTGTCGGTTTGTGCTCATGAATCTCCCTCTGGACGTTTCTGATCCGGGGCTCTGCCTCGGACCCTACGGCCTGCCTTCGCCCGGTGGGGCTGCGGCGGGCAAGGAGAAGATAGGTTGTTTAGTCCCCGTCTTCCTTACGGTCTTCCTTCCTGTTGAAACTGTTCATCACCGGACCGATCCCCTCGGCGACGAACAGGTCGGCGGCGTCCGCGCTGCGGCCCACCGCCTCGGCGACGATCGGCCGCTCGTCCGGCTCGAACTTCGCCAGCACGTGATCCGCGAGATCGCGGCGGGCCTCACCGCGCCCGACACCGACCCGCAGCCGAGCAAATTCCATCGTTCCCAGCGCTTCGATGATCGACTTCAGGCCGTTGTGGCCGCCTGCCGATCCCGCGGCCCGCGCCCGCAGCCGCCCGAGCTCCAGATTGATTTCGTCGACGATGACGAACGCATCTGGCACGTCGATCTTGTAGAACTGCAGCAGGCCCACGACGGCCGGCCCGCTCAGGTTCATGAAGGTCAACGGCTTCGCGAGGACGATGCCGTCGGGCCGCTGCCGTCCGATCAGCGCCTCGATTCCGCGCGGCGCGAGCTCCCACTCGACCTTGTGCCGCGCCGCCAGATCGTCGAGGACCCGAAACCCGACATTGTGCCTCGTCCCATCGGTACTTCCTGCCGGGATTGCCGAGGCCGACGATCAGCTTCATGCCACGAGCCGGCGCTGAGGCTACTCTTCTTTCTCCGTCTTGCCCTTCTTGATGACCTCGGGCTCAGCCGGTGCTGTCGGAGCAGCCGCCGCAACCTCGGCTGGAGCCGGCTCCTCGACCTTCAGCGCCACGACGTGAACGATCAGCGTGTCCGGGTCGGTCACCGGCTTCCACTTCGCGCCTTCGACGAGAACGTCGCGGACGCGGATGCCCTGGTTCAGCATCAGCTCGGAGATATCGACCGTGATGCTCTCCGGGATATCGCCAGGCAGCGTCTCGATCTCGATGTCGCGGTGCACGAAATCGACGATGCCACCCTGCTGCTTGACGCCCTTGGCTTCGCCCTTCAACGCGATCGGCACGGTGACCGTGATCGCCTTGTCCATCGCGACCTGGTAGAAGTCGACGTGGAGCAGCTTGTGATCGATCGGATCGAGTTGGTACTCCTTCACGAGCACCCGCGTGTCGCCGGCGCCAACGCCCTGCAGGCCGATCAGCGTGTTCACGCCGGATTCCGAATGCAGGATGCGGAGGAGCACCTTGGGATCGACGGAAATCTCGGTCGCCTTTCCCTTTTCGGCGCCATAGACCACCGCCGGAATGCGCCCGCTCGCGCGGAGCCGCCGCGCCTCGTTCTTGCCGCGGGTTTCCCGCTTTTCTGCCTGAAGTGTCGATTCCATAAAACCAATCCTTGTTGCTGACTACCAGCTCCCCGGCTCTGTCCGCTCAGACGAACAGCGACGAGACCGACGTCTCCTCGTGGATACTCCGAATTGCCTGACCGAGCAGCCGGGCAACCGACAGCTGCCGGATCTTCTTGCAGCACTTCGCCCGCTCGCTGTGCAGCGGGATCGTATTGGTGATGATCACCTGCTCGATCGGGGCGGACTCGAGGCGCTCGACCGCCGGCCCCGAGAGCACGCCGTGCACCGCGCACGCGAAGACGCGCTCGGCGCCACTGACCCGCAGGGCGTTGGCCGCCTTCACAATCGTGCCCGCCGTATCGATGATGTCGTCCTGCAGGATACAGGTGCGGCCGGTGACGTCGCCGATCACGTTCATCACCTCGGCCGTCCCATCGTCCGACCGCCGTTTGTCGACGATCGCCAGTTCCGCCCCGAGCCGCTTGGCGTAGGCGCGGGCGCGCTCGGCGCCGCCCGCATCCGGCGACACGATCGTGAGGTTCGGTATCCGCAGCTGCGAGCAATAATCGATGATCACCGGCGCGGCGAACAGGTGATCGACGGGAATGTCAAAGAACCCCTGGATCTGCGCCTTGTGCAGATCCATCGTCAGCACGCGATTGGTTCCCGCAGCGCTGAGCAGGTTGGCCACCAGCTTGGCCGAAATCGGCACCCGCGGCTTGTCCTTGCGATCCTGGCGCGCGTAGCCGTAATACGGCACGACCGCGGTGATGCGCGACGCCGACGACCGGCGAAACGCATCGATCATCACGCACAGCTCCATGATGTTCCGGTCGACGTCGGCGCACGTCGGCTGGATCACGAAGACGTCGGTCCCGCGGATGTTCTCGTCGATCTGGAACGAGCACTCCGTGTCGGGGAAGCGCTGAAGACGCGCATGGCCGATCGACACGCCGAGGAACTCGGCGATCTCGGCCGTCAACGCCGGATGCGCACTTCCCGAAAACAGCTTCAACTGGCCAGGACTCATTCATCAACCGGGGCTCGGTCGCTTGCTGGGGCCCCACGCCCGCGCCGCTTCCTCGCCACGCGCGCTCCGCGCGCGCCGTCATCGTCGCCCGTCTCCGCCCCGGACGTCACCCGTCCGTGCCTGGGACCCCGGCTCGCTCGACGCGCGACGCATGCCTTGCGGAAGCCGGGGGAATGGTTGGGGCGGAAGGATTCGAACCTTCGAATACGGGATCCAAAGTCCCGCGCCTTACCAGCTTGGCCACGCCCCAGAAGGCGGCCCTGGCACCTGGAACCCTAAGAAGCGCCCTCAGGGCACGACTACAAAGGGTTAAGTGTAGCCGGTCGCTCAGCCCGGGGTCAAACCCTGCGCACGATCGGACGGGCGCGCTGCTCGTGTTCGGCGCGCGACAGCGTCCGGCTGAGGAGGGCTGCGGCGCCCGCCCGTGAGAGCGGCCGGATCGTCCGCGCGGCGGCCGGCCTGGTACGGAACAGGCCGAAGACAGCCGAGCCGCTGCCCGACATCGCCGCGGCCACCGCCCCGGCTTCCTTCAAGGCCGCCTTGATCGCCCCGATCTCGGGATGCCGGCGCAAGACCGGCGGTTCCAGGTCATTGATCATCTGCGCCGCCCGCGTCGGCCACGGAACGGGGAGGATCTGCAGCTCGCCTCGCGGCTCGCGGACACCGGCAGCCCGATCCTCGTCGTACCAGGCATACGCTTCCGCGGTCGAGACGCCGAAAGGGGGAAGCACAACGACAATCCAGTGACGGGGAAGATCGACCAGCGGATAGATCTCTTCGCCCCTGCCCAGCCCGAGCGCCGTCCCTCCGGACAGAAAGAACGGCACATCCGAACCGATACCCGATGCGACTTCGCGCAGCAACGAGAGCGGCGCGCCTCCCCACAGGCGCGCAAGCACATGAAGTCCTGCCGCCGCATCCGCGCTTCCGCCGCCAAGACCCGCTTCGAGGGGAATCCCTTTCTCGATCGTGATGACGGCGTCGCACGGATCACCGCCGCGGCCGAGCGCCTTCCACAACGCCGCGCCGGCACGCCAGACGAGGTTCTTGTCGTCGAGCGGCACGCCCGGCGTCCTGCACTTCAACACGAACGGCCCCGGCTTCTCCTGTGCGGTCAGGGTGTCATGGAGATCGATCGTCTGAAACACGGTCCGCAGCTCGTGATAGCCATCGGCGCGGCTCCCGAGCACTCGCAGATCGAGATTCACCTTGGCGTGCGCACGCGCGACGTATCGCCTGATCTTCTGAGCGGGACGCGCGCGTCTGGCCGGGTGGCGCTTCGTCATTGCTGCCCGAGCGGACCCGCGCGACGCAGCTCGTCGAGCGTCAGGGGCTTGGCGTCTGCCGGAACGGTGACTTCGAACACTGACGGTTCCAGCGGCAGGTTGATGTTGATGTCGGACAGGACAGCCGTGACATTCGCTTTCGACGCCGGAGCCTCGAGCTGCAGTGTGGACGCTCTGCCGGCGCTGAACCCGCTGTAGAGAACGGTGAGCCCCTCGCGCGTCGCGGCAACGATACGCCAGCGCCCTTCGATCTGTCTCAGATACGTCGTCGCGCTGCCGGTCGTGACGGCGATCCATTGGCCGTCGAACGATCGTCCGCCGGAGGGCTCCGCCGCGCCGAAGCCGCACCCGCTCACGAGCGCGCGCAGCTCCGCGCCATCGAGCCTGAGCCCGACGAGCGCCTCGACGACCTCGGACGATCGGGCTTTGCGCAGGACACGATTCTCCCGGGTCAGATACAACGTTGCCTCAGGACCCGGCGCGACCAGAATGAAGATCGGCCGGCCGATCGGCGGCCGCATCTCGAGCCGGACCTTGTCCGGCGCCTCGAAGCCCGCGTCGACGTTGCCGCGAAGGCGCGTATCTCCGACACGACCCGACAGCCCCAGCGTGACGGTCATCGTGCGAATGCCGCGGCATTCCTGGACGGCTTCCTCGTAGGCGGCAGGTGCGTCCGGCGCTGGCGTGCCCGGTCCGCCGGGAAGGGTGATGCCCTTGGGCGCACCACAGCCCCATGCGAACGCGAGCGCCAGGCCGGCGACGATCGCGACCCTGTGACGGCAGCCCGGCCCGGAAATCACCGAGGTTCCAGACGGGATTTCACGTCCTGAATTTTCTTGAGGATTCGTGTGCGGTCGATCGACTCTCCGTCGCCGGCCAGCGATCGCTCCCACGCCGCGGCCGCATCGGCAAACCGCTGCTGCTTGAAGCGCAGGTCGCCGAGATGGTCCTGGATGACGGAGCTCTTCGGCATCTTGGCCGCGGCTTCGGTCAGCGGCGCGTCGGCCAGATCGAGCTTGCCCTGCTGGAAGTACGCCCAGCCCAGACTGTCGAGAAACGAAGGATTCCCCGGCTCGATCTTCAACGCCCGCTGAACGAGATCCACGGCCTCGTCCAGGCGTTCGCCGCGCTCGGCGAACATGTAGCCCAGATAGTTCAGCGCGGTCGCGTCCTTGGGATCGAGCTTGAGCAGGTCGCGCAGCGATTGCTCCGCACCCTGGTGATCGCCGCGAGCTTCGAGCACCTGTGCGAGTACGTACATGCCCCGCGGATCGTCCGGGGCGGCTTCGCGCAGACGGCGCGCGGTGACCTCGGCCCCGGCCAGGTCGCCGGTGAGGCGCTGCGAGGCGGCAAAGAGATACAGCACCAGCGGCGGCGCGTCGGGTTTGGCCGCGGCATCGCGCAGCAAATCCCGGGCGCCGGCTCCCTTCCCGGCGTTGATCAACGCCGCGGCGCGGCGCGTGGACAGATCGAGCCCGCGGGTGTTCAGCTGCTGCGCCTGCGAGTAGGCCTGCTCGGCTTCATCCCATTTGCCCTGTTTTTCATGGAGCTCGGCGAGCATCACGTAGCCGCGGAAGAAGCGGGGGTTCTCGGCCAGCGATTCGGTCAGGGTCTCGGCGGCGGCCGCGGTCTGACCGGCGCCATCCTGCGCCGACGCGAGCAGCAGCGCCGCTTCGGGATAGTTGGGTTGCTCCATCACCACCCGGCGAAGCAGCGGAATGGCCTTGTCGAATGATTCCGTCTGGGCGTAGAGGCGGCCGAGCGTGAGATCGAGGCCGAGCTCCGCGGGACCTTCCTCGCGGGCGCGTTCGAGCGCCGCGATGGCCCGCGGCACATACAGCTGCGAGCTCTCGCCCGGGCGGATCGAGCGGCGCTGCTCGGCGAACGCGGCGTAAATCGATCCGGAGATGCGGTTCGCTTCGCGGTTTTTCGGATCGAGCTTCAGCGCCTCTTCGGCCGTGTCGATCGCCTCGACGGCGCGATCCTGGCGCGCGTAGACTCCAGCGAGCTCGGCGCGCAGTTCCGCCGACTTGGGGGCCAGGACAATCGCCTTCTTGTGCGCGTCGACCGCCTTCTCGGACTCGCCCTGGGACTCGTGATACCGGCCGAGCAGGAAGAAATAGGCGGCCGAATCAGCCGGCGCCGACGCGGCGGGCTGCGCCATCGCGTGCAGGGGTGCAGCCACCGTCGCCATCACAAGCATTAGGACTGTTCGCCGCATCTTCATGATTATAATGACCCCTGCGGTCACGGGATACAAAACGTGCCGTCAAGCCCGTGGAGCTGAATCCCATGCCTGTGGACCCGGAATTGCTCGAGATTCTCGCCTGTCCCAACTGTAAGACGAAAGTGGACCTCGTCAAGAACGGCGCCGCGCTCAAGTGCTCGCAGTGCAAGCGCGTGTTCCCGATCAAGGACGACATTCCCGTCATGCTGCTGGACGAGGCGACGATCGAACCGTGAACCGTGACCGTGCTGCTCATCCGGCTGCGCCTGATCGGCGATGTGGTGCTGTCGACGCCGGTGATTCGCGCGCTCAGGCGCGAGTTTCCCGGCGCCAGGCTCACCTATCTCGTCGAGCGTGGCTCGGCGGCGGTGGTCGAGGGCAACCCGCATCTGGACGAAGTGATCGTCATCGAGCGCACGCGCGGCGTCGCACGCGTCCTGCACGACCTGCGGCTCGCGTGGCAGCTGCGGCGGCGCCGCTTCGACGTGGTTATTGACATGCACGGTGGTCCGCGCAGCTCGTGGCTCGCGTTCGCGTCAGGCGCGCCGCAGCGCATCGGCTACGACATGCCGGGGCGCAGCTGGATGTACACGCGGACTGTCGCTCGCGCGCGCGACCTGCGGCCGCGTCATTCGGTGCTGAATCAGTGGGACCTGCTCAGCGCCGTCGACGGCGCCGTCGTCACCGCTCCTCTCCCCGCCCGTGACGCCGTCGAGATGCCGCTCGACCCGGCGGCCGATCGCCGCATGGCCGATCGCCTGGCGAGCGCGGGAGTCGATCCGACGCACGAGCTCCTGGTCGTGCACGTCAGTGCGAGCAATCCCTTCCGCCGGTGGCCCGAGTCGGCATTCATCGAAGTCGTCGCCAGCCTGGCAGCCGGCTCGCCGAAACGGCGGCTCGTCATGAGCTCGGGCCCTTCCGACCGCGAGGCCGCCGGACGTATCGTGCGCGGCGCGCGCGAGCTGCTCGGACAGCCTGACGCCTCCCGCGTGCTCGAGTTTGGCGAGTTCGACCTGCGAGAGCTTCGCGCGTTGATCGGACGCAGCCGGTTGTTCATCGGCGGCGACACGGGACCGCTGCACATCGCCGCGACCACGGCCACCCCGGTGGTCGCAGTCTACGGACCGACGCTGCCGGTCCGCTCGGCGCCGTGGCGCGATCCGGCCATCTTCACGGCGGCGGTGGAAGTCGAGGGCCTTCCCTGCCGTCCATGCGATCAGCGAGTGTGCGAGCCGGGCGACTATCGCTGTCTGACGACCTTGAAGCCGCAGGACGTGCTCGCCGCCGCCGAGCGGGCGCTGCAGGGCAGAACATGACCACCCTCACCGCGCAGGATCGTCCGGCCGGCCTCGAGCGCATTGCGTGGCTCGCGCTGCTCGCGTTCGCCGCCACGCTGCAGGTGTCGATCGCCGCAGCCCAGGTGTGCCTGGCGCTGACCGCGGTGCTCTGGCTCACGCTCGTCATCCGCAATCGCGAGTCGATCGAAGTGCCGTGGATGTTCTGGCCGCTCGCGGTCTATGCGGGGGCGACGTTCCTCTCGGCGATTTTCGCGGTCGATCGGGAGGTCAGCCTGCGCGACACCAAGCAGCTGCTGCTCTTCGCGATCATCCCGATCGCGTACCGGCTGCTGCCGGGCAAGCGCAGCCTGAGCGCAGTCGACGTGATCATCACGGTCGGGGCCATCGAAGCGATTTACGGCATCTTCCAGTACGCGATCCTGAACTTCGACAACCTCGGCCGCCGCGTACAGGGATCGCTCTCCCACTACATGACCTATTCCGGCGTGCTGATGCTCGTCGCGTGCGCCGCCGCCGCCCGCCTCATGTTCCGGCGCCACGATCGCGTCTGGACCTCGCTCGTCATGCCCGCGCTGCTCGTCGCGCTGGCGCTGACCATGAGCCGAAACGCCTGGGTCGGCGTCTGCGTGGGCATCGGCCTGTTGTTCCTGCTCCGCGACTTCAGGCTCGTCGCGGTGCTGCCGGCGATTGCCGCGCTCTTCCTCGCACTGGCGCCGGCGCATCTCACGCAGCGGTTCTATTCGACCTTCAGCCTCAACGATCCGACCAATCGCGATCGCGTCGCGATGATGCGGTCAGGCGTACGGATCGTCAAGGACTTCCCCCTGACCGGCGTCGGTCCCGACGGCGTCCGTCTCGTGTATCAGCGCTATCGCGATCCCCGCGCCGAACGCCAGCTCAACCCGCATCTGCACAACGTGCCGATGCAGATCGCGGCCGAGCGCGGCCTTCCGGCGCTGGCAATCTGGGTCTGGTTCATCGTCGTCCTGATCCGCGATCTGGCGCGCAAGACGCGATCTTCGTCGCTGCGGTCGCTGCCGACCGCGGCGCTGGCTGCCGTCGTCGCGATGCTCGCCGCCGGGATGTTCGAGTACAACTTCGGCGACTCAGAGTTCCTGATGCTGTTCCTCCTGCTCGTGACGCTGCCCTACGCAGCGGATCGCGTTCCCGCCTCCACCGCGCCCGCGGTCTCGCAGCGGCTCGCCGCCTGAAATGGGCGACGCGTCAGCACATCTCGTTCAGCGGCTCGCCGGCCGCTCGGTCCTCGTCGTCGGCGACGTGATGCTGGACCACTTCGTGATCGGAAAGGTCGAGCGCATCTCGCCGGAGGCGCCGGTTCCGGTCGTGCGGTTCGAACACGACGAGTTCCGGCTCGGCGGCGCCGCAAATGTGGCCCACAATATCGCCGCCCTCGGTGGCCGCGCCGAGCTCGTCGGCCTGGTGGGACGCGACGGCGAAGCGGAGCGCCTGAAGCGGGAGCTGGATCGCCTCGCCATTGGCAGTAGTGGGCTCGTCTTCGCGGCCGATCGCTGCACGACCCGCAAGCTGCGCGTGGTCACGACCCGGAATCAACAGGTCGCGCGAATCGACTACGAGAACGATCATGAAGTCAGCGGAGATATCGAGGCGGCGCTGATCGAGAGGATCGAACAGCTCACGGGCCGCGTCGAGGCGATCCTGGTGTCCGACTACCTCAAGGGGACCGTCTCGCGAGGCGTCGCCGCCGCCGCCATCCGCGCCGCCAAACACTCGACCATCCCGGTCCTGATCGATCCGAAAGTGGCGCACGTCGACTACTACAGCGGCGCGACGATCGTCACGCCGAATCATCACGAGGCGGAAGCGGTGGCGCACATGCGGATCCGCTCGGACGAAGAGGCGCGAGAAGCGGCGCATCGATTCCGTGAGCGCGCCCGCTGCGAGAACGTGCTCGTCACACGCGGCGAACACGGGATGTGGCTGCACACCGCCAACGGCGACACGGCTCTGGCGGCTGAAGCACGAGAAGTGGCGGACGTCACCGGAGCCGGAGACACGGTCATCGGGACGATGGCGCTCGGCCTCGCCGCGCGAGGCAGCCTGGCAGACGCCGCCCGCCTCGCCAACCGCGCCGCCGGCATCGTCGTCGGAAGATTTGGGCCCGCAACTGTGACCTTGGATGAATTACGCTGACGCCTCGTCAACTCCCAGTTGGGGGTTGAAGATGAAGCGCAGCGTCAATTCCGATCACACTTGTTGGTAATGAGCGCCAATTCCGGAAGAGGCTGGCGTGCGATCAAGTTCCTCAGCTTCACGTTGAACGTCGGGCGGCGTTCGATCTCGCAGGTGGGCACGCCGATGCGATCGGCGATTCCGCGGTAGCTCTCGGTCGACATCACGGCATAAACCGTCCGTCCCGATCGAAAGACCTGGAACAACTCCTCGTCGATGAAGTAAGGATCGACATGACGGCGCAGATAGAAGACCAGGCTCGGCAGCGCCTCATTGAATGTGACGACAGCGTCTTCTGGTTGCAGCCGGGGCGCGAGCGTCGCCGCGAAGCCGGGGACCGGCTTGTAGCGCTCGAACCCCGGTAGCACGCGCAGGACGAATCCCCAATCGAGCACGATAAAGGTGATGAGGATCGAGAGGATCGCGGCGCGGCACTGATTGGAAGCGGCCATCAGCGCGACGCCGAGCCCGCCGACGACGGCCGTCGCGCCCATGATCCGGGAGCCCTCGACCACGTAGGTGCCAGTCGGCGAGCCCACCAGGTAGAGCACTGCGGCTCCCGCAATCGCGATGACGACGCCGACGATTGCGGCCGTCCAGCGAATGCCGGCACGGCGTTCACGAAGCCCGTTCGCGATGGCGATGCCGGAGAGCGCCGCGATCGCCGGAACGATCGGAAAGATATAGAGATCCTGCTTGGCGGCCGATGCCGTGAAGAACAACACGATGCAGATGATCCAGAGCCACAGCAGAGTGCGGACGCGCCTCGACGGGTCGAGGGACGGTGCGCCAGTCTTCCGTTCCGCGAGCCATGACGCGGCCGCCACGAACAGAACGAACGACCACGGAAACGAATCGCTGAAGATCACGGGAACGTAGAACCACAGGGGCCGTACGGCGTCGACGCCGAGTCCTTCCGTGTATCGCGCCACGTTTTCGCCGACGATGAACGACTTGATCGGCTCCCAGCCGTCACGGACGTAGAGCGCCGCATACCAGGGCACGACGATCGCCGCGACGATCAGCGTGCCCAGCGGCAGCATCATGGTGCGAATCCTGCCGAGCTCTCGATGCATCAGCAGGTAGGCCGCGAACACGAGGCCAGGCAGCAGAATCGCAATCGGGCCCTTCGTGAGCACGCCCAGGCCGATGGCGACGTACATCCACGGGAGGAACACGCGTCGACGCTCCGGATAGCGCTCGGCCAGTGCGAAGAACACCAGCGTCAGCGCCATGTAGAGCGAGATGTAGATATCGATGAAGATGCGCCGCCCGAACATCAGCAGCCGCGGTGTGATCGCCAGGCCGAGCGCCGACCACAACGCGGCCTCACGCCGACGCGATTCATCGGGCACGGGCGGCGCGCCCGCGAATGCGAGCAGGAATGCGGCCGCCACGATCCCCACCGCGCCGAGCGCGATCGGCAGCCGCTGCACGGCCACCGAGATCCCGAACACTTTATAGAAGGCGGCGACGATCCAGTAGCTCAGGACCGGCTTGTTCAGGCGAGGCTCGTAGTTGAAAGTCGGGCTGACGTAGTCGCCGCGCTCGATCATCTCGCGCGGGGTTTCGACGTAGAACGCCTCGTTCGCGTCCCAGATGGCCGACCCGCCGAGATCGATGAAGTACGGGCAGATCGCCAGCGCCAGGAGGACCAGGAGAATGGGATGTCGGCGGCTCAACTTCGACTAGTGTCTGAAATGCCGCTTGCCCGTGAACACCATCGCCAGGCCGTGCTCATCCGCCGCGGCAATCACCTCGGCGTCCCGGACCGATCCACCCGGCTGCACGACCGCGGTCACGCCGGCTTTGGCGAGCGCGTCGAGGCCGTCCCTGAATGGGAAGAAGGCGTCCGACGCCGCGACCGATCCCGCCAGTCCGGCTGCCGCCGCCTTGAGAACGGCCACGTTCACCGCATCGACGCGGCTCATCTGCCCTGCGCCAATCGCGAGGGTGCGATCGGCGGTCGTGAAAATCACCGCGTTCGATTTCACGTGGGCGCACACCCGCCAGGCGAACCGGAGCGCGGTCCATTCCGCGGCCGACGGCGCGCGTTTCGTCACGACTTTCGGATAGTCGGCCTGCGGCCACTCGTCACTCGCCTCGCTGACTTTGTCCCGTTCCTGCATGAGCATGCCGCCGAGGAACGCCCGCCCTTCCTCAGGGCCAAACAACGGCATCGGCTCACCCAGCCTGCCGAAGTCCGCCGACACCACGCGCAGGTTCCCCTTCGCCGCCAGAATCGGCTTCGCCTCATCGGTAATCGAAGGCGCAATGACCGCCTCGATGAACGTCGACGTGAGCGCCGCGGCGGTTTCCTTGTCGAGCGGCTCATTGATCCCGACGATGCCGCCGAAGGCCGAGAGCGGATCGGCGTCGCGCGCGCGGACGTAGGCGTCCGCGGCCGACGTTCCGGTCGCAACCCCACAGGGATTGGTGTGTTTGATCACCACGGCCGCGGGCTCTGAGAATTCGAGCGCGATCCGTGCGGCGGCATCCAGATCGAGAAGGTTCGTGTACCAGAGCTCCTTGCCCTGATGGACCTGCCACTCGCGGCCCATCTCTGCAGGCAGCGTCTGCCAGTACGCCTTCTGGTGCGGGTTCTCACCGTAACGAAGGGTTTTCCGCTCGCCGTGATTTTTCGGGAGCGCCATTCGCCGGATCATCGCCCCGCCCGTGGTCTCGACGGTCATCATGGTCGCGGCAATCATGCCGTCATAGTGCGCCGTGTGTTGAAAAGCCTTTCGCATCAACTCGAACCGGAACTCGAGCGATGCCCCGCCCTCACGGTCGAGCTCCTGGACCAGCCGCGAATAATCCTGCGGGTCGACCACGACACACACGTCACGGAAGTTCTTCGCCGCCGCCCGGACGAGGCTTGGACCGCCGATGTCGATCTCCTCGACGAGGTCGTCAAACGGGGTTTCCAGCTGGGCGGCGGCCCTTGCAAAGGGGTAAAGGTTGACGACGACGATGTCAACGGGGCGAATGCCCTGACCGTCGAGGGCCGCCAGGTCATCCGGCCGATGCCGACGGGCAAGGATCCCGGCATGGACGGCCGGATGGAGGGTCTTGACCCGGCCATCCATCATCTCGGGGAATCCGGTGACGTCGGAGACGCTGACGACAGCTAAACCCGCTTCTTTCAATGCCTTAGCTGTGCCGCCGGTGGAAACGAGCTCGACCCGGCGCTCCGCCAGGGCCCGGGCCAGATCGACGACCCCGGTTTTGTCCGAAACGCTGAGGATCGCCCGCATATCACTGATTCTGTTTGACATTTTGATGACAAAACGGCTAATATCTCTCCGGCGCTGGGCGGGCCAGCGTCGAAAGCCGAGGCCGCGCACTCGCGGTCTTTTTTTATGTCCGCTCCAGCCCATTCCACGTGAATGGCTGAGGTGGGCAGCGTCAAGCGGCGCCCCGCGCCGCGCCATTGCAAGGCAGGAAAAGTACGATGCGTATCACAGGCAAGGTCAAGTGGTTCAACAACGCAAAGGGTTACGGCTTCATCGAGCGCGACGGCGGCAGTGATGTCTTCGTACACTTCTCGGCGGTCCAGGGCAACGGGTTCCGGACACTCGAGGAGGGTCAGGCGGTCGAATTCGAGATCGTTGACGGTCCGAAGGGCCCGCAGGCCGGCAACGTCACCAAGGTCAGTTAAGTCCTCGAACGGGACCGGGGGCGCCGGCCGGCGCTTCCGGTCTCCGGTCGTTAGCTTCCTCCACCCTTCAATCCCCTTACCGTAAAGTTCACTTTTCCGTCTTTGACCGCGACGCGGAAGCCCACTTCCGACGTACCGGCCTCGCGCAGCTTTGTCACCTGATCCTTGACCAGGGCCGCGAAGCGATGGAACGGCACCACGTCCTCGCCGGTCTGCCGCCGCGCGTCCATCAACGAATCGTACAGCGCGTGGACCTTGTCCATTTCGCGCATCGGATCCTTGAACGCCGTCACGTGCAGCACTTTCGCCGAATCCCCGCGGCCCGCCGCCTTGCGCTGGGCGAACGGACCGGACCGCCCCTCCTCGCGCGCGCGCAGGCCGCGATCCCACACGTCGATCATCGTCTGGAATCGCGACTGGAGAGTCTCGAAGCGAAAGCGATCCGCCGTCCCCTGTATCTGGCCGCGATCCCACCGTTTGATCATCGCCTCGACGCGCCCACGCGTCTCCCACGGCGGACGCGGCAGCCGGCCGGCGAAGAACATGTTGTACTCCGCTTCGAGGCGCTTCAAATCCGCCGCGAGTGCTAACAGTTCCTTCTGAAGATCGGTTGGCTCTGGCATCAGGACCCGCAATCACCCGTAGTCACCGGATCAGGAACCACATCAGCGGCAGCCAGAGCTCGCGGGCGTACGGCACCGGCCGGTCGTCCACCAGCACCTCGCACGCGTCGAACCGCCCGACGATGTCGAAGAGATCGCGCAGCTTGAGCACATCCTGCGGATAGAAGCGGGCCCGATGGCGGGTCGCCTTTCCTGATGTGATCTCGCGATACTCGGCGGATGATCTAGCGAGATCGAGCGCCCGCGCGTAGTCCGCTCCGTCGAAGGCCGGAAACTCGAGCGACACCGAGAACGGCAGCGTCGGCCGCCCGAACAGGGCTTCGGCGAGCTCGGGATTGAGCTGCGCCAGCTCCTCGTCGGTCGGCTGCTCAGGAAGATCGACATACGGCCAGAAGCGCTCGACGGGACGATAATCCGGGACCGGGATGGATGGCGGGTCGTTCTCGGACATGGGTAACACTTAATATTATCGCGGTTCTTCCACACTTAGACTGCCTACTCGGTTCAAGCGTTCAGGGGTTCAAAGGTTCAAGAGTTCGGGTTCGGGGGTTCAAGGGTTCAGGGGTTCGGTTCACACGTTCTTTGCGAGTTGGCCGTGAGATGAGAGAGATTCCCTCGATCGATCAGCTGCTCCAGCGGCCGCGCATCCAGGCCTTGTCGTCCGAGTTCGGGCGGGCGGCTGTGGTTTCGGCGCTGCGGCAGGCTGCGGATGGGCTCAGGCGGCGCGTCGTTGCGGGTGAGCCGCGGCCAGACGACGTGGGTGGGGCGATTGAACGGGACGTGCCGGCGATTGTCGCCGGGCTGGTGGCGCCGTCGCTGCGGCCGGTCATCAACGCGACCGGCGTGATCCTGCACACCAATCTCGGCCGCGCTCCGCTTGCCGCAGCGGCGGTCCAGCGCGTCGGTGCGCTCGCCGGCTACGGCAATCTCGAATTCGATCTCGATTCGGGCAGCCGCGGCCGCCGCGACGTGCATGCCGAGCGGCTGATCTGCCGCCTCACCGGCGCGGAGGCCGCGGTCGTCGTCAACAACAACGCGGCGGCGACGCTCCTGACGCTGGCCGCGCTGGCGTCGGGGCGCGAAGTGATCATCTCGAGAGGCGAGCTCGTCGAGATCGGCGGCGGTTTTCGTGTGCCGGACGTCATGGCGCAGTCGGGCGCGATCCTCCGCGAGGTCGGGACGACGAACAGGACACGCGCCGCCGACTATGCGGCGGCGATCGGCGAGCGGACGGCCGCGATTCTGCGCGTGCATCCGTCGAACTTCCGCATCGAAGGATTCACGGAACGGCCGCCGCTCGAGCAACTGTGCGCGCTCTCCCGCAGGTTCACGCTTCCCCTGATCGAAGACATCGGCAGCGGCTGGCTGGGATCGGTGCCGCCGCCGGCAGCTCTCGGGGATGAGCCGAGTCCGCGGGCGAGCATCGCCGCGGGCGCCGACGTCGTCCTGTTCAGCGGCGACAAGCTGCTCGGCGGTCCGCAGGCCGGGATCATCGCGGGACGTGAACAGGCCATCAGCACGATCCGTCGTCATCCGCTGATGCGGGCGCTGCGGGTGGACAAGATCACGTATGCCGCGCTCGAGGCAACGTTGCAGGAATTCGCCGCGGGGCGGGCAGATGAGACTGTCCCCGTCGCGCGAATGATCGCGATGACGATCGAGGAAATCGGCGCGCGCGCGGAGTCGATCGCCCGTCAGCTGCGAGAGGGTCTGAAGGCGGACATCGTCGATGGCGCATCGACGATCGGTGGCGGGAGCGCTCCAGGATCGCGGCTGGCGACGCGGCTGATCGCGCTCGAGCATCCGTCGCTCAGCGCGGCCGAGCTCGAAGCGCGCTTGCGGAGCGGGGAGCCTCCGGTGGTCGCCCGCATCGACGGCGATCGCGTCCTCATCGATCTGCGAACCGTGCTCTCCGATCAGGACGAGGCGCTCGTCTCCGTTATACGCGCGATCAGCTCGAGAGCGTCCGGATGACCCCGCCAATCGATCGCGCGTCAGGCGCGATCATTTCCAGCGCGAAGCCGACGCCGATCGCAAAAACGACGAGCACGAGCGCGGGAACCCACGTGCGCGTGAACACCGACGTGAGCCAGTAGCCCGCTTCATCCGCGCGAAGCCGGCGGTACAAGGCAGAGATGATGGCCGCATCGAGCGCCACCTCCGCGAGCAGTACCGGGGCGATATAGATCACGTACCCGATCGCGAGCAGGCCGCCGATCGCACAGGCTGCCGCGACGACCAGCCAGATGAAGTCGCCAACGTCCAGATCCCATCCGCCGCTGCCGGCATCGAGCACCGAATCACGGACGGCCCGGCCGACGCCGGCTTCCGTTCGCGGCCGGGCCGACTCGAGCTCCAGCGACTGCGGAACGTCGGGTGCTCGCGGAATGAAGTCACCGACCACGGCGTCGGCGATGTCTGACGTCGGGTCGATGTCGAACCCTTCGGACGGGCGATGGACGGAAATCCACAACCGGATCAGCGCGATGAAGGCGAGGTATCCGCACAGCGCAGCCGCCGGATAGCGGAGCGTCATGCTCTGAAAAACCTCACTGCCGGACCAGAGCATCAGCACGGAGGAAAGGAATGCGGCGCCCCCCGCCGCCATCATGATGATGCAGAGATGGATTCGCGGCGCGCTGTCCTCAGTCAGCTGCCGCGCCAGCCGCGCGACGAGCAGTCGGCGGCTGGTCGGTTCGTCCTGCGACCGAGGAGAATGCACTGAAAAGGCTCGCGAATCCGGCTGATGTGACACAGATCGGTCCACCGACAGGAGTGGCATATCCATCTCTACGCCGGCGCGATGGCCCGCGTTCCCGATGGCCGAATCGAACCGGCCGGTGCGACTACGTAGATCGGCGATCGGATGTTCCCGGAGGTCGAGGCGTCTCGACCGGCGCCGGGGTCGCGGCACCATTGCCTTGCTGAATGCCGAGCTGCTGCATGAGGCTCGGCACGTTCAACCCAAGCGCTTCGAGCTGCTGCAGCAGATTGAACACGACCGTCGGACTCGTCTTCGCGAGACGGCTCAGACCCGAGCTGCCGCCATCGGGCGATCCGTTACCCTGATCGATCACCACCAGCTTGTCGATGTTGCCGAGCGGCGCCGCGACGGCGCCGAAGATGCCGCTGGACGCGGTGAGGATCGCCGGCAGCTTCTCGAGCACGGTCTGCAGACGAGCGGCCTCGTTGAATTCCTTCCACGCTTCGGCCTTGCGGAGAATCGCGGCCGCTTCGGCGACGCCCTGCGCCTCGATCGCTTTCGCCTGGGCGAGCCCGATCGCCTCGATCTTCGCGGCCTCGGCTCGACCTTCCGATTCGACCGCCGCGGCGCGGCCGGCGCCTTCCTTCCGCAGCTTCTCCTGCTCCGCTTCGGCGAGCGCGATGAGCGCGGAGCGCCGTCCTTCGGCCTCGAGAATCGCGGCCTGCTTCGACGGCCTCGGCGCGCACGATGGCCGCCTGGCGATCCGCTTCCGCCGGCTTGATGACGGTGGCTTCGAGCTCCTTCTGCCTGCGCAGCACTTCCTGCTCCTGCACCGAGATCAATTCCTGCGTCCGCGTGCGCTCGATCCTTGACCTCTTCGGCGACGACCGCCTGCCGCGCCGTCGCCTCGGAGAGCGGTCCCGCCTGCTCGGCCCTGGCTTTCTGCGTTTCGATCTCCGCCTGGTACTGCGCCTGACGGATCATGAAGTCGCGCTGCGCCTGGGCGATCTCGGCATCGGCCAGGAACTTCGCCTGCTCGCCTTCCTGCATCGCCTGCGCCGACTTGATCTTCGCGTCGCGGTGCGCCTCGGCCTCGCCGATCGTCGCGTCGCGCTTCACTTCCGCGGTCCGCCGCTTGCCGAGCGCGTTCAGGTACTCCTCTTCGTCGCTGATCTCCTGGATCGTCAACACGTCGACGCCGATGCCCATCTTCTCGAGGTCCGCGGCCGCCTCGCTGGTCAGCTTCTGCGCGAAGCTCTGGCGATCGCTGTTGACCTCCTCGACGGTCAGCGTGCCGAGGATCGATCGCAGGTGGCCTTCGAGCGTCTGGAAGATGACCTTCTGGACCTGATCGTGCGTCATGCCGAGGAACCGTTCCGCCGCCGCCTGAAGCGACGTCTCATCGCCGCGGATCTTCACGTTGGCGACCGCCTTGACCGACACCGGCACGCCCTTCAGCGTATACGCCCGCTTGATCTCGAGCGGGATCGTCATGACGTTGAGATGCAGGTACTCGACTTTCTCGAGGACGGGAATCCGCAGCGCCGCGCCGCCGCGAACCATCCGGTAGCCGACCACGCGGCCGTCCGGCAGCTTGCGCTTGCGGCCGCTCAGCACCGCGACGGCGTTCGGCGAGACCTTCAGGTAGTTGCGGCTGATCAGATAGGCGCGCGACGACCAACGCGATGAGGACCGCGAGGGCAATGAGCGGCAGGAGCAGCGTCTCGAATTGAAAGTTGTCCAGCATCACGATCCCCCAGCGGCGTTACTGCCTGCTTCACGATCAGAGTTTCACCGAGCACGTCCTCGACCCGCACAGCGGCATTCTCGGGAATCGTGCCGCCATCCCGCGTACGCGCAATCTTGTCGACCAGCTCCTCGCCGATCCGGCATCGCACCTGACCGATGCCGCCGGCCGGGATGGCGACGACGACGCGCGCGGTCTGGCCGACCAGATCGGTGGAGCGCACGTCCGACGATGCCTGCTGGCGATAGAGGAACCGCGCGAAGACCAGCACGATCGAGGACATCACCAGCCCGCTGACGAACCCCATGCCGGACGCCGCCAGCGGCGACAGGCCGTAGTGGCTGGCGATCGCGCCGACGCCGCCGAACGCGGTGACAAAGACGCTCATCACCCGCGGGCTGAAGAAGCTCGGCCCGCCGTGGTCGAGGTCGTGGTCGAGGCTGACGTCGAAGTGTTCGAAGATCTCGCCAAAAAACAGCGAAATCATCAAAAACAGCAGCCCGGCCGCGGCAATGACGAGGAATACGGTGAAGGCATTCAACCCAGGCAGGTTGTCCATCGGTTCGTGAGTGTGTGCTCACTCTATGGATGAGGGTGGCACTGTGTCAAACGGGCCGACCAGGAAGTCCACGAAGGGGAGGTCGTATTGAACAGGAAAAACGGGAGTAAGGGAGGACAGAATTCTGTCGCGGTAGCGCAATCGTGATCCGGTGGTGGGAACTACAGTCCTCGTGCCTTCTAAAAGATCGTCGAAATCGATTCCAGAGCGAGCTCCAGGATCTGCGTCGGCAGCACCCCAAGATAGAAGACGGCGATGGTCGCGAGCGCCAGGCCGGCGACGGCCGTTGCCGGGACGCGGGGGCGGTGCACTTCGGGACCTTCCGTGAAGTACATCATCACGACGATCCGCAGGTAGAAGAACACCGAGACGACACTGGTCAGCACGCCGATGATCGCCAGCGCGTAGTGCTGTTCTTCGATGGCCGCATTGAAGATGTACCACTTGCTGATGAACCCGGCGGTCGGCGGAATGCCGCCGAGCGAGAGCAGGAAGATCAGCATCAGCGCGGCGAGTGCCGGCCGCGATTCCGAGAGGCCGGCGAAATCGCGAAGCTCGTCGTGCTCGTTCTCCGGCGTGCCGAGCAGCGCGACGATCCCGAGCGCGCCGAGATTGCTGACGGCATAGACGAGCAGATAGAAGAGAATCGCCGCCTTGCCGGTGCGGTTCGCGGCGATGATGCCGAGCAGCAGATAGCCCGCGTGCGCGATGCTCGAGTAGGCGAGCATCCGCTTGATGTTGGTCTGCACCACGCCGACGACCGTGCCGACGATCATCGTGACGCCGGCGACGATCGAGAGCACGGGCTCCCATTGCCCCTGGAGCGGCTCGAGCGGCGACAGGAACACGCGCGCGAACGACGCGAACGCCGCCGCCTTGACGCCGGTGGACATGAACGCGGTCACGATCGTCGGCGCCCCTTCGTAGGCGTCGGGTGTCCACATGTGGAACGGGACGGCAGACACCTTGAACGCGAACCCCACCGCGAGCAGGCCGACGCCGAGCACCGCCAGAGTCGGCGGCGGTCCCGCGCCCTGCGACGACAGCGCCAGGCTGATCTGTTCGAGACGGGTCGACCCCGCGACCGCATAGATGAAGGCGATCCCGTAGAGGAAGAACGCGCTGGAGAACGATCCGAGCAGGAAATACTTGAACGCCGCTTCCGCGCCCGCGCCGCTGCTGCGGCGGATGCCGGTGAGGACATACACCGCGAGCGAGAGAATCTCGAGCGCGACGAAGATGACGAGCAGATCCGTGGCGGCAGCCATCATCATCATGCCGCAGATGGCGAACAGCGTCAGCGCGTAGTACTCCCCGGCCGGCAGATGATTCCGGTCCACCACGTCGTTCGAAAACAGCATCGTCAGCACGCCGACGACGCACAGGATCAGGTTGATGAACAGCGTGAAGTTGTCGGCGCGAATGACGCCGAAGCTGATGCGGTCGGTGTCCCACAGGAAGGTCGAGGCGACGGCGGCGCCGACCAGACCAATCAGGCCCAGCCCCGCGATCGGCATGCGCTCGCCCGGCTGCCGGAACGCCTCGGCCAGCATCGCAAAGGCGCCCGACAGGGCGACGATCACCAACGGAATCACTGCAGCGTATTCAGTCATACTCGGGGCTAGGGACTCGGGACTCGGGACTGGGGCGTTTGTCGGGACTCGGGGCTCGGGACTGGGGGCTCAGGACTCGGGAGTCGGGACTCGGGGCTCGAAACTTGGCGCTCGGAACTGGGCGTGGATCCCGCCTTTGCCTGCGCCGGCGACTGGCCGGTTATGCGTTCGATGACGAGATCCACCGAGGGCCTCATCGGATGCAGGAACACGTTCGGCAGCACGCCCATGAAGATCGACATCGCCACGATCGGGGCGACCATCACCCACTCGCGCGGCGTCAGATCCGGCAGTGTCCGGTTGTGTTCGTTCGTGATCGGCCCGTAATTCACGCGCTGGAACATCCACAGCATGTAGACCGCGGAGAGAATCACGCCGGTGGCGGCGAACGCGGCGAGCTTCGGGCTCCACTTGAAGGCGCCGATCAGAATGAGGAACTCGCCGATGAAGCCGTTGGTCATCGGCAGCGCGATCGAGGCCAGCGTGATGATCAGGAACACTCTCACGAGCTGCGGCGTCACCGCCTTGAGCCCGCCGTATCCGAGATCAATCGCGTGTGCCGGCGATCGGAGAGGATGCCCACCATCATGAACAGCCCGCCGGTGCTGACGCCGTGGTTCAGCATCTGATACACCGACCCCTGCACGCCCTGCACGTTCAGCGCGCACAGGCCGAGCACCACGAAGCCGAGATGGCTGACGCTCGAGTAGGCCACGAGCTTCTTCATGTCCGGCTGCACCATCGCGACGAGGGCGCCGTAGATGATGCCGATGACCGCCAGCGCGGCGAGCCAGGGCGCGAAATCGGCAGTCGCGCGCGGGAACAGCGGGAACGCAAAGCGCAGCAGGCCGTAGGTGCCCATCTTCAGCAGCACGCCGGCCAGGATGATCGACCCGGCGGTCGGCGCCTCGACGTGCGCATCGGGCAGCCAGGTGTGGAACGGGAACAGCGGAACTTTGATCGCGAACGCGATGGCGAAGGCGAGGAACGCCCAGTCCTCGAACCGGAGCGTCAGCTCGAGGCCATAGAGATCGACCAGATTGAAGCTCGGCAGCCCGGTCGCTGACGTCTGTGAGTGGACGACGGCGAGCGCGATGATGGCGACGAGCATCAGGACGCTGCCGGCCATCGTGTAGAGGATGAACTTCACGGCCGCGTAGATCCGCCGCTCGTATCCCCAGATCCCGATGAGGAAGTACATCGGAATCAGCATCGCGTCCCAGAACACGTAGAACAGGAAGAGATCGATCGAGACGAACACGCCGAGCATGGCGGTCTCGAGCGCCAGGATGAAGAACGAGAAGCCTTTGACGCCCTTGTGCACCGACTCCCACGACGACAGCAGGGCGAGCGGCGTCAGGAAGGCGGTCAGCACCACCAGCAGCAGGCTGATCCCGTCGATCCCGATGTTGTACTGAATGCCGAAGTTAGGCATCCACGCATAACGCTCCTCGAACTGATACGCGGCGCTCGACGGATCGAACTGGGCCCACAGATACAGCGTCGCGGCGAAGGTCACCAGCGAGGCGACGAGCGCGATGTTGCGGACGAGCGGCTCCCGGTCGGGCCGATCGCCGCGCCCGCCGGCAAGCAGCACCAGCAACGCACCCGCCAGCGGCAAAAAGACGATGAGAGAAAGAAGCATCGTTAGCGAATCAGGTCGTAACCGAGCGAATCAGGTAGTAACCGAGTATCGCGATGACGCCGGCGAACAGGGCGAACGCGTAGGTCCGGATCGAGCCGGTCTGCATGCGGCGCAGCATGCTGCTCGTATTGCTCACGGCCAGCCCGACGCCGTTGACGGTCCCGTCGATCAGGCCGGCATCCACGCCCTTCCACAGCGCACCGGTCGACAGCGTCTTGATCGGCTGGACGATGAGCGCGTCGTAGATTTCGTCGACGTAGTACTTGGCGAGCAGCACCCGGTGAATCGTGCTGAACCGATCCGCCATCGCCGCCGCCCGCGCTCGGTTGCTCAGCCAGAAGTACATCGCCAGCCCGATCCCCGCGAACGCGATGCCGCTCGACACGGCCATCAGCATCAGTTCGGTCCCGGTATCGGCATGCGCTGCCTCCGCTCCCGGGGCAGCGTGCACTTCCTGCCGCTCGGCCACCGTCTGCACCCCCGGCTGCGCCGGGATCGCCTCCACCGCCCTCGTCCCCGGGGCCGGCGCGTGAACCTCGAACGACGGTGCGAGGAACGTCTCGATGCGATTGCTGCCGCCGAGCGCATGCGGCACACCGATGTAGCCGGCGAACACCGATCCCGCCGCGAGCAGGATCAGCGGAATGGCCATCGACCAGGGCGCTTCGTGCGGATCGCCATGTCCGTGGCCGTGGCCATGACCGTGGCCACCGGCATCCGCGTCCTTCCGGCTAAAGCCGGAAGCCACGGGAGCTGAGAGTGGGGCCGCGTGCCGTGCGCGTGTGCGTCTGCGTGGCTGCCGTCTGCGCGGCTTCCGCCTTTCAGGCGGAGATCACAGGCTCCTCTTCCGCATGCGCAGCCGCCGGCGCGTCGTGACGCCGCTCGCCATGGAAGGTAAGGAAAACCAGCCGGAACATATAGGTGGCAGTCAGCAGCGACGTCACGATGCCGATTCCCCACAGCAACGTGTGGGCCGGGGTCTCGGCGCTGGTGAAGGTCTTGAAGAGGATCTCGTCCTTGCTGAAAAAGCCCGACAGTGCGGGAACGCCGGCGATCGCCAGCGCGCCGATGAGGAACGTCCAGTAAGTGATCGGCAGGTATTTCTTCAGCCCGCCCATGTTCCTGATGTCCTGCTCGCCGGCCAGGGCGTGGATCACGGCGCCCGACCCGAGGAACAGCAGCGCTTTGAAGAACGCGTGTGTATACAGGTGGAAGATCCCGGCGGCATAGGCGCCCACGCCCATGCCGAGGAACATGTAGCCCAGCTGAGACACCGTGGAATAGGCCAGCACGCGCTTGATGTCGTTCTGCACGAGACCGATGGTGCCGGCCATCAGCGCGGTGGCGACACCGATGAACGCCACGACGGCGAGCGTCATCGGCGCATGCTCGAAGAGCACGGCGTTGCGCCCGATCATGTAGACGCCGGCGGTCACCATCGTCGCCGCGTGAATCAGTGCGGAGACCGGCGTCGGCCCTTCCATGGCGTCGGGCAGCCAGACGTAAAGCGGGATCTGCGCGGATTTGCCGGTCGCGCCGACGAAGAGCAACAGGGTTGCGATCGTCATGATGCCCATGGCGCCGGTCTCGGGCGCGCGGGCCGCTGCCGCCGCGGCCACGCCCTGGAAATCCAGCGTCCCGAACGTCACGAACAGCAGCAGCATCCCGAGGATGAACCCGAAATCGCCGATGCGGTTGACGATGAAGGCCTTCTTGCCGGCATCGGCCGCCGATCGCTTCTTGAACCAGAACCCGATCAGCAGGTAGGAGCACAGCCCGACCCCTTCCCAGCCGACGAACATCACCGGGAAGCTCGCGCCAAGCACGAGAACGAGCATGAATGCGGCGAACAGGTTCAGGTAGGAGAAGTAGCGCGCGTATTCGCTGTCGGTCTCCTCCGTCATGTAGCCGAGCGAGTAGATGTGGATCAGCGAGCCGATCCCGGTGACGACCAGGATCATCAGCGAGGCCAGCGGATCCAGCCGGAACGTGAACGGCACGTGGAGCTCGCCGGATGTCATCCAGTTGAAGGCCGTCTGCTCCACGAACGGCGTGTGAGCCGCCATCCACGCCGACACCGACATGACCGAGATGACGAACGATCCGATGATCGCCAGGCACGCGATGCCGCCCGACACGGACTTCGGCATCCGCCGTCCGACGGTCGCGTTGACCAGGAATCCGACGAACGGCAGGAACGGAATGAGCGACAGCATCACCATTTCAACGACGTGAACGCGTCGGGGTTGAGCGTCTCACGATGACGGAACAGGGAGATGACCAGCGCCAGTCCGACCGCCGCTTCCGCGGCCGCAACGGTCATCACGAAGAACGTGATGATCTGACCATCGACGCTGCCGAGATACCGGCCGACCGCCACGAACGTGAGGTTCACGGCGTTCAGCATGATCTCGATCGAGAGGAGCACGGTGATCAGGTTCTTGCGCAGGAACACGCCCGCCGTCCCGATCGAAAACAGCAGCCCCGAGAGGATCAGATAGTGATTGAGCGGCACCATCTCAGCGTTCTCTCCGCGCGAGCACGATCGCGCCAACCATCGCCACCAGGATCAGGATCGACGTCGCCTCGAACGCGAACGCATGCTGCGTGAACAGCACCGATCCAATCCGCGCGACCGAGCTGACGCCGGTCGCCTCCGGATCCTGTCCGAACCAGGTCGGCCCGAGCCGGGACAGCCCCCAGATCACCTCGATTGCCAGCGCCACGGCCAGCAGCGCGCCGAGCCACCTCGTCGCCGGATTGACGACGATGGCCGGCGTCGGGAACGCCTCCTCGCGCGGCACGTTCAGCAGCATGACCACGAACAGGAACAGCACCATGATGGCGCCGGCGTAAATGATGATCTGCGTGACCGCGGTGAAGGGGGCGTCGAGGAGGATGTAGAGCCCGGACAGCGCGCCGAACGACACGATCAGCAGCATCACGCTGTGCATCGGGTTGCCCTGCCCGATGACGCCGAGAGAGGCGATCACCGCGAGGGCGGCGAAGATGTAGAAAGCGATTATTTCCATCTCATCCGACCCACAGCACCAGCGCCGCCGTGAGGATCAGATTCAGCGTCGCCGCCGGCAGCAGCCACTTCCATCCGAACTCCATCAGCTGGTCGTACCGGTAACGCGGCAGCGTCCAGCGCATCCACACGTAGAAGAACAGAATCAGGAACACCTTGATGAGGAAGTACACCCACTGCAGCCAGTCGGGCAGGAACGGACCGAGCCAGCCTCCGAGATACAGGCTGGTCGCCACCGCCGAAACGGTGACCATGTTCACGTATTCGGCCAGGAAGAACATCGCGAAGGCCATCGCGCTGTATTCCGTGTGGTAGCCGGCCACGAGCTCCTGCTCCGCCTCGGGAAAGTCGAACGGGGCCCGGTTGGTCTCGGCAACGCCCGCAATCATGTAGATCAGGAACCCGAGCGGCTGCAGGAAGACGTACCACTTCGGGATGAAGCCGAGCCAGTAGCCAGACTGATTGAGGACGATCTCCCGGAGTGAGAGCGACCCGGCGAGCATGATCACCGCGGCCAGCGCCATCCCGTACGACAGCTCGTAGCTGATCATCTGCGCCGCCGAGCGCAGACCACCGAGCAGTGAATACTTGCTGTTCGACGACCAGCCGGCCAGGACGATGCCGTAGACGCCCATCGACGCGATGGCGAAGACGACCAGAACCGCCACGTTGACGTCGGTCACCTCGAGCGGCATGGCTTCGTCGAGCAATCCCCAAAGCGTGGTCTCCGACCCGAACGGCACAACGGAAAACGCCGCGAACGCCGTGGCCGCCGAGATGATCGGCGCGATGAAGAAGAGGGCCGCGTCGGCCGCCTTCGGCCGCAGGTCCTCCTTGAACATCAGCTTGAAGACGTCGGCGAACGGCTGCAGCGCTCCCTCGAAGCCGACCCGGTTCGGACCATTGCGGTCCTGAATCCACGCGCACACCTTCCGCTCGAGCCACACCATGAAGGCGGCCGACATCACGAGCATGTTGAAGATGATGACGATCAGACCCAGGTGAACGGTGATCCGCGCCGGGGGCAGCCAGCTCTGCAGCGCCTCCATCAGTGCGCCCCTACGAGCGGGCTCGCCGCCCGCCAGTCGGCGGGCAACGTGCAACGGCCTTCGCGCACGTGCGCCTCGAACTCGGCCCTGAAGTGTTTCACCGTGGTCAGGGACGGCGTCGCGGCGGCGTCGCCGAACGCGCACAAGGTCTTGCCGACGATGTTCGCGCCGATGCTGTTCAGCAGATCGATGTCGCGCATCTCGCCTTCGCCGTTCTCGATGCGCGTCAGGATCTTGTAGAGCCAGTCGCCGCCTTCACGGCAGGGCGTGCACTTGCCGCACGATTCGTGCTTGTAGAAGTAGAGGAGATTGCGCGCCGCCCAGACCATGCAGGTCGTCTCGTCCATGACGATGATGCCGGCGGAACCGAGCATCGATCCGGCCTTCGCCACATCGTCGAACGAGGCGGGGATGTCGAGCTGATGCGGCAGCAGGATCGGCACCGACGAGCCTCCCGGAATGACCGCCTTGAGCTCGTGGCCGTCGCGAATCCCGCCGGCGTAGTCGTAAATCAGCTCGCGCAGCGTCGTGTGCATCGAGGTTTCGTACACGCCCGGCTTCCTGACGTGGCCGCTGACGCAGAACAGCTTCGGACCGCCGTTCTTTTCGGGGCCGAGGCCCGCGAACCATTCGGCGCCGTTCAGCAGAATCGAGGGCAGGTTGCAGAGCGTCTCGACGTTGTTGACCGCGGTCGGCTTGTTGTACAGGCCGGAGACGGCCGGAAACGGCGGCTTGATGCGCGGCTGCGCACGCTTGCCTTCGAGCGACTCGATCAGCGCGGTCTCCTCGCCAGCCTCGTAGGCGCCGGCGCCGCGGTGAATGACGATGTCGCAGTCGAAGCCGGAGCCCATGATGTTCTTGCCGGCGTAGCCCTGGGCGTACGCCTTGGCGAGCTCGGCCTCCATCAGTTTCTGCACGTGCAAGAACTCGCCGCGGATGTAGATGTAGGCGACCTTCGCGCCGATCGCCCAGCAGCCGATCAGGCACCCTTCGAACAGCAGGTGCGGATTGCGCTCCATCAGCACGTGGTCCTTGAACGTGCCCGGCTCGCTCTCGTCGGCGTTGCAGGCGATGTAGCGCGGCTCGGTCTTCTTGTCGACGAACTGCCACTTCAAGCCGGTGGGAAACCCCGCGCCGCCGCGGCCGCGGAGTCCCGAGGCCTTCACCATGTCGATGACGGCAGCGGGCTCCATCGCGAAGGCCTTCCGCAGCCCCTCGTAGCCCTGGTGGCGCTGCAGGAAGAAGTCGAGCGTGAAGCTGTTCGGCTCGCGGACGTATTTGGTTAGGTACTGGTTCCATTGATGTATCGATCGTTAACTCCCAACCTCCAACTCCCCCGCCTCCGCGCGCACGGATCGACGCGCGCTACGGCGAGGCCTCGCCAGAGCTCGTCGGGTGCGATTGTGCCGACGAGCGGCGGCGGGCAACTCCCAAACGAAGCATTCGACGCGGCGGGATGAAATTCGAACGATCAGGCTCGTTGAGGCGAACTTCACCGCGCTCCTTCGAACGGCGCGCTTTGGGAGTTGGGGGTTGGGAGTTGTCATCGTTCAACCTTGAGATGACACCCCGTGAACGCGCTCTCGCCGCGCGTGACCATCTCTTCGACCAGCGTGCCGACGTCCTCGGGCCGCACCTTCTCGTGCCAGTGCTCGTTGTTGACCATCACGATCGGCGCGCGATCGCAGGCGCCGAGGCACTCGAACTCGAGCAGCGTGAACATGCCGGACGGATCGGTCTCTCCGGGCGCGATCCCGAGCTTCGCTGACAGCGCTTCGGTGACGCGCTCGGCGCCGGCCAGCGCGCAGGACAGCGTCCGGCACACCTGGATCACGTACTTGCCGACCTTCTCCCTGAAGAACATGACGTAGTACGTCGCCACGTCCTCGACTTCGGCCGGCGTCATGTCGAGAATCCCGGCCACGTGACGCATGCCGTTCGCGGTGAGATACCCCTGCTGTTCCTGGACGAGATACAGCGCCGCGAGCACCGCCGAACGCTTGCGGTCGGGCGGATACTTGGTCAGCAGATCGTCGAGATACGCGCGGCGCTGGCGCGTGAACACGAACTCGGGCCCTTCTTCGACCAGCTTGCGCTCCGAACGCTGGAAGCGCGCGGGGTCGTAGACCATCAACGGATGGAAACTCATCGATCGACGTCTCCCATGACGACATCCGTCGACCCGATCACCGCGATGACGTCGGCAATCATGCCGCCGACGATCAGCTTCGGCAGTCCCTGGCAGGCATAGAAGGACGGTGCCCGCAGCTTGATCCGGTACGGACGGTTCGTGCCGTCGGAGAAAATCGTGAATCCGTGCTCGCCGCGCGGGCCTTCGATCGGCACGTAGACCTCGCCCGCCGGCACGGTGAACCCCTGCGAGTAAATCAGGAAGTGCTGGATCAGCGCTTCCATCTCGGAATAGACCTTGTCCTTCGGCGGCGGCACGATGCGGTAGTCGCGAATGTCGAAGATGCCGCGCGGGCTGATGCGCTCGATCGCCTGCTTGGCGATACGCGTGCTCTGGCGCATCTCCTCCATCCGGCACAAGTAACGATCGTAGACGTCCCCGGCGACGCCCAGCGGGACGTCGAACTCGTAGGTGTCGTAGTTCAGGTAGGGAAAGGCCTTGCGGACGTCGTAGTTCAGGCCGGTGGCCCGCGCCATCGGTCCCACCAATCCGTAGCCGAGGGCGTCCGCGCGGGTCATCACGCCGACGCCTTTCGTCCGTTTCAGCCAGACCTGGTTCTTGGTCAGCAGATCTTCGTACTCGTTCAGCTTGTCGGGGAACTTGCCGAGGAACGTGTTGACCGCGTGGTGAAAACCGTCGGGAAGATCTTCGCGCAAGCCGCCGATGCGGATGTAGCTCGGGAACATCCGGAAGCCCGCGAGCATCTCGTTGATGTTGAGCAGCTGCTCCCGTTCGCGGAAGCAGTACATCATCACCGAGACCGCGCCGATTTCGAGACCGTGCGTGCCCAGCCACACCAGGTGGCTCGCGATCCGCTGCAGCTCGGCGATGAGGACACGAATGTCCTTGACGCGCTGCGGCGTGTCGACTCCGAGCATCTTTTCGACGGCGAGACAGAACGCCAGGCTGTTGGACTGCGCGGCGAGGTAGTCCATCCGCTCGACGAGCGGGATCACCTGCTGCCATTTCTTCTGTTCCGCGGTCTTCTCGATGCCGGTGTGCAGGAACCCGATGGTGGTGTCGGCGCCGATGACCTCTTCACCCGAGAGCTGCAGCACGATGCGCAGCACGCCGTGCGTGCTGGGGTGCTGCGGCCCCATGTTCACCGTCATCACTTCGCTGCGAAGTTCCGGCGCCGCTGCTTCCGCCATGTCTATCCCTCAGCTCCTGCGCTCGACGATGCCGCAGATGGCGTGGAGGAGCGTCATGTGGACCTCCTGCACGCGGCACGTGGTGTCGTGCGGCACGTTGATATGAATCTCCGCCATCGCGCCGAGCGCCCCGCCGTTCCGCCCGGTCAGCGCAATCGTCCGCAGCCCGCGCGCGGCGGCTTCCCGCAGTCCCGCGACCACGTTCGGCGAGTCGCCGCTGGTCGAAATCGCCACCGCGACGTCGCCGGCGCGTCCGAGCGCTTCAATCTGCCGCGCGAAGATCCGCTCGAACCCGTAGTCGTTGGCGACGCTGGTCATCGTGCACGTGTCGGTGGTCAGCGCAATCGCCGCCATCCCGGCCCGATCGCGCTCGAACCGCCCGACCAGCTCCGCGGCGAAATGCTGTGCGTCGGCCGAGCTCCCGCCGTTGCCGAAGGCCAGAACCTTTCCCCCCGCCGCGTACGCGTCGAGCACCGCATCGGCTGCCCGGACGACCGCGGACAGATCGAGCGATCGCATCTGCTGGTGCAGCGCGATGGTCGCGTCGAGCGCCGCTTCGACCACGCGAGTCGCCTCGAGCGCGTTGACCAGCATCAGCCCTTCCCGCGATCCCGCGCGGCTTCCACGTTCGCGGCGAACTCCTCCGGCGTCAGCTGGATCGGTTCGTAGGTCTTCACCGGCTCCTTGATCTGGACCGGATAGTCCTTGCGCAACGGAAAGCCTTCCCAGTCGTCCGGCATCAGGATCCGCCGCAGATCGGGATGGCCGTCGAACTCGATGCCGAACAGGTCGTAGGCCTCACGCTCGGCCCAGTTCGCGGCGGGCCAGACGTCCGACAGCGTCGGCATCCTCGGCGAGGCGCCCGGAACACGCACCTTCAGTCGGGCCCGCGCCGGTCCACTACCGCTGCCGCCGGGATTCAGCAGCAAGTACGAGATCTCGAACCGGGGCTCGCGCGGAAAGAGGTCCACGGGAATCGCGTCGATGAGCACGCTGAAGCCCGCATCGCGCGACGCCCGCGCCACCTCGACAATCCGCTCGAGCGGCACGTAGACCGTCGGCATGTCGGCGGACGGCGCCTCTTCGAGACCGGGAAACAGTTCGGTCAGGCTCTGCATGATGAATCGGCGTGACGGCGATTAACCAAACGTCGTCTTCGTCTGATCGATTTTCTTCTGCAGCTGGATGATGCCGTAGATGAGCGCTTCGGGCCGCGGCGGGCAGCCGGGCACGAACACGTCCACGGGCACGACCTGATCCACGCCCTGGACGATGGCGTAGTTGTCGAAGACGCCGCCGACCGATGCGCACGCGCCCATGGAGATGACGTACTTGGGCTCGGGCATCTGGTCGTAGATACGGCGCAGCACCGGCGCCATCTTCCGGGAGAGCCGGCCGGCCACGATCATCAGATCGGACTGGCGCGGCGACCCGCGAAACACCTCGGCGCCGAACCGCGCAATGTCGTAGCGGGAGGCGCTCATCGCCATCATCTCGATGGCACAGCAGGCGAGGCCGAAGGTGACCGGCCAGATCGACGATCGGCGGGCCCAGCGGACGACCTTGTCGACGGTTGTGGTGAGGACGGGAATCTCGATATCAGCCATAGCGTTTCACTCGAGCTCACACGCGCTCGTGTTCCTTGCCCCAGTCGAGCACACCCTTGCGCCAGACGTACACATAGCCGACGGCAAGGATGAGGAAGAACACGACGAGCTGCACGAAGCCAAACCATCGCAGCTCGCGGATGGCCATTGCGAAGGGATAGAGGAAGGCGACCTCGATGTCGAAGAGCAGGAAGATCATCGCGACGAGGTAGAACTTGACGGGATGCCGCTCGCGCGCGTCGCCGACCGGAGGCATGCCGCATTCGTAGGGGGCGAGCTTTTCCGGGGTGGGTTTCTTCGGCCCCAGCAGGCGCGGGACCATGACGTTGACCAGCCCGAAGCCTGCCCCGAGGCCGATCATGATCAGGATAGGCACCCAGCCGTGCATGCATCCCCTCTTGACGCTGTTGTCCTGGCACGGACGCGCGCTTGTGAATGTTTTCTCAAGGGCGGCCGGAAACGCGCCCGCCGCGAGCGGCAGGCAGCGGAGGGGCCCGGTCATCGACAAGCCGGGCCGCTCAAATATCGAATGCTAGCACGGAATTAGCGGGGAACCGGGTGTCCGGCCGCCGACTACCCCGCTCTACAATGCGGTGATGCGCCTGGCCTGGTTCAGCCCGATGCCGCCGATCCGGACCGGCATCGCCTCGTGCAGCGCTGAGTTGGTCGCGGCGCTCCGATCGACGCACGAGATTGACGTGTTCGTCGATCGGCCCGCGCTGGCGAAGCACGACGGGACGTGCCGCTCGGCCCACGATTTCGTCTGGGAGCATCGGCAGCGCCCGTACGATCTCGTCGTCTATCAGTTGGGCAACTCGTCGCACCACGATTACATCTGGCCCTATCTCTTCCGCTACCCGGGACTTGCGGTGCTGCACGACGTCCACCTGCATCATGCGCGGGCGGCCTTGCTGCTGCGCGAGCGCAGACCCGATGACTATCGCGCGGAGTTCGCGATTCAACGAGCCCGACGCGAACCCCGACGCCGCCGAGCTGGCGATCGCCGGCTTCGATTCGTTTCAGCACTATCAGTGGCCGTTCACGCGGCTGGGCTGCGCGGCATCGCGCCTGACCGCGGTGCACAGCCGCGTGATGTGTGACGAGCTCAGGGGGCAGATGCCCGAAGCTCGCATCGAGCACGTCCGTCTCGGTCACGGAACGTTCGTGCCGCCATCGGAGACGGTCGAGCGGAACGCGCGCGCCCGGATCAGATGCGGCATTCCCGAACAATCGGTCGTGTTCGGATGCTTCGGCGGCCTTACGCCGGAGAAGCGCATTCCGCAGATTCTGGAGGCCTTCAACACCGTCAGGCCCTCGGCGCCATCGGCGCGGCTCCTGCTCGCAGGATCGCCGGCCGAGAACTACGACGTGCGGTCCGACGTCACGCGCCGCGGGCTGGATGACTCCGTCGTGCTGACCGGGTATGTCGAGTCGGACGAAGACCTGACCGATTGCATCGCGGCCTGCGATGTCACGCTCAACCTGCGCTGGCCAACGGCGCGCGAGATATCGGGGCCGTGGCTGCGGTGTCTCGCCGCGGGACGAGCGTCGATCGTGATCGATCTCAGTCATACCGCCGACGTGCCCGCTCTGGACCCGCGGACGTGGACGTCGAATGCCGTCGACGGCGCGGCGCCGGTGACGGTCGCGATCGACATCCTCGACGAAGATCACTCGCTTCGTCTCGCCATGCGGCGCCTGGCGACCGATGACGATCTGCGGACGGCGCTCGGACGTGCGGCCAGGGAGTTCTGGATTCGCGAGCATTCGCCGACGGTGATGCTCGCCGATTACCGGCGCGTGCTGGCCGAAGCCGCCGCCACACCGCCGCCATCGCCGCCGCTTCCGGCGCATCTCACGGGCGACGGCAGCAGGCTGATCACGCGCATCCTCGGCGAGTTCGGCGTCACGATTCCGTGGAGTAAGATTTGACCATCCGTCTCAACGGCGATCCCCACGAGATCGCAGGACCGCGGACGGTGCTGCAGCTGCTGGAGGACCTCAACATCGATCCGCGGCGCGTGGCGGTCGAGCACAACCTGTCCATCATCAAGCGGCACCAGTACGCGACCGCCATGATCGGCGAAGGCGACACGATCGAGATCGTCAACTTCGTGGGAGGCGGGTGTAGTCCGGGGGGCTTCGCCCCGCCATCGCCGTCGCTCGCGGGGGCCCCCTGCCTCCGCTCCAACCTTCGCCGTGGATCCCTGCGAAGGTTGCCCGCCGTAGCCTTGGCGAAGGCGGGCCCGTGATCGCCAGCTCACGGCTTCGGCTGGCACCGGCGGGCGCGCCGACGGCGCGCTTGAGCGTCATGCGGGCATCAGAGCGGACAGCGTACCCTCGTCACAAGCCGCCCAACGGCTCGATCGGTCCGGCCGGCACGCACCCCGCATGACCCTGTCGAAGCGGATTGGCCGGAGCCTTTCGCGCAAGCTGACGCGCGTCACCCTCGACCGGTTCATCGCGGCACACGCCAGCGGCGGGTTGACGCTCGATCTCGGCGCGAAAACCGGTCCCTACGCCGCGCACTTCCCACGCCGCATCGGCCTCGATCTTCAGCGCGGCGCCGGCGTCGCGGTCGTCGGCGACGCGCGCGAGCTGCCGATCCGCGATGCCGCGTTCGACGTCGTGCTCTGCACGGAGATGCTCGAGCACGTGCCCGAGCCGCAACGGGCCATCGACGAGATCCACCGGGTCCTGAAACCCGGCGGCACGCTGGTGCTGACGACGAGGTTCCTGTTCCCGATTCACGACGCGCCACACGATTACTTCCGGTTCACGAAATACGGGCTTCGCCATCTGCTGCGGGAGTTCGAGATCCTGCGGCTCGAGGAAGAGACGGACTCGGTGGGGACGCTCGCGGTACTGGTGCAGCGGCTGGGAATGCAGGCGCGCACGCTTGGCTACGCGCCGCTCCGCGCCGGATGGCTGGTTGCCGCCCGGATGATGCGTCCCCTGTCGCGCCTCATCACCGAGGAGTACGGCGACTCGCAGCGCACACGGCCCGAGCACGGCATCATGACCAGCGGCTATCACGTCGCCTGCCGGAAGCGTTCGACGTGACCGCCACCCCATCGTCGTCCAGCGGACTGACACGCGGAGGCGTGGCGCTGGCGGGTGTCGCGATTGCCGGCATCACGCTGCTGCTCTACCTGCCGGCACTCGGCGCCGGATTCGTCGGCGACGATTTCATGATCCTGCACCGCCTGCGGCCGCTCAGCGGACCGGCCGGCATCGCGCGGTTCTTTGGCGCGGAGTTCTTCGAGTACTACCGGCCGCTCGGCTTCGTCGCGCACGCGATCGACTACGCGATCGCAGGCGCCGATGCCCGTCAGTTCCACCTCACGAACACGCTGCTCCACGCGATCAACACGCTGCTGGTGCTGGCGATCGGGCGGCGGCTCTCGCCGGCTTCGCTGGCCGGCCCTGTCGCGGCGCTGCTGTTCGCGCTGCACACGTCGAATCACGAGGCCGTGGTGTGGATCTCGGCCCGTTTCGATCTGCTGGCGACCACTTTCGCGCTCGCCGCCATCTGGCTGATGGTGAAGCGAGACGGCCTCCAGATTCTTCCGGCGTTCCTTTTTGCGCTCGCGGTCCTTTCAAAGGAATCGGCTGTCGCCCTGCCGATTGCCGCGGCCGGCTGGCTCGTCTTCCATCGCGACGCGACCGCGTCGACGACTGCGCGACGGCTGGCACCCTGGCTGGCCGCGCTCGCGATCTGCGCCGCGATGCGCTCGATTGGCGGCGGCATCCCCGCCACGGGCGGCACCAATCGACTGCCGAAGCTGCTGCTATTCGCGGCGCTGCTCGGTTCGGTGTCGGCCCTGTCGAACGGCCGCTGGAAACTGCTGCGCGAGTGGCTCCTGGCCTCGCGGCGGCTCGTTGCGATTGTCACTGCGATCGGAATCGCAGGACTGGGCGCCGCGGCGGGATCGTCGAGTGGTGCGCTCGGGCGGCTCGCGGCCGAGAAACTCGCAGTCGCCGGGTTCGCGATCTTTCATCTGTTCTCGCTGGTGCCCGAAGTCTCGGAGACGCCGTTTTATCTCAATCCCGACCTCCCCATGTACTGGATCGGCGGCCTCGTCGCGCTCTCGCTCGCTGCAACAGTGGTCCTGCTGCTCTGGACGCACCTGCTTCGCGATTCACGCTTCTGGTTCCTCGCGGCACTTGCGGTGGCCACTCTGCTGCCCATCTCGGCATTGACCGAGGGCAAGCGTTATCTCTACCTCCCTTCCGCGGCCGTATCGCTCGCGCTCGGTGTGGTCGTCGCCGAGCTCCGTGGCGCACGCTTCAGGATCGCGGTTGCGGCGGTAATGGTCGTCCTCGCGGTCTCAGGCATCGAGGTCGGCAAGAAGATTCGGGACTGGCGGTGGGCGGGCTCCTTGACCGCTGAAGGCGCAGCGATGGTCGACGAGGCGTTGAAGCCGGCGTGCGGCGACGGTCACGTGGTCTTCGTCACGAGCCCCGTCGGCATCCGCGGCGTCTACAACCACTTCTATTACGAGACGTTCGAGCTGCCGCGCGGCTGCATGCCCGCACTCTTCCAGGTTCTCGTCCGCGTCGTCCGGATCGATTCGCCGATCGACGTTCGCTGGGAAGGGGCCGACCGCGTCGTGATCACGGCCGAACGGTATCGCGACAACTTCCTTCTCTCGGAGGACCTGCGAGTGTTCGACCGGCCGGTCCTGAGAGGCGGAGCCGACGAATTTCAGACGCCGCTCGGCTTCGTGCGCGTCGAACCGTACGGTCCGGCGGGCCAGCGGATCACGCTGACCGTCGCGCCCGGGCTGCTCGACAACCTGCCGAGGTTCTTTTTCTACAGTCAAGGGCGAATCCGGCCGCTCGCCGTGCCGCCACGGCCGCGGCTGGCGTTGACGGAATGACGAAAAGCGAGCATCGGGATGTGCGGATCGTCCATTCCTTCCGCGAAAACCCCCTATAATTCGGGGGCGCCACACCATGCTGTCGCTTGTAATCCCGGTCTACAAGAACGCGGAGAATCTGCCTCGGTTGTTCGGCGAGCTCGACCGTCTGGCCGAGCAGCTGCCCGACATCGAGATCGTGTTCGTCGTGGATGGCAGCCCCGACGCCTCGCTCGCCATTCTCCAGCGCCATCTCCCGACCTGGCACGTCCCGTCGCAGCTCATCGAGCTCAGTCGCAACTTCGGATCGTTCCCGGCGATCGTCGCCGGCCTCGCGAGCGCGAAGGGCGACTACATGGCAGTCATCGCAGCCGATCTGCAGGAACCGCCGGACCTCGTTGTGAAGTTCCATGCCCTGCTCACCGCGGGTACGACGGATGTGGTACTCGGCCACCGGACGAGGCGGGCCGACCCGCTGCTGGCCCGCGTGACCTCGGATCTGTTCTGGGGCCTCTATCGCCGCTTCGTCCTCAAGGACATCCCGAAGGGCGGCATCGACGTCTTCGGCTGCACCCGGCAGGTGCGCGATCGGCTGATCGAGCTGCGCGAGGTCACGACCAATCTGGTCGCGCTGCTGCTGTGGGTCGGATTCCGGCGCACCTATGTCCCCTACGAGCGGCGGCCGCGGCTCGAGGGCCGGAGCGCCTGGACGTTCTTCGCGCGCCTCCGCTACGCCGCCGACAGCATCTTCGCCTTCACCGACCTGCCGATTCGCGCCTTGCTCGTGATCGGCGTCGCCGGAGTCACCCTGGCGCTGACGGCCGGACTGACGGTCTTCGTGATGTGGTCGCTCGGCCGCATCCCGGTGCTCGGCTACACGCCGCTGATGCTGGTGATCACGTTCTTCGGCGGGTCCACCGCGCTGGGCCTCGGGATCATCGGTCAGTATCTCTGGCTGTCGCTGCAGAACGCCCGCGGCCGGCCGAACTTCATCGTCAAGACCGCAGTGATCTATGAGCGGAAGCGCGGGCCGCAGCGGCGCGCGGACGTCCACGCGGCCGGCGAGTAACGCGGCGCCCGTCGTGGCGCGGTACTTCGCGCTGTTCGCGGCGGCATTTGCGCTGTACGCCTGGCTCTGGCCACAGGCGCCGGTCATCGAAGGCGACTCGCCGCAGTATCTCGAGGTCGCGCGCGACCTCACCGACTTCCGGCTCGACACGCTCCACGATCGAACGCCGGGCTATCCCCTCTTCCTCGCGCTCACCGGTTCGGCCGGAGAGGTCACGCGCCAGCTGTTCCATGCGTCCCTGCTCCTGCATCTCGCGTCTTCGGCGCTGCTCGCGCTGCTCCTCCGCGCCGCCGGCGCCGGCCGCCCCCTCATCGCCGCCCTCTGCGTCGTCGTGCTGCTTCCGCCTTACGTCGAGCCTGCGGCGTACGTGATGACCGAAACGCTCGCGCAGTTCACGCTGGTGACCGGCCTCGCCTGCCTGGTGCTGTCGCTCACGCAGGGATCGCGCTGGCTGCTCGTGCTCGCGTCCGTCGCGTTCGGCGCAAGCGCGCTGACACGGCCCGCCTATCAATTGCTTGCTCCGTCGCTTGCGGTCTGTCTGGTCGCGGTCTCAGTCTTCCGCCGCGATGGTGCGCTGCCGCTGAGGACGGCCGTCGTCACCGGCGCCGTGCTGATTGCCGGATCCGCCGCGGTCATCGCCAGCGCGGCCTCTGCGAACTACGCGCGCTTCGGCTACTTCGGTCTGACGCCGGCGTTCGGCTTTCATCTCTCCACCAAGACGATGACGTTCGTCGAGCGGCTGCCGGAGGAGTACGCGACGGTCAGGGAGATCCTGGTGAAGGAGCGCGATCGCGAGATCACGGAGCGTGGCGGCCTTCACACCGGCACGCAGACGATCTGGGCCGCGCGCCCGGCGCTCGTCGAGGCTACCGGCCTTTCGAAGCCGGAGCTCTCGGCATATCTGGTGCGGATGAACCTGACGCTGATCCGCCGTGCGCCAATCGAGTACTTGCAGGAGGTGGCGCGGTCACTCGCCGGCTACTGGTTTCCCGCCGCCGGGCGCCTGGCGAGCCTGGACTCCTCTCTCGCGCGCTGGTCATGGACGCTGCTGCACTTCGCGATCGTGGCCGCTTTCGCGATTCAACTGATCGTGCTGGGTGGTGTGACCATTTACGAGGCGAGCCGTCGGCAGGTGGCGCCGGCGCGCGGCGGTACCGGAGTTGCGCTTCACGCGAGCCTGGCGTCGATACTGGGCTACTTCATCGCGGGAACGATCGTGTTCTACACGATGATCATCAGCTGCGTGATCGACATCGGCGAGGTGCGTCAACGGCGGGCCACCGACCTGCTCATCATCTTCATGTGCGTGCTCGGCGCTCACATGTGGCGCCAGTCGCTGACAACGGACGCGCGCGCGTCATCGAGCGAGTGAGATTCCCGGCAAGTTCGAACTTGGCAGCTGGAAATTGGGAGTTGACGGGGTTTCCCAGTGAGAGTTCACTCGCAAGCCGCCTGGCCCTTCCGCTCGTAGGCCACATACAATCCCACCGTCGCCTTGTGAACGTAGGTGGAGAACAGGCGATCGAAGCGCGGATCCTGCCGGTAGTAGCGCACCAGATCGAGCGACCGCCGGCCGACCGGCGCGTTCGGGATCGGCGGCTCGATCACCAGCAGCTTCGGCGGGTTCCTGCAGAGGTCGTCGACGATCTCGCTGAAGTAGCGGCGTTCGAGCGGAGGCATGGCGTCGAGCCGGTGAAACGCGTCAGTGTGGTCGGGCCGCTTCATCTCGTCGACGTAGATGCCTGGCAGGAACCAGAGCGAGTTGTGCCGCAGCACCCAGCGCGTGCCCGAATAGTTCGTCGTCGGGAACGCCGGATAGACGAGGCCCTGCATCCCGAGCAGCGCAAATGTATCGGCGCGCGTTTCTTGAATCAACGCCGAGAGCGACGTCACGTAGTCGGTCGCAATCGGCTTCTTCGCCTCTGCGACATACCTGGCGCTCCAGATCGCGACGGCGGCGAGCACCGCCGCATTGATGCTGCGCTTGCCGCCGCGAATGACCTGGAGCACCGCTGGATGGGCATCAGTGATTCCCGCGACCACGGCCGCGAAGTACAGCAGCGTGAACACCCGGGCCGGATACAGGTGATATCCCCAGCCCTTCAGCTGCACCATGGCGGCGATGAGGAATCCCGTTGCGGCGGCAAACAGCAGGACGCACGGAGCACGCTGCGCCGGCGGCAGCCGCAGGACGAGGAGCAACAGCAGGCCAACGACCCACAGTTGCAGATCCGCGATCCGGAGCAGGAACGCCGCCGAGGAATTGAGGCCGCCGTAGACCTGCATCGCGTCGCGCGCGACCGACAGGTAGCCGGGAACCAGCAGCACGACGATGGCGACGTAGGTCAGGACCGCCGCCGCTGCCGAGACCGCGGCGGGCCGCAGCCAGTGCCGTGGCGATCGGCGCAGCAGGCCCAGCGTCAGCTCGAACGCGACCAACCCGGCCAGCAGGTGCGGCTTCATCGCGAACCCGAGTCCGGCCAGCGCACCAGCCGCCGCGTCGAAGCCCCGGCCGGCGGGACGCCCGACCGCATACGCGCAGGTCGCCAGCACATAGGGCACGGTCAACAGGACCGTGAAGTGCTCGCGCTGCCCGAACTCCGTTTTGACGAACGGAAAAATCAGGAAGACCAGCATCGTCCCGACCAGAAAACGCGCGTACTCGTCCTGCCAGATCCGGCGCACGAACGGGATCGCTGCGCCCACCGACAGAGCGGCGGCCGCGAACACGAACGCCTTGAAGACCAGCGGACCGGCGAGATTCAGCGCGCGCGAAATGGCGACCGGTAGCGCGGTCAGAAAGACGATCAGCGGAGGGTTGGTGTCGATGACGTCGCGGTAGAGCGTGGCGCCGTCGAGCCAGACACCCGCCATGTGGAGATACCAGGCGGGATCGTGATTCATGTACGCCGGCGCCACCGCCGCCGCACAGAGGCCGATCAGGAGCACGGCCATCGCCCACCAGGCGAGCCGCGGAGAGCAGGTCATCGGCGGCGCTAGCCGGCACGCCACGGCGTCCGGCTAGCGCCGAATCGCCGCGAGGAATTCATCGTAATCGCGGATGTAGTCGGCCGGATCGTACCGAGTCAGACGCGAAGACCAGCAGCATCGCGTCCTCGGAGTATTGATACTGCACCGCCCATACCATCGGCCGGATATAGAGCCCGACGCTCGGGTTGTCGAGCGCGATCTCCTCGCTCGACGTCCCGTCGTCGACGACCACCGAGAGCGTTCCGCGCAGGCAGACCAGGAACTGGTGACAGGTCTTGTGAGCGTGCTCGCCGCGGACTTCCTTGCCCGGGACGTCGAACACGATGAAGTAGCGCTTGGGCACGAACGGGATCTGAAGCGGGAACTCGCCCACCGACAGCCGTCCACGCAGGTCGTCCACGAGCAGCAGCTTGTGCACCGTCACACCCGGCACCGACGTCTCGCTCGACTCGGCTGGCGACCGTGGGTGCGCGCGGGAATCCTTGCGGCGCGTCGTGTCGACATAGCCGACGATTCTCGCCGGGTTGCCTGAGACGACGGCCTTCGCCGGCACATCGTGGGTGACGACCGATCCAGCGCCAACGAGGGCGCGCGCGCCAATGCGCAACCCCGGCAGGATCGTCGCGCCGCCGCCGATCGATGCGCCGCGGCCGATGTGCGTCTGCAGCACTTCGCTCTGGTAGCGCTTGCTCTGCGGATACTTGTCGTTCGAGAACGTGACGTTGGGGCCGATGAAGACCTCGTCGGCGATGCGCAGGCCATCCCAGATCTGCACGCCGCACTTCACGGTCACGCGGTCGCCGATGATCACGTCGTTCTCGATGAACACGTGATCGCAGATGTTGCAGTCCTTGCCAATCACGGCGCGAGGAAGGATGTGGGCGAACGCCCAGATGCGGGTGCTCTCGCCGACCGTGGCGCTCTCACAAAGCGCCTGCGGATGGACGTAGATCCCGCTGGCGCGGGCAGGTTCGGTGGCCATGTCAGGTCAGAGGATCGTAACGTCCCCGCGGGCCTGAGACAACAGGACCGGACGAATTATGCGTGAGATACTACAAAACACCGGTCTGATGAACGCCTCAGCTCCGCCTCCCTCTTCCAGGTCCTCCGCTTCAATCGCTGCGGCCGTGCTCCTGGCCGTCGCGGCGGCAGCACTCCTGCTCCGCATCCCGTCGATCGCACAGCCGCTCGGCATCGATCAGGGGTTGTGGGCGTCCGCGGTCAGGGGCATGTCGCGCGGGCAGCGGCTCTATCAGGACGTGTGGGAGCAGCGGCCTCCAGGCATCTACTGGATATACCTCGCCGGATTCAACGTGCTGGGCTGGAGGGCCGCGACGGTGGCCTGGCTCGACCTGATGGCGGCCGCGATCGCGACGGCGGCAATCTGGGGAATCGCGCGCACGCTGAGCGGCAGCCTCACCGCGGCACTCGCCGTGATGATCTACGCGACCATGACGATGCCGGCGTGGCTCTATCGGCATGGCGGGTTCCTGGAACGCAGCGTCTCCGAAACGTTCATCGTCGTCTGCGTCAGCCTGGCCGCATTGTGCGCGGTCCGTTGGCGCGTGCGGCCGTCGCTGATCCTTGCCGCCGGTGTCGGCCTGTTCGCCGGCGCGGCGGTCGTCCTGAAGCCCAATGCCGGCCTCTACTTCCCCGCGATGGTCGCCTGGATGCTGCTCTACCGTCCTCAGCACGTCGAAAGACGCGACATGATCCGCGCGGTCGCGGCAGCGATCGGAGCATCTGCGATTCTGCCGATCGTCACGTTGATCTGGCTCGCACGCCTCGGCCTGATGGACAACGCGCGGGTCGCGGTCATCGAGTTCAACCGCTTCTATGTGTCACAGGGCTTCACGCTTGGCGGCTACGCGCTCGACTTTTCGAAGGCGCTGTTCCTGCGGATGAAGACTGAGCCGCTGTGGCTCGCGGGCAGCGTCGGCGGGCTCGCCGCGGTCTGGCAGCTCGCGACGACGAGGCGATTGCCGCCGCTCGCGGGGCTGACCGTCATCTGGGGTGCAGCCGCCTTCTGCATGATCGTCGTGAACGGCGTGCGCCTGTTCAACAGCTACTTCATTCCCCCGATGGTGCCGCTGTCGCTCCTGGCGGCGTGGCTGTTCACGGATTGGGTCAAGCGATCGGGAGTCCGCAAGGGCCTTGCCGGAGTCGTCGCGGTGCTGATGGTCGTGCTGCTCGTGCAGCGCGGCTACGCGGCCCGGATCCTCGACACACTGCTGGCAGACGTCGCCGTGCTGCGCGGGTCGATGGATCGGACGGCGTATCTGGAGCGATTCGGCGGCTACGCGAACGACCGCGGGTACTCGGGACGAAGCAACGCGGAGCTGGCCGCTTACGTTCGCGAGCACACCTCGCCCGACGATCGCGTGTACCTGTTCGGGATCAACGGCGCCGAGGTGTACTTCGCAGCCGATCGGCTCACGGCCCATCGCTTCCTGCGGGTCAACTTCTTCGTCGACACTGAATTCCCGGACCCGCAGTTCCGACTCGACGCCGTTGTGCGCGACCTCGCCGCACGCCGCCCGCGCTACATCATCTTCGAGCGGCTGCACTCGACGTCGGCGATGGCGAGGGCCGCCGACGCGCTCATTTACGATCCGCTCGTTGCCGAGCTGCTCAGCACCTATCAGCTCGAGGCGCAGGTGGAGGACTTCGCGCTGTATCGTCGAGTGGAGTAGCGAAGCTTCACCTCAAACCGCCGAGGCACGGGAGCGGCGGGAGCGGCGAACCTTCGCTACTAGTTGCGGGGCCCCCGCGGCCCCGCCTAAGACAGCTCCTAAGGCTCACCTTCATAAAACTTGCTTCATTCGTCAGCATTCGGGCCTTAGGAGATGTCTCGCGCTACTCGAACCAGGCGCGCCAGTGGTGCACGCCGATGGAGAGGGCGGACAGCACGCAGACGAGTGACGCGACGCGCCACACGGATCCGGCGCGCCAGCCCCATGCAGCCGCGAGCGCGCCGAGCAGCACGGCTGCCGGGTAGGTCGCAAAGACGACACGTCCGACGAACTCGGCGGCGTATCGCTCGAACGGCGCCTCGACGCGCGGCACGATGCCGACGGCGAGGAACACCAGATACGTGGCGGCCCAGGCCGCAATCAGCATCGACAGCCTGTCGCGCGCGCGAGTCTGCCACAACCGCCACATGCCGGCCATGGCAAGCGCGCCAATCGGCCAGCCGATCGCCACGCTCGTGAGGCCCAGGGCATTCGACGAGCGCGTCAGCAGCGATGAGGGCGGGCGGACCGCCGAACCAGCGCCCTGGGCCGATGACGGAATGGCATCGCCCGACGCGTCTGGTGCGGCAACCACCTGCGGCGTGGCCCGCATCTTCTGCAGGGCGGTCGCGTAGACCTCAGTGAAGTGCCCGTAGTAGAGAAGCCACGAACCCAGTGCCGCAACCAGCGTGACCGCCAGGATTGGCCATGCGGGCGCCCTCGACTCCTGGTCGCCGAACCACCGGCACAGGAGCGCAAGCGCGAAGAGCGTGACCCCGAGATGCGCAGCCGTACTGATGTGTGAGAGGAAGGCCAGGCTCACGAGCGCAAACAGCCCCGCCATGAGCAGGAAGCTGCGCCAGTGGAACGACCACGCCGCGGCAGCGGTGAGAGCGATCAGTGCCGCGGCCTGCCCGAACGCATTGGTCATGTTCGCGTTGCCGATGAGGCCGTACGGCAGCGGCACGGTATGGAACAGGACGACGGCGAGCGCGCCGGCGAGCCGGTCACCCCAGTGCCTCACGATCGCCGCGTAGAGCAGCAGACCTGCGATCGCTTCCGTGGTCGAGACCACGATCCGCAGCAGCATCGCGTAGTCGCGCGTCAGCGCGGACCACGGCGCGGCCATCACGTACAAGCCGATGGCGTAGGGGAACGTCACGCCGCTCGGCATCATCTGCGTGAAGTAGTAGCCGCCGCCGAGCACCGCCTGCAGCCGGTGCGCGTGAAACACGATGTCGATCAGCGCCTTCCCCGGGTGCAGCAACGCGAGCAGCTTCAAGTACAGGACGCCGGCGGAAACGACCACGACGAACCGGGCCGCCAGCGACAGCGACACTGGCCGGCGCCACTCGAGCAGCTCGACAGCCGCAAGCGCGAGCCCGGCGAGCCACAACGCCAGGCGCAGCACCGTCTCGTCGTAGAGGGCGTACGGCGCCGTGCCGGTGGCGAGCGGTACCGCCTGGCCAATGGAAAGCAGCAGCAGGCCGACAAGCGCGGCCGGAAGCGGCAGGCAGACGGCGAGCACAGCACCCCACGCCGCGCCGGCGATCGCCGCGGACTGCAGCGGGTTCGACGGCGGCAGCATCCATCCACCGGCGGCCGGGCGGCAGACCACACGATCGAGCTGCAGCCCGAGCTCACGGCCATCCGAGGGAGGCACGACTGTCGCGGAACTGGTTACTGAAAGGATCAGACCGGGCTGCGGCCGGCTGGGAGCAGTGACTTCGATCGGCTCAAAGTCCTCGGTCGCGGCCTCCCGCTTCAGCGTGATGCCGTCGATCGCGACGTCGACTTGCGGCTGCGCCGCCGGATTCCCGCGTGCGCCGCGCGCCACCACGACGCAGGTCCACGGCGAGCCCCGGTTCAGGCCGCGCAGCCTGAAGTCGGCCCGCTGGGAGGTCCACGCGAACGTCAGATCGCCGGCACGTTCGGGCGGATGGACACCGGAGACGATCCGGCGCGGCAGCTCGCGATCCATTTCGATCACGAGGTGCGCGCGATTGGCGTACACGGCAATCAGGCAGAGGGCCCCCGTGACGGCGCCGACGGCGGCGAGAACGGCAGCGCGCCGAATCGAACGGATCACAGCGCGGTCACCTTGCCACGGCTGCAGCCGGGACGCCGGCCATCGCTCCGAGCAGTCTTCGCATCGGCAGCCACAAGAGGAGATACAGCAGTCCGGCGAGGAGGAACCCGCCGTCGATCGACAACCACATGGAGATCATCACCGCCGCGATCGAGCCCATGACGCCGCATGCCCCGTTGACGCCCCACATCCACGCCGAGATTTCCGGCGAATGATGGCCGACCAGGCGGACGCCGATCGGAAAGCAATGTCCCATCAGGAATGCCAGCGGCGTGACGAAGCACGCGAGAATGAGCGTCCGGGCGGCGAGCGGCCACCCGACCGTGGAGCTGAGGACCGTCTGCAGCAGCGCCACTTCCACGAAGGCCAGCACGGCGATCGCCAGCGGCACCGCGAGAATCGCGCGAGGGCGATCCAGTGACAGCCGCTCCGACGCGAAGCTTCCCAGGCCAGCCGACAGGATCATCAGGAACAGCATGATCGAGAACGTATAGGTCGGGTGTCCGAGGTAGACGGAGAAGCGCTGCAGAAACGGAATCTGCACGAACATGAACCCGAATCCGATCAGCGCGAAATACGCGATCGCGGTGCCGAAGATGCCGCGCGGCAGCTGCGGGCGGCCGACGTGCGCGAGCGGCCAGGCGATGATGGCGGCAACCAGAACGGCCGTGATCACGCCGAGCGCGGCGAGCATGCGCGTGGCCACGAGGTTGCCGCTGACGATGCCCGAGCCCGTGGCGCCGGCGTTCCTGGGCAGGAACGCGGCCGCCGGCTTGAGCATGTTGAAGAAGAACGGGCGGCGATCGCTCGGCGCGGTGAAATCGAAGTAGCGATCGCGAGCCGCCGATTCGAGCTCCGCGTGCGACGTCGCCGCGACGATCCGCTGCAGCTGCGGCGAAGCCGCATCGGTCCACGGCGTCACCGCGAGCTCGAAGCCGTACTCGTCACGGAGGCGCTGCAGCTGGTCGCGATCGGCGGCGGTGAAAGGCGACAGCGACACCAGCAGGGTCGCCACGCGCTCGCGCGTGATCAGGATGAGACTCGTCCGCGGCGCCTGCACGCCGGCGTCGAGCAGCGACGCCACGGCCAGCGACACCAGGCGTGTCGTCTCCGACACGTTCGCGGGATCGAACCACCGCGACACGCTGAACACGCCCGTCGGCGTCAGCGTCCGCAGGAAGACTCTCCAGCCGTCGCGCGTATACAGGCCGTTCTCGGTCAGCGTGAACGCGCCGGCGCCGGTCGCGGCCCACGTGTCGATCAACGACATCTGCAGCACGTCGAAGCGCTCGGGCGTTCGCGTCAGGTACGATCGGGCCTCGTCGTGCACGATCGTCACGCCCGGGTACGTGGCCACGCGCGCGAAGTCGCGATAGCGATCCTCGAGCGCATCGACCAGCGCCCTGTTGATCTCGATGCCCGTGATCGACGTGCTGCGGCCCGCAATCGCGGTGAGCACGTCGCGGCCGCCGCCGACGCCGATGATCGCGGCGCGCCCCTGCCGCAGGTGATAGGGCGCTGCGGTGACGTCGTGGCGCGTCCACTCGAGCCAGGCCGGATCGCCATCCCACTTCGTGATCGCGGTGCCGGCGGCGCCGTCGATCGCGGCGTAGGCCACGGTCGCGGGCACTGCGGGCGCGTTCGCGCCGGCCCCCCAATAGAACACGTGCGTCTGGACGGGCCGGTTCACGGTGACCTGCGAGTGCGCGTTCCATCGCAGGTACTCGATCGTCTCCGTGCGCAGCCACAGGCTCGGGTCCTTCGGATACATGATGCCGAGCTGTGACGGAGAGTTCGCGTTGACGAAAGCGCCGGCGGCGAGCGCCGCGGCGGCCAGCGCGGAGCCGCCGCCATATCGTCCGGCATGGCGCGCAAAGCAGAAGGCGCCCGCCGCGGCGGCCGCGCCGATGCCGAGCGCGGTCGACGTGATGTCGGTGCGCTCCAGCATCCAGACGATCGCCAGGCAGCCGAACGCCGCGCCGGCGAGGTCGACGGCGTAGAGGATGCCAACCGGCGCGCTCGTGCGCGTCAGCGACGCCGTGACGATCACGCCCGAGATCACGAACGGGATCGTGAGCACGATGGTGGCGACGCCGAGCGCCGCAATCGGCCGCGCCGCGAAGCCGCTGATGGCGGGGATCGGAATGACCAGATTGCCGATATGACAGAGGACGATCGCGATCGCGAACACCAGGGTCGCCGGCGCGAGCAGGCCCGGCACGCGCTCCCAGCTGAAGAGGTCGCCGCCGAGAAACACCAGCACCGCGCCGGCCGCCATGCCGAGCATCGCCATCGAGACGGCGACGAACGACAGGTGATACCAGGTCAGCACCGAGAGCAGGCGCGTGTCGAGCACCTCGAGCATCAGCGTCGCCATCGTGACGAAGAACAGGCCGGCGTACAGCCACGTGGCGTGAGCGGATCGTGTGCCGGAAGCGGCGTTCACCATCGTGAAAGGGACTCAGTGACAGGAACCAGCAGGCAAAGGTCGTGATGTGATGGTTGCGCGGCCTGGAGCACGGCGGTCCGATCATTTTGGGGCATCATAGGCTCACCTGTCACATGCCGGCGGTGGTCGCGACGTCAACATCATCTGATGACTCCTTCGACCACGCGCGGCGCGGAAATCCATCGTCCAGCTCGAGTACGACCGAGGTTTGACTCCCTACAGGGCGTCGTCTAGCATCGAACCCGACCGTCGAATGCTCCTCGCGCTAACCTCAATCGCTACTTTCGTTCTCGCTCAGACCTTTCTTCCGGCCCAGTCCACTCACCAGGAGTTGAAGCGGCGGCGCACGGACTACGAAACGCGGGAGCCGAAGTCGCCGGCGGCGCTCGCGGCCATCGCGCAGTCCGCAATCGAAGGCAATCTGCGTTCGAAGACCGTCGACGGGCGGCTCGAGGCGTGCGCTTCGCCGTACGGGTCAGCGATGGAATCGTGTGACAAGCGGCGGTGGGAGACGGTCACGCGGCCGGGAGCCCCGCCCCTGCAGCAGGCTCCTGCGTCGCAAGCCGGCACTGCAGCCGTGGAACCGCTGCAGGGTCGCGCGGGCGCGCCTCGAGGAATCCGACAGCGTGCTGAAGCTCGCCGGGTTCAGTCGAGCGCTCGAGGGGGAGGATCTGATAGATGCCGCCCAGGCGATGCTGCCGGTAACGTAACGGAGCATCGGTGATACGTCCGCGCGATCGAGCCCTCCGCGTGGCGGCGTCGGCCGGCTGGCTTCTACTCGTGTTGCCGGCCGCAGTTGTGCTCCTGTCGGTCGCTCTCTCTCCAGACAGCACGTGGACCGCCCGGATCGCGCTGGCAGGTTTCACCAGCGTCGCCGTCATGCGTCCGGAAGCCGCGGTGATGATCACGATCGCCCTGGGCGGTTTCAGCATGATCCTATCTCACCTCGCCGGCGTTCCATCCGTACGCGTCGCAGAAGTACTCGTCGTTGCGTCCCTCGCAGGATGCTTCGCCAGGGCAGTACCGCCCAACTCCCCATACCGGCGCGCGATGACCAGCTCGCTGTCGGTGCCCGTCGTGTTGTTTGCGATGACGACGGTCGCGTCGGCCATCGTGTGGCAACGGGTCCACCAGTTTCAGACTGGCGACGCATCAGTGTATTTCGCCGGGCTGGTGAAGTTCGTGACGCGCGACTACTTCACCCAGCCAGGGGATTTCTGGCCGCTCGTCACCGCCGCGGTGATTCTCGAGGGATTGGCGCTGTACGTCGCCACCGCGGCGCTGTGCCGGGTCAATGCCACATTCTCCGAGCAGGCGCTCCGAATGCTGGCGGTCGGCGGAGCCGGCCTCGCGATGATGAGCCTGGTTCGCCTGGCGGAAGTCCTCCTGCGGAACCCGGGGGCGATCGAGGCCATGCGCCAGACAGCCACCGGGGTGCGAATCTCGCCGCAGATCCCGGACTACATCGCCGCAGGCTCGTACTTCGGGTTGTGCTGGATCGTCGGCCTCGCCCTGGCCATGGTTTCGGGGTGGAGCCGTTCGGTGTGGCTGGTCGTGAGCGCCGTTCTGATGGCCGGGATCTATCTCACGGGATCACGGTCCGTCATCGCGGCGGCGCTCGCGGGGCTCGTGCCCCTCCTGGCCATGCTCGTGCGCCGGCGCGCGGTCTTCGGACGAATCGTCGCCGCCGCAGCCGTTCTGGCCGTGGTGCTGATGGTCGTCACCTATTCGACCTTCATCGGCCGCGGTCCGCTTGCCAGCCGGCAGGCGAAAGATTCGCTCTTCGTGCGCGCCGAGCTGCTCCGGGCAGGACTCCGTGTCATGGAGACCCGCCCCCTGTTCGGCGTGGGCCTGGACAGGTTTTTCGTCCTGGCTCCCGCGCTGGCCTCGCCAGACCTGCACCGGCTGTGGCAGTCGCGGATGAACCCGCACAACGACTTTCTTCGCTTCGGTGCAGAGCTCGGGCTCGCAGGTTTCGCCTGTTTTCTCTTTATCCTCGCCGGGGAGGCGTGGCGGATTCGTCGCGCGGTCCGGGCCGCGCCGGACCTGCGCCTTGTCGGTGTTGCCGGCGGGCTGGTCGCCTTTCTGGTCACGAGTCTCGTGAGCAATCCGCTCATGGTCCGCGAAGTCTCATACGTCTTCTGGACTGCGCTCGGGCTCGCCGCGGGCCACGCCGTGAACCTGCTCAGTGCGGCGGACGTCCCCGGGGAACAAGGGGTCGAATTGCGTGGATCGCGGATGCCTCTCTCCCGTTTCCGGTGGGCTGGCGCGCTACTGATTGGCGCCCTGATATTCGTGTCGATTCCGTCCCGTGCGCGTACGGAACTCGCAGGTCTGGATCTCAGACGAGTCAGCTTCGGCTTCCATGAGTGGGGGAAGGAACCCGACGGGACGCTGGCCCGCTGGACCGGGCCGCAGGCCACGCTCTACGTCAAGGGGCATACGCGATTGATCGAGATCCCGATGAGCGGGGTCGTGCTCAACGGAACCTCGCAGCATGTCGAAGTTCGGGTCGACGGTCAGCTGGTCGATCGGCTGATCGTGGGTTCCGAATGGCGGCGGGCGCGGGTGCGTCTTCCCGGACTTCCCTCTCCCGATCCTCGCCGCGTCGATCTGGCGATCTCTCCAACCTGGGTCCCGGCAGACCTGATTTCGGGCAATAACGACCGACGGAACCTCGGCGTGAAGGTCGGGGAGGTCAAGGTGATCATCCCGCCGTAGCGTGGCCGGGGTGCGGGAGCTCAGGGACGCAGCTCGTCGCGCTCAGGTCTCACAGGTCGTCCTGTTTCTCGGCAACGATCGCGTAGTCCAGATAAGTGAACATTCGGGCGTTCAGCTTCTCGACGTTGGCGTTGAAGGTCTCGACGAGCTCGTCGGGGTGTCCTCCGGGAGCACCCGGCGCGATCGGCTGGAGCCGATCCTGCGGCGGCACCGGCGAGCGGTACTCGATCCGCGGCGACGGGAAGCCGCTCGCGGTCACCAGGTATTTCAGCGTCTCCGGATGCAGCGGCCAGGCGTGCGTGATGTCGCGGATGTAGCTCTCGAAGAACGCGACCCAGCACGCGGGATTCAGCGTCTCGAGCACGAGCGCGCCGCCCGGACGAAGCTTATGGAATGACAGCTCGAGGAACCGCAGCAGGTAGCCAGGCTCGAGGTGCTCGACCACCTGCGCGGCGAAGATGCCGCCGAGCGACGCGTCCGCGCGAGACGACAGGTAGCCGACGGCGTCGACGTGGTCCGCGCGCAGCCCGCGCGAGCGGGAGACTTCGACCATCTCCGGATTGAGATCGATGCCGATCGCGCCGATCCCGCGCAGCGCGAGCAGCTCCAGGAACTCGCCGCGTCCACATCCCACATCGAGCACGTCCGACTGTCCCTCGAAGAACGGCAGGTAGCTCTCGAGCCGCGAACGAATCGCCTCGCGCGAGCCCCTGAACTGATCCTCGAAGCCGACGTACTTGTACGCATCCAGCCGCGTTGCAAAGGCGTCGGTGTCAGGCGCGTCGGCGACCGCGGCAGCGGCCCCGGCCGCGGGCGGGCCGCTCGTGAGCATGCGCTCGAGCTCGCGTTTGACGGCGAGCGCTGCCTGCTGCGACACGCCAATTGCGGCGCGCAGGTCGCGCTGATCCGCGGCGAGCGCCGCCGAGCGCGATTCGAACCGCTGCTCGCGTGCGGCCATCGATTCCCAGCGTTTGCCGAAGTTCTCCGCGAGCGCGCTGAGGGAGGCGTTCAGGACCAGCGCGCCGCCGCCAGTCTCCCGATCCTTGGTGTCGACGTACGCCGTCACCTGCTGCAGCAGGAGCAGCAGGCGCGACTGGAACTCCGCCTGAGCGCCGAGATGTTCGCGCATGAGCGCGATCAAGGCCTCGGCGGTCTGCGACGCCTCGCGATGCGCCGTGACGTTCCGGTTCAGATGATCGACGAGCTGCGAATTGAACGTCAGCTGGCGCTGCAGGTACGGGCCAATCGTGCGCCAGACCATGCCGCGCAGACGTCCCGTGAGGCCGCCGACATCCGGCGGCTGCGGCAGGATGTTCCAGCACTCGTTGAGCGGCGAGATCTGATGCTCGTCGTAGGCCCGTGGCGCCGCCGGCACGCCGGGGGCGGGGCGGAACGATTGATCGAGCGCGGTCAGCGCGTCGTTGTACCGGCGATCCGCTTCGTCGCGCTCCCGCTTGAGCCGCCGCAGCGTGGCGTCGAGCGGCTCCGTCATCAAACGCCCGACGGCACCGCCGCAGGAGAGGTCACCAGCCCTTCGGCGGGACTGCTCGCCGAGGCGTGGGCGCGCCGCGGAATGCGGCCGGCACGGTAGGCAAGGCGTCCCGCTTCCACGCCGAGCTTCATCGCGGTGGCCATCGCGACGGGATCCCGGGCGAGCGCGATCGCGGTGTTCATCAGCACGCCGTCGGCGCCGAGCTCCATCGCCACCGTCGCGTCCGACGCCGTTCCGACGCCGGCGTCGACGATCACCGGGACGCGCGACTGCTCGCGGATGATCCAGATGTTGTTCGGATTCTGAATGCCCAGCCCCGATCCGATCGGCGCCCCGAGCGGCATGACGGCCGCAGCCCCCGCCTCTTCGAGCTTGCGGCAGATCACCGGATCGTCGTTGGTGTACGGCAGCACGACGAAGCCTTCGCGCACCAGAATGCGGGTGGCCTCGAGCAGCGCGACGTTGTCGGGGAACAGCGTCCGCTCGTCGCCGATGACCTCGAGCTTGACCCAGTTCGACAGCCCGACTTCGCGCCCCAGCCTGGCCGTCCGGACCGCCTCGTCGGCCGTGTAGCACCCGGCCGTGTTCGGCAGGACGAACATCTTCTCCGGGTCGATATAGTCGAGCAGGGATTCCTTCGAGCGATCGGTCAGGTTCACGCGCCGCACCGCCACCGTGACCATGTCGGCCCCGGACGCCCGATGCGCGTCGGCCATGACCGCATGAGAGGGATATTTCCCGGTGCCGACAATCAGACGTGATTTGAACGTACGACCGGCGATGACGAGAGGATCGGAAACCATCCAGAGGATTCTACCGCCGCGAATCGAAACTTGGGAACTCGTGAGGAGGAGAGCGGCGAGCTCGAGAACTGGCGAGGCCGATTCCAGGGTTCACGCGAGCGTGGGTGCGCTGGCCCTGGAGCACGGCGAGCCAATCAATTTGGGGCATCATAGGCGCACATGTCACATGCCGGAGGTGGTCGCGACGTCACGAGAGATGATCGTCCTTCCCGTTCCGCGCAGGACGCCTGGTGCGTGCTCCTCTACGTCAGCCTGGCGGTCGCGACCGGATTTGCCGATCTCCGGATGCGGCCTCACACGCTCACTGTCACCAAGTACATCACCGGGGTCGTGGACGGCACGGAGCACGCGCCCGGCAAGTACCGGGTCCTGGCGCCATTTACAATCAAAGGACTGGCCGACGCCTCCGGCGCGTCGCTCGAGGCGACCTGGTATGCGACGCGTCTGCTCTTCATCTTTCTCGCCTACCTGGCGATGCATGCGTACCTGCGCACGTGGTTTCCGCCGCGCATCGCGCTCGCCGGCGTCGCCCTGAGCGCGGCGACACTGCCGCTCACGATAACCAACTCGTGGCCGCATCCGGACTCGATGCCGGAGCTCGCGCTGTTCTCCCTCGGAGCGATGGCGATCGCGCAGCGGAACGACAGGGTGTTCGCCGCCGTTCTGCCGCTCGCCGCGTTCAATCGCGAAACCTCCGTGTTCCTCGTGGTGCTGTACGTCGTCGCGTTTCCACTCACACGCGGCCGCGTGGTCCGAACGGCGCTGTTCGGGCTGGAGTGGCTGGCGATCTATGCCGGGCTCCGGCTGGTCCGTGGGCTGCAGCATTACGACTACTGGCAGGCGGCCCGGAACCTCGCTGATCTCGGATTGCTTCCTCCCAACTACGACCCGTACTATCGCGCCTACGCCTATTTCGCCCTGATACTTTTCGGCCCCTTCCTGGCCCTCGCGCTCCACCGCCGGGCGAGCCTGCCGCTGTTCGCGCGGAGAGCCCTGCTCGTGGTCCCCTGCTTCGTGGCGGTCGCGTTCACCTTCTCGAGCATCATCGAATCGAGGATCTTCCTGCCGCTCTATGCCCTCGTGATGCCCGCCTTGATGTTCGGACTCTTTGGCGATCAGGCCGCGATCGATCCGACAACGGAACCATCGTCCGCGAAATTGAACCGCGGAGGTTTGACACCGCCAAGGGCGTGTTCTAGAGTGTGCCGACCTTTGCCCACGAATGCTGCTCGCGTTCTCGATCGCCGGTGCCCTTCTCCTCGCCCAGGCTTCTCCATCTGTCGAATCGGTACAGCTCGAGCTGAAACAGCGGCTTTCGGATTTCGAGAAGCGGCCCGACAAGACACCCGAGATGCTGCGCGCGATTGCGCTGCTCGCGCTCGACAGCAACCTCCGGTCAACCAACTTCGACGTCTGGGTCGAGGGCTGCGCATCACCGCTTGTCCCGGCGACCTCGACCTGCCAGGAGCGGCTGTGGTCGACGGTGAAGCGTCCGGCTGCTCCCGCAGAGCAGCGCGTCCGCGCGGCCGCCACCCTCGTGCGCCGCGGCGACAAGGATGCGGTCGCCTCACTGACGACGATCGTGGCGAACTTGACCCCGCGGGACCTGGCGCCAGTTGCCGACGTGCTTCGTCTGCTCCCCGCACCGACAGCCGTGCCGCTGCTCCGGAAGTTGCTGGGATCGGCCCGATCCGAGGACCAGATCGTCGCGTGCCGCGTAATGGGCCACTTCGATACGGTCGAGGCGAAAGAGGCGTTGCGGACGGTGGTGACGAATGCGCCGCCGGGGCTGCAACCCTGGAACACCTGCATGGTCGCACGGGCGCGACTCAAGGAGCCCGACGCGATGCTCAAGCTCGCCGGGTTCAGCCGCGCGATGGAAGGAGAGGATCTGCTCGACGCCGCCGACGCGATGCTGGACAACGGCAACGATCAGGGGACGTTTCTGCTGAGGCGACTGACGCGTGAAGCACCGGGCGTGATCCAGCTCCGTGCGGCCGAGGTGCTGGCGGCGGCCGATCCGGATGCGGCGGCGAAAGTGGTCGACGCCAAGCTGGATGATCCAGACCCGGCGGTTCGGGCGCAAGCGCTCGTCACCGAGGCCAGGCTCAAGCGGACTCCGTCCGAACGGGTCCGCGGAAAGCTGCTCGACAGCGACCCCATCGTGCAACTTCGCGCCGCTGAGGCGCTTTTACAGTGGGCCGCCGCCGAACGGCGGTAAGAATGCGACTCCGGCCAGGTTTGACACCAGCTGTGCCGTTCGATACTCTATGTTGCCCCCCTGTTCGAAATCGTCGCGCAAGCCGAAAAGTTCTAGGAGCCGGACGGCTCTCTCTCACACCCTTATTGCGCTTACAACCATGATGAAGCAGTTCACCCGCGCCATCGCTCTCGCCCTCGCGTTCGCCACGTTCCTTCCTTTACAAGTCAGCGCCGCTATCACCCGCGTCGCCGGCCCAGGGGTGCTGTTCAACGAACCGCGCGCGTTCGTCCGGTTCGACTCCGCGTTCGACACGGTCAACCGCGTGTACCTCGTGGTCTGGGGCACACAGGCACTCGGGCCGGTGAACGGCATGTTCCTGAACGAGGCCGGTGCGGCGATCACAGGGATGTTCGCGATTTCCGACGGACCGCACCAATCCGGGTGGGCCCGCGTGACCTATAGCGCGCAGCACGGAAAGTTCCTGGTCACGTACACGAAGATTCGCCCCGACCTGGCCGCGCAGGGTCATCAAAAGCTGGCGCGGTTCGTCACCTACACCGGGAACGGACCTGTGCTGGGCGCGGCTGAGATCTTCCTCGACCAGTGGGCCGGTCCGGCCGGCTCGGAGACCGGCGTCACCTACTCCCGCGAGTCGAACATGTTCCTCGCCACATGGTGGCGCTACTCGGGCGCGCTGCCCGCCTCCTTCGTTGCGCCGATCACGCCCGATGGGGCGGTGGCCGGAGTGTATCCGCTGACCAATCCAGGCGACGGGCAGTCCGACCCCGAGATCGCCTGCGATCCCGTCAACCGCCGCTGCCTGGTCGTGGGCTGGGCGTGGGGCATGCTGAACGGCGGGAAGACGGCGCTGTGGGGCCGGTTCATCAGCGACACCGGCGTCCCGCAGGGCGCGGATTCGTTCTATCTGCCTGCCAGTGGCTACCTCGAGGAGCCGACCATCGCGTTCAGCGCGGCCGGCAATCTCTTCGTCATCGGCTACGCCAGCGGCGGCCAGATCATGGGGAACACGGCGTCAGGCGCGAGCAGCGGCTTCAGCGGGGCCTATTTCCTCCGCCAGAGCTCGGCCGCCACGCTCCACCTCGACGGCGGCGGTTACGGCTTCCCGAACCTGATCTACAACCCGGGCACGGCGACGTTTCTGCTGTCGTCCACGCCGTGGATGGCGTATCCGTCGGCGCAGGAGATCGACGCCAACGGGGCGCCGATTCCGGGCGCGCTCGACTTCGTCCCGGATCCGGGCGCCAACTACGACGTCCGCAACAAGTACACGATTCCCGTCCCGAACCCGGTCTCGAATCAGTTCCTGCTGGTCGACAATCACTACTACGCGCAGATGCGCGTGTCGCGCTACTCCGGGGCAGCCGTCCAGACTCTTCCCACCACCGCGTTCTTGACCGTGACGCCGGGCCCGGGCGGCTTGCGGCTGCGCTGGGCTCCGGTCGCTGGCGCGTCGAGCTACACCATCCGCAAGATCGATGCGAACGGCATCTCGTTGCTTGCGGCAGGCGTGACGAGCACGACCTACCTCGACATCAACGGCATTCCCGCCATGGGTGTGCAGTATTTGGTGAGCGCCGTGAACGGCAGCAGTGAGAGCATCCCGAGGCCGATCCTGATTCCGTGGGGATCGGCCGGCTCCCGGACGCCGACGATCATGACGCCGCAGGACTACGACGGTGACGGCCGCACCGACGTGACGGTCTATCGCAGCTCGACCGGCGAGTGGCTGACGCTGCGCTCCTCGACGCAGACGGCAACGGGATGGTGGTGGGGCGCGCCGGCCCTCCAGGATCAGCCGGTTCCCGCGGATTACGACGGCGACGGACGTGCGGACATCGCGGTCTACCGCAGGTCGACCGGCGAGTGGTTCTTCCGCCGGACGAGCGACAACGTCAGCGTGCGCCACCACTGGGGCTCGCCGATCTACGGCGATCTTCCGGTGCCGGCAGATTACGACGGCGACGGCCAGACCGACATGGCCATCTATCGCCAGGCAACCGGCGTATGGGTCATCCTGCGCTCGTCGGCCGGCTACATGGTCGATTCATGGGGTTCACCCGACTACGCCGACGTCCCCGTGCCGGGCGATTACGACGGTGACGGCAAGGCCGATGTCGCCGTCTATCGCAGCACCACAGGCGAGTGGTTCGTGCACCGGTCGACGAACGGCGCGTTGTTCCGATGGACGTGGGGTGACCCGGCGCAGGGAGACGTGCCCGTGCCGGCGGATTTCGACGGCGACAGCGTGCTGGACATGTCCGTCTACCGCACCAGCACCGGCGAATGGTACGTGCTGCAGTCGTCGGGCGGCCATCTCTACGCCCCATGGGGATCGCCCGGCAGCCTAGATATCCCGGTCCCCGCCGACTACGACGGCGACGGACGTGCAGACGTCGCGGTCTTTCGGTTCTCGTCCGGCCAGTGGTTCATCCGCCGCTCGTCGAACGGCGCGTGGATCACCTTGGGCTGGGGCAACCCGAGCATGGTCGACTCCGTGCGCGTGTTCTGAGCTTCGGCCTGCATGGGCGCACCAGCGCCCATGCAGGCAATTCCCCGGGTCCCGGCGTTCCTCGGGGTCTTCACGAGGCAGAGATCCGCGTCAGCTCTGCTTCCGTCCGATGACCGCGTATCGAGTCCGGACGATTCATCCGCATCGACCTCCCGCATCGTCCGCAGGACGGCAGAGCCTTGATTGAGCCGCGACCGATACGACGGGCGCGCGGATCGCAGGCCGGCCGACAGTGGAACATTAGCGGCGAAGGGTCGCGGCGTGTATGCTCTGTCTGTGCCGCTCGGGGTGGTCCTCGTGATGCCTAGCGACGGCGGTTCCCCGTCCTGACGTGCCGCTCGCGACTCACTTCTCCGCTTTCATCACGGGTCTCGTCCTCTCGCTGATCGCGACGCCAGGCGTCCGTGCATTGGCCCGGCGCTGGGACATCTGCGCGTTCCCGGCCGAGAACCGCTGGCACCGGCGGCCCGTGCCCCTGCTCGGCGGCGTGGCGATCGCAATCGGCCTTGCCGGAGGCGTGCTGCTGCACGGGCCCGACGAGCGCCTTCTCCCGCTCGCCCTCTATTCGGGGCTGATGTTCCTGCTCGGCGTGTTCGACGACGTGCGCGCGGTGAAGCCGCTCGCCAAGCTCGGCGGCCAGATGGTCATCGCCGCGATCGTGCTGTGGCTGATGCCGCCAATCACGGTCACCGGATGGATCGTCCTCGATCGCGTCCTGGCGTTCGTCTGGATCGTCGGCGTCACCAACGCGTTCAACCTCCTCGACAACATGGACGGGCTCGCGGCCGGCGTCGCAGCCATCGCGGCCTTCTGTTACCTGACGCTGCTCATCCCGGAGAATGCCAGCGCCCTCACCGTGGCCATCGCCGCCTTCACGGGCGCGGTGCTCGGGTTCCTCCGCTACAACTTCCCGCCGGGCAGCATCTTCATGGGCGACAGCGGGAGCCTTCTCATCGGCGGCTTTCTCGCCACCGCCGGCATCGGCTCCACCACCGATGTGCAGAGCCGTCTGATACCGGCTGCGCTGTTCCCCGTGTTGATCCTGCTCGTGCCGATTCTCGATACCGCATTCGTGACCCTGACGCGACCCCTGTCCGGGCGCAGCGCGCTGATCGGCGGGCGCGATCACACGTCGCATCGCCTCGTCGCGCTCGGCGTCAGCGAACGCACGGCCGTGCTCTCGCTTTACGGCATCGCCGCGGCCGGCGGCGCCCTCGCCGTCGCGCTGCGCCAGCTGCCGCTCGGATCGCTGTTCGCGTTTCTGACCGTCTACATCTTCGGACTCTGTACCGCGATCCTCGTGCTCGCCGCGCAGGGACGGGAGATGCCGGCAGTGGTCGACCTGGCGTACCGGCGGCGCGCGCTCGAGATCCTGATCGATCTCGGAGTGCTGACGATCGCTTACTACGCCGCCTTCCGCCTCCGCTTCCCCGGCGACGAGGTCGTGACGTTCTTCCCGCCGTTCATCGGATCGATTCCGCTGGTGGTGGGCTGCGAGATTGGCGCGCTCTACTGGATGGGGAAGTACCGTCTGCCGTGGAGCACGCCATTGCGGAACCAGGTCGGCTTCCTCGGAAAATCGCTGGTGCTCGGCATGGTGCTGGCGGTGATGCTGATCCTCGCGCTCTACCGCTTCGAGCGCTTCTCGCGCGGCGTCTTCGCGTTGAACCTGGGGATCGCCTGGGCCCTGCTGGTGACGGCGCGAGCCGCGACCAGCGGCGTCGAGCGCTACCTGCGCGGGCAGCACACGCCGGCGCACAGCGCGTTGATCTACGGCGCGGGAGGCGGCGGGACGCTCGTGCTGCGGGAGCTCCTGCAGAACCGCAGCCTGCAGGTCGATCCGGTGGGATTCATCGACGACGACCCCGCCAAGCAACGGACGCGGATCGACGGCGTCCCCGTACTCGGGACGTCGGCCGACCTGGAATCACTGGCGCCGCGTCTGCGCGTCACGCACCTGATCATCAGTGCGCGCGACATCGATCCGGAGCGCATCGACCATCTGCAGCGGCGATGCGCCGCGCTCGGCATCAGCCTGCAGCGATTGACGATCAGGATCGACGAAGTCCAGCCGGCGACGACCGGTTTGCCCGTCTGATCAGCGGGTTTCTACGGGCCGTGCCGTGGACGCGCTCGAGAGACGGCGCACGTCTTCGTCCACCATCATGGTAACGAGGTTGCGGAAGTCGACCTCGGCGTTCCAGCCGAGCTCGCGCCGCGCCTTCGACGCGTCGCCCACCAGCAGATCGACCTCGGCGGGCCGCAGCAGCGCCGGGTCCAGCTTGACGTGCTTCTCGGGGTCGATGCCGACGTGGTTGAACGCCACGTCCACGAGCTCGCGCACCGAGTGCGTCTCGCCGGTGGCGATGACGTAGTCGTCAGCGGTCTGCTGCTGCAGCATGAGCCACATCGCGCGGACGTAGTCGCCCGCGAAGCCCCAGTCGCGCTTCGCGTCGAGATTGCCGAGGTAAACCGTGTCCGCCAGGCCCAGCTTGATGCGGGCCACGCCGTCGGTGACCTTGCGGGTCACGAATTCGAGGCCCCGCCGCGGCGACTCGTGGTTGAACAGAATGCCGGAGACGGCGAACAGCTTGTAGCTCTCGCGGTAGTTCACGGTGATGTAGTGGGCGAAGACCTTCGACACGCCGTACGGGCTGCGGGGGTAGAACGGCGTCAGCTCGGACTGCGGCACCTGGCGCACCTTGCCGAACATCTCGCTCGACGAGGCCTGGTAGAAGCGGATGCCGGGATCGACGTGCCGCACCGCTTCGAGCGCGCGGGTCACCGATTGCGAGTTGTACTCGCCGGTCAGCATCGGCTGATCCCACGACGCCGGCACGAACGACATCGCCGCGAGGTTGTAGAACTCGTGCGGCCTGACGCTGTCAATTACCCTGATCAACGAAAGCTGATCGATCAGGTCAGCCGGGTGCAGATGAATCCGGCTGAGCACGTGTTCGATGCGCCAGTAGTTGCTGGTGCTCGCGCGCCGGACGATGCCGTGCACGTCGTAGCCCTTCGAGAGCAGGAACTCCGCGAGATAGGAGCCGTCCTGCCCGGTGATGCCGCTGATGAGAGCCCGTTTTGCCATGACCGAGGGCTGAGTGTATAGCAACCGCCGGTGCCGGTAAACCTGCGGACAGGTTGACAATTCGTCAATGAAATTGGGCGTTCGGGCAAAAAACTACGGGCTTTTCTCGGGTATGTAAATTCCACCTGGAGTTTCTGCCTGAAATGTAAATTCTGCCCATCGTCACTTCGCGTGATCTGAGGCTCCATGGTCGCCAGATGTCGGCCGCATGCCTCCCGCGGAGTACCGTCCGACGTAGGGCGCGAGCAGGCCGCGGGCCATCGATGCGCGGAGCGTATCGCCCGCGACGCGTCGCGTTCGCTGCACCCGCTGACGTTCCGCGAGAATCGTCTTCAGTCCGAGCAACGCATCGCGCTTCGCGCGCCAGACTGCGCGCCCTTGGCCGCGCCAGGGATAGAACAACAACGCCGCGACGTTCAGCAGCACGTGCTGCGGCAGGTATCGCCACAGGAGCGGGCCAGGCATGTTCTTGGCGAACGTCCACACCGCGTTCCGCTCGCCGTGATACACCGCGAAGTCGCTGCGATAGCCGCTCAACGCTGAACTGACGTGACGGACGACGGCGTCCGGCACATAGAGCGCCCGATGTCCCCGCAGCCGCAGGCGGAAGCCGAGATCGACGTCTTCGAAGTAGCAGAAGTAGCGTTCGTCGAATCCACCCACATCATCGAACGCGGCCCGCCTGTAAAGGGCCGCGGCGGCGCATGGCGCGAAGATCTCGCGTTCGTACCAACCCGCCGGAGCGTCGGCGTGGCCATGACCGATCCGCCACGCGCGGCCCGAGACGTGATAGCTGTCACCCGCGCCGTCGAGATGTTGCGGCGAGGAATCGAGCAGCATCCGGCTCGCGAATGCCGCGACATCGTCATGACGAGACGCCGCGGACACCAGCGCTTTCAGCCACTCCGGTTCGGCGAACGCATCGGGATTCAGCAGTGCGTACGCGTCGGCATCAGGTGCGGCCGCGGCCGCGATGTTGTTCGCGCGCGCGAAGCCGACGTTCTCACGAAGACAAATCAGCTCCGCGCTGCGCAGACGTTCCGCCGCATGCGAGAGTGAATGGTCGCTGCTCCCGTTGTCGACCACGATCACGCGATTCGGTTGTCGCTGCTGCGCCGCGAGCGCAGCGAGGCAACGGTCGAGCAGCGGGCCCGCGTTCCAGTTCACGATGAGCACCGCAACGTTGAGGTTGTCGGGAGGCGCTGGCAACGGCGAATGACCTAGGCTGCGGAAATGTAAGTCTTACCACGAATATGCGGAGGGTCCCGGTGCCGCACTGCGGACCGGCTTCGCAGCCGCGCTTCAGTTGAGCCAAAAACCGCGTTTTTCACAGCATTTGTCGCAGCTGAGGTCCTGGCACATCCGTTGCTGGATGAGCTCGGCATGAAGTCAAAAAGACTGGCCCAATTGCTGGGCATGATCGCTATATCGCTGTGCTCGACTCGCGTCGTCAACGCCGCGACGCTCACGCTGGCGTGGGATGCGAGCGCTGACTCGGCGGTCGCTGGTTACATCGTCTACTGGGGCACGCAATCCGGCCAGCATACGCAGAGCCTCGACGTCGGCAAGGTGAACGTCGCGACGATAACGGCGCCAGTCAACGAGCAGATGGTCTTCCTCGTGGTGCGCGCCTACAGCGCGTCGCGTCAGTTGAGCCCGGCGTCGAACGAAGCCGCCGCATGGCTCGGCACGATCTGGCGTACGCCGTCGCTGCTCCAGATGGGCGACTTCGACGGCGACGGGCGCGCTGACCCGACCGTGTATCGCGGGTCGACGGGTGTGTGGTACGCCGCCCGGACGACCGCCGGCCAGATGGCGACGGCGTGGGGCGCACCGGCGTACGGCGACGTGCCGGTCGCGGCCGACTACGACGGTGATGGCAAGTCTGACGTTGCCGTCTACCGTAGGTACGACCGGGCAGTGGTTCATCAACCAGAGCAAGTCGGGGGCGCTCTCGATGTCGTGGGGTTCTCCCGCGCTGCTGGATCTGCCCGTGCCTGGCGACTACGACGGCGACAACCGCAACGACGTCGCGGTGTACCGCCGCACCAGCGGCGACTGGCTGATTCGCCTCTCGACGACCGGACAGCAGAAGCAGGTGCGCTGGGGCGCGACCGGCAACGATGACGCGCCGGTGCCCGGCGACTACAACGGCAACGGCGTGACCGACATCGCGGTATTCCGCCGCTCGACCGGCCAGTGGTTCGTGCTGTTCGACAACCAGACGACGGCGACCTGGAGCTGGGGCAGCTCGCCCAGCGTCGACGTCCCGGTTCCCGCGGACTACGACGGCGACGGCACGACCGATATCGGCGTGTTCCGGCACACCACCGGCACGTGGATGGTTCATCTGTCGCGGACGAACGGTACGCGCACGGCCACGTGGGGCGCACCAACCCTCGGCGACGTTCCGGTCCCGGCGGACTACGACGGCGACGGCAGCGCGGACTTCGCGGTGTTCCGTTCGTCGACCGGCGCGTGGTACCTGTCATACGCCAAGGGCGGTTCGGCGAGCTTCAGCTGGGGCGCGCCCGCCGCTGGCGACACGATCGGCGGCCTCCGCGAAGTTTCGGCCCTGCCGGCCTGGTAAGCCGTCTCGAACGACCGACGACGCGCGCGCGAGCCAATCGCGCGCGCGTTTTTTTGTTCGGTCTCGCGCGTTCGCTCGAGTTCGCTCCCACCCCACGCCGCGCCCCGTCCCCATTCCCACGTTTCGTGTATTCTGGGCCGGTCGGTCCGAGACAGCCCTGTTGACGTGCGCACGACCGACTGGGGAGCAGATCACAGACGAATGTCAGACGTCGCGCGCAAGCGCACGGCACAGGATCACGACAGCCCGGAGCCGGACGGACGAAACACGGAAACGCGGCCCGGCTGGGTGCTCGCCGCGGCACTCGATCTGGTCCTCGCCATTTCCATCCACCTCCTCTCGTATCGGCTCCGCTTCGACGCCGAAGAGTTCAGCAGGTTCCTTCCAACCGCGCTCTCGACGGCGCCGATCGTGGTCGCCTGCCAGATGCTGCTGCTGGCCGTGTTCCGCGTCTACACGAGCCTGGGAGAAGTCCGCTGGGTGGGACGGGTCGTGGCTGGCATGCTCACAGGAACTGCGCTTGGTAGTGCCGCGGTCTGGCTGACATCGGGATTCGAGGGCGTCTCGCGCGCGGCTTTCGCGATCGACGCGACCCTGCTCTCCATCGCGGCGCTCACCTGGCGTGGCATCTGGCTCCTCGTCCACCAGCCTCGCGCCGACGCCGAGGCGCGCCAGGGTAGCGAGCTGATTGACCGCGCGGCGGAGCTGACGACCGTCAAAGGGGCAGTGGTCAGCCTCTACCGCTATCGCGAGCTCCTGAAGAATCTCGTGTTCAAGGAGCTCAAGCTCAAATACCGCGGTTCGGTATTCGGATTCCTCTGGTCGCTCGCAAACCCGCTGCTGATGATGGTGGTCTACACCATCGCCTTCACCTACATCCTGCGGATACACAGCGAAGGGTTCGTCTTTTCGCTGATGCTGGGGCTGTTGTCCTGGACGTTCTTCGCGAACTCCGCCGGCCTGTCGACGGGTGCGATCGTCGACAACGCCGGACTGCTGAAGAGCGTGCTGTTCCCCCGTGCGATCCTGCCGATCGGGACGGTGCTGTTCAACCTGGCGCAGTATCTCCTGACGATCTCGGTCTTCCTCCCGGCGATGATGCTGTGGTACCGCGTCCCGCCGTCTGACGCCATCCTGCTGTTTCCGCTCTTCCTGCTGCTGCAGGTCGTGTTCACGATCGGTGTGGCGTTGACGCTGGCGACGGCGACGGCGTTCTTCCGCGACGTGCGCCACCTGCTCGAGGTCGCGCTGGCGGTGCTCTTCTGGACGACGCCGATCGTGTACGAGCTCGGCCAGGTACCGGAGCGGCTGAAGACGCTGATCCTGCTCAGTCCGGTGACGCCGTTCGTGGTGGCGTACCAGCAGATTTTCTATCATCAGGCCTGGCCCGAGCCGGCCGTCTATGTCATGGCATTCACGCACGCGACCGGCGCGTTCGTCGTCGGCACTCTCCTGTTTCTCGGGTTCGAGGGACGGTTCACGGAGCAGCTGTGAGATCGGTGGTCGAGGCGCACGACGTCTCCAAGCGGTTCCTGCTCCATCACGAGGCCGTCGAGCTGAAGGTGCGGTTTCTGAACCTGCTGCGCCGCAACCGCCGGCAGTCGGTCGAAGAGTTCTGGGCGCTGCGCAACGTCAGCATGCGCGTGGATCACGGCGAGTCGATCGGGCTGGTCGGCCGCAACGGCTCGGGCAAGAGCACGTTCCTCAAGCTCGTGGCCGGCATCCATCGGCCCACGAGCGGCCGGATGCTGGTCGCGCGTGGTGTGCGCATCGCGTCGATGATCGAGCTGGGCGTCGGCTTCCATGCGGAGATGACCGGCCGCGAGAACGTTTTTCTCAACGCCGCCATCCACGGGCTGTCGAACAGCGAAATCCAGTCGATCTACGGCGCGATTGTCGAGTACTCCGGCCTCGAGCACTTCATCGACGTGCCGATCAAGAACTACTCGTCGGGGATGTACATGCGGCTGGGCTTCGCGATTGCCGCGAACCTGGATCCCGACATCCTGCTGCTCGACGAGATCTTCGCGGTCGGCGACGCGGACTTCCAGCAGCGCTGCATCGCGACGGTGAACAAGTTCCTCGAGCAGGGCAAGACGATCATGTTCGTCTCGCACGCGCCGGCGGCGGTTCGCTCGCTGTGCAAGCGGGTCTGCGTGCTCGAGCGGGGCCAGCTCGTCTTCGACGGCGACGTGGACGCCGGCCTCGCGTTTTACGACAACCTCCTGACCGGCGCGGCGGCTCCGGCCGAAGAGCCCTCCCCGGTCTCGGCCTGACCATCCGCACCTTGGTCCGGTCCATCAGGTGGCATAGAATCGCCTCATCATTCTGAAACGAACCCAGCATGCGTGAACAGGCCGCGAATGGCGCCGCGCTGACGTCGGCGGCGAGCGAACTGATCCGGTTCCTCTATCGTCCGATCGTCTTTCTCGAGCCGGAGCGGGTGGTTCATCCGCCGTCGTGGCTCGAGCACGTCCCGTTTGCCTTCTGGATGGTCGAGGCGGCGCGCCCCCGCGTCTTCGTCGAGCTCGGCACGCAGTCCGGCAACAGCTATGCCGCGTTCGCGCAGGCCATGCAGGTGCTGGAGCTGCCGACTGCCGCGTACGCCGTGGACACCTGGCGCGGTGATGATCAGGCCGGCTTCTACGACGAGAGCGTGTTCCAGGAATGGGAGCGTTACCACGCGCAGCGCTTCTCCGGCTTCTCGCGGCTGATCCGCTCGACGTTCGACGAGGCGCTCGTGCACTTCGCCGATCGCACGATTGACCTGCTCCACATCGACGGCTGCCACACCTACGACGCCGTCTCGTCGGACTATGCGCGCTGGCTGCCGAAGCTCAGCGACCGCGGGATCGTGCTGTTCCACGATACGAACGTCCGCGAGCGGGACTTCGGCGCCTGGCGGCTCTGGCAGGAGGTCCGCGCGCTCCATTCGTCGTTCGAGTTCCTGCACGGACACGGGCTGGGGGTGCTCGGCGTCGGACGGAATCAGCCACCGGCGCTCCAGTGGCTCTTCTCTGCATCGTCGAACCCGTCCGAGACGCACGACGCGCGCGCGTTCTTTTCGCGGATGGGCAGCGCCGTGGCGGCCCGCTTCCGCGCCGACACCGCCGAGACGACGCTGCGGCTCGAGCGTGCGCACCACGAAACGACCGTCGAATCGTTTACGTCGCAGCTGCGTACGGCGTCCGACGGGATTGGACGCCTGGAAGCACACGTCCGCTACGAGCAGGATCAGGCCGCCGCGATCCGCCAGCAGGGCGAGGATGCGGTGCGGCAGGTGCAGCTCGAGGCGGAGCGGCGAATCGAGGAAGAAGCACGCCGGCGGGAGGAGGCCGAAGCCGCCCTCGTCCGCGTCCAGGAGAACGCACGGATACAGCGGGACGAGGCGGAGCGTGCGCTGGCCGGCGCGCTGTCGGAGCTCACGGCCGTCGCCGAGATCGCCGAGCAGCGCGCGGCGAGGATCGCCGAGCTGCAGACCCATCCGGACCACGAGGCGCCGGGTCGCCCGATCGGTGAGCCGCGAGCCGGCGGTACCAACAGGAGGCTCGCGTTGCTGCGCCGGCCCAGGCGCCTGCGCGAAGCGCGCGCGATCGCAGGCAGCCGCCTCTTCGACGAGGCGTATTACCTCGCCCGGTATCCGGACGTCGAGGCGAGCGGCATCAGCCCGCTCGCGCACTTCGTGCTGCACGGCGGCCTGGAAGGCCGCGCCCCGCATCCGCTGTTCGACGCTGATTACTACCTGCGGCGCAACCCTGACGTGGCTGCCAGGCGTGTCAATCCGCTGGCGCACTACGTGCGGCGCGGCGCGATCGAGCGCCGGAATCCCTCTCCGCTGTTCGACGTCGCGTACTACCTCGACTCCAACCCGGATGTCGCCGCCGCGGGTGCGGAACCGCTGCGCCATTTCCTCGCATTCGGCGCCGCTGAGGGGCGCAATCCCAACCCCTTCTTCGACTGTGTGTACTACCGCGCACAGATGGGGCCCGGCGACGACGGCATCAATCCGCTGGTGCACTTTGCCACCACCGGCTGGCGCACCGGCGCTCGGCCATCAGCAGCGTTCGATCCGGCGTTCTACCGAGCCACGTGCACGAGGACGTTCGCCGCAGCGGCGAGAACCCGCTGGCGCATTTCCTCGAGTACGGGCCACGCCGACGGCCGCAGCCCGCTCGGCACGATGCCGGCGGCTCGAGCCGTGAACGAAGAACTGCAGGTGTCGCGGCCGATGCCGGTCAAGCTCAAGGTTCGAACGCCTGCCTCGAGGCCGGCACAGCGAATCGTGCTCTGCGCGACGCCCTTCCTGCCGCTGCCCGGACGGGGCGGGAACGACCGCCGCGTCTACCGGCTGTTGAAATGGCTCCGCCGCCGCGGCTACCGGATCGTGCCGGTGATTGCGCCACTCCCGGGTAAAGAGCTGGACGCCAAGGTCGTCGCGCAAGTCGCAGACGAGTTCGACAACGCGGTGGTCTGTCGCCGCGACGGGCGCGTGGACTACCTGCTCGCCGACATTCCCGACGTCCTCGCGTCGCTCGACCAGGAGTTCACGCGGACGGAGTTGTCGGCCGCCGGCGCGGCACGACGTCCGGCGGCGATCACGGAGTCCGAGCGAGCGATCTGCCACGATCCATTGGTCGCCACGATCCGCCGGCTTCACGGTTCGCTTCGTCCTTACGTGTTCCTTGCGGAATCGCTCTGGATGACTCGCCTCCTGCCCGGGCTCACCGGCCAGGTCTTCAAGGTCGCCGACCTGCTCCCGACCGGACCGCTGGACACCGGCGTGCCAACGCCGGCGCTCTGGCCCGGCCTTGCTTCGGCGGATCTGCTGCTGACGCTGCGGGAGGCCGAGACGGGGGAGCTGCAATCGACAGTGCCAGGCCGGCGCACGCTCGGCGTTGCCATGGACGGCGAGGGCAACGAGCTACCTGCAAGTGATGGCAGCTGCCGGATCGTCTGCGACATTCCCGATTCGGCGGAAAATCGTCTGGCGCTCTCCGATTTCCTGATGTTCGCGTGGCCTCGCGTGCGGAGAAACGTGCCGGACGCTGAGCTCGTGATCGGCGGGAACGTCGCCGCCATCGTCGAAAACAATCCGCTGGCGGGTGTCCATGCTGCACCGGCGGGCAGCACGGCCAGTGATCTGTACGCCGATGCCGCGGCTGCGATCAGCCCCGCGGCGGCCGAGACGGGATGCCGGCCGGAGATCGTGGACGCTGTCGCCCACATGCGCCCCGTTGTCACCTGGTCGTCGGTCCGCTGCCCGCTGGAGATTGTGGAGGCCGACAACCTGTATCACGCGGTGAATGACTGGTTCGAGTTTGCTCGCCGCCTCGTTCAGCTGCTGCAGGCGCCCGGCGCTGAACGATTCTCCGAGCTGGAGCGGCAGAACATCAGGCGGGCGATGAGCGCAGACCACGTCTATGCGGCCCTGGGCACCATCCTCGACACGTTTTTCGACGACGCCGGTGTGCCTTCCTCGCACGGATCTGGGGTATAAGTCCCGACCGTCTTCCACCCGCCGTCCTTCGGATAGCATCCCATGGCGTTTGCTCGCAAAAAGTGGCACTGAGGGGCCCGGCCGACATCACGAAGATCAGGTTCGATACATATGACCAATGACCGATACTCCAACCTCAAGGACATGCTGGATCGTTACTTGCCAGCGACGCCGACCATAACGATGCTACGAGACCTGGTTTCGTTCCGTGAGACAGGCCGACTGAAACGAAGGATCGGCCGCATTGGTGTGTGCTCCACGTTGCTCCTCGCGCTTGTCGGGGTGGCTGAGGCGCAGATCGTCACCGTCCCGAACAACTACCCCAACATACAGTCCGCGATCAACGCCGTCGTGAGCGGCGCCCAGCCGAACGGCACGACCATCCAGGTTGCGGCCGGCACTTACAACGAGGCGTTGCTGATCGCGGATACGTCGCGGTCGCTGTCGCTGGTCGGCCTGAGCGGAGCCGGGGCGACGGTGGTCAACGCTGGCGGCAGCGGCCAGTCGGCGTTGCGCGTGATTCGCGCGAGCGGGACCATCAACATTCAGGGATTCTCGTTCCGCAACGGCACGGGCGTGGTCGGCACCGGCGGCGGCTTCACGTTCGAAGACACGTCACCGAGCCTGGTGGATGCCGTGTTCGAGAACAACAGCGGCGTGGACTCGGGCGGTGGAGTCATGAGCCGCTCCCATCCGCGGTTCGCGCTCTGCATCATCAGGAACAACTCCGCTCAGCGGTTCGGCGGCGGAGTGACGATTACGACCGGCTCCCGGCCGACTTTCACCGGCTGTCAGATCCACAACAACGTTTCGGGGACAGGCGGCGCGGGCGTCGGCAGCATCGGCAGCGGCGGCGGCGTCCACGTGAACGATGCCTCGCCGACGTTCCGGGGCTGCCTCATCGCCGGCAATCAGTCGAAGTTCGCGGGCGGCGGGATCTTCCACATCGGCGTCTATGGGTCGCCGAACGGGCCGGCCGTGCTGATGCTGGAGGACACGGAAGTCTCGAACAACATCACCTCCCGGTTCAGCGCTGCCGACAACCCGTCCGAAGGGGGCGGCGTTCATATCGAGGACAACGCGATCGGCTACCTGACGCGGGCGCGAATCCTCGCCAATACGTCGAACACCTCCGGCGGCTTGAGCACGTATCGCGCGCGGTTCGAGGTGCAGAGCTCGGTGATCGAAGGCAATCACGCGCAGGATTCCGCGCAGATCGGCGGCTTCGGCGGCGGCATCGGCATCAGCGGCAACAACCTGGAGATGCCGCTGCAGCAGGCGGGCAGCCTTGTCCTGATCGACTCGGCGGTGCGCGGCAACGACGCGCGGGCGGGGGGCGGCATCTTCGCGAGCGGCGATCAGCTCTGCGGCTCACCGACGCCCATCTGCAATCCCGCGACTGCGCCGCGCGCGTCCGTGACGTTGACCAACTCCCTGATCGACGCGAACACGGCCGTCGTGCTCGGAGGAGGAATGCGGGTGGACCGCACCGACCTCACCATCACGAACACGCACATCATCGGCAACTCGGTCGGCGCCTCCGGAACCTCATACGGCGGAGGCATCCTGCTCGCGCTTGGAACCACTGCGACGATTTCCGGCGCAACGATCGCCGGTAATTCAGCGGTGAATTTCGGCGGCGGCCTGTTCATCGACGACAGCGCCGTCATCGGCATGTCGGATTCGAGGGTCTACCGAAACACTGCGGGGAGCGGCGGCGGATTGTACGTCGGCGGCCTGGGACCGCCCTCGGGCACGATTCAGAACACGACGATTGCGGACAACAGCACGTTCCAGATCCATGAACAGGCGTGCTCGCCGGTCGGGACGCCGATCCTGACCTACAACAACAACGACATCACGCCGCGAATTGGCTTCTCCGACCTGTACAACCCGACCTGCGGTCCCTCCACGGCGAACATCAGCGACTTCAATGCGCTGCCGCGGACATCCGCGAACACGTCGAACGGGCCGAGCTTCAGAACGTTCCTGGCGACGCCGGATGTGACGCCGGCGATCCTGAGCTGGGTGGTCTCCCGCGCGACGGCGGTGAGCATCTCCGGCAGCCCCTTCGCCGGCGACATGGGATCGGTCCTGGTGAACCCGGCGACGGCCACGACCTACACGCTCACCAACACGGGAGGCCCGGGAGGCTCGTCGACCGCAACCGTGATCGCGGGACGCGGCTGGGGAATCTCCATCGACACGCCGCTGACCGCGGACTTCGACGGCGACGGCCGGAACGATCTCGCGGTCTACCGCGGCGCCACGGGGCAATGGTTCGTAGCGGGCTCGGCGGGCTCGCTGTTCATCAGTCAGACCTGGGGTGCGCCGTCGCTCGGCGACGTGCCGATCCCCGCCGACTACGATGGCGACGGCCGGGACGATATCGCCGTGTTCCGGACCGCCAACGGGCAGTGGTTCGTTCAGCTGTCGGGTGGCGGGTTCCTCGTCGTCTCATGGGGCGCGCCGGCCTTCGGCGATATACCGCTGCCCGCGGACTACGATGGCGACGGCCGCGCCGACCTCGCCGTGTATCGCCGCTCGACCGGGCAGTGGCTGATGTTCCTGAGCAGCGGCGGCAACTTCGTCACGACTTGGGGTGTTCCCTCCGCAGGGGACGTCCCGGTGCCAGCCGATTACAACGGCGATGGGAAGACCGACGTCGCCGTCTATCGCAGCACCACCGGCCAGTGGTTCATGGCCCTGTCCAACGGGACGTACTTACAGGTCAACTGGGGCGCGCCCGCGCTCGGCGACACGCCGGCGCCGGCCGACTACGACGGCGATGGCAGCGCCGACGTGGCCATCGTCCGCCAGACGACCGGTGACTGGATCATCCTTCGATCGAGCGGCGGGACGACGACCACGCGCTGGGGCGTCGGCGACGCCCGGATCCCCGGCAACTATCTCGGTGGCACCGCCGCCGAAATCGCCATCTGGAGGGCCGCAACCGGGTCGTGGCTGATTCAGCAGTGAGGCAGGCTTCGAGATGACATCAATACCTTCGTATTCTGCGCGGCGAAGCGATGCCGTGTTCGTCGGCTCGCCGGGTCGCCAGAAGAGTGGCTGGCGCAAGTCGTACAACCTCGGACAGGAATGCGTGATCCCGCTCGAGCTCGGAGAAACCGGCATCGAGACGCGCGTGTTCCTCAAGCACGACGGGATCTTCTACCTCCAGCCGCTGGGCGACTGGCAGCCTCGCGACCAGATCAAGTTCCTCCCGGAAGCGCCGGGGTCGTACACGGTCGTCATCGAATGGCGGACCCGCGCGGGGCAGTCAGGATGGACGGAGGCGGAGTTCGACCTGAACGCGAACGCCGATCTCGATCCGTCGCCGCGCCTGGTGGAAGTCGATCGAGATGTACGCCTGTGGGTACCGTCGGCCTGGGAATCCCACATGGCGCCGGCGCACGAACGTGCCGCCATCGCGCTGGCGGCCAGCAGCCTGCGCAAGGATGCCGTCATCTACGACATCGGCGCCAACCTCGGGCTGTATTCGGTGCTGCTGTCACGCATCGCCGGTAGCGGCGGCCGCGTCTACTGCTTCGAAGCGAACCCGGTCTGCCTGTATTTCCTCCAGGCGAATCTCACGCTCAACCGGGTGCGAAACTTCGAGATCCTGCCGGTCGCGATCTTCGCCTCGCCGGCCCCGATCGAGTTCCGGATCAATTACCGCAACCTGCTGGTCGGCATCGCCGGCAGCATCACGTATATGGGCAAGCCCGGCCACGTCATCGACGTGTCGGCGGCCGCGCTCGACGATCTGATCGAGACGCACGAGCTCGCACCGCCGGATTTCATCAAGATGGACATCGAAGGGGCGGAACAGGAGGCGGTCAAAGGCATGCGCCGGACGATCGTGAAGCAGCGGCCGACGTTCCTGATGGAACTGCACGGCCGGCCGGCCGCACAGGGTACGCTCGCGGGCGCCGACTGGAGCGGGTATCAGTTCCATGACGCCGCCAGCGGCCGCGTGTTCGACACCGCCGACGCGCTCGCCAGCTGGTTCCCGGACGCGTGCCTGCAGATCCTCGCGCGTCCGTCCTGACAGCCCACTCGACACGGTCGGACCGGCATACCTCTCAGGCCGGTCCGTCCGTGTTGATCGACTCGTCTGCCCGATCTAGACTCTCCGGAGCCCGCTCAGCCGTGTCGATGCCCCAACCGGGCTCGCTCACTCCGCATATGAACAGCGCGCCGGTCACCGTTTCCATCATCATCCCCGTCTTCAACAAGGTCGCGTTCACGCGGCAATGTCTGGCGAGCATCGCCCGTCACGCGTCGGACCGCGTGCAGCACCAGGTCATCGTCGTCGACAACGCGTCGACCGACGACACCGATTGCTATCTCCGCGAGCTCTCGGCGCGCGACCCGCGGGTCCTGCACATCCGCAACGAGACCAACCTGGGTTTCTCGCGGGCGAACAACGTCGGCGCGCAGCTCGCTACCGGCCGCTACGTGCTGTTCCTGAACAACGACACGATCGTGCAGCCGGGCTGGCTCGAGGCGATGGCGGCCATCGCGCAAGGGGATCCGCGCGTCGGTGTGATCGGCATCAAGCAGCTGTTTCCGTATACCAACCGGATTCACCACACCGGCATGATCTTCGGCGCCGACCGGCGCCCGCAGCACATCTATCCTCACGCCGACGGCTCGCTGCCGCACGTCAACAAGCAGCGGGAATACCAGTCGGTCACCGGCTCCTGCCTGCTCATGCCGCGCCAGCTCTTCCTGGACGTCGGGATGTTCGACGAGGGCTACCGGAACGGCTACGAGGATGTCGACCTCTGCCTGACGGTGCGCGCACGGCAGCGGACCGTGGTCTGCTGCACGACCTCGTTCATCTACCATTACGGGCAAATCACCGAGACGCGCACCGCAGACGACGACGCCAATCTCGTGCGGTTCATGTCGCGCTGGGGCGATCGGATCACGCCCGACGAGCTCGCGTATTTCAGGACCGATCAGAAAGACATCGAAGCGTCCCGCGCCATGGCCGCGCCGCCGGTCGCGCCTCCGGCCTCGACGCCGGATCTCGTCTACTTCGCCGACGATCTCTCCGCGGCCAGCGCGCTGACGTGGGTGACGAGCGAGCTCGTCCTCGGACTGAAGGATCTGCACATCCCGGTCGCCATCCGCCAGACCACGCTGCCGGCCTCCACCGAACCGGACAAGCGCCGCGCGCTGGAGAAGCTGATGCTGCCGGTGCAGCCGACCGGCGGTATTCAAATCCGCTGGTCGCATTACTGGCCGCAGCATCTCGGCCTCGAGCTTACGGGCCATACGAACCTGGAGCTCTTCGTCATCAACTACCTGTTCCAGCGGCCGGGCACGCAGCCATGGGACTACTGGCTCCAGTGCCTCGCACAGAACCGCCACGGCAAGCTGCCGCTGAGCACGTTCTGCCAGGACGTGCTGCAGCAGGTGGGAGTAGCCGCCGAGGACTGCTACATCCTGCGCCCCGGCTACTCGCCGGAGGTCCACCAGGTCCCGCAGCCATCGCGCCGCTCCAGCACGGTCCGATTTCTGACCGTGACCAACTCGCACGATCTGGAGCGGTACGGCACGAAGCTCCTGCTGAAGGCGTACTGGCGCGCATTCTCCTCCCGCGACGACGTCGTGCTGGTGATGAAGGACTACGGCGCGTCGTCCGGCGACACGTCGTTGAGGAAGATGCTGGCCGAGCGCCCGGACCGTGCGCGAGTGGAGTACCTCACGGAGTTCACCAGCAAGGAGGCGCTGATCGCGTTGTACAAGTCGTGCGACGCGTTCGTGTCCGCGCACCGTGCCGAGGGCTACGGCATGAAGATCCTCGACGCGCTCGCCTGCGGCCTGCCGGTGATCACGCCGCTGTTCGGCGGGCCGACCGACTTCTGCACGCCGGCGAACTGCTATCCGGTGGATTTCTCGCTGATCCCCGTGGGCGACTGCTACGACACGCGCGCGCTGCGGATTCTCAACGGGCCAGTGTGGGCCGAGCCCGACGTCGAGAGCCTGGTCAGGCAGATGCGCCGGGTGGCGGACGACCGCGACGCGGCGCGGCGAGTCGGCCAGCAGGCATACGCCGACGTCGCCGAGCGCTTCACATGGCGCCACACGGCGCGGGACTTCGCGCAGCATCTCGCAACGCTGAGCGCGTCGTCGCAGCGCCAGACGTCCCCGTCGCCGACGCGAACCAGCAACTCCGACCGAGCGATCGCCGTACTGGATGGGGCTGCGGATCAGCGTCGTGATCCCGACCTACAACCGGCGGGACATGCTGCTGAAGTGCCTGCGCGCGCTCGACCGGCAGACGATCCTGCCCCAGGAATTCGAGGTCATCGTCGTCGACGACGGATCGACCGACGGCACCGGCGAGATGCTCCAGGCGGAGACGTTCCGCTTCGCGCTGCATTATCACCGTCAGCCGAACCAGGGACCCGGGGTCGCGCGCAACGAAGGCGTGCAGCGTGCCGCCGGCGAGCTGGTGCTGTTCATCGGCGACGACATCATCGCCGACGAGCGGATGCTCGAAGCCCATCTGCGCGCCCACGCGGAGCGGCGCGAGCCGGGCAGCGCGGTGCTCGGGCACATCGACTGGCCGGCCGACATGCAGCGGTCCGCGGTCATGGATTTCGTCTGCGGCGACTCGAGCCTGCAGTTCGCGTACACGCACATCCCGAAACTGACGAAGCTGGATTACCGGTTCTTCTACACGAGCAACGTGTCAGTGCGCCGCGAGTTCATGGTCGCGGCGGCGGCGGACAACGTGCGGTTCGATCCGGACTTCACATACGCGGCATTCGAGGATTCAGAGCTGGCTTACCGCCTCGAGCGCCGCGGACTCGACCTGCGGTACTGCGCCGATGCGCTCGCCTGTCACGAGCACTGGATGGACGTCGACGGCTTCTCGCGCCGCGAGTATCACGCCGGCCAGATGGCGGTCGTGTTCTACCGCAAGCATCCGGTGATGGACGACATGCTGCAGGTGCGCTGGATCGGCGACTGGGTCGACGCCGTCGATGCACTCGTGGCGCGGCCGGAGCTGATGGCAACGCTGCGGACGATCGATGACGACACGGATGCGCTGCTGAAATCGCTCGCCAGCGCGCTCGAGGGCCTGATCGCCTTGCAGCAACAGGGAGGCTTGGCGGTTGCCGGCAGCAAGGTCGGCGTCGAGGGGCTCACCCGCGCGCTGCACGGGGTGCTCGGGCTGATCTTCGACATCGCCCGCACCCGCGGCAAGATCGAAGGCTGGTATTCGTCGGTAACGAACCCCGACGCGGTCGCCGCGGCAAAGCGTCTCATCGCGACGATGCGGAAGCTGGAGTTCTTCTCGACGCATCAATCGGAAATCCGCAGGCTGGAGGGAACGATCTCGTGGCTCAGCACCGACGTGGTCGGCGGCCTCAAGCGACGCATCGCCGACCTCGAACGGCCGCTCGGACTGCGTGGCGGCCGTCTCCGCCTCCGCAGGCTGGATCCGGCGGCGTTCCGCGTCGCGAAGAAGGTGGACCTGCTGATCCAGCAACAGCTGAGTGGGCGGACGACTCTGCTCGATCAGTACCAAGCGGTGCGCGGACGGCTGAAGCGCCTGCTGCGGCCCGCTCAAGACCGGCCGCGCTAGCCGAGGTCGATGCGAATCGGCGTGACGGGCTCTGTTATGATGCTCGTCACGTGGAGGAATCGACCGGTCCCGTCGTCGATCTCGTCATTGTCAACTACCGCAGTTACGACGAACTGACGCGCTGCCTGTTGTCGCTCGAGGCCGCCCGGGCGCTCTTCGCGCGCGTCGTCGTGATCGATCACGAGTCGGATCTGCGAGCCGCCGATCGTGTCAGCCGCCAGTTCCCGTGGGTCACGGTGATCGAGCGGACCACTAATGAAGGATTCGCGACCGGCGTCAACCTGGGCGTGCGCAGCGGCCGCGCCCCCTTCGTGCTGCTGCTGAACCCCGACTGCGTTGCGGACGCGGACGCCATTACCGGGGTTCTCGCGTTCGCCAGAAGCAGGCCCGACGCGGCGGTCATCGGTCCTCGCATCCTGAACCTCGACGGCAGCGTTCAAGGGTCCGCACGGCGCTTCCCTGGCGCCAGCACGATGTTCGCGGGGCGGAGCTCCTGGTTGACGCGGCGCTTTCCGAACAACCCGCTTTCGCGCTGGAACCTGCCGGGCCGCGACAAGGCGGCCGCGCCGATGACGGTGGATTGGGTGTCGGGCGCGTGCATGCTGGTGCGCCGCGACGCCTTCGAACAGATCGGCGGGATGGACGAGCGGTTCTTCCTGTATTGGGAAGATGCCGACCTGTGCAAGCGGCTCTCGCAGCAGGGTTGGTCGATCGTCTATTACCCGGACGTCGCGATCGTGCACGCGGGCGGGCGGAGCAGCATCCACGTCTACACGGAATCGCTGGCCGCGTTCCACCGCAGCGCCTACGTACTGTTCCGCAAGCACGCCAATGGGTACCTGCAGGTCCTGGCGCCGTTCGTCTATCTCGCGTTGCACCTGAGGCTGCGGCTGCTCCTGATGATCCATCGGCGCGCGCTCGCGAGTACTGGCGCGGGCCGCCACGGCCAGGCCGACGGCAGCCCCTCGCACAGGCCCGGCATCGCCGGCTGGACCGCGATCGGCGGCGGCGATCACGCCGCGATTCGGGCCGTTCCCCACAAGGATTCTGGAGACTGAATGAAGCTGCTCGTCACGGGCGGCGCGGGGTTCATCGGCTCCGCGTTCGTCCGCTATGTCCTGGCACACCACGCCGGCGCCCACGTCCTGACGTTCGACGCACTCACCTACGCGGGCAACCTGGAGAATCTCGCCGAGGTCAAGGATCATCCGCGGCATGAGTTCGTGCACGGCGACATCCGCGACGAGGCGCGCGTCGCGGCGGCGTTCGCGGGCGGCGTCGATGCCGTGGTGCATTTCGCGGCGGAATCGCACGTCGACCGGAGCATCCTGTCCCCCGATCCGGTAATCGACACCAACGTACGCGGGACGGGGCGTCTGCTGGACGCGGCTCGAGCGGCTCGCGTCTCCCGCTTCGTCCACGTGTCTACCGACGAAGTGTATGGGGACATCGAGGAACCGCTCGAAGCGGACGAGACCTTTCCGCTGAAGCCGAGCAGCCCGTATGCCGCCTCCAAGGCCGCGTCGGACCTGCTGGCACTGTCCTACGTTCGCACCTACGGGCTGCCGGTCGTGATCACGCGGGCATCGAACAACTACGGCCCATACCAGTTCCCCGAGAAGCTGATCCCGTTGATGATCTCGAACGCGCTGGAGGGGGTGCCTCTTCCAGTCTACGGCGACGGGCAGCAGGTCCGCGACTGGCTCCACGTCGACGATCACTGCCGCGCCATCCTCGCCGTGCTCGAGCATGGAAAGACGGGCGAGGTCTACAACGTCGCCGGGGCCAGTCATCTGCCGAACCTGGATGTCATCAGGCGCGTGATCGAGATCGTGGGAGTATCGGAGAACCTGATCACGCGCGTGACCGATCGGCCGGGACACGACCGGCGGTACGCGCTGCGAGGCGACAAGATCGCCCGTGATACCGGATTCGCACCGGCAGTGCCGTTCGAGGAAGGGCTGGCGCGAACGGTGCGATGGTATCAGGACCATGCCGGCTGGATCGCGCGCGTTCGGTCCGGCGCCTACCGCGATTACTACACGCAGAACTACGGCTGGCGCACCACGACCGCGCCGTGAGCGACCGCGCCCGCAGCACGTAGCACGTTCAACGCCGCAGCACGTAGCACGCAGCACACAGCACGTAGCACGTGTTCAGCGAGCAGCGGTGAGATAGGGCCAGCGGCGATCGCGCTCGGAGAGGCGCGGCTCCTCCACCGGCCACGGAATCGCGAGAAGCGGATCGTCCCACCGCACGCCCCACTCGAGCTCCGGGGCGTACTCGCCGGACGTCTTGTACATGACCTGCGCCTCGGCTGTCGTGACGCAGAAGCCGTGCGCGTAGCCCGCCGGAATGAAGATCGCGCGGCGGTTCTCGCTCGACAACACGGTACTCACCCAGCGCCCGTACGTTGGGGAGTCCGGCCGGATGTCGGCAGCCACGTCGAAGATCGCCCCTTCGATGACGCGCACGAGCTTGGCTTGCGCCTGCGGTTCGCGCTGCAGGTGAAGCCCGCGCAGCGTTCCCCGCATCGACATTGAGTGGTTCTCCTGCACGAAGGCGACGTCGATGCCGGCGGCCACGAAGTCGGACCGCTTGTACGTCTCCATGAAGAAGCCGCGATGATCCCCGAACACCGTCGGCTGAACGATGACGACGCCCGGGAGGTCGGTGGGTTCGAAAGAGAACGGCATGAATCCGCGATCAGACCTCAGTCGGCCAGGAGCCGGAGCAGGTATTGTCCGTAGGTGCTGCCGCGCATCGATTGCGCGAGCCGCTCCAGCTGTCCCGCATCAATGTATTGCATCCGGAAAGCGATTTCTTCCGGGCAGCCGATCATCTGCCCCTGGCGCTCCTCGACGGCCTGGACGAACTGCGAGGCCTGGATCAGCGATTCATGCGTGCCGGTATCCAGCCACGCGACCCCTCGCGGCAGGCAGTCGACGTGAAGCTGCCCCCGCGTGAGGTAGGCGCGATTGACGTCGGTGATCTCCAGCTCGCCCCGCGCCGAGGGCCGCAGCCCCGCCGCGATCTCGACCACCTGATTGTCGTAGAAGTAGAGGCCGGTCACCGCGAACGGCGAGGCCGGACGTGACGGCTTTTCTTCCAGGCCGATGACGCGTCCGCTCCGATCGAACTCGACGACGCCGTACCGCTCGGGATCGCGCACGCGGTAGCCGAAGACGGTGGCGCCCTCGCTGCGTGCGACGGCGTTCTGAAGCCGGTCGGTCAGGTGCGCACCATAGAAGATGTTGTCGCCGAGCGCGAGCGCGGAGCGATGCCGCGCGATGAAGTCGCGGCCGATGAGGAACGCCTGGGCCAGGCCCTCTGGCCTGGGCTGCACCGCGTAATGCAGGTTCAACCCGATCTCGCTCCCGTCCCCGAGCAGCCGCGTGAAGCTGTCCTGCTCGTGCGGCGTGGTGATGATCAGGATGTCGCGGATTCCGGCCAGCATCAGCGTCGAGAGCGGGTAGTACAGCAGCGGCTTGTTGTAGATGGGAATGAGCTGCTTGCTGACGGCGCGCGTGATCGGATGCAGGCGGGAGCCCGAACCGCCGGCGAGAATTATGCCTTTGATCATCGGGAATGTCGGCGAAAGAGTGGCCTCAGAGCTGCGAATGGCGCTCATTGTACCAGCGGTACCGGCGTTCGACGCTGCTCTCGGTCCGTCAGCTTCGTTCCAGGTGACGCCTGAGGGCGTCCTGCCAGGTCGGCATCGCCACGCCCGCTGCCGCCAGCTTGGCGTTCGAGAGGGCGCTGTAGACCGGACGCTTCGCCGGGAGCGCCATGCTCGCCAGCGTCACTGGAGAGGTCTGCACCGGGATGCCGAGCAGCCGCGACGCCTCGGTGGCGATCTCCGGCCAGCTCGTGGCGCCCGAATTCACGCAGTGGTAGATGCCGTACGGCGCGCGGCCGAGCACCAGCGCGCGGGTGGCAGCGGCGATGTCGGTCGTGTAGCCGGGCGACACCGTGCGATCGACGAACACCGGCGTGGTCTCGCGGGCGCGGATGCGCGCGACAATCGTATGCAGGCTGCCGTGCCGGCGGCCCTCAGGCCCGGCCTCGCCGAACAGGCTCTCGACCCTGAGCATGTACGACTTCTGGTGGTCGACCGCGAACCACTCGCCCAGCAGCTTGGACGAACCATACACGCTGCGCGGATTCGGCGGATCGTCCTCGACATACGGCCGGTTGGACTCTCCGTCGAAGACGAAATCGGTGCCGTAGTGCACGAGCGTGGCATCGAGCGCCCTGGCGACCGCGGCAAGATTACGGACGCCGATCGCATTGACCCGGAGCGCGGTGACAGGATCGCTTTCAGCGCCGTCGACGTTGTTGTACGCGACGCCGTTGACGACTACATCCGGGCGCGTAGCCGTGAGGCGGCTCAAAACGGTCGCGGCGTCCGTGATGTCGAGAGCCGCGCGATCGAACCCGATCACCTCGGCGCCCGCAGCCTGGAAGTCCCTGTGCACCGCGGCCGCGAGCAGGCCGTGCGCGCCGGTGATCACCACGCGCATGGCGCGCGCGTCGGGGGCAGTGCTGCCGTCGTTCGTCATCGCAAGGTTGCGCGCGTCAACTCTTGCGCCAGAAGACACCGGTCCAGTCGACGGTCTCGATCGGGTCGGTGATGCCGTGCTGAGACCGGTAGTCTTCGACGGCCTGCCGGCAGTTCGGCAGCGCCCCGTAGTCGTCGACGATCAGGAATCCTCCCCTCGAGACCTTCGAGTACAGATGCGTCAATGCGACGTGCGTCGATTCGTACATGTCGCCGTCGAGACGCAGCACGGCGATGTCGTCGACCGGCGCGACCGGCAGCGTGTCTCGAAACCATCCCTCGATGAACCGCACCTGATCGTCGAGCAGTTCGTACCGTTCGAAGCCCGCCTTGACTGCGTCCAGCGACACGCCGAGATAGCTGCTGAAGCTGGCGTGCGGATCACCGGCATCCTGCGGGTACTCCTGCGGCGCGGCCGCGGGCAAACCCTTGAACGAATCCGCCAGCCAGACGCGGCGGCTGCGATCGCCGTACGCCTTCAGGGTGGCGCGCATCAGGATGCCGCATCCGCCTCGCCAGACCCCGGTCTCGACGAGGTCGCCGCGGATGCCCTCACGAAGCACCGTTACGACCGCCGACTGCAGGTTGTCGAGCCGCCTCAGCCCGACCATCGTTTCCGCCTCGGTCGGCCAGTCGCGGCCGTCAAGGCGCACTGCCGGATCGAGCGGGCGCGTGGCGACCAGGTCCCAGTCCAATGTGCGGTCGGGGAACAGCACGCGGGTGAGACATCGTTTCAGCAGGTCGAGGTATAGCGACGCGGCGTCAGCGGACGGTTGGCTCATGAACGGTTCGGTCAGTCGCAGCCAGAGGCAAAAGTCGTAGCGTATCCCGTGACGGCGGCTTCACGGAAGAGACGCCGGCGCATCAGGACGCTGCACAGGCCATGCGAACGGGTAGCCCAATGCCCGCCGCAGGGTCGAGGCTGTCGGGATACCAACGCGGCAGTTCCTGCGAAATCCCCGATGTCTCGCGCGATCCGAACGACGACGTGTAAAAAGCACAAACGGTTGAGTTGCAATACGGCCGTCCGTTCAGTTCGCTTTTCGGCCGTTCGTCATTTTCCACTGAAAAGCGCACGACCTGTGGCTGGTCCCTTCATTGCCGCTGCCCACGCCGCTGCATCACCGCAGCCGCTTCCTGTCAAGACGAGTCGAAGGCTCTGCCGGCGAGTCATCTGGCCGTGTGCCGGGCCGGCCGCGCGATCAGCCGGAAGGCCCGTGACGACGCCCTTCCGCGCCGGCCGTGAGCGTCGTCCGAATGGCGCCGCTCCCGAACGGGCGCCTGTGTCGAACGCGCGTCACCGCCCGATGGGATCGCCTCCGCTCGACGACGAAGTTCCAGTGGCCGCGCTCTGACCAGGCGCTCGTGGACCGGCATTCCCGAGATCCACCTCAATCACAACTTCCGGGTCACCGGCGATCGCAACGGCTACTGGGTCACGTGGCTTCGCGACAACTACTTTCAGGGCGGCTTCGCGGGCGACGCGCTGTCGCTTGGATGCGGTGAGGGCCATCTCGATCGCATTCTCAAGGACTGCGGCTTCACGTTCCGCTCCTTCACCGGCCTCGACATCAGCCCGCGCGCCGTGGAGCGTGCGCGCGAGCTCGCAACCGAGCGTGGCGGCTTGGCGCCGACGACCACCTACGCCACCGCCGATCTGAACGCCGACACGCTCCCGGCGAACGCGTTTGACTTCATCTATTTCTTCCAGTCGCTCCATCACATCGAGCAGCTGGAGCACATCCTCGGCCAGTGCGCGGCGGCGCTCCGGCCCGGCGGTCTGCTGATGGTGAACGAGTACGTGGGACCGTCACGGTTTCAGTGGACGCCGCGGCAGAAGTCGATGGCGGACACGCTGATCATGCTGCTGCCGCCGGAGCTGCGGGTCGATCTGCTCGCGGGAGATGGCCGGCTCAAGACCGTCTCGGTGGCCCCGACGGTCGAGGAGATGATCCTCGGCGACCCATCCGAGTCGGTCCGGTCAGGGGACATCGAGCGCGTGCTCGGGGAGTACTTCGACGTGATCGCCGACAAGCCGTGGGGCGGCACGCTGACCTATCTGGTGTTCGAGAACATCGCCGGCAACTTCGATCCGGCGAACGCGTACCATCGATCGATCGTCGACTTGTTGATTCACCACGAGAATCAGCTGATCGACCTTCAGGTACTCCCGAGCGACTTCAAGCTGCTGGTGGCGAGGCCGCGCGCCTAGCCGGATCGCTCCGGTTACCGAACGCGGACTCGCAGCGGGATGTCTCCGAAACCAGGCGCCCCCCAGGGCACGGTCCGCGACACGCGTGAGACTCTACCGTCAAAGTCCACGTGTCGACCTCTAAGGCGGTCGAGATCCAACCGCTGTGATCCGCTCCGTCATTGATACTGGTGCGGCGAGTCTCCGAGTCCCGGCGCGCCCCACGCGGCGTGCAGCAGGCTCCCGTTCGACGAGCGGACGATGAACCACTCGCCCGTGGCTGCGCGATACACCGCGACATCCGTCCGGCCGTCCCCATCGTAGTCGCCGGGAACCGCCAGGTCTCCCAGTGCGGGCGCTCCCCACTGCGCCGCCAGGAGACTTCCGTTGGACGATCGGATCACGAACCACTCGCCGGTTCTGGATCGATAGACGCCCACGTCCGCCTTCCCGTCGCCGTCGTAGTCGCCGACGACCGGCACGTCGCCGAAGGTGGCCGATCCCCACGTGACGTGGAGCAGCGACCCGTTGCTCGAGCGGCTGACGAACCACTCGCCGGTCGTCAGTCGATGCACGCCGATGTCGGCGCGGCCGTCGCCGTCGTAATCAGCCGGAACGGGCACGTCCCCGAGCGCCGGCGCGCCCCACGGCACGTGGAGCAGGGCGTGGTTGGACGATTTCAGGATGAACCACTCGCCGCTGTTGCGCCGGAACACCGCGATGTCCGCCTTGCCATCGCCGTCATAGTCCGCGGGTACCGGTATGTCGCCCGCCGACGGCGCGCCCCAGTTCACGACCCAAGGCGCGCCCGTTGCCGACAGCAGGATGAACCAGCCTCCGGTGGTGCGGCGATAGACGGCGATGTCCGCCTTGCCGTCACCGTCGTAGTCGGCGGCGACCGGCATGTCCCACGAACCGGGGTCACCCCAGGGAAGCACGCGCGACCCCGCAGCCGACTGCGCAAGCGCCCACAGACCATTCGATCGGCGATAAATGCCGATATCCGCCTTGCCGTCGTTGTCGAAATCGGTCGCGGCGAACGGTGCGGCGATCCCCGTGCCTGACACCGCGATCGACGTTGGACCGCTGGTGTGGTTGCCGTTGATCGCGATCACGCCGCCATAGCCGGCGGCCGAGGTCGGCTCGAAGCTCACCTCGATCAGCTGCGCCGCCAGCGGCGCGATCGTCCCGCCGCTCCAGTTGGCCGTGAACCCCGCAGGCAGCGTCAGGCTCTGCACCGTCAGCGGCGCGTTGCCGGCGTTGCTGAGCGCGAGGACGCCACTGACTCGTGACCCGACCCAGCGATACCCGAAATCCAGATTGCCGCTCGCGGAGAGTGTCCGCAGCGGTCCGGGCCCGATCGCAATCGCCACGGGGCGACCGTGCGTGGCTTCCGTGAACGGGACGAAGCCCACCACCGTGTTCGTTTGCGCGTTGACGATGCCGACATTGGTGTAGTTGGCGACGTAGGCGCGGGCGCCGTCCTGCGTGAAGTCGATCGAGGAACCGAACGCGGAACCCGCCAGGCTCGCGATCTGAGTGTTGGTTGCCGGTACTGATGACCGGGGTCCCGCTCGACGCGACGACGTACGCGCGCGTGCCGTCTGGCGTCACGCCGACGTCGTTCGTGAATTGCGGCATTCCAAAGATGTTGCCGATCACCGAATTGGTCGCGGTATCGATCAACGAGACGTACGGGGTCGAACCCGAGTTGGACGACGGGTACGTCGCCACATAGAGCCGGGTCCCGTTTGGCATGACGTCGAGGCCCAGGCCGATATTCCCAGTGGTGATGGTCGCGACGACGGTGTTGGTCACGGTACTGATCACTTTGACGAAGCCAGTTCCGTAGGTCGTGACGTAGACGCGCGAACCATCAGGACTGAGGGTGATGCCCCGTGCCTGGGGTATTCCCGCTCCAAGCGGGACTGTCGCCAAGACGGTGTTGGTGTTCGCGTCGAGCACGGACACAGACGTCGGGTTGGTCCCGTTCACCACGTACACCCGGTTGCCGTTCGGATGCACGGCAACGGCGCTCGGGCCTGCACCTACGGGGACGGCAGTGACGACGGTATTGGACAGGGCGTCGACGACCGTGACCGTGTTCTCCAGCTCGTTCGTCACGTACACGCGGGTGCCATCCGGATGAACGGCCACGCCGTCGGGGCCGACGCAATAGCACCCCTGACCGGCCGGAATCGCCGCCACGATGGCATTCGTCGTGGTGTCGATCACGTTGAGTGTCTGGATGCCGTTGGTGCCGCCCTGCGACGGTGACAGGCGCCGGCCGACGGCGTAGGCATACACGCGCGGATTGGAGGCAAGCGGGCGCACCAGGAACCCGCCTGGCGCCGTGACGACCTCGTCTCCGGTCGTGACGGTCACGGTACGCGGACCGTGCGCGGCAGCCGCGTCGATCGACACCACCGCGATCGCATGCGTCGGATCCGTGACGCTCACCCTGAGCGTCGTGACACCCGCGCCGAACGCGGCCGTCGTCTGTCCTTCGACGAATGAGGTGAGCGTACCCGTGATCGCGACCGCCAGATGCGACTGGCCGGGCTGGCCCCGGTTTGGCGCGAACGTCAGCAGCGCGGCCGGGGGTCACCGTGAACGCGTTGAGCGCGGAGGCCAGCTCACTCCCGGTGGTGAGCGAAATATCACGGCTGCCCAGCGCCGCGTTCGACGCGATGGTGATATTGACGATCGCATGCGTGGCATCGGTGACGGTCACGCTGTTGACCGCGATCCCCGCGCCGAAGCTCGCGGTCGTCACGCCTTGCGCGAAATGGGTGTCGCTGCCCGGTGATCGAGACGTTGAGGCCGACCCGGCCCTGGCGCCCGGTCGGCGGCGTGACGCCGATGATTTCCGCCCCGGAACATTGATAGATGCGGATGTCGTCGAGGTACCACCCGAGGTCGAACCCGCTCGTGTCCACGCCGAGCCGCCAGCGGAAGCGAACGCTCTGTCCCGCAAGCGACGAGAGATTCAAGCGCGACGAGCCGTAGCCATGGCTGGTGCCGATGAACGCGGCTCGGCCGGCGAGCGGGTTGGAGAAACCGGTCGCGATCGTGCCACGGTAGCCGTTGGCGTCGAAGAGAGAGCCAGCATCGAGCCAGGTCGTGCCGCCATCAATCGAGTACTCGACGACGCCGCCGTCGCGATCGGGAGTGTGGAACCCGAATGAGTGCGCGAAATGCAGGAACGCGCCCGGCGGCAGCGTGATCGGGCTGGCCGTCGCAATCGACGAGTCTCCGGGTCCCGAGGCGGAATCGTGGCCATACAGGGAGCGGAGCCCGGAATGGGCGTACCACGCGACCTCGCTCCAGCGTGTCGGGCCGACACTGCTGCTCGTGACGAAGCTGCCGAGACCGCTTTCGATGTCGTCGAAGAAGATGGCTGCGGGAATCTGACCGGGCGCACAAACGGGGGCATCCGGATTGAATCCCGGCGACGGCTCGAGATGCATCTCCACCGCGAGCGTCGCGTTGCGAACCTGCTGACAATCAGCCGAGACGATCGCTCCGGTGCCGACCAGGCCTGCGCACGCCTGGAACAGCGCGTCGTGCAGATCGGCGTAGTCCGAGCCGGACGTGAGCAGGCTCTGCGCCTCGTAATAGATGCGCCCGGCCTTCGCGATGCCGATGGCGGTGACGGTCTGACCGTTGAAGGTCCCGCCATCGACCATCAGATACGCCGCCTTGTTGTTGATGCCGCTGTTGTAATGCACGCCGCCGTTGTCGCCGGCGCCCGTGAAGTAGAGCGCACTGCGCATGCGGTCAGGTTGCCCGGAGAACGTCGGGTCCTGCATGTGCCGGATGGCGCCGCCGGGCAGATCCTCGCCGAGCAGCCAGCGGACAGCAGCGCTGTCATCCCCCTTTCCATTCAGCTGGTCGATGAACTCGCCGACGACGTCCGACAACGACTCGTTGATGGCACCGGACTGGTAGTAGTAGAAAAGCCCTGATGTGAAGTCGGTAACGCCATGCGTGAGCTCGTGGCCGACCACGTCATCGGACAGCGCGAATCCATCACCGTACGCGACCTGGACTCCATTCCAGAACGCGTTCGGGTAGCCGATCGGGCCGTAGTGCACCGTCGAGGTCAGCGGCATGCCGGCGTTGTCGAGGCTGTCGCGCCCCAGCGACGCGTAGTAGTCGTAGGAGTCGCGGGCATAGGTATGAGCCGCGACTGCATCCGCGTCACCGCCGGCACACGTTGGGTTGGTTTCGTTGCAGACGAGCACACCGGGAAGCGCGGAAGTGTTGGCCGCGTTGTAGGTCGAACGATTGAGGGCGGTCTCGATCTGATTGAAGTGCAGCGCGACGGAGCCCTGATGCGCGTCGACCAGCACGAGCTCGCGCACCGGCTCGATGCCGTCGTGCAGCACGTCCAGCCGCCAGACCAGGATCGTCCGGCCGATTTGCGGGCCAAGCAGCGATGGCGCGTAGACCCACAACTCCGGCGGACCCGGATTCAGCGCCGACCGGTCGATGCCATACCGCTCCGCGACGCGATCGACCGCTGCCGTCACCGCTGTCCCGGCATCGACAGTCGGCACGGTGCTGAGGGACAGGCCGGGCAGCGTTTCGCCCGCAACCGCCAGGATGTTGCTGGCGGCATCGGTGTGCACGACGAGCTCCGCGCCGAGGATCGGAACGCCCCTGAACCGCTGCTGCAGCCGCACCACCCGCCGGAGACGATCGAGCTGTGCGGTCCGCATGACGGCCAGCTCGGTTGCGGGATCGGCAAGGCCGAAAAGCGAACCACAGGCCGCCAGGTACCGCATCACCGCTGCTTCCGGCGTGAGCCCTGGCTGTGCACGTTGTCCCTGGAGCGCCTGCGCCGCCGCTCGAGCCGATCAATCGCACGACGCCCGTTCGCCCGTGGGTTGCCACGCGCGCCTGACCAGACGCGAGGCAATCAGCGATCTGTTGCGCTGAAAACTGCGGAGTCTGCGGGACCTGGTTTCCTGACGCCTGCTGCGCCGAACCAACCGTCTCGTAGACGATGCCGATCGACGCGCCGAGCATCGCGAGCAAGGCGCCCGCCCGGAGGACATGACGCCGGCCGCCGGCGCCGCTCGCCGCCACGTCGCCACCCGGCTGCCGCCGCCTGAATGGAGAACGTCCGAACATGCTCGCACCTCGCTCGCTGGCGCCGTCGAGGTCACCCTCGCGGCGCGACGAACATACGCACGGCGAACCTTCCCGGGCACCCCGCCGCGGTGTCCGGCTGTCGCCGGGACGATCCCTTCGTGTCGACCGTCACGTCGTCGCAACGTCAGGCGGACCAGGAAGGCCGTTCCGCTATCTTGGAGATGGAAGCTGGACTATAACACGGGCGAGCCAGCCAACCGATGGAATTTGCGGATTTCTCGCCGAATTCCGGGCTTCGGCAGACTTCAGGGGTGTGCTGTGACGTGAGGGCGTGTCGCCCGTAATCGTATCGCGCGGGCCGGCCTGACGTCGGTCAGGACCGGCCCGGCGTACGGTGTCAGCGGTAGGTCAGCGGACGATCGCCGAACGCGGGGGCTCCCCACGACGGCGCGAAGATGGACCCGCCGGCCGAAGGGATCACGAACCACTGCCCCGAGCCGAGGCGGAACACCGTGATGTCCATTCGGCCGTCGCCGTCGAAGTCCGAAGGCGACGGAATGTCGCCCTGAGCGGGCACGCCCCAGGCTTGATAAAGCATCCCGCCACCGTCGGAGCGCGCGATGAACCACTCGCCGGTGGTGGAGCGGTAGACGCCGATGTCGGCCTTGGCGTCGCCATCGAAGTCACCCGACACGGGGATGTCCCCGAGCGCCGGGGCGCCCCACGTCATCGTCTTGAAGCCCGCGGTGGACTGGTTCACAAACCATTCGCCGGTTACGAGCCTGAACACCCCGACATCGGTCCGGCCGTCACCGTCGAAGTCCGCCGGGACGGGCACGTCCCCAAACGCCGGCGAACCCCAGGTCAGGCTCAGCACGGTGCCGTTGCTGGATCTCGCGATGATCCAGTCGCCGGTGTTCACGCGATAGACGCCGATGTCGGTCTTGCCGTCGCCATCGTAGTCGCCCGGCACCGGGATGTCGTTCAACGCCGGGGCTCCCCAGGCCACATGCAGGAACCCCGCGGTCGATCGACTGATGAACCACTCGCCGGTGCTGCGGCGGTACACGGCGATGTCGTCGCGGCCGTCGCCGTCATAGTCTCCGGCCACGGGCATGTCGCCCAGCGACGGCGCCCCCCATGATTCCGACCTGACGACGCCTGACGATTGCGCGATGAACCACTGACCCGTCGAGTGGCGATAGATGCCGACGTCGGCGAGCGGATCACCGTCGAAGCTGGGCGACGTGGCGCGCGGAACCAGCACCGGCGCCTGAGCGAGCGGGAATGACTGGCCCGCGATCGTCAGTGTCGCATTCCGGGTCGAGAACGTGCCATTGGGCTGTATCCCGAGGCCCACGCTGCCGGATCCGTTCCCGCTCGCGCCCGACGTGATCGCCAGCCAGGACGCATTCGACGCCGCGTTCCAGAGACAGCCGGGCGACGTGGTAACGGTGGCGGACGCCGCGCCGCCGCCCGCCGGCGCGTTCGAGAACGGAACGTTGACGGTGTAGGTGCAGCTGCTGCCGACGTTGAAGTTCACCGACCAGCACTGGAGCGCGCCGGTGTCGGGAGACACCACGTCCTGGATCCGCAGCCTCCAGGTGCCATTCGCGGCGGCACCCGACTTGCCGTTGAACGCGGCCAGCGCCTGCTCTGGTCTGAATTCACCGACGAACGGAGGAGCTGCCGTCACGATGTAGTTGATCGCCGAGTCGCTGAATCGCGTGCGCGACGCGGCCGCGCAGCCGCTCCCATAATTGTCCAGGTCGGCACCGTTCGCGGTACTCAGGTTCACGGTCGTGTTATCCGGGCCGACCAGGCTGATGCGCAGGTCCTCATCCCACGTGTGCGTGATGTGCAGCGACACCGTCACGTTGCTGATCGGACCGGCGAGGCCGGAGACCACCAGCGACGACTCGATCGTGCCGGGATCCTGCAGGGCAACGAACGCATTGCTGTCGAACGGCGTCGGCGCGGTTCCGCTCTGCGTGATCGTGATCGAGTTGCCGCCCTGCACCACGATCGTGCCGGTCCGTGCCGGCCCGGGGTTGGGAGCGACGGCGTACCCGACCGCGCCACTGCCGGTCCTGACCGCACCGCTCGTCAGCGTGATCCAGCTGACCGTGGTCCACGCCGACCAGTTGCACGAGCCACTCGACGCCGTGACGTTGGCCGCGCCGTTCCCGCCGCCGACGCCGACGCTGGCCGACGACGCGATCGCGAACGTGCACCCCGGCTGCGCGGGCGACGCCATGATGATGCCGACACCGGAGTCGCGATCGACGCCGGCCGCTTCGATGTCGATCGCCAGCGCAAACATCACGTCCTTGATCTGCTGCTGCGTCAGCGTCGGATTGGAGGACTTGAACAGCGCGGCAATCGCAGCGGCATGCGGCGCGGCGGCCGAGGTCCCGAAGAAGGGAGTCGGAAAATCGCCCGCGCCCGAAACAAAGCCCCCGTCTGCGGCCGTGAGGTCCGGTTTGTTCAGTACCACTCCTCCCGTCGACGACACGTTGCCGGGTGTAATGGCCGTGCCGTTGCCGTTGTAGAGGATGCGACGCGGACCGTCGGAGCTGAACGTCTCGACGACATTGGCGGCACTGAACGGATTGGGAAACGGCCCTTGCGCCGGCGTCGCCGCGACGCCGAACGAAAACGGCGCCGTCGTCGAGCTGTGGCCGTGCGTCTGCCCCGCCGTGGCAACTGCGAGTTCGCCGCGATTGGTGTTGAGGTGCAGCATCCGGGCTGCAGCTGACGGCTTCTTGACCACCACCAGCCGCTCGTCGGAAATGGCCGGTGAGACTAATTCGAATGGATCCTGCGTTCCGGACTGGACGTTTGTCGAGGCGGCGATCACGAGAGTTCCGGCTGGATTCATCAGGAACAGGTCGTAGTCGTTCGCCGAACCGCCGAGCGGATCAGACCAATACAGTGTGATGGGTCCCGAGCTGTTGCTTGTGACCGTGTCGAAATTCTGTGCGCCGAAGTTGTGGACGGTCCCCGATTGTCCGGGCGGCAAACCGGTGGTGCCACCGTCCGTGAAGTCGCCTTCCCACACACCCGACGTGCCGTCGTTGAGGTTGCCTGAGTTGCCGGCCGAGGAGAAGTACATCGCGCCCCCTGCGGTCACATCCTTGACCGCCTGGATGACTACGCCACCGTTAGTGGTGCTGAGAACGCCAGGCGTCTGGCCATCCTGGAACGGGGTCTCGACGAAGTACAACACGTCGTCCACGATGATGGTGCAGCCGGCCGCGCGAAGGTCGCGGATGTTCTGGGCGAACGAGGTGATGCCGTTGACGGCGGTCGCGAAGTAGAGCTCGGCTCCGGGCGCGAGATCGTGGATCAGCTCGAGCATCGCCGTGCCTTCGTCACCCATGCCCCCCTGACCGGGCAGCACCGTGACCGGACCCAGGTCACCGGAGGCCTGCGCCGCGGCAAGGTTGGTGACGCCGTCCGAGAGCACGCCGATCTTCACACCCGCGCCGGTGGCCCCGGTGAGCCCGCGGAACACCGCGGTGCGATGCGTGATGTCGGCCTGCGTGGAGATGGCGCCAACACCCGATCCGACGTTGGTCATGAATCCGTCCAGCGCCTGGCGCACCGAGTCCAGGTTGCGGGCCCGTGCTTCCTTGCGATCCGGACGCCGGGCCGGCCGCTCGCCGGCGCGATTCGTCATGTATCCCTGCCGCGGCCGAAGGAAAACGACGTCGGCGCGCGCGGCAAGCGTGTCGAGCTGACTGGCCGCGAGGTGCACGCGCGTCTCGAAGGGCGTTGACCGCGAGACTTCATCCGAGGTCGACGCGAGCTGGGCCCTGAGCTCAGGCGTATCCGCGGCAATGACGTCGACGATCATGTGCCCGTCGTCGGCCCGCGGGACGTCGACTTCGAGCGTTTGAACGCCCGGCGCGATCGGCAGCCCGAGTTCCATGCGCCGCGCGTAGACCAGCTGCGAATCCATCTTGCGTTCCGAGGCGGTCCTCGTGTCCTTTTCCGCGAGCAGCGCGTTGATCTGCGCCAGCGCCTCCGGCGAGATGTCCGTCACGATCTGGGGCACTTGACCGGCCACCGGGGTCATCGAGGATTGCGAAGCGACGGCAATTGCAAGGACGCCGAGCACCAGCATTCGCAGCAGCGCGGCACGACGGGCAGCAGACGAGGATCTCCGTCGCACGGGTTGGCGGGGGTTCATAGCTTCTCCAGGTCCAGCGTAATTTTGGCCATCGGCGGTGGCGGTTCCGTCGGTCCGTCATCGCTGGCGCGATGGTCACGGCAGGGACTCGATCCGGACGGCCGAATCGGGCCGCATCAATGGTTCGTAGTGCCCGACAGCATACCCGATGCGGCCGCGGTTCGCCCGCTCGAGTGTGACGAACTCCCCCGGCACCGCCGGCCCGCGCGGACCGGCCACATTACAATCGTTCCGATGCTCATCGACACCGCTGTGATAGGCGCCGGCGTGACCGGCCTGTCGATTGCCGCACAGCTCGCGGCAGCCGGCCGTTCCGTCTGCATCCTCGAGCGGCGCCCTCGGCCCGGAATGGAGACCAGCACGCACAACAGCGGCGTGATCCACGCCGGCCTCTACTATCCCGCCGGCACGCTGAAGGCGCAGCTGTGCGTCGAAGGCGCGGCACGCCTCTACGCCTTCTGCGCCGCGAACCGGGTGCCGCACGATCGCTGCGGGAAGCTGGTGGTCGCATCCACCGAGGAGGAAGTGCCGCAGATCGAGGCGCTCGCCAGGCGCGGATCGGCGAACGGCGCCGAGGGACTGGAGATCGTCGGCCGTCAATTCATCGAGGCGCAGGAACCGCGTGTCACCGGCGTCGCCGCGTTGTGGTCGCCGGCAACGGGACGGGTCGAGCCCGAGGCACTCGTGCGCGCGCTGCTGCAGCTCGCGGAAGGCAACGACGCGATCCTCCTCCGCGGCACGTCGTTCACCGGCGGCGAGCGGAACAGGGACGGCTTCGATCTGCGCACCGAGCACGAAACCATTGCCGCCCGCGTGGTGGTCAACGCCGCCGGCCTGCATGCGGATGAGGTGTCACACCTGCTCGGCGGCGAGCAGTTCACGATCCATCCGTGCCGCGGCGAGTACGCCGAACTGAAGAAATCGAAGACGCACTGGCTGAACGGTCTCGTCTATCCGCTGCCGCATCCCAAGGGTCACGGACTCGGCGTCCATCTCACGAAGACAACCGGCGGCAGTGTACTGCTCGGACCCACGGTGCACTTCCAGGACTCGAAGGACGACTACGAGTCTGATCGCCTGCCGGTCGCGGAGTTCCTCGAGCCGGCACGCATGCTGATGCCGGAACTGACGATGGACGATCTGACATATGGCGGGAGCGGGATCAGGCCGAAGCTGCACGGTCCGGAGGGATCGTTCGCGGACTTCATGATCAGCCCCGACGCGAATCACCCGGCGCTGATTCACGCCGCCGGCATCGACTCACCCGGGCTGACCGCCTGCCTGGCGATCGGCGCAAAGGTCGCGGGGATGGTCGAAGAGGCGCTCGCCTGAACCCGTGACGACAACCGAGGCTGCCGCGCGCGTCAGACGGCCAAAGCGTCGGCAAGCGCGGCGACGATGGCCTCCTGCTGCTCAGCCGTGAGCTCGCCGTAAATCGGCAGGGCCAGGGTCGAATCGGCGGCCGCTTCGGCGTGTGGAAACGCGCCGCGCTGATAACCGAGCGGCGCGAAGCACTCCTGCAGGTGGAACGGCACGGGGTAATACACCTCGGTGCCGATGCCGGCATCCTCCAGGTGCCGGCGGACGGCGTCGCGCCGCGGCACGCGGACCGCATACTGATGAAAGATATGGCGGCAGCCCGCCGGCTCGACCGGCAGCGTAATGGACCCGTCGAGGTGCGCCGCCGCGAACAGCTCACCGTAGCGCGCCGCGTTGGCGCGGCGCATTTCCGTCCAGCGATCGAGATGCGGCAGCTTCACCCGCAGGACTGCCGCCTGCAGCGTGTCCATCCTGAAATTTCCGCCGATGCGGTGGTGGATGTACTTGGGTTCGGCGCCGTGATTCCGGTACAGCCGCAGCTCGCGGGCGAACGCGCTGTCGTTGGTCACGATCAGGCCGGCGTCGCCGAACGCGCCGAGGTTCTTGCTCGGAAAGAACGAGAAACAACCGGCCAGCCCCATCGATCCCGCCTGCCGGCCGTGATACCGCGCGCCGATCGCCTGGCAGGCGTCCTCGACGACCGCGATGTTCCGCTCGCGGGCGATCGAAAGGATCGGATCCATGTCGGCGCACAGCCCGTACAGGTGAACCGGCATGATCGCGCGGGTCGCCGGTGTGATCGCCCGGCGGACTGCGTCGGGATCAATATTGCAGGTGTCGGGCCGCACGTCGACGAACACCGGCGTCGCGCCGAGACGCGAGATGCAGCCGGCAGTCGCGAAGAACGAGAACGTGGTGGTGATCACCTCGGCGCCCGGGCCGATGCCGAGCGTCATCAGGGTGGCCAGGATCGCGTCGGTGCCGGACGATACGGCGACGGCGTCGCCGACCTCGAGCGCCGAGGCCAGCTCGCGCTCGAGATCGGCCACGTCCGATCCCATGATGAATCGCTGACTGTCGCAGACGCGCTCGATCGCCTCGAGGATCTGCCGACGGAGCGGTGCGTACTGCGCCTGGAGATCCAGCAGCGGCACCGCCGGGCGGGAACCGCCCATTACCGCACCACGATCTCCGGGTTGCCCCACAGGGGCATATCGTTGCGCGGGTCGTGGGGGGCGCCGGGCACGCTGGCGTAGGTGTTGAAGATCAGTTCGATTTCCTCGCCCGCGTAGGTCGAGAGGTCGATGCGGGCGTCCATCCACTTGCGGTCGCCCTCGTTCGCCGTCGGATGGACGTGCTGGGAGAATATCTCCTCGAAGGCGCGGCCGTCGGACACGCCAACCAGGAATTTCACGCCGTCCCCTTCCTTGGTCCACGAATCCGGATGCATCCCCAGCGACACCCACAACCACCCGTCGTCGGGCACGCGAACCTTGAAGACGACGCGCGTGCCGTTCGTCGGCTGAATGGTGATTGCCCGCTTCGTCACACCGGCCAGCGTGACGTCGCTCACCGAGAACAGATTGGGCTCGGGCGGCCGCTTCTCCGCCGCCTCGAAGCGATCCAGAAGGTCGATCCGGCGGTTGCCCGCGCCGCCGCGGCCGAACAGCCACCAACCCACCCCAATGACGACGAGCACAACGACGGCGGTCAGGACCGCGCGATTCCCTTTCATACTGCCTCATGCCTCCTTAAGTAAACGTGTCACTATACATCGTTCAGCGGCGCCGTTCCTTGACTGCCGCCCGGGTTTCCCGATCGGTCTCACGCCGCTTGATCGTCTCGCGTTTGTCGTGCGCCTTCTTGCCTTTGGCCAGCGACACCGCCACCTTCACGTAGCCGTTGCGGAAATACATCCGCGTCGGCACCAGCGTCATGCCTTTTTCGATGGTCTTGCCGATCAGCTTGCGGATCTCCACTTTCCGGAGCAGCAGCTTCCGCCGCCGCGTCGGCTCGTGATCCGCATACCCGCGGTGGCTGTACGGGTTGATGTGCACGTTGTAGATCCAGACCTCAGCCCCCTCCACACGCGCAAAGCTGTCGCGAAGGTTCACGTTCCCCTCGCGGATGGACTTCACCTCGGTCCCGCGCAGCGCGATGCCAGCCTCGAACGTCTCGAGGATGTGGTAGTCGTGGAACGCCTTGCGGTTCTCAGCGATGTTCTTCTGCGCTTCTTCGCGCGCGGTCCTGGCCATGCGCAGGCCCTAGCCCCTAGCCCCTAGCCCCGAGTCCCGGGTCCCCAGTGCGCGCCTCGTCTGGGTAAGTTTCGCGGCAAGCCGTACCGCCTCTTTGAGGCTCGACGGATCGGCAATGCCGCGCCCCGCGATATCGAACGCGGTGCCGTGATCCACTGAGGTGCGGATGATCGGCAGGCCGAGCGTGACGTTCACCGCCTGCCCGAAGGCCGCCATCTTCACGGGAATGAGTCCCTGGTCGTGGTAGCACGCGACCACGACATCGAACTCCCCGCGCATCGCGCGCAGGAAGATTGTATCGGCGGGAAACGGTCCATCGACCGCGATGCCGCGGCCACGGCAGGCCTCGATGGCAGGACGCAGAACGAGGTCATCCTCGGTTCCGATGACACCGTGTTCGCCGGCATGCGGGTTCAGGCCGGCAACGGCGATCGCCGCGCGCGGCAAACCGAATCGCGGCAGCTCGTCGGCCGCCAGCGCGATGACGTCCTCGAGACGCTCCCGTGTCACGGCCCGGGCCACCTCTGCCAGAGGAATGTGGATCGTGGCGAGGATGACCCGCAGTTGTTCCGCATAGAACATCATCGCGAATCGGGGCGCGCCGGTCAGGTGCGCGAGGAGCTCCGTGTGTCCTTTCCAAGGCAGCCCGGCAGCGGCGAACGCCTCCTTGTTGATCGGCGCCGTCGCGATGGCGTCGAGCTGTCCGGCCCGCGCGTCGGCGACCGCCTCCAGGATGGCATCGTAGGCAGCCTGCCCCGCCTCCGCAGACACGCGGCCGGCCGGAAACGCCTGCAAGGCGAGGTCGTAGGTCGGTCCGTAGAGGACGAGCTCGCAGATCGATTGAAGGCTCCGGTCGGCGGCGCACTTGAGCGCGATCTCCGGGCCGATACCGGCCGGATCCCCGACGGTGATGCCGATGCGCGGCAGGCCGGTCATTCTGAATGGGATTGGCAGCTGCCGCAGCCGCCGCCGCTGCTGCAACTGCCGCAGCCGCCCGATGGACCGGTCGGATTGCTGCAGGATCCGCAGCCTCCCTCGTCCGCGCATCCGCCGTGCTTGATGCCTTTGCCGTTCGGCAGTTCGTACCTGAGGCAGCACTTCAGCCGGCCGCACATGCCGGAAAGCTTGGACGGATTCAGGCTGAGGTTCTGCTGCTTCGCCATCTTGATGGAGATGGGCTCGAACGTCTGCAGCCACGTCGTACAGCACAAAGGACGGCCGCATGGACCGTATCCACCGAGCATCCGCGCCTCGTCGCGGACGCCGATCTGCCGCATCTCGATGCGCGTCCGGAAGTGCGCCGCGAGGTCCCGTACCAGCTCGCGGAAGTCGACGCGGCCATCCGCCGTGTAATAGAAGATGAGCCGCGATCCGTCGAACAGCTGTTCGACGCGGGTCAGCTTCATCTCGAGCTGGCGTTCCTTGATCTTCAACAGGCAGACACGGTGCGCTTCCTGCTCCCGCTGCTGCTGCTTCAACCGGGTGACGATGTCCTCTTTCGTGGCGTGGCGGACGAGGTGAGCCTGAGAATCCTCGGCAGGCTGACGGCGTTCGGCGAGCGCCGCAATCGGGCGCGTCACGGTCCCGAGGGCCGTACCTTCGGACGTCTGCACGACGACTTGATCGCCGGGCACGACCGGACGAGGCTGCGGCTCTGGGCTGTCGAGGGCGAATTCTGGAAGCAGGAACCCGTAAGTGCGGCCCGCGGGGGTGAATTTGACGCTGACGAACGGCCGTCGCGGCCCCGAGCTCATAGCGGCCTCTATGACGATCGCCCCGTCGGCCGCTCACGAATCCCGATCGCTGATTCGCGAGGTCAGCCGTCAGATCTGAAACGCGAGCCAGTCGGCAACGATCTTCGGGCTCGCGTTTCGATCGAGCGCGGCAAGCGCCCGGTCGACCGCCGAAAACGCACGGACCGCCCGTTCGCCATCGTACGACCTGGTCAGCCGCTGCAGGCCCGGCTTGAGGTCGCCGTTGGCGAGCGTGCGCTCGTCCGCACGGGAAAGCAGGATTCCAAGATCACGCAGCATCGACGCCACCAGACGCAGGCGCCGTCCCAGTTCCTCCCGATCCACCTTGTCACCGCCGAGCGCCTTCGCCGCCGCCAGACGGGCCCGCGAGTCTGTCGCCGTCGCGACCTGCGTCAGCATCGCCGACGCGGCATCGCGCGCGCCGGCATAGGCGTCGGAATCTCCTTCGAGCGCCTGGCCGATGCTGCCGTCCGCGAGCGACGCGGCCGAATGAGCCTCCGGTTCGGAGAACCCATGGTCGCGCATCAAGACCGCCGCGACGTCCGAGGGTGCCAGCCGTCCGAACCGCAGGCGCTGACAGCGCGAACGCACCGTCGGCAGCAGCACGTCCGGCCGGGCTGTGACCAGCACGAAGGTCGAGGCCGGAGGCGGCTCTTCGAGCGTCTTCAACAGCGCGTTCTGCGCCGAGGCCTCCATCGCGTCGGCATCGTCGACGATCACCACCCGCCGGCGCCCCTCGAACGGCCGATAGGCGCTGCGCTCGATCGCCTGACGCACCTGGTCGACTTTGATCGACCCGGTCTCACCCGGTTCGATCGTCATCACGTCGGCATGAACGCCGCGACCGATGCGGCGGCACGCGGGACACGTCCCGCACGCGTCGGGTGGCGCGGCCGCGCTTCCCTCCAGGGGCGCCGCGCAATTGAACAGCTGCGCAAGCGCCGCCGCGGCGCGCCGCTTACCAACACCGTCAGGTCCGGCGAAGATCAGGCTGGGCGGGAGAGAACCACGCTCAGCCGCCCGCGCCGTCAGTTCGAACAGACGGCGGTGCCCGGCGAGGTCTCGAAATGGCATGGTCGGGCTGGGGAATGCTATCACCTGCCGCCAGGTTTTTTCTTTTGTTCCTCCTTCTTTTTCTCCTCCTCGGCCTGGCGATTGTCACCGCCCATCCCGAACACCTTGGACCAGAATCCACGCTTTTTGGGCGCGGGAGGGGGTTCCGCGGACTGACCCGAGGGGGCCGACGCGGACGGCGCGCCCGCGGCACCCGGCGCGGAAGCACGCGCCGGTGACGACGACGGAAGTCCAGACGTCTCGACCGGAATCGGCGGCGTATGGGCGCCCTTGCCGAACATCCCCGCGAGGGTGTCCATGACCGAGCGATCGCGATGCAGCGGGCACGTTGTCGTGGGGGCGGTGCCTCTGACGAAATAATCCGTGTAGACCATCGACCGCGTTTCGATCAGGCCTTCGCGGTTGACGACATCGACGCTCTCGCAGCCTGAAGTCGGGAGCTTTCCGGAGAGGCGGCAGACGTTCGTGCCGATCACGGCCGATGGACGATCGAACCAGTCGGGCTTGTCGTCTCGCGTCGCGACCTTCATGAAGCCGGCCCAGAGCGGCACGGCGATCTCTCCCGCGTATCCGTTGCGGATGATGGTCTTCGGTTGATCGAATCCGATCCAGACGCCCGTGACGAGGTGCGGCGTGAACCCGACGAACCAGGCATCGACGTAGTCGTTCGTAGTTCCGGTCTTGCCCGCCGCCGGCAGCGTGAACCCCGCCTGCCTCGCCCGATACGCAGTCCCGGCGTTGATCACGTCCGCGAGCATGCTCGCCATCAGGAACGCCGTGGCTTCACTGACGGCCCGGTCCGCCTTGCCCGGCTCGTTGAACAGCACGGTGCCGTCGGTGTCCTCCACCCGCCGGATCATCACCGGCTTGCGAACCATCCCCTTGTTGGCGAAGGCGCCGTACGCCGCGGTCATCGACATCAGTGTGACGTCCCCGGCGCCCAGCGCGAGCGAAGGGACGCTCGGCGGAGTCTCGATGTTCAGCTTCTCGGCATAGCCGACCGTCCGGTCGATTCCGACGGTGTTGAGCAGCTGCACCGCGGCGCGATTGCTCGACGTCCGCAGCGCCGTGCGCAAGGTCATCGACGCCGCCTCGTCGCTGTGCTCGTCCTCGGGCATCCAATCGCCCTGGGCCGTCAGGACAGGGTCATTCAAGTTGCTAATCAACGACGCCGGCGACTGTCCGGACTCGAGCGCGGTAGCGAACACGAACGGCTTGAAAGCCGACCCGGACTGCCGCTTGGCCTGCACGGCGCGATTGAACCGGCTCTCGTTGAAGTCCCGGCCTCCGACCATCGCGCGCACATGCCCCGTCGTCGGATCGATGGCGACGAGGGCGGCCTGCAGGTAGTCGGGCAGAGGATCGTTTTTCGAGGCCGGCCTGGTCCTGGCGACGCGAGGCGGATGCCCGAACCCGCGACGCCGCTCGATCTCCTGCAGGTTGCGTTCGACCAGCGACTCCGCCGTTTTCTGGAGCTCGGCTTCGATCGTAGTGAACACGCGCAGGCCGCCCTGGTAGACGCGCTGCCAGCCGAAGCGCTCGACGAGCTCGCGGCGGACGTGTTCCTTGAAGTAGAGACCCGACGTCTCCCTGACCTCAATCGCGTTGCTGAGTTTGACTTCAGCTTGGCGCGCACGCTCCGCGGTTTCGGCATCGATGGCGCCCGACGTCACCATGGTCTGAAGCACGATGGCCCGGCGCGCCTTGGCGCGTTCCAGATTGACGGTCGGTGCGTAGGACGAGGGGGACTGGATCAGGCCTGCCAGCAGGGCGGCTTCGTCCACGGCGAGATCGCTGGCGGACTTGCCGAAGTAGCCGCGCGCCGCCGCCTCAACACCGTACAGCCCATCCCCGAAATACACTTTGTTCAAATACATTTCGAGGATCTGATCCTTCGTGTATTCGTTCTCGATGTAGCCGGCGAGGATGATTTCCTTGAACTTCCGGCGGACGGTCTTGTCCCGGCTCAGGAAGCTCGTCCGTGCAAGTTGTTGAGTAATCGTGCTGCCGCCTTCGGAACGCCGGCCGGTTTCGAAATTCTTCAGCGCCGCCGCCGCGACGCGGATCGCGTCGACCCCGCTGTGGTCGTAGAACCGCTGATCCTCGACTGAAATCACCGCCTTGATGAGGTTCGGCGAGATTCGCGCGAGCGGAATCTCGATTCGCTGTTCCTTGAAAATGGTGAAGACCGGGCGATCGGCAGCGTCGAAAATTGTCGTGGACTGCGCCATGTCGCCGAGGCCGTTGATGGCGTCGCGATTCGGAAGCCCGGCCGTAAGCTCATAGCTGAACCAGGCCACCAGCCCGGCGGTGAAAAATGAGATCACGGCAAGAAACGTAACCAGGGCAATGAGTGTCCGGGGGCGGCCACGCAGAAATGGCCAATCCCGGTGAAAAATGGACATGAAGCGGCTCACATCAGATTCAGACGCAAAAGCCGGGCCGAAGGGTTGATGATGGATTCCGGCAGGATCGCGGTCGTCATCCCCTGCTACAACACCTCGTCGACATCCGTTGACGTCATTCGCAAGGCCCTGACGATCGCCGATGCGGTCCTGGCTGTCAACGACGGATCCACGGACGACACCGCCAGCCATCTGGAACGCAGCGGCGCGCGCTGTCTACACTTACGCGAGAACGGCGGCAAGGGCGTCGCGCTCCGGGCCGGTATCGAGGCCGCGCTCGACGGCCCGGGCGGGCTCCTCGGCGACACATTCGATTACATAGTCACGCTGGACGGCGACGGCCAGCACGATCCGGCAGACATTCCACGCCTCTACGACTGCGCGCGGCGGTCAGCGGCCGATCTCGTCATCGGCGGCCGGAACGTCGCGCTGATGCCACCGAAGAGCAAGTTCGGCAATCGCTTCTCGCGTGAGATGTTTCATCTGGCCACCGGCGTATTCGTGCCCGATACTCAATCGGGCTACCGGTTGATGTCCAGCGAGCTCGCGCGGGCGCTGCTCGATGACGTCCGCTGGAAACGCTACGAAACGGAGTTCGAAATCCTGTTCCGGACCGTAGCGCTCGGCTTCAAGCTCGACACCGTGGAGATCCCGACGATTTACTTCGACGAGAACCGAGGATCGCACTTCAATCCATTCCGCGACTCGATGCGCGTCTTCGCGGTGACCTGCCGCCATCTGCTCGTGCGATTCAAGAAGGCACAACGGGCACGAATTCCTTGCTAGAATGCCGTTCCCTTCGACTTCCCCGTGGAGTTTTCGCCATGACCCGACAGATGCTGATGATCGCGACGCTCGCGGCCTGCGTCATTGCCGTCGTCACCGGACAGACGCCCTCCGAGACTGGCGGCGTGACGGCCGACGTGCTCAAGGGCATCGAGCTGCGCAGCATCGGTCCGACGCTGACGACCGGGCGCATCCAGGACATCGAGATAGATCCGAAGAATCCGAACGTCTGGTACGTCGCCACCGCGTTCGGCGGTCTGTGGAAGACGGAGAATCGCGGCATTACGTTCGCGCCGATCTTCGATAGCAGCATCAGCTTCACGCTCTGTTGCGTCGTGGTCGATCCGAAGGATTCGGCCGTCGTCTGGCTGGGCACCGGGGAGAACACGAGCCAGCGGAGCGCGCATTTCGGCGATGGCGTCTACAAGTCGACGGATGCCGGTAAGACCTGGAAGCGCGTCGGACTCGAGAAGTCCGAACACATCGGCAAGATCCTCATCGACCCGCGGAACTCCAACGTCGTCTACGTCGCGTCACAGGGGCCGCTGTTCTCGGCCGGGGGCGAGCGGGGGCTGTTCAAGACGACCGATGGCGGAGCGACGTGGTCTGCGGTGCTGACAATCAGCCCGGATACCGGCATCAGCGACATCGTCTTCGATCCGAAGAACGCCGACGTCATCTACGCGTCGGCGTATCAGCGCCGCCGCGCCGTCGGCCAGATGATCGGCGGCGGCCCCGAGGGTGGCATCTTCAAGACGACGAACGCCGGCAAGAACTGGACGAAACTCACGCGCGGACTGCCGGCCGGCGACATGGGGCGCGTCGGCCTGGCGGTCGACGCACGAAAGAATCCGGCGACGGTCTTTGCGATCGTGGACGCGAAGCGGCCCGAGTCCGGCTTCTTTCGTTCCGACGACGCGGGCAATACGTGGACGCGAATCGGACGCATGACGCCTGGTACCGGACGCGGCGGCCGCGGCGGCGCACCCGCAACGCCACCGGAACCATGCAAGCCGCTGCCGACCGCAGACCGCCGCTCGACGGGGAGCGAACCGATCGAAGGTCAGCCCGAACCCGCGCCGGTCGTCGCGGCGCAGGAGTCCGTCCCAGACACTCCGGCGCTGGACGACGAAGAAGCGGAACAACAGCAGCCAGCGCAAACCGGCCGCGGCGTTCAGCCGACCGACGACTGTTATCGCGGCGGCGGCGCGCAGTACTACCACGAGATCTACGCCGATCCGTACCGGCCCGACACGATCTGGTCGATCAACGTCAACCTCGAACGCAGCACCGACGGCGGCAAGACCTGGCATCAGACGAACTTCGAGAGCACCGGCGTGCACGTCGATCATCACGCGCTCGAGTTCGATCCGACCGACCGCAATCATCTTCTGCTCGGCAACGACGGCGGCCTCTACGAGTCCTACGATGAAGGCAAGTCGTGGCGCTTTTTCGCGACGCTGCCGATCACGCAGTTCTATCGGCTGTCGGTCGACAACGCGAAGCCGTTCTACAACGTCTGCGGCGGCACGCAGGACAACTTCTCCTTCTGCGGACCGGCGCGATCGATGAGCCGCCTCGGCGTCCGCACGAGCGACTGGTACATCGTCAACGGCGGCGACGGCTTCCAGCCGCGCAGCGATCCCGACGATCCCGGCACTGTCTACGCGTCGTCGCAGAACGGCGGCATCGTGCGGCTCGATCTGCGCACGGGAATATCGCGGTCGGTCAGGCCGCCGCAGTCGACGGGCCGTGGCGGATTCGGCGGCGGCGGAGACGACGAGATGCCGAGCGCCCCGCAGGGCGGAGCGCAGGGAGCGGCCGGCGCACAGGCGCCGCAGGGTCAGGCGCCTCAAGGTCAGGCACCGCAGGGTCAGGGGCAGCAGGGCCAGGGGCAACAGGGCGGCCGCGGAGGCCGCCAGGGTGGACCTGGCGGCCCGGGCGATCGCGCGAACTGGGATGCGCCGTACATCATCAGCCCGCACAGTTCCCGGCGGTTGTACTGGGCGACCAACTTCGTCTATCGCAGCGACGATCGCGGTGACTCGTGGACGCGCATCAGTCCGGATCTGTCCCGCAGCCTCGACGCGTTCAACATTCCCATCATGGGAAAGGTCTGGCCGCGCGATTCGGTGGCGCTCAACACGTCCACGACGCCGCTCAGCAACGTCGTCACGCTCGACGAGTCTCCCCTGCTCGAAGGCTTGATTTACGCCGGCACCGACGACGGGCTCATTCAGGTCACCGACGACGGCGGCAAGACGTGGCGGAAGATCGAGGACTTTCCCGGCGTGCCGAAGGGAACCTACGTGACCGACGTCTTCGCCTCGCCGCGTGACGCGGACACGGTGTTCGCGACGCTGAACAACTGGCAGCGCGGCGACTACAAGCCCTACGTGGTCAAGAGCACCGACCGGGGCAAGACCTGGACGAACATCACCGCGAACCTTCCCGACAAGCACGACACCTGGGCGATCGCGCAGGATCACGTCAACGGCGATCTGCTGTTCGTCGGCACCGAGTTCGCGCTGTTCACCAGCGTGGACGGCGGAAAGCAGTGGGTGGCGATGAAGGGCGGCATGCCACCGGCGCAAGTACGCGACCTCGCGATCCAGAGGCGCGAAAACGATCTTGTCCTGGCGACGTTCGGCCGCGGCTTCTACGTGCTCGACGACTACAGTCCGCTGCGGGCGATCACACCGCAGGCGCTCACGGAAGATGCGCGGCTGTTCCCGCTGCGTGACGCCTATCTGTTCAACTCGCTCGGGCTGTCGCCGGCGGGATCAGCGGGCCTCAGCCCGCTTTCAGGACTGTGGGCCGCGCCCAATCCACCGTTCGGCGCCGTGCTCACCTATAACGTGAAGCAGACGCTGCCGGGCGATGACAAGCTCGTCGTCACCATTGCCGACGATACCGGACGGCAGGTGCGCCGGCTCGAAGTCGACAAGACCGCCGGCCTGAAACGGGTGGCGTGGAACCTGCGCGCCGACCTGCCGGCGAACGCAGGCGAGGGTCGCGGCGGTGGCCGCGGCGGCGGAGGTGGTGGCGGCGCGCAGGCCGGCTTCGGACGCGGCGGCCCGCCACAGGGCTCGCTCGTCACCCCAGGCACGTATCGCGCAACACTCGGACGACTTAGCGGGGATCAGGTCGCGCCGATTGGACCGGCGCAGACGTTCAGAGTGGTGCAAGTGTCGCAGTAGGTCGAATAGGCCAGTGGGGTGACTCGGGGCGCCTGCGTTTGCATTATTTTGTTTGCGGGCGGGGCCCCACCCCCGCCCGCCGCGTGGGGCCCCACCCCACGCGCCGCCAGCGCTCGCTTCGCTCGCGCCGGTGATTACTAGCGTTTAGCCGCTTGGAATAGCTTTCTGTTTCAATTCGCACCGGTTGCTGATCCAAGCAGCCCGTTGCCTCTAACCAGCGGCGCCGAGCGAAGCGAGGCGCTGGCGGCGCGTGGGGGTGGGGCCCCACGCGGCGTCGCGGGGGTGGGGCCCCGCGACGCAACCAAGAAATGCTGACGAGACGCCATTAGTCATCCCATAGGTCGCCCGATATGAGATTTTTCCCGCTCTTCCTCATCGTCTGCGCCATCGCACTAGTCACGCCGATGGCGCAGACGCAGACGCCGCAAGTAATCAACGCCTCGACCGATCCCATGCTCGCGCCGTTCCGGTTCCGATCGATTGGTCCGTCGAGCATGGGCGGGCGGATCGACGACGTGGCTGTTGCTGAATCCGATCCGAACATCATCTATCTCGGCTACGCCGTCGGCGGGGTGTTCAAGTCGGAGAACAACGGCACGACGTTCGAGCCGGTGTTCGACGAATACACGACCGCCTCGATTGGCGATATCGCGATCCATCCCACGAACGCCAACATCGTCTACGTGGGGACCGGCGAGGCGAACAACCGGCAGACGTCGTCGTTCGGCGACGGGATCTACAAGACCACCGATGGCGGCAAGACGTTTCAGCACATCGGCCTGAAGGAGACGCAGACGATCGCGCGCATCGTGATCGATCCTCGCAATCCCGACACCGTCTACGTCGCGGTGCCCGGTCACCTCTACGGGCCGAACAAGGAGCGCGGAATCTACAAGACGACGGACGGCGGAAAGAGCTGGACGCTGATCAAGTTCATCGACGAGGACACGGGATTCACGGACGTCGCTCTCGATCCCTCGAATCCCGGCATCATCTACGCGGCCAGCTACCAGCGCCGGCGCATGGGCTGCTGCTTCAACGGCGGCGGTCCGGGCAGCGCGCTGTGGAAGAGCACGGATGCCGGCAAGAGCTGGACGAAGCTCACGGGTAACGGCCTGCCGCCAGGTACCTACGGTCGCATCGCGCTCGACGTGTCCCGATCGAACCCGAACGTCTTATACGCGCAGATCGAGGCCGCCAATGTCGGACAGCCGCAGACCACCGCGGCGAACGATCCTGGCGCCGAGACCGAACCGACACCGCCGGGAGCGGCCGCGGTTCCCGGGGCGCCGGCGAGCACCGCGCAGTCCGGCGCAGTCGCGCAACCCGCAGCCGGCCGTGCCGGTGGTCAGCCCGGCGCACAGCCAGGAGCCCAGGCCGCCGAAGGCGCGCGCGGCGGCGGCCGGGGCGGCGCGTACAACTGGTGCAACAACGCGGGACCGGGTCGTGGAGTGGCCGGACGCGGCGATCAGCCGGTGACGCCGCCTCCTCTGGACCCGACGCGCGGCGGGCTGTTCCGCTCGGAGAACAAGGGCGCGACCTGGACTCACGTCAGCAACTGCAATGCGCGCCCGATGTACTTCAGCCAGGTGCGCGTCGACCCCACCAACGACAAGACCGTGTACGTGATGGGTCTGCCGATCTACAAATCACTCGACGGCGGGAGGAGCTTCGCGTCGCTGGATGAGGCTGGCGGATACAGGGCGCCCGGACACGTCGATCAGCATGCCATGTGGATCGACCCGAAGAACCCCAGGCATCTGATCATCGGCAACGACGGCGGCTTCAACGTCAGCTGGGATCAGGGCGGGACGTGGGACTTCGTCAACACGATGGCGACGTCGCTCGTCTACTGGGTCAGCGCCGACATGCGGCGGCCGTACTACGTCTACATCGGCCTCCAGGACAACGGCAGCTGGGGAGGACCGAGCGCGACTCGAAGCGCGAACGGAATCCTGAACTCGGACTGGTTCGGCATCGGCGGCGGCGACGGCTTCCAGACCGCGGTCGATCCCACCGACTACAACATCGTCTATACCGAGTCGCAGAACGGCAACACCAATCGCTACGACCTGCGGAGCGGCCGGGTGCAGAGCATCAGGCCACGGGCGTCGGCGCTCGGCCGCGGCGGCCGTGGACAGCAGCCGGCGGGCGGCGGCGCCGGACCTGCCGCGCTCCAGAACGGCGGCAACGTGCTGAACGCCCGCCCCGACGATCAATATCGATTCAACTGGAACACGCCCTTCCAGCTGTCGCCGCACAACCCGAGCGTCATCTGGCTGGGTGGCAACCGGCTGTTCAAGTCGTACACCCGCGGCGACACGTGGCAGGCGAGCGAGGACCTCACCAGGCGCATCGATCGCAACACCATCGCGATCATGGGGGTGCCGGGCAACCAGTCGATGCTGTCGAAGAACGACGGCGTGACCGCCTACAGCACGATCATCGCCCTCGACGAATCGCCGGTGATGCCCGGCGTCGTCTGGGTCGGCACCGACGATGGCAATGTGCAGGTGAGCAGGGACGGCGGCAACACCTTCGCCGAAGTCGGGAAGAACCTGCCGGGCCTGCCGTCGAATCACCTGTACTGGATCTCGCGCATCGACGCGTCACACTTCGATCCGGCGGCCGCATACGTCTCGGTCGACGGTCACCGTTCGAACGACTTGAAGCCCTACCTCTTCGTGACCCGCGACTACGGGCAGACGTGGCAGAGCATCGCCGGCAACCTGCCGGCATTCGGGTTCATCCAGGCCGTGCGTGAAGATCCGAGGAACCGCGATCTGCTGTTCGTGGGCACCGAGTTCGGCCTCTACGCGTCACTCGACGGCGGCAAGTCGTGGCAGAAGTTCATGAACAACCTGCCGACCGCGCGGGTCGACGACATCCTGATTCATCCGCGTGACAACGATCTGATTCTTGGCACGCACGCCCGCGGCGTCTGGATTGCCGACGACATCACGCCGCTGCAGCAGCTGACGCCGGACGTGACGTCGCAGGATGCCGTGCTCTTCGACATGCGGCCCGCGGTCGCCTGGTTGAACGATCGCCAGCGAGGGCAGCAGACCGGCGGACAGCGGACCTTCGCGGGCGAAAACCCGCCGCGCGGCGCGGCGGTCAGCTACTACTTGAAGGCGGCGGCCACTGGCGAGGTCCGGCTGACCATCGCCGACGGAACGGGGCGCGTGATCAGGACGCTGGACGGCCCGAAGAACGCCGGCATCAACCGGGTGATGTGGAATCTGACTGCCGCCCCGCCGCAGCGCCAAGGCGGCGGTGGCCGCGGCGGCGGCGCGCCGGCCGCCGCGGGGACCTACCTCGTGACGCTCGAGGCCGCCGGGAAGAAGCTGACCAAGCCGCTGACCGTGCTCGAAGATATCTGGATGCGCGAGTAGGCGCATCGCGGAACAGTACCAAGTCGCAAGGGGCAAGTACAACGGAAAGAGCACCGAGCTCTGTGTTCCTTCCGTTGTACCTGCTACTTGCTACTTCCCCTGTGGCTTCCGCCTGAAGGCGGAAGACTTCACCGACCGATGCGCAATGGCACGAGCGTCTCGACGCGATCGGTCGCGGTCCGCGCGCCCAGGGCGATCAGGAATTCGCCGCTTGCCAGCGTTCTCAGCGGCAGGTCGACCTCGTAGACCTTGCCGTCGGCGGTCGCGTGGATGGGCAGTTCCAGCAGCGTGTTGCCTCGCGGACCGAGCAGCTGAGCGGTGACCTCCGCGTCAGCGGACGCCGTCCCGTACGGACTCACCCGGATGAGCAGGCGGTCTTCACGCGAGAACTCGCGGCCGGCGTGCACCATCGGGGACGCGGACATTGCGCGGAACTCCGATGTGTTCCTCGCGCGCGAGAGGACCGGCGTCGTCAGCGCGAGCGTCGCTTTCTGAGTGTCGGGAACCGTGAACGTCCGCTGCTCGCGATCGATGGACTCGCCGGTGCGGTCCTTGATCGTGAAGTCGAGCTCGACGCTTCCAGGCGGGGATCGGAACGTCGTGCCGCTCTCGTCGAGCGGACCCTCGAAGATCCTCTGTCCGCCGCTCGTGACAATCAGCGACACCGAGGCTGCCGCCAGGCGGCCTTCGATACCACTCCGCGGCGACCAGGCGACGCGCAGCTCGGGACCGTCCGCGGCCGGCGCGACACCGACCCAGAGCGCGGCCGCCCGCCGCGAGTTGTCCGGCGTCAATTCCTTGAGGGCGAGCGAGACGGTCGAGGGCAGGGCCGCGGCGGCGGCGATCGCGCGGGCGCGCTCGACCTCCGAGCCGCGCGGCGCCCAGTAGCCGTTGCGCGCTCTCACTTGAACTCCCGACTGCCTGACCCGAACCTTGATTTCCCGGAACTTGCCGTCGAGCTGTGCATCCTTCGGCGAGTAGCCAAGCAGGTAGAACGCGCTCGAGTGAGCGACGACCTTGCGGAGGGCCGAGCCCATGTCGTTGCTGACGATTGATTCCGCGCCGGTCGCATCGGCGAGGGACGCGAGCAACCCGGTCATGCCGGCGCCGAACCCGCCCGGACCGGCCTGCAGCCCGCGCGGATCCACGGTGTAGACCGCGGTGTTGTTGTCGTTGGCGGTCCGAATCAAGTCGGAGAGCACGCGCACGGCATCCTGACCGAGCCGGCCGAAGGTCTCCGTGACCAGGACGACCGCCTTCCGCCCTTGACGGATGGAACCCAGATGCATGACGGCGCTCTTGAGCGCCGAAGTCGTCACCTGCGAGCGGATGCGCTCGACGTCCTGCGCGTTGCGCAGGTGCCCCTCCTCGATGGCGCTCCGCGCCGGGACATAGATGCCGCGGCGGCCTTTGAGGAGGTGGACTTGATCGGCGAGCGCGCGGCGGTCGCGCGTGAACTTGATCGCGTCGACCGGCGTGAGCTGATCCATCAGGCCCACGAGATCGGTCGGACCGAAGGATTCGAGCACGAAGCGTGTCAGCTGCTCGCGCGCGCGCACCGCGCTGCCGAATTGTTCGATGTGATACTCGTCCCAGAAAATCAGGAAGACGCGAACGTCGTCTCGCGCTGCTTCCGTGGCGGCGTGCTCCCGGGATCGGATGGGGAGTGACATATCGCTGGTCGGCTCGCCGTTGGCGTCGACCAGCTTGAACGACGTGATCGCTTGAACCTCGCCGTTCTCCCGTACTTCGAAGTCGTCGGCGGTCAGCGAGCGAACAGGCTTGCCGTCCCTGTCCAGTACGCTCACGTCGACGCGAACGAGGTTGGTTCCGGTTCGAAAGACCGGCGCCTGCGGCCGCTCCTGCTCGGTCGGTTGCTGCTCGGTCGACTGTGGCGTGGTCGACTGTGGCGTGGTGGACTGTTGCGCCGTCGACTGCTGCGCGCTCACCAGCGCGGTCAACAATCCGGCTATCCACACGCACGCGAACCAGGGGCGGCGGACCATGACGTTTATTCGCCATCCTAACACGGTGATCAAGCCTTCCAGGAGCCTTGAAAGAGGGCGCACGGACCGGGCCGACGGGCCATGCCGTCAGTCTCGACGCCAGGCGACGGTGACCCGGCTGGGCTTCCCTTTCGACCCGGTCCGCTTACCTTTTCCGTTCGCGGCTTACTGCTTCCGTCGCGGCTTACTGCACACCCTGCCCCGGTTGCCGGGCCAGTCGTTCGCGCACCTGCGCGCGCTGCTCGGCTGTGAGGATCTGCGCGATCTGCTGCTCGATCGCGATCCGCTTCGCCAGCCGCGCCGACTGCGCCTGAACCAGCTGCTGCTGCAGCGCGGCAACCTTGTCGGCGTCCGGCGTCTCGGCGAAGACCGCCTCCTGCAATTGCCGGTGCAGTGCGCCATCGGCCGGTGGCCCGGGCTGCGAGTCGCGTTCTGCGTCATGGATTGCCTTGATCCTGGTCCTCTGCTCCTCGGTCAGATCGAGACCGCGCAGCGCGAACATCGGGCCGCCGCCGCGGCGTCCCGGCCCACCGAGACCCGGCCGGCCCCGCTCCTGAAAGAATCCTGTGAGGCCGGCTTCAGAGTCACGGAACCCTCGTCGGTCGTTGTGCGCATCGGCAAGCGTATAGGCGGCCAGTCCAAGCACTGCGGTCATCACCACACTCAATGTGAACCGTTTCATATCGGTTCCTCCTTACACTCCTTGGAACGGGTGGCCGGTGGCATGCGCGTGGCGGCGCTGTGAAAAAAGCGTGACCGCGTCAATCCGCGGGTTTGGCCCACTCCGAGCGGGCTACACTGAACTCGACCAATGGAGGCGACCCGATCGAAACCGGGAGCGCGCGTGCTGCTCGTCGAAGACGATCCGCACATTCGCGAGCTCGTCGAGCTGCACCTGAAGCTCGAGGGATTGACCGTCGTCGCGATCGGCGACGGCAACGAGGCCCTCGGCCGCGCCCGCGCCGAGAGCTTCGAACTGATCGTGCTCGACCTGATGCTGCCGGGCCTGGACGGCGTCACCGTCTGCCGCGCGATCCGGCGCGACTCGCGCAACACGGATGCGCCGATCCTGATGCTCACGGCGCGACGCGACGAAAGCGAAAAGGTGCTCGGGCTCGACAGCGGGGCTGACGATTACCTGACCAAGCCGTTCGGCGTGCGCGAGCTCGTCGCCCGGGTACGGGCGCTGCTGCGGAGGCGCCGGCCGATCACCGGCGAGCACGCACCGGCCGTGCAGGTGGGCGACCTGTCGGTCGAGCCGGCGCGCCGTCAGGCCAGGCTCGGCGGTCGTGAAATCGAATTGACCGCCCACGAATTCGAGCTGCTGTACGTGCTGGCCGCCAACCGGGGGATCGTCTTCAGCCGGGAGGCGCTCGTGCAGCGCGTGTGGGGAGAAGACACGCATATCACGGTGCGCAGTGTCGACACGCTGGTCAAACGGCTGCGCCGCAAGCTCGAAGAGGATCCCGCGGATCCCAAGTTCATCCTGACCGTCTGGGGTTCAGGATACAAGTTCGCCGATGCCTGATCCGGTCTGGTTCCGCAGTCTCTACTGGCGCATCGCGATTGGCTTCGTCGCGATGCTCGCTCTCCTGCTGACGATGCAGGCCGCGCTGTTCCTCTGGCTGACCGGGCGCTTCACGGCGTCGGTCTCGAGCCGGACGCCGCAGCAGCTCGCGGACCAGGTCGCGCGCGATCTGTCGGACGCGCTCAGCGAGCATCCGGAGCTCAACCTCGAGTCGTACGTCAGGGACAAGTTCGAAGACATCGCGCAGCCATTCGCCGTCGTCATGCGCGACGGCCGGCGTGCGTCGAATCGGCCTGGGGGGCTGCCGCCGGGATTTGGCGAACGATTCGGTGCGCCACGGCGGCCGCCCCCCGGCGAACTCGGTGGCCGAGGAGACGGGCCGCCAGCTCCACCGCGCGATCGGATCGACCCGGCACCCCGGTCGAAACAATGACACCTGGTGGACCGGGTGTGCCCATTGCCCCGCCGCCGGGCGATCGGCCGGGACCGGGCGGACCCGATGGGTTCGGACGCCGGCGTGGCGGCGGGCGCGGCGGGCCGTTCCCGAACATCTCTCCAATCGTCGTCAGCAACGTGCAGGTCGGACATGTCGCGGTGCCGTCGGGACCGCCGCCGATGGAAATCGTCCTGCGCGAGCTCGGGCCGACGCTGACCTGGTCTGGTCTGGCGCTGCTCGGCATCGGCGCGATGCTCACGGCACTGGTCATCTTCCGTCCGGCGCGGAAGCGGCTGCGATCGCTCGAAGCCGCCGCACGCGCGCTCGGCGAAGGACGCACGGACGTGCGCGCGGACGAGCGCGGCGGAGACGAGGTCAGCGCGCTCGCGCACACGTTCAATCAGATGGCGGTTGAGCTCGAGTCGCGCGAGGCCGCACTCTCCGCGTCCGATCGCGCACGCCGTCAGCTGCTCGCCGACGTGTCGCACGAGCTCATGACGCCGCTGACCGCCATTCGCGGCTACACGGAGACGCTGGCGATGCCCGGCCTGTCGGTCGATGCCGCCACGCGAAGCCGGTACTTCGAGATCGTCGATCAGGAGACCTACAAGCTCGAAGCGATCATCGGCGACCTGCTCGATCTCGCGAAGCTCGAAGGGGGCGGCAGCACGCTCGCGATCGAGCCGGTCTTCATCGCGGAGCTGTTCGGTCGGGTCGCGGATCGTCATCAGCCGACGCTGCAGTCGCGCGGGATCACGCTCGAGACGATCGCCGACGAGGAGCTGCAGGTAAATGGCGATCTCCAGCGTCTGGAGCAGGCGCTGCAGAACGTCGCGTCGAACGCGATCCGGCATACGCCGGATGGCGGGACGGTCGTGCTGCGCGCGGAACCGCGCGAGAGCCACGTGCACATCACCGTGCGTGACACCGGTCCCGGCATTCCCGCCGAGCATCTGCCGCGCGTCTTCGACCGCTTCTACAAGGTCGACCCGTCGCGCACGACGACCGACACCGTCTCGGGCAGCGGCCTGGGGCTGTCGATCGTCCGGACGATCGTCGAACGGCACGGCGGGACGATCTCCGCGACGAATGCCGAAGACGGCGGCGCCATTTTCGAGATCGTCCTTCCCCGCTGATGGCTCGGACCTCGATGTGCGCGGACTCGGGATCGGCGATTCGGGGTCGGGGATCCAGAATCGGAGAGAGAGCGTCGCGTATCGCTGCTATGCGCAAGACGGGGATCCTCGCGCCGATAGTGGCGGCGGTCGTGTTCCTGATGCCCCGGCTCGACGCCATCCAATCCGTCCCGCCCGGCCACTGCCGCATCGAGGGCCGAGCGATGAGCGCCGGCACGCCGATTCCGGGGGTCGCGGTCGTCCTCACTTCCGGCGACGCCGCTGCAGCCGCCACCTCGACCGACACCAACGGCCAGTACCAGCTCACGATCAAGCCCGGCGCGTTTCGCGTCACCGCGGAGTTGACGGGGTTCGTGCCAATCGCCCGCGACCTCGAGGTCACCACTGACAACTGCGGACAGAACGTCGACTTCGCGCTCGCGCTCGTCCCGCGCACCGCGCGATCGACGGCCGCACCATCGGCACAGGGCCGCGGCGCGGCGCCCGCCGGTCAGCGATTCGAAGCGCTCGCCGTGCAGGAGCAATCCGCCGGGACGCAGATCGCCGACGCGATTCCGGATCGCGCGACCGAGGAAGCCGCGGCCCGGCAGCTGCTGCCGCCGGGATTCTCCACCGAAGGACCGGCGCAGGCCGTGACGTTTTCGGGAAACATGGCCAGCCTCGATCGCGGACTGATGGTCGAGCGGCTCGAAGCGATGGGACGCGGGGAGTTCGATCCGGTCAGCGGCGAGCTTCCACCCGGATTCGGCGGTCCCGGAACCCAGGGTGCGCCAGGAGGATTCGGACCTGGACCCGGCGGCCGCGGCGGACCGGGCGGTCGAGGCGGACCGGGCGGTGGCCCGGGAGGCCCCCCGGGCGGCGGACCGGGCGGCGGCCGCGGAGACTTCATGATCGGCGGCCGCGGCGGCCGGCAGAACACCTACAACGCCACCGCGGGTTACACCTTCGGCGGATCCCCACTCGACGCCGCCCCGTACCAGCTCCGGCCCGACAGGCCGGTGACCAGCGCGCCCTACACGCGCCAGAACTTCAACGGGACGTTCGGCGGCCCGTTGAAACTAGGCAAGCTTTACAACGGCACTCGCCGCACGAACTTCACGGTCACCTACGGCGGCAACCGCGGCGACGAACTGTTCGACCAGTACGCGACGGTCCCGACCGACGCCATGCGCGCCGGCAACTTCTCGTCCACCGCGGCCCAGTTAATCGATCCCGTCACCGGCCTGCCGCTCCCGGGCAACGCCATCCCCTCGGCGCTCCTCAGTCCCGCGGCCGTCGCGCTGCTCCGCTACATCCCGGCGGCGAACGTGCCCGGCGGCACGCGGAACTACCACTACACGACCACGACCGATTCGCTGGGCGACAACCTGAGCCTGCGGGTGACCCACAACTTCACGCCGCCGCCGGCCGGCGCGCGCGGCGGGGGCGGGGGCGGACGCGGTGCCTTCGGCGGCCGCGGCGGCGCCGGCGGGCGCGGGGGACGGGGCAACCAGGGCACGACGGTCCTGCTGAACGCGCAGATGCAGTACCGCCGCAGCGACAACGAGCGCGTGAACGTCTTCCCCACGCTCGGCGGCGTCAACGAGAGCTCCACCTTCGCGCTGCCCGTGTCGCTCAACGTCGCGCGCCGGCGCACGCTGCACAACATCAGCGTCAACTACTCGCGCACCACCGGGGCCTCGATCAACCGTTACGCCTACGTGGAGGACGTCGCCGGCAACGCCGGCATCACCGGCGTCGCCACCGATCCCTTCGACTGGGGCGTACCGAGCCTCTCGTTCAGCACGTTCTCGGGCGTGCGGGACCTCGATCCGACCGAGCGCGACGATCGACGCTGGGCCGTCGCCTACACCTGGACCAGGCCGATACGCCAGCACACGCTGCGCTTCGGCGGCGACTACCGCTGGGACGTCTCGAAGACCCGGACCGACGCCAACGCGCGCGGCGCGTTCGTCTTCACCGGCCTGTATGCCACCGGCGGCGTGCCGGTCGCCCGCAGCGACGGGCTCGACTTCGCGGACTTCCTGCTCGGCCTGCCGCAGCAGGCCGTCGTGCAGTACGGGCCCGGCACGGTCGCGCTCGCCGGCCGCTCGATGAGCCTCTTCGTCCAGGACGACTGGCGGAAGAATTCCGCGCTGACGTTCAACCTCGGGCTGCGCTACGAACTGCTCCGGCCGTTCACCGAACAGAACCGCCAGATGGTCAACCTCGATGCGTCGCCCGACTTCACCGGTGTCGCCGCGGTCGTCTCGGGAGGCACCGGCCCCTACACCGGCGCGTTCCCGGACGCGCTGATGCAGGCGGACGCAAACAACATCGCGCCGCGCGCCGGCGTCGCCTGGCGCCTTGCACCGGGCACGATCCTGCGCGGCGGCTACGGCATCAGCTTCAACTCGGGTTCGGTACTCGTCGATCGCCCGGCAGATGGTCGGCCAGCCGCCGTTCGCGGTCACCAATACGGCGCTCGGCGGCATCGACACGCCGCTCAGCCTCGTCGACCCGCTCACCAGCGCGTCGCCGGACGAGACCACCAACAACTACGGCGTGCAGCGCGACTACGCGCTCGGCACGGTGCAGACGTGGAACGTGGATCTGTCCCGCGACCTGCGGCAGGTGTGGAACATCAGCGGCGGCTATACCCACACGAGAGGATCGAGTCTGGACATCCTGCGCGCGCCGAATCGCGGGCCGGAGGGTCTCAGCATCCCGGATGCCCAGCCGTTCCTCTGGCAGTCCTCGGAAGGATCCTCGACGCTGCACGCGGCGACCTTCCGCGCCAGGCGCCGCCCGGTCAAAGGCATCGGCGCCGGCGTCACCTACACGCTCGCCCGCTCGCGCGACAACGCCTCGACACTCGGCGGCGGCGGCGCCGTCGTCGCGCAGAACGATCGCGACCTCGACGCCGAATGGGGCCTCTCCAGCTTCGATCGCCGGCACCAGCTCTCGGCCGACGCGACGATCGAGCTGCCGTTCGGACCGAACCGGCCGTGGTTGAACGGCGGCGGGTTCTGGGCGGCGCTGCTCCAGGACTGGCGGGCGTCGGCGACGTTCACGTGGCAGTCGGGCACGCCGTATACGCCGCGCGTCACCGCCTACGCGGGGGACGTGGCCCGCGGCACCAACGGCACGCTGCGCGCCGACTACGACGGCAGCGCCGTCAAGGTCTCCGATCCCACGATCGATCTGTTCTTCAACACCGCCGCGTTCACTCTGCCCGAGACCGGCACGTTCGGCAGCGCGAGCCGCAACATGATCATCGGTCCCGGCAGCCGGCTCCTGAACGCGCAGATCTCCCGCGACGTGCGCTTCGCCCGCACGCGCGTGATCACGATCCAGTTGAACGCGACGAACCTCTTGAACACGGTCAACTACTCGTCGATCGACACGGCCGTCAACTCGCCGACCTTCGGCCACGTCCTGTCCGTGCGCCCGATGCGATCGATGCAGGCAACGGTACGGTTCCGGTTCTGATGCCGACCGTGACAACACCCAACTCCCAACCCCCGACTGCGGAAAAAACGAGTTGCGCTTCGCGCCGCACGAAGGCACGACGTCACGAAGGGCACGAAGGATCTGTCGAAACCTCTACCACCGTCGTGCCGTCGTGCCGTCGTGCCGTCGTGCAGCGCGGCAGCGCGATCGTCCGTCGCTCAGGGATGCTCGCAACTTTTCAGTCCCATTGGGAGTTGTGCATAGCCCTGCTCGCGGCCCTGATCGTCATCCAGGGCGACAGACCCGACGCCCAACAGCGCCCGGTCTTCCGCAGTTCCCGCGAGGTCGTGTCGATCGACGTCGTCGTCCGCGACCGCGACGGCAATGTCGTGCGCGGGTTGACGCTGGCGGACTTCGAGATCCGCGAGGACGGGCGGCCGCAGGATCTGCTCAACTTCACCTTCCAGGAGATCGCCGACCGCGCGGCCTCCGGCCCGGTGACCGCCGACGTCCTGACGGCCGCCGAGGCGCGAATGAACGAGCCGGCACGACCGACGACGGCTGCGGCGCCGGCGGCCGAGCCGGGCGGGCCGATGACGTCGGACCTGTTCGCCGGTCGCCGCCTCATCGTGCTGCTGTTCGACGTCAGCTCGATGCAGCCCGAGGACGTCCAGCGCGCGGTCGACTCGGCGCGGACGTACGTCAAGGACCAGATGAGCGACGCCGACCTCGTCTCGGTCGCGACCGTGTCGACCACGCTCGACGTGCTCACGGACTTCACGACCGAGCGCGCGCGCGTGGACGCGGCACTGGCCACGCTCGCCTATACCGACGGGCTCGCGACGGAGCCGCCGGCCGCCAGCACCGCGGCGACCGACGAAGCGGCAGCCGCGGCCACCGGCGAAGAAGCCGCCGAGGCGAGCGAGCTGGACATGTTCAACAACGACGTGCGTCTCCGCGCCCTGCGCACGCTCGCCGAAACGCTCGCGCCCATCGAACAGAAGAAGGCGATCCTCTACTTCAGCGCCGGCATGCAGCGCAGCGGCCAGGACAATCTCGTCGAGCTGCGGTCGGCGATCAATGCCGCCATCCGTGCCCACGTCGCGATCTACCCGATCGACATCCGCGGGCTGCAGGCGGTGGTCCCCGGCGGCGACGCCCGCCAGGCGAGCGGCCGCGGTCAGGGCATGTTCTCCGGCCGCGGCGTGCAACAGCAGTTTTCGCAGCTCGCCTCGTCTCAGGACACCCTGACCACTCTTGCTGGCGACACCGGGGGGCGGGCGTTCACCGATACCAACGACTTCGGCGAGGCATTCACGCGCGTGCAGCGCGACCTGTCCGCGTACTACCTGCTCGGCTACAGCACCACGAATGCGGCCAGGGACGGCCGCTTCAGACGCGTGCAGGTCAGGGTCAGGCGCGACGGACTGCGCGTCGAGGCCCGCGCCGGCTACTACGCGCCACGCGACTTCGCCCATACGAATCGCGGCGACCGGGAAACGCAGCTGCAGGAGCAGCTGTTCGCAGCCGTATCGGCCACCGATCTGCCGGTTCTGGTCACCGGCGGGTTCTTCAGAATGGCCGCGGACAAGTACTACGTCCCGATCGCGGTCGCAGTACCCGGTTCCGCGGTGCCCGTAGCCGCGGGCAAGGACAAAGCCACGCTCGACGTACTCGGCATGGTGCGCGATGAACAGGGCCGCCCGGTCGGACGGATCAGGCAGACCATGGACGTCGCGGCCGGAACCGGATCGTCGCTCGAAGGCAAGCAGGTGCTGTATCAGTCGGGCGTCTCGCTGCCTCCCGGCCGGTTCGCGGTCAAGGTCGTCGTTCGCGAGAACACCAACGGCGCCATCGGGTCGTTCGAAGCGTCAGTCATCGTGCCGGAGCTCAAACAGGCGCCGGTCAAGGTGAGCTCAATCATTCTGAGCACACAGCTGCAGACGCTGACGGGCGGGCGATCCGACAATCCGCTCGCGCGCGACGGCGTCCAGGTCATCCCGAACGTCACCCACGTCGTCGGGCGCGACCAGAAGCTGTACTTCTATTTCGAGGTGTATGAGCCGGCGGCGGCGCCGTCGGGACCGGATCTCCGCGCCAGCCTGGCGTTCTATCGGGGAAAGCTGAAAGTGCTGGAGACGCCGACCGTCGAACGAACCGCGCTCGATGCGCCGGATCGGCGGGCCGCGATCTTCCGCCTCGAGGTGCCGGCGGACGCATTCAAGGCCGGGCTCTACACGTGCCAGATCAATATCATCGACGCGGCCGCGGGAAAGTTCGCCTTCCCGCGGCTCGCTCTTCTGGTGAGATAGATCCTACTGTCGACTCAAGCTCACGTTGAGCGTCGTCGTATCGCCGCGCTTGACCCGGACCTCCGCGGTGTACGACCGGTAGCCGTCCTTGCGCACTTCGACTCGGTGGGTGCCCTCCGTCAACTGCAGCGTGACGTCGCCGGCCGGTGATTCCCACCGATCGCCATCGACGATCACTTCCGCATCCATCGGCTGGACACGAATCGCGACGCCGCCGTAGTCCTGTGACTGCGTGTCGCGGCTGGGTGGCGGCATGCTGCGGCGCGGCGGCGGGGGCTGTTGGTCGTCGTCGCGCCGATAGGCGGGGCGCGAGGGCGATTGCGGCGGCTGGGGGCGGCCCTCATCCGGGTCGCCGGCCGCGAGCGGCTGCATCACGTGCTCGATCTTGATCGTCGCCCCGGGCCGGAACAGGACCGGCTGCCGGTAGGTGCGATGGCCGGCAAGATAGATGATCAGCTCGTGCTCCCCTGGCTCGACGTTGAGGCGCTGCGACCAGCCATCGAAGTCGTCCACCGTTCCCACGAAATAGCCGTCGATGAAGACCTCGGCATGCTGTGGCGTCGACCTGGATGCGAGCCGAGCTGCCGTAGTAGCCGTAGTACGGATACGGATAGGGGTACGGTCCTCCGTAGTAGGAATAGGGGGACCAACCGAATCCCACGCCGAAGCCGCTATACCAACCCGAATAGCCGCCGTAGAAGAACGGGGAGTAGTAAAGGGGACTGTAGTAGTAGGGACGGTAGTAATAGGGACGGTAGTAGGGACGGGCAGAAACGTAACACGGGACGGACCGCCGGTCTGGGCACCGCATGCCGTTGAGCAAACACTTCAGCCGGCAGCACCGCGCACGCAGCGACGACTGCCAGCAGAACGATCCATCGTGAATGTCGTTTCACCAGCACCAGGACCTCCGACCGGGCAGGCGCCTCTCAGACGAGCAAGCAAGATGCCAAGCCAATCTCGGCCAAAACCGCCACTTCATTCAGTCCATCCTAGTCCAGAGCGTCACTTTCAGTGAACATCCTGTAACGGACACAGGACACTCTGACATGTGTCGTGAACGGTGATCGGTGATCGGTGATCGGGGACCGGGGACCGGGGACCGGGGACCGGGACTGGAATCGGGCGGCGTCGGACGGCAAGCCTACAGCTATCTGATCACTTCGTCCCCAACCCCTGATCACCGATCACGTACCGATCACCGATCACCGATCACGTCACGTGCCAGAGGCGAGTCCCGAATCCCTACTTTTGCCCCCCTGTCGCCAGCAGATCGTGGGCGAGCATCACGTCCGACTCGTCGCCGACCAGGTAGAGCACGTCACCTTCCTGGAGCCGGTCGGTCGGCGATGGCGCCGTGATGTATTTGTTGCCGCGCTGGATGGCGATCACGGAGGCGTGGGTGTTCGCGCGCAGGTTCAGCTCCGAAATGCTGCGGCCCTTGCACCAGTGATCCGCTTCGACGCGGTGGGTCGACACCGGCGTGCGCCGGATTGCCTCGGTCAGCGACTCGGTCGGTGTGTGCGGCGCCCGCAGCGGCCGCAGGGAAACCGACTCGCGGCGGAACACGTCGAGCAGCGGCGCGATGAGATTGCCCGGCACGTCGAGTCGCGAGAGGAGCTGCGCCATGACTTCCAGCGATGCCTCGAGCTCCTCGGCGACGGCGACCGTCGCGCCCGCCGCCTGCAGCCGCTCCGCTTCCAGGCGGTAGCGGGTCCGGACCACCAGCGGCAGCCCTGGCGCCATCTCGCGCACGGCCTTGACCATGCGATACGTCGCGTCGGGATCGCTCAGCAGGCTGACCAGCGCGAGGGCGTGGTCCACACGCGCCGCATGAAGACTCTCTGGGCTCGTCGCATCACCGTAGAAGATCCGCTCGCCCTCGGCCCGCGCCTGACGGACGGTGACGCCGTTGAGCTCCAGGATCAGGTACGGCACGTTCAAGTCGCGCAGCGCTCGCGACACCAGCCGGCCGCCGATGCCGAAGCCGAGAATGATCACATGCTCCGACAGCGGTGGAATCCCGGCTTCGAGGTCGCGCCGCGCCGGCGCCCCGCCCGCGAGCCGCGTCGCGACGGCCGGCGCGATGTTCAAGAGCACGGGCGTCACAATCATGCTGGCCACGCTGGCGCCCAGCAGTACCTGCCACATGTTGCCGGGAAGCAGCCCGGAATCGAGTCCGGCGCGTCCGAGGATGAACGAGAACTCCCCCACCTGCGCGACGGCCAGGCCTGAAATGATCGCGACGCGAGTGGGCGACGATGCCACGAGCAGCGAACCGGTCGCGATCGCGGCCTTCAGCACGATGATCGCCGCCGTGACGCCCGCGACGACGGGGAGGAGCCCGACCAGGGCGCCAAGATCGATGAGCATGCCCAACGAAATGAAGAAGAGTCCCGACAACATGTCGCGGATGGGCCGGACCTCGGCGTAGGCCTGGTGACTGAACTCGCTTTCCGCGAGGATCAACCCGGCGAGGAATGCGCCCACCGCCATCGACAGCCCCATCAGCGATCCGATCCACGCCGTACCCACGCTGGCCACGAGAATGGCCAGCGGGAACGCCTCGCGCCGGCCGCTCGCGGTGACGAGCCGCAGGAGTCGCGGCAGCACGATCCGGCTGGCGGCGGCGACTGCCGCGATGGCGAGGAGCGCGAAGGCCAGCGCCCGTGGCACCGCCGATACCGGCGTCTGCCCGGACAGAATCGGGACGAGCAGCAGCAGCACGACGATGGCCAGGTCCTGCAGCAGCAGGATGCCGACGGTCAGCCGGCCGTGCGGCGCCGAGAGCTCGTTCCGTTCCGCCAGCCCTTTGAGGACGATCGCGGTGCTCGACAGTGCGACGAACAGGCCGATGAAGATCGCGAGCTGCAGCGGCGCGCCGACGACCAGCATGGCAAGGCCCGCGACGACCATCGCGGTGACGATGATCTGCAGCGTGCCGGCGGTCACAATCGTGCGCCAGATCTGCTTGACCGCGGCGAGCGAGAAATCGAGACCGACGGTGAACAGCAGAAAGACGATGCCGAGTTCCGCGAGCGTCTCGACCTCTTCCGCGGTACCGATGACCCGGAGGCCGCTCGGGCCGGCCACGACGCCGGCCAGCATCATCGTGACGATCGTGGGCACGCGCACGCGCGCCAGTCCGACGACGAGGACGAGAGCAATCGCGTAGGTGATGACGATATGGGCGAGAAAGGTGTGATCCGGCATTGCGCTCAGGTTGGCTTGACTTCCGTGTCAGTGGCCTGGCGCGAGCAGGACCGCATTCATGAACAGGAGTGAGGTCGCGTCGGTGAACGCGCGATAGTTCGGATCCTCGGCAAACGCGATGATGTGCCCGCTGCCGAGCGGTTGATGCATGAGAAACGCGCGCTGCGCGAGCAGCGGCTGCGCTTCCTTCCAGACCAGGCCGGCCGCGACGAGACGATCTTCCGTCATGAACAGGCCGACGTTGCGTCCGGCATCGAGCTTGAGCGGCGCGAACACGCGCGCCCCTTCGATCACGCCCGTGATCTCGCCATCGAGGCCCGCCGTCAGCCAGTGATTTCGGTCCAGCCGCACGCGCAGCATGGCGCCGGCGAGATTCTCCGGCCGCTCGCGCTCCGGTTGAATGGCCTTGTCGTAGTCGAACGGCTTCGAGGTGTCCGGCTTCGCGCCGGATCCACCGCCGCCCCCGCTGCCACCACCCTGTCCCTGGCCCGAGGGCGGTGGAGTTTCCGGATCGCGCTCCGGCGTCCCATCGCGCATCAGCGTATCAGTGGACAGCAGGCCGACGCGATCCCGCGCCGCCCACCGCGACGCTTCGGCGAGCGTGATCAGCGTGCCGCCGTTCCTGATCCAGTCGCGCAGGCGCCGCAGCGCATCCTCGCTGAACGTGTAGGCGCCGGACGGCAGCACGAGCACGTCGTAGTTCGCCATGTTGAAGTTCTGGAGCGTCGACGCGCGGACCGCGGTCACGCGATGGCCGAAGCGCCGCTCGAGCGCGAACCGCGCCCAGCCTGCCGACAGGCTCGACGTCGGCGCGTCCCAGGCCAGGAGCACGCGCGGCGACTTCAGGGACACGACGCGGCCGCTGCCGAGCGAAATGCCCGACTCGGTCCACGTCTCGCTGATCGGCACGAGCTCCGCGCCATGGCGCTGCGCGATCTGCGTCAGCGTCGCCGGCGTGTTCTGCGGAATGTCGCCGAGCCTGATGAAGGCGGTGCCCGCGGGATACTGCCGCTTGCCGTGGGTGAACGCCTCGTCGGCGGACACCACGCGAATCCCCGCGCGCAGGGCTTCGGCGGCCGCGGCGGCGGCCCCGGATCCCCACGGCATCAGAAAGCCAATCGTCCCGGCCGGCGGAGCCTGCATGGGCGCCGCCTTCCAATCCTTCACTTCAACCGCGCGCGCGGAGGTTACGGATTCAGCAGGAACGACCTCGACATCGAACGCCAGCGGCAGGCTCCAGGCCGTCACGTCATAGATCTGATCCGGCAGCCGTTCCCGCCTTCGCCGATCCTGTTCCTTCAAGAACGCATCGTCCATCTTGACGTCAGGATCGAGGAGGTTGCGCGCGAGCCGGCCGGCCGGCTGCGCCAGCGGAACGATCAAGGTGCCCACTCCGAGCGTTCGCTTGCCGGACTGGAACGGCTCCTCGGCACGCTTCACCTGGATGCCCTGCAGGCTGAGGATCTCCCCCAGCCGCGCGACGCGCGCCGGATCCTGCCCCGCCGGGATCAGGTATTCGCGCGTGCCCTGCTGTCCGAGCTTGGTCGCGCTGCGCCGGTAGTCGAGGAAGTCCTTCAGCAGCCGCTCGCGATTCCGCGCCGCGGTCACGGCGGTCGTCAACGCCGCGGTGTAATGCTGCGTGACCGCCTGTTTGTAGGTAAGGATGCTGTCGTCCTGGCGGCGGAAGAGGAGGCCGCGCGCGGACGCCTGTTCGAAGGTCATCGCGACCGCGCCGTGGAATGCCGGCCACGAATCGCCGTAGCCGGGATAGAAGGCATCGTAGACTTCGCGGACGAAGTAGCCGAAACCGCGCCGATCGAACTCGGCGGCGTTGGCCCGCCCGAACGCGTCGAGCCAGCGCCGCTGCGCATCCGTCATGTAGGGATTGATCGGGTCGGCCGGCGGCGCGAAGTAATACGTCGAATTGCCCCCCATCTCGTGCAGATCGACGACGACCTGCGGATACCACTCGAGCATCACGCGCGAACGCCCCTGCGTTTCCGGCTGCGACAGCGCAAAGTAGTCGCGATTCATGTCGAACAGATAGTGGTTCGAGCGGCCGCCCGGCCACGGCTCGTCGTGCTCGGCTGATGCCGGCTCGGGGTCAGGCTCGGCCGCGCGTCCGAGCAGGTTGTTGGTCACGAACCGCTGGCGGCCATCCGGGTTCTGCATCGGATCGATGATGACGATCGCGTCACGCAGCGTGAGGTCCGCGTCGTCGTTCCCGCGCGCGGCCAGCAGGTGATACGCCTCCTGCAGCGCGGCATCGGAGGAGGAGATCTCGTTGCCGTGCACGCCATGAATCAGCCAGACCAGGACCGGCAGCTCCGCGGTCAGCCGATCCGCGTCCGCTCCACCGGCGGCGAGCGCCTGCATGCCTTTCCGGACGTCATCGATCCGCGCCATCCGCTCCCGCGATCCGACCATCAGGTAATGCAGCGGCCGTCCTTCCCACGTCGTGGCGTAGTGCACCAGTCGCGTGCGATCCGGCGCGGCCTTCGCCAGGGCCTCCAGATATCGCCCGATCTGCTCGGGCGTGGTGATCTGTTCACCCGGCTTGTGGCCGACGACGGCCTGGAGCGTCGGGATGGCTGAATCGTACGTGACGCCGGGAACGATCTGAGCGGAGGCGGCGGACGCCGCGAGTAACAAGGCACACGCGACCGGAATTCGCATGAGGTTTTGTACCACGAAACTTTGGGGTTCAAGGGTTCAATGGTTCAGGGGTTCAGCAGTTCGAGTGCAAGAGTACTGGTGTTCTGTGGTTCCGCGGTTCAATGGTTCTGAGGTTCTGAACCCGAACGCCTGCACTCCTGAACCCGAACTCGTGACCCCGTGAACCCGAACCGGTGAACCCCTGAACCCCTGAACCCTTGAACCGACGACGTTCACTCGTAGAATAGGCGCCATGAAACGCCGACTGATTCCGCTCCTCGGGGTTGTGCTGGCCGCCAGCACCGCATTGACGGCCCAGCAGCCTGCGTTGCAGGCGCCGCCCCCGCTGGACCGTGCGTTCGACGATGCCGCGGCGTATGTGCCGGACATGACGCGGCTGGCCGGCTCGACGAGCGAACTGCGCGACCTGGTCGATCGGTTCGCGCTCGATCGACAGGCGCTGCAGCGCTTCTACACCGTTCCCGGCTCGAACGAGCGGCGGGCGCGGCTGCGCGCGTTTCAGCGAGCGTGGCTGGACGCGCTGCCGAAGATCGGGTTCGCGAAGCTCTCGCGTGAAGGGCAGGTCGATTACGTCCTGTTGCGCAATCACATCGAGTACTCGCTCAAGCTGCTGGATCGCGAGGAGCGCTATGAGCGCGAGACCGACCCGCTGCTCCCGTTCGAAGAGGACATCATCAAGCTCCAGGAAGACCGGCAGAAGCTGCGGTTCGTGACGGCCGACGGCGCGGTGACCGCGCTCGCGATCATCGGCGAACGCATCAAGGAAGCGCGCGCCGCGACGGTGAAAGCGACGCCGCTCGCCGGCCAGCGCGCGTCACAACAGGCCGATCGGCTGCGCGGCGCGCTGGAGCAATGGTTCGGGTTCTACAACGGCTACGACCCGGCATTCACGCAGAAAGTCCCGCCGGCGTATCGCGAGGTCACCCAGGCGCTTTCGGACTACAGCCGGTTCCTCCGCGAGCAGATCGCGGGCCTCAAACCCGGAACCGTCCTGGCCGACAACACCGGCCGCGGCGGCGGACGCGGTGGCCGCGGCCGTGGCGGCGCGCCGGACAACGCGCCGCCGGCCAGCGACGAGATCGTCGGCGATCCGATCGGCCGCGAGGGACTGATGGAAGATCTCGCCGGCGAGATGATCGTCTACACGCCCGAGCAGCTCATCGAGATCGGGAACCGCGAGTACGCCTGGTGTGAGAGCGAGATGAAGAAGGCGTCGCGCGAGATGGGATACGGAGACGACTGGATGAAGGCGCTCGAGAAGGTCAAGAACGCGTATGTGCCGCGCGGCGGTCAACCCGAGCTCATTCGCGACCTCGCGCTCGAAGCCGAGGCCTACCTGAAGAAGCACGACCTCGTCACGATTCCGCCGCTGGCCGCCGACATCTGGCGCATGCAGATGATGACGCCGGAGCGGCAGCGGGTGAATCCGTTCTTCACCGGCGGTGAAACGATCAGCGTCTCGTACCCGACCGATTCGATGTCGCCCGAAGAGCACCTCATGAGCATGCGCGGCAACGGCATCCACGTGTCCCGCGCCACGGTTCAGCACGAGCTCATTCCCGGGCATCATCTCAAGGGGTTCATGTCCGATCGGTACAACCCGCATCGCGCGCTGTTCAACACGCCGTTCATGGGCGAAGGGTGGGCGCTGTACTGGGAGCTGTTTCTCTGGGACCACGGCTTCCCGCGATCGCCCGAGGACCGGGTCGGCATGTTGTGGTGGCGCATGCATCGCGCCGCACGCATCATCTTCTCGCTGAACTTCCATCTCGGCCGCTGGACGCCCGAACAGTGCATCGACTTCCTGGTGAACCGCGTCGGCCACGAGCGGTTCACCGCGACCGGCGAAGTGCGCCGCTCCTTCGCCGGCAACTACTCGCCGCTCTATCAGGTCGCCTACATGATGGGCGGCCTGCAGATTCGCGCGCTGCACCAGGAGCTCGTCACCACACGGAAGATGACGGTGAAGGCGTTTCACGACACGATTCTCCGGGAAGGCAGCATGCCGATCGAGATGCTGCGCGCCGCCCTCGCCGGACAGCCACTGGCGCGCGACTCTCGCGCCCAGTGGAAGTACTACGGCGACGTCGTCGCGAAATGATCCGGGCGAGAGCGCGACGGGGCCGGCGGGCGATTGTTGCCCTGGTAGTACGTGACCGTACACACCGACGTCATCGAAACGTTGGAGTGGCCTGACCGCCGCTGCACCACGTTCGCGGCTACACCTGATGGTCGGCGATTTTACGCAGGAGGCGTTACACTTCGCGCGTGCTGCTGATCCTGGTGGCGTTCGGCGTCGCGGTTTTCGGAGTGGTCCGCCTTGCGCGGCCGTTGGAACCAAGACAGCGAGTCGTGCTGGTCCTGGTATGCATCGCGGGGCTGGTCCTTCTGATTCTGAAGCTCGTTCAGCTCGGGATACTCGGTCGCGTGACTCCCGAACCGTAGAAATCAAACTGACCCAACCCTCTGTCAGCATCGGCCGATACGCAATGAAAACGCGTGCGATGCATAACGCGCCCTTCTATCTGTTCGTCGCCGGCGCGTTCACGTTCCTGACGGTTCCGCGGATGTCCCAGGCAGGCATGTTCCTGGATGGGATGATCTATGCCTCGACTGCCCGCAATCTCGCCGCGGGGATCGGGACGTTCTGGTTTCCGTCTGTACAGCGCGATCGATCCCGGATTCCACGAGCATCCGCCGCTTGGCTTCGCGCTGCAGGCGGTGGCGTTCTGGGTGTTCGGCGATCACCTCGCCGTGGAGCGCGCCTATGCCCTGGTGGCCTCCGCACTGACCGGGCTGCTCATCGTCTCGATCTGGCGGCACACCGTCGGCGACCGCGGCTACGACTGGCTGCCGCTGGTGTTCTGGCTGCTGCCGTCCACGGTCACGTGGGCCATTATCAACAATCTGCTCGAGACGACGCAGGCGATGTTCACGACCGCGGCGGTCCTGAGCTTCGTCCTGTCGCTCCGGCGCGGCATCGCGTGGTCGATCGTGTCGGGGCTGTGCGTGGTCGCGGCGTTCCTGGTCAAGGGTCCCAGCGGGCTCTTTCCGCTTGCGGCTCCGCTGATCGCGGCCGCCGTCATCCGCGCGAGTCGTGCGGCTGCGATCCGCAGCGGGCTGGCGTTGATGGGGACTGTCGCCGCCGCGGCCGCGGCGCTGCTGTCATCGGGCGCGGCCCGCGTCGCGCTCCGCACCCATTGGGATGTGCAGGTGTTGTCGTCGATCGCCGGCGCACGAGGCGGCGGCCGCTGGGCGTCACTCTCCAGACATCTCGGCGGTGGCATCTTCCTGCGCATGGGAGGACTGCTCCTCCTCGCCTGGCTCGGCCGGTCGCGCAGCCATTCGTCGCCGCGAGGCGAGGCCGAGCGGCAGTGGGTGATCTTCTTCTGGGGTGTCGCGCTGTCCGCGTCGCTGCCCCTCGCGATCAGCGCGCGTGTCTCGGGCCACTACCTGGTGCCTGCGATTCCGCTCTTCGCGCTGGCATTCGCCGGCATGGCGCTGCCCGCGATCCGGACCCGATTCGATGCCTGGCGGCAGCACGCGGCCGTCCGGCGGACATTCGGGGCCGTGGGTGCAGTCCTGCTCGTGGCCGCCGTCGTGATTCCGGTATCGGGCGGCGCGATGGAACGCCGCGATGCGGCGTGGGTCTCCGAGTACCGGAGCCTGGCCAGCGCGTTGCCTCGAGGTCAGACGATCGGCACGTGCGAAGCGGTCCGCATGGAATGGGGAGTCCACGCCTACATGCAACGGTTCTTCCGCATCAGCCTCGACGCCGGACCCTGCGACGCCGCGCCGCTACTTTCTCAGGCTCACCGACCGTCCGTGCGACGCGCCCGCCCGGGTGCCGCCAGGCTCGCGGCGACCGAATCGCCTGGCGGTGCTCGACTGCCCTGAGCAAGCCGCGAGCGGCAAGTACAGTACACTGGAACGCCGTGACAACGGCCTTTCCGTTGTCGCTTGCCCCTTGATACTCCGTAAGCACGTCGGCGTCTTGCGGCCCTTCGCCGTCGATGGCGATCGTCGTGGACGTTCCCGCTGGTCACGCATCTGTCGACCCATCTGCCTGGCGCGCGGAATCGGCGACAACGTTGCCTTCCTCTGGAACTTCTGGTGGATGCGCGCGGCGCTGGACGCAGGTCGCGACGTCTCGCTCACCGACTACCTCTTCGCTCCATCCGGCGTCGACCTGACGCTCCATACGCACACGGCATTGCTCGCGTTCGCCGGCGCGACGGTGCTTGCCAAACTGCCGGTCATCGCCGCCTTGAACGTCACGGTCCTCGTGTCCGTGTTCCTGAGCGGACTTGCGGCCTATCTGCTGGCGTGGCGGGTGACGGCGAGCACGTCCGCGGCAGCCGTGGCCGGGCTCGTCTATGGCGGTTCGCCATTCATGTCAGCGCACCTCAATGGCCACTTCAATCTGACGTCCGCCTGGACGCTGCCGTTGTTTGCGCTCGCGGTCTCCGAAGCCATCGCGCAACGTTCGGCCCGCTGGGCAATCGCCGCGGGGCTCGTGCTCGGAACCACCGTTTACGTCGACTATTACCTGTTCGTCTTCCAGGCTACCCTCGCGGCGATGCTGTTCGTCTCCGAGGTGGCGGCGTTCGAAGTCCGCACGAGTCGCCGGACACGTCTGCACGATCTCGTCGTTCGAGTCATGAGCGTGCTGATTGTCGCTGACCTCTGTATCGTCGCAGCCATCCTGATCACGGGAGGATTCACGATCCACTTGTTGGGCGTCTCGGCGTCGGCGTACTCCACCTTCAATCCGCAGCAGGCCCTCTGGCTGTTTGTCGCGGTGGGCGCATGGGCGTTTTTCCGGCCTCGTTTGATTGCGACAATACGGCCATCCCTCGAGGGTCAGTCGCTGGTACGCAGTGCAGCGGTCATCGCTGCGGTCGGCCTCGTCGTCGCTGCCCCTGTCCTCTGGAATGGAGTCGCACTCCTCTGGCGTGGCGACTACGTGACGCCGCACTACTTCTGGCGGAGCGCACCGAAAGGGATCGATACCGCGACACTGGTCCTGGGAAATCCGTTCCACGGCTTATGGGGTGGCGGCATCCGGCGCGTTTACGACGTCCTGAATGTGGATGCGATCGAATCGTCGGCATGGCTTGGCGTAGTTCCGGCGATCCTTGCGGTCTGGGTCATCCGCCGCCGCTGGCAACTGCCCGTGGTTCGCAGGTGGACGGCCATAGGTGCCGTCTTTTTCATCTGGGCACTCGGACCGCACCTGATGGTGGCGGGCACGAACACGGGAATGATCCTGCCGCAATCGCTGATCAGATTCGTCCCCATCGTGGCGAACGCCCGCATTCCAGGACGCGCGATGGTCGTCGTGTATCTCGCGCTTGCCATCCTGACGGCGATTGCGATCGCGGATACCGGTCCCGGATACGCCGGCGCGCGCTGGCCGCGGTCCTGATCGGATCCGCTATCGTTGCCGACTATCTTCCGGCACCGTTTCCGCTGACGCCGCTGGATCGTCCGCCGCTCTACGAAGTGCTGCGGAGTCGACCCGAACGCGGCGCGGTCTGCGAGCTGCCACTCGGATTTCGCGACGGCTTCGGCCAGCGGGGAACGTTCGACGACCGGATCCTGTTCTACCAGACCCTTCACGAACGTCCTCTGGTCGGCGGCTTCGTCGCCCGGCTGTCGGCGAACGTCACGCGGTTCTACGAGCACGATCCGCTGCTGGGCACGTTTCTGCGACTGTCCGGAGCGACAGAGTTGCCCACGCTGGCGCCGCCCGATCGTGACGGGGCCGGCCGGCTCCTCGAGCAGCACGGCATCCGCTTTCTAGTCGTGAATCGGCGCACCGCGAGTCAGGAGCTGCAAGCCTACGTCGAGCGCACGCTGCCAATCGCCAAGGTCGTCGACGACGAAGAGCGGACGCTGTATGTCGTGACGAAACCTTGAACACGCAGTCGTCGGTTCAAGAGTTCAAGAGTTCAAAGGTTCAGGACGGTTCAGGTTCAAGGGTTCTGGAGTTCAGGGGTTCGCGTGAACCTTTGAACCATTGAACCCGCACTCTTGAACTGCCGAACTCTTGAACCCTTGAACCCGTCCCGAATGCTTCTGTACTTGTGGCTTGATGAAATGAAACATTGTCGATAGTTTAGGCGTCTATATGTCAACGGTTGAGGGGTTAGGGCAACTGGCAAGTTGTAAGGCTCAAGTTGCAACGTCGCCACTGATCCTTGTCCCGAGTTGCCACTTGCGCCTTGTCCCGATTGTTTCGTACTTCCGACTTGACGATTGCCAATATGGGTAAACCATCCGATCTCATCCAGGGGACGCTCGATCTGCTGATTCTCAAGACCGTGGCGCTCGAACCGCGGCATGGCTGGGCGATCGCGAAGCGAATCCAGCAGGTCAGCGGCGACGTCCTCCAGGTCAATCAGGGGGCGCTCTATCCCGCGCTCCACCGCCTCGAGCAGCAGGGCTGGCTCAAGGGCCAGGGCGGCATCACGGAAACGGGCCGCGAGGCCAAGTTCTACACGCTCACGGCGGCGGGACGGAAACAGCTCGCGCGCGAGCTCGAGAGCTGGGATCGGCTGTCGAACGCGATCGGCCTGGTCGTCCGCGAAGCCGAGTGATCGACGTCGAAAGGGTCGTAAGGGGTCGTAAGGGGTCTGTAAGAAAGAAGGGCGCTGATGCGGCGATGGATTGATCGGGTACGCCTTCGCGTGCGGTCGCTGGTTCGCGGATCGGACGTGGACCAGGCGCTGCAGCGCGAGATTCAGCTGCACCTCGACGAACAGATCGCCGAAAACATCGCCAGCGGCATGAATGCGGCCGAGGCGCGCATCGCCGCGATGAGGGCATTCGGTCCGGCCGCGCGGATCGCCGAGGAGTGCCGGGACACGAGACGTGTCTCGTTCCTCGAAAACCTCGGGCGCGACCTCCGCTACACGCTGCGCACGCTCGCGCACCAGCCGCTGCTCCTCCTCGCGGCCACGCTGTCCATCGGCGCCGCGACCGCGGCGAGCGGCGTCATCTTCACGCTGGTCAACGAGCTGCTGCTCTCCCCGCCCACCACGCACAGGCCGGAGCGGCTGGGATACATCACCCTGTCGAACGGCAGTCACGTGTCGTACCCGCAGTGGCGGGAGCTCGAAGCGAGCGGAGCCATTGCCGGGCTTGCGGGGTACCAGGTCGAGGCCGAAGTGAATTGGACCGGGACCGAACGCTCGGTTTCGATCATGCCGCTTCTCGTCACCGCCAATTTCTTCGATGTCGCCGGTGTGCCCATCGCGATCGGCCGGGGCTTCACGGCGGAAGAAGCGCAGGCGGAAAAACAGCCTGCCCTCGTTGTCATCAGCCACCGGTTCTGGCAGACCCGGCTGGCAGGAGATCCCTCCGCGGTTGGTCGCCTGCTGACGTTCAACGGCCAGCCCTACACCGTTGTCGGAATCCTGCCTGCCAGGTTGAGAGCGGTTCCGGGATTTGGCGTGTCGCCGGAAGTCTATCTGCCGCTCAGCCGCCGGCTGACGCCCGATCTCGACGTTCGACAGGCCGCCGCGGTGCAGCTGATTGGACGGCTCCGCGACGGGCAGAGCCACGAACAGGGACGCGCAGCGCTCCAGACCGTAATCCAGCGCCTGAACCAGGAACGCGGCTCGAAGGAGTTCGGTGACGTGCGGCAGTTCGCACCCGCCGAAGGTCTGGGGTTCTCGTTCAAGGAAATCGGGATGTTCTTCGTCGTCCTCGCGGTGGCCGTCGGCCTCGTCCTCGCCATCGCATGCGCCAACGTCGCCGGCTTGCTGCTCTCGCGCGCGAGCGCCAGACGACGTGAGGTGGGTGTCCGCGTCGCGCTCGGCGCCAGCCGCGGACGCCTGATTCAGCAGTTCCTCGTGGAAGCGTTCTGGATCGCGCTCCTCGGCACGGTGGCGGGACTGGTGATCTCGCACTGGATCATCGTGCTGGTCTCGCAGGTGCAGCTTCCGGTTCCGATTCCGATCGAGCTGCATCCCGGCATCAACCTCCGCATGGCGCTGCTGGCGCTGGTCCTCCTGACGTTGACGACGGTGTTCTGCGGATTGACGCCGGCGCTGCACGCGACCCGCGACTCGCTGGTCCCCGCGCTCAAGCAGGACGAGCCACGCTACGGCATCCGGCGATGGACACTGCGGCGTCTGCTGGTCGTCGGCCAGGTCGCGGTTGCGCTCGTCCTGCTGCTGACCGCGTTCCTGTTCCTGCGCAACCTGACTCGCGCGCACGATCTCAATCCCGGCTTCGATACGGCGCGCACCTTCGTGGCGCAGGTCAGCTTCGTGGAAGGCCGTCATACGCCCGAGACCCGGGCCGCGCTGCTCGCCGACGCGGTCGAACGGCTGCGCGCGCTTCCCGGCGTGAGAGCCGCCTCGTACTCGCATGGCGTCCCGCTGATGATGCGCAGCGGCATGACGACCGGCGCCGATCTCCGGCGCACCGATCGCCCGGAGTGGTTTCGCGCCGAATACCAGGTGAATCTCGTCGGCCCCGAGTACTTCGCGACGATGGGGATCGATCTCGTGAGTGGACGCGAGTTCCTCCCGGCCGATCGGCGTGGCAGTCCGGTTGTTGCGGTGCTCAACGAAGAGTTCGTCCGCCGCCACTTCCCTGGGGAGAATCCGGTCGGCCGTCAGCTGCTGCTGCCGGGCGCCGGTGAATCCTATCCGGCGGAAATCGTCGGCGTGGTCCGGAACGGGAAGTACCGGAGGATTGGCGAGGACCAGCAGGCCGCGATCTACGAGCCATTCCTGCAGCGTGGCAACCGGGGACGATTCGTGCACGTCCTCGTCCGCGCCGACCAGGCGACCGAGCAGGCCCGGAAGGATATCGAACGAATGCTGTCTTCGCTGGACCCGTCGGCGGCGGTCGAAGTGATGCCGATGCGCAGCGCCCTGGCGTTCGCGTTTCTGCCAAGCCAGATCGGCGCGGTGATGCTCGGCTCGCTTGGCGCGGTCGGCCTCGCGCTCGCGATGGTCGGGCTCTACGCGACGATCGCGTATGCGGTGAGCCGCCGGATCGCCGAAATCGGCGTGCGCATGGCGCTCGGCGCCTCCGAGCGCGCGGTGCTCCGGATGGTGCTGACGGAAGCGGCACTGCTGGCGGGAATCGGTATCGCGATCGGCCTCGGCCTGGCGGCCTTCGTGACCCAGCCCCTCGGCGCGTTTCTGGTGACCGGTCTCAGCGCGGGCGATCCGTTCACCTTCACCGCGACGGCGCTGATGCTGTTCGGTGTCAGCCTCGCCGCGGCCTGGAGTCCGGCCCGCCGCGCGATGCGGATCGATCCGGTGACCGCGCTGCGCCACGAGTAGCGGATCACTGGCGCCAGCTCACCGTCTCTCCTCGAGATCAGCGATCGCTGCGGCATTCGCCAATCAGGCGCTCGAGCACGTCACGGTCGGGCGGCTTGGTCAGGTGATGATCGAAGCCGGCCTCTCGCGAGCGCTGTTTGTCTTCGTCCTGACCCCATCCTGTCAGCGCGACGAGCATGATGGGGCGGCCAAGCTTGCGGATCCGGCGCGCCGCCTCGTAGCCGTCCACACGCGGCATCCCGATGTCGAGAAACGCGATGTCCGGTTCGAACGATCGCGCGACCTCGACCGCCTTGACGCCATCTTCGGCCAGACGCACGTCGTGCCCGGTGAGCCCGAGCATCAGGCGCATCATCTCGGCCGCATCCGGGTTGTCATCGGCCACGAGTACCCGGCACGGCGCCGAGGGGGCCGCCTCATGGTGCGCGGACTCGATCGACGCCCCAACCGTCTGCGCACACGGCAGGCGCACGGTGAAACGGCTGCCCCGCCCGGGCCCCTCGCTGCTCGCCTCGATCGTGCCCGCGTGGAGCTCCACCAGGCGCCTCGCGAGCGTCAGGCCGATGCCGAGGCCGCCATGCGTTCGATCGCGATGCTCCTGCAGCTGCGTGAACATGTCGAAGATGCGCGGCAGCATGTCCGCGGGAATGCCGACGCCGCTGTCGTCCACCGTCACCGTCGCCACGCCGTCGCGGCTCTCGGCGCGGAGCCGGATTACACCGCCGCGTTCGGTGTATTTCGAGGCGTTGTTCAGCAGGTTCGCGAAGACCTGCGCCAGGCGCGTCAGGTCGGCATCCATCCAGACCGCCTCGGCCGGCACTACGACGTCGAGCGCCTGTACCCGCGCGTCGAGCATCGGCCGGGTGGACTCGATGGCGCTCTGCAGCGCGGCTCGCAGATCGATGCGTTCCCGGCGCAGCTCGACGATGTTGCGCGTGATCCGCGCCACGTCGAGCAGATCGTCGGTGATCCGCACCAGGTGCATCAGCTGGCGCTCCATCGTTGCCCTGGCCTTGTTCACGACCTCGGGATCGTGGTCGGCCAGCCGCATGACCTCCAGGGCGGTCCGGATCGGCGCAAGCGGATTGCGCAGCTCGTGCGACAGCGTCGCCAGAAACTCATCCTTGCGCCGGTCCGCCTCCCGCAGCGCCATCTCGGCGAGCTTCCGATCGGTCATGTCGACGACGACGCTGACGCAGCCGTAGATGTCGCCGTGCGTGTCGTACAGCGGCTCGACGTCGTTCTGCACGTAGAGCCGGCGGCCGTCGGCGAGCAGGAACTCGATTTCATTGCTCACCGACGCGCGATGCGAGATCGCGTACTGCATCGGCAGGTCTGGGACGGGAATGTCCTTCCCACACCGCTGAATCCGGTACGGCGGGGCTTCGCCACTTGGCGGCGTCATGGAGACGTTGGAGTCGAGCGAGAGGCCGAGCAGCGAGGCGAGCGCGCGATTGGCCGAGATGTGCCGGCATTCCGGGTCGTGCGCGATCGCGATCGGGACCGGCGCTCGAGCGAGCACCGCCTGCAGCGACACCAGCCGCTGGCGCAATTCCTCCGGGCTCAGATCGTCGAGCGCGTCGAAGCTCGGGGGGACACTCATGGCGCACTCGAGGTCCGAGCAATCCGCTTGCCGTCGAATCGAACAGGATGCAGGCGCCAGACCGGTCGCAATCCTGAGGAAATCACGAAAATACAAGAGCGCTATCACGGCCGGTTGGAAGAGCTTTGGAGAAACCTCTACGGTTTTGGAGGAAGAGGTACAGCTGGGCTAAGGCCCGCGGATTCCGGCCCGTTCGAGTCACTTGATGAACGATCGCGGGAGTTCTGAAGAAGGTGGGCAGCGCGTCGTTCGGCTGAATCTTCGCCGGTGCCTGGCCCGGCACGTACACGCACCTTTGGCCTGGTCCTCCGGCCTGATGCTCGTCGTCCGTCAGCGCTGCGTTCTCATCTCGGCGTAATCCGGACCCGCACTGACAACTGATCCGGTACGGCGGGGCGATCGCTCCGGCCTGTCAGCGGCGGCAGCTGGAACGACAGGACCTCCTCGGGACCCGGCAGCGGAATCGTGGTCCTGCTGCCGCCTTGCACATCCTGGCCGCCATCGCGAGGCGCGGCGTCGGTGACCGGATACGTGGCGCGGCGCTTCGTCTCGAACTGGAGTTGGGGGCCGGCCGGCGAACTCGAGACCGCGACGGATCCCGTGACCTGCAGCACGACGGGGCCGCGCGCGGTCTCGACCGTGACCGGCGCGAACGCGAAGGCCGTTTCGTCGTGACCGGTGCGCAGCGTCTGGTGCCACACCTCGTCCTGCTTTCCCGCGACGCTGCGGACGAGCCACAAGCTGACGTCGAAGTTCGGGAAGGCGGAGACCCATTCTCGCCTGCCGCCCCCGCTGCCCGAGACCGGATGACGTGCGTGGCCCGACACGGAGGTCGCCCCGCCGCTGCTGGCGACTCCACCGCCCCCGAGAGGCGCCTGGGACCCGCCTTTCTTCGCCGACGCGATCATCCCTCTCATCGGGCTGGGCATGTAACGCGCTTCGAATCCCACGGATGTCCAGCAGGGCACATTCTGCGGCGTCGCCGAATCGAGCAGCACCCGGTCGCCAGCGCGAAGGGTCAGCTGCTGCGATGCGCCGGGCGAGCCGACCGCGCCGCCGTCGGCCAGCTGTCGTTGCCAGTCCAGTTGGAGAACGACCTCTTCGCTGGTGCTGCTGACGACCTTGCCGCTGAACCGCCAGACATCCGTTGCCGCGGCGGGAGGCTGTTTATTGCCGGCGCCCATCAGGCAGCGCTCCGGTCCACTTGCACTGATGTAGACGATCGAGTCGAGCGAGGGCTCGGTGTCGTAGGCTATCGAGGATTGCGTTCCATCCGCGCGATAGCCGAACAGCCCCACCTGCACGATCGGCGTGTCCGCCGGTGCCTGCCCCGCGGCCGCCTGGAGTTCGCCGGCGATGAGGATCGCTGCTGCGAGCGCGACCAGTCGCATCTCACTGCCCTCCTGTGCTGTCGGTCCAATTCACGCCCGGTTTCAGCGAAATCACTTTCGTTGGCGCTGGCGCGATCGGCGAACTTTCCATGGTGACCACTGCTTCGACGCTCGACGGCGCCGGGGCTGGCGCCCCGCGCTGTCCGGCCACGTATCCGCCGGTGACGCACACCATCACCGCCGCAGCGGCGGCGACCCACTTCACGCCGCGCCTGCTCCGGGAGTGGCGGGCCGCGCTCCAGCGATGCGGTCCCATCCCCGACACCGCCTCCCGCAGCATCAGCAGATCGACGAAGTGATCGCGCACGGCCGGCTCGGCGAGCGCATCCTTGATCGCCCGGCCGTCGACCCGTTCTCCATCGAGCAATGCTTCGATGACCAGGAATGGATCGTCGGCGGACGGTTTACTCTCGATGCCCTGATCGGTCATATAGCCTCACTCCCGCCACCCGCTGATTCGAGCCCGCCGGACCGAGGGCGCCCCGGAGCTGCTGCCGTGCCCGATGGAGTCTGGATCGCACGGCGTCGGCGGTCAGCTCGCAGGCCACGGCGATCTCGTCGTAGCTCAGCCCCCCGGCCTCGCGCATGAGGAAGACGTCGCGGTCCAGCGCCGGCAGCCGCTCGAGCGCGTCGCGCAGCACGGCGGCGAGCTCCTGCGTCGCCGGCGCCGGACTCTCGGCAAGCTCGACGGCAATGCCGCGCCGCCGATCGTCGCGCACATGATTCAGCGCAAGATTCCTGGCAATCCTGAACACCCACGCCCGCCGCCCCGCATCGTCTGCCGCCGGAATCGGCCCGCGGGCGACGCGGAGAAACACCTCCTGCGTCAGCTCGCAGGCCTCGCCGTGCCCGACGATCCGGCAGAGATAGCGGAACACGCCGTCCCGATGCGAGAGGAACAACAGATCGGCGTCAGCCACCATGTGGTCTCTGGGTAATAAGAACACCGCCGGGGGGGCAATCCTCTCATGGGAATCTCTCCACGTGCGGTGTGCAACGTGCTACGTGCTCACGTGCTTCACGTGCTCACGTGCTACGTGCTCACGTGCTTTTCGTGCTACGTGCTCAACGTGCTACGTGCTGCAACGTGCGCCTGGCGTCCGACGGCGTGTGGCGCGTGGCGCGTGCGGGTCACGCATCGGCACGTGAGCACGTGAGCACGCAGCACGTAGCACGTAGCACGTCAGCACGAGAAGCACGTGAGCACGTAGCCCGTAGCACGTGGCACGTGTTCCATGTAGACACCCTACTCCCACGCATGTAGACTGTCTACATGCCGACACGAGCGCGTTACAAGAATCGGATTGAGCTCCTCCAGGGGACGCTCGATCTGCTCATCCTTCAAACCCTGCAGTGGGGACCGCAGCATGGCTATGCGATCGCGCAGGCGATCCGCATCGACTCGAGCGAGGCGCTGCAGGTGGACACCGGCTCGCTCTATCCGGCGCTCCACCGGCTCGAGCGGCAGAAGCTGATTGGCGCGTCCTGGAAGGTGTCGGACAACCGGCAGCGGACGCGCGTCTACCGATTGACCCGGAAAGGGCGCGAGCAGCTGCTCTCCGAGCGATCCCGGTGGAGCCGATTCGTCGATGCCGTCGCCGGCATCCTCAATAAACCGCAACCCGAATGAGACCCGACCATGACCCGGAAAGACCGTGAGCTCGACGAAGAAATCCGATCGCATATCGAGATGGCGGCGCGCGATCGCATCGACCGCGGAAGGTCACCGGCGGCCGCCGCGCACGAGGCGCGGCGGGAGTTCGGCAACGTCGCGCTGGTGAAGGAGGTGACGCGCGAGATGTGGGGCGGCCTCTGGCTCGAGCGGCTCGTGCAGGACCTCCGGTATGGCGCGCGGCTGCTGCGGCGGACACCTTCGTTCACGATCGTGGCAGTGCTGTCGCTGGCGCTGGGCATCGGCGCGAACACCGCGATCTTCCAGGTCATCGACGCGGTGCGTCTCCGCGCGCTGCCCGTCACCGATCCGGGCGCACTGGCGCACATCCAGATCGCGGACATGGAGGGGGCGCGCGGCAGCTTCGACTCGCCCTATCCCACGGTGACCAATCCGATCTGGGAACAGCTGCGCGCCGATCAGCAGGCGTTCTCCGGCGTGCTTGCGTGGAACCGCGGCACGTTCAACCTCACGCCAGGCGGCGTCGCGCGCCGGGTGCGCGGTCTGTGGGTGAGCGGCAGCTTCTTCGACGTGCTCGGCGTCGGGCCGGCGGCTGGGCGCCTGCTGACGCCGGCCGACGATACCCGCGGATGCGCGCCGCGGGCGGTCCTCAGCCACGGGTTCTGGCAGCGCGAGTTCGGCGGCCGGCCTGACGCGATCGGATCGACACTGACGCTCGACGGACTTCGTGTCGAAGTGATCGGCATCTCGAAAGCCGGGTTCAACGGCGTCGAAGTGGGCCGCGGCTTCGACATCGCGGTGCCCATCTGCAGCGAGCCGGCGTTCTCGAGCGGCGAAGGCCGCCTCGCCTCCGGCACCGACTGGTGGCTCATCGTCATGGGACGATTGAAGCCCGGGTGGACGATCGACGCGGCCTCGGAACATCTCGCGACGATCTCCCCCGCCCTTTTCGGCGCAACGATTGCCCCGAACTATCCCGCCGCCAGCGTCGCCCAGTATCGGGCATTCAAACTCCGGGCGACGGCGGGCGCACTCGGCACCTCGGGCCTGCGCGAGTACCTACCGGACGCCGCTGCTGCTCCTGCTCGGCATCGCCGCAATCGTGCTGATCATCGCGTGCGTCAACCTCGCGAACCTCCTGCTCGCACGCGCGAGCGCGCGTGAGCGCGAGTTCTCCGTCCGCCTCGGGCTTGGCGCCTCGCGCGGACGGATCGTCCGTCAACTCCTGGTGGAAAGCATGCTGCTCGCGTCGATCGGCGCCGGCTGCGGAGCATTCCTGGCCGGCTTCCTGAGCCGGTCGCTCGTCGGCTTGCTCGATGACGGCGAACAGCAGGTGCTGCTCGACCTCGGCTTCGACGTTCGGGTGCTCGCATTCACCGCCGGCGCCGCCGTGCTCACATGCCTGCTGTTCGGCCTCGCCCCGGCGATTCGCGCGACGCGCGCCGGATCCGACGGCCTGCTGCGCGGCGCCGGCCGCGGACTGACGGCGTCACGCGAACGATTCATCCTGCGCCGTGGTCTCGTGACGCTGCAGGTCGCGCTCGCCGTGCTCCTGGTCGCGGGCGCCGCCCTGTTCACGCGAACGCTCGTGAATCTCGGCAACGTCGATCCCGGCTTCGACGCGGATGGCGTCGTGGCCGCCGCGCTCGACCTCAGAGCCACGCACACGGCGCGCGATGCGGAGCATGCCCTTCACGCGGCGCTGCTCGATCGCCTGCGGGCCGTGCCGGGCGTCCAGGGCGTCGCCACGGCGGCCGTCGTGCCGATCAGCGGGAACTCCTGGGGGAACAGAGTGTGGATGGAAGGATCCGACCCGACCCGCACGACAGGTACGAGTTTCAACCGGGTCAGCGAGGACTACTTCAAGACGCTCGGCATTCCGCTCGCCGCCGGACGGGACTTCTCGCCTGCTGATACGCTCGCCTCCACCCCGATCGCCATCGTCGACGAAACGTTCGCGCGAACGCTGGGCGGCGGCAACCCCATCGGCCGGCGGTTCAAGGTCGAGCCGACGCCGAGCCGCCCGCAAGAGGCTACGTACGAGATTGTCGGCGTGGCTCGGAACTCGACCTACTACGACCTGCGCGAGACTCCCAGGCCGGTGGCCTATCTCTGCAGCCGCCAGGCGCCGCGGGCAGGGGCCTTCGTTCGACTGGTCGCACGGCACGACCTGCCGGCTACGCAGCTGGCCTCGACGCTCGCCGGCGCGATCGCCGAAGTCCATCCAGGCATTGTCGTGTCGTTCACGTCGCTGAAGGCGCAGATGTCCGATGGGCTGCTGCGCGAACGGCTGATGGCGACGCTCTCGGGATTCTTCGGCGGCGTCGCCGCGCTGCTGGCTGTGGTGGGACTTTACGGCGTCATCGCCTACACGGTGGCGCGGCGCACGAAAGAGATCGGGATCCGCATCGCTCTCGGCGCCACGCGCCGCGTCGTGCTGCGCGGAATCATGAGAGAAGCCGGCGTGCTCGTCGGCGTCGGCGTGGCGGTCTGGCGTGATCATGGCTCTTCAGGGCAGCCGGATGGCGGCCCAGCTGCTCTTCCAGCTCGAACCGGGCGATCCGGCGACGCTGGCGGCGGCCGCGATATCGCTCGCCGGGGTCGCACTCGCCGCGAGCTATCTCCCCGCCCGCGCCGCCGCGAACATCGAACCGACGGTGGCTCTTAGAGATGAATGACACGTCGTGATCAGTGATCAGGGATCGATCGGGGATCGGGGATCAAAGGCTCAAACGATCCCCAGCTGATCACCGATCACCGATCACCGATCAGACGCGACTCAATTGTTCGCCGCTCCGCCTATCGTCCGTACGCCGATTCGATCCAGCGGCCGTCCTCACACCGCGCGGCGCGGCCGGGTTCACCGACGAGCGGCGCCGCGGCACCGTGTGAATACGCGCGATCGCGATCGTCACGGCATGCGCCGTACGGCACCGGATACTGATTCGCATCGCGCGCGAACAGGGCGCGAGGCAGCTGCGGCACCGGCGGGCGATCCACATCGCGCCCGAACAGGTACTCAGCTGCCACGGGCGCGCGCTCTTGAACACGTCGGATCCCGAGCGTGCGGCGGAGTCGGGCGTGATGCTCCACTCGAACCCGTTCGCGTACCGCACCGCGCTGAGACCGAAGAACAGTTGCAGGTGCGCGTCTGGTGCTGCCTCGGCGAGTCGCTGCAAGTCTTCCGCGGTGATGAACCGCGGGGCGATCTCGATCGTCTCTCCCGGCGCGATCGATACCGGCAGCATGTCTGAAGCGAACAGCTCCACCGGCATTCGTCGGAAAAGGCCGCTGCGCATGAATCGCTCGACAGCCGCCACGACCCGTACGCCAGTCACTGTGTGGTTGGTCGTGTTGCGGATCGACGCCCGAGGCAGCGAAGCGTCAGCCGTCGGCCGCGAGACCCCCAGGACGACGCCTGAGCCTTCCTGCTTGGGGATGTAGCCGTAGGGCAGCGGGTCCTGCCGCAGCGTCGCGACACTTCGCGGCTCACCGCGAACAGCCGGCCCGGCGACGCGCGACACGGATGCGGACGTCACGCGGACGCCGGAGACCACCAGGATCGCCAGGGCAACTGCACATCCCGCCAGCCTGAGCACGCTGAACCTCGGGATGACATCTCCCCGCAGCAGACGGCGGACCCGAGTAATGAGCCGCGGACCGGCCGCGCCCATCACCGGCCATGCCGGGTTGACCGTCCCGAGCGACGCCAGCGTGGTCAGCGCGTTCACGTAGTCTTTCGGATCACCGCATTTCTCGACCGCCACATCGTCGCAGCAGTACTCCCGAGCTTCGCGGAGACGTCGCGACATCCAGATCACCGCCGGACAGAAGAACAGCAGCACTTCGACGATCGACTGCAGGACGTTCGCGAGATAGTCGCGACGCTGGATGTGGGCGAACTCGTGCGTCAGCAACGCCGACAGCATCGGCGGCGAGAGCCTTTCGGTGACATCCGCCGGCAGAATCAACGCGGGCCGGCGCCAGCCGATCACCACGGGCGCTTCGACGTAATTGGATTGCAGCAGGGCAATGGCAGATGACAGATGCAGCTCGCCGGCCAGACGCCGCGCGGTCTCGAGCGCCGCATCGTCTTCTACCATCGCGGCCCGCCTTCGTATCGACCGGGCCAGAAAATATCCGCCGGCCAGACGGACGGTGAGCACGGCCACGCCAATCAGCCAGATGATGGCAGCGGCCCCGGCCACGACATCGGCCGAGATCGAGACAGCACTCTCACGGCTGGCGGCAAGAGGCATCGTCTGCTGCGCCTTCACGGCGGCGCCGCCTTCAGTCAGGACGAACGTCGCGGCCGTCGTGACCGGATCGGTTGCCGGAATCGGACTCAGGAACAGGACGAGGGGGGTGAAGGCCGCGAGGATCAGCGCAGCACTGAACGCGACCGCCGCCGCCCTGTGCTGTTCGCGCGCCGATCCACGCGGACGCCAGGTACGCCAGACCGCAAGGACAACACCGACGACGGTGGTTTCCCACAGGATCAGCAGCAGCGTCCAGCCAGTGATGACCGCGTACGGGTTCCCGATCAAGGTGGCCAACGAGGCAATCATTTCGACCTCCGTTCGACCTGCTCGAGCAGTGCGCGTATTTCCTGAAGTTCGGCTGCATCGACTTTACGGCCCGCGAGCGCGCTCTGGAGCAGCCCTCGTGCGGAGCCGTCGAAGACCTGGTGCAGGATCGATGTCGCCAGCTGACGCTGGGTTTGGATTCTACTCTTCGCCGCCTCGTAGACGTGCGACCGGAAGCGCTCGGATCTCGAGAGCAGCCCCTTCTGGTGCATCACCTGCATCTGCTTGAGGACGGTGGTGTAGCCGATGGGCTTCACCGGCGAGATGGCGTCGTGGATTTCTCTGACCGTCGAGGGGCCGCGATCCCAGAGGACCCGGAGGATCTCGAGTTCGGCATCGGTCGGGCTGGGGACGTTCACTGGGCTTTCCTCCGTGACCCGGTTTTTGTACTACGATTGTCGTCGTATGTCAACGAGGCTTGTCGTAGTAGGCGTAGAGGCGACGAAACGTCAACCCCCAACCTCCAACTCCCAACTCCCAAGGCGCGGGCTTCGCAACGCGGGGTGGAAGGCATTCGAACATCCCGTTTCAGCAGACGAACTTTCACCCACCGCCACTGTTGGTTCTCGCAGCGCGCCTCTGGCGAGGCCTCGCCGTAGCGCGCGTCTCCGGAGCGCTGGGAGGGGGATTCGGAGTTAACCCATTTCGCTCCTCATTCAACCCGCAGCGCTACAGCAGGATCGACCCGCATCGCGCGCCGGGTCGGCAGCCAGCAGGCCAACAGCGCGATCACCCCGAGCAGCAGCGTGACCACGATGAAGCTGACAGGATCGACGGGGCGCACCTGGAACAGGAGAGCCTCGAGGTAGCGGGTCAGCGCCGCCGCGCCGGCAAGTCCACAGACCGTGCCGATCGCCAGCAGGACGACGCCACGGGAGACGATCAGGCGGACGATGTCCGCGGCCCTGGCGCCGAGCGCCATGCGGACGCCGATCTCGCGGGTTCGCCTGGCCACGAGCTGCGAGAGCACGGCGAAGATTCCGGCTGCCGTCAGCGCGATCGCAATGGCGCCGAACACGGACATCAGCTGCAGCACGAATCGTTCGCGGGCAAAGGCCTGGTTGTAGAGGTCGTCGACCAGCGTGACGGGTCCCGTGGGCTGATTCCTGTCGCTCGCCCAGACCGCAGCACGCATCGCGGGGACGATCGACGACGGCTGACTCGCGCGCACGATCACGACCCGCGTCGCATACCCGCGAACGCGCGGCGGCGGTCCGGAGGCAGCCGCTGCCGGCGCAAGCCGCCGGTAGATGTAGAACGGTGTGCGGTTGCCGCCGGCCCGCGGTTCGATGTCGCCGACCACGCCCACAATCGTCTCCCACTCCCACGTGCGGCCAAGCCTGAACCGCCGGCCGATCGGACCACCGTCCGGCACGAGCCGATCCGCCAGCGACTTGCTGACGATGACCGCGTTGGAGGCGTCGATCGCGGTGAACGTGCGGCCAGCCACCAGCGGGATTTGCAGCGTCCGGAAGAACTCCGGGGCCACGTTCTTGAATGGCACCTCGACCTCTTGATCAGACACGGGCACAGGGCCGCCCTCGACTTCCGGCGTGCCGTAGTGGGTGCCGCCGCCTCTGAAGACTCCGGCCGCGATCGCGACATCGGACACGCCTGGCGTTCCGACCAGACGTTCGCGCACGGCATCGAAGAACGCCGATCGCGAACCCTCCCCGACGTACTTGTCGGTCGGCAGGCTCACCTCCATCGCCACGAGACCTTCGAGTTCGAATCCCGGGGCGATCGCTTGAAGGTTCATGAACGTGCGGATCATGAGCGCCGCGCCGACCAGCAGAATCAACGAGAACGCGATCTCAGCGACGATCAGCGTGGCCGACACGCGGCCGTAAGCCGCCGTGCCCGCTCCCCTCGCGGCCTTGAGAATCCATTCGAGATTGGCGCGGGATCCTCGCATGGCCGGAAGCAGGCCGAAGACGACGCCGGTGGTCAACGTCATGCCGGCGGCGACGGCCAGCACTCGTGCGTCGACCTCGATCGGGCTCGTCGCATTGAACGTCAGGTTCGGGGGCGCCGCGGCGACAATCGCGTCCACGCCCCAGGTCGCGAGCAGGACACCGACGCCCCCGCCGCATGTGGCGAGCAGCACACTTTCCGTGAGCACCTCACGGAACAGCCGCCCGCGGGTCGCGCCGATCGCCGCGCGTATCGCGGTCTCGTGCTGCCGGATGGCGATCTGAGACATGAACAGACTCGCCGTATTGGCACAGGCGATGAGGAGCACGAACCCGACGGCAGCCAGCAGGACGAAGAGCGCGGTCTCCGTCGTCTCGGTGACGGTGGCCACCTTCTTCTTGCCCAGGTGAATATCCCAGAAGGGCTCGTTCGGCAGCGGCGCCTGTTGCTGCATGCGCGCCGCCAGCGTGTCGGCGAGCTTCTGCTGTGACGCCGGATCGACACTGCGCGCAACGCGAGCGAGTCCCACGAAATTCGCCGGCGCGTCAAGGCCGGCGGCGTTGACATTGATCGGGAACCAGAGGTCTTCGTCATCGCCAGTCAGCCGGAACCGCCGCGGCATGACACCAACGATCGCGTATTGCTCGTCGCTCAGCGCGATACGGGTGCCAAGCACATCTGCACGCGCACTGAACTTACGCCGCCAGAGTTGTTCACTGATCAGAACGACGCGCTCGGCTCCCTGTTTGCCGTCCTCGGCCGTGAACCCCCTGCCGAGCATCGGTTGGACGCCAAGCATCGGGAGCAGGCCATTGGTCACGATGAGGCCGCGGAGACGTTCCGGCTCGATGTCCGTACCGGCGATGTCCACTTGACGGAACCTGTAACCTTCGAACGCCTCGAAGAGCGCCGGCTGCGCCTGCCATCCGGCAATCTTCGTCACGGTCAGATTCGTGCTGCGGGCGCCGGCAGAGCGGAAGAGATCCAGCACTTCGACCAGCCGGTCGGCATGCGCGAATGGCGGCGGCCTGAGGATGGTCTGATCGACGACGCTGAAGACCGCGGTGGCGGCGCCAATACCGACGCCGATGATCAAGACCATCAGGCCGGTATGCGCCGGCTTGAACCACAACCGCCGAATCGCCAGCTGCACATCGCGAAACAAATGAACCTCCCAGTCGAGACGGCCTTAACTTACCGCATCGGGGTTTCCACGGTCTGTGCCACTAGAACCGCCGATCTCCGGCCATTTTTCACGTGGTGACCCGCTCATCTGTCCGCAAACGCCATTCACCGTCCCGAAAGCGGGCAGTCGAGCACCGCCGCCCGATCGTTGCTACCATGATCGGATGGCTCTCGACGAACGCGCATTTTTCAACGACAAACCCGAAACCCGGCAGGGCCGATTCCAGTGCCCGAAATGCCGCCGCACCTCCGACTACAGCATCCGGTGGGTCCGCCGCTCGAAGAAGGATCGGCTGCCGTCCGGCGCAGACGACGCGGATCGCGCCAGGTTCGCGAAGCTGCGCGACTACCTCCTCAGGCTGGACGATGAGGTGACCTGCAAAACCTGCGGCAAGAAGTTCGAGATCCCGTCACAGCAGTCGCTGCTGTTCGTCGACCAGCTGGCGGGTCTGCCGAACGACGAAGAGCTCGAGCGCGAGATCGCCGAGGCATCGGGGGAACCCGAAGCTCCCCGCGAGACCAAACCGGCGCTGCCGGCGCGCTTCACTCGCAAATCGAGCGGGTGGAAATAGGCGGCTGGAAACGCAACTCGAAGCGAGTTCACAGGGATCACGGAGGACAGGAGTATCATGAATCTCCCTGCAGCAAGAGACACGAGTCACACTTCGCGTCGCACGAAGTCAGAAAGGCACAGCGGCATGAAGGTGCGTAGTCGTCACGAGAATTCCTTCGTGCCTCGTGACTTCGTGCCGTCGTGCAGCGCGAACGCCAAGACCGGATCCGACCCAGCTCTTCGACGATTAGTTCCACCTCCGCACCACCAACTCAACCCTCGAGCCAACGAAACAGATCATCCTGATGCGATGGCGTCTGTCTCGTGGACTCCAGGTGTACTGCCAGCACGACTCATGCGGCGCGCTCAGTAGCCGCTCCACCGCCGAGGCCGACACATCGCGCCGGATCCCCAGGCGTTCGCAGGCGGCGGCGTGCATGGCCGTCAGCAATACGGTAATTTGTCCAAGGCGTGGCAGCGGGGCTACGACATTGTTGGTGACGGCCTGGCGCTTGGCCAGCTGGCCGACCAGCCGCTCGCCGGTCTTGGTGAAGGCGACGACCTACGGGACGGTCCGACCGCCCTCCGCCGACGCGATGACGGTCGGCTCGCCGCCCTCCATCACGGCCACGACGGAGTTCGTCGTGCCCAGGTCGATGCCGATGATCTTGCCCATCAGTGGTTCTCGCTCCTCGTTCTCAAGGGTCAGTTCGGAAGGTCGGTGGTGGTGGGTGCGCCGGCCGCGCGACGGCCACGAGGGCCGGCCGGATGACCCGGTCGCGCAGTCGATAGCCGCGCCGGATCTGCTCGACGATCTCGCCCTCGGCGCCGGCCGGAGCCGGGCACGTTGGCGATGGCCTCGTGCTCGCGCGGGTCGAACGCCGTGCCCGGGTGCGGCGACGATGGTGGTCACGCCCTCGCTCTCGAGCAGGATGCGCAGCTTGCGGTCGATGGCGGCGACGCCCTCGAACCACGGGTCGTCGGCGATCGAGTCGGGACGCTGCTCGATGGCCAGGTCGAAGTCGTCGGCGAGGGCCAGGACCTTGCGGATGAGGTCCTCGGCGGCGAGGCCCAGGTCGCGCTGGCGCTCCTCGGCCGTACGCCGCTTGAAGTTCAGGAACTCGGCGCGCTCGCGCTGGAGCGCGATCGAGGTACTCGTCGGCCTGGGCCTGGCGCGGCGGCGCGCTCGGCGGTCAGCGGCTCGATCTCGGCGAGCAGCTTGGTCGGCGAGACGTCGATCTCGTCGGCGCGCTCCTGGGCGCGGGTCGCGGTCCGTGCGGTCTAGGCATACAGGTGGTCCACCAGTTCGTTCATGAGGCCGGACACGAAGCGGACCGTGCCGATGGCCTGCGGGTAGCTCATGCGGGTCGGGCCCAGGACGCCGACGACGCCGATGGCGCGGCCCGGCCGGCCGTACGGGGCGAGCACGAGCGACACGTCGTGCATCTCGGCGCGCGGGTTCTCGGCGCCGATGAACACGTGGATGCGGCCGGAGCCGGCCACGTTGCCGACGAGCTCGCCGAGGTAGGCGCGGTTCTCGAGGGCGGTGAAGACCTGGCGCAGCTTGTCGCTCTGGGCGAACTCCGGGCGCCGCCATGACGTTGAGCAGCCCATCGGAGAAGACCTCCTCGACGGCCGCGGCGTCGTACTCGCGGAGGATGCGCACGATCGCGCTCGCCGACGCTGGCGCGCGACCCGCTCCGGACGGGTCGTCGCCGGCGAGCTCGGCCAGCCGCGGCTCGGCGTCGGCTGCGGTCGCGTCGGCGAGTCGCTCGTTGAGCAGGCCGGCGACCCGGTTGAGCGTCGCCTGGTCGATCGGCTCGTCGCTCGTCGAGGGTGACGCCGCCTGCTTGATGGCGCCCTCGCGCAGGACGAGGATCAGGCTCGCCATGCGCTCGTTGACGGCGACCAGGTCGACCCGGCGGATGTGCGCGGCGCGGGGCTTGGCCGGCGTCGCGAGGCCGGCCGAGCGGGTCAGCCCGGCGAGGGTCGTGGCGGCGAGCCGGAACCAGTGCTCGCTGGCGAACTCGACCTGGCCGAACTGGTGGCGGATCATCAGCTGCTCGACCGCCGGCAGGGGCGACCGCGTCGGCGATGCGACTCGACGTAGAAGCGATAGCCGGCATCGGTCGGGACGCGCCCGGCGCTCGTGTGCGGGTGGGTCAGCAGCCCGGCCATCTCGAGGTCGGCCAGGATGTTGCGGACGGTCGCGCTGGACACGCCGAGGCCGTAGCGCTCGACGAGCGCCAGGCTGCCGACCGGCTGAGCGGTCGTGACGTATTCCTCGATGACGGCCCGAAGGATCGCCTGCGAGCGGAGGTCCAAGGGGCCGAGGGGCCGACGGGTCGACGCGCCAACTCAGCTCTCCCGCGGTGGTTAGCACTCGATAGGTGAGAGTGCTAACGGGGTGCCGGCATCGTAGCAGTCGCGCCGTTCGAGTGTCAACGAGGACGGACGGACCGTCAGACGAGCCGCGCGAACAGCTCGTTGGACAGCAGCCGGCCGCGGGTCGTCAGGACGACCCGGTCGTCGGCGCGTCACGTCGACGAGCTCGGCGGCGATGGCCCAGCCGAAGTGGTCGCCGAGGGGCGGCTCGTGCGCGTCGGCCAGCGGCAGGCCGGTGTCCAGGCGCAGGGCCGAGGATGGCCGTCTCGGCCGCGGCGGCCGCGGGTCGATCGGCTCGCGCGCCGCCCGGCGGCAGGCGGCCCTCGGCCGAGCGCCGCCGACGTAGCCGTCCAGGCGGGCCGCGTTCCAGCGCCGCGTCGACGCCGTCGAAGGCGTGCGCGCCCGGCCCGACCGCCTCGTGCGGCCGGCGCTGCCAGTAGGCCAGGTTGTGCCGGCTCTCGTGACCCGGGCCGCGCCCAGTTCGAGATCTCGTAGCCGCGGAACCCGGCGTCGGCCAGGGCGACGGTCGCGTGGTGGTACTGGCCGCCGCGGCCCGGTCCTCGTCCTGCGCGGCGCGGCCGCGTCGCGCCAGCGGCGCGCGCCGGCCGTCGTCGGCAGGTGGTCGCCGAGCCGGGCCGGTCAGGCCCTCCGCGTCCGGGTCGTCGAGGGTCAGCGCGTAGAGCGAGAGGTGGTCCGGGGCCAGCGTCGAGGGCGGCGTCGAGCGTCGCCATCCAGGTGTCCGAGCGGCCGGTCGGGGACGTCGTAGAGCAGGTCGACGTTGACCGAGGCGATGCCGGCCTCGCGTGCCGCCGACGACGGCATCGGCCACGTCGCCGGCCGCGATGCCGCCGACCCAGCCGGCGCAGCACCGCGTCGTCGAACGACTGCGCCCCGAACGACATGCGGGTGACCCCGGCGCGGCGCAAGGCCGCCGGATCGCCGCGCTCGTCGGGCCCCGGGTTGGCCTCCAGGGTCATCTCGGCATCCGGCGGCGATCCCGAAGCGCTCGCGGACGCGGGCCAGCAGCCGCGCCACGTCGTCGGCGGGCAGGAGCGACGGCGTGCCGCCGCCGAGATAGACGCGTGTCGAGGGCGGGCGGTCCGTCGCCGAAGCGCTCGGCGTCCAGCGCCTCGGCCGCGCAGGTCGATCTCGCGCAGGAGCGCCTCGACGAACGCCCCGATGCGCGCTCGCGGGCCACGCGCCGCGGCGCCGGCGACGACCACGAAGTCGCAGTACGGGCAGAGCGAGACGCAGAACGGGACGTGGACGTACAGCGCGACCGGTGGCGCGGGCGCGAGGTCGGGCGTCGCGCCGGCGTCGATCATCGGTCGCGGGAGGCGGACTCCCGCGTGCCGATGACCCGCCATCCGTCGGGCGGCCGATGGCGGCGTTCGATCTCCTCGACCTCCCGACCGCGCGGCTTCGTCTGGCCGGTGTGCCCGGTGCACAGGAAGACCGCGAAGCGGGTGATGGCGTGGCCCAGGAACGCGGCCGCGATGCCGCCCGTGGCCGCGGTCAGCCAGCCACCGACGAAGCCCGATGCCCGAGGGTCAGGACGAGCAGGTAGCGGTCACGACCCGGCGCCCCGAGGCGGGTCGTCAGCGTGTACAGCAGGGTCTGGATGACGTTGGCGACGGTCGGCGTCCATGCCCGTCGTCAGGAGCAGGCCGAAGATCGCGCCCCGGAAGGTCGACCTCGTCGATGAACGCGGTCGCCGTCGAGTTGAGGAGCGCGCCCGGGTACGACCACGTGTCGGGCAGCCGGATGCGGTGGTAGCGGACGGTCGCGAAGGCGACCGCCTGGCCGATGCCCAGGGCGCCGTAGGCGAGCCCGCCGAAGACCGCCCCGAGCCGGTCGCCCGAGCCCAGGAACAGCTCCGCCTGCGGCGACGGGTGGACGAACAGGAGCAGGACGGCGATGCCGAAGCCGAGCCCGTACCAGGCCAGCCGGCGCCGGACGCGTCGGGCGCTCCCCGTCGCGCGTCGCCTCGTAGTACTCGGCCGTGCCGAAGCGCTCGGCGTCGAGCCGGAGCATCACCAGCAGCCCCGCCAGGCCGATGGCGATGAGCGAGCGCAGTGGGTCGATGAAGTCTTCCACGGAGGCGGTTACGCCTCGTCCAGGCGGAGCATCGCCAGGAAGGCCTCCTGCGGGATCTCGACCGAGCCGACCCGCTTCATCCGCTGCTTGCCTTCCTTCTGCTTCTCGAGGAGCTTGCGCTTGCGGGTGATGTCGCCACCGTAACACTTGGCCAGGACGTTCTTGCGCATGGCTCGGACGGTCTCGCGGGCGATGACGTTACTGCCGATGGCGGCCTGGATCGGGATCTCGAACATCTGGCGCGGGATGAGCTGCTTGAGCCGCTCGGCCAGCTGCCGGCCCGTGGTCTGGGCCCGGTCGCGGTGGACGATGATCGACAGGGCGTCGACCGGCTCGCCGTTGACCAGGATGTCGACCTTGGCCAGGTTCGCCTCGCGGTAGCCGAGCTCCTCGTAGTCCATCGAGGCGTAGCCCTGGCTGCGGCTCTTGAGCTGGTCGAAGTAGTCGACGATGAGCTCGGCCAGGGGCATCTCGAAGTGGAGGACGACCCGGGTCGGGTCGAGGTACTCCATGTTCATGAACACCCCGCGCCGGTTCGTCGAGAGCTCCATGAGCGGGCCGATGTAGCCGCTCGGCGTGACCACGCTGAGGTTCACCCACGGCTCCTCGATCGACTCGATGTAGCGACGGGTTGGGCAGCAGCGACGGGTTGTCGACGACGACCGTGCCGCGGCCGTGCTGGAGGTGGACGTGGTACTCGACCGACGGCGCCGAGGCGATGAGGTCGAGGTCGAACTCGCGCTCGAGGCGCTCCTGGACGATCTCCATGTGGAGCAGCCCGAGGAAGCCGCAGCGGAACCCGAAGCCGAGGGCCACCGAGCTCTCCGGCTCGAAGGTGAAGCTGGCGTCGTTGAGGTGCAGCTTGTCGAGCGCCTCGCGCAGGAGCGGGTAGTCCTCGCCGCAGACCGGGTAGATGCCGGCGAAGACGAGGCTCTTGGCCGGCTGGTAGCCGGGCAGCGGCTCGGTCGCCGGCCGGGCCGTCGTCGTGAGCGTGTCGCCGACCTGCGCCTCGCGGACGTTCTTGAGGCCCGTCGCGACGTAGCCGACCTCGCCGGCCGAGAGCTGCTTGACCGGCACGAGCTGGGGCCGGAAGACGCCGATCTCGAGCGGGTCGGCCTCGGCGCCGCTGCCCATGAGCCGGACGGCGTCGCGATCGTGGAGGGTGCCCGCGGCCAGGCGGACGTAGACGATGACGCCCTTGTAGGCGTCGTAGTGGCTGTCGAAGATCAGGCCGCGGACGGGCGCCTTGGGGTCGCCCTTCGGGCGCCGGGATGCGCTCGACGATGGCCTCCAGGATGTCCGGCGACCCCGGTGCCGTCCTTGGCGCTGGCCAGGATGACCTCCTCGCGCGGGATGGCCAGGACGTTCTCGAGCTCGTCGATGATCGTGTCCGGGTCGGCCGACGGCAGGTCGATCTTGTTGAGGACCGGGATGAGGGTCAGGTTCTCGCGCATCGCGAGGTGGACGTTGGCCAGGGTCTGGGCCTCGATGCCCTGGGTCGCGTCGACGACGAGGATCGCGCCCTCGCAGGCCTGCAGGCTGTGGCTGACCTCGTAGGCGAAGTCGACGTGGCCGGGCGTGTCGATGAGGTTCAGCCCGTAGGTCTTGCCGTCCTTGGCCGTGTACTCGAGCCGCGCCGAGCGGGCCTTGATGGTGATGCCCTTCTCGCGCTCGAGGTCCATCGAGTCGAGGACCTGGCTCTGTCATCTGGCGCGCGTCGATGGTGTGGGTCAGCTCCAGCAGGCGATCGGCCAGCGTCGACTTGCCATGGTCGATGTGGGCGATGATCGAGAAGTTGCGCAGGCGGTCCTGGGGGATGGTCACGGTGCGGGAGTGTACCGGCTGGCGCTCAGGCGCCGACCGCGGCGAGGAGGGTCACCCCGACGACGATGAGCACGACGCCGATGAGCTGCATGCGCGACAGACGCTCGCCGAACAGGACGAAGGCCAGGACCGCGGCGATGGCCGCGAACTGCGAGCCGAGGACGGCGACGACCGCGATGCTGTCGGTGGCCCCCCACGCCGACAGGGTCGAGCCGATCATCTCGCCGATGCCCGGACAGGATGACCAGCGGCGCGGCGACCCGGGTCAGGGTCAGCCGTCGCTGGAGCAGCAGCGGCAGGGCGACGACGACGAGCCCGACCAGACGCGCCGTGAGGGCGACCCAGACGGGCGGCACGAGGACCGCCGCCTTGCCGCTGGCCACGAGCCCGACCGCGAAGATCGCCGCGGCGAGCGATCGACAGGATGATCGCCTCGCGCGGGATGCTCCCCGGCACGCGGCGCGGCATCCGCGGGCACGGGGGGGCCGGGCGGCGCCGGTCCGTCGAGGGCATCCGCGGCCAGCTCGATGGTCCCGGCCGGGACGTCCGGTCGGGCCGGCTCGATCGACGACAGGACGACGCCGACGGCGATGAGCGCGAGGATGAGCCCGGCCTGCGACACCGAGCGGATCGCCGAGGACGACCGCCAGGACCGCGGCCAGGGCGCCCTCGGTCGCGACGATGGGGGCGACGATGCTGACCTTGCCGATGACCAGCGCTCGGTACGCGACGTACAGGCCGCCCGAGTAGGCCAGACCGGCGACGAGCAGGAGGACCGGTGCCTCCGGCGGGATGTGCCGTCGGGACGCCGCTCGCCAGGGCCAGCGGCAGGCCCACGATCGTGCCCACGATCATGATCCAGGCGAGCACCACCCGGGACCCGATCATCCGGCTCGAGCGGGACGACGCGACGGTGGCCACCGCCCAGCAGATGGCGGCGCCCAGGCCACCGATGATCGCGATCACCGGCGAAGTGTGCCGGGTCGACGGGCCTTGGGTGCGACGGGCACCCTGTGCTACCATCCGCGTTCGCGCCCGGCGCTCACTTCGCGTCGCGGTGCCTTCACGACCGATCGCCCATCCCCACACCACTGAGGTTCGCCCGTTGGCCAAGACGCCCCGCACCTGGTCGGGTGCCCGCACCCCGTCGGGTCTCAAGCGCGTCCGTCAGGCGGCGCGCCGCCACGAGGTCCTGGGCCCGCGCCGCACGGCCGCCAAGACCTACGTCGCCAAGGCCCTCACCCTCGCCGCCACCCCGGTCGAGGGGCAGGATCCCGCCGTCGCCCTCGCTGACGCCCTCTCGGCGCTCGATCGCGCGGCCAAGGCCGGCGCCATCCACCCGAACGCCGCCGCGCGCCGCAAGTCGCGCCTGGTCCGCAAGGTCAACGCCGCCCTCGGTGGGGCCCACGTCCAGACCTCGGGCCACGTCACCAAGCAGACCAGCAAGGCCGCCGCGGCCAAGGCCGCCAAGGCCCGCATCGCCGCCGGCAAGTCGGCCAAGGCCAAGGGCGCCCAGACGGCCGCCGGCAAGGCCCGCGCCGCCCTGAGCAAGACGGCCCGCGCGGAGGCTGCCGCCGCGGCCGCCGCCGCGAGCGCCGCCACGACCGAGGCTCCGGCCGCGCCGGCCAAGCCGGCCAAGGCCGCGTCGAGCGACCAAGCCCAAGGCTGCCGCCAAGACGACGACCAAGGCGACCGCGACCAAGGCCACCGCCGAGCCAAGACGACGCGACCAAGGCGACCGCCGACCAAGGCGACCGCCAGCAAGACCACGACCGAAGAAGGCCGCGGACAAGAGCTAGTCGCTCACGTCTCCGCCGTCATCGACCGCCCCGGCGACCGCCGGGGCGTCGTCATTCCCGGCGCTACTCGAAGCACCAGCCGCGCGCTTCGAGGGCCTGGCGCTCGGCGTCGGTGAGGGCGAGCACGACCGCCGACTGGTCGAACGCCCGGTACAGCTCGAAGCGCCGGCCGCTGTCGGCGATGAGCGCGTTGATGCCGACGAGGATGCCCGGGTCGATCCAGTCCTCGAGGTAGGCCGGCTGGAGCTCGTGGTGCGCGCCGCCGAAGATCGAAGCCGACCGGTGATCGGCCCCTCCTCGGCGGCCCAGGTCTCGCTGACCCCGGCCGGCTCGAACGCGCCGACGCCGACCCCCTCGAGCTGCTCGATGGTCGCGACGTAGACCTCGTTGCCCGCGGCGACGTCGGCCTCCAGGTCGATCCACAGCACCCGGGCCGCGTCCTGCTCGGCGACGGCGAGGTCGCGCATCGGATCGTCGGGCGGCAGGTCCTCGCCCCACAGCGCCTGCGATCTTCTGGTCGATCTCGGCGGCCAGGTCGGCGTCGCTGACGCCCTCGCGGTCGGCGAACAGGCCGGCGGCGCGCAGGGCCGCCACGCGCTCGGCCGTCGTCTCGTCGCTCGACGGCGGGAGCGGATCGTCGTCGCACGGCGCGCTGGCGACGCCGCTCGGGCGCGGGCACGTCGATGCGCGTCGGGCCGATGCCCGGGACGTCCATGAAGTCGCCGGGATCGCCGGCCGGGGTCGGGGCCGTCGTCCCGCAGCCGGCCGCGAGCAGGCCGATGATCGCGAGCGCGGCGAGGGCGGCGGCCCGCCGGGTCATGCCGTGGCCGGGGTCGTCCGCTTGGGCCGGGTCACGCCATAGACCGCCGCGCCGCCGGCGCCACCGATGGTCGTCAGGACGAGGATCAGCCCGGCGGCCTGGAACTGCTGCGACCAGTAGAAGCTCGTGAACGCGTCGACGTCGGTCACGCCGGCCGCCTCGAGTCAGCTCCCGCGGCCCTCGATCTCGAGGTAGCGGAAGTAGACGCACTCCGGCGCCCGACGAGCACACGATCGGCCCGCCCAGCCCGGGATCGCGATAGCCGTTGTCGGCGAAGAAGAAGAGGGCCTTCACGCCGAGCAGCAGGAGGGCCATGGTCAGGCCGGTGGCGAACGCGGCGAGCAACGCGTTGACGAGGAGCCGCCGCCACGGCCCCGGCCCGCGTCCGGAGCGCTGGTTGGCGTAGTAGCCGATGAGCAGCCCGGACGGGCAGGGCCAGCAGCCAGACGACGGGCTCGATGGGGATGATCAGCAGGAAGCTGATGGCGACCGTGACCGCCATGCCGATGCCGACGTAGGCGGCGGTGATGGCCCCCCGGTCGACGAACCGGTTCATCGCGTCGACAGCGCCGCCCGGCCGGGATAGCGCGCCGCGTCGCCGAGCTCGCCCTCGATGCGCAGCAGCCGGTTGTACTTGGCCACGCGCTCCGAGCGCGACGGGGCGCCGGTCTTGATCTGGCCCGTGCCCATGGCCACGACGAGGTCGGCGATGGTCGTGTCCTCGGTCTCGCCGGAGCGATGCGACACGACCGCCGACCAGCCGGCGCGAGCGCGCCAGCTCGATGGCCTCGATCGTCTCGGTCAGGGTGCCGATCTGGTTGAGCTTGATGAGCACGCTGTTGGCGGCGCCCAGCTCCAGGCCGCGGGCGATGCGCTGCGTGTTGGTGACGAACAGGTCGTCGCCGACGAGCTGGACCGTCTCGCCCAGGCGCTCGGTCAGGAGCTGCCAGCCGAGCCAGTCGTCCTCGGCCAGGCCGTCCTCGATCGAGACGATCGGGTAGCGGCTGGCCCAGTCGGCCCACAGGTCGACGAGCTCGCCGCTCTCGAGGGTCCGGCCTTCCTTGGCCAGGACGTAGCGGGTCGGCTGGCCGTCGCGCGCCGCTGCCCTCCTCGACGAGCTCGGTCGTGGCCGGGTCGAGGGCGATGGCGACGTCCTCGCCGGGCCGGTAGCCGGCCTGCTCGATGGCCGTGAGGATGACCTCGACGGCCGCCTCGTTGGAGGCCAGCGACGGGGCGAAGCCGCCCTCGTCGCCCTGACCGGTGGCGAAGCCCTGGTCGTGGAGGATCGAGCGCAGCGCGCCGAAGACCTCGGAGCCGGCGCGCAGCGCCTCGCTGAACGTGTCGACGCCGACGGGCATGACCATGAACTCCTGGAAGTCGGTCGAGTCCTGGGCGTGCTTGCCGCCGTTGAGGATGTTGAACATCGGGACCGGCAGGGTCCGGGCGCCGACCCCGCCGAGGTAGCGGTAGAGGGGCAGGTCGTACGACGCGGCCGCGGCGTGGGCGCAGGCCAGCGACACGCCGAGGATGCGCGTTGGCCCCGAGCTCGGCCTTGTTCGGGCGTCCCGTCGAGGTCGATGAGGAAGTCGTCGATGCCGGCCTGGTCGGCGGCGTCCAGCCCGAGCAGCTCGGGCGCGATCCGCTCGGTCACGTTGCGGACGGCGGTCAGCACGCCCTTGCCGCCGTAGCGGCTCGCGTCGCCGTCGCGCAGCTCGACCGCCTCGTGGGCGCCGGTCGACGCGCCCGCTCGGCACCGCCGCCCGCCCGACCGAGCCGTCGGCGAGGACGACGTCGACCTCGACCGTCGGGTTGCCGCGCGAGTCGAGGATCTCGCGGGCGTCGATGAAGTCGATGGTCGTCACGCGGGCGTCTCCGTTCGATCGAGCAGGACGGTCACGCCGGGCAGCTCCCGGCCTTCGAGGAACTCCAGCGACGCGCCGCCGCCGGTCGAGATGTGGGTCATCCGGTCGGCCAGGCCCTGCTGGACGATGGCCGCCACCGAGTCGCCGCCACCGACCACGACCGTCGCGCCGGCATCGGCGGCGTCGGCCAGCATCCGGGCGACGGCGTTCGTGCCGTGGGCGAACGAGGGGATCTCGAACACGCCCAGGGGGCCGTTCCAGAACACGGTCTTCGCGTCGGCGAGGGCCTCGACGATGAGGTCCTGGCGAGGCCTTGCCCAGGTCGACGATGTGCCAGCTGGCCGGGATCTTCTCGGCCGGCAGCGTCTTGTACTCGCGTCCCGCGGGTGACCTCCTTGGCCACGATGACGTCGACCGGCAGGACGATCCGGACGCCGTGCTTCTCGGCCGTGGCCAGGATGCGCCGGGCGTCCTCGACCCGGTCGGGCTCGGCCAGGCTCTTGCCGATGGCCTTGCCCTGGGCGAGCAGGAACGTGTTGGCCATGCCCCCGCCCAGGATGAGCAGGTCGACCTTCTTGAGCAGGTTGTCGATGACCTTGATCTTGTCGCTGACCTTGGCCCCGCCGAGGATCGCGGCGAACGGCCGGGCCGGGCGACTCCATGAGGTTCGACAGGGCGGCGATCTCGCGCTCCATGAGCAGCCCGGCGTAGGCCGGCAGGAGCTTGGGCGACGCCGACCGTCGAGGCGTGCGCCCGGTGGGCGGTCCCGAACGCGTCGTTGACGTACACGTCGGCGTAGCTGGCGAGGGTCGCCGCGAAGGCCGGGTCGTTGGCCTCCTCCTCGGCATGGAAGCGCAGGTTCTCGAGGAGCAGGACCTCGCCGGCGCGCAGGCGCTTGATGGCGTCCTCCGTGCCGATGCCCAGGGCGTCGCCGGTCACCGGCACGTTGCGGCGCAGCAGCTCGGACAGGCGCTGGCCGACCGGCCGCAGCCGCAGGCTGTCCATGACCTTGCCGTCGGGCCGGCCGAGGTGGCTGGCCAGGATGACCCTGGCGCCCGCCTGGAGCAGGGGGTGATGGTCGGGCAGGGCGGCGCGGACGCGCGAGTCGTCGCTGACCTTGCCGTCCGCCAGGGGCACGTTGAAGTCGACGCGCACGAAGACGCGCTTGCCGGCGACGTCCGCGTCGCGGATGGTCAGCTTGTCCATGTCCGGCTCCGGTTGACGGTGGCGGCGACGTGGTCGCCGGGCGGGGTCCGGGTCAGGCGGCGACGGGCAGCCGGGCGGCGACGAACGCCACGAGGTCCGCGATGCGGCAGCTGTAGCCCCACTCGTTGTCGTACCAGGCGATGACCTTGACCATGTTCCCGCCGAGGACCATGGTCGACTCGGCGTCGATGATCGACGAGCGGGTGTCGCCCTTGAAGTCCGTCGACACGAGCGGCTCGTCGCTGACCCCGAGGATGCCCTCGAGCGGGCCGGCGGCGGCGGCGCGGAACGCGTCGTTGAGCTCCTCGACGCTGGTGTCGCGGCGGACGGTCGCGGTGAAGTCGACGACGCTCACGGTCGGGGTCGGGACGCGCAGGCTGAACCCGTCGAACTTGCCCTTGAGGTCGGGGATGACCAGGGCCAGCGCCTTCGCCGCGCCGGTCGTCGTCGGGATGATGTTCTGGCCGGCGCTCCGGGCGCGGCGCGGGTCCTTGTGGGCGACGTCGAGGATGCGCTGGTCGTTGGTGTAGGTGTGGATCGTGTTCATCAGCCCCTTCTCGATGCCGACGAGGTCGTGGACGACCTTGGCGGCCGGGGCCAGGCAGTTCGTCGTGCACGAGGCGTTGCTGATGATGTGGTGCGCGGCCGGGTCGTACCGGTCGTCGTTGACGCCGAGGACGATGGTGATGTCCTCGCCCTTGGCCGGGGCGCTGATGATGACCTTCTTGGCGCCGGCGTCGAGGTGCGCCTTGGCCTTCTCGGCGTCGGTGAAGATGCCGGTCGACTCGACGACGATGTCGACGCCCGAGGTCGCCCCAGGGCAGCGTCGGCCGGGTCCTTCTCGGCGAGGATCTTGATCTCGCGGCCGTCGATGATGATCGAGCTGTCGCCCGCCCGGACGTCGCCGTCGTACTGCCCGTACGTCGAGTCGTGCTTGAACAGGAGGGCGTTCATCTCGGCGTCGACGAGGTCGTTGACGGCGACGACCTCGACGTCCGGGGCCCGCTCGAGCATCGCCTTGAGCGACTGGCGGCCGATCCGGCCGAACCCGTTGATCCCGACGCGGGTCGTCATGGGAGGTCCTCCTGGACGCACCCGGAGCCGGTGGTCGGCCGGGCGATGTGGGTCACACGTTGCGGCGCCCCATCGTACCCGACGTCGTCGGACCGAACCTTGCGGGCCGGGTTGCGAGCGGCTGCCGGCCGACGCCGGGTCGCGCGACCCGGACATGGAACGAGCCCCCGTCGTCGACCGACGGGGGCTCCGTCGCTTGGTTCGAGAAGGTCGGGCGGTCAGCCGCCGATCTTGAACACCTTGCCGCCGCACTTCGGGCAGGTGCCCTGGAGCGCCGGCTTGCCGTTCTTCATCGTGATCTGCTGCGGGTTCTGGACTTCGACCTTCTTCTTGTCCTTGACGCAGTAGGCCTCAGCCATCGGGCTCCTCCTTCACGTGCGCGAAGCGTCACGGGAACCCCTGTCCCGCATCCGCGACTCGGTCCTGGTTCGCGTTCGGTCCACAGCGACGGCCGCCAGCGGTCCGTCGATGCTGCCCGTTTCTGGGCATCCATCTCGGCGAGGACGAGGAGGCTTTCGAGCCCCGTCTCGACGCACGCCGCTTCGGCCGCATCCTTGTCCGGTCCACCGATGAACTCGCCGGTCGTCCGATTGGCGTACACCGCACAGACGACGCCGGCCCGACATCGCGCGAGCGAGGCGAGGACGAGGAGGGCCGACGCCTCCATCTCGAAGTTCATGACGCGCTGGCGCGCCATGTCCTCCGCGAGGTCAGGGTAGCGGATGGGCAACTGCGGGATCGGGCGCCCCTGCGCGCCGAAGAACCCGGGTGCCGTCGCCGTCAACCCGACGTGGTACCGGTGACCGAGCCGCTCCGCGGCCTCGATGAGGGCCACGACCGCCTCGTAGTCGGCGACCGCGGGGAACCCATCGTGGACGAAGTAGCTCGTCGTCGACTCGAGACGGACCGCGCCGGTGGTGATGGCCAGGTCGCCCAGGTCCATCTCCGGCTGGAGCGCGCCGCACGAGCCGACCCGGATGAAGGTGGGCCGTTCCGTGATCGCCAGGATCTCCGCCACCGCGATCTCGACGTTGTCCGTGCCGATGCCCGGTCGACACGACCGAGACCCGCTGGCCCCGGTACGTCCCGGTGGCCGACGCGAACTCGCGGTGCCGGTGCTCCATCTCGATCGAGTCGAAGCGCGCGGCGATCCGGGTGGTCCGATCCTGGTCACCGGGGAGGAGGATGTACTCGGCCAGGTCGCCCGGGCCGAGTCCGATGTGGTACTGCCGGTCCCCTTCGGGGATCGCGATCCTGCGATCGCGGGGGTTTCGACGCGGGTATCCGCGTTCGGCAAGACCTCTCCTCGTTCGTGTGGCGTGCTTCGCTGGCGCGAAACTCGGCCGAGGATAGTCCCGCGATTCTCACGAGCGTCAAGCCGAGTGGACGCGCGCTCGTCGCCGTGCGTGGGCCACGCTCAGGCCCACGCTCAGCGCCACGCTCAGCCCCCGCGGGTCGGCCGGGCGCCGCCGGCGGGCCGTCGCCGGCCGGCCCGGGACCGACGAGCTGGCCAGCCGGCCGGCCACCCGACCCTGCCGAGCAGACGCCGCGCGTGGCGACGCCGGAGCGACGGTCACGGCGACCGACGCGATGCCGACCAGGAGCATCGACGCCAGCCCGGCGCCGGCCCCCGGCAAGCCGGCGATCGGGTCGCCGAAGCCGGCGGCGCGGATCGGCCGCGGCGGCCGGTCGCCGGCGGCCGACGGCGTCGGGCTCGCCGGTGGCGCTCGCCGGGTCGCCCGAGGTCGGCGCCGAGGACGACCGCGGCCGGGTCGTCGACGACCACGACGAAGCACGCCGTCGCGGGCCTCGACGCGTGCCGATCGACGTTGATCGCGTCGCCCGGCTCGATGAGCGGCGAGCAGGTCCGCGGCCTCGCCGGTCAGGACGACCGTGCCGACGGCCGTGCCGTCGTCGAGCGTGAAGCCGTCGGGCCGCAGGTCCTCGACGAGACCGCCGACGCGCACGGTCGTGCCCGACGATCGGCCGCGAGGTCGACGAGGTCGGCGTCCGCGACGCCGATGGCGCGGCCGGACGCCGCGTGCCGCGTCGCGCCGCCGCCGGCCGGCGGCCGTCGCCGCTCGTGCCGCGCCGGCGCCGCGGCCGCCGCCGTGCCGCGCCGCGGTGCCGGTGCCGAGTCGTCGGACGTCGGCCGGCGATGCGCGGCAGGACGCTCGGGCGCCGGTCGCGTGGCGTTCGGGTAGGCGCGGCGGACGATGCCGGTGACCGTCGACGCGTGCGCGCCCTCGGGCAGGTCGGCCGCGGTCGATGCCGGCGCCCGGCTGGGCGACGACGACGACCCGCTGCGACCCGACGACGACCTCGGCGCGCGATCCGATCGCCGAGCTTCGTGGTGTCGTCGACGCGACCCTGGACGGTCACCAGCCGCCAGGCGTGGGCGTCCGTGAGGGCGCCGCGGACGACGAGCGGGCGCGGGCATGGTCCCGGTCCCGAGCCGCTCGACCGTCGGTGGCGCGCAGGCGCGGCGCGCCGTAGGCCGCCCCGATCGCGCCGGTCGCCTCGATCCGGGCGCCGACGGCCGGGGCGGCCGTCCGGTCGGGCAGCAGGACCTCGATCGCGCCGCGTCGCGTCCTGGACGACGATCCGGCGGCCGCTCGCGTCGAGCAGGTCGGCGCCGGCCGTGACCACGCCCTGGACGCGGACGTCGCGGTCCGTCGTCTCGAGAGCGCTGCGGCGATGGTCAGGACGACGGTGCGGTCGCGGCCGCTTGGTCGGTCGCGGCGTCGGCCGGCGGTCGACGCGCTCGGGCGTCGGCGTCGGGCCCGGGCTCGGCGGGGCGGCCAGCCGGACGAGGTCGCGCCGGGTCGCGCACCCACAGCCGGTAGCCGTCGAGGGCGCCCTTGCGCGATCGCCCGCTGGCCGACGACGCCGACGAGCCGGTAGCGTCGACCCGACCGGGACGCGTCGTGGTCGACAGCCGCTCGAGGCATCGGCGGCGACCCGGACCGGTCGCCGTCCGCGGTCTCGAGCGTCGAACGACAGGTCGCCGCTGGTCGCCTTGGTCGGCTTGGTCGACGACCGATGCCGATGATCGTCACGAGCCGGCCCTCGGTCGCCTCGCTCGAGGACGCCGACGGACGACCGGCGCGCGGCAGCGCCGCCGGTCCCGACGATGGCAGCGACGCCGGTCGATGCCGGGTCGGACCTCGAGCTGGCCGTACGGGTCGGCGAGCGGCCCGGCACCTCGACGACGCGCGCCGCGGGCGGGGCGCGAGGCGTCGTCGGGCAGCTTGACGACGATCCCGCCGGTCGCGTCCTGGATGGCGATCAGCGGCGGCGTCCCGAGCCGACCGGCCTCGGCGGTGACGACGCCGCGGACGGTCGACGGTCGCCCCGACGGCGGCGGCGCGGGCCGCGGCGATCGGTCAGACGCCGGTCGAGCTCGGCGACGGGCGTCGCGGTCGGGCGACGGCGATGGCGTGGGGTCGGCGGTCGGCGTGGCGTCGGCGACGGGCTCGGCGTCGAGCGTCGGGCGTGGGCGTCGGCGTCGGGCGTCGGGGTCGGCGGTCGGGGTCGGCGTCGGCGGCGGCACGATCGCGAGGTCGACGGCCCGGGTCACGTACAGGCGGTAGCCGGACGTGCCGGTCCCGGCGCTGTCGCGCTGGCCGAGCGGTGCCGACGCGCCGGACGTCGTCGCCCGTCGTCGAGGTCCGGCCGCCGAGGGCCGTCGGGCGCGACGACCACGCGGAGCGGACCGCTGCCGTCGTCGATCGAGACCGCGAGCCCGTCGCGCGAGCTCGTCGCGGCCCGCTCAGCGGCGTGCCCTCGACGGCCAGCCGCCGGCCCTCGAGCGGCTCGGCCGCGTCGCACCGGTCGCGGTGACCGGCGCCGTCCGGGAGGCGCCGGTCGCCCGAGGTCGACGATGTCGGCCTCGGCGATCCGCAGCGTCCGCTGGGCGTAGCGCGTGTCGAGCGACGCCGGTGACGCGGATCGGCGTCCCGGCCGGCCGGCTGGCCGACGACCGCCGCGTCCAGGTACAGGGCGATGCCGGCCGTCGCGTCCTCGATGAACGCCGACGCGGCCGGACTCGAGCGCCCCGAGGTCGGTCGTCAGCACGCCGTCGACGGTGACCTCGGCGCCGTCGGCCAGCGGCGCGAGCCGTCGGCGATCGACGATGACCGGATCGGGCGTCGGGGTCGGCGTCGGCGTCGGGCGCCGGGGTCGGGCGTCGGGCGTCGGCGTCGGGGTCGGCGTCGGGCGTCGGGCTCGGGGTCGGCGTCGGCGGCGTCGGGGTCGGGCGTCGGGCGTCGGCGTCGCGGTCGGTGTCGGGGTCGGCGTCGGCGTCGGCGTCGGGGCTCGGCGGTCGGCGTCGGCGTCGGGTCGGCGTCGGCGTCGCGGTCGGCGTCGGGCGTCGGCGTCGGCGGCCCGGGATCCGGCACGGCGGCGCCGCGAGCCCCTGCGGCCCGGGCACCGCCTGGACGAACCAGTCCGTGGCGTTGTCGTTCGTGTCGCTCGCCGTTGCCGGCCGCGCCGCCCGGCAGCCGCTCGAGGCTCGACCCGGCCGGTGGCGCGGGCGCGGCCGCCCCTCGACGAACGCGTTCGTCGCGTCGCCCCAGCCGACGGCGTCGATCGACCGTCCCGCCGACGACCCGCAGCGCGACGGCGCCGCCGGTCGCCGCGAACCCACCCGTGTAGGTCAGCGTCGGCGGTCGCCGCGTGGACGCCGCCGCGCGTTCGCGATGAGCGTCCGCTGGCCCGGCCGCGAGCAGCGTGACGTCGCCCACGTGGCCTTGCGCGTGACCGTCGACCCGCTCGACGTCGCGTACACGACCTCGAGCCCGACCAGGTCGACCGGGCCGGCGCCCTGGTTGGCGATCTCGACGAACTCGTCCGAGGCCGAGGCCCCGCCGGTCTGGACCTCGGAGACGACGAGCGCTCGACGGTCGGCCACGTCGACCGGACCGGCCGCTGGCCGGCGCGACGGCCGGACCGCAGGACCGCGACGAGCAGGGCGAGAAGACGAGCGCGGATCGACCCGCGCGCCGGGCGCGACGCATGCGTGACCTCCCGGCGGGGTCGAGTGGAGCGGGCGTCGGCGGCGCCCGAGTTCTACCAGCCGCCGCTCACCCCCGACGTATCGCTGCGCGCTTATCCGGCGTCGATGGACTACGATTGCGCGCCCGTCACCCGGCCGCCAGACCGACAGGAGCGACCGTGGCCCGCGCCAAGAAGACCGCCCGCGCCGATGCGCGCCGCAAGTACCGCGCCGAGCAGGGCCTGCCGCCCGACCCGATCGATGGCGACGAGACGAGCCGCGACGCCGCCCGCGCCGGCCCGCGCGAGCCGCACCGCGACGCCCGCCGCCGGCGCCCCAGCGCCTGAGCATCGGCGCGGCCTTCCGCGGCTCGTTCACGCCCGCTCGACGTCCGCGGCGACTTCGGGCCCTGCCGTGGATCGCGACCCGGACCAAGGCGCTCTGGGTGCCGGCGCTGCTCACCATCGGCCGCGGCCGTGCTGATCTACGTCACCGGTTCGCGGGCACGATCGCCGACCAGAGCTCGATCATCGACGTCGTCGCGACTGTTCGCTACCAGTACTTCGTCCAGACGCCGGCCATCGGCGGCGTGTTCCTCGCCGGCTTCCTCGCGCCGCGCGCCTGTGGCTGCTGGGCGTGATCATCGGCCTCGCTCTCGGCGGCCTGCTACGCGATCATCGTCCTGACCGTCTTCTCGGCAGGCGTCGACCGGCGTCGCCGACGCCCGGACGCGGCCCGCGAGTCGTCCTGTCGCGGCTTCTTCCTGTCGCCGGTCATGGGCGCCATGTTCGCCTCGGCGGCGGCCTGGTACCGCCGCTTCCTGTAGCTGTCGAACCCGAACCGCGGCGCGCAAGCCGCCGGCCAAGGCCCAGGGCCGGCCGGACGGCAAGTCGCGCAGCGCGACCTCCAGAAGGCGCCCGTCCGCCGCTGACCCGCTGGACCCATCCATGCGCGCCGCTCGTCCGAACGGCAGGCGGATGCGCTCTCGGCGCGTGCGGCAGCGCGTGGCCGGACGCGGAAGCTCGGGCCGCCAGGCGACCGTGACCGCCCGTGCCGGAGCGCCGACCCTCAGCCCAGCCGGCGCATCCCGGCGTGGCCCATCTGGCGGACCCCGCCGGGCTGTTCCGGACCGCCGGCCTCCGCGGCCACCTCGGGGAGTGGCTGGACGTCGCGCGCGACCAGGTTGACGACCGAGCCCTCGCGCTGGAGCTCCCCGTCGACGAGCAGCAGGGCGTGCCGGCGGACCACGCCGCGCAGCCGCTCCCAGACGTTCGGCCACATCGTGACGTTGACCATCCCGGTCTCGTCCTCGAGGGCCAGGAAGACCGTGCCCTTGGCGGTCATCGGGTGCTGGCGGGTGACGACCAGGCCACCGACCCGGACCCGACCCGGCGCGCCGATCGGACAGCGCGGCGTTGGTCACCGCGCCGAGCCGGTCGAGGGCCGGCCGGAACAGGGTCACGACCTGGCGCTCGGGCATCCACGCCCAGGACCGCGTAGGCGTCGCCGATCCGCTCCGACTCGGTGATCGGCGGGAGAGTCGGGCGCGTCCGTGGCCGGCAGCCGCAGGTCCATCGGCCGGCCGGCGGCCGCCCCGCGCTTGCCGGCCGCCCGCCCAGGCCCGGACCGTCCGCCCGTCCACGCGCCCGCGTGACGCCCCGGCCACCTCGCGGAGCTGCCACAGCAGCTCGCGCCGCGGCCGACCCGAGCGAGTCCATCGCGCCGCTCCGGATGAGCCGCTCCAGGACCTCCTCGGGCAGATCGGTGCGCTCCACGACGTCGGCCAGCGAGCGGTACGGGCCGCGCGCCCGCTCGGCGTCCAGGAGCGCCTCGTGCTGCTCGCCGATGCCCTTGACCAGGTGCAGCCCGAGCCGCACCCCCCAGCCGGCGGTGACCGCCGGCGTCCAGCGCTCGCGCGACGCCGCGGCCGGGACCACGCAGCCCGACGACACGACCGCCGGCGGCTGCCCGTCCGGCCCGACCCACTCGGTCGTCGTCTTGTAGACGGACGCGTTGATGTCCACGGGCAGGACCGCGACCCCGTGGCGCTTCGTGTCGTTGACCAGGACCTCGACCGGGTAGAAGCCCATCGGCTGGGCGTTGATGAGCCCGACCAGGAACTGGGCCGGGTAGAACAGCTTGAGGAAGGCCGACTCGTAGGCGGTCCGCGCGAACGCCGCCGCGTGCGACTTGGCGAACCCGAACGAGGCGAACGCCGCGACCTGGCGGAACAGCTCCTCGGCGATCGTCGTCGGTCATGCCCGGCTGGCGCAGGCAGCCGTCGACGAACCGGCGGTGGAGCTTCTCCATCTCGCGCGTCGAGCGCCACGTGCCCATCGCCCGCCGGAAGCCGTCGCTCTCCGCCGGCGAGAAGCCGGCGACCTCGATGGCGATGCGCATGACCTGCTCCTGGTAGAGGATCACGCCCATCGAATCCTTGAGCACGGGCTCGAGCGAGGGGTGCAGGTAGGTCACCGGCTCGAGGCCCTGGCGCGCGGCGCAGGAACGGGTGGACGGCGTTGCCCTGGATCGGGCCCGGGCCGGATGATCGCGACCTCGACGACGAGGTCGTCCAGGCTCCGGGGCTTCGACTTCGGGAGGGTCTGCATCTGGGCCCGGCTCTCGACCTGGAAGACCCCGACCGTGTCCGCGGCCTGGAGCATGGCGAAGACCTCCGGCACCTCCTCGGGCAGCCGGTCGAGGTCGAGGCACACCGCGCAGTCGTGCTGGATGAGCTGGAGCGTCTCGTCCATCGCGGCGAGCATCCCGAGGCCCGAGCAGGTCGAGCTTGATGAGCTTGAGCGTCTCGACGTCGCGCTTGTCGAACTGGACGACGACCCGGTCGGGCATCGTCGCGCGCTCGATCGGCGCGATGTCGATGAGCGGCGCGGCGGTCACGAGCATGCCGCCGCTGTGGATCGAGAGGTGGCGCGGGAAGCCGTCGATGCGGGCGCAGAACTCGAGCCAGCGCTCCCAGTGGCTGACAGGCCGACCGTGGAGCCGCCGCGGGCCTGCGGCGGCGGCTCCGGCTCGACGCGGGCGACGTCGAGTCGCCGTCGACGGATCCATCGCGCCGGCCGGCGGGGCGGCGGCTCCCAGCATCGACGGCCGGCCCGAGCCGGTCCGTCTTGCGCGGCGGCGGCAGAGGTCTGGCCGTGCTCCGGGTCGACCGGCGACCGCCCGGGTCGACGGCATCGAGCCGATCGCGGTCGGCGTCGTAGCCCGTGCCCCGGCCGGCCCGCAGCCAGGCGACGCTGGCCGGGGTGTCGCCCGGGCCGCCCTCGTCGTCGGACGTGCCGCCGCCCGGATCGCCGTGCGCGGCGCGAGCGGATCGTCCTCGAAGCCGGCCTCGGCGCTCGCCCCGAGCCAGCCGAACGGCCGCGCGCGCATCCGGATCCTCGGGTGGCGTCGGCTGGTGCCACGGCGGGACCTTCCCGACGAGCGGCCGCAGCCGCTTGTCGAGCCGGCCCATCTGGTCGACCAGCTCGTGCCCGACCGCCGCGTCGTCCACGGCCTCGATGGCCTCGGCGTCCGTGCCAGGACCGTCCGGATGCGCCCGCCGCGCGCGTGGTCGAGCTGGCCCATCGCGTCGGTCAGCCGTGCGCCGCGGCGATGGCCGACCGGCGCGACCTCGGCCGCGGTCGACTCGCGGAAGAACTCGGCGAACCCGCCGTCCGCCTCCAGGTCGCGCCGGACCATCACCTAGTCGTACGTCTCGAGCGCCTTGGCCACCCGGTCGACGAGCGGTCGCGGGAAGCCCAGCGCGTAGCCCACCTCGCGGACCGCCGAGCGCGCCCGGTACGTGACGAGGTTGCAGACCATCCCGGTGTGCTCGGGGCCGTAGCGCCGGTAGATGTACTGGATGACCTCCTCGCGCCGCGCCGAGCTGAAGTCGATGTCGACGTCCGGGTACGTCGTCCGACCCGGATTGATGAAGCGCTCGAACAGCAGGTTGTGGGCGATCGGCTCGACCCGGCTGATGCCCAGCGTGTACGACACGATCGAGCTCGTCGCGCTGCCCCGTCCCTGGGCCGGGATGCCGCGCTCCTTGGCGAAGCGCATGAGGTCCCAGCAGATGAGGAAGAACTCGGCCAGCCCGGCCCGCTCGATGACGTCGAGCTCGTGGGCCAGCCGGGTGACCACCGCCGAGGTCAGCGGGTGGTAGCGCCGCTTCGGGCGCCCGCCCAGCACAGCTCCGAGAGGTACGAGAACGGCGTCTCCCCGTCGGGCACCGGGAAGCCCGGGAAGCGGTACTGCTCGAAGCCGAGGTCGACCGTCGCACTCGGCGGCGATGGCGACCGCCCGCTCGATGCCCTCGCGCCAGGCGCGCGCCACGCCGCGCTCGAACGACGCGCCGAGGGCGGCCAGCTCGTCGCCGGTCTTGAGGTAGCCACTCGCCGTCGGGCCGGCGCAGGTCGGCCAGCGTGTCGAGCGTCCGGCCGTGCTTGATGGCGGTCAGCACGTCGTGCAGCTCGCGGTCCTCGGGCCGGGCGTAGTGGACGGCGTTGGTCACGACGACCGGCAGGCGCAGGTCGCGGGCGAGGGCGACCGACTCGGCGACGAGCCAGTCGTCGTCGGGACGCAGGTGGTGGGACAGCTCGATGACGAAGCGGTCCGGGCCGACGATCCCGGCCAGACGCTCGGCCGCCGCTCGCGCGCCGGCACGGTCGCCGACCAGGAGCCGCCGCCCGATCTCGCCGCTCGCGCCCGGCCGACAGGACGACGACCTCCTCGTGGTCGGCCTCGAGGAGGGCGTGGCGGACGCGCGGCACGGCCTTGGTCCCGGCCAGGTTGGCCCGCGACAGGAGACGGGTCAGGCTGCGCCAGCCGGTCTGGCTGCGGGCGAGCAGGACGAGCCGCGGCCCGCGTGCCCGGGCGCCGACCCCGCGCAGGTCCTCCTTGACCTCGTCGCGATGGCCGGGGAGGCGGGCGCGCTCCGGTCGGGGGCGGACCGGGCGACCGTCGTCGACCGCGGGCAGGAGCGGCTCGCCGGCCGGACGTCGCGGCCGGCGACGCGCCCGACGGGCGCGGGACGACCACGTGATCGGGGTCCGCGACGGCCGCGTCACCGAACCCGATCTCGACCCCCATGACCGGGTGCAGCCCGGCCTCCTCGGCCGCGCCGGAGAAGCGCACCGAGCCGTACAGCCCGTCGTGGTCGGTGGCGGCCAGCCCGGTCAGACCGAGCTCCACGGCCCGGGCGACGAGCTCGTCCGGGGCCGACGCGCCGTCGAGGAACGAGAAGTTCGTGTGGGCGTGGAGCTCGGCGTAGGGGATCCGCTGGGGATGGCTGGCCACGGGTCGCTCCGCTCGGGGCGGGGGTCGAGGGGGCTTCACAGGATAGAACAAACGTTCTACGATGTCACCGTGAAACAAGCGGCCCCGTCGCCGCGTCTACAAGGACATGCATGCGCCCAACCACCTCGATCGCCCGCTCCGACCGGTGGCCTTCACCGCGCTCCGGACGGCCTTCGCCGTGGGGACGGCCATGCTCCTGATCCTCGTCCTCCTGCCGGTCGCGTTGGCAGCCCAGGCGGCGATCTAGGACCACCACCAACCGTCTCGGCGCCTGGGGGCTCGGGACGATCGGGCGACGCTTCGACCGCGATGGTCGACGTCGACCCCGCCGGACCGTCGGTGAGCGACGGCTCTCCGGCCGCAGGACCCTCGTCGCATGGGGGCGACGGGGGTCCTGCCATGTTTGCGCCCCGGCGTATCCTCGACGCGACGCCGCTCGAGGTCCCGCGATGCCCACCGCCGCCACGTGCCCGTCGTCATCGCCCGTGCGCTGGCTCGCCGCGATCCTCCTCGCCGCGGTCGCCGTCACGCCGGTCAACGCCACGACCCGGCCCATGGACGAACGGCCGTCGCCCACGCCGCTGCTCGGCTACGTCATCGCCATCGATCCCGGGCACAACGGCGGCAACGCCAGCCACCCCGAGCTGATCTCGCACATGGTCTGGGTCGGCAACATGTGGAACCACTGCAACCGGACCGGGACCGCGACCAAGGCCGGCTATCCGGAGCACCGCTTCAACTGGTTGGTGAGCAACCTGGTCAAGACCCGGCTCGAGGCGCTCGGCGCTCGGGTGGTCATGACCCGCCAGCGCGATGACGGCGTCGGCCCGTGCGTCGACGTCCGCTCGCGGCTCGGCGGCAACGCCAGCGCGGCGCTCGAGGTGAGCATCCACGCCGACGGCGCGGACTCGGACTTCCGCGGCTTCTCGATCATGAAGCCGACCCGTGCGGCGGCGTTCTCGACGGCCATCGCCGACCGCTCGACGGTCCTGGCCAGGGCGATGCGCGACGGGATGGCCTCGGTCGGCCTGCCCATCGCCAACTACTACGCGACGAACGGCATCAAGTCGCGCTCGAACCTGGGCACGATGAACCTGTCCGACGTGCCCATCGTCCTCGTCGAGTGCGGCAACATGAAGAACGCCGGCGACGCGGCGCGGATGACCTCGAGCACCGGTCGAGCCAAGTACGCCGACGGCATCGTGGCCGGGATCCGGCGCTTCCTCGGGGAATAGCCCAGACTCTCGGGCATGACCACGCGACCCCGCCGCCTTGCCCTCGGGCTCCCGCTCGTCGTCCTCGCCCTCGCCGCGTGCGGCGCATCGCCGCCAGCGGCGAACGCAGCCTGGCCCCATCGGTGCCCCCTCGGCGGCCCCGTCGGAGCCGACGCCGCGCCACCCTCGGTGGCGCCGTCGGACGCCCCGGCGAGCCCGGACGCGTCGGCGGGGCCGGCTCAGTCGGACACCGAGTGGGGGCGCATCTGGGACGGCGTCCCGGCCGGCTTCCCGCGCTTCACCGGCGCGCGCGACGCCGACGACGCCACGGCCGATCCGGTCAGCGACGCGTACGCCGTCGAGGGCGGCGACGCGGCCGAGATCTCGACCTGGTTGCAGGCGGCCATGGAGACCGCGACGTACAGTACGGAGGGCCTGTCGGGGCCGCTCGAGGACGCGAGCTTCGTGCTCGACTCGGTCGGCGACGGGACCTGTCGGATCCAGACCACGATCGCCCCGCTGGGCGAGCTCGTCCTCGTCACCGTCCGCTACGGGGCGGACTGCCCCGCCAGCTGAGCCGAGGGAACCATGCCGCTCCGCACCCGCGACATCATCGGGCCGATCATCCTGGCGGTCGTCCTGTTCAGCCTCGTGGCGATCATCCTCGTCGCCAACATCCCGGCCGCCGAGACCGCCTGACCCGCGGTCAGCGGCCGGGCCGCCGACGCGCTGCGTCCGCGCACCATGGGTGGTGCGTTCGCGCGACATATCCGAACGCCCACGCGTCTATGCTGCGGGTGGATCGGCGTTGGGGTCCGGTCCTCGCGCTCCTTGGGGGAGGCCACGCGATGCAGTCAGCGCAGCCACGCGACCTTGGAGCCCTGGTCCTCGTGATCGGGGTCTTCCTCGTGCTCTTCGTCGTCAGCCTGATGGCGGGTTCGCCCGTCCGCTGATCCCGTCGAGGATCACCTCGAGCCCGGTCGCGTAGGCGACCTCGAGGTCGCCGCCGAGCCGGAACGCTCCCGCCAGCTCCATGCTGACGAACCCGTGCGCCCAGGCCACGATCGTCCGTGCCAGCGGCAGCGCCTCCCCGTCCCCGACCAGACGCGCGGTGGCGCCGACGATCGGGCGGCCGACGTCCGCGAGGGCCACCTCGTCGATGGACGCGCCGGCCACCGGCGCGGAGAACAGGAGCGCGTAGCCGGCCGGATTGGCGCGCACGAAGGCGCGGTAGCGACGGGCGACGCGACGCAGGTCGGCACGCGGGTCCGGCCGCGGTCGGGCGACGGCCAGCGCCGCCACGAGGTCGGCCAGGACGTCGTCGATGACCGCCTGGACGAGACCGGCCCGATCGGGCACGTGCTTGTACAGGGACGGGGCCCGGACGCCGACCCGCTCGGCCACGGCCTGCATGGTCAAGGCGTCGAGCCCACGCTCCTCGAGGAGCTGGCGGGCCGCCCGCAGGATCGCGTCTCGGGAGGTCCTGGCTGGTGCCGGCATGTCGCCGAGTATAGGCTATTGACAGTAGCCATGAACGCTATGTATCGTAGCCATCATGATCACCGACCGAACCGTCCTCTCGCTCCTTCGGCTGGAAGGCGTCGCGGCCTTCGGGGCCGGCGTCGCGCTGTACCTCGCCAACGGCGGCGCCGTGGCTCGCGCTCATCCCCTTGCTCCTGGTGCCCGACGTCTCGATGGTCGGCTACCTGCGCGACCCGAAGCTCGGGGCGCTGCTCTACAACGTCGCCCACAACTGGGCGCTCGGTCTGGCCGTGCTCGGGCTCGGGTTCCTGGCCGGCCAGACGTGGCTGGTCATCGCCGGAGCGATCCTCGTCGCCCACGTCGGGATGGACCGGGCCTTCGGGTACGGACTGAAGCTGCCGACGTCCTTCCACGACACGCATCTCGGGCGCATCGGCAAGGGCCGGCGCGACGCCGCCGTTCAGTCGTAGAGCCGCTCCAGGTGCCACGTCCCGGCGACCCGGTCGTGGTAGACGAGGGCCAGCCAGCGCTCGCCCACGACCTTGCAGTAGTCGCGCGCGATCGGGTCGCGCCACCACGTCTCCTCGACCCGCCAGCGATTGCACACCTCGACCGCCTCGCGCCGGCCGTTCCAGCGGATGGCCAGCAGGCGGCCGTCCTCATCGAGCTCGACGTCGATCAGCGGGTGCTCACGGAGCAAGCGCGTCACCCCTCCCCCTCCAGCCCGACCGGCAGCCAGCGCCAGCGGTCCTCGGGCAGGGGCGCCTCCGGGTCGACGATGGCGACCCGCCGGATGCGATCCTCGCCGTAGGTCAGGGCGAGCCGGGCGAGCTGCCAGCCGAGCCGGGCCGAGCGCGCGGCCTGGGGCACGAACAGCGGGAGCTGCTGGCCGGCGGCCGCGGTCGTGCCGCGCAGCTCCAGGTCGAGCCGCTGGACCGCCGCCGGCGGTGGCTCACGCTCGAGCCGGGCGAAGAGCAGGCGTTCGACGGCCTCGGCGTCCGCGGTGGGCTCCGGGAAGCGCTGCTCGACGGTGATCCGCGGCGGCGTGTCGCGGGGCGCGAAGGCGAGGTCGAGCTCGAGGGTCAGGACCGCGCGATCGGCGGCCAGGCCACGAGCGGTGATCTGGGCGGCGAGCGCCGCGACGAGACGGTGGAGCACGAAGCGCAGCGGCTCGAGGTCCTCGACGGGCGGCTCGATGGGCACGGCCAGGGCCAGACGCTCCGGAGCGTGGCGAGGGCGGAAGGGGTCGGTCTCCTGGCCGTTGGCCCGGGCATGGAGCCGCGCGCCCTCCTCGCCGAAGCGGGCGATGAGGGCCGACCGCGGCAGCTCGGCCACGGCCCCGATGTGGCGCAGCCCGAAGCGTCGGAGTCGCGCCCGGACGTCGGCGTCGGTCGTGAGCAGGCCCGACGGACGATCGGCCAGGAATGCGGCATCGCCACCGGCCGGGACGAGGACCGGACGATCGGGCCGAGCGGCGACCGCGGCGATCGTCGCCGCGAACTGGGTGCCGGCGATGCCGATGGCCGCTGACGGCTCCCCGGGCAGGACGCCGCGGACCGCCGTCGCGACCCGCTCGACGAGCACCGGCTCGGTGCCCCACAACGGCTCGAGGCCATCGATGCCCAGCTCGAACTGGCCGAACGCCGCGGTCGTCGGGTCACCACTCCCGGCCAGGGACGGCGTCAGCCGGGCGAGCGCCTCGAAGACGGTCTCGGCCGCGAGCCGGTCGGCGTCGAGGTCGGGCTCGACGAAGGTCGCCTCAGGGACGAGTCGATGGGCGCTCCCGAGGGGCATCCCGCGCCGGACGCCGAGGGCTCGCGCGTCCGGGCTGGCGTCGATGACCGGTCCCGGGTCCCACGGCCGGCCGCCCAGGACGAGCGGGCCGGTCGGGAAGGGCTCGGAGCGGCGGGCCCGTGCCAGGCCCAGGGAGAGGTGCGGCACGAAGACGTGCAGGCGTCGCATGGTCGGACTCGCGATCGGGGGCCTCTTCGGTGGGGGCGGGGTCGATGAGCAGGGCGTCCCGGGCGAGACACGCGTCCCGCTCGCCGCCCTCGGCGTAGAGGATCCGGAGGCTCGCCGACCGGCCCGGCCGGCCATAGCGGTCGTGGGCGACGAGCGCCTCGGTGGTCTGGCCGACGATGTCGCCACGCAGGCGGATCCAGGCCCGGCGGGTCAGCTCGAGCCGGATGCCGGTCGCCTGGTCGACCGCGATCGGCAAGCCCGCCACCGAGTCCAGGGGCATCGAGCACGAGCAGGAGCGTCTCCGCCCGGCGGGCCAGGGCGGCCAGGCGATGGAGCCGGTCGGCGACCTTCGACGGGGTGTCGCTGCGGGCGAGTCGACCGCCGGGCAGGTCCAGCACGAGCAGGTCGACCGAGCGACCGGCGAGCAGGCTGCCGGCGATCGACAGCCCCTCGTCGAGGCTGTGGGGCGTGATGACCACGAGCCATTCGAGGCGCAGGCCGCGGGCGACGGCCTCGACCGGGTCGAAGCTGCGCGACAGGTCCAGCCAGGCGACGACCGAGCCCTGCGCCTGCGCTTCGGCGGCGACCCGGTGGGCGAGCGTCGTCCGCCCGCTCGAGCCGTCGCCCCGGATGGCCACGCTGGCCGAGGTCGGCAGACCACCCGGGCCGAGGATGGCGTCGAGGGCCGGGAAGCCGGTCCGGACGACGCGCTCGCCGGGGAGCGGGGTGATGAGGGGCTCGGCGGCGGCGCGTCCGGCTCGGCGGGCTCCGGCACCAGGGCCAGCGCCCCGAGGGTCCGCGGAGCTGCCGCACCCCAGCGGGCCTGGAGGCCCGCGACGGCGTCGTCCACAGCACCGCGGGGGGTCGTCATCGGACGGCTAGATTAGAACATCTGTTCGACGCAGACAAGCCCGAAATGCGGCTGGTCGACCTCCTAGACTGCCGCGATGGACGACGTCCGCGCCGCACTCGAGACGCTTCGATCGGATCTTCGCCTCGCGGCGACCCCGATGCGCTGGCCGAGCGGTTCGCCGAGGACGCCCGACTGCTCCTCCTGCACACGCCGCGAGATGGTCGGGCGCGACGCCATCCGCGACCACTGGCGACGGGTGTTCGCCGACTACGACCCGGGCGCCTGGCGGTCGACCCACGACCTCGTCGACGTCCACGGCGACCGGGCCTACGCCCAGGAGACGTACGAGGAGACGCCTCGTCCACCGCGGCGGCGAGGCCTCGCTCCAGGTCCGCGGCCGGCTCATCCTGTTCCTCCGCCGTGAGCCGGACGGCGACTGGCTCGTGACCCTCGCCATGAACTCGCACCGCCAGCCGATCGAGCGCCTCGAGCCGCCGACCTAGCGCGATCCCGTCAGCCGTCACGCGCGTGACACGCGGGCGGGCGACCATCGGCGACCTACCATGCTCGACATGCCCGACCCCGCGATCCCGACCGCGCCGATCCTCGTCGTCGACGATGACGCGAAGATCGTCCGGCTCGTGCGCACGTACCTGGAGCGCGAGGGCTATCGGGTCGTGACCGCGGGCGATGGGCCGGCCGCGCTCGATGCCATCGAGACCCACGAGCCGGCCCTCGTCGTCCTCGACCTGATGCTCCCCGAGCTCGATGGCCGGGCCGTCATCCGGGCCGTCCGCCGCGACGACGTGGCCGCGCAGACCCCGATCCTCATCCTGTCCGCGCGAAGCTCGACCGATCGACCGCATCGCCGGCCTCGAGGACGGCGCCGACGACTACCTGCCCAAGCCGTTCTCGCCGGCCGAGCTGGTCCTGCGCGTCAAGTCGATCCTGCGCCGCGACGGCGCCGGCCGCGCCGCCCGAGCCGCGCTCCCCGCCGAGCCCGCGCCGCGCCAGGCGGTCATCCGCCACGCCGACCTGACCGTCGACCCCGACCGCCACGAGGTCCGCCGCGACGACGGCGCGGTCATCGACCTGACCCGCGTCGAGTTCCGGCTGCTCCAGGCCATCCTCGGCGCCGACGGCCGGGTCCTGTCGCGCGACCAGCTCCTCGACGCGGTCTACGGCCAGGAGGCCGACGAGGTCATGGACCGGACGATCGACGTCCACATCCGGCGGCTGCGCGACAAGCTCGACGACGACCCGGAGCGCCGCGCTACGTCCAGACGGTCCGCGGCGTCGGCTACCGAGCCGGCCCGGGAGCCGGCCTCGTGATCGTCCGCGGCCTGGCCGGTCGGATCGCCCTGGCGGCCATCGCCAGCGCCGCGGTCGGGCTGTCATCCTCGTCGTCGGGGTCGCCGTCGTCGGGGCGCAGGTCTTCACCGACCTGATGATGGAAGCCGGCGACTCGGCCGAGCACGCCCAGGACATGTACGCCGACTCGGTCACGACCGTGGTCATCACGGCCTCGATCGTGGCCGTCGTCGCGAGCATCGGCCTGGCCGTCGTCCTCGCCCGGATGCTCGCCCGGCCGCTCGACGAGATCGGGGCCGCGGCCCGGCGCATCGCCGACGGCGACTACGCGGCCCGCGTCCCGCGCGACGGGCCCGAGGAGCTGACCAGCCTGGCCGACTCGTTCAACCAGATGGCCGCCTCGCTCGAGCAGCAGGAGGAGATGCGCCGCGACTTCATCGCCAACGCCGCCCACGAGCTGCGCACGCCGCTGACCAACCTGCAGGGCTACCTCGAGGCCCTCCGCGACGGCGTGATCACCGCCGACCGCTCGACCTACGAGTCGCTCCACGAGGAGGCCGATCGCCTGGTCCGCCTGTCGCGCTCGCTCGATGCGCTGGCCGAGGGCGACGCCGGCACGAGCCTGCCCGCGCCGGTCGAGCTCGACCTGGCGGCGGCGCTCGCGATGCGCGCTGGAGCTGGCCGGCGCCGTCGATCGAGCGCGCCGGGCTGCGGCTCGAGATCGGACGTGCCGGCCACGCTGCCGGCGCGGGCCGACCCCGACCGCCTCGCCCAGGTCCTCGCCAACCTGCTCTCGAACGCCGTCCGCTACACGCCCGCGCGGCGGCACGGTCACCGTCCGGGCCGAGCGGCGACCCGGCGACGTCCTCGTGTCGATCGCCAACACCGGCGAGGGCATCCCGCCCGATGACCTCGAGCGCGTCTTCGAGCGCTTCTACCGCGTCGAGAAGTCGCGCGACCGGGCGCGCGGCGGCGCGGGCATCGGGCTGGCCATCGTCAAGCAGCTCGTCGAGCAGGACGGCGGCCGCGTCGGCGCGGAGTCGGCCGACGGGCTGACCCGCTTCTGGTTCAGCGTCCCGGCCTGACGTGCCGCGCGCTCGAGCGCGCAGGCATGCCGATGGCGATCATCCCGGCCGAGGACCCCGGCCAGCCCGACCCACTGGATCGGCTTGAGTCGCTCGCCCAGCAACGCGACGGCGATGACGATGGTGACCGCCGGCCCGAACGACGAGGCCAGCCCGACCAGCCACGTCTCGGCGTGCTGGAGGCCGTACGAGAAGGCCAGCAGCCCGAGCACGTCGAGGATGCCCGCGAACAGGATCAGCAGGATGACCCGCGAGTCGGCCATCGGGGTCGCGCCGGGATCGCCGCTGAGCATCGGCTCGGCCAGCCGCCGGGCGACCGTCACGGCGACGACGAGGATGACGATCGACAGCGTGGCGTTGGTCGTCCGCGACACGAGCAGGACCTGCTCCCAGCGGCGCCCGGTCGATGACGATGTCCGTGCCGATCGACATCATCGCGAACAGGACGAGGGCGACGACCGCGAAGATGACCCCCGGGCTGGCCAGCCGGGTGCCGCGCAGGCTGCCGTCGAAGGCCACGCCGGTGAGGATGACCCCGACCGTGGCCAGGGTCGCGCCGAGGGCCTGGATCGGCGTCGAGCGTCTCGTGGCGGACGAGCACGGCGAGCACGACGGTCAGCCCGCCGTACGCCGCCACGACCCCGCTGACGACGGCGATCGGGCCGATGCGCAGGCCCGTGAAGTAGCTGAGGTAGGCCCCCGCGCCGGCCAGGCCGACGAGCGCGCCGCCGATGATCACGGCCGGGTCGGTCGGGAAGGTCGTGCCGCTGCGCCAGGGCGAGCATCCAGATGAGGACCGCACCGACGATCTGCATCCCGGTCGTGACCACGAGGCTGCCGACCCGGCGGCTGGCCAGGGCCGAGAAGATGTCGAGCGTGCCCCACGCCAGGGCCGCACCGAGACCGGTCAGCAGTCCGAGGGGCATCGGCGGAGCCTAGCCGCGCGAGGCCCTCGCGAACGGCCTCGTCCCGGGCGATGCGCCGGCCGGATCGCCGGGGACCCCGTGCTACACTCCGACGCCCGTGGGGATGTAGCTCAGCTGGGAGAGCACCGCGTTCGCATCGCGGGGGTCAGGGGTTCGAGTCCCCTCATCTCCACCATCCCACGGTACGGTCCGCGGTCACGGATCGGAGGGAACCCGATGTCGGTCGTCGCCGCGGCGCTGGTCGCGCTCGTGGGTCTCATCCACGCCTACATCCTCGTCCTCGAGATGTTCCTGTGGCAGACGGACCGTGGCCGCAAGGCCTTCGGCACCACCCCCGAGCAGGCCGCCACGATGGCCACGCTGGCCGCCAACCAGGGGCTCTACAACGGCTTCCTCGCGGCGGGCCTGTTCGCCAGCTTCCTGCTGCCGGCCGAGAGCGCCTTCCTGTTCCGGGTCTTCTTCCTGGGCTGCGTCATCGTCGCCGGCGTGTACGGCGGGCTGACCGTGTCGCGCCGGATCCTGCTCGTCCAGGCACTGCCCGCGGCCCTCGCGCTCGGCGCGGTCCTCCTCGCCGGCTGACCTCCGACCGACGGTGCACCTGACCGGCACGCGGGCGCGCGACCCGCACGAGCCGCATCGCGCGTCGACCCCGCTCGAGCTGCTCTTCGACCTGACCTTCGTGGTCGCCGTCGCGGCCGTCGTCCCGCAGCTCGCCCACGCCATCGTCGAGGCCCACCCGGTCGAGGGCGCTCATCGGCTACCCGCGGTGTTCTTCGCGATCTGGTGGGCGTGGATGAACTTCACCTGGTTCGCGTCCGCGTTCGACTGCGACGACGCGGTCTACCGGGTCCTGACGATGGTCCAGATGGCCGGCGTCCTCGTCCTCGCCGCCGGGGTCGCGCCGGCCTTCGAGGAGGACGAGTGGGCGACCACGGTCGCCGGCTACGTGATCATGCGCAGCGCGCTCGTGGTCCAGTGGCTGCGGGTCGCCACGCCAGGTCGCCGGGGTACCGCCAACGCCGTCCGCTTCGCGGTCGGGGATCAGCGTCCTCCAGACCCTGTGGGTCGTGCGCCTGTTCCTCGGCGAGGAGCATCGCTCTGGGCGTTCCTCCTGTTCGCGGCGCTCGAGCTGCTCATCCCGGTCTGGGCCGATCGACGACCACGACGCCCTGGCACCCGCACCACATCGCCGAGCGCTACGGCCTGTTCACGATCATCGTGCTCGGCGAGAGCGTGCTGGCCACCGCCACGGTGTTCATCGTCAGCAAGGACGAGGTCGGGCTGAGCGCCGAGCTCATCACCGTCGCCGCGTCGGGCCTCGTCCTCCTGTTCGCGCTGTGGTGGCTGTACTTCCTGTACGGACTCCTGAGCGAGCGTGTAAGGGGGTCCGGGGACAAAATCCCCCGGATGACGAGAGCCCGGACTACACGGAAAACACGGATAGGGCCTGTGAGATACCTTTTTCACCGTGACCGCGTGAGGATGATGTGGTCCGCAACCCTCTCAACAGGTTGAGTGTGGCCGCCGGCACTCCACGTGGGCCGGGCAGTCCGATCGCCGGTCTGAGATAGGTTCTAAAGCCACGGACTACTGGAATCTGGAGCCACGGATTACACGCACAACACGGACGGACTACAGGCTGTCTCATAAACAGCGCGAACGAGCGGAAGCGAGTGAGCCACGCGAGCGGAGCGGGGCGTCGGGGTCCCCGCGAGCGAGCGTATGAGGGGTCCGGGGGACAAAGTCCCCCGGATGAGACTGGAGCCACGGATTACACGGACAACACGGATAGGGCTTGTGAGATACCTTTTATCGTGACCGCGTGAGGATGGTGTGGTCCGCAACCTCTTGCAACAGTTTGAGTGTGGCCGCCGGCACTCCACGTGGGCCGGGCAGTCCGATCGCCGATTGAGACGAGAGTCCTCTCCAAATCGCGAGCGCCGCGAGGTACGAGCCCAGCCCGCTCGGGTGAAACCCGTCGTCTGCGTAGAGTGTCAGCGAGGGATCGCGTCGCCACGCCTCCCGCCATGCGTCTCCAGCTGGTAGCAACGTGCCTGCGACGTCCTGCGCCGCCAACGCGTACGACTCGCTGACGGCGTCGAAGTCGCGATCGCGCGTCTTCGAGGGCCAGACCATGTACAGGGCGGTGCGGGCGCCGACGTGGGCGGCGTCGGCGGCGAACCGCTTGGCGTAGTCGCGGAGCAGCACGCGTGATTCTGGTAGCGCCGATGGCCCCTGCTGGAGGACGACTATCGACCACCCGCCCTTCGCGAGGGTCGCTCGCGCGGGGCCCTGGTTCCAATGATCTTCCAGGCTGAAGTTGTTGGCCGTTACCGCCGTCGCCTCGACGGTCTTGGCACCCTTGGCGCGTGAAAGCGCCTCGACCATCGCCGGTAGCCCGTTTGACGCAGTCAGGCTGTTGCCAATGAAGAGGACGCGGAGCACGCGAATGCTCGCGGCGCGCCTCTCTTCCCAGTCGTAGAGGGCGCCGCCCGCGACGATCGACACCACCAGAAGCCATCTCATAAACTGCGCGAACGAGCGTAGCGAGTGAGCCACGCGAGCGGAGCGGGGCATCGGGGCCCCGCGAGCGAGCGTGTAAGGGGGTCCGGGGGACGAAGTTCCCCGGATGAGACTAGTGCCGCGGCGCACCCAACTGCCTTCACTCGAGGGTCCAGACCGTCAGGTTCGACGCGTCGCGCACGATCACCCGGTCCCGCAGGATGATCGGCTGAGCGTAGGTCGAGCTCGAGGCGACGGTGTAGCGGCGCACCTCGTTGAACGCCGCCGGATCGATGGGCGAGACGATGAGCTGCGACTCGGTAGTGAGGAAGACGAGATGATCGCCGGCGGCCACGACAGAGGCGCTGGCTGCGTTGCGACCTTCGGTCGCCCACAGAATCTTGCCGGTCTCGGGATCTTGCGCGACGAACTGTCCTTTGCGTTTCGAGGAATGAGCAAAGAGCGTCCCGCGTGCCATGACGGGGGAGCTCATGTACATCGCGACGTCCGGCGTATGCCACGACTCGGTGGCGGCCCAGGCGCTCGCCGACTTTGTCACGGTCAGCCGCCGTGTGCCCTGACGCACCCCCGAAACGATAATCCCGGTCGCCGTCGCCGATCGGCGTCACGATGTTCTCGTTCCACTCATCGTCGAACGGAAACTCCCAGAGCAAGGCGCCGCTAGCGGTCTCGACGCCGATGACCGATCGTGTCGTCATGGTGACGACCTGCGGCACGCCGGCCAGCGTCACTTCAATCGGAGAAGCGTAGCCAGGGCCGCGAACGTCGGTGATCCAGTTTTCCTTCCCGGTCACCGGATCGAGCGCGAGAATCGAGCCGCCCCGATCGTCGCCGACATGCACGATGATGCCCTTCGCTGTCCGGAGCGGTGACATCGCCGTACCGCAGAAGAGCTTCGAAGTGTCGATGCGCGAGGAGAAGTCCTTTCGCCAGATGAGAGCGCCTGTCGAGGCGTTCCAGGCTGAGAGGATTGCCGTCGTGCCGAACGTGTAGAGGCGGCCCTCTGAGAGAAGCGGCGTCGAATACGGGCCCTTCGCCATCTGCTTGGCGTACGGGTTCTTCTCCATCGGAGCGGTGTACTTTTGCTGCCACGCGACCGACCCCGTCGCGAGGTCGATCGCCGAGACGACTTCATCGGGATCGCGGCGCGCGTGCACGAAGATGCGGCCGTCGCCGGCGATTGGCGACGAGTAGCCCTCGCCGACCTCGACGCTCCATCCTTTCTTCAACTCTGCCGGCCACGTCCTCGGCGCCTCGTCGAGCGTGAGCGCGCCTGTTCTGGACGGCCCACGCCACTGTGGCCAGCTGTCTTCGACGGTTTCTGGCCGCCGATGTGGGCAACCGGAGCGAGCGCGATCGCCAGGCACAGCACCACGAGGTTTCTCATCCTTCGCATTCTCTACCGAGAACAGCCTCGGCAACAACGCCGCATGATCATCCCATCGGGAGCGTCGCCCGCGATGCTTCAACGCGCTGGATCGACGACCGCGTCGCTCTTGGATCCTGCTCGCTCGCTTGGGACGAATGGAGTGACTAGCGGTACTCGCGGAGTGACGAATGACATCTGATGTGCGAATGCGGCCAATCGTGCGATGGTCTGCGACTGGCAGCAAATGTGCGTCCGGTTCGCGATAACTGGCGCTTCGTCACATCAGCAGTGCTGTCGATCCCTCACATCGCAGGCACGTCGGAACTCATCGACGCTGATCGCTTAGGGACGAACGTCATCACCTTGGAGGCACTTCAGTGAACACCATCAGACGATTCTGGCCGTGCGGTTGTGGCTGTGCTCGCGCTGCTGGCGGCGGCCCAGCCCGCGGTGGCGCAGGTTACTGAGACGGGGACGATCGAAGTACTCGTGCAGGACGCATCCGGGCTGCCGATTCCCGGCGCGACGGTCGTTGCCAGCGCGACCGACACCGTGACCAAACGCGAGGCCGTGTCCGACGCAGAGGGACGCGCGCTCCTCGTCGGCCTTGCCCCGTCGGCCCACTACATCGTGACCACGGAGTTGACGGGGTTCAGAGCGGCGCGCAACGAGAACGTCCTCGTCCGATCGGGGCTCACGGCGACTGTCCGCGTTCCGCTCGCCGTCGGCGGGTTGACCGAGCAGGTGCAGGTGACGCGCCGAGTCGCCGATCGTCGACGCGCGGAGCGCGACGACGGGGCAGGACATTACCTTGGAGCTGACAGAATCGCTGCCGACCGGTCGCACGTACCAGAGCTACTTGCAGCTCGTGCCAGGGGTGTTGCCCGACGACCCGCAGCAGCCGGGTAACCCGGCGTCGAAGTCGGGGATCAACTACAGCGACATCGGCGGCAATCTCGGCGTCTCGAGCGACAACTTCTATTACTTCAACGGCATCAACGTGACCGATCCGGTCACCGGCACGTTTGGTTCGAACCTGAACACCGAGATCATCCAGGAACAGAAGGTCCTCACCGGCGGCATTCCGGCCGAGTACATCGGCACGCCGGGGCTGCTCTCGACGGTGATCACGAAGTCGGGCAGCAACCTCTTCCACGGGTCGGCCAACTACTTCTTCCAGAACGACGCCCTCGTTGCCGAGAACAAGAACTCCGAATTGCAGACGTTCTCGACCTACGACGCCGCCGGCACGCTCGGCGGGCCGGTCGTCCGCGATCGCGCCTGGTTCTTCGGGAGCTACCGAAAGCTCGAGCGCGAAGACGATGTGACCAGCCTCGACACCGACGAATTCCTGCGCACCGTCAAGAACGAGCAGGATCAGGGCTACGCCAAGGGCACGTGGACGGCCACCCGCAACGACACGGTGAGCTTCACGTTCCTCAACGATCCGACCGACATCAGCGGCCGCCGCGACCGCGACCTCACCAACGCGCGCGACCGCGCGCGGGTGCAGGGCGGAGACAACTACAGCCTCAACTATCTGCGGCTGCAGGGTCCGATGCTGATTGAGGCGGCCTACAACGTGCACAACGGTGAGGTCACCGACCTCTCGGCGATCCGCGACGTGTCGAACACGGTCATCTATCGATCGACCGACGTCCGCACGCTGACCGACGAGCAGCTTGGCGGGTTCGGCCAGGACATCATCGATCAGCGCGACACCAAGGGCGTGCGCGGGTCGCTGACGTACAACTGGAACCGCCATACGCTTCAAGGGCGGCCTCGAGTGGTCGCGCAACGACAACTTCCGCGACCTCATCTACGTCGACGATCAGACGGTGACGTCGCTGCAGAACGGGCTCATCGGCTTGTCGGCGGGCGAGCTGGCCACCGGCTCTTTCAGCAGCCGCGACTTCAACGTCAACAATTCGAGCGACTTCAACGGGCTCATCAACACGATCAATCAATCGCCGAACCGCGCGCAGTACTACGCTCAGTTCGATGCCAACGGCGACGGTACGATCACGTCCGCCGAAATGGGGCCGCGGCTGACGTTCAACAGCACTGTCGGGAACCCCGACGGCAAGGTCAACTACGACCGGACGTTCATGTCGCAGCGGGGATCCCAGGAAACGCGGTCCGACGGCCTCAGCTTCTTCGTGCAGGATCAGTTCATCTACAACCGCATGACGTTCAACGTCGGGCTTCGCGCCGAGCAGTGGCAGCACTTCGCCAGCACCGGCGAAGAGATCTTCACCTTCGACTGGGCGATCGCGCCACGCCTGAGCGCGGCCTTCGACGTCCGCGGCGACGGCAAGCAGAAGCTGTACGGCTACTACGGCCGCTACTACGATCCGATCCGCAACAACATGACCAATTTTGCCGGCACGTTGAGCGGCTTCGTTCGTGAGGAGCAGGTCTTCATCAACAACGACTGGGTCACCTATCGAACCCGCGGCGGGCTCGTGCAGCAGGACGCCTTCTTTGCCCCGTCGACCAAGACGCCCTACACCGACGATGTGACGGCGGGCTATCAGGTCGATCTCGGGCGGAACATGAGCCTCGAGACGGCGTACACCTACCGCCGGACGCGCGACATCCTCGAGGACTACGATCTGGCGCTCTTCGCCACCTCCGTCAACGGCACGACCGACTACGCTGGCCCGATCGACGACCCGCAGTCGTTGTGGCTGGGGCTCGACTATTTCGGCTACACCGAGAATCCCGGATCCAACTTCGTGATCGCGACGCTCAACGGCGGCAAGCGCGACTATCAGGGCGTCGACGTGATCTTCCGGAAGCGCTACAGCAACAACTGGCAGTTGCTGGGCTCCTACACCTACAACTGGGCCAAAGGCAACACCAACTCGGATTCGAACGCGGACTTCCAGGGCGACGTGCTCTATCTGGATCCGCTCGCGCCCGACACCTACCAGAAGCAGCCGGGCGTCATCCCGCACGTCTTCAAGGCCGCGGGTTCGTACATCTGGCCGATCGGGATCGAGCTCGGCGCGGCCTTCCGCTACAACTCGGGAACGATTGCCAGCCGGACCGCGCTGGCGTCGCAGCGGAATCTGCCCATCCAGGTCGACGTCCCGTACGTGTACGCGGGCGTCAACGATTTCTGGGTGACCTCAGACGCGATCGGATCGCTCCAGAACCCGGCCTGGGCCCAGCTCGACCTTCGCGCGCAGTACAAGAAGATGTTCGATCGGGTCGGGACCGAGTTCTTCGTCGACATCTTCAACGTCCTCGACAACCAGGACTCGATTCGCGATCAGGATCTGGTGGCTGGCGCCGGCGGGACCGCGTTCGGGCAGCCGATTCGCTTCCTCGATCCGCGCCGCTTCTTCCTGGGAGCGCGGGTGACGTTCTAGGAGAGGTTCAAGGGTTCAAGAGGTTCAAGAGGTTCAGGAGGTTCAGGAGGGTTCAAGAGGTCCTGAACCTCCTGAACCTCCGCCTGCGTTCAGTTTTTCCGCGTTGCGCCGCCTCTGACGGCTGACCTTCAAGGGTCCGAGCGCGAGAGCGACCTCATCGGTCTCGCCGGGGACCCAGCTGTCATACGCAATTCGAGGATCGTGCTCTAGACTCGGGACTGCACTTGAGGCGGTTCCCCTTGGAGGGAACTCTCCCGCTCCAGCGGACAGGCACGCCAAGTGCTACGCCGTACTGAATACCTGGGACCCTTGCCGATTTTCTAGGGAGAAACTGAGCATTGGGGGCCTCTGACCCACGACATCACGACATCTCGTGGCTCGAACACGAATCGTTCATACCGCTGTTACATACCGCTGTTACTTTTGATGGCTGCAAAACCCTAGAATCGCCGCCATCCCGACGGTTAGGAAACACCCCGACTGAGGACCGTCGTCATTCCCGACGGTCCAACAGCTGTGCGACAGCCGGGCCGCCGAGTCCACTGGCGGGACGCTAGCATGTGGCGTATAACGGTATCCCCCTGAGGTTGTTCGTTATGAAGTGGGGCGCATATCTCTGCCGGCCGTCATCGCGCTGCGGTCTCAGCTCGCCGTTCGATCGTCTGCAACACACTTTCCAGGTCGTCGACAACATCACGTGGCAGCGGGACAATCACTGCGTGCGCGCGGGAGTTGAGTGGGAGCACTCTTCAGCGCAGTCGATGTGCGAGGCGGCCTGCGAGACAGTGGCTGATTTCGGCCGTTGTCGTCGGAATGTGTTGCTGCGCGCGTTCGCTCGACGCGCAAGTCGTGACCGGTACCATCACTGGCGTGGTAAGCGACGACTCTCGCGCCGTATTGCCCGACGTCACGATCACCGTCACATCGTCGGCGCTGCCGGGCGGTGCCGTGACGAGCGTCACGGATGCGCATGGGACCTATCGGTTCAGCACGCTCCCACCGGGGGTTTACGAGATGGAGGTGTCGCTGCCCGGCTTTGCCAGATACGTTGAGAAGGATCTATGGGTCACGGTGGGCGGCACCATCGAGCGCAACATCACGCTCGGTGTGTCAACGCTCGCGGAAACCATTACGGTGAGTGGTGCGACGACGGTGCTTGATTCGCGGCAGACAGGGGTGGCGGGAAGTCTCGGACGAGAAGCCGTCGAGGCGCTACCGACCGCGAGACAAGGAGTCACCGCCTATCTGGGGACGTTTCCCGGCGTGGCGCTGGGCAACTACAACAGCGGAACGAATCCCGTGATCATGGGCTCCAACTCAACGGACTCGTCCTACATGGTCGACGGCATGTTGACCAATCACCCCTCGAATGGACTGGCCTGGGCCTTTTATGACATGGACGCGGCCGAGGAAATCAATCTTGTGTCGCTCGGTGCGTCGGTGGAGTACCAACAAGCGCAGGGCGGCGTGATGAACTACGTCAGCAAAGCGGGGACGAACGTCTATCGAGGGGATGGTTCGATCTACTGGGCGCCCCCAAGCCTGACGAGCGTTCCCGTCACGCGGCCATGCAATTGTCCCCTGGGCGACACGGGATTCAAGCTGTACAGGTACCGCGACTTTGCCGCTCACATCGGTGGGCCCATCGTCAAAAGCCGACTATGGTTCTACGGAGGCCAGACCAACAGCGGCCCGGCCATTCGCTACCCCGGCCAGCCGGACCGACCCGAAGACCAGCAGTGGATCAAGAGCGAAGTGCGGAACATGGCGAAGGTGACGTGGAAGATTAACGACAAGATGCAGTTCCAGCAGAGCCTCTACTACGAATGGTGGAATTGGCAGACCCCCGATTTTCCGACCGCTACTACGCCGCTCGAGGCGAGCGCCCGGTACACGGGGGACATGCGCTATTTCGGCTCGGAGTTGACGACGACGCTCAGGCCGTCCACCGTGCTCACGGCGCGCTTCTTCCACCAGTCGATTCCGTACGGGTACAACGGACTGGGACCCAATTTGAATGCCGATGCCGAAAGTCTGCAGACGCCCGGACACCTGGACACCTTCACGGGCGTCAGCCGGAGCAACTACACCGCGGGACCATCGCAGGCCTATCAACCGATCCGCGACGACGTGAATGTGAAAGTGAATCACTTCGTGTCTGGCAGCCACATGACCCACAATATTCGGTTTGGCGCACAGATCGCGCGCAACCTCGATAGAGGTCAGAATCTGTGGCCGGGCGGGGTCCTGTATCTGGACGTCAAGGGTGCGCCCGACCAGGCGCAGTATCAGTCTCCCCTCGTGTACGCAGCGGAATCCAGGTCACAGGGCGTGTGGGCTGAGGATGAACTGACCATGGGGCGGCTCACGATGACGCCGGGCGTTCGATTCGACAGGATGGTCGCCATCAGTCCGGCCGCACCGGTCGTGGACCCTGCGGCGTACAGCGGGACCGATGGGCTCTGCCACTGTAACCAGTCCTTCGGTAAAACCGGCGCGACGATTCCGGGGCTCGGCGAATTGTTCTCGTGGAACAAAGTGTCGCCGCGGATGGGGATCAACGTGCGCCTGACGAGCGACAGCAGAACAGTGCTGCGCGCGACAGTCGGACGCTATTACCGCCCCGTGTTCCTCAACGATTTCACCGGTGTGCATCCCGGGATCACGCCGGTCACGCTCGCGCGCTTCGATCCGGTCACCGGGGACTACACGACCATCATTTCGGTCACGGATTCGAAAGCGAATCTCGCCGTCGACCCGAATATTGATGCACCGTACACCAATCAGTACTCGATCGGCGTCGATCGCGAGATTGCACGACACATGGGCGTCAGCGTCACCTACGTGCACAAGACCTCGAAAGATCAGATCGGTTGGCGGGATATCGGCGGCATCTACGGAACGCAGACGGTGACGTCTCCCGCCGGCCCGGTCACGGTTTACCCGCTGATGAACGCCCCCAGCGCACGGAGATTCTTGCGGACGAATGGCCCGGGCTTCTTCAGTCGATACGACGGGTTGGTACTGAGCGCATATCGGCGTCTGGCGAATCGGTGGATGCTGAGCCTCAATTACACCTATTCGAAGACCGAGGGCCTTCAAGCGACAGGGTCGTCCGTCTTTGCCACCACGGTCGGGCAAGACCCGAATGACTACGTCAATTTGGCTGGTCGCCTGAGCCCCAATGACCGGCCGCAGGTGCTGACTGCGACCGGGTCGTACGACGTTCCGAAGATCGACATCCAGGTCTCGGGGAATCTCGCGCTCATGTCCGGGCTTCCGTACGCGCCTCAGATTCAGGTGGTCCTGCCGCAGGGGCGGCGCAATATCAACTTCGACGTGCCGGGCTCGTATCGGCTGCCGAACGAGCAATGGCTGTTTCTCCGAGTGTCGAAGATCCTCTTCCGCAGTGGCCCGCGCCGGCTGGAGCTGGGGGTCGAGTTGCGTAACACACTGCAGCAGACGAGCGACGGCAGCCTCGCGTCGCGGATCTTTTCCAGCCCCAACTTCGGCCAGCAGACCACATGGCCGATCCCGCGACAACTATTGTTTCGGGTGAAGGGGTACTTCTAACGGTCATGAGGCGCTGGTCATGTCTTCGCACGGCAATCACGGTCGCCGCGTGCCTGCGCCGGCCGCGGCGCAGTGTCAAGTGACGGCAGCGCCCACCCGCAGCCAGACACGCGTACTGGTCGTTGTACGCCCTTTCTCAAGACGCCCCCGAAGCAATATTTCCGGAACCGGCTCCACATTTCACCATCCGTGAGCGGATCTACCGGAAGGTGCTGGGTGACGCACTGGGCGATCAGTTGGACTACTACTCCGAGTTACTCGACCGCTACCACTTTCCAGACCCGTCGTACGAATCCGACTTCGAAGAACTATCTCGTGCGCAAGTATGGCGACCGGACGATCGACCTGCTGATCGCGAATGGCCCGGACGAGGCCACTCTTGCGGGGCGGTTACAGGCGCGGCTCGCGTCTCAACCGCCGATCGTGTTCATCGGCCTCGATGCGCGGCGGCCAGTTCCCAAATCGACCGGCCATACCTATCGGTATGCCATGAAAGAGTCGCTCGATTTGGCGCTGCGGGTGCATCCCGACACACGCCACGCGTTCGTCGTGTGCGGCGCATCTCCGACTGGATGCATGGTACGAAAACGAGTTTCGCTCGCAGGTGCCCGCGCCGCCGCGAGGCGTGGAGTTCACCTTCTTGCGCGGACACTTCGTACCTGCGTTGACCGATCGGCTGGCGGCGCTGCCGGAGCACTCCATTGTCTTTCTGGTCTACGTTCAGTTCCGATGAGTGAGGGCCGGCGGTTTCGGACAGCATCGGTGAGCGAGCGCCTGGCGTCGTCGAGCAACGCGCCGATCTATACGTGGAACGGCAGCTGTTCCGGGCGTCTTTGGCGGCCGGTTGCTCTCGACCGAACTGGCCGCCGAAAAGACGAGTCAACTCGCACTGCGCGTGTTGCGCGGCGAGCGACCCGAGGACATTCCGATCACCAGCGCATCGACGTGAGTGTCGATGCGCTCGATTGGCGTCAGCTTGACCGTTGGAACGTCAGCGAAGCCCGCGTCCCCGCGGGCGTGGAGCTCAGGTTTCGCGAACCGGGGCTGTTCGAGCAGTACCGCGGCTACATTCTCAGCGCCCTCGCCTTGGTGCTGCTCCAGACATTACTGATCGCGGGGCTGCTGATCCAGCGGAGAAACCGGCGCCGTGCCGAGCACTCGCTGCGAGAGAGCGAGGAACGCTTCCGGGTGATGGCTGACACGGCTCCCGTGATGGTGTGGCGCTCGGGCCCCGACCAAGGCTGCGACTTCTTCAACAAGCCGTGGCTGGAGTTCCGGGGACGCCGCTTGCAGGACGAGATCGGCGACGGCTGGACGGAAGGCGTGCACCCGGACGACTTGCGTCGCTGTTTGGCAACCTACACCGCCGCCTGGCCCGGCCGTGAGTCCTTCCGGATGGAGTACCGCCTGCAGCGGGCGGATGGCGAATACCGATGGGTGCTCGATACAGGCGTGCCACGGCTCGCCTCCGACGGCGCTCTCCTCGGCTACATCGGGTCGTGTTTCGACATCACCGAGCGCCGTCAGGCCGAAGAGGCGCTGCGGACCAATGAGGCGGCGTTGCGGCAGAGCCACGCGGAGATCGAGGACCTCGCGGGACGTCTCATCACGGCGCAGGAGGCGGAACGCGCGCGCATTGCCCGTGACCTGCACGATGACATCAGTCAGAAACTCGCGGCCATCTCGATCGCGATGAGCGAGTGCACGCTGCCCGAGCTGCACGCCAGCGGGGAGCTGCTGGAGGTTGTCACGGCCGTCCAAGGACAGACCATCGAGCTCGCCGAGGACATTCGACTGCTGTCACACGACCTTCACCCAGCCGTGCTCAAGCATGCGGGTTTGGTGGATGCCTTGCGAAGCCACTGCCGTGAGTTTGCCAAACAACAGCTCAATCGACGTGGTCGTCGAGGCCGACGGAGATCTCGCCATCTCGGATAGCACGACCGCGTTGTGTCTCTACCGCGTCGTCCAGGAGGCGTTGCGCAACATCGCCAAACACGCCAACGCTCGGCAGGTGCACGTCACGCTGCGGCGCGTCGAGGAAGAAGTGCAGCTCGCGGTGGCGGACGACGGGAACGGGTTCGACCTCGCGAAGGCGCGCGAGCTGGGCGGCGGTCTCGGCCTGCGCAGCATCGAAGAGCGGGTTCGGTTGGTGGGCGGGCGACTCTCGATCGACACCGCGCCGCGCAGGGGGACCACCCTCACGGTCTGGGTCAGAGTTCTCGCATCTCCCGCTCGCGAGCTTGCCGGGGTCTAACAATGTGACCACGCGCCGCCCCACTATTCTGATCGCCGACGATCACACGATTGTTGCGGAGGGCCTGGTCAAACTGCTCAGCCGCCGCTTCGATGTGGTTGCAACCGTGGCAGACGGCACGGCACTCGTCGAGGCAGCGGAACGCCTTCGCCCCGACATCATCATCGCGGACCTGGAGATGCCTTCCCTCAGCGGGCTGGAGGCGTTGGAGCGGCTCAAGAAGCGCGGCGTGGCCAGCAAGTTCGTCATCCTGACCATGCACAAAGAGGCAAGCGTCGCCGCCAGGGCCATGCGCGCCGGCGCGTCCGCGTTCCTCCTGAAGCACTCGGCCGGGAACGAGCTGATTGACGCGATCGACGAAGTGTTGGACGGCCGCACGTATCTCTCGCCCGCGGTCACCAAAGATATCCTCGCCGCCCTCGATGAGGGGCGTGGTGACAAGATCGAGCTCACGCGGCGCCAGCGCGATGTGCTGCGTCTCATCGTCGAGGGCCGGCGGATGAAGGAAATCGCCGCCATTCTCGACCTCTCGGCTCGCACGGTCGAAACACACAAGTACGAGATGATGCGCGTGCTGGGTGTGCAGTCGACGGCCGAGCTGGTTGCGCTGGCCGTCAAAAGAGACCTTGCCTGAACGCCGCTAGCCATCCGTAGTTTTACGTACCCGTAGCTCCGTAACTTTTTCCGCGGGTACTCCGCTACCGCACCCTCCGCCGCTCGCATACCATTCGGCATCGTGACGACAAGCTTGGGAAAGCACAAACCGCGAGTCGTGCTCGCCGACGATCAGGCCGCAATCCTGGCGGTTCTCGCGAAGTTGCTGCAAACCGAATTCGACGTCGTGGCCACGGTGCGCGACGGCCCAGCCCTCGTCGATGCCGTAGCTCGCGTGTCGCCCGACGCGATCGTCACGGATATCTCGATGCCATTCCTCGATGGAATTGAGGCGGCGCGCGAAATCCTTTGCAGGAACCCGTCGGCTCGCGTCGTTTTCGTGACGGTTCACGCCGACGCGCTGATGATGCAACGGGGATTGGCTGTCGGCGGTTTGGGGTACGTGGCCAAGGTCTCCGCCGGCGAGCAACTCGTGCCGGCCGTCTGGGCCGCACTTCGAGGGGAACGGTGGTACCCATGCGACTCGTAGCGCCGCCGACACCGATCCGTCGACGACGGGTTGGGATTTGAACGCCTGTTGACGAGCCTCTCGACGCGATCTGCACCGGCCGATCTCGAACGGCTCGCGTCCGCGCTCGACTATGCGCTCGAAGAGGTGTCCCTCGCGATGAATGCCGACAGCCGCACGATTCGAAGGCTGGCCGACGAAAAACTGAGACACGCCCTGGCGGAGGGCGAGCGCCTTCGCGACCAGCTCGAGAACGAGAACGACCACCTCCGCCGTGAGGTGACGACGCTGCAGGGGTCGTCGCTGGTTGTCGGTGCGAGTAAGGCCCTTCGACAGGCGCTCGACGCAGGCCTGCCAGGTCGCGCCGACGGGGGCGACGGTGCTGCTCCTCGGAGAGACGGGCACGGGCAAGGAGCTGTTCGCGTCGCAGATTCACGACCTGAGCCCGCGACGGAACCGTCCGATGGTCCGCGTCAACTGCTCGGCCATCCCGTCCGCCCTTATCGAGAGCGAGCTGTTCGGCCGTGAGAAGGGGGCCTACACCGGCGCCCTCTCGAGCCAGGCTGGCCGGTTCGAGGTTGCGGACAAATCGACACTCTTTCTTGACGAGATCGGCGACCTGCCGCTGGAGATGCAGATCAAGCTGCTGCGCGTCCTCCAGGAGCGGCAGATCGAGCGCCTCGGAAGCTCAAAGCCGATCAACGTGGACGTTCGCATCGTGGCGGCGACGAACCGTGACCTGGAGAAGGGCATCGCGCAGGGCACGTTCCGCCAGGACCTCTATTACCGTCTGAATGTGTTTCCGATTCGTGTTCCGCCACTCCGCGAGCGTCCGGAGCGACATTCCCATGCTCGTGTGGAGCTTCGTGGACGAGTTCAGCACCGCGTTCGCCAAGCCGATCGAGTCCGTCTCGAAGGACAGCATGCTGGCATTGCAGCGTTATCCGTGGCCGGGGAACATCCGCGAACTGCGCAACGTCGTCGAACGGGCCGTGATTGTTGCCGCCGGACCGCGCTTGACGATCGATCCGCCGAAGACGTCCGCTACCGTCCCCTCCGGGCATTCCAGCATGGCGCTCGTCGACATCGAGCGCGACCACATCGTCGCGGTCCTCGATCGCGTGAGATGGCGCGTGCGCGGCGACGGTGGGGCCGCAGAACTGCTCCGCATGAAGCCGAGCACCCTCGAGAGCCGCATGACGAAGCTCAAGATCCAGCGCCCGCAGAGCTTGCTGTGTGGAAGCCCTCCTTCGCGCATCACGTCATGACGGCCGCACGATGACTGATCCACGGGTCTTTCTGGAGCCGTAGCCCGGACTCAGTCCATCACGTCGCGATCCTCCCGGTGACGCACTCGGAACGCCGGAGCCACATAATCGTCCGGCAAATGCTGTGTGGGCGTCGTTACCTGATTGCCGTCGCGGAGCGCGAAGTAGTTGGGCGACATGATCTCCACACCCGCTTCGTTGAACGCCTCCTGGATATTCGCGTGCAGGGCCGAGTAGGTGCGCGGCAGCGGAACGGGCGAACTCACGTACGCATTGATCTCGTAGTTGACGGTAAAGTCATTCAGCGCGGTCTGGAGAACGAACGGCGGCGGATCCGCGAGCACGCCTTCTGTCTTCAGGGCCGCCGCAATCAGAAGCTCATGGACTCTTCGCCACGGCGCGTCGTAGCCGATCGTCACCGACGAGTGCGCGACGAGCCCGCGTTCGCCGGCCAGCGTCGTGTAGTTGAGCACCTGTGTCGTCAAGATCAACGAATTCGGGATGGACACGACGACGTTCTTATACGTTCGCACGTGCGTCACCAGCAGGCGTTTGATGGTCACCTCGCCGAACGTCTCGCCGATGCGCACGATGTCGCCGACCCTGAAGGCCCGCGTATAGGTGAGGATCGTGCCCGCGATGATGTTCGAGAGGGCGGAGCTCGAGGAGAGCGAGACGAGCAGACCGAGAAAGAGGGAGATCCCCTGGAATGCGGTCGTCTGCGAGCCAGGAATGTACGGGAAGGCGCCGACCACGGCAACGGCCAGCAGGAGCGTCCGCACCAGTTTGTACGTGGGTTCGGCCCAGTCGTCCGGAAACGAGGCGAGGCGGATGTTGCCGACCTCGATCTCTTTGAAGACGAAGCGGACGACTCTCAACACCAGGAATGTGGTGACGGCAATGACGGCAATGTAGAAAAGATTAGGTACGTAGCTGAGCAAGCCGAGCCAGAGCGTCCTGATCGGTTCCGACACGTAGCGATAGATCAGCCGTGCGAGCGGCCGGCTCCAGGGGAGCAGCTGCAGCACCAGCTGCACCCATACCGCGATGAGGGCCACCGCAACTGCTGCGGCTACGACAAAGACGCCGCTGTGGAGGATCGACTCGATGCGCGTGGCTCGAGCAGCGGCGGTTCGTCCGACCCGAGGATCCGCCGTCAGGCGCCAGTACCACGGCTTGACACGTGACTGGACCCGGCGGTAGATGCGCGCGAGCAGCCACAGCAGGGCCGCCGAAATCGCGCTCGCGAGCGCAGCCCACGCCAGGCCGAGGGCGATGGACCAGGCGCTGAACTCCTCTCGGGTACTGGTCACGACCTCGACCAGCCGATCCCGCACCTGCTGGGCGAGTTCCGCGCGCGGCCGCCCGACAGCCCGGGCATCCTCGTCGCTGATGACGCCCAGGACGCGGTCGTCATACACCAGCTCACTGACGGTCTCCCTGTGCGTGACGGTGACGCGTGTCGGGTCGAAGCTGGGGTCGCGAACGAATTGATGGAGTCGCTCGGAGGCGATTCGCGCGCGCTCGGCGGGTCCGATCCCGCCCATGCCGCGATAGACCCGGACGATCTCCTGCCCGCGGTAGATGATCGGCACTCCGGCCTCCGGCGTCGGCTGCGTTGCGGGGGCGCCGCCCTGTGCGAACGCACTAACCGTGAGGACGCACCACAGGAGCCCGAGACCCACTGATGGGAACGCCCAACCTTTCTGGTGCATGGCGACACTCCGTGGCGGCCGCGCTGCGCGATCGCCGGGCCTCGTACGACGGAACACTCGGTTCAAAACGTCCACCCCAGCGTCAGCGTGATGCCGACATCGTTTTTCAGCGTGCTCGAGGCAGGCGGGCGGTTGTCGTACGAGTCATACAAGCTGACGGCAATGTAGAAGTCGCGCCACAGTTCGCGCCGCAGGGAGACGTTCAGGTCGAAGAGAAATCGACCGGGCTCGCTGAGGCCGAAACGAAGCTGATTGGCAATGTCGAGATTCGTCTTCGGATATTCGTTGAAGAACAGCGAGTAATTCGTCGCGGCGAGCGCCAGGCCGTCCGTGCTCGCCGGCTCATCGAGTGGCACCTCTCGAACGAAAACGGGCCCCCCCAGTACCGTCAGCTCCTGGCGCTGGCTCTTCAGAATTCGATAGCCGGGTCCGCCGCCGGCCGACACGCGGACGGAAATGCCAAGATCCCGATTGCGCTCGGCATCGGCCAGCCCCCCGGCAAACACGCGCCCGGTCCAGAAGCGATAGTAGTTGTACCGCAGGAGGTATCGCGAGCTATCTGGCTGCCGCTCGACCGTGGTCAGCACCGCGTTGAACGCCGCGGTGGACTCGAAGGCGGGGCGTCGCTTGGTGATCTCCGTGTTGATCGAAGACTGGGCGACTTGACTACTACGGGTATAGCTGAACCCGGCGTCAATCCTGCCGGTGAGATCCCCGATCAAGCTTCGCGCCACCGGCCGAATCACGACGATCGAGGCGAGATCGACCGTCGCCGTTCCGGCACTGTCGCGTATCTCCAGCGTTCCCGGCACCGGCGACGAGATCGACCCCTGAAGGCGACGGCTGTCCGCGAGCTCGATTTCCAGCGTTCGATTGCTATTCAACCGGACGACGCGCTGCCAGCGGATGTACACCGTACCGAGGTCGAGCGTGCGAACCGTCAGTTGAGATCGATCGAGGCCCTTGATCTCCCCGGTCACCCGATCGCCGTTCGAGAGCTCGACGACTTCGTCCCGGACACGCTGGGCGGCAAGATCCGCCGGAGATACGAGGATCCACGCCACGGCGATCGCGGCCGCATCTTGCATTCGACCCCGGGACGCCACCGCCCCTTTCAACGCGGCGATAGACACCATCGCGAGGCGACCACGGAAATATCGTCGGATTGGCAGATCGACTGTCCAAGTTTCGGAGAGCAGTGCTGCAACTCTCGTGCTCGACCAACGAAGCTCTGAGAACGGGTGCGTTTCACGCCTGACGCGCAGGTTCGAACCTCGTGCGTGGAAGGCATGGCGGCAATCCAGCCCCGACATTTCGTGTGCCCTTTGATATTTCGGGTGGGCGACGCCCTGCGCGCCGAGGCGTGACGTCGGATCTCGGCGCGTAAACGTCGTATCCGCACAGCTTCCGCAGACAGCCATGTCACCACTCGGTGCGGTACGCAGTCTGCTCTGCGACGGTCGTGATCCGATTGACGCTGTCGATCACCGCGGCACGCGGCGAGTCGTGGCGTCTGATCGATGCCCTTCGCTCGCTGATGCTGCCCACGCGGCGTGAACGGGGCTGTTTGAGTTGTCAACTGCTCCTGTCGAGCGAATCGAGCGATCCGATGCGCATCTCGTACGTTGAGGACTGGTCGAGCGAGGAGGCTCTGCGCGAACAGGTGCGGTCGGATCGGTTCTCGCGTCTGCTCGAGCTGATGGAGAGCGCGATGGAGCCTCCTCAACTCGAATTCGAGCTGGGTAATGGGACCCGTGGTCTCGACTACGTCGAGGAGGTCCGTGCTGACCGCAGCCGGCGCGGCCGTGTCGATCCGGGCGCCGGCACCCGAAACGAGTGATGACACCAGACACCGACAGGAGTTCCCATGTTGTTGCGTTGCAGCTCGAGGCGTTCATGGATCCTGGCCGCGCTCGTAACGGCGGCGGCCTGTCGCTCACAACCGAACGCCGTGAATCCGGCCGCCGTGAATCCCAACGACCCGGAGATCGTGGCCACTGTTGAGGCGATTTTCGACAAGGCCGTTGCGGCAGCAGGAGCCGTCGACGCCGAAGGCGTGCTGTCCGTGTCGACGCGTGATGACACGTTTACGTTCATCACCGAGGACAGGATGCTCAAGGGGTACGACGAGACCCTTGCAGCGTTTCGCCTGACCTACGCGTTGCTGCAAGGCCAAACCAACCAGGTCATCGAGAGGCGCGCCCGCGTGCTATCGCCGGACGTCGTGCTGGTGTCAGCGGTGTTGGAAGGCACCTACACGGACAAGGCCGGTTTCACATTCCCGCCCGTGGGGCTCGGATCGACAGCTGTGTTTGTCCGGCGCGGCGCGGAGTGGCGGGTCATTCACTACCATCAATCCGCTGTCGAGTAGTGCGGCAGTGCCGAAGGAAGGAAGTTTGTATGAGGTGTCGTGTTGCAGTGCTGGCGGTGTTGCTGGCAGCCGTCCCGGCGTTCGCGCAGGTTGCCGCGCCGAAGACCGCTCCCCCGCCCAACCTCACGTTCGCGCAGATTGGCCTCTTCATTTATCCGGCCAAGGGGCAGAAACCGGATCAGCAGAAGAAGGACGAGGACGCCTGCTATGAATGGGCCGAGGCGAATACCGGTTTGGTGATGGTGGCTGGCCAGGTAGACGCCGAGGCTGCGGGAAAGGCGGCCGCCAAGGACGCGGGTAAAGGCAAGGTGGTGGGAGGGGCGGCCGCCGGTGCTGCCACCGGACTGGCGATCGGAGCGATTGCCGGAGACGCGGGCCAGGGCGCGGCGATTGGCGCCGTCGCGGGCTCGGTTGGCGGCGTGCGCAGCCGCACCAAATCCAAGCAGGAGGCTGGCCAGAAAGGTGCCCAACAGGCCGTCCAGGCGAACCAACAGGCGGTGGATCAGTTCAAGAAAGCGGGGGGGGCGTGTCTCGAGGCGCGCGGTTACTCCGTCAGATGAGGTCAAGCCCTACGAAGGAGTGTTCCGATGAGACGACGACTGAGATTCCTTGGCGCGGCGTGCGGGCTCGCGCTGTTTTCGGCCGTGCCGGTCCAGGCTCAACTGAACGGAAGTCACAGCCTGGGCGACTTCGGTGTGCAAGCTGGAACGCAGCCCCAGCCCGGCTTTTACGCCGCGCTCTTCTATCTGCGAACCGACACCGACACCATCAAGGATGCTGACGGAAACACCGTCCGCTTGTCGCCGGACTCTCCTGGGAGCGTCGACGTGTCGGCTGCTGCTCCCCTGCTGTGGTACGTGAGCAAAGCCAAGATCCTCGGGGCGAACTACGGCGTGATGGCGGTGCTGCCCTGGGCCAACGCGTCGCTCGAAGCGCCCGCTTTCGCGCTCAGCAACACAGTCGACACGAGCTTCACCGACATACTCCTCCGGCCGCTCGACCTTGGATGGCACACCAAGCGCGCGGACGTCATCGCCGGGTTCCAGTTCTATATTCCGACGGGGCGATACGAGCGCGGTGGCACGGACAACGTCGGGAAGGGCATGTGGACATACGAGCCCTTCATCGGGACGACGCTCTATTTTGATGAGGCGCGGACCACCAGTCTCGCCACCACGGCTTTCTGGGAGCTCCACGGGCACAAAGAGGATACCAACGTCAAGGTCGGCCAGATCCTCACGCTCGAAGGAGGCCTGGGCAAGTCGTTCCTAAAGGGCGGTCTCGTGATCGGCGGTGCCTACTACGCGCAGTGGAAGCTCACGAAGGATCGGTTGGCCGAGTTCGTGTTGCCCGGCGGAGATCCGGTTGCGGTGGATTTTCCCAACAAGCACAAGGTGTTCGGCCTTGGGCCGGACGTAACGGTGCCGATCGCGAGCAAGTCGAAGCTCTTTGCCCTGGTCAACATCCGCTATTTCTGGGAAATGGGCGCACGAGTGAAAACAGAAGGGCAGAATCTGGTAGTTACGGCGACCTTCCCGGTTCCCAGCGTAAGGCTGAACTGAGAGAGAGCAGGCGAACGAGATCGAAAACTGGCGCGCTGAAGGGGATAGAGCTGTGGGAATTCGCTTCAGGCCATCACGCGCCTGCCGCGGCGTGGTCGCCCTGTTGGTCCTCGCGGCTGCTTCGGGCTGCACTCGTCAGCAGGAGGGGCCGCACCAGGCGACGGGGACGGCTCCAGCAACGGCCACTGCCCCGCCGGCCACGACAGATACGCCAATACCCTCCGCGACCGACGCGCCAATTCCCGACACGGCATCGCCGTACGACGCCCTGCCGGAAGCCGTGCGTGTTCTGGCGGACAAGCCGTTTACCGGTGACCTCGACGAGATGGTCAAACGGCGCAACATTCGCGTGGCCGTGACGTTCAATCGAACGCATTACTTCATCGACAAGGGGCAGGAGCGCGGTCTCACCTACGAGGCGGTGAAATCATTCGAGAACGACCTCAACACCCACTTGAAGACTGGCCACCTCAAGGTGCACGTGGTGATCGTTCCGATGTCGCGCAATCAGCTGTATCCCGCCCTCTCAACGGGGAAGGTTGACATGGTGGCGGCCATGGTCACCATTCGACCCGAGTTGGAAAAGCTGGTCGCCTTCTCGGAGGCCACGCGCACCAACGTGAGCCAATTGGTGGTCACCGGGCCGGGAGCCCCACCAATCGCCGCGGTGGACGATTTGGCTGGTCAGCAGGTGTTCGTGCGCAAGGCGAGCGCGTACTACGAGACCCTCACACGGCTGAACGAGCAGCTGCAAGCGCGTGGGAAACCGCCTCTGATAATCGACCTGGCCCCGGACGTCCTCGAAGACGATGACCTGCTCGAGATGGTCAATGCCGGCCTCGCGCCGATTACGGTGGTCGACGACTACCTGGCCGAATTCTGGAAGCAGGTGCTCACGAACATCACCGTGCACAGGGACGTTCCGCTGCGATCCGGCGGTCGTCTCGCCGTCGCTTTTCGCAAGGAGAATCCCGAGCTTCGGAACGCGGTCAACGTGTGGCTCCGGAAGCACGGAGAGGGCGACGCCGAGCGAAACATGGTCGAACGTCGGTATCTCCGAAGCGTCAAGTACGTGAAGAACGCTGCGGCCGACGCCGAGCGTCAGAAGTTAGACGCGGTCATCGAGCTCTTCAAGAAGTACGGCGCCCAATACCACGTCGATTACCTCCTCATGGCGGCGCAGGGCTATCAGGAATCGACGTTGGACCATAGCGCCAAGAGCGGCGCCGGGGCCATCGGCGTGATGCAGGTCATGCCCGCAACTGGCAAGCAGATGAACGTCGGCGACATCCGCCAGATCGACTCCAACATTCACGCCGGGGTCAAATACATGCGCTTCATGATGGATCAGTATTTCAAGGATGAGCCCATGGACACTCTGAACAAGGCCCTCATGACGTTTGCGGCCTACAACGCCGGACCCGGACGTCTGCAACAGCTCCGGCGAGAGGCAGCGACACGGGGGCTCGATCCCAATGTATGGTTCGGAAACGTCGAGCGCGTTGCGTCGGAACGAATCGGCCGCGAAACCGTCACCTACGTCAGCAACATCTTCAAGTACTACATCGCGTACCGTCTGCTCAACGCTCAGCAGGAACGACGCGCGGCGGCGAAAGCGGAACTCGAGAGGCGCAAATGATCGCGGCGAATCGCTTGGGTGTCACCGCACGCGATCGCGCTGCTTGTCCGCCTTGAGGCGGATGCCGACCGCGAAGCGAGCACCGCCCCCCGGTTCTCCAAAGGCCAAATCCAGCCGGACGACGTCGACGAAGGGAGCCAGCAGCCGCAGGCCTACGCCATAGCCGTCGATCGCGTCCGAGGCTGAGAAATGGTCGGTCCACGCCAGGCCGACGTCGCTGAACGCCGCGGCCTGAATGCCGCCATAGAGGTTGCGCCCAAACACGGTAAAGGGACGCATGGGCACGACGGAGTATACGTACTCGACTGTCCCGATTGCCTGGTTCTTGCCGACGCGCGATCCCAACTCCCAGCCCCGCACGGAGTTCTCGCCGCCGATCCCGAACTCCATGTACTGCGGCAGGTCGCGGCCAACGACACCGGATTGAAATACGGCAAACGCGACGAGCGACACGGTCGTTCTGGCAGTGATCGGCTGGAAGCGACGTCCGTCGATGGTTAGGGACCACGAGTCGGCGTCTCCGAACAGGCGTCCGATGTCGACGAACCCGAACCACCCGACGCGGGGGTTCGACATGGAATCGAGCGAGTTGTAGGTGGCCGAGAGGCCCACTGCCGGAAGATGGTCTGTTCCGTCCGGCGAGAGCGCGATATCCGAGGAGCCGGTGTCGAACCAGACGAACTCGGCACGACCGCCGACCTGCACCCGGTCGGTCCAGTTCCAGCCGGCCCTGCCCGCGATCGCGGTGGAAATCTCATCATTGAAGTCGAACAGCTCGTTTCGCCGCGATCGGTAGCCTGCTCCCACGTCGAGAGCCCACGCGCCGGGGGTAATGGTCGGCCGTGTCACCCGCGCGCCGACCACGGTCATACCACCGAACTGCAGCGTCCCAGACGTCAGCGAACCGCGACCGAGCAGGTTGATGCCTCTGAACGCCGGGCCTGCGCTCAGGCCGTTCTCGTCGGTGACCGTCAGCGCGACGTACGGCAGGAGCCGTAACGTTTCCTTCACGTCGACTTCCAGTACGACCTCGTCGCCAGCCGCAACCGGCCTGATCTCGATGGCGCTGAACAAGCGAAGTGCATCGAGCCGTCGGCGATCTTCCAGGAGCGTGGCGTGATGGAAGGGCATACCCTGACGCGACGCGAGATTCCGTCGCACGATGTCTACCGTCGACGGTCGAAGGCCCTGCGCGATGCGGATCTCGCGCACGACCTTCCCCTCGAGGTCGCGTGCGGTCGATGGCTCCAACGCGGGAACGTTCGGCGCGACCTGCGCGCGTGCCGGGTGCAGCCAGCAGCCGGTGACGAGGATAGCGACGGTGATGGTAATCGTGATTGGGGACGCCCGCATGCCAACACCGCGTTCCAAAGACCACGGAGCCTTCGAACGACCAGAGCCTGCTGCAACTCTCATGCTGGCCTGATGGAGCGTCTCGATCGTGTGCGGCTCACGTCGATGCAGATGGTGTGGACAGCGTGGTGGCGACGAGCCCGGTGAGAGCCCCCGACATTTCGGGTGACCTGCGACATTTCGGGTGTGCGGCCGCCTCGTGATGATTCGTGAGCGCGAACGATCCGCGTAACCGTCATTCCTGCCTGGCGTTCCCGAATCGCCGCTTCACGACTGCGCCTGGTACGCAGTCTGCTCTCTGTCGTTCGTGCTCTCGCTGACGTGGTCGGTCACCGTCGCACGTCGTGGGCCGAGATCGGCGTCTGGTAACTCTTGGAGGCAGCATGAGCTCGCAAAACGTGACCGCAGGCACCCCGACGGCATTCCCGAAACTGCCGCCGCAGGACGTACTTCCGTTCCCTCCGGTCCCGTCAGCCAGCATCGCCGGACGAACGATGCAGGAGTCGGTGTACAAGCGGCGCGTCGAGCCGCGCCGTCTGCCTGCCGATGCGCCGAACATCCTGATCGTTCTCATCGACGATGCCGGCCCCGGACTCCCTTCAACGTTCGGCGGCGAAGTACATACACCGGCCCTCGACAGAATCTCCAAGGAAGGCATTACCTACAACCGATTCCACACCACGGCGATGTGCTCCCCCACTCGAGCGTCTCTCCTGACGGGGCGGAACCACCATCATGTCGGGGCCGGACAGATCGGGGAGATGGCGAACGACTGGGACGGGTACTCCGGGGTCATGCCCAAGAGCTGTGCGACCGCCGCGGAGGTGCTTCGGCACTACGGCTATACCACAAGCGCGTGGGGCAAATGGCACAACACGCCTGCCGAACAAACAACCGCGGCGGGCCCTTTCGATTGCTGGCCGACTGGCTACGGCTTCGATTACTTCTACGGTTTCCTCTGCGGCGAAGCGTCGCAGTACGAGCCCAACCTGGTTCGTAACACGACTTACGTCGCTCAGCCTCGCACGCGCGAGGAGGGCTATCACCTGAGCGAAGATCTTGCCGACGATGCGATCGGGTGGCTGCGCAAGCATAAAGCTTTCCAGCCCGACAAACCCTTCTACATGTACTGGGCGAGCGGTGCGATCCATGGTCCGCACCACATCATGAAGGAGTGGGCCGACAAGTACAAAGGCAAGTTCGACGATGGCTGGGACACGTATCGTGAGCGCGTGTTCGCGCGGGCGAAACAAAAGGGATGGATTCCTCAGGAGGCCCAGCTCACGCCGCGCGATCCGAGGATGCCGTCGTGGGACAGCATTCCAGAGGATGAGAAACCATTCCAGCGGCGACTGATGGAAGTCGCTGCGGGGTTCACCGAGCACGTGGACGTCCAAGTAGGCCGGCTCGTCGACGAGCTCGATCGGCTCGGTTACGGCGAGAACACGCTGATCTTCTACATCTGGGGCGACAACGGATCTTCGGCCGAGGGCCAGAACGGCACGATCAGCGAGCTGATCGCGCAGAACGGCATTCCTTCCACTGTGGCCATGCACATCGGGGCGCTCGAAGCCCTCGGTGGTCTCGAAATGCTCGGGTCTGCGAAGGTCGACAACATGTACCACGCCGGGTGGGGCTGGGCCGGCAGCACGCCTTACAAAGGCACGAAGCTCGTCGCCTCGCACTTCGGGGGGACCCGCAATCCGATGGCGGTGCGGTGGCCCGCGAAGATCACGCCGGACACGACACCGCGCGCGCAATTTCATCATGTGAACGACGTCGTCCCGACGATCTACGAGGTGCTTGGCATCTCGCCGCCGAGGGAAGTCAACGGGATCGCCCAGGATGAGATCGACGGCGTGAGCTTCGCGTATTCCTTTGACGATCCGCACGCTCCAGGCCGTCTGTTGACGCAGTACTTCGAAATCATGGGCAGCCGCGCGATCTATCACGATGGCTGGATGGCCTCGGCATTCGGGCCACGAGTGCCCTGGGTGCCTGGGCTGCCCCCCGGCCTCCGCGAGTGGACTCCGGATTGGGACACATGGGAGCTCTACAACCTCGCCGAGGACTGGACGCAGAACAATGACCTCGCGGCGACGATGCCGGAGAAGCTCGCGCAACTGAAGGAGCTCTTCGCGATGGAGGCGGCGCGAAACAAAGCGCTGCCCATTGGCGGCGGCCTCTTTGTTCCGTTCTTACATCCCGAGATGCGCATTGCGCCCCCGTACCGCGAGTGGACCTTCTCGGGCGATATCACCCGCATGCCGGAGTTCTGTGCGCCGGCGCTCGGCAACAAGCCGAACCTCGTCACGATCACTGGCCGACGTACCGGCCAATGCCAATGGCGTGCTCTACAAGCTGGGGGGCTGCGCCGGTGGTCTGACGTGCTTTGTCGAGGACGGCATCCTCTGCTACGAGTACAACCTCTTCATCGTCCAGCGCACGAAGATTCGCGCCAAGGAGAAGCTCCCGACGGGCAAGGTGACGATCGGCATCGAGACCGCGTACGCGGAATTGAGACCTGCTGGTCCGCTTGACATCACGATCACGGTCAATGGCAAGCGTTTCGCTGAAGGGCGCGTCCCGATCAGCGCCCCGTTGCTCTTCACCGCCAACGATTGTCTCGACATCGGCGTCGCGCTCGGATCGCCCGTGTCGCTCGACTACTACGAGAAGGCGCCGTTCAGATTCAACGGCACGATCGACCAGGTGACCGTCGAGTACAAGCCGTTCTCGAAGCCGGCTGAAGCTGCTGCACCGCCGCGCGCCGAGACGCAAGTGGCAGCCGGCGGCCACTGAGGGACATGCGAGCAGCGCTGCGGCCTTCCCCGATAGTGGTGAGCTTCTATGACGCGACATCTCCTTCCGGTATTTCTGCTCGCTGCAGTGGCGACGGGTTGTCGCGGGGGCGAACCGGTGGCGCTGGCTTCCGAACCACCGCCGCCTCTCATTGAGCCGGAACTCGGTGCAGGCGCGGGTCTCATCGACCCGCGCGCGGACGCGCTCGTGCGGCAGATGAGCGAGCGCCTCGCTCGAGCCAAGGCGTTTGCCCTCGAGGCCGAGGAACTATTCGACGAGGTGCCGGAGCACAGCCCACGGCGGCAGCTCACCAACACTCGTCGCGCGGCGTTGCGTCGTCCCGACAGGCTGGCAGGCGATGTGTCAGGTGACGCGATGAATCGTTCGTTCTGGTACGACGGCAAGATGTTCTCGGCGCTCGACAAGGAACAGAACGTCTGGGCCAGCGGTGGAGTTCCGCCGACCGTGGACGCGGCGCTCGACTGGGTATTCGAGCGGACCGGCACGGTCGTTCCACTCGCGGACTTCCTGTATGCGGATAGCTACGAGCGGCTGATGGGCAGTGTGCAGCGCGGCGAGTACCTCGGCATCCACGAGGCCGCCGGCGTGCCTTGCCACCACCTGGCGTTCGAGCAGGCCACCATCGACTGGCAGCTGTGGATCGATGCCGGCAAGGACCCGCTGCCACGCAAGCTGGTGATTACCTACAAGACTGAGGACGAGGTTCCACAGTACACGGCGACCATCCGGAAGTGGAATCTCGAGCCGCCGCTACCGGATGCGCTGTTTGTCTTCACTCCGCCCGACGGCGCCGCCCGTGTCGAGGTACTGGCATTCGTCGGCCGGACGGAGCCGCCGGCTGGAGGAGCGCGATGAGTCGTCACCTGACCATTTCGGTCACCCTGATCGCTCTTGTCGTCGGCTCGAACCCCGCGCTCGAAGCGCAACGCAGCCGTGGGTCGGTGTCCCACTCCGGCAACACGACCTCCGCGCAGGGGCAGCGTGCGAGCGGCACGCGGACGGTGAACCAGACCAGCTCCGGCGGGACGGCCACCCGGCAGGCACAGACGCAGAGCGGCGCGTCGCGGAGCACGACCAGGCAAGTGGACGCCGAGAACCGAGAGATCGACAAGACGACGACCGCCACGACGGCGTGGGGCGAGTCGGGCGACCCGGTCCCGAGAGGTCGAGGGTCACGGTGGCTACGCGACCGTCGAGGGGAGCGCGCGCACCAGCACCGGGCGTTCGGCCTCCGGCGAAGCCGTGGCGGGCCGCACCTACTACGGCCAGCCGGCGGTCGCCGGAACGGTCAACACGAAATACAACGGCACCTACAGCGCCGCCGCCGCCCGCACGCCGTATGGCGGGTACAACACCGCGGTGGCCGGCCCGTACGGCGGACGTGTGACGACCACGTTGCCATCGGGGTACAGGACTTCGACATATTACGGTCGCTCCTACTACACCTACGGCGGCACGTATTACCGGCCCTATACATATGGTGGCGTCCACTATTACTACCCCGTTCCGCCACCCTACTACTCGTATTACAGCTACCCTCCTCCAGGCGCGACCATTCTCATAATTCTGGGCGTCAAGTACCTGGTGTCGCAGGACGGCCACTACTGCAAGCAGACGACGACCAGCGACGGAAAGACGACGTACCAGGCGGTGCCCGCGCCGCAGGGCGCCGCGATGCCGACGTTGCCGGCGACGCGCGTGCTCGTGAGCGTCACAGGCACCACCTACTATCTCAGCGCCAATGCGTTCTACCGGCGCGTGATGAACGGCGCGCAGGAATCGTTCGTGGTGGTGACGGCACCAGCAGGGGTCGTCTTCGTCGCGGCACTGCCCGCCAACTTCGAGGTCGTCCAGCTGAACACGATGTACTTCAAGGCTGGCGGCCGTTACTACGTGCCGTACCTCTCGCCAGACGGCGCGGAGATGTACGTCATGGTGGACGCGCCGCCTTCGCCGCCATCCGGTGCCCCGGCGGCTTCGGCGCCCAAGCCGCCGACGCCGTCGGCACCAGCGGCGGCGAAGGCTCCAGTGTCGGCTCCAAGCACGACGCCCGCGGCACCAGCGGCCGCCCCTGTCCGTGCGGTGGTGGAGCGCCTCGAGGCCCCTGCGGGTACGGTCCTCGTGGTCCGGCTGGCCACCGAGGTGAGCTCCGCGACCGCGCAGGTCGGCAATCGGTTTCACGGTTTCCTGGACCAGGACGTCGCCGCCAACGGCCGCATGATGGCACCGCAGGGCACGAAGGTGTTCGGCGTGGTGAGCGCGGTTGATTCCGGCAGCAAGATGAAGGGCCAGCCGACGTTGAGCGTGACGCTGACCGACATGCAGGTCGGCGGCCGCGTGCTGCCGATCAAGACGCAACCCCTGAATGCCTCCGGCGGGACAGCAAGCGGAGCAAAGAAGCTGGTCGGCGGAGCCGCGGTGGGCGCCACCATCGGTGCGATTGCCGGAGGCGGCGAGGGGGCCGCGATCGGCGCGGCGGTGGGGACCGGTGTCGGCGGCGCGGCGGCCGCGGGCAGCTCCGTCAAACCAGCCGTCATTGCGGCGCAGACCCCGCAAGCGTTCACCCTGGCGGTGCCACTGCAGCTGGAGATCACGACGAACGTGGCCGTGCGTTGAGCAGGAGAGGACCATGAAGACGAGGCATTCGAGGTTGATCGGGATCGCATGCGCGCTCGCCGCAATCGTGCTGGCGCCGCTGGCCGCGCAGGACGCTAAGCAGGACGTGCAGCAGAAGCTGGCCGCCGCCAAGCAGGCCGCGGCCCTCAATCAAAAGGCCCTTCGCTCGTACTCCTGGGTCGAGAAGACCGAGCTCAGCCTCAAGGGCGAGGTGAAGAGCACGAAGGTGGACATGTGCCGCTACGGGCCCGACGGCAAGGTGCAGAAGACACCTGTCGTCGAGCCACCCCCGCCAGAGAAGAAGCGCGGGGTGAAGGGCAAGATGATCGCGAACAAGACGGCGGAGATGAAGGAGGAGCTCGAGGCGGCGGTGGCGCTCGTCCAGCAATACCTCCCACCCTCCCCCGACATGATGCAGGTGGTGATGAATGCCGGCACCGCGTCGATCTCTCAGGCGGGCCCCGGCCGCGTATCGCTCAAGTTCCCGGGCTACGCCAAGGCCAACGACGCGTTGATGCTGACGTTCGACACGACCGTCAAGGCAATGCAGCAAATCGATGTCCAGACCTGGCTCGACAAGCCAGACAACGCCGTCACGCTGAAGGTGACGATGAACGCACTCCCTGACGGGGTGAGCTATCCGGGCGCGGTGGTGCTCGGGATCCCGAAGAGCAAGATCGAAGTCCGCATCACGAAGTCGAACTACCAGAAGCTTGCACAATAGGCGGATCTACAACCAGGAGGAGTCACGCCATGAGTCGACCAATCGCCACCGCGTTCTTTGTGTCCGTGTTCGCTGCCGTCGCGATGACCTCGCAAGAGCCGGCGGGGAAATACCCGCTGATGGAGGGCATCGCGCAGAAGGTGATCCAGAAATACCAAAGTTCTTCGTGCGAGCAGCTGTTGGCCGAAAAGCAGCAGCCGCCAAACCCAAAACAGGCGCAGATGAAGGACAAGGCGTTCGAGCAACTGCACAAGGATCCCGAGATGCGCAAAGCGTTCATCGACAAGGTGGCAGCGCCGATCGTCAACAAGATGTTCGACTGCGGCATGATTCCCTGACGCGTGCCGCGCCGAAAGGTCGCAAGTCAATCGTTTCGTAGCTTCAACCAGTATCACGCCCAAAAGGAGAACGCATATGAGTCACAGTCATCTCGTCGTTGACTTCCCGATCAAGGGGCCCGCCAGTGCCAAGGCACTCACCGAAGAGCTGCCCCCGTTGATGCCCGATCTCGCGAAAGCGCAGGACCAGCTCGGTACCGTGCATTTCTCCCGTTTCATGGTCAAGGGAGACGAGAAGCTTCTCTTCCTTTCGGACATCGACGGCGAGGTCGACACAGCATATCGACCGGCTCGTGGAGAACGCCGGCCCGGTGTTTGACGCCATCTTCAAACACGTGGACGACCCTCCGGCCACGCCCGTGGCTGGTAACCCTCAGAGGGTCATCAAATGGCTGAAGCATCATGTCCGCGAGCCTCTCGATACGTATGTCGCTTACGAGGCTTCGGTTCAGGACATCAAGGCGTGCGCGCGTGCGGCGGGCTTTACAGGCAAGACGCCGCAGAGTCCCTTGCTGACATACATGTCCTTCAAGTCACGTCTGCAAGCCTTTGCCTTGAAGCTGGTCGGGCGCGCCCTGTTGCATGACAAGGGCAAAGACAGGGTTGGACTTCTGTTGGGACGGTGCATTTCTCCGATTGGGTGCCCTTTGAGAACAACCATATCGGCTTCTTCACGATCTTCGACGGTGATTTCGAGAAGTACATCCAGGACTTCGCGGACAAGACCACGGTTGTTTTCGATACTCTCTTTCCACATGTCGTTGGCGCGCCGCCAACCTCAGTAGCAAAGAACGCCCAGGCGTTCTATCAGTGGGCATTGGAAAACAACCATCCGCCGATCGGGTTTTACAGCGCCTATCCAGGCCTCTCGGTTCAAGACATCAAAGCACTGCTGGCCGACCGCAAGTCACAACCGGCCACCACTCGATAGCCGTTGTGGAACGACGATCAATCAGGAGCTCCGCGTTGGCAAAGCAGAACAAAACACAAGGAGAAACACGATATGAGCCAGAACCACCTCACGATTGACTTCCCGATCAAGGGACCCGCGAATGCCAAGGCGCTCACCGAAGAGTTGCCCCCGTTGATGCCCGATTTCGCAAAAACGCAGGACCAGCTCGGTACCGTGCACTTCTCCCGGTTCATGGTCAAGGGAGACGAGAAGCTGCTCTTCCTTTCGGACATCGACGGCGAGATCGACACGCATCATTGCACGGCTCGTGGAGAATGCCGGCCCGGTGTTTGACACCATCTTCAAACACGTGGACGACCCTCCGGCCACGCCGGTGGCTAGTAACCCTCAGAGGGTCATCAAATGGCTGAAGTCTCATGTCCCTAAGCCACTCGACACGTATTTCGCTTACGGCGACGCTTCGGTTCAGGACATCAAGGCGGCCGCTCGTGCGGCGGGCTTTACAGGCAATACCTCACAAGCCCCCTTGCTGACATACATGGCCTTCAAGTCACGTGTGCAAGGTTCTGTCTCGAAGTTAGTCGGGCCGGCAATGCTGAGAGAGAAGGGACATAAAGCGAATGATGTTGTCGGGACGCTGCATTTCTCCCATTGGGTGCCCTTCGAGAACAACCACTTAGGCTTCTTCACCATCTTCGACGGTGATTTTGAGAAGTATATCCAGGACTTCGCAGACAAAACCTCGTTCGCTTTCGATACCATCTTTCCACAAATCGTTGGCGCGCCGCCAACTCCAGTAGCAAAGAACGCCAGGGCGTTCATTCAGTGGGCAGCGGACAACAACTATCCGCCCATCGGGTTTTACAGCGCCTATCCGGGCCTCTCGGTTCAAGACATTCGAGCCCTGCTGGCCGATCGCAAGTCACAACCGGCCACCACTCGATAGCCGTTGTGGAACGACGATCAATCAGGAGCTCCGCGTTGGCAAAGCAGAACAAAACACAAGGAGAAACACGATATGAGCCAGAGCCACCTCACGATTGACTTCCCGATCAAGGGACCCGCGAATGCCAAGGCGCTCACCGAAGAGCTGCCCCCGTTGATGCCCGATTTCGCAAAGACGCAGGACCAGCTCGGTACCGTGCACTTCTCCCGCTTCATGGTCAAGGGAGACGAGAAGCTTCTCTTCCTTTCGGACATCGACGGCGAGGTCGACCAGCACATCTGACACGGCTCGTGGAGAATGCCGGCCCGGTGTTCGATGCCATCTTCAAACACGTGGACGACCCTCCAGCCACGCCCGTGGCTGGTAACCCTCAGAGAGTCATCACATGGCTGAAGTCTCATGTCCGCAAGCCTCTCGATACGTATTCCGCTTACGAGGCTTCGGTTCAGGACATCAAGGCGTGCGCGCGTGCGGCGGGCTTTACAGGCAAGACGCCGCAGAGTCCCTTGCTGATATACATGACCTTCAAGTCACGTCTGCAAGCCTTTGCCTTGAAGCTGGTCGGGAAGGCCCTGTTGCATGAGAAGGGCACATGAAAGCGTTGGATTCTGTTGGGACGGTGCATTTCTCCCATTGGGTGCCCTTTGAGAACAACCACCTGGGCTTCTTCACGGTCTACGACGGTGATTTCGAGAAGTACGTCCAGGACTTCGCGGACAAGAGCACGGTCGTGTTCGATACTGCTCTTTCCACATGTCGTTGGCGCGCCGCCAACGTCAGTAGCAAAGAACGCCCAGGCGTTCTATCAGTGGGCATTGGAAAACAACTATCCGCCGATCGGGTTTTACAGCGCCTATCCAGGCCTCTCGGTTCAAGACATTAAAGCCCTGCTGGCCGATCGCAAGTCACAATCGGCCACCGCTCGATAGCAGTGGTGTCACGTGATCACGAACCATCATCAGTCCGGAGGGACGCGTTGGCCAAGGAGATCAAAGCACCAGCAGCCCCGGCGAGGGAAGACCCGGGGCTTCTTCGCCGAATGCTTCGTCGAAGGCGACGCGAGAACGCGCAGACTGAAGGCGATTCGGGGACGATGGACAAGTCCGCGCTCGACCTCGCGGACATTCAGGGCTTCATTCTCCGCGGTTACAGGATGCCGATGGTGCGGCATTTCCTGTTGACGGTAGGAACTCCGGCGCAAGCGCGCAGGCAACTTGGACGGCTCATAAGCGGCGACGAATCCGACGCCCCGCAAATCACCACCGCCGAGGACTGGCACGTGGGGTTCGCGCCCGGACCGGGAGACAATCCCGCGGCGGCCCCGCGTCGCAAGCCCGACTATTGCCTCAACATCGGCATCACGTGGCCCGGACTGGTGGCGCTCGAGATAAACGAACGCGTCCCAAACCTGTCGTTCAAGTCATTTGGCGCGTTCACCGAAGGAGCCGCGCGACGAGCGGAGTTGGTCGGAGATGTCGGAGCAAGTGCGCCGCAGAACTGGAGTGGCGGTTTTGGAGAAGGGCACGATCACGTCCTGGTGACGCTGCACGCGATCAGCCCGGACGCGATGAAGAGCTACAGCGACAGGGTGTGTGCCTGGTTTGCCGAAGGCAATGCCTTTCGAGAAATCTGGCGCCAGGACGGGATGGCGTTGATGGAGATGCAAGACGGCCAACCCGTCCCCACTAGCAAGACTCACTTCGGATATACCGACGGCATCTCCAGGACCACCATTCGCGGCGGCCCGGAAAGTATCCCCCTGATCACCAGCAGCCCTGCGAGCCATGGCTCTTCGTCTTGCGGGAAGACGCTGAGAACTACGAGGTACCGGAGCCGCGACAGCTCGGCCTGAACGGCAGCTTTGGAGTGTTCAAAAAGATCGAGACCGACGTCGTTGGCTTTGAAAATTTTCTGCAGTCGAACAAAGACAAAATCGATCCTGAACTGCTCGCGGCAAAGATGTGCGGGCGATGGCGCAACGGCGTTCCGCTCGCCTTGTCACCGGACACGGATAGCCCTGCGGGAGGGATTTCGCCCGAACAGTTGAACGATTTCGAGTATGTGAATGCCGATGGTTCTGGAGATGCGAAGGGGATCCGCTGTCCCGTCGGCGCACACATCCGCCGCGTCAATCCACGAGGTCAGCCAATTCAGGGCCAGGGGGTGCCCGGCGGCAGCAATAATTCTCACCGGCTGACGCGTTGCCTTCTGCCGTACGGGCCGACCTATGATCCGCGGAAGCCGTACGATGGCCTCGAGCGCGGGATTCTCGGTTATTTCATCAACGCGAACATCGAAAACCAGTATGAGTTCGTGCTGCGACGGTGGGTCAATGACAGCGAATTCGCCGGGGCCGTCAGGCTTCACCCACAGTCGAAAGATCCACTGATTGGCACCCAGGACCCCGCGGAAAGCATTTTCGTGATCCCTCAGGCAAATGGGGGCCCGCCGATCGAGGTAACGGGTCTCTCAACCTTCGTGACGACCAAAGCCGCTGCGTACGTGTTTCTGCCGAGCATCACAGCCATCAAATTTATCGCCAACCTGGCATGAAAGGAAAAGACGATGGCCATGACACAAACCAGGGCGCCTGCTCCAGCGCAGTTCGTTCGATATGCACCGGAGCTCGACGCGCTGAGTGCACATTTCGAGGAAGATCTCGAGACAGTGGTCGCCGGAGTCGAACAATACGTGGTCAACTCGGTTGCGGGCGAGGGTGTGGGACGCGCGGTACGGTTCGCCCATGCGAAAGGGTATGGGCTTGTGCGTGCCGAGGTGGAAATTCTTGACGGGCTGCCGCCCGGATATGCCCAAGGCATCTACGCCACACCTGGACGGCACGATGCGCTGATTCGCTTCTCGAACGGTGTCGCGCATCTCGGTGCAGATGCGACACTATCGAATGCATTCGGGCTGGCGCTCAAAATGTTCAACATTGCCGGTACGACCCTCGTGGACGACGAGCCAGACGCAGGGACGTTCGACTACAACACCATCAACATGCCCGTCTTCTTCTGTAACACGGTGGCGCACTATCTGTTCATCCAACAGCTGTTCACCGACGCCCCAAGTTACTTTGCGAGAGGCAAGGCCGGCGCCCACCAATTGCTGTCGGAGTTCTTGACCGGGAAGGGCACGCTCGCTGAGAAGGACTGGGCGTGGGATGAGCTGCTGACATTTCTCGCACTGGCTCGGCTGCCCGCGCAGAATGTCTTGCTTTCGACCTACTGGACGGAGGGGGCTGTGCGCCACGGTGACTTCATCGCAAAGGTGCGCTTCGCTCCCGTGCGGGCATTCGCAGACGCCATCGAACGCCGCGTTGTCGATCTGATGTCCGATCCCGACGCCTACCGGCATGCGCTGGTGGCGGAGCTGAAGCAGCGGCCCTTCGAGTTCGACCTGCAGGTGCAGCTCTGCACGAATCTCGAGCAAATGCCCGTCCAGGACGTGACCGTCGAATGGCCGGAGGCGCTCTCGCCATTCGTCACCGTGGCCAAGGTACGTTTACCGGCGCAGGACATTTCCGGTGCTGACAACCTCGAAAAAATGGACGCGTTGTCCTTTACCCCCTGGCGGGTCACGGCGGAGCATGCGCCACTCGGCGAGATCATGCGAGTACGAAAAGAAGTGTACCGGCGCTCGTCGATCGCACGCCATCGGCTCAACGGTCAGGAGCGGCGGGAGCCGCGAAGCGTGCGCGAGGTGCTCGGCGCGCGACAAGGCATCTAGACGCCACGCATTTTGACAGCCGTCGAGGCGAGGCACAACGACCTCAATGGCAGGTGAAGTAATGTGGCGACCGTGTGTAATACCGATTCTCTCAATGATCTTGGTGTGCGCGGCCACGGTGGCTCGAGCCCAGCAACCACCTGGGGCGCCGCCGACACAGGGCGACGCCGAGGACCTCGCCAAGAAACTCGCCAATCCGATTTCAGACCTAGTCAGCGTGCCGTTCCAGTTCAACTGGGAACAAAACGTTGGGCCGAGTGAGGCGACGCGGTTCATTCTGAACGTTCAGCCGGTGATGCCGTTTGCGCTGAACAATGACTGGAATCTCATCGCGAGAGTGATCGTGCCGTTTGTCGGCCAGCCGGCGCTCGTCGACGGTGGCAGTCCGGCGTTCGGCGTCAGCGACATTTTGACCTCGTTCTTCGTCTCGCCTTCGCGGCCAGGTTTGATGTGGGGCGTTGGACCGGTGATCAGCCTTCCCTCAACCAGCGTCGCCAGTCTCGGAACGGAGAAGTGGAGCGCCGGTCCAACCGCCGTCGTCCTGAAGCAGACCGGAAAAATGACATACGGCGCACTGTGGAATCAGGTGTGGTCCTTCTCCGGCAACACCCAGCGCGCAGACGTCAATCAAATGTTCCTCCAACCGTTCTTCGCGTACCAGGTGACACGGACACTCACCGTGACTCTCCAATCGGAGACGACCGCCAACTGGGAAGTCGAGGAGGACAGGTGGACAGTCCCGCTCAATATGAGTGTTAGTAAGCTGTCGTCATTCGGCGTGTTCCCCGCGAGTTACCAGGTCGGTGTCGGCGGCTTTGCGGCGCATCCAGACATCGGACCATCATGGAAGGTGCGCGCCGCCATCGTCATCCTTTTGCCGCGGCGGCGGTAGCCGGATTTCGGCGGTCCGTGTCAGGGCAGGAAGACGTGGTCCTCCGCCCGCAGGTGCAGCTCTGCACGAATCTCAGGCCGTGACCGTCGAAATGCGCTGGAGGCCCCCGACATTTCGGGTGACCTGTGATATTTCGGGTGTCCGGCCGCTCCAGGCGGTGATCGGCTGGCCTCGTACGACGCACGTATTCGTGACATCTGAATAGCTTCCGCACCCCGCCGCTCTTCGACCCTGTTTGGTCGGACCTGGCCGACATCTTGCCTTGACGATGCGCATTTGTTGTGAAGGAGATGAAGCCATGCTTCGAACGTCTGTATTCCTGATGACGATGATGGTGATGGCCGCGAGCGCTTCAGCTCAGGGTGCCGAAATCAGTGGCACGGTCGGCTGGACCTTCAGTGAGGGCGTGAGCGGGACTGCCGTCCTGGTGCCTGGTGTGGGGACGTTCGACCGGATCGACCCGACAGACGCCTGGGCGTGGGGAGTCCGGGTGGGCTTCTTCGCCGGCGAGAATTCGGAAATCGGCTTCCTCTATAACCAGCAGCCCAGCGGATCTCGAAGTCGGCGGCACGACGACCGTCAAGCTCGGAGATATCAAGCTGCACAACTACCACGGCTACTACGCATTCAACTTCGGCGACGCCGAGGCTACCGCGCGGCCCGTACCTGCTGTTCGGGCTTGGGAGCTACCCAGTACGGCAGCGGTCAGCGTCACTGCGAGCGAGCGCGCCGCGCGACATTCCAGGCGAAACGCGATTCTCCTGGACCGGTGCGGCAGGCGTGAAGATCTATCCGGCAGGGCGTTCGGGATCCGCGCTCGAGGGGCGATGGACCCCGACCTACATCAGGTCGGAGGCCGCCGGCTGGTGGTGCGATCCGTTCTGGGGCTGCTACGTCGTGGGCGACGCACAGTATGCGAACCAGTTCGAGCTGGCCGGCGGGATCACCTTTCGATTCTAGTGATGCCGTTGAGTGATTGAGTTCAGGCTCAGGAGAAAAGGATCAGCAACCATGGGAAAAGCAGCGTTTTTCGCAGGCATCTCCAGTCTGGCCATCCTGGCCATGCCCCACGCGGCACGCGCGCAGCAAGTTGACCAGTGGACAGCCATCCAGCAGCTGCAGGCCGATCTCAAAGCGGATCGGCAGGCTGTCGTAGCGGCCAATCTGCCGCTCACCGAAGGAGAGGCCCAGGCCTTCTGGCCAGCTTACAAAGAGTATCGCGCTGAGGTCGAGAAGCTCGGCGACCGCATGGCCAAGCTCATCGCGGCCTACGCAGCCAACTTCGAGACGATGACCGACGCGAAGGCCGATGCATTTTTCAACGACTTGCTCGCGATCGATCGCGACAGGCTGGCCGTGCGTGAGAAGTATGTTCCGAAGATTCGTGCGGTGCTGCCTGGCCAAAAGGCAGCGCGCTTCTTCCAAATCGAGAACAAGCTCGATGCCATCGTCAATGTCTCGCTGGCGTCCGAGATTCCACTGGTGCCTGTGAAGCGATAGGACGTGCGCGGTGAGGGACTGAGCCTGAGCCTATGGGGACGAGCATGATGAAGCCGACTGACCGAACAAGACGCGGAGGTGTCGGGCGCTTGTGCCTCGCCGCTCTGCTCGCCGTGTCGGTTGGGACGTCGTCAGCGGCCGCGCAGCAGTCGCAGGAGTCGCGGGAGACGCAGATCACGCGCGCGAAGGCCGAGAAGGCCACGGCACTGCAGCCCTATGAGCCGAACAGAGCCGAAGTGCTCTTCGATCGCGCCGAGGAGTTATTCCTCAGCGGCAGGCTGCGCTGGCATCAATTCTTTCAGAGCGCGTACGCGGGTGGCGGGTTCACGCTGGGCGCTGGCTATAGGCGCCACGTCAGCCCGTACAACACGCTCGATGTGCGGGGAAGCTTCACGTTCTCGGGATACAAGCGCCTGGAAGCGGAGTTTCTGGCACCGCGTCTGTTCAACCGTCGAGGCGTGCTGTCGGTCGTCGGCGGCTGGAGAGAGGCGACCGCAGTCGGCTTCTATGGCATTGGTACGGTCAATACGTCGGTCGACGATCGCGTAAATTATAGCTTCGAGCAGCCGTACGTGTCTGCCGCGCTCGAAGTCCGGCCCACCCGCAAGCTGCTCGTGCTTGGCGGCGGGCTCGAGTACAGCCAGTGGAAGCAGGGGAGCGGCAGTGGCGCCGCGCCATCTGTAGAGGACGTCTACACACCGGCAAGCCTGCCGGGCCTGGGCACCCGTCCCACCTACCTGCACTCACAGGGGATCGTGGCGCTTGATTGGCGCACGTCCCCGGGCTATTCGCGGCGCGGCGGCTTCTACGGCGTCACGGTTCACGACTTCGCAGAACCTGACGACGCGTACAGCTTTCGGCAGGTTGACTACGAGGCGATCCAGCACATTCCGCTCCTGCGGGACACATGGGTGCTGTCGCTGCACGGGCGTGTCGAGACGACCTACACCGACGAGAACGAGCAGGTCCCGTTCTTCATGCTGCCGGCGCTCGGCGGCGGTTCGAGTCTGCGCGGGTTTTCGAGCTGGCGCTTCCGCGATCGCCACTCGCTGCTCCTTCAAGCGGAATGGCGCGTCCCGGCGAATCGCTTCCTGGATGTGGCCCTGTTTTACGACGCCGGCAAGGTGACCGCTCGCCGGGGCGACCTGAATCTCGATGGCCTGAAGGACGATTACGGCCTGGGATTCCGCTTCCATGGACCTGCGGCCACGCTGTTGCGCATTGAACTGGCGAAAGGCAACGAAGGGCTGGCGTTCGTGTTTTCGGCGAAAGCGTCATTCTGAGGCTGCCATGACCACACCAACTCGATCTGGCCGCACGCTGCGCCGGGGGCGCGTCGCGTCGTTAACGGTTGCGCTCACCTGCGCCACAGCCGTCACTCTCGCCGTCGTGTCGGCACAGAGCCCGCGGTTCTACGCCGACGACCCGATCGCCCGTGAGCCCGATCCGGAGGATGCGTCGGGCGCGCAACCGTGGGACATCAGCCTGCTCTACGACCTCTCGTACAACCTCTTCGCGGTCGCGAGGCGGACGCCCTCGAATACGCGCGCGCAGAATATCAACACGATCGACGAGGTGCCGGATTCGAGCTGGTTCACGAATCGCATTGGCACGCGCGAGCTGTCGATGGAGGAGATCCAGCGCGGTCCCAACACCGGCCGGCCGCCGGCGCCGGAGAAGTGGGTCATCACTCGAGAGAAGTCATCGGGCTACGCGCCCGGCTTCACGGCGCAGGACGCCAACGGCGAGACGTGGTTCGTGTCCTTCGATCCTCCAGGGAATCCCGAAGGTGCGACGGCGGCGGTGGTGGTTGCCAACCGGATCTTCTGGGCGCTTGGCTACAACCAGGTCGAAACCTTCATCACCGTCGTCCACCCGGCGAATGTGACGATCAGCCCTGAGGCGACCGTTCGTCGCCCGTCAGGCGCGCGCACGGCTTTTTCGCATGCCGATCTCGAAGCTGTCTTCGAACGGGCCGCCAGAAACGCGGACGGCACGTATCGCGTTGCCGCGTCCCGGTTGCTGCCAGGAAGGATCCTCGGCGGATTTCGATACGAGGGCACGCGTCCGGACGATCCCAACGACATCGTCCCGCACGAACACCGCCGCGAGTTGAGGGCGCTCCGCGTGTTCGGCGCCTGGACCAACCTGACGGACATGAAAGCCGGCAACACGCTGGATACGCTCATCACCGAGAACGGCCGGGCCGTCGTGAAGCACTATCTCCAGGACGTTGGCTCAACGTTGGGGATGGGGGCCAACGGGCCGCACGACTGGGACGAGGGATGGGAGTACTTCTACCAGGGGGACACCACGCGGAAGCGCCTGTTGTCGTTCGGGTTTGCGCTGAGCCCGTGGCAGACGGCGCGCTACCCTGCCTTCCCCTCGGTCGGGCGGTTCGAGGGTGACCGATTCGATCCGACGACGTGGAAACCGCATACGCCGACCACGGCGTACATGGAGATGCGTGCGGATGATGCGTTCTGGGCCGCGCGTCGCGTCATGGCCTTCCGCGACGATCAGATCCGGGCGATCGTCAAAACGGGGCAGCTGACGGACGCGGCCGCCGAACAGTATCTGGCCGACGTGCTGATCAAGCGCCGCGACCGGATCGGGCGCGCTTACCTCGCGGCCATCAACCCGGTCGTCAATCCGCGCCTCGAGACGGGCGGTTCCCTCACCTTCCAGAACGCCGCGGTTGCGGCGGGAGAATCCGCATCCGCAACGTACCGCGCCACGTGGTCGAGCTTCGACAACATGACTGGCGAGACACGGCCACTCGGCGAGACGCGCAGCGCCACAACCACGATTGCCGCGCCATCAGGATTACCACCCGTCAGGGGGCAGCTTCGTGGAAGTCGATGTGTCGGTGGAGAGCGCCGCGCATCCGTCGTGGAAGGAACCGGTGCGCATGCATTTCCGGCGGGCAACCGGCGGTTGGACATTGGTTGGCCTCGAACGTCTCCCCCATCAACCCATCAGCGCTGCTCCAGAGACAACTCGATCCAGGAACGCGCGATGACGCCGACTGAAGCACCGACCGACAAGGGCGCAGTCGCCTGTGGTGCGGCCGGGCGCCGCGCATTTGTGAAAAGCTCGGGAGTTTTGCCGTGGCCCTGACCTACAAGGACGTCACACGGTTGTTCCAGGTACGGCCCGGTCGCAGGTTCCGGCTGAAGCGACATGATCCGTCGTTGGCCGGAGGCGACGAGTTCCAGGAGCTGACGAAGCCGGAGCTCAAGCAACGGGCGGTCTCGTTCCTGGAGAAGAACATCGAGGAGTTGGCGGCCGCGCAGGAGCTGCTCTATGCCTCCGACGTGTACTCGGTGCTGATCGTGCTGCAGGCGATGGATGCCGCAGGCAAGGACGGCACGATCAAGCACGTGATGTCAGGCGTGAACCCTCAGGGATGTCAGGTTTTCAGCTTCAAGAAACCGTCCGATGAAGAGGTCGACCACAACTTTCTCTGGCGCTATATGAGGGCGCTGCCGGAGCGCGGCCGCATCGGCATCTTCAACCGCTCATACTACGAGGACGTGCTCGTCGTTCGCGTCCACCCCGAGATTCTCACGCATCAGAAGTTACCGCCCGGCAAGCGCGGGCAGAAATTCTGGGAGGCACGGTTCGACGACATCAATCGGTTCGAGCGGCACCTCACCCGCAGCGGGACGCTCGTCTTGAAGTTCTTTCTGCACCTGTCGAAGAAGGAGCAGAAGAAACGGTTCATGGAGCGGCTCCACAACGAGGAGAAGCACTGGAAGTTCTCGTTCGCCGACTTGAAAGAGCGCGGCTTCTGGAACGACTACCAGCACGCATTCGAGGACATGCTGCGGCACACGAGCACGAAGTGGGCTCCGTGGTGGGTGATCCCGGCCGACCATAAATGGGTAACCCGCGCGCTGGTCGCGGGAATCACGACCGAGTCGATCCGAAGGCTCGGCCTGAAACGTCCGGTTGTCACCACCGAACAGCAGCGGCTGCTGGCCCGCGCGCGTCGCCAGCTCCTGGCCGAGAAGAAGTAATCCAGCTCTCGACTCGATTCCACTCGGTATTCGAAAGGACGTTTGCCATGTCAGTGACTGGTTTGGTTGTCGTGATCATCGGCGCGTGGTTGGCGTTACCAGTGACCGCTGCGATGGCTCAAGACGAGCCCGAGAAAGTCGGCAAGCCCGAGAAGCTCGCCAAGGAGGCGGAGTGGGCCCTGGCATCGCTCTATGAGAAGGCGCCAGCCACCAAAGAGTTGGCCGAAAAGGCACAGGCGATCCTCGTGTTCCCGAAAATCACGAGAGCGAGTGTGGGAGTCGGCGTCCAACGCGGCACCGGCACGCTGTTGAAGGACGGCAAGCCGGAAGGGTTCTTTACTACCACCGGCACGTCCGTCGGCCTGCAGGCCGGGGCGAAGACCTATGGCTATGCGCTGTTCTTCATGAACGACAACGCCGTGCAGGCGCTTGGCAAAGCCAAGGGCTTCGAGGTGGGCGTGGGCCCGACCGTTGTCGTGGTCAACAAGGGAGCGTCGAAGAACCTCACGACGACGACGCTCAAGTCCGACATCTATGCGGTCATTTTCGACCAGAAGGGACTCATGGCCGGCGCCGGAGTTCAGGGGAACAAGATCACGAAGGCGAACCCCAAGTAGCAACAAACCATGCGCTCAATCCGCCGGCGGTTGCCCCTTCTCCTGGTGTTCGTGCCGGCACTGTGTGCAGCATGTGCTGCCCCGCTCCAGCGCGTCTTGCCGCGTCCAACCGCAGCCGATGAGGCGCCAGCGGGCCCGCGCCCGGCGCGGGTGTCCGGGCGATCGACGGTCGGAGTGGCGTTCGGTGGCGGCAGCGCCCGTGGGATCGCGCACGTCGGTATCATCCGCTGGCTCGAGGAGCATCGCGTCCCGATCGATGCGGCGGCCGGCACGAGCATGGGAGGGCTGGTGGGAGGCGCATTCGCGAGCGGGATGGATGCACGCGAGCTGGAGGACTTCGTCGCCTCGCTCGACTGGGATCAGCTCTTTGGCGCGTCGTCCTTTGCCCACAAGAACATCCGCCGCAAGGCCGACGCGCGCGCCTATCCGTCGCGTCTCGAGTTCGGTCTGAAAGGCGGCATCGTGCCGCCCGCAGCGTTGAACGACGGGGAATACGTGGAGTTGCTCCTCGGCCGGATCGCAGCTCCCTACTTCGGCGTCGAGGACTTCGACGACCTGCCGACACCGTTTCGAACCGTAGCGGTCGACCTTCTATCGGCCCAGCCCGTTGTGCTGCGCAAAGGGTCGCTCGCCGATGCGATGCGGGCCACGATGTCCCTGCCACTGATCTTTCCTCCCGTGGAGCTGAACGGGCACGTTCTGATCGACGGCGGCACGATGAACAACGTGCCCGCAGACATCGTCAAGGCGATGGGCGCCGACCGTGTCGTTGCCGTCAACGTCGGCGATCAGTCCGATCGCGAAGGTGTCACCTACACGATGTTTGGGATCGCGGGCGATACGCTCGACGCCATGATGCGGGCATCCACCAGGCGCGCACTCGCGGCAGCCGATGTCGTCATCAACGTCCCGCTCCACGAGTACGGATCGCTCGACTGGCGGCGGGCTGGGGCGCTGATCGAAGCGGGCTACCGCGCCGCAGAGAGCATGCGCGATCAGTTGCTGCCGCTCGCCATCAGCGAAGGTGACTACGACACGTGGCGGCGCGCCCGTCAGGCGCGCCGGCGGACCGATCTGCCAGCGCCAGAGTTCGTACAGCTGGATGGCTTCGCAACAGGTGACGCAAAGCGACTGAATGTGCTGCTCGCGCCCCACATCGGCGCGCCGCTGGATCCGGCGGCAGTGGAGCGGGACATCGCTGTCATCATGGGGCTGGATCGCTACCAGACGGTGACCTGGCGCCTCATGCACGACGCCGCGCGCCGACCGGGCTTACTCGTGCGGGGACGCGTCAAGCCCTATGCGCCGCCGTTCATGATGCTGGGAATCAACCTGGAGAACACGACCTCGAGCGACTTCCGCATAACGGCGACGGCCCGCTATCTGGCGTTTGACACGGTCGGATCGGGTTCGGAGTTGCGAGTGGACGGCACGGTGGGATCGGATCCCGGCCTCGGGATCGAGCTCTATCGCCCGATTGGGCCGACGCCGCTGTTCGTCGCGCCGTACGCTGGTGTTGGACGCATGACGTTCGACCTGATTGACGACGACGTAGTCCTTGCGCGCTACAAGCAGAGGGTGGCGCGGATCGGCCTGAATGGTGGTGTGAACCTGGGCCCGCGCAGTGATGTGCGCATCGGTGCGTACGTTGGGGATACGACCGTGTCTATCGAGGTCGGGGACCCTGGCTTCCCCGAACTGCGGGGGGAGGAGACGGTCGGAGATCTGGTCTGGCGGCTGGATACACAGGACAGTCCGGTTGTGCCAGCTGGTGGCGTGGTGTCGCACGTGCGACTCACCCACATCTTCAGCGGCCCCGACCTCGCGGTGCGCGGGGAGACGCTCGACGTCGACACGGGCCTGACTCAGCTGTCTGCGGTCGCGAATCGCTTTTGGAGCATCGGCCCTCCGAATCGCGTCTTCCTGTACGGCGGAGTCGGCACATCCTTCGAGTCGGCACCATTGCCGACCAATCAGTTCTTACTCGGTTCGCCGTTCCGGCTCGGCGCCTACGACACCGGCGAGCTCAGGGGGGCTCACTATTACGTTGCGACAGGTGGATACCTCAGGCGCGTTGGCCGGCTGCCTGATTTCATGGGCGGCGCAGTCTTCGCCGGCGGATGGCTCGAGAATGGGGATGCGTTTGAAGAGTGGAAGCGCGCCGGTTGGAAAACAAACGCCGGTGCTGGACTCGTGATGGACACGATTGTCGGTCCGGTCGTCTTTGCCGGCTCATGGAGCTTCGACGGACGCTGGCGTACATACCTCGGTGTCGGCCGCATGTTCCGCTGAGGTCACCATAGTAACCTTGGCACGACTCGACCTGATCGACCCACGTTGCGTGGAGTTCGGAACGCATGTCTCCACGCGCACCGTCATTGCGATGATTGTCACTGAGGCCGTCGTCCGCGTAAGGAACCGACGCGAAAGGAGCACCGTGAACAGGGGAGCATTGCTCCGCACTGCCGGCCTGGCGACGCTCGTCCTGACGCTGGCGCCGGCCACCACGCCCGGAAAGGCCCAGGAGCCGATCGTTTTTGGTGTCATCGGCGACACCGGCGACGTCACGCCTGGCCTGCGCGGCGTTGCCCGCGAAATGCTGGCTTACCGCCGCGATCGCGCGAGGTTTGACTTCGTGCTGATGCTCGGCGACAACATCTATACCGACGGCGTTGGGCGGGGCATCCAGAAGACCTTCGAAGCTCCGTTCGCCGATCTCCTGGCTGCGGGTGTCCAGTTCTACGCGGTACTCGGTAACCACGATATTCGCCGCGGGACCGAGCTGCAAATAAACTATGCGGCCTGGAACATGACAGGCCGACGATTCTACGCGTTCTCAAAAGGAGACGGTCTTATCGAATTCTTCGGGCTCGATTCGACGGCGCTATCCGACGAGGCCCGCGCTCTCGTTCTCGTCGAAAAAGCGCGACTCGACAACGAGCGCGCCGCGCTGCAGCGCAAGAAGACGACGCTCACGGCGTCGGAACAGCGACGGCTCGAGAAGCTCAACGCGGAGCTTGGCGAGGACGTCGTGTTTATCAATGAGCAGGCAGCCGTCAAGAATGCCCAGCTGGTGTGGCTCCGGGAGGCGCTAGCGAATTCTCGGGCGCGATGGAAGGTCGTCTTCCTGCACCACTCGATTTACTCCGCCGCAACAAGAACCGGGGGCCACGGCGCCGAACGGTCGTTGCTGAGATTGCGGCATCTGCTCGAACCCATTTTCGTGGATCGCGGTGTGGACCTGGTCCTTGCCGGTCACGATCATCACTACGATCGCTCCACCCTGCAGCCCGCGAACGCGCCGGCGAGTCATCAGGTGCAGTACGTGACGGCCGGCGCCAGCGCGAAAGTGAAACCGAACGCCATCGACCACACGAACACGTTTCTGGCGAAGGCCGACGGTACGACTCACTCCTTTCTGATCGTCCAGGTGACGCATGACGCGATCCGGATTGAAGCGATCGGTGCGAATGGCAAGACGCTCGATAGGTTCGAGGTTGTCAAAGGGCCTCTGATTTCACGCTAATCAGGCGCGGTTCAGCAATCCGGCGCGGCGCAGTTTCTCCACCCGGTGCGCGAGCGGAACCCTCTTTCTGATCAGCCAGATGATCGAGTTCCAGACTCCGCCCTCGGCGCCCTGATCGAGCTGC
>CAWAXG010000049.1:0-23355 GCA_963785755.1 uncultured Acidobacteriota bacterium | reverse complement strand
GACGATGGTATCGTCGTCGCTCCAGTTGCCAAGAGCCGGGTCGGACGGCGCATAGAAACCCGGCGCACCGGCATGCTTCTGGCGGTCACTCTCAGAGGAGCCACCCCGCAAGAGTCGCGAGGTGGCCGATGCGAGAGGACAGCCATGGCCGGCCAAAGTGTTGAATCGAGAGTAGAAAGCCTGGAGCGGCGGGTGACCGACTTGGAAGGATCGCAGCAGCGACTGGACGTTCTGACGACGCAGATTCTGCAACTCCAGACCGAGATGCGCGAGGGCTTTTCTGCGATCCGTGAGGAGTTCCATCGTGTCGGTGAGGAGTTCCATCGTGTCGGTGAGGAAGGGTGAGGAGTTCAATCGTCTCCGTGAGGAGGTCCATCGTGATCTGGATGCCCTCGGAAACCAGATGCGGGTGCTGCATGAAGACGTCATCGCCCGGCTGAAAATCACGCATGAACAAGGCACCGGGGGGCGCGTGAGCCGCAAGGGTAAGAGGCGCTGAGACGCTTCTCGTCCTCGTGGAGCCGGTCGAGCGGTGTCAGCGTGCTACGGCAGGCAGGCGGAACGCCGCCATCTCCTCGCCGTTGCGGACCAGCACCACGTCGCCGATCACTGCGGGGTGATTCCAGGTCTTCCCTTCGAGCGCCTTGAACCGCGCGATCTCCGTGAACTTGTCGGGCGTCGCGCTGACCAGCGCCAGCTCGCCTTCCTCCGACAGCACCAGCAGCAGGTCCTGTTCGGCCAGCAGCATCATCTGACCGTTGCCATAGCGGCCGCCTTTCCACTTGCGTTCGCCGTCGTCGAGACCGATGGACGCGAGAATGCTGCCGTCGAATCCGAACGCGTGGCCTTTGTGAACGACGAAGTCGTTGAAGTACGGCTTCAATCCGCGCGACGTCCAGCGCTCCTGGATCGCCCAGCCGCCGGATCCGTGCTCGAATGCGACGCGTCGGATGCCGACTCCGCCCATTCCATCGCCGGCGGCGAGTAGGACATCGCCGCCGTCAGCCAGAGCCGGCTGAACGATGCCGACTCCCGGCGTCCAGACGTGCTCCCAGAGCAGCCGGCCGTCGGCCGGCGCAACGCTGATCGTACGGCTTCCCCGCAGCAGCAAGACCTGAGGAACGCCATCGATCGTCGCCAGGTGTGGAGAGCTGTAGCCGGCGCCGCCGGTCGGGCCGAGCCAGCGGCGATCGCCGGTCGCGGCGGCGTAGGCGATCAGCTGGCCGGACAGAGCGACGACGACGGTGTCGTCGATCACCAGCGGAGAGCCGGCGAAACCCCAGTCAGGGACCTCCACGCCAGTGTCGGTCGCCGCATTGCGGGACCAGACGACCGCACCGTTGCTGGCGTTCAGCGCGTTGAGGATGCCCGTCGCCCCAAGCGTATAGACCCGACCACCATTGATTTCCGGTGTCGCCCGCGGCCCGGCACCGGCGTTCGACTCGTAGAACCGGATCGCGTCACGATGCCGCCATACGGGCTCGCCGGTGCTCAACCTGTAGCACGCGACTGTCTCATGATCACCGCGCTGCTCCTGCGTGTAGAGCAGGTCCCCCTGCACCGCGAACGATCCCCAGCCCGGTCCGATCGGCCGCCGCCATAACTGGACGGGTGGCGACTTGGCCCAGTCGGTTGCGATCCGCAGGCCGTGAACGACGCCGTCACGTTTGGGGCCGCGAAAGCCAGACCATTCGACCTTGCTCATGGCGGGCCGATCTCCGCTCGTGGCAGGCCTGTCAAATGCACTCACGTCAGGCTTGTCAACTGCGCTCACGCCAGGTCGAGGAGCACTCGCACCCGGCCGGTCGGTGGCGCTGACGCCAGACGCGGCGGGAGCTGGCGGCGCCGCGCCCGGTGCGCTGGTTGCCGGGACTGCCACGGCGGCAGTGGAACTTCCCGTGGTGGCGTTCGCGGCGGGAGCAGCCGGAACTGGCGTCGGCTCGTCGTTGCCCTGGGCCAGCAGGCGCTGCTCGGGCGTCGGTGTCCACCGCCAATGGAAATCCGAGCCGGCGCCGTAACTGCCAGCCGTGCGTACGAGCACCCACGGCGCGCAGGCGAGCGCAACGGCCGCGATCATCCATGCGCGCCGCTTTCCGTCTGGAAAACCACGCGTAGCCACGGCCCAGACAACCAGGGCGAGGCCGAGGAACGGGATGGAGTAGATGTACAACAAATAACCCATGTTCCCGCCGGCAATCGACTCGTGGACGAGGCGTGATGTCGCGATGATCCCGAGGATCATGAGGATGATGGCGCCGATGCGATCCAACCAGGGCGCGCGGCTGAACAGGATCCACCACACGCCGATACCCAGGGCGCCGATGACCGCCCCGAGTATGGCGATGATGACGACTGGCATGTCGTTGAGCAGGAGGTCGTCAGGCACAACGAGAGGGGCAACGAACCTGAGGATTACCACGAGGATGGCGAGAGCCACACCCGGCCACAGCCGGAGCGGTTTTCGAGAAGTCATGAGGCTTGCCCCTTCGGGTTGATTTCGAAAGACGGTTCGAAGCGCTGGCGCACGGCGAGAGATGATAGCGTCCCTTTGGTGCGAAGGCGCCACAGCCAATACAAGGTCAGCAGACCCGCAACCACCGAGATCCCCGAGCCGTTCAGGGTCGCCACGACCGCGCCGGTGAGCGCCATGGTGACCATCGCGCAGACGAACAGCATCCCGCTCTTGCGGTGCAGCGTGGCCCCCTTCTTCGCAGCGATCGCGGCGTACCCGAATACGAGCGCCAATCCGCCCGCGAGGATGTGCAGCGGCAGGGTCGCGTGGATGATTCCGTCCATGTTCATCGTGTCTACTCCGACCTGAGCGCCTGCAAAACGTCCACGCGTGATGCCCGTGCCGCCGGCATCAGCGACGCGATGATGGCGGCGGCGGTGAGGACCGTGGCAGCCCCGACGACCGGCAGCGCGCCAGGCATCCGCATGTTCTCCAGATAACTCGCGGCGATGCCCGCGAATGCGTAGCCACACGCGACCCCCGCGGCGATCCCGACGGCCACGATCAGAGCGCCCTCCAGCAGCACGCGGATCAGCAGGTGACGCGGCGTCGAGCCGATCGCCAGCCGCACACCGAACTCCCGCGTGCGCGCGCTCACCGAGAACGCCAGCACGCCCGCCACGCCGACCACGGCGATCAGCAGCGCGATTCCGGCAAATCCGGACAGCACGAACGCATTCAGCCGTTCAGGCGCGAGCACTGCCGCACGCACGTCCTCGAGCGTCGCCGCGCGCTCCACGGGCTGGTTCGCCGAAATCTCACGAACGATTCGAGTCACCGACGGCACCAGCGCGTACGCATCTCCCTCCGCGTGCACGAACAGGCGGCCGGCAACGCGCAGCTGCTGGACGGGGTGATAAATGGTCAGCGTTGGCCCCGGCACGACGTTCTCATCGTCTACGTCGGCGACGACGCCGACGATGCGGCGGGGCAGCGGCTTTCCCCAGAGCGAATCGGTCCACCACACTTTGCGGTTCACGGCGTTGCCGTCGGGAAAGATCCGTTGCGCGAGGGTTTCGCTCACAATCGCGACGGGCTCGCTGCCCACGTGGTCGCCGTCGTTGAAGTCGCGGCCGGCGCGCAGCGGAACGCCGAGCACCTCGAAGAAGCGCGGCGAGACGATGCGGAATCGCGCGTGCGGATTCTCTTCGCCGTCCGCCGGTCTGAAACCGTCGGCGGTGAACTGGAAGAGCGGAAACAGCCCGGCGTCGCGCCAGGGGACGAAGCTGCCGAGCGCGACACTTCGAACGCCCGGCAATTCGGCAGTGCGACGGGCCATTTCCTGATAGGAGTCCAGTTCCCGGGGGTTTATCACCCCAACCGACGACGTTGGAACGTCGAAGGCGAGGACGTGCTTCGTGTTGAACCCGGTGTGCGTGTGCTGCAGCGCGATGAGCGCGGCCACCAGCGTGCCAGCGGCGGCGAGCAATACGAACGAAAACGCAATCTGCGCCGTCGCGAACGCGCGCAGCCGGCGGTTGGTGCCCGGCGTGATCCGCACGCTGCCGCTCGCCAGCCCCAATCCGGTCGGAGCGTAGGTCGACGGCAGCCGCGGAACGTACGCCAGCAGCACGGCGGCCGCGATCGCGAGACCGGCGCCAACCCACAGGAGGCTGGCGTCGACCGTCACCTCGAGCGCACGCACCGAAAAGCGCGCAGCGAAGCCGGACACCACGGCCACGAGCGGGCGCGCCAGCGCGACGCCGAGCACGGCCCCAGCGCCGCAGAGCACCAGGCTCTCGGCCAGCAGCGTCCGCCGCAGCGCGGCGTGGCTCGCGCCGAGCGCGGCGCGCACCGCCAGCTCCCCTTCCCGGCGCACGGACCGCGCGAGGATCAGGTTGGCCACATTCGAGCAGGCAATGACGAAGACGACGGCAGCGGCGGCGAGCAGCACGAGCAGGATCGTCCGCGCCGGCGACGTGATCTGATCGCGGAGCGGCGTGACGCTCAGCCGGACGTCGGCCCTGGTCGAGTATGCGGCCGGGTGCTCGCGCACCATCGCCTCGTGCACGGCCGTCAGCTCGGCGCGCGCATCGGCGACAGTCGCGCCATCCTTCAGCCGCCCGAAGAGCTCGGTCATCCGGTGCGTGCGAACGGTGACCATCGTGGCCCCGAGGTGATGCGGGCTGGTCACCACATTCGCGATGATCTCGGTGTCGGCCGGATACGGCACCGACGGCTCGAGGACGCCAACCACGGTCGCGGCGCGCTGCCCGAGGCGAATCGTCTTGCCGATCACCGTCGTGTCGCTGTTGAGCGAGGTCGTCCAGAAGCGGTGGGTCAGCACCACCACGCCCGCCGCGTTGGCGCCATCGTCCGACGCGTTGAGCAAGCGGCCGAGCACGGGGCGCAGGCCCATCACGTCGAAGTACGAGCCGCCGACGACGCCCGCCTTGCACGACGCGGGGGTCGCCGAAGCCAAGCATGGTGAACTCGATCGTCGAGAAATCGCCGAAGGCGCCGATCGTGGTGACGCGCGACTTGAAGTCGGCGATCTCCGGCACGGAGAACGTGGTGTTCGCGGCGCCGATGCCGGGCGCGCTCTGGCGGATGTAGACGAGGCGATCTTCGCCGCGATTGACGAGCGGGCGCAGGAGCACGCCGCGGACGACGCTGAAAATCGCGGCGTTGGCTCCGATCCCGAGCGCGAGCGTCACCACGACGGTGGCAGCCAGGCCCTTGGCGCGGAGGAGCGAGCGCAGGCCGATTCGCATCTCCCGCCCGAGCGCGGTGGCCGCGTCGAACCAGCGGCTGTACCACACGCGCCGCATCGATTCGCGGATCGCGGGAACGTAGCCGAGCTCCCGCAGCGCCGCGAGTCGCGCGGCCTCGGGGTCTTCGCCCCGCTCGATCCGTTCCTTCACGCTGAGAGCCAGATGGCCGCGGATTTCGTCGTCGAGCTCGCGATCGTCCGGCCGCATGACTTACTCCTCACTCGCGGGCGACGGATTCATGATGCGGCCGATCGCATGCACCAGCTGGGACCAGCGATTCTGCTCGCGCGACAGCTGGGCCTTGCCCGCCGCGGTGAGCCGGTAATACTTCGCTTTCTGGTTGGCCTCGCTCACGCCCCACTCGGCCTTCAGCCACCCGTGCTTCACGAGGCGATGCAGTGCCGGATAGAGCGAGCCGGTTTCGACCTTGAGGAGGTCGTCGGACTGCGTGCGGATGGCCTGGCCGATGCCGTGGCCGTGCCGGGGACCCCACTGGAGGGTCCGGAGGATGAGCATGTCGAGAGTGCCCTGGAGGAGCTCCAGGCGCCGATCGTCGGGAGTCTTGGCCATAGTCGTAGACAGTCTACGGCTATAGACGTAGAGCGTCTACGACTGGTTCCAGCCGGCGTCAGCCGGCGTCCCTCATTGATTCAGGACAAAAGTGACGAGTCGTGCACCAGCGCCCGCGACAACGTACTGCAGGCCGTCGAGCTCGAAGGTCATGGGACCGTTGGTGACCGAGTTGCCGACGCGCGCGTTCCAGAGCGGCTCGCCGGTCGTGGCGTTATAGGCGCCGATGCCGCCCGCGGCGGCATTGAACAGGACGTTCCCGGCGGTGGTCAGAATGCCGGAATTGCCACCGTAGCGCGGAACGCTCCAGCGGATCTTGCCGGTCTTGTAATCGATCGCCTTCAACTGCGGCTGCTCGGCGTAGCCGCCGCGATCGGTCCCTCCCCATCCCATCGGATTGTCGCTGGCGTCGTAGATGTACCACACGCTGAAGGCCCGGGTGGCGTTCACATAGAAGAGCCCGGTCTGCGGGCTGAAGCTCGGAGGAAACCAGTTGGTCGCGCCGCCCTGATTGGGCGTCACCAGGGCGCCGGCAATCTGCGGCCGTTTCTGCGGGTTCGGAATGGGCTGCCCCCTGCCGTCGTAATCGAGGCTCCAGTTCGTCTTGATGTATTCGGCCGAGACAATGGCCTTGCCGGTGGTGCGGTCGAGCACGAAGAAGTGGCCGTTGCGCGACGCCTGGGCGATCAGCTTTCGCGGCTGTCCGTTGATCGTGCCGTCGAACACCACCGCGGTCTGCGTCGCGTCCCAGTCGTGTGTGTCATGGGGAGAGGACTGGAAGTACCAGACCATCTTGCCGGTGTCGGCGTTCAGCGCCACGATCGAGGCGGTGTAGAGATTGGCGCCTTCCCGGTTCTTGAACGCCACCACCGGCTGCGGGTTCCCGGTCGTCACATAGATGTGGTTCAGCTCCGGGTCGTAGGTGATGGGCTGCCACGTCATCCCGCCGCCGTGTTTAGCCATGTCGAGATTCGGCCAGGTGTCGAGACCGGGATCGCCCTCCTTCTGCGGCGTGACGTACCACCGCCAGATCAAGTCGCCGTTCTCCGGGCTGCGGGCCTCGAGATACGCCGGCACGTCGAGATCGTCCCCGCTCGGTCCCAGGATCAACTTGTCCTTGACGACGACCGGCGCGATCGAGCCGTAGTACATCATCTCGAGCGAGCAGAACTCCTTCGCCCACTTCTCGGCGCCAGTCTTGATGTCGAGCGCCACGAGGTTGCAGTCCGTCGTCACGAAATACACCGTGCTGCCGAGCACGGCGACGCCGCGATTGCCGATCTGGATGCCGCCGCGGCTTCGCGCGAACGTGTAGTGCCAGAGCTCGCGGCCGGTGCGCGCGTCGACGGCATAGACGTGATTCGGCGTCGTGAAATACAGCACGCCACCGATCTGCAGCGGCGTCGCCTTGATGGTGCCGCCGCGCCGGCAGGTCGTAGATCCACGCCAGGCTCAGATGCTTCACGTTCGAGGCGTTGATCTTCGTCAGACTGCTGAAGCGGCGCCCGGAGTAGTCGCCGTTATAGGTGGGCCACGAATCGGGCGACGGTTTTTCGATCTGTGCCGTCGTCAGGCCGGCCGGACTGTTCGATGCAGCCTGGTCAGGACGCGGCTGCTGCGCCGCCAGCGCAGCCGACAGAAGCACGGCACAGCCGAGATATGCGACGGCTCTCATTTCAGTGTCTCCAGGTAGGCGACCAGATCGTGAATCTGCTTGTCGCTGATGCGGTCGAGCAGGTCGATGTGCGCTTGCAGCGGATTGACCCGCGTGACCTTCATGCCGGGCGCGCGGCGGACCACGCGAACGGTGCCGCCCGTCTCACGCACCGTGATGTAGAAGTCGCTCTCCTCGACGAGCACGCCCGATATCGAGGGGCCGCTCGCAGGAGCAATGGTGACGGTGACCGCGTTGCGATCGACCGGCGCCGGCGCGCTGCCGGCGGGCGGCCCGCCGCGGCCGCCACGGCCGCGACCGCGTCCGCCGCCGCCGGGGAACAGCATGCGCTGCTGCAGATCGACCGGGACGGGGATGCGCGTGGCAATCCCGGCAAGGTTGTTCGTGGTGGCGTTATGACAGGTGGCACATGCCCCTTCGCCGTTGAAGTACGCCTCGCCGGCCTTGGCATCGCCAACGACGATGTCGCCGACGGTGAACAACGGCGAGCCGCGCATCGTGTCGTTGACGCGCTGCCGGAGGAAGTTGGCCAGCCCGACGATCTCCTCGTCGGTGAACGACGCGCTGGGTTTCTGGCTTTGCGTCGGATGACCCGCCTTCAGGAACGGCCCGAGCACGCTGCCAGCCTGGGCGGCGGAGCGATCGTAGTTCACCGTCTTCGTTCGAATGATGTTCGGGCCCGTATCCGACCCGCGCGCTTGCGATCCATGGCAGTCGATGCAGTGGCTCGCCCACAGCGCGCGGCCGCGATCGTGCGCCGCCTGATCGACAACGGGCGACCGGCTGATCTGCTGTACGCCTGGCGGCGGCGCCGGCGCCTGGCCGCCGCGCCCGCCCTGCCCCCCGCCGCCGCGCCCGCCAGGCGGCTCCTGCGCGCCAACCAGTGCCACGGCGCCGGCCACGAACAACGCCAGCGACAGCTTCCCTGCCACACCTATACGCATCGAGATCTCCTCGAACGACTGTCACGAAGAACGGGCTCACGCCTCTACACAAAGGACCACAATGATCACAAAGACAATTAATCAAGAACCCTTCGTGAGCTTCGTGGGCTTCGTGGGCTTCGTGCCGTCAGCCGTGAGCCCCGTGACAAGTAAACCCGTCACTCCCGCTTGAGCGCCCACTTCATGCCGCGCACGAGCAGATCCTGAAAGACCGGGTCGGCCCAGGTGTCGTTGCCGTGGCCCAGCGTGGTCCCGAACACCCGCGCGCCTGCGTACTCGCCCGCCCACGCCAGCGCGTACTCTTTCTTGTCCTCAGGACTGATGGCGGTCGCCAGCGGCGTAGTTTTCGGCCACAGCTTCTCGATCACGTACAGCTCGTCGACCGGCGTGACCCAGTCTTCCTTGAAGCCCTTCATGGCCCCGTGATCCTTCGCCGCGACCTTGACCGGGATGGGGAACGGCTTGGTGTGGGTTCGCGACGTGACGCCGAGGAACTCTCGCCAGTCGTCTATGGTGGCGGAGCGGTACGAGTGCATCGCGCAGTGAATCACGATCGCGGGCGGCCCGCCGCGGTGCCCGGCCGTAATGTTGCGGATGTACTGCGGGTCGTCCACGCTGGCCAGGCACTCGTTGTGGATGACGATGTCGAACCCTTTCGACCAGTCGGCCTTCGCATAGACCGGCATGCTGCCGCGCGTGCCTCTGCCTCCCTGCACGACGACCGTCCAGTCGACCGGCAGCGCGCGATTGACGGCGTCCATCAGCAGCCGTCCTTGAAGCCCATAGTCGTGGCAGCAGCCTCCGCTCACGACCAGCGCATTGATGCGCGGCTGCCCGGCGAACGGGTCGGCCGCGCCACGGCCGCGCCCTCGCTCGCCCGCCGGCGCGGACTGACCTCGGGCCCCGGCGTCACCGCCGGCTGGCGGTTGCTGCTGAGCACCGACTGTAAGCGTCAGGACCAGCGGCACGGTCATGAGCGCGGTGACGTATCGCACATTACTGGCAGGCATAGGAGCGCTCCCGGTTGAAGTGGGATTCCCCATCTCGAATGGCTGACATTCTACAGGCGCGCGGCACTTCGCGACGACACGATTGGCGAGGAGGCGGCGGGTCGTTCCGACGACAAGCCATGACTGGCTATCACATGAGTATGGGAGGATGGGAGACGGAGTCTCGTGCCTCGGTACGTGAGCGACAGTGCAGCTGCAGCGATCGCGGATCACGATTGACAACAGCCGTGCGCCTCGGGCACCGTGAAGGCGCCCGATGACACCGGACCGGTTGAAAGCGCTGCTCGCGACCTATCGTGACGGGCTGCTGGACGACACCCTCCCGTTCTGGATTCCACGCGCAATCGATCGCGAATACGGCGGCTACCTCACGGCGCTGGATCAGGACGGCTCGCTCCTGCAGTCCGACAAGTCGGTCTGGGTCCAGGGCCGCTTCGCGTGGCTGCTGGCCACCCTGTTCGACACCGTGGAACGCCGCGCCGAATGGCTCGATCTGTCCAGGCACGGCATCGAGTTCATCAACCGTCACTGCTTCGACGCCGACGGAAGGATGTTCTTTTCGGTCACGCGTGAGGGACGCCCGCTGCGCAAGCGGCGATATCTGTTCTCGGAGGCGTTCGCCGTGATCGCACTTGCCGCGTTCGGCCGCGCCGCTGGTGACGCACGCGCGAAAGCACAGGCGCTCGATCTGTTCCGCCTGCTCCTGAAGTACCACCGCGAACCGGGCCTGCTCGAGCCGAAGGTCATCCCGGCGACACGCCGCACGAAAGGGCTGGCGATGCCGATGATCCTGATCGTGACCGCACAGGAGCTGCGGAAATCGGTTGACGACCCCATCTGCACTCAGGTGATCGACGAGTGCATCGCGGAGATCGAACGGGACTTCCTCGAGCCCGATTTGCGGTGCGTGCTCGAGAGCGTCGGCCCGAACGGCGAGCTCCATGACACCTTTGAAGGCCGCATGGTCTGTCCCGGCCATGCGATCGAAGCCGGATGGTTCATCCTCGAAGAAGCGCGACAGCGCTTCGCCATAGAGGAATCGCGTCACCGGGGCAACGCGCCGCGGCTCGTCGAGCTCGGCACGACGATCATCCGCTGGTCGCTGGCCATGGGATGGGACCCGCAATACGGCGGCCTCGTCTATTTCTCTGACGCCCGCGGGCTGCCGAGCGCCGAATACGCCCATGACATGAAGCTCTGGTGGCCGCACAACGAGGCGATCATCGCGACCCTGCTCGCGTATCAGCTCACGCACGACGACGAGTACGCCGACTGGCACGAGCGGGTGCACGAATGGGCGTACGCGCACTTTCCCGATCCTCGTCATGGCGAGTGGTTCGGGTACCTGCACCGGGACGGTTCCGTGTCCACGAGGCTGAAGGGCAACCTCTGGAAAGGACCGTTTCACCTGCCGCGCATGCAGTGGTACTGCGCGCTGCGGGCCGCCGAGATGCTGCAGCAGGACCTCGCCTGATGGCTGACGGATTCCAGGTTCGACTGCAGCCGCTCGACTACGCCGTGATGGGCCTCTACATGCTCGTGCTCATCGCGATGGGGTTCATCCTGCGCAAGCGGGCCGGGCACGATCTGGAGGGCTACTTCCTCGCCGGCCGCCGCATGCCCGGGTGGCTGAACGGAACGTCCTATGCCGCGACCTGTCTGAACGCGGACGTCGCGCCCGCCTATTGCGGCATGACCGTGATCACCGGCGCCTTCATCTGCTGGTGGTATCTCAGCCGCTTTGGTCTGGCCCTGATGATCGGCGGCGTGCTGTTCGCCGTGCTGTGGCGGCGGCTCTCGCTCATGACCTCGCCCGAGTTCTACGAGCTTCGCTTCAGCGGCACGCCCGCCGTCGCGGTGCGCACGTGGGTGGCGCTCAGGAGCGCCTTCATCGCGGTCGTCGCCTGGACCGGCGCCGGACTCCTGGGCATGCACAAGGTCGCCCACCCCATGCTCGGCTGGGATCTCTGGACCACCTTCGCCGTCGTCGTTCCGATCATCCTTTTCTACGTGCTGCTGTCCGGCTATGTCGGCGTCGTGATCTCCGATTTCTTTCAGACGCTCGTGATCATCGGGGCATCGTTGACGCTCGTCTGGGCCGTGCAACTCGACTTCGGTGGCCCGGCCGGCCTGCATCAGGCGCTCGTCGGCGCGTTCGGCGACGGCGTCGTGAGCTGGCGCCCGCCGATGCACCACGAGCTCCTCGGCGTCCTCGGCGTGATCGCGTGGACGATCGGCACCGCCGTGGGATACGGCGGCGACGCCGCGCCGATGGCCGGCGCGATGGAAGGCCAGCGCATCCTGTCGTGCCGCAACGCGGCCGAGGCCGCGAAGATGTACGTCTGGACGCAGGTGATCCTGTTCCTGATGCTCGCCCTGATCACGCTGCCCGCCCTCGGCGCCGCAGTGCGATGGCCAGGCCTGCGCGACGGCAGCATCGACAAGGAGCTCGCCTACGGCATGCTGCTCGGCCACTACCTGCCGTCCGGGCTGCTGGGGCTGGCGGTGAGCGGCATTCTCGCGTCGATCATGTCGACGGTCAGCTCCAACATGAATTTCGGTGCGCAGGTCTTTCTGAACGACGTCTACAAGCGATCGCTCGTTCGCGAGGCCTCGGATCGGCACTATCTGATGGTCGGCCGGATCGTGGCCGCTGCCATCGTGGCGCTCGCCATGATCGTGGCCACCATCGCGCAGAACGTCATCGACATCGCCGTGTTCATGCTGGGGCTCGCGTCGGCCGAGCTGACCGCCAACTGGGCGCAATGGTGGTGGTGGCGCTTCAACGGCAAGGCGCGATTCGCGGCGTCGTTCGGCGGGCCCTTGCTCTTCCTGTTCAACCAGCTCGTCGTCTTCGAATACATCGTCGATGCCGGCCCGGCGTCCGTGTATCTAGTAGTGTTCACGTCGATGGCGGCCACGACCCTGCTGTGGATCGTCGTCGCCCGATTCACCAGCCCGGAGCCAGACGAGAAACTCATCGAGTTCTACCGCCGGGCCCGTCCGATGGGCGCCTGGGGGCCGATTGCGAAGAAGGCAGGTCTGGAGCCGGCCGGTTGGGAACCAGTCGTCCGCGGGCTTGGCATCGCGACGACCGGCGCGACCATGGTCGGCGCCGCCATCGTGGCGCTGTCGTGTGCCTTCATCGGACGCTGGACGGTGACGAGCGTGGCCCTGATCGTGAGCGCCGCTGCCGGCCTCGCGTTCAAGATGTGGTTCCGGCCGTTCATTCAGCGGCTCGAAAGCCGGCTCCTCTCTCCTTGACAGGTTAGGAGAGCGGATGTGCGCATCCGGGCGAGCGAGGCGCTGAGGGCTGACGCGTAGTCGCGCGTCCCGGACTCAGCGCTCGATCCCGGCCGCCCAGTTCATGACGACGGTGATGGGGGCGAGGTTGTCGTCCTCGGCGGTCACGTTCAACAGAAAACGCTGGCCATCCCGCGTCACGACGTAATGATTGCGGCGATCGACGAACAGGCCCTTGATGCCCGTATCGAAAAGCGGCCGCGCCGGGTCAGTCGCAAATCCCGAAGCACTGACCCTGACGTCCGCAGCCATCAGCTTGCCGTCGGCGGCGAGATAGAAGAGCTCCTTCCCGTCGCGTCGCCATTGAGGCTGCGCTCCTCCATTGGTCGACACCCGCCACATACCGTCGCCGCCGGGATAACGCCTCACGTAGATTTCGGGCACCCCTGACTCGTCCGAGGTATAGGCGATCCATCGCAGATCGGGAGAGAACCGGCCCTGGATCTCGTTCGCATTCGTCCTGAGGAACGGCTGCGGCGGCCCGGGTGGCGCCAGGGTAATACCCACAGATCGCCCCGTGCGAAATACAGGAGCAGGCGGTGGTCGAGGGACCAGTCGCTGGGAATGAAGGTCAGACGTTCAGGAGAACTGAGAAGGACTGTCTGATCGCCCGTGCCATCGGCACGCATCGAGTACAAATCAACTCCGCCCAGCCTGTTCGAGTTGAAGACCAGATGCCTGCCGTCAGGGGACAGTCGGTTGATGTGCGCCGGTCCGCATCGTGAGGAGCCGCGTCGTAACCTCTCGCGCCAGGTCGAGTGTCCAGATGGTGTCGACGGCTCGTCGTCGCATCCGTCTTCTCCACAACGATCTGCTTCTCGTCGCGTGAGAGCCACGGGTGCTGGTCGTCGGCCGGCTCGCGAAAGGATCCGAGCGAGCGCCCGGTCCGGCAGTACCACGTCAAGCGGCTTTGATCGCCTGACGATTCGATAAGCCAGCGCGGTGTCTGGCACCGCGGTGAATGCTCCATGGCCGATCCGCACATCAAGACCGACACCCTTGGCCACCTCGACGGGCGCGCCGGTGACCTGAGCGCGATCGGCATCAATCTGATGCACCATGAGCGACCTGATTGCTTGAGCGACAACAGGCGATCGGGCAGCGAGTGCAGAAGCTGTTGTCCCAGAGAGCACGCGTTTCGGTCGTGGGACAAGTCGAGGGTTGACGCGGTAAACTCCCGATTGCGCAGCATCGTGGCTCAGGAGACGTGAGGAACGCTTCGTTCATCGTGCAGGAACGCCGTGCAGACATGCGGCTCTTTCCTTTCTTGAGACCGTCGAGCGACGTGACTTCGCCGCTCGAACCGCCTGCGGCGGCCGCGCGGGTGCAGTACCTGAGTTCGCGCTGACGAGCACTCTGACGGCTCCAGCGCGCCGTCGGATCGAGCGCGTCGTACGCGAGCGCCGTGCACCACCGGTCTCATCGATCCCACCAGCTTGTCGCGAGCGAGAAGCCGATGGAGCGGCCGTCGGGAGATCCTAGAAAGGATGATGCGCGTCCTCAGTGACGCGGCGATGGCTCGCGATTCCACGCCATCGAAGCGCCGCACCCAGAGCCGTCGAAGACCATCGAGAAAGCCCTCGGCCTCCGGCTGCGCCGCGAGCAGCGACTCTACCTCTCGAAGGATCTGCGCGTTGCCCGCATGGTCGCGGACGAACCCAGCACGGTCGTACCGCAGGGCGCTGCATGGCCTGGTGAAACAGGTCCCTCACCTGCTCCCAGTCACGAGGCGTGATCATGCCGTCCTCCGCGCAGTTCCCGGTACAACCACGTGCGGGCCAGCGCCCAGTCACGCTTCACCGTGATTGGCGCGATCTCGAGCGCCTCGGCGGCTTCCTCGACGGTCAGGCCGCCGAAGAAGCGCAGCTCGACGAGCCGGCCCTGGCGCGGATCGAGAGCACTGAGCTTGTCGAGCGCCGCATCGAGCGCGAGGACGTCCGGATCGGGCGGCGCCATGGACGGGTCGACGTCGTTCAGCGGCACGGTGACAGCGGCCCCGCGCTTCTCCGCGGCCCAGGCCCGCGCGTGATCGACGAGCAGCCGGCGCATCACCTGCGCCGCGACGGCGAAGAAATGCGCGCGGTTCTGCCACTGGACGCGGCGCTGATCGATCAGCTTGACGTAGGCCTCGTGGACCAGGGCCGTGGCCGACAGCGAATGATCAGGGCGCTCGCGACGAAGATGGGCGCGTGCCACGCGCCGCAGCTCGCCATAGACGGCGTCCATCAAAGGCTCGCCCGCCGCCTCGTTTCCGTTGGTCCAGCCGACGAGCAGGGCGGTCACATCCGAGGTGTGCATGGGACTGGCGACCCGTTTATGCCCTACGCCCGCCGGCATGAGACGGGATTCCCGGCATTTGCGCGTCTACCGGTTGATCGCGCCGGCCCCGCCGGGGAGGCGTACCGGACTCAGGAGGACACAATGCGCCGGATTTTCGTCAATCTTTTCGCCCTTCTTGCCATTGCGAGCCCGGCAGGCTTTGCCGCGCAGCAATCGGATTCCGACCAAGCGGTTACCCGGTACGAAGCCCAGGCTCACAACCGGAGGGGTGACACGGTCTGGGTGACGAACCGCGACGACGATACGCTGACAATCTTCGACGCCGCCACCGGCGCACCACTCAAGACCCTGCCCATCGGAGACGCGCCACATGATGTCGTCGTGTCGGCGCGGGCGGGCAAGGGCTATGTAATGGTCGAGAATGAGAACCGCGTAGCCGTTGTGTCCGCATCGACACTGGAGTTCCTCTACTCCATCGCGCTTCCGCACCGGCCACACCACGTCGACGTGGGTCGCGACGGACGCACCATCTACATTGGCCTCTTCAACACCAACCAGGTGACAACCATCGACACCGCCACGGACGCCGTGCGCATCTATACCTCAAGCCTGAACTCCGCTGCGCGAGCGCACGCGCCGCATCCTTCGCTCGATGGGACACTTATCTTCGTCCCGCATGAAATGGGTGACGAAGTCAGCGTGCTCGATGCCGAATCGGGAGACCCCGACGGGCTGAGCATCTTCCCCGGTTCGCAACCAAGCGAGGTGCTTCCCACGCATGACGGCGAGAGATTGTTCGTGTCGATGCGCGGCGAGGGCAGAGTCGAGGTCATCGACCTCGCCACCCGCCTGGTGATCGACGGCGTCGACGTCGGGCCGCAGCCGGAGTCGCTCATCCTCACCCAGAACGAGCACACGTTGATCGTCAGCATGCGCGGCAGCCCCGCGAAGCTGGCGTTCGTGGACGCCCGAGACCTGACGACACCGCCGACGACCGTTCAGATCGCCGGGGCCGGGACGTCTGGCGACCTCGCCGTCCTCGCCACAGGGTCGTTACGTGTACGCGACGTTCGATTCCGGCCTGACCGGCAAAAGCGGCGTCGCCGTGGTCGACGTTCACTCCCGGCAGCAGGTGGATACCTGGGCCTATCCGGCAATCGGCAGATCGCACGGAATCGCCTATTCGACGACCAACCTCAACCTGCCGTAAGTAACGGCAGAGGTGCGAGTCGAGGCGGCGGCATTGGCTGAAAAGGGTGCGACAAAGAACAGCCTGTCGGACCCCGGCAGGAGTAAGCTGGGCCTTCCTCCGCATATGCAAGCAAGAAGGATGGTGCGAGATGGACGCTCGGCGTCACCTATCCGTCGCGTTGTTCCCGGCGCTTCTCTTCCTCGCGTTCCCAACGAGCCAGGCAGTCGCCCAGGGGTTGACCGGGGTGCTCGCCGGCACGGTCAAAGATCAGCAGGGTGGCGTCCTCCCCGGCGCCAGCGTCCGCATCGCGTCACCGGCGCTGATGGGCGGCGAGCAGCGAGCGACCACGAACGACAAGGGGCAATGGCGCTTCCATGTCCTGCCCCCAGGCCAGTACACGCTGATCGTCGATCGGGCGCCGGCCTTCACCATCTACCGCGTCGAGAGTCTGACCATCGGCGCGGGTGAGACGCGCGACATCACCGTCGTGCTGCAGGTGGCAAGCGTCACTCAATCGGTCGACGTGGAAGCGGACGCGGGCATCAATTCGCGGGGCAGCGGACTCGAGACTCGCTTCGGACCCGACTACATCCGCACGGTGCCGACGCGCCGGTTCAGCATGTTCGATCTGATTAGAAGCTCGCCGGGCGTGTCGCCGACGTCGCCGGCGAGCGGCACCGTCAACACCGTGTCCGTCTTCGGCTCGGCCGTGAACGAGAACGCGTTTCTCATCGACGGGACCAACTTCACCTGTCCCTGTCAGGGCGTGTCGCGCGCCGAGCCGATCGTCGACGTGATCCAGGAAATGCACGTGCAATCCATGGGTGCGTCAGTGGAGTACGGCAACATCCAGGGTGGCGTGTTCAATGTCGTGACCAAACAGGGAGGCGCCCGTCTCGCTGCCGAGTCGTCGTACTACGCTCAGCCCTCCAGCCTCACCGCGCAGCCGGTCGAAATCGCGGGCCGGGGCTACGAGCGCGACACGTACCGGGATCTCACGGCGAGCCTCGGCGGTCCCGTCAAGCGCGACCGCGTCTGGTTCTTCGGCGCCTATCAGTATCTTCACGATTACGACACCCAGCCCGGCGCCGATCCAACGTTGCCGCGTACGTACGAGCAAGACAAGTTCTTCGGCAAGGTCACCTGGCGGCCGACGTCGTCCATGCAGGTGATGCACAGCTATCATCACGAGGTCTCGGTCAATCCCACGGCGCCGACATTCGCGACTCCGTTCGTCGCGACGCAGCGCGTCGAGGGTTCGGTTCCGAGCATGACCTTCGGAAATCTCACACATGTGATCTCGGATCGCACGATGTGGGAGGCACGCGCCGGCCGGTTCACCCTGAATTCGGACGGCCTGCCCAGTTCCGGCGATTACTCGACGCCGCCGCACCGCGATCTCAGCACGGGAATCTCGAGCGCCAACGCAGGCCAGCTCACCGGGCTCATGCTGGACCGCGTGACGGCGAAGGCCGTCCTTCACCGGTTCGTTTCCGGCGCCGGCACCGATCATCACTTCAAGGTGGGCACGGCGTTCGAGCGCGGCGAGCATCAACTCAACAAGAGCATTCCCGGTGGGATGCAGTTCCTCGACTTCAATGGCGGGCCGCGCCAGGTCGTCCTTCGCGCTCCATCGCTCACGGGCGGCGTGTTCCTCACGGGGGCGCTGTTTGCCAGCGACTCATTCACTCTCAACGACCGCGTCACCGCGGACGCCGGCGTCAGGTTCGATCACAGTCGCGCCATCAGCCAGGACCTTCCCGCGCTCGACGCCGACGGAAACGAGACCGGCGCCATCGAGCCAGGTCTCGGGACGATGTACACCTGGAACGTCATCTCACCGCGCCTGGGTCTCACGGCGAAGCTCGATCGCAGTGGCCAGACGGTATTGCGCGCCAGCTACGGGCGGTTCAATTCGGGCGTGCTGACCGGAGAGCTCGACCCGATCTCTCCTGGCACCACGCCGACCACGACGTATCGTGTACGACGCGGCGACCGGCGGCTATACAAGGTTCGTGTCGACGGTCGATTCGCATCTCTACTCCCTCGATCCTGACACGCGCACACCGCACACCGACGAGTTCTCGCTCGCGCTCGACCGTGACCTCACACCGCGCCTGAGGGCCTCCGCCGCCTACGTCCGGAAGCGCGGCCGCGATTTCCTCGGCTGGATCGATACGGGTGGCCAGTACCGCGACGGAGACTCGGCCGCTCGCGAACGGCGGTGTTCTCCCCGTCTTCGTCTTGACGAACCCTACAGGCGATCGGCGATTCTTCCTGACGAATCCGGACGGCTTCTTCGTCCACTACGATGGGCTGGTCGTCGCTCTGGAGAAACGCATGTCGAAGGGCTGGCAGGCGTCGGGGTCGTACACCTACTCGCGCGCGTACGGCATGCAGGTCACGAGCAATGCCACCGCCGACGCACCGCAGTTCAGCACGATCGCCGGGGCGAACTTCCTGACGTTCGGCCAGGATCCGAACGATCTGACGAATGCGACCGGCCGGCTGCCCAACGACCGCCCGCACATCTTCCGGACTACCGGTGTCGTGCACCTGCCGTGGTACGGCGTGCTGCTGGCCGCCAACCTGCAGTCCTTCAGCGGCAAACCCTGGGCTGCGGCGACTCAGGAGCAGCTGCCACAGGGAAACCAGCGCATCCTCCTCGAACCGCGTGGATCGCGGCGGCTGTCGTCGCAGACGCTGCTCGATTGCCGGATCTCGAAGACACTGCGCATCGGGGATGACGCGACCGTCGACCTGAACTTCGATGTGTTGAACGTATTGAACGACACTGCGGAAGAGGCGCTGGCCTCCGACAACCTGTCAGCCGCGACATTCGGCAGACCCACGCTCTTCATGGACCCGCGCCGGGTCATGATCGGGGTGCGGCTGAATCTCGGGCGATGACCGTGGCCGGGCGGCGGCGGTGACTACTGAATTCGATCCACGAGCATCAGATCACTGCCGTCGCGATCGATGGTGGCAAACAGCAGCCATCGCTGATCTGGCGAGAGCGTGACGCCGGACCACCAGGGCTTCCCGACTCTCGTCAGGGTGGTCCGCCTCCCCGTGCTGAACTCGAAGAAGTCGACTGATGTCTTCGACGGTGAGTCGCCGACCGCGAGGAAGTAGATGCCACGGTCCGCCACGAGGAAGTTGTTTGGATAGCTCACACCGTCCACCAGCCGCACATCGTCACCATCGTCGAGTGAGAGACGCCAGATGGTGGTGGGCGATCCGTTTTTCGCGTAGTAGAGGAATCGTCGATCGTGGGATTCCTGGGCCGTTTGTCCCCCATTCGTCGTGATTTGCGTTGGCGCGCTGCCGTCGGCGCGCACTCTCCAGATCTCGAAGCGCCCGGTTCGGTTCGATCCGAAATAGATCGATTGGCTGTCTCGCGACCACTGGGCTTCAATTTCCTCGGCCGGATCGGTGGTCAGAGGACGGACCTCGCCGGTTGCAGGAAACAAGAGATACAAGTCGGACTGGCCTTCGCGGGTCGAGGTGAACACGATTGCCCGGCCGCCCGGCGCCCAGTGGGAACCGGCGCAGTGCGGCCCGTCCATTGACGTCATCCGCCGGAGGTTGCTGCCGTCGACATTCGAGATCCAGAGCTCCTCGGAACCAGAGCGAGTGGAGGTGAAGACCACCTGCGTGCCGTCCGGAGAGTATGAAGGCGTGGTTTCGTCGAGAGTGGACAGGGAAAGGCCCGCGTCAACCAGGACCCCGCCAGGCCGCGTCACATCGAGCTTCCAGAAATTCGCATCCCGGAGCAACGCGGAGTAGACCATGCGTCCGGTACGTCCGATGCTGATCTGGGTAGCGCGTTCTCCGAACGGCAGAACCCGCGGTTCGGCTGCAGGCTTCGAATCTGGCGACACCGCGAGCCGCTCGATTCGAGTCGGCGCCAGATGTCCGCCCCACGAGTACACGAGGCTCGTCCCATCCGGCGTCCAGGCAAGGCCCGAGATCGACCGGCGAGGGTCGCTCACCACCCGCACGGGCTCACCGGCGGGCGCCATGGCTGGCGACATGGACAGGATGAAGATGGCGCTGATGGTCGCCTTGCTTCGGATGAATGCGAGGCGGCGCCCGTCGGGCGAGAAGACGGGAGCCAGGTCCGCCACCCAGCCGGGGCTCGGCGGAGTGGTGAGGCGCCGCGTTTCGGTCCCATCGATCTCGACCAGCCAGAGCCCGAATGGCTCCGAAGCCGACGGCTTGCCCCCGATTGCGATCCACTTCCCGTCCGGGCTCCACGAGAGCCTGGTCGGCCTGCGGGAACTGTCAAGGACGAACGAGGCCACTCGCCGTTCCGCGCCGCCCAGGGCCGGCATCACCAGGACCTCGAAGGTTCGCTCGGGGATGCGCCGCACGAACGCAATACGCTGACCGTCCGGCGACCATGCCGGGCTTTCGTCGCGCTCTGGCGCCGTCGTCAGCCGCACGGCCTCTCCCACTCCGACAAGCTTCACGTACACGTCGGGGTTGTCTTCCCGTGGTCCATTCCAGGAAAAGGCGACCTGGTTCCCATCAGGCGACAGGCTGGGTCCGGTTTCGGCGCCGGGATAGGCGGTGAGAGGCGTTGCGATCGAGCTGATCGGTTCGAGCGGCTTGGGTGGTCGTGAATAAACCAGCGCGAGATAGCCCCCCGCGAGGATCGTCAGGCCGGCGATAGACGCCGTGGTCAGGCTCCGCAGCCGGCCGCTCGGCGCGGGCAGCGGAACCGCCAGTGGTGGCGCGCTCTCGCCAGGTGCCGGCATCGGCGGGATTGCCGGGCTCGCGACGACGTCCGCCGCAAATCGATAACCGTGCTTTGGTACGGTTTCGATCCACGCGGACGCGCCGCCGCCAAGTGCCTTCCTCAGCGTCGAGATCTGGAACGACAGGTTGGCATCCTCGACGAACGTGTCGGGCCAGAGCGCCGTCATCAGCTCCTGTTTCGAGAACGCCCGGCCCGGGCTCCTGACCAGCAGCAGCAGAAGATCGAAGGTCTTGGGCGGCAGGGGAACGCGCTGGTGATCGCGCGTCAGGAGGCGCTGGCCTGCGTCCAGACGACAGGGCCCGAATTCGTACAACTCACTGGAGGGATTGAGCATTGATGACAGCTCAGGGGTTCCTCCGAAAATGCTTCGACTGAACTCGTCGGCCTCAAAGGACTCGCTCATGAGCAGCCGCGCACCGTCGGCTCATGACGATCCACGCGTTGCTGACGTGGGGCACCTCCGCAATTGTACATGCGGCCGGATGGGGCGCCCTCGCCCTTGCCCTGGCCGGCGCCTCCGCCGCCGCTCAGTCCCGGTCCGACATCCGTCCAGGCGAGCTGCTCGCGATGGATAGGCTCGCCCTTGCTCGATTCCTGGACGAGAGCCGGCCGGACCCGGTTTCAGCGGAGCTGAAAGCCCGGGCTCTGGCTGGCTTGCCCAAACGGGGCATTGTGGAAGACCTCGACAGTCGCGCACGGCTGAAGCTTGCCGCACTTGGGCCGTTCCTCGAGGCCGTCGGGCGCGCGTCGGTGTACGACATCAAGGTCATCGACGTGCCCCAGGCCTTCGTCGGCCTCCACGAGCGCACGGTGCTCCTCATCTCGCTGCCAGCGCTGAGGCTCGTGTCCGAAGACCAGTTGCGGGCTGTCGTGGCCCACGAAGCGGCCCACGAGTACGTCCACGCCGAATACGAGCGCGCGACCGCCGCAGGCCGGCGCGACCAACTGCAGGATCTCGAGCTCGTTTGCGACATCATCGCGGTGTTGACGCTGAACGCCATCGGGCAAGAGGCGGGGTGGGCGCTCTCCGGGGCGATCGAAAAGTTCGCACGCTTCAACCACGCTCACTTTGGCAGCGAGCTCGACCATCCGGATTACCCGACCTCCCTGCTGCGTCGATTGGTGATGCTGGCGCTGGAGAAGAAACTCTCAGGAGCCGGGAAGCCCCGGTGACGAGACTAGACTTAGACTTAACTTAGACTGGAGCGTCTTCGAGTACGCCAGGAGGCGTGACGCGCTGTTTCTCACACGCTTCAGGTAAGGAGATCATATGAGCGCCCTCTCACTCATCGTTCTCAGCCTCGTCGTCTCGGCGCCTCCTCAGGCAGCCGCGGTCGACCAGGAGGGATTCATTCGCAGCTGGCTGGTGCTGGCGCCGATTCCGATCGAAGGAGATTCGGGCGCGGGCGAGATCGACCGTGACATGGTGAAGGGCGAAGCGTCGCTGGCGCCGAAGGCCGGGGACAAAGTCACGATCGGTCCCGGCCAGGAAGTCACCTGGAAGTCGCACCAGACGTCCGACTTCTTCATCGATTTCCTGCAGTCGTTCGGCCAGGCGCGCGGCGACTACGTCGCGGGCTACGCCGTCGCCTACATCGTCGCCGACGCCGACATGCCGGTGACGCTGGCGCTGAGCACGAACGATCAGGGCAAGGCCTGGCTGAATGGCAAGCCGGTGTTCAAGTTCTCGGAGACGCGCACGCTCGAGAAGGACACCGACAAGGTCGACGTGACGCTGGTGAAGGGGCAGAACATTCTGGTGTTAAAGGTCGTCAACGAGGTGAACAACTGGCAGGCGTTGCGCGCGTTCCTGAAGGGCGGCACGCCGGTGACCAGCTTGAAGGTGGCGACGCCGCAATAGTCGGGCCGGGTCCCTCGGGCCGCAGGGTCCTCGTCGGGATTGACCGGGAGCAGCCGGCACATCGATAATGCCGCGTTTCGGGCACGTCATCTGTGGCGGAGGAGCGATGTTTCGAACGATTGGCAGCGCGGCGGCAGTAGCGTTCGCCTTGACAGCCACATCCGTCGTCACCGGCAACACGATTCTTCGATCCGCTCTGCACGACTTCCGGGTCGTCACGGTCGCAGACGGCCTCGTTCAACCGTGGTCTATCGCGTTCCTTCCCGGCGGTGACGCCCTGATCACCGAACGACCCGGACGTCTCCGCATCTTGCGTCAAGGAAAGCTGCTGCCGCAGCCGGTTGACGGCGTTCCGAAGGTCTTTCGCTGCCTGCCAAGGCGGATTGCTCGAAGTCGTGCCGCATCCCGACTTCGCGACGAACCGTCTGATTTATCTGAGTTTTTCGAAGCCTGGCGCAACTGACGCCAAGGCGACCACGACACTGATACGCGGCCGCTTCGACGGCACCGCGTTGATTGGCGTCGAACA
>CAWAXG010000048.1:0-54689 GCA_963785755.1 uncultured Acidobacteriota bacterium | reverse complement strand
CTGCGGGCCGCTCCAGCGTCAGCGAGCACCCGCGACTGACTCGTGGCGGCCGCTTGCCCGGCGCCGTAACTTGTGTGTCTTGGCATTCAAGGTGGATAGGAATGGCCGCCCAAGGAGAATGGTTATGGATCGCCACTTCGTCGCGTGTAAGCAGCGTGTGCATAACCGAGGAGTCGCACCTGACGCGTTCTTGAACGAGCTCGTGGACTGGGGACAGAACGCGCCGGAGGAGATTTTCGAGAAGAATGACAAGTTCGACGTTTATTCGAGCGTGATTCAAGAGTTGGGCCCCTGGCAGGAAGCCCTACACCGCCGAGCGACAATGCTCGAAGTGCTGCGAGTTCTCGGCGGCTTCGAGAGCTCGTGGGACTGGAACGCGGGACGCGACGTGACGAATCCGAACTCCAACACCGCCTGCACTGAAGAGGCTGGGATTTTCCAATGTTCAGGGGATTCGATGAATTTCAGTCCGAGTCTGAAAAACCTCCTTGTTGCAGCAGGGGCTAATGGCAGTTGCGAGTCCTTTATCAAGACCACCAAGACGAACCATCGGTTTGCCATCGAATACTGCGCACGCCTCCTCCGCTTCACGACGAAGCATCATGGCCCTGTCAGAGACAGGCACATCAACCCGTGGCTCAGACGTGATGCGGTTGCGGAGTTCATGGAGTTCTTGCGTCAATAGCCGTGAGCGGCTCCGTCACCGTGACCTCCGCAGCGAATCTCTCGCCCAGAGCGTGATGAAGGTCCCCTGCGAGCGGCCCGCTTGAGCTCGGCTGCGCCCCCAACCTTCAGCGCCGTCACCTCGTCTAAGTCGCCGTGGCTCGGTGGCCATGACCAATCACGTCTGCCCGCAGCTGGGCTCGCGCGTCGGAGGCTGAACATGGCGTCGTTCACGAGAGATCTGCGATATGCGCTGCGGATGCTGCGCAAGAGCCCAGGTTACACGTCCATCGCAATGCTGACGTTAGCGATCGGCATTGGCGCCAACACCGCAATATTCAGCTTCGTCGACGGTGTGTTGCTGAAGCCCCTCCCATATCCGGATTCGGACCGCATCGTGCGCGTGATGGAAAAGCCGCCTCAAGGCGAACGGAATTCAATCTCGACGCTCAATTTTCTCGATTGGCAGCGCGACAACACGGCGTTCGACTTTCTCGCGGCGCAAACGGGCGGAGGCGCCACGCTGACGGGCCTAAGCGAGCCAGTGCAGCTGCGCGGCGCACGCGTTTCGGCAGACTACTTTCGCATCTTCAGGATCGAACCTGCTCTCGGACGGACGTTCGCGCCCGGCGAGGATCAGCTCGGCAATCACCGTGTCGTGATCCTCAGCCACGCGCTCTGGGTCAGCCAGTTTGGCGCGGATCCCGGTATCGTGAATCGGCCGATCCTGCTCGATAACCAGCCGCACACAGTAATCGGCGTGCTGCCGAAGGGCAGCGCGTTCGACCGCGCCTTCAATCAGATCTGGCGGCCCCTGGCGTTCGAACCGTCGAACATGACGCGCGACTTTCACTGGCTCGTGTCGTTCGGGCGGCTGAAACAGGGTCTCTCCCTTCAACAGGCGCAGTCGGCCATGAGCGGGCTCGGCGCTCGAATCGCCACGGAGTTTCCGGGGTCGAACAAAGGCTGGGGCGTTGTCGTGGAGCGCTATGCCGACACGCTCATTGGCTCAGACATGCGCAGGGCGCTCCTGGTGTTGATGGCGGCGACCGGTTTCGTCCTCCTGATCGGATGCGCCAACCTCGCCAATCTCGCGCTCACGCGCGGTCTGTCCCGCGAACGTGAAGTCGTCGTCCGCGCCTCGCTGGGCGCCCGGCGCGGGTCGCTGATCCGGCAGTTCCTCACGGAACACGTCCTGCTGTCGGCGGCTGGTGGCGCGCTCGGACTCGCCGTCGGCTACGGGTTGATGAGCGCGATGCTCACGCTCATGCCGCCGTTCTCGTTTGCGCGCGAGGTGGCAATCGGGATGGACGCGCGGGTGCTGGCGTTCGCCATGGTCGTCGCGATTTCTACCGGCATCCTGTTCGGCCTGGTGCCTGCCATTCAGGCCACACGCCCCGATCTCGCCGCCGCCATGAAGGACGACAATCGATCCTCGAGCGGCAGCCTCGCGCGGCGTCGTCTTCGCGACACGCTCATCGTGGCCGAAGTCGCACTGGCGTTCGTGCTGCTGGTCGGATCGGGGCTCATGATGCGCAGCTTCTTCCGGCTGATGAACGTCGACGCCGGCTTCGATGCGACGAACCTGTTGACGATGCAGCTGCCGATGCCGACCGATCGGTTCCCCGATGCCGATCAGGTGAACAGGTATCTCAGGGAGGTGCGCGCAGCGGTCGAGGCGGTGCCCGGCGTACGCGAGACGGCGTACAGCTGCGCGCCGCCGATGCAGGGCGCGTGTTTCGGCATGCCCATGCAGATCGCCAATCGACCGACCGTCGATCGCGCCAACCGTCAGGGCGGGTTCTTCAAAGTCGTCAGCCCCTCGTATTTCTCGACGCTGGGGATCCGGATCGTCAAGGGCCGGGCGCTCTCGGAGAGTGACACGCGCAGCTCGCCGCCGGTGCTGGTCATCAATGAGCGATTTGCGCGCCGCTACTTTCCCGACCAGGATCCGATCGGTCAGCACATCCTGATCCAGGAGATCGTCCCCGGGAAGACCGAGCTCGGTTCCGAGATCTGTGGGAGGTCGTCGGCACGATTGGCGACGAGAAAATCGGCGGGCCGGCCGACGTTCAGTCCGCAGGCGTGTACGTCTCGCACGAGCAGAGTCCCGTCTACGGCATGGCGCTCACCGTTCGCGCCGGCATCGATCCGCTGACGCTGCAGAAGGCCATCACCGCGGCGATTCATTCCGTCAGCAAGGATCAGGCGATCATCAACGTCCGCACGGTCGACCAGATTCGCGATCTGGCCATGGCCGGCCGCCGCCTCCAGTCGGTGCTGCTGAGTGTCTTTGGCGCCGTCGCGCTCGTGCTCGCCGGGCTTGGCGTCTACGGGGTGATCTCCTATTCGGTCGCGCAGCGCACGCGCGAGATGGGTATCCGCGCGGCGTTGGGTGCATCCAAAACAAGTCTGCTGCGCCTCGTCTTCCAGCGCGGCGCGTGGCTGACGGCCGTTGGCCTCGCGCTCGGCCTGGCCGGCGCATCGGCGCTCACGGGACTGATGGGCAACCTGCTCTACAACGTCAGCCCGCGCGATCCGGCGACGATGACGGTGGTGGCGTTCACGCTGGCGGCGGTTGCTGGCCTGGCGTCATACGTGCCCGCGCGGCGTGCGACGAAGGTCGATCCGGTCGTGGCGTTGCGATACGAATAGACGTTTCGAATACCCTGGTGTCGCAGCGCCAGCTACGATAAACATCCCTTCGCGGTGTCAGGCTATCGTCCGCGTATGAGCGTGGAGGCGAACACTGCTCCCCACTTATGAGAAGAGGTTTTTATGGCAGACTGGGAACTCGGCCTACCGGCCTGGCGCCACTGTGCTATAGCATGGCGCCGTCCTCGTCCCCCTCGGAGGTGATGTCAGGTCAACAGGTCAAAAGGAGCGAATGCACCATGAGCCGAAGGCTTGTCGCTCGTACCGCTTGTCTGATCGCCCTGTCGCTCGCTATCGCGAGCCCCGCCCTTGCTCAGCTGCAAGGCGCCCGCATCGTCGGCACGATCTTCGACCCGCAGCACGCCGGGATTCCGGGCGCCACGGTCACGGTCACGAACGTCGCCACCAACGTGGCGAGAACGGCCTCCACCGATCGTGAAGGCAATTACGTCGTGACGCCGCTCGATCCGGGTATCTACAAGGTGACCGCGGCGGTCAGCGGTTTCCAGACCACGGTGCGGGAGGGCATCGAGCTGACCGTCGGCCAGGCGGCGCGCGTCGAGCTCACGCTCGCCATCAGCTCGCTCGCCACGGAAGTCCTGGTCACGACCCAGACGCCGCTGCTCAACACGGAATCGGCCACGCTCAGCCAGGTGATCACCAACGAGCAGATCGTCGACCTTCCGCTCAACGGCCGGAGCTTTCACGAGCTCGCCCGGTTGACGCCGGGTGTGGCCCTGCTGGCGCCGAGCGGCAACTCCCAGCTGGTGCGCCCGGAGATCGTCAACGGCAACATCATGGGCGGCGTCAGCGGCCGTCAGACGCGCTTCCTGCTCGACGGCGTCGACATCACCGAGGAGCACCAGGGCGGGACCTGGATCCAGACGTCGGTCGACGCGCTGCAGGAGTTCAGCGTGCAGCAGAACGCCTACTCCGCGGAGTTCCACGGCGCCGGCGGCACGTTCAACGTCGTCACCAAGTCGGGCACCAATCGGTTTCGCGGCAGTGCCTTCGAGTTCCTGCGCAACGATGCCTTCGACGAGAAGAACTTCTTCGCGCAGACCAAGGAGAAGCTCGAACGCAACCAGTTCGGCGGCACGTTCGGCGGCCCGGTCGTGATTCCGGGCCTGGTCGACGGCCGGGACAGGACGTTCTTCTTCGCGAGCTACGAGGGGCAGCGGCGCAAGTCGGGCGCGGTGGACGTCGCCATCGTGCCGTCGCCGGCCCAGCGCCAGGGCAACTTCCAGGGGCTCGCGCCGATCTACGATCCGCTCACGACCGCGGGCACGACGCGGACGGAGTTTACGGGCAATGCCATCCCGCCGAAGCGGATCGCGCCGGCCGCGCAGTTCTTCATGCGCTACATCCCGCTGCCGAACGGCCCGAACAACACCTGGGTCAGCAACCCGATCGTCGAGTTCAACCAGGACCAGTTCACGCTGCGCGTGGACCACGCACTGACCGAGCGCCACAAGCTGTTCGGGCGGTTCAGCCGCCATTCCAATCACGAGCACCGGCCGAGCACGTTCCCGGCGCTGGGAGCGACCGAGTTATGGGGACCCGCCTTCAACCTCGCCGGGTCGTTGACCTCGAACTTCGGGACCTCGATCGTCCACGAGTTCCGCTTCAGCCGGATGTACGGCGAATACCGGTCGACGGCGTACTTTCAGGGGCAGGGTGCCGACCTGCTGGCGAGGCGGGAGTCAAAGGGCTGGAGCAGGCGCAGGACCCGGCGATCTCGAGCCTGCCGGCGTTCTCGTTCTCGGGCTACGCGGGATTCTCGGGCAATGCCGGCGACGGCCGGCCGAAATGGCAGGATCGCGGCGAGTAGGAGATCACCGACAACGTGACGTGGGTGAAAGGGCCGCACATCATGAAGTTCGGCGGCCGGATCTATCGCCGCAACATCCTGTTCACCGACGCGCGGGACCATAACGGCACCTACGGGTTCACCGGTGTGATGACCCAGAACCCGGCATCGGCGGCCGGCACCGGCGACGGGTTTGCTGATTTCCTGCTCGGCTATCCGGCGAACTCCACGCGATCGAACCCTGCCACCTGGTGGGGCGGGTTTGGCACCTACTGGCACGGCTTCTTCCAGGACGACTTCAAGGTCTCGAACTCCTGACCTTGAATCTGGGGATGCGCTACGAGTACACGCCCTGGCTGACCGGCTACAGCGGGCAGGCGGCCGCGTTCGACCCCACGCGCGAGAAGTCCATCATCGTCTCGAGCAAGACCAACGACATCGATCTCAGCTTGCAGCGGCTCGCCGATGTGGGATACGGCCTGTTCTCGGATCTGATTCAGACCAGCAGCCAGGCCGGGCTGCCGCTGAACATCACGAAGAACGACAACCGCCAGATCGCGCCGCGGCTCGGCTTTGCCTGGCGTCCCTTCGGCGAGAACATGGTCGTCCGCGGCGGCTACGGCATCTTCTACGAGGCCGAAGGCACCGACGGACGGCTGAACTTCAACTTCCTTCCGTTCCGCATCAGCGAGACCCTCACCGCCGCGGTCAACGCCGTCCCCAATCGCACGCTCGCGGATTACTGGCTGGGAGTGCCGGTCGGGTCGTCCCTCGGCTCGGTCACCTGGGTGCCGCTCCCGCTCGAAGCGAAGCCCGGACGCGATCAGCGGTGGAACCTCGGCTTCCAGCGGCAGCTGTTCAGCCCACCGCACTGGAAGTCGACTACGTCGGCACGACCGGCGACCACCAGACGGCGGCCGAGAACATCAACCTGCCGCCGGCGGGCGCCGGCAGCGTCCAGGCCCGGAGGCCCTATCCGCGATTCGGGAATCTGTCGATGCAGACGCAGGCCCAGTCGAGCGACTATCACGCCCTGCAGATGAAGCTGCAGCAGCGGCCGTCCCGGGGGTCTCTGGTACCTCGTCTCGTACACCTATTCCAAGGCGACGCGCCGGGTGCCTGCTCCCGAGATCGGCGGAAATTTCACCTACGAACGGCAGCCGCAGCCGTGGGACATCCCGCACCTGTTCGCCGCCAGCTATGGCTATGAGCTGCCCTTTGGCAAGGGGCGCAGGTTCCTGTCGGATGCCGGGCCCGCTGACCAACGCCATCATCGGTGGATGGCAGTTCCAGAACATCATCAGCTACCGCAGCGGCCTCCCGTATACGCCGACCGTCTCCCGTGACGTGGCCAACATCGGCGTCGGCGGCCAGCGCCCGAACCGGATTGGCTCGGGCGAGCTCGACAACCCGACGATCGACGCATGGTTCGACAAGTCCGCCTTCGTCGTTCCCGCAAATTTCACCTTCGGCGACTCGGGCCCGGGCATCCTGCGATCGGACCACCAGTGGAACGTGGACCTGTCGTTGTTCAAGCGTTTCGACATTCGCACGGGACAGACCTTCGAGTTCCGGGCCGAAGCGTTCAACGTGCTGAACTCGGTTTACTTCAGCGGTCCGAACACGAATATCGACACGGCAGCCGGCGGGCGGGTGACGAGCACCTCGAACCAGGCGCGCCAGGTTCAGTTCGGCTTCAAGTACGTTTTTTAGCCGGGGGGCTTCGCCCCGTCCGCCTCCGCGCAAAGCGCTTCGGCGAGACAGCAGGAGCTGAAATGAAGAAAGCGCTGACACCGATTCTGGCCGCCGTGCTCCTCGTCGCCGGTGCTCGAAAGCGCACGGCAGTCTCCACCCGCGGGCTCGCCGGCTCGGGCGGTCTACCTCGATCCGGCCAGGCCGCTCGACGAACGTGTGGACGATCTGCTCCGCCAGCTGACGCTGGCGGAGAAGATGTCACTCCTCGGTACAACCGCGCCGGCGATCGAACGCCTGAACGTGCCGGCGATGAACGGCTGGAACCAGAGCCTGCACGGCATCGTGTGGACCGAGCCAACGACGATGTTCCCGGTGCCGATCAGCATGGCGGCGACGTGGAACCCCACGCTGGTGCACGATGTCGCGGCCGCCATCGCAGACGAGGGACGGGCGATCAACAACTACTGGCCGACGGTTCAGGGGAAGATCGAGCCGACGGGAGGACAGGGGCAGAGCGTCACGGTCACGGCGGATGGCAGGCGGCTGCGGCACAACGGGCTCGTGTATCGCTCGCCGGTCATCAACATCAGCCGCGATCCGCGGTGGGGCCGCATCTGGGAGGCGTTCGGCGAGGATACCTGGCTGACCTCGCGGATGACGGTGGCGTACGTGAAGGGCACGCAGGGGGACCATCCCAGGTACCTGAAGCTGGCCGCCACGCTGAAGCACTACGCCGTCAACAACGAGGAACGCGACCGGACCAAGATCGACGTCACCGTCAGCGAGCGGATGCTGCGCGAGTACTTCCTGCCGCACTTCAAGGCGGGCATCGTCGAGGGCAAGGCGTCCTCCATCATGTCGTCGTACAACGCGATCAACGGCACGCCGGGCGCCGAACACGAGTTCCTGCTCAAGACGCTGCTTCGCGACGAGTGGAAGTTCGAGGGGTTCATCGTCCCCGACAGCGGCGCGGTCGAGCGGCTGGTGACCGGCCATCGCAAGTACGCGACGTTCGAAGAAGCGGCGGCAAGAACGGTCCTGGTCGGCAGCGACCTCGACAACTCGGCGTACGTGCGGTATCTCCCGGGCGCCGTGGCGAAAGGGTTGTTGAGCGAGCGCCACATCGATCAGGCGCTCAGGCGCGTCCTGAGAGTCAGGTTCCGCCTCGGCGAATTCGATCCGCCCGAAATGGTGCCGTACAGGAAGCTCGGCAGAGAAGAGATCGATTCACCAGCACACCGGCAGCTGGCGCTGCGTGCCGCGCACGAATCGATCGTGCTGCTCAGGAATCGCGACAACTTCCTGCCGCTCGACCGAAACGCGGTGAAAACGATCGCCGTCATCGGCCCGTTCGCCGATTTCGCGCAGACCGGTCCGAATTACACCGGCCTGTATTCGACGTTCGTCAAGCCGCTCGATGGCATCAGGAAGAAGGTCGGTCCGGCAACGAAGGTGCTCTACGCCCGTGGCAGCGGCATCGTCGAAAGCGACAACCCGGAAGCCGGCTACACCGAGGCTGTCGGCCTCGCGAAGCAGGCCGACGTGTGCGTCCTGTTCGTCGGCATCAACGAGATCCTCGAGCGCGAAGGGATCGACCGCAACTTCATCAACCTGCCGCCGGTCCAGATGCAGCTGGTCCGCCGTGTGCTCGAGGCGAACCCTCGCACGGTGGTCGTGCTCCAGAACGGCGGCCCGTTGTCGCTCGTGGGCGGAGCGGGCCCGGGTGGCGGCCAGCGGCCCGACGCCCCGGCGATTCTCGACATGTTCTGGGCAGGCGAGGAAGGCGGGACCGCGATTGCCGACGTGCTGTTCGGCGATTACAACCCGGGCGGGCGGCTGCCGTACACCGTCTATCAGTCGGTTCAGGACATCCCGCCGATGAAGGAGTACGACATCACCAGGGGCTTCACTTACATGTATTTCGACGGCGAGGTGGACTGGGCGTTCGGCCACGGCCTCAGCTACACGACATTCGAGTACTCCAATCTCAAGGTCGCGGGGACCGTTCCGGGCGGTCCGCTGACGGTCACGGCCGATATTCGGAACAGCGGCAAGAGAACGGGCGACGAGGTCGTCCAGCTCTATGTCCGCGACGTCGAAGCCAGCGTGAAGCGACCGAAGAAGCAGCTGATGGCGTTCGAACGCATCACTCTTGGTCCGGGAGATACTCGCACCGTCAGCTTCACGGTCTCGCCGGAACGGCTGGCGTTCTGGGACGAGAAGCAGAAGGCGTGGATGGTGGAGCCAGGCGGGTTCGAGGTGATGGTCGGCAGTTCGTCGGCCGATGTGCGACTGAAGGGTGAAACGAAAGCCGCGACGGGGCGGCGGTGGTTGCCAGGGCAGATCTCCGGCTCATAACGCGGCGCCGTTCCGCGAACACCTTCAGGACATTATTGGAGCGTCACAAGAATCGGAATCAACCCGCGTCCCGGTCCAGCCGCGCAGGGCCTTCCCCAGGACCGCACCCGGCGTCCGCGTCGGATCGGTCGCGGCCATGGCGTGGCCAGGAGTGGATGAGCTCACCAGGAGATCGCCGCCTGTGATCGGCCCGTAGCTCGCGTCCACGGCGCAATACACTTTTCCAGCGAGGGCAACAGCCGGGCGCTGCGGGCCGTCCGCGCCCCGATCGAGAACAATGTCGGGGCGATGCGAGCCGGTTAACATGCGGCTACGTCCCTCGAGGAGCTGCGATCATGGAGCGTAAGAAAGCGTCCGCCCTTCCCCGGCACGGGCACATCGACAGGCGATCGTTCCTCGACGGCGCGGGGAGGTTCGCCGTGGGCGGGCTGACGGTCGGCGCCATCTTCGAGATGATGCGGCCCAACTATGCCCGGGCCCAGCCGGTGGCGAAGGACACCCACCCGGCCTCCGCCCGCGTTCTCGATCGGCTCAGAACCCGCTTCACGTTCCAGATTTCAGTCGACGTGGCCACCCTGGAACAGGGTCGCGCGGTTGCCGGTGCGGCGCTGGCGGGCGGGATCAACATCGTCGAAATGGGGACGCCGCTGCTCAAGAACGCAGGCGTCTCGAACGTGGTGCCGGCCTTCCGGCAGCAGTTTCCCGAGGCGCTCCTGCTGGCCGACATGAAGACCATGGATGGCGGTGCCTTCGAGGCGCGCGCCGTCTACGCGGGAGGCGGCAACATCATTGACTTCCTCGCGCTCGCCGGTGCGGATACGGCGAAGGCGATCTGCGCCGTGCGCGACGAGTTCAGGCGCGCCGGCCCGGAACTGCCGCGGCTCGTCTTCGCCGATATCCTCGTGCCGCACCAGGGCCCGGCCGCGCAGGCCGTCGAGGTCGCCCTCCGCATGCTCGAGGCCGGTGTGGACGCCGTCGGCGTTCACCTGCAGTCCGACGCGCGGCGCGCCGACCCCAGACTCATCGAGAGCGACTATCTCGGTGACATGGCCCGCGCCATCTTCGAGCGGGTCGGCAAGGCCGCCCCGGTGCAGGTGGTCGGCGGGCTCAGCATCGCACAGGCGAAGAGCCTTGCCCGGGCGGGGCTGCGCGCCTTCGTCATCAGCGGCAATCTCGGCCAGCCGGACACCCGCGCCCGCTACGACCTGCCACCGGACCAGATCCAGCGGTACGTCGAGAGTTTCATCGCCGAAGTCTCGAGCGCCTAGCGGTATCACTGCCGGTCATAGACGATCCTGGTCTTCTCGTTCGTACCGATCGTCTCCGAGATTTGTGTCAGGGTGCTCCCGTCTTCCGAAACTCTGAAGGTCATATTAAGGACAGGTTTGGCGTCCCTCTTGAGGACCATCTCCAGCTCCGGTGTGCCGGCCCTAGTCATCGCCATGGTCCATCCTGGTCCGAGTGGCGTGACGCATGGATAATCCTGTCCGTCCAGCCTGGCCTCGCACACGACCTCCCACGCCGGTTGTCGAAACGTCAGACGGTCTTCGCCAGTTGGGATGAACTCGATGATCAGAGGTGAACCGAGGTTCACGCTCGTGCTGACCCATCTCCCCTCCAGGCCGGATCCGCCCGTGACGCGCTGAAACGTTGTCGAATCATCAATCGGCTCGCCGTTCGGTTTGGTTCCTGTATTCGTAACGATGAGCGTGTTGCCGTCGGCCCCAAGCGTCAGCGTTTCAATGGACAGCGTTCTTTCGTTCGACTTCCAGGTGTTCTGCCACGTGTGGCGGTCGATTACGTTCCAGGCTGCCGTGTCGCCCATGCCGGTCGCGTAGTCCTTTTCGTCCATCCTGAAGCGGTACGTCATTCCGTCAAACGACGACTCCCACTCTCCGTCAGGGAAGTTCTCGAAACTGATGGTTGTTCCCTTCAGATCGCTTCTGTGAGGGTTCATGCGCCATTGACCGACATACGGCAGGGCGGCGACAGCGATAGCGGTTGCAGGGGGAACAGCTGTGACGTCTCGTTCATCCATGAGGCACCCTCAGTGGACGACGACGATGCCATCGTCAATGGCGAAGGGTCAAGGGATGAGTGGGCCATCTCCGGTCGATTGCCCAGCCGACACCCCCGCCCTGTCGATACAATCGTCTGGCGGAACACTCGAGCGTATCTCACCAACCGCTACGCGGCTGACGGACGTCAGCGAACGAGCGGCCGCGAGTGAGCCACGCGATCGGCGCGAGCCGGCGCAGCGGCGAGCGAGAGCGCGTGTAGGGGAGTCCGAGGGGCGAAGCCCCTCGGATAAGACTCGACATGAAGGTGGACAAAGGCGCCCAGCTGGGGCACTACGAGATCGTGGCCGCCCTCGGCAAGGGCGGGATGGGCGAGGTGTATCTCGCGCAGGACACACGCCTCGACCGCCGCGTCGCGCTCAAGATTCTCCCGGCCGAGTTCGCCGTCGACAGCGACCGGCTGCATCGCTTTGTTCGCGAGGCGAAATCCGCATCGGCGCTGAATCACCCGAACATCATCACCGTCTACGACATTGGCGAAGCGGCAGGCACCCCCTTCATCGCCTACGAGTTCATCGACGGCACGACGCTGAGCGAGCGTGTCCGAAACGCGTCCTTGAACATCGCGGCGTCGCTGGAGATTGCGATCCAGATTGCATCGGCGTTGGTCGAGGCACATCACGCGGGCATCATTCACCGCGATCTCAAGCCGGACAACGTGATGATTCGGCCAACCGGCCTGGTCAAGCTGCTCGACTTCGGTATTGCCAGGTTGTCGAGGCCGGCTGGCGATGATGCCACTGCAGGCACGCAGGCTCAGACGCAGCTTGGAGTGCTGCTCGGCACGCCGCTGTTCATGTCACCTGAGCAGGCTCGTGGCACAGAGGTCGATCACCAGACGGACATCTTCAGCTTCGGTGCGGTCCTGTACGCAATGCTGTCGGGTGTGTCGCCGTTTGCGGCCGACACGGTCAGCGACGTCATCGTCGCCGTGCTGACACGAGAGCCGCCACCGTTGACGGATGTTCCGCCGAGACTCGCCGGAATCGTCAGCAAGGCGTTGCAGAAGGACAAGGCCCGCCGCTATCAGACGGCGGCGGATCTGCAGCGCGACCTGACCGAAGTGAAGCACGAGCTGGACGCGCATGGCGTTCGTGGACACGCACCCGCGCGCGCCGACGGCGAAGGCGGCACCCAGCTTCGGCAAGTCGGCATCACGGCCATCGCCGGCTCGCAGTCGGACCGCAACAAAGTGCAATCCGTTGCCGTGCTGCCGTTCGTCAACATGAGTGCGAACGAAGACGACGAGTATTTCTGTGACGGCCTGGCGGAAGAGCTGTTGAACGCGCTCTCCAAGATTGACGCGTTGAAGGTCGCCGCACGAACGTCGGCGTTTTCGTTCAAAGGCAAGAGCGCGACCGTCAGCGCGATCGCCACGACGCTGGGCGTCAACAACGTCGTCGAAGGCAGCGTCCGACGATCGGGCAATCGTGTGCGCATCTCGGTGCAGTTGATCAACGCCGCGGACGGCTACCAACTGTGGTCCGAACGCTATGACCGCGAGATGCGCGACATCTTCGCGCTCCAGGACGACATCACCCTCGCCGTCGTCGAGGCGCTGAAAGTGACGCTGTTCGGCGATGAGAAGGCGGCGGTGCTGAGGCGTTACACGGAGGACGCCGAGGCCTACGAGCTGTTCTTGAAAGGCCGGTACCACTCGTACAAGTACACGGCTCAGGGCTGGAAGCGGGCGATCGAGTTCTTCGAGAAGGCGATCGAGAAACAGCCCGACTACGCGTTGGCCTACGCCGCGATTGCGGCGTCGCGCGGATGTCAGTGGTTCTTCGGCATGCTCCCCGCTGAACAGACGGTTCCGCAGAGCAAGGCCGCCAGCAGCCAGGCGTTGGCGATTGACGGAGGTCTGGCGGACGCGTATCTGTCGCTGGCCCTGATCACGTTCCTCTACGAGTGGGACTGGCAGCGAGCAGAGCAGGAGTTCAAGCAGTCCATCACCCTCAATCCGAACAACGCCGAGGCGCTGTCCTACTACGCGATGTTCCTCGCCTTTGTCGGACGCTTCGACGAGGCCATCAGGCTGAACAGGAAAGCGCTCACGCTGGATCCGCTTGCGCCGCTCATCAACATGAATGGCGGATGGACCTACTTTGCGGCGGGAATGTTGGCCGAGGCGTCAGCGCAAGCCACGAAGATGATCGAGAGTGACCCTGACTTCTACGGCGCCTACTGGTTGCAGGGCGCCATCCATCTGAGCAGCGGCGAATTCGACAGCGCCGTCGAACAGCTGAAGACCGCCGTGTCGCTCGGCGGCCACCACATCGTTGTCGCGGACCTGGCCTCGGCCTGCAGTCTCGCCGGAAGAGACGACAATGCGGCCGAGATTCTGCAACGGTTACTCGAGGTGCGGCGGCAACAGTACGTGCCGGCCATCTGTCTGGCGCGCGTCTACAGCCGCGTCGGGGACACCGCGAAGGCGATTGAATGGCTCGAAACGGCGTTCGCGGAGCGAAATGGCGAGATGGTGTTCCTCCAGGGAGAAATTGCCGGCGCCGCGGATGGCGATCCCCTGCGCCGCCTCGCCGACGACCCGCGGGTCACGGCGTTGCTGCAGAAGATGAACCTGCCGTGACTGGTCACGGCCATTCCAGCGAGCGACACCCAGGAGCAATATGGACAAGCCGTCTGAAGAGCGAGGGATTCGTGAGGCGATCGCACACTACGTCGACGGCATGCGAGCTGGCGACATCGAGACCCTGAAGCGAGGCTTTCACGAGCAGGCGATCCTGTGCGGCTACCTCGGCGACGAGTTGATTGCCGCGCCGATTGCCGCTCTGTATGACTGGGTCAGCGCCAACCCCGCGCCTGCCGCAACTGGAGAACCGTTCGATTGTGAGGTGCTCGAGATCGAGGTGACGAACAGGGTCGCCGCCGCGACTGTGCGGGAAACCGATCACCACGGCACCGTGATCGATCATTTCCACCTGCTCAAGGTCAGCGAGCGTTGGTGGATTGTCAGCAAGCTCTGGGACGCGGAGCCGTTCTCATGAAGACCAACAGAAGGCGCTTCATCCAAACTACAGCGGTGTCAACGGCAGCAGTTGCGGTCGGCTCCGGTGCCGACGTTGCGGGCGGTCAGGCGGCGAGCACGTTCTCCTTGAATCCGAAGCCTTTGAAACTCGGCCTGATGACGTACCAGGTCGGGCAAAGCTGGGATATCCCAACCCTCATCAAAAACTGCAAGGAGACGAGATTCGAGCACGTCCAGCTCCGCACCACGCACAAGCACGGCGTCGAGCTCGCGCTTTCCAAGCCCCAGCGCGCGGAGGTCAAACAGCGCTTTGCCGACGCCGGGCTCGCGATCAGCCTGGCGAGCGCCTATCAGTTTCACTCGCCGGATCAGACGGAGCTCGGGAGAAACATCGAAGGAGCCAAGCAGTTCCTTCAGCTCGCGGCGGACGTCGGCGCACTTGGCGTACGCGTATTTCCCAATGCAGTGCCCGATGAGGGCAGTCCGGACAGAGAAAAGATTCTCGAGCAGATCGGCAAGTCGGTGTCCGAGGCCGCTACCGTGGGCCACAGCCTGGATGTGCAGGTTCGGCTGGAAGAGCATGGGAACGGGACATCGAACATTCCTGTGATCAAGAAAATTCTTGATTATGCGGACAACCCGCATGTCTGGGTGATCTGGAACTGTTCGGCGACTGACACCGGCAAGGCGCCTGGCCTGCCGAAAGGCTTTGAAGGCATGAGCCTGGAGGCGCAGTTCAACCTCGTCCGAGGCCGGATCGGTAATGTGCATTTGCGCGAGCTGTACACCGACTACCCGTGGCGGGAGCTGTTCAGCCTGCTCAGCCGATCCGGATACTCGGGCTATTGCGACGTGGAGGTCTCACCGGAGAGCACGGAGCCGTTGAGGATGATGCACAATTTCCGGGCGCTCTTTCTGGCGCTGCAGAACGCACTTTAGGCGTCGATGACCTGGCCGCGTCGTCGTCGATTTGGGGGATGTTCATGACCAGACTTCACGCCGTGGCGCTTGTGGTGTTCTGCGGAGCATTGGCCCGATTCACGCCGTGGCGCTTGTGGTGTTCTGCGGAGCATTGGCCCACCTTCGCTCGATGGAAACCGTGCCGAGCTACGGCGCGCAAGCCGCTCTCGGTGCGCAGGAGACGAGCGATCGATCATGGTCGCCTGGCGTGCAGAAGGCGCCAGAGGCATCCCCGCCTCTCTCGCCCGCGGACGAGATGAAGCATTTCTACCTGCCTCCCGGCTACCGGGTGGAGCTCGTGGCCTCCGAACCGCTCGTTCAGGATCCGATTGCGGTCGACTGGGATGCGGACGGCCGTCTTTGGGTGGTCGAGTATCCGGAATACGTGCGCAATCTCACGGACCCGGAACCGAACCTGGAGCCGCTGGGCCGGATCGCCGTGCTCGAAGACACCGACAACGACGGCAAGATGGACAAGCGCACCGTGTTTGCGGATGGCCTTGTCCAGGGGCGTTCCGTGAAGGCGCTCGACCACGGCATCCTCGTCCACGAACCGCCAGACATCTGGTTGATGAAAGACACCAACGGCGATCTGAGGATGGACACGAAGGAGAAGGTCGGCACCGACCATGGGCGCCGCGACGGCGGCGTCGAGGGGAACGCGAACACGCTGCGTTGGGGTCTCGACAACTACCTGCATTCCGCGGGATCGAGCGTGTCATCACAGCTACGCTTGAAAGATGGGACGTGGGGGTCGCGCCCGACGTTGTCGCGCGGAGAATGGGGCGTCGGCCAGGACGACTTCGGCCGGATATTCCGCAACTCCAGCGAGTCGACACTCCAGGTGGATCTCGTGCCGACGCCGTACTTCGCGCGAAACCCGACGCAGATCCGCACCCGCGGCAGCTACGAGATCCTCACGAATGATGTGAACAACCTCAACGAGGTGTGGCCGGTGCGACCCAACCCCGGCACCAACCGTTCGTACCAGTACGGAATCCTGCGGCCGTCCGACGGCACGATCATTCAGGTGACGGCGGCGTGCGGCCCGGAGGTCTACAGCGGCGATCGGTTGCCGGCCGAGCTCTACGGCAACGTGTTCGTGGCCGAGCCGACGGCCAACTTCGTCCGGCGCATTGTGGTCACTGACGACGGCACGACGTTGCGCGCGCGCAGCGCGTACGACAAGGCCGAATTCCTGGGGTCGACGGACGAACGTTTCCGGCCCGTGGCGTTTTCCACGGCTCCGGACGGCACCCTGATGATCGTCGACTTCTATCGGGGCGTCATCCAGGATCGCGCGTCGACGACGGTGTACTTGAAGGACTACATTCAGAAACGGAATCTCGACAATCCCATGGGCGTCGGGATGGGGCGAATCTGGCGCATCATGCACACGACGACCGAGCGCGACACGACGCGGCCGCAGCTGTCGCGCGCGACGCCGGCGCAGCTCGTGCAGGCGCTGTCGCATCCCAACGGCTGGTGGCGCGATACCGCCCAGCGCCTGCTCGTCGAACGCGGTTCCACGACCGTCACGACGCAGTTGAAGGCGCTCGCGACCGGCAACGCGCTGCCGCGCGCGAAGGTGAAGGCGCTGTGGGTGCTCGACGGCAACGACAGCATTGACGTCGCGACGCTGACCACGGCGCTCGCCGATCCGTCGCGAGACGTGCGCATGAACGCGGTGCGGATTGCGGAACGGTGGCTGGGCGACGTCAACCACCCGATTCACGCCGCGGTCCTCAAGCTCATCGACGATCCCGACTGGAACGTGCGTCAGCAACTCGCCGCGTCGCTCGGCGCGATGGCGGCCGAGCCGAAGGCCACGGCTCTGGCGTCGCTTCTGCAGAAACACGCGAACGATCCGGTCGTGATGGACGCCGCGTTGAGCGGCATGCGCGGCACCGAGATGGCGGTGCTCGAGACACTGCTTCAGGCGAGCGCGTCGCAATCGTCGACCGCCGAAACCGCGATCACGATGATCGCCGCGACTCTTCTGCGCTCCGGATCGGACGCGAACGTGCAAGCGACGCTCGCCATGGTGGCGGACGCGAATCGGCCGGCGTGGCAGCGCGCTGCCGTGCTGCTGGGCGCTGAGGTCGCGCTCGTCCCGAACACCCCGATGCCGGGGAACGCGCGCCGGGGGGCGGCGCCCTCGATTACGGCCAGCGCGGTGAACACCGCCGGGGCGCCCTGTCCGACATGTCCGGGCGGACGCGCGGGTCCGGGCGGCGCCTACGCGTTTCGTGAGAGCGGACCGGCCCGGGCAGGCGGCGGGCGCGCGTGGCCGCGCTGGTCGCGGACGAGGCGGCGCCGGCGGCGGACGGAGGCTTGTCGTGAGCCGCGAGCCGGCCTCGTTTACGGCGTTCGCTTCGGCGCCAGGCGATCTGCAGACCCGCGCCACCAACGTGCTCGCCAGAATCGACTGGCCGGGCAAGCCGGGCGCGGCCAGTCCCGTCACGCCGCTGACCGCGGCCGAGCAGCAGAGCTTCGACGCCGGGCGTGAAGTCTACCGGAACGTCTGCCAGTCGTGTCATCAGCCTGATGGGCGCGGGCTCGAACGCGTCGCGCCGCCGCTCGTCGGATTCGGTGCTGGCGCTTGCGCCGGCGGAGATCGCGTCGCGGATCTTGCTCAACGGCAAGGAAGGGCCCGTCGGCCTGATGCCGCCGATCGGGTCGACCCTGAATGACGATCAGATCGCGGCGGTCCTCACCTACGTCCGGCGCGAGTGGGGACAGACCGGCGACCCGGTCAACCCGGCGACGGTTCGGACGACCCGCGCGCAGACGGCGAGCCGCACGCGGCCGTGGACGCACGACGAGTTGCTCGCGATGCTTCCGGCAGGACGTGGCGGACAGTAGGGGCTCGACCTCAATCATCGCGAATGGCATGAGACGGTTTCACCATGGTGCAAATCTACGGTTCGCTCTCCGAACGGCTGCCGATTGGCCAGCTCGCGGATCGTCTCGACACTCGTGAACGAAGTGCATCACGAGGTCGATTCGTTACCATCTCGAGACTGCTGCTGGCTGCGCCGTTCCTGATCGTCCTGAGTGCAGGGGCCCAGGCTCCGGAGGACAATCGGCCGCCGCTGTTTTTCCGTGAGGACTGGAAGGAAATCGCCGCCGTCACGCCGGTGACGCAAGAGCACGTGGCGAATCCGAAACTCCTGGTCGCGCTCTACGGCCCTGGCAAGGACGGCATCCGGAAGAGTCATCACGATACGCCGAAGGACGACCCGTACTACATCTGGCTTGGGTCCTGCCCGGCGAACTGCGCGATCGCGCTGCGGGACAAAGATGCGTTCGTGGACCTGACCGGACTCGCGAAGATCCGCTGGCGAACCAAGCAGACCGGGTTCCGAAGCGTTCGGCTCACGCTGAAGCTCGGCAATGGCACTTGGTTGGTGAGCGACTATGCGGAAGGTCCGTCGGTGGACTGGCACGAGAGCGAGTTCTCGATTGCGGGGATTCGCTGGCGACGAATGGACATCAAGACCATCGTCGAAGGCCCGTGGGTGGCGAATCCAGACCTGAGCCAGGTCGATGAGATCGGCTGGACCGAGCTTGCACCCGGCGGCAACACGCCCGCGTCCTCCCGGGTGGACTGGATTGAAGTGTATGGGCGACGGGTCGCGCGCCCGTAGTCGAGAAAACATACAGCGCATCTCACCATGTCGCCGTCCTGGACTTCTGACGAAGAGCTCTTCACGCGGGCCCGCCGCGAGCTGTTCTCCGCCGTGATTGGCGACACTCTCGACCTGCTCGGCCGCCGACACCAGTTCCTGCCGCCCGAGATCCAGCCCCTGCGGGATGACATGGTGGTCGTCGGGCGCGCGATGCCGGTGCTCGAGGCCGACGACGAGATTGGTAAGGCTCAGACTCGCGCCGGCGAGGTGCCCAACAGCCCGTTCGGGTTGATGCTGCGTGCGCTCGACGATCTGAAGCCGGGCGAAGTGTACGTCTGCACCGGTCCTTCGCGGGCCTATGCGTCGTGGGGAGAGCTCATGACCATGAGCGCGCGCAACCGCGGCGCCACCGGCGTGGTGATCGACGGCTGGTCGCGCGATACACCCGGCATCCTCGCCCTTGGGTTTCCATGCTTCTCGCGCGGGCGGTATGCGCAGGATCAACGGACACGCGGCACCGTGGTCGATTTCCGCTGCCCCGTCCGGATCGGCGGCGTCGACATCCGTCCCGGCGATGCCATCTTCGGCGACCTGGACGGCGTCGTCGTGATTCCGCGCGAGATCGAAACGGAGGTTTTCGAGGGCGCGTGGTCGAAGGCCCATGGAGAGAAGCGCGTGTTCGAGGCCATCAAGGGCGGCATGAGCGCACAGGAGGCGTGGGACCGCTACGGGATCTTCTGAGGATTACGACGTTCGAGGGTTGAGACGATCTCGCAGCGTCCGGCACCAGGGCGGAGAATCCCGCGCCGCACGGCGCCGGGGCGGTTTACTGGCCGGCGAGGATCAGGTCGAGCCGGCGGTTGCGCTCCTCGAAGGGGATGTCGCCGTTGCTCTCGATCGTCATCCAGCCGTTGTAGTTCACCGACTCGAGCGCCTGGCGCAGCACGGGCCACCGGACGCTCCCCTCGCGGATGTTCACCGACGTCCCGCGGCCGTCGGGATCGGCCGGGTTGAGCAGGTAATCCTTCACGTGGATCTTCACGAGGAGATCGTTCAGCGTGAGAATCCATTCCTCCGGCGGCGCGAAGCGCACGTGATTGCCGATGTCGTAATACGCCTTGACCCAGGGACTCCGGAACGACTGCACGAAGTGCCGGAAGATGTCCGGCTTGACCCACAGGTTGTTGCTGACGTTCTCGATGGCGATGACGACCTTGGTCTTCTCGGCCAGCGGAATCAGGCGCCTGACCCACTCGGTCGACGTATCAGTGGCGTGGTTGTGCGCGGCGATGTAGTCGGCGTAGGGCGCATTGTCGCCGTGGACCACCCTGGTGAGATGGCCGTTCTTCGGATCGAACTCGATCTGGAACTCCCAGGCGCGCGGCATCCGCAGCGCCGGCCCCTGCGCGGGGGCTCCGCCGCGCCCGGGTCGTGCGCCAATCCTGCAGGGCACGAGCAGGACCGCGTCGGCACCGAAGGCCTCCGCCGTGCGGAGCGCGGCCTCGCTCTCGGCGAGCGTCCGGGCGACCTCGCTCTTGTCAGAGCTGTTGAACTCGGCCCAGCCGTAGAGGACGGAGTGGACGCGCATCCCGAGCTTCTCGGCCACCTCCCTGGTCTTCGCGGCCTCCGCCGGCGGAATGACGCGGCCCTCCACGCCCTCGAACCCGGCGTCCTTCATCCGCTTCAGATCGTCTTCGGTGGGGCGGGCGATGAGAGCCTTTCGCTGCCTGGTCTTGAATGTCAGCGACGACACCGGCGGCGGCGGTGCCTGGGCGCCACTCTTCGCATCCGCGGGGGCCTGCGCCTGGCTCGAGACCGCACCCAGACCGGTGCCGGCCGCAAGGGCCGCGGTCGCCGTCATGAATTCGCGACGGTTGACTGATGGTGTCATGTGTCCTCTCCGGGCGATTCGGATCGCGAGTCATGGAGCCAGCCGAGGCAGGACTCGACGAAGAGCTGCAGCGGAATCGCACCGCGGAGTCTACGCCAACTGTTGGGCGCGATTTTCGGACCTTACGCGATCACGGGCCCAGTCTATATCACAGGTAGAACACTGGCCCGTCGCTCGTTCTCGGTCGTGCAATGGGACAATTCGGGCAATCCCTGCGGAGGTTACTTGCTCGCAGGCAGCACCGCTAGATCCTTTGGCCGGAATACGAGGCCGCCTATTCTGCCTTCTGCATCGAAGACGGTGCGCATCAGTATCGTGTCCTTCTCGAACGCGAGAAAGAGCTCGACGGCCTGCCTACCCTGATGTTGTCCTTCGCGGCGCTCGTTTATGCTCTTGAAGGCGCCAAACTGACCGACCAGTCCCGGCCACGCGGCCTTCAGCTTCTCTTCCGGAAGGGCCTGCGCCATCTTGGCGTCGAGCTCCTTCACGACATTCGCAATCTGACCGTGCTGCAGGCTCTTCAGGATGGTCTCGGCTTTCGCGATCGCGGCGTCACTGGCAAGCTGCGCGAAAGCCGGCGAGCACAGCGAAACGACCACGCCGACGACTACAGAACGAACGACCTTGTTCACCATGGATTCTTTGACGCCTGACAGGACGTCCTGGTCTGGACCGACTTGGCCGTCGCGTTCACCCGCCAATTCAATTCTGATCGAATCCTCCGATCGGCATCCGCGCAATCCGCGTCGTAGTGCAGCAGCGGGAGAATCGCATTCAATAGCGATCGCGAGCGAGAGCTACTCGCTTCTCAACGCCATCGCCGGATCGATCCGCGCCGCGCGCCGCGCAGGCAGCGAAGCGGCGCCCATGGCGACGAGCACGAGGACGCCGATGGCAGCCGCGATCGCGATTGGATCGGTGGCCGTGACCTCGTAGAGCAGCGAGGACAGCTGCCGCGCGGCGAGCCGGCCTGTCACCCAGGCCACCGGTACGCCGATCGCCAGGCCTGCCAGGACGATCGTCAGCGCCTGCCGCGTGACCAGCCACCGCACCCTCGATCGGCTCGCGCCGAGCGCCATGCGGATCCCGATCTCCGCCGTCCGGCGCGAGACCGTGAAGGCCATCAGGCCGTAGAGCCCGATGCAGATGAGCGCAAGCGCGACCAGTCCGAAGACGCCCGAGAGCGTCGCCACCAGCCGCTCGCGCACGAGCGCGGCGTCCACTTCATCAGCGACGGTGTGCACCGTGGCCATCGGCACGTCGCGCTCGATGGCCTGAACCGCCGCGAGGACGGGCGGCACGATCTCGGCGCTGCTCCGCGATGCGCGGACGTGCAGGACCATTTGACCGAAGCCCGTGCTTGCCTGAAGGAACGTCTGGTAGACGGTCGGCCGCGTGCGATTGCGCAGCCCCGGGAATCGCGCGTCCTTGACGACGCCGATGATGTTCAGGGGGGAGAGCTGCCCTGCCCCGCGGCCAGGCCCTTGCGTCATCACGCCATGAGCGATGCCGAGCGGCTCGCGCCCGTTGAGAACCTCGCGCACGAACGGCTCGTTCACGAGCACCGCGGGCGCGGCGTCCGGCCGCAGGTCGTCGTCTGTGAAGTCGCGCCCCTTGACGATCGGAATGCCCATCGTCGCGAAGTAGCGCGGATAGACGATCGAGCCGTCCAGCCGGATCGGAGCGCCGCCAGCCGGCGGGACGACGGGGAATCCGAGCGTGATCGGGCCAAGCGGCGACGATCGCGCCAGGCTGACCGACTGCACTCCCGGCATCGCCTCGATGCGGACGAGCAGGTCGCGATAGAGGCGATCGAGGTTCTCCGCGATCGCGGGGGTTCGCTGGCCGCTGCCGCGCGGCTCCAGCCGCACGACGACCACGCGATCGAGATCGATGCCGCGCTCGGCGCGATACAGATTCTGCAGGGTCCGCACGAAGAGGCCGGCCCCGACCAGCAGCACCACCGACAGCGCCACCTGCGCGACTACGAGCGGCCTCCCGGACGCGCGCTCGCCGCTGCTGTGCCGCGTGCGGCCGAGGTCCCGCCCACCGCGGGGCGATTGGTCTGCGCGCGAGGCACGGAGCGCCGGCACGCTCGCGAACAGCAGTCCCGCCGCGATGGAGACGCCGGCCGTGAACACCAGCACACGTACGTCCGGCGACAGATCGAGAACGACCGCGCTTTGCCCGGCCGACGCGTAGGCCACGAGCGCGGCCGCGGCCCAGTACGCGAGCGCGACGCCGGCCGCCGCACCGATCCCGGTGAGCACCAGGCCTTCTACCAATACCTGGCGCATCACGCGGGCGCGGCCCGCACCCAATGCGAGCCGCAGCGCGAACTCCGATCGGCGCGCCGCCGAGCGCGCCAGCAGGAGCTGGCTGACGTTCGCGCAGGCGATGAGCAGCACGAGTCCGGCGACGGCGAGCAGAATGAACAGCGGCTGCGAGAATTGCCGTCGAAGATCCGAGAGCCCCGCCGCCGCCGAGCTGACGAAGAGCCGCGCGTCTTCGAACCGGCGGGTGAACTTGTTGGTCAGTCGCCACTCGGTCGCGGGCGCGCCGGCCAGGGCGTTGAGCCGGGGGCCGGCCTGCTCGAGCGGAACGCCCGGCTTCAGCCGTCCGAGCAGGCGGAGCCACGTCGACGTGACCTGCGGGTTGACGAGCAGAGTCCCGTTCATCGGCCGCAGAGCCGGCTGCATCATCACCGGCAGGTAGAGGCTCGGCGACATCCCCACCTCGGCCCCGAAGAACTCCGCCGGCGTGACGCCGACGATGGTGAACGGCAGCCCACCCAGCGTGAGCGTCCGGCCGAGGACCGCCGGATCGCCGCCGAAGCGGCGTTGCCAGTAGGCGTGGCTCAGCACGGCGACCGGATGCCCCATCGGGACGCGGTCGTCGCTCTCGTCGAAGAGTCGCCCGAGGGCCGGGTGCAGCCCCAGCAGCGGGAAGTACTCGCCCGTCACGAGGTGCGCGTCCGTCGTCGGCTCGGCCTGTCCGTCGATGCTCACGTCCAGCTGCTGAGGCGAGTAGGCGGCGAGGTCGAGCGCGCCTCCGTGATCGCGGAAGATCTGGTACTGCTGGTACGTGAACGCGTAGGTGACGCCCGTCGGATATTGCGCTGCGATTGTCAGCAGGTGTTCGGGATCCCGCACCGGCAGCAGCTTCCACATCACCGTGTTGATCAGCGTGAAGAGCGCCGTATTGGCGCCGATGCCGATCGCGAGCGAGAGCACCGCCGCGAGCGTGAAGCCGGGAGCTTTCGCGAGCGTCCGGACGGCGTAGCGGACGTCCTGCAGAGTCTGCTCGAGCCAGGTCCATCCCCACTGGGCGCGGGCGTCTTCGGCGGCGAGCGTGAGGTTGCCGAGCTCGCGCGGGTCGGCCAGGGCGGCAATCGACCGCAGCTCTTCCTGCATGTCGCGCTCGGCCGCGCGGCGCCGCCAGGGCAGGAGATATTCGAGGCGTCTAAAAAACATCATGAGTCGGCCTCCCCGGCTGCCGGCCTGAGCACGCCGGCCACCGCGCGGACGAAATCAGCCCACTCGCTCGTCTCCTGCCGGAGGCGCTTTCGTCCCGACGGCGTCAATCGGTAGACCCTGGCGCGCCGGTTCTGCTCGGAGATCTCCCACTTCGCCGTGATCCAGCCCTTCAGCTCGAGGCGCTTCAGGGCCGGATATAGCGACCCGAACTCGATGTTGAGCTTCTCGCCCGAGTTGTCGCGGATGGCGCCGGCGATGGCATAGCCGTGCAGCGGGCCGAAGAGCAGTGTGCGGAGGACGAGGAGATCGAGGACACCGTAGAGGGGCTCCATATAGACAAACTCTATATCAAGCCTGTCTATATGTCACCGGTTTCCTGCCCCGCCCGGCGCTGAGTCGTTAGCTTGGCGACGTTGATATCGATTTGGTCGCACGATCTTGCCGTCGAGCGGCCTGCGCTCCCAGCGGCGCGCGGTGTGCCTCACTCGGCTCTCAAAGCGCTCGCCGGATCGATACGTGCTGCGCGGCGCGCAGGAACTGCGGCCGCCGCGAACACGACGAGCGCAACCGTCACCGTCGCGGCCACAACCAGGCCGACCCCGGGCGTCTTGACTCCGAACAACAACGACTCGGCGAGACGGCCGAGGATGAGGGCGACGGCGCATCCGGCGGCGGACCCGACGAACGCCACACGCCCCACATGGCCGAAGATCAGGCGCCTGACGTCGCCGAGCCCGGCGCCGAGCGCCATCCGGACGCCGATCTCCCGCGTGCGCCGGGCGACGATGTAGGACAACACACCGTACAGACCAACGGCGGCAAGCAGCAACGACAGGAGCGCGAACGACGTCGAGAGCGCCGTCACGACGCGCTCGAGCCCGATGGTCGCCTGTGCCTGCTCGGACATCAGTCGAAGATCTTCAACGGGCAGCGTCGGATCGAGCTGCGCGATCGCGCCGGGGATCAGCGGCACGATCTTCTCGAGCGAGGAGGGCGCAGCCGACACACAGAAGCTCAGTGCGCCCAGACCTTCCTCGGCGCGGTACGGCACGAAGAAGTGCGGGCGTGGAGGTTCCTTCAGCTGGCTGTACCGGGCGTCACCGACGACGCCGACGATCTCGATGTCGAGTGGCCCGCCCGCCCCTTCCGCCATCCTTCTGCCCACCGCGTTGGCGCCGAGGCCGAATCTGGTGGCAAACGCTGCGCTGACGATGGCGACCTTCGGCGCCCCTGAGGTGTCGGCCTGTGAGAACTCACGACCGGCAAGAAGGGGAACACCAAGCGTGCGGAAGTAACTCGTCCCGATGGCAGACGAGTTCGCGCTCATCGAAAATTTCGGAGGTGGAGTGAACCCTTCGACCGTCACGTTCGTGCCGCCGCTGACGCCGGTGAGAACGGGAACGGATGATGCTGTGACGCCGGTGACACCCGGAATCGCGTCCAGCGCGTCGGCAACCCGTTCGAACAACGCCCGCGAACGCTCTGGCGTGTAGCCGTTCAGTTCCGGAGACAGACGGAAGGTCACCAGACGGTCGGTGTGTATTCCCAGGTCGATTCGGCTGATGCTCGCCAGACTCTGGACGAAGAGGGCCGCCACGATCAGCAGACCGAGCGAGAGGGCAATCTGCGCGGTCGCCAACGCATTCCGGAAACCGGCGGCGACGTGCGACGGACCAGTCGCGGAGGCCGCCTTGAGTCGCGGCACGAGATCTCCTCGCGTACCGCGAAGCGCGGGATACACCCCGATGGTGAGCGACATGGCAATGCAGAGGACAACCGCGAACACGATGATCGCGGCATCCGCCTGGAAGTGCAGGGCCGCCCAGTCGCCGGGCAGCAGCGAGGTCAGCGCGTCGAGCGCCCAGCTGGCGACGATCAGGCCGCCGACGCTTCCCATGGCCGCCAGCAGGCTCGATTCAATCAGGAGAAAGCGAACAAGCTGCATGCGGCTGGCGCCGAGCGACAGACGCACCATGATGTCCGCGGTGCGAAAGTCCACGCGCGCGAGTACCAGGTTCGATACGTTGGCGCACGCGATCATCAAGACGATCAAGGTGACGCTGAAGAGCATCCGGAGCACGCCAGTCAGCTCCTCGCGCTCGGGCCGCTGCCCCTGGGCACCCGGCTCCAGCCGGAGGCGTCTCTCGCCGAATCGCGTGCGTTCCGCCGCGTCCAGTCCGCGCTGGGCCGGCAGCTCGACGTCGCGAATGATCGCGGCGAACGGCACGTTGATCGCCGCGTCGGCCGTCGTGCGCGTCTGATCTGGCTTGAGGCGCCCGAACACGTACAACCAGTGATCGCGTCGATCCTCGAAGCCGTTCCACGGTCCGCCTGCGTGCGGATTCCGGAGTCCCGGCATCATCAGCGCGGCCATCCCGAGCGGCACGAACATCTGCGGACGGATTTCGAACATCGTCCCGACGAACTCGGGCGGGGCGACGCCGACGATCGTCATCTTCTGTCCGTTGAGCGTGAGCGTGTCGCCTATCACGCCCGGATCGGCCGCGAGTCGATTGCGCCAGGTCCTGATGGCTGACGACGACGACAAACCCGGACGCACGTTCGGCATCGTCGGCGGGACCGAGAAGGCGTCCGAGCGTCGGTTTCAGTCCAAGCGTCGGGAAGTACGCGCCCGACACGAGACAGCCGGTTTCACGCGTGGCCTGGTTCTTGTACGAGGCGTTGGCCGCGAATTCCCGGAACCCGGCGAGCGTAGTGAACCCGCGCTGGTCGCGCTCGAGATCGCGGAACAGCGGATAACTGAACGCGTCCTCGGCTCGCGCCGTGCTGCTCGTAGACGTGCGTCCGCTCTTGGGACCAGGCGAAGAGAGATTGACGAGCCGTTCGGGAGCCGGCACTGGCAGGCGCCGCAGGAGCGCCGCGTTGTAGATGGCGAAGATCGCGGCATTGGCGCCACTGCCGAGCGCAAGAGTGATCACGACGGCCGCCGTGAACCCGCGCGCACGCCGAAGCGACCGCAGCGCAAAACGCACGTCCTGGCAGATCATGTCGAGCGTGTTCATCGCTCACCTTCAGTCTTGACGGACTCGTCGCATCAAGGACTGTACCAGCGGAACAGACACACGGGAGCCCGAAGAAGGCTGGCTCGGACTTACGCTCGCCGACTCGCAGCTGTTCGAATCCGGGACGGCGGCGTCCGTGTCCGCGCGGTCCCGCGTTAACCGGGGGACGGTCCAGGGCGCTTCTTATAACGCACGACTCCTGACCGCCGGCGCACGATAGGCTCATCGTTTCATTCCGGCCGTTCTAAGAGTCGCCATCTCAAGCCAATCCAGCTCCTCCTCGATTTGATGAAAGGCATCGTCGCCAATCTCGTGGCTCGCCCGCATGGCCAGCACTACTTGTCGCGCTGCCTCGACGGCTAGACGACGCAGTTCGCTCTCTGCAGACCGAGTCGGATCGCTAGCCTGGGCACTCGTCCGCTCGTCGGCGAGATGTGAGGTGAACTCCCGGCGGACGGCTTCAGCCACCGCGGGGTCTTTGCCGGCAAGGCTCGAGAGTCCCGCGTCCAACGCGCGGATACGAGCGGTTCGCACTTCCCGACCAACGGGGTCGTCGTCGTTCAGATTGAGTGCGCGCAAGAGAGGTTTGAGTGTCAAGCCCTGAATCACCAGCGTGCCGAGCACGACGGAGAACGCCGTCAGCAGAATCAAATCGCGATAGGGAAACGCCGGTGGGAGCGCCAGGGCCGCAGCCAACGACACAATCCCGCGCATCCCGGACCATGAAATGATCACGCCGCTGCCGACCGTGGGCCGAAGCATCGGGCGCGGCGGATGGAACCCGACGCGTCGGTGTCGCCAGCGAACCACGGCGTTGAAGGACATATGCCACACGATGCGCACGACGATCACGGTCAGCAGAACCGCGCCGGCGACGGCGAGATATCGTCCTTCCTCCGCAGGTTGCAGAGCCTCGAGGATGGGCCGGATCTGCAGACCGATGAAGATGAACGCCAGAATGTTCAGCGCAAAGACCACGGTCTCCCACACGGCATACGTTGGAATCCGCATGCGCGCCGGAGTTCTCGCCGGCGACGTTCGCGCCACCCACGCGGCGAAGCACACTGTCGTCAGCACTGCTGACAACGCCAGCTGCTCAGCGAGCAGCCACACACCAAACGTCGTGACGAACTGCAGGACAATGGCGGTCGGTATGTGCTGCACGCGATCCATCAGTTGCAGGGTCAGCGACCCAAGCGCGGGACCGACGATAAGGCTGCCAGCAACGGAGAGGAGGAAGGTCGGCGCAACATCGGCCGCTGAGAAGCCGTTCGCGGCAACGGCGCCTACGGCAAGGCGATAGATAAGGAGCGCGCTCGCGTCATTCAGAAGGCTCTCGCCTTCGAGAATGGTGAGGATGCGGTGCGGCGGCCGCAACTGGCGGAGTACGGCGGTTGCCGCAACGGCGTCGGGAGGCGCAACCACAGCGCCCAGGGCAATGGCGGGTGCCCAAGGCATGTCTGGAACAAGCGCGCGAACTACCAGTGCTACGGCTGCGGTGGTGAACCCGACCGCGAAGATCACCAGGCCGCCGACTGGTGCCCAGTTGTCCTTGAGATCCCGCAACGACGCGTCGTACGCCGCATCGAGGAGAACGGGCGCAACGAACAGCGCCAACGCCAATTCGGGGGGCAACGTGAATGCCGAACCGACGGGGAGGAACGCCAGCAGCGCGCCGCCAACCGCGAGGAACACCGGATATGGAGCCCCGACGCGGCGGGCCGCGGCCGCCAGAATCACGGCGGCGACGAATAGGCCAAGAAGCTGCTCGAATCCGTGCATGCCCCTCAGAACTCGATCATCACCTTGATGGCGTTACGGTCGTTCATCGCACGGTAGCCATCCGGAACCCCGTCGATATTCGTGACGCGATCGAACACCCGGCCCGGCTCAATCCTGCCCTCGAGCACGTCGGGCAGCAGTTCCTCCATGTAGGCACGCACCGGCGCGGGTCCTCCGGCGATGGTGATGTTGTCGTAGAACGTCGGTTGCGCGTTCGGAATGGTGCTCTCCTGCGGCACGCCGACACGCCCGACGGCGCCGCCGGCCCGCGCGATGCCCACGGCGGTGCGCATCGCTTCACCGTGGCCGACACACTCGAGCACGGAATGTGCGCCAAGTCCTCCGGTCAGCTCGCGCACGCGCTCGATCCCGGCATCACCGCGCTCACTGACGACATCGGTCGCGCCGAACGTGCGCGCCAATGCAATGCGGTCGGTATGGCGGCCAAGCATGATGATCCGCTCGGCGCCAAGCCGGCGGGCGGCGATCACGCCGCACAGACCGACGGCGCCGTCACCGACCACCGCGACCACGTGGCCCGGCCTCACCTTCGCGGTAAGGGCGGCGTGATGGCCCGTGCCCATCACATCGGACAGCGTAAGGAGCGACGGCATCAGCGCGTGGTCAGGACCGACCGGCAGCACGACAAGCGTGCCGTCCGCTTGCGGAATTCGCACCGCTTCGCCCTGCCCGCCGTCCAGGGTTGTGCCGCCCCACCATCCGCCGTGCAGGCAGGACGTCTGGAGTCCCTGCTGACAGAACTCGCAGGTGCCGTCGGACCAGGCGAAAGGCGCGACAACCAGTTCGCCCTTCTTCACTGTTCGGACCGCGGAGCCAACTGCCTCAACGAGGCCGATGAACTCGTGGCCCATCCGATTCCCAGTGTCACTGGGCGCCATCGAGTTATAGGGCCAGAGATCGCTGCCGCAGATGCAGGCCCTGGTCACCCGAACCAAGGCATCAGTCGGCTCGACGAGCCGGGCGTCGGGAACGGTCTCGACGCGCACATCGTGGGCACCGTACATCAGAGTCGCTCGCATCTGGGCTCCTTTCATTCCTCGTTCAGAAGGTCGCGTAGCGGGCGTGCGTGATGACCCACCCGGCACCCCGCCTCGCGAGCCGCATGCTGAACTGCAATCTCCATGGGTCCTCGCTCCATTGATGGTGGCACTAAAGATGCCCCGTCCCGTGTGTTCGGCTGCGTCGCCATCGGTGAATAATTTCCCAGCACAGGGCTATAATGCGGCCGACGCACGAGCGCCGTGTCCGTGATCGGGCCGCAGGACCCTGGCGTGAGTCAGCCGTCCGGTCGAGCGCCAGACGTCACCACTGGCCCGGATCAACGCTTCGACTTCGTCCAACGTGAGCTCGATGTCGGCCGACGAGGAGGAAGGGATGCAGCGAAGACTCGCGTTCATTGTTGCTGCCCTCGTCACGATAGGGTTCATAACGGCATCGGCTCAGGAACGGCGCAGCGTCGTTCTTGAAATCGGGATGCCCAACGGATCTGCTCCACAGCTGCGCATCCTCGAAGGAGAGATGGGCACGGTGAGTGGCACCGAGATCGGCAAGTATGGTTTCGTGCCCAGAGGGAAGGACGCCACGATCACCATCGACGTCTTTGACCTGAATCGGAGACCGGACCAGCGGATCGCGCAGATTGAAGCCGCTGTGGGAGGCGAGCAGGTTCAGACCGGCACGAAACCACAGTTCGGCATCCGCGCAATCCGCGTCGTAGTGCAGTAGCGGGAGAATCGACTTCAATACCGATCGCGAGCGAGAGTCCCGTCGGTGGCCTGCCCGAACTTCAAGGCCCGCATCCGTGGTGCAGCGTCGGCAACACGGGCGTTGAAAACTCCTCGCGCGTCGCGCACGTCGCCCACACCCGCCTCATGAACCGTGCGAGTTCTGTTCGATAGCGGCACTCCTGGACCAGCGCGCGCGGAAACGGTGTAATGTTCCAGCCCTGCGCTCGTTCCTGCATGGCGACGGAACCCCCGTCGGCAAGGAGCAGCGGACCCGACGACGCGAGCGAGATCTCAGTTCACGAGGGCCTTGAGGCTCTTCAGAGGCAGCAGGCGAATCTTCTTCGAGGCCGGCTTTGCCTTGAACATCATCGTTTCCTTGGTGAAGGGATTGATGCCTTGACGCGCCTTCGTGGCGGGCTTCTTGACGACTTTCATCTTCAGCAGGCCAGGCAACGTGAACATACCGTGGCCACGGAGGCTCTTCTTGATGATGCCATTGAGGGACTCGAACACTGCGGCGACCTGCTTCCGGGACAGCTCGGCGTCCTTGCAGATCTGAGCCACGACGTCCGACTTGCTGGGGGCCCCATTTTTCTTCGCCATTCACACGACTCCTTTGAAGAGAACATGAAACACTGACCGAGATCAGCCATGAGCAGATTCGGCTACCGAAGCATGGTACACGCGGTCGCAGTCGCTGTGACGTTTTCCCCGAAAAAGACAGCCATCTAAGGTCGAGAGACGTGACGCATGGCGATCACATGACGAACATGAGGTCGTGGATGCAGACAGCTTTCGAATCGGCCCGCGAAGTCGCGGCTGCGATCCACAGACGCGCTCCCACGCGGAGCTGAGGCGGCAGTCGAAGGCCAGAGTGGCTTTCGGCTCACTGTGGACCGACGTACAACCCGCATTCGGCAAGAATTTTGTTCTCTGATTGTTCACGGCTTTCCTGTTGGTGTCGCTCAGTCCTTGCTGTTTCGTCATGCTCGGGAGCTGATTGTTCACTGATTGTTCACCGCATCTCGCCCCAACGTAAGCCCAGCCCAGCGAACCTCGGTGGCAAAACCGGCAATCAACTGACCTGGCGGAGATGCCAGTTGTGCGGCGCCATTTTTCGAGGAACCGGACCTTCGCCGATTGGTGAGCCTAACTTTCGTTAGTTGGAACCGGCTTGGCGAGTGGCTGAGACGACTTGCAGCGTTGCCCCTCGCGGAGTGACGTACGGCTGCTTAGCTGGGTGCGCTGTACCGGCTCGAGCAAAGCCAGGCCGTCGGCCCGGCAATATAGGTGTTGACTATCAACATGTGCGCCGTATATGTTGATAGTCAACAGATGGATTCCGACCAACCCGCTGACGAGGTCCCCTACGGCACCCTCGATCTGATGGTCCTCAAGACGCTCCAGGTCATGGGCGCGCTACACGGGTACGCGATCGCCAGACGCATCGAGCAGGTCGCGCGCGGCTCGCTCGCGCTCAACCAGGGCACGATCTATCCCGCGCTGCTGCGGCTCGAGCAGAAGGGCTGGATCGCGAGCAAATGGGGCGTCAGCGAGACGAAGCGGCGCGTGCGCTTTTTCACCATCACCCGCGCCGGCCTCAGGCAGCTCGGCGCGGAGCAGCGCTTGTGGGCGCGGACCGTCGCGACGCTGAACCGCCTGCTGGAGGAGTCATGACGATGCTCCGCGTGCTCCTCGCACGGCTCAGGGGACTCGTGAGTCGCGGCCGGGCAGACGCAGCGCTCGACGACGATATCCAGGCTCACCTGGAGCTGCTGACGCACGATTACATCCAGCGCGGACTTTCATCCCGCGATGCGCAGGCCGCCGCACGACGCGCGTTCGGCGGCGTCGATCAGATGAAGGAGACCTACCGCGATCAACGTGGCCTTCCCGCGATCGAAACGTTCCTGCAAGACCTCAGATATGCGGCACGGATGCTCCGCCGCGATCCAGCGTTCGCGACGGTTGCGATCGTCTCGCTGGCGATCGGGATCGGCGCGTCCACCGCCGCGTTCAGCGTCTTCAACGCCGTGATGCTGCGCCCGCTGCCCGTATCCGACCCCGATCGGCTCGTCCTGCTGCAAGCCACAGCGGCGCGGCGAACGATTCCTCCTGTTCAATCCGATCTATGAGGAGCTGCGCGCGCGCCAGACGACGCTGTCGGGCGTGTTCGCCGCCAACAACACGCCGTATCTGAAAGTCACCTTCGAGGACGAACCGGCGCCGGCGTACCTGCGCGCCAGCCTCGTCTCCGGCAGCTACTTCGCCGTGCTCGGCCTCACGCCGCACATGGGACGGCTCCTCACCGAGCAGGACGATCAGCTTCCGGCGAGCCTCGTCGGACGACCGCTGTGCCGCGGTCATCAGCTATCGATTGTGGGTCCGCCGCTTCGAACAGAACCCTGCCGCGATCGGCCGGACATTGCGAGTCAGGGACAGTACGTGTGCGATCGTCGGGATCGCACCGGCCACGTTCGAGACGTCATCAGACCGGCTTCGCGCCGGACATCTGGCTTCCTTTACGACCGCTCACGGACCGGAAGCTGCTCGCGAGCCACGGGATGGCATTTTTCTGCCGGCGTGATGGGCCGCCTCGCGCCGGGTGTGGAGGTCGCGCAGGCCGAGGCGGAGATCACGGCTCTCTACCAGCAGGCGCAGGCCGCTGAACCACAACCGCCCGCCGCTGCGCGGTCAGCCGCAGACGACGCCGGCTGATTTCACGATGCGGCTGGCACCCGGCGCGCAGGGCTTCGATGCGATCCGCCGTCCGTTCCGCGCTCCGCTCGTCCTCATCCTGGCCGTCGTCGGCGTCGTGCTGCTCATCGCGTCGCTGAACGTCGCGAACCTGCTGCTGGCGCGAGGCGCCGCGCGGCTGCCGGAGCTCGCCACGCGCGCCGCGCTCGGCGCAGGGCGCTGGCGTCTCGTGCGGCAGCTCGCGACCGAAGGTCTGCTGCTCGCCGCGCTCGGCGGCCTCCTTGGTGTCGGCCTCGCGTGGATGACGATCCCGATCCTGGCGTCGCAGATTTCCTTCAACTACATGACGCCTGACCGACGCGCGTCCCGATGCCCGCGTGCTCGGCCTCGCACTCGCGCTGACCGTGACCGCGGCGCTGGTGGCCGGTGTCCTGCCGGCGCTCCGTCTGAGCAAGACGACGCTGCAGTCCGGGTTGGCGTCCGGCAGCCGCACGACGATCGCGTCAGGCCACCGATTGCAGCGGACACTCGTGACCGCGCAGCTCGCGATGTCACTGCTGCTCGTCAGCGCGGCCGGCCTGCTCCTGCGCACGATCGTTCACCTGGCTGGCGTCGATCCAGGCTTCACGCCAGCGCACGTCGTCATGCTCAATGTCCGCGACGAAGCCCCACGGCCTTCCTTCGGCGGCGTTGACGACGCGGCCCGGAAGGCGCAGCGGGCCGAGCGGTACCGCGTCCTCGACGAGCGTCTCAACGCGGTGCCGGGCGTGCGTGCGGCGAGCGTCTCGTGGCTCGGCCTGTTCAGCATGCAGGACCTCTGGCTGCCACTCATCGATCCCGATCGGCCCGACGACCGGCCGCATGGCACGCGTCGACTACGTGTCGCGCGCGCTACTTCGACACGATGGGCATGCAGGTCCTGCGAGGCCGTGACTTCGCAGACGGCGATCGCGAGGGGGCACCGCGCGTCGCGATCGTCAACGAGACGCTCGCACGTGCGAGGTTCGGCGCGGGCGATCCACTCGGCCGCCGCCTCGCGCTCGACTTTCAGGGCGAACAGCAGCGTCCCTTCACCGTGGTCGGCGTCGTGCGTGATTCCAAGTACCAACGATCTCAAAGACAGCCGCCCCAATCCGATGATTTGGGTGCCGATCGCGCAGGCGCCGTCTCCGATCTCCTCGATTTCGCTGCGCACCGTGCCCGGCGCGGAGGCGTCCGTGGCGCGCCGCGCCGAGGAGGTGCTGCGGGCGACGAATCCCGACATCATGGTGCGGAGCACGACGACGCTCTCCGCGCAGGTCGCGGGGAAGACGTCGCGCGAGCGTCTGCTGTTCGGGCTCTCCTCCGGATTCGCGGCCCTGGCGATCCTGCTGGCAGCCGTCGGCCTCTACGGCACGCTCGCGTACATGGTGAGCCGCCGCACGCGTGAGATCGGCGTGCGGCTCGCGTTCGGCGCCCGGCGCGACACCATACTGCGCATGGTCGTCGGCGATGCGCTTCGGCTGGCGGCCGTCGCGCTCGTCGTCGGCGTACCGCTGTCGCTCGCCGTCGGATACTCGCTCCGCGCATTTCTTTTTGGCGTCACGCCCACCGATCCCGCGGCGCTGGCCGGCGCCTGCCTCGTGCTGACGATCGCCACGCTGCTCGCCGCGTACCTACCGGCGCGCCGCGCCGCAGCGGTCGATCCCATCGTCGCGCTGCGCTGCGAGTGACGGCTCCGCCCACTTGCAGCGTAACGGCGTTCCCGATCGCCTTCGGCTCGTCATTAGCCGGACGTGGTTGTGAACTTCCCGTTCGCGTTGTCGACGATGACGAGTCTGCCGGCGCCAATTCGAACCTTCTCCGCCCACCCAAGGCTGAATCATGACTTCAGAATTCACCGTCAATCTCGCCGATTCCCTTGGCGAGTGGTGCGAGCACGGCCCCACGGCTTCAAGAGGGATGAGGATCGCGAGGTTGCCGTCGATCATCTCGACAGCGCCCTCCAGCGAGACGACTTCAGCCATTGGCCCCACAGGGAATTGCGCCAGAACCGATTCGAGTGATGGCTTCGGTAGGTAAGATCGTCCTACTCCATCCGTAACACCGTGATCGGATCGACACGGGTGACGCGCCAGGCCGGAATCGCGCAGGCGACGAGCGCCACGACTGACAGCACGGCTGCGACAGCCGCAAAGGTAATCGGATCCCGTGGACTGATCTCGAAGAGAAGGCTCGAAAGCACTCGTGACAGCAGCCATGCACTGGGCAGCCCGACGGCAAGGCCGGCGGCGGCGAGGACCATCCCGTGCCGGATCACCATGGCCACAAGCGTTCGCCGCTGCGCACCGAGCGCCATCCGTACGCCCAGCTCGGGAAGCCGGCGCGAGATCGACGTCGCCAGCATCCCTCCGACGCCGATCGCGGCGAGCAGCAGCGCGAGCGCGGCGAACAGGCTGACGAGCAGCGCGTTGAACCGCGGCACCGCGGCCGACCGGCTCACGATCTCCTTCATCGTCTGCACCGACGCCACCGGCAAGGCGGGGTCGAGGGCGCGAATGCGCGCGCGCACGGTCCGGGCCAGGGCCCCGGGTTCCACCTCACCGCGCACCGCGATACGGAGCGATCGCATCATGGCGACGATGTTGTCCGCCATCATCGCGTCTGACACCTGCAGCCACGGCGTGTAGGTGTGCGGAACGGTTTCGGTATTCAGCGCTCCCTGCTTGACGTCTCCGACGACGCCCACGATGCGCATCCAGCGCCCGTGTGACGCGGTGTTGCCCCAGGCGATCCGCTGCCCGACCGGATCGGCCGTGCCCCAGAAGCGGCGCGCGAATGTCTCGTTGATGATCGCCACCGGCTCGGACTGCTGGGCGTCCGAGGCGGCGAAATAGCGTCCGCGCTTCAGAGGGATGCCGACCGCCTCGAAGTAGCGGCCCGTCACGCACTCGTGCGCCACGCTGTGCGGAAGGTCACGCGCCGCCGGAGATTCCTGTTCGAGCGTGAACGCCCGCCGTTCGCGGACGCCCAGCGGCAACTCGGTGGACGCACCGACCGCACTAACGCCCGCCACCTGCGACACGTCGTCGACCAGACGCGTGTAAAAGCCGCGAACGCTCGCCGCGTCCCTGTACGCCTGCGCGGGAAGGCTGGTCGCAAGGGTCAGCACGCGCTCGGCGCGGAAGCCGGGGTCGACCGCCATCAGCCTCGAGAAGCTGCGCAGCAACAGGCCGCCGCCGACGAGCAGCACGACCGCAATCGCGAGCTGCGCCGCGACCAGGGCGCCGAAAATGCGCCGCTCGCGCTGGCCGGTCGATACCCGCGCGCCGTCCTTCAGCGCGTCTCCGCGCGGGCGCGAGAGCTCGAGGGCCGGCAGGATGCCGCACAGCAGCGCCGTCACGGCGGTCAGGGCGGCCGTGAACAACAGAATCCGCGCATCGATCCCGATCTCGTGCAAGCGAGGCAGCGTCGGCGGCGCGAGCGCGACGAGCGCTCGCCACAGCCACACGGCGAGCACCAAGCCGAGGATGCTGCCAACCACCGCCAGGACCGCCGATTCGGCCAGCAACTGCCGGATCAGCCGTCCGCGGCCGGCGCCAAGCGCGCTGCGAACCGCGATCTCGCGTTCACGCCCCAGGGTGCGCGCGAGCATCAGGCTGGCAATGTCGGCGCAGGCGATCAGGAGGACGAATCCGACGGCCGCAAACGCCACCCACAGCAGCGTGCGCGAGCCCCCGCTGACTTCATCGGTGAGCGGCCGCGCGGCGCCGCCGAGCACCTCGGCCAGGCCGCTGAGCGTCGCCGGATACATCTCGCGCGCATTCGACCGCACCAGGGCGCGTGTGTCGGCGTCCGCCTGCGCCGGTGTCACGCCAGCCTTCAGCCGCGCGACGACGCTGTTGTTGTACATGCTGCCGAACGCGCGCCGTTCGCTCGCCGTGAACCCAATCGGCACGTACACGTCGGCGGGAACGTTGTTGATGATCGGGCCGCGTTGCGGAAACGTAAAGCCGCGCGGCATGACGCCGACGATCGTGAAGGGCTGGCGATCGAGCAGGATCGGACGTCCGATCGCGGTCGGATCACGGGCAAATGTTCGCTCCCACAGCGTGTCGCTGAGGACGGCGACCAGCCGCCCCGCCTCGTCGTCTTCGCGGGTGAAGGGACGGCCGAGCGCCGGCCGCACGCCAAGGGTGTCGAAGAGCGTCGCCGACGCCCGCGTGACCGTCACGCGCTCCGGCGGCTCGACCCCCGACAGCTCGTACTCGCGGTTGCGGTATGCCGCGATAGTTTCGGAGAAGCCGGCGCGCGCCTCGAACGCCAGGTAATCGGGCGGCGAAAACCCCAACGACATCTGCGGGAAGGCCAGCTGCAGCAGCACCAGCCGGCTCGGATCGCGGTACGGCAGCCCGCGCAGCAGCACCGCGTTGACGACGGTGAACACGGCGGTCGTGGCGCCGATCGTCAAGGCGAGCGTGGCGATCACCGCGAGGCTGAAGATCGGCGCGCGCTGCAGACGGCGCGCGGCGTAGCGGACGTCCTGCCAGAGTCGAGTCATCGGGATCTCCTTCGGAGCGGAAGGTGGCACGTGAGCCCAGGCGACGCGCCGACGGCGGCGCTCGTCGGCACGCAGGACAATCGCGGCGACGAGGGTGTCGGCGATCAACCGTCCGCATGCGTACGCCGCACCGAAGCGCCCCAGGCGCCGGCGCTCGCGCGCCAGGCACTCGATGCAGGCCGCCTCCAGCACGTCGGCCTCGCGCTGACGCAGGTGCCGGGGATACGCGCGCAGCAGCAGCCGAACGAAGGCGGAGGATGGGTGCGGCATCGGATCAGGCTTTGAGCAGCTTCTTGCGTCTGGCGACTTCGACGAATCCGGCGAGCCGCTCGGCTTCGGCGGCGCACGCGCGGCGCCCGGCCGGGGTGATGCGGAAGAACCGCGGCCGTCCGCCCGCCGCCGCTGCGCCCTCGGGCGGCTCGACCTCGACGACCAGGTTCATGTCGGCCAATCGTCCGAGCGCGCGGTAGAGCATCCCGGGCCACAACCGCATGCGACCACCGGTGCGTTCCAGAACGTCGTTCATGATCGCGAGACCGTGCAGGTCGCGGTCGGCGACCGCGAGCAGGATCTGGAACCAGTGCGGTTCGAGCGGGGCGGGCGCGGGAGACTTTCTGGCTGACATGGGCCGTCACTTTATACCTATCGGTATAAACATATGCGTTAGACACGCGCGGCCCGAAAAAGGTTTGAACGTTTGCGCTTGATCGGAAACAAACCTGCTTTACGCCGCCGCGCAGATGAGCCAGGGTCGAAAACCTTCCTCCATCATGCTGGATTGCCGAGTGGAGGAGTGGACAGCGCGACACGGTACCCGAGGCTTCGCAGTTCGCGGATCATCTTGCGCGCGTATTTCTTGGCCTCCACGCTGACGGCCGGCCCGCGTTCCTGTACCGCACGCCCTGTGAAGAATCTTCCACATAAGGCGACACAGTCAGTGGGTGATTGCACCGATGGCTTGGGCGTGGCCGAGGCGCGGGACGAGCCGATCTTGTTCACACGATTGTTCACACTGTCCTGAGTCGAGGTCTCCTTTGCCGCGGCCGAATCCCGCCATCAGTCTTGGATGCCAATCTACCCGTATGGGCAGGCCGCTGGGCCGTTACGATATGCTGCCGGGTGCGGCCTCCGTGGCCGGCCCGACATCAGGAGAATCGGCGATGAATGCATCTCTGACCGGAGCCGAATTCAAGAAGCAGCTGCGTGCGGGTCGAACGAAACTGGGACTGTTTCTGAACTCACACAGTCCGACCGTCGCCGAGCAGCTCGCGCACAGCGGGTACGACTGGTTGCTGGTGGACACGCAGCACGGGCCGATGGGCAACGAGAGCCTCTCCGGAATGCTCGCCGGCATCGCCAATGGCGGTGCGACGTCTATGGTACGCGTCGGCGGCTACTCCGATCGCCCGTGCATCCAGCAGTCGCTCGACATGGGCGCCGACGGCGTGCTCGTCCCCTACATCAACACTGCGGACGAAGCGCGCGCGGCCGTGAGCTGCTGCCGCTACCCGACTGCCGGTACGCGGTCGGTGTACTTTCCGCAGCGCAGCATGAACAAAGGTGGACTGCTGGGCTATGCCGGAGCGGCGAACGACAACGTGATCGTCGCTCTCCAGGTTGAAACCGCCGACTGCATCAAGAACATCGACGAGATCGCCGCCGTCCCTGGCGTCGACATGCTCTTTCTCGGCCAGAACGATCTGTGCATGTCGATGGGGCTCTACGAGAAGTACACGTTCCCCGACATGTACACGTCACCCGAGCTCGGCGACGCGACGAACAAGTTGATCGCCGCAGCACAGAAGCACAGCATCATCCTCGGCGTCTTTCTTTTCGGCACGTCCCGCGTCGCAGAATTTATCGACAAGGGGTTCGGCTTCATCAGCGTCGGTAATGATCTGCATCACATCCTCACGCAGGCGGGCGCTTACGTGAAGGACGTCGAAGGGATCATCGGAAAAGGCGGCGCGTGGGCACGGCGCCCCTCAGCGTTGCTTTAGTCCAACGGGGATCTGTCTGGAAACACCGGCGCGGGTCCCACGCCGATCGGTCGATCCGGAAAGTCCGGTCGACCGCGGTCGCGTCGCAATCGCCAGTCATTTCTCGAACTCCGACACGTCGGGGATGACCTTCCTGGCCTCGATCACCTCCATGCCGGTGAGGCGGCCCTCCTTCGACTCGGTCACTGTGCGGATGAAGATCGCCTGAACGCGGTGCCCGAACTTCGGATCATCCTTGATTTCGCGGTACACCTCGGGATCGGCCTCGCCGGAGTCCCCTACGAAGATGAACGTTCGACTTGGAAAGTGGGTCATGATCTCCCTAATCCTCTCCTTCTTGTGACGCGCCGTGGCCTCCTTATTGAAAAGGAAGTCGATAAACTGCTGCGCCTTCATTGCGTCTTCGACGCGCAGCGGGAAGTTACGCATGTGGACCGACCCGTCGGGGAAGCCTTCACCGGGAAGGAAGTCGAAAAGTGGGGTGTAGAGTTGCCAAGGTCCGCCGGAGACGTAATGGAATGGGGCATCAATCCACTGTTTATAGCGATCCGCCATCCCAGGAGCGCTCCGGAACTCGCGCACGAAGGTATTCAGATACAAGACACGATGGCCGGCCGGTACTTCCGTGATCTTGATCGTGTCGTCGATGTCCGAGATTACAGACAAACTTCCCGGCGTATCTGGGATCAATCGCAGCTTGCCCTTGCCAGTGTGGCCACGCGAGGCGGCCTGATACGTCAAGAAGCCGTTCTGCGATCCCTGACTCTGTAGCAACTCGCTTGCTGCATCGAGAGGAATACGGATCTGTCCATCAACGCGGCCATTGCGATCCGACCGGAGCACATCGCCAGTGACCGGATCCGCGAGCGGATACTGCCGTTCCTTCGGATCCTTGTCGAAAGTTATCGTGATCCTCTGATACCCTTCGTCATCGGCGGCGAACGCGGCGATCCGCTGTCGAAATCTTACTTCATCGAGACCGTTGATCTCCCGTTGTGTGAACCGCTCCGCCTCTCTCGCAACATCCGCGATTTTTCTCTCGAGTGCGCGTTGCAAAAGGCCTCTCTCCCAGACATGGATGTGCACAGGCACGATCCAGTGATTGCCGTCTTTGTAGCCGTACGTCTGAAAGAAGGTAATCTGTTCACGGGCCGCAAAGGCAAAATACCAGATAACGAGCCCGGCCACGAGAACCAGGAAGACCGCAATGAACTTGTGTCTGTTCTTCATGGAATCGGCCTCGTCGGCGCACCTGAGCAGGTGAACATGTGTACAAGAGAATACGCAACATCGTGGTGGCGAGCTCGCTACGACAGCGTGACTGGTCACCAGTGTCGCGACCCCACGTACTGACCAGGCGTCGCTGCGCCATGTACTCGGTAGAGGGGACCGGTTCCAGCAGACTGACGGCAGTGCGGCCGCCGCCGCCGGGCCCGCGCTGAGGCCAACCGATCGGCGACCTGCGGGACGTGTCCATCCATCGACGCGGCTGCCTGATCACCGACAGCCGACACCGGAACCCGCGGACCCGTGCGTCCCGAGGCGACTGCCCAAGACAAGCGGATCGCGCGGTCCGCCCGAGGAGACGGGCAGAACCGTGTCAGAGATCAGCGCCGCTCTCCCGTAGCCGCCCCCTTGCCGCCTGAATGACGAGAACTCGCCCGCGAAACTCCAGAATGTCCGTGGAGATAGCTCCGCGCATTGCACTGCCACGGTTACGGCGTTGTGAATTCGGCAGGAGTTGCTTTAGCATCCGGAGGCGGCACGAGCGCCGCGTCCACACAAGGAGAGACCAACGTGACCCTGTTCATCCTGAGTGTTCGTCGTGTGCCCCTGCTGGTGCTCGCCCTTGCCTCAGCGCTGTCTGTCTCACCGGCTGTCGATCTTCGATCCGAAGAACGAGCCGACCTGTCACGCCTGGTGGTGGTCGGTGACTCGCTCGCGGCCGGGTACATGAACGACTCGTTACTCGCGGCGCAACAGGTCGGAAGTTTCGCCAGCCTCATTGCCGCGCAGGCCGCCGTCGATCTTCCCCTTCCGCTGATCGCTGCTCCAGGGGTCCCGAATGTGATCGTCAGCGTCGATCCTGGTCCGCCGCCGATCATCATTCGCGCGCCTGGGGTATCGACCGGACGGCTGAACCCGATGGTTCAGGCGATGAACCTCGCCGTGCCGGGTCACACGGTGCACGACGCGCTGGTCAGGCGTCCATCACTACCGATTGACGGCGTCGGCAGTCAGGTTGAGATCCTGACCGATCTGGTGCTCGGCTTGCCGGGCCTGCTCGGCGGGGTCGCGAAGAGCCAGGTCGAGTGGGCCGAGGCGCTCGCGCCCTCGACCATCCTGCTGTGGCTCGGGTCGAACGACGTGCTCGGCGCCGTATTCGCGGCGACGCCTCTCCTCCTTACGCCGCCGGCCGCTTTTGACGCCGATTATACGGAAGTCATCACTCGGCTTGAGTTAACCGGTGCCCAGCTCGTCGTGGCAAACGTCACGGACGTAACGCGTGTGCCGTTTCTTACGCCCGCCGAGCAAGTGGCGGTGTTGATCGGACAGCCGCTCGCCCTGATTGGACCGGTGCTCGGCATCGGCGCCGGCGATGCCGTCACGCCGCAGGGTCTCGCCCTCGTCCCGGCCATCCTCGCGAATCCCGCCCTCGGGCCGCTGCCTGGCAACGTCGTCCTGACGTTCGCGGAGGCGGAGACGATTCGCGGCGCGATCGCCGCCTACAACGACATCATCGCGGCACGCGCCGAGCAGTTCGGTGCGACCCTCGTCGATGTTCACAGCCTGGTCGAGTCGCTCGATGCAAAGGGTTACGTCGTGAACGGACGCAGGTTGACCACGGCGTTTCTCGGTGGGCTGTTCTCACTCGATGGTGGGCATCCGTCGCTGACGGGCCACGCGATCATCGCGAACGAGGTGATCAAGACCATGAACCGCCAGACCGGCGCGGCGATCCCGCCGCTCTCCGTCTCGCGGGTGGCCGCTGCCGATCCACTCGTGCAACTGCTGACGCCCAACTCGGACGGCCTGACAATCCAGGCACGATGACGGGAACGGGCCGATGCCAGGTAGACGCCCGTAGGTTGGACTGAATCGACACTCAGGCGCGTGCGGAAGCGATCGTGGTCGGAGCGGTGATCGTTGTCATTGCGATCGCCTACATCATCTCGAAGCTGATCTGACGATCCGCGCGAGTTGAAGAACGACAGCTTCCAGAACGCGGAGCGAATGTTTCGCTGGACGAGCGCGAGCGACTCGGGGATCGGCCTCGGACCGGCACCGAGGGAGGCCGTGCCTACCAGAAATGTCGTAAGCGATGCGCTGATTGAAGTTGCGCTCAGTGCCGAATAGGCTCGACTCATCGCCGCCGTTGTCGTTTCGCTGGTCTTCGCGCTTCGGTCAGCAGCTCGATCGCGCGCGGTCTGCACCTCGAGATCCTCGCGCTCCGGCATCAATTCGCGCCTCGACCTTGCGCAACCAGCTCAATCACTGAGTTCCAACTGGCGCTGTTCTGGTCCACCATCCTCCAAGTCGTTGATTCTAAAGAACTGAAGTCCGCAACCCTCTCCGTCAATCGAACCACTCGCTCGTGGTCAGTCTTGCGAGTTGAGGCTCTTGCTGAAACGCGACCATCGAAACCGGTCACTCCGGAGATTTGCTAGAAGACATCTGCGTCGTCGGTACCAGCAATTCCTGATAGCTTGTGGAATACCAAGAGTCGCGCGTTGCAGTCAGCTTCGCCTGTGCGCTCGATATAATCCCGACCGTTCCGAATGCCCCTCACTTCCGGCGCGCGTCTGGGCCGCTATCAGATCACCGCTCAAATTGGCGCCGGTGGCATGGGCGAGGTGTATCGAGCCTCAGATACCACGCTCGAGCGCACCGTCGCGATCAAGGTCCTTCCCGACCACGCGGCGAACGACGCGCAGTTTCGCGAGCGCTTTGAACGCGAAGCCCGAGCCGCATCGGCACTGAACCATCCGAACATTCTGACCGTCTTCGATGTCGGCCGCGAGCGCGATGCGGCCTTTCTCGTGATGGAGCTGATCGACGGGGTGACACTGCGCGAGCGGATCGCCGACTGCGCTCTCCCGCCTCGCGAGGTGGTGTCGATCGGCGCACAGATTGCTGACGGTCTGGCAGCCGCCCATCAGGCGGGCCTCGTCCATCGCGATCTGAAACCCGACAACGTGATGGTGACGCGTGACGGCCGCGTCAAGATTCTCGATTTCGGCCTGGCCAAGCCGCTGGCGACGTCGCTCGCCGGTCAACATACACAAACGGCAATCTCTGAAGCCGGCATGCTGGTGGGCACGATCGGTTACGTCGCGCCCGAGCAAGTGCGTGGCGGCGCGGCCACTGCGCAGTCCGATCTGTTTAGCCTTGGCGTCGTCCTCTACGAAAGCGCAACTGGGCAGCGGGCGTTTTCCCGCCCGACAACGGTCGAAACGCTCAACGCGATTCTGAAGGAGGACCCGCCGGAGCTTCCTGCGACCGTCCCGATTGGCCTACGCCAGATCATCGCGCATTGCCTCGAGAAAGAACCGGGGCGACGATTTCAAACCGCAGCCGACGTCGCATTTGCGTTGCGCTCGTTTGCGTCGACCACGACCGTGAGCGCGCCTTTGGAAGTCGAGACGGCGCCGGTCCGCGGTCGCACCAGGCTCTACTCAGCCACGGCTGCACTGGTGCTGGCTGCTCTCGCGGCCGGTACTTACGCAGGTGCACGCTGGTTTCAGGAGACGCCGTTGGATTTGAGCGCGGTTCGCCTCGAGCCGTTCGCGGTCGAAAGCGAATCCGAGTCGCACCCGGCAATTTCTCCCGATGGACGCAGCGTCGCCTACGTTCGCGGAGTAGGTGTGCCCAACGTCGGTGACATTGTTGTCAAGAGCGACAGTGCGCCGGCTCCAGTGGTCCTGGTGCGCAATGTTGCCGTCCCGTACAACCTGTTTTGGTCCCGCACCGGCGATCGTCTCTACTTCACCACGAGGAGCCGCTTGCGTTCCGTGGCTACCATCGGTGGCGACGCACGCGACGAGCTGCTGGATGTCAATGGCGGTCACCTGTCACCAGACGGGCGGACCTTTGCCACCTTCAAGATCGACGGGACCGGTCAGGTGCAATTCGTGGTCGGTCCGCGTGAGGCCCTGCGGCCGTACGACCCGCCGATGCACGGACCGATGGTGTGCTTCCCATCGTTCGTGCGGTTTTCTCCAGATGGTTCCAAGATCTTGCTCAGGACGACGTGCCCTGAGAATGCCCTGTACGTGCTGCCGGTGCCGTCGGCCGACGGGAAAGGCCCGGCCCCGCGGCAATTGTTCAACGGCAAGCTCGACGCCAACGTGGGTGCGCAGTGGTATGCGGATTCTCGACATATCGTGTTCGCCTCGCACGGCAGCCTGTGGTTGGGTGACAGCGAGACGGAGGCGCTGACGCGACTGACGACCGGCGCGACGCCGGCACATTGGCCGGATGTCGGGCATGACGGCACCATCGCCTTTGCTGAGGACATCCTCGATCACGACGTGATTGAGCTGCCGCTCGCCGGTGGCGCGCCACGCGTGTTGGTGAGCTCGACGCTGTACGACGGCGCGGCCGCATGGGCGCCATCCGCAGGGACATTCGCCTATGTCGCCAATCGCGGCGCTGGCGACGAAATTCGATTGCGATCGATCGTTGATGGGTCCGAGCAGCGGTTGCTGAGCCTTCGTGACTTCCCGGATGCGCCGGGAGACACGACCCAAGTAGTCCGCGGGTTGACCTATTCGCCCGACGGTCAGTGGCTGGCAGCAGCCGTGATGTCACTGCACCCATCCGTTCAAGCCGGTATTTGGATCGTCCCCGCCAATGGAGGAACACCGCGACGGACGACGTCGAAGGACGCAAACGCCTTGCAAGCGAGCTGGTCGCCGGATGGAAAATCCATGGCTATCCAGATGTGGGACGACCGGCTGTCGATCGTCGGCATCGGCAGCGGCGAAGCCCGAGGAGTGGCGACGCCAGCGCCCGCTGTGTTCAGGCATCTCGAGTGGTCGCCAACGGGCGAATGGATCGCCGCCAGCTGGTGGCGGCCTGGCACGCCATCGACGGCGGTCCTCATCGATCCAACCACCGGAGCGGTGCGCGAGTTCAAAGAGTTCAGCGCACCGCCGGCCTACGCGTGGACACCAGACGGCAAGACCGTTTACGGCGTGTTTCTCACCGACACGGGATCGGAGCTCCGTGCGCTCGATGTTGCCAGCGGACGTGTCAGAGCAGTCGCCAAATACACGACCCGACTGCGCATCGAAGACGAGATTATTCACTCTCTTCGTATGGTCTTCGATGCCCGGCGGCAGTCGTTCATCACGACCGTCGCCAACGATCGCTCGAATGTCTGGTTGCTACGAGGACTATCGCTGTCAGTGCCTTCGGCGCGCTGACTAACGCGCCGCTCGTGAAGACAATCGCCAGCAGGCCGGGCAGCATCAATGTTCGTCGCATGGTCATTTCCCTGGCGCGCCTGGCACCGGCTCTTCGGGTCGTTGCAGATCGCTCAAGTGGCAGCGTGTTCACGTCGTCGATGATCTTCGCGTAGGCCCGCGTGGTGGCCTCGAGACCGGTCCACGGCACCGTGTCCGGCGTCTCCTGGTCGGTGTGGAAGTAATGGTAGAACTCGCTCGTCGCCACCCCCGGCACGCCGCGGAAGAACGCGCCCAGGTCGCCGGCCGGCGGCCGCGGGTTGGGATCGAGGTACATGCTCGCGCCAAACGCGCGAAAGGCGTTGACGGCAATCGTTTCGAGCCTGCGCCGCGACGGCCCGCCCGCGTACCACTGCTGCGGCATGTAGGTGTTGCTCCACACAATCGTGTTGTCGTTCTGGTAATACCGTGGCCGAACGGTGGTCTGCAGCGTCGACGGATGCTCGGCGTTGATCATCAGCGCGGTCTTTGGGAACAGCGTCTTCCGGTTGTCCCACATCCACCGTCGTCCGACGCCGGCTCCGGTGCCGGAGTTGTGATGGCCGTCCAGGCCCACGAAGACCATGGTGCGACGGCGCTCGGCCTGCGGCACCTTCGCGTAGTACTCCGCGAGCGCGACGATCGACGCCACGCCTGAGGCGTTATCTCCCGCCGCGTCGAACCACCCGTCGCGGTGCGCGATCAGGTAGATCGTTTCGTCCGTCGCACCGGGCAGCGTGCCCCACACGAGCGACGTTTTCAGGTCCGGCACTCGGCGCATCTCGAAGGTTGCCTTGACCCGCGCGGACTGGCCGGCCGGCATGGCCGCGATGACATCTCGCGCGGCATAGCCGTCGTCACTCCCGACGGTGAACGCCGGCGCGTTCGTGCCCGAGGGATAGGCCTGGTACCGCATGTTGCCAGGCAGCATGTCGACTTCGAAGATCACCGCGGCTCCCCTGGCATCGGCGCGGCGGACGGCTCCCTCGTTTCTCAGCCCGGTCTGGTTGAACACGAACACGGCCTTGCCGCTCACGTCCTTGCCGGCGAAATCAGCTTCGCTCCCGAGCCCGGCGTACACCGCTTCAACGTCGACACCACCGGCAGGCAGCGCGTTGGCGCCGTAAAACGGCTGCGCGCTTTCGAGCCGCACGGTTTTTCCAGCGCCGGTCACGACCGCGCTCCAGGTCTGCGGCATCCATTGCGGTTCGAGATCCAGCGGCTGGATTCTCACGTCGGACAGACCGGCGTTCTTGAACTTCGCCGCCAGCCACTCCGCGCTTTCATGATCGGACGATGTGCCGGTGATGCGGCCCCAGAACTTCGGATGGACGTTGTCGCGATAGCGGCGAGAGATGAGCACCTGCTCGACGACATCGCGGTGCATCCGCTTGCCGTCAATCGCCGCATAGCGCTCAGCCCCCGCCGGCAGCGGCCATCGCAGAAATGCATCGTCGAGCCTGGGATAGAGGTCCGCGCGAGCAGTCACGGCTGACGGTTGCGGTGCGGCGGGCGCTTGTTGCGCACTGCCGCGCTGACTGGGAACGATCGACACGGCCAGCCCGCAACAGACGGCGATCCAGCACACCGACGGTCGTCCCATGTCTCCCTCCCTTGCTTACTCTGCTGCGATGGCGATTATGCGCCCGACAGGTCGACGACGAATCGCCCGCGTGCCTGTCCGCCGAGTAGCGTCGCAAATGCGTCCGGAAGCTCGTCGAGCCGCAGCGTGCGCGTCGCGTCGCCAAGATGCGACGGCTTGAGGTCGCCGGCAAGACGCCGCCACACTTCCCGGCGCGTCTGGTCCGGGCACATCACCGAATCGATCCCAAGCAGCTTCACGCCACGAAGGATGAACGGCAGCACGGTCGTCTGGAGCTCGACGCCACCCGTCAGCCCGGAATTCGCGATGCAGCCGCCATACATCATCGTCCGCGTCAGCCAGCCGAGCATGTCGCCGCCGACGGGATCGACGGCGCCGGCCCACTGTGACTTCTCGAGCGGCCGCGTGCCCAAGTCGAGCGCGTCGCGCGTGATGACGTCCGTCGCACCAAGCGTGCGCAGGTAGTCGGACTCCTGCGCCTTCCTCGTCACCGCTGTCACGGAGTAGCCTCGCGCCGCCAGCGATTGAATCGCGATGCTGCCGACGCCGCCGGTCGCGCCGGTCACGATCACCGGGCCGTTGGAGGGCGTGAGACCGTTCCGTTCCATCTCGACGATCGACAGCGCGGCGGTGAATCCCGCTGTGCCGATCGCCATCGTGTCGAGGAGCGTCAGGCCGTTCGGTATCGGCACGACCCATTCGGCCGGCACCCGAACGTAACCGGAATAACCGCCATCGTGAGCGACGCCCATGTCATAGCCGGTCACGACCACGGGATCGCCGGCGTTGAAACGCGCATCCTCGCTCGACTCGACGGTTCCGGAGACATCGATGCCGCCGATGAGCGGAAACCGGCGCATGATCTTGCCGGCGCCGGTCGCGGCGAGCGCATCCTTGTAGTTGACGCTCGAGAACGCGGCTTTGATGACGACCGCGCCGTCGCTCAGGCCATCGAGCGATTGCTCGACCACCCGCCCCGAGATCTTCCCGTCCTCGCTGAACACCTTGAACGCTTTGAACATCTGCCCTTCCGATCAGCGGTCCAACTTCTGTGTCGCGACTGCGGACTTCATGTCGAGCCACGCCTGGCGCGCCTCTTCGACGGATCCCTCGTCTTCGATCGTGGTGATATCGCCCGGATCGCGGTCGAGGATCACCGCTTTGAGCACGCGACGCATGATCTTGCCGCTTCGCGTCTTGGGCAACATGCCGATGAAGTTCATCTCGCCGATCACCGCGACCGGACCAAGCTCGTGGCGAATCGTCTCGATGAGCGCCTTGCGCAACTCCGCCGATGGGGTGTGACCGTGCTTGAGCAGGACGAACGCCGAAATCACTTCGCCACGAACCTCGTCGGGACGGCCCACCACGCCGCACTCGGCCACGGCCGGATGCTTCAGGCACGCGCTCTCAACCTCGATGGTGCCGATGCGGTGGCCGGCAATCTTGATGATCTCGTCGGCACGGCCGCCGAACCACACGTATCCGTCCTCGTCGATGTGTGCGGAGTCGCCGCTGTAGTACACGCCGGGAATGCGCTCCCAGTAATCGCGGCCATACCGTTCCGGCTCGCCCCACAGTCCCGCGGTGAGTCCTGGAAAGGGACGCTTCAGGACCATGATGCCTTTTTCGCCCACGGCGCACGGCGTGCCATCGAGCGAGACCACCGCCGCGTCGATACCGGGCAACGGGATCGCCGACGACCCGGGCTTGATCGGCAGCATGCCGAGACCGTACGGGATTGCCAAACACCGGGCCGCTCGTCTCGGTCTGCCACATGTGATCGATCACCGGCACGCGTCCGCCGAGAATCGTGTTCTGCAGCCAATCCCATGCGGGTGCGTTGAGGACTTCACCAGCACAGACGATGCGCTCGAGGCGGGAGTGATCGATCGCGAGCAGCGGTTCGTTGCCGTAGCGCATGAGCATGCGGACCGCCGTCGGCGACGTGAAGATGCCGGTGACGCCGAACTCCTCGACCGCCGCGCGCCAGTTGGTGTTGGCCTGCGGATAGTCGAGCGCGCCCTCGAACACGATGGTCGTACAGCCCGCCAGCAGCGGCCCGTACACCATGTAGCTGTGGCCGACGATCCAACCGATATCCGACGTCGCCCACCACACGTCGGTCGGTCGGAGACCGAAACACCACTTGCCCATCGTGGCGACGTGCACCTGATAGCCGCCGTGCGTGTGGATCGCCAGCTTCGGTTTCGCCGTCGTCCCGGAGGTCGCAAGGATGAAGGCGGGCTCGTTCGATTCCATCACTTCATGGCCGGAGTCATGACCGTCGCCGCCGCGCAGGAAGTCGTCCCACGACAGATGATGTCCGGCGCGCGGATCGCCGGCGCGAGCGAGTACGACCACGCGTTCGACCGATCCTCCGCCCGCGTGCAGCGCCTGCTCGACAATCGGCAGGAGCGGTACGTTTTGTCCCTTGCGATAGATGACGTCGCTCGCAAACACGACGCGCGATCCGCTCGCCGCGATGCGATCACCCAGCGCCTGTGCGCCGAACCCGGCGAACACGATCGAGTGAATGGCGCCGATGCGCACCGCGGCGAGCATCAGCGCGATCGACTGCGGACACGGCGGCATGTAGATGGTGATGCGGTCGCCCTTGCCGATGCCGAGTCCGCGCAGCGCCGCGGCGATGCGCTTCACCTCGTGCAGCAGTTGCGCGTAGGTCTGCACCACGCGCTCGCCGCGCTCGTTGAAGTAGATGAGCGCGGCGCGGCCGCCGTGGCCGTCGAGCACGTGACGGTCGACCGCATTGAAGCCGAGGTTGGTCTGTCCGCCGACGAACCAGCGGAACGTCGGGGGATCCCACTCGAACACGCGGTCCCACTTGCGGAACCACGGAAGACCGTCCGCCGCGCGCGCCCACAGCCGATCCGGGTCGCGGCGCCCTTCGTCGATCCAACGCTGGATGATCGGTGTGACGAGCGTCATTAGGCTTGGATAATAGCCTCCTCCGGCGGTAGGCCATCAAGCGCACGACGATTGCTGCGGTCGCCGCGGGAGCGCATCTGCTCGAGCCGGCCGCTGTTGTCCGTGGCGACACGTATCGCCGCGCTAACCGTCACGCAGGACGACGTTGGGGTCGACCCGCGATGCGCGCCACGCCGGCAGCCAGCAGGCGACGCAGGCCACCAGCGTAATCGTCGCGACTACCGCCCGCCATCGTGATCGGATCGGTCGGCTCCACGCCAAACAGCAACGACGCGATCAGGCGATTGAGCGCGAAGGCCCCCGCCAAGCCGCCGAGGATACCCACGGTCGTGAGCACCAGGCCCTGCTTCATCACCTGCGCGAGGACGTTGCCCTGGTCCGCACCGAGCGCCATGCGGATGCCGATCTCGCGGCGGCGCTCCGCCACGGTGTACGACAGCACGCCGTAGGTGCCGATCGCGGCCAGCAGCAGCGCGAGGCCGGCGAAGCCGCCAAGTAGCTGCGCCAGCAGGCGCGGGCGGCGGATCGATTCCTCGAACACGCCGTTCATGTCGCGCAGCCGCACGATCGGCACGGACGGATCCGCCTCACGCAGCACGCCTTCGATCGAGGTGCGTAGCGTCGCCGGCGGCAGCGTCGTGCGGAGAACGACGTTCATCGTGCCCGGCGCGAAGGTGACGGGCGCCGCCATGAGCGCGGTCTGATCCACCAGGGTATAGATCTCGGTCCCGGTCTTCTTGTCGACGCCGCCCTGCTTGACGTCTTTCGCGACGCCGATCACGGTGAAGTCCGGCACCTGCGCAAAGTGCGCGAACCCCGGCTTCAACGTCTGGCCGATGGGATTCACGTCCTTCCAGAACATGTTGACCATCGCCTCGTTCACGATCACCACCGGGCCCGACACCGTGTCGCTGGCGCGGAACCCGCGGCCCTGGACGATCGGAATACCCATCGTCTCGAAGTAATCCGTCATCATGTACTGGTAGTAGTCGACCAACTCGGGCGGCCCTTCGGGCGGCGCCACGTAGTTGCCGATGTCGGTGGTGTTGGCATTGACCGGGCGGTCCGGCGGCAGGCCGGACATCGCGCTCGCGCCCTGGACGCCGGCCACCCCGCGCAGCTTGTCGAGCAGGCGTTGGTACAGCTGCGCGCGCGCGCGCCGGCTGTGGATAGTCCGCCGTGGCGAGCGACATCTGGAAGGTCACCAGGCGCGATCGATCGAAACCGCTGTCGACCACCGACAGGTTGTAGACGGTGCGAATCAACAGACCCGCGCCGATCACGAGCATCACCGCGAGCGCCACTTCCGCCATCACGAGCCCGCGCCGGATGTGATGCCGCGCCGCGCCGGTTGCGCCCCTGGCGCCGCCCTCCTTCAGCGCGGCCGCGAGCATCTTCACGCGCGTATGCATCAGCGGCGCGAGGCCGAACACGACGCCGGTCACGAGCGCCACGCCGAGCGTGAAGAGCAGGACGGCCGGATCGACCGTGACTTCGCTCGTGCGCGGCAGGCTGGTCGGATAGACGCGCAGCAGCGCCTGCACGCCGGCGCGCGCGAGCACCAGGCCCAGGGCGCCGCCGATGATCGACAGCAGCATGCCCTCGGTCATGAACTGGCGCACCAGCCGCCCGCGCCCGGCACCGAGCGCCGTGCGCACGGCGAATTCGCGATGACGCGTCTCGGCCCGCGCGAGCAGCAGGTTCGCGAGGTTGGCGCACGCGATCAACAGCACGAAGCCCACGGCCGCCTGCAACATCCAGATCGCGCGGCTCGCGCCGCCGACGATCTCCTGCTGGACGGGATGCATTTGCAGGACGTGACCGCCGCCGCCGGCCTGCATGCCGGTCTGCGCCTGGCCTGGCGGCGACGCCGGGGCGAAGACGTGGTTCTTCACGCCGGTGCGCTCGCCCCACGTGTCGTTCAGCGTCCGCAGCTCCGCCTGCGCCATCGCCGGCGTCACGCTGTCCTTCAACCGTCCGACCAGGTAGAGAAAATGGCTGCCGCGAGTCGGCGCGATTGCCCGGATTCAATGCGATGGGCATCCAGATCTCGGTGCGGTTGTCCATCACGTCGGCGCCGGGCGGCATGATGCCGATCACCTCGCGGCGCAAGCCGTTGATCTCCACCATCTGGCCGACGATGCTCTGCTGGCCGCCGAAGGCGGTCTGCCACAGGTCGTAAGACAGGATGCACATCGGGGGCGGCGGATCGGGCCCGTCGGGTTGGGCGGCGGAATGACTCGGTCTCGCCTCTCCCGAACAGCCGCCCGGCGATCGGTTGGACGCCAAGCGCCGCGAGCAGGCGATCGTCGACCTGGGCCGAGCGCACGCGCAACGGGCGATCCCCGGCGCTCAGGTTGACCTCGCCCGTCGTGTAAGCACCAACAACGGCGAACGACTGATTGAGCTCGACGAACTCGAATACTCGGGCGGCGACACCCAGAACTGATCGAAGCCAAGCGCTGGGAACTTCGTGGTCAGGTACATCAACTGCTCGGGCTTCTGGTAGCCGAGCGGGCGGAGGATCACGCCGTTGACGATCGAGAAGATCGCCGTATTCGCGCCGATCCCGAGCGCAAGCGTCAGAATCGTGACCACCGCGAAAGCCGGCGCGCGAAGCAGGCTGCGGATGGCGAGGCGGACGTCCTGGCGCAGGTTGTCGAAGGTCATTGGGCGTTTGATGTGCTGGAACGGCGAAGGGTTGACGTGCTCAACGGAGCGTCTTTGCGAGCCACCGATCAATCTCGGACCAGATCGGAGCGCCAGACAGATCGTGTCCGAATCCTGGAAACACCACACGCGCGAAGGGCCGGCCCGACGCGATCAGCTGATCGAGAATCGCGTACCGTGGCTGGCGTCGGGATGCTGCGATCTTCACCGCCCAGCAGCCACAGTCCAGGCACGTCGAGCCTTTCGAGCACCGGCTTCGGATCGAACCCGTGGAAGCCGCGGAACGATGGCATCTGTCGATACCCCTCCTCGACGGTCGCTGCGCCATGTTCCACGACCGGCTGTAGAAGTTCTCGACGCCCACCGACACGGTCGGCCCCACCAGCAGGATCATGAATGCCGGTCTCGACCTTGGCCGCGGCAATCGGCACGATCCAGCCGGCCTGGCTCACGCCAGCGAGGCCAATGCGCGCCGGATCGATCTCCGGATGCGATCGCAGAAACTCGACGCCCGCTGCCATGTCCGATCCGAGGTCGTCAAAGACCGGAATGCTGTCTTTCGCGCCGACGAACACGAAACTGCCGGTCGATTCGCCGACGCCGCGCTTGTCGTAACAGAGCGTCGCGAAGCCACGCGACAGAAAGCCATCGGCGAGAAAGCGGCACGAGTCCTTGTCCTGCCGTCCCGAGCCGTGGCCGAACACGACGGCGGGAACCCTACCAGCTCGCGCCGGCAGATCGAGACGATAACTCAATCGCACGTCGCCGTTGACGAAGAAACCGCGTTGCGTCCCGGAAGGACGCGCCGCGCCGACGGCGTCGAGACCGAGCCGCAGGACAGGCACACGAGAGCGGCCGCAATCCGATAATTGAGCGGGCATCTGGCGTTTAGCCCTCGCCGAACGGAGACCAGTGTCGCATCGGCATTCGGCTGAGCCCGAGCAACGCCGATGCCACAATCTAGCTGGAATCGGCCCACGACTAGACGGTGGGATGAACGGCGGGGCCGGATCGTCCGCGTGCGGAC
>CAWAXG010000047.1:0-143030 GCA_963785755.1 uncultured Acidobacteriota bacterium | reverse complement strand
AAATCAAGCGATTCGCAGAGATCAAGGTCGGTGACAAGGTGAACGCCCGCTACTACGACAACGTAGTGGTCAGGCTCCGGCGGCCCGGCGAGCCGGAAGTGGACACCATGGCGAAGGCCACAACCGGTTCGGAGCAGGCCACCCCGGGCGGCACGAAAGCAAGGCAGCGGACCATCGCGGCCACGATTACAGCCATCAACCCGGACGTGCCTGTCGATCACCTTCACCGGACCCAACGGCTGGAAGTACACCTCCAAAGTGCAGGACACGTCGGCGCTCGCCAAGGTGAAGGTTGGCGACAAGGTCGATGTCGTGTGGACGGAGGCGCTGCTGGTGTCGATCGAGGCCGGCAAGTAGGTTCGTGGTTTTACCACCGGGGCGATCCGCCGTGATCGCCCCGGACCGTCGTGATTTCAGACGCAGCCTCTCTTTCTCCCCTTTGTCCCTTTCCCTTGAAAAGGCACGCGGTCTGCAGTGGCGGACGGCTCAGCCGGACGTGATTGCGGCATGTGCCGTTGAACCCTGATCGACACTTCGGCAAGGTTATCGATTGATGCACGCACCACGTCACCGGCTTCTATTGCTGGCCGAGAGAACGAGCTGGGTCGTCGGCGTTGTTATTCTGGGGTTCTGGGGCGGGTTCCACGTCCGCGTTGCCAACTGGACGCGAAACGATCTGGGGCGTTTCGCGGCGCTCCAGGTTCTGGCGGCGCAGGCTGGTACGCCGGATCAGGCACTGTGGTCTCAGGAACGGATCAGCGCCTGGCGCAAGGCGCTGAGCGAAGGCGGCCCCCCACCGCTCGCGGTCCTGCGAATCCCGAAGATTCGACTCGAGGTCTCGGTGTTGCCGGGCACCGACGACCACACCCTCGACCGGGGCGTCGGTCACATCGCGGACACCGCACTTCCCGGAACCGACGGGAATGCTGGCATCGCGGGACACCGCGACGGCTTCTTCCGCGGGTTGAAGGACGTCAATCCTGGTGACGTCATCGAGCTCGAAACGCTCAATGGAAAAGACGTGTATCGCATTGAGCGAACCTGGCTCGTCTATCCGGAGGACGTTTCGGTGCTGGACCCGACGCCGACACGGGCGCTGACGCTGGTCACCTGCTATCCCTTCTACTTCGTCGGCTCCGCCCCCCAACGGTTCATCGTCCGTGCGGTGCGCGCCGACGACAAACCGGGGTCCGCGCGGTTATCCCCCTGACTCCGTCCACGGGGGGGAACGTTAGAGGGGGGAGTGACTTGATGCGTGGTTATTTCTTCGCGCCCTGCGTGGCCGCCGCCGCGGCGGGAAGGAAATTCTCGAGCGCCCGGATTTCCAGGCCTGGCTGTCCGGCCGACGCGACGAATGCGACCTGCTTGCCGGCGCGGTCGAATCGGAAGCCGTCTTCCATCATCCAGTTCTCGACGTTGATGTCGAGCTTGCGTGGCTTCTCGCCGTTGATGTCGACGATCCACAGTTCCCTGCGGCCGGCCCCGTCGATTTCCTTGGCAACGACAAGTGCGCGACCATCGGCCGTCCAGTCGAACCTGTTCATCAGCCGCTCCGGCGAGCTGACCTGGAGCAGCGGGCGCGGGGCGCCGCCCGCGAGCGGCATCACGAAAAGGCCCTGGGCACCCGACTGTCTGCTCTGATAGGCCAGATACCTCCCATCCGGTGATAATGCGATCTGGCCGAGGCCGGTCGGGATCCGCACCACCTCACGTTCCAGGCCCGTTACAAGATCTCGCTCGATGACCGCTGCATCGCGCCGATAGAACACATGTTTTGAGTCGGCTCCCCAGTGCGGCGAATTGATCGGGTGTGGCCCGTGCCCGACGATGAGCGTGGCCTCTCCGCTATGGACATCGATGCGATAGAGGCCGTTGTTGCGGCCTCTGAGGTCGGTTCCGATTGTAAGGAGCTCCCTCCCATCGGGCGACCACCGAGCAAACAAGAAGTAGCCGAGCTTCAATTTGACCTCGCGGAGCTGTCCGGTCTCCATTGATCGGATCCACAGTGCGCACGGCCCGGCACCCAAAGGATTGCAGGACTGATAGGCGAGGTCCCTGCCGTCAGCAGACCAATCGGGACGTCCCCTCGACCCGATAAAACGTTGAAAGCTTGCCGGACCGGCGGTCAACTTGCCGCCCTCGAGATCAACCGAAGACGTCTGGACGTAAATCGGGCTCGCATACTTCCACACGTACATCGTCCCGGCGGCCGTCAATCCCAGCGACCATGACGACGAGACGTCAGGTTTGACCAGGGTCTGTGTTCCTGCGGGTTTGCCATCCTCGACCGCCACGGCCCAAAGCCCGACAGATCCACTGCGGTCGCTGGAGAACAACACATGCTTCGCGTCGGGCGACCAGCCCATGATCACGTTTTGACTCGGATGGGCAACGACAGTCGCTTCGCGACTGCCGTCGACGGCCATCACGAACACGTGCCGCTCTTCGCTGCTGTCGGTGACCATGAGGTCATAGGCGATGTATCTGCCATCCGGAGAGAAGAAAATCTTCGTTGGTTGCTTCCAGTCGAGCGACTTGAGCACGCGCAGCGAGCCGTCCTGGGCTCCGATCAGCCCGATTTGACCGGTGAGGTCCTTACGGCTGATGGCGACCGCGATCCATTTGCCGTCGGGCGACCAATCGTACGGAGCGGCATCCATTGACGTCGTCGTTCTGGAAGAGCTGCCGCGATTCCGAGATGCTCGTGGCATGCAACCTGGCGACACGAAGTTCGTAGCGTCTCGCGGCCGCCGGTGCCTTGTAGTCCATCCACTCGTAGGCGACCAGCTTGCCGTCTTTGGAGATCACCGAGAATTGTGTGGATCCCACGGTTGTCAGGCGGTGATTCGTGCCTGTCGTCAGGTCGCGCAACGCGAGGCTTGCCTCATTCGTGCCAGTCGGTGTAGGTCAGAAATCGGCCATCCGGTGAGATCGTGCCGAATCCGTCAGCATCCCGGCCCGCCCAGACCGACCGATCGCCCTTGACGCGCGCCACCGACTTTGGCGACGAGAGGCGCGCGCTGGCCACGACGAGGGTGTCTTTCTGGTCCGCGTAGTCACGCACCAGACGCTCGTAGATCGCCTGCGCTTCCGCCTCGCCAAGCTTCTGATGGCATTCCGCCATGAGCAGGAGCGCCTGCGCCGCGAGCGCCCGATTGCCGCCGGCGGCGGCGACTGCCTTCTTGAGCTCCTCGATGGCGCCCTTCAGGTCGCCGTCGAACGTCACTTTGTGCTGCGCCCGCGCCAGCAGCTTCTCGGCGTCCGCGGTGTTCTGCTGTGCCCGTGTCGTCTGCATGCCGGCCGCCAGCACGACCGCGACGAAGATGACAAACATTCGATTCATGGCGTCACTCCTCGCCTTCGACTTGCCCCGGGACAACCCTGAGCGCTCGAAGGGTGTGCACGCAGACTATCGACGGACTGTGTGGAGACCATCCCGGTCATCGTCAGGTTTTCGTCAGGCGTCATGGTTCGAGGCGGTAGCCGATCCCGCGCACGTTCTGGAGGTATCGCGGCTCGTTGACATCGGGCTCGAGCTTCTTGCGCAGGCTTCCGATGTGATTGTCGACGACGCGATCCGTCACGAATGTGTTCGGCCCCCAGGCTTCGGCGATCAATTGCGTCCGCGTCAGGATCCGGCCGCGCGCGCGGATGAATGCCTGGAGGAGCCGAAACTCCAACGGTGTGAGCGGCATCGTCTCGCCGCCGCGCCTGATCTCCGCGCGATCGAGGTCCACTTCCGCTTCGCCAATCCTGACCATCGTCGACACCGCTTCGGGCTGGCTCCGGCGCAGCAGCGCCGCAACGCGCGCTCGCAGCTCGCGAATGCCGAACGGCTTGGTCACGTAGTCGTCCGCACCCGCCTCGAGGCCGAGAACCTTCTCGGCCTCCTGCGCACGGGCCGTGAGCATCAGGATGGGCGTTCGGACACGGCCGCGCCGCAGCTCGCGGCAGACCTCGAAGCCGTCCTTGCCCGGCAGCATGACGTCGAGCAGAATCGCGTCGAACGCTTCCGCCCGGGCACGCTTGAGCGCCTCGATGCCGTCGTTCACCACCGTCACCTGGTAGCCCTCGAGCGTGAGATCGTCTTCGAGCGCGAGGGCGATGGCGGGCTCGTCTTCGACGATGAGGATGTGCGCGGATGCGATCGGCATGTCAGTTCGCGGCCGGCAGCAGCAGCGTGAACGTGCTGCCGCGCCCGGGTTCGCTCTCCACACGGATCTCGCCGCCGTGTGCGGCCACGATCTGCTGCACGATGGCGAGTCCGATACCGGTGCCCCTGATATTCGTCTCGAGCGCGGCGCGTCCGCGCACGAATTTGCCGAAGATGCTCTGCTGCTCGGATTGCGGAATGCCGACTCCGCGATCGACGACGCAGATCGCCGCGTAATCCTGGTCCTTGCGCCACCGGACCCAGACGGTCGGTTCGCCGGGAGAGTATTTGATCGCGTTGTCGATGAGGTTCCTGAGCGCTACCGAGAGTGCGCTCTGATCGGCCCGGACCCTGATGTCGACGGCAGGGCCATCGATGTCGATCGCTTTTCCGGATTCGTGCGCTGCCGGCTGGATGTCATCGACGACTTCACGCACCAGGGCCGCGGCGTCGAGATCGACGAAGCGGTAGCGCGCGGCGCCCGCTTCCATCCTGCCGAAGTTGAGCAGCGTCTCGACCAGCCGCTGCAGCCGCGCGGCCTCGGCGGCCAGCAGTTTGTAGTACTGGCGACGGCGCCCGTCGGTCGGCACGCGATCGGCATCGAGCATCTCCGCCATCTGGCGGACGGCTGTGAGCGGTGAGCGGAATTCGTGGGAGACGGCAGCCACGAAATCCGACTGCAGTCGCGCCACCGCGGCTTCGCGGCGGATTGCTCGCGCCATGAAGTACGACGCGCCCCACACGAATACGAGCATCGCTCCCATCATCGCGAGCAGGATCGTGCGGCCGCTCCGGGCGCCTGCCGGGGTCGCCGGGTCCATCCACGTGTGCAGCGTCCACGGGTAGTCCGAGTTGCCGATGATGCGGACGAGCGATCGCGGCGGGGCAGTGGCGTCTCCGCTGATGACCCGTCCTTCGGGATCGATCAGTTGCCACGACGCGGGCGCCGCCGCCGGCACCTCGAAAAACCGATCGGCAGGCGCCACCAGAGCCGCGCTCACCGGGCCGTTCGATCGCCATACCACGAGCACACTCGACGCCGTCGGGTGAGAGCGGCCGGACACGCGCTGGCCCCGCGCCGGCAGGCGGCCGTCCGTGTCGCGCCAGACGTCGCTGAGCGCAGTGGCGAGCGTCCACGATTCCGGCCGTGATTCCGTGAACGGCTCGCGGTAGAGCTCCGCCGGGCCACGCCCGATCAGCCATCGTCCGGCATCGAGTCCGCGCAGCATCAGCCGCCCGACGTCGTTCGCCCGGTCGTGATCGGCCATGGCGGTGTAGGTGGAGCGCTGACCGGTGAGCCCCGCGAGCTCGGCCGGCAGATCGTCGGTGCGCACGGCGCCGAGCTCGGCGAGTCGCTGATAGGTGGCCAGCGCGCCGGCGAAGTCCCGTATCTTGCGCTGCACGCGCCCCAGCCGCACCAGCGCGCCCGCCCGCACGCGTGGGTCGCGATCGTCGGCCAGCGTTCGATATCCCACAACGGCACGCGCAGGGTCACCGCCGAATTCGATCGCTTCCAGCGCCGCGAATCTGTCGGTGACGCGGGACGCCTCACTGGTGATCGGGACGAAGGGGAGTCCGCCGGCAGGGTTCACTTCGATGCCATCGGGCCGCGTCCCGACGACGACCGCGCCGTCGATCGCGGGGACGGCCGAAGAAGGATTGGAGACCCAGCCGCTCAGGCGCTCGCCGGCTTCCGCCAGCTTTTCGCGGATGCCGGCGGCGACGGCGTCCGCGACGCTCTCGGCCTGGTCGCGCGCGCGCTGTTCGTCGATCGCGCGCTGCTGATCGAGCAGCCGCCATCCCGCCCACCCCAGCGCCGCGGTGACGACGACGGTCGTCGACACGAGCGCCGCGAGCAGTGAGCGGGTCGGGTTTGACACGGTGCCTGTATGTTAAGGGCCGCGAGGCCGACGGCCGTCAGAGAAGTGTCAGATTTCTGTCAGCCCGATTCTTGGGGCCATCGTCGGCGCCGGGAATTTCTGGATGTAGCGACGCGCCCGGGCAAGCGGATCCGCGAGGTATTCCTGCGGCTCCTTCATCCAGAGGCCCTCGTACGTGCGGGCGTGGAGGCGGGACACCAGCGCAAGCTTACGGATGCTCACGACATCGGCTGACCATCCGGGCCACCACTGGTTGGCGCGGCGCGTCGTGTGCGCCCAGTATCGAGGCCAGTTCGAGAACCCGTGATAGTCGAAGACGAGCTCGTTCCGAAGCAGCACGATGTGGTTGCCGGTGTGGCCGGGATGCGGCCGAATCCACATGGATTCGAAGCCGCTGTCCGGATAGACGTCGAGAAACGCGTACGCCAGCATGTGGCACGCGCCGGCGGCAAAGAAAACCCGGTCAGGGAGTGCCCATTGCTTGATCGGGTCGCGCTTCGCGCCCTGTGTGCGTCGTTTGTACATGCGTGGCTCCAGGGATCCTAACCGGTTCAGCATGAGGCAGCCGAACGCCTGGCAGGGCCAGCCGTCCTGACGCCAGTCGTGGCGTACCGCTGGCAGGCACGAATCGCGGATCGACGCGGATCTCCGCGGATCGTGCGACGCGGGCGAGCGCGCCCATCTGCGGTCGGCGAGCGGTCGTGCCCGCGCGTAGCGCGGGTGTGAACGGGAATCCGGAACACGCACAAACCGGCCTGCCTTTCTCCGCCGGCTTGTGCGTGTTCCGGGTTCCCGTTCACGACACGCCGGCTTGCAGCCGGCGTGCACGACCGCTGGAGATCCGCGCACATCCGCGTCTCGTGTTCTTCACCTCGGAGGCTCGCCCGTCACGGCGCCGCGGGGGCGATGCGGCTTCGGCGCGTCTGACCCGCTAATCAGAACTCAGGCGATCCCCGGCCGCGCTAAGATCTCGAGCGGCTGTCGCGTCTCACACAAGAAGCCTGATGCTGCCATCCCGCCTGCTCATCGCTCGCCAGAACTTCCCCGACCTGCGCCTTGGCGATGTCGCTGGCGAGGCACGCCAACAGCTGGAGCACAGCGAGCTCGCGGCGCGGCTTCGGCCGGGCGCTCGCGTGGCCATCGGCGTCGGGAGCCGCGGCATCGCCAATATCGCGACGATCGTCGAGAGCGTCGTGCAGTACTGGCGCGCGCGCGGGATGTCGCCATTTGTCTTTCCGGCGATGGGCAGTCATGGGGCGGCGACTCCGGAGGGACAGGCGGAGGTCCTCGCGCATTTCGGGATTACCGAAGCGTCGATGGGCTGTCCCATCGTCAGTCGCGCCGGCGTCGTATCGCTCGGCAGAACCGACGATGGGATCGAAGTCTTCATGGATGCCGAAGCGCATGCGGCCGATGGCGTGATGATCGTGGCGCGCGTGAAGTGGCATACGACATTCAGCGGCGGCATCGAAAGCGGCCTGATGAAGATGATGGCGATCGGCCTGGGGAAGTTCGCGGGCGCGCAGAAGTACCACACGCACGCGCAGCGGCTCGGCCTCGAGCACATCATCCGCACGGCGGGCCGGCACGTGCTGCAGTCGGGAAAGATGATCGGCGGCCTGGCCATCGTCGAAGATGCGCACCACAACACCGCGAAGCTCGATGCCGTTCCGGCCGGCTGCATGGAACAGCGCGATGAAGAGAATCTGGCCCTGGCCAAATCCTGGATGCCCAGGCTGCCGTGCGATCTCGACGTCCTCATCGTCGACGAGATGGGCAAGAACATCAGCGGCACGGGCATGGACGCGAAAGTCGTCAATCGGGGACCCGCCAACGAATACAACCCGTGGCCCGGCCTGCCGTCCATCGGGCGGATCTTCGTCCGCGAGCTCGCCGCAAAGACCCATGGCAATGCGATGGGAATCGGGATGGGAGACGTCACCACCGATCGGCTGGTGCGGCAGATCGATTGGGAGCCGACGCGGGTCAACGCGCTCAGCGCGAGCGTGCCGGCGCGCATCCGCGTCCCCACGCACTTTGCCAGCGATCGCGAGTGCCTGCGCTGGGTCGCGGCAACGGCAGGAAAGCTCGATCCCGCGGACGTGACGTTCGGCTGGATCCGGAACACGCTCGAGCTCGATCGATTGGCGATCAGCCCCAATCTGCGCGCCCGGATCGACGGACAGTCGCAGGTCGAACTGGAGGGTGAGATCGACGTGCGGTGGGATGAGGCCGGGAATCTCGTCGGTCCCTTTTGAAATGCTACCGGCTCACGCGCCCGGCATTCGTAGCGTTTGGGACTGGCACATTCATGCGATGTGTCTCCGTACCGAGCGCCGCAAGCGGGTCAACGCAGCTGCGACTCCTGCTCGCTATTGCTGTTTTCGACCGGTGTCCGTGTCACCGACATGCCTTTGACCACAGGTCGCCGACGGATTTGTTGACCGCCGCTCCACGGGAGGAGTTGTTCGCGATGACAAACCCTTCTCGCCGCTCAATGCTGAGCCGAAAAAGGGCATACCAGCCAGGATTCGCACCGGCATGACCGAGGAACTTTTCGCTCTTGAACGTTTCGAGCAGGGTTGAAATGGTCTCTCGTTTGAGGACCCCTCTGCCAGGAGGTTCGCCGCCCGGGCCTGAGACAGTCGCGGCCACGAATCGAGCAAAGTCAGGCACAGTACAAATCTCGCTGCCGATGGCCTGACTGGCCAATTGGCGATAGCCGACGGGTTTCTCGTCGTGATCGTACGGTGTCGGTGCGCGGCGTTCCAGCTGGGGGGTCCAGACCCATCCCAGACTCGAGAGATGCAGCGGCTTAGCCACCTCGCGTTCCATGAAGGTGGCGAACGGCTCACCGCTGACATCTTCGATGATCATTTGCGCGATCACGTAGCCGCCGCCGGAATACTTCATCCTCGAGCCTGGCTCCGATTCGATGAACACCGCGCCATCGTCCTGGTTCTTGCCCTCCAACACTTCGACCAGGCTGGGTGCGTGTCTGGGACCGAAACGTTCCGTTCCATCAGCAACACTGTGGGGACGATTTCCGCAACTAGTTGATCTGTGCGGTGTGATGGCAGTCCGCTAATATCGGATACTCGATGCTCGACGGATGGACAGACCGAGTGCCACCCCTGCGTGGCCACCTGACGACGCTCCGCGAGGTCGCCGCATCCGACGTTTATGCGCTGTTCACCTTGTTCTCGGATCCTGCGGTGACTACGTACATGGCTCCTCCGCCCCCGACGCTCGCCAAGTTTGCGGGATTTGTCGAGTGGTCACACCAGCAACGCGCGCAAGGCCATGGCGTCTGCTTCGGAATCGTTCCTGATGGCATGACGGCAGCGGTCGGCATCCTCCAGGTCCGTCTGGAGCCGAGGTTGTCAGACGCCGAATGGGGATTTGTGCTGAGTACTCATTTCTGGTCCACGGGTGTGTTTTCCGACGCGGCCAACGCGCTCGTGGAGTTTGCGTTCACGACCATGCACGTCGAGCGTCTCGAAGCGCGCATCGCTCTGCGCAATCGGCGCGCACACGCCGCCGTGCAAAAACTCGGTGCGCGGTTCGAGACGACGCTCGCGGGGTCGTCACCACAGGGCATTCCGCGCGATCCCGAGTCGCTGTGGACCCTGCGGGAACACGACTGGCGGAACCGGGCGCGCGGTCCTCGTGTGTCAGCCCACGACGCGGCGCAACGGATCCGGACGGCGGTCGAAGCGGCGGAGAGCGAGTTGCGGCGAAGCGACGCGCCTGAGACAGTCGAACCGTATCCGTTGTTCCTGTTTGACCGCCGCCGACGAGAATGACGCGGCGAGCGGCCGAGTCACGACGGTGCTGTCCTTGCTCGAAGCAGCACACCACTAGTCGTCGTCGAGCGAGCGTCCGAAATGCCTAGTCGCGAACGCGCGGCCCGATCCTGACTTCAAGTACTTCTCGAAACGGACGGCCTTTTTTTAGTCGGGAATTCTAACGACACCACAACAGACCAAGGTCGATGCGACAACGTGTGCCCGCACGGACCATGGTTGTGCCACTCCAACCGCGAGGGATGATTTTCGAACCTGGTTGTCCAAAATGCGGCATAGTGCCAGGGGCATCGCCGAGCCGAACCCCTACCGGGGCGGCGTTTCGATCTGGGCTGATAGTGCCTCGGCCGTTGCCGCCGGCTCGGGTAGCCGCACAAGTGCCACAGGAAGGGAACACAGCAATGCAGAAGCGCAGGTTGGGAGCGAGCGGCTTGGAAGTGTCCGCGATCGGGTTCGGCTGCATGGGCATCAGCTACGGCTATGGACCGGCAACCAGTCGTGAAGAGGGCATCGATATCATTCGTGCAGCGGTTGAGGGAGGCGTCACCCTTTTCGATACGGCCGAAGCCTACGGACCGTATGTGAACGAAGAGCTCGTTGGCGAAGCGCTGGCTCCCGTTCGCGATCAGGTAGTGATCGCGACGAAGTTCGGCTTCAAGTTCGAGAACGGCAAGTCCGCCGGCCTGGACAGCCGGCCCGCGCACATCCGCGAGGTCGCCGACGCGTCGCTGAAGCGGCTCAAGACGGATCACATCGATCTCCTCTATCAGCACCGTGTTGATCCCGAGGTGCCGATCGAAGATGTCGCCGGCGCGGTGAAGGATCTCATTCGCGAAGGGAAGGTCAAGCACTTCGGCCTGTCAGAAGCCGGCGTGCAGACGATCCGTCGGGCGCATGCCATCCAGCCGGTGACGGCGCTGCAGAGCGAGTACTCGTTGTGGTTCCGCGAACACGAACAGGAGATTCTGCCGGCGCTCGGAGAACTGGGCATCGGATTCGTGCCATTCAGCCCGCTCGGGAAGGGTTTCCTCACCGGAAAGATCGACGAAAAGACGACGTTCGATACGAGCGACTTTCGCAACGTCGTCCCGCGTTTCGCGGAGGAGAACCGGAAGGCGAACCTGGCGTTCGTCGAATGGCTGAAGGGGTTCGCCGAGCGCAAGAAGGCGACGCCGGCGCAAATCGCGCTCGCCTGGCTGCTGGCGCAGAAGCCCTGGATCGTGCCAATCCCGGGCACGACGAAGCGCCACCGCCTCGAAGAGAATCTCGGCGCGGCCGCGATTCAATTGACGGCCGATGATCTGCGCGACATCGACCGCGAAGCGTCGCAGATTGCCGTGCACGGCGCCCGCTATCCGGAGCAGATGCTGAAGATGGTTGGACGCTGAGACCGAAATGCGTTCACTGCCCCCCGACGAGCGGCGGCGGCATCTCCCCGCCTTCGCGCGCACGGATCCACGCGCGCTCCGGCGAGGCCTCGCCAGAGCTCGTCCGAATGTAACCGAGCCGACGAGCGGCGGCGGGCACAAACGAGTTGCGCTTCGCGCTGCACGAAGGCACGAAGTCACGAAGGCACGACGAGCAGATGTTTGAACAGATCCGTCGTGGCCGTCGTGGCCGTCGTGCGGCGCGAAGCGCAAACGGCGATGTTGCCCCCGGTCGTCCTGATATGGCACCCTACGCCTCGTTGACCCCGTACAAACTTCGCAGGCTGCCGGGCGACCCTCCCTCGCCCTCGTTCGCGGTCCGATCCGGCGCGAGCGTCAGCGAAGGTCCGCCGAAGCGCAGCGAGAGGACTCGGAGATGACCGGGCGAGTGCTTGGTCACTATCAGGTCCTGGAGAAGCTGGGCGAAGGCGGGATGGGCGAAGTGTATCGAGCCGCCGACACGAAGCTCGGACGCGACATCGCGCTCAAAGTCCTGCCACCCGCCCTTGCGCAGGATCCCGAGCGTCTCGAACGGTTTCAGCGGGAGGCGCGGGCACTCGCCGCCCTCGATCACCCCGGCATCGTCACGGTGTATTCCGTCGAGCAGGCGGAGCCGGCGGCGCCCGGCGGCGGGGACGTGCACTTTCTCACCATGCAGCTCGTCGAGGGCCAGTCGCTCGACCGGGTCATGCCGAAGGGCGGGTTCCCGCTGGAGCGGTTTCTCGAGATCGCCACGGCGCTGGCCGAGGCGCTGGCCGCCGCGCACGAGAAGGGCATCGTCCATCGCGACCTGAAGCTCGCCAACATCATGGCGACGGCCGACGGGCAGGTGAAGGTCGTCGACTTCGGCATCGCGAAGGCGCTGGGAGCGGCCGGCACGGGAGCCGCGACGATGACCTCCGCGGGCGCCACCGGCGTCGGCGTGGTGATGGGCACACCGGCCTACATGTCGCCGGAACAGATTGAAGGGCGCCTCGTCCTCGCGTCGAGCGACATCTTCTCGCTGGGCGTCGTGCTCTACGAGCTGGCGACCGGACGCGGCCCGTTCCGCGGCGACTCCGGGCCGGCGCTGATGTCGTCGATCCTGCGCGACGCGCCGGCGCCGCCGTCGCAGTTGAAGACCGGGCTCCCCGGACCGATCGACGACTTGATCCTCAGCTGCCTCGACAAGGACAGCACACGGAGACCTTCGGCCCGGTCGGTGAGTGACACGCTGGGCCGCCTGCCCGGGAGCCGTGGCGCCGCTCCGTCGTCGCCCTTCACCAGGCCCCGTGGTACTTGTTCCGGCCGCGCTCGTCGTGCTGGCACTGGTGGCCGTCGTCGGTTTCTTCGGGTGGAGCGCCGCGAGCCGCAGCCGGCGCGCGGTGTTCGTGGCGGAGTCGCTGCCGCGCATCGAGGCGCTGGCCCGTGACGGGAAGTACCTCGAGGCGTTCGAGCTGGCGCGTGCGGTCGAGCGGAACGGCGCCGCCGCGAGCGTGTCAGAGGAGCTGTGGGACCTCGCGTCCGTGCGGATCTCGGTCGTTTCGGAGCCGGCCGGCGCTGCGGTGACCATCCGGCCCTTTGGAAGTCCCGGCGAGGCGATCCCGCTGGGGACCACGCCGCTTTCGCAGGTACGCGTCCCGCGAGGAGCATTTCACTGGCGCGTCGAGCGGGCTGGTCACCTGCCTGCCGATCTCGTCACCGGATCACCAACAGCCTCGCTCCGCTTCGATCTGCGCGCGGACAGCCTGCCCGATCGGGACATGATCCGGATTCCGGCGGGAGAGGTGAGGTTGTGGGTCCTCGGGGGCGTGTATGCCGCGCCGTCTGTTTCCGTCGGCGCCTATCTCATCGACCGGCGGGAGGTCACCAACCGGGAGTTTGCCGGTTTTGTCGCGGCAGACGGCTACACGCGCGAGGAGTTCTGGAAGCACCCGTTCCGCGACGGTACCCAGACGCTCGCGTTTCGCGAGGCGATGGCGCGCTTCAAGGATGTGACCGGGCGGCCGGGTCCCGCGGCATGGAAGCTCGGCACCTATCCGGATGGTGAGGAAGAGCTGCCGGTTTCCGGCGTCAGCTGGTACGAGGCCGCCGCCTATGCCGCGTTCGCGGGCAAGGAGCTGCCCACGATCTATCACTGGTACCAGGCGGACACCGCCGGGGACATTCAGATGCTGCCGGGCCTCGTGCTGTCGGGCACCAACCACGAAGGCAGCGGCCCGCGCCGGGCGGACGCCTCCCGATCGATGAGTGCCTACGGCGCGATCGACATGGCCGGCAACGTCCGTGAATGGTCGGCGAGTGCGAGTGACGGATCGACGCGCATCGCCCTCGGCGGCGCCTGGTCGGATCCCGCCTACCAGTACCTGTTCGCCGACGTCCGGTCTCCGTTCGATCGCTCGGCGGGCAACGGCCTGCGCTGCATGAAGCGCCTCGAGAAGGACCCCTCGACTGCCGTCGATGCGCCGCTCGCCCGCACGGAAGATACGCGATCGGGCCGCCGAGCAGCCGGTCTCGGACGCCGATACGCGATCTTCACGCGCTTCTTCGAGAAGCGGCCGGTGGCGCTCGAGCCGCGCATCGAGTCCACCGACGAATCGTCTCCGCACTGGATCAAACAGCGGGTCTCGTTCGCGGCCGGATACGGAAACGAGCGCATGACGGCGCTGCTGTACCTGCCGCGCAACGCGCGCCCGCCGTACCAGGTGGTGATCCAGATGGCCGGCGCCGCCACCTTCTACCGTCGGTCGAGCGCCACGGAGAAGGACATCTTCGGCTGGGCCTACGCCGAGTACCTGATTCGCGGCGGCCGTGCGGTCATGATCCCGATCTGGAAGGGATCGTACGAGCGGTCCGACGGATTCCATCCGCTGCAGACGGAGTGGCCGTCGTATCGCGAGCACCTCATTCAATGGGTCTCGGAGGTTCGCCATTCGGTGGACTATCTGCAGAGCCGCGCCGACGTGGCCGGTGAGGCGATCGCGTATCAGGGCATCAGCAACGGCGCCATCTGGGCGCCGATCTACATGGCCCTGGAGCCGCGGATCAAGACCGGCATCCTCCTGATGGGAGGCTTGCTGGTGATGCAGCTGCGCGCAACCGACGGACCGCCCGAGATCGACGCGATCAACTACGCGCCGCGGGTGAAGGCGCCGGTGCTCATGATGAACGGCCGGCACGACGCGATCTTTCCGTATGAACCCTCGCAGGTGCCGCTGTTCCGGCTGCTCGGCACACCGCCCGATCAGAAGCGCCACCTGGTGTTCCCCGGCGGCCACTCGTCGTTCGGCTGGAACAACGAGCTGATCAAGGAGGGTCTCGACTGGCTCGATCGCTGGTTCGGTCCGCCGGCGCGCTCATGATGCGGAGCTCCTTCGTCAAGTCCGCCGTGGTATTGGTCACCGTGTCGCTGTGCCTGGCGATGGTCGGCCATGGCGCGTCATCCATGCGGGGCATGGGCATGGGGGGCCAGGGCTCCCTCGAGCGGGCACGTCGCATCCACGCCGAGACGATCGGCATCGACAGTCACATCGACACCATTCAGCGGGTCCTGAACGGCAAGGAGGATCTTTCCCGGCCGACCGCCAAGGGGCATGTCGATCTGCCCAGGCTTCGGGAATCTGGAATGCGGGCGCCCTTCTTCGCGCTCTACGTCCCGACGTACTACAAGGGCTCGGAAGCCGTGCGGCGGACGCTCCAGCTTCGCGACGCCATGCAGTCCCTGCTCGATGCGCATCCGGACCAGATCGAGCTCGCCCTGAGCGCGGCCGATGTCGAGCGCATCGCACAAGCCGGCAAGGTTGCCGCCGTACTTACGATCGAGAGCGGGCACGCCATCGCCGACAACCTCGCGGTGCTGCGGATGTTCCACCGGCTGGGTGTCCGCTCCATGACCCTCTCGCACTTCCGCAACACCAACTGGGCCGATTCGTCGACGGACAAGCCCGCGCACAACGGCTTGACCGATTTCGGACGCGAGGTGGTGCGGGAGATGAACCGCATCGGGATGATTGTGGACATCTCACATGTATCCGACAAGACCTTCTACGACACGCTCGCGGTGACCAGCAAGCCGGTGATCGCATCGCATTCCAGCTGCCGGGCGTTGACAGACGTGCCACGCAACATGACGGACGACATGATCAGGGCGCTGGCGAAGAACGGCGGCGTCATCGGCATCAATTTTGGCTCCGGCTTCCTCAGCCAGAAGGAGGTCGAAGCGGCACGCAAGAACTTCGCGGCACGCGCCGCAGTCGATCCCGGCTTGAGCGGCCACGCGCTGGACGAGTTCGCGACGAAGGACTATCTCGACACGTACACGAACATGAAGCCGAACCTGGCGACCCTGCAGGATGCGGTCGCCCACATCGAGCACGTCGTGAAGCTCGTTGGTGTCGATCACGTCGGCATCGGCAGCGACTGGGACGGGATCAGCAGCGTCCCGGCGGGACTGGAAGACGTGTCCAGGATGCCGCTGCTCACGGCCGCGCTGCTCGAGCGCGGCTATAGCGAGCCGGATGTGAAGAAGATCCTGAGCGGCAACTTCCTCCGCGTGATGCGCCAGGCGATCGGACGCTGAGCGCATAACTCCCCAACCTTCGCCCTGGCGATGTCGCTGCAGAAACCCGGCATAAGCTCGAGCAGCCGGGCCGCCGCCGGGACGTTTCAGTCGGTCGCTCCAGACCCACGGCATTCCGGAGGCGCTCCACGCAGCAGGAAGACTCTCGCCGCCAGATCTCTGCGGCTGACACCGCCTAAGGTATTGACGCGACAGAGCTAATCCTCGCTTTGCTGATTCGGGCACGATGCGTGCCTCGCCAGGGTGACCGCAGCAGCCCCCGCACTTGGAGGCTCAGGGATCGGAACAGTCACAATTGCAACCCGGTCGGCGCGCCGGCCGATCGAACGGCAAGGTCCATGGTTTCGAAACTCCTCGTCGCATGGGGCCTGATGGCGCTGTGCGTGGTGATTCACGCGACCGGCTTGACCTACGCCTTTCGGTGGCTGCGCCAGCGCCCTCGAATGAGCGCGGCGCCCCACTCCTGGCTGGCGACCTGGCTGTTCATTGGCCTGGCAGCCTGGATGATTCTCCTGCACCTGGTCGAGATCACGACGTGGGCGTTGTATTACGTGTGGAAGGACGCCATGGCCGACCTGCCGTCCGCGCTCTACTTCAGCGCCGTGACCTACACGACCACCGGCTACGGCGACCTGGTGCTGCCGGAGGAATGGCGACTGGTCGGGGCAGTCGAGGCGCTCACGGGCATTCTGATGTGCGGGTGGTCGACCGGCTTCTTCTTCGCGGTCGTGGCCCGCATGTTCCAGGCGGAAGCAAACGCGGTTGATTCTTGAAGTGGATTGAACATGAAAGCGCTGCTGTCGGAAATTCGCCACAATCCGCTGCTCTGGCTGCTCGTCTTCGTGCCGGTCGTGTTCGCCGCGCATTCACTCCAGCCCGAAGCGCACACCATGCTGTTCGTGTTGTCCGTTCTCGCGATCGTGCCGCTCGCCGCGCTGCTGAGCTACGCCACCGAGTCGGTGGCGGCCAAGACCGGCGACACCGTCGGCGGGCTGCTCAACGCATCGCTTGGAAACCTCACCGAACTGGTGATCGCGCTCACCGCGCTGCGCGCCGGCCAGTACATGCTGGTCAAGGCGTCCATCGCAGGCGCCATCGTCACCAATTCGTTGTTCATGCTGGGCGCCTCGTTTCTCATCGGCGGGTTGACGTACCACGTGCAGGAATTCAATCGCGTCAGCGCCCGTCTTCAGGCGAGCCTGCTGTTCCTGGCCACGATCGCGTTGTTGATTCCGTCCGCGGTCTCACAGGCGGATGGCGGGCCGACCGAGTTCACGCATCAGTTGAGCCTCGGGTTGTCCGGGTTGCTGATCTCTGCGTACGCGCTCGGCCTGCTGTTCTCGCTCAAGACCCATAAGGAGTTGTTCGCCGCCGCGGAGCACGGCCACGGCGACGAGACGCCATTGCCGATGGGCGTGGCGCTCGCCACGCTGGCCGGGGTCACGGTGCTGGTGGCGCTGGTGAGCGAGGTGTTCGTCGAATCGGTGCAACAAGCGGCCGAGACATTCGGGATGACGCCCGCGTTCGTCGGTTTCATCGTGGTCGCGTTGGTGGGCGGCGCCGCCGAGATGTTGTCGGCGTTCTCCGGCGCGCGCAAGAATCGGCTCGATCTGAGCGTGAGCATCGCGCTCGGGAGCGCCTCGCAGATCGCGCTGTTCGTGGCCCCGGTGCTCGTGCTGCTCAGCTATGTGCTCGGCCCGAGGCCGATGGATCTGCGATTGTGGCCCGGTGCGGTGATGATGATGCTCATCGCGACGCTGACTGCCTCGATGGTGGCCACCAACGGCCGATCCGCGTGGTTCATCGGCGTGCTCGTCCTGATGGTCTACTTCATCTTCGCGATGACGCTGTACCTCCTGCCACCGGGCGCGCAATAGCTTGTCATCAGAGAGAGAGCGGAAGATGTCAACTCCCAACCTCCAACTCCCAACTCCCAACATCTCTCCGCCGATCGACCGGGAATCCTTTGGCAGTTGGGAGTTGGGAATTGGGAGTTATCTCAGGCTGCGTTTTCCAGCAGCCTGCTCCTCATGAAGTCCTTCCTGGGGCCCCTCCTGCGACCGGGTGCGCCGCCCTGTGCGCTCACGAACACGCGCAACAACCGGACGGTGGCGCGCACGCTGCTGACCGCCTTCGATTCGGCCAGCCGCCGCCGGGGCCTGCTCGGGCGCGACGGGCTGGAGGACGGCAGCGCGCTGATCATCGCGCCGAGCAGCGCCATTCACACCTTTACCATGCGCTTTGCGATCGACGTGGCGCTGGTCTCGAAAGAGGGCGTCGTGCTCAAGGTGCGTCCCGACGTGCAGCCCAGACGGATTGCCGGCGCCTGGCGCGCGTTCGCGGTCATCGAGCTGCCGGCCGGCGCCCTCGAACGCAGCGACACGCGTCCCGGCGATCGCCTTCAGGTCACCGCGACCTGAAAATCTCGTCACCGCCCGAACTGACGGTACACCTTGACGAGCATCACGCCGACGAAGTAACCTCCGACGTCGATACGTATGAATGGCATGCTATCATACGTATATGCCGAAGCTGACGCTCAGCGTCGACGCGAAGGTGGTTCGCGGCGCGAAGCGCTACGCGGCGGCCCGTGGCACCTCGGTGTCGCGGCTCGTCGAGCGCTATCTCGACCTCCTGTCGAAGCCGCCCAAGTCCGATGATCAGACGCCGGTGCTGCGTATGCTTCGGGGAGCGGCCCGCCGCGTGCCGGCCGATGCACACCGCCGGCATCTCAGCCGGAAATACCGGTGAAGCGTCTCCTGCTGGATCTGAACGTCTTCCTCGACGTCATTCTCGACCGTCCACCAGATGCTGACGTCGCAGCCGCCTTGTGGGCAGCGATCGAACGCGGACAGGGTCACGGCATGGTCCCCGCCCACGGCGTCACGACGATTTTCTACCTGCTCGAGAAGGCTCGTGACGCGGCGTTCGCCCGCGAGGGCGTGGAACGTCTCATCGGCGTATTCGCTGTCGCACCCGTCGATGACAACGTCGTCCGACGGGCGCTCGCGCTGGCCTGGGCCGATTTCGAGGATGCCGTCTGCGCGGCGGCCGCCGAAGCCAGCGGATGCGATGCCCTTGTGACACGCGATCCAGACGGGTACCCCAATGCACCGCTTCCGGTGATCGACCCGGCGGCGGCGCTCAGTTGGCTCACGCAGGAATAGGGTTACGGCGGGGCGGTTCGTCGAGTCGCGGCGCGCGCGCGTCTCGAGATGCGCAGAGCGAGCGGGTGCACCGCCAGGCGCGCTCACGAACACGCGCAACAACCGGATCGTGGCGAGCACGCTGGAGATCGTCGCGCGTCAGGTACCTTACCTGAATGTAGGGAACAAAAGGCGCCTGTCACGGCGATGGTGCTCGCGTGATCGCGATGCTTTTCACGCGTGTGTTGTTGCTGTCTATAGCCTCCGGCATCGTGTCATCACCATCGCTCTTTGCGATGATGTAGTAGGTTCCCGCGGTCGTCGACGCGGGAATCACGAGGGGCGCGGTTCCGGCTTCACTCAGTCCAGCCCCCAGAGGGGAGACAGCACGAGATGCGACCAGCAGGTCTGCCGCGTCGAGCGACGCGTTCGTCGACAGGTAGAAGTTCGTGACCGACGCCGGAGCAGTACCGGCGCCCTGATTCTTCGTCGTATCGCCGACGCTGATGCTCGTTCCCGCGACAGCGGATGACGGCGCGGTGAGGGCGGTCACGGTCAGGTCGGGTCCGATGCGCACGAGACTGGCGCGCGTGTTGTTGCTTTCCAGGCTTTCCGCAACTGTATTGCTCACATCCGCCACGGCGATCACATAATGGCTTCCGGCCGCGGTTCCCGGCGGAATGATGAATTCGGTGGAGCCGGCGGTATCAGTCCCCGAAGGTACCAGGGATCCGACAACCCGGCTGCCGAGAAACTGATCCGTCGCATCGAGCGTGGCATTGGACGAGAGATAGAAGCCTGTCAAGGACTCCGTTACCGGTGCGGTTCCTTGATTCCTGGTCGTGTCGCCCAGCGTAATGGGCCCGCCCGCCATGCCCGCGGCAGAGACAGACAAGGCCGACACCACCAAGTCTCCGCCAATCCTGACGACACCGCTCGATCTATCGTTGTTCGTGTCACTCGTTTCTGCGACGTTGCCGTTCCAATCGGCCCTGCCAATAACGTAGTAGTTGCCGGGTAACGTGCCTGCCGGGATCTGCAATGGCGTCGATATCGTCGAAGTCCCATTGGCTGCGAGTTGAACCAGTGATCGGCTTCCGATGAGTTGATCGCCGGGTCCTATGGTGCCATTCGCAGACAGGTAGAAGCCGGTGGACGACGCACCCGCTGTCCCTGCGCCCTGGTTCTTCGTCGTGTCGGTCACCGATATCGTGCCGCCGGCTGCCGCGCTGGCGGGAGCGGACATCGCGCTCACGATCAGGTCGGGTCCGACCTTGATGGCCGCGCTGAACTTCGTGTTGTTGGTCTCTGTCGTTTCGGGCACTGCGCTTGCGCCATCGGCCTGCGCAATCACGTAATAGGTGCCACCGGCCGTCGTAGCCGGAACCGTGACTGGTGAGGTGAAGCTGGCCGATGCTCCCGGAGCAAGGAGCGGAACGGACCGGCTGCCGATAAGCTGGTCCGACCCGTCCAGGGTCGCATTCGCCGACAAGTAGAAGCGCGTCGTCGAGGTAGCCGAGCTGCCGGCCCCCTGGTTCGTCGTGGTATCCGATACGTCGATCGTCCCTCCAGCGACGGCAGTCGCTGGCGCGGTGACGGTAGAAACGATCAAATCCGGTCCAATCTTGATGACGCCGCTCGCCCTGACGTTATTGGTCTCGATGTTCTCAGTGACCGCGCCTTCCCAGTCCGCCTTTGCGAGGACGTAATACAACCCCACGCCCGTCGACGGCGGGATGTGTATGGTGGTCGAGAGCTGATTCGTGACGCCGGGGCCAAGCGAGGCCACCGGGCGGCTGGCCAGCCAGACGTCCGTGCCATCCAGACTGAGGTTGGCCGACAAATAGAATCCCGTATTTGACGGCAGTGAGCTGCCAGTGCCCTGATTCTTCGTCGTATCGGTCACCAGGATGTCTACATCGGCTCCCGCGGTCGAAGGCGCCGTCATGGACGACACGACCAGGTCCGGCGGAAGGTCATCACTGACAATCGTGGCGGTACCCGTGGTCGGCGAACCGAGGCTGTAGGCGGCGGTATCCGCGGTGAGGGTCAGGATCACAGACTCATTGCTCTCGAATGCCCCGTCGTCGATCGGCGTCACACCGACGATCGAGGTGGCGGACCCCGCCTCGATGGTTACGGCACCAGGGAGGGCCACGTAGTCCGTCCCGGCAAGCGCGGTTCCGGCGACCGTGTACCGAACCGTCACTGGAGCGCTGGTATCGCCGCTACGACTGACGGTGAACTGCGCGTCGGTGGGGCCCGCCTCGTTTGCTTGAGCCGCTGACACCGTCACGGCGACCTGGTTGGCGGGACTCACGGCGACGACCACGCTGTCCGTTGCGCTGTCCCCGTCGTCATCGGTCACCTCGAGCGTCAAGGTATGCGTACCAACGGACAGCCAAACCGCCGCCGTTGCACCCGTCGCAATGGGGGTGCTGCCCTCACGCCATTCATAACTGACGATGCTGCCGTCGCGATCGGATGACGCGCTGCCATCGAGCGTGACCAGTTCGGTGCCGTTCCGGTCGTTGTCCGGCACCGTCTGATCAGGACCCGCGGCGGCGAGGGGAGGCAGATTCGTCAGCCCATACCTGATGGCGTCGTGGAGGTTGAGGCCACCGTGGATCGTCCACGAGTCGAGTCGCTCGGCCGCCACACCTCCGCCGTCTGCACTGTTCAGGAGGATGTCCACGACCTGGCTGTTGCTGGTCACGTCGCTTCGCGACCACACGAGCGCCGCGGCACCGGAGACATGAGGCGTCGCCATGGATGTTCCGGTGTTCCACGTGTAGCACCCCGTGTCGCCGGGCGTCGTCGAGCTGCCGCACTCGGCCATCCGATACGTGGACATGATGACGTTGCCGGGAGCCGAGATGTCTACCCAGCTTCCATAGTTGGAAAACGACGGCCGCCGGTGGTCCTCGTCAAAGGCGGCGACGGAGATGACGTTATCGAATGCGGCAGGATAGAAGGGAACCGTCGTGCCGTCGTTACCCGCGCCGCCGACGATGACCAGCCCGGCGTTCCAGGCAGCCTGCACGGCGTCATTCAGCGACTGCGAATACTCCGTCTCGCCGAGGCTCATATTGATGATGTTGGCGCCGTCCGCGACAGCGCGTGCGATGGCTTGCTGGATGGCAAAGTCGTCGCACGTCCCGTCGGAACGACAGACCTTGTAAGCGAGGATGCGGGCGTTGGGCGCCACGCCAACGACGCCTTCCGCCGCGGCCGGCGAGCCGGTGGGGTTGTCGATGGAGGCGGCGATCGTTCCCGCGACGTGGGTGCCGTGACCGTGATCGTCCATCGGGTCGCCGTCGCCAAAGACGAAGTCGTCGCCGCCGGCGTAATTCGCCGCCAGGTCCGGGTGGGTGTAATCGACGCCGGTATCGATTACGGCCACCGTGACGTTGCTGCTGCCCCTGGAGATCGCCCAGGCTTCAGGAGCATCGATATCGGCATCTGGCGTGCCGCTGTACAGGCAGAAGCCGGGAATCCAGGGTATGCAGTAGAACGCCTGGCCAGTGTTGTCGAGCGCCCACTGTTCGTGGAAGTTGTAGTCACCGGGCACCACTTCAGAGCCTCCAGCCTGGGCCCTGGGCGTGCCTATGCTTCGGATGAAGTTCGGTTCGGCGTAGAGAACGTTCGGGTTGCCCCGGTACCGCGCGACGGCGGCTGATTCAGCGCCCGCCGGTACCCGAACACGGTGGACGCCTGTACGCGGGATCTCGACGAGTGGAGTAGCACCCAGCACCCTGTGCGCGTCGGCCCTGGCATTCGCATTAACGCCTGGTTTGAACTTGACAAGGACGTCGCCTGCGACGAACCGGACTGGGGGCACCGTCTGCGCCGCGGAGCGCACGGTCAAGGCGCCAACAACGAGACCGATGGCGACCAGAACTTTGCTGAAGCGCACGAAGCTGCCTCCTACTGCTGCACGATCGCTCTTGCTCGGGGAGACCAGCTGCGTGCAATTGCGCGGCCAGCTCAGCGGGGTCGCGCAGGAGAGGCTCCCGGGCAAGCGGAGCGGCGTTCCATCGGAAGGGTCAGGGACGGAACACCACGATGCTTCGTCACACACCCTCCACGCTTGACGCCCTCCGCGCGACCAAAAGTCTTCCCGGCCGGATACTTCCCGACCGCATGACCGCAACGAAAGCGAGCTGGAAACTCACCGTGCGTGCTGCCAGCAGTCACGTGTCCAAGGTGAAAACTGGAGCGAAGGTGAACTGCCGGTAGCGCGCGCGCGCATGCGTGCGTCGGGTCGGTTGTTCGGATGGTGATGCATAGCGGCCGGTACGCTGAACGCCCTCCTGATGACCACTCGAAGGCACGGTCCACCAGGCAGCCACCGTGGTCGCGGACTTCGTCGCCGGGCTTCACTGAGCCCTTGACAGTCCGGTGCCGCCCCGTCGTCATCTGACGTCGTCAAGTGACCGGCGCACGTCATGCGCGCCACGGCCAATTTATCTAACTTATTCAGGTTCAAGATGTTTGCGGGCGGTGACGTTCCGGTCGCCGGCTTGCAATCTCGAGTGGGCATGCACGCAGATCCTGCCCTCGTCGTCGCCAGCCGCGCCATGACCGACCTGAGGTACCGGTGGCCCGGCAACGTCCGCGAACTGCTGAACGCCGTCGAGCAGCTGACCTGGCTGTCCACGACAGGCGTCGTCGAAACAGACCATCTGCCGGTATCCATGCGCAGCGCACCTGCACTGATGACGCCGCCCGACGATCGACGCCGGCAGGTCGCTGATGACTTGTACGACGCGCTGGTGACGCGGGGCGCGTCGTTCTGGGAACACGTCCACCCGATGTTCCTGGCGCGGGACATCACCCGCCACGACCTGCGCGAGCTCGTTCGTCGCGGCCTGCGGGAGACGCGCGGGCGCTATAAGGACGTCCTCACGCTGTTCGGGATGCCCAGTGGCGACTATCGGCGGTTCATGAATTTCCTGGCGGCCCACGAGTGCGGAGTCGAGGTCCGCGAATTCCGCGAGGCGGCATCGTCTCCCAAGCCCCGCCCGGAAACGCCGCCGGTGTACGCCGTTCCGGCGGATGCGCCAGTGGACCTTGCTTCATGAGAAAGCGAGACCTGTCGACTCCCAACCTCCAACTCCCAGACTCCCAAACGATCTGGTTCGAGAGCAGCCGGGTGAAGTCGACGCGAAATGCGCTCGTTCTGTCGGCTCTTCGTGCAGCGGTCGAGCGGATGCCTTTGGGAGTTTGGAAGTTAGGGAATTGGGAGTTGTCGCGCGGCGCGTTTTTCAGCCAGCGTCAGTAATGCACCTCGCGGGCCTGCCGATATCTCGTTATGGACGGACATTCCGTCTGCCCGGAGTCAGACAGCCGATCGCTGCTGTCGGTGGTCGCGCGAAAACCACTCAGGAATCGCGCCGAATCGTGAGTTGATTGGCTTGCACGAGTCTTGCACAACTGCTGACTGTCCCGGACCTGCCGTGACGCCGCGTCGGTGAATCTGCCGCGTCGTGGGCTTGCCAGGCTCGCGGATGAGAAACGAAAGAACCATGCAAACGACTTCGTCAGGGTTCCCATCGCATGTCGGTACTCCCCAGAAGCAGCCAAGCTTCGTCGTCTCCAGCCGTGCCATGACGGAACTGCTGGCCCGGGCCGAGCGCGCCGCAGTGAGTCCGGCCAAGGTCCTGATCACCGGCGAGAGCGGTGTGGGCAAGAACCTGGTCGCGCAATATATCCATAGCCATTCCAGCCGCTGGCTTGCGCCGTTCGTGGGAGTGAACTGCGCCGGCCTCACCGACGCCCGCCTCGAGTCGGAGCTCTTCGGACGCGTCAAAGGAAACGTAACCGGCGCCTGCCCCGAAACGCGCGGCAAGCTGCAGCTCGCGGATCGTGGGACGCTGTTTCTCGACGAAGTCGGCGACATGAGCCTGCGCATGCAGGCGCGGCTGTTGCGGTTTCTCGAGAACGCCGAGATTCAGGACGTCCGGCCGGATCGACCGCATCCGCCCGTGGACGTTCGCATCGTCGCCGCCACCAATCGCAACCTGAACGATCTCGTCTCCGCGGGGCAGTTCCGTGAGGACTTCCTGCAGCGGTTGCGCGCCATCCATCTCCACGTGCCTCCTCTCCGGGAGCGGGCCGAGGACGTTCACGTGCTGCTGCGGCATTTCCTGGCGCGCTCCGGGCGGGATCTGAGCTTCACGGACGCTGCGCTTCGCGCGTTGCTGCGATGCAGCTGGCCGGGCAACGTCCGCGAGCTGCTGAACGTCGTCGAACAGCTGGTCTGGCTGTCGGCGGGCCCAGTCGTTGGGGTCCAGCAGCTTCCCCCCTCGATGCGCAGCGGACCGGGCCTGATGATGCCGGCCGACGATAGCCGGCAGGTCGCCGACGAGTTGTACGACACGCTCGTCAGGCAAGGCGCGTCATTCTGGGACCACGTGTATCCCATGTTTCTGGCTCACGACATCACCCGCGACGATCTCCGCGAGCTCGTTCGCCGCGGCCTGCGCGAGTCGCGAGGTCGTTACAAAGCACTGCTCACGCTGTTCGGCATGTCGAGCTGTGACTATCGCCACTTCATGAACTTTCTTGCAGCGCACGAGTGTCGCATCGGGCTCGACGAATTCCGCGCTCTGCGCACCTCTGACGCAGAGGCCGGTAGGTCGGCTCTGTCCACCGGGACGGAGGATTGGGAGCAGGAACTCGCACCGCGATCGAAATCACGGCCTCACTAACTTAAGCAGGCTGCTGAAAAGCGCATCCGCGACAACTCCTAACTTCCCCGCCTCCGCGCGCACGGATCGACGCGCGCTACGGCGAGGTCTCGCCAGAGCTCACCGAACCGACGAGCGGCGGCGGGCAACTCCCAAAGCACTCTCAGGCGATCGGCCGGGAATCTTTTGGGAGTTGGGAGTGCTCGCGCGGCAGAAGCCTCGCTGATTCAACCCGTGTGAGTCGGGAAATGCCGTAAGCAGAAGTAACCCGGGAGCGAATCACCCGGCGTCAATACGACGGCCGTTGGATGCCGAGACGCCGCATCTTGGACTGCAGCGTCGTCCGCCTCAGGCCGAGGCGCGCGGCTGCGCCCGCCGGGCCGGCGATGACGCCACCCGAATCCCTCAACGCACGCAGAATGGTTTCCCGCTCGGCGTCGGTGAACGTCTTGGCCGGTTTCGCGCTCGAGGCGATCTGCTGGACCTTCGGCTGAATGTCCTGCAGCGGCAGCATGAGGTCGGGACCCGGGGACAGGATGACGGCCCGTTCGATCACGTTCTGCAATTCCCGGATGTTGCCGGGCCACTGCCACTGCTTGAGCGCCTTCATCGCTGCGTCCCGGATGACGGGAGGCGTGCGCCCCACGCGGCGGGAATACTGTTGGGCGAAATGCCGCGCCAGCGCAGGAATATCCTCGACCCGGTCGCGCAGCGGAGGGACGGTGATCGGAAAGACATTGAGGCGATAGTAAAGATCGCGCCTGAACGAGCCCTCCTCGACCATGCGCTCGAGATCGCGGTTGGTCGCGGCCACGATCCGTACGTCGACGTGCTGGGTTCGCGAGCTGCCCAGCCGCTCGAACTCGCATTCCTGCAGGACGCGCAGCAGCTTGGGCTGCACTTCCGCCGGAATGTCGCCGGCCTCGTCCAGGAAGAGCGTGCCCCGGTTCGCCAGCTCCAGCCGGCCGGTCCGGCTGGCGGTGGCGCCCGTAAAGGCGCCCTTCTCGTGCCCGAAAAGCTCGCTCTCCAGCAAGCCCGGTGGCAACGCGGCGGCGCTCATCCGGACGAAGGTGCGCTCCCGTCGCCGGCTGTGCTGGTGGATCGCGCGCGCGATCAGCTCCTTGCCGGTCCCGGTTTCCCCGAGGAGCAGTACCGTGCTGTCGGTTGGAGCCACGGTCTTGACGGCCTTCAGGATCGTCCGAAGAGCGGGGCTGGCGCCGATGATTTCCGCGAACTCGTGCCGGAGCTCGAGCTCGAGGTACTGCTTTTCGTCCTGCAGCCGGGAGTTGAGCACGGTGATGCTCTGGTACGCGCGGGCATTCTCGACAGCGATGGCGATCTGTGCCGATGTTTGTCCGAGAAGCGTCACATCGTCGTCCGAGAACCCATCGGGCATGGCGCTGCCGACGATCAGCGTTCCGAGCTTGCGGTCGTGCGTCACGAGCGGCACGCAACACACGGATTCGACATTGTTGGCGTGCATGACCGGGGCGCCCTCCCATCCCAGCCCCTCCAGTTCCGCCCGCCGGAACCTCCCGGCCACGCCTCGCTGAAACGTCACGCCTGCCGCTGATCGATCGAGCGGGAGCACGACGCCCGAGCTCTTGAAACCTCCGACCTTGTCATAAACCACGTCGAGTCTCAGCTCACCGGCGTCCTGGTCGAACAGGGCGACGCCTATGACGTCGGCCTCGATGACGCGCCGGACCGCTTCGCAGATTGCCTCGAGCAGAGCCGGATACTCGAGATGACTCACAAGCAGGTTGTTGACGTCGAGCAGGAAGCGCATCTGATCCCGCTCGTCTTGCAGCTCACGGGCGTAGCGCTGCGCCTGCTCGTAGTTGATCCCGTTGTCCGCGGCGATGGCGACGACCGCGGCCACCTGCTCCATGAACGCCAGGGCGTCGGCGGTATAAGCGGCGTCGGAACGGCTGCCGAAACTGAGCACGCCGACGCGCCGGTACGCTGTGGTAAGCGGCAGCCAGCACGTCATCTTTCGCCCATGATCCCGGAGGATCTCGAGTGCAGCCGGCAGGGGCCCGTCCTCGGGGATCGGAATGACGGCGCCCTTCTGCGTCGCCCACACCGTCGTCGCCGGTCCGTGCTCGGCGACCGGCTTCGACACGAACGGAAGGACAATGCCGGCCGGCTCCAGAACCACCAGTCGCAGCTCGTCGCGCGGTTCGTCGTGGAGCAGCAGGGCGAGATAGTCGAACGGAACCAGCGGGTGGAGCTGTTCCGCGAGACCGCGAAGCAGCTCAGCGATTGTCGAGTGGTCAGCGACGTCCTTCGAGATGCGAAGCAGCGCATCGTAGCGCGAGCGGTGCACCGAGAGAAGTGAGGCTTCCGGGGACATCGTGAAGAATGGCCTGTCTGCTTCCGGCTGATCTTAATCCCTTAGTTCACTCTTGCCGACAGGGCCGCGCCCTCGATTTCTCCAGGCTCAGCCTCATAGCTGAGCCCCTGCCGTCGGCCATTCCAGCCAGCTCGATAAATGGCGGGCCTTACGAATTGAGGAGCAAGAACCGGATAGCGGACCAGCAGTTTCTCCGGTACTTCTGTGTTAACTGCTATCAATGCCGCATCGAACGCGCGCGGCGAGGGGCACCCGTGTCGGTCGACACGGCTCACGCGAGGATGTGAGCGAGTACCGCACGGCCTCGCGGCGAGAGGCGATAGCCGACCTCGAGGCTCTCGGTGAGGCCGAGCTCTTTCAGTTGTCGGACACGACGCTTGAACGACAGCACGTCGGCGCGTGCCTGCGGCGCGAGCACGCGCGAGACGACGCCGGGCTGGCCGGCGATCAGCTGCAGGTAGCGTGTCGTCCAGGGCGTCGGGGACGCGGCGTCGATCTTTGCCAGCCTCGCGACGACAGCCACGAGCTCGGCGCGCTCCGGCAGACGTTCCCGGAGGGCAATGCGCGGATCGTCGCCGGTGAGGCGCAGCTCGATGCGGAGGAGCGTGCCCTCACCGGCGATCGAGGCGCGCAACTCATCGACCGACATGCCGGTGCGGCGCACGTCCTCCGGGGTGATATCGCCCTCGTCCACGACGGTGACGCGATCGAGGCAGAGCACGCCGACTGGCGAGCGGAGGGAAGAGCCCTCGGCCGGCGGAGACCGCCGCCAGCGCCTGAAGGCGAGCGTCACACGGCCCTCGGCGATGCCTTGAAGGATGTCGCGACGGAACAGCATCCAACCTCCTGCCCGTTAGCCTTTCGACCGCGTCAGGCGATCCTCTCAGTCGAAAAGAAAACGTTTCCAGTTGGCTTGCGACAGAGCGTGGGACGCGAAGTATCCGCGCTGCCGGCGAATCTCTTCCGGTGAGAGCTGCAGCAGGTCGAAGGCGTGGCTCGAAATGTCCTGTTCGCCCCGCGGGTTGTACATGACGATCTCTCGCGTCGCGAGGTCCGTCGAAGGGTGCTCGAAAAAGAGGTTATAGGCCTCCCCGCTCGGCTCGTATCGATAACGTTCGACGCCGATGATGCCTGGGTGATAGTCGGGCCAGACAGAGCTGATCGCGACCGGATAGGTGCCGGTGCGCGCGCGGAACCCTTCGATGTCCGCGATCATCTCCGCTGCGTTCGCGATCGCCCGGTCGCGCCCTGCCGCCGCGACGGATTCAACGAGTGCGATACGCGCAGCCGTCGCCGCCAGTGGCACCAGGATCAGCGCGAACGGCACAATCCGCGGCAAATTCGCGAGGTCCGTTCGTGCGGCGTCGACACGTCGCCACAGCTGGATGATCCAGGTCACGCACGCCGCCACGATGACCAGCGCTGCCGCCCGGCTGACGTTGGAAGCCACCGCAAGAGCGGCGACAGCAGCGACGAGCATCGCCACGACCAGCGCCGCTTTCGCCAGCGCGTATCCTCGGCTCGAGACCAGCCACGCCACGCCCAGAGGTACCAGTAGGAGACCACCGAACGCCACGACCGTCGCTGCCTGGGCCAGTCCCGAGGCCAGGGGATCGTAGCGGCCCGGAAGGAACGGAAGGAGCATCGAGGTGATGAGCAGTACGGTCCAGAGCGCAATGCCAAGGAGTTGCATCGGCGACGTGAGTTGCGATCGGAAAGGGGGGTCAGGTCTTGTATTTCAACATGCCAACAATGTCGAATTACAAGATCCGGCCGGCCCCCTCTCTCTCGCCCTCCGCCATTCTACTGATTCACTCTTGCCGACGTAGCCGCGCCCGCTCACGGTGCCGCTGGCACGGTACGAGTCGCGGATCGACGCGGATCTCCGCGGATCGTGCGACGCGGGCGAGCGCGCCAATCTGCGGTCGGCGAGCGGTCGTGCCCGCGCGTTGCACGACCGCTGGAGATCCGCGCACATCCGCGTCTCGTGTTTTTCCCCCCGAGGCTCGCCCGTCACTGCGCCGCGGGGGGATACGGCTTCGGCGCGTCTGACCCGCAGACAGAGACATTGAGAGCTGTCGGCGCGACGCTTTTCAGGACCTGCTAGCCCCGCCTCAGGCCGAGCGTGCGAATCCGCTTGTGGAGCGCGGTCCGTTCGGTCTCGAGCAGCCGCGCCGCCGCCGAGACGTTCCAGTCGGTCTGATCCAGGGCCTGCCGTATCCGCTCGCGCTCGGCCGTGTCGCGCACGTCCTGCAGCCCCGTCGCTGCGCGCGAAGCGGGACTCGACCTGACCTCCAGCGGAATTGCGTCCGCGGTAATCCGTTCGCCCGCGGTGAGGATCGCCATCCGCTCCACGACATTGCGCAGCTCGCGGACATTGCCGGGCCAGGTGTAGCGTCCGAGCAGCGCCACGGCGTCCGGCTCGATCGTGCGCGGGCGGAAGTTGTTCCGCGCGCAGAACTCGGACAGGAAATACGGCACCAGCTCGGCGATGTCCTGCAGGCGCTCGCGCAGCGCCGGCACGCGGATCGGCACGACGCTCAGCCGATAGTACAGATCCTCCCTGAACCGGCCGTCCGCCACGAGCTCGTCGAGCCGGCGATTGGTGGCCGAGATGACGCGCGTCGCGACCCTGATCGTCTGCTCGCCGCCGACGCGCTGGAGCTCGCCGTCCTGGAGGACACGGAGCAGCTTGGCCTGCGACGCCTCGTGCAGATCGCCGACTTCGTCGAGAAAGATCGTGCCGCGGTCGGCAAGCTCGAACTTGCCGCGCCGGAGCGCCGCCGCGCCGGTGAACGCGCCTTTCTCATGGCCGAACAGCTCGCTCTCGATCAGCTCGGTCGGGATCGCGGCGCAGTTCACTTTCACGAACGGACCCGCGGCAAACGGGCTTTCGCGGTGGATGTGCGCGGCGAGCAGCTCCTTGCCGGTCCCGGACTCTCCCGACAGCAGCACGGTCACGTCGGATCGCGCCACCTGCGTCGCCTGCTGCACGGCATGCTGGAACACGGCGGCCGATCCGATCATCCTCGGCGCGTCCCCGACCAGTTCCCGGTAGCGCTGGTTCTCGCGCTGCAGATCCGACCACTCGAGCGCGTTCTTGACGACCAGCAGCACGCGGTCCCGCGCGAGCGGCTTCTCGAGGAAGTCGAACGCGCCGATCCTCGTCGCCTCGACGGCGTCGGCCACCGTCCCGTGCCCGGAGATCATCACGGCAGCGGATCGCTCGTCCCACTGCCGCACCAGCCGAAGCAGGTCGATGCCGCTGCCGTCGGGAAGCCGCACGTCGAGCAGATACAGATCGGCGGCCGCGCGGTTCCGCTCCGCCAGGAATGCCGTCTTCGAGTCGAACACGCTGACGCGGTGGCCTTCTCCCTCCAGGATCAACCGCAGCGACCGGCCGATGTTCGCCTCGTCGTCGACGATGACGATGTGCCGTTTGCGGGTCATGACGGCAGCGACACTCGGAAACCCGCGCCGCCGAGCTCTCCGGGAATCACCGTGACGTCCCCGCCCGACAGCAGCGCGTTCTTCTTGGCGATGGAGAGGCCGAGTCCCATCCCGCGCTTCTTGAAGGTAATCGTGGGCTCGAACAACGTGGCGGAGACCTCCTTGCTCAGGCCCGGTCCTGAATCGTGTACGTCGATCAGCACGCGCTCACCCTCTCCCCGTGTCAGGACAACGACGGCGCCGTCGGGTCCAGCCGCTTCCGCCGCATTCTGCAGGAGGTTGGTCAGGATGCCATTCACCATGTCCGGCGCCGCATGCGCGCGCGGACGATCGCCGTCGAGCCGGAGATGATACGTCACTCCCGGATGCACCGGGCGCAGCAGCGCGACGCGCTCGTTGACGACCGCGTTGATGTCGAGCACTTCGGGACGCACCTCCGGCTCGCTCGCGAATTCCGAGAACGCCCGCACGCGGCGCTCGAGCGACTCGATTTCGCTGACGACGATCTGCACGGCCTGATCCATGAACGCGCGCTCCGAGGACGGCTGCCGCGCCTGCATCTCCTCGACGGTGAGCCGGATCGGCGTCAGCGAATTCTTCAGCTCGTGCGCGGTCTTGCGCGCCAGCGACTGCCAGCTGGCCATGCGGGTGAGGTGGACGAGCCGTTCGCGGTTCTCCTCGAGCTGATCCGCCATGTGGTTGAACGCCTCGACGGCCCGGGCGACTTCGTCGCGTGGCGGGACGCCAGGCTTTCCGCCGGTCGCCAGCCTTCGCGACCCGTCGCCGCCGGCGAAATCGGTGAGCGCCGCGGTGAGCTGCTGGATTGGCCGGCTGACGCGATGAGCGATCAGCACGAGCGGCAGCAGCGAGATGAGCCATGCCGCACCCAGCAGCACGAGCAGCGTCAGCGTAAAGCCGCGCCGCAGGTCGCGCGCGTCGTTCGCGTCCACGAGGCGCCGCGTTTCTCGAACCTGCGTGGACAGTTGTTCCATGCTGACGCCGCCGAGGTCACGGCTGAAGATCTCGACGCCGGACCTGCCGCCGCGATTGTCCACGCGCCGCATGTAGTCCACGCGCTCGCCGCCGGCCCCGGACACACCGAAGCGTTCCGGCTCGCCGCTTTCCCAGAACGACCGGATGGACTCGGGCCACTGCGAGACATCCGCCGCGGGATACATCGTCGGACGCGCCCTGTCCGCGAGCGCGTCCTGTTTCAGCGCGTCGCGTTCCCGCTGGTAGAACTGCTTCGCGGTGCTTTCGAGCGTCCGGGAGAGTCGATCCAGATCGCCCGTTGTCGCGTACCGGAGGCTCCGGTCGAGGAGTGTCGTCGTAATCCAGACGGTTGCGGCGAGCGGCAGCAGGGTTGACGCGAGAAATGCTGCGATCAGCCGCGCGCGAAGAGTCATCGCGGTGATGACTTCGCGCGCGGCTGCAGCCGGAACGGACCGGCCTCGAGAGCGTTCGCCGACGATCCGCCCTGCCCTGAGCTTGTCGAAGGGGTTTTGCGGCGGCGGCTCAGTGCATCGATGAGCCCCTGCAGCGTGTAGCCCGAATCCGCCTCGCCCGGCGGGCTGTCGCCGTCCAGAATGCGGTACTCCAGCCGGACCCAGAACGGCACGTCACGACCCAGCGCGCCGAGCGCGCTCGAGCGGGATCGCCAGCTGCTCGATGCACCACGCCTCGGCGGCAGCCTGCATCAGGTGCGACACGGACTGCGCACGCGCATCCACCACGGTCACGGCGAATCGTTCCTCCCAGAGATCGTAGCTCAATGAAAAGATCCGTCGCGCCGTGGTCGCCGGCGATTTCCCCGGCGCGGCCAGGACCAACGCGGCGAGCTCCACACGCACCGAGCGGCCGTCCTTCAATCGAGCGAGCGGATCTCCGTTCAGGAAGCGCAAGCCGGGCGCGCGAACCTTCAGCGCGTCGCCGACGGTGTGAGTCGTCAGGGCCTGCGCCGACGCGTGCACGTCCGGCCACGCGAGCAGCGCGAGCAGCGCCACGGCAGCCCGCCCGGCTGGTGTCACCACCGGATCCCCACTCCGGAGGTCCTCAGACCTACCGTGAAGATCGCCGTCAGATTGTCGGTGTTCAGCGGGAACCCGACGGTGAAGAATGCCGGCCCCGCGTTGAATCCGAAACCGGCCGACGTCCGCACGCGCCGCTCGGTGTTCGCGTCCCAGACAGACCCGACGTCGAGGAAGAGTGCGACGCCGGTGTAGCGATACTCGACCGTCGCATAGAACACGCGGTCCCCGCCGGCCGGCGCGATCTCGTACTCGTCCCAGCCTCGGAGCTTGCTCGAATCGCCGAGCGTGAACCGCTCGAAGAGCGGCGCCTGCCCCGTGATTCCGCCCGCCATGCCGGCGACCTGCACGTGGTGGCGGCCGAAGTCGTAGCGATACAGGCCCTGGCCGAAGTATCTGGTATAGGCGAGATCACTCTCGAGCTCGCGGGAGCCGGCGCGGACGCCGAAGCTGGCCTCGACGCGGTGCTTCGCATCGGAGCCATCGTTTTCCCATCGGCGCGCGTAGCCGATCGAAGCGACCGCCGCGTTCGCCATCCGTGACTCGGTCGCGGCGTCGAGCGGTTCCAGTTCCGCGATGCTCACGCCGGCAGCGAGGCTGAGGTCGGGGGTAAAGGCGAACTTCAGCAGGGGCGTGATCGTCGAGCGCTCGGAGTACAGGCCCGGCAGCTCTGGCCTCGACGCGATCGCGTCGATCGTGGGGCCGCGCCAGTCCTGATCGAATTTCGACCATTCGAGGCTCGCACCGAGCCGCCGCGTCCCGAGCTTCGTCGTCTCGAAGCGCAGCCCGTAGCCCGAGTCCTCCTCGATCAGATCCTCCGAGTCGTTGATGGCGAAGAGTGGCGTGAAACGAATGGACCGATGTCCCATGGCGAGGTCCAGGTAGCTTCCCCACCCGTGTTCGGAGTGATAGACGACGTTCGAGCGGAGCGGCTCGAAGCGCAGCCACGGCGGCGGTTCCTTTTTGCGGGCTTCGTACACCAGGACGATGCGGCCGCGCTCGCTCCCGCGCTGGATTCGGCGCGACACGTCGTAGCGCGTGAGCTCGCGTTCGATGCGCTGCTGCAGCCGATCCGCCTCTTCGGAATCAAGGCGCTGGCCGACGACCGCACGCAGGTCGTCGCGCATCTCCTGTGTCAGCTCGGCCTCCGGCACCCCGCTGATGTCGGCCTGCTCGACGATGTAGTGCCTGTTGATGTTGTCGTCCTGCTCGGGCGCGTCCTCGCGGCCCATGATGAAGACCACGCGCGCCTGCCCGTCGGGTTCCATGAAGGTGCGCACCGCGGCGACGTAACGCGGCCTCTCGGCCTCGATGCGAGCGGCGAGTGCATCGAGGTGCTCCTGCTTCAGAGGCGTGCCGGCGAGCGCGCGGATCTCCTGGCGAAGGCCGGGACTCAGACGATCGATGTCGAAGCCGGTCACTTGCGCCGAGGTGATGATCGTGCCCTCCGGGACGACGGGCTTCTGATCGGTCGCGGCCTGGGGCGTGGTGACCAGCAGGGTGACGAGTAAGGCGAGTGTACGCATGCCCTCGCCGAGAGCAAGGAGTGAGCCCATAGCGAAGCTATTTGCGCTCAATAAGATAGCGCAATGCGGGCGTGACTGCCGGTCACACCTGTGCGCGCGCGGCTACAGCGGTTCCGGGCGTGCCGTGATCGGGTCGCCATCTTCGCGGGATGATGCTCCGCGAGGTCGTAACAAGAGGGTTGGGTTCTGGCTGTACCGCTCGAGCGGGAGCTGTTGGTGAGGCGGCGGCGCGAACACCATTCGCGCCGCCGCTCAGCCAATGCTACGTCGACTTTGAGACCTTGGTCGACTTCCCTTCTTCGATGACGGTCATCGGACCGCCCTCGATGGAGGCTTCCAGCTTGAACGAGGTCGATGTCGGCGTATCTTCGGTGACCGTCGCGACAATCTTCATCTTCTTGCCCTCGATCGTCGCCTCGTCTGTCCACGTCCACACCTTTCCCTGGACCTGGCCGCGTACGAAGATGTTGTCGCCGTGGCTCGAGATCGCGTAGTAGGTGTAGGCTTTCCGCGTGGGGTCGTAGCCCATCACGGACTGGCCAGTGCCTGGTCCCTTCGGACCAGTGCCCTTGGTACGGCAGACGAGCTGAAAGCCGCCCGCGAACCACTCACAGGTCTCCGTTCCCGCGATCTTCCCACCGGGACCCAACGGGGAATTCTTGGCCTCGCCCTGGTAGTTCCATTGCCCCGCGAAATAGGCCATCCGTTTGTGTTCGGGACCCGGCGTAGCTTTCGTGGCCTGCGCGGCGACGAACGTCGAGCCGAGCGCCAGCGCAACTGCAATGGACGTGACCACTCTCATAAGTCCTCCTTCACCGATCATCGCCGAGGGTTTCTGGTCGGTGGAAGTCTAGAACAAATTGCAGTCGCGAGTTCAGTCATTCGTGGTTGGTGCAGGCGGACGTCAGTCCGTCAGCTTCGTCGCGATCATCCGGTCGAGGATGTTGCGGGTGATCCGCTGGATGCGCGCATCGTTGCGGCGGAAGTCCTTGCGCGGCGGATTCTGAAAGCCCGGGGGAGATGAGAGCACGACGTTCCACCAGCAGGTTCCCGCATTGAAAACCAGATTGCCTTTGCGCGCCGTGTACAGCGTCGTGGTGTACGTGCCGGTGCGCTTCTCCCCGCCGTTCCCGTAGACCGGCCCTTCCGACAGCACCACCAGGCCGGGATGCTTCGCGAGCGGAGGCCCGTGGTACTCCCAGCCCACGAGCTCGGCCACGCGGTCGCCCTTCTTCATGTTCGAGCCTTCGAACGCCCAGTGTTCCGGGTTGTCGGCGGTCCAGTCCGCGAAGCCCACACCATACGACGTGGCGCCCATCAGCTCCTGCTCACCCTTGAATCCGCGTCCGGCGCGCCGCATCACGCGGTTCGGCCGGCCGTCGCTGCTCGGCAGCAGCTCGACGACGCCGGAGATGGAGTTGCCCGACAGGAAGGCCAGGCTGACGCCGGCGTCGCGGGCCTTGGTCACGTTCTCGAACATCCGCTCGGTCCAGTACCTCGTCGTGGCCGACCGAGAGGAACGCCTTCGCGCGCAGCAGCCCGTTGCCGTCGGCGTGGGTGTCGACATTGGAGATGTAGGTGACGTCGTAGCCTTCCTTCTCGAGCCAGAAGGCCAGCGGAAACTCGGTCATGAGGAACTCGCCGGACCCGTTGGTCAGCGGATGGAACCCCGCGGGGAACCCGTTCCAGAACAGCGCGTACGGACGGTCGAAGCCGACGTCATAGCCAACCTTGCTGTTCGAGGAGCCCCATGGCGCGTTTCCGAGGTCGTACAGCGATCGCCATTGCGGCCACCGGTTATAGGACAGCCAGGTCATGTCCGAGGCCTGGAACAGCAGGTCGGCCTTGCGGTCGTCGCGGACGATGAAGATGACATAGCTCTCGCTCACCATCTCCAGATCGAGAAACTGACCGGTCGCCGCGGGAAGCGTGGAGAGCTTGCCCAGGTAGACGCCGCTCAGCCAGTCCTTCGGAATCTCCAGGCTGAACCCCACCTTCCAATTGCATTCGATCAGGCTGCGGTTGCCGTCCTGGGGAGTCGGTTCGGCCGTTCCCTGCAGCGGGCCGAGCGTTCGCATCAGCCGCGCGCCGGCGCCGCCGTAGTACCCCATCCGGTAGATGCTGACGGAATACTTGTTCACCGGGAAGGTGCTGACGTGCACGTTCAGCGTCTCGCCGGCCTTGATGCTCGTGTGCGACGCGTAGGCCTCGATCCCCCGTCGCCGATGCCAGCCCAGCTCGTAGATCTCGTCGTCGTGACGAACGACCCTGGTCAACAGCCAGTCGGCGGACCCTGGCTTCGCGTTCTCGGTCTGAATGGCATTGGGCTGAGCCGCGGCGGTGGCGGGGACGACGCTCCAGAACGCGAACACCAGAGCGAGTGTCTTTCGCAGTGTGAGTGGAGCAGGAGTCTTCATGTGCATTCGTCTCGCGGGAGTCGTAAAGGCCAGGAGCCTCGAATCGCCGCTGATTCTACTCGGTCACCAGACACTGGCATCGAGGGCGGCAACGATCATGATCTCAGCTACGGGATGACCGCGAGGAACAGGTAGGCCGCGAGCACGCCGAGATGGACACCTGCCTGGAGCAGCGTCGCGCGGCCTGGTACGACGGTGAGCACGGCCACCACGGAGGTGAGCGCCAGCAGCACGATCTCCATGGCGTTCAGGCCGAGGTCGAGCGGCACCGACAGCCACATCGATACGGCGGCGACGGACGGAATGGTCAGACCGATGCTGGCCACCGCCGAGCCGAACGCGAGGTTGAGGCTGATCTGGATCCGTTCGCGCTGAGCCGCGCGCGCGGCGGCCAGGGTCTCCGGCAGCAGGATCAACAGTGCGATGACGACCCCCACGAACGAGACCGGAAGCCCGGCCGCGGATACCGCCTGTTCGATCGTCGGCGACACCACCTTCGCGTTGCCGACGACCGCGATCAACGCGACCAGCAGCAGTCCCAGACTGACGAGCGCCGTCCTGTTCGAGGGCGGCGTCGCGTGTTCCCCTCGTTGATAGGCGCCCCGTCGGCCGCAACCGGGAGGAAGTAGTCGCGATGACGTCCGGTCTGCACCGCGACGAACAGACCGTACAAGCCGAGCGCGACGACGGCCGCGAACACGAGCTGCGGGCCGGAGAACTGCGGTCCAGGCGTCGTTGTCGTGAATCCCGGGACCACCAGGCACAGCGTCGCCAGCGTGATCACCATCGCGAGCGCTCCACCGGAACCCTCCGCGTTGAACGACACGACGCGCCGGCGAATTGTGCCAATGAAGATCGAGAGTCCGACAATGCCGTTGCACGAGATCATCACGGCCGCGAACACCGTATCGCGCGCCAGCGAGCGAGTCTCTCCGCCGCCGGCCATCAGCGTGACGATGAGCGCGACTTCGATCACCGTGACTGCGACGGCCAGGACCAGCGACCCGTACGGCTCGCCGACCCGGTGGGCGACAACCTCGGCGTGGTGCACCGCCGACAGCACCGCTCCGGCGAGCATGGCGGTCACGAGCACCACGCTGACGGGGCTCAGCTCGCGTCCCCACGCGAACGCGAGCACCAGCAGGGCGGAGATTGGTCCGACTGCGGTCCAGGAGATACGGAGGGAACGGCTTACAGCGGACATGCGTGGCGGTTCATCGGCGACACGCATCAGTGTCCCACGGACGATCCTTCCAGGCCAGAAGGATGGCGGTGCTCGAGCAGGCGACGAGGCCTAGTGGACATGTTCAGGGCGGCAAGACGTTGATGCTCTTCTTACGAGCGTGAGATGTCTCCGTGGAAAGGCGCTCGATCGTGTCGTGTAGTGATTCGGTTTCGATGCGGCCGCCCTTTACGCAGGGCTCGTGTAGCGGCGTTGAATCGCGGCGCGGATGCGCTGCCGGCTTTCTCGAGGCGTCAGGTCGTCCGCGTGCGTTTCAATCTCGCTGGCCTCGTGCGCCAGGGCCGTGTCTTTGATCGCTTCCCGGAACCAGCGCGAGACGTCGCGTTGGCGAAGGTGATACTGCCAGGTCTCGTCGTCCACGCCGTCGGCCAGCTGAGAGAACAGCTCCAGATTCTGGGCCCTGAGATTCAACCGCCCTTCGGGTCCACGGAAGTAAAAGCTCTTGTCCTCCGCCAGCTCGCCTTCGGCGTACTTCCGCCGATGGCGGCGGCGCTCTGCCGATGGCATGGCCACCGTGAACGGCCGCGGCGCCGCACCAATCCGCACAAACCAGGCGACGGTCGTGTCCGCCGGATCGGCGCCCAATCGTATGGGTTCCAGGCCGCGAGCGCGCGTGAACGCATCCACGGTCGCCTGCGCGTCGCGTCCAACGATCACGAGTGTGTCGACCAGCGCAAGGATGGGGGAGGCGACATGATCGGGATGCACGGTGACCAGCACGAGATTCTCGAGCTGCGCGGGAACCAGTGGCTCGGACAGCTGCCAGGTGGGCGGCAGCACGTGGTGCGCCTCATCGATGACGATCCAGTGCGGGCGTCCCGTCGCGGCTCTCAGCTCCAGTAATCGCGGCAGGAGCACCTGCAGCACCTGCGGACGGTCCTCGAGCCGCTCGTCGACCAGGCTCACGACCGCGTTCTCCATCGGCCGGTCGAGCACGCGAAGCGCATCGTCCACCAGCGCGCGCGGATTCCCGCCACCGCGGATGGCAATCGCGTCGGGGAATTCGTAGTAGTCCCCTTCCGGATCCAGCACACAGAACTGATAGCAGGCGTCACAGAGCGCTTCGAGCAGCGCCGTCGTGACAGTGGATTTGCCGCCCCCGGATGGCCCGGCAATGAGCACGGCCGCACCATGTGCAGGAAGGCGGATGTCTTCAGGTCTGTCGAGCGCCGTACCGGTCGTACCGGTCGTACCGGTCGTACCCGTCGTACCCGTCGTACCCGTCGTACCAATGACCAGATCGTGCCGGGCGAGACGCGGATTCAGTTCCTTGAGATCCGACGTGATGAGGCCGTCGATCAATTCCTGTACGCCGGCGCCGTGGTCTCGGTCAGTGACCACATCGGCCTGGGCTTTGAGGCTCTCCAACGCATTCGCCACTGCCACGCCGCACTCGCATGAAGCGAGAAACGCGTGATCGTTCTCGGCATCACCGACAGCGACGGTGTTGTGTGGGGAGAGCTTCAGCTCGTCGAGGGCGCGCCGCAGGCCGCTGGCCTTGTTCACACCGGGTGGCAACACCATCACGGCGCCCTTGTTGAAGATGACCTGCAGCTCGAGGCCTAGTGCGTGAATCACGTCGAGTACCGCGGTGCCATGCGGCTCCCACGTCGCGACGATCACTCGTCCGACCGAAAGGGGTGAGATATCTCGGCGCTCGAGTTCACGGACGAACTCTGGCGGCGCTCCGGTGGCGAGCGGGTGCGCCTCGCCGGTGCCGGGGTGATACAGCACGCCCCCATTCTCGGCCACGATCCGATCGAACAGATGCGCGTGCGGGAAGACACGCTGCAGGTCATCGAGCTCGCGGCCAGTCACCATCACCAGCTTTCTCCCGGTCGCGCGCAGGCGCTCCAGGGCACCGATGGTCGCCGGGTCGACCTGTCCGTGGTGGGCAAGCGTCCCGTCGTAATCGCAGGCGAGGGCGAAGTACCTCATGGTCTGGTCCCGGATTTCCCTTCTTGATTTCGCTGCCGCGGGGGATCTCAGTTCGGTTTGCAGATCGACTCGGCGCCCATCCAGTTCAGCGTCGCCTCGCCGCGCGCTTCCCAGAACAGCACGCCGTCACCCTCGTACCTCGATCCCGAGGCGGCCTTGACCTGGAACGCCGGCCGCGTCACGCCGCCGCGCTCGAGGAGCACCATCGCCGGCTGCGTCTTGTAGAAGGTCGCGCGAAGCGTCTCCGCACCGCCGCAGGTGAAGGTCACAGGACCTGTGAAGGTCACCGGCGATTTGAAGGACGAGGATGCGGAGGACATCGGCTTGTATTCGTAGATGCCGCCGTCCGCCATCAGCGACAGATACAGATGCCCGTCCTTCCCGTCCTTGAGGACGTAGGAGCGGATGCTCGGCCAGTGTTTGACGATCCGATCGTGCATCGATTGCGGCGGACACATGGCGCGCGTCAGGGCGAGCGGACCCAGCTCGAGCTGACTCGGCGCGGACGATTTCCAGCTGCCGCGTCCGCGATTGCAGTCGATGCGGGCCGTGATCGTGCCGTCGCCGGCAAAGGTCAGCGTGTACTTCGAACTGTCGTCAGGCGTCACGACCGTGCCGTCTCCGCCCTGGAAGCGAACCAGCTGCCAGGACGTCCCGGCGAGCGGCGGCGCTCCCGGACCGGATGGTGTCTGTCCGAACAGAGGAACGGTGAACGCCACCAGCGTAGCCATCAGCTGCCAGGTTCTCGCGCGCCAGGTCTTCATGTCCGCCTCCTTTGTTCAGTATTTCAGATGTGGAAGGTGTGCGCTTCGCACTACCGAATTCGACGTGCAGCGCAGCCGCGTCAGAATCCGCTGCCCGAATCAGTGTGGCGGGTTCGCGGCGTGTCCGCCGCGTCACCCGTCAGGCGGTGCGCGATGGTATTCAGCAGATCATCCAGCGCCGACGGCGAGAGCGGTTTGGTGAAGTGACTGTCGAATCCGGCTTCCCTGGCTTTCCGGCGGTCCTCTTCCTGGCCCCATCCGGTCACGGCCGCGATGTGCACGTGAGTGAACTGGGGTTGCGAGCGCAGCGTCCGGGCGACGGCATAGCCGTTCATGACCGGTAAGCCGATGTCGAGGAGAATCACATCGGGTGCGAACTCGGCGGCGGCCGTGAGCGCAGTGGCGCCATCGTGCGCCAGCCTCGTCGTATGGCCCTGACTGGACACCGCGACATCGAGCATCTCCGCGGCGTCGAGATTGTCGTCGACGATCAGCACGCGGAGGCTCCGTGTCGTCGCAAGGGCCGGCGGTTCGGCCCCGATGGCGGTCCCGTCCGCTGCCGTCGCGATCGGCAGACGGATCTCGACCTCCGTCCCCTGACCCGTGCCGCGGCTTCGGATGTCGACCTGTCCCCCGTGCATCTCCACGAGCCGCCGCGCCAGCGAGAGCCCGATGCCCAGGCCACCGCTGGATCGTTCGAGGATCGGCGCCGCCTGCTGGAACATGTCGAACACGCGCGGCAGGATATCGGGGGCGATGCCGATCCCGGTATCGCGGATGCGCACCACCGCCTCGTGGGACCGCAGGTCTGCCGTGAACCAGACGTGGCCCCCGGGAGGCGTGAACTTCACCGCGTTGTTGAGGACATTCGCGAAGACCTGCACCAGCCGGGTGCCATCACCATCGACCAGAACCGATGGCGGGGGGAGCGCCACCTCAATCTGGTGATCGGCGGCGCGTGCGAGCGGCATGATCGATTCGACGGCAATCGTCATCAGGCGCGCGAGCGCGTGAGGTTCCCGGCGTAAGTGGATCTTGTTGGCAGTAATTCGTGAGACGTCCAGCAGGTCATCGACCAGTCGCACGAGCTGTCCAACCTGGCGTTCGATCACATCGTGGGCGCGTGCCGCCATATCCGGAGGGGCACCGGTCTTGAGACCTTCCACGGCAAATCGAATGGGGGCGAGCGGGTTGCGCAGCTCGTGCGCGAGCGTCGCGAGGAACTCGTCTTTCCGTTGATCGGCTTCCCGGAGCTTGGCGGTACGCTCGCCAACGCGGAGCTCCAGATCTCGATTCAGTTGGTCGGTCTGATTCTTGGCGACCTGGAGGCTCTCGACGAGATCCTGGTTCTCGAATCGCAGCCGAAGAGACGACTCAATCGTCATGTGGAAGCGCCAGGTCGTGCTGAGCGTGGCCACGGTGAAGACGGCGGCCAGCAGCCCCATCGTCAGGTGTTCTTCATCGCCCTCGCTGGCGAGACGTATGGCGGGAAGCAGGCCGGTCGGCAGCAGGAATGTCAGGAACGCCTCGGGCCTCGCGGCCAGCAGCGAGGCCCCGCCGAGCATGATGCCGCCGAGGACGAATACCAGCAGGATCTGGTTGGTCGGCTGCGCCGGCGGGTAGAGCATGATGCCAGCCGCGGCCCACCCTGCCGCGGCTATCCCGGCGCCGACCGCGAACGCCACTCCCCATCCGCGGCTCTCGGTGACGCTCGGGGACGCGCGCCAATAGCCGCGCACGAGCAGAAGCCTGGCTGCAGAGACCACCACCACGTACAGCAGCCACATCGAGACGACGACATGAGGAATGACGTCCCACTGACAGTAGGCGAGAAGGGTCGCGACGATGAGTGCTGCCCCAATCCCGGTGACGGCATTCTCGTACAGCAGGCGAATCTGTTCCGCGCGCACCTGCGCTTGCCGCTGGTCGCTCTCCCGGCCCGCGCCGGCGCCTGATGTCACCGCCGGCCTGGGACCAGTGGCCGGTTGCTCGCAACACGTTCGTACCCATTGCGTGATCGTTCAAACCCACTTTAACTGAAAGAGTGCCGAGCACGCCCGGCCGCCCCGCGTTTCCGGTGGCCCGAGGACAGACCCGCTCGCGGCCACATTCCCTCCGGTCCTCAGCGCTCTCTCCAGGTCGAACTCCAGGCGTAGCGTTATCTCCCGGCGTTCGCACATTACAGCGGGACGGGTTCACACGACAGATTCCATCGGTTGAACAGGAGGCTTGTCATGCATCGACGACAGCCAGCGTTCCTGCTTTCCTTCCTCTGCGCCTGCGCCGTGGCGCTCCCCGTTGCAGCTCAGCAGGAGACGGCAACTCTCACCGGAACGGTTCGAGACGACTCGGGGGCCGTGGTGCAGCACGCCAGGGTCACGGTCACCAACGTTCTCACCAACACCAGCGCGCACACGGAAACGGATGACGGGGGATTCTATCGGCTGACCAGTCTGAGGCCGGGCCGGTATACGGTCACCACTGAGCTGGCTGGGTTCTCACTCGGGATTCACCGGGGAATCATCCTCCAGATCGACGAGACCACGGTGGTCGACGTTACGCTCAAACCCGGGCCGGTGACGGAAAGTATCGAAGTACAGTCGGCGGCCTCTCTGCTGCAGACACAGAGCTCGGGGCGTGGGCAGGTCATCGATCAGCACAAGATCGCGGAACTGCCGTTGAACGGCCGCGACTACAACCAGCTCGCGCACCTCTCGCCGGGAGTCCTGCCGGCGACGCCGCGCCTGAACAGCATTGGCTTCAAGGGTGCGTTCAACGTGAACGGTAATCGCGTGTTCAGCAACGTGTTTCAGCTGGACGGCGTGGACAACGTGTCGTACTCGAATTCGTTCCGCGGTGAGAACGTGCAGCTCGTGCAGCCCTCGATCGAGGCGCTTCAGGAGTTCAAGATTCAGACCAACGCGTACTCCGCCGAATACGGTCGCGGCTCGGGCGCGGTGATCAACGCGACGATCAAATCCGGGACGAACAGCCTGCGCGGGAGTGTCTACGAGTTCTTCAGGAATGACGCGCTCGACGCGAACAACTTTTTCTCCAATGCGCTCGGTGCGCCCAAGCCCAAACGCGAACGCAATCAGTTCGGCGCGGCGGCCGGCGGACCGCTGGTGCGGAACCGGACGTTCTGGTTCGCGGATTACGAAGGTCTGCGCGATCTCGAAGGCGTGCCGCGAACGCGCCAGGTGCCGACGGCTGCCGAGAAAGCCGGCGTGTTCAGCAGTGTGGTGATGGACCCGTTCGCTCCGGGCCGCCCGGCATTCGGTCAGAACGGCCAGGGCCAGTACGTAATTCCCCGGAACGCTGGGATCCCGTCGGCGCGGCCATCGTCGGGCTGATTCCCGATGCCAACGTGCCGGGATCGCCGACGCTCTACGCGTCGACGCCGGTGACCGACACGCGCCAGGATCAGTTCGATGTCCGGATCGACCATCAAATAGCGCCGACCCTCACATCGTTCGGTCGTTACAGCTTCGTCGACACGCTGACGTTTCGACCGGGCCCGCTGCCTGGCCTGGCGGAAGGATCGTTCAACGATGCCTTCGGGTCGAACGACAACCGATCGCAGGCGCTACTGCTGCTCGGTCTGCCGTCCCGGTTCTCGCTCACGAGCCTGACCGTGATGGATCAAGGGCAGAACATGCAGTTCTACTTCGTCCAGGACGACTACCGCGTCACGCCGACGCTGACGGCAAACCTCGGCGTCCGTTACGAGTACGCGACGCCCCCGATCGAAAAGGCCAATCGCTTCGCCAACTTCGATCCGGACACGGGGACGATGATCGTTGCGAAGGACGGTGACGTGTACGAGCGATCGCTCATTCATCCCGATCGGAACAATGTGGCACCACGGATCGGCTTCGCCTACACGCCGTGGTCCCGCCTGGTCCTGCGCGGGGGCTATGGCGTCTTCTTCACACATACACTGCGACAGGGTCGCGAGGGGCTGCTCGGCTTCAACCCGCCGTTTCTCGTGGATTACGCGCAGCAGACGAGCGTCAGCGGCGCGGACGCCGTGGCCTCCGCTGCGCTGTTCCGCCTGGTCGACGGCTATCCTGACGGACTGCTGGATCCAAACTCGCTGGCTCCGACGGTGCTGCGCCGGGCACAGGATCCCCACCAGCGGTCACCCTACGTGCAGCAGTACAACATCGGTGCGCAGTACCAGCTCCGGCCGGATCTCGTGCTGGACCTCGCCTACATCGGCAACAAGGGCACCAAACTCCCGGGCTTTCGCAACCTGAACCAGCGGGCGGTCATCGTCAACGCCGACGGCTCGCATGCCGCAGGTGCCCGGCCCTATCCGGCGTTTGGCGATATCCAGTGGATGGAGAATCGAGTCAGCTCCACATACCAGTCGCTGCAGCTGCGGCTCGAAAAGCGGTTCACGCACGGACTGACCGGAACCGCCGCCTACACTTGGGGAGAGGCCGTCGCCGACGCGCCCGATCACATTTCCACGAGCGCTGTGGGCCCCGGCGTCGACACCGGTGTGTACCGCGAGCCGCAGGACAGTTACAACCTCCGCGCGGAACGCGGCCCAGCGGAGTTCGACATCCGGCACCGCTTCGTCGCCAGCTACATCTGGGAGCTGCCGTTCGGCCGCGGGCATCGGTTCGGCGACGATTGGAATCGCGCCGTCGATTTCCTGATCGGCGGATGGCAGGTCACCGGCATTCACGTGCTGCAGAGCGGCCTGCCGCTCACCGCGACCATCGCGGCGTCGACCGTGGCGAACCTGGGCGGCGAACGGCGGGTCCGGCCGAATCTGGTGGGCACGCCGATGCTGCCGGAATCTGAACGCACCCTGGCGCGCTGGTTCAACACCGACGCATTCGTCAGTCCCGCGCCCCAGGCATTCGGCAACGCCGGCATCGGCATCATGCGCGGACCGGGCTTCGCGAACTTCGATTTTTCCGCGGCGAAGAAGTTCTCGATCGACGAAAGCCGCTACCTGCAGTTCCGAGCCGAAGTGTTCAACGCCTTCAACCACGCGAACTTCGGTCCGCCGAACCTCGCACGCGAATCCGGCGCCTTCGGCCAGATCCTGAGCGCAGGCAACGCGCGGATCGTCCAGCTGGGCGCGAAGTTCATTTTCTGAGCGGCTGCTGGGGCGTCCGCGCAGCCGCTGCGCGGCCGCCTCAGCCTGCATCTGACCGATGCGGGTTCTCGCCTCGGTGCAAGGTGTGGCCGTCCGCCTTCGCGGCTGACGCCCCTTCCACCTTCGCGCTTTGCGGGGCCCGCGCCTTTCTCACCGTGCATCGCCAGGGTTCCCTGCGTCGGAGTCGGCTGGATCAAACCGCACGATCAGCAGCGTGATGTTGTCGGGGGCCCCGCCATCGTTTGCCTGCGCGAGCAGCTTCTTCGCGGCACTCTCGGGTGCGGGCTCGGCGTCGAGTGTGGCCGCGATCGCCTCGTTCGTCACCATCTCCGTCAATCCGTCCGAGCAAAGCAGTAAGCGATCGCCAGCCTGAACTTCGAGCGCGCGGGCCTCGACGGTGACTCCGAGCTCCTGGCCGCCGACGACGTTCGTGATGACGTGGCGGAGACGGTGCCCGGCGACCTGGTCTGGCCGAAGGGTTCCGCTGCGCACCATGTCGGCGGTCACCGTGTGGTCCTGGGTGAGCTGGTGCAACTCGCCGTCTCGGTACACGTACGCACGGCTGTCGCCGACGTGCACGACGCACAGCTGCGCACCCAGATGAAACGCCATCGTCACCGTCGTCCCCATCCCGCTCAGTTCCGGATGCTCCGCCGCCTCCTCGAGAATGCGGGCGTCGGCTTGACTGAGCGCGGACTGGAACTGCGCGAGGACCTTCTGCGCTTCGCTGTCATTCGCGCCAAAGAACCACTTGAACGTATTGAGCGTGAACTGCTCGATCGCGACCACGGCGAGGGCGCTCGCCCGTTCGCCCGCCCGGTGCCCGCCCATGCCGTCAGCCACGAGAAACAGATGTGCGTGCTCCTCGCCAACCTGCACCTTCGGTTCCGGCAGGCTCGTCTGCCAGACGCGCATCGCCTTCGTGAGCTCGGCGATTAGGAACTGATCCTCATTGGTCGTGCGCACCTTGCCCCTGTCGGTGATTCCAAAGGCCTTCACCGTCAGCGGGCGGGGTGGCATCGGCATGACGGACTCGTCGGTCATTTGCATCTCCGCTCGTAGCCTGAGCCTGGCGCGGCATGTGAGCGTGCGATGTGCGGTCTAACGATCTCCAATCCCTGACGACGAGCGGCGCTCCGCGTTCGCGGCGCTTTGATCCAGCTCGATCTGAGCCTCGGTTGCACGCTCCTTGACATCCTCCGCGCCTCGTACGACCGCGCTCAGCGCTTTCCCATAGACTCCCCGGCCCTTGTGCTGAAGATCGTCGACCGCGTCGCCGACTCGCGTCGTGGCCGCTCGATATCTTGCCGCTGCGGCGTCGCTGGCACCCGCCGCGGCGTCCGGGAACTGTCGTTGAAGGTTCCGAACAGCTGCATTTATCTGGGAGGCGAAGAACACGCCTGCGGCGGTTCCGATCAGTGCGCCACCGAAGAGACCAATCAGAAAGCCGTCACTATGGCCGCTGGCGGCCTCGAGTCGTGGCTCGGTAGTGTTTTCATGTCCTGTTTCAGTCATGGCATCTCCAGTGCGTGTTCCAGAGTGAATTCAGCAGCAGACGACCCAACGAGTGGCTGCGCCGACAAACCGAGTGGAGGCGATCGGCGCAGCGACGCCGAACAGTTAATCGCTGTGGCGGGCGAGAGCCTCAGAGCAACCTTAGTGCGTGGCTCGCGTCAGGTCTGTTCAATTGAGCGCACCTGGGCGCTCCTTGAAGAACATCTTTCGTGCGGCGCAGCGAGTACGCTGCCGGTAAAAGGGAGACGCCCTGCGTTCCTGGCGAGGTGTCCAAAACAGAACAGCTGTGATACCGACGAGGTGTCACAGTGCCTCCTTCAGATCGAGCGGCGGAGGTTCAACCTCCGTCCATCGCGCCGCGGTCAAGCCCTCCACGTCCGTGCCCCGTGCGAACGGCTCGCACTTGGGAGGTTCCCATTGAGCCTGAGCTTCGACGAAGTGAATTGCCAGGAGAAACCAACCAGCGTGGCCGGTTCGTCCCTCCTGCCGCGCGGCACCGAACTGCCGAAAACCCTCACAGGAATCCGCGGCCTGGACGAGATCACGCGCGGCGGCCTGCCCAAAGGCCGGCCGACGCTCGTCTGCGGCGGGCCCGGATCAGGCAAGACCCTGCTCGCTCTCACCTTTCTGGTGAACGGCGCCCTCCACTTCGACGAGCCCGGCGTGCTCATGACGTTCGAGGAGAACGAAGAGGAGATTGCCAGCGACGTGGCGTCGCTGGGTTTTGACCTCCCGGAGCTGATCAAGGCCCGGAAGCTTGCGGTCGACTTCGTGCGCGTGGAACGCAGCGAGATCGAGGAAACGGGCGAGTACGACCTGGAAGGGCTCTTCGTCCGGCTCGATCACGCCATTCGGACGGTGGGAGCGAGACGGGTCGTCCTCGACACCATCGAATCGCTGTTTGCAGGCTTGAAGAACGACACCATCCTCCGGTCCGAATTGCGACGGCTGTTTCGATGGCTGAAGGACCAGGGCGTGACCGCCCTGATCACGGGCGAACGTGGCGACGGTGCCCTCACCCGACAGGGACTCGAGGAGTACGTCTCGGACGCGGTCATCCTGCTCGACCACCGCGTCCACGATCAAGTCTCGACGCGTCGCCTGCGTGTGGTCAAGTACCGCGGCTCTCACCACGGCACGAACGAGTATCCGTTCCTCATCAATGCCGATGGCATCAGCGTGCTGCCGGTCTCCTCCCTGGCCCTTCAGCATGAGGCGCCGTTGGCGCGTGTGGCGTCGGGCGTCGCGCATCTCGACGAGATGCTCAGCGGCGAGGGCTACTACCGCGGAAGCACGATCCTGGTCTCCGGCACGGCGGGGACGGGGAAGACGAGCCTGGCCGCGCACTTCCTCGACGCGGCGTGCCGCCGGGGCGAACGCTGCCTGTGCTTCCTGTTCGAAGAATCGCCCCAGCAGCTCCTTCGAAACATGCGCTCGATCGGCATCGACCTCGAGCCGTGGGTAGCCGGTGGACTGCTGCAGTTCCATGCGGACCGGCCTTCGCGATACGGGCTCGAGACGCATCTCGTGACCATGCACCAGGCCGTGGCGGACTTCGGGCCGACGGTGACCGTCATCGATCCGGTCACCAACTTGATGACGGTCGGGACCTACAACGACGTCCAGGCGATGCTCACGCGGTTGATTGATCATCTCAAGACCGCGAACATCACCGCGATGCTGACGAGCCTCATGCCTGGACGAAGCGACATCGAGCGCACTGAGACCACGATCTCGTCCCTGATGGATACCTGGATCGTCCTGGCGAACGATCAAGTCGGCGATCGACACCGCCGGGGTTTGTACGTGCTGAAGTCCCGCGGCATGGCACATTCGAACGAGCTGTGCGAGTTCGTGATGACGAACCACGGACTCGATCTGCTCGACGCCGCGGCTGCGGCGCACGGGGCCATTGGATGACGTCGAACGCGGTTCAGCGGAAGGAGCGGCTAGCCATGCAGTTGTCTGACCACGGGCCGTCCACGCTGTCGCCTGCTGGGGAGGTCTACTCGCTCCGGCTCTACGTCGCGGGACAGACGCCGAAGTCGCTTCTGGCCTTCACCAACCTGAAGCAGATTTGCAATCAGCACCTGCTGGGCCGCTATCAGATCGAGATCATCGATCTCCTGGAGAATCCACAGCTCGCACGCGGTGACCAGATCCTGGCCGTACCGACACTGGTGCGGCGGCTGCCGGAACCGATCAAGAAGATCATCGGCGATCTCTCGAACACGGAGCGCGTGCTCGTCGGCCTGGATCTCCGTGGGCGCCAGTGAGGGGCTCATGCCACTGAACCGGCGCAACCTTCGCGATTTGTCGGCCCGGGCCGGTCAGCCCCCGGGCGGCGAGCAGTACATCCTCCGGCTCTATGTCACCGGCATGACGTCGCGATCGTCGCGTGCCGTCGGCAACCTGAGGGCCATCTGCGACGAGTATCTCGAGGGGCGGTACGAACTCGAGGTCATCGACATCTACCAGCAGCCGGTCCTCACGAAGGGTGAGCAGATCGTCGCAGCCCCGACGCTCATCAAGAAGCTGCCGCTGCCGATGCGCAGGATCATCGGCGACATGTCAAACCGCGAGCGCGTGCTGCTCGGACTCGATCTCATTCGCGGGTCCGACGGTGGGTAGCGCAATGGACACAAGCCGCGACCACTACCGCGAACAGAACGAGACGCTGCGCGTGCGGCTCGCCGAAGCCGAAGAGATGCTCCGCGCGATTCGGCACGGCGAGATCGACGCCCTGGTCGTAGAGGGCGCCGGCGGCAATCAGATCTACACGCTGCACAGCGCCGAAGAGCCGTACCGCAACCTCGTGGAACAGATGCAGGAGGGTGCCGCGGTCCTGACCAGCCTCGGCGACATCCTCTACGCCAACGCACGCTTCGCGGCGCTCGTGGGCGAGCCGCTCCAGTCGGTGAACGGCAGCCACTTCGGCCGCTTCGTGCACGCGTCCGACAAGCATGACGTCGAGACCCTGCTGGACGCTGGTAACGGCAGGGGACGCTGCAAGTTGCTCGGCCCGGATTCAGGTGCCTTCGAGGTGAGTCTGTCGCTCACCACCACCACGTCGGCCCGTGGCGCGCGCAGGAACCTGATCGTGACGGACATGACGGAGCTCCTCGAAGCCCACACCAAGCGCGACCGTGCCGAGCGCGACAGCCGCACGAAGGACGAGTTCCTGGCACTATTGGGCCACGAGCTGCGCAATCCGCTCGGAGCGATCAGCACGGCCGCCCACATGCTCAAGGCGATGCACGCCGAGGGCAAGCCAACCCGCGCACACGAGGTGATCGCCAGGCAAGTCGACCACATCACACATCTGATCGACGATCTCCTCGACATCGAGCGCGTGAACTCCGGCAAGATCCGGTTGCATCGACAGCCACTCGACCTCGCCGAGCTGGTGCTTCGGGCGGCCGCCTCGTTCACCGCCGACACCGGACTGGACCGGCACATCGACGTCAGAACCGAACCTGCGTGGATTGATGGGGACGCCGGGCGGATCGAGCAGGTGCTCTCCAACATCCTCACCAACGCCGTCAAGTACACGCCACCCGGTGGCCACATTCGGGTGGCCCTGCGCGCAGACGGGGCAGACGCGGTGCTGAGCGTCGAGGACTCGGGTTTCGGCATCTCGCCTTCGCTGCTGCCCTTCATCTTCGACATGTACGTGCAGGCCGACCAGACCCTTGCCCGCGCCCGGGGCGGCCTCGGGATTGGCCTGGCCCTCGTCCGGCGCCTTGTCGAGTTGCATGGAGGTTCGGTGACCGCATCGAGCGAGGGAGAAGGGCGCGGCTCCACGTTCACGGTCCGGCTGGAGGCGATGCCTTCCCCAGAAACGTCCTCCGGGATGTCCTCCCCGCGGGAACGTCGGGTGAAGCCCAGGCGTGTGCTTGTGATAGAGGACAGCGGCGAGGCACGAGAAACCCTGCGGATGATGCTCGAGCTCGCCGGGCACGTCGTCTACGACGTGGACGATGGCGTCCGCGGGATCGAACTGCTGAACGTCGTGCGTCCAAACGTCGGGATCATTGACGTCAGTCGCCCGAGCATCGACGGCTACGAGGTGGCGAGGCGGATTCGCGAGAAGCCGGAGGGCCGGGGCATGCTGCTGCTGGCGCTGACTGGCGACGGCTCTCCTGGCGGCTCGATGCATTCATTGGAGCATGGGTTCGACTATCACCTCGCCAGGCCCGTCGACCAGGACCACCTGGCCCGCCTGATCAGCGAAGCGGTCGACGGATAGGAGAGACGTGCCCTGACGCGTCATCTCTGTATGAACGGGTGTACGTCAGTCCGGACCGTCCGCCCAGATAGACCGCGACGTCGCTGCTTCCGGTGTGCTTCAATGATTCACCTTCCTACCTGGCCGAATGCTCCTGCAGATGCGCCGGGGTATCGCACAGGCCGGTCACGTCGCGGATTTCCTGCGCGTTCAACGATTCGGCTTTCAGCAGGGCGTGTGCAAGGGCGTCGAGCGTGCCGCGGTGCGCCGCCAGCACCCGGTCGGCCTCGCGGTGGCTTTCCTCGACGATCCGCCGGACCTCGGCATCGATCAGCTCGGAGGTGGCCTCGCTGTATGGCTGATGCTGGAACGCCGGCGGCAGACCCTCGTCCTGCGGCGCGACAAAGCTGATTGGCCCGAGCGCATCGCTCATCCCCCAGCGCAAGACCATGTGCCGCGCGATCTCGGTGACCTGCTGAAGATCGTTTTCGGCACCGGTCGTGCCGACGCCATACACGAGCTTTTCGGCCGCGCGGCCTCCGAGTGCGCAGGTGATGCGCGCCCGCAGGTAGTCCTCGGCATAACTGGTTCGATCGTCGACGGGGAGTTGATACGTTGCTCCGAGCGCCATGCCGCGCGGCACGATGGAGACGCGGTGCACGGGATCACTGCCGGGCGTCAGCAGCGCGAGCAGCGCGTGCCCTGCCTCGTGATAGGCAGTGCGCTCCCGATCCGCCGCGTTGAGCAGGATGTTACGCGCGGGGCCGAGGGTGATCTTCTGCAGCGCGTCGGCAAAATCCTCGGCACTGACGGCATCCTCGTCCTTGCGGGCCGCGAGGAGCGCCGCTTCGTTGACGACGTTGCGCAGCTCGGCGCCGACCAGGCCCGGCGTTTCGGCGGCGATTCGCTCCAGGGAGACGTCGGGCGCCAGGGGCACATTCTTGGTGTGCACCTTCAGAATCGCGGCCCGGCCGGCCCGGTCGGGCCGCTGGACCACGACGCGGCGGTCGAAGCGGCCCGGTCGCAACAAGGCCTGGTCGAGCACGTCAGCGCGGTTGGTAGCGGCCAGGACGATGACGCCCTCGCGGGAGTCGAAACCGTCCATCTCCGTCAGGATCTGGTTCAACGTCTGCTCGCGCTCGTCGTGTCCGCCGAGCTGCACGCCGCTCCCGCGCGTGCGGCCGATGGCGTCCAGTTCATCGATGAAGATGATGGCCGGCGCCGCCTCCCGCGCCTGCTTGAACAGGTCCCGCACGCGCGCGGCCCCGACGCCCACGATCATCTCGATGAACTCGGAGGCGCTGAGACTGAAAAAGGGCACGCCCGCCTGCCCGGCAATGGCCCGCGCCAGCAACGTCTTGCCCGTTCCGGGCGCCCCGATTAACAGGACGCCCTTCGGCACCTTGCCGCCGAGGCGTTGGTACTTATCCGGGTTCTTGAGGAAGTCGACGATCTCGATCAATTCGTTCTCCGCCTCGTCAATCCCCGCGACATCGTCGAAGGTGACCTTCGGCTGCTGCTCGCTGAACCGCTTGGCGCGGCTCCGGCCGAGGCTGAACAGCCCGCCCCCGGCACTTGCCGCGGCACGGCCGCTGATCCAAACGAAGGCGGCGATCAGCAACAACGTGGGGCCGAAGCTGACCAGCAGCTTCAGCCACGATGAGGCGTTCTCGTCGATGGCCGTGATCGCCACCCCTTTGTCTGCCAGCCGCCGCTCGAGATCCTGGTCGGCGAAGATCGGTCGTTGCGTCGTGAATTCCGTCGACGTCCGAGCGTCGGGGTGATCCGGTGAGTGTGCCTGGTCGGCCGGCGCTCCCGCGTTCGGTGGCGGATACGTGACCTTCGTCTTGAAGCGCCCCTGGATCGCATCGCCCACGCTCGTCACGTCCTCGACATTGCCCGCGTCGACCTGCGCCTTGAAGAAGGTATAGGGCACGGTGATCGAGGATGGTTCCCGGAAAAACACCCGCGTTCCCAGGTAATTGACGGTCATGAGCACGAGGAAGACGAGCCACCAGGGCCGCGGTGGCCATCGACGGGGGCTGGCAGGGACGGGTGGCGGGGGGCCGGGCTTGTTGCCGCTTGGTCCAGCCGTCGCAGGGTCAGTCGGGAGGGTCGCCATGCTTCATGTGCTCACGTCGCGCCGACCGATCGTGTCGCGCCCTGGTGGCGCGAATGGCGCCTAGTTGGAGTCCGGGTTTTTCAGGTCCTTCAGATCGCGATAGACGCGGCGCAACTGCTCGACGGATTTCATTTGTTCGAGATTCGCGCTGAGGGCTTCGGCGGTGACAGCGCCCGGCGTCGATGGTCGCGTGCCGAGCATCATCGGCTGCCGAGCGCATCCTCGGCCCCCACCCGGGCGGCCTCGCCGGCGTGGCGCGCATCCTCAGCTGCGCACGACCACGCGCAATCCGTCTCCGGGCCGTTAGCAGCGACGGACATCCATGGTGAGACTGTAGCTCTCTACCGGGTGGCCGCCTGTTCAATCCAAGACAGCCTCTCGAGCACGGATCGACAACTCTCCAGGTTCCAGTGCCACCCCTCCATCAGCCAGGCTGGCGAAGGGACTCGATCGGTTGGCGGAATCGCTGGTTCGCATCGACGTTCATGCCAAGCGCCTTCCCCGTAGCCAAGCCACATGAGGCCGACGGTCAATGCCCCGACCACAGTCCCGACGATGAGATCACGGCCGACCACGGATCGGCCGTTCATTTCTTCTGCGCAGGTTGAAGCCTCCACACCGGCGTGCGGTGTGGAGGCTTCACTATCGAACTAATCACGGTGTTGGCCGGAAAAAGTTGTCCCAAACATGTTTGGCGATTTTCCGGCCGATCTGCGCCCCATGCATCATGGAGTGGCGCCAATGCAGCCCGGCCCAGACCCGAGCATCGTAAATCTCGCGCATGAGCGCGTTGAGATCGGAGTACGTCCGCTCGGTTCGGACCAACTGGGGAATGACCGTTCGGCTGGCGGTCAGAGTCCACGTGACCTTATTTGTACCGAGGACCCTTGCGATCGAATCCATCTGGGCCGTTGATGAGTAGGAGTGAGCCGAAGGGTATTCAGGATGGTTGACCGAGATCAACGGAGTCCAGGTCGGATCGGCGTCGGTATCAGGGTTGCCGTCGGTGTCGGCACGTGGGATAGCTGTCCGAGGCCGCCACAAGCGGTAGAAGTACTTGGCTTCGTAGCCGGCGATGTTGGCGTCGGCTGACGCCGTGTACACGACGGCGAAAAAGCGGGCTGTTTGCCGGATGTCGAGGCCGCGTTTGATAGCCAAATCGACCAACCCCTGGTGGATATTCGCAGCCTGCCAGAAGTAGGCAATATCGGTTTGTTCCGGTGTGCGTACGGCACTGTCGGAACGGCCGAAATCACGAGTCTCGATGAAGTCGTCGACATATGCGATCGACGTCAGCGGGTCGGGACCGTCCGGCCGGAACTGGTCAGCGGAGTTCAACGTGAAGGGCCGGATCTGGCCCACATTCACGGCAGCAGGCTGCGTATTGCAACCAAGATCGGGTTCGAATTCACCCGGCTGCGCTGGATTCGAGCTGCAGGCATAGAGCACGACATTGCTCATGCCATCATTCGCACGCAGAGCGAGGAGCGCGGCGGCGGCCTGCTGACCAACATGAATGCCGTCGCTTTTTGCCTGGCCGTCGGGGATGGCCGCCATGTAGGTGTTGAACGCGGCATCCAGCACTGGAATCTGCGGCGCCGCCACGCGCGCCCGGGCTGTGAGGTACGCCGCGGTGGCCGCCGCGGCTCGAACATCCGAGCCGGCTGGAGCCGAGATTGCGGCGGCAAAGGGCTCGTAGCCGCCCTCAATCGCGACCACGGCATCGTAGACAGCGATGTGAACCATCGCGCGAAGGATGTTCTGAACCGCGGGTGTCTTTGCAGGCGTATTGAGCGGCGGTTGAACGATCGTCGCCCAGTCCGTCACGACATTCTGTGCGTAGAGCTCGCACCTGAAGAGCGCCGAGAGCAGCACCGTCAGACAGGTCAGTCTCTGTCATGATTCGTTACTCCTGTCCGTTTGTCGGGAGCATCGGCGAACTCATGTGCGCCTGCCCATCAGGTAAGCGTAAAATCGGCCGCAGAACTACAATGTCTCGAGCCTTTTTTCTATGACGCGGGCGCGATCCCAAATCACCGGGTTGTTGAAGGCGTGGGCCGGCGGTGACGACGCGGCGCTTGAGGAGCTGATGCCGGCGGTCTACAACGAGTTGCGAAAGACCGCCCGTCGATACATGAGGAACGAGTCGGCCGGACAACACGTTACAGCCCACGGCGCTCGTCAACGAGGTGTATCTTCGTCTCGTCAACATTCATGATGTGACCTGGCACGATCGCGCGCATTTTTTCGCCGTCGCCGCTCAGATGATGCGGCGGATCCTCGTGGACGCTGCTCGCGCACGAACGTCGGTGAAACGTGCCGGCCTGGCGCAGCGGGTGAACTCATTCGTCGGCGTTCGATTTCGACAAGCTTCCCGACGTCTCGTCGATTCGCGACCGCGAATTGATTGATATCGATGACGCTCTTGAGGTGTTGGCACAGATGGATTCGCGCAAAGCCCGGGTGATCGAATTGCGATTCTTCGGCGGCTTGAGTGTCGAAGAGACAGCCGAGGCGTTGAAAGTGTCACCTCAAACTGTCATGCGCGACTGGAAGCTTGCCAGGGCCTGGATGATGCGTGAACTCAGGAAAGCTGAACGCCCGACGCGTTGAAGTCAACGGGGAAGGTCGATCATTGCAATGTCCGAATTTTGGCGGAGGCGATCGAACACGATCTGCTTGCCGTCGGGCATGACATCAAAGGTCCGCATCTGAACGCTGGTCTTGAGATCTGTCAGTTGTCGTTCCTGACCGGTGTGCAGGTTGACCGCGTAGAAATTTCGAGCACCGCCTATGAAAGGACCCTCCTTGACGAAAATGAGTTCGGTACCATCGGGAACGAATCTGTATGGTGTGCCCATGACATAGGAGACCCGGATGTCGGGCAGTGGAACGGGTATTTTGTCGGGCGTGATCGCCTTTGTCAGGAACGTCGACCCTTGCAGCGGTTCTGAATAGACGATGATTTGTCCATTCGGGGACCACACCGGGTTATACGAAACCGTGTCGGTCAGGCGAATTGCAGCTCCGTCTTCAACCGACACCTTGAACACATACGTGCCCTGTCCGTCATTGCCGGCGACCACGACCCACTTGCCATCGGGAGACCACGATGCCGGGCTCCGCACATCGAATGAATCCGTGAGGAGCCGTACGTTCAGCCCGTCGGAGTTCATCAGATACAGATGTGAGCGTCCCTGCGTACGGTATGAAAAGCAAATTCGCATGCCATCTCTGGAGATGGCCGGCGCCGCGATCAACGCCTCCTTCGGTTCCCTTCCACAATTCGGCAACAGCGTTGTCTTTCAACTTCCACAGCCCGTCGCCGCCCGCCCCTCGCGACGAGAGAAACAACAAATAGTCGGAGGCGGCGCGCGGACTGAGTGCGCGAGCATTTGGGATGGGGAGGCGAGTAACGTCCGCTTCACTCTGAATCCGATTTGAGATCGGCACAGTCCAGAGGCTGGAAGTCGGTATTGCTACCGAGGCGATCAGGCGGCGGGGTTGGGTGGTGTCGACAGCAACCGACACATACTGTTCCGTGATTCCCGAACTCACCCGGTGCGGGACACGGCGTTCGACATCCAATGTGTACAACCATTGCCCGGAGCCGTCTTGCGCGGTACCCGCGTAAATCAACGTGCGCCCGTCGAGCCACCCGAGGTAGGAGACCATCGCATTGTGCGTTGTGACTCGCTCAGGTTCGGCCAACCCAGGCGGAGAAGCCGCGATTCGCCAGATATCCATTTCCTCAGTGGTCGGAAAGCCCTTTGACGAAATAGATAAAACGGCCGTCTGGCGACCAGGTGAGATGGTGACAATGAGTCTGAGGCTCTGGGGCGAAAATACGTTCTCGGACTTACGACCGCTGCGATCCGCAACAAAGATCGGATCACCCGGGTTCGGAGGTGTGATAGGCCAGCATGGTTCCATCGGGCGACCACGCCGGCTCCATGGCGTCAGCCAAGAAAGGGACGCGGATCGCCGCCCAACTACCGACGCCAGCAGGAGTCGTATAGGGACCGGAGCCCTGACCTTCCGAAATCCAGATGTTGATTGCTATCGCCGGTGAAACCAACTCTGCGAATCACAGCGGGAACCGTCGTCGGAATCTTGCCCTGTGTGACGTTGATAAAATTGTCGCGTGCCGATCTGGTTGAGCCAAACATCAAACGGTCCGGCGCGATCGGACAGAAAAGCCATGAATCTTCCGTCCGGCGAGATCGCCGCATCGATCTCGTCCCCTTGGAAATCGGTCAGGCGCTCGGTTTCAGCGTCTGCCAATGGGTTTCGCCAGAAGTAATCGGCTCGCCGGAGCTGCCAGAGAATAATTGACGCAACAACGAGTAGAACGACGGCCCCGGCAACGAGAACGCGCCAGCCGTATGATCGGCGGGCCGACATTCTGTCCGTACGCGATCCGAAGCATGCGGGAGCGACATCTGACGAGGGACGCGTTTCAAATCCAGTACAACATCCCGCATGGACTGGTAGCGCTTCGCGACGTCCTTTTCCAGCATCTTCTCCACGATCGTCCGCAGCGGCAATGGAATGGCCTCGCCTAAAGGATCGGGAGTGGTATGAGCGATGGCCTGCAGTACATCAAGATCCGTTTCGCCACGAAACGGTTGTTTACCGGCGAGCAATTGATACAGCACTGCTCCGAACGAAAAGATGTCGCTGCGCGCATCGAGTGGTCTTCCCGACGCTTGTTCGGGCGACATGTAATCTATGGTGCCGAGAATCATTCCCGGGCGTGTGAGGCCGTCAACTGTCCTTGGCTCCGTTCCCCGCCCGGTCGGATCTTGAAACTTCGCCAATCCGAAATCGGCCAATTTTGCGTAACCATTCTTGGCGACGAGGATGTTGGCCGGTTTGACGTCACGATGCAGGATGCCGGCCGCGTGCGCTGTCGCCAGCCCGTCCGCGACGCCTGTGAGCAGCTCGACGCTCTGCTGCCATCTCCGAGTTTCCGCCTGTGCCCATTCTTTGAGAGTGACACCATCGATGAACTCCGTGACCAGGTATTGCCGCTCGGCGAAGTCGCCCGCATCGTGAACCGTCACGATGTGCGGATGGTTGAGCGAGGATGCCATTTGCGCTTCGAGCTGAAATCGATGGCGTGTGGTGGCATTCGTGACGGGATCGGAAACAAACTTGATAGCGACGGGACGATTGAGCTTCGTATCGAGGGCTTTGTACACGACGCCCATGCCGCCGGCGCCGAGCGGCGCTTCGATTCTGTATGGTCCTACCTGCAGGCCCGCTGGTAACCACGACGTGATCGAGTCGACCAGCAAATCAGCACGGTTTTCCCAGGCAGGCCTGTCGAGTGGGCCCTGTGAAGTCGACTGGCCCTGACTGAGAAGTGACTCGACTTCTCGCTTCAAATCTGAATCGGGCAAACAGGCGTTGTCCAGAAACGCGGCTCGCTGTTCCGGCTCAACCTGCAGTGCCGCATGGTAGAGATCTTCGATTTGCCGCCAGCGCTCGGGCCGCATGATGGTCGTGGGATGCGCCAGTTTACGCGTTCTCGTGTACTGGTCAGCGTCCGGAGGCGAGCAGCTGCCGCCAGTTTCGAATCGCGCCGAAGTGTATCTGCTTTACCCGATATCTCCGATGTGGCTTCCACAGACTAGCCACATCCTACCCCTGCTCGACTGCTCCGAATCGAATGTTCTTGTCGCCGGGGGACGTCATGACGCCCGCCCCGGCGACCCGAATTCCGGCCGACGAACCCGCCACCGCTCACAGTTCTCCGACACCTTTCCCGCGTTGCGCCCGTTCCTCGCCCGAGACGGATCGAGATGACCCTTCGCAGCCAATCGGGGCCACACGTGTTCTTGATTCACGCCGGAGCAACCGCAGAATCCGCAAGTTCGCACTCCGGCCAGTGTAGCCGATGGCAGACGAGACGTTATCCGGTGCGGGCTGCGCACCCGCGACAGAGTCGGACACCACCCAACGTGCTCGTTCACCGCCCGAGCGGCAATTGCGGCACGATCGCGGTCGTTCGATACTCGCCTCCGAGAGAGGTCGTCGCCGTCCTATCTCAGGAGGCGAACCATGTTCGACAACTTCGATCCACGATGGAGCGATGCTCGCGATCGGGAGATCAATCTGCACTTCCACGACCTGCGCCGCGAGTTCGCTCGCCGCGTCCTCAAACAGGCTCATCACTGATCGAGGCGCGGGACCTGCTCGGGCACGCGAATATCAGCCAAACCTTATCAGCCAAACCTCGACGTACCTGCAATCGATCGCAAAGGCGCTCGGGCTGGCCATTGAGCGGAAGGAAGAACACGAGCGCCAGCTTGCCGAAGCACATCGCCGCGAATCAGCAGACAATTCCCGCACGGAAGCTAAATGTGACAATCTGGGACTCACCGCTCCAGCAGAATCGGCTGAAGTGGTGACGCATTAATTAACTAGCGTGTTGATCGCGAGGTAGGGATTCGAACCGAGGCCGGACGTGCACGAAGAGTTAAAGATCGCAGAGGCCGAGTATTTCCTGACCGGAATTGCGGGTGCTGCGGACGATCCGAACGCAACGCGGTATCAGGCCAGCGCATTCCTGACCGCAGCCCACAGGGTACGCCGTGCTGGGGATAGCATATAGACACAGGTGCGCCTGGCATTCCCGGCTTATGGCCAACGATGCAACGACAGGTCCGATTAGTCTCGGACGATGGGAAACCTGACTGTCGAACCTAAATGAGCGGATCGGAGATCCGAACGATACCCACGCGAGGTCGGTATCCGCAAACAGCTCCTTGATTCGCTGGCGCGAGCAGGGGAAGGTTTCCCCGTCCGGAAGTCGAATTCCACGTATGCGCATAGAAGTCGCATGCCACTGGTGGCCCAATCAGCGACAGCCTGGATCCGTCTATTGCTCCGCTATCGCAGTGACGGTTGCAGCATAGCGCAGCGAAGATCCGCGACGATGAGAAGGGGCGCTTGTGGCGGTTTGGTCGAATGGCGACGCTTGCGGGCATCGAGCAGATTTGGCCGGCCCTCTTCGGTTGTACGGCCGCGCTGAGCGATGGCCCCTACCTTCGCGCCGGCCGGTTCGACGCTTGGAAGACACCCGCCGAGGTCCCAGCCATGGGTCGCCCCTGGCCATCGACGCCCAATGAATACACGCGGTTGATCGTCAGTCCCTCATTCGCTGCGTGCCAAATGGCACCGTCGTCGAAAGAGGCGAATACTCCGTCACCTTCGGTACCGGCTAATATGAACCCCTGCTTGTCTTGCATGAGCGCACGGACGACGGACGTACGTCGTTGCGTCGGCAGCGGGATTGGCTGCCACGATTGGCTGCCTCGGCTCCATCGGGACAGCCCCCCATGGGCACCAGCGAGCACGTCGCCATTTCTCAAGGCCACAAGGGCGTGCACCGGATTGCCCCCACCCCCCATTGGACGCCAGCGGTCCCCGCCGTCGGTTGAACGAAACACCGGGCCAGCCCATGTGCCGGCGTAAATGGTTCCATCTGGTGCAACGGCAAGACAGTAGATTCGAAACGCGGTGAGCCCTATCGAACGCTCAATCCAGGTCTCGCCATCGTCGGCCGAGCGGAAGATGCCGTTTTCAGTTCCTGCCAGAAGACCGCCGTTGGCGGTCGAGACAAAGGAATGGACGGTCTGACTCAGACCCACGAAGCGCCATGTTCGACCGCGATCGCGGGATCGCAGGACGCCGCCTTGGGTTGCCGCGAGAATGTCGGCTTTGGGCGTGACGAAGATGACAGAGACGACTCCGCTGCCGGGCGGGGAGTGTTGACTTACATGCGCATCGTGACCGACTAACAGTTTGCGCCAGGGCTCGCTGCTCGCACGCGACCCAAACAGCCCCATCCATCCGGCAGCGGCGAACGCATCTCCCCATGGAGCAGCAACCACGCTGGTGACGGTGATGTCGGCTGGTCCGATCTGGTGCCATTCATTGTTCGACCACTGAAAGGCACCGGACGAGCCGGCCGCGTACGTCGTCCCCTCTTCATCCGTCGTCAGGTCGTTGATCGGGTGGCCGGTCAACCCTTCATTCACCGTCACCCAACTGGCGCCTCCGTCTCGGGACCTGAACACGGAGTGCGTCCAGAGGCCTGCGTCCTGAACGACGGCAAAGACTTCATCACAGCGAGGTGCGGCCACGGCGGGCACCCAACGACCCTCCAACCCGAGCGGCGCCCACGACCGTCCGTCGTCGCGAGACGCAAAAACGCCGCGTCCAGTGCCTGCGAGAATCACCCCATTGCAGCCACTCGTAAACGCGAGCGGATCAGGGAGCGTCCTTCCGAACGGTGTCCAGGTCGTGCCGGCATCAACCGAGAGAAACGGGCCTCCGACCGCACGCACAATCACCCGCGACCCGTTCGCGTACGTCACGCTCGGAGGAAACTCGAGCTTCCACGGCGTTTCGAGTTGGATCCAGGTGGCGCATTGATCATCGGACCGGAAAAGACCGATTCTGAAGATCGATAGGTACACGCGCCTCTCATCAGCGGCGATGCTGGAGACCTGGTTTCCAGTCTTGCGATTCACCGGCACGGGGCCGCAACGGGTCCATGAATCACCCATGTCGCTCGAGCGAAGAACTCCGTCCATTGCGTCGCCAAATAGCGTCCGCTGGTTCGCGGACACAATCCAGGGTTGCGGCGTTCGTTCGTCAGGCGACTTCCAGGTCTTGCCGCGATCTGGTGATCGCCACCATTGGCCAGTAGTACCGACGAGGAGCAGACGCCCTCGGTCAGCAATGACTTGCGTCTGCTGTGCGACGCGCGGCCCGCGGGCAGGCTCCCAGCGGATTGCCGCCTGTTGAGCGTTGATTGGCGCAACCAGCGCCGTCAAGACGAACGCGGCCGCGATCTTTCTCATGGCGTGGTCTTCAAGATGACGGTGATCTCGGCGTCACGGTCCTGCCGCCCTATCTGGCGGTACGGTGACCTTCCGCTCACGCGTCGCCCATCCACCATTCGACTGGCCTGAGCCGTCAACGTGAACTGCGCGCCGAGCGGCAGTGTCAGGCTGAACCGTCCTGTGGCATCGAGCGGAACCCGTTCGAAACTCGCGCCCGTGAGCGTCAATTGAGCATCGGGTGCGGGAGTGCCGTCGCTCCACACGACGACTCCGGAAAAGCGCCGGTCCCGAGGCCACTCCGGTAACTGGAAGGGCGTGAGCTGAAATCGACTACCCGCATCGATGGTGACGACTGTGGCCGTTGATGGATCCGTAACGCCAGGGTGATACGAGCGGTGATCGACCTGGGACGCGGGCGGAGGGTTCTTGAGATTCACCCCGACCAGGTACCTGCCCGGCGCAACGAATGCGAACGTGAATCGTCCATCGGCGTCGGTGCGAACCGACACGTGCGGGATCTGCTTGTCACGGCGCGTCGCATTGTCAGCCGCTATCAGTTCTATGGCTTCATCGTCCGCTGGTCGGTCGTTCGAGTTCAGCAACACACCGCTGATCTGCGCGTCAGTTCGCGGCCAAGTCCACACCTCGGCGCACTCTGAAGGGTTCGTCAGCGTCACCGACCAGGGGGGAGGAGGATGATGTTGTTGCCGCGGCAAAGGCGGTCCTGCCAGCGCGAGTCCTTTCGGCGGCATGACGGTCACTTTGTACGTGCCAGCCGGAAGATCGCGGAAGTCGTAGTCTCCATCGGCCCCGGTGGTCGCTTCGCGTGACACGCGGTCGCCAACCACCTGCGCGCGCGCGCCGGCGACGCCGCCGTAATCGCGTGTGTTGCCGACGAGGTCGGTCTCGACGCGCCGGACGTGTCCGAATACGCGCACGCCGCGCGGCGGTCCTGTGACCTCCTTGAGGAAGGCGAGATCGACTGCCGCGGCTGCCGCCAGCTTGGTGCCGCTGCACATATTCGTCGTGAGCTGGCCGCCAGGCGCACTCTGCGCGTACACGACGTAGCGTTGGCCCACGGTGAACGTGTAGCCGCAATTAGCGCCGTTCTGGGGCGCAGATTCGATGACCACGGTGTCGGAATTTACTCCTCGACCGCGTTGATCAACGTCGAAATGAATCGCCAACATCCCGGGTCGCTCTGGAACAGGGCGGATCTCCTGCACAGTTCCTGCGAACACGGCCGACACTCGCCAATACGCCGTACAGGGTGCTCCCGGCGAAGCGCAGCTGCACGCGTCGGCGGGCACGACGCCGGCGCTCCCCAGCATGAGAATCGTCAGGATTGCCACGCGCATGGTGTTGACCGTTTTGACACCGGGAAAACAGATTTGGTCGACTGGAGCTGGAAAACTCAACGGAAATGCCTCGATTGTGGAGTCTTGGAATGGAGCGGCTCAAAAAAGGAGCAATACCCGTGCTTCAGTTCGAGGCAAGGTCGAGGTCGAGCACGTAAACACCGTCATGAAATTTGCAGCACTCATCTTCACGGCGTCCTCGTGCGACTCCTTTAGAGCGGGACGATCGGCGCCATCACCCATCGATTGTGTCGATTGATCTGGAAGATCCTGCACGAGCGCGTGCGCTACGAAGAACGCGGGCCCGCCGTTAGCGTGGAGGCCAAGAAGATCCGCGCCCGCAAGATGATCCGCGAGCTGCGAAGCCTCGGCTATCGCGTCGAACTTCTCCCAGCTCCATCGAGCAACCCATCCTGATTGGAAGAGATTTTCGACCCTGGTTGCTGACCGCTGCGTGATGCTTCCGATTGACTCAGACCATATTCGCGAGCTTTTGGAAAAGCCTACACCGATCGCATGGCCACCATCGGGTGAACCGACGCGGCGCGGCGTGCAGGGGCGAGGCTGGCGAGGACCGCAACGAGCACGGCAATCGCCGGACCGACGACGTAGGCGATCGGCTCAGCGTTGCTGAGCGAAATCCCCATGTTCTCAGCGTTGAGGCGATTCAGCACGACCGTGAGAACCACGCCGACGATGGTGCCGGGCAGCACGAGCTTCACGACATCACGGATGATCATGACCAGCACGCGCCGGCGGGTGGCGCCGAGCGCGGCACGCACGGCAATCTCGCGCGTGCGCGTCGCGACCATCAGGCCGATGACGCCGTAGATGCCGAGCGCGGCCAGCAGCAAGATCACGCCGCCGGCAACGGCAGCGACCGCCGACTGGGTCAGGAAATCGTTCATGCTGAACTCCCGGAGCCCCACGCCGGTGACGATGGCCGTCGGCTGAAACTCTGGATCGAGCTCGCGGGCGACGTTCTCGAGGGCCGTCGTCAACTTCTTCGCCGGTTCGCCGGGCGCGCTGCGCGCAATCAGCATCACGTGCGCCGCACTGCTCATGTCGTCAGCCACAGCGACCGCATCCCAGCTCACGCCCGGATGCTGGGCCAGCGGCAACAGCAACTGCTCGCGCGTCGAGCTCATCTGCGCCGTGGGAAAATCCGCGGTGACACCGACGATCGTCAGCGCCTGCTGCGTCCTCGGGTCTGCACCGAACATCAACGTCTTGCCGATCACGTCGCCGCCGGGCACGAGACGATCGGCGAGCGCTTTCGACACGATGGTCACCGGCTCGGCGCCCACACCATTCTCGGCGGTAAATCCGCGCCCGCGCACCAGCGGAATGCCCATCGTGTTCAGATATTCGTCGCCGACGCGCGTTACCTGCACGGCAACCGGCCGCGGAGCAGTGTTCGCGTCGACCTTCAGCGACACGAAAGTGTTGCGGCCCCGGAAGTCGAGCGGCAAGCCATCCGCAACAGTGACGGACGCCACGCCGCTGGCGTGGTCGAGCGTGTCGCTGGCCTTCCGGATCTGGAACCCAGCTTGATCGATGGACAGGCCGTCGAGCTTCAACGGCACGGCATATAGGAGATCTGACGCGAATCCGAGATCGTGGGTGGCCGTCGCGCGCATGCGATCGAGCGACTGGCCGCTCATCACGATGAGTGGCACTGCGATCGCGACCTGCAATGCGGCCGTCCAGCGATGCACGCGCCCCACCCGCATCCCTCCTCCACCACCCGCATCGTCCTTAAGGGACGAAATGATCACGGGACGGCTGAAGCGCATGGCCGGCAGCCACCCGAATATCAGGCTCGTGAGGAGACAGATCCCGAAAATGATCGCGACCATGGGCAGATTGACCCTGCAGTGCCTCCTGCAGTTGTGCCGGTATCACATTGCCGGTGAGCCAGGACAAGAGCGACGGACCGTTGAAGAGCACCAGCGACGCGAGCACTCCGCCCGCGCACGCCAACACGATCGCTTCGGACAAGAGATATTGAGCCAGCCGTGCCCGGCTGGCGCCGATCGCCTGGCGGATCGACAGCTCGCGCTCGCGCATCGCGCCACGCACTTGCATCATGCCCGAGATATTCAGGGAGACGACCAGCAGCACCATGCCGGTGAGCGTGTACCCGAGGGCCTGAATGCGCCAGATGTTCGAACGGGCGAGCGTCCCGAGCGGGTCGTACGCTGCGGCGATGCCGGCCTTGAACTCGTTGGTCGCCGGATACGCTTTGGCCAGCCGCGCGGTGATGGCGGCAACCGCTGCGCTCGCCTGCTGAACGCTGACGCCCGGCGCCAGCCGGCCGTGAATGTTCAGCCACTCCTTCGAGCGATCGTCGCGAAAGTTCTCGACGCCACCAGCGGAGCCGGCGCCGGTGCGGGCGAGAAGGCGCGGATGCCGTTCGAGCGGAACAAAGAGATCCCAGGCAGTAAATCCTATGTGACCACCAAATTTATCCGGCGCAACACCCACCACGACATGCGGAATGCCATCCATCGTGAGCGTCTTGCCAACGATGTCGGGGTCGGCGCTCAGACGGCTCTGCCAGAACTGGTAGCTCAGGATGACGACGGGTTCTGCTCTCAGTGGATCGTCCGCTGATGCGTCGAACCCGGCGCCGCGCGCCAGCGCCACGCCGAGCGTCTTGAAGTAGTTCGCCGGCACGAACATCGTGGACGCGCGGATCTTCGATCCGCCCGTGGCTTGAAACGTGATTTCGCTCTGCGCGCCGGCCCAGCCGATCAGTGTGATGCCGGTATTGGCGTCGCGAAGATCCACGTAGTCCGGATAGGACCACTGCTGGGTCTGCTGATGCGGGCCCACGGACGTCGTGACGAGCTCGACCAGCTCCTCGGTATTCACGCCCGGCGGCGTCAGCGTCGTCAGGCGCGAGACGTACGGAATGGCAATGACCGGCGCCATGCCGATTCCCAGCGACACAACACACACGAACGTGAACGCTCGAGCCTTCGCCAGCGACCGGCTGGCATACACGAGATCACGCCAGATGCCCGTAAACATATCTACGATTTAATCACGGGTAGCTTTGCTGCGCAAAGTAGTTCATGCCTGCTGGCCCTTTTTCCTCGGAGCTCGCGGATGAATCACGGTGCGGAGAAGTCGTGGCTGGACTGGGATTGCCTCTGAGAATTCAAGGTTGTGAAGAATGTTGCCGGAACCTGCGCGCGCGAACTGACGCATCGTGGCGCGCGATGCGTTGAACGCAACAACTGACGTCCAGCGACGGCTCGACGCAGCCGACTCACCACACGCCGGGCAACAGCCGATACCGCACGCGGTGCGCATACACTTCGTAGCCCCCCAGCTCAGCGCGCAGCATCCGATCCTCTTGCCGCGCCCGAATCACCATGAGCACGGCGTTCGCTGCCCCTGGCAGTAACGCTCGCCACGATCCCAACGCGAGCGGGATGCACAGGTACAACACGATGATCCCGGCGTACATCGGGTGGCGTACGTAGCCGTACGGCCCGGATGTGACGACGGTGTGGCCACGGTCGTCCTGGATACGGGCGAAGCGCGAAAGATACGTGTTCGTCGCCCCCGCCCACAAGAGCACACCCGCCGCCACGGCTTGCCCCAACCATCCCAGCGCCTCGACCGGCAGCGGAACCGATGACCAGCGAAAGCGGCCGGCATCGAGTCCAGCAATGACGAGCGTCAGCACCCGGCAGGGCCAGTAGGCCATCACGATCACTTTGTCCCAGGTCTTCACGTTCGCGGCGACGCGGCTGCGTTCCCTCAATTGAGCGGGGTCCTTCCACAGCCACCAGACGGTGCACAAAACTTGGAACCCGCCGTACGCCACGAGGATCGCCCAAGCCTCCGGCCAGTCCCAGCGGCCCGCTGGCAAGAACAGCAAGGCAGCCACCATGGCGAGCAGAGTCGCCTCCCGGAGAGCCATTCCGGCAATGGTGTGGACTGAAGGTCGAGGAAGAGAGACCGCGAAACCGTTTTGCACGCTCATAGACGAAACAGCCAGACGGCCACCGCGCCAGCGAGGAGAAGGCAGCCATGAACAGAGCGAGGATAGCTCTGTTCCTGCACCTTGATCTACTGACGCGGGAAACGGGACGTTGGTCTTACACGTATCGCGGTACGTGTTCCCGGCCCGCCGGCAATCCGGCGGCGCGTTGACCGCTGCTACTCGTTCTGGGAATCCCTTTCCCAAGCCGTTCATCGGTCAAATTGGCGAACCCAAATTCGCGATTATTCAGACCTCTCGGGATTACTCCTTGACGTGCAATTTCTAACCATTAGAGGAGTGACCCCTACATCGGTAGCAGGTAGAGGTCCGGCAGCATTCGAATCAGCGGACGTCAACCCATCGCACAGCAGGCGGTCGGACAAGTCCCGATGACCCCGCGCTGCAAACCTGGGAGCTTCGGCGAGAACCTCACGATTTCAGGCCTACTCGACGCACACGTTCACGTTGGCGATCACTTCTGTCAGTCGTCACTGAGGGCCTCGTGAAGGCGGGATCGTCCGTTGAACATACGCGGCTCCCGTGCGTGGTCCGTCCATTTCGGACCTCGTCCGGCGGATTGCGGAAGCGAGAGCCTGACCAGACTTCGCTGGCTTTGCCGATTCCCTTGTCCGGTAGGCGCGGCGAATGTCGCCGGACCTTTGAGCTGGAGTTTTGCACCGTAGCCCGGTGCAACGGGGAGTTCATTGAGGAGGAAGCTGTTCTCCGATCAGGTCAGTTTCATGGGGCAGGTCGGGATCTGCGGGATCTCATCCCGAGTTCGATAGTGAAATCACCCTGAGCTGCAAGTTGTTGAAAACACAGGGCGAAATTTCGTGGCTGGGAGGCAGGGATTCGAACCCCGATAACGTGGTCCAGAGCCACGTGTCCTACCGTTGAACGACCTCCCAGGAGGCTGGCGGAAACCCCGATTATACCGGCCGTCACCTGTCGCCCGCAACTCGACCGCCCCCTAACCAATCCAGATGTCGGACGGCACGGTTCGGTTTCTGCCACGTGCGCGCTTGTTTTGGTTCGCAAGAATGTTACCGTCGGTCGTCTCGGCTGTGGTCCTCTGGCCGTGCCATCCCATTTTCCGGCTTCAAACTTGACTCCCCGCAGTTCTGAGGGGCACGTCCCGCAACGAAACCAGCGCAACCAGCTGAGAATCGTCGAGAGACGAACTATCAATACCGAATCGTGTTCCGGTTCGAAGGCGCCGCCGCGTTCGATAGTGACAGTTCCTGCACACCCGGACGTCGATTGACTCCTCAGAATCTGACGGACATCGCGACCCGTGCGATCAACCCGTCGTGTCCAGGTCAGCCCCGGCGCGCTGCCTCGATGGTGGCGATGTCGATCTTCTTCATCGGCATCATCGCCTCGAAGGCACGCCTGGCCTCACCGCCACCAGCCGCAAGCGCCTCGGTCAGCGCGCGCGGGGTGATCTGCCAGGAGAGGCCCCAGCGGTCCTTGCACCAGCCGCACTGGCTTTCCCTGCCGCCATTGCCGACGATCGCGTTCCAGTAGCGGTCCGTCTCTTCCTGATTGTCCGTCGCGATCTGGAAGGAAAAGGCCTCGCTGTGCTTGAACTCCGGGCCGCCGTTGAGACCGAGACAGGGAATGCCCAGAACGGTGAACTCCACCGTCAGCACGTCGCCCTCCTTGCCGCCCGGGTAGTCACCGGGCGCCTTGCGAACAGCGGTCACTTTACTATCCGGAAAGGTGGCGGCGTAGAAGCGCGCCGCCTCATGCGCGTCCTTGTCGAACCAGAGGCAGATCGTGTTCTTTGGCGTCATGTTCGTGTGCTCCTTCATCGCAGCGGTGGCTTCGGCGAGTTGTATGCAAGTTTTGCGCGAACTGCTGAAGGCGGAAGGTTGCCGCGCGGATGAGCCAGTGGCGAATCCCGTCCACGGGGCCGCCACCCTGCGCGCCTTACTCAATCGGGTTAGTCCAACGCTTATCGATCGTGTTACCGCAAAACGACTCCATCCCGTGATGCGGGACGGTGATCACTCGAAATATCGTGGCGATGCCTCAGGAGCGAATGTCATGGCGACCATGACTCGTTCCCTCAGGCCATTCACGCAGGAGGCGCCATGATTCACTATCAAGACCGTTGGGCCGTCGTGACTGGAGCGTCGTCCGGGTTGGGCCGCGGGCTCGCCGCCCGGCTCGCGGACCGGGGCATGTCGCTGGTGCTGACCGGCCGCAACGAGGTTCGATTGAACGAGGCGGCGCACCAGATCCGCCTCGCTGCTCCCCGGGTTGCAGTCGAGACGGTCGCCGCAGACCTGTCGACGCGAGCGGGTGTGTCCGCGCTGCTCGATCACGTTGGCGACCGCCCGATCGAGGTGCTGGTGAACAACGCCGGGTTTGGCAGCTACGGCCCATTTGCCGAGGCCGACCCGGACCGCGAGGCCGAGGAAGTGGCCGTCGACGTCATCGCCGTGATCGCCCTGGCGCGCGCGTTCCTGCCCGGCATGCTCGCCCGGCGCAGCGGCGGGATTCTCAACGTCGCGTCCGCGATCGCGTTCCAGCCGGCGCCCTACCAGGCGGTGTACGCGGCGAGCAAGGCCTTCGTGTTGTCGTTCAGCGAGGCCCTGTGGGCCGAGGCGCGGGCAGCCGGCGTGGCAGTCACCGCCCTCTGTCCGGGTCCCACCCGCACAGGTTTCGTCGGCGCGCTCGGCGCCGATGTTGGCCACACGGCGATCTACAGCCGGCTCGCCGAGCCGGAGCCCGTCATCGAGGCAGGCCTGCGGGCACTGGACAAGGGTCGGGCCGTGGTCATCCCCGGTCTCCGCACCAAGGTGATCGCCGCCAGCGGCCGGTTCCTGCCGCGCGAATGGCTCACCCTGGTCGCCGCCCGGCTGCTCCGCCCGGTCCGCAAGGCGTCGCGTCCGCCGATCGAAGTGGACAACGAGATCGTGATTCCCGCCTCGGCCGAACGCGTGTGGGATCTGCTGACCGACGTCGAAAAGTGGCCGTCGTGGTATCGGGCCTGCAAGTGGGTTCGAGTCGAGTCGACCGGTCACGCGGCAGCAACGCCTGGTGCGGCCCCACTGCTGTCCTTCCGGTGGAAGGCCCACCCCGTCGAGCTGCGCAGCACGGTGGTCGCTGCCGATCGACCGCACCTTTTCGCCATCGTTGCGGACGGCCGCGGGGTGCACGCCGAGCGCGCGTTCACGCTCCGCCCCACGCCCAACGGCCTGGGTACCGTCGTCGTCAGCCACGAAACCCAGGTCGGGCTGCTCCCGTGGCTTGGCCGCGTAATCGTGGCGCCGCGGCTGCGTGCGGCCAACCAGGCGATGTTCGAGGATCTGTCCCGCGCCGCCGGCCGCGCCGCGGCTGCTCCGGCGACACTGACCCAACGGCTCGAGTCGGCGACGTCACGGTGAGAAAGGAGTCGCCGCGATGAACGGAGAACCGCCGATGACCTTCACGAAGATCACCACCGCGGGCGCCGGCACCATGGGGTCGCAAGTGGCCTGGCAGATGGCCTTTCACGGCAAACACGTGACCGTGTACGACGCGATCCCCGCGGGCCTGGAGAAGGGCCGGGCGTTTCACCAGGAGTACGCGGAGCACTTCATCAGGCAGCGCGGCGCCACTCGGAAGCAGATCGACGAGACCTTTGCTCGCCTCACGTACACGATCGACCTGGCGGCGGCTGTGAGCGATGCCGATCTGATCAGCGAGTCCGTGCCAGAGTCCATCCCCATCAAGGAATCCTTCTGGCGCGAGGCGTCCAGGCGCGCCCCGCCGCGCACCGTGTTCACCACCAACACCTCGACCCTGGCGCCGAGCGCGTTGGTGCGCTTTGTCGACCGGCCGCAGCAGTTCCTGGCCTTGCACTTTGCCATCGGCGTGTGGGACTCGAACATCGGCGAGGTCATGGGCCATCCCGGCACCGACCCGGCGGTGTTCGAGCGTCTGCTGACGTTCGCCGGGGAAATCGGCCTGGTGCCGATACCGATTCGCCAGGAGCAGAACGGCTACATCATCAACAGCCTGATCGTGCCCTGGTGCACCGCCGCGCTGGACCTGCTGGTGCGTGGCGTGAGCGACTTCCAGAGCATCGATCGAACCTGGATGATCACATTGCAGAGCGACATGGGTCCGTGCGGGATGATGGATCGCATGGGCCTCGGTGTCGTGTACCACGTCGCGAAGCTGATCGGCGAGACCACGCCAAACACCCAGGCGCTCGACTACGCGCGGTACATCGAGGAGCAGTTCATCCAGAAGGGCCGCCTTGGGGTCGCGAGCGGCCAGGGCTTCTACAACTACCCGAATCCGGCGTTCGCCCAGCCCGGCTTCATCTGAAGCAGTGAGCGACGCAGCCAACGGGCCGCGTCGCTCACTTTCGTAGTCGCGCTCTGATGTCGACGTACGCCGCGTCGACGAGTTGAGCCAGGGCTGCGGAATCCACCTCACAACCCGGCCGCAGCTTCACGTGGCGCCCGCGCTTGCCCGTTCCCTCCAGCAGGCGAGCCGGGTCCTTCAGCAACGCCCCAAAGAAGAAGCCGACGTTGACGTGATCCTTGAACGCGGCGACGTAGCCAAACGCTGCGTCGCCGACGCAGGCGGTGGGACATCCGTCGTGCATCAGTTCGCGCACGTCGCCGCCGCGTTGCCGCATCCGCACGAACCAGGTTTCTGCGAGCGGCCGCAGATCATCGCGTTGCGCGCCCAGCCAGGCATCGATCCCGGGGTCACGTTTCACCGCCGACGGGAAGCGAAGGATGTCGTCCACAGTCGTCTCGGCAACGTGACCGTGAGAAAGAGAGGAGCGGCTCTATTTCAACGCGCCTGATACACGCGCACGTAATCGACCTCGAAGCGCGCCGGAAATGCCGTCTTCGACGGATCACCGCCTTGAGTCCCGCCGACCGCAAGATTGAGGAGCAGATACTGCGGCTGGTGGAACGGATTCGCCGCGGTGCCATCCTGGTTGACAGTCCGCGACAGGAGGACTTCATTCAGCCGTTCGCCGTCCACCGACAGCACGATCGCGCGCTCGTCCCAGTCCATTCGCCAGACATGAAAGCCGTTGGACCAGTCACCCTTGAAGCTGTCGATCGGCTTGCGCGTATCGGCCCAGATCGCCTCGAAGCGTTTCGCACCGCCCCACGCGACATTGGCGAGGAGCATGCCGCGGTAGTACTCCATGATGTCGATCTCGCCGTTGTGCGGCCAGTCGCCGGCGGTGCCGAGGGTCCAGAACGCCGGCCACAACCCCGCGCGCGTGTCGATGCGCCCGCGCATCTCGAACCGCCCATACCGCCAGCTGTGCAGCCCACGCGTCATCAGGCTCGCCGATGAGTACTCCGCGAACTCGCGGCTGCGCTGCCAGTCGCCAGCCCCCGCCTCGTACTGCGGATTGGCCACACGCTCACGGCGCGCTTCGATGATGAGCAGGCCATCGGCCTGCCGTGCATTCTGAGGTTGGTACCACTGCAGCTCGCGGTTCCGAACGAACCCGCGCTCGTAGGTCCAGTGTTTCGGATCGGGTGCACCCGCGCGGTCGAACTCGTCCGCCCAGACGAGCGCATAGCCCGGATAGCTCGGCGGCGTGCTTGCCGGCGGCGCCGTCTGCCAGGCGGCGTCAATTGATGCAGCCGCGGCCGCGACGCAGATCGCAGAGACTGACGCGAGCACGAGACGTCCTGTCAGCATGGGCGGAGTATAGCGGGACGATTTTGGCGCGCTTCAACCAGGGTTTACACAGAGTTCTTTGTAGTGTAAAGTTAAACGTCAAAGATCGCGAACCACCTTATGCGTGACACGCGGCTCGCTCAGGGCAGGCCCTTCGACTTCGACTCGCGTGACACGCGGCTCGCTCAGGGCAGGCCCTTCGACTTGCGTGACACGCGGCTCGCTCAGGGCAGGGGAGGTACCTTGTGACACGAAGTAGCTTGGATTCGCGATGGCAGGACCCCGAACAACCGGAACGCGAAGGCCGCGACCGATTCCATGTCGCGATCAATATGGATGGGAACGGCCGCTGGGCTCTCGTGCGCGGTCAACCGAGGGAGGCGGGCCACGTCGCCGGGGCGACGGCGGTCCGACGAACAGTGGAGGCCGCGCCGGCATTCGGGATCACCACTCTGACCCTCTACGCTTTCTCCTCGGACAATTGGCGTCGTCCGCTGGGCGAAGTCGACAACCTGATGTTTCTGTTGCAGAAGTACCTGGACGCCGAGTGCGCCAGCCTGACCGCCAGAGGAGTGCGCTTCAACGTAATCGGGCGTCGGGACCGGATCCCCGGTTCCCTCCGCCGCAGCATCGCGCACGTCGAGGAGCGCACGAGCGAAGGAGACTCTCTCCACCTCCGGGTTGCGATCGACTATTCGGCCCGCGATGCGCTCCTGGCGGCGGCCGGCCGTGTCGCCAAGGGAATACCTCCCACCCGCGAGGCCTTCGAGCGATCCCTCTGTGAGGCCATCCACGCCCCGAGCGGTACGCGCGACGTGGATTTGCTCATTCGCACGGGCGGAGAACAGCGATTGAGTGACTTCCTGCTCTGGGAGTCGGCCTACGCTGAGCTCTACTTCACCGACGTTCCGTGGCCGGACTTCAGCGAAGCCGATCTCGCTTCAGCCGTTCAGGCGTTTGCCGCTCGTGATCGGCGATACGGAGGAATCCTGAAGGCCGCGCCGGCTTTGCCCACCAAACAATGAAGCGCTTCCTCGTCTGTATCCACGACGCCACGCCGGCCTACGCCCGTGAGACTCGGGCGATGATCCAGGACCTCTCACCCTTTCTCGGACGTCGTCTCTCCTTCGGGGTGGTCCCGAACTGGCACGGCGAATGGCCACTGGCGGCGCATCCTGACTACTGCCGGTTCGTCCGTGAGAGTTCCGAGGAGCTTCTCCTTCACGGCTACTGCCATCAACGTCTGCGAGGCTGGGGGCCGACCTCGTTGCTCACGAAGGCCGGCGACGAGATGAACGGCTTGGATCCCGAAGAGACAAGACGCACACTCGAGCGCGGGCAGCGTGTGTTCACCAACGTCTTTGCGGAACCGGCGCGCGGCTTCGTCGCGCCGGCCTGGCAGCTCGGGCACATGCGCCGCGGTAACGGAAGTGCCGTGGGGCTGGACCACGCCCTCGGCTTTTTCTCCCTCGAGTCATCCGCAGGCCGAAGCGTTCCCCTGGCGACCTGGAGCTGGGACTGTGGTCGCTGGGGCTGGCTCGGCTACCTTGGCCATGGGATCGGGGGACTGCTTCACTCATTGGATCGTGGCGTTCCTACGTTGGCGATTCACCCCAGAGATCTGGACCGGGGCTTCTGGCCGAAGATCCTCCGCCTCACCCAGGAGCTCCTCGATGCCGGCTACGAACCGAGCACACCGGCGCGGTTGCTCGAGAGAGAGAGCGATGAACTGCAAGTCGCGAGCGAGTGCAGCGAGCGAGCCACGCGACCGGCCCGCCCGCGCCAACGGCCGGCGCGTCCGCCGAAGCCTGCGGAGGCGGGGAGCCGGCGGAGCGGCGAGCGAGGGCGCGTGCAGGGGAGTCCGAGGGGCGAAGCCCCTCGGAGAGAGTTGATGTTGAAGTCGACCCTCGACGCGGTCATGGAACGGCGGGCCCGTCAACTGATGGAGCAGGTGGTTGCATGGCTGCCGAGCGAGGGACCCGTGCTGGATCTCGGCTCGGGGACGGGACACCTCTCAGCTCGGTTGGAGCGCGAGCTGGGACTCGGGATGGTCACAGCCGACGTGTGCGACATACATGTCGTGGGACGGCCTCCGGTCCTGATCGCCGACGGGGTCCTTCCGTTCGAGGAGGGAACGTTCTCGGCCGCGCTTCTCTTCTTCATGCTTACCTACCCGAACGACCCGGGTGGGGTCCTGGCGGAAGCGGCTCGCGTGACCCGGGGCCCCATCATCCTGATGCAGTCCCTTCATTCGGGTCGCCTTGGTTACGCGTGGCTTCGCGTCCGGGAGTTCCTCTGGACAACCGTGGGGTTTCACGTTTCGAAGGTCGTCGGCTACGTCCCTCGGGACGCGGAGTTCACCATGCGGCCCCGACGCTTCTATACCGCCCAGGACCTTCGGCGGGAAGTAGTGGCCGCCGGGCTGCGGATCCGGTCGCGGTGGGAGCGGCCAGTGCTACCCGGTGGCTCCCTGGTGGTCGCGGGGTGGATCCTGGAGCCAGCCTCCGCTCGGAGTGCAAAGACCCGAGCTACGGCTAGGCAGGCGCGATGAGTGCAATGACACGAGCTACGGCTGGCGGACGCGATGAGTGAGACTCGTCTCTCGTTCGTGATCCCTGCGCGAAACGAGGAGGCGCTGATCGGCGAGGTGTTGGAAGCCATTCTGGCGAGTGTGGCTCGAGCGTCGGGTCTCTCCCGGAACGTTCTCTGGCTTCCCGATACCTCCTTCGAGGTCATCGTGGCCGACGATGCGAGCGCGGACGCCACTGCGGCCATCGTGCGGGTCTTCGCCGATGACGTCGGCGTGCGACTGCTTCCTTGCGTCGGTGGGACCGGCGCCGCCGCGCGCAACGCAGGAGTCGCGGTCAGCGCCGGACGGGTGCTGTGCTTCGTCGACGCGGACACCGTCGTTCCGGAGAACGCCGTCGACCGCATCCTCGAGCTCCACGAGGACGGGGGCAAGTGCCTGGTGCTCTATCGGCTCGCCTCCCGGGAGCCCGGAATCCGCGCCTGGCTCTGGTGGACCTTCTGGGGGCTGGCGCGACGCCTCCCGTTGGCGAGAGCCAAGTCGATGCCCGCCTTCATGAGCTGTGACCGGGCGCACTTCGAGAGCTACGGCCCATTCAAAGAGTCCTGGGCGATCGCCGAAGAGTGGCCACTGACCGGGGCGGCCTATCGGTACCACTCTGAGCGCTTCCTCTATGACCGAAGCCTCACTGCGCGCACCTCCAGCCGGCGAATGGACCTCCAACCGTTCGGTTACCTTCGAACATTCCTGAAGTGGGTCTCGGTGGTCCTCTTCGCCTGGGCGCGTACCTCGCTCACCGATCGCATTCGACACGAGACCGGCAATCGATGATGCAAGGAAAGATGGTGGTCCTGATCCTGGGCGCAGTGGCCTTCTCGGTCGTGGGACAGCTCCTTCTGAAGTCCGGCGCCCAGCACCTGGCCGGGCTCGGCCGCATCGAGTTCTTCCTCGCCGCCGCCCGGAACGTGCATGTCCTGTCGGGGCTGGTCGCCTGGATTGCGTCGACGCTGTGCTGGCTCTACGTTCTCCGAGTCGCCCCGTTGTCGACGGCGTACGGGCTGACCAGCCTCACCTACGTGCTCATCCCCCTCGCGAGCGTCTACGTTTTCGGCGAACAGATTCGACGCCCGCACGTCGTCGGCATGGTTCTCATCATCATGGGCATCGCCTGCGTGCTCGCCGGGGATTAAGGGTGGTGGTGGAGCTGGCGGAGCGTGGCTACTTTCTTCTGTGCCTGGCCGCGGGGTGGCTGCTCCGATCCGCGAGGTACTCGAAGGCTCGGATCGTCTCCCAGGACGGCGAGCCACAGGTGCGAAAGTACCGCTCGTTCTACGCGCCTCTCCTGGTATGGATCGGTAATCCGCTGCTCAGGATCATGAATACCGGCGTGCGGGTCCTCCCCCAGCGCGAATGGGAGGAGCGGGAGCGCCGCGTCTGGAGCGTCCGCGGTGCTTCGATTCGGATCGATGCCGACGGCACGCTCGTCCTGCCCTGGCTCGCTGGAGAGACGCTGGCGACCTTGCTGGAGGATCCGGCGCTGGAGGAGTCGGTCCGGAAGACGGCCATCGAACGGGCGGTCATCGCCCTCGCCGAGTTCCATCGCCTGGGATTTACCCACGGGGACGCCATGGCCGAGAACGTGCTGATCGATCTCGCCCCTCGGCGGAGCTCGCAAAGGAGGGTCGGGCGCCCTGAGCATTCGTCGAAGGGCGAGGCCGGAGCTGCCCACTGGTTCGACTTCGAGACCGTTCATGATTCGAGTCGCCCCATGGCCTGGCGACATGCCGACGACGTGCGAGCACTGCTCGTCACCTGCCTGGTCCGAACGTCCAACGAGAGGCTCGCCGAGACCCTCCAGTTCATCCTGGATGTCTACGCGGACTTGTCGCGCCGAAGCTGCGAAGCAGCGAAGGCGGACCAAGGCGTCACGCGACTTCTGGCCACGAGCTTCACCTCGGCACTTCGGCGCCCGCTCACGTTCCATCTCGCCCAGGCGGGGTTGTCCTTTCAGTGTTTCCGGGAGATCGCCCGGTTACTGAGAGAGCGCCTGGGAGAATAGCCCAGGAGCTCGTGTGTGAGCGGGTCTAGCGGCCCTGGCGTAGAATCTTCCGTCCCTCCGCCTTACGCCTCCACTTGACATCCCAGTAGAATGCCCGGCATGCTTCCACTTGAGTGGCCAGTGCATGACGGACATGGAGCGTGCCGTGCTGCTCGACGAAGAATAGAGGGCCGCCCATGCGTCGCTTTCTCGAACGCCTGTTGAACCTGCTCCGCGTGCGGCGGCCCGATCCCGATCTTGCCCGCGAGATCGACGCGCACCTGGCGCTGCTTCAGGACACTTACGAGGCCCGCGGTCTGTCGCCGGACACCGCGCGGCGCGCCGCACGAATGGCCCTGGGAAACGTCGACCTGGTGAAGGCGCAGCATCGGGACGCTCGATCTTTTCGCTGGATCGAAGACGCGTGGCAGGATGCCGCGCACGGGCTCCGCCTGCTGCGGCGCAGCCCGGTCTTCACCGCGACGGCGGCGCTGTCACTGGCGATCGGCATTGGCGCGAACACCGCGATCTTCACGGTGGCCAACGCCCTGCTCTTTCGTCCGCCGGCCGGCATCACCGATCCATCCGAGCTCGTCGTGATCGGGACGGCTCGCGGCGATGGCGGTCTCAATCCACTCAACCACGCGGTCTATCTCGAGATCGCGCGCCGCACGACGTCACTGACGAGCGTGTTCGCGGAAGATCTGTTCCCGCACGTCATGGGCATGGTGGCGCCGTCGGGCACCGAGATCGCCGAGCCGGTTCTCGGCCGGTACGTCACGCCGAATTTCTTCAGCGCCCTCGGCGCGTCCCCGTCTCGTGGGCGTGCGTTCGCCGCCGGCGACGAGGCTGCGGCCGTCCTCGACTACGACTACTGGAGGCGACGGTTCAACCGCGACGACGCGATGGTCGGCCAGGTGCTGCGGCTCAATGGCCGGCCGGTGACCATCGTCGGTGTGGCGGCGCCGGACTTCCATGGCACCGGAATCCAGAAGTGCGATGTCTGGCTCGCCATCGGGTCCGGCGGCACGTCGCCCGGGAGTGTCATCGCCGGTGGCCGGATGCGGCCGGACGTGCCGTTCGATACCGCAGTAGCGGAACTGATCACGGTTGGTCAGGCCATCAGTCGTGACCAGGGCACTTCGGGCGATCGGGCACGCCGATTGAACGCCCTCCCATTCTCACGCGCGGGCGCGAACCGGAATATCGTGCGGGGTTTCGCCGCCGCTCTGATGGTGCTGGTCTCGCTGGTCCTGGCCGCGGCCTGCGCGAATGTCGCCGGCATCATGCTGACCCGGGCGACCGCGCGCGCGAGGGAGATCGCACTCCGCGCCGCGCTCGGCGCCGGGCGAGGTCGTCTCGCCCGTCAATTGCTCACTGAAACGTTCGTACTCTTTCTCTTCGGCGGCCTGCTCGGGGTCGGCCTCGCGCTCGAGTTGACGCACCTGGTTACCCTGATGCTCCCGGCGTTGCCGACGTCGATCGTCGTGCCACTGACGATGGATTGGCGAGTGCTCCTGTTCGCGCTGCTACTGTCGATCAGCGCCGCCGTGGGATTTGGTGTGCTCCCGGCCTTGAGAGGATCGAACGTGGATGCGGGCTCATCGCTCAAGGACGGAGTTCGGTCATCTTCCGGGCGCTCGCGTCTCCGGAGCGCTTTCGTTGTCGGACAGATCGCGTGCAGTGTCCTGCTTGTCGTGCTCGCCGCGTCGTTCGTGCGCGTCCTCGGCCACGCTGGTGCCGCGGATCCAGGTTTCGATCCGCGAGGCGTTGACATCGCGATGCTCGACGCGTCGGTGACCGGGGAGCGGAAGGCCGGGACGGCCGCGTTCTGGGGGACGGTAATCGACCGCGTCCGGCAGACACCAATCGTCGAGAACGCGTCGCTCGCGCGCGTTCCCCCCGGTGGGTTCGAAGGCATCGGCGTTGGCGGCGTGGCTCCGGCTGACCAACCAGGCACAGCTGACAACTTCTTTCCGGCCTGGAACATCGTCGACACCGGCTACTTCGCGACGCTGCGCATTCCCATCGTCGCCGGGCGGGACTTCGCGCCCACCGACACGGGTGGGGCCCCGCCCGTGGTCATTGTCAGCGAGACTCTTGCGCGACGGTTCTGGCCAGGGCAACCTGCGATCGGAAAACCTCTGAGGCTCGACGTCTTCAACTTCCGGAACGAGCGTGCAGGACCGCGGGTATCGACCGTAGTTGGCGTTGCCGGCGACATCAGATCGAGCAGCCTGATCGACGGCCTTGCCGAACCCTACCTCTACTTGCCGTTGACGCAAAGTGCCGAAGTGGTGGGTGTCGACATGACGACCCAGATGTCCATCGTGGCGCGGCGCCGCGGCGAGGCCAGTCTGGCCGGGGCGATGGCGACCCTCGTTCAGGACATCGATCAGCGTCTCGTCCTGGCGCGCGCGGAATCACTTGCCGATTCGATCGCGTTGGGCCTGACGCCTCAGCGCATCCTCGCGACCATCAGCGGGATCATGGGGCTCGTAGCCGTGCTGTTGGCGTCGATCGGCATCTACGGTGTGACGGCGTATACGGTGGCGCTCAGACGCCGGGAGTTCGCCATTCGTCTCGCGCTCGGGGCTCCGCGCGCGCGCGTAGTCCGTATGGTGTTCGGCCAGGGCACGTGGCTCGTGGCTGTTGGCCTGGGCATCGGCCTCGCGCTGGCGATGGGCGTGGGGCAGGTACTCTCCGTCTTCTTCTACGGACTGCCGGCTGCTCACGGGCCGACACTTCTTGCGACCGTCGCGCTCTTCCTCGCCATCGGCGCGGCGGCGTCCATCGTGCCGGCAGGGCAGGCCGTTCGTGAAGGATGGCGACGCATGCTTCAAGAGGACTGAGCAAGCGACGGGCTGCAAATGCCATGAAGCTCGTCAACGATCGCGGTGAGCGGACGCATCGGCTCGATCTTCCGAGCGCGAACACCCACGTAGATCGGAAACCGTTCTCGAACTTCAGGGAGTCGACGAGCCAACCAGCGAGAGGGATCGGTTGCTTTTCCGCCGCGACATCCGAGGTGGAGAGGTGGGAGGACGCGACGTGATTGCCGACCTCCGTGCCCTGCGGCGCGGACGAGCGATGCCCCAGGTCACCGACACGCTGCAGCGCGAGCGGCTGCTCGCGATTCTGTCGGCATCGTTCGGAGCGCTCGCGCTCCTCATGGCGGCCGTCGGCCTCTATGGAGTGACGTCGTATGCGGTGAACCTGCGGCGGACCGAGATCGGCATCCGCATGGCGCTCGGCGCGACGCGAGGCTCGGTGATTCGTCTCGTACTCGGTTGCGTGGCGTTCTTGATCGGTGGCGGGATCGTCGTCGGGCTCGCGGTCGGCGCCTGGGCGTCGCGCTTCGTGGCCACGCGGAGGAGGGTTTGGTGCATGACGCAAATCACATCTCCCGCCAACGCGTGGCGTGATTCGGTGTTAACGATTTCGCGACCTGAGCAGTATCGGCTGGGCGTAGCGCCCTCTCAAAAGAGTTTGATCTTCAGCTGCGGCGAGAGTCTAATCGCGCCATCTCCACCGTGCGGCCTGGGCGCTCCCCGTGTCCCAGCGCGTGTTGACCTCAGGAAGGCTGCCAATGCCTACGCTGTTCCTCGGGTCGGCGGTCGTCGTCCTGCTTGCCGGTTGCGACGCCAGCCGCGGCGCAAGGCACCTCGGAAATCACCGGGCGCGTCGTCGACCCCCACGGCGGCGTGCTACCCGGCGTCGCTATCGTCCTCACGAACGAAGACACGGGAGCCTTTCGGGAGACGACCAGCGGCGCAGACGGCACCTACTTCGCCTCGCAACTCGTTCCCGGTCGCTACCGCGTCGTCGCTAAACTTGGCGGTTTCAAGACGGCCGAGCGGCGCGGGTTGGTGCTGCAGCTTGGTACGACGCTGACCATCAATCTCCCGCTCGAGGTTGGACCGCATCAGGAAACCGTCACAGTCACGAGTGCCACGCCTCTGATCGACGCGGCGAGCACCGACGTGGGCGGCAACATCGGGACTCGCGAGCTGACCGAGCTCCCCGCCATGAACCGCAGCTATTTTGCGACCGTCGCTCTACTGCCGGGGATTCAGTTCACGCCAACCAACCAGCTGGGGAACGACACGATAGTTGCCAGTGGCCAGGCCAGCCAGAGCAACAACGTCTCGGTCGACGGTGGTTACAACGCGGACGATGCTTTCGGGGCCAATTTTGGCGCGCAGGTGCGCACGCCGCTCGAGGCGATCCAGGAATCTCACGTGGTGACCAGCATGTACGGGGCGGAGTATGGCCGCGCGGGCGCAGCGATCGTCAATGTCGTCACCAGGCAGGGGACCAACACCTTCAGCGGCGTGGCGTTTGCCCACGTGGCGGGCCATCGCCTGACCGCGAAAGACTTCTTTGCAAAAGAGGGGAACCTCCCTGAGCCGGAGGTCGCGAAACGTGAGTGGGGCTTTGTGCTGGGCGGTCCAGTCGTGAGAAACAAGGCGCATTTCTTCTTCAGTCTCGAACGGCAGGTGGACAAGCCGAACCGCACGGGTGTGTTTTCCACGAGGCCCTCCCTCAACTTCTCGATTGCCGAGGATCGCACGAGCTGGAACACGCTCATCCGGTTCGACCACCAGATCAACGCGAACCACACCTGGGCGGTCCGCTGGCTGCGCGAGGACGCGCCTCAGCATCCTATTGTCGGAGGGCGTTCTACTCAGGAGACTTTCGCGGACGAGACTGACCGAGATCAGATGACGGTCGGCACGTTGACGAGCGTGTTCGGAAACTCACGCGTCAACACGTTCCGTGTGGCGAGGACCTGGGAGCACTTCTGGCAGGCCAACGAATGCTTCCGCGCTCAGGGCGCGAACGACGATTGGACCGGGATTCGAGTTCGGGAAGGAGGATGCCGGCAATCAGGCCCTTTGCCCGCCCCAGCTCGACCACCAGAGCTTCGTGACCCAGGCCGCGATAGCCGCGCAGGGCCCGTGGGACTCCAATTATCAGATCGAAGATCATTTCTCGTGGTTCGTTCCGGTAAGAGAGGGACCCACGATTTCAAGGTCGGAGCGCGATTCAACTACACCGAGCTCCGTCAGGTCTCGCAGAACAACCGAAACGGCATCTTCAAATTCTTTAGAGATCTGCCGTTCGACCCTGCCGATCCAAGGACCTACCCCGAACGTTTGACGATCCGCGTCCCAGGGGCGTACGACGCAACCATCATCAGCCGCACGTTCGAGCTGTACGCGCAGGACAAGTGGCAGATGGGCGCGCGCGCGACATTGAACGTCGGGGTTCGCTACGACCTCGAGATCATTCCGATGGACGAGACGGACAACCCGCTGTTCAGCGCAGGCCAGAAATACCCGATCGATCGCAATAACATTGCGCCGCGCGTCGGGTTTACGCGTCAGCTGAATGCCGACGGAAAGTCGCTGGTGCGCGCGGGCTATGGGATCTTCTATAACCGCACGCTCCTGGGAGCGATCGGGGACGCAGTCGCGTTCCCCAAATTCACGAGCTCCATTGTTGCGTCCTTTCCAAATGACACTGCTGACCCGGGCCCGAGCGGCGGTCAGTTTCCGACCGACCCGTTCCTGGTCAATGGTCCCTTCATCGACCAGGAGCTTCTCAATGAGCGGTTTCCGCCAGGGACGCGTCAGCGGAACACCGGGGTCGTCATCTTCGATTCGCCGAACCGCAAGCAGCCGTTCGCACATCAGTTCACGGCCGGCTACGCACGCGAACTGCCGTCGTCGCTTGCCGTCCATGCCGACTACGTTCGCATTGCCAACAAACAGATGTTCCTCTCGCGCAACCTCAATCCCATGGTGCGCGCGGACACGACTCGCACGGGCGCCATCACCAGGGTCGATGCGTTTGGCGTACTCGGCGAAACATACAGTCAGCAGGTCTGGGTCTTCGAGAACAGCGGCGAATCCGTCTACGACGCGATCAACCTCCAGCTCGAAAAGCGCTACGCCGACGCCTGGTCGGCTCGCGTGTCGTACTCCTTGTCCTACTCACGAGGCACGGCCACGAACCAGAACGCCAGGAACACGGACCAGTTCCTGACCGATCTCCGCCTGGACAAAGTGTGGGGCCCGACGGCAGTCGATCGCCGCCACATCCTGTCCATCAGCGCCCGGACGGAGATTCCGAAGACCGGTGGAGCGACGCTGGCTACTGTCGTGAGGTACATGACCGGCGCGCCGTTCACGATTCTCGACAGCGGCATCGACGCCGATCAGAACGGCGAGCTCAACGATCCGCTTCCCGCCGGCACCTACAGCGGGACGGCCCCGAACGCGATGACGAACGTGAGGTACACGGGTGGGCGCAACGGGGCGTACGGGCCCGATTACTTACAGGTCGATCTCAGAGCCGGGTGGCGGCGCCGGATCGCGAAGAACACACTGGAGTTCTTCGTGGACGTGTACAACATCACGAACCGGACGAACTTCGAAAACCCCCTCAACACGGACCGACGGCAGAGCGCGGCGTTCCTCGAGCTGACGCTGCTCCGGGGAGGCGGTGGTTTCCCGCGCCAGGCGCAGCTCGGCGTGAGGTACGTGTTCTGACATTTCTGCGAAACAGCCGCAGGCACGGGTGGCCGTGCCGCTGGAGAAAGGGAACCGCCCCGGTCGGGCCAGTACCCGTCTCTTGATCAGACGACCGGCTCACGCCCAGCTTTCGCGCAAGGTGATGAGGCCAGTCACACGTTTCCAGGATACCGACGAACGCAAACGGCATGAGCAGGATCGTGAACTTCGGCATTGGCCTTCTCCCTTCCACGGTGCACGTCGCAATCGATCTCGCTGAGCGTCAGTGGCTGCTGCCGCCGAACGCGTCGCAGGAAACGTTCTTGTGCCAGTTGACGAACGTGCCAGTCGGGTTGTCCTTCCAGGCCCAGACGTGCAGGGTGTAGAACGCCGGCAGCCCGAACCGGTTCGGTGCCTCGAACAGGTGAAGGAGCTGTCCCATCAGCTGCGGCGGCTCGGGATGCCTGGCGTGCCATGCGTCGGCGAGAACGAGATAATCCGCGCCGATCAGCTGCAGCCGCCCGTTCGGCAGCGGCTCGTAGATCACGATCTCGGGCCGCGTCGCATCCAGCTCGCCGTCGAGGACCAGCGGGAAGTTCACGTAGTGCAGACCCATCGCCCCCCAGTCAGGCCCTGAGACGCAACCGAACTGAAGACCGTAACCGGCGTCTTCGGCGAGCGCCACGTCCTTGAAGCGCTCGGTGGCTTCCTTGACGATCGTGACGAGTGCGCTGGCGTTGCTCGTATGCGAATGCTGCTGTTCCGCCAGCACGCGAATTGGCGAGCTGCTCAGGAGCACGAGCAGGCCGGCAGCCGTTGCCGCGCCGGCTTTTCCCTTGGTGACCGGGACACGCCGCGCCCTTCTGCCCGTCGGGAGCAGCATCGGCACCTGGCGGCGGTACTCCTGGTAGGCAGCGCCGTGCTCGTGCACCAGATCGCGCTCCTCGAACTGAATGGCGAGAATGATGTAGGCCGTCGTGGCCAGCGCGAAGACGAGATGCGCCAGCGTCATCGACGGGGTCATCCAGAACGCGAGCAGGAACCCGAAGTAGAGGGGATGGCGGACGAACCGGTAGAGCGTGGGAGTGCGGAAGGACACCTTGGTGTAAGGCCGTCCGATCAACGGCAGCCATACCTGACGCACGCCGAACAGATCGAAATGGTTGATGAGACACGTCACGATCAGCACCGTCGCCCAGCCTGCGGCGAACAGCGTCCAGAGCAAGAGTCGCGCGGTGGCGTTCTCCACGTACCAGATCTGCACGCCGATGGGACGCCACTGCCAGAACAGCAGGAGCAGGGCAAGGCTGGCGCACAGCACATACGTCGAGCGTTCGATCGTCCACGGGATGATTTGCGCCCATCGCTCCTTGAACCAGCGGCGTGCCATGACGCTGTGCTGCACGGCAAAAATGGTCAGCAGCAGGCAGTCGATGGCGAGCGCGGCAGGCAACGTCGTCTGCAGCGGGCCGTCGAGCCGCCTCGGTACGGCGAAGCCGCCGACGAATGCGATTGCGTAGAGAAACGTGGCGACGAAGGCGAGATACGCAGCCACGCCGTAGGTGAAGAACAGTGTTCGTTTCAACATGCATTCCCTCCTGGTGATAGAGAGAATGCCGCCGCGGCGGCCCGGAGGGTATCGGCGCTTTGTCCCGATCTGGCTGGCAGCGGGGCTTCGGGTGTGAGACAAATGTCCCGGTCACGCCATGAGCACTCCGGCGAAGTTTCGCCAGCACATCCAATACCTGACTGCGTCAGACGGAACCCGGCTGGCCTGGGCGGAATCCGGGTCCGGTCCGGTCCTCGTCAAAGCGGCCAATTGGCTCACCCATCTCGAGTACCGAGTGGGAAAGCCCCGTCTGGAGACACTGGATGCAGTTCTTCTCGGCGCACTTCCGCTTCGTGCGCCACGACGAGCGGGGCTGCGGGATGAGCGAGTGGAACGGCCAGCAGCTGACCATCGAGGGGTGGACCGACGATCTGGCATCGATCATCGACGCGGCGAAACCAGCGGAGCCGGTGACGCTGCTTGGAATCTCACAAGGGGCAGTGGCCTGCATCATGTACGCGATCCGTCGGCCGGAGCGCGTCGCCAGGATGATTCTGTATGGCGGCTATGCACGTGGAGCGCTGCGGCGGGGGACACCGGTGAGGGAGCGCGCCTACCAGGCGATGGTCGACCTTGCGCGCGCCGACTGGGGAAATGACAACCCGACCTTCCGTCAGGTCTTCACGTCGCGCTTCATTCCCGGCGGCAGCCCGGAGCAGCTCCAGTGGTTCAACGAGCTCTGCCTCAAGACGACGTCCGCCGAGATAGCGGCGACGCTGATGGAAGCCCGCGCCGTGATGGACATCTCCGCATCACTCGGGGATGTACGCACGCCGACACTGGTCATGCACGCGCGCGGTGACGAAGTCGTTCCGTCGCGGAAGGACGCCTGCTGGCGAGCAGCATCCAGGGAGCGCACTTCGTCGAGCTCGACTCGCGCAATCACGTGCTGCTCGAGCACGAACCGGCGTGGCAGCGCTTCCAGGAGGAGGTGCTTGCCTTCGTGGAACAGGAGCAGCCGGCGACGAACGATTCGGTCTTCGCCGCGCTGTCGGCTCGCGAGCGGCAGGTGCTGACGTTGATGGCCGAGGGGCTGGGCAACGCGGAGATCGCCGAGCGGCTGGAGATCAGCGAAAAGACCGTTCGCAACCACGCCTCGAACATCTTCGACAAGCTCGGCGTGTGGTCCCGCGCGCAGGCCATCGTCTTTGCGCGGGACCGTGGTTACACCGGTTGATGGCCGCGAATCAGCACTGCGGCCTCGTCCCTCACTTGTCGGCGATTGGCACACGAAGCATCAGCGCGCCGACCCATTGCGCGTTGTTCATGGGGCCGAAGTTGGTGTGACACATCGAGCAGGCCGGATCGAAGTTGCTGAGCGCCTAAGTGAGTAGCCCTCTGCTCGTGTGTGCCGACGGAGATCGCCCCTCGGAGTAGAATCCGCCCCGCGTTTCTCGTGGGACCGCGTGCTCACACGCCGCGGTACCTGTATAGTCGCATCTTGTTGTTTCGTGACGCACTCGGGCGTGAGGAGGAGCGATGACGTACTACGGAGTCCAGCATCTCGCCGATGCGTTTCGCACCGTACGAAAAAACACAATCGCAATTGCGCAGGATATTCCAGAGGACAAATACACCTTCAGCGCAGCGCCAGAAACCCGCACGGTTTCGCAACTGCTGATCCACCTCGCCGTATCGCCCTCGTGGCAGCAGGAATTGCACAGCCAGCGCGTGGCATCGCTGGAAGGCTACGATTTTCCAGGACGATTCATGAAGGATAGGGCCGAAGAGCAAGTACCGCGCACGAAGGCGGAGATTATCGATATGCTGCAGCGCTCGGCCGACGTGTTCGCATCGTTTCTCGAGCGCCTGAGCGAGGGTGCGTTAGCTGAGAGCGTCTCGATGCCAGGCGGCCAGTCGACCAAGAGCCGTTTCGAAATGCTCCTCTCGATCAAAGAGCACGAAATGCATCACCGCGGACAGCTGATGTTGATCGAGCGGCAACTCGGCATCGTGCCGCACCTGACACGCGAGAGGGAGGCACGATTCGGTGTAACAGCACAGCAGTCGACGCAGACGTGAAAGACGCAGCCCGCAGACGCGCTGGAACTGATCGTTCCTGTCACTGAACCGCTGACGGCGCGCGCCGGCGAAGCTCGTCGAACAGATTCAGGAGAAAAGTCACGTGCAGCGTGTGGCGGGCGTCCAGAGGGTCCGCAGGGGCCGCGATGATCGCCCGTGTGGTATCCGGGCTGACATTGAACGCCGCGAACGGCAGGGTCGCTTCCGACCAGCGCTGCGGTTCGTCAGCGACAAATGAGTTGCCTTCCTCCGTGTATGTCACCTCCATGATGTGTCGATCGGTACTGAGGTAGTACAGCGCTCGACCGCCGCTGGGCCAGTGAGCCAGCGTCCCGGCGATGCCGCCGCTCGATACGAGCCATGGTCCCCCCCGGCCCCGAAATGGCCGGACGTAAATGTCGCCCGTACCTGACTCCTCCGAGTAGTACGCCACCCACCGACCATCCGGCGAGAACACTGCGCCCCACTCATTCACCGGAGTGCGCAGAAACACCTCGAATGTCCCTGCCTTCGGGCGCTCCGGATCAGAGCAGTCGAGAGATAGCATCCAGATGTCGTAGAGAGTTTCCGAGCTGCGCCGATGGATTGCCACGTGTGTGCCATCTGGCGAGACTGATGATGGATGCAATTCATCGGCGCTTTCCAGGAGCAGTTGCGGCTCTTCGGCACCATCCGCGCGAAGCCACCAGAGCGAGCGGCCGCTGCCGCTCCGGTTCTGCGCGCTGAACACCAGGTGCGCACTGTCGGGCGCCCATACCGGCCATTGGTTCCCAAGAGTGTTGAAGGACACGCGGGATGGCCGGCCGCGTTTCAAGTCCAGCACCCAAATATCCTGTCCCGATACAAACGCGAGCTTCCGTCCATCCGGTGAAGGGAAGAGATACGCATAGCGCCCAGGTGCTTCGAGCAGCTTCTCGACTTGACCCGATCTGTCCATCCACGCGATGGTGCGGTCCGAAGTCACAGCGTCACGGCTCAAGTAGACGAGCGTTCCGTCATTCGCGAAGTCGAAATGCCCTGTTCGGTCGGTGACATCATCCGCGACGTCGTCTACGATCGGCACGGGCACACCGCGGGTTTCGAGCGTGTCGATGTCGAATCGCACGGCGAAGAGCGTATTCCTGTGGACGTAGATGACGTGTCCCGAGGGAACATACCGGCCGCAATAGCCCGACGGGAATGACGACTTTCGTCTCGCGAGTTGAAAGAGACAAGACCTGTACGTTCGGCGCATCGGCAGGGCCGCCCGTAAAGAGCACCGCCTGCCGCCCGGCAATCACTTGTGGCCAAGCATGCGACGCCTCGCCATCTGCCAGCGATGTCAATGGTTCGGGGGCCCCTCCCGCGGCGTTAACGCGCAGGAGGCCGCCGAAGATATGGGGCGCGAGGACGATGGTCTCGTCGTCGGTCCAACTGGCGCCGCGATCGTTCGGAGCCTCACAGACGGTCACGGGTGCGCCGCCTTCAATCGAGACCCGTTTGAGCCTGTAGTTGGCGAAGAACCCGAGCCACTTGCCATCCGGCGAGAAGAACGGATCCTGCGCGTTCTCAGTACCCTTGAGTAGTGTCGTCTGCGCTTCCGCCAGGAGCCGTGTGGCCAACCGCTGCTTGCCGTCAGAGCCGCGCGCAAGAAACACAATTCTCCTTGCATCAGGCGACAGCGTGGCGGTCGTTCGCAAACCCGGCACGGCATTCCGGCCCAGATCAACACTCAACCGTGAGAGCGGCAACTCGGGTGGCTGGGCCGCCGCATGGTGAAACTGCGCCTCCGCCGTTGCGATGCATTCCAGCGCCAGTCGAACATCGGCGCACGATTGCCACCGATCATCGGGTCGGGTGCGAGGCAGCGTTCGACGACGAAGGCGAACTGCGGCGGCAGGCCTGAAGGCAACGCCTCGAACGCGGACATGCGCCTCCGTCCGGTCGCCATTTCTGCGAGGAGAAGACCGAAAGCGTAGATGTCCGTTCGCGCGTCGCATTCCTTGCCGGCTCGTTGCTCTGGCGCCATGTAGGCAGGAGTACCGAGTACCATCGGTTCAGCTGCCAACGTCTCGTCGTTCAGGACTACCGCGCTGGCGTCGAGAAACTTGGCCAAGCCAAAATCGAGGACCTTGACACCGGACTTGGTCAGAATGATGTTTCCTGGCTTCAGGTCGCGATGAACGATGCACTGCTTGTGGGCCGCGGCGAGCGCGCTGGCGATCGCCATGCCGTAACCAAGAACACGGTCCATTGGCAGGCGGCGCGTGGCCACCAATCCGGCCAGCGTGTCGCCCTCAGTACTCCATCACGAGGTAGTCAACGCCATCCTCCGATCCGATGTCGTGCAGCGTACAGATGTTCGGATGGTTCAGATTCGCGATGGCGCGGGCTTCGCGTTCGAAACGCCGTCGCGCTTCGACATCTGCGGAGATCTGTGGAAGCAGGACCTTGATCGCCACCCATCGGCCCAGACGAACATCTTTCGCCCGGTACACTTCGCCCATGCCGCCTGCGCCGAGAAGAGATTCCAGGCGATAGGCGCCGAGTTCGGAGCCAGTTGAGGCGCTTGGACGTCGTCAATCCCTCTCCGGCGGCGTGCTGGCCATGTCGACCGATGCCTTGACCCTGATGTAGACCGAAGTGTAGCGCGGGGAGGCCCGGGCTTCAACGAACACGCTAACAGCCGATTCAGAAGGATACCGAGCCGTCGAGGCCGGCGTGAATCTTCCGTCGTTCCGCCTGGCCATGTGGGCGGGCGCGGAAACGCCGCTGCCAAATCATGCCTCGAACCCGGAACTTCAGCGAGGTCGAAGGGCCAACCAGCGAGAGGGTCGGATGCTGTTCCGCCGCGACATCCTGCAGGGCATCGCCGAGGGCCGTGTGACGCTCGCCTTCAGGCGTTGGCGGCGGGCGCCGCCAGCCGACGGTTCTTCACTCCGCTCGCCGGTCGGCGTGCTCTGCCTCGATCGCGTCACCGTCGTCGACGAAGGCGACATCACGCCGGAGGACGTGCGCCGCACGGGCATGTCACCCGACGAGTTGCGGGCGTCGATCGCCGGCGAGGGCACGCTCCTGCGCATCGAGCTCCGTCTCGCCGGCGACGATCCGCGTATCGCCCTCCGAGAACGCCTGCCGGAGCACGCCGAGCTCGAGGCGATCGTCGCGAGGCTGGCCAGGATCGACGCCGCGTGCCCGACGCCCTGGACGACACGCTACCTGCAGCTGATCGCCGACCAGCCCGGCATCGTCTCGCGCGTGCTCGCGCCGCAGGTAGACGCCGACGTGCCGCCGTTCAAGCGTCGCGTCCGACAGCTGAAAGAGCTCGGCCTCACCGAGAGCCTCGAGGTCGGCTACCGCCTCTCGCCGCGAGGCCGTGCGGTACTCGAGTGCCTCGTCAGCGATCCGCGCTGAAACGCGCGATCCTGATCGCTCATGCAATCCGAGATCTGAACAAGCCAAGGTAACGACCTCGCACCTCACTGTCGCCTCTCAGTAACGCCTCTACAGCCTCGCGGCGAAATCTGTCCCCGCTGACACTATGATCGCCGGCGCGAGGTGGAGAGATGGGAGGACGCGACGTGATTGCCGACCTCCGTGCCCTGGCGGCGCGGACGAGCGATGCCCAGGGCGCCCAGCGGGTGGCGTGGGGGCCGGTGTGGCGCGACGCGCGCCGCTGGCTGGACGCCGTGCTGGCCCGCGAGGGACTGCGCGCCGAGGCCGATCGCGCCGGCAACAACTGGATCACGCTGCCGGGCGAACGGCCGGACACGGTCGTCATCGGCGGCCACCTCGACTCGGTGCCGAACGGCGGCTGGCTCGACGGCCCGCTGGGCGTGCTGGCGGGCGTTGAGGCGCTCCGCCGCTACGCCGGCAGGACGCCGCCGGTGACGCTGGCCGTCGTGGACTTCGCCGACGAAGAGGGCGCGCGCTTCTCGCGCAGCCTGCTGGGGTCGTCGGGCGCCAGCGGCAGCCTCGTGCCCGACAGCGTGCGCAACCTCGTTGATCGCCAGGGCACCCGCCTCGCCGACGCGCTGGCCGAGAACGGCGTGGACGTGGACCGCATGCCCGAGGCGCGGCGCGCACTCGACGCGCGCCGTCCGCGCGCCTACCTCGAGTTGCACATCGAGCAGGGGCCGGTGCTCGAGGCGATGGGCCGATCCACCGGCGCGGTCATCGGCACCTACGGGGTGGAGCGGCACGTCCTGCGGTTCGTGGGACAGGCAGCGCACTCCGGCTCCACGCCGATTGCGATGCGGCGCGACGCGTTCCTGGCCGCCGCCGAGACGGCCCTCGCCTGCCGCGAGATCGCCCGGCGCCATTCGACGCCGGAGGCTGGAGTGGTGTGCACCGTGGGCACCGTCATGGTGGAACCGGGGATTGTGACGGCCGTGCCGGGCGTGTGCGAAATTGCCCTCGATCAACGGGCGCTGGAGCCCGTCACACTACAGCGCGCGCTGGCCGACGCTCGCGAGGCCGCGTCGCGCGCCGCCGCGGCCAACAACGTGAGCGTCGAATGGCGCCACGTGTGGCGAATCGACCCGTGCCGGTTCGATCCGCGGCTCGTCGCGCTGTGTGCCGAAGCCGTGCACGAGGTCACCGGGCACGCGCCCCCGCTGCCGTCGGGCCCACTCCACGACGCGGTGGAGATGAGCCGCGTGATGCCCGCGGTGATGATGTTCGCCATGTCCACCAACGGGCTGTCGCACTGCAAGGAGGAAGACACGCCCGAGGCCGACCTGGAGGTGACGCTCGAGGCCTTCCAGCGGCTGATCGACAAGACGGTGGCGATGGTTGCAGCCGGGTAGTCGCGGCGGCGTCATCCGCCGCGCATCTGTCGGCCTCACGTCTTTGCCAGTGCCTCCGCATGCGCCCGCACCTTGAGCACCGCTTCGGCGATGTCGTCCATGTCGCGCCGCGGTCCGAGCAGCATGGTCTGGGTCAGCCAGACGGCTTCGCGGCAGAGGCGATCGTTCTCGGGGCACCGGTTGCGCTCGCGCCAGCTTTGCAGGACGTCCTGCGGATAAATCGCCTTGAAGCCGCGGCTCGAGAGCGCCTGCTCCAGGAACGGCTGCGCGTTGAGCGGGGAATATCCGCCAGACGCGGGCACACCCTCGGCGGCGAGCGCCTTGAGGAACGTCGCGCGCGGCAGACCCGAGAACTGGCGTGCATCGTAGCGGAACATGTAGAGATGCCAGGCGTTTCGCGTGCACCCGTCGTACATCCGTGCCGGTGAGATGCCGGGGATCTCGGCGAGCCGCTTCGAGAGGTACGCGGCGTTCTGCTCCCGGGTCCGTGACTGATCCTCGAGTCGTGTCATCTGCGCCTGCAGCAGCGCGGCCTGGAACTCGGTCATCCGCAGGTTCGCGCCCGTCCGGGCGTACGAGAAGTCGGTGCCGGTGTTCTCGCGGCCGCGGCTGTTGTTGTGAAAGCGGAAGCAGGCCGCCAGCAGTTCTTCGTCGCCGCTCAGGATCGCGCCGCCTTCCCCCGAGTTCAGGTTCTTGCTCGCCTGAAAGCTGAAGCACCCGGTCCTGCCATACGTACCGACCTTGCGGCCGCGCCACTCGGCCAGGTGCGCCTGGCACGCGTCCTCAATGACGGGAATGCCGCGCTTCGCCGCGATCGGCAGGATGGTGTCGAGATCGGCAGCCGAGCCGCCGAGATGCACCGGGATGATGGCGCGTGTGCGCGGCGTGATCGCCGCTTCGATCCGGCGCGCGTCGATCTGGAACGTCTCGATGTCGGTGTCGACGAACACGGGCAGCGCATGCATCAGGAGCACCGCGTTGACCGTCGCGATGAACGTGTAGGGAGGCACCACGACCTCGTCGCCGGGGCCGATGTCCAGCGCCGCAAGCGAGATGATGAGGGCGCTGGTCCCGTTCGCGGTGGCGAGGCAGCCTTTTGCGCCGGTCAGCGCGGCGTATGCGGATTCGAACGCCGCGACCTGTTCGCCGCGACCCCACTTGCCACGCCGGATGAGGCCGGTCAACGCCTCTTCCTCGCGCGCCTCGGCGACCGGCCACGACGGAAATGGCGCCGCCCGCAGCGGCTTGCCGCCGAGCAGTGCCGGCGCTTGTCGTGTCTGAGCCGCGGGGGCGGCAGCGCCATCGTCAACGGCGGGCGGAACGATCCTGCTGACAGCGGCGGTCCCGAGGGCGCCGGCGAGGAACGTCCGTCTGCTGACTGAAGTCTGCGTGCGCATGGTGACCTCGTGCCTGAATCTGCTCAGCGGGCGGGACAGCGGGGTTTCGCGGAAGATCGGCTCTTTCACTTCGTCGCTGAACCGCCCGGCCGGCCATAGTAGATCACTTCTCACCGGGGGACTTCGTCCCCCGGACCCCCTTACACGCTTCCGCCTTCGCGCGAAGCGCTACGGCGAGACCTCGCCGGAGCCTTGGCGCAGGCGGGCGCTCGCGGGGCCCCTCACGCCCCGCTCCGCTCGCGTGGCTCGTTTCCGCCTCCGCCAAGGCTGCGGCGGACGCGCCGAGCGCCTGCGGCGCGTAGGCGGGCGCTGCGCTCACTCGCTGCTGGTTGGGACCCTTCGTCCCCTTGTCCCCCTTTACACGCGCGCAGGCCGGTTGGGACACGGAATCCCGTCACACTTGTCACTCCCACTGTTCGATCTCCTGCGCTCAATGTATCTCCAGCCTTCGCTGACCTGCTGACGACACGTGAGCTTCGATTGGCAAGCAACGTGGAAGCGAAGACGGATAAAGCAGAGGAGAACAGTGATGACGACGCACGTGACCGGGACCCGGGAAGAGTGGCTGAAAGCGCGGCTCGAGCTGCTCGAGGCTGAGAAGGAGCTCACGCGGCGCAGCGACGAGCTGGCGCGGCGGCGGCAGGAGCTGCCTTGGGTTCGGATGGACAAAACGTATCGATTCGAGACTGAAGAGGGCAGCGCTTCGCTGGCGGATCTCTTCCGGGGACGCTCACAGCTCCTCATCTACCACTTCATGTTCGGGCCCGACTACACGGCGGGGTGTCCGGCCTGCTCGGCGATTGCGGACGGGTTCAACGGTTCGGTTGTTCACCTCGCCAACCACGACGTCACGCTTGCGGCAGTGTCGCGGGCGCCTCTCACGAAGCTGCAGGCCTACAGGCGGCGGATGGGGTGGACATTCCCCTGGGCGTCCTCGTTCGACAGCGACTTCAACTTCGACTTCAGCGTCGGGTTCACCGAGGAGCAGCAGCGCGAGGGGGGCATCGAATACAACTACCGGCGCGAGGCGCCATCGCAGTCACGCGGCACCGAGGAAGCCACGATACCGCCGCCCGCGACACCCGACGGGGCCGCGTTGTTCGCGGCGATGTCTGGAACCGACAAGGCCACGTACACGCGCGAGAGGCCGGGCATGAGCGCGTTCGTGCTCGAGGATGGCGTCGTCTACCACACCTATTCCGCCTACGCGCGTGGACTGGACGGCCTCTGGGGCATGTACCAGTGGCTCGACCGCGCACCCAGGGGGCGCAACGAGGAGGGCGTCTGGTGGCGCCGCCACGACGAGTACAACACGGGAGCGAAGTCGTGACTGTCGCGCGACTACGGACTGGAGAAGTGCGGGCTTGTTTCTGATCGCACGAGCCGCGGCCTTGGCGCGCCGTAGCCCGAAGGGCGAAGGCGGCCCGAATCAATAACGAGCCCCCCGCGCGTCGTCTGCGCCCGGTCGAGTCGGTCGGGACCCACCAAGGTCCGGGCCGATGTCCGAGTGACCCCGCGGCTTCCACCATGTGAACCAGGTGTGTCCGCGTGCCTTCCCTCGACGGATGTAGATGAAGAAGTACGGGACCCAGAGCGCGATGCAAAGGACGACCGCGAGCGTGACGGCAGTGGTGAAATCCATGGCTCAGCTCCTCCCAGTGCTCATCGATCAACGCTGCAAGCCGCGGTCCTCATGGCGAGCTCGTCTTGAACGGCCCGACACTCCACTGCCGAGCCTGATGGATTCCTGACCCGGACTCCGCAGAACCTCCTGGGGAAATCCGATCCCGCACCGCCGCGCGTAGTCAGGTTTGAGTGCCCGCGAAGTGAGGAGGAGATTCCCTATGCGAAGAGCCATCCACAGGGAGAGACAGTCCGTCGTGTTCGCGTGCCTCGCTGTCCTGCTGGCAGCGGGCGCGTGGCACGGCGTCCGCGCAGACGGTCAAGACGACGACCGCTCGAGCAATGACCTTCGAGTCATCGGCCTGACCGACGACGGCAGGCTGGTGTCATTCAGAGCCCGCTCACCCGAGAGGACGAGAGACCTCGGATTCATCACGACGACGCTGGACCAGCTCGTCATCCAGTCGCCTCCGGGCAATGGCATCCTGGTTGCGACCGGGAAACTCGGCGTTGATGCCGCTGCCGCGGCCGGCTTCGATATCTACAGCCTGCTCGTGAATGGCGTGACGGTGGCCAACTTCCCGTTCGCGACGCTCTCGGTGAACGGCAAGTATCGGTTCTACGCCGTCAGTCTCACGACGGGCCAGGCGTTCTCGTTGGGCCGGTTCGACGAGGCCGTCGTCGACATCGCGGTCCCGCTGAATCAGTAGCGGTCCGCGTTGTCACTGGTAAGTACTCCATACGCTGCCGCCTGCGCCTTACCGTGCCGGTAAGCTGTTTCGACGAGCGAAACCTCTCTCAACGCGTAACGATCTCAAAACGACAGACAACACAGCGCCCGACGCGGCGAGCGGCCGAGGTACGGCATTTGCGGGAAATCTGACCGCGTCGCCACAGACATGTCGCACGCCATCACACGACACGTCACACGACCCGTCCCACGACACATCACAGCAGAGAAAAGGACACTTAGCTGGCCGAGGACGATTCAGCGACCTCACCCTCGCGGGAACATCAGTTCAGAGAGAGGAATCGACATGACGAGAAAGTTCCCTTCGTTGTTCACGGCGGTGGCGCTCACCATGGTGTTGGGGTCGTCCGTCGTCTCGGGCCAGGGCTTCCGGATTCGAGATCGCACACCACCAACGGCGCCGACCAACCTTGTCGTCGCGGCGACAACGTCTAACAGCGTGTCGCTTGCATGGGGGCCGTCCACGGACAATTCGGGCAGCTTCAGCTACATCATCTGTTGCGCCGGCGGCACCAACGTGACCGTCAGTCAGACGGCAACGAGCCACACGCTGGGGGGCTTGAACGCTGGTGCGACCTATACGCTTCGCGTCTACGCCAAGGATGCCGCAGGGAATCTTTCCAGTTCCAGCAACCCTGTGACGGTCACGTTGCCCGGCGCGCCCGCCGCGCCCACGAAGCCTGTCGTGGCAGTCGTGGATGTCGGCCCGACGCACGCGTCCCTGACCTGGTCGTCCACCGACGATGGGCCGACCATTTGGTACTCGATCTATATCGACGGGCAGCCCGTCACCACGCTGAATTCGAAAGCAGGTACTTTTACCTGCGCCGCTGTTCTGGTGGCGACAGGTTGTGTTCCGCTGGATCAAGAGACGACATACACGTTTACCGTTCGTGCTCGCGACGTTCAGGGGAACTGGTCGCCCTTCAGCGATCCCGTACGTAGTGACGACCGAGCCGGCGAACCCCGACGACCAGACGCCGCCGACAGAGCCGATGAACATCACCGCAGAAAGTGATGGCGCATTCCTCATCGTGAGATGGGATCCCTCGACCGATGACTTCGCTCCACAGTCGTTCATCCGTTACGAGGTCTATGTCAACGGGGAGTTGCGCGCTGTCGTGGTGGGCGACACCACTGCGGTTGTCGAGGTCGACTACGGCCAGAACACCATCACGATAATCGCCGTCGATACCGCGGACAACGAGTCGGAGCCCGGCACGATCACGGTGATCCACTAAGAGAGGGGGAACAGGTCAACTCCCAATCTCCAACTCCCAACTCCCAAAGGATTCCGCAGCTGATCGGCAGAGAGATCTCGTGGGAATTGGAGGTTGGGAATTGGGAGTTGTCTCCGGCTGCGTTGTTCAGCAGCCTGCTGGTCTAGTCACCGCTCCGCACGCGCTCCATCAAGGCGAGCAGCTTGCCCGTCGTGTTCCAGTTGCGGATCGTCATGTCCTGATAGATCGGTTTCCCGACCACGCGACTCAGGTGGCTTTCGGCCGCCCGGCTGATCAGCCGCGAAAAGTACACCACGCCGTCGCCGGCGAACACGCGGTCAACTCCGGGGTTGGCGGTCAGGCTCTTCATCGCCTCGGCCGCCGTCACCGGATGCTTCAGGAAGATCACGTCGTAACGATACTCATCGGGGCGCCCGCCGAATCCCTTCGGCGCTCCCTCGACGTTCGCCTTCATCTGCTCGAACGAGCGCAGCACGACACGCGACTGATAGGAGAACGTCTTCGAGAGCGCCTTCTCGATCCGGGCCGTGAGCGCGACTGGACTCTCGCGGGCGGCGGTGAACAGCACGTTCCCGCTCTGAATGTAGGTCGCCACATCGCGAAGGCCCTGACCCTCGAAGCAGGCCTTGAGCGCCGGCATCCTGATCAGATTGCTGCCGCCGACGTTGATGCCGCGGAGCAGTGCGACGTACAAGCTCACGGGCTCATTCTAGTCCCGGTCGCGAATCTTCTCCTTCTCAGATCGATCGTCAGGTGTTCGCTTCGACGGCTGGCTGGAACCGTTCCTTGATCCACGCCTGCCACCGCGGTTCCTCGCGCGCCGCGACGGCCGCGGCCTGGTCGCCATACAGGTACAGGCGGACTGGCACACAGACGTTGCCCCCCATCGGCATGGCGAAGCCGTGCGCGATACCCGGCGCTGGCGCGTCCAGGCGCAGGAGCAGTCTCCGGATACTCGGGCGCCCCGACGCGTTCGACCACGCCCGACAGCTGCGGCGCGCCGGCGAGTGAGGTCACGCGCTGGCCCTGGCTCGGATCGCGGAGCCCGAGGGGATGCGTCAGGATCTCCCACGCTTTGCTCGTGGACTCGGGCGTGAAGGCCATCACCTGGAACGCCGCGCAGGGCTGACCTGTGAACGAAGCGAGATAGAGCCGCAGAATCCGGAAGAACGAGACCCAACCCTGCTCGTGTCCGTCGAACTGACTGTCCCAATCGTCGCTGCTCGCGAACCAGCTGTGAACCACGCGCACGGTGCACGTGCCGCCGGACCGCGTCTCGACCGTCCACTCGGTCGCGACGGCCGGATCGCCCGGCCGTTCGCCGGGACTGTCAGCGACGAACCGCCGCGGCGGCTCCCACTTCGTCACGGTCGCGACCGAATCCATACTGCCATCCGGAGCGAAATGCGAAACCACCTTCGCAGGCGTCCCATCCTGATTGGTTTCGACCTCGGTCGGCACGAACCACGATGAGATCCCGGGTCCAGTCGCAATCGCCTTCCACACCTCTTCCGGCGTGCCAGGCACTTCAACTTCTGCCTGGACGTAGCGGCGTCCAGACTCATCTTTCTTGACAGGCATCATTCGCTCCTTGATGTGTCAACTTGTCGGGTGCGCCTTTTCAGCACCCTGCTACGTAGATGACGGCGCGGGCACCGCCAGATGCGTCTCCAGCCAGCGCTGCCAGACGGCGCTTCCCGCGCAGCACGCGCTTCCGCATCGTCGCCATAGAAGTAGAGACTGACGGCCACGTTGACGCGTCCATCCCAGACGTAGGTGCCGATCAGGGCCACGCCGGGACCCGGGTGCTGCAGACGCAACGTCAATTCGCGGTGCCGGGAGCTTTCGCTCAAACCTTCCACCGTTCCGGCCAGAGACGGCCCACCCTCGATCGACGTGTCGCGCCGTTCGCCCGCTCGCACATCCGACAGACCCAGTCCACGCTTGACCATGTCCCACGCTTCGTCGTGCGTACCTGTGAAGTGCGCCGTCGGCCGGATCGACGCCGCACGCAAGCCCGCGAAATGCGCGAGGTAGATCCGGAGTACGCCGAAGAAGGCGCGCCAGCCGGTTTCCATGCTGCCGATCTGATCGTCCCAGGCATCACTCGACGTAAACAGGCTGTGGACGATGCGGACCTTGCAGGGACCGCCGGCCCGGGTCTCGATCAGAAATTCGGTGGCCAGCGGCGGCGCATCGCCGCTCCATCCAGGCTCTTCGTAGGCGAACCGGCGTGTCGGCTCCCATGCCGTGACGTGTCCGGTCGAATCCATCCCCGGGCCGAGATGAAACGCAACCGTGCCGCCTTCACGCGTCTCGACCTCCGACGGCACGAACCAGGCTGTGATGCCCGGGCCGGTCGCGATCGCGTTCCAGATCTGCTCGGGCGTTCCCGGAAGTTCGAACTCGACCTCTACGAACCGGCGGCCTGATGCGTCCTTCTTCATTGCCATGCGTGCTCCCTCCTGACTTACGCCCTAGAGGCCTTGACCGGCTCGATTCTGAGCATTTGAGTCAAGTTTCGGTCAAGGCCGTCCGCGCGTCAGCGCGGCGTTGCCAAACAATGTGACCTAGCGAGGCGGAGCCTCGAGGGTCTGAGGCGCAGCCTCGCTAGGCTTCGGATAGGCCATGACCACGAGGCGATGGTCGCGCCCTTTTGGCGCCGACGCGTCGTGATAGCGCGCGACGAGCGCGGAGATGGCGCCGGTCAATTCGCTGGTGAACGCGGCGCGTTCGGCCGCAGATGCAAAGCGGATGTCCGTATCGATGGAGAGCGTGGCGAGGCGCTTTTCCGCGCTCACCGCGCGGCGCCAGAGCGCGGCGACCTCGTGCACGACGCGTGCGGCGAGCGCGACCAGATAGCCGGCCGCGAGCCGATCGGTTGCGCGCGCGGGATTGGCGGCCGCCGGCCCGAGCGCGACCGGTGAGACGACATAGGAAGTGGCCGAGGCCTCATACAAGTGCTCGGTCAGCCCGCCCCACCTGCGATCTTCGACCACGCGCACGAGCTTGTGCGCTTCGAGCCCGCGCAAGTGATAGTTGACCTTCTGCCTCGCCATGCCGACCCGCGCCGCGAGGCTGGCGGCCGACGCCGGCTCGATCAGCTCCGACAGCAGGCGGCTCTTGATGGGGTCGAGCGCGGCCGCCGCCGCTGCGGGATCCTCGATGACGTCGACGTCCAGCATGGCCACAGCATGCTATTGACAAAATTATTTGTCAAGCTCGACATCGCAGCCGCGAACACGACGAGGAGAGCTCGCAAGAGAGACGAGGAAAGCTCGCAAGAGATCGGGCTCGTGTCGAACACGTGTGCGAACGCACACGCGATCTGCGACACCTATAGAACGTTCTGCATCATTCGACGGGCACGATCCTCAATTCGCTGCTGGAGTCGCCGCCCTGCGACGGACGGGCGAGATCCGGAAGATGCTCCTGCCACCAGGCTTCCGCGCGCTCAGGAGTCCACGGTGCGGTCAGCGTCACCTCGCCGAGCTGCTGCCACAGCTCGACCGCCGACGCCGGGCGCTTCTCGGGCGCCTTCTCGAGGCAGGAAAGAACAATCTCCTCGAGACGGGCAGGAAGCGGGCTACCGGAAACCTTCGATGGGGGCGGAGGAACGGTCCGGGCATGATGGATCATCACGGTCATCGGCTCCCCTGTGAATACCGCGCGGCCGGTCAGCATCCAGTAGGCTACGCAACCGAGCGAGTACAGATCGGATCGCTCGTCAGCGGACCCGCCCATGACACGCTCGGGTGGCATATAGGCTGGTGTCCCGGTCAGAACGCCTTCCATCGTGAGTTGAGTAGCGCCTTCGTCGAGCGATTTGACGAGTCCAAAGTCCAGGACCTTCACGACGTCGAAATCGAGACCCAACCGGCACAAGAAAATATTCTGCGGTTTGATGTCGCGGTGCAGGACCCCCGCGGCATGCGCCTCACCGAGAGAGCGGCACGCCTGGCGCAGCAGGGCCACTGCGCGCTCCGGAGGGAGCGGCCCGAATCGCTGCACCAGTGAGGCGAGGTCCATGCCGGTCAGCAGTTCCATGACGAAGTAGAAGCTGCCGGTCTCGCTCACGCCGAAATCGTAGAGCCGGACCGTGTTCGGCGAGGTCAAACGCGCTATGGTCCGCGCTTCCAGCTGAAAGCGTTCTGTCGCCGCGTCCCGCTTGCTCTCGCCGAGCAGGTCGGGCTTGATCAGCTTGATCGCACAGGGACGCGCCAGGAGCTGATGCCGGGCGCGCCACACCTCGCCCATGCCTCCCTCGCCAAGCTTCCCTAACAGCCGGTAGTGGCCAAGCGGCAGGCCCTCCCCGAGCAGGGCCGGATCAATCTCGAGCACCGGCTCCCGTGCGGATGTGACGGCGCGCTCGATCACGCTCTGCAGCTCGCGCACGTCGCCGGGCCAGCGGTACTTGCGCAGCCGCTTCATCGACTGCTCGGAGATCGTCTCGACGACGGCGCCAATCCGGCGCGCGTGCCGGCGGAGGAAGAAGAGCGCGATGTCTGAGACGTCCTCCTGGCGCTCGGTGAGCGACGGCACGCGCAGCTGTCGGCGTTCGACGAGCGCGAGCAGCCTCGGATGAAATCCGCTCGCCTCGGCGAGCGCCGCCGACGTGTACACAATGAAGCGAACGTCCGGCACCGCTGGCTGGCCGCTTTCGTGCGAGGCCTGCACGCCCTCGAGGACTGCGGCCAGGCGTTCCTGCAGTTCACCGGGCAAACGCTGGATCTCGTCGAGGTAGAGCGTCCCTTGCGTCGCCAGTTCCAGCAGGCTCAAGTTCGAACCTGCCCCCGGCTCTGAAGCTCTTGCCGGCGGACTCAGGATGCCCGGGTCCTGGCCTGACGTCACCATCGCGCAGTTGACGTGCATGAAGGCCTGCCGGCTGCGCGGCGAGGCGTGATGGATGGCGCGAGCGGCCGCCTCGTGCCCCGCACCCTGGGGGCCGGTCAGCAGCACGACATCGGCGTCGGCTGCGTACCGGGCGATCGATTCGCGCAACGCCCGAACGGCGGGGCTGTCGCCGAGCAGCGAGCCTTCCACGCGGCGCCGCGCCTCCAGCAGGAGCTCCTGTGCGACGGCCAGCTCACGCGCGAGCTCCGCATTCCTTGCCTCGACTTGCCGCCGAAGCCGGTGCAGCGTCAGGTGCGTGTTGACGCGCGCGACCAATTCGTCACCTTGAAAGGGCTTGGACACGAAGTCAACCGCGCCCACGTCGAGACCGCGCACCTTGTCCTTGGTGTCGTCCAGCGACGAGAGAAAGATCACCACAGCCTCGCGGGTTTCAGGGTCCTCCTTGAGGCGCCGGCACGTCTCGTATCCGTCGATCCCCGGCATCACGATGTCGAGCAGGATCAACTGCGGGTGTACGCGGCGCGCCAGTTCGATGGCGGCCTCCCCGCTGCGGGCGATGAACAGCCGGTAGCCACGGCCGTCGAGGGCGTGGCGCAGGACGTCAAGGTTCGTCGCCCTCGTCGTCGACGAGCAGGATGCGGTCGGCGTCTTCCGGGAGTGCGGCGCGGGTATTGGTCATGGTCTCTAGATCAGGTCTCTTCGCGTGCAGCCGCTTCGAGCTGGCGGCGCACCTCGTCGAGGCTCACGGTTATGGTCGCGCCCGCTCGAATCAGCTCTGCCCGCACTTCCGTGGCCGGACGCCGGTGGGCGGGCGCCGGGCCCGCCGTCGCCAGCAGCGGCTGGAGCGCGGAGAACATGCGCGCTGGCAGCACAGTCTCGAGGTACTCGAGCGCGGTACCCCGCACGTAGACGTCTTCAGTGGTGAAGGCGCGCGCGACGATGCGCATGGCCTCTCGCTCCAGGGCGAGAGCGAGAAGGTTGAAGACATGCTCTCTGACCCGGTGCTTGTCGCCACTCCCATTGAGCTCCTGCTCGGCGAGTGCAAGAGCCCCGGGGAAGGGCGTAGAAAGTTCGGGGTGGTCGTCTGTGAGTGACAGCAGCGCGCGCCCGCAGCGCATCCGGATCTCGAAATCGAAGCCGTCGAGGGCTGCCACAAGGCCGTCCCGCGCGATCGGCGAAGGACAGACCATCAGCGCAAGCGGCAACCGGCGGCGCACCACGTCGGGGGTAGCGGGATCGAGCAGCACGGAAACCATTTCGCCCGCCGCGCGCGCGCCGAAACCGGCGAGTGCCGACACGGCCGCGCGCATCACGTCATCTCTCGCCAGCAGCGGCACCAGCGCAGCAATGATGAGCGGGTCTCGAGGCGGGTCGCGCAGCGCCGCGCGAATCCGCAGGAGGTCTCCGGAACGGAGCTCAGCGATGGCGGCGACAACCGGATCGGCCGGAGGAGCGGTCGCCTGGATCGTGCCGGAAGATCCGAGGGCTCGCAGAATCGCTGACCGGTCGAGGCCGGCCATGGTTCCCGCCACCGTGAAGTCGGCCATGGAGTACTCTACCGACTGCTCGACCCGGCGGCGGAGGCCGCCTTCCAGAGCGCTGACGTAACCCGCCCGGAGCCGGCGGGCGACGAAGAACTCGCCGCCGGCCGTGAGCGCGGCGGCGAGATTCACGGCCGCCAGCGGGTACGACGGCGCGAGCCCCACCAACAGAAGGATCAGGATCGCGCCCGCGCCCTTTCCCGCACAATCACACGCGACGTCGATGACCGACTTGGCCGAGCGCTTGGCCGACTCCGCGAGCGGTGTGTAGAGAAGCTCGTAACCCGCGCGGAAGGTCGAATTGCGCACGACGGCATCGAGCCCGCGGGGAACGATGCCGCGCCAGGGAGCGGGCAGCACGAACCCGAGCAGGCCCGCGACTCCCACCGCGGCAGCGTGGCTCCCGACCGACCCGCCGAGGCCCAGGCGCTCGAGTGCGACACGCCCGAGGAATGCCTGGATCAGCCACCCGGCGAGACCGGTCACGGAATAGAACAGTCCGAAGAAGCGCACCAGCTGATCGCCCTGTCCGAAATACGCGACCGCTTCGGCTTTCAGAATGTAGTCGACGAGCGCCCCCAGCATCGCCGCGAGAGCGATGACGAGCGCCAGGTCTCGCAACAGTGGCTGCTGCTGCAACTGCGCCCGTATTCCCGCGCGGTCCGGCTCGTGCGCGACGTGGGCGTGACCGGCAGGTCCGCCCTTTCCCACGGCCAGCGCGCCGGCGACGGACACTCCGCCGACGAGAGCCAGCAGCGGGAGCAGTGCGCCTCCGGGGAGAAGGGCCGCTACGCGCTCGGCGCTCACGCCGCCGGCGAAGCCGCCGAACGCAGCCGCCGCTGCCACACGCGCCATCAGCGGCTTCGCCGAATGCGGGTCGAAGCGCTCGTTGAGCAGCGACCAGAAGGAGGAGATCGCGATCCCGCCCAGCACACCGGTATGCACATACAGGAGCACCGCCGCCGCCCGCGGCTGCCAGCCGAGAAGGACCCACTCCACCAGGAATAATGCGGCGTTCGACGCAACGAGGGCCGGAGCCACCCGCACCGGGCCAAGCCGGGCGAGCAGCCGTCCCGAGAGCTGTGATGCAGCGATCGCGAGGACGGCTGCACCTGCCATGAAATACGGAAGGCTTTGAACCGGGAAGAGGGACAGGAACAGCCCATCGCGCATGGCGTTCCCTCCCACCTGCTGTGCGATGAGCGTCGCCGCGGTCAGCGGTGCGATCACTTGAGGCTTTGTGCGGGTCACGTGGCCCTGTCAGGCGATCTGCTCGAGCAGCCGCGTCGCGAGCACTCTCGCCTCGTCGTACTCGTAGCTGTCGACATGATTCCGGAGCCGCACCAGATCGCCAGCGGCGCTTCCCGGCATCGCGAGGCCATCGAGATCATCGAGGACCGCGCTCGCCGCCGAGACATCATAGTCCCTGAGCGCCGCCTGCAGCCGTTCCAGCACAGCGCGAGCGTCAGCGGGAACGAACACCTGCGTCGGCTCGCTGGGAACCGCCGCGCGAGCCCCACGCAACGTGTCAATAGAGCGGAAAACCACAGCGGCCTGTGCTTCGAGCTCGGTCAGGAGCTGGGCGAAGTTCCCGCTGTTCTCGCGACCCGCGCGCTCGAGCGCCTTTGCCGCCGCATGAAGGGCCTCGGCGCCAAGATTGCCCGCCGCCCCTGCGATCGCGTGGGCCTGCCGTGCCACCGCGGCGGAGTCGCTCGCGGCAACGGCGGCCCGCAGCGCGTCCAGCGTCGCACCCTGACTGTCCGCGAACCTGACGAGCATTCGCTGCAAACTCTCGAACTCGAGGCCGAGCCGCTCCAGCGACCCTGCGACGTCAATACCGTCGAGCCTCGGACTGCCGTCCGGCACCGCTGCAACCGGTTCCGGTGAAAAAGCCGCTGCTGTCTTGGAAGCACCAGGATCCGTATCCGCCCGATGTTCTTGCGGTGCCGGCAGCCAGCGTCGCAGTGTCTGCAAGAGCGCCTTCCGGTCGATGGGTTTGATGATGTGATCGTTCATCCCGGCGGCGAGGCACGCATCGAGGTCCGCCTTCATCGCGTTCGCGGTCATTGCAATGATCGGCAGGTCGTGCAGCGTCGGGTCTTCGCGTATCGCCCGTGTAGCGGCGAGACCATCCATCTCGGGCATCTGCATGTCCATCAGGACAGCGGCGTACTTTCCACGGGCGGCCCGAACCATCTCCAGCGCCTCGCGGCCATTGTTCGCGATGTCGAGTTCGATCCCAAGCCGCCCCAGGATCTCACTCGCCACCATCTGGTTGGCCTCGTTGTCCTCAGCCAGCAGCACTTGAACGTCGAACTCCCGTTCGAGCGGTGCGTCGAGCGCCCGACGGGCCGCATGCACGCGCGCACCCTGCGATTCCACGACCGCGTCAAACAACGACGAGGCGGTAATTGGCTTGGGAAGAAACACGTTAACGCCGAGCGCGGCGCAGCGCGCCTCCTCTTCCTTCCCTGCATAGGCGCTGATCAGCACGATCGGCAGCGTGCGGGTCTCCTCGCGTGCCCGAATCCGCTCAGCGGCCTCGAGTCCATTCATGCCAGGCAGCATCCAGTCGAGCACCACGAGGCCGAACGGATCGCTTCCTCCTCTGCCATTGCGACGTTCCAGCAGCGCAAGTCCCTCCTCGGCAGTGGCCACCGACACCGGCCGAATCGACCAGCTCCGGCAAAGTGTCTCGAGCAGCTCGCGGCTCGTCTCGGTGTCTTCCACGATGAGGACCGGCCGCTCGGCGACGCTGGCGGGGGCGACACGACTGGGGGCCTCGGGCTGGGCCTCGACGGTGAGTCGCGCGGTGAAGATGAACGTTGTGCCTTTGCCCGGCGTGCTTTCCACGGTCAGGTCGCCGCCCATCAGGCGGGCCAGCCGCCGGCTGATCACAAGGCCGAGTCCCGTGCCGCCGTACTTTCGCGTCGTTGAGCTGTCGGCCTGAGTGAAAGATCGGAAGAGCCTTGCCTGCTCCTCCGGCGAAATACCGATGCCTGTGTCCGACACGCTGATGCGCAGGAGCACCTCGCCGGGCGGTGTCCCTTCGGTGGCTTCAGCAGTCTCTGCTTTCACCAGCACCTCGCCCTTTTCCGTAAACTTGAATGCGTTACTTATCAGATTGGTCAGGACCTGACGGAAACGCAGGGCATCACCACGCAGCCGGTCGGGCACCGTGGGGAGCGCATGGGTGATGAGCTCGACGTGCTTCTGGATCACGACCGAACGGAATGTGTCAGTGACTTCCTCGAGAACGTCTCGCAGGCTGAAGGGCACGCTCTCGAGTTCGAGCTTGTCGGCTTCGATTTTTGAAAAGTCGAGGATGTCGTTCAGGATGCCCAGGAGGTTCTTGGCCGACGAGTGGGCGACGTTTACGAATTGGTGGGGCTTGGGGGGAAGGTCGGCCTCGAGCGCAAGGCCGGTCATATTGAGGATCGCATTCATCGGCGTGCGGATCTCATGGCTCATGTTCGCCAGAAACGTGCCTTTGGCCTTGTTGGCTTCCTCGGCCGCGGCCGTCGCGCTCTTCAGCTCGGCGGTGCGCTCCGCCACCGTCTGCTCCAACTGATCGCGATGCCGGGCGAGCGCCTCATTCTGTTCGCGAACCTCGAACAGCAGCTCCGCTCGCGAGCGCCGCTCGATCCGCTGCCGCTGCTCGGCGACGAAGTCCGCACCCGGCTGAAACCCGCCGTGACGCAGGCGCCTGGACACGCGAATGCTCCCGTCGTGGGCCGCCGCCACCTCGTGGAATACCGCGTCGAGCATCGGGTCACGATCGAGGCCCGCGCTGGCCTGGAACGTCAACACCAGACGTGGGGCGTCGCCGCTCGACTCGACGCCGACGGCGATGCGCGTCTCGCGAGCGAGCCGCATCATCCGGCGGCACTGGGCCGAAGCCGCGACGGCAATCCGTGTCGCCGTGATCGCGTCGACCTGGAGCGACAGCGCGAAACGACGCAGCTTGTGGCGCGCTTCCACCAGCGACGCGTCGTCTCGAATCCGGATGACGCCAAACTCGATCATCGCTGGTACCGCAGCACCACACACGACGCGTCGTCGTGCGACTTGCCGAACCGATGGACGATCGTCGCCGCGACCATCCGCGGCCGGTCCGTGTGAAGCCGCGGATAGGCCGACGCCGCGAAATTGGAGTCGACGCCGTCCGTGTTCATGACGATGACATCGCCGTCCGACAGTTGCAGTGTCTCCTCGACCGGCGTCCGCATCGTCCCGCCGACCATGCCGTCACGCGACACGAGCCTGGTCTCGACCTCGCCGAATCGCCGGCACACGGTGTTGCCGATCCCCGAGAAGCGCAGCCGGCCGGTGGCCGGATCGATGAAGCACAGTCCGACCGCCGCCCCGCGCGAGCCCCGACACTCCCGGTGCAGCCGGGACAGCACATCGACGAGTGCATCCGAGCCGATCCCGGTGAGAAACGCGCGAATCCGAATGGCCAGCGCGTTGGCCTCCTCGCCGTGCCCCAGCACGTCGACGATCGCGGCGAGGAATCCCTGCTCGACCTCCAGGATGAACGCGTCGTCTCCGCTGACGACTTCCCCAACTTTCGCGCGCACCACGGCGGCGCTCTCGACGCGGGCGGTCATGTCAGTGAATGAGCGGTTACCGCCATTTCCGGATCGTGACCCTGGTGCCCCGGCCGCGTTGGGATTCGATGGTGAACTCATCCATCATCCTCTTGACGCCCGGCAGGCCCAGTCCGAGCGTGCCACTGGAGCTGAAATGGTCCTGCATGGCCTGCTCCACATCGTCGATGCCGGGTCCATCGTCCTCGACAACGATTTCGACGCCGTCGCCAGACTGGCCCACGCATGGTCGAAGGATCACGTCGCCTCGCGACGCGTACTTGACGATGTTGCGGGCCAGCTCGGACACGGCTGTGGCCACCATCTGGCCACGTGCCCGGTCGATGCCGACCGCCGTGCAGAAGCTGACCGTCTCCAGCACCGCGCGGGCCACATCCATCTCATTCTCGATCGAGAGCCTTCTCTCCCGGGTTCTCATCGGTGGCTTCCTGATCGCGCGATCCGTCGGAGGCAGCGAGGGTGGCATCGCGCGATTCCCCCGCCGCGATGGCGTCCAGCGCCCTGTCGAGGCTCAGGCTGGTCTGCAACCCCTCGGTCGCAACGTTCAGGTCGACCAATGCCGCCGCCACGCCCGGCCGCAGGCCGCAGAGAATGGTCGGCGTTCCCATGAGCGCGACCATGTCGATGGTGCGCCGAAGCCCGTCGAAATCCGCCCCGTCCATCACCTCCACACCCGTGAGGTCGATGATGACGGCTCGCGCCTTGCTCGACCGGACCTGCTCGAGCAGATCGGACTGAAAGCGCCGCAGGACGCGTTCTTCCAGGTCCACCTGGATCGATGCGATCAGCGCCCCGCGATGCGACTGGATCGTGACGCGCGCGACGTCCGAGCCGTCGTCCATGCCCGTCACGTGGCATCCCGGATCGTCGTCCCGGTTGCGCGGAAGGCGGCCGCCAGCGCATCTCTCAGGGTCGCCATGGTCTTGATGTTGCCCACGTCGATTCCGAGCTCCACGATCGTCTGCGCGATCGCGGCCGACAGGCCGGAGATCGTGCACTCGCAGCCCATCAACTTCGTGGCCTTGGTGATCTTGATCAGGTGGTTCGCCACCGCCGTGTCCACGACGCCCACGCCGCTGATGTCCATGATGATCACGCGCGCCTGCGTGTCGGCAATCGCGGTGAGCATCGCATTCATGATCTCCTGCGCCCGCTTGGAATCGATGATGCCGACGATCGGCAGCATCAGGATGTCGCGCCAGATCGCCGTGACCGGCGTCGACATCCGCATCAGCGCGTCGCTCTGCTCCCGAATCGTCCGGTGCGTGAGAATCGAGTACGTGTCGACCACGACCGCGGAATCAAAATTCATCAACTTCATGATCGACCTGGCGGTGGCCGCATACTCGGCCGGCTCCAGGCTGCCGTCGTACAACTCGTCCAGGAAGATTTGCATCGAGTAGTTCATCGCCGCGAAGTAGGTGGGCAGCGGCAGCCCGATGCGTGCGTGCACGTTCCCGACCAGTTCCCGCTGCTCCAGGTAGTGGCTATCGACGCGGCCGCGAAAGAACTCCTCCCAATACGTCACCTGGAGTGTCTTGACGTGCTCCAGCTTGGCGGGATCGGAAAAGAAGCGATCGAAGTCCGGCAGCCTGGCGAGCCAGGTGTAGAACATCTCGATGTACACGTCGAGCTTCCTGGTGACAAGCTTGCCGTACGTCGCGATCCGCTGGAGGTCCTGCGCCTCGATCCCGTAGGTCGAGAGCAATTCCGTCGTCCGATCCGGCGCGCCCGTTCGCCGTGCGTACTGAGCTGGGTCGGTCATCGTTGTCTCCGCTGAGGATGATGCGTATGAAGGCGGCGCCGCCCTCGATTATGTCAACTCGAAGCCCGGCGTGCATACACAAGATGTCTGACGCGTCCGTGCGCGGACTGTTTTCAGTGGCGCTGCAGCGCGGTGCGCGCCGATTGCAGCGCCTTGCGTCTGACGTCGAGCACCCGCCCGGTGTCGCGGGCGAGCGTCGGACTGGCTTCGAACAATTGCCGGACTGTGTCAGGCCTCAGCAGCAGGACTTCCGTGTCCTCGACGGCAACGGCCCGCGAGTCAGCGGAGTGCGTGCCATGCATCCCGGCTTCGCCGAAGAACTGGCCAGGGCCCACAGACGCGATCTCCGCGACCTCGGCCTGCCGCACGAGCTGCATCGAGACCGCACCCTTCACCAGAAGGTAGACGCTGTCGAGCACTTGCCCCTCGTCGAAGATCACTTCGCCCTTGCCGAACGACAGCGCGCGGATGACGCCGTGTTCACCCTCGGGCAGCCGGGGCAGGTGAGGGAGTCGCGTCAGGGTGTCGGCCGGCGACGCCGCGGACTTCTCGAACGGAGCGTCGGTCTGGTGCTGAATCTGCACGCTCACGGGGTACGGCAGGCTCAGCCCGTGGCGCCGCGTCATGTACCAGATCCGGGTAATGAGATCGTTGCGCACCGACCACCGATCCTCTTCGGCTACCCGCCAGATCAGGCGATAGTTCACCGAGTGGTTGCCGTACCCGATCGTCGCCGCAATCGGTTTGGGCGACTGAATCACACCTTTTGTCGTCCTCGCCACCTCGAGGAGCGCTCTGCGCACCTCGTTCGGCGGATCGTCACTGCTGAAGGCGAGCTCCAGCATCTCCATGCGGATCGGCAGCGGTCGTGAGTAGTTGCTGATCGTCTCCTTGTTCAGGGTCGAGTTCGGGACGACCTGGATCATGCCGCCCAACGCCTCGATGTGCGCCGACCGCCAGTTGATCTCCTTCACCGTGCCGGAGACGTTGCCGACCTCGATGGTGTCGCCGATCTCGAACGGCCGCTCCATCAGCAGCATGAGCCCCGAGAACAGGTTCCCGAGGGGCTCCTGCAGCGCCAGTCCCACGACGATCGAGGTCACACCCAGCGCCGTCAGCGCACCCTGGATCTCGCGGTTCCAGATGAATGAGTAGGCCAGCGCCGCCGCGATCACGACGAGGAGGGATCGCACCAGATCCCGCAGCAGGCGCGGTACGCGCTGCTCCCAGCTGCCCACGGCAGCGCCTTCGAACACCACGGCATTGGCGGCGCCCAGCGCGACGATGACGAACACGACCCAGGTGGCGGTTTCCGCGACGCGAACCCAGAGGTTGCCGCTCGGCAGCCCCAGCACGGCGCGCAGATAGATGACCCCCGCGATCGCCGGCAGAACCCAGAGCCGCGTGCGCCGCAGCCAGATCACAGCAGGATGTCCCCGGCGGGTGAGCGCGAACCCCAGTTCGGTGGTCACGATGAGGGCAAGCGGGAGGCCCACGGCGAGTGCGATCGCCCATCTGCCCTGCTCGCGCAGGATGTCCAGAAGTTCGTTCATGCGACCCCCTCGTCGAGTATCACGGCAAACAACTCGACCGCACCAATTCCCTGAACGTCCATCTGCGTTGGCGATTCGAACGGCACCATGTCGCGCACGCGGTCGTAGACCGGCCTGGTCACGATGATCGAGGTCCGTCCGTCGGACTCGATGCGGCGCGTCAGCCGGACCGTGTCGCCCCAGAGGTCGTAGATGAATTTGCGCCGCCCGATCAGCCCGCCGATCACCGGGCCGGCGTTGATGCGGATCTCCGCGCCGAGACTGGTCTGACGCTCCGCGTTGAATCGACGGACGATGCGAACGGCCTCGCGCGCGAACTCGACCATCCGCGCGGTGTGGTCGGGCCGCTCGAGCGACAGGCCCGACGCCGCGAGATAGGAGGCGCCGATCGTCCGGACTTTCTCGACACCCTGCTGCTCGGCGGCCTCGTCGAGCGCGCCGACGACATCGCTCAGCAGAGCCATCACGCGATCCTCGCCCAACTCGCGCGAGAGCGCGTCCAGGCCGACGAGATTGATGTACGCGACGGTGACGTCGGCGAACGACTGAGGTGTCTCGGACGTGCCGCCTCTGACTTGAGCAGCGGCCGACGCCGGCAACAGGCTTTGCAGGAGCCGCTCGTTCTCCTCGACCTGGCGGTCGAGGTCCGCGCGGCTGTCGCGGAGGCTTCGCACCATCTCGTTGAATGCCTCCCCGAGCTCGCGGTACTCGTCGTCGGGCGCCACATCGACTTGCACGTCCAGCGTCCCCTTGCTGACTCGCCGCGCCGCGCCGACGAGCGCGCCTATCGGCCGGGTCAGCGCCGCGGCCATGAACAGCGCGACGACCGAAGCGAGCAGGGCGAGCGCCCCGCCGACGGCAAGCGCACGCCGGGTGTAGGCCGCGAGCGGCGCCATTGCCTCTTGCCTGTCGATCTTCGCGATCACGGCCCACCGCAGCGAATCGAGATCCAGCGGGCCATAGGCCATCAGCGCATCGACGCCGCGGTAATCCTCGATCGCCAACAGACCGCCCTGACCGCGCAGCGCCAGGCGCGTGGCCTCGTTGTCGACCGGCACCGTCAAAATCGTCGTGTTCAGCCGTTCGACGGTGTCAGCCGTGCGCGACGTGAGCTTCGACTGGCGCAGCGACGTGAGGAACGCCTTCGGATCCTCGATCAGGAACCGTGAATCCGTCCGCATCGTCAGATCGGGACCGACCATATAGACCTGGCCGGTCTTGCCGAGGCCTTCGGCCTCCCACTGCTGCCCGCCGGAGAGCGCGTTCGAGATCGGCTCGAGCCTGAACCGGAGGAGCAGGACCGCGACCATTCGCGGCCCGTCGAACACCGGTGTCCCGATGAAAGCCCCAGGCGCGCCCAGTCTCGGCCGATACGCCTCGAAGTCGCCGACCAGGTAGTCGTCCACGTCTTTCGACTTGCTGAGAGTCCGTGCCATCGCCGCGAAATTGCTCTGGGCGTAAGGTCCGCTGGCGAGGTTCGTGCCGAGAACCGTCGATTCCTCGTGGCTGTAGAACACTTCGAGCGTCTCGGGATCGACGAGCAGAATGTTCTCGAATCCCAGCCTCTTCATGAACGGACCCAGCTTGGCGTGCGCATCCGCGGCTGCGGCGCCGTAGCGGCTCGTATCGGTGGCGGAGGCGAGCGGCCGCGACACACCGTAAGGCTTGGGCGCCTGCACGACGTAGTGGTAGTGGAGGTACCACTCCGCGGGGCTCGTGGGCAGTGACGACCCTTCTGCTGGCGTGAGTGACAGGTTCTTGGCGACGGCCGGACCGTACTCCTGCAGGTGAAACCGCGTCACGTCCTCCTTCATTGTGGGCGTGACCGCAACTCGTTCCAGATCCCGATGGGCGGCCCGCAACGCGACGGCGGCCTGGGTGACCACGTCCGTTGCGGAGAAAGCCAGTGCTTCGTTGCGCATCGACGTCAGCATCGACTTGACGATGCCGGTCTTCGAGCGCTGGAGGCCGAGCAGCTGCCGCTCGGCGCTGGCCGTCAGGCTCTGGCGGGCGGTGACGTAGCCCACGGCTGTCAGCACCGTGATGCCGGCGATGGTCAGCAGGACGAAGGACGCGAGCAGCTTCGACTGCACGCTGAGCGCTCGACGGTGGGGCATGACGGACGTCCTAGCATACTGCGAGGTCTCAAGTAACAAGGATCAAGTTGCAAGTACAACGGAACGCTCACGAAACCCTCTGGATTCGTCCTTCCGTCGTCCTTCCGTTGTATTTGTGCCTTGTTACTTGGCAGGCTTGGGATGTGGCTGCACCGGCGCGTCGCTGAGGCCGAGCGACCACTTGATCGCTTCGAACATCATGATCTGGAGATTCCTGATGTCCCACGCCTCCGGGCTGTGCGAGAGCGAGCTGTAGACGACGCGGCCCTGACCGTACGTCTTGGTCCACACCAATGGGAAGTCGCCATCGGCGGGGAGCCCTGAAGCGGGCGCGCTGGCCTGGTCGAACCGGAGTAGCACGTCCACTTTGTCGCGAGCGAGCGCGCCCGGGCGGTAGAACTCGTCGGTGTAGTCGAAGGCGCTGCCCCAGTGCTTGACGATCGGGTGCGCCGGCTGCTCGCTGATCACACGCCCGGGACCCGTGTAGAGGTGGCCGCCGTAGGTCGCGCCCAGCATCTCTCCGAACTCCGGCCACGATTCGAACGCCGTGAGCCCGGTGTGCGCCGCGACGAAGCCCTTGCCGCTTCGCACGAACGCGAGGAGCTCCGCCTTCTGCTGATCGGTGATCGGCACTTCGCGGTGACCGAGAAAGAAGATGCCGTCCACGTTGCTCAAGCTCGGGCCGCCGCTCGCCGGCGTGCCGTCGGTCTTCTGCGCCTGATTGAAGACGATGTGCGAGTCGGTACGGATGAACGTGTCCCAGAGCCCGGAGTCGTAGCCGAGACGCTCGATGACGGCGAGCGCGTGCGACGTGAAGGCATGCTGCGCCTGGCCGTTCCTGGTGTCGGCCCAGGCAAGGAGCGCTTTGCGCACGCGGGGCTGCGCGCCGCGTCCGCCGCGGCCCTGGCGGCCACCCCCTTGGAGCGCCGCCCGCGCGGCCTCCGCCTGGCGTCTGCTCCACGGTCGTTGCCTGACCGCCCGGAGTCGCCTGAGAACCTTGTCCGGAGGCGAAGCCGCCGAGCATCAACGCGAGCGCGGCCGCACTTGCCGCGACAGTGAGAACCGAACGGGTCCGCGCGTGGGGCTTCACGGTCGACTCCTTCGTCAAGGTTTCGACGGTCTCGACGTTTCGACGCCTTCTCCTCGCGGACGATTTCGGTCAGTGCCCGGAGCGCGGCGGTGTACGAGCGCCAGCCGAGACCCATCACGGCTCCCCGCACGGCAGGCGTCAAAATCGAGTGCCGGTGAATCTCATCGCGCGTCGCAAGATTCGAGATGTGCACCTCGATGACCGGGAACGGCATCGCCTTGATGACGTCGTGCAGTGAGACGCTGTGGAACGTCAGGCCCGCTGCATTGATCATCGCGCCGTCGACATCGTCCATGTGCTTTTGAAACGCGTCCACCAGCACGCCTTCGGAGTTGGACTGCGTGGTGATCAGCTGGACGTTGAGTTCCTTTGCGAGGTCCGCCAGGCGCCCGTTGATCTGGTCGAGCGTGGTCGTGCCGTATATCTGTGGCTCGCGGCGGCCGAGCAGATTGAGATTGGGCCCGTGCACCACCAGGATTCTGAGCATGGCCTGCTGCGCCTCCGGCTCGCGCACTGAGTATGCCGCCGCCGACACGCCAGCGGCGATGACGAGCGCGCCCACGATACACCTGCTTCGCCACGACGAACGCATAGGTCGCTCCTTGGCTGCCGACGGACCGGCGCTGTCTGGTGATCGGCCGTCACGTGCAGCGAATCGAGAACGACCTAGATACTACTGCGTAGCGTTATCCGGGACGACTGGGGTTGCGGTTGGCGGGCGTCTCGACGATCCGTGTAAACGCTCTCGAGGAGGGACCTCTCACTCGCTCGCTGCAACGAGATCGCACTGGCTCTTGAGGTCTCCGTTGCGATAGGCCGTCAGCAGCGCCGTCATGGATCCGAGCACGGGGGCCCTTATCGTGGGGCGTTGCGCACTGCATTCCCTGGCGGTTGCCCCGAAGAACGTGCGAACGAACGTTCCAGACTTGTGCACCGGCAGTGTGCTGACGTTCTCGTAGAACGCCTTCCAGGTTCCGGCGCGGAACAGATACGACTCGACGTTCGAGACGTAGAAGACGTCGATGGCGCCGCCGCGTTCGCGAACGTACTTGCCCACCGCCCTCAACGCCCGCGGCCCGGCGAAGTCCCCGACTACCGGAACAATCAGGTTCTTTCGCTGCATCTGGCGAATGTGCTCGAAGCTGTCGCTGGTCCCGAGATAGCTCGCGGCGGTCATCAGCTGGGCATAGGTTGGATGCAGCTCCGCCGTGCCGCGGAACACATACCTGATGTCCGGTCCGCTCTCGTAAAACGCATTGAAGATCTTGCGCATCGCCGTTCGGTCACCCGGTGTGAGTGCGAATTGATGCTGGCGTTCCAGGACATCAAGAATCCTGGCAAGGTTCTCGTCGAACAGCCGTTGGTCGGCGCGTACCGTCGCGAATGCCTGGAACATGGCCCCGACATCCGAGCTCGGATCGAGACTTGCGGGGCGCGGGCGGGAAAACAAACGTGAAAGAAAATCGGCGCGATCCGCCGACAGCTCGAACAGCGCCTTGTACATGAGGTGCTGGATCGTGTTCTGCCGCCGGATGTCGACAATGAACGCCATCTTCGGCTTCAGAGCGGCGATGTAGGTAAAGTTCTGCTCGGGCCCGACGCCTACGTACACGCCTCCGGGCCTGACGGCATCTTGAAGTCGCGGAATGACCCGCTCATAGCCCAGCTCGTTCGAGACGAAGTTCTCGTCCTCGAAGTACCCATCCGGCTCGGACACATCGGCGATCAGCTGCCAGAAATCCTTGTCACTCAGTTGGGCAGGCAGGCCGGGCGACTGGTTCTGGGCAGCAACCCACGCGGCCAGCGCGATCCAGGCTAGTAAGAGGACGGAGAGGCCGAGGGCGCAACTCTCGAGCCCCGGACCGATGCGCAGCCGCCTGGATTGGAGGTCGAAAGCACTCATCGACTCTTACTCTGGACTTGCCGCCGATCCTACGCGCAGTGAGGGTCGTTTGTCCGGTGGACTTACCTGATCCGAACGGCACCACGAAACAGCGCCTCCGCGGCCTGGGACGCCAGCAAGGCATTTTTGGAACTGACGCTCGCGCTTGCCGCATCGCTTCGGGCGGACATGGCGACGCCGAGCTGACCCGCCGACGAAGAACCGTGTCAATTCCGGCCAGGATTGAGTCTCTCGGCCAGTTGTCCTTCACCGCCGCTCGTCGGGCCGTCGGTCGCATGCGACGACCTCTGGCGGGGCCTCGGCGCCCAGCGCGCCTCAACCTCTGCGCGCGGAAGCGGGGAGGCCGGAAATCCGGCGAGGCGATTCTGCTGGCGAGTTCGGTCGCTTTCCGGCGAAGCCATATCGCCACCGGCGCATCAGTGCGCCTGACATCTCCATCCACAGCGCGCCCACACCGCGCGCCGGAGGCCCCGGGCTATGCGCGGAAACGGTTTTCCTCCCTGCGGCGCGGGCACTCGCGACGGCCAGCTGCCGGCTGCGGGTAATTCCCTCGACCAGCGCCCCCTCATCTGACACCGGCGGGCGGATCAGGCAGATTATTCCAGCGAGGCGTGAAACACTACGTTGGAGTAGACACGTATAGTCATTGGACCCGTTCGGAATCCGACCATCTATAGATTCTCCTGAATGAACCGCGGGCTCAAATGGACATCCAGTTGAACCAGCGGCCCGTCGCCGATGCACTTGAACTCGTGCACTTCGCCCGCCTTGATGACGAAGATGTCTCCCGCCTGCCCCTCGAACTCCTGGCCTTCGACCTTCCAGAGGCCGCGGCCCTCGCGGACGAACTGCACCTCGTCATAGGGATGCCGATGGGGTCCAGGTCCGGCGCCGGCCTTCGCGCTCAGGAGAAACACGGAGACATTGACGTCGCCGTTGTCGGCCCCCACGAAGTGATGCGAGCTTCCCTTGAACGGCAGGTCCTGCTGTCTGATTCGATACATGGCTGTCCTCGTCTGACCGCGCGATGAATCAGCCAGTGTACCTGGCGGCTGCCGTCAACGAGTCGATTCGTTGACGCTCGAGCAGGCGATGGGTCCGCGATCAGGAGCTCCGCAAGCCGGGTGTTCATCCCAGTACGCTGTAGCCGGCGCGCCGACGAACTGGGTTCCTGACAGCGGCGATCACGACCGCAGCGGATCGTCGCGTTACGTAATGCATTCTCGAGGTCGCCGAGCCGAACATGAACGGCCGCTTCCCCTGGCCCCTCTTTCTTGAGGCGCGTCCCTGCCAATTCGCTGCCCAGCCTCGCTCGCGAAAAACGCGTCTTAGCTTGTCTCCTGCGCACCTGCCGGGATTCTCGCAATTCACGGCCCGCTCCATCACCTTACGACGGCTTCGCCGTCCGGCCTCATGTTCGGCCCTGCGACGGTCTGCACCATCAGTCGCCGAGAAAGAAATCCAGATTGCATCCGGGTCACCCGAGCGCGATCGCTCTGCGACTCGCCTTGCCGCTCACAGATTCGCCTTGCGCTGCGCGCCGTCGACGACGATGCACGTGCCCGTCACCCAGCTGGCGCGCGCGGAGACCAGAAAAGCCACGACGTCCGCGACCTCCTCGGGCGTCCCCAGGCGGCCCCACGGGATCGTGTTGAGCACGGCGCCATACAGCGCTGGGTTGTTGTGCTTCGCCTGTTCCCAGAGTCCGCCGGGAAACTCGATCGAGCCAGGCGCCACCGTATTGACCCGGATCTTCTGCCCGGCGAGCGCGACGGCGAGCGACTTGGAATGACTGACCAGCGCCGCCTTGCACGCCCCGTACGACGCGGGGAAGCCGCCCGCCTCCAGGCCGGCGATCGACGAGATATGGACGATGGCCCCGCCGCCGGTCTCGGCCATCCACGGCGCGACCTTCCGGCTGGCTCGCACCGCAGCCATCAGGTCCACGCTCACGGTCGAATCCCACGCGGCTTCATCGTCGGCGAACACGAAACCGCTCGGGTTGTTCACCAGGATGTCGACGCGCCCGAGCGTGGTCCGTGCCGCGTCCAGAAAGCCGTCGAGCGCCTCGGCGTTCGCCACGTCACACACCGCCGCGTAGACCGGAACGGACCGGCCGCGCAACTCAGCTTCAGCTTCGCGCAATGCCGGCTCACCGCGGGCGCAGACGGCGACGCCGGCACCCTCGTCGGCCAGCCGGTGTGCGATCGCGCGGCCAATGCCGCGGCTTCCCCCGGTGACGACGGCGGACTTTCCTCGTAAGCCTAGATCCATGGGCTCGCTCCGTTGTCTGTGTGGTTTCGGTGACCTTTACCGTCGCGAATCGAGCGTGGCGCGGATACCGGCCGCCACCTGCTCTGCCAGCACTTCGTAGCCGGCCTCGCTGTAGTGCACGTTCGCGGGGAGCTGAATCTCGCCGAGCCGAGAGAACGCGACGGAATAGAGATCGTTGACGCGGATGCCATGCTGTTCCATGACTCGCCTGGCGGCGAGGTTGTAGGCGATCGCGTCGCTGTTGTTACGCGGCGGAGTCACCTTCGCGTCCGGCACCGGCGTCGTGCTCGCCCAGATGAGCGTCGCGCCGGTCCGCTTGAGGCGTCCGACGAGTTCCTGGAGATTCTGTTCGTACTTCTCAATCGCCACCTGATGCTTGCCGTCGTCCATGAATCGCAGGTCGTGCAAGCCCCAGTTGAAATGGATCACGTGCCATTTGCCGCTGCCCAGCCAGCCATCCAGGTTCTCGAGGCCATTGATGGTAGGACCGCCGTTCGTGGGAATGCGATGCACGTTGGCGACGCCCTGAAGCAGTCTCCGGGTGGGCAGCGTGTAGCCGATCGAGATCGAGTCGCCGATCAACAGCACTCGTGGCAGCGCCGGGTCATCCTGGATCGCCGCGAATGCCGGGTTCGGAGGCTGTGGTGGCTTCGCGGTCTGTTGTCCCGCGATTCCGGCGTGAACGACGAGCGTTCCGCACAACGCCAGCAGGGACGGGAACGCGAGGACCTTCAGCCTCTTCAGGCTCTCCATGGTGCTGCCTCCGAGAGGCCTATTAGATTACTCCTCACCGCGCTCGAGTGGTTCCCGGCGGGCGTCTCGCGTGCAGGGCTCGCCGCGGAGTACCCTCACGGCATGCGTAATGCGCTTGTCGCGTTGACCGTCCTGCTTGCCGGCGTTCCGCTGGCGGCGAACTGGCCGCAATGGCGCGGACCCGCCGGGCTTGGCGTGTCGGCCGAATCCGGTCTCCCGACGACGTGGAGCGCCCGTGAGAACGTCGCATGGAGCGCCGAACTTCGTGGGCTGGGATCGTCGTCTCCGATCGTCTGGGGCGATCAGGTTTTCGTGACGTCTCAAGTCGGCCGGCTGCCGCTCAGCGGCGCCTCGCACCCGGCGCTGGCCCGCGATGACGCCGAGCTGGTCTCGCGCGAGAAGCCGATCGGCGGCCGCCGGGAAGAGCCGTCCAGCCCGGCCGATCCGATCGCTCTCGTCGTCGAGTCGTTCAACCGGCTCGACGGCCGGCGTCTCTGGGAATACCGCGTCGAGGCACGGGGTCCGTATCCAACCCTCCACGAAAAGCACAACCTCGCAACGCCGACGGCGGTCACGAGCGGCGAGCATCTCTTCGCCTGGTTCGGCACGGGCCAGCTCGTCGCGCTCGACATGCGCGGTGGTGTGGTGTGGTCGAAGCACCTCGGCGAGGAGTTCTCGGCGTTCGACATCAACTGGGGGCACGGCAGCTCTCCGGTGCTCTACAAGGATCTGTTGATCCTGCTGTGCGATCACGCGTCGGCGTCGTACATGGTCGCGCTCGAGGCGCGCACGGGAAAGCTGCGGTGGAAGGCGGACCGCGGAAAGGGCCGCGCGTCGTACAGCACACCGCTGGTCGTGCCCGGCCCGCGTGGCGACGAGCTGCTCGTCAATTCGAGCGAGCGCATCGATGGCTACGATCCGGCGACTGGCGAGCTGCTGTGGTACGCCGATGCTCCGCGTCAGACGCCGATCCCCTCGGCGGTCTTTCACGACGGTCTCATCTACATGACCCGCGGATACCGGAACAGTCCGTACCTCGCGCTTCGCCCGGGCGGACGCGGCGACGTGAGCGCGAGCCATGTGGTCTGGCGCGCGCCGGGCGGCGGCTCGTACGCCGCGTCGCTCGTCGCGTATGAGGGGTTGCTGTATATGACCAACGATGTCGGCGTGTTGTCCTGCGCTGACATGAAGACAGGCGAGCGCGTCTGGCAGACACGTCTCGACGGAGTGTTCTTTGCCTCCCCGGTCGCGGCCGACGGCAAGATCTATTTCGTCAGCCAGACAGGGGAGACGATCGTGGTCAAGGCGGGGCGGGAGCCGGCAGTCCTGGCGCGCAACGATCTCGGCGAGCGGCTGGTCGCGTCACCCGCTGTCTCGAACGGTCAGATTTTTCTGCGGAGCGACGGGCGGCTGTTCGCGATCGGGAAGGGCACGGGTCGATAGGATTCCGCTGAAGAGCCGTGAATAAACATGCGACTGCCGCTCATTTCAGCGACCGCCACGTCCTTCCGGCTGACCAGCCTCCGCCAAGGCTACGGCGGAAGCCGGAAGCACGAGTGGGTCAAGTCACCGCTCGAAACGCGGAAGACATCGGCAGCGGTGTGAGACGAGATCTTTACCGCACACTCGTGCCGCGCACGTGGATCACGAAAATCTGCCGCGTCCCGTCGGACGGATCGAGACCCGGGAACAGGATCGCGTCACTGGTGCGGTTCCAGGACGGCGCGCCGTCGATGCGCAGTTCGCCGCCGGTGTACTTGCCGCGAGAGATCGCTGCCGTGCGCGCCCACGAGCCGTCGGCGCGGCGGAGCACGGTGTAGTAGTTGTTGCCCGCGTCGCTGTGGCCGTTGACGAACCACTGGCCGTCCGGTGACAGGGCGATGTCGCCGCCCGGCTGCGGAAAGGCCTCGGGCGAACCGAGCGTCTCGACCACACGCCGGTCGATGACGTCGTAGATGACCTGCCGCGGCCCTTCGGCGCCAATCACGCGCCGGCCGGATTCCCACTCGGGATGTCCGCCCGTGTGCGGATGCATTGTCAGGCCCGAGCCGTCGGGCCGGATGGTGCAGGGAATGTCGATGCGCGCAGCACGGTCGTCGAACTCGGCGCGCACATAGAAATAGATATGGCTGTCGTCGCGGCTCCACAGCGTGTGGTTGATGAACAGCGCCTTCTTGTCCACGTCCGGGCGGGCGGACCGGATCAGATCGGCGAGCTGCTTGTACGACACGAGCAGGCGGCGCGCGCCTCCCGCCACGTCCACCACATGAATTCCATCGTTCGACGGATGCAGCTCGTTCTGCGTGAAGTCGTGAGCGCCCGGATAGCCGGTGACGAGCCGCAGCCGCGCGAGACGGCCATAGTTGATCGCGAGAAACCGGCCGCCATTCTGCGCGACGCCACTGTTGGCCACGGGCGTCTCGTCGAAGCGGTATTCGCGCACGCGCCGGCGCGCCGCGACGTCGTACAGCACGGTGAAGATCTTCTGTGTCTGCGGGTCGCGATCGTTGAAGAACACCTGTGTCGCAGGCGCGGCTGGATTCCAGTAGAACATCGTTCCCTGTTGCGGATTCCAGCCGCGCGACTGGTCTATCACCTCGACCTGGTTGCCGCGCGTCGTGTCGATCAGCACGACGTCCGCCGGTTCGCCGGGCTTCGGCATGCGATCCTGAAACGGCGTGCGCAGCGCCACGACATAGCGCCCGCCTTCGTTCCACGGAATCGTGCGTGCCTGGCCGATGTAGCCGAAGAAGTGGTGCATCGGCCCGCGCGTGAGCTGCGTAACCTCCAGCCGCCAGTCTTTCGGCGCCTGCGGAACAAGTGCAAAAGCGATCACGATCAGTGCTGCAGAGATGCGCATATGTTCGAACTCCGACGGGCGGCGATCATATAACGCGGTATGCGGCCAGGAACAAACGCTACAATCCTGCTCCTTGATGCCAGCTAAGCTAGAACCATGAATCTGGCCGCGAACATTTTCGACGTCTGGGTGTTCCAACGGCGACCCGGTGGCATCGTGTTCCTCTTGCTACACACATCTGTGGAGAAGGCGACACGCTACTTCAACGGAGGCCGGTTCTGGCAGATCCCCAGCGATGCTGTGAACAACGGCGAGTCGGTCACCGACGCGATTTGCCGTGTGCTCGGTCGACACGGGCTTCGTCCAAAATGCATCTGGGCGGGCGAACACGCGTACCTCATCTACAACAGACGCTTTGCTGAAATGCAGGCCATTGGTGTCTACGCGGCCGAAGTCGATCACGGTGACGTTCGTCTCGAGCCGTCAAAACACTCTGAGTATGAGTGGCTACCCTTTGAGACGTGCCTCGAGCGAGTCCACTATCGGGGCTTGAAGGACGGACTGCGCTCTGTGCATGAATACATCACGGGAGTGCCGGATCCAGCCAGAGAACTTTGCCTTTATGTCGAGCCAAGCGGATAACAACCGGTTGCAGCGGACCGTGAAGCATCCGTCGTGGTCCACCTTGTCGAGTGGCAGTCCGCGTGAGGTAAAAGTCACCGCCGGACGAGTTCGATGTCAAATCGTGTATCGCCATTCACAGCGGCAACGATCCAGCCGTTCACAGGTCCGTCGAGTAGGTCGCCGGCAAGTCGATATCCGTCCTTCCGGACGATAAGCCGGGTGTGGCCATTCGCCGTCCAGGAAAAGCTATAGAACCCATTCGCGTCGGTGTCCGCAAAGGTATGGCCGAGCGGGTCTCCGCACGAATCGCAATACACGGAGACTTCTTGGATGGGTGTCCGACCCATCGCCGTCATTTCGAAGACAACGCCAGACAGTGTGTAGGTGGGGACCGGAGCGGCGGGAGATGTTGGACCGGCTGGACTGGGTGAAGTCGGACTCAACACGCGGTTTTCGTTATCGCACGCCGACAATAAGACGATAACGCTTGCCACGCTGAACAGACGCCTCATCGAATTGCGGAAGTTGTGCCTGAGCGGGGCGGAGGACTCTCGAATGTCTGTAGTCATGTTTACCCTCGATACAGGAAGCGTGAAAGCGGCACGCATCCGGCTTCATTTCTTCGAGTCTGCGAACGCATCAAAATCCTCGTAGCTGACGCCGTTACGCCGGGAACCGTCGGCGACGTCGTCTCAAACGCATCGTGGTGGCCGAATTACTTCTCGCAGCCTGAAACCGACCCCGCCGTTGGCAGCGTGCCCACCAGTGTCATCGTCGGAACGTCGACGATGGCGATCCCACCGGCGGCTCCGAAGAGCGACGCATACGCGCGCTCGCCGTCCGCGCGGAAAATGACGCACACCGGCCCGCGCACGGTCGGCGTCGCCAGGTTGAGCGACGCAACGGGTGTCCAGGTCTCCGCCTGCTCGTCCGCGGCGATCTTGGTGAGCATCCCGGTTGTGAAATTCGCGGACAGGAGAACAGTGCCGTCGGGCGACGCCTTCGTTGCGTGGGTGAACGCTTCCCCCAAGTCCAGTGTCGCCACGATCTGGCGGTCGTCGGCTCGTACGACAATCAGGTCACCATCCCCTATGTTGGAGACGTACGCGTACGAGCCGTCGGGCGAGAAGCTGATGGTGTGCGGCGCGGTCCCGGCAGGAAGCACGACAGTCTCGATGCCGCCCATCCCCAGCAGGATTTTCAGCTCGTGCGTGTTTTGCGCGGTGACCCAGATCTCGCCGTCCTCGCTCGTGCCTCCCGCGTTCACAGTGTTTGAGGCGGCCACGGCGACGCCAGACCATGGGTGGACGCGGTCGGGCCCGTTATTCAGGGCGATGAGGCCCGCGACGAACACCAGAGTTCCGAATGCTGATCGACCAGTGAAATGCATGACAACCTCTTGCCTGTAGAGCGGGAATGGGCCAAAAACCGGTGCACCCGTGGAAAGGGCTTAAAATGACAACATTCCTGACAACCCCACGCAGGCCACCGGATTGCTTCTGAAATGGGGTCAGGGCGACGAAACCGCCCTCGGCCGATTGATTCCGCTCGTCCAGCGGGAGCTCCACCAGATCGCGCGACGGTGCATGGCCGGCGAGCGTGCGGGAAACAGCCTCCAGGCGACGGCGCTGGTCAACGAAGCCTATTTGCGGCTCATCAATGCCAAAGATGTGTCGTGGCACGACCGCGCGCACTTCCTGGCGGTTGCCGCTCGCGTGATGCGGCGCATTCTCGTGGACCACGCGCGCGCACGCCATTATCAAAAGCGTGGCGGCGACGCGGTGCGCGTCACGCTGGACGAGGCGCTCGTCGTCGCCAGCGAGCCGGACCAGGACTTCGTGGCGCTCGACGAAGCGTTGACGGCGCTCGCGGCGGTCGATGCGCGAAAGAGTCAGGTCGTGGAGATGCGATTCTTCGGCGGACTCACGATCGAAGAGACGGCCGAGGCGCTGCAGGTCTCACGAGATACGGTGAAACGCGACTGGAAAATGGCGAAGCTGTGGTTACTGCGCGAACTGCGAGGCGGTACGCACGATGTCATCTGACCGATGGCGGCAGGTTGAGGATCTCTGTCACGCCGCACTCGCGTACCATGCCGAGGAGCGCAGGGCGTTTCTGGCAAACGCGTGTCAGGGCGATGACGGACTGCTGCGCGAGGTCGAATCGCTGCTCGCCCAGGAATCCAGCGCCGAAGGATTCATGAGCGTGCCGGCAGCGGTGCTGGCGGGATCAGCAGCCGGGTTCGATCAACCAGAACGCACGCTCATTGGCGCGCGCTTCGGACCCTACACGATCCGCTCATTGCTCGGCGTTGGTGGCATGGGCGAGGTCTACCGCGCGCACGACGAGACGCTTGGGCGCGAGGTGGCGATCAAAGTCCTGTCGCCGGCGTTCACGGCGGAGCCCGAACGGCGCGTGCGCTTCGAGCGCGAGGCGCGGATGCTCGCCACGTTGAATCACCCGCACATCGGCGCCATCTACGGCGTCGAAGAGGCCGACGGCGTGCGCGCGCTCGTCTTGGAACTGGTGGAAGGCGAGACTCTCGCCGAACGAATCGCACGTCCAGGGCGCGCCCCCGGCAGCGACGTACCCGGCCTCTCGGTCAGTGAGTCCCTGACGATCGCGCGGCAGATCGCGGAGGCACTCGAGGCCGCACATGAAAAGGGAATCGTCCACCGTGACTTGAAGCCCGCGAATATCAAGATCACGCCAGATGGCGCCGTGAAGGTGCTCGACTTCGGGTTGGCGAAGGTCGCAACTCCCGATAGCCTGGGTTCCGATCCGAGTCAATCGCGGGCCGGTGCGGTCTTCGGCACCGCCGCGTATATGAGTCCCGAACAAGCCCGCGGTCACAACGTTGACAAGCGCGCTGATATCTGGGCATTCGGTTGTGTCCTCTTCGAGATGTTGACCGGGCGCGCTGTGTTTGCGGGTGACACCGCCTCGGACACCATCGCGAAGATACTCGAGCGCGAACCTGATTGGTCGGTGCTTCCATCCGCAACTCCCGTCGCCATCCGACGACTGCTGTTCCGCTGCCTGGCCAAAGATGCGAAGCAGCGGTTGAGAGATGTCGGCGACGTCAGGATCGAGATCGACGCGATCAACGAAGTGGTTCCAGGCGTCGCCGATGTAACCGCACCAGCGGCCCCAAGCACTTGGAGACTGGCTACCGTGGGTCGTGGTCGCCGCGCTTGCCGCGGGCGTGATCTTGTGGGAGGTGCGACGCCCGACCGCGATCGAAAATCCACTTGCGACCGCCCGATTCTCGCGGCTCACGGATTGGGCAGGCGCCGAGGCGCTAGCGGAGATCTCACCGGACGGCAGGTTCGTGGCCTTCCTTGCGGACCGCGAGGGTCAATTCGATCTCTGGGTGACCCAGGTTGGCTCCTGGAAGTTTACGAATCTCACGCAAGGCAAGTCGCCGCTCGATTCGCCGAGTGCCCTGCTCCGTTCCTTCGGCTTCAGCGCTGACGGTGCCGAGATTTGGTACAGTCCCACAGAGGCGCGAGGTCAGAACCCATCGTCAGTGGCGCCACGAACGGAAGCCAAGATGCTCGTGCCGCTGCTCGGCGGCGAGCCCCGGCGATTCCTCAGTGAAAAATCCGAAACTCCGGCGTGGTCTCCGGACGGCCTGCGGCTCGCGTATTTCACCAACGGCAGTGGAGACCCTCTGTTCATTGCCGATCGCACCGGCGCGGATGCGCGGCAGATTTTTCTCGATCAACAGCCGGAGGCGCATAGCCACAATCCGGTGTGGTCGCCGGATGGCCGTTGGATCTACTTCGTCCACGGAGTGGATGTGAACGAGAAGATGGATATCTGGCGGATTCAGCCATCCGGCGAGGCGCCCGAGCGACTGACCCACCAAAATGCTGCGGTGAATTTTCTTGTGCCGCTCGACGCGCGAACATTGATCTACACAGCGCGGGCAGGGGACGGAACGGGCCCGGCGCTCTGGACGCTCGATGTGCCGAGCCGGACCACGCGCAGGCTAAGTTCCGATCTCGAGCGCTACACTTCCGTGGCCGCCAGTCGTGATGGCAGGCGCATCGTCGCGACCGTCGCCAACCCGAGCGCCAGCCTGTGGCGCGTGTCGCTGGACGATCCGCCCATCGATGATCGCGACGTGCAACCGTACCCCGTGTCCGCCGTGCGCGCGCAGGCACCGCGGTTCGCCGGAGCGTCGCTCTACTACCTTGCGACCGGCGGCGTTGGCGACAGCTTGTGGCGTTTGAGCGACGGGCAGGCGTCGGAAGTTGTCAGGGGTGCCGATATGCCGCTGTCCGAGCCGGCCGCCGTGTCTCCGGACGGAAAACGCATCGTGGTCGTGGTCAGGCGCGGAGGGTTGCGGCGCCTGGTCATCATGTCGGCAGACGGCGCGAACGTGCAAACGCTGACGCCCGCGATCGAGATACAAGGGGCGCCAGGTCAGGCCGCGGCCGACTGGTCGCCCGATGGCTCCTGGATCGTGGCAGGCGGCCTCGACGCCGATGGGAAGCCGGCGCTCTTCAAGATTCCTGCGAGCGGCGGCGATCCCGTTCGGATCGTCAGCGGTAAGGCGGTTAATCCCGTCTGGTCGCCCGACGGGAGCCTGATTGCGTACGGCGCGGCACTCGTCGCCGGCCAGACGACGCTTGCGTGGGTGCGCCCGGACGGCACGGCCGTCGATCTGCCACCCCTCCGCGTGCGTCAAGGCGGCTATCGCTTCCTGCCAGATAGTAAGGGTCTCGTCTTTCAACCGAGCGGTCCATCACCGGACTTCTGGGTGCTCGATCTCGCGACGAAGACCACACGTCAGCTCACCCATCTCAGCTCCCGCGGCCGGATAAGCACCTTCGACATCATGCCGGATGGGAAAGCAGATCGTGTTCGACCGTATCCGAGCAGAATTCTGACATCGTCCTGATCGATTTGCCGAAGTGAACACGCGTCAGCGCCCCGTGTACACGTTACCGAGAAACTCCAGCTATGGTATTGCGGTGCTTAGAGGAAGGGATTTGCGGGGGCGGGATTTGAACCCGCGACCTTTGGGTTATGAGAACAACTTCGCCACCCATGCAGCCCGACAGCTTCGACGTCGTCATCGTTGGTTCCGGTGCATCCGGAGGCACGCTGGCAGCGCACCTCGCCCGCCGCGGCGTGCGGGTCGCGATCGTGGAGGGCGGTCCGCGCGTCAACACGCGCACCGACTTCAACACGCACGCGCTGCCGTTCGACTTTCCCAACCGTCAGATTCCGACGATGCGGCCCGGCAAGGTCGGGTTCGATTCGGAGCGCAGCCGCGGTGTGGGTGGGAAGACGATGCTGTGGAATGCGGTGGCGCTGCGGTTCAGCCAGCGGGACTTCAAGGGGCGCACGCATGACGGCGCGGGGGAAGACTGGCCGGTCGACTACAAGGACATCGCCCCGTATTACGACACGATCGAGCGCGAGGTCGGCGTCTGCGGCAATCGCGATGGCCTCGAAGATCTGCCCGACGGCATCTTCCTGCCGCCGGTCGCGCTGAAGTGCAGCGACGAGATTCTGCGGCGGGCGGCGCGCTCGGTGGGCGCAACCCTGGTGCACGTGAGGAAAGCCACGCTCAGCGTGCCGACCAAGACGCGCCCCGCCTGTCACTTCTGCGGCAACTGCATGGCCGGGTGCGACGTCGTCGCGAAGTACAACTCGGCGGACGTCCACATCGTTCCGGCGGAGGCGACCGGCCGCGTCACGGTGTTCTCCGACTGCATCGTCCGCGAGGTGCTGATGTCGGACGAGAACCGGGCGACCGGGGTCCGCTATCTGCACCGCGTGCACCAGCGCGAAGGGGAAGTGCGGGGCCGTTCGGTGGTGGTGGCGTGCGCCTGCGTGCAGAGCGTCGCGCTGCTGATGATGTCGACGTCGCGCCGCTACCCGAAAGGGCTGGCCAACTCCAGCGGTCAGCTTGGCCGCCACTTCATTCCTCACTTCACGGGCGGGATCGACTGCGTGCTGCACGATCTGCGGGGCACCCGGCCGACCAACGACGAGGGCTTTCTGGATCACGCGTACCTCCCGTCGTTCATGCACAACAGGAAGCGGGGATACGCCCGGACCTTCGGCGCACAGGTCAACTATCAGAACCGGCGGCTCGCCGGATGGGCGAAGGCGATCGGCGGATTCGGCCGCACTTACAAGTCATCTGTGAAGGCGGCCTACCCGGCTTATCTGCAGTTCACGCCCTACGGCGAGATGCTGCCGAACGCGCAGTCGTATGTGGATCTCGATCCCGAACGGAAAGACAAGTTCGGCCTGCCGGTAGCGCGGCGCCACCTGCGCTGGGGCGCGAACGAAGAAGCGCTGTTCAACGACATGGTGCGCTGGAGCCTGGCCATCCTCGAGAAGGCGGGAGCAGAACTGCTGACGGTGCCGGACGGTCCGGCGCCCAACCACGAGCTCGGCGGCTGCCGCATGGGCCGCGACGCGCGCACGTCGGTCGTCAACCGCGACTGCCGGACGCACGACGTGCCCAATCTTTATGTTGTGGACGGCAGCGTGTTCCCGTCGGCCTCGGAGAAGAACCCGACCCACACGATCATGGCGCTCGCGGCCCGCGCGGCCGAACACATTGCGGAACGACTGCGACGAGGTGAGCTGTGACCGAGACCCGGCGACATGCCCTGCACATGCTCGGCGCCATCAGTGTGACCTGCGCGTTTCCGTTCGCGGGAGACGAGCTCTACGGTCAGCACGTGCACGCCACGCTGGCCCAGACGCCTGCGCCTGGTCCTTACACGCCGGAGTTCTTCACGCCGGCCGAGTACACGGTGTTGTCGCGGCTCACGGATGTGATCATCCCGCCGACCGACACGCCAGGCGCGTCCGCCGCCGGCGTTCCCGAGTACATCGATCGTGTGGTTGCGCTGAACGCGGAGCATCAGCCGCTCGTCCGCGCGGGGCTCGCGTGGCTCGGGCGGCAGGCATCGGCGCGGTATTCCCGTGATTTCCTGGGGCTCGATGAAGCGGAGCACGTCGCGATCCTGCAGCCGCTCAGCGACGCGCTCGATCGCCAGCAGCGGGAAGCGCTGCAGCGGCGGTTTCGTACCGAGGCGAAGCGTGGAACGGTTTATTACGTGGCGGTCACCGACCGGGACGCGCTGGCCCGATCGCCATCATCGGTGCCGGTGACGCTCGACCAGGACCCCGGTCTCCCGGTCAGATTCTTCCGCCTGATCAAGAACTTGACTGCAGACGGGTATTACACCTCCCGCGCGGGGCTCCTCGAGGAGCTGGGCTACGCCGGCAATACCGCGCTGGCGAAGTACCCGGCGTGCTCGGTGCCGGAGCAATAGAGCCTGCGACCGCCAGCGTCTTCCCGATCTCACCCTCAGCAGCTGCGAGGTCGATCGTTTTCGTGTTCTCGGCGGCGGCGCAGGATGATGAAGCTCACGAACTCGCGCGGCGCGCCGCAAGAGTGAGGCAGACCAAGAGCGTCAAGCAGCGGGCGGCGCGCTCGCGCAGCCAGCCAATCGTGTCGCTCAGCGTCTCGCGCAGCGGCCTCGGCGTCCAGCCGAGATCGCGACGCGCCGCCGACGTGTCGTACCACGCGTACCGGCCGATGATCTGAAGCACGTCGCGGGTCACTGGCGCCGGCTTTCCACGCAGCTTGCTCAGGACTCCGAGCGCGCCGACGAGCCCGTGGACGAGGAATGCCGGGGCCGTGAACCGTGGTCCGCGCACGCCCGAGATCGCGGCGACCTGCTCGACCAGCTGGGTCGTCGTGACGTTCTCGCCGCTGAGGAGATATCGCTGCCCGGATCGGCCGCGTTCGGCCGCCAGCACCATCCCGCTGGCGAAGTCGCGGACGTCGAGACAGCCGAAACCCACCTTGATCTTGAAGGGCACCTTGCCGTTCATCAGCGCCTGGAGCAGTTTGTTGGCCGGTGCGCCCGAGGGATCGTCGGGGCCGAATGTGAACGACGGACAGACGGTGAGGACGGCGAACTGTGGCGTCGCCTGAGCGAGCGCCTCCAGCTCGGCCTGGCGGCGGAGATTCGCGTACGGCAGATCGAATGCGTGCTCGGACCAGCTGGCGCGCTCGTCGAGTGGCGCCGGCTGGCGGTTCACGCCGATCGCCAGAGCGCTGCCGGTCACCACCGCCCGCCGCACCCCGCTCGCGGCCGCTGCCTGCAGCAGCGACTTCGTGCCTTCGAGGTTGACTCGGCGCATCTCCTCGACCGCCTGCGGCCCGCCGTCCACGCCGACCTTGAACGCGAGATGGAGCACCGTGTCGACGCCGAGCACGGCCGACTTCACCGCCGCCGGATCCTCGAGATGTCCTGGGCAGCGTTCCACGTTCAGCCGGTCGAGCACGTCGAGCCTGCTCTCGCGGCGTTCGAGCACGCGCGGCCGGATCCCGGCCTGATTGAGCCGGGTCGCGACGTGGTAGCCGAGGAAGCTGGTTGCGCCGGTGACGAGGATGGTGTTCATCAAGTTGGGTCCATGCTCAGCCATGGACGCGCCTGCAATCAAGAATGAAGTTGATTCGGCACGGGCGGCTGGTAAGAATTGGTCCGCTTCCGACCGGTGTCTCTATCGTCGGCTGTATTTGCGGTCCTTGCACGCTGTCGAGGACACGTCGGGCGTTATTCCATGCGACTCTCAATCGAGCTCAATACTGACGCTACCATCGCCACGGCGCGCGGGACACGCGATCCGGCCGCGCCGGATCTCGGCTTTCTCACACGAGACACGGCTGCAGCACTGCAATCGTTCTTCGCCGCCGTCGATCGCATCGTCGCCGACAACCCGGTCGCGGCCGCTCGATTGGGGGAGCTGGCTGGCAAGGCGCGATCGGCGACGCTCACACCGGCCGAAGTCCAGGAGCTCCAGACACTCAAGATCCAGGCGCTCCGCCAGGGTCGAGCGGTCGGGGCCGTCATCGGATTCTTCCTGAAACTCAAGCCGTATCCGATGTTGGAGGAGATCAGCCGGAAGGGGAAGCTCTTTCAACCGGCGTTCGGTCCGGTGCTGGTCGTTGACGGCGGCCTGGTCCGCGAAGTGCTCGAGCGCGACCAGGAGTTCACCGTCGAACCCTACGGCGTCGAGATGACGAAGGTCATGTCGCCGGACCGCAACGGTGGCTTCAACACCTTCGTGTTGAGCACCGACGACAATCCCGTGTACGAACCGGACAAGCGGCTGTTGTCCGCCGTCTGCAACCGCGGGGATGCCGAGAGGATCACGGACATCATCCACCGCGAGTGCGTTCGACGCGTCGGCGCCGCCGTCGCAGCGGCGCGGACCAATGGCTCATCCACAATCGACGTCGTCGACGCCCTCGCTCGATATGTCCCGGTCACCCTCGGCCATCGGTATCTTGGTGTTCCCGTCGCCGCGCGGCCCGGATCGTTCGAGCTCCCCGCCGAGACGCGGACGTACTACGGGTCGCCGATCGAAGGCATCGCTGAAACGGCGCTGAACGAGAACGATGGAATCATTCCGGACGAGCGGCAGATGTACCACTGGATCAAGGCCGCGTTCCGGCACTTCTTCAATAACGTCCAGAAGGATCCGGTCGTGCAGGTCGAGGGGCTGCGCGCCTGCCGGCAGCTGCTCGCGTACCTGTTGCGGGAGATCGCCGATCAGCGCCAGCGGATCGTGGATGGCCAGCCGGTGGACGACACGATGCTCACGCGGCTGGTGTTCTTTCAGCTTGGTCGATCTTCGGCGTCGGTCGCGCGGCCGCCAGACCTCGATCCAAGGCTGGTCAGCGACTTGCGGATCGCCGAGAACGTCATGGGCACGATCGTCGGCGCCGTCGCGGGGCAGGAAGAAGCGACGTGCCGCGTCATCGATTCTCTCATCAGGCTGCGGGACGGCGAGTATCGCACCACGGGGCCGGGTGCTTACCGGTACGGCAGCTTCGACGAAGCCAGGCAACTGGCGCTGGACGTTCTGGGCGGCTCGAACGTTCGCGAGTCGCGCGCCGCGTTGTTCAAGTATTTCCAGGAAGCACTGAGGCACCGGCCGCAGGGCGAGGTGCTGCTCCGGAAATGCGCGCGCGACGGGTCACGAATCGCGGACAGCCGGCCGATCGCGGCGGCCACACCGGTCTTCGTCTCTCACGGCTGGGCGATGCGGGACGTGCCCGAAACGGATGCGTTCGTCCTCGACCGGCCGCGCGAACACTATCTGCAGTACGGGTGGGCCCGTCACACCTGTCTCGGTCAGTACGTCTCGCCGGTCATCATCGTCGAATCGATGATCGCGCTGCTCGGGCTTCAGGATCTGTCCCGCCCGGAGCCGAAGGCGGGGGAGCCGGCGTTTCCCTTCGAGCGGCGCTTCGGCCAGCTGCAGCTCGACGACCAGAATCTCTACGCCACGACCTTCACACTTCAGTTCGCCGACTCCGGCACCACGCAGCAGTTCTGGCCTGCCGTGCCGGCGTCGGACGTCGGGGTGATCTAATCCTTTCCTTCCTTTGAAACTGAGATGTCCATCCAGAAGGCCCTCAATGTCGGTTGTATTGCGGTGATGGCGGTTGCGGTCGCGTGCGGCCGTGCGCCTGACGAGAAGACGACGGTGAATACACCCGCCGCGACGAGGAGTCTCGAAGGCATCGTCGCGCCGCTCGAAGACGACGGGAGCGAGGAGATCGTTTCGTGGGTCGATGGACAAGTGGTGGGCGACTGGACGGCGGAAATCGCGAAGCGCGACCGCGCCATCGAGCGATACCTGAACGACGCCGATCCCGTCCGCGCCGGGAAGTACGGCTTCCGCAGCGGACATCATCCGCGGCTGGCGTGGAACTGGTTCCTCGACAACCCCGTCGGCTTCAACGGCGTGCCCTTCGTGCTCCTCAAGACGATCTTCGATCTCGATCCGAACCACGAGAATCCGGCGCTCCGCTCGATCGCGCGCATCTGGAAGCGCGAAGCGGTCGTGCCGGCCGGTCCGGGAGCCTCGACGCCGGCGTGGACGATGGACCATATCGGCATCGGACCCAATCCGGCCGACTACGTCGACGGCGTTGCGCGGCCGGAAGGGGAGCGTCAGTCGCCGCTCCCGTTCGGGTTCGCGTTCGAGAACCCGCGTGCGTTCGACCCGCTCTCGGCGGTTGAGACCACGCTGCAGGACGGACGGCTGCTGTCCCGGAGGGTGCTTCAGAACACCAGCCTGCTCGTCGCGAAGCTTCGAGCGGCGGATACCGAGGAGAACTGGGAGCGGGATCGCCCGGGCTTCGGGACGCCTGGCGCCCTCGATCGCGTCTTCCTGTCGTGCGGGGCCTGCCACGTCGGCCGGGTGATGGTGGGCGGGAAGATGAAGTTCCTGCCCGGCATGCCGAACACGGAGATCGAAGCGCAGTATTACTCGAAGCTGTTGATGCTCACCGCGGCGGCGCTGGTGGAGTCGGGGTTCGACCCCGGGTCGCCCGCTCCGGTGAACCCCGCCAACATCCAGCCCAACACGAGCGCGATCCGCGCGCTCTACACGGAGATGCTCGACAAGGCGCGGCAGCGGCCCGAAACGTTGTACGGCTCATCGCCTGCGCAGATCGCCCGGGGCAAGATCCAGACGCTCGCGGTCGCCAGCGAATTCCCGAGCGTGATGCAGGACCTCATCGCGGTCGGCGTCAAGACGCATTTCATCTACTACGTGGTCGCGAAGAACAACGGCTACAAGGCGCCCCGCCCGGACGTCCTGGAGGACCGTCCCGGACAGATGGACGCCTTCGGGATCGCCTCGGGCCTGGTCGCGATCCACACGCGGCGGCCGGACAACAGCTTCCTGGAGTTCGTGCGCAAGGACAATCCGAAGAGCCCGATCTACACGGGTTTCTCGAAGGCGAACGGGCTGCCGTCGGACGTGAGCGGCATGACCGACGCGGTCACCGACCCGAAGGCCGCCGGCGATCGCATCCTCAAGAACATTCCGGCATGGGCGCCGCCGGTGCCGGCGCCGATCGATGTGAAGAGCGTCAACTGGGCGACGCATCGCTTCCACGCCAACTGGGACGGCAATCAGGGCGCTTCGTCGCGAACGCTGGCGTCGGGCGCCTCGGCAACCGGGGATCCGCGCATGGTGAACGTCCGCATCCATGAACCGCTGAACCCGTTCATCGACAACCTGCCGCCGCCGCCGTATCCATTCCCGGTGGATCTCGCGCGGGCGCGTGAAGGGAAGGCCGTGTTCAAGAAGACCTGCGCCTCCTGCCACAAGCCGCGGAACCAGGAAATCTACCGAGCCTCCCGTCTCGGCGTCGATCCGAACCGCTCGATGGTGAACACGAGCGTCTCGCGCTACGGGCTGGCGGCGCTGGTGATGGAAGCCTGCCGCATCTACGGCCTCAACAACGCGGGGCAACCGGGCGCGGAGTGGTGTGTGCCGACCGGCGACTGGCAGGCGCGGCTCGACGAGTATTTCCGCGATACGCCCCGGCGCGTGGCGGAAGGAACCAACGGATACAAGGCGGACATGCTGCACGGCATCTGGGCCCAGGCGCCGTACCTGCACAATGGCTCGGTCCCGACCCTCGGTCACCTGTTGTGTCCGCAGACGCGGCCGGCTCGATTCCTCCGCGGCAACTTGCACTACGACGAAGGCCTGGCCGGGTTCGAATGGTCCGAACGGCCGGCGGCCCGGTATGGACCGCACGACACCATCCTGATCAAGGAGTACGACACGTGCGGTTCCGGGCAAAGCCAACGGCGGACACACCTTTGGCTCCGACCAGTGTCCGGACACGTCCGGTCTCGATCCGATCAAGGACCGCAAGGAAATCGAAACGCGAATCCTGCGGTCACCGATCGGCGCGCTGCTGGCGTACTTGAAGACGCTCTAGTCGAACCGGGGCTGCCCAGCTGACAAAGAGTCTTCTCCGATCTCGTGCTGGTGGTCTGCGGGTTGTCTGATCGCGACGTTACTTACCGATCGGACCGCGTTCGACCGGCTCGATCTTCAGGATCGGCGTCGGCTTTCCCTCGCGGTTGTCGGTGACCAGATAGATGTCTCCGTCCGGCCCCTGCCGGATATCTCGGATGCGACCCATCTGCGGCACGAGCGCCTCTTCGCTGACGATGCGCCGCCCATCGAGTGTCAACCGGACCAACCGCTGACGTGCCATGCCGCCGACGAACAGGCTGCCGCGCCAGTGCGGAAAGCGATCGCCGGTGTAGAACATCGCCCCGGAAATGCCTATCGAGGGCACCCACACCTGCGCTGGCTGTTCCATGCCTTCGCGGTGGGTGCCGGAGTGGATGGCCAGCCCTGTCGTATAGCTCACACCGTACCCGATGACCGGCCAGCCGTAATTCCGGCCCGGCTCGACGAGATTGAGCTCGTCTCCACCCTGAGGACCGTGTTCGTCAGTCCAGATGTCGCCCGTCTGCGGATGGATGGCGATCCCCTGCACGTTGCGGTGGCCGTAGCTCCAGATCTCCGGCCGGGCGCCAGCACGACTCACGAACGGGTTGTCGCTCGGCACACGCCCATCGTCATGCAGCCGGATCATCTTGCCGTGATGATTCGAGAGGTCCTGCGCAGGATGCGCCTCGAGCTTGCCTTCAGGCGGTATCTGGCGGTCGCCGAGCGTCAAGAACAGGTAGCCGTTGCGGTCGAAAGCGATCTTGCCGCCGAAATGGTTGCGCCCTTCAGTCACCGCTTCGAAGAGCTGTTCGACGCCGATCAACGCGGTGCCGTCGAAGCGGCCGCGTATCAGTGTCGTGGTCGCCTTGGCGTCAGTTGCGCCAGGCTTCGAAAAACTCAGATAAATCAGACGGTTCGTCGCGAAGTCGGGATGCGGCACGACTTCGAGCAATCCGCCTTGGGAGGAGTGAAAGACCTTCGGAACGCCGTCAACCGGCTGCGGCAGCAGCTTTCCTTGACGCAGGATGCGGAGACGTCCGGGTCGTTCGGTGATCAGGGCGTCACCGCCGGGAAGGAACGCGATAGACCACGGTTGAACGAGGCCGTCTGCGACCGTGACGACCCGGTAGTCGTGCAGAGCGGATCGAAGAATCGTGTTGCCGGTGACGACGGATGTGGCCGTCAAGGCGAACGCTACTGCCGCCGCGCTGCCAATCGTTCGAAACATCGCTCCTCCGACCACAGATGACGTGCCCGAAACGCGGCATTATCGATGTGCCGGCTGCTCCCGGTCAATCCCGACGAGGACATCCGCTGCCAGAGGAGTGACCCGGCCCGACTATTGCGGCGTCGCCACCTTCAAACTGGTCACCGGCGTGCCGCCCTTCAGGAAGCGCGCACACGCCTGCCAGTTGTTCACCTCGTTGATGACCTTTAACACGAGAATGTTCTGCCCCTTCACCAGCGTCACGTCGACCTTGTCCGTGTCCTTCTCGAGCGTGCGCGTCTCCGAGAACTTGAACACCGGCTTGCCATTCAACCAGGCCTTGCCCTGATCGTTCGTGCTCAGCGCCAGCGTCACCGGCATGTCGGCGTCGGCGACGATGTAGGCGACGGCGTAGCCCGCGACGTAGTCGCCGCGCGCCTGGCCGAACGACTGCAGGAAATCGATGAAGAAGTCGGACGTCTGGTGCGACTTCCAGGTGACTTCCTGGCCGGGACCGATCGTGACTTTGTCCCCGGCCTTCGGCGCCAGCGACGCTTCGCCCTTCACCATGTCACGGTCGATCTCGCCCGCGCCCGAATCTCCTTCGATCGGAATCGGCGCCAGCACCAGCCAGCTGCGAATGAATCCCTCCTGGTCGACCGCGGCTGCCTGAGGAGGCGCCGAGACGACGAGGCTGAGAACGACGAGTGAGAGGGCGCTCATATGATCTCCTTGTTTACCTGAAGCGTGTGAGAAACAGCGCGTCACGCTCCTGGCGTACTTGAAGACGCTCCATAGTCTAAGTCTAGTCTCGTCACCGGGGCTTCCCGGCTCCTGAGAGTTTCTTCTCCAGCGCCAGCATCACCGATCGACGAAGCAGCGAGGTCGGGTAATCCGGATGGTCGAGCTCGCTGCCGAAGTGAGCGTGGTTGAAGCGTGCGAACTTTTCGATCGCCCCGGAGAGCGCCCACCCCGCCTCTTGCCCGATGGCGTTCAGCGTCAACACCGCGATGATGTCGCAAACGAGCTCGAGATCCTGCAGTTGGTCGCGCCGGCCTGCGGCGGTCGCACGCTCGTATTCGGCGTGGACGTACTCGTGGGCCGCTTCGTGGGCCACGACAGCCCGCAACTGGTCTTCGGACACGAGCCTCAGCGCTGGCAGCGAGATGAGGAGCACCGTGCGCTCGTGGAGGCCGACGAAGGCCTGGGGCACGTCGATGACCTTGATGTCGTACACCGACGTGCGCCCGACGGCCTCGAGGACCGGCCCAAGTGCGGAAAGCTTCCGCCGTGCGCGGCTGTCGAGGTCTTCCACAATGCCCCGTTTGGGCAAGCCAGCCAGAGCCCGGGCTTTCAGCTCCGCTGAAACCGGGTCCGGCCGGCTCTCCTCCAGGAATCGAGCGAGGGCGAGCCTATCCATCGCGAGCAGCTCGCCTGGACGGATGTCGGACCGGGACTGAGCGGCGGCGGAGGCGCCGGCCAGGGCAAGGGCGAGGGCGCCCCATCCGGCCGCATGTACAATTGCGGAGGTGCCCCACGCCAGCAACGCGTGGATCGTCATGAGCCGACGGTGCGCGGCTGCTCATGAGCGAGTCCTTTGAGGCCGACGAGTTCAGTCGAAGCATTTTCGGAGGAATTCCTGAGCCGTCATCAATGCTCAATCCCTCCAGTGAGTTGTACGAATTCGGGCCCTGTCGTCTGGACGCAGGCCAGCGCCTCCTGACGCGCGATCACCAGCGCGTTCCCCTGCCGCCCAAGACCTTCGATCTTCTGCTGCTGCTGGTCAGGAGCCCGGGCCGGGCGTTCTCGAAACAGGAGCTGATGACGGCGCTCTGGCCCGACACGTTCGTCGAGGATGCCAACCTGTCGTTCCAGATCTCGACGCTGAGGAAGGCACTTGGCGGCGGCGCGTCCGCGTGGATCGAAACCGTACCAAAGCACGGTTATCGATTTGCGGCGGACGTCGTCGCGAGCCCGGCAATCCCGCCGATGCCGGCACCTGGCGAGAGCGCGCCACCACTGGCGGTTCCGCTGCCCGCGCCGAGCGGCCGGCTGCGGAGCCTGACCACGGCGTCTATCGTCGGCCTGACGATCCTCGCGGGGGGCTATCTCGCGCTGGTTTATTCACGACCACCCAAGCCGCTCGAACCGATCAGCTCGATCGCAACGCCTCTCACCGCCTATCCCGGCGCCGAAACCGGACCCAGCCTGTCGCCTGATGGGAACCAGGTCGCCTTTTCCTGGAATGGACCACGGGAAGACAACCCCGACGTGTACGTGAAGCTTGTCGGAGTGGGAGAGGCCGTGCGGCTGACGACGGCGCCAGAGCGCGACGAAAGCCCGGCATGGTCGCCGGACGGTCAGCGTATTGCGTTCGTGCGGCGCATCCCCGAGCGAACCTTCGAGGTCCTGGTGATGCCGGCCCTGGGCGGCGCGGAACGGCGAGTGGCCTCGTTCGTCCTTGACAGTTCCCGCAGGCCGACCAGGCTCTCGTGGAGCCCGGACGGGAAGTGGATCGCAATCGGGGGCAAGCCGTCGGCTTCGGAGCCATTCGGGCTCTGGCTGGTCGAGATCGATGGGACCGAAACGCGGCGCCTCACCACTCCGCCGAGCCCCGGCTGGGTGGCGGACCTGGCTCCCGTCTTCTCGCCCGACGGGCGCCGCCTCGCATTCATCCGAAGCAAGGCGACCATCAGCGCCATCTTCATCCTGTCCATGTCGCCAGCCATGGCGCCCGCCGGCGAGCCCGTGCGGGTGGTGAGCGACCCTCGCCGGTCGATCTCGGGCCTTGCCTGGACGCCGGATGGGACGAGCCTCGTGTACTCGTGGGGCGGACATCTGGCGCCGACTCGAATCGAGCGGCTCGCGGTGTCGCCAGATTCGAAGCCTGCAGCCGAACCGCGGGTTCTGCCGTTCGGAGAACGCGCTACCCAAATCAGCATCGGACGTACCGGACGCATGGTCTACTCCGCGTTGCTCCGGGATGCGAATTTCTGGAAGCTCGATGTGACGCGGCCTGGCGGGGTCCTGGTTGACGCGGGCCTTTCCCTGTCCACTCTCGACGAAACCACGCCTTCATACTCTCCGGACGGCACGCAGGTGGTCTTCACCTCCACTCGCTCTGGTTCCGAGGAGCTCTGGATCTCGAATGTCGACGGCAGCAACCTCCGGCGGATGACGTCAATGGACGGGCCGCACTGCGCCGGTTCCCACTGGGCGCCGGGCGGCCGGGCAATCGTGTTCACCTCGACCCGCGAAGGCCAGTCCGACTTGTATCTCTTGTTTCCTGCAACCGGCGAGGTCCGTCCTCTGACCACCGATCCGGCCGAGGAAATTGAAGCCCAGTGGTCGCGAGACAGCCAATCGATCTATTTCGGATCGAACCGAACCGGGCGCTTCGAGATCTGGAGAGTGCGCGCCGACGGCAGCGCGCCAACGCAAATCACGACGAATGGGGGACAAACGGCCCAGGAATCCCACGATCGACGATTCCTCTACTACGCGAAAAACGGATCGCCCACCACCATCTGGCGTCTCTCACTCGACGATGGTGACGATGTGCGGCTGGTGGACGGTGTGAGCTATCCAAACAACTTCCTCGTGGCGGACCGTGGCATCTACTTCCTCGCGGTCGGCGACTCACCGTCGAAGACATCAGTCGACTTCTTCGAGTTCAGCACGGGGAGGCGGACCACCCTGACGAAAGTCGGGAAGCCCTGGTGGTCCGGCGTCACGCTCTCGCCAGATCAGCGATGGCTGCTGTTTGCCACCATCGATCGCGACGGCAGTGATCTGATGCTCGTGGATCGAATTCAGTAGTCACCGCCGCCGCCCGGCCACGGTCATCGCCCGAGATTCAGCCGCACCCCGATCATGACCCGGCGCGGGTCCATGAAGAGCGTGGGTCTGCCGAATGTCGCGGCTGACAGGTTGTCTGAGGCCAGCGCCTCTTCCGCAGTGTCGTTCAATACGTTCAACACATCGAAGTTCAGGTCGACGGTCGCGTCATCCCCGATGCGCAGTGTCTTCGAGATCCGGCAATCGAGCAGCGTCTGCGACGACAGCCGCCGCGATCACGCGGTTCGAGGAGGATGCGCTGTTTCCTTGTGGCAGCTGCTCCTGAGTTGCCGCAGCCTAGGGTTTGCCGCTGAAGGACTGCAGGTTGGCGGCCAGCAGCACCCGTACCCGGCAGGTGAGCTGGGCTGCGTTGGCGCTCGAGATCCCGGTGCTGAGGTCGCGGTGCGGCGGTGTCGAGTTGTCGCCGGAACTGGGCTGGCCTTCCGAATTCAGGGTGAACCGGCCCACGCGCGCCTCCCACATCGTGCGATCCGAGAGCACATGTGTGAGATTCCCGAACGTCATG
>CAWAXG010000046.1:0-19321 GCA_963785755.1 uncultured Acidobacteriota bacterium | reverse complement strand
CGCCCACGTGGTAGCTCGCTGCGGGGCTCCTCAGTTCAGCCCACGCCGGCAGCCCTCAGCGCCTCGTCTAGCGCCGTCCCGCCATCCTCAGGCCGTGACTCAGATCGTTCATCACGCCTGAATCGCTCGGACCAAGTTCCGCCGCCCTGCGGTTGGCCGCGAGTGCCTCGCGCTGCCGTCCGAGCTGGTTCAGGTTCAATCCCAGCATGCGGTTGCCCTGGCGAGCTGCGGGTCGATCTCAATCGCCTTGTTCGCCGCATCGACACCTCGGGCGAGCGCGGACAGATCCCCGTAGGCGCCCTGGAAGTAGTGCGCGTTGCCGAGTTCCGCATAGGCCAGCGCGAACCGGGGGTCCAGGGCGACAGCCTTGCGCAGCAGCTCGATCTGCATCGCCCGATGCTCTTCTGGTTTTCCCCCTGGCGTTAAGCGCGCGAATGTAGAGCTTGTATGCAGTGACCGATGAGGTAGGGCGCTTGCCGACGCGTGCCTGTTCCTCGAGCGTGACGCTCGCGTTCAGGGCATCGCCAACCCGGAGCGCGATGTCGCTCTGCGCCGCGAAGACGTCGACACCCTCGCGATCGTATTGTTCGGACCAGATCAGTTGTCCCGAAGTCGCGTCGATCAGCTCGACGTTCACATGCACGCGGGTGCCGTCTTCCCTGACGGTGCCGGTCACGACGCTGCCGATGCCAAGCTCCTTCGCCATCGCCGCGAGCTGGCGCCGCGGATCCTTGAACTGCGCCACCGCCGCCTGCGCGACGACGCACAGCCCGCTCAGTTTCGAGAGCTGGCTGGTGACCTCCTCGGTCATCCCGGCCGCGAAATACCCCTCACCGCCTTTGGAGATGTTTTCGAACGGCAGCACAGCGAGCAGGCGACGGGTCGCCTGCCGGCGCCGCTGGCGCTCCGGACGGCTGCGCCGGGCGGCTGCGAATCATCGTCCACCGGACAACGGCGGCGCCCGCGAGCGCAACGAGCGCAGTATTGCGACGGCCGTCCACGGGACGGAGCGTCGCGAGGGCGCCGCTGATGGCTCAGTGAACGCCCGACTGCCGGAGCCCGACAGCGTCTCGAGCGCGAAAACGAGGTCGCGCGCGCTCTGAAACCGGCTGTCCGGCGCTTTCTCGAGACATCGCCGGACCACGCGGTCGAGCGCCGTCGGCACATCGCGGCGCAGGCTGGCGACGTCGGGTGGATGCTCCTTGAGAATCGCGTGCAGCGTCTCGATCCGGCTGTCGCCCATGAACGCGCGCCGGCCGGACAACATCTCGAACAGCACGCAGCCCATGGAAAAGATGTCGGAACGCGCGTCGGCGGGCTTGCCGCCCGCCTGTTCCGGCGACATGTAGCCGACGGTCCCGAGCAGCATGCCACGCTCGGTTTCGAGGCGTGTGGGATCGTCTGCCGACTCGTGTACCGGTTCGGTGGCCAGTCCGAAATCGAGCAGCTTTATCTGGCCGTCGCGCGTGACGAAGATGTTCTCGGGCTTGAGATCGCGATGGACGATGCCCCGATCGTGTGCGGCGGCGAGGCCGCGGCCGATCTGCACGGCGTATTCGAGCGTGGTCGACAGCGGCAGCGGCGACGTGCCGATGCGCGACCGCAGTGTCTCGCCCTCGAGCAGTTCGACCGCGATGTAGGGGCGCCATCATGGCTGCCGACGTCGTGGATGGCCAGGATGTTCGGATGCGACAGTGCCGCAACCGCGCGGGCCTCGCGATCGAACCGCTCACGGGACTGCGGGTCGGTCAACGCGGCGGACGTGACCGTCTTGATGGCGACCTGACGCTGCAACCGGGTATCGCGCGCGCGATACACCTCGCCCATTCCCCCCTGGCCAAGTGCCTCGATGATTTGTACGGGCCGAGCTTTGTTCCCGGCAGCATGTAGTGGGCGCTCGCGGTTGCCGATTGTCCTTTCGGGGAGTGGCATGTCAAACCAGGCCAGAGTGGATCAGTGGTGCTGAGTCATCCTCCGCTAGAGGCCTTGTCGACTGATCCAGTATTTGAGTCAGGTTCTCGGTCAAGGCCGTCCGCGCGTCAGCGCGGCGTTATCAGAGAATGCGACCTAGGAGCGCGCCCGAGTAATCGTCGTGATGGTCATCATTCCTCGGACACATGGCTCGTGCAGCCGGCTGAGCATTCCGGTGCGGGATGCGATGGCCCGTGTGCGGCCATGCTGGCAAGCCTGCGCGCCCACGACCCGCGTCCGCCATCCGACTATCCGCAGAGGCGATACAGCTTCAAGATGTTGTGCGTCGTGCACACCAGCGACCATTCCGCTTGCACCTTCGTCAGGCCCCGCAGCAGAAAGGTCCGGAAGCCGCGCGCCTGCTTGATCTGCCCGATCACCGGTTCGACCATCGCTTTGCGCCGGGCGTAGACGGCCGCGCCCGCCTTCGTGAGCAGCTTGCGCGCCATCCGGTCGACGCGCGTGGCGGTCGGCGGCAGCGGGCCGCGCGGACAGGGGCCCGGGCGTTCGCCATGTCGCTGTTTGCGCGTCGAGATGTAGGCGTCGATCCCGGTGTCGGCGATCGCGGCCAGATTCTCGTCCGAGCAGTAGCCGGCGTCCGCGAGCAGCTGCGTCGGGCGTGTCGCCCGACTGCTGGACGATGGTGGCGATCATCGGCACGAGCTGATGCTTGTCGTTGGTCTCCTGCGTCACGGCCTGGCCCACGATCAGTTGCAGGGCGTCGACCGCGACCTGCGCGTTGTAGCCCTGGACGAATCCGTCGGGGCTCTTCATGATCCGCGACTCCGGATCCGTGAAGTTGTACTGCGACTTCGACTCCGGTTTCGCGGTGTCCGGCGACTCGCCCGCGGCGGCGGCCTCGGCCTTCGCGCGGGCCTCCAGCGCCCGCTTGGCCTCGCGGATCCGCGCCAGGCGACTCTCGCGCCGTTGCAATTCCGCCGGCAATTCATCGCCCTGCTGATCCGGCCCGTACGCCGCGTCATCGGCCGCATCGGCCGCGTCGGCCTGCGCGAGCAACTGCCGGACCTCGTCGCGCAGCTGCCGTTGTTTCTCTGGCATCCGTCCGTAACTCATCGCCTTGTGCTTCGAGGCGTTCGCCTTGATCTTCGTGCCGTCGAGGGCCACGCGACCCACCCGCGGCGCCCCCAGCTCGCGCGCCAGCCGCAGCACCTGTTCGAAGAAGCCCTGCAACGCCGTCAGATGCCGCTTCCGAAAATCCCCGATCGTGCGGTGGTCCGGCACGTTGCCCGCGGCCAGCACCCGGAACGCCACGTCCTCGACCAACCGGCGGTGAATCCTGCGGGACGCGAACACGCCGACACAGTACGCGTAGACGAGCACCTTCGTCATCATCACCGGGTGGTACGGCGGATAGCCGCGCTCGTCCTGCTCGTACACGGTCGTGATCGCCGACAGATCCAACTGGTCGATCAGGTCGCTGACGAAGAACGCCAGGTGCCCCTCGGGCAACCAGTCGCGCAGGCTCGGCGGCAACAGCAGATCCTGCTCGGGCACATACGGTCGATACGTTTTCGCCATCGCCGCGAGCGTAGTACGATTCCGGACCGTTCGCAATCACTTTTGCCGATTACTCGGTCACGCTCCTAGCGACAACATGGGCGGCATCAGCGGACACCGCCCATTGGAACTCTTAAGCCAGACGAAGGTTGTCCACCGTAGCTTCAGCCAAGGCGTACCTCCAGGCGCACCGCGCACATGAACGCCTGCTCAAGCCCCGATGCGGCGAATCTCGGCATCGGTCGGTTCGTGACCACGGCCGTCATCGTCCAGGACATACTTCGCCGGCAACCGCCCCGCCCCGTGCAGCCGCGCCAGAGCCAGCAAAGCCGCCGGATACCCGTCGGGCGTCGTGCGCGCGCTGATGAAGGGCCCATCGGCAACCGCCATGTACGGGCTGCCATTCCTGGAGATGAAGCCTCCCCGAGGCCCGGTGTACTGCTTGATCATCTGCTCGAGGGTGATGGTCGCCGAGCCATAGTTCGGGCCGTAGCCGCCTTCGACGGGGACGTCCGTTGTCCCGTCCGTGTAGTCGTCCTGCTCGGAATGACCGGTCACCAGACGGCCCGAGACGAGCGGGACCTTCGTCTTCGGATCCGTTGCCTGGATGAGGACCTCCACACCGTAGCAGATCGCCGCCACTGGCCGGCCGAGGCCGGCGAGCAAAGCGATCAGGGGGCGGATCGACGTATTTCCCCCGAGGTCCATGTAGGCACCGGCGCCGCCAACGATGAACATGCCGGCGTACTGGGTGGCCTCGCGCAGGCCGTTGACCAGGGCCTGCCGGAAGGGCTCGCGCGACGCCTCGCCGTGCTGCGGCCGAGGGGTCGGCGGCAGCCAGGTGTGCAGGTTGCGCGGCTCGTTCAGCCGCTGCCCTTCGGTCGTCGTTCATCGTTGTAGCGCTTGCCCAACGCCGCTTCGCCCGGCGAGACCTGTGCGGCGTTCCATGCCTGATCGCGGAAGCCGGGCTCCAGGCTCACGCCGTACGGGAAGGGTCGTTCCCCGCGCGGCGTGACGTAATCGACCTCGTACCCAGCCGCGCGGAACACCTGGTCGGTCAGCGTCAGTTCGGAAGCCCAGTATCCGTGCTGAGGGATGACAGCGACGATCTTCCCTGGCTTCTGGGGAATGTCGACTTTCAGACCCGTGAAGCGCTCGATTTCGCTCAGCAGGAACGCCTTGTCGTACCGCCCGTCGGCCATGCGTTGGGCGATCAGGCCGACGGGCCCCTCATCGGGGAACATCATGGCGGGAAATTCGACGGCCGCGGCATGGTTATCTGCGATCGCCCCTGCAATCTCCTCCGCAGAGTCCTGCCTTTTCGCCACTGTCTGCGCCATCACAGCCTCCTCAGGAAAATGGTTCGCATCGTGATCTGCAATCGTGCAGGGCGATCATGACGACCTTCCCCGGTTGTCGAACGCAGGATCGCAGCGATTGTCCCACATGACATATGGTGCTGTGCTGGAATCTGGGAGATTGTGTACAATCCGGCGCTCGTGCCGGAAGAGTGACCGTCTGGTTGCGGGGCCAGGTCAGGCGCTCGAAGAACTAGTTTGGGGAGTTGAAGTGGGTGACGGTCCAGGTGAAGGCCTGCGTGCTGGTGGCGCTGGCGTCCGATGCCATCACCGTCACCGCATGCGTGACGCTCGCGACCGACATCGTGCCGGAGATGAGCCCGGTCGCGGGGTTGAGGGTGAGCCCGGGAGGCAGTCCAGCGGCTCCGTAGGTCAGCGCATCGCCGGTGTAATATCGCCGCGTGCAACGGCGCGAGTTCCTCTTCGAGGGTGGTCGAGCGGCGCTCGGAGTCGGTGCACTCTTTCTCTCCGCGTGCTCTTCACGGCCCCCAACCACACCGAAGGATGCGTTCCTCGAGTCGCTCGTCGCCGCCTGGGAGGCGGGAATTCCGCAGTGGCTCCCTGAGACGAAGATGCCCGCTGTGTCGATCGCGATCATTCGCGACGGCCAGCTCGCGTGGCGGCGTGCGTTCGGCGTCAAGGACACAGGCACGAACGAACCGGTGGACGTCGACTCGGCGTTCGCCGCGTGCTCCGATACCAAGCCCGTCTTCGCCTATGGCGTCCTGAAGCTGTGCGAGAAGGGCGTCCTGAATCTCGATACGCCGCTGACGAAGTACACGACGCGGCGCATCACGGCCGATCCACGGATCGAGCGAATCACCACGCGGCATGTGCTCAATCACACGACCGGGTTCCCGAACTGGCGCCAGGGAAAGGATCTCCCGATCGAATTCGACCCGGGATCGCGGAACCAGTACTCTGGCGAGGGATTCAGCTATCTGCAATCCGTGGTCGAGGAGATCACACACAAGTCGTTCGTCGACTTCATGCACGACGACGTGCTGAAGCCATTGGGGATGACGGCGAGCCGCGTGACCTATGAGGAGGGGACCGAATATGCGCGGCGGGTCGCCCGGCGCCACGACCAGAACGGCAAGCGGATTCCGGACAATCCGGTCACGCCGCAGAAACGTGCGGAAGACACGGCGCGGTACGGCGCCGCCGCCATGCTGATGACGACGCCGACCGACTACGCCACGTTCCTGCTGGAGTTCCTCGATCCGAAGCCGGCCGACGCCTTCCGGCTGAACGACACCAGCCGCGCCGAGATGCTGCGGCCGCAGGTGAAGAAGACGGATACCACATGGGAAGGACTGGCCTGGCACCTCGAACAGATCGAGGGGATCCCGGTACTGTTCAGCCACGCTGGCCAGGCCGACGGGTACTACTGCCTCACGTCGGGATGCACGGAGCGGCGGTCGGGACTGATGGTGATGCTGAACGGCGACACCTACGTGCCGTTCCTGATGAAGATGCTCACTGACCCCTCACGTCCGACACCACCGCCCGAGCGGCTTTGGCAGGATTTCGCGAAGCGGTTCTTTGAGGTGTGAGGGTGATTTTTGCCGACGACTTGGCAGTCCACCTTCGCTCGCGTGACAATGACCGCGAGCTTCGGTGGGCACCCTTCGCCTGAGTTGTGAGCGAAGGATGGCTTGCCATCCGAAGCTCGCTCAGCGTCAGTTCGCGAGCGAAGGATGGTACCGGTACGGGGTTATGCGAAAGGTTGGAACGTGACGTTTTCAGGAATGGCAGCATAAAGCGGTGCCCCGGGGAGACGCGGTGCAAACATCGAAAAACCCGCCACTCGCCACCTCAGAGGCGCCGCGACCGATGATGAAGTGCCTCAGGGAAGTTGGCGACGCAGCTCGTCGAAGAAGTTCAGCAGCATCGTCACGCGGACCTCGGTCGGCGAGGCGCTGGAGTCCTGTACGATCGCGAACTGCTTGCCGTCGGGCGTCAGGTCGAAGTTCGTGAATGCGGTCTGGAGTAGCCGCTGCTTGGACCATACGCGCGGCTTGCTGGCCTCGAACGAGCTTCCACGGACGATGTAGTCCGAAACCATGATCTGGCTGGCCCGAGGGAAATAGAGCTCACGTGCGGTTCGCGACCAGATAGGTGTGCCACCGCCGCCGCTCGAGATCTGCCACTTCCCACCCGCACCCGAAGAACTCGCGGCCGCCCGAACGTAGACTTCGACGGTGCCGCTCTCGTTCGAGTTGTACGCAACCCATCGTCCATCGGGAGAAAACGCGGGGCGCGTCTCGTTGGCTGGCGTCCTCAGAAACAGTTCCGGCTGTCCGGCCTTGGGGCGATCCGGATCGCTCGGATCTACAGGCATGATCCACAGGTCCCCAGCAGTGACAGGATCCGTGCGTGTGTAAATCAGCCGTCGATCGTCGTGTGACATCGCGTTCGCGCTGAGATCCCCGACCTCGCCGGCGTTTGCGAGGAGTGCCTGTGGGCCGCCCGCACCGTCGGCACGAATCCACCAGAGGTGCCACCTATTTGCAGTAAGCGATCGGAAGACGAAGTGCGCGCCGTCAGACGTCCAGACAGGATCCGCATTCGTCTCGGTGTTGAACGTGATGGGTGATGTCGTGTCTCGCTCGAAGTCGTGGACGACGATATCCATGCCCTTCCCGGCGTCGATCGCGACCGCGAGCCGCCGCCCGTCAGGGGAAAAGCGAGGGCTGTAGTACATGGCCGGCTTCGACAACAGCGGCGCGATCTTCCCGTCACCGTCAAGCCGGCCGACGGTCCAGGCTTGCACGCCGACGCCCGTTCTAAACGCGAACATGCCGTTCCGCGAATAGTCGAACCGGCCGGCCGCAGATTCCGGGTCGCTCGCGAGATCCTGAACCAGCGGTACCGGTGTGCCCTCAACCACGAGCCGATCGGCATCGAACCGCACGGCGTGGAGGATGCCGCGGTGCACGAACACGAGATGCCCTCGCTTTCCGTCGGTTGGAATGAAGCGCCCGTGATATCCACCACGCCACACGGTCTTCCTTACGCCGTCGGCACGCGACAGCACGACGATGGAAGCGTTCTCGTAGCTGTTGATCGTGCCGGAGTGAGCGGTGAAGAGCACCGCGGCGTTGCCTGGCAGCACTTGTGGCCAGCGGTGCGTCAGTTCGCCATCCTGGAGCGTCGTCAGCGGTTGGGGCGCGCCGCCTTCGGCCGGCACGCGCGAGAGTCCGGATGTGTTCGCCAGCGCGGCGACGATCGCGCCATCCTCGCCCCAGCTGCCACCGCGCGGGTTGCGCACGTCGGCGATTGCTACCGACGTCCCGCCTTGCACCGGCACCTTCCTCAATTTGTTATTCGCAAAGAACGCAATCCACTGGCCGTCGGCCGAAAAAAATGGCTGGTCTGCGCCTTCAGTTCCTTGCAGAAGTGTTCTTTCTGACTGATCGACGCGCCGCGTCGAGAGTACCGCCCGGCCATCGGGGCCCAGAACAGGGATGGCGATTCGCGTGCCATCAGGCGAAAACGCAAGCACGCCGAACGCACGGTCGGGCAGCTCGCCGCCGAGGTCGAGATCGAATCTGACGAGCGGACGGGTGTCACGGTGCGGCCTCGGGAGAACAAGCGACACACCCAGCGCCGCGGCCAGCACGCCCGCAGCTGCCCAGGGAATCCATGTCCTTCTTGTTGGTGCGGGAGTCGCCTCGGCCCGGTCGTCGCCGATCATGAACTGCGCGTCGCCGATGGCGCGGAGCCGCGGCTTCGGATCCTTCTCGAGACAGAGCGTCAACAGACGGCGCGCCGGCGGCGGCACGCGCGTCCAATCCGGGTCGTTCGTCAGCACGGCGGCGACCGTGTCAGAGACCGTCTCTTTCCCGAAACACGACTGCCCCGTCAGCATCTCGTAGAGCACAACGCCGAACGCCCAGATGTCGCAGCGCTCGTCGACGGGCCGTCCACGAGCCTGCTCGGGCGACATGTACGCGGCGGTGCCGAGGATCAGTCCAGCCTCAGTGGCGTCGGCGAGGGTCGGCGAGTTCATCGCGTCGATCGACGCCGATCCGAACGCCTTCGCCAGGCCGAAATCCAGCACCTTGACGGTGCCGTCGCTCTTGACGATCACATTCGCTGGCTTCAAATCGCGATGGACGATCCCGCGCTCGTGTGCCGCCGCAAGCGCATCCGCGATCTGACCGGCTATGTGCCACGCGCTCGCGAGCGGCATGCCGCGCCCTCCCTCGGCCGAGACGATGTCCGAGAGCGTCTGACCGTCGACGAGCTCCATCACGAGCGCCCGCACGCCCTCGGAGTCCTCGAGGCCGTAGACCTGCGCAATGTTCGGATGATTGAGGGCCGCGAGCACCTGCGCCTCGCGCTCGAAACGGGCGAGACGATCGGCGTCGGCCGCGAAAACGTGCGGAAGGACTTTCACCGCGACGTCCCGCTGCAGCTTCGTGTCGCGGGCTTTGTAGACCTCACCCATCCCGCCCGCCCCGATGGCGGACAGGACCTCATAAACGCCCAGACGGGTGCCAGAAGCGAGGCCCATGAGAACGCGGGGAGTCTATCTCACCCGGGCCGCAGGGGGTTTCCGCGCCACTCCGCGGAAGAAATTGGCGAGCGGTTTCGGCCGACTGCCGACTCGGACGGGCGACCGAGACTGAGGACTGCCGACTGAGGACTGGCGACCCAAGACTGACGATTGGTATACCGGTACGGGGTTTTGCGAAAGGTTGGAACGTGACTTTTACAGGGATTGCGGCGTAGACCCTTTCACTTCAATCAAGATCGCCACACGATTGACAGCAGCGATGCGTGATGGCCAGCAAAACCGTCGCGAAAACCGAATCCGGGTCACCCGCTCAGGAACGTGGCGCACAATCTACGCCCCTCCGCCAACCCACGAGAACGAGCCAGCCACCAAGGCAACAACCCGGCGGCGCTCACCCCGACGAGCGTCGCCAGCTCAGTCCAGCTGCTCTGGAGCATCAGGGACGCGAGCACCACCGTGCAGGCGACCGCGATGGGAACGCCAGCCCTGAGCTCGAAGAGGGGCGCTGCCACGTCTCGCTGCCGGCGCAGGACCGGCAGAGCGAGGCACGTGACCAGATATGTCAGGATGCGCGTGGACGTCGCGATCACGAGCGCGCCGGTGAACGTGCTGAAGACGGTCGCGAGGTACGCGAGACTGCATGTGACCAGGATGGAGCCGATCGGCGTGCGCGTCCTCGGGTGCACGCGGGCGAAGAACGCCGGCAGCTGTCCCTGTTCGCCGAGCGCATACATCATCCGCGTCCCCAGCAGCAGCGTCGTCAACATGGTGCCGAGGAGCAGCATCAGCGCGACGAGCGCGAACGTGCGACCGACAATCGGGCCGAGGACCACGGTGGCGGCATCCGCGAGCGGACGCGCGGAAGTCGCCAGCCCGGGCGCCGTGCCGATCGCCACGAGCTGAACCAGGATGTACAAGGCCGCCACGATTCCCAAGGCGGCGATCATCCCTACCGGCAGGTCCCGACGCGGGTTGCTGATCTCCCCCGCTACGACCGCGCCCATTTCGAAGCCGCCAAATGCAAATACGAGCAGCAGGATGGCGGACGCGAGCCCGCCGAGATCGGGTGCGGCCTGGAACACCACTCGATCCCACGTCATGACGGGCAACCCCGCGAGGATGAACACTCCGAGCACGACGAGCTTGCCGCACGTGAACGCCGCGCCCACCAATGCGGTCTCGCGTATGCCCGCAACGAGTACCGCCGTCAGGACGGCGATGAACGTGGTGATTACGACGATGCGGGGAGCGCCCGATCCCGCCGCCGGCCAGAGTGCGGACGCGTACCCGACGAGCAGGTTGCCGATCGCGGCGATCGTCAACGGACGCGTGACCCACGTGACCCACCCGACAATGAACCCGACCGTCGGGCCGAACGCCACGCGCGCGTAGAGGTACGGGCCGCCCGTCTGCGTGAAGCGACTGCCCACCTCAGCAAAGCAGAGCGCCACGGCGCCCATGAGGATGCCGCAGAGCACCCAGGCGAGCAGACTCCATGACCCGGCGAGCGCGTACGCTCGACCGGGCAGTCCCAGGATTCCGGCGCCGATTATGGAGTTCACGAGAAGGGCGACGAGGAGTGGACGCGAGATCCCCCGCAGAAGGCCGGATGCCTCGGGATCACCGGACGGCGCAGTTCCGGACGAAAGACCGAGGCCCCGAGTCGGGTCAGGACGAGTCGCGTTCCGGGCCGCCACCGCGCCGATTCTAGTTCGTATCGAGTCGGCCTGCCGAACCTGGACCGGGAGGCCAGCCGCCTTTGACGACGCAGTCGAAGCCGCGCCTGATGTGTGACCGCCTCTCGCACGAGCTCACGTCACCGACACGCGAAGACCCGCGACACACTGATGGCCAGATTGGATCGAAATTGAACGGGAACTCGTCGGCTAGCAGAAATGGTACCGGTACGGGGATTTGCGAAAGGTTGGACGCTGCCATTCTCAGGGATTGCCGCATAATGCTGCGGCCTTCGGGCGTTCCAAAGCTTTCTTGCATTGTGAGCTGGCTCAGCGCTCCAGCTCGGCGCACACCGCGTTACTGAAAAACCTGGAGCCTTCCCCGCATGAGAGGCGCGGCCGGTACCAGCGATCATCAATCGGTTCGTGGCAGAAGAGTCCACCACCAGCTGAGAGCATACCGCGAAGTCTACTGGGCACGGGATCGTCCAAGCCACTCGACGAGACGTCCCACGAATCTCCGGCGCTCTGTGACAGCAGGATAGCTATCTTCGTTCCGCGCAACTCCGAACCGGTCGCGGTTATGTCGAACGATCTTTTCGAGCGCCGAGGTCAGCCGCTCGGGGTTCACTCCAGCGTGCGCGAGTGTGATGACGGCGAAGCCGTCGCAGAGCAGTTCCAGTGTCCGCAAAGACGACTGACTGCTGTCCCGACGAGCCCGGAAATACTCACCCCAGAAAAACTCGTGGCCAACCTCATGCGCCACAAGCGCCTGAAGCTCCTCGGCGTCGAGGAGATCGAGCGCCCGTTCCGAGACCAGCACGACCGCGCGACCGTGCAAAGCCACGACGGCCTGGGGCACCTCAATGAGGTTCATGACCTTGATTACGTAGACAGCTTCGCGTTGGTGCAGTTCGAATACGCGCCGCGTGGCAGCCAGCTCTTCAGCTGAGCTGTATTCAGGTCGTGCTTGTTGCCGTCCGCGGGCAACATGGCGAGGATGCTGGAGAGGCCGTACTCCAGCGACTGTGCCGGGACGACGTTTTCGATTCGGAATGGAATGATGAGAACGCCGAGGCTGACCGCGCGCTCGAGCTCGATTCGTACGTGTCGAGACTGGTTCGCGTGTGAAGAGAAGATCAGCAGGAACACGCGAGCCTGCTTGATGGCCTCGATGATGTGCTCGCCGTAGTCGTCGCCGGGCCGAAGGTTGCGGCACGCGATCCAGGAGCGGATGCCTTCGTGCTCCAACGAGGCGAGGACCGCTTCAGCTGTCAGCTGATCTTCGCTGGCGTAGCTGACAAATACGTCGTGGGCCATATCTCCCAACAGATTGCGGCTATGAGCCTGCGGCGTGAGGTGCTCAAAGGTATGTGAAAACGGGACCCTTGTACCTCGAAGATTTCCCCGGCGTCGTGTCGGGTGAAGTAGTGTAGAGCCCGTTCCAGCACCAAGTCGTCCTGTGCCGACGCGGCCCGGGCGACGGACACGAGAATCGCCGCAATCCACATTGCCCGGCGCCCGCAACTTGGCGTCTTGTGTACCATGGCCCACACCTAGGGCGCGGGCCATGAGGAGGTCCTTTGCGGGTGCTGGTGTTTTCAGGAGAAACCTGAAAAGCGTTCATTGGCTCGATGCGTTGACCAAGCCGATGGAAGGCCACATTCGCCCGCTCATCGAGACGCTCCAGAACAGGGCCGACAATCAGCGGATCACTGGTACTGATCAGGTACGGAACCCCGTTCTTCGCGGTCAAGGCCGTGTGCGGCGGCCCCTCGCCTTGGTCCGAATCAACGTGGGGTTCTCGGTCTGGACGATAGCGCACCCTTATTGATGAGTGGGAGAATCCATTGATCGCCAAGCGCACAACCGGCCGAGGCAAGTCCACGAGCACGAGCGTCGCTTTGAGAGTGGCGATCGCGTTGGCGTCGGCCGGCGTTGCTGCGGCGCTCGCTGACCGCGCGAGTTTTCAGTCGCAGCGGCCGAGTGAACCGCCAGAGGCGCCCGCGGGGTTCGCCGTTTCCCTCTTCGCCGGCGGTCTCGACAACCCGAGGTGGCTGCACGTGCTGCCGAATGGCGACGTGCTGGTGGCCCCTCGCCGGCGGGATCGACTTCAAGCGGTTCGAGCCGCGCGAGTACATCGCGGAGCGAGACAAGGTTGTGGTGCTCGGTTTCTACGACGCGACTGCAAAGAAAACCGGTCGTGGAGTGTCGTCGGAGTGGGCGATGATCTTCACGTTACGGAACGGCAGCATCGTGCACTTCCGCGAGTTCGCTGATGCAGCCGCAATCAATGCGGCGTTCGCGTGAAAAGGGGACTGGTGCCCCATGAATCGCCAGCTGCTCCACCATGAGATTGTGCGCGAGATCGGGCGGGGCGGCATGGGCGTCGTGTATGAGGCCCGCGACACGCGCCTCGGCCGCCCGGTCGCCATCAAGGTCCTGCCGCCGGACAAGGTCGCCGATCCTGAACGCAAGCGGCGGTTCATTCAGGAAGCCAGGGCCGCGAGCGGGCTGAATCACCCGAACATCATCACCGTCCACGACATCAACTCCGACGATGGCGTGGACTTCATCGTGATGGAGTACGTCGACGGCAAGACCCTCGACGAGCTGATTCCCAGCAAGGGCCTCCGGTCATCGCTGGCGCTGAAGTACGCCATCCAGATCGCCGACGCGCTTGCGAAGGCACACGACGCGGGCATTGTGCATCGCGATCTAAAACCGTCCAACCTCATGGTGACGGAGGAGGGTCGCGTCAAGGTGCTCGACTTCGGCCTGGCGAAGCTCACGGATCGGTCCGAATCGTCGGGCGACGCCGCTACGCTGAGCGCGCACCCGGTGACCGGCGAAGGCATGGTGATGGGCACGGCGCCCTACATGTCCCCCGAGCAGGCCGAAGGTCGGAAACTGGACAGCCGTTCCGACATTTTCAGCTTCGGTTCGGTCCTTTACGAGATGGTCACCGGTCAGAAGCCGTTCACCGGCGATTCCCACCTCTCCGTGGTGGCGAAGATTCTTCACGAGGATCCGAAGCCGGCGACCCAGCTGGTTCCGTCGATTCCGCCGGACCTCGCGAAGATCGTCTCACATTGCTTGCGACGGGATCCGGCGCGGCGATATCAACACATGGCGGACGTGAAGGTTGCGCTGGAGGACGTCCAGGAGGAATCTGCGTCCGGACCGCAGGCGCCGGTGGCGCGAACCCTGTTCCGACGGCCATGGGCCTGGGTGACGCTGCTGTCCGTGGTGCTGGTCGGAGGCTTCTTTACCTGGCGACAGTTTCGCGCTCACGACGCCTCCGAGCCGTCGCGCGTGGTGCCGCTCACGACCTTTCCCGGTGCGGAGACTTACCCTACGCTCTCGCCCGATGGAAGCCAGGTGGCGTTCACCTGGTCGGGACCCAAGCTGGATAACGATGACCTCTATGTTCAGCTCATAGACTCCGGGGGCCCATTGCGGCTGACCAGCGACCCCGCTAGTGACTATAGTGCCGCCTGGTCGCCCGACGGGCGCTGGATCGCGTTCCTCCGCGGTGAGAGCCAGGGCAACAACGAGCTGCGGCTGATTCCACCTCTTGGTGGGCTTGAGCGCCGGCTGGCCGAGATCCAAGTGCGTCATAGTTACGTCGATCCGCCATACCTGGCGTGGTTCCCGGACAGCAAGTCTCTGATCGTCACGGACTCCGCCGGTCAGGATAAGCCTGACGCTCTGTTCGTGGTCTCAGTCGAGACTGGAGAAAAGAGGCCCCTGACGCATCCAGAGCCTCCTCTCCTGGGCGATACCATGCCCGCAGTGTCCCCTGATGGGCACTCCCTCGTCTTCCGTCGGGTCCCCTCCGCAAGCGGCGGTGAGCTCCATTGGCTCGCTTTAGGGGAAGGCTTGACCGCGGCCGGCACACCCAGAAAACTCACGCATGCTCCGTTGAATGCGGTAGACCCCACATGGTCGCCCGATGGCAAAGAGATCATCTATTCCACGCAGGGCACTCTCTGGAAGGTCGGCGTGTCCGGCACTCGCCCGGCGGTACGATTGCCTTTCGTGGGGGAGGACGCATCGATGCCGACAGTACCGCGGTCGCAGCCGGACAAGCCGGTCCGGTTGGTCTATGTGCGTAGCTCTTTCGACCTGAATGTCTGGCGTCTGAACACGCCGGCACCGGGCCGGCCCGCATCCTCATCTCAGGTCGTGTCCTTCTCGTCGACCCGGTCGGACTACAATCCCGCGTTTTCTCCGGAGGGGCGTCGCGTCGCCTTCGGCTCGAACCGGTCAGGAAGCATGGAGATCTGGCTCGCTGATCTCGACGCCTCGAACGCCGTCCAGCTCACGTCGATGAGCGCTCCAGCGACAGGGACGCCCCGCTGGTCTCCGGACGGCCAGACGATCGCCTTTGATTCCAATCTCGAAGGCCAATTCGAGATCTACACAGTTCCCGCTTCGGGCGGCAAGCCTCGTCGCCTTACGTCCCATCCGGCCAACGATCACGTCCCGAGCTTCTCCCGGGACGGCAAGTGGATCTACTTCAGCTCGAATCGCATCGGCGACTATCAGATCTGGAAGGTTCCGCTGTCCGGGGGAGAAGCCGTGCAGGTCACACCTAACGGCGGCTTCGTGGCGTTCGAGTCAACTGATGGCGTTCACGTTTACTATACGCAGACCGCGAGTGCACCCAGCATCCTGTGGCGCATCTCGACCCGCGGTGGGGAGCCTGTCAAAGTGTTGGAGGGAGTCATCCAGCGGGCTTTCACGGTGCAGGATAATGGCGTTTACTACATCGAACGACGGGCCGAGCACGAAGTGGGGCTGCCGATACTTTTTACGGCCGGTCGGGGCTTTGTCACGGACAACAGCGGGCGGCTTCGGTTCTTCGATTTTGCCGCTGGCATGTCCAGGACCGTGGCTGACCTCGGTGCACGAGTCGCGCTCGGCCTCACGGCGTCCCCGGATGGTCGGTACGGTTCTCTTCTCCACCGTAGACTCCGCGACCAACGACCTCATGTTGGTGGAGAACTTCCGGTAAGGACCGGAACGCCGACGGCCGCGCGTTCGACGCGGATCGGAGGAGCATGGGCGAAAGAGAGACGTAGAACGGGTCACAGCCGCCCGCGCTCAGCGAAGTCGCTCCTGCATCCCGATCAGCCGATAGCTCTCGCGAAGCCATGCCTGCAGGGACTCGTCGAGCTGCTCCGGCTCCGTGATGCGCAGACGATGAACCCACCAGCCTGGCACGACTGGAAGTGCGCCTCATCGCTTCCACAGGCGGAGCTGAGCACAAGATCGGGGAGGTACAGGGCCTGGCCCACCAGGGGCTCTCGTGGTTTCCCGACGGCAGCTCCCTGGCCGTCGTGGATCGATCGTCGCCCGGAGAACGCATCGGGATCTTCGCTCTGAACATCGTGACTGGCTTGAAGACGAAGCTCACCTCGCCCTCCACCCAAGACATGCAGCCGGCCTTCTCGCCCGACGGTCGGACCCTCGCCTTTACACGGCAGCTCACGAGCCCGCAGTTTGGTGCTTTCGTGCACGTCGTTCCTGTCGCTGGGGGCGAGCCGAAAGTGGTCGTGCCAACCAGCTGTACGGAGGAGGGGTCGACTGGCCTGGATTGCCGGCGGGAAGGAGATTCTCTTCGCCGCCGTGCCTCTCGCGCGCGACGGAGGTCAGCCGACGCCATCGTCGTTTGGAAGAGCCAGTACCTCCTTGTGGAGCGTCTCTGTCGACGGCAGGCAAGCCCGCCCTCTGGCCGGGACCGAGCGGGCAGTGGACGTGGCCGTGGCGCGGGACGGACATCGCCTCGCGTATTCGCAGGGGACGATCGACCTGGACATCTGGCGGCTCGATTTGCGGCAGGGGCGAGCGACGGGAGAAGCACAGACCCGATTCGCCCCGTCCAACGAGACCGACGCCAATCCACAGTTTTCCCACGATGGCGAGCGAGTGGCGTTCACCTCGGTTCGGAGCGGCCAGTTCGAGATCTGGGTCGTCGACGGGAAGGGCAGGCACCCGCTCCAACTGACCTATCTCGGAAGGGAGGGAGGATCCGTCGGTTGCCCGCGGTGGTCCCCGGACGGAAAGTGGATCGCGTTCGACTTTACCGCGAAAGGTGGGATTAACGTGGACATCTACGTGATCAGCGCTTCGGGAGGCACCCCGAAGCAAGTGACGACGTCTCCCGCGATCGACTCGATAGCGAGCTGGTCGATAGACGGGCGCTTCATCTACTTTGGGTCGCACCGGGATGGTCAGGTGCAGGTGTGGAAGGTGCCGTCGAGCGGGGAGGAACCGGGGAACGCCCGGCAAGTCACTCGGGGGGCGGGTTCGCAGCGATCGAGTCGACCGACGGACGGCACGTGTACTTCACGAAGAAAATGTCGGGCACGCTGGATCCACAGAACGCCCTCTGGAGGATTCCGGTCGAGGGCGGGGACGAGCAGGTCGTCGTCGAGGGGCTGCAGCTCCTCGCACGGCAACTGGGACCTGACGGCCGACGGGCTCTACTTCGTCGACGAAAAACCCTCTTCCTCGGGAACGAGCTGGGTCGTCCGCTTCCAGGGTTTCGATAGGCGCCCCGCGACCGAGGTAGCCCGACTCCGGCACCCTCCCTTCCTCGGCGGACCTGCCATCAGCGTGTCGTCCGACGGCCGCTGGATGCTCTCCACCCAGGGCTACGAAGAATCCGATCCGATGCTCGCGGAGATCGTTCGCTGATGCGGGCCGCGTTCTGAGCGGCCCTTCCACCGTCGGGAGACAGGGCGTGAGATTCGAGGGATCGGCGCAATGCGACCGGAATGTGTAACGACTCCTCGCGCGAGCTCACGTCACCCACGCGGTGCGACACAACCGACACCAGATTGGATCGAAATGGAGCTTGAACTCGTCGGATGGCCGAAATGGTACCCGTACGGGGATTCGAACCCCGGTCCCGTGGCTGACAATCGCAGCCGGAGACCTCGATGGTCTCCGGTTGCGTCGGTTTTCTTCGGGATTTCACACTGACCTTCGGGCCGTCTTGGTTATCAACAGGCCGTTTCGTGCGCAAAGTTTCAAGTTTTTTTCAAGTCCTGGCGGACCGTCTTTAGTCACCAACGCTGACGACCTCACCGGCCTTCACGATCCGAAGGGCGTCGAGAACCTTCGGCATGAGGGGACGCAGCTCCTTCACACGGTTCGTGCGGGCCACCGCTATCACGACGGCAATGCCGCTCGCGCGCAAGTTCTGTTGAAACGGGAGGTTCCGATCAACCGTGAAAAGCGCCTCGAAGTGCTCGGCAACCATAAGCTTCAGGAGTTCACCGTTGCGCTTGGACGACCAACCCAGATCAAGGACGTGATGTGCGTCGTGGCCGGTCAGATCACGCAGCCACGGCCTCGGGACACACTCATCGAGCAGCAGTCGCATGCGCCTCGGTCATTGCGCGCGCCAGTTCAAGAGCCGCAACTGCTTGCTCGCGAGTGACCGAAGGAAAGCTCTCGAGAAACTCGTCGAGCGAATCTCCGGCTTCGAGGTAGTCGTACAGCGACTTGACGGGCACCCGGGTCCCGACAAAAACCGGAGTGCCGCCGAGGATCTCAGGGTCGCTGTGTACGACTGGCGTTTCGTTAGACATGGCTATCTGCAACCTTACGTTGAGTATAGCGCCCCTGGCTCAGGCCTGTCGTCTCACTCCCGCTCCGTCAACCTGCGGCGGACATCGTCCCATGGAATCGAGGACTCAGGCCGCTGAACGTGCTCCTTCCAGCGCCGATCCAGCTCCGCACCTCCTCGGGCGTCAACTCGAGCTCGCCTCACGTTCGGTCTTAGAGAGGCTTTCCCCCAGCGCCATCGCGAGCTCGGCGCGTTCGCCAGCGGGAAGCTTCAGAAGCTCCGAAAGCGAAGGAGACATCGGCTAATCCTCTGCCAGTATAGCGCCAACGGTGTCCCTCGACCGCCGGCAAGTTACCTACCATGTTCCCTCCAACCAAAATCACTCATAGCGCACCCGGCGGCATCCCGCACCTCTTGCCATTTTGGATGTGTGCGGACTGCTTCCTCGGTCCGCCGCGTCACTATAATTCACTGTCGATGGCGCCCGTTTCCGTCCATGGGGCGTCTTTGCTCGCGCCGTGGTGCTCGCCAAGCGGGTGCTTCTCTCCACGTCCCCGGCTTGCTTCTGGACACGGTTCCCTCACGCGCCCGTTGAGACGCACGAGGGCGTTGAGTTCGGTTCTCACCCGTTGCGAGGCGTCGAGTGGGCGTCATCCTGGCCTATGGACGTGAGCCATGAGCACATTTCCTA
>CAWAXG010000045.1:0-11297 GCA_963785755.1 uncultured Acidobacteriota bacterium | reverse complement strand
ACGATCGTTATCGAGATGGAATCATCATCTGGGAAACTCCTGCAGACGCTTCGGTGCCTTTCCTGCTGAAGTTCAACATCAATACCCAGATCCGATATCTCAACACCCAGGATAGCGACCCGACCTACACCGACCACCTGGGCGTTACCCGCGACGTTCATACGCGCAACGACATCACGGTCAATCGCGCAATGTTCATCCTGGGCGGCTACATTTTCGACCCGAGGGCGCGATACAGCTTCACCGTCTGGACATCCGCCGGGGCCGCTTCGATCATCGTGGCCAGCAACATTGGCTGGACGTTCAACAAGGCCTTCGCCATCACTGGAGGTTACACCGGCGTTCCAGGCAGTCGATCACTGGTAAACACGTTCCCATTTTTTACGGCAACCGACAGGAGCATGGCTGACAACTTCTTCCGGCCCGGGTTCACGCAGGGAGTCTGGTTGAACGGAGAACCAGCGACGGGGTTGAATTATTTGGCCTTCGTCGGCAACGGTCTCAATACGCTGAGTATCTCGGCCAACAAGATCGATACGCATCTGGTGCTTTCCGGCAGCGTCTGGTGGGAACCGCTGGGCGCCTATGGGCCACCCGGCAAATCACGCAACATGTACGATGATTACTTCGCCACCGACAAAGTGCGCATTCGAATTGGTACCGCGTTCACACGATCCCGGGAGGACCGTTTTTCAAATCTCGACCAATCAAGTCCCGAGAACACGTCACTGTACAATTCCGACGGCGTGCTTTTTTTCTCGACCGGAGCGTTTGCACCGGGTCTTACGGTCGACAGGGCGACGTATAGGATGTGGGCGGCCGACGCCGGCATCAAGTGGAACGGGCTTGCGGTCAACGCGCAAACCTTCGTGCGTTGGATAAATGATTTCGAAGCCGATGGACCTCTTCCGGTCTCATCCACATTCGACCACGGCGCCGAGCTCTCGGCGAGTTACTTCGTCGACCCGAAAAAGTGGATGGTGTATGGGCGTGGATCGTGGGTGCGCGGGGAGTTCGGAGACTCGTGGGAGTATGGCGGTGGCGTAAAGTGGCATTACCTGCCGACCGAGCGACTCTGGATGAACGCGGAGCTCTTCCGGGTCAACAAAGCTCCTTATAGCGGCGCGTTTACTCCTTATACCGCAGGGATGACGGGCTGGGTGCCGATGGTGCAGACGGTCCTCGCTTTTTGACGACCATCGATTTCTGACACTCGCCTAATCTACGCCTGGAAGATGATGGGCAGGAAGCTCGTCGACCTGCTCGGGAGGATTCCATGAACAAGTTGATTCGGCAGCTCCACCGTTGGCTGTCTATCGCCTTCACGGTGACCGTCATCGCCAACTTCGTCGCCCTGGCACGGGGGACTCCTCCCGCCTGGGTGACCTACTCGCCGCTGCCTCCGCTGGCCTTGCTCCTGTTCACCGGACTGTACCTGTTCGTGCTGCCCTATGCCACCAAGTGGCGCAGCGGAAGCGCAACGCGTCAGGCATCACAGCGCATTGGAGGATGAACTGTGGCGAAGAAACCAAAGCCGAAGGCCGGGGATTGGCGCGAAGAGACCCTGGACCGCATTCGCACGCTGATCCTGGAGGCCGACCCCGAGATGATCGAGGAGCGCAAATGGCGGAAGCCGTCGAACGGGATGGCGGGCGTCCCCGTCTGGTCGCATAACGGGATCGTCTGCACCGGGGAGACGTACAAGAACTACGTCAAGATGACCTTCGCCAAGGGAGCCTTTGTGAAGGACCCTTCAGGCCTCTTCAACTCCAGCCTCGAAGGCAACCTCAGGCGCGCCATCGACTTCCACGAGGACGACAAGATCAACGAGAAGGCCCTGAAGGCGCTCATCACAGCCGCGGTGAACCTGAACACCACGGACCGCGGTTAGCGGACCGGCCGACACGATCGCGAACATGGCCGCCTCCAAACAGCCTGCGCAGACAGCCACGACCTGATCCGCGTCCAGGGCGCCAGACAGAACAACCTGAAGGACGTCAGCGTCGAGATCCCCAAGCGGCGAGTCACCGTGTTCACCGGCGTCTCGGGATCGGGCAAGTCGTCGCTGGTGTTTGGCACCATCGCGGCGGAGTCGCAGCGGCTGATCAACGAGACCTACAGCGCGTTCCTGCAGGGCTTCATGCCGACGATGGACCGGCCCGACGTGGACGTGCTCGAAGGGCTGACGACCGCGATCATCGTCGACCAGGAGCGGATGGGCGCCAACGCCCGCTCAACGGTCGGCACCGCGACCGACGCCAACGCGATGCTGCGGGTGCTGTGGAGCCGCCTCGGCAAGCCGCACATCGGTCCGGCCACCGCCTTCTCGTTCAACGTCCCCACGCGCAAGGCCAGCGGCGCGATGACCGCGGACAAGGGTAAGGGCGAACGGATCGTCGTGCGCGACGTCGTCTACCAGGGCGGCATGTGCCCGCGGTGCGAGGGCATGGGCCAGATCAACGACATCGATCTGAAACAGCTGTACGAGGACAGCAAGTCACTCAAGCAGGGTGCGCTCACGATACCTGGCTACACGGCTGAAGGCTGGTACATGCGCACCTTCGAGGCCATCGGCATCGACACGGACAAGCCGATCCGCAAGTACACGAAGAAGGAGCTCCATCTCCTCCTCTATCAGGAGCCGACCAAGGTGAAGGTCGAGAAGTTGAACCTCACCTACGAGGGGCTGATTCCGCGGATCAAGAAGTCGTTCCTGTCAAAGGACGTCGACGCGATGAATACGAGCATCCGCGCGTTCGTCGAGCGCGCGGTCACGTTCACCACGTGTCCTGATTGCGGCGGCACCCGGCTCAACGAGGCCGCCCGGTCATCCAAGATCGGGAAGATCAACATCGCCGACGCCTGCGCGATGCAGATCAACGACCTGGCCGCGTGGGTGCGCGGCCTGAACGAACCGTCGGTGGCGCCGCTCGCTCGCCAAGCTGCGGCAGACGCTCGACTCCTTCGTGGAGATCGGACTGGGCTATCTCAGCCTCGACCGGCCGTCCGGCACCCTGTCGGGCGGTGAGGCGCAGCGCACCAAGATGGTCGGCCACCTCGGATCCTCGCTCACCGACGTGACCTACGTCTTCGACGAGCCGACGATTGGGCTGCACCCGCACGACATCCAGCGGATGAACAATCTACTGCTGCGGCTGCGCGACAAGGGCAACACCGTCCTCGTGGTCGAGCACAAGCCGGAGGTGATCGCGATCGCCGACCACGTCGTCGACCTCGGCCCCGGCGCCGGCACCGCCGGCGGCGAGCTGGTCTTCGAGGGCACCGTCGACGGGCTGCGCGCCAGCGGCACACTCACCGGGCGTCACCTGAACGACCGCGCCGCGCTGAAGGCGTCGGTGCGGAAGCCGTCAGGTGTGATGAAGGTGCGCGGCGCCCGCACGCACAACCTGCAAGAACGTCGACGTCGACATCCCGCTCGGCGTGCTGGTGGTGGTGACCGGCGTGGCCGGGTCGGGCAAGAGCTCACTGATCCACGGCTCGGTGAGCGGCCGGGACGGGGTGGTGTCGGTCGACCAGACCCCGATCCGTGGCTCGCGACGGAGCAACCCCGCGACGTACACCGGTCTGCTCGATCCGATCCGCAACGCGTTCGCGAAAGCCAACGGTGTCAAGCCCGCCCTGTTCAGCGCCAACTCCGAGGGCGCCTGTCCGACCTGCAACGGCGCCGGGGTGATCTACACCGACCTGGCGATGATGGCCGGCGTCACCACGGTCTGCGAGGACTGCGAGGGCCGGCGGTTCCAGGCGTCGGTGCTGGACTACCGGTCTCGGCAAGCTCAACATCGCCGAGGTGCTCGACCTGTCGGTCGAGGACGCGGTCGGCTTCTTCGGCGCCGGCAAGACGCAGACGCCGGCCGCGCACGCGATCCTGCAGCGCATGGCCGACGTGGGGCTCGGCTACCTGCGGCTCGGCCAACCGCTCACCACGCTGTCGGGTGGCGAGCGGCAACGGCTCAAGCTCGCGACGCACATCGGTGACGACGGCGGCGTCTACGTGCTCGATGAGCTCACCACCGGGCTGCACCTGGCCGACCTCGAGCAGCTGCTCGGGCTGCTGGACCGGCTGGTCGACTCTGGCAAGTCGGTCATCGTGATCGAGCACCACCAGACGGTGATGGCGCACGCCGACTGGATCATCGACCTCGGGCCGGGCGCGGGCCACGACGGCGGGCGGATCGTGTTCGAAGGCACCCCGGCTGATCTGGTGGCGGCAAGGTCGACGCTGACCGGCGAGCACCTGGCGGCATTCGTCGGGAGCCAGCCTTCGCTCGCAGGTTCCTCACGAGCTTCGGCTAGGCAAGCCTCATCGAAGGCCGTCCGATCCCGCTGAAGAGTCCGCGTTTCCATCCGCCTTCGCGCGCGTGCCTGCTGCCGCGCTACGGCGAGATGTCTCGCCGAAGCGGCGACTTGTCCGCCGTCGCGCGAAGCGCGGAGGTGGAAGCCGCGAAGGCGGACGCCTACCGCGCCTGGAGCTCATCGCGAGACACAAGTACTTGACATTACTAACGCATTAGTACTAAATCTCCGTATGAAGAAGCCCGCCCGCGTGCTGGGCCCGCAGGAGCTCCAGATCATGAAAGTCGTCTGGGACCGGGGCCGCGTGACCGTCCGCGACGTCTACGAGGCGCTGCGCGAGCGCCGGCAGATCGCGTACACGACCGTGATGACGATGATGACCATCCTCGACCAGAAGGGGTTTCTGAAGAGAACCCCGGGCGAGGACCGGGCCTTCGTCTACGAGCCCGCCAGGAGCAGGCAGGCGGTGATGCGCGCGATGGTGAACGAGTTCCTCGATCGCGTGTTCGGCGGCTCGGCCAACCCGCTGATGCTGCACCTGATCGAAAACAAGCACCTGACCAAAAAGGATCTCGACGAGCTGCGCCGCGCGATCCGCAAGAAGGGCGGCGCGTCGTGAGCCTGTCGCTCGTCGTCGGCAACCTCGGAAGCTGGGCGCTCCAGACGCTCCTGCTGATTGCCGTGACCGGCGCGGTGCTCGCGCTCCTGCGCGTGACCGATCCGCGCCTGCGCCTGCGCACGTGGCACGGCATCCTGGGCGCGGCGCTGCTGCTGCCATTCATGCAGCGCTGGCGGATCGACGCGGCCGCCACGGCCTCGCCGTCCGTCGATGCGGCCGCCGGAGCGGCGCGATTCGCCTGGGAGCCTTGGCTGGCCGCGTTCGTCGTCATCGGCATCGCGGCGCGCGCCGGCTGGATGGCCGCCGGACTCCGACAGCTCCGCCGGCTGCGGCTGACCGCGACGCCGTGGCGGCCGCTGCCGGCGTGGTACCGCGGCCTCGCGGCAGACGCCGGCGTGTCGGCCAGTCTCGCCGCCAGCCTCGACATCGACAGCGCCGTGACGTTCGGCGTCCGCCGTCCCGTGATTCTCGTTCCCGGGCGGCTGCTCGACGCGCCCGAGCCGCACCAGCGCGCGATCGTCGCGCACGAACTGCATCACGTCGCGCGCCGCGACTGGGTGTGGGTGCTCGCCGAAGAGGCGCTGCGGGTCGCGCTGTGGTGGCACCCGGCGATTTGGTTCGCGCTCAGCGAAGCGCAGCTCGCGCGCGAGGAAATCGTCGACCGGCGCACGATTGCCGCCACCGGCAATCGCACCGAGTATCTCGAGGCTCTGATTGCCGCCGCCGATCCGGCGGGCGCCGCCGCGCCCGGCTTCGGCTCGCAGTTCTATCGCCGCCGTCAGTTGTTCACGAGAGTCCGACGTCTGCTCGAGGAGGAGTCCATGTCGAAAGCCCGAATGCTTGCCGTCGCGGCCGCGCTCGCGATCGCGGTGCCTGCGACCGTGCTCGGCGCGAGCGCCGCGTTTCCGTTGACCGCGGCCCAAACTGCGATCGCGCTGCAGGATCCGCCGCCCCCGCCACCGCCCCCGCCGCCGCCGCCGGAACGCGTGGCGTCTCCGCGTGACGTGCCACCGCCACCACCTCCGCCGCCGGCGCGCACGAGTGGCCTGGATGATGCGCCGCCGCCTCCGCCCCCGCCACCCCCGCGTCCGGTTCGCTCGCGGAGGGGCGTGGCGACGAGCCGTGATGTGCCGCCGCCCCCACCTCCGCCGCCGGCGCGCACGAGTGGGATGGATGATGCGCCGCCGCCCCCGCCCCCGCCACCCCCGCGTCCGGTTCGCTCGCGGAGGGGCGTGGCGACGAGCCGTGATGTGCCGCCGCCCCCACCTCCGCCGCCGGCGCGCACGAGTGGGATGGATGATGCGCCGCCGCCCCCGCCCCCGCCACCCCCGCGTCCGGTTCGCTCGCGGACGGGCGTGGCGCCGAGCCGTGACGTGCCGCCGCCCCCACCTCCACCGCCGCCGAAGCCGATCAAGTAGGTGGTGACCGGCGTGGCCGGGTCGGGCAAGGGCTCGCTGATCCACGGGTCAGTGTCTGGCCGGGACGGGGCAGTGTCGGTCGACTAGACGCCGATCCGTGGCTCGCGGCGGAGCAATCCGGCGACGTACACCGGTCTGCTCGATCCGATCCGCAACGCGCAGGAACGCGCCTTCAATCGCATACCGCTCAGGATCTCTGAAACGCGTCCACCGTGCTCCGGACGCTCAGCAAAATTTGCGGCCCCTCCGCAAAGCATTCTCGCCTCGCCGGACTAGCGGTCAAGAACTTCAACCGCGCGAGCATGGCCAGCCAGTCAGAGGTCCCCGCAGAATCGCTCCTGCCATGAGCGCAAGAGACATCATCGAGGGCGTCGAGGCTCACCTCGTTCCACTTCTCTTTGTCGCCTGGTTGGCATCCTGCCGGCGCACGCGGCGATGGGGGCGTTCTTCACGGCCACGTCGATGATCGGCTTCATCGCCGGTGCGGGCATCGTGGTGCGCAATTCGATCATCCTGGTGGACTTCATCGAACTGCGGTTGCTCGAGGGGCTTCCCCTCGAGCAGGCCGTCGTCGACGCCGGCGCGGTGCGGTTCCGTCCCATGGCCCTCACCGCCGCCGCCATGATCGTCGGCGCCGCGGTCATCCTGTTCGACCCGATTTTCCAGGGCCTGGCGATTTCGCTGATGGCCGGCGAGGTGGCGTCGCTCCTGCTCTCGCGCATGGCCGTGCCTGTCCTCTACTACATGGCGAAGCGCCACGAGCGTAGAGAACCAGTACCCACTGCGGCGCCGATGGTGTCCGCGGCATGAGTCGCAAGACGCTCTCGAAGAGGCCTCGGTCATCCGGGCGGTACAACGGTAACGAGGGCGACGCCGAGCGCGAACCAGAGCAGGGCGAAGATCACGCCGTAGCCGAAGAACGTGCGGAAGTCCACCCGCGCAATCCCGGCGAGCAGCACCGGCCAGAAGGGCGACACCAGGTTGCCGACATGGTCCCCGACGCTCAACGCCAGCAGGCCCTGCTGCGCCGTCATGCCTACCTCCGCCGCGGCCCGGGACGTGACGAAGCCCTGGACCACCCACTGCCCGCCGCTCGACGGGATGAAGATCGACACGATCGCGCTCGCCGCAGCCGTCAGCAACGGAAACGTGAGCGGCGTGGCCCAAACGGCGAAGGCGCCGGCGAAGCGCTCGCCCACGCTCGTGTACTGCAGCAGCCCGGCGACGCCGGCGTACAGGTGATAGAGCACGAGCACAGGCCAGCAGACGCTCACTGCAGCCCGGATGGCTTTCGTGAACGAGGCCACGTTCCGGTACAGCACGACCGCGAGGACGAGCAGCATCGTGTTCATGGCGTTCAGGTCGAGGGTCGCTCTCCTGGTCACGAAGTGGTGATAGAGCCACAAGAAGAGCGCCGCCGCGAGCACGCCGGCGACGAGCGGACTGCGCTCGATCCAGGCGGCGAAGCCGCTGGTCTCGGGTTCGGCGTCGGCAGCCGCCGGCTCCGCAGGCCCAGACACGAGCGCGCTCGCCTCAGGGAAGCGCGAAAGCGGCGTCACCTGCCGCGGCATCAGCAGACGCGCGACCAGGATCACTCCTGCGGGGAAGGTGATCACCATCAGCAGCGCGGGCGCCGACCAGATGGTGGTCCGCAGGTCCATCACGCCGACCGTGTCCTGCAGGAAGTGGCCCGGCGTCGCCATCAGGAGCGGCGCGCTTGCCGAGAGGCCGAATTGCCAGACCGACTGGGCGGCGGCGATCGTGGCGAGCAGGAACGGAAAGTCTACGGGAATGCCCTTCTTCTCCGCCGCCGCGCTGAAGTGGATCGCGATGAGCGGCGCGAGCGCGACGCCGAGGCCCCAGTACAAGTATGAGAGCGCGGCTTCCAGCACCACGCCGAGCGCAATCACCTGCGTCAGGGTGCGCGGCCAACCGCGCCAGCGCAACGACGAGGCGGCGGAAGAGCGGGGTGCCGCTGACGACCGTGCTCAGCACCAGGATCAGCGTCATCTGCATCGTGAACGGCAGCAGCATCCAGAGGCCGCGGTAGTACGCGTCAGTAATCGCGGCGAACGTGTTGCCGAAGGCCAGGGCGGCGGCAGCGACGATAAGCAGCAGGATGACGGACGCCGACATCGCGTCGGGGACCAGGGTGCCGAGGCCCTGTGCGAACCGCGAGATGCGATCGGAAGAGAGTCGTTGCAAAGGGCCTCCAAGGATGCTTCTGAGATGCCTGTCTGTCTTTCGTTCGTGCTGACTAGAAGCTATCTCAAAAACAATGCGAGCGAGCGGCAGCGAGTGAGCCTGGCGAGCGGAGCGGGGCGTCGGGGCCCCGCGAGCGAGCCAGTAGGGGAGTCCGAGGGGCGAAGCCCCTCGGTTAAGGCTAGAGAAACGACGCGGCCCGCCGCGCCAGATATGTGACCCGATCGCCGAGGCCCGCAAAGCGTGGATCGTCCGTCTGACCGTTCACGAACCGGTAGTAAATCTGCTGAACCACGACGGCGATCTTGAAGAGCGCGAACAGCTCGAAGAACTTCAGCCCCGTGAGATCGCGGTCGCTGCGAGCGGCGTAGCGCTCGACGAGCTCACCAGGCGTGAGCCAACCTGGCAGCGTCGTCACGGTCGCGAGCGCGTCGTGCTGTTCCGGCGGCGCGGTCGCGGACCAATACGCCAGCAGGATCCCCAGGTCGACGAGCGGATCGCCGAGCGCCGCCATTTCCCAGTCGAACACCGCGACCAGCCGGCAGGGATTCGCCGGGTCGAGCATCAGGTTATCGAGCTTGAAGTCGCCGTGGACGACCGCCGGCCGGGCGGGACTCGGCGGCAGCGACTCGACGAGCCAGCGCGCCACCGCTTCCATCTCCGGCACATCGGACGTCCTGGATCGGTTCCACCGCTCCGTCCATCCACGCACCTGCCGCTCGACGAACCCGTGCGGTTTGCCGAGATGTGCGAGGCCGGCCGCCGCAATGTCGATCGCGTGCAAATCGGCCAGCGAGTCGACAACCGCGAAGCTGACTCCACGCCGCACCGTGTGGCAGGTCCTTGATGGCTGGCGGCTCCTGGCCTCGAACGACGAGGCCGTGCCGCCGTTCCATCACGTAGAACACCGAACCAATGACCGACGGATCCTCGCAGAGGGCGTAGACGCGCGGCGCCAGCGGAAAGACGGGATGGATGGCCGACAGCCAACGATACTCGCGAGCCATGTCGTGCGCGGTCGGAGGGACCGGCCCGAACGGCGGTCTCCGGATGACGAGTTCCGTGGTGCCGAAGCGCAACTGATACGTCAGGTTCGAGTGCCCTCCGGGGAACTGCGCGACGTGCATGGGCTCGCGAGCGTCGAGCTTCGGCAGGTCCCGCTGGTCGCGGAGCCACGCCTCCAGGCGGGTCCACTCGAGCTCTTCGCCGGCGCGAACCGGTCTGGTGTCGGGGGCAGTCACGTTGTTGCGGCGCCTGGATAGTAGCGAACGATCCATTCGGCAACGACGGCCGGCTTGTCGCCGCCTTCGCGCTCGATGGTGACGCCCCAGGTCGCCTGGATGCTGTCGCCCATATCGTCAACCGTGGCGAGCGCGACTCGCGCGCGGATTCGCGAACCGGACGGCACCGGCGACACGAACCGCACGCGGTTGAGTCCGTAGTTGAGGGCCATGCGAGGGCCGTCGACCGTGACCGCGTCGCGCATCAACGCGCTGAGCAGCGACAGCGTCAGGAATCCGTGCGCAATCGTCGCGCCGAACGGCGTCTCGGCCCGCGCCCGCCCGGAGTCGACATGGATCCATTGATGGTCGCTCGTCGCATCCGCAAAGGCGTCGATGCGGTCCTGCGTGATCACGAGCCAGTCGCTGGTCGCGACCTCCTGTCCGACCAGCCCGCCGAGGTGCGCCAGATCGACGACGGTCACGCCGCGTCACCGTAGAAGCCACGGCTGTCGATCGCCAGTTTCTCGAGCAATGGCGACGGCCGCCAGTAATCGCCGAACTGCTCGCGATACCTGTTTACGCGCGCCAGAACAGTCGGCAGCCCGACGGTGTCGGCGTAGAACATCGGGCCGCCGCGGTGGCGTGGGAAGCCGAACCCGTTTACGTACACGACGTCGATGTCGCTCGCACGCGTGGCGTATCCCTCTTCCAGGACTCGAGCGCCTTCGTTGGCGAGCGCCGTCATGATCCGCGCGATGATTTCCTCGTCTTGGACGACACGCCGGGTGACGCCTCGCTCTGCCGCGGCTTCCGCGGCCAGTTCGTCGACGAGTGGATCGGGAATGCGTGTTCGGCTGCCACTCTCGTATCGGTACCATCCCGCGCCCGTCTTCTGGCCGTAGCGGCCCAGTGCATAGAGGCGATCGGGAACGGCGGACTGCGGTCCCTCGGCCCGCGTCTTCCCGACCGACTTCAGGTGCTGGCGGATACGCCAGCCGACGTCGATGCCGGCGATGTCCTGCATCCCGAACGGTCCAACCGGATACCCGAAGTCAGTGAGCGCGTTGTCGATCTGCGAGACGCTGGCGCCTTCCTCGAGCAGGAGGTACGCCTCGCGCATGTAGTACGCGAGCATGCGGTTGGCCACGAATCCGAAACAGTTACCGACGACCACGCCAACCTTGTTCAGCTGCTTCGCGAGCTTTACCGACGTCGCGATCACCTCGGTGCTGGTGGCGCGGCCGCGGACGATCTCGAGCAGCTTCATCACGTTGGCGGGGCTGAAGAAGTGGTGCCCGACGACGTGTGTTCCCCGGCCGCTCGCCGCGGCGAGCGCGTCGATGTCGAGTGTCGACGTGTTCGACGCGAGAATGGCGTCGGGGCGTGTCACCGCGGTGAGCTCGGCGAACGTGGACTTCTTCAGGTCCATGTTCTCGAACACCGCCTCCACGACGATGTCGACGTCACCGAAGCCGTCGTAGCTCGTCGCAGGAGTAATGAGCGCGAGTGTGCGTTCCA
>CAWAXG010000044.1:0-36531 GCA_963785755.1 uncultured Acidobacteriota bacterium | reverse complement strand
TTGAACTGGTCGAGGAAGACCGTGGCGTCGCGTCCGCAGTTGTTTGTCACTTTCCACACGATAGTGTCATTGCTGAACGCGATCATCACGTCCGGCACGTTTTGTTTCCTGCAGCCTCCTGAGCCATCGGCGACCAGGGTGAACGATGCCTCTTTGGGAAGCGAACCCTTGGTTTCCGGATTGAACGAAGACGGCATGAACTTCACTCCGCAGCCCGTCACCACGACGGTCAACGACAGCACCCACAGGGTGCTGGTCCTCCGAACAGCAGCAGTCATCGAATCCTCCTGACCGATCACGGTTTTGGCTTCACCAGTTCCTGAAACTCTTTCGATCCGCGCAGCGTCGTGAAGTCCTCGTCGCGGGCGACGACCGTCGGCGCCAGCCCGTGCGTCAGGCCGGCGCGCAACGCGGCGATCGCCTCGTCACGCCGCCCTGCCAGCGCCAGTACCGCGGCGCGGCGATGGAAGGGTTCCGGCGCGTTGGGCGCCAGCGCAGCGGCCAGCTCGACCTGTTTCAGCGCCTTGTCGAACTCGCCGAGCTTGGCGAGGCAGATGGCCAGCGCGCCGTGCGACTCGGCCGATTTGGGATTCACGGCCAGCGCCTCGGTCGCGAGCCGCGCGCCCTCCGTGTATGCCGCGCGTGCCTCGCGCGTCCGGCCGAGGTGCTGCAGGCTGTCGCCGAGATTCCGCTGCAGCAGAGGATCGCGCGGCCGCAGCGCGGCGGCCTGCCGGAATGCGTCGAGCGCCTCTTGGTGCCTGCCGGCGTCGGTCAGGGCGCTGCCGAGGTTCGACCACGCGCCGACCGTCGGCGACGATCGGATGGATCGCTGCAGGTACTCGATGGCGCGCTCGCGCTGGTCGGTGAGCAGATACACCGTGCCGAGACTGGCGTACGCGTCGGCGTTATCCGGCTGCAGCTCGGTCACCCGGAGAAACGATCGCTCGGCATCCGAATAGCGCCCCGCCCTCACGGCGGCCACGCCCATTGCGCTGTAGTTCGCCCAGTAGCCGGGACGCACGTCGATCGCCCGTTGAAACTCCAGCATTGCGTCGGCGAACTGCCCGCGCTCGGTGAGGATGATGCCGAGCAGCCGATGGGCGGAGTCGACCCGGTAACGGGCTGTGATCGTACGCAGTTCCTGCTCCGCGCGTTCGCCGTGACCGGTGCCGTACAGGATCGTGGCCAGTGAATAGCGGATGAGCGGCTGGTTGGCGTCCAGGGACAGCGCCAGGAGCATCTCCTGTTCGCCGCGATCGACCCAGGACCGCTCGCGGGTCTGACGGTATTTCTCCCAGCAGGCTTCGCCCAGTACCGCGTGCGCGAGCGCGAATTTCGGTTCCCGCCCGATTGCCGCTTCGAGTAACTCGATGGCGCGGTCTACGTTGCCCGGAATGTCGCGGCGATCGATCAGGCCCCTGGCCTGCGAGTACTGCTGAAACGCTTCGACCGACGTCGCCGGCGCCTGCGATGGCCCCGCCTCGGCGCCGAGCTGTACGACCACGTCGTCGAGAATTCGTCGCCCCAGCGACAGCACGTCGTCGAGCGCACTGGAATACGATCGCTGCCACGTCCCGTCCGGCTCGAAGCGGCCGATCCGGATCGTCAAATCGACGCCCGCGAGACTGCGTCGAAGCGCTCCGTCAATCAGATGGTTCGCGCCGAGATCGCGTGCAATCCGCTCGGCATCAGGTCCCTTTGCTGTGGTCTTGTCGTAGGCCAGCGCCGTTGATCGCGGGACTGCGGTCAGCCGGCTGGACGCGGCAAGCCCGTTGACGATCATCTCGGCCAATCCCGTCCCGAGTGCTTCCAGGTCCTTTTCTCCCTGGGGCACGTCGAAGGGCAATACCACGACGATGATCGGCGCGGTGGGCGGCCGGTGGGCCGGCGTCCGCCACGGCCGCCAGACGGCAAACAGCAGGGCGATCACCGCGATAGCCCCCGCGATCAGCCATCGCCGCGCGTGCCGAATGCCTGGCGACGGGATCGGCATGCCAACGGCGGAGGTCGGAGCTTCGCTGATGGCGTCGGCGGCGCTCTCGAGCGCACTCGTCATCTGATCGATCGACTGGAAACGCTGATCTGGCCGAAACGCGAGCGCACGTTTGACGACGTCGGCGAGTGCCCGCGGAATCGCCGGATTGAGCGCCTGCGGATCGGGTGCGTTATGGGGTGTTCCAGCCAGCAACCGACTCATATGATCGGTTCGGTTGAACGGCGGCTGTCCGGTCAGCAGCTCGAACAGCAGTGCACCGAAACTGTAAATGTCGCTGCGCGCGTCACCGCGCGAACCCATGAATTGCTCCGGTGCCATGTACTCGGGTGTGCCGTAGACCTGCGTCGGTTTCCCGCCGCCCTCGTCGGCGGCTTGCGACTGCTCGCGTGCGATGCCGAAGTCGAGCACCTTCACCCGCCGGCCTGTTGTGACCATGACATTGGCTGGCTTCAGGTCACGATGGATGACTGCGTGCGCGTGCGCCTCCGACAGCGCATCGGCAATCTGCCGCGCGATCGACAACGCCTGCTCGGCCGGGAGCGGCCCGCGCTTGATCAGTGCGCCGAGCGTCTCTCCTTCCACGTACTCCATGACGATGTAGGGAAGGTCGTCGACGTCGAGCACGTCGTAGACGGAGGCAACATTGGGATGATTCAGCTGGGCGGCGGCAAAGGCTTCGCGCCGAAGCCGCTCGCGCGCATCGGGGGTCGACGGGCTGTCGTATGCGCGCTTGATCGCCACGCGGCGTCCGAGCCGCGGATCTTCGGCCAGGAACACCTCTCCCATGCCGCCGGCGCCAAGGCGAGAGAGAAGGCGGTACGGTCCAATCTCCTGTCCGTCCATTTAGGCTGGGATGTGGGCCGCAGAATACATGGGCTGGGACGGCACCGCAACTCTAGCGAGGCTCCGCCTCAGACCGTCGAGAGGCTCCGCCTCGCCAGGTCACGTTGTTTGGTAACGCCGCGCTGACGCGCGGACGGCCTTGACCGACACTTGACTCAAATGCTCAGAACCGAGCCTGGTCATGGCCTCTAGCGGCCGCCCATCACCGAATGTCCCGCGCAAAAGGAGGGCGCTCCGGATCGCGCGTGCGGGCCTATTTCATGGCCGCCTGGGAGTTCACGAGCACCCGGAACGGGATGTAGCTCGGGCTCGTTTGACAGCACGTGGCAACCCGCGCAAACTCTGGCCGATCTCTGAGCGGTATCCGACTGTGGGATCCGGCTGTGGTATCCGACTCAGGAGGACGGGACGGCTGACCAGGAGGGCGCAGACAAATCATTCAGGAGGTGCAACGGTGTGCTCATATCCAGGACTCTTGCGAGTGTATCTGGGCATCGGCCTCATCACGGTTGCTGTTGCGGCGGGACACGCGGAGGCGCAAGTTCTCTACGGCGGTGTCGTAGGGACGGTCGTCGACGCGAACGGCGCCGTCGTCCCCGGCGCGCGGGTGACGATCGTCAACACGGACACCAACCTCACGCGTGAGACCACGACCGATGGGCAGGGCGCGTTCTCTTTTGTGAACGTCCTTGCCGGACCCTACGACGTCAAGGTGGCACTGGAGGGATTCCGCGAGGCGGTACGATCCCGAGTGCCGGTGAGCGTCAGTCAGATCAGCCGCGTCGATCTGCGGCTGGAGGTCGGCGCGATCAGCGAGAGCATCACCGTGCAATCGGCCGCGGAGCTGCTGCAGACGGACAAAGCGGACGTCCACACCGAGCTGAAGTCTACGGAGATTACCAACCTCCCGCTCAATCGGTTCCGAAACTATCAGTCGCTGGTGGTGCTGGTGCCGGGATCGCTTCCGCCGGCCTTCCAGAATGCCGAGACCGACACGCCGCAGCGTTCGCTGAACATGACCGTGAACGGCCAGGACGGTGCGGCGAACACCACGCTCACCGACGGCACGCGAAACGTCAACGTGGGGCTGCCACATCACAACGTCTACATCGCTCCCGCGGAAACGATCGAGACGGTCAACATCACGACGGGCAGCATGGATGCCGAAGAGGGGATGGCCGCGGGTGTGGCGATCACCGTGATCACCAAGTCGGGCACCAATACGTTCAAAGGGTCGGCATTCGAATTCTTCAACAGCGACAAGCTGAACGCCACACCGTACTACTTCGGGCGGGGCGCGCTGCCCCAGAAGCTGCCGATCAAGCGCCAGACATTCGGGGGCACGGTGGGCGGACCGATTCGCCACGACCGGCTGTTCTTCTTCGGATCGTACGAGGGCTACACCGGCCGGCAGGACCAGTTCTCCTTCTTCAACGTCCCGGATGCGGCGCTGCGGAATGGCGACTTCAGCAACGCGCTCAATGCCAACGGCACACTGCAACGAATCTACGACCCGTTCACGGGCGACATGGCTACCGGGAACGGCCGCTCGCAGTTCGAGAACAACGCGATCCCATCGAATCGGTTCCACCCGATCGCGCAGACAGCTGCTGAGTCTCTATCCGCTGCCCAATGTCGAGGGCACGGGTGCCGGAGGCTTCACGGGCAACTACCGGATCGCCCGGCCCAGCGCAACGGATCGCCACAATTACGATTTCAAAGTCAATTGGAACCTGAAGCCGACGCATCAGCTCTGGGGCAAATACAGCTACATGAACGCGCTCGTCGACGATCTGTTCACGTTTCCGATGGGCACCGCGGATGGTGACGGCGGCGACACGAGAGTGCATCTGATCACCGGCGGGCAGACGTGGTCGTTCGGCAAATCGCTGCTGCTGGACAGCTCGTTTGGCATGTCGACCATGGACCAGTTCTGCAGCTCGCCGGACTTCGCGCTCGGCATGTTGGGCCTCGATCTGGGGATTCCCGGCACCAACGACCAGGGTCGCGGCGACCCGCGCTACGCCGGCATGCCGCAGTTCTCGTCAGGATTCACGGCGCTCGGAAACACGCCGACCTGGAGTCCGGCGTATCGTGACGAAGGGACGTTTTCGTTCAGCACCAACGTCACCAAGGTCGCCGGTAGTCACGACATCAGGGTTGGCTACCGCATGGACTACCTGCACCTGGACAACTGGCAGCCCGAGCGGGCCAATCCGCGCGGCAGCTTCACCTTCGCGGGTAACGCCACGAGAACGTTCGGCACCGGCTCGCAGACATCGAACTTCTACAACACCTACGCGGCGTTTCTGCTGGGCCTGGTCAACACCGCCGGCAAGAGTTTCCAGTACGAGCTGTTCACCGGGCGCGAGTGGCAGCATGCGATGTTCATTCGCGATCGCTGGACGGTGAAGCAGCGGCTCACGCTGGACCTCGGCCTGCGGTGGGAGTACTACCCGATCATGACGCGCGAAGATCGGCAGATCGAGATGCTCGACTTGCAGACGCTCGACGTCCTGATCGGAGGGGTTGGCGGCAATCCGAAGAACATGGGATTGAACGCGCCTTTGGACGGGTTTACGCCGCGAATCGGCGCCGTCTATCGTTTGAACGAGCAGACCGTCTTGCGCAGTGGCTATGGCGCCACGCTCGACGCGCGCGGGCTGTCCGCACAGGAGGCATTCCGCGGCGACTTCAGTTATCCACTCGTGCTGAATGCGAGCTTTCCGCCTCCCGCCGATAGGGCCTCGTTCGGCTGGTATGGCACGCTCGATCAGGGCATTCCGCGGCTCGAGGGTCCGGACCTGAGCAGCGGGCGCGTCCGGCTGCCCAACTTGTACGGCATGCAGACCACCGTGCCGGACTCGACCGACCGCGGCCGCACCCATTCATGGAATGTGGCGCTCGAGCGACGGCTGCCGCTGAACGTGTCGGTCGACGCCGCCTACGTCGGCAACAAGTTGATTGGCGGACTCCCGCCGGGCGAGACTCAGACGATCAACATCAATAACGTGCAGCATCTCGGAGGCGGCGCCACCGATCGGCCGTATTTCGCCTCGCACGGTCGTCAGCTCGACCTCGAGATCTACTCGCCGTGGCGGAGGACGTCGTACCACGCATTCCAGCTCGGCGTCACGCGGCCGTTCACCCAGGGGCTGATGCTCAAAGGACACTACACGTTCAGCCGTTCGAAGGCCCTGAGAGCCGATTACGAGGTTCCCACTCCTGAGGCCCAGGAACGCAACTGGGCGCTGGCAAATGGCGACCGGCCGCATACGTTTCAGATGGCGTTCGTCTATCAGTTGCCCTGGCGCGCGAACGGGGATCAGAGCGTGCTGAGAATGCTGATCAACGATTGGCAGCTCAACGGCATCTTTGGAGCGTTCAGCGGCTCGCCGTTCACCGTCACCGCCGACGGCACGACGTTGAATACGCCGGGCAATTTGCAGACGGCAGACCTGGTGGGCGAGGTCAAGAAGATCGGCGAGATCGGCGCAAACGGGTTCTATTACGATCCGAGCGCATGGGCGCAGCCCGAAGGCGTGCGTTTTGGAACCTCGCGGGTCAACCAGTTCCGCGGTCCAGGCGGCTGGAATTTCGATCTCTCGGTGTTCCGATCGGTGCGTCTCACCGGGGAGCATCGCATCGAGGGCCGAATCGAGGTCCAGAACGTCACCAACAAGACGAACTTCGGCAACCCGACCGGCAACCTGCAGAGCGGTGATTTCATGCGGATCTTCAGTCTCTACAACGCCTACGCAGAACGGCAGGTGCGGCTCGCGGTTCGCTACAGCTTCTGACGCGACCAGGACCGCTATGCGGCGGAGAGACGGAGCTCGTCAAGCGCCGCATAGCGGTCCAGACATAGACGAGGACTCTCGACCATGACAACGGTGACTTCAGCTACGGTCGCCGACTTACCCGCGCAGTCAGTCGCGGCACCAGCCACGACGCCGCGAATCACGTCGATCGACGCGTTTCGCGGCGTCGTGATGTTCCTGATGCTCGCCGAGGCCCTGCGGCTGCCGAGCCTGCGCCGGGCGTTTCCGGACAGCAGCTTCTGGGCATTCGTGGCCTACAACACCTCGCACGTGCCATGGCAGGGATGCTCGCTGCACGATTTGATTCAGCCGGCGTTCTCCTTCCTCGCCGGCGCCTCGCTGCCCTTCTCGATCGCCAGCCGCAGGAACAAGGGCGAGAGCTTCAATCGCATGCTCGGTCATGCGGTCTGGCGCAGCCTCGCGCTGATCTTCCTCGGCATCTTCCTGCGCTCGCTCTCGCGCTCGCGGACCTACTGGACGTTCGAGGACACGCTCACGCAGATTGGCCTCGGCTACACGTTCCTCTTTCTGCTGGCGTTTGTGTCACTGCGCGCACAGGTCATCGCGTTTGTGACGCTCCTCGTCGGCTTCTGGGCCGCGTTCGCGCTCTATCCCGTGGATCCGGCCTTCGATTACACGCAGGTGGGAGTGCCCGCCGGCTGGCCGCACCTCTACACGGGCTTTCTCGCCCACTTCAACAAGAACTCGAATCTGGCGTGGGCGTTCGATGTCTGGTTCCTCAATCTGTTCCCGCGCGAGAAGCCCTTCCTGTTCAACGGTGGCGGATGGTCGACGCTGAGTTTCATCCCGACCCTTGCGACGATGATCCTCGGCCTGTGGGCCGGCGCCTGGCTGAAGACGACACGCTCGACGACGGAGAAGTTGAAGGGGCTGGTGATCGGCGGCATCGCGCTGACCTTCGCCGGGCTGCTGCTCCAGTGGCTTCACATCAATCCGATCGTGAAGCGGATCTGGACGTCGTCGTACACGCTGTACAGCGGCGGCCTGGTCGTGCTGATGCTGGCAGGATTCTACGCGCTCATCGACTGGAAGGGATGGCGGCGGTGGTCGTTCCCGCTGCTGGTGATTGGCGCCAATTCGATCGCCATCTACGTCATGAGCTGGACGATCGAGGGGTTCGTGTCCGGGGCTCTGGTGCGGCATCTCGGCGCCGCTCCATTCGCACTCCTCGGTGCTCCGTTCGAGCCGGTGCTGAAAGGCCTCGGCGTCCTGATCGTCTTCTGGTTGATTCTGTTCTGGATGTACCGGCGCCGGATTTTCCTGCGGATCTAGTGCGACTATCGCCGATTGTCTTCGTCCCGCAGCGCGAACGCCGCGAGCACGTTGCCGCCGATGACCGCCACGTACTGACGGCCATCGACCTGATACGTGATCGGTCCGGACAGCATCTGCACCGAACCGAAGCTGACCTTCCACAGCAGATCGCCCGTGCGCGCGTCGAGCGCCTGGAAATAGCCATCGCGGCCGCCGGTGAACAACAGGTCCGTGGCCGTCGTCAGGACGCCGGAGTCGGTGAGGTCGTACATCCTGAACGTCCACTTGCGCTCGCCGGTTGCCGGATCGATGGCGATGACCGCGCCGTGCCCGGCGGTGTCGGTCCAGGTATTGAGCACGGGCCGGCGGATATTTGGCGGCACTGGTGCGTCAGGCACGGCCGGCGTCGCCCGATAGCCGCCGCCCATGAAGTTGCCCCCCGGCTTGTAGACCGACTCCTGGCTGCGAAACACCCCGCCGACGTCTTCCCAGGCGGAGACGTAGAACAACCCGGTGCGCGGACTGTATGAAGGCGAATACCAGTTCGTGGCTCCCTGCTGCCCGGGCCACGTCGTCGCGCCCGGCGGCTGCGGCGTCTGGATCGGCCGGCCGTTCCCGTCGAGGCCGCTCGCCCAGTTCTGTTTGACGAACGGTTTGCCGAGCAGGAACTTGCCGGTGACGCGATCGAGCACGTAGAAGAAGCCGTTGCGATTGGCGAGCATCAGCAGCTTCGCGGGCGTGCCGCGCCAGGTGGCGTCGACGAGCACCGGCACCTGCGTCGCGTCCCAGTCGTACGCGTCGCCTGGCGTGAATTGGAAATGCCACTTGAGCCGGCCGCTGTCCGCATCGAGCGCGACCACCGAATCGGTATAGAGGTTGTCGCCCGGACGCTGCGCCGGGTTGAAGTCCGGACCGGGATTACCGGTCCCCCAGTAGGTCAGATTGAGCGCCGGGTCGTAGGTGCCGGTGACCCAGAGCGATCCGCCGCCGGTCTTCCAGGCGTCGCCGCTCCACGTCTCGGAACCAGGTTCGCCCGGCGCCGGAATCGTGTGGAAGCGCCAGGCCTCCTTGCCGGTGGCGGCATCGTAGGCCGCGATGAACCCTCTGATGCCGTACTCGCCGCCGCCGACGCCGATGATCACCTTGTCTTTCACCACGAGCGGCGCGAGGCTCACCGAGTAGCCGTGCGTGTGCTCGGCAACTCTCACTTTCCAGCGCAGGCGGCCGCTGTGCGCGTCGACGGCGACCAGATACGCGTCGAGGGTACCCATGAACAGCGTGTCACCGAGGATGGCGAGGCCGCGGTTGTTGGCGCCGCAGCACACCCTGAAATCCGGGGCGGTCGGGTGCTTGTAGATCCAGAAAATGCGGCCGGTCTTCGCATCGACGGCCATGACGTCGTTGGGGCGCTGCGTGAGATACATGACGCCGTCCACGACCAGCGGCGACGATTCCCAGGGCCCGAAGACCTGGTTCTGCAGCATCCACTTCATCTCGAGGTTCTTGACGTTGCCCGGCTCGATCTGCCCGAGCGTGCTGTAGCGCTGACCCGAGTAGGTGCCGGAGTAGGTCAGCCAATTGTGCGGCTCGGCGCCGGCGTTGAGCAGACGGTTGGTCGAGACCTGCCCGAGGAGGCCAACGGTGCCGGCCAGGAGCGCGATGAGGCCGATGAAGGTGCGTTTCACAGGGCACCGTCCTTCAAGGACACGAGATAGGCCAGGAGATCGGCGAGCGCTTCGGCCGTGAGCGTGTCCTTGTAGGACGGCATCGGCGAGGTGACACTCACCGACCACTCACGCAAGTCCGCTTTCACCAGCGACACCAGACGTCCCTCCGGCGTGACGAGCTGCACGGTGTAGGTGTCTTCGTTGAGCCGGCGGCCGGTCACGACCGAGCCGTCGCGCAGCACCGCGCGGACGGGACGGTTGATCGGCCGCATGCCGCCGCTCGGATCCAGCAGCGATCGATACAGTGACGCCGGCGTCCTCATCGCGCCGATGTCTGTGAGCTCCGGGCCGGAGCGGCCGCCGGCTGCGCCCACCCGATGGCAGCTCAGGCACCGACCTTCGCCCTCGAAGATCGCGCGGCCCCTGGCGGCGTTGCCGAGTGCGACCGGCGGCACATTCGCGTCGGCGCCGAGTCCCGCACGAACGAACGCGATCAGCGCGCGCATCTCGTCGGCGCTGAACCGGAACTGGGGCATGCCCGTTCCCGGGATGCCGGAGGAGACCAGCGCCGCCAACGCGTCATCCGTCGAGGCGCGAGGCAGGCGCCCGCGGCGGAGATCGATGCCGCCCACACCAATGCCGGTTGCGCCATGGCATTGCGCGCAGTTGGCCTGATAGATCTTCGAGCCGGCGGCGATGTCAGCGGCGGGATAGTTCCCGGAGTGGTCCTGGGCCGCGGGTGCGGCGCCGAGCGCGAGCAGCAACAGGGCAGAGGGTGCCAGCGTTCGAGTCACGTTGCGGGAGGTTATACACTGGCTCGGGGAGATTGCGGGAATCCAGAAGCGGGCATTCGCACGGGAAGGGTTGCCCCGATCTGCCGGCAGTAATCAACAGGGAGGACGGGAGGAAGGGAGGTTGGCCACAGAAAGACCAGAGCGGCGGCTGCGAACGTGATGGGCATGAACATCCGCCGATCGCTGACGCCACTCGAAGCGCGAACGACAAACGCGGTTGCGCCAAGGACGGCCGCACCGGCGGAGGTCAGACGCCAGGACCACGGTAAGTACTCGCCCGCCTTTCGCGGCGACAGGCTGGCGGCGCGTTCGGCGGAGTTCACCTGCCGAACTGGCCGTGTCAGATCGTCAATCTCGCCCAGCGCCCTGAGGGCCACGACGGCAGTCGCTCCGAACCCCAGGCCGGCGACGAGCTGCATCCACAGCGGAGCGAGGATCACCGAGGCGATCGACGTGGCAATAGCCGCGCCTGCCGTCATCGCGCGGAGCAGCCCCATCGCATGAACGTGTGGGGCTGGAGCACCGCGTGTCGTGGCCACGCGGAGTGCGATCGAGGCCACGACCAACGGCGTGCAGACCGCGAGCAGAGCGGCCGAGAGTTGAGCGATGGTGAGACTGGTCATCAGCTTTTCCGATCGCCGAAGTTGGCGAGCGCCTCCTTGAATGCCTCCGCAATGTCCTTGCGTGACAGTCCGCCCAGCAGTGCCGCTGCCACAGCATTGCAAGAGGAACCTCAGATCATCGTCCCGATGGTCGACGTCTTCGTCGCGATGCCGGGGGCGACAGCGGCGGATGTCGAACAGCGGGTCACGCGTCCGCTGGAGCAGCTGCTCTGGGAACTGCCCGGCGTGGAATACGTCTACTCGACCTCGAGTCCCGGACAGTCGATGGTCGTCGTCCGCTTCACGGTGGACGAGCCGCTGGAAGCCGCGCTCGTTCGCCTGAATCAGAAACTGGCCGCGAATGCGGATCGCGTCCCGCCAGGCGTCATCGGGCCGATCGTCAAGCCGCGGTCGATCGACGATGTGCCGATCCTTGCCGTCACGGTGTGGTCGGCGCGTTACGGAGACGACGAGCTGCGATCGCTCGCCGTCCAGCTGCGAGAGGCCATCGCTGAAGTCAACGACGTGTCGGAGGTGACGATCATCGGCGGGCGGCCAAGGCAGGTTCGCGTGGACATCGACCCCGCGCGCCTGTCGGCCTACGATCTCGATCCGCTCTCGGTTCAGCAGGCGATCGCACGCACCAACGTGCGTGGCACCGCGTCGGGCCCGGTCACGGGCGATGTGGTGACAGGCCTCGAGGCGGGGAGCCGCCTGCGCACAGCCGATGAACTGCGCAACACCGTCGTGACCTCCGCACGCGGGCGTCCCGTGCTGGTGCGCGACGTGGCCGAAGTGGTGGACGGCGACGCCGAGCCCACGTCGTATGTCACCTTCCAGTCGAAGACGTCCGGCGCGCAACCGGCCGTCACCATCGCCGTCGCCAAGCGGAAGGGCACCAACGCCACCGACGTCGCCCACCGCGTCGCCGGGAAGCTCGACACGCTCAAGGGATCGCTCGTGCCGCCGGACGTGCATCTCACCATCACCCGTGACTATGGTGAGACCGCCGCCGACAAGAGCAACGAGCTGCTGTGGCACATGCTGCTCTCCGTCCTCTCGGTCTCGGCGCTGATCTGGCTGGTCCTCGGCCGGCGCGAGGCGGCTGTCGTGCTGATCGCGATTCCGGTCACGCTCGCGCTCACACTCTTCATGTTCTATCTCTATGGCTACACCCTGAACCGCATCACGCTCTTCGCGCTGATCTTCTCCATCGGCATCCTGGTGGACGATGCGATTGTCGTGGTGGAGAACATCGTCCGCCAGGCGCGGATGAGCGGCGGCGAGCGGGGCGGGCTGGCCGCGATCGCGATTCGCGCCGTAGACGAGGTGGGCAACCCCACGATCCTCGCGACCCTCGCGGTGGTGGCGGCGATCCTGCCGATGGCGTTCATCCGCGGATTGTCGGGGCCCTACATGCGGCCGATTCCGGTGGGCGCGTCGGCGGCGATGGTGTTCTCGCTGGTGGTCGCCTTCGTGGTGACGCCGTGGGCCGCGGTCCGGCTGCTCAAGCCCTCCGCGCATCACGATCACGGCGAAGAGGATCTCCTTACCCGGGTCTATCGCCGCGTGATGGGACCGCTCATCGCCAGCGGCAGGAGGCGCACGATCTTCCTGGCAGGCGTGGGTGCCTTGTTGCTGGCGGCCGTCGCGCTGGTCCCGCTCGAACTCGTGACCATGAAGATGATGCCGTTCGACAACAAGAGCGAGTTCCAGGTCGTGATCGACATGCCCGAGGGCACGGCGCTCGAGACGACGGCGCGGGTCGCGTCGGCGCTGACGTCGGCCACCCTGGACGACGAGACGGTCGTCAACGTCCAGCAGTACGTGGGCGTGTCGGCGCCCTACAACTTCAACGGCCTCGTGCGGCACTACTTTCTGAGGCGCGCTCCGCACCTCGCCGATCTGCAGGTGAACCTCGTGCCGAAGGGCGAACGCTCGGCGCAGAGCCACGAGGTGGCCGGACGCGTGCGCGAGCGGCTGACGCCGATCGCGAAACAATTCGGCGCGACCATCCAGGTGGCGGAAGTGCCACCGGGCCCGCCCGTGCTGCAAACCCTCGTCGCGGAAGTCTATGGACCGGATCCGGCGCGGCGGATGGCGCTGGCCGCCGAGATCAAGTCGATCTTCGAGCAGACTCCCGGCGTGGTCGATACCGACTGGTACGTCGAAGCCCCGCATCCGAAGATCACGCTCGCCGTCGACGGTGAAAAAGCCGCAGCGGCGGGCCTCTCGCCGGCAGCGGTGGCGGCGGTCGTGCGGATGGCCGGCTCGGGAGAATCCGCGGGCCTGCTGCACGACGAACGGGCGCGCGAGGACGTGCCGATCGTGATCCGCCTCCCCCGCGGCGATCGCAGTCTCGAGGCGGTCCAGTCGATCCGGCTTCGCGGCTCGTCCGCCGAAGCCTTGGCGAAGGCGGGCACCAGGCCGGTGGCCGTGGGCGAGCTCACGAGCGCGGTGACTACGTCAGGAAGGGGCAAGCCTGTATCACAAGAATCTGCAGGCGGTGACCTACGTCACTGGCGATCTGGCAGGAAAGAACGGAAGCCCGGTCTACGCCATCCTCGAGATGAACAAGTCGATCGGGCAACTGTCGCTGCCCGAGGGGTATGGGCTCGAGGTCTTCAACGCGGTCCAGCCGTTCGACACCTCGCGCTATGCGATGAAGTGGGACGGCGAGTGGCACCTCACGATCGAGGTGTTTCGCGACCTCGGCCTCGCGTTCGCCGCCGTGCTCGTGCTCATCTACGTACTGGTGGTCGGCTGGTTCCAGTCGTTCAAGACGCCCCTGCTGATCATGGCCCCCATCCCGTTCTCGCTGGTTGGCGTCCTGCCGGCGCACGCGGCCATGGGCGCGTTCTTCACGGCCACGTCGATGATCGGCTTCATCGCCGGTGCGGGCATCGTGGTGCGCAATTCGATCATCCTGGTGGACTTCATCGAGCTGCGGTTGCGCGAGGGGCTTCCCCTCGAGCAGGCCGTCGTCGACGCCGGCGCGGTGCGGTTCCGCCCCATGGCCCTCACCGCTGCCGCCATGATTGTCGGCGCCGCGGTCATCCTGTTCGACCCGATTTTCCAGGGGCTGGCGATCTCGCTGATGGCCGGCGAGGTGGCGTCGCTCCTGCTCTCGCGCATGGCCGTGCCCGTCCTCTACTACATGGCGAAGCGCCGCGAGCGCAGCGAACCGATGCCCACTGCAGCGCCGATGGGGGTCGCGGCATGACCCGTGACTGCCAATGATCGTGGCTCACCCGTCTGACCGCGGTGATTTTTGCTAAACCGTTGTAGGGCCTAAAAGGCTCCACCCAGGGGAACGTAAGTGCGGCTTGACTCGATGAGGGTGGACGGACACGATAGGCCCTCTGAGGTCGACCTGACGGATTCCGAGCGCGACGTGACGGGATTGCTCCGCGCCTGGAGTGCCGGAACCGCGGGCAGTTTTTCGCAGTGGCGTCAGAGATGATGCGGCGCATGCTCGTGGACACGCGCGGCAAGATAGCCAAGCGCTCCGGAGGATGGGCCCACGTGACGCTTGACGACGCGGTCGCGCGGACCGACCCACCGGATGTCGATCCTCTCGATCTGGACGAGGCGCTGATGGAGCTCGCGTCGTTTGATTCACGAAAAAGTCGTGTCGCCGAGGTCCGATTATTTGGCGGACTCTCGGTCGACGAAACCGCGGATGCCCCGAGTATCTCGAGCCCGACGGTCGATCGGGAGTGGCAGGTGGCGCGTGCGCGGCTGTACATGCGGTTGACGGAAGCGCCTCGCGCATGACGCCCGAACGGTGGCGGCAGATCACCGGAATCTTCCAGGACGCCCTGGCCCACGAGACCGATCAGCGTGACGCGTTTGTCCACGGTGCGTGTGGCGACGACCTCGAGCTTCGGCGCGCAGTCGACAAGTTGCTGAATGCGCATCACAAGGCCGGGCAATTTGGCGAGACGCCGCTCGGCGCGACGGCGCCGCCGCTCGAACCGGGGGCGCCGGTCGGTCCGTATCGGATCGTCCAACTCCTCGGCGCCGGCGGGATGGGTGAGGTCTATCGCGCCCACGACGTGAAGCTCGGCCGCGACGTCGCGGTCAAGGTTCTGCCCCAGATCTTCAGCGTCGATCCCGGGCGGCGCGCGCGCTTCGACCGCGAGGCTCGCTTGCTGGCCTCGCTGAATCATCCACACATCGCCGCGGTCTACGGCACCGAAGACTCCGACGGTGTCCCGGCGCTGGTCATGGAACTCGTCGAGGGCGAGGACCTGGCCGAGCGGATCGCGCGCGGCCCGATCCCGCCGGCCGATGCGCTGCCCATGGCGGGGCAAATCGCCGAAGCGCTCGAAGCCGCGCACGAGCAGGGGATCATCCATCGAGACCTGAAGCCCGCGAACATCAAGGTGCGCGAGGACGGCACGGTCAAGGTGCTCGACTTTGGCCTGGCGAAGGTGCTCGAGCCCCTGTCGTCAGGCACCGGGGATGCCGCCAACTCGCCAACGATGTCGGGCGTCGCCACGCGCGCCGGGTTCATTCTGGGCACCGCGGCCTACATGTCGCCGGAGCAGGCGCGTGGGAAGCCGGCGGACAAACGGGCGGACATCTGGGCGTTCGGCGTCGTGTTCTACGAGATGCTGACCGGCCGTCCGCTCTACGCGGGCCAGACGGCGGCGGAAATCCTGGCAGGCGTCATCGAACGAGAACCCGACGTGAGCGCGCTCCCGCCGGCGACGCCGCCATCGATCCGGGAACTCCTCGGCCGTTGTCTGACGAGAGATCCGCGCCACCGCCTTCAGGCCATCGGCGAAGCGCGCATCGCCATCGATCGCGCGGTCAGTCAGCCCAAGGCGCAGCCTTCGGACGCTGCGCCTGGCATCTCGCCGGGTGGCGCCACAGGTCGCGCAGGCGCGTGGGCCCAGCGCCACGTGCGGCTGGCGTGGACGATTGCTGCCATTGCGATTGCGGGCTTGGGCGCACTCGTCGTCCCGGCAATCCGGTACCTTCGCACTGCGCAAGTCGATCGCCCGGTAGAGACCTGGCAGGTCGTCACCCCGCCAACGAGCAGTACGAACTCGTTCGCGATCTCCCCCGACGGTCTCCGATTGGTGTTTTCCGCCACCGTCGCCGGCAAGGTTCAGCTCTGGATCCGGCCGCTCTCCGCGTTGACCGCGCAGCCGTTGTCGGGTACGGAGGGCGGCGCCTTCCCTTTCTGGAGACCCGACAGCCAGGCCATTGGTTTCTTTGCGGACAACAAGTTGAAATGGATCCACGCGGCCGGCGGTCCGACGACGACGCTCGCGGCGGTGGATCATGCCTGGGGCGGGTCGTGGAACCAGAACGGTGACATCCTGTTTTCGCCTCATCTGACAAAAGAGCTGTGGCGGGTCTCGTCGAGTTCAGGCAGTGTGCCGGTCGAGGTGACCCGGTTGCTGCCGTCGTCGCAGTCAGGCCATGTCTTCCCCTGGTTCCTGCCCGACGGGCAGCACTTCCTTTACCGGGCCACCGGGAACGCCGAAGGCCGCGGCGTGTACATCGGCACGCTCGATTCGCCCGAGGGAAGGCGTCTGATCGACGACGACACTGCTGCGGTGTATGCACCGCCCGGGTTCCTGCTGTTTGCGCGCCAGGGTAGCCTCCTCGCCCAACGCTTCGATCTCGAGACGTTGGCACTCACCGGGCAGACGTTCGTCGTAGCAGAGCCCCCTTCATACAAAGGAGGACACTTCCAGTGCAGCGCGGCGACCGGCACGCTCGTCTATCGCGACGGCTCAGGTACGGAGCGGCAACTCGCGTGGCTCGATCGCGCCGGCAAGCTCGTCGGGCTCGTCGGCGACCCATACGCTTCGTCCTCCATCGGTATGGATCTGTCTCCGGACGGCACACGTCTCGCCGTCGGTCGTGCGACAGAAGGTAACTGGGACATCCTGTTGCTCGAAACGGCGCGGTTCGGCGCAACTCGGCTGACCGACGATCCGGCCGGTGATTACTACCCGGTGTGGTCGCCCGATGGTCAACGCGTGGCCTTTTCGTCGGAACGACAAACCGGTGTGATGCAGATCTGGGAACGAGCGGCGAGCGGTGCCGGGGCCGAGACGCTCTTGCTCGCGTCCCCAAGGGACCTGCTGGCCCCCCAGGACTGGTCGCCGGATGGTCGGTCTCTCCTGTATGTCAAGGTCGATCCCAAGAGCAGTGCCGACTTATGGGCGCTGCCGATGACCAACACCGGGGACCGCCGGCCGTTCCCCGTCGTGAACACCGTCTTCACCGAACGCGAGGGGCAGTTTTCGCCCGACGGGAAATGGGTGGCGTACAGGTCGAATCGACTGGGCCGTAACGACATCTACGCGCAGCCTTTTCCAGGCCCGGGAGGCGTCACTCCCGTGTCGACCGCCGGCGGCACTCAGCCGCGCTGGCGCAGCGACGGCAAAGAACTCTTCTACATCGCGCTCGACGACTGGATGACGGCGGTGCCGATCCTCGGATCGGATGGCCAGTCGATGCGGGTGGGCGCCCCGGCGAGGCTGTTCCCGTCGCGGATGGCGTACCGGAACATCGAGAACTCGTACCTTTACGCTGTCGCGAACGACGGTCAGCGATTCCTGATCGAGCAGGCCAGTGAACGGGGTACCGCGACGCTGACGGTCGTACGGAATTGGCAGGCGGCAACAAGGCGAACAAGTAGAGATCGCGCCGGTCAGCGGCACTTCAGGCGTCATCGCTCGCGCCTTGCGTCAAGCGGTGAAACAGCCACGCACGCGCCGTTTGCCATTCGCGCTCAACGGTCGCTCGCGAGATGGCCAGGGCGTCGCCAATCTCCTCGAGCGGCAGGCCCGCAAAAAACCGCATCTCTGCGATGCGGCTCTTTCGCGGGTCGAACGACGCGAGCTCGGAGAGCGCCCTGTCCAAATCAAGCAGGTCCACGTCTGGAGGATGGCCGATCACGGCGTCATCGTCGACCACGACGCGCGTCCACTGACCGGAACGTTTCGCCATCAACCGGCGCCTGGCGTGATCGACCAGAATCCGGCGCATCAGCTCGGATGCCACCGCGAAGAACTGCGAACGGTTACGCCAGTCGGCCTGCCGCTGATCGACGAGCCGGAGGTAGGTCTCGTGCACAAGCGCCGTGGGCTGCAGGACGTGCCCCGCGCCCTCGCGGCGAAGCCGGCCAGCCGCCTGTCGCCGCAGCTCGCGGTACAGAAGCTCCAGCACTTCATCTCGGGCGGCCAGATCTCCCTGGCCCCAGGCCCGCAGCAATCCCGTTACGTCGGCTGAGGAACGGTTCAAATGGCCCACAAAGTCGGACCATCTTGCCGCTCGTCCTCAGCTCAGTCAAGGCGGCCAAGCCCGTTGCGCTGGGAACGTGAGCACGTTTTGTCTCCCTTCTCGCGTAATCACTCGAGGGAGCGTTTCGGCGCGCAAGCGACCGCCCGTCCAGTTATGTCCCTCAAGGAGCCGTCTCATGAGAGTCAGCACCGCTCACCGGATGACACCGGGCGCGATCCTCGTTGTATTCGCAGCAGCCACGCTCGCTGCCTCCTGTGCCCAGGGACCAGCCACACCGACCGCGCCGAGTGCGAGTGTCGCAGTCCCACGACTTCCGGAATCGTCCGCGAGCATCCAGGAGTCGCTGCTGCTCACAAAGACGTGCGATGCCACCGCCCCCATTGCACGGTGAATACCTCGTCGGCGGGTCCCATCCCAGTGGATAGCGACATCGAATACTTCGGGCCACTTCTCGAGGCCAGGACGACCAGCAGAATCGTCGTGACGACGCCGGGGGGTGATACGGCAACGGGGAACTGTTCCCTCAGCTACAGAACGTTCGAAGGGACCTGCGTGCTGACCGACGGCACGGGAGCGCTCGCAGGACTCCATGCGAACCTGAAGGTGTTCATGTCCGATCCCGCCGGCGTGTTTACCTGGGAAGGGCGGTACCATTTCGTCCGCTGATCGCATTGACTTGAGTCGATACACGGTGAAGACGTAAGCGACGGAAAACGATCACCCGGGCGGTACAACGGTAACGAGGGCGACGCCGAGCGCGAACCAGAGCAGGGCGAAGATCACGCCGTAGCCGAAGAACGTGCGGAAGTCCACCCGCGCCATCCCGGCGAGCAGCACCGGCCAGAAGGGCGACACCAGGTTGCCGACATGGTCCCCGACGCTCAACGCCAGCAGGCCGTGCTGCGCCGTCATGCCCACCTCCGCCGCGGCCCGGGACGTGACGAAGCCCTGGACCACCCACTGCCCGCCGCTCGACGGAATGAAGATCGACACAATCGCGCTCGCCGCGGCCGTCAGCAACGGAAACGTGAGCGGCGTCGCCCAGGCGGCGAAGGCGCCGGCGAAGCGCTCGCCCACGCTCGTGTACTGCAGCAGCCCGGCGACGCCGCCGTACAGGTGATAGAGCACGAGCACAGGCCAGCAGACGCTCACCGCGGCCCGGATGGCCCCGGTGAACGCGGCCACGTTCCGGTGCAGCACGACCGCGAGGAAGAGCAGCATCGTGTTCATGGCGTTCAGGTCGAGGGTCGCTCTCCTGGTCACGAAGTGGTGATAGAGCCACAGGAAGAAGGCCGCCGCGAGCACGCCGGTGACGAGCGGGCTGCGCTCGATCCAGGCGGCGAAGCCGCTGGTCTCCGGTTCGGCGTCGGCAGCCGCCGGCGGCTCGGCCGGCGGAGACACGAGCGCACTCGCCTCAGGGAAGCGCGAAAGCGGCGTCACCTGCCGCGGCATCAGCAGACGCGCGACCAGGATCACTCCGGCGGGGAAGATGATCACCATCAGCAGGGCGGGCGCCGACCAGATGGTGGTCCGCAGGTCCATCACGCCGACCGTGTCCTGCAGGAAATGGCCCGGCGTCGCCATCAGGAGCGGCGCGCTCGCCGAGAGGCCGAACTGCCAGACCGACTGGGCGGCGGCGATCGTGGCGAGCATGAACGGAAAGTCTACGGGAATGCCCTTCTCTTCCGCCGCCGCGCTGAAGTGGATCGCGATGAGCGGCGCGAGCGCGAGGCCGAGGCCCCAGTAGAAGTATGAGAGTGCGGCGTCCAGCACGACGCCGAGCGCAATCACCTGGGTCAGGGTGCGCGGCCACCGCGCCAGGCCGACGACGAGGCGGCGGAGGAGCGGGGTGCCGGTGACGACCGTGCTCAGCACCAGGATCAGCGTCATCTGCATCGTGAACGGCAGCAGCATCCAGAGGCCGCGGTAGTACGCGTCAGCAATCGCGGTGAACGTGTTGCCGAAGGCCAGGGCGGCGGCAGCGACGATCAGCAGCAGGATGACGGACGCCGACGTCGCGTCGGGGACCAGGGTGCCGAGGCCCTGTGCGAACCGCGAGACGCGATCGGTGGGCGGCGCGCCAGAGGCCGCGGTATGAACCGAGCTCACACTGCTGACCTCGGCGATCGAGGCGAGCTCGCAGGCATCCTGCTCTGGCGCCGGTACCGGGCCGGCGGCATTTCGAATGCGCGCCTGAAGGCCCGGTTGAACGCCGCTTCAGACTCGTAGCCCACGTCGGCCGCGATATCCGCCACTCCCCTCGGCGTTGACGTCAACGCCTGGGCCGCCAGACGCAGCCGCCAGCCCGTCAAGTACGCGATCGGGGGAACCGAGAGGTAGCGCGTGAAACGCTCCACGAGCGCGGAGCGAGACAGGCCGACGTCCGTGGCGAGCTCGGCAACGGTCCACCGATGATTCGGCCGGCTGTGAAGCAGCGCCAGGCTCTTGCCCACGACAGGGTCTCGTGCGCCCGCGAGCCACCCAGTCGTCTGATCGGGGAGGCCCGTGACGTATCGCCTCATCGTGTCCACGAACAGGACTTCCGACAGCTTGGCGAGCATCAGGTCGCTGCCTTCAGCGTTCGAGGCGGCCTCCTCGACGAGATGCAGGATCGAATGCTCGAGCCATTGCCCGGAGCGGTCGGTCCTGATGTTCACCTTCAGCATCGGCGGCAGGCTCTCGAGAATCGGACCGCAGAGGAGCGGGTCGCACGTCAGGTAGCCACACACGAACGCGGTCGTCGCTCCATCGCCACCGGCGCGCATCGGCGAAAGGTCCCGTGTCGCGACCTTTTGCAGGAGCGCAGCACTATCGATCTGGTTCGATCCAGTACCGGCGCTCAAGCGGTGCGGATCCCCGTGCGGAAACAGCACGATGTCGCCCGGCGAGAGCACGACATCGGACTCGCCGTCCAGACAGACTCGGGCCGAGCCATCGACGACGAAGTGGTACATCAACATGTGCGGCGCGCCGGGCGCCAGCGCCGGCGCCAGCGCGCGGCAGTGGGGCGTCGAGAGCCGCCAGGGCGCCGAGAACTCCGCCCTGAAGAAGATCGCTCCCTTCAATCGAACGCCGTTCAACACCTCTGAGAACGCGTCCATCCTCCTCCGGCTTCCTCCGGACGCCCCGCAAAGTCTCGTGGCGCCCGCGCGAAGCATTCTATAGTCTTTGTCGAGAGTGCGATTCCTGCTCCAACCGGGCGGCGAAACCGTGGAGGCGTGGGGCGACCGCCGACCAAGAGGACGCGAATCACGCTATGTGCGGCGCTCGCCGCGGTCAGCGCCGTGGCTCGGACTCCGACCGTCGCGATCACCGGCGTGACCGTGCTCGACGGCAAGGGAACTCCGCCCCGCCGGAACAGCACGGTCATCGTCACCGACAGAATCATCACCGCGGTCCACACGGGCCAGGCGCCGCGTGCGGCCACCCTGGTCGACGAGCACAACGGGTACCTGGTGCCAGGCTTCATCGACATGCATGCGCATCTCATGTTTCCGAGATGCTCGCCGCTCGCCGATGGATCGGTTTTCGATCGCGCCGTCTCCGAGCGGATGCTGTCGACGCTTCTGGACTTCGGAATCACGACCGTCCGCAGTCCCGCGACACCGACGATCGAGGGTCTGAGGCTTCGCGACGATCTGAACGCCGGCCGAGTGCGCGGGCCGCGCGCGATGGCAGCGGCCGAGCTGATCGACGATCCTTCGCTGAGGGACCAGCAGCTGCGCCAGTACGTCCGCGACGCGCTGTCGTCGAAGCCGGACTACTTCAAGGTCTACGCACGCCTGAGTCCGCGGCAGGTCGCGGCCGTCATCGACGAGGCGCACGCACACTCGATTCCGGTCATCGGGCACCTTGGCCAGACCCGCGCGCATGCAGCGAGCGTCGCGGCGGGCCGAACTGCGATTGGCTTGCCTCATCCGTATCAACGCAGTCAGCCGTCGTGTTCCCGCCATCGTGTATGCTTCACGCACGCCGGATAGCTTGACCGATGCCTCTTTCCGCCGGCGATAGGATCGGCACGTACGAAGTCCTGTCCCCGATCGGCGCCGGGGGGATGGGCGAGGTGTACCGGGCGCGCGACACGCGCCTCGACCGCGAGGTCGCGCTCAAGGTCCTGCCGACAGTCTTTACTGAGGACCGCGACCGTCTGACACGCTTCGAGCGTGAAGCGCGAACCCTCGCCGCGCTGAACCACCCCAACATCGCGCAGATTTACGGCGTCGTGGATTCACCGGCCGGCGCCGGATCGCCTTCGATTCCTGCGCTGGTGATGGAGCTTGTCGCGGGCGAGGATCTCGCGGATCGTGTGGCGCGTGGGCCTCTTCCAGCCAGCGAGGCCATCCGGATCGCCACGCAGATCGCCGAGGCGCTGGATGCCGCACACGATCGCGGCATCGTGCACCGCGATCTGAAACCAGCCAATATCAAGCTCACGCCGGACGGGTCGGTCAAGGTGCTCGATTTCGGTGTGGCAAAGGCGCTGGACCTGGTCTCCGAAACGTCGGACACGGTCACGTCGCACGACGTCACACGGGATGGCGTCGTCATCGGCACGGCCTCGTACATGTCGCCCGAGCAGGCGCGCGGCCTGCCCGTCGACCGCCGCACCGACATCTGGGCGTTTGGCTGCGTGCTCTACGAGATGCTCACCGGACGTCGGGCCTTTCGCGGAGAGACCACGTCGGACATCAGTGCCGCGATCCTCACTGCCGAGCCTGACTGGTCGGCCCTCCCCGCCGCTACACCGGCGAGTGTGCGGCGCGTGCTCGCCCGCCTGCTGCAGAAGGACCTGAAGCAGCGACTGCGCGACATCGCTGATGTACGGTTCGCACTCGAAGAGGCCGCCTTCGACCCGACGATTGCGCCATCAGCGCCGCTAGGCCGCACGGCCCGAATATGGCAGATGCTCGCCGCTGTCTCGACGCTGCTCGCAATTGCGCTGGGCGCCATCCTGCTCGTCGCCAGGCGGCCATCGTTAGACGTGGCACCTGCCGTCGGCAGCCGAGCTCTCGTTACTCTGCTGACGGGCAACGGAGGGTTCGCGTCCAACCCTGCCCTTGCTCCCGACGGCGGCTCGTTCGTCTACGTCTCGCACGATGGCGGGCGGCCCGACATCTTCCGCCGGCAGATCGAGGGCGGAGAGCCGGTCCCTCTCACGCAGGACTCTGCGGCTGAAACGGATCTGATGTTTGCGCCGAATGGCGAGACGGTCTACTTCACGCGCCAGGACGCCGGACCATCCGCAATCTGGCGGGTGGGCGCGCTCGGCGGCAACGCACGAAAGATCGTCGACAACGCTCGTGCGCCAGCGGTGTCCCGCGACGGCCGACAGCTCGCATGGCTCACGGGGTCGCCTGCAGGTCGCTACTCGCTGGTCGTTGCGGCGGCCGACGGTGCAAATCCGCGCGTGCTGGTTCGCGATCTGAGGTTTCAGTCCCCGGTGCCGCCCGCGTGGTCTCCCGACGGACGATTGCTGGCGTACTCGGTCGGTGCGCTCTTCCAGCCCAGGAACCTCTTCGTCGTCAACGTCGAAGACGCCAGCGTGCGGCAGGTGACGCGCTACGAAACGGGCTCCGAAGGCCCGACCTCCCAATCGTGGCTTCCTGACGGACGCCGCCTGCTGGTGTCGTACTGGGCGCAGCCACGCGCCCAGCTGTCTGGCAGCGATCTCGGGATCCTCGACGTCGAGAGTGGGGAGATTACGCGGCTCACCATGAACACCGATGGAAACTTCAATTCCCCCAGTCTCTCGCTGGATGGTACGCGTGCTATCGCAACGGCTTGGCGCGACGAGCGGGAGGTGTGGACGGCGCCCGACGGTCCCGATCCGATCGCGAATGGCCGGCGGGCGGAACGGTTGCTGGACGCGACCGTCGATCCGATGTGGACGTACGTGTCGCGCGACGGTCGCATGCTTCTCTACAACAATGCAGTCGTCGGCAGTCGGAACCTGTGGCTGATGCCCCTCGATCGATCCGGCCCGGCGCAGCAGACCACGTCGATCACCGGCGACCGCGTGACGCACTCGTCGCTGTCCCCGGACGGCACCCGGGTCGCGATGATTTCGATGGCGAACGGTACGACCGACATCTGGTTACAGAACGTGGACGGCTCTGGACTGCGACCGTTGACGAACGACCCGCCAGCCGACGCCTGGCCCGTCTGGTCCCCGGACGGCCGATCGATCATGTACACCGCCGATCAGCAGACCAAGATCGTTTCTGCAGACGGCGGCGAACCACGGAAATTGATCGACGGCTTTTTCAGAGGCGATTGGATTGCCCGACCGGGCGGGCAGGGCACGTGGGCGGTGTCAGCGGTTCAGCCAACGGGCACCGGTTCTGCCGCGATCCGCCTAATCGATGTCGAACGTCGCGTCGAGCTGTGGCGGGAACCCGCGACGACGCCAATAGTGCACCCAATGTTCAATCACGACGGCTCCGCGATCAGCGTCGCCTTCGAAGATTCGAGTGGCCAGATCGGCATTGAGGTCTACGACACGACGACCCGCACACGTCGCATCGCCGTTCGCTTCCCGGAACCGTTCCAGTTCTATTTCCGCGCCAGCTGGATTGACAACGACCGCGGCTTTGCCGTCAATCGCTACCGGCTGCGTTCGCGTGTCGTGATGATCGACGGGCTGCTGCCGAAGCCGTAGAACTCCCGGTCAGCCGCGGTAGCGTTGCGGCTTCGCCAAAATCTGAGTCGGGCCGTGCTGAATTCTCTTGATCGCAAGGGCGTCAGGCTGTCGCGCAGCGCGCGTGGAAAGAAGCGGTCTGAGCCTGACTGCCAGCGCGACGGCGACGCAGCGCAACACAAGACAGCAAGCGGCGGCGCGGCCCAACATCATTCTGATCATGGCCGACGATCAGGGTTATGAAACCATCGCCGCGCTGTTGCAGAGAATGAGCGCTCGTGGGCTTCGTCGCCGCGAAGCTGTGTCATCCGCGACGTGTCGCGTCCGCCAGCTATTTCCCGACCTCGAACGCGAGAAGGACGTTTCCCGGCTTGCCGCGCCAGGCACCATAACCCGAATTCGTGAGTAGCAGACCGCCCGCGATCACCGGACCGGCGGCGTCGATCGATCCGCCATTCGCCTTGACGTGGTTCACCGTCTCGAACTCGCGGGCCGTGTCGTAGTCCCAGAGAATCCTGCCATCCTTCGTGGAAAACGCGCGGATGTGCCCGTCGATGGATCCAGAGAAGACCGCGCCCGGGATCACCGAGATCGCCGCGGATTGTGCGCCCGTGCAGCCGCGTCCGTCCGTGCAACCAGGCGCCGGCGCGGGCGCGTGCCAGACCTTCTCTCCATCGGCGAGACGCAACGCGAAGAGCCCACCCGACTCTCGCGCCGGACGCAACACGTCGGACACCGGCACATACACGCGCTCGTCATCGGCCGCCATCCCCCATTCGATGCCCCCGAGCGGTCCACCCTGACCGGCACGAAACTGCCACACGATGGCGCCCTCACGGTCCGGATCGAGTCCATAAGCCACGCCGGATTTCTGGCCGACAACGAGGATGTCGCGCCCGTTGGAGAGCGATCGCAGAATCGGCGACGCTCCGAAGTCGAAATCCGGGCCAACCTTTTCCGGACAGTTCGCGTTCGTTCCCTGGCACCCCATCACGAACACGTCGCCGGGGGTCATCTGACGCGCCCAGCGGATCGTGCCGGTCGCGATGTCGAGCGCGAGGATTGCGTTGGTCGTCCCCGCCGCGGGTTCCGAATACGCATTGCCGGTGCCGACGTAGAGCAGGCGGCGCTTCACATCGATCGCTGGCGACGACCAGATCGATGCGCCGGCAGGCGCCCAGAGCTGCGTCCCGGCAGTGGACTTCTTCGTGGGCTGCGGCTCGCTGGCGATGGCAAAGCTCTTCCAGATCACCGCGCCGGTTGCGGCGTCGAGAGCGACGACGCTGCCGCGAAATCTGCAGCATTCGTACGTCGCTTTGCCCGCGAACCCCTCCTCGACAGACGAGACGGGAACATACAGCCGCGACTCGTACAAAACCGGCGTTCCGGTCACACGGGCGGATGCATGATCGTCGACGCGCGTCTGCCACAGCTTCTCGCCGGTGGTGGCGTCCAGCGCGTAGACGTTCGCCGCGACGTCGCCGAAGTACACCACGGAGCGCGAAACGCCGGCACGCGTGACCCGTCCAAAGCCAATTGCCGTGCGCACGCCCGCGGCAGCCGTGAACGACCAGTGTCCGCAGCCTGTCGCCGCGTCGAGCGCGTACACGGCACCCTTCTGACTCCCGACAAACACGCGACCGGCGGCGATCGTCGGCTGCGCATACGCCTGCGTCGCCTCCGGGAAGCCGAACGCCCATTTCAGCTTCAAGCGCGGGACGTCATCGACGGAAATCCCGGCTTGGTTCAGTGGCTGAAACCGTGTATTCGCGAGATCGGCGCCCCATCCAATCCAACGTGGCCCGGCAAGCGGATCTGCCAGTGGCGCCGTCACACTCGCGCACAGTCCCGTACTTACGTCGGGCGTGGGTTTCGTGGGATCTGTCGCGCGGCCCAGATACTCGGCGACCGCGCGCTTGTCGGCAGCGCTCAGGTCTTTTGCCACAATCGACATCGTGCCGCTCACCAGCGATTCGAGGATCGCCTCGCGCGTTTTGAGGGTCAGCGTCTCGCGATCAGGCGCCCTCGTCCCAGGTGCGTCGTGGCACGCCGCGCAGTGCGTCTTGTAGATGGTTGCGCCAGTCGTTGCCGCCTGCGTGCTCTGGGCATCCTGAGCTGGGCGATTGACCGCCGCCACGTACGCTTTCGCCTGCTGACCGACGATGTCCAGCAGATTCCCCATGGCGAGGTTTACGTCGATGAGGTGCAGCCCCCAGATTGCCGAAGGCGCACCTCCGGCGTCGATGTCGCCCACGATGTCGTCGACTCTCGGATCCGCAGCATTCCCGTGGACCGTCACCTCGAGATATGTCGCTTGCTCGTTCGTTGCGCAACGCGCGGTCAGCAGGCCTGGCACACTTACGAACGGCGTCTGGATCGGCTGCTCGGGCACGACCCACGGCTTTGGCGGCGACGTCCCCGGGAAGGCTGGGCCGGTACGCGACAGATACGCGCGCAGCTGGCCGCTCCCGCCGTCGAGCGCCGCCGGGTTCGTGCAGGCCGCCGTCAGATTCGCCTCTGTCACTCTGCCAAACCACGACCCGGCTGAAGGCGGCACAGTCGAACGGAACGACACGAACGTGATGACGCACCCGGTCTGGGCCGCGGAATGGCAGAGCGGAATACGTTGGAACGCACCGCCGACATCCCTGCCACGCGGAACGGCGATAGTGGTTCCGATCAGAAAGGCAGACACGAGTCGTGCCTGCGCCGGTGTTCCGTCAATCTCGCGCCGGATGAGCTCGGCAAGAACAATCGCGCCCTGCGAATGCCCGATCAGCACGACGCCGCGGCCTTTGTTATCGTGCTGCAGGTAGTAGTTCCACGCGTCGCGCACGTCGTCGTATCCCAGACCCCGATCCATCGGGGCTCGCGTGCCGCCCGACAGCGCACTGCGAAGGGCGCCCAGTGTCACCTGCCGGTAGAGCGGCGCGTACAGCCGGCACTTCGAGCCAAATCGCGCGAACTGCGAGCGCACGACGTTCAATTCCGCGGGGTCGGCGTTCATGTCGCTGTTGGCGGTCGCATCCGTCGAGACCGTCGGGTAGACGTAGAAGCAGTCGATCGGGGCATTCGGATCGGCGGTCCACGGTTCGTGCGTGAGCTTGCCATCCGCGGCAACGATAGTGGTTCGGAGATCGACGGCGCAGGCGTCCTGGCGGCCGGGACGGCACAACCAGGATTTCCCGTCGGCATAATCGTTCGCTGCCGGGGCGGCGGCGGCCGCGGCAGGTTGCGCCGGAGCGCCCGACTGAGTCGAGGCCATCCCGCTTACGCCCAGGCCTGCGAAGAGAACGGCGACCGCGAGTCGATGTGTGAACACGAGGCCTCCTGTCGGTGGCCGGGATGCTACGGCGTTCAGGGTTCAAAGTGCAAGGTGCAGGGTTCGAGGAAACGTTCAACTGACGTAGAATCACCCATCCGATGCGACACACCTCGTGGCTCGTTCTGTTGGGCGCGTTGCTGGGTTCCGGATGCCGCACGCCTCCTGAGCCGCCGCCACCCCTTCGCCCGGTCGCTGACGTCAAGCAGTTGATGTCGTCGATCCTCGAGCCTGCCGCAGAAGTGTACCGGGATGCCGTGGGTACGATCGAGGACGCCAAGGGCGTCGTCGAGGTCGCGCCGTCCACAGACGAGGAATGGGCCGCCGTTCGCAACAGCGCGTATGTTGTCGCCGAAGGCGGGAATCTGTTGATGATGACCGGCCGCGCCAGGGATAACGACGACTGGATGACGCTGTCGAAGGCACTCGTCGACGTCGGCCAACGCGCCATCGCGGCCGCGGAGTCGAAGAACGCGAAAGCCGTGTTCGACGTCGGTGCGGAGGTCTACGACGCATGCGTCGCCTGCCACGCCAAGTACGCCCTCGCGCAGATGAGACCGAACGCCCAGGAAAAATGACGGCTGCTCGGTTTCTGCTCTCACCATGTCACTCCTTCATTTCGTCGAATGGCTGGCGAGCACGTCCTGGAGCATTGCGCTCCATGAGTCGCTCTATCTGTATCCGCTGATCGAATCGACGCACGTCCTGACGCTGACCATGTTCGTCGGTCTCACGGTCATGCTCGATCTTCGACTGCTCGGGCTCACGATGAAGCAGGTGCCGGTCTCTGAAGTGACCTCGCGACTCCTGCCGTGGGCAAAGGCCGGATTCGTGATCATGGTCATCACGGGCCTGCTGCTCTTTTACGCGATCCCGGTCAGGACCTATCAGAGCATCTTTTTTCGCGCGAAGGTTGCGATGCTGCTTCTGGCCGGGTTGAACGTGTGGCTGTTTCACTCGCGCACGGAGCGGCGCGTCGCGGAGTGGGATCTGACGCCTACCACGCCCGTCGCCGCGCGTGTGGCCGCCATCGTCTCGCTTATTCTGTGGGCCGGCATCGTCGTCGCAGGCCGGATGATTGCCTACAACTGGTTCGACTGCGACATTCAGCCCCAGTCCGACTTCATCAACTGGGCTGCCGGGTGCGTCGTGCCTCCGCGGTAGCGCTTCGCGTGGATACATCACTCCTCCCGTTTTTCGAATGGTGTGAAGCCACTGCGATCGGGCATGCCATCAAGGACTCAGCGTGGCTGTTTCCGGTCATCGAAGCCGTGCACCTGCTCGGACTATCGGTGCTGGGAGGATCGCTGCTCGTCCTGGATTTGCGAATGCTCGGCGTGGGCGTGCGCGGTCAATCGATTGCGAACCTCGCGAAGGACACGCGGGCATGGCTGCTCGGGAGCATCGTCGTGATGATCGTGACCGGTACAGGTCTGTTCGTGTCGGAATCGGTGAAGTGCTATTACAGTCAGGCGTTCTGGATCAAGATCACGACGCTGCCCGTGGCGCTGCTTTACACGCTGACGATCCGCCATCGTGTCGCCATGGCGGGAACAGGCGCTACACGTCGCACCAGGCTGGTCGCGCTCGTCTCGCTGACGCTGTGGTTCACGGTTGCGGCGGCCGGACGGTGGATAGGATTTTCCTAGCTGCTACAGGCCGCCTCGCCCTTTCTTCTGTTCGATCGGATCGCGCCCGTCACGCGGCGCGCCGGTTCCCGACGATCCCATGAAGATCTTGCGGCCGTCCGTGAACGTGACGTCGCGGCCGTTCGCCCGCTTGAGCGAGTGGTCCTTCGTCTGGTATCCATCGACGATGAGCTCGGTGCCATAAGTAAGCGATTCCCGCGTGAGCCCGCGGCGCAAGAGCGTGTTTGGCGTCCCGCCCTCGACCATCCACACTTCCGTCGTGCCATCCGCCTTCTTCACTTCGATATGGATCCACGCGTGCGGATTGACCCATTCGAGCTTGACGACCTTGCCCTGCAAACGGATGGGTGCGTCCGGATCGAACTCGGCGCCGAACGCGTGGTGACCGGCCACGGGGGTCGTGGCGCACAGCAGCCCACACCCGGCAATCAGTATCCAGAGTCTGCGTTGCATGGGATCCCTACTCCTGCTTTTTCTTCATCTGTTCCCGCTCCCTGGCGCGTTCTCCACTGAGGATGTTGGACAGCGCATAGTTCGCCTCATGGCACGCGTACTCGAAAATGAGGTCGTCGATGCGATTGAAGGGAACTTCGCCGCTCCAGGGGCGCGTGAACGTCGACGGATCGTCGATGGTGAACTTGTAGAGAATCGTGTCCGCGCTCACGCGGGTGAAGCGTTCGATCACCTTCAGGTTCTCGGACGCGCTCCGAAATCTCTGGAGCGGATGAAAGTTCGTCGTCTCGACGACGAGCGTATCGCCTTCCCACCGTCCGATCGAATCGCCCATCCAGGGGCGGAGGTGTGGCGGGAGACGTTCACCCCCGATCCGGATGATCCTGACATCGTGCACCATCTCGACGAGGATCATGACGTGATCCCTCGTTTGCACGATCTGATAGTTGTTGTTGTAGAAGTAGTTGGGCAGCATGGGCGGTCCGGCGTTCGAGCCGAACGACATGATGCAGCGCTCTCCGAGCGGACGGAGCTCCGGGTGGTCGTACTGGCCCCGGCCGCGCAGTTCGGCGGCGCGCGCCGCGCTCCGCTGACGCGCCTCCTCGGTGAGCGCCGGAACCTTGCCGTCAGCCGGATCCACGATGAGCGAGCTTCTCCACTCGCCGTTGACGACCGCGACGCGGTCGCCGGGATCCAGCCAGAAATTGTTGTAGCCGCCGACATTGCCGGCCGCGCCGGTCGATCCGTCGCCACCTTTCGGCGGCGCCGGCCGGTTCGGATCGCTCGGCTGGTCGAGGCGCTTGGCCCGATCCTCGACGCCCTTCTCGAGCCGATCGACCTCGTCCCTGGTCAGCGTCACGCGCGATCCATCGGGACGCTCGAGCGGCGTGATCGTCCCGTTGGTCCACGTGCCCTGGAGATCCGGATGACCGTCGGGCGTACGTGGTGCGGTCCACGGCTTTGATTTCGCCGCCGCTTTTGCAGGCGCCGACCCGGGAGCCTGCGCGGTCGCCGTGATGACTCCGGCCAGGGTCGCCAGAATGGCGATCGCACATGCCGAACCGGACCGCAGATTCATATCCGCGGTCCTACTTGACCGGTTCTTTGCGAAGGTGGCCATACATGAGCTCTTCGACGAATTCGACGCACTTGAACTGGCCGAGCCGTGCATCCTTGTTGACGTGACGGTAGAGTGGCATGGCGATCTTCCACGGCCGCGAGAAGACCTTCGGATCGTCGATCGTCGCTTCGTACTGAATATGATCCGGGCCGGTCATCGTGTAGCGCTCCGTGACCTTGAGCGCTTCGCTGTGGTGATTGCCGGCGCGATCGAACCAGCTCTGATCGTTGAATCCGCTGGTCTCGACGACGAACGTGCTTCCGTCCCATCTCCCGACCGACTGCCCCATCCACGAATCGACCTGCGGCGGACCGGGATCCTTCAGATAAATGTTCCGGACGGCGCCGGCATATTCGTGCGCGATGAAGAACGCCTTGTCGCTCTGAAAGATCTGAAACGGAAACGGCATGTATGTCGCGCGCGGAACTCCCGGCAGATAGCATTTGATCTCGGGGTCGCGCGTCAGCCAGCCGTCCTGATTCTCTTTCTTCTTCGCGAGGCCTTCTGGCGTGTAGGGTATGGCGCCGCCAACGACCACGCCCACCCCGGCAGGAACGGAGCCGACGGCTCCCAATGCGACGACCTCCCTGGCGGGCACGGGGATCAACGGACCAGGGCGCATCGCGAGGGCCGGCCGCGCCAGATGCGCCTCGATGTCGTAGTTGGCCGTATTGAGCGCCTGCCAGATGCCGTTCAGATTCGGCCTGCCGTCCGGCGCCCGTGGAATGCGGGATGCGGGAGCCTGCCCCTCGGTTGGCGTCGCGGCGTAAAATGCGGCCGCGGTCACCGCCGCACCGGCAAGCGCAACCAGGAGATCTCGAAGCTTATTGCGCATCAGATGATCCGGTCTGGACGTGGTGATTCTTGTACCTTCGATGTTGGCTGTCAAGGTCGCCTGGCAGAGAACAAGCCCCGCAGTCCGACGTCCGGGGGGACGCCGGGAATCACCGACATCGAAGTATCTCGCACTAGTAGGCGATCCGCGCTGGGACTCGTTCGCGCCGTTGGCACGACGCCGCGGATCGCAGAGGTGTGCGCTGACTTTGTGTTTCTGCCGCGTCGCCCGGTCTCGAGTTTGCTGATACCGCCCGCGCGCGTAGAATCACGCGCATGAACCGCCGAACATTTCTCCAAACCGCTCTCGCCGCCGGGTTGCCTGTCGCGCTGCCAGCGCGCCAGACGACCCAACCGCCACAGTCGCTGCAGCAGTTTGATGCTCACGAACCGCTCGTGATCGAGCGGCCGCACAGCGGCAAGCCGCGGGAAGGTCAGGTGGTCGTGGCCATCCAACCGCACTCCGACGACATACCGCTCTTTGCCGCGGGGACCGTCTTCAAGCTGATGGACGAGGGAGCCAAGGGGTATCTGATTCGCGTGACCAACGACGATATGGCCGGGCCTGGTTCGTACGCCGAGACGGTCTCGGCGAATGCGCGCGACATGATGGCCATCTCCAAGGTGCTTGGCGTGGAGCGCACGTTCGATCTCAATTACAACAATCACATGATGGACAACATCGCGCGGTCGGAACTGCGCGCTCGCTTCATCTTCCTGTTCCGCCTGCTGAAGGCGGACATCGTGGTCACATACGATCCGTGGGGGGAGTACGAAGAGAACCCCGATCACTACGTCACGAGCGCTTGTGTCGAGGCGGCGGCGTGGATGGCCGGCGGCGCCAAGGACTATCCCGAGCATTTCGCCGCCGGATTGTCGCCGTACTCGGTCAAGGAAAAGTATTACTTCGCGCGGTTCCAGCAGCGTGTGAACCGCGTCGTGGACATTGCTCCCTGGGTCGAGCGCAAGATCGATCTGAACCTGGAGAACAAAGCACAGGGCCCGGCCGGGGAGAACGGCCAGCGTTTACGCGCACGTCTGGATGCACAGGGCCAGCGCTTGCCGCTCCTTGGCTCGGACGACGCGTCCGCGAATCGCAACTACATTCGGGAGTTCGTCCTGCAGCAGGATCGGATCACTGGCCAGCGCCACGGGCTCACCTATGCCGAACGGTTCCACTACATCGGTCCTTCGCAGAATCACGTGGAGGAATACATTCGAAAGAACGCCATCTCGCGGTAGCCAATCAACCTTGTAGGAACAGATTGACGCCACGCAGCGACGACGATAACGTCGTCGGCCTGCCGTCGTGACCGGCATACGATTCGCCCTTCCCCCGATGCGATTCAGCGCCCCCGATTGGGGCTGCCGAAAGCAGATGGGAGAAGGTGATGCCGAGGCAAAGCGTTGAAAACAGACTCGAAAGGCTCGAACGGCGCATGACCGGGATCGAACAGCTCCCCGCTCGCATGGACCGGTTGGAGTCGCAGATTGTGCAACTTCGGGCCGAGATGCACGATGAATTTTCTGCCATCCGTCAGGAGATTCAAACCGGCGACGAAGCGGTCCTGCGCAGCCTGCGCGAGGAGATTCGCGCCGGAGATGAAGAGACGCGTCGCGTCCTGCGCGAAGAGTTCCAGAGCGGAAATGTGATGATCGTCACGGCCCTGACGGAGCAGATCGAGGATGCCCGACGAGAGAATCGGGTGCTCTTCGAGGAGACCCTGGCCCGCATCGCCAATATCCAAGAGAGACCAAGCGCCACGCGGCGCACGAAGAAACGCTGATTCCGGGAGGAGACGGCGAAGTGCGCGACGAAAATTTGAGCGGAAGGCAGAACGCGCCCGGTCATGATGGCGGCGACGATCCCGACGCCTCGGTAGGCGACGAAGCGCTCAACCTCACGCCCGCGGCTGCATCTCGGCCCGGTTGAGCGCCGTAGGTCACGAAAATCCTGGTTACCACTTCGCGGGCAATGCTCGAGCATGAGCCAGCGGCGCGAACCTGAGCCCGATCCCGGCCGGTCTTCACATTTGGAGATGGAGGCCGAGATGAACGCTTGTAGGTTCGCGATCGCGCTGGTGGCCCTGGGACTCACGGTCCCTGCTGGCGTCGGATCCGCCCAGCCCGAAGAAACCCTGACCAACGAGCACGTCGTCAAGATGGTTCGGGCGCAGCTGAGCCTGCCCATCATCCACAGCACGATCGAGGCGTCGAACGTGAAGTTCGACCTCTCGCCGGCGGCGCTGATTGCGCTGAAGGACTCCGGCGTCGGGGACGAGATCATCCTGGCGATGCAGGCCCGGACACGCGCCCTTGCCAAAGGGGTGGCGACCACCACCGCAACCCGGCAGGGTCCCGAGAAATCCGAGCTCCTTGCGTCGACGAAGGATCCCGACGTGATCCTGCGGAATTTCCGCACCATGTTCGTCGACGCCTCGAGGGCAGCCTACTTCGGCACGGCGCAGATGAAGGCGGCGCTCGGAGAGAACAAGGCGTTTCAGTCCCTGAAGGTTTCGATCGTGGACGATCCAGTGGTGGCGGACGCCGTGCTGACGGTGAACTACACCTTCGCCTGGGACTACCCGTTCGTGCTCAAGCACCAGAACACGAGCGTGGTGCTGCTGTCGGGCAAGGGCGTCGGCCCATTCTCGGGCCCCGCCGGGGCGAACAGCGTCGCAGGGGAGTTGGCGAAGGCCCTCAAACCGTACCGCCTCAAATAGTCGAACCTTTACTAACTGCTTCACGCTCGATCGCCGCCGCCGGGTTAGCATGGGCTCATGCGCACCGTATTCAGAGTGATCCTGGCCTGCTCGGCGCTTGCCGTGTTCGCGCCGACGCGCCTCCCCGCACAGCAGCCGGCCCAGAACGAAACCGAACGCCTGAACCAGTGGTTCGCGGCGCGGTGGCAGGAGCAGCTCGAATTCAGCCCGATTCAGAAGACGTTCCTCGGGATCAACGACGAGGACTACGGCGAGATCGACGACTTCTCCGAACGCGGCCAGGATACGCAGCTCGCGTGGGTTCGCAAGGCGGCCACTGAGATGCAGCGGATGTTCGAGTACCAGCCGCCTCACACCGGAAGCCAAGCTGTCGTTCGACATCTGGAACTACCAGCTGGAGCGGGCGGAGGCCGGAGTGCCGTACCGGCGCCGGGCTTATGTGTTCACCCAGATGCAGGGCCCGCAGGCGTTCCTGCCGCAGTTCCTCATTGCCTTCCACAAGGTCGAGCAGCCAAAGGATATGGAGGCCTATATCGCGCGCATCGGCGGTGTGGCGCGCGCCATCGATCAGCTGCTCGTGCGCGCCAAAGCGGCGGCCGCGGAAGGCGTGCGTCCGCCCCGGTTCGCCTACGAGGGCGTCCTGTCGCAGGCCCGCGGACTGGTCACGGGCACGCCCTTTCAGGGCAGCGGCGAGTCTCCTGTCTGGACGGACGCGAAGTCCGAGATCGACGCGCTGCTGAAGGCCGGCAAGATCGACGACAAGAGCGCGGAACAGCTGCGCGCGTCGGCGCGCAGCGCGCTCGTCGAGAAGTTCGGGCCGGCCTACGACGCGCTGATCGCCTGGTTCGAGCAGGACGTCAAGAACACCGACGCCGAGGCGAGAGGAGTCGGGGCTTTGCCGCAAGGGACCGACTTCTACAAGGACCGCCTGGTGGCATCGACCACCACGGCCATGACCGCCGACCAGATCCACGAGTTCGGCCTCGAAGAAATCGCGCGCATCCACGGCGAGATGGAAGCGGTCAAACAGAAGGTCGGATTCAAGGGCACGCTGCAGGAGTTCTTCACCTTCATGCGTACCGACCCGCAGTTCTCGCTCCCGAACACGGACGAGGGGCGCGAGCGCTACCTGCAGGCGGCGCGCGATCACCTCAGCGTCATCAAGGCGCGGCTGCCCGAGTTTCTCCGGATCCTCCCGAAAGCTGATCTCACCGTCAAACGCGTCGAGGCGTTCCGCGAACAGCCGGGCGCGGCGCAGCACTACTTTCCCGGCACGCCCGATGGCTCACGCCCAGGCGTTTATTACGCGCACCTTCTCGGTATGAAGGCCATGCCGACGCACGAGCTCGAGGTCATTGCCTATCATGAGGGCAACCCGGGTCATCACATGCAGATTGCGATCGCGCAGGAGCTCACCGGCGTGCCGACGTTCCGCACGCAGGCGGGTTTCACCGCCTATTCCGAGGGGTGGGGGCTCTACGCCGAGCGCCTGGCGAAGGAGATGGGGGCCTACAAGGACCCGT
>CAWAXG010000043.1:0-19431 GCA_963785755.1 uncultured Acidobacteriota bacterium | reverse complement strand
CGGCCCCGCCAAGAGCCCTTCAGCGCGGCGTGCCGACGAGCTTGCCGTTGCGAATCAGTCCTGACGCCTCGTCGGCGCTGACCTCGATCGTGCGATCGGGCAGGAACGTGATCGCGAGCGTGTAGTGATTGATGTTCGCGATGAAGTTCACGTCGAGCAGGAACTCCGTCTCCGAGCGCCACGCGCCAGTGGCGCCTGCCGGCAGGCCAAAGGGGCCGTGCGGACCGATGCGATAGACACCGTCCAGCCCGATCGGAATCCGCAGTGGATCGCCGTAGTAGGCGAGTTCGACCGTCGCCGTACCGTCCTTCGCGAACGTCAGCGCGAGCGAGTCGATCCGCGAAGGGTTGATCGGAAACTGATAGACCCGGCCCGAGATTGCGGCCGCTGTTGCCGGCAGAGCCGGCGCCGGACTCGCCGCGGGCGGCCTGGTGGCCGCGACGATCGCGTCGCGCAACTGGGCGTTTCCGGGCTCATTGGGAGGAAGGGGCTGATCGCTCTTGACCGCTGCCCTGACCAACGCCGTCAGTTGCCCCGCGTTGCCGCCGGCGGTGCTGACGACAATCATGTCGAGTTCGGGCCAGACGATCAGGGACTGGCCGCCGCGACCGATGCCGCCGTATTGCCGGCCGTTCGGCCCGTTCGTCGCGTTCCACTCGACGCCGAATCCACCCGGCTCGGTGCGCGGCCCCGTCACCGGCGCAATCGACATCGTCACCCAGTCTCGCGGCACGATCTGATGTCCTTTCCATTCGCCGCCGTGCAGGTACAGGTATCCGAGCTTCGCGATGTCGCGCGGATAGAAGTGGCTGTCGCCCCATCCGTGGCTGCGCCCCTGCGGGTCATCGCCCCAGACGACGTCCTTGATGTCGAGCGGATCGAACAAGTACTTGCGGCCGAAGTCGAGTTCGCTGGTCTTCGCCGCCGCCCCGATCACGGAGCCGAGCAGGTGGTAGCCCGGACTGCAGTAGGACGGCCTGGTGCCGCGGTCGTATTTCATCGGCAGCGCCAGCGTGAACGCCACCCAATTGGCCGATCGCTTCATCCTCTCCAGTTCCTGCTCACCGGGCAGGAACCCGCAGTCCAGTCCCGACTCCATGCGCAGCAGATTCTCAACCGTGATCGCGCGCTTGCGCTCGTCGGCGTCGGCCGGGCTCTCCTTCGGAAAGAACGACAGCACGGACTGGTCGAGGCGAAGAATCTTATTGGCGACCGCGACACCAGTCAGCGTCGAGGTGATGGTCTTCGTCACCGACGCGACGTCGTGCGGCACGGTCGATCGATACGGATAGAAGTCCGCGTCGGCGACGACGAATCCGTGACGGATGACGAGCAGGCTGTGGGTGCCCCATTGCTTCTCGCGGACCTGCGCGATCGCCGAAGCCAGGGCCTGTGAGTCGAGACCCTGCGATTCCGGCGTCGCCGTCCGCCACTCCACGCCCGGCCAGTACGTCGTGGGTGCCGGCGATTGCGCCGTCACGCCGGCGATCGTGAGGCAGACGCTCACGGCCACCTGGAACAGAGTTGGTCGCATGGCGTGATTATAGGAGACATGAGAGGGCCGTCTCGCGTTCGTCCCCGATGAGGATGTCGTAGCGCTTGGCAGAATTCCTGGAGAAACGCGAGAACCCGGCACGCGAGCCTCTCTTGTGGCAACTGGCCTCGCGATGAGGGCAAGAACATGCACGCCGGCATCGTCTACGGGGTGCCGAAGTAAACCGCCGCCGCGCGGCGCATGATCTCACCCAGGTATGCAAGGCACCACGCGCCACCGAGCGCCGGGGCGATGATCCGACGAAGCGCGCCATTCCGCACCGAGACCGATGTTTCCGGAGTGACCTGCGGCTGCAGCAGGTCATGACAACGGCGGCGCAATCGGCCTGTGTGACGCCGGGAGACGTCGTAGGTCCTCAAGCTCGCCAGAGCGGCGTGGGTGTGGCCGTTCTGCCCGTCATCAACGATCATGTTGCATATCCTTTCCTGAGTGCAGCAATGGCGGGCGTTTCACCGAGTCTCTCGCCGAGCACCGCACGGGCCCGAGACAAGCGCTGCCGCAGCGCTTCGGAACTGATCCCGCATACCACTGCTGCCTCGCTCGGCGTCAAGCCCTCGTGGCCGACGAGCAGCACGACTTCCCGGTATTGCGGTGAAAGTGTCGATAGTGCAACTTCGACGCGCCGCTCGAGCTCACCGGCCGCCGCGAGATCGAACGGTGATGGCCACGGTGCTGGAGACGGCCACAGCGTCAGCAGTCCAGGAGCGGACGTTTCCTCCACGAGCGAGTCACGACGGGCGCTCCAGTAAAGATTGCGCGCGACCGTGAAGAGCCACGGTCCAATCCGGGTGTCGGGGAGAAGTGTCGGCGCCTGCCTCACCAGCCGGAGCCACGTTTCATCCAGCAGATCCTCGGCGAGCGTTCTGTTCCGGCTCATCCGCAGCAGGAATGCGAACAACCTCGGACGATACGCATCGTACACGTCGTCGAACGCGCCGGTCTCGCGGGCGCGCAGCCGCGCCACGAGCAACAATTCGTCGTTTCGATCCATAAGTGTCATAACGCGGCAGCCGGTCAAGCGTGACACCGTCACGCACCTGCCTCTGGCGAGTTGTACTCCAAGGCGTTCAATCAAGGAGGACAACCGTGCCGAATCTTGTGGACCTGTTTCGAGAGATCAACCTGTTCGCAAAGCTCACCATGGTGGTCGCTATCGCCGCATTCGGTCTCGCCGTCGCGTATGTGTTTCAGCCTGCCGAGCGGAAACTCGTCTTGATGCGGCCGCTATCGCTGGCCGCCATCTTTGCGACGCTCAGCGGGTTGCTCGGCGGGTGGATGGCGGTTCTCGGAGGGATCGCGGCGACGCCGGACGGGCACTTACCGGTGTCGCGGGTGTATCAAGGCATTGCCGAATCGCTGACCGTCGGCTTCGTGTGTTTCGGCCTCCTCGCCGCCGCTTGGCTTCTTGTAGCCGTCGGCATGCTCCGACGTGTCACAGTGGCGCGGAGTCCATCGTGAGCGGCGTCGCAGCTGACCTGCTTCTGCGATCTGGACTCGCGGTCCATCCTTCCCGTGTCTGTGACGTGAGCTCGCATTCGGTATCGGCCGGGAGGCTGAGCCGGGTGCGTGCGTCATCGCGAGTGTCGCGCACGATCCGATTGCGGCGACTGGAGACGCCCTGCAACGGACGACGCTGACGCCCTTACGAACTGAGACCCATGCGGCGCTCGAGATCTCGAAATCGCGCGTCCGATCGCGGTATCGAACTTCCACAGCGTAAGTTGTCGATCCACATTGCGAGCCGCGCCGATGTAGGATCGCCGCAGCCGCGATCGGCTGCGATGCCGGCACCGACGCCGTCCGTTTCCGTGCGTCCGCCCCAGTCGATTGAGAACGAGCGCATTCGATGGCCGAGGGAGGTGTGATGTCTTACCGAGCTGCCCGTTTGATCGTCGCTTCGGGTCTGGCCCTCTGGGGCTCGACTGGAGTGGAGGCGCAGACCGTCGTCACTCCGCTGTTTCCCGGCATCACGCACATCAAGCGAACGGAGCAGTACCCGCCGTTCCAGTGTCCCGGGTGCCCCGCGCCGACGCCGAACCCGCGCCTGGCGCGGATGAACATCCTGCTCGTCGACCTGACGTCGCCCGCGGTCCGCTTCAAGCTGACGCCGCCCGGAGAGAACCTGCCGGCGGTGGCGCCTGGCTCTACCACACCGAACTGGCCGGTCGTCCCCTTCGAGGTCGTCCGGCAGCGAACCCTCGACTTCCTCAACACCTCGCACGCGCAGGCGGCGATCAACGTCCACTTCTTCGCGCCGTTCCCGGTGCCCGGCGGGTCGACCCAGAGCGCGTATGCGTACGTGATCGGCCTCGCCGCCTCGCGCGGGAAGGTCTACTCGGGCTTCGAGTCGCCCATCCAGAGCTACGCGATCGTCACCAACTCCCCCGGCCTCAACATCGACAGGTCCAACAACGCCAGCATCGTCCATCGTGATCCCGACTCCGCCGATGGGATGGACGTCCTCGAGGACGTGGAGCTGTGGAACGCCCTCGCCGGATCCGGCCAGATCCTCACGAACGGCGTCAAGACGATCCCGGAGTACACGGACGCCACCCACCCCGACGAGCTCCTCACCCCCGGCCCGGTGCCTCCGCTCGGCCCGCTGCCGCTCACGTACACGCGCGCCGGGCGGCACTGGTACGACCTGAGCAACGCGCGCACGGCCATCGGCGTGACCGAGGACGGCCGGACGCTGGTGCTGTTCACGGTCGACGGCACCAACGGCGGCCACGGCATGCAGGTGGGCGAAGTCGCCGACCTGCTCAAGAACGACTACGGCGTCTGGAACGCCCTCAACCTGGACGGCGGCGGCTCCACCACAATGGCGGTCGAAGACCCCGTGACGCACGTGCGGAAGCTCGTGAACGTGCCCGCCGACAACCCGCCGCGCCTGGAGGCGACCAACTTCGCCGTCTACTCGGACGCCGTCGATCCGGTCACCACGGCCACCGTCGACCCGCCGCCGAACGCGAACGGCTGGAACCAGGCCGCCGTCAGCGTGAGCCTCGAAGCGACCGACCTCGCGAGCGGTCTGAATGACACCCCGGCCGGATGGGTCGACCTGCTCCGGTACTCGCTGGCCGGTGCGCAAACGGGCGCTGAGACGGTCGTGCCCGGACACTCCGCTTCGTTCGGAGTCGCCCCGGAGGGCGTCACGACGGTCAGTTACTTCGCGACCGACGCCGCGGGCAACGAGGAGACGGCGCGCACGCTCGACGTCAAGATCGATGGTGCGCCCCCGGTCCTGAGCGGGCTGCCCTCGGAGGGGTGCACGCTCTGGCCCCCGAACCACAAGCTCCAACGGGTCGCGGTCCTGCGCGCCAGCGACGCCGTGTCCGGCATCGCCCGCGGCTCCTTCCAGGTGAACGCAACCAGCAACGAGCCGATGGACCCGAGCGACGTGGCCGTCACCGAGGACGAGAACGGCGGACTGGTCGTCGAGCTGCGTGCCGAGCGGTCGGGTGGCAGCAAGTCAGGCCGGGTCTATCACCTGACGGTCACGGCGCAGGACCTGGCCGGCAACGAGGTGACCGGGACGGCCACCTGCATCGTCCCGCACGACAGGGGCAAGGGGAAGTAGCGGTGAAATTTCGGCCCGGTCGACGTATGGGACATTGCGCGCCTAGAATTCGGCCAGGAGCGCCTTCACGCACAGGACGCCGTATCCGTGTCCCCGGTCGTGAACTCCACTGAAGTTCTTGGTGGTCTCTCGGATGACCGCGCTGATCTGTGTCGCGCTCGGCAGCGGTCGACCCGAACGCGCGACCTTCGACAGGACGAGCGCCACCGCACCGGCGACATGAGGTGCGGCCATGCTGGTCCCGCTCATTACGATGACGTCGTCTGCGGTCTCGCCGCGGGCCGCCTTGATATTGAGCCCGGGTGCCACCACCTCGGGCTTCCTGCGATTGTCCCGAGTCGGCCCGTATGAGGACGCGATGCCGACCACGATCGGATCGCCGGCTTCGATCGCGCCGACGGTGACGACGCTGTAGGCGGTCCCCGGTACCGTCAGCGTCATCCTTTCGTTGGCGTGGTTGAGGAACTTGGAGCTCGGGGGGCCGTCCCGTTCGATCCATGCATGGATGTCGCCCTGCTGCGTCACGCGCTGCGCCGTGACCTCCAGGGTCCAGAAAACCGGCGCGACCTGCGCCATGCCGTTCGATACGTCCACCTTGAGTACGCTGTCGCCATTGTCTGGATGCCGCTGGACGAAGCTGATTCGGTAGGAGCCTTTGCCTTTGAACTTGCCTTCTACTTCGGGGTTGCTGCGATCGACCACGGCCGAGGCTCCCCTCGGTGGCGCTCCCGCGGGCGGGAGCTTTCTCCACTGCGTCGCCGGCAGCGGCTCCAACAGCCGAAAGCTGTATTTGTTGGCAGACGGCCACCACACCTCGAAGCGCGGCCGCGTGAACGGCGCGGGCTCGCATTCCCAGTCCAGGAACTCCCGGCCTCCGGCCAGCAGCGACACTTCCGCATGTCCCGCCCGGGCGCGCTCGTTGCCCGCCGATTTCACGACGACCCGACCCGGCATGCGGCCGCCATCGGAGAAGTGCTCGAACCCGAGCTCGAGCGCCGAGCGGCCATCGTGCGCACCGGCGTTCATCCCCTGGCTGATGTTCACGACCACTGGCTTACTGCGTTCTTTGGCTACCTGGTCGATGAACTTGAGTCCGGCGAGGTGCGCGTCCGAATACCCGGTCGGCTGATCGCTGGAGGAGATCACGACCACCAGCTCCGCCGCCGGGGCCACACCGCCGGCGAACTGTCCGGCCTTCCGGCCAGCGGCGATGCTCGCGACGTGGGTACCGTGTCCGTCCTTGTTCCGGCCGAGCGCGGCGGGAACGGCCTTCGCCTTCACGAAGCCGGCAATATCGTCGCGACTGTCAGTACCTGCCGAACGTGAAGCCGTCCGGGGGTGGCCCGCCGCCATCCCGCTGATCCCAGATGGCGACGATGCGAGGCTTCTCCTTCTGCTCATCGAGAAACGCTTCATGAAGGACATCGATGCCATCGTCGACGATCGCCACCAGCGCGTGCTCGCCGTTCTCCGAATAGTCGTGACCCTGGAAGTCCTGGTAGGGGGGGATGGCGTCGATGAACGGCACCGACGTGCCGCACTCGAACTCGGTCGCCGGCCGGCTTTCCTCGATACCCAGGACGCTTCCGGTCTCCTTGAGCAGCGCCCGCACCGTGGCGTCCGAGCCGAGGATTGACAGCACCGTGCCGAAGTGCGTGCGAAGCTCCAGATCGGGAATGTTGGTGGGGCGCCAGTCGGGATTCGCCACGCGCACGAGCATCGCGCGGCGCGCCGTCGGGTCGTCCGGCTGCGTCAGGCCGCCGGTACGAAAGCGATGCGCGGCCTTCCGCAGACGCTCCAGCAAGGGGCCGCCCTTATCCGATGTCGCGAGTCTCAGCACTTCGTCGAACTGACGGAAGGTCGACGCGACCTCGAAGGCATCCATCCCGGGATGATTCAGGTAGTCGTCGAGTGCAGTGGCGGCCTCCTCGTACCTCTCCAATTCGATCAGCGCCTCGACCCGCGAGGCATGGTCCCAGACGCTCAGGTCGGCGTCCTCGCGCTCCGCCGCCTTGTCGGAATTCGCGAGGTTCTCACGCGCGGCTTCCTCTTGACGTCCGGCCAGCACCGCGAGTGTCGTCTCCGCAATGCGCCGCGCCTCATCGGTCGGTGGTCCCGCGATGCCGTCGCGTGCGGCGCGGAGAATCAGGCTCGCGGCGTTGACCCCGTGCCAGGTGTGCTCGTTGGCCTCGTCGAAGACCGTCCGATAGTCGTCGATGGCCGCGAGGATCGACGGCTGCGCCGACGGGTCGGGCTGGTTCACGTAGCGCTGCTTGTTGACGCGGCCGAGCAGGCCGCGCCCCTCGAACGACTCGTCGTGGTCACGCGGCACGTCGCGGACCAGGCGGCGGAGCACGTCTTCAGCCTCAGCGAGCTCGCCGAGCTCGATCAGTGCCTGACCCAGCTGGCGTCTCGCCCGGAAGTTGTCCGGACTCAGACGGACTGCCGCTGACGCGTAGTCGCGCATCAGGAGAAACTGCCGCTTCCTTCGGAGCGCGTCGAGGTCCGTTTTCGTCGCGTCGCTGTCGTAAGGTGTCGACCGCGCGAGCATGTGGCGAGCAAACGCGCGGACCAGCAACTCTCCGCGGCTGAAGTCCTGCCGTGCCATCGCGGTGGCGAGCAGGTGAGAAAACGCTTTCGCGTGCCACTCGATGGGAAGGGCCACCGTCGTCAACGCAGTGCCGGCTTCTGTCGACCCGTCTCGCTCCGGCAGTTGCGAACCCAGTGTCCGCCACAGTGCCTCGACGGCTGCCTTGTCGTCGGCCGAGGCGATCGTGATGGCCTGGCGCGACGCCAATCCCGCCCACCCGACTTCCTCGGCGGTCAGGCCGACATAAATCGGAATGCACGGCGTTCCGGAGGTCACCGCCTGGTCGATCTGTCGCCGGAACCTGGCGCTCGTGACGGCGCTGCGCGAGACGACGACCAGGATCGCGGGACCCGTCCGGACCGCCTCCGCGAACAGCGCGGGATCGTCGCGTTCCTCGAGTGCCGGGGCCGACAGCCATTCGTCGAAGCCCAGTGACGGCAACGGGCAGAGCACTACGGTTTCGACGAAGCCCCGATCTCCGTCGTTGTGGATGACGTAGACAGCGGACATGTCCGAACCTCCGGCGCAGACGACGAGCAGGCAGACTTACGTGATCATGTTCGAGAAGATCTCGGTTCCGTCCGACAGGAACACGCGCTCGGTCAGCGACGGGCCGTTGAGCTCGAGCGTCATGAACCCGTGCGGGACGAATCTGCTTCTTGTCCGAATCCTTCTTCATGGCCGCGTTCGGGCCGTCGAGGACGATGCAGCCGGGTACGTTGCCTTCTTCTCAGGCGTCGCCAGCTGGTGCCGGCCGCCGCCGGATGCCCGGCATCGGCCGGCGCATTTCTCACCTCGTCCTTCGGCGCCTGAGGAATGCCGCCGTTGCCGAGGCAACGTCCGAGAAGGCTCCAGTCCGGATGCTCGTCATAGACGATGCAGTCGTGCTCGTGGCCCCAGTACCACGCCCTGATACGGCCCGCCGTCAGGAGATGGTTGAGGGCCTGTTGCAGTTTCGGGCCCTGCGAGCCGAGCCTCGAGAACGGCTGCTGATGTGAGAACAGCACGACCTTGCGGGCCTGCGCCTGCTTCACGAGCAGCGTTCAGCCAGCCGACCTGCGCGTTGTCCATGTCGTGATCGATGTAGGCGGTGTCGAGTCCCACCAGCAGCCAATCGTCGTTCTGCACCGCGAAGTACGAACCGTCCTGGCCGAACTTCGGCAAGACCAGTTTGAAGTAGCCGAAGCCGCCCGAATACATCTCGTGGTTGCCGTTGAGCGCGCGATTCATCGTCGCGGCGTCGTCGGGCCACACCTTCAGGAAGCGCTCGTCCACTTCCTGCTCGGTGCCCGAGTAGTAGATGTCACCCAGGTGCATCAGCGAGATCGAACTTGCGGCTGGCTGCCTGCCGGCGGAACGAGTCGGCGATTTGCGGGGCGCCGTAGAGCCCGGTACCCCAGTCCGCGGTGAGACCCACGCGACACGTGTTGGGGATGGCGCCGGCAGTGGCGGCCGATGGACGCACGATCGGATGCGCGTCCGAGCGATCGACCCACTCGGTCACGCTCCAGATCCACCGCAGCCAGTCGCCGCCCTTGAGGCCTTCACCGAACTGGACTTCCTTGCCGCCGGTGTCCAGCTGCTTCGCCGCAGAGGCCCTTTCCAGGACTTTGCTCTGCGCGAGCGAGGTGGCGCGATCCTGGACCGCGACCATCACGTCGTCCCCGACATCCTCGGACTCCTGTTCGAGCCGCCCCATGATCTGCTGATACCGCTCGATGCGGAGCTGCGCCTCGGGCGTTTGCGCCTCCGGGAGATTCTCCATCGCCTCGCTCTCGGATTCGCCGGGATTGCGTTTGGGCATGAGTGTCTTGAGTGTGACGATCGCGTCGCCGGAATCCATCGCGCCTCCTCGATATTGGTGCTGGAGCAGTGAGGGTGGGATTCTACAGTCACGGACCGAATCCCGCCAGCGTGACCGGGCTCGCGGCGTCCCGGCCGATCCTGGCGCGGCGGGTAACGGTTCGCGGAGAACTGCGTTTCGTTCTGGGATGAGCAGGCGCGGATGCCGCCACGGCGCAACGCGCCGCCGTCACCGCGGTTCCGGGACAGGACCGGCCTAGTGGACTGATCCTGGTCATTAGTAGAGTGTCGAATCCCAAGCTCCAAGCAGCCAAATCCCAAGGCACTGCAAGGCCCAAACTCCAATTGGCAGTGTAGGTTTTGGAATTTGGGGTATTGGGAGTGCGTTCGCACTGGAGCTTCAGGCTGCGATTTTCTCCACGATCAGCCAGGACAGTCACTAGGGCTAGCCTTCCGACGGTCAGCCGCGGTCGTAGCAGTTCCACGCCAGGATGCTGTAGTTGATGGGCGCATGGTCGGCGAGGAACCCGGCCACCGGCAGTTCGAACCCGCTGCCGCCACGAATCTGGGCCTGCATGGTCAGGGCTTCCTTGGCCGAAATCAAATGAGCGCCGGGATCCAGCATCATTTCCATCGCCAGCGTCAGATCGCGATGCAGATGGCCGGCGCCGTCGATGAACTGCAGCTGGCCGACGTGACGGAACAGCAGCCCAAGGGGCAGGTGCGGGACGAGGTCCGAGTCGTTGCGGAACCGGAACACCGGCACGCGAACGCCGGCCCCGAAGTTCGCGGTCGCCAACGCGCGGCGACCCGAACGTATAGACGCCCCGCAGGCCGAACGTCGCGTCATCGCAACACAGATTCGCGGCCAGCGTGGCCAGCGCCGCGCCCAGGCTGTGGCCGGTGATCCACAGCGGGCGAGCCCGCTTCGCTTGTTCGGACCTCAGATGCGCCGCCACCTGCACCCACACTTCCCCAAGCGCGGCAAGAAACCCGGCATGCACCAGGTGCCCGTGTGAGTCGGGCGCCGGCAGGAACTGCGCATCGACGGCGAAGTCGAGCACGGACGACCAGAAGTCGTCGACCTGGGTGCCGCGGAACGCCAGCACGATCGCGTCCGGCATCGCGATCACGTAGGCCTGCGTACTGTGCACGCCGTGAAAGCTGGAGATGTCGGCGGTGATGCCGGCGGCGCCGAACGCCTTCCTCACGTCGGCTTCGTTCGAATAGGCGAGCAGGGCGGCGTCAGCCAGCCACCAGGCGTTCCGCAGATTCAGCGCCGTGTCGAGCGGCTGCAGCGGGTGCTCGCGGACCGCCTCGAAAAAGGTGTAGGGCTCCAGCACGTTCGCCGGAGGGTTCAGCGCGCGGGGTGTCTGGCGAGGAAGTGGTTTCTGCATAAGCGTCGCGAGGATACACCGCCCGAGGCGCATTGCGGTTGAATCGCCGCCGCCTTTCCTCCCCCTCTGCCGCGGCGCCGGGCGCTCGATGAAACGCGATGGGGGTTACGCGGACATTACGCGATACATGTCTGCGCGTAGCGAACGTTATTATGCCCGCCGCCACCCTTGAACGTGACGATCGGGAGCTCCTCGGCCTTGCCGCTGAGCTGGATCCGGCGTGCTGCGCGCCAGTCGTCTTCCTTCATCAATCGTCGTCTGCACCCACGCTGCTTTGCAGCGCCTGCGAGATCTTCATCTCCAGCGTGTTGCGCATCGTGCTGATGAACAGCGGGTCGCTTGCGAGGAAGGCCGAGTGGTTCCGCAGCACGGTTTCGATGCTGCTCTTCATCGCCTCGATCTCCGCAGCGATGACGTCGATGCCCTCGTCCTTCTCGATCATCACCGCCAGTGCCAGCGTGTTGGAGGGTTTGAGGGACAAGCCCGTGCTGACGACGTCGTCGACCGGCCACGAGCCCGTGCCCTTATGGACGTTGTTGTCCCAGTAGGTCTTTCGCGTCAAGCGCAATGTCGAGGTGCCCTCGCGGACGTCGCCGACCCAGGTGATGAAGTAGGGGCTCTCACCGCCGACCTCGCTGGTGTCCTCGACGCACTGGAAACGCTTCAACACGAGATTCGCCATCGTTACCCTCCGCAAATATTTCCGCAGCGGTCGTCACGGCTTGCCGTCCCCAGCGGTTGCTGACCATCGCTGCCCTGACTATCTCCCCGCCGGGAACCCTCGCTTCGCCAGGAGCGCCTTGACGTCCGGATCGCGGCCGCGAAACTGCCGGTACGCCTCGGCGCGATCGCTCGTGTTGCCGTTCGACGAGGATGTACTCGGCGCATCCGCGCCGGCAACCGCCTTGTCCCAGGGCCGCCGCGTCTCGACGAACGCCTGCCAGGTGTCGGCGGCCATGACGTCCGACCACAGGTAGCTGTAGTAGCCGGCCGAATACGCAGTCGCTGCCAAACAGGTGATCGAAGTGCGGCAGCCGGTGGCGGAGCGCGATCTCGCGCGGCATGCCGATCCGCGCCAGCTGCTCGCGTTCGAAGCGTGCTGGCGTCGACCTTCGCCGTCGGTTCGCGTGTGCAGCTCCATGTCGAGGATCGCCGCGGCGAGGTATTCGACGGTCGCATAGCCCTGGTTGAACTTCTCCGACTGCTTGACCTTGTCGACCAGCGCCTGCGGCATCGGCTCGACCGGTCTTGTAGTGCCGGGCGAACTTGTCGAGCACCTCACGCGTCAGCAGCCAGTGCTCGTTCACCTGCGACGGATACTCGACGAAGTCGCGCGGGGTCGTCGACAGGCCCGGGATAGGTGATGTCCTGCAGCAGGCTGTGCAGCGCGTGCCCGAACTCGTGGAACAACGTCGTCGCATCGTCCAGCGAGATCAGCACCGGCTCGCCGGCCGCGCCCTTGACGAAGTTGTTGTTGTTCGACGAAATGGCGGTTGCGCCCGGTCGAGCCTGTGCTGCGTGCGATAACTCGACTGCCCATGCGCCGGACCGCTTGCCCGCGCGCGCGAAGTTGTCGAGATAGAACAAGCCCGCGGTGCGCGCCGGATCGGAACGTCGGTGACCTCGAACACCCGCACGTCCGGATGGAACACCGGTACCTTGCCGGTGATCTCGGTGAACCGGATGTCGTAGCGCTGCTCGGCCGACCAGAGCGCCGCCGCGACCATGTTGTTCAGCTCGAAGTACGGCTTCAGCTGCGCCTGATCGAGGTCGTAGCGCGCCTTCCTGACCTTCTCGGCGTAGAAGAGATAGTCCCAGGGCTCGATGGTGATCGCCGTTCCTTCCCTGGCGGCAATCGCCTGCATGTCCGCCACTTCCTCCTTCACGCGGGCCACGGCCGCCGGCCACACCCGCATCATCAGGGTCTGTGCCGCCTTCGGATCGCGCGCCATCGTGTCGGCCATCCGCCAGTGTGCGTGGCTCGCGAAATCGAGCAGCCTGGCGCGCTCGGCACGCAGGCTTCACGATGCTGGCGATCGTCGCCTTCGTGTCGTTCGCGATCGCCGTTGTCGCCGCGGCTCTTGAACTTCTTCCACACCTTTTCGCGCAGATCCCGCCGCGTCGAGAACGTCAGGAACGGATCGACGCTCGATCGCGTGTTGACGATGGCCCATTTGCCCGTCAGTCCGCGCTCGTGGCCGCGGCTTTCGCAGCCGAGACGAGCGACGCCGGCAGCCCGGCGAGATCATCTTCGCGATCGAGCACGGTCCACGTGTTCTCGTCCGCGAGCACCTTGGCGCGGAACTCCGAGAAGAGCGCGGCGAGCTGCTGATTGATCTCCGACAGCCGCTTCTTGTCCGCGCCATCCAGCCGCGCGCCACGACGGACGAAGCTGTCGTGCGTCCGCTCGGCCAGCCGCTTCTGCTCGGCCGTGAGCGTTGATCCTGCCAGCGTCCGAACACGGCTTCGACCCGCTTGAACAGTCCGGGGTTGAACACGATCGCGTCTTCCGCAGCCGCCAGCTTCGGCTGCCATTCACGATCGAGCGCCTGGATTTCCGGTGTGCTGATGTTCTGGCGAACCACCCCGAAGAGACGGTTCGACCCGATCCAGCATCTGGCCGGCGCGCTCCATCGCCGCGATCGTGTTCTCGAAGGTCGGCGCACTCGCGTCGGCGGCGATCGCGTCGATCTCCGCGCGCTGCTCGGCGAGTGCCGCCTCGAACGCGCCGGGAAACAGTTCCGGCTTTGCCAGGTCCCAGGGCGGAACGCCACCGTAGGGACCCGACCATGGGCGGATCAGCGGATTGGCCGACCGCGGCGTCCCGCCGGCCGCCGGTGACTGAACGGTGATCGCAGTGAGTGCGAGCGCGGCGGAGAGGATCAGTATCGTGAGCATGATATCTACTGCCATTCAGAATCCAGTCGCCGCGCTCACGGCCATCCGCGCGACGAGTTGGTGAATCTCGATGGTCTTCGACCAGATAATCCGATCACGTCCTGCTGACGTCCACTGAGCCAGCCCGCGAGGGCCGCGAGGAATATCTTGCAGGGAGGCAATGGAAACAACCACGGCGGCGCAAGTCTACTCCACCGACGACTCCCATCGGCCTCCATGGGACGCATCGCCGGTCGGACCAGCCGCGAATTTCTCGAGCGAGACGTCGTCGGGCTATGCGGCGTCGGGCGACTGCAGCCGCGACAGATCCGGCAGAGTCTGGCTCAGCAGGATCAGCTCATCGCCTTTGCGCAACGGTCCCGCCTCCCCGCCAACCGGGTTGAGCATCATTGCTTCACCGCGATAGAGCCCGATGAGAAGGCAGGCCTTCAAGTTCGTGCGATCGGGCAGGAACACGGTTGCCGCTGGACGAAATCCATTCCGACAAGTTGGCCAGGCACCGGCACCAGGTACATCTCGTTGGCATCGCGCCGGACCGATAGCAGCTCCTGATAAACGCGCGTCATGCCATGAAAGAGCGAGGCACGGGCCATCAGCCGCAATCCGAAGTCGGCGGCCGAGATGACTTCATCGGCACCCGCCTTGCGCATGTGCGCCCGGTATTTCGGATCCTGGCACTCGGCCACGATGTTTGGCTGGCGCTCCGGCACGCAAACGTTCTTGACGGCAATGCAGCACACGATGGTTTTTCCGTCGGCGTGCTGGTTCTCGCGGTCATCCGACAGGATGACGACGGAATGCGCTTGCGCAACCTTGGCGCGGCGCAGGATCACTTCGTTGGCCGGGTCACCTTTGACGATATAGACGTCGTTGAAGGCGGATTCATCCTGTTTGTCAGGCAGCACGATTTCGTCGGGTGTGTCGTGAACGATTACGACTGGCCGCTGGTCGGTGACGATACCGCTGTGCACTTCGCGTATCCAGTCCAGTGCCCGCGGCGACCAGTTGCAGAGCACCAGATGGTCAGACATTTCAAGATTGGACACCTCACGACTCCTTAGTGAGCGTTCGATCAGGATCGAGGCCACACTGGCCGTGAACAACCCGGCCAGGGCGACACCGACGACAAGTACCCGGAAATCACGAGCCGCCCAACACGAGAGTTGGGCGCGGTGTCGAGTCCGCTGAAGAGGGTGACCCAGACGCTCCAGAGGGACTCGCGCAACGTCTGGAACGCTGGATTCGAGCCACGCTCCGCGTAATGGAGTGCTGTGCCGCTGACGATCCAGATCACCACGATAGCGGTCAGGATTTTCCAGACCTGGTGGCGGTTCCACGCCGCCAGCACGCTCAGCAAGGTGTCGCGCCACGACGCCTTCTCCCGAGCTTCGCTCAAAGCCGAGCCTCTGCGCCGGAGCCATAACTCCGCCGCCGTTGAAGTGCTGCCACAGGATCTTGCCCCTGCCGTGAGGTCGATCGTCGCGACAGCGCGGATAACGCCCTGTCGCGGCCGATTATCGCCAAACAGACAGGAATGCCAAAGGGAAATGACTGTCTCTGGAGCGTCGGCAACAATCTCGCATGACGCCCCCGCGCCTTCGGCGTAATGGGAGATGGTGGCCGGGCTGCGGGCAGGAATCGACGGGGTTTTTCGCGGGCAGTGCGCTCGGCGATGCGCACGGACCACAAAACGTGGGAAAGGGGTCACGCAATGTCGCGGTTTCAGAAGAGAGTGATGGCAATGTGCCTGGTCGCCTGGCTTGGCGTCGGGCTCGAGGACGTGTTGGCGCAGGACAAAGCCAAGGAACCGCCGAAGGTGGGATGGTCGAACAGCGCGGATCTCAGCCTCGTCGTCACCGCCGGCAACTCGGCCGCCCAGACCTGGGGATTCACCGACGAGCTGGGGCATGTGTGGAAGAATGCCCGTTTCGAGCTGGAAGGGAAGGTCGTTCGCTCCGACAAATCAGATGACCGCTTCTTCATGGTCGGGCCCGGCCTCGAGTTCCCAGTCGGAGGCGCGCCAGCCAACCCGCCGATCACCCTCATCAAGCCTGACCCGACCCTGGATGTCGCCACTTACCTCATCGGCGGAAGCTACGAACGGAACATCACCCCGGGATTCTTCTGGAACGCAGGCGGGAGTTGGGACCGCAATGTCGATGCTGGCATCCTGAACCGCTACATCGTGCATGCCGGTGTCGGGAACAAGTGGGTGGACACTGCGCGGCGTCGCTTCACAACCAGCTACGGCGTCAGCTTTACCAATCGTGAAGAAGAGGAGCCGGATCCGGAGAAGGACCGCCACTTTACCGGCGGCCGTCTCGGCTGGGACTACATGGAGCAGTTCAACGCGGGAACCTCGTTCGACAACAAGTTCGCAACGAACGTCAATCTCTCCGATCCAGCCGACTTCTCGATCAACACCACCAGCGCGCTGACGGTCTCGGTCGTCAGCCACGTGTCGCTCAAGGTCAGCCTTCAGTGGCTGTACCGAGAACGAGCCGGCGCTCGAGTCCGACCTCGACGTCATCGCCTTCGTCGAGGTGGTCGACCCGGACGGGATCCCGGGCTCGGGCGACGAGGCCTTCCGGACGTTGTCATCCGGCGGGTCGAAGCTGGTACTCGGCTCTGCGGATGCGCGGAAGGACAAGCTGGATACCATCTTCCGCACGGCGCTCGTCATCAAGTTCTAAGGATCGCGAACCGCAGGAGGAAACGATGCACGAAGGCGTGAAATCAGGCATCAGCTTCGGCAGCGCGCTTGCAATCACGATCTCGTGGTCGAAATGGCACTCGATCCTCTGGGCCATGATCCACGGCGTGCTTTCATGGTTCTACGTGATTACTACGCGCTGACACGGTGAGGTGCATGGCTGGGCCACTCACCACTTCGCCTTGCGTCACCGCTGAAACCAATATGACAGCTTGAACATCAGGACGTCATCGGCCGGCGCCGAAAACGTGCTGCCGAGATCGCGCTGGAGCTGGAACTGGCCGGGGTAGGCGTCGTCCTGGCGCTGTTCGGTCCAGACCACGTAGAGCGCTGACCCGGGGCGCCACTCCCACCTGTAGATCAGGTTCAGCCGAAGCGACTTGACGTTGAAATCGGGATCGTCGAACTCGAACGTGGCGCCGCCATCGGCCGGTTTCGCGGTGTATTTCCGGTTGACCGGGTCATAGGTGAGGCTGCCGGGTTCGGCGTCGAGCGGGATGAAGTCGAAGGTGCGCGGGCGGGCGAACTGCTTGAACCCCGTGTAGCGCCCGACCGAGACCAGCGGCTGCATGTACAGCTGCAGCGACATCTTCGGCGAGAGCACGTAGTTGACGCGTGTCTGCAGGCTGAACTCCTCCTGGTCGAGGGTCGAGAATACGTAGCGCGATCCGTACGTGTCAGCCGCGACCGGGTCCTCGAAGGCGTCCACGTACTGCGACAGGCTGTGGGTGCGCTCGAAGTTGGGTCCGGCCGAGATCTCGAGCGCAGCGGCGGGACGGTAGCGGACGTTGATGCCCAGGCCCCTGCTCCTGCCGCCCACGTCGTTGTGATTGGCGCTGAGATTGCCGCCCACGGAAATACGTTTGCGTCCGTCGCTCTCGATGCCGATGGACTCGTTGTGCGAAGAGGGCTGCAGCATCGACGGCCCGCCGCGCGTCGCGCGATCGTCCTGGACCGTCCGGAACAGGCCGACGTTGGCAAACACCGTCCAGTAGTTCTTCAGCTCGACGTTCCCGAACATGTGAACCCCGTCCCCCTGGAGCTCGCGGGCAAAGTTCCACGTGTACCACTTCGCGACCGCAAGGAACCGGTTGCGTGCGAAGCGAGTGACCTTGGGATTCCGCCACTGATACACCGCGTGGACGCCGGCGCGATCGCTGGCGAACGTGAAGCCGGTATCGCTCGAATCGAACCCCGGACTGACCGACCAGAGCGCCGCGTTGACGGTGTGGACGCCGGCGTTGCGATTCAGGTTCATGCTGCCGGTCCAGCCGCCGAGCGACGTGGCCTGCGGATCGAGCTCCACATGCGTCGCGTCGGGGCGGCCGAAATACCGCTGCGACGCGTTCTGCAGCCGCGTCATCGCCTCGGGACTGCCGGTGAGGTGGCTCGCCGCGATGCGCCCGTTGACCACCCACTCGCGCTTGCTGTCGAGAAACAGGTAGCCATCGACTCCGCCGACGTAGGCCTGTGACGGCAGTTCGGCACGCAGGTCTTGTGCTCGAAGATCGCGGTTGACGGCGGTCGCGAGCGCGCCGATGGCGGCCCGGCGTCCGAGCTCGCGTTCCGCGCGCCCGACCAGGTAGTTCGAGAGCGGCTCGACCTCGGTCTCGGTCGTCTCGAGCCCGGTCACCGCCTCGGCCCATTCCCGGCCGGTCACGGCGTCGAGCATCCCCAGGGTCCAGCCCTTTCTCGTCTTCCCCGTCAGCTTCGCCGCTCCGAGAATCGTGGTGGACGTTGGCTGCTCCACGAAGTCGCCTTCAGCGCTGCCCTGCGGCGCCCGGCCGATGCGGCGGGAGTAGAACAGCTGCGGCTCGGCGCGGTTGAATCCCCAGAAGTTGTTTGCGCCGCCGCGGCCGAAGTTGTTGAAGATGTTCGCCCCTTCGATGAAGAACGGCCGCTTCTCCTCGAAGAAGGTCTCGAACGCCGTGAGGTTGACGACGGCCGGGTCGACTTCCACCTGGCCGAAATCCGGGTTGATGGTGCCGTCGAGCGACAGGCTGCTGCTGACGCGGTATTTCAGGTCGGCGCCGGTGCCGGCGAACGCGCGCGCGCCGTCGTTGAACGGGTCGCCGTCCTCCGGCTCGACGTACTCGGCACGGCTCACGACGTAGGGCATCAGCTCGACGGTGCGGTGCGGAGCGACGCCGTCGAGGCCATCGAGGTGTCCCATGCGTGACGCGAGGCCGCTCTCGGTCTTCGGGACGTGGACGAGCCACGCCTCTTCCTTCTTGCGCTGGATGTACCGCATCGCGTTCACGCCGAACGTCAGCTGGGCGGATCGCGAGAATCGCAGCTGCGAGTAGGGAATGCGCATCTCGGCGGACCAGCCGGTCTCGTCGATCTTCACTGAGGATTCCCACACCGCGTCCCAGGAATTGTCGGTCCACGAATCGTTGTAAATCGTCGAGTCACTCTGAACGCCGGCGGCGCTGACCCGGAACGCGGCGCCGGTGACGTGATCGTGGTGCGGGTCGAGAAAGACCGTGAAGGCATCCGCTTCGGCATCCTGGTCGCGGCGTGCGAGCTGCCGCGCGATGCGGGACGGATCGCGGTCGTGCATCCGCGCCGCGACGTAGAGCGCCGCCTCGTCGTAGGCGATGCGGAGCTCGGTCGTCTTCCGAGACCGGCTTGCCTTCCTCGGGGTCGCGCTGGGTGAAGGCGGTGGCGGCCGGCGCGCGCAGCCAGACTTCATCGTTCAGAAGACCATCGACGACGATAGCCGCGGTGGCGCGGACGGAATGGACGGCCGGAACCGCGGCGTGCGCCTGACCCGTTTGTGCGGATGAGTCGGTCGACGCCGCGGCCATCAGCGCGCTCAGCACAAACGCGAGCGTGGTCTTCATCGTGATCTCACGCTTGGACGATGCGGACAGCGCATTGGTTTTACGGAAG
>CAWAXG010000042.1:0-104141 GCA_963785755.1 uncultured Acidobacteriota bacterium | reverse complement strand
GCGAGAGAGTGGATACGCGCAGCGATGTGTTCGCCTTTGGCGCGCTGCTGCACGAGATGTTGACGGGGCGGCGGCCGTTCGACGCTGACTCCGAAGCCGCGCTCATCGCGGCGATTCTCGAGCACCAGGCGCCAGAAGTGAGCGACCTGCAACCGCTCGCGTCGAGCGGCCTCGATCGCATCGTGCGCAAGTGCCTGGCCAAGAACCCGGACGACCGCTGGCAGACGGTCCGCGATCTCAAGAGCGAGCTGAGTTGGGTGCGCGAGGGGCGACAGGAATCGGGGCGGGCGCGCACGCGACTGCCGGCAACCAGCCACCGTCGACGCTGGCGGCAGATCGTGGTGACGGGCATTGCTACGATCGCAGCCGTCCTGCTGGCAGTCATGCTCTGGCGTGCCGCCGCACCACCACCCTTGCGAACGGTTACGAGGCTGGCTCTGAACTTCCCGCCCGGTGTCACGCTCGACATCCCGGTCAACGGAATCTCGTTCGCCATCGCCCCCGATGGAAGCCGGATCGCCTTCCTGGGCATGCGCGACGCACGGCAGTCGCTCTTCATTCACACCCTGGAGAGCGGCAAGACCCTCGACGTCCCCGATACGCGCGACGCCTTCAATCCGACCTTCTCGCCAGACAGTCAGTGGGTGGCGTTCGCACAGGGAACGACCGGCGTGCGGAAGGTGCCGGCGGCCGGCGGGCCGATCCAGCTGGTCTGGCCAGGAGCGGCCCGTCAGCTGACCTGGCTTGCGGACGACAGAATCGTCTTCGCAACCGGTAACCGCCCCTGCGTGAAATCGGCGATGCCGACAAAGCCATCACCACTCTCGAGAAAGAGGAGGACAGCCACAGCACACCGCTGTTGATGCGAGATGGCTCGCTGCTGTTCACGATCCTGCGCGGCAGCTTCTTGAGCAACTTGAACAGCATCGCCGTGCGGCCGCCGGACGGGACCAAGGCGGGCAAGACGCGCGAGCTCGTGCCGAACGCGACCACGCCGCGACTCCTGGACGAAGCGATCGTCTTTGCGCAGGGACGCTCGCTGATGGCGGCAGGGTTCGACAGCCGCGCCACCCGGTTATCGAGCGAGCCCCGTGCGCTCGACCTGCAGGTGCAGACGACGCGGTATTCGAGCGCCCCGATGTACGCGCTGTCGAACACCGGCACGCTGGTCTACGCAAAACCAGCAGCGGGACGACGCCTGGTCTGGATGGATCGGAGCGGACAAGAGGAGTACGTCAAGACGGACGAGCGGAGGTTCGCGCATCTCCGGCTGTCGCCGGACGGCACGCGGATCGCGGCAAACGTGGCGGACGAAGGCGGCGACTTGTGGATCTTCAGTGCGGACGGGGCGCTCGTTCATCGCCTGACGTCCGGCCCTGCCAGAGATGCGATGCCGGTGTGGTCCCCCGACGGCTCGAAGATCTTCTTCACCACGGCGGAGCGCAAGATCAGCGTCATCCCCGCCGACCGTTCCAAGCCTCCCGAAATCTTTTTCCAGCTGCCGCCTCCGCAGCGGCTCCACGCCACGTCCATCACGCCCGACGGCAAACGGCTGCTGATGCACTGGGACCTGTTGCCGAAGGAAGTCGACTTGCGGGTCCTGGAGCTCGGTCCGCCGCCGGCGCTGACCCTGCTGATGGGGGACTCGCACACCGAGAAGGACGGGCAGCTGTCGCCGGACGGCCGCTGGCTCGCCTATCAGTCCGGCGAATCGACAGGGGGCTACGAAGGACAGATCATCGTCAGCCCGTTTCCCGACGTTCGCGCTGAACGTCGGGTCATCTCGGAAGGTGTCGGACGGCAGCCGATCTGGTCGCGTGACGGCCGCACGCTTTACTACCGCACCGAAGATGGCGCGGTGATGAGTGTCGCCATCACGACGAGCCCGTCTTTCGAGAAGGACCCGCCGGTGCGCGTCGTCAAGCCGGTGAACACGCTTCAGGATTGGGGCACTGGACCGACCTACGACGTGTCGCCCGACGGTCAGCGCTTTCTCTTCATCAAGTCGCCGGAGAACGATATCCGCTCGCTCGACGTCGTCCTCGAACTTTGACGTCGACGTGAAAGAGGTGCTCGCAGGGAAGGCGGCCGTGAGAGCGATCCTGAGGCTGCTCGTGTTTGTGCTGGGCACAGCGCCGGCGGCGGTCGCCGCGTCAGGGCGTGACCGCGCAGGTCACTGGAATCGTGATCGATCGCGATGGCGGCCTGGTCCCAGGCGCCGCGGTCACGATCACGAATACCGCGACCAGCTGGACGCGCGAGTTGCTGACGGCGACAGACGGCGCGTTCGCGTTCGTCGATCTCCTCGCCGGAAGCTACGACCTGAGGATCGCGCTCGCCGGCTTCAAGACCCTCGTCCGGGAAGGCATTCCCGTCGCCGCGACTGAGCGCGTGAATCTGCCGCCGTTGTGCTCGACGTCGGTGACTACCAAGAGACGATCACCGTCCGGAACGAGGCGCCGCTCGTGCAAACAACGACAGGGGCGCGTCGGCGCATCGATCACGCGACCAGATCGAGGACATCCCGCTGAAGGGGCGGGACGTCATCGGCCTGCTCAGCCTGCAGCCGGGGGTCATCGACACCAACCCGCGGGAGGCGCCGAGCTGGAACCTGCTGAGCGGGCTGAACATCAATGGCAGGACCACCGGCATCAACCTCACCTACGACGGCATCACCAACAGGGAATCCCACGGAGGCAACCTCGCCGCGCCCGGGCTGGACTCGATTGCGGAGGTGCGGCTCCAGTCGTCGAACTTCCAGGCCGAGTACGGCCGCAGCTCCGGCGCGTCGATCACGCTCATCACGCGCAGCGGGTCGAGCGCCTTTCGCGGCAGCGCGGCGTTCTACATGCGGGACGCGGCGCTGAACGGCAACGAGTATGCCCGGGTCATGCAGTGCCGTCAGGGTGAGCAGGACGTCTGCGAACCGGCGCTCTACGAGTTCGACAACGTCGCGTGGACGCTCGGCGGCCCCGTGCTCGTCCCCGGCAGCGACTTCAACAGCCGGCGGAACCGGCTGTTCTTTTTCTGGTCGCAGGATGTGCTCGCCCGGACGGATCCCGGGGTGCTCAATCAACGCCGGATGCCCACCGCCCTCGAGCGACGGGGCGATTTCTCGGAGACACGCGACAGCCTCAATCGGCCCGTCTTCATCCGGGATCCGCAGCTTCCAGGAACCTGCAACAGTGTGAGCGCCGGGCTTGCCTGTTTTTCTGGCAACGTCATCCCGGCAAACCGGATCGATCCCACGGCACAGGCATTCCTCGACATGTTCCCGCTGCCGAACGCATCGGACCCGACCGGCCGAAACCTGTACAACTACACGTTCCAGACCGTCACCGACTGGCCGCGCAACGATCAGGTGCTGCGGGTCGATTGGAACGTCGGGCCGAAAACGACCGTGTACGGGCGCGTGCAGTTCGGCAACGAGAAGCGCGCGGGAGCCACCAACACGTTCGCGTTCATGGGCGGCTGGCCGCAGATGGACGGCAAGTTCGAGACCGAGTCGATCAGTTACGTCAACACGCTGCTCCACAGCTTCGGCTCGAGGACGTTCCTGGACGTCACCGCGGGCGTGAACTATCAGGATCAGCACGCGTCGGCGGTGAGCCAGGCGGTGCTCGATGCCAATACGAGATCCAAGGTCCTGCCGGGGCTCCCGCAGTTCTTCCCCGAAGCCAATCCGCTGGACCTCCTGCCGAACGCGATGTTCAACGGCCCTGCGATGCCGGGAACGATCGGCTTGTTTCTGTATGAGCGCCGGTTTCCCTTCTACAGCTACAACACGCTGTGGAATGTCTCGGCCAGCCTGACCAGGGTCGCTCGCGCCCACAACATCAAGACCGGCGTCTTCGTCGAGGACCTGTCGCGGCCGGGGCGGCAGCGGTCGGCGTTCAACGGGACCATCAACTTCAGCGCCGACGGATCGAACCCGCTCAACACGAACGTCGGCTTCGCGAATGCCCTGCTCGGCGCCATCACCTCGTACCAGAAGGCGGACGTGCAACCCACCGGGCACAACGAGTTCGTCAACGTCGAGTTCTACGCGCAGGACAACTGGCGGGTGAATCGAGCCTTCACGATCGACGCCGGTGTGCGTTTCTACGTGCTCACGCCGACCCGAAACCGTGGCGGCCAGGTGACGCAGTTCGTGCCGGAGCAGTTCGACCCGTCGGCCGCGCCGCTGCTCTTTCAGCCCGTCACGACACCGCAAGGCCGACGCGCCCGGAACCCCTTGACCGGCGAAGTGCTCCCGGCTGTTTATGTCGGCAGGCTGGTGCCGGGGTCGGGGAATCCGGTCAATGCCATGCAGCTGTACGAGGGCACGCCGCACGCGAATTCACCGTTCGAAGTCGCGCCGCGTCTCGGTTTCGCCTGGGATGTCGCCGGCGATGGCCGGACAGCGCTTCGCGGCGGTGCCGGCGTGTTCTACGATCGCTTCCCGGACAACGACCTCCTGGAGCTCGTCGAGATCCCGCCGCTGGTGCGGACCTACACCACGAATTACACGACGATAGAGGAGCTCCTGAGCAGTCCGCTCACCGAGACGCCGAACGCGGTCAGGCGGTTCGCCGCCTTCGTCCCGCCCGTCGTCTACAACTGGAGCCTCGGTCTGCAGCGTGAGATCGGATGGAACGTCGTCGCCGATGCGGCCTATGTTGCCAACGCCGCGCGGAGGCAGTCGATCCAGCGGGAGCTCAATGGCCGGCCCTACGGCTACACCTATCAGCCCGGCAGCCTCGACTCGACGAACGTGTTGAACGGCCAGCCGCAGCCTCTTCCGGAAGACCTGCTCAGGCCCTATCGCGGCTACGCGTCGATCATCGATCGTGAGTTCACCGGCTACTCCGACTACCACTCGCTGCAGGTCTCACTGAACCGGCGGCGATCGCGCGATGGCCTTGCGTTCGGGGCCGCCTACACCTACCAGATCGTGAACAAGACGCTCGGCGCCATCGACCCGTTCGTGTCGGACAATCGAGCACGGAACTACAACTCGGCCGGCCGCCGGCCTCACACGTTTACCGTTCACTATTCGTACACGGTGCCGAACGTCTGGCGCACCGCGCATAGGGCCTGGCGGGCCATCGTCAACGACTGGCAGATTTCCGGCGTCACGACCGCGCTCAGCGGCGCGCAGGGTGGCTTCAGCTATGCCTACTTGCCGGTGCCGACCGGCGTGCTCAGCGGCAACGGATCGATCGGCGGCGGCCCGAACCGGCCGCGGATCGTCTGCGATCCGACGCTGCCGCGCTCCCAGCGAACATTCGAGCGTCAGTTCCGGACCGAGTGCATCGCCGCGCCGGACGACCCGTTCAACTTCGGGACGGCGCGAGGCGACGAGTTCCACGGCCCGGGCTTCGTCAACTGGGACATCTCCGCGTTCAAGTCATTCCCGCTCGGCGGCAGCCGCCGCCTCCAGCTCCGCGCCGAGCTTTACAACGCCTTCAACAAGTCGTTCTGGACGACCGTCAACACGACCGCGGAGTTCGACTACACGACGCGCGCGCTGACCAATCCGACGGTGTTCGGTTCCCTGACCAACGCGACGACCAGCGCACGGCGCATTCAGCTCGCGGCGCGGTTCACGTTCTGATTGATCTCGACGCATCCGATCCAGCTGACGACTCCTCTAGCGCTTCGCGCCGCACGAAGGCACGAAGACACTAAGGCACGACGATAGATATTTTCAAACGAATCTCACCTACTCCGTTCCGCCGCGCGCCGTTGTTTTCAAACAGGGAGGGCGGCAGGACGGGAGTCATCATCCACAAAAGGCCTCCCTTCCTCCCATCCTCCTTTTAGAACGGTTAACTCCCGGCCTCGGCGCTTCGCGCTGCACGAGGGTACAAGGCACGACGTCACGACGAAGGGTGATGTTTTCAACCGGATCCTTCGTGCCGTCGTGCCGTCGTGGCCGTCGTGCGGCGCGAAGCGCTGACCGGTTGGGCGTTCAAAATTAGTGTGTGTGATGGATGCATCGCCATGAACCTGCGCGAAAGCTACGACTCAGCCGCTGCGGCCTATGAGGGAGCCGACTATCCAAGCCGACGGTGCTACCCGTTCGCGCGGGCTGCTTGAGGACCGCCGTCGAACCCCGTCTGTTGTAACGTCCCGCATTCGCCGCGCACGGATCGTGACGCCCCCTGGCGCGCTATCATCCGAACCATGCGTACCGTGATCATCGGCGGCACCGAGTTCATCGGCCCCCACATTGTCGAGCGCCTGGTGAAGCGCGGGCACGACGTCGCCGTGCTGCACCGGCGCGATCGCCACGATCTGGGTCCGCACGTCCGCAACCTGCAGGCGGACCGCGGCGACCTCGGGGCCATTGCCCAGGTGCTGCGACAGGAGCGTCCGGAAGTAGTCTTCGATCTGGCCTACGACTGGGGAAAAGGCACGCCCGCGGTCGATGTCGTGGCGGCGGCGCGCAACTGCGGCGACCGGCTGACGCGTTACGTCTTCATGTCGAGCATCGCCGCGTACGGACCAGGCCTGAATCGCCGGGAGAGCGATCCCCTGGCGCCCGACGACACGCCGAATCCTTACGCGCAGCACAAAGCCTCGACGGAACGGGCCCTGTTCCGCCTGCACGAGAAGTCCGGCTTTCCCGTGACCACCTTCAGGCCGCCCTTCGTGCACGGACCGCGACAGCCGTTCTATCGTGAGCAGTTCTTCTGGGATCGCCTGCTCGATGGCCGCCCGATCATCCTGCCGGAGGACGGCGAGTCGCCGATGCAGTGGGCGTTTGTCGAGGACCTGGCCGAAGCGTGCGTGAGAGCGATCGAGGTGCCCGAGGCGGTGGGGCAAGCGTTCAACATGGCTCACGTGGAGCCGACGACACAGCGGGAGTTCATCGAGGCGCTGGGGCGGACCGTCGGCAGGGAGCCGAAATTCGTCGCGATGCCACGAGAGAAGATTCACGCCGCCGGCGGGGACATCTTCAAGGGCAACCTGTATTTTGGCGAATACCTGGATCTGCCGCCGCACACAGAGGTGGTCGAGAAGGTGGTGCGGCTGCTCGGCGTGATGCCGACCGATCTGGAGATTGCCCTCGCCAGAGGGTTCGCCTGGCATCGGACCAGGCCGCGTCGGCCGGCCGATTACGTCTTCGAGGATCGCCTGCTGGCAATGGCGTGACGCGGCTGGCTTCTGCGACAATCCCGTCGGCGGGCCCTGGGCCCGGGCTACATCGGATACGACTGGAGAAAGGCGGCGATCATGAGTGGCCTCGTGCGCGACCTCGCCTTTGCGCTGCGGTTGTTTCGCCAGCAAAAGGGCTTCACCGCGATCGCCCTGCTGACGCTTGCACTGGGCATCGGCGCGACGACGGCAATCTTCAGCGTCGTCAATGCGGTCCTGCTGCGGCCACTGCCGTTCGAGCAGAGCGACCGCCTGGTGCTGATCTTCGAGAACAACCTGCAGCGGGGATGGCCGACGTTTGCGGTGGCCGCGGGAAACTTCGCCGACTGGGCTCGTGAGTCACGGACGTTCGAATCGATGACGGCGTTCTCGACCGGCTCGTCGGCGCTCCTCTCCGGTGGAGAGCCCGAACAGGTGCGAAGCATGACCGCGACCGCCGAGGTCTTCACGGTGCTGCGCGGCAGGCCGCTGTTTGGACGCACGTTCGCCGCCGGCGACGATGTCCCGGGGGCGCCGCCGGTGGCGGTGATCAGCCACGGTCTCTGGCAGCGGCGATTCGGCGGCGATCGATCGGCCGTCGGCACGGTCGTCACGATCGACGATCGGCCGACGACCATCGTCGGCGTCATGCCGCCGGGATTCGGGCGCGACAATCAGGATACCGATCTGTGGCTGCCGCTCACGATCGATCGAGCGCAGGCGAGCCGGGGCGGCCGTGGACTCAACGTGTTCGGGAGACTGGCGGAGAACGCCACCCTCGATGGCGCGCGGAGCGAAATGGTCGCGATCGCGCAGCGGGTTGCCCAGGCCTATCCCGAATCCAACGCGGGGTGGAGCGTCACGCTCGTGCCGCTCGAGGACGCCGTCGTCGGAAGACAGGTGCGGCGGGCCCTGATGCTCCTGCTCGGCGCGGTCGTGTTCGTTCTGCTCATCGCGTGCGTGAACGTCGCGAACCTGCTGTCGGCGCGCGGCGTGGCCAGACAGCGTGAAATGGGCGTGAGGACGGCGCTCGGCGCGAACCGGTGGCGGCTCGCCCGGCAGCTCCTCACCGAAAGCCTGGCGCTCGCGGCGGCCGGCGGAGTGCTCGGCATGTTCGTGGCGATGTGGGGCACGCGGGTGCTGCTGGCCGTCGCGCCGCCGGATCTGCCGCGCCTCTTCGAAGTCGGGGTGGACGGCCGCGTCCTCGCGGCCAGCCTCGGCGCGACACTCGCGGCCGCCCTGCTCTTCGGTCTCGTTCCCGCGCTGCAGACAATGACCACCCGGCCGGACGACGCGTTGAAGGATTCCGCTCGCGGCAGCACGGGCGATCGAGGGCGCCGCCGCTTGAGTCAGTTCTTCGTGGTCGCGGAGACCGGAATCGCCGTCGTGCTGCTGGTCGGCGCCGGCCTGCTCGTTCGCAGCTTCGTCAAGCTGTCGAATCAACCGATAGGATTCAATCCCGAACGGGCGATCACGTTCATGCTGCGGTTGCCGGAGGCGCGGTATGCGAGCCCCGCGGCGGTGTCGGAGTTCAATCGCACGGCGCTCGATCGCCTCCGCGGACTGCCCGGCGTCGTCGCCGCGGGCGCCACTCATGCCCTCCCCTTCTCTGGCTCTGGGAGCGTGCGTCCATTCGTCCGCGAGGGCGAGACCATCACTGCGGAACAGGCGCCGACGGCTGAATATCGTCTGGTCACGCCCGGATACTTCGCGGCGATGGGAATCCCGGTCATCCGCGGCCGCGAGTTCAACGCGACGGACGTCGTGGGCCAGCCTGGCGCCGCGATCGTCAGCGAGTCGTTTGCGCAACGGTATTTCGGCGGCCGCGATCCGATCGGGCTGCGAATCAAACAGGCCGGCGGCGGCGACGACGTGCCCTGGCTGGCCATCGTCGGCGTGGTGGGTGACGTCAGGCATTCCGGGCTTTCCGCGGACATCCAGCCGGAGATGTTCTGGCCGGAGGCGCAGGCCACGTGGGGCGCGACGCTCAATCGGCATCGCCGGAACCTCACTTTCATCGTAAGAACGACCGGCGATCCGGCAACGCTGCTGCCAGCGATCAGGAGCCAGATCGCGTCCCTCGATCCCAACCGTCCGATGATCGACACCCGGCTGATGGCCGAATTCGTGTCGCGCTCGGCCGACGTGCAGCGCTTCAGCATGGCTCTGCTCTCGGTCTTTGCCGGCGTCAGCCTGGTGCTCGCGGCGGCCGGCGTCTACGGCGTCATGTCGTACAGCGTCGCCGCACGACGACGGGAACTGGGCATCCGCCTGGCCCTCGGCGCCAGACCGCAGGCTCTGCTCGCACAGATCCTGCGTGCCGGTGTGGTGATGGCGGGGATGGGAGCGGTGCTTGGCCTCGGCGTCGCGTGGATGCTGGACAACGTGGTGAGAACCGTGTTGTTCCAGACGCCGCCGCGCGATGCCATGACCTTCGGTCTCGTCGCGATCGTGATGCTCGGCACGGCGAGCGTTGCGTGTTACCTGCCGGCACGCCGCGCCGCGCGGATCGATCCGATCGACGCGCTGCGGCAGGAGTGAGGCCGCACAGTATGAAACTTGCGTGGCTTGCCGCGGGCATCGTCTCGATCGCGATATCCCAAGCCGTTGCGCCGCCGCTCGCCGTCGACGCGTCCACTCCTCCGCCAGGTGTGCCGCTGCCCGCGCGGATGACGCCAATCTTCGACGGCCGGACGCTGAACGGCTGGACCCAGACGCCCGGCGACTCCTGGATCGTGAAGAACGGCATCCTGGCCAGTCTGGGAGCAGGTCGCGGCGTGATCTACACCAACGAATCATTCGGGCGGTATCGGGTGATGTTCGATGTCCGGCACCATGCCGGCCAGCCCGATCATCGCGCCGGCGTCCTCGTGTTCTGCAACGCGTCGGTCGAGGATGGGAAGCCGCTCGATGCGCTCGGAGCCATCCAGTTCCAGGTGCCCTATGGCGGTCATTGGGATTACCGCCCGGGCCGCAACAATGCCGGCGACGCCTTCTTCACGCGCCTGCTCAAGCCACCGTTCGACGAACGTCAATGGAGTCGCGTCGAGATCCTCGTCGAACCCGCAACTGGCACGGCGCGGATGGCGGTCGCGCAGCCGATCGGCAGCCCCGCCCTGGAGGTACTGACGTTCAAGGATCCGGCCGCCGGGCGGCCCGGGCCGTTCGCGCTGCAGATGCACAACAAGGGGCTGTTCGACGAGTTCGCCAACATCGCGGTGGAGCGCAATCCGGCGGGGGACGAACTGATCACCACGGCTCGCTGAATCCGTCAGCCGACTCACGAGTCACCGGGGCGGACCTTCCCTACCAATCGATTTTCATCATCAGGTGATTGCGCGCCGTGGTTTCGCGCTCGACCAGTTTGACGAGCGCGAATCCACTGCCATCGGGCGCCGCCGCAAAGCTGCCCCAGAAGCCCAGGTCGGGGTACTGATCCGGATCCAGCTCGAACAACACCGACGGCTTGCCGGACTCGAACTCCGTTCCGTCGGTTCGCACCGGCACCGACATCATGCGGCGGCCGTCACCGCTGCGATAGAACAGCTTCGTGCCATCAGCCGACCAGTAGTGCAGATCGAAGCTCTGATCGCCGGACACCTGGTGCTTCGGCCCGGGCCCGGGGTAGGGACGCACGTAGATCTCGAAGCTGCCGGACTCGTTCGACAGGTACGCGATCCAGCGGCCGTTGGGAGAAAACATCGGCAGGCCTTCGGAGAACGGTGTCTTCAGAAACACCCGGGGCTGCCCCTTCGGCGCCAGCGGCACAATCCAGATGTCGCCCGCCGTTTCGCGGTGGACCTCTTCGTAGGCGAGCAGCTTGCCGTCGGGTGAAAACGACCCCGGCACCTGCCACTGCTGCGTGTTCACGGACAGCGTCTGTTTCTCACCGGAACCATCCGCGGCCATCAACCGGATACCGGTCTCGGCTTCCGAGTAGGCGATCGAGCGGCCGTCCGTCGACCATACCGGCCACCATTCGGCGGACTTTGCTTCATAGGCCAGCCGGCTCTTGAAGCCGCGGGCTCGATCCAGCACCCACAGGTCCGTGCCGATTCCGGGCGGCAGCACCGCATACGCGAGCCTTTTCCCATCGGGTGAGAAGCGGAGATCCCGATACGTGTCGATCTCCGACATCAACGGTTGCTCCTGACCTTTCGCATCGCGCCAGACGACTCGCGACCGATCCGGATTCGCGCCGGCAGTTCCCGGTTGATACAGCAGCACGGCGCTCGACGCCGCGTACTGCGCTGCCAGCGCGTCCGGCGTGGTCCGCAATGAGTCGACCACTCGCGTCTCCGGACCCGTGATGGCCAGCCGATCGACGTCGAACGTGGCGCTGAACAGCGAGCCTTCGCGCATGAACAACAGGCGTCCGGGCGCGCAATACACGGGGTGATAGGCGCCGGTGAGAACCGTGCTCTGATTCCGGGTCTGCAGGTCGATCGCGCCGATGAACAACGTGCCATCGCCGGCAGTGCGGCCGGAAAACAGCAGCGCGCGCCGTTCCGGTATCCACGTCGGCAACCTGTGGATCTCGGTCGATCCGTCCGTGGTCTTCGTCAAGGGGGTTGCTTCTCCGCCTGCTGCCGATACCCGGAACAACGTGCTGACCCGGCTCAGGGAGTAGACAATCGTGTCATCGTCCAGCCACACCCCGCCTCGATCGGTGGCCGCGGTCAGCCGTACGGCGGGACTGCCGCCGCTGACGCGGACCTTCTTCAGCGATTCGCTCGAGACGAAGGCAATCCACTGACCGTCCGGTGAAAAGAACGGGCTCGATGCGCCTTGTGTTCCGGCGATTGCGGTGACGGCGGGCGAATCGAGGCGGCGCACGTACAGCTGACGGCCGGTTCCTGAGCCGCCGACGAACGCGAGCGTCGTGCCGTCCGGCGAGAGCGCAAAGGTCGGAGCCTCGTCGAGCGTCAACTGCACGTCTTCCGCCAGCAGCATCGGAACTGTTCGCGACGTGCGCGCGGCGCGCGGCGCGAGCGTCGAGATCGCCAGGTATCCGATCGCGCCGATCGCGATCAGGCCGGTGGCAAGGACCGCCAGGCGGCGGCCGATCGACGGCCGGGCAGCCGTGCGAGGTGCAGGCTCCTGGTCGCCAGCCTCGATTTCCTCCAGCGCCACGCGAACGTCGCCAATCGATTGAAGACGACGGCGCGGATCCTTCCGGAGGCATCGCTTCGTGAGCTCGATCAGCGACACGGGCGCGTCGGACCGGACCTTCGACCAGTCCGGATCTTTTGTCAGCACCGCGGCGATCGTGTCGGAGACCGTTTCGCCTTCGAAGGCACGAGCTTTCGTCAGCAGCTCGAACAGCACCGCGCCGAGCGCCCAGATGTCGGCGCGGCGGTCGACTGGCTTTCCGCGCGCCTGCTCCGGCGCCATGTACGCGGCCGTGCCGACGACCATCCCCATCTCAGTGCCTGGCCCGCCGTAGCCCGTGGCGAAGGCGGCCACGGTCAGCGTCGGCGAGTTCATGGCATCGACGTCGCCGCGTGAGGACGCGTCGAACGCCTTGGCGAGACCGAAGTCGAGGACCTTGACCGTGCCATCAGCCGCGAACCTTGACGTTGGCTGGCTTGAGATCCCGGTGAATAATCCCCTGCTCGTGCGCCGCCTCGAGCGCTTCGGCGATCTGACGGGTGATGGCGATGATGTCGGCGATCGTGAAAGCGGTCGCCGGCTGGTCGAGCGTATGCCCCTCGACGAGCTCCATGACGAGCGCCGGCCGGCCAGACGACTCTTCTATGCCGTGGATCTGCGCGATGTTGGGATGATTGAGCGACGCCAGGACGTGCGCCTCGCGCTCGAACCGGGCACGACGCTCGGGATCGCCATGAAAGGCGTCGGGAAGGATCTTGACGGCGACGTCGCGATGCAGCCGGGTGTCGCGTGCGCGATAGACCTCACCCATCCCGCCGGCGCCCAGCGGGCCGGTGATTTCGTATTGCCCGAGGCGCGCCCCGGTACTAAGCGGCATCTGTAATCGAGATGCGGGATTATAGTGCGGCAGGCGGCCGCGGTAACCGAGGGACAGCACGCGGTCGAGAGTGATGACGAATGAACACAACAGCCGACCAGAACCTGACATCCAGCCACTTTCCGCGTGCGGCGAAGTACCACCCCGAGTGGATCGTCGCCAGCGCCAGCGGCGGCGCGAATTCCCTGTGGCTGACCGAATGGCTGGCCGCGGCGCTCGATCTCCGCCCGGGCATGCGCGTCCTCGATCTCGGGTGCGGCCGTGCCGCCTCGTCCATCTTCTTGCGGCGTGAGTTCGGTGTTCAGGTCTGGGCGGCCGACCTCTGCTTCAGCGCGGACGAGAACGTTCAGCGCATCCGCGACGCGGGTGTGGACGACGGGGTCTTCCCCGTCCGTGCGGACGCCCGGGCGTTGCCGTTCCCCGAGAACTACTTCGATGCCGCGGTGTGCATCGACTCATTTCACTACTTCGCAACCGACGACCTGTTCCTGAGCATGCTGGCGCGGGTGACGAAGCCCGGCGGTCAACTGGCGATTGCCGGATCGGGGCTCGTTCAGGAGATCGATGGGCCTCTGCCCGATCACCTTCGCGCCTGGTGGACGCCGGACGTCTGGACCTTTCACACCGCGCAGTGGTGGCGCCGCCACTGGGAGCGGACCGGCATCGTGGACATCGAGACCGCCGGCGCGATGCCCGACGGCTGGCAGCTGTGGCGGCAGTGGCTCATGGCGGTCGCGCCGGAGAACACGATCGAGATCAGCACCCTCGAGGCGGATGCCGGCCGCTATCTCGGATATATCCGTCTCGTCGCCAGGCGGCGCGCGGGGGCGCCGCTGGCGGAGCCGTTCCCGACGATCCCGGCGGGATACACGAAGGCGCCATTGCTGCGGGACGGCGAGGCGTGAGCTCGCTTATCCGGACGGCCGACGGCTGTACCGCTAGGGCGACGAGGACGCGGGGCTGAAGCCCCGCGCTACGGGGGCGATGGGCTGACGAACTGCGCCGTCGGTCTCCATTCCAAATTGACACGCGCGCGTCGTTGTCAGACACTCCCCCCTAGCGCGCTCTGGGGCGCCTCCTGTCCGCGGCAAGGGCTTCCCACCCAGCCGGTTCGTTCGGTTTGTCACCAACCTTCTTCCGGCCCGTCTTTCAGCGGACTTTCGGGCTTGTCTCGCGCCTAGCGTGCCGGGCGTAACGGAAAGAAGGTGTCCGCATGCCTCGTTCTCTCACTCTCGGAAACGTCCGTCGACTATCTCCGCAAAGAAGCCAAGACGCTGGCTGAAGGCGCTGCGCGCCGGACAGCGCGATGCCAGGACGCGACTCGTGCGCCGCCTGGCCCGAGGCGCCCGACTCGCCAGGGTTGCGTGACATCCAATACGCGCTGGCGCTCGAATACGGCTTCCCGGGTTGGATTGAGCTGCAAAGAGCGCGGCGAGCCGCTCGCGCACGATCACCGCGCGAGCAGGCGTTCCAGGCGCTGCTGAGAGGCTGCCGAGACGGCGACGCCGCCGGCGTCGAATCGATCCTTGCCAGTCACCCCGACATCGTCAACGAGCGCGGCACGCTGATCGGACACACCGGGTTCAGAACCGCGCTGCATTTCGGCGTCGCACACGCGAAGCGGTCGTTCGAGCGCTGCTCGCACGCGGCGCGAACCCGAACATCCGCGACGAAGGGGACAACGCGTTTCCCCTGCATTTCGCCGCCGAGAACGGCAACCTCGAGATCGTCCAGCTGCTCGTCGAGCACGGCGCGCAGACCGTGGCTGGCGAAGTCGACGACCATCAGATGGACATCATCGGCTGGGCGACGTGCTTCGCCCAACGTCGCATCCGTCGACGTCGTCGACTATCTGCTGGCGCACGGCGCCCGTCACACGCTGCATTCGGCGGTGGCGGTGGCGATGTCGAGGCGATCCGCGCTCGCGCCGTCGAGCAGCCCGAAGCCATCGAGCGGCCGATGGACAAGTCAACCGCCGGCGGCGCGCCCTGCACCTCGCCGTGATCAAGCGGCAGCCCGCTGCGCTACGCGCGCTCCTCGATCTCGGCGCCGATCCGAACGGCCTCGATGCCGGCGGGCTTTCACGCCGCTCGACGAAGCCGCCCTTGCGGCCGAGCACGAGATGGCGCAGATGCTGATCGATGCCGGCGCGAAGCTGACGCTCGCCGTCCGCCGTCGCGCTCGGTACGCGGCGACGAGTCGCGCGACTCCTGCGCGAGCAGCCGGAGCGCTGAAGCCTGGGGCATCGTGGGGAACGCTGATCGTGCGGGCCGCCGCGCACGCGCCCGGTGAGATCATCGAGACGTCTGATTCAACTCGGCGCGATCGTGAACGTGCTCGAATCGCCCGAGACCTCGATCGACGAGACGCTGTCGTTCACGGCGCTGCACGCCGCCGCGTTCCACGGAAATCTCGAGGCCGTGGAGGCTCTGCTCCGCACGGAGCGGACACGCGGCATCCGCGATAGCCGCTACGGCGACACCTGCCGGCTGGGCCAGCTTTGCGCGCAGGCAGGCCGTATTCGCGCGGCTGCTCGAAGCCGATCTCGACATCTTCGACGCGATCTCCTTCGATCGTCCCGAACGGATTCCAGCGATTCTGCGCCGCGATCCTGGTGCGCTTCATCGTCCGTTTCGCACGTACCTTCCTGCTGGTCACAACCCGCCTCGTGTCGTCCGGATGCGACCTGACACCCCTCGACTGCGCGACGGCGCTCGGCAAGATCGACGCGCGATCGTGCGCTCATCGCGCACGGCGCCGAGCTCAGCACCGGTGGTCACCTCGCGCGGACGCACGAAGAACGCGTCGGCGTCGTTCCTGCGGATGGCGTGTCTCGACTGGACGTTGGCGGGGCGCTCCGGGCGCAGCAGACGCATGCCGCCGGCCGTCTGCTGAGCGCTATCCGGAGCTCGCGCACGACTGCATCTACACCGCCGTCATCTGCGGTGACGTGGAAGAGGTACGGCGGATCCTCGACGAGAATCCTCGCTCGTGCGAACGCGGGGGCGGTCCGCGCCAGTGGACGCCGTTGCTGTATCTCTGCACCGCGCGCCTGCCGTCTCATCCCGCGTCGGCGGCACATGCGGTCGACATCGCCCGATTGCTGCTCGACCGCGGAGCGGATCCGAATGCGTACTACCCTGGCGGAGATGAGAGCATCCACTACACCGTGCTGGCTTCGGTCATCGGCCGCGGCGAAGAACAGGCGGCCACGCATCCCTGAGGCCCGCGAGCTGGCGAGCCTTCTCCTCGATCGCGGCGCCGAACCCTACGACGTGCAGATGTTCTACAACGGCTTCGGCGGTCATGCCTCGCATCCGCTTCTGCAGACGACGATCTCGTCTGGCTGCTGGAGCTGATCTATCGGGAGTCGCTGCAGCGCGGACGCGAGGCCGATTGGCGCGATCCCGACTGGACGATGATCCAGATGGGAGGCTATGGCAGCGGCGCCTGGTATCTGCTCACAACGCGATGCAAGGCAACTACCTCGCGATCGCCCAATGGGCGCTCGCTCATGGCGCCAATCCGAACCCGCCGCGCGCGTCCGATGAACGGACACCACCTGGACCCTCTACGAGCTGGCGATCGCGAGCGGTCTGACAGGAGTTCGCGGAGCTTCTCGCACGGTACGGAGCGCCGAGCGCGTCGCCCCCGTCGAGCGAGGCTGACGATTCATGGCCGCGTGCTTCCGCCTGGATCGTGAGGGCGCGCGCCAGATGGCCGCCTCGCACCCCGATCAACTCAAAGACGCCACGCCGCTGCTGAGAGCGCCGAATCCGATCGGATAGACGTCACGCGCTGCTGCTCGACCTCGGCATGTCGCCGGACATCGAGGATCGCCATCGCACGCGCGCGCTGCATGCTGCCGGGTATGCCGGCTCGGCGCGAGTCGCTCAACTTCTGATCGAGCGCGGCGCCGAGATCGACCCACGCGACGACATGCACGGCACGACACCCATCTACTGGGCAATGTTCGGGCAGCGCCATCGGCTCGTGGATCTGCTCTCTCCGCTGAGCCGCGACGTCTGGACGCTCGTGCCCACCGGCAAGCTGGATCGACTGCGGAAGTGGTGACCGCTGAACCGAAGCTCGCGACAGCGTCGTGGGAGGGAGGCACGCCGCTGTTCAGCCTCCCGGACGATGAGCAGATCGCGACCGAAATCGTCAAGCTGTTCCTCGCGCACGGCGCCGACGCGTCGTTCCGCCGGAAGGAGGCGCGACCGCCGCGCAGATCGCCCGCGCCCGTGGACTCGACACTCCCCCCTAGCGCGCTCTGGGGCGCCTCCTGTCCGCGGCAAGGCATTGCCCACCCAGCCGGTTCGTCAGTCATCACGAACCTTCTTCCGGCCCGTCTTTCAGCGGACGTCGGGCTTGCCTCGCGCGTAGCGTGGGGCGTAACGGAAAGAAGGTGTCCATGCCTCGCCCGCTCGCTCCCGGTACCTCTGTCGAACACCTCCGCAAGGAAGCCAAACGCTGGCTGAAGGCGCTGCGCGCGAACGATCGCGACGCGCGAGACCGACTCGTGCGGGCCTGGCCGAAGGCGCCGGCCACGGCGGGTCTGCGTGACGTGCAGCACGCGCTGGCGCTCGAATACGGCCTGCCGAACTGGACCGCGCTGAAAGGCGCGGCAGAGGCGCTCGCGCGGGGCGGATCACCGCGCGAGCAGGCGTTGCAGGCGTTGCTCGGGGCCGCCGATCGTGGCGACGTTACAACGCTCGCCTCGATTCTCGATGCTCATCCCGACGTCATCAACGAGCGCAGCACCCTCGAAGGGCACACCGGATTGCGCACGGCGCTGCATTTCGGCGTCGAGCACGTCGAAGTCGTCCGGGCGTTGCTCGAGCGCGGCGCGGATCCGAACATTCGCGATGAAGGCGACAACGCGTTCCCATTGCACTTCGCCGCCGAGCGTGGCGACCTCGAAGTCATCACGCTGCTCGTGGAGCACGGCGCCCGGACGGTCGCGGGTGAGGAGGACGACCATCAGCTCGACATCATCGGCTGGGCGACCTGCTTCCCCAACGTCGAGATCCGCCCCGCCGTCGTCGAGTACCTGCTGGCGCACGGCGCGCGGCACACGCTGCATTCAGCGGTCGCGGTCGGAGACGTCGAGAGCATTCGCGCTCGGGCGGCGGAGGATCCGGCCGCCATCGAGCGGCCGATGGACAGGGTCAATCGGCGCCGTCACGCGCTGCATCTTGCAGTGGTCAAGAACCAGCCCCGATCGGTCGAAGCGCTGCTGCGGCTGGGCGCGGATCCGAACGCCGTGGATGCGGGCAACCTGACGCCGCTCGATGAAGCCGCGCTTGGCCAGCGAAGCGACATGGCCCGGATGCTCATCGAGGCCGGCGCCCATCTCACGCTCGCGTCCGCGATTGCGCTGGAACGCACAGACGAGGTCGAGCGGCTGCTGCGTGAGGACCCCGACGCGCTGAAGCCGGGGCATCGATGGGGCACGTTGATCGTGCGCGCCGCCGCGGAGGCGCCCGGCCACATTCTCGAGACGCTGATCCGATTTGGCGCGTCGGTGGACGTGCAGGACGACCCGGTCACGTCGGTGGATAAGACACGCGGGTACACCCCGCTGCACGCCGCGGCGTTTCACGGCAACCTCCCTGCCGTCGAGGTACTGCTGAAGCACGGGGCTAATCCGCGGCAGCGAGACGGCAGGTACGGCGGCACACCCGCCGGCTGGGCCAGCTTTGCGCGCAGGCAGGCCGTATTCGAACGGCTGCTGACGGCGGAGCTCGACATCTTCGACGCGATCGACTTCGACCGCGCCGACCAGATTCCAGCGATTCTTCGCCGGGATCCACCCGCCCTTCATCGCCCGTTTGGCGCGTACCTGCCGCCTGGTTCACAGCCGGCCTCGTGGTGTCCGGATGCCGACGTCACGCCCCTCGCCTGGGCGACGGCGAAGAACAAGATCGAAGCCGTTCGTGCGCTCATCGCGCACGGCGCCGAGCTCACCGACCGGTGGTCACCTCGCCCGCACCCACGAAGAACGTGTTGCCGCGTTTCTGCGGATGGCATGCCTGGACTGGGGCGTTGGCGGGCCGGACCGGGCGCACCACACGCATGCCGCCGAGCGCCTGCTGAAGCGCTATCCGGACATCGCGCACGACAGCATCTACACCGCGGTCGCTTGCGGCGATCTGGAAGAAGTACGGCGCATCCTGGACGAACATCCCGAGCGGGCGAATGCGACGGGCGGTCCACGCCAGTGGCCGCCGCTCCTGTATCTCTGCGCCGCGAGGCTGCCCGCTCGATCCCGCGTCGGCGGCACATGCAACCGCCATCGCTCGATTGCTGCTCGACCGCGGTGCGGATCCAAACGCCTACTACGAAGGGGGCAATGCGAGCATCCACTACACGGCGCTGACGTCGGTGATCGGCCGCGGCGAGGAGCAGGCGGCCACGCATCCCCAGGCTCGCGCGCTTTCGAGCCTTCTGCTTGAACGCGGCGCCGAACCTTACGATCAGCAGATCTTCTACAACGCCTTCGCCGGCCACGCGTCTCATCCCCTTCTGGCCGACGACGATCTCGTGTGGCTGCTGGAACTGATCTATCGCGAGTCGATCAAGCGCGGGCGGGAGGCGGACTGGGCCGATCCCGACTGGAAGCAGATCGACATGGGCGGCTATGGCAGCGGCGCCTGGTACCTGCTCCACACCGCGATGAAAGGAAACTACCTGGGGATCGCCGAATGGGCGCTCGCTCATGGCGCCAATCCAAACCCGCCGCGCGCGTCCGATCAACGGACACCACCTGGAACGCTGTATGAGATGGCGATCGCGAGCGGTCGACAGGAGTTCGCGGAACTTCTCGCGCGGTACGGAGCGCCCAGGACGTCGCCCCCAGCGGGCGAGGCTGACGATTTCATGGCAACGTGCTTCCGCCTGGATCGTGAAGGCGCGCGGCGGATGGCCGCCGCACACCCCGATCAATTGAAAGACGCCACGCCGCTGCTGAGAGCGGCCGAGTCCGATCGGGTAGACGTCGCGGCGCTGCTGCTCGACCTGGGGATGTCGCCGGACGTCGAGGATCGCCATCGAACGCGCGCGCTCCATGCTGCCGGGTATGCCGGCTCGGCGCGAGTCGCCCAACTCCTGATCGAGCGCGGCGCCGAGATCGACCCACGCGACGACATGCACGGCACGACACCGATCTACTGGGCAATGTTCGGGCAGCGCCATCGGCTCGTGGATCTGCTCACTCCGCTGAGCCGCGACGTCTGGACGCTGGTGCCCACCGGCAAGCTGGATCGACTGCGGGAAGTGGTGACCGCTGAACCGAAGCTCGCGACAGCGTCGTGGGAGGGAGGCACGCCGCTGTTCAGCCTCCCGGACGATGAGCAGATTGCGACCGAAATCGTCAAGCTGTTCCTCGCGCACGGCGCCGACGCGTCGTTCCGCCGGAAGGACGGCGCGACCGCCGCGCAGATCGCCCGCGCCCGCGGGCTCGATCCGGTGGCCGAGCTGCTGGAGCAGGGGGGGTCACTGCCGTGATGTCATGATGGAGTCGATGAAGATGATCCTCCCGCTGTTCACGATCGGGTACGCGATCGTGGCCGGCCTGTTCGGTCTCGCGGCAGTAGTGCTCATGGGGTTTGCGCTCGTGGAGCTCTGGACGGCGGTGACGCCAGGCGGGGGACAGAACCTCTCTGCAAGGTCGGCAGCGGCGATCGAGAGCATCGGCATGGTCGCGGTCGCCCTGGTCGCGCTGGAGATGTCGCAGACGGTCATCGAAGAGGAGGTCGTGCGGCGGGTCCACGTCAGCGCGCCGACCCGCGTTCGCCGCTACCTCTCCCGCTTCCTCGTGGTCGTCGTCGTCGCTCTCGGGATCGAGAGCCTGGTGGCGGTGGTGCAGACGCTGCACGAGCGCCCCGAGATGCTGCCGAACGCCGCGTCGGTCGCAGTCGGCGCCGCCGCGCTCCTCGCGGCGTGGGGTGTGTTCGTGCGATTGAACCGCGCGGTGGAAGAACTGGAGCCCGAGGGAATCTCCGAGGCACAGGCGGAAGATCACAAGGTGCAGTGATGATCTCGCGCTAGAATGCCTGCACGACCTTGAATCCAGGCACCCGCATAGGCCCTTACGAGGTGATCGCGCCCATCGGATCCGGAGGGCCCGCCTCCGCTCGCGCATGGGTATCACGGCGCGAGCTATGGCGACCACGGGGAGATTCGAATCCGATCGCAGCTGCAACCTCACGCGGCATTTGCGGTGTGCACACTTATGTGCGAGGCGCGTGACCACCTGCTCCCCCGAGTTCGCGTGGATGGTACTCCTGCACCACTGACGTACACGACCATGGTCCTCGGTTCGTCGTTCGGTCTTCCCGACCTTCACCGCGAGCGGTAAGCCACTCGCACCGCTGCGCAGCTCGCGCGGCCGACGGCGCATACGCTTCACGGGGCGTGGCACGGTCCTCGCAGGACCACGCGCAACGGGAACGCAGGTGTGCCGCCCGCGACGTGAAGTCAGTGCCAGTTCTCGTTGGTCGTCGCGGAAATGCCGTCAAGCTCGAAGTGACTGTGAATGGCGAATGCGGGTTTCACCCCCGGCGATTCCGCAAGCCGTGCGCGAGCGGTGGTCAATTTTTGGCAAAAATAGGGCTCAGCAGGGATATTCAGGGAAAAATGAGTGCTACGGTCCTGAACCCGCACTGCCAACGCGCCCGCGCGGGCGGCGGGAGGCCGCGAAAGTTTACCGAACCGCCGCCAGCCCACACGCTGACGCTGCCGGTCCGCGTCATTCGGGCGTTGACCGCCGAACTAGACCTTGACCAAGCAAGGCGGTGTCGCAGGTTTGGTAGCTGGGCAGCAGCTACTCGTCACGTCAGGCGTCATGGATGGCTCAAACGGACGGTGGAGCCGTGAGCGGAATGGGCTCGGTGGCGCGGAGGAGGTGCCAAGTGCGTCATGCCGTTAATGCGAATCCGCAGCGATTGACTGCGCCGGCCGTGAGCATCGTGATCGCGACCTTCAACCGGGCGCGGCTGTTGGAGCGCACTCTCCAGGCTCTGCGCCATCAGGACTTCACCCATGGCGACGAGGTCATCGTGGTCGATAACGGAAGTGCCGATGAGACCCCTTCGGTCATCGAGGCAGCGGCGCGCGATTTCCCGGTGCCGCTGCGGCCGCTCACCGAGCGGACGCAGGGGAAAGGTCCGGCGTTGGACCGGGGCATTGCGGCGGCCCTCGGATCCATCCTGGCGTTGATTGACGACGATGTCGTCGTCGCGCCGGACTGGCTCGCCGCGATACGACAGATGTTCAGCGATCCCTCGTTGGCGCTGGTGGGAGGGCGGGTCGATCCCGAGTGGGAATGCCCGCCGCCGCGATGGTTGCAGGTTGAACCTCACGTTCGATACGGGATGATGACGTCGCCGCTCGCGCTGCAGCACTACGGCGCCGATCAGGAGCTCGGCCCGCGAACGGCCGTGGGGGCGAACCTTGCCATCCGACGCGACGTTCTCGACGCGCTCGGCGGCTTCCGATCGGACCTCGCACGGCGTGCCGGAACACTGTTCGGCGTCGAGGACCAGGATCTTTGCAGCCGGGCGCGGCAAGCGGGCTATCGTTGTATCTATCGCTCAGCGATCCGCGTGGGTCACTGGGTGCCAGCCGAGCGCCTGCGGCTGTCGTATTTCACCCGCTGGTTCTTCTGGTCCGGATATGGGGATGCGCTGCTGGGAACGGACGACCCGGTTGGAGCAGATGGGCGTCGCCACCCGATACCTTGGTATCACGCGCGCCGCGTTCCCATCGCTGCGAGCATCGCAGTCGCCAACGTCGCTCGCGGCCGGTTCCCTGCGGCGGCGGAGATGGCGATGGATGCAGCCTATTCGCTCGGGTATGTCGCACAACGAGTGATCTCGCGTGTCGTGCGGCTGGCGAAGGTCGCCGGATTGGTCGTGATTTCCGCGCTGGCTCTGTCGGGGCCGCGCGGGGTTCTGCGTCCGCACGACATGTTCCCCTGCCACTCCCGTCAGGTCGCACGACTTGCCCGGACCTCGCGAGACTGTGGGTCCAGGCGTGACGGGGAGGAAGGGCTCATGAAAGGCGCACGCGGTTACGCGGCAGCTGTGGGCACCAGGGTGGCTGCCGCTCGACCCTCGCGTACGACGGTTGTCCGCTTTCCCCTCCGGCATCTCGCCGATGCACGGGCACACGCGTGACAGACGACTTCTGTCGCGTCAGCATCGTCCTCTGCACTTTCAACCGGGCGCAGCTCCTCGGCCCGGCACTGGATGCGGTCCTCTCACAGACTGAGGGCAGCCCGCCTTACGAGGTCCTGGTGGTCGACAACAACTCGCGCGATCACACCCGGGAGCTCGTGCAGCAACGGCAGGCAACAGCCGGGCCCCGGCTCCGCTACGTGTTCGAAGCGCAACAAGGTCTCTCGTTCGCCCGGAACGCAGGCATCGCCCACGCCCGCGGCGACCTTGTGGCGTTCACCGACGACGACATCCGTGTCGCACCGAACTGGGTATCCAGCATTCAGAAGGCTTTCGATACGCACGCGGACGTGGACTGTGTGGGAGGACGCATCCTGCCCGAGTGGTCCGCGCCACCACCGCGTTGGCTGACGAGGGACACGGGGGTCGGCGCACTCGCCTTACAGGACTACGGTCCGGAACGCTTCTCCGTCGACCCGGCGAACCCGGTGTGCCTCGCAGGCGCCAACCTGTTGTTCCGCAAGCAGGTGTTTGACGAGATCGGTGCCTTCTCGACCGAGTTCGGCTCACGCTCCGAGGACACGGAGCTGATGACTCGATTCTGGAGCTCCGGCCGACGCGCGATGTATGTGCCGGAGGTCGCAGTCGCAGCACCGGTGTCGGAGGACAGACTGACAAAGGCGTACTTTCGATCCTGGCATGTGCGAACCGGCAGCTATGCCCGGCTCGCGGAGGAAATCGCGCCGCGCGCGGATGGCGAGCCGGCACGCCTTCGTCGGGTGCTCGGGATCCCGCTTTTCGCCGTTCGCGAGCTGGCCGGGCACGCGTGGTCGTGCATCAAAGAGTTCGCTCCACCGGCGCGAAGCGCAGGCTTTCTGGCACGAGTGTCAACTGCGCGAGATCCTCGGCTACATGCGTGATAGCCGCGGAAGCATTCTGATCCCGTCAATGAAGATGGGGTCGCGCGAGATCGCAGCAGACGTGCCTCACTCGCGGGCTGCCCATCTCCGGCGAAGCCGCCGACCTCATTCTCGACACCGCACGCCAGGAGGAGCGACAACCGGCATGAAGGTGCTCCTGACCGGCGGAGCGGGATACGTCGGCAGCGCGTGTTTGCGGTACCTGTTGCGCCACGGGTACGATGCCGTGGCATTCGACGACCTCTCTGAAGGGAATCGCGGCGCTGTTCCAGAGGGGCGGCTCATCGTAGAAGACATGCTGGACCCTGACCGGCTCGTGGAGGTGCTCGGGGCTGAAAAAGTACGACGCGGTGATGCACTTCGCGGCAGTCGCGTCGTGCCAGAATCGATCAAGAGCCCTGAGACCTATTGGCGTATCAATGCGCTGGGCACGAAGAATGTCCTGGATGCGATGCGTCGTACAGGAGTACAGCGGATTGTGTTCAGCTCGACTGCGGCGACCTACGGTGTGGATGGCGATATGCCTCTGACCGAGGATTCGCCCCAGCGTCCGCAGACGCCCAACGGCACGACGAAGCTCGCGTCCGAGTGGATGATCCGTGAATATTCGGCCGCGTATAAAATCGGATCCACGCATCTACGCTACTTCAACGCGAGCGGAGCGGATGAATCCGGCCACCATGGCGAGGATCGACGCACCGAAAGCCATCTGATACCACTGGCGCTCCAAGCCGCGCAGGGCCAACGCGACAAGTTATTGATTTTTGGCGGAGACTGGCCAACCCGGGACGGGACCAACGTCCGGGATTACGTCCATGTCGAGGATCTCGCGCAAGCGCACAGGCTGGCGGTCGAGGCTGTCGAGCCGGGAATGGGGCGTGCTTTTTGTATGGGTAGCGGTACGGGAACAACCGTGCTCGAAGTTTTGCGCGCCTGCGAGGAGGTTGTCGGACGGACGATTCCACACGCCATCGTCGATCGACGCCCCGGAGATCCCGCTGTTCTGGTGGCATCGCCAGACCGGATCATGCGGGAACTCGGTTGGGCACCGCGTTATCCCGACATCAAAAGTATCGTGAGGACGGCATGGCAGTGGCACAGCACGCACCCCTACGGCTATCCGAAATCGTGAATCCTGGACGCATCCATCATCCGTCAGCAACTGTGGCGCGCGGACGGCCACGGAAATTCGCTGAGCCGTCGCGGTCGGTGACGTTGACGCTGCCGCTCCACGTGATCGCGGCGTTGAGCGCAGTGGATGCAGATTTGAGTCGAGCCGTCGTGCGCATCGCGCAGCCCGAGCTCGGCCGTCAGCGGCACTCGCCAGCGGAGCTTGCCACGTTCGGCAAACGAGCCGTGATCGTCGTCAATCCGACTCGCACGCTGGAACGACGAACCGGCGTGGCGCTGGTGCCGCTTCCCGATGGACGTGCGCTCATCTGTTTCGATCAGACAACTACTCCCGCAATGCTGGAGTTGGTGATTGCTGATGCGCTCGAGGATCCGCAGTTGCCCGTTGCGGATCGTGCGGTGTTCGAAGGCATCGTCAGCATTCTGAAGACTGCGCGCCGCGATAGCGACGTATCTTTTTGGCAACCCAGCATCATCGTGTTGGAAGGCCGGAAGCGTTCACGAGGCCCGACGCGGTCGGGTGGCGGCAGCAGGCGCTCGCGGAAGGTGTAGTGGCGTGTCCGGCGAGCGTCTGCTAAAGACCATTCCGTCCCATCAATCCCCGGGAACGTCAAAGGGGAGCGCCGACCGCTGTTTGTCATGGAACTGCACTCGCGGCAGTTCAGATCGTAGGTCGAGTTCTCGGTAGCCACCAATGACATCTGATGCGAACAAGTCGATCATCAACTCATCATGCCGAGCACGACGATCGATATCGACGCGCCGATTCTGCGGGATCTGAAACGGCGCCAGAAGCAAGAAGGCAAATCGCTTGGCCGCTTAGTCTCGGACCTCCTCGCCCAGGCTCTGCACCAGAGCACAGTTGATCGGGCCAGTCCCTCGTTTTCGCTGGATCGCCCGGTCGATGCGGGCGCAATTTGACCTCGCCGATAAAGAAGCGGTGTACAGATCTGCTGCAGGACGGCGACGCTGTCGCGCGGACTTCATCGACCATCGCACGCGGTGGGCCGTGCCCGGCGTTGCAGAGAACGCGAGCGTGCTGGCCAATCCGCACGCCGTGGACGAGAGTGCGATGCTGGTGCGCATGCGCTCGCGCCGGCCTTCGTCGCAGATGCCGCCGCTCGGCACGGCCGTGCGCGATCAGGCGGCGGTCGATGCGATTGCCAGGTGGATCGCGGTGGACCTGGCGGTGATGAGGTAAGGCGTCGAGTCAGGCAGTCGGCCGGCACGCGCGGCGATCGATGGATCGGCGCGGATTACTCGATCCAGCGGTCCCGTTCGGTACGCAGGTTCTGCAACGCTCGTGAGGGATCCCCGACAATTCCCTCGGCAACGTGCCCTATTTCGAGCTGGCACGCCCTTCGCTCGTCCGTCGTCGGGAGGACGATGCTACGATGCCGACGGAACGGACGATGGGAGTGGACGAACGCCTCGAACGACTCGAGAGCGCCGTGGCCAGAATTGAAGCGGCTGTGACCCGCGGGTTCGGCGAGCTCACAAGCCGAATGGACGGCTTCGACGCCAGGATGGACGGGTTCAATGTCCGGATGGACGGGTTCAATGTCCGGATGGACCGCTTCGAGTCCCGGATGGACGGCTTCGACGCTCGAATGGATCGCTTCGACGCCCGGATGGACGGCTTCGACGCTCGAATGGATCGATTCGATCAACGGCTCGACGCGATGAACAACAAAATCGACGTCACCGCCGAGTCGCTGCGCGGCGATATGAAACGCGTGCTGGAAGTCGTGGGCGGCGTCACGGAGCACCTCGATCGCACGATCGACAACATCCGGAAGGAACACGACGCGGAGCGGCGATTGATGTATGCCACGCTCAAAGATCACCGCTCCCGGCTGGCCCGCCTGGAAGACATCGTGGCTGACCGGAACTGATCTCCCGTTCTTCGATCCCGATCCCCGCTCCCTGGCGGACCCTGATCCCTGATCCCGAGACGCGCCCGAGTCCCCAGTCCCCATCCCCCATCCCCCCGCCGTTGGCGCTAAGATTAGTCGCGACATGACGATGCGCCATCACGCTCTACGGTCGAGCCTTCTCGTCGCGGTGACCGCATTCGCGTCGATCACCCTGGCTCAGCGGCTTCTCGCGGTCGCTCCGACACAAACCGCGAAACCTGCCGAGCAGGCGTGGGAGCCACTCTTCGACGGCAAGGCGCTGACCAACTGGCAGTCATCGAAGTTCAGCGGCGCCGGCGCGATCAAGGTCGACAACGGTCAGATCCTTCTCGAAACGGGCAGAAGTCTGACGGGGATCAACTGGAGCGGCCCGGCGCTGCCCTCCACCAACTATGAGCTTGCGCTGCAGGCGATGCGGGTCGACGGGAATGACTTTTTCGCCGGCGTGACGTTCCCGGTCGGCGACTCGTTCTGCTCGCTGATTCTCGGCGGCTGGGGCGGCAGCGTCGTCGGGCTGTCCAGCATCAACGACGTCGATGCGTCCGAGAACGAAACCTCACAGGCGGTCACATTCGATCAGAAGCGCTGGTACAACATCCGTATCCGCGTCACCCCGGCGAAGATCGAAGCCTGGCTCGACGACCGCGAGCTCGTCAACGTCGACCTCAAGGGCAAACGAATCGACATCCGGATTGAGATGGATGCGTCCAAACCGCTCGGCATCGCGGCATGGCGAACATCGTCCGCTCTGCGCGATATCCGGCTCAGACGTCTCTGACTCTCGTTAATTCCCAACTCCCAACTCCCAATTCCAAGGAAAGTCGGTCGCACCGCCTGGGTGAAAGGCGCGACAACCGGGCAAAGTCGCGACGACTTTCACCCGGATCGAGCGATTCTCCCTTGGAAGTTGGAAGTTGGGAGTTGAAGAGTTACCGCCAGCCCCACTCGATGGCCGTGAGCCGTCCGGCACCAGCAGGCGAATCGTGCCGTCGCGCTTGTTCAGGACGAACAGCTGACCGTTCGGGCCGTACCCGAAGCGCAGATCGGCGCGTGGCGCTGCCGGTTTCCCCTGCTTGACGTTCTTGTCCTGAATGAGCTGCAGCAGCGTCTTCGACTCACCGTTCTGGTCGAAGAGAATGCGGCGGATCGCATCCTGCCCGCCCTCGGGAAGTTTGTCGGCATGAACGTAGAAGATCTCGCCGCTCGGGTTGTCCCCGAAGATCAGCAGATCCTTCAGCTGCTTGATGGCGTCGTGGCGATAGACGGCGCCGCCGATCACCGCCGAGCTCTTCTGCAGCAGCGGGTCGGTGTGCCCGTACTCGACGACCGGATAGGTGAGGCTGCGGTCCGCCCGCGGTTTGTCCGTGCTGATCGTGCCGGCGGTGAAGGTGAAGCTGCCTTCCCAGTCGTTCCATCCGAGATTGGCGCCGGCGGTCACCGGGCTGATCTCCTCGACGATGTTCTGACCGATGTCGGACACGAACATGCGGCGGGTTTTGGTATCCCAGAAGAGCCGCTGCGGATTGCGCAGCCCGGACGCGTAGATTTCCGGCAGGCTCTCGACCTTGGCGCCCTTGACGAACGGATTCCCGGGCGGAATGCCGTACTTCTTGTTCACGCTGTTCGACCCGAGCGGATCGATCCGCAGGATCTTGCCGAACGCGGACTTCATGTTCTGGGCGACCTCGAGCGGGTCGCCGCCGCTGCCGCCGTCGGCGGCGCCGACATAGAGCAGCCCGAAGTCCGGGTCACGCGCCGTCGCCAGCGGGTTGAACGCGATGTGTCCGCCGTTGTGATTGGCGAACGGCTGCTCGAACCGCATCAGCTCGCGCGGCGGACCGCCATCGTAGGTCGCGCCGCCAGGATCCTTCGCGACCCACTCGAGAAGGATCGTGTCGTGCGTCCGTTTGCTGCCACCAGGCTTGAAGTCGGGCTCCGGAGTGATATTGCTCGTATCGACATAGGTGTAGAACCTGCCAAAGCCCGGACTCCCGCGTCCGTTGAACTGCGGATGAAACGCGAAGCTCTGGAAGCCGCGCTCGAAGTTCGCCGACTGGACGCTGAGGTTCCACGCCGGATCGCGCAGATCGAGATACGTCGTCACCGTCTTCCCGTCGTAGCCGACGCTGTAGAGAATGCCGCGCATGTCGTTCACGAACAGCCGGCGCGTGCCCGGCTCATCGACCAGCAGCATCATCCGCGCCGCCTCACCGCCGACGTCAGGCAGCGACGCGAACTCGGTGAACGCGACCTTGACGACGCCATCGGTGGCGGGAATCGGCGCTGGAAACGGATCCAGCGGCTGCGCAAGAGCCGGGGAAGCAATCAGGAGAACGAGGGCCACAAGACGAGTCATCGGCATGACGGGAGACTAGATGACTGGAGAGGCGACGTCAATGTCAGGGACTCGGGACTCGGGACTCGGGCTTGTCTCGGGATCCGGGATCGGCGATTAACCGGGTTCCGATCCCTGATCCCGAACGCACGAGCACCCGCACGTAAGCACGTCGCACGAAAAGCACGTGAGCACGTAGCACGTCGCACAAACGCACGTGGGCACCCAGCACGTGGCACGCAGCACGTAGCGCGGGCTCACTTTCCAATCGGAAACATCTGCTTCAGCTCGTCGATCGACGCCTGACGTCCGTACTGCCCGAGCTGGAACGCCTCCGCATACTGCACCTTCTTGCCGCGTTCCGGCCCGTAGAGCGCGACCAGCCGCTCGCGATACTGATCCGCGACGGCAATGTTCCGCTTCTTCACGATCTCCAGCAGGTAATTCGCGCGCTCGCGATCGTCCTGCGGCACGTTCGGCAGCGTCCGTCCCTGCCACGAATCCTTGTCGCCGAACTGCGACGGCATCGCCGAGACGCACTTCCACTTCTTGTCCGCGGTCTCGTCGATCCCGACCACGATCGACGGCGTGAACGGCTTCGGATCCTGGAAGCCGTCCGAGTAGTACATGAACACGGGATTGCGCGGAGTCGGCGGCGAATCCGGCACGAAGAACGGCGCCACCACCACGACCGCGGAATCGTCCAGCAGCACGCCGGTGTAGCGATGGTCGGGGTGGTAGTCATAGGGACGATGGCCCATCACGATGTCGGCCTGCCACTCGCGGATGAGCCGCGACACCATCTTGCGGTTCTCGAGCGACGGGACGAGCTCGCCATCGTGGATGTCGAGGACATCGGTTTCGATGCCGAGGATCTTCGCGCACTCCTTGACTTCTGCTTTCCGGCGGCGAGCCAGCGGCCCGCCGGCGCTCTCGAAATGACCGACGTCTCCGTTGGTCATCGCCACGAACTTCACCTTGTGGCCGGCAGCCGCCCAGAGCGCGGCCACGCCGCTCGCCTTCAGCTCGGCGTCATCGGGATGCGCGCCGAACGCAATCACACGGAGCGGCCGCTGGGCGCCGGTTTGCGATCCGGTCCCCGAATCCGCCGACAACGTCGTCAAGCGACAGCAGCAGCACGACGCACGACACACGCTTCATGGCGATGGCTCCTTCTGAGAAGACACTACTTTGTGGGAATTTGGCGCATTGGTCAAAACGGCCCGCTTCATGCTCTCCGCCACGGCCTAACCCCGCACCGCGCGCATCGCGGCGAGCTTGCGGCCGATCGACGGCGTCCGCAGCGAGCCCCAGTCCGAGAATTGCAGCCCCGAGCCGTGGACGAGATCGACGACGGTGCGGGAGACGAGCACCTCGCCGCTGACCGCCGCGTCGGCCAGCGCGGCGCTGATGTCCGGCACCAGACCGGTACAGGCGGTCGGATCGCACTCGCCGATGTGGATGCCGGCGCGGACGCCGATGCGTGAACGCTCGCGCAACGGTCACGACCGAGCACCCGCATTGCACCGCGCGGCCCGGACCGTCGAACATCGCCACCAGCTTCTCGTCGTCCGACCCAATCTGGCGGCCGCGGTGCCAGGCCACCTCGCGGCTGAACACTCGATGCAGATGCCCGACGTCCTCGGTCCGCGCGTCCGCGAAGCAGGTCAGGACTGTCGCCAGCACCCGATCCGACGTCGTACGCACGCGCGCGCTGGAAATGAAGCGTTCGATCTCCGTGAACATCTCCTCCTGCTCGCCGAGAAACGGCAGGTGATCGTCGCCCGGCAGCTCGACGAACCGCGCGCCCGGGATGTGCGAGGCGAGATACCGTCCTTCCTCCACTTTCAGCGTTCGATCGCCGCTGCGATGCAGCACGAGGGTCGGGACACGGATCGACGGCAGCACGCCGCGAATGTCGATCTCGGCGTTCATGCGCGTCAGCGCGACGGCAGCGCCCGGGCTCGCGCCCATGCGCAGGTACGAGGCCCACCACTCACGGAACTCCGGGTCGGACGCCTTCGACGGCGCCCGATCGGCGATGCCGACCGGACCACCCCATTCGTCCACGATCAGCTGGAAGAAGCGATTCCGCTCTTCGCGCGATGGGCCCCACGGGTACTGCTCGTCCTGTAGCCGCCGGGCGTAACTGCCGATCATGATGAGCGCATCGGTTTTTTCCGGATACGTCGCGGCGAACATGCTGCACATCGGCCCGCCGTCGGATATCCCGAGCAGCACGGCATGCTCGGACTCGGCCGCCTCCATCACGGCGCGCACATCGTCCAGCCGCTGTTCCAGTGTCGGCAGCTGCGCGACCGGCACCGGATCGGACAGCCCGGTTCCCCGCTTGTCGAACAGGATCAACCGCCCCATCGAGGCCAGGCGATCGAGGAAACGCGCAAACGAGGGTTCCTTCCAGAAATACTCGAGGTGCGACACCCATCCCATCACGAAGACCAGATCGACAGGACCCGAGCCGACGACCTGATACGCGATGTTGACGCTGCCGCTGTGCGCATACCGCACCCGCGGTTGCGCCGCGGCCGTGCGCACCGCGACGCTGGAACCGCCCGCCGGACCATCCGGCGCGCGGACCGCCGGCGCCGGGGCGGATGTCACCGGCGCGATGAACCGATAACCTCGGCGATGAGCGGTCTCGATGAACCGTGGCGCATCGGCGTCGTCGCCGAGCGCCTTGCGGACTTCCCGCATCGTGGACTTCAAGACCGCGTCGCCGACGAACACGCCCGCCCAGACCGCGTCGAGGAGCTCCTGTTTCGAGACCAGCTTGCCGGCGGACTGCGCCAGGTATCCCAGCAGCGCAAATGCCTTTGGAGTCAGCGGGATCGGGGTCCCGCCCCGGTAGAGCTGGCCACTGACTGGGTCGAGCCGATAGTCCAGAAACGTGACAGGGAGATCCGGGATCATCGAGTCGTCCTTATTCCGGGGGACGTTGTCCCCCGGACCCCCTCACGCCGTCGCTCGCGGGGCCCCTTTGCCCCGCTCCGTTCCGGCGGGCGCGCCTTGCGGCGCGCTTGCGAGCCCGACGTTGTCCCCCGGACCCCTCCCGCCGTCGCTTGCGGGGGCCCTTTGCCCCGCTCCGTTCCGGCGGAACCGCTGCGGCGAGGCCATTGTAGCCCCGCCGCTCTTACCAAATTCTTACCAGAGATCGACGGGTCGATCATGGGCGTCCCCGCGGTGTCCTACGTAATCTCTTTTGAAGGAGACAGAGATGTCACGCGTGAAGATGATGGGTCTCGTTGCGGTAGCCGTTCTGATGACGCCGGCACTGGCCGCGAGGGCCGCCGCCCAGGGCGACACCCCACCTCAACATCAGCACTACGAAAAGCCAGCCGCGTACGACCAGGCGCCGGCGCCGGGAATGCCGATCGCGCCGCGGCTCCAGAACCTCGGCGTCCACAAGTTCCCGGTGACGACGAAGGTGGCGCGGGCGCAGCTGTTCGTCAATCAAGGAATGAATCTCGCCTACGGGTTCAACCATGCGGAAGCGGCGAGGGCGTTCGCGGAGGCCGCGCGGCTCGACCCTAATTGCGCGATGGCGTACTGGGGTCAGGCGCTGGTGCTCGGACCCAACATCAACGCGCCGATGACGCCCGAGGACGAGCCGAAGGCCCTGGAGCTCGTACGCAAGGCGGCCGCGCTGAAAGCGAACGGCACAGCACGCGAGCGCGCGTTCATCGATGCGCTGGCCACGCGGTACACGGGCAAGACCGAAGATCGTCAGAAAGCCGACCGCGCATTCGTGGACGCGATGCGTACCGTCGTCGCGAAGTATCCCTTTGACACCGACGCGCGCACGATCCTCGCCGAGGCGCTGATGGATCTCCGGCCGTGGAACTACTGGACGCGCGACGGCCTGCCGTACGACGAGACGCGCGAGGTTCAGAAATCGCTCGAGCAGGTGCTTGCAAGAAACAAGAACCATCCGGGCGCACTGCACCTGTGGATTCACCTCTGGGAGGCGACAGATACCCCGGAGCGCGCCGAGGCTGAAGCCGACCGCCTGCTGCCGCTGATGCCGGGCGCGGGCCACATCGTGCACATGCCCGCGCACATCTATCAGCGTGTCGGCCGCCACCAGGACGTCATCACGTCGAACCAGCTCGCGGCGAAGGCGGATGAGGACTATATCGCGCAGTGCCGGGCGCAGGGCCTCTATCCCCTGGCCTACTATCCGCACAACGTGCACTTCATCTGGATGGGCGCGTCGGCGAGCGGCCAGCGCGAGCTCGCGCTCGAGTCTGCGCGCAAGCTCGCGAAAGCCATCCCGCACGAAGCGCTCGCCAACGTGCCCATCCTCCAGGGGTTCCTCGTCGTGCCGTACTGGGCGATGGTTCGATTCGGCGAATGGGATCAGATCCTGGCCGACAAAGGCCCCGATCATCAGACCCCCTTCACCCGCGGCGCGTGGCGGTACGCGCGCGCGATGGCTTTCACGGCGAAGGGGCAGCTCACGGAGGCCGAGGCGGAGCTCGAACAGCTGAAGCTTCTCGCGAACGACCCCGAGCTGAAAAAGACCGTGACGTTCTCCAACAACACGGGCTTCGCGATCCTGCGCATCGCCCCCGAAGTCGTGGCCGGGGAGATAGCCGCGAAGCGGAAGGACTGGGATAAGGCCGTCCTCCATCTCGATCGGGCCATCCGGTTCGAGGATGCGCTGATCTACCAGGAGCCGGCGGACTGGCACGCTCCGGTGCGCCAGAATCTCGGCGCGATCCTGCTTGCGGCAGGACGTGCGGACGAAGCGGAAGCCGTCTTCTGGGAGGACCTGCGCAAGAACCCGGAAAACGGCTGGTCGCTGTTCGGCCTGGTTCAGGCGCTGAAAGCCCAGGGTAAGACCGACGACGCGGCCGCGGCTGAAGCGCGGTTCCGGAAGGCGTGGAAAGGCGCCGACGTCAAGCTGCTGACCGCGCGGCTCGGCAGCTGATCACTTCACATCAGATGGGATTCGGCAAGCCCGGCACGGTCTGACCGCGCCGGGCCGCCACTCAGCGCTGGATTCTCGCCGACCCGCCTCTGGCAAACGCACGGACCTGATCGAGCGTCGCCATGGTCGTGTCCCCGGGAAATGCCGTGATCATCGCGCCGTGCGCCCATCCCAGCTTGACGGCATCTTCGGGCGCCTCGCCGGACAGCAGCCCATAGAACAACCCGGAGGCGAACCCATCGCCGCCACCGACCCGGTCGTAGACGTCGAGCTCGCAGGTGGGCGCGACGTGTGTCTGTCCGCTGATCCACGCAACCGCGCTCCATGAGTGGCGATTGGTCGACTGCACGTGCCGCAGAGTGGTGGCCACGACCTTGACCTGCGGATACTTCTGCACCACGCGATCGATCATGCCGAAGAACGCGCTCGAATCGAGTGCGGACTTCGCCGCCACCTCGGGGCCCGCGATGCCGAGCCCCTTCTGCAGATCCTCTTCGTTGCCCACCAGCACGTCGACGTTCTGGACGATGCGCGCCAGCGTCGAGACGGCGCGATCGGCGCCGCCCGCCGCGGCCCAGAGCTTTTCCCGGTAATTCAGGTCCAGCGAGACGACGGCGCCGTGCTTGCGCGCCGCCTGCATGCCTTCGATGATCAGTTCCGCGGTCGTCTCGGAGAGCGACGCGAAGATCCCGCCGCTGTGGAACCAGCGGACGCCCGAGGCGAAGATGGCGTTCCAGTCGAAGTCACCCGGCTTGAGCTGCGCCGCGGCTTCGTTGCAGCGGTTGTAGAACACGATGGGCCCGCGCACCCCGAAGCCGCGGTCGCTGTACACGGTCGCCATGTTCGGCCCGCGGACGCCGTCGTGTTTGAACATCTTGTAGAAAGGCGTGACGCCCATCGACCGTACGCGACCGGCGATCAGCTCGCCAATCGGGTACTCGACCATCGCCGTGGCGATGCCGGTGCGCAGGCCGAAACAATCGGCGAGGTTGGCCGCGGTGTTGAACTCGCCGCCGCTCACGTGAATCTCGCAGGTCGTCGCCTTGCGGAACGGAATGACTCCCGGATCGAGCCGGTGAATGAGGGCGCCGAGCGCGAGGAAATCGAGGGCGCCGGTTCTGGGAACGTCGAGTGCCTTGGTCATCAGTGTGTGTCGCTCCGGTGGCTTGTCGCGGGCGCCCTGGTCCACTCCGTATGGAACACGCCGTCGCGATCCACGCGACGGTAGGTATGCGCGCCAAAGTAGTCGCGCTGCGCCTGCGTCAGGTTCGCCGGCAGGCGCTCGTTCCGATAGGAATCGTAATACGCGAGCGAGCCGGCCATCGCGGGCACGGGAATGCCGAGCCCGATTGCGGTCTGCACGAAGTGGCGCCATCCCTCCTGGCGCTGCGCGATGGCGTCACGGAACGCCTCGTCGAGCAGCAGGTTGACGAGGCCGGGGTCGCGCGAGAACGCGCCGCGGATGTCCTCGAGCAGGCTCGCGCGAATGATGCAGCCGGCCCGCCAGACCTTCGCGACACGGGCTGGATCGATGCCGTAGCCGTATTCCTTCGAGGCGAGGCGCAGCTGTCCCATGCCTTGCGCGTAAGAGGTGATCTTGCTCGCATAAAGCGCTTGCCGCGCAGCGTTCACGAGACGCGTGCGATCGCCGCGGCCGTCAGGGAGCGGGCCGCGAAGCACACGGCTGGCGGCCACACGCTCCGCCTTCAACGCCGACAGAATCCGCGCCTCGACGGCCGCGTTCACCGTCGGGATCGGCGCGCCGATGTCGAACGCGTTCTGGCTCATCCACTTGCCGGTGCCCTTCTGCTGTGCCTCGTCCAGGATCACGTCGACGATCGGCTTGCCGGTCTCGTCGTCGGTCCGCTCGAAGATCTTTGCGGTGATCTCGACCAGATAGGAGCGCAGCTCGCCGGCATTCCATTCCCAGAACACGCCCGCGAGCTCCTGCGCATTCAGGCCGGCGCCGCGGTGGAGCAGATCGTAGGTTTCGGCAATGAGCTGCATGTCGCCGTACTCGATGCCGTTGTGCACCATCTTCACGTAGTGACCGGCGCCGCGCGGGCCCATGTGGTCGACGCAGGGCTCGCCATCGTCCGCCTTCGCGGCGATCGCGCGAAAAATCGGGGCCAGGGCCTCCCAGGCTTCCGGCTGGCCACCAGGCATGATTGCCGGCCCGAGCAGCGCCCCTTCCTCGCCGCCCGACACGCCGGCGCCGACGAACCGGAAACCGGCGGCCGCCAACTCGTCGCTGCGCCGATCGGTATCGACGAAGTACGAATTGCCGCCGTCGATCAGGATGTCGCCTTCCTCGAGATGCGGCTTCAGGTGGGCGATGACGCTGTCCACGGGCGGGCCGGCGGGAACCATGAAGAGCACGCGCCGCGGCCGTTCGAGCGCTTCCATGAGACGCTCCGGCCGATCGACGCCGATGATCGCCTTCCCTTTCGCCGGGCCCTCGAGGAAGGCGTTCGTCTTCTTGGCGTCGAGATCGTAGCCGACGACCGGGAACCCTTTGCTTTCGATGTTGCGCGCAAGGCTGGCGCCCATCACGCCGAGACCCACGACGCCCATTTTGTATTGCATCTACGTACCCCACGTCGGCGGTTGACCGACCCTGTACAACATTTCACCCGCGCGCGGCACCACCAGCCAGCCCGGCTTCCCTTCCCAGTCCGCCGGGTTCACGGTAGCCGGATCGAGGTAACCGAGATTGATCCGCTCGCACCGTTCCCGCGAAATGCCGGTGGCCAGCGTGACCTGAATCCGGGGCGTCTCCAGCGCACACGACGCATCGAAGGCGCCGAGGCCCTTGACGTGCGTCGAGTGGGCGAGGATGCCGCCGGGATAGTGCTTGAACCTGTCCCACTGCGAGAGAAAGTAATCGCGGCAGTGATATCCGACTTCGTCCAGGAGCTTGCCGTGAACGTAGCTCACCTCGGTCACGTGCGGCGCGAAGATCACGACCTCGCCGCCATCGGCGATGGCCGGCTCGATCTTGTACATCCCCTTCGCGGCCGTCCAGAGATCGTCGTACATCCGGGGCATCACCGCGAGCGCCCGCTGATACGGCTTGTCGATCCAGACGATGTGGCGGCGGGCGGAGAGCGCCGCGGCCTGCCGCCAGGCCGCCTGCGGCTCGCCGCAATACATGCCGGCGATGCCATCGTGCGTCACGACGACCGCGAGAAGCGAGAGCGGCGTCCACAGCAGGCTCGCGGCGCGATTGATCACGGCGCGCACGGGCGTGTCGGCGGTCCCGATCACGTCATAGCTCGTGATGAGCGCGCCGAGCCAGTGCGTGAAGTGGATGATGTCGGCCGCCGCCACGCCGGGAAACAGATACTTCGTGCCGCCGGAGAATCCGACGACCTCATGGGGAAACACCGGCCCGCAGATGAGGACGTGATCGTAGTCGACGAGCAGCCGGTTGAGCGCGACCGGAACGTTCTGCTTCAGCCGCCCTCCCGTGAGCTCGGCAATCTCGTGCGCGGGAATCTCCCCGAGCTTCACGAACGTCTTCGGATCGTCCCACCGGTGGTTGAAAATCCGCCGCTGTCCGGCAAGCCCATCGACAACGGTCTGCCCGATGTGGCGACCGAGCTGCTCGTCGGTCATCGGCGTGTGGGTGCCGAGCGCCACCAGATAGTCCAGCGCGGCCACGCGCGGCCCGAGCTCGTTCTCGATGATCTGATACAGCAGGGGCATCGGCATCGTCCGGGTGCCATCAGGAATCAGAACGAGCAGCCGCTTGCCGTCCACCGGCAGCTGCGCGAGCCCGGCACGCGCCACCGCGGCGACGTCCTCGCTGGCCAGATACCCTTCTCCGACACCCCGCCCGACTACGGCATCAGCTCGCGGATCGTGTTTGAGATGCATTGGTTTGAACGCTATTCGGGGCCATCGAGGAAGTCAAGGCGGAGACGCGGCCTCGTCAACTCCCAACTTCCAACTCCCAACTCCCAAAGAAAAGTCGGCTCGTGCCATCTGGGTGAACGTCGAGCCAACCAGGCAAATCGTGTCGACTTTCACCCAGATAGTACGAACGGCTCTCCTTGGGAGTTGGTAGTTGGAGGTTGGGAGTTGAGATAGTCAGACCCGCTCCCCTTCCATTTCCCTTTCCTGAAGATCACCGCGCTGATCACCGCCAGTGTCGAGTAGGCGATCGTCAGCGCCAGGAAGACACCGCGCGGGCCGAGTCCTGGCCTGAGCGACGACGACGGATCGCCGGTCGAGAGCCACCAGGCCAGCGGGATCTCCCAGAGCCAGAAGACGAACAGGTTGATGACCGTTGGCGTCCACGTATCGCCGGCGCCGTTGAAAGCGGAAGTCAGGACCATCCCGACGGCGTAGAACACGAAGCCGAGACTCACGGTCCGGAGACAGCTGACGGCGTACGGCTTGACCGCGGGATCGTCGGTGAACAGTCCCGCGATCTGAGGCGCCGCGATCAGGAACAGGAGTCCGACGCTCCCGAGGAAGATCATGTTGTAGAACGCGGCAGTCCAGACCGCTCGATCCGCGCGATCCGGCTTTCCTGCGCCGAGGTTCTGGCCGACCATCGTCGCGGCGGCGTTGCTGACGCCGAAGGCCGGCAGCAGCGCGAAGAGGATCACGCGAATGCCGATGGTGTAGCCCGCGAGCGGCGCGCTGCCGAACGTCGACAGGATCCGGACCAGACCGACGTAGCTCGCGGTGCCGATGAGAATCTGCAGCGTCCCCGAGCCCGACAACCGCACCACCGTCTTCATCGTCGCGAAGTCGAGGCGGAAGTGGCGGCGGGCGAGCTGGATGCGCCCTCTGCCCCGGGTCAGCAGGTACAGCTGAAACAAGACCGCGCTGCCCCGCCCGAGGTTCGTCGCCACGGCCGCCCCGGTCACGCCCATCTCGGGCAGCGGACCGACGCCGAAGATGAAACACGGGCCGAGGATGATGTTCAGCACGTTGCCGAGAATCAGCACCCGCATCGCCGTGGCGGCGTCGCCGGCGCCGCGGAACACGGCATTCTGCAGGAACAGCAGCAGCACGGTTGCATTTCCGGCAAGCATCATCGTCGTGAAGCCGCTGCCCATCCGGACCACGTCGTCCGATCGCCCCCATCAATCGCAGCAGCGACGGCGCGAATGGAGCCGCGAGGAGGCTAATCGCCGCCGAGACGCCGAGGCCGAGCAGGATCGACTGCGCCGCCGCACGCGCCGCCGCTTCCGGATCGCCCTCGCCCGTGCGCCTGGCCACCAGCGCTGTCGCGCCGATCGACAGGCCCATCGCGACCGTGTAGATGATGCGTGAGCATCGACTCGGTCAACCCGACGGTGGCGACCGCGTCGGCGCCGAGGTGCGCGACCCAGAACACGTCGGCGACGGCGAAGATCGACTCCATCGCCATCTCCATGACCATCGGCACCGCGAGCATGATGACGGCGCGGCCGATCGGAGCTGTCGTGTAGTCGATGTGCGAACCGCGGACCGCTTCGCGCACCGTTTTCCACAGGCCGCCAGGATGGGACGGCGGCGCCTGGGCAGAGCCCGCGGGCTGTTCAGCGAAGGTGGACATGACGATCGGGAGTACGTGGAGGGCGATCTCAGAACGCCGAAATACCGACTGTAGCCGATTGGACGGCGGAGGCGCCACAACAACTCGGTGCTCGGTGCTCGGTGCTGGTGCTGGTTCTACCGCGTGGCTTCCGCCTTCAGGCGGAAGAGGCGCCCGCCGCCGCTCCGATCGACCGCGGGCAGCACCAGTGTCGCGCGCAGGCCGCCGGTGCTCGCGTTGTCGAGCGAAATGGATCCGCCGTACAGCTCGGCGAGGTCCCGGACGATTGCGAGGCCGAGGCCCGAGCCGGGTGCCGCCTCGTCGGCGCGCACGCCGCGCTGCAGCACGGCTTCGCGCATCGATGCCGGCAGCCCCGGCCCGTCGTCTTCGACGATGATGCGAACGAGCGAATCGTGTCGGCCCGATTCGACCGCGACCCTGGCCTTTGCCCACTTGCAGGCGTTGTCGAGCAGATTGCCGAGCATCTCGTCGAGATCCTCGCGCTGGCAGCGAACCGCGTGATCGGACGGCACCCGCTCGTCGATGGCGAGTCCGCGATCCGCGTGCAGACGCCGCATCGTGCGGACGAGGCCGTCCGCGGATTCGACCACGGCGCAGCGCGTCCCGGTGGTTGCTCCCGACGCTGCGGCGCGGGCCTGCGCCAGGTGGTAATCGGTCTGCCGCCGCATCCGCTCGACCTGCTGGCCGATCGCCTCGGCCAGCTCGAGCTGACCGGCGGCACGAACCCGGTCGGCTTCCTGCGCGAGAATCGCCAGTGGTGTTTTGAGGCCGTGCGCCAGATCGCCGGCCTTGGCGATCGCGCGGGTCACCGCGGTGTCGCGATGGTCGAGGAGCGCATTCAGATCGTCGACGAGCGGCTGCACCTCGCTCGGATAGCGTCCCTCGATCCGGCGCGACCGGCCATCCCGCACGTCTGCCAGCCGCGTCCGCAGCCGGTTCACCGACGACAGGCCGCTTCGCACCAGCATCAATCCGAGCACCAGGAACAACACGGTCAGCATCGAGGACGCCGCCGCGTGTCCGTACGCCGTGCCGTGCAGGATCGTCGGGAAATGCCGGTATCGCATCATCAGGATCGTGGTGATGAGCACGCCTCCGATGAACAGACCGGCGGTCCAGAAGAGCGCCCCGAGGAACACGCGTGCGCGAAGCGAGGGCAGCCGAATCATCCGCCGCACTCGATGCGGTAGCCGAGACCGCGCACCGTCTCGATCGTCGCGGCGCCGAGCTTGCGGCGCAGCCGGGCGACGAACACTTCCACGGTGTTGGAATCGCGATCGAGATCCTGTGCATAGATGTGTTGACTGAGCTCGCTCTGCGACACGACGCGGCCGCGGTGGTACATCAGATACGCGAGCACCCGGTATTCATGGCTGGTCAATTTCACCGGGTTGCCGTTCAGGGTCACTTTCGCCGCGGCCGGATCCAGGGCCAGGGCGCCGCAGCGGAGCACCGTGGTCATCTGCCGGCTGGCGCGACGGATCAGCGCGCGCAGCCGCGCCAGCACTTCTTCGATCCGGAACGGCTTTGCGACGTAATCGTCCGCGCCGCCATCGATGCCCTGCACCCGCTCGTGCCAGCTGCCACGCGCCGTGAGCACGAGTACCGGAACCATGACCCCCGCGTCGCGCCACCGCCGGAGCACGGTCAGGCCGTCGACGCGCGGCAGTCCGAGATCGAGGATCACCGCGTCGTAGTGTTCGGTCTGGCCGAGGAAGTCGGCCCGCTCACCGTCGGCCGCACAATCGACGGCATACCCCGCCTCCGACAGGGCCGACATCAGCTGCCCGGACAGCTTCGCCTCATCCTCGACGACCAGTACGCGCACCGGTCAGTTATAGCGCAGCCGGAGAGGATGAACGCGCAGACAAATCAGAACGGGAAAAACAACAGGCCGCACCATGTCGCATTTGTCCAAGCCTGGCACCCGCGCCTCACGCTAGAGTTACCCGAAACTGGAGGAGCGGAATGCGAGCGATCGCCATCGGTGTGGGAGTGGTTTTGCTCGGAGTTGCGGGGCCTGCCGCGGCACAGCGGCCGGATCTGTCCGGAACCTGGGTGGCGGCCTCGGACGCGCCGGCCGACGTGCCCGCGGCGCCGAGCCCCGTCTTCGGCGCGCGCCTGTGGCTGCGACAGGCCGGCGATCGCCTCACAGTGGTGCGCCCGGCGCGCGAAGGTACAGTCGCCGCGACCTTTCCGATGGACGGAAGCGAGGTCCGCACGCGCATACCAGGCGGGGTCTGTCAGGGAGACGCCGAATCGATCGAGACCGTCGCGTGGGAAGGCAATTCGCTCGCGTTCACGGTCGTGGGCTCCGTGCCGCCCGGCAGCACCACGCCAACGAAGGCAAGCGTCAGACGGCTGCTGCGGCAGCAATCCCCCGATGTGCTCGTGATCGAAGCCAGCATGCGCGAGTCCGCGCAGGCTGCCCCGCGACAGGTCGGCACCGTGTACAAGCGATCGTCCGATTCGTTCCCCAACACGGACCCGGCCCCGCAAGGGCCGAAGACGCAGGCCACGATCGCGCAGGTCGCGTGGATCTCCGGCGTCTGGGTCGGAGCAACGGGCACGCTGACGGTGGAAGAACGATGGACGCCGGTTGGCGGCGGATCGATGCTGGCAACGGCGCGAACACTGCGCGGCACGGCCATGGCGAGCTTCGAGTTCCTGTGCATCGCCGAACGCGACGGCGGCCTCGTTTACACAGCCATGCCGAACGCGCGCACGCCGGCGACGCATTTCACGTTGACGGCGGTCACCTCCGACAGCGCAACCTTCGAGAACCCGGCGCACGATTTCCCGAAGCTGATCGAGTACACGCGACGGCCGGACGGATCGCTGGAAACAACGATCAGCGGCGAGGCCGGGAAGCGGGCGCAGTCTTTTGTGTTGAAGCGGCAGGAGTGACGGCGATAACCTCGCCAGCGCGCGAGGGACGGTGGGGCTCAGATCTCGTATTGCAACGATATGCCCGCCGACGTCCTTGGTTCGACTACTGACGTCATCGACTAGACCAGCCGTCAGTGCGAATGTCGAGATACGAGCGTCGCGACCGCGATCGGCAACGCCGTTGCGCGATGGCCTCAGGGCTGCCATCGCTCTATGAAGAACCCCGTGAGCTCTCCCTGGCGCAGCAGATGCTCCGACGGCGAGCAGCCGGCCAGGCGACGGAAGTCGCGAATGAAGTGGGATTGATCCGCGTAGCCGCAGGCCGCGGCCGTCTCGGCGCCGGGGCTGGCTGAGTCGAACTGCTCCAGCATGCGCAGCGCGTGCTGAAAGCGCGCGATACGCGCGAGCCGCTTCGGGGTGGCGCCGACGTCTTCCAGGAATCGCCGTTCCAGGTGCCGGCGAGTGATGTTGGCGGCGCGCGACAGCGCGTCGATCGACAACCGGCCCTGCGTGCGTTCGATCGCGGCGACGGCGAAGCGGACGCGCGGGTCGATGCGCGCGGGTCGCATCCATCGCAGCAGCACTTCCTGCACCGCGACGGCCGTCCGGGGAAGGCCGCTTTCGTCGCTTTCGTCGCTTTCGACGCGCTCCACGTCTCCGAGCTCCCGCCCGAATCGAGCCGACAGCAGGCCGGCGTCGATGGTCAATCCGGCCACTTCATGCTGGGGCACCGGGACAACGCACGGCGCTCCATCCGGATGGAAGCGGACACCGACCACCGCGACGCGCCCGGTCGGACGAAGCAGGAGCGGCGAGGTCAACTGGCCGGCGAAGATGATCGACGGCTGCACGACCGGCGCCGCGGCCGCCGTGATCCGCTCGAAGCAATCGCCGAAGTGGAGAATCAGCTCCGGTCTGCCGTCGGGCAGCACCGGCTCCGGAGCCCCCGCGCCGGTCGCGGCATCCCCTTCGAGCAGCCACACGCACTGCACGATGCCGGCGAGCTGAGGAAGTGGCGCGATCTCCCTATAGCGCATCTTTAATCTGGCAGACGCTATCGCAGATTTCATCAACTCCCAACCTCCCCGCCTCCGCGCGCACGAATCCGACGCGCGCTACGGCGAGAGTCGAACGGCTCTTCGGCATGCTCGTGTCGCACAACTATTTTTCCGCGCTCGGACTGAGTCCGGCGCTCGGGCGCTTCCCCGGCCCCGAGGAGTTCCGGCGCGCCACCGAGGAGCCGGTCGCGATCATCTCTTACGGCATGTGGCAGAACCGCTACGCCGGAGCGCCGCAGGCGATCGGTCAGACCGTCCGCGTGAACGGACGCGAGCTGCGCATCATCGGGGTTACGCCGCGGCAGTTTCAAGGAACGCAGCTCGGCCTCAACTTCGACGTCTGGGTGCCCGCGGGACAGGCGGCGCTCGTCGCGAATGGCTCGAAGGAGCTGGACGATCGCCGGATTCGCGGCTACTCGATCATGGGAAGGCTGGCGCCGCAGACGACCAGGTCGCAGGCGCAGAGCGAGCTCGAAACCGCGATGCGGCAGCTCGCGCAGGCCTACCCGGACACGAACGCGGCGGTTCGCGGTGACGTGCTGTCGCTGTCGCAGTCGCCGCGGGGCCCGCAGCGCCTGCTGACGCGCGCGCTGGCGATCCTGCAGGGGGTAATGCTGCTCCTGCTGCTCGCTGTGTGCGGCAACACCGCTAACCTGATGCTCGCGCGCGCGAGCACGCGGCAGCGCGAGATGGGCGTGAGGCTCGCGCTCGGCGCGGGTCCGTGGCGCATAGCGAGCCTGTTCCTGACGGAGAGCGTTCTACTCGGCGTCGCCGGCGCCGCCCTCGGGGCCGGGATTGCGGTCTGGGGCACTCAGGCGCTCCTGGAACTGCCGCTCACTGGTCTGCCCATTCGCTTCCAGACCAGCATCGATGGTCTCGGTCTCGCGTTCGCGATATCGCTCGGCGTGGGGTGCGGATTGATCTTCGGCGCGGCGCCGGCCCTGCAGCTGGCGCGTGTGGATCCACATCTCGCGTTGCGTGCGGGTGCCAGGACCGCAGCCCGAAGCCGGCTGCGGAACGGCCTGATGGCGGTGCAGGTCGCCCTCGCCCTGATGGTCCTCATCGTCGCGGGACTGTTCTTCCGCAGCTTCCTGGAAACGCGGGACACGGATCCAGGTTTCCGCCGCGACGGCATTCTGCTCGCCGCCTACGACCTTGGAAACTTGCATCATTCGACAGTATTCAGGCCTTAGGAGATGTCTAGCCCAGCCCAGTGACTCCTGATAAGTTACGAGGCGCATGCAGACGCATCCCGCCGTCGTTCATTACGCCCTGCAACCCCACGCCGTCGAGCTCCGCGAAGTCCCCGTTCCGGACATCGGCGAGGGTGAGGTTCTGCTGAAGGTCGGCGGAGTATCGGTCTGCGGCTCGGACGTTCATCAGGCGCACAACACGCATTCGTGGACCGTGAACGTGCCGGTCGTGCTCGGCCACGAGTTCGGCGGCACCGTGGCCAGGCTCGGGCCTGGCGTTCGCGGCTTCCGTGAGGGCGACCGCGTGGTGAGCGAGACCGCCGCCGAGATCTGCGGGAACTGCCTGCTCTGCCGTACTGGCCGCTACAACCTCTGCCCGTCGCGCAAGGGGTTCGGATACGGCCTCGACGGCGCCATGGCGCAATGGGTGCGCGTGCCGGCACGCTGCCTCCACAATATCCCCGACACCCTGCCGTTCGACCTCGCGTGCCTGGCGGAACCGCACGCCGTCGCCTACCAGACGATGTGTGTGAATTCCACGATCCGGCCGGGCGATCTCGTGGTGGTTCTGGGCCCGGGACCGATCGGCCTTTTGTGCACCCGCATGGCGGCATTGGCTGGTGCCAACCCCCTGATCGTGGCCGGCGTCTCGGCGGATGCCTCGCGTCTCGTGGCCGCCCGGCAGCTCGGCGCCACCGACACGGTCGATCTGCAGCAGCAGAATCTCGAAGAGATCGTCCGCGCGTTCAGACCCGAAGGGGCCGACCTGGTCTGCGACGCGACCGGCGCGAGCCAGGCAGTCAACGACGCGCTGCGCCTCGTGCGGCCCGACGGCGCGATCACGAAGGTCGGCTGGTCACCGGACAGCATCACGGTCGATCTGAATCCCCTGGTGCTGCGGAACATCAGGCTCCAGGGCTCCTTCAGCCACAACTATCCGGTCTGGGAGCGCGTCATCCATCTCCTCGACCGCCGTCTCACGATGCCCGAGACGATCGTCGGCATGCGCGCGCCGCTCGAAAAGTGGCGCGATGCGTTCGACGCGATGCACGACCGTCGCGTGATCAAGTCCGTCCTGCTCCCGAACCCGTCGTGATCGGGCCGCACGGTCGCGGCCGATGACCCGCCCCGGCCGCATCGTCGCGATCATCTGCGTCGCCGAGATCCTCGGCATGTCGCCGTTCTCCATGTTCCTCGCGGTGCAGACGGAACTGCGCTCGACCTGGCAGCTCTCCAACACGGCGATCGGATGGATCAGCAGCGGCTACTACGCCGGCTACATGGCGGCCGTGCCGGTGCTCGCCAGCCTGACCGACCGGATGGATGCACGCACGGTGTGGCTGGCGGCGACGTCGCTGGCAGCCGCCGCCGCGGTCGGATTCGGGATCGCGGCTGACGGACTCTGGACCGCGCTGCCCTTGCAGATTCTGGCCGGCGCGAGCCTCGCCGGAACCTACATGCCCGGTCTGAAGCTCATCGCCGACCGCCTGGGTGTCGTCCCCCATCCGCGCTACGTGGCCCTCTACACCACATCGTTCACGATTGGCTCGAGCCTGTCGTTCTACTGGATCGGTCAGCTGGTGGAAGTGATGACGTGGCGGCTCGCGATGGTCACGATCGCGGCCGGGCCGGCGCTCGCGTGGGCGCTGATGTTCTTCTTCATCCCGCCGATGCAGCCGCACGGCGGTGGCCGCGGCGCTGAACACGGACGATGGCGCGAGGTGTTCCGATCGGCGGAGGCGATGCGCTTCGTCGCCGGCTATGCCTGCCACATGTGGGAGCTGTTCGGCGTGCGCGCGTGGCTCGTGCCCTTTCTGACGTTCTGCGCGATCGCGCAAGGCCGGGATACGTTCGCCAGTCCGGCCACGCTCGCCGCGCTCATCGCACTCGTCGGTGTCCCTGCGAGTCTGGCCGGGGCGGAGCTGAGCGCCCGATTCGATCGGCGCGTGGTCATCCTCGTGGTCATGACGATGGCCGCGGCGGCGAGCGTCGCGTTCGGTCTGTCGGCCGCGGCGAACTGGGCGGCGATCCTGACCGTCGGCGTGATCTACACCGTATTCATCAGCGCCGACTCCGCGGCGCTGACCGCCGGCATCGTCGCGGTCGCGCCGGCCGGCAGTCGCGGCACCGCGATGGCCCTGTATTCGATGGCTGGCTTTGCGGCCGCGTCCGCGGGTTCCGCGATCGTCGGCAGCGTACTCGATGTCGCGGGAGGCGAATCGGTGACGAGCTGGGCGATCGCGTTCGGCGTGTTAGGGGCGTCGAATGTGGTCGGGGTTCTACTGCTCGCCGGGGGGGCAGGGCCAGCATCCGTCACAACAGCGCAGCGAGAGCCTTGATCGCGGGCTCGAGGATCTCGATGGGATGGCCGCAGTTCAGCCGGATGCAGCCCAACCCGCCTTCCAACCAATCTTTACAGCCTCGATTCTGAAACGTCGCGCGGATGCTCGACACCATGGTCTATGAATCTGCTGTGTCGCGGCGTCCACGCGGAGTTGGCACAGAAGCGGACTTAAGTCTGCTTTCTGGCTGAATAGTCCTTGACTGCCTCACCCGTAAGCGTTACAAGGACGGTCTCTCTCAACGTCACCAGAGCTGCCCGGACGCGGGCGTCAGGAGGGACCGATCAGCAGAGCCCTCTGCCTAGTGCTTCGACTTGTTCCCATCTCGGGATCTGATCACGACTCGTAAAGGAGGCATCCATGGCGAAGAAGAACGGGAAGCAGCCGCCAAAACAGTCCGCGGAGCTGCGTGTGTCCGCCTCGGTCGATGACCTGCTGACGGCGGCGCTCCAGCGCGGCGACGAGAGCCTGGAAACGGGGCGCTACATCGTCACCTACAAGGAAAACGCCACCGACGATGCCGTGCGGTCACTGAATGCGCAGGGATTCCGCGTCGCGGACGCGCGGGAGTTCAAGGAGCAGGCCGTGTCGCCCGACGCGGTCGGCGACGCCGAAGCGTTGGTGTTTCCTGAGATCGGCGCCGCGGTGATCAGCGGGGCGGCGTTGAACCAGCGTGGCCTCAGCGCGCAGACGGAGATCCCCCACGACAGCCCGATCGAAGCCATCGAACCGGAATACTTCGTCTTTGCGAACGCCGACGCGAACACGTTGTACCTGCGAGGATTCGTGCGTGCGGCCGAAGCGATCGCGCAGGACCTCAGGGCGCCGTCGGAAAGCGAGCTCGAGCTCGAAGTCGACCCGGCCGTGGTCGGTGCGACCTGGGGCCTGATCCGCTGCAAGGTGCCGCCGAGTGTGCGCAGCGGCGCGGGGATCAAGGTCGCGGTGCTCGATAGCGGCATGGATCTCGGACATCCCGATTTCGCGGGCCGGGCGATCGCGTCGCAGACCTTCGTCGGCCAGCCCGTTCAGGATCTCCACAGCCACGGCACGCACTGCATCGGGACGGCGTGCGGACCGAAGGCGCCAGTCGGGACGACGCCGCGCTACGGCATCGCCTATCGCGCGCCGATCTTCGTCGGGAAGGTGCTGACCAATTCCGGATCGGGCACGACCGCAACCGTGCTGGCGGGGATGAACTGGGCGATCGCCAACCGCTGCCCGGTCATCTCGATGTCGCTTGGCGGACCCGGGCCCGTCCAGGCCGCCTATACCGCGGCGGGCACGTCGGCGCTGAGCCGCGGCTGCCTGATCGTCGCGGCCGCCGGGAACGACGCCGCCGCGACCGGCGCACCGGCGAACTCGCCGACGATCCTGAGTGTCGCGTCGCTCGATCAGACGCTCAGTCCCTCGAGCTTCTCGAACTTCGGCAAGATCGAAATCGCCGCGCCGGGACGCGACGTGTTCTCCTCGGTGCCGCGGCCGACGCGGTACGGAACGAAGAGCGGCACGAGCATGGCGACGCCGCACGTCGCCGGATGCGCCGCCCTCTGGGCAGAAACGAGTCCCGCGCTTCGCGGCATGGCGCTCTGGAACAAGCTGCAGGCGAGCGCGAAGCCATTGCCGTTCCCGCCGGTGCGGGTCGGCAAGGGCATCGTGCAGGCCCCGTAGAACAACCCGTCAGCGGTCCACTGGCGAGCTTTCAGTTCCTGGCATTTCGGCGAATGCAGGCGCTCGGAAGCGGGGAGCTGGAAGCTCGCGGCGGAGAGAGTGAGGCAGCAGAATGGCCGAGAACAAAGGATGGATCGTCACGACGTCGCCGGATCGGCCGATTCGTGAGATTACAGCCGATCTCAAGAAAGCGGGATTTGCCGTCGGGCACGTGCTCGAGGAAGTCGGCAGCATCACCGGCGCCGCCGCGGAGGAAACCGTCACGAAGCTGCGATCGATTCCTGGCGTAGTGGACGTGTCACCTGACACGCCCATCGACATCGGGCCGCCGGACTCGGGGACGACCTGGTAGGCCGGATCCTCGTCAGCGGATCTGGTCTGCCGTGATGCCGTGCGTCGGCAGGGACGCGATCCGGCACCACTCGGCGAGCACCGCGTGCGCGTCGATCGCTTCGGCGCGGGTGCAGTGCCGCTGCTCCTCGCCGTCGAGAATGCCGCCGAACACGCGCGTCTCGAACAGGGCTGGTGAGCCGTCGGTCGAGTCGATCACTCCGCGGAACGTCGTCAGCACGGTGATCTCGGGCGTCACGATGGTCCGGCTGATGGAGCGGTCCGCGCGTTCGAACCAGCGAGTCCAGGCCTCGAGATTCCGCTCAGGTATCGGTTCGCCGCGATCGTCGAGGACAAAGTAGCCTTCCATCGTCCACCTACCTCTGACCAGCGTCTGGACGGCACGTCCAGGTGGCACGCGCATCGACCCGGTTCGGGCGCGCCTGTGCTCGACTAATGCAATTGGCCGACCAAACTGCGGCTGAGATTGACGGCCCGGCTGAACCACAAGATTAGTGGCTGAACCGCCGGTTCCGACTGAATGTGTAACCCGCCGGACAAGCTTGTATGTCGACGCTTGCGATATCGGCCTGCCCTGAGCCTGTCGAAGGGTTCAAGGTGACAGCTTTTGTTAGCATGGCGCGGTGAAGCGACAGTTTTTGTCAATCCTGGCGTTCGCGTGGGTGCTCATGCCTGCACACACCAACGGCCAGTGGCCGCAGTTCCGGGGACCCGACGGGCACGGCACGTCGACGAGCGCCAACCTGCCCCTCACGTGGAGTGAGGAAAAGAACATTCGATGGCGAACGCCGATTGAGGGCCGGGGATGGTCGTCTCCCGTCGTCTTCGGCGCGCAACTGTGGCTGACGACCGCCACTGAAGATGGACGCGAGCTGTCAGCCGTCGCACTCGATCGCGAGACCGGCCGCGTGGTGCACGACGTCAAGGTATTCCAGATCGAGAAGCCGCAGGAGATTCATCCGGTCAACAGCTATGCCTCGCCGACGCCGGTCATCGAGGACGGGCGCGTCTACGTCACGTTCGGCTATGCCGGCACGGCGGCGCTGGACACGAAAACCGGGAAGGTCCTCTGGGATCGGCGCGATCTCGAATGCAATCACTTCCGCGGCCCGGGCTCCTCACCCATCCTCTTCCGCAATCTGCTGATCATGCACTTCGACGGCATCGACGTGCAGTACGTCGTCGCGCTCGACAAGCAGACCGGGAAGACCGTGTGGCGAACGGCGCGTTCGATCGACTTCCAGGATCTGGGTCCCGACGGAAAGCCGATCGGGGATGGTGATTTCCGCAAGGCGTTCACGACGCCGCACATCGTCACCGTCAACGGCGAGCCGCTCCTCTTCAGCGTCGGCGGCAAAGCTGTCTACGGGTACGACCCGATGACCGGCAAGGAACGATGGCGGATCGAAGATCGGTCGAGCCACACGCCGGCAACGCGGCCTGTGGCCGGACATGGTCTGGTGTTTTACACGACGGGGTGGGACGCGGCGAAGGTCGTCGCGGTTCGTCCGGACGGCAGCGGGAGTGTCACCGCCACGCATATCGCCTGGACATTTGCGCGAGCGGTTCCGAACAAGCCGTCGATTCTCCTCGACGGCGATCTGCTGTACATGATTACCGACGGCGGCGTCGCGTCGGCGCTCGAAGCCAGAACCGGCGCAGCGGTGTGGCAGGGTCGCGTCGGAGGCACGTTTTCAGCCTCGCCGATCGCGGCGGCCGGCCGGGTCTACTTCTTCGACGAAGACGGCAAGACGACGGTCATTGCCGCCGGCCGCGAGTACAAGGTCCTCGCGGAGAATCAGCTGGACAACGGCGTCATGGCCTCTGCGGCCGTGGCCGACGACGCGTTGTTCCTGCGGACGCGGACGGACGTGTACCGGATAGAAGAGATCAAGAAGTAGCGCGCGCGGAAGTGGCGCTCAGAAGTACTTACCGAGGAACTCGAGAAACGCCTTCCAGTCGGCCGGCGTCGCGGTGTGCCCGCCGGTGTGGTAGTGCCAGCCGAGATCGCCCGCCGTCAGCGGCGTATCGAGCGGCGGCAGCTCGGTCGTTCCCAGATCCCGCTTGCCCAGCAGCCGGAATACCGGTCCGGCGCTCACCTGCGCCTTGAACATGCCGACGGGATCGGCCCACTGATCCGTGGTTCCGCCGGTGACGAAGACGGGACGCGGCGCGCTGAGCGCGATCAGCATGTGCGAGTCGACCGGCATCTCGTTCCATCGTCCGACCCACTTCTGAAGGTTTCCCGCGAACTGCCAGGCGAAGTTCTGCGCCATGTCGTCAACCGTTTCTCCCCAATCGCGACGCGCCAGTGCCGCGCCCATCTCGCCCGAGCAGCTGGAGAACACGGCCGCTATCCGTTGGTCCTTCGCCGACGCCCACAGTACGGTCTTGCCGAGACGCGAGTGCCCCTGCACCGCGACCTGTTTCGCGTTCACCGCTTTGTCGGTCTCGAGATAGTCGAGAATCCGGCTGATGCCCCACGACCACGCGCTGATCGTTCCCCACTCGTCGGCGGCAGGCTGCTCCGCGCCGCTCGCCAGCGTGCGGCCGATCACTCCCTGCGTCCACGCATTGGCGCGGTCCGGTTGAATGTCGTTGTAGCCCACGGTCGCATAGCCCCAGCCGCGCGCGAGGATCTCGGCGGCGACCGGCGGATCTGACGGCGGACCGCCTCGGCCTCGTCCGGCTGCCGCAGCCGGCGCGCCCGATACCGGCGCCGCGGGCGTCGTGGCCGTCGCGGGCGCGGTCGCCGCCGGTTGTGCCGCGGCTGGCGGCGTGGCGGGAGGCTGAGGCGTCCCGCCGCCGAAGTTCACCAGCAGGATGATCGGCACCGGCTGCTTCGCCTGTGCCGGCGTATGCAGCGTCAGGTTGATCTTCGGCGCGTCGGCGCCCTCCCCGATGGTGCCGACGATGCGCTTGCGGATCGACGCGCCTTCGCGTGCCTGCGGGTCCGTCTCGGTGACCTGCCACGTCACCTTCGGCGTGTTCGCGGGAATGCGTCCGTAGATCTCCGATTCGTACAGGCGCAGGATCTCCGCGCGCCGCGCCGGCCATGCCCGGGCATCGCGGACGGGTTTGCCGTCGGCCATGATCAGGGGATCGGGCAGCGTGTACGGCTTGACCTTGGACTCGTCGTAGTTCGAGACGTGGTTGGTCTTGAACGCGAGCCGCAGCGGGTTGCCGTTCGCGTCGGAGCCGAGGTTGTTGCTGCGGGCGCCGGCCGGCGGCGTCTGCCCCTGCGGCGCGGCGGGCGGCGGGCCGACCGGTTGCTGCGCGCCGAGCGCCATTCCCGCGGTAATCGCCGCCGATGAGTCCCATCACTAGACGCAGCCTCATGTCGCAACCTCCGGCTCGTGGCCTCGGAGACTATATCGCGACGTCCCTGTTGCTTTTTCCGTCCCCCCGGAACCAACCCCATCAGAATCGTCATTCCCGTGACAGTTAGGGGCCGCGGCCGATCTTGGACTCGATGCCCGTTCGCCACTCGCGAGTACCGCCAGGCCATTGCGTTTCAAAGGGTTAATGACCCGACTCACCTCCACTCCCGTCCGGCGGCAGCCTTGCTAATTGTCAGCGGGGCCTCTCACCTGACGTCGTGTGCGACGTGTCGCTTCATGACGCGATCTTGAAAGTCAGAGCGGCTCCGATTCGGGAGATCGATTCAATGCGCAGAAGTCTTGCCCTCGTCGTTGGCGTCGCACTGTGCCTGGGGAGTTCCGTCGGCGCGGAAAAAGCCGGCGCGCCGCCGTCACAAGCGCCGTCGTCCATTCGGCTGCCGCTCGCGTTCGAAGAGAACGCCGGCCAGGCGTCCCCAGAAGTACCGAGCACTCGCGCGCGTGCCGGGGATGACGCTGGCGATTACGCCGGACGAGTGGCGCCTGCGCGTTGCCCAGAAACCGGCACGACGTCACGCCGAGAGTGGGCGATTCCGTCAGGGACACGATCTGCCGTCGCGGGACGACATCACCTACTCCAACCTGTCGATGCGGCTCCTGGGCGCGAAACGCGACGCGGCTGTTCGCTTCGAGGATCCGCTTGGCGGCAGAGTCAACTACCTGGTCGGACAGGATCAATCGAAGTGGGTCCGCAACGCCGGGCTGTTCGGCAGCATCCGCGTGATCGACGCCTATCCCGGCATCGACGTGCGGATGTACGGCAACGATCGCCTGCTCGAGTACCGACGTCTTCGTGAAGCCCGGCGCGCGGCTCGATGCCTTCCGCCTGCGGCTCGACGGAGCGGTCGAGAGTCTCAATCAACCAGAACGGCGAAGCCGAGATTGCGCTGGAAACCGGCACGCTCGTCCAGCGCGCGCCGGTCATGTATCAGGACATCGACGGCGTGCGCAAACCTGTTCGCGGCGGTTACGTGCTGCTGGACCCGCACACCCTCGGGTTCCTCGCCGAGCCGTACGATACCGCGCATACGCTCGTCGTCGACCCGATCCTGACGTATGGCAGCTACATCGGCGGCACGGGCGACGAGACGATCGAGACCGCAACGACAGGTCCCGACGGAAGCCTGTACCTGAGCGGCTACACGACGTCTCCCGCGTTGTTCGGGCAGACGAAGCCTGGGAATTGGGCCGACGTCTTCGTCATCAAGCTTCTGCCGGGCGGCGGCGCCGTCGACTTCGTCACCTATATCGGCGGCGGCAACGACGATTACGGGTTCGGGATCGCGATCGATCCGCAGGGTCGAATCGTCGTCGGCGGCGCAACCTTCTCCGCTAATTTCCCCGTGACCAACGGCCTCGGGAATTCGGGAGGCACCGCGGCATTCGTCACCCGCCTCCACGCCGATGGTTCTGGCGTCTACAGCTCGGCGCTGGTGAATGGTCCGGCAGCCGACTACGGTCTCACTGTCACGATCGGCTCGAACAGCGTCGCCTATCTCGCCGGGCATTCATATTCGTCCGTGCTGAACGGCCTGACGCCAATTCGCGCGAAGGTCGGCTTCAACGACGGGTTCGTCGCGGCAATGGCGCCAAACGGGACGACGAACTGGACAACGTTCATCGGCGGCCTCGAATACGACGTCGTGAGCGCGGCGGTCGTCGTCGGCGGTCAGATCTACCTGGCCGGCGACACGGAATCTGCTGACTTCCCGGTGACCGGCACTGCAGCTGATGCAACCTGCGGAACCGATGGTCTCTGCAACGAGTTCACAACCGCCTTCGGCACTTTCTTTCACCCGGACACCTTCTTCGCGCGTCTCGACACCAACGGCACGATCACCTACGCGACGTACCACGGCGGCAGCGACGACGAGTTCACGTACGCGATGACGGTTGACGGGACCGGACGTGCGTATGTCGCCGGCGAAACCGGGTCGAGCGATTTTCCAGCCGTGCAGCCGTTGCTGCAGGCATCGACCAGCGGCCACGATGCGTTCGTGGCGCGGTTCTCGTCAACCGGCACGGTCGAGCTCTCGACCAGGTTCGGCGGCCTCGACGATGACAGCGCGCGCGGCATCGGCGTCGCCGGCAACGTGGTCACGCTGAGCGGAAATACGAGCGGGACGGGTCTTCCGCTCCTCTACCCGCACTTGCCCACCTGCCAGCCGGCGGATGCGTTCGCAGCGACGTTCAACGCCGCGACGTCGACGCTCATGTTCTCGTCGTGCCTTGGTGGCAGCCTGGACGACGAGGCGCGCGGACACGTCACCGACGCGGCTGGCACGACCTATCTGTTCGGCTTCACGGAATCGAAGGATCTCCCGGTCATGAACGGCGTCCAGCAGCAACCGGACGCGTTCTCGCCTGAAGGCATGCTCCTGGGCCTCCGCATCGGGGACGCGGATGGCGACGGCGTCGTCGACGGCCGGGACAACTGCGCGTATCATGTCGAATGCGAATCAAGCGGACACGGACCCGGACGGCGTCGGCGACGTCTGCGATCCCAATCCCAACGACGGCGGCAGCACGAACACGCCGCCGGTCGCGCGTGATCACGGCGAATCCGGCGCTGGTCAACCAGCCGGTGACGTTCAATCCGTCCACGTCCTCCGATCCCGGCGGACTGATCGTTCGCTACGAATGGGACCTCGACGACGACGGCGCTTCGACGATGCGGCGTCGATCACGCCGCTGCCCGTGACGGCGACCTACACGGTGAACGGCGACCGCGCGGTCAGCCTGAAAGTCACGGACAACCTCGGCGCGTGGCACTCGGTGCGCTACACGTTCGCGGTGCGCGGGCCGGGCCAGGCGAGTCTGTCGATCAGCGCGACGGAGGCGGTGTTCGGCACCGTCGTTCGTCTGCAGGTAGACGTCCCGCCGCCGCCGGCGGCAGCGCGCCGACCGGGAACGTCGAGTTCCGCGCCGGCACCACCCTGCTGGCGACGCTGCCGCTGCAGACCGGCAACCCGTCGAGGGCGTCGTTGCTCACGTCGACTGCTGCCGCCGGGTACGCACACGTTCCAAGCGACCTATCTCGGCGATCCGAACTACCTCGCGGCAGTCAGCAATGAGGTGACGCTCACCGTCACGCCGCAGGTCGCCGGAGGCCTGAGGGAATGGGCCAAGCGTCGGCGCAACGGCAACCGTCGCGGCTCTACGCACGCCGCGTGCAGAACGCCGACCTCAGCTACGTGTCGGATGTCGTGGCCGTAGCAGACGGACTCTCGATACGATTCGCCATTCGCGCCGATGGCAGTCTCTGGAGATGGGGGCCAACCTCGCAGCCAGCTCGCCGACGGTTCAGCACGACGCCCGCGAATATCCGGTGCCGGTCCTGAACACCGACTTGTCGCCGTTCACCAACGTCGTGGCGGTCGCGGCTGGCTCGACGCACACGCTCGCGCTGACCGTCTGACGGCAGCGTCTGGGCATGGGGCACCAACGAATCGGGACGGCTCGGCGACGGCACGACCACGCCGCGCGCGCACCCGGTCGGGTGCGGATACGCAGCCGGCCCGCTGACGGGCATGGTCGCGATCGCGGCCGGCGGCATGGGCGGCATGGCCCTCGCTCATGACGGCACCGTCTGGACGTGGGGCAACAACAGCTTTGGCCAGCTTGGCGACAACACGCTATTCGCGCGCTCGCTCGCGGCGCCGGTGTCGGGCCTGCAGGACGTGGTTTCCATCGCGCTCGGGTCGGGACGCCTCCCTCGTCACGCCAGCGGTGCATGCGCTGGCGGTCACCAGCGCCGGCGCGGTAATGGGCTGGGGCAGCAACCTCGAACAGCCAGCTCGGCAACCAGCCGCCGGTCATCTATCAAACTGCCGGTGACGGTGCCGGGCTTGACCGGCGTGCAGGTCAAGGCGGTCTTCGCCGGCGGACAGCATTCCCTCGCGCTGACGTCGGACGCGAGGATCCTCGCCTGGGGCGCGTGACGATCGCGGTCAGCTCGGCACGGGCTCCGCAACGGGCCTGCCGATTGCGGCACCCGCCGCCGTGCGCCGCCCGGACTCCACGACGCTCACGGGAGTCGTCAGCTTCTCGGCCGCGGATACCTTCGGCGTCGCGGTGACCGCCGATGGCAGCGCGTGGGCATGGGGCGACCGCTCGTACGGCTACCTCTCCGACGGTAACGACATGTCGGGGTCGACGGCCGCAGTGGCGAGACGTCCGTTTGCCGACCGGGTCCGCCGCGACGCCGGAGCGCTGCAGACCGACGCCCTGAGCGTCAACGGCCGGGTCGATGGTGCGACGGCGCTGATCCGGAACCTGCCGGCGGTCCCCGCCCTGATCTATCCCACGGCGAACGCGACCGATGTCGTGACCACCCAGGCGTTCACGTGGACGCAGGTGCAGGACGCCGACGCCTACATCCTCTACATCGGCACCACGCCCGGCGCATATGACGTGCTCGCCGAGGGGCTGCTGACGACGACGTCGCACCTGGTGCAGGCAACGCTGCCGCCCGATCAGACCCTGTATGCACGGGTGCGCGCCCGCGTCAACGACGTGTGGCTCGACAGCGCCGTCGTGCCCTTCACCGCGCGGCGAATGTCCGCCTCGATGATCTACCCGACTGCCAACGCGACAAATGTCTCGACCACGCAGCCGTTCACGTGGACTCCGGTACCGAATGCCGACGCCTACATCCTGCACATCGGCACCACGCCGAACACCTGGAATGTGCTGGCCGCGGGCCTGTTGACACAGCCGTCGTACCTGGTGACGACAGTGCTGCCGGTTGATCAAACTCTCCATGTGAGGGTGGGGTCGCGAGTCGGCGGGGTGTGGCGTTACGGGAACAGCATCCCGTTCATGGTGCTGCGGACGACCGCGACGATGCTCTATCCGACGGCCAACGCCACGGGCGTGTCGACCACGCAGGCATTCCAGTGGACGTCGGTGAGCGGCGCCGACGCGTACATCCTCCACATCGGCACCGCGCCGGATACGTGGAACGTGCTGGCGGCCGGGCTGCTGACGCAGACCTCGTATATGGTGACGACCACGCTGCCGACCGGTGTCCCACTCTACGTGCGGGTCGGGTCGCGCACAGCCGGGATCTGGCAGTACTCGGCGAGCATCTCGTTCACCGCGGCGGCCACGACCGCGACGATGATCTACCCGACGGCCAATGCCACGGGCGTGTCGACCGCGCAGGCGTTCCAGTGGACGGCGGTGTCGGGTGCGGACGCGTACATCCTGCACATCGGCACGGCACCGGATACGTGGAACGTGCTGGCGGCCGGCCTGCTGTCGCAGCCGTCGTATGTGGTCGCCACGACGCTGCCGACCGGCGTCACGCTTTACGTGCGGGTGGGATCGCGGGTCGGCGGGATCTGGCGCTACTCCGCGAGCATTCCGTTCACCGCGGCGCTGATGACCGCGACGATGACCTACCCCACGGCCAATGCCACGGGCGTCTCGACCGCGCAGCCGTTCCAGTGGACGTCAGTGTCGGGCGCCGACGCCTACATCCTCCACATCGGCACCGCACCGGATACCTGGAACGTGCTGGCGGCCGGCCTCTTGACGCAGCCGTCGTTCCTGGTCACCACGACGTTGCCGACCGATGTCACGCTCTACGTGCGGGTCGGATCGCGGGTCGGCGGAATCTGGCGCTACTCGGCGAGCATTCCGTTCACTGCGCTGCGGATGACGGCGACGATGCTCTATCCGACCGCCAATGCCACCGGAGTGGTGACCACCCAGGCGTTCCAGTGGACGCCGGTCCCCGGCGCCGACGCGTACATCCTGCACATCGGCACGGCGCCGAATACCTGGAATGTGCTGGCGGCAGGCCTGCTGACGGACTCGTCGCATCTCGTCACCGTGAGTCTGCCGACCGGTACGCTGTATGCGCGGGTCGGCGCGCGCGTCGGCGGAGTCTGGCGCTGGGGCCCCAACGTGCCGTTCACTGCGGCGCCGTAGCCGCCAGCGGCCTCGAGACCAGAACATCCGCGACGCCGTCGATCGACGTCGCGGCCGGACCAGAGACGACCTGGGACCAGAGAGGGTCGGATCTTGTATTTCAACATCATTGACATGTTGAAATACGAGATCCGACCTTCTTTTTCGTGCGGCGTAGTCTGGCGCCGGGGTAGCTCGAGCCGGGTTGGATCACTCGGCTCTCAGCGCCACCGCCGCTTCGATACGTGCGGCGCGCCGTGCGGCGCCCAGCGTGGCGAGGCCGACCACGGCCGCGAGCAGCACCACCACCCCCACCAGTGTGACCGGATCACCAGGGCGAACGTTGAACAGCATGGTCGTGATGAGCCGGGTCACCACGATGGCCGCGGCGAGGCCGATCGCGACGCCGAACGCGGTGAGCCGCGCCGCCTGCCCGAGGACGAGGGCGAGAATACGGCCTGCGGTGGCGCCGAGCGCCACGCGCACGCCGATCTCGTGCGTCCGCTGCCGCACGCCGTAGGCGATCACGCCGTGGAGCCCGAATGCCGCCAGCAGGAGAGCGGATACGGCGAAGACGTTGATCAGCGTCGTCGCAAACCGGCGCGACGCGAGCTGCTTCGCGAGCAGCGACTCGCCACTCCGCACCGCATACACTGGCAGATTCGGATCGATGCCTTGCACGGCCGCGGCGATCGTCGCCGTCGATGGCGGCGCGGTCCGCCCCTGGGCGACGACCGCGAGGCCCAGATTGGAGACCTGCCACAGCGATTGGTAAATCTGAGGACGGAGCGGGGCATCCAGGCCGTCTTCGCGTACGTCGCTGACGACGCCGACGATCGTGATCACGGGAGCGTCTGGCGCGACCTGGCCGCGACGGCTGACGAACCGGAAGCGACGTCCAACAGGATCCTCGCCGGAAAAATACGTCTTCGCCAGCGTCTCGTTGATCACGGCCGAACGTGCGACGCGTTGATCGTCGGAATCGGCGAGCAGTCGACCGCGCACGAGCCGCATGCCAAGCGATGGGAAATACCCGGGCGTGACCGACACCACCGTGGCGCTCGCGAAGTCCTTGCGGTCTGGCGTCCAGTCCTCCGCCGCGAACGTGGCGCTGCCGCTGTCCTCGGTCGCGGGCAGCGCCGTGGCCATCCCGGCATGACTCACGTCCGGCGACGCCGACAGACGATCGACGATCCCGCGGATGACGGCGACGCGCTTGCCGTGCTCGAAGAATGGCCCCGATGGTGGATCGTTCGGCTGCGGGAGCCAGACGCGCGCGGTGACGAGACGGTCGATGGCCATGCCGGTCTCGATGGTCTGCAGGTTCCAGAGGCTGCGGACGAGCAGCGCGGCGCCGGCGAGCAGCACGACCGCGATCGCGACCTGCGCGATGACCAGCGCGTTGCGCACGCGCGCGCGGATGCCGCTCTGCAGCCCGCGTCCCGCGGCCTTGAGCTGCTCGGTGACGTCGGTGCGCGCCAGCTGCAACGCGGGCCCGAGGCTGACGAGCAGCCCCGCGCCAATCGACGTCACCGCCGTGAACAGGAAGACCCGGTGATCGACCCTGATGTCATCGACGCGCGGCAGCCGATCGGGCACGAGACGCAGCAGCAGATCGACGCCCCAGAGGCTGGCCAGGAAACCGGCCGCTCCCCCGATGACGGCGAGCACCGCGCCTTCCACCAGCAGGGCTGAAATGATCCGCGTGCGGGTCGCGCCGAGCGCGCGCTGGATGGCAATTTCCCGCTCGCGCTCGACAGCGCGGACGAGCATCAGATTTGAGACGTTCGAGATCGCAATCACCAGGACGAACACGATGCCGCCCATGAGCATGAGCAGCACCGGCCGGACGCCCGCGACGAGATCGCCGGCAAGCGGATAGACCCGCGGCGTCCATCCGAGACGGCTCGGGTAGTCGTTCGGATGCTGCCGCGTCATCTCTTCCCCGAGCGCGACGACGCGCGATCGTGCTTCCTCAATCGACATGCCCTGCCTGACCCGGCCGATCGCCGAAGGCATGAACCTGGCGCTGTACGCCGGGGCCGGAAACGGCGCCGCACGCCAGCCGGTCGGCGTCCAGACCTCGACGTCGGTTTCGAGGGTGACCGAGGGATGCCGGAACGCGGCGGGCATCACGCCGATGATTTCGTAGACGTCTTCGTCGATGCGCAGCTTGCGCCCGAGGACCTCGGGATCGCTGCCAAAGCCGCGGCGCCAGACGGCCTCGCTGATCACCGCCACGGTCGCGATGCCCGCCACCTCGTCGTCGTCGCTGTAGGTGCGGCCGAGGAAGGGTCGCACGCCGAGCAGATCGAAATAGTTCGGGCTCGTCAGCAGTACCTCGACGCGTTCGGGCACGTCCGATCCCGTCAGGTTCGCAGTGATCGGCCAGACACCGGCGATCGCATCGAACGCCCCGGACCGGTGCCTGAAGTCCTCCAGTTCGGGCTGCGACAGGCCCTGTTCTCTGAGATTGAGTCCCTGAAAGTCGGAGGTCACCCGCACGAGCGCGTGCGCGTCGCGAAACGGCAGCGGCTTCAGCAGGACGCCGTAGACGACGGTGTAGATCGACGTGGTCGCGGCAATGCCCAACCCGAGTGTGCCGGCGACGGAAGCCGCAAACATCGGCGCGCGGTGGATGCGCCGCAACGCCAGCCGGACGTCCTGCACGAGCCGCATCGATCCCTCCGACCGGAGGCCGGTGCACCCCACATGCCACGGACACGCGGCGGAAACCCGCCAAATACCGGCGCCTACCGAGTCCGCCGGCGCGCCGCCGTTCGAAATCGAACACCCGCTGCGCGGACGCGGTCAGGGGTCAGGCCGTGAATCCGTGAACGAGAACACCGTCAGCCCCGCAAGTTGCCGTAAATCACGACGAACTTGACGTTCGCGACTGTCCTGATTCACGGATTCACGGCCTGACCCCGTATAGTCGAATCGGGACATGAGAGCGCTCCTCGTCGAAGACGACGTCACGATCGCGGAGTTCATCATGCGGGGCCTGAAGGAGGCGGGGCTCGCCGTTGACCATGCCGCCGACGGCGAATCGGGACTCGGGCTCGCGGCCGCCGGCCAGTACGACGTCGCCATCGTCGACGTGATGCTCCCCAGACTGGACGGCCTCTCGCTGATCCGGGAACTGCGCCGCCGACAGGTGACGACGCCAGTCCTCATCCTGAGCGCCCGGCACACGGTCGACGATCGCGTCACCGGACTCGAGGCCGGCGGCGACGACTACCTGATCAAGCCGTTCGCGTTCACCGAGCTGCTCGCCCGCGTGCAGGCGTTGATTCGACGCGCCAGCGGAGCCCCCGCGTCCACCTCGCTGACCGTCGGCGACCTCATGCTCGACCTTCGGACCAGGACCGCCACGCGCGGCGGACGGAGCATCGATCTGCGGCCGCGCGAGTTCGCGCTGCTCGAGTTCCTCATGCGCAATGCCGGCCGCGTCGTCTCGAAGACGATGATCCTGTCGCACGTCTGGGACTACAACTTCGATCCACGCACGAACGTCGTCGATGTGCTGGTGCACCGGCTTCGGGACAAAATCGACAGAGGCTTCGAGCGCAAGATGATCCAGACGGTGCGAGGCATCGGCTATGTTCTCAAAGTGGCGTGAACGGCTGCGCCATACGCTCGGCTTCCGTCTCGCGCTTTGGTACGCGGTGGTCTTCCTCGCGAGCTCGCTCGCGCTGACGGCCCTGACCTACGTCCTCGTCGGCGCCTCGCTCCGCCAGTACGATCGCGAACAGATCCGCACCGCGCTGGTGCGATACGCGACGGCCTACACGACCGGCGGCGTCAACGCGCTCGCCGACGAGATCCGCCGCACCCAGGACTCCGCTGCCCCCGGCCCCCTGCTCGTCCGTACCATCGGCGCACGTCAGGACGTCACCTTCCTGAGCCGGCCCGAAGGATGGCGGCATTTCGATCTGTCCCGGCTCCAGCCGCCCTCTCTGGATGACGAACAGACCTGGAGCATGCTCCGCACGAGTGAAACCGGCGATGTTCTCGAAGTCCTGTCCGTGCGGTTTCGCGACGGCACGCTGTTCCAGGTCGGGATGAGCACCGAGCGCCGCTCGCAGCTGCTCGAGCGCTTCCGGCGGGTCCTCCTGATCAACGTCGTCTCGATCCTCTTGATTGGCCTGGCCGGCGGCGCGGTCCTCACCTCATCTGCGCTTCAGCCCGTTCGCACCCTGGCCGATACGGTCCGCTCGATCCTGCGAACGGGACGAACCGATGCCAGGGTGCCCGCTGTCGAAACCGCGGACGCGCTCGGCGAGCTCAGCAATCTGGTCAATGCGATGCTCGAACGCATCGACGCCGTTCTGGCCGGAATGCGCGGCGCGCTCGACAATGTGGCGCACGACCTGCGGACGCCCCTGACCAGGGTGCGCGGCATCGCGGAGACCGCGCTCGCCTCGAACGATCCGAACGTGATGCGCGATGCGCTGGCCGACGTGCTCGAGGAATCGGATCGCGTCGTCGCCATGCTGAGCACGCTGATGGACATCTCGGAGGCGGAGACCGGGACCATGGCGCTCCGCCGCGAGCCGACGAACCTGACCGATCTGATCCGCCAGACGATCGATCTGTACGAGGATCTCGCCGAAGAGCGCGGCGTCCGCATCGACGCGCGCACCAGTGACGATCTCACGGCGGCCGTCGATCGGAACCGGATGCGGCAGGTGCTCGCGAACCTGCTCGACAACGCGCTGAAATACACGCCGCGCGGCGGGCGCGTTGAAATCGCTGCCGGCCGTCAGGGATCGGAGGCTGTGCTGACGATGACGGATTCGGGAATCGGCATTCCTGCCGATGAGCTGCCGCACATTTTCGACCGGCTCTATCGGGGGGACAAGAGCCGATCGACTCGCGGGCTTGGCCTCGGGCTCAGCCTGGTCAAGGCCATCGTCGAAGCCCATGGCGGACGAGTCGCGGTCCAGTCCATCCCGGGCGCAGGCTCCCGTTTCGACCTGCATCTGCCAGTTGAGGAGGCAACAGCCCGGCCATAAGACCGGGGCGAAGCCAACCTTTCACCGATGTAATGCACCTGCCATGTTCGGGCAATCCGGACTTCGTATCTTCGATTAGAAACAACTTGAGTACGGAGATACGCATCATGCTTTCAGTCCTTCAACACAAGACCAAGGTCGCCGCAGCGGCGCTGCTCCTGACGGGCTCCCTCATCGGATGGACCGCATCCGAGGTCGGAATGACGTCCGCGGCATCTCCCGCGCCGTCAGCGGCGGCAACACCTGCGGCCGTCGCGGCGGCGCCAGGGACGCCGGGCGCGACCTACGCCGGCGTCGTCGAGCAAATCGCGCCAACGGTCGTCACGATCAGATCCGATCGCCGGATCAAGAACGTCGGCCAGGAGCTGCCGGACGATCCGCGTCTGCGCGAGTTCTTCGAGCAGTTCGGATTCGGGCAGCGGGGCGCACCTGGACAGCGGCCGGAGCGCCGGCAGGGCGGTCTGGGATCGGGCGTCATCGTCAGGCCCGACGGCTACATCCTGACGAACAATCACGTGGTCGATGGCGCCGATCAGGTCAACGTCGAACTGACCGACGGGCGCAGCTTCAAGGCCAAGGTGGTCGGCACGGACGAGCCGACCGATCTCGCTGTGATCAAGATTGAGGGCGCCACGTTCCAGACGCTGGCGCTCGGCGACTCGGATGCGGTCCGCGTCGGCGACGTCGTGCTCGCGGTTGGCAATCCGCTCGGCGTCGGCCAGACGGTCACGATGGGCATCGTCAGCGCGAAAGGGCGGGCAACCACCGGCGGCGAGAGCTTCGAGGACTTCATCCAGACGGATGCGCCAATCAATCAGGGCAACTCCGGTGGAGCGCTCGTCAGCACGCGTGGTGAGCTGATCGGGATCAACTCACAGATCCTGACGCCTTCCGGCGGCAACATCGGGATCGGCTTCGCCATCCCGGCCAACATGGCGAAGAACGTCATGCAGCAGCTGATCGACACGGGCGAGGTCCGGCGAGGCCTGCTGGGTGTGACCATCCAGCCGGTGACCTCCGACATCGCGCGCAGCCTCGGACTCGAGCAGGTCCGTGGGGCGCTCGTGAACGCCGTCAATGCGGGCAGCGCCGCCGAAAAAGCGGGCGTGCGCCGCGGCGACGTGATCACCGCCGTCAATGGCGAAGCGATCCGGGACGGCAACGAGCTGAAGAACGAGGTGGCGCAGCAGCTGCCGGGCAGCGGCGTGAAGCTGACGCTCCTCCGGAACGGCAAGGAGCAGACGGTGACCGTGACCCTCGGCGAACGGCAGAGTGCCTCTGCCGAACGCTCGCGCGGAGAGGGCGCCGCGGATCCCAGCGGATTCGGGCTGAACGTGGAACCGCTGACCCGCGAGCGCGCGAGAGAGCTCGGCGTCTCCGCGACGGGCGGCGTCGTGGTCACCAACGTGCAGTCATCCGGGCGCGCCGCTGATGCCGGCCTGCGGGCAGGCGACGTGATTGTGGAAGTCGATCGGCAAGCCGGTGGCGTCCGTCGACGCGCTGCGATCGGCGTTGAAAGACGGCAACCGGCCTGCGCTGCTTCTGGTTCATCGCGGCGAGACGACGTCCTACCTGACCGTCGAACGCGGCTAACGATTCTGGATTGATCCTGTTTGCGCCGCGACGCGGGCTCCCGCGTCGTGGCGCACTTGTTCATTCAATTCCGTTTCCGGCCGTCCGGCCTCCGACCTCGAATCCCGAACACCGATGATCCGGGCGAGCGTCCGGTGATCGATATTCCCGCCGCTCATCACAGCGACGACCTTCTTTCCCCCGAGTGAATCCTTCAGTTTGACCGCGGCGGCCAGTGCCGCCGCTCCCGCCCCTTCAGCCAGATTGTGCGTCCCGCGGAGCGCGAGACGGACACCTTCCTCGAGCTCTTCCTCGGTCAGTGTGATGACGTCGTCGAGGTGCTCGGCGAGGATGCCGAAGGTGAAGATCGAACGTGACGCGCGTGGCCACGCCTTCCGCGAACGTCCCAGCCTTTTCGTGGACGACCCGCGTGCCACTCCGCCACGACCGCGCGAAGGCATCCGCGGCCGCCGCCTGCACTCCGATCACGCGAGCGCGGCTGCCGATCCAGGAACGGACGAGCGAGCATCCGCATGCGCCGCTGCCGCCGCCAATCGGCACCAGGATCACGTCGGCGTCGGGGAGCTCCTCGAAGATCTCGAGCGCATACGTGGCCACGCCTGCGATCAGCAACGGTTCGTTGGCGGAGTGCACGTAGCGCAGCCCGCGCTCGCGGTGCACGCTCTCGACGTATTCGCGCGCCATGTCGAAGTCGCGGCCGATCTCGAGCACGGTGGCGCCGAACGCCCGCATCGCCGCGGTCTTGTCCGGGTTGTTGCCTTCTGGCACGACGATCGTGCACGGGACCTGCTCGCGCTGACAGGCCATGGCAATCGACTGACCATGGTTGCCCGTGCTGGCGGTGATCACGCCGCGCCGTTCGTCGGCGCTGAGGTTCCCGACGAGATTGAGACCGCCACGAACCTTGAACGCGGTTGTCGGGTTGTGGTTCTCGTGCTTGACGAACAGACGGAGACCGGTCTCCGCCTGAAGCAGCGGATGCTCGAGCAGGGGCGTGGGCCGCAGCGTGCGATAGACAACGCGGCGGGCGGCATAGACATCTGAGAGCTTGCAAGGGCATTCAGAATCTTAACTCCCAACTCCCAACTCAACTTCCAAGGCGAGTGGGCCGAACGAGGGGCGAAAATCGCGAACTTCGTGCCGATTCGACCCCGTCCTTCGAACGAGCCTCTTGGGAGTTGGAAGTTGGAGTTGGGAGTTAATCAGTCAGTCTGCCCGCCCGGCCGTCCCGCCTCGACGACCAGCGATCCGCCGATCCGGGCCGCCGCGCCGGCGACGGTGACCCTGTCGAGAATCTTGAAATCGGCGCGCATCGAGGCGGGCGTGGCGGTGCACGCAATGTAGCCACGGCGCGCGCTGTGATACTTGATGTGCGGGTTGTCGGGTTTCGTCAGGTCCCACGTCGCTGAGACGTCGGCGCCGTCACCGCTCGCTGAAATCGAGGTGTTCGTGAACTCGACGCCAACCGTCTCGGAGCGCGGATCGGCGAAGTCGAGCTTGAGGTCGGCGCCGTAGTGGGCGTGCACGTCTCCGGAAATGACGATCGGATTCGACGCGCGCGTTTCCTTGAGGCGGTTGTAGAGCCGGCCGCGCGCCGCGAAGTAGCCGTCCCACGTGTCCATGTTGAACCGCGCCTTGGGATCGACCTTCTGGTTGTCGCGCGCGAACGAATAGACCTGCTGACTGAGCACGGTCCAGCGAGCCTTCGCGGTCGCGAGATTGTCGAACAGCCACTTCTCCTGCGCCGCGCCGAGGATCGTGCGGCCTGGATCGAGGGCGGCCGGGCACGTCTTGAACCCGTCGCCGCAGGCCTGATCCGATCGCCACTGCCGCGTGTCGAGCACGCTCATGTCGATCAGCGAGCCGAACTGGAGCCGCCGGTAGATCTTGATGCCGCCGGCCGACGGCATCGAACCGATTCGCAGCGGCATGTGCTCGTAGTACGCCTGATACGCGGCCGCCCGGCGCAGCACGAAGAGCTCCGCCGGCGTCCCGTTTTCATCCGCTTCGCCCGCATAGTTGTTCTCGACTTCGTGATCGTCGAAGCTCACGATGAAGGGCGCGGACCGGTGCGCGGCGATGAGATCGGGATCGGACTTGTACAAGCGCATACCGGTTGCGGTAGTCCACGAGCGTGTAGATCTCGTCGCCGTTGTGCTGCCGCACGCGGCCGTCGGTGCGCCCGCCATCCGCCCGGCCCTCGTAGATGTAGTCGCCGGTGTGGATGACGAAATCGAACTGCTCGTCCGCGATCCGCCGGTACCCGGTGAAATAGCCGGTCTCATAGTGACTGCAGCCGCAGACGCCGAACCGCAGCTGATCGACGTCAGTGCCCGCCGCCGAAGCCGTCTTCGTGCGCCCGACCTGGCTGATCTCGGTTCCCGCGCGGAAGCGATAGAAGTACTCACGACCCGGCTCCAGCCCCTTGGCTTCGACGTGCACGCTGTGCGCGAGCTCCGGCCGCGCGACCTCCACCCCTTTCTGCACGATCGATCGAAACTGGCGGTCCTGGGCGATCTCCCACTGCACCTCCACCGGCGTCATCGGCATGCCGCCGCCATTCAGCGGCGCGGGCGCCAGGCGCGTCCACAACACGACGCCATCGGGAAGGGGATCGCCGGACGCCACGCCGAGCGCGAACGGATACGCGTTGAACGTGGGGGCGGCGATCACTCGCGTACCGACAATCGGCTGCGCGATCGCCGACGCCCCGATCGACCAGGCGATCTTCAGCAGGTCGCGGCGCGACATCCGTGCGAGGGCGTCCTGGTAGCTGAGCATCGAATTCCTCCGCCGAAAGTCTACTGCCATCTGAAGGCGGCGGCGCTTGCCGCACGCTGGCCGCCTCAATCATCGTCCCCAGCGTCACAAAATCGTGACCCTGGACTAAGATGCGTCATGGCCCCCACGCCGCCTGCGCCAGACGCGCCGGACGCCGAGGACATGCGGCGCAGCTATGTCAGAGTGATCGTTTCGTGGCTCGCCGTCCTCGCCGCCCTCTTTGCCTTGCAGGAATATTTCTCGTGATCGGCCGGCCGGTCGTCTCGCTGCCAGCGTCCATCGTTCGGGCCCGGTGAATGCACGCCGTCGACTGGACGCTCCTCGTCGCCTTCGTCACATGGATTGTCTATGACGGACTGAAGCGGACGCGCGACAGCGACCGGATCGAGGGGTATTTCCTGGCCAACCGGTCGATTCCCTGGTGGGCGGCCGGCATTTCGGTGATGGCGACGCAGCTGAGCGCGATCACCATGATCGGCACCACCGGCCAAGGCTACAACGACGGCCTGCGGTTCATTCAGTTCTACTACGCCCTGCCGCTGGCGATGATCATCCTGTCGGTCACGCTGGTGCCGTTCTTTTACAACTCCGGCGTGTATACGGCGTACGAGTACCTCGAGCGCCGGTTCGATGCGAAGACGCGAAGCCTCACCAGCCTGCTGTTCCTCATCTCGCGTGGCATGTCCTGCGGCGCGGTCGTCTCCGCGCCGGCAGTCGTCCTGTCGCTCGTGCTCGGGTGGGATCTCACGATCACGACGCTGGTCATCACGCTGCCGGCGGTCGTCTACACGATGTTCGGCGGCGTTCAGGCGGTGACCTGGACCGACGTCAAAATCATGGTGTTGATTGTGCTGGGACTCTTCGCGGTGATCGTCGCGGCGGTGATGGGGTTTCCAGCCGGCGTCGGACTCGCCGACGGCTTGAGCATCGCCGCGACAACGGGACGGCTGCGGGCGTTCGACTTCTCGTTCGATCTGACGAATCAGTACACGTTCTGGTCCGGCACCATCGCCGCCCTGTTTCTGTTCTGCTCGTACTTCGGCACCGATCAGAGTCAGGTCCAGCGCTACCTGACCGCGCGGTCGGTCAACGAGGCGCGGCATTCGCTGCTGATGAGCGCGTACTGGAAGATTCCGCTCCAGGTCCTCGTCCTCGTGCTCGGCATCCTCGTCTACGTGTTCTACGTCTTCAACACGCCGCCGCTGCTCTTCAGCAAGGTTCACGCCGAGCGTCTGCAGCAGGGTGCCGCGGCCCCGGCGTACGCAGCGCTGCAGGCGGAATTCGACGCCGCGTTTGAAACGCGCCGCACCGCGGCCGCAAGTCTGGCGAGCGCACGCGGTACCGGAGACGAGGCAGTGCTCGAGCAGGCAGCGACCACCTTCCGCAACAGCGAGGCGGCCGTTCGATCGGTGCGGACGAAAGCCGCGCAGCTCGTGCGCAGCAGCGACGATCGCGACCGCTCGTTCACCGACGTCAACTACATCATTCCAACCTTCATCCTCACCCACCTGCCGATCGGCCTGATCGGCGTGCTCATCGTCGCGATCATCATGGCCGCGACCGACACGATCGCCGGCGAGCTGAACTCGCTGTCCACGGCGACGGTCATGGATTTCTACAAGCGATGGATTCGTCCGAGCGCGCCGGACTCGACGTATCTGTCGGTCTCGAGAGTGACGACCGGGCTCTGGGGCCTGTTCGCCTGCGGCGTCGCGGTCTGGGCAGCTGAGCTCGGGTCGCTGATCGAGGTCGTCAACCGGTTCGGGTCGTTCTTCTACGGATCGATTCTGGGAGTCTTCATCCTGGCGGTGGGATTCCCGCGAGCGACGGGCAACGGCGCGTTCCTGGGCCTGATCGCCGGCATGAGCTCCGTCGCCTGGGTCGCGTCGTTCACGAATATCGCCTTCCTCTGGCACAACGTCGTCGGCGCCGCCGCCGTCGTCATTATCGGCCTCGCCGTCAGTGTCTTTTCTCGCCGCTAGAGGCCTGACGTCATCTAGTTTGGAGTCAGGGTCAGGTCCGCGCGCCAGCGCGGCGTTGTCAAACAATGGGACCTAGCGAGGCGGAGCCCTCGACGGTCTGGCGCAGCCTCGCAACAATGGGCGGCCTGACGGGGGGAGGGCCCACGGGGAGCACGGGCGGCGTGGCTTGAACGAAATCTGCGGGGGGAGCTGGCTGGAGTCCTAGCTTGCTCGGGGCCGGGAACGCGCCAGCGTCGCTTCCAGCTTCGAGGGCTGGACGACGCAGTCGACGAGCTGATCCGGGGTACGGATCACGTGCCGATGGCGGATTCGGCTGAGAAATTCCGGTGAAATCCCGAGATACGCCGCAATCTGATGCTGCGGCACTCTGTGCTCGAGGTTCGGGTATCGCCGTTTGAAGTCGTTGTAGCGAACGTCCGCCGTCTCGCGCATCATCCCCATCACTCGTCCTTGCATCGCGACGAGCGCGCGCTGGGACATGATTCGGAACAACCGCTCGAACTTGGGCACTTCTTCGTACAGGCGTTCCTTGCTGGCACTGTCGATCAGGAGCACCTCGGTCGGTTCCAGAGCGTCCATGGACAGGACCGCCGGCGTCTGGGAGATGAGGCTGCCGACGTCCGCGACCCACCAGTCCTCCGGAGCGAAATACAGGACGTGGTCCGCCCCGCTTTCGTCCGTGTGGTAGACGCGCAGACATCCCTTGACCACATAGCCCTCGAAGTCGCAGACCTCGCCGGCTACGAGCAACGGCGCCTTTTTTTCCAGGTGCCGGTGCTGGAGCAGGCCGGCGAACAAATCGAACTCCTCATCGGACAACGTGACGTGTCGTTCGATGTTGGTTCTGATGGACTGGAACATGGTGATCATGGTCTCCCAATCGAACGCAAAACTTCCTTGAGTTGAAAGACGGTGCCCCTCTAGAGTGCAGGCCGCATGCCAGGAATTGGGCCGATTCGACACCACAAAGCCTCGCGGTCCTGCCTCGTCCTCCGCTGATTTAAGCCATTTTTCGATTGAATCGAGCGGTCTTGACCTATGACAAGTCCTCGGTGGCGTGAAAGTAGGTAGTTCTTACTTCCAGCCCGTCTTCTTACGCGACACCGGACCACCCGATCTCGATTCTTCGGGCTGCCGCCCTCGGTGCGGGGCAGATTTCGGCTACCGAAGTGGATAGGCGTGATTCGGAAGGTGTGAGATCCGACCTGGGCGATGGTGGGACGCTGGCGACCACGCTCGCCTGCAGCGTGCGCCCGAGAAGGTAACCCTGGCTACCTCATGTGTAAGGGGCCCGCTCGTGGTTCGTTCGTTCGGGGTCAGGCTGAACGGCCTGACCCCGACCCCGAACTGTCCTCGTTCACGGATTCACGGCCTGACCCCGAGCCAGACCGCCAGACCCCGAACCTACTTGCCGACGGCGAAGCCGGTGACGATGGCGTCGGAGTTGTGGCTCACGCGGATGCCGGTGACGCCGTCGGTGGACTCGAGCTTGCCGGCGCCGGTCACATCGGCCTTCGTGCCGCTCCACACCGCCGTGCCGTTGACGACGCACTCGAGCTTGTCCCCCTTCACGGTCCAGCCGACTTCCTGCACGACTTCCGCCTCCGGACCAGCGGCCGTCTTGACCGCCGCATTCGGAGTCGGCTTCGGCACCACGTCGAACCGCTTGCCGCCGCTGAATCCGCGAACGATGAAGTTGCCGTTGCGATACGCCGCGCAATAGAGCGCGTTATGCGTGTCGGTGTCGAGAGCGGAACCGCCGATGAACACGCCGAACGGATGCGGGTGATTGTAGGTCTGCTTCGCTTCGGTGAACGTCGCCTTGACCGTGAAGTCACCCTTGCCCGTGTTCGCCGGATTCCAGTAAAGGGCCGCGGGTCCCGTCGTCAAGCGATACCCTTTGCCTTCGGGAGCCAACTTCGCATCGTTGATCGTCAGATTCTGTCTGTTCCCCGCATCGGCCTTGCCCTGCCAACCCTTGACGGTGATGCCTCCTCCTGCGACTTTCTTGTCGGCATCCTGACCCTGCGCGGCCGGGAACGCATAGATCAGGAACGCAGCAACGATCCCCACGGCAAAAACTCTGGCCAGACGCATTGTTAGCCTCCTTGCAGCCCGGATCGTCGCAACCTGGCGCGGATCCTGTCGGCGCGATGAACGACGTATTCTACTTCCGGTCCGCCACGGATGTTTCAAGCCGGCTCGGCCTCACGCCCGGCGCCTGCGGTTTCAACGTCAGCATTACTGGGCGCGCAGCGCCGTCGTCGGCTCGATGCGCATGGCACGCCGCGCCGGGATGTAGCTGGCCAGCATCGACGCCAGCCCGAGCACGAGAGGCGCGCCGACGAAGACGATCGGATCGAGCCCGCTGATGCCGAACAACAGGCTGGCGAGCGCACGCCCGATCAACGCGGCGATCGGCAGCCCCGCGCCGACGCCGATGGCGGTGAGAATCACCGCCTCTTTGAGCACGAGCGCCCGCACGTCCGATGGGTTGGCGCCGAGCGCCATCCGGATGCCGATCTCGCGCGTGCGCTGCGAGACGACGTAGGCCTTGACGCCATAGACCCCGATGACGGCGAGCGTCATCGCCAGCAGCCCGAACGCGGTGAGCATGCGGCCGCCGGCCTGGACCGCCCACAACACGAGGCTGCGATCGTGGAAGCGCTGCAGCGTCGAGAGGTGGAGAATCGGGAGCGTCGCGTCCACGCTGCGCAGCTCGCCGCGGATGGTCCCCATCAGGTTGGCGATGGCTGCCGGATCCGATGATGTGCTCCGGACGTGCAGGTGCATCCCGGCCCGGTAGTTCCGTCCCCACGGCACGTAGATGTGCGGGAGCGGCTCGCGGTTCACGACCTCTTCACGGATCGGCTGGCACGATACCCACGATCTGCATCGGCTCGGTATCGATTGCGTTGTCTCCGGCCCGGCGCACGAAACGAACCATCTGGCCGACGGGATCCTCGATGGCGAAGAGCGTCCGCGCCAGCCGCTCGTCGATGATCGCAACCCGAGGAGCGGACGGTGACAATTCCTCCGTCACCGTGAACTCACGCCCTCGCAGGATCGGCAGGCCCAGCGCGCGAAAGTAGTCCGCGCCGATGATCCGGAACGTGGGATTGCGCGACTGGTCCGCGCCCATGATCCGGACCGTGGGATTGCCCGACGGCTCGCTGTCGGCTGGCGCCGGCGCGAGCCGCTCGACGGGCATTCCCTCGTGCATGTCGCCGAACGGCACCGTCGACGCAAAGCCGGCGGCGGCCACCCCCGGAATCGCACGGACACGTTCGACGGCATCGCGATAGATGATTCGCCCGCGCGCCTCGTCATGGTTCGCGAGGCTCGGATCGACCGAGACGAGAATGCCGCGATCGTAGGAGAATCCCGGCGTCGAGCTGGCGGCCTTCCACGCGCTTCGCGCGAACAGCGCGCCGCACGCGAGCAGCGTCAGCGACAACGCGAGCTGCGCCACGACCATCAGGTTCCGGCCGGACAGCCGGCGGCCGAGCACGCCGCCGTCCGACACGATCTCCTTCAAATCGTTGACGAGATCCCGCTTCGAGAGCTTCAGCGCCGGACCGATGCCCGAGAGCAGCGTCGCGAAGACGGCAAAGGCGGTGGTGACGAGGAGCACATTGAGATCGGGGCTGGCGTCGAAGGTGAGCGCGAGCGGCATCACCTCCGCGAGCGTCGCGACGAGAAAGTCCACGGCCCAGAAAGACAGCAGCAGGCCGGCCGCGCCGCCGCCGAGCGCCAGCAGCAGGCTCTCCGTGACCAGCTGACGAATGATTCTCCGCCGGGAGCCGCCGAGCGCCAGGCGGATCGCAATCTCCTTCCGCCGCGAGGTCCCGCGAGCCAGCAGCATGTTGGCCACGTTCAGCGACGCAATCAGGAGCACGCAGGCCGAGATGCCTATCAGCGCGGCCCCGGCGATAGCGATGCCGGCATCCGATTCCGGCGAGTCGCTCGTCGACAATCGCGCCAGTGGACCGGTGCTGAGAACGAAGTTCCTGTTCTCGGCCGGATACGACGCCTCGAGCTGCCGCGACAACGGATCCAGACGTGCCGTAGCCGCTGCGGGCGTGATCCCGGGCTTCAAGCGGCCGACCACGATCAGCGTTTCGCTCGCGCGATCGGCGAGCCCGGTGGCCTTCCGTCTGAACACATCGTTGACGATCGAATCGAACATCCCGAGCGGCAGCCACAGCTCCGGCGACACCAGCGCCATCGTCCCGCCGAAGCTCCGCGGCGCGACGCCGACGATGGTGAAGTCGGTTGCATTGATTCGGAGCCTGCTGCCGATGAAGGCCGGATCGAATCCGGAGGCTTCCCACCGTTCGTATCGAACGATGACGACCGGCAGGTTCGCCGCTGGTCGCTCCTCGTCCGCGCTGAACGGCCGTCCGGCCGCCAGCGGCACCCGAAGCGTCTGGAAGTAGTTCGACGACACGAGCTCGACGAAGCTGCGCCGCATCGTGTCGCCGGCAGGCAGCCCCGCCATGGCGAAGCCATGCGCGAGCACCCCGTCGAAGACATCGTTGCCGTCGCGAATGTCGACGTAGGTGGGGTACGAGAACGACCGGTACGAATCGGGCGTGGTGCGGTCGTGGCTGTAAACCTGAACGATGTCAGGCGTATGCCCGGCGACCGGCTGGAACAGCATCGCGTTGACGATCGTGAACATGGCGGTATTCCCGCCAATCCCCACCGCCAGCACCGCGAGCGCCACGAGGCTGAACGCAGGCGTCTGCGCAAACGTGCGCATCGCGAACCGGAGATCCTGCAAGAGCGTGGACATGTGGAATCCTCAATCCCAAATCCTGATCCTGAATAATCCTGAATCCCTATCCCTATCCGTCAATCCCTATCCGTTCAATCCCGATCCCAATCGATCCCCGATCACCGATCACCGATCCCGTCGTGATCGCACTTCATGCTTCCGCGCGGAGCGCGATCGTCGGGCTCACTTTCAGTGCCCGGCGCATTGGGATCGTGGCGGCTCCGCTCACGATCAGGATCAGCGCGACGGGGACGACGGCGAAATCGGCGAGGCTCACGGCGGGCAGGCCGTGAACGAAGATGCGAACGACGCGGAACAGCAGCAGGGTCGCGGCGATTCCCGCAACGGCTCCGGTCACGGTCAGCTGCAGCCCTTCGCCGAAGACCAGCCGGCGGATCTCTGAACGGCTCGCGCCGAGCGCGACGCGGAGTCCGATCTCGGGCGTCCGGCGGCGCACGCGATCGTCGATGACACCGTAGACGCCGATCGTGGCCAGCACCAGCGCGGCCAGCCCGCAGGCGGCGACGACCGTGGTCAGCAGCCGATCGAGCGTCAGCACTTCCTTCAAGTGCTGGTCGAACGTGAAACTGCGCCGGATGTCGACGCCGCTGTCCCGGGCGATCATGCCGTCGCGGATCGCGAGGTTGACCAGTTCCACCTGCCCCTCCGCCCGCACCACCATGTGCATGAACTCCGGCGTCCGCTGCGACAACGAGTAATACACCATCGGCGCGGGCGTTTCCTGCAGCGTCCGGTACTTCCCGCTTCGGACGACGCCGACGATCTCGAACGACGTGCCTTCGGGATCGCGCAGATGCCGGCCGATGGCCACCGGGCCGAAGAACCGGCGGGCGAAGATGTCGTTGACGATCGCCACGGGCTTGGCGAGAGCGCCATCTCCGTCGTTGAACAGGCGGCCCTCGACGAGAGGAATCCTGAGCGCATGAAAGTAGCCGGCTGACGCGACGTTGACGTCGACTTCGAGCGTCTCGGTGATCCCCGGCCTGCCCGCATCGATCTCGATGAGTTGAGAGGCCGCCCGACCGACCGGCAGCGTCGCGATCCAGCCCGCGGCGGCCACCCCGGAAGTCTTGCCCGCCATCTGCGTGACGCCGGTGTGGAACCGGATGCCGCGAGCAACATCCCCTTGCCTGATACCTGGGATGCGACCGTAGGTAATGGACACGCCCCGGCTGTCGGGCCCCAGCTCGCCTTCGAGCGCCACCGACAGCGCCTGCACGAGCAGGCCCGCGCCGATGAGCAGAACCGTCGACAGCGCCACCTGGCTGGTGACGACCACGGTTCGAAACCTGCTGTATCCGCCGCGTGTCGTGATCCCTCCCGCGTCGCTGCGAAGGACGTCCGTATCGATCGTCTGCGTCGCGTGCCTCGCCGGAGCGATCGCGAACAACACGCCAGCGACGCACGAGAAGGCGATCGTCACGACAATCACGAAAAGATCGAGACTGGTGTCGAGCATCTCTGCTTCTTCCGGCGCGAACTGCGCAGGAAGGATCCCCGCGGTCCAGTGCGCGAAGATCAGACCCAGACCCGCGCCGACGAGCGACACCATCACGCTCTCGACGACAACCTGCCGAACGAGCATCCGCCGGCTCGCCCCGAGGGCGATCTTGACCGCCAGCTCGCGGCGGCGAGCGGCGCTCCTCGAGAGCAGGAGGGTGCCGGCATTGACGCAGGCGCTGAAGAGGAGCAGTCCGGTCGCGCCGGACACGACGACGCTGATCAGGATCACCTGCTTTGCGCGACGACGGATCGAGCCGGGAATAGGGCGCGACGGTCATCAGGCGCGGGGCGTCGGGGTCGGTGAGCGTTCCGCGATTCGTCTCGCGGAAATCGGTCTGCCAGTGCGGCCGCAGTTCTCGCGACCTCGTCTCGCGCACGAGTGAGGCTGGACCCGCGCGCGAGCCGGCCGACGATCGAGAGGCGGCGGTCGCCGCGTCCGCGCTTGCGTTCCGCGGCTGCGAGCGGGAGCCAGACGTGGCACTGCCGGCCCAGCTGAAGGCCATCGAAACGCTGAGGCGCGATACCGGCGATCGCGTACTCGTCGCCGCCGACCCGTACGCGCTTGCCGATGACGTCACCGGGCGATCCGAACATGCTCCAGAGCGTGAAGCTGATGACGGCTGGAGGCGGATTCGAGCCGTCGATGTCGGCGGCCAGCAGCCGGCCTTCGTGAGGGCTGAGCTCGAGGGTTTGAAAGAATCCCTCGGACACCGCGGCGACGCGCACGCGCTGCGTGGAGTCGCCGAGCCGCACGGTTTCGATAGCGGAATCGTCGAACGCGGCGAGCGTCGCAAAAGCGCTCGCCGACTCGAGCGACTGGAAGTCGGGGTAGGACGAGGCGCCGTTCGGGCTGCCGTTGTACTGACTCGTGAAGACGGAGACGAGGCGCGACGCGTCCGGGAGACCCGCCGGCGGCTGAAACAGCAACGCGTCCATCGCGCTGTAGAGCACCGCATTGGCGCCGGTGCCGAGCGCCAGGCTGACGAGCAGAATGGCCGCGGCGACTTTCGACCGCGCGAAGCCGCGTATCGCGTATCTCAGGTCATCCAGCACACTCAGACTCCAAACCTTACACGGTCGGGGTTCCAGAATCGTGCCGGCGATGTCGCGCACAAGTAAGTGGTTGGCGAATCACGACATGACGGGTGGATGGCGCGGGCTGGCGGGCTCGTCACCGTCCGCAACCGGACACATCGTCCCACCAGCGGAACGGCGGCTTGACGCGGCCGGCGGATGAAAGCGAGCGCAAGCATTTCTACAAGCTGACCCGTGTCGGCCGCTCCGTCCTGACCGCCGAAACGGAACGCCTCTCATCGCTGCGCACGGAGTAAAATTCGCGCGGCGATCAACCTCCGAAGGTCCGGTCGCGTCTCAACCGGAGGCGGGCGCGCATGCGCTTCCGCTTTAGCCGGAAGGTCGTGGCTTCCGCTTAAAATGAACGGCAGCCGCTTCATTCACGCCTGAAGGCGGAAGCCACGATGTCACTGAGCCACATATCACCGACCCCGCTTCTGCACAGAGCCATCTCATGACTTCATCGACGTTCATCCGCGACTGCCGTCATGCGCTGCGGGCATTACTCCATTCGCCGGGATTCAGCCTGGTGGCCACGATCACGTTCGCGCTCGGCATCGGCGTCAATACCGCCGTGTTCAGCGTGTTCAATGGTGTGCTTCTGCGGCCCCTGCCGTACCCGGACCCGGATCGCATCACGATGATCTGGATGGACAACAGACGCCAGGCGATCAAGGAGGACATCACGTCCTATCCCACCTTCCGCGATTGGCGCGCCCAGAGCACCTCGTATGCGCACATGGCGGCCTATTCGCCGGCCGCGTTCAATCTCACCGGCGCGCAAGAACCGGAACGGCTGCAGGGCGCGCAGACCACCGCGTCGTTCTTCGACGTGATGGGACTTCAACCGCTGATTGGCCGTCTCTACACGGAAACCCAGGAAACGCCAGGCAACGACGCCGTCGTGCTCCTGTCTCACGGACTGTGGCAGCGCCGATTCGGCGGCGCCACTGACGTGCTGGGACGGACGATCACGCTGAACGGACAGCCGCACGAAATCATCGGGGTGATGCCGGCGGCGCTGCAGGTCCCCGCCGACGCCGAACTGTGGAAGCCGCTGGCCCCATCGGAGGGCGCGCGCAATGCCCGGGGTGCTTTCTGGCTGCCGGTGATCGGGCGGTTGAAGCCCGGGGTCACAGTCGAGCAGGCGCAGACGGAAATGAGCGGGATCGCCGCCCGCCTGGAAGAGGCGTTTCCAGCCAACAAGGGCTTCGGGGCCTACGTGGTCACCCTTCATCGGCAACTCGTCGGCGACATCGAGCGATCGCTGCTCGTGCTGCTCGGGGCGGTCGGGTTCGTGCTGCTGATCGCCTGCGCCAACCTCGGCAACCTGATGCTGGGACGGACGTCGGCCCGCCGCAAGGAGCTCGCGATCCGGACAGCGCTTGGCGCCGGCCGGAGGCGTCTGGTGCGGCAGATCGTCACGGAAACGTTCGTGCTCGCGCTGATCGGCAGCATCCTCGGCCTGCTCCTCGCCTACTGGGCGATCGGCTTCTTCATCGCGCTCGGCGGGGACAGCATTCCACGTCCGGAAGCCATCGGCATCGACGTGCGCGTGCTGATGTTCACGCTCGTGCTCGCCATCGTCTCGTCGTTGATCGCAGGCGTCATTCCCGCGTTGCAGGCGTCGCGTCCCGCGGTCGTCGAGCACCTGCGCGAAGGCGGCCGCGAAGGCGGCGGCACGGCAAGCCGTAGAACCCGCAGCTCGCTGGTCGCGGCCGAAGTGGCGTTGGCGTTCGTGCTGCTCGCGGGAGCGGGCCTGCTCGTGCGGACGCTGTGGCGGATGGAACGCGTCGATCGCGGCTTCTCCCCGGAGCGCATCGCCACGATGCGCTTGAGCCTTCCCGGCGCGTTGTATGCCGGGCCTCCGGAGGTGCGCGGCTTCTATGCGCGGCTGCTGGAGCGCGTGCGTGCGCTGCCCGGCGTGGAATCTGCCGCCACGGGGAGCGGCGTGCTCATGCCGCTGCTCGCGAATTCAGGCGTCTACACGATTGAAGGACAACCGCTGCCGCCGCCGGAAGAACAGGTCGAGTATCCCGTCGAGGTCGTCTCTCCCGGCTACTTCGAGACGCTCGGCGTGACGCTTGCCGCAGGGCGGACGTTCACGGAGCAGGATCACGCTGACGCGACGCAGGCCATCGTGATCAACGAGACGCTCGCGCGGCAGGGCTGGCCCGGACAGGATCCGCTCGGCCGCCGCATGCGCCCGGGGACCGGCAACTCGAAGGCGCCATGGTTCACCGTCGTGGGTGTCGTGCACGATTTGCGTCGGGGCGACCTGCGCCGCGAGATCCGGCCCGAGCTCTACATGTGCGCGCTCCAGGTGACGCCAAGGAGTCAGATGCTGCTGATTCGCACGAGCGGCGATCCATCGGCGATCGTCTCGACCGTGCGTCGCGAGATTCAGGCGATGAATCCGCAGCTGCCCCTGTTCGGAGTCGAGACGCTGGAGAGCCAGCTGTCGGAGACGCTCACCTCTCCCCGCTTCCGCGCGGTGCTGCTGGCCAGCTTCGCCATCATCGCCCTGCTGCTCGCAAGCATCGGCATCTACGGCGTCACCGCGCACGCGGTCGGCCAGCGGACGCACGAAGTCGGGATCCGCATGGCGCTCGGCGCCGGGCGGGGCGATGTCCTGAAGATGATCGTCGCGCAGCATCTGGCGCCGGCGCTGATTGGACTCGCGATCGGCCTCGCCGGCGCGCTCGCCCTCAGCCGCCTGCTGCGGACGATGGTCTATGGCGTGGGGATGACCGATCCGATCACGTTCATGTCGATGGCCCTCGCGCTGCTTCTGGTGGCGGCGGCAGCGTGCTGGATTCCAGCCCGGCGCGCAACCCGCGTCGATCCGCTCGTGGCGCTGAGAGCGGAGTGAGCTGAACCTTGAACTGTTGAACCTGAACCCTTGAACCGTTGAACCCCTGAACCCCTGAACCAACGCATTCGTCGTCTCCCCCGTTTACATACCAGACGTGAGTACTGACCGGGAGACGAAGATGAAGATGATGAGCCGCCTTGCTCCGTTGGTGCTGTTCCTCGCCGCGACCGCGGGTCCGGTCACCGTTGCCTCGCTGCCGCCCGATCCGGCGAGCCTCGTCGTCCACGAGTGGGGGACGTTCACGTCCGTTGCGGGCGAGGACGGCAGCCCGATCGACTGGTGGACTCTGGGAGGCGTCCAGGACCTCCCGTGCTTCGTGGACCGGTTCAGACAATTTCCGAAAAGCACGCTCGGCGGAACCGTCAGGATGGAAACGCCCGTGATCTATTTCTATTCGCCACGCGCGGCAACGGTCGACGTCGCCGTGCAGTTCCGGCAGGGAATGATTACGGAATGGTTCCCTCGTGCGACGGTCTCACCGAACGCCCTGACTGCGGCGGGGCAGTTCGCCAGGCCGGGGTTCGTCCACGGCCTCAACTGGTCGAACGTCAAGCTGGCGCCCGGCGCCCCTGAGGACTATCCGCGTGAAGCCGCGCCCAGCCACTACTATGCGGCCCGCGAGACGGACGCCACGCCGATCCAGGTCGGCACCCAGCGCGAGAAGTTCCTCTTCTATCGGGGCGTCGCCGGCTTCCCGGTTCCCATCGCGGCAACCGCAGCCGCCGACGGCAAGGTCACGATCAGGAACACCGGGGTGGATCCGCTGCCCGCCGTCATCCTGTTCGAAAGCCGCGGCGGGAAGATCGGCTACCGCATCCAGCGCAAGGTCACGCGGGAAGTCGCGCTCGATCGGCCGGTGCTCAACGCGGAATTCCGGACGCTGGCGGAACAGCTCGAGCGCATGCTGATCGAGCAGGGCCTCTATGCAAAGGAGGCGCGCGCGATGGTGGAAACCTGGCGGGATTCGTGGTTCGAGGAGGGCACGCGCGTCTTCTACCTGGTACCGGCCAGGAAGGTCGACGAGGTTCTTCCGCTGACGGTCGATCCGAAGCCGAACGAGGTCGCGCGGGTATTCGTGGGCCGCGTCGAGCTGCTCACCGCGGTGACGTTGCAGGAGGTCGCGAAAGCGATCGGCGAGAACAACCCGGCGGCCGCGGTCAAATACGGCCGCTTCCTGAACTCCATCGTGGCCCGGCTGTTTCCGGAAGGCTCGCATCGCGCGCAGCGGGACCAGGCGAACCGCGTGCTGCAGCCGGCCTACGCGTCCTTGGGCAACGGCTCCTGCGCCGCGAGCGCAAGCACAATCACGCCCCGTCAGTAGGATGCATTACGTCTGACGAGGGGACCTTCAATAGACTCGAGCTCGCCGGAGGCCCTGACCGGACCCGGCGAGCCCGATCCCGAGACGCGCCCGAGTCCCCAGTCCCGAGCGCCGAGTCCCGGCTCTTATTGCGAGAGTGTCAGCAAAACTGCGACCGAAATGATGCCCGCCAAGATAGCCACGGAAATCCAGGTGGTCTTCGCGACTTTGTTCATCATAGGCGCTCCCTTTGCGTTCGGCTTGTTCTGGCCTCGTTCGAGCTCTTTCTATCAGACTTCCCGCTGGACAGGCGCGCGGCCGACGAGCGCGCGCAGTCTTCCCACGATGCCTCCGAGCAGCATCCGGCTCATGATCCAGCCGGCCCGGATGGTTGGCAGCGCAGTGGAACGGAGTTCGACACGACCGGCCCGAATCGCAGCGCAGATGTCGTCCGCGTCGGGCTTCGCGTCGACCAGGGTATAGGTCGGACCGAGCTGATCGAGGATGTGCAGGTCCGAGTTCCCGACGACGGGTTTGTTGCGCGCGCGGGCCCAGGCGACAGCCCGGCCGTTGAAATCGAGCCAGAACGTGAACATCGAGTTCACCTCCACCGCGTCGATCAGATCGGCGCACTCATCCATGACGGCGTACAACGCCGTCGGCGTTGGATAGAACGCGTGCGGCGCGATGACAATTCCACGGGGATGACGTTGGCGGAGCGCCCGGACGTCCGCGAAGCTCGTGACGTTGGCACACTCGGCGGGGTAGTTTAGGAGCAGCACGTGCCGGCCGTCAATGGTCCGCTCGATGCCGGGGATCAGCACGATGCCTCGCTCCCTGGCGTAGGCGGCGTCCTCAGCCGGGTCGTAGTAGCGGTTGTGCAGGGTGACGGCCAGCGCCCCGTACCGGAGCGCGGCCGCCCGATCGATCAGCTGCCGCGTCGAGTGCGGAATGTAGTCGATGGGATCGAGGGCGGTGTGGGCATGGAGCTCGGTCTTGATCACGTCGCCGCTCTATTGTGCCACTCACGGGCCCCGTTACGCGGACGTTGACCCGTGGCTTCCGCCTTCAGAGCCTGTGAACTAGTCGCATTTGTGGCTTCCGCCTAAATCAGCATAATCAAGCCTGCACGACTTCGATCGGTCCGACGACTCGTCCCTCGTCGGGTTGGCGCCGCTCGATCTCCTGCAGCCCGCCGCTGTCCACGTCACCAACTGCGCGGACCGTCATCTTGTCGCCATCGATGGTCACGAGCAGGAAGTGGCAGGCCGGCGCCCAGCTCACCGTGTGCGCGTCCGCCATGCGATCGGGCGTGCCCGTCCGGATCTTGCTTCCCGCGCCCGACACGAAATAGTCGATCCCCAGGTGATGCGAGTGCTGGAAGTTGTGCTCGTGGCCGCTGAAGCACGCGCGGACGCCCGCGGCCTCGAACAAGCCCACCATCTCGTTCATGCCATCGGTGTTGTGATGCTGCGGTCCCGCGCAGAACGGCGGGTGATGGCAGAACGGAATGCGCCATCGGATGCGCTCGCTCGCGGCGGCGGGAAAAGCGCGGGTTACGAACTCGCGGTGCTTGGGATACTCGAACAGGCGTCCGCGCTTGAAAAAATGTTCCTTCGAGGTGTCGATGCAGACGAACTCCACGTCCGAGGCGACGCGGAAGCGGTAAAAGAGTCCGGGGCCGACCGACGCCCGGCCCGCGGCCTCCTCGGTCGCCAGCCGCTCGGCCAGATAGAAGTTGTCCATCACCTGGCCGCGGTCGTCGGTCTCTTCCGTCTCGCGCGTGTCGTGGTTGCCGATCGAAGGATAGACCGGCACCCGGTTGATGGCGTAGCGGTACGGCTGAAAGAACGTGAAGAACCAGTCGTCGTCTTCGTCGCCTGAATCCTTCGTCCACAGCAGGAACCGGCTCGCCGCATAGATGTTGTCGCCGGTCGTCAGGATCAGCCGGACGTTCTCGGTGTCGATGGCCTTCTGCAGCGCGAGGCCGACCTCGCGCTGGCGCCTGGTTGCCGTGGACGGCTTGCGGATGCCGGTGCCGAAGTCGCCAATGACCGCAAAGGTGAAGGGACCGCCGAGGGGCGTGAGCGGATCCTGAAAAGTCCGGAACTCGTTGCGGTAGACGCCGTCTCCCTGGGCGAGGCCCTGAATCGAGGGCTCCCAGTCCCACCGGGTGCCGCTTCCCCACACTTCGTGCTTCACCTTGACGGTATAGCTGTAGCGGGTATCGGGCTGGAGACCCGAGATTGCCACGTGATTCGCATCGTTGGTCATCGCGGTCGCGACGATGGCTCCGGAATCGTCGCGCACCTCGACCTCCGCGGGCCCGTACGGCTTCGACTGGCTGCCGATCGAATCGGCCCGCGGTGGATGCACCCATTGCAGGTCATCGTCATCGACCAGCTTCGCTCCCCCGCCCGAGCGGGCGCGGAAATAGAAAGCGCCCCAGGCGATGAGCGCCGACTTGTGCGTCAGTCCGGCCAGGTAGACATACGGTTCGGCGTGGAATTCAGGCATGGCACGTTATACATCGGCCGCCGGGCCGCCCGGCCGGACCCGGCGGCAATTTCACAATCCGCCGGCCGGCTCGGCTACAATGCGCTCCGTGCTCAGCCGCACATTGAGGGCCCCCTGGTGGACCAAGATCGGCATGGCCGTTCTCGGTGCCGGGATTGCCTTCGGACTGACGCTCCTGCTCAGGCTGCAGCATGGGCCGTTCCTGCTGCCCATGATTGCGGTGGTGGTCGTGGCGCTGCACGCCGGCTTCTGGCCCGGCTTCATCTGCGGCCTCACGACGCTCGCGCTGACGAACTACTTCGTCATTCCTCCAGCCGGCTTCGGACTCCCGTCGCTGAACGATGCCTACGAGCTCACCGTGTTCACGATCACGGCCGCGGTCATCAGCATGCTCGCCGGCCACCGCCGGCAGGCACAGCTGACGCTCGAAGCCACGCTCGCGAGCATCGGCGATGCGGTCATGGTGACCGACCGCGACGGCCGAGTCAGGTTCCTCAACACGATTGCGGAAGCGCTCACCGGCTGGCCGATCAATGAAGCGATCGGACAGCCCATCGATCGCGTGTTCCAGGTCATCCACGAGGACAGCCGCACGCCGGTTGCCCCCTCGGTCGTGCGCTCGCTTCAGGAGGGCGTCGTCGTCGGTCTCACCAACCACGCGCTTCTCGTCGCCCGTGACGGGACCGCGCGCCCGATCGCCGACAACGGCGCGCCGATCCGCGATGCGGGCGGCGAGATCACCGGCGCCGTCCTCGTGTTCCGCGACGCGTCGGGACAGCGGCAGGCCGAGCAGACGCTCAAGCAGCAGTCAACCGAACGTCAGGAACTGCTCGACCGCGAACGGCACGCCCGCGCCGAAGCGGAGCGCGCGAATCGGCTGAAGGACGAGTTCCTCGCGACGCTGTCGCACGAGCTGCGCACGCCGCTCAACGCGGTCCTCGGCTGGTCTCACATGCTGAACCGCCGCCAGCTGACCGCGATGCAGCAGAAACAGGCGATCGCCGCAATTCACCGCAACGCGCAGGCGCAGGCGCGCCTGGTGGACGACGTCCTCGATCTGTCGCGAATCGTGACCGGACGGATGGCGCTGACGGCGGAGACCGTGGATGTCTCGGAAGTCGTCCGCACGACCGCGGAGTCGTTCACGCCCGCGGTGCTGGGCAAGCGCCAGGATCTGCGGCTCGACCTCGGACCGGACACCGAAATCACCGGCGATCCGCACCGTCTGCGTCAGATCATCTGGAACCTGCTCTCGAACTCGACGAAGTTCACGCCGGAAGAGGGCGTGATCTCATGCCGGGTCGTCGCGGTCGGCGGCCGCATCGAGCTGACCGTCAGCGATACGGGCCAGGGAATCGAGCCGGGGTTCCTGCCGTATGTCTTCGATCGGTTCCGCCAGGGCGACAGCAGCACGACTCGCGGGCATGGCGGCCTCGGGCTCGGACTCGCGCTCGTCCGGCATCTGGTGGAGGCACACGGCGGAACGGTGTACGCGACGAGCGGCGGCACCGGAAAAGGCGCGACCATCGTGGTCAAGCTGCCCGCGCGCGTGCCAACGGTCCGGGAGCTGGCTGCGGAACGTCACGGCGCGGCGGCGCGGCCGCCATCGGATTCGCCGTCTGACGACCAGGTAGGAGATTCCGCGGGGCTGGCGGCCGGAATCCAACCATCGTGAGCACCTCGCGTCTCGACTCCGACATCGATCATCTCTACCAGCTTCCCCTCGACCAGTTCACCGCCGAGCGCAACGCGCTGGCGAAGCGGGCCGGCTCCGCCGCGCCGGACATTCGCGCGCTGCAGAAACCGAGCGTCCCGGCCTGGGCGGTCAATCAACTGTATTGGCAGAAGCGCCCGGTCTACGACCAGTTGATCGAGCGCGCGGAGGATCTCCGTGCCACGCACAACGCAGCGGTGCGCGGCCGGCGGACCGATCTTCGCGGCGCCGGCAAGGCCCATGAGGAGGCAGTCGAGGAGGCGTTGAAGGCGACGATCGGCTTGCTGACCGACGGCGATCATCCCGCGACCGACGCCACACGGCAGGCGATCGCGACGACGCTCCGGAGCCTGCCCGGTGATGAGCCGCCGGGCCGGCTGTCGCGACAACTGCAGCCGAGAGGATTCGAGATGCTCGCGGCATCGGCCGCGCAGGGGCGCGTCCGCGACGCGCCGCCCGCGCCAACGCCCAAGGCCAGGCGCGAGGCGCCGGCAGAGCGTGGCGCGGATCAGGTCGCGCGCACTGCGCGGCTGGGTGCGGCGCGAGAAGCCGCGGCGGCCGCCGGACGCGCTCTGAGGGACGTCGAACACGTCTCGCGGCGGGAGGAGTTCGAGGCGGCGCGCGCCGCGCGTGAGGCGGACAAGGCGGAACGTCGCCAGCGCGAAGCCGAGGACGCGGTCCAGCAGGCCCAATCGGAACTGGCCGACGCCAAACGCGCGGCGGCGGCATCGATCAAGGCCCGCGACGCCGCCCGGACGCGGGCGGCCAAAGCGGCGCAGGACGTCGAAGCGGCGAGGGCCCGAGAGCAGAAGGCCAGGAAGGATCTCGAGCGACTCTCCTGACAGGAAACTGTAGGGGTTGACTACGGTAAGGGCGTTACAGCCGCACCGAAATCCAACAGTCATTTCATTCCGGCGATCGCTCGATCGTGTTGCAGTCTGGAGCAGTCGAGCGGGGCTGTTACTGCTGGGCTTCACGCGTCCGCATGCTTTTGCTCGCGCATGCGCAGCCGCTTGGTAGGCCGCAACCATCTGGCAGCGCGCGGCTTGCCGAAAAACTGTCGCGCGTTGCCGTGAAGCAGGGCTGAACTGTTGAAGCTCAACCATCAGGTCCGCGCAAAAGCCGCTACAATGTCCGGACCCACGACGGCACGGCGCTTGATGTGCTTGATGTCACGATCGCACCCATGCCCATGGCCCAACCGCTGCCCCGACGCGATTCCGACACCGCCGAGGTCCCACGGACGACGGCCGATCTCCGTCAGTGGGTGCGGGATCACATCGGCCTGGACGAGGAGCGCCTCAACGCGCTCTTCACGGTGGTGGAACACGTCATCGCGCGCCAGCGGCAGCTGATCGAGGAGTCGAAGCACGAAGCCATCAGGGCGCTGTCGGAAGGGTTCGCCGCCAAAATGGAGCGGCTCCAGCATCAGTTGACGGAAAAGGACGTCACCGTCAGCAACATCGCGCGCTACTTCGAGGAAGTGGTCGCCGACCTCACCGAGAAGTCCCATCGCGATCCGAAGACCAAGCTGCTGAACTTCGACTGGTTCATGGAGCGGCTCGAGTCGTTCCTCGCCGTCGAGCAGCGCGTGCGCTGGTGCGGGGTGGGCGTCGTCGATATCAACAGCTTCAAGTGGTACAACGACACGCTCGGCCACGCCATCGGCGATCGCATTATCGAACGCGTCGCACGAATTCTGTCGGATCAGATCAGGTCGGAGGACTTTCTCGCCCTCGAGCGCTCGGGCGAGGGCCGCGATCTCCACGCGCGGTTCGGCGGCGACGAGTTCTGCTTCCTCATCCCGGACCTGCCGGGCTGCGACGAGGCGTTCGAGATCGCGGATCGGTTCAAGGAGGCGGTCGAAGCGCACGACTGGTCGCGGGACGATCGCCGCCTCGCCGCCCGCCCCGTCCGCGTCGACGTCGGCGTCGTCTGTTTGCACCTGGGACCGATCGCCGAGCGCCGCGGCGTGGCCCGGAAGCTCGCCGCGGAGCTGATCCATCAGGCCGACACGCTGATGTACGGCGCCAAGGGCAAACGCGCGGAGCACGTCTACGCCACGGCGGTCCAGATCCACAACGGCCAGCTCGCGGAGCTCGACGGAGCGTTCGACAAGCGCGGGGATCGCCGCAAGAAGACGTAGCCGCGACACCGAGCCTTGACGATTTCGCGGCGCCGATCTCCACGAGTCGCGGATTCACCCCGCGCATTCACGAGTCGCTGATCACCATCACCGTCACCGTCATCATCTACAGGTAGCGGATTTCACGCCGATCAACACGGGTCGCGGATCCTCCGCGGATTCATGCGAATCATCACCTGGCGCGGACTCAATGGCCATCAGGATGTCAGCCCGTGCGCACTTTGCGCTCGGGAAGCTCGAGATCCGCCGTCGGCGCCCAGAAGAGGCAAAGAAAGCCTTACCGAGACGCTACGTCTCATTTTGGCGATGCCCAGAAAGCGACGCGCGTTCTGGCGGCGTTGAGCGAATGATGAATCCGTCGGTCTGATGGCTCCTTCAAAGGCCACGATGCGCGGACTTTTGTCGTTCGCGGCGCCGACTTCTCTCATCCGCGGAACAGGATACTTGGAGCGCCGACCGTAACTGTGTCTACCGCCACAACTTAATCTGCTGAAATCCGATGACCCTCCATGGCGAGGGGCTTGCTATCTCCCTCAACTCACGATCCTATCGGCTTGCCCTTCTAGTGGAACATACGATGCCTGAATCATCCTTGGCGGGTCGGCGCCGTCTGGCGCAGTTTGTAGTCGCGGCCTCTCTTTCAGTCCTGGGCGCCGTTGGCGGGGGACTCGATGGCACGCCCGCGCCGCAGGCACAACAGCCTGGTCCGTGCGATCCGCCCAATTCGAATCCGATCGTCTGTGAGAATAACCGGCCTGGCAACCCGTCCAGCGAATGGGACATCAGCGGCGCGGGCGACAACACGATTCAAGGCTTCGCAACGGACATCAGTGCCGACCAGGGGCAGCTGATCGGCTTCAAAATCGACACGAATGCTGCCGCCTACCGGCTCGATATCTACCGGATGGGTTATTACGGCGGGATGGGCGCACGCCTGATCAGCACGATCCAGCCGTCGGTTCCGCTACCGCAGAACCAGCCGAACTGCTTATCCGATGCCACGACAGGGCTGATCGATTGCGGTAACTGGGCGCAGTCGGCATCGTGGACGGTCCCCGCTGACGCAGTTTCGGGCATTTATTTCGCCAAGGTCATACGCACCGATACCGGCGGCGCGAGCCACATCGTCTTCGTGGTGCGCGACGACGATGGACACTCCGACCTGCTTTTCCAGACCTCCGATACGACCTGGCAAGCCTACAACCAGTACGGCGGCAACAGCTTGTATGTTGGAAGTCCGGCTGGTCGCGCCTACAAGGTGAGCTACAACCGGCCGTTCACGACTCGCGGAACTTCTCCTGAGGACTGGGTCTTCAACGCGGAATACCCGATGGTCCGGTGGCTCGAAGCCAACGGCTATCACGTCAGCTACACGACCGGCGTCGACACGGATCGTCGCGGCGCTGAGTTGCTCGACCACGAGGTATTCCTCTCAGTCGGCCATGATGAGTACTGGTCGGGCGCCCAGCGAACCAACGTGGAGGCTGCGCGTGGCAATGGTGTGCATCTCGCGTTTTTCAGTGGCAACGAGATCTTCTGGAAAACGCGGTGGGAAAACAGTATTGACGGCCAGGCTACACCGCATCGCACACTCGTCACGTACAAGGAGACCCACCCCAACGGCGACCCCGATCCCACGTCCGCCTGGACGGGGACCTGGCGCGATCCGCGATTCAGTCCACCCGCCGATGGCGGCCGGCCCGAGAATGCGCTGAGCGGGACCATCTTCTATGTGAATTCCGGCACGTCTGGCATCCGGATTCCCTCGGCCGAAGGCAAGATGCGTTTCTGGCGCAATACGGGCGTCGCGGCGTTGACTCCGGGCACGTTCGCGACGATGCCGAATGGCACGCTCGGCTACGAGTGGGATGAAGACCGCGACAACGGCTTCCGTCCGCCGGGTCTCGTTCGCCTGTCCGATACTACAGTCAGCGGTGTCGACTATCTGCAGGATTACGGCTCCACGTACGGACCGGGCACTGCCAACCATGCATTGACGCTCTACAAGCATTCGAGCAATGCCCTGGTATTTGGCGCTGGAACGGTGCAGTGGAGCTGGGGGCTGGACAGCAACCACGATCGTGGGTCGGCAGCGCCGAACCTCGCGATGCAGCAGGCGACGATCAATCTTTTTGCGGATATGGGCACCCATCCGCTCACCCCGCAATCCGGGCTGGCGACGGCGAATCCGTCGACGGATACGTCCGCTCCGACGTCGGCCATCACATCGCCGGGGCCAGGCGGCAGCGTGCCCGCCAATACCACCGTCACGATCTCAGGCACTGCGGCGGATGCGGGGGGGTGGTCGGTGGCGTGGAAGTCTCGGTCGACGGAGGTCTGACATGGCGCCGCGCAACCGGGCGCAACACGTGGACTTATGCATGGCAGACCGGGGCGCCGGGCACGGCCGTCCTCCGTCAGCCGCGCGGTCGACGACAGCGGCAATCTCGAGCAGCCCACGGCCGGCAATTCCGTGACCGTCGGCTCCGGGCCTGTCAGCTGCCCGTGCTCGCTGTGGTCGCCGTCGCAAATACCCGCGGGTGGCCCGGACGCCGATCCCACTCAAGTCGAGCTCGGGACGCGATTCAGATCCGATAACAACGGCTATATCACAGCGATCCGTTTCTACAAGGCTGCCCAGAATACCGGGACCCACACGGGTAGTCTCTGGTCGGCAAGCGGCACGCTGCTCTCTACGGTCACCTTCACTGGCGAATCCACGGCCGGATGGCAGGAGGCGGTATTGCCGTCTCCGGTCGCTATCACCGCGGGGACGCTCTACGTCGTCTCCTATCACACGAGCGCCGGATTCTATTCGGGAGAGGATGGGTACTTCGCGACGAGTGGCGTCGACAACGGACCGCTCCATGCACCGCGGGACGGGACTGAAGGCGCGAATGGCGTCTACCGATACGGGGCGAGCGCGTTTCCCAATCAGACGTTCAACAGTGAAAACTACTGGGTCGACGTCGTCTTCGTCACGTCGATTGGCTCCGGATACCACGCCGCCAACGGTAGCCTCCGTCAGCCCAGGCAGCGGCGTTCTGGTGTCGCGGTGACTTCCGCGATTTCCGCCACATTCAACGAGAACGTGGCGAATGTCACAACAACGACGTTCGAACTTCGAGACGGGGCGAACGCACTCGTGCCGGCTGCGGTGTCCTACGTCGCTGCGACGCGCACCGCGACATTGACGCCCAACGCTGCGCTCGGGTACTCGACCCACATACACCGCAACGCTCAAGGGAGGATCGGGCGGCATCGCCGACACATCGGGCAACACGCTTTCGACGGATTACACCTGGACGTTCACGACGGCAGGGCCGCCACCTCCTCCGCCTGATGATGGTCCGGGCGGACCGATCCTGGTCATTGGATCGACGGCCAATCCATTCAGCCGCTATTACGCCGAGATCCTGCGTGCCGAAGGTCTCAATGCGTTCACGGCCACGGACATCACCGCGGTCAACGCCGCGACATTGACGGCGTACGACGTCGTCATTCTGGGCAACATCACGCTGACCGCCGCCCAGGTGACGATGTTCAGCGACTGGGTCACCGCGGGCGGCAACCTGATCGCCATGCGACCGGACAAGAAGCTGGCGACGCTGCTCGGCCTCACCGATGCCAGCAGCTCGCTGGCGGAAGGCTACCTGCTCGTCAACACGGCGCGGCGCCAGGCGGCGGGATCGTCGAATCAGACGATGCAATTCCATGGCATGGCGGACCGTTACACGCTGAACGGCGCCACGTCGTTGCGACGCTCTACTCGAACGCAACGACCGCCACGACCAATCCGGCCGTCACACTGCGGAGTGTCGGGCCGAACGGTGGGCAAGCCGCAGCGTTTACCTACGATCTCGCGCGCTCGATCGTTTACACGCGGCAAGGCAACCCTGCGTGGTCGGGACAGGAGCGCGATGGCATCGCGCCAATTCGGTCCGACGATCTGTTCTTCGGCGGTGCGCAGGCCGACTGGGTGACTCTGAACAAGGTCGAAATCCCGCAGGCAGACGAACAACAGCGCCTGCTGGCGAACATGATCGGTTTCATGAACAGCGAACGCCGACCGCTGCCGCGGTTCTGGTACTTCCCCCGCGGAGAAAAAGCCGTCGTCGTGATGACCGGCGATGATCACGCCAACAACGGGACCGCCGGGCGTTTCGACGTCTACAAGGGCAACAGTCCGCCAAACTGCAATGTGAACGACTGGGAGTGCGTGCGCGCGACGTCGTACATCTATCCCGCGACACCGATCACGAACACGCAAGCTGCCGGCGTATGTTGCCGATGGTTCGAGATCGCTGTGCACATCACGACGAATACTGTGACGACTATACGCCGGCTCGCTCGAGGCGAACTTACGCGGCGATCTGGCACAGTTTGCCACCCGATTCCCCGAGCGTCCCGGCGGCGGTGACGAACCGCACGCACTGCATCCTCGTGGAGCGACTACGACACGCAACCGCAGGTGGCGCTGGCCATGGCATTCGGCTGGACACGAACTATTACTACTGGCCGGGCTCCTGGCTGCAAGATCGTCCCGGGCTTCATGACCGGATCGGGCATGCCGATGCGGTTCACGAAGACCGATGGCACTATGATCGATGTTTACCAGGCGGCGACGCAAATGACCGATGAATCGGGGCAGTCATGGCCCTTTACGATCGACACGCTACTGGATCGCGCGCTTGGGCCTGAAGGTTATTACGGCTTCTTCACGACCAACATGCACACCGACACCGTCGCGCATGAGGGATCGGAGGCGATCGTGGCCTCGGCCCTTGCGCGCTCGGTGCCGATCATCTCCGCCCAGCAGTTGTTGACATGGCTCGACGGGCGCAATGGCTCCTCGTTCGGGAACATTATCTGGAACGGCACTACCCTGGGCTTCACCATCGCTGTTGGGGCTGGCGCCAATGGCCTGGAGGCGATGATTCCGAGCGGCGTGGGCGCCTCCGTTCTGACCGGCATCACCCGGGCCGGTAGTCCTGTCGGATTTCGAGTCGAAACGATCAAGGGCGTCAGTTACGCGATCTTCACGGCAGCGGCCGGATCGTATCTGGCCGATACGGCGTGGATAACACCGCGCCAGTGATCAGCGGACTCAACGCCACGCCGTCGTCGGGCAGCGCCACTGTCGCATGGGCGACCAATGAAGCAGCCGATTCTCGAGTTGATTACGGCACGGCACCGGACGCGCTGACGCTGTCCAGGGGCACGGTCAGCCTCAGTGCAGCGCACAATGTCACGCTCGACACCCTGACCAGCGGTACCACCTACTACTACCGCGTGCGGTCCGCGGACGGCGCCGGTAATGCGAGTGTCAGTCCGGCGCCTCCCGGGCCCCCGGCGAGCTTCACGACATCGATTCCGCCGTCCCTGAACTGCCCCTGCAGCATCTGGCCGACAACACAGGTTCCGGCCGTGGTAACCGAGCAGGAGAGCCTCGCTGTCGAGCTCGGCGTGAAATTCCGTAGTACGGTCGATGGCTTTATCACCGCCATCCGGTTCTACAAGGGGCCTCAGAACACGGGTGTCCATATCGGTAATCTGTGGACGTCGACCGGAACGCTACTGTCAACGGCAACGTTCTCGGCCGAAAGCGGGTCGGGGTGGCAGGAAGTCACACTTCCACAGCCCGTGGCCATCACCGCCAATACCGTGTATGTGGCCTCGTATCACACCAACGCCGGCTTCTATTCGTTCAACGGTGGCTATTTCCTTGGCTCGAGCACGGTTAATGGACCACTGGAGGCGGTGGCTAACGGTGTCAGCGGCGGCAACGGAGTCTATCGGTACGGTGGCAGCGCTTTTCCGACCGACACGGTCAATGGCTCGAATTACTGGGTCGATGTCGTCTTTCTGACCTCGACATCTCCCGATATGACACCGCCGCACGTGGCATCCGTCATACCATCAGCCGGTGCTACCGGCATTCCGGTGACCGTCGCACCGCAGATCGTCTTCAGCGAATCGGTCAACCCGGCCACGGTATCCGCGGCAACGATCGAACTGCGGGACGCTGGCAGCAATCCGGTAGCGGTGGCCGTCTCGTACGTTGGAACGGCCAAAACCGCAACGGTGCAACCACAGAGCCCGCTGGCGCATTCTGCAACCTACCAGCTTGTGGTGCGCGGCGGGGCCGCAGGCATCGCAGATTTCGCAGGAAATACGCTCGTAGCCGACTTCACATCGTCGTTCACGACGGCCGCCCCCCTACCGCCGGCTCCGGATGTTACGGACACGACGATTGCGGACTTCGGCGCCGGAACGTCGAACGGCGGAACTCGGGTCGCGTCGATCGGGGATGGCGCCCTGGCCCTCGGCGCGACGCTGGACACCAGCTTTGACGGTGTCGTCCTGCCGGCCGGCTGGTCGGCCGTGTCGTGGAATCCCGGGAGCAGCACCGTCGTCGCCAATGGTCGCCTGACGGTGGACGGGGAACGCGTCTCGACCGACGACCTCTACTTGCCTGGACGACAACTCGAATTCGTTGGGACGTTTACCGCCGACGCGTTCCAGCATGTCGGCTTCGGCTTGACGTTAAACGAAACGCCGTGGGCAATATTCTCAACGGCGAGCGGCGGCGGCCTGTTTGCGCGGACACACTCCGGTACCGTCGCAACAGAGACCCCGATTCCGGGGACCTGGTTCAACACACCCCACCGCTACCGGATCGATTGGTTGCCGGGAAGCGTGGTGTTCTCAATTGATGGTGTTCAAGTCGCGACCCACAGCGTCACCATCGCGCAATCGATGCGGCCTATCGTGTCAGATTTGAACGCCGGCGGAAGTTCAATCATCGTTGATGCGATGACGATGTCGCCATATGTGGCAATCGGTTCATTCCGCTCTCGGGTTCTCGATGCCGGAAGCACCGTGACCTGGGCCTTGGCGGCGTGGAACGCGACGACGCCGCCGGGAACGACCCTCTCGGTCAGCCTGCGCATGGGGAATACACCGACGCCCGACGGGACGTGGACGTCGTTCGTGGCTCTCGGCGCGTCTGGCGCGGCCGTCACTGGATCGGCGCGCTATCTCCAGTATGAAGCGCTGCTGGAGTCCCCAAGCGGTACGGACTCGCCTGTCTTGTCTGACATCACGTTCTCGGCCGGAGGGCCCGGAACGCCCACCGTGAGTGTCGCGGACATTTCCGTCAATGAAACGGATGCGGGAATCACGAACGCGACATTCACGGTGACGCTCTCCGCGGCCTCGAGCCAGTCGATCGCTGTCAACTACTCGACGACGGATGGCACGGCCGGCGCATCAGGGGACTACACGTTGACGGCCGGAACCGCAACGCTCTCTCCCGGTATGACGTCGGTTCAAATCGTTGTGCCCGTCACTGGTGACGCCACCGATGAGGCAAACGAAACGTTCACGTTGAACTTGAGTGGCGCCGTCAACGCGACGATCACGGACGGCGCCGCGACCGCGACCATCGTCGATAACGACCCGGCCCCGTCCCTGACGATTGCCGACGTAACCGTGACCGAAACGGAATCAGTAATAAACGCCGTGTTCACGGTGATGCTCTCCGCCGCGAGCGGGCAGACGGTGACAGCGAACTACGCAACTGGCAACGGTACGGCGGCTGCACCCGCCGACTACGCGACGGCGTCGGGAACGTTGACGTTCACGCCTGGTGTTACTTCTCAGACGATTACCATCACCGTTGCGGGCGACGCACTCGGCGAGACCAGTGAGACGTTCCTGGTGAACCTCAGCACCCCCGTCAATGCCAACATTGCTGACAGCCAGGCTAGCGGGACCATCCTCGATAACGACCAGCCAGGAATCACCATCGGAAATGCGATCGTGACCGAAGGAAACAGCGGCACCGTCAGCGCAGTCCTTACGCTGACACTCTCCGCGGCCAGCACGCAGACCGTCACGGTCGGCTACGCGACCGGCAGCGGAACAGCAGTTGCACCTGGCGACTACACCTCGGCGCCCGCAGGCAGCTCTGTGTCTTTCGGACCCGGGATTACGAGCAGACAGATCACAGTCCCGGTTGTGGGCGACACGCTGGATGAGGCCGACGAAACGTTTTCGGTGAACTTGAGTTCCCCGGTGAACGCGACTCTGCTCAACAGCACCGGCACGGTGACGATTACGGACAATGACGGTCCGCCGTCGATGACAATCGCTGACGTGACGCGTGCCGAAGGCAATGTGAACGCCGTGTTCACGGTGACCCTCTCCGTTGCGAGCGGTCAGATTGTGACAGTCGCCTACGCGACGGCTGACGGCACCGCCACGGCGCCGGCCGAGTACACGGCCAGATCCGGCACGGTGAGCTTCAATCCCGGTATACGCACTGCACAGATCAATGTGCCGATTATTGGTGACACGCGCGACGAACCGAATGAGACGTTCTTCGTCAACCTGAGTAACGCGACGGGCGCAACGATTGCGGATGACCAGGCGACCGGAACGATCACGGATAACGACAATCCGCCGGCAATCAGAATCAGCAATGTCACTGTCACTGAACCGAATACCGGCGGCACCGTGGACGCTGTTTTCAACGTCACGATGCCCACGACCAGTGAGTTCCCAATCACGGTCAATTACACGACTGCCAATGGGACGGCTGCCGCCGTTGCCGACTACGTCGCGACCTCGGGCACGTTGTCCTTCGCTCCACTGGCGTCGTCCGCGCAGGTCACCGTCCAGGTGCTCGGCGACGTCCTCGACGAAGTGAACGAAACGTACGTGGTCAATCTCAGCGGCGCAACCAACGCGACCATCAGCGATGCGCAGGGCGCTGGCACCATCACAGACAACGATGCGACGCCCAGTTTGAGAATCAACGATGTGACCATAAGTGAGCCTGCCACCGGCTCCGCCACTGCCGTATTCACCGTGACGCTATCCGCGGCAAGTGGTCGCACGGTTACGGTGAATTACGCGACGAGCAATGGAAGCGCGATCGCTCCGGAGGACTACACAAGTACGACTGGAAACCTGTCGTTCGCACCGGGCGTGACGACGCTTCAGATAAGCGTGCCGGTGCAAGCTGACACGCTCGCTGAACCGAATCAGACGTTCAACGTCAACTTGAGCGGCGCTGTCGCCGCGACCATCGCCGACAATCGTGGAATAGGCACAATCGTCAACTGAGATTCACCGGTCGAAAACCAACGGCCGCGCTTCCGCTGAACGTGTGGTCGCACGTCGCGGTCACCTACGACCGTCTGAACATGCGGATGTATGTGAACGGAACCCAGACCGCATCAGGCGCACAAATCGGCAGCATCGCCACGTCGACCGGTGTGCTTCGGATTAGCGGAAACAACGTCTGGGGGAGTACCTCCAGGGCACGCTCGACGAGATCCCGATTTACACTCGTGTGCACTCTCCGCCGGAGAAATCCAGACGGATCCCGACACCTCGATTAACCCACAGAACGCAAGGCTCGTCATCGCATCGCCGACGAACAAGTACCACGGCACGGCTCTCTTGTCGGACGGGGGCGTTCGTTGTGACGATGGTGCGATGCTGCGACTGTTCGTCAGTGGCGTCGAGGTGCGCGCTGTTGCCGTCACCGGCGCTCTCGCCAGCACGTCGTGACGATCGGGGGAACAACGTGTGGGGAGAGTCCGCCTCCGGCGTCATCGATGAGGTCAGAATCTAACAACCGGGCGCAGGCGGCCGGCGAGATTCAGGCGGACGTGGCTGTGGCGGTCGGAAGCGGGTCCTGAGGACGCTTTCAATGCGTCAGACCACGGCTTGGAGGCGTTTCGAGGTGAGAGTCAAGTCATCTGATTCGGCGACTTTTGTTGCCAATCAGGCCGACTGCGGTCTCCCTTCGTCTCGAAAACCCCATAGAAGCCACCATTTGGCGCCGCTCCGCGCATGGCGGCACTGGCCGACTCCTTGCCTAAACGACGGCAACCGAACACAGGAATCTACGGGCGAATATGAGAGGACCGGCGAGAATCGCGTGCCGCCGACTCAATCGCGCCGATGAAGGTAGAGCACTGACCCTATGTCGATGGCCGCGCAAGTGAAAGAGATGCTGACCGAGCAGGTCGAGTATCGCGAGCTCCTCTACCAGATGACGCTCCGGGACCTCCTGCTTCGCTACAAGCAGACAGCGATGGGATTCGGCTGGGCCATCTTCATGCCGCTGGTCAACACAGCGGTGTTTTCCGTGATCTTCACGCGCGTCGCCCGGATCGAGACACCCGTTCCGTATCCGCTCTTCGCGTTCTGCGGATTCTTGTTCTGGAACTTCTTCGCCTCGGCGCTGCGCTTCTCGGTACTGTCGCTGACGAGCAATTCGAACCTCGTTACAGCGGGAAAGGACTCCTCTAGATGATCGCAAAGAGTGTCGTCCTCGAAGAGGGCGTCGTCATTCACCATCCGGATCTCGTGAATCTGTACGGCTGCGCGGTCGGAGCCGGATCCCGGATCGGGACGTTTGTCGAGATTCAGCGCGGTGCCGCCATCGGTCGCAACTGCAAGATCTCGAGTCACACCTTCATCTGCGAAGGGGTGACCATCGAGGACGGCGTCTTCATCGGTCACGGCGTGATGTTCATCAACGATCGCGCGCCGCGCGCCGTCAACGCCGACGGCAGCCTGCAGACCGACGCCGACTGGAGCCTCGAGCGAACCGTGGTGAAGAGCCGCGCCTCGATCGGCAGCAACGCGACGATTCTGTGCGGCGTCACCATCGGAGAAGGTGCGCTGGTGGGCGCTGGCGCTGTCGTGACCCGCGACGTTCCACCCTACACGGTTGTGGCCGGCGTGCCGGCCGAAATCAAAGGACTGCGTCAAGGATGCCGTGCGTCGAGACAGCGTGTTGAAGGAGTGAGGAGCGCACGATGATTGGTGTTGCGGTTGTTGGGTATGGCTATTGGGGACCGAACCTGGTCCGCAACTTCTGGTCCGTCCCGGGTGCCAGGCTGGTGTCGGTCTGCGACAAGCGTGCCGGAGCGGCTCGCGAGCGTGACCGCGCAGTTCCCCGCCGTCGAGGTGACCGCCGAGTTCGACGACCTGCTGAAGGACCCGCGCGTCGATGTGATTGCGGTGGCCACACCGGTGTCGAGTCACTACGACCTGGCGTTGCAGGCGCTCAAGGCCGGCAAACACGTTTTCATCGAGAAGCCGATGACGGCCACGACCGAGCAGGCGCAGGCGCTGCTCGACGAGGCCGATCGCCGCAAGCTCGATCATCGGCGTCGATCACACGTTCGTCTACACCGGCGCGGTGCGCAAGATGCGCGAGCTCGTGGCGAATGACAGTCTCGGCGACATCTATTACTACGACTCGGTGCGCGTGAACCTCGGCCTGTTCCAGCACGACGTCAATGTGATTTGGGATCTCGCCGTTCACGACCTGTCGATCATGGACTACGTCCTGCCGCAGCGGCCGGTCGCCGTCTCGGCGACTGGCATCGGCCACGTGGCGGGCGAGCCGGAGAACATCGCGTACATGACGCTGTTCTTCGAACACAACCTCATCGCGCCATCTCCACGTCAACTGGCTCGCGCCGGTCAAAGTGCGCCGGACGCTGCTCGGCGGCAGCCGCAAGATGATCGTCTACGACGATCTCGAGCCGAGCGAAAAGATCAAGGTCTACGACAAGGGCATCACCGTGAACGGCAACGGCCCGGACGGCAACGGCAACGGCGAGAAGATCTACCAGATGCTCGTCGGCTACCGCACCGGCGACATGTGGGCGCCGCAGCTCGACATGACCGAGGCGCTCAGCCTCGAGCTGCGGCACTTCATCAAGAGCGTGGAACAGCGACGGCTCCGCTGACCGACGGCCAGGCGGGCCTGCGCGTCGTGCGCATCCTCGAAGCCGCGACGCAGTCTCTTGCTGAGCGCGGCCGCGTCGTCGAGCTGGAGACTATCAAATGCGCGGTGTAGTTCCCTTCGTCGATCTCAAGCTTCAGTACCAGGGCATCAAGGAAGAAATCATGGACGCGGTCGGCCATGTGCTCGAGACCGGTCAGTTCGTGCTCGGCGAGGAAGTCAGCAAGTTCGAGAAGGAGTTCGCCGCCTATGTCGACGCGAAGCATGCCATCGCTCTGAACACCGGCACGAGCGGTCTGCACCTCGCGCTGCTCGCCGCCGGCATCGGTCCTGGCGACGAAGTCATCACCGTCCCGTTCACGTTCGTCGCGACGGCGGCCGCGATTCGCTACACCGGCGCCGTGCCGGTCTTCGTCGACATCGACCTGGATTCCTACACGATGGACCCGGCGCAGGTCGAGAAGGCCATCACTCCGCGCACGAAAGCGATTTGCCCGGTGCACCTCTATGGGCAGGCCGCGGATCTCGATCCGATCCTCGACATCGCGAAGCGCCACGGCCTGAAGGTCATCGAGGATGCCTGCCAGGCGCACGGCACCGAGTACAACGGGCCGTCGCGTCGGTGCGATCGGCGACGTCGGTGCGTTCAGCTTCTACCCTGGCAAGAACCTCGGCGCCTACGGCGAAGGCGGCATGGCCGTCACGAACGACGACGAAGCGGCCCGCGTCATCCGGATGCTCCGCGACTGGGGCGCGGAGAAGAAGTACCTACCATCAGCTGAAGGGCTTCAACTACCGCATGGACGGCGTCCAGGGCGCGATTCTCCGCGTGAAGCTGCGCTACCTGTCGCAGTGGACCGATGCCCGCCGCGTCGCATGCGGAGTCGTATCGGAAGCTCCTCGCCGGACAGCGACTGTCGATGCTGCCGCAGGAGATGCCGTACAGCCGCCACGTCTACCACGTGTACGCGGTTCGGACGACCGATCGCGCTGGCCTGCAGCAGCACGCTGCAGAACGAAGGAGTGCAGACCGGGATCCACTATCCGATTCCGGTGCACCTGCAGGAAGCGCACGCCGATCTCGGCTACAAAGCCGGGGACTTCCCGCTGTCCGAGCAGGCGGCCAACGAAGTGCTGTCGCTGCCGATGTTCCCGGAGATGACGTTCGCGCAGATCGAAGCGGTCGCAGCGGCGCTCGGCCAGGACGTCAAGGTCGTTGTCGCGCCAGTGAGCGAACGCGTCGTCACGGCGGTGCACGGGCGTCAGAAGCCGAGCGAAGACCCGGCCTTCGAGCAGGGTCTTCGCGAGCATCTGCGTGCGCAGTACAACCTGGCTGGCCTGATCGAGCTCTATGCGCGATTCATGCACGGCGATGGCGTGCTCGACGCGATGATGCGCCGGGTCATCGTCGGTGCGGCCGCCGCAGGAGCCGGCCATGGCCTGCATGTCGGCAGCGGCGTCGAATTTCAAGCACCTCGAACGCTGACGTTCGGCAACGGCGTGTTTCTCGGGCGCCGGCACCTACGTCCAGGGCCGCTTCGATGGCAACTGCGTGATTGGCGACCAGACGTGGATCGGGCCGCGGCAGCTACTTCGACGCCCGCGACCTCGATGATCGGAGAGCAAGTCGGATGGGGACCGGGAGCCAAGGTGCTGGGATCGGCGCACACGGGCATGCCAGCTGATGTCGCCGATCATCCGGACCGATCTGGTGATCAAGCCGGTGCGGATCGGCGCCTGGGCTGATATCGGCGTCAACGCCGTCATCCTGCCGGGCGTGACCATCGGCAAGGGCGCGATCATCGGTGCCGGCGCGGTCGTCAACAAGGATGTGCCGGACTTTGCCGTCGTCGCGGGCGTGCCCGCGAAGTTCCTGCGATGGCGGACCGACGCGGATCAGCCGCAGTCAAATTCCGCCGGGAGTGAAGAGGAATGAAGAACAAGCGGATCCTGATTACTGGCGGCGCCGGGCTGATTGGCTCGCACATCGCCGACCTCGTCGCGGCCGAGGCGGCTGAGGTCGTGGTGCTCGACAACTTCGTGCGCGGCCGCCGGGAGAACCTCGCAGCCGGCGACGCAGAAAGGCCGCGTCACGATTGTCGAGGGCGACCTGCTCGACCGCGCGTCTGGTCAACGAGATCATGGACGGCATCGACGTCGTCTTCCATCAGGCGGCGATCCGCATCACCCAGTGCGCCGAGGAGCCGCGGCTGGCCGTCGACGTGCTGGTCAACGGCACGTTCAACATCCTCGAGGCCGCGGTCGCAGCGGGTCTCGAAGGTCGTCGCAGCCTCGTCGGCGTCGGTGTACGGACTCGCCGAAGCCTTCCCGACCGACCGAAAGTCACCATCCGTACGCGAACCGCACGATTTACGGCGCGGCGAAGGCGTTCAACGAAGGCATGCTGCGCAGCTTCAACGACATGTACGGGCTGAAGTACGTCGCGCTTGCGCTACTTCAATGTCTACGGCCCGCGCATGGATGTGTACGGCGCCTACACCGAGGTCCTCATCCGCTGGATGGAACGGATCGCCGCCGGCCAGACGCCTCTGATCCTCGGCGACGGCACGCAGACGATGGACTTCGTGCACGTGCATGACATCGCCCGGGCGAACGTTCTTGCGGCGAAGGCCGCCGTCACCGACGAAGTGTTCAACGTCGCCAGCGGCACCGAGACCAGCCTGAAGGAAATCGCGGAAGCGCTGCTAGAGTCATGGGCTCGTCGCTGCCGGCTCGGAGCATGCGGCCGGACCGCAAGGTGAACCCTGTTCCGCGCCGGCTGGCCGATACGCGCAAGGCCAAAGACCTGCTCGGCTTCACCGCCGATGTCGTTCGAGGAGGGCCTGCGGAGCCTGGTCGCCTGGTGGCAGGCGGAGCGCGCGACGGCCCGAGAAGTAGCGGCGGAGGTCCTGACAATCATGGCTTCGAATCCTTCGCCGCCAAGGTAACTGGCGCGGTGGTCACGTCCTCCGCGAGGCCGGCAGAAGCACCTGTCGACCGGCGCCTGACTATGTCGAGATCCTGAAATCGACGGCGCTGATCGGCGGATCCTCCGCTCTGAACATTGCCGTCGGCATCGTCCGGACCAAGGCGATGGCGCTGTTCCTTGGTCCGAGCGGCGTCGGGCTGTTCGGTCTTTATGGATCCATCTCGGACATCGTCCACAGCCTTGCCGGCCTCGGTATCCAGGGTAGTGGCGTCCGGCAGATTGCCGCGGCGGTAGGCACGGGCGACGCCGAGCGGATCGCTGAGCGTCGACTGGACTAAAGCGGGCGTCGGTCATCCTCGGCCTGCTCGGTGCCGCGCTGCTGATCACGTTCTCCCGGCCCATCGCCCTTCTCACCTTCGGCAGCTACGAACAAGCCATCGGCGTCGCGCTGCTGTCAGTGGCCGCGTTCTGTCGGCTCATTACCGCCGGCCAGAGCGCGCTGATTCAGGGCATGCGCCGCATTTCGGACCTCGCACGGATCAGCGTGCTGGGAGGCGGCATCGGCGCGGCGATCAGCATCCCGATGATCTACTTCCTTCGAGAGCAGGGCATCGTGCCGTCGATCACGGCCTCCGCGGTTCTCGCAGTCCTGACGTCCTGGTGGTATAGCAGGAAAGTGAAAGTATCGACTCCCTCCATGACGATGTCCCAGGTGGGACAGGAAGCAGTGGGACTCATCAGGCTCGGCGTTGCCTTCATGGCGAGCAGCTTTCTGACGATGGGCGCCGCATACGCGATCCGGATCATCGTGCTGCGCTCGGCCGGCCTCGAAGCCGCCGGTCTATACCAGGCTGCGTGGACACTCGGCGGTCTGTATGTCGGGTTCATCCTGCAGGCGATGGGATCGGACTTCTATCCTCGTCTGACCGCGGTCTCCCGCGACAACGTCGAGTGCAATCGCCTGGTGAATGAGCAGGCAGAAGTCAGCCTGCTTGTGGCCGGACCAGGCGTGATGGCGACGTTGACCCTCGCGCCGCTCGTGATTGCGTTCTTCTATACGGCGGAATTTCATCCAGCAGTCAGCATTCTTCGCTGGATTTGCCTGGGCATGACCCTTCGAGTGATCGCCTGGCCGATGGGGTTCGTCGTCCTGGCGAAGGGCAAGCAGCAGATCTTCTTCTGGACCGAAGTGGCCGCCACGGTGGTTCACGTCGG
>CAWAXG010000041.1:0-20361 GCA_963785755.1 uncultured Acidobacteriota bacterium | reverse complement strand
TGCCATCGTCTCGGGCGACCTCGAGACGGTGGAACGGCTGCTGCGCCAACACCCGGATCTGATTCGAGCCCGTTCGACGCGCGAGCATCGCGCCATGCTGCTGCACTACGTCTCCGCGAACGGCGTCGAAGGCTACAGGCAGGTCAGTCCGAAGAACATCGCCAGGATCACCGAAGCCCTCGTAGAGGCCGGCGCCGACGTCGATGCGGACGCGGACGTCTATGGCGGCGGGTGCACCACGCTCGGGCTCGTGGCCACGAGCTCGCCGCCGAGAGATGCCGGTGTGCAGCTGGAGGTGATCGACGTACTGCTGCGCTCCGGCGCGCGCATGGATCTCCGCGGCAGCGTCGGGAACAACGGCGCGCTGATCCGCGGCTGCCTCGCGAACGGACAACCCGACGCGGCGAGATACCTCGTGTCCCGCGGCGCCCCGCTCGATCTGGTTGGCGCGGCGGGTCTGGGACGGACCGACGTCGTGCAGACCTTCTTCGGCGATGACCCTGGAGGGTCGAGGCCGACCCTATCGAAAGCCGCCGTCACGGAGGCGTTCGCCTTCGCGTGCATTTATGGCCAGTCGCGCGTGGTCGAGTTCCTCCTGCGCAGAGGCTTCGAGGTGGACGCGGAACTCAGGAGCCATGGAGCGGGGCATACGGGTCTGCACGTCGCTGCCTATCACGGACATCTCGAGGTCGCGAGACTGCTCCTCAGCCATGGGGCACGCGTCGACGCGATCGACAAGACGTGGGGGACACCGCCGTTGAAGTGGGCGCTGACGGGATGGAGCAGCGAGGAACCAGCCGGCGCGGCGCTCTATTACGAGGTCGTGGCGGAGTTGGTCGCGGCCGGCGCGAACGTCACGCCCGACCTGCTCGAGTGGGAACGAACCCGCGCGGATCCAAGAATGCGCGCAGCGCTGACCCGCGACCGGATTTGATCCACACCCTGCCGGAACGCTACGATTGGCGGCCTTCGAGGAGATTCGAATGAAACTGATTGCTTCGGTTCTCGCCGCGGCCGCCATCGTCTTTTTCGGCACATCGCGCGGCGCGTCCGCGCAGACCCTCACGCGGTACGTCAAGTACGAGGCGGGGGGGACGGTTGCCTGGGGCCTGCTCGAGGGGGAAACGGTCCGCGAGCTGCAGGGCAGCGTGTTCGACGGCGCCAAGCCGTCCGGTCGCACGCTCAAGCTGAGCGAGGTCAAACTGCTCGCGCCGGCCGAAGCGAAGAAAGTAATCGCGGCGGGCCTCAACTACAAGAGCCATATTGGCGATCAGCCGGCGGCGAAGTATGTCGGCCTGTTCGCGAAGATGCCGACGTCGCTCGTCGGCCATGGCGCCGACATCATCTATCCAGCCGACGCGACGACGGTTCACTACGAGTCCGAGGTCTGCGTCGTCATCGGCAAGCGCGCCAGGCACATCACCGAGGCCCAGGTGAAGGATCACGTCTTCGGGGTGACTCCCTGCAATGACGTCAGCGAACGAGCCTGGCAGAAAGCCGATCTGCAGTGGCTCCGCGCCAAAGGCAGCGACACGTTCGGCCCCATGGGCCCCGTCCTGGTCCGCGGCGCGGACTACAACAAGCTGAAGCTGATTGGACGGCACAACGGCAAGGTCGTACAGGAATCGACCACCGAACAGCTCATCTTCTCGATCGACAACATCGTCAGCTACATCAGCCGCTACGTCACGCTGGAGCCGGGGGATGTGATCTTCACCGGCACGCCGGGGACCACGCAGGCGATGCAGCCTGGCGACACGTTCGAAGTGGAGATCGTCGGCGTTGGCGTCCTTCGCAACAAGGTCGTCGCCGAACGGCGGTGAGCTGTTTTCTACTTCTTCTTCCCCGTGAACGTGCCTTCGCCGAGGTCGCCGAGGGTGACCTTGCCCTTCATCGTGTCCTTGTCGACCGTGCCGGTGTAGGTGACTTGGAGTGTCGTGCCTTCGATCGACCCGGTGAAGCCGAATGTGATCGCGGTGCCCTTGATCGTTCCGGTGACCTTCTGCTCGCCGAAGAGCTGTGACGAGTAGGTGCCGGTCAGCTTCTCGCCGTCTTGTTTGAACGACACGCTGGGGTTTCCCGTGCCCTGTGCGGTCTCGACGGTCAGCGCCCAGTCGCCGGATACGTTCTGCGGCTTGTCCTGAACGAGCAGTGAAGTGTCACCAATCGCGCTCGAAGCCATGCCCGAAGCGGACACATCCAGCGCAGGCAGTGGCGCAAGGGCAAGCGTGAGCCACGCGGCGAAATGAATAGTCCTCATCTACGTGCTACCTCATATGTGCTACGTGCTCACGGGTCCTGCAACCACCCGTTCAGAGCGGCGTAGCGGACGACGTCGATGCGGCCGCGCAGGCCGAGCTTGCGCATCGCGTTCGCCTTGTGCACTTCGACCGTCTTGACGCTGATGTCGAGCGCGTTGCCGATTTCCTTGTTGCTGTGCCCGAGCGCCATCATGCGCAGCACGTTGTTCTCGCGTTCGCTGATCGTCGGGTTGGGCGGCCGGCCGGCGTTGCGGGCCAGGTACGCATCGGCGGCGCGCGCTGCGAGCGTCGCGTCGAGATAGCGCTGCCCGCTGGCGGCGGCGCGGATCGCGCGCAGCAGCTCGGTCGACGCGCTCTGCTTCAGCACGTAGCCCGACGCGCCGGCGCCGAGCAGCTCCTGCACGTAGGCATCGTCACTATGGCGGGTCAGCGCCACCACCGCCACCTCTGGTGCGGCCTCTTTCACCGCTCGCGTCGCCGCCAGCCCGTTCAGATCGGGCATCGAGACATCCATGACGACGACGTGCGGCATGATCTGCTTCACCTGCGACACCGCCTCGCGTCCGTCGGCGGCTTCGCCCACCACTTCGATGTCGGGCTGCGCATTCAGCAGGAGCTTCAACCCCTGCCGGACCGTTTCGTGGTCATCCGCCAGCAGCACGCGGGTCATGACGTCTCCACGCTCTTCGCAATCGGGGCGAACGTCCGGCATCTCAGGAAGATGGACGTGCCGTCTCCCGGCGCCGATTCGATCTGGAGGTCGGCGTCGATGGCCCCGGCGCGCTCGCGCATGCCGGCGAGACCGATGCCGCGCTCGCGGGCCTGGGTGTCCGCCTGATCGAAGCCGATGCCGTCGTCTTCCACGACCAGGACCACCGAACTGTCCCTCGATTCGAGCATCACGTCGACGCGGCTGGCGTGCGCGTGCTTGGCGACGTTGTTGAGGCCTTCCTGGGCGACGCGATAGAAGACCACCTCGGCGTCCCGCGAGATCTGACCGCTGACGAATCCGTGGGCGCGGTATTCCGCGGCGATCCCGTAATGGCCCGACCATTCGCGCACGAAGCGCGGGAGGGCGGCGGCGAGACCGAGATCGTCGAGGATCGCGGGACGGATCTCCCAGGCCAGGAAATCCACTTCACGATCGATTTCATTCGCCAGTTTGAGTGCGCGCTCGATTTCCGGCGCCACCGGCCCGGACGCGCTCAACCGCTCGCGGTGCTGTTCGAGCGTGAGCCGCAGCGCGGTCAGCTGCTGGCCGAGCTGATCGTGCAGATCGCGAGCAATGCGGGCGCGCTCGTCTTCCTGTGCCGTCACGATCCTCTTGAGCAGGCCGCTCACGCTGCTGTGCGCGGCTTCACGCGAGTGCATTTCGGCTTCGAGCTCGTCGGTCCGCGTGCGAATCCGCTGGTCGAACTCCGCCTCGACGACCTTGAGCGCTTCCAGCGCCTGCTGCTGCGACGAGAGATCGCGGGCGATCTTGGCGAACCCCAGCGCTTCCCCGAGTCGCGTCGTCGCCTCGCTGCAGTAGAACTTCGAGCCGTCCTTCCGGACATGGAACCGCTCGTCGGCAGCCCTGCCGCGGTCGTAGGCCGTCTTCAGCTCCGCCCGCGGCACGCCCGCCTCGCGATCGCCGGCCGTGAAGAGCACCTCGAAATGGCGGCCGACGATTTCATCGGCGCGATAGCCGAACATCCGCTCGGCGCCGGAATTCCACGTGTCGATGAGGCCGCTCGACGTCATCGTGAAAATGGCGTACTCGAGGGCGCCGTCGATCAGCAGCCGCAGCCGCTCCTCGCCCTGCCGGAGCGAATCCTGCGCCCGGCGCATCTCCGTGATGTCCTGGAACGTGATAGCGACGCCGTCGATGCGGTTGTCGATCGTCCGGTAGGGGCGGATCCGCGTCAGCGTCCATCGGCCGTCGAGCGTCTGGACCTCGCGCTCGATGGTGCGCAAGTCGTCGAGGACCTGTTGCACGTCGCGGTGGAGGTCGTCGTAGAGGAGATGGCTCGTGATATCCGACAGCGGGCGGCCGACGTCGGTCCGCAGCAGGTTGAAGATCTGATTGGCGGCGGGCGTCGACAGCTTCACCCGCAGCCCGCGGTCGAGAAAGATCGTGCCGATGTCGCTGGAGTTGATCAGGTTCTGAAAGTCGTTGTTCGTGAGCCCGAGTTCGTCGATCTTGATCTTCAGCTCCTGGTTGACCGTGGTGAGCTCTTCGTTCACCGACTGGAGCTCTTCCTTGCTCGTCTCGAGCTCCTCGGCGGCGGACCGGAGCTCTTCGTTCATCGCCTGCAGCTCTTCGTTCCCTGCTTTGGCTTCCTCGACCTGCGTTTCGTACTGCTCGATCGTGGCTTGCAGCTGCACTTTCACGCGCAGCAACTCTTCCTCGGAGTGGACGTCGTACGGTTCCGCCGCGATCCTGACCGCGGCCTCGCCCAGTTTCTCATCCCGTTCGTCGAACGTTACGAGCAGAAAGCCGCGTGGCGGATCCGCGTCGTGCAAGGCCGGGCGGACGGTGATGTCGACCCGGCGTTCACCGTCCTCCAATATCGCCTTCACACCCTTGATCTCGATCACGGCGCGCTGCCGTATGGCCTGGTGCAGTCCGGCCCGGAGATCGGGACGCAGCTCTTGACGCACGACCCGCAGCAGGTCGCGCGACGGCTCCCCTCCGGCAATCTGCATGTAGCGCCCGAGCCGCTCGGACATGTGCACGATGTTGTGTTCTTCGGTAACGACCACCGATGGCGGCGCGTAGCGTTCGAGCAGCCGGTGATGGAGCTCGATCGGAGAGATGCGGTCCTGGAGGCGCAATTCGGGCTGCCGTGGCGCCGGGTTCGGGACCGTCAGGGATTGGTCACCGATCGGCAGCGGGAGCCGGCTGCCCACGGGCCGGCTCTCGTAGACGTGCGCCGTCTTGTCGAACAAGGTGAACAGGTCCGCCTTGCTGTCCGGGGTCTCGGCCGCGCCGACGAACAGGAAGCCACCCGGCCGCAGCGAGAAATGGAACGTCTCGACCAGCCGCTCCTGAACCGCCCGGTTCAGATAAATCAGCAGGTTCCTGCAGGAGATGAGATCGATATGGGAGAAGGGCGGATCCTTGATGACGTTATGGTGCGCAAAGAGCACCATCTCGCGGATCTCCCGCCGGATGCGATGGCCGCCGGCCTCAGGCGTGAAGAACCGCAGCACGCGCTCGTGTGACACGTCCGCGATTTCCGCGCCGGAATAGAGCGCCTCCCGCGCGGTCGCAACCGCCGATTCATCCAGGTCGCTCGCGAAGATCTGGACCGAAGGCTGCTCGATTGATTTGGCCAGGTGCTCGGCGATCAGCATCGCAATCGAATACGCTTCTTCGCCGGTGGCGCAGGCAGGCACCCAGATCCGGATCTGGTCCTGGCTGGTCTTGTTGCGAAAGATCCAGGGGATCACGCGCTCGGCCAGGGCGTCGAAGAGCGCCGGCTCGCGGAAGAAATTGGTGACGCTGATCAGCAGATCCTTCATCAGCGCCACGGCCTCGTCCGGATTCTCCCGGATCGCGCGCGCGTACGACTGGACGGACGGCAGCCCGCGCAGACGAACGCGCCGGCCGACCCGGCGGAGCACGGTTCCTGCCTTGTAGTTGGAAAAATCGTGCCCGGTACGCACGCGCAGCAGCGTGAGGATCTCGCGAAGGCCGCTGCCTTCCGCCAGCGGCTCGGACGAAGAGATCTCCTCGACATCCAGACGGAGGTGCTCGTGAAACTCACGGATCTTGGCCGGGATCTCGGCCACCGGCAACACGAAATCGACCAGCCCGGTGGCAATCGAGTTGCGCGGCATGTCGCTGTACTCGGCTTCGTTGGGGTCCTGCGCAATCACGAGCCCGCCGTATTCCTTGACCCGCTTCAAGCCCGACGATCCGTTCGGGCCGGTCCCCGAGAGCACCACGCAGGTCGCCCGCGATCCCCGCGCGTCTGCGAGCGATCGAAAGAACAGATCGACCGGCGCGCGGCGCTCCTCGATGCGAGTCACGCCGGACACGGCGATTGCCTCGCGGTCGATGCTCAGGAAACTGTTCGGCGAGACGACGTACACGTGATCGGGCTCGATCGGCACCCGCTGCTGCACCTGCACGACGCGCATCCTGGCCGTCGTCTGCAGCACTTCGGCGAGATGGCTTTCATGATCGGGGGAGAGATGGAGGATGACGATGTAGGCGGCCCCGGTGTCGGCGGGCACATGCGTGAAGAACGTCTTCAACGCCTCGATGCCGCCCGCTGACGCGCCGAGACCGACCACGAACGGGGCGTTCGGCGGGTGGGCGTGTTCGTCGGCGTCGGTTTTCACCGCATCCACTGGTCCATCTCCTGCATCCGACGCTCGTAGCATCTCCTAGTATAAGGACGCCCTCACAGGCGCATCAAACAGCTCGTCGTCAGCGACGTCCGACTCTGGCCTCGTCCGTGCGCTCGCTGGTCGGGCCACCTCGCCGAGGACCACCCGCAGCTGCCAGCGAGCCCCTCACAGCATGAACCGATTCCGGCCGGTTGGTGACATTGATTTCAGCATCGATCCCCAATCACGCGACCGAAGGGCTTACGCCGTCCATCCTTCCAATGCCTGCAAATTCCGGGTCAAAACTGCGTCATTTCGCCGAACTGTCGCCACTAGCCTATAGCCTAGGGGTTCTCCCTTATTGCGACGTTCCCATTCTCCCGATAGATCACCCCATACGCGAGTGACATTCTGTGCCTGACCGGATCAACAGACTGCAACGGCCAGGTACTCCGCTCGGACGAAAGGCGATACGAGTGGGGTCCGGCAGGACTGATTCTCCACTGCTTCCGGTCCGGAGATTGCGCGTGAGCCCATGCGAGGCCACGACCTCGCGTACCAGCGCACAAGTAGCGAAGGGGCGAACGGCGACGGAAGAATTCTCGAGCGCGCGCGACGCATCACACATCACGGGTCCATGGGATTGGAGGGCAATTCATGCGCGCAGCACCACGCGTTCACGATGATTCGTTTCGCTTCCGGGTACGCGATCCGATCGGCGTTCGAACGTCAGAGGCACGACGGCGGGCGAACCGGATCGGCGATTCCTGATCTCGATGATCCTCGGCACCTATCGGGAAATGCCGGGCCTGACACTCCATGTGAACCAGGCCGCGCGACTGTTCGGCGTACGGATCCCGACCTGCCGGATCGTCCTCGACGATCTCGTCCACGCCGGACAGCTCCGGCGCGCCGCGGACGGTCAGTACACGGGGACATGAAAATGCCACTCGCCGAGACGAGACCCGACGACTTCGAGTCCGCCCCGTTGATCCCGGTCCTGATGTACGTGCAGGAAGGTGGACCGTCAAGGCACGCTCGCGCGCGGCTGTTTCGCGAGTCCGGATTTCAGGTCGTCGAGGCCGGATCCGCGCGGGAAGCGCTGACGACCGCCACGAGGCAGCGGCCATCGGTCGCGCTCATCGACGTGAAGCTGCCCGATTCGTGCGGCATCGTCCTGTGCGAGACGCTGACGCGGCTCCACCCGGGGCTGCCCGTGCTGCTCGTCTCGACGGCCAGCCTGTCGGCCGAAACCCAGGAAGCGGGCCTGTCGGCCGGTGCGCACGGGTATGTCTCGGATGCGGTTCCGGCGGAGACCATCGTTCAGCGAGTCAGTACGGCGCTGAACGGACGGCCGGCGCGCAACCATACTGAGATGTGGGTCGTCACCGACAACGATGGCACCATCCTCGAGACGAGCGCGCTCGGCGCGCGTCTGCTGAGCGGCACGCATCGCGGGTTGCAGCGGCGCAATCTGATCGTGTTCTTCGAGCAGGATCGCGACGCCTGGCGTGCCGCGATGACCCGGGCGTCGGCGGGCGAGCTCGTGTTCCGGTCGGGACGCCTGCGCCCGAAGGAACGGCGGCCGCTCATGGTCCGCGTGCAGATCGAGAAGACGGCGGATGCGGCGCGGCCGATGCTGCTCTGGACTTTTCAGACTGACGCTGGCTAGCGCAAACTTCTTGTCGACAGCGCTGACTTCTCGTCAACTCCTCCGCCTTCGCGCGATTGCTTCAGCGCGCGCTACGGCGAGACCTCGCCAGAGCATGCCGATCGCAGACACGCTCGGCATGCGGCGGCGGGCAACCTCCAACTCCCACCTCCACCTTCTCAAAAAAGACGAATTGCGCTTCGCGCCTCACGAGGCACGACGTCACGAAGTGCACGAAGGAATCCTTTAGGACTCGTCGTGCCGCCGTGCAGCGCGTTAGCGCCCGATCGGTTTGGCATCGGAGGCGAAGATGTGCACGTCAGTCGTGCCGCAGCGCATCGAGCGCATTGAGCCGCGTCGCGCGCCGGGCCGGGAGGTAGGCGGCGATCAGGCCGATGCACGACAGCAGGGCGGCGACCACCCCGAGTGTCACCGGGTCGGCCGGCTGCACGTCGTGCAGCAGGCCGGTGAGCCCGCGTGCCAGCAAGGCGGCGGCGACGAGTCCTGCGATCAGGCCGGCGGCGACAATCATCACGCCGTCGCGAATCATGAGGCCGAGCACCTGCCTGCGCGTGGCGCCGAGCGCGACGCGGACGCCGATCTCGCGGGTGCGCTGGCCGGTTGAATACGCCATCACGCCGTAGACGCCGACTGCCGCGAGGACCAGCGCCACCGCGGCGAATACCGCCAGGACCGATGCGCTGAAGCGTGGTCCCGCCACCAGCGCCGATACCTCCGCGCTCAGCGTGCGGACGTTGTAGGCCGGCATCTCGGGATCCATGGACAGGATGATCGTGCGAAGGCTTGCCGCCAGCGCATCGGGATTGCGGCCGCGCGCCACGACGTTCATGCCCGCATGCCACGAGAACAGATCCGGCGTCTGACGAACCGGAAGGTAGGCCGCCGGGGCGGTGAAGAACTCCGACGCGGGGCGGACATCGCCCACGACGCCCACGACCCGGCGGGTGCCCGACAACGAATACAGCAGCCGGCCGACAGGATCCTGGTCGCCGAAATGCAACCGGGCCAGCCGCTCGGACACGATCATCACCGGCTCGGCGCCTGATGCATCGTCGGCGCGGAACGTTCGCCCTGCCCGCAAGGGCACGCCCATCGCTTCGAGGAATCCCTCGCTGGCCATCCGTACTTCGGCAATCGTCATCGACATCGGATCGGGCGCGGCCGGTACGGCGATCGGGTTGTAGTCGAAGCGGCCGGTCGGCTGCCGGTTGGGCATCGCGGTGATCAATCCCGCAGTGGTCACACCCGGTACCTGTTTCAGCCGTTCGAGCAGCCGCTCGTGAAATGCGACCCTCGCGGCAGGAGTGGGATAGCGCGAGGCCGGCAGCGTGATCTGCAGCGCAATCGATCCGCGTCCATCAAATCCCTGATCCACCAGCACGAGAGCGACGAACGATCGAAGCAGCAGCCCGGCGCCGACGAGCAGGACGACGGTCAACGCGAGCTCCGCGGCCGCGAGCACGTTCAGCCGGCGGCGCGGCGTGCCGGCGCCCGCCAGCAGCGAGCCGCCCGATCGCATCAGCCCGCTGCCCTGATCCGTCGCGATCGACCGGCCCGCGGACAGGATGCCGAACACCAGGCTGCTGCCGGCGGTCACCGCCACGGCGAAGGCCAGCACCGGGCCGCTGAGCGCGGCGTCCTGAAGCCGTGGCATGCTGCGCGGCGCCAGCCGCAGCAGCAGGTCGAGCATGCCGCCCGCGAGCAGCAGTCCGGCCGCTCCGCCGATCAGCGCGAGGATCATTCCCTCGAAGAACAGCTGCCGGATCAGCTGCCCCCGGCTCGCGCCGATCGCCAGGCGAATCGAGAATTCGCGCTCGCGGCCCGCGCCGCGGACCAGCAGGAGGAGCGCGATGTTGGCCGTGGCGATCACCGTCACGAGACTGACCGCCGCCATCAGGATCCAGAGCACGCGCTGCACGCTGCCGATCATCTGCTCCTGGAGCGTGAGCGCGAGCAGTTTCGATTCGGACGAACCTCTCGTTTCGTCGATCAGTCGGCGGCCTTCCTCGATGACGGCCGCGACCGTCGCGTCGGGGGCCATGCGGGCGACTGCCGGCAGCAGCATGCCCCGGCCGCCGCCGCTGCTCATCAGCAGAGGCACCCAGAATGCGGCGTCGGCTGAGGGAAACTGGAACCGTTCGGGCATCACGCCCGTGACCCGGTAGACCTCGCCGTCGAACGTCACGGGCGACCCGATCACGGCGGGACTTCCCCCGAAGTGGCGCAGCCAGGTGGCATGACTGAGCACGATCTGACGCACGTCCGTCGATGCGGAATCGGGTGTGCGTCCGAGCGCGGGCGCGACGCCCAGGAGTTCGAACAGGTTGGGTGTCGCCGCGATGCCCGAGAGCCTGAACGGACCATCCGGCGCGGACAGGGTCAGCGCCCGATCGTTGAACAGCGCGATCGCCGTCAGCGTCGAGCTCCCGGCGGCCCACTCCAGCGCGGCCGTCGCCGGGAGCGCGTCGAACCCGATCGATCGCTGCGGCCCCTTGACCTCCATCCGGAACTGCAGGATGCGATCCGGCTCCGGATACGGCAGCGGACGCAGCAGCACCGCGTGCACCACCGAAAAGATGGCCGTCGGCGCCCCGATACCAAGCGCCAACGTCGTCAAGGCCACCGCCGCAAAGCCAGGCCGGCGCTTCAGCAGGCGCAAGGACAGGAGCGTCGTCGACAGCACTTGTCGGTTCATTGGTTCAATGGTTCAAAGGTTCACGGGTTCGGGTTCAGGGGTTCAGACGTTCTTTGGCTCAAAAGAGCCGGGGGGACTCTACCTTAGGGCGTTGCGGGCGAAACAGAGATCTGTGACGACGTGCCCGTTGATGAGATGTTCCTGGATGATGCGTTCGGCGTTTTCGGGTGTTACGTTCTGGTACCACGTACCTTCCGGATACACGACGCAGATCGGGCCGCTCGTGCAGATGCGGAAGCAGTTGGCTTTCGTGCGGTAACACGGGCCGTCGGCGCCCGCTATGTTGAGCTCCTTCATACGCTTCTTCACGTAATTCCACGTTTTGTCGCCTTTATCAGGGTCGACGCAGTCGGGACCTATACAGACGAACAAATGGCGCGTAAGCTTTCCGACGCCAAATGACTCGGCGACTTTTTCGGGCAGCTCATCTTTCTTTTTACCCATCTCTGGACTATAGCGCAGAGTTCACGTGGCACCTGGCTTGCTGGCGCTACACCGACTCGCCGGAGTGACTATCATCGATGAGGAGCAACCATGGCCGACGATCGTAACCGGAGAGAGGACGTCGACGAGTACAGCGGGGCCGATCCTGGACGCCCCAGCGATCCGGCTGAGGAAGCCATCCGGGGGACGGGCGACGAAATCCGGGGCATCGCGGATGACGAGGATTTCGACGATACGGAGGATCTCGAGGAAGACGAAGAGGGCGACGGCTCCTTCTAACCACTCTTTCGGGGGTCAGTCCAAGCTGACCCCCTTCTTGTCTGCCACACGTTTCAACCTGGCGTGCGCATGCCGTCTTCCAGAGATCAGTCGCGACACCCACGCAAAGCAGTCATCCTTGACGTCGACGGCACGCTGGTCGACAGCAACGACGCGCATGCGCGGGCCTGGATCGACGCGTTTCGCGAATCGGGCATCCAGGTGGATTACGAGCGGGTCCGGCGCGCCATCGGCATGGGCGCCGACAAGCTGATCCCGCAGGTCGCCGGGATCAGCGCGGACTCTCCGGAGGGTGCCCGGATCAGCGCCCGCCGCGCCGAGATCTTCACCGCCCGCTATCTTCCGGGTATTCGACCGTTTCCGCAGGTTCGCCCACTCGTACAGCGCTTCGTGGACGATGGATACACGGTCGTCGTTGCGAGCTCGGCGAAGGAGGATGAAGTCCGCGTCCTGCTCGAGCGGGCAGGCGTCGCGGATCTCATCGACAGTCAGACCTCGGCCGATGACGCCGAGCGCTCGAAGCCGGATCCCGACATCGTGCAGGCCGCGATTGTGCGATCCGGCGCGGCGCGCGAAGCCATCGTCATGCTCGGCGACACGCCGTACGACGTGGACGCCGCGCATCGCGCCGGCATTCCGATCGTCGCCCTCGAGTCAGGCGGATGGCGGCGCGACGATCTCGTGGGCGCGATCGAGGTGTATCGCGATCCGGCGGATCTCTACGCGCAATACGATCGGTCGCTGTTCGCGCATCTCGCGCTCGACGACCTGGCGGCGCCACGGCCGCCGATCGACATGAACGTCGTCGCGCTGATTGCCGGCGGCGTGGCTGGCGCGGCGTTGATCGTCCTTGCCGTCCGCGCGCTCGCGCGGCGCCGCTCTCCGGTCGAGGATGACGGCCCGGTCGATCCCCCGCGACCCACGTTGAGCGCCCGCGATCGCGAGCGGCTCCGCCGCCTCATCGAGCGTACTTCCTGAACACGGACTCCAGGTTCGCCGGCCGCGCCGAGCGCAGCCGCGCCCACAGATCGCCGCGCTCCGCGAAGCGCTTCGGCGCCGTGGTGATCGTGAAGTCCCTCGGATCCAGCGGCTCATCGAGCTCTTCCCAGGTCAGCGGCGTCGAGACGCCGGCGAATTCGGACGCGCGCGCACTGTAGGCGGTGGCGAGCGTCTTCCCGAGAATGTTCTGCAGATAGTCGACGTAGACCGTGCCACGCGGCCGGGCGCGGACGGTCCGCTCGACCGTCGCCAGGCGCGGATGCCGGGACGCAATCAGCGTGGCCACCACCTGGCAGAACAGCATCCCCGACTCGTACGACGTCCGTGGCGGCAGCGGGATGTAGACGTGCAGGCCTCGGGATCCGGATGTCTTCGGCACGCCGGGGACTTTCAGCGAGTGCAGCTCGTCGCGGACGAAACGTGCCACGTCCAGGACCTTGCTGAACGGCGTGCCTTCACCCGGATCGAGATCGATGGCGACATAGTCGGCCTCGGGCGGCGATTGCACGCGCGAGAACCACGGATCCTGCGAGATGGCGGCGATCTGCGTCATGTAGAGCAGCGTGATCAGATTGCCGCCGACGAACCGGCGCGCGTCCGGCTCGGAAATCGGATCGAGGTCGTCCCGGATCGTCTCGATGCGGACGCTTGCGGGGGGCTGTTCGAGCCGCGATCGCTGTTGATAGAAAGCAGGTTTGTCGATGCCGTTGGGGAAGCGCTTCATCACCAGCGGCCGATCCGCGACCGCGGGAAGAATGAGCGGCGACACCCTTGCGTAATAGCGGAGGAGGTCGCCCTTCGTCAGCTTCTCTTTCGGCCAGAAGACCTTCGCCAGGTTCGTGACGCCGAGCCGGGAGCCGTCCGGCAGCTCGATGGCGCCATCCTTCCGCGCGTCCTCGAGCTCGCGCAGCTGCCTGACCACCTTCTCGATCGCGGCGTCGCCGGCTCGCGTCTTGCCGCCCGTCCTGGCTCCCCGCCGTTTCGCGCCGGTCCTTGCCGCACGCGCCGCCGGTTCTTCCGCGCTCGCGGGTTGCTGGGCGCGTTTCGGAATGGCTTTCGTCACGTCCGATGCCTTTTTGTCATCACGCAGCCCCAGATAGACAGGGTGTCGCAGCTTGTGGTCCGCGGTCCACTCGGTGAACCGCACCTGCGCGACCAGATCGGGACGCGCCCAGTGCGCCGGTTCGTTTGACCGGATGGGATCGGCGAACGGCGACTGCGGGATCTGGCGAGCGCGCAGGAGCCGTCCGACGCGCTCGAGCTCCTTCTGATCGAAACCCGTGCCCGTGTGTCCAACGTAGACGAGCGGCCGGCCTGGACGCGTCTCGTCGTAGACCCCGAGCAGCAGCGCGCCGAAAGCCGAGCGCGTGTGCCGCGGCTCGGTCCACCCGGCGACCACGAACTCTTCTTCGTTCACCAGCTTGCGCTTGCGCCACGTCGGACTCCGGCGCCCGGATTGATAGGGCGAGGCCATCTCCTTGACGATCAGCCCCTCCCAGCCTTCCGCGCGGGCACGCTTGTCGAGATCGCGTCCGTCGGCGACCGCCTGCTCGCTCAATCGCAGCGTGTCCGAGAGGCGGCGGCGCAGGTGCGCGTCGAGGCGTTCACGGCGTGCCGTCAACGGCTGGCCGCGGACATCGTCGCGGCCGTCGCGCAGCAGATCGAAGGCGATGAACGCGGTTGGCTGCGCCTTCTCCAACCGCTCGACATCGCTCGCCCCAGTGACGTGGATGCGCCCCTGGAGCTTCTGGAATCCCGCCGGCCGGCCGTTCGCGTCGAGCGCGACGATCTCGCCGTCGATGAGGAGCGGATCGGTCAGCGACCGGGCGAGCGGCTCGAGGGCGCGGACCACCGCCGGGAACTGCGCGGTCTTGTCGTTGCCGAGGCGGGACCAGATCCGGATCTCCGGCGCCCGCTTTCCCGGCGCGACGTGCACCAGCGCGCGGATGCCGTCATACTTGGGCTCGAAAATCAGCCCCTTGCCCTCGAGCGGCGGCTCGGACACGGTCGCGAGCATCGGTCTGACTTTGGCCGGGTCGTCGCGCCAGAGCATCTCGGAATCAATTATTCAATGAATGCGCCGCTTGAGGCGGCGCAGTCTGACGGGAGCGGCAAAACCACGCATTTTTGCGCAACTTCCGGATTTGGCGGCAATCGGCCGATAATTCTCCTACGGAGGATTCTGAATGGCTGCGCGGCCCACCTGGAAAGGCTTCCTGAAGATCAGTCTGGTCAATATTCCGATACGCGTGTTCCCGGCGACGGACGCGGCCGCCACCATCAGCTTCAATCAGCTCCATGCGGAATGCCAGACCCGCATTCAGCAGAAGCGCTGGTGCCCGTCGTGCGAGCGTGAAGTGCCGATGTCGGAGATCGCCAAGGGCTACGAGTTCGAGAAGGGCCGCTACGTGGTCATGGACGAAGAGGATGTCGCCAAGGTGCGGCCCGAGTCCACCCGCGTCATCGACCTCGTGCAGTTCACGGATGCCGCCTCGATCGACCCGATCTACGTGGAGCGGCCGTACTACCTGGCCCCCGACGGGAAGATGGGCACCGACGCGTTCGCGGTGATGCGTGAAGGGATGAAGGGCAAGGCCGGCATCGGCAAGCTCGCCCTCTACGGCCGCGAATACCTCGTCGCGGTGCTGCCGAAGGACAAGGGCCTGGTGATGTACACGCTGCGGCACGCCAAGGAAGTGCGCAGCATGGACAACATCGACGAGCTGCAGACGGTCTCGACCAAGGTCAAGCCGGAGGAGATCAAGCTCGCGAAACAGGTCATCGAGAACTTCGAGGGCGAGTTGCACTGGGAAGACTACCGCGACGAGTACCAGGAGGAGCTGCAGCGGATCATCGACGCGAAGATCGCGGGCGAGGAAGTCGTCGCGACCACCGAGGAAGCGCCGCCCAAGGTCGTCAATCTCATGGATGCCCTCCGCCAGAGCCTCGACCGCGTCAGCACCGGGAAGAAGAAGTCGGCCAAGGCCGAGATGACCGAGGCCGTGGCGAAACCCGAGAAGGCGGCGCCAAAGAAACGCGCCGCCCGTTAGCACGTGAGCCCGAGCACGTGAGCACGTCGCACGTGAGCACGAGCACGTCGCACGTGAGCACGTAGCCCGTGAAGCACGTGAGCACGTAGCCCGTAGCACTTAGCACGTGACTGAGCCCCGCCACTTCCCGACCGGCCGAGGCCTCGGCCTGCTCGTCATTTTTGGCATCGCCGCCTGGCTGTGCTGGCTGATGCTGCAGCCATTCGTCGGCGTCCTGCTCTGGGCGATCGTCCTCGTCGTTGTCTTCTACCCCGCACACCGCAAGCTCGTGTCCTGGACCGGCAGCCCCGGCAGCGCCGCGGCGCTGTCCACGCTGCTCGTCATCGTCACGATCCTGCTGCCCGTCGTGCTCGTGAGCTATGCCGTCGCGCGCGAGCTTCGCGGCGCGGTGGAGAACTTTCAGGGTGGACTCGGCCACGTGCTCGAGATCCCCGCGATTCAGCCGGTCCTGCGCTGGCTCGATCAATACATCGACATCGACGCGTGGCGGTCCGGAGACTATGTCTCCGAGAACCTGCAGGCGTTGAGCGCGGCGATCGCGGGCCCGACCCTCCTGCTCGTCGGCGGGGTCGTCAATGCGCTGGTGCAGACGCTGCTGGTCGTCTTCACGATGTTCTATTTCTTCCGCGACGCCGACTCGCTGCGCGGCGCGATCTACGACATCGTCCCGCTCGAGTACGAGCAGTCGAGCGACATCGTCATGCGCACGCGCGAGGTCATCGGCGCGACGATCTATGGGGTCCTGGCGATCTCGGCGATCCAGGGCACGCTCGGCTTCCTGATCTTCGCGCTGCTCGGCCTGCCCTCGCCGCTGCTGTGGGGCGTCGTGATGTTCCTGATGTCGATGATCCCGATGGCCGGGGCGTTCGTGGTCTGGGTTCCCGCCGCGCTGTATCTGCTGCTGACCGGCAGCTACATCAAGGCGCTGCTGCTCGCCGCCTGGGGCGTCGTCGTGATCGGCTCGATCGACAACTTCCTGTCCCCGCGCCTGGTCGGCCGCCGGGCGCGTCTACACGAGCTGCTGATCTTCTTCTCCGTGCTCGGCGGGCTGCGGGTCTTCGGCGTGCTCGGCCTGGTCCTCGGTCCTGTGCTCGCCGCGATCACGCTCGCGTTGATCGAAGTCGTGCGTCAGGCCAACCGGCCGGCGTCGCGGACCCGCAACGAGCAGACCGTGCTCGAAGCGCAGGCGGAGATCCGGGAGACGTCCTAATCCGGGAACCGCGGACTGCTCACCCGTTAGTGGGGGATGGGACCTCGCCAGCCCTCGGGGACGATGTCGGGGCCGCCGATCTGAGCCCACGAGTCCGACTTGAGCTGCTGCTCGACCGCCTTCGTGCGTGCCTCGAAATCCGACAGCTCGCGAAAGCGCTCGGTCTCGACACGCCCGTCGCCCCAGGCGATCTCGAGAATGTACTCCCGGGTGACGTTGTCGAATCTCGTCTGCACTTTCACCGTCTCACTGCCGCGCCCGAAGAACCAGACCATCGCACCTTCCGACTCACATTCTATCCGCCGCCGTTGCGACATGAGTCGCGGATTCGCCGGCGTGATCCACGAGTCGCGGATTCAGCCGATCTTCCAGGAGTCGCGGATTCACACGGATTCTCATCACGAGCCGCGGATCACCAGCCTTAACAGTTGCGGCTCCAGTCGGATGATTCACGAGTCGCGGGTTTCTCTGGTTCTTCCAGAATCAGGAGCGAAACTGCGCGGATCACGGCAGCCGCAAGCTGATCAGTGTGCATGCTACAATCAAAGTTTCCGCCGGTAGATTTTGCCTCGCAACGGTGGGTGTAGCTCAGTGGTAGAGCGCCGGACTGTGGCTCCGGAAGTCGCGGGTTCGAACCCCGTCATCCACCCCACCACATAAACCCTAACAAGATCGCCGATTTCGGCCCGTTTGCTCACGGTTTGCTCACGGGCTGATGGACCTGATGGTCTTCCCGCCTCCCATGAGGGCCGCGTCGCCGTGGGATCCCTGTCAGCGTTCTACCTGGCTCTTCACACGGATCCTCGGGTGGGTCTTCGGCATGGGGCTGACAGGGCTTGGAATCGCCTGGCTCGTCACAACGGGTCTGGCGCTGGCTGCCATCCGCCGACGGCTGATGCTCCAGCACCAGGAGTGGATGATCCGCAGCTACATCGTGACGTTCGCGTTCGTGACGTTCCGATTGCTGGTCGGGGCCCTGCAAGCGGCGGACGTCGCCGCCAGCTGGTTCTGCTGGTCGGCGCGGTTGCTCTGCGCCGAGGCGATCCTGCAGGGCCGGAGATCGCCTCGAGCGACAACGCAGAAGGCGGGAGCGTGAGAAGCGTCGCTCATCGCGATCTCCCTGGGGAATCAGGCTACGGATCACGTTCGGAGTCATCATGCGAGATCGGATTGTCGAAGTCTTGCCGAGCACAACTAAAGTTCTGCCTGAAGCGGTACTTATTTGGAGGTCGAATGCCCCAGGGCTAGTTCCAGAAAGTCTAGCTCGAGCAGGCTTTGTTCCGGCTGGGCCGCGATTTTCCAGCGCACCACGCCACAGTTGGCTTAGCCTCAACGGCACGGTTCCCTTCTTGCACTGCCCGTGGCTGAAAGCATCGGTCGCGATTCGGAACAAACCAAGGGGGACGCCCGTGAAGCCAGCCATGAAGGGATTGACCATGATCGCATGCCTGTTGGCGATCGTCGCATTGCCAGCAGGCGTGGTGGGCGCACAGGAAATGCGGAGCAACGATGGGCTCATAGAGGGATGGAAGAAAGAAAAAGACGAGAAGAAAGAGAAGAAAGAGAAGAAAGAGAAGGGTGTGCCGGAACCGTCGATGATCTTGCTGGCCGGTGCGGCAGCCGCCGCCTATGCTCGCTTTCGTAGGCGGCTTCGGTCGACAGAGGGCAGTCTTCCGTAATCGGGGCCACCCTGCAACCCCTGACTGGAACTGCCCGGCTCTCCTGACTCAGACAAAGAGATGTTATCGCCGTCTATCGGTCGCGCGGCGCGGTCGTCTGTACTCTCCCGTATAAACAGATCGGCATCGCTGACCACGCTATGGCCGATGCGCCCGGAAATCGTCCTGGGCTGCAGCCTGGGGCTCTTGGCTGTCTTCCATTGGCCGACGGTCGTGTCGATGTTGCGCACCTGGTCGCAGGACCCGTTTGGGCACGGGTACTTCGTAGTGGTTGCCGCTGCGTACCTGGCGTGGTCTCGGCGCAAACGCTTGGCGTCGATGAATCCACGGTCGACCTTCGCCGCTCTCCCGCTTCTGGGCCTCCTGTCGTTTGTTTGGTCGCTGGCCACTCTGACAAACAGCGAGTACCTCCAACAGGTCTGCCTCGTAGCGATGGCCGTTGCCGTAACCTGGGCGGTCCTGGGAACCGCCGCGCGAGCTCTGGCCTTCCCGCTCGGACTTTTATTGTTTTCGCTGCCCTTCGGTGGTGTGATCGCCCCGGCGTTCCAAGAACTGACCTCACATGTTGCCTTGACGATGCTCACGCTCAGCAATGTTCGTGCGGTGCTCGAGGGCTACGTCATCTCCATCGGCGAAGATAGCTGGCGAGTTACCGAAGCGTGCGGCGGCATCAATTATTTCGTCGCCTCCCTCGCCGTCGGCTACGTGTATGCGGGCGCCGTGTATCGTCAGTGGGGCCACCGTGCCGCCTTCCTGCTCGCGTCGGCCGTCATACCTCTGATAGCCAACGGGCTGCGCGTCTATACGACCATTCTGCTCGATCATCTAGGTGCGACCTACCTGGTCGCGGGCATGGGGCATTACCTGTACGCGTACTTATCTTCGGCATCGTCATGGGCGTCTTGTTCATGACGTGCGGACGCTGGCGTGAGGAACCCTCGACCGGTGAGGCACCTGTCTCCCTTCCGCAAGGATCAGCCACCGTCATTTCAGCCGCGTCAACCCGCCGCACGCTACTATGCGCCACCATTGCGATGTTGCTTGTTGCAATTGGACCGCTGTCCGTCAGAGTCCTCCGGCTTCCGCCGTGGCTCTGAAGGAACGATCGTCCTAAATTGGAAGATCCGTGCGCGCGGGTTCAGCGGCGGCGGCGCAGCGGCCTTCCTGTTCTGGTGCGTGAGCCGGGAAAGGATGGGACGCAGGCGCGGGCGCACGGACCCGCCGACCTCATTACCTCGGCGGTCGTCCGTTCCCGACCTGCTGCAGAAGCGTCCCGATCGTGCGCGCCGCCTCGGTGATGTCGGCGAGCAGCTCGGCCAGCGCGTCGCCCATCGTCAGGGTCCGACCGCCCCGTTCCGCTCGGCCGCGAGCACGTAGTCTACCTGGGCGCCGCCGCGCAGCATGCGCTGCTGCTGACGCCGGAGGGCGTCGACCTGGGTGAGAGGCGAGGGGGGCGGGCGGGGCTGTCGGTGTCGCGGAGCCGTGGCGGTGAGCACCGTTGGGCTGGGGCGACGCACCCCCTTGTCGGCTTGCGGCCGGCCGGCGTGACGCCTGGCTCACGCCGAGCAGATCGCTGACCCGCTGCTGCGACGCGTCGGGGCCGCCAACGAATAACGCGCGCCGCCAGGTCGCGGCCGGGGGTCGCGACGATCGGCGGCGACACCCGGACCGGCCGAACCCCGTCATCCACCCCCAATCAACAATACGTCACGAAACTGCGCGATCTCGCGTCCCACTTTGAGGCACCGGCCA
>CAWAXG010000040.1:0-302046 GCA_963785755.1 uncultured Acidobacteriota bacterium | reverse complement strand
CATCCCCACCTCCGTCATCACTGGCGCGGTGATGGTGGGCGTCTGCGACACGTGCGAGCAGCGCCCGCAGCCGGCTCCATCGCTTTGGCCAGCCCAAAGTCCAGCACTTTCACAGTGCCGTCGGGACGGTACCTTTTACGTTGGCGGGCTTCATGTTCGCGATGGACGATGCCCAGTTCGTGCGCGGCCGCGAGGGCGTCCGCGATCTGCTTCGCAATGGGCAACGCGTCGGCGAGCGGCATGGGTCCGCCCGCGATGTGCACCGAGGTCCTCGCCGTCGACAAGTTCCATCACGAGGGCTGAGACGCCCCGCTCTCTTCGAGGCCGTAGATGGCGGCGATGTTTGGGTGGTTGAGCGAGGCGAGGGTCTTGGCTTCACGCTGGAAGCGCGCGAGCCGATCAGCATCGTGGGCGAACGCCTCGGGCAGCGCTTTGATGGCGACGTCGCGATCCAGTTTCGTATCACGGGCGCGAAATACCTGCCCATTCCCCCTTCCCCGATGCTGGCGATCACTTCGTAGACGCCGAGGCGAATGCCGGGGGTGAGGGCCAAGTGTGGCGTCATTATACGGGCGAGCGGGGCCATGAATGGCATAGGTCCCGCAAAACGCCGCACTGTCAGATCCATCCCGATCCACCAGATTCCTCGGCAGATGGCGACTACTCAGGACTAATCGCCAACGCGCTCGCCGACCCGCCTAGACAGATATGCGCACGGGCTCACCTGGCGGCGTTCATATCGTCACCGCCAACCTACCAAGCCTTTGACACGGGATAGCAGGAGCGCCGGGTCGTACGCGATTCCGTTCGCGAAAACGATCTCGACGTTGTCAATGTTGCCGATGTCTTGATCAGGAGCACCGCGGACGACCTGCAGATCGGCTTCTTTACCGACGGCGATGCTGCCGGTGCGATCCTTATACCCAGAAACGTCGCCCCGTCGAGTGTCGCCATGCGAATCGTCTCCAGCGGACTGAATCCAGTCCTGACGGCCTGTTTGAGAGTGTCATGGGCGGCGAGTCCCGGCATGCGGCCCTCACCTCACAACGGTTCGGATCGGAACCGAGCACGAGCCGGCCGCCCGCTCGAGCGAATGCCAGAGTCAACCGTCCTGCAAGTTGCAGGGTGGCTTGTCGACGCGGGGCCCGGATTTCAGCCTTCGCCCGTTGCTCCCGTTTGTACCGCTCTCGACGCTCTGGATGCAGCAGCTCCACCTGATCGGGGGAGAGCGGGAGATTCCGTGTACCGGCGTGAATGTGAGCACCACGTTGCGCGCGATGAGGAGACGAATGAAATCCTGCGCCCGCGGCCCTCTGGATCGGTTCCCAGGTCGTCTTTAGTCAGCCGAGTGCACGGTCCGAATGCGTGCTCGAGATTATCGATCCCGAGCTCGACGGCCTCACGACAGGTTACCGATCCCAGATGAGCGGTGACGGGCAGGCCGAGGCGATGCGCCTCGTCGATTGATCGCCGCCAGCGCGTCCTTCGAAATGAGTTGGTACGCCTTGAACGAGGTAAAACCTTCGGCGGCCCAATAACGGACGGAGCGTCGCGCATCCTCCGGGTCGTGAACAACCTTGTCTCCGAGGAAACCGTTCATCACGGCGCCGTTCATGACCGGACTCGTCAGATGCATTTCCGGGCCGGGCACCTGTCCTGCATCGACACTCCGCTTCAGGTTCAACTCGACATAAGGATGATCGGTCCCTGCTGTTCGAATCGTCGTGAGACCGAACGCCAGAAACAGGCGAGGGGACGTAAACGGCTGCGGGTGCGTGTTGTCGTTCTCTGACGCATAGAACATGTGCTCGTGGAGCATGACGAAACCTGGCAACACCGTTCTTCCATCCAGATCCAGCGTCTGCGTCCCTTCCGGAATCACAATTTCCGTGACGTCTCCCAGCGCACGAATTCGACCGCTATCGATGATCAGCGTCTGGTTCTGTCTGGCTGGAGCACCCGTGCCATCGACATTCTTACGTTTCTCAGTGCGACGCGTGACACGTCGCGAAGGAGAGGCATCGCTTCATCCAGTGCACTCGGCGTCTGTGCAACGGCCGTTACAGCTGCCGCCAGCGCGAAAACAACGGACGCGGTGCCTTGTCGTCTCATAGACCTCCACGACTTCAAAAGGACCGGAGGCCGATACTCTGCCGGTCGCGACGCTATGTCAACGCCGGAGGAATTCAGTGTCAAAGCGAAAAGGGAACCCGACGCGCTTCGGGTGACGAATCGTGGCAGCGTCGACGAGATTGGGACGGGGCCGGGCATCCTTTGGGGGGTCTCAGCACATGGCGACAGACGCCAGGCCTGCCTGACTTCGCAGGATAGGTCCTGAGTGACGCCAATCTGGCTACAGAACCGCAGAACGCCCTCGGTCCCGGTTCAACTGCCGAAACTGCCGGGCGCCACCGCCATCCCTTCATCCAGTGCCACCGCTCCTTCCACGCGAGTGCCACGGTCGACAGGGCGAACACATGGTGGGTGGGGTCGGTTTGCTGATCTCACCGTTCACGGTGAGGCGAAGTTCGCGCCATCCGGATGCGTCCACACCGTGCACACGGCGACGTCATCCCCCTTGTGCATCCGCCACAGTTCGGCGACGTACCGCGGGACGCCGCTCCACGGTGGAGTCTCAATCGACACGTTGTCGTAGGGCAACATCCTGTCTCCTCTGAACGCGTTCGTCCGCCGCGCCGCGGTCGTCAACCGGGGCGTCCGCGGCAAAGGTTCGGGAATCTCGTTCGCGTCATGGATGATCGGTGCCTCTCGCGAGCCTCCAGCCACCGCAGCGCCTTCGGGCAGTTGGGGCAGTTCAGCGTGAGGTCGGATGATTTTCTTGGTGGTTACCACGAGCTCGGCTTCGAGCTGCGCCTCCGTCGCAACGGACCTCTTGCGCTCGCTGGTGTGCCGAAGCACCGACGACATGCTGGCGACGCACAGAGCAGTGGAAAGCCGCGATGATCGAGAAACGGTGGACGCAATGATGTTCTCGGTCCGGATACCCCCCTGGGACTAGGGGCCGTGCTCGCCGTGGCTGTGACCGGCTCGACTGCGGAGAACGATCCTTCCGCTCAACGAGCCGGCAGTCCCAGCAAGGAACCTGCAGCTATCCGTCGTGAGCGAGAGAAGATTGTGGAAGCGAGCCCGCGAGCCGATGCTGGTGGAGCATCCGTCCGGTGCCCTTACTTCGTTGCGGGTTACGGAGAGTCAGTTCCGACGCTGTGGAAAAGCACCGATCGGGGGAAGACCTGGCGGACCGTTAACGTCGGTAGCCCCGCAGAGGGTGCCGTCGGCAACTCCGATGTTGATCTCGCCGTTGCCGCAGACGGCACGCTCTACTTTGTGACGATGGAGTATGACCGAAAGACGAGGGAGGGTATACGCATCTCCGTCGGTGTGAGCCGAGATGTCGGAGACAAATGGGTCTGGACCGCGCTGTCTCAGACGCGTTTTGACGACCGGCCGTGGGTGGAAGTGGCGCCGAACGGGAACGCACACGTCATCTGGAACGATGGGGCTGGCGTTTGCCACGCGGTGAGTCTCGACAAGGGGAGCACATGGACGGAGCAGCCAAGAGTTCATTCCCGCGGAGGGTCAAGCCATTTTTCGATCGGCCCAAAGGGTGAACTAGCTGTTCGCATCACTCCAATGTCCGCCTCGGGTCACAAGTTAGACTTAGACGGTGATGTAGATCGATCGCAGTCAGCACAGACGAGGGCAAGATGTGGCGCAAGACTCCAGCGCCGGGCTCTCGAATCTGGTTGTCGCTCCAAGACAAGGCGTTTGGGTCAAAAGCGGAGCACATCCGCTGGGTTGAGCCGATCGCTTGGGGTCCACGTGGAGAGTTGTCCTCCTTGTGGAGCCAGGGGCAAACGATCTGGCTGGCCCGAACGACGGATAACGGTCACACCTGGAAGGAATGGCGGATCATCAATGTACCCGATGGTGCATATTTCCCCTACCTCGCAGCAGCCGCGCCAGGCACGCTCGCTGCAACATGGTTCTCTGGGCCACTCGACAAGGCTCAAGCGAACGTCGCTAAGATCTCTGTTCCTGCTGGAGCTTCGTCTCCGGCGGTGCAAACAGCTCTCCCGTTTGCGCCGGACCTTTGGCGGCGAGGCCAAAAGCCGGGGGAACCACGCGCACGTGACACAGGAGGGGAGTACCTTCCGGTCGCCTTTCTGCGAGACGGGTCTACGGTGGTAGTGACCACGATCCAGGACGATCAGCGAGATCGGTTTGGGTTCGCGCTCTGGCGTGTCACCCCATAGCTCGCCACAAGCGGCGCCCCGAGCCACAGCAACACCATCCCACGTCTGCGCTCGACCACGCTGCGGCCAGAACTCGCGCAAAGATCCCATCACGCGGTTGTCGCCGGCGAGAAACGCCCATCCCTCCGGCTCGCGCTCTCGATCCGCGCAAGTCGGATACACCCACTCGAGCCTGCCGCCCGGTGCAGCAAGGGCCTCCAGAATCATGCGATCGAACTCCGCCGCTCGATTTTGCCCGATGCCAGAGGAAATGGTGCTCGCTGCCGTAGCCGTCGCCCCGCTTTTTCCTCCGGTTATCATTCACACCACCACTCACAGGGCAAATTAGCGTTAGCTTGAACGGACCCCGACATGAAGAAACTGACCCTCACAGCAGCGTTTATACAGTTCGGGGCTGAACTGAAGAATCCGCGTTGGCAGTGTTCGGCTCTCGCGAAGGATGGTTCGCTGGTGATCAGTTGCTGGAGCGATTTCCTGAAGGCGGGGCAGGACGGTCATAAGCGTTACGAATACAGCCGGTCTCAATGGGGAGAAGGGAATCGCCTGGGCAGAAAGCTCCTCTGGACACACTTACGAACAGCCTTCGACCACAGACTTCCCGTTCGGCTGGTAATAGCTACGCTTGATAGGCGTGAGGACGCTCACGAGGCCGTTACGGACGCAAGCATTTTGCCGAAGACGTTCTCGACCGACCCGAACCTGGTGGGCAGGGTCGTGGAGTTCAATGATGAGAGGTTCGCGATCGACTTCCGATGATGAGCTGCACCATTACATACCGCATAAACCAGACGTGGGACTCGAAGCGCGAGCACTCGGCGCTCGGCGACCCCGGATGGCCACCAGATGACTGAGAACGACAAACAACACGCGGCCGGACAAGCTGTGGATGTTCCGCCTCGCCTGTTCGGAGGCGACAATCGGGATGTTCATCTGCAGCAGCTTCGCGTTGCCGCCGGTGTGGTCGGCGTGGTAGTGGGTGTTGACCACGTAGCGGATCGGCTGACTGGTGACGGTCTTCAGCGCCGCCAGCATCGTGTCGTGGTCGACGGCGAACTTGTCGTCGACGAGGAGGACGCCCTGCTCGGTGACCAGCGCCGTCGCGTTCCCGGGAGCAATCTCGTTGTTGATGACGTAGAGGTCGGCGGCGACCTTCAGCACGGTGAGCGCCGCTGGCGTCACCCCGAACTGCTGGCCACGAACGTAGGCCGCGGTTAGCGCGGCGAACACCGCGGCGATCAGCAGAGCGCGCGGCCAGGGTCTCGTGGGGGCAGCCACGGGGCCTCCCCCTAGCGTGGGACGGTGGGCTGGCATCGAGGCCTCCACGGCAGAGGCCGGCGGGTACACTACAAACAGGGCCGCCGGCAGGGGTTGACTGCTGACTGCTCAGGCGCGCGCGCGGGTTCCTGCTCCGTGCGCGCGCCGATTGCTGACCGGCCACTGCACCGCACCACCACCTCCCGACCCGTTCGGAATAATGGCTCGATAAGCGCTGGCGCCGACAACCTGGGAGAACCGTACCAAGTTGGCGTCGGATCGCCGGGTCCGCCGGCAAGTTGAGAGGGATCTCCTACGACAGCGTCGCGCCGCACCGCGGACACGTCGTCAGCTCGTCAGCCCAATAGAACACCCGGGCGTCGCCACGCGCGCGATCGGCGCTGGCCTCCGCCACGGCGGCGCCTCCGCGTGGGCCGCCAGATCGGCGCCGCAGGACGGGCAGCGCTCGTGCGAAACCGCCAGTGGATGATCTAGGGCTCCCGCTCTGGCGGCCAGGCAGACGCCAGCCGTTCGACGCGGGCGCGAACGGTTCCGAGGGAGCGCATGGCTTACCTCCGCTGCTGACGGGCTTCGAGCGCGTCGAGCTTCTTCAGGATCGTTTCGGCGTCGTACTGGTGCACCCCGACCTCGACCACGGTCCGGGCCGCCCCCAACCGGACGGCGGGGTGTTCCGTGTCGCCGAGCAAGTCGGCGAGCGTCTCGACGGCGCGCACGGTGAGGGCCGGGATCCGGCTGAGGGCCGCCTGAAAGGTGGCGTGACGGGCCGCCTCGTACTCGGCCTGGAACGCGGCGTCCTCGGTCAGCCAGCGGCGCAGCGTGGACTCCCCCATGCCGACGCGGGCCGCGGCCGCCACGATTGTCGGCTCGGACAGGAGCGCCAGAATGGCCTGCTCGCGCACGGCCGCGGTTTTGGCGCCGTGGCCGACTCTGGTTTTCCGCCTGCGCTCGTCTGCGCTCGTCTGGGCGGGGTCTTCACAGCCATACAGGCGGGAGTGTCTCACGACCTGTGCGGTCAGGACGCCCCGGAGACAGGCCACGCAGGAGTGACGGGACGCGCGGAGCGGCGTTCCGCGCGCCGACCGGCCCCGGGGGGCACTGAGCTGCGTGTTACAATCGCCGCCCCGACGGCGACATCGGGACTCGGGGAGCCAAGCAGCCACCACTACTAACGGAAGGACAGGAAGTCATGACACGACACTGGCTCGTATCTCTGTCGACGGCACTTCTTCTCATGTTGTCCATCGCGAGTACCGGTGAGACCGTCCGCACAGGCGACGGTGGAAGTGGTACGCTTCACGGAACCGTTCGTCTTCAATGAGCTCCATCCGTGTTCGGGCGAGCCAGTAACACTCAGCGGAGAACTGCGCCTAACCGAGCGTTTGGTCTCCGATCCTGCGGGAGGCGTCCACCTAAGCTTTCACCTCACGCCATTGGCGGTGCGCGGCACAGGAGCCGGCCAAGAGTTTATGGCCGTAGGCGGCTCGCGGGAGCATGTCAACGAGCTGTCGGGTGGCTTGCCGTTTACGAATACGTTCACGACGATATTCAATTTAGTGAGCCAGGGCGGCGGTGAAAACTTCCTGAGCGAGGCGACCTTCCACATCACGGTCAACGAGAACGGCGACGTCACCGCCGACGTAGAGCGTGTGCGGTCACAGTGCGTGGGTTAAGAAAGAGGAATTGCTCGATGCCTGCCGGCCCGGTGATGTTTTAGGCCCCCCCCAATGGAGTCTGGGCGAGCGTCTCGGGGACATGCCCGCGTCGGCCACGTTCCGGAACACCTCGTTCAAAAAGCTGGTGCCGTCTGGGCGCCGTCGATTGGCCGTGCGGTGCCGTATTTTGCCGACCTCACGCGCAAAATCCTTAGGATTTCGCGCGTGTTCGAGGATCCGCATAGACTCTTAATCAGCAGGTCGTCGGTTCAAGTCCGACCGCCGGCTCCAATCAAATCAACCACTTAGCCTCTTCCGGTTCTGGAGCGCCCCCGGTCCCAAAACGTCTAGCTCGATCCGCCTCGCACCGGCCACACCCGAAAGGCGATGCTCTTGCCGGTGGTGGAGACGGAGCCAGTGGGGGTGAAAGCGATGCCACTGAAGATGTTCACTGCCCAAGGCGCTGGACGGGTTGGTCTCATTGGTGGAACTCGACCAATAGAAGGGCGTCGTAAACCCGCCCGTAAACGACGAGGGCCCCACCGACAGACAACCGGTGCCTGCATCGTTTGTCAGCGACGGTTCGGTGTCGGGGATCTTACAGCCCAGGGCGACCGCGTGCGCGATCGTCGCCTGCCACTCGTCGATCGTCGGCAACCGCCAGTCGCCCGGCGAGGACTTGTCAGTCAAAGTGCCGGCGCAGTCGCCGTCCTTCAGGTCAGCGGCCGCCTGATTTGCAAAGGAGTAGCTGTGCGGAGGCGAAATCGTCGCGCGGTGGCAGGCTGATCATGTGCTCCAGAAGCGAGCCAACCGCCGGGCAACTCACCCTCTTCGGCAGGTCGGCAGTGACCGGAGGGCGAACGGCGTGAAGCTTGACCCCAAAGCCGACCGAGCTGTCTTGTCCTTCGTTAGCCTCGTGTCCTTCGTTAGCCTCGTGTCCTTCGTGTTCATCCTTCGTGTGCTTCGTGTCCTACGTGTTCTGGATACCGCGGCAAGCGGCCTGCGATTCGAACCAGAATCGCCGCTGCGAGAGCGATCGCCACAAGCGGCAGGACGCGGAGCAGGTGATCGCGCGAGCCGGCGCCCCTGAACCACTCGCCGACGTAATACATCCGCAGATACTCGAACTGCCGTACCCGCAGCGCGCTCGTCAGTGACACCTCCATCAGGCGGGCTGGATCCTCGATGTGTGGCATCTGCGGTTCGGTGAGGACCAGCGGAATGGTGAGCAGACACGAGATCACCCCCGTACAGACCAGCGCCCACCACCAGATCGACGATCGCTCGCGACGACACACTTCGCCAAGCCCGAGCGGCACCGCGGCCATCATCGGCAGCATCAACCGCGCCCCCATGCTGAATCCGCCCCACCACATGTAGTAGCTGCTGTTCATGAGCAGCGCCGAGGTGAACGCCCACAGCCCCATCCATCCAAACACCCGCCGATTGCCGGTGCTGCGCGTGCCAAGAACGCAGCCAGCCAGCGCAATGAGAATCCAGGGCGACCAGAAGAACACACCTCGATACGGATGGAAGGTGAGGAACCACGCAAAGCTCAGCCGTGGACGTGTCATGCCCATCAGGCCCTTCGACATCCCCTCCCTGAACAGCGGGATGACTTCGGTACTGATACGGCAGGCTCAACGTCCCGAAAATCGAGTACGAGTAGGCTGCGAAAAGGCCGAGTGGCAACGCTCCGGCGACGACGGCAGATCCCATCAGCGCGGGCCAGCGATCGCGGCGCCCCCAGGGCAGCCGAATCAGGAACACGACCGCAATGGCGGCGACCGCAATTGGGCCGAAGAGAAAATCGCAGATCACGGCGAAGCCGCAGAGAAATCCAATCGCCGCCGCCCGGCCAGGCCTCAGCCCGTCGGCCGGCGGATGACACAGCAGATAGGTCGCGGCCAAACACGACGCGATGCCGGGCGAGTAGGGCATGGCCAGCGTCGAGTAGGCGAACCAGATCGAGCCGAAGAACGCCAGCGCGACGGCAACGAGCGCGCGCCGGGGCATCGCTCCCGCCCGCACCAGGAGCAACCAGAGGATGGAGAGGGAGATCGCCGCCGGAATCGAAGCGCTCACCATCCGCAGCAGGTAGATGGTCACCTGCAGATCCCATCTGAAATCGAAGAGCCTGGCAACCGCCAGCATCGCGGCGTAGACCGGCACGCACAACAGGCTGACGCCAAACGCTTTGTCGCTGTAGAAGTGACCGCCGAAGGCCGCCTTGTCGCCCGTCGGGAAGATCTCGTTGGCGCCCTCGTAGCGGTCGATCGCAAACGTCCCCTTTTCCACCACCGCGAACACCAGGGCCATTCGAGAGTTGACGTTCCAGCTCGTGTTGGCGTTGTGCATCGCCGACATCACCACCATGGCCGCCGCGAACAACCCAAGGGCCCCACGCCGGTAGTCGATCGATTCAAGTGCTCGCGCAACGGGGTTCTGCATACTGCCTTCTGCCTTCTGCCTTCTGCCTTCTGTCTTCGGTTCCGCCGTATGGTACTGTCTCCTCGACTCTTGACCTCCGAAGCCGGCCCCTTCTCCAGACTCCTTCCCTTCGGCGTCCTGATCTTTGCCCTGACTCTCACGACGACGCTCTAAGTCGTCCGCTAGTTACGAGTACCCACGCTGGTCTCGGATGGGAAGTGGATTGCCTATCAACGCGGACACGCCAACGCCTGGGACATCTTCATTGCGTCGGCGGACGGGAGCGGAACGCGTCAGCTCACCGCTGAAGGCCAGTTGATCACTGGCTTCGCATGGCTGCCGGACAGCACAGGTGGTCTACCCTGCTCGAGCCGCGGGGAGACGATGCTGTACCGGTTCGTGCCGGTCAAGGCAGGCGATGGGCGCGGGACAGCCAGTTGGTTGTCCCGCGTCGCCTGGCCGTTGCCGGCCTCGCCGATTCGGGCGCAGATCCTGGCGAAAGCTACGCCGTAATCGCGGAGGGTTGTCCCACGTCCGGCGCGGCACCTGCTCGTAGCCGCCGCGCGGCCGTCGACTTCGACACGCCGGCTCCAGTTCAAATCAATCAGTTACTGTCACTCGCCGCGCCTTAGCGCACGATCCGCACGACGGCCGCCTCGAAGTTGCCGGCGTAGATCGTGCTTCCGTTCGGGATCGCGGTACCCAGGCCGGGATTGCCGACGAGGCCCGCGACGTCGGCGATCGCGCCGGCAGCCGGCGCCAGGGCGCTCTTCGGCGTCGACAGTTTTGGCCTCAAGGCGAGCAGCGAGTACCGGCGGCGCCGTGGTGGTCGTCGCCGCGAGCACGACCGATTCCGCCCGTCACGGCGACCCCCCAGCCTTCCTCGAACCCGGCTCCTCCCCACGTCACGGCATCGAGCGCCTTCTTGCCAGTCGAATCGACGTGGAGCACGAACGCGTCCTGGAAGCCCGCGCCCGCGCTCGAGGTCGTGCCCGCCACGTAGATAGATCCATCGTCGGGCGCAATCGCGACCGCGTCCGCGGTGGCGGCGCCGGCAAGGGCCCGGTTGAAGACCAGGTTGCCGTCCTGATCGAGCTTGACGATCAGCGGGGCGATATCGGGCGTGCTCCCCTTCAGCGTCTGGAGCGCGCCGGCGAGCACGATCGAGCCGTCGGGCGCGGCAGCCATCCGGCCGCGCGCATCCACTACTTCACCGGCAGAATAGGTCCGCCGCCAGACCTCGGCCCCCGCTGACGTCAGCTTGACCACGAGGATGTCGAAGTTCGCGAGGTTGTTGTCGCGAATGATGGAGCCCGCGGCGTAGACGCTCCCGTCGGCTCCAACGGCGATCGCATCGCCGCCCGCGGCGTTCGTGATCTTCTGCCAGAGGAGGTTGCCTTCGCCATCGAACTTGACGACGAACAATCCGGCGCCGAAGCTCGTCTCCCTGCCGGTGATGTAGACGGAGCCGTCCGCGGCGGTCGCGACCGCGTTGGCCGAGTCACTCTCCGAACCGCCCCACGTGCGTTCCCACAGCAGCGTGCCCGCCGCGTCGAACTTCAGGAGGAGGGCATCCCCCCCGTTGTTGTCAAAGCTGAAGAAGGCTACGAACACCGCGTTCGCCGCGTCGACGGCAACGGCGGGCTTGCCATGGCCCGTGGAGCCGTTCCAGATTCTCTGCCAGACGACCGCCCCGTTCGGCGCGAACTTGACGATGAAAACGCGCGGGCTCGGCGGCCGAACTCGTCGACGGCGAAGCTGTCGGTCGTTCCGACGGCATAGGCGCTCCCGTCGGCGGCTGTCGCGACGTCTCCTATGAACTCCGCACCCACGCCGCCCCAGGTCGTCTCTGTGAGCAGCGTCTGGCCCGCAGCCCCTCCCGGCGCGAGCAGCAGGAGGAGCACGCCCAGCCAAGCGGGGATCACGAATCTGCTCTTCATCATCTTTGCCTCCATCAGCGGGGCGGCCAGAAGCTCCCATGGAGATCGATCTGGGCCGATCCGGTCGTATGCGGAATCGATCCGGGGATGGGGATTGTCCGGCCGTGATTGGAGCTACCTGAAGCGCGTTCGCACGACCGCGCCGTCCTCGGACGGGGCTGTCGTGCAACGGTTGCACCAGCGTGTTTCCGCCATACGTCGCGCGCCCGCGGTTGTCTTAGTTACCCGCGTGGTAAGACGATTACGGCGTTCGTGCACGACGGCGCGAGCGTGACGATCCGGGCACCGGCTTGACACGGACCTCAGCCGCGACGGCGCGGAAAACGGTGACGAAACATCGCTCGTGAAGTAAGACTCAGAAAACCTCGTGTCCCTACCATCACTCTCCGGCGAGGTGCGCTCTCACCTTCTCAACGATCCTCGGGGCAGATGGCATCACCCCAATAGTGACCCGGCGTCCGCCATCGACGACGGTTTCGCCATCCACGAGAACTTTGTACTCACCCCAGCGCCCACGGATCCTTTCCACCTCGATTCCGAGTTCACGACGGAGCCGTGCCGCCACACGGACGGCATGTAGGCCCGACACTCAGAACACGCAATACCGAACCGATACTCGAGCCATTTGATCCTTCCATGAGGTGCGCGCACTTCTTTCGCGAGCAAGTGGCGCCGAGTTTTTCCCGCAGCGCGTGGCGCCGTAGACGCCTATGCCCAGCCCTTCACGAGCATTCCCGCCTTCCACGTTTCGGACGTGCTGAGCACTTCGTCCTGTAGCGGAAGACAGCAGTCTGGAGGAACTCCGGGTATCGCCACTGGATGGTAGCACGTCGGATTTGACGCGCACGCAGCGCCTGAACGCGGCAAACAGGACGCGCTAGTCCACGCGCCGTAGACAAACGGGGTCAGCAGCAGTCCGCGGCAGCTCGCCCCAGTCGGGATCACTGACCGACCAGCGCAGCTCCTTGCTTGCGCTCGAGCGCGAGCCGGCGCGCTGCCGCGTCAGCGATGATCCTCAGGCGGCTGAGCGCCCGGAGCGCAGAGTGACTTGAGCGTTACCCCTTCGCCGCCCGCTTGCGGCGGTACGCTGCTGCTACGCCGGCGAGTCCGGTCCCCACCAGAAGCATTGACGCCGGTTCCGGAACCGGCGAGGCACTCGCGTCAGCCCGCTGCAGGAAATATTGCTCCCGCCCCGCTGTCGCTCGTCCGAACGTCGTCGCAAACACAACGCTGTCTGGCAGAGCAGTAAGCTCGTTCTCGTCAGAGGTCCTGTATCTACTCCTGCCGCAGCGCCTCCATCGGGTCGGCGTTGGTCGCGCGCCGGGCCGGCAGGTAACACGCCAGGATCGCCACCACTGCCAGCACCCCGACCACCGCGGCAAACGTCGCCGGATCCGTCGGCTTCACCCCGAACAGCAAGCTCTCGATCGTCCGCGTCAGGCCGAGCGCCGCGGCGATGCCGGCGGCGACGCCGATCGCCGTGGTCGTGAGCCCCTGCGCGAGGACGCTGCGAAAGACCTGGGCGCGGCTGGCGCCGAGCGCCATCCTGACGCCAATCTCGCGGCGGCGCCGCGTGACGGTGTAGGTCATCACGCCGTAAATGCCGGCCGCGGCCAGGGCGAGCGCCGTTCCTGCAAACACGGCGACCAGGGTGAGGTTGAAGTGCCGCGCTCCGAGCGAGGCGGCGTAGATCTGCTCGAACGTGCGGAAGCGCGGCGGCACATCCGGCGCGACCTCTCTGAGAATCGTGCGCGCGGCGGCGGTGATCCCGCGCGGATCGGCGCTCGAGCGCATGACGACCGTCACCGAGAACGCCGGCCGCTGCATCAAATCGACGTACAACGTGGGACTCGCCGGCCGCTCGAGGCCGTACTCGCGCGTGTCGCCGACGACGCCGACGACCGTCAGGGGGCGGAGATCGCCGTCCATGTTGCCGAACTCGATCGTGGCGCCGATCGGATCGGCGCCCCGCCACCGCGATCGGGCGAGCGACTCGTTGATCACGGCGACATGGGGTGCGTCTGGTGCATCGCGGTCGTCGAAAAGACGTCCACGGACCAGGGGAATGCCGAGGGCGCGGAAGTAGGCCGGCGACACGGCGCCGTAATCGGCGCTCCCCAGCCTGTCCTTGTCATTGAAGCGAATCGCCAGCTCCCCCATCGTCTTCGGCACGTCGTTCGGCGCGATCAGCAGGAACAGCCCGTCGGGGAAACCGCCGTCCATCGGCACCGCGTTCGCCGCGGCGACCTCCTCGACTCCCGGGATCCCGCGCAGACGATCGAAGACCCCGGCGTAGAACGGCGACAGCCGCGCCTTCGCCTGCGGATCCTCGGAATACGGCAGCGCGAGATCCATCGCCACGATGCCGTCCGTCCGGAACCCCGGGTCGACCGCGAGCACACGCAGCAGGCTGCGGCCGAGGAGCGCCGCACCGATGAGCAGGACGACGGTCATCGCCATCTGCGCCGCTACGACGATCTGCCCGACGCGCTGGCTGGAGGCACCCGCCTGGCCCCGCGCGCCGTCCGCGAGGCTCTCGCGCGGATCGCACTTCGCCGCTCGCACCGCCGTGATCAGACCGAGCGCGATCGCGACGAGCGCCGACAGGCCCATCGCGAACGCGAGCACCGGCCGGTTCATCGACACCTCGTCCAGGCGCGGCAGGTCGGCCGGGGCGAGCGACAGCAGCACGGTCGTACCGAGTGTGGCAATCAGCAGGCCGGCCAGACAGCTGATCGCGAGCAACACGAGCGTCTCGGCCAGGAACTGGCGGACGAGCCGGCCGCGGCCTGCCCCCAGCGCGTGACGGATGGCGAGCTCGCGCTGGCGTGCGGCGGCTTGCGCGAGCAGGAGGTTCGTCACGTTGGCGCAGCCGACGAACAGGAGGAAGAAGACCGCGCCGAGGAGCACGTAGAGCGTCGAGCCGACGCGGCGCGTGAGCGACGACTGCAGCGGCACGGCCGCCGCGTCTCGCATCAGATAGTCACCCTTCTCGGGCGACTGCCGGATGATGTCCTGGGCGATGGCGCTCAGATTGGCGCTCCCCTGCGCGGCGCTCACGCCGTCGCGGAGGCGGCCGATGGCGGCGTAGTTGTGGGCGGTCCGGCTCGTCCGCGGCGCGTTGAGCTCGGCCGGCAGCCACAGGTCCACCTTCGCCGGAAACTGGAAGCCGGCCGGCATCACCCCCACGACCGTGTAGGCGCGCCCTTCGATGCGCAGGTGAAAGGCCGTCAGGACTGCAGCCGCCCCCAGCGACTGCGTCCAGTACCGGTGGCTCACGACGGCGACCGGAGCGGCGCCGACGCGGGCGTCCTCGGCGGTGAAGCCGCGGCCGAGCGAGGGCTGAACGCCCAGCACGCCGAAGAAGTCCCGGCTCACCGTCGCGACCCTCACCCGTGCCGGCTCGGCCGTGCCGGCGACCGACGTCACGCGATCGGTGTACCTCGCCATGGCGGCGAAGCTGCGGTTGCGATCGCGGAAATCCTCGAAGTTCGGGTCGGCGAGCCGGGCGTAGGTACCGCGGTGGGTCACCTCCCACACGGCCATCAGGCGGCCGGGCGCCGGATACGGCAGCGGACGCAGCAGAACGCCGTAGACGACGCTGAAGATGGCCGTGGTGGCGCCGACGGCGAGGGCCAGGGTGAACACCGCAACCGCCGTCGCGGTCGGGTTCTTGACCAGGACCCGGATGGCGTGGCGAAGGTCGAGCAGCAGAGAAGACATTTGAGGACGACCCGTCCCGACTCAGACGGTGCGACCGGGCGAAAAGGTTGCCGCAGACCCCAACGGCGGTTCGATTGAACCGATTTCCGTCGTACGCGATTCCTAAGGGGACGCGTCTGGTGAACTACGGTCGTAAGCTCGGTCAGCTCGCCTCGATCTGCTCGATGACACGATCGACGTCGGCGGGGTTCAGGTCGCGGAACATCGGAACCCCAAGGGTGGATCTCGAGAGCTCCGCCGTGACCGGCAGGGGCGCTCGCGGACACGCGGACATCGAGCGATGCGCTTGCGCACCGTGACCCCACCACCGCCGCGTTTCGATGGCCGCGCTGGTCATACGCCGTTCGAGACGGTCCGCATCTATGCCTGTGAGACCCAGTACGCAGACGGACGACACCCACACATCACCGAAGCCCTCCTGAAGGCGGGCGACGGAGGAGAGCTGCAGCGCCTCGCGGTAGCGATGTGACACCTGCAACCATTCGGCCCGCGCGCCGTGCCATTCATCGAGCGCCGCGTGGCCGACGGCGGCGTGGTATTCACTGAACTTGGCATTGAGCGCGGGGACCATCGCTTCGCGCGAGCCATGAAAGCCGAAATTCATGCGCCTTCGGATGTCGACGACGAGATCGCGATTGTCACAGAGGACGAAACCGCCTTCACCCGTCGCCAACACCTTCGTGGCATGCAGGCTCACGACGGTGGGCGTGCCCGTTGCTACGACAGCATCGAACCCCGCGGCCGCGTCGATGACCACCGCTAATCCGGTTCGCGAGCGGAATCGATCCCACGCGTGCAGATCGATCGGCCGGCCGAAGGGCGCGACCGGCATGACCGCACCGACCTCTCCGGGAGCACTCGCGATGATCTCATCGATCGCATCGGGCTCGAGGGCCCAGGTCCGCGGATCGACGTCCACGAAATAGGGGGTGAGCCCCGCGAGGCTGGCGGCCTGCGGTGACGCCACGAACGTCCACGCGGGGATCACGCACAAGGTTCCGGCCGTCACCTGCTGTGCCGTGAGCGCCAGAGCGAGGCCCAGAGTCGCGTTCGCGACCGTCGTGACCGCGTGATCGCCAACCCCGAAATGTGCGGCGAGCCGATGCTCCAGCCGAATCGCGAGAGGACCGAAATTGCTGTAGATGCGGCTGGCATCGATCTCCGATAAATATGGAAAAACCGAGGACGCGGCTGGCAGTTTCGGCCGCATGACCGGCACCGCGCTTGGCATTACTGCGTGGCGCTTCGTCGGGCCGGCCTCAAGGCTCGAACGACCTGCTGGAGCCAGCCTGGCCATTGACGGGCGCCCGCAGCCGGGCGCGTCTTCCTGTCGGCGAGCCACGCGGCAATGGTCGTGTCGACCGCGCACGTGCCATCCGCAACCAGCTCGTTCGCACGCTCTGCCGAGACGAACTGGCGTTCGTAGTCCTCCCGCAGGCGTCCGGCTTTCTCCAACTGAATCCATCTCCGCCAGTGCCAGCCCCATCCGAGCGGAAGATGCGGGTTGTCCTCGAGCCACCTCTCGGTGTTGCGCACCTTCTGCCGCAATTCCTCATATCCACGGATCGCGTAGTGGAGGATGTACAGATCGCTCGTGGCGCTCGTGCCCCAGGTCACCGCCGCGGAATGCATCCCGGAGGCGAACGAATCGATGGCAGCCGCGCGGACTGCGACATGTCCGCCAACTTCCAGGAACGCAAAAGGCACCGGGAAATCCCATGCAAGCGTCTGTTCACCGGTCGGCACTACGGTCCGGTCGATTCGCAGCGTCAACACCTCGGTCGCGCGTCGGCCCAGCGGGATCAGCGGCCCCGTCATCGTCCGGCGCGGCAGGTTGAGGAGCGTGATGCCATCACGGTCGGACTCAGCCAGCACCGTGCGAAGACTCTTCCCGTGTGTGCAGACGAACTCGTCGACGTCGCTATAGATGATCCAGTCCGCCCCATAACGATCGCGCGCCATCGCCGCCAGCTCGTCGGCGATCGAGTACTTGGTCATGTCGCGCTCGGGAAGCGCGAACCAGACGACCCGCTTGGTTCGCGCGTAGCGCTCGAGCACGTCCCTGGTGCCGTCAGTGGATCCACCATCGAGTGCGAGAATGAGGTCGACGCCGAGATCGAGGTGCCAGTCGAGGAAATCTTCCACGATGTCGGCCTGGTCAAACGGCATCGTAACGAGGACGATTCTGCCGGAGCTCATATGCGCGGAGGACTATCACCATAGCACAGCCGTCAGCCGTCCTCCGGCTGGCGCGATCGATGCGTTATACAATCGCCGCCGTTCCTGACGAATATGAATGACGACTGGTCTGTTCTTGTCACGCACTACGAGCGCTGTCTCGAGCGCCACGGTGCCACACCTAAAGGCGTTGACTGGCCCAACGTGCCGGACCTGGCGGTTCGATTCGATACTCTGCTCGGCCTGCTGGATGGCGCCGCCCCACAGCCGCGGCCGGTGCTGCTCGATCTCGGCTGCGGTCCGGGGTTGCTGCTGGATTACTTGAGGGCGACCGGGCGGCTGGAGACCGTGGAGTATCGCGGCATCGACCTGTCGCCGGCGATGGTCGCGGCCGCGCGCGTGCGATGGCCCGATCGCGACATTTCGTGCCGGGATGTGGTGAAAAATCCGCTGCCCGAACAGAGCGTTGACTACGTGATCATGAACGGCGTGCTGACGGAAAAGCAGACGCTTTCTCATGAAGTCATGGCCGGCATTGCCCAGGAGTTGATCGTGGCCGCGTTCACCGCGGCGCGCGTCGGCATTGCCTTCAATGCCATGAGTCGTCACGTCGGCTGGCAGCGCCCCGAGCTCTTCCACTGGGGATTCGACGAATTGAGCGCCTTCCTCCGCGAGCGCGTCAGCCGGCACTATGCGTTCCGATCGGATTATGGCCTCTACGAGCACACCACGTTCGTGTGGCGGGCGCCGCGGCGCCCGCCGGCGCTTCCGCATGGCTGGTGCACGGAATGAAGCGCAGACTGGTGGTGTTTGGCGCGAAGCAGATCGCCGAAGTGTGCGCCTTCTACTTCGATCACGATAGCGACTACGAAGTGGTCGCGTTCACGGTTGACGGCGAGTTTCTCGAAGCCAGCACATTCGCTGGACGGCCGGTCGTGTCGTTCGAGGAGGTCGCCAACATTTATCCGCCCGGCTCGCATGACCTCTTCGTCGCGGTCAGCCACCAGAAGATGAATCGGGTGCGAGCCGACAAATGTACTGCGGCACGCGCCATGGGCTACACACTCGCTCGCTACGTGAGCTCGAAGGCGATCACGTGGCCGACCCTGTCGATCGGCGAAAACACGTTCGTCATGGAAGCGAACGTCGTGCAGCCGTTCGCCAGCATCGGGTCCAACACGATTTTGTGGTCGGGCAATCACATCGGCCACCATTCGCGCATCGGCGACCACTGTTTCCTGGCGTCGCACATCGTGGTGTCCGGAGGCGTCGCGATCGGCAATCACTGCTTCATCGGCGTGAACGCCACGCTGCGCGACGGCATTCGGGTGGCTGAGCGCTGCCTGATTGGTGCCGGCGCGACGGTGATGAAGGACACGAAGCCGGACGAAGTGTACGCGGCTGCGGCGACCGAGCCGAGCCGCGTCCCCAGCTCGCGCGTCCGTGGCTGAAGCGGTGCCGTCGGACATGCGCTGGGAGAAGAAGGGAAGGATTTTCACCGCCGCCAACCAGCATGAGTGGATGGCGCACCATGCGTCCGTTCCGATCGCCGACAAGGTCGACGACCGAGTGCTCCGGATCTATTTCGGGCCCCGCGATCGGCAGGGGCGGACGCGTCCGGCCTTCATAGAGGTCGAGGCCGACAACCCCGCGAACGTGCTCTACGTTCACGACCGTCCCGTGCTCGACCTGGGAAAACCCGGCACCTTCGACGACAGCGGCGTGATGCCCTCCTGCATCGTGAACGACGGTGGCCGCAAGTATCTGTATTACACCGGCTGGAACCTGGGCGTGACGGTGCCGTACACCCTGTCTGATCGGCCTGGCCGTGAGCACGGATGGCGGCGTGACGTTCAGCCGCATGTTCGAAGGGCCGGTCGTGGACCGCACTATCCGCGAGCCGTATTCCTCCCTTTCGCCGTTCGTGCTCAGGACCGGCGACACCTGGCGGCTGTGGTACGCGTCGATGACCGGATTTGTTGCGGTTAACGGCAGACTGGAGCCGCAATATCACATCAGATACGCCGATTCGCTCGACGGCATCGAATGGCGTCGGCCCGCCGCGACCTGTATCGGCTACAGCTTCGAAAGCGAAGCGAACGGCAGGCCATGCGTGATCGAGGAAGACGGACGGTACCGGATGTGGTACTGCTACCGAAGCATCGTCGACTATCGGACCGATTCGTCGAAGAGCTACCGAATCGGCTATGCCGAATCGCAGAACGGAGTGGACTGGGTCCGGCTCGATCATCTGGCAGGGATTGAACCTTCCGACGACGGGTGGGATTCGATGATGATCGCGTATCCATACGTGTACCGGCATCGCGGCCGGACCTACATGCTCTATGCGGGCAACGGCTTCGGTGAGTCCGGCTTCGGCTACGCGGTTCTCGCAGACGACGACCGCCGCAGGCGCTGAGGTCGCTCGCCTTTGCAGAGCCGGGAGCAGGCACCATCTTCGTTCACCGTCGCGATCATGCAGCCGTATTTCATCCCCTACGCGGGGTACTTCCGGCTCTTCGCGGCGAGCGACCTGTTCGTGATCTACGACTGCGTTCAGTTCCCGAGGCGCGGGTGGGTGCACCGCAACAAGATGCCCGCCGCCGATGGCCGGGAATGCTGGCTGACTCTGCCTCTGGCGAAAATGCCTCGTGATGTGCGAATCCGCGACCTGTCGTTCAGCGCTGACGCGGGTGCGATTCTCCAGGAGCGGATGCGCCGCATACCGCTCCTCGCCAGTCCCAGGAAGCCCGCACCCGAGATCCTCGAGTCGCTGAAGTGCGTCATCGGAGCTCCGGTCGACTATCTCGAGAGGCTGTTGCGCGAGATCGTCTCCTGTCTGGGACTTCGATGGCACACCATCCGTTCGAGCTCGCTCGAGTTGTCCGACTCGCTCCGCGGACAGGACCGAATCATCGAGATTGCGCGGCGGCTCGGCGCAACGCGTTACATCAATGCCCCCGGCGGCCGTGCGTTGTATGAGCCTGAGCGATTTGGAGAGGCCGGGATCGAGCTGCGGTTTCTCGACCAGTATCCGGGTCCGTCGTCGTCCATCCTCCATCGCATCCTCGAAGAGGATCGGCAGTCCCTTTCGGATGACATTCTCGCGGCATCGGGGACGAGTCGCTGATCGAAGCGTTCGTGGCGCTGTCAATGCGCGCGGCACCGTCAATTCCGGCCGGCACATTCCGTCTCGACGCCCTGCGGCCCCGGCGGCTCCGCCGAGTGCCGCGGACTCGAGCAGTGCCTCACAGGGTCTTGCGCCGGACGGTATTTTCCTCTAATGTTGAGCTTCGCTAGCTCTGCTGCGACTACCCGGGAATCTTTAGCATTCGGTACTGAGGTTCTGTGGCACCGAACCCGCCGGAGGAGTGCGTCTATGCGACTGCTGTCCGCGATGTCCTTATTAATCGTCGTCGTCGTGTCCGCCAGCGCGATTTCTGCGCAATCTTCACAATCGGTGTCATCCGCGTCCGTTCCGCGCCTGATCAACATCAGCGGCGTCTTCCGCCCCGCCAACGGGCAGCCGGCCAGCGCCGTCGAGACCGTCACGCTCTCGATCTACGCCGATGCGGAGGGCGGCGCGCCGCTGTGGCAGGAGACGCAGACCATCGCGCTCGATGGCGCAGGGCCGCTACGCGCTGCTCCTCGGCGCGACCCAGGCGGACGGCATTCCCGCTGCGGTGTTTGGCACAGGCGAGGCCAAGTGGCTGGGCACCGTGTTCGAGCGCGCCGGCGAAGTCGAAGGGCCGCGCGTCCGGATCACCAGCGTCCCGTATGCGCTGCGCGCGTCCGATGCCGACACGCTCGGCGGCCGGCCCGCCTCCGCGTACCTGCTCGCGCCGGGCGCCGGCGGTACCACGGACGCGCAGGCCGCCGCCGACGAGGCGGGGGGAGTCACCGCCGATATCGTGTTGCCCGGCACGCCGAACTTTCTCGCCAAGTACGTGAACGGCGCCGATGTCGGCAATTCCGGCGTGTTCGAGGCCGCCGACGGCGCGGTCGGGATGGGCACGACGACGCCGTTCGACCGCCTCCACGTCCGCTACGACAACAACACCGGCGATTTCACCGGCCTCGCGGTCCAGAACACGAATGGCGGCGCGCTCGCCTATTCCGGCATGCTGTTCTACGACCACACCAACGCGCTCACCCAGTTCCAGGGCTACAACAACAGCACGCACGAATACCGCATCAACAACATCGCGCGGGTCTCGCCGGGCGGCGCGTTCAACGGCTCGATCAACTTCATGATCGGCGGCATCTCGAGGTTCTTTGTGTCGCCAACCACTGTTGGCATCGGCACGACCTCGCCGTCGACGAGCGCGAACCTCGATGTGAGCAACGCCATATCCGGAAGCGGCACGACGAACGTCAACGTGACCACCTACAGCGCGAATGCGTTCGGACCCAACTTGATCGGAAAGAAGGCCAGAGGCACACCGGGCGCGCCGACGGCGGTCCTGAACAACGACGCTCTTCTGGACTTGAGCGCCAACGGGTACGGCGCGACCGGGTTCGCCGGCGTCAACTCGGCCAGTATTTCCATGCGTGCTTCCGAAAACTGGACGAACACGGCGCAGGGTTCGATCATGAACTTCTCCACGACGGCGAATGGGACCAACGCCCCGACGACACGGATGACCATCGGTGCGAACGGGAACGTCGGCATCGGCGTATTCGGCGCCCAGGCCAGCCTGGAGGTGAGCAACGCGAACGGCGCCTCGGGGGCCGGGACGATGCTCGCCTCGACCTTCACGAATGCGGGCAGCTCTCAGTTCGCCGGGCGGAGGGCACGCGGCACGGGAATCGCGCCAACGGCCGTGCAGAGCGGCGACAACCTCGTGGGCTTCCTCGGTCAAGGCTATGGGACCTCTGGATTCAGCTCCGGGCCCCGCGGCGGCATGTTCGTGAGCGCGGCCGAGAACTGGACGGACGCGGCACAGGGCACGAGACTCCACTTCCTCACGACGGCCACCGGCACGAATACCCAGCAGACGCGGATGACAATCGACAACGATCGGCGAACGTCGGCATCGGCACGACGACGCCGTCGGCGACCGTGGAGGCAGTCAGGGACGGAGATGTTGCCGGTTGTCGGAGCGACGTCTTTCGGCGACGGGTGCTGTGCGGGGTTCGTGGCGCGAATGGCTCGCGGCACGGCAGCTGCGCCAGCCGCCGTCCAGTTGGGCGATCCGCTGGCACTCTTCCATGGTGACGGTTACGGCGCGACTGACTTCAGCAGCGAGGCCGGCGGAATGGGCATCCTCGCCGCCGAGAACTGGACCGACACCGCGCAGGGGACGGCCGTCGCCTTCGCCACGACGCCGCTCGGCTCGACTGAGGATGCGGCGCACATGGTGATCATGCCGGACGGGAACGTCGGCATCGGCACGTTCGACTGACGTCGCCGACGATCACCGACAAGCTGCAGGTGTTCGGCGACATCCGGGTCGGCACCACCGGCACCAACGGCTGCCTCAGGAACTTCGCCGGCACCGGCATCGCTGGCAGCTGCTCTTCCGACCGGCGCTTCAAGAAAGACATCACGCCCTTCAGCCACGTGCTCGATCAGGTCACCGCGCTGCAGCCGGTGCACTACTTCTGGCGCGCCGCGGATTTTCCCACTCGCCACTTCGGGAACAGCCGCGCCTACGGCTTGATCGCGCAGGACGTCGAGCAGGTGCTGCCCGAGCTCGTCGTGACCGACGGCGACGGGTACAAAGCGGTCGACTACAGCGAGCTCCCGTTGCTCACCATCCAGGCCGTCAAGGAACTGAAGGCGGAGAACGATGCGCTCAAAGCGCGCGTCGCCGAGATCGACCCACTGAAGCAGCGCGTCGCCGAGCTCGAACGGCTGGTGAACGAACTGCTCCCCACGAGCTCTCGCCGATGACGCAGCGCTGAAAACGGCTGTTCGCGGCGGGGAAGTTCTTCGCTCTCTCAAGTGGATATCTGGCCGATGAAACCTCATCGAAGGAGTCTCTTCATGCGACTGCTACCTGCGGTGCGCGCACTACTCGTCCTCATCGTCGTGTCCGCCAGCGCGATTTCTGCGCAATCCTCACAATCGGTGTCATCTCAATCCGTCCCGCGCCTGATCAACATCAGCGGCGTCTTCCGCCCCGCCAACGGGCAGCCGGCCAGCGCCGTCGAGACCGTCACGCTGTCGATCTACGCCGATCCGGAGGGCGGCGCGCCGCTGTGGCAGGAGACGCAGACCATCGCGCTCGATGCGCAGGGCCGCTACGCGCTGCTCCTCGGCGCGACCCAGGCTGACGGCATTCCCGCTGCGGTGTTTGGCACAGGCGAGGCCAAGTGGCTGGGCACCGTGTTCGAGCGCGCCGGCGAAGTCGAAGGGCCGCGCGTCCGGATCACCAGCGTCCCGTATGCGCTGCGTGCCTCCGATGCCGACACGCTCGGCGGCCGGCCCGCCTCCGCGTACCTGCTCGCGCCGGGCGCCGGCGGCACCACGGACGCGCACGGCCGCCGCCAGTCGAGGCGGGGGGAGTCACCGCCGATGTCGTGTTGCCCGGCACGCCGAACTTTCTCGCCAAGTACGTGAACGGCGCCGATGTCGGCAATTCCGGCGTGTTCGAGGCCGCCGACGGCGCGGTCGGGATGGGCACGACGACGCCGCTCGACCGCCTCCACGTCCGCTACGACAACAACACCGGCGATTTCACCGGCCTCGCGGTCCAGAACACGAATGGCGGCGCGTTCGCCTATTCCGGCATGCTGTTCTACGACCACACCAACGCGCTCACCCAGTTCCAGGGCTACAACAACGCCACGCACGAATACCGCATCAACAACATCGCGCGGGTCTCGCCGGGCGGCGCGTTCAACGGCTCGATCAACTTCATGACTCGGCGGGACCTCGCGGTTCTTCGTCGCGCACCAACGGCAACATCGGCATCGGCACCACCGCGCCGTCGGCGCTCCTCGAAGTCAGCAATGCGGTGCCCGGCGGGCCCGCGAACATGTGGATGACCAGTTACACGAACGCTCTCGGTCCCTATTACATGGCGAGGAGAGCCAGAGGCACGTCCGCCGCGCCAACGGCCGTGCAGACCGGTGATGGCCTGGCCGGCTTCTACGGCCAGGGCTACGGCACGTCGGCATTTGGTCCTGGCCTTGACCGGAGGTATGACGGTGCAGGCCGCGCAAAACTGGACGAACACGGCACAGGGCACCGCGCTCACGTTCACGACCACGTCGATCGATGCGGCGTCCCCGACGACCCGGATGACGCTCGACGCGACAGGGAACCTCGGCATCGGCACCACCACCGTGCCGGCGGCCGGTCTCCTCGAAGTCAGCAATGCCTCGAACTCGACCACGACGGGAACTCTCGTCGCCACCACGTACGCCAATGCGGCCAACTCTCTGTTCGTCGGCCGGAGGGCACGCGGCACGGCAGGCGCGCCAACGGCCGTGCAGAGCGGCGACATCCTCGTAGGCTACCTTGCCCAAGGCTATGGGACCTCTGCGTTCAGCGGGACCCGCGGCGGCATGTTCGTCCAGGCGTCGGAGAACTGGACGAACACGGCACAGGGCACGAGACTCCACTTCAACACGACGGCGACCGGCACGAACGCGCCGGCGACGCGAATGACGATCGATCCGTCCGGCAACGTCGGCATCGGGACGACGGCGCCGTTGGCAGCCCTGGATATGGTGAGGGAAAGCCCCGGCCCCTTGGAGATCAACCTCACGCGATTCGCGGGAACATCGAGCAGCGGAGAACCAAACATCGTGCTGCGGACGGCGCGCGGAACCAGAGCGGCTCCGAGTGCCGTGCAGGCGGGTGACGAGCTGGGGGGCGTCTTCGTGACCGGATACGGTGCAACGGGCTTCCTCGACGAGGGCGGTGCAGGTTTCGGCGCCTTCGTAGCGGAAAACTGGACCGACACGGCGCAGGGGACAGCCCTGGCACTGGCAGCGACACCGCTTGGATCGAATCGAAGCCCAGGTGAACCTGGTCGTCCTGCCCGGCGGCAACGTCGGCATCGGACAGTTCGACGACTTCCCGACGATTACCGACAAGCTGCAGGTCTTCGGCGACATCCGCGTGGGCACGACGGGCACCAACGGCTGCATCAAGGACTTCGGCGGCAACGCGCTCGCGGGCACCTGTTCATCGGATCGGCGCTTCAAGAAAGACATCACGCCATTCGATCCACGTGCTCGATCGACTGACGGCGCTGCAGCCGGTGCACTACTTCTGGCGCGCGTCCGAATTCCCTGACCGCCAGTTTGGCGACGCGCCGCGCCTACGGCCTGATCGCGCAGGACGTCGAGCAGGTTCTCCCCGAGCTGGTGGTGACCAACGAGGACGGCTTCAAGGCGGTCGACTACAGCGAGCTGCCGCTGCTCACCATCCAGGCCGTCAAGGATCTGAAGTCCGAGGTTCAAGGAGCTGAAGCACCGAGAACGACACTTTGAAGCAGCGCCTCGCCGAGCTCGAACGCCTGGTCGCCGAGCTGCTCGCCGCCCCTCGGCGTTGAGAGCGCAGTCTGAGGCTAATACCGCGACCTCATCGCACGCCGTCGGCCGCTGTCCGGGGCCTTCGGGTGCCACCTGCCACACCTTGAAACAGGGGCGGCAGGTGGCACCGGGTGCAACCAGGGCGTCTAGTAACGGCCTGCGATGGACATCGGCGGCTGCGCCTCAGACCATCGAGGGCTCCGCCTCGCTAGACGATCAGCTTTTGACAAGTCAGGCCTGAGCAAACGCGCTATTCGTACCTGAGGGCGATGGCCGGATCGACGGTCGTCGCCCGCCTCGCGGGGATGTACGCGGCGACAAGGGCCACCATCGTTAGAATGCCGGCGACGGCGGCAAAGGCGACCGGATCGCTGGCTTTCACCCCAAACAACAGACTCGCGAGCAGACGCGTCAGGCCGTACGCGAGCAAGAGCCCGAGCACGACACCGAGGCCGGCGAGCGTCATGCCCTCTCGCAAGACGACTCTGAGCATCCTGCCGCGGTCGGCCCCGAGCGCCATGCGGATACCGATTTCCTGCCGCCGCTGATCGACCGAGTACGACATCAACCCGTAGATACCGATCGCGGCCAGCACCAGCGCGACGCCGGCGAAGATACTCAGGAGCACCGTGTTGAAGCTCTGGCGCGCGACGGCGCCGGCGAGGACCTCGGTCATGGTGCGCTCGCGCGAGATCGGCACCTGACCGTCAACGGCGTGCAGCTCGCGCCCGATGGCCACGCGGAGGGATGACGGATCAGCCGCCGTACGAATGCACCACGACAGCGGAATCACGCTGTTCGCGAGCGCCGTCAGACCTTCCGTCATCTGGCTCTGCGGCACGTACATCACGCCCACACCCGCGTTCCCCAACCCGTTTTCGCGCACGTTTCCAACGATGCCGACAATCTGTCTGGACGGCTCCTCGAATTGGGGCCCCAGCCCCTTGCCGATCACCATCTGCTGGCCGAGCGCGTCTTCGTTCGGCCAGTACTTTTTCGCCATCGCGTCATTGACGATGACCACCCGGGCGGAGGCGCCGGCATCGGTCTCGGTGAACGCGCGTCCGCGCAACAAGGGGATCTTGAACACCCGGAAGTAATGCGGCGACACCGATCTCCACTGCTCATCGCCGTTGTACTCGCCCTGCGTGGGCGGTTTGCCAACGATCGCGAACGGCAGATCGATGCCGTTCTCGACCGGCAGAACGATGGTCGATGCCGCGGCCTCGACGCCTGGCAGCGCTTCCACGCGTCGGATCACCTGCGTCGTGAAGGCGCTCACGCTCGCCGTGGTGGAGTACGCACCGCCAGCCAGCGACGTCTGGAACGTGAACACATTGTGCGGATCGAGACCCGGATCGACCGAACGCAACCCCACGAAACTGCGAATCAGCAGCGCCGCTCCGACCAGGAGCACGAGCGCCAACGCCATCTCCGCGACGACCAGTGCCGAGCGTACGCGCGTGTGCCGGAGGCCGGTGCCCGAGCGGCCGCTGGCTTCCTTCAGCGTCGATACCAGATCCGGTTTCGACGTATGCAGCGCCGGAAAGAGGCCGAACAGCAGCCCCGTCAGCAGCGAGATCCCGATCGTGAACGCCGTCACACGCCAGTCGAGCGTCGGGATGACGACTGCCGCGCCGGTTTCGTCGGTGACGCGTGGAATGTTTCCCGGGACGAGGAGAAGCAACCCGCGAACGCCCGCGATCCCAAGGCCGAGACCGAGTATGCCGCCACACCCCGCCAGCAGCACGCTCTCGGTGAGCAGTTGGCGGACAACGCGTCCGCGATTGGCACCCACCGCAGAACGGATGGCCAGCTCGCGCTGACGCGCTGCCGCCCGCGCGAGCAGCAGGTTGGCAACGTTCGCACACGCGATCAAGAGCACGAGCGCCACGGCACCGAACAGCACCAGCAACGCCGTCCTCACCTCACCGGTTGTCGCATCCCGCATCGGCACGACCGCAACGCCTTCCTCCGCGTTCATCCACTTGGGGTTGGCTGTGCGAAACTGCTCGCCGACGATCTTCATCTGCGCCTGCGCGCCCGCCACGGTCACGGCTGGCTTCAGCCGCCCGGCGACATTGAGGTAATGGCCGTGATTGGTACTGTTCGGCTCCGCTTGCAACGGAATCCAGACGTCCGCTGCGGGGTCAGGCTGAAAGCCTCTCGGCAGGATGCCGACGACTGTGTAGGGCACGCCGTTCAGCAGAATTGGGCGCCCGAGCACCTCGCTGGTGCCGCCGAGGCGAGACTGCGACACGCCATAACTGATCACGGCCACGGCCGGGCCGTTCGGCAGATCCTCGCTTTGCGAGAAGGTGCGGCCCGCGACTGGCGAAACACCGAAGACCTTGAAGTAGTCCCCGGAGACATGGAGACCCTTCACCGTCTGGGGCGGATTGCCCGAGCCCACGTTCATCGCAAGAGCCCCGAAATCGTACAGCGCCATGGCGTCGAAAACATCGTTCTGCCGCCACGCCATGTACTTGGGGATGGAGATCGAATAGCCGACGCCGGTGGGAAACTGGCGGCCGAGCTTCATGATTCGGTCGGGCTGCGGATACGGCAGCGGCTGGAGGAGGACACCATCCACGACCGTGAAGATCGCTGTGTTGGCGCCGATGCCGAGGGCCAGCGCCGCCAGCGCAATCGAGGTGAAGCCGAGGTTCCGGCGCATCGTGCGCAGGGCGTAGCGCAGATCGGCGAAGAGCGTTTCCATCTGCGACGTAGACGAGACAGGGTTTACTTGGTTCCATGACGCTCGCGAATGCTTCAACGTCGACCAGGGGCGTGTCTCGGCTGCTCGAGGACCACCTCGCGGGCGGGGCCTGGGCGGCGTCTGCCGCCCGGGTCGGGCAATCAGCCCGTACGCCGCTAAGTTGTCACCTTCTCAGATCGACTTGAGGAATTCGACGAGATCCGCCTTTTGCGCCTCCGTGAGGTTCAGCCCGAACAACCGGTCGTAGTGGTTGACGACGGCCAGCAGATCCGGCGCGCTGCCGTCGTGAAAATACGGCGCATGCTGCCACAGCGCGCGGAGTGGGGTCGTCCGGTACTTGCCGGTGGCGCTTCGCTCCGCATATGCCGCGTTCATGCCGACCTCCGCGGGATCGTGCAGGAACGGCCGCTGTGGATCCGGTCCGCTCTGCACGTCGGTGAGGTTCGGACCACGATGGCACGTCGCGCACCCGGCACGCTGACGGAAGAGCCGTTCGCCACGGCGCGCCGCGAGAGGGTCGAAGCTGTGTGCCGGGGGATCAGGCGTGCGCAGGCTGAGCTGATACTCGAGCAGCGCGCGCAATTTGGGCGCGACGCGATCCGGCGTTTGAGTGATCGTCAACTTGATGCGCGGATCGTGGAAGCTGCCCTGCCCGCCCATCTGCCCGACACCGACGTACCTGTTCCAGTACCAGATCGGCCCATCGCCGGTATACGTCTCCCACGGGACGCCTTTCAGGCCGTAGATCGCCGGGATGACGATCGGCCGCGACGGGCTGTTGAGCGGAATGATGTTGGTGCCGTCGAACGCGTGATGCCTGGGGTCGTACATCCCAGGCCCCCACTCGCGGAATTCCTCCTTCAACAGGTCGTCGAGCGCGGGCGACAGTGCGACGATCTTGCCGACATCGAGGTCCGTGTTCGCCCAGCCGTCCAGGCGGCGTCCAATCCCCTCAATCAGCGAGTCGTCTACGGTGGAATGACACAGCGCGCAGGTCACGCCGATACTGGTCAGCTGCCCCGCCTCGTTGACCCTTCCCTTCACGCCAAGGACGGCGTTCAAGCGGAGTAGCTCGATGGTGACGGCCGGATTCTTCAGGTCGAGTTGGTCAGCACGAATCGCGGCAATCACCGACGACGGAAGTGCGGTGACGTCGACCTTGAGGCCGACCCCGAGCGCCGTTTCGGGATCGACCTGCGCGATCGCTTCGTCCATGCGCAGCACATCGGTCCAGAACTGCTCGTCGCCGAACGTGTCGAACCGGAAGATCAGCTTGCCCGCCCGGACGATCAGATCATCCAAGCCCTTTGAAACGCTGAAGCCTGTGTGTAGTTGTGGTCGCCGCGGGCTCTCCGCGTATTGCCAGGGTCAAGGCGAGCGTGAACACGAGCGAAACGGCACCGATGAGTCTCATGGCACTTCCTCTCTCCGGAGATGCGCGGCGGCCACCAGACAAAGAGAGTTGCCAGCGGCGGAAAGGTGACGCCGCGGATGGGTTGGCGGGGATGGTCGGTGTGGTCTCGGTCCTACTGCTTAATCGGCGCGTAAGGCGGTAATCGGCGAGACGCGCGACGCACGGAGGGCGGGAACGTAACCCGCGACGAAAGCCACGAAGAGCAGCAGCGACGCGGCGCTGACGTATGTCCAGGGATCGGTAGGCGACACGCCGAACAGCAGCGATGCGAGCAGTGACGAAACCGCGACGGCGCCCAGGGTTCCGAGCGCCGCTCCCGCAATCGCGAGCCGCATCGTGTCAGTCACCACGCCGGCGCGGATGCGTCCCCCCGAGGCGCCCAGTGCCATGCGGATGCCGATCTCCGGTGTCCGCCTCGCAACCGAGTACGAGATGACGCCATAGATGCCGATGGCGGCGAGGAGCACCGCCGCGGCGGCAAAAGCGGTCAGCAGGCTGACGAAGAAGCGCCGGGGCGAGCGCGCGCGATCCACGATCTGCTGAAGCGGACGGAAGCCGGCGGTCGGCAGATCGGATGCGACCTCGGCGAGCGCACGCCGAAGCGCCGGCGCCACCTCCGCGAACGGGCGGGCCGTCCGCACGACCAGACTCGGCGACATCGTCGTCCGCTGCAGGATCGGCAGGTAGAACTCCGGTCCGGACGACAGCTCGACGTTGACGTGGCGGACGTCGCCGACGACGCCGACGACCCGCAGCTCGCGGTTGCCGTTCACGAGTATCTGCTGCAGCGGATCCAGACCCGGCCAGAGGCGCTCGGCGAGTGACTGATTGATGAGGGTGACCGGCACTGCCCCTTCATCATCGCGATCGGTGAACTCGCGTCCCGCGATGATTGGCGTACGCATCGTGTCCATCAGACCTGGGCCGATGATCTTGAGCAGCGCGCCGAAGGTCTGATCGGGCGGCTGCCCCTTTGCACGAACGCCCCAGCTCCGGTTGCTGTCGAGCGGAACAGCATCGGTGAGCGACGCAGCCTCGACGCCCGGCACGTTCCGCGCCGCGGATATCAGCCGGCTCATGTAGGCGTGGAACTTTGCCGGCGTGTCGGTCTCGCGCGCCGAGTCGACGCGGAGCGCATAGGTGCGGCTGGTCTCGAAGCCCAGGTTGATGTCGAGCACGTGCCAGAAGCTGCGCAGCAACAGCCCGGTGCCGACCAGCAGCAGGCAGGCCAGCGCGACCTCCGAGACGACGAGCGCCGATTGCAGGTAGCGGTGATCCCGCGATTCGCTCGAACCGCGTCCGCCGGCCTTGAGGGCGTCGCCGAGATCGCCGCGGGCAGCCGCGATGGCTGGCGCCAGGCCGAACAGAAGCGCGGTCAGCACGGACACGGCGACCGTGACGACGAGCGCACCGCTGATTGATGTCCACGTTCTTGAGCAGCGGGATGCTGAGTCCCTCGAGCCGACGGACATACTCGATCGCGCCATAGGCGAACGCCACGCCGAGACCACCGCCGAGCATCGAGAGCACGAGGCTTTCAGACAACAGCTGACGGACGAGCCGTCCGCGCCCCGCGCCGATGGCGCTCCGCAGCGCCATTTCCCGCGATCGCGCCGCGCCGCGCGCGAGCAGCAGGTTGGAGAGATTGACGCAGACGATCATCAGCACGAGGCCGACCGCGGCCCAGAGCGTCAGCATCGGCCGCTGCACGTTGCCGACGACCGATTCGTGGAACGGCTTGATGAACAGCCTCGCGCTCTGTGGTCGCCCGAGCGCGGTGTCCTCACGCCGTCGCTGCTCGACCATCGGCGTCGAGCTCCGCCTGCACCGCTGCGACCGAGACGTCGGGGCGCCAGCGGCCGAGAATCGCCATGGTGGGGCCCCACTCACGAAGCTCGTCGAAGACGGCCGGCATGTAGAGCTCGATGCGGACACCAGGCGCGAAGACGGCGCCGAAATCGAACGTCCGCGGCATGACGCCGACGATCGTGGCCGGCCGGTCGTTGACCGATGACCTGGCGCCCGATCACCGCCGGATCCGACGAATAGCGCCGCTCCCACAGACCGTGGGTCAGGATGACCGCCCCCGGACCGCTCTTCAGGCACTCGACGTCCGTGAACGTCCGGCCCAGAACGGGTGCCACGCCGAGAAACGGAAAGAAGTTCGCGGGAACCATCACGCCGGCGACGCGATCGGGCTCTGCATCGCCGGTCAGCTTGTAACTCGAACGGGCGAAGAAGGCTTCGTAGGTCGTGAGCTCCTCGAAGGTCTGCATCCTGCTCAGAATCTCGTAGGCCTCGACCGTGAAGCTGCCAGGCGCAGCGCCGCGGGTTCCATTGCGCGCGACCCAGGCGAGCCGATCCGACCCGCGGAACGGCAGCGGCTCGAACAGCAGGCGGTCAATCACGCTGAACACCGCGATGTTGGCGCCGATGCCGAGACCCAGCACGAGAACCGCGACGACCGTGAACGACGGCTGGCGGCGAAGCTGACGGAGCGCGTACCGGATGTCGAAGATGAGGCTCTCGATCGACGGCCACTGCCAGGCCTCGCGGCCGCGCTCTTCCAGCGCCGCGACGTTGCCGAACTCACGGCGGGCCGCCGCGGCCGCCTGCTCACGGGACAGGCCGGTCGCCATGAGGGCCTCGACTTTTTCGTCGAGATGCTGCCGGATCTCTTCCGACAGGTCGCGATACATCCGTCTGCGCGCGAAGATCCGCTGGACCCAGTTCATGATTCGCCTCAGGATTCGACCGGCTCGACCGGCGCGAGCACGCGCCGGATGCCTTCCAGCATCCGTTCGAAGCTCGAGGTCTCGCGTTGCAGATGCCTGGCGCCAGCCGGCGTCAGGGTGTAAATCCTGATCCGGCGGTTGGTCGCTGATTGTCCCCAGGTCGCCTTCAGCCAGCCCTCCCTGAGCATCCGCTGCAGCGCCGGATAGAGGGAACCCTCTTCGACCTGGAGTAGTTCGTCCGAGGCTTTCTTGATGTGCTGGGTGAGCGCATAGCCATGCATCGGCTGCCGCTCGAGGGTGCGGAGGATCATCATCTCGAGGGCGCCGGGGAAGAGATCGCGCCGGGCGGCTTGTCTGAGGTCGTGTGGCATCTCAGGCTGTGTTCGACAAGGCCTAGACTAAAATAGGGTCGCTTCGCTCGTCAAGGAAATCCCTAATCCCCAGTCCCTGATCCTGAATCCCCACTCCCGATCCGGATCCCCGGATCCGGATGCGGATCCCGGATCAGGGATTAAGGATTGGGATTTCGCGGCCCCCCAGTGTTAACCACCCGCCCGCGCCGGCGTAATAGGAAACATCAGCGGCTGCGCCGCCGTCTAAGGCTGAAGCGTTTGCAATAGTCAGATATCTGAGTAAGATTACTGGGCATGGCACGCCAGGACGCATTGCAAGGATCGCTGCCGCTGCTGGTCTTGAAGCTGCTCGCCCGCCGCGGCCCGCTTCACGGCTACGGCATCGCGACGCAAATCGAGAGCATGTCCGACGAGCTGCTCCGGGTCGAGGAAGGATCCCTCTATCCGGCGCTGCATCGTCTCGAGGAGGCCCGCTGGATCAAGGCGCGCTGGGCGACGACCGACACCGGGCGCCGGGCGCGGACCTACGAGATCACCGCCGCCGGCCGCACCCAGCTCGAGTCCGAGGAAGTGCGCTGGAAGGCGATCACCGCGGCGGTCGGCAAGATCCTGAAACTGGCGTAGCGGATCGGGTTGGCCCGTCCGCGCGCCGCTGCCGTGCGCCTCGAGATCCGGCGCGCACGCGGGCGCCTATTGGCGGGCGTGCAGGCTGGGAGGTTCAGGCGATGTCGTTGTGGTCCCGACTGACAAACGTATTTCGCACCGGCCGGGTCGATCGTGATCTGGACACGGAGCTGCAGTTCCATCTCGACGAGCGCATCCGCGAGCTGACGGATGCGGGCCTGACCCGCGAAGCGGCGGCTGCCCAGGCGGCCCGCAGGTTTGGCAACCCGGTGCGCTGGCGGGAGCAGAGCCGCGACGTCAAGCTGCTGCCCGGGATCGATTCAATCGTCCGCGACGTCCGTCTCGGCTGTCCGCATGCTGCGCAAGAACGCCGTCGTCACCGGCGCGGCCGTGGCCTCCCTGTCGCTCGCCCTGGGCGCGTGTATCGCGGCCTTCTCGCTGGTCGACGCGCTGATCCTCAGACCGCTCCCGGTTCACCGTCCCGAGCAGCTCGTCTACCTGACGTTCCCGACTTATTCCGCCGAGCGGCCCGAGTCCGACACGTTCAACGATCCGATGTTCGTCCGGATGCGTGACGCCTCGCGCGGCTACGTCGATCTCTTCGCGATGAGCACGCAGGTGATCCGTCCGGTCGCGTTCGCGGACGCCGGCGGCGAGAAGGAACGGGTGCGAACCCAGTACGTGTCAGGCGATGCGTTCGAGCGCTTCGGCATCCGGCCCGCGATCGGCCGTCTGATCGCGAGTGAGGACGACCGGACGCCTGGCGCAAGCCCGGTCGCGGTGATCAGTCACGCTTACTGGATGCGAAGGTTCGGCGGCGATCCGGCAGTCCTTGGACGCGCCTTCGCCATGGAGGACGTCAGGGGGACGAACACTCCCCGGTTCGAGATCGTGGGCGTGACGGAGCCACGATTCGGCGGCATCGAGCCGGGGCGTCCGACCGATGTCTGGCTGCCGTACGCGATGTACAACCCGCGGGCGTTCGGCAACGCCGAGTTCAACTGGTTCCGCATTCTCGGCCGCCTGCAGGACCGCGCCACTGTGGAGCAGGCACAGAGTGTCGTGCACGCATCCTTCGCGTCATTTCGCCGCGAGAATGCGCATCGCGACGGAGCGGCGAAAATGCGCACGCCTGAGCGCCTCAAGCGCTTCCTCGAGACGCCGCTTTATCTCCGCCCGGCGGCCAACGGTCCATCACCGCTGCGGCAGCAGTTCGAGCGGTCGCTGTGGATTCTCGCCTCGATCGCGGCGCTCGTGCTGTTGATCGCCGGGTCGAACATCGCCAACCTCTATCTCGCTCGAACCGCGGCGCGCGAGCGGGAAATGGCCCTGCGTCTGTCCATCGGCGCGGGTCGAGGCCGGTTGATTCAGCAGCTCCTGGTGGAGAGCGCGATCGTCGCCGGTGCCGCGTGCGTAATCGGCCTCCTGTTTGCGATGGCCGTCGGGCCGGCCGTGGTTGGCATGCTCGCCCCACCAGACGATCCGGTGCAGCTCGATCTTGTCACCGACTGGCGCGTGATGGCATTCGCCGGCGGTCTGACGCTGCTGACGACGGCATTGTTCGGCCTCATGCCGGCCGTCAGGGCGTCTGGTGTGTCGCCGATCACGGCCCTCAAGAGCGGCGGTGGACGCCAGGGAACGCGAATCGGCGTGATGCGCCCGTTCGTGGCGATGCAGGTCGCGTTCGGCCTCATCGTGCTGTTCGTCGGCAGCCTGCTGGTGCTGTCCTTCGGCCGCTTGTCCACGGTGAATCCAGGCTTTGCCACGTCGGACGTGCTGTTGCTGTCGCTGGAGACCGTCCGGCGCGTGGAGCCCACTGAACAACGAAGCGAGTTGCGGCAGGTTCTCGCTCGCCTCGAGACCGTCCCCGGCGTCCAGGCCGTCAGCTCCGCCGAGTTCAACATGCTCGGCCGCGCCTGGACCCACATCGTTCGCAAGCCAGGAAGCGACAACGAGTCGATCGAGGCCACGGTGATGCCGGTCACCCCCGGCTTCTTCGAGACGATGAACGTTCGCGTGCTGGCGGGTCGCGGATTCGTCAACCGCGATCTCGACGGCGGTGCGTCCCCGGTCGTCCTCAACGAGGCCTACGCCTCAAGCTACTTCGGCAGCAACCCGGCGGTCGGCCGCATTCTTGAAACACGATTCGGCGAGACCGATCAGGCCCCCGAGGTCGTCGGCGTGGTCGCCGATACAAGATACGACCTCCGCAAGCCTGCGGCGCCGACCGTTTACATCCTGCTGCAGGCCCGCGGCCACGGGACGATTCACGTGCGCGTGGCCGGCGATCCCGCGGCGCTCGGCGCCCGGCTGCGTGAAGACGTGCGTGCCGCGAGCCCGCTTTTCAGGGTGACCACCATCTCGACCCAATCCGATGTCATCGATCGAACGCTGCTGCGCGAGCGGCTGATGGCGCTGCTCGCCGGGTTCTTCGCGCTGGTCGGGCTCGTGCTCGCCGCCGTCGGACTCTATGGCGTGATGAGCTACTCGGTCCTGCAGCGGACCCGCGAGATTGGCATTCGCATGGCGCTCGGCGCACGTCAGCTTCGGGTCGTCCGCGCCGTGTTCACCGACGCCAGCGCCGCGGCCGTGGCGGGCGCCATCGTCGGACTGGCTGGCGGCCTGTACGCGTCGCGCTTCGTCGAAACGCTGCTGTTCGAAGTGAAGCCGCTGGAGTTCTGGAGTCTCGCGCTTCCGATTGGCACGCTCCTCCTGACTGCCGCGATCGCGGCCACGCTGCCCGCGTTGCGCGCGGCACGAGTCGATCCGGTAATCGCCCTTCGCTACGAATGACCACACGGTGGCCCGCAATGGGACACCACCTTGCACAGGAGACGTTATGACCCGCAGAACGTTGGTACTGGTGTGCTGTCTGCTGCTGTCCGGTCCATCACCCTCCGCCCAGACGAAGGCCGCCAAGCCGGATCCGATTACCGGGACCTGGGCCGGCGAGCTCTCGCCGCAGGACGCTCCGCGTACCATGGCCGTCACGATGGAGCTCAAGTTCGACGGCAAAGGCGCGGTCACGGGAACCGTCTCGGGTCTGCCGAATCCAGCCGACGTGAAAGCGGGCTCGTTCGACCCGAAAAGCGGAGCGCTGAAGCTTCAGTTGGGCAAGAAGGATGAGCCCGCGGTCCTCCTTGTCCTCGAAGGCACCGTCGTCAAGGGCACTGCCAGCGGTAAGGTCAGCGGGGACGGCGTCGGCACCTTCAAGATTACCAAGAAGGCGTGAGCCTTCACTCCCCGATCAGCTGTAGCACGATCTCGCGGCGCCGCGCCCGCGTATCGAACTCGATCAGCATGATCTGCTGCCACGTGCCGAGCGTCAGCGATCCATCGACGAACGGTACGGTGAGCGACGGCCCCAGCAACGCCGCCCGGACGTGGCTGGAGCCGTTGTCATCGCCCCATTTCAGATGATGCCGGTAGTCCGCCCCGCGCGGCGCGAGCTGCTCGAAGAGACGATTGAGGTCGGCGACGGCGCCCGGCTCGAACTCAATCGTCGTCACCGCCGCCGTTGATCCGGTCACGAAGACGGTCATCACGCCTGAAAAGAGACCGCTCTTCGTCACCGCCGCCGCCACGTCGGGCGTGATGTCACGCGCGTCGCCCTGACCCTTGGTGGCCAGCTCGAGCCGGGTTGTGATGACCTTGCTCATTTGCCACGTCGACGCTGGACCACGATAACCGTCCCACACGGCGCTGCGATCCACGCAACATCGAGTAGTCTACGGCGACTTGCTTCGATCGCTGTTCCCTTCTCAACGATCCGGCAAAGAGACTGTCCAGGAGGCCGACAGATGCAACGTCGAACGCTGCTCTTTGGAGTCACCACCGCGATTGCCGGAGGACCATGGCTCCGGGCAGCATGCAGCGCAACAGACATCCGCCAAATCCAAGTCGGACCAGGTCGCCGATAGCGAGCGCGCCTTCGCTGACGCGATGGCGCGCCGGGACCCCATCGCGTTCGCCTCGCACCTGTCGAACGAAGCGGTCTTCTTCGCCGAAGGAAATCCGCCGATCGTGCTGCGGGGCAAAGCCGCAGTCGTTGAAGGCTGGAAGAAGTTCTTCGATGCCCCGTCGCCGCCGTTCTCGTGGGCGCCGGACCTCGTCGAAGTCCTCGAGTCGGGAACGCTGGCGCTGAGCACGGGACCGGTCCGCGATCCCAAGGGGACCGTGTTCGGCAGATTCAATTCGATCTGGCGCCTCGACAGCGACGGGCGCTGGCGCGTGGTGTTCGACAAAGGATGTCCAGTCTGCCGTTAGCCGCGCCGGCCGTCCCTCGCATCTCGATCCTGCTGCCGGCCTGGAACGCGAGCGAGACGCTCGCCGCCTGCCTCGCGAGCATCGTCCGGCAGACCGAGACCGACTGGGAATGCATCGTCGTGGACGATGGGTCGACCGATCGGACACGGCAGCTGGCCTGTGAGGCGACGCGAGGCGATCCGCGCTTCACCATTGTCTCGACGCCGCACCAGGGACTCGTGGGCGCGCTCAACGAGGGCCTGCGGCACTGCCGCGCCGGTCTCGTCGCACGCATGGACGCCGATGACCTGATGCACAAGCGGCGGCTCGCCGCGCAGGCGGCGTTGCTGGACTCTGACCGGCGGCTGTCCGGGGCCGGCTGCCACGTTCGGATCTTTCCGCGGCACGCGATGTCGCCGCGGCTGCGTGAATACGAGCACTGGCTCAACGGTCAGCGCACGGCTGAGAGCATCGCTGCCGACGCGTTCGTGGAGTGTCCACTCGCCCACCCCTCGCTGATGATGCGGCGCGATATGGCCGCTCTCGGGTACGCGGACAACGGCTGGCCCGAGGACTACGATCTGATCCTGCGCGCGCTCGCCGCCGGCATGGCGATCGGCGTCGTCCCCGAGCGGCTGCTGTCCTGGCGGGATCGGGTTACGGGGCTCTCACGTACCGATGCGCGGTACAGCCTCGAGGCATTCGTTGCGTGCAAAGCGCACTTCCTGGCAGCCGGCTTCCTGTCCGGCACCGAAAAGTACATCCTTTGGGGCTATGGCGGCACCGGTAAGGCGATGTCCAGGGCGCTCGCCGCATTGGGAAAGACACCCTCACATATCGTCGAGGTCAAACGGTCTCGGCTCGGCCAGCGCATCCACGGTGCGTTCGTGATGCCGCCGGATGACTTGCCTTCGGTGCGAGGGCGGCCGATCATCGTCTCGGTCGCGCGCGTGGGCCCTCGAGCTGAGATCCGGGCCGCACTGAGCGCGATGGAATTTGCCGAAACGAAGGACTATGTATGCGCTGCGTGATCTCGGTAACGCCAACGGCTGAAACGACGTATCGGGTCACCGTCGACGAAGGCGGCAGCCAGACCACCCACGACGTCACGGTGACGCCACAGGACATCACGCGCTACGCCCCCGAAGCCTCGGCGCCGCAGCTCCTCAAGGCGTCGTTCGAATTCCTCCTCGAGCGAGAACCCAAGGAAGCCATCCTCAGTCGCTTCGCGCTGCCGGTCATCGAGCGGTACTTTCCTGAGTATCCGCGGAAGATCCGCCAGCTGGTGGCGTCGCCGCAGTCGTAGTTCCGACAGTCCGATCACTCCGTGCGCAGTGCGTCCATCGGGCTGATCCTGGTTGCACGATAAGCCGGAATCCAACAGGCAACGGTGGCCGTCACGAGAATGAGCGTCAGCGCGATGCCAAAGCTGACGGGATCGTTCGGCTGAACGGCGTAGAGCTGACCGCGAAGAAATGGCGCCGCGACGATCGCCGCCACGAGACCGCCGACCGACCCGGCGGCGGCGAACTTCAGCCCTTCGCGCAGCACCTCGCGCATGACCTGGCCGGCGTCGGCGCCGAGCGCGCGCCGGACGCCGAATTCGTGCCGGCGGTGCGCGACCGCGTAGGCGAGGACGCCGAACACGCCGAGCGCGGTCAGCGCGAGCGCGCAGATCGCGAACGACGCGGCGAGCACCATCGTGAACTGGCGAGTCGAGCGGGCGCTCGCGATGTACGCCTCCAGCGGACGGACGTCGTAAATCGCCAGCCGCGGATCGAGCCCGCTGACGGCCGCCTTGACTTCCGCGACGAGCGACGACGGATCTCGAGTCGATGTGACGACGTAGGCCGTCGGGTTCCGCTGCGCAATCGCCCAGGGAACGAAAATCTGCGGCATCAGGTTGTCGACGAGGCTCCGCAGCTTCAGATGCCGGACGACGCCGACGACCGTCACGCGTTCGGATCCGACGCGGGTATACAGCGTCATGCCGACGGCGCTGCCGTCCGGCCACAGCTGCCGGGCGAGCATGTCGTCGAGGATGGCAACCGGATGCTTCCCGTCCTTGTCCTCAGGCGTGAAGAAGCGGCCGGCGAGAAGCTCCACGCCGAGGGCTTCGAATACCCCCGGGGAAATTGCGCGCGCGTCCGCGGTCGGCGAATCGGGCTTTATCGGCGACGTGAGGCTGTAGGGCAAACCCCAGTTCGGCAGATCGTCGTACGGCAAGTGACTGATGGCGCCCACGCCTTTGACGCCTGGAATCGCGGCCAGCCGGCGGTGGAGCTCTGCCGTGAAAACTTCGAACGGCTGCCTGTCCGGAATCAAAAGCCTGAACGTGAGATGGCGGTCGCTCCGGAACCCCGGGTCCACGCGCAGCACTTCGACGAACGCGCGAGCCAGCAGACCGGCGCTGACCAGCAGCACCAGACTCAGGGCAATCTGCACGATGACCAACCCTGCCCGCGCCCGGTAACCCGCACGGCCCGCATAGCGATTCAGCGACGACAGTCGCGTCCACCCGGTACTCGAGAGAAGGCTGGATCGCGAGCTGGCGCCGGCCTTCATCAGCTCGGTCAAGGGCGCGAGCGAGAACAGGATGCCCCACACGACGGATGTGCCGAGGGTGAACGCGAGCACCGTCGAATCGATGCGCGAGGCCTCCAGACGGCTGAGCGACTCGGGCATCACCGCCATCAGGACGCGAAGGCCGGCATATCCTGCGAAGATCCCCGCGGCCGCGCCCAACGCGGTCAAGAGCAGCCCCTCGGCCAGGGACTGTCCCAGAAGACGCCCGAGGCTGGCGCCGAGCGCGAGTCTCAGCGCGGTTTCCCGGACGCGGGATGCCGCGCGGGCAATGAGCAGGCTCGCCACGTTCACACAGGCAATCAGCAGCAGGATCGCGACGCCCGCGAAGAGTGCCAGCAGCGGTCCGCGGATTTCTCGAACATCGTCGGCCTGCAGGGCGACGGTGGTGAACAAGCGCTCCGTTCCGAGCCGCTGACCGAGCCCGCGCGACATTTCGTCGACATCGGCGCGCGCCTGCTCGATGGTGACGCCAGGGCGCATCCGCGCAACTACACGAAGAAAGAGATTGCGGCGTGGGCCGTTCTCCAGGTCTGGCCAGAAGGGCGCGAAGGCCTGCAGGTTGTCGGGCACGGCGGCGTCTGGCGGCAGGAGCAGCCGGAAGCCCTTTGGCACGACGCCGATCACGGTCGCCATCTCGTCGTTGACATGGATCTTGCGACCGACGACGGCGGGGTCCGCGCCGAACCGGCGCTGAAACAGCTCCCATCCAAGCAGGACCGTCGGCTCGGCGCCGTTGAGGCTGTCCTCGGGCCGGAAGGTCCGGCCCAACGCGGCCTCCGCGCCGAGGACCTGAAAGAAGTTCGTGGTCACCAGCGCGCCGCGGAGTTGCTCGGGGGGACCGTCACCGGTCAACGCGATCGAGCCGCTGGCCCAGATCCCTCCGACATCGGCAAATGCGCGCGTCTCTTCGCGCAGGTCCCGCAGATCGGGTCCGGACATGGGACCGCGAGGCAGGCCGAACGCGGTCTTGGTAGCGCCGAGGACCGTGCGATCCAGCCAGATGAACGCCAGGCGATCGGCGTCCCGGTATGGCAGCGGCTTCAGCAGCATGGCGTGGACGATGCTGAAGATGGCCGTGTTGGCGCCGATGCCGAGTGCGAGGGTGAGCACGATGATGCCGGTGAAGCCCGGCGCTTTCCAGAGGCCGCGCCAGGCGTAACGGACATCCAGCAGCAGCGCGTCGATGTTGCTGCCGATGCGTCCCTCGCGCACTTCGTCCTTCACCGACTCGATGCCGTCGAGCGCTCGCACGGCGGCGCGCCTGGCCGCCCGGGGCTCCATCCCCTGCGAGGTGTAGCGATCGGCGAGCGTCTCCACGGCAGCGCGCAGCTCGTCGTCCAGCTCGCGCTCGAGCCGCTGCTTGTGAGCCAGCGTGTTCCACAGGCTCCGGACGCGGGACAGGATCCGCATCGCCGTCAGTCCGTCTCGAGCACCTGGCCGATGGCCAGCACGATCCTCGCCCAGTTCTTCTTCTCGGTCGCGAGCTGGCGCTGGCCGGCCGCGGTGATCCGGTAATACTTCGCGCGATGCCCTTCCGGTGTCGTGCTCCATTCGCCGCTGATGAAGCCCTCCTGCTCGAGCCGGTGCAGCGCGGGAAACAGCGAACCCGGCCTCACCTGGAACGTGCCGCTCGTGACCTGCGCGATCCGGTCGGCGACGCCGACGCCATGCCGCGGTTCGAGCGCCAGCGTCTTGAGCACCAGCAGGTCGAGCGTTCCCTTGACGATGTCCGCCTGGCGTTTGGCCATGAGTACCTCGATGCCCGATATCGAAGTTCGATATTCGAGAGGAGCATACGGGGTCCGGGGCGAGGCCGTCAAGCGCGCGCGGCGCCTGGCTCCTTTGATCGCGGGCTGGCGGCGGTTGCGCGTGACTCAGCAGGCGTCCGACGAACAGAACGTCCGGCGCAGTTTATGCACCGGTATCTGAGCAGTGGCTGCGCGGATCGCGATCATCATGAATCCCCGTTCCGGGTCTTCTCCGGATCGCAAGGAACTCGACCGGGCGCTCGGCCGTGCGGGGGTTGACGCCGACGTTCATTGCATTCCGGACGCACCGGATGCGCCGGCATGGATGATCTCGATCGCACGCTGGTATGACGTCATCGTCGCGGCCGGCGGCGACGGTACGGTCTCGAGCGTGGCCGAGGCCGTCCTCACCGAGGGTAAGGTGTTCGGGGTCATTCCCACGGGGACCATGAACCACTTCGCGAGGGACCTGCAGATCCCGCTCGAGGTCGATGCGGCCATCGCGGTGGTCGCCGCCGGACATGTGCGAGCCCTCGACGTCGGTAGCGTCAACGGGCAGGTGTTCCTCAACAACGCCAGCATCGGCGCCTATCCGCGTCTCGTCTGGGCCCGCGACCGCGCCCGGTTACGCGGTGTCCCCCGGTCGTTCGCGCATCCGCTCGCGGTCGTCCGCACCTGGCTGAAGCTGCGGACCCTCGCCGTCCGTTTGTGCCTCGACGGTCAGGAGCTGATTCGCAGGACGCCGTTCGTGTTCGTCGGCAACAGCGAGTATGAGGTGGAGGGCACACAACTGGGCCGGCGTCGTACGATGACCGACGCGAGTCTGTCGCTGTACGTCGCGCCGGACGTCGGCCGTCTTGGCAGCCTCGCTCTGCCCGCCCGCGCGTTGCTGCGGAAACTGAAACAGCACGACAAGTTCGAGATCCATCGCGCAACGTCTATTTCGATGGAGCTGGCGCGCCAGCGGGTAAGCGTCGCGCTCGATGGTGAAGTCAAAGCGCTCGAGTCTCCCCTGCGATTCACGGTCCGGCGGAAGGCATTACGGACGATCGTGCCACCGGCAGCGGACCGCTGACATGCGTACGCTGGTGCATCTCTCGGATCTGCACTTCGGACGAATCGACGCGGCCTTGCTCGATCCATTGCGGACGGCGGTTCTCGGCACCAAGCCGGACCTCATCGCAATTTCCGGCGATTTCACCCAACGGGCGCGGCGTTCGGAGTTCGCCGAGGCCCGCAGGTTCCTGGCGTCGCTCCACGCGCCGAAACTGACCGTCCCCGGGAACCACGACGTGCCACTCTGGAACATCGGCGCGCGCTTTTTTGCACCGCTGGACCGCTACAAGGCCTACATCTCAGCGGAGCTCGAACCTGAACACATCGACAACGAGATCGCCGTCGTCGGCGTCAACACCGCCCGCTCGCTCACCTGGGGCGAGGGGCGAATCGCCGGCCGCCAGGTCGAGCGCACCGTCCGGCGGCTCGCAGATGCGTCTCCTTCGTCGATTCGGATCATCGTGACCCACCATCCATTCGATCTGCCGCCTGGCGTGGACGAGCGGCGCCTGCTCGGACGCGCTCATCAGGCCATGGCAAGACTCGCCCGGGCCAATGCCGACCTGTTCCTGTCGGGCCATCTTCACCGAAGCCACACCTCGCACTCCGCGGAGCGGTACCGGATCGAAGGACATTCGGCGCTGATCGTTCAGGCCGGCACGATCTCGACCCGCGGCCGCGGCGAGCAGCCGTCGTTCAATGTCCTCAAGATTCAACGGCCCGGAATCGAGCTCTCGAAGTACGTCTGGGAGCCCGGGCCGGCAGACTTCGTCGTCACGGCGGTCGGCATTTACCGGCACACGGCTGCCGGGTGGATCGCCGGGAACACGGATTAGTTCGGTGGCTGCCACTGGGTAGACCCGCCGCGGACGATGTCGTCGATCTTCCGGGCCTTGGCGATTGTTCACAAGGAGGACGGGAGGACGGGAGTTGCACAGCGGTTTGTGTGCCCTTGAAAAACTGACTCCCTTACTCCGTATGATTGTTCAAGCCTGCCGGGCCATCGCCGGGAACGCGGCGTAGATCAACAAGATCCTTCGTGCCGTCGTGCCGTCGTGTCGTCGTGCGGCGCGAAGCGCAACTCATTTGCCCTGAGCAGAAAACAAGTGAAAACTTCCTCCCGTCCTCCCGTCCTCCTTGTTCAGAGTACCCGTGAACGCCGGATGTCCTGATCCTGCCCCCCGATTCGAGAGCAAGACCCGGAGTGTCGCCGGACGCCAGCCGATGTCATAGTGAGTGGGTGACACGGGGAGCTTGGGACCAGCCAGGCCGGCCGTGAGCGGGAGATGCTCATGAATGCCCTCAAACACCGCATCCCTGAGGCCGCTGCGACGGCGCGCGACCCGCGCTGGCAGGCGGTCGTCGATCGCGACCGCCAGGCTGACGGCGCGTTCTACTACTCCGTGAAGACCACGGGGGTGTACTGCCGGCCTTCGTGTGCCGCGCGCCTGCCCAATCCGAGGAACGTGCGCTTTCACGGCACGCGCGAGGAGGCGGAACGGGCCGGATTCCGGCCCTGCAGGCGGTGCAAGCCGGATCAGGCCCCCATCGAACAACGCTATGCAGCGACGGTCGCGGACATCTGCCGTGTCATCGACGCGTCTCACGACGTGCCGAACCTTGCGGCGCTCGCGAAACGCGCCGGACTCAGCCCTCATCACTTTCATCGCGTCTTCAAGGCGGTGACCGGGCTGACGCCGAGGGCGTACGCGGCTGCCCGCCGCGCGACGCGGGTTCGCGATCAACTGAAAAGGAGCACGACGGTGACCGAAGCTATTTACGACTCCGGCTTCAACTCAGGTGGACGGTTCTACGAGCAGTCCGATCAGATGCTCGGCATGACCCCGTCCAGCTACAAGGCAGGCGGCTCGCAGACGGAAATCCGATTCGCAGTCGGTGAATGTTCACTCGGCTCGATCCTCGTTGCACGGAGTGACAAGGGTGTGTGCGCCATCCTGCTCGGTGACGATCCCGAAGCCCTGGTGCGGGAGCTTCAGGATCGCTTTCCATCCGCGACGCTCGTCGGCGGTGACAAGCGATTCGAACAGCTCGTCGCCAAGGTCGTCGGCTTTGTCGAAGCGCCCGGGATTGGACTCGACCTGCCGCTCGACGTGCGCGGGACGGCATTTCAGCAGCGCGTGTGGCAGGCGCTTCGCAAAATCCCGGCCGGTCTGACCGCAACCTACGCGGAGATCGCGGCACGCATCGGCGCTCCCGGGTCGGCACGCGCGGTCGCTCAGGCCTGCGCCGCCAATCCGCTCGCCGTCGCGATCCCCTGCCACCGCGTCATCCGGAACGACGGGGCGCTGTCGGGCTACCGGTGGGGCGTTGAACGGAAGCGGGCGCTTCTCAGCCGGGAGGGGGTGCCTCACCCCTCCCGCGCCCGCGCGACCGTTAGCTGAGCCAAGTGCGCTTCCTGAGTCATCGGCCGCTCCGCTGCATATTTCGCCTTCCTTGCAGGACTAATAGACGGGCGCGGCGCCGGCGCCTGGTACTTGAGCGCCACCGCGAAAACGTTTCTCTTCGGGCTGGAGGCGGACGACCCGAGGGCATTTGCAGCCGCTATCCTCGTCCTGGCCGCCTCAGCGTTCCTTGCGAGCGCCTTGCCGGCACGCCGCGCGGCGAGCGTCGACCCGGTGGTCGCCCTGCGAACAGAATGAGCTGATGGCGAAAAAGACGTCGTTTTCGAAGCCAATCATCGCGGCCGTCGATCAATCGAAGATTCTCGGCATCCGAGCGGGCACCGGAGATCACCGCTTCATCGGGATCTGGGCTGTCGTGGTCGAGGGCCGCGTGTTCGTCCGCCCATGGAACGACAAGCCTGACGGCTGGTATCGCGCGTTCCTCGACGATCCGCGTGGGGCGCTGACGATCGGAGAACGGGAAGTCCGCGTGCGCGCCAGACCGGTCCGCAGCGAACGATTGATGGACGCCGTCGATCGCGCCTACGCGACCAAGTACAACACCCCGGGCTCACGGGGATACGTCCTCGGATTCCGCCGCCCGCGACGCAGGCGCACGACGACGGAACTGCTTCCGCGCTAGCGCTGGGCTGCGTCAACTCCCAATTCCCAACTTCCAACTCCCAAATGCACGTGGCATGACCCAGCGGGGCGGAAGTCGTAGCAGCATCACCAGTCGTCGCGACTTTCGCCCAGAGGTACGAGGCGGCATATGTTTGGAAGTTGGAAGTTGGAGTTGAAGTTGACGCCGTCAGCGTCAGAACAGCCTCATAGTCCGCGCGTCGAGATCGAGCACGCACACTCCCCGCAGCTGATGGCGGGCGATCCACTCTCTGACGTGGCCTTCGTACTCCGGCTCCGGCGGGTTCATGAGATCCCAGCCTTCGGGGAACCAGGCGCTGTAACCGTTCAGCGTGGGAATCGCATGCTTCAGCGAGATGAAGACCGCGTCGATGCCGTAGAGCGTCCACATGTGCTCCGAGCGCGACCTGTACTCGGCCGGCCCGCCTTTCATGAAGAAGCTGCGGCACGAAGCGTCCACCTGGATTGGCTCGCCAACCCACCTGTCATAGGCCAGGATCTGGCGTGAGGTGCGGAATCCTTCGCGGTTCCAGTCCGTCGCGATCAGCACGAGCGCGAGCAGAACGGCCGACACCCGCAGCACGGATTGGCTCGGCAGCCGCGTCAGGAACAGGCCCACCGCGAACACGACCGCGAGCTCGTAGAGGTAGATGATGCGGTTGGGATCGCGAATGGCGGCGAACCCCGGCAGCGGCTCGATGAGCGTCCGCCAGATCGAGAATCCGTGAAACGTCAGCGGGATGATCAAGACGAGGAACGAAACGGCGAGGAACCAGAGGCTGTAGAGCCGGACCTTCCTGTCGATCTTGAACCAGGGCAGCCACACAAGGACGCCAAGCGTGAAGACCAGCTTGAACGAACGGAGCGTGTCGTAGGCGCCGAGATCGCGCATGAAGTCGAGCGGCGTCGACCACCGGCTTGGATCCCTGGCGGACAACGCGTTCAGGAGATGCTCCTCGGGAAACGAGCGATGCTCCCAGTACGCGCCGAGGTAGCACCACAGGAACAACGCGCTGCCAACCAGGCCGCCGCGCATCACCGCGATCATCCACGGGCTGGCGATCGCGCCGATCGGCGCGGCGCTCTGTCCGCGACGGCGCACCAGGAACACCAGGAATCCCATCACGGCCGCCGCCGCAACAATGGCCGGCCGCAGCCAGTCGTGCGACCTGACTCTGACCCCGGCGACCTCGAATGAAATGCCGCCGGCCATCATGAGGTAGGCGGTCCACGCGCCGGCCAGGATCGCGATGCTCAACACTGCCCTGGCGCCGCGGGGCTGCCCGATCCAGAGAAACGCGAACCATCGACCGAGCGACTCTTTGTTCACGACGACCAGCGGCGCGCCACACAACGCCAGCAGCAACGCCGCGAAATGCGCGGTGTAGAAGTCCTGGACGTACAACAATGCCGCCAGCAGGCCGCCCGCCCACGCGAGCGCAAGGCCGCGGCGGCCGGCCGGCGCTCGAAACGAGATCAGCAGAATCAGCAGGATCGCGGGGATGAGGAACACGGATGCCCGCTGCGCCCACGTGCTCGTGCCTCCATTGATCACATTCTTCGACGTGCAGAACAACGCGGTCAGGATGAGTGCTTCGGCAAGGCTCAGGCCCAGCCTGCGAAGAAGCACGTACAGGCACAGCATGCCCGTCGCGACGACCAGGAGGAGCGTGACGTTGTAGGCCAGGAACGGATGAAGGAACAGCCTGACCGGCCCATAGAACACTGCGAAGAGAACGAGCCCGTGCGAATACCCGAGCGTGCCCCGCGCCGGAAAGTACATCGGCGGCGACGAGGGATCGCGGAGGGATATCGCGCTCTGATACCAGTGTTCGAGCAGCGCGTTGATGAAGTACGGATCCATCCAGTCGCCGATGCCCGCTGTCCAGAACCCGGCGTGCGACAGTTGGAACACGTAAACGAGGTACGCGCCGGCTACGGCCAGCACCAGCGCAGCCCGCGCGAGACGCGTCTTCATTTAAGCTTCATCTTCATGAATCAACTTGCGAGTCGCGAATCTTCGCGGATTATCGCGGATTCCGGGACATCGGGCGAGCGCCTCAGGTCGGCGATGAGGAGCGGGCGTGCCTGCGCTCCGCGTCCGGGGATGCAATCCACTCGCCCATTGACTATCCTGTCGCCGTGACTTCGCCCCAGCGGCATCTCTCGATGCTCCGCTCCTATACGGCAGCGGACGCGTTCACGATCGCCAATGCGAGCTGCGGTACGATCGCGATCTTCCTGTGCCTGGACTACATCGCGACCGGCAGCCGGCAACTGCTCTGGATCGCATTCGTGCTGCTCCCCGCCGCGCTGGTTTTCGATGTGCTCGACGGCTATGTCGCACGCGCGGACCGGACCCGTCAGTCGATGCTGGGCGCCGACCTCGATTCCCTGTCGGACGTGATCTCGTTCGGCGTTTCCCCCGCGGTGCTGGGCTTCACCCTTGGGCTGCGCGGCGGGTGGGACATGGTCTGCCTCACCTACTTCGTGGTCTGCGGGGTGAGCCGGCTGGCGCGGTTCAACGTCACCGCGGCGGCGCTCGCGGACGGCACCACCGGCAAGGTGAAGTACTTCGAGGGAACCCCGATTCCGACGAGCATCCTGATCGTCGCGCTGCTCGGCGCCGCCTTCGCGCTCGATCGCACAGACGAGGCGCTGTGGTTCGGGGTCGTTCAGATAGGGCCGGCGCTGCTGCATCCGCTTGCGCTGGTCTACGCCGCGAGCGGCAGCGCCATGATCAGCGCGACACTCCGCGTACCCAAGCCGTAGTCCGTTCCTCCCTTACTTCCGTCTTCCTGTGTAGCCAGCCAGGTTGCAGAACAGGAGGCATCATGCCGTCGCGGCGTCGAGCAAGGGACGATCGCAGTTCCAGCCTTCGTGGGTGAGCAGCCAGCGCTTGCGGTCGATCCCGCCGCCATACCCCGTGAGCGATCCGTTGGCGCCGATGACCCGGTGGCAGGGCACGACGACACCAATGGGGTTCGCGCCGTTGGCCAGGCCAACCGCGCGCACGGCCGATGGACGGCCGATCCGTCTCGCAAGCTCCGCGTACGAGATCGTCGTCCCGCAGCGGATCTCACGCAGCGCCGCCCACACCGTCCGCTGAAACGGGGTCCCTCGTGATTCGACCGGCAGGTTATCGATCGCCGCCAGGTCGCCGGCGAAGTACGCCTCCATCGCCGTCGTCAGCCCGGCGGGATCGTGGCGCGGTTCGAGCGTGAATCCGCCGGCGCCGTATTGCAGCTGCAGCGATCGCTGCAGTCTCGATTCGTGATCGTCCCATTCGACGACGCGCAAGCGTCCCTGCTCGTCGGCGACGATGGTGAGCAGGCCAATGGGCGTGGGAGTGCGATCGAGGAAAAAGCGGAGCACGTCACTCATCTGTCACCCTGTCCCCATTCTGTCCGATCCGGCGTCGATCGCCCAGAGGTCGCCCGGCCCGGAGAATGCTTCCGCGGCTTCCTTTCAACGCGGTCTGCCAAGCTCGCGTTTGAGCAGTTGATCGCGGGGGCTGCTGGTCGGCGATCCCAGCCAGCGCTCGACCGCCTTGAGCGGAACGTCATGGACCACGTTGGGGAGCTGGACTTCGACGCGCAGAACCGCGCCGGGCGTCAGCGCCGCACCTGCCCATCCTTGCTGCCGGAAGGCGGCCACGGCGGCGGCCGCGGCCTCGAACAGCGTGCTGCCCTGCACGTCCACGTGATGGAGGACTCCCTCGGCATCACGTACCGTCACCCGACATGTCCGGACCGGCGCCACGCGGCTAGGATATCAGATGTTTTCGCCGTTTGTTCGCCAGTCCGTCGGGCCCGCTCGAACGTCTTACATTGTGATTCAGGCGGATCCGACGATTCGAATCCGAAGATGGTTCTGCAGGCTCCAGCGGGCAACACGGTATTGTAATGAAACTTCGGGGCAGGCCTGCCAACCAGACCGTACGCCGTCCGCGCGGTCTGACGTCCAAAGGCGATCAGGAGCAGGCATCGCCGCCTTTGCGAGCGGTAGATTTCTTCATAGATCGCCCAGGGACGCTGTCGGATCGACCGGCGATCTAGTCCAACGCTGCTACGGCCTTCTACGCCCGAGGTCGAGCAACCGGACAGACCGGACTCGGCTGAAAGCTGATCCGACCTGAAAGACGGTGGTGTTCAGACCCGCGGGCACGCTGGACTACAAGATCCGAAGAATCGAGCCCCCCTTCTGTAACGACTGACGGCTCACGGCGCTGTCGATCTGGCGAGCGCCAAGCCTTCGCCGATCTTGGCCTTGATCTTCCTGATGTAACGCCGGCTCTCCGCATCCGAGTACCCGGTCGAGCCGAAGAGATCGTTCCACTGCCGATCCGAGATCCGGGACATGAGCCGGCACGTCCAGATGACGTCTGCCGCATTGACGCTCTTCACCAGCGATGCGTTCAGCCCGTGGTAATCGAAGTCCACACGCTCCGCGTCTACTCGCTCGATCAGATTCTGGGACTCGAAGCCTTCGATGTCGTTGCGCGTCCCCTGCTTCCACTTTCGAATCGGCGTCCAACTGAGCCATCCCGGGAACGTGGTCCTGCCGAGCGACGCACCAAGATCGCGCACCATGTAGATGCGTCCGGTCGAGCCGTTTTCACGATACTCGACGATCTTGTTGTTCGATGTCTTCCAGTCCCAGTTGTTGAGGATCAGGTTGGCGACGATCAGCCCTTTGAACGGCTGCGTGTGTACGAAGTCGTTCTCGTAGCAGGACCACTCGCCGACGACCTTGAGGTGCGATTCCTCCAGCCGGAAGCGGCCGGCAGGCTGCAGGCCGGCAACCGCTCCGCTCATCTTCCACTGCGGCACGTAATAAACCACTGGCTGGTGATATCCGAGCGCCCACAAGACTCTCGAGGAGACGACCTCTGTCTGCGACTCCGGGCCGATTTTGACGCTCCAGCGGCGGCCGTCGGGGGCGATGACGTCATATCCGTCGCTGTATCCGGTCCGATCGACCTTCTCGAGCTTGTAGGTCGACGGCCGGGTCCGGCGACAGCCGCCGTCCACCCGGGCCGTAGGCGAGATCTCGTCTGACCAGATCATTGGGTGCTTCCCACAGCTCGGCGATATCAACGGTCCGGTTGATCGCCTGCCGTGAGATCGAGGGTGTGCAGGATGCCGACGCAGCCAGGAGGATCAGCAGTGCGGCCAGTGCGGCCTGGACGCGTCCGGACGAGCTTTGAGTCGACGCGCGCATGGTTCAACGATTAGCAAGAATGCTTCCGCCGAACCGGCTGAACCCCGGCCGTAGCGCGCGTCAGGCTCTGAGATCCGTCGCAGTCATTGTGCCGGCAACATGTTTCGTATCGCGGAGATCCGCCAGCCGCTGCCGGATCGAATCATGACGAACGAGGTCCGCATGTTGCGCGTGCCGGCCGGCGCCCGCGATCGTGTAGGCGCCGTCCGCCAGGGCCACGCCGGCGGTCTGGAAACCGTACGCGCTCGACCGCGATCGTGCGCGTCCCGGCATTGCCGGCAGACGACGCCAGCGTACCCTTCACCACGTCCTCGCGGCCGCGGCGCCACTCCCCTGAGGACGTCAATTGATCGGCGTCCTCGGTGAACAGCGCCCGGATGCCCGCGGCATCGCGGCGCTCCCTGGCATCGACGTACTGTTTGACGACGTCGCGCACCGCGGCCTCCTCCGCAGCCGGCGGCGCCGGCGCGTTCTGCCCCGCGGCGGCAGCGAACGTGGTGGCGCACACTACGAGAATCACGACACTCTTCATGCTCTCCATGACAACCTCACGGTGAATGTGACGAACCGGTGTTCCTGATGATCTCGTCGCATTCGCAGCGCCACGTCCTTCAGATCCGGGAAATCAAGGCTCACTCGGGGTATCCGCGAACAGCTCCGCGTGCCACGACACCGGGTCGGTGACGCGAATCTCGCCGCCGCGAATCACTTCCGCCCAGGCCCCGCCGCCCCAGTGCGGGGCCATCGCGTCGCGCAGCCCGCGATGGGCCTCTTCCATCCGTTCGCACGGCTGCACTTCGCCGCCGATCCGCAGCACACACTCGCCGACGTTGAGCAGCCGTCCACGGCTGCGCTCGAGATCGACGCCGGAGACGAGGAGATCGGCGCGCCGCGCCGACGGGTCGATGTCGGCGCCGAGCTCGGAGGTGATCTCGAGCCAGCGCTCCAGCGACACCAGGGTCACTTCGCGGGTGCCGCCGAAGTTGGCGCTGTCCCGCACGCCCTTCCCGTCCACCAGCGTCGCCGTCTCCACCGGATCCATCGGGCCGCGCCGGCCCCGCTTCAACCAGATGCGCTCCAGCCTGCCGCTCATATCAGGTCTCAATCCGTCCCTTCCCCTCGATGATCGTGACGTAGCGATCGATCGGCACGTCGGTGAAGCGCTCGACGCGGCCGCTCGGTTGCGGCCACTTGATCTCGATCCAGTCGACCTTCGCCGCCGCGCCCAGGCCGAGCACCTCGCGCATGTCGTGGGATGACAGGTAGCTGCCGCCGCTCGCTTTGAGCCGGCTGCGCGTCTTCCCGCCCGCCGACCAGGCGATCGTTGCACCTACGGCGTCGCGATTGCACCCGGTTCCCTGAAGCGTCAGGCCAAGCCAGTGGTGGCCTGCCCCGGCGTTGTTCCTGAGCAGCACCGGCGCGCCGCCGTTGTTGCCGATCAGCACATCGATGCGGCCGTCGTTGTTGTAGTCGCCGACGGCCAGGCCACGGGCGGGGAACATCTTCTGGAAGACGGGGCCCGCCTCCTGGCTCACATTGGTCAGCTTCGTGCCATCGTTACGAAAGAAGAGCAACGGCTCCCGGTAGCGTACCTGCTGGGAGTACTTTTCGATCATGTCGTCGGGATGCCCGTTGGCGAGAAACAGGTCGACCAGTCCGTCGTTGTCGTAATCGAAGAACTTGAGGCCCCAGCCGCTGAGCAGCCGCGTCGCCTGCGCGACGCCGTTCTGCGCCGCTACGTCGGCGAAGAAATCGTTGCCGTCGTTCCGGTAGAGCGAGAACATCTCCTGATCGACGTTGGCGACGAAGAGATCCTGCTTGCCGTCGCCGTTGAAGTCGGCGGCGTCGACTCCCATGCCCGAGCGCGGCGTCCCGTTGGCGCTGAACGCGACTTCCGCCATCAGGCCAATCTCGTCCCACTTCCCTTTGCCGCGGTTCATGAACAGAAAGTTCTGCACCGTGTCGTTGGCGACGAACAGATCCATCGACCCGTCGGCGTTGACGTCGGTCGCCACCACACCGAGCGCCTTGCCGAGGGCCCGCTGGATGTCGGTGCCCGCGCTCACTTCCTTGAACGTGCCGTCGCCGTTGTTGTGGAACAGCAGGCTCGGCGTCGGCTTGAACACCCGCGGAATGCAGTAGAAGCGCCGTCCCGAGCTTGTTGTCGCCGCAGAAGACGTCGTTGGTCGCCGAGGTACTGCACGAAGCTGCAGAGGAAGAGATCGAGCTTGCCGTCGTTGTCATAGTCGAACCAGACGGCGCTCGTGGTCCAGCCGGGCGCGGCCAGGCCGGCCTTGTCGGTGACATCGGAGAACGTGCCGTTGCCGTTGTTGTGATAGAGCGTGCAGCGGCCGTACGCGGTCACCAGAATGTCGGCGTAGCCGTCGTTGTCGTAATCGGCAATCGCGCACCCCATGCCGAATTCCTTGCCGCCCGCGACGCCGGCCTTGTCGGTCACGTCGGTGAACGTGCCGTTGCGATTGTTCTTGTAGAGCGCATTCTTCAGCGGCTTCTGCGGCTTGTAGAAGTCGGCGCTGGCCGCTGTTGACCATGAAGATGTCCGTCCATCCATCGTTGTCGAAGTCGAAAAACGCGACGCCGGGCCCCATCGTCTCGGGAAGATACCGGTCCGCGACATCGCGTTCTCGTGGACCCAGCTGATGCCGCTGGCCTCGGCAGGCACCTCCTCGAAGAGCTGCGCGGCCGCGCGCGCTCGAGCTGAACGCCGGGACGCGCCCGAGAGTCCAGCAAGGCCGAGCACGCGGAGGAACGTCGGCCGGCGCGACGCGGATCGGTAGCCATCGGTGGTCGACATTCTCATGCGTGGCGCCAATTGTAGCGGGCCGCGCGCCCGGAATTCGCCAGCGGAGTCCGCTGTGCTAGCATCCGACCCCGATGTTTCAGCGCGGGACAGTTGCGGCGATCTGGCTCTGGTGCATCGTCATCGCCGCGCTGCTGCTCGCGTACCGGCCCGCCAGCATCGCACGGGCCGCGGCGTCGGCCGTGCGATCCCCGCGTCGCAATCAGCCAATGCGAGGAGCGGCAGGCCCGCGCCACCTGCGGCGGATGCCATGCGTTCCCGCCGCCCGAAATCCTTCCGCGTCGCGCCTGGCGCGACGAGTTCGTCCGGATGTATTTTCTCCGCGAGCAACCGGCTGCCGCCGATCGGTCCGCCCGGCACGCTGACCGCGCGTCAAGCTGCCGCCCGACATGGAGGCGGTGCTGCCCTATCTACCTCAGCCGCGCGCCCGAGCGGCTCCCGCCACCGGAATCCTGGCCCGATCCCGCGCGATCACCGCGTCCAGTTCGCGCGGCACACGATGGCGATGCCGGAGATGCCGGGCACGCCGGCCGTGTCGCACGTCGCCTCGTCGATCTCGACGGCGACAAGCGGCTCGACGTGGTCGGCACCGACATGCGGCAGGGGCTCATCTTCACCGGTCACCCGGCAAGGCCGGCACCGCCGCCTGTCGGTCGTCGCGAGCATTCCGCACCCGTCGCACGTCACGCTGCACCGACGTCGACAAGGACGGCATCAGGATCTGCTCGTCGCCGACCTCGGGACGTTCTTTCCCGCGGATCACGACAAGGGTGCCGTGATCTGGCTGCGCGGCCGCGGCGGCGGCAAGTTCAGCGCGTTCTGGCTCGACGGCTGGCCGCGCGTCACCAGCGTCGACGCCGCCGACTTCAACGGCGACGGCAAGAACGATCTCGCCGTCGCCGCCTTCGGGTGGCGCAAGACCGGCAGGTCGCCATCCTCGAGAACTCGCACCGCCGGCGCGGCGCAGCCGGATTTCACGACCCACACCATCGATCCGCGCACCGGCAGCATCGACATCGTCCCCGTCGATCTGAATCGCGACGGCAAGATGGACTTCATCACGCTGCTCGCGCAGGAACACGAGACCGTCGTCGCCTATCTCAACAAGGGCGAGACTTCGCGTTCGAGCCGAAGCGTGATCTACGCCGCGCCGCATCCCAACTGGGGCTCCTCGGGCATCCAGGTCGCCGATCTCGACGGCGACGGCGATATCGACGTCCTGCTCACGCACGGCGACACGTTCGACGACGGGATCGTGAAGCCGTATCACGGCATCCAGTGGCTCGAGAACACGGCGGCCTATCCGTTCGTCGAGCACACGCTCGCGCAGATGCCCGGCGTGCATGCCGTCGCGGCTGGCGGATCTCGACGGCGACGGCGACCTCGACATCGTCGCCGGCGCGCTGCTGGCCGGCGGCATCCGACGTGGACGAGAAGGCTGCCGGCGCTCGTCTGGCTCGAGCAGACCAAGCCGGGCGTCTTCGTGCGGCATACGATCGAGATGGGCTTCCCGCGCCACGCCACGCTCGATGTCGGCGACATCGACGGCGACGGCGCGGCCGACATCGTCGTCGGCAGGTTTTTCCTGGGCGACACTCGCAGCGATGCGTGGCTGGATGTGTGGATCAATCCGCTGAAGAAACTACCGCCTGAAAGGCGCGAGCGGTAGTTTCTTCATAGTCGGCGGTGCAGACCAGACCGGCTGGAAGCTGACCGCCTGAAAAGGCGGATGGGTTGGACCCGGGTCCCGCTCAGTCCCGCAGCGTGAAGAACGCGGCGCGCGAGACCTCGTGACCGCGGTCGGTTCGCGGATACGGGGCTCGTAGGTTCCTGGAGGGAAGGCGCCAACCGGCAGCCGGCCGACGTGCTGCAGACGAGGGACCAGTCGGCGGCGGCAGGCTCAACGGCGCTTCCGCGAGCGCGCTGCCGTTGCGAAGGAGCTGTCACCGTCACGTTCGGTTCCTGCAGGTTCCCATACAGCGTGAAGTAGAACGGCAGCTCCGTGGCGGCGGTGCGGCGGATCGGCTCGCCAAGATTGGGGTAGATGAGGCTGCGGCCAACGTACAGCGGCGGCGCGACGGCGGCTGGGCGGGTCGTTCACCTCCTCGATGCGGTTCACGACGATCAGGCTGCTCATGTCGAAGGCTGACGGCTGGACCGCCGGAACCGTGAGCGTGGAGATGCGCGCGCTGCCCTGTCCCGCCTTTCCATCGAACACGATTGATTCGACGGTGTAGACACCGATCGGCAGCTCCGGCTCACGATAGAAGAAGATTTCACCGTTCTTCCCCGCGTCGAGATCGCTGGCCGCGCCGGTCAGCAGGTACTCCTGACTGAGCTTCTCGACTTCCCGTCCCAGTCCATCGCGGATCCGGACGACAACCGCGGCCTGCGCCGAGTAAGTCGATCGTTCGGCATCGACATCGAAGCGAAGCGCGTCGGTGCTGAACCGCCGCACGACTGGCGTCAGGCCGGGGCAGGCGATCCGGGAAGCTGAACGCCGCGGCATTGACGGGAAACGCTCGTGGCAGGGGCGTCCGACCGAGGAGCGCCAGCGCCGGCGTTTCATAGCTGGCGGAGTCCGGGTGAAGCGCCGCCCGGATCGCGCGGTATCCCTTTCTCGCAAAGACGCGAATGCCTGGCCGCCGCACCTTGACGCCGATGGAGCGAAACTTCCCGTCGAAATTCGTATTCGCCGGCGAGTAGGTCAGCAGGTAATGAAAGCGGGTGTCTTCGTCGATGCGGCGGAAGGCATTCGAGAGGTCGTTGGTCTGCTCGATCAGGAAACCGCCGGTATCCTCGGCCAGCCGCGCCAGGCCGGTGCGCGAGTCGAGCTTGAACGTGTCCTCGACTCGTTCGAATGACATCGTGAGCGGCTCGTTGGTCGCATCGGACCCGGTGGACAGCTGACTGGTGCGCTCCGTCACGAAGGCGTTGACCTCCTTCGAGACCGTTTCATTCGAGCTCCTGGTTCGAAGCCCTTTGGCATCGATCGCGTAGGTGGTCACGTGCGCCCGGTTCGCCGCGTCGATGAGCGTGTCGAGTCTCGCGGACAGCGCCGGAGAGGCGGGCAGTCCTTCGGAGAAGAACACGATCGTCTTGCGCCCTGGCGCGTTCGCCAGGGATTCCACGATCGCGAGCAGCGACCGCGACGTCTCGTAGCCCTGGTGATCGCGATCCAGGCTGTCGAATGACCGGATCATGTTCAGCTCGATCTGCAGCAGCCGCCTCTCGCTCTCACGTTGACCGATCTCCGCCCGAGGCAGTACCGGCGGCAGCGCCGGCTCGTCCGCGCCGCCGCGGCCCGCGCGGTCTGGGTCTCGTCCTCGATTCCACGGCGGCGGGCCAGCAGCTCCTCCGTGCGTTGCAGCTTGTCGTCGCGACTGGATGTTCCGGCCGGCGCGATTTGCGCGACGGCGCGCCGCACGAGCCGATCCCTCGTGTAGCGCTGCATGAGCCGAAGCCCTGGACCGGACGTAAACACGCCAATCTGCGCGCTCGACTCGCCGGCGGTCGGCAGGTAGTCGAGCGCCGCCTTCTGTGCCAGCCGTAGCGACTCGGTGGAGAGGTGATCGAAGACAAGCGCATCATGGCTTCATCGCCCGGTCCGGAATCGCCTGATACCTCCCCGGCCCCGGGTCCCGTGGTCGCCAGCGTGCTCGGCCCGGGCGACCGCCACGCCACCCCGACGCCAATGCCACTGCCGCGGGAGACGCGGGTAAATGAGTCACTTTCTGGCTGACGCCGTCCTCGGACACTTCGAAGTCCGGCGCGGTCAAATCGAGGACTGGCTGGCCTCTTCAAATCCGTACAGACAATGTCGACAAGAATGGCAGTTGCGGAGGAAGCAAGGGCCTGGTTCTGGGCGGCGCGCGATTGAGCGGCGGGCGCGGTTCCCGCCGTCGCCGCCGACAGCAGCAACAGCGCGGCACCGAACGAGGATCTCGTCATAGTCCGCTCCCTGGCCTCGAAGCCGCCGCGCTTCAGCTACTCGACTATCCGCAGCTGCGTCGAACGTGTCACCTGTTCGGTGCCCTGCTTCACGATCGCCCGCAGTTCGTAGCTCCCGGCAGCGAGATCGGCGAGCGGCAGCCTGCCCAGTTGCTGAATGCGTCCCGAACGGTCCGCATCGGGCACCGGCATGGGCAACTGCACAGCCACCGTGCCGTTCTGAACGAGCTGAATCGTCACGCTTGGACCCGGCCCTTGGCGCGCCGGATAGATCGCAAAGTAGAAGCCCAGCTCCCTCGCGCTCTTGCTCACCGCATCGCCGAGATTCGGCGCGAGGGCGATGCCGTTGACGAGCAGCGGATTGCCCGCACGGCGCTCCTTCTCTGGCACCGGATCGCCGCGTTTGACAAGGACCAGGCTGCTCGGCGAAGGCCGGCCGTTTCGGAACGCGGTACCTCGAGCGTCGAGAAACGCACGCTGGATTTTCCCGAAGGCGCGTCATGGACGACCGACTCCATCGTATAGACACCAGGCGGCAGCTCGGGCTCACGGTAGAAGATCACTTCCCCGGCCTTGGCGCGCGCGAGCTCGGTGACGGGTCCGCGGACTTCGTAATGCTGACTGACCTTGCGGACGACGCGGTTCTGCGCATCGAGAAAGCGCACCAGGATGGTGAAATCGGAGCTGTAGCTCTGGCCGTCCGCCGCCGTGGCGAACGTGATTGGCGCCGTCTTCAACTCCACGACGACGGGAACGAAGCCCGGCCGCTCGCGTTCGGGGAACAGCAGCGCGGCGGCCCGGAACGGAAACGCATTCGGCACCGGCTTCTGCTCGAGCGCACCGAGAGCGGGCGCTTCCCACGCGTCGATCGGCGCGCCACCAGGATCGCGGACCGCGAAATACCCCTTGCGCGCGGCGACCGTCACGCCCGGCCGGTTCACCTTCACCTCGATCGTGCGGAAGCGCCCGTCGTAGGCCTCATTCGATGGCGTGTAGCCGAGCATGTAGTAGTTGCGGAGATCGTTTTCTATGCGATCGAACCACTGGCGGAGATTGTTGCTGCTGTCGAACAGCAACCCTCCCGTATCCTGCGCGAGCGTTCCGAGACCGTAGCGCGGATCCTGGCGCAGCACGTCCTCATTGGTCTCGAGCGACTTCGAGAGCGGATTGTTGCCGGCCGCACCGGCGAGGATCCCGCCTCCGGCGCCGGCGGCACGATTGACCTCATCCCGGATCTTCGCCTGCTCGCTCTCGGGCCGGAGGCCTCCCACGGACTGTGCGCCGGTTCGCAGCGTGCGCGCGATGCGATCCAGCCGCGTGAATTCGTTCGCTCGCGCGTGGCGTCCTCCAGCCGGCCGGCCGCTGGTAGGCGCGCGCCAGCTGGAAGTGCAGCCCGGACTCTCGGGCGCGAGCTTGACTGCCTGCAGCTCACGGATCGCGCCGTCGACGTCGCCGTTCTCGAGCAGCGCCTGGCCGAGCGCCTTGCGGGCGGGAAACGCGTTCGGCGCGACGGCGACGGCCTGCTTCGCCCACGGCAGCGCGGTCGGCGCCGTCGCCCCGCTTCAGGTACTCGTAGGCATCTGCATCAGCGACCAGGGATGATCCAGGCTGATATCGAGCTCGCGCTTGAATTCGTCGAGGGCGCGGTCCGGCGATCTCCAGCAGCAGGAACACCGCGTTGGCGTAGTGGACGTTCGGTGTTTCGGAGTAGCGCGAGACCGAGCGCCTCGAACGCCTTCGCCGGCCGCCGTGTTCCGCGTCGCCATCTGTAGCTGGCGCGGCCGGCCATCAGGATGCGCTCGCGGCGGTCGGGCGGGACCTCGATCGGCAGCATCGCCATCCGCAGCGTCGCGATCCCCATGGCCTCGATCACCCGCGGGCTGTCGTCCCCTTCGCCCGCGAATTCGCCGAGCGTCTCGAGCGCCTGTTCGTACTGCTCCTGCCGCGTCATCAGGACGGCCGCGTGATATCTGGCGACGCTGCCGAGGTCCGGTATGTCGCCCACCCCGAGGTTGCGCGACTGCAGCAGGTGCTGCAGCGAGCGGTCGTAGTCCTTGAGCGCGAACTCGCACAGGCCGAGGAAGGCCTGCGCCGGCACCGTTCTTCGGCGCCAGGCGGACGACCGTCCGGAATGGATCCCGGCACTCGGCGTATCTCGAGCGTGTAATAGGCCGTGCCCTGGTACCAATAACCCTCGACGTCGAAGGCTTCAGCTTACGGCCTTTGCGTACAGCGCGATCGCCTCCGTCCCACCTTCTGGGCGGTGCGGGCCGCGGTGGCCTGTTCCACCAGGCGATTGAACGCGCCCCGCGTCGCGGGAGCGGTGGCCTCTCCGGCGGCTTCGCCGCGCCCTTGGCGCTCTGACGGCCCGCGGGCGCGGAGACCAGCAGCAGCGCGCGCGGCGATTGACACCGCTTTCGATCGCCACTGCCGCTCCGAGGCACGTGCTGCCGCGCTACACGCCGGTCACTTTTTTTTTTTTTTTTTTTTTTTTTTTTTTTTTTTTTTTTTTTTTTTTTTTTGGCGGCGTGCCGCTGCAAGGCTAAAGCCCTTTTTTTGCGCGACGCATATGGCATTGCTGCCCTCTGCTTGGCCTGCAGCTCGGCGCATTCAGCTTGTCGACAATCGCCCGTTCGCGCTGTGCATCATGTCCGTTCCAGCGGTTGTAGGCGGTGGCGAGCTGGACGTGGACCTCGATGACGTCGGGCGCATCCTTCGCGAGCGCCTCGAGCATCCCGACGGCCTCCTCGACCTTTCCGGTCTGCAGCCGCAGGCTCGCGAGCAGCTTGCGGGCGGTGAGATCGTCCGGACGGATCGTTGTGGCGCGTTCGAGGTAGATCGACGCTTCGGCGAATTTCTGGGCGGCCTTGCGCATGTTGCCGAGCTGCAGGTTGGCCTCGAAGTCGTTGACGTTGACGTCGAGCTCCTTGGGAACGCGCGCTCCGCGTCGGCCTGCTCCCCGAGCGCGAGCAGCGCGCGGCCGTAGAGCGAGTGCGCCGTCGGCACCTTCGGGTTGAGCTTCACGGCGCGCTCGAGCTCGGTCTTCGCCGTGGGATAGTCCTGCTGGCCGAGATACGCGATGCCCATCAGCAGGCGCGCTTCGGCGGACTCGCCGGCGCCGAACACACGATCGACGTATTTGCTGCCCCTCGGCCTCTTCGTCGGCGTGCAGCAGCGCCGTGCCCAGCAGAAAGGCATAGGCGAGATCGTCGCCGAACATCTGCCGCGCGGCTTCAGCAGGGCGACCACTTCCTGATCCTGCCCGGTCTGCAGGTAGCAATCGGCGAGCACGAGGTACGCGTTCTTCGCGCTCCGGCTCCGACGCCAAGACCGCTTCAGGTGGAGCAGCGCCTCGTTCGGGCGGCGCGGACTTGTAATAGGCGAGCGCCGAGATTCAGCCGGAAGGTGCTGTTGAGCCGGATCCGCCTTGATCGCCGCCTGGTACTGCTTGATCGCCTCGTCGTACTGACCGAGACGGACGTAGGCGGCGCCGAGATTCGACAGCGCGTCGGCGCGATCCGGCGTGATGGCGAGCGCGGCCTTGTAGGTCTCGACGGCGCCCAGGAGATCGCCGGCCTGGTGCAGCTCGAGCGCGCGCGCGAACAGCCGCTCGAAGTCCTGCGCTGGCCCTGGGCCGCGCCGGCACGTCGCCGCGAGCAGGAGCAGGGCGAGTCGGAAGGAGGCGAATGAGGAGCCGGGGGAGTCAAAAACGCGCATTGTGCCGCTCGTGCCGGAGAGCCCGCCTCCAGAGCGCTCAAGAAGCCGCAGGTCAGGGTAGGCCGTTGCGGGTCACCCGGCGGGTATCCTACCAGGGGGCTGAAGACCGCGGCCGAGAACGCCTCCTCCCGTCTCCTCTCCCGGCGCCGGAGCCGATCAACCAGGCGCATTCCGGAAGTCGCGAAGGTGGGAGTCGTCAGTTGTCGCTCGCTCTCTCTTGTGGCTAGAAGTAGTACTTCAGGACGAACTCGATCACGCGGTGGCCGCGCTTCAGGTTGATCTTCCCGAAGTTGGCCTTGGTCTGCGGCGTGAAGTCGAATCCGCCGGTCGGGTCGCAGACGTTGGTCGCGATGCCGCCGGCGCCGTTGGGGAGCGCTGGGACGCCGCACGTTGCACGTCGTGTTGAGGCTCAGGTCGATGTCGCCGCCGATGATCGTGTTGGCGAACGCCTGGTTGAAGATGTTGAAGAAGCCGACCCGGAACTGCAGCTTCTGCTCGCCGACGGTCTTGAAGTTCTTGAAGACGGTGAGGTCGTGGTTCATGCGCGTCGGCGTGCGGATGTTGTAGGGCGGCACGAGGTCGCCGTTCTCGCCGAACTCGGGCACCGCGAGGCAGTTGATGTCGAGGATCTTCTCGCCGACCTTGGTGCCGCCGGCAGCGCGGATCGCAGGTGTAGACGGGCGCCAGCGCGTTGCCGCCGCCGTGTGCCCGGCCCGACCACGTCGGCGGTGCCGAAGTAGGCGACCGCGATCTGCGCCGCCGGCGGCGTCACCGGCGAAACTGAGTCGGAGCGGGATGCCGCTCGCCAGCGACGAAATGCCCGACAGCTGCCAGCCGTCGAGCAGCGCCGCGGCCGACCGCGATTGTTCATGCCCCCTTGCGCCGCATCCGGCAGGAACGCGTTCCACGAGACGTTCAGGATGTGCGTGCGGTCCGTCGCCGAGCACGCCGTAGGTCCGGTTCGGGTCGTACGGGTCGATCGATCGAGTATTCGTCGCCGAGCGTGCCGCGCGTGCTGGCCGAACGTGTAGGCGACGAAGTACTGGAGGCGCGCGCCGGTCTGCCGGCTCAGCGTCACCTGCATCGAGTTGTAGTTGGACTCGCCGCGGAAGTCATACACGGTGATGCCGCTCAGCGCGTTGAACTTCCGGAAGGACGCCAGGTTGGTGCCGTCGCTGGCGACCGCGACGCGGTTGACCGGCACCGACAGATCGACGCCGTTGAAGGTGCCGCTGAGCTATCACGCCGTACGGCATCACGTTGCCGTTGCTGCGGCTCACCAGGTCGCGGCCGCGGGTGCCGACGTAGCTGGCCTCGACGACCTGGTTGAACGGAATCCGCCGCGCGTACGACACGCTGAAGCTGTGCGTCTTCGGGAACGTGAACGAATCGGGCGTCAGCGTGTTGATGCCGAGGCTGCCGATGCGGTTGGCCAGCGTCGCCTCGCTGACGGTGTCGTAGTTCAGGCCGCGGCCGTTGCCGTAGCCGCCGCCGGCCCAGAAATCGGTGCTGACCTGATAGGCGTTGGGCGGCGAGGCGGAGCGAGTTGTCGTATTCCACGTTGCCCATGTTGCGGTTGTAGAAGAGCCCGTAGCCGCCGCGCAGCGACGTTGTTGCCGTCGCCGTCGATGTTCCAGGCGACGTTGACGCGCGGCAGCGCGAAGGCCGCCCGGTTCGTCGAGCATGCCGGCCGGGGCGCAGCCGTTGTAGACGTAGCACACGCCGTTGACCCGCTGGAACGTGCCGGGATCCAGGAACGAGCCCTTGGTGCTGTCGTACAGCGCCGGCGATGAAGTAGCCGCCGAGGCCGGCGAGCTCGGCGTTGTTGGTCCAGCGGCCGAAGCGCACGCCGTATTCGAGCGTCAGGTTCGAGCGCACCTTCCAGCTGTCCTGCGCGAACGCATCGACGTTCCAGTAGCGGAACTCGCCGAAGGGCTTGCCCGGCGCCGGGTTGCCTGTCGCGGCGGTGCCCTGGTTGAACTGGCCGATCGCGCCGGTCAGCATGTCGGCGGCCGAATTGCCGGTGCCGGTGCCGTTGTCGGTGCCGAACCACAGCTGGCCGGCCTCGACATTCTGGAAGTTCTGCTGCTTCTGACCGCGCTCGACGGTGATGCCGAACTTGAGGCCGTGCGTGCCGGCGCAGCTTCGTCAGCTTGTTGCTGAACTGCAGCGCGTCGTTGTGGGCATACACGTCGTTCGCCGCGGCCCACAGGTTGCCGACCTGGCCGTTGCCGGTGCCCCACCCGTGCAGGAGATCGGTCGGCAGGTACGGGCTCGTCGAGCCGGCGGGGAAGATGCCGTTGAACGTATGCCGCCGACGCCCTGCCGGATGCGTGCTCGATCCTTGAAATGGTTGTCGAGCGTCAGCCGGCTGTAGCTGACCAGCACCTCGTTCGTCATCGACGGGCTGAGCACCGTGACCACGTTGCCCGCGAACGATCGGCCGCTGTTCGTGCCGATGTTCGGCGTGGGCAGCGCGACGTCGGACGGCCCCCACCACACGCCGCGCGGATTCTCGGTGGTTTCCCCTTCGCGCGCGACCCGGACGTAGGCCTTCGTGCGAGTTGCTGATGTTCCAGTCGAACCGCGCCTTGAAGTCGGTGCGGTTGCGTCGGTTCGAGCGCGGCTGTAGACGTAGTTGTAGAGATTGTTCGGATCGCTGTAGTTCGGCAGCGGATACAGGCTCGCGAGGTACTTGCCGAGCGGCGTCATGTAGGGCCGCATGTCGTTGTTCGGCGCCGGCTGCCCGGCGTTCGGGAACCCCTGCGGAATCCGCAGCTGCGGGATGCTGTTCAGGTTCGCGCCGCGGTTGGCGAGCAGCTCGCTGAAATCGCCGTTGCGCATCGCCTCGCGAGACGTGCGATTGAAGCGCGACCCCGAGTCGACCTGCTGCCGCTGCACCTCGAACGCGGCGAAGAAGAACAGCTTGTCGTGGTTCTTCGTGTAGCTGTCGCCGAAGGTGATCGGCCCGCCGATGTTGCCGCCGGGATACTGGTACGTGCTCTTCGGCTTCGGCGTGCCGGCGATGCTGTTCGAGCGATCGTTGGCGGCGAACCGGTGGTCGCGCCAGTAATCGTAGAGCGCGCCGTGGAACTTCGAGCTGCCCGCCTTGGTGACGCCGCCCACGTTCATGCCGCCGGTGCCGTACTCGGCGGCGAAGTTCGAGCTCTGGACCTTGACCTCCTGAACCATGTCGTTGTTCAGGCTGATGATGACGCCGTTGTTGCTGCCGATGTCGATGAGCGACGAGCCGTCGAGCGACACCATGTTGGCCGACGACCGGATCCCGTTCACCGTGTAGCCCTGCGTGTTGTTGCCGCCGCCGCCGAAGCTCACCGACTCGCCCTGGTTGAACTCGGTGACGACGCCCGGCAGGATGCGCATCAATTCGAGCGCGCTGCGGCCGATGACCGACAGGTTGTCGATCTGCTTCGCGGTCAGCACGCCTTCGCGCGCGCCGGTTTCGGTCTGGATCACTTCGCTGCTGCGCGGTGACCAGTGACCGTCTCGGTCTGCTGGCCGACCTCGAGGCGGATGTCGATGCCGCGCGTGTCGTTGGGCTGAGCGCACCGACTTCGCTCGTAGGTCTTGAATCCGGAGAGCTCGACCTTCAGATCGTAGGTGCCCGGGAACAGGCCGGCGAAGAGGTACTGACCGCGATCGTCGGTGACGGTCGGTCTGCGCGCGCCTTCGTGCCGGTATTCGTCAGCGTGACGGTCGCGCCCGGCAGCACGCCGCCGGTGGGGTCCTGGACGTTGCCGCGGATGGTCGCCGTCGATCCCTGCGCCAGCTGCCGGCGCGCTCGTCAGCAGCACCAGCAGCGGCACGCCGAGACGGTGCCGAGCCACGACGGATGCACGTCGACGGTAGCCGTGATCCGCGATCAGAGTCGTCCGCGTCCTCCGGCCATGCGCATGCCCCGAGCTGACGCACGCATAGTGCGAAAGCACTACTCGACCGCGGGAAGCCTAGGCCTGCGCGACGTAGACCGTCAACTCGCTGAAGAGGGATGACGCGATATGTCGAAAGACATATCGCCGGCTCAGCCAGTTCGAGCTGGACGATGCCGCGCTGAAGGGCGCGGGTGACGGCTTCGGTTCGATCGGCGGCGCCGAGCTTGCCGAGGATGCTGCTCACGTGCAGCTTGACCGTGCCTTCGGTGATTTCCAGCGCGCTCGCGATCTCGCGTTGCGCCGGCCGCCGACGAGCAGCCGCAGGACTTCGAGCTCGGCGCCGACAACTCGATCCGCGTGACGCGTTCGGCGAGCCGCGCCGCCACCTCGGTGGGATGTGCCGCTGGCCCGCCGCGGCCTTGCGGATCGCCTTCATCACTCTTCGCGCTGCACCGACTTCACCAGATACGCCATTGCGCCGGCCTGCAGCGCGCCGTAGATCTCCTCGTCGCAGACGTAGGTCGAGATCATCACGATGCGCGCGTCCGGGAACTCGCTGCGGATGGCCTGGACCGTCTCCGCGCCGCTCAGTCCGGGCAGCCGCAGATCCATCAGCGTGACGTCCGGCCGATGGCGTCGGAAGAGCGCACGCGCCTGCTCGCCGCTGAGGCTTCGGCGCAGACGGTCATGTCCGGCTCGAGCGCGATGATGCTCGCCAGCCCCATCCGGACCAGGTAGTGATCGTCGACGAGCATGATCTTCAGCTTGTCCGCCATGATGTCACCCAATGCGGCGGTCGCCGTGGCTCCGGGCGCCGCTCTCGACGGCACCGTCACGGTCACGCAGCGTGCCACCGCCGGGCGCGCTGGAACGATGCAGCACGCCGCCGATCTTGTCGACGCGCTCGCGGATGCCGTGCAGTCCGAAGTGCCCGCCGGGCAGGTCGTCGGCGGAATGCCCGAGACCGCAGCCATCGTCTTCGACGTCGAGCTCGATCCGATCGGGCTGGAATCGCAGCAGCGATGTCGATGTGGCGCGGCGCCCGCGTGCTTGAGCGCGTTGGTCAGCGCTTCGAGACCGATGCGCAGCAGGTGATGCTCTTGCGACGCATCGAGCCGGTGCGGCGTGCCCTCGACCCGCGACGGCGCGAGCGGCCGCCGGCCGATGCGTCATCTGATCGGCGAGATCGGTCAGCGCGCCGGCGAGGTCGCGGCTCTCGAGCGCCTGCGACCGCAGATCCATGACCGAACGCCGCGCCTCTTCCTGGCTGTAGCGCAGCATCTTCCGCGCGACGGCGAGCGACTCCTGCGCGCGCTCGGGCGACGCGTGCAGCGCTTCCGGCGACCGCCTCGAGCTGCAGCGAGATCCCCGCCAGCCCCTGCTCGAGCGTGTCGTGCAGCTCGCGCGCGACCCGGCCTCCGCTCGATCGAGGACCGCCTGGTACTGCTGCCGCTTCCGCGTCCGCTGCCGCGCGCACCCAGAACGCCGCCAGCGCCGCCCCGAGCGCGAGGATCGCAACCATGACCGCGCTGTGCCGAAGCGTCCACCACGGCGCCGCCGCGAGCACCGTGACATCGTCAGCCGAGCGCAGGAACAGCCGGAACGTCGGCGGCGGGCCCCATTGGAACGAGTAGACCCCGGTGACGGCAACGACCTGCCCGGCCGAAGCCGCTCCAGCGCAGCCGTCGCCGGCGTCGGCCTCGAGATTGGCGTCGAACACGCTCTCGCCCACCCGCAGCACGAGGATCCGCTCGGTCGGCGTCCTCAACATGCTGAGGAAATGCGCTTCCATCCGCACCAGCGCGGCGTCGTGCTCGGGCGTCAAGACGTTCGCCGTCGCTACGATCATGGCACGCGGCTGCGCCGGCTGCGCGCCTCTCCTGCAACCCGGAAGATGCGCATTGCTCAGGATCGGTTTGCCGGGAGTGACCGCCGGAAACCCGGCAACGTCGACCACGGCTCCCGGTCTGACCCGCTGGGCCTGCTCGGTCTCGATCCGCGCCGCGCCGGTGCCGTCGTCGACGTAAAGCACGTTGCGAACGTAGCGGAACATCGCCGCGGTGGTGAAGTCGCTGACCTCGACGGATGTCCCGGGCATGTAGCCCGTGACGACGCCACGGATGCGGATGCGGCGGTTGCACTTCACCGGCTGACGAATAGTTGTAGATGCTGCCGATCGGCCGCGTCGGCACCGAGAACGGATCGGGCGGCGACTCGCAGCACCGCGATGTCCCGGTGCGCCCGACGAACAGCGACGACGCCGCGAAGCTGTTCGGTCCGGCCGAAGAGTGCGCCGACGTTGCCCTTCATCACGACACGGGCATCGATGAGCCGGTCGAAATCCTCCGTGTGAAATCCCAGAACGCCGCGCGGACGACGCCTTCCTCGAACGCGACGTCCATGAAGAGCGTGTGCATCTGTGGATCCGCCGCGCGCCAGGCCCGCTGCACGACGCCGGTCACCTCGACGTAATCGCAATCGTGGCGGCCGGTGAGCATTGCCGCGAACGGCATGTTCTTCGGCCGCGGCAGCGCCGCCTGGCCGAGCCGCCGGATCACGGCGGGGTCCACGTTCGGCGCGAAGCCGCCGCGGACGGTCCGGCCTTCCACTTCGACCAGGTCACCCCGCTTCAATTCACGATACGCGGCCAGCGCCGCCGGGTGGGTCGGCCGCGCCACGAATTGCCCGAGCGCGCCATCGTGGATGAACAGCGAGAAGTCCGCGGCTTCGTCGATGTGCGTGACGATGCCGCGGACGCGAACCGGATACGCACGTGCGCTCTGGTCCTGGGAGAGGCTGCGAATGGCTTTGATCGTCGTGAGCAGCGGCGCATCCGTGCGGGGCTGCGCGTCGCTCACGAGAGGAACGAGGCTGCCGACAATGACCGCGAAAACCGGAAACCAGAGGGATCGGCCACGCACGGCTGAGCATGGTACAGCGGCACTGTGCCGGCGTCCAGCGATGGGCTATTTCACTGGTTCTATTGGGCATCCGGCCGTAACCAGGCGGAAATACCCGCTTGAGACAATGGATACGGGAGGACACGATGATGATCTTCACGCTGATGCTGCTGATGCTTGGCGCGCTCGTGGTCGCCGTCGCAATCTCTCAGAGCCGCGGACGGTCACGATGGCGGAGCGATGGGTGCTCGGGATCGGACGGAGGCAGTGCGGGGTGGGCGTACACCGACAGCGGATCGAGCGACTGCGGCGGATCGGACGGGGGATCGGACGGAGGCGGAGGGTGTGACGGGGGTGGGGGCGGGCGGGGGCGGAGGCGACTGAACCTTGATCTTTGTCGGTTCAAGGGTTCAGGGGTTCAGGAGTTCACGGGTTCGGGTTCAGGAGTTCAGGGTTCAGGAGTTCGGGTTCGGGGGTTCGGGTTCACAGGTTCTTGTTCAGTCGACTTTGTCGCGGACCTGCGGAACCCTGGAACCGTTGAACCCGCACTCTTGAACTCGTGAACAGATGAACCTGTGAACCGACGTCCCACACGCAACTTCGCCTCGTCAATCATCTGGTTGTTGCGCTCATACGTCAGACCCGCGGCGTTCTCCAGCGTGCGCGACACCGGCGGATACTGGGGCTCGGAATAGACGGGATATGCCTCCGTCCTCAGGTGCGACAGCATGTGATGGCCGCGGCGCGTCGCGCGTTCGTGACGCAGGGCGGTGATATCGACCGGCGCGACGACGATCCGTTCGCCCGGACCCGGAGAAGCCTCCGCCAGCAGGCGGCCGTCGAAATCGACGACCTGGCTGCCGCCAGGCCATGAATACGGCGGGTAGTGTCGCAGGCTGGCGCCCTGATTGGCGGCGACGACGTAGCACATGTTCTCGAGCGCGCGGCAGCGGTTCACGAGCGTCCACCAGTTCATCGGCTCGGTTGCGCCCCACGGGTCCATGTAGGCTGACACGCGCACGAGCACTTCGGCGCCGTTGGCGGCAAGCTGCCGCATGGCTTCGGGAAACAGCCAGTCGTAGCAGATCGCGCAGCCGATCCTCCCGATCGGCGTGTCGGCCACCGGGAACAGCGGATCCGAATAGCCCTCCAGATCGTGCGGGCTGGCGTGCACTTCGTACGGGATCCACGTATTCACTTTGCGATACCTGTAGAGGATCCCCTCCGGTCCGATCAGGCAGGTGGCGTTGAAGACAACGCCGGGCCAGCGGGGATCGAGCTCGATCATCGATCCGCTCTGGATGTAGATGCCGTGCTGACGAGCCTTGCCTTCGAGCCGCTCGGTGTGCTCGTTTGGAATCGGTACGGCCAGCCGGTCCAGCAGCTCTTCGACCGACGGGAATACGGGGGCCGCGTGCGCGAATTCCGGGAAGACCACCAGGCGGACCGGGAGAAACGGCGCGCTCCCGGCGACGGCCGCGTCGATCATCTCGACCATGCGATCGGTGTTCGCGTGCATCTCGTCGCGATGGCGGGGATTCGGCAGATCCGTCTGGCAGGCGGCTACCGCGTATCTGAGGATTGTCGGCTCGCTCATCGGCCCACTCCATCGATCGACGGCAACGATTTGACGACGAGCCGGGTGTTGTAACGCTCCTGATATTCCAGGTGCGCTTTCGTGCGTGGATACGCTTCCTGAGGGCCGTACGGATATCCGCTCATCGCGCGGAACGGCAGCGGCGCGACGGTATCGGGACTCGCGGATCGCGGGTTCATCTCCTTGCTGTAGCCGTGGGTGAACAGCAGGAACGTCCGCCGGTGTCCGGCTCCGATGGGCGGCAGCGCGCCGAACGACAAGGCTATCTCGTCACCGGGCTGTGAAATGACGAACAGATCGTCGACGCCGCGCAGCAAGGCTCGGACGTCCCCCGGTCGCGTATACCGCCCGAGCATTACCTTCCACGGCAACGTCGTCGACACACGCTCGTAGTCGTAGCCGAAGGGCTCCCGGCCGTCCGGCGTGACCTCGGCCGACAGTCCACGCCATCGGAGATCGGCCGACACAGGGTCCAGCCGCGTCACGCGCAGCGGTGATGGCGTCGAATCCGCGACGAGGATCTGATCCCAGTAAATCCGCATGTTGGTGAGGATTCGAACTTCGCGCGACGACGAGAGGAACTTCCCGGCCAGGTCCACGGGAATGGTCTGCGGGCGGCCGACCGGAAACCCAATCTCGGGAATCACCGTCCGCCAGACTCCCCCGCCATCTTTGACCTGGAGTGACGGCGGGCTCATCGTGACTTTTCGCTGCGAAGCGGCGACGTTGTCGTTCGAAAACGCGTAATCCGTCCAGCCGGTGAGCAGCAGTACGGGCGCATCCGATGCCGTGCCGAGGTCGAGGATCAGCTCGTGCGGCTCGGCATAGCCGCGGATCGGGACGAGACCGAAATCATCCGGATAGCGGCGATCGAGCGAGGCCAGCGCCGCCAGCACATCGTGGCCGTGCTCGTCCTGCGCTCGGACGGGCGGCCGCGGCCGCCGTATCGCTGTCAGCTTCAGTGCCGGACGCGGCGGCGACCTCAATCCTTCGTTCGGAAAGACGTCCTCGTCTTCCGCATGGTCCACGGCGAGCAGCTGGACGCGATCGAAGAACAGCGCCTCCTCGAGCTCGTTCGTGAGCCGGATCTCGTATTGGCCGTCGCGAGGCTCCAGCTGAGTGCCGCGGATCCTGACGTATTCGTCCGGGTCCGGGTGGTTCCAGAACGCCGGCGCCAGCCAGGCGCCCATCTCGCCGCCGCCCATGAAATCGGTCACGAACTCGAAGCGTCGATCCATTCCACGTGAACAGATAAGGACAGGACGACGGCTTGCGATCGAGCTCGGTGATCGTGAGTGCGGCGCGGCGTCCCGCGGCCGCCTTTGCGGTCTGCAGTTCTGTCTCGGCCTGCAGGATTCCCGATGGCCACAGCACGCGCACGACATCGGCAGCAGGACGGCTGCCCAGGCCGAAGATCAAATCGGCCGGCGCAACCGCGGGAGAAGACGATGACGATTCGAGCATCTGCCGAAGGCTGCCGGCGCGCATTTCCACTTTCGCGCCGACGCCGCTGCGGTTGCTCACTCGCGCGGTGAGGAGCGTACGCAACGAGGCGTTGCGGTTGCCGCCGTCGTTCCTCAGGAATCGCAAGGCGCCGGTGTCGAGCAGGAGCACGATGTCCGGATCGCCGTCGCCATCGAGATCGCCGACGCCGTCGGCAATGATCGCTGGCCCTGAATTCACGTCGGCCGCCGGCAGTCGGGCCCGCGTGGTCGCTTCGGCGTACTGCTTCCCTCCATTTCTGAAGAGCCGGATACCCCGACGATGGATCGTCAACAGATCGAGCAGGCCGTCGTTGTCGTAGTCCACGAACCTCGCCGCGCGCGCATCTGCGGTCCCGGAAGGCGCCGGCACGGTGCGAAATCGCGTCTGCGCATCGCTCAGGGCGAACACTCCATCCGACGACTTCCGGCCGAAGAAAAAGTCGACATACCCATCCTTGTTGACGTCGCCAACCGCGAGAGCGGTCTCGTAGGAATCCTGCTGCGACAGGCCCGCTTCGGCCGTCGCATTCCGGAACGTGCCGTCCCGCATGTTGCGATACAGCTTCGGACCGTCGGGTTCCATCAGCACGAAATCGATGTCGCGACGATTGTCGTAGTCGGTCGCGGCGATAGCGGCCGCCTGACCGCCCGCCGCCATGCCGGCGGCCGCGGCGATGTCCGTGAACGTCCCGTCGCCATTGTTCCGGAGCAGCTGCCCAGGCGTACCGCTGAACAGGAGATCGAGATCGCCATCGTGATCGACGTCCGCGGCTGCCGCTGCGCCGCCGCCCTTCGCGGGAGCGGGCATCGTCGCCTTGGCCGTCACGTTCGCGAACGTGCCATCCGCATTCTGATTGAAGAGGACGTACCCGCTCGTCGCGGTGATGAAGAGGTCCGCCCGGCCGTCGTTGTTGAAGTCGCCGGCAACCGCGCTCGAAGCTTCGGCCGCATCCGTGCCACCGAGTCCCGACTTGGCCGTGTCGTCTGAAAACACGCCGTTCTGGTTGCGCATGAACCGCCGGCCGGAGGAATTGATCTCGAACAGATCCAGATCGCCATCCCCGTCGGCATCGAACGGCGTGAGGAGGCCGCCGGCTCCCGCCCCGCCAGGTCGTGCGCCCGGCAACATCGTGGCGGTAGCATCCGAGAACGTCACGTCCGGAATCGCCGCGGAGACCAGCTCCGCCTCCGCACCCGTCGACGCAATCGCTTCCGCGTACTTGCCCTGCGACAGATACGTCTGCGCGTAAGTGAAGCCATAAGGGCTGTCGCGCAGGGTTTCGAACCGCTGCATCGCGCTCCGCCCTTCGTCGGTCTTGCCCGCCCGCGTCAACGCGAGAGACACGCTGTACGCCGCGGTGACGTTGTGCGGCTCGGCCGCGAGCGCTTCCTGAAAGAGCGTCAACGCCTCGTCGAACCGCCGCTGCTGCAGGTAGATCTGGCCAAGTTGAATCTTCGCACCGGGGTCGCCGGGATCGATTTTCAAGACCCGGATGAAGGCTGGCGCCGCTTCCTCGACGTTGTTCTCCGCGCGCGCGGCAAGCCCGAGCACGTAATGCGTCTGCGGCGCGTCCGGCAGCCGCTTCGCGGCGTCACGCGCGTCGGCCGCCGCTTCCGCCGGGCGCCCGGCATACAGCTCGGCGATCGCAAGATTGAGCCGGGCGAGCCCGAGATCGGGATGCAGCTTGAGGGCTTCACGGAACGATTGTTCCGCCGCCTTGTAGTCGAACTGTTCGAGGCGGGCGACGCCGAGATTGTTCGCGCGGTAGGCGCGCTCGCGCTGCGCGACCGCGCACGGATGTTCCGGAAGCCTGATTCGAAGCCGGCAACGGCCGCTGCAGCGTCAGCAGACCCGCACAGAGAACGAGGGCCACGGAGTAACGCATCACTTGATCCGGGTCGTCGCGGTCACGCCCTTGCCTTCGACGATGGTCACGATGGATCGGGAATCGGCGCCGCCCACCTTCTCCGTCTTGCCGTTCGGCCATACGACCTCGATGCCGCTCACCTTGGCGCGCGTGCCAAGCCCGAAAGTCAGCGGCAATTCACTCTGCGAGAGATAGCCCGATCCGGTCTTCACCATCTGCCATGGCGAGGGCCCGCCGTCGCGCATGACGCGGACCCGGGCGCCGATGGCGTCGCGGTTGGACGTGGCGCCGGTCAGCCTGACGCGAAGCATCTGATTCGTCCCGCCATCGTTTCTCAACAGCCGCGCCGGACCGTTGCTCGCCGTCACCAGCAGATCGAGATCGCCATCCTGGTCATAGTCCCCGTATGCCGCGCCGCGCCCGACAACGGCTTTCGAGAACGCGGCGCCGGCTTTGCCGCTGAGATCCTCGAACTTCTTCGACCCGAGGTTCCGGAAGAAAAGCGGCGGCTGGGCGTAGCCGATCGTCGGCTGAACCTTCGCGATGTCGTCGGCGACGTGCCCGTTGACCGCGAAGATATCCAGGAGCCCGTCGAGATCGGCGTCGAAGAAGAAACAGCTGAACGTCAGCCGCAGGAGCGAGGCGCGACCGATGGAGGACGATGGCGCGTCGTCGATGAAGAGGCCGTTCCCCTGGTTCACGTAGAGCGCCATCATTTCGTTGGTGAAATTGCCGATGACCAGACTCTGACGGCCCGAGCCGTCGAAGTCCGCTGCATCGACGCCCATCGCCGCGCGCGCCACGCCTGCTTCGCTGAACGCGACGCCGGCCGTGACAGCGACGTCGGCGAACGTGCCGTCCCCTTTGTTCTGATACAACCGGTTCGGCTGCGTGTCGTTGGCGCCGAAGACGTCGAGCCGGCCGTCGTTGTTGAAGTCGATCAGCGCAAGGCCGAGCATCTTGTTCGCCGGGTCCTGCAGTCCCGCCTTCTTCGTGACGTTCTCGAACGTGCCGTCACCTTTGTTGCGATACAGGGTCGGGCTCTGCCCCTTGTACGCCTCGGGCGTGCAGTACGATTTCGTCTTGCCGTCGAGCGAGCAGTGCCGATCCTGCTCGATCGACCACTCCACGTAATTGGCGACGAAGAGGTCGAGCCGGCCATCGCCGTCGTAGTCGAACCAGAGCGCGCTCGACGAGAAACCCGGATCGCCGACGCCCGCTTTCGCGGTGACATCCTCGAACCGGCCCGCCCCGGCGTTGCGAAAGAGCCGGTTGGGTCCGAGCGCCGTGAGATAGATGTCCGTATCGCCGTCGTTGTCGTAGTCCGCCGCGGCGACACCCATGCCGTACATCTCGACCGCCAGGCCGGCGCTGGTGGTCACATCTGTGAACGTGCCGTTGCGGTTGTTCCGGTAGAGCGCCGGAAGGCTCTTGCCTCCGGGACGTCCGGGCCAGTTCATCGACTGCGCGAAAAAGACGTCCTGCCAGCCGTCGCCGTCGGCATCCAGAAACGCCGCGCCCGAGCCCATCGTCTCGGGCAGATACTTCTTGCCGAACGCGCCGCTGTTATGGGTGAAGCGGATGCCCGCGGCCGCGGTCGCGTCCGTGAACTGAATCGCGGAATTGGCGCCCGCCGTGCGCTCGAACGCGCCAATGGTCGCGAGCAGCACCGCCGCTCCCGTCAGAAACATCACACGCTTCACCGTCATCGAGTCACCGGTCTCCTATGAAGAAATGGATATGGGCAGAGTATCAGGTTGTGGTGGCGCCTGAAGATTTGCATCCTTCTCGAAGGCCGAAAGCCGGGTCAATAGTGTGTTTGCGCTAGCGGGGCGCTGAAACACAGCCGCGAGAACTCCCAACCTCCAACTGCTCAGAGAATACGACTTGCGCTCCGCGCGCACGACGTCACGAAGAGCGCGAAGGCTCTGCTGGACCTCTACGAACGTCGTGCCGCCGTGCCGTCGTGACGTCGTGCAGCGCGGCAGCGCTGTCGGCGGACTTGGGCGAGGCTCTGAACTTCTCATTCCACGAGGTGCGGAGATCATGAAGACTCCCGAGGAGTTCCGGCGAAATAGAATGGAGTCAGACGACTCTCCGGCCTGAACAGTGCAACCATCCAGCTTCACCGCCATTTTCGCCGTTGCCGCCGCCTGCACGCTGGCCGCGGACCATACCCCGCGCCAGGGCAACTCCGCCGCCGCGCCGTCGATACGCCTGCGCGACGTGGCGGCGAGCGCAGGGCTGCAGTTCACGTATCAACACTCGCCGTCGCCGGAGAAACACCTGATCGAGAGTACGCCGGGCGGGCTGGCGGTCTTCGACTACAACAACGACGGACGCGCCGATGTCTTCCTGACCAACGGCGCGGAAACTCCAGGGCTGCGGAAGAGCTCGGCGACGTACGCCAATCGCCTCTTCCGTAACGACGGCGGCATGCGGTTCACCGACGTGACCGACGCGGCCGCTGTCAGCGGCGCCGGCTACGCCACGGGAGCCGCCGCCGGCGACTACGACAACGACGGCCACATCGATCTCTTCGTCAGCGGGGTTCGTCAGAATCAACTGCTCCGCAACCGTGGCGACGGCCGCTTCGACGACGTGACGCAAGGCCTCGAGAATCTCCAGCGGCGAGTGGGCGGTCGGCGGCGGCTGGTTCGACTACGACAACGACGGCCGCCTCGATCTGCTGGTAGTCAATTACGTCCAGTGGTCCGCCGAGATGAATCGCTATTGCGGCGATCAGACGCGCGGCATCCGCATCTACTGCCATCCGCGCTTCTTCCAGGGGCTGCCCAACCGGCTGTACCGCAATCGCGGCGACGGTGACTTTCGAGGACGTTTCCGCGCGCGCGGGATTGCAGAAATACGTCGGCAAAGGGATGAGCGTCGCGTTCGCCGACTACGATCGGGATGGACGCCTCGACGCCTTCGTCACCAACGACACCGTTCCCAACTTCCTGTTCCGGAACATGGGCGACGGCACCTTCCGCGACACCGCCCTGCTCGCCGGTGTCTCGGTGCCGATGACCGGCCGCGCCGTGTCGGCGATGGGCGCCGATTTCCAGGACTACGACAACGACGGATGGCCGGACCTCCATTTCACCGCGCTGGCCGGCGAGCTGTTCCCGCTCTTCCGCAGCGACCGGAAAGGCGGCTTCGAGGAAACCACGCAATCGAGCCGGCTCGCCCTGCTCACCGCGAAGTATTCAGGCTGGTGCTCGGTGTTCGCCGACATCGACAACGACGGCAGGAAGGACATCTTCACCGCCAATTCGCACGTCAACGATCGGATCGGCGACGTCGCGGCGACCACGTGGAAGCAGCCGAACAGCCTGTTCGTCAACGAGGGGGCGGGCCGCTTCCGTGACGCGACGTCGGAGTCGGGTCTCGCCGCCGCGTCCGCGGTCCATCGCGGCTGCGGCATCGCCGACTTCAACGGCGACGGCCGCCTCGACATCGTGGTGCTGGCGCTCGGATCGAAAGCCGAGTTGTGGCAGAACGACAGTACCGGCGATCGCCGCTGGCTGATCGTCAGGCTGGTCGGCACGAAGAGCAACCGCGACGGCATCGGCGCCAGGGTGACCGTGGGTGACCAGGTTCGAACGATGAGCACCGCGGCAGGTACGCATCCTCATCGCATGCCGGACTGCACTTCGGCCTCGGGCCCTCTGCCCAGCCCGTCCGCGTCCTGGTCGAGTGGCCCTCGGGGGTGAAGCAGACGGTCGAGAACGTGAAGGCGAATCAGAGAGTCGAGATCAAGGAGCCACAGTCGTAGCGCGGGGCTTCAGCCCCGCGTCCGAGCCGTTCGAATCAGCCGGCGGTTCGAAGGTGACTCATTTCGGCGCCGTGATCGCGCGCTGCGCTGCCGCGGCATTGCGCTTCTGCGCGGCCTCCTGGAGCGTCTGCGCGCGCTGCAGCAGCTTCTCCGCCTTCTCCTTCTGCCCGGCGCCGGTGTAGGCCCGCGCCAGCTGGGTGTGCAGGCTGCCATCCTCGTCTTGCGCGAGCTGCGGCTCGATCAAGGGAATAGCGGCGGCGAAGTTTCCCTTCTGAAGGTGGGCGCGCCCGAGGATCAGACGCGGCTGCGGGTTGGATGGATCGCTCTTGATCGCCCGCTGCAGCACAGGCACGGCTTCGTCCAGGCGTTGCAGCTGGACGAGCGACTCGCCGTACATCGTCAGCAGCCGCGGGTCATCCGGACTCAGCTTCAGCACCGGCGCGAGAGTCGCGAGCGCCTGCTCGTAGTCGCGCGCCAGGAAGTACGCAGTGCCGAGATCATCGAGCAGGGCCGGATCGCCGGGCGCAAACTTGAGCGCCGCCTTGAGCTCCGCGATGGCGTCGGGATAGCGCCGCTCCGCGCGCGCCAGCGTGGCTCGGGTCTCGCGACGCTCGCGCGAATCGGGCAGCTTGTCGAGACGCTTGAAGGCCGCGAGCGCGAGCTCCGTCGCTGCGCGGGCGCGCCAGTAGCGTGACTCCGGATCGGATCCGCCGAGCGACGTCTCGAGCGCCGCCTGGTAGCGGCCGGCGCGAAAGTCGCACAATGCTTTGCGCTTGACGCACGCGGCGTCGGACAGGGTCCCCTTCGCGCGCTCCGTTGCCGCCCACGCCTTGTGTCCCGTCTGCTCGTAGATGCGGGCGATGGCGTCATGGATCGTGACCATGGCGGGCAGCCGCTGGAGCGTCGACCGGTAGAGAGCAAAGGCGTCGGTCAAGCGGCCATCCGAGAACAGCGCGTCGGCAACGAGCAGCTCGCGCCACGGCGACGTCTGCGGCTGATCGTCGAAGGTGCCGAGCGCGTCCTGCGTGATGGCGTTGTAGGCATGCCCGAGGCCGTACCAGCTCGCGGGCAGATTCGGCGCGAGCTCGGCGACCTTTCGCCATTGCAGGACCGCGTCGCGTGGCCGGCGGGAGTCCAGGTAGGCCTGCGCGAGCAGACGTCGAGGCTCGACTTCTCCAGGTTGCGCCGCGACGACCCGTTCCAGAGGCGCAATGGCCTTCGCCGGCTGCCCCAGCGCGAGCAGGCTCGATCCGAGGAAGAGATGCGCGGGGAGGAGGCCGGGGTTCAGCTTGATCGCACGCTCGAGCGGGCCGATCGCGTCCGGCTCGCGCCCGCCCATGGCGAGCGCCATGCCGAGGTTCATGTGCAGCCCGGCGTCATTCGGGAGCGCTTGAATCAGCTCGCGGTAGATCCGCGCGGCCTCGTCGAAGCGGCTGGCCTCCATGGCCATGGACGCGGCGCGGCTGCGCGCCGCGAGGTCGGCCGATTGTCCGGGCGAGGCAGGCGTCGCAACCGTCGCAACAAAGCCGAGCGCGAGCAGGAACTGAAACACGTCCGCTACCTGATGGACACTTCGGCCCACGTCTGCACCAACCGGGTCCGTTTCGCGGCTGGCATCGTGCTGCGAAGCTCGAATGTTCGGCGGGGTCTGAATGAGGGGTTGAAGCGCCGTCGCATCGATTCGCAGAGCCGCGAGTGGAATCGAACCGAGGAGGACGATGGGGATCGCACGGTAAAGAAAAAGGCCGGGCCGGCGGATGCCGGACCCGACCTTTGTCCCTCTGGTGCGCCTTAGAAAGCGAACCGCACTCCCAGCTGCACCGTCCTTGTCGCCCTCCAGGGCGCGTATTCCGCGAATACGCATGAAGTTGGGATCCGTGAAGCCGGTCATCGGATTGCCCCATTGCGCGTGATTCATCGCGTTCTGGGATTCGATCCGAAGTTCCAGCCGGCGTGTGCCAATCGGGAACGTCCGGAACAGCGACGCGTCGAGTTCCAGTTGCCCGGTCCGCGGAACGCTGTTGCGGCCGGCTGTTCCCCCACGCGTTCCCGGGCTGCGAGAATACGGACTGGGTCGTACCACTGCTCGTCCGGACCGGCCTCGCCAAAGCCGCCCTTCGGCTCACCCTGCACGTTGATCGTCTGCTACCCGCCGGCCTGCTGCAGCAGACCGTTGTCGCCGCCGATCGTTGAACGGCCGCCCCGACATCCAGGAGGCGATGCCGTTGACCTGCCAGTTCTTCACGATGTAGGCCAGCACACTCGAGCTGTCCCGAGCGAAGGGCAGTTCGTACACGAAGCCCATCTGCAGCACGTGCGGACGATCGAAGCCAGCGCGCGCGTAGTTGCGGTGCATCTGGGACGGCTGGTTCCACGACAGGCCGACCCACCCGTCGTCGTCCGTCTCGTTCAAGGCCTTGCTGAACGTGTAGGCGCCTTTCAGCAGGAATCCATTCTTGAACGGCCGGTTGATCGCCATCTGCATCGAGTGGTACCGGGACCTCGTGCGGCGCGGCCCAATCGAGGATGTCTGCGTTGCCGGCCTGAGTGAACAACTTTCGCTGGGTGTTGCCGCCGCTGTCGGCGTAGTTGATGTTCCAGTCCGCGAAGCCGTGATTCGTGGCCGTGCCGACGTAGCCGAGGCTCACCGAGATATCGTGCGGAATGCGACGCTCGATGAACACGTTCCACGAGTCCGTGTGGCCCCGCTTGATATCGTCCGGATCGGGCGAGCGCATGGCGACGCCGCGCGGCAGCGGGATGTTGCCGCTCTGGATGTCCGGATTCGGCGCGCCGGGAATCCCATTGGCCAGGTTGCCATACGGCGGTGAAGCCGTTCGGACCGGCATCGCTGTAGGCGATCGTCGCCGGATAGAACCCGCGGATCGGGACGCGACCATGGCATCGGGTTGAACGTCCTGCCGAACCCCGTCCGAAACACCGTGTCTTCGTTGATGCGGTAGGCGAGGCCCAGGCGAGGAGCGAAGAGCGCCTTGTCCACCTCCATGCCGAGATCCTTCGGGTTGCCGCCAAGTCCGCCCAGCTTGATCATGAAGGTGCTGTAATCGAGCAGCTCGAGGCCGCGGTCGGCGCGCGACATCAACGGGAAGTACTCGTAGCGGAGGCCAAGATTCACCGTGAGCTTCTCGTTCACCTGCCAGCGATCCGAGACGTAGAACCCGAACTGATTCTCGCGGCCGGTCATCTCCTCGAACTGCACGCTCTTGCCGTAACCGCTGGTCAGGCCGAGCATGAACGCCGCGTAGCTGTTCCAGCCCCCGAACCCGTTTGCGGGATACCCGGCATTCCGGTGAGGCCGCCGGCGAAGTTACATCTGCCCTCGTGGATTGCCGCCAACTTCGGGCTGCCAGTGGTCGAGCGTCAGCCGAACGAAGTCGAAGCCCGCGCGGACCTCGTGCCGGCCGGCCACCTTGGTCAGGTTCACCGAGGCGGTGTAGCTGACTTCTGTGCGCCACACCGGCGTCCAGGTAGCGTTGTTGCCCAGGTCCGACAGCGCCGGTGTTGATCACGGGCATGCCGCTGTATCGCGCCAGATCGGCCGAGCCCGGGCCCGTGACGCCATCGGCGTTCAAGCCGGGAATCCCGAACACGTCCGTGCCGAAGTTGGTGCCGTAATCCGGGCCGCTCGACTGATGGGTCATCTTGTTCGACCCGCCGTTGGCGTCGAGGAGCAGCGTGGGCGTCAGTGTCCACGTCTGGCCGACGGTCCACAGCGAGACCGTCGTCTCGCCGCCGCCCGCATCCTCGAACGGCAGATAGAACAGGTCGAGCACGTCTGCCTGCATCACCGAGGCTTTGGCCCAGAACTGGTGCGCGGCGTTGCGATTCCAGTTGATCTTGCCGTCGAAGTTGTCCCGGATCGCTTTCGGGAATCGCGGACGCCAGGTAGTTGTTCTGCAGCCCATTGTTCGTGCCGGCCGCGTTCGGCGCAGGGATGGTCGCCTGGATCCGCTTGGAGATGTCGGCTGATCCGGTTGGCAGGAATGATGGCGTCCGGGAAGAACGAACGACCCGAGCCGTCGGGATTCCCTGTCAGCGGATCGTAGATTCTGAAGGCCGGGTTGAGCGCGAGCGACCTCGCTGAAATCGCCGTTGCGCATCCTCGCGGTCGGGACCGATGTACCGGTTATATCGCGCGTTGCGCTCATCGTTCCGTTCCCACGACCCGAAGTAGAACAGCTGATTGCGGCGGATGGGACCACCGACCGTGCCGCCGCCGATCGAGACGCTCGCATCCAGCTTGGTCGGGATCGAAATAGCCTCGCCGCGCGTTCCACTCATCCTGCTGCCGGAAGAAGAACGCGGAGCCTCTGAGGTTGTTGGTGCCGGACTTGGTCTGGACGGCGGTGGCCGCACCACCCGTCATGCCCTGCGCGGCGTCGAAGTTGTTGGTCGAGATGTTGACGTTCTCGATGGTCTCCACCGGCGCGACGTAGCCGACGTGATGCGGCAGCCACACGTTGATGCTCGCCGCACCGTCGATGCGCGTCACGTTGTTGTTGCGATTCGTGCCGTTGATGTTCGTGCTCAGCGCGCGTCCCGGCGTGTCGGTCTGCGAGTTCTGGAATACCGGCGGCGTGGCGCCCGGAACCAGATTCAGCAGCGTCTGATAGTTGCGGTACTGGTTGAGCGGCAGATTGATGATTTCTTCGGGCCGCAGGTCGGTGCTGACGTCGGCTTTATCGGTCTTGAGAAGCGCGACTTCCGAGGTGACGGTCACCGTCTCCGTGAGCGCACCAACTTCCAGACGGCCGTTGATGCGGGCGATGTTGCCGACAACGACTGCGATGCCAGTCTGATTGAACTCCTTGAACCCCTGCAAGGTGGCCTTCAGGGAGTACGTGCCACCTGCGATGTTGCGAATCGTGTACGTGCCGGTCGCGTCGGTCACCCCGGTGACTTCGAGACCGGTCTCTTCGTGCTTGGCGATCACGGTCGCGCCGGGAACTGCCGAACCCTGCGCATCGGTGATCGTGCCGGTGATGGTGCCGTACAGCGCCTGCGCACCGACGGGAACTGCCGACAGCGTCGCACACGCCATCACTACGAGCGCGACCGCCGCACAAGCGGATCTCCAACTCCCATGAATCACTGGTTTTCCTCCTCTTCTGCGTCTGTCCCGCTGCTGGGCTAGGTCGACGTTTCCGTTCGGGACAGTTCCTCCAAATAGGCGAGACGGGTAGTGCAAAAAGACTATGGGCTGGACTGTAGCATGTTGGGGCTGACGCAGCAAACTCCAACCTGCGCAACCTGTTGGACCGCAGATATTTGGGGTTCCGATGTGTTACTTCGTCGTCTGCGCCATCCCCTCCCCACGGCGCAGCGTGAGGACGGTCTGAGCGGCAACATCCGCCCATCGTTCCTGCTGACCATCCGGCCAGACGACGCGGACGATGGGGACGCGGGGAGAGTCGTTCAGGCCGAAGTGCACGCGCACATCGCTCGAGGACAGGTAGCTGCCGTCCGTCTTGACGCGGCGCCAGAGTGTCGGCATCCCCGGACGCTCCACGCCGACCCGGGCACCCAGGCCGAATCGGTTCGCCGGTCCCTGCTCCAGGCGGACTTGCAGCCAGTGTTTCCCGGCGGCGGCCTGATTGAGCAGCAGGCGGACCGGCCCGCCATTGCGGGTGGCCACGATATCCAGATCGCCATCGCCGTCCACGTCGCCGAAGGCCGCGCCGCGGCCGACCTCGGCGCGCTGAAACGCGGGGCCGGCCGTGGCGCTGAGGTCGGCGAAGCGCCGCTTGCCGGTATTGCGGAACAGCTGATCCTTCATGCGGAACGGATTCGGCTGTCCGCGCTGCGATTCCATGACGTTGACGGCGCCGTTGGTGATGAACAGATCCAGCCACCCGTCGTGATCGAAGTCGATCCAGTCCGTGCCGAAGCCGGTGAAGGCGGCGGTCGGCTGCGCCACGCCCCAGCGCGCACGAGTGTCCTCGAAGTTCCCCTTGCCGTCGTTCTCGTACAGCGCGTACGTCTCGCCGATGAGGTTGGTCACGAACAGGTCTTCGTCGCCGTCGGCGTCGACGTCCCCCGACGCGATGCCCATGCTGCCTTCAGGATTGCCCGCGGCATTGAGCGCGGCCCCCGAGAGCACGCCTTCGTCCGCGAACGTCCCGTCGCGGCGATTGATCCAGAGCTGATTGGGGGTCGCATCGTTGGCGACGTAGAGATCGAGCCAGCCGTCGCCGTTGTAGTCGCCGACGCTCACGCCAAGACCCGCACCGTCGGCACGGCTGATTCCCGGCCGGTTCGGTGACGTTCGTGAAGCGTCCGTTGCCTTCGTTGCGATAGAGCCGATCCGGAACGGGCCGATACACACGCGGGCTGCAGTAATCGCGGGCGCCGACCGGATCGAAGCAGATCTTGTTGTCGGCGACCGTGAAGTCGAGATAGTTCGCCACGAACAGATCGAGATCGCCGTCGCGGTCGTAGTCGAGGAACGCCGCGCTGGTGCTCCACAAGGGATCGCTGACGCCGGCCTCCGCGGTCACGTCGGTGAACGTGCCGTCGCCGTTGTTGCGGAACATCGCGTCGGGTCCGAACGAGGTCAGGAAGAGGTCGAGGTCGCCGTCGTTGTCGTAGTCGCCGACCGCGGTCCCCATGCCGTATTCGCCCCATCCCACGCCGGCGCGATCGGTGACGTCCGTGAACCGGAGCGTGCGCCGCCCGCCGGTCTCCGCTTTCAGATCGTTGCGAAACAGCTTTCCCTCGACACGCTTCATGGCGGCGGGCCTGGCAGTGTTTCCCGCGGGGGCTGCAGCGGCGAGCGTGCCTCCCTGCACCAGGTACACGTCGAGATCGCCGTCGTTGTCGTAGTCGAAGAGCGCGACGCCGGCGCCCATCTGTTCGGCGATGAAGTACTGGCCGCTGGCACCACTGACGTGCGTGAAATCAAGGCCCGTCGACTCCGCGGCGTCGACGAACAAGGGCTCGGCCTGCGCGCCTGGCTGCGGCACGCCCGCGATCGCGATCAGTGAAGCCAGCACCACGGAGCATGCGGTCAGCCCGACAGCGGCCGGTCGAATCACTTCAGGACCGCCAGTTCGCGGGCAATCGCCGCCGCGAGCTCTGCCTGTCCGTACTCCTTGGCCAGCAGCTGAGCCTCGGTCGCCAGCTTGATCCCTTCCTGGCGCTGGCCGCTCCGCACGTACGCCGTGGCCAGCGCGAAAAGATAGCGTGGAGTCTCGGCGTCGCGCGGCTCACGCAGCTTCTCGAACTCGGCGCGCGCCTCCTCGGCTCGATTGAGCGCCAGCAGCATCCGGCCGAGATTGAACCGGGCGAGCCGAAACGTCGGTCGCGCCGCGATCGCCAGACGGTACTCGGCGGCCGCCGCCTCCACGTCGCGGCGCTCGAGCAGCCCGCCGAGGTTGTTGTGCGCTTGCGCATGCAGCGGGTTCGCGGCAATCGCCCGGCGGTAGGCCTCCTCCGCCGCGGTCCAGTTCTCCTGCATGCGCCATGATGACGCCGTAGTCGTAGTGGAGATCCGCCGGCGCGAAGCCGGCCTCGAGCGCGGCGCGGTAATGCTGCTCGGCCTTGGCGAAATCTTTCACGCGGCCGTAGAGGGACAGCAGGTTCGCGTGCGCGTTGAGCAGCGAAGGATCGCGAAGGAGGGCGGCCTCGTGGTCGGCGATCGCCTTGTCGATCTCACCGGTTTCGGCGAACCGCACGCCGCGCTTCAGCACCGCGCGCGGGTCCTCGCGCAATCCGGTAACCGACCCCAGCACAGGATCGTCCATGCCCGGCCATCGCGCTCCGTAGCGCCTGTGCTGCTCGAGAGCGCGCGCAGCATCTTCTGATCGGCCGAGCGCGCGATACGCGCGGGCCAGCCCGTAGTACGCCGCCCCGAGCTCGGGAAATGCCGCGACGGCTCGCTCGAAGTGCTCGATGGCCGCCTGCGGCTTGCCCTCCTGCGCCGCGATGCGGCCGAGCCCGACGTGTGCCGCCGGCTGAGCCAGTGGTTCCTTCAGCAGCGTGTCGAACAGCTTGCGGCTCTCGGCGAGGTCACCTGATTCGAACACCGCTTCGGCGAGCTTGAGGCGGGCGGGCAGATAGTCCCCCTTCAACGCGACGGCCCGCCGCAGGAGCACGGCTGCTTCATCGTGGCGCGCGAGCCGCTGCAGCACGACGGCATCGAGGTAGACCCAGTCGAAACGACTTGCCGCAAGCGCGTGCGCACGCCCGTAGGTCTGATGCGCCGCCTCCCACAGCTCCCACGCGTGCAGCCAGCGTCCCAGGTCTCCGGCGGCGTCCGCATCCGTCGGCTTGGCGGTCGCCGCTTTGTGCGCACGCGACAGCGTCTCGCGCGCGGCCGGAGGGAACGTCGCGAGCGCAAGGTCGGGCAGCGGCGGAACCGCCTGCGGCGAAGCCGTAGCTAGCGCCGCAGCGAAGAGCAGCGGGAGCATTCCCTCATTATGAGCCGAGGAAAGTGCCAGGCCGGAGAACGAAAGAGGCGCGGAACCGGGTGATACCCGACCTCGGGCGCAACATTGAAGATGTTGTGGCCTCGGTATTCTGAGAATTCACGGCCCAGCCGCCGACTAGCGGCGGGGTGAGAGACCATGCCTCCGGCCGAGTCAGCTCGACATCTGCGAGCGAATGGTCGCCCGGATGGCGGGTATGAGGACTTCCGGATCCCGGCGCATGGCGTCGGTCATCACGACGACTGCCGGAGGCTCGACGGCTTCGGTCTTCACCCGGTTGGCAGCGTCGGCTCCCGCGACGACGATGTCAGGGCGAAGAGTCTCCATGACTTTCAACGCGTCCCCGACATTCTTGCTCGTCGTCACCGCGAACCCCAGCTTCGCGAGCACGGCCTCGGCCATGCCGATGACCGGCCCGTCATCGCCGATCAGAAGGATGAGCGGCGAAAAATCCCCGGTGTCTCCCGTACGCCGGCCGCCACGAGGTTTCTGGCGCCGGTCGGAACCCTGTCGGTGCTCGGATGAATTGGACATGCGGGGGAACAATACTATGGAGTAGGCGCTACGTCCTAGGTCCTACGTCCTACGTCCTACGTCGCTACGCGCTACGTGCGGGTGTGCTGCGTGCGGACGTGCCACGTGCTCACGTGCGTAGCACGCAGGACGTAGGACGCAGCACGAAAGCACGTTTGCACACAGCACGTAGCACGTAGCACGTAGCACGAAAAGCACGTTCGCACGCAGCACGTGGCACGTAGCACGTGGCAGGAGGGCTTGTGAAGGGCAGCGCTGTCGTACTCATTCTTTGCCTTGCGTCGGTGAGTGTGTCTGAAGCTCGGCAGGTTGGGGCGGCGCAGCAGCCGGGCACGGGGCGCGCGCGGCGGGGCGCGGGGCGCTGAACATGACGCCGGAGGAAGTGCCGTTGTGGCCGAACGGGGCGCCGGGAGCGCTGGGGACCGACGACGCGGACAAGCCGACCCTGACCTTGTACCGCGCCGCGCGCGGCGCCAACGGCACGGCGGTCGTCGTCGCGCCCGGTGGCGGGTACGGCGCGCTGGCGATGGATCACGAAGGCCGCCAGGTCGTCGCCTACTTCAACGCGATGGGAGTGACCGCCTTCGTTCTGAAGTACCGGCTTGGACCGAAGTACCACCATCCGATCCAGCTGGGTGATGCCCAGCGCGCCATCCGGATTGCCCGGAGTCGGGCGTCCGAGCTCGGCATCCTCGCGAACCGCATCGGGATGATGGGATTCTCGGCAGGCGGCCACCTGACCGCGACCGCGGGCACGCACTTCGTGGACGGCAAGCCGGACGCCGCCGATCCGATCGATCGACTGAGCAGCCGCCCGGACTTCCTGATCCTGGGCTACCCCGTCATCTCACTCGATGCCGCAATCGGACACGCTGGATCGCGCCGGAATCTGCTCGGCGACACCCCCGACCCCAAGCTCGTCGAAGATCTCTCGCTCGACACCCGGGTGACGGCTCAGACACCGCCCACGTTCCTGTTCCACACGAACGCCGATACGGGTGTGCCGCCGGAGAACAGCGTGAGGTTCTATCTTGCGCTGCGGCGGGCGAAGGTGCCCGCGGAGATGCACATCTTCGAGAACGGCCCGCACGGCGTCGGCCTCGCGCTCGGCGATCCCGCGCTCGGCACGTGGCCGGTCCTCTTGACCAACTGGCTCCGGGGACGCGGCCTGCTGACGCGGCCCTGAGCCCGGCAGCGACCGCGACCCTATTGACCGAATCGCGGATTGACGACGCTGCTGAAGATCGAGCCGAAGGTGTAGGTCAGGCTCATCCCGAAGTTGAGCTGGTATCCGCTCTCCAGCCGGCGAATGCGCAGCAGGATTTCCTCGGGCGTGGCGTCCCGCGCCGGCAGCGCTAACTGATCTCGCACTCGCGAGGCATTGATCTCGGCCGCGACCGACAGGCCGCGCGCGATCCTGATCGATAGTTCGCCCTCCACCTCGAGCCGGTTCTTGGAGAGATCGTGCAGGTACCTGCGACCACTCGGTGCTGGCTTCGAGCGATCCCCAGCGTTCGCGCTGCTCGTAGGTCACCGAGAGCTCGTGCGCCGGCAGCGTCTCCTCGGTCTTGCCGTAGAGCGTCACCTCGTAATACGACTCGCGCTGCCCGCCAATCGCATAGAGCACGCGCAGCTGGCGCCGCGTGTACATCGAGTACGGAAAAAAGTTGTATTCGATCGCCGGTGACGCGGCGACCGACAATTTGATGTTCTCGAACGTCGATGACTCGACGTCGCCCATCGCGCCCACCGACCAGTGCTCGCCGAGCGCTTTGACGATCAGCCAGTTGAAATCGCGTTCACGCCGATCGACCTTGACCGGATCCTCTTCGTCGAGATCGAATTCCTCGGTTTCGTGATCGAGCTCGGCGCCAAACGTGATCTTCCAGTCCGGGGTGATGCGATCGGCGCTCATGCTCGCGCCGAGCTGCGTCTCCCGGCTCGACTCTTCGCTCTGCAGCGAAGCCGAGCCGCGCAGGCTGAACACCCAGTTCCTCCAGCGATCGCCGGCGACAGCGGGCCGACGATCTTCGCTCCCCAGCTTCACCGAGACGGCGAGTTGCGGCGGCACGCCTTCCTTCGTGAGGTAGCCGAGCAAGCCGACCCGCAGCACGTTCGCGATCTGACGGCGGATGACGTCTTCGGGATCCGACTGGGTGGTGACGGTCTTCAGTGTCTGGTCGATGCCGGCGAAGGCGTTCACCCCGATGAAGCCGACCGTGTATTCGCGGCCGCCGGCCGCCGTCTCCGCGCTCGTGATCAGCACGTGCACGTCGGCTTCCGTCCGATCGCGCACGTAATCGACGAAGGTGATCTCCGTGCGCAGGAAATCCTGAAAGCAGTTCTGGCAGTCGAGGAACACACGCAGCTGCGCGGTCCGCTTGGCGGTTGGCTGAACCTCGGCCTGGGCAGCAGCATCGACCGCGCCCGCGAGACACACGAAGAGTGCCCGCACGAGATGGGTGACGAAAAAATACCGGCGCTTCACGCGAAAGGATACGACGCCGAGGGCGGATTCTGCTGCGGGGACCGGCAACGGTGGCATCACGCTGCATTCTCCCTTGATGTCCCTACGCATGCAAAGGTCGATTCGACCCGAGCGATCGAGGGTACTTCCGCCGAAGGCGGAAGCCACCCATCCTCAGCGTGGCGTCACTCGTATCTTCGTGGCTTCCGCCTTCAGGCGGAAGTTGCGGCCATCGCGAACGCTCACCCACCCGATTGCCAGCGCCGCACGGCCTCGAGCGGATACAGCAGCATCAGGATATTGAGCAGCAGGTTGTCGCGGATGTAATAGCCGACGAAGGCTTCCATCGCGATCGTGAGCGCGACGGTGACGGCGATCGGCAGCCGCGCCGCGAGCCAGAAGCCGGCCGCCATGGCCAGAATATCGGCCACCGAATTCAGCACGCTGTCGCCGTAGTAATCGAGCGAGATCGTCGCCTCGCGATAGCGGTTGATGATGAGGTCGGTGTTCTCGAAGATCTCCCATCCCGATTCGATCGCGACCGCGCACGCGAAGCGCGCGCCGATCGGCCATCGCCGGCCGACGAGCCACAGGAGCCCATAGAACGCGAAGCCGTGGATCACGTGCGAGAACGTGTACCAGTCGGAGACGTGCTGCGAGTTCTCCGCGCTGTTCACGATGCCGTGCCACGGTTTCACGTAGCCGCATTTACAGATCGGCACACGCCCCATCGCCGACAGCGTGAGCGCGGCAGCTAATCAGGATGGCCGCCGACCCGATGAACCACCAGCGACGGGCTAGCTTCACAATTCGACCCTCCATTGCTCACGAGCAGCTGAGCCGGCAAGTCACATCCCCTGAACCGTATCGGACCTGTACGAGCCGGCCGTTATCGGCTGTTATACTGAGCGACGAACGGGATCGATGACCTCCTCTCCGCTCGTGCTGCTGATCGAAGACTTCGACGACGCACGGGAGATGTATGCGGAATATCTGGAGTTCAGTGGACTCCGCACCGCCGGCGCCGCGGACGCCGTGCGCGGTCTGCAGCTCGCCGAGGAGCTCCAACCCGCAGTGATCCTCATGGATGCCGCGCTGCCCGGCCTGAGCGGGTGGGACGCGATCGAACAGCTGAAATCCAATCCGAAGACCGCGCACATCCCGGTGCTGATGATGACCGGCCACGTCCTCGGCGACGCGAAAGAGCGCGCGCTGGCCGTGGGCGCCGCCGGGTTCATCGCCAAGCCGTGCCTGCCCGACGAACTGGCCCGCCGAATTCACGCCGCCCTCAAGCGGGAACTGCCGACGGACGTCTGACGCGGCGGTCTACCTCCTTCATTCCCGGCGCGCGATGCGACAGCACACCTTCGACTACGGTTTCCTGGCGCGTACCGCGCACCGGCCCTGGCCGCTGCCCGACAAGCCGTGGATCATGACCCAGAGCTGGCACGACCTGCTCTTTGCGCATTGGCCGGTCGACAGGGCGGCCCTCCGCGCCAGGGTGCCTCGCGAGTTCGAGCTCGATGAGTACCAGGGCCAGACCTGGATCGGGATCATTCCCTTTCACATGACGAACGTGGCGCCGCGCGGCGTCCCGGCGCTGCCCTGGGTCTCCGCGTTCCCGGAATTGAATGTCCGCACGTATGTCACGGTGGACGGGAAGCCAGGCGTGTACTTCTTCAGCCTCGACGCCGGCAACCCGGTCGCCGTCGCGACCGCGCGGACGCTGTTCCATCTGCCGTATTTCTCCGCCAGCATGGACGTCGTGTCGAAGGATCCCTGGATCGAATATCGAAGCCAGCGGAACACCGCGGCGAACAGCAACGCGGAATTCGTCGGCAGCTATCGCGCGACCGGCGCGCCCCGGGCACCGCAGCCCGGAACGCTCGAGCACTTCCTGACCGAACGGTACTGCCTCTACACGCTCGACGGCAGCGCACGCGCGTATCGGGTGGAGATTCACCACGAGCCCTGGTCACTCCAGCCGGCGGAGCTCGAGGCGTCGGTCAACACGATGACGGACGCGAGCGGCATCACGCTGCCACCCGTCGCGCCCCTGCTGCACTTCTCGAAGCATCAGGACGTCGTCGCCTGGCCGCTCGAGCGGCTCCAACGCGCGTAATCCACGCGCGTGGCGGAAGATCAGATCAGCGATCTTCTCTCTTCCACCTGAAGGTGGAAGCCACGCATCACGCATCACGCCCCTACGGTCCGGGCACGAGGGCTCTCGCCGTGAACGGGCGCCGGCTTCCGAATCGCATGTCGGCGAGCGTGACCTGCACGGTTCCAGTCCCCGTCTCGACGACCTCGTAGTACGGGAACCGCGACCAGATCAGCAGCGCGCGGAAGTCCGGCTCGATCTGGACCGCGCGAATCGCGGCGGGGTGACGGTCGTTCTTGGGCACGTGCCGGGGATCGAAGCGGACACCAGCCGGCCACCAGTGGAACGTGCCGCGCTCGTAGTACTCGCCGGCGTCGATGATCACGACCTTGCTGAGCGGATTGATCGGCGCCGGACCGACCATGACGCCGCGCGGCGGGGCGCCCTTCGCCGCGGTCCAGGCATCGACGACCCGCTGGGTTGCCACGAACGCCGACAGTGTCATGACGGCGATGTACAGCCAGGCCGCAGCCAGCGCGACCCGCGCCGGCGTCGTCACCCGAAAGCGTCTCGCGACGAACACTCCCGCACCGAACATCAACCAGAGCCAGGGATCGACAATGAACACCGCGTCGCCATAGAACCACTGCGGCGACAGCGGCATCAGCAATCGGACGCCATAGGTGTTCAACCAGTCCATCGCCACGTGCGACAGCACGCCGATGTACGCCAGCATCAGCAGCGGTAACGGACGAACGCGCGTGGGGCCAGCGTCCGAGGACGGCGAGGAAGCATCCAGGAGTGCTCCCCGTGGCGGCCGCCACCGATCGAGGAGCACGAGGACGAGCGTGAAGACCACCGGCAGCACGGCTTGCGCGATCACGCCGTGTGTCCAGCCGCGGCGGAACACCACCGGAGGGGTGTTACTGAAGAACGAGAGGACGTCGACGTCCGGCAGGTTGGCGGCAATCATCAACGCCGCGCTGCCGAACCGGGTCTGGCGCTTGAGACCGGCTTCAGCGAACGCGGCGCCGGTCAGTGTGTGGCATATGTTGTCCACTCAACTCAACTCCCAACCTCTCCGCCTTTGCGCCCGCGCGTTGAACGGGCGCTTCGGCGAGACCTCGCCAGAGCTTGTCGCGCGAATCGAGTGCGACAAGCGGCGGCGGGCAACTCCCAACTCCCAAAGGAAACGCTCGAACAACGGAGTGAAATGCCATCATGACATCTTCGTTGCAACGTCGTGCACCCCGTGCGGCGCGAAGCGCACTCGTACGTTCTTTCGAGTTGGAGAGTTGGGAGTGTTGGAGTTGTCGTCCTCGTGCCGCGCTATTCCTCCGCCATGAACGGGTACTTGTAGTCACGCGGTGGAACGAACGTCTCCTTCAGCGTGCGCGCGTTGACCCACCGGACCAGATTCAGCTTGGAGCCGGCCTTGTCGTTGGTTCCCGATCCGCGGGCGCCGCCGAACGGCTGCTGCCCGACCACGGCGCCGGTCGGCTTGTCGTTCACGTAGAAGTTGCCCGCGGCATTCCGCAACGCGCTCGTCGCCTCGCGCACCGCCTTGCGATCGCGGCTGAAGATGGCGCCGGTCAGCGCATACGGCGATGTCCGATCGACGACCGCGAGCGTCTCGTGCCAGTTGGCATCGGGGTAGACGTAGGCGGTGACGACCGGACCGAAGATTTCCTCGCACAGCGTGCGATACCCCGGATCCTCGGTCTGAATCAACGTCGGCTCGATGAAGTAGCCGCGGTCCCCTTTCGTGGTCCCGCCCTGGATGACGCGCGCGTTCTTCTTCGCGTCGTCGACGTAGTCGCTGATCTTGGTGAAGGCTTTCTTGTCGATCACCGCGCCCACGAAGTTGCGGAAGTCGCGGACGTCCCCCATCTTGATGTCCTTCATCATCGCCACCGTGCGATCGCGGACCTCGTTCCACAAGGACTCCGGCACGTAGACGCGGCTGGCCGCCGAACACTTCTGGCCCTGGTATTCGAAGCCGCCGCGCGCGATCGCGACCGCGACCGCGGCCGGATCCGCCGAGGGATGCGCGACGATGAAGTCCTTGCCGCCGGTCTCGCCGACCAGCCGCGGATATCCGCGGTACTTGTCGATGTTCTCGCCGATTTTCTTCCACATGCTGTTGAAGACCGCGGTGCTGCCGGTGAAGTGCACGCCGGCGAGATCGGGAGAATCGAGCAGCAGGCGGGTGATCTGCACGGAGTCGCCGGGGACGAAATTGATCACCCCCGGAGGCAGTCCGGCCTCCTCGAGGAGACGCAGTGTGTAGTACGCGCTCAGCATCGCCGTGGCGGCGGGCTTCCAGATCACCGTGTTGCCCATCAGCGCCGGCGCCGTCGTCAGATTGCCGCCGATGGCGGTGAAGTTGAACGGCGTGACGGCGTAGATGAAGCCTTCGAGCGCGCGGTACTCCATCTGGTTCCACATGCCCGGACTGCTGACCGGCTGCTCGCTGTAGAGCTCCTGCGCGAAGTAGGTGTTGAACCGCCAGAAGTCGACCATCTCGGACGCGGCATCGATCTCGGCCTGATACGCCGTCTTCGACTGCCCGAGCATCGTCGCCGCGACGATCGTCGGCCGCCACGTGGTGGCGAGGAGCTCGGCGGCGCGGAGAATCACGGCGGCGCGATCTTCCCACGGCCAGCTGGCCCATTCACGGCGGGCCGCCGCTGACGCGGCGATGGCCTGCTGGATGTGCTCGGCATCCGCCATGTGGTAGTCGGCGAGCACGTGGCTGTGATCGTGCGGCATGACCGCTTGACCTGTCCGGCCCGTGCGGATCTCGCGTCCGCCGATCACGATCGGAATCTCGATCCGCTCGGCCGCCATCGCCACGAGGCGTGCCTTCAGCTCCGCCCGTTCGAGTGTGCCGGGGGCATAGGATCGATTCGGATCGTTGATGGGCTCGGGAACACGGCGAATGCCAGCGAAGGCGGCATCGAGGATGGGCCCGGAGGCAGCTCGTGCTGAAGTCGCGGTCTCGCCCGCCGCTGGAACAGGAGAAGCAGTTGTGGACATCGTGAAGCTCCGGCTCTTGTCGAGCGTGCTGCTGGTGAATCCGGGATGAAGGCTTACGGCCGGCTCGCAGCCGGTCCGGCAAACCCTGATTATAAACCCGCCCCGGAAGAGCCCGTCCCTGCGCCGTCAGGAGCAATCTCCGCAAGGAGTGGAAAATGATCCGAGGCCTCCGTGGCCTTCGGGGGCCGGATCACTTCGCAGGTCAGCAGCTTCCCCGCTTGATCGGCGGGGACGAACACGTAATCCAGCCGCACGTGCGGATCCCACACCGGAAAGGTCAGCCCGGGATCGTCGGGGTGCAGGCGGCGGAAGCCATCCGCGTAGCCTGCGTTCAGAATGATCTGGATCGTTCGCCATCGGATCCGGCCACCGCTCATCCACACGAGCGCCCGCAGCCGATGGGGCAGCTTCCGCACATCGAGCAGCTCGCCGGGAGCGAGCGTGTTGAAGTCACCGGCCAGGACGTGAAACCCGCGTTCGTGACGGTCGATGCTGCGCAGGAGGCTGCCGAGCTCGATGGCGCGGCGACGTTCGGTCCACGCCGCGTGCACTGCGCTCAAGTGCACACCAAAGACGCGGAAGTCAGCGCCGCTCGGACGAATCTCGAGAAACGCGTGGCGCGATGTGAGCGGACGGTGCCACGCGTGATGCGCCGTCTTCTCGCGGCTCATGAACCCGAGCGACATGTTCGAACGCGACCCGCACTCCGCCATTCCACATGCGCTGGCGAGACGCTCAATGACATCCGGTCGTGTCGCCTCCTGAAAGACGACCAGGTCCGGGCGGCAGCCGGCGATCACTTCGGCAAGCGGCGCCTCACGGCCGGCTCCTCCCTGCCGGATGTTGTACGACAGCAGGCGAAAGCTCACGCGGTCTCGGATGTGACAGGAGTATCGGGCTTGTCGATGAGAACGAGGTACGGCTGGCCGATCAGCTCACCCCGCAAGTACATGACGAAGTCGCGTGTCGCCTGGATGTTCACGGGCCGCTGGACGAGCGCCATCAGCTGGTCGCGGAGCGGAACGAGCGAGGGTGCGATGTCCGGGTCGTCGTCGCTCAGCGGCCGGGAGTGAACGCCCGGCACGAAGAAGCCCGTGACTTTGAACAGCCCGATCACTTCATCTCCGACCAGCGTCAGGTCGAGATCGCTCGTACCAGTTCCCTCGGCATCGAACACGGCGCCATCCTTCCATCGCCGGCCGGTGATCGAACTGCCGCGCAGCACCACGCAGGTGCCCGCGGGAATCGCCTCCCGGATCGCGCGGACGAATTCATCGAATCGTTCCTGACTGCCGCCGAACGCGAGCCGCACGACGTTCTCGCGCTTCTCCTGCTCGGTCAGCTCTGATTGCGACTTCGCTGCCTCCGCCGCCTCGATGCGCGCCTGCGAGGATGCCGTCAATCCCAGCTCTTCCACGCAACCCTCCCTTGCAACTATCAATGCAGCAGCCGCGCCAGGATATTCGGAAGAGGTCGGCGACCGGCGGTTTACGGGCCAATCAGGTGTCAACTTCCAGCCGGAGCTCGTCTCCTGCAACCGAGCTCCGGGGCAACTCCCAAAACACCCTCGGCCGATCGGCTCCGAACTCTTTGGAAGTTGGGAGTTGTCACTGCTCCGTTTCCAAGCTGCTACCCGCTGATTGCCATCCCCACGCCGAGGGCGAGCATAGCCGCGCCCGCACCGGCGTCGAGGAGCCGACGCGGCCAGCCATGGGCAAGTCTCGCCATGGTCCCCCCGGCCAGGGCCCAGACGACGTGGCAGGTGAGCGCGATCGCGACGTGAATGGCGGTCAGGGCCAGGACGCTTCGAGCGAACGGCATCCCCGGCGGCGCGAACTGTGGAACGACAACGAGATAGAAGGACGCGATGGATGGATTCAGCGCGTTCGTCAGGAAGCCTTCGTACACGTTCCGGCGCAGCGGCCGCTGCACATGCACACCCGCACAGACCGATCCCGCTCCGCCGGCCCCGGCCGGTCTGATCGCGTTCTGAATCGAGCGCAGCCCCAGCCACACCAGATACCCGGTACCGGCGATCGCGAAGGAGCAGCCACACGGAGGGCCATCGCCGCAGCGCGTACGCCAGCCCGAATGCCGAGATCACGCCGTAAAGAATCGAGCCGCTGTTGACCCCCGCCGCCGTTTCGATGCCGGCCCGCGATCCGCCGTCGAGGCTGTTGCGTAAAACGATCGCGGTGGAGGCGCCTGGCGTCAAAACCAGAGGGAGGGTAACGGCGAGGAAGCTCCAGATCGGAAGCACTGCTGGATGATACCGGCGGGATCGGGACAGGTCGCGGCCCTTGACACCTTCGCGGCGCGTTCACTAGGATGCTTGGGTTCGCCTCGCGGCGAACACTTATCCAGAGTGGCTGAGGGAACAGGCCCGACGACGCCACAGCAACCAGGCCCTCGCGTAACGAGCCCAGGTGCTACTTCCTGCCCGATAAACCGGGAGAGATAAGAGCCTCGGTAGACCGGTCCGGTCTCTGAAGTCACTCTCAGCTCCCAGATTCACGCGGCGATGACATCGGCGTGTACCGCCGATCCGTGCCGCGTCGTGAGATTGCCATGACGACGGTCCTGAATGCCGTGCCCGCGCACGCGCGCGCAACGGCCCCGGCTCCAAAGACGGAGATCCGGGTGGCGCTCCTTGGTCTCGGTCACGTGGGCGGCGCGATTGCCGGGCTCGCACGCGAGCGCACTCGACGCGCCACATCGCTTCCCCATCGTGTCCGCCCTCGTTCGCGACGTACACCGGCCGCGCGCCATCGACACCACGCGCATTCCGCTGACCAACGATCCGGCGATCGCGCTCGCCTCTCGTCCTGATGTCGTGGTCGAGGTTCTTGGCGGCCTCGAGCCGGCACGAACGATCGTCCTGGCTGCACTCGCGCAGGGATTGCCCGTCGTCACGGCGAACAAATCTCTTCTCGCCGCGCACGGCAGCGAGCTGTTCGAAGCAGCCGCCCGGCACGGGGCGCCGCTGCTGTACGAAGCCAGCGTGCTGGCAGGCGTGCCGTTCCTCGGCACATTCGGCCGCCGACCGCTGGCCCGGGACGTGTTCGGCATCTCGGGCATCGTCAACGGCACGTCGAACTTCATCCTGTCGCGGATGCTTGCCGACCGCGCCTCATTCGGTGACGCGCTCTCCGAGGCTCAGCGGGCCGGATATGCCGAACCGGATCCGTCGAAGGACATCAACGGCGACGACGCTCTCGAAAAGCTGTGCGTCCTGGCGCGGCACTTCGGCGGGTGGACTATCGCTCCCGGTGAAGTCGAGCGTGCCGGCATCGCGGATCTCGAACTGCAGGATCTGCAGCAGGCTTCGGCCTTCGGTGGACGGATTCGCCCCGTCGTGCACGCCGACTGGGATGTCGACGGCGTCCGCGCATTCGCGGGTCCCGCGTTCGTCAACGATTCGAATTGTCTCGCCGGAATCAATGGGGTGCAGAACGCCGTGAGCCTGAGAACGAAGTGGTCCGGAGATCTGTTCTTCAGCGGTCCTGGCGCGGGCCCGGCGATCACCGCGGCAACCGTACTCGATGACGTGGTCGAGGCATGCGAGCTGACGCCACGGTTCGTCCCCGCCGCGGTGCCGCCGCCACGAGGTTGCGCCGCGCCATCGACCGGCTGGTTCATCCGGCTGACCTCATCGAGCCTGTGCGGCGAACACGATGCGCCAACGCTCCTCACGACGCTTGGCATTCGACTGCGCCGCACGTCGCCGGTCACCGCCCGCAACCAGAGCCATCACCAATGGGTTCTGACCCACCCTTGCGGCCGCGATCATCTGGCCGCGGCACTGGACGTGCTCTCAATCAGGCACGGCTGCAGCGCTTTTTCGCTCCGGGCGGTCGATTAGGGATGGGAACGGCGGCCCTGCCAGGACCGCCCTGCAAGGTTTTCGAGTTCCAGCGTTCTACGGTGTGAAGCATCGGGACAGCCCGCGTCCGGGGACCCGGTGTCTAACAACCTCGGAAGCCGTCGGATCGGCTTCCCTCGCTGGAGGTCAGACATGCGTCTCTTCTCCTCGTTATCGGCATGCGCCATCGTGTGCACGCTGGCGCTCGTGGGTTTCGCGGCGCAGGGCCAGCGGACCGAAACACGAGTGGTCGCCGGCGACGTTGCCGATCAGGCTGGCGCCCCTATCGCTGGCGCAACGGTGCGGCTGAGCCGCCCCAACTTCGCGGCCCGCACGACCGTGACCGATCAGCGGGGCCGTTTCCGGTTCGACAGCGTCCCCGCCGCGTTGTACGAGCTCGAGGTCACGCACAAGGCTTTCGCGAAACTCGTGCGCCCGGTGAACGTCGGCGCGGATGAGTCCGCCACCATCACGGTCAAGCTGACGCTCCAGCCGCTCTCGTCAGGCCCACCCGCGCTTCCGAACGCCGCGCTGCGCGAACGGCCACAGGCAGCGGCAGCGCAAGCTCGCGTTGGGGGAATGTTTCCGGTGCCGCGAAATCGGAACTCCCCGCCGGCGTGGTCGCGAGCCTTCCAGCTCTCGAATCCGCGCCTCCCCCGCCGCCCGCCGCACCGCGGCCCGCATCGGCCGCGGACTTCCGCCGTCGATACATGCCGGCGCCGGGCAACACGGAGGCCTACGACCGGATCGAGGACAACGACTTTCGTTCCACGACCGAGGATCCGCTCTCGACGTTCTCGATTGACGTCGACACGGCATCCTACGCCAACGTGAGGCGGTTTCTGAATGGCGGCAATATGCCGCCGCCGGATGCCGTGCGCATCGAGGAGATGATCAATTACTTCCGCTACGACTACCCGAAATCCAATGGCAGCGCGCCGTTCTCGGTGACGACCGAGCTCACGACCGCTCCCTGGAATTCCCAGCACCGCCTCGCGCTGATCGGGCTCCAGGCGCGGCAGCTGGATGACGACCGGACGCTGCGCCGCAACCTGGTGTTCCTGATCGACGTGTCGGGGTCGATGGAACCCGAGGACAAGCTGCCGCTCATTCGTAAATCGATGCGGATGCTCGTGGACACGCTCACCGCGAGCGATCGGATCGCCATCGTCGTCTACGCGGGCGCCAGCGGCATGGTGCTGCCGGCAACTCCTGGTAATCACAAGGAACGGATCCACGAGGCGATCTCGCGGCTGAACGCCGGCGGATCGACCAACGGTGGAGCCGGCATCACGCTCGCTTACAAGGTTGCGCGCGAACAATTCATCGACGGCGGCATCAATCGGGTGATTCTCGCGACCGACGGGGACTTCAACGTCGGCATCACCAGTCAAGGCGAGCTCGTCCGCCTCATCGAACAGCAGCGCGAGGCTGGCGTGTTCCTCTCGGTGCTCGGCGTCGGCACCGGCAATCTCAAGGACGCGACGATGGAGAAGCTGGCGGACAAGGGCAATGGCAACTATTCGTACCTCGATTCACTGCACGAGGCGCGAAAGGTGCTCGTCGCGGAAGCGGGCGGCACGCTCGTGACGGTGGCGAAGGACGTCAAGATTCAAGTCGAATTCAACCCGGCGCATGTCGCGGCGTACCGGTTGATTGGCTACGAGAACCGGCTGCTGAGGAACGAGGATTTCAACAACGACCGGAAGGACGCCGGTGAAATCGGCGCGGGCCACACGGTCACGGCGTTGTACGAGCTGATCCCGCCAGGCGTTTCCACGCCGTCGCGAGTCGATTCGCTCAGATATCAGCAGTCGCCGCGCCCCGAAGGGGCGGCCGTCTCGACCGAATTCTCGAAGGAGCTGATGACCGTGAAGCTCCGGTACAAAGAGCCCGCAGGCGACACCAGCAAGCTCCTGACCTACCCCGTGCTGAACCGAGTCACCGAGCGTTCGGACAATGCCGGATTCGCGGCAGCGGTCGCGGAATTCGGCATGCTGCTGCGGCATTCGGAGCACCGGGGCGACGCGACGTATCGTGAAGCGGCGGCGCTCGCGCGGCGTCATCGCGGCCGGGACGAGAGCGGCTATCGCGCCGAATTCATCCGTCTGATCGAGCTCGCGGAGGCGCTGACGCGGCAGACGAGACGCGACTAGCGGGCGAGCGCCGACTTTATGGAACGCGCGCAAGCGGAGATAATTCCGGATCGGTGTCTGGCCCCGAGCTCCGCGTCGTTCTGACTGGCTCCATTCTGGTCGCGTCGACAACCTGCCTGGCCGTGACCCAGGCACGGCTCGGTTCGACGCTCTTCTTCGGTACCTGTCGGCGGCGGTCGGCTTCTGCTATCTCGCGCAGCTCGCGTGGGTATGGCGGGCGCCGGCCAACCGCCGGGTGCTCCTGATTGCCCTCGCGTTCGCCGCCGCGTGCCGCGTCCCGGTCACGCTCGGGCCCGTCAACTACGACAGCGACATGATCCGGTACATCTGGGATGGACGGGTCCAGCGGTTCGGCTACAGCCCGTATTCGGTCATTCCCGCGGATCCCGCGCTCGCGCATACCCACACCGCGGACACGGCGCGCATGCCGAGCCGCAACGTCGGCACGCCCTATCTGCCGGCGGCGCAGCTGTTCTTCCGCGCCATGGTGACGCTGTGGGAATCGCCGCTGGCGATGAAGCTCGCGCTGCTCGCCCTCGATCTGCTGACGATCCTGGTCCTGTTGCGATGGCTGCGGATCACCGGGCGCAGCGAATGGCTGGTGCTCGCCTACGCCTGGAACCCGCTGGTGATCCTCGAGAGCGCGCACAGCAGCCACATCGACGTGCTCGGCACGTTCTGGATCACGGCATCCGCCTATTGGCTCGCCGGCCGTCGAACGGCTCTCGCCTCCTGCGCCTTCACGCTGGCCGTGGCGACCAAGCTCCTTCCGATCGTGCTGGCGCCGTTGTTCATCGGCAGGATTCGGCACCGGGACATCGCGCTCGGCATCGGCCTTCTCGTCGCGCTCTATCTGCCCTTCATGTCGGGCGCGGCGCTCCCCGTGGGCGCCGTGCCGAACGTCGTGGAGCACATCCGCTTCAACAGCCCGATCTTCCGGCCGCTTGCGTGGGTGATTACGCCGAATGGCGCCGCCGTCTTCGCGCTGCTCGTCGGGTTCGGCGCGGCCGTGTGGGCGCGGGTGAAGCTGGACGCCAACAATCCTGCCGCCTGGGCGTGGCCGATGGCGCTGGCGCTCCTCTGCGCACCGGTGATCTATCCCTGGTACCTGCTGTACTTCACGCCATTCCTGTTCACGCGCGCCACGCTCCCGCTGACCGTCTGGACGTTCACCGCCATTCCCGTCTACATCGTCTGGGAACGGGCCCGCTCGGGGGCACGGTGGCGTGTTCCCACAGAGCTCATGGTCCTGGAATTCGGACTCGTCGTCCTCGCCGTCGTGATCGTGAGCGTCGCGGCGCGCTCAGCGTTCGTGCGGGGCACGCAGACGCAGGTCGCGAAGCTTCAGACCTGAACCCTGGCGCAGGAACGATCGCTTCCACTGATTCATGCGTATCCGGCGAGCCGTCGTTGACCAGGATGACTTCGAGTTCTCGATAAGTCTGGTCGTAGACAGACGTCAGTGTGTCGGCGATGTAGCCGGCTGACCGGAATGCCGGGATGACCACAGTCGTCAGTGGCGCGTTGCAACAGTCAGTCCACTGCGAGTCCATTGCCAAGGCCGAGCCGGCACTGCGTGAGCACGCTTCTTGCGTCATGCGAGGCCCGGGAGCGTGATATGGAGAAGCACCTGACTGAATCCGGGCAGAGACGTTGCCGCAAGGTACAGGTGGCACCCGTCTGGGTCTATTTCTTCACACTCCTGGCGTCCATCGTCACGATGAGCGCCGCCGACCGTGAGAACTCAGCAGCGCCAGCTGTTCTGGCAAAGGAAGAACAGCCGCTCACGCAGTACCGCGCATTCCGCCGCATGCACGCCAAGAGTGAGAAGTTCAACCAGGAGGGTTGGCTGGACGCCTGGACAGAACTAGATGAGCAAGGTTTCCGCTACGAGATCGTCAGCGAACGCGGCGGCGACACCGTCCGGAACAAGGTCCTCAGGGCGGTACTCAAGCGTGAACAGGAGCTCATCGCCGACGGCCAGGCCGGGCGGGCGGCGCTGACGGAAGACAACTATGAGTTCACCGATGGCGGCATCGAAGAGGGACTTCGTTACGTGCTCTTGAAGCCGAAGCGCAAGGAGGTCATGCTCGTCGAGGGACGCATGGTGCTGAGCCCGGACGGCTTGGATCTGCTCAGGGTCGAGGGACGTCTCGCGAAGAACCCCTCGTTCTGGACGAGCCTGGTCAACATCATCCGGCATTTCGCGAACGTCGACGGCGTCCGGGTGCCCGTGTCGACCGAGTCAGTCGCGAAAATCAAGTTCGCGGGTCAATCCACGCTGGATGTGTTCTACGAGTACGAATCGATCAACGGCCGGCCGATCAGCAGAGACGCGCGCCGGACCCTCGCCGCACATCGAAGCTCGCTCTCACCGGAATAGCCGACCGCGCTGAACAAGACCGACCCTTTTCGCGAAGCCGGCAACGAGGACGCCATGCGGGATGCGCTCGCCGAAGCCTCGCCGACCGGCTCACCGCCGTCCCGTACAATTGTCCCCATGGTCCGCGTCGCCGGACTCCTCATGTCAGTCGCCTACGCGGCGACCATCGCCTGGCTGTATTCGTCGCAGCCGCAGACGCGCGCCGAAGCCGTCGGCGGGCTCGCGGCAGCGGTCGGCGCGTACCGCATCGACCGGCAGGCGTTCGACGACGGTCTCGGGTTCTTCCGGCAGGACAAATTCCCGGAGGCGCGACTGGCGTTCGAGCGGGCCGATCCCGCGCATCGAGACGCGCAGACCCAGTTCTATGTCGCCTACTCGTACTACCGTCAGGGCTGGGGACGTCTGTCGAGCGATGACGAGCTCTTCAAGCAAGGCCTCGATGCCGTCAATCGCGCCATCGCCGTCGCGCCCGGCAACCGGCTGGTCGTCACCGACGAGACCCTGGCCATGCGATCGGCCGACGAGCTGAAGGCGGAGCTCGAGCGGGGCATTCGACCCGAGGCCTCCGACTTGAACCCGCTGCGCGTGCTCGAACCACGCAAATGACCGACCGCCGCGAAGCGATTGTCCTGCCCGCAATCTTCCTGACCGTCACCCTCCTGGGCGGCTTTCGTGTCACCGAAACGATCAGGCTGGTTCCGCCCTCGCTGACAGCGCTGATCCTGGCCGTGCTCCTGATCGGCACCATCGTCCGCGGCGGAGCGCTTGCGCTTTACGGCCTGCTCCACGGGACTCGGAGCGGCATGGAGAACGTCTCAGGAGCGATTGTCCTGCTGACGATGTTCGCCGCCTCGTCGCAAGTCGTCAATCTGCTGCTTCCCGATCGCGGATTGCTCCATGCTGCGTTCGCGATCCTGATTTTCTGCCAGCTGCTGACGATTGGCGCCGCGCGAACCGATCGCGCTGGCACGCTGCGATCGCTCCTGGTTCTCCTCGGCTCGCTCTTCGTTCTTCGCTATCTCGTCATCGAAGCGTTGTATGCGGCGGATCGCGGCCTGCTGAACCGGGTACTCACCGCGATGATGTCAGGTGCGACACTCGGCGGCATCGCCTACGAGCCGAACGCACCCATCACGGGCTATGTCGCGTTCTTCACCGTGTTTCTGTATTTCGCCGGTCTCCTGCTCCTCCCATCGCCGCAGACGGCGATGATGGTTCGGCGATCCAGCGAAGGCTCGGCGCTGACGAAGACGCTGGCGATGGTGCTGCTGTTCGTGACGGCTGGATGCGGCGCATCCGAATCGAAGGATCCAGCAGCGGGCGAGCCCAGGGCGGACCAGAAGAGCGGCGAGCGTCTGGTCTCCGCCACACAGAGAGACGCGGCACTCCGATCAGCCCAGGTCTGGATTCCGCCCGCCGCGCAAAGCGTGAATCTCGAGTCGAACCCTTCTGGACCCGGTTCGTTCGGCGAGTCGGATACGGTCGAATGCCGCCTCGTGGTGAAGGCAATGGGAGGCACGACGCCGAAATTCGACTGTGAGCTTCCGGACGGCGACGTCATCCGCGTGAAGTACGGCCGCGGCAATCCGGAGCTCCACGCGGAAGCCGCCGCGACGCGGCTGCTCGTGGCTCTGGGCTTTGGCGCGGACCGGATGTATTTCGTCAAGGAAGTGCGCTGCGCCGGCTGCACCTCGTTTCCGTTCCACTCGCTGCGCTGCCTCGCGGAAACAGGACTGGAACGCGCGTGCTTTCCGCGTGGTCTCGACTACGCGAAGAGTGTCACGTTCGACTTCGCGATTGTCGAGCGGCGTCTGCCCGGACGCCGGATCGAGTCGACGCCAGACCAGGGATGGGCCTGGTTCGAGCTCGATCGTATCGAGGCGGCCGCCGGCGGAGCGCCGAAGGCCCACGTCGACGCGCTGAGGCTGATGGCCGTCTTCCTCGCGCATTGGGACAACAAAGCGGAGAACCAGCGTCAGATCTGCCTGCCTGGCGGGGATCTGCCCGACGGCGGCTGCTCACGGCCGCTGGCGATGCTTCAGGATCTGGGCGCCTCGTTCGGCCCGGCGAAACTCGATTTGCACAACTGGCGGGCCTATCCGATCTGGGCCGACGCGCGCACCTGCCGCGTGAGCATGGACGAGCTCCCGTGGGGCGGCGCCACCTTCCGCGAACAACAGATTTCTGACGAAGGCCGCCGCTTCCTTTTGAACCGGCTCGAGCAGCTGTCCGCCGGCCAGGTGGAGGGTCTGTTCCGCGGCGCACGGATCGAGTCGTCGGAAGGCGTGACCGCCGAGGGGCGCCAGCCACGAGCCTGGGCCGCCGCGTTTCAGGACAAAGTCAGGCAGATCCGGGAGGGGGGGCCTTGTCCTCCCCGAATGACCGTGCAACTCCAATCACAGCTTCGTTTCGCGCGCACGGGCTCGATGTCACTACAGGACCTGCGTGATACTTCGTCGCCGTCAGTGCCGTCGTGACCCGTCGTGCTCGCGCCTTTTTCTTCCGCCTTTGTCGTCAGCCTGAAGTTGGAAGTCACGATGTTCACGCGACTTTTCGCTGCGCGCGCGTTCGGAGTGTCACGAAGGGCGCGAGATGACTCCCGCATCCACGGTCATTCCGGTGCGGCTGATTGTCTGGAAGAACAGCTCGGAGCCCGACACTTCCATCAGCATGAAGTGGTAGTCGGTGTCGAAGCCACGGGCAGTGATCGTGGATGGCCCGAGGTCTCCGCGCCTCAGTGATCCGGCGCCGCCCGATGTGAAGTAGCTGATCCCTCTCTGTGGCTGCAGCCGTTCGTACAGGTGCTCGTGGCCGGCGAGGGCGACGTCGACGTCCCCTTCGACGAGAATCGGTTCGAGCGCCAGGCGCAATCCGCGGGCACCCGCCCGGTACCGGCCCGACGTGTAGAGCGGATGGTGAAAGAACACGATCTTCCAGTTGGTTCCCGACTCGGCGAGCTCCTGTCGCAGCCAGTCGAGCTGATCGGGATCCAGGGAGCGGCTGTCCAGGGCGAAAAACCGCACGCCGGCACCAACGAGACCGGCGGGACGGCGCTCGGATTTCCGGAAGGTGTAGTAGCGCCGTCCGCCCATGTTGAAGAGCGAATAGTGAACCTGGCTCGGATCGTCATGGTTGCCGATGGCGGCCTGGAACGTGACATTCGCGTCGAGCAGCGCCCGGTAGGGCTCTTCGAACTTCGCGCGATAATCCGCGGCGGTGCTGCCGCCGTAGATGTTGTCGCCGAGCATTAGCACGAAGTCGAAGGGAAACTTCGACCGCCAGGCCACCATCTGCCGGGCCACTTCATGCTGCCATCGATCGCCGCGGCCCGAATCGCCGATGACCGCGAACCGGATCGAGCCGGCGCGAAGCGGCAGGGCGAGGCCGCCGGGAGGCGGTGACAGCTCGCGGACGACGGTCGCAGTCGGCCGCGTGATGCTCGGATCGAGCTCCTGCCAGCGGCACCCCGCCGGCAGACCGAGGGTCGTCAGCGCGACTACGATGACCGCTGCCAGCAGCAGGCCCAGCAGCCTGGCGACGGTCATCAGGCTGAGATGGCGCCGGGTGACCAGGCGAGCCCGACGAACAGCACCTCGACCTGGCCGCGCTTGGGTGACACCACGACGCGCTCGAGCGGGACCTGTTCGTCGAATCGGGTGCTCATGGCGGTGACATCGGCCTCGATTTGATGCTCGAGCGCTTCCATCGCGCGCCGGACGGACTCGACGCTCTCGCTTGCCCGCTTCACGTCGGAATCCTCTTTCATGGTGCGGCCGACGCCGCGCGCGGCCGTCGTCGCTCGTCCGAGCGTCCCGGTGCCGGGGCGCTTGCCTCGCAGGAACATGTCGAGCACCGTCGCGCCGAACGAGACGGCGGTCTGCAGCTTCTGATCGGAGGCTTGTTTCTGCTCTCGATCGACGGTCAGCTGCGCGCGCTGGAGCCGGGCCTCGAGGGTGCCTTGCTTGTCCGCGTACTTCCGCCGCACGGCCTCGACCGCGGCATCCCGGGCCGTCCTCGATTCGAGCTGAAGGCGAATCCGGAAATCCCGCTCGGATTCATCCACGCGCGACGTGAGGCGCAGCGCGGGATGACGCAGCAGCTCGACCCGCTCCTGCTGAGCCACCCACCGGGCAAAGGATTTGGACCACGATGGATACTTCCGCGCCTGAGCGGCCGCAGCAGGGAGCGGCGCAAACGATGCGTTCTCGACCGGGTCGCGGCGAAGCTCCTCCGAGTCGATGTCGATCTTCGACGCCTGCGTCCAATCCACTTGTATGGCGTCGTCGCTCACCGGAACGAGATAGAAGACGTCCTTGGTCATGTCGACACCGAGGGTGCGATCGGAGAACGACAGGCGAGCGGCGCCGAGGATGGCCGGGACGTAAGTCGGAGCATCCCCTGACGGCAGATAGAACTCCTGGACACCGGGAGGTATGACAGGCCGGTCGGCCGACGGTGCGGGCTTTCCCACGGAGGTAGCCAGCGCCGGTCCCTTTGCCGCCACGGCGGCCGGCGGCACGGGATCGGGGATATTGCCCTTCAACGCGCGAATCTGATCACGCGAGAGCGGACCTCGCAGATACGACATTGTCCAGCGGCTCTCGAACACGGATGGCGCGTCTTCGTGGACGTTGTGCATCAGGAAGATGCGCTTCTTGAGCGCGGTCAGCATCCGGTCCGCTTCCGCGCGGTTCAAACCTCCGCCTGCTCCCTCGAGACCGTCGAGCACCCGCGCCTTGTCGCGATCGGTCTGCAGGCGGCCGAGAAACCAGGTTCCGGTGTTGCCCAGGCCCTTGTAGTCGAGATCCACCGGATTCTGCGTCGCCACGAGAATGCCAAGACCGACGGCGCGCGCCTGCTTCAAGAGGGTCAACATCGGCTGCTTGGATGGAGGATCCGCGATCGGCGGGAAATAGCCGAGGATTTCATCCATGTACAGGATTGCGCGCAGGCTGGACGTGCCGGACTGCCGGCGCATCCAGCTCACCATCTCGTTGAGCAGGAGCGACACGAAGAACATCCGCTCGGCATCGCCGAGGTGGGCGATGGAACAGATCGAGACGCGCGGACGGCCCTCGGCCGTATACAACAGCGTCTGCGGATCGAGCGGCTCCCCTTCGAACCACGTCTCGAAGCCGGGCGAGGCGAGAACGCCGTTCAACCGGATCGCCAGCGCGAAGCGATCTTTCGCGGGGTAGAAGGATTCGAGGTCGACCACCCCGATCTTGTCGAATGGCGGCGACTGCACCCCGCGGATCAACCCGCCGAGGTCGAGGTCGGTCCCGCGCTGCCAGGCGTGCGTGAGCAGCGAGGCCACGAGGCTGTGTTCCCGGCTGAGCGGCGGCGCCTCGACGCCGGCGAGCGCGAGGGCGCTCGTCGCCGTCCCCCGGGCGCGCTCCGCGACCCATTCCGGATCCTCCTTGCGCGCGCCAGCGGGTGCGGCGAACGAGCTGAGGATGGAGACCGGACGCCCGGCGCGGCTGCCCGGCGTCAGGATTGAAAACTCGGCCGACTCACGCAGTTTCTGGATGCGTGCCCCGTCCTGTCCCCATGACGCCAGCCCCTTCGACCAGAGCGCTGCCTGCCCGGCGGCGAAATCGTCGACCGAGAGATTCAACCGCCGGGCTTCGTCCTCGTCCACCCAGGGCTGGAACTCCGTGCTGGTGAGTCCGGGAAAGGTCAGGAGCAGATTGCCGAGATCGCCCTTGGGATCGATCGCGATGACCGGCACGCCGTCGATCGCGGCTTCTTCCAGAATGCCGAGGCACAGCCCGGTTTTTCCGCTTCCGGTCATGCCGACGCAGACTGCGTGCGTCACCAGATTGCGCGACTCGTAGAGGAGCGGCTCGTCCAGGGTCTGGCCGGTGGCGAGATCGTGACGGCGTCCGAGATAGAAGAAGCCAAGCTTTTCGAATTGCGTGCCGATGGGAGCCGAAGTCATCTCGTTATCCTATTGGATCCTGGTGGCGCTCCGGTTCGACAGTCCACAACGCGGTGGGCACCGAGAGCAGCCAATACTGCTTTCTCAGCTCGACCACTTCGCCGGCGTAGTTGCGCCGCTCGATGTGTCCGGCGAGCAACCGATCTCTGAGCCGCTTGATTTCGTACTTGTAGAGGTCGCGGACCGCGTCGCGCAATCGCTCCGGCGGCGTACCGGGAAGCGGACGGAGGCCATGCACGGCCAGTTCCTCGAGGATGCGCTGGTGATAGGTGTAGGTGGCCATCGGCGCGGGAACCGCATCCGTCGGGTCATGATCAACGGCAGCGGCCTCGCCGTCGTATTCACATCGGGAACGAACGTCGTGGAGCGCGAGAAACGTTCGAGCGATCAACAACCAGTAGATACTATGCGCTCACCAACTTTCAGTCGCATTCGCAGGAGCAGCCATGGCAGATGAACGGGAAATCACGACTCCGGACGATCCGCTGACTCGGTCAGCCGAAGCGGTCGGCAGCGCGCTCGGGACCGCGACCAGGACGGTCACCGACGCAGCACAGGGCCTCGCATCCGTGGCGACACGGACGGCGACCAGCGCCGCCGAGACCGCATCACGCGCGACCGACGCGGCCACAGGGGCTGCTCAGTCGATCGCGGCATCGGCAAGCGGGGTGGCCGCAGCCGCGGTGGAGAAAACGGCGCCGCATCGCCGGGCCGTCCGGCGGGCCGTGCGTCGCACGGTGAAAACCGTCAGCCGTCAGGTCAAGGTGGCGAGCAAGCGCGCCGGGAAAGCCGCGACGGCGGTCCGGAAGCGTGTAGCGGCCGCCCGCAGCGCCAAACCAGCCAGCCGGAGCGGGGCGAAGGCCGGGCGGAGCGCGTCCCGCGGCCGAACCGCTGCACCAAAGCGGAAGGCCGCGTCCAAGACCAAGACGGCAACGCGCAAGGCGACGACGGCCGGCAGACGCAAGTCGAAGGCAGCCAGCGCCAAAGGCAAGAAAACGCGCGGACGCTGATCGACCCTTACTTCACCGCAGTCGTCGACGTCGCCGAGGCCACCTTCCGCCCCCCGAGATGGATACCGTTGAACAGGAACTTGAAGGTTCCATGCGGTTGGGCGCGGAAGGTGATTTCGGGGGCGAACAGGAATAACTTTCCGGCGCCAACCGTGGCGTCGATGATTTGCACTCCCCCCTCCAGGTAGCCCTGGCCGTAGGCCCACCCGCTCCGAAGCGGCATCGCGGTGTCGAACCAGGCCACCGGCCGGACACCCTTCAGCGTCGCGTCGGGACTCAGCTTGAACACCGGACTGTTGTCAAAAAAGGCGTCGACCGGGTTCGTGACTCCGTGCGCGATGGGAGCCGAGTTGTCGACCGCCATGCGCAGCACCGACCCCGGGACGTAGAACTTCGTGGCCGGGAGCGCGTCCGTTGATCCGTCAGGCGACTTTTCGACGAGATAGTTGCTGACCGGAAGCTGGAACAACTGAGCGAGATTCATCGAGGCCCGGCCCACTCCGAGGATCGTGCCGCCAGCCTCGACGAACTTGCGCAGCTGCGGTCCGGTGCGCTCCGGCATATACGCGCCCACCATCGGCTGGTACTCCGCAGGAATCCCGATGCCCGATCCGGCTGCCCCGCCGCCACGACCGCCGCCGGCACCACCGCCACCACCACCGCCGCCACGGCCGCCGCCCGTTGACGGCCCGACGCCGGACGGGAAAATGATGACGTCGTACTTGGCCGAGAGATCGCCCGCGTCGATCGCCTGCGGGAACACCACGTCGAACGGGAATTCGTACTGTTCGAGAATCCAGCGCGTCCATCCCGAGGGCATCGACCCGCCATACTGATCCGCCAGCGCGAGGCGCTGCTTCTTCAACGGCTGCGGAGTGCCGGCGGGCCGCACCGACGCCTCGAAATTCAGTCCGAGATCCAGCGCGAGCTTCTCGACCAGCGGCCGCGTGGAGGCCCGGGCGGCAATGAAGAACGACCCGCTGCTGGGGCCCGACATCATCCACGACACCTCTTCACCCGCCGCCAGAAGCCGATTGACGGCGATGAACGAATCGTTCGTGGCATGGCCCATCAGGAACCCCGCCGTGCCGGTCCCGGTGATCTTTCCCGGCACCGGCTTCTGCAGGCCGCTGAGCTTTTCGAACGGCCCGTCGAATCCTTCCAGGATGCGATCGAACTTCACGCCCATCTGATAGGCGAGCGTCCACCCCGCGTTGTCGTACGGGCGGTTCGGCGGCCCGCCCGGATACGGGACATCGTCGGGGTGGTCCTGGGGCTCGAACATGTCGAGAACGTGAGGACGGAACGCCTGGGCCGCCTTGACGACGAACGATCCGGCCGGATAACCCTTGCCGCCAACCGTGAAGCCGGCGGTCGCTCTGTGCACGATCACGCCGGTCTTGATGAGCGCGTTGATGAACTTCGTCGCGGTCAGGAAGTCTGGCTGATCCGAGGGCAGGATGAAGCCGCGTGGATCGCGCATCGCGGGATCCCGCAGCATCTTTTTGAAGTCTTCAGGCGACCCCCCTCGTCCGCCACGGCCGCCGGTTCCCGTCCCGGGCTCGTCTCCCGACGCAGTTGCCTCGCCCCGTCCGCGGCCAGCTGGCGCGAGCGCGCGCTCGGCGGCGATGATCCGGCGCGGCGTGGCCGTCCAGCTGTCGCGACTGCCCCGCGCGATCGAGTTCTTGCCCATCTGGTAGATGTTGAAGAGGAAGTTCTCCCGGTTCCGTGAGGCGATGTCGAAGACCGCGTAGTTGGCGGTGACCGAATAGTCGATCGACTGCCGGAAGTGCCACTCCTGCGGCTCGATCGGCGCGTGCAGGTTCGAGTCGGGCAGGTGGCGCTGCGGCAGGAATGGAATCTGGATCGGTGTGGGATTCCCGATCGTCTCGGTGAGCAGCCCGATCATGTTGTGGAAGTACACCGTGGTGCGCAGCCCGCCGTTCCACCACGTCGAATAGTTCGCGCCGCGGCGGCTCGTCACGCCCGGCTTGCCTTCGGCCGCGAACCGGCTGTGCATCGCCGCGGCCACGAGATCGAGCTGGGCGGGAATCAGCGGATCGAAGTTGTAGTTGAACGGATCGCGGAACGGCGGCGCGAACATCACCGTGCCCTGCGGTCCGGTCTGGTGATGGTTGTACATGATCTGCGGAAACCACTCGTGGTAGAGCACGCGATTCATGTTGGTGCTCTCGGGCTGCGACGACAGGTAGAAGTCCCGGTTGTTGTCGTGGCCGATGTACTTCTGGTACAGCCGGGGAATTCCCGGCCCGGTCCCGCGCTGCTGCGGCGTCGGGTTGCGCATGTACCAGCTCGAGACGAGCTCCATGCCGTCCGGATTCGCGTGCACCGCGAGAATGACCAGGTCGTTGAGGAATCTCGTCGTTTCGGCGTCCGTCCGGGTCGCCAGCTGATAGACGGTCTCGATGAGCTGATGCGCCCCGAGCACTTCGGTCGCGTGCAGTCCGCCGTCGATCCAGACCACGCCCTTGCCTTCCCGCGCCAGCGCGCGCGCCTGTTCGTCAGTCAGGCCTTCCGCCTCGGCGAGCCGCCGCGCGATCTCCTTGTAGCGATCGAGATTCTTGTGATTCTGCGGTGACGTGACGATCGCCATCAGCTGCGGGCGGCCTTCGGCGGTCTTGCCGATCTCGACGACCTTGAGCCGATCGGACTCCTTGTCGAGCTTCTGCCAGTACTCGACGAACTGGGTATAGGTGGCGAGCTGATAGTCGTCGCCGATGTTGAATCCGAACTGCTGTTTCGGTGAGGTGATCGTCTGGGCCTGGGCTACCGCCGCCGCGACGACCAGGAACCCGCACAACGCGAGTCCGTTGCGCAGGGAGCGCATTTTCATGGAAGGTCCTCCTCCAACGAGAAGGTAACGATATCAAAAGCAAAAAGGCTCAGGTTCCACGACGCGAGGTCGTGGTCCCTGAGCCTTTGATTCCGGCCGGGGCGAAAGGCAGCTACTTGATCGGAGCTCCGTCGAGCGGGGCGCCGCCCTCGGGCATGCTTCCCGCGAGGCTCTCGTTGTGCTCGTAGATGACACCGTCCGCATTCGACCCGAAGAAGCGTGCGCTGGCGTCGGGGTCGAGCTGATCGGCGACGATCGCATAGCCGGGCGCCGCCTTCCCGATCATCAATCCATTGCAGGACGCCGGCGCACCAGGAAGCGCCGTGCCCGCCATGCTGAAGTTGTAGCCAGACTTGATGAACGTGGGTCCACTCGCCAGCTCCGGCGGGAGGAACGCGTCCATTGCCCCGAGCGGCTTCACCCCGAGCGTCTGAAACTCAGGTGAATAGAATCCGAGGCCGCAGGTGATCGCGAAACTGAGCTGCGCGCTGTTGACGACGCGGAGCGTCCCAAGCGCGGAAGCCGACTGCGCGGCGCCGCGTGCGCGCATCATGCCGGGGATGGCCAGCGTCGAGATCAATCCAATCAACGCAATTACGAACATGACGTCGATCAGAGTAAAGCCATCCTCGGACTTCACGCGGACCGCTGATATTCCAGTCATCGACTCCTCACTTCGCGAGCGCCCTTCGCGGTGATGGACAAAATCTGGCACTTGCCAATTTTCGTCAGGCCGAAAGTGGCGCCGGCCTCGCGCGTTGCGATCCCGACCACCGTCCTAACCCTTATCTATTCCTAAGGTTAGAGTCACGCGGTCAGCCCTTTTCGCAACCGATGCCGTTGGAAGTGCAAGATGAGCACCAGCAGGGCGGCACCGGCGGCGATGACATTCGCTGGACTGCCGGCAAAGAGCATGACCAGCCCCGCGCCCCCGAACAGCAGCCGTTCCACGCCGCTCAGAGGGGCGCGGATTCGTCCACCAAACGCCGCGGCAATCGCGGCCGTCCCGACTGCGGCCAGGGAGGTCACCATCGCGATCTGACCGGCGGATCCGCGCATGAGCACGGCGGTACCTCCCGGAGTGATCGTGAACACGAAGGGGACGATGAACGCCGGCAGCGTGTACTTCCACGTCAGGATCATCGTCTTGAAAGGATTGCCGCCGGTGAGCGCCGCCGCGGCGAATGGCGAAAGGGCGGTCGGCGGACTGACCTCGGACAGCACGGCGTAATAGAAGATGAACATGTGCGCCGCAAAGTCGGGCACTCCCGACGTCACCAGCGCCGGCGCCACCATCACCGCCGCGATGATGTAAGACGCGGTCACCGGAACGGCGAGGCCGAGGAGCCAGACGGCGACGGCCGAATAGATCACCGTCAGCACGAGAGTCCCGCCCGCAAGCGAGACGATCAGACCGGCGATCTTCAGCCCGAGCCCGGTCAGCGTCACCACGCCGACCACAATCCCCGCCGTCGCCGTTGTCGCGGCGACGCCGAGCACGTCCTGCGCGCCCGAACGCAAGGCGGCAAAAAGCCGTCGCGGCGTCATCGCGGTGTCACGGCGCAGGAAGCTGAGCGCAATCGCCAGGACGGTTGCCCAGAAGACCGCCCGGAACGCGGACATCCCGGCAAGCATGAAGCCCGCAATCGCGACGAGAGACGTGAAGTGATAGAGCGGAAGGCTGCGCATGCGACGCGGCAATCGCGTCTCCCTTTCAGTGGCCGCACGCGAGCCGGTAACGGCCGGGCTTTCCGCCTCGATCATCACGACGATCGACAGGTAGTAGAGGATCGTCGGGACGGTGGCCATCACGAGCACCTGCAGGTAGGAGATGCGCAGGAACTCGGCAATCAGGAACGCCGCGGCGCCGAGGGTCGGCGGCGACAGCAGTGCGCCGATGCCGGCGGCGGACAGAATGGCGCCGGCCTGCTCGGCCGCGTAGCCGGCGCGGCGCAGCATCGGCCACGCGACGGAACCGAGCATGACGGTTGTCGCGACGCCGCTCCCTGAAACCGTGCCGAGCAGAAAACCCGCGAGTGTGACCGATCGGCCCGGCACTGCCCCGGAGCCGCCAGTGGCGGACATCGCCCACTGAATGAAGAAGGCTCCGGCGCCGCTCAGCTCGAGCACCGCGCCATAGATCGTGAACAGAATGATGTAGGTCGCGGTGACGTCGAGCGGCACGCCGAAAATGCCCTCGAGCGTCATGTACAAGGCACCGACGAGACGCTCGATCCCGTACCCTCGATGCGCGATCAGTCCGAGACCGATTCGATCGAACATCGGCCCCAGCCAGGCGTAGGCGAGAAAGCCCGCCGCGGTCAGCGGCAGAATCCAGCCGACGGCGCGCCTGGCCGCTTCGAGCACGAGGAGGATCGCCATCCCGCCCATGACGAGATCGGCGATCTCCGGTTCCGCGGCGCGCCGGACGAATCGCTCGAAATCGAGGAGCGGCCAGCCGAGCGCCGCCACCGCGGAAGCGATCAGCAGCCAGTCGTGTACCGGGACACGGCTCACGCGGTCCCGCGCCAACGCGGGAAACAGCAGGAACGTCAGCACCAGCGCGACGAGGAGAAAACTGACGCGATAGACCTGTGGCTGGACGATGAAGAGGACCCAGTAGATCGAGTAGCCGGCAAGGGCCGCAGAGAGCCCGGAGGCGAACCGGCCCTGCCATCCGGCCAGCGGCCGCATCGCGGATGGCGAAGCATCCGCGACTACTGCTTCCACACGCCTTTCTCTCGATAGAGCCGGATGGCGCCGGGATGATAGGGCGCCGGCGACCCGGTAGCGGCCGTCTCGAGCGACAGTTTCCTCGCTTCAGGATGGATCGCCGCCAGCTCGTCGCGCTTCTCGAAGAGCAGGCGCGTGATGTCATAGGCGAGCTGCTCGTCCATCGACGCATTCACGACGAGCACATTCGAGGACGCCACCATCGACTGCGTGTCGGTGACTCCACGGTACGCGCCAGGCGGGACAGTCAGGGAGAAATAGACGCTGCCGAATTCCTTCACCAGCGCGGGCACCAGATGACCTGTGGGGATCATGCGGATCGTGATCCCGGGCGTGTGCGCGAGATCCTGCACGGCCGGTGTCGGCAGTCCGCCGCCAAAGAAGAAGGCGTCCACCTTACCGTCCTTCAAAGCCTCCACGGACTCAGAGACGCCGAGGCCCTGACGTCGAAGGTCTCGATCGGGGTCGAGGCCAGTCATCCGCAGCAGCCGCAGGGCCAGCACCTCCGTACCGCTGCCCGGCGATCCGGTCGAGATCACCTTGCCTCGGAGATCCTCGAGCCCCCGGATGTTCGAGGACTGCAGGGCGATCACGTGCATGTAGTTCGAGTACAGGACTGCAAGGCCAACCGCTGGAACCGGCCCTGACTGGAACGCCCCGCGCCCCCGCACCGCATCGTCCAGCGTGTCGGCGTAGGTGAATGCGACGTCGGCCCGCCCGTCGCGGACGAGTTTCAGGTTGTCGACCGATGCGGCAGTCACTTCCGCCGTCGCACGGACACCTGGCAGGTTCTCGTTCAGGATCTTGGCAATACCCCCGCCGTAGGGGTAGTAGACCCCGCCGGTCCCTCCGGTCGCGATCGACAGAAACCGCGAGCCGCCCGACGAGTCCCGGCCGCCGCCGAAGGAACAGGATACGGCGCCGACGCCGCCGGAGCAGGCGGCCGCGGCACAAACGAAGATCGAAACGGCCAGGCGCTTGAACATGTGTCGACCGGCCTGCGCGATGCCGGCTTGCGGATTATCGCGTGAGCTTGCGGTACTTGATCCGGTGCGGCTGATCGGCGTCGGCGCCGAGCCGCCGTTTGCGATCGGCTTCGTAGTCCTGGTAATTGCCCTGGAACCAGACGACCTTGCTGTCGCCCTCGAACGCGAGTATGTGCGTCGCAATGCGATCGAGGAACCACCGATCGTGACTGATCACGACGGCGCACCCGGCAAACGACAGCAGCCCTTCCTCGAGCGCACGCAACGTGTCCACGTCGAGGTCGTTGGTGGGCTCGTCGAGCAGCAGGAGGTTGGATCCTCCCTTCAGGAGCTTGGCGAGATGCACACGATTGCGCTCGCCGCCCGACAGGCTCCCGACCTTGCGCTGCTGGTCGCGTCCCTTGAAATTGAACCACGAGACATAGGCGCGCGACGCGACTGCCCGCTTGCCGAGCTCGACCTCGTCTTTCGCGTCGGTGATCTCTTCCCACACCGTCTTGTCCGGCGCCAGCTCCCGGGACTGCCCCACGTATCCGACCTTCACCGTCTCGCCGAGGCGCAGGGTGCCGGCATCCGGCTGCTCCTGTCCGGTGATCATCCTGAACAGCGTGGTCTTTCCCGCACCGTTCGGACCGATCACCCCGACGATGCCGCCACGCGGCAGGGTGAATTCGACGTCCTCCATCAGCAGCAGGTCGCCGTAGGCCTTTCGCACACCGCGTGCCTCGACCACGATGTCTCCCAGCCGCGGACCGGGAGGGATGAAGATCTCCACCTGCTCGATCTTCTGCGCCGTCTCTTCCTTCAGGAGGTCTTCGTACGCAGTGAGCCGGGCCTTGCCCTTGGCCTGCCGCGCCCGCGGCGACATGCGGATCCACTCGAGCTCGCGCTGCAAGGTCCGCTGGCGCTTCGTTTCCGCCTTCTCCTCGAGGGCGAGGCGCTGCTGCTTCTGGTCGAGCCAGGAAGAGTAGTTGCCTTCCCACGGAATCCCGGATCCGCGATCCAGCTCGAGGATCCACCCCGCGACGTTGTCGAGGAAGTAGCGGTCGTGCGTCACCGCGACCACAGTACCCGGATAGTCCTTCAGAAAACGTTCGAGCCAGGCGACCGATTCCGCGTCCAGATGGTTGGTCGGCTCGTCGAGCAGCAGGAGATCAGGGGACCGCAACAACAACCGGCACAACGCGACGCGGCGGCGTTCTCCGCCCGACAAGGTCGTGACATCGGTATCGGCCGGCGGGAGCCGCAGCGCGTCCATCGCCAGTTCCAGACGTGAATCCAGATCCCAGCCGTTCGCCGCTTCGATCCGATCCTGGACCTTGCCCTGTTCTTCGAGGACCTTCTCCATCTCCTCGGGTGAGAGGTCCTCGCCGAATTTCGCATTGATCTCGTCGTAGCGGTTGAGCAGCGCGCGGACGTCGGCCACGCCCTCGTCGACGTTGCCGAAAACGTTCTTTGTCGGATCGAGCTGCGGTTCCTGCGCCAGAAAGCCGACCGTGATGCCGGCGGCGGGGAACGCCTCGCCGAGGAAGTTCTGCTCCTCCCCCGCCATGATGCGCAACAGGGTGCTCTTGCCGGCGCCGTTGAGCCCCAGCACGCCAATCTTCGCGCCCGGGAGGAATGACAGCCAGATGTCTTTGAGGACGACGTGGTCGGGCTGATGAACCTTGCCCAACCCTTTCATGGTGTAGATGTACTGAGCCATTGGAGTCGACTATTGGTACTCGTCGAAGGGCCTTGGGCGCTTCAGCCGGGTGGCTTCCAGGTTCAACCGGAGGTCTTCAGACAGGTGGCTTCCGGCGCGGCCCGGTCGCCAACGGCCGACGGCCTAACTCACAAAGATCACAAAGCTCACTAAGACCACGAAGAAATCCTTGGGCTAAATTCTTTTTTGTTCTGCGTGAGCTTCGTGTGCTTTGTGGCCTTGGTGATCCTCGTGCGGCCGTGGCCCGTACATCCCTGCCCGTTCAGAGCGCGCGATCCGGACGCGTGGACGTCCCGACTTTCACCTTCTCGGGCTCCGGCGTGAAGTCCTCTCCAGGATTGATGAACCGGTCGCTCTCGAAGTTGTATTGCTTGTCGTAGAGGACGCGGTAGCGCCCGCCGAGCGCGAGCAGCGATTCGTGCGAGCCGCGCTCGACGATCTCCCCCTGCTCCAGCACCAGGATCTGATCGGCGCTGCGGATGGTCGACAGCCGGTGGGCGATGACGAACGTGGTCCGGCCCTGCCGCAGCGATCGCAGGCCGTCCTGAATCTTGGCTTCGCTTTCGCTGTCGAGCGATGAGGTCGCTTCGTCGAGCACGAGGATCTTCGGATTGGCGAGGATCGCCCGGGCGATCGCGACGCGCTGCCGCTGTCCGCCGGACAGCTTGACGCCGCGCTCGCCGACGACCGTGTCGTATTTCTTGGCGAAGTCGTCGATGAACTCGTCGGCGTGCGCGATCCGGCTCACTTCGCGGATCTGCTCCGGCGTCGCCTCGGGACTGCCGTACCGGATGTTGTCGCCGATGGTGCCGTCGAAGAGGAAATTGTCCTGCAGCACGACCCCGAGCTGCGATCGATAGCCCCGCAGGCGAACCGAGGCGAGGTCTCGTCCATCGATCAGCACGCGTCCGGCAATCGGCCGGTTGAACGCCATGACCAGGCTGATCAGCGTGCTCTTTCCCGACCCGCTCGAGCCGACCAGCGCGGTCGTGGTTCCGGCCGGCGCATGGAACGACACGTGCTTGAGGACCGGAACGCCCGGGTTGTATTCGAAGCTCACGTTGTCGAACGTCACTTCCCCGGCGACCGACCCGAGCGGCGCGCGCAGATGATCTTCCTGATCCTCGGTCGGTGTCTGCAGCAGCTCGCGAATGCGGTCGAGACCGGCGAACGCCTCGCTGATCTGCGTGCCGATCGAGGCGATCTGCACGACCGGGGCGGCCATCAGCCCGGTGAACAGGATGTAGGTCATGAACTCGCCGATCGTCATCTCGCCCGACAGGATGGCTCGCCCGCCGACGATGATCATCATCATGCCGATGACGCCGACGACGACCGTGGAGAAGGCGGTGAGGGCGGACACGCCGGTGATCGACTTCGCGACGTTGCGGAACAGGCGGTGGACGCCCCTGGTGAACACCAGCTCTTCGCGCTTCTCCGCCGTGTAGGTCTTGACAATCCGGATGCCGCCCAGCGTTTCGTTCAGACGCCCCTGCACTTCGGCGTTGATGCGGCTGCGCTCGCGGAACAGGGGCCGCAGCCGACTGAACGCGAGCGCCATCGCGCCGCCGAACACGGACAGCGCGACCAGGGTCGCGAGCGTGAGACTCCAGTTGAGGTAGAAGAGATAGGTCAGCGCGATGAGCGCCGTGACGATGCTGCCCGTCAGCTGCACGAGCCCGGTGCCGACGAGATTCCGGATGCCTTCCGCATCGCTCATGATGCGTGAGAGCAGCTGGCCGGCCTGCGTGGCGTCGAAGAAGCGCACCGGCAGCCGGGCGACGTGTTCCTCGACGCGCCGCCGCATGTCGGTGATCGCCCGCTGCGCCGCGACGCCGAGAACCTGGGAGAGCGCGAAGGACGTGACCGCCTGGACGAACGTCGCCGCGCCCGCCACGAGCGCGAGCGGCACGAGCAGGTCCGCCCGGCCTTGTCCCGCGACATCGTCGATGAGGTACTTCGAGGAGGCCGGCAGCACGAGCCCGGCCAGCCGATTCACCAGCATCAAGGAGAGGCCGAGACCAATGCGCCCGCGCCGGGCCCAGACGAGCTCGCGGGCCTCACGCCACACCGCGGCGGCATCGAGCTTCTTCTTCTTGCCGTCCTTGACTGCGGCCGCATCGGCAGCCGTCGCATCCCCCCGTCGCCCACGCGCCCGTTCCGATCGCGGCAGGCCGATGCCTCCTCTCAAGCCAATTGCCAATCCCTGATCCTTAATCCCTCATCCTGAATCCCGATCCGGATCCCAATCCAGATCCCGATCCGAATCAGCACAAGCGCCTGTCCCAGCCCCAAGTCCGTGATCCCCGATCCCCGATCACGTCACCGATCCGGAGACCCGCCCGAGTCCCGAGTCCCGACTAGAATCCCACCCGCACCTCGCCAATGACCTGGCGCTTGAGGATGTCGCCGAACACGTGCTGCTGGACGTCCTGATTGCCCAGATTGATCACCTTCACCGTCGTCGTGAGCTGGTCGTTCATCCATTTCAGGCCGAAGCCGCCGTTCACCAGCGTGTAGGACTCGGTCGTGCCATGGTACCGGGCGTCGAGGACGTCCTGCCAGAACGCGTCGCCCGAGTAGTTGACCGACAGGTTCCCGAGAATGCGCCGGTAGTTAAGACTCACGCCGACGTTGAAACGGTTCTCAGGAGGAATGTTGAGCTCGCTGATGTCGAAGCCCTCCGGTTCCGGCTCCCCTTGCCACGAATAATTCGCATATCCGCTGAAGTATTGATTGATGTTGCTCTCGAGGCCCAGCTCGAGCCCGCGCTGGGTGACCCTGCCGAAGTTCAGATACGTGAACCGGGCGGGAAAGCTTCCGCCCGGCACCAGGGCGATGACGGCGGGCGGCAGCGGCCAGCCAGGCGGCGGATTCGTCGCCGTGTAGCGCGCGGAAGTGTCTTCCGTGAAGAAGATATCGTTCTTCGATTTGTTCACGTAAAACGCTGCGGAGAGCAGCGTGCGCCCGCCGATCGTGCCCGTATAGCCGACCTCGAACGCGTCGACCAGCTGTTCCTGCAGATCCGGATTGCCGACCGAGCTAATCGGGAGTGGATAGATGCGGCCCGCGAATGGCGGTCCCAAGGCACCGAGATTGATCGGTTCGGCGAGCGTGACCTGAAGAAAATTGTTGATCACCGACGGCGAGCGATAGGCGCGATCTGTACGAGAACCGCAGGGCCTGATCGGTGCGCGGCTTGATCACGAACGTAGTCCGCGGCGACAGCACGAAGTCGTCGATGTAGTCGAAACGATCGACGCGCGCACCGATGGTCCAGCGGAACATCGACGACAGGAAGATCTCGTCCTGGGCGAACACACCGAACTCGGTGCGGTCGTCTCCGTCGGGCGCCAGCGACAGATCGAACTTGTTGAAGCGGAGATTCCCGCCGTAGCTGATCACGTGGCGATTGGCGGCCGTCGACACGTTGTTGAGCTCGAAATCGTAGGTGTTGGTCTTGAAGTCGAACGTGATCGGGAGACCGCTCACGTCCCGCGTCAGCGTGTTCCTGGCCGCGCCGTCCAGGATGTTGGTGAAGAAACTCGCCCGCAGGGCCTTTCGCGTGTAATTCACCTTCCCGTAGCCCATGCGCGAGCCGGTATTGATGTCGAACGGACCGATGCCCGTGTGCATGATGCCTTCGGTCCCGGCGAAGCCGCCCGAGAAGGACAACTTGCTGCCGTCCTCGAGATCCGCGTCGATCCGTCCGTCGATTTTCGGCTGCGTCGTGCCGGTATTGTTGAACGGCGGATAGGTCGTTCCGGGCGAGCCGGGGATGACGCCGGTCGGCCGGGGCAGCGAGTCCTGCGAATACCCGCCGGCGGAGAACTTGAACGCCCACCGATCGTTGATCGCCTGTGCGTGGGTCCCGCTGAAATAGAGGAGCATGCCGTCGTCCAGCGTGCTGCCCTCGGTCGAGCGCTCCATCGAGCCGAGACCAAAGGTCACGCTGGTCCCCTGCATCTCGCGCGGTGATTTCGTGAGCACGTTGATCACGCCGTTGTAGGCATTCGCTCCCCAGACTGCTGACGCCGGACCGCGGATGACTTCGATCTGCTTGATCTCGTTGAGATTCACCGGCAGGAAATCCCACATGACGAAGCCGAAAAAGTCCTGATACAGACTCCGGCCGTCGAGCAGCGCGAGCTGGCCGGTCGCCAGCGTGCCGGTCGCGCCGCGCGTCGTGACGTTGATGTCGCGAGCCGAGACCTGCGTCAGATTCAATCCGGGAACCGAGCGCAGCAGCTCGGCAAAGTTCCGCGTGGGCGCGTTCTCGATGGTCGCGGCGGTGATGACCGTCATCGTGGCCGGCGAGTCGATCAGCTGCTGCTCCATGCGCGAGCTGCTCACGATGACGGTCTCTTCGTACTTCGGCGGCTCCTCAGGCTTCTGTTCAGGTTGTTCGGGTTTCTTTTCCTGCGGTTGGGCCTGCGGCTGTTGCGGATTCTGCGCGGCGGCGGGAGCGGCGAACGCGCCGATCAGAGCCGCGAGCGCGAGACGACACAACACATGCATAAGGTCTCCTCTGGGGGAGGTGCGGGAGAAATTCTGTAAGTTACTCAGCGCGAACGATATATCACAGCGCCGGCGAACCGTCCAACGCGGCTCGCCGGCGGGGCCCGGCCGAGGCTTCATTACACTGTGGGGCTGGAGACGCTCACGTGGCTGAACCTGAATGGGCTTCCTGGCCGGATGACAAAATCCTCGACCTTCGCATCTGCGACCTCAATCTGACCATTGAAGGGAGCGCGCTGGAGCCGCGAATCGCCCAGCTTCAGGCCGAGCTCGCTGAGCGCGGCCTGCAGACGTTCGAGCCGCACTTCTGGCTGTCAGCCGAGTGGTTCTCTCCGGATGGAGTGCCCGGAGTCGCGATTCCGTTCTATCTCGCCCATCCTCGGCTCGAAAAGCTCGAGCGGACCCAGATGCTGGAAGTCGAGGGCGGCACGCCGGCCTGGTGCATGAAGATCCTGCGCCACGAGGCGGGCCACGCAGTCGACAACGCGTACCGCCTGCGCATGCGGCTGCGCCGGCAGCGGGTGTTCGGCCCCTCCTACATGCAGTATCCGGACTACTACACGCCGAAGCCGTACAGCAAGAGCTACGTCCTGCATCTCGACAGCTGGTACGCGCAGAGCCATCCGGACGAGGACTTCGCCGAGACGTTCGCGGTCTGGCTGGCGCCGGACGCGGACTGGCGGACGCGCTACACCGACTGGCCGGCGCTCAAGAAGCTGGAGTACATGAACACCCTGATGACCGAGCTGGCGGGCAAGCCGATGCTCGTACGAAGCCGCCGCAAGGTCGAACCGATTCAGTCTTTGAAAAAGACCGTCGGCGCACACTATGCGCGCAAGCGGCGTCACTACGGCCTGCTGCACCCGCACTTCTACGATCGCGATCTCAACCGGCTGTTCTCGAGCAGTCCCGAGTACGCGAAGCAGATGAAGGCCGCACGATTCATCGCGCGCATCCGTCGCGACGCGCGCCGCATGGTCGCGGAGTGGACCGGCGAGTATCAATACACGATCGACCAGGTCATCGAAGACATGATCAAGCGCGCGAACGAGCTGAACCTGCGCCTGCGCGAACCCGAAGAACAGGCCAAGCTCGATTTCATCATCCTCCTCACCGTGCAGACGATGAACTACCTGCACAGCGGACGCCATCGGGTGGCGCTCTAAAGAGAGCGTCAACTCCATGCAACTCGCCTCCGACGGATCTACGCCCAACTCGCCAACTTCCGAAAGTGCACGGCTCGCACCATAGAGGTGAGCGCCGAACTAATGAGGCATATCCGTGCGACTTTCTTCGAGCCGTCTCGAACCTATCGCCTTGGGAGTTGGGAGTTGGAGGTTGGGAGTTGACCGACGCTCACTTATTCAGCCCTCAAGGCGATAGTCGGATCGATCCTGAGCGCGCGGCGCGACGGGATCCAGCTGGCGGCCAGTCCGACAGCGCCGAGTGTGAGAGCCACACTGATGAAGACGAGGGGATCGGTTGGACTGGTGCCTGCGATGATGCCCGTGAGCGCGCGCGTGCAGATCCACGCGAGGAGCAGGCCGAGACCGAGCCCGGCAAGAATAAGCCGGAGACCGGTGCCGACGAGCAGCTGCCGGATGTGATGCGAGCGGGCGCCGAGCGCGATGCGGATGCCGATCTCGCGCGTGCGCTGCGCCACGCCGTACGCCATCACGCCATACGTGCCGAGACAGGCGAGCAGAACCGCGACGGCCGACAGTGAAAGCAGCAACAGCGCGACGAATCGAGCCGGCGCCACCCATCGGTCGAGCATCGTGGCCGCGGTCATCAGATCTTCGATCGGCACGTCGGGATCGAGGCGGGCAGCGGCCGCACGCACTTCCGGCCCGAGAGCGCTGACCTCACCGGGACCGCGGACCGAAATCGAGAGAGAGGTTCCCTCGTTCCCGGCGAACGGCACGTAGGCAAACGCCGAGCGCCGTCCGGCGATCGGGCTGCCGCCGAAATTCGCCACGACACCGACGACAGTCAGCCAGGGCCGCTCGGTGCCGAACCGGATGCGCGCGCCGACCGGACTGCGCGTGCCCCAGATCCGCTCAGCGAGCTCGCGATTGACGATGACGACCTGGCCGAGGTCGGCCGTGGTGAAGTCGCGTCCCTCGAGCAGCGCGACACCGAGCGTGGCGAAGTACCCCGGCGTCACGGCGTGATAGAAGCCCGGAGAGGCGCCAGCTTCGGCCTCTCCGATTCCGTCGACCATGAGCCGCTGAGGCTGTCCGCCGAATCCGGCGAAGAAGATCGATCGCGAGACGGCCGCGCGAACGGACGGGATCCTTTCCACCGACTCGACGAGCGACGTCGCGAAGGCGTGGATGGCCCGAGGAGAGTCATATCGCGCCTCGTTCAGCGTGATGTCTCCGACCAGCACGCGCGACGGGTCGTATCCGACATCGAACTGGTAGGTGCGCAGAACCGTCCGGATCATCAACCCGGCGCCTGCGAGCAGCACGAGCGCAAGCGCGAGCTGCAACACGACCAGCGCGTGACGGAAGCGACCCTTCAGGCCCGTCGATGCATTGACGCCATCCTGGAGCGTTGCCCGCACGTCGCGCCTCGACGCCTGCACAGCCGGCGCCAGTCCGCAGATTACGGCGGTCGCAAGCGTCACGCCGAGGCAGAACACCGGCACCCTCCGGTCGATCCCGAACTCGATCCAGTACGGGGCCTCTACCTCGAAGGAGGACACGAGCCAGCTCGACGCCCACCAGGCGAGCAGCATTCCGAGAATGCCGCCCACGGTCGAGAGGACGAGACTCTCGGTCCAGACCAGCCGCGCGATCCGCGCCCGGCTCGCACCCAGGGCCAGCCGGATCGCAATCTCGCGGCGCCGTTCGACCGCCCGCGCGAGCAGAAGATTGGCGACATTGGCGCAGGCGATCAGAAGCACGAATCCCACAGCCGCCAGAAAGACCAGCGACGCCTGCGCCGTCTCCTCCGTCAGGTCCTCGCGAAGGGACGTGACCTGCGCAATCCATCGTGCGTTGGTCGACGGATGAGCGAGCTCCTGAGCAGCGGCGGTCGCTCGCATTTCCGCACGGGCCGTCTCGATGGTCGTTCCAGGGCGCAGTCGAGCGACGACCGCAAGCGTCCGATCGTCCCGCCGCCACCCGGCGCTCGCCTGCTGCACCGGGATCCAGAGCTGCGCGAACTCCGGAAAGGCGAACCCCTGCGGCATGACCCCGACGATGGTCCGGAGTACGCCGTCGACTTTCAGCGGCGAACCGACGACGTCCGCGCGCGAGTCCATCCGTCGAGCCCACAATCGATGACTGATGAGGACGACCGGCGCTGCACCAGGCACGTCATCGTCGGGTCTGAAGGACCGCCCGACGATTGGCTGCACGCCGATCATCGAATGGAGTCCAGACGTCGCGAGCGCACCGCCGGTGCGCTCGGCTTCCCCGGCCCCCGAGACGACGAAGGACTGTTCCTTGTAGGCCTCCATGGCGGCGAACGACCGGGCGCGTTCACGCCATTCGAGGAACGACGGCAGAGAAGTACCCACTCCGCAGCCGGCGCAGAGCTCGGTTGCGCTCCATTCGCTCACATCGACCAGCGTCGCTTCATCGGCAAACGGCAGCGGCTTGAACTGGATCGCGTTGACGAAGGAAAAGACCGTCGTATTGGCCCCGATGCCCAGGGTCAGCGACCCGATGATCACGGCCGCCATGGCGGGCGCCCGCCGCACCAGACGCAGGGCGTGGCGAATCTCCAGGAAAAGCTCGGTCATGGGCGGGAAGACGGCCTCGAAAACCCGTCGTTAACGTACAATCTGGCCTCCCTACTTCGAGAGTTGGCCCGGGAACCCGAACAAGCATGCTGCGTCTACTGCCCTTGAGGACCGCGATGCGCGTCAAAACGTGTGTGCTGGCTGTGTCATTGCTGTGGTTGGGAACCCTGGCCTCGGTGTCCACGGAGGGCCAGTACGCGTCCCGACGGACGCCTGGGAAGAACGTGCCCACCTTCAACAAGGACGTGGCCCCCATCCTTTACAAGAACTGCGTCGGCTGCCATCGGGACGGGGAGATCGCTCCGATGTCACTGATGACGTATGAGGACGCCCGCCCCTGGGCCAAGGCCATCCGCGACGAGGTCAGCGATCGCAACATGCCACCCTGGCACACGGATGCGCCGAAGGGGACCTTCCACAACGAACGCATCCTGAGCGATGGCGATCGCGAGACGCTGGTGGCGTGGGCCAACGGTGGTGCCCCGCGAGGCGATGAGAAGGATCTGCCGGCGCCGCCCTCCTTCGTGGACGGGTGGGCCGTCGGCAAACCGGATGTGGTTCTCGAGATGCCGGAGAGCTTCAAGATCCCCGCGGATGGCATCATCGAGTACCGAGTGGTTCTACCTGCCGACCAACTTCACGGAACCCAAGTGGATCAAGGCGATCGAAGTGCGCCCGGGCAACCGCTCGGTCGTGCACCACGTGCTGGTCTACTACCGTGCCAAACCGGACACGACGAACAGCCCGGCGATGCAGCCGAACAAAGAGACGTCGGTGTTTCCGGACCGCGGCGTCGTCAAGCGTCAGCGGCCGCGGCGGACGGATCTGACGGGCATGCCGGCGCGCCTCGTTGCCACCTATGCACCGGGAACGAACCCGCAGGTCGCGCCGGCGGGTACTGCGTTCAGGTTGGAGCCCGGCGGGATCATCGAGCTCCAGATGCACTACACGGCCGTCGGCGAAGAGGCGGACGATCGAACCAAGGTCGGCCTCGTGTTCGCGACGGAACCGTCGCCGCGCGAGGTGCGGGCCGGCCAGTTCGTGAATGCGGTCTTCACCCTTCCGGCCGGTGCGAACGACGTCCAGGTCAGCACGGACGTGCAGTTCGTGCAGGACACGACGGTGTGGGGGCTGTTCCCACACACGCACCTGCGCGGCAAGAAGTGGGAGTACAAGCTCGTGCTGCCCGGCGGCGAGACGAAGACCATCCTGTCAGTGCCACGGTACGACTTCAACTGGCAGACCTACTATCTGTTCAGGGAGCCGCTGCAGATCCCGAAGGGCGCCAAGCTCGTGTCGACGGCGTGGTACGACAACTCGGCAGCCAACAAATCGAATCCCGATCCCAAGGTCGATGTGAAGTGGGGCGATCAGACGTGGGAGGAGATGCAATACACCGGCATCCTCTTCAGTCCATCGCAGGCCCCGACGCCGATGACGGCGAAGTGAGCGAATCGTCGCAATGATCGGGCGCGTGGCTTCCGCCTTCAGGCGGAAGATTCACCAGCGCACGCACCCTTCCGCCTGAAAGCGGAAGCCACAAAATTGGTAGCGCTAAGGAGCGATATGACAAAGCGGGCAATCGTCTTCGGGGTCATCGGCGTCGTCTCGATGGTCGGCGTTTCGCTGCACGCCGGCGGGCAGTATGCGGCCAGGCCGAAAGCGGCGGACGTGCCGACGTTCAACCGGGACATCGCCCCGATCCTCTACGCCAACTGCACGACCTGCCACCGGCCGGGCGAAATCGCGCCGATGTCGCTCCTCAGCTACGAAGACGCGCGGCCCTGGGCCAAGGCGATGCGCGACGAGGTCGGCGCCGGGGTCATGCCTCCCTGGCACGCGGATCCGAAGGTCGGCCACTTCAAGAACGAGCGCCGGTTGACGGACGAGCAGCGGGATCTGATCGTCCGGTGGGCCAACGGCGGCGCGCCGCGCGGCAACCCGAACGATTTGCCGCCGGCGCCGAAATACACCGACGGCTGGACCATCGGCGAGCCCGATCTCGTGCTCGCGATGCCCGTTGAGTATCGGGTCCCGGCTGACGGGTTCGTCGAATACGAATACATCGAAATCCCGACGAACCTCACCGAGGATCGCTGGGTTCAGGCGTTCGAAGTGCGGCCGGGCAATCGCGAGGTCGTGCATCACGTCATCGCCTACGCACGGCCGCCTGCGCCGGAGCGCCGGCCCGCGGCGTTCCGTGCGGCGGAGGGCATGGCCGTGCCCGCCGGTCAGACTGGCGGGCCCAAGGAACCCGAGGGGCAGAAGCGCGCGCGCGGGGTGAGTCTCTATCCGGCGCCGCGAACACTCGGCGCGTCGATTGGCGGATTCGCGCCAGGTACGAGCGCCTCGGTCTATGAACCGGACACCGCAATCCTTCTTCGCGCAGGTTCCACCATCGTCCTGCAGATGCACTACACGTCCACCGGCGAAGCCCAGGTCGACCGGACGCGCGTCGGCATGAAGTTCGCCGCGGCGCCGCCGACCGAGGAACTGCGCATCACCGCGCTCGCCAACGGCAGCCTGCGCATTCCTCCAGGCGCATCCGATTATTCGATCGCCGCGGAGATGACAGCGACCCAGGATGTCACTTTGCGCCAGATCCTGCCGCACACTCACCTGCGCGGGAAGAAATGGGAGGACTCGGTCATTCATCCCGATGGCCGCACCGAAGTGATCCTCTCGGTGCCCAAGTAACGATTTCAACTGGCAGACCTCTGTACATCTTTGCGACGCCGCTGAAGCTCGCGAAAGGTTCGAAGATCCGGGCCATCGCTCACTACGACAACTCTCCGGCGAATCGTTCCAACCCCGACCCGAAAGCCGAAGTCACCTGGGGCGATCAAACGTGGGAAGAGATGATGTTCTCCTCGATCGTCTTTTCGATTGACGGGGTCCGGCCGGGGACGGTGATCACGGCCAGCGGCGGACAGTAAGCCTCCGCGCGGAGCAGCGAATCCGGATGCGGCACCGCGTGCTCTCGTTTCTGCGGACGTCACGAACGTCTTCCACATCGACGTACGCATCGTGTCTGGCTGCGCTCGGCGCAGCCACGACCTTCCTCGTCTGTCTCCTGGGCGCCGCGCCATTGGCGCACGATCCCCCTCGCACCAAGGTCACGTGGAACGGCGACATCGCCCGGCTCGTGAATGCCCGGTGCGTACGGTGCCACTCGCCAGACGGCAAAGGCCCCATGTCGCTCGTGACCTATGACGATGCCCGGCCGTGGGCGAAGGCGATTCGCGAAGAAGTGATGGCGCGTCGGATGCCGAAATGGCACGCGGCCAGGGGCTACGGCCAGTTCGCCAACGATCCGTCGCTCTCGGCCTTCGAGATCTCGCTGTTCGTGGCGTGGGTCGACGGTGGTGCGCTGCGAGGCCCCGAGCCCGCGAAAATCGATACGGTCAGAGCTTCGACTTGGCCAGCGGCCGGCAAGCCGCCGAAGAGCGTGACACTGCCCTGCAGCGCCGCGCGCCTCCCTGCCGGACGGCTTCTCGCCATCACGCCGCGGCTCGCAGAAGAGACGTCGGCCGGCTTCATCGCCAGCCTGCCGAACGGGCGCCGCGAGATCCTCGCGTGGGTCAGGAACTATGAAAAGGAGTTCGAGGAAACCTACTGGCTCCAGACCCCGCTCGATCTACCAGCCGGCAGCCGGTTGACGGTGGAGACTGCCGCGCCCTGCTCGCTGACGCTTCACCTGGGGTCCTGAGGCGAGGCCGCGGGCAGCGATCCGATCCGCACGACGAACGGCGCAGTGAACACCTTCCCCTTGCGCTGCACCTGCACCCACAACTTGTAGAGACCGGCCACGGGGAACTCGGCGCCGAAGTTGATGTCGGGTCCCGGCGTCAGGCTCTCCGGGTGTGCGTGTATCGCATGCGTCAGGTCGGTGCTGACGATCAGCAGGTGGCCCGACGCTCCCAGGTACGGCTCGAGATCGGAGATCGGCGCGCCGCTCGCGGCGTCCGCGAATCTGAAGCGCAGGACGGCATCCAGGCGATCCGGGCGCCGTCCCAGCGCCAGGTGCATCCGCACTCCGTCGACGACCTTGTCGCTGAGATCCTCCGAGAGATCGGACGCCGCGGCAAACGGCGATGCGGCCGCGCCCGGCGTCACGATGGCGCGGTGCACCATCTGCGGCGAGCCGCCGAGGGGCAGGAAGTCGGCGATCGCCATGTATGTCCCGGGCGCCAGATCAATCACCAGGTCGAAGGTGCTGCCGTTCTGCACGGGATGCTCGTGCGCGAAGAAGCGCAGATCGCGGCTGACGATGAAGAGGTGCAGCAGCCGGTCGTGCAGTGGCGCGAACGCCGTGACCGGCTCGCCCGACTCCGGATCACGAATGCGCAGGGTCAGGCCGCGCGCGCCGCGCCCGCGCGCCGCCGGGGTCGGCGCCACATCGACGCGGAACTGGCCGACTCGCGGCGGCGGGATCGGGACGAGATCCATCGCGCAGATCGGGCACTTTCCGGGCGAGCCGGCGCGGACGTCGGGATGCATCGGGCACCAGAGCACATCCGGCAGATCGGTGTCGCGCGTGATCTCGACGATCAGGCCGTCGGCGCGAAAGAACGCGGAGTCCTCGGTCCGCCGCGCCGGCGTGGCGCCCGCGACGCGAAGCGCCTCGATGACCGCGTCGAGATTCCCGGCCGCGAAGCCGACGTGGTCAAGTGTGCTGTCCGGGACCGCAGCGCTGAGCTTCGTCAGCGCGAGGTCCGGCGGAATCGCGGCGACACCCTTCGCGTTCAGCCACTTCAGCGCCGCGCGATATCGCCCGGATACGTCCTCCTCATGACCGATCTCCGGACTGCGATCCGGCGCCTCGGCGGCCGCGTCCTCCAGTGCGCTCCTGACGTCGAACAGCACGTAATGCTGTTCCGCGCGCACGCCGACGCCGAGCCCCTGGAGGAGTACGCGCGATCCGCCGTGCTGGCGGACGCCATCCGCGAGCGCAGCGGTGACATTCGACGTCCGGTAGTGAAGATGATGGAGACGGACCGTCACGGACGGCGGGGCCTGGCCGGCGCCTAGGACGACCTGCAGCACGAACCAGACGATGATGGCCATCCCCTCCATCATTCGGCGTCATCCCTTTGAGTTCCGACGAGAGGGCTGATCTCGGTCGTGAGCTCGTCGCTCACGCGGGGAAGAAGCTCGCCGCGCTCGTGCAGATCCATCATGGCCTCGACCATGCGCGGATCGAAGTGTGTTCCCGCGGCCTTCACCACCAGGCCGATCGCTTCATTGACGGTCATCGCCGGACGGTAAGCGCGCGCGGAGGTCAGCGCGTCGAAGTAGTCGGCGACGCCGAGCAGGCGTCCGAGCAGCGGAATGTTCTCGCCGCGGAGTCCATCCGGGTAGCCGCTCCCATCCCAGCGTTCGTGATGATACTGGACACCCGGAAGTACCGCCCTCACCGCGGGGCTCTGGATGTTGGAGAGAATCCGCGCGCCGTGGACTGGATGCTTCTTCATCTCCTCGAACTCGGCCGGCGTCAGCTGTGACGGCTTGTTGAGGATCGAGTCCGGCACGGCGATCTTGCCGAGGTCGTGCAGCAGGGCGGCGAGCTGGACCGTCTTCTGCTGTTCGGCCGACAATCCGATTTCCGCGGCGATCCGTGCAGACAGCACGGCGACACGTTCCGAATGCCGGTGGGTATAGCCGTCCTTGGCGTCGATCGTCGCGGCGATCGCCCGAATCGTGTCGAGCAGCAGGCGCTCGATCTCGCTGAGCAGGCGGACGCGGTGGAGCGCGACGCCAGCCTGATTTCCCAGCGCCGCGAGCAGCTCGAGATCGGTCTCCGAGAACTTGCCGGGCGCGCTCAAACTGTCCACGTACAGCGCCCCCTGCACGTCATCCGCCGTCCGGAGCGGCACGCACATCACCGATCGCACCTGCTGCCCGACGACGCTCGAGCCAGCTTTGAACCGCGCATCGTTCACCGCGTCGTAGGCAAACGTCGACACACCCTTCTCGATGACGTCGGCGATGAGCGTCCGGCTGACGTTGAATCGGTCGACGCTGCCGCTCAGGCCCCTCGCCGCGGCGACCTCCGCGCTGCTCACGTCCCCACCCGGTCTGCGGAGAATGAAGGCCGCGCGATCGCAGCCGATCACCTCGAGGATCGCGTCGAGCGTGCTGTCTGCCAGTCCGGAGATGTCGCGGGCCGTGGCGAGCATCTCGGACACGCGATGGAGCATGGACAGGTGCCGCTCGGCGCGCTGGAGCAGGCTCAGGCTCGACGACCCCGTGTCGGCCGAACTCGACAGCGTCGTCAGCCAGTCGAACCGCGCGGGTTCGAAGCGTTTCTTAATGACGGACGCCGGCGTGTCGTCGTCCGAGAGCGTCGAGTCGAGACGGTGCGGCACCGCCACGGGGCTCGTCACGGCGAGGACGGTTCCCCCCACGCGGATCGTGTCGCCTGGCACCGCGCTGGCAGTGTGGATCAGACGCTCGTTGAGGAATGTTCCGTTGGCCGACTCGAGATCCGTGATCACGACCCCGGTACCGACCGCCTCGATGGTGCAGTGACGGCGCGAGACCGCGGTGTCCTCGAGGCAGATCTCACAGTCCTTGCTGCGGCCGACCGTCAGATGCGTTCCGTCGGCGAGCTCGAAGTTCCGATCGGTCCCGCGAATGGCCAAACCCAGTGCCGGCTGCATGGCAGAATTATCCTATGCAGACGCGGCCGTTTCTCGCCCTACGTGTATTCCTCGCGGTTGCGATCGGACTGGCGGCGGCGTTCGTTCCCGTCGATGCGCAGCACGGGGCACGGCCGAGTTGGCTCGAGACCTATCGGGAGCCGGCGCGCCGGATCATCGCAGAGTCGGTTTCGACACGATTTGCGTGGGATCGTCTCGCGGAGCTCGGGGACACGTTCGGCCATCGTCTGAGTGGTTCGGAGGCGCTCGCGGCGGCGATCACATGGACGGCCGATCAGATGCGGAAGGACGGCTTCGACACCGTCCGCCTCGATCCTGTCAAGGTGCCGCACTGGGTCAGGGGCGCAGAGAGCGCGCAGATCACGTCCCCCGGCACCCACACGATGGCCATGCTGGGGCTCGGCAACAGCATCGGGACTCCGCCTGGAGGGATTGAAGCGGAGATCCTCATCGTCCGCAGCTTCTACGAGCTGGATACCTCTGGCGAGCGCATCCGGGGCCGCATCGTGTTGTTCAACGTCCCGTTCACGAATTATGGCGAGACCGTCCAGTACCGGTCCGACGGCCCGTCGCGCGCCGCCTCGCACGGCGCGGTCGCCGTGCTCGTGCGCTCGGTCGGCCCGCCGGGCCTGCGCACGCCGCACACGGGTGCGCTGCGGTATGCGGACGGAATTCCCCAGATCCCCGCCGCCGCCATCTCGACCGAAGATGCCGATCGTCTTCAGCGCATGCACGATCGCGGGACGCGCGTGCGCGTGCGGCTCAGCATGGACGCCAGAATCCTCCCCGACGCCGACTCGTTCAATGTCATCGGCGAAATCCGGGGACGCGAACGGTCCGACGAAGTCGTGGTCGTCGGCGGTCATCTCGATTCGTGGGACGTCGGCACCGGAGCTTCGGACGACGGCGCCGGCTGCGTCGTGACGTGGGAAGCGGTGCGCCTGATGGTGAAGCTGGGGCTGCGGCCGAGACGAACCGTGCGCGTCGTCCTGTTCACGAACGAAGAGAACGGCCTGCGCGGGGCTTACGCGTACCGCGACAAGTATCGTGACCAGCTCGCGAACCACGTCCTGATGCTGGAGGCGGACACCGGCGTCTTCAAGCCGACCGGGTTCGGCTTCTCGGGCAGCGATTACGCGCGCAAGACGGTGGCGGACATCGCGACGCTCCTTGGCGAGATCGGCGCGAGCACGATCAGCGGCAGCGGTGGCGGCGCGGACATCGGACCGAGCGTGCAGGCCGCCGGCATTCCGTCGATGTCACTGGACGCCGAAGGCGACTATTTCCAGATCCATCACACGCCGGCCGATACCGTGGAGAGAATCGATCCGAAGGACGTGTCGCGCGCGGCCGCCGCGATCGCGGTCATGGCCTATGTCGTCGCGGAGATGCCTGAACGCCTTCGGTGATCAGTGATCGGGGATCGAGATCGTGATCGGGATTGGGGACGAGTCGCTACTTAATCGTGTAGACGAGGAAGTCGGCGCGTTTGAGATCGTCGCCTGCCGGCGTCAGCGTGTCGACGTTCGCGACGGGTAGAATGCTGACCACGGCAACGCGGCGGCCTGCGAGCCGCCGGCGCGTTCGCTCGACCGTGCCCGCTCCGAAGTCGCTGTGGAACGCGCCGTTGACGTGCACGATCAACCCCTGCTGGCCGCGGCGCCGATCGAAGGCCTTCGCAATCGACTCAGCCATCGTTTCGTCCTTGACGCACTGCGACCAGAAATAGCGCTCGTTGGTTGCCGCCGCCTGGCGCTTCGCCTCCTCGGTGGCCGGGGCCTCCGCCGGTTTGCCGCCGGCATGATTCCCCATGGCGGCGACGAAGCGCTGGAAATACGCGTCCTGGGGACATTCCAGATCGCGCGCCGCGAAGGCCCGATCCGATTCCGCCATTTTGTCGAGCGCCGTGCGGCCGTTCTTCGCGACGTCGGCCGCGAACCGGCGCGGGACGTTCGCCGCGACCACGGGCCAGCCCTCCGCCTTCGCGAGCTCCAGGAGCGCCCGATAGTCGGTCGCATACCGCGGCCATGGACGCGCGGCTTTGAGGAACTCCGGCTCGCCAATCGCTCCGGACAAGTACTTGTCCACGGTCTCCTGCACGTCGCGCTCGAACATCTCGAGCGAGAGCGTGACCGCGACCTTGCGGCGCCGCAATCCGTCCAGCATCGCCTGCTCGAGCCGATGGGTATTGGGATCGTCGTGCTGTTCGCCGACGAAAATGACGTCCGCGCCGGCGAGGTCGGCGAGCATCAGCTCGAAATCGCCGAAGCTGTTTCGGCGGGTGTCGTAGACGCGCTCGGGCACGTAGATCGCGGGTTGCAGCGCAGGCGCCGGCGTGGCTGGGGAATCAGGAGCCGCTTGTTGTGGGAGGGATGCGGCCTGCGCGATCAGAATCAATAGAGCGACGAGGGGCATGTCGCTCTATTGTAGCCGTCCAATCTCGACAGTTTCCGCAGGCTTTCTGAGCGGCGGACCAGAGGCCCCAAAAACCGCTCAGGGTTGCGACGAGCCAGGGAGCGCCGGACGGACGACTTCGAGGTCGATCGTGATCGTGACCTCGTCGCTCACCACCGGACCTGACTCGATGAGCTGGTTCCACTTGAGGCCGTACTCGAGGCGTTTCACCCTGGTCGTCGCGGTCGCGCCGACGCGCATCCCACCCATGCCCTTCACCGGCGGTGTCGGCCCCTCGACATCGAGCACGACTTCCTTCGTCGTGCCGCGCATGGTCAGGTCGCCAATCAGCTTGAACGCGCCGGCAGCGCCAGGCTCGACACGCTTCGACTTGAAGATGATGTCCGGGTGACTGGCGACATCGAAGAAGTCGTCGCTGCGCAGATGATTGTCGCGCTTGGGGTTGCTGGTGTTGATGCCCTTGACGTCGATGCGGACGTCCGCCTTGATCGAGCGGACATCCTTGCCGTCGTATTCGAGCACGCCCATGATTGGCCCGAGCTGGCCGCGGACGGTCGTCACCATCATGTGGCGCACGCTGAAATTCGCCGCGGAGTGCGACGCATCGATCCGCCACTGATTGGGTCCAAGCGGCGCAGCCTGCGGCCCCTGCGGCTGCTGACCGGAGGGAGGCGCGGGCGCCTGAGTGTAAACGGACGGAACGGCAAGCGCTGCCGCAAGGACGGCCAGAAGGACACGCGTCATCTCCACAGACCTCCGGAAGGGTGGACGATTCGCACGGTCGCGGACCTGGACCGGAACCGATGCAATAGAGGTAAGACGCCGGCCCTCCGGCCGGCGTTTCAGCGCTTCGTCGCCGGGGTCTTCGCCGAGCCGGCAGGCGTGTCGTGTTCGCTGTAGCGCTCGTGGAGATGCACGGGCTGGGTCTTGCGCAGCCGCAGGTTGATCATCTCGACGAAGACCGAGAATCCCATCGCGAAGTAGATGTAGCCCTTCGGAATGTGATGGTCGAAGCCCTCGAGGATCAGCGAGAGGCCGATCAGCAGCAGGAAGCTGAGCGCCAGCATCTTGACGGTGGGATGTTTGTGCACGAACGTGCTGATCGGCTCGGCGGAGATCATCATGATGCCGACGGCGATCATGACGGCCGCGATCATGACCCACAACACGTCGACCATCCCGACCGCCGTGATGACCGAATCGAGCGAGAACACGATGTCGAGCAGCATGATCTGGACGATGACGCTGGTGAACGACGCGGGCACGCGCTTCGACGCGTGTCCTTCCTCCCCTTCCAGCTTGTCGTGGATCTCGTAGGTGCTCTTGCCGATCAGGAACAGGCCGCCGAGGATCAGAATCAGATCCCGGCCGGAGATGTCCTGCCCGATGGTGAACAAGGGGTTCGTCAGCCTGATGATCCAGGACAGCGAGAGCAGCAGCAGGACGCGCGTGCCCATCGCGCCGAGCAACCCGAGCTGGCGCGCCCGGGGCTGCTGATCCGGCGGCAGCTTGCCCGACAGGATCGAGATGAAAATGATGTTGTCGACGCCGAGGACGATTTCCAGGAACGTCAGCGTCGCCAGGGCGATCCAGACCTGCGGGTCAGTCAGCGTATCCATCGACTCAGGGCCTCACGATTCTCTGCGGTGCGCTCTACACGCCGAACAGCTCGGCATCCCAGCTCAAGCCGAGCTCGGTCGGGGGCGCCATGTAGCCGACGAGCGCTGACGCGGCTACGATCGCCGGGCTCGCGAGGTAGCCCTCGCCGCCGATCCCCATCCGGTTCTGCCAGTTGCGATTGAACGACGTAATCGCCCGCTGCCCGGGCTTCAGTGAATCCGGTCCCTGCCCGAAACAGGGACCGCACCACGACTGGCGGATCTGTCCGCCGACCGAACGAAACACTTCGGCGATCGATTCGCCGCCGAGACGACGGTCGGGTTGTTCGATCTGCCGGCCGACACCGCCGGATCCGGGAAAGATGGTGAACTCGCGTTCGACCTTTCGCACGCCGCGGTCGCGGGCGGCGCGCATCACGAGCGCGGCCTGCAGCAGATCGTCATAGCTGCCGTTCGTGCAGGAGCCAATCAGCGCCTTGTCGAACGTGATGTGTTCGCGCGCGACCTCGTCGGCCGGATACGCGTTGCCCGGGCTGAACGGTTTCGCAATCATCGGCCGCACGTCGGTCAGATCCAGCGTCTCATCGATCGCGAAGACCGCGTCCGGACCAGGCGCGATGCGGGGATACGGCAGCTCACCCAGGCCCTTCCCCTGATACCACGCGTAGGTGATGTCATCGGGCGCAAAGACGCCGTTCAAGGCCTCCGCCTCGGCCATCATGTTCGCGATTGTGTTGCGGTAGGCCATCGGCAGCTGCTGATCCCGATCGACGAGCTCGACCGACATGCCCTGCGACTGCTTCGCCCCCCACCGCCGCAGCAGCTCCAGCACGATGTCCTTGCCGCCGACCCACGGCTGCAGCCGCCCGCGGAACACCACCCGACGCTGATTCGCGAGCGTGAAGAAGATGTACCCCGTCGACCAGCCGAAGCCGAGCGTCGTCGAACCGACCCCGATCCCGACGGCGCCGTACGCGCCGTAGGCGCGGCTGTGTGAATCGGCGCCCGGGATGAACTGGCCGGGCATCACCAGCCCCTGCTCGGGGAAATAGAAGTGAAAGATGCCGTCGCCCGGGGTCGCGTAATACGGCTTCTCGATGCCGTGAACGCGGGCGAACTCGCGGCCGATCGCCGTCTGCTTGTCGTCCGCCTCGACCCCCGTGAACACGAAGTGATCGTTGGCGATCGCGGCCTGACGCGGGTCGATGCTGGCGCCGCCGGTGATCTGGTTGAAGGTGTGAATCGCGAACGGTGCGGTCCCATCCGACGCGGGCAGCAAATCGGCGTACACGCGGAGCGTCGTGCCGGGCGCCAGCTCCGCCGGCGTCACGTCCTTGTCGACCCGGTGCGCCCAGACGATCTGTTCGGTCGTCGACATCCGGCGCGCCGCCTCGGGCGCGGGCCAGTCGATCCCGGGCGTCGCGATGACGGAGCGCTTGAACTCCCGGCGGCCGACCGCGAAGATCCCGCCGCTGCGGCGGATCTCCTCCTCTTTCGACGAGAGTGGCACGGGATCGTAGGTCTGCTCCTGCGTCTCGTTGCGAAGCTGCCGCGTCGCCGGATCGAAGCTGAAGACGTCGCCGTCACGCGCGGCGGCCACGGCCTCGGGACTCTGGACGACGTGCAGCCCGAGGTTGAAGCTGTTCCGCCGGAAGATGTCCCCCATGTTGGCGCCGCAGACCACGACCATCTCGAGGCCCGCTTCCTCCGCGACGCCCTTGAGGCCGGCGGGGCTCATTTCGCGCGACGACCCGATCGCGAACCGGTCCCCCGCGATGATGAAGTTCTCCCCGCGATGCACGCGCTCGCGGAAGTCCGGCATCAGGTAGCGGAACGAGCCCGCCTTCCAGCGCTCGTCGAGCGTGTCGAGGCTCTCCGACACGCAGTCGGCCGCCGGCGTGATCTGATCCGTGTCGATCGCATCGAGCTTCTTCGCGAGCCGGGTCCCCGGCAGGCTCAGCGGATCCCAGAAAATCAGGGCACGTCCCCGAATGAGACGATGGCCACCGTCAGGCGTCGAGTGCGATTCCGAGTCGGGCAGGGAAGCCGTGTTGACACCCGGCTTCAATCTGGCGGGCTCGATGGTGTGCATCCGTCTGACGATCCTAACAGGTTCGGCGGTGCGCTTCGGGCAAGCGGGATCGATCTCAACCAGCCGCGTTCTTTTTCTCGTCAGGGGAAAACCCGGCACACGCGACGACCGGAAGCGGCGGGTAGCGTGGAAAGCGCGTGTCGCTGAACGACAGCCGGCAGAGGTAGAAGCGCGACCCGCGCGCGCTCTCCACGATCCGCACGTGCGCGCAGCGCTCGCACAGTCCCGCCTGGCCCGCCGGAGCTTGCCGTCCCGGACGGCCATCGTTCATCATGCTCGTATGTTCTCATCGGAAGCGGTCACCCAGGGTGTCCGCGTGCGCGTCGAGTCCGAGTACGCGCCAACCCAGTCGAAACCCTTTCAGAACCAGTGGTTCTTTCTCTATACGGTCACGATTTCCAACGAGCGCAGCGACACCGTGCAGCTCGTGACCCGTCACTGGATCATCACCGACGGCACCGGTCACATCGAAGAAGTCCGCGGCCCCGGCGTCGTGGGCAAGCAGCCGACGCTGCAGCCCGGCGAATCGTTCGAGTACACATCCGGCTGTCCTCTCCAGACTCCATTCGGCGTCATGGAGGGGACCTACCAGATGATCTCGACGAACGGCGAGAGCTTCGACGCCAGGATTGCCCCCTTCACCTTGAGCGAGCCCTACACCGTTCACTGATCGAGCGCGAGCATCGCCTGAGCACGTCCCGCCAGTTCAGGCGAAGCTGGCGTCGCGCTGGAGGTTCGTCTCGAGCAGGCGCAAGTACTCCGCCCTGGGGATCTCGATCGCGCCGAACTGCCGGAGATGCTCAGTGACCCACTGAGTGTCCAGCAGGCCGAAGCCGCGCGTCCGGAGGCGCTCGATCAGCGCCACCAGCGCGACTTTCGACGCGTCGGTCGCGCGATGGAACATCGACTCGCCGAAGAAGACCCCGCCGAGCGCGACGCCGTAGAGCCCGCCCACGAGCCGATCGTCGGCCCACGCCTCGACCGAGTGCGCATGGCCGAGCCGATGCAGCGCGCAATAGCTCTGGATGATCTCCTCGCTGATCCAGGTGCCGGCGTCCTCCGGACCACGATCCGACTCGGCGCAGGCGCGAATGACCGCCTCGAAGACCGTATCGACCGCGATGCGATAGGTGCCGCGGCGAACGACACGGAGCAGCCGCGAGGAGGCATGGAACCGGTCGAGCGGAATGATTCCGCGCGGATCCGGCGAATACCAGGACAGCTCGCCGCCGTCACCCGCCATCGGGAACCATCCGCTCGAGTAGGCGGCGAGCAGCAAATCGCTCGGAATCACCGCAGAACGAGAACCGCGCACCGGCCATGCTCGATGAGTTCATGCGCCATCTCCGAGTGGCCCGCATCACCGGCCGGCGCGTGCACGATCGCGAGATCGATGGGATGCTCGCTGGTGTAGAGGACCACTTCACGCGCTTCCCACCCGGTCCGGATGACGAGCTGGACGCCGAGGCGTTCCTGGTCTTCGAGCGAAATCGACCTGGCCAGCCGCTCGCGGGCTTCGTCTTCCATCGCCTGGTGCAGCTCCGGCAGGCGCTCGGGGCTCACCTCTGCGGTCCAGCCGGCGGCGAGCGGATCTTCGACCGCATAGATGATGTGCAGCCGCGCACCGAATGACTCCGCCAGCTGCCGCGCAAACACCACGGACCGATCGAACGCTTCGTTCGGACTGCCGTGGAGCAGCACTTCTCTCATCGTTGGGGCGACCATGGAACCTCCCTCCCAATTGTAGTTGCTCGGTGCGTCGAGACGGTGCAGGGGCGACACCGCGCGAAATCGGCGAATTCCTGCTAAAATTGCTGTGTTCCCCGAAGGGTCACTTCAGGTCATGGATGTCAACAGGCTCCCGGCGCTCGTCCGGAGCCTCCGCGGTTATTCACGCGCCACATTTGCCCACGACGCAGTGGCGGGCATCACCGTGGGTCTCGTCGCCCTCCCGCTCGCGATGGCGTTCGCCATCGCCTCCGGTCTCTCTCCTCAAGCCGGCGTCTACTGCGCCATCGTCACCGGGTTCCTGATCTCGGCGCTCGGCGGCTCGCGGTGTCAGATTGGCGGACCGACGGGCGCATTCGTTGTCGTGGTGGCCGGCATCGTCGCCGAGCACGGCGTGAGCGGCCTCTTCATGTGCACGATGATGGCCGGGGTGATGCTCGTGATTCTCGGCGCCACGGGCATGGGCACGGCGGTGAAGTATCTGCCACGGCCGGTGGTGGTCGGCTTCACGAACGGCATCGCGGTGCTGATCGCGAGCACGCAGATCAAGGACCTGCTCGGGCTCGCCATCGCCGAACTCCCGGCAGAGTTCGGCGCGCGGGTCGCGGTACAGGCCCGCAACATCCAGACCGTGTCGTGGTCCGCCGCGCTGCTGTCGGGGGCCGCCCTGGCGGTCATCCTTCTCATGCGCCGGCTCGTGCCCAACGTCCCCGGCACGATTGTCGCCCTCATCGGCGGCACCGCGGCCGTGGTCGTGACCGGCCTGGATGTCGCGACGATTGGGTCGCGGTTCGGCGGGATTCCATCAGGGCTGCCGGATGCGTCTCTGCCACGCTTCGATGCGGGGCTCATCCCGACGCTGGTGCGGCCCGCGCTCACGGTGGCGCTGCTCGGGGCGATCGAATCGCTCATGTCCGCGGTCGTCGCGGACCGGATGAGCGGCGATCGTCACAACCCCAACGTCGAGCTCGTCGCGCAGGGCGTTGCGAACATCGCCTCGCCGATCTTCGGGGGCCTGCCCGCAACCGGTGCGATCGCGCGGACCGCGACGAACATCCGCTCTGGCGCACGCACGCCGGTGGCCGGCATCGTCCACGCCTTCACCCTGCTGGCCGTGCTGGTCGTCGCCGCCCCCCTGGCCAAATTCATCCCCATGCCGGTGCTGGCCGCCATCCTGCTGGTCGTGGCCTACAACATGGGGGAATGGCACGAGATCCCGAAGCTGCTGAAGCTGACCAAGACGGACATCAGCGTGTGGCTCACCACGTTCGCGCTGACGGTGTTCGCGGATCTCACGCTGGCCGTGGAGGTGGGGATGATCCTGGCGGCACTGCTCTACATCCACCGCGTCTCGATGACCACGACCGTGTCTCGGGTCACACCCGAATACGTGGAATCCGGGCGGCCGCACATTCTGCAGGACAAACCGATTCCGCCGAACGTCGCAATCTTCCGCATCCATGGTCCGTTTCTCTTCGGCATGACCGACAAGATCACGAATATCACCGAGCAGATCGACGAGCTGCCGCCGATTGTGATCGTGAGGCTGCGGAACATGACCGCGATCGATTCGACCGGCATCCGCGCGCTGGAAGACGTCGCGGAGGAGCTCAGAAAGTCCGGCAGGACGCTGCTCCTGTGCGGCGCGCGGGAACAGCCGGCGGCGATGATGGAGGCGGCCGAGTTCTACCAGCACGTCGGCGAGCAGAACATCTGCCCGAACGTCGAAACCGCGCTCGCGCGGGCGGCGGAGATTGGGCCGTCGCGCGCCGCTTGAGCGACGGCCCACGTGCTGCGTGCCACGCGCTGTGTGCGAACGTGCTCTCAGTGCCGACGTGCTACGTGCGAACGTGCTCACGTGCTCGTGCTCGTGCGACGCGCACGTGCTACGTGCTCTCCTGTAGCTATCATTGCTTCGGGTATGCTCTGTAGCCTATGCCGCGATTGACAGTTGAGGGCTTTGGCCGGCTAGGTGCCGATGGATGCGCGTCATTCCATTCTGGTGCGGGCGTGATATCCTGCACGCCGGGGGGGGCAACGCCAGGTGTACGGGGCGGCCGCTGCCGAATTCAGCCAGGGTGATCCCGCGCGGACCGTCATGTCGTGCGCAGAGGCTCTGGCCAGGACAGCCTGACCCGGGTCACGCCTTTCGCCGCGAGCAGCTTCGCTCGGCGACGGTCATTCTCTCCGGTTCACCCTCGATGAATTCCACACGGCAGGTTGCCCCGATCCGGCGTTCCCCCCGCAGGCATGCAGGATATCCACACCAGCATCTTGTTCAATTGCCAGCACGAGTCGCTTTACCCTCGACAACGTCGACCGTGCCAAACCCTTCTACTGTCAGTCGCGGCACAGGTGACCGATCATAACCGGACCAATCGCACCACCCACTTCAGCACCCAGCACGTGGCACGAAGCAGTACTTACTCTCCGCCGAATCCTCGGAATGAGATAGTCCGCGAACGCGTGCGCGAAGTCGTAGCGCGGCGCGAACCCCCAATCGCGCCTGGCAGCCTGGTCGTCCACCTCCGCAGGCCAGGTATCGAGGATCCCCTGGCGCTTCGCATCGACGTCCCAGGTGATGTTCGCGCCGGGGAACGCCCGCATGACGACCTGCCGGATCTCCTCGGCCGAGGGGTTGAAGGCCGACACGTTGTAAGCGGTGCGGGTCAGCGCTTCGCGAGGCGCCGCGGCGAGTTGAAGCAGCGCCTCGACGCCATCGGGCATCGTCATGAACGGGATGCGCGTGTCCGGACGGACGAACGCTTCGTGGCCCTCTCCCTTCGCCGCCGCGTGAATCATCTCGGGGGCGTAATCGGATGTCCCTCCCGACGGCATCGTAACCGCCGAGATCAGGCCGGGGAACCGGACGCAGCGGAAATCGACGCGGCCGCTGGCCGACTCCGCGGCGAGCTGTTTGTAGTGTCGCGAGTAATAGTGACCAAGCTGCTCGCAGTACAGCTTGTTGCACCCGTACATCGTCGTCGGGTGCGTCCACTCGTCTTCCTTGACCTTGCCCGCCGTCGCCTTCGTCTTTGCGTCAGGCAGACCGTAGACGGCAATGGACGACGGGTACATGAGAATGACCGGCTTGCCGTGCGATTCCGCTTCGTGCTGCGCGAATTCGAGCAGGTTCAGCGTGCCTTCGACGTTGACCTGGTGCGCCGCCAGCGGCGTGAATTCGGAGCGGGTCGAGAGCAGCGCGGCGAGGTGGAAGACGAGCTCCACCTGATACTCGGCGAGCACGCGCTCGAGGAGCGGGCGGTCGAGGATCGATCCGGTGATCTCACGATCCACGAGCGGCGCGATCGTGTTGTCGAGCCGCGCGAGATCCAGCGTGACGATGGCGCGGCGGGACTGGTGCGAGAGCCGCTCGATCAGCCCGTGTCCGATCTCGCCACCGGCCCCTGTGATGAGGACTACGGGCTTGCGCACGTGAAAATTATACTGAAGCCATCGCGGCCGATCGGCCCAGGCGTGCCGGCAATCCGCCGATCATTGCCCTCCGCGCACCACATAGATCACTTCCGACAGCAAGGTCAGGATCGACGCCAGGATGGCCAGCGCGGAGGCGAGCATCGCGGCGCCAGCGATGAAGAAGTGATCCATCTTTTCGCGTTGCAAAGGATCGAGCCAGATCCCGGCGGCATAGCCGCCAAGGTATCCCCCGAGGTGTGCGTAGTTGTCGATGCCTGGCATGAGGATGCCAAGCATCACGGCGCTCAGGACGTACCCCATGACCGTCGAACGGATGATGCTGCTGCCGCCCCGCCGGCTGTAGTACATCAGCCCGCCGAGCAGCCCGAAGATGGGTGCCGACGCGCCGATCGTGAACGTGCCGGCGCCGATGATCGGCAGGTTCGGCATCACCACGCCGGCGATCGAGCTGCAGATGAAGCCGGCCACGCCGCCAACGACGTAGATGATGATCATGCGGGCCGCACCGTAGATATCCGCGGTCGGCGGGCCGAGCTGGCGCACCATCATCATGTTGAAGAAGAGATGCGGCAGGCCGCCGTGCAGCCATCCCGCGCTGAGGACGGTCCACCAGCGCCCGTCCCCGAAGACGGGGGCCGCTCCGCTTGCGCCGAATACAAACAGGGCGCCAGCGCTCGGCCCGAACAACGAGAAGATCGACCGCATCTCGATGGGCTGCCGCAGCAGCAGCGTGAGCAGCAGCGTCAGCACGTAGAGGACCGAGCAGCCGGACACTACGAGCGGGATGAATCCCAGATCGTTGCCGAAATCGCGCAGCGCGCGCCCGAATCCCCAGAGCCCGGGGTTGCGCCGGCCGCAGCTGTAACACTTGTCATCATTGACGCCGACGAGCGTCCCGCACGACGGACACACCACGGAACCGGTCGTCTGCCGCTTGAACATTTGGAAAAGCTTATCAGGCCTGAAAGAATTCAGGAGAGGCGCAACGAACCAGTGAAGGTGCTCGTCACCGGCGGAACGGGTTACCTCGGCGGCGCGATCGCGCGGGCGCTGGCACGCCACGGCCATCATCCGGTCATCTATGCGCGAAGCGCGGCCGCGATGCCAGCAGACGCCGCGCCCGGCACCCGGGTCACCGGTGACGTGAGGGATCGGACCGCCGTGCTTGCCGCGGCGCGTGGCGTCGACGCAATCTGCCACGCAGCCGCGCTCGTGAGCATCTGGCAGCGTGATCCGGCGGACTTCGACCGCGTGAACGTCGGGGGGCTCGAGACGGTGATCGACGTCTGCACGACGGCTGGCATCCCCAGGCTCGTCTACACCTCGTCGTTTCTCGCACGCCCTCCCAGCGGGCGGACCCGCGCGCTCGAAGCCAATGACTATCAGCGCTCGAAAGTGCGGGCCCGCGAAGTGGCGCGCCGAGCGGCGTCGCGTGGGGTGCCGATCGTGACGTTGGTGCCGGGAGTGATCTACGGCGCGGGGGCCGCGACCGAAGGCAACCTCGTCGGCCGGCTCACCCGTGACCATCTCGCCGGGCGCCTCCCGGGCATCGTCGGGGCCGACCGCATCTGGTCGTTCTCATTCCTGGACGACGTCGCGGAGGCGCATGTCGCGGCCGTCGAGCGCGATGTGGCGGGTGAGGAATTTGCCGTCGGCGGTGAGAACCTGCCGCAGATCCGATTGTTCGAGCTCCTCCGGGACATCACCGGCCGCCCCCTGCCCCGCCGGATTCCGAGCGCCGTCGCGTGGGCCGCAGCCTGGATGGAGGAGCATGTGCGTCGGGCCCGCCCCCCGCTCCTGACCACGGGGACGGTCAGGATCCTCAACCTGGATTGGCCCCTCGATAGCACCCGCAGCGTCGAGAAACTCAGCTATCGCGTCACGCCTCTGTCGACAGGAATCCAGGACTTGCTGGAGCCACAGTCGTAGGCCGCGTCTGGAGCCATTCTTTTCTTGACGGTGGGGGTCTTCCCGGCTGATATGCTCAGGTCGTCCCTGCGAAGTGCACCACGCGACACGACTGACAATGAACGGCTCCCCCAAGGGATCTCCGGCTGGAGGTTCATGTCCCTTCTGCGGCGTAGCCACGCAGATTCCACACGAATCGCAGGAAAGCTGTATCGCGGCGCTACGGGCTGAAATCGGGCGAATGCGCGATATCCTGGCGAACGTGAGGCCTGCCGGCCCGCCGCCCGTCCCGTCCGCTTCCGATGAGGAGCACCACCCCGGATCCGTCCGCCTGAGTCTCACGAAGAACGACATCCGCTGATCCCGCCAGCGGCCTAACCCGAACGCCCAAATCCCGTCTAACCAATCGGATGCCGCAAACGGATGCCGCCGCGGTCGCTCTGGCCCGCGACGGAGACAGCGAAGCTTTCCGCGCGCTCGTGGAGCGCCACAGCCGCGCTGTCTACCGGTTGGCGCACCGCATGACCGGGAACCCGTCCGACGCGGAGGACGTCGTCCAGGAGACCTTCTTGAGGGCCTACCGACAACTGAGCCGGTTCGAGTCGCGCGCGAACTTCGGCACGTGGCTCCACCGAATCGCGGTCAACTGCTCAATCGATCTGATTCGGTCGAGGCCGCACCGGGAAGCGGCGCACGACACGTCTGATCTCGAACAGTTGGGCGCCGCCGAGGCGGATGGCGGACACCCGTCTCCGGAACGCCTGACGCTCAGCGCTGAAGTGCAGGAGCGGATCAACGGGGCGATGAGCACCCTGAGCCAGATGGAGCGCGCGGCGTTCATGCTGCGCCATTTCGAAGGTCAGTCCATCGACGAAATCAGCCGCGCGCTCGGACTGAAAACGAACGCGACGAAGCACAGCATCTTTCGCGCCGTGAAAAAAATGCGCAACGTCCTCGGCCCGCTGGTCGCGGCCGACTGAATTCACCATGACTCACACGACTCCACACGCTCACCTCACCGAAGAAGATCTGGTGCTGCATTACTACGGGGAGCTTCCGGCTGGCGACGAGACCGCCGCGACGAAGCATCTCGGCTCGTGCGCCGCGTGCCGGCACGAGTACACGGGCCTGCAGCGGGTGCTCGGCGCCATCGACGAAACGGCAGTCTCGCAGGTGGAGCTGCCGTCGTCGTTCGAGCGCGTCGTGTGGGCGCGGCTCGAGCCGAACCTGGACAAGGAACGGCGCGGCTGGATCTCATGGCTGCTGATGTCGCCGGCGCCGCTTTCGCTCGCCGCGGCGGTCGTCGTGCTGGTAGTCGGCGCGTTCTTCGCGGGGCGAGCGTTCTCGCCGGCGCGTGTGGCTCCCTCGTCGCCGGCGACGGCGCCGGCCGTCGCCACCGGCGACCAGATCCGCGAGCGAATCTTCCTGATCGATCTCGGCGAGCATCTCGATCGCTCGCAGATGATGCTCGTGGAGCTCGTGAGCAGTGACGATTCCGGGAACGTCGATCTGGCCGGCGAGCGCGAGCGCGCCGAACAGCTCGTCGCGGACAACCGCCTGTATCGGCACACGGCTGAAGACACCGGCAACCGGGCAATGAGCGAGCTGCTGGACGAGATCGAGCGCGTGCTCACCGAGATCGCGGCCAGCCCGGCTCAGATCTCCGCGCAGGATCTCGCCGACATGCGGCAGCGCATCGAATCGCGCGATTTGCTCTTCAAGGTCCGCGTCGTCTCGTCGGAAGTCCGGGAGCGCCAGAAGGAAGCGATTCAGCGAAAACTGGATCAGCGTTCCTGACGTGACGCTAACCACCTTCGAAGAACGTCCGTCAATTGTGAGCGGGGGCAAACAAGCCCGTCATTGATTGCGTCGCGCGAACGGCGCCCAGCAGGAATCGAGCACATGAACAACAGATACGTCTTCGCACTCGTGATAACGATGGCGGCAGCGCCGGCAGCCGCGCAGCCGGACGAGCGAGATCCAGTTCGGCCGGCGCCGGTCCGGACGGCCCCCGTTGGCCCTGGCCCGATGGATATGGGTCCGGTGGGTCTGGGTCCCGTGGATCCCGGCCCGGTTGGCCCGGGTCCCATCCGCGTTGGTCCTGTTGGCCCCGGCCCGGTGGGTTGGGTCCGCTGGGTCCGGGTCCGCGTGGGTCCGGGTCCCGTGGGTACTGGTCCCGTTGGTCCCGGCCCAATTGGCCCGGGTCCCATGCGCGTTGGTCCCGTTGGCCGCGGCCCGATGGATATGGGTCCAGTGGGTGGTCCTTTGGGCCCCGGACCTGTGGGCTTCGGCCCCGTGAAGTCGGCACCCATCGGCTTCGCACCCGATCAGGCTCCGCAGGTGCCGGTGCCGGTCTCCCCGATCGATCGAATCCCCACTCCGCTGGAGATCCTCACGCAGCCGGATGTCGTGCTTCCCCAACTGGCGGATCTGCCGCGTCTGATAGCACCTCTACCGCCGGCGATCGACCTGTCAGCCGTCTCCGAGGCGCGGTTGCTGGTCGAGCGCATGGCGTACGACTTCGGCCAGGATCGCGGCCGCGACCGCGAGGCCGAATTGCGCGAACGCGAGCGCGAGCGGGAAGCCCAGCTTTACAACGAGGGTTACAACGCCGTGGCGGAGTCTCGCTACGATCGCGCGATCGGCTTTTTCAAACGAGTCATCGAGATCAAGGGAGCGAAGCTCGACGCCGCGCACTATTGGATGGCGTACGCGCAGAATCGCATGGGCCAGCGCGCCGAAGCGCTCGCGACGCTCGCGGAGCTCGCGAAGAACAGCCCGACGAGCAGCTATCGCAAGCAGGCGAACGTGCTCGAGGCGGAGGTGCGGCGCGAGATCGGTCAGCCGGTGCGTCCCCAGGATTCGAGCGACGACGAGGTCAAGCTGATGGCGCTGCAAGCGATGCAGCACAACGCCCCCGAAGAGGCCATGCCGATACTCGAAAAACTTCTCGAGGGTACGAGCAGCCCGAAGGTCAAGCAGCGCGCGCTGTTCGTCCTCGCTCAGAGCAAGTCACCGCGTGCGCGCGAGGTGCTGCGGAACTACGCCAAAGGCAGCTCGACGCCGGAGCTGCAAAGCCAGGCGATCCAGTACCTCGGCGTGCATGGCGGCCCCGAGCATCGCGCGCTGCTGGCCGAGGTCTACGGCACCACGGCCGACGTCGACGTGAAGCGTCGGATCCTCCGCGCGTTCATGGTCGCAGGGGAAAAGGATCGGCTGTTCAAAGCCGCTCAGAGCGAGACGAATCCGGAACTGCGGGCTGAGGCCGTGAATCAGCTCGGCAACATGAATGCGCACGAGGAGCTGTGGCAGCTCTATCAGAAGGAGAGCTCGATTGACGTCAAGCGCCGGATCATCCGGAGCATGCAGCAGGGGAACAGCATCGATCGGCTCGTCGAGCTGGCCAAGAGCGAGCAGAATCCCGAACTGCGCCGCGACGCGGTCCGGTCGCTCGGCGTCATGCGCTCGGCGCGAACCGGCGACGTGCTGACGCAGATTTACGCCAGCGATTCGAACGTCGACGTCAAGAAGTCGGCAATCAACGCGCTGTTCATTCAGGAGAATGCCACGGCCCTCGTCGCTCTCGCGCGGAAGGAACAGGACAACAACTTGAAGAAAGAGATCGTGGGCCGCCTCTCGAACATGCGCAACAAGATCGCCACGGATTACATGCTCGAGCTGCTCGGCGGCAAGTAAGGAGCACTGCCATGTCGAGGGTTTTCGTGACGCTTGCGGCGACGCTGACGGCCGCCGCGGTTTCGGCGGCGGTGCTCCTGGCCCAACAGCCGCGTATCGGCAATGGCCGCGTGAGCACGCAGCCGGCAGCTCCGCTGCAGCAGGCGTTCCGGGACGCTGTTGCCGCGCAGGCCGACGTGGGCTGGGTCGGCTACGCCGTCCCCGTCGTGGACGGCGAACGGTCGATGTGCTGCTTCAATTCGGGCACGACATGGGTCAACGGAAGCGTGGTCAGGTCCGACGGCTCCGCCTGCTGCGGGATGTGCGGCCTCGAGCCGTCGGCGGGGGGCATCAGCACCGCTCCGCGCGTGCAGCCGCAGCCAGCGACGCCGATCAAGCTCGAGGGATCCGACCAGATGGTCGTGCTCTTCCGCGTGGTCAACAAGCAGGTGGACCGCGTGCGCGTGTTCTCCGAGGATTGTCAGCTGGACGCCGGCGGCCGCGATGTGGTGTGGCTCACCGGCGTGAGACCTGCCGAGAGCATCGCGTTGCTGGAATCGATCGTCGTGGCGCAGCAGGAGCGCCGTGACCGCGTCACCGACGGGGCAATCAGCGCGATCGCGCTGCACCAGGATGCCGGCGCTGACGCCGCGCTGGAACGGCTCCTCGCCACCACGCAGCCTCCGTCGGTTCGAGCGAGAGTCCCGTTCTGGCTCGGCAACTCGCGAGGCCGGCGAGGACTGGAGGTCCTGCAGCGGATCATCAAGGACGATCCGTCGCCGGAGGTCAAGAAGAAGGCCGTCTTCGGTATCTCGCAAAGCCGCGAACCGAAGGTCGTCGAGATCCTGATCGACAACGCCCGGACGAACCCGGATACGGCGATTCGCGGCGAATCGATCTTCTGGCTCGCGCAGAAAGCGGGCAGCAAGGCCGCGGCGGCGATCACCGAACGGATCGAACAGGATCCCGATACCGAGGTGAAGAAGCGCGCGGTCTTCGCCCTCAGCCAGCTGCCCAAGGATGAAGGCGTGCCGCTGCTGATTCAAGTCGCGCGCACGAACTCCAACCCCGCGGTCAAGAAGCAGGCAATCTTCTGGCTCGGCCAGTCGAAGGATCCGCGCGCGCTCGATTACTTCGCCGAGATTCTGAAGTAAGCCGGCGGTCAGCGCCGGGCACCGAACCACCGCTATCGAGGGGCCGGGGTCGAAACCCTGGCCCTTCGATTTCGGGAATGTGGTTGCGCGCGCCTCGCGCTAGTGAACGCCGTGTGAGGACTGCAGGGAGGAAGGGTCCGCGCCGAGCCGGCGAATGGCGGTATCCCACATCGCCGCCGGATCGATGTCGAAGATCAGATCGAGCTGGATGTCGCCGATGAGCCACGCCGACTGCGCGAGCTCCTCGTCGAGCTGACCGGGGCCCCATCCTGCGTAGCCCGCGAGCACCCTGGCCCGAGCCGGCGGAGAGCTCTCGAGTACGTAACGCAGTATCTCAGGAGACGCCGACAGATACAGCCCGTCGCGGATCGTGCGGAAGTCGGGCTCGAGCGGCGGCTCGGACAGCAGGATCCAGCCGCGCTCGGGTTGCACGGGGCCGCCCAGGAAGAGGCGCAGGTCGTTTCCGCGCCCGACCGGCGGCTGCAGCCGGACCATCTCGCTCGCGATGGCGTCGGTCGGACGATTCACGACCAGGCCGAATGCTCCATCGGGGCCGTACTCGCACAACAGCACGACCGTCCGCGCGAAGTTTGGATCCTGCATCTGCGGCATGGAGAGCAACAGCGATGGGTTGAAGGCAGTCATGATGCGACAACTCAGAGCTCGGGCAGCAACGCCGATACGGGTTCTCCCGGCTGCGGCTCGCGAACCAGCGACGCCTTGCGATCAGCCACGGAGCTTCCCCACCGCCCAGGTCACGTGATCCTGGACCAGCGGATCATCACACGTCGGCGTCGTCTGTTGCTCGAGCTCGTCCGCCGCCGCGCGCTCGCCGGAGTTCCCGATCGCCACCGCCAGGTTCCTGCGCAGACGCCTGACGCCCGCCCGCTTCATCGCACTCCCCTTGAGCAGAACGCGCAGCTCATCGTCCGAGCGCCGCCAGAGGTCGACGAGAAGCGGCGCATCCAGGCCGGACCGCGGCTGCCACGCCGGATCATCGGTCGTCGCGGTCTTGTGCGACAGGTTCCAGGGGCAGACCTCCTGGCAGATATCGCACCCGTACGCGTGCTCGGCAATCGCGCCGCGGTACTCGAGCGGGATCGACCCCTTGTTCTCGATTGTGAGATAGGACAGGCATCTGGTCGAATCGAGCACGCCGGGTTCGACGAGCGCCCCGGTCGGGCATGCCTCCAGGCATCGCGTGCACCTGCCACATTGATCGAGCGCGGGCGTATCCGGGTCGAGCTCGAGGTTGCAGATGATCTCCGAGAGAAAGAGCCATGAGCCGACCCTGGGGCTGATCAGGCAGGTGTTCTTGCCGATCCATCCAAGGCCGGCGTATTGCGCATAGACGCGCTCCTGAACCGGACCGGTGTCGACGTAAGCGCGGCCCTCGAAGGTGTCGCCCACCTCGTCGCGCATCCAGGCCAGCAGCTCGTTCTGACGGCGTTCGATCACGACGTGATAGTCGTCGCCCCAGGCATAGCGCGCCAGCGCTGCCTGCCGCTTGTCGGGATTCTGGACTGAATATGGACGTTCGGCGTTGTAGATCGTGCCAAGGCAGACAACGCTTCGAGCCGAGGGCAGGACGTTTCGGACGTCGGCGCGGCGTTCCGCCGACCGGTGCATGTACTGCATGTCGCCGGCGAAGCCGCGATCCAGCCAGTCGCGGAGGAACCGGAGCTCCACGAAGTCGGCGGCCGGCGCAATCCCGCAGAGATCGAAACCGAGGGCAGCGGCGCGGCGTTTGACCTCAGCGGAGGTGACGCTGTCGGCCACCGCCCTGCTGCCCTCCCTGCCGTTCCTGGGGTCCACGATCACTCCGCCCCAACGATCGGCTTATTGCCGGACGAGCTGCCGCAACACATACGGCAGGATGCCGCCGTTTCTGAACGCGACGAGTTCTTCGGGCGTATCGATCCGCACCGTCGCGACCAGTTCGCGAGTCGAGCCGTCCTCGCCCGTGCACCGCACGGTGACGTCACCGCGCGGACTGAGCGGCTGACCGACGCCCACGATGTCGAAGGTCTCGCGGCCGGTGAGCTTGTGCGTCAAGGCCGTTTCGCCGTCACGGAACTGCAACGGCAGCACGCCCATGTTCACGAGATTGCTGCGATGAATCCGCTCGAAGCTCTCCGCGATGACCGCCGTGACCCCGAGCAGGAGCGTGCCCTTGGCCGCCCAGTCGCGCGACGAACCCGAGCCGTACTCCTTGCCGGCGATGATCAACAGCGGGACGCCCTTGTCCTTGTAGCGGACGGAGGCGTCGTAGATCGTCATCACTTCGCCTTCCGGCAAGAGCGTCGTCCACCCGCCTTCGGTCCCCGGAGCGAGCTGATTCCGCAGCCGGATATTCGCGAACGTGCCGCGCATCATGACTTCGTGATTGCCGCGGCGCGCCCCGTACGAGTTGAAGTCGGCCGGCTTGACGCCCTTGGCGATCAGATACCTGCCGGCCGGACTGTCCACCGGGATCGAACCGGCAGGAGAGATGTGGTCGGTCGTCACGCTGTCGCCGAGGACGGCCAGCGCTCGCGCCTGCCGGATGTCCTGTGGCGGAGTCGGTTCGGCGGTCAGATTCTCGAAGAACGGCGGATTCCGGATGTAGGTCGAGTCGTCCATCCATTCGAAGCGCTCACCGGTCGGAATCGGCAAAGACCGCCACCGATCGTCGCCGTCGAACACGTGCGCGTACTGCTGGCGGAACATGTCCGACTTGACCGAGCTCAGCATCGCTTCCTGGATCTCGCGCTCGGTCGGCCAGATGTCTTTCAGGTGCACGGGCTGCCCGGCGAGGTCCTCGCCGAGTGGCTCCGTGGTGAGGTCCACCTGCATCCGTCCGGCGATCGCGTATGCAACGACGAGTGGAGGCGAGGCGAGATAGTTCGCGCGAACCTGGCTCTGGATCCGACCCTCGAAATTCCTGTTGCCGCTGAGCACCGAGGCGACGATCAAATTGCGCTCTTTGACGATCCCGGAGACCGGCTCCGGCAGCGGGCCGCTGTTGCCGATGCACGTCGTGCAGCCATACCCGACGATGTTGAAGCCCAGCTCCGCCAGGTACTCGAGCAAGCCAGCCGTGCGCAGGTACTCCGTCACGACCAGTGAGCCCGGCGCGAGGCTCGTCTTCACCCAGGGCTTCACCTTGAGGCCACGCCGCACGGCGTTCCGCGCCAGCAGCCCTGCGCCAATCATGACGCTCGGATTCGACGTATTCGTGCAGCTGGTGATCGCCGCGACGACGACGGAGCCGTGGTCGAGCCCTTCCATCCCGGGCACCAACCAGTTCTCTGCCGCCACCGCCGCGGCCGTCCGCGTTGCGGCGGGCTCCGTGTCTTCGCCATGCTTCTCCGCGACCGCGGGCGCGGGCTTCGGCTTGCGCTCGGCCATCATCGCCTCGAGCGCCTGCTGAAACCGCAGCTTCGACTGACGGAGCGAAACGCGATCCTGCGGGCGTTTCGGCCCCGCGAGACTCGGTTCGATCGTGGACAGGTTCAATTCGACCGTCGTCGTGTACAACGGCTCGGGTGAGGCCGCCGTCCAGAAAAGCCCCTGTTCCTTCGCGTAGGCTTCGACGATCTGGACGTGCGCATCATCCCGGCCCGTGAGCCGCAGGTAGTCGAGCGTCATGTCGTCGATCGGGCAGATGGCAATCGTCGCGCCGTATTCGGGCGACATGTTGCCCAGCGTTGCGCGATCCGCGATCGTCAGGAATTCGAGGCCTGGACCGTAGAATTCGACGAACTTCCCCACGACTCCGAGCTTTCGCAGCCGCTCGGTGATCGTGAGCACGAGATCCGTCGCCGTGGCGCCCTCCGGCAGACGATCGACGAGCCGGAAGCCGACGACCTCGGGAATCAGCATGGAGATCGGCTGGCCGAGCATCGCCGCTTCGGCCTCGATGCCGCCGACGCCCCAGCCGACGACGCCGAGCCCGTTCACCATGGTGGTGTGTGAATCGGTTCCTACCAGCGTGTCGGGGTATGCGAGTGTGACGCCGTCAACCGATTCCCTGAAGATGACGCGCGCCAGATACTCGAGATTGACCTGATGGACGATTCCGGTATCCGGTGGCACGACACGGAAGTTGCGGAAGGCTTCCTGGCCCCAGCGCAGGAACGTGTAGCGCTCCTTGTTGCGCGCGAACTCGAGCGCCGCGTTGAGGTCTGCGGAGTTGCGCTCGGCGTAATGGTCGACCTGCACGGAATGGTCGATGACGAGCTCGACCGGCTGCAGCGGGTTCACCTTGCGCGGATCGCCGCCAAGCCGGACGATGCCGTCGCGCATCGCCGCGAGGTCCACGACCGCCGGCACACCGGTGAAGTCCTGCAGGAGCACCCGCGCCGGCGTGAAGGCGATTTCCTTCTGAACCTTGCAGGTGACGTCCCAGGTTGCCAGCGCCTCGATGTCCTCGGGATCGACGAAGCGCTTGTCCTCCCGCCTGAGCAGGTTTTCGAGCAGAATCTTGAGTGAGTACGGAAGCCGCGCGGCACCCGCGAACCCCGCCTTCTCGAGCGCTGGAAGGCTGAAAATACCGAGTGTTTCACCGCCTGCTGTCAGGCGGGTCTGTGTGTTGAAGGAATTCAGCGAGGCCATCACAAGATCATAGTTGATCAGCGCCGGACGGGAGAACTGCTGAACCCGGACCCGCGGCCACGCTTCGACGCTATCACGCGCGGGTACGGCCCTTGCCACTACCGTGTCAGGAGAGGTGGTTCATGGCTGAGCAGTCGACACAATCGGCGAGCGGGCTCACGGCCGGGCGGGAGGGCCCGGCGGTCGAGCGCAACAGCGCCTCTTCCGATGAGGAGCCCGTGAATCGAACAGCGGGCACCTACACCCCTCGACGGTACGACCAGCCCATAGAAGACGACGAGAATCCGGTGATGCCCGAAAGCGACTCGACGTTGAATACGAAGATCTGACCGTGTGATCGTCGCCCACCTGTCGGATCTGCACCTCCGCAACGAAGACGATGCGGCCGGATTCGCCCGGCAACTCGACCGCATCGTCGATCGGGCTCCGGACCATCTGGCGATCACCGGCGATGTGCTGGACCGCTGGCATCCGCCGCTGTTCGAGCGCGCGCTCGCTCTGCTGGCCGCGCGCGGACTGATGGATCCCGATCGGCTGACGATCATCCATGGCAACCACGATCTGGCTTCGAGTGGCGGGCATCCGCGCGAACGGTCGGACCTCTGGCGGCTGGTGGGAAGGTTCTGGGATCCACCGCCGCTCCTCCGCGCGCGCCGGCGGGAGTTCTACCGGCTGATCGCCCGTCGCGCGCCGGGTGTTGGGCTCCTGCCTCCTTCCGTCAAAGCGATCCCGGCAGGTTTTCGTCTTGCGGCAATTGATACCGTTACCGCGCCGTGGATGCCCGCGGCGATTTCGCGCGGCGTGTTCACCCTTCGGCATGCGGAAGGCGCCATACCGCATCACCAACTCGACTGGCTCAGCGCCCAGGGCGGCTCGACTCCGCTGATCGTGCTGCTCCATCACTACCCTCTTCCCGTCGCGGCGTATCAATGGGATTTCAGCCGCGCCTTCGGGTCCGTGCGGTGGCCGTTCTCCTCCCTTCGAAAGCAGAACGTGGCCGTGCGGATGGAGATCGATCCCGACGATCGCGAGCGGTTCTGGTCAGCGGCGGAGCAGGCGCGAGTATTGGCCGTCTTATGTGGTCACGTGCACCGTGCCCGGCTCGACTGGCATGGAGAAGTGGCCGTCGGCCTGAACGGCCAGAGCGGCGCCGAATGGGCCGGCCGAACGACTGCGTATTACCGCATCGAGGAACGGACGATCAGTGTCGAACACGAAGCCACCCCCGCCGCGGTGAACGGAGTGGTCACCTGACCGGGCGCGGCAGCGGGTCAGAAGATGTAGGTCAGCCCGGCCAGCACCAGCGGCAAAGTCCTGCGCCCTTCCTTCGTGTCGAATCCATTTTCTCGGGAGGAGAGTCCGGCCTCCACCCGCAGCCCGAGACGCGACCCGCCCGATCCGAACCAGTACTTGAGTCCGCCGGTCGCGTGGATCTCATTGCCGGTCTCGACGAGCTCGTTCCCTTCGTGCAGTTCGCGCACGTAGCCGGCGCCGCCCGAGATGAACGGCACGCCGCGCCCGCCTCCGAACGAGGCCTGCGTGATGTGAAACAGCACCGAGCCGTCGAACACGTAGTGGCTCAGAGTTTCGACGGCGGTCTCGTCGGGTGCGGACTCCGCATCGCCCGTGAGACGGTACCAGAGTTCGGGCTTGGCGAACCTGAAACCAGCCTCGACCGAGATCGACTGAGACAGGAAGTAGCCGAGGCGCGCGTGCAAGCCGGGGAAACCGTCGACGTCTCCCTCGGCCGTAAACAGATCGAACGGCTCGCTCGCTTGTCCGCTGCGGGTCAGCTCCGCGGTGCTGGAGCCGACGTCGAATCCCGGCGACCACATGACGCCACCGGCAGCTTCGATCGAATCCTTTGCCGGGCGTATCGCCCGAGCCGATGTAGACCTGCGCATGTGCCGGCCGGGAAAGACCGGCAACGAGGCAAGCGGCGAGAACGGCCAGTCGCATGGCGCTCACTTCGGGGTCACCTTGATCTCGACGTTGCGCGTTCCGCCACCGAGCGGGACGACGACGACCTTGTCGTGAAAACGCACGCGGAAATCCAGATCGACGTCCAGCGAGGCGTCGAAGAAGCTCTCGATGTCGCCGTCGTCGAGCGGCTCGACCCGGAGGACGTGCGGTCCCGCTTCGAGACCTGCGATCGTGAAGCTGCCGTCTTCATTCAGAGTGAATCCGCCGACCAGCCCGCCGGTGGCGGGGTTGAAGGCGACGACGTGGGCGCCGAGCACCCCACCGCCGTTCTTGGTCACCTTGCCGCTGATGCTCCCCCGCGACCGCCGCGATTCGGTCGTGGGATAGATGTCGGTGACGCCGGCGATGTCGTCCACTTTGAGCGTCCGGTCATGAATGGAACCGGAGGCAAACGCGATGGGAAACATTACCGACTCGGCCCCCAGCACGCGGCGGCCGCCGGTAATGACTTCCGTTTCGCCAATCGCCGAGTGCCCGAGGCCCAGCAGGTGGCCGATCTCGTGGACGGCTATCGATTCGAGATCATGGCGTCCGGTGATGCCCGCCGGATCGACCGACCATGCGAAGAGTGCCGTGTTGAAGAAAATGTCGGACTCGACGATCTCGCCGGTCGTCGTATCGACGATGAAGTTCGTGGCGCCCAGCACGCGTTCGAGATCGGGACGGCTGTTGAAGCCGAGGACCGTCATGCCGTCGCCCGTCGTGGGATTCGCCTGGGTGAACCCGACGAACTGCGATGACGTTTCCGCAGTCTCCACGGCGTCCCAGGTCGTGAACGCCCTGGTGATCGCGGCCTGAAACTGCTGCGCGGTGACCTGAGGCGCGCCGCGATCGGTCACGAGGTAGCGAATCGGCAGGTCGTCCCACTTGATGTTGACCGTTCGCGTCTGCGTGCGCGTACCGAGCTTGAGGTATCCGAACGTCGGCACGGCAGCGATGAGAATGAGGGCGGCAGCCATCGGCAGTCGCGCGCCCCGCCTCATCGAACACCTCGCGCGGCTTCGGCCATCACCGTCTGCACTTGCGCGCCGAAGATCTCGAGCGGCACCGACCGCCGCGACTCGGAACCACGGACGACGGTTTCGGGGGATGCGGTGCGCGCCAGGAGCGCCGGCGGTACGACGATGCGTCGTTTCGTCTGCGCGTCGACGCGGACACGGAACACGCCCTGGTTCAGCCCGAAAACCGCCGGACGATCGCCGCCGCGGACGGTCAGGAAAACGACCGCCTCGTCGCCGGGCGTGAACGCCGGCGCGCCAATCATGATCGTGCGATAGCGGCCGACCTGACCGCCGGGAACCTTGAAGACCAGGGTGTCGCCGAGCCCACCCTTGAGATAGGTGTCGACACGGAGCGTCACCAGCGTCTCGACGCGCGTCCGGCCGTCGCTCTCTTCGACGGTGGTGTCGACTACCCGGCCGAAGGCGATGACCTCGGACCCGTTGACGATTTCGCGGAACTCGGCGGGCAGGAGCACGGTCGCGTTGAGCGACGCGTGACAGATGCCGGCAGATGACGAGCAACACACAACAGCGGCGATGCAACATGACCGCAGTCTATCGCACTGCTGCTGCGCCACCGTGCCGGCGGCGAGCCACCCGGAGCACGGCGTCCGCCGCGCGACGGCTCGCGCCCGGCTCGCCGAGACGCGCGCGCACCTCTCCGAGATCGGCGCGAACGCGCGAGGCGCTCGCTGGATCGGTCAACACCTTCAACGCTTCCTCGGCGACGCGCTCGGGCACGAACTCATCCTGCATGAGCTCGGGGACCACTCGCCTGCCGGCGACGAGATTGGCCATCGCGAATGTGTTCACCTGGACGAATGGGCGGCCCAGACGGTAGGTCACCGGCGAGAGCCGATAGACGACGACCATCGGACACTGGTGCAGCGCCGCCTGAACAGTCACGGTCCCGGACGCGACGAGCGCAATATCGGCCGCCTCGAGAATGTCGTCCGCCCTGTCCTCGAGCACCGCCGCGGCAGGACCGCTCAAACGCGCGAGCGGCAGTAGCAAGTCGTCGCCGACGTGCGGCGCGCGCGCGACAACGAATCGAGCCGCCGGAATGCGGCTGCGAATCTGCTCTGCCGCGGCGACGAGGTTGGGAAGGATTTCGCGAACCTCGTTCCGCCGGCTGCCCGGCAGGAGAGCCACCAGAGGCTGGTCGGGAGCAGCGCCCATTTCGGCGCGCAATGCCGGCTTCGGTCGCGCCGGCGGCATCACGTCCAGGAGCGGGTGGCCAACCCATTCGACCGGCACCCCGGCGTCACGGTAGATGCGCTCCTCGAACTCGAAGATGACGAGCACGAGATCCGTAATCTGGCGCATCGTCTTCATCCGCCCCGGGCGCCAGGCCCAGAGCTGCGGGCTGATGTAGTAGACGATCGGGATGCGGAGTTTCCGCAGCGCCCGCGCCAGCGTGAAGTTGAAGTCGGGGAAGTCGACGGCGACGAAAACGTCCGGCCGCTCGGCCCTCGCGTGCGCGACCAGCCGTCTGTAGATCTGGTAGGTGCGGGGAAGAATCCGGGCGACTTCGAGCAGGCCGGTCACCGACAGACCGCTGAAATCGCCGAGCAGATTGGCGCCTGCGGCGCGCAGCCGGTCGCCGCCGAAGCCGCTGATCGTGGCCGACGGCTCCGCCGCGCGAATCTCGCGCGCAAGCTCGCCAGCGTACAGATCGCCGGAGGGCTCACCGCAGGAGATCATGACCCGCACGGCCCCCTCTACCCGATCAGCTCGGCCGAGCGAACACCGAAGCGTCGAGCGGGACGTTGTACTGGAAGCTGCGCATCACCCGCGTGATGGCGGGCTCACCGGGATGGCGAATGGTGACCGAGAAGGCGACCTTCAGGCCATTGACGTCGCGATAGTCCGACAGGGTTTCCTCGATCTGGCCCGGTATCAGGCGCGCGGGATATCGCTGACGAACGATGAGCCCGCTCGTGGCGTCGAACACGAGCGTCAGCGGCCCTGACAGCCTGAGATCGATGACCAGCGCCGGCATCGGCTCGGCGTCGACGACAACGTCGGCGGCGCGTTTCGCCTTCAACCGCCCGTCGTTCAACGCCAGCAGCAGCGCGATATGGTCGCGGACGACGTTCTGGCGCATCGATTCGGCCGCATCGTCTGAAAGTACCTTCACGCCGCGGGCGTCGCGCACCCAGTAGGTGCCGCTGTCGAAGACCTGGGTGAGCGGTCCGGCCGGCATGTCGCTGTCGATGCGGAACTGGCGCGGATAGCGCACGCGGAGCGTCGAGGGGACTGTGATCTGGCCCTTCGGCGTCTCGATCAGCATGTCGGAGACGGCGTGGATCGTCTGGATCGATCGGAGCTTCTCGACGCCTCCCTTGCCGCGGACGGCACGGTCGATCAGCTCACGGGTGCTCTCGAGCTTCGCGGGGGATTGAAAGCTCGCCGGCTGCAACCGGCCGCCGCCGGCAGGCACCTTCTTGCGGAGCTCGACGGCGCTGAGATCGAGCTCGCTGACGGGGATGCGCTCGACCTGATCGAAGCCGACGCCGGCGAGCTGCCGCTGGAACTTGTTCGCATCGCCGACGAGCACGATCGAGAGACGATCCGGGTGAAGATACGCTTTCGCCACGCGCTGGATGTCGTCCACGGTGACCGCGTTGACGCGCTCGCGGAACGTCTGCAGCTCCTGCAGATCGAGACCATAGACCACGGCATTGAGCACCTGCAGGGCGATCGCGCCTGGCGTCTCGATCGTCAGCGGGAAGCTGCCGGTCAGATAGGCCTGCGCGTCCGCCAGCTCGCGCTCGCTGACACGCTGCTTCTGGAGCCGCGTCATTTCGTCGACCAGCAGCCGAAGCGCCTCTCCGGTCGACTCCGATCGCGTATCGGTATCGGCGACGATGTTTCCTGCATCGCGATACGCATTCAAGTCCGCCGACGCGCCATAGGTGAGGCCGCGCTCCGAGCGAAGGACACGGTGCAGGCGATTGCCTCCTTCGCCGCCGAGGATCTTGATCGCCAGATCCAGCGCCAGATAGTCAGGATGCTTCCGCGGCGGTGCGGTGTGGCCGACGCGAATCTCGGTCTGCACCGCGCCCGGGCGATCGATCACCACGACGCGCCGCGTCGGTGCCGGCGGGTCCACGGGCTTCTCCGCCGTTCTGCTCGACTTGCCCCAGTCACCGAACACGCGCTCGGCTCCGGCGAACGCCTCATCCGCGCTCACGTCGCCGACGATCGCGAGGATCGCGTTGTTCGCGCCGAACCAGGCCTTGTGGTACGCGACGAGATCGTCGCGGGTAATCGACGCAATCGATGCCGGTGTTCCGGCGTCCGGACTGCCATACGGGTGAAAGCCGTAGACCAGACGATCGAAGACGACGCCCGCCAGATACTCGGGGTCGTCGTAACTCACCTGCAGTCCCGAGAGTATCTGCTTGCGCTGGAGCTCGACTTCCTGCTGCGCGAACGACGGGGTCCGCGCGATCTCCGAGACGAGGTCGAGCGCCAGGTTCAAGCTGTCCTTCATCACGACCGAGCTGACGGTGGTGAGATCCGTGCCGGAGCCCGACCCGAGGACACCGCCGATCGAATCGATGGTCTGGGCGATCTGCTCGGCCGTGCGCTTGGTCGTTCCCTGATCGAGCACGGCGGCCACGAGTGACGCCACCCCCGGCTTGTCCGCCGGATCCTGCGCGCCGCCGGCGCGAATCAGCAGCCTGAGACTGACGGCCGGCTGCTCGTGGTGCGACACGGCGATGACCTGAAGACCGTTGGCGAGGGTCCGCACGACGTACGGAGGGAACTTGACATCCCGCGCGGACAACGGGCGCGGCGGCCGCTCGCTGGGCCAGTCCGCCACCTGGGCTGCCGCTGATCCGGCCAGCAGCGTGAACGCGCACAGCGCGGAAACGATCGACGATATGCGGCGAAGGCTCATCGCAAGCCTCCAGCGCCGGCGCCGCGAGGCATGATGGTGAGAACCAGCCGGTTTTCCGGCTTGAAGTAGGTCTGCGCCACGCGCTGGACGTCGGCGGTCGTGATGTTCTGGAAGATGTCGAACTCGCCGTCCGCCGTCTTGATGTCGTTGTGGATCACCACGGCGTGGGCAAGAGTGACCGGCCTTTTCCTTGTTCGACTCGCGCGAGAGGATGTAGTCGCGCGCGAACTGGTTCTTGGCCTGCTGCAGCTCGGCCGACGAGATCGGCTCACTCTTCAGCCGATCGAGCTCCGCGATGAGCGCGTTGACCGCATCCTCGGGCTTCTGTCCCGGCTGCACGATCGCGACGGCGAAGAACAGGTTGGGATGCTCGATGATGTTGCCGCCGCCGAAGGCCGCGAGCGCCAGCTGTTTCTCGTACACGAGCTTGCGATAGATCCGCGAGCTCTCGCCGTCCGACAGCACTTTCGAAGCGATGTGCAGCGGGTACGAATCGGTATGGCCGTCGAAGGTAATGTGGTGTGCGACGACGACGGCCGGCAGGGGCCAGCTCTCTTCGAGGCGGACCCGGCGTTCCTGGGTCTGCGGCGGCTCCTGCGGGATGTCGCGAGGCACCGGCTTCGATGACTTCGGAATCCGCCCGAGATACCGCTGCACCAGCTCCGACGCTTCCTTCGTGTCGAAGTCCCCGACCAGGACGAGGGTCGCGTTGTTCGGCACGTAGTAGGTCCGGAAGAACTCGCGGACGTCGTCGATCGACGCGGACTCGAGGTCCTTCATGCTGCCGATCACCGGGTGCTTGTAGGGGTGCACCTTGAACGCCTGGTCGTACACGATCTCGTTCAGGCGGCCGTACGGCTGATTCTCGACGCGCATGCGGCGCTCTTCCTTGACGACCTCGCGCTCGGTCTGGAAGACCTTGTCCTCAATCCTGAGCGACGCCATCCGGTCGGCCTCGAGCCACAGGACGAGCGGCAGGTACTGCGCGGGGAAGGTCTGCCAGAACACCGTCGAGTCCTCGTTGGTGGAGGCGTTGCTCTGGCCGCCAACGCTGGAAATCCACGAAGGATGCCCTTCCGGCTCGACGTTCTTCGACCCCTTGAACATCATGTGCTCGAAGAGGTGGGCAAACCCCGTCCGGCCCGTCTTCTCGTTCTTCGAGCCGACGTGGTACCAGATTTCCGCGTGGACGATCGGCGTCGAATGGTCCTCCAGGAAAACGACCTGAAGCCCGTTCGAGAGCGTCGTCATCGTGTAGTTGAATTTCGGTGGCCGGACCTCTGCCCTCACCGTCGGATCGACCGCGAGGAGCGCCGTCACCGCCATCACGCCTGCCGCCAGCCGCTGCCGTAGTTGAGAAGTCATGGAGGATCGATTATGGCAGAAGAGGACGCTCCCGGCCGTTGGCCTTTTGGGCCACTGCCCGGACGTCCTCGGACTGTGGCCGTTTGTCAGGGCTTTTCGCGCTGCTCCGACTCGAGTTGGGCGATTCGCCGCTCGAGGTCGGACAACAGCTTCCGCAGCTCGGGAAGCTTCCGGAACACCGCGGACGCCTTGAGCCATTCTCGATTGGAGATCGCGGGGTAGCCGGAAATGAAGGACCCGGGGTCGACCGAATTCGGAACGCCGGTCTGAGCCGTAGCAATGGTCCCCTTGCCGATCGTGATGTGACCGGCCACGCCGACCTGGCCCGCCAGCGTAACCTCGTCCTCGAGCACGCTGCTTCCGGCCACGCCGGCCTGGGCGGCCAGCAGCGAATTGCGGCCGATGCGGACGCCGTGAGCGACCTGGACGAGGTTGTCGAGCTTCGCGCCGGCGCCAATCCGGGTCTCCCCCACCGCCGGACGATCGACCGTGGTATTCGCCCCAATCTCGACGTCGTCTTCGATGACCACGCCGCCAATCTGGGGAATCTTGTAGTGGCTGCGGTCCGCCTGCCGCGCGAATCCGAACCCGTCGCTGCCGACGACCGCGCCGTCCTGCAGCACGACCCGATTCCCGATCCGGACGCGCTCACGCACTGATGCTTGTGCGTGAATGACGCAGTCGTCACCGATCTGCGCAAAACGGCCGATGCTCACGTGGGGACGGATGATGGTACGGGCGCCGATTCGAGCGCCGCGCCCGACGAACACGAACGCCCCGATGCTCGCGTCCGGGGCGATGACGGCTTCTTCTTCGACGCACGCGAGATGATGCACGCCGTCCGGCGGGTGCCATGGATCGGCAAACAGCTCGACCGCCCGCGCGAACGTCAGATAGGGATCCCGGGTCCGCAGCATCGCCAGATGCGCGCCGTCAGCCGTCTCGCCCGCGATGACCGCGGACGCGTGCGTCTGTTTGAGCTGCGAGATGTACTTGGGATTCGCGAAGAACGTGAGCTGCCCGGGCTGTGCGTCCTCGAGCGTTGCCACGCCGGTGATCTCGATCGCGCCGTCGCCTTCGAGGCGGCAACCAAGACGGTCGGCAATCTCCTCCAGTTTCACGCCGACACCGCGGTGCGCTGGAAGAAGCTTTCGAAGTGCTCCAGGCGCAAAGCCTCAGCGATGGCTTGGACCCGCGACTGGCGGGCACCAGGCTCGAGCGTGAGCACGCGCCGCAGCTCGGTGAGCGGCGCACTCGTCTCGTAGCGCCAAGCGACGATCTTCAACCCGCGAGCCGCCCCCCGCAGGGACAGGTAATGGCCGACGACCCGAAACCCAAAGTACGCGGCCGGGAGATTCGCCACGCCAGGCACGAGGAGAAACAATGGGCCCAGCACGATGACGCTGACAAGGAACGCGATTCCGTCAATGATCATCCAGCGGCGATGCTTCTCTGAGTCGGCGGCCAGATGCTGCCTGAGGAGTGTGGTGGCGGTGTGCTCGTCGATGTCATCCGGATAGTGCAGGCAGGCGCTGTCTTGCTGGCGGAGGTGCCACAACAACCGCTGCTCGGCAATGGTTTCCACTACCCATCGCATGAAGCGCTTGCGCCGACGCGTGAGCCAGCCGCCACCGGTCACTGGCGTCCCCTGACGCCGCTCGCGCTCGGCGTCAGCGAGCATTTCCCTGAACCGGTGCACCTGCCGGCGAAAGTATCCTTTCTCGGCCTCGATACCCTCCTCGTCAGGGTCCTCGGGAACCTCGCAATAGAGCTCATATCGCTCCACATCGACCGGCACCAGGTACACGTCCATGTTCGGCACTACGATAGCAGGAAGTCACGCGTTCGCGAGCCGCGTCGATGTCCTCGGGTAGTCCTGCGTTCCACCATCAAGGTGCAAATTCACCCTTCGACTTCAAGGTGCGAGGCCTTCGGTTCCAAGTAGTAAAATCCCGGCATGCCACGCCTGTGCCTGCTGGCCCTCGCGCTGGTGTTCTATCAGCCCGGCGAGCCGCTGACGCTCGAGGTCCGTGTCTTTCGCGGAAGCGACGACGTGACCGGCCAGACCCGGGTGACGGTGCATCGCGCGGGAGAACGCGGGCAACCCGTGGCTCAAGTGCCGGCTGGCGAGCCGCGGTCGAAGATAAAGGTGGCCGCCGGAATCTACGACGCGCAGGCTGTCCAGGAAAAGGAAGCGCGCGTCGTGAACATCCGGTGGGCCGAGCGGCTCGTCGTCATGCCGTATCCCGACGAAGAGGGACATCACCTCGAAGTCATCAACTTCACGCCGGGATACGGGGCGCTGCAGGTGCGGACTTCCCCGAGTGCGGCGTCTGTCGACGACTTCGCCCTGTTCGTCGCCAATGACCGCAGTCAGCGGGCGGGATCAGCGCCGGGGCGCGGTCCTTACGTGCTCTTCGTCGTCCGGGCCGGACGCTACGACCTGCAGATCACACGCGGATCGCGAGCCTCGTGGCATTCGAACATCGAGATACCGCTCGACCGCACCCGCTTATTGATCGTGCCCTAGCGCACCACCAGCCTTTCACGCGACCCGGCGGCCGCTGAGCAGCCTGAACACCACCACAACCAGAGCAATCACGAGCAGGACGTGGATCAGTCCCTGCGCGATGTCCAACGCCAGACCGAGGACCCACATCACCAGCAAGATCGCAACAATCGTCCAGAGCATCGGCGTTCCGCCTCCTGCCGCATTCCAGGTGCGGCCGGCCTGGTTTGTGCAACCGAGATGCCACGGCTGACGTGATGACACCTCTACCGGACGTAGAACTGATCAGGCGGCTGTTGACCGCGGCACTGCTGGGCGCGCTGCTCGGATTCGAGCGCGAGATCAAACACAAGAGCGCGGGGCTCAGGACCAACATCCTGATCTCGGTCGGCGCGGCGCTCTTCACGCTGATGTCGTATGAGCTCGCAGAAGGGGCGAACGCGGATCCGGGGCGTGTCGCGGCGCAGATCGTGACCGGTATCGGATTCCTCGGGGCTGGCGCCATCATGCGGACCGACAGCGGCGTGCAGGGCTGACGACTGCCGCGACCGTGTGGGTCAATGCCGCGGTGGGTGTCGCCGTGGGTGGCGGCGAGTATCACCTGGCCTTCATCGCCACTGGCGTCACCCTGGCGGCTCTTCTCGTGCTGCAGCCGCTGGAGTCGCTCATCGCGCAGAGGTTTGGCCGGCCGGACGAGCCCGACGCCAAACACTGACTATCCCGGCGGGAGGGATCACCGCCGGACCTTGCGCGGCACGCGCGGCTGCTCGAGCGGCAGCGCGGGGCGCCCGGCGTCAATCCATGCGGCGGTGATGACCGATGCCGAGGCCGAGACCGCCTCCGCGAGCCGGCGCTCGAGAATCGGCTGGACTTTACCCAGGAACAGATTGAAGTACTCGTCGTCGTACACCTCGCGCCCGGCGACGGCAGCCTTGTCGGCGTCGAGAATGGTCTGCACCAGAGGAAATCCCGCCGTCAGCGTGTCGAAGATGAAGTCCCGAACGGATCCGACGGGACTCACGGGTTTGGGGCTGATGGTCAGCTTCGAGCGGTAGCGCTCGAACAGCTCGGTCTCGAATCGGGCATGGATTCCGGTCTGCCCGGTGAGCTGACCGTCATAGTTCATCACCCCGTGGAACGGCACGTGCGCATCGGACACGTAGTGCGTCACCACGGACGAGAAGAACTTGATGTTGTCGCGTGAATACGACGCCTGCAGCGTGAAGGCCTCGACGAGCTTCGCGTACATCTCCGCGCTGCGCCAGGGGACCAGACCGTTCTTCACGACGAAGTCGCGGCCGTATTGGGCGACCGCCTCGCCGTGATCGCGGGGCAGCTTCGCGAATGGATAAGGACCGTAGGCGTCCAGATCCAGAAAGTGGCGCGGCGGCTCCTCTTCCCAGCCGGCCACGCGCCACAAATCGGGATCGATGCTGTGCTCGACGATCGTGATCTGATGCTTCTGGAAGAACGGGCGAATCTCCGGAGGCAGAAGCGCGATCGCACGCTCCATGATGAACTTGTGCGGCTCGAAGCCCCACGCGAACGCGGACGAGGGACTGGCCAGCGCAAGCGCGATCGACAGCACGACGATCCGGATGTGCATGCGGTAACTATACCTTTCGCAGCAACCGCCGGAGCGTTCGCAGGTTGCGCGCGTCCCAGGGATCGACATCACTCTTGCGCCGGCTTTCTGGCGTGTCGAGCTTCGGGGTCTCGAGCAGCATCGGCAGCCCCGCGAACCGCGCGTCGTTCAGCAACTTCCGGAAGGGTTCGAGCCCGAGACACCCCTTGCCGATGTGCTCGTGCCGATCGACGCGGCTTCCGCACGGCTTCTTCGAGTCGTTCAGATGGAACACTTTGATGCGATCGATCCCGACGATGCGATCGAAGTCCTGGAACGTCGCGTGATAGCCCCGGTTGGAGCGGAGGTCATAGCCGGCGGTCAGCAGGTGGCACGTGTCGAGGCAGACGCCGACACGGGGTGACCAGTCGAGCCGCTCCAGGATCTCGGCAATGTGTTCGAACCGGTGGCCGAGGTTCGTCCCCTGACCGGCGGTGTGCTCGAGCAGGATAAGGGGCAGGGCGCCGGGGCGCGCGCGGAGTATGTGGCGCAAGCCGTCGGCGATGAGCCGCAGCCCGTCCTCTGGAGTACTTGTGGTGTATGACCCCGGATGCATGACGAGCCCGGTCAATCCGAGCATGTCGGCGCGGTCGTACTCTTCGAGCAACGCCTCGAGCGACTGTTCGCGCAGTCCGGTCGCGGCGGCCGCGATGTTGATGAGATAGCTGTTGTGAGCGACCACCGGCTGGATACCGGTTTCCGAGACTCTCCGGCGGAACAGGACAATCTCGTCCGGCGGCAGCACGCGAGCCCGCCACTGCCCCACGGACTTGGTGAAGATCTGCAGCGCCTCGCACCGGGACGCGACGGCGCGATTGACGGCCCGGGGCAGACCGCCGGCAATCGACAGATGGGCCCCGAGCCGCGGCATCAGTCGCCGAAGACCTCGGCGGCAAACCGGTACATGGTCGCGCCGCGCTGCCACGCATCGGGTGGCAGGCCCGCCTTCACGCACGTCTGACGAAGGAACTGTTCGGGAGTCCACCCCCACTCAATCGCCACCTGCGGCAGCAGCAGCCCGCGGCGTAGTCCCTGTTCCGCGACCAGTCCGTGTACGCCGATTGTGAAGCCGTCCGGAACCGGATCGATCTGTTCCAACGGGCTCAGGATGGAAATCTCGAGGGCAAGCTCGGGGAGTTCCGCCGGCTCTACCGCCGGAAACCTCGGGTCCTCGCGCGCGGAATCCACGGCGCAACGCGCAACATCGACTTCGAGGGCGGTGCAGTTCTGCAGAGTCCCGAGGCACCCGCGCAGCTGTCCATGCCGTTTGATGGTCACGAACACCCCCGACGCGCCTGGAAACACCATTCCGCTCGTCGGATTCGTCGATCCGAGGCCGATGACCGCGGAAGTGATCGCCGTTCGCGCGACGTCGAGTAGCGTCCGGCGCTGATCCTCCATCAACACGGTGACACCGTCATCGCTGTGGTTCCTGGGCAAAGGTTCCGAAGGCCGCCGCGACGTAGCCCACCACTCCTTCGTAGTCGCCCGACACCTCGCCGGAATGCGCGTAGTGAAGGACCCGCGCATCGCGCGCCCCGAGCGCGCGGGCGGCCATCATGACGGCGATCATCGGTCCGCCGCCGCAGGCAACCCACCGCCCTCGCTCGGGTTCGGGGTACTGCTCGAAGTACTCGAGCAGGCCATCTGGATCGAATGCCGACAGATACTCCTGCACGCGGCCGTCGAGCGCCTGCGCCGATCGGGCATCGAAATAATGAGAGAGGTCCGTGCTGGCCACCAGCAGCGCGTCGCGATCGGCAAACGCGCGCGCCAGCGCCTCGGCGAGCGCGACAATCGTGTCTCGGGTTTGATGCCCCATCAGCAGCGGCACGATCGGCGTCTGCGGCATCAGCGTCCGCAGAAACGGCAGCTGCATCTCCAGGGAGTGTTCGCGGGTGTGCGCCGTCGGCAACGACCGGACGATGGCGGACGTCGCGAGGTGGCGAGCGCCGTGATCGTCGATGGGAGCATCGCCGAGCGGCGTGGCAAAAGCGCCGTCCGGATACAACGCGACGCCGTCGAACGCGACGAAGTGCGAGGGACCGACCAGCACGGCCACTTCGAACGCGCGAGTGGCCGCCGCCTTGTACGTGTACGCCCCGACCGGACCGGAGAACATGAGGCCGGCGTGCGGCGCGACGATCGCGCGCACGGCGCCGCCGCGCCACTCGTCGGCCCGGCTCAGATACGCCTCGACATCCTTCCTCAGCGCTCCCGCGGTACCGGGATACCAGGTTCCGGCAACCGCGCTCGGTCTCGTCGTCATGCTCGAGCCTGTTGGTGAGCCGCCGGCACACCGCGGATTCTCGATCCTCGGGCTCGCACGTTCAAGCCGAAAGCCCGTGGTACCATGCCTGCGAATGCCCCCTGTCTTCGGCCCGGAAGACGTCGCCCGGATCGCCGAGCTCGCGCGGCTCGCGGTCACCAGCGAGGAGCTGGATCTGTTCGCGCGCCAGCTGGCTGGCATCCTCGCCTATGCCGAACAGCTGCAGGACGTCGATGTCTCGGGTGTCCCGCCCACGTCCCATCCGCTCGCGCTCACCGCGGCGTTGAGAGATGACGAGACGCGTCCGTCGTTGCCTCGGGAAGAAGTTCTCCGCGCCGCGCCCGAGGCGGATCTCGCGGCCAGCCTGTTCAAAGTACCACGGGTGCTCGGCGGATGACTCTTCCGGCCACCGCGACGGCCATCCGTCGCGCAGTCGCATCGGGCCGCACGCCGGCTATCGACGTGTGCCGCGCGGCGATCGAACGGATTCGCGCGCTCGATGACGTCGTCCGCGCGTTCCGGCATGTCGACGAAGAGGGCGCCCTGGCGCGCGCGCGTGAGCTCGACGAGCGCCACGAGGAGCTCGCGCACCTGCCGCTGCTCGGCGTCCCGCTGGCGGTCAAGGACAACATCTGCACGAGGCGGATGCCCACCACCGCCGGCTCACGAATCCTCGAGGGCTACTACCCGCCGTACGACGCGACGGCGATCGAGCGCCTCGAGGCCGCCGGTGCGGTCGTCATCGGCAAGACGAACTGCGATGAATTCGCGATGGGCTCGTCGACCGAGAATTCCGCGTACGGCATTACACGCAACCCCTGGAACGGCGAACGGATCCCGGGTGGATCCAGCGGCGGCTCGGCCGCTGCCGTGGCGGCGCGGATGGTGCCGATCGCGCTCGGATCGGATACGGGCGGATCAATCCGCCAGCCGGCCGCGTTGTGCGGAGTCGTCGGGTTCAAGCCGACGTACGGACGGGTCTCGAGGTATGGCCTGCTCGCGTTCGCGTCCTCGCTGGATCAGATCGGGCCGATCGCGACGTCCGTCGAAGACGCCGCGCTCGCGTTCAGTGTCATGGCCGGACACGATCCGCGCGACTCCACCTGCAGCGCCGCGCCGGTCCCGGAATACAGCAACGCCGTGATGGGGTCGTCGCTGAAGGGCGTGCGGATCGGTGTCCCCCGCCACCTGATCGAAGAAGGGGTCGAAGCCGGGGTGCTCGAGGCGGTCAACAAGGCGCTCACGACGCTCGAACAGGCCGGCGCCACCATCGTCGACGTCACCCTGCCTCACAGCCGGCACGGCATTGCCGCCTACTATCTGATCGCGACGGCTGAAGCGAGCTCCAATCTCGCGCGCTACGACGGCGTGCGCTACGGCGTGCGCGCCGCCGGCGACATCCGCACGCTCGCGGCGATGTACGAGCAGACGCGCGGCGCGGGCTTCGGGGCCGAGGTGAAGCGCCGCATCATGCTCGGCACCTATGTGCTGAGTGCCGGCTATTACGACGCGTACTATCGAAGAGCGCAGCAGGTGCGCACGCTGATCAGCGGCGACTACGACGCCGCGTTCGAGCTCGTCGACGCGATCGCCCTGCCGACGAGCCCGACGGGCGCGTTTCGTCTGGGCGAACGGACATCCGATCCGGTGCTGATGTATCTGGCGGATGTGTTCACGGTGGGCGCCAACCTCGCTGGTGTTCCCGCGATTACTGTTCCCTGTGGTCTCACCAGCGAGAACCTGCCGGTGGGCCTCCAGCTCACGACGCGAAGGATGGACGAGACCACCGCCTTACGGATCGCCGCCGCCTACGAGCGAGTGACCGACTGGCACGAGCGGCTCCCTCCGGTACTCAACGAATCGTCGGCGACCTGAGGGCGGCGGAGCGGGCGCGGCGGTCCCCGCCTCCGCGATGGATTTCACGCGCGCTACGGCGAGGCCTCGCCAGCTCGTCGCGTGCGACCGAACCGACGAGCGGCGGCGGGCAATTCCCAAAGCACTCTCGGTCGATCGGCTCTGGCTTTTGGGAATTGGCGGTTGGGAGCTGTCTCCCGGCTCGGTTTTCAGATCCCTGCTAGCCGCGCACGAGCGCCTGCGGCTCCGGCCTGACGAGATACCAGAGCAGCACAATCAGGAGCACGAAGGGAACGAGCGGGAGGACGACTGCGGCAACGATCGCGGCAACCGCTGCGAGCAGCGAGATCAGGATCAGCGGAAGCGAGATCAGGAAGATCAGGCCCCCGAGAAGGAACTTGAAGAGAAGCAGCGGAAGAATCAGGATGCCGCCAACGAGCCAGAAGATCAGTCGAACCGGCAGCAGAACGATCCACAGGATCGTCTTGATCACCACGCCGACCGCGAAGAGCACCGCGAAACCAATCAGGCCCAGCATCACCAGAACACCAAGCTCGATCATCGGCACACCTCTATGCCGGAGTTACGCGGGTGCTCCGAGGGAAGTTCCGACCCCATCCGGTCGGCGGACTGAGGGCTACTCGCGGGCGTTGCGCCCCCGCGCGACGTCTTCGATGGTCGGCAGCGTGTAATGGATGACTCCCTGGCGCACCTCCTCCATCGCCACTCGCTCGAGTTTGTGCGGTGAGGTCGCTCGCTCGAGTCTGGGCAACGCGCCTCGCCTGAGCTGCTTGGCTCGCTGCGCTGCAACGTCTACGAAGAGGAAGCGGCTGGTGATCGGTTCGGCGGGCTGCGTGGGGTCCGAGCCGACTGCTGGGTCTTGCGTTTCTACTGTCTGCGCCATGGCAATACGACAGATTACCCGAATCAGCCCTTCAGTGCCACCCCAGCGGTGGTCGCGCCCCGCCCCAGGTGGCGCTCGTAGACCCACTGCGTCTGGCCCGTACGAACAAAAGGCCGGCCCGATGGCCGGCCTTCCGACGATGATTCGCCGACTGGTTTACTCGACGCTGACGGCGATCTGCTTCGGCTTCGCCTCTTCGCGCTGCGGGAGCCGGATCGTCAGCACGCCATCCTTGTACGAGGCGCTGATGCGGCTGGCATCCACTGTGTTCGGCAGCGTGAAGGACCGCGTGAAGGACCCGTACCGCCGCTCGATCCGCTGGAAATTCTCACGCTTCACGTCCTTCTCCACCTTCCGTTCGCCCTTGAGCGTCAGGATGCCGTTCTCGAACGTGACGCCGATCTCTTCCCGCTTCATCTCCGGCAGCTCCGCCTTGAGCACGACCTCGTGCGCGTCCGTCTCGTAGATGTCGACCGGCGGCACCCACGCCTGTGAAAACGCGTCGCTGTAGAACTCCGAGAACATCCGGTTCAGCCGATCGATTTCCATCCCCGCGAGCTCACGAGCCGAATCCCAACGAACGATAGCCATTGGCCTTTCCTCCTGCAGAACCCCCGTTTGTCGGCGGGGGGAAAAATGTCTGCAGCCAATATAGCCACGTTCTTAGTTTATGTCAAGCATATTACTTGATAAGTATACGCTCATATTTTTCCGCAGCCACACTCGTCCAGAGCGTTGCAGCCGCCGCCGCAGTCGGCTCAACAGCCCCGCTTTCTACGATGACTTGCGCCACGAGCTCAGCAGGTACGCGTTCGAAATACGGGTTCTGAACGGCCGGCTCTGGAAGTTCCGGGGCAATTTCCGGGGAAGGACCTGAAACGACAGCGAGGGTTTCGTAGACCGGCTGCGGAAGGATCTTTTCCCTGCCGGCGAGGACGAAGACGGGAACGCCACGAGCCCGCGCGAGCGCGGCGATCGCCGCGGTGCCGGTCTTGTTCATGAAGCCCGACGGTGCGACGGCATCTGCACCGACCAGGACCGCGTCGGTGGTCTCGAGGATTGAACCAATCCCGGCGTCTGAATAAAGACGGACGTCGCATCCTACAGCCAGGAGCGAGCGCGCAAGGGCTACGCCCTCCCGGCCAGGCCGGGACTCTGCGCAACAAACCTGCAGCGGTTCCGCACGATGCACCTCGATCAGGGTGCGCTCGACGATCGCGCTGCGCGAGCAGGTCACGACCCGCAGCGGCGCACCGGCTTGTGGACGCAGCCGAACCAGCGGAGCGGCGATACGCGCGATTGCCGCAGGCGCGCGCCGGATACGCTCTGCAAGGGTGTCGAGCGTCTGAATCGGATCTTCCGCGGCGAGCGCCAGCGCGGACGCGGTCCGAAAGCCCGCCATCGAGGGCTGCCCCAGGCACAGCGTCCGGGCCACCTCTTCAAGCATCTGCGGATCGCGCGATGCCTCGCGGAGGACCACGATTGCCCTCAGTACGAGCGATGTCGCACCCGACACGCGATCGGCGGCAATCCGTTCGAGCTCGTCACCCATTTCCGGCGACAACATCGGAACCCTCCCATACGCGGGGCGGCACCACCGCCCGGACCTCGTCCAGCACCAGGCCGCGGTCCGCCCGCGCTACAATACGCGCAGAGTGGCGCGCACCTCCCCGAATCACCGCGACTACGACAGCCAGAGCGGCATCGAGGCGGATGTCCGCTCTCTCGACGACGATCCCCTCGTCGATGCGACGGGCGAGTGCGCCCCGCCCATGGATGTGCTCGAGACCGCCGAGGCGGTCGAGATTCTCATGGACTTGCCGGGCGTCGCACTCGACGCCATCCGCGTGCACGTCGTTCAAGGAACGCTCATCATTGCCGGCCGGAAGCGGTCCGCCGTGTGTCCACATCGTCAGGCCGCGTTTCATCTCGCGGAGCGGGCGTTCGGCCGGTTCGCACGGGCGGTCCGGATCACCGGCGCCTTCGATGCCGGGCGCGCCACGGCGACGCTTGTCGAGGGTGAGCTGCGGGTGATCCTGCCCCGCATCGAGGAGCGGCGCGGCCATGACGTCCGGATCGAGATCACCCGCTCCTGACTGCGTGAGGCGCCCGGCAGGGAGCGTTCCGGAGCGGAGCGCATCAACACCACCGGTGCATTCGCGCGACCCAACAGTATGAGAATCCTCTTCATCGGAGATGTCTTCGCGAAGCCGGGCCGCGAAATCGTGCGCCGTGTGCTTCCGGCGCTCGTCGAGCAGCGGCAGATCGACTACGTCATCGCGAACGTCGAGAACTGCGCCGCCGGGTTCGGTGTGACCGGAGACGTCGCTGATGCGCTGCTCGGCTACGGCATCGACGCGATGACCTCGGGCAACCATATCTGGGACAAGAAGGAAGTGCTCGAGTACATCCCGCGTCAGCCGAAGCTGCTGCGGCCCGCGAACTTCCCTGCCGGCGTGCCCGGCCGCGGCTCGTATCTCGGTCGAACCCGTACGGGAGAACCGATCGGTGTGGTGAACATCATGGGACGCGTGTTCATGACGCCGCTCGACGATCCGTTCGCGGTGGCGGTCCGCGAGATCGAGGCGCTTCGCGCGAAGACGCGCATCGTCATCGTCGATTTCCACGCCGAAGCCACGTCCGAGAAGATCGCCATGGCCTGGCACCTCGACGGCCGTGCGACCGCCGTGCTCGGCACGCATACGCACGTGCAGACCGCCGATGAGCGGATCCTGCCCAAAGGCACCGCCTGCATGACCGACGTCGGCATGACCGGGCCGCACGATTCGATCATCGGCGTGATCACGGAGAATGCGCTCTCGCGCTTTCTCACCAGCATGCCGGCGAAGTTCGAAGCCGCCACGGGGCCTGGACGTCTCAACGCCGCCATCATTACCGCCGATCCGGCGACCGGAAAGGCCACGCACATCGAGCGGCTGAACATGTCGGCGCAGGAAGTGGAAACACTGGCGTCGACGCCCCTGGCGGCAAGCCGACCCTGAAGCCTGCCGATGCCCGACCTGTTCGATCTCCCGTTCGAAGAGGAACCCGCGAAAGACGAGGGGGCCGCGGCGCCGCCGCGTACCCGCCGGAGGATCGTGACCGTTTCCGAGTTGACCGGCGAGATCCGGGAGACGCTCGAATCCGGCTTTGGAGAGTTGTGGGTTGAAGGGGAGATCTCGAACTGCCGCGTGTGGAACACGGGACACGTCTACTTCACGCTGAAGGACGCGACGGCGCAGATGAAGGCGGTGATGTTCCGGTCCGCGTATCGCTATCTGAAGTTCAAGCTCGAGGACGGGCTGCACGTGGTCGCTCGCGGCACATTGAGCGTCTACGAGCCCAAGGGGGAATATCAGCTCGTCTGCGAGCACCTCGAGCCGCACGGCCGGGGCGCACTCCAGCTCGCGTTCGATCAGCTCAAGCGGAAGCTGCACGCTGAAGGCCTGTTCGATCCGGCACGCAAACGCCCGATCCCGGCGCTCCCGCGCAAGATCGGCATCGTCACGTCGCTCGACGGGGCGGCGCTGAAGGACATCATCAAGGTCCTGGCACGGCGGCACCCGAACGTGCATCTCGTCATCCGGCCGTGCCGCGTTCAGGGTGACGGTGCGGCCGACGAGATCGGCAAAGCGCTGAAGGCGGTCGCCAGAGTGCCGGGCGTCGACGTGATCATCGCGGGCCGGGGCGGCGGGTCGATCGAGGATCTGTGGGCGTTCAACGAGGAGGCGCTCGCGCGCACGATCGCCGCGTGTCCCGTGCCGGTGATTTCGGCGGTCGGACATGAAATCGACGTGACGATTGCCGACTTCGTGGCCGATCTTCGAGCGCCCACGCCCTCGGCGGCGGCGGAGATGGTCGTCGCCGCGAAGGAGGAGTTCTCGGCGCGCATCGATCGCACGACTCAACGGCTGCACGCCGCGATGCGCGCGGACCTGCACCGGCGGCGCGCGGCGATCCAGCAGCTCACCAGCCGTCGCGGGCTCGCCGGCTGGAACGTACGGGTCGCGATGCAGGGCCGCCACATCGCCGAGCTGTCGCACGAACTGCGCCGGTCGGCGACGACCCTGATCGCTCGCCGTAGGCGCGAGCAGCAGTCCCTGCGTGCGCGCCTCGACGCCAGGGATGTGCGCCGCAATCTCGCCGCGATTCGCGGACGGCTGGTCGCGGCAGAGGGCCGGCTGATCGCCGCCACCAGGCGGACGCGCGATGGCCTTCACGCGAAGCTCGGCGCCGCGGCCGCGCGTCTGGATGCCCTCAGTCCGCTGGCGGTTCTCGCGCGCGGCTACGCCGTCGCCTGGAACGGCGACCGGTCGGCGATCATTCGCAAAGCGTCCCAGGTATCTCCGGGCGACCGGGTTCGCGTTACCCTTCACGAAGGCGAGCTCGATTGCGAGGTGCGCAGCCATCATGGATCCGACCATTAAGGACTTCGAGTCCGCGAGCGCGGAGCTCGAGGCGATCGTCAAGAAGATGGAAGAAGGCGATCTGACGCTCGAGAAAGCGCTCGAGCTGTACGAGCGCGGCGTCCAGCTCTCACGCTTCTGCCACTCGAAGCTGGAAGAGGCCGAACGCCGGCTCGAGATCCTCAACGAACGCGGCGAGCTTCGACCGGCGCACGCGGCGATGGGACTGACGCCGTCCGATGAGGGCGGCAAGACACGGTGACGCGGGTCGTGTCGCTCGATGGCTGGCTCGCATCCCGGCGTGACGTCGTCGATGCAGCACTCGATCGGTTTCTCCCGGTGGCGGCGCGCTCTCCGGTCGTCATCGCCGAGGCGATGCGGTACAGCGTGTTTGCCGGAGGCAAGCGGCTGCGCCCGATGCTGGTGCTCGCGTCCGCCGAAGCCGTCGCACTCCGCCTGAACCTGCCGGAGTCGGCAGCGCTTCACCTGGCCTTGCCCGCCGCCTGCGCGATCGAACTGATTCACACCTATTCGCTGGTCCACGACGATCTCCCCGCGATGGACAACGACACGCTGCGGCGAGGACGTCCGACCGCGCACGTCGTTTATGGCGAAGGCACGGCAATTCTGTCGGGTGACGCGCTGCTGACGGAGGCGTTCGTCCTGCTCGCGCGCGAGCCTCGAACCATGCCGCACGGCCGGGATGATGCGGATCTCGCGATCCGGAAGCTCGCCGCGATCGAGCTGATTGCCGAAGCTGCGGGCGCGATCGGGATGGTCGGCGGTCAGGCACTCGACCTCAAGGCCGCTGAACCAGGCGCGGCGCCTCTGGACGAAGACGGTCTGAGAGAAATGCATGCCCGCAAGACCGGCGCGCTGCTGCGCGCCAGCGCCGTGGCCGGCGGGATCCTTCTCGGCGCCCCCGCGGACCTCGTGTCAGCAATTGAACGATTCGGGACCCACATCGGCCTGGCGTTTCAGATCGTCGACGACATCCTCGACGTCGAAGGCGCCTCGGCGGTGCTCGGAAAGACGGCCGGCAAGGACGCCGCCGCGGGCAAGCCGACGTATCCAGCACTGTACGGAATCGCAGAATCGCGCCGGCGGGCTGACCGGTGCGTCGAACAGGCCATCACCGCCCTCGAAGACGTGTGTCTCGACGGGCAGCTGCCGGCGATCGCGCGATGGGTGGTCGCGCGCACGCATTGAACACTGACAAGGATTGAAGAAGGGATTGGCCAAGGGATCGCGGCTCGACGCCACGCTGGTGGAACGAGGCCTGGCCGCCTCACGCGAGCGCGCGCGGGCGCTGATCCTCGCCGGGCTCGTACGCGTCGATGGACACCATGTGACCAAGGCCGGGGCTCCGGTCGCAACCGGGGCCGAGGTCACCATCGACAAGCCTGATCATCCGTACGTCGGGCGAGGCGGCATCAAGCTGGCGCACGCGCTCGACGTCTTCCGTATCTCCGTTGAAGGCCTGGTGGCGCTCGACATCGGCGCGTCCACCGGCGGCTTCACCGACGCGCTGCTGCAGCGGGGCGCGCGGCGCGTGGTGGCGCTCGACGTCGGCCACGGCCAGCTCGATTGGAAACTGCGATCCGATCCTCGCGTAGTCGTGCTCGAGCGGATCAACGCACGAACGCTCACGCCCGATCAGCTGCCGGAGGACGCCAGACGCTTCGACATCGTCACCCTCGACGTGTCCTTCATCTCGCTCCGGCAGGTTCTTCCTCCGATTCCTCCCCTGCTCGCGCCGGACGCTCACGTCGTCGCCCTCGTCAAGCCGCAGTTCGAGGCGGGCCGCGACGACGTCGGCAAGGGGGGCATCGTCCAGGACCCCGCCGTCCAGATGCGTGTGATCGAGGAGGTGACGGCGGCCGCCGATCGCATAGGATTGTCGCGCACGGCGCTCGTCGAGTCCCCCATCACCGGGATGGAAGGCAACCGCGAGTTCCTGCTGCATCTTCGCCCGGCCTGATGCCTGACATTTCACGCGTCGGACTCGTCGCCAAGCAGCGTGTCGAAGCCACCGCGGCCGTGCTCAACGAGCTCGCCGCGTGGCTGGAGACCCGCCGCGTCCACGTGGTCTTCGAAACTCAGACGGCGCTTCTCGCCGGTGCGCCCCCCAAGGCGGCGACGGCCACCAAGGAGGAGCTGCCGAAGGTCTGCGACCTCATCGTCCTGCTCGGCGGTGACGGCACCCTCATCGGGATGGCCCGCCGGATTGCGCGGGCCGCCGTCGATGTGCCGATTGCCGGCGTCAATTTCGGCAGCCTCGGATTCCTGACCGAGATCACTCTCGACGACCTCTACCCGTCGCTCGAAGCGGTCCTGACGGGCAAGGCGCCGATCGAAGACCGGATGATGCTCCATGCCCGGACTCTGCGTGATGGCAAGGTCTTCGCCGAAGAGCTCGTCCTCAACGACGTAGTCATCACCAAGGCGGCGCTCTCGCGGATCATCGAGCTGTCGGTATCGGTTGGCGGCCAGGCGGTAATGACGGTGCGCGCCGATGGCTTGATCGTCGCGACACCGACGGGATCGACTGCCTACAACCTGGCGGCTGGCGGACCGATCGTGCATCCCGTCGTCGACGCCATCCTTCTGACGCCGATTGCGCCGCACATGCTGACCAACCGTCCTCTGGTCGTGGACGGCACGTCGGAGATTTCCGTCGACCCCGATATGAACGGTAATGAGGAAGTCTTCGTGACCTTCGACGGCCAGTCTGGCCACGCGCTGCAGAGCGGCGACATCATCGCGATCAGGCGCGCCCCGCGGCCGTTGCGGCTGGTGCGATCCGCGAGCCGCAGCTACTTCGACGTGCTGCGGCAGAAGCTCAAATGGGGCGAGCGGTGACGGCGATCCGCTCACCGCGTTCCGCTGGAGCTGCGGGACGGCTTGATCTGGTATTCGAAGACGTTGCGGTTGTGCTCTTCGAGCGTCGTCGAGAACACGTGGGAGCCATCGTTGCGGCTCACGAAGTAGATGTACGGCACATCGGACGGATTCGCGGCCGCTTCCAGCGACGCCCGCCCGGGAGAGGCGATCGGTCCAGGCGGCAATCCGGCATACCGATAGGTGTTGTAGGGCGAGTCGAACTTCAGATCTTCGCGCGTCAGGTTCCCGGTATAGCGGCCGGCCCGTTCGAGCGCATAGATGACCGTCGGATCGCACTGCATCCCCATCCCGATCTTCAGCCGGTTGGCGTACACCGCCGCAACGACTGGACGCTCTTCGGGCTTGGCCGTCTCCTTCTCGACCAGTGAAGCGAGCGTCACCAGCTCCCGCACCGACAAGCCGCGAGCCGTCGCGCGCTCGACGAGCTCCGGCGTCAGCACGTCGCGAAACGCCGTCACCATCCGCTCGACGAGATCCGCGGCGGACGCCTTCCGCGGCAGCGAGTAGGTGTTCGGAAACAGGTAACCTTCGAGATCGCGTGCGCCCGGATCGATGTTGCGTATCAGCTCGACGTTCTGCGCCGCCCGCAGGAAGTCGGCGGCCCGGCCCGCGCCGTCACGTTCGTAGATCTGTGACATCTGGCGAACGGTCAATCCCTCAGGGAACGTGACCGGGCGCGTGAACACCTCGCCGCGGGCGAGCTTGTTGATGACTTCGCGGGCGCTCATCGGTCGCTCGAACCGGTACTCCCCCGCCTGCAGCCGCCGCGCCTGACCGCTGCGCCAGAGCGCCACGCGAAAGCTCGCCTCGTCTCGCACCACGCCGGCCTCCGTCAGCCGGCGGCCGATCGCGCCTGGCCCAGCCCCGGGCGGTATCTCCACGAACTGCTCGTCGGCTCCGTAACCCTTGTACGGCTGCTCGGCACCGAGCAGCAGCCACACCGCGACCGCGGCGACGAGCGCCAGCACGATGGCGACGACGGCGAAAATCAGACGCTTCATCTCGAGTGAGAATCCAGATAGTCCTGCAGGATCACCGCCGCTGCCGTGGCATCGAGCATGGGTTTGCGTTTCTTCCAGTCCTTCTCGCGCCGTGCCAGGAGCGTCTCGGCTTCGCGGCTCGATAACCGCTCGTCCTGAAGGACGACCGGCACATCGGCCAGCAGCGAACGCAGCCGCGTGGCGAGCGCTTCGACGAGCGGCGTCTGCTCATTGGGCTCACCGGACAATCGACGCGGGAAGCCGACAACGACCGCGCCGATGCCGTCCGGCTCGCACCTGAGCAGCTCGATCTCCGTGGCGAGCGTTCGGGCGATCGCGTCAGCCGCTCCTTGCGCGGCGATCGTCTTCCACGGGCGCGCCAGCATTCCGGTCGCATCGGACAGTGCGAGACCGATCCGCTTGCGTCCGTAATCGACGCCCAGAAAGCGCATCCACTCAGCGTACCACGCCGGCATCGCCGGTCCGCCCCGCCGGGCGGTCACGCCGCGATTGATGTGGAATAATCGAGCCGGACCATGAAGCGCGCCGTCGCTCTGCTCGTGATGCTGTCGATCGCCTCGGCCATGGTGCTGGCGTGTTCGAAGCGCCAATCGCGAAATCCCAACTGGCAGAAGATGATCGTGCTCGGGTTCGATGGAATGGATCCCGATCTCGTGCAGCGCTGGGTGGACGACGGGAAGCTGCCCAACATCAAACGGTTGATGAACGACGGTGGCCTCTATCCACTGTCGACGACGCACTCGGCGGAATCGCCGACCGCGTGGGCCTCGTTCGCGACCGGGGTCAATCCGGGCAAGCACAACATCTACGATTTTCTGGTCCGCGACACGACCACCTACCTCCCCGATCTCGGCATGGTGCGGCGCGAACCAGCGAAGTTCCTGCTCGGGTACTTCCCGATTGCCAAGCCGAAGATTCATTCGACCCGGGGCGGCACGTCGTTCTGGGTTTCGGCGGGACGCGCCGGCGTCCGCACCAGCATTCTGACCGTACCGGTGACCTTTCCTCCCGAGGAGGTGGAGAACGGCGAGCTGCTCTCCGGACTGCCGCTGCCGGATATTCGCGGCACGATGGGGACCTTCTACTATTTCGCGACGGATCTGAGCCGGTACGAAGAGGGCAATACCGAGATGGGCGGGATCCTGAAGCGGCTGGTCGTCGACAGCGACGTCGCCCGGACCGAATTGATCGGTCCACCGAACCCGCTCGTGCGGCAACAGATTGAAAAAATTCGCCGGATGGGGCCATCGCTCTCCGACGCCGATCGCACCAGACTCGCCGAGCTGCAAAGCCACGAAGATGTCCGTCTCCCGATGACGATCCGCTGGAATCGGGCCTCGAAGACGGCGACCGTCGAGCTCTCGGGGCAATCGATCGCGCTCGAGCAGGGCCAATGGAGCAAGTGGATCGATCTCGAGTTCCGAATCAACTACCTGGTCCGGGTGCACGGCATGGCGCAGCTGCTGCTGATGAAGGCTGACGGCGAACTTCAGCTCTACATGTCGCCGGTGAACTGGAAGCCGGACGATCCGCCCGTCCCGATCTCGTACCCGAGTGACTTCGCCGAGGATCTCTTCGATCGGATAGGTCCCTATCGAACGCTGGGGTGGGCAGAGGCGACATGGCCTCTGAACGAAGGCCGGATGGACGAACGGACCTTCATGGACGATCTCTACCGCGCGTTCGACGATCGGGCGCAGGTGATTCTGACCCGGCTCACGGCGCGCGACTGGGATGTTCTCGTCGGCGTCATCGAATCAACCGATCGGGTCCAGCACATGATGTGGCGGTTGATCGATCCGAAGCACCCGATGCACGACCCGACGCTTGCTGCCAAGTTCGGCGACTCGATTGAACGCGTCTACCGGCGGGCCGACGGCTTCATCGGCGAGGTCATGCAGCGCGCGGATCCCGGCACGCCTATCCTCGTGGTCTCCGATCATGGCTTTCACTCCTGGCGCAAGGCCGTGAATCTGAATACCTGGCTCGTGCAGAACGGATACATGACCCTGCAGGGCGAGCGGCCGGCCGAAAAGAAGCTGGACGACTTGTTCGGCGGCGGCACGTTCTGGGAGAACGTCGACTGGAGCCGCACACGCGCCTACGCGATGGGCATCGGGCAGATCTACTTCAACGTCCGCGGCCGCGAGTCACGCGGCATCGTCAGCCCGGGTGCGGAAGCGAAACAGCTGGCCGACGAGCTCAGCGCGAAACTGCTGACCATGACCGATCCGGAGGACGGCTCACCGATCATCCGCGCCGTCTACAAACGGGACGACATCTATACGGGGCCCTTTTTGAGCAACGCATCCGAGCTCCAGGTCGGCATGCACGAGGGTTACCGCGTCTCATGGCAAACGACGCTGGGCGGATCGCCGGAGGGACTCGTCTACCCGAACATGAAGAAATGGAGCGCGGATCACGGCGGGTATGATTTTGCGACCACCGCGGGCGTGCTGATTACCAACCGCCGGGTGTCGTCGGCGTCGCCGTCGATCCTGGACATCGCGCCAACCGTCCTCAAGTATTTCGGTCTGTCGATTCCGGCGGATATCGATGGCAAGCCTCTCTTCTGAACGGGCGACACGGAAGCGATGAGAACGTTCGCGTCCGGCGCCCGGCTGCGGGTCGTCCTGCGAATCGCGGCGATTGCGGTGCTCACCGCCGCTCTCGGAGCACAAACGCCCGTCCCATCGGAGCGCGAGCGCGCGGACGCGGCGGCGAAGCGGACCGCGGATCGGCTGCGGGCACTGCAGCGTGAATCCGACGCGCTCGCGGCGCAAGAACGAACGCTGCTCGCTGACCTGCGCAAGCTCGAAGTCGATCGGCAGATCGCGATCGAGAATCTTGCCCGCATCGAGCGCGACCTCGCCGCCACCAGCAAGAAGCTGGACGATGCGGAAGCGCGGGCGGCGGAGCTCGCGCGCACGGCGGCCGCACAATTGCCGGACGTCGAAGCGAGGCTCGTGCAGCTCTACAAGCTTGGACGCGCGGGATACTGGCGGCTGCTGTTGAACGTGGATGACCTGCAGGCGCTGGCCCGCGCCTACCGGACCGCCTCGACCCTGACGGCGATCGACCGCGCACGCGTCGCGGAGCACTACGCCACGCTCGACGCCCTCGCGCTCGAGCGCAAGACACTCCACGCGCGAACCAAGGAGCTCGAAGGCTTGAAAGCCGAGGCAAGCCAGGCGAGGACGGCGCTCGACAGGGCGGTCAGCGCCCGCACGACGCTCGTCGAGGCGATTGACCAGCGGCGCGATCTCAATGCGCAGCTCATGAGCGAGCTCCAGAACGCGCAGCAGAAGCTGCAGGCGTCGATCGGCCAGATCGAGGCCGGCCGCGGCGGCGCGGCCGCGCTGCCGCTGCTGCCATTCCAGGGAGACCTGCCCTGGCCCGCGCGGGGCAAGGTGATCCGACGCTTCGGCCGTCAGGCGAGCAGCCGCTTTGGAACGGCGATCAACCGCAACGGCATGGAGATGGAGGTCACCGAAGGTCAGCCGGTCAGGAGCATCCACGAAGGCACCGTCGCCTTTTCGGACCAGTTCGAGGGGTACGGCAACCTGATCATCATCGATCACGGAAATCGGGCGTATTCCCTATATGGCTTCCTCGATTCCCTCGAGGCCAGCCGCGGGGCGCGCGTGGACGCGGGGACGCCCGTTGGGACGAGCGGCAGGAGCCCCAACGGCAACCCAGCGTTGTACTTTGAGTTACGCGTCGACGGCACCGCCGTCGATCCCTTACAATGGCTTAGGAAGCAACCCTGACTTCCCGGTGTGTCCTGGCCCTTCCGCCGGACGCCGTCCTCTTACGAATTGCTCTATGACTTCCAAGACTCGATTGTCGATCCTGCTCGTCTCGACGCCGGTTCTCGCGTTCGTCATCGTCGGCGGCTTGATGGGCCAGGAACGCGTTCCGGGCGACCGCGTGTACCGCCACCTTCGTGTGTTCGAGGACGTCATCCAGCTGGTGATGTCGAACTACGTCGAAGAAGTGAAGGTCGACCGCGCGATGGAAGGCGCGATGCGGGGCCTCGCTGATGGGCTGGACCCGGATTCCGCCTATCTCGATCCGAAACAGCTGCGCGCCGTCGCCACCGCCGAGGCCCTCCCCGAAGGGGAAGTCGGCGTCGAGCTGACGAGACAGTACTACCTGCGCGTCATCGCGGCGCGTGACGGCTCCCCCGGCGCGAAGGCCGGGCTCCACACCGGTGATTTCGTCCGGGCGATCGACGGCCGCCCGACGCGCGACATGTCGGTTTTCGAGGGGTCACGCCTGCTGCGCGGCCAGCCCGGATCGAAGGTCACGGTGACGGTCATTCGCGGAAACGCCGCCGAGCCGCACGACATCACGCTGGTTCGCGAGAAACCCGCTGGAACCTCGGTGACCTCCAAGATGATCGGCACCGATGTCGGCTACATCCGCATCTCCACGTTCCAGAGCGGCGCCCCCGACGAACTGCGGAAGCACAGCGCCGAGCTCGCAAAGAGCGGCGCGACGTCTCTGCTGATCGATCTGCGCCGGACCGCCGAGGGTCCGCTCGACAACGGGATCGCGGCTGCTCGATCGTTCGTCAAGTCGGGCACGCTGGCAGTGAAAGCGGGTCGCGACAAAGCCGACCGCGAGACGATTGCGGCTCGTCCGAATGACGCGGTGATCGATCTGCCGGTGACCTTGCTCGTCACGACCGGCACGTCGGGCGCGGCGGAGCTGTTCATCGCGGCACTCGATGGCAACAAGCGCGGCGAGGTTGTCGGCGAGCGCACGTTGGGTCGAGCCGGACTTCAGAAACTCGTGCAACTGCCCGAAAACCGCGGCCTGTGGCTCACCTACGCGAGGTATCTCACTCCGTCAGGCGATCCGATTCACGGCCGCGGAATCGAACCCGATGTGCGCGTCGACGAACCCGATGTCGAATTCGGCGGCCCCGCGCCGGAGAAAGACGTGATGCTCGACGCCGCGCTCGGGCACATCCGCACCAAGAAAGCCGCGTAGCGCCGTCGTTCTGGCGCCCGTTCGACCACGTCGCGCCTCCCTTCACCTGCACGCCGCCAGCGGCGCGCGCGATCTTCCGCGCGTCGATCCGCGTTTCATGATTGACACACCGGAAACGCAAGCGTATAACCGCTGGCGCACACCACAATTTTGCGCGCGACTGCACACTACTCCCGTCGCGCCGTTCACAGTTTCGGAGGGCTCATGAACAAGCAGGAATTGATCTCCAAGATTTCCCAGGACACGGGGATCACGAAGGCGAACGCGGCGGCGGCAGTAGATTCCTTCATCGAAGGAATCACCAAGTCGCTGAAGAAGGGACAGCCGATCACCTTCGTCGGCTTCGGTACGTTCAAGACCGCACAGCGGAAAGCCCGCACCGCCCGCAACCCGCAGACGGGCGCCGCGATCAAGATCCCCAAGCGCCGGGTCGTCCGGTTCAGCGCCGGCAAGGCGTTGAAGACGGCGGTGAACTAGATCCGTCCGGCTGCTCGATAAGGGGGGAAGGAGACGGGCCTTTTCCCTTGTTTTTCCCTGCACGATTCTCCCGGCTCGCCCTCCCGCCGCCTTGTCTCGGTTCGTCCGTCTCTGCTACACTGTCTCTTTTCGGTAAGGCTAGTGTTTCCAAGACATAGGCGCGTAGCTCAGTTGGTTAGAGCGCCTGCTTGACACGCAGGAGGTCGGCAGTTCGAGTCTGCCCGTGCCTACCAACCTTCGCTCGCTGGAACTCACGCAGATGCGAGCTTCGGTTGGCAAGCCATGTGCGGCTCGTCCGCCGTAGCGCAGAGCGCGAAGGCGGATTGGCAAGCCACGCGAAGGTTGCGCGCCGTCGCTCGCGAAGCAAGCGAGGGCGGGCTACGCAAGGAACATCCATTCTCAGCTATCCATGAGCGAGATCACCGTCACGCTTCCGGACGGCGCCAGTCGTCGGGTGCCCGTGGGCACGACGCCGGCTGACATCGCCGGCCAGATCTCTGCCGGCCTGGCGCGCGCCGCGCTCGCGGCGGTCGTCGACGACCGTCTCGTCGATCTCTCGACGCCGCTCGGCGCCGACGCGCGGGTCCGCCTCGTGACCTCGACGAGCCCCGAGGCGCTCGCGCTCTACCGTCACAGCACGGCTCACTTGATGGCCGCGGCGGTCACGCAGCTGTTCCCGGGCGCGCAGTGCGGCATCGGGCCCGCAACGGATGAGGGCTTCTTCTACGACTTCGTCGTGGATCGGCCGTTCGTGCCCGAGGATCTCGAGCGCATCGAGAAAAAGATGAAGGAGCTCGCGTCGCAGGATCTCGTGTACGAACGGCTGATGGTCCCGCGCGAGGAAGCCAAGCAGTTCTTCACCGGGAAGGGTGAGCCGCTCAAGGTCCAGCTGATCGAAGAGAAGACTCAGCCCGACACCGACGTGTCCTGTTACGCGATCAAGGATCGCGAGACGTTCGTCGATTTCTGCGTCGGGCCGCACGTGCCTTCGACCGGCCGGCTCAAGGCGTTCAAGTTGCTGAGCACGTCCAACGCGTATTGGAAAGGCGATGCCCGCAATCAACCGATGCAGCGCATCTACGGGACCGCGTTCTTCAGCGAGGGGGAGCTGAAGACGCACCTGCAGCGGATTGAAGAGGCGAAGCGCCGCGATCACCGGAAGCTCGGAAAAGAGCTCGGGCTGTTCACGTTCCACCAGTGGTCTCCGGGTGCGGCGTTCTGGCTCGCGAACGGGACGACGCTCTACAACACGCTCGCCAGCTACATGCGCGAGGTGCTCTTCCCGGCCGGTTACGTGGAGGTGAAGACGCCCCTCGTCTACAACAAGGCCCTGTGGGAGCGATCGGGTCACTGGAAGCACTACCGGGAGAACATGTTCCTCATCGAATCCGAAGGGGAGATGATGAGCATGAAGCCGATGAACTGCCCGGGACACTTCCTGACCTACGCGAGCGACGTGCGGAGCTATCGGGATCTGCCGATTCGCTATCACGAGCAGACGGCGCTGCACAGGAACGAAGCGTCGGGCGTGCTGTCGGGCCTCACCCGCGTCCGCCAGTTCTCGCAGGACGACGCCCATTGCTTCGTGACGCAGGATCAGATCGCCGAGGAAGTCGAGCGGCTGATTCGTCTCGTGCAGAGGGTCTACACCGACTTTGGCCTGGCCTACACGGCGAAGCTGTCGACCCGCCCGCCGGAGTTCCTGGGAGAAATCAAGACCTGGGACCACGCGGAAGCGCAGCTGAAGGAAGCGCTGGAAGGGGCCCGGATGGCCTATACGCTGAACGAAGGCGACGGCGCGTTCTACGGGCCCAAGATTGACTTCGACATCACCGACGCGATTGGCCGGAAGTGGCAGTGCGCGACGATCCAGCTCGACTATCAGCAGCCCGAGAATTTCGACCTGAAATACATCGGCTCCGATAACGCCGAGCACCGGCCGGTGGTCATCCATCGGGCCATTTTCGGGAGCTTCGAACGGTTCATCGCTCTGCTGATCGAGCACTATGCGGGAGCGTTCCCGCTGTGGCTCGCCCCGGTCCAGGCCACGGTCCTGCCGATTGCGGACCGGCACCTCGACTATGCGCGATCGGTGCGCGATCGCCTGGCCGCCGCCGGTCTGCGGGCGACCGTCGACGAGCGTCAGGAAAAGATTGGTTATAAGATCCGCGAAGCTCAGGTTCAGAAGATCCCTTACATGCTGGTCGTCGGGGATCGCGAGGCCTCTGACGGCACCGTCGGCGTGCGTCACCGCGCCGCGGGGGACCAGGGGGCGCAGCGGACCGAGGACTTCATCGCCGCGGCGGTGAAGGAAGCGGAATCACGGGCGGCGGCGCCGGCCCGCGCGGAAGCGGGAGCCGCAGCCGTCGGTGTGAAGGCCGAAGTCGCTAACTAGCGTTTTTCATCGGAGGTTCCTATCGCTTTCGACCGAAGTCCCCGGCGGGAAGACCGCACGCGGGTGAATGAACGGATCAGGGTCCGCGAAGTGCGGGTCATCGACGACACCGGGCAGCAGCTGGGCATCATGCCGCCGCAGCAGGCGCTCACGATAGCGCGGCAAAAAGGGCTGGACCTGGTGGAAATAGCGGCCACGGCCAGCCCGCCGGTGTGCCGGATCATGGACTTCGGGCGGTATCAGTACCAGGAACAGAAGCGCGCCCGTCAGGCCAAGAAGCACCAGAAGATCATCGAGGTCAAGGAGATCAAGTTCCGGCCGAAGGTCGACGAACACGACTATCAGTTCAAGAAGAAGCACATCGAGCGCTTCCTGGCTGACGGCGACAAGGTCAAGGCCACGATTTTCTTCCGCGGCCGCGAGATGGCGCATCCGGAGATCGGCCGGCGCATTCTCGAGCGTCTGATCGAAGATCTGGCGGAGGCGGCCATCGCGGAAACGGCGCCCCGTCAGGAAGGCAACCAGATGCACACGATCCTGTCGGCGCGTGCAGGCGCGAAGCGGACGGCGCCGAAGCCGGCGCGGGAAGCAGCGGCGGGCGAGACCACACAGAAGGAATAGGAATGCCGAAACTGAAGACACACAGGGGCGCGGCCAAGCGGTTCAAGAAGACCGGCACGGGCAAGTTCGTGCGCGCCAGCGCCTTCAAGCAGCACATTCTCACGAGCAAGACCCGGGCGCGCAAACGCAAGCTGCGCGGCAACGTGGTCGTGGCCGACGCGGATCAGGCGAAGCTGCGGCGGATGATGCCGAACTGACCAAAGGTTCAAAGGTTCAGGGGTTCAGCCCCGGGATCGACGAGTGAGTTGAAGAGGACGCAATGCCGAGAGTGAAACGAGGGAACGTCCGGCGCGCGAAGCGGAAGAAGCTTCTCGCCCGTGCGAAGGGGTTCTATCAGACCAAGAGCAAGCTCTATCGCTCAGCGAAGGAGTCGGTTGACACGGCGCTGAAGTATGCGTTCGTCGGCCGGCGCCGCAAGAAGCGCGATTTCCGCCGGCTGTGGGTCGTTCGCATCAATGCCGCCGCGCGCGAGAACGGGATCACCTACCGTCAGCTGATCGCCGGATTGAAGGCGGCCGGGAATCCCATCGATCGAAAGCAGCTTGCCGATCTCGCCGTCTCCAGTCCCGCCGCGTTCGCCCATCTGGCGAAGACCGCGGCTGACGCGGCGCCAGTGCCAGCCAAGTCCGCGCGCGCCTGAGGAGGATGTCGGATCCGGTCCAGGCCCTCGCTTTCCTGCGCGAGCAATTCGAACAGGATCTGGCCAGCGCGGGAACGGACGCCGACCTCCGCATCGTCCGCGACAAGTATTTGTCGCGGAAGGGCGGCCTCGTTTCGGCGCTGCTCAAAACCCTGGCCTCCGCTCCGGTCGAGGAGCGGCCCCGTCTTGGCCAACTCGTCAACTCGCTGAAGGCGCAGATCGAAACCGCGCTCGACGAACGCCTCGAGGCAGCCGCGAAAGCGCGCGCGCCCAAAGGCGCCGTTGATGTCACGCTGCCCGGGCGCCAGCCCCGGATCGGCCATCGTCATCCGCTCAGCCTGCTCCGCGAACGCATCGAGGCCATCTTCATGCGCTTCGGGTTCCTGGTGATCGAAGGACCCGAGCTCGAAGACGACTACCACAACTTCGAAGCGCTCAACATGCCGCAGGAACATCCCGCGCGCGACATGCAGGACACCCTCTATCTGGCGTCAACCGTCCGATCGCTGGCGGGGACCGCGGCAACGCTCCTGCGGACGCATACGTCGGGCATGCAGATCCGGCACATGGAGAAGCATCAGCCGCCGGTGCGCCTGATCGCCCCGGGCCGCGTCTACCGGCGCGATCAGTTCGATCTGACGCATACGCCGATGTTCACCCAGGTGGAAGGCCTCGTCGTCGGCGAGAACGTGTCGCTCGGGGATCTCAAAGGGACGCTGACGGCCTTCGCGCGCGAGCTCTTCGGCGCCACGCGGGAGGTGCGTCTCCGTCCGAGCTTCTTCCCCTACACCGAGCCCAGCGCCGAGCTCGACATCAGCTGCGTCGCCTGCGGAGGCACGGGCCTTGTCCCGCCGAAGCCCGGCGGACCGGGCGAAGGCGGATGCGCGATGTGCAAACGCACCGGGTGGATCGAGGTGCTCGGCAGCGGCATGGTGCATCCGGCGGTCTTCGAGGCCGTCGGCTACCCGCCCGATCGCTATACCGGCTTCGCGTTCGGGATGGGCATCGAGCGAATCGCGCTGCTCAAGTGGGGCGTCGAAGACATCCGGCTGTTCTACGAGAACGACCTGCGTTTCCTGGAGCAGTTCCGGCCATGAGGATCGTGCACGACTGGCTGCGCGAGTTCGTGGACATCCCCGACGATCCCGATCAGGTCGCGGCAGAGATCGCGCTGCGCGGGTTCGAAGTCGCCTCCGTGGAGCGCGGGCGCCACGCGGTCATCGATTTCGAAATCACCGCGAACCGCCCGGACTGCCTGAATCATCTCGGGCTCGCCCGCGAAGCGTCGGTGATCTGGAACAGTCCGCTGAAAGGAACGTCGCTCGACGCTCCGGCGGTGAGCGGTGACGAGGCCGTCGAGGTCGAGGTGCGCGACGTGGACCTCTGTCCCCGCTACTGCGCGCAGGTCTTCGACGTGCGCGTCGGTCCCTCGCCCGCATGGCTCGCCGAGCGGCTCGAGGCAGCCGGCGTGCGCCCGATCAACAACATCGTCGATGTCACGAACTACGTGATGCTCGAGCTGGGCCAGCCGATGCACGCGTTCGATTTGACGCGGCTCGAGCAGCGGCGGCTCGTGATCCGCCGGGCGAACCCGGGAGAGATGCTGCGGACGCTCGATGGCGTGGAGCGGACGCTGCGCGCGGACATGCTGGTGATCGCCGACGCCCGGCGTGCCGTCGGGGTGGCCGGCGTCATGGGCGGACGCGACTCGGAGATCGATGCGGGAACCACGCGAATGGCGCTTGAGAGCGCGTACTTTCATCCGCCGTCGGTGCGCCGCACGAGCAAGGAGCTCGGCCTCAAGACCGAGGCCTCGATCCGGTTCGAACGCGGCGGAGACATCGGAACGCCGCCGGCCGGGATCGCCCGTGCGGCGGCCCTGTTCGAACGAATCGGCGCGGGACGCGCGGTGGGCCCGCTGATCGATCGATACCCCGCGCCGCGACCGGCGCAGCAGGTCAGGCTCAGGCGCGATCGGATCGCGCGGCTGCTGGGTATCGACGTGCCTGCGGAGGATGTTCCTCGCATCCTGACGCCACTCGGATTCGACGTCCGCGGCGAGGACGGCAGCTGGACGGTCACGGTGCCGACGTTTCGGGTGGATGTGAGCCGCGAGGCGGATCTCATCGAAGAGGTCGGGCGCCACTTCGGGTTCGATCGCATCCCCGCGACATTTCCCGCGCTCACAGCGGCTCAGCCACCGCCCGATTCGAACATCGCCCGCGAGCGGACGCTGCGGCAGCTGCTCACCGCGAGCGGCTTTTCCGAAGCCATGACGTTCGCGTTCATCGAGCGGGAGGCCGCGCTGCCCTTCAGCGACGGAGCTGAACCGGCAGCGATCGCGAATCCGCTGTCGGAAAAGTACGCCGTGCTCCGGCCGTCGCTGCTGCCGGGCCTGCTCGATTCGTCGGCCCACAACCGGCGCCGGGCGCGCAAGGACATCCAGCTCTTCGAGATTGGCAGCCGATTCTCTGCCGGCAGCGGCGAAGGACGTGCCGCGGCGCTGATCTGGAGCGGCGCGGCCGATGGTCCGCACTGGTCCGCGCCGACCCGCGCCGTCGACTTCTCCGACATCAAGGGCGTCATCGAGCACGTCGGCCGCGCGTATGGTGTCGACGTGGAATTCGCTGCCGCTGAGCGGCCGTACCTCGTCCGCGGGCGAGCGGCGGAGGTCCATGCCCGCGGCGCTGGCGACCGCGCCGTCTCGATTGGCGTCGCCGGTCAGCTCGTCCCCGCGCTCGCCGATGCGCGCGGGTTTCCGCCGGCTGAAGAACTCTATGCGGCAGAGATCGATCTCAACTTGCTCTTCACGCTCGCCGCCGGAGACGACCTGAAAGCAGAGTCACTACCTCGCTATCCGGCCATCGTCCGCGACCTTTCGATTCTGGTTGCGGAAGCCTTGCCTGCGAGCGCGGTTCGTGGCACTATCCGTTCGGCAGCGCCATCGACGCTGGTTTCCATCGTCGAGTTCGATCGCTACACTGGGAAGGGCGTGCCGCAGGAGAAGATCAGCCTTTCGCTGCGGCTCACGTTCCGGGCGCATGACCGCACGCTGACCGATGAAGACGTGCAGGCGGCGATGGATGCGATCGTGAACGCGTTGCGGACTACACACGGCGCCGAACAGCGCTGAAGTTTACCGGCATGCAGTTCACCGGCTCACCGGCTTAGTTGAGGCATCCTCGTGGCAAAATCCGCAGTTGCAACCCAATCCGTTGATCTCGAACCCATCGATCGTCTGGAAGAGAAAGTGAAACTGCTCGTCGGCATGATCGATCGGCTTCGTGCGGAGAACCGCACAGCCTCCGACGAGAACGCGCGCCTGACGCGCGAGCTGGACACGGCTCGCGCGCGCCTGGGCGACGCCGAAACCGCCAACAACGAGGTGCTCGCGCTGCGCGAGGAGCGGAACCTGATCCGCTCGCGCGTGGACGAGATGCTGCAGCAGATCGAAAGCCTGAACCTCTGATACGCACGATGGGAACCTCCCGGAGTCAAGGCAGCCGCGCACGGTCCCTTGACGGCTCCGCTTCGTAGCCGATGATCGAGTCCCGCGTCATCCACGTGGAGATCCATGGCCACCGCTATCCGATCCGGAGTGGCCTGGACCCCGCCTACGTAGCGGAGCTGGCCGCCTACGTCGACGAGAAGATGCGACTGGCGGCGAAGGAATCGCCTGCGGGCGATACGCTGAAGCTCGCCGTACTGGCGGCACTGAACATCGCCGACGAGTTTTTCCGCGCCTGCAACGACGTCGAGACCGATCACGCCGCGTTCTCGCGCCGGGCGGCCGACCTGGAGCGGGTCCTCGACCTCGCGCTGCAGGGAGAACCGGTTCGTTCCGCGGTGGGCTAGCAGCTGGGATCCTCGCGGAAACAGGCTCCAGTCACACGAAAATACGCAGAAAAACCGGCCCTGATGCTTGCCCACGGCAAGGTTCGCCTGTAAGATCGACCAGGTGTTTGAGTTCCCTGCTTTGCGCGTGATGGTTCGGAGGCTCGTTTGAGCCAACGTTTCACCCTAAGAGAATCGCGACGTGGTGTGGTGTGCATGCCTCTGCAAGAGGAAGCCTGAAGCACCGCTTGTGCAGCGGTTCCACCTGCTTTGAGCAGGTTCATCCGACCTCCCCACACGGCAAAGCGGGGCCCTTTCCTTTTTACCGCTAACACGAGCTGACCTCCTGACCATCGTGTGGTCAGGTTTCGCTTTTTGCGACGGGAATCCCGATGGGTTCAGCTGTCACCGTGGTCACGATCGTCGTCCTGGCCGGCGGGATCATCATCCCGCTGGCGGTTTACCTGATACTTCGGGCCACCAACGCACGTCGGACCGCCGGCGAAGTCGCCGCCCAGGAGGCGCAAGCCGCGGTCACCCAGCTCCTCAAACAAACCGAACAGACCGCCCAGAACCTCCTCAAGCAGGCGGAGCGCGATGCCGACGCCCTGCAAAAGGAAGCGGCGATCGCCGCCCGCGAGAAGGCTCACGAGGTTGCCGCCGACGCCGACCGTCAGGCGCGCGAGCGGCGGGCGGAGATCCTCTCGCTCGAACAGACGCTTGCCGACAAGACCCGGGCCCTGGCGGACAGGCTGACCGCAACGGATCGGCTCGAACAGGAGTTGCGGGGCCGCGAGAAAGCGCTCGCCGCGAAGGAACAGGCCGTCGGCGCCAGCCAGGCGCGGATCGAGCAGCTCGTCGCCGATCGCCAGCGCGAGCTGCAGCGGGTTGCCGGACTGACCGCGGAAGAAGCTCGCGAGTTGCTGCTGAAACAGCTCGAGTCCGACGCCCGGCGCGACTCGGCAAATCTCGTCAAACGGCTCGAGGCGGAAGCGCGCGAGACCGCCGCGGCCCGCGCCCAGCAGATCATCGTGGACGCCATCCAGCGGAGCGCGGCGGAACACACGATCGAGACGACCGTGTCGGTCGTCGATCTTCCCAGCGACGACCTCAAGGGCCGAATCATCGGCCGTGAAGGCCGCAATATTCGGGCGCTGGAAACCGCGACCGGGGTCGAGCTGATCGTGGACGACACGCCAGGCGCGATCATCCTGTCAAGCTTCGATCCGCTCCGCCGCGAGGTCGCCCGGCAGGCGATCGGAAGGTTGATCGCGGACGGCAGAATCCACCCTGCCCGCATCGAGGAGATCGTCGAGAAGGTCAAAACCGAAATGGAGGAGACCGTCCGCCGCGAGGGCGAGGCGGCCGCGTTCGAGCTGGGCCTCTACGACGTCCACCCCGAGGTGCTCCGGTTGATGGGGCGACTGAAATTCCGGACGAGTTATGGCCAGAACGTTCTGAACCACTCCAGGGAAGTCGCGTTCCTTGCCGGCATCATGGCCAAGGAGCTCGGACTGAACGCCCAGGTCGCCACCCGGGCCGCCTTCCTGCACGACGTGGGCAAGGCGATCGACCGCGATCTCCAGGGAACGCACCTCGAGCTGGGCCTGGATTTCCTGAGGAAGCACGGCGAATCGGAACCCGTGCTGATGGCCGTCGCCGCCCATCACATGGACATCGACTGGCCCTCGATCGAAGCCATGATCGTCCAGGCTGCGGACGCGATTTCAGCCGCCCGCCCCGGCGCGCGCCGCGACATCCTCGAGTCCTATGTCAAGCGGCTCGAAAAGCTCGAAGGGATCGCGGACTCCTTCGCCGGCGTCTCGAAGGCCTTTGCCCTGCAGGCCGGCCGTGAGATCCGCATCGTCGTGGAAAGCGAGCGTATTTCAGACGAGGAAACGGTCTGGCTTTCCAAAGACATCGCCCGCCGGATCGAAAACGAACTGGAATACCCCGGCCAGATCAAGGTCACGGTCATCCGTGAGACGCGTGCCGTTGAGTACGCCCGTTAGCGACATCAGCAGTCCAATCACGGCACTAGGCGAGCGCGGCCTCATCGCGCTCATCCAGTCGCGGTTCCCCGCCTCCCCCGAACTGCTCCCGGTCGGCATCGGCGACGATGCGGCCGTCGCGGTGCCGGCGCGGGGAATGCTCGAGGTCCTGACGACCGACGCGCTCGTGGAGGGAGTCCATTTCGACCTGAGGCTTTCCTCCCCGGAAGATGTTGGCTACAAGGCGCTGGCGGTCAACATCAGCGATGTCGCGGCAATGGGTGGCAAGCCCCGGCTGGCCCTGCTCTCCCTCATTGTCCCGGAGCGCATGCTCGTCGGCGAGCTCACCGCGCTCCTCGACGGCGTCGCGGCCATGGCCAAGGAAGCCGACGTGATCGTCGCCGGCGGAAACCTGACGAAATCCCCGGGCCCTTTGATTGTCGACGTCGCCTTGACGGGTGCGGTCGGCCCGAGGAAGGTCCTGACCCGGGGCGGCGGGCGCGCCGGCGATGGTCTCTACCTCACGGGAACGGTCGGGGCCGCCGCCGCGGGCCTTGAATGGCTGCGAACCGGCATGGCGAACAGTGGCGGATCGGCCGGCAGGCCAGATATGACGGCCTGCGTTATGCGCTACCGCCGGCCCGAGCCCCGGTTCCGTCTCGGTTGGATACTCGGCCGCTCACGAGCCGCCAGCGCCTGCATGGATCTCAGTGATGGTCTCGCGGATGCGGTCCGCCAGCTGGCCGGGGCGAGCGGCACTGGTGCGGTCATCGACGCCCGGCGGCTGCCAATTCCGGAGGCCGCCGCGCAGGTCTTTCGCGACCGTGGAGTGGATCCGATCCGGGCGGCGCTTTCGGGCGGCGATGACTACGAGCTGCTCTTCTCGGTGCCGGCCCGCCGGCGGGGTCGTCTCAAGATGGTCCTGGGTCAGGCTCGCGGAATCCCTATCACCCGAATCGGCGAGCTGACGCCGTCACCCTCACTAGTGCTGATGCGCGACGGGTCCGCCGAGGCGATGCCCGAGGGTTACACCCACTTCTGACCGAGATGGCGAGGTTTCCCCGGGTCCGCGTCTGGCTCGAGCAGCTCCTGCACACCCACGATACCCCCGGGCGGACCGCGTTCGCCTACGCGCTCGGGGTCTTCTTCGGCTTCTCTCCAGTCCTGGGCCTCCACACCATCCTCGGCGTGGCGTTCGCGTTCGCGCTGAACCTGAATCGGGTCGCCGTCCTGCTCGGGGTCTACTCCAACCTTCCCTGGATTCTGGTTCCCTACTACACCCTCTCGACTTGGCTCGGCGCCGCGATCCTCGGAATCGAAATCCCGCCCGGCACCGTGGACGGCCTGATTGCCGCCATGGAAAACCGCTCCTGGCGAGACTTTAGTCAGGCCGCGGCTCATCTCCGACCGTTCGTCTGGGCGTTCACGCTCGGCTCAACGATCGGCGCGACACTCCTCGGACTCATCGCGTATCGCGCAGCGTTCGTGATGGTGATCACACACCGCAAACAGCTGCATCATCCGCAAGACACAGAAGTGTAAGCAGTTCCTGTGATACTCCCTGACCAGTATGGAACCCGGAAAGGTTGACCTGCCCCCCTGAGATGGCTAGAGTGGATGGGTCCCTCGGCCCCCCAGGGGACCCTAAAACGATATGTTCATCACCCGCTCAACCGGGCGCAAGTTCGTGGTCACCGCGACCGCCGCGGTGTCGTTCGCGCTTCTCTACGAAGTCACGACGCTCGACTCGCGTTACGCGATCCGGGTAGCCGGCCAGGAAGAACTGACCGGCAAGCCGGCGCCGGGCGTCCGCCTGCGCTTCACCGCGACTGCCTACTGCAAGGGCACGACGACGGCGTCGGGGGTGAACGTGCGGACCGGCATCGCCGCCGCAGATCCCGATCTGCTGCCGGTGGGGTCGGTCGTCCAGATCGATCGACTGGGCGAGAAGTACAACGGCGTTTATACGGTTATGGATACGGGGCCCCGCGTCCATGGCCGGCATCTCGACATCTACATCTGGAGCTGCAATGAGGCCCTCCAGCTGGGACGCCGTCAGATGCTCATCACCGTGCTGAGAATGGGGTGGAATCCTCAGAACAGCACCCCCAAGCTGGTTGAGAGGCTGTTCCGCCAGCGTGAAGCCGTGCTTCCTCCACCTCCGGAGTTGCCGGCGCCAGGCGAACAGGCGACGGTTGCCCCGGTCGCCGATCAGACGACAAACAAGTAGTCCGGCCGACGGCAGACTTCCCGGTCAGGCCGAACGCCGTTCCTGGTCCTTGAACTGAAGCTGATAAAGCTTGTGGTAGATGCCCCTGCGGGCGAGCAGCTCCTGATGTGAGCCAGCCTCGCGCAGCTCCCCGCGGTGCAGGACGAGGATCTTGTCCATGTCCTGAATCGTCGACAGCCGATGCGCGATGGCCAGCGTCGTCCGGCCGGCCATGAGAATGTGCAGGGCGTCGCGAATCAGGAGCTCGGTCTCGGTGTCGACGCTAGACGTGGCCTCGTCGAGGACGAGAATGGCCGGGTCGAAGGCCAGGGCACGAGCGAACGACAGCAGCTGTTTCTGACCGACCGACAGAGTGGCCCCACGTTCGGCCACCGGATGGTCGTACTGCTGGGGCAAGCGATCGATGAACCTGTCGGCATGGACCGCCCGGACGGCCTGCCGGATCTGGTCGTCGGTGATCCAGCTGTTGCCGAGCCTGACATTTCCCGCGATGGTCCCTGAGAACAGGTGGACGTCCTGGAGGACCAGACTGAACTTCGCGCGGAGCGAGTGCAGGTCCATCGACCGGACATCGACCCCGTCAACCAGGATGCGTCCGCCCGTCACGTCGTAGAACCGCAGCAGGAGGTTGATTAGCGTCGACTTCCCCGCCCCTGTCGCGCCGACGATCCCCACGCGCTCACCTGGTTTCACCTCGAAGGACACGTTCTTCAGCACCGGCTCCCCTTCGACGTACGCAAAGGTCACGTTCTCGAAGGTGATGGCGCCGCTCGCTTCGCGGTGGCTCATCGGGTGGGTCCGCTCCCGAACCTCGAACGATGCCCGCCCGGTCATCGTCGTCGCAATCCTGACCGGGGTATCGAGGAGCTTGAAGATCCGCTCGGAGGAGGCCATGGCGGCCTGAAGGACGTTGAACTTCTCCGACATGTCGCTGATCGGCCGGAAGAAGCGCTGCGAGTACCTGCAGGAACGCGACCAGCGAACCGAGGGTCAGCGTGCCTTCGAGGGTCCAGCCTCCGCCAAACCAGATGATCAGGGCGGAGGCCAGGGCACCGACCACCTCGATCGCCGGGTAGAACACGGCGTAATAGAAAATCGACTGGACGTTCGCGTCGCGGTGGGTGCGGTTGATCTCCTCGAATCGGACATACGTCCGCCGCTCCTGCCGGAACAGCTGCACCGTGGACATCCCGGTGATGTGCTCCTGCAGGAAGGCATTGATGCGCGCGATCCACAAGCGCACGACCCGATAGGACTCGCGGGCGTTGCGCCGGAACCACTGCGAGATGAAGAAGATCAGCGGCAGCACGCTGAACGCGACGAGCGCCAGCCGCCAGTCCATCACGACCAGCACGACCATGATCCCGGCCAGCATGAACACGTCGCCGAAGATCGACACGACGCCCGCCGTGAACAGATCGTTCAGGACGTCGACGTCGGTGGTGACCCGCGTCATCAGCCGTCCGACCGGGTTCCGGTCGTAGAACTGCACGTCGAGCCGCTGCAGGTGCTCGTAAATCTGCATCCGCAGATCGAACATGATCCGCTGGCCGGTGAGCTGCAGCGTCCAGGTCTGGAGGTACTCGAGCGCGAACGACGCGATCAGGATCCCCAGATATGCGAGCGCGATGACGTCGAGTCCCGCCATGTCGCCCGTCGCGATGTGCTGATCGATCGCGATCTTCAGCAGGTAGGGCTGCGCCAGCTGCAAGGTCGACGCGCCGATGATGGCCGCGAGCGCGACCGCTACCTGCGACCGGTACGGACGCAGGTAGCCGAGCAGACGCCGCATCAGGACGCTGTCGTAGGCCTTACCGAGAATCTCGTCGTCGTGGATGGACATTCACTCAACGCTCGTGACAGAGATTTCCTGCGCTGGTCGAGAGGCGTCGCCGTCCCTCTCCGGCCCGGCCCCGCTTCAACTCGCTGCCAGCTCCTCCTGCAGCAGCTGTTTCTGATGAAGCTCCGCGTACAGCCCCCGCCGCCGGACCAGCTCGTCGTGATGCCCCTGTTCGACGACGCGGCCATTGTCGAGGACGATGATGAGATCGGCGTGACGAACTGTCGAAATCCGGTGTGACACGATGATCGACGTCCGCTGACGCATGAAGACTCGCAGCCGTGTGAGGATCTCCTCTTCCGTGTAGGTATCCACCGCCGACAACGCATCGTCGAGGATCAGAATCCGAGGATTGAGCATCACCGCGCGCGCAATTGCCGTGCGCTGCTTCTGCCCGCCCGACAACGTGATGCCGCGCTCGCCGATGACGGTGTCGAATGCCTTGGGAAACGACTCGACGTCCTTGTCCAGGCGGGCAATGCCGGCGGCTTCCCGCAGCCGTCCCGGATCCGGCGTCTCCGTTCCCAGGGCAACGTTGTCGCCGATGCTGTTCGAGAACAGAAACGGCTCCTGCGGCACGAATCCGATGGCCTCACGGAGCCGGCTGAGAGGAATGTCCCGGACGTCGATGCCGTCGAGCAGCACCGTCCCCGGCGGCGGCTCGTGCAGCCGCGGCAGCAGGTTGATCAGCGTCGACTTGCCCGACCCCGTCGCGCCCACCAGAGCTACGGTCTGACCCGCGTTGATCTTCAGGGAAACATGATCGAGCACGGGCCGGTCGGATCCCGGGTAGGCGAACACAAGATCGCGAATCTCGATAGCGCCGGTGGGCGGCGCGGCGCGGCCGGCGTCTGTCACCTGCCGATCGTCGATGTCGGGAACCGCGTCGAGCACCTCCAGCATGCGTTTCCAGGACGCCATGCCGCGCTGAAGAATGTTCGTGACCCACCCGAACGCAATCATCGGCCAGCTGAGCATGACGAGATAGGCGTTGAAGGCGACGAACTCGCCGAGCGTGATCCGCCCGCGAATCACTTCGCGGCTGCCGAGCCAGAGGACGAGCAGCGACCCGATGCCCAGGAAGAACGTCATGCTCGGAAAGAACATCCCCTGCAGGCTGATGAGGACGCGATTGCGCCGGACGTACTCGAGATTGGCCGAGCGGAAGCGCTCTATTTCGTGCGCCTCCTGCCGGTACGCGCGAACGACCCGGACGCCGGCGAGCGCTTCCTGCACGACCGCGCTCACGTCCGACAGCTGCTCCTGAATCGCTTCGAAGCGCTTGTGGATGGCGTTCCCGAAATACCAGACGCTGACTGACACGAGCGGCAGCGGCAGCAGCGCCATCATCGTCAGGCGCGCATCGATGGACAGCATCAGAACGATCGCGACGATGAAGACGAGGACGGTATTGGCCGAGTACATGATCGCCGGGCCGATCATCATGCGCACCGCGTTCAGGTCGTTGGTGGCCCGCGACATCAGATCGCCGGTCCGTCTGACCTGGTAGTAGCCGAGCGGCATGTCCTGAAGCCGCGCGAAGAACGCGTTCCTGATGTCGAACTCGATGTCGCGCGACGCCCCGATCAGGATGCGGCGCATCAGGTACCTGAACACGGCGCCGACGCACGCGATCGCGAGCAGCATCGCCGCGTAGAACGCCAGCTTGGGCCGGGTGACGCCCACGGTGAGATCGTCGATGGTGTACTTCAGCACCCACGGCGACAGCAACTGAATCGCGGTGGTGACGATCACGCAGCCGAGGCCGATGATGAACTGCCGACGGTAGCGATCGATGAAAGGCAGGAGCCGGCGAAACGCGGAACGCATCCCTTCTGAGAGTATACGAGGCATCCTGTCCCGAGCCGATCGCGGCGGGGACGCGGTCGCGCGAATGCACCGCCGCCAGATCCGGTCGAATCCGCCGCCGGCGCGTTGAAATTGACCCGGTTGAGCTGGCGTCGCTGGCTGGACTGCGAACAGTCGGCGTTATACCCTTGGATCAGGGCTATCCCAGCAGCCTGCACGCCGGCGGGGCGTGCCCGTCACTCAATCCCGGGGTCGAGACATCCGAATGCAGCTTCGAACAAGTGTGACAGTCGTGTTGTGCCTTGCGTCTGTACTGGCGGCAGGTCCAGCGTTTGCCCAGTCTGGCGGGTTGGACCCGGCCACTGGTGAGACCTACCACGTCGAAGTGGGAGGCTACCTCTGGAACGCGTCGCCGCAGCTTCTCATCACGAGCGAATCGCTCGGCATCATCGGGTCCACCATCGACTTCGTCGACGACTTCGGTATCGAGGACAAGACCTTCCGGCAGTTGAGAGTCGTCGGACGGCCCGGGCGCAAGCACAAGTTCCGGTTCGAATACACCCCAATCGGCTGGAGTGAAGAAGCGCGACTGAGCCGCTCGATTATCTTCAACGGCCAGCGCTTCGACATCTCGTTGCCGGTCCTCGCAGAGCTCAAATGGAACGCGATGCGGTTCACCTACGAGTGGGACTTCTTCTACCGCGACCGCGGTTTCGTCGGCCTGGTGCTCGAAGCGAAATACACCGACGTCGAAGCAGCCCTCGAGAACTCCCTGATCGGTCGCGAGTTCGTCAGGGCGCGGGCGCCGATTCCCGCACTCGGCATCATCGGCCGCGGCTACGTTGCGCCGAACGTCTCGATCACCGGCGAGTTCACGGGATTCAAGCTGCCGGACGTGGACGAGGATTACCAGGGCAATTACTACGACTTCGACCTGTACGGCACCGTCAATTTCACCGACAACTTCGGCGCCCAGGTCGGCTACCGAACGCTGACGGTGTTCTACAGGATCGATGACGACGAGGGAGATTTCAGGCTGAAAGGGTTGTACTTCGGCGGCGTCGCGCGCTTCTAACCAGCTTCTTCCACTCTAACCCAGAGGCCCAGGAACCGCTGATCGCGGCTGGCTGGGTCCTGCTCCGCCGGCCGGAATCCGGCCGACGTTTCTACCTGCAGGACCGCTCCGCCCCGCTCCGCATCGACCGGCACGTCGATCAGTTGCTCCTCGCCGGGATTCATCTGGATCTCGCGCCGCCAGATTCCGGACATCAGGACCACGCGGTTCTCGACCGCTGCATTCCGGATACGGATGGCTACGATTCCGCGCGGCGCTCCGGGTTGGATCACGACGATAGACGAGCGGGCGCCACCGACCCAGAAGCCCTCAGGCTCCGGATAACTGCGATCGTCGAGGAAGTAGACGGTAGATTCGCCGTACCGGACCGCGCGTCTCGCAACCGAGTCGGCGAGCCGATCCATGGGGCGAAAGACCGACAGGGGCTCGATGACGAGGCCGCGAATCGTTCGCCACGCCTCCTCGTCGCCGCGGATTACGAGCGCGCGTACCGGCAGCGGGAATGTGAGGTCGACGGCTCCGGCCGGCAGCGGAAGCGTGCGCAGCGCGAACGGATCCCGCGACTCACGCGCAATGCCAATCATGGCCCATCCGCGCGGGCTGGCGCCGTTCAGGTGGATCCGGTATTGTCCGGCGGGCAGGCTTGGCAATGCGAACATCGGCGGCGTCTCAGCACCGCCGGGGCGCCGCGCCGAACGGCGCACCTGCTCGATGCGAAGCCGTCCCGGCACGTTCGCTGGCGCGATTCGCGCCAGCGGATCGAGCTGCAGCGCGACGAATCGATCTTGCGAGGCGACCGACTCGAGCAGCTGCAGCTGCGAAACGACGATCGCCCGGCCGCTCGACCCCTCGAACGCCCACACCACGGAGGAGGCCATCATCGCGACGAGCGCAAACGTCGCGATCGCCACCGTATGAAGGCGGACGCGGTCCGCGAAGCGGCCGGATCGGTCGGCGATCCGCAAGAGGAGCCATGCGCCGCCGAGGAGGACGAGCCACGCCAGAATCGCGCGGAAAAGCGGCAGGTCGGCTTCACGCGCCCACATCGGCGCCGCCGACGTCAAATCCGCGACTCGTCCGGCCCACTCGAGCCACAGCGCCGGCGCGTCCCGGGTGTTGAATGCAAGCCGCCCGCGATCGACGCCGACCACAATGGTCGAGGCGACAGCGGTCAACACGAGCGCGGTCGACGCGATCAGCCGGCTCACCCGCCCCTCGATCATCGTCCATACCGCTGCGGCCGGGACCGCGAAGAGCGGCAGAATCGGCGCGAAGAAACGCGCCGGCGGACTCCAGCCGCCCCACCACATCGCGAAGTGGGTCACCGTCAGCAGGTAGGGCACGACGACGAAGAGCAATTCGAGCGCGAGGCGGCGCGACGAGCGGCGTGCGAGCATGCGGCCGAGCCCGAGAAATGCCAGCGCCAGCACGGGTGCGTAGGTGATCAGTCCGAACCGCTGATCCAGCAGCAGACCGGCCAGTCCTCCGGGGACCCAGCGGAAGGACCCGGTGCCCGGCGCGTATGGCGCCGACGGATCGGGCGAGCCGTAGATCGCAACGAAATACCCGACCCAGGCGATGGCGCTCGCCGCAGGAATGGAGAGAAACGCGACGGCCTTCGCAGCGGGGTTTTTCGTCGAGGACAGGCGCAGCAGCACCAGCGCCCCGAGACACGCGGCGAGCGTCGCGAACCGGGAATGGAACCACGGCAGCAGGCTCAGCGCGGCGCCGTGCAGCAGCCACGGCCGCGCGGCGGTGCTGCCGCTGCGCGACTCCTCATCGGCGCGAAGCAGCGCCCACAACCCGGTGAGCGCGAGCACGCCTCCTGGACCGTCCGGATACACCGTGAAGCTCTGGAATATCGCGGTGACCGGCAGCGTGACGCTTGCCCAGCCAAACCAGGCCGCGTCCGCGCGGCGCGTCCACAGCCAGGCGACGTGCCACGCGAGCGCTGACCCTGACGCCGCGAGCAGGACGAGAAACCCGACGACCAGGGGATATCCGCCGACGGCAAATGCAGGAGCCACCAACGCCGGCAGACCGGGGGCATGGATCGAATAGATCTGGCCATTGCGGCTGCGCCGCTGCACGTGAGGCGGAAGATCGCCGCCGTAATACGCGCGGTAGTCTCCGCGCCGGTGCACGTCCTCGATCGTGAGATCGCCGTCGAGGAGCAGGCTCTGCGTAATCACGAGATAGTGCGGCTCGTCTCCGCCAGGCACCATCGGCGCTGCTCGCCAGGCAGACAGGCCGAACAGGACACACGCCAGCGCGGCCGCGGCACGTCGAGGCCAGCGAATCGCGACCAGGGCGGGCGGCATCCTGGACGAGGCCGGCAGCGATCCGAGCATCAGCAGCCCAACCCCGATCCACACGATGGCGGTCAACGGTGATACCCACAACAGGAAGGCCGAGGGGATACGGAACGGCAACCACGGCAGCACAACGAGTGCGAGCAGCGAGAGCGGCAGCAGCGACGCCCCGGCCCGCGCCAGCACGAGCACGGCTGCTGCCGCGCCGAACGCGATCGCGAGAACTGGAGCGGACACCGGCAGCACGGCAATGCGCGGACCTTCGGACGAGGCGAAGCCGATCGTCCCTGAAGAGAGCCAGGCCGCCAGTCCGGCGCACAGGGCCGCGGCAATGGGCAGAAGGCGGGACATTCAGGCTGCGTCTGTCTTGACCGTTCGTGGAACGCGGTGACTTAGAATGGACGGCATTCTACATGGAGGAACCAAGGGAGACCATGTCACGGCGCGCCGTCCGTGGCGCGTTGGCGTGCGGGGCTGCGACGGCCATGTCGGTCATCATGACCTGGCCGCTCGCGGCCGGGTTTGGACGGCTTGGACGAACGCTGCCAGGCGACGGACAGTACTCCATCTGGAACATCGCATGGGTCGCGCGCACGCTGACTGAAGAGCCGCTGAGCCTGTTCGACGCGAACATCTTCTATCCTCACCGCTGGGCGCTCGCCTTCTCCGAGATCAACCTGGTCGGCGGCATCGCCGGCGTTCCCGGCTGGCTGCTGACGCAGAATCCCTACGTCGCGCACAACTCCGCGCTGATGTTCGCCTTCATCACGTCGGCCCTCGGCGCCTGGCTGCTGGCGAAGTACCTGTCGCGCAGCAGCGCCGCCGCGACCGTCGCGGCAGTCGTGTTCGCGTTCTGCCCCTATTATTTCGCCCACACCTCGCACATCCAGCTGCTCATGGGCGGCGCCATTCCACTGTCGCTGCTGATGCTGCATCGCGTGGCCGATTCCCCATCGTGGCGGCGTGGCGCCCATCTCGGTCTGACGTTGGCCGCGCAAGCGCTGGCCTGCGCGTACTACGGCATCCTCGCCGGGCTGATGGTTGGCTACGCGGCGATCTTCCTCAGCGTCAGCCGAGGTCTCTGGCAGCGAGCCTACTGGACCGCGATTGCGGTCGGCGCCGCGGTCTCCGTGCTGTGCGTCGTGCCGTTCTTCATTCCGTTCCTGGAAATCCAGGAAGGGGGATTCCAGCGGACTGTCGACGAAAGCCGCCGCTACTCGGCCAACCTCGCGAGCTATCTGGCCTCCGCCGCGCACGCGCACAAATGGCTCCTCGAGTTCAGCGCACGATTCGGCCGCTGGAGCGAAGTGCTCTTCCCCGGCGCGGTCGCGCTGCTCCTGGGTACGGTTGGTCTGGCGATGGCGTTGTTCCGCCCGCGGCCGGCTGACGCGGACGGTCCGCCCGGCACGGATCGAGAAACGGCGCTGCTCTACGGCTCGCTGGCTCTCCTCATCTTCTGGGCGACCCTCGGCCCGCAAGCTGGTTTCTACACCGCGCTCTACCACGCCATCCCCTTGATGTCGTTTCTCCGCGCCCCATCCAGGTTCGGCGTCGTCATCCCGTTGATTCTCGGCGTGCTCGGCGCATTGGCGCTGGCGCGCCTCGGACCGCGATTTCGAGCTCCTGTCAGCCTGGCTATTGCGGCGATCGCGGCGCTGGAGCTGAACGCCGTCCCGTTCCCCTGGACACGCGCTCCGACGTTCCCCGCACCGTACGCCGTGCTGGCAACGCTACCCAATGGGCCAGTCGCCGAGTTTCCTTTCTACGGTGAGCGGGTCGCGTTTCCGCTCCACACGCAGTACATGCTCTTCTCGACCGCACACTGGCAGCCGCTGCTCAACGGTTACAGCGATCACATCCCGAGAGACTTCCGCGAGTCCGCGGTCATCCTCGACTCGTTCCCGTCGACCGACACCTTCGCCGTCCTGCGCCGGCGGCGCGTGCGCTATATCGGCATTCATTGGGATATGTTCGGACCGCGGCAGGGAGAGATCAAGACGCGGTTACAACCGTTCGAGAAGCATCTGCGTGAGCTCGGCTCTGACGACCTGATGACGCTGTACGAAATCGTCTCGTTCCCGTAGCAGCCGGCCGGTCACTTGGGGATGGTGGACGCCGCCCGCGGCCGCCCGCCATCGCGGCCGTACAACATTCGATAGTCCTCGGCAGTTCCCAGGACCCGCTTCACGTAGTTCTGCGTTTCAGGGTAGGGGATGTCATCGATGAACTCGTCCTCGTCCATCGTGGGCCGCTCAGCCTTCCAGCGCACGACGCGGTTCTCGCCGGCGTTGTAGCTGGCGAGGGCGTAATAAGTCCCGCCGAACTGCCGCACGAGCCGGGCGAAATACAACGTGCCCAGCCGGATGTTGATCTCCGGATTGGTCAGACTGCGCGTGGTGAACCGTCTGATGCGAAGCCCCGTGGCAAGCCGCCTTCCCGTCGCCGGGACGATCTGCATCAGGCCCCACGCGTTGGCAACCGACCGGATGTCGGGATCGAAGGTCGATTCCTGTCCGATGAGCGCCGCAATAACGTAGGGATCGAGCTCATAGACCTGCGAGTGCTTGCGGATCAAGTCCCAATACACCAGGGGAAACAAGACCTGGCGGATTTCGACCGGGAGCTCGTGCCCGCTCGAGGTCAGCGACTGCGGATAGGCGCGCCGCATCAACGTAATCGCCCGGCGCAGTTCGCCCTTCTGGTGATACGCCCAGGCGATCGTCGCTTCGATCGCCGGGGTCGTGCCCCAGGCCCGCTGCGCGTAGCGCAGCTCCGCCAGCGCGTCGTCGTACAGCGCATTGGCGAGCAACAGGCGAATCCGGTCTTCGGTGGGTGGCCGCGTCGCAGTCGCGGCGATCGGCTGATGTGACGCGGCAACCGGCAGATCGGGACTCGGCACGCCGCCCGCGGCACGACCGACGTGTTTCTGGGCAAGGCGGCCGTAGTACGAATTGCCGTAGTCGTTGAAGACCAGCCGGTAGCGCGCCTGGGCGTTCGGGCCCGCGCCAAGCTTGGCGTGCGCCCGCGCCGACCAGTACAGGAACGATGGCCGGTAGTCGGAACGGGGAAACGCCGCGGCAGCGCTTTCGAAGATCTTCACCGTTTCGGCATGGTCGCCGCTCAGGTAACTCCACCAGCCCGACTTCCACGCCGCGCGCTCCGCGCGCGATCCGGTCGGGAATCTGCGGTACAGCTCGGCAAACGTTGCGGCCGCTTCGGCGTCCTGATTGATCAGGATGTAGTGCGTCCCGAGATTGTTGAGGGCTTCCTCCGCCCAGGAATCCGTCGGGAACTCCGCGACGAGCGCCTGCGTACGGGTGACGTACTCCTCATGCTGCCCGAGCTCGCGGATGGCGGAGAGGTAGAAGAACTGTGCTTCCCCCTTCCGTCTCGCGTTCTCGAGATAGGGAGTCAACGCGTCCTTGGCCGCCTGGTAGCGCTTCAGATAGAAGTCCGATTCCGCGACCCGCAGATCCGCGAGCTCGCGATCATCGCCCGAGGCGAGCTTCTGGACCTCCTGAAATGCGTTCCTGGCCTCGGCATATCGACGCGCACCGTACAGCATCTCCGCCCGCCCGAGATCGGCCGCATACCCGGTCCGCGTGATGGAATCCTGCAGCGTCGCGAGCTGCGACGCGGCGGTCGTCGCAGCATCGGACAGCGCGAATCCGTAATACACGCGCAGGTACGCGTCGGCGGCCGTCTTGGTGTCTCCCATCGCCAGCGCCGCGCGGCCGAGACGCGACAGCACATCCTCGTTCACCGTGTGCTTCTCGTCCGCGAGACGACGGTAGATCTCCACGGCTCGCGCGTGATCGCCGGCGGCCTCCGCGACCTCGCCCTGCGCGAGCGCCGCGGCGGTCGCAATCGCTCCCTGCGGCTTGCGCCCGAGCAGCGACTCGAAGGTCGTCCGGGCCTCCGGCAGCTGCTTGAGCCGCAGCCGGGCGAGGCCCTTGTAGTAGTCGATGTAGTCGGCAATCGCCGCGGTGCGGTCGACGCGATTCAGCGCGGCGAGCGCGGCCGCGTAATCTCCGTCCTGGTAAAGCCTGACGGCATTGGCGAGGCCCTGTGTGGCAGTAGTCGCGCGGGCGCTGCGATCGGCGGCCGACGGCACCAGCCACAGGTCGCTCTCGTTGCGTGGCAGTGAAGGATGCGCGGTGGGCGCGAGCGGACTCTGCGCGACGACCGGCACGGCCAGCATCGCGAGCGCGAACGCTGGAATGCAAGCGACCCGGAACGTCACGCCGAACCGCCGAGGAGGGCCGGATCTCCGTCGGCCAACGTCTGCACCAGCTCCTGATGGAAGAGGGCGCCGCGTGATTCGATCGCCGATGAAATGCGCTGCTCGTACAGCTGTCGCGCGCGGTCGATCTCCGGTTTCAACCGGGTGAGCAGATCGCGCTTCTGACGTCCGAGGCGCACCGCGGGCTCGTTGTACAGCTTGATCTCCGACACCAGCAGACGCGCGTATCGCCTCGCGCTGTTGCTGTCTTCAGGGACTGCCTCACCTCCGGCTCCGCGTGCGGCGGGCGCTGGCATCGATCGACGCATGCTGTCCGCCGCTCGCGTCGCCGTCAGGTGCGCGAGATTGACGGAGGCGTGCCGGCAAAGGATCTGGATGGCTTCAGGCCACGATGCCGGGACCTGCTTCGGACCATCACCGGCATCATCCGCATAAAGCACCGCGACCGGCTGCGCACCGACCAGCAAGGGAACCGCCATCGCCGCGCGATCGTCGGGCAGCGAGGCAAATGCCGGGGCCGCCGGTCCGGAGTCGGCCGAGGTGACCACCGGCTCGCCACGCCGCAACACTTCGGCGAGCAGCCCGTCTTCCTCCGTCCCCAACCGCAGCGCCGCGACGTCGGCGTCGAATCCTTCAGCCTTCCATGCCTTGAGCACCGTGCCGTTCGCGACGAACAAGGCGACACGAGGAGCCTCACCGGCCGCGGACGCCAGGAGCGCGGAGAGCACCTGCGACAGAGAACGAGCAGCGTCGAGCGAACGGAGATCGATCAGCAGCCGCTCGACCACTGCGAGCTGCGTCTGCCGTTCCGCGATACGGGCCTCGGCGGCTGCCGCCGCTATCTCCTCCTGTTGCCGCGCGTCTGCTTCTCTGCCCTGCCGCTCCTCTTGCAGTGCCGATTCAGTGCGTGCATGGAGAGCCCTGATGTTGTCGATCTCCTTGGACAGCTCCTCGAATTGCCGCTGTCCATCCTCCAGCTCGCGCTGGAGCCGATCGCGGTCGGTGGTCAATCGCTGCCGTTCCGCGATCAGCTCGGTCTGGGCCTGAGCCCGCTCCCGATTGATCGCGTCCTCGAGCTCCTGACGAACCCTCGACGTCGATTCAGCAGCCGCTTGTTCCGACTCGACCCGGAGGCGCATCGATTCGGCAACCATCCGGCGCTCGTAGTCGGACCGGGCCGCTGAGATTTCAGACTCCAGGCGTGTCGTCCACTCGGCCCGCACGTCTTCGACTTTCGCCGACCATCGCTGCTCGGCTTCGGCCTCGGCCGCGCGGCGGGCATCCTCAATCTGGTCCTGATGGCGGACGTTCAGCTCGCCGAGCCGGGCCTCGAGCTCGTCCTGCAGCCGCTTGCTGATGCCCTCAACCATCGACCGAAGCGCGTCGTCAGCCATTTCGGGCATTATCCGGGCCGGGATCGGTCAAGTCAAGCGATGATGAGCCGCAACTCTAAAGGCGACAGCAACTTGACGGGATCTCGAGAGGGCCGTACAATGAGAACGCTTACCCCATGGGGGCGACCTAGATTCGACGGAGGTACGGTTTCGCAGGATGCGTGCCGAGGACCATCACCCTCGCTAATCAGATGGAAAACAACCATAACTGCGGACACGCAGCTCGCTCTCGCAGCGTAAAACCCTGTGAGCGTCTACCCCGGTCAGCCTGTGGGCCGGGAGTGGATGTCATTTAAGCAGGCTGGTTGCTGACGGGTGTCTCAGCCGTCGGCAATAAGATTTTCTGAGGTTGGCTTCCGGCGGTTCTTCGACGCTTCTTCACGTCGGGAGCGACAAATCAGAAGCGGATACGCATCGTAGATTCCTGCGAGGATGTATTTTCGGACCGGGGTGCGAATCCCCGCGCCTCCACCAACCTTCGCTCTCAAGTCAGGCGAAGGTTGCCCACCGTAGCCTTGGCGAAGGTGGGCTGTCCAAATTGCCCGAGAGCTACGGCTGGCAAGCCAACCTTCGCATTGACATCGCGCGTAGGCGGGCTGTCCAAATTGCCCGAGCTTCGGCTAGGCAGGCTGTTTCGCTCTCAAGCCCTACGAAGCCTGCCGCGCCGTAGCCTTGGCGAAGGCGGGCGAAGGCGCCCTCACCTCATCTCAAAACCTGCCACGCGTGATGCCCGCGCGCATCGCGGATTCTCCACTCGCTCAATCACGACTCACCGAATGTCCAGCAAATCAGGTCCGTCCTCCGCGGAGACCGGATTGCACTCCATGCCGACGTGCACAACCCTGAAAGACGCTTCGTTTACGTCCTGCAAAGCCTGAGCGATCCGCAACGGCTCCACGTCGGCTTGACCGACGACGTGAAGGCGAGACTGGCGGCGCACAACAGCGGCCAGTCGGCGCATACCGCGAAGAATGGACCGTGGCGATTGCACGCGGCGTTCTGGTTTTCGACCGAGCACCTCGCCGCGCGGTTCGGGCGATTTCTGAAGTCGGGATCCGGGCGCGTCTTCGCGAAGCAATACTTCGAATGACACGGCAGCCGTCAATAGATCTGATAACGCCTCACACTCGCCTCCCCGCTTCAGGCTCCAGCACGCTGCAGCACGTCCCGGTTCACATCGCCCATTGGCCGTCCGAGGATAGAATGCGGCGATGTTCAGACTCGACGGGAAGACTGCGCTCGTGACGGGTGCAGGATCGGGCATTGGTGAGGCGATTGCCCATACGCTGTCGCGGGCGGGCGCACTTGTCTACGTCACCGATCTGAATGCGGAATCGGGCACACGTGTCACCGACGCCATCCGGAAAGAAGGAGGCAAGGCCGAGTTCGCCGCGCTCGACGTGAGCGAGGAGGCCGACTGCACGCGCGCCGCGGACATGATCGCCGCGAAGCATGGCGCGCTCGACATCCTGGTCAACAACGCCGGCATCGGTCACGTCGGCACGATCGTGACCACGTCGGGCGCCGACATGGATCGCCTCTATCGCGTCAATGTGCGCGGCGTCTTCAACGTGATCAAGGCGTTCGTCGGCCAGATGCTCGCGCGGCGGGCCGGCGTGATCTGCAACACCGCGTCGGTCGCCGGCGTGGTCGGCATCCGCGATCGGCTCGCCTACGCCACCACCAAGGCGGCGATCATCGAGATGACGAAGTGCATCGCGCTCGATCACGCGAGCGACGGACTGCGCGTGAACTGCGTCTGTCCCGCCCGCGTCGAAACGCCGTTCGTCGCCGCACGCATCCGCGAATACCCCGACCCGGAAGCGGCCTACCGGGAGATGACGAGCACGCAGGCCATCGGACGCATGGGGAAACCGGACGAGATCGCGGCAGCGGTGCTCTACCTGGTCAGCGATGAGGCGGCGTTTGTCACGGGCAGCGCGCTGATGATCGACGGCGGCTGGCTGATCAAATAGCGATGCCCGCGAAACAGATCCTGGACGGGCAAGTCGCGCTCATCACCGGCGGCGGACGTGGAATCGGCCGCTGCATCGCCCTTGAGCTGGCGGCCGCCGGGTGTTCGATCGCCGTGAATTTCTACGTCGAGCCCGAACGGGCGGCACAGACCGTCAACGACGTCAAGGCGCTCGGCGTGGACGCCATGGCTGTTGAAGGCGACGTCGGCCTCGGCGCCGACGTGCGCTCGATGGTCGACCAGGTCACGACACGTCTCGGGCGGCTGGATGTGCTCGTCAACAACGCGGGCACACAGACCTGGGCGCCGTTTCTCGACGTGACCGAAGACGAATGGGACCGGGTCATCAGGACGAATCTGAAGGGATGCTTCCTGTGCACGCAGGCTGCCGCTCGATACATGAAGGATCATGGCGGCGGCGCGATCGTGAACCTCGGCTCCGGATCGAACAAGGTGCCGTTCCCCAAGCTGGCGGCGTATACCGCGAGCCGTGGCGGCATCGAGATGTTGACCAAGGTCGCGGCGGTCGAGCTCGCGGCGCATCGCATCCGGGTCAACTGCGTCGCGCCCGGCGCGATCGAGGTCGAACGCACGCGGCTCGAAATGGAGGACTACGCCGGCACGTTTGGCGCGCTCACGCCGCTCGGCCGCGTCGGCCAGCCGGAGGACGTGGCCAGCGCCGTCCTGTTCCTCGCCAGCCCGGCAGCGTCATACATCACCGGACAGACGCTCTGGATCGACGGCGGGCTGTTCACGCAGCCGCCCTGGCCGGATCAAGGGAGATAAAATACCTTCATGGTCGACGCCATCCTCTCGGGTTTCGTCGCGGCGTTTTTCTTCAACAGGAACGCGCCGCGCACTGACACGCATCTCTTCGAGCCCGAGTACACGCGGATCCGGTGCCCGCTCTGCCAGTGGCAGCCGCAGAAGACCGATCGCTGGTTCTGCGACCCGGGCTGTCAACACCGCTGGAACACCTTCGAAACGGTCGGGATCTGTCCCGGCTGCGCGAAAGAATGGGATTACACGGCGTGCCTCCGGTGCGGAGGCTGGTCGCTGCACGATGACTGGTACGAGCGGGAACATAGTGGTCTTTAGCCCCACCTCCTGACCGCCGCGGCCTGACCGCCACCGGCGAAGACCAGCCAGCTGCGCTCGCGCCTTGCGTGACTGAGCCGGCGGCGGCCTGCCGGTCCGCAAGCCCGGGTATCATTAAAACAACTTGGGTGTGAAACGCCTCTGCTCAACGGCTGCGGCAGCAACGGTCGCGCTTACGGCGGTCCTCGCCTGGGCGCCGATCGTTCAGCCTCCGATGTCGGCGCCCTACACCGTGCTGTCGCGTGACGCCCGCCGGCCGCTGCCCGCGCGCGTCTTGAACGGCCAGGAGATGTTCGCGCTGGACGATCTCGCGAAGCTGTTCGACCTGACCGCGCGCGAGGATACGCTCGCCGGCGGCCTCGCGGTCTCGACGAAGACGCAGACCATCGTCCTCACGCCAGGCCAGGCGTTGGCGTCAGTCGCCGGACGCGTCGTGTCGCTGCCAGCGCCGCCGGTTCGCGACGGGCGATCGTGGTTCGTGCCCATCGACTTCGTTCCTCGCGCGGTCGGACCAGCGCTCGGAATCAGGCTGGATCTCAGGCGGCCGTCACGCCTCATTGTCGTCGGCGACTTCCGCGTTCCTCGCGTCACCGGCCGGGTCGAACAAATCGGCAACGTCGGGCGCGTCACATTCGACGTTGCCCCTGCCACTGCGCACACCATCGTGCAGGAAGGCAACCGGCTCGTGCTGCGGTTCGAAGCGGACGCGCTCGACGCGGCGCTCCCCGCGGCGTCCACACCGGATCTCATCCAGGCAATCCGGGCGGCCGACACGGGTGTCGCGGTCACGATCGATCTGGGTCCGAAGTTCGGCTCCTTCAAAGCATCGGACGCCCCGGGCGAGCGCGGCGCCGGCCGGGTCATCATCGACGTCGTGGCGCCGGCGACCGAGACGCCGCCCGGCGCCACGCCGGCCCCGACGCCCGCACCGGCTGCGCCAGACGCGCCGCCGATTCGATCTGACGCCTCCAGGGGGCCTCCGCACGATCGTCATCGACGCGGGTCATGGCGGCGAAGAGCAGGGCGCACGGGGTCCACAAGGCACGCTCGAAAAGGACGTCACGCTCACCGTCGCGCGCCGGCTCAAAGGCGCGATCGAAGCGCGCCTCGGCGCCCGGGTGATCCTGACGCGCGACGGCGACCAGACGATCGGCCTCGACGAACGCGCCGCCGTGGCCAACAACAACAAGGCAGACATCTTCATCAGCCTGCATGCGAACGCCTCGGTGCGCGCCTCCGCCGCTGGCGCCGAAGTGTTCTATCTGAGTCTCGCGGATTACGGCGATCAGGCACAGCGCGTCGCTCAAGGTGAGAGCGAGTCGCTGCCTGTGTACGGCGGCGGCAGCCGCGATATCGATGCGATCCTCTGGGAGATGGCTCAGGCGCGGCACATCGAGCACTCGGCCTCGTTCGCGCAGATTCTCGAAGGGCAGATGCGCGAACGCGTGCCGATGAGTCCGCGCGCGATCCAGCAGGCCCCGTTCCGCGTGCTCGTCGGCGCGAACATGCCCGCGGTCCTGGTCGAGATGGGATTCATCACCAATCCCGAGCAGGAACGTCAGCTCGCCTCGGACGCCTTTCAATCGCAGGTCGTCCAGGCGGTCGTGGAGAGCATCGTCCGCTTCAGGGACGCGCGCGTGAGCCAGGCGCCGGCTGTGCCTGGGCGCGCCGGACGGAACTGATGGTCCGGCGCGCGCTCCCGTTCGTCGCGATCGCCGCGGTCGCGGCCGCCGGCGCGTGGATTCTCTTCGTCGGCCTGCCCCGCTGGTACGCCCCCAGGCCGGCCGCCGGGACGCCGGCAGCCGCGCCGGCCGCGCCAGCCGTCCCCGGCGCGGAACGCAAGATCACCGCGACCCTCTATTTCATTTCCGAAGACGGCATGTCCCTCGTCGGCGTCCAGCAGGAGGTGCCGTTCGGCGATCCGATCGGCGAACAGGCGCGCAGCATCGTCCAGGCGCAGCTCGGCGCCGCGCCGCAGCCGCTCGCGGCTGCCATCCCGAGCGGCACTTCCCTGCGCGGCATCTACGTCACCGAACGGGAATGCGATGCGGCTGGTCAGTGCAAGCGCGACGCGTTCGTCGATCTCAGCATCGAGGCGCGCACCAAGCATACCGGCGGCGCCCTCGACGAGCTCTTCACGATTTACGCGATCGTCGACGCCGTCACCGTGAACCTGCCGGCCATTTCGCGAGTGCAGATTCTCGTCGACGGCCGGGAAGTGGACACGCTCGCGGGCCATGTCGATTTGCGTCACCCGCTCGAGAAGAACCTCAAGTGGGTGAAAGTGGAAAAGGACGGATGATGACGACGAGAACGGATGGGCGTGGGGCGGACGAGATGCGAGCCACGCAGATCACACCGGGATTCCTGATGCACGCGGAAGGGTCCGTGCTCATCGAGGTGGGCCGCACCCGCGTGATCTGTTCGGCCAGCGTCGAGGATCGCGTGCCGCCGTTTCTCCGCAACACCGGAAAGGGTTGGGTCACCGCGGAATACGGCATGCTCCCGCGGGCGACCTCGACCAGGACCCAGCGGGAAGCGACCGCGGGGAAGGTCGGCGGGCGCACGCAGGAGATTCAGCGGCTGATCGGCCGATCGCTGCGATCGGTGACGCGCCTCGCCGAGCTCGGCGAGCGCACGGTGTGGATCGACTGCGATGTCATCCAGGCCGACGGCGGGACGCGGACCGCGTCCATCACCGGCGGGTTCGTCGCGCTCGTGCTCGCGCTGCGAAAGCTTCGCGAGAGCGGAGCGATTCGCACGCTGCCGATCCAGGATCACGTCGCCGCCACCAGTGTCGGCGTGGTCGGCGGCATCCCGATGCTCGACCTCGCCTACGAGGAAGATTCGCGCGCCGATGTCGACATGAACATCGTCAAGACGGGCGACGGCCGGTTCGTCGAGCTCCAGGGAACCGCCGAGGGGCCCCCGTTCGAGCGGAACGCGCTCGACAGTCTCATGGAGCTGGGGGATAGGGGCATCCGTGAGCTCGTCGATCTGCAGCGCAGCGTGACCGGCCCGATCAAGTGAAGCTGCTCGTCGCCACGACCAATCCAGGCAAGATTCGCGAGATCGAGGAGATTCTCCACGGCGCCCCCGTCGAGATCCTCACGCTGGACGATTTTTCCGGCATCCCGGAGCCGGAGGAGACAGGAGAGACGTTCGCGGCCAATGCACGGTTGAAGGCGCTCTACTACAACGCCGCCACCGGCGCGCCGGCGGTTGCGGACGACTCGGGGCTGGAGATCGGGGCGCTCGACAATGCACCGGGCATCCATTCGGCGCGGTGGCATGGCACGGACTACGCGGTCAAGTTCGCGAAGATCTACGAATTGCTGCGGGCACGAGGCACCGGCGGCAGCCGCGCGAGGTTCGTTGCCGCGGTCGCGTTCGCGATCGATGGGGCGATCGCGTTCGAGACAGAAGGGATCGTCGACGGCGAGATTGCTCCCGAACCGCGAGGCACCCACGGGTTCGGCTACGATCCGATCTTTTTCTATCCGCCGCTTGGCTGCACGCTGGCCGAAGTCGACGGCGACGCAAAGGCCGCGGTGAGCCACCGCGGCGCCGCGTTCAGGAATTTCAAGCGCTATCTGCTCACCCGGTGAGCGCGACGAACTATCGCGTCCGGCGCAGCCAGCGGCGCCCGCCGTGGATGCTGAAATCGACCAGATATCATGCCGGTTGGACGCGGCGTCCCGGGACAAGGTTGGAACGCGAATCAGGGATTTCGGAAGAGGTAGGTCAACGCTTCGGGGAATCGCGCCGCCCAGGCGTGCTCGGAATGATCGGCGCCGTCCTGCACCACGACCTTCAGCCGCTTCGGCCCGAGACCGGCGTCGCGCAGGATGGACTCGAGTGCCCGGACGTTGTCCACCGTTTCAAGGTTGGTGTCCGGTTTGGACGTCTCCGCCGTCCCGACGCCGAGGTAGACGCGCGCGGGCCAGCGCGGCGCGCGGCGAGCCTTTCGCAGCAACAGACGCTGGCCGACATACAGCGACGGGCTCTCGAGCAGGAGACGGCCGAAGATGCCAGGCCGTTCGAGAACCGCCAGCAGCGCGGCGATTGCACCGTATGAGGATCCCCCGATCGCCCGCGCCGAGGCCCGCCGCGCCACCGGATACGTGCGCTCGATGAACGGGATCACCTCGCGCGTCACGAACTCGACGTACTGGCGGCCCATCGGCCGGCGCGCGAACGGATTGCGCTCATCCTCGACCGGAAGGTACTCGCGGGCGCGCCGGATGCCGCCGTGATCGATCCCGACGATCATCATCGGCGCGATCATCCGCTCGCGAAGGAGCCAGTTGGCCGTCTCGCCTACCCGCCACGTCTGCCCGGCAAACGCCCGCGCCGGATCGAAGAGGTTCTGCCCGTCGTTGAGATAGAGCACCGGAACGGGTCCGCGATCGTCCTCGTGGTTCCGGAACCGCGGTCGGAGGACGGTGATGCGACGACTAACTCGGAGATAATCGCTGTCAATCGTATGGATATCCACTTACGAATCGTTGTCGGTTCAAAGGGTTCAAAGGTTCAGGGGTTCAGGAGTTCAAAAGGTTCAGGGGTTCACAGGTTCAGGGGTTCACAGGTTCAGGGGTTCTGGATCGAAAGGAACTGCTGAACCTCTGAAGACGTGAACCCTTGAACCGATCCAAGCCTCCTGCGGCGGCCCGTCGTGAGGATTATGTCAGCGTCGAGAGCGATCCAGCCGCTCACTTGAATCGAACGATGACGCCAATGTCCGCCGGCTGGTCCTGCATCTGGTTCGGACCCCAACGGCGGCGGAGGTGCATTCGCGCATCCCTGCCGCCATCGTCCTTCTGGTTTTCGCCGAGGCTGTAGATCGTGTAGCCCACGGCGTCGCGCTGGTAACGCAGTGCGCCGCCGCTGAACGGATCGACCGGGACGGCCGGGAGGTGAGCCGGCACGAGATCGTCGAGCTTCGATGGCGGCTCGCCGCCGTGGCTCTGCCGATACTGCTCCGCTGCAATCGCGGCCGTCGTCGTTCGCACGCTCGCGAGCAACGTGCCCACCACCAGCGTGCCGGTCCTGTGGGCATTCACGGCAACCCAGCGCGAAAACGGAAGGGTCAACAGATACAGGCGGCTGCCGGTTCTCGCCGGCTCCTTGGGTATCTCGGGAAACGCGACATCCAGCCGGCCGGGCCAGGGCTGCTGCGAGTTGTCGAGCAGCCTGTTCATCAACCGGACCGTGGCGATCAGTTGATGAACCACATACAGCGCGGTACGCGATCGTCAGCCGACCGGACGAGCGCGCTTGGGAATTGGGAGTTGGAGGTTGGGAGTTGTCAACCATTCCCTTCAAGCGGATCATTGAAAGCCATGCCCTCTGAAATCCCGCCCAACCCATACGGCGCCGACCTCGGGGACCGTGAGCCGCTGGACGCCCTCGGCCACACGCCCGGCAAGATCCAGGCGCTCGTGAATTCGTGGACCGACGTCCAGTTCGAACGGTCCTATGCGCCGGGCAAGTGGACAGCGCGGCAGATCCTTGTCCATCTCGCGCAGACCGAGCTGGCGCTGACGACCCGGGCCCGATTTGCGCTCACCGAGGATGGCTATACCGCACAGGCTTTTTCGCAGGACGTCTGGATGCCGATCGACGATCGCACCAGCGCGAAGGTCGCGCTCGACGCGTATGTCTCGCTCCGGCGGATGAATCTCGAAATGTGGAGGCGGCTGACGCCGGATCAGCGGGCACGCCGGTTTTCGCACCCCGAGTACGGAACGCTGACCGTCTGGTGGATCGCGGCACAGATGGCCGGTCACGACATCCATCATCTGAAGCAGCTGGCGAGTATTTCCTGAGGCCTGATGTACCGGCTGCAAGCCGACCTGGCTCCGCCTCGCTGACCCGCCCGCCAGGAACCCATCGACACTCTGAAAGGTCCTCAAGTATCAAGTACCAAGGAACAAGTGCAACGGAACGACATGAAGATCTTTGCCACTTGCCACTTGGTACTTGCCCACTTGCGTTCTGCCCCCTCACGCCATTAGGGGAACCTCGGACGCCGCCTGCCCGTAAGGAGGGAGGTGAGCTCCAGCGCGCTGACACTCCTTCAGGGAACCGTTGACCTGCTGATCCTTCGCGCCCTGCAACCCGCGCCTGCGCACGGCTACGCCGTGTCGCGCTGGGTGCGGGAACGCACCGACGGCGTGCTGACGATCGAAGATGCGGCGCTGTATCAGGCCCTGCATCGGCTCGAGGCCAAGGGCTGGATCGAGTCGGAATGGGGCCTCTCCGACAACAACCGCCGCGCGAAGTACTACAGCCTCACGCCGGACGGCCGGGCGCATCTCAAGTCCGAGATCTCCACGTGGAAGCGCTACGCGGCCGCCATGGTGCGGGTGCTCGAACCCGCATGAGGGCACGATGAGACCTGCTGGCATCCGCCGCCTGTTCCGATTCCCCACGCGATCGAAGCCGGACGTCAGGACCGACGTCAACGACGAGCTCGCGTTTCATCTCGAGATGCGGACGCGGGACTTGATGTCGCAAGGCGCGACCGCCGCGGAGGCCCGCCGGCAGGCGCTGCGCGAATTCGGCAACCTGAATCGCTCGGTCGCGTTGCTCACGAAACATGACGAGCGCGTCGAACGCCGGCGAGGAGTGGGGCGATTCGCGGCCGAGCTGTGGCAGGACCTGACCTACGGGCTGAGACTGTTGTGGCGGGACAAGGGATTCTCGACTGCCGCCATCCTGACCCTCGCGGTCGCCATCGGTGGGAATACGGCGTTGTTCAGCCTGGTCAATGCCATGTTCTTCCGGCCGCTGCCGATCCGGGCGCCCGAGCAGCTCGCGCGCATCCACACCGGCGAGAGCACCGTGTCATGGCTCAACCTCGAGGATCTGCGACGCCGCAACGCAGTGTTCACGGACATTGTCGCCCAGGGGCAGACCTCGGTCTCGGTCAGCGTCGAACCGCTGCCGCTGCGCCTCGTCTCCGGTCTCGTCTCGATGAACTACTTCAGCGTGCTCGGGGCGACGCCGCTGATGGGCCGCACGCCTCAGCCCGACGATCAACGGGCCGACGTCGTCGTCCTCAGCGAGCGATTGTGGCGCTCGCGCCTGGGGGCGTCGCCATCGATCATCGGCCAGTCGATCACCATCAGCGGCAGCCGGCGAGAGATCGTCGCGGTCATGCCGCGGACGTTCGGCGGCATCGCGCCAGCCGGATTGTCGCGGGACCTGTGGATGCCGCTCGATCTGCACGGTGCGCACCGCGGCCTCGCCCAGGATCGAGCCCTGTCGCGGTTCGAGGCGTTCGGGAGGTTGAGGCCCGGCACTTCGATCGAGGAGGCACTCGCCGCGATGCGCGTGATCGGCGCACAGCTGGCCCAGGAGCATCCACAGATCAACCAGCGGTTCACCGCCATCGATGTCTTTCCTGCCAGCGGGATCGGCCTTTACCGCGGCATCGGGAACACGCTGCTGCCGGTGTTCATGTTCATCGGATTCATGACGGTCGTCGCCGGCTTCGTGCTGTTCATCAGCTGCGCCAACCTCGCCGGGCTGCTGCTCGGACGCGCCGCCGCGCGCGCTCAGGAGATCGCGGTCCGTCTGTCGCTTGGCGCCTGGCGCGGCCGGTTGATCCGGCAGCTGTTGACCGAGAGCCTGATCGTCGCGGTCATCGGTGGAGGTCTCGGGCTCGCAGTTGCCGTGACGCTCACATCGCTGCTGGCGCAGGCAGTCACCAGGCTCCCCGTTCCGATCGAACTGAATCTGGTCATGGACGTCCGGGTCGTGGCCTACACCCTGGGCATTTCGGTAGCCTGCGCAATCCTCTTCGGCCTCGCGCCCGCCCGGCGTGCATCGCGTATTCGACTGGTCGACTCGTTGAAGCCCGACGCGGGCGGCGGATCGACGCGCCAGCGCTTCCGCCAGGCGCTGATCGTGGCGCAGGTCGCGGTGAGCGCGCTGCTCATCTTCTGGAGCGGCCTGTTCGCGCGCAGCCTCATGCACGCGAATTCTGTTGATGCCGGCTTCGATCCTGCTGGCGTTCTCCTGGCGGAGGTCCGCCTCGCAGACGACGGGCCTGGGGCAATCGAGCGGGTGGACTCCGCCTTCGTGGAGTTGCACGACCGCGTTCGGGAAATCCCGGGGGTCGAGGCCGCCGGATGGTCCTCGGTCGTCCCGCTTGCGCTGCTCGGAAACGAACGATTCAGGGTATCGAAGCTGGATTCGCCGAGGGATGTCCCTGGTCAGTGGGTCGTCGCCAGCCGCCTCGGCCCCGGCTGGTTCGACACGGTGCGGATTCCCTTCATCGCCGGACGCGACTTCACCTGGCAGGATCGGACCGGATCGCCGCTGGTCGCGATCGTGAACCAGACGCTCGCCCGGATCTTCTGGAACGGAGCCGCGATCGGCCAGCAGATCAGATACGGAGATCGGACCATCGAGATCGTGGGCATCGTCCGCGACAGCAAGTACTGGACGCTTGGCGAGGCGACGTCGCCGACCGTCTATCTCCCGTTTCGACAGAATCCGGCGCTGTACGAGCCGACGCTGCACGTGCGAACCTCGGATCCCCGCGGCACCGCCGAACGAATCCGCCGTGAACTTCAGCAGCTCGTGCCCGGCTCGGCGCCCCAGCTTCAACTCATGAGCGATGCCGTCGCAGTGGCGGTGATCCCGGCGCGCGTCGGCGCACTGGTCACGGGTGGATTTGGCCTGCTCGGCGCGCTCCTCGCAACGATGGGCGTTTACGGCTTGATCTCGTACATCGTCGTGCAGCGCTCCCGCGAGATGGCGATCCGCCGCGCCATCGGCGCACCCAGCGCTCACATTGTCCGCGTGGTCGTCGGCGGCAACGGAATGCTGGCAGCGTTAGGAGTGGTATTGGGGATTGTCCTGGGAGCGCTGAGCGCGCCACTGTTCGGCGGCCTGCTGGTGAACGTCTCTCCGGCCGACCCGTTGACGATATGCGCGACGACGCTGATCGTGCTGGCCACCACCATCGCCGCCAGCGCGCCGCCCGCCTACCGGGCGACGCGCGTCGATCCGTTGTCTGCGCTCAAGGCGGAGTAACGAAAAGCCCGAGCACGTAGCACGTAGCACGAGCACGTGAGCACGCAGCCCGTTGCACGTAGGACGTTAGAACCCCGGCCTCAGGTTGAACTGCCAGACCCACCCGCGTCCCGGGCGGTGCACTGGCCGGACGTAGTCGATTTCGGCGACGGCGAATCCGAACAGGTTCGCGCGGACAGCGACACCGTAGCTGGCGACCGGATCCTTGTTTTCGACCTGACCGAACACGCCGCTGTCGGTGATGCCGAGGACCGTGCCGGTTCCCCAGGCCACACCCGCATCCCCGAACAACGCGACTTCGACGGGCAGCGGACCATAGAAGCTGTCACCGCCGAACGCGCTCCACAACGGGAAGCGGAACTCCGCGTTGGCAATGGCCACGCGGCTGCCGATCAACCGATCGAACAGCTCGCATGACGAGGTGGCGGTCTGTTCGCAGTCTCGCGCGTCGAAATCATTCGAGTCGTAGCCGCGCACGAGACCCGGATATCCGATGTACAACGCCGGCAGCCGCTGGTCCTCGGCATCCGAGCCGAACCGGCCGTAGTACATCCCACGCACCGCGAAGGTATACGGCTTCTTGAACATCCAATAGTTGCGGAAGTCCGCCAGTGCGCCCGAATAGGTCAGCGAACCGGCGCTCTGCGAGAACTCGAGACGATAGCGGCTGCCCCTGATCGGGCTCGTGGCGCCTTGAATCGACGTATCCCACACGAGCGCGGTCGAGGCTTCGCCGAGATTCATCAACGGCTCATTCGAGATCTCGGTCTTTTCTTCGGCCAGCTGCTGGCCGCTGTTGAAATCGTACAGCCGGGCCGTGACGTCCTGCTTGAACCCGATTTGCCTGAAGCCGCCGCCGAGCTCCACGCGATGCGCCTTGCTGAACGGGTAGGAAATCATGCCGGTGAGCGACCGATCGATCTGCAGCAGGCGGTACTCGTTCTCGATGTACACCTGTTGCCCCTGCACGACCGCGAAGCCGGCATCGAACGCCCGCGCCACATAAGGCGTTTGATTGAGCGAGACGCCCCAGTTCCAGCGGTGCTTGGAGTTCAGGTACATCAGCGTCCCGCCGAACTCGTCGAATCGGCTCGAGACGTTCGCGCCGGCGGCGACGGTGTGTATGCCGAGCATGTCGCTGAACACGAACGACACGCCTCCGGCCGCGTAGGTGCCGAACGGATCGACGCCCACGGCGACGGACGGCTGACCAACGAAGTCGAGACCCATCTTCGGCTTGTACTCTTCAGCCGGCGTCTCGGCAGCCTCGGCGGGCGGCAGTCCCTGCGTCTCGTTCGTGACCGCCGCATAGACCGGCCCGGTACCCGCGCGTCGTGGCGGGAGGACCGCGGCGTTTGTCGGCAGATCCACCGGCGTCGTGCCCGCGAGCTGCTCGGGCGTGTCGAGCGAATAGATCGTGTAGCCGTCGTTTTCGTACGCGCTGAACACGACGCGGCCCGCTGCGGCCGACAGCGCCGGGCTCAGGGCCGTGATGCCGCTCGCGCCCGTCAGCATGTTGGTCAGCTGCGTCGCCGTGCCGTCGAGGGCGAGGCGATAGACGTTCGTGACGCCGCCGCGATCCGACAGGAAGAACAGCGAGTTCCCATCAGCCGCCCACTGCGGGCTGATGTTCTTGGCCCCTTCGAAGCCTCCCGCCGCCTTCACCTCGCCCGACGCGACGTCCATGATGGCGAGACGCAGATGGCCGGCCTCGAGCGCCTGCAGATTCGTGGTGAAGCGATCCGTGCTGAACGCCAGACGGCGGCCGTCCGGTGACCACGCGGGATCGAGCTCGGCGAACGTGTCCGTGGTGAGCCGCCGGGACGTGCCCGCGTCGAGATCGAAGACGAACAGGTCGTTGAAGCCACCGACCAGGCCCGAGAAGGCGATCCGTTTGCCGTCAGGCGACCAGGTCGGGTTCAGGATCTCGGCGACCTCAGGCAGGCGGATCTCCCGCTCGGTCTTGCCGCGATCGACGTCCAGAATTGTGAGCACCGATTGTCCTCTGTTGATACCAGGGACGACGAAGAGTTTGCCGGTCGGATCCCACGAACCCGCGGACCCGAGGAACTGCAGACTTTCGGTGTGGGCATCGGTCGCCGTATCGGTGACCTTGCGGATGACCTCCCCGGTCTTTGTGTCGGCGACGTAAAGATCGATCGAGAACAAGTCGCGCTCGGAGAAGAACATTACGCGGCTGCCGTCTGGGCTCAGCTCGGGGCTGACATTGAGCTCCCGCTCCCGCTTTTTCTTGACCACGACGCGGGCGATGTCGGCTGGCATCTTCGTGACTTCGGCGATTGGCCGGTAGGCGTCGAAGATTGCGGCCTGCCACTCTTTCGACAGTTCTTCGGTCTTCACCGAGAGCACGCCTTCGATTGCCGTTTCGTAGCCGCCGCGCGTGGCGACGGCCGCCCGGAGCATGTCTCCCACGACTTCGTCGCCGAAGCGGCCGCCGATGTAGGCCCAGAATGCGTGGCCGTAGCGATACGGGAAGTAGCGGGGATTGTCGAGATCCTTGATGGCCGGGAGCCTCTCGGTGCGCGTCGACTCCCGCAGCCACATGGCCGTATGCGGATCGACGGGACCGATCGAGAGGTACTCGGCCATGCCCTCGATGAACCACAACGGCAGGGACAGCGCGCCGGCGGCGCCCTGGCTCACGTTCGTGTTCGTGATGTGGTACTGGAATGCGTGCACGAGCTCGTGTCCGAGCACGTGGTCGGTGGCCTGGAGAGGGCCGGCCAGCGGCAGGATGACCCGCCGCTTGTAGGCTTCGGTCACGCCACCCGTCCCTTCCCCGATTTCCCCCTGGATCGCCGTGGTTTGCCAGAAGTGCGAGGGGCTGGCGTAGAGAATCAACGGCTGCCGGCCGCGCAGCTGATGATTCAACAGCTTGGACAGCCGCGCGTACCAGCGCTCGGCCATCCGGGCGGTCATTCGCGCGCCTTCCTCTTCCTCGGGATAGAAGTAGATGTCGAAATGTTCGGTCTTCAGCACCTGGAAATCGAACTCGCGGTACTGAACTTTGTTACGGCCGAAGTACCCGCCCTGCGCGAAGGCGGTGGCCGGGAGTAGGAGAAGGAAACACCACGCAATTACAACGCGAACTCTTGCCATTGTTGCCTCGACTGCAATGGATGTGCCCGCCTATTTTGATACACTCCGCCCCGATGCGGGCCCTTTACCTCATCCTGCCAATTCTCTGCATCCTTGTCATCGCTTATCGCTATTACAGCGCATTTATCGCCGCGCGTGTCATGGCGCTCGACGACAGCCGCCCGACGCCCGCGCACCTCCGCAATGACGGCCATAATTATTATCCGACTCATCGGCTGGTCCTCTTCGGACACCATTTCGCCGCGATAACCGGAGCCGGCCCGCTGATTGGCCCCGTCCTGGCCGCGCAATTCGGCTATGCCCCCGGACTCATCTGGCTCGTCACGGGCGTCTGCCTCGCGGGCGCAGTGCATGACTTCATCATCCTCTGGGCCTCGACCCGGCGCGGCGGCCGATCGCTCGCCGAGATCGCCAGGCAGGAGATCGGGCCTGTAGCGGGCGGGACCGCCGCGGTCGCGATCCTCTTCATCATCGTCATTGCGCTGTCCGGCCTGGGCCTGGCTGTGGTGAACGCGCTTCAGGAAAGCGCGTGGGGGACTTTCACGATCGGCGTATCGATTCCCCTTGCCCTGTTCATGGGCCTCTACATGTACCGCTTCCGGAAGGGGCGGATTGCCGAGGCCACGACAATCGGGGTCATCGGTTTGCTGCTCGCGGTCGTGCTCGGCAAGCCGATTGCGGCCTCGGCCATCGGACCATGGTTTCACCTCACGCGTGAACAGCTGATCATCGCGATGGGCGCTTATGGGTTCATCGCTTCTGTTCTGCCTGTCTGGCTCCTGCTCTGTCCCCGCGACTACCTGAGCTCGTTCATGAAGATCGGCACGATCGCGTTCCTCGTGATCGCCGTGATGATCGTGAACCCCGTGCTGCAGATGCCGGCGGTGAGCGCGTTCGCCGACGGCGGCGGTCCGATCATTCCCGGGCCGCTCTTCCCGTTCGCGTTCATCACCATTGCCTGCGGCGCCATCTCCGGGTTCCATGCCCTGATTTCCTCCGGGACGACGCCGAAGATGATCGACCGCGAGACCGACATCCGTCCGATCGGCTACGGCGCGATGCTGATCGAGGGACTGGTCGGCGTGATGTCGCTCATCGCCGCGACCGCGATGTTTCCGGGAGACTACTTCGCCATCAATACGCCGCCGGCGGCATTCGCCGCGCTGGGCATCCCGACGGTGAATCTGCCGCAGCTCGAGGCCGCGGTCGGCGAAAGCGTCGCCGGCCGGACCGGAGGCGCCGTCTCGCTCGCCGTCGGCATCGCCCAGATCTTCAGCGGCCTGCCCGGCATGCGCGGCTTGATGGACTACTGGTATCACTTCGCGATCATGTTCGAGGCGCTCTTCATCCTCACGACGATCGATACCGGCACGCGCGTCGCGCGCTTCCTCGTCCAGGAATTCTTCGGCCAGTTCTATGCGCCGATGGCGAAGCACGAATGGCTGCCCGGGTCGATCGTGGCGACCTTGATGGTGGTCTTCTCGTGGGGCTATTTCATCTGGGCGGGCAGCATCAGCACGATCTGGCCGATGTTCGGCATCGCGAACCAGCTGCTGGCGTCGGTGGCGCTCGCGGTCGGCACGACGATCATCATCAATCTCGGCAGAGCCAGGTATGCCTGGGTGACGTTCCTGCCGCTCACCTTCGTCGCAACCACGACGCTGACCGCCGGCGTTCTGAGCATTCGCGACAACTTCTGGCCGATGGCCATCGGGCCGAACGCCGCGCGCCATTTCCAGGGATACCTCAACACCACGTTGACGGTCATCATGATGGTGTCGGTCGTGGTCATTCTCGCGAACGCGGCGTGGCGCTGGATTCAGGTGCTGCGCGGGCGGATCGGGACGATGAGCGACGCGGTCGTGCAAAGTCCACGATAGCCGGCGATCCCCACCCTCGATATCCTGATCAGGAGATCGTCAATCACGGCTCCACGAGCCCGCGCCGGCATTTCCTCGCGCACCGCGGCTCGGAGAGCCGGAGCTCAGCCCATGGAGGCAGGCATGCAGGTGAAACACCAGCTCTTCAAGAGCACGTTCAAGTCCTGGGATTCGCTCTGCGAGGAGGCGGCCGCATTCGCCAGCGAGGTGGGACGTGACCGGTTGATCAACATTTCCGTCGCGCACGCGGACAGCGGCGGCCAGGGTGTGATCTTCGTCTGGTACTGGGAATGACGCCGGCAGCGCGCGCTCAGCCCGGGTGAACGATCCGCTCGAGCAGCGCGCGGGTCCATCCAATGCTCGCTTCGACGTCGGCGAGCTCCCGGGCAGCCAGCGCTTCGCCGGCGGCCGGCGCCCGGCGCTCGGACGGCGCACCCCGATCCGCCAGCGACAGGAAGCGGGCGAACTCCCATGCGGGCATGCGCCGGTACGCATCCCAGAAGCCGCGATCGTGATGCGCCAGGATGCGCGGTTCGTCGGTGACGATGACCTCGAGCGACACGGCGGAGGCGGGACAGAGCTCGATGAACCTGCGAATGTAGTCCTCGATGCCGACGCGGCCCTCGCCCATGCGCGTCCACGACACCGCCGCCCCCTCCGGCGTGTTCCACACGACGCCGTCGCGGAGATGGCTCGTCAGGACGTAAGGCGCGAGCACGTCGAGCGCGAGGTGCGGATCCTCGATCGCCCAGAGCGAGTTGCCCGAATCCAGGCAGACGCCGACGAAGTCGGAGCCTGCTTCTTCCACCAGGTCTTTCAGTTCGCGGGCCTGCATGTCGCCGGCGTGGTTCTCGACCGCGATTTTCAGCCCGGCATCGACGACGCGGGCGCGGACGCTTTTCAGCACCCTGATCGTGTCATCGATGCGCCTCTCGATGCCTCCAGGTTCGGATCGATCGCTGAACCTGCCCAGCACGCAGCGCACGATGGGAGACCCGACGTGAGGAGCGGCCTCGATCACGCTCGTCAGCTGGGCTTCCGCCGTGCCTGCCGCCCGGTTGAAGATCGTGGAGCTCGGGCAGATCGAGCGCATGCCGATTTCGAGGTCGAGCCCGAGCTCGCTGGCGTACGCCCGGACCCGCTTCAGATGATCGCGCTCGAGGCTGCCGAGAAAACGAATCTCGCTGAAGTGCAGGACGTTCAGGCTCTTCGCGGCACAGAACTCCAGCAGCTGGAACGCGGTCCAGCCCTGCGAGCGGAGGCTGTAGGCGTCGAGACCGAGTCGAACCGACCGTTGAGGCAGTCGCACGTCGAATCTCAGGCGAATGTGACGCCGGCCGGGGTTGCCGGCTGCGGCATGTCAGCCGCCGCATTCTACCTGGATCGTGCTGCCTCTCGCATGTCACCAGCTGGAGGCGAAGCCCAGGGACCGCGCAGACTCGGTCCCAATTCGAGGTGGCTTTGGTAGGATGTGAAGAATCATGCCTTATCCAGAATCTTTCATCGGTCCCATGCGCGAGGAGCTGACCCGCCTCGGCGTCAAGGAATTGCGAACCGCTGACGCCGTCGACGCGCTGCTCAAAGACGATGCGGCGACCGTCATGGTCGTCGTGAACTCCATGTGTGGATGTGCGGCGGGCAAGGCGCGGCCGGGCGTGGCGATCGCTCTGCAGCATCCGCACAAGCCGGACATCGTCGCGACCGTATTCGCCGGCGGAGACATCGAAGCGACGGAGCGCGCTCGCGGCTACTTCACGGGCTACCCGCCGTCCTCCCCGTCGATCGCGATTCTGCGCGGCGGCGAGCTGCTCTACATGATGGAGCGGCGCCAGATCGAGAACCAGTCGGCCGAGGCGATCGCCCGAAACCTGACCACGGCGTTCGATCGGTTCTGCGCGGCGCCCGCACCGCCGCGCTAGCGCGCCAGCGCCGGGCAGACCGGCGCACCGGCCAGGGGCAACGCGGCAACGAATCGAGTGAACGATGGCGGTGCAGATCGAGCCTCCGTACTATCCGATCATCTTCGTGCGCGGATACGCCGGGAGCCAGCACGCGATCGAAGAGGCCGTCGGCGATCCGTACATGGGGCTCAATCTCGGCTCGACCCGGCTGCGTCAGCTCTGGACCGGTGACGTTGTTCAGTACTTCTTCGAGTCGCCGCTCGTGCGGCTGATGAAGGAGCTCGGCTACCGTGACGTCTTCGATGCCGGCGCCGCGATGGGGCCCGGCCGGGAGATCCCGCCGCGATCAGTGATCATCCATCGCTACTACGATGCGGTGTCCAAGGACTTCGGCTGGGACTCCGACGGCGAGATCGAAAGCTACGGCCACGAACTGGCGCGGCTCATCCTCAGGGTTCGCGATCGGGTCTGTGGCGACGACGCGGCCGCGAGAGCGAAGTTCAAGGTCTACCTCGTCGCGCATTCGATGGGCGGCCTGATCTGCCGCTCCTTTCTTCAGAACCCGGCTGGAGACCCGTCGGGCGACGGCCCTTCGTTCAACGAAGCCCGGACGCTCGTCGACAAGGTGTTCACCTACGCGACGCCGCACAACGGCGTCGAGCTGCGACTGATCGGCAACGTGCCGGGCTTCCTGTCCGCGAGTCACGCGGACAACTTCAATCGCGACCGGATGTGCGCGTATCTGGGGCTCGACCCGTCGAAGAAGGCCGACGTCGCGACGCTCGACGGCAAGTTCGATCCCGACCGGTTCTTCTGCCTCGTCGGCACCAACGAGCGCGATTACGAAGTCGCGATGGGCGTCTCGCGGCGGGCGGTCGGGCCGATGAGCGACGGCCTCGTCCGTATCGCCAACGCCTCGGTGCATGGCCCGTGGCCGGCCGGTGGACCCGACAAACAGGCGCCCCGCGCGTTCGTGCACCGCAGCCATTCCGGCGCCTACGGCATCGTCAATTCTGAAGAGGGCTATCAGAACCTGAAGCGGTTCTTCTACGGCGACGTCCGCATCGACGGGATCCTGGAAGTGCAGGAGATCACGCTGCCGCCGGATGTCCAACGCAAGAAGGAGGAAGGCAAGGCTATCCGGGCGTCGTATCACTTCGAGACCGTGGTCCGCGTGCGGGGAGCACAGTGGGACCTCCACCGCCGGCTCGTCTCGGAAGGATCGGCGATCTTCGTGGGGTTCGATGACATGTTTCCGACGACCGGCGGCATCAAAGAAGCCCGGCGCCCGCACCTGTTCTCGGCGTTCCTGTGGGGTCGCGAGCGCGTCAACACGCGGCGCGCCTCGCTCGGCTTCAGCGTCGATCTGGGCGTGCTCGTGCCGCAGTACGAAATCGATGGCAAGCTCCTGTTCGATCAGCACTTCGAAGGTGGTTACCTGTATCGCGACAAGGTCAACCTCGAGGCGATTCCACCCGGCGACAAAGGTGAGAAGGACGAGCAATGGGCGCTGCGATACGGGTTCGACTCGCGAACACCGAACCGGGCGACGACCGCCGCCCCGGCAACCGTGGCCGGAGACCGCGTCGAATTCCGAATCCCGATCGAGCAGCTCACGCGTCCCGGGATTCGCGCCGATCTCGTGCTGACGGCCCGGCCCTGGGCGTGACGTGCGCCGCTGTTCTATGCGCTGCTCCGAGTGCCCGCGCTCGACAGGCGCGCGGCCTGACTGGTGAGGTAGTTCCGCTCAGGGATGCTCGTGGTCCGGTCGGCCGCTGCCTGAAAGTGCGAGATGGCGGCGGCGTGATCGCCCGACATCTCGAACAGGTGCGCGCGCACGGCGTCCAGGCGGTGATGGCCGGCGACGCGCGGATCGGCATCGAGCCCCTTCAACAGATCGAGGCCCGCGGCCGGACCGTTGACCATGGCCACCGCGATGGCGTGGTTGAGCGCCACCATGGGGTTGTCGGACATGCGCTTCAGCAGGCCGTACAACGCCAGAATCTGCGGCCAGTCGGTGTCCTCGGCCCGCGCCGCTTCGTCGTGCACCGCGGCGATCGCCGCCTGCAGCTGATACGCGCCGATCGATCCTCCCGGGAGCGTCTCGGTCACGAGCGCGACGCCCTCGGCGATCGCCTGTCGATCCCACAGCGTGCGGTCCTGTTCCATGAGCGGAACGAGCTCGCCGTCAGGACCCGTCCGGGCCGGCCGGCGCGCGTCCGTCAGGAGCATCAGCGCCAGCAGACCCGCAACTTCGCCATCGCCCGGAAGCAGGTTTCGCACCGCGCGGGTGAGACGAATCGCTTCGTTCGACAGATCGGTGCGCTGCAGATCGGGGCCGCTGCTCGTGCTGTAGCCTTCATTGAAGATCAGATAGAGCACGTGCAGGACCGCGCTGAGGCGTTCGGCGCGTTCGCGGTCGGTGGGCATGCGGAACGGCACACCCGAGGTGCGGATTTGTTTCTTGGCGCGGCTGATCCGCTGCGCCATCGTCGCTTCGGGCACGAGAAAGGCACTCGCGATCTCTGCCGTCGTGAGACCGCCGACGGCTCGCAGCGTGAGCGCGATCGCCGATGGCCGCGTCAGCGCCGGGTGGCAGCACATGAACAGCAGGATCAGCGTGTCGTCCTGATCCGCCGGCGAGAACGTGTCCGGCGGCGGCACGACCTGCTCGTCGGCTGGCGCCTGCATCACCACCACGGTTTCCCGCCGCCTGCGAGCGAGCTCGGCGCGGATGTGATCCGTCATGCGCCGCGCGGCGACATGAATCAGCCAGGCGCGCGGGTTGTCGGGCACTCCCTGTTCGGGCCACTGGAGCGCCGCGGCGAGCAGCGCCTCCTGAACCGCGTCCTCCGCGGCAGAGAAATCGCCGAACCGCCTGATCACCGCGCCGAGGACCTGCGGCGCCAGCTCGCGCAGCAGGTTCTCGTTACTGGCGTCCACAGGACCTCACAGGTCGACCGGCGGCCCGCTCATCACTTCCCGCACCTCGATTGGCATGTTCAGCGGCACGCCGCCCGGCCCTGGCGCGGCGGATGCGCGCGCCGCGATTTGGTAGGCGCGATCCGGGTTCTCGACGTCGACTATCCAGTACCCGGCGAGGAATTCCTTGGCTTCGGCGAACGGACCGTCCGTCACCTCGGGGGCGCCACCCTTGCCCGCCCGCACGAGCCTGGCCTGGCCCGGGGAGCCAAGCCCTTCGGCGCCGACGAGCTCACCCGCGTCGCTGAGCTCCTTGCTGAACCGACGCATGAAGTTGATATGGGCCTTCAGGTCATCCTGCGACCACTTCACGACTCCCCAATCGCCGTTCCCCCGCGGGGCGTTCATCATCAACATGAATTTCATCTCGCTACTCCTCGGCTCGTGCGCTCGATTGGCGCGTTCATGGGTAAGTCGGAGCACGCCGACGCTTCTCGACATGCCCAAGCGCGGCCGCCGGAAATTGTTGAAACGGAATTCTAAGACGGAGATCGGTTCGAGGCCGAACAGGAGCTTACCTGACGAGCTCGATCCTGTCGATTTGGAGTACGCCTCGGTTGGCGCCCTGGCTGTGAACGTAACAGTATCGGACGTCGATCGGCGGACGGTATTGCCCCGGCACGAGATCGACTTCGGTCCACTCGGCCTGCGGCTTCAGGTCGGCGTGCGCCGCCGCCTGGGTGGTGGGATCGAACGGCAGCACGGGTGTCACCGTCTCGCAATTCGCGGTCACCATATGGTTCTGCGAGGCTGGGGGCGCCACCGCCGGCTGCCACCGGTAGCGCAGGCGGACGGTCCGGACGCCCGTCGAGGGCGGCGAGAGATCAGGGCCGCGGGTCAGCCACGGCTGGTCGCCGCGTTCGATCCTGATGAACGCGCCGGTGCCCGTCCCCTCCAGCGCCAGCGACCCGCGGGCGACTTCGTTTTCGATCCAAATCGCCAGTTCCTCGCGCGCGTCCCACACGTCGGGCACGAGCGTCGGGAGAGCCAGCACGCTCGGCCCCGCGATGACGTAGGAGGCCGGCCGCTCACCCGCGCGGCACGAGGCCGTCAGGATCGCGAGAACGATCGGCCAACAGGTCTTCAAATTCATCGATAGCCGCTCGAGCCAAACGACACACCCAAAGACCCGCGAATGGCGAGCCCCGACGCTTCCCCGAACATCGCCTGCGCGGCGAACGAGACTGCCGCACGACGGTGCACGACCGCATCGTGTGCGACGCCGACGGTTGGCAGATTGGGCGGATCGACGAAGGCGGTTCGATACGCCGGGTGGACGACAATCGAACCGTCGAGGCGCGTGATGCGCGCTTCGCTGCGCTGGCGATACCACGCCAGGCCCGCTGCGCCGACCGTCAGCGAAAGTGTGCGTGTATTGGCCCGCCGGAGGGGAATCCTGATCTGAGTCAGGTAGAGCGCGGTGATCCTGGAGCCCTCCGCCGGTCCAATTTTCTCGACGCCGATCTCGAGGCCGAGCCAGCGCGCGGCATTCACCGTCAGCCTGGGCCCGACGCCGACGACGAAGTACGGCGCCTCGGCGACGATGGGAGCGAGACCTGATACGGCACCGCCGAGCTCGAGGCGCGGGACCCTGATGCCGTCGGCCCGTGCCGTGGACATGCCCATCAGCAGCACGAGCACCGTCAACCATGCGCGCGTCATGCGTCCCCCCAGTCGTTCAGACGCGAAGGCGCAGAGCGGATAGATTTCGGCTCACCCTGCCGCGGGCCGCAGGTTTTCTTCAATGGATGAGTGGGAAGATAGAGGGACCATGTTCCGGCCATCCTCGCGCGGACGCCTGACCGAGTACGACCTCGACCGGTTTGCGGGGGGCACGCTCTTCGACCGCATCGGCCGTGCGGTGTGCCATGCAGGCTGCCTGCCGCGGAAGGAGCTCTACGAAGCCTGGGAAGTCGCACGGCGCGTGCGCCGGTATTTCCGCGGCGGCCGGGTCGTCGATCTTGGAGCCGGACACGGCCTGCTCGCCGGGATCATGCTGATTCTCGACGATTCATCGCCGGCCGCCGTGCTCGTCGACAAGGCCCTGCCACCCTCGAGCGAAAAAGTGCACGATGCGCTCGTCGAGGTCTGGCCGAGGCTGGGAGGCCGCATCAACTTCGTGGCGAGCGGCGTGGATGATGTGGAGATCCAGGGCGGAGATATCGTGGTCTCGAGCCACGCGTGCGGCGCACTCACCGATCGCGTGCTCGAACGGGCCACCGAAGCCAGAGCGCGCCTGGCCGTGCTCCCCTGCTGCCACGATCTCGCGACCTGTGACGCGGGCGCGCTCGACGGCTGGCTGGACTCGCCCGTCGCGATCGATGTGCTGCGTGCCATGCGGCTGCAGCAACAGGGCTACCGGATCTGGACGCAGACGATTCCTGCCGCGATCACGCCGCAGAACCGGCTGCTCCTCGGGGCGCCGATCGATTGAGCTACTGGGCAGATTTTGGTTTGTTTAACAAGGAGGACGGGAGGACAGGAGGACGAGACACCTCCCTTACTCGCCTGCCCTGTCCCCGGCAATCCGTGCTTATCTAGCACGGAACAGAAATTGCCCCACAGAACCTCCCGTCCTCCTTGTGTAAAAACCCCCGTCCTCGAGAACCCGTTGTACTGACCACATGCCCCTGATCGCGATCGGGATCGCGCTGCTGATCATGCTCGCCGCGATCGCCCTGTTGCCGCTGGCAATAATCCAGCGGTACCGCGTCGGCACGTCGCGACAGCCTGCACGCGGGTGGCTGGCGGCAATCAACCTTGCAGGCCTCCTGATCTCGGTCATCCTCTTCCTGATCGGCGCAGCCATCACGAGTCTGTGGGTGCCGTTCGCGTTTCGTTACAGCGTCGCCGGCCTGGTCTTTGGTTGTCTGCTTGGTCTGGTCGGTCTCGCGTTGACCAGATGGGAGCCCTCGCCGCGCGCGCTGTACTACACGCCGAATCGCTGGCTCGTGCTCGCCATCACCCTCGTGGTGACCGCGCGCGTACTCTACGGTTTCTGGCGGGGCTGGCAGTCATGGCGATCCGCCATAGATGGAGGGTCGTGGATTGTCGCGTCCGGTGCAGCCGGCGCGCTGGCCGCCGGCACCGTCGTGCTCGGCTACTACCTGACGTACTGGCTGGGCGTACGCAGGAGGCTGTCGCAGTATCGTGCGATAGCAAGCCGGCGCGGCTGAAGCAGGCCTGAAGGCCCTCATCGGCTTCCGGTCGCGCCCGTTCGCGTCACGTCCTGCCAAGCGGGCGGATCCTGATATTCCGCCACTTGATCACGAGCGGCTGGCTCGTGGTGATCTTCGCCTCAGGGTTGGCATCGACCTCCCGCTGGCTCAGTCCGTGGATCTGGAGGCCGATGAACCCGCGCGGGTGCGTCTTGTAAACGGCCTCGTTCACGATGTCCTCGACAGGCTGGCCGTTCACCCAGGTCTGAATGCGTGGACCGTTGGCCACGATACGCACCTTGTTCCATCCCTCGTTGACGAAGTGCGGATGTCCATCCTGGATCTTCTGCTGCGACGTCAACCAGTTCGTGCCCATTGCTTCGCCGTAGATGTGGCCCGTCGCCGGGAGGCCTTTGTACGTGCGACGGATCTCGACCTGCGGCCCGTTCACGCGCCCGGGAGCGGCTTCGAAGCTCCGTCCCTGCATCGCTACGGGACGCACCTGCGTCCGGATCTGGATGCCGGAGTTGGTGACCGGATCGATCGCCGTCTCGAGCTCGAGCTCGAAGTTGTCGAACTCCTGGAGCGAGCAGAGGAACGAGTTCAGGCTCGCGCTCGCCTCCACGGTCCTGCCGACGATGGCCCCGTCCTCGACCGTGAAGCGATGGGCGCCGTTCATGTGGACCCATCCGTTCAGCGTGGTTCCGTCGAACAGGTTGATCCAGCCGTCGGCGGAAGCCGGCGACGGGATGGGCGGGGTCTGGCCCCGATCCTGCGGGAGCGCGAACGCGATGATGGAATCGCCAGACTTCGTGGCGTTCTTGCCGCTGCCGCCCGCCGCGATCGCGATGTACTGACGGCCATCGATCATGTAGACGCTCGGAGTTGCGTATCCGCCTGCGGGGAGCTGATGCTCCCACAGCACGCGTCCCGAGCTCTTCTCGAACGCGCGGATCTTCTCGTCGGCGGTTGCGGCGATGAAGATCACGCCGCCGGCGGTAGCCACCGCGCCGCCGAAGTTGAGCGTCCCGGTGTTGCGGATCCCCTTCGCGACGAGCTGCGGGTATTCGCCGAGCGGCACTTTCCACGCGATCTCCGCCGTGACGAGGTCGATCGCGTTCAGCGTGCCCCACGGCGGCGCAATCGCCGGCACGCCGTGGGGATCGAGGAACAGGGGGTAGCCGTCCATCGTGTAGCGATCGGGACGCGTCGCGGTCGGATCGGCGGGGCCGTCGCGCGGTGGCGTCTTCAGGAACGCGGCGAGCGCGCTCACCTCACGCGGCCGGAACTGCCGGAACGCGGGCATGGCGTTGCGCCCCTGCGTGATGACGGTCTCAATCTCCTGCGCCGTTCGCTTCACGTCGACGAGCGCGGGGGTGTGGGGCGGCGTTCCCTGACGCGCCGCGCCGTGACACGCAGCGCAGGTGCGGTCGTAGATCTGGCGTCCGAGCTCGGCGGGGCTCCCCTCCGGTCCCGTCTCGAAAATGGGCCGCAGCCTGTTGATCGTCGGCGCCTCGTTGACGTTGACATAGAGCATGTTCAGCACGGGGTCGAAGCTCGCGCCGTGCCATTCGGCTCCGCCGAGATGTCCCGGGGTCGTGATGGTGCCCTGCAGGCTCGGCGGCGTATAGATCGGTCCCGACAGATACCGCCGAAAATCCTTCAGCGCCTGAGCCCGCGCCTCGGGCGTGATGCTGGTGAGATCGGCCTCGGTCAGGTTCTGCCTGACGAGCGGCTGAGGCTTCAGCGGAACCAGCTGCGTCGCGGCGGTCTCCTCGCCGGGCACCGTCGAGCGAGGAACGGGCAGTTCGTGGACAGGAAACAGTGGCTTGCCGGTGTCGCGATCGAGCACGAACGTGTAGCCCATCTTCGTCAGCTGCACGACCGCGTCCTTCGCCGACGGCCCCGACCCGATCGTGACGAGGATCGGGGCGGGAGGATTGTCGTAGTCCCACACGTCGTGCCGGACCGTCTGGAAGTGCCACTTGCGCTCGCCGGTCGCCGCGTCCAGCGCGAGCACCGTGTTGGCGAACAGGTTGTCCCCCGGCGGAATCCGCCATAGAAGTCCTCGGTCGCCGAGCCGGTGGCGGCGAACACCCAGCCGCGCTGCTCGTCGATGGTGACGCCGCCCCAGGCGTTGGCGCCGCCGTAGTTCTCTCCCTTGACCCATTTCCATGTGTCGTAGCCTGGCTGGCCCTCTTTCGGGATCGTGTGAAAGATCCACTTGAGCGCGCCCGTGACCGTGTCGTACGCGCGGATGTGGCCGGGGGAGGCGTCGTAGCTCTCATTGACCCGGGAGGCGATGATGAGGAAGTTCTTGAACACGGCGCCCGGCGACGTCATCTCGATCACCGCCGACTCCGGATCGACGCCGAGGTTCTGCCTCAAGTCAATGAAGCCGTTTCCGCCGAACGAGGAGATGAGCGCCCCGGATTTCGCGTCCACGGCGTAGGCACGATCCCGTACGAAGTGGAAGATCCGCTCACCCTCAGCGCCCTTCCAGTACACGACGCCGCGGTTCCTGAGCCGGACCACGTTGCCGTTGTTGTACTTCGCCGGATCGAACGACCAGATCTCCTTGCCCGTTGCCGCGTTCAGCGCCACGGCCTTCAGGCTCGGCGTCGTCACGTACATCACGCCGTTCACCACGACCGGGTTTGCATGCATCGTCGACCGCTGGTTCGCATCGCCGGTCTTGTATTCCCAGGCCCGCTCGAGCTTGTGCACGTTGGCGGCGTGGATCTGCGCCAATGCCGAGTACCTGATTGCCCTTCGGGTCGCCGCGGTAGACGGGCCAGTCAGCGTTGACGGTGCCGCCGGAGGGGATCACCGCCGCCTGCTGCCAGGCGACGGTCGTCGTCCCGCACGCGACGAGGACGGCGAAGAAGCGAGTGAGGCTGTGTCTGGTCATGAGGTGACGCGGCTCGTTGGAAACCGCTTCTACAGGTCAGCAGCCGGGTTATAACCCCCCTCGAAGTCCAAAGCAAGAAACCGCGACCGGTATTGGCGAAATGTCCGACGCGGCAGAGCTGCGCGCATGGCTTGCGCGTCGATTTGCTCGACGGCGATGCGACGCACGTGGTGACGCTGTCTCTGAGGAAATAGGGTCGCTGCCGCGGCATCGAGGCCACCCCTCCACCAGGCGCTGCGGGATCGCGATGACGTCCGGTGAGCGAGAATACGTCATGGAGCCGCGGGAGAAGCGGTGGCTTGACGCAGCCCGGCAACCCGACCCCTCCTGCACCGGGACGTACCACGTGCCCCGTGCCCATCCCGCGCCCCCGACGTTCCGCTCGACGTGCCGGGCACGAAGGAGACTCGATGAGGCTGCTGCTCTTGCTGTTCGCCGTCGGAGGGCTGCTCCAGCAGGGCGCCGCACCACCGGCGCGGGCTGGAATCAACTACGACGAGAACAAGATCCGGCCCTACAGGCTGCCGGACCCGCTCGTGTCAGCGGACGGCTCGCCCGTGCGCGATGCGGCCGCGTGGCGCGCGAAACGGCGTCCGGAACTGCTGGAGATCTTCGCGCGCGAGGTCTACGGCCGCACGCCGGGCGGCCGGCCGGCGGGCATGCACTGGGCGGTCGCGTCCACCGATCGCCGCGCACTGGGCGGGAAGGCGGTGCGCAAGGAAATCACGGTCTGGTTCACCGGGAAGAAGGACGGGCCGAAGATGCACCTGCTGATCTACCAGCCGCCGGGAGCGCCCGGGGCGCACGCGCCGTGGCCGGCGTTTCTCGGGCTGAATTACTACGGCAACAGCTCCGTCAGCGCGGATCCCGGCATCGCCCCGTCGACCGCGTGGATGCGTGCGAACGACGGCCTGAAGATCGTGAACAACCGCGCCACCGAGGGCACCCGCGGCGCGCACGCGTCACTCTGGAACGTCGAGACCGTCGTCGCCCGCGGCTATGCCACCGCGACCGTCTATTACGGCGATCTCAGCGAGGATCGCAGCGAGGGCCTCACGAAGGACGTCGGCGCGCTCTTCAACACGCCGGCGACCGAGGCGCGGCGGCCAGACGAGTGGGGAGCCATCGGCATCTGGGCGTGGGGCCTGAGCCGGGCGCTCGACGTGCTCCGGGAGGATCCGGAGATCGACGCGACGCGTGTGGCGGTGCACGGCCACTCGCGGCTCGGCAAGGCCGCGCTCTGGGCCGGAGCGCAGGACGAGCGTTTCGCGATGGTGATCTCCAACAACAGCGGGTGCGGCGGCGCCGCGCTCAGCATGCGTGACTACGGCGAGACGGTCGAAGCCATCAACACCAGCTTCCCCTTCTGGTTCGCGAAGGCCTTCCGCGCCTACAACGGCCGCGAGGCCGCGCTTCCAGTGGACCAGCATCAGCTGCTCGCGCTCATCGCGCCACGCCCGCTGCACGTGGCCAGTGCCGAGGACGACCGGTGGGCCGACCCGCGCGGAGAGTTCCTCGCCCTCGAGCACGCCGGGCCGGTCTACGCGCTCTTCGGCAGGAAAGGGCTCGGTGCCGCCGGCTGGCCGGCCGTCAACCAGCCGGTGCTGGGCGACGCGCTCGCGTATCACTATCGCACCGGCCCGCACGCCATCACTCCCAACGACTGGGCGCAGTATCTCGACTTCGCGGACCGGATGATCAAGTGACGGGGCCGCGGCGCTTCCTCCAAGGAAGGTTAGTACTTGCCACCTGTCGAGACGCTCAGTACTTGCGACTTGCTCAGCGCGACTCGCGTGGATCGAGCACCTGATCGAACCTCAACTGGCTCGACCCCTCGCCTTGGCCCCCCTGGTTCCTGAACGACGTCCACAGCCACGTCGAGCCATCCGTCCACCGCGCCATCCGGCGCTGGCGCGTGATCCGCGCTCCCTCGCGCGGCACCTCCTCGTCGTAGAACAGCTGGTTGCCGATGGACAGCAGCACGTCCCCGGCTGCGCTGTGAACCTTGCGCGATCCGTCCGGCTGCAGGACGGCGCCACGCTTCAGCCTCGAGAGGATCTGCCCTGGAGTGTTCGGGAACAGCGGATTCGGCACCTGCACCGGCAGCAGCGGAATCCAGTTCCGTGGTACCTGCGTCGACAGCAGATAGCGCGGCAGGCCCGCGACCGCCGGATCGGTGGGCGTATCCACGGGCGCCGCGTCTGGGGCTTCGTAGCGCTGCGCCGGCTGTTCGATCGGGCTCTCGACCGTCCGTTCGATCGCCCAGGCCAGATTGGCCATCTCGTCGCGCATGAACAGGACATCCTCGAGGGGATCGCTGTCGATCGTGCGGCTGAGCGTCGGCGGCAGGAAGAAGCGGTTGGTGACGAGCCTTGCACCGCTGAACGCTGACGGGTTCCTGAGCGCCGGCTGCCACAGCGAGAAATGCGCCGGCGGAATCGCCGGATCGCCGAGCGGACGAATCAGGCTGCGGACGCCGAACGTATCCGTCACGACCAGCGACTCGACACGTGTGACCGATCCGACCGGCAGCGTCAGCGGGACGACGAACCAATCGTTCCCGTAGCTGCTGACGTACTCGATCATCAGCATCTGCGCGAGATCGGTTGGACCGACGGGCAGCAGGCCGAAGGCCAGGCGCGCGTCCTCCATCTCCCAGAAGCGCGGCGCCGGTGCGCCCGGGAAGCTGATCGGCGCGGGGATCGTGGCCTCGACGATTGATGCGAACCCTTGATCGGCGGCAGTCGTGAGCAACGCCTGGGTGTTGACGTCGAAGGAGCTCCAGTCGATCGGGCCGTCGATCTCCGACGCCGAGAACGTCATCTGGTCGGCGGCATTCCCCGACAGCTTCGCGCCGACCGACAGCGCATACTCCAGCCGCGGCGGATTCCACGCATCGTCCGCAGGATCGCCGGGCTCGCTGTACATCGAATCGTACCAGGCGAGCCAGTCGGTCGCCGCCGCTTGAACCTCCAGCCGATCGGCGACGGCGATGTTCAGAGCCGGATCGAGCGCCAGTTGGGCGCCCCCGATCGTGCGCACAAGAGCGGCAAGCAGCCGCCCGTCGGGCGCTCGACCGACCATGGACTGCACGTATCGAGACGAGGCGTCGTCGATGAGCGCCGAGCTTGCAGGTGCCAGCGGCTGAAGGGCGAGCTTCGTGATGAAGACCGACCGGTAACTCTTCGACAGAGCCTGCGACTCCAGCATCCGCAGGAAGTGGAGCCCGGAGTCGACGGCGAACGTCAGCATGCGAGCGTCGTTCGCGTCGGCGGCGCGCATCGGGCGCCGCTCGACGAGCACCTCCAGCGGAGTGCGCAGCGGATCGTAGGCCTGCGCGGCGACCGGAGCCGGTGCCGGTGCCGCCGACTTGGGCAGTTCTCCGGAGAAGCGCCGGCACAGCGTCGCGGTCGTTGCGCGGACGCGCGCCTGGATCGGCGTTCCCGCGTCCTCCGCCTGAAACTCCCCCATCTGCCATTGGCGCGTCAGCATCCACAGCGGATCGAAGATGCGTGCACTCGAGCTGATCCCGATGTCCGCGCCCGTGCACTGCGGCTCGAGCCGCGTCCAGCTCGTGATCGACGACGTGGTGGGCGCGCCCGTGAACGTCGTGTCACTGCCCGGCGGCACGACGATCGGAGGTTCGGGGTGAACGGCGAAAGGCTTCGAGATTTCACCGGTGGTCCCGAACGTGTCGATCGCGCGGATGGTGAGAACGTGGTCGGGACTTCCGGCCGTGGGCGGCAGCGGCAGCGTAATCCTGAACCGCGACCAGTTGCCGCTCAGGTTGACGGCGTTGGCGAACTCACCGCCCTCCACCTTGTACTGCACGACCTGAATCGGCGCCTGCGGACTGGTGGCCGATCCCATGAACACGAACGGCAGCGGCACTTCGGTGGCCACGATCGGCGACGTGAACGAATCGAGACCAATGGTCGGCGTGACCGGCGGCAGCAGGCGCACCATGAACGTGGTCGAGACCGTCAGGACCTCGATCTCGGGCTCGCCCAGCGTCCGGAAGAACCTGAACACGGCCTGCGCATTCACGGTCAACTGCACGAACGATCCCCACTGCGCGGACGGACTGACGGTGCCGGTGCAACTCCAGTTGTTGCCGCTCGGAAACGTTCCCGCGACCAGCTGGCCTCCCGGTCCGAACCGCACGTTCATGCTTTTGCCCGTGAGCGTCCAGTTCGCTGGAGTAGTGAACGAGATGTTCCCCCGCAATTGAAACGTCCGGTCAACCGTGGGGACGCCGGCGGGGAACGTGATCGTGATGAACAACTGGGCCATGATTCAAACCTGTGAGCGCGTGACCGCCGCGAAGTCGGTCGATACGGCGTGATCTTCAGTGTTGAGCGCGAGATAGAGGCCGGGCAGATGCTGCGCCGCAGCGCCGAGCGATGCCGTGTCCACGGCGCGAAGCTTCGCGAGATCGAGGGTCTCCATCAGCACGCGCCGCAGGGTTTCAGCGGTCCACTCCTGCCCCGGGACCGGCGGTACGGCGATGAGCACGCTCTGCGGCGCGCACGCATCCGGCGTGTCGAACTGAAATGCCAGCGCGGTGGTCTCGCTGGTATTGGGCACGACCTCGACCCACTCGTCCACGAGCAGGCCGGTGGTGAACTTCGTGGTGTTGATCGGCCCGATCGTGTTCACGACGAGCGACAGCTTGCTCGCCGGCATGACGGCGCCCGCAGCCGGCGGCAGGCCGACCCAGCGCTCGCCGTTCTTGAACGGCAGCTGCGCGACGCTGAGATTGAGCCGCGCTCCCGCGCCGAGCACTTCGGCCCGCTGCAGGCACGCGCTCATCCGCGACACGCCATCTCTGACCCGCGTGCACCGGGTGAACCACGTGTTTACCGCCAGCGGGTCGCCACCCTGCGCGGCGGTGCTGGCCCCGAGCGCGCTCGTGAATTCCGTCGCACCCGCCGTGTCGAACGTAAAACGCGGCAGCACGACGAAGGGATCCCCGAACACCGCACGCATCCTCACCGTCAGCTGCGCGCGGCGGCCGCGCTGATCGGTTGCGGACGGCTCGGTGCGCAGCGCCGCTCCCTGATCGAGCCGCGGACCACTCAGCTTGAGGAGCGCCTGGCCCTGCTGCGCCAGCGCGGCCTTCGCGGCTGAATCTTCACCGGTGACGCTGACCGGGATCGACGGACCGATGCCGAAGGCGCCAAGCTTCAGCATTGCGGTCCGGAGCATTTCGGCAGTGGTGGTCGTCGTGATTCTCGCGATGAGGTTCTGCAACCCCTTGTGCGCGGCGTTGAGCGCGTTCTCGGCCCGCACCGTCCGCGCATCCAGCTCGACGAGGTCGATGACGCCTTGTCCGGTCCGCTCGGGCGGATTGAGGTCTTCGGGATCCGCGCCGCGGGCAACGCCGAGCAGCCGCCGCACCGCGCGCGCCTGCTCGAGCGCGTCGAACAGCGTCAATTCGTTCGGGGCGAGATCGGCGGGCCGCGCGTGCTGCAGCCGCAGCGTCGCGAGCTGATCAAAGCCGCCGGTCTTGCGCCTGGCGTGATACAGGACCTGCTGTTCGATCTCGGTCAGCGTGTTGCCTGGCTGCGCGGTGGTGTTCGCAGCCTCGACGCCGTAGACGAGATCAAGCGGTGCGATCCCGAGCTCGCTCAGCGGCAACTTGCGCGCCTCGAGGACAGCGCCGGTTTCATCGTCGAGGCGCTCGATCGTGCAGCGGATGCGGCTGCCGTCGCCGAGCAGCTTGAACGCCCAGAAATTCAGCATCGGCTCAGCGTTGGAACGGACGCGCGAAGCAGCGCTGACCCAGCCCGGAGTGTTCACATTGGGCCCGCTCATCAGCAGCAGGAGCCGGTGAGTCAGCGACGTGCCCGAGCGCGGCGTCCGCGTCACCTCCAGCTCGGGAGGCGGCGCATCGCCCTGCGCGATCGCCGCCAGCGTGCTGCGCCGTGCGCGATGTGTTGCCGCGCACCATCTGATAGGCCGCTTCGGCAGTGAGCGCGTCGCTCAGTCCGTCGATCGCATCGGCGAGCCGGTCGAGAATCGACGAAATGACAGAGAGGTCGCTGGTTCCAAGACCCGCCGTCGTCACCTCCGCGATCGACCGTGTTGCGCTCTTCCTTCCACCGGCGGTGCAGCACCAGGCCATCGACGACGTTCTCAGCGGCGATCGTATCGACCGGCCCGGGCGGAGTGGCGCCGGCACGAGCGACGAGCGGCGCCACGCGGCGCAGCGGAGCGATGAAGCGATCCATGCTGCGGCCGTTGTCCACGACGGTCTCGTGAAGCAGCCGCTCGACGCGATAGCCGAGCAGCGCGCCGAGCGGCTGGCCCTGGCGCACGCCTTCGAGCAGCCGCGACGCTTCGCGCACGCGGCGCGACGACAGATCGATCGCAAACGGTCCGGTGGCGCTCGGCACGCCCGTAGGGCCGAGTTGTGCGTTGCGCAGGAGCGCCGCGGTCGCCGCGTGCGTCATCGACGGCGCGTGGATGAAGCCGCTGTCGTTGGCAGGTGTCTGCATCGGTCCTGGCTCGCCGGCCGGCAGCGTGGTCACCGGCTTCACGAGCGACGCGGGAATCGGCTTGAGGTTCTCCACCCAGCCGTAGGCGCCGACGTACTGTCCCTTCGGTCCGTCGGTGTGCATCGCCGCGAGCCGTCTCGTCGCAACCGATGTGATCCATGCATCCAGCCGGTGCGCCGACAGGTCGAGCGTGCCCTGCATCAGTTGCTGGAGAGCTTCGCTGTCGAGGCTCTTCAGATCCGTCAGACTCGAGCGGAACTCGCCGAGCGCGGCGAGCGCCGGCGTCGTGAAGCTGGTCTGGGCTTCCAGAAACTCGCGGATCGTATCGCCGCCGGTGGCCGTCAATTCCCGTTCGAGCTGACGCCTCCAGTGAAACGTCGGCTTCGCGCCGGTGACGAGATCGACGAGCTCGGCATCCCTGAGCAGAGCCGCCAGATTGTCCGCGCCGGTCTCGTCTGCCTGCAGGCGTGCGGCCGCGTACGCGATTTCACGAAGCAGCGCGTGGCGCAGCAGCATCTGCAGCAGGCTGCTCTCGGCCACCGGCGCCTGCGGATCCGGCCTGGCCAGAATCAACTGGTCAATCCGTGACTCGGCGAGGAGCGCCGAGATGAAGTCGGGCTCGAGCTTCCTCCACGGCGACACTTCCCCATCCTGGACGAGCGGCGCCACGACGGTGCGATGCCAGTCGGCATTCCACATCCGCGCGAGCCTCGGCCGCCATGGAAGGCCGAGCTGGTGCAGCAGAGCGATCTGCGCCGGATCGCCGACCGGCATGCTCGAATCCAGGAATAGCTGGAGATGCCGCAGGAAGTGGCTGCCGAAGATGTGGCGCGTGCGGTACGAGTTCGAGAGCGCGTCGGTGCGCATCACGTCGGCGAGATCGGCATCCGGGTCCGGCTGATCCTGACGATTGCCGATTCGCGCGACAGATGCGGCCGCAGGGCGCCAGAGGTTGTCGCGCAGCGCGATCAGCAGGCTCTTGAGCGAGGTGTCCTGTGGCGCCGACCCGCCACCCGGGTCTGGCTGCCAGAGATCGAGCGACGTCACCGGGAGCAGCCCATATGGCTGTGCACCGCAGCGGAGCGCCGGCAGCGGTCCGAAGCTGCGGACGTGATCGAGGAAATGCTGCCGTGCCCACTCGAGGTCGGGCCGCGTCAGCCCGGCTTCCGCGCCGATCATGTTGCTGAGGAAATAGCCCCAGCCGACCTGCCAGAGCGCGGTGTTCATGCTGCGCATGTGCAGGTCGTCGCGCTCGAGACCGCGTTCGACGCGGCCGAAGGTCGGCAGGATGCGATCGAACCGCAGCCCCAGCGCCGTGCCGGTGTGCAACGCATTGTTGTTGTCGAGCGCCGGCGTGGCAGCGGCTTCGAGGTCGAAGCTGCGCGCGTGCCCGGGATCCTCGGAGCTGTAGCCGGCGCGCCGATCATCCGAGTTGTTCGTGGGCGTGCCAGGACGGATGAAGGCGAGGCCGTCGGTGTAGTGATGGCCGTCGAAGAGGTTCGCCAGCTGGTCGGCGGTTTCTGCGACGCTGAGCGCCCTGACCACACCAAACACGACCAGGCTGTCGAGACCCGCCGCCAGCGTCGCGCCTGGAATCGGAATGCGCAGCGCCATGCCCGCGGATTCCGCTTCGTCGAAATCGGTCATCCACTTCATGCCGGCGTCGATCGGCAGCTGTTCGCCACGCGCGATCGCGGCCTCGGTCGCGGCATCGGGCGGCGGCGCAAGCGGATCGGGTCCGGCGGCAAGCGGTCTCCGGATGTCTTTGCCGGTGACTGCGAGCGCGACCTGACCGGCGGAGTGCACGACCGCGACCCACCGGTCCGGCAGCAACCGCGCCTGCGGTGCGTGGCGCCACGTCTCATCGCTGCTCGCGACGGTGATCGCTGGAAACACGGGGGCGGGCGTCAGCGGGCTGCCGGCCGGCGTCTCCGGCTGCGGCCGCTCCGACGCATTTGTCGGCGTCAGTACCCGGACGATCCACGCGGCGCGACTCGCGCCAAAACGATCGGCGATCTGCCGCCAGGCATCGGCAGCCGCGCCGGTGTTGTCACCCGCGTGCCAGTTCAGCTCCCAGTAGTGCCTGCCCCACGTCTGCTCGTCTGCCGTGAGATCGGGCTCATGGCTGTCGAGATGAATCTTGTCGGGGAAGATGCGGACGCGGAGCTCGATGCGGCTGTCGGCGAGCGTGAAGAAGCGCGTCTCCAGGCGGACCGGCAGGAGCACGAGCGGCAGATCGCCGGGACACAGCGGCACCGCCGGCATGGCGGCGCTCGTTGCGGGAATCGCGACCGGGCTTCTGAAGTAATCAGGCATCTCGGGATTTCCGTGAATCAGGTCAACGAGACCAGTTGCGACGCGTGAATGGTGATGCGCACCGGCAGACGGCGGGTGATCTCCGCCATGTGCGCGGAGTTCCTGCCCCACGTGCGGCCCTTCAAGGGCACACCGGCCGGCGGCTGCGTCCCGACTCGCGAGGTGACTCTTGCTTGCCACCAGGACATTCGTGACGGCCACATCGAGCCCGAAGCGCGGCTCGGTCGGATGCTCCTGGATGACCACGTAGTAGCCGGGCTTGCCGCCCGAACCGATGGCCGCTGCGGGCGCGATCGGGAAGCCGACGAAGTCGATGTCCGGCTCCATCGATCCGTTGAAGATGGGATGGACGTCGTCGGACGGCGTGTCGTCGCCGATCATCCCAGGCGTCAGATAGATGATCGCGTTCGGGTAGCGGCGCAGCAGGGCGCTGCGCAGCAGCAGCACGAACTGGTTCGCCGGCGAGTTCGGCGGCGCTGTGCCGAGCGCGCGTCCCAGGTTCACACGCAGATCGCCGACGTCACTGACCGCCGCGGGAGCGCCGTCGTTGCCCCAGAAGTTCCGGAAATAGGTGCCGCGCTGATCGGTCGGGAATCCGCGCCACAACAGTTCCCGCGCCATCTCGACGTTGAGGCCGATCATGTAGGACTCCACGAACGCGCGGTTCGTCCGGAGCCCGAGCACGGTATCGGGCAGGACTTTGTCGAGCCCTGGCAGCAGGAGCTCCTGCGACTTCTCCTTCAGCGCCTCGTACATCGGCCGCGGAAACGACGGCGCCATCAGGACGGTCTCGGTACCGACCGGCGTCACGCCGGGCGCCGCCGGCTGAAGGACGTTGTCCCCGGTCGAGATCGCCGCGCGCGCGAGGTTGGCGAGCGCCACGCGCGGATGCATCTGCGCGCGCACGATCCCCACGGTTGCGCTCATCGTGATGTGCGGGATCAAAGACGCGCTGATGCGCGGCCGGATGCGCGACAGGTGATCGGCCGCCGCCTTGCGGAAGTGCCCGGGATAGTCCCATTCAGGCGGCAAAGGATCGACCGCTGGCAGCTGCGCGAGCGCCTCGTTTTCCGCGGCGATCTTGAAACCGGAATTCCAGATCGCGCCGACGACGGCCTCCACCGTGGGCAGCGGCGGGACAGTTGCCCGCACGATGGTAGGCCGGGGAGCCGCGGCAACCGCGTTGGCGAGGTTGAGCCGCGTCACCCACGTGGTGTCGATCGATCGTCCGACGCCCTGCGCGGCAATCCGTCGCGTCAACGGGCCTCGCTGCCTGCCGACCCGCCTCATCGTCGTCCGCGTGGCCGGGACCGGCAGCGACGTTCCGGCCATCACCGCCGTCAGCGTCTTGCCCGCCGAATCCAGCCCAGGAGTCGCAACGCGAATGCGGCTGAAGACCGGCGATGCGATGCGCAGCGTCATCTCCTCGCTGAACGTCGAGAGATGCCGCGCGTGCAGGCTTTCACCGACGGCCATGCTCACCTGGAGCTGACGCAGACGCTGGTTGACCGGCTGGATCTCGGCGGCCTGTTCCCACGCCGACGCCATCAACGCTTCCTGGTGCTCCTGGATGATCTCGGTGCCGAGCGATGCCGCCGAACGCCAGCGTGGATCGAGGTTCAACGAATCCAGCCAGTTCGCGGCGCCGGGAGTCACGACGGCACGTCCCGCATGCCACCGGCCGTACAGCGGCGGCGCGAGCAAGGGATCGGCCGTCGGCGCGATCACCTGATTCAGGCCGGGCTGATTGACGATGTCCGCGAGAGCCTGTTCGAAGGCAGGAGCGGCGGGATCGGACCAGACGACCGGGGCGCTGGTGCCGGTGAGGGGCATCAACGCGCCTTCGACTTGCACGGTCGTCTTCGGATCGACGCCTGGTACGTCGAAGCCGGGCCGTCCGATCGCCACGCTCCGCTGACCCAATCCCGCCGGAATGTTGATCCTCAGGCGGAGCGCCAGCGATTCGAAGTCCCCGCCCTCGCCGGTGCGGAACTGCCACGAGTAGTAGACGGGCAGCTGCACCTGCGTCGGCGCGGTCGCGGTCAGCGTCCATGCCGGGGCGAGCGCGTTGACCGCGATCAGGTCGCTGTCCAGGATCGTCTGTCCGAGACCGGCCTTGCGTCCGAGCTCGAAGGCCGGAACCACACACGCGAGGTAATCCGTGTTCGGCGTCAACAGTCGCGGACAGACGAGCCGCGACAGCGACAAATGAGGCGCGCCATTCAATGCCGCGCTCACCGCGTTCGGATCGCTCGTGTTGTCAGCCGCCGCCTGCCCGTGGGCCCAGGCCCAGCTGTCCTTCAGGTTGGGCAGCTCGAGGAACGGCCTGGCCGGCGACGCAATCCTGAGCATCGGCAGTGGCGAAGCGCCCGAGGTCGTGAGCTCCACGCCGCCCTGCTGGCGCACGACTACGAGGCACAGCCACGGCCGCAGCTGCGCGTTCGTGTTGGCGCGCACGGGTGTGAACAGCCAGGGAAAATCAGCCCGGTCGAATTCGATCGACGGAAAGCAGTTCGGCTCGAAGTCTGTGCTGTTCGGACGGGGATCGGTCCGCACGACCTGACGTCGATCGATGCCGACCACGTCGGCAGGCCCCCGAAGCCGCAGCGGCACGGCCGGCAGCGGCGCGCTGTTGACGTTGAGGATGACCGAGACGTCGGCAACGGCGGGGTGTTTCGGGCCGAGCGAGTCGACGGTCGTGATGGCGCCCGCGGCGCCTTGTCGCACCCAGGGCAGAAAACTCAGGTTGGCGTCGGCCATGCGGGTCTCTCAGTCTTCGAGTTCGTGGGCGGGCACGATCTGCCACCGCGCCCGGGCGCGATTGACCGTCTTGAGGACGCCCTGGTATTCGCTATACGTGGTCACTTCGGGCTCGACCGGCACTGCCGGCGCATCGGCCGTCGGCACGATCGTCCAGCGCGCGGGCGACAAGCGTGCGGCCCCCTCGACGGCGTCGTTGCGGAAGCGTGCCTGGCCAACGTGCCGCACCGGCGCCCGGCCCGCGGCGCCGCTGCGCGCGAAGATCTGCAGCTGGATCGCGGTCAGCTTCTGTGGCGCGGGCGCTGCGTCCGGCGGAACGACCGGTGGTGTGCCCTCGAGGGTGATCGGAATGTGTTGGTACTCGAGCGGCGCGGGAATTACCTGCGCCGGGTCGAACGAGACTCCGGCCTCGCCGAACACGCACCCGGCCTCCATCGATTCGAACGACGGCGCCGCGAGCTTTTCGTCATCGCTCATCTCGAAGAACTGCGCCGGCGCGAACGCCTCCTTGTGGACTGTTCGCGGCAGCTCGGTGGTACCGAGTTTCGCGGTGACGGCGAACCGGCGCGCGCCGGCGACCGGTGCACCGCCGAAGAGCTCGATATCACGTGCTGTGTTGAGCGGCACGACCAGCTGGCTGACGCGCAGCCTCCCGAGTGGGTCGAGCACGATCGCCGCGCCGGCTGCCGCCGGCAGGCTGCGCAACGCCACGCCGTGGCTCTGTGTCGCGCTGCGCTCCGTGGTCCAGCTCGACGGCGACACGAGCGCCTGCGTGAGCTGCGCGAGCACGTTGACCGCGGGCGGCAGCGGCGGCCGCTCTCCTTTCACCAGCGTCGTGTCGAAGCGCACGCTGAAGTCGCACCAGAGGATCTCGAACGTCGCCTTGCCGCTGACGCGCAGCGGTCGCGGACCTTCGAGCGAGCCCTTCAGCTTGACCCCGAACAGATTGTGCGAGCCCCGCTTCAGCTGCAGCTTCGCCTGGAAGTCGGCGATGAAGTGCAGCGGGATGAGCTGCACCAGCACGTCGAAGCCGACTGCCCCCTCGACGCTGAATCCACCGGCGCTGGCATAAAGCTCCGCACGCGCGCCGAACTGCACCGTGTTGGAGGTGATCGCGAAGTAGGCCTCGCAGATCAGGCGCGGGTTGTTGCCCGAGCTCAGCGCGATCGCGACCCGATCGATCGCCGGGCAGTTCGCCGGCGGCGCGAAGCGCGGGTTGAACCCGCCCACGGAGAGGATGAAGCTCGGGCCGCCGCCGAATCCGGCGCGAAGCGCGGCCTTTCCGGTGATCGGGAACTTCTGCGCCAGCCGCGAGTCCACGAGCACGGCATCGATCGCGGCCGTGCCATTGTCGAAATCGATGACCCCCATCGCCTCCAGGTTGAGGCGCACGAGATCGTTGTCCGGCGACGGCAGCTGCGCGGTGATGCGGCCGAGCGCGAGCAGCCGCGTGCGCGATCCGAACTCGACGATCAGCGCCAGGTCCATCAGGATCAGCGGCGGCGTGAGCCAGCCGATCTTGGCGAGGATGCCGAGCAGGTAGCTGCCGGACCGTGCGGGGAACGCGCTGTCGAGATTGCGAATGAGCGTGTTGGCGTTGCCCACCGGATCGCGCGGGAACAGCAGCGTCGCCAGCGTGCCGTTCTCCAGGCCCTGACGCAGCGTCTCCCGATCGAAAGTGCGGTTCACGCCCACCATGCCGCCGATCCCGAGCAGGCGGAATCCGAGCGGCAGCGGAATCGGCCGGAAGTCTTCGGCGGTGATGAAGACGATGAGCGAATAGCCGCGCCTGCCGTCGGGCATGCGCGTCGCGATGAGGCCGAAGGCCTTGAGCGTGATGTCGTCGCGGATCGACAGCTGCATCGCGCCCGCGTAGAGACTTCGTGCTTCGTCGCGGAAGAGGAATCCGGCGCCGGTCACGAGGCCGCGTGCGTCCACCGAAAGGCCGATGCCCTTGGGCGGCATGAACCTGGCGCCGAGATCCACCGGACCGAGGTTGCCTCGCGAGAACTTCAGCGCCACCTCGGCGCCAACGTCGGCGACTGACGCCGTGACAGGCCCGATGCTGACGCCGCCGGAGACCCCGACCGTGCCAGTCAGCCCCTGCGGTCCGCCCTTGAGCGCGAGGGCGAGCGAGTCCACGCGCAGCGGTCCCGCCCTCTTGTGAAGGTCGAGCACCGTACTCAGCCCCGCCCCGCCCTTGATGTTCAGGCCGTCGCGATGCGACCAGCTCGCCTCGAGATCCACCGTCGTCGTGATCCCCTCGTCCGGCAGGATCGACCCCAGGAAGCCATCCGCGCCGTCCGAGGCGATATGGATGCGCCCGTCTTCGAGCTTGAAGAGAATCGAGGGATCGAGATCGGCGGTGATGCCGAGCCCCGCGATGACCGCCGCGGCGTCGAAGACGACGCTTGGCGCGGAGAAGAGCGTCTGCCGTCCGCCTGCTGCGTCTGCGCTGCGGAGCGCCATCGTGAACGCGCCGGACAGCGAGCCGGATGTCCCGGGACCGCCATCGATCAGCCCGGTCAGGAATTTCGGATCCTGTCCCGCGCGAATCAGGAGCGCGATGCCCCCCTCCAGCGCTGCGGACCCGGACAGCACCAGCGAGAGGTTGTCGGACAGAGAAAAGCTCGTCTCGGCGGTGCCGAAGACATAAGGAGACAGGCCGATGCCACCGTCAGCCGCGCCCGCCGTGCTCGGGCGCAACGGATAGAGCGTCAGTCCGGCAGCGAATGCCGCGGCGCCGAGACCTTTGTCGAGGCTGACGAACAGCTGTGCGGCGGGATCGAGATCGGCTTCGGGGACCGCCCGTCCGGCGAGCTGTTCCTCAGCCGCGCGCGGCAGCGCTCTCTGCGCGGCGTCGGCTGAGATGTACTCTACGACGCGGCCGATGTTGCCGACGAGCAGGTTGCCGCGGAAATTCGGAGTTCCCCATCCGTAGACATCGCGGATCAACTGGGTCGGATCGGTGAAGAGCGTCGAGAGCCGATCCCAGCGCACGACCTGGCGGACGTGTTTGACCTGGAAGATCGCCGGGTCTGCGGGCAGCTGCCTGAACTCGAACACGCCGAACAGCGCGCCGACCGGAATCGCGGCAGGCACGATCGATCCGATCGCGTGAATCGTCAGCACGTCCGCGACGCGGCCGAAGAACTGATCGCGGATGCCCGTCGCGGTGAGGTACTCCGGCGTGGCCTGGAACGAGGCGACGATGCTGCTCGATGTCGTCGTAGGCGTCCACAACCGCGCCGACCACTGCGGCGACGCGCGAGCGCGATATCGGCGTCGGACGTCTCTTCGTGGCTGCGAAGCTCCGTCAGCTCGTCGATCCGTGCGCTCACGATCGACAGATTCAGCTGCGGCGAGGCCGATGTCGGCGACGCCGGGCGGCGGCGCCCAGCCGAGGAGCGCGAGCAGCTGCGTCGCAGCCTTCGCGCTGCCGTTGACCTTGTTCAGCGCCGCGGTCGCGTGGCCGAGATACTCGCTGGCGCGCTCGATGGTGGATGGCATCAGTCGAAGTCCATCTTGGCTTTGCTGTCGTCTTTGAACTCTCCGGTCTTGAAGTCGAACGCGCGCGTGGATTTCAGCGGCGCCACCTTGAAGGACTTGACCTTCGAGCGCATCGAGGTGCTTGCGCGGCGTCTTGTAGGTCGAGTTGTCCGTCGGCCACGGCAGCACGCGGGCCATGCCCGTGCTCGGCTTCGACGGATTGTCGGTCACGTGTTGGAGCGTCGCCTCGGCGCGCTTGGACCAGAAATTCAGCCAGCCCTTCGGCCGGCTTGTTCGCAGCCTGCAGCAGAGTCCTGCGCGATGTCGGGTGTGCCGTCCGCGTTCAGGAAGCCGAGGTGCTCCGCCCAGAGCTTGCGGCGCAGGATGTCGACGACGTTGTCCGGCGGGGCCTTGTTGTCGAAGAAGACCCCGTTGACCTCGATCGCGCGCTGCTCGTCGCGATTGAACAGCCCGTTCAGGATGTCGCTCGGCAGCGACGAGTCGAGCGACAGGCCGTCGAGGTTGGCCGAGCCGACCGTCGCCCACGTGTTGTCGATGATCCCGACCTTCGCGTGGATGTAGACCGGCAGGATGCGCGGACGAGGGCCGGTCGACTCGTGCGTCCACCGCGTGAACACGCCGAACCGCTGCGGTCCTGTCGCCGTCTGGCCGATCGCTCGGCGGATCCGCGTGATCAACCGCCGCTGCTTGAACGGATACGTCGGCACGTCCGGCTCGATGTTCAGCAGGATGATCACCTTGAGCTGCGGCGTGCTCAGCATGGCGTCCACCAGGCCGTCGCCGATCGCGTCGTTGGTGAAGTACTGCGTCTCGAGGTAGATGAAGTCCTTGGCCTGCCGCGAACCCGCGCAGATACGCCTCGAGAATGCCCTTCTCGCCCTTCGGGCTGCCGTCGAACTGATCGCAGCTGAGCGTGCGGACGATCTGGACGGCGCAGGTGCCGTCCTCCGGCATAGTCGAGCACGGACGGTCCCGGCGGCGGAGGCGCGATCATCGGCGGACCAGTCGGGTCTTTCATGCTCAAACGGCAGCTGGTCGCCAGAGCCCGCGGCGTCGTTCCAGAACAGCTGCATCGTCTCGAAGAAATCGCGGTGGGCCGGGCCGGTCATCGTGAACCCGGCGTCGTGCTTGGGAAAGCCGTCGGCGCCGCCGCGAATCCAGGCGTCGATGGCGTGGTCCTGGCGGTCGACGTAGCTCTGGCCGAACGGCGAGCCGATGCTCAGCATCCGGTTGCGGTCCATCATCATCAGCTTGGCGTGCATCACGCCGGCGCTGAGCACCGGCTGCTCGAACGCCTGGACTTTGATGTTGGCGGCCTTCGCCTCGTCGAGAAGTACCGCTTCACCTCGTCGGTGTCGGTGAGATCCACGCCGAGCAGTTCCAGGGCGAAGTGAATCCCGTCGGTCCCGGCGAACGGAAACAGCAGGATGCCGGCGGCGATCTTGATGAACAGCGGCACCGTGAATGCGTGCAGCAGGATGCGGACGTCCACGCCGCGGCCGCGCGGAATGCGGATCAGCGCGCTCGGGCCGGCGATCTTCCGCCGCTCACGGCCCGCGGCTGCGCGAGATCGACCAGGCCCGGCGGTCGAAGTCGAAGATCATGTTCGGCGTCTCGATCGTCGGGTCCGCGTCGAACACCTTGGGGATCGCGAAGAACAGCTGCGACATCAGCATTTCCTGCCGCGCGTAGCCGCATCATCGCCGCCGCCACGGTGAACGCATCGCGATCCATCAGCGTGGTCACGCGATTGCCCTCGGTGTGCCGCTGCGCCTCGCCCGTGCCGAGCGTCGTCAGCCGGCCCCTCGCATCCGCCTCGCGGATGACGAAGTCGCCGAAATTCTCCTGAGGCTCATCGGATCGATCCTCGATGCGGGCCCGCCCGTCGTCCGTGACGACGTAGCGGAGACGTTGCGGCAGTCGGGGGCGCGAACGTCAACTCGCGACCGGCTTTGTCGTACGCGACGATCTCGAGCTCGCGGATTCCCTGGCGCGGGAGACCGGCGAACGCTGAGCTGGAACCTGCCGACGTTGTCGGTGACGGTGAACGCGAGCGCGAATCCTTTGTAGAACGAACAGCGATCCCGGAAACTGGACGCCCACGCGAAACCCCGCGAGCGGCTCATTGGCGTCGGTTTCGCTCACAGAAAGCCGATGATCTCTTTGTTCATTGCTGACTCATGCGCGGGCGGGACGACAGCGAAGGCGCCTTTAATAAGGAGGATCGCCAAGCGTTGGCGGAATACGACAACGGTCTGTACTGCAGAGATTCGAGTTAGTGACTTACTGATCAGGTGGGAAGAACGTCGACGTGAACTGAGTCTCGACGTGATGGGTGATCAGTGATCGGTGATCAGCTGAGGTGAAGAACAGGGGGCCGACGCCTTCTTCGCCGCCGGCAGCCGATCGGTCATGGCGTCGCTGTGGGACCTGCCCGACGTGGTGACGGCGCCGCTGCTGGCGCGCTTCTATCGCGAATGGCAGGCCTCGCGGTCGAAGGCCGACGCGCTGCGCCGCGCGCAGCTGCACGTGATCCGCGAGCTGCGGAGCGGCCGCATCGCGGTCGACACGCCGGCCGGCCGCTATGTGGTGCCTGAGCATCCGTCGCTCTGGGCAGGGTTGGTGCTGCTGGGCGCGTCCTGATGTTCGCGTGTGCAGGTCGGAATCGGGATTCCCCTCACTCACTCCTCAGCGCACCAATTGGATCCGTGCGCGCCGCGCGCCGTGCAGCGGGCAGGGCGGCGATGGCACCAACGAGCATCAGCACCGCTGCGGCGGCGGCGACGTTGACGGGATCGAAACGGCTCGTCGCGAACACCATGCTGCTGAGCGCGCGCGTGGCCCAGATCGACAGGACGCCTCCTGCCACCAGGCCCGCTCCCACGAGCCACGCGCCCTGACCGAGCGTGCGCAAGAGGATGCGCATCGGATCGGCACCGAGTGCGATGCGAAGCGCAAGCTCCGTACGCCGGGACGCCACGTCGTGCGCCACGACGCCAAACAATCCGATGCCGGCCAGCACGATCGCCAGCAGCGCGAATCCCATGAACGTCGCGGTCAGCGCGCGCCGGACAGGCACGCCCGGCGAAGCCGCCGCCACATCCTGCATCGATCGCAGCGCGGCGGGTACGGGCAGGTCAGGGTCGAGCCGCGCTACTTCTTCCCGCACGACGGTGAGAACCTCCGCGTCCGGGCGCTGGCTTCGGACGACAACGAACATCGATCGCGAGGGCGACCGCCAGGCAGAGAAGTACACAGTTGGCCAGAATCCCTCGGCGTCGAGTGAGCGGTGCTTGACGTCGCCCGCGATCCCGATGATTTCCGCCGGACGTCCTCCTGGCCCCAACCTGATGTTGCGCCCGATCGGCTGCTCGCCGGGGAACCACCGCTCTGCCACTGACTGGCTCACCACGACGCCAAACGGAGCCGCGACATCGTCGCGCGCGCCGAACCCACGGCCGGCCACGATGGGTATCCGCATCACATCGAAGTAGGCCGTCCCCACTTCGCGCCGCACCATTTCAACGGGGGGATCGGTCGGCTGTATGCGCAGGACGCCGCGGCCCCGGTCGTGTGTCAACGGCAGCTCGTTGACGACTGAAACCGTGCCGGGTCCCAGGCGTTCCTCCAGCGCACGGTGAAGCGCCGAGTAGAACAACGCCACCCGTTCGATGCTGGGGTATTTCGTCTCCGAGGTCACCGCAACGCCCAATGTCAGGACGCCGCGCGCGTCGAAGCCGGGGTTGACGTTGAGCACATTGCGCAGGCTGCGGCCGACGAGCGAGAGCGACACGAGCAGCACGCACGTCAACGCCACCACGCCGGTGACCGCCACGCGGCGGAACCCGAGCTCGCGGGGAGCCGTCGTGACACCGCGAGACAGCACGTCGACGACGTTACGCCGTGACGCAACAATCGCTGGAAGCAGTCCACACAATCCCGCGCAGCCCGCCGCAACCATTCCTGTGACTGCAATCACACGCCAGCTCACGGTGATCTCGCGGTTGGCCACCCCGCCGAACTGCTCCAGGGCAAGACGGGCCACGACTGGTGTCAGCCACAACGCGACCAGCAGGCCACCGGCGACTCCAATCGCGACGAGCATTTCTGCCTCCAGCATCAACTGCCGTGCGATCTCGGAGGGCCGCGCGCCGAGTGCCGTCCTCACTGCCAGCTCCCGCCGGCGATCGATGGATCGCACGAGCAGCAGCCCCGCAAGATTGGCAAACGCGATGAAGAATGCGAGCGCGGCCGCGCCCGCGAGCAGCGCGAGCGTCCTCGTGGAGCCGCGCGCTATCACCACGGCCAGCGGGGTCGCGACGACCTGCGCCGGCTGAGAGGATTGCCGACTGACCTCGTCCAGCGCGGCTGTCAAATCCTTTGGAGAGACCTTCCGGGCGAGACGGGCCAGCACCCCGACGCGGGTGCCTGCGCGGACCTCCGGGTCCGCCGGATCCGCGGGCGGCAGCTGCAGGGGCCGGAATACGTCAACCTCGTCGAGCGGAAAGACGAACCGTTCCGGCAGGACGCCGACGATGGTATACGGGCGGCCTCCGAGCACGATCTGCCGGCCGATTGCTGCTGGCGCCGCAGCGAGCTTCGTGCGCCACAACGCGTCGGTCAGAATGACAACCGGCTGGCTCAGATCGTTGGCCTCGAACATGCGGCCACGCGCGGGCGCGACACCAAGCAGCGACAGGAATCCTGGCGTGACGTCGGTCACGTGTACCCGGTGGGCCGCGCCGAGTCCCGTGAGCGTCAGGTGTGTCCCATCGGACGCTTCCATCGCGGCCAGCGATACCGCACGCTCGCGCCAGGATTCGAGCGTGGCATACCTCACCGAGCGCGGCGCTGCCGCGGAGTCGCCGGGCAGGATCTCGCCGAGTCTGACGAGGGCGTCGGGATCGGCGAACGGGGGCGGCGTCAGCAGTACGGCATCGACGACGGCGAAGATCGAGGCGCCGGCGCCGAGCGTCAGCGACAGCGTCAGGATCGCGGCCACCGCGCTGGCCGGAGAACGGCGAAGGTTGCGCAACAGGTGACGAAGATCGTTGAGCATTGGCAGCTCCTGCGTGTGGCCAATCAGCGACTGGCGGGCGATTCACGCGCATATCGTGCGCCAGGTCGTCCCGCACGACAGGACAAGGACTTACGGGCAGAGCCTCGCTGTTATTGTGCGGAATCGGGATCCCGACGTTCGGACGCGAACCGAAGAGCCGCGGTTGAGCGAAAGAGATCAATCGGCTCATGGTGGGAGAAGAGAGTAGCCACGCGGCCCGCGGGGCCGCACCGCCGAACCGTAACGACTGCGCCGACGGTGCACGGTTCGGTCGGGTTCCGTCTGGACACCGCTCAGCTTGCGCCGCTCGACGTCGCCGCCGTCAAGACCTCGGTCCCGCCGCTCGACTCGACACCGAACTCCGGCCCGTCCAGCTGACGCACTTCGCAGTCGATCTCCCAGCCGTCGCCGTGGACGCGCAGAAAGCGCTTCGTCAGCTCAATCGCCGCCGCCATGGACGGCGCCTCGAGGATGGCGAATCCGCCGATCACTTCCTTGGTCTCCGTAAACGGACCGTCGACCGTGGACAGCTGCCCCTTATCCAGACGCACGCGCCGGCCTTCCGCCGAGGGGCGAAGCCCGGCGGTGAGAATCAGCACGCCTTCTCTCGTCATTTCGTCAATGAGCTTGCCCATGTCGTGCATCAGTTGCTCGCTGGGCACCTGGGCGGCGCCCTCGTCAATGCGGATCATCGAAAGGAATCGCATGTCTGTTCTCCTGGCGCGGTCACCCTGACCGCTCGCCTGCTACCTGGTCGAACGACTGACCGCCAGATCGACAAGCGGTTCACCTGCCGCTAGCGAAGTTCCGGCGGACGTTGAAAGAGCGCCGTCCCCGTGGGCATGAAGTATCGGGACCGGGCGGTGCGTCGGGCGCGCCACGGCAGGTTCATGGTGTCCTGCTGCGACGGTGTCACTTTGGCCGTGCCCACAATCTGATCACCGTCGACCTTGCCGGTGAACTCATGCCGTGTGAGCCCAAGGGCATCGAGCGTAATGTTGAGCGTGAACGCGATGTCGTCTCCCCGCACTGTCGCCGGATCGAGCACCTCGCGCCGGTCGCCGGCACGCGCCATTCCCTCCACCGTCTGGAACTGCTGCTCGAGCACGGCCCCGTACGGGATCTGCCTGCCGCCCACCGTCAGTTCCCAATCCCAGCCACCGGCGACGCGCGCCGGGACAATCCACAGGTAGATCGCGGGTTCCTCGATCGTCACCTTGTCGGGTCGCCATGTGCCGAGATCCCATGTGCTCGTCAGGACGCGCGTGCCGGGTCGCGCCCGTTCCAGGATCACCGGCCGCAACAGCCGCATCAGCTCCGGGAACAGCCACATCGTCACCACGGTGGCATCGCGCAGATCCGCGTCGAACGCGTTCCGATGTTCGAACCGGACGCGGTCGGCCACCCCCTCCCTGCGGGCGCGTTCGTTCGATTCCTCGACGAGCTTCGGATCGATGTCGACGCCCCAGCCTCGCAGTCGCGGGTTCATCCGCGCGGCTGTCAGTGGGATCAGGCCGTCGCCGGATCCGAGGTCGACGACCACGTCGTCGTCCCGGAGCTCGGCCAGCGTCAGCATCCGCTCGACACTTTCGGGCGTACTGGCCTGGAAAAACGAGAAGCGTTCCTGTGAGAGGACTTCAACTGCCGCGATCAGGGCCGCGACTGAGACCAACGATGCGAAGCGCATACCCTCATCCTAATCCGCGAACGGGCGCTCGCGGCAGCCTCCGCTAATCCGGAGGACCTCCGGTATTCCGGCTCGGGTGGCCAATTCTTCGTGAGCTCCGATGGCCGTGCGCTGCTAGAGTGCTCGGCATGAGGCCGGTCGGCCGATAATCGCTGAGCACGTGCCACGGCCGCATCCTGGCATGTGGGTTGCCGCGGGAGGGTGTGCGGACACGACGTTCCAGCTCGCGCAGCGCACGGTTGCGCTGCTGGAGCGCCCCGGACTCGGGGTCGCGGCCCAGGCGGCTCGGGCGCTGCGGGCACATGCATGTGAACACCGGGTCAGAGCCCTCTGACACTGGCCGGGATTGGGGGCAGCTTTGAGTCTCGTTCCGAAGGATCTGACGCCGGTTTACAAGGAGACGATCGGCAAGGGCGCCGGCGCGCGTCGATGGCAGCGCGCCGTCTTCGTCGATCATCTTCCGCCCTGCAACCACGCCTGTCCTGCCGGTGAGAACATCCAGGCATGGCTCGCCCTGGCGCAGGCTGGCGAATACGAGGGCGCCTGGCGGAAGTACATGGAGGAGAACCCGCTGCCAGGCACGCACGGCCGCGCCTGCTATCACCCGTGCGAAAGCGCCTGCAACCGCCAGTTCCTCGATTCGGCCGTCTCGATCCATTCGCTCGACCGGTTTCTCGGCGATCTCGCCAACGAGAAGGCGTGGACGATCGCCCCCGGGCCGCCCACCGGCAAGCGCGTGCTCGTGGTCGGCGCCGGCCCGGCGGGCCTCTCGTGCGCGTATCACTTGCGGCGGCTCGGACACGACGTCGAGATCCGCGATGCGAACCCCGAGCCGGGCGGGATGATGCACTACGGGATTCCCGCGTACCGCCTGCCGCGTGAGGGCCTCGACAAGGAAATCGCGCGCATCGAGGCGATGGGCGTGACGATCGTTCGCAATACGCGAGTGAACGACGTGCTGGCCGAGAAAGCTGCGGGCGCGTTCGACGCGGTGTTCCTCGGAATCGGCGCCCAGGTCGCGAACCATCTCGACGTTCCGGCCATGGACGGCGGCAAGATCATCGACGCAGTCACGCTGATGGAGCGTGTCGAGAAGGGCCGCGCTCCTTCGCTCGGACGCGTCGTCGGGATCGTCGGCGGCGGCAACACGGCGATGGATGCCGCGCGCATGGCGAAGCGGCTCGGCGCCGAGGAGGCCGTGATCATCTTCCGCTTCGACAAGGCGCAGATGGAGGCCCATCCCTACGAAGCGATGGAAGCCTTCGCCGAAGGCGTGAAGATCAAGTGGCTGTCCACGGTCAAGCAGTTCGGCGAGAACGAAATCGTCGTCGAGCAGATGGAGATGCTGCCTGACGGCACGGGCTGTGTGGGCACCGGCCAGTTCCAGACGCTGAAGACCGATTCGCTGGTGCTGGCCGTCGGACAGCATTCCGATGTCGAGTTCCTGAAGAAGGTGCCGGACATCCGGATCGGCCGGGGCAACGTCGTCGAAGTGGACGCGGGCATGCGCGCGAGCGAAGGCATCTTCGCGGGCGGGGACATGATCGGCGGCGCGCGGACCATGACGGCGGCGGTCGGCCACGGCAAGAAGGCGGCGCGCCACATCGACGCGTGGCTGCGGGGCGGAGTCTACGAGAAACCGCCGCAGCATCCGCCGGTCCCGTACGAGCTGCTCAACCTGACCGTGTTCCTCGATGCCGATCGGCGCGAGCACGCCGAGCTGCCGGTGGCGAAGCGCACGGGATTCGACGAAATCGTGTCCGGGCTCTCGGAGCGCGAGGCGCGCTACGAGGCTACGCGGTGCCTCTCCTGCGGCAACTGCTTCGAGTGCGACAACTGCTACGCGGCGTGTCCCGAGCAGGCGATCGTCAAGCTGGGCAAGGGCCGCTTCTATCGGGTCGAGCTCGACCTCTGTACGGGATGCGCCACCTGCTTCGAACAGTGCCCGTGTCATGCCATCGACATGGCGCCCGAGCCGGGGGGCGAGAGCACCGCGGCGGAGAAAGTGCCCGCCCGCTTCACTGTCCGGGCGTAGAACTCGACGACCTGAAGGAGGTTGCCGCATGTCAGTGAAGTCGGTGGTGATGGACGGCAACACGGCCGCCGCCCACATCGCCTACCGGGTCAATGAGGTCTGCGCGATCTTTCCGATCACCCCCTCATCCACGATGGCGGAGCTGGCCGACGCCTGGGCCGCCCAGGGCGTCAAGAACATCTGGGGCGAGGTGCCGGTGATCCAGCAGATGCAGTCGGAGGGGGGCGCGGCCGGGGCGGTGCATGGCGCGCTTCAGAGCGGCGCGCTCACCACGACGTTCACGGCGTCCCAGGGATTCCTGCTGATGCTGCCCAACATGTACAAGATCGCGGGCGAGCTGACGCCCTGCGTCTTTCATGTGACGGCGCGGGCGATCGCCACCCAGGCGCTGTCCATCTTCGGCGACCACTCGGATGTGATGAGCGCGCGCATGGTCGGGTTCGCGATGCTGGCGGCGGCCTCCGTGCAGGAAGCGCACGATCTGGCGCTGGTCGCGCAGGCGGCGACGCTCGAATCGCGCGTGCCGGTGATGTTCTTCTTCGACGGGTTCCGCACGTCCCACGAAGAGAACAAGATCAGCCTGATTCCCGACGATCAGATCAGGGCCGCAATAGACGATGACCTGGTGCGCGCGCACCGGGCACGTGCCCTCACGCCGGAGCGGCCGGTGATCCGGGGCACGGCCCACAATCCGGACACCTTCTTCCAGGCCCGCGAGTCGTCGAATCCCTTCTACGCCCGCGTTCCCGACATCGTCCAGCGCGCGATGGACCGCGTGGGCGCCCTCATCGGACGCTCGTACAGCCTGTTCCGCTACGCCGGTCATCCCGAGGCGGACCGGGTCGTCGTCGTCATCGGCTCGGCTTTCGAAGTGCTCGACGAGACCACCGCCTGGCTGAACGCCCACGGCGAGAAAGTCGGTGTGCTGCACGTGACGCTCTACCGCCCGTGGGACGCGGAGCGTTTTCGTGCGGCGCTGCCGCCGACCGTCAAGCGCATCGCGGTGCTCGATCGAACGAAGGAACCCGGCGGGCCGGGTGAACCGCTGTATCTCGACGTCCTGACAACATTCGCCGAGGCGCTGGCCGCGGGCCGCATCTCGTCGATGCCCGTTATCGTGGGCGGCCGCTACGGCTTGTCCTCGAAGGATTTCGATCCCGCGATGGCCAAAACGGTCTTCGACGAGCTGAAGAAGCCGGAGCCGAAGCGCGGGTTCACGATCGGGATCACCGATGACGTATCGCACACCAGCCTGGATGTGGACGCGAGCTTCGACATCGAGCCGCCGGACGTCGTGCGTGCGCTGTTCTTCGGCCTGGGCGCCGACGGCACGGTCGGAGCGAACAAGAACTCGACGAAGATCCTGGCCTCGGATCCGGATCGCCATGCCCAGGGCTACTTCGTCTACGACTCGAAGAAGTCCGGCTCCTACACGATCTCGCACCTGCGGTTCGGCCCGCGGCCCATCCGCGCACCGTATCTGCTGAAGTCGGCGAACTTCGTCGGCGTCCACAAGTTCGACTTCCTCTTGAAGCTCGATACGCTGGCGGCCGCGGCGCAGGGCGCCACGGTGCTCATCAACAGCCCCTACGCGGCCGACACCGTCTGGAACGAGCTCCCGCGGGAGGTGCAGCAGCAGATCGTCGACAAAAAGCTCAAGGTCCACGTCATCGATGCGTCGGGCGTGGCTTCCGGCCTCGGCCTGGGCTCCCGCGTGAACACCATCCTGCAGACGTGTTTCTTCGCGCTGTCGGGCGTAATGCCCCGCGACAAGGCCATCGAGGCGATCAAGCGCGCGACGGAAAAAACGTATGCGCGGAAGGGGAAGGAGATCGTCCGGAAGAACTTCGCCGCCATCGATAACGCCCTGGCGAACCTGCACGAGGTTCGCGTGCCGGCGAAGGCGACGGGCAAGCGCATGCGCCTCGCGCTCGTCCCGGATACGGCGCCGGACTTCGTGCGCAACGTGACGGCGCCGATCCTCGCACTACGCGGCGACACGCTTCCCGTCAGCGCGCTGCCCGTGGACGGCACCTACCCCACCGGCACGGCCCGGTACGAGAAACGGAATGTTGCAGACGAGGTCCCGGTCTGGGAATCCGACCTCTGCATCCAGTGCGGCCAATGCGCCATCGTCTGCCCGCACAGCGTGATTCGGTCCAAGTACTACGACGAGAGCCGGCTCGCGGGCGCGCCGCCGGCCTTCAAGGCCGCGCCCATCAACGCGCGCGGCTATCCCGACTCGCGCTTCACGCTGCAGATCTACGTTGAAGACTGCACGGGGTGCGGCGTCTGCGTGGAGAACTGCCCGGCGCACAGCCCGGCCGACTTTGCCGTCAAGGCGATCAACATGAAGGACCGGCTCGAGCATCTGGAGGCCGGCCGCGACAGCATCCGATTCTTCGAGACGCTCCCGTGGGCCGACCGCACGCGCGTGAATTTCGCCAACGTGCGCGGGGTGCAGTTCCTGGAGCCGCTGTTCGAGTTTTCCGGCGCGTGCGCCGGGTGCGGCGAGACGCCGTATCTCAAGCTGATGTCGCAGCTCTTCGGCGATCGGCTCCAGATCGCCAACGCGACGGGCTGCTCGTCCATCTACGGCGCGAACCTTCCGACCACGCCGTGGGCCGCAAACGCCGCCGGCCGCGGACCCGCGTGGTCGAGCTCGCTCTTCGAGGACAACGCCGAGTTCGGCCTCGGATATCGCCTCGCCATCGACAGCCAGACCGCGCAGGCGCGATCGCTTGCACAGAAGCTGGCCGCGCGCATCGGCGAGGATCTGGTAACCGCGATCCTGGAGGCGCCGCAGGTGACCGAGTCGGACTTCCTCGTGCAGCGTCAGCGCGTGGACGCTCTGAAGACCAGGCTCGCCGGCACGACCGATCCGGATGCGGCCAATCTGCTCGCCCTCGCGGATTTCCTGGTGCGGCGATCGGTATGGATCGTCGGCGGCGACGGCTGGGCGTACGACATCGACTCCGGTGGCCTCGACCACGTCCTCGCGACGGGCAAGGACGTCAACATCCTGGTGCTCGACACCGAGGTCTATTCCAACACGGGCGGCCAGGCGTCGAAAGCGACGCCCCTTGGCGCGCTGGCGAAATTCGCCGCGGCCGGCAAGACGACCCCGCGCAAGGACCTGGCGTTGATGGCAGTCGCCTACGGCAGCGTCTACGTCGCCCAGGTCGCCATGGGGGCGAACAACGAGCAGGCACTCGTCGCCATGCGCGAGGCGGAGGCCTACTCCGGAACGTCCCTGATCCTGGCGTACTCGCAGTGCATCGCCCACGGCATCGACATGCGCCAGGGCATGAAGCAGGCGGCGCGAGCCGTGGCTACCGGCTACTGGCCGCTGTTCCGCTTCGATCCGACGATGCGGGGACGGGGCATGAACCCGTTCCGGCTGGACTCACCGCGGCCGCGCATTCCGCTCGAGGAATTTCGCTACAACGAGGTGCGCTTCAAGGCGCTCGCGCAGATGCATCCGGACGCCGCGAAACGGATGCTCGACCAGTCGCAGCGAGGCGTCGAGGAACGCTACCGGGTGTACGAGGATTCGTACCGGCGTTCCGCGCGACGGCCGAGCCGGTTAGCGCGCGCCGGCGCGCGAGAGCGTGTAGGGAGTCCGAGGGGCGAAGCCCCTCGGATAAGAGGACATCCCATCATGAGCCTCGCCTCACGGTATCTCGGCCTGCAGCTCGCGCACCCGATCGTGGCGGCTGCGTCCCCGCTCACCGCCACGCTCGACGGCATGCGCCAGCTCGAGGATGCCGGCGCCGCCGCGGTGGTGATGTCGTCGCTCTACGAGGAGCAGATTCGCGCGGAGGACACAGCCTACGCTCTCTACACGGAGCAGGGCTCGAACAGTCAGCCCGAGGCAGGCAGCTATTTCCCGGAGCTCGCCGACTACGACAGCGGAGTGTCGGGGCATCTCGAGACGCTCCAGCGCGCGAGCGAGGCGCTCGGGATTCCCGTGATCGCCAGCCTCAACGGCACGACCGCCGAGGGATGGATCGGGCACGCGAGCGCGCTCGAACAGGCAGGAGCCGCGGCGATCGAGCTCAATGTCTACTCGATCCCGGTCGATCTCGCGGTCAGCGGTGCCGAAGTGGAGCGGCGCACGGTGGAGATCGTCCGGCAGGTTGCGGCGACCGTGAAGGTTCCCGTCGCCATCAAGCTCGCCCCCTACTTCAGCTCGATGCCGCACATGGCGGCCGAACTGGTGCGGGCCGGCGCGAAGGGCCTGGTCCTCTTCAACCGTTTCTACGCACCCGACATCGATCTCACGACGCTTCGGGTCACGCGATCGCTTCCGTTGTCCACGGCCGCCGAGCTGCCGCTCTCGCTCGTGTGGATCGCACTCCTGTCACGGCGCCTCGGCTGCTCACTCGCCGCGAGCCGCGGCGTTGAGACCGATGTCGAGGTCGTCAAATACCTGCTCGTGGGCGCGGACGTCGTCATGACAGCCTCGGCGCTGCTGCGGCATGGGCCGCAGCACGTGGCGACGATGCGAGAAGGACTCGAACGCTGGCTCGAAGCGAACGGCTACGACTCAGTGGACGCGATCCGCGGCCTGAAGGACGCGACCCACGTCGAGGATGTCGACGCTCTTCTCCGCGCGCAATACGTCGCAGCCCTCACCGACTACATGCCCGGGAAACTCGTATAGAGTCCGCCTTGCCGCTGGCAGCGAGAACTTCGAACGTGACTCCGGAGAGCCTCGAGCGGCGCGTGTGGCACCTAGAAGCTTCGAGTCGGAGTGCGGGAGGAGCTGCCACTTTGATATGGACTGGCTGAGGACACTTCTCGAGACCTCGCCGCTGACGGCCCTGTTCCTGACGATTGCCGTCGGCTACCTGGTCGGCGAGCTCAACCTGAAGGGGTTCGCGCTCGGCTCGGGCGCGGTGCTCTTCGTCGGCCTCGCCTGCGGCGCGTTCGCGCCGAAATCCGCGCCGCCCGGGATGCTTGGAACCTTGGGTCTGCTGCTCTTCCTCTATTGCGTCGGCGTGCAGTACGGCAATGAATGGTTCCGCGGCCTCACCAGCCCCGAGGGGCTGAAGGCGAACTTCGCCGCGATCTGCGGCCTGACCGCGGCGGGGCTCGTCTCGCTGGCGATCTACCAGGCCGGCGCGGCCAGCCTTGCCGAAGCGATCGGGCTGTTCGCCGGGTCCGGCACGAGCACCCCGACGCTCCAGGCGGCGATCGACGCGCTCCAGAGCCAGGACCCCGCCGTCGGCTACAGCGTCGCCTACCCGTTCGGCGTCGCCGGGCCCATCCTGTGCATGTATCTCTACCTCGCGTTGTTCAAGCCGAAGCTCGAGGCCCCGGCGGCCCGGCGGATCCAGCCGACGGAGGTCAAGGTACGGAACGCCGCGCTGATCGGCAGGCCGTTCCCTGAGCTTCAGCGCAGCCTCCCGAGCGGCGTCCAGGTGGTCGCGATCCGCGGGGCACAGCAGAACCGCGTTCCCACGGCGTCCACGATCCTCGACGCAGACGACGTGGTGCTCGTCATCGGGACCGATCCCGCGGCGATCGACAAGGCGCGCACGCTCATCGGCCAGGGAACCTCGGGCGAGCTCACCGCGGATCGGACCGATCTCGATTACGTCCGCGTCTACGCCTCGAAGCGCAGCATCGTCGGCATGCCGCTCGGCCGCTTGAAGATTCCGGGCGGCTTCGAGTACGCCTACCTCCAGGTGCGGCGAGGCGACACCGACCTGCTGCCCGACGACGACCTGGTGCTCGAGTTCGGCGATCGGGTCGGCGTGTTGTGCAACCGCGCCAACTTCCCCGCCGTCCGCAGCTTCTATGGCGATTCCATCAAGGGCACCGCCGACTTCAGCTACATCTCGATCGGCGTGGGCGCGTCGCTGGGCCTCATCGCCGGGATGATCCCCCTGCCCGTGCCTGGCGTCGGGCCGGATCACGCTGGGGCTGGCCGGCGTCCTGCTGGTCGCGCTCGGGCTGGGCACGCTCCGCCGCACGTCGGGGATTGTGTGGACGCTGCCGTTGTCGGCGAACCTCGTGCTGCGCAATTTCGGGCTGACCGTCTTCCTGGCGCAGGTCGGCATCTCTTCGGGGCCCAAGTTCGCCGCGACGGTGGCAGAGACCGGGCCGGCATTCATCCTGCTGGGCGCCCTGATCCTGCTGCCGCTCGTGGGGGTCACCATGATCGTGGGACGGCTGCTGGCCATCCCCGTCGACGATCTCTTCGGCATCGTGTCAGGTGTGACCGGCAACCCGGGCATTCTGGCCTACGCGAACCGCGCCGCCCCGACCGATCGGCCGGACATCGGGTTCGCGATGATCTTTCCGTCGATGACGGTTGTGAAGATCCTGTTCGTGCAGATCGTCGCGGCGCTACTGGGCGGGTAGGGGACGTCGTGCGCTTTGCGCCGCCTACTACCGCGCGCCTGTTTTGAACGTGACGCCGTTGTAGACGCGCCAGTGCTCGCCGCCCTGCCTGCTCAGGTTGTTGACCCACCGGGCGTCGCTGCGATATCCCCACCTGTTGTTCAGCGGCACCCGTACGCCGCCACCGGCGTTGACGGTGAAGGCGACGCTGGAATGCGTCGCGACGAGCCCGCCGGGTTGCCCGATGGCAAACGCAAACTGCTCGAGACCAACGCCGCCGGCGAGGTATGGCACGACGCGGCCGATTCGCGGCCCATCGTAGAGCAGGCTGAGGCTCGTGCTGAGCGCATCGATCGCGTCGCGACGGTAGCCGACCTCCGCCTCGAGGCTCAGGTCTGAAGTCCACGCGAACCGGATCGCGGCGCCCGCCCGCGAGGAGTTGACCGACCCCAGCGAGACGAACGGCGTGACCTCGCTCTGCGCGCGCGCGGGCGCGGCGCCGAGTGTCAGTAACGCAAGTGATGCGAGCAGAGGAACCCAGATGTAACGCTTCATGCTGCGCCTCCGTTGGGCCACACGAGTGTGGAACGTAAGGTTGGACGATGGGAGTGGGTGTTTGGCCGGACGGCGCGGTCGGGTCAGCGACGTTCGTTGTGCGCGGGCGTGAGCGAAAGTTTGTGATAGCGGCCGCGGGAAGCCGCAAGAGATGGCGGCCCAGCGAAGCACCCGCCCACCACCCCGAGTCCCCAGTCCCGAGTCCCGAGTCCCGGCGTTTTTCACACGACGTCGACGCGGGCCATCATGCTGTGGTCCTCGTGCTCGAAGTTGTGACAATGGAGCAGGTATCGTCCCGTGTACCCGCTCCAGCGGATGATGACGTCCACCTCCTCGCCGTCTTCGATCGCGACGGTATCCTTCCATCCGCGCTCTTGCCGAAGCGGCGCGCGCCCGTTCCGGCTCAGCACCTGGAACGGCGCGAGATGCGTGTGCACCGGATGCAACATGGTCCGGCCAGCAAACGGGCGGTTGACGAAGCGCCAGACCTCGATGTCATCGAGTCGGGGGCTGGCGTCGACGCGCAGCGGATCGAATGGCTCGCCATTGATGATCCACTCAGCATTACGCGACCGGTCGCGCCATGGTGCGCGTCATGGTCGTAGTCGAGCTGACCGTCAGCCGTGAATGCCCGATCCTGAAGCATCAGGAGAACGTCGTACGGGCCATTCGGCAGCCGCGCCTCGATCTCAGAGTCCTCCTTCAGGCCAGCAGAACGATCAGCGCCGCTGCCGTCACGCGTTTCATGACACCCTCCGCGTCTCGACCGATGGCGTGACCGAACACGTTACCGGGATGTCTTCCAGCTCGCGCAGCAGTGCGGCGTCATCGGCATCCCGGCGCACCGACTCTCCAAGCCGCCGCGCCGAGGCTCGAAAGCTGGCGTTCTGCAGGACTTCGGTTATAGCCGCTGCGATCGCCTTGGGCTGCGCCGTGCGCTTGAGGGCGATGCCTGCGCCGCGCTCGGTAACGCGGACCGCGGTATCGCCCTGGTCGCGGCCGTGCGGCAGCAGCACCATCGGCACCCCGGCCGCGAGCGCTTTCACGACGGTCCCATGTCCGCCATGCGTGACCACGGCGGCCGCGTGTCGCAGCACCTCACGATGAGGCGCGTGCGGAAGAACGGTGACATTGGCCACCGTGTTCAGCGCCGCCGCGTCGATGGCCGGGCCCGTCGTGACGATGGCATGGACGGGCAGAGTGCCCAACGCCTCGATGACCCGCCGCAGCGGACCGATCTGATCCTGGAACGTCGAGGACATCGAGACGAGCACCAGCGGCCTGCCGTCGCCAGACAGTGTCCAGGATGATTCGTGCGACCAGACGGGATCCTCGAGCACGGGGCCGACGTAGCGGACCCCTGCTGGCAGCGTCGCGGGAAAGTCGAGCGCGGGCGAGGTCATGACGAGTTGCCGGTGTGCCCTGCGCACTTGATCGAACAGGTGTGCGAGCGGCGCGAGACCGTACGCGTGACGGAGCGTGTTGAGGCGCGCGAGGCCCTTACGGTCCCACTGCCGCTCGGCGATGAAGCTGAGCACCTCGTCGCGCTTGCGGCCAAGGAGACCGCGGGCTGGCCGGAGGCCACTGCCGAACGGTGGCAGCCCTCGCGCCGGCAGTGGATAGATATTCGGAAACAGCACGACGCACGGCACACGAGCCGCTTCCGCCGCGATCATGCCGCCGAGGCAGAACATCGAACAGACGACGAGCGACGGTCGGCATCGAGCGATCGCCTCCCCCACATCGGCGCTATATCGCGCGGCGGGACCGACGAGCATCGTGTCCACCAGGCGATCGACGAGCTGCCAGGGATACTTGCACTCCCAGTCTCGCGCCGGATCGTGCTCGGGCAGGCGACTCGTCCGGTTGGGCGCACGCACCCAGCGCCGGAACTCTGCCCCCGTCGAGCGGACCTCGCGTGCGACCGAGTCGTCTGCCAGCACCGTCACCGCATGGCGCCGCTCGATGAGCCGTTGCACGGCATGGAGCTCGGGTGTCACATTGCCACCCGCGTCGACCAGCGCGAACAGGTAGTGGCGGGGTCTCATCGGGTTCTCCCCTTGGCCCGCCTGCGCCGCCCGGTTCCGGTGCCAGCGCCGTCAAGGATCCCGGAGACCAGTTCGAGCATGATCCGCTCGGTCTCAGCGCGGGACAGCCGCAGATCCCGACGGAGCAGCTTCCACGTGTAGACATCCGTGGCCACGTGCAGCGCGTGAATCGCGCGCCGGCGCGCGGGCGCCGCCTTCGGCAGGCGATCGGAAAAGATGCGCTCGAGCCATGCCTGGTGACCGGCGCGCGCGCGATCGAGCAGCGCCGCCAGCGAGCCCAGCCGCTCGGGCGCGGCCGCCCACCGTGCGTTGGCATCGCCGAACCGCTCGTACTCGCTCGCCAGAATGGCCACCGCGCCCGGCTGGTCGTCCGCCGCTGCTCCGTCCCGCGCCGCCTGAGTCTGAACCGCGAGCAGCTCCGCGGCCGCTGCGGCCACGTTTTCCTTGGATGCGAAGTGATTGAGCACCGTCTGATGCGAGACGCCAGCCGCCTCAGCGATGGCGGCGAGCGTGATGTCTTCGTACGGCTGCTCGAGCGCCAACTGCAGGGTCGCCTGAACAATGCGGTCACGCGTGGCGACCATTCCCTCGGCTCGCGCCACCATGGTGTAGGTGTTCCGGCTCCCTGCTTTCATTTGACTGTCATTACACCCAAATGTTGAGTTGCAGTCAAGTGAAATATTGACGCCCGGCGGTCACCGCTCATGGATCCAGCAGGTCGGGCTCCCGAGACAGCTGCTCCTCGCGCAGCGCTTCACCACACGCGTAGTGCACACGGCGAAGACGGCCCAGCGTCTCAGCGTCGCGGAGCAGGTCCACGATACGCGGATGCTCCTCCCGGGACGCCGGGATCACCACGAGCAGCTGACGGCACGCTCGCAGCACAGGCAGACTGGTTTCGAGGTCTGGACGGAGCGCGTCCAGCTGCGACCCCGGCAGAAGTCCGTGCTCGAGCGCTGCCTCGCTGAAGCCGCACAACAGCGCACACCAATGGTAGTACGCACCGAACAGATGATCGGCACGCGGATCCTCGTCGTACTCCCATCCGTTGGCCAGCTCCCGCTCGAATCGCGCCATGGCCTCGTCGGCCCATGTCCAGTGTCGAGACAGGCAAGCAAGACGATTGATGGACGCCCCCTTCAGCGGTCCATTCACCGGTGCTTCTACAGCCATGCCGTTAGCCACTTGTTGCTTTCCATCCTGGCAGGCAAGCCGGGCGATCGCATCCCGTGACGGGCGCGCGCGACCGCCGGTGGACTTCGCCAGCGATCGTTCGCCCGTCAGGCTCACCGCGACATCCGTGAGAGTCATCATGCTTATCCTCCTGATTGCTTTGCGTTTCAGATCCGCAGCTGTCGCCGAGGGATTGGAGCATTCGCGTGGACGCAGGTCTATTGGACGATCGTGTCGATCGACACCAAGGCATGGGATCTGTGGTGAGACGATCGAAAGTCGCGAGACGCGCAATCTCGCGACTTCACAGTGACAGGCGAGCCCCGAGGGGAAGAACACGAGACGCGGATATGCGCGGATCTCCAGCGGTCGTGCACGACCGCTCGCCGACCGCAGATTGGCGCGCTCGCCCGCGTCGCACGATCCGCGGAGATCCGCGTCGATCCGCGACTCGTGCCTGCCAGCGGTACGCCACGAGCCTCGCCTTGCGCTGCGGTCACTGGGTGTTGGACGGTGGGCCGCACCGGAGGACTCCTCGTGGACCCATACCATCGTCCAATTGACCCGCGTCTACGCGTCCGGTGTAATCGACTTGTGAATGGCCATCCACGCCAGCGCACACGTTCTGAACGGCGGCTGGTGGCCGCTGAATCACCGACAGCGTGTTCTCGACGCGTCAACGTCCGCGTGGCCAAGGAGAGGACTTATGACAACAAGCAAGCTTGAACGTGCTGTGCTTGCCGGCGGTTGCTTCTGGGGTATGCAGGACCTGATCCGCAAGCGGCCCGGCGTAATCAACACACGGGTCGGATACACGGGCGGCGATGTGCCGAACGCGACCTATCGCAACCATGGCTCTCACGCCGAGGCCATCGAGATCGAGTTCGACCCGACGCGTATCGGCTATCGCGACCTCCTGGAGTTCTTTTTCCAGATTCACGATCCGACCACGTTGAATCGACAGGGTAACGATGTCGGAACGTCGTATCGCTCGGAGATCTTCTACGTCTCCGAGGCGCAGCGTGAGGAGGCACTCCAGGCAATCGAAGATGTCAACGCCTCCGGCCTGTGGCCAGGCCGCGTTGTGACGAAGGTCTCGCCCGCCGGCGAATTCTGGGAGGCCGAGCCGGAGCACCAGGACTATCTCGAGCGCTACCCGTCCGGCTATACCTGCCACTTCCCGCGCCCTGGCTGGAAACTGCCCCGGCGCGCTGGTGCGGCCACCTGAGACCGCTCGCCAAACCTCATCGCCTCTGAATTGGTGGGAGCGCGCCTTCACTCTGGCGCGAAACGCACGGCACTCGCCTGATGCGGCGTGCTGATCGGCTGACTCTGCAGGCAGTCTGCGGCCGGGGTCCGGGAGGAGCGTCCAACCGGCCCCGACTGCAGTGCGACACGCGCCTCTATCCCCCCACGCGCTCGCCGGTGCGTTCCATGTGGAGCGCGGCATCTGCCGCCGCATCGCCAGGAGTTCTCCCGCGCTCGCGCGCAACGATGTATGCGGCATACCACTCCGACCAGTGGTGCTTCGGAGCGGTCGGCTCGTACTCGCCGTGGTGCTCTTCTGTTTCGCGCAGAAGCTCGGTCAGCGTCACGACGTCCGAGCTGAGCCCTCGTCCGGGAAGCCGCGTCGTGACCTGCTGGAGGAGCCAGCCGTTACCGTCAGGGTCACTGAACGAGGCGAATGAGAAATAGGAACGACCGTCCGGGTCCGGACCCGGGACGCGGCCCTTCGTCCCGGCGGCACGAAGGAGGCTGCCGTCGAAATGGAACACCTCACTCACGTTGACGCCCTGTCCAGTCAGCCTGGCGCGTGCTGCCTCGAGGTCGTCGACCACGAGGAACGTTCCCTGAACCGATCCCGGCGCGGCGGGTGTGAACCCCTTGCCGAACATGACGGAGCAGGGCGAGCCGGGAGGTGTCATCTGAACGAGCCGCCAATCGTCACCGCTTGCGAAATCGGCGTCCACCCGCCAACCCAGGCTCTCGTAGAAGCCCTTGGCGCGATCGACGTCGGACACTGGAATGACGACGACCTCGAGCTTCAGGTCGGTCGTGGCGGCGGTGCGGCTGTGGGTGGCGTCTTCATGGATTGTCTGAGTGCTCATTGTGAACTCCGTGTTTAGTGGTGAACGGATAATGCACGCGCGAAGCGCAGTCGTCTATCAGACCTTGGTATCGGTTACCTGGGCGGGGCTTCGCCCGGTTTCATGCGCTCGAGGAGATCAGCATGAAACCACTCGAACGACTGACCCACGGCGTTAGATTCCGAACCGGAATCTCTCCTGGCCGAGCTGCATTTCGGATCAATGCCGCGGCTCCGAAGGCGCGCCTGCCTCGGCTTTCTTTGGAACATCGAATGTAACGGTGCCCTTGTCAACCGGCTGGTGGTTCGCGTCAACCAGTTCAATCTGCACTGTGTGCCGGCCGGGCGGCAGGCCCCGCAGGATGAGCGGAGTGCCACTCGCGTCCGCCCAGTGCCACGGCGCCTCGTCGACGGTCACATGAATGTGGCCCACGCGCGGCGAGACGTCCAGAGCTCCCGGGCCGAACACCGGTGCAATGCGCATGTTCTCCGCACAGTACGAGATCACCACCACTCCACGCGAGGCGAGTGGTTGGGCCAGCGGGGCATCGATGACGATCTTCGCCGCGGGCTCTGTCCCGGTGAGCGGGATGACCTGGGCAGGTCTACACGTTTGCGTGGCGGTCTGGGCGAGAGCGGTGCTCCCGTACAGCATCATGAAGGCGACGGACAGCACCGGCGTCACGTTGCCTGATACATGCTTCAGCGTGATCATGGTCTTTCTTCCTCTCATTCCAGCTGCGTTTTCGACAGACCTGATCACACAGAAAACGTCGCACGAAATCTATTGGACCATGGTGTTGGAACCGATTACGCGCGACCAACACCATCGTCCAATAGATCCAAGGCCCGTGGAGTGCTCCAATCGTGGTCGGGATTGGAGAGCGACACATGTCTCACAACATCGATTTCGATCGGCGCCGCTTCATCGGCGCTGCACTGGCGGCGTTTGCCATCCCCGAACTCGTTGCGAGGTGATCCGACGCGTCTCAGTTGATATCGTGAGTTGAACGCGATTCGGGAGGGACCATGCGTATTGTCGTGCTCGGCGGCGGATTCGGCGGCGTGACGGCCGTGCGACACCTCGAGAGGGTCCTGCGGCGGCGCTCCGATGTCGAGATCACTCTCGTGAGCCGCGAGAACTTCTTCATGCTCACGCCGCTCCTGTTCGAGGCATGCTCCGGCAGGTTGGAGCTGCGACATTGCGCGCAGCCCATCCGCGCCGTCCTTCAACGCGCCCGCTTCATCGAGGCCACCGTCGAATCGGTTGACCTCGAACGACAGCTCGTTCGAGCCGTAGCTCCCGAAGGCGACGCGTACGGCCTGCCCTACGACCATCTGGTGGTCGCGCTTGGCGCGTCGACGAACGACGGACTGATTCCCGGCTCGTCGAACGCCCTGACGTTCAAGACGATGGCGGATGCGCTGGTGCTGAGAAATCACCTGATCGGATGCTTCGAACGCGCGGACGCAGCCGCGGACGCGGCCGAGCGGCGCGAGTGCCTGACGGTTGTGGTGATCGGCGGCGGACTGGTCGGCGTGGAACTCGTCGGTGAGCTCACGGCGTTTGCCGACGATGTGTTGCGCTTCTATCCGCGCATCCGGCGCGACGAGGTCTGCTTCCGGCTGTTCGAGGCCGGCCCGCGGATTCTGCCTGAGATCGACGCGAAGCTGGCGGCCACGGCGGCGCGCGTGCTCGAGCGTCGCGGGGTTGACATCCGGATCTCGACCGCTGTCCGGTCGATCGAGACCGGTCGCGTGCGGCTCGAGAACGACACCATCGACGCCGGCACCATCGTCACTGACGGCGGGCATCGTCCCGAGCGCCGTCGCGAGCGCCATCCCGGTCGTCCGCGACCAGCGTGGCCGGATCGCGGTCGACGCCACGATGCGAAGCCGCAGCCATCCCCAGGTGTGGGCACTGGGCGACTGTGCGGCGATTCCGGGGCCAGACGGCCGTCCCTACCCCGCACTGGCCCAGCATGCGGTCCGTGAAGGGCGACACCTCGCGGGCAACATCAGAGCGGTCATCGACGGGCGGGTTCCTTCGCCGTTCATGTTCCGCTCCCTCGGCACCATGGCCTCGCTCGGCCATACGCGCGCAGTCGCGCGAGCATTCGGTGTGCGACTCACGGGCTTCGTCGCCTGGTGGCTGCGGCGGACCTACTACCTCTTTCAGATGCCGCGCTGGGACCGGCGGCTGCGCATTGTCCTCGACTGGACCGTCGCACTCTTCTTCCGGCCGGACATCACGCGGGTTGACTTGCGCGTCGAACGGGAGCAGGTGAAGCAGGCGCGCCAGTTGGTGGAGAGGTCCTCGGAGAAGGCATTGTCTGACCCACCCTTTCCTTGTGAAAATTCTGGTTCTCCGGCGGCGTCTTTTCTCCACAAGGAGGATGGGGGACGGGAGGATACGTCTGGAAAGAGGTTAGTCCGTTATGCGGCTCGAAACGAGAATTTCGTACCGTTGCGGCGAGCCGCATAACGGACTAGGCGCGCCACGGGCGCGCCCGCCGGAACGGAGCGGGGCACGGGGGCCCCCGCGAGCGACGGCGATGGGGTCCGGCGGGGCGAAGCCCCCCGATGGTGGAGCATGCGACGAACAGTCTAACGTGTCGTCGCATCTACAAGCAGCAGGAGGCCGAAACCGAAGGCGGCGAGCAAGCCGGAGAAACGCGGACTGTTGTGGAAGGCCTCCGGAATCATCGTTTCCGCAGTCATCGCGAGCAGCGCTCCGGCTCCAAATGCCAGCAGCCGCGGTGGCCACGCCTCACTGAGCGAACCGAACCCGACATACCCGGCCGCGATTGCTACCGCTATCCCGACAGCGATCGCACTCCAGTGCAGAAAGATGTAGGGGTAACTGCGGCCGGCAGCCCGCATCCCCGCTGTGCTCGATAAAGCCACGGGAAAGTTGCCCAACGCGAACGCGATCACCAGCGCGAGAGGGACGACCGGATGCCGCAGGGCGATTCCCAACACCATCGCCTCCGGCACCGCGTCGAGCGCGTTGCCGAGCGCGATGGCTACTCCGCTGCCAGGCCGCTGCGTCTCGGCCGGCTGCTGAATACACTCGCCGCATCGCTTGCGGTGAGCAGCACCGAACCGCGCGAGAAGCGCGTTGCTCGCGCTGAACGCGGCTGCCCCGAGCAGCAGTGACAGCGCCGCTGCCATTGGCCCGGCGACCCGGATCGCATCCGCGGCGATTTTGAGGGACACACCGGCGAGCAGCAGTCCCGCTCCTATCGACATGGCCATCGCGATGGACCGGTGCCGCATTCGGGAGAATGATCCGGTGATCGCGCCGACCAGCAGACCGACGGAGGACACTGCCCCCAGCGCCAGGGCAGTCCAGACTGCATCAGTACTCGTGGGCATCTACAGACCTCGGATTGCGAACTCGAGACAGGATGCTCGCCACGGTCCGAGCCGTCCATTGGACCTTGGTATCGGGGCAGCGTGTGTCTACGTTCCTGTTGGCCCAAACCGTTCCGTGCGGATCGCGGCGCCCGGCTGTCCCGCCTGTAACAGCAACGCAGACGCCGCTTCCACGAATCCGGCGCCGCCGCAGACGAAGCTGTCAGCCACGCCGCCGAGGCCTTCCAGCAGCGCCTGAACGGCTGTCAGGTCGATACGCCCGACCGCGCCGGACCAGCCCGGCGCAGAATCGCGCGTCAGCGTAATCCGAAGCGTGAACCCGGCATCGCTGCGTGCGAGATCCGTCAGCTCCTCGCGGTAGATCACATCCTCGCGTGTGCGGGCCGAGTACAGGAGCGCTGCCGGCACAACGCTGCCTGACAATCTCCGGTGCCGCAGCATGCACATGAGCGGCACAATTCCACTTCCGCCGCCGACCAGCAGAAGAGGATGCCGCGGTTCCAAAGCGGACCAGGCGAAGTGCCCTCCGATCGGCCCGCGCAGTTGAATCGTGTCGTCCGGTTGCAGTTGGCCGGTGAGGAACGGAGACACCTCCCCGTCATCCAGGCGCTCGACGGTGAGCTCCAGCGCCGGCACTTCGGGCGGCGAGGCAATGGAGTAACTGCGTTCCGCGCGGTAGCCGTCCTCGGCCGTCAGGCGGACGTCGGCGTGCTGGCCCGCCAGGTGGCCGGGCCAGTTGCTGACCGCAAACCGGATGGTCTTCACCCGACGCGTCTCTTCACGAATGGAGACGACCGTCGCGGGCTGCCAGGCAGACGGTTTGGGAACTCTAGAAGCCATCTCATAAACCTGACGCTCGTTCCAAGGTGCGAGCGAGCCGTGCGAGCGAGCCACGCGACCGGAGCGCGCCGGCGAAGCGGCGCGCGAGGGCGCGTGTAGGGGAGTCCGAGGGGCGAAGCCCCTCGGATAAGACTAGTCACCGTCGTACCGCTGTTCACGCCATGGGTCGCCATAGCTGTGGTACCCGTTCACCTCCCAGAACCCTGGCTCGTTGTCCTCCATGAAGCGCAGGCCCCGTACCCACTTGGCGGACTTCCAGAAATAGAGGTGCGGCACCAGGAGACGCGCCGGCCCCCCGTGTTCGGGCTCGAGCGGCTCGCCGTCGTACTCCCAGACGACCAGCGCCTTTCCGTCCAGCAGATCCTCCACCGGCAGGTTGGCCGTATACCCGCCATCGCAAAACGCCATCACGAACGGAGAAGGCGGCTCCTCGAGCCCGGCCGCTGCGAAGATCCGATCCACGGAGATGCCGCGCCAGTCCGTGTCGAACTTCGACCAGCGCGTCACACAGTGAATATCCACCGTGACCTCCGTCGGACCAAGCGCACGAAACTCCTCCCAGCTCCACGACACGATCTTCGTACCGTCCTCCGCTTCGAGCGCGAAGGTCCAGGTGTCCAGTGGGGTGTGCGGAGTAGGCCCGGCGGACAACACGGGAAAGTCCCTGGTCGGGTGCTGTCCCGGCGGGAGCCGTTTCGACTCGGATTGGGACCGTCTGCCTTGAAAGCCGCGGGTGATCATTTTGCCCTCTCCATTCTCTCCGCTCGATACACGATTGGAGCATGTGTGTCACCCCAGGGCCATTGCACGATGGTATTGGTCGTCCGCGCGGTGATCCTTTGCACGCGCATTCCGGGTCACGGACCGGCGAGCCTCGGGGCGAAGAACACGAGACGCGGATGTGCGCGGATCTCCAGCGGTCGTGCACGCCGGCTGCGAACGCTTACGGCGAATTCGCCAAGCTCGGCGGGTAGCTGCCGGCACTGACGCTATCATTCGGGGTTCACTCGCCCGGTTCACGGTCATGGCTGGCGGCCAGGTCACGGAGTGTCTTGCGCGGTGGCGCGCAGGCGATCCCAACGCGCTCGAGCGACTGGTTCCGCTCGTCTACGACGAACTTCGCCAGGTGGCGCGGCGCCAGCTCAGGCGGGAGTCGCCCGATCACACGCTCTCGGCCACCGCCCTCGTCCATGAGGTGTACCTTCGGCTTCTGCGGCAGCGCCAGCTGGCCGCCTCCGATCGAGATGACTTTCTCGCCATCGCCGCCCAGACGATGAGGCGAATCCTCGTGGATCACGCGAGGGCGCGCACGCGGGTGAAGCGGGGCGGTAAGGACCGCCCCATCCAGCTCGACACCAGGCACGACGTACCGCTCCTCACGGACGCAGAGGTCGAAGAGGTACTGGCGATCGATCTCGCCCTCGAGCGCCTCGCGCACGAAGACGAGCGCGCCCTCCGCGTCGTCGAGTGCCGGATATTCGCCGGCCTTACGCTCGAGGAAACCGCACAGGCGCTGGGCATCTCGACCAAGGCGGTGCAGAGAACGTGGACGACCGCCCTGGCGTGGCTCAGAAAAGAGATCGGCCGCGACGTAGCAGCCAGATGAGGCGCTGTTCGAGACCCGCGTTGTCCACAATCAGCGCGACCTGACGCGATCAGAAGAGGAGAACCATGGACCGCACGAGATGGGGACAAATCGAGGAGATCTTCGAGCTCGCCCACGCTCAGCCCATCGAGGCGCGGCAGCGGTTCCTTGCCGGAGCGTGTGGCACCGACGGGTCTTTACGCAGCGAGCTCGCGGCGATGCTCGCGGCAGCCAGCGCCGATCGCGCGCTCGCCGTCGAGCGGTTGATCGTCGACAGCTCCCCGGAAGCGCGAGGTTCTGATCCGTGGCTCGGCACCTGTCTTGGACCGTGGCGCCTGGTCGGCGAGCTGGGCCGCGGCGGTATGGGAACGGTCTACCGCGCCGAGCGTGCCGATGGCCAGTATCAGCAGGAGGTTGCCCTCAAGCTCGTCCGGTCCGGCCCGCGGGACCCGTACGCCATCGAGCGCCTGCGCACCGAGCGGCAGGTGCTCGCACATCTGCGACACCCCAACATTGCAGGATTGCTCGACGGCGGCTTCGCCTCTGACGGAACCCCGTATCTGGTCATGGAGCTGGTTGACGGCGTACCGATCAATGAATGGTGCGCCGCGGAGCGCCGCTCACTCGAGGAAAGCCTGCGCTTGTTTCGCGTGGTCTGTGATGCCGTGCAGCACGCGCATCGCGCCTTGATCGTCCACCGCGACCTCAAGCCTTCCAACATCTTCGTCTCGCGATCCGGAGACGTAAAACTGCTCGACTTCGGCATCGCGAAGCTGCTCGACCCGGCGGCGTGGGGATTCGGCTCGCCGGTCACACGGGCTGAGATGCAGCTGATCACACCTGAGTACGCCGCGCCGGAACAGGCCGGCGGCGGGCAGATCACGACGGCCACCGATGTGTACGCGCTTGGCGTCGTGCTGTACGAACTGCTCACTGGCGTAAGGCCCCGCGAGTACAGCGGCACCGGTGCGGCGTCACACGCGCACGACGCGAGACCGCCGGTGGCCGCGCCGAGCGAAGCGCTCCGCCGGCTGCCGCGGTCTGGCGCCGCCGGGTCTCGCAGGTTCGAGCGGCGGATTCGCGGTGATCTCGATCGCATCGTGCTCACGGCCTTGCGTGACGAGCCCGAGCGCCGCTACGCGTCGGCCGGCCAGCTCGGGGAGGAGATCGACCGTTTCCTCGAAGGCCGCGCCGTGCTCGCGCAGCCCGACACCGTGGCCTATCGTGTGCGGACGTTCGTGCGGCGCAACCGTCTCGCGGTGACGGCGGCTGCCGTCCTCGTCTCGTGCATCACCACGTTCGGCGTCGTCGCCGCGCTGCAGGCACGGGCGCTCACCGAACAGAGTCGCATCGCGGGACTGGAGCGCGACAAGGCTGAACAGGTCGTACGCGTGCTCGTCGACCTGTTCGAAACGACCAATCCGTCTGTTCGCCCGGATGGCGACCGGATGCCCATCGGCCAGTTCCTCGCGGGCGCCGAAGGCCGGGCGCTTGCGCAGCTGAGCGGCGCGCCGCTGGTCAGGGCCAAGCTGCAACAGGTATTCGGTCTCATACACGTCGAGCGCGGCGAGTTCACGCCGGCTCGCACAGCGCTCGAAGAGGCACTGGCGGCGCAACGCCGCCTCGTCGGACCCGACCACCCGGATGCGCTGGAGTCTCTGCACGCGCTCGGCCAGACCATCCGCGAGCTTGGAGACCAGGCGCGCGCTCGGGAGCTGCTCGACGAGTCCATCGCGCGCCATCGCCGGATCTATGGCGACGATCACGACAAGACGGCGCGAGCCATAGTCGCCCTCGCGCCGCTCGTGGCGGCGACGGATCTGGATGCCGAACGGACGCTCCTGACGCGCGCCCTCGAGATTCGACGCCGTGTGCTGCCGCCGACCGACCCCGAGCTGGCGCTCACGCTGGGCGCGCTCGCCGGACATCATCAACGACGCGGAGAACTGGAACGCTCGCGGGAGCTGTATCGGCAGGCGCTTGCCGTTTTTCGGGACCCCGGCGAGCGTCGTCATCCCGCGTCGGTCACCCTGATGGGCGACTACGCCAGCCTGCTGAGCACCACCCTGAAAGCGCATGACGAGGCGGAGGCCACGCTGCGAGAGGCGATTGCCGTAGCAGAGCAGGTGCTGGGCCCTGGCACGTTGACCGTCGCGGACCTGACCAACGATCTTGGGGTGGTGCTGGCCGCGCTCGGCCGGCATGCCGACGCCGAGCGCGCGCTTCGTGACTCGATCGACCGTCATGTCGTGCTGTTTGGCGAGTCCCACTGGCGCGTCCGCAACGTCGCACGCAACATCGGCCTCGTCCTTGCCTTGCAGCAGCGTTACCGGGAAGGACTGCCATGGCTGGACCGGGCGGTCTCCATTCGCGTACTCGAGGATGGTTCAGACATCGGCCTCGAGGGGATTCGGGCACAGCGCGCGTGGATCGTTTTCCTCGTGGGCCGTCCCGCGGAAGCGGTCGATGCCGCAAGCCGGGCGGTCTCGGCGATCGAGGGCATGAAGGACCCCAACGATGGGCACGTTCTCGCGTATTCCCGCATCGTGCTCGCCCGGCTCTTGTCCGAGACCGGGCGGCCGGATGCGGCCGAGCCGGTGGCGCGGGCCGCGACGGCGTGGTTCGAACGCTGGGGCCGCGCTCACCCGAAGTTCGCCGGTGCTGAATGCGAGTTAGGACGCGCGCAGATGCTTCAGGGCCAGACGTCGGAAGGGCGGGTCACACTCGAGCGCTGCCTGCCGATATATCGCGCCTGGGGTCATGCCGACCCCCACTCCGTACGGTCCCTCGACCGGTTGCTCACCGATGGAGCGCCGACGCACCGCCGGGGACAAAGGTAATGTCCACTAAGGCGCCGGTTCGACGCGATCCCTGTTGTGACCTCCACTTACATGACGGATTCGGGCGTCGGGCGCTCGAGCGATTGGGCAACGCGAATCGTGGGCCTCGATCTGGAGCTGCCGCTCCTCGACGGCCGGCTGGCCCGCTACATCAACCTCGACAACGCCGCCACCACGCCGCCACTCCGGGACGTGCTCGACGCGGTCTTGCGATTCCTCCCCTGCTATTCGAGCGTTCACCGGGGCGCCGGTCTGAAGTCGCGAATCAGCACGGCCGCCTACGACGAGGCGCACCACACCATTGCCCGTTTCGTGGGCGCCAACGTCGACACGAACACGGTGATTTTCGGCAAGAACACCACTGAAGCAATCAACAAGCTCTCGTACCGCTATCCGCTGTCGAAGGATGCCATCGTTCTCACGACCCTGATGGAGCACCACTCGAACGACCTGCCCTGGCGGCGGCGCGCGCGAGTCGTGCGCGCCACGGTGACCAGCGATGGGCGGCTCGACGAGAACGATCTGGATCGGCTGCTCGAGACCTACCGCGGGCGCGTGGCGCTCGTCACCGTGAGCGGGGCCTCGAACGTCACCGGCTTCGTGCAGCCCGTCCACCGTCTGGCGCGGAAGGCCCACGCGGCGGGCGCCCGGATCCTGGTCGACGCCGCGCAACTGGCGCCCCACCGTCCGCTCGACGTCAAGGCGGACGACGATCCGGAGCACCTGGACTTCGTCGTCCTGTCAGCTCACAAGATGTACGCGCCGTTCGGCACCGGAGCGCTGGTTGGCGCGAAAGACGTCTTCCTGCACGGCGTCCCTGAATATCAAGGCGGAGGCACGGTGGATGTCGTGACGCCGGAGGAGGTGCTCTGGGCCGGATTACCTGATCGCGAAGAGGCGGGCAGCCCCAACGTAGTGGGCGCCATCGCCATGGCGGCAGCGGCTCGCGTCCTCATGGAAACCGGCATGGAGACCATCCAGGACCACGAAGCCTCTCTCGTGGCCTATGCGCTCGACCGGTTGCGGCTGGTGCCAGGAATCAGCATCTATGGCGAGGCACATCCGTCTCGTCTCAGCGACCGTGTCGGAGTCATCCCCTTCAATCTCCACGGCGTGCCTCACGGGCTCGTCGCAGCGATCCTCGGGTACGAGAGTGGCATCGGCGTGCGGAACGGCTGCTTCTGTGCGCAGCCATACGTGGCGCATCTCCTCGGAGTCTCCAACCGGGAGCCGGCCCGCCTTGCGCGGACATCTCTGACCAGCGACCGATCCGAGCGCCCGGGAATGGTGCGCATCAGCCTGGCCGTCTACAACACGCTCGACGACATCGACGCCCTCGTGGAGATGCTCGTCCGAATCACCCCCGGCCGATACCACGGGGCCTATCGGCAGGTGTCAGAGAGCGGGGACTACGTGCCTGTGCTCCCACCCTGGGGTTCGAGCTGATCGGAGGGGCGGCGTGCGGCTGTCAGCTGTAGGTGCTGCGGCCAGGGATCTGGAGGGCTTCATCCACTGCAGATGAATGTCTAGTCGGTGAGCGCAGACGCGGCGACGAGTCTTTACAAGGCGTCGGCCCAATGATCCTCGCCTACGATGCGCAGCCGAACGCCGTCGTCACGATAGGAAACGGCTTTCTCGATCTTTCGCCCGAATGCAGTGTGCACCCAGTCCCTGCTGCCGAACGTTCCAATGACGAGAAAAGAGGTGCTCTTCGTGATTGTGGACTCACACGCCCCGCCTCGCTTCTCGACTTCACGCTCGCAGTCGCGCCGGGTTCCGAAGGCGAACTTGCCTGTGAACACATAGGTCATACCAACCCACGCAAGTGTGGGAGGCGGCTGGTCCAGCGGAAGAGTGGTCGCCGCGTCCGTGTCGCACACGGCCGACAATTCGCCGCTCACGAGCTGATCCAGCAGGAGTTTCAAGTCCGCACGTTCGGCGTCGTCTATGACTCCATCCTCAAAATGGGTCATCAAACGGTGGTGAATCATGCGAACAGCCCAATGCTCGAGTGCATCCTGATGGCGGGCCACCCAGTCGTGGAGGAGCGATGCCTCCCCTTCTGTTACGGTTCCGTCGGCAAGCAGCCCGCGAGCCAGGCCGAGAAGCTCGCAGACATCGCGCTCAGCGCGACGCGCCCGATTGAATCGGACGTCGAACGGTTGCCCGTGTGGATCGAGCGCCGACTCGCTGGGCCTCTTCGCTTCGGTCTCGAAATCGTCGTTCTCTACGGAGTCAGCGGCAACATGTGGAGACGGCATGATTGCACCCCTTCGTCAGGCTCGCCGCCAGGCTGGACATTTCGCAAGGATGCCTCTTCAAGCCATTCTGCGTCCGTCATTTCCACCGCGAGGTAGAACGTGCGTTCCCGCTCTTGAATGTCCTTTGATGAAGGCCTGCATCCCGGCAAGACGACTCGCGCCCTACGCCGAGCCGACGCTGCCCACGGCATATCGTGTTTCGCGCTCGGAGGCACATCCCACTCCGCACAAAATCCCTAGGAAAGCCAGGGTTTTGCACGCGAACTGGTCCTGCGGCTGCAAGCGGTGTGCCGAGGTGCGGCTACGCGGAGCCTACGATGCCACGTCCGAGGGCGCCGGACGTCACTGCTGCGAACTGGTCTTCCCCCGCGAGTTCAGGTGCTGGTCGAAGAATCGCACCATCTCCACCGTCGAGCGAATCCGGTTCGGAATCTTGCGCCACCCGTGCCCCTCGTCCGGGAAGAGGATGTACTCCACTGGTACGTTCCGCGACTTGAGATGCTTGACGATCTGCTCCGCCTCCACCACCGGCACGTTCGTATCGTTGGCGCCGTGCTGCACCATCATCACCGCACGGATCCGATCGAGCTTGCCGAGCGGCGAGAGCTTTTCGAGCAGGTCCTTCTGCGTCGCCGGATCGCCGTACTCGGTTGTCGAGATCGCGGCCATCCACGGCTGCGTGTGCTGGAAGAAGGTGAAGAAATTCACCATGCCGAACTGATTCACGCCCGCCGCGAACAAGTCGGGATACTCGGTCACGCCGACCATCGTCATGTAGCCGCCGTAGGATCCGCCGGTGATGCCGATCCGCCGAGGGTCGGCGAGGCGATTGGAGACGAGATAGTCGACACAGCTCTTGATGTCCTTGATGCCGTTGAAGCGCAGCTCGCCATTGTCGAGATTGACGAATTTCTTGCCGAAGCCTGAAGAGCCGCGGACGTTTGGCGCGAGCACGCCGATGCCGACCGACAGGAGCGCCTGATAGTCGGACCGGAACCCCGGCCGCTCCTGACCCTCGGGTCCGCCGTGGAAGCTCACGACGTAGGGTGCCGGAGCCGCGGCGCTCTTCGGCCGGTAGAGCCATCCGCTCAATTCGAGTCCATCGTGGGCGTTGAACTTCACCAGCTCCGGCCGCGCGAACGTCGTCAGATCCACGCCGACGTGCTGCGCGGAGGTCACCTTCTTGAACGGCTGGCCCACGTCCGCGACCCACACGTCTGGCGGCTGCGCTGCGCCGGAGATCGTCGTCGCCATCTGCTTGCCGTCACGCGAAAAGATCGGCGCGCCGCCGATCTCGCCGGGCAGCTTGGGCGCCGACAGCGTCTTCATCGAGTGCAGATCGACGAGCTCGAGCTCGGACCGTCCCGAGACGTTCCACATGAGCGCCGCCATCGTGGCCTGATCGTTGAGGCGTACGCCGTCGAGCTCCGCATCCGCCCGTTCGCGAATCACTTCGATCTTTCCAGGCGCACCACCGGCATTGAGCTTCAGTCGCGCGAACGCCGCGAGGTCGCGACCTTCGTTGCTGGCCATGTAAACCGCGCGGCCGTCCTTCGCGATCTCGCCGAAATACTGGGCGGCGCCTTCGTGCGGTGTGATCAGCGTGTCCTGCCCCGTGGTCAGGTCGAGCAGATGCAGATTGTTGTTGCCGCGGCTGCGGACGCGACCGAGCAACGCGTAGCGGCCGTCACGCGTCACGCTGCTGATGAATCCAACGCCTGGATTCTTCGCGACCAGCTCGATCTTTCCGCTGGCGACATCGATCGCGAACGAATCGCGCGACGCCGGATCGCGCCGGTTCGAATCGATATAGATCTTCCGGCCGTCATCGCTCCACGCGTTGAAGGCGTTGTTGTCCTGTTTGCCGTCCGTCAGCCGGCGCAGACCGGTGCCGTCCGAACGGACGACGTAGACCTGCGTGTTCAGGCCGCCTCCGGGTGCGATGGTGATGGCCAGCGTGTCTCCACTCGGCGCCCACGCGGCACCCACCACCGGGTCCGTGCCATCGGTGATCATTCGCGGCCAGCCGCCGGTCGACGGGATCACGTAGACCTGCGGCAGGCCGCTGACGTTGGAGATGATGCTGAGCCAGCGGCCATCCGGCGAGAAGCTGGGAGCGGTCACCGAACCGATGCGCGCCATCCGCGTCACGCGTTCGGTCAGATCGGATGACGTGTTCTCGGCTTGAGAGGAGAAGAGAACCGAGGCCAGAAGTACCGTCGAGCGTTTTCCACTGCATCCCACACCTCGCTTGGAGCGAAACTCTAGTTCACGAAGCCTGGGTGGTCAACGATGCCTGCCGACGTGACGTCTGAATCGCGCTCCATTCGCGCGCGTGCTCGGATTTCCCCGAAGGACCCGTTACGGCGCCAGCCGGAGGTGGAACGACTTCGGACGCGTCAGCGACTCGTAGCCCAGCCGCGACAACGAGCAGCCGCGTCCCGAGTCCTTGACGCCGGTCCACGCCAGCGCCGGGTCGAGATAGTCGCAGCGGTTCAGGAACCAGGTGCCGGTGTCGACACGATCCCCGATGCGAATGGCCGCATCGACATCGCTCGTCCAGATCGACGCGGTGAGACCGTACCGGCTGTCGTTCATCAATCGAACAGCCTCGTCGTCATCCTTGACCGCCATCATCCCCACGACCGGCCCGAACGTCTCCTCGGTCATGACGCGCATGCCGTGATCGACGTCGAGCAGCACCTGCGGCGCCACGTACGGCGTGCCTTCGCGAGCGGCCGGGAACTCGCGCGGATCGATCACCGCGCGCGCGCCCTGCCGGACGGCCTCTGCGATCTGATCGCGGACGAACGCTGCCGCGCTGGCCCGGACCATCGGCCCCAGCGTGGTCTCGCGTTCGAGCGGGTTGCCGAGGCGATACTGGCGCGTGAGATCGATGAAGCCGTCGACGAACGGGCGATAGATGTCCTGGTGCACGTAGATTCGCTCGACCGCGCAGCACGACTGGCCGGCGTTGAAATACGCGCCGTCGACGAGGTTGTCGATCGTGGCCTCGAGCGGCGCATCGGGCCGCACGTACGCCGGATCCTTGCCGCCGAGCTCGAGGTTGGTCGCGATGAACTGCCCGCTCGCGGCGCGCTGGACCGCCGCACCGCCCGCGACCGACCCCGTGAACGACACGAAGCGAATGCGCGGGTCGGCAATCAGCCGGGCGAGATCGTCGTGGCTCGCGTGCAGATACTGGAACACCCCCTCGGGCAGCCCGGCGTCCGCGAACGCCTCCGCATAATGCTCCGCCACGCGCGGCGTCTGCTGCGACACCTTGAGAATCACGCCGTTGCCCGCCACGATCGCCGGAATCACCGTATTTACCGACGCCAGGTACGGATAGTTCCACGGCGCCATCACGAGCACGACGCCGAGCGGCTCACGGCGGATGAAGCGGCGGAAGCCGTCTTTCGGCTCCAGGACGTCGTCTGCCAGGGCGTCCCCGGCGACGTCGACCATGTAGCGGGCCCGTTCCTGGAAACCTCGCCGGATTTCGAACGGACTCTGCGTCACCGGCCGGCCGATCTGCCACGTCAGCTCCGTGCCGATGGCATCGGCGCGCTCGACCATCAGGTCGGTCATGCGCCGGCAGATTGCCGAGCGCTCCGCCAGCGGCACGCGCTTCCACGCGCCCTGCGCACGCACCGCCCGCTCGAGCGTCGCCTCGATCTCGGCGCCGGACGGCAGATCGAACTCCGCGTAGACGGACCCGTCCACCGGGCTGATGACGCGCTGCCTCACGCCGGCAATCGCTTCGCTCATAACGGCGTCACATAGGCAGCCGTGATGCCGCCGTCGACGAGAAACTCCGCTCCCGTCACATACGACGCGTCGTCAGACACCAGGAACAGCGCCGCGCGCGCGATCTCCCTTGCCTCGCCGAACCGTCCGATGGGAATGTGCACGAGCCGGCGTTGCTTCTTCTCGTCCGTGTCGAGAAACTTCATCAGCATCTCGGTCTTGAGTGGCCCCGGACACAGCGCGTTGACGCGGATGTTCTCGCGCGCGTGCACGACCGCCAGCTCGCGCGTGAGCGCCAGCACCGCACCCTTGCTGGCGGTGTAGGCCACCTGCGGCGTCGCAGCGCCCAGCACCGCCACGAACGAAGCGGTGTTGACGATCGCGCCGCCACCGGCGCGGCGCAGGGCGGGGATGCCGTACTTGCACCCGAAGAACACCCCCTTCGCGTTGATGTTCATCGTCACGTCCCACACCGCCTCGTCGGTCGACACCGCATCGTCGTCCTGGCTGTGCATGATGCCGGCGTTGTTGAACAGGATGTTCAGCGTCCCAAACTCGCGCTCGGCCGCGGCAATCATGCGCTCGCAGTCCTCCGCACGCGCGACGTCGGCCTGCACGGCCACCGCGCGGCCGCCTGCGGCCCGGACCGCGTCGGCCGTGTGCTGCGCGGACGAGTGGTCGATATCGACAGCGACTATCGATGCGCCCTCGGACGCCCACAACAGCGACGATTCACGTCCAATCCCGCTGCCGGCGCCGGTAATCAGCGCCACTTTTTCCTGGAGCCGTGTGCCAGTGTTCATATGCGCTCGAAGTACCGCCGGCGCTCCCAGTCGGTGACGGCCGACGAATACGCCGCGTACTCAGTCTTGAAGAAATGGCCGTAATGATCGACCACGTCGTCCCCGAAGCTTCGCCTCGCGAACTCGCTGGCAACAAAGGATTCGGTGGCATCGTGGAGGCTCGTCGCCACATGCGGCAGGTGCTGCGCCGCATACATGTCGCCGGAGAAGCAGTCGGGCGGCTCCGTTCGATTGCGGATCCCATCGAGACCCGAAGCGAGCGCCGCCGCGAACGCGAGATACGGATTGCAGTCGGCGCCGGGGATCCTGCACTCGATCCGCAACGACGGCCCGTGGCCGACCACGCGGAAGCCGGCCGTGCGATTGTCGTAGCTCCATGCGAGGCGCGTTGGCGCCCACGACGCATCGACGTAGCGCTTGTACGAGTTCACCGTCGGCGCGTAGAACGCCATCACGTCAGGCACGCGCGCGATCCAGCCCCCGAGGAACCAGCGAAACGTGTCGGAACACCTGACCGGCCCGAGCGCCGTGTCTCCCGCGAAGGCATTCTGCTCCGTCGCGCCACAGGCTGAGATGCACGTGACAGCTCGAGCCCGCGCGGTCGGCGGCGAACTTCGCCATGAACGTCACCGACAGGCCGTGCTGCCCTGCCACCTCCTTCAGGCACTGCTTGAAAATCACATGCCGGTCGGCCATCGGCAGCGCCTCGGCGTAGCGGACGTTCAGCTCGTGCTGGCCGAGGCCCCACTCGCCTTTCGAGTTTTCGACCGGGACGCCGGACGCCTTGAGATGCCGCCGAACCGACGACGTGAAGGGCTCCGTCCGGGTGCCCTGGAGGATGTGGTAGTCCTCGAGATACCAGCCGGCCGGGGTGAGGCCGCGATACTCGGCCTGCGCGGCTGCCCGGTAGTCCTGCTCGAAGACGTAGTACTCGAGTTCGGAAGCCGCGAATGCCGTAAATCCCAGCTCGCGCGCCGCGGCGATCTGATCGCGGAGAAGGGAACGCGGCGCCACCCGCACGTAGTCGTGCGTTTGCTGGTCGTGCACGTCGCACAGCACGAGTGCGCTCTTCTCGAGCCAGCTCGCGACCCTCAACGTCGACATGTCCGGCACAAGGTGGACGTCGCCGTAGCCCTTCTGCCAGTTGGCGAAGGTGTAGCCCTGGACCGGCTCCATCTCCATGTCGGTCGTGAGGAGATAGTCGCATCCGTGCGTGCCGTGTGTCGCGGTCTCCTCGACGAAGACCTCGGCGTCGTACCGCTTGCCCATCAGGCGGCCGTAATGATCCGTGAAGCCGACGACGACGGTCTCGATTTCGCCGCTCGAGGCCGCCTCACGCAGCCGGTCGAGCGTCAGCGGACGCTTCCCTGTGGCGCTCTCGTGCACGATCACCCTCCCGATGCCGGTTCTTGCCGGGCGCCTGGCGCGCGGCTGGCGGTTTCGCCTGACGAGGCCCAGGCTGGTCCCCGGAAGCGGTGGCGCTCGCTCACGAGATACCACACACCGAGCAGCACCGTGAGCCCGGCAATGGTTTTTCCGGTGCGCATACGGTCGGGAATGCTCAGCACGATCGAGATGAAGACCACCCACAGCATGGCGACGAGGTTGACGGCGGGCCCGAATCGGCCCAGGTGCCACGGTCCGCGAGGCACCGCCTCTCCCCGGCCGCGCGCGCGCCACGCAAGATACACGGGAATCGTGTAGGAAAAATAGAGGCCGATCACGCTGATCGATGTGACGACGGCATAGGTCCCGGCGCTGATCGTCGCGACGAATGCGATGACGACGCACAGCCAGATCGCGGGAGCGGGGGTCTGGTGGGTGCTGCTGACGCGTCGCCACAGGGCAGAACCCGGCAGGCCGTTGTCGCGCGCGAAGGCGTAGAGCGTCCGCGAAATCCACGTCACCGCCGACAAACCGCAGAACCACATGGCCATCGCGGCGAGCGCGGTAAAGAGAGTGCCGGCGCGTGCGCCGAGTGCGCTGCTGAAGATCGCAATCACCGCCGGCACTTTGTTGCCAGATTCGTCGCGCGCGTTGAGCACGGAGGGAATGTCGGTGATCGCAAGGGTGAGTGCCAGCAGCAGCGCGTAGCCGACCACCGCGGAGACGACCACCGCCATCACGATTCCCCAGGGCACTCGTCGTCGTGGATCGACCGTCTCCTCGGACACGCTCGCCGAGGCGTCATAGCCCGTGTAGGTCCACTGCGCCTGCAGCAGCCCGATGACGAACGCAAACCAGTACGGCCAGCCCTGGTCGTTGTAGGTGACGCGCTCGAAGAAGTACCCGAGCGGCTGCTTCGGCGCGAAGAACGCCAGCGCCCCGACGATGACGACGACACCGACGACGTGCACGGAGACGCTGAAATCGTTGAGCCATGCGACCAGCCGGATGCCGAAGTGATTGATCAGCGCATGCGACAGCAGGATCGCCGCATAGACTGTGAGCACGCGCCCGGTCGTCATCGGCCAGCCAAGCAGCGGCGTAAGGAACAGCGCGCAGCCGTAGTCGATGCCGGCAAGCGCGGCGAGCTGTCCTGCGATGTTGAACCACGCCGTGAACCAGCCCCAGCCCTTGCCGCCCAGCCTCGAAGCCCAGTGATACATCGTGCCCGAGGTCGGCAGCGACGAGGCGAGCTCCGCCATGCTCAAGGCGACCGCCAGCGTGAAGAGCGTCACCAGCGGCCACCCGAACGCCATCTCGGCCGGCCCGCCCATGACGAGACCGTGCTCGTACAGCGTTACGGCGCCGGTCAGGATCGAGATGATCGAGAACGAGATGGCGAAGTTCGAGAACCCGCCCATCGTCCGGAACAGCTCCTGGGCATACCCGAGCGCGTGGAGCTCGTGGGCATCCTCGCGACGCTGCTGATCGGACGATGGGCGGAGTTCGGTCAATAGCGTTCCAGCCTCAGAACGTGTATCTCAACGAACACTGGATTGTCGGGACCTACGCCAGGGCGATGCGTCGACCTGCCAGCCGCGAAGGGTCGCGCTACGACCTCACGCCTTTCATCCGCAACTCACGCAATCGCTGCATCGCGTCGCTGGTTCTGCCAAACGCGTCATAGAGCTCGCGGTAGCACCGATACAGCTCGTCGTACGTCTTCCGGCGATGCGCGTCGGGGCGATACACACGCGACGGCGGCGGCGCCATGCGCGCGACGGCCTCGGCAAGCGACGCATGTCCGCCGCGATCCGGGCCGGCGGCCACCGCGCCGAGCATCGCGGCGCCGAGCGCCGACGCCTGCGGAGATCCGGCGACTTCCAGCTCGCGGCCGCACACGTCTGAGTAGATCTGCATCACGAGCGGGTTGGCAGCCAGTCCGCCGCCGGCAACGAGGCGTGTTGCCGCAAGCCCTGCCGACTCGAATGCCTCGACGATGACGCGGGTGCCGAACGCAGTGGCCTCGATGAGCGCACGATATATGTGCTCCGGCCGTGTGCCGAGCGTGAGGCCGACGAGCAGGCCGCTCAGATCCGAGTTCATCAGCGTGCAGCGGTTGCCGTTCCACCAGTCGAGGGCGACGAGACCCGATTCGCCCGGCACGAGACGCGCGGCCTTTTCGCTCAGCACGTCGTGCACGCTGCACCCCGCGGCACGGGCCTCGTCATGGACACTCGCGGGTACCGCATGCTGCACGTACCACGCGAGGATGTCGCCCACGGCTGCCTGGCCGGCCTCGTAGCCGTGCAGGCCGGGGACGATGCCGTCCTCGACGACGCCGGCAATGCCGGGCACGAGCGATTCGCCGCTCGCCATCAGCAGATGGCACGTCGAGGTGCCCATGATGAGGAAGAGCGGCCCCGCCTCGCCGACGCCGCCGCCGAGCACCGCGGCATGCGCGTCGATGATCGGCACCGCGACCGCTACGTCGGCCCCGAGCCCGAGGCGCTCGGCCCACGCCGGCGACAGCCGTCCCGCGAGTGAGCCGGGCGCGGCGACGATCCCGGTGGCCTTCTCCTCGTAGAAGCGCTCGAAGCGGGGATCCAGCGCGGCAAGATAGGCGCGCGACGGATAGCCGTCGCGCCGGTGCCACAGGCCCTTGTAGCCGGCGCCACACGCGTTCCGCGTCAGCGTCCCGGTGAGCTGCCACACGATCCAGTCGCCGCCCTCGAGCACGTGTGCCGCGCGCCGGTAGATCTCGGGTGCCTCCTGCAGAATCTGGAGTGCCTTGGGCAGCATCCACTCCGACGAGATGCGTCCGCCATACCGCGGCAGCCACTGCTCCGCGCGTGCCGCCGCCAGGTCGGTGACGCGATCTGCCTGAGGCTGCGCCGCGTGATGCTTCCAGAGCTTCGGCCACGCGTGTGGCTGATTCGCGAGCCCGTCAACCTGGCAGAGCGGACTGCCAACGGCGTCGGTCGGCAGCACCGTACACGACGTGAAATCCACGCCGAGGCCGATCACGTCGTCGGACTCGACACCGGAGGCCGACAGCACGCCTGCGACCGTGCGCGCGAGCCCTTCGAGCCAGTCGGCCGGATTCTGCAGCGCCCAGTCAGCGCCGAGGGTCACGCCGGTGCCAGGGAGCGCGTGCTCGATGACGCCGTCGGCATAGCGGTCGACCGCGGTCGCCATCGTCGCGCCCGAGCGAGCGTCGACGAGGACCGCCCGCACGGATTCTGTGCCGAAGTCGAGACCTAGGGAGTAAGGCATGGTTCTGAAGGAAATGGGGGTTTTACAGCCTGATGGCTTCGATCCCCAGATTGCTGCACACGAGCTCGAGCTCGCGCGTCCAGTCGCCGTAAGCGCCGTGGATGTGATTGCAGTGGAACTGGTCGATGAACCGCTCGACCGGGCAACCGAGCCGCGCGAAAGCGTGCGGCCAATTATCCTGCGACAGGGCCGCGATCTCGTGATTGCGCGCGCCGAAGTCCACGAATTCGCCGGCCACGATCGTCATCCGATAGCGCCGGTTGTGCCGCGTCAGACGCGCCAGCGTCACCGGGCCCGGCGCGGCGATGTGGTACACCGCGGCGCCGCCGGCCGGGAAGTAGAACCCCTGGGGGCGGAACTCCACGCGAGGGAGGTTCACGGCCGGGTCGTCGCTGCGCCCCGCGAAGTACGTGGCATGCTCGCCGCTGTTGCAGAGATCCCAGACGCCGAGATCGGCGTGGTAGTGCCGCACGTCGGCGAAGAGTGCCGGCGTACCCGTCAGCTCCTTGAACACCTGCATCGTCAGGGCTGCGTCGCTGTCGGCCTCGGTCGCGCAGACGATGGGCGGCTTGCGGACGCCGTCGGGCCCATACGGGTCGTTCAGGAACGCCTCGGCGACATCGGCGGTCGCGTAGTGCTCGGTCAACTCGCGCTGGCCCTTGATCCCGCAGAAGTCGTAGCCGAACTCCGCGATGAGGTCGATGGCCGCGTAGTACAGCGCGACCTGGCGCCGCAGCAGATCGCGCGTCAAGCGGAATGTCGCGTCGGGCGCGGTCCAGTGAATGCGCCCGATCGTCCGCTCCAGGTACGCGAGCGTCTCGTCGAGGCGCGGGTCGCTGGCGATCATCGCCTCGGCGCGGCGGACGAGCTCCATCTGGTCGACGTGGTCCACGTCGATGCCGAACTCCGCCATCCACTGCGCCGGGTCGATCACCGTCGTGTCGATGCCGAGCGACCGGCCGCCAATGAGGCAGTAGGTGAGCCCGCGAAGGCGCTGCACCACCGCCACGGCGCGGACCTGCGATCGCAGGGCGCCGTAGACGCGGTCGTCGGCGACGTCGCCGAAACACTTCGTGAAGCGGATGCCCGCCTGATCGAGGGAGCCGGAGTTGGCCAGCATGCCAACCAGCCCCGGGTACTGCGGGTTGACGTTGGAGAACATCGCGATCGGCTGGGGGCAGAACTGCGCCGCGACCCTCGCGTACTGCGGCCACGCCCAGACGGAAAAATTGAAGATGACGGCGTCCACACCTTCGGCCGCGAGACGCCGGCCGTTGCGCACCGCGATGTCATTGCGCCAGATCACCTCGTCGCCGTGCACGACTTCGAAGCCATCGGCCTCGAGCCGGCCGGCGAGCGCCAGGCGAAACTGCTCGTTCACCGGAGCCAGCGGCGCCTGAAGGAACGCGCGCCCGTCGCCAAAATCCAGCAGCCCCACCTTGATCCGCCTACGTTCCAGGTGCTTCAGCACGTCCGCTCCTTGTCCGACCACGACAGCGCCATTCCGAGAGGTAGCAGGAAACGTTAATGTTCGCTGCCGGTATTTTCAAGGCTGAATTTGAAACGCGTTTCGTTTCTGTTGACATGCCTCGCCACTTGTTGATAGAACCGGTGTCTACTTTCGATTTCAGGCTCGTCAGTTCGGAAGCTCGTCAGTTCGGAAGAGTTTTGGAGGGTTCCATGTTCCTGCAGAGGCCAGTGATTCTGGCGGCTGTTCTCGCGGCCCTGATGGCCGTTCCATCGTCGCTCTCGGCGCAGACCACGACGGGCGCCATCACCGGCGTCGTGCGCGACGCCGACGGCCGCGTCGTGCCGGGCGCCACCATCCGCGCGCGTCACGAAGGTACCAATGCCGAGGCCGACACCGTCAGCGACGCTGAGGGACTCTACTCGCTGCGCGGGCTGGCGGTCGGCCGCTACACCGTGTCGGCGGAGCTCACCGGCTTCCAGACGTTCCAGTCGCCCGGCGTCGTCGTGCGGGTCAACGACGAGGTCCGCCTCGACGTGGGTCTCAGGGTGGGCGCCGTCACCGAGACGGTGACCGTCAGCGGCTCGGCGCGCACGGTGGACACCAACAGCAGCACACTGCGGACGGTGGTCGATCAGCAGCGCATCGAGAACCTCCCGCTGAATGGCAGGAACCCCACGCAGCTGATGACGCTCGTCGCCGGCGTGCTGCCGGACACGACGACCAGCCTCACCTCTGGCGCGACCTATCCGGGCGTGCAGCCGGTGTCCTCGGGCGGCGCGCGCGCCAACACCACCAACTACGTGCTCGACGGCGGGTCGAACAACGACCACTACAGCAACGCGCCCAACCCGATGCCGAATCCGGACGCGCTCCAGGAGTTCAGCGTCCAGACCAACAGCTTCAACGCCGAATACGGGCGCAACGCCGGCGCGATCGTCAACGCCGTGACGCGGTCGGGGAGCAACAAGTTCCAGGGCGTGGGCTTCGGCTACATGCGGCATCACAACATGAACGCGTCGAACTTCTTCACGCCTGGGCAGAGCGACGGGCTCGAGCGGTATCAGTACGGCGGGACCATCGGCGGGCCCATCGTGAAGGCTCGGACGTTCTTCTTCGGCTCGTATCAGGGTACCGACCAGAAGAGCGCCCCGCAGGATCGCAGCACGCTCGTCCCGACGGCGGCGATGCGCAGCGGCGACTTCTCGGCGATCACGCGGCAGCTGCGGAATCCGTTCACGGGCGAGCCGTTTCCGGGCAACCAGATTCCGGTAGCGCTCTTCAACCCGGCGGCCAGGGAGATTGTGGCCGACTGGATCCCGCTGCCCAACCCGGGAGCGGGCGACTCGCCGCTGACGCTGAAGTATCGCCAGGCGGTCGAGTCGGCGGACAACCAGTATCTCGCCCGGCTGGACCACCGGTTCTCAGGCAATCACAGCCTCTACGGGCGCATCTGGGTGTCGCGCGCGTCCACGCCGCCGGTGCTCGAGGACGGCAACGCCATCAACAGCGCCTTCGGCCGCACCTGGCAGAACACGATCGCGTCGGTGAACGACAGCTACGTGATCTCGCCGCGCGTCGTGAACAACCTGGTCGTGACGTTCAACCGCACCAACAACTACAACTTCCACATCCTGCCGCCCGACTACGCGTCGCTCGGCATCACCGACGTCTACAACGACGACGCGCCGCAGTGGTTCTTCAACGTCAGCGGCTACTTCGGCATCAATACGGGCGACACGAACACGTTCCTGCGCAACGAATTCCAGGTCGTCAACACCACGCGCTGGTCGCTCGGCAAGCACGACCTCGCCTTTGGCGCCGACTACGCCTACGGGCAGGGCGACATCGTGAACAACTTCCGCGCCAACGGACGCTACACGTTCAACGGGTCGGCGCCCTTCTCCGGCGACGGGCTGGCGGACTTCATGCTCGGCAAGTTCTCGTCGTTCGAGCAGGGCATCGGCGAGTACAAGAACACGCGGATGCACTCGATCGCGCTCTTCGTGCAGGACAACTACCGAGTCAACTCGAGGCTGACGGCGAACGTCGGCGTGCGGTGGGATCCGTTCACGGCGTACAAGGACGAGACCAACCGCACGGCGTGCTACCGTCCTGGCGTCGAGTCGCAGGTCTACACCAACGCGCCGATTGGCGCCGCGTATCCCGGCGACGACCGGTGTCCGGAGGGCGGTTACGACGCCGACTGGATGAACATCGGCCCGCGCCTCGGGCTTGCCTACGATCCCTTCGGCGACGGCCGCACGAGCGTCCGGGCCGGCTACGGCGTGTTCTTCGATCGGCCGAACACCATCGCGACCAACTCGGCGGCCAACCAGGGCCCGTTCGGCACCGTCATCACGTTCCCCGGCGACGCGAACAACTCCCTGACGACGACCTACGCGGGCCGCACCAACCCGTTCCCGGCCGATCCCTTCAGCGTGCCGAGCGACGTTGCGTTCGTGCTGCCGCACCAGATGTTCAGCTTCTCGGAGGATTTCGAGAACGGGACGATGCAGACGTGGCACCTGACGGTCGAGCGGGAGGTCGTGCCGACCTGGATGGTGCGCGCCGCCTACGCGGGATCGCGCGGCAGCGACCTGCCGGTCGGCCGCGAGGTGAATCCGGCCATCTACGCCACCGGCGCGACGACGGCCACGACCAACCAGCGCCGTGCGCTCTTCCCGAACTTCGGCGCGATCACGATGATCGAGCCGACCGGCAGGTCCACGTATCATGCGCTGCAGCTGTCGGTGGACAAGCGCTTCGCCAAGGGCTTCACGCTCCTGGCGAACTACACGCTCTCGAAGAGCATGGACCACTCGTCGGACAACAAGATGACCGGCGTCACGCAGACCAACCCGGTCGATCTCGAGTTCGACTGGGGCCCGGCCAACTTCGACCGCCGCCATCGGCTCGTCACGTCGTGGCTCTGGGAGATCCCCGGCAAGCCGTCGAACCGGGCGCTTGACGCAATCCTCGGCGGGTGGGCAGTCTCGGGCATCTGGACCTGGCAGAGCGGGCAGCCGTTCACGGTCACCAGCGGCGTGGACAACGCGCGGACAGGGACCGGCGGCCAGCGTGTGGATCAAGTCGGCGATCCGGACCTTTCCGGCGACCGCGGCCACGGCGAGCAGGTGCAGGCGTGGTTCGACCCGGCAGCCTTCACCGCCAACACGCTCGGCACGTTCGGCAACGTCGGGCGCAACGCCATGCGCGGTCCGCGCTTCGCGACAGTGGACCTGGGGCTTCAGAAGACGTTCCCGATCACGGACACAGTGAGGACGCAGTTCCGCCTGGAGGCGTTCAACTTGCTGAACAACGTCAACTTTGGTCTGCCGGTGAGCGCGCAGAACAACGGCAACTTCAGCCGCATTCTGAGCGCCGACAGCCCGCGCATCCTGCAGCTGGCGCTGCGGCTGATGTTCTAGCGTCCGATCGGGGCAGCGAAAAAAACGATGCGTATCTCGGGCCTCTTTCCGGCGCTGGCCACGCCTGTGACCTCGAGCGGCGCCGTCGACGGCAACATGCTCGATCGGCTCTGCGACTTCCTGCTCGAACGGGGTGCTTCAGGGGTGTGCCTGGGGGGTGCAACCTCGGAGTATCCCCGCTTCGAGACGGCCGAGCGGCTGGAGATCCTCCGTCGTGTCGCGCGGCGTGTGCCGCGCGGCACGCCGCTCGTCGCTGCCATCGGCGGCAGCTCGCTCGAGCGGACGATCGAGCTCGGGACGGCCGCGTTCGATCACGGTTGCCAGGCGGTGCTGCTGCCCATGCCGTGGTTCTTCCCGTATCAGCAGGTGGATCTCGCCGCCTACGTCGCGCACGTGGCCGACACCCTCGCGGGGCCATGCCTGCTGTACGACCTTCCAGCTTTCACGACCGGCCTCGACGCTGACACGTCGATCTCGCTGATGCGGTCCGAGCCGAACGTGATCGGGATCAAGGACAGCAGCGGCCGCGTCGAGAACCTTCTCCGCTTCGCCGAGGCGCGCGGCAATCGCGATTGGAGCCTCCTCATCGGCGACGACCGCAACGGTCTCGCGTCCGCGGAAGCCGGCTGGGACGGCGCGATTTCCGGCATCGCCGCGTTCTGTCCCGAGCTGCTGGTCGCGCTGCACGGCGCCGCCCGCAGCGGGCAGATGGAGCTGGCGCGAGCGTGCCAGGGCCTGATCGACGAGCTCATCACGCACCTGGCGCCGCTGCCGACGCCATGGGGCGTGCGTGTGGCGCTGCGCGTCCGCGGCCTCGACGCCGGTCCGCTGCCGCTGCCCATTTCGCCCGAGCGCGCGGCGCAGATCGCGCGCATCGAAGCCTGGTTGCCTGGCTGGCTCGCGGCGGTGGAGATCCCGAATCTGCTGCCGGTGCGAACGATCTCGTCCTGAGCCTCAACACACACCGCGTGTGGGAGCTGACACGTTGAACCAACCTTTGCCGCTCGTGTGCGCGACCTCGGCGCTGGCCATCGGCGCCGCGCTTGGCCTGTCACTCGCCGATCCGGCCGCGGCTCCCCTCCCCGCCGACCCCACCCACGTCGTGGTGTGGCGCGAGCCGGGCCGCTACGGCGGCTGGCCGGCCAACCACGGCATCTGGTCGTGGGGCAACGAGATCCTCGTGGGCTTCTCCGCGGGCCACATGAAGGCCGACGCGATCGAACCGGGCGGACCGGCGCGCCATCCGATCGACCGCACGCGTCCGGAGCAGCACCTGCTGGCGCGCAGCCTGGATGGCGGCGCGACGTGGAAGGTGGAGCGCAACTCAGGGCTGATTCCACCGCCGCGGACAGAGATGGCGGGTGTTCCGACCGAAGAGGGCGGCCGTCCCGAACGTCCGTTCCCCGGCGCGGACGATCTCACGAGCCCCGACTTCCTGATGACGTTCCGCATGGGCGACATCAACAAGGGGCCGTCCTGGTTCTTCACGTCGAAGGATCGCGGACACACGTGGCAGGGGCCATGGACGTTTCCGCGTCTCGACCTTCCCGGCATCGCGGCTCGCACCGACTACCTGGTCACCGGCAAACAGGCCGCGCTGGCGTTCATGACGGCCGCCAAGTCGAACGGACGCGAAGGCCGGCCGTTCGTCGTGCGCACCTCCGACGGCGGCCGCAGCTTCTCGTTTGTCTCGTGGATCGGACCCGAGCCGCCCGAGGGCTTCGTGATCATGCCCTCGACGGTGAAGCTCGATGACGGGTCGCTCGTCACGGCGACCAGGCGTCAGGTGCC